>OY787460.1:0-4800000 GCA_963678815.1 Victivallales bacterium
ATATCCGAGGAAACATTTAATATAAAAAGACCTGAAGACTATTTACCGGGAGCAAAATCGGTTCTGGTTATGGGGCTCAGATTTCATAAAAAAACTATTGAAACAACCGGAATGCAACCAGCCGAAGCAGCTGGACCATTTGCCATGGAATCATTCACAAACTCGCATCTTGCTCACGGATTTGCATTGCAAGTCCTGAAAAAACTGGAATATCATGGTTACAAAGGACAAGTAATATCAGATCTTACGCGAACTGCTTCGTTTATGGCGACTCCTCACGGCCTTCATCCGGATCTTCGGGCAAACCGTTTCGCCGCGCTTGCATCGGGCTTGGGCGTACTGACGGCAAGCGGCCATATCGCAACTAAAAATTTCGGTCTGAAACAACGCTTCATAGCCATTGCTACGGATGCGCAACTTGAGGAAGATCCGCTTCTTAATTCCCGGGACTTTGATTTATGCGAAATGTGTGGGGAGAAGTGCGTCAAAGCTTGTCCGGTTAGCGCGTTTAACGTGGAGCGTGTCAGTTTCAGCATTGAGGGAAATTCGTATTCCTTCATTAATGTTGATCAGCAGCGTTGCGACTGGTCTCAGCGCTACGGTCTGGTTAGAGATAGTGGTTTTAAATATCTAGGATCAAAAACCGATGAACATCCTGATAAGGAAATTACGGCTGACAATCTCAAATCCGCACTGAAAAAACTTAATCCCGTTGGGAAACATAGACCCGTCGTCGCGCAGCCGTGTCTCCTGAACTGCCCCTACATGAGATCGAATGACTGATAAATATTTATCGGGAAAACCACAACATGAAAATATAAAGGACTACGGAAATGACTACAACACAAACTGTAACCGGACACTCTCAGGACAAATCGCGTACCATAATGAAAGTCGTTATAATCGGGTTCGGTGAGATGGGCAAACGTTCGGCGAAAGAATTTGATGAAGCAACAAACGGATTAATCGAGGTTACGGCCGTCTTTGATCCAAACAAGGCACAATATGAGGAAGGGTGCCGGTGGACAAATCGCAGACCGCGTTATTACGATTCGATTACCGGCCTGATCGAAAATGAGGAATTTGACGGTATATATATTGCTTCACCGAATTTTCTCCATCTTGCCAATATTCGTGAACTTGAGCGGATTTTACCAAAATCACGGAACTCCCAACCAACGATCCTTCTTGAGAAACCGTTGGATACAACTTTATCCAAAATATGCGAAGTCGTCCGTTTCGCGCAACGCTACCCCGGGAACATTGTGGTAGAACACCCATTGCGCTATACTCCCATCCTTAACAAGGCAAAAGAGCTGATTGATAAAGGAGAAATAGGACAGATAACATCCGCGAGTTTATCTGAATATCTTGGAATGAATGGAATCACTCCATATCGGCGTACAGTGGAACACCTTGGCACGATGATGCTTGCCAAGGGAACTCATGATTTAGACGGGCTTTTGTATATTCTGCAGTCCCTGCCTGTACGGGTGGCGGGGAGTTCCAAGCCAAGCAAAATAGTCCGTGACAAGCCTGACGATTTACATTGTTCCAATTGCCCGGATTCTTTAAATTGCCAGTACAATACATCACGACAACTCCAGCCTCGCGTAGAAAACCTTCGTGATATTGATTTTCATAGGGATTGGTGTGTACTGTCCGAAAAGATAGACGTACCTGACGACGAAGTTTGCCTGATTGAATTCGCGAATAACACTTTTGCCACATTCGGCAGCTATTGCGGCAGTTGGGGACTGGGACGTGAATATATTTTCAACGGTACGGATGGACGTCTGCGCATCTTATTCAATGAACAGCGTTATCGGAAAATGGAACAGGATGGATGTATTATTGTCTACAAATCCACCGGATATGAAAGTGGTTCTTCGCAAAAATACGATTTCAGTTATAATGGCAATATCCACTATAACGGCGGTCCCTATATGGCACGGCATTTCTACGAGGTTATGTGTGGCGAAAGCAAGCCGTTTACCACCGTGTCCCAGGCTTTTGTCGCGGAATTGATCAGTCTCGCGGCAATGGATTCAGAGAAAAACAAGGTGTATAAGGAAGTAGAGGAACTTGTCCCTGATGATCTCAAAAACTTGTTTTCCTCCACCAGTTGGGCTCCTGTTCCGGACACTGTATTATATCGAAAATAGTGCAAAGGAGCCGGTCAGAAATAACCTTGACATTTGCCGATGAAGATTTCGGATGGCTTATCATGATGTGATCGAGGAGCATATTTGCAAACTCGCTCCGAGATACTGGTTTTCGCAATGCCCCATGATCAGGGCATGGAGTTCCTCGTCGGCAACAGCGAGCGCTCGCGGATATCCATTGATTCATCGAGAAACAGATCTTTCAGTTTTTTCAGCTTTTCTGTGGGGATTTTTTGCATTGCCATGTCCAGAGCCAAACATTCGATTTCCCGGCGGCATTCGAACAATTCTCTAATTTGTTGACGGTCAGGGGCGCTGATATTCCAGCCACTGTGCAACTGATGTTCCACCAGCCCATCGCGCTCAAGCCGTACCAAAGCTTCCCGCGCCGGGGTCCGGCTGATACTGAATAGATCGCAAAGCTCCTCTTCCGTAAGTTTTTCCCCGACAGGACGCTGCCCTGAAATAATCTGTTTCAGCAGAGATTGATAGGCCTGTTCCGCCAGTGAATAGCGTTTCAGTTTCATAATACCCGTAAAAAATTACAACATTGTATCCCGTATACAATCATCCCGTAAAAATCAAACCTATATTTGAATATTGAACACAAAATAAACACTCTCAGTACAGTCCGAATTGTATGGAAAAAAATGACTTTTTAACAAAATTTTTCCCTGGTATCTTGACATTTATCCAATGGCAATATATAATAAGAATATTGCAATATATAATAAAGACATGGAATTGTAGGTCATAATGCATGAACCAGTCAACATACCAGCGGTTAAATCCCGGGAAGAACATGTTGAGTTTACTTTGGATATGACCCGTCTGGCATTGAATTTCGTTTGGCAATGTAAGCTCAGTAATCCTGATGAAGCGCTTGAACATATCATGTGGAAGCGATCATGCCTGCTTTGGCTTTACGGGTATAAAGATGGAGATGAGAGCCATGTTCCGGAATTACGCGGCTTGCTCCGGGAAACCGAAACTGTCGGCGATGTCGATGCGGAAACCTTTGAGGAACGATTGTTCGCGGCTATTGCCCCCTTTGCCGAACGCAAAGCCAAAGAAAATTACCTGACGGACATTGTCCCGCCGGAAAATTACACTGTCGGCAGTTTAAGATATGATCCGCCACTCCCCGAACTTCCCCGGAATCATTGTAACTTCCATATTACGAACGCAGTTACGCCAAAGTCGATTTTTTCCGACCCCGGTTATCTGCCGGAATGCTTTATTGAGCTTATGGACGCCAGCGAAAAAGAACATGTCTACGATACTTTGAGGACGTATACCTGGCTGAATGAAAATCCGAAATGGTTATTGCTGTTTCCCGAAGAATGGCATGATAATTTATCGGAGCCGGACAACCGGGTTTGGGGCAACCTGGGATACTGGGGACAATTCCTTACGGCGCGGAAAACATTCAATTTTAAAGCCGGTGGTTTTTTCAGGTCGCATGGACGGTTGCAATACCGTCCGCGCTCCTCGTTTTGCTCGTTTACCGCGATGAGACGGCATTTAGAAAAATTGACAACGAAAGTACAAGTATGCTGAAAGAAGCAAAATATGAGAGAATGCGCAAGGACATCCTGGCGCGGATATTGTCGGGGCAGTTTCCGGAAAAGAAACTTCCGCCAATGCCTAAGCTTGCTGAAGAATACAATGTCAGTTTAATGACGGCAAACCGGGCCGTGAAGTTACTGGAGGAAGCCGGGGTAGTTCAATGCCGTGCGGGTAATGTCGGAACGGTGATTGACGAAAAGCAGGCCGTAATGAATTATTCGCGAATTGATTCCCATCATATCTGGACGGACATCAATGCATATGTACAAAAAGAAATAACAGTCAGATTTCTCTGTAACAGCCATTTTGCAGGCGACAGCGAAATCTGGGATGAGACTATCTCCGGATTCAAGGAGGAATATCCCTGGATCGAACCGGAGATCGTAGGCAGCGATTCCATCGGAACGGATTTACAGGAAACCTCCGAATATGATATTATCCACATGTTCGGACGTGATGTAAAATGTTATCTTGCCCATGACCGGGTAATGAATATCACGCCATTGTTTGATATGTCCCGGGACTTGAACCGCGCGGATTTTCTACCGCATGTTCTTGACCATTGCAGCGTTGACGGCAAACTGCACGCCTTGCCGATGCACGTGTCGGTTCCGGTGGTCTTTTACAACCGGAAATATTTTAAAAATCCCAGTGAGCTTTCCGGAGGCTGGACGGCATTTCTCAATTGTGTAAAAAACGCGGTCGAGCGTGGAGAATACAGCGCGATACAGCTTGGTCTCGTTTCACTGGTCCATTATTTTTTCGGCAGTTCCCATCGGCTGCTGGAAGACAATATCGATGAGGACAGCCTTCTGGACTTGTTGAAAATCCTGAAATACATCAACCTTGCGGCCCCTAGCGATTTGGCCTTGGAGGCGGAAAATGTCAAGAAGGCGTTCCAAGACGGGCAAATTAAATTTTTGTGCGCATATTCTTTTTTCTTTAGTACATTTTCCAGTGATGGTAATTTCGATCCGGGGGTTATGCCGATGCCCCAAACCGCGGCCGGGCGCCCGGTATTTGAAACCGGAGTAAATGCAATAAATCCACATTCCAACCATAAGAAAGAGGCTTGGCTGTTCATCAAATATTTATGTTCCGCGAATACGCAGAAAATCTTTGCCCGCAACCGCAAATATATCCCTGTGAATCTCACGGCGTTCAATAACGATTATTCTGACCAGAATCCCGGCGATGCAAAAGTTATTATGGATATCCTCTCCGCCGCGGTTCCCAGTACGGTGTCCAGCCAGGAGCTTTACACCCTTTACCGCCGGATCCATCCGGTGCTGGAAAAATTCTACCTGAACAAGATCGATCTTGAAACGGCGGCAGCCCGGTTTCTCGAACGAGCCAGGGAAATGCTGGTTCTGGAGGATTTGTGAAAAAAAGATATTAATCGCGAAAATGCGGAAACACCGTTAAAGGGACTTTATTATGTTTGCGAAAAAAACAATTCCGGAAAATTATTCCAGAAAGTTTGAAATAGATTGGCGGAAATATCCCTCCGTGGTTTTTGAAAGCGACGATTGGGGGGCGTGTGAAAGAGCCCGGGACCAGATTGCCGCGGACAAGATACGCATGCTTTACAAGAAGTATTCCGGTCGCAACCGACCGGTAATTACCACACTGGAAACCGGGAATGACCTTGAAAAAATTTACCGGTTCCTGGAGAAATATAAAGGAATTGACAACATTCCGGCGGTTTTTACCGTATTTGTCTGTACCGCCAATCCGGATTTTACAAAAATTCGCGCCAATGGCTACTCCCGGTATGAAGACATCGGTTTGGACGAAGGGGTTCCGGAAAGCTGGGAACGCGGAAATACAGCGGAAAAACTGCGTGAAGGATATGACCGGGGCAGCTTTTATCCCGGATTCCATTCGAGTCTGCACCATACCAGTCCGTATTTGTGGATGCAGCTTTTACGCGATAACAGCGACAAAGGAAAACTTGCTCGCGCATTGTTCGATATGCAATGTTATGCACAGGGTGAACATCTGCCGGAATTCAACGGTATGAACCTGAAAATACAGAATAAATGGATCAGCGGAGGAGTTGCAAGATTTAAGAATATCTTCGGTTTCACTCCTGACATCGCAATTACCAGCGACGCCTATCCGGATACCGAAACGGTCTGGGCGTTGAATGGCATCAACACGGTTTGCCTGAAGAACAGCCGGTCAAACCACGGGGAAACCATTGTATATGCCACCAAACCGTGGAATATGCAGGACATTTACGCGAAAATCGGTGATTATAATGAAATCAGGGATGTGATTTACATTACCCGTAATGCTTTTTTTGAATCCGGCATGGCCCCCGGCTGGAACGATTCGGCGGCGGACGTCCTGCGGGCGGTTACGCGAAACCTCGATGAGTTTTGTGAACCGTCGATTGTTTCCACCCACCGGATCAATTACGTGTCTCTGGATAAAAAAATGGTGGAAAAAAGATTTTCAGAGTTGGGAAAACTTCTCGACGGTCTTTGTAAAATGGGAGTGCATTTCCTGACCACTTCGGAGGTTAGCCAGTTATACCGGCAAGGGTGGTCTGTCAGAAAGTTTGGCAATAAAACTATTCTCAGAAAATGGCACAAAAATGCCAAAATCAGTAAATCGATATTCCACGGCCGGATTATCAAACCAGTAAATGGAGGAAGTCTGAAAAGTTTCGATACATCCGGTCTGCGTTTGGGGAGTTATTTTCTGGTGAAAGAGGATATTAGTGAAAAGGTTGAGGTCTGTTTATGAGAATATTTACGGTTCAGATAAAACTCAAATGCATTGTCAAAAACGGAAAATAACTTAATCTAAACAGAAAGGACTGGAACCATGAAAGGAAACCGGAAAATTTGTTTTGCGATTGAACGGCCGGACCGTAACGGCAATTTCTTCCGCTTTTTCACATTAATTGAGCTATTGGTTGTAATCGCGATAATTGCCATACTGGCGGCAATGCTGCTTCCGGCATTGAAACAGGCCCGCGCAAGAGCCCAACTGATTTCGTGTGTGAATCAGGAAAACCAATTGGGAAAAGCGGTGGATTTTTACTCCAGTGATTACGATGATTACTTTCCCGCGGTTGAAACCAGGACCAAGCCTTTTTGGTTGATGTATACTAATGGATATGTAAAAAAATCAATGTTGCTCTGTCCCGGAGCCGCGGTGCACGGCATACGCTACGGGTATAGTGGACCGGAAGGAAAGCTTCGGGAAAATGATTATATTTTTAACCGCAGATTGGCCGGTCCCTATTCTTCAACTGAGACTGATACCGCCCCGGTAAGACGAGCTTCTTTGACAAAGCCAAGCATCGACATAATGCTGGTGGATGGACGAGTGTCGCAGACCATGGGCGGCGAATACTATGGAAGGGGAATTCCTATACAGTATGTGCTGAATTTTGATCCGGTTCTGGGTTTGTATTCCTTTTACGACCGGGAAAGGCATTTGGGATTGGTCAATGTATTATTCACCGATGGTCATGCCGGTATGATAAAAAACAAGATTGAATTTGTAAATGAATACCAGCATGAAGGCGATTTAAACAGCACGGGGAATTATATAAATCACTGAAGTTTTGCAGTTCGTTTTTGAGGGGAATAACATTTAAGGCGAAAGTCAAATAATGGAAAATATAGAGATTGATGTGAACGAAATCAAACAAATCTGTTTAAAACATGGAGAAGAAATGGACCCGCTGTGGGTAAATATCCGCGAGGAGTTCAACCTAGCACATTTTACGCGGTCAGGAGGCGTTGCCAACCATTGAAAAAATTTCGCTTATGTTTGAAGAAATACTAACAACCGTTGCCTCGAAGATGGGGAACCTTGACAGTGTCAGCGTTTATGATGTGCTGAACTCCCCGAAATATAATAAGCCGCATTCAACCAACATAATAATTAAGAAAGAAATTATAACTGCGAATGAAAATAGCAATATTAGGAGCCGGTTCCGGCTTTGTCTTGAGCGTAGCGAAAGAACTGGTTATACATGAGTTATTTGAAGGTTGCGAATTTGTCCTAATGGATTCGGCTGAAACCCGGCTTGAAGCTGCGCAAAAAGCGGTCGAGGAGATAAACGCAAAGGGTAAGATCAATGTGGTTTCGACCACCATTCTGGAAAAATCCCTCGACGACTGTGATTATGTCATTGCCTCGTGCGAGATGAATCGATATCCCAATTGGGTAAAAGACCTGCGAATTCCGGCAAAACACGGTGTTCATCAGGTCCAAGGTGAAAATGGCGGCCCCGGGGGTTTAATTCACGGTCTGCGCAACATCTGCATGTTCAGGGATATTCTGGCCGCCATGGAAAAGCAATGTCCGGACGCCTGGCTGATGAACTTCACTAATCCAATGTCGATTCTCTGCACCTATTTTAAGAACTACTCCCCCATAAAAGCCCTTGGATTCTGCCATCAGGTTCACGGTTCTTTCGGGGTAATTGCGGAACAACTGGGTATGGAGCCGGGAGAACTTGAAGTCTTATCCGGCGGAATCAATCATTTAAACTGGCTGTTTGACATCAGGAAAAAGGGTTCCGGAAAAAGTTGCATGGAAGAATTTCTGGATAAAATCCGCAATTCCAAGTACTGGAAGAAGCATTTTGACAATATTCCACGGCAGGAGTTTACCTTGGAAGTCCTGAACACTTTCAACATGTATCCGGTGGGTTACGACGATCATATTATTGAATATCTGCCGTTTTTCTGGGAAAAACGGGAATGGAATAAATACCAATATGAGTCCAAGGCGGATGCCTTCGAAAAACTGGCCAACAGCAAAAGCAATATGCTGGAAATGCAACGGTTGCTAGGCAAAACCTATGTGAAACCTCCATTCCCTGCCGATCCCGATCATCCATTTTATACGGAGAACCCGTGCAAGGCAATCGTTGCACTCGAAACCAACACTCCAACTTATTTCGACGCGATAGTCATTAAGAATAACGGTGCGATTTCAAATCTTCCGGCGGATGCGATAGTGGATGTTCCGGGCATTGCAATAGGTGGAAAAGTGCGGAGCATCCATGTCGGCGAACTGCCTTTCGGTCCGATGGAAATTTGCCGCCGTCAAATTAGCCTGCATGAAATGATCGCGAAAGCCGCCCATGAAGGCAACGATAATCTTGTAATTCAGGCTTTATGTCTCGACCCGTATGTCCGCAGTTTGACGCAGGCAAGAAAAATCTGGTCGGATTTTCGCAATGAATATAAAAAAGAGTTAATTTCTTTTAAATGATGTCAGTTTGATTGAACGATGAATGTATTTGGATCAACGATGTTAATCTGTTTTGGTAGTTATATCAACTATTAATTCTCTGCGTGAATCCATGAACAAAAATGGAATCCGGAAAAATTTTTACGGATTCAGGATAAAAAGATGAAATTTGCAGTCGGATATCGGTTGTTTCCGGAAAATGAAGATAGCTTCACGGAAATTGTCAGGGATTATAAAGAACACATTGCCGAACTTTATTTCCCCTGGTTTGATGAGCCGACATGCCGTGCCTCCCTGTCGGAACAACGGGGCTACGTGGATTGGCATGTTCAGGACACCTTGTTGCGTGAACTGAAAGAAATCAAGAGGATGGGAGTTAAGCTGGATCTTCTTTTCAACTCAAACTGCTATGGCGGTAAAGCTGTGTCTCAATTTCTTGAACATCGAATCTATTCGATAATCGAATTTCTCTTGGAAACAGTGGGAGAAGTGGACATTATCACGACTGCCTCCCCAGCCATTGCGTATATTGTCAAAAAAAACTTTAAGGATATAGAAACAAGGGCATCCGTAAATATGCGCATAGGAACAGTAAAAGGAATGGAGTATCTTTCCGATCTGTTCGATTCGTTTCATATTCAGCGGGAATTCAATCGGGACTTAAAAAGGATCAGGGAATTGAAAGATTGGGCGGACAAGAATGAAAAGAAACTGATACTCCTGATCAATAGTGGATGCCTGAGTTATTGTTCCGGTCAGACTTTTCATGACAATATGGTTGCCCATGAAAAGGAAATCGATGAGACCGTTAATATCCGGAATTGGACACCTTACACTTGTTGGCGATATTTAAAAGGTGCGAAGAACTGGGTAAGTATTTTACAAAATACCTGGATACGCCCGGAAGATTTGGATAACTATACGGAATTAGTTGATGTCGTAAAAATTGCCACTCGAATGCATAGCCTTCCGAGAATGGTTCTCAGGGCATATGCAACGAGAAAGCATATAGGAAACCTGGTTGATTTATGCGAACCTGGTTTCGGTCCTGCACTTGCTCCGTATATAATTGACAATGAAAAATTTCCGGCCGATTGGTTCAAAAGAACAAGCAATTGCGATAAAAATTGTCATAATTGCAGTTATTGCAAAGAAGTCCTGAAAAAAACGTTGACAAAAATCAGCTAATAAGATTATGAAAAGGAAATGCGATGGGTAAATGATGCAAATGAGAGAGAAAATAAGTCCTGAATAAAATCGAGAGATTTTTCCAGGGAGAAAATTCTGTTTACTGGAATATGAAAAATAATAAACAAGCAGAGAATGAAGATGCTTACATCAAAAAGAGTTAAAGAATTTGCGAAGGAAAAAGGCGCGGACCTTGTGGGAATAACATCCATGGATCGTTTCGAGGGATTGCCCTTGCAAATGGATCCGCGACAGATTTTCCCCGAAGCAAAATCCATGATAGTCCTGGGCTTCCGTCTTTTCCGCGGAAATTACCGGGGCATTGAAGAGGGGACATATTTTTCGGCATACAATATAATGGGCTTTGAAGGGATACGTTGGGTTTTTGCTCCTACGGTAATGTGGGATTTTACGAAGATTCTGGAAGATGAAGGATACGAAGCCTTGCCTGTCCCAAACAACTTTCCATGGTCCAACATAGACAACATAGATCCTGATACCGTAGGGCTGGACTTTATGCACGTAAACGTGAAAAAGTACGGAAAAACTGACGGCAACTGGTCCCGTCCGGTAGCGGAAGGCAGAGCCGCTCCTGATGTTTTTTTTCAACTCAAAATAGCAGCATTTCTGGCCGGGCTTGGAGAAGTCGGATACAGTGGTGAATTCCTGACTCCGGAATACGGACCCCGTCAAATGTTCTCGGCAGTAATAACCGATGCTCCCCTGGAACCGGATCCCGTATTTACCGGTTCGCTTTGCGATAAATGTATGAAATGCGTCAAAGTTTGCCCGGCCAAAGCCATATCCGCCAAAGAAACAGTCAAGGTGACAGTTGGCGGACATGAGATAGAATGGGCAAAGATCGACTTTGAAAAATGCGCCCTTTCATTTCATGGCGGTTCGAAAAAGTACAATCCTTTTATAACTTCAGAAGAAGATTATAAGGAGTTCAACCGGTCGCCCTACACGGAAGCCATGCACTATAAGTTGAGTCCATTTTTTGAATATGGGAGAGGCGTGGAAGGACAACGCGGATGCCATATCGAATGCATGATTCACCTTGAGGAACATGGGAAGATCAGGAATAAATTCAAAAACAGGTTTCGACGCAAAAAGGCTTGGGAGATAAACTGGAATTTAAAGCCTGAAGAAAACGTCGAATCGGGGAATGATCCGAAAGACATGGATCATTATTGAGTTTTTTGATCTAAAGAATTTAAAAAATATTATACTTGGAGAAATTCCAATGTTAACATCGGACAAAATAAAAAAACTGGCAAAATCTTTCGGCGCGGATCTGGTGGGAATCGGTTCAATCGGCCGTTTCGATGGCGCTCCACTGCAAATGGATCCGCGCTATATGTTTCCGGATGCAAAATCCGTCATTGTTTTAGGGTTTCGTCACAATCGTGGCCTTTTCAGGGGGATTGAAGAGGGAACGTTTTTCACGTCTTACTCTGCCATGGGATATGCGGGAATCAATTTCATATATCAGCCGCTGGTAATCTGGCAACTTTCAAAAGTCATTGAGGATGAAGGTTATGAAGCGATCGGCCTGCCAAACGGATCACCATGGTGCAACATCCAAGATCCCATATTTATGGATAGTGTGCCGGATCATGAAAAAAACGATCCCCAATATAGTCGTCCCGTAAAAGACGGCCTGCCGGCACCGAATGTTTTTATACAACTCAGGATTGCCGGCTATGCGGCAGGACTTGGAGAAATAGGCTGGTCAAAGATGTTCCTTACCAAAGAGTTCGGACCGCGTCAACGTCTGGCTGCAATTCTTACAGACGCGCCTTTGGAACCGGATCCTCTCATGGAGCCAGGAACTCTTTGTGACCGTTGCATGGCATGCGTAAAAGCATGCAGTATCGGAGCCATCCCAAAAACGGAAAAGGTTAAAATAAAGATAGGCGGCAAGGAAATTGAATGGGCCGACATCGACATGGCAAAATGTTGTCAGGGATTTTGCGGCGGAGTAAAGACCGCTAATCCTTTCATGGTGACAGAAAAAGACGAAAAAGAGTTCACCACGCAGAAACCGAATTCAAAACACTATAAACTCAAACCGCTCTATGTCTATGCCAGGGCTCTTGAAGGAGCCTCCGGTTGCATTCGGGCTTGCATGATACACTTGGAACAACAGGGAAAAACAAAACCTTACAAGAGTAAGTTTCGCCGTAAACCAAAATGGCAAATGCCAATGTAGGCTATAAATAAGCTTAGGGAAATTAACAAATAATGAAAAGACCGGAACCATAACATTATGATTAATAAGAACAATTTATTTAAAAAAGTATTCTTACTTAAGTGCTATATAATAATTTTTGTTTGCGCATGGAATTTATGCCCGGCGGGGACAGCCGATGAACCACCAAAAGCTACCACTGCGAAGTCAAAGTACAAAGAAACACTGGATTATGTCGTTTCGCAATTTTTTGACCGGAAACCGGCGGGACCGTCTCCCGGGACGATTGCCGGTGATATTAAGTATAATTATAACCGCACTTCATCGGGCTGGAGTGTTTATCTATTCAATGATAAACCCGCGAAAATACGCTCCAAGCCGGTTGTAGTCACCGTGGATTTGCGCAAGTTGCGTCCAAACCGGATCAAAGATATGCTTAGCGGAGAAGTTTTCGACGACGACCTGTTTAAAATTCCGGTTGCGCCCGGGCAGTATCGAATTCTTCAGATCCTTGCGGGACAATTCGAGCCGGAATATTATTGGGAGTATTCCGAAGCCGGTAATTATAAAGCTCCACCTAAAAAACGATTCTTATGTGAGTGGTTTTGACATTTATTAACAGGAACCGTGAAAAAACAACACTATGAGATAGGGAAACAAAACAATGAAGTATGGAATTAAAATATTACTGGCAGGACTAATGATGGTATCTTTGGCGTTTGCCGCCGAAGCGGAAAAAAACCGGCTTGTCGCGCGTCGTGATTTCGAGGCGTCGCCGTTATGGCAGCCAAAAGTCTTTATGGGACGCGATTTCTGGAATATCATGGCCGGAACCCGTTTCAGGCCAAACAGGAAAAAATATGGCAATTGCCTGTATTTTCCAATCTCGCTGCTGCCTGAAAATATGCGCAAACACCTTGATATCCCGGCGTTTACGGAAGTGGCGATAAAAACTCCGCCGTTAGCCTGCGGTAATGTCCGCAAGAATCCGGACGGCACGATTACGCTCGTTCCGCCCGATAATTACAAGGAATGGGTTCCGGCGGACCGTCCTTTCATTATCTCGGACCACCGGTTTCTCAGGGGTATGTATTATCCTGAGCTCCGGTGGCGTTTCGATTATCAGCCGTATCCGGAATATTGGGCATGGGAAAAACGATATCAAAATTTCTGGTACGTATCCGGGCTGCTTGAATGGGGCAATAATATGAACACGTTATACCTGCATCTTGCCAGATGGATGGCGCAGGGAAAGGTGACTCCGGCCCAGCTGGAAAAGATCAAGGCAAGGTTTATGGAAAATCCGCCTACCCGCCGCGATTATGTGAATTTCCGGCTCAAGCCGGATTTCGAACATGCCGTCAAGGTGTGGCAGGACGACACCTCGGTACAGGATGCGTTTGATGGCGCATTCAACATTGCCCATCTGGCCGCCTACTGGGGGGCGGGGATGATTACCATGGAATCGTGCAGATCTTTTGTCAACTGGCAGTATCAGATGATGTTTCATCGCGGCGCGGCCCGGCAGTTCGATATTCCCTGGTGCTGGTACGCTGCCGCCCATATTACCATTCGCGACGCCAAAGGAAGATCAATGGGTAAAGGCGGCGAACCCTGCGCCTGGAAAAAAGCCGAACATTTTGGCCCGGCCTGCGGCGCTTCCATGAATTCCCGCGAACGGGTTTCCTACATGGCGTATCTTTCCGGCGCCAACGCCTATCAGCGGGAAACCGCTTGTCATAATTATTGGGATGCGACTGCTATCGGCGACGACCGCTGGAAACCGGCAACCGAAGGACGGATGTATATCGACTTTTTCAACTTCACCAAACGCAATCCCAAACGAGGCATTCCCTATACCCCCATCGCGTTGCTGGTGGCCTATGACCGCGGTACTTCACGCATCCCCGGCAAAGCGTTCTGGCGATACCGTTATTTGCAAAGCGACAATATGCTTGATGCGTTTGTCACCACTATCTTCCCGCCGGTATCCGCCTGGAAAATGCATCGGCGCGGAATTGAAATCACCCTTATGAACAGCAAATACGGCGATATTTTTGACGCCATTACCCCGGACTTTGAAAAATCCGAAGCGTTTGCCCGAATTCTGCCCGCTTACAAGGCCGCCATCCTGATCGGCGATTACGAGGAGAATCCCGGCATGGTTAAGGCCATGGTGAATTACGTGCGTGGTGGCGGAACCTTGATTCTGAATGCCAAGCAATTGCACCTTAAGTTCTCGGATGGATTCACCGGCGTTAAGACTGACGGCGAATTCATGGAAGACGGTTATAAAGTCACATTGCTCAAGCCGGACGGTGCCGCCGTGCTTCTGGCGGACAAGCAAAACCGCCCGGTTTTCACCCGTAATTCATACGGAAAAGGGGCCGTGATTGTTGGCTCTCCCAACTTCCTGACGCCTCTCTATAACGATGGAAACGAAAAAATCGCCAATGAAGCGCTCAGAGCAACCGTGTCCGGCCAACGCAAGTTCCCATATGTCGCCTGGCTGCTGGATCATCTGCTTGATGAAGTGATTCCCGCAAAGGTATCCGGAGATATCCAATACGGATTCAATCGCACTCCAACCGGATGGTGGATTTATTTATTTAACAACAAGGGAATTTTGAAAACCGCTTTGACTCCGCAAAAAATTGATCCCTCCGCGAAAACCGTGGTAAATGTGGACTTGAGCGGCCTCAAAGCGTCCGCCGTCAAAGATTTGGTTACCGGGGAAACTTTTTCCGGCGGCAAGCTTAAAATTCCAGTTGAATCAGGTAAATACCGAATTCTGGATATACAGGTTCCATAAAAAATAAGTAACCTTAGTCAATCTCGCCCCGGAACTCCAGGAGGCGATCATCGCAGGGAATGAACCGGACGGGTTGTCATTGAACCGGCTCCGCCACCTGACCTCTCCACCTCCGCGCTTCCGCGGGAAAAAACAAATTCGATTATGGCCACGATAGCGAGTGGCGATGGCGATTACAAATAGCAATGTCCAGAGAAAACCGTCGTATTAGAGAAGGCCGCCAAAAAGCTGTAAGCGAAAAAATACATCAACTGGACAGTATCGTTAAACGTGGCGGCTCGCGAGGCCGCTCACCAATACGTTGTATTGCAGGCGGTTGCCCTGGAGGGCGAAGCTCCCGCTGAGCCCCCGGACAGTATTTAAATGCCTTCTTGCGGCAGCAACCGGCATTTTCGGAGTTTTGTTGGTCCGTCGTATTACCATGACGGTGATTATTTATGAAAAGTTCATGGATAAAGCATTGACATAATCCAAAGAACATGATAAAATACACAAAGAAACCGGTTTCTTTGCTTGGCTTATTATTAAACTTGAAGCATTATGTGGAAAAAATTGGTCTAACGATGGAGATACCCAGAAAATCTATAAAACTAAAGGCGAGGTGTAAAATGAAAGGACGTCAGAGGTGGTTTACACTGATAGAATTGTTGATAGTGATCGCGATAATTGCCATACTGGCGGCAATGTTGCTTCCAGCCTTGAAACGAGCAAGGGAAACAGCAAATCAAATTTCTTGCACCAACAATGAGCACCAAATTGGAATAGCTGTAAGCCATTATACTGATGATTATTACGAATATCTCCCGCATTCCGGGGACGCTAACAATGTAAGAAATAAATATATGGATATGTGCTGGAAAGCCTTGCTTGCTCCTTATCTGAATGTAACGGAACTGGATCCTTCCAATCTCGAACACGGTCCTTTCAATTGTCCAAGCCAAGTAAATATTTGTGCTAAAAATACATTTGGAGACAATGGTTTTCATGGTGGTTATGGTTGGAATTTTATGAATCTTGGCTGGAAAGATACATCCACAGCTTATCCGGCATGGATATCTTCAAGACAGGTCAAGCGCCCCGGCGAAACTATTGTACTTGCTGATACAACCAGCGTTCCTTTGGAAGAAACATACAGTTATTATTATTTTTATTTATATGAAAATTCAATTTACCGTCCAACACGACATAATGGTCGGGGTAATGTATTATGGGGAGATCTTCATGTTAGCGCCAACAGCCCAAATGAACTTATCAGTGACTTGTGGGATGTTGAATAACGAAGAAACGTTTTTGCATCGAACGCAAGCTATAATGTCTCGCGGAATTTTAACGGAATCAAGCAATCGCAGTTCCGCGTTTTTTTATGATGGTCATAATATCAGAAAAAATCGAAAGACACAAGAAAAAATGACAAGTATCAGGACAAAAATAAAAGGGATGAAAAAAAACGAACTTTTCCAATTGGGGAACTTCACGGGATTGAGAAAATAACAAATTCCTATACAATCGAGTTAAATTATGGAGACGCTATGAATAAAAAAATAGTCCTGAAACTGTTCTTCTTGATAACACTATTTTTTTTAGGACAGAATGATAGTATCGCGGATTTGATAAAAAATAAAGATGATTACACATCCGCAAAAATGGTCAGGCTCTGGCAACAAAGGACTCAAGGCCGTAATTTAGCCATTGGGAAAATAGTTCGTTTTTTCCCTGAGTCAAGATATCATCTTACCTCAAAAGACGGCACGGATAATCGTGATTTAACTGATGGAAATATAATTACAAAAAGAAATCAGGATATCTGGTGGAATAAGGAAGCGGTATGTTGGACGGTCAGCACTCTTCCTAAAAGAATCATTATAGATTTGGAGAAAGCTTCACCGTTAGACAAGATTGTATGGAGAATATGCGCGGGATCAAGAAAAAAACGGTTTACAGGCCCTAAAAAAATTACCGTTTACGGGTCACTGGACGGAAAAACCGCCTACAAAATAGCCGAACGATATAAATGGCGGGAGGATAATGCTTCTGAGAATAATTTCAAATTGCCCAATATAGGCAATACCGCAACCGGTAACGACACTTATGTTTATCCTTTGGAAATTGACCTGTACAATTGCCTGTCCCGTTTTATAATAATCGACTTTGTACAGGACGATTGGTATTTAGCTTCAGACGAACTCGCGGTTATAGAAAGCAACAGCGCAGATAAACAGATAATTAACGACCGGTTGCCGCACATAAAAATACAAACGGACGGCGTATGGATATCGTCTCCATATGATCGTTATCCTTTACAGCAAAAAACAATGATTCCCGCCTGGTTTGTGCAGAACGATCTTCGTAAAAACAAAAAACTGCCCGTAACATATTATTTTAAGATTCCAAATACAGTAAAATTTACTTGCGGAAAACATACGTCAGTTATCAAAAAAGCTGATCACTGTATTGTAAGTTTCAATGGGAAGGGCGGCACAACGCGGAGAAGGAGAGTCGGACCGGTTTTCTTTTACTGTGATAAGCCGCTGGAAAAAGAACAGAAAATATTCTACTGGGCAGGAAGCAAAAACGCACCCCTCCAGCCAATGCAGGAAATTACTCTTTACCCGGCACAGTTAAAAAATATCCCGGAAATGAAGCATCTTTTAGTTAGCATGTGGATGAACGAAGGTCAACGCAGAAGGTGGCCGGATTTTATAAAAAATTACAAGATGCTTGGTTTTACGGCAGTCCCGCTTTTTCCTCGTGGCTATAAGCTGGTCAAAGAAAATGCTATTTCGCTTTCCGAAGCTTTAAAGACCAAAAATCCAGCGAAACTTGTACACATGGATAAAGAAATAGACGCTTGGCGAAAAGCAGGACTCAAAACCGTGTATATGGAATCACCGATACATTTCGTCAACTGGACAAAAAGAGGGCAAAAAGCCAGGAAAGAATATCGCTGTATCGATGAAAACGGAAATATTATTGCGGAGTTTGATTCCTGGTGCTTGACATACCGAGGTAAATATTTCAAACAAGAAGTAGATCGTGTGGGACTAATGTATCTACTTACAGGCGGCGCTGATTATGTCGCTTGGGACCTGGAGATATTAAATAACTATATTGGGAAAAACTGCAGCCGCTGTCAATCCGCATGGAAAAAGCGCCATAAGGATTTAACTTGGGAAGAATATGCCGATTTGAAATGTTATGAAATAATAAAATGTTTTAACGACAGAATAAAAGAATATGCCAAAAAGAAAAATTGGCCAATTCCTGAAATCGGACAATATAATGTAGATGCATCTTGGAAATATTCAAAACTTTTCGATTATCTTTTGTACAGGAAAAAAGATCAGTATCAATTTCAGTCCAGCTCATTATATGTTGGGGATAATACTGGGGCTGTACATAAAAAACTGCGTATTTGCAGAAGGAATTCGGGCAAGAATGACAACATTCCATGGCTGACAACTTCCACATATGGAGAAGTCTCACCTAAGTCTGCCAGAATCATGCTGTGGGAAACTTTTTGCAATGGAGGGGTTGGGGTGTTTTATTTTTGCTTTTCAGATATTATGCCGCCTCATTATTTTGAAATCAACCGTGCTTTAGCGGAGATTGCTCCATATGAAGATGTTGTATTTTACGGGACTCCCGCTTATAACAAGATTTCCATCAACAACGCTCATATACGAGTTTCCGCCGTAAAATACAAGGGGAAAATATTACTCCTTTTAGTTAATGAGAGTAAAACGGAACAAAACGCAATCTGGTCGCATTCATCTGGGAAAAAAGGTAAGTGCAGGATAGGAGCAGAAGATGCGGTATTGATCCCGATATCACTGCATTAACCATTAAACCAATTACAGGAACATGTCTGATGAATGCTTTATTTATATCAATTGCCGCATCCCAGAGAGATTCAGTTGAACTTTTAAAATACCTTGACGTTGATTGCCGTATTCTTACTCCCGGCAGTCATTTCAAGCATAAAAAAGGATGGAATGCTTTAGGGAATTATTCTTTTTATTGGCCGGAATTGACCAAGACGGAAGAGGAAATCGCCAGAGAAATCAATAATGAGCTTGACAAAAACTATGATATAATTTTTATGGGAGCCTTACCGTCCTGGGATGTTTATCACGAAGATATTAGGGAAAAAATAATTTTAAATATACAAAAAGGCGCCTGTCTTTATATTTTCAATCCGAAGGATCAATTCGTGGAATACATTAGAAGTAAAGCCACTCCGGAAATTCTTCCTGAATTAAATTTTCATGATAGCGATGACGAGCATTCTTCAATACAATTATTTGTTCTTGAAAAGGGGAAAGTATTTATAGTTAACAATAATACTGATCCTGTTAACGGATACTTAATAGGAGATTCAGAATACCATGGAGATTATGAATATAAACTATATAAGTTAGCCGATATAATTTTCAAATGCGTTCGCGGTATAAACATATTGGCAAAACCGATTATAAATAACAATAAGATTAAACTTATTCCTAGTCATACGGTTGATACCAATTTAAGGTATCAGTTATATATATATGATATGGAATTTAAGTTAATTTGCCGTTCAAAATTTATTAAAAGTGATGAATGGAAAGGATACAGTTTTAATTTGAATAATCTTGCGGAAGGACAATATTTTGCCGCATACCACATATACAAAGGAAATAGTATTGTATCATATGCTGGAAGAAAATTTGATATTACTCATAAATCTTCCATTAAGCATATTGAATTAAATACCAGTGAATATCGCATTGGAGATACAATTATTGCGGACATACAGTATGAGCATCCCGTTGACAACCTGAAAATTAAATATTTCTTGCAGGATAATTATGGCCGAATCTTTTTCAAGAACGATAAAAACAAACTTGTAGAAAGATTAAGATTACAAATTCCAAATGGCTCAATGACAATTATCAATTATCTGTATATCGAACTGTTCAAAAATAATAATTGTATTTGCGGGAAACATATCGAATTTACAATTCCCCGTAATTATACGTATGATGATTTCTACGTTTTTATATGGTCAAATTACATATCGAATACATGGCGGCAAAAATCATATTTTCAAATCTTAAGAAAAAATGGCGTAGATGGACTTGTAAATACTCCTCGTGATGCGGCTTCCGCCCGTATAGCGTATTTACACAATCTGCACTCAATACCGTATTCATCTTGGTTGCATGCCATTAATCTGCCGGATAACCTTTTTAATCAAAGTTGGATTGATAAAACTTATAAAGATGTTGAAGAAACTGCCCGATCATACTCCCGTTATGGAGGATTTGCGTTCACGCTGGGAGATGAACCTTATGTTGACCCATTCCATCCTGAAGGAAGGTTCTTCGATAGAGATGATATCTGGACGGAATTCCGAAAATTCCTTCAAGGTACTTATCGTAACATTTCCTCTCTTAATTCGCAATGGGATAAAACATATATAAATTTCGATGAGATCAGATTCGGCAAAGAATCGGAAATGCTTATTGACAAGGACAATCCTTCACCATGGGTTGATTACAGGTTGTTTGTGAGTAGCAGGTTTATCAAAATAATGAAGACTGCCAGAGATAGAATCAGGCAAATTCTGCCGGAAACATTCGTTGGGTATGATGGCACAGAAAATTTTTCAAGCTACGATGGCTTTGATTGGTATAAAATGGCCCAGGAATTTGATTTAAATCAGACTTATGTAAATAATATTGTTTCGGATAAAATGCAAAACAAAATGTTCAATGGACAATGCATAAGATCATTTAAAAATAATAGATCCCTGACAGGCGCCTTTATGAATAATATTAATTTTGAAAAAGGCCCTGAGCATATTCCATGGTATTTACTATTTTCCGGATTTTACAGCCTGTGGTGGTGGACTGGCACTAATCTGGGATATGAAGTTGACGCTTTCGACTACAATTATAATCCGACTCCGGTATTTGAAAGAATCCTGAAAACAGCATCGGAAATAAAAAAAGGGGCATGTTCCGTAATTAAAAATGCGGAACCCGTCAAGGATCAGATTGCATTGTATTATTCTCCTGTAAATTGGCATGCGAGTACACTTTCCAGTGGCATTGGCAATCATATTAATAATCTTGGCTTTAATCTAGAGAAATGGTTCGACAATAATTTTCTGAAAGTTTATGACAATGTCGACCAGGAAGCGGATAGCGGCGTCAGCACATTAAATTCTGATTATGTTAATATTTTCAGAAATATGGAAACATGTGGCCATTATGCGTCAAGTTTTAAGAATTTTCTGATGATTCTGCAAGATATCGCAGTTGACCCGGTAGTAACTTGTCCCGAGCTTATATTGAAAAATCAACTCGACAAAATTAAAGTGCTCATTCTGCCTTTTACGGAAGCAATATCAATTGAAGAAGTTGTATTAATAAAAAAATTCGTTGAAAACGGAGGGGTTTTAATTACCGACTATAGATGTGCCTTGCGGGATAAACATTGCAAATTCTACAACAATGGAGGTGCTCTCGATGATATTTTCGGTATAAAACAGGAAAAAGAACATTCAATAAGTAAAGCCGTCACCAACATCAGAGTCAGCAAAGGCGACCAGAAAAATGTTTATGAGGCAGAATACACGGCTACCTTTACAGCTCCAAAGACAAGCCTTACATCCGGCACCGCTCTTGGTTCCGCAAGCAATGGGACTCCTGTCTATATTTGCAATGAATACGGAAAAGGGAAAACTCTTTTTTTAAATACTGATATCTACTCATATATTCATCTGCGCTCGGAAGGCAGAGAATACAAAATGCGAGAACTATTCAGGAAACTGCTTTGCGGATATGCAAATTATAAGGCAAAAAAGTATGTAAAAGATAGTTATGGGAATCCCGCTCCACATATACAAAACTTTGATTTTACAAATAAGGAAATCATTTACAGAGCTGTTATTAATGACACTGCCGTAAATAAGATGGTAAATATCAATGCTGTTATAAAATTCGACGCCAAAGGTCATGTTTATGAACTTAGAAGCAAAAAATATTACGGTATGCAAAATCAAATTTCAGAACCGCTGGAACCAGGTATTGCAAAAATTTACACTGTATTGCCATATAGAATAAAGAAATTGCTATCAAGAGGAAGCGATAAAGTAAAAAGAGGAGAAGTGCTTTCTGTCATTATCGAGTTGATTGCGGATCATAATGCAATAACGCAGGAGCATATCGTTCATGTTGAAGTTTACAATAAAGCCAATCCCGAGGGAGTATTTTATTTAGAGAAAAATATTGAAATACAAAAAGGAAAAGGAGCATACAATTTTCCTGTCGAATATAATGCGGCAAAAGGTTTGTGGACAATATTATTTGAAGAGGTAATAACTGGCATAAAGAATGAGTATTTATTTGAAGTATATTAACAAGCACATCAATCCCATCAAAAAATACTCTCCGGGGAATTCAATGCGTCATTTTAACCCGCCCGTCAATTGACTCCGGTTCCGTGGGGCTGAGTGGTATAACGTGGAACAAGTGACGGTTTTATCAGAGTTCTTAATGGCGGGGATTCACCGTTGATGAGTTGAAGTAAGGTTTTGGTGGCGATATCCGTTATTTCATTGGGTTTTTGGTCGAGAGTGGAAAAGTAAGTATCGTTGCCAAAATCAATAATTGAAAATTCCTCCGGCGCTTTAATCCCTTTTGTATTCAGTAAATCCAACATTGCGCCAGCTATTTGGGCAGTTGCGCAAACGCAGGACGTCATCAGAAGATGTTTGTTTTTAACTAAATTAATTTTACCGACATCAGAATTACTTTCAGTATGGAATACTATCTTGGGGTCAAACGGCAAACCGAGTTCTCGAAGTATTTCGCGGTATCCTTCGAGTCTTTCCGCTGAACTGGTAATATACTCCGGCCCAAGAATCAATCCTATTTTGCGGTGCCCGAGTTCATAAAGGCTTTTTATCGCGAGTTTACTTCCATGCGAGAAATCCGTTCCGACATAATGTCCTTTGAACTTTGGCGGTAACTGGTCCAATATTACCAGGGGAACTTGCTTCGCAATTTTATTCAGATATACGCCATTTTCCTTGTAGGAGGGAACTATAATAAAACCATCTACCGCCCTGCGTAAAAGATCCTCAATCGTTTCACGTTCCAGTTTTGGATCATTACGGGAGGTGTCAACCACCACCCTGTAATCATATGAACTTAATGATACCAGCAGTCCTTTAATAATCTCCGCGGCAAACGGATTGTTGATATGAGGCAGTATTAATGCGATATACCGGCTTTTGCCAGTTGTGAGCAGTTGGGCATGTGGAGATGGCTGGTAGTTTATACGTTTGACAAATTCCTGAATTTTCCGCCTGGTTGACTCACTAACACCTGATTTGCCATTTAAGGCTTTGGATACCGATGATTTTGCGACCCCCAAAGCTTTAGCGATATAATTTATATTAATTTTATCCATGTTTTCCCATCATACGATTTTCAAAAAATAAACTATCCGCATGAAGCCGAAATTCAATGTTGATAATTACCAAATTTTCCACAATAAATCAAAGTTCACAAAAAAACTATTGACAAACGCAGAAAAGGATTGTAGACTTATAGCAGAAAGAGAAACCGGTTTCTCTGGTATTTGTTAAACTAAGGAATGAGTATGGAAATCAAAAATGTTTTGCTAACTGGCGGGTCGGGAAAAATCGGCAGGAACCTGGTCCCGGAATTGCTGGAGGTCGGATATAGAGTCCGCGCCATTGAATATGATGAAAAAATTGCGTTTCCCGGCGTGGAAGTGATGCCGGGCGACCTCGGTGATCCCAATCTTGCTCCAAAGGCAATAGAAGATATGGATGCGGTGATTCACCTTGCGAACGTTAAGGAAAACCGCGAACTGTTCATGCGGAGCAACGTGCAGGGAACTTTCTACCTGCTCGATGCGTGTAAAAACGCCGGCAATATCAAACAGTTCATCCAGGCGGGATCGGACGCGCGCGCCGGTATCTACTACAATGAACGTGCGTTCCCGATCGATGAAAACTTTCCTCATGCGGGATATCCCGGATATTATCCGCTGTCCAAGATTCTGGAAGAAACGATGTGCGAGCAGTTCCGCTACATGTGGAAGTTGCCGATTACCGTTCTGCGTTTTTCCTGGGTGTTTGATGAAGACGACATTCTGGCGCATGCAACTCTTCGTAAGCCTGATTTCGGAGTTCCTGTCTGGAAAGAATTAGCAATTAGCGATGAACAGAAAAGTTTTTTCGAGACAGGCGAGGACGCGGTTGCCTGTATGACTCATCCGGACGGTAGACCATGTGTCAGGCATATTGTCGGGATTAAAGATGTTGTTCATGGCTGTATGATTTCCATTGGCAACAAAGCCGCGATCGGACATGCTTTTGCCATTACCGGTCCATCGGCGTTTTCCTACGATGTGATGGCGAAACATATTTCCGGAAAACTCGATATTCCGGTTGTTGAATTTGTGAATCCCGAATATCACGATTTCCGGCATGACTTGTCGAAATCGCGTTCGATTCTCGGATATGATCCCCAATACGATATTATCAGAATCATCGATTACGCCGTGGAGTTCAGAAAATCCGGCAAGTCGAGAACGCCAACCAGATACATAGGATAGACCATCATGAAAATCAGACATGGTGTAATCGGACTGGGATTTTTCGGGGAAATTCACGCTGAAGTTCTGTCCGGCATGTATGGCGTGGAACTTGCGGCGGTATGCACCCGGCGTCCAGACCGTCTTGCCGCAGTGGCGGACAAGTTCGGGGTTGGCAAACGTTATCCGGATTATCGCGATTTACTCGCCGACCCTGAAATTGACTCCGTCAGCATTACTACTCATATAAATCAACATGCGGAAATTGCCGTGGCTACTTTACAATCGGGCAAGCACGTATTTCTGGAAAAGCCGATGGCCGGAACCAACCGGGAATGCGAAGCCATCGTCAAGGCCGCGATGGCCGCGAAAGGCAAGTTCATGACCGGGCACATCTGCCGGTTCGATCCGAGGGCAAAGTTGGCGAAAGAAGCGATTGCAGCCGGAAAGATCGGGGAGATAAAATCAATGCATTCCCGGCGGAACTTATCGAAACAAATCGGGGCCGAAGTTCTCAATAAAATCTCGCCGATGGTTGGCGATGGAATTCACGATGCCGATTTGATGTTGTGGTTTTGCGGCCGCCGGGCGGACGGCGTTTGCGCCCGGAATGTGCGCATCCACGATTATAAATATCCGGATATCGGCTGGGCGATGTTCGATTTCGACAACGGCTCGGTGGGTGTAGTCGAAACGGCTTGGTGCCTGCCCGAAACCACACCTTACGCCATCGACGCCAGGATGGAGATCATCGGTACGGAAGGGGCTATCTATATCGACTGCGCCAACAGCGGGTTGTCCATCTGCAATGCGGCGGGGATAAAGCAGCCGGACACCGTTTACTGGCCCGGCGCCGATAATATCACAGGGGCGTTGAAGAATGAATTCGAGTATTTTTTCAACTGCGTCCGCAATGACAAAACCCCGGACATCATTACCCCGGAAGAATCAAAATACGCTGTAGAATTAGTTCTTGCCGCCGAACGATCGGCTAGGGAAAACATAAAAGTTAAATTATAAGGAAAATCAAAATGTCTGAAAAACTTGTTGCCGCTCAAATCGGGTGTGGGGCTTTCTCACATGCGCAGCTGGGGCCCAATACCGTGAAAAATCCGGATATCGCGAAAATTAAATATGCTTGTGATATTTCGGAAGGGTCAGCCGCGAAATACGCGAAAAAATTCAAAGCGGAAAAAATTACCACCGATTTTCAGGAAGTCGTGAGCGACCCGGAAGTGGACATTATCCTGATTGCCACCACTCATGAGGCGCACGTTCCGATAATCGAAGCCGCCGCCGCGAACGGCAAACATATTTTTTGCGAAAAACCGCTGGCGATGGATGAATATCAGGCTTACCAGATCATCCGGGCGGTGCGGAAACATAACGTCAAATTATGCGTGGATTACATGCGCCGTTGCGCTCCCGCGGTGGTTAAGCTTAAAAAAGAGTGGCTTGCCCACAAAGCGAATCCGCAACGTCAGCCCTGGCGCTACATGCAAGTCGAACGGGAGAAACTTCTTGAGGAGACCGTAACCGATTTCCTGGTCAGGGTCCAGGACGACAGCGCCAGCTACCGGACGGTGCATCTTGATCCTTTCCGGGGCGGGGGATTTATTATCGGCGAAGCGGTCCACTGGCTCGATCTTTCCTGCTGGCTGTTCGATAACGACCGGCCGGTGGAAATCCTGGCCTGGGGGTCGTCCCGGATGCGCTACGGCATTTATTTGAAGTTCCAGTCCGGCAATGCCGCGACCATTACTTTCACCCCCAACGGTTCATTCGATTATCCGAAAGAATTTTATGAAATCGCCCATAATGGCGCGTTGTTCCGGAATGAATTCTACGTGGAAAACCAGTATTACGGACGCCCCGGCATCGAACGGGAAATTTTCCCGCCCCAACGCGATTCTGTCCCGGAAGTTGGAAAACAGGGCGGTTTGCCCGGTTACCTGGAAAAATACAATGCCAATGTCCGCGGGGAAAGCAATGCCATAAATAAATACCAAATGTTGCGGGCAAATCATGGATACGAGGAAATTTTCAACGGTTTTATTGATGCTATATTAAACGATAAACCGGTTCCGTGCGATGTCATGTCAGGTTACCGGGCAACGTTGCTGGGCGAACTGGCGATAAAGTCGATAGAACTCAATCAGCCTGTCCCCGTTCCCGTTGAAAAGTGGGACTGGTTCATCGAATTATAAATCGGAGATAAAAATGCAGTTCGATCATATCGGCATTGTAACGGAAGAAAAAAAGAATAACGAAACGTTTGTTCCAGCCACCAGGGTGTGGGTTACCGATTACAAAAACCATCCGTATAAAGTGGAATGGCTCCGCTACGAGCCGGATACCCCGGTCACCGGACCGGTCAGGAATTGTCCGCACGTGGCATACCGGGTGGATAACCTTGACGAGGCGGCAAAAGGGATGCGGGCGCTGCTCGATCCCTTCGACGTGGGATTTGCCGTAGTCGGCTTTTTTCTGTCCGAGGATGGCGCGGTCGTGGAGCTGATGCAATACAAAAATCCGGAATGATCATGCCACAAAATCCCGTGAAAAACATTCTGTATATAATGACGGACCAGCAGCGTTATGATACGCTCGGTTGTACCGGATTGAGCCAGTGTCAAACCCCGAATCTGGATAAACTGGCGGCGGAAGGAACCAGGTTTGACCGCGCTTATTCAATATGTCCGTTGTGCTCCCCGGCCAGGGCCTCCATGCTCACCGGACTGTATCCCCACAATCACCGGATGTGGAATAATAATGATATGTTTCAATGGAGTGTAAGGAACCTTTCGGACGATATTGACTTAATCGCCAAACCCTTACTCGAAGCCGACTTCAACTGCGGTTACACCGGCAAATGGCACTGTGGAAGCGATAAAGTTCCGAGTTCATACGGATTCAAGGGAATGGATGTGCCAAATTACGGAAATCCATACGAAACGGCTGAATACCGGGAATACTTGCTTAAACATGGCTTGACTCGCCCATCGTGTAACCTTATTGATGAAAATGATGGTGTTTTAGGAGGAAGCTGGGAGGGCAATCCCGATGCCTGCGCTTCCGCGTTTCTCGCACAGTACGCTATTGATCAGATGGAAACTTTTAATAAAGAATATGAGGAGACCGGCAAGCCGTTTTTCCAGTTTATTTCCTTCTGGGGACCGCATGCCCCATACATCGTTCCGGAACCCTATGCCTCCATGTGCAATCCCGCCGGAATCGCTCCCTGGCCAACCTGGCAGGATGATTTGATGAACAAACCAACTGTTCAACGTCGACTGCGGGAACACTTGGGATATCCCGAAAAATCGTGGGACGAATGGGCAAAATCCGTCGCGAAATATTGGGGATTTGTCACCTTTGTTGATCATCAGATCGGGAGGATACTGGACCGGTTGTCGCTTTTAGGACGGGACAAGGATACGATCATTGTATTCAGCGCCGATCATGGCGACATGACCGGAAGCCGGGGCGGATGTTTTGACAAAGGACCGTTTCCTTATCAGGAAACCTATCATATCCCTTTGATCGTCCGCGCGCCAGGTTCCGGACAAGCCGGAGATATATGCAACCAACTGGTCTCCAATATGGATTTGGCGGCAACCGTGCTGGATGCGGCGGACATTCCCGTTCCCGGCCATTATGACGCCCGGAGCCTGATCCCCCTGGTGAAAAATCCGGACGCAAAATGGGACGGCGACCTTATGTGTGAATTCCACGGACACCGCTTTTTGTTCACTCAGAGAATTCTCCTTTGGGACAATTACAAATATGTTTATTGCCCCTGCGCCGAAGATGAACTTTATGATTTGAAAAACGACCCTCTTGAACTGCAAAACCTGGCATACAGTCCGGATTGTTCATCAATTTTACAGGAAGGCCGGAAACGCATGCAAGGCTGGCTTGACAAGTCCCATGATCCTGTATGCCTCTTGAATGACAAATCTCAGTTTTCGTAAAAAAGTTGGCTTAAGCTTAAAAAAAATGGTTTGTAAATTTACACAACAGGGAGCTGGACCAATTTTGAATAATACTATGAACCGTCCGAACGTGCTGTTCATTCTCACCGACGACCAGGGCTGGTGGAGTTTGGGATGTTACGGCAACCGGGAAATCAAAACCCCGAATCTGGATAAACTTGCCGCCCGGGGAATGCGCTTCGACAACTTTTTCTGCGCCACGCCGGTGTGCTCGCCCAGCCGCGCCACCTTCCTGACCGGCAGAATCCCCTCGCAGCACGGCGTTCACGACTGGGTCAGCGGCGGCAACGTCGATCCCGGCGCCATCCGCTTCCTGGACGGCGAAACCGCCTACACCGACATTCTCGCCGCCAACGGCTATATTTGCGGGATTTCCGGCAAGTGGCACCTGGGGGCCAGCGAGTATCCGCAGAACTCGTTTTCGCACTGGTACGTCCACCGGCAGGGCGGCGGCCATTACCTGGATCCGGAAATGGTGCGCGGCGGCAAGCTCCAAAAAGAAAAAGGCTATGTTACTAACCTGATCACCGAAAACGCGCTGGAATTCCTCGATGCTCACGGCCATGAGCCGTTTTATCTGTCGGTGCATTATACCGCGCCGCATTCGCCGTGGACCCGCGACAACCACCCCGCCGAATATTTTAATCTCTATGACGACTGCCCGTTTGAATCGTGTCCGCAGGAACCCCGCCACCCTTGGGCGATTTCTCTCACGGACGAATGCCTGAACAACCGCGAGATGCTCCAGGGTTACGCCGCCGCCATCACCGCCATGGACGCCGATGTCGGCAAAATCCTGGACAAGCTGGACCAGCTTGAAGTTAGCGAAAATACCCTGATCGTGTTCGTCAGCGACAACGGATTCAGTTGCGGACATCACGGGTTCTGGGGCAAGGGGAACGGCACTTTCCCGCTCAACATGCATGAAAATTCCATCAGGATCCCGGCAATTTTCTCCCATCCCGCCAGGATTCCCGCCGGGAACGTTCAGGATGCGATGGCCAGTGCCTACGATTTCATGCCGACGCTTCTCGATTATCTTGATCTGCCGGTTCCGGAAACCGGCAACCTGCCCGGACGCAGTTTCCTCCCCGCCCTCGATGGCAAAACCGGTTCCGGACGCGACAGCGTGGTGATCTTCGACGAATATGGCGGAACCCGGATGATCCGTACCGCCGGATGGAAATACGTCCGCCGCTACCCGGACGGACCCGACGAACTCTGGAATCTGGTCAACGACCCGGATGAACGCGCCAACCTGATCGATGACCCGGCGTATCAGGAAAAAATCGCGGAACTCAAGGCCCAACTGGAACAGTGGTTCGACACCTACGCCAACCCCGAACGCGACGGCCGCTATTTCCCGGTCGACGGCCAGGGCCAAAAACGGATATGTAGAATCAAATAAAAATGACAGAGTGTCAATCTTAAAAAAAGGAATCATTAATAAAAGACTACAAGACCAATTATGATTACTTTAATTTAGCGTGAGTTGCCGCTTAACTGCGGAGTCAGGCCCATAGCGCCAAAATCCATCTCTACAGAAAGGAACGGGACGTGACTTTTTCCGAACTCATTTGCATGTCCAAGGCTTTGAAATGCCAGGTCAAAGCTTAATCATTAGCTTTAAAAGTTCACAAAAATAAGAAAAAATAATCCGAAATGCATTTTATACATAACAAAAGTTGCCTATAAGAAATTTTAACAATCAGAATAACGGATCGCGAGTTTTTTAACGCGCGGTAAGTTGGCGTGAATTAGCTGAAAAATACGGCCCTGGAATGATTCAGGAGTTGAGCTGAGACGCGCCGGTAAAAATGGTGTTTTTATAACGCACCATTTACCGGCGCGTCTTTTTTTTGATCATGCCGACATCGCAGACAATCCAAAATTTCACAGCGAAAGGTTTGACCGGACAGGCGATGAGCGGAAAAAAGCGAGTACGGGAGCGGCTCCCGGAACTGAAGGAAGGAATTAATCAGGTAATCAAAAATATGGAAGAATTCAACCGGAAAAATACCGCACCCCGGACGGCACCGGGCAAACCATCGCGATTGAAGTTCCCATCGTTATCAAGCACAAATGCGGACGCAAGCTGATCCTGCCACCCGACACCAAGGAACCCAACGGCGAGTCCCCGGTACAGGAAACGATGTTCCTGGCGTTGGCCAGGGCGCATTCCTGGACCGGACTTATCGAGTCCGGCAAAATCGCCACCGTCACCCAACTAGCCGACAAGCTCCAACTCGACATCGCCTACGTGACCAAAATATTGCATATAGTAAACCTCGCCCCGGAACTCCAGGAGGCGATCATCGCGGGCCGGGAGCCGGTCGGCCTCTCATTAAACCGGCTATGGGGTATCACATTGTAGTGGAAAAAAATCTGTTCTTAAGCTTGCATATTTCCAAGGTATTGTCGTGTTGCGTCAACGGTTTTGTCTGAAAAAATATCCGGAAGCAGTGAAATTACCGGATATCCTGCTTTTCCTTTGAAATGAGACAGTGATTTTAGGAAATTTGATTCGGAAACATCCGGCGAGTTTGTTCCGATATGATCAAGGTTTAGTTGGGTCTTGTAAGCGCTGTTGCGGCAGACGGTATAGTGATCTTCAAACAGCCGCTCCCATTCCGGATTAGTTTCAATTACCAGGTCGTTCAGCCTGACGGCATCGAGATACCGGCTGGCGAAAATATCAGGGATGTGTCCTTCCACTTCGACTTCCGGGTTAAGCTCTTTGACAGCTTTATATAGCAGTTCAAGAATTTTAATCATCATGCTTTTATTGTTATAGGTAAAATCAATTTTCAGTTTTCTTATGCCCATTTCAATATATGGCGCAAAAATTTTTTTGAACCATAGAAAAGCGGTAGTTTCGGTTTCGCTTGTGATATCAAGGTAAAAAAGAGGGAAATCAAAACCGCCCTCGTTTGCGCCGGTAAACTTTTCTCCTTTTATTTCGGGGCAGTCTGAAAACAGTTGGCTTTCAGGGGGCATGAAAGCCGGAGCAAACCAGAGTCCGGGAATAAATCCGGCATTCCTGATCCGGTCTACAGTGGAGGGAAAATCCTTGAATTTTTTCTTGTCGGGTTGTGGTAATCCGAAATTGAACTTTTCCGAATTGAGCGCCCAGCCATGATCCAAAGTAAAGGTTCCGCGGGGGAAATTCATTTTATCAATCCTATGCAGGTAATCGTCTATGAATTTGTTGCACAAAGCGTTAACAGCTCCGGCAACGCTGGCGTCATTGAAATATTTCACCGCGAATTTTTTCTGTTCGACCCAAGTACAGTATTCGATTTCATGCAGAGACGGAATTCCGGAATCGGATTTTTGTGTCAGTTGCCCGTAAACATATTCATTATATTCCCGCCATAGCCGGAATGGATTTCCTTCACCATAAAAGAAAATTTGGTTTTCCGCCGGGATGCACGACAACGTTTTACCGTTTGACTTGAAAAGCGCATCCGCATGCGGATTAAGGCATCCGACAAAAAAATCATCGCCAAGGATAACCGGAGATCCGGAAGTAGAGTTTGCGCGGATAAACGTTGGGCTCAGTTTAAAAGGTTGGGTTGTGCGGTAGATGTTGCAGTTCCAGAGATTGTTGAATGGCAGGAAAAGCTCCTGTCCATGCACCGGCAACTCGATTTTTTCTGTTATAATTTTCAAATGTTTTTCCGCCATAGCTATTGACATTATATGGAATGTAGTGTAAAATTCAGATAAATGCAACGTTGCATTATTAAAATTTCAAGAAAAAAGATTATGCTAAGATGGCCGTAACATTATCAGACATAGCCAGGCATACCGGCAATTCAATATCGTCGGTTTCCGCTGCCTTGAAGGGGAACCGGAGTACGGCCAAGGTTTCGGAAAAGAAAAGAAAGCAGATACTCCAGGCCGCTGAAAACCTGGGGTACCGTCCGTCCTATACTGCGCAGATGCTTAAAAGCGGGAAAACCATGGTGCTTGGTCTGGTTATCGGTGAAATCCACACCCCATATTACGGAGAAATAAGCAGTGCGCTCATGGAAGAAGCAGAAAAATACGGTTACAGCGTGCAGATCTATGTGAGTAACTGGGAACATCAGCGTGCGGTAAAAGCCGTTGATATGCTGCTGGCTGGACGTTGCGACGGCATTCTGTTTTTTGAAAGCAGTATATTCCATGATAAAACCCGGCAGTATGAATATATCATTAATAATAAGATCCCGATGGTGGTAATGTCGAATCCCATACCCGGCCTTGCTTATGTCGGGGGGAGTCTGGACAGCGGCTTTGTCGAGGCTGCCGAATACCTGAGAAGCAAGAAGATAAACAATGTTACATTCATTGGTGACAATGTAGCCGATCTTGAGCGTCCTAAACTGAAATCCATGATAAAAGTCTTTGATGAATACATGATCAACCTGGAGCTTGTTGAATGCCATATCAAACCTGAACGGGTTTATGAATTCGGCAGAAACTTCAAGTTAATGAAAAATGCCGCCGAGGCGCTGCTTATTGAAAATGATACTCTGGCAATGATCCTGATCAAGGGATTGAATGACGCCGGAATCAACGTACCCGGACAAATCGGGGTTATCGGATACAATGACACAAAGCTCAGCGGCTACAGTATTCCGGCGCTGACCACCATTGGTTTTGATAAACAGGAATTTGTAAAGAAATCCGTTGAGACGCTGGTCGATATGATCAGGGGAAAAAAGTTCCACGCGGATTCGGTTACTTTTCCAACTCATTTGATAAAACGGGACAGCGCTTAATTTAATGAATATAAACAATTCAAAAAGGAATAAACCATGAATAAACAACGTAAATTATTTGAGAGACGTGTTTATTTTACGCTTATCGAACTCCTGGTTGTGATAGCTATTATTGCCATACTTGCAGCTATGCTGCTCCCGGCCCTGAAAAAGGCCCGTGAAAAGGCAAATGCCGTTGATTGTTTAAATAACCTGAAACAGCAGGGAACCGCATGTTTACTGTATACCGATGATTATGGCGAATATTTACCGCCGACAAAAATAAAAATGACTTTATGGTATCAGTGGGCGTATTTTTTAACTCCTTACCTGAAAGGTAATTATACTGGAGAAAGACTGGAATATCTTGATTCTCCAATATTCTTTTGTCCGTCAATATCAAACTCTCCGCGTATAACAAATTACCTGTATGGCATGAATATTTATTTAAGCTTGAAGCGGCTTAATTGGTCAAAAAGACCTAATAAGCGGTTGTTTTTAACCGACAGCAACAATGATACTATAAGTGTCAGCCTGACAGATCATGTAAATTATCGACATTCCAGTCATGCCAACGTTTTATTTCTTGACGGGCATGCAATTCCATTGAATTTAAGTGAAAATTGGAGTCACTATCCTACCGGCGCTGACTGCATCTGGAGAGAAGAATAAAAAATATGAATGTTAAAATAACCTTGGCGGTGGATTATCTCGATCTTGTCTGGCACTCTGATAAATTGTTTGATGAGTTGGCAATTAATCAATTCATTGCGGAATGCGCGGAGAAGGGAATTGATGAGCTGCAATGGCGGGTGTCCGCCTTAGGGGATTTGCTTTACTACAGCAATACTCCGGACCGGTACCACAAAGATATTTCCTTAATTGAAGTAGATAATGAGCATTCCGGCAAAAGACAGCTTGTCGAAAAGCTTAATTCAATTATGCATAATTTTGATCCGTTGAAAGTGGCATGTGAAAGCGCACATAAACACAATTTAAGAATTGTTCCCTGGCTTACTCTTTTTGACGATTATGGCAGATTTGGTGAAAGTGCTAGCAGTTTCGTTCGCGGTAATCCGGAGAAATGCTGGAAACATTATGACAAAGAAGAATATTTTCCCGGGATACTGTCATACGTATGGCAGGAGTCCGTTGATTTCAGAATGACGCAAATTCGTGAACTTCTAAAATATGATATTGACGGCCTCTATTTAAGTAACCGCACACATTCCAGATTACCGTCCTATACCAGAAAAGCCAAACGCTATCTCAAGGAAAATCCCAACAACAATATGCGGGAGTTTAACAAGAACTATCCAGATGCGGTTCCGTCATCGATAAAGGAGAGTATGCACAGGTTTGGATTTGATATACCCGCAGTTGAGGCATATTCAGAGAAGTATGGCCAATTGCCATTGCCGGAAGATTTAACCTGGTGGAGTTTCAGGGGAAAATATTTTCAAGATTTCCTGCGGAAAGTCCGAGGTGAAACAGACAAGCGGAATATTTCTCTTTCTTTTGGCCTGAGGTTTACGGAACGCAATGAGGAGCATGTTAACAGTTTCAGCGGACTGCAAATTTTTCCGGAAGGGTTCTTTGATTGGGAGAGTTTTTTTACAAATAGAATTATTGATGAAGGTCATTACATGGTTGAATCAAAAAAAGATTTCCCGGAATTATATCCGGAAATAACCGTAACGAATCCTACCCAAAGAATGGGGTGGTTCTGGATCGGCCCCCGCAATTTCGACAACCGAAGAGAAACCGGTCAAATGCTATTGAAAGCTCTTGAAAATAAACATATTGGCGGGGTTGTTCTTTTTGAAGCCCACAGTCCGCTTTTTTATGATTCAAAACATTGGGACTGGATAAACATTTTTCGCGGGAAATAAAAAATATTTAAATAAGAAAAAAGAAAGTATTGAATAATGAATTACAATAATAAGAAGAATACTGCTTCTATGAAATATTCTAATATTATGGAAATTAAGAATTATAAATTATTTACTATCTTTCTGATATTTTTATTTGCCGGAATTATAACCACTATGAAAGCTTCTGACCATGAAAAAGGATTCAAAATAAAAGCATACATGATGCAAATTGTTACTGCCCGAATACCGTTAAAAGCATATAAAAACAAGGTGAAATGTATAGCTGACGCAGGTTTTAATACTATTATTCTCCAGCTGGCCAGCTCGCGTTCCGGATCATATCAAATTACCGGTCCGGGTAAAGTTGAACTTGTAAACTGCAGTGAAAAAGAATTTAAGGATTTTATTAAATACATACGCTCTTTCAATATGAAAATTGGCATTGGAATCAGAGCGTTCACAAAGAATATGGGATGCTGTTCGAAGTTGGCAAGAAAATATCCCGGAATTATCAGCAATTCTGAAACAAAAGTTTCTTTCGATAAATTTCTGAATCCTTTTTATAAATTTCCAAACGGGGAAAATGCAATGCAGGCTGTTCAACTGCCGGTAATAGATTTTGCCATTAATTTATGCGGCAGCAAAAAGCCGGATTTCATATTTCTTGCAAATGATGAAGGAAGCATTGATGTTCTCCATAAGCTGGCTTCTCAAAATAAAACAAGCGCCTCTCAGCTATATGCATGGTTCTTAAATACCTGCAGTGATTATATTATACATAAAGGGATTGTGCCGGTAATGTGGGGGGATATGTTTTTGTCAAAACGGCTTGGGGAACCGGGGCATGGAGTAAAAGGTTTTAAGCTTGATCCGCGATTCCTGAAAATTCCCGGTTCTTACAACGCCGAATTCCTAAGTTCAAGCCAAAGTGTTTTAACTGCAATGATCTACATGAAAAATAAAGATAATATTATTATTGCGGATTGGCATTATTCACCTCGCCTTACCGGTGAATTCCCTGGCGTTGACTATTTTCAAAAAATGGGATTTAAAGATGTATGGGGAGCAACTTGGTATAATGACAAAAATATTGCTCAATTTTCAAGGTATGCATATGAAAAAGGTTGCGGCGGCATGATGTCATGTTCTTTTCATACAATGTTCAGCCCCAATGCAAAACATTATTTCCCGATAACCGTATACAACGCAATATGCTATTTCAATAATCCCTTTTATGTGCCTCCAAAAATTAAATCGTGGGATGTGAAATTTAACGGTAAAACAGTCTTTAACGGTAACTCAACCGGTATTGTGAAGACTGCTAAAAAGGTTGATTTAAGGTTTACGGCAATCATGCCTGGTTCGGCAAATTATGCTTCCGGATATCTTGAGATATTTAACAGCACAAAACATAAATCACATTTAAAAGCTCCATTGTACTATAATGCGAAAAGTCATACGTTGTGCGGTAAACTCATTTTGCCAGTTAACGATCTTTCTTTATTGCCGGAACATTATGCGCTGCGTTATAACATCATGCTTAAAAATCCCAGATATGTTATTCAGAAAACATTTCAGAACGGTATAATCGTAACAGATAAGAAAATGACTGTTTTGTCAACTTTAAGACCGGAAGCGCAATTAAATCTTGATTTCTCCACACAATCAAAAAATAATATGAACAATCAAGTATTTAGAGCCAGCGGTAAATATTCAGGTCTATTGTACTTTAAAAATACAACCGGTTCAAAAGCACAGGAAGCCGGAAGTCTATATTGTAATACATCAACAAAATCATTCATTTTCCCTGCTGACGGTTTTTGGGATGATATCATGAAAAACGGAACTAAAATGACCGTCGAATTAAAACTGAATAAAAAATTAAAAAATAATGGTTTTACATATATAATCGGTTTTGGCGGTTATGATGGCGGAATTCCTGTTCTCCTTGACAGTAAAATGAGACTGGCAGTTCAGATGAGAAACACCTCCCAGGGGCTTCAGAGAATTATCCTTGCAAAAATGATTCCAGGGAAATGGTATAAATTGGAACTGGTGTTAAGCAAACCGGACAATCTGGGGCGGAGGACTTTAGATACGTTTGTAAACGGGAATAAACATAAGAGGATCACACTCAATACAACCCCGATACCGCCAATTTCTAAAGTCATGTCAATAGCCTGTTTCTTTAAACGTGCCAGTGAAAGTCTGGCGCGTCCTGTACGCAAAAATTTTGATGGTAATATTCGAAAACTGACATTTGAAAAAGTAAAATGAAAAAATACAGGAATTTAACTTAATGTGCGAAATTAATGATTATGTGGGAATTTCCACAAACGTTATGACGGGAATTGATGTCTGGAAAGCTGCGGAACTTACTAGAAAATATGACTTGAGTTGCATGGAAATCCATTTTGGTGATTTTGATGCCGCTGTGGGAAACCCATGGATGATTCCCCATGCCGGGATATGGCCTAGTAATTTCTCAACGGATGATCGAAAGCGCCTGAAAGATGAACTTTCACACTTAAAAAATTTAGTAATTCACGGAACACCCACGGATTTGAATATTGCCGCGCTGAATCCGGGTATCCGGGAAGAGTCTAAAAAACAGTACCGTGAAATGCTTGAACTCGGAATTGACCTTGGCGCGAAATGGATTACATATCATCAGGGTAAACCATCAAACACTGTAGTGCCACGCTCATATGCAAGAGAAAAAAATGTTGAATTTATTGAATCAATTTTGGATGAGGCAAAAAACGCGGGTGTAAAACTTGCCTTTGAAACTTTCGATGTTGAGCTTTTGAATAAAATTCCAGATAAGACATTCGGTTTCCTGCTGGATATCGGCCATGCGGCAATGGGAGGAAATAAATTCGCGCCGGAAGGGCGCGGCGATACAAACACAATTCTTAATTGGATTGACTTCCTTGATGACCGGCTTATTGAAATGCATATTCATAATGTAATAAATTGGGCGGAAATGCCGATTTACGGTATGGCACATAGATCCTTTGAATATGGTCTATGCCTGAATCTTGAAATGATCATCAAAAAGCTGAAAGATAAAAAATTAATGATTCCGTTGATCTCGGAAATTTATGAACCAACCGCTGAAAAAGCCGTTGAAACTTTAGCAAAAACCAGAGATAAGATTTGTCAATACTGGAAAGACAACACTGTATTGTAAACACAAAAAAGAGTCGTTTGTAGAATCTTGCACACGGACAAGTCCCTAATCCCGGACAACGGCAGTAACACCATGACATTAAGCACATGCCTGGTGCAACCTGATCGAATTCGGCAAAATCGCCACCGTCACCCAACTGACCAATAAACTGCAACTTGATATCGGCTACGTTACAAGAATTCTCCATATGGTGAATCTTGCCCCGGAGCTCCAGAAAGCGATCATAGAGGGGAATGAGCCGGACGGGTTGTCATTGAACCGGCTCCGCCGGGCTCTCCCCGCCGAATGGGACGAGTAAAAACGGCTTTGGGGAATTGCACTGTAGTGGGAAATCCCCCGGCAATGAGTATAAATAACGGAAAGAAAACGGGTAAAAACAAAAGGTTTTCATGGGAATATATACTGCGTCATGTTTCAGTTTTTTCTGGTCATTTGGCAATAAGGGAGCTTGACATTACCAGTCAATTCCTGCCCCATGTATTCGGCAATTGCGGCGGGTGGAATCCGCAATGATATTACGCTGTTTTCGATAGTAATTTCAATTTCTCCCCGCGGAGTCGGAACGGTAACGGAAACCCAGGTCAATTTTCCTAAATCCGGCTTTACCTTGAAACGTTTCCAACCGTCTTCCAGCGGTTCCAGTCCAAAGATTCCCATTGGAAGAAAGGCTGCAGGTCCGGCGCTCCATGCATGACAAAGGCTTTTTCCGAAAGGTCTGCCGTAAAAACTGTAGGAGTCATTATCTGCGGCGTCAGGGTCATAAGCCTCCCAAAATGTCGTGGCTCCGCGTTCAAGCATTCCGCCCCAATAATTTTTAACCCGCGATATCATCTCTTCCACCGCACCCAGGCCTGACAATGCGATATTTTCAAATCCAGCCATGTAGGGCGTTCCTACCGGCTGGACGGCCTTGCTCAGCAGAGCTGTCTGAATTGAGGTCATCTGTTCAGCTCGCGCCAAGCCGGAAAGCACTCTTCACGAAAAATCAGATCTTCTCTAACAAAAACTTCCAGCAAATAACATCAGTCAAATTAAAAGTGACGGAAAACACCCGGCATTTATTCCGCATGAATCACCGTATAGGTCAACTTGTTGGCACATTATGCTTCGGCGATAAACTCCTGCGGGGTTTATCCAGCCACAATCGCAGTAATCACCGGAAACTGTTTGAACATGTATACTTCCTGCAATGGCTGTTGAGAGAGTCGAGTGAGTCAGCAAGGGCATAGCTCGCCGAAGACTCTCTAAAAGCATTGCAGGTTCTTAAAGGGCACTGAAATTGTTGAGATATTTCTTCGTAAGAGTCAACGCCGCCGAAGCGAAAAAATTCAGAGATAACAGCAGGGCCAGTTCCGACAAACTCGATTTGAACGGAACAGCATTTGGCAAAATACTTAAATACATGGCAATCCCTGAAAATTAATAATTTTTCCGTTGAAAAGATGAATGAAGCAGCTAATCTATATTGAGACGTTTCAAGCGGATGGGAACCATGGCGGGAAAACCGGAGATCAAAAATATCAAGGAACTGGCGCAACTGGCGGGGGCTTCCGTCGGCAGCACTTCCATGGTAATGGGCGGCAAGTGGGAGAAAAAAGTCAACCCGAAAACCGCCGCGAAAATCCTCAGACTGGCGGAAGAATACAATTATAAGATCAATCCGCTGGGCAGAAGCCTGCAGCTCAAGCAGTATCTCCGGATCGCCATCATCATGGAAGGCAGTTTCGGCGCCCATCCGCTGCTGAAGACTTTCAGCTTTCACGATTCCATCGGCATTATCGCCGACCTGTTGAACAAGAATGGCTATTCCCTTGATATCTTCCAGTTGGATAAAGACAAAACCGCACGGATCATTACCAGCGGGATTTTTCCGGAAGCCAACGATGCGGTGATTTTCCTCGAATGGAAAGCGGACCGGCTGTCAAAGCTTCTGGCCGCAACCTCATTCCAGCAACCGTATATAATCATTGGCGATGATATGCGTGACGCCGCCATTAATTATGTTTACCGGGCTACCGAAGATACCGCATGCAACGCCGTAAATCATTTCATTGCCAACGGCCACCGCCGGATCGGCATTTCGCGCGTCGCCGGTTCGGAACAGCGGTTTTCCCGGAAACTTGCCGGTTATAAAACGGCGCTCAAAAATGCACAAATCGAGTTTTCCCCGGAACTGGTGGTGACACTGAACGAAAAATCTCACTCCCTGGCGCACGGAACTGAACTCGCCAAGCAATACCTCAGCCTGCCGGCCCCCCCCACGGCCTATTTCTGCGACGACAATATCGACGCCCTGGGAATGCTGATCGAGTTCCAGAAGCGCGGGTTCAACATTCCCGGCGATATCGAAATCATCGGCTACGGGGATTCGGCGATTGCCGACATTTCCACCATCCCCATTTCCTACCTGAAAATCCCCAGCGCCGAAATGGCGGCGTTTGCCACAACTTACATCCTGGAGGCGATCCGGGCCGGTAAAAACTCCGTTGCCCCGGTGCAGCGGCAATTCCCGGAAATCCTGATCCTTCGCGACTCCACCCGGCAGTAACCCTTGCCGAAACCGCGCAAAATATCTGTTTTTTCACGATTGCCTATTGAAACGATTCACTTTCCGGGTTATAATCCAGGTACAGCATGAAACGATTCAACAACAAAAACACTGAGGTAGAATGAAAATCAGAAGCATTCCTTTTCTCGCCCTGGGCGGAATCATCGGCCAGGATGACGTCGATGCGGCAACTCGGGTAATCTCCGCTGCCGCCGGGCCGGGCGGCGATTTTTTCCCGCTGCCCGAGGAAAATTTATTTCAACAAGCTCTCGCAACACATGAAGGCGCTGAAAAAGCCATTGCGGTCAATTCCTGCGGCACGGCGCTCGACTGCTGTATGATGGCACTCGGGATCGGCGCAGGCGACGAAGTGATCACCACTCCGCTGACCTTCGTCTGCACCGCCGGAACCGCTGTCGCGCAAGGGGCGAAAGTGGTGTTTGCCGATATCGATCCGGTTACCATGAACCTTGACCCGGCCAAAGTCCGGGAGAAAATAACTCCCAGGACCAAGGCGATTATTCCGGTTCACTTTACCGGACTTGCCTGTGAGATCGACGAATTTGATAAGATCACGGCGGAAACCGGCATCCCGGTAATTTACGATGCCGCTCATGCCGTCGGGACCAAATATCAGGGGAACCCCATCGGGGGGCGTGGCAAGGCTTCGTGCTACAGCTTCCAGAGCAACAAGAACATGACCTGTCTGGGCGAAGGCGGCGCGGTCACTTCTAACGATGCCGAATTCGCGGAAAAAGTCCGTCAGTTGAAAACTTTCGGCTACGTTTACGGCGGCCCGGCGCTGCGGGTGGCAAGCATCGGGTTCAACTACCGGATGACCAAGGTGCAATGCGCGGTGGGCATTACCCAGCTTGCGAAAATTGACGAAATCATTAAAATCCGCCAGCAGCGGATGTGCCAACTCAACGACCTGCTGGCGGATGTTCCGGAACTGATCCTTCCCGCCGGACACGGTCCGGATCACGGCAGTCATTTGTATGTGCTGCGCGTCGATACTGACAAGGTTAAATTCACGGCGGAGGAGTTCAGGGCACGGCTCAAGGAACAATATCAGGTGGGAACGGCCAAGCACTACCCGCCGGTGTGGGAATGGGAAGCCTTTACACAACTCGGGTATGACGGCGCGGGCTGTCCGGAAGCGGCAAAAGCCTGTGCGCAGGTGGTCAGCATGCCGGTGTTCGCCTCCACCACGGAAGCGGATATCGAATATCTCGCCTGGGCGGTCAAACAAACCATACGGATGTGATGAATTATGACTAAAATCAAATGGCTGCTGGCGGGAACCGGCGATATCGCCAATAAGCGGGTTGCGCCCGCGTTGGCCGGGGCGGAAAATTCTTGCCTGGCGGCGGTGTGCGACGTCCGGGAAAGTGTCGCGGCGGAACTGGCGGCGAAATTCAAGGTTGGTCAAGTCTACACCGATTTTGCCCGGGCGCTCGCGGAGAGCAAAGCCGATGCGGTCTATCTGGCAACGCCGGTATGGCTGCATGCGGAACATGCGGTTCAGACATTACAGGCCGGGAAGCACGTGCTGGTGGAAAAACCGCTGGGACTGACCGCCCCGGACGCCCGGAAAGTGGTTGCTGCCGCAAACGCTGCTGGAAAACTGGCGGGCTGCGCCTACTACCGGCGCTGTTTCAACCGGCTGGCCCAGGCAAAAACAATGCTGGACAACGGTGAGTTCGGGCAGGTGGTGAGTGTCCGGATGACTTACTTCTCCTGGTTCAATCCCGAGCCGTCCGACCCGAAATACTGGCGGGTGGTCAGGGAAAAATCCGGCGGCGGGCCGCTGAGCGACATGGGGACTCACATGTTTGACGTGCTGATCGCGCTGTTCGGACTGCCCCGGAAAGTTTACGCCAAATGCGCCAACCTGACTACAAACTGGGACGTTGAAGACTCCGCCGCCATCGTCATGGAACTCGCGAACGGAGCCCAGGTAACGGCTTCGTTCAACTGGAATTCCAAGACCTGGCGGCACGAATTTGAGATCGTCGGGACCGAGGCAAAACTCAACTGGCTGCCTCATGATAATGGTCCGGTAATCAAAACCGTTGGCAGGGAAATTTCCCAAATTGACATCCCGGAAGCAGAAAACGTTCATTTGCCGATAATTGAAGATTTTGTGGATTCAATCATTACCGGCAAGTCCCCGGCGTGTCCGGCGGAGGAAGCTTTGAAAACCAATATCCTGCTGGATGCGGTTTATCAGTCGGCGCGGGAAAACCGGGAAATCGAGATTGGGAAATGAAAATGAATTTTGCCCCGAAACCGGAAAACGACTTTGCGCATTTCATCCGCACTTATTACGACGAGTGCCGGGCGCGGTTCAGCCGCATCCAGGCGATTGCCGGAAAATGGCAGTTCCGGGACTTGATTCCCGGCATGAGCGACTTCGATACCCGGTTCATCGTGGCTGACGATATGACTGCCGATAACTGGTGCGAGATGTCGGCCGCGATTGGCGAAACCCATATGTTCCTCTGCCGAAAATACCCGTGCTGGAGCCGGAACCTGGAACACCTGCCGGGCATCAACCTGACCTGGAGCGAGTTGGTTTCGGAAGCGAATTATTACCCGGAATACCGGCAATGGGCATTCTACCACACCGAAGACAATTCGCGGCTGCGGACGGCGCTGGAGCAACTCGATAACCGCCCGTGGGACGCCAAGGACGAATATTTCTTCCTGAAGAAATTCTGTCTGTATTTCGGGCGCTACAACCGGACGATCGACCCGGCGGTCAACCTCGGAGTCCACACCAACAAGTATCCGCTCCACAGCCGGATTATGCACTATTTCGAACCGGCGGTGCAGTCGGCAATCATCCTGCTGGACCGGAAAATAACCGCCGGGAAGTTCGAGGCGCTGGAAATCGCGGAAGCCAGATTCCCGGAACTGCCGTGCTGGAAAATGATTCAGGAAATCCTGCACGCAAATTACGAAATTCCCCGCTGGTATCACGAACCTTGCCTTACCGAACTTGAAGATGCCCTGGAACAGGCCCTCGAAACCATGCTGCGGGCGTTGCGCGACTGCGTGACTCTGGTTCCCGCGGCGGCTGGCGCCGACATCGGCTTGTGGCGGCAGGCGTTGGGCAAAATTGAGATTGACCCGGCCCTGAAAATTTTCGAGAATGCCAAGTTCTGCCGACTGATGAAAGGCCGCCTGTGGTTTTACGCGAACGCGCCCGCCCATTTCGACTCGGTCTGGCTGATCCAGAATGAGCTCCTGCGCATGAACAAAAGCTATATCCAGATCCCTTTCTCAACCTACTGGCAAGTAAAAACCGGCGGAGACGGCAGGGATTTCAACCGGATTCTCGCCGGGCTGCAAGGCGGCGTCCTGACGGAACGGGAAGTTGCGGCGCTACGGGAGTTCAACCGGCTCACCCCCGGACACTGGCGGGCAGGCGAAGAAAAAATTATTGCCCTGAGAATTGTCGATATTTTCGATGATGTGTTCAGGTCATTGCTGAAAATCTCGGCGGATTTGCCGAACAGAAAGAAAATTGTGAAACATGAATATCAGAAGCTTGAAACTGTTTGACCGCGATTTCGGAAACCAATGGGAGAACGAAGCATTCAACCGCTGGAATTACCGGGATTTTATTGCCAACGATTTGTGGCGCCGGGAATGGATCAGCATGGACTGCGCCCTCTACAACCCGGATGACGACCGCGTGTACCTGGGCATCACCTCTTTTGCCGCCGACATCTTCAAGGCTTATGACCGCCGGACGCAACAATTCGCCGATCTCGGTTACGCCAAAGTTGCCGATCGTTTCGACGCGAAATTCCACCGGTCGCTGGTTAAAGGCCGGGATAACTGTCTGTATGGGGCAATTGCGCTGCTGCATGACTGCGACAACTATCTCACCGCGCCCGGCGGCGCGATCATGAAATATGATTTGAAATCAGGCGCGGTAACGAAATTGGCCATTCCCGTGCCTCATGCCTATATCCAGTCGATTGCGATCGACAACGAGCGCGATATCATTTACGGGCAGTGCTTCGCCCCGGAATACGCCTTTTCCTTCAACCTGAAAACCGGCGAGTCCAGAATTCTCGGACTCCTCGGCAGCGGTTACGGCGGGATGGCGCAGGGTGAAAATATCGTGATTGACAAGCACGGCTGCGTCTGGTTTACCTGGAGTCTTACCCGGGCCTGGCAGTCCGAACCCGGTCCCGACGCCCACCGGTTGTGTAAATACGATCCGGAACTCGGGAAGATGATCTTTTTCCAGACCGGTCTGCCGAAGAAAAACGGCGATTACGGATTCGCCAAACCCGAAGCGTTTTTTGCCTTTGACGACGACTGTATTTACGCCAGCGGGGACAACGGTTCGCTCTACCGGATCGGTATCGCAACCGGCGAAGCTGAATTTTTGTTCACGCCGACCGCAAACGGCGCCAGCCGACTGTCGTCGCTGGTAAAAACGGCTGATGGTGTTGCATATGGAATCACCGGCAGAAACGGAAAATGCCGGTTACTGAAAATCAACTACCGGGAAAATTCATTCGACGTGCTCGGGGAAATCAAAGACTCCGGCGGCAACGCCATGTGGCAGTGTCACGACGTCGTCCATGCCGGAAACAACGTGTTCTACGCCTGCGAAAACGACAACCCGCACCGCAGTTCATATCTCTGGGAGATTACATTATGACAAAAATATTTCTCGACATCCAGACCGACTGCGAAGCCACCCAGCACGCCATCGCCAATCCGGAACTGGGGAAACGGGCCGTCCTGGGGCTCAGGGACATCATGGCGGAATCCGGCCTCAAAGGCACGTTCATGGTGATCCCCTCGGACCTGAAAGTCCACACTGAGATCTACCGGGAACTGGACCGGCAGGGGCATGAAGTCGGGCTGCACGTGCATCCCGCCGACCAGGGATATGATGAGTTCCTCGGGGTGTACGGTTTCGAAGACCAGGTTGAAATCCTGAAAGAGGCGATCGAGGTTTTCTCCGGCTGTATGGGCAGGCCGCCACTGTCCTTTACGCCGGGCTACGGCTCCGCTAACGACCACACCTTTCCGGCCCTGGAGGCATGCGGATTCAAACATGGGCTGGTGTCGGTGCCGACACGGGATCTGCCGGAATGCGCCTGCGTTTGGGGAAGTTCGCCTCTGGGCTGCCACTATCCGCACCGCTACAATCGCTGTCTGGAGGGAGACGTGGATTTCGTGAATGTTCCCGGAACCATCGATCCGACGTCACGCATGTGGGGCGGAAAACATCCCCAGGACTTGCGGGTGGAACTTGTCGACGCCAAAAACCACTATTATACTATCGAGAAAGCGATCGACCGGCAACTGCAACAGGATGTCCCGGTGAAATACATCAAGGTTCTCACTCACAACACTTTTGACTATTCCGCCGAGACCGATTTCCGGCGCGAAACCCTGTATGGTATTATCAAGGCGGTCACGAAAATCTGCTGGCAGCGCGATTGTGAACTGGTTCCGGCCAACACCGCTGAAATCGCCGCGGAATACCGCCGGATGGTTCCATTACCCGAAAACGGAGTTAAACTGGAGTTGGACACCAGGGGACGCTAAACATGACCGGGCCGTGCATACGGGCCATGGAAATCATTTGTGAGAGCGTTGCGCTGGAAAAACTGGTCTGGGGCTCGGATTTCTGGTTCGGTTCAGCCGATGCAATTTCTTATCGTCTGGATTTAATTATGCAAGCCGATATAAATCCCGAACTGCGTATGCAGATATTTGATCAAAATCCCCGGAAAATTCTTTCGGAGGAAAAATGTAAGACTCATTGAGAAAGATGACAAGGATGAAGTATTTACTATTGGAAGGTTCCCCTTATCAAATAGGCCGGAAGAAGGCGGAATTTGACGGCAAATATCTTGATAAGATCATGAGACATTACGACAGAGAGAAAAATCCCGCGTTTGACGAGTGGATAAAAAATACGGCAATTCCCTATGTTGAATCGGAATGGAGCGATATAAATGAGGAAATTGAGGGGTATCTCGATATATCAGGCTACGATAAGGTTTTCTATTTCAAATATATATTTTCCAGCGCGAGAACACAATTTAATTGTACGAACATTGTGTTGTATACGGAGGATGCCGGATGGGTTCTCGCTAAAAATACCGATTTATGTCATTGGGAACATCCAAACGTTTTCTTCTATCACTACAAACCCGATACGGGATATGAATTCTTTGTTTATGATTACAAGGCGGGATTCGGCAGCCAGGGCATGAACAGCGCCGGATTATGCCAGGGCGGAACGTCGGCATCCGGGATTATAGAAGATGCGGGCGCTTTGCCGGATGTGGGTGCCCCCCATAGTTTTACAGGGCGCCGGAATATGCAGTTTACCGCTTCCGCCAAAGAAGCTGCCGGCAATTGGGAAAAATATCCGGCTTTTAGTAAAGCGGCTGCATTTCTGAATATGGATGTGGCCGGGAAAAGTTATCATATCAACAAAGGCCGGTCTATTTGCGACATCATGGAAAATTTACGCTTTCCAGCTTATTGCAGCGGTTTTTTTAATTATGAAAACTATCAGTGGCGAAAAGAGGCGTCAGAGGTATTAGCGTGGAGTAAAGCCGCCTTGAGGTATGCGGAAAATTTCTTTGCGGGAAAACAGAAATATTATCTTCAGGATCTGGTGGATTTCCTCCGATCCCACGGCCTGGATTGGTCGGAATACGGTCAATGGTGCAGGCATCATCCCCAAGACAAGCGTTTATGCACGGTTGTCAGCCACATCTGTATCCCGGCGCGGAAAACCGTTTTATATTGTCATGGGAATCCATGCCGGAATTCATATAATGAGTTCACTTTCGATGATTGAAGCATTCAGTGGTTTTCAGGCATTAAGAAAATAAGAAAATTTAGAACAGAAAACGGTTTATTCGTTGACATGGCGGAAAAAATGCCTTATAATATATGACATGAAACGATTCACATACATCGGGAGACGACGATGAAAATGCAAACCTCAGAAAAAAGCGGGAGAGCATTTACTCTCATAGAACTACTTGTAGTAATAGCTATCTTAGCTATTTTGATGACCATACTGCTCCCCGCGCTTAAAAAGGCCAGGGAAACCGCGAAAAGGATTACCTGTTTGTCAAATATGAAACAGGTTGGCATTGGCATCCACTCGTATTCCGGTGACTTCTCCGGTGATGGACCGGTCATGCACTACTACTCGAATCTGGCGAACACTTGGCGGTATGGAACAAGATTGTCCTATTCCACAACAACAGTATACCCGATGGCAAACATGCTTATTGAAAACCGGTATCTCACGGCAGACGTTATGGAATGCCCTTCCGCTAATGTCTTCGAATCAGCTAAACTTCCCTCATACAGCCTTAATGCTGACAATTACAGGGTCCTGAAAGCCATAGTTTTAAGCAGCTATTTAATCAAACCGACAGCCCTTAAGGACTATTCGGCAATGAATAATAAACCGGAAACCTGGGGGTACAAAGTGGGGGAAAACCCATCCCATGCTCAGGCTGTTTGTTATATCAGCAAAACCCAGTATCCTCATACCTCGAGCGTCAACGTTCTATATGAAGACGGCGCCGCTGAAAACCTTCAGGGCATTCCGGTGAGAGTGATGGTAAAATATGCAAGTTATTTTGGAGGCGACAGTCTTCTGCAATATCTTACATATGTCTCCCGCGGCGAAAGATGGAATAAATAAACACATTAAATATATAAGGAGTTAATCGTAGTGAAGGGGAAAAAACTATCCGGGAAAATGATATTGGGGATTCTTGCTGTTTCAGTATATTGTGCCGCCGTCAGCGCTATTGCCAACGATCTACCGAAGAGGGTGCTTAAAAAAGCTCTTCAGGAATTTCCCTTTTACACTGGCCAGGTGCTGCCAGTTCCCCAAGAGGTAAAATACTTTGACGAGTTCGCGGACATTTCAAATACCGTATTGATTCCGGGCAAGGACATCAGGGATAATGATCCGCGGTTAAAACTGCTGAAGCAAAGAATAGAATTTCTTGGCGGCAAAGTTTCCATCGCCAAGACTCCCCCCGGAAAAGGAGCATTGCCGATATATGTGGGAGGCCAGGAATCTTTTCCCGGTGTTAAAATCCCCGGAAAAGCGGAAGGTTATGCTATCCATTGGGAATTCCGGCAAGGCCGACCCTGCGTGTTTCTGAAGGGAAAAGATTTGTTTGGAGTCTTATGGGCGGTAACATCGTTGAATCAGTTGATGTTCAAGCGTAACGGAAAAGCTTTTCTCCGCAAAGCCGAAATATTTGATTGGCCGGAGTATCCTGACCGCGGCTTTATGTCCGGAATTTATTCAGGACAGCCCACGAAAGCCGCCGTGTTGCTCCTGTATGGAAAGCTTAAAACATTGTGCTTCTTATACCAATACGGGTTTTATTGCACCTCCAAGGAGGCACGGCGTTTACGGACGAAGAAAACCCCGAACCCGTCTTTGTCGTATCCCCCTTCAAAGGAATGGCTTGAAAATGTCAGGCGTTTCGGCGAAATGCTTACCCCGCTTGGTGTCACCTGGTATGTCGGATTCCATCCGATCAGGGGAAAAGCCGATCAGAAAATCGACTGCGGGTCGGACAAAGACTTTCAGGCGATAATGAAATATATCGAACCGATAGCCAGGGCGGGGGGAGGATTCTACCTGATGTTTGACGATGTCCGTTTCCCTTTGCATCCCAATGACCGGAAACGGTTCGGTTCGGCAAGGGCCGCGGATGTTTATCTTATCAACCGCATCTACAATACCGTGCGGAAAAAATATCCCGGTTTCAAGATAGTTGTGGTCCCGCCCTTCTATTGGGGACCGAAATATCATCCGGCCTACGGAGAAGATCGTGACAAATACTTATATGCCATCGGGAAAGAACTGCCAAAGGATATTGATATTTGCTGGACAGGCAGGTCGGTTTGGGGAGGAAAGGTTAAAAAGGAGGAGGTGGAGTGGATCACTGAACGCATCAAACGGCGGCCGTGGTATTTTCAGAACGCAACCGGCGTGAACACCATGCACGGATATCATTATATGACCGACCCGATAGATATCTGGACCTGGTATTATGACGGATTTTATCGCGACGTAAAACTGTATGCCCCCTGTGGCAAAATCAATATCAGCGCGTATGTATTGACCTTGGGAGCTTATACCTGGAATCCCGGCAGTTACCATCCCGCCAGAACCGTCAGGGAGGCGGTTGACATGCTTGTCGGACCGGAAAACTGGGAATCCCAGTGCAAAGCGAATCAGGCAATGAAGCGGCTCGACAGGTGGCGTTTCAACGTCTCGTCGGGGGCAATAAAGCACTTGCCTGAAATCGAAAAAAACACTGCAAAACTGGGCAAGGCCTGGAAGCAATGCCTGAAGCATCATCCGGATTCGGTAATGGTATGGTCGCCGTTCTACAAGCTGTATCACCGCTCAGTCATATTTCTGAAAAAATTGAAACTGGCGGCTAAAAAGATGAAAACCGTTTCACCGGAAATAATCGGCAAAATCAGAAAAAACGCGAAAACGGAAGCGCGGTTTGATCCGGCAAAGGATTTTCTATTCACACCGTATGATTTCTTCGGTGGATTCGAGCCTCTGGTTTACCGCTTCAAGCAGAAAGATCCGCGAATTTGTACTTTTATCAGAAAATCCAATACGCCGTATCACAGGATGAAAATCAGTTTTATTACCAGGATCCCGCCCGCAAAAGAAAATTACGATTTGATTATTTGCGGACAGGACGATGACGCGGATGAAAAATGCCGCGTGAGAATCCTGGTAAATGGCAATCAGGTTTTTGAAGGAGGAAATCCGTTCGTCAAGTTTCGATGGACGCCGCATGTATTTAAGGTTAAGGGCGATTATCTGAAAGAAGGAGAAAATACCATTGTCATCGAAAATGTCGATAAAAGTGGAGCTTTGGGCAAAGGCCCTCCATTTTTCCTGCTCCATTACGCAGTGCTGAAAGATTTTAAGGCAAGCGGAGGAGAGTGTCAATGAAGTCGAGTTTTATAATACTTGCTCTCCTAATCTGCGGCATTACCGGAAACGCAGAATCCTCGGATATCTATAATAAACGTCCGGACCAGGTGTTTGACAATTTGTTCCTCCCTCTGGATGCGGCAACTGGGGACCTTAATGGCGACGGACTCACGGATATCGCAATCATACATTGCGGTGATAAAAAGTGGAACAGCGAACTGCGTCTGCACTACGGCAAACCTGACGCCGTGTTCTCCAATACCCCTGATAGAATATTCAAGTATAAACATCTCGTCCATCTCAAAATAAGGGACTTTGACGGAGATGGAAAAAACGATATTGCCCTGCAGTGCAGAAGTAAATTTTTCTATTTACTCCTTGGCAAAGACAATTTTAACAGGAAAATCTCCGATGCATCGTGCAACCAATACCGGAACAACCTTGCTTGCGGGAATATAACCGGGAAAGGAAAATTTGATTTTTTGATCGGCCCCGTCTTGCGAACCTGGGAGGGAGGCGACAATTTCAGGGAATCCTACATGTATCCGCCCCGTGACACAAAAAAGAGAATCCTCAATCGTTTTGCATACATCCATGATTTCGATCGAGACAACAATATGGATATTCTGTTTGTTGGGAAAGGAGGTAGTGAATATGAACTTAGAATTTATTATGGTCCCTTTCTGAAAACGGGAAAAATCTGGCCGCATATGTTACATAAACTGGGCAAAATCAAGACACCTGCGTTTCCTGTTTCCCCGCAAATCCTGGATGTAGACGGCGACTCCCAGGAAGACATTGTATTTACTTCTCCCAAAAATAAGACGATTTACTTTTGGGGAAGAACCCGTTTGGGAGATTTTACGGAAAATATTGAGAAATTTTCCGAAGGCGACAGCTTTAATTATTTGGGCGTCGCAGACTTTAACAATGATGGAAAAAAAGATTTGGCGGCTATAACCACCAGGGGCAAATTCATTTTATTCCTTTTTCATCCCCCCGCAGAAATCCGTAAACCGTCCAGCGAGATTCAATTGGAGCCTCGAACGCGTTTCTTTCATGCCCTTGATGTCAACAGCGATAAAAACCCGGATTTGCTTTCCGCTGACAGAAATAAGGTATACTTACGTTTCAACAAGTCCGGAAAATCTCATGAAAAAAATTGATGCTCATGTTTTCTTTGGTGAAGGAATCCATCTTGCTTCCACGGAAAGCGAACTCTTGGAAAATATGGATAACGCGGAAATTGAAAAATCGATGGTATGTTCCGTTGACCGCTATTTAACCACAAAAAACTTTGAAGGCAATAATGCGCTTATCAAGCTGTCAAAGCGTTATCCCGGTCGTTTTATCACGATGGCTTCCGTTAATCCGTGGTTTGAGAGTGAGGCGGTTGCCGAATTGGAACGCGCACTTGCAGAAGGGATGAACGGGGTATTTTTCCACTCGGGCTATCAGGGGTTCAGGTTGAATGATCACCTGGTAGATCCCCTGCTGGAAAAAGCTGCGGAATATAAAGTTCCAGTTTATGCCCATACCGGCATTCCAATAATCGCCGAACCTTTTCAATTGCTCGAACTTGCAAGGCGCTTTCCTGAAATGAACTTTATAATGGGACATGCCGGAGCCAGCGATTACTATGCGGATGCGGTAAGGTCTTTAGAATTTGCCGATAATATCTGGCTTGAGAGCTCGAGAAACGGACCGGCCAATTATCAGCTTTTTGAACGCTGTAATTGTATTGACAAATTAATTTTTGGCAGTTCGTTTCCCGAATATAATCCTAGCGTGGAAGCAAAAATACTGACTGATTCCATTGAAAACAAAACCATCCTTGATGACATATTTTATAACAACATTCAGAAATTGATCAGTGGCGCAAAATGATTATTGAATCTCATTCCCATGTAAAGGCAAGTTTTCCTGATATGGATACGCCTGTTACCGGCACATACGGCAAATCCGTGGAAGGAATTGATCAGTACATAAAAACTTATGATGAATGCGGAATTGACAAGTGTTGGGTATTCGGCACTTACGGATACCGGATTTCCGAATTGATAACCAGGGAAAATGAATTCCTGGGAAAAATAAAACAAAAATACGAAGGCAGACTTTTTCCTTGGGGAACGGTTAATCCTTTCTGGGAAAACAGGAAATTGAGAACCGAGGTTAAACGGCTGAAAGACCTGAAACTTTACGGAATCAAACTTGCCCCCGTTGCGAAAGGCTGTTCTTTTGCGTCAAAGGAAATGGATTCATTGGCTAAAACGGCAATGGATTTCAATCTGCCGATTTTTTTCCATGATGGTTCGGCGGAATATTGCAGTCCTGTCCAGGTTATGTATTTTGCCCGTAAACACGAAAATTTAAGAATTGTAAGCGGACATACCGGCCTGCGGGAGCTTTGGCGTGACTACCTGGATGCGGTGGATATTCCCAATCTCTGGTTTTGCCTCAGCGGCCCTACGCTTTGGGGAATGCGGAAACTATATGATAAATTAGGACCGGATAAGTTGATGTTCGGCAGTGACGGAGGTTTGGGCACAGTCAATATTGTCAAAGCATATCTGGAAAGAATTAATGCGTTAAAAATACCGGATGAACACAAAAAAATGATCCTGGGAGAAAATGCCCTGCGATTTTTCGAATAGAAAAATCATCTCCCCCGTGAGAAAGGTAAAGCTAAAAAGCTGAAATGAAAAAACAGAAAATAATCCGTATTGCTTTTCTTCAGGAGTACCGGGGACGGCCGGAAACGCTGTTGGATATTCTTGACGAAGTGAAAGAGAAGGGTTACCGGGCTGTGCTTCTTGCCTCCAGAATTGAAGACATGGCGCAATTCAAGATATTGGCGGACAAAGCTGCGCGTCTTGATTTCGACATCTACTGTTTTACCGGATATATGAAATATCAGGACGATTATATTGCCGGACATCCTGAGCAAAAACTGATTTCATGTTCCGAGTTTACTGATCAGGATGGAATTTCCGCGAAAAATTGGGGATGCCCTTTTAACCCGGATTTTAAAGAGCGTTATTTTTCCCATCTCAGGGAGCTTGCGGCCATTGACCGGGTAGTGGAAATTCATGTCAATGATGAAGCATCTCTCAGTAATGGTTGCTATTGTGAATTCTGCGGAAATGAATACCAGCGCAAATTCGCTGACGAGATGCCTTTGATAACGGACGCCGCCCCGGAAAAATGGAACGATCCCGCATGGCTTGAGTTCATCCGCTGGAGAATTGAAAGATGGAATGAAATCCATGGTGAAATACGAGATGCGATCAAGGCAGTTAACTCCAATGTTACTGCCGTATTTCAAACCAGTCCGTCGGTGGATTTGTGGACAAATCCCTGGCAGTCGGCCGTGGATCTTTCCAGCATGATCAAGGTTTTGGACGGATTGTCCACAGATCCATATTACACATTTCATCCGCTTTCTTTCAACAGTGCAAATTTTGTCCCTGTTGAAGTTATGCTGAGTGAATGGTGCCGCTTCATAAGAGGTTTAGTTCCGGCATCAAAAAATGCTGAAATTATTCCCCAGGCATTCAGCCATCCAAACTTTACCCGTCCCTTGGACGAACGGGATGGAACATGGGCGGGAATTATTCCGCCCGCCAGCGGAATAACCCATGTAGCGCCATATACATACAGTCTGATGAAATGTTCAACCCCGGTAATAAAATCCTATGAAAAATGTTTTGAGTATGACGAATTTTTTGATCAGGTTGCTCCGTTGACAAGAGTTGGTCTGGTCCATGGGACAAATACGGAAATCTATCTGCGTCCGTTCCCAATGACTATACCGGATTCATATGACGGCGCCCGGGTGCTTCCGTGCGCGGAAGCATTGAGGCATAAAGCCATCCCTTACGGTTACCTTTTCGATAATAACCTGACTTATGAGAACCTGGCAAGGTTCTCCACTATTGTCCTGCCGGAAATCAACTGGTTGGCCGCTGAGGCTGAAGAAGCTCTTTTACAATATTGGCGGCAAGGTGGAAATATTGTTATATTGGGCAACGTCGCCAACGCGGATTTGAAAGGAAAACCACAAAACAGCCGGATTCTCAATGATGTATTCGGCATTGAAGTGATTCGTCAATATGAAAGTGCCAACCGGACAATCCAACTGGCGAACAACTGCCCATTCTTGGAAGAAATACCAAGTTTCAATTCTATTGACGCGGAAATGTATAAAAACGGGGAATTCCGTCCAGAATACATTTTCAATCATTGGCTGAAAGTGAAAATCAATAAAGACGCCGTCGTTGCCGCTCATTTCAAACCACTTCCGGATGAAACGGATGAACCTCCCGCCCTTGTCTTGCCGAAAACTTCCGGAAAATGCGGTAAACTCGCGTATTTTGCGGGTTTCCCGAGCAGGATCGCGAAAAATCCGCGAACGGGAAGATTGATAAGAAACCACGCGCATTGGCTGTTGCCGGCAATCGTCAATTATATTTCCCCTCCCGTTCCTCTTGCCGCCCTGGACTGGCCTCCTGGCGTCCCGATGGAAACCGTTCGGCCGTTTGACCGGAGATATGCGCCGACGTTTGAGTTTTTCCCCTTAACCGGAAAAGACATATATCTGGCGGGAGTGGTTTCCTATTTTAAAGAAACAGCGTCTTTCAGGATTGCCGTTCGAGTCCCCCAGGGAAAAACTTTGGTGAAAATTTCGGAATTGATCTCTGGAATGGATGTTTCCCAAATACAAAATAATGGAAATGAAGCCATTATCAAAGTGGATATGGATTATGAAGACGCCGCCAAACTGTTTGTCTTCAAGTTTAAATAATAATACGGTTGAGTTAACTCCCGCCAGAGCCAGGTCGGCGGAACGTGATTCTATCCTGTCAGCCTGCACGGGGACAATTGGTCAGGTAACGCTGACCGACAGCGCAATTATTATTCTTTATGCCGGGATGCTCGGCGCAAGTGATATGTTTTCAATGATTACCACGGCCGTGCTGCCTTTGTTCAACGGAATATTCCTTATCCCCATGGCATGGTTTGCCACAAGGCTAGGCAATCGGAATTTGATTCTGAAAGCATGTTCTCTGGCTTTTTTCGCTTATCTCATGATTGCGGCGGCTCCATTCTTCGGCGCCGCCGCAGTTCCATTAATGATTCTGATGCTGATAGTCTTTTCGATTTTCCAGACCGGCTATGTGGCCGCATGGTTTCCGTTGCTCGATTCGTTCCTTTCTAAGGAAAGACGTAATGCCTACCTCGGGAAAATGCGGTTTTCCTGGCAACTGTTTTCCGCGGTTTTCATTTTTCTTGTCGGTTTGTACATTGGCAAAAATCCCCCGTTAGAGCGCCTTCAATTGGTTTTGCTTATTGCCGCATTGATTTTTTCCGGCAGAATTTTTTTTATCGCCCGCATTCCGGTTTTTAAAACAGAAAAAATTCAAACCTGGCAATTCAGCAAGGGGCTTTCACTGGCTTTATGCAACAAACCGCTGGTTGGTTATTCCGTTTACCTGTTCGTACTGAACTTGGCTGCATACGGAACGATTCCGTTGATGACAATTTACCTGAAAAAGCATTTAAATGCTCCGGACAACATTATTGTGCTCATTTCCTCAATCACGCTTGGAGGAATGCTGCTGGGATCGATTTGCGCCGGTAAAATTATCAAGAATTTCGGAATCAAACATACCTTTCTGGGAGTTCATGTCACATACGCTTTAATTAACGGCATAATTTTTTTCATGGCAAAGGATATTTTCATTCCCGGACTTCTTTACGCAGTCATTGCCATATTGCTGCTGATCTACAGTTTTACTTTCGCGGCCGCCAACATTGCGTCAACCTCTGAAATGATGGCCTTGGCCAGTCCAGACAACAAGGTAATGGCCATGGCATTCTGCGGAGCTTTCTATTTCGGTGGATCGGGACTGTCAAGATTAGTCACGTCGCTGATATTGGGAAGTGGTCTGCTGGCGCCGGAATGGCATATCGGAACAATAAAGTTTTGCCATTATCAAACTATTTTCGGAGGTTATTCCGTAATGATTGTTTTTGCCGCCATGCTACTGGTCGTGGTCCCGGCGATTTTTCCGGAAGGAGAATATGTGTATTCGTATAATGACAGATAAAACAAAATTTGTTCTTAAAACAGGAAAGTGGATAAATGGGTTATAAAAGAATTTTGATTATCGGGGTGCCCCCCGGACGATCCCGATCTGATGTTCGGGGGGTGCGCCGTGAAACTGACGCGAGAAGGGCATAAGGTTAAATTTGTGTCATGTTACAACGGCGACTGTGGGCATTTCAGTATGAAACCGGAAGCGTTGGCGGCGCGACGTTATCAGGAAGCCCAGGCTTCGGCGGAAATCGCCAGATTGGAAGAATACGAAATTCTGGACAATTTCAACTGTAAGCTTGTTCCTTCACTGGAAAACCGGGAAAGAATAACCGCCATTATCAGGAATTTTAAACCCAACGTTGTCATTTCACATCGCATCTATGTTTACCATGCTGACCATCGCGCCACAACACAATTGGTTCAGGATTCGGCATTTCTGGTAATGGTGCCAATGTTCTGTCCCGATGTGCCGGTTCCGGATAAAAATCCTATATTCATTTTCAGTTATGACTACTTTAAAAAGCCTTATCCGTTCTCACCGGACATCGCCGTAGCGATAGATGATGTGCTGGAGAAAAAGCTGGAAATGGTTAATTGTCATGTATCGCAGTTTTACGAATGGCTCCCATATAATCAAGGACGGATTGACGAAGTTCCGGAAACGTGGGAAGATCGAAAAAATACCTGACGGACGGTTGGATAACTCGCAACTCGACTCAGACGGAAATCGCAGAAGAAGAGTTGGAAGCTAGATATTCAGAAAAAGCTCCATCTATAAAATATGCCGAAACGTTTGAATTGTCCGAATACGGACGCCAACCGGAGAAAGGAGAATCGAATGAATTGTTTCCGCTGTAGATTTTATTACTCGAAAGGTTGTTTGACATGGGTTTGATTGACTTTGGGGCTCCTTCTTTTGATTTGTATTTTTTAGTTATACCAGCCATGGCTATTAGAGTCAAGTATAAACTGTAAAGCTGTAGACAGGTCAAACGACTTTAAAAGAAAAAAGTTAAAATTTTATGATGTTGTCGAAATAAAGCTCTGTGAAACCAGCATGGAATAACAATCTGCACTATGCTGTATGCTAAATATCATATTTTTATGAAATTACAAGCTGCGCTCGTGTTGCAATTGTAAAACTCGCACCCTAGCAGATCGAAAAGATCAAAAAGGATCTGCTGAAAACGCTGTTAGATGGAGATTAGTTGTGTATCGGCAGTTTTTTTGTGTTACGGATTCCATTTTAATTTCCGGCTGACAAGTTATTTTTACCCACATGCAACTCAACATACTCTCTCCGCTATCATTCTTATATCGTACACAAAGAATATACATGCTATAATCATAATACAGAAGCGTTTATTCTAATTATCAATATTATAGCCAGATAAATTTGCTTGTGTCTTATTGTAGTGCTATTATTACGTATACACGATTTAATAAAACAGTAAAAGATTGAGGTTGTTGGATGCAGCAGTTACTTTCAATTGCTAATAGTGACCCGTTGTTCAAGCAGCTCAGAAATAAGCTAAAAAACAGCATAACTAAAGGTGAACTGAAGCCCTCGGAGCGGTTACCGGCCCAAACCAAACTCGCCAGGGAGTTCGGCGTCAGCCAGATTACGGTGCGGCGGGCAATTCAGGAACTGGTCAACGAGGGATTGCTGATTGCCCATCCCGGCAGCGGCACTTATGTTACAAGCACCGAACAGACTCAGACCAAGAGAATCAAATCTCATGCCATCGCGATAATTTTTGCAGATATTGTCGGGGGGTATCCGCTGGTGAAGCCGCTGTTTGCCGCAATCCGCGAGAAATGCAAAGAGGCGAACTACATTCTTCAGTTTATCGAACTGCCTAGTTCCCATATCGATCCGGTTGAAAATTTCGCAACCCCTGAGCTTGACATTGCCGGGGCAATATTGACCTCGCCGTTCAACGTTTTGGCGCTGGCGCGGATCGCAGCGAAAAAAGTGCCGTATGTCCTGTTACACAATGACGTGTCCGATGGCGCCAGTTATTCCGTTTCCTGCAATTACGTGTCCGGAATAATGCAGGCAACGCTGCATCTGTTGAACCAGGGATGCCGGAAGCTCCTCCTGATTACCGCGGAACCGCAGCGTTACAGCGCCGGACAAATGAAACTCGGATTCGAGCTTGCGTTTAAAGCCATGCCTGGAATTGAGGCTGCTCATGAGGTAGTTCATGCCGGTTATGAGGAAGAAAAGACTTATGGCATAATCCGCCGCCGGATAAGTGACAAGATGCTTCCGGAGGGAATTATCCTTGCCAGCGACGGCATGGCGAAAGCCGCGGTAAACGTCCTCATGCAATCAGGAATTTCAATTCCGCGGGAGGTTGCCGTAGTAAGTTTCGGCGATACACTCAAGGCCCATGACCTGCCCGTGGAATTGACCGCCGTCAACGCCCATAACGAGAAGACTGGAGCGACCGCCATCAACGTGTTGCATCAGCTGATTACTGGAAATCCGCCGGAGGAGCATCGCTTCACAACCGAACCGGAGCTCATGATCAGGGCCAGCAGCATCCGGAAACCTGCCAGATAACCGGAAACGGAAAAGATGCTTTATGAAAATTGTGTGGGGCGATATCCACAACCACAATGAGATAGGCTATGGCGCCGGAAGCCTGGAGCGGTCTTACGAAATCGCCAAAGGCTGTCTGCTGGATTTCTATGCTTTTACGCCGCACGGCTATTGGCCTGATGCTCCGCATGATGATCCGAAGATAAAGAAATATCACGAAAGGGGCTACCGGAAAGTCATGGAAACCTGGCCGGAAATCGTCAGTATGGCGGAACGAAATAACTGCGATGAAAAGTTTGTTACACTTCCCGCTTTCGAGTGGCATTCAAGCAAATCCGGCGACTACTGTGTCTATCTATCTGGCCCTGACGGCGCGACTTTCCCGGCGGAAAACCTTGCATCCCTCAAGGAATTTGTACGAAAACACCACGCGATAATGATCCCTCACCATATTGCGTACCGGCCCGGTTGCCGGGGACTGGATTGGGAAAATCTCAATCCCGAACTTTCACCCGTAGTCGAGGCGTTTTCTGAACACGGCTGTTCGGTGGAATCCCAAACTCCATGGCTGATGATAAACCATTCAATGGGCGGACAGGACCGGACGCAAACCGTTTTCAATCAGCTTAACCAGGGCCGGTTTTTCGGAATAATCGGGTCGACCGACAACCACTACGGGCATCCGGCGAGTTATGGGGAGGGACTCACGGGACTTTACGCCGAAAAACTTACAAGGTCCGGAATCATTGAAGCCCTGAAGCGGCGGCGGACAATTGTGGTTACCGGTGAACGTATTAAGGCGTGGTTCAGGCTGGGAGCCGCGTTTTCAGGTGATATTGCCGCACCGGAACCAGGTGATTGCTTTGAATATTCCGCATCGGGTTTCGGAGAAATCGAGTTTGTCCGGATTGTCAAAAACGGCAAGGATGTCCATACCGCGATTCCGCAAGGGGAACTTGATGAGAGAGAATTTGCGTTCCGGTTGGAGTTCGGTTGGGGGGCAATGCTTGGCGGGGAAACTACCGATTGGGTTGTTGAAGTATCTATCGGCAACGGAGAGTTTCAAAATATCAGCCCTGGTTTCTGTGGCGGAGCAGATCATGTAAAAGTCAATCGGGTAACGGAATTCACTCCGGAGAAAGTGAATTTTGAGACATTCACCTCAAGGAAAAATACCTGTCCAATTTCATCGATGGCATTCCGGGGCAAAGGAAAAAATGCGAAGATTACCGTCAACTGCCGTTCGACATTTAAAGGCAAAACGTCAGTAAACTCTATTACTGTTAAGATTAAAGATTTGCTGGAAAAGGATTTCTGGCTCCGGCACGGGAATGAGTTTTCCTCGCCGGTAATGAAAATCGGCGGGTATTCGCCGCGGAATCTTCTTGATGTCAGCGGGAAATGGCGCGACCCGGAAATGCAAAGCGGGGACTGGTATATGTTGAAAGTCCAGCAGAAAAATGGACATATCGCCTGGACAAGTCCGATTAAAATATCTTGAGGAGAAAATATGATTATTACCGGAATCAGCGACGAGGCGGGAGCTTCGATCGGCAAACAGATATCCGCCCATAAAAAATTGGGATGGAATTATCTGGAACTGCGCTTGGTAAACGGAAAAAACGTTGCCGGGGAACTATCCCATGCCGAGTTTGATGAAGTTGTAAACGCTATCGAAGAAAACGACATGAAAGTGGCGGGGTTCGCTTCGGCTATCGGCAACTGGAGCCGTCAGATAACCGGAGACTTCAACCTAGATATTGAAGATTTAAAACTCTCAATCCCCCGGATGAAACAGCTTGGAACGAAGTTCATCAGGATTATGAGTTGGGTGGGTGATAACGTCCCTGAAGCTGATTGGCGGAAAGAAGCAATCCGGCGTTGCCGGGAATTGGCGAAAATCGCGGAAGACGCCGGAATCGTGCTGCTTCACGAAAACTGCACCGGCTGGGGCGGGCTCGGTGCAAAACAAATGATTGAGCTTTGCGAAGAAGTTGACAGTCCGGCGTTTCAACTGCTTTATGATCTCGGCAACACCATCAGTCACGGTTACGACCCTGAAGAATTTTTCAAAATCATTCGTGGAAAATTCACCTATATCCACATCAAGGATGCGCATAAAAATTCCGCGGGCGGCAGGTCGCAGGACTACGCCTATTGCGGCGAAGGCGACGCCATGCTGGAATCGATCCTGAATAAAATAATCAACGAAGACGGCTACGACGGTTTCATTTCCATCGAGCCCCACGTGGCGGCGATCGTCCATCTCGCCGGAGCGGAAGTTTCCGAAGAAGACAAATATAATTCATATATAAAATATGGAACAAAATTCATGGAATTACTGAAAAGGGTGAAGACAAATGCCCGGTAAAGTTAAATTTGCCATCATCGGAACCGGCATGATTGCGGAACGGCACGCAAAGGCCATTGCCGCCGCAAACCATGCCGAACTTGCCGGAGTGTTCGATCTAAATATTGACAAGGCAATTGATTTCTCAAAAATCAACAAAGGAATAAAAGTTTATAATTCCTTTGAAGAACTGCTGCAGGATAAAAGTATCGCGGCCGTTACCATTGCCACTCCAACGGGGGCGCACATGGATGTGGCAATCCCGGCGGCACAGGCCGGAAAACACATCCTCTGCGAGAAACCGCTTGATATCAATCTGGAAAAAGCCGACCGGATCATTGCGGCCTGCGAGGAAAACGAGGTCAAGCTTTCCGCCGTGTTCCAGGCAAGATTCAGCAAAAATGTCGGGTTGATCAAACAGGCTCTGGACGACGGCAGATTCGGAAAACTGGTGCTGGCGTTGGCCCAGGTGAAATGGTTCCGTTCACAGGAATATTACGACAGTGCGGGTTGGCGCGGAACCTGGAAAATGGACGGCGGTGGCGTCTTGATGAACCAATCGATTCATCTGCTCGATCTGTTGCTGTATTTTGCGGGTGAACCATCGGAGCTTTTCGCGTATACCGGAACTATGACACATAAAGTTGAAGTTGAAGATACCGCCTGCGCTTCGATCAAATTCAAAAACGGCGCAATGGGCGTGATCGAGGCAAGCACGTCATGCGAGCCCGGATTTCCCCGGAAACTTGAACTTTCTGGGGAAAAAGGCTCCGTCATTCTCGAAGGTGACGCCATCACCCGCTGGCAGTTTGCCGAAGAACTCCCGGAAGACGAAGAAGTTCGCAAAAATGCATCTTCCGGGAATCTGAGTAGCGGCGCATCTGATCCCAGGGCCGCCGGATTCGAGGGGCATCGCCGCCAGATCGAGGATTTAGCGCTGGCAATTCTGGAAAACCGTGACCCGGCAATTCCGGGACGGGAAGGCAGACGGGCAATCGAGCTTATCAGCGGAATCTATAAGTCAGCCGCAACCGGACAACCCGTAAGGTTTCAATCATGAAAATAACTGCATACGATTTTAATTTTGAGCGGGAAAAACTTGTGCGTCCGTTCAAGTTCAAGGGCGGGGCATTCACTGAAAAATGGATAAATGTTGTTTCCATGCGTTCCGCTTCCGGATGCGTGGCTACGGGAATCGGCAGCACCGCCATTTTGTGGTCGGACCCGAAGGTTTTTTCCGCGCACTCCGAAACCGGCGGCAACCTGCTGATGTCAACTTTAACCGAACACGCCTGCAAGATGCTGGTGAACAGGGAATTCAGCAACCCGCACGATGCAATAAAACAAATTTTTCCGGAGCTTCACGAATACGCAAAAAAAATCACCGGTAGTGAGAATTTGCGCCAGACTTTTACACTAAATTCACTGATAGCGCCAGACAATACCCTTTGGAAGTTGTATGCCCTGAAAAACAACACCAGGAGTTTTGACGATCTGCTGGAAATAGATTATCCAGGGATTTTTACAAATAAACACCGTGAGTTGGCTTGTCTGCCGCTAATTACTTACAACGTAGCAATAGATGAAATTCGGAAATATGTCGATAACGGTGTGTTTTTTCTTAAAATAAAAATCGGACAGGCCGGTACACAGCAGGAAATGCTGGAAAAAGATTGTGAAAGGCTTTCCGATATATTTAATGCCGTGGGGGATCGGAAGACTGCGTATACTGACTTGGGAAAAATAGTTTTTTACCTTGACGCGAATGGGCGTTACGAGTCGAAAGAACTGCTGATAAGATTGCTGGAGCATTGTAAAAAAATCGGGATGCTTGAACAAATAATTATTCTGGAAGAACCGTTTCCCGAAGAACTGGAAATCGGCGTTTCGGATCTGCCCGTCAGAGTTGCCGCCGACGAATCGCTGCATTCGGTTAACGATGTAATTAAACGCATCAAGATGGGATACGGCGCCATGACCCTTAAACCCGCCGGAAAGACTTTGAGCATGTCGCTGGCAATGGGAAAGGCGGCGCTTGAAAGGAGTATTCCCTGCTACGTGGCTGACTCTGCCTGCGTGCCGCAACTGGTGGACTGGAATAAGAATCTCGCGGCGCGGCTGCCGTTGTTTCCCGGTCTGAAATGCGGTTTCATGGAATCCAACGGCGCATCGTTTTACGAACGCTGGAATGAACTCTTAAAAGACCATCCATGTTATGGAGAAAACTGGCTGGTTCCGCAAAACGGCATTTTTAAGCTGGATAATTCTTTTTATAATTTGTCCGGCGGAATTTTTGCAAATACCGGGCATTATGCAGCTCTGACAAACATGTAAATATTAAGGAATATGAAAAAATGAGCAAAGTATTATTTTCCGACAAGGAAAAAAAAGTTGTGATCGAAGAAAGCGCCTTGCCGCCAACGGGAGCAAACCAGGTAAGGATAAAAACGGCATACAGCTACATCAGCGCGGGAACGGAATTAACGGCGCTGCAAATGGGCAAAGTGAATGTTGTCCAGGAAGTTCGGCATGTCCCGTTGGGCTACAGCATGTGCGGTTATGTGCTGGAAACCGGGAACAATGTTACTCATGTTCAAAAAGGCGATGCCGTCGCCTGCGTCGGAGCGGGAGCGTGTCACGCAACGGAAACGCTGGTTGCGAAAAACCTGGTAATTCCTGTGCCCGAAGGTTGTCCGATGCGGTCGGCCGCCATGTCGGCAATGGGATGCTTTGCCCTTGAAGGAGTCAGGAAAACACAGCTCGATTTTGGAGAAAATGTCCTTGTCGTCGGCGGCGGACTGATGGGACAGATAGTATCTCAGTATGTCAAACTATTTGCCGGAAAAACCATCCTTGTCGAACGAAATCGGAACCGACTGGAAAAACTCTCCGGGGGCATAACCGGTCTGTATTCGGATGACGGCGTTTGGGATAAAATTACTGAACTGACAGCCCCGGTTGGAATTGAAAAAGCGATATTCTGCCTGGGCGGAGATGTCACCGGAATTTTCGGCAACGTTAAAAACGTGATGAGTAAATCGCCGGACGGGATTCAGCAGGGAACCATTGTTTTCAGCGGTGGCGCGACGATCACCGTTACCCTTGCCTCTTCAAGCGGCAACCTGAAAATATTGAGTTCGGCAAAAGCCGGGCCGGGCTACCGTGATGAAAAATTCGAGAGCGGCGCGGATTACCCCCGCGGTTACGTGAAATGGACCGTCAACCGGAACGTCGAGGCTATTTTGCAGGTGATTGCCGATAAAAAATTGCACCTGGAAAATCTGATCACTCACGAGTACGATTTCCAGGACGCATTACAGGCATATCAGAAGCTTGCCGAACCGGACACTGATGCTCTCTCCGTGTTGTTAAAATATAATTGACAGGAATTTTTAAAATGAAGAAAATCGGTTTTGTCGATCTCGATACGTCGCATCCGAGAAGTTTTGTGAACAGGATCAACGCCATTGACGGCATTAAAGTCACCGGGGTATACGACCGGGCACGAGTCAGAGGGAAACAGGAAACAGGGAGTTTTTGTAAAGACTTCGATGTTGAGGAATTCTCATCCGTCATTGATCTAGCGGAAACGTGTGATGGCGTAATGGTGCTTTCCGCCGACTGGGAAACTCATTTCGAAGATATAAAAATTGTCATGGAAGCCGGAAAAGCGTGTTACTGCGACAAGCCGTTTTTCGGCAGGATTCAGGAAGTCGAAGACTTTCTGGCGCTGGCGGAAAAAACCAAAGCTCCCGTCCTGGCCGGGTCCGGTTGGCGATGGAATGAAAAAATCGAAGAAGTTGCCGGAAAAATTAAAAAATCTCAAATCTCGGACGCATTGCTGTGCGCGCCAAATGAAAGATTTTATTACGGAATCCATATCGTTGAAATGACGCTGGGATTGTTCGGTTCCGGAATCGAATGGGTGGAAGCCAAAAAATTCGGTGATAACCCAACTGTGGTATCGGTCCGGCACAAACGGGGAATGACCGTGCGGCTGCTGCTGGAAACCAGACCGTCCATGAGCAGATTCAATGTGTTTCGCGCCGATGGCGTGGAATGTTCCGTGAAAATGGATGGTGACGATGTTCACAACGGCATCTGTAATAATTTCATCCGGATTGTTAAGACGGGAATTTCACCCGCCGCCCCGGAAGAACTGGTGGAATCAGTTCGCATTATGTTCGCGATTGAAGAATCCCTGATAACCGGAAAACGGGCTTTTCCCGGTAAAACAAGTTCCCTGAATGAAATATCGAGTAAAGAATTTATGGGAAATTATATAAAAAACTTTACATAATTACTGTCCGGTAAAAGGAGGCAAGTGGAAAACCGTTTCCCACCTGCCGCGTTATTTGCTCAAGGGCATGGAATTGTTAAACCGTCTCAAGCATCAGTTTTGATTTTCTGAAAATCTTTCTATTCACCAATGCTTGCAGAGCACTAAGGACCGTAACCGGTCACTCAGGTCTGTACTAATGTTTACGGCGTTGTTTTCAGCCCATGAAATGAGCGAAACAAGATATCCCATAGCATGAGCTATGGGAATATATGTACCCCCCAAAACCAAAGCCCCCGGAGTGGGGCGGCACAAGAATTCCACTCGTTTTTTGTGCCGCCCCGCTTCGGGGGCTGGGTACGGTGTGGATCGTTAACCCATGGCGCCATGGGCTATCTTTTTTTCGCCCGGTAAACCGGGCTTGGTAAACCTGAAAGCGTGTATAACATCGATTACGATGGCGATTACGAGTGGCGATGGTGTGGGGGAACATGAAGTTGCTAACGGCTTTTTTTAATCCGTCAAATGTCCGTCATTTTTGATTTTTCGCATGATTCGGGGTAGTTTTCTGCTTCATTTTTATTGATAAAGGATTTTCCGGAATTTACTTTGGCCGGTAACAGTCTAAGTCTTGCTGTACTGAAAACGGAAGCCTTTTCAGAACAGATTTCCGGAAAAATCAACGCAAAAACAGGTGCAAATGAGGCTAATCTTCTTGTCACGGGTTCGAGAAATTACAGTGCTTGCACCCTACCATATCCGGTGAAAAAAGGAACACTTTTTGATAATCATTCTCATGTAACGCGGTAAGCTGTTGGTAATGAACGAGTGGAAATAAAATTTAAAAATTTCCAAAAGTTCTGGTCGTGACAAGAACTTTCAGAGAAACGGAGACAGGCATGGCCTGTTTAACGGCAATTCTGCTTCGCGAGAATTGCATCTGCCTGAAACTCCGATTCTCGCAAAACTATTTGGTACAACGAGATATGCAACATTTCCTAAAAGTCAAAGAGAGAATTCCATATGGAAATGAATGGTGGAGCATGTGGGAGTTGAACCTGGATCAAGAATTACTTTATTTTTATGTCAGGTTTTGATTTGATGGTAAAAAAGCCGGTGGGGGATTCCGGCTTTGGTTGTAGCCTGGTTCAGGCTGCGAGTTTGAAGAGTTCGGCGAGGCCGCGATAGCATTTGTTGGCGCGGACTGGCGTGTGCTTTTTGGCAATCTCGGTGAAGCAGTTGTACAGGCTCCAGCGGTTGCGGTCGGAAAACTCCTCGTGACGGGGTTCCTGAAATTCCTTCAGAACCGGGAGGATGTCGCAACTGGGAATAACATCATGTTCCGCTACCCTAACCGCGATGATCCGGGCCTCGTTCAAGCTTACCGGTTTGCTTTTCAGGCAACTCACATTCAGTTCCAGTCTGACAAACTGTTGTTCCAGGTTGTTGAAAGCTTCCGGAACAAGCTGATCGATGTCGATACCTGAGGTGTGCCGACGGGTGATGGTCGTTTCCCCTCCAAATGCAAGGTTGGAACACACAATTATGCTAAGTCCGACAGTCAAACCGAGTGCAAAACTCTTGTCATGACTGTTGCGAACGCCAAGGGCACGGCTGTATTCGGGGTGTCCTTCCGGATGGAAGCGCAACACTCCGAACATCTTTGAACCCGAGGGATTGAGTCCGTATTCTTCGGAAACGATCTCGTAACCGCGTTTCTGTGCGGCTCTGGTTACAAGTTCTGCAACGTCGTGATGCGGTACCGGTTTCCAAGTTTCGGTTTCTTTCGGGGTAGCGACCCAGCGCAGTACATCCCGGCTGACTCGTTCCGCTCCACATGATAACATTAGATGATTCATTTTTCTTTCCTCCGCAGCAGGGAGTGTCCCTGCAATTTATCGCCGGAATGCTTTGCGATTCCGGCAGGTTGATTATAAGCAAAGTCGTGAAACACTTTGCCCTTTCGATCCAAACGCAACGTTTGGGCAGAGAGTGTCCCTGCAATTTATCGCCGGAATGCTTTGCGATTCCGGCAGGTTGATTATAAGCAAAGTCGTGAAACACTTTGCCCTTTCGATCCAAACGCAACGTTTGGGCAGAGAGTGTCCCTGCAATTTATCGCCCAAATGCTTTGCGATTCCGGCAAGTTTATACATTTGATTTATGCTACAGCCCGGCAAGGTCGTGAAGCACCTTGCCTGTTCTGTCCAGGCACGATGCCTGTCCATGCTTGGCAGGCTGATTTATAAGGACAACCTCCGCAGTAGAAGCTGGTTTCGTTGGGATAGAAGATTTGCGCCTTTTCGGCCTCTTCCACAACTTTAACCAACTTTATCAACCGGAGGAAGTCGTTTTGATTCCGGAACGTGTGATACTGCTCGTAAGCAGACGACTTTGCCTTTGTCACCACATCGAACCGGAAGCCCGGTTTCGTTCCTCTGTTCAGCAACCGGTAGGCATAGGAAAAGCAGGTTGCCTGCAAATCCTTGTCGGCTTTCCCGGCAGGCCAGCGACGCGCACTGGTTTTCCAGTCGATGATAACCGGATTGCCTTTATCGTCCCTGACAACACAATCGAGTTCGCCGATCAGCGGCTTTTCGATTCCCGGCAACGGAACCTTGAATGCCAAACTGACATCAAGAATTTCATCTTCCAGCCAGCTTTTGTACAGACATTCGATCATTCGGTTGCCGGTCTCCAGCAGCGTATCAAAGCTTTCTCCATCCTTGAACTTCAGGTTTTGAGATGCATGATACTCAGCACGCCAACAGGTAGCGAACATCCGTTTCACCGAGCTTAACCCCGGATAACTTCCGCGCTGACGTTTTCTTGCCAGCCATGATGCCGCCCGGTGAAAGGCGATCCCGAACGGCAGTTGTGCAGAAGTATGCTCCGGTTCCAGCTTATACACATACTGGAACGCATACTGCAGGCTGCATATATTAAGGAATTTGTTCAACCGCGAGAAACTCCAGTGCGGCTTTTCCCGCAGCTTTGACAATGAGACCATAATCATTACTCCATATTGTTGTGATTAAATAATGACGGCACCGGCACCCCGAATTACTCCGGAATGCCGATGCCGTGGCGGTACCCAATGAAGATTTTAATTTTGTTTGTTGCTTTGTTAGTAGAAGTACGGCAAGGTCGCGAAGCACCTTGCCCGTTCAGTCCAGGCGCGACGCCTGGGCGCGGATGCCGTCGATCAGCAGACTGCACTGCTCCTTGGTCAGCTCATGGACTTCGTTCACCGGAAACCTGGTGAGTTCCGCGTTGATATCGAGTCCGTACTGCTCGATCAAGTCCAGCAGATATTTTACCTGACGCTTACTCGCCATCACAATCTGACCGTTACCGTTGTTCCTGGCATGGCCGTTGGGACGCTGGTTATTCACCGGCTTACCGTTGATCTCCGATTCAACCGAATCTTTGACCATCGAGAAAGTCTGATGAATGCGGTTTCTGATCTGTTCTTCACTCATTCCGTCCGGGAGTTCCAGTTCAAGCGCGGCGTGATAGCTTTTGCTCGAATAGTCACTCTCAGCCGGAACCTTCTTGCTGAATGATGCGTTAAGTTTCAGCATAGGGATTTTCTCCTTGTTGTTGATTATTATGGCAAGGTCGCAACGCACCTTGCCCATTCGATCCAAACACAATGTTTGGTCCAAACACAATGTTTGGGGCTAGGGCTTGCGTAGACGGCTGATCAGCTTGATAATCAGCAAAACCCCGGGAATTATCTCCAGAATAACCTGCAGAAGCTCCCGAATTTGATGATCTTTTCCACGACAGCCACGGTTCTCAGTTGTTTTCTCTGAATTCCCTCCCATCTTTTCCTTCTGCTGTTCAAATTTCCGTAAAATCCGCAGTTTCCACCGGAATATTCCAGGCAAAACCGCCCGACAGTTCAATACTGACAAAAAAACCGGTAGAATTAAGCTTTTTGAGGGAGGCAAATAGGTTATAAAGAGGCAGTTATTATGAAAAACAGGAGTTTAAGGAAGGAATGTCTTGTGGCAGTTAGCAAATTCCAGAATTCAACAGAATTTTTTGCTAGGATTTCAATTCATTCCGTATTTTTTGAATATCTTCTTCGGAAATATCAGAGATTACACGTTTACCCCTGACTATTCCGTACTTCCGCAACCATTTCCTGACAGCCGTCTCACTGATTCCGTAGATTTTGCCGATTGTACAGTTGCTGTAGGTTTCAATAAGGGCTTCAAGGTTAGTTTTAGTTGGTCTCAAGGCTTCTTTTTTAGTCGATTCAGGGATATCAAATTTTAACTCTTCAATATTACTCACCAGTTCGAAAGCCCGTTTGTCTGAATCGCCCCTGGCTTTCTCAAGCATCTTCTCGTAGACCTGGATCATTTCCGGAGATTCCCAGCCAAGCATACGCATGGCATCGCGGGAAGAAACGTCCTTGGCTGCCAAAAGCGACATGAAAGTGGTTCTGAAGCTATGGAAGCTGTAAACACAGGCATCCCGCTTCCGGTGAGGATTATTTTCTGAGGAAACGACGGTGCTATCTTTACCAAGGGCATTTTCAAAAATCTTTTTACATTGCTTTACTACTTCATGGTAGTTTTTTATGTATTGATCGGCTATAAACGGAATGACATATTCGTTTTTACTATTACCCGAACGGGCTTCCAGTAACTTTGCCAACACCGGACTAACCGGCATTCTTGCGGTTCCACCCGATTTTTTTGTTTTGAATGGCATGATTTCGATAAATCCGCCTTTGATACTATCCCACTTAAGTAACGCCGCGTCTTTAAGCCTTATGCCGGTCTGAGAGCCAATGATAATCAAATCCCGGTAATCGTCACCAAATTTTGCTGATTCCTCAACCACCTTGCTTAACATATCAGGTTCCAATGGCTGTTTTCCCTCAGTTGCCAGTTCATTTTTCTTGACGCGAGGAATATTCTGATAACTGAAAGGATTTCGATGAGTCAAGTTGATAAGGTTATCGAGAGAACTGAAAACCCGTGACAGATGCTTCAGGTAACCATTGTAAGTTCTGCCACTGATTCCGGTATCCCATAAGTGTTTTGAATACCTGATTGCCATGGAACGGTCTACCTGCTCGATATACTGAACATTCTGAGCATTGCACCAATCGGCAAATTCATCGAATATGTGGTGGTAGTTCTTCCGGCTTCCTTCAGACAAGTCGTTGTATTTCGGAAAATGTTCCACCCAGATTTCATGAGCCTTATCAACAGGGGTAAGAACTTGCTCCTGACCGGTAATGATTTCAACGATGTCTTCGGCAATCTTATGGGCTTTCTTCTGTTTTTTGCTTTCGAGGACGGAATAAGTTTCCGCATCTATGTATGAACTGGCGAACTGTTTGGCTTTTTCCTGGTCGCTTGTTCCGGTACTGATCCATTTATCTTTGCCATTAAGCCAACGCCGGAAATAGTATTTCTTCCCGCGAAGGGATAATTTTGGTACGGAAGCTGCAGATTTTTTCTTCCTAGGCATTTTTTCTTTTTCCCGGTATAAAAAACGGTAAAAAACGCTATAATACAGCATAGCATAAACGGGCTTAAAAGTCAACGTTTTTGTAGCAGTTTTTGTAGCAGTTTCCGATTTTGGGGTATTTGGGAGGAGTGGCTTGTTTGGCGTAAGTCGTTGTAAATCAGGGCAAAAAAAATGGTCGGGATGAGAGGATTCGAACCTCCGACCTTTTGACCCCCAGTCAAACGCGCTAACCAGGCTGCGCTACATCCCGAGCGAACTGTTAATATCTCTCCACATCTGAATTTTTGCAAGATAAGATATGTGAAAAAACTCTACTTGAGTAGAAAATATATCGAAACGGAACTGGAATGCCCGTCAAAAGCTTATTGGATGCTTGAATCATGGAAATTTTCGGTTAGATTAGTGGATTATTCCCGAGAGGGGATTATCTTTTAATGAAGACTAAATAAAATTGAATAACAGACTGAATGGGAAAGGTTTTTGCCATGAAAAAAATGATCCTGGCGCCACTGCTGGTAGTTGTGCTGTTAACCGCGGCCTTTAATTTCAACGCCAAGGCTGATACTGTTGATACCATTTTACTGTATCTGCCGAACCGGATTGTTGATTTTGTTGATATTTTCTCGCTGAATTTAGGTTTCGGGCCCAAAATTAAGGCTGAATTCCGGCTTACCAGAGCGTTTTCGTTCGGTTCCGGCATCGGGGTGTCCGCGTTGATGATCAAAGATTACAACCGTCAGTATGGTTTTGGCCTGGAAAACGGTTGGGACGGCTATTTTACCTGTATTTTTGCGGAGGACACCGAGCGTAAGCCAACCACCAGGCTGGTCAAGGAATACTGGTATCACGAGTCCGGCATCCCGAATCCCGGCAGCGACATTTACAACGTTTACACCGGCGCGCGTGATTACTGGGAAATTGGTGTAGACGCGGCGCTGATGGTTGACTTCCACTTTGCCCTGCACCCGATTGACATAGCTGATTTCTTTACCGGATTGGTTTGCATCGACTTGAAGGGGGATGACTTTACTGCTCAGGATCTTGAATACTAAATTGGTTCAAGACTGATTTGGAATTTAGAGGTATTCCTTCCCGGGAATACCTTTTTTTTACCGGGAAAAACTCATCATGGCGAATATTTCTGAAGGTTTCAAATGTGAACGGTGTGGCGAATGCTGCCGCTGGACCGGTTTTGTCAGGATCACTGACGACGAGGTTGATGCCATAGCCTCATTCCTGGGGATCTCGGTTCAGTATTTCACCGCTAAATATGCAAAGCTGGCTCCAGACCGCAAGTCGCTGAACCTGCTGGAGCACCAAGATGGAAGTTGTATTTTTCTTGCCGATAACGGAAGCGGATGCATCATTAATCCAGTGAAGCCCGAGCAGTGCCGAAAGTTTCCTGAAACCTGGAACTTTCCCGGGTGGGACAGCATTTGCGCCGGAGGGAAAAAACTTGCGGTTGGAAATAAAGAATTTGACCTCATCAGTTGAAAATCTCTTTGACGGGTTGAAAAAGAGTTGATTCTGACTTAAATTCATCAGCTTATATTATTTGAAAAAAGTTCGGGAGAATTATGAATAAAAAACTATTGATCGATAAGTTCGGTTCGCACGATGCCAAAGTGGGTGTTGTCGGGCTTGGTTACGTGGGATTGCCTCTGGTTATTGAGTTTATCCGGGCAGGTTTTGAAGTGCTTGGACTGGACATTGACCAAGTGAAGGTTGACAAGTTGTTCCGCTCGGAAACATATATCAAGCACATTCCCGGCGAAAAACTCGAAGAAATCAATTCAACCGGACGCTTTGACGCAACCACCGATTTCAGCCGTGCCAAAGAATGTGACGCCATTCTGATTTGCGTTCCCACCCCGTTGAGTCATCACCGTGAACCGGATATGAGTTATATTGTCTCAACGGCCAAAACATTGGGACCGCATGTCAGGGAGAACCAGCTTTACTGTCTGGAATCAACCACTTATCCGGGAACGACCGAAGAAGTATTGGTTCCCGAACTGGAGAAGTGCAGCAGTTTGAAAGCCGGTGTTGACTTTTTCGTTGCCTATTCACCGGAACGTGAAGATCCGAACAACAAGAATTTTTCCACTTCAACTATTCCGAAAGTAGTAGGCGGATACACCCCGGAAAGCCTGGAAGTGGCAACAACGCTTTACAATCAGATTATCTGCCGCACCGTACCGGTTTCCAGCGCCGCCACCGCTGAAGCGACCAAGCTGATGGAAAATATTTTCCGGGCAGTAAACATTGCTCTGGTAAACGAACTGAAAATTGTTTTCGAGAAAATGGACATTGATATCTGGGAGGTGGTCGAAGCTGCCAAGACCAAACCGTTCGGTTATATGCCGTTTTATCCGGGGCCTGGTCTCGGAGGACACTGCATCCCGATCGATCCGTTCTATCTCACTTGGAAGGCCAGGGAATACCATATCCCGACCCGGTTTATTGAACTTGCCGGGGAAATCAATACCGATATGCCATATTATGTGTTGCGCCGGGCGCTCGAGATCATGAACGATCACGGCAAAGCCCTGAAAGGGAGCAAAGTTTTGGTCATCGGGCTGGCATATAAGAAAAACGTTGATGATATCCGGGAGAGTCCTTCTTTCCTGCTGTGGAAACTGTTTGAGGAAAAAGGTGCTATTGTCAGTTATCATGATCCTTACTGCGAAGAAGTCCACATGAACCGGGAATATCCGCAATACAGCGGTGTCAGAAGCGTGGATCTGGATAACCTGCAAGAATATGATCTGGTTCTTGTTTCCACTGCCCATGACTGCATTGACTTCAATAAAGTTAAGGACGAATCTAAACTTGTAATCGATACACGAAATACCGTTCCGGCGGCGCCGAATGTGTTCCGGGCGTAAACCGGACAGGAAAGTAAAGAGAGCAATGTCAGAATCTACCATCATCGTAACCGGAAGCGCCGGATTTATCGGTTTCCATCTCAGTAAAAAGCTACTGGAAATGGGACATCGTGTGATCGGGATCGATAATATTAACGACTATTACCTTCCGGCAATCAAAGAAATGCGGCATGAAATACTTAACCAAAGCGGTGATTTCAAAGAATGCCGGATCGACCTGTGCAACCTGAAGCAACTCGAGCGGATTTTCAAAGCGGAAAAAATCGACCGCGTTTGTAATCTGGCGGCACAGGCAGGAGTCAGATACTCGCGGACCCATCCATTTGTTTATGAACAAAGCAACGTCCTGTCCTTCCTGAACATTCTTGAGATGGTACGGCATTATAATGTGCCAAGACTGGTATATGCGTCAAGCTCCAGCGTTTACGGCGGAAACACCAAGATACCGTTCTCTGAATCAGATCGTGTGGACAATCCGGTAAGTCTCTACGCCGCCACCAAAAAGGCCAACGAACTGATGGCCCACAGCTACACCCATCTTTACGGCTTTCAGAGCATCGGGTTGCGCTTTTTTACGGTTTACGGCCCCTGGGGGCGTCCGGACATGGCAATGTGGCTGTTTGTTGAAGCCATTAAATCCGGCAAGCCGATCAAAGTTTTCAATCACGGCAACATGAAGCGCGATTTCACCTATATTGACGATATTGTCACTGGAGTTGTGGCTTCCCTTTTCAGCGAAAACCTGGAAAAATACGAAATTTTCAATCTGGGCAATCACCGCAGCGAACCTCTGATGCGAATGATCGGGATTATCGAAAATGAACTCGGGGTCGAAGCTAAAAAGGAAATGCTGCCCCTTCAGCCGGGCGACGTGCCGGAAAGTTACGCCGATATTGAAAAGGCCCAAACCAAACTCGGATTTGAACCCCACACTTCGATTGACGCGGGTATTCCCAACTTTATCAAATGGTACGAAGATAATTCCGAATTGACTGATCTGGTGGTAAAAGAACGAAATCCCTGATACATTATCTTTTACGATGAATAATCAATCATCCCAGCGTTTAGGCATTATTCTGGTTGTGTCGGGCCCGAGCGGAGTCGGCAAAACCACGCTTTGCACTGCCATCCGCAATGAATTCAAGGATCTGTACTTTTCCGTTTCCTGCACCACTCGCGCCCCGCGTCCCCATGAGCAGGACGGCAAGGATTACTATTTTATTACCCGCGAACAATTCGAGGCTAAAATCCGGCAGGGAGCGTTTCTCGAGTATGCCAGTGTGTTTGGAAATTACTATGGAACTCTTCGTCAGGAGGTAATGGACAAGTCCAAAAATGGTCAGGACGTACTGCTGGATATCGATTTCCAGGGTGCACTTCAGGTAAAAAAATGCGCCGAAGACGACAGCCTTCTCCGGCGCTGCCTGGAATTCGTTTTTGTCGCGCCGCCAAGTTATGAGGAGCTTGAAAAGCGTCTGCGCGGGCGCGCCACCGAAAGTGAAAAAGACCTGCGCAAGCGCCTCGACACTTCCCGGGTGGAAATGGAATACTGGCGGGAATACGATTTCGTGCTGATCAACCGCAATATTCCGGAAGCTGTCGATGAATTCAGGGATCTGATCAAAGTCCTCCACAAAAGCACAAAACGCATGGAAGGGAAACAGATTAATGGCTGAATATTCTATCGCGCTGGGAGTCACCGGATCGATTGCCGCATACAAGGCCGCGGGACTGTGCAGCCAACTCGTCAAGGACGGACACGAAGTAATCGTGTTCATGACCGGCGCCGCCCAGAAACTCGTGGGGCCGCACACTTTCCTGACCCTTTCACAGAATCCGGTAATAACCGACCTGTGGGACATTCCCGACTGGCGCCCCGGGCACATCGCCGTGGCTGAACGTGTCGACCTGCTAGCGGTAGTTCCCTGCACCGCCAATTTCATCGGCAAATATGCCCACGGTATCGCCGACGACGCCCTTACAACCTTTGCCCTGTCACATACTGAAAAAGTGCTGCTTGCTCCCGCCATGAACCCGAGAATGTGGAACCACCCGGCGGTGAAAGCCAATTGCGAAATCCTCAAAAAGCGCGGAGTTCAGTTTGCCGGCCCGGTTCCTGGCGACGTCGCTTGCGGAATCACGGAAGGCGCCGGCAGGATGGCCGAAGTAACCGACATCCACAATACCATCAACCAAATCCTGAAATAGGGTTAACGGTGAATTAATTCTTTATCCCGTGAATCCATCCTGTTAATCCCGTCAAAATAATTTTGATATTTCCTTGCGGAAGTCTTCGGCGGCGGTAAACTGGTGGGAAGCCCAGCCGCGCTCGGCGGCGGCGGCGACATTTTCCGGTTTGTCATCGAGGTAGAAAAACGGTTTTCCGTATTGGGCTTCAAAGGCTTCATACATTCCGGGCTCCGGCTTTTTCGCTTTGGCGTCATAACTGAAAATTCCGCCGCTTATCAGGTTTGCAAACGGCAATTTCCGGTAAGTATGCATAATATGGATTTCCGATGAGTCGGAGAAAAATACGAAACGGCATCCGCTGTCCGTGATTTCTTTAACCAGTTCCGGCATGCCCGGTATTTCCTCGCCGATAATCAGGTTGTAACCGTAACGGAGCTGATCGTCAGTGTATCTGCCGCCGGTGACCTGCTGAAAAATTTTCAGCCATTCCGATTCAGATATTTTGCCGCGCTCCATCTGGTCGATGGCATACATCAGTTCATCCGGAATCTTCATGCCGGCATCAAAGCCGAAGTAGTTGAAGCAGAGATCGTAGCGAAGCTGTACACAGACTCCGCCGATATCCAATGCAATGATTTTTTCGTTATTCATGATTAGTTCAATATTCTTAAGTTATGGATTGTTGTTTCTGATTCTCAGGAGATCAGCCGGTTTTGGCGTTTCCGGTAAACTCCGGGGGAAATCCCGATGTATTTCTTGAACATCCGCCCGAAATAATAAACGTCATTATATCCGATTTCCCCGGCGATATCGCACAGCGGAATATTGGTTGTCACCAACATTTCGCAGGCTTTTTCGATGCGCTTGCGGTTAAGATACTGCATCGGCGGACTCCCCATGTGACGGCTGAACAGATTGGAAAAATACGTGGGCTGGAGATGTTCGATATCGGCAAGCTCCTCCAGAGTCAAAGGCTTTTCCAGATTTCTATCCATGTAAGCCAACACCTGTTGAAACCGCATGATTCCGTCCAGCCGGTCGTTCCCCGCCTGAAACTGTTCCGACCGCAAAAATCCCGCCGCGATAATCCTCATGATCCCTTCGATCTCGATAATATGCGCCGGCGAACTGCTCAAATATATCTGGCGCAAATGGCCGGAAAGACTTTTTAATAGCGGTTTGTCAGTAAGCGATATCTCGTAATTGCAGCCGAAAAAGTGAAAAATATCGAGTCCGTTAAGGAATTCTGCTTTAAAGTGAACATAAAACTGCTGCAACTGGCTATGGGTATACACATCGAAAATTGTATGCGAAGGGATCAGGAACAATTTTCCGGGAACAAGCCGGTAAGTCTTTCCGTTGTGCCTGGCAGTTCCATCTCCGGACAACGTCTGGTAGAGCCGGCAGAACGGACTTTGCTGATTGCGGTGGTCCCATTTTCCCTTGGTGCAATTGGCGGTGTTGATGGTCAGGATGCGAACCTTAAGACTGGTGAAGACATTTTCCATTGCGTCAGATTCCGAGTTCTGTCTGCACCTTGCCGCCGGTTTCGGCGAATTCCTCGAACTTCCTGATCAGGTCTTCCAATTTGTTCAGGTAATACGGCACGTTTTCGTCCCGTGGACCGGAAGCGTCGGCCAGAAGCTTGGAGTTTTCCACCACCGATACTCGTTTCTTGTCGCCGGTAACGTAGAATGAAACCTGATCTCCGCGCTGATAATCCCTGCCGGAATTCTTCGCCAATTCATACGCGGCGCTCCGGCGGCCCTTGCCGCTGGACTGTTTGCGCTGGTAAGAATCGATGGAGTCGTTCAGAGTCTCGCTTTTGGCGATTTTCTCCAGCGGCAATTCCTGATTGATGATGGCATCCCGGTACTCGGAATTAAGACTGACAATCTCGTCGGCTTTCTTGTTCAGCAGCAGTGTAACCACCTTGTGAATATAATCGCGCTGAAATGGCTCGAGTCCGCGCGATTTCAATGCCGCGCCGGTCATCCCGATTTCGCCATCGTCCTTTAATAGCGCATAGTTTTTGCTTTTGTAGCAGAACATTGCCGGATAAGTGGCGTCGAGTTCGACTTCAATGCCTTCGGGCAGGATTTCCTGCACCTTTTTCTCCATTTCATCCGGGGAAGTCACTTCTGACGGCGGTTGAAAATAAAGTCCGTCGGTGTCCATTTCAATGACTTTCGCGCCGGACTTTTCCAGGAAGTTGAGCATGGAAGTAAGGATCTCCCGGCCGCGCGAAGTAACTTTCTCCGCCATGTCGAAATCGTTGAATGTTCCCATCGAAAACCCGAGATATCCGTAAAACGAGTTGATCAGTATCTTAAAAGTAGTCTGCAAGGCGTTGAAGTGGTCGCGTTCCTCGGGGGAGGGGGCCTTTTTCTCCGAATCCTTGGCTTCCAGCCGGAAGTTCCGCAGCGTGGCAAGAAACTTGGGGAAAATCTGGAGAGTGTCGCGCTTCGGACACCATTTCTCCGCCAGGATTATCGACGGATACAGCGACCGCACGTCACAGTGCCACACGTTCTTGAAAACCCCGCTGTGAAACGCTTCGGTGAGTGCCCCGGCGAAGGCCCGGCCCTGTTCGTAATTCGGAATCGAGGTTTTGCGGTTGAGATACTCGGCGTTGAGCATGGCGTCGATCCTGGTGGCGTTGCCGCGCACACAGGTATCCTGATATTTCATCGGGACCAGTTGCGCCTGATAAAAATAACTGGGCGACAACAATTTGCCGATTGCCCGGGTTTCCTTCACGTCATCCAGCCCGTAGGCCAGCAGTTCGTTGCGCTTTTCCGTCCAGTAGCGGGTGATTTCCGAACCTTCCACGTAGGTGCGGTTCTCCGGCGACACTCCGAAATGACGGGCAACGTCCTTCAGCCCGTACCCCTCCAGGTCCCGGTGACTCACATCATACAACTGCACCAGGTGATATGTGTCGACAACATGTCGTCCGTAGATATCGTAGCGGGTGTAATTGATGGTGCGTTCGGCGGCGGTGAAGCGGGAATTCCGCGACTTCATCCCTTTGCCGGAGCGTCCGAGCTGGAGTTTCATCTTGTGCCGCTTCGCCCGGGTTTCGATGTACGGCAAATCGAACCTGAAAAGATTATGCCCCTCGATTACGTCCGGGTCGCGCTCTTTCACAACCTCCACGCACTTTTCCAGCAACTCCTTTTCGCTCATCGGGTCCTGATGCAAAACCATCTCCCATCCCTGATTGTCGCTCAGGCTGATTATGACAATCTCATCCTCGTCGCGCTCGGGATTTGAAAAGTCGTAGCCCTCGGCGCACACGGTTTCGATGTCGAGCTGCATCCGGTGCAGTTCGCTGAAATTCATTCCCCGGAACAGCCGGAATTCGTTGGAAATAAACAACTGCTGAGTGCGGTCAGAGTAAAGCTTGTAAGGACTGTTAGGGGCCGACGGATTGAATCCGGTATTCTTCTTCAGGAACTTTATGGCATTGTCGTAAATTTTTGCGTTCGGAAATACCGCCTGGTAAGCATAATCCGCCTTGCCGCCAAGACTGATGATATCGAACTTTTCTTCAAGACCGTTGAGCAACGCCGGATTGTTCAACAGCAAGAACGGATGAAACGGGATTCTTTCGCTCCGGATTTTGCCGTCCTCACGAATGAATATCTCCGCCTCGCCGTCGTATCCCGGCTCCGCGGCCACTACCCGTTCCAACTTGCTCTCGATTAACTTTTCCAGTTTCATAATCAATTACTATACCTCCAGCCCCCAACTCTGCAAACCCCGGACATCCGCCTGCACTAAAATTGCCAAACATTATGTTTGGATCGAAACTGCATTGCATCGCTACGCAGGAAAAGCAAAATAAATTTTGGATGGTACTACCTAAGTGATTCCCATATTCCGTGAGAAATAACCTCATTCATATTGTTTGCTTAACTTCGGATGTGGTTTACATTACTGACTGCCTTAAATAATCACTAACGCAGGGAGTTGAAATCATGGCATATCCGGTACTGAACGAGGCCGAAATCAGCAAAAGTTTTGAATCAGCCAAAGCCTTTTACGGGGAATTCGGCGTGGATGTGGATTCCGCGCTCGAAAAGTTGTCTGGACTTGAAGTTTCCATGCACTGCTGGCAGGGCGACGACGTGGGCGGCTTCGAGAGTCAGGGCGAACTTTCCGGCGGTATTATGGCCACCGGCGGCTTTCCCGGCAAGGCCCGGAACGCCGACGAACTGCGTCAGGACATCGATAAGGCCATGAGTCTGATTCCCGGTCCCCGGCGGTTGAACCTGCACGCCATCTATCTTGAAAACGGCGGAAAGCAGGTTGACCGCGACGAAGTGGGGATCGAGCATTTCAGCAACTGGATGGATTGGGCAAAGGCAAACAAAGTCAAGCTGGACTTCAACCCCACGTTCTTTTCGCATCCGAAATCCGAATCGGGCTTTACGCTGTCGAGCGCCGACGACGGGATCAGGAAATTCTGGATCGAACACGGCAAACGCTGCCGGAAGATCGCGCTGGAATTCGCGAAGGAACTCGGTGGTCCCTCGGTGATAAATTTCTGGGTCCCGGACGGAGCGAAAGACCTGCCTGCCGACCGCTGGGCCCCGCGTCAGCGTCTCGCCGAATCATACGATGAAATCTTCAGCGAAAAAATCGGCGACAGCGTGAAAGACGCGGTGGAAGGCAAGTTGTTCGGAATCGGCAGCGAGGAATATGTGGCAGGCAGCAATGAATTCTACCTTGCCTATTCACTGACCCGGAAAATCCTGCCATGTCTTGACATGGGCCATTACCACCCCACGGAAACCATTCACGACAAAGTTTCGGCAATCATGACTTTCGCGCCGGAAGCGCTGATACATGTGAGCCGTCCGATCCGCTGGGACTCCGACCACGTGGTGATCTTCAACGACGACCTGATGAGCCTCGCCCGTGAACTTGTCCGCGGCGATGCCCTTGACCGGGTTTACCTTGCCACCGACTTCTTCGACGCCAGCATCAACCGAATCGGTGCGTGGGTGGTAGGTATCCGCGCCCTCAAGAAAGCCTTGCTTTTCGCGATGCTCGAACCGGTATCGATGCTCAAACAGCTTGAATCCGAGGGACGAGGAGCGGAACGTCTGGCGATGATGGAAGAAACCAAATCAATGCCCTACGGCGCAGTGTGGAACTACTTCTGCATGATGCACGAAACTCCCGCCGGATCAGCTTGGCTCAATGAGCTTCGCAATTACGAAACAAGCGTCCTAAACAACAGATAGCCAAGGAGTGTCCTTGGATTGAAACTGCATTGCTTCGCTTGCGCTGGCAATGCGGAATACGGCTCGCGATGCTACTCGTCCTCCACCACCAAAGTTTGTTTGGCATTTTCGGCGGAGCGGGAAAATGCAGCTATCATCCAAAGTGTGTTTGGAGGCTGCTGCCGGTAAGTTTGCGGTAAAGACTGATCGCGTAGGTATCGGTCATTCCGGCAACGAACTGGACAATCCGCATGATTATTTCGTAATCGCCGGTTTCCGCCTTCGGATCGATGCCGTACTGTTCCGGGATAAGCTGAAGGATCTTTTTGCTTCTCGCTGATTCCGGCTCAAAGTAGGCGTTGATAAAATTGCGGAGGAGTCCGGCCAGTACTTCGAATCCGGGTACTTCGATCTCGACGACTTTCCGGCATGAGTAGATTTTTTTAAAGTTGCTCTCCGCCAATGCGGTGTAGGTATCTTTCTGGGGGATTTTATCGAGTAGAGTCTGCTGGAACTCGCCGATGAGCAGACTTTTATGGTTATTGATAAAAGTTTCGGCGCAAGCCCTGGTAAGGGTGTTGATCGCCATGGCGCGGGAATAACCGAGCTGTTCGCGCCGGTCCATGAGTTCGCCGCCGTGGGTAGGATCGAAATTGTTGCCGACGATTTCGCGAAGCGCTTCAAATGCTTCCGGGAGAGTCACCAGATTCAGCTTGCAGCCGTCTTCAAGGTCCATAATGGTGTAACAGATATCGTCGGCGGCCTCGACAAGGTAAGCCAGCGGATGCCGCGCCCAGGCAGAATTGCCTTCGGAGTCTTTACGCTGGATCATGCCGGTGTTTGACGCTACTTCAGAAAAAATATTTTTTTCGGCCTGAAAGAATCCGAACTTCTTTTCACCGGCATATTTTTTGTTTTTGTGTTTCTGGTAAACCGACTCGCGCGGATATTTGGTAAACGCCCCCAGAGTGGCATAGGCAAGCCGCAAACCTCCGGGTATGTTTGACTGCGCCGGCAGGGTCTGGGTCAGCAGTCTGAATCCCATTGCGTTGCCCTCAAAATCCCGCAGATCCTGCTTTTCCTTAACGTCCAGGTTCAGACAGTAACGCTGTCCTTCATGAGTACGAAAAAATTCTCCGATGGCCTTCTCGCCGGAGTGTCCGAATGGAGGATTCCCGAGATCATGCGCCAGGCATGCCGCCGCGACAATCGCCGAAACATCCTCGGCGCGCAAGCCATCCTCCAAAGCTCCGGAGTTTTCCAGTTCGTTTCCTACGAGAATCCCGAGCGACCTGCCCACGCAGGCGGCCTCGAGGCTGTGGGTCAGCCTGGTATGGATAAAGTCGGTTTCGGGCAGCGGGAAAACCTGGGTTTTGGTCTGCAGCCGCCGGAAGGCGCTGGAAAACACCACCCGGTCGAAATCACGTTGAAACTCGGTTCGTCCGCTTCCGGCGGCGCTGGTTTTACCGGAACCGAGCCGGCCCGGATACAATAATTTTTTCCAATTCATATCTGTAGTATTGCCTTATCTAATATTCAAACCGAAACATAACATCAGAACCGGAACGTTCAAATCAGGTTGGTTACAATCCTGTTTGTTTATCATTTGAATAAAGATTCGACCACAACTCGTAATTTGGGTGTTTACTTTCTCACAGGCACAGAAAACACGAAGAAAATATTTCTTTTCCGGCTATGCCTGAAAATTCGGAAAAACAGCGCCGGAATCGCGAAGCATTCCGGCCATTCCATCCAAAGTTTGTTTGGACTTGTTTGACGCCGGGGGCAATATGTAACAACGTAAAAGGAGAATAAAAACATCATGGAAAACCGTACCGCGTTTGATTATCTTGCCCGGTTCCGGCCGTCAAGTAGTGACGGACGCAACTCGCAGCTCAAAAGCATTCCCCGGAACGAATCCGAGGATTTTACCGAATTTCTTGCTTCCTGGCTGAACATGACCCGCACGAAAATAACCGCTCCGTTCATAACGAACCTGCTGGAAAGCGCGGACGATGGCTACAGTCAGGAGCAGGCGGTGTTGTTTCAGACAATTCTGGAAAAGGAACCGGTGATCTCGGCGCATCTCCAGACCCGGATGCTGGCGGTGCTGGCCTGCGACTGGGAAGTCCGCTGCCGTCCCTGCGCCGCGGGCGACACCTGGCGGGAGCGCGCCGGGGAAATTTCCGCCATGCTTGACCGCGCCGGATTTTACAATCTGCTGAAACACCTTCTCGACGCCATCGCCACCGGTTACTCAGGCAGCGCGATAGTTTGGAACGAAGGCGGGGCCGGAATCGACGAATTTAAGTTCATTCATCCCGCCAACTGGATATTTGACCTTGCCGGGAACCCGGCGCTGGTAGATTCGCTGGGCAATGAAAAACCCCTTGCCGGATACCACCCGAACCAGTTTGTTTTTCACGTGCATTCGATGAAGCCGGGGATTCCATCGCGCGGCGGGTTGCTTCGTACGCTGGTGTGGCTGTATTTCTTCAAACATTATGCGGTGCGTGACCGTGCCCGGTTCCTTGAGCGCTTCGGCATTCCGTTCATGCTCGGGAAGATCCGGCGGGACGATTTTGACAATGACGACATCAAGAACCAGATTTTGAATTCACTGGCAAAAATGGGCGCCGACGGCGTGGGCGTGGTAACCGAAGGATCAGATCTCGAGGTTTTCAATCCGGCGTCACAGGCCAACAATGCCGGATATCAGGAGTGGTTCAATTATATCGACGAAATTTACGCGCTGACTATCCTCGGACAACTCGCGACCAGCAAGGAAGCATCGGGATTCAGCAAGGGACAGGCCCAGGAGAACGTCAGGCGCGATCTGCTTGAGGCCGATTGCCGGGCGCTGATGCAGACCGTTAACCGGCAGGTGCTGGGGCCGCTCGAACGTTACCGGTTCGGCTCGGAAGGTAATTTCGAGTTCGTCATCAAATTCGAACCGAAGGACGACCTGAAAATAAAAGCGGAAATCGTCAAGCTCCTTGCCGAAAGCGGTTACGCCATTGACCCCGGCTGGATCGAGGCCACGTTCGGCGCCCCGCTGGTCCGTAACTAACCGGCCGGTTCTTACTCGGGGGCCCAGGTATTGGTATTGAACTGCTGACCTCTCTTGAAACCTTCGACATGGCCGTCCTTGAACAGGAAATTGGCATTGTTAAGATGCCGGTAGGCCGTGGCATAGCCCAGGTTGCTGAGATCGTTAGTGTAAATCACCCGGTTGTAATCCGAAGTAGTTACCCGTTCCCAGTTTATTGCAAAGAGAGGTTGTTCGTGCATGATCACCGAGTTGTCCGGGACCTTAATCAGGCGCTTGTGAGTAGGTCCTGAAGCGGCCTTATATGAATTATGATAAAGAACCCAGCCGCCCGGATATAAACTTGTTTTTTCCAGGGAGGTAGCGCAGAGGGTCGGATTATATGAAGAACCGAAGAGTTCGCCGTTGTAAGTGGTAGTGGCCCGCCAGCCGTTATTGACGTCTCCCGGCTCCTTGGTTGACGGACACAGGAAAATTCCCTGATTGCATGACACCTCTCCCGGTCTCGGAGAAGGATACGACATCCCCATTTCATCGGCAATGCACTCCGTCCAGTTGTTCCAGGTGGGCAGATAATTGTCGAAGTCATTGGTGTAATATATCGTGCCGTTTCCCAACTGCTTGAAATTGCTTACGCAATTTGATTTTTTCGCAGTTTCCCGGGCGTTTTTCAATGCCGGAAGCAACATTGCCGCCAGTATGGCGATTATCGCGATCACAACCAATAACTCGATCAGGGTGAAGTCCTTTTTTTCGGTTCTCATTTTAACATTCCTCCTCTAAGATTTTACGGCCTGTTTATTTATTTGACAACATCTGAATTTTCTCGAAACTTGCGGCGTCAAACCAAATGGTTGCGTCATGATTCGCGGGATTGACTCTGAATGCCGACAGTCTTCCCGCTCTTGCCGGAACTTTAACAATAAAGGAATATTGTTTCCATTTTTTACCCGCAACCTTGATTTTCTCATTATGCTTCAGGTAACGGAAGTTCACCGTGGTTCCGGGTTTGTCGGTGCGCATATAAATTGAAAAACAATATTTTTCGGGCTTACTGTTTTGCGGGGATATATAGAAACCCCAGCTTTTGCCCTTTGAACGCAGGCACTTTTTGCCTTCGTATGGCTGATCAGGATAACTGCCCCACGGACATCCCGGATTGCCGATCCTGGGTGACGGGGTTCCCCTGACCCGGTAGTAATCCGGCCAGTCCGGGAGGGAACATTCCTCGAACCCGCCGTTCGGCAGAATATTTTTCTGTCCTTTACGTCCTGAATACGGGTATCCTTTTTCCACGCTGAATCCTCCCGGCAGCCGTTTTGCCGCAACTTGGATCATTGCCGGTACTTTCAGTCCGGGAATGGAATAGGCGCGAACTTCCATTGGCTCCAGCCGTTCATTGAAAGCATTATTTTTGACCGCCAAGGTCTTTCCTCCGAAAATATTTTTGACTTCGCCGCGAATGCCCGGGACGGTAATAGAAACCGACACCGGATAATTTTTACTGTTGGCGGCGAGCAACAGATATCCTTTGCCGGGATTCCGAAACAGTCCGGCATGGACATCGGGATAGATATTCTGATGCGGATTGAACATACCAGGCTTGTAAATGACCTTTCCGGGGACGTCTGGACTCAACAGTGCCGGGGTGAGCGCTTTCATGTCGCGGCCAAGACGCTTGAAGGCATCAAACTGTTCCTGATGGGATACGGAGTTATAAAGATAATAAGAAATTGCTTTTGCGCCGTAAATCAGGGCCAGATAGGTTTGGCAGACAAGTTCTTTTCCGTTAATTGGACGTTTATGGGTACTCGACCAGGAAGAAGAAACCGGCGTAACCCAGTTCACGAGGCGGTCCTGCTTGCAGCGTTCATTGAGCAAGGCAGTGCATTTTGCGACGAAATCGATATTCCAGCGGTATGAACCTTCCGGGGCTCCGGGGGTCCAATACGGATCGACCCCGAGAACATCGCAAACGTCCTCGGTGGCCCTCGGCGTGTTCGGGACCTGGGCGGAGTAAAGTGCAAATACCGGATGATAGCCGTCGAGTTCGTTTATCATTGTATATATTTTCCGCAGGACAATATCAATGTCGAACGCATTCAGGCAAGGTTCGTCGATGTTGACCCACGCCAGCAATCCCGGCTCATTCCTTGTGAGTTCAATACATTTCTTCAGCGTGTCCCGGTATCCTTTGAAACACGCTTCAAAAATTTCGTTACGGGCCTGACGGGTGAGTTTGAGCAAAAACGGGTCGGTTGCGAGTAACGCCTTGGTCATCAACACATAATTAGCTCCGGGATTCCGGGTGTAAAGACGTCTCCTCGCCGACGCATTCGCAACCAGCCGGTCGATGACCGCGTTTTTCTCCGGTTTACTGAATACGGTTGGACGGAACGTAAGGTGAATCCCGTATTTCCGTGCAAGCCGCATTGCCCCGGCAACCTTTTCAGGGGTTTTCTGGATATATTTGAGTCCCATCGGGGCAATCATATTCAGTCCGAGTTCCTGATACTCCTTCAGCATTTTTTCAGTACAGTGTCCCCACACCCCGAAAGGAAGGAACGGTTTGCCGTTTTTAAGGATTACCCGGTTTACCCGGTCAACTTTCCATTCCAGGCCGGGTTTTGGAGCAAGCTTCCGCAGAGTCAGGCCGGTTTTAAAAATTTCCCTGCCGGCAATGCTGAAAATCAGCTTGAGCCGGTGGCTTCCCAGCGCCACGTTCTCCAGCGGTAGCGACATTTCCGGGCGCAGTGAATTTACTTCGATTTCCTTTTTGATTTTTCCATCAGCGCTGGCAAGGGTCAGTTTTCCTTTGACATTCTTTCCGGGATAAGTTATCTCACAGGAAATCCCTGCTTGTTTTTCGGTAGTGTAATAAGTGCGGTCGAGAAACGCGCGCATCTGGATCTTGCTGGCAAGCACCTTTTTCTCCATCACGCCGCCGGTTTTTTTATCATATACGGTTATTTTTATTTCGCGCGGCCCGATTTCCGCCACCGGCAAGGTGAATTTCACGTCGTTGTAAGAGCGGTAACAGCGGATTTTTTTTATCCGGGCCGTTGCTTTGCCTTTCTCCGGGCAATCTTCCACTTTTACCGTTACCCAGCCGCTTTTGTGGGTAAGCGGCATCAGCGTCATTTTCACGTCGATAAAGTTTTTCCCGTCTTTTTGGTAAATTTCCGAAATTGACGCTTTCCGGATTGCCGCGAGAAAGGCTCTGCCCTTCATGATCTTGCCGAGTCCGGCGATTCTTGCCTGGTTTTCTTCCTCGATCCACCTCTGGTAGAGCGGCGCCCAGTTCCTGAGATTGTCTTTTTCGTCAACCACCACGCCGTTCGAATCCCGGACAACATCTATCCGCCGCCGGAAGAGGTTCATCCGGAACTTTGACAGGTCGCCGTATGCCGCCAGATAAACCAGCGGAACGGCTATTTCAGCACTCCAGCCGTCTGTATCGATATTAGTGGCCGATGGCCAGGAAATCTGGCGGAATTTCCATTTCGGACTTTTTCCTATCTGATTATTCAGTTTCGAGGTATTCGCCGGATTAAGTACATAACGGAATATTTTCGGTTCGTCAAGACCGGGATTGATCAACATTTTCACACATTCGTCACCAAAAACGCGTCCCTGATTATTTTGAAGCTGGGTAACCTTCATGTCTTTCGGGGCAGGGTGGAAACACTTCACCCCGAAATAGAGGTATTCCGGGTCGGCGGTAACTTTCAAAACCGTATCCTTAACCCGTTCCCCGGGATTTTTATACAGGTAAAATTCCTTACAGGTATAAGCGTTCTTCCAGCAGGCATCATCAAGTTTGCCGTCGACTTTCGGCGGAATTTTACAGGGAGTCAAATCAACTTTTGGCGGTTTAATTTCGCTACCGTCAAGACAGAATGACGAAAGCGACAACACGGAAATCCATAGAAGGATGATTTTACTATTCATTGGCTGCCTTTTTGTATTTGTTGATCTAATTATAACCGGTTTTTTAATAAAAGTCAAGAGAATTTATGTTATTTTAATGTTATATTTTATCCAATTATGAAAAATATATATTAAAATTAGTTTATATTGAGCATGAAATAAGTATATTTTCAACGCTTCAGCCAGACATTTTCCGCGCAGGTTAAAAATAAGAAAATTTATTTTAAAACTGGATTGTTGGCTTTAATCGAATACATTTCAGGAAAACTCCGTTTCCGGATAGGATACGGAGACAGTTATATATAATAATGAAAGCGCAATGGATAAATCAGAAAAACATAAGCTCTTTGAAGATACCCAGATATTCCTGGACCCGGACGACCAGGTAAGGGTGTCCGACCACACCAGCCGGACGCTGAAACTCAATGACTTGACGCAGGAGGTGTTCAATGTGGAAGCGATCAAGTCGCTTACCGCAAAGCCTCCGAACAAGTACAAATTTATCAAGAGCATCGGCTACGGCGGCATGAAAACCGTGTTGCAGGTGCATGACAAGGACACCAGCCGCGATGTGGCCATGGCTATCATTCCTGACGCTAAAAACCGTTCAGATTCAGACCTTACAAGGTTTGTCCAGGAAGCCCGGATAACCGCTGGCCTGGAACATCCGAATATCGTGCCAGTGCATGATATCGGCATCGATGCTTCCGGATCGCCGTATTTTACCATGAAGCTGCTCAAAGGCGAAAACCTGGCGATTGTACTCCAGAAATTGCGCGAACATGATGAAAACTTTATCGATAGTTATGATTTGCTGCGGCTGCTGCGGATTTTCATTAAAGTTTGCAACGCCGTTGCGTTCGCCCATTCCAAAGGGGTAATCCATCTTGACCTCAAACCCGAGAATATCCAGATCGGCGACTACGGTGAAGTGCTTCTCCTCGACTGGGGCCTTGCCAAAGTTATCGGCCGGGAAGACGAGCCTTATGCCGAAAGTGCTCCACAGTCAAATCCCGCCACCGAAAACCGGCAGGTAACCATGGACGGCGTTACCAAAGGGACTCCCGGTTACATGGCCCCGGAACAGGCCGCCGGCAGAAACCGGGACAAAGACATCCGGACCGATATTTATGCCCTCGGAGCCATGCTCTACACCATGGTAACCTGGGCAAAACCGCTGGAAGGACAGGAAATCCAGCAGATCCTGACCGACACCATGCAGGGCAATATCATTCCTCCCCGGCTCCGGAATCCCGATTCCGACATACCCGGAGCAATCGAGGCCGTGATCCTCAAGGCAATGGCGGTAAACCCCGACGAACGTTATCAGCGCGTCGAGGAAATCCGCGAAGACATTTTCGCCTACATGGGAGGCTTCGCAACCGTGGCGGAAAAAGCCAGCGTTTTCAAAAGATTCCTGCTGTTTCTGAAGCGACACCTGATGGCGTCGACTTTTTTCGGTATTATTCTGATTATGCTGGTGGTGTTCGTAGGGGTGGATTCCTACCAGAACACCCGTGAGCGCTGGAACCAGCTTCAAACCCATGAAAACGAGGTCAAGGCCAGGATGTTCTGGCAGCAGGGACACTATGAACAGGCGTTCAGGCTTTTCCCGGAGATATTCAATTCCAATCCGGACACTTATATAATACTGCGGATTCTCCAGTATCAGCATCAGCCCCTGCCCAGTAAGGTCGGCCGTGAATTGCTTGCCTGGACCGCGAAAACCAAATACCTGAAAAAACTCAATATCACCAATTTCGGACTCGATTCGCTCGAACCGCTCCGGGGTATTTCATTGAATTATCTCGACTGCTCGGGAAACAAGGTCCGCGACCTTTCCCCCCTGAAAGGCATGGAACTGGAATTCCTGGACTGCAGCAACAACAGGATTACCAGCCTGAACCCCCTGGAAGATAATTTCCTGCAAGCGCTAAACTGCTCGAACAACCCGATTGAGTCACTAGAACCGCTGACCGACAATCCGCTCCGTATTCTCGAACTCCAGGGATGCAATAAGGTCACCGACTTTACCCCTTTGGCTGAAATCGATACCCTCGAAAGGCTTAATCTTCCCGCAAAGGTTAAAAACCTGGATTTCATCAGGGAATTGCCGAACCTGATTTTTCTCTCCTGCGGCAGCAAGGAAATCCCCGTCAACCAGGAGAAAGACAATGAATGATTTGATTAAAATCAGGAAATTTCCCGGAAAAAGGTTGCGTTTCCATCCTGGAATGGTAACTTCTTAACCATAATTGTTTATCATATTTGTAAGGAATAAGAAAATGGACATTCAATCAGAAAATAAAGCGATGATAGAACGCATCAACCAGCTCAGGAAAGAACGTAACGCCGTTATTCTTGCTCATAACTACCAGCTCGGGGAAGTTCAGGAAGTGGCCGGCTTCAATGGCGATTCGCTGGAACTGAGCATCAAGGCAAACAACACGGACGCCGATGTGATTGTGTTCTGCGGAGTTAAATTTATGGCGGAAACCGCCCATATCCTCTCCCCGGAAAAAACCGTGCTGCTCCCGGTCATGGAAGCCGGATGTCCGATGGCCGACATGGCGGACGCCGAAGGTATCCGGAAAATGAAGGAGGAACATCCCGGCGCATTGGTTATCACCTATGTGAACAGTACCGCCGAAGCCAAAGCCGAAAGCGATATTTGCGTAACCTCGGCGAACGCGCTGGGAATCGTCCAGAATCTTCCCGAGGACCAGGAGATTATTTTTGTGCCTGACACCAACCTTGGCACTTATGTCCAGGAACAAACCAAACGTAAAATGTATCTCTGGCCGGGATACTGCCCGACCCACCTTAGAATCACCCCTGAAATGGTCAAAAGACGCAAAGAGGAATACCCCGGAGCGCTCGTGCTCATTCACCCGGAATCACCGCTTTCAGCCTTGAGACTGGCGGACGAAGTGCTCAGCACCGGCGGCATGTGCGGATTCGCGAAAAAATCTGATGCCAAACAGATGATCGTAGCCACCGAAATGGGACTCATCCACCGGTTGCAGAAGGAAAACCCGGAAAAGCAGTTCATCCATATTTCCGAGCAGGCCACATGTCCTTTCATGAAGCTGATCCGGCTGCCCGACATCATTTACGCCCTGGAGAACATGGAACACGTAATTTCCATGCCGGAAGATATTCGCGTAAAAGCCAAAATCCCGATTGAACGCATGCTTGAAGAATCAAAAAAAATCCAGCGGGATTGAAGTTAGGTTTCAGGCTTTAGGCTTTGGGATAAGAGAAATCTGTTGTTCACAGCCAAGGATGGTCCTTGGATTGAAACTGCCGGAATGCTTCGCGATTCCAGCGGGAAACTGTTGGAGTTCACAGCTTTAGCTGTGTTTTTTATACCCGCTTTCGGCAAAAGCGGGCTACTCGGGGAGTGTTCCCGGACTGAAATTGCCGGGTTCGTAAAACAACCCGGCCACTCGATCCAAACACACTGTTTGGCCGGGGATTGTCCCCGGCTTGAATGGGCAAATTGTTTCACGACTTTGCCGGGTTCGTAAAACAACCCGGCCACTCGATCCAAACATACTGTTTGATGGAAATCTGTTGGAGTTCACAGCTTCAGCTGTGTCTTTTCTTTTCAATGCCGCAGGGGAAAATCAGGCTTTGCGGACGGTATAGAAGAAGCTGTCCCAGCCGCCGCCTTTGCCTTCAAGGACGTCGATAACTTTTGCGCCGGAACTTTCGACAAAGTCAACGACTTCCTGCTTTTCCATGCCGTGCATTTCCATCAGGGGTTGATTGCCGTACCTGAGTTTCCGGTATGACTGGTAGAAAGAATCAGGAATCAGGCTTTTGATTAAATCCTTGACTTTGCTCTTGTGAGGAATGTTCAGCTGGAAGATTATTACGCCGTCCGGTTTTAGTATCCGGAGAAATTCCTTGATATATTGCTGCGCGTACTTCGGCTCCATGTGCTGAAGCACGATGTCTGAATAAACGAAGTCGAATTCACCATCGGAGAAGAGGCTTAAGTTGTCTTCGTTCACCTGGTAATTACACTTGTCGGGATATTGGTTGTGCTTGTTGGCAAGTTCGATCATGGACGGAGCGATATCAACCCCTTCCACTTTTTCAAAATACTCGCAAAGCGGTTGGGTCAAGCGTCCCATGCCGCAACCGAAATCAAGCGCCTTGGCGTAACCAATCTCAAAATCGCAACTCTGGATATAGTCCATTATTTCTCCGATTTCCTGTTTGCCGGTGGCATAGAAATCGGTAGGGTCCCATTTACCGCCCTTTTTTTCCGGGTCGGTCATAATCGCCCACATGGGGTCTTCCTGACCAAACTTGTCCCAATGCTGTTTTAATTCCTGTATATCCATAGTTGTCCTCCATGACTATTTATAATATTAGTAATCACTCTCAATATCAAGTGATTTCATTAATCTTTGGTATTTTAAATAGGAATAATATTTATTTTTTCCGCAGTCGTACTAAATTAGACATGAATTGGAAAGGATTTATATGAAAGCTGGCAAACTCTGGAAATTCATCTGCCGCCTCCATCGTCACCCCTGGCGGGAGTTGAAACGGCGTTATTATAGTTATCTGTCCCGGAAACTTATAAATTCAAAATCCTATGAAGTTCCGGCATTCCCCGCGATGGTCACCATCGAAATGGCAAACTACTGCAACCTGAATTGTCCGCTTTGCCCCACCGGGAGCCACAGCCACGTCCGCGAGCCCGGTCTGGTTGATCCTGACTTTTTCCGTTCGCTGGTGGATGAGATAGCTGCCGGGGGAACGAGTGTGCTCGGGCTTCACGCATTCGGCGAAAGCCTGCTTCATCCCAGGTTCCATGAGTTGGTTAAATATGCCGTATCAAAAGACCTGTATGTGTTTCTCGACACCAACCTGAATATGATTGAGACCCGTCATGACGCGGAAAAACTGATCACCTGCGGGATTAATGAAATCAGGATTTCCTGCGACGGCGCCGATCAGGAAACCTACGAGGCATATCGCCGGCAAGGTGACCTTGCTAAACTGAAGCAGGCGGTCAAATGGATGGTGGAAATACGTAACGAACACCATCGGACGACCCCGAAGCTGGTGATGCAGGCGCTGATCCTCAAGCAGAATGAAAATAAATTGGCCGCCATATGTGAACTCTCGAATGAACTTGGCATTGATGAATTCGGATTTGAATTCATCTGGGTGGACCTGCGTAAACACTCCGCGGAGCTTATCAGGAGATTCCTCCCGGAAAATCCTGCCAACCGCTGGTATCGCGAAAACGAGTCAGGCGAATTCGAAATCGACAGCGTTGAACGCGGATATTGTTCCCACCCGCTGCTCCAAATGCTCATTTTTCAGAACGGCGACGTCGGTTTCTGCTGTCTTGACCTCACCCTGAACATGATCGTGGGGAATGTCCGGGAGCAGAGCGTAAAGGAAATCTGGAATGGCGAAAAAATGCGGGAACTCCGTCGCCGGATGCGCGATGATTTTGAAAACATGCCGCGCTGCTCCATCTGCCCCGCCGCGTATCATTTCACCGGTAAAAATCTCTAGTTCACGGCTTATGGCCGCCTTGCAAATGCCGGAATCGGTTTTAATGTTACCAGATATAAATTTAAACTATCTGCCGCGAGGAATTCACGATGCGATGTCCCAGATGTACCTGTGAAGACGATAAAGTTGTAGATTCGCGCTCAACCAAGGAGGGCGCGGGTGTCCGCCGCCGCCGCGAATGCCTGAATTGCGGTCACCGTTTTACCACCTACGAAGGCATTATCCAGGCCGAACTCAAGGTCATCAAGAAAAACGACGACCGCCGCGAAGATTTTGACCGCGATAAGCTCCGCCACGGCATCGAACTGGCCTGCCGGAAACGCCCGGTCAGTCAGGAACAAATCGACGATCTCGTAGCCAGGGTCATCGCCGGACTCGAATCTGATTTTGAACGTGAGGTAATCAGTACCGAAATCGGCAATCGGGTTATGAACGAACTCAAGGAAATCGATGAAGTGTCGTATGTCCGCTTCGCATCAGTCTACAAGAAATTCAAGGACATCGACCAGTTTATAGATGAAATTCGGTCAATGGGAACTATCAGGTAATGATTAAGCTTTCCGACAACTCAATCCAGCTGATTACGGTTGACGGAAACCGGATCGAGTTCGAAACCGAAGAACTCCAGGGCAGAATTATCAACAGTTGCCTCGATGCCGGGATTCGCGAAGTCTGGATCGCCGAAGACATCGCCCTCTCCGTGGAATATGCCCTGCGCGCCCCGGAAAACCAGGAACGCACTTTCTCCGTCAGCGACATCAACGGTCTGGTCGTCAAAATCCTGGAAAACACCGGTTATCCGGACGCCGCCGAAAGTTTCCGGCTCCGCAACGAAGGCGCGGAAAACGAAATCGAGTCAAAACCGGAAACCGTTTCAACAGTGATCCGGAAACATCTCGGACTCTCCGGTAAAAAACTTGAAGACCTTACCGGCCGGGTATTGCAGGCCGCTGAAAGTCTCGGAATCAAATCCGCCGTCCCTAATTTTTTTCTCGAACTCGCACGGCACTACCGCGAACACAAAATGCCGGTTTCAGGACTCGTTGCTCCCCCCCCGGAAAGCCGCCGCAACAACAAAACTCCGTGGCTGGTTTCACCTGATGCGATCAAAGAGGGGCTCAGTGAAAATACAAGCAAAATGCTCGATTCCGGGATCATCGGGATAAGTGGTGTAAGCAGACTTTTTCCCGCGATAAAAATTACTTTGCGGCTGGTCAAACTTGTAGATATGCTCGATTTGAATCCTCCCGTCACGGAAATGTCGGTGTTGCCCGGTTTCGTGCCTGCCGCCGATACCGTCAATGAGGTTATTATGGCGGTAAAACGGCTGGCCGGGAGCAAGCATGGAAACAAACTTCCACTATACCTGCAGGTTGCCGATGCCGCCGAATTCGCGGAACGCTGGCTGGAAATCCCCTGGCCGAAAGCGGAACCGTGCTGCCGGGAACTGCTCGATTATTTATCCAGGATGCTCGACCAAAACGTTTTTAAACTTAAACTGCGGTGAAATCATGACAGCTGAAGAAGTTATCCGTACTCTGCAACTGGAACCGCACGCGGATGAAGGCGGTTACTTTCGGGAAATTTACAAGTCGAAAATATTCGCGAAAACCCCCGCGCCACACGTCTGCGGAACCTCCATCAACTACCTGATGACTCACAACGATTTCTCACATTGGCATCGGGTGGACAGCGATGAACTATGGATTTATACCGCCGGAACTCCGGCAATTCAACTGCTGCTGTTTCCCGGCGGACACTGGGAAGAACGCCGCATCGGGCCGGATTTTGCCGGCGGAGAGACAAACCAGAGCATAATTCCCGCCGGAGTATGGCAGGCCGCCGTCCTTGCTGACCGCACCCCCGGCAACTGGGGACTTTTCGCGGCGGTGGTGTGTCCGGGGTTCGAGTTTTCCGATTATGCCCACGGCAACGCCGAAGAACTTCTCGCCAACTGGCCGGAAGCCGCTCCCCGCGCCCGGGAATTATCCCTGGACTGAAGTTTTCGAGCAATATGGGCACCTCTAATAATTGCAGTTTCGACTCCAGGCGGTTCTTTTTTGTTCCTGCTTTGTCGCAGGAACTCGACGTAGCTTGAGGCTACGCCTCCGTTCCCGGCTTCTCGCAAGAATCAAAAAATCATACGCCTTCGCCATGAAAGTCAATTTTTAGAGATACCCATATATCTTAACTCATAATTCTTCACTCTTCACTCTCCTTTCACCCTTGCCGTAAATCCCTGTCCACGTTATAATAATATCAGGGATGAATTAACAAGGGGGTGCATTATGAAAGTAAAAAAAATACTCGCCGAGCGCAAGCGGACCCAGAACCTTGTAACCGTTCCGGAAACTGCTACTCTCAAGGAAGTTTCGGAAAAACTCTGCGAACACGGCCTTGGCGCCATGCTGGTGGTCGATCCGGAAAGCGAACCATTGCAGTACACCGGTATCATTTCCGAGCGCGACATCCTTAAAGAATGCTGCACCAACGATGATTTCCGGGAAACCAAAGTACAGGACGCAATGACCCGTGACCTGATCGTGTGCAAGATCGATGACGACGTCAATTATGTAATGAAGGTGATGACCCGGAAGCATATCCGCCACATACCGGTGCTGGATGAAGACTCGAAGATAGTTGCGATACTGTCAATCCGCAACGTGATTGAATGCCTGCTTGAGGAACAGCAGATCCATATCCATCACCTCAGCGATTTCGCTGGCGGTTACGGCAACCGGGTGTTCTGATTACGGCTGGATGAAAGTGCGCCAGAACCATCCGGCGCGGAGCTTGATCGCGGTTACCGGGCATGCTTCGATACAGCACATGCAGAGTACGCACTTGCGCCCCTTTACTTTGAATCCATTGCCCGGTTTTGCCTCGATTGCTTTCTGACTGCACGCCTTGGCGCAGATGCCGCACTTTATACAGACATCGGTATTGATCCAAGGACGCGAGTTTTCGATCAGGGTGAAAAGCAGGAACAGCGGTTCCGGGATTTTCGACAGGAAATCGGATTTTGAATGTTTGCAATGCGTTGCTTCCACCACGTCCCAACCGTCGCCGGTTTTGTCGATCAGCTCGATATCGTTGATTCCCGCTCCGGATTCCCCGGCACATTTGAGCGAAAGAATTTCATCGGGCTTGTAATCGTAAACTCCGCAGGCGCAAACATCTATCGCTACGCCATCCGGCCCTGCGAAAATAAGTCCGGCGGAATACGGATCACCTCCGGACGGACCATCGCCTTCCATGCAGAGAATGGCGTCCATCAGAACATAGTCCGGCTTCAACAGCCGGTAGCACTCCGCCACGAATTCCGACATTTTCCGGGGCGACGGGAAATCACCGTGAAAGCTGCTTTTGGCAAGTCCCACAATCAACCCGTAAGAATTTTTCACGGCGCCGGTAACTTTCGTGAGCATGTGGGTTTTCAGCTTGGGAAGGGAAATAACGGCGTCGAAATCGTCAAGTTGTTTGAGTACCGGAAGTGTGCGTCCCTTGGAAGTTTCCACCCGTTTCACCTGCTCGAACGGCAACAGCTCCACCTGTTCCTCCTCCGCCATTGCCATAATGCCGGTTTCGGTCCATAGCTTTTTCCACTCATGGTTTCCGGCGGGACTGTCGCCCACGGTAATGTCGGCAATGCCGTGATCGCGCAGAACCTTTATCACCGCGCGGATGAATTCCGGATGCGTGGTTGTGGCTTCCTCGGGAGATTTCGCGGTAAGCATATTCGGTTTGATCAGAATTTTTGCGCCGGGTTTTATTTTTTCAGGAAATCCGCCAGCCGCATTTACAGCTTGAGTAATTTTTTCCCGCAGAAGTTCAGGTTGATACGTCTCGCATTTGACCGCCGCCACTTTTACAATCTTATCCGGCATCGTTTATCCCTTTTACTGTAAATTCGAAACTCGAAATCCGAAGCTCGAAACAAATTCAAATGATTAAAATTCAGAATATTTAAAACATTTCATATTTCGAAATTCGGATTTTGGATTTTCTCCATTAAAAAACCGCCGGAAACCTGATGGCGTCCGGCGGTTTGTAAATCATTGTCTTGAAAGGTCAGGCTTTCTTGACTTTTTCGGAGCGGATACAGGAAGTGCAAACTTTCATCCGCTTTACGCCGTTTGCGGTTTGTACTTTAACATTCTGGACGTTGGGATGGAAAACGCGCTTGACGTTTTTTACCACGTGCATACCGATACCGCCAGCCTTTTTCGCCAAACCTTTACGGGTAATGGAGCCGCCGGTGGCCCGTCTTTTTCCGCATATGTCGCATACTTTGCTCATGCTTCACCTCTTGTATAAATGAAATTAAATTTAGTCACAAAACGAATCAGGAAATTACCACGAATTTTGGGTTTTGCAACCGCAAATTCCGGATTTTTCGGAATATTTAGCGGGGAAATTGCCCGAGGCGGTTTGAGTTATTGTCATGCGCGACTACATTATTTTCCTTTTGAATTGAAAATCGGAGATTGAAAAATGAGTAAATATCCTCTGGAAACGATCCGGCACAGCGCCGCGCACCTGATGGCGGCGGCCGTACAGGAATTGTTTCCCGATACCAAATTCGATATCGGCCCGGCCACCGACGCCGGATTTTATTACGACTTCGATATGGAATACCGGCTGGTCCCGGAAGACCTGAAGAAAATCGAAGGCGCAATGAACAAGCTGAAAAATCAGAATTTGCCGTTCGAGAAAATCGAGATGTCCCGCGAGGAAGCCGAAAAGTTCCTTAAAGACCGCGATCAGTCTTACAAGCTCGAGCGGCTGGCCGACGTTCCCGAAGGCGAGCAGATCACGTTCTACAAAATGGGCGAGTTCTGCGACCTCTGCCGCGGTCCGCACGTGGAAAACAGCTCGGAAGTCGGTGCATTTACTTTGCTGTCGATTGCCGGATCGTACTATCGCGGCAAGGAAACCAACCCGATGCTCCAGCGCATCTACGGAACCGCGTTCGCCGACCGCAAGGAACTGAAAAAACACCTGATGCAGATCGAAGAAGCCAAAAAGCGCGACCACCGGAAACTCGGGACCGAACTGGAACTGTTCGGATTTTCCGATAAAGTCGGCCCCGGCCTGGTACTTTGGCACCCGAAAGGCGCGCTGATTCGGCATATCATCGAAACTTTCTGGCGCGACCAGCACTACCGGAACGGCTACGAGCTTCTGTACACCCCGCACATCGGACGTTCCGAGCTGTGGGAAACCAGCGGACACTTGGATTTCTATAAAGAAGGCATGTATTCGCCGATGGACATCGACGGAACCGACTATTTCGTGAAGCCGATGAACTGCCCGTTCCACATCGAAATTTACAAATCGCGCATCCGTTCATACCGCGAACTGCCGTTGCGCTGGGCCGAACTCGGAACCGTATACCGTTACGAAAAAAGCGGCGTGCTGCACGGACTTTCACGGGTCCGCGGCTTCACTCAGGATGATGCCCACATCATCTGCACCCCGGAACAGATCGAGAATGAAATTTACGAAGTTTTGCAGTTCTGCCTGTTCATCTGGGACGCAATGGGTTTCAAGAACCTCAAGGCATATCTGGCTACCCGTCCGGAAAAAGCCGTTGGCGACCCGGAACGCTGGGAAACCGCGTTGAAGTCGCTGGAAAAAGCAGTGGACAAGGCCGGAATGGACATCGAAGTCGACGAAGGCGGCGGCGCGTTTTACGGTCCGAAGATCGACCTGAAACTGAAGGACGCCCTCGGCCGTGAGTGGCAGACTTCCACCATTCAGTTCGATTTCAACCTGCCGGAACGCTTCGACATGACCTACGTGGGCGAAGACGGGAACCGTCACCGTCCGTATATGGTCCACCGGGCGTTGCTGGGTTCGTTCGAGCGGTTTTTCTCGTTGCTGGTCGAACACTACGCGGGAAGTTTCCCGCTGTGGATCGCCCCGGAACAGCTCCGGATTCTGCCGATCACCGAGAATCAGCACGAATATGCCAAAGAAATGTTCAAGTCGCTGCGGCAAAAAGGTTTCCGGGTGGAAATGGATTTGCGCTCGGAAAGCGTTGGCTCGAAAATCAAGGACGCCCGGCATGCCAGGATTCCCTATATGGCGATTATCGGGGAACGCGAGGCGGAAGCGGGAACCTTATCGGTCAGGTCGCGCCGCGAAGATCAGCTGGGCGAAATGAGCCTGGATGATTTGGCGGAAAAATTGCAACTTGATATTGATAAGCATCTTTGATATAATATATTATTGTATATGCAATCTTTTATTGCAGTTTAAAAGCGTTACCAGTAACAATGAGGAGGAATACGTATCGCTATTTTAATTAAACCGAATGATCCCACTTACAAGGGCAAGAATGTAAGGTTAATTGATCATGAAGGCGAACAGGTTGGAGTGGTTGCTTTCACGGAAGCCAGAACCAAAGCAAATGAAGTGGGGCTCGATTTAGTTGCGGTTGCTCCCGAAGCCAAACCTCCGGTTATCCGGGTTATGGATTTCGGTAAATTACGCTACGAACAGAAGAAAAAACTGAAGGACCAGCGTAAGCACCAGCACGCCAATAAAGTCAAGGAAGTGAAATTCAGGGTCAGCATCGACCAGCATGATTATGATTATAAAGTGAATCATGCTATTGAATTTCTCTCAAAAGGATATAAAGTAAAGATTACGCTTATGTTCCGGGGCCGTGAAATGGCCCACAAGGATATGGGTTTTGTGCTTATTGAAAAAGTTACTGAAGCCCTTAAGGAACACGGGTTTGCTGAAAATAAACCAAAATTGATGGGACGCAATATCTCGGTGAATTTCGCGCCGCTTGGGAACCATCACCACTGAGCCAGGGCCGGGCATCGGCCTTACCAGTGTTAATCGAAACTTGCAAAACAAGGAGTACTAACGATGCCGAAGATGAAGACCAGAAAATGCGTGGCTAAACGCGTGAAAAAAACAGGCACCGGCAAATACATGCACAAGCGTGCCGGCGGACGCCACATCCTCGGAAAGAAAACCTCGAAACGGAAACGCCGTCTCGGTCAGGACGCGGAAATCAAATCCACTGAAATGAAGCGGGTTAAAGCGTCTCTGCCATACGCATAGAGCTTCTGTACCGGACAATTCTTAAAAACTTTTCATGAGGAGAAACTATCATGCCACGCAGCACTAATGCACCAGCTTCACGTAAACGCCGCAAACGCGTCCTTAAACAAGCTAAAGGATTCTACGGCGCTTCAAGTAAAAACATCCGGACCGCACAGGACGCCGTTGACAAGGCGATGGCCCACATGTATGTCGGCCGTAAACTGAAGAAACGCCAGTTCCGGCGTCTCTGGACCGTGCGGATCAACGCGGCCTGCCGTCAACTCGGCACCAACTACAGCAGCTTTATCAACGGTCTCAAGAAAGCCGGGATCGACCTGAACCGCAAGGTTCTCGCTGATCTGGCCGTAAACGACGCCGAAGCCTTTAAAGCGCTGGTGGAAAAAGTCCAGGCGAAATAAGGCCCGCCCCGTCCGGAACCTTTCACAACTTTCAAGAGTGGCTGACAATGCCTAACGCGATTGTCGAAAAACTGAACGCGGCCATTGACACCGCCGGAAAACAGCTCCTTGCCGCCGCCGATGAAGCGGCGGTAGAAGCCGTCCGGATCGAAATATTCGGGCGCAAAGGACTATTCCCGGCGCTCAGCAGCGAAATGAAAAACGTCCCCCCGGAAGAACGCCCGGAAACCGGCCGTGCCTTTAACACGGCGAAGAACCGTTTCCAGGAACTGCTGGACGACGCCAAGACACGGCTGGAAAGCGCTTCCGGCCCGAAGGACGCAATCGACGTAACATTGCCCGGCAGAAAATGGAAGCTCGGGAAAAAGCACCCGATCAGTATGGTAATCGATGACTGTGTCAGGATTTTCCGGCGCATGGGCTTCATCGTGGCCGATGGCCCGGACATCGAAACAGTTTACCACAATTTCGATGCGCTGAATACCGATCACGACCATCCGTCGCGCGATCCGCTGGACACGTTCTATTTTGATGACGGGCGTTTGCTTCGCACCCAGACTTCCACCGTGCAGATCCGGGTGATGGAAAAACATGAGCCGCCGGTGCGGATAGTTGCTCCCGGACGATGTTTCCGGCGCGATACGCCCGATGCCACTCACAGTATGAATTTTTATCAGGTCGAAGGCTTATACATCGATAAGGGAGTCTCGCTGGCTGACTTGAAAAGCGTACTTTCCCAGTTCGCCCACGAGCTTTTAGGCCCGGAAGTGGCTATCCGGTTGCGTCCGCACTTTTTCCCGTTCACCGAACCGAGCGTGGAATACGATTTTTCCTGCATCATGTGCAAGGGAAAAGGCTGCCGGATCTGTAAAAATTCCGGCTGGATCGAAATTTCCGGCGCCGGCATGGTGGATCCCAACGTACTCAAGAACGTGGGCTACGATCCCGAAGTGTGGAGCGGTTACGCCTGGGGAATGGGCGTGGAACGTATCGCCATGATCCGGTACCGCATCAACGATATCCGGCTCCTGTACGAAAACGACGTGCGGTTCCTCGAACAATTTTAACCAGATAATTAACGATATACGGCAATGAAAATTTCTTGCAACTGGCTGGCGGAATACATCGACATTCCATTCTCCACGCAGGAGTTGGCCGACAAGCTGACGATGGCGGGAATAGAAGTGGAAGGCATTCACGTGCTTGGGGAAATCCCCGAGGGTGTCGTGGTGGGCGAAATCCTGGAACGCAACCCGCATCCGGACGCCGATAAACTTTCCGTATGCAAAGTAAATTCCGGCAGTGAAATTTTGCAGGTTGTCTGCGGCGCGCCCAACTGCGACGCCGGAAAAAAGGTTGCCCTGGCCACTATCGGCACGGTATTCGTTGACAAGGAAAGCGGCAAGGACTTCCCGATCAAGAAGTGTAAACTGCGCGGCATGGAATCCTTCGGGATGATGTGCAGCAGCCGTGAACTCGGACTCGACGACGAACATGCCGGGATCATGGAACTCGACTCGGATCTGGAACTGGGCACGTCAATAGCCGAACTTTTCAAGCCGGATACAGTTCTTGAGCTGGAAATTACCTCGAACCGGCCAGACTGGTTGTCGCACTGGGGCATTGCCCGTGACATCGCCGCGCTGACCGGCTGCAAGCTAAAATTCCCTGAATTCAAGATAAGCGGTCCTGAAAAGGCCATCGATACCGCGAATCTGGTAACTGTCGAAGACAAGGAACTGTGTCCGCGATATACCGCGCGGGTTATCAAGAATGTTACGGTCAAGGAAAGTCCGGAATGGCTGCAAAAACGGCTGATCAGCATCGGACTGCGCCCGATCAACAATGTAGTCGACATTACCAATTTCGTTCTTCACGAACTCGGGCATCCTTTGCATGCGTTTGACCGGAACCTGCTGGCCGAAGGCCGAATCGTTGTCCGCCGCGCCGGGAAAGGCGAAAAAATCATCACTCTGGACGAAGACGAACACGAACTTGATGAACGCTGTCTGGTGATTGCCGACGCCGAAAAACCGGTTTGTCTGGCCGGGATCATGGGCGGCGAACACAGCGGTGTAACCGGCGCCACCACCGAAGTGTTGCTTGAAAGCGCCGTTTTCAACCGGACGAATATCCGGGAGAGTTCGCGCGAACTGCAAATTTCCAGCGATTCATCCTACCGTTTCGAGCGCGGAGTTGATTTCGAAATGGCGGAAACCGCCAGTGACCGCGCCACCGCAATGATTCTGGAACTGGCCGGCGGCGAACTTGTCAGCGGACTTGTGGACGTTCAGGGAAAAGCCCCGGAACTGCCGAAGGTTACATGTAATTTTGCATCGGTGAAAAGCCTGCTCGGAATTCCGGAAATCACCAGTGAAGAAATTGTTGACATTTTCAAAAGGCTTCAGCTTAATGTTGACAATGTTTGCGCCGAAAGTTGTCTGGTTACCGCGCCGTCGTTCCGTCTGGACCTGGAACGCCAGGCCGACCTTGCCGAGGAAGTTGTCAGAATCCACGGACTCGACAAAGTCCCGGTTACCCCGGTTGCCGTCGCGTCGCTTCCGCCGATTCAGGAAGACTCATATTACAAAGCGGAAAAGCTCCGCAACGAACTTATTTCCCTCGGCTTGAGCGAGTGCATGAATTACAGCCAAACTGATTTGAAGTCGGCCCTGCTTGACACCCGTTTCCAGGAATCCGATCTGGTGGTGATCGATAACCCGATCAGCGCCGATCAGGGTTACATGCGTCCGTCGCTGTTCTCCGGAATGCTCCGCAACGTGGAACACAATATTTCTCATGGCAACAAGGAACTCGCATTATTCGAAGCCGGCCGCGTTTACTGCGGCAATCCTCAACTGTTCCCGGAAGAACATATCGAACTGGCAATTGCCCTTACCGGCCGCCGCCATCCCGAACGCTTCTCCGCCGAACTGGAAAGCGAACTTGATTTCTACGACCTTAAAGGGCTGTTGGAAACGCTTTGCGGACACCGGAAATTGTCAGGAGTTGAATTCAAAAGCTGTGAAAGCGGTAATTTTGTTCCCGGCCGCGCCGCTGAAATGATTATCGGCGGGGTTTCCGTGGGAGCTTTCGGCGAAGTCGCGAAAAAATATACTAACGGCATGCGCCTCCAGCATCCGCTGTTCATTGCCCTGCTCGATTTCGACGCCATTCTTGCAATCGATCCGGAAAAAATAGTCTATCGGGAAATTCCGCATTTCCCCGCCACCAGCCGCGACATTGCATTCGTGGCGGATGAAAGTCTGGAAAATATCCAGGTAATGGATTTCTTCGCGAAATCCAGACTCAAAAATCTGGAAAAAGTTGAGTTGTTCGATATTTTCCGCGATGAAAAAGCCATCGGCGCCGGTAAAAAGAGCATGGCTTACTCCCTTACGTTCCGCAACCCGGAACGTACCCTTACCGACGACGAAGTCAACCGCGCTTACGAGAAAATCCGCAAGCAACTCGCGGCGGAATTCAATATCGAACTTCGCTAGGGCAAGCCCTAGATTGAATGGCATTTTCCCGCTTCGCTGAAAATGCAAGGGGTTGGCCCTGGACTGAACTGGGCGAGCTGCTTCGCGAGCTTGCCAAAGTCGCGCAGCACTTTGGCCACTTTATCTAAAGCCTGCTTTGGCTTCGCTGAAAATGCGGAGAATTTGGAGAGAAGATATTGGATTGTGAACTTTATCTGCCTGCGGCGCAGGTAGATAAAAGATCAAAAAGGTTTGACAAAGGATGGGGTGTGGGGAAGGGAAAGACTTTCCTTAAAAGGATTGCCCTTCCCCACAAAACCAAATCTTTCAGAACCCTAGGAGGGATTTAGCATGGATTGGTTTGCAAATGAAGATTTCTGGAAGGACATGTATGAATTCATGTTCCCGCCGTCGCGGTTTGAAGCTACGCCTGAGGAAGTAGACCAGTTACTTGAATTCACCGGGATATCAAAGGGCGCAGTTCTGGATTTGTGCTGTGGACCGGGCCGGCATTCGGTTGAACTGGCAAGGCGCGGATTTCAGGTAACCGGCGTGGATTTATCGCAATTCCTGCTCGGAAAAGCAATAGAACACGCAAAACTTGTTGATATCGGCAATGTCGAATGGGTCAACTCCAATATGCGCGACTTTATCCGTCCGGAAACTTTTGATCTGGCGGTTTCCATGTTTACCTCGTTCGGATATTTCGATAGTCATGAAGATAACATCAAGGTTTTGCGCAATATCCACACCAGTCTGAAACCAGATGGCATCCTGGTGGTCGACGTATGCGGCAAGGAATGGCTGGCAAAAAATTTCCTGCCTTCAACAGTCAATGAACTTGAAGACGGCACTCTGCTGGTTCAGCGTCATAAGGTGGTCGATGACTGGAGCCGGGTTGACAACGAATGGATTCTGCTGAAAGACGGCAAGTCCAAGTCATTCAAATTCCGGCATTTTGTTTACACCGGACAGGAATTGAAACTGCTCCTTGAATCCGCCGGATTCAAAACGGTGAAGATTTTCGGTGGTCTGGACGGCAAAGAATACGGCCTGAACTGCAGCCGCCTCGTGGTTATCGCAAAAAACCAAGGCTAAACCCTGGACTGACCAAGGATTGTCCTTGGCTTGAATGGGCAAGCTGCTTCGTGAGCTTGCCAAAGTCGCCTAGCCTGGATGTTGCATGAAGCCCCTGAAAGTTAGCGGTGCGGGGGAAATTTTATTTTTCGCATGGCAGTTTGATGTTTTTTGCAGTGAATTCGGAAAAAAAGACAGACTCCCCCAACCCCCGTTCTTTGTCGGCGAGCCGGGGCGGCTCTCGTAAAATTCATTCGATAAGAGCGATTTTTACGATGGCGTATGTGAAGACATTTTTGAATGGAGAAGCTTCAGAAAGCGATACGTAAATCTTCCTCGTGTTGCGTCTGACAACAGCGGCGATCTTTAATAATTTTAACCTGATTGTTCCGCATTGGGCTTTTGCAAGTTCGGTCCCTTGAAGCGCAATGTTCCTGAAGCGTTCCAGGAGGAGATACGCCAGGCTTGAAAGCAGGAGACGGAATTGGTTCGGCCACCAATTCCGGCAGCTTGTGCGGTCGGCAAAGAGGTCAAGCTGTTGTTCCTTGATGCGGTTTTCCATGTCGCCTCTGGCGCAGTAAACTTGCTCATAAAGTTCTTTGCCGCCGCCCCGAATGTTTGTAATGACGTAGCGTTGATTTTTTCCTTTTGAATTGTGTTCCGCCTTGCAAATTATGCGCCTTTTTTTGTCCCACGTCGAAGCGGCGTAATAAATGTCGCAAAAGAATTTCGCCTTTTTCCCTGTCCGGTTGAACCCTTTCTCCGCCTTGCGGGCCAAGCGGCAACTCATTGCTTCCAAACGTTTGTTCCTGGCGATTCCAACGATGTAGTCCACGCCGTTCTTTTCACACCAGCGCAACATTTTCCAACGGCAAAATCCGCTGTCGGCGCGGAAGATAATTTTCACTTCCGGCCATTCTTTGCGGAAGCGTTTCACGAGGAGCGACAGGATTGCCCAGGAGTGTTTTGCCGCGTCGATATTCGCCGGACGCAGGTAGGGAACAAGAAGCTGTTGTCCGCAAAAAACATACAATGGAAGAAAGCAATATTCGTCATAGTAGCCATGAAAAAAGCGTCCCTCCTGCTCGCCGTGAACGGGGTCGTCGGTTGCGTCGAAATCAAGAATGAGTTCTTTCGGCGGCTTTTTGAATGAGCTTATGAAGCTCTCAACGAAAACACTGGCAAGCGACAGGCAAATCTCACGGTTCGCGCTGTTTTCGAAGCGACTCAGCGTTGACGCTCCGGCAAGCTTTTTATCTTTGCCGACAAGGGACTGGATCAGTTCATCATTGCAGAATTCATTGTGGTCGTTCAGATCTTCATAACCCGCCGCAATGCCGTAGACTCTCTGGCGGAGCATTGAATGGATGCTGTGTTCAATTTTTCCTGCCTGGCGATGGTCAAAAGACTCAAGATTTTTGGACACTGAAGAAGTGATTTTTAATTTTTTGTCGAGTTCGGCCAGTAAAAGCAAGCCTCCGTCACTGCTGATATTTCCCCCATCGAAATTTACTGCGAACTTTCTTCCGGTCACACGTTGAAACATATCCATTCTTAAATTACATTTTGTCATTGGCAAACCTTTGGATTTATTACTTTGTAAGCTATTGCAATATAATCCGTTAAAAAGGGTTTGCCTTTTCTTTTTCAACCTTTTCGCGCAATTTGCGGGCTAGCGCTTTGGCTACGCTGAAAATGCGGATGTTAAAAATACATCAGGTTGAAATCCGTAATCCATATTGCTATTATGTATATGATTCGTAAAATAGTGAATTAGCACAATTCCAGGGAGGTATTCTCATGTCGCAAAATATTGATCCTAATCATCAGGAAACCAGGATGTTTCTCCGCTTTCTCGGAGTGTTGCTTGTTATCGTTGGAGCTATTTTTTTCATCATTGGCATTGTGAGTTTTTTTTCGGCATTTGGTTCTCATGGTCCTCCGCGTTATTTCTGGTGTGCGTTTATCGGCATGCCGATGCTGGGAATTGGAATATCAATCTGCAAATTTGCTTTTATGGGCAAAGTAAGCCGGTATGTGGCAGGGGAAGTTGCTCCGGTTGGCAAGGATGTTGTGAACTATATGGCAAACGAAACCAGAGATACCCTGCGGGAAGTCGCTGCGGCAGCGGGTGAAGGATTCCGAAACGGCAAAGGAACTGACAATAAACGGATTATCTGCCACAAGTGCAATACCGACAATGACATATCCGCAAAATTCTGCAACAATTGCGGCGCATCCCTGAAAAAATCGGTAAAGTGTTCTGAATGTGGAGAACTGAACGATCCTGACGCAAAGTTCTGCGATAACTGCGGTAAATCAATCGCCTGAAAAATGGGCAATATCCATACAACCCTGAAACCATCAACGAATATTGCCTTGATCTTTATATGGGGAATTTTTGGTGGATTTTTTATTTATATTACTGTTCCATTGTCGTTTTATATTGCTGGAATAGGATTTTGTTTCGGTATCGTTTGCGGAGCTATGCAGTACGCAGCTTTTATCGAATCTAAAGAGAAGTTTCTTGAAACCGAAACTATGCTTGACGTAAAACGAAAATTAACGCAGACAAAATGGGGTAAAAGATATATTCCGGTTTTATGGTGCAGTTCATTTATTATTATTTTGTCCGCATTTTTTATAGACCGCGATAATTTTCTTTACGAATTTGCCGCAGGTTACTTGTCTCTAATGTTTATCCGGGAAATCATTACCTTAAAATCAACTTACGAACTGGAGAAAATGTCTGAAAGAACCAATAAGCTATGAAAAATACAATAATATTTGCGGTGCGGCACGGCGAAACCGAGTGGAACCTGAGTGAAAAACAGCAGGGCCATTTTGACAGTCCACTGACGGAGAATGGCATCAAGCAGGCCCAGTTGCTTGCAGCGGGACTGGCGGATAAAGCTATTGACATCATGTTCAGCAGCGATCTCGGGCGGGCACTGCAAACCGCCAAAATTATCGCTGAAAAACTTGGCCTGGAAATCCGCACGGATTCCCGGCTCCGGGAACGTCACCTCGGCATTATGCAGGGACTGGCCAAAGCGGAATTCGCGGAGAAATTCCCGGAGGAAGCCGCCAAGTTCAATACCGGCGATCCCGATTATGTTTTCCCGGAAGGGGAAAGCGCACGCCAGCGTTTCAATCGCAGTATTGCGTGCGTTGAGGATCTTGCCACACACAACGCAGGAAAAAGAATATTGATTGTCGGACACGGCGGAACCTTAACCAGCATTTTTTACAAGATAACCGGTTCCCCTCTGACCGAACTGAGACACTTTTCCCTTTATAATGCCGCGATCAATTCCTTCAGCATTTCCGTCGATGGGCAGTGGCGGCTTGAATCTTGGGGAGAAACGGCGCATCTTAAAAACATGAGAACCTTAGACGATAATTAAAGCTTTCCCGGTGAGAAATCTTGCTGACAAGAATAAATGCATCTAAGTTCGGGCACGGATTGATTTATTCCGGTTCGGATGCTATTTTTTTCTGTTTCGGAACTAATGACCTGCTGGAGCTTTTGTGTTTAAATACCTGAAATACTTTTTACTTATTTTCATAGTTCTCGAAGCCCTGCTTTTCCTGATCGTCACCCGGAGTTTCGACCAGAAGGAACAAAATTACCTGGCAAAGAAAACCGAAAGGCTTGGCATTACCTACAGCGTAGTGATCAAGTCGTTCGGGATCATATCGGAAAATATTTACAATGAGGTGCTTGCCGACAAGGATATCCTGAAGCAGCTGGCTATCGCAAGATCAGTTTCCGACAAGGAACAAAATAAAATCAGGGACCAACTCTATAAAGACCTTCTTCAAACCTTCAATAATCTTAAGAGACAACAGCTTCGCGAACTGCATTTCCACCTTTCCAAAGGAAACAGTTTTCTGAGTTTCCGGAATCCCGGCAAGTACGGGCAGAATTTAAGCAAAACCCGCAATTCCATTATGCTGGTCAATGAAAAACAGGAACGGATTATCGGGTTCGAGTGCGGAGAATGTTTTACCGGTTTTTGCTACATGTTCCCGCTGTTCTATAAAGATAAAATGATCGGCAGCGTGGAAACCGGTATAACTTTTGACGGCATCAGGCAAACCGCCGACAACCTTTTTCCCAATGAATACAACTTCATCCTCAAAAAAAACGTTTTGCCTGATGCAAATATTACCGGCGCAAATAAAAGATTCATCCCCAGCAATCTCAACCCTGCCGAATATTACATTGAAACCAAGTCTTTTACGGACTTCAATAAGGAACGCGACGGCTTTATCCCGGAGAAAAAAATAATTGAAATTGACAAAGCCCTGGCTGAAATGCCGGAGTTTAAAAATACGCTCAATGCGGAAAAAGTTTTTGCCGTTCCGTTGACCTTAAAAAGGGGAGAAAGTTACATAGTCTGCTTCCAGCCGATTCCCGACGTTGTCAGCCGCAAAATCGGCTACATGGTCTCATATTCCCGCGACAACACCGTCGTTGTTTTCAACCGGGAGAAATATGCCATGCTCGCCCTCTGGACATTGTTTTTCCTGGCGATCCTGATCTTCGTTTATCATGTTCTCCGCAATAAAGTACGCATCCGGGAAAACCGGATCAAGCTTCTGGACAGCCAGGAACAGTTCCGGATCATGGCAAACAATGTTCCGGGGGTAATTTTCCGCTGGCTGCAGACCGGCAGTCCGGCCAGTTCCGGATTTATTTACATCAGTCATCGTTCAAAAGACATTCTCGGCATAGAACCCGAAAAACTGATGAATAACCGGAAGCTCGTGGAAATCCATCCGGACGACCGGCTGAAAGTGGAAAAAACTTTTGCCGATTCAATGCGGGAACACAAGGATTTTATCGGGGAATTCCGCTTGAACCTGCCCTCCGGCCGCACAATCTGGGTACGGGCGTCAGCCCATCCCACCAAGGCGGGAAGCAAAGAAACTTTCTTCGACGGCATAGTTATCGATATAACCAAGGAAAAAGAAAACGAAGCAAAAATTGCCCAGGCAAAGCACGATGCCGAGGCCGCCGCCGAACGCGCCGAAGCCGCCACCCGCGCCAAAAGTGAATTCCTCGCCAATATGAGTCACGACATCCGCACTCCGCTCAACGGGGTTATCGGCGTGGCCCAGGTGCTTAGCCATACCCGGCTCGATCCGAAACAGCGCGAATACGTGGAAGACCTGAACGAGTCGGGAAACCTTTTGATGTCGATCATCAACGACATTCTCGACTTCTCCAAGATCGAAGCGGGAAGGCTCGAAATCGAAGCCGCTCCGTTCGACTTCTACGGAATGCTCAACAAATTATGCAGCCTGATGCGGTTTGAGGCCGATAAGAAAAAGCTTGATCTTAACCTGGACTACGAAGCGAATTGTCCGCGCGCCGTTTGCGGCGACGCCACCCGCATCCGCCAGGTGGTGATGAACCTGGTAGGCAATGCCTTGAAATTTACTCAGGCAGGCGGCTTAACGGTCAGCGTCAGTGCGCTCGGGAATTCCGGCGACACCGCCGTATTCACCGTAAAGGTAACGGACACCGGCATCGGGATTCCTGAAGATAAAATACCCCAGCTGTTTGATAAATTCACCCAGGCCGACAGTTCAACTACCCGCAAATTCGGCGGAACCGGACTCGGACTGGCAATCTGTAAGTTGCTCGTGGAAAAAATGAATGGCCGGATCCGGGTGGAAAGCAAATCCGGCAAGGGCAGCACTTTCATCTTCTCGCTGCCGTTGCAACTGACCAGTCCTGATCAGATCGGCCAGGAAACCGAGGATGTGAAAGTCGACTGGAAACGCCAGCCGCAAATCCTGATTGCCGAAGACAGCGAAATCAACCGGAAAGTTGTCCAGTTCTTCCTTGACGAAATAGGCTGCGTTTCTGAAATAGCCGAAACCGGGCGCGAAGCCGTGGAAAAAGCCGCGGCAAAAAAATATGACCTTATCCTGATGGACGTGCAACTCCCGGAAATGGACGGAGTCGAAGCCACCAGGAAAATTCTTAAGAAAAATAAGAACACCTGTATCGTGGCACTTACCGCAAATGCAATGGAGGACCAGAAAAATCGCTGTCTGGAAGTGGGAATGTGCGATTTCATCACCAAGCCGATCATTGAATCGGAACTGAAGGCCGTGCTGTGTAACATGCTCCGGGACCTGCTGGAAACCAACGAGGCACCTGAACCTGAAGAGCAGCCGGATAAAATGCGCCAATCCGAAAAACCGCTGGTGCTGGACATGGAAGTTGCCATAGGTTCGGCAGGCGGCAACGAATCGCTGTTCAAGGAGATGATTCAGCTGTTCATGGAGGAAACCCCGGCCAATCTGTCCTCGCTGAATTCGATGATCCGCCGGGAAGAATATTCCGAAGCCAGGAAATACGCCCACAAGATTAAGGGGGAAGCGGCGCTGATGGGCGCCATTGAACTCCAGATGGCCACGACCGACCTGGAATACAAACTCCTTGAAAAACCGTCACCTTCCCTGATGGCTAATGCGCGAAATCTGAACGATATATACGGACGCCTGAAAATTCAACTGCTGTCATTGCTGGAGAAATAATTTATGAGGGTTTTTATTCCCTACGGTAAGAATGGCATGGAAATCGATGTGCCGGATAGCAACCTTGCCGGAGTTTTAGAGTCGAAAGAACTTATTCCGTCGAAAAATCATACTCAACAGGATATTGTCAATGCCGCTCTGGATTCCCCGATCGGGACGCGGCCCCTTGATAAGCTTTCCGCCGGAAAATCTAAAATCACGGTAATTACCAGCGACCATACGCGTCCGCTCCCCAGCCGTGTCACTCTGCCGCCCCTGCTGGCAAGAATCCGCCGTGGCAATCCGGATGCCGACATCACTATCCTGGTCGCCACCGGGTTTCACCGCGCCACCACTAAACAGGAACTTCTGGATAAATTCGGCAGGGAAATTGTCGAAAACGAAAAATTGGTTATTCATGATTCCCGCGATACTGAAAATCAAATCCGGCTGGACGATCTGCCGTCGGGCGGGGAACTCTGGGTCAACCGTCTAGCGATTGAATGTGACCTGCTCGTTTCCGAAGGATTCATCGAACCCCACTTTTTCGCCGGATTTTCTGGGGGACGCAAAAGCGTACTGCCCGGCGTGGCCGGTTATCGCACTGTGCTGGCAAACCATTGCGCCGCATTTATTTCCAGCGCCGCCGCAAGAGCGGGAATGCTCGATCAAAATCCGATCAACGTGGACATGGAGTTCGCCGCTAAAACCGCAAAACTGGCTTTTATTTCCAACGTTATCCTCGATCATGACAAGAAAGTGGTGAGGGCGTTCGCAGGACACTTCCGCGAAGCGCACCGCGCCGGATGCGAATGTATGATTGAAGCGGCGGGAGTTGAACCCGTGTCCTCGGATGTTGTCGTTACCTCGAACGGCGGATATCCGCTTGACCAGAACGTTTACCAGGCTGTAAAGGGCATGTCCACGGCGACGTTGGCGTGTCGGGAAGGCGGCGTGATTATCATGGTCTCGGCCTGCGCCGACGGACACGGCGGCGAATCATTTTACCGGCATCTCGCGGAAATGAAGTCCCCCCGCGAACTCCTTGCGGAAATTGAGAAAACCCCACGGAATGCCACCGAACCAGACCAGTGGGAATATCAGATTCTCGCCCGGATTCTCAGCAAACATCACGTGATCATGGTAACTGACCAGTGCGATCCGGAAATGATCACCAACATGGGCATGGAACACGCAAATAATTTCCCCGATGCCCTGAAACGCGCCCTTGAAATATCCGGCTGCAACTCAAAAATCGCGGTAATCCCTGACGGCGTCGGCGTATTTTTCAGAAGTTAGATTAAAGTACTGAGGAAAAATCTTCCTCTTTCCCTCAGACTCCCAATCTCCTTTAAAAACCTTTTGGGATTATTTGCTGCTTGCAAAACAAGCGATAGCATGTTAGTATAATTTTATATTTATTACAATAGCATGGTAGTACGCTATGAAAAAACCTTTGAATTACTCACAGTTCGAAAAAATCCTGTTCTGGATTACCGGATTCGGACTGCTGGTTTTGGGAACAATAATGTTTCTTATCTCTCTTATAGGAATTACGTCTGGTGTTGCGTTTGGTTTTTTGTTCATGTTACTCTCTATAACAGTTATCGCTTTAGGCTATCATACTTGTAAAAGAAATTATACCGCGTGTTTGATTGGACTTCCCTTTCTTGCGCTTGCATTATGTTCGCTAATTGCAAGGATTCTGGCGATTCTCGCGGATGCGGAAAAATACGGGATCATCTGGGAAGATATTCGATTCGAGTATACATTAATTCCGCCGGTTCTGGGATTTTTTGCCGACGTCATACTGATCTGCCTGAGGATATTCAGGAAACGGTCACGGTAGCGAATCATCGCCTGATGCTGTTTATCTGTTGGGAGAACATCTTCATAAACAAGGTAACAACCGAATACCCCACGTAAATGACAATACAGATGTAAAACAGTTTGGGTGCGAGTGAGATAAAACGTCTCAGGCTTTCTTCACCCTCGTCACGGAACGTTTTGGCTATGTACATAGCGCTTTCTGCGCCTTTGCCCGACATTTCCCCGGCAAGCAGCATTTCCGCTGCCATTGAATTCTGGTTGATCTTTGCGTATGCTTCGCCGAAAGTGGAACCGTCATAACGGAGGATCCGCTCCGCTTTCAGGAACTGTCCGCGAATAACAACATTGTTGCATGCGGCGGTGGCAAGCGTGATCGCGTTCGCGGTGGAAATCCCGGCATCCATGGCCATGCCGTAAGTCTGGAAGAACCGGGCGATTTCCAGTTTGCGCAGAGCGCCGCCCAGCACCGGGATATAAAGCGCGATTACGCAGATGATCTTGTAGACCGGCGGGAGGTAGGCCTTTGAAATAAAGAATATTCCGGCAAACAGGTAAAGCGGTCCGAGGAAACAAGCTATCTGGATGAAAATTGTTTCAATTGGTCCCCGATTCACCAGCCACTGGATGAACGGTATTGCGATTGCGGCAAAGTGGTAAAGGAACAGCGGATAAGTTATTCCTGAAATCAACACCTTTTTCAGTTCCCGCTGAAGCTCGAACCATTCGGCAAGATGAGACAGCATTTTACTGAGCTGACCGGTGGTTTCCCCGACCTTCATTAACTGGCACTCAAGATTGGAAAAATATCTGGGGAAATGTTTTGCAACGTCGCCAAGGGAACCTTCTCCCTGTTCGATCATCGTAATCATGCGCGGAGCTATCCAGCGATAAGGCCCCGGATGCCGCTGCTTCAACGCCCGGAGAATCGGCACCCCGGCCTCTTCCAACGTGGCAATACTGCGGTAAAACTGAATTTTATTTTTGGTTATTCCCATAGTTCTGTTCTCACCAGGGCATCAGTGTAAACGGCAGAGTGTCCTCGACAACCTGATTATCATCGGCGTTAACCACATCGACCGATTGTTTGGCCCAGTCCTGAATGATTTTTTCCGCGTGGCTGTACCAAGTCAAGTCCCTGGCGCTGACCAGTGAAACCCGTCCTTTTTCCCGGTCCATGAACTTACAGACAATCTTATTGTTGCCGCCATCCCTGAGCCTGCCTTCCATTGCAATGGTTCCCTGGTCCACTCCGGAGTAGAGAAAATAATATCCGGCGGCGTTGAGCCAGACTTTGGTCGGCACCAGCTCGGTAATCGCTATCTCACAGATAAGGGTTTCCTTATCGGGTTTATTCACCACGATCAGCCTGCGGGTTGGATTGGCGCTGTGGGCTTTTATGAATTCACTGCGCATGTAATCCGCGAGTTTGCGGCAGGCTTCTTTCCGGTTGATGTTGAGATTTACGTTTTCCCACCACGTCATTTCTTGCAGATAATTGGTGTTAACTTCGGGGAAATAAACCTTTTTGTATTTATTCCATTCCTCGTCCTTGATGCTCGGATCCAGCCAGACTTTATGATAGCACCGGCAAAAACGGTCCGGATGAAGTTTCTGCTCCGGCCCGAGGAACGGACTCGGCTTATCCGCCGGACTCGCTTTGCATCCTGACAGAAAAACTGATGCCAATGAAAACAAAATTACAGCCGTTAAACCCAGTACCGGAAATTTAATCTTCATTGATTTTTCTCTCCTTGTTTCAGTTAAGAAGCTCAAGCAACGGTTCATGAATCAGACCGTTGGTGGCAACAACGCCGCGATTTACCAGGTCATTTCCGCCCCTGAAATCGGTAACCGCTCCCCCGGCTTCCTCGACCAGCAGGATTCCCGCAGCATAATCATAAGGCTTCAGGTTCATTTCCCAAAATCCCTCGAGCCGTCCGGCGGCAACATAGCCCAGATCGACGGCCGCGGAACCGTAGCGCCGGATGCCGCGCAGTTCCGGAACGATCTTCGCGAAATATGGCAGATTGTTGTCCGGCAGGTTCGCCCGGACACACGCAAAACCGGTGGACAACACCGAATTGATCAGCGGCTGGCGGCTTGAGACCTTAAGGCGGCGTCCGTTGAGAAATGCCCCTTTGTCTTGTTCGGCGCAAAACAACTCTTTCAACCGTGGAGCGTAAACCGCGCCGGCAATACTCTCGCCATTCTCCTGGAGCGCAATCGAAACAGAATAAAACGGCTGTTCGTGAACAAAGGAAGTCGTGCCGTCGATGGGGTCGATTATCCAGCAGTAGTCGCTCCCCGACTTCTGTTTGCCGCTCTCCTCCCCGAAAATATCATGTTCGGGAAAAGCCTCCTTGATCTCTCCTATAATGTATTCTTCAACCGCGCGGTCGGCTGTTGTCACAAGGTCTTTCGATCCTTTAAATTCAAGATCGTCCTGGGAAAACTCATCGAAAAGTTTTAAGCTCATCACGCCGGCTTCACAAGCCAGATTGCTTACAAAGTCAAGAATCGGAATATCGGGATTCATATCAGATTAACCGCTTATTTTCAAATTTACCTGCCGTTACAGTTGAGAAATCAACTTCCAAGTTGTAAAATACTCTTCCAAGGTAATTTTCCAAACACCAAACAAACTTTGGATGGAATGGCCGGAATGCTTTGCGATTCCGGCGGAAAGACTTTTGGAGTTCACAGCTTTAACTGTGCCAAGGCAAGCCTTGGACTGAATGACCGGAATACTTTGCGATTCCGGCGAAAAATAAATAAACTTTGGACAAAATATGCCGCAGCCAGGAGAAATACTCAGCAACCGCCAGCTCAAAGGCGAATATTTCAAGGTGGAGTTTTACGTACCCGAAATTTGTGAAAAAACTGCCCCCGGACAGTTTACACACTGTCAGATAGCCCGGCTTCGCGACCGGATGTTGCGGCGTCCGTTCAGCATCTGCAACGTCACTGACGATGGTGTCCTGACCGTGGTTTACAAAGTAGTTGGCGAAGGAACTGAAATGCTGTCAACCCTCCCGGCAGGGGAAGTTTGCAATCTGATCGGGCCGTTCGGCAACGGGTTCTCGCTTCCGGCGGAAAACCAGATTCCGCTTATTGTGGCCGGTGGATACGGTTCCGCCGCGACTTATTTGCTGGCGAAAAATTCGCCACACTCCGGCATTCTGCTGCTGGGGGCAAGAACTGAAGCCGACCTGATAATGGCGGACGACTTCGCCAAACTCGGGTTCGAGGTGAAGGTTGCTACCGATGACGGATCAATAGGGCATCATGGCCTGGTGACCGAGTTGCTTGAACAGACTCTACTTGAAACCCCCGAAGCTAATTTCCATATCTGTGGTTGCGGTCCCGAAGGTATGCTCATGGCTATGGGAAAAATGCTCCTCGCGGAAGGACTCAACGGTGAACTCAGTCTTGACCACCGGATGTGCTGCGGCGTAGGGGCATGTTTTGCCTGCGTGGTTAAGGTGGTGGACAAGAGTGTGCTCCAGGGCTGGCGCTACGCAAGGACTTGTCGCGAAGGCCCGGTTTTCAAGGCCGATGAAATCTATTACGGCCCTGAACATGCGGAAGCGTAAAGGATAATTATGGCGAACCTGAAAGTAAAACTCGGAAAGCTTGAACTGAAAAATCCGGTAATGACCGCATCGGGGACTTTCGGGTACGGCTTTGAATATGCCGATTTCTATTCCCTCGACAAACTCGGCGCCGTAGTGGTTAAAGGCATCAGGATGGAGCCAAGCGACGGCAATCCGACTCCGCGGGTGGCGGAAGTTTCCGGCGGCATGCTCAATGCCATTGGCCTCCAGGGACCGGGAGTTGACAAGTTTCTCCACGGTGATGAATACCTGCCGTTTCTCCGCAAAGCGAACGCCGTGACGATTGTCAATATCTGGGGCAAAACCGCCGGGGAATACGCTGAAGTGGCGGCCGCGCTGGATGCCGATTCAGAAGGTATCGCCGCTCTGGAGATCAATATTTCCTGTCCGAACATCAAGGAAGGCGGTATCGCGTTCGGCACCGACCTCAACATGGCCGCGAAAGTGGTGTCCGGGGTACGGGAATCCACCAGTCTGCCGCTAATCACCAAGCTCAGTCCGAACGTAACTAAAATTGGCGATTTCGCCAAAGCCGTAGTTGATGCGGGCAGCGACATGGTTTCACTGATCAATACCATTCCGGCTATGGCAATCGACACCGAAACCCGAAAACCGATGATCGCCAACGTCTTCGGCGGACTCAGCGGTCCCGCGATTAAACCGGTTGCGGTGCGGTTGGTATACGAAACGGCCAAGGCTGTGAATGTGCCGGTTATTGGCATGGGGGGAATAATGTCCGGCCGCGACGCAATCGAATTCATGCTTGCCGGAGCCTCGGCGGTTGCGGTCGGAACCGCGATCTTTGCCGATCCTTTTGCTCCTCTCAGAGTCATTGAGGAAATCGAAGAATACCTCGATCAGCACAATCTGAAATCCGTAACTGACATTGTCGGTAAAGTGGAAATCGGTTAAGTAAAAGCTTCTCCCTGTAAATCATCCATCAATAACCGTGTTTTCTCCATTTCACAGACGGTATTAACCCTGTATAATGTTATAAAATGCAAAACATCTGCGGGAGATCTGATTATGTCGTATGAAGCTGGAATGAAAGCTTTGAACCTGGAATTTTCCGACCAGGTACCAAGAACCGAATACTCCGTTGCCGGTCACTGGGAACTGGTTAAAGTTGTCACCGGGATGCCAGTGGAAACCGATGAAGAACGCATGGCCGCCAGAACCGAATTCATGAAAAAATGGGACTATTCCATCAATTGGGCAACCTGTGTGAGCCGAAATTACATGAAAAACGGCCGCACAACCGACATGGGACATGCTGAATACGCAACCAATGGAGAGGATTTCCGCGATACTATTACCAATCCGTTTACTGACGTCGAACAGGTTTGGGCTCTTGACCCATGCAAAGAATACGGAGAATTCGACAAGCAACAGCTCATCAGGGAATTCGAGGACAAGTATGATCAGCTTTGCTCAACAAGAATTTGCGGAGTCAATATGGGCGGAGTTTACATAACCATGATCTCCGGTATTCTCGAGATCCTCGGCTGGGATATGATGCTGTTGGCGCTCGGATCCGATGAAAAGAAATTCAACAAACTGCTCGAAGGCTACTACGAGTGGGTTAAACAGTTCTATGAAGCTTTCGCGGAAAGCAAAATCCCCGTTTTCATGTGTCATGACGACATGATGTGGACCAGCGGCCCGTTCGCTCATCCGGACTGGTACCGTGAAAATATTTTCCCGAAAGTGAAAAAAATGATCGAACCGGTCAAGGCCGCCGGTAAAAAAATCCTCTTCACCTCCGATGGCACTTACGACATGTTCTATGATGATGTCATCGGTATGGGCGTTGACATGGTAGTGATGGAACCGTCAAACGATATGGAATTGTTCGCGAAAAAATACGGGAAAACCCACGGTTTCATCGGGGGATGCGACTGCCGCGTGCTCCTCAACGGTTCAAAAGAAGACATCTATAAAGAAGTCAAGAGAGCCATGGATATCGGCAAACCATATCCGGGTTACGTTTTCTGCACCGGAAACCATATTCCGTCGAATACCCCGGTTGACAATTGTCTGTACTATCAGGACGCCTACCTCGAACTCAGAAAGCGCTAACCCAAACATACTCCTATGATTAATGCCGGAATGCTTTGCGATTAATTTGTTGGAGTTCAGAACTGATGGTTGTCATGTATTTATTTGCCTCTTCTGCGTTTTGATCCGTAAAATCACAGTTTTCTGTTGGTATCGATATTGGGAAGGTCGAAGATTTTGAGGTGGAAATATTCCTGGTCGCGATATCCGTAGGCTTGCCGGATCAGCCATCGGACTTTGTTGTTGAATCCTTCCATTGCGGCGTTCGACAACTTATCTGTACGCCAGTAGGCGATGATGCCGTCGAGGTGGTTTTCGATGGTTTTCGCCATGTCGGTGAGTTCCTTGATGTCCGTTTCCCTGGCGATGTCGCACCAGTTACGGAGTGCCGCCTTGGCCCGGAACTCGTTCCCGGCTTGGCGGTAGATGCTCCGCAGCGCCTCCTTCATCATGCTGACCTCGCCCAGTTCCCGGAAAGTTTTTCTCAGGTTGTCGAGCAGCAGTTTGGCGTCGGGGGAAAGGTTCTCGACGTTACGCAGGAACAGAAAGCGTTGGTTTTTAAGCAGTTTCCGATGTTCTTCGTCGAGGTTTGCGGTGATTCTGCGCCGGACTTTATCGAGCTTTTCATTCATCAGTTTGATCACGTGGAAGTGGTCGAAGACGATTTCGGCGTCCGGCAGGTTTTCCCCGGCCCAGGCGGTGTACGCTTTTGACATATCCATTGCGATTATTGCTATTTTTGTTTTTGCGCGTTTCAGTTTCGCGGTGAAGTTTTTCAGCGCGTCAACGCCTTTGCCTTTGCCGACATACAACACCGCCCCGGACTCCAGGTCACGGACAATCGTCAGATACTTTTCAACGCCTTTTTTCCGCGAGACAAAAATTTCGTCAATGCCGATTATCCTGACGTTTTTGAGTTCAATCTTATGGTATTTTTTCTTGAGATGACGCTTTTCAACGTTTTTTACGGTCCGCCACGGCAGGTCGAAAAAACCGGCGACGGCATTGATGCTCATTTCGCTTCTCAACTCGACGATCGACCTCTCCAACTCCTTGGTTATCCGCGATTTGGACGAACTCAGAAACGGCAGTTTCTCCACCGCCCAACTCCCGCACTCGTGGCAGTAGATACGGTGAACGTCAATGATAAAACACAACTGCCAACGACCGCTTTTGACTCCTTTGATATCCCTGGTCCGCAACCACTTCGCGGTAACTTTCGAGCCATTGCATTCAGGACAGCGCAAATCTTTCCGCACGATTTTCTGGTAAACAGTTCCATGTTTACGGCTGAAATCAAAGCTCTCATGTTGAAATCCACGGATGCCCTGAGTAAAATACATCAGACTGGTAGACATAATTCCCTCGCTTTCTGGTAAAAAACGAGAGTTATGCCGCCAGTCTTTTGCTTTTCCAGTGGCGCAGTTGAAAAATTGCTTTTTTCAACTGCCAACAGTCGCTATTGGCGGATTTCTGAAGCTGTCAAGGCGCAAATGGAATAAAAGGGAGCAAGCGCGACCGGTTATGCCGGATTGCCCTTTACAGCACAAGACATCCAGCTACTCACCTCCGGATCAAAACGCAGAAGAACCATTTATTTACGCATATCCAATGTTTGCTTGGGAACGCCTCAGCGGAGCTTCGGCCTCCAGGGAAATCGTTTGCAACACAACTGGTTATAGGGCGAGCGGCCTCGCGAGCCGCAAATAGGTAATTATTTAGAGGAACTCTTTATTTTTGCTTCTGCCAGATGTTCAGACAATCCCCTTATACATATTTTTCCGGGCCCGGTGCGCCTCATGATCATTTGACAGAGGCCGTGGAACGCATGGCGTTTATTAGTGAACTTATCCGGCTCATGACTGACGGGGTTGCCGTTTCCAACGCCAAGTATTTCCGCCGGTCCACTTACGTCAAATTCTACTTGATTATCCGCTTCCGGGCAGACTTCCCCGTCAGAATCAGCTACTGCTGCATTGACGATAATGATATCACCGGTTTCCTCACTGGAAAGCTGAATCGCTGATGGAGCTTTGGCGGTACGCCTGATGGCAGAAATAATTTCTTTGCCGTCTTTGTCATACCCGATTGCTTTTAGTTCTCCCGCCTCAAAGGGAACCTGCCATTCAAGGCGGAAATTTTCGGGCATGACCTGACGCCCCAGGCTTCTGTTGTTGATGAATAATTCAACTTCCCTGCTGTTGCCATAGCACCACACCCTGATTTTTTCTCCTTCCCGGCCGTGCCAGTTCCAGTGCGGCATAAGGAAAATATGCGGGTCCCGCGGACGCCACCAACTGCGCAAATAATGAGCTATTTCTTTATGAAAACCGCAGTAGTCGAGAATTCCAAAGCGAGAAAGAACCGCCGGCCAGCCGTAAGGAAAAGTTTCGCCCCGGTAATCAAACCCCGTCCATATAAAAGTGCCCGCCATAAACTGGCGGCTGGCGCAATCCTGCCAGGTTTCCTCTATTGAATACCCCCAGGGCGTAAAAGTGCCGCCGTAGGCGCTGGCGTAGAATTTATGTTCTTTGTCCCGCCACTGGTCCTCGCTTTTGAGCCAGTTGGAAGGAAAAGACAACGGGATGTCGGTTTTGTCCGGGCCGTAAAGTCCCCTGGTGGCCGCGCCGCCCCACGTTTCCGTGCCTATCAGCGACCATTCCGGATATTTTTCATGTATTATGTCATAGTTTTCGCTTCTCTGCCCGGAACGGTAATTCGCTCCGAAAATATCAAACTGGAAATTGTTTTCATGGTGAATGTCTATTCTGTCGACCCATTGGCCGTTCATCGCGTATGTTGTTGGACGTGAAGGGTCGAGTTTATGGACGATATGCTGCATTTGCCTGAATATGTTTATTCCTACCTTGGTATATTGAATGGCCATTTCTTCATTGCCCAGACACCAGATAATTACAGAAGGATGGTTTCTGTCCCGGACAATGAAGTCGCACAGGTCTTTCCGCAGTTCTTCAGCGCAGCCGGGAAGACGTATTTCGTTTACGACCATCATTCCCGTCCTGTCGCAGATATCCAGCAAGGCCGGGTCCGGCATGTGATGGCTGACGCGAATGGCATTGCAGCCCATGCTTTGTAAACGTCTTATGCGCCATTCCTGAAGCCCGTGGGGCACCGCAATCCCAACGCCCGCGTGATCCTGATGTATGCAAACCCCTTTCATTTTTATATTTTTGCCGTTCAGGAAGAAACCTTTTTGCGGATCAAAACGGAAATACCGGAAGCCGAAATTTCTGCTGACTTCATCTACAGGTTGACCGTCAAGAAATATTTTTACCGTGAATTTGTAAAGGACCGGACGCTCAGGGCTCCAGAGTTCAGGAGATTCCACATTCATTCTTATGCGGGTTTTGCTTTGGTTGAAATCGCCACCCTTGCCGGGGACTTTGTTTTCGGAAACGACTCTGCCCCTGGAATCCGATATGCTGCATTGAAGCTCGAAATTTTTATTTTCCAGGAATTTATTGCATACCATAATTTCGGAATTCACATGGCCTATGTTTGCCGCGTTTTTTCCGGTGAGTATATGTATCCCGTTGTAAGCCACATGCAAAGGAAACAGTTTCAGCAGCCTTACGCTCCGATATATGCCGCCGCCTTCGTAGCTCCATTGTTCATTTTCAGTAGCGTCTACGAAAACCGCAATGCAGTTTTCTTTTCCGAATTCGCATATTTCCGTAAAATCATAACTCAACGAGCTGTATCCGCTTAAACGCCTTCCGACGAAATGTCCGTTTGCAAAAACCTGACTGTTCCGGTAAATCCCGTCAAATTCAATGACTATTCTCTTGTTCCTATCCTCTTCCGGCAGGTGAAATTTCTTTATATACCATGCTTTGCCTTTCTTCAGAGAGCCGGTTTTCCAGTTTTCACCAGAAGCAAATTCTCCCTCAATGACAAAGTCGTGCGGCAGGTCGAGTTTGCGCAGTTTTTTATGAAAAGGATTGTCAGCTTTGCTTAATCCGTGATTTCCAGCTTTCTGCCAGATTTTTGTTTCATCGTTAATTATCAGCATGTTGCCGAAAGTCGCCGCTTCTGTAGGAATGTCTTCCCCCGGAAAGAAAAGCCAGGAATTGTTGAAATTTATAATTTCTCTCATTTTTTATTTCTCCAGAAAATAACGAACAGGGAACAAATAGCCAGTTATCTCTAAATGCGACCAGGGTTTGCGTATGTTTACCGGCGCTGACCGTGAATTCTTATGGAAACCGGCCAGCATCCGGTGTTACTGCAAAAACAAACTTTTAGTTGTTTCCGCTTTTTTAAAATTATTCTTTTTTTGCGCCGCTACTCAGATGCAGTCTTTGCGTTGTTGCCTGGAGACGATTTCTCTAATTTTTTGATGGTTTTCGATACATGGTCGATCAGCGGATGGCGAGCATATTTTTCTTTTCCGGCGGGCGGAAAAAAGTCATGCTGAAATTCCCACCAGAACACGCCCCTGAATCCCTTCTTAAAGACCCATTCTATCTTGCGTTCAAGGCTGCGTTCGTTGTCGATCGTTAGAAAATCGGCCTTATCGGGGCTGAAATAATAAGGGGCTTCCGCTTCTTCGTCGTAAGATTCCTTCCATCCTTTTTTGAGCAAAGCTGGAAACTCTTTGTAAGTAAATGTTCTTGCCTTTTTTCTCAGAGGCCCTTTGCATTTCTGGCCCGGCGATATTCCCTTGTAAAGGAATCCGTAGTTGGCCAAACCTATGCAAAGCTTGTCCGGAGGGAATATTGACCATTTGCGTAAAGCATTTTTAATGCTGACTTTATTTTTTGGACCGCTCAACGGCGTATTATGTTTTGGTTCGCGTCCCCAAGTGCCACACCCCATCCCGTAGGTCATAATATTGATCCAATCCACGGCGTCGCTAAGTTTCCGTGCCTGCCCTCTTGAAAATCTTCTGAAAGGATGAAGCGCCGTCGTCAGATAATACTTGCGCTTTGGCGTTCCGGAGTTTTTTCCCAGGCGGTCTAACGCTTTACGCAAGTCCATCATAAGGAAAATGAACGGGATTTTTTCGTAGGTATGTTCCCAATCAATCTCAATTCCGTCATAATTGTATTTTTTCACGAACTCCGCCATTACGTGGGCAAACAGCTTCCTTTTCTTGCTGTCACTTGCTATAGGATTGAAGCGCTTCCTGCCATTAAGAGAAACCAATACTTTGACTTTCTTTTGGTGAGCTTTGGCAATAAGTTCGGAAATCAGGGCTAATTTTGGTGGATATGAATGGTTGCGCACCAGTTTATTCATAACACCATCTTCCGGCATCTCGAAATCTTTTGCTTTCCAATGCGGTCCACCCTGGAGATATATAAAATTAAACTGATCAAATCTTGTTTGATCTAATTGGGCTTTATCCTTGAGCCAGCCACCCACAATATAGACGCCATGTATAAATTCCTTACCGTTATCAGATTTATCTTTTTTTTGAGGCAACTCACCGGTAAAAGAAGTGAAACAGATTGTTATTAACAACAAGATGGACATTTTTGTTTTCATAGTGATCTGGGTATTTCTTTTTTTAAATTTCTATTATTATTCAAGTATTGAGATGTTTTAAAGACATAAATTTTATGTCGTAACATATTTTGTACGGTTTTTCATAATTTCTTTTTATACTGCTTTGAACCATTGCCTCCTTGAAATCGTCATAAATCGCTTCTCCAGGGAGTTTTGCTGAAATCAGTATTTTGGAAGTCAAACATTTTAAGGCTTTCAGTATGACCGTCAAGATAGAGCACATTCATTGCGGAGTTGTGTCGATAGCTTTCAGCCGCATATGTAGTGTTCACTTCATCTTCTCGAAGATAAGGAAGGCGGTAATTTTGCCTGAATTCAAAGAAGCAAAAAGTCTGTGTCGGCAATTTTTGCTTATAAATATTCTGACTGACTTCCGGCGATATGCTCGAGTGCAGGTACCGGACTGCCGCATATTCGTTCATGCAGTAATCAGACCACTGAGGCTTGTCTGTGCTGGCTCTGTCAAATACCGGACACGTCAGGATGGGGGCTTTTTTACTGCCGTCAGCCGCAGGCTCATCATAAGTGAAACTTGGAATCCAGTCCTCCATCTGCTCTATCCAATTCGGGTAGCCTGTATAGTCAATAGGAACCATCCCGTTGTTGTCTGAACAATAGGTTTCATGAATTATCCCCAATTGCTTTAATTGATTGGCACATGTGATGCCTCTTGCGTATTCTCTGGCCTTGCCCAGCGCCGGCAGCAATAATGAGGCAAGTATTGAAATTATAGCTATCACAACAAGGAGCTCAATGAGGGTGAAGGCCGAGTTCCTTCCAGATTTTTTATTTGATGCATTCATTAGAAAAACCTCCTGTTTTTTATTGTTTAATCATTATGATGGCTTAAGTCTAAAAAATCAGCTTTTTTGAATTACTTGTTGCCTCATGTTACCTCCCTATGGTTGATTATACGTTATCAATGCGTTTTTTGCAACGAATTACTGTTTTCTGGTATTGTAAACTGCTCTGCATTAAAATGTTAATCATAATACCGCTCCCATAGTTTTTTGCCAAGCATTCCCGATTGATCCTGAGCAAAAGCATGAACCCCTTTGTTGTCCGGTCCGGCCAAGTTCAACTGTCCGTCTCCGGTTACCGGTTCGTGGGAGCCGTCGCGACAGGGATTCACATATTGATGAAACCAGTCTTGAAGCATGCCGCGCATATGATCAGCGCGATCTGTGTATTCGAGATTGTTAATCAGGTTATTTTCTTCGTCGGGATCGTTTACCAGGTCGTAGAGCTCGTGTGGACCATACGGCAACCGATGGATATATTTCCATTGTTTATTGCGAATCATGCGTACCGGCCCGTATTCATCAAAAATAACAATATTACTGTCAATATCGGTATTTTTGCATTCATTGCGCAACAGAGGAGCGAAACTGTTGCCGGGAAGTTCGTCAGCCAATGGATTAGGAGATCCTGTATAGTCCAGCAGGGTCGGGAAAACATCGTAGTGGCTAAATAAATTTTCTTCCACACGACCTTCAGGAATCATGCCTGGCCAGGAAATTATAAATGGAACTTTAACGGATGAATCATACATGTTCAACGGGAACGTTCCGTTGCCTTTCCCCCAAACGCCGTGATGCCCCATGCACATACCGTTGTCGGCAGTAAATATAACGATTGTATTTTTACGTAAGCCTTCTGTATCGAGTTTATTGATGATTTTGCCTATTGACTTATCCATAGCGGTAATTGCGGTGTAATATCCGCGCAGAAATTCACGCCGCTTTTCCGGGGTGTAAGGCTTGTCTTCACTGAAAAGATGCCGTTGCCATTCGTGCAAGGGCAAATCCGGAGTGGAGTCGAAATCACAATTTTCGTAGAGCGCCCAGACATCAGCGGGATGCTGTTCCTTTTGCCATGGCGAATGCGGCGCGGTATAATGCACATCCAGATAAAATGGCTTTTCGTCGTTTTTGTGTTGTTCTATATAATCAATAGCTTTTTCCGTAAACTGGTAGGTTACATAATTGTTTTGATTTTTTATCCCGCCGTTTTCAAACACTTGATAATCATAGTATTGTCCTCCGCCAAAGGCATGAGTGTACCAATAGTTAAAGCCCTTTTGCGGATGTCCGCTGTCACCCAGGTGCCATTTGCCAACCATGCCGCAGTTATAACCTGCCTGGGCAAGGTATTCGGTATATCCCGGAAATCCTTTCAGATATTCTATGGGGCGATCTTTGCCTCGATATCCGAACTCGTTATTTTCGTCATGGATATTACCTTTGCGAATCCAGTCATGTACGCCGTGCTGTGACGGGATGCGCCCGGTCAGAAGCGAGGCGCGAGACGGAGAACATACAGGAGAGACACAGAAAAAGTTATCAAAGCGGGTACCCTCATTTGCGAGCCGGTTCAAGTTGGGCGTTATGAGTTCGCTGTTGCCGGCGCAATTCATGGCCCATGCACCATGGTCGTCAGCGAGAATAAATACTATATTGGGACGTTTGTCTCTCATCTTTAAAAGTTTCCATGCTGGTTTTCAATTATTTTTTCTATGGTGTTTGCTGACTTTTTGAGATCCTCCGCCAAGTCATTTAGAAAATTGGGTTCTTTTACACGGACAGGAGTAAAACCGGCGCCAATAATAGCCAATGTTTCGTTGGCATATCTTATTGGCACTGCAATGCGATGGTTGTCCGGGAATATTTTTCCGTAATCATAGATGTATCCGTAAAGCTCCGCATCTTCGCGAAAACGGACAATCAACTTATCCAGATTTTTCAGTTTTGGAAAACGGGCGGTGAATACTTCATAAGGCATAGGATGTTCAGCTTCAAAAAAACAGCTTCCGAGTATCCCCGCATCAAGCGGCACTATCATTCCAGGATTCAAGAGGGCCGGAGAATTCTCATCGGCAATTTTATCCACACAAACTGTCACATTTTCTTCTTCATAGCGAAATACAATGGTTGAGACACGAAATTTCTTGTTGATGTTTTCAAGCTCGGGATGTACCATTTCCTGAAGTTTCAACTGTGGCAATTGGGAGGCATTGCTCCACTGCCGGGGTTTCGACCCGAGGCAATACCAACCCTTGTCATCTTTATACAGAACCTCGGCTTTACACAGAGCTTTAAGCAGCCGGGTCAGCGTGCTGGGACTCGGCAGCGCCATTGCTTCCGCCAAGTCGGAAAACCGCATCTTTCCGCCATTGACGCTCAAGACATCCAACGTTTTAATTGTACGAGTAATAGTTTCCATTTTAGTATCATATTCGATATTAGTTAATACTCTTTATGATATTATAATTCAATTTTATAAAAAAAGCAAGTGGAATGTGTTTTTTTTGACTTTTCTAGGTTTTTCAATACGAAATCCATAATGCATGAACAACTATAATCAGGCATAATCGATCATGGGCCCGTTGTTTGATCAGTGCGATTGAAAAGCTTATCCACGGCATATGTTTTTAAATTTATTTCTATTCTATACCTCTTGACAAAATCCCATATTCTACTTATAATATTCCTCAAACTGGTAGATACCAGTTGCGAGTTTTATATTAAGGAAAAAACCATGACAGATGATTTATATAGGGAATCCCTGCATGTTAGCGTTAAACACCTTATACGCAAGATGATTGATAACAAGCGCCCGGAATATTTGACTTCGGAACGTGAACTCCAACGTGAATTTAAAATTTCCCGGACAACTATCCGCAAGGCATTGAATGAATTGATACAGGAAAAACGCTTAGTCGCTGAACACGGGAGAGGATACAGAGTGCTTTACGGTGTTAATGGCAAAACACTCTCCGGAAAAATAGGTTTTGTGTTACTGAATGATAATGATGAATATGCAAACGCTGTATTCCGGGCTTTGATTGACGAAGTTTTTTCGAAAAAATTTGAACCGGTCGTTACCATTATTGATTTGCATCATGAGAATCCGGCGGAAAAATTGTCTAAGATGTTTAGTGTAACCGATGCCGTATTTATCAATTCAGGCATTTTGCGTAAATATAGTGATATCCTGCCAACAGCAGAATTGTTCCGCTGCCTGGTTCTGCCGTATGCATATGCGGCAAAAGACATGCAAATTTGCAGTATCATGGCTGACATGAAAAAAGGCGCACGGTTGTTAACAAAGTATCTTTTAGCCAATGGTCACCGGAAAATAGCAGCCTTGTTTTACGACTCCGACCGCATAGAAGGTTTTAAGTATGAGATGGACAAGCATGGCGTAAAAATAGACAACGACTTGCAGGAAAAATGCCGGGGATACAGATATGACGCCTATATTGCGACGGGAAATTTGTTAAGCAGACGCCGTGACTTTACCGCGCTGATTTGTCAAAACGACACTGCTGCGCTAGGGGCAATAGAACAGTGTTTCAAACAAGGGATAAAGATTCCTGATGAAATAAGTATTGTCGGATTCGACAATATCCGGGAATCGGAACTTTTTCCCGTGCCGCTGACTACCGCCGGGATAGACTTAAAAACATTATCTAAAAAAGCGCTTAATCTTTTGTTGGAAGGATTGCGGACCGGTAATAGCCGGGAAGCCTTTAAACTAAAACCGGAATTAATAATCAGGCAATCAGTAAGGAATATAAATTAATGGAATTAAAATTGAATATTGTAAGCTCGTTGGAAAAAGTGTTTGCCGATGAAGAATTAAATGTTCCGCGCTTGGAAAGAGCAAGTGTATTGCGTGGCGAAACATTCTCTTTTCAAGTGGCGTATTATTGTGACGCAAAGATTGATCTCCGCGTTAAAATAGAGTCTTCATTAAACAGTCTTGCTGAAATCCGTGAAACTGCGTTGGCTCCATGCGAAGTTCCGGCAGAGGACCCTGGCGAATCTCCTGATTTATTACGAACCACCCCCGGCTTGTATCCAGACCCGCTTCTGCCAATCAACAAAAAAATCGCCGTACCGCCAAAACAGTGGCGCTCGGTCTGGATAACAGTACGCATAGCCGCCAATGAAACACCCGGAAAAAAAATTATTTCCTGCAAAGCATCTGCTTTGCCTGTTTTTTCAAATAAGAAAACTGAAACCGAAGCTAGTATGCAGCTTGATGTTCTGCCGGTTGTTTTGCCGCGGCAGGAATTTATTCACACTGAATGGTTCCATGCAGACTGTGTTTATTCATTTTATAAGGTAAAATGTTGGAGCACGGATCACTGGAAATTGCTGGATAAATATATTGCGAATTTTTCCGCCCACGGCATGAATATGCTTTTGACTCCGCTATGGACTCCGCCTCTCGATACAAAAGTCGGCGGCGAGCGCCCGACAGTCCAGTTGTTAGAGATCGAAAAGAATGGGAATTCGTTCAAATTTGATTTTTCCAGGCTGGGTAAATGGATTGACATAGGATTGAAAAATGGAATAGAGTATTTTGAAATCTCGCATCCGTTTACTCAATGGGGTGCGGAATTTTGTCCGAAAATAATCGTTCGTGAAAACGGTGAAGATAAGAAAATGTTTGGCTGGCATACAAGTTCAAGGAGTAAAGAATACGTTTCTTTCCTGCGTCAGCTTTTCCCTGAATTACTGGCTTTTATGAGTTCAAAAGGGGTAAAAAACAAATGTTTTTATCATGTTTCCGATGAACCCGGTTTGCATCATCAGGAAAACTACAAAGCCTGTGCCGGGTTGATTAAAGAATTGGTTGATGGCGCGCCTGTGATTGATGCGCTTTCAAGCATAGAATTCTATAAGAGCGGCCTGGTGGAACAGCCAATTCCGTGCAATAACCATATTGAGCCTTTTGTTGACGAAAAAGTCAAACCTCTTTGGACCTATTACTGCGTTTCTCAACAGGAAAAAGTTCCTAATCGTTTCTTCAATTTTCCCTCATACCGTAACCGTGTCATGGGAGTGTTGATGTATAAATATGATATTCGCGGTTTTTTGCACTGGGGATATAATTTCTGGTACAGCCAATATTCAATAGACCAGCAGCTTGACCCGTTTAAAAACACTGACGCAGGGCGAGGCTTCCCGTCCGGCGACGCATTCATGGTCTATCCCGGCAAAAACGGCCCGGTGGATTCAATTCGCAACGAAGTTATGTTTGAAGCCTTACAGGATCTGCGCGCCCTGCGCAAACTGGAAAGTTTACAGGGACGCGAAGCGACTGTAGAGCTGATTGAGGACGGATTGGACTATGAATTGAAAATGACCGATTACCCGCGTTCCGCCGCATGGCTGCTAAACCTTAGAGAAAGAATAAACAAAGCAATAGGCTCCTTAAACGGCGAGGTTAAATGAAGCACTTTGAATGTTTTATCCAATATGAAAAAAAATAAAGACGAGACAAAATATATACTACGATAACCGCAGAAATAATCAAACTCCAAGGAATAAATTATGCGAAAAATAAGCTTATTGCTGCCATGCCTGGTGTTGGCGGGAATGCTCGTGTCCACGGTCGCCTGGGCCGGATACATAGAGGTAAGAGATGGTAAAACGATAATTCATGTAGTTGTGGACAGGCTTCCGGACCCGACGGATGTAGCGACCAACGTACGTGCGGATGTTGAAGTTGTCAGACAGTTCCGCAGGGAGTTTCCGAAAATCTTCGCAAAAAAATACAAAGCGAAATATAAAGCCAACCCAGAAAAATACGGCAATTACGATTGGAATAATGTTGAGATTGTTCTTGAAAGATTTTCAAGCATCAAGGTCGAAGGTGTGCAGAATGACTTATTGGCGATTGCCGGTGATACGGCGGCGGATATTTTGTATATCAACTTCCAGAAATCAAACAACTACATCTTCAATAACTTCATACAACCGCTTGACAGATACTTCAAGGAACTGACGCCTGAACAAATAAGCCAACGTATCCATAAAAAGATAATGCCGGTATGTCATCGCAAAGGACCTGGCGGCAAAACGCATTGGTGGACAATGCCTTACGGCGGAGTGCTTGGCAAGGTGCTGATCTACCGTAAAGATCTGTTTGAGAAATATAAACTCGACCCTCCGAACTCCAAATGGACTTGGGAGGACTTGTTAAATGCATGTAGAAAAATAACAGATCCGGCAAAAGGCATATACGGACTTCGCTTGGGCAGCGGTATGCGCGAATCCTGGTTCTGGATAACGTTTTTATGGTCTGCCGGCGGGGATATTATGACTTATGACAAAACAAAAAATGCGTGGCTTTGCACATTTGATTCTCCGGCCGGAGTAAAAGCCTGGATTTTTACACGCAATTATCCGCGGAACTCTGGATCGATAAAAAAGGAAAACAGAGACGCGGTTATGCTTACAAAGATGCTTCTGAGGTCCGCGCAAAATGGGACCGTGGCGAAATTGCGATGATGTTTGACTATGTGGAAGAAACTCTTTTGTCTAAAATACAGCCGGAAGTGACTGGCATGGCCCCTGTTCCAATGGGACCTGATGGCTGCCGCGGTGGAGAATTGAATTCAAAAATGTTTGGAATGTATTCCCAAATTAAATCCCCCGTGATTTGTGACGCTGCCTGGGAATATATGTTCTATTATGACAGTCTGCCCGCTCAAAAGCTTAGAACAAAAATAATGGTTGAAGGCGGTATGGGCAAATTTATCAACCCCAAATACCTGAAAATGTTTGGTTATACTAATATACTTAAATTGGTGCCAAAGGGATGGGAGGAAACCTTCAGGATTGCAATAGAGACCGGACAGCCGGAACCTTATGGCAAGAACAGTAATTTTGCTTACGATGTAATGACCAAGCCGCTGCATATTGCCGAGCAGATGGAACGGAATAACGAGCTTGCGGCAGTAGGAACAAAAGAACGCTCAAGACAATTAGCAAAGATTTTAAAAGCCGGTTGCGCACGTGCCAACGAAATCATGATCGGGAAAATTTCTGATCGCGAACTTTTCTGGCGCCGTTTTTCAGCATGGTGTCTGTTGATTGGAATTGCCGTTGCGTTTTTCTTTGTGTTCCGTAAAGTGTATATCATGTTTACCCCATCCCGAAACCGTGGGGGGGCGTGGCAGTTTAAAAAATATTTTTGGGCTTATATTATTTTAGTTCCGGCGGTAGCATCTATTGCGTTATGGCGTTATGTGCCTCTGGTGCGCGGTTCCTATATGGCGTTTTTCGATTATAAAATCATTGGGGATTCAGCTTTTGTCCTGATTGATAATTTCGCGAACTTATTGTGGGACCTTGATTGGTGGAATTCCCTTTGGAATGCTATCCGCTATGCTTTTTTGACTATGGCACTTACCTTTCTGCCCCCGATTATTTTGGCCATTTTTCTACAGGAAGTTCCGCGTTGTAAGATTTTTTTAAGAACTCTTTATTATTTGCCGGCAGTAATAACCGGGTTAGTCACAATGATATTGTGGAAGCAATTTTTTGAAGGGTCGGAGAACGGCATGATGAATAAAGTAATTATGGGGATTCCGGCAATAGGTTTTATTATAATAGGAGCAGGTTTACTCGCGATCTTTTTAGCATTCGCAAGACGCCTTAAGTTTTACGAGTTAAAGCTTTCCATGTGGCTTTGCGTCATTGCCGGACTGTTTGTTTTCTATACGGTACTGCAGCTGGCCGAACCGATATTTTTTCAGGGAAGCGAAAGCTTTATGAAAAGCCTGAAGCTGATACCCGCCCGTATGTTCTCATATACTCCGCTTCCCTACCAGTGGCTGAATAATCCGGATACGGCAATGTTTTCTTGCATCCTGCCGATAGTATGGGCCCAAATGGGGCCGGGATGTTTGATTTACCTGGCGGCGCTTAAGGGAATACCTAATGACTATTATGAAGCCGCCGATATTGACGGAGCGACATTTATTGATAAAATCCTGTTCGTTGTATTTCCTACCTTGAAAGCGCTTATCATTATAAACTTTGTCGGGGTATTCATCGCTTCCTGGACACGTTCAACCGGGCAGGTTCTGGTTATGACAGGCGGCGGCGCCAATACTACAACCGCAGGTTTGATGATTTGGAAAAAAGCGTTCACCTATCTCCAGATGGGGCCTGCGGCTGCAATGGCATGGACTTTAGGTTTCATGTTGATAGGATTTACCGTTTATCAATTGCAGATACTTTCCAGGGTTGAATTTAAAGCCGGCGGCAAAGGCAAATAATCATAATTTAAGATTAAGGATTTAAAAATAATGGGTATTATTTCCGAAATAGGGAGAAAAAACATAAAGGTGAAGCTGCTGATCTGGAGCATTTCACTTTCTCTGATAATTGGCGCAATAACAATGATTTATCCTTTTGCGTTGATGATCAGCGGCAGCTCGAAAAGCAGTGTTGACGTATCTGAAAATAAGCTCATTCCAAGCTTTTTGACAAATGATAAAATCATGTATCAGAAATCCGTGGAGGCAATCTTTAATGAAGAAAGCAGTGTTTTCCAGTCAGCTTATGATATTCAGAATGGAGACTTTAAGCAACTTGAATTACCTGATGAAAAAGATATTAATCATACACTGGTCAATGACTGGAATCAATTTGTAAAGGAGCGCAATTATAAACAGTATTATTACGGTTTAGCTTTTATTGCTGTCAAGAATTCAAAAAATACTGTTCCCATCAATTTGCGTCGTTTCAAAAACTTGTTAAACAAGCGTTTTGGCGGCAGTCTCAGTGAACTGAATGACGCGATGCAGATGGAGCTTGTCAGTTGGAATGTATTGACGGTAAAACCGGCAATGTATCTTGCCTCGTGGAACATGCCCAATACAGATGCTGAACTATATAACACTTATTATAAGTTTAAAGAAAAATTCTTTGACGGCAGCCAACGGAAACAGTCATTGGTCAATCGTTATTTTATCAATCCGGAAGGATATTTTAAAACTATTTATCTGCGGGCTCAATATACTCAGAAAATAGAGAATTATAATGCCAGACATAAAACTGAATATAAAAGCTGGAATGAAGTAAAACTTACCCGCAATTATCCTGCCGACCCCCAAAAATATACGGACCTTCAGCGCGCTGACTGGGAAGATTTTGTCAGGACTTTGCTTAACAGATTCTGGATTAAGGTTAAGCCTGCATCCCTGCCGGCTTATCATGCTTTTCTGAAGGCGAAATATGATAACGAAATTACCGAACTGAACAGGCTTTACGGCTCAAAATATAAAAGTTTCGATGAAATTAAATTAGTTACCCAATTAAAGGAATTTCCATTTTTCGGGGCACGTCTTTCCGATTGGGATCAATTTATTCAAGGCTGGAATGACGAAAAAGGGATAATTTATAAAGCCTCGATTAAACACTTGGAAATAACCGGCGCAATATATGATTTTAGAGATTATCTCAAAAATAAATATAAAACCATTGCCGCCGCAAATAAGCTTCTGAAAACACGTTACTCTGACTGGAGCGATATAAGAAGCCAGCAACAAGCAGCCCACTATCTATGGATAAAAGAAAATTCCGCAGCCTTGAGATGGGAGTTTATTAAGCGTAACTTCTTATCCGTGTTCAGTTATATTATATTGCATGGTTATGCAATCTGGAATACATTTGTGTATTGTTTCATAGCGGTGCTTTGTGCACTGGTAGTGAATCCGCTCGCGGCTTACGCGCTCAGTCGTTTTAATCCGCCGTCAACTTATAAATTATTGTTGTTCCTGATGATAACTATGGCGTTCCCGCCGATGGTTACCCAGATTCCTATATTTCTGATGTTGCGTGAATTTAATTTGCTCAACACCTATGCAGCGCTTATTTTACCGGCCCTGGCCAATGGTTATTCTATATTCCTCCTGAAAGGTTTCTTTGACTCTTTGCCTAAAGAATTATATGAAAGCGCCCAGATTGACGGGGCCAGCGAAGTCCGTATTTTCCTCCAGATCACCATGTGCTTGTCAAAACCGATACTGGCGGTTATCGGTTTGCAAACCTTCCAACTGGCCTACTCCAATTTTATGATGGCTCTTCTGTATTGCCAGGACGAAAAGATGTGGACTCTTATGCCGTGGTTGTATCAGTTGCAGGGCAACAGTTGTCCGGGAGTTATTTTCGCTTCGTTGATAATTGCGGCAATACCGACTTTCCTGGTCTTTGTCTTTTGCCAGAACATCATTATGCGGGGTATTGTTGTTCCAGTAGAAAAATAAATCTATGACGAAAAATATTTATTTTAAGGATTATCTATTTTCTGGTGTTGGCTACATTTAAGCCTGATTTGGAGTTTTACGGAGGTACTGCTGGTCGAGGGCGTACAAAGCGGCGCCGGTCGCAACGTAAAATTCGGAATCGCCGCAGCGGGTAATTTTCAATGGCTTCAGGCCTTGGAGTTTACGGTATTTTACAAATGCGTTCCTGAGAATTTCCCAGATCAGGTTTTCGTGTTTAAACAAGGTGCTGTAGACAATGATTTCATCGTTGTCCATGAATGCCGCGGCATTCGCCAGGCAAGTGGCTATCTGCTCCATTGCCTTGGTGATGATTGTTTTAATTTTTTTACTTCGAAACCCTTGCTTGACCTGTTCAGGCGTGCCGTGCCAAAAATCCTGATCCAGATTTGGCAGACGTCGCTTAAGCACTGACAACCCGGCGCTTTCCTGGAGCGGGGCGCCATCCACCAGAAAAAGCCCCAGTTCTCCTGCCTGTTTGTTCCTGCCGTAAAATACGTTGTCCCTGATGTTGAATGCGGTGGAAATCCCGGAGCGAATTGCCGCATGGATCAGCACTTTGTGTTCCGTTCCGTCTTTCTTCCATAACGAACGCGTGGCCAGGCATAGAATATTATTGGTAATAAATGACGGCTTGCCGGAGACGAGGGTACAAATATCGAGTAGGGGAATCCGCTTGAAATCCGGAAGTATTTCGTAATTCTCGACAATTCCGGTTTCGTGGTCGACAAATCCTGGCGCGCCGACACCCAGTGCGTTAACTTTTTCCCAGTGTTCTCCTGAAGCATCAATGGCCTGAGTCAGCAAATTTGACAATTGTTCAATGTAATCCGTGCGGGACGCGCACCGGCAAAAGTCGTATTGCTGAGAGTGGATGAGATTGCCGCGGAAATCAATAATGACAAAGCGCCAGTATTCCGCTTCAAGGTCAATTCCCGCGAAATACTGGTACTCCGGATTAAGCAGTAATGGCGTCGAGGGTCGGCCGCAATTGTTTCCCGAAGTTGTTTCGCCTTCAACAATCAAATTACGTTCGAGCAAAGACTGTGCCAGACGGGAAATATTGAAGGTGCTTATGCCCATTTTCTGCGCGCAGGACTGCCGGGAAATTCCGGGATACCTGCGAACCAGCGCCAGAAATCGGTTTTCCTTGCGCCTGATCTTCTCCTCAATGTTGCCGGGAGACATAAATTTTCCATCATTTTTTGTCATAAGATATAATATAATCCAATTGTGGCTTTTAGTCAATTAATTATAAAAATAATAAAATAATAGCTTATCTGTGTTGCAAATATTAAGATATGCTGTTATTATTGGAAATAATTAATTATAAAACAAAATTATTAGGACGAGGTTCAAAGTGGATATTTATTCTCAACGGGTCAGCAATTTGCCTCAAGAGTTCAGGAAACGACTATGCATTGTCAGAGATGTTGAATGTTTGAACCGGAAAATCGCAAAGGAATTTGCTGATTTACTCGCGGAAAAACAGGAACAGGGGGAAATGCTGACCCTGATCTGTCCAGTGGGGCCGCTTGATTACAGTTATTTCGCGGATGAAGTCAAAAAGCGCGGCCTGAGTTGCCGGAATCTCCGCACCATCAATATGGATGAATATCTGGACGACAATGATAAAATGATCCCGGTAGAGCATCCGCTGAGTTTTCGCAGGTTTATGGAAGAAACTTTTTTCGCGCATCTGGATGCTGATGCCCGGCCATTGCCGGAAAACATCATTTTTCCCGATCCGGACGCCCCGGAAAAAGTTACCGAACTGATCGACAAAATCGGTGGCGCCGACATTTGCTGGGCCGGATTCGGCATCACCGGACACGTGGCGTTCAACGATCCGCCATCGATGCTTGGGGAACCCGATGACCTCGAAAGTTTCCGGAATTGTAAAACTCGCAAATTAACCATCAGTCCGATGTCATGCGCTCAGATGGCGATGGGGGGAACCAACGGCAACCTGGAAATCCTGCCGACCCGGGCGATTACCGTTGGCATGTACGAAATGCTGAAAAGCAAGCGTTTTCACCTTACTTTCATGCGCTCATGGCACGCCGGACTGTGGCGACGGGCGCTGCTGGGACCGGTTACTCAGAATTTTCCCGGTTCACTGCTCCAGGAGCATCCGAATTATTATGTAACCATGACCGAACTTGCCGCCGCACCGCCTCTGGTCAACACGGCGCAGGCAACCGGAGAGGGAGACTGATTATGAGATTCGTCAGCGCCAAACCTTTAGTTGACGCAGCCAGTAAAGGCGGCCATGCCGTTCCCGCCCTGAACGCCAACGGCGGAACTTACGACATTGCCCGTGCCGCATTGGAAGCGTGCCAGGAACTCAAGTCTCCCTGTATTTTGCAGGCTTACGAACCGAATTTGGAATACCGCGGACTTAAATATTTTGTCAATCTGGCTGACTTCCTCTGTGATGAACTCAATATCACCATTCCGGTGGCTCTTCAAATTGACCACGGTAAAAGCTTTGATTCAGCGCTCCGGGCGATGCAGGCGGGATTCACTTCGTTCATGTTTGACGCCTCGCACGATCCGCTGGAGGAAAACATCCGCAAGACCGCGAAAGTGGTGGAAGCGGCGAAAGCAATGGGAGTGTCAATTGAGGCGGAAGTCGGTTATGTGAAGGGCAACGAGCCGAAAAAGGAAAAACTTATCGGACGCATTCCCGTGCCGGAATTCCCGGAAATCGGACCGGCCAAAACCAGTGTTGCCGAGGCTAAACAGTTCGTTGAATCCGTGGAAGTGGACATGCTGGCGGTGTCGGTGGGAACCACTCACGGGGTTTACAAAAGACAGCCGGGTATTGATTTCGAACTACTCGCCGAAATCCGGAAGGCGGTTGACATTCCGCTGGTCCAGCACGGAACCTGTGGCATTTCCCTGGAAAATCTGTCGAAACTGGCAAAATCCGGGATGAGTAAGGTTAATTTCGGTGAACCGTTCCGTTTCAACCATATCAATTACTATAACGAACTGACTGATTCCATGGAACACCTCTGGCATCCGTGGAAGATCATGCGCGAAATCAAAAATAAACTCAAGGCCGATATGAAAGAAATAATCAAAGCCCTGGGAGCTGACGGGAAAGCCTAAATACATAAATTCGAAGCACGAAACTAGAAATTCGAAACAAATCTGAAATAAAGAATGTTCAAATGATTCAAATTAAAAGCATTGTTGAATATCAAGATCACACGAATTCCTGCGGTTTGGAACATTTTTTCTTTAATAAATTTGAATTTGTTGCGTGCTTCGAATTTCGGATTTCGAATTTTTATCACAAAAGCTTATGAATATTGGAAATAATTAGAATATGGCCGGTTACATCAGCATTATCTTTTTAGTACTTTCTGCTGCTGCGGAATTTGTGCTTATCAAGAAAGCCACGGCGGTGGTAGATCCCGTGCTGGCCGGGTTGGTGATCTTTTCGATTGCCTGCCTGTTGCTGTCGGCAACAGCCATTGTTCGCAAGGCTCCTCCGGTTGAGTTGAGCAATATGCCGATTCTGCTGATGATCGGAAGTGTGGGATGTGTCGCGAATTTTTTCTGGATTTCCGGCGCTAAATTCACCACGGTTACGAATGCCGCGGTACTGAGCCGGGCCGATGTGCTATTTACCATGCTGTTGACATTGGCGCTGATACATGAGAAAATCAGGAAAATTGCCTGGGTTTCCCTGCCGGTCATGCTGGGAGGGATTTTTCTTGTAACCCAGGTTGATCTGACAAAATTCAGCCTCGGATATCTGGGGGATTATCTGATACTTGCATACGCATTTATGCTTTCGGTTAACGCCTTTATCATCAAACGCAGCATGAAGGCCACCAAAGGTATTTCCGTGGCGATGTTCAACACCGCAATCAATACCTGTCTTTTCGGGACTATTTTTTGTGTTTTACGTTTCGGTGGAAATGCAGCGGTTCCCATTTCAGATATTCCGGTGATGACCTGGATTTACCTGGCTGGATGCGGCATTGGCTCATACGTGTTCTTTATCAGTTATTATGCCAGTCTCAAACTCCTGCCGATCTGGGAAGTAAGACTGCTTTGTCTGACTACCCCGGTTGCGGCTGCATTGTTCGGTTGGTTTTTGAATGAGCCATTGCCCACTCTTACCCAGATTTCCGGCGGCTTCCTGATTGTTGCCGGGGCCGCGGGAATCATCCTTTCCGGTGCTAAAAGATCCGCAAAGCATAAAACTGAACTGAAAGAAATAATCTTAAAAGCTTAAAGGAGAATTTACATGGACAACACAAAAATAATCGAAGAACTGATCGGCAAGGCACGGATGGCCCAAGCCCAGGCTGCCAACTACACTCAGGAACAAATTGACGAAGTGGTGTTGTCGGTAGCGTGGCAGACTTACAAAGATGACAACATCAAAGTTTGCGCCGAAACCGCTGTCGCTGAAACCGGCATGGGAAAAGTTGCCGACAAAATCACCAAGCACAAGGTTAAGGTGCTGGGCGTAATCAATGACGCGGTCAAGGCCAAAACCGTAGGGATTATTGAGCGCGATGAAGAAAAAAAACTGGTCAAGTACGCCAAACCCGTGGGAGTGATCGGTGCGCTTACACCAGTGACGAATCCCACCGCCACTCTTGCAAGCAACGCGGTATCGATCCTGAAAGGACGCAACGCCGTGATTTTTGCGCCGCATCCCAAAGCAAAACAGTCGTGCAAAGTAGTTTGTGATTTCATGCGCGCCGGACTGAAACAGGTTGGCGCTCCGGAAGACTTGGTGCAGTTCATTCCTGAACCCAGCATCGAACTAAGTCAGGAACTGATGAAACAGGCCGACCTGGTGCTTGCTACCGGCGGCGCCGCAATGGTCAAGGCCGCGTATTCCAGTGGAACTCCCGCTTACGGAGTCGGCGCGGGCAATCCGGTAATTATCGTTGCCGAGGATGCAGATATTGCCGACACCGCAAACAAAATCACTATCAGCAAAACTTTCGACAATGCAACTTCCTGTTCTTCCGATAATTCAATTGTCATTCAGGAAGCTGTTTACGATAAGCTGGTTGAGGCGTTCAAGGGCAAAGACGGTCACCTCTGTTCCGCTGAAGAAAAAGCCAAACTGGAAGCCTGGATGTGGGTTCCTAGCAAAAAGACGGGGAAAATTGCCCTGAATCCGGCAATCGTGGCCCAACCCGCGACTAAAATCGCCGCCGATGCCGGAATTTCCGTCCCGGAAAATACGATAATGCTGATGGTGGAATGCGACAATCCAGGGCAGGGACATTTCAGTGGTGAAAAACTTTCCCCGGTGATGGCGCTCTGGAAATATCAGAATATCGGCGAAGCTGTCGGCATTATGCAGAAACTCACCAAGTATGCCGGGGAAGGCCACTCCTGCGGAATTTATACCTTTAATAAGGAGTATATAAACAAACTGGCGTTGGCCGCCAATTCCAGCCGGATTATGGTGCGTCAGCCGCATGCCCCCGCTTGCGGCGGCAATTTTTTCAACGGCATGCCGTCTACCACTACCCTCGGTTGCGGAACCTGGGGCGGCAACATCACAACTGAAAACATCTACTGGAAGCATTTCATCAATGTCACTTGGGTTTCCGAGTTCTTCGAACCGGTCAAGCCCACGGAAGACCAGATTTGGAGTGATTTTTGGACTAAAAACGGGAAGTAACATGAAACTGTTTGAATATCAGGCGAAGGAGTTGTTCGGCGAGGCCGGGATTCCCACCCCGAAGGGGGTAGTGATTACCGGCGCGGACGAACTGAAAGAAGCGATTAAAACAACCGGGGTTCCCTGTGTTGTGAAATCGCAGGTACTGAAGGGCGGACGCGGCAAGGTCGGGCTGATCCAGTTTGCTAAAACTGAACTCGAAGCGGAAGAAAAGGTCAATCAGCTTGCGGGAGGGCCGCACAAGATCAAGATTTTTCTGATCGAGGAAGGGCTGAAAATCGATAAGGAAATCTACATGGCGATCACCATCGATCCGGTAGACTGTTCTGCGCTGATCATGGCTTCGAGCGAAGGCGGCATGGATATTGAGGAAATCGCCAAGACCGCTCCTGAAAAGATTATCCGTGAGAAGGTAAAGCCTTTTCGCGAACTGATGCCGTATCAGACTCGCAACGTAATGTTCGGGCTGGGACTGAAGGGCGACGCTTTCAAGCAGGGATGTAAAATCCTGATGGCAATGTTTAAGCTGTTCAAGCAGTACGACGCGGAATTGGTGGAAATCAATCCGCTGGTGGTGTTGGATGACGGTTCGCTGATGGCTGCCGACGGCAAGTTCAGCATTGACGACAACGCCGCGTACCGTCAGAAACGTTTCGAACTTACCCCAGAACATTGCGACGGCATGGTCGAGTACGATGCCAAAATGCAGGGCTTTCCATATTTGCAGTTCGACGGTGATATAGGTTTGATGTGTGCCGGGGCCGGACTTACCAACACCGTATTTGACCTTGTGAATTATGCCGGGGGGAAGGTGGCGAACTATCTGGAATTCGGCGGTCCCAATTACAAACGCGCGGTCGAGGCGATGGAATTTACTATCCGCAACAAACCTAAAGTCATTCTGATTGTCACTTTCGGAACGATTGCCCGGGCCGACGTGATGGCCGAGGGAATTGCCAAAGCGATCAATAAACTGAAACCGGAAATGCCGATTGTTACCGCGATTCGCGGAACCGGCGAGGAAGAAGCCACAAGAATCCTCAAGGAAATCGGCCTTGAACCGCTGATGGACACTGAACAAGCCGTCAACCGGGCGGTTGGGCTGGCGAAAGGAGCGGTCCAATGAGTATTTTTATCAAGAATGAATCGAAAGTGCTGGTGCAGGGCATAACCGGCAGTGAAGGCAGTTTCTGGACAAAACACATGTTGGGCATGGGAACCAAAGTTGTGGCTGGAGTCACTCCCGGCAAAGCCGGACAGGAAGTTGAAGGCGTGCCGGTTTTCAATACGGTGAAACAGGCGGTAAACGAATCAGGAGCGGATTCTTCGGTGCTGTTCGTGCCGCCGGTGTTCGTGAAGGATGCCGTATTTGAGGCGTTGGACGCCGGAATCAAAAAGATCGTGGTGATTGCCGAAGGCATCCCGGTGCATGATGCGCTTCAGATCCGAGCCGTAGCGCTCCAGGGCGGGGCGATGGTGGTTGGCGGCAATACCTCCGGGGTAATCACTCCCGGCGAAGCGATGATGGGAATTTTTCCTTATTGGATCGAACGGGTTTACACTCCCGGATGCGTGGGCGTAATGACCCGGAGCGGTTCGCTAACAAACGAAGTTTCGGCAATGGTCATCCGGGCCGGGTTTGGCATCTCAACCTTGATCGGGGTTGGCGGTGATTCCGTTCCCTGTACCCGTTTCGCCGAATTCCTGCCGCTGTTCGAGGCCGACCCGCAGACAAAGGCCGTGCTGGTGATCGGTGAACTCGGCGGAACTATGGAGGAAGAAGTTGCCGAGGCCATGGAAGCCGGGATTTTCACTAAACCCGTTGCCGCGTTCATCGACGGACGCACCGCGCCTCCCGGAAAAAAGATGGGACACGCCGGGGCAATTGTCACCGCCGGAAAAGGCTCCGTGTCCGGCAAAGTGGAAGCATTGACTAAAGCAGGGGGAATGGTTGCCGATCGTCCGGGCAAAGTTGGAGATTTACTTAAGGAGCTGTTAAATGCGTAAGAATATCATTTTTTTTCTGGCGGCATTGGCGGCATTGATTATAATCTATCTGCTACCGGTTCCGGCTCCGATCGAAGCCGGAGAGGGCACGGTTGCCCTTACCGTGGCGGGTAAGGCTTCACTGGCAGTACTGGCATTCGTGGTTATCCTGTGGGTGACCGAAGCGATTCCGTTTCCGGTTGCGGGACTGCTCGGAATGGCGCTGCTGGTGGTGACCAGGGCATCGGAACTCAAGCCGTTGGTGAAAGACGGTTTCGGCAATGAAATTGTTCTGTTCTTCATCGGAGTATTGATCTTTTCCGCGGCGATAGCGGAAACAAGCCTGCTCAAACGGCTGACCACGTATCTGTTGTATCACCTTGGTCACAAGCCTAAAACAATTATCTTTGTGTTTCTGGCGGTGGGGATGCTGCTGTCCGGATGGATAACCGACATGGCGGTGGCGGCGATGCTGATGCCGATTGCGGTGACGATCCTGAAGGACGCCAAGGCCGAACCTTTGAAAAGCAATTTCGGCAGGGCGTTGTTGATCGCCTGTGCCTGGGGACCGTTGGTCGGAGGCGTTTCGACTCCTGCCGGATGCGGACCTAATCCGCTTACCATGACTTTTCTGCGTGACCTGGCCGGAATCAAGTTTTCGTTCATCGACTGGATGATCCTGGGTTACCCGGCCGCGTTGTTAATGCTGCCGTGCGCATGGCTTATCCTGATCTGGATGTTTCCCATCGAGAAGATCAACATGTCGATTGCCGAGGAAGATTTAAAAAATAACTTGGCGTCAATGGGCAAAATCAAGTATCAGGAGTATGCAACCCTGGCTATTTTCCTGCTGACAATCTTCCTGTGGGTTTGCGGTGGTTGGATCAATGCCTGGAGCGGGGGACTCGTACCTTATCTCAAAAATATAAAATACGTGGCGATTGGTTGTGCCTGCCTGCTGTTCCTGCCTGGTATCGCGGTGATGAGCTGGAAAAAGGTGGAACATGAAATAAGCTGGGGCGGCATTATCCTGATTGTCACCGGTTTGTCCATCGGCATGACCATTTACAAGACCGGGGCGGCGGCGTGGATGGCACAGGTCTGTTTCAGCAACCTTACTTATCTTAGTCCGGTGATGATTATTTTCGTGGTGGTGTTCGGGGTGTCACTTATGAAAGTGATGTTTTCGAGCAACACCGTTACCGGGATCATCATGGTTCCGCTGCTGATCGCGCTGGCGAAAAATCTGGGACTCGACCCCGTGCTGGTGGCGATTCCCGCCGGAATTACCGCTTCGTTGGCGTTTATCCTGGTTACCTCGACCCCGACCAACGTCATTCCGTATTCGGCGGGTTACTTCTCGATCCGCGATATGGCTAAAGCCGGACTGCTGATGACTGTGGCGTCGTCGATTTGTGTCACCATTTCCATTGCAATAATCGGGCCTGCCACCGGGATTGTCAAACTTAGTAAAGAGCCTTCAAAAGCAATTCAAACCGAACAAATAATAAATGTGAAAGGTAAATAATATGCAGGAAGCATTCGACATGGAGAAATTCAACCGTCTGGCGGATGAGTACCGGTACGTGATTACCGATATCATCTGCAAATCGGGGTCGGGTCATGTGGGTGGCGCGCTGTCGCTGGTGGAAATCATTATCACGCTGTACTACCGGATCATGAACATCAAGCCGGAAAACCCGAACTGGGACGGACGCGATCGTCTGGTGTTGTCCAAAGGCCACGCTGGACCAGTGGTTTACACCGCGCTGGCTTATCTGGGATACTTCCCCGCAAGTTGGCTGCCGACACTGAACGCCAACGGAACAAGGCTCCCCAGCCACATGGACCAGATCCAGACCCCCGGTGTTGACATGAGTACCGGCAGTCTGGGACAGGGGTTGTCATGTGCCTGCGGATTGGCGAAAGCCGCTAAAATCGACGGCAAGGACCACACCGTGTTCTGCATTATCGGCGACGGCGAGTCCAACGAGGGCCAGAACTGGGAGGCAGCAATGTTCGCGCCCCATCACAAACTCGATAACCTAGTGGCAATCACCGATTACAACAAGATGCAGATCGACGGCCCGACCAAGGAAGTCCTTGACCTTGATCCGCTGCCCGAAAAATGGCGCGCCTTCAATTGGGAAGTGTTTGAAATGGACGGTCATGACTGGGATGAAGTTTACAACACCATCAAAAAGGCTCAGGCGGTGAAAGGCAAACCAGCTATGATTATCACCCACACCATCAAAGCCAAGGGATGTTGTGTGATCGAGGGTAAACCGGAAAGCCATAACATCAAGGTTCCGGATGAAGAGGCATACAAAAAATATATGGACGCCCTGAATCTCAGCGGCATCGAAACCCCGTATTAAGGAGATTACGCTATGAGCTTACATGATAAAGAAATGCGCGCCGTATACGGGGAAACCCTTAACGAACTGATTGCCGAAAATCCGCGGGTGATGTGCCTGGAAGCGGATCTCAGCAAAGCTTCCGGAACCATGCCGAAAGTTGCCGAGACCCATCCGGAAAACTTTGTTGATTGTGGTGTTGCCGAAGCCAACATGATCGGGATTGGCGCCGGGTTGGCCAGGGAAGGCAAGATTCCTTTTTGCGCCACGTTCAGTTGTTTCGCCTCACGCCGGGTTTATGACCAGGTGACAATCAGCGCGGCCTACGCAAACAACAACGTCAAAATCATCGGGACGGCTCCAGGAATTACCCAGGGGCCGAACGGCGGAACCCACATGTGTTTTCAGGACCTCGCGATCATGCGGGCCATGCCGAACATGCACGTGTACAGCCCTTGCGACGTTTATGAACTGAAAGCGATGATGTGGCACATGGCAAATACCAAACAGCCCACCTACATGCAACTGGTGCGTCCGAAGGTTGTTCCGGTTTTTGACGAGTCGGTCACTTTCAATCCGGAAAAAGCCGTGAAAATCACCGAAGGCAATGATGTTACTTTGGTTTCCACCGGCTACATGACCAGCTTCGCGAAGTCCGTTGCTGAAGAACTGGCGGAACAAGGCATTGGCGTGGAATTGCTGCACTATCCGTCAGTCAAGCCGTTTGATGCGGAAACGCTGGCGGCTTCGGCACGGAAAACTAAAGGGGTGGTGACGGTTGAGAACCAGAACATCCTGGGCGGACTCGGCGGCGCTGTCTGTGAGGTTCTGTGCGAGCTTTGCCCGAGTAAAGTTATCCGGCTGGGAGTTCCCGACAGGTTCGGGGAGGTAGCCACTGAAGATTACCTGTTTGACAAACACGGATTCGGACCGAAACACATTGCTGAAGCCTGTCGCGAAATCGTCCAGAAAGGAGATGAAAAATGAAGATAATCATGGGATCAGTTGTGAAGGGATACCAGCTCAAACAGGCGGTAAAAGCCCACTTGGAAAAGCAGGGGCATGAAGTAATTGATGTTGGCTGTTACCAGACGGAAACTTTTGTCAAGTTTCCGTCAATGGCGGAGCGAGTAGCGAAGGCCCTTCAGGACGGCGTGGCTCCGCAGGCGATCAACTGCTGTGGCAGCGGAACCGGCGCAAGCATCTGCACCGACAAATTCAAAGGCGTCTGCGCGTTGAGTTGCGAGTCGGTGAAGACCGCTGAACTGGCGCGGGTGGTAAACGATGCGAATTGTTTATGTATGGGCGAAGGTGTGGTTCCGCCGGAACTCGGATGTCAGATGGCCGATGCGTTTATCGCCGCAAAGTTCCAGGACATGGACGGAATTCCGCAAAAAGTGCTGGATTTCTGGCAAGAAGCCCGTGACGAAGCTTACGCCAGAGGCGAAATCGCCAAAGAACGTGACATTGAGTATCTCAAGTAGGGATAAGAAAAATGAGACTAAGCACCAAAGTGCGGGTTGAAGAGATTGCGCGGTTGCTGGCAATCCCGGAAACAGAGGTTATCCGCCGGGCGTCAGGAAATCTGAAAGTATTTGCCGATTGCGATGGTATTCACAATCAATTTGCCGCCGACATGGTGGAACTCATCAAGTCGCAATATGCCAAAGGGGAATCCGCAAGGTTTATTTTACCGGTAGGGCCGGTGGGCCAATACCCGGTTTTCGCGGAGATTATCCACCGGGAACGCATCAGTTTAAAAAACTGCTGGTTTTTCTATATGGACGAGAACGCCGGTTCTGACGGTTGCGCGGTTTCGCCGGAACATCCGCTGAGTTTCCAGGGCGAGATGCGGAAACTGTGGCTGAATGACGTCGATCCCGAGTTGGCAATCCCGGAAAATCAGTTGTTCTTTCCCAGCGAAAAGAATATTGATCTTTTGGCTGACAAGATCGATGAAGTCGGTGGCATTGATATGTGTATGGGGGGAATCGGGATTCATGGACATGTGGCATTCAACGAACCGGAGCCGGGAGTGATAATCTCCGTGCCGCGAAAGGTGAAACTTAATGACTTTACCATTACTATTAATGCAATAAGGGCAGGGGTTGGCGGTAATCTTGAAGCGTTTCCTTATGAAGCTTTTACCCTTGGTATGAAGCAGATCATGAGCGCCAGGAAAATCCGGCTGGCTTCCCGTAACGGCATTCCGCTCGATTGGGCAAATACCGCATTGCGTCTGACGCTTTTGGGTGAACCCGGTGAGGATTATCCTTGCACTTATATCAAAAAGCATTCTGACTATATTATATACAGTGATAAAGATACAATTAAATGTCCTGAAATAATTTTAAAGGATTGAAAATGAAAAAGATCCGGATAGGTCTGGTGGCGACTGTTCACCGGGCAATAATTGCTGAAAACTGGCCGAAAGACGGCCGCGCGGAAATCGTTGCGGGTTGCGACATCGATCCCGCCCACCTTACCGAATTCAAGGAAAAATATGGACAGGACAAGTTTGTTACCGAGGATTACAACGAGCTTATTGCACGTCCGGATGTGGATGCCGTGGCTATCTTTACCCCGGATAACGTTCACGCCGCTCCGGCCATCGCCGCAATGAAGGCAGGCAAAGACGTTTTCGTTGAAAAACCGATGGCGATTACCATCGAGGACTGTCAGGAAATGCGCAAGGTTGAAAAGGAAACCGGACGCAAAATGATGGTTGGTTTCAACATGCGCTACATGGATTATTTCAACACTGTCAAAGAGGTGATCGACTCCGGGATGATCGGACAGGTCAAGGCGGTGTGGGTGCGGCACTTCGTCGGTTTTGGCGGCTGGGCATATTTTCACGATTACCGCGCCAACCGGAAAGGTTCAACTTCGTTGCTGCTCCAGAAAGCCAGTCATGATATCGACATGATTCACTACCTTACCGGACAGCACACCAAACGCGTAATCGGAATGGGCGACCTGATGGTTTACGGTGGCGATAAGCCCAACGACCTGAAATGCGATAAATGTGACGAGGCGAAAACTTGTTTAAACTATTCCGGCCGGATGCCACGCAAGCAGTTTTGTCTGTACCGGCAGGAAGTGGATGTTGAAGATCACAGCATGATCCTGATGCAGCTTGACGGCGGTATTCAGGCAAATTATATGCAGTGTCATTTTTGTCCGGACACTTACCGGAACTACTGCATCATCGGCACTAACGGACGGGTGGAAAGCATCGAGGACGAAAAGGTTAAAGTATTGACCAACAAGTCTTTTGAATACCGGCGCGATCAGCAACATCCATACGGTGAAGTTACGTATGATGTCGGTGAGACTAAAGGTGGACACGGCGGGGCCGATCCGAAATTATGTTCGGCGTTCCTGGACTACCTGCTTGAAGATAAAGCGCCGCGGGCAACGTCGTACGACGGCCTGATGGCGGTGGCGGTAGGAGTAAAAGGCGCCGAATCGCTCCGCAACGGCAACATTCCAATAGACATAAATTTGCCCCGGTAAATATGAAAAAAATAGACATGCATCATCACTTGGTTGAGGAAGCCGGCTATGCCGGCAACCTCCTCCGGGAAATGGACAAGTTCGAGATCGAAAAACTCGGTTTGATCGGGATGGGCAAACTGTTCAAAGGTATGTTTGTCAAGAGCGGACACGATGGGACCAATGCCGATGACAACCGGGTCGAGGAAGTTGTAAACCAGCATCCCGGCCGGTTTTTCGGATTCGGCTATATTCGTTGCGGTGTGGATACCGAAGCAAAGGTTTCGGAACTGCATCAGCGTGGTTTCAAGGGGCTGAAATTCCATATCCCAAAAAAGCCTTACAATGATAAGAAATATTTCCCGATTTACGCGAAAGCTCAGGAATTGAGCTTGCCATGCCTTTTCCACTGCGGGATCATTAATATGCCGCATCCGTGTCCGGAGGAAGGAATTGCTTCTGGACACATGCGCCCGATCCACCTGGAGGAAATCGCACAGACATTTCCGGAATTGAAAATCATCATCGCCCATATGGGAGTCCAGGATTACCTGACCACCTCGATTATGCTCAGATTGCTGCCGAATGTTTACGCCGACTTGTCGGGAACCACCCCCGGCTGGCGGGCTTATCTGGCCCCCGGCGAGTGGCTGCGCCTTCTGTGGTTTCCGCATGCTCCAGATAAGATCATGTTCGGCTCGGACGTTCATTTTAGCGAATTCGCCCCAACAGTGGAACTTTACGACAAGATTATGGCCGATTGCGGCTGGGATGACGCCGCAAAGCGGAAGATCTACCACGGTAACGCATGGAAATTATTTTCCCTTTAATACAAAATTTTTTCTCGGACTTCTCTCATTAATGCGGAGAAAATCGGATAATCTTAAACCTGAACAAAAAGAAAAACTGAACCGATACCTGGAAACCCATCCGGCTCTGAAAATCATCTACGAAGCGAAACAGTCGCTGTGCCGCCTGCTCAGCTTAAAAGCCCGGAACCACCGGTCCATGAAACGACCCCGAAGGCTTCCACACCAAAATGGAACTGATCCAGAGAAGAGCATACGGATTCAGAAACTTTGAAAATTACAGATTGCGTGTAATCGTATTGTGCAGTTGAAAAAATTTCACCCTTGCCCCCGTCTTTGGGGAAGAGCCAGCCTTTGCTTTGAATTGGTAAGAAGTGGCACAGCAGACGACATTAAACACGAATGCTCTCTATTGTGCCCTATCTTTGCCAGTACCTTATAATAAACTATTTAACTTGCAGAAATATTTTAAACCGCTTCACCCGTCAGTGCAACTTTTTATATCGAATTTCCATTAACAGAGAAGTAATACTGAGATAAGCTAGCAACTGCTGTCGAGGGAAATGAATTTATCAAATCCTTTTGCAAGAGGCTTAGACAAGCTCGGAGCTTACCACGCTCTGCGTGGTGCAAAGCACACCATCGGCTCGTTTTCTAAAATCCGCGGCAATTCCGATTTTTTCATAACCGACTATTTATCAGCAGGACTGTTCCAGTCCACATCTTGGAGATGGTATCTTTCGGCATCACGGAAAACAATCAGGTTTGACTCATGTCCTGGCACTATTTTATGGTTCCTCTGATGGTAGCAAGATTTTCTGATTGCGCGTAAACCGGATCGCCCGGTAATTTCCGTTCCGCGGCATCGACAAAATCAACAACTCCATGGATATCGACAGGAGAAACGTGTCCGTCGTAATACCATGTATTCGCGCGGCCATGATGCCTTAAATGCGGATGCCCGTACGCCGTATTAGATGAAAAAAGCGCGGAAGTAGGATATACAAACGCCATTTGTTTTTTATCCACGTTTATTGAATCCGTCAAGCCCATAATTCTGGTAGGGTATTTCAATTTTGTAAGATAAACGTATCTTATACTTCCGCCGGGATTCCCATTGACGACAAGATAGGCGCTTGCCGGAATAATCTCCACGGTGGGCATCCCGTAAGTCCACCATGAGCTTCCTTCCGGATATTTCGTTTCAGGAGAAGCGGAAGGGCAACGAAGGACATCCTGGCCTTTTATGTACCCCATGTGAATCCATCCCCCGGTGTTGACATTTGCTTGTGCCGGTTTTACCGAGTCATAATAATACGCCCATGAAAAATTATTATCCGTCAACACAAGATAATTATTGTTGTCATTAGCATAGCTTAAAAAAGAAAATCCTAACTGTTTGAGGTTATTTGTGCAAAAAATAGCTTTACCCCTTGCCCTGGCGCTTTTTAACGCCGGCAGCAGCAGTGAAGCCAGGATGGCAATCACGGCTATTACTACAAGCAACTCTATCAGAGTAAACCTTTTATATTCAGTTATCATATGCGCAGGTTTTCCTTTGCCACTCATGTTGTGCATATGCTGCTGAATATATTTTTGTCGCGGAGCTTCCGGCCGCTTAATTCTATATCCTGGTTTTTTCATCTGCTGCATAGCTTATTCCTTTCTTCAGTAAAAATAAAAATACTGACTAAACTCATATGCCCACTTTACGGAGCTCACTTGATTAGCATAAGATGTTTTTTTTTTACCATTCACTCAATATTATAATAAGAACGGCAGATTTAATCAAGGCTCTATGTGCTCTAATTTATGACCTATCCGATTATTTCCTCGTGTTTTGTATGAATGATACAAGGTGCAATTTCAATCCTGTCTGTCCACTGCAAAATAGATATATTATGATCTGATAGGACACATTAATGATCATATAGTGCCTTGTTCTAAACAGACATTCTAATTATAATATCAGAAAATGAAAAATACGATAACCAGTTCTTCAGATGAATTATCCAAAACTTGAAATAAATCTCCCGAAAATTACCGGCAACGCCAAAGCAATGGTTGATTTATGCTCCCAAAACGGGATTCAGGTGTGCGCGGTAGTTAAGAGTGTTTGCGGATCCCCGGAGGCAGTCCGAGCCATATTGGCTTGTGGGGGTATACGGCAAATTGGCGAGTCCAGGATCGCAAACCTTGACCGCATTCGCAACGACTGCGTGAATGCGAAATTCATGATGCTCAGAATTCCAATGTTAAGCCAGTGTCCGAAGATTGTCAGCATGTGCGATTACAGTTTGAATTCCGAAATTTCCGTGATCAGCGCTCTCGCGCGGGAAGCAAGGCAAGCAAGACGTATCCATAAAATTATATTAATGATAGATGTTGGCGATTTGCGCGAAGGAATTTTACCGGAAGACGCTCCGTGCATCGCGGAACAAATCACCGAAATGCCGGGTGTTGAACTCGCTGGCGCAGGAGTAAATCTAAGCTGCTACGGGGGAGTGAAACCGACAGAAAAGAATTTAACTTTATTCGTTGAATGCGTGGAGCATATAGAAAAACGTCTTGGCAGGAAGCTGGAGATCATATCTGGCGGCAACAGCAGCAGTCTGCCTTTGCTTATTTCCGGAAAAATGCCGTCAAGGATAAATCACTTGAGAATCGGCGAGGGAATTTTATTGGGAAGGGACACCTTGGAATGCAAGGCTTTGCCGGGAACTTTCCAGGACGCTTTTATTTTCAAAGCGGAAGTAATAGAGGCAGGACGCAAACCATCGGCGCCAATAGGTGAAATTGTCCGCGATGCTTTCGGACGTTGCCCGGAATTCGAAAACCGGGGGATAAGAAGAAGGGCTATTCTGGGCGTCGGACGCCAGGATATTGTGCCTGAAGCGCTAAAACCACTTACCGCAAAAGCAGAGATACTGGGCGCTAGCAGTGATCATCTTTTGTTGGATATTGAAGATTGTCCTGAGAGCATAAATACCGGCGATATAATGTCATTTACCCCTGAATACTCCGCACTGCTGTCCGCCATGACTTCTGTTTATGTTGAAAAAGAATTTATTAATAATGTTTCCCGGAATGGAAAAAATAAATCAATCCGGATAATATGTGCGTCTACCAGCATTGGAGCAAATATGCCGGGTCCGGAATCGGCCCCGGAAAACCTGATCAAATGCGGCCTGGTGAAGCGGCTCGAATCCTTCTGGGAGTACAGTGGAACTGTAAGACATGCAAAACCGGGGCAGTTTGATTTGAATTTATAGCGCCCGGGCACAAAGTTTATCAAAATCACGATTTTGCCGAATCATAACAAGAGAAAAGATGAAAAATTGGCATTTACAGATTTAAGCCTGAAAGAGGTTAAATAGTTTTTGGGACATACAAGTAAATAACCGTAAAATCGAGCACATTTGGAGAAAATATGCGAATCCGGGAATAAAGGAGAAAGACAAATTCTGGCAACGGAAGATAATCGCTGAAATCCCCCAAAATGAATCCAGTGAAAATTTCACGGATTCAATAAGAAAATTGAACTTTTAAAATCTTAATCTAATATTAATTTTGGGAATTATAACAATGAATAAACAAAATAACTGGTTTTGGAAAGCCCGGTGTACGCACTGGGTATTTAAGATTCCGGAAAAAAGAACAAAACCAGTGAAATTTGCCCCATGCATGGATTCCTATTTTGCAGGTGGAATCGATGCAAACGAGATGGAAAAAGCTGCAAGAGCTTTCCGAGATGCTGGAATAAATATGATATTTACAGAAAGCCTTCGACGAATGATGCTGTTTGAGTGTGAGGGTAAAACAGCGCAAGTGATTAAGACTATGAAAATGGCGGTTAAAGCATGTCATCGTGAAGGAATTAAAGTCATTCACCACATTACTGCATCTTTTGCCAATCAAGAGTTGAATAAGCTTCCAGAATCTCAGTTGGACTGGTTGAGTGTTGATGCCAGAACTGGGCAGTATGCATATTTGGAGCAATGGGGAGGGTGGTATCTTTGGTGTTTGAATAACCCAAACTTCAGAACAGATTATTTCCATCTCTGTAAGAAAATAATTGTGGAAACCGAAGTTGATGGTTTTATGGTTGATGAAGTATATTTCAGAACGGGGTGGCATAGCTGTGCTTGTCAGTATTGCCGTGACAAATATCGGCAGATGAGTGGCAATGTTTTACCTGATGGAGATGACGACTCTTTTTGGGGTAATTTCGACAATTCCGCATTTAAAGACTGGTTACGCTTTCGTTGTGTTTCGGTAGGTGATTTTTATGCGGATTTGTATAAACTACTCAGTGAGTCGCATCCGCATCCGATATTACTCGGCTGCAAAAGTGCCGAGATGTTGGAACACTCGCAACATTTTGGCGATAACGAGACAGAACGTATGCGTGGCATAAATCTGTTATTTATTGAACTTTCTGCCACTAATACTGCCCTGCTGTACAGCTGGCGCATCCTGTCTGCTAATCTGATGATATACGCTAGTTTAAGTGGTGAACATGAAATACCAACCATCTCAATCATGTATCATCAATCAGCGGAACGATTTTTTAGCTGGGCACTGCGAATGGCTCACGGCATGAGAATACAAGCGACGTCAAGCCAGATTAGTTTTACAGGAGCCCTTGGTCCTGAAAGTCACTTGTTAAATTATCCCAAAGATTATCAGGCATACGCTGAGTTGTTTTCCTGGGAGAAAAAACATGAAGACGAACTAAGCGGAAATACACTTCCTTTTGCAAACATTGGCATACTATTTGGGGAATCAACGCGCGACATGTTGGATCATGGTGTTCATTTGAATTTCGCACGAGAATTCATTGGCTGGTGTGAATTTCTCATCGATTCGCACTTGCAATATACAGTCATTTTTGAAAAAGGTTTGACCCTCGCTCAATTGCAAAACTTTTCATTGATCATCCTGCCGGATGTCGTTTGTCTGAATCACCAGACGTGTCAGCTTATTGCAGCATATGTAGAGGATGGGGGCAACCTGATTCTCACTAATAAGACTGGTGAACGGAATTCCGAAGGAGAGAAGAAAGCACAAGAATTTCATTTGAGCAGCATATTGAAAATTAATCAAGAAAGCAAAGATACTACAGGCGTTGACCTTGGCACTTTTGGCCATGGCAAGTGGGCGTATTTCACGAACAGGCCAGGCGTGACTGCATTCACAACAATAAACCAGATCAATACATTAAGAAAACGGGACAGCATCGTCCGTCCCGTTTCTGAAAAAGAACGCTCTTTACAAAATAACGTTATGCTAAATGTTATTAAACGGGAATTGGAAACACCAAAGCTGTTAACGATAAAAAACACTCCCGGCGGTATATTGATAAAGGCTTTCAAGAAAAAAATAAATAACTCTATTGTAATTCATATTTTAAATTGCTGCGGAGAAAAAGCCGTTAATTTTGATGAACTTATTCCTTCCGAATATAATGTGGATTTTCCAAAACTTGACAGAGACATAATTTTAGAACTGAATTTGCCAATAATAAAACTGGCTTATTTGTTTTCCCCGGATTGGGATGGCAAAAGGCCAGTTGATTTCAAAAAGATGGATAATGGAAGATTTATGTTGATAATACCCGCTGATTCTTTACACAGATATGAAGTGTTATATGTCGAAACATAACAGTAAAAAATCATGATTCTGCCGAATCATAATAAGAGAAAAGATGAAAAATTAGCAGGAGGAATAAAATAATGTAGCAAATCGTGTAGCAGTCGAGAAGAAATGACTGATGAAGAAGATGATAAAACTTGCAATTATGAGTTTGAATTTAATGGCACGCCCGTAGGGATTCGAACCCCAAACCTTCTGGTCCGTAGCTGGGCTTATACCCCTTGATTATCAACGATTTGTGGTTAACCTGAATATTGCATAAAAGTATAGAAAAGAAAAAGGCAAATCCTTTTTAATGGATTATATTGCAATAGCTTACAAAACAATAAATCCAAAGGTTTGCCCATGACAAATTGTATCATTCCCGAAGGAGTTTTTCAACGCCGCAACGGCAGAAAGTTCTCGATTGATTTTTCCGGCGGGAGTATCAGCAGTGACGGCGGGTTGCTTTTATTGGCCGAACTCGACAAAAAATTGAAAATTACTTCTTCGGTTTCCAAAAATCTTGAGTCTTTTGACCTTCGCCAGCCGGGAAAAATTGAACACAGCATCCACTCAATGCTCCGGCAGAGAGTTTACGGCATTGCGGCGGGATATGAAGATCTGAACGACCACAATGAATTGTGCAACGATGAATTGATTCAATCGCTGTCGGGGACGGATAAAAAACTTGCCGGGGCGTCACCCCTGAGTCGTTTCGAGAATAGTGCGAACCGTGAGATTTGCCTGTCGTTTGCCTCTGTTTTGGTGGAGAATTTCATAAGTTCTTTCAAGAAGCCGCCGGAAGAACTCATTCTTGATTTCGACGCCACCGACGACCCCGTCCATGGCGATCAGGAAGGCCGTTTCTTCCATAGCTACTATAACGAATATTGCTTTCTTCCATTGTATGTTTTTTGCGGGCAGCAACTTTTTGTTCCCTATCTGCGTCCGGCGAATATCGACGCGGCGAAACACTCCTGGGCAATCCTGTCGCTTCTCGTGAAACGCTTTCGCAAAGAGTGGCCGGAAGCCAGAATCATCTTCCGCGCCGACAGCGGATTCTGCCGTTGGAAAATGTTGCGCTGGTGTGAAAGGAACAACGTATACTACATCGTTGGAATAGGCAGGAAAAACGGTTGGAAGAGATGAGTTCCCGCTTGGCACGCAAGGCGGAAAAAGGATTCAACCGGACAGGAAAAAAAGCCAAGTTGTTTTGCGATATCTATTACGCGGCAAAAACTTGGGATAAACGGCGGAGGGTAATTTGCAAGGCGGAACACAATTCCAAAGGAAAAAACCAACGTTACGTTCTTACCAGCATTCTGGGGTGCGGCAAAGAACTTTACGAACAAATTTATTGCGCCAGGGGCGACATGGAAAACCGCATCAAGGAGCAACAGCTTGACCTGTTCGCAGACCGCACAAGCTGCCGGAATTGGTGGCCGAACCAGTTTCGTCTGCTGCTGTCGAGCCTGGCGTATGTTCTTCTGGAACGCTTCAGGAACATCGCTCTTCAAGGAACCGAGTTCGCAAAAGCCCAATGCGGAACAATCAGACTCAAACTATTGAAAATAGGCGCCGTTGTCAGACGCAACACGAGGAAGATTTACATATCGCTTTCTGAAACTTTTCCATTCAAGAATATCTTCACATACGCCATCAAAAAAATCGCTCTCATCGAATGAATTTAACGAGAGCCGCCCCGGCTCGCCGACAAACAACGGGGGTTGGGGGACTTTGTCATTTTTCCCGAATTTCATATAAAAAAACTCAAACTGCCCTGCGAAAAATAAAAATTCCCCCACTCCGCTAATTTTCAGAGTCTTCATGCAACATTCAGGTTAGCAAGACTGCATTGCCGAGAAGCGTCATGTGGTGAAATACTTCAAAGAATGGCATCATGAAAGCGGAATTAGCGAACATCATTGCAGCCAACAGCATATGAAACAGTACATCCGAGCCAGAAAATTTGTACCTTGCGAAGATATATGCCATGCCCAGGAGAAAGCACAGGAGAAAGCATTACACTGAAGATATGCCATCCAATGACCTTGACAGGCTCCTGATTCGCAATTTTCACTATGTCTTCGGCGATATCCGCATAAGAACATATCCAGGCAGTATAAGGAAAAAAAGATTTCGGCACGCTTTTCACACTTCTTCCATACGTCACCAACATAATTCATAATCAGCAGATTCATTGGCTCAATCCTGGTGAAACGACTTATCGTCGTCTTCTGCTTCATCATTCAAGCCAAATTGCGCTTTGTCTGAGAGAGATAGGTGGTTTTCTACCCAGCCGTCGTCGAGGGGGTTGTCGATGCGTTTAGCGAGATCTTTAAACAAGCGTCGAAGGTCGATGACGCCGCCGATCAGGAACCACACTGTCGACACCGATCCGACGATTATTCCCACGACAATGATGGTGATGAAAAAGTACCATCCCCACCATTTCGCTGGCCAGGGACTGATTGTGTTCCAGATCAAAACCAGGACGAAGCATATAAAGAAACGGAACACCACCGAATAAGCAAATACGCTCCATGCGATCACTTTATCGCCGGTGGTGTATTCGTCGTCGATGCCGATCAGTTTGTTATAAATGTTGCTCCAAGTCCATGGGCTGGTGTTTTCGCGGCTTTCGCCGTCGCTGAATTCGCCTCGGTGCAGCATCCGGTCGAGATTGAATGGCTTGCGGTAGGTGACAAACGAGCCGATAATGTACGTACTCACCCCGGCCACCATTGCAATGAAATAGATTTCATAGGAGTTTATGGGAAACTTCACGGGATTCATTTCCCAGGAAATGTATGGAGAGCAAACTGAAGTCACCGCGCCGAATATCATATTGACATATTTCAGGTTGCCGGAGGATTCAAGCCAGGGGTAGACGTGACTGCTCCAGGTGCGTTGGAGAATGAGTCCGGCAAAGGAAGTGCCGGAACCGAAAATCAGCGCACAGAAAGCTCCGGTCGTAGTGCCGAAGCGGGTGTAAAGCCCGCCGACAATGATCGGTCCCGCCGCCCCCAGCCACAGTGCGCACATGATTGAAATGAACATCATGATATAGTCCATCTGGGCGAAAAACAGCGACACTATCAGGAAAAACAAACAGACCAGAACCGACATCATCCTGAGCCAGAACAGGTGTTGTTTGGGTTTGAATGGTTTGCTGCGAAACGGCATAATTACATCCTGGATCAAGGTGGATGAGGAGTTGAAAATCCGCGAGTCGTCGGTAGATAACATCAGCATCAGCATTAAAAGAATGAACAGTCCCATAATCCCCACCGGCAGTTTTTTGCGCAGCAGCGTGGGTGCCATCATCTGATAATACAGGGTGCGGAATTTCTGGAACGTAGTATTTCCATCAAGCGTATTTTTCAGATGCTTATGAACGGTGTCCAGGTACTTCACATCGGGGTTGTGTTTGCGTGAATACGACTCGTCAACACCGATAGTGTGCCTGGCTGGGGGAAGAGCGGCGACTTCGCTGAGCAACTGCTGCCTAACTTGCTGGTCCACAATGATTTCATTGGCGACTTTGCTGCTCAATGCCACCCGGATGTCACGGGCTTCCGGCGCGTAGCGGTTCGACAACATCACTGTCACCATGAACAGCGCCAGCAAGGTCAGCATGGTAATCGCGAAACCGTTGCGCCATGCGCCAAGAATCCCGGCCATTTTTTGTTCATGCGGGGTGCGCCCGGAGTTGCTGGTGTCATTGCCGATCCATGCCGCGCGGTTGAGAACCGAACCGATAATAGTCACAATTAACGCGAACAAATTAAAATCGCGCAAAGATTCGATGTCCATCGGATTGAGAAAACTTTCACCTGTAGCTCGATCAAGCATTACCGGCGCAACATCCTGAGTCCATGATATTTCACTCAGCACAAAAACGGTGAATATCACAAATATAGGATAGCTCATTAATCCCTGGATAGAATCGGTCACCAGCAATGAAATGCGGCCCCCTGGCCAGATAACCAGCATTGCCATCGACAACACAATTATCATTACCACCGCAAATGTCGAAATTTCCCATCCGAACAGATTTATGGTAAGTGGCAGACCGACAAAATAGATAAAAAAGCGAGCTGCCACCGCTGGACCGATGGCATTCGTCATCATCTCCGCGGTTGTACGGATGAACGCCGCAATGATACGCAAAGGACGGTTGTAGCGAATCTCAAGAAACTGTCCGATGGACAAACATTTCGTCTGCCGGTAACGGTATAAGCAATAACCTGTTAAAGCGATAAATATACTGAGAGGGACAACCAGCATATTCCAGAAAGACATCGCCATTCCGCACAAATATTCCCTCTCGCAAAGCGCGATCAAAGTAATTACCGACAACCCAGCCTGCAAGTCCCCAACAGAAATAACATAACGCCCGGCAACGCGTCCGGCCGCGAGAAAATCGGCCACCCCCCGGACATACTTCCTCGCATAAACCGCCATCCCCAAAATAAACAAAACCGGAATAATAGCAATAATCCAATCAATCCAATGCAATTAACTACTCCTTTCCTTCAAGGATGAAAATAATTTTAAAAATGGTTATTCTCCGAAATATTCCATGGACATCAATTTATCTTCAATGGCGGTGATTTGTGTATGCATCAGATCAGGAGAATACAATGCTCTCTGATTGGCTATTCCGTTTTGCTTCATGCTCTTGCGGACAGCTTCGTTTGCGGCGTAAAGATCCCGGATGGATTCCTGTACATTGAATCTGCCGGGAGAGGTGGGTTTGGGAGGCCAACGGGAATCAGAAACCCAGGCGCTGCACAAGGCTTTTGTGGCGGTGTCAAGGTCTGTGTCGCTTTTGCCGAGTTGTTTTTCGATGGCTTTGATCCCGTTATGAATGGAAAGGCAAACCGGGTCCATAATCAATGAATATTCGGTATTCGCCCACGCCTTCGCGGTGCCGCCGTGCCATGCAACTCCGTTCTCAATACAGTTGATAAATTCGTTTTTGAAAATATTGGTTGACGCACCGATTACTTCCGAAGGAGTTGCGAGTTCATAACCTGACGCAATGGCGGTTTCGAGCAGGAGTTTGAATCGCGATATGCTTTCCGGTTCCGGCTCAAAGAAGCGCGCCTGATTGAATTGTTTTACATAGAAATATGCCGATGTTCCGATGTATTCGGCGTCTTCCGCGTAGGGTATGATGAAGCTTCCGCTTTCCGCGATCCTGCCTTTCCAGTTTTCCAGCAGCGCGCTGATTTCTTCAACGCTGATCGGGGTTTCACGCATGCCTTCCGTTGCTCCCATGAGGAACCACAACATCGGATTCGCCATACAGTCGGAACGGAATATCATCTTCAAACCATTTTCCGCGACAGACGGATTGGTTATGAATTTCAAAAATTCCGGTTTGTCTTTAATGTATTCTTCAATTTTAAAAAGATGGTTCTTGTTGCTGTGTCCCTGGATGTCATATTTGAGACCGGTGGCGTTGCGGATTTCCTCAAACGACAGCAGCAGCGAATCGGCGTCCATTATCAGCGAATCAAACCCGGCTTCTTTATAAACCTCCGGAACATAAGAAGCCCAGCCGCATTCGGGATTCCAGCCCACCGAAGGACGCATCCCAACATATTTCTCCCAGGTGTCCAAAGCGTGTTTCAGGGAATGCAGACAGAGTTCTGGCGGGATGTTGCTGAGCATGAAATGGATGTACGGGGACGACACCGCTTCGATTTTATTTTCAGCGATCAGAGTTTTCAGTTTATCCAGAACTTCCGGCGCCTGTTTCGCCATATCCTCGATGGTGTAACCGGATGCTTCAAAAGCTATTTTGAAATCGTTGTCAAGTATCATATCAAACAATTTCTCGTAAGACTCCTTCATTACCCATCGGCGCTTTTCCGGTTTAAGTTGTGAATACTGGATGTTGGCGTGAGGCATGAAAATAACTTTTGGCGTACCCATAAATTAAAACTCCTTAATCTATTTTAAGTTGATTATTATATAGCCACGGACATCTTCCGCAGAGCGGATTCTTTCCGGATGATACATCTTTTCTGAATTGTTCCGCAGTCGGGGAATTCAGCAACTCCTCCAGGGAATGTCCGGTTATGTTTCCTAAAGATAAATCGCAGAAATCCACACAGAAATGCACTGATCCGTCAGGCATTATGCTGACATGTCCGGACGGCATTCCGCATGAATTATGACTTTTCAATTCCACGGAAGGTTTAAACCATTTCTCGAAATCACCGGCAAATTCCGCTGGATAAACCAGAGTTTCCAAAGGATATTTTCCGGCAAGAGCATTGGCATTAATTTTCCGGAGATTTTCGGAGGCAATTTTCGTCCAAGCCCCGAAAGAATCAATGATCCAGTTTCCTATTTCCGGGGCATCCTGCGAAAAAGATGTTTTCAGCCATTGGCGGTATTTTTCCGCTTGTGCGGTCGAACAGTAAATCAGGTTTTGCATGATAATATTGTGAAATCCCAGTTCAAATATTGTATGAGGCATGTCCGGAATATCCCGGCAGTTATCTTCGCAGACAGTGCAGAGACAAACCTTTTTTACGCTTTCATCGATTCGGCTCAACCCCTCTTTTATTTTATTGAAGAGTCCGGGCATTCCCCGAATCTTATCGTGTATTGACGCAGGGCCGTCAACCGACACATAGAGAGTGTCGACGGTCCTATTTATCAGATCTGCGAAGTTACTTAAAAGCAGTCCGTTGGTTACCAGCGCGGTCCTGAAATTATTTTCTTTCAGTTTATGCAAAACATCTGGAAGTGAATCGGCTAAAAGGGGTTCGCCACCCCATATTACAATGTCCGGCAACGGGTTGATCCCGGAAAGTTCATCAACTATTTCCAGCCATTCTTGAGTTTTAATTTCCCGATCGGGATTCACAATTTTTCTCTGGGGGCAAAAAACGCAGGAAAGATTGCAACGTCTGGTTAGTTGAAAATGCACTAATTTTAGATTTGCCGGGACTTGCGCCATTAATGGTTCTCCAGCTTTTTCAAAAAGTCCAATGAACGCCTGCAGCCATCCTCGATATCTTCGGTATTTTCGTATTCGATCAAGGCCGGACCAGTGAAGCCCTTTATCGCCGCGAAAAGTTTCGTCCAATCCAACTGCCCCTCGCCGCAGGCGCAGGGAGACAATGTTCCGGAGCCGGTCTTGCGAAAATCCTTGAAATGCATAGCGTGTATCCGGTTTTTCAAATACCGGTAGATGGCGATTATTTGATCTTCGTCCAGTCCCACCGCGCCGAGATTTGCCGGGTCGAACAGAATTCCGGCCGCTGGATCGAGTTCATCCATCAGGAGATAAAGAAACTCCGGACTGCTCGTAGTGCTGAAAAAATGTCTGATTCCCCCCGACACTGATTCAACCCCGCCATGGGTTTCGATCAGCGCGGTTATATTGTGTTCGGCCGCATACGCGATTACTTCATTCAGGCAATTTACCTGCCGGAGCCAACGTTCTTCGGCAACATCCCCGGCGGGACTGAATCCGGCGAATATCCGCAAGTATTTTATTCCCAGTTTCACAGCGGAATCAATAACCGCTTTGACCCGGACAACATTTTCTTTATTGGCGGCTGAATCCGGCAACGTAAAGTCATTGCCGGTTGATGCACACAACAGTTCGACGCCATATTCACCGAACAATTTAATGACTTCGGCTATCCTGACGGATTCGGGATTAGGTTGGAGGACGTCATTGTCGTGTCCGGCGATACTTAGCTCCAGGACGTTCAATCCCATGTTACGGGTAACCGCCAACTGTTTTTCCAACGGGGTTTCGCGGAAGCCCCATGCCGCATTCCCGAAAATCATATTCATTTACTCCAATCGAAAAGGATTTTAAATACGTTGTCGCCTTTTGCCGCTTTGTATGTAAATGCTTCAGCGCATTTACTCACCGGCCAGGTTTCAACCGGCAATTTTGAGGTGTCGAATTTTCCCTCGCTGATCCATTGCAGAATCTGTTCTTTGCATCCCGGCGCGAGTGCGCAGCTCATGGTGACCGTGCAGTTGGTGGTGAACCAGCGGTGCCATGAATCCATGATGATCGTTTCCGGGTAATCACCCTGCAAGTGAATATGAGCCGGTTCGTCGTTATCCCAACCCGCGCTTTTCAGGTATTTGTGCAAGGTTCCCACGATCGAAGCATTGCCGGTGCATTCCATGAGTTTATCAACCATTTTCCCGTCAGTGAGTTTCCTGATTTTTTCGACCTCCGAACCATCGGCCGTAAAAACGTGATCCGCGTAATTTCCCGCAATTTCACAGCGGAACGCCGAACGGTCTATGCAGATTATTTTCGCGGACGGATTCAGAATTTTCAGGACTTGTACGGCGCTGACGCCGATCATTCCGGCGCCGGTGACCAGGATGGTTTCATTTTCGGCGAACTTGAAACGTTTTGCGCCTTTAAGGGAAACGCAGGCTAGATAGGCCAGCACTCCGTCCTGATATGAAACGTTGTTCGGCAGTTTGACCATGTAGTCAAAAGGCGACGGCGCGGTGCGGGAATCCTTTACGGCGTATTCCACGCTGCCGCCCCACGCGGCGCAGACGTCGCTGAATTCGCGGCACTCGTTGATCATCACCCGGTCTCCGACCTGCAATTCAGTATCAGCTTCCGGGCCGACGTAAACAATTTCCCCGGCATTTTCGTATCCTGGCACCAGCGGATACCAGCATTGTTCCGGGTGCTGCTGACCGTGCCAGGTTTTCATGTCGGTGCCGCTGCTGATGGCGCTGAACATGGTTTTGGCAACGATGCTGTCCGGCTGAATCTCCGTCAACCCGGCGTCCCCGAGAAGAGCCTTGCCGGGGCGCTCAATTATCACCGCTCTGCTGCGTTTCAGATCTATATAATCCATATCATAAAATTCCTTTATTTATCCGGTTGAATCAGTATGATATTATATTAAGATAATAAATGGGGAAATAATATTGCAATAAGTGTTTCCAGGGGAGATAACTCCAATATATGTACCTGAGAAAGTTTGCAAAAATATTATATTTGCCATATAATAAACCATGGTAATAATAAACCGGGAGTCGTAAAATGGAAAAACAGTCCGAAATAATATCGGAATTAAAAAGGCGAATAGACTCAGGCTTCTATACGGAAAGACTCCCCTCCAGCCTGGAACTGGCCGAAGAATTCAAGGTGAACTTCAAAACCGTCAACAAAGCCCTCAACCGTCTTGCCAAGGAAGGGATCGTAACCCGCTACAGAAAAAAAGGAACCCTGATCGGACAAATGCAGCCAGATCAGGCAAGTCATGCAAATGCTTTCATCGAACTGCTTTTCGTTGGTTCCGCGCAAATTTCGGTGCATCAGTACTTCGGCGAGGTCTGGCGTGGAGTCATGGACGGCCTCAAGGAGTCAAAATATAAACTGGTTTTATCAGAATTGACGGAAGACACGGAAAGCGGCGGACTTGCGGCGCTGTATTACAATCTGACTCCATGCGCGGGAAGAATCCTCATCGGCGCAAACGACAAAAAGCAGCTTGATATTCTGTCAAGGCAGCCTCAGCCATTCGTGCTTATCGGCGAAAAAACCCCCTGCCGCTCAGTCAACTGCGTCTATCCGGATGTTTTCGAAGCCCTGAATGAAGTAATCGGGCATCTGTGTAAAACCGGCATTAAAAACATCGCGTTTATAGGCAGAACCCAAGGCAATGAATGCGTAGACCTGGATAAATTCCACGCCTATCTTAGCGCGATCCAGAATTTCGGGCTGATTGACGGCGAATTGATTCAGCATTCCCCGCCTTTCGCCCAAAACGGCTATCAGGCAATGTGCGCAATCCTGAAACGCAAAAAACCACAGGCGGTGGCGCTTGCGTTTGACCATCAATATCAGGCCGTCCGGCGCGCTGTCGAAGAAGCGGGATTGATTCCAGGCGAAGACTTAAAAATCCTAGGAATGGACGGGCTGGAAACGGAACCGAAACTCCAGGGAACCAGAATCCCCCGCTACGAAATGGGAGTCGAAGGCGTCCGGTTGCTGCTGGACATCATTGCCGGTAAAACCAAACCCACCGGACACGAAATCATCTTAAAAGCCCAGGTTACGCCACACTGAAAAAGCCACCGTTTCATGTCCAAGGGATAATCCGCGTTCCTGAAGACAAGGGGCATCGTAAAGATAATAACCAATGGTAAATTATTATAACCATGGTATATATATGCGTGGAAATAAAATTTTTTATTTTTTTTTAGGCACAAGCTACTTGCAACGGCAAGTTTTTGGAACAGGATTTGTTGCAAGGTAGAGAGTTTGCCAATATAATCAGGATATAGAAAAAAGCATATTTTGAGTATTAAAAAACTGTTAAAAAAGCGAGGTGGGAAATGATTAGGAACAATCAGAAATTCAATTGCCGACAAAAAAAAGCCGGCCTGACGGAAAGCGTGTCCCTTGCAGCCGCATTTACACTTATCGAGTTGCTTGTTGTTATAGCGATAATTGCGATACTTGCAAGTATGTTGCTTCCGGCATTGCGGCGCGCCAGGGAAACCGCGCACCAAGCATCGTGCACAAACAACCTGAAGCAACTGGGAGTCGGTTTCGGAATGTATATGAGTGATTTCAACGGCTATATCGGGCCTCCTTGCGTAGCGGGCACGCACAGTTCGTGTACAATAACCCGCTACACGAATAAGTATCACTGGGACTATTTTATCGGCCATAATTACCTGAACTATCCGGTTAACCAAAGCGGCTGGTGTCCGTCGACGGATTCCTGGCCGGTTTTTCATTGCCCTAACGATGCGGAACCCAGGAGCGATACAATAGCAAACCGTTCCTACGCGGTCCCCCAGCGCCTGATTCATTCATGGGACGGAGAACCTATAGGATATAATGATGTGCGCATACCAATGCCGGCAAGGACATATCTGCTTACTGAGGTTGACAAGGACAATACCTCGTATAGCCTCAGCGTTGTGGGCAAAGCCGCAGCCAAGAGCGAACCTACGATTGCCAATGCTGATTACGTCGGGAGAAACCACCATAGCGGGACCCAGTCAAACTTTCTGTTCGTAGACGGCCATACGGTGTCCAACAATAGTTGGAAAGCCGGGTCATATACAAACATCCTCGACAATTTTACGGAAAATTAAAACACAGGCAACTACGGATAAGATTCAGGAGAAGATTATGGGATCATACGGCAGACTTTTTGTGTTTTTACTGGGGGTTGCGTTTATTATATCGGTCCAGGTCGGGTCGGTTGATATTATTCACGAAAACCCGGACCCTTCAAAAGTAGTCAATACACTCTCTTTAAAAGCGAGTCCATGGCGCAGCGCTACGATGGTTCATCCAAAGAAATTTGTTGTGAAAAAAGACCGCGAATGGTCCGGCAGGGATTTTTTTCTCGGCGAGTTTGGGATTCCGTGTGACTTTTCCAAACCAAAAACCGCAAAAATAAAAGAAGTCATGCGCTTTGACTCGAAAGGGACGCACAGTTTCAGGAATGGCGCTCTTGAGTTTACGAGCGGGAAGAAAGGTTTCTGGTTTGCTTTTGGTCCTGAGCCAAATACATATGGCAAGCCTTCGTTACGGTTTGGATGCAAATGGGGCAAAAACTGTAAAGATACCTACAGGGTGAGAATGATAGTATCCCAGAATGTGCCGGAAACTAAGTGGGAAGTTTCCACATTTGGATTTCACAAACGCTACAAAGGCGGACGTAAGTTCATAATAAAGGGAAAAAAGGAACAGGTTATTGAAGCGGACGCCGGATTTGTCCGCAACCTTTTAGGCGCTGCCGCAGGCGCCGGCATGTGCGGAGTCCGTTTTGATTGTATGACTCCGAATGCAACGGTTAAAATAAAATCTATAAAGATCGCGCCCTACTCAGGAACAGTATATTTTCGCAAAAGATTCAATCTGGGAGAGTTGCCGGTTATCGCGCATGCAACTTATGATGCGCCTGAAACATACAAGTTCTATTTGAACGGAAAACTTGTCGATAAAGGAACAGACGTATATCCCGGTGGAACGGTAAAGACTCTGGACCTCAAACCATATCTTAAAAAGGGCGCCAACACAATTTGCTTCAAAAAGCAGTTTTTTTCCTGGTCCAAAGGAAACCCGGAGTTGATTTTTGAAGGCGTAGCTATCGGCAAAAGCGGCAAAATCACCAGGATTATCTGCCCGAAAGGGTGGAAAAGTTCGCTCAAATTCCAGAAAGGATGGGAGAATCCAGCATTTGACGACTCCCATTGGTTATCTCCGAAAAAATTTCCGCGCGGCCTCAATCATGTGATGACAAGCACGGGATCCAACAATAAATGCTTTTGGACTGGAGTTGAGCCGCATCATATGGGAATGCTTCAGGCAAAGCCTTTCGGCCGGAAATATCCCGTATGGGACTTGGGAAAAGACGCGAAATTTATTGTAAGCCTTCCTGTCGGCGTCAAAGGAAAACTTGCGCCTGTCCTTAAAATCTATAAGGCTCAGACAAAAGACCTTGTGAAAAAAGTCACCGCGCCGTGTACAGCAGGAAAAAATGGACTCAGCGAATATGTCTTTACTGTGCGTAAGCTAGAATCTGGCCCCTACCGGCTTGAATGGGAACTTGTCAACAATTCCGGGAAAGTCCGGGAAACAAACCGTCAGGAACTGATCATTGCCGGACCAATAGAACAGGACAAAATAGGCTTTGCCGACTTTGAAAAGGAATTCGAGAAGCGTCTGGAACTCCTGAGAAAGATTGATTGCGCAACCCCCATCAAAACAGGCGAGGAGTTTTGCGACCACTCCGGCATGTACAGTTCGGCAAAGCTCAATAAGGGGAAGGTTATTTCCGCCGACGGGATGAACTATCGGGAAACCGGGAACGGCACTTATGACTGGTTCGCCTATCGCCTCCATGACATGGAAATCGGCGTTCCGCACCTTGCGGAAATCATTATTCCCGACAACCGGGACCGTTATATTTATTCCGGCATAATCGAGCAAATCCCGTGCAACTTCGAATGCAACTTCCGCAACGGGGACTGGCCGGATCACACAGCCACCGGAGCCTGCATAACTGGAGTCGACCAGCCGCTGAGCATGGGCAAAAAAAAGATACGCTTCGTGTTCTGGCCAGCCAGCAAATGTTCCGCCATATTCGTAATGAGCGGTTTCAGGGGATTTCCGGCCGCGGCCTGCGAAATCAACATCTATAAAATTAAAGGCGATCTGCCTGCGCTGAAAATACCTGAAAGCACACGAATGTTCGGTTCACATAACGAGCGCATATCCGTTATGACCATGACCACCGGAATTTCAGAAAACCCGCTTATGGGCGCGAGAAAACGCCGGCGTAACGGCCTCCGCGACGGATGGCTCAATTGGTACAGGGCCATCGAAAGAAAAATCAAATGGCTTCGCTTCCAGGGACGCAACATGACCGTCGAGGGCGTCTTCATGTACACTAACGGAGATTACCCGTCAATAAGGAACAACAGCAACATTTCCAATCAGGAACTTGACCCGCCGATGCTGGCGCTAAAAATGTATAACCAGAACGGCATAAATTGCATGTTCAGCGTTGAATACCAGAGTTCGCCGCTGATTTGGGTCTCGAAGGCAAATCATACGAGCGGACGAAAAATGTGGTTTACCGGTGAAGGTCTCCACCTGGTAGACAAGTATGGCAGACAAGTTGTCGGCCGCGAAGGCGCCGGGATCAATTTTATCGACCCGAAGGGCGCGGCATTTATCTACGACTGTATTGGCGAAATTTATGACTTCTATAAAAATACGGGAAAGGTTGCGGGACTTTTCATGGTTGTCGGAAGCTGGTGGCAGCCGTCGTTTACAATTGCCTCGCTGAAAGACATTTCTTCAACGGACGTAGGCTACGGAGATTATACGGTCAGTCTTTTTGAAAAAGAAACCGGAATCAAACTGGGAGTAAACCCGAAGTCGCCTGACCGCTTTATGAAACGTTTTGAAAAGCTTATGGGAGAACACAAAGCCCGATGGCTCCAGTGGCGGGCCCAGAAGATAAAGGATTTCTTTGATAAACTGGAAAAACTGGTAAGCGCCGGAAAATATAAATGGCCCCTCTACATCAAACCGGCGATAAGAATAAAGGACAATCCTTTCCTGGAAAACAGTTCAACCCGCCAGGAAAGGGATCGCTATTACAACAGATGTTACACGGAAAGCGGTTTGCCGTTGAAAATGTATCGGAACAGCCCGAATATAAATATAATCGCGGAGCTGAAGGCCTGGGCCAAGTTCAGAAGTCCGTATGATAATTGGATGTATTGCAAAGGCATGTCAAACAACCGGGGGACAAGGGAAATTGTCAGAAAGTTGAATGCCATCTTTTTCCACTTTGGACTCGACGAAGTCGATCAGCCAGCTAAAGCCGCTGAAAAATGGCTTTGGAGCAAGACCGGACGTGGCGTATTTTTGCCCAGATGGGCGGGAGAAAACGCCATGGCTGAATACGTTAACGTGCTTTCATGGACAATTCCCAAAGTCCTCTTTTACGGCTGGCTTGACTGTAACATGGTAACCGGAACAGGCCGGGAAATACGCCGCTTCGCCAAGAGCTTTCTCTCCACTCCCGACCTGGAATTCAAAACCCTTCCAGGGAAAAATGTAAAAGGTATTATTGCCGAATCAGCCGTTAAGGCCAGGAAAACCTATTTGCGGCTGGTCAATAATTGTCCATGGAACTCCACAGGCAAAGTAAATGTCAAGGCCGCAAAAATCAGGGATCTGCTTTATGACAGGGATATTTTCAACGGCAATTTCACACTGAAAATCAAGCCGTACGGGATCAGGATCTTTGAACTATCCAACGCGCAAGGCGAAATAAATTGCTCATTCAAACTGCCTGACAAAGTGGAAAAGGAAATCTTCGCAAAAACGGAATATGTGTTGGACGACACGGCTTGCGTTGATAAAATCCCTAAAGACATGACAGAATCAATGGCTGAGGCATTAAAGCAGCAGGATGCTTTTGCGCTACGTTGCCTGATGGATGATTTTGAAGTAAAAACAGCCATCACGGGTAGCGAAAAATCCCGTGAGGCGATCAAAAATCAGCAGGATCTTCTCGCGGACCTCCGGCAAGGACGCGCCAGAATTATTTGCGGCACGGAAACCGGATACCGGGCTCCCGACGGTTCACGCTGGCTTCCCGATCAGAAGTTTGTCACCCGCGGAGCTTACGGCAACTCTGGCGCCAATTTCGCTGACCGCGGAAGCATCGACATTCAGGGAACAAACCTTGACAGGGTCTACCAGACCGAAGCCTACGGAGCCATGCTCGATTATAAAATCCCCGTTCCCAAAGGCAAATACAATCTCTATATACATTTCGCCGAAACTTATGTCGGAGTAAAAACACCCAACATGCGCAAAATCGGGGTCAAGGTCAACAATATCGTCCATCCTGAAAAAATAGATCCTGTCAGTCACGCTCGAGGCTGGTGCAAACCATACATCCTTAAATTAAAGAACGTTCCGGCATACAATGGTTGGATCAATATTGAACTGACTGGCGGCGTGGTCATAAACGGAATTGAAATCGAAAGGCTCAAGTGATGATGTTTAGAACTTTGCGCCTGTCAAGCTTGTTTGCAGCATTGATCTTTTCATGTGGAATCGTCTGGGGAGATGAGCTGTTTTTTACTAAAAAAGGAGTATGGTGCGAAATCGCTACAAGAGCCTACAGGGCAAGAGTGTCAACTTCCGGAAACATTATTTTCAACGTGAAGAATACGATGTTAATAAGCGCCGATTTCTTCCAGATGTGGAATAAACGTCAAGCTTTTCCACACGTAACGCAAGTTAAAGCTTCATGCGAAGAATACAGGAAACAGCATAAAATTGTCCTGAAACTAAATTATTTTTGGAACGACGGACGCGTAAACGAAACACTTACTTTCACGCCGCGTTCTATTGCCGGTAAATATGTTTACACCCCGGATATAAAAAAAGACACAAAGCGGATAAGGTGTATTTTCAGTGTTCGCAGGCCCAAAAAACAACCAGAACAACTCGAACTCATCGGCATGGACAGAAGCATTGTGGCACATGGCAATTTGCTGAAACTCGGCAAATGGAAACAAGTTAAAAAACCGGAAATGCGGATGATTTCAATAAGAAACGCAGGAAAATATACTATCGACCTCCTGGCCGCCGGCAACGCCTGGCTCTCCCTCCTGAAATGGCCGAGGTTGAGCCTTTGCGATAACGGAAATTATCCGCGTTTCGATAAAACCGTTTATATGCCGGGAGAATCCAAAACCATGAAATACGCAATCGAAATCAGCGAACCTGATGGCAGGGAAATACCAGATAATCCGCTTGTTTTCAAGTCCCTTCAGGGCCGAAAAAGGTAAAACCGGTTCCGGCTGGTGTTTACTTTTATCCTGAAAACTGATATTCGCCCAGTATCATCGTTGCCTGGTAAATTTGCATTCGGAAATTTGTTTCATATGAAAAAAACATTACTGCTCGTGATTATTTACGCGGGGCTCTCTGCTTACTGTTCTTGCAGCCTTCCGAAAGATAAGACACCTTTGGAATATACAGACGAACTTGTTCTGGATAACGGCATTGTCCGTCTTTGCGTTTCTCCCGCGGTTGGCCGAATTGTATATTTCGGTAAAGTCGGCGGGAGGGATTTGCTATGGCGCAATAGCGCTACCGCGATTGAAACCCGAAAACGGAGACGTCCTGATGCATGGCTGAATTACGGAGGAGACAAAATCTGGCCTGCGGTGCGGTACAGTTGGGGGCGCATTTACGGCCCCGGCTGGTCACTGGACAAGGCTATCGACGGATCCGCGTGGACTGTTGTTGAAAAAACTGACAGCCGGATAATTATTGAAAGCCCTGTTTCAAAACAGCTCCACATAAAGATTCGCCGGGAAATAACGCTGATTCCCGGAAAGGCCGCCGCAAGGATAAAAAATACTCTTCAGCAGATTTCCTATACGCCATATCCAGTTTGTCTGTGGTCGGTAACTCAGGTGAAATCTCCTCGTTGTTGCCTGCTTGATATTGACGGGAAACGTTTGCAATCAAAAGAGCCATATGTCGTTCTATCCGGCACAAAAGATGTTAATGTTCGTTTATTGCCTGATAAAAGTGCGCTCAAATTTATGGCCTCTCCAGGAAAAAGCAAAGTAGGAACATTTGGAGGATGGATTGCCGCGGTATATCCGGACTGTATATTTCGCCAATCTTCAAAATTCTACCAGAACGGTTGTTACCCGGATAATGCCTCCGTGGAATGCTTCTGGTTGTGCAAGGGGGATAAGCCGACTAAAGGGTGGAATCCTGATTATGTCGAACTTGAACTTATGGGCAATTCCGTTCATCTTCAGCCTGGAGAGAAAATCCGTAATGTCGTCAACTGGGAAATAATCGACACCACGCAAGGTTTCAGGAAAGATTTTAAATTATGAAAGTAACGGACGAAACAACGATCAACACGGAGAATTTTGGAACAAGTGGTATTTGTTCGATGAATCCTGAGAAAAATCCATCAGGAAAAAAACGGGGATGCAGCTTGTCTAAACCCGTGGATATTCCCGCGTATAAGAAACTTATTTATTATGCTCCCGGACAAAAGTATGACCGCATCAACAATAAAGAGGATCGCTGGCCGGACAGCACCAATCGATTTCAGCCGTTGGTTATGGAATCAATAAATGAAATCGAACGAAAAGGTATAATGGCCGTATTCGAGCTTAAGCAAGGAAATTATCTGAGTATGGTTGCGGTTCCGGGGCCAAGCACCATAGCATGGTTCAGCAGAGAAGAAAACCACGAATTGCTGATAAACGCCTCCAATCTTGGAACAGGAGAAGTGGAAACGGAAGTTCCCTTGTTTGCCTGGGGGAAATCGGATGATATTTACATGTCGATGCATCTGGCGTGGAAAGAAATTATTGAAGATACTAAGTTCGGCAACCATCTGAAATGGCGTGGAGCAAAGGAGTATCCCGGGATATTTACCAGGCTGGGCTGGTGTACCTGGGAAGAGTATCGCCAGGATATTTCCGAACGGATAATTATACAATCGGTGCGACAGCTTGAAAAATCCGAACTGCCTGTAAGATATATTCTTATTGATGACGGACATCTGGACGTAAAAGAGAATAAATTCGTCAGTACGGTTCCGGATAAAGAGAAGTTTCCTGAAAACTGGGAAAACATCATGCGAATGAAGCAGTCCACCAAGATCAAGTGGATTGGGTTATGGTTGAATTTTAACGGTTACTGGGATGGCATTTCAGAATGCAACAAATTGAATATTGATTCATCGCTGGACTCTTATGACTGTTGCAAACTTAACAGTACCGGGCCCATGAAAACATTGCTTCCCGCGTCAGGTTATGAAAATTCCGCGGTGTTTTATGAAAAAATGATCGGAGATGCGGCAGCATATGGATTTGATTTCGTAAAAGTGGATAATCAGGCGAGAAACCTGGACATGTATATCAACTCGGAACAAGCGGTTCAAAGCTCTAAAAATAACAGTGTCGCAATGGAGAAAACCGTCCGGGATGCAATGGGATGTTTAATTAACTGCATGGCGCACAATGCAGTATGTATTTGTAACACTGGAGACGGGAATGTAACCCGATGTAGCGAGGATTACCTTGCAGGAAACCTGATCAGAGTCAAATCTCACATCCACAATTCATATGCGAATATTCCCTTGTTCGGACATACCGTGTGGGGTGATCACGACATGTTCCACTCCGGCGATCCGTGCGGAGGCCGTTTGCTTGCCGTGTCCAAAGCGATGTCGGGAGGTCCTGTACTTATTTCCGATGCGATAGAAAATATTGTATCGGAAATTGTCATGCCGCTATGCTTGAGCAATGGAGATATTCCGCGCCCGGAAGCTCCAGCGTCCCCACTGCCGGAAAGTTTAATGATCAACCCGGCGGAAGCTGAAAACGCATTCAGGGTAGCGGCTCCGCTTGCCAATGGAGCCGTGGCGGTTGCGGTATATAATTTGACGGAACCGGAAAAGCTGGTAAAGGCACATATTTCATCACAAGACTATATTGATTCAGGAATGATGATTCAACCGGTTCCAGTCAAGAAAACTTTACCGGCTGGGGGGATTCTGGTGTTTGACTGGTATGAACAGGAAGCTTTCGTGCTGGATTCCACGCATCGCTTTATGATGGAAAAATTCTCGGATAAATTATTCATAATGCTTCCGGTTATCAATGGTTGGGCGGTTCCCGGCAATCCGGATAAATATCTTTCTCCGGCAGTCTGCGATATTATCGAATCGTCCGAATCTTCAATCAAGCTCAGAATACACGAAGCGGAAAGGTTCCTGATATGGAACCGGAGCGGAAAAATAGCGTGTTCCGACCCGGATGTAACCCTGAATAGAAAAAAAGACGGTTGTTTTGAAGTTCGCTTCAAACAGAGAAAAACGGATTTCATCATTACGTTTTCTTTAACATAAACGCGACGGATTGACATTAAATAATATGGAGCATATTGTAGAAAATGATTCACAAAAACGTTTTGCTTATAATGACCGATCAGCTCATTGCCGATACGTTGTCATGTTACGGAGGCAATATATGCCAAACCCCGAATCTGCGGAAACTGGCGGAGCAATCCGCGGTTTTTACAAAAGCCTATACCACGGCGCCTTTGTGTAGTCCAGCCAGGGCGTCAATATTTACAGGCAAATATCCTAACAAACACGGATTGCTCTACAACTCAACCCATGCGGCTTACGGACGGCCGGAATTGAGCGACTCGTCATCGATGATCAGCATCCCCTTGAAAAACGCCGGATATCGTTGCGGATATGTCGGAAAATGGCATATTGGCGAATCTCTCGGGCCGGTGGATTATGGCTTTGAGGGAACCCGTTTCGCCGGATACGGACTACCCAGCGATTTTGTCAGCGACTACGACGAATATCTCAAGGAGAATGGCCATCCCGGACAGAAGTTTGTTGAAGTAAAAGATTTCATTGGCACAAGAAACATTGACTCGCTGAATATGCCTCTCAGTCGGAGTATGCCCTCCGATATGATTCCAGCGGAGCAATATGCGGGTATTATTGATTTGCCCGTGGAACTGACTCCGGCCGGGTTTGTGGCCTCACGCACGATTGATCTGCTCAACGCATTCAAAGACGATCCGTTTTTTCTAACTGCTTCATTCTGGGGACCGCACCACCCGGCTTTACCAAATAAAGAATTTGCCGGAACACATTCGCCGGACGCAATCGAGGCATGGGCCAACTATAATGATGAACTTAACAATAAACCCAGGATTCAGTCGCGGTATATAGAATGCCTGAATCAGCGTTTTAACCGGGAAGGATGGCCGTTGTGGAGTAAAGTTATTGCTTCCCACTTTGATTTTATGACCATGATAGACTCTCAAATAGGTCTGATCCTCAACGAGCTGGACCGGCTTGGCCTTAAGGACAACACAATGATTATTTTTACGGCTGATCACGGGGATTCCCTCGGATGCCACGGAGGATTATGGGACAAGGGGCCATATAGTTACGAAGAAATCATGCGCATCCCGTTGTTGGCGCGCATGCCGGGGAAAACGGAAATGTCTCTTACGGATGCTCCGGTCAGTAACATGGATATATATTCCACGGTTCTTGATTATTGCGGCGCCCAGCGCCCGGATTATGTGGACTCCGAAAGTTTTCTGCGTGTTGCGGAGGGAAAAACCGCAAAAACCAGAGAAGTTGTAATGACGCAATTCTACGGATTTGATACACGGGGACTTTTCTTGCAGCGATCGATCATATCCGGAAACTTAAAATACGTTTTCAACCCATCGGATATTGATGAGTTCTATGACCTGACTGATGATCCGTATGAAATGACAAACGCTATTGATAATCCGTCAAAAATATCTGATATTACCGCAATGAAAAAGTTGCTTCTCGGCGAGATGCGGAAAGTAGACGATCCCTATCTTGCATTCGCATCCCAGTTGATGAAGCTTTGAATACCTGTGGAACATCAAATTTGAAAGGAATTATTCCCGATGAAAAAACCCAATATCCTACTTCTTTTTCCTGATCAACAGCGGCATGACACCATTCATGCCAATGGCGCGGATTTCATGAAAACTTCAAATCTTGACCGCTTGGTTGAAGAAGGATGTATTTTTCGTAATGCTTATTCGCCAAACCCAGTATGCATGCCTGCCAGACATTACTTGCTAACAGGTGTTTCCGCGAAGCAACATGGTTATTATGAAAACGATCTTAAGCCAATTGCGGATGAAGGCATTCCGACTATTCCGCAAATTCTTTCCGATCACGGCTACAATACCGTCGCCATAGGGAAAATGCACTTTTATCCGCCGCGCCGGCACCATGGTTTTGATGAAATGCATTTGATGGAAGAAATACCGCATCAGGTTATTGAGGATGCATACCTGAAGTTCCTGAAAGGAAAAGGTCTGGGAGACTTGAGGAATATTCATGGAATTCGTCCCGGAGCTTATCATTTTCCCCAGAAAGCAATTATGCCGGAAAAAGACCATGGAGTTAATTGGGTTGCGGACAAGTCAATTGAATGGCTCGAGGAAAATGGCGGTTCGCCGTTTTTTATGATGTGTGGTTGGATTAAACCTCATCCTCCCTGGAATATCCCGGAAGAGTGGCACGATTTATATAAAGACGCATCCCTGCCTGAGCCTGTTGCCGTGTCACGGGAATTTCCATTCCATTCCAAAGAATGCGAATTTTACGGAGATAATGATTCGGAGGAAACCAAACGGAAAATCCGTGAAGCCTATTACACCTCAATTTCAATGGTTGACAATGCGGTAGGGAGAGTTCTGGAGACTCTTGAGAAAAAAGGATTAATGGACAGTACCATCATTATTTATTCGTCGGATCATGGGGAAATGTTGCAGGATAAAGGTTTGTATTCCAAAGAAGTGCCATTCGACAGCGCCGCAAAAATCCCATTCATTGTCCGTTATCCGAAAGCATTCAAGGCTGGTTCCGTCAATGATAACTTTACCGACCTGATGGACATTTTTCCATTATTGCTCGAATTGACCGGTATCGACTACAATTACAAAGTCAGTAACCGGAAATACCGATTGGAAGGCCAGTCACCCTTATCGGCCCCGGCCCGAAAAGAAATTTATTCCGAATACGGAACCGGCAACAGACGCTGGGCAATGATAAGAAATGACAGATATAAATATGTCTATTTTTACAATGACGGGACAGAACTGTTTTATGACCTGAAAAATGATCCCGGCGAAGTTGTCAATCTGGTTGGAACAGACCAATTGCCGGAAGAAATGTTTATCAAGCTCAAACAGCAATGTATCAAGATTGAAAAACAAAGAGCCCCCGACGGTTATGTGGTCGACGGTGATTTTATAAAATATCCGCCCGAAGAATATCATCCGTTTTCAGATAGTAAATATCCGTTATGGGCCAATAGACAGTTCCAGAAATTCGGCAATAAACCGAATGAACAGGAATCTGAATTGTTCTTCAACGAAGTCAAAATGGCTTTGGGGCAGAACAAGGACGAATTCCTTGAGGATTTCCCTGAAAACAATATCTGGAAGCGTGAATTCTATAACAACATGCCGCAGTAACAGGTAAAAACTCAAGTACAGAAAGACCCGTATGTTTTTTCTCAACAACAAACAGCAAAACTTCAGCAATGAAAAATAACCAGCCGAATTTACTGATTATCTTTGCCGATCAACTGAGATACCAGAGCCTCGGATTCACCGGAGATCACAACGTAAAAACTCCGAATCTGGACAGGTTTGCGGAAGAAGCGCTCAATTTTTCAAATGCGGTTTCGGGATGTCCGGTGTGTTCCCCGGCGAGAGCTTCGCTGCTGACCGGACAGTATCCTGATACCCACGGGGTTGTGTTAAATGACGTGTGCCTGGAAAACGGCGCCGATTCTTTCGCTGATGTGCTGTCGGACAGTGGTTACGATACCGGTTACATCGGCAAATGGCACATCGACGGGCATGGCCGCAAAGGATATATTCCACCGGAAAGAAGACACGGATTTAAATACTGGAAAGTTCTCGAATGCACTCACAACTACTGGAATTCTGATTATTATGATAATGATGAGCAACACTTGAGCCGCTGGGAAGGTTACGACGCCGAGGCCCAGGCAAATGACGCTTGCGGGTACATCCGGGAGCATTCCGGATGTGGAAAACCATTTTGCCTGACACTTTCCTGGGGAACTCCGCACGCTCCATATGAAACCGCCCCGGAAAAATACCGCCGCATGTATAATCCTGAAAAAATAACTTTGCGTCCGAATGTAAACGTAGATGGTGAATATCTGGAAAATATAAAAAAATCTATTGCCGGATATAACGCCCATATCAGCGCACTCGATGACTATTTCGGACGCATTATGCAGGTTGTTGAAGACCGCGGGATTTCCCGGAACACCATCGTTGTTTTCTGGTCGGATCACGGCGACATGCTCGGCTCCCAGGGCGAGTATAAAAAACAAAGGCCGTGGGATGAGTCGATCAAGGTTCCGCTCCTGATCCGCTGGCCGGAACAGTTCGGGGAAAAAGGAAAAGTTATCGAAAATGTGATCAATACCCCGGACATCATGCCCACAATGCTTTCAATGTGCGGAGCCCACATCCCGGATACCGTTGAGGGCAATGACTATTTCGCGTTCCTGAAAGGTAAAACTCCCGCTCCGGTGGACGCCGCATTGCTGGCGTGCTATCACCCCTTCGGACAGTATACCCGCCAGAAGCATAACGGCCGCGAATACCGGGGCGTCAGGACCAAGCGTTACACCTATGTCCGCGACCATGCCGGCCCCTGGATGCTATACGACAATGAAAAAGATCCTTATCAGTTGGTAAACCTGGTTGAATATCCGGAGTTCCAGACATTGTTGGATAAACTTGAAAAGAAATTGCAGGTTATTCTCCGGGAACTCAACGACGATTTCCCGAAAGGAGAGTACTATATTGAGAAATTCAACTACACCGTTGATGAAACCGGAACCGTGCCATACTGGCTGAAAAGAGGATAAAAACTTTTTACCCCAGTTTACAATCCGTTTGTGAAAAAATCAGACTAACGATTCGGAGTTTATTCTTTGCAGGCATCGAGCAAAAGTTTGGCCTGGTAATTATTCAGCAGGAATCGGTGCTTATCCACAATCTCATTTACAGCTTCATTTTTCATAGCGTTTTTCATTTCGCAAGGATCATTTGTCATGTCGTAAAGCTGTTCGCGGCGGCTTCCTGCATCGTAAACCGCATATTTGTAATTTTCGGTTCTTACCATGTTGCCGAATTCGCTTTCGACAAAAACGTGGTCGCGCCATGATTCCGGTGACTGCCCTTCAACAAGCGGTCGCAGGCTGAGTCCGTCAATTCCTTCCGGCAAATCCGCCCCGGCGTAGTCGCAGAGGGTAGGCAATAAATCCAGGCCGTTGGAAACAAGATGATCGTCAACGGTTCCCGCGTTTGTCAATCCGGGTTGAGAGATTATCAGGGGAACATTCGTTGGTTCTTCGTACAGCATTGTCTTATGCTCCATACGATGAGCGCTGTCTGAATCGCCATGATCGCTGGAAAAAATAATCACGGTATTGTCAGCATTTCTGCTTTCCCGTACCGCATCGAGAAGTTTCCCGATTTGCGTGTCAACAAATTCCGTCAGTTTGCAGTATGCCCAGCGGTGGAGACGCCATTCTTTTTCCGTCCATTCTTTCCAGGCGTTCATTTTAAAAGGTCTTTGTTTGCGAATCAGTTCGATAGCTTCCGGTTCATCTTCCTGAGGAGCGAAATTGGGTGGAAGCGGCGGACATATTTTGTCGAAAAATTCTTTTTCGCTTATTCCCTCGGGTAAATGCAAGGCCCGGTGAAGGGTTTCAAGTTCTACTCTGACTCTATCTTTATTCGCAAAATCCTGAAAGGCCTCAATCGCCATAAAACATATATCATGGGGATTTATAAAAGAAGCATAGAGGAAATAAGGGGATTCATGTTTTTGTCTTATGAATTCCGCGCAGTTATCCGCCAGCACGTCACGTTCATCTTTGCTCAACACTTCAAAGCCATTGTTTTCAGGATGAAGATCAGCGGGGAGATGAATCTTCCCTCCGTAATAACATTGATATCCGGCACGGCGCATAAGCCATCCCAGCGAGTTTTTAACGATTTTCTTCGGGACGCCGTTTTTTATTTCCGCATTGCTCCGCATCCTTATTCTGCTGGAATAATGCCCGGTCATCAAGCTGAATCGTGACGGAACGCACACCGGATTGGTGCAATATGCGCGGAAAAATCTGACTCCCCGTTCCGCCAGACTGTCCAGGGCCGGGGTTTTCACGTAATTGTTTCCGGCGCATCCCATCATGCCGGCGGACTGTTGATCGGTCAATATAAATATGATGTCGGGTTTTTCTTTCATACCAGTTCAAACTCCTGTAGTTGCCTGAAAGTTGTTATGTGTTATATTATTATAAGTGATTGGGTATCACAATGGATAAAGTTAATAATAATTTGTAATAAATTATCATTTATGAAAGAATTTAAAATAATTCTCCATGAATCGTTCAAAGCTTCCAGGCAACCGTTTCAGGTTCATGTGGCCGCTTACAAAAACACTTTTAACGGGATTGTAAATGTCCCTTCGGGAATGCCGTGTACTTTTATTGCCTTCTTTCATGATGACGTTGACGCCGGAACAAGGGAAGGCATCAAAAGAATTCCCGCGAATTCGCTTTTTATCTTCAAACCTGGAAAACTTTTATTCTCTGGCCGGGATGAAAGCCCCTGGCAACGTTCGTGGCTGCGCTGCAGCGGCACTCTGGTTTCTCATATTCTGAAAGAGAACGCTATTCCATATAACACCCCGATAACTTTTGACAACTCGGAAATGACTGAAAAATATTTATCCGACATCTATCAGGAATGGGAACATCCCCTCGGCGCCGATTCCGAGAACCTGAATTATATTTTCAGGCTTTGGATGCGCAATGTTAAACGGCACTATTACGGAAACACTTCCTTTATCCCCGAAAATTTTATCCGGGCAAGACAGTATATCGAAGCGAATTGCTTGAAGAATCCAACCCTCGGAGAAATCGCTTCAAAATGTGGAGTTACCCGCCAGCATCTCTGCAAAGGCTTCAGGAAATATTTCGGCCTTTCACCCGTCGATTACGCAATAAAACTCCGCCTCCAGTATGCCGTTGAAATGCTGGACGACATCAATTTGAATATTTCCGAAATCGCGGAAATATGCGGATACGCCGACCTGTTTTATTTTTCCAAACTATTCAAAAAACATTTCGGACACAGTCCTTTGGTATTCAGAAAAAAACGCATAACAAACCAGTAGAAAAACATCATGTCCGTTTCTTAGTCAGTGGTGATCTCTTTCATAAACTCCCGGTGAAGATTGACCAAGTTTACATAGGCGATGTCGAGTTGGAGCTTGTCGGAGAGCTGGGTGACGGTGGCGATTTTTCCTTAGGAATTGGGATTCGGCATTGGGCAAATCGCTGTCCGGGGCGAAGATTACCTCTCTCGCGCTAAATCTCTTTTCATGTTCCCTCAACTTTCATACTCTCTTTGTATTTGCCTTTCACCAAAAAACTCAACCGGAAATTATTATTTCGGTAATTACATAAAATTCCCATAAATTCCTATCATGCGTTTATTGTATTCAAATATGCCAATTTATGGCGATATTATTTAAATAAGTATTGACAATTCCCGAAAATTCCATTATAATATATGACATGGAGGAAAAGTCATGTCGATAATCGAAGTTGCAAAAATAGCGGGTGTATCGAAGACCACCGTTTCCCGCGTGCTCAATGAAAAGGATAAAGTTCCGCCTGAAACGGTGGATACGGTTTACCAGGCTATAAAAAAACTGAACTATCAGATTCCAATCCGGAAGAGAGGTCCTAAAAAGAAAATTTTCTCCGGGGGGATTGCAAGTAATCTCGCCTTGATAATTGCTGGATATTCCTTATCGCAGGTTTATGACGAAGGTTCATTTGCCATTAATATAATCAGAAGTATTGAAAAGGCACTGGCCGCTAAAAATTTAAATATGACCGTGATTTGCATTGAGGACGTTACAGGAAAGAAAGATAATAAAATCAAGCTTCCCACCGCGGACGGATGCATAATTATCGGGAGGGAAAAAATTCCGGAGATTTTGACCGATTACGTCAAAAAAGTTCCTGCTGTTTTTATCGACATGTTTGCCGCCGGAGCCGATAAAATCTGTGACAGCATTTGTTTCGACAACAGGGCGGTTGGAAAACTTGCCGCCGATTACCTGGCCAAGGCGAATTTCCGGAATGTCGCCTGTATCTGTCCTTATGCCGGGCATCGGTTCCATACTGTAAGGAACCGGATTTTTGGGGAGGAAGCGGAAAAACACGGGCTTAACGGCAGAGTCTTCGATCTTGAGAATGTTGATTCCGATCATCTGAATATTGTCGAAAAAACCTACCTGCTGGTCAATAAGATGCTTGATGAATTCCCTGAGGTCGAAGCCGTATTCGTGAGTGGCGACCGCCATGTAATCAATGTGTATATGGCGTTGCTGAAACGCGGAATTATGCCCATGAAGGATATTTTTATTCTGACCTGTGAAAATAATCCATATCACATGCAGCAACTTGATCCCCGTCCCCCGGTAATTGACTGCGAAGCTGAACTGATTGGCGCGAAAGCGTTTGAGCAACTGGTCTGGAGAATGAAAAACAGAAAACGGCAAAGTACCATAAATACGGTCATTGAACCCGCCGTAGTGGAACCTTGGCCGGAAACGGCAAATTAACCCGAGGAAAAAACTACATAAACCGACAATTATCAGAAGATAATGTATAATCTATTAATGGAGACTTGACAATGAAAACTAATCGCGGCACGGATTCTCATATTCAGCAGGATTTTACGCTTATCGAGCTTCTCGTTGTAATAGCGATAATATCAATGCTGGCATCACTCCTGTTTCCTGCGCTCAATAAAGCCCGTGATACGGCTAGACAGATAAGTTGTGCCAATAATCTCAAACAGATTGGCACCGCATTCAATTTGTATTTGGACGATAATGAAGAATGGTACCTATCGTATCCTGACCACTTTATCAACACCGCGGGGGCATGGATGGAAGATATCGGCGACTACCGGATGAGATACTGGCCTTCCTACATGGTTTACGGTAATTATCTGCCCCAAAAAAAGGGTTATGGCAACGCGTTTTCCTGCGGCCGGTGTCCGGCCAATGACCAAGGAAACAATACCTCCATATACATGAATTACAGTATGAATTCGGTTATGGAAGTAGCCGGTGGAGGAATTTCGTTTAATTATGGCGGCGCTAACAATAAAGAATATGGTTGCCTTCGAGCAAATATGGTAAAAAAACCTTCAGGCTTCAACACCGTTACCGATGGATGGACTAATTATGACATGAGCGGAAAGTCATATGGCAATGTCGAGTTGAATTACGGTTACTGGACTAAATTTCCAACAATCACCGAAAAAAATGATTATGACGCGCAGTATCGATGCAACCCGTATATACATAATAATGGCGCTAATTATCTTTTCGCCGACGGACATGTGCAGTGGGTTTCATTCCGCGATGTCAACTGGCATATGTTCTGTATCGATGAAAATTTCACGGACAAAGACTCGTGGTCATTATTTCCCTGAGCCTAAACCGTAATTCCGCCAGAAAATCCAACGGAATAAATTAATGTGTCCGAATTTATCAGGAAATGAATGAAATGAATATTTATCCCGGAGTATGGCTTCATGATCATTTTTACCGGAAATACTGTGGCAAGCCACTACGTGGATTAACCGATGGAAACTGGTTCCTGTTGAATGTCAGAGAGGCAATTGCATGCAATCCCCTGATTTTTAGTGACCTTGAAAAACTGGGAGTAAAATGTATTGAATTCGGTGGGAGGCTTGCCACTGCTGAACAAATGCAAGCATCTTTGAACTCCCGTCGGAACATTCCGTTAATTCTGCATACTGAAGGTGATCCGTCTCCAGAAAAGATTGCCTCGCCAAATGATCATATTGCTCTCGGCGCATTTTATAATATCTTACGGAATATCGATTTGTGTCATGCTTTGAATGCAAAAAAACTCGTACTGCATTTTCCGCCTTTCAACCGCAAAATGCTGGAAATCTGTAAAAGTATTGTATCTTACGCGGAAGCAAGGCAAGTAATTCTTGCAATTGAAAATTGCCAGTATGGAATTGCCGGAATAGACAATATGCTGTCTTATAGGGAGCATTTGCCCTCTGAATTCTTAAAATTCACCTTCGATACCGGACATGCCAATATTGGCGGCAATCCGGTGGAACTGTTGAAAATGGTGCTGTCCGACGTCACCCACATCCATTGGCATGACAATGAAGGACGTAGCGACCGGCATTTGGGCCCCGGCATGGGAAATATAAATTTCAAAGAACTTACAACGTCTTTGCGACGGAAGGCAAAGCATGAAATCACTATAACCCTGGAATGCGACAAACCATGGTGCGTTGATTACGAAAAAGCTTTTCAGGAACTGAAACAGCAGGTTGAGAGGTAAATGTTCGACGCTCATATACATTCAACCTTTTCAGATGGCAATTTACACGTCGATGAAATTGTAAAAATCGCGAGAAGAAAAAATTTCAATATCGGGATTGCTGATCATGCCGGTTCCACTTACCCGCTGTGTTCTCATGAAGCAATTTTTGACTATCTGAAAGTCTTGAAAAAATATCCGGTCAAATGTTCCCTGGAATTGAACATCAATGAGAATTTCTCGTTAAACGACGACATTCTGGAGGACTTGGATTATTGCATTGGCGGCGTTCATTTTGAAGGAAACACATTGGTTGGAATTTCGGAAATAACGGCCAACCACACACAAGAGTTTATGGATACTATTGTGGAAATTATGGTTGATGCAATGAATAAGGGGCGCATGAACATCTTATCTCATCTCACCTGTCTGCCTAAATGTATCACGCATCTCTCTGGAGAATTGTTCACCCCAATCCGTTGCGACAAAATAATCAGCACTGCGGTAAAGAACAATATCTACTTGGAAATCAACAACCTGTTCAAAGTTCCCAATGAAGAATTTGTTGACCGGGCACTGCGGGCTGGAGCGTGCTTTTCCGTGGGAAGCGACGGGCACTTGCCGGGAGCAGTCTGCAATCTAGATTATCCGCGGCAAGTTATCAGAAACCTGAATATTCCAGAAGAACGGATTTTGAAAAAATGATTATTTTTATATATTTCACAACAATGACAATATGTTCAATAAAGAGAATATTTTTACAAAACCAAGGAGAAACAAACCATGAAACAAAATGAACCCGTGATGAAAAATCTTATAAAAATTGAAATCCTGCTATTGATCTCGTATTTGTGTTTTTCAGTAACTCAACAAGCGTGGGCGGGATCAGCTGATCCCGTAAGGCACTTGAAAGGGAATTCCGGAAATCGCGGCAACACACTAGGGAAAGAGGAATTGGCGCTGAAAACGATTGCCTTAAATAGCATTAATGTAACGCGGAAATATTCTCCGGGAGAGGAAGATATTCTCCAGTTTATCTGGAAAAAAGGCAAAGAAAGAATGCACGGCAAGTTGGAACTGCTGGATATGTATACGCCTTATCCGTTGGTTAATTTTGTCTCCCTTGCAAAAATACCGTTAATCATGAAATGCCGGTACAACGTATTGAAAACCGCCCCGGTGAAAACCGCGAATAACATAAATCCGCGAATCCCGCTGTTTGAAATCTACAATTACAAAACTAACAATCACGCGGCGGGAGTTACAGATTTCTCAATCGATTTTTCAAAGGCAGGCATGACAACTTCGGTTTCAACGGAAATATCACTGGCAAAGACTGCTGAAAATAAATTTGAGAAAGGAATTTCCGCGATAATCCGTCCAACTCAGTTTTGTCTGAAAAAAAATGGCCGCTGGCTTCGCAACGGAAGAAACACTTCCTGGGTACGGCTTAAAGCTCCCTTATTTTTCTCCCGGTCGCAAGTGACTAAAAATCTTCTGTTTACCATCGCCGATCTCAGCAAATATGAACTCGACCTTGAAAAATTCGAGTCCGACTGGAAACCGGCAGGCGGCGTGAGGGTGAAATTTACCGTCAAAGATGCTTCGGGAAAAGTCTTTCCGGTCGTGAATGTTCGGGTGGTGGCGTCCGACGGCAAATGGACGACGCCCCTGGAAACCGAATTCGACAGTTGCCGGATGCCGACCGGATTTCTCAGGTGCGCGCTGCCGACCGGATATGTGCCTGAAAAACTGGGGGTATACGCAAAAATCCCGGCGTTGATAAGTTCAAATCCCATGAGCGTCAAAGAGCACGAAATTTTCAAGTTTTTCAAAAAGGGCGATGGCCTTGTGGGCGGCAAAGTGTTGAACCCCTTCCGGAAACAGGTTGATCTTCCAAGAAATAAAAACGGAACCGTACTTGAAACCAGAGCGCTTTATGTGAATTGCATGACCCTGTGCAGCCGTGAAAAAATTGATGATTTGATCCGAAGGGTTGACAAAGCAAAACTGAATATGATTATCCCATGTGTGTATCATCTGGACAGGATATTCGTCAAAAGCGCCGTATATCCGCATTTTTACAGGAATATTGAAAAAGGACTGGACCCGCTGGCGTATCTGATTGATAAGGCTCATGCCAAAGGCATTGAGGTCCATCCGTGGTTTTGCGTCAACACCGGCAACAAAAATCTTCGGGATTGGTTCATGAAAAACTACCAGACCGATATCAGTGTAGTCAGTATTGACCGGAAACAAAAGAGCCGGATAATCAGCAAATACGCGATTGATCTGCAAAACAAAAAGTACCGGGACTATATTGTTCAGCTGATGCTTGAAACCTTAAAAAAATACCATCCAGACGGACTGCATCTGGATTATATCAGAGCAAAAGCCAATTCAAACTCGGAAGCGAATCAAAAGGAATTCCGGAAGCGGTTCGGCAGAAGCATGCACGACGCAACAACTCAGGATTGGGTGGAATGGTGGAAAGAGCCTGTAGCGGAAATCGTCCGCAAGGCTGATTCCGGAATAAAAAAGCTGGACAATAAAGCGGTTCTGTCGGCTTCCGTTGCTTCGGTTTCATACACCCAGGAAGGCAGAATCCAGGGCCAGAATCCCGATCTTTGGGCGCAAGAAACCGGCCTGGTAATTTGTCCGATGGATTATACGTCGCAAACCGTGCTTTTCCTGATGAATGAACGCGGTTTTCTGAAATCCCTAGAGCCCAACCGGGATTGCCTTATCGCGGGAATAGGCATGTATGATCATCTGCAGATACACTACCCCGAAAAAGATTTGATTGCCGGACGTAAGAACCGGGATTTAGAACTTATCAAACAGCAGATAACCGTTGCCAGGAATCTCGGAATCCACGGCTACAATCTATTCAGCGATCAGATGCTTACCGGCAAAGCCGCCGAATTTCTCGGGACACAAGTAAATAAAGAAAAAGCCATCCCGTATTTCCGTAAAAATGATTAAATCAATTAAGCGATCAGTTATCTGGCCTGGCCGGGAAATGGCCGTAAATGCGTTGTTTCATCCACGGGTTACCACCTGCAACTTCGGTGATGAACAATTTCTGCTGATGACCTGCCAGGAATTGCTTGGGAGCGATTGTTTCGGTCCGGCGCTGTTTTCCACTTCCAGCAATGATGGTGACACCTGGAGTACTCCCCGGCCAATCCCGGACATGGGGTGGCGCGATGCCGGCAATTCCCTGTTCCGGGGAATCTGTGATATCGTTCCGGAATTTCATCCCCGAACCCGAACCATCCTGGCAATAGGTCATGAGGTTTATTCCAGAAATGGAAAGTTTTTCAACCATCGCAAAGCCGGGCTGAGTCTGCATTCGGTATTTTGCATCATGGATGCTTCCGGGCGGTGGTCGGACGCAAAGCCAATTCTGGACATTCCGAAATTGAACAGTATGCATGACTGGATTTGCGGAAATTGCCAGAGGGCAACGTTGTCTGACGGCGATATAATCATTCCCTTTTATTGTCGTCATAGCAAAGATCAGGTTGACTGTATAGTCTGTTCAATAAAATTCTCTTATGACGGGAAAAATCTGACCGCAGTTAATAAGGGTAATCAGCTTGCGCTTTCGGTGAAGCGCGGGTTGCTGGAGCCATCGATAATCCAATATGGAAGAAACTTTTACATGACCATCCGCGCCGAAGACGGATGCGGTTACTTCGCGATTTCCGATGACGGCCTCCAATGGGGAGAAATCATCCCATGGCGTTGGGACGACGGCGAAGCAATCGAAATGTCAACCACCCAGCAGCACTGGTTCAGACTTAACGGTAAACTGTACTTGGCATATACCCGGAAAGCCGAAATAAATCAGGATATTTTCAGGTGGCGGGCCCCGCTTTTTGCCGCCCGGTTTGATGAAGAAAAACTATGCCTGGAAAAAGATACTGAACGGATTGTGTTCCCGATAATCCGGGAAACTCTTGCTGACAATATCGAAAAAGCCGCCTTGATGGGCAATTTCCACTGCACGGAAATATCCACCTCAAAAGTCATTATCACAGTAGGGGAATCCCGTTCATCCGGTCATTGGCACGGAGATGTCCTTATGGCAGTTATTCTCTAACCTCACTGATGTATATGGCGAGTATAAGTATTTGCAAAGGCCGTCATCTCGCATACAAAGCCCTTCCACTACAATGCAATTCCACAAAGCAGCTTCTGCTCGTTTTCGTCGACGGGGCCATGGACTCTCAGACGATTCGGGGACAAGCCATCCGGCTCATTTCCCGTGATGATCGCCTCCTGGAGCTTGGGGGTAAAATTTACCAGGTGCAATATTCTTGTCACAACCAGAACTTTTGGAAATTTTTAAATTTCACTTCCACTCGTTCATTACCAACAGCTTATCACTCTATATGAGAATGATTATCAAAAAGCGTTCCTTTTTTTACCGGATATGGTAGGGTACGCGTGCTGTGATTTCTTGAACCTGTGACAAGAAGATTCGCCTCATTTGCCCCTGTTTTTGCGTTGATTTTCCCGGAAGTGGATTATAAAATCCCTTCCGTTTTTGAGGGAAATGTCGATAGCGATAACTTCCCATCAAATTCCGTTTTTACCCATTTTCGGTTTGCTTTACGCCGACATCGGTGTCCGTGGTGTGTGAAAAACGAAACGTTCTCAGGCTTATTAGACTAGAAATTTCACGCAGCGTGTCTTCCCCATTGAAGTATTGCACTGAATTCAGCCGTCCGGTCAGGACCGGTTTGTAAGTGTCTAATCCTTATTCTATGGGGATTCATGCTGATGCAAAAATAAGGACTTGGCTCAGAGGGACATCTGAACTTGGTATAGCTGCCCCCCACTTTGGGGAATAGGGATAGGTTATCATAAAGTAAGCTGATGTCAATAAGGTTGTTAATAAATGTATTCACGCGGGATATTCGCGGTGAGAAAATTGTCAATAACTGAATTTGAATTTAACATAGCCGGAAGTTTACGTCCGATTTACAGAATTCTCCGGAAAACGACTTTTGTAAACAGTTGATGTTGTTTTAAGTATATTGGGGCACGTCCGTTGAAAAACATATAATCTGCGTTTTATCAATTTCCGTAAAATTATATTGGCAATTGTCATGGTTCTCCATATCCGGTTAACTTCCTGGTAAACGTAATCCGGGCAGGCCATAAGCTGGACTCAGAGGAGCATCGTCGTCCGTTTCCACCATCCGGTCATACAGCCAGCGATGGTGGCAGGCGATAATGTTCTGATACCCCGGATCGTCAATCAGGTTGTGCATTTCTCCCGGATCTTTCTCAATATCAAAAAACATCCACGGTTTGTATCCGGCCAGATCCCCGGCGACGATATATTTGTAGTGCTCTGACCGGAATCCGCGGTAGCAAAATTTGTTATACGGCATTCCGGTATTCATCCGTGTTTCCCAGACAAATTCCAGCATTACGCCGGGCCGCCCCAGTTTATCTTCTGTTTTCTCGACAAGCGGAGTAAGGTCAGCGCCGGGCAAGTTCGGGGTATCTGATTTGAGTCCGGCCAGTCCAAGGAGAGAAGGAAATAAATCTTCCGCGGCAACCGGGTCCGTAACGGTTGTTCCCGAAGGAATCCCCGGCCCGGAAATCAGCAACGGAATCCCGATAGACTCTTCGAAAGGATGCTGTTTTTCTCTAAGTCCATGTGATCCGCAAAGCTCCCCGTGATCGGAAACAAACATTATCCGGGTGTTATCGCAAAGACCATTTTTATCCAGGAATGACATAAGTCTGCCAATATTTTGATCGAGGTTCTCCAGCATGGCATAATAGATTTTAAGGTTTCGGGCTGGATCATATGAGGTACCTCGCTTACACAGACTATATTCCTCCAGTTGCGGATCAATTTTTTCCATGTAAAAATTTTCCGGGAGAACAAGGTCTTTTTGAAGCCATTTTTCCTCGAGCTCGGGTGGTGCTTCAAACGGAGGATGCGGCGGCTCCACGGAAATAACCGAGAAAAACGGTTTTGATTTATCACGTTCGGAGGAAATATACTGCATGGAAAGCTCGAACAAACCATCGGTCTGGTAACCGTCAATCTTATGTGGTGCGGGATCATCATCGGCAAAATAATAAGTATCGAAGTGCGAGTTGCGCAATTCAAATCCGCGCCAGTACTGCCAGTTGCCCCGGTAAAGCTTGGGAACGGAACGAAGTCCTTCATGTTTTGCTGAATATCCCGGCAGAAAATAATAGCCGCCGAACAAATGCCACTTGCCGAAATAAGAAGTTTGATATCCGGCATCGTTAAATTCGTCAGCCAGCGTTCGTTCGGATGGAGACATTCGCCAGGCGATAGCCGGAACCATCCGGGTATGAGCGTATTGCCCGGTCATCATTGTAAACCGGAAAGGTACGCATACCGGAAAAGTTGAACATGCCGCTTCAAATTTCGCGCCGTTCGCTGCCATCGCATCCAGGTTCGGCGTATGCGCGTTGGGATCTCCGTAACAGCCCAGTGCCTGCCGCCTGAGCTGATCACATAAAATCACAATCAGATTGTTTTTTTGCGTAATCATCTATAATCACCTAAGTTTCCATTTGATAATTCTTTTCCAAACTGAAAAAACGGAAAGTCCAAAGCGATTTGATCCAAATCCGGGTCTTTTCCCCACTGGGTAAAACGGAAATATTCTCTCGGAACTTCATCGTTAAAATCATAACGTTCATTGGTATTCCAATGTCTTATTGCGAAATCTTCCTTGACTTTAGCTTCGGTTGGAGGCTCGTTGCCTTTCACCCAGGGCAGCCATTCAAATATCTGTGAGCTGTGACACATTGTCATCTGCTGTTTCAGTTCGAAAACCTTGCTGACGTCACACCATGCGTCAAATCCGCGTTCACAGGCGTAAACGTCATCGACGTTAATAATCACCGGATTAATCAGCTTTTTCTTTACCGGTCCCGTCATTGTCGGATAGGCATATGGTACGGAAAGATGGTATGCCACGTATCGCACCCCCCAAGCGGTATTGTAGTGGTCGATATGAATTCCCGCCAGTGGATCGCTAACCACGGACGGACAGAATATGTAATCCGGCTCGAAATTCCGGATTGCATTCCATAACCCGCCAAGAAAGTTGTGGTCAATGAAAACCTGACCGGGAAGCGGTTTGCCATCAAGGCATTTCAAGCACTCGTATTCCGCGCCAATCATTGCGGCACTGGCCCGTGCCTCCAGCTCCCGGACCCGGCAGGTTTCTTCCGGCGGCATCTCGTGGTGTCCCGAAGCACCCTGATTTGTGGTCAGTATTTTAATCTTAACCTTATCACTGTGATGTTTGCGCAGGAGTGCGAACGCACCCCCGGAATTGAACTCAAAATCATCCTGATGGGCCATAACTGACATAACCCGTAATTCATGATTCCTGTTTATCTGATTGCTGTTAAATTTCATAAAAGCTTCTTGATGCTCGTAGTAATTGAAGAAAACGTAAACATTATTTTGCAGGTAAATGAGAAAATGTCAAGTCCTTAACAAAAACGTATGAAGAATCTTTATTATTGTGAAATCCATATTGTCCATTAATGGGGCCATGAAGTTTAAACTCACAGTCTGGTTCCCCTGAAACCTTCCTGTTTAGATAGGGCTTCCTGAAAAAGTCTGATTTGAGTGTGAAAAAGTTAGATTTGCTGCTTTCAGGTGCAAGGGAATTGTATAAATTAAGGGAAAAACCTTGCACTTTGGAGGAGTTGGGATGTTGAGAAAAATGGAAAATCATCCGAAATTCGAGAATTTTCTTTTGCCGTTCGACGAAAAGTTGAATGGAGACAACCGCTGGGTGAAATTGGCGAAAATGATTCCGTGGGACAAGTTGGAAAACATTTACGGTAAAAATATGTCGGAGGATTTCGGGCGTCCGGGGATTAATGCGCGGGTGGCGATCGGCACGCTGCTGATCAAGCACAAGTTGAAGCTGACCGATGAAGAAACCATCGAGCAGCTCAGCGAGAATCCGTACTTGCAGTTCTTCCTCGGCTACGAGGAATTCAAGCAGGAAAAACTGTTCGATCCGACCATGCTGGTGCATTTCCGGAAACGGCTAAACTTCGCCGACGCAAATGAAATGAATGAGTTGTTGACCAAGCTCATGACTGCAAGAAAATCTGAACGGCCAGTAAAATCTAATAGCAATAATAGCAATGATGACAATGATAAATCATCCGGCGGCAACTCCGGCAAGTTGCTGATCGACGCGACTGTGGCTCCAGCGGACATCAAGTATCCCACCGACCTGGATTTACTGAATAAAGCGCGCGAAAAAAGCGAGAAGCTGATCGACAAACTGCACGATCCTGCTTCTGGCGAAAAGAAACCCCGAACTTATCGCAAGATAGCAAGAAAAGAATATATTGCAATCACAAAACGCAAGAATAAACCGGCTAAAATCGATATTTCGCGAACGAAACCGAAAGTCTAAAAACTTTTTCAAATGTTGTTTATCGCTGAACCTTCCCTTGGAACTTGACAACGGTGACATTGATGAGTTGGTGAACCTTATCGACACCGATTATCTGCTCCGAAACAATTCATATTTTTTTGCTGATCCGTTTATCAATATCGATCTCGCCGGAAATCTTAATGCTGCCATTAACAGCCTTCCAGGCAACCTTCGAAAACTGTGTGAGGAACTTAAAAACAAGTCTCCAGGTGAGATCATTAGAAACAGAAAAAAGAATCGAAAGCGCATATACCGCCAAATTAGAGAAATCAGGAAAATTCTGAACAAACAGGAGTTTCTAATCCTGCTTTCAGGACAGGCATGATCTCAAAGAAATTTCTTATAAAAACGTTTCCATCGTTCCTTTAACCGGGACAACTCACGCAAAAAAAGCGTCAATAAAACGTAGAGACTAAAATGTTTTTTATCCCACTGAAAAATATGAATGATGGATTCTGAAAATTATCAAACCGATTAAAAATGAAGGAGAAAATGAATGTTGATGTTTATAGGAGACATCAAAACGGCCTCGCCGTTCCGGGATTTGTTTCCCATTAAAGACGAACTTATCAAAACGCTTTACTGGGAAATGCAGAAGAACGGTTTTGATGAAAGCAAACCGTTGGTTCTCTGGGAAAGCCACAACTCAATCGTTATTGACGGGCACACCAGATTAAAGGCTGCGAACAAGGCCGGGATTATTCAGGTTCCGGTGGTGTTAAAGAGATTCGATACGGAAGATGAGGCTCTGGAGTATGCCATCAAGTGCCAGCGTAATCGAAGGAATTTGACTGACCGGGAAATTATGAAATGTGTTGATGAGTTGGATAAGAGGAGAGCCAGAGGCGGGGATCACGGAAACCAGTATACCGGTGGAAAAGTGGCAAATGCCCGAAATCGGGCAATTGCCAGATCTTCTAAAGAAACAGCCCAAAAACTTGGGATTAGAAAAAGCAAGGTAGAACAGGTCAGAACCATTCTGGACAGGGGGGCTAAAGAAGTAAAACAAGCCGTCCAATCAGGCCAGATGAGTATAAACTCATCCTATAACCAGACGGTTGCTGCACAAACCCCAACCTCTTTCGAACCAGAATCACCTACAATCTCCCACCCGCCTTCAAGGGGCAACCGGGAATCCCTGGAACTTGCCGCCCAGGAGATTGCCAGCATCGAAAAGATCATCGACATCATCAATGAGCGGCTGAATAAGAAGCAGTTGCAGGAACTAATCAAGCGGCTCGCAAAAAGTTTCACGGAAAAATATGGCGACGAGGGACAATCCAATGGATAAGATCATAACAACTTACTCGATGTGGCGGTTGTTCAGGAACTGCCGGAAGGCTTGCGATTTGCGATATTTCCAGGAACTCGTGCCGATTGAAAAGGCGCATAACCTGTTGTTCGGTTCGGCAATCCACCAGTGCCTGGAACTGTGGCACAATACGCAAGCCTTGCCAAAGTTTTGGATCAGATCAATACCCTATATATAAATAGGAATAGCGATGAACGGGAAAAGGCCGACTGGCATCTGGCACGGGCAATGATGACGGGCTATGCCAGGATTTACCCCGAGGAGAACTTCGAGGTAGTCGCTCTGGAACAGGAATTTTCAGGCCCAATCATCAATCCGGAAACTGGAGCGGAGTCAAGGACATTCATCCTTGCGGGTAAAGTTGACGGGATTGTCAAGCTGGAAGATTCCTATTACTTACTGGAACACAAAACTGCCTCGCAGATCGACTCCGGATACCTGGAACGACTCTGGACGGACTTGCAGATTTGTTTGTACTCCTGGTATGTTGAAAAGTATCTCGGTTATAAAATTTCAGAGGTTATCTACAACATTCTCACCAAGGCAAAACTCAAACAGTCGCAAGGAGAAACCGAGGCGGAATTCGAGGAAAGGCGTGATGCTTTAATCGCAAAATCCAAAACCGGAAAGTCATCGGCAAAGCGCAAAATGCCGGAACCGGACGAGGATTTCCAGGCGCGATTGGCCGAAAAATATACCGATCCGCAGATGTTCCACCGGGAAGTCCTTTACATCAGCCGCGACCAGTTTGTGGAGTTGCAATCCGAACTGTGGGAACTGTCCCAGGCGATGCTTGGCGCCAGACGGCGGAACGCCTTCTACCGGAACACCAGCTACTGCTTTCAGTACAACCGGCCGTGCGCCTATTATCCGCTGTGCAGTTCCAACGGCAATCCGAATGTTATCGAGAATCTGTACGAGCGGAAGCCCCCGCATTTGATGAGCAGTTTCCTGAAAAAACGCCTTGCGTACCGCATCCAGGAACTGTTCTACGGGGGACTGTCGGAAGAATCGCAAAAAAAACTGGCGGAAATGGCAAGAAAAGATCCCATGACAAACATCACAGAAAGTGGCGTTCAGAAAATAAGCAATCCAGCTTGGCAGGTTCTTTCCGGAACCCGTCTGATCAGAGAATGGAGCGGCAAAGAATATGAGGTTATTGCCAAAGATAAGGGCTTTGAATACAACGGCAAACACTACCGTTCGCTTTCAGCCATAGCTACGGAAATTACCGGTACGAAATGGAATGGAGTCGTTTTTTTCGGACTCCGCAAGCGATAAAAAAAGGAATTGAATATGGTTGTTGTTCCAGAGGGGAAAAAGGTTTTCAGGTGTGCATGCTACACTAGGAAAAGTACCGAGGTTGAAAAAGAATACAATTCTCTCGACGCTCAGCGAGAAGCCGCGGAGAATTTTATTGCCAGCCAGAAAATGAACGGGTGGCAGTTGCTGCCGGAAAAATACGACGATGGCGGCTATTCCGGGGGCAATATCGAACGTCCGGCTTTGAAACGGCTGATCGCGGATATCGAGGCCGGAATGATCGATGTGGTGGTGCTTTATAAAATGGACCGGCTCTCCCGGTCGCTGCTTGACTTCATGAAGCTCGCGGAACTGTTCGAAGAACACGGAACCAGCATTGTCTCGATCACTCAGCAGATCAACACCTCGACATCCGCGGGGCGGATGATGCTCAATATCCTGATGACCTTCGCAGAATTCGAGCGAGATCTGATCGCGGAGCGCGTTCGGGACCGCGTCGCCGGGGTAAAAAAACGCGGAAAATTTTGTGGCGGAACCCCGGTACTGGGTCACGATTCCGATCCGAAAACGAAAAAACTGATCGTGAATAAAACCGAGTCGGAATTGGTCAGAAAGGTTTTCAAACTCTACTGCAAACTGGGTTCCGGCCTTGAAGTCGCCAGGGAACTGAATTGCCAGGGAGAACGAACCAAGAGCTATGTCACCCGCAAGGGAAAAGTCCGTAAAGGAGTTGAATTCAGGGTCGATCACGTCTGGCGAATATTGAATAATCCCATTTATATCGGGCAGGTGCTCCATATTGATAAAACATTCACCGGCGAACATGAGGCGATTGTCAGCAGGAATGACTGGAAAATGGCTCATGACCTGCTCGAATCAAACATGGCGGCGACGCGAAAAAGCAAATATGCCATGACATATCCATTGAAGGGATTGATAAGATGCGGCTACTGCGGTTCGGCCATGACCACAACTTATACCAAAAAGGGAAACCGACTTTATATCTATTTGCAATGTGTGAAGGACAAGAAGCACTCGGAGCATTCATGCCCGTTGAGGCAGATTCCGGGAGAGGAATTTGAAAAAGCGGTCCTGCAACAGCTTGCGTCCGTGTTCAGATCACCGTCCATGCTTGCGGAAACCTATGCGGCAGTAACGGTGAACGCGGCGGAAGAGAGCGAAAAACAGCTTGCGAAACGTGATGAGCTTACTATCCGGTTGGATGCTCTCCGGGAACAGATGTTTCAGCTTGCGGATACGGCTTCGGATAAAGACTTGCTTGTCAATCAACGGGAGCAGGCAAAAATCGAGCGCGAACTTAAGCAGGTAAAGAACTACCTGAAAATACTTTCGTCAGGAGAACTATCGCACGCGGATATTACCAAGGCTTTCAACAGCATTGAAGAACTGTGGGAAGAACTGTTTCCGGCAGAAAAGCATCGGCTTATCCGGCTTTGCATTGAGAACATTGTCCTGTTCAAAGACCATATGGATATCGAAATAAAAACCAACGGCATCAGGTCACTGGTTCTTGATTTGCAACTTATTAACTCAGAAGGGGAAAAATGAATATGGAAGCTCAAAGTTCTGTTTGCACCCTGAACAACGGGAACATGCGCATCAGCGTTCCGTTGAGAATAAAATACAAGCGCGGACGCAAAAGAATAATTGTCCCGGAAGCACTCGACGGAGAAAATCCCGAGTCCGAATCTCCGGTTCAATCCTCGCTGGTTCACACCCTTGTCCGGGCGCATGCCTGGATGAAGGCGTTCGAATCCGGAGAAGTGCTGCACGTGCGCCATCTTGCCGAAAAACTGAATCTGGATTCTTCCCACGTTGGACGGATTCTGCGGTTGGTCAACCTTGCCCCGGACATCCAGGAAGCCATTCTCAACGGCACTGAACCCGATGGAATGAGTTTTACCAGACTTGCCGCGGGATTCCCGGAAGACTGGCAGGAACAGAGAGAATTGTTCAAAACGTAAATATATTTACAGGAGATAAGGGAGATTCGAGTGAATTTGCCACATCAAGTTTTTTTCCCGGCTGAGTATTGAAGCCCATCTTAAAACGTGGATTATAGCATGTACTCAGGCGCATGCATTAATGCGGATATCGCTTACAAGTGTAATGGCATTGCTTAAATGTATTGGCAATGCGGAATATTTAGGCTACTATTAGTTAATTTTTACAGCAAAGGACATTGGCATTGAATAAAAAACATCCCAATCACGATTCACCAGAGAAAGACATACAGGTTTGGACTCAGGCCATCAACACTCATGGAATATTTTTCAAAAAAGCCGTGCGAGAGAAAATTGAGCAATATCAAGATGACGATATAAAAATTGTTGATGAAGAATGTCCTGTCGCGTTTCCTGATCAGACTTCTATTGATCTTGTAGTTGCAATTGAAAAAAAGGATAAATCATCTGCAAAGCTTATTATGATAATTGAATGCAAGCGGGCATATGCAAAGAAAAAGAGCTGGGTGTTTTTTAAGGGAAATGCTTCCGAAGAGAATATGAAAATCACATATCATATGGCAATAAATGAGCATTATCAGATAAAAACCAAAAATGATGTATCAATAGACCTATGCCCATATTCGGATGGTATTGAAATCGACCTGGGAAAAATGAAAGATCCCACCAAAGGTGGGAATTGCGATTCAATTTACAAGGCAGCCAGCCAAGTATGCAAGGGGTATCTTGGTTATTTACAAGCACAATCGGACATGCCTCAAAAAGGATCGATTTTGTCAATTCCAGTAATCATTACCACCGCACCATTATTCAGTTGTGAAAATGATTTTCAGGATATTGATCTTAAGACGGGAAATCTTCATGCTGAACTAGAGCTAAAGCCACAGCATTGGATTGCTTTACGTCATCCATATTCCAATGTACAAGGCGATAATGATTACAGAGAACGTAATTACCATGATATATCCGCACGTTCTTATGCATTCAAGGAAACAGTTTACATTGTAAATTCTGAACATATTGATGATTTTTTTAAAAGCGACTTGCTGATTAAGCTAAAGAATAATTTTCTAATTCCATATAGCCGCGTAGGGTAAGCTTGCAACTTTTTCATGCCAAATTTACACATGGGCTTTATTCAGTTTTAGAAGCTGTCTTTTCTGCTTCTACAACATCAGCTACCGTGATGAGTTTAGTAGAACGGATGCGTCCCATGTGCCGATCGGCCAAGAATACCTCAAGTTCTTCCATGCGAGCTCGCATGGCTTCTTTGTGTTTTGACGAGGTGTTGGGGTTAGAAAGTGCTTGGTCAAGTGTTTCTTTCGCCCGGCGCGCTAGCGAACGAATCTGCAGGTCTTGGACGTAGTTCGCGACTGCTACTTTGAGCCAAAGCCACAGGATGCTAAACAGGACTGAAGCTGATGGAGCGGCATAGAGAAGAACAGAGCGCCACGGAGATTCTACTGAAATGCTATTGGCGAGTACAATTAAAAGAGTACCGCCTCCAGCACCAGCAGCACTTGCGCCTATTGTTTTCTGGCGACCTTCACGGGCTTCAGAGGATACTTTCATTATTGCTGTCCTCCTTCGTCCACTTCTAGTCTACTTGACCACTCTTTGCCATCTTGATCGACAATACGAATATGGATTGAACCGTTCTTCTTACCGAATATTTTCAGTTCCGACTCAAGTCTATCAATAGCTCGTCGCAGTAACTCGTCCTTCTCCAGATTGCCTTCAGATTTAATTGAAATAGGCAGATTTTCCAAAGTATTTATGAGTTCAGCTTCGTGTACCTCCATCTTAATCTTCTCCAGACGCTTTGAGGTAAGACGTCCAAACACGTAGCGTAATACAATGGGAATCATTGAAGCAATAACGGCGATGATTGATGAAACACCCGCCACTATGGAAAGCGCGTCACTCATAATTGTTGGTCATTCCTTTCCAAGGTGCTAATAAGTCATTATATAAAATATCATCTATAATTTCATTTTTCTAGAACTTAATTATCAAAATAATCCTGATTTGCATCAGACAAGTTTCTTGGAGATTCAGCTTTCCCTCCCGTTCATCGTTTCCAAAGCGGAATTTAACCACTGCTCTTTCGGGGATGGTTACTTCATTATTCGGTTTATTCGGGTTAGGCCCTCTTTTGCTTTTTGATACATATATTTTTCCGGGAATATTCTCTATAATCCGGCAATGGCTAGAGGCAGCATTGTTTCGGAGTTATCAGTCCGCCCGGTATGGGCACTGTATGGTTGTAGTAGTACCGTTTTTCCAGCTTCTCAAGCAGATTGGTCTGGCTGAATACCGTGAGGACGTTTACAGAAAAATATTCCTATCGGAGCCGTTTGGCGGTTCCGCACGAATATCTTTAAGGTATAAACGCTTTTTCGTTTCGGCAGTATATCTTGCAGTGCGAGACAAGATATTTCCCGGAATTCGTACAAAATCCGTAGCCCGTAAACCGTAAAATGCTTTTGGATAGATGTCTTCTTCTCTGCATCGTAAAAAATCCAACACAGCTCCTGATGCCGTAATGTAATGAGTCGATGCATTATAATCAACTGCTGAAACTTTCACCAGATACGGTTCAATGTCAACTGGATCTGGGGAAATAGCAACCCCGAATTTGAAGTTTGGATGCTTTGAGGCAAGGTGGCTAGTGAGTTTTGCCATAATTTTAACTGGCGTGATACCAATACTGATTAGGATTTAGGTCCAGTTTGCGTTCGCTCATATCTTTAAGATGGGATGAAAACCAATAGCTACAGGGGGATTATGGATTATTCATACAATAAGTCCCATCTATAATCCTTCATGCGATCGATGATGCCCCCCATATCTCAGGGACAATATCTTTCATTTTGATATTGATACAGACAAGTTCTTTGACGTAAAGACGTGACATTTGAACCTACCTTACGAAATAATTAGTAAATCAGGCTTGATTTAAATTGACGGTCGGTATAGAATAATAGAAGATGGAGTGGGCTGGACAGTTCGGTAGGGATAATGTTATCCTATCTCTACTATTTGTATTTTTTAAATAACAAGGTTATATTTTATTCGCTCGGATTACTTTTTTTCAAGTATTGGGAGGTTGGGAGATTGGATTAAAAGTAATGCCGTGGGAGAGAGAAATGGTAGAGGTGTATCTAACCGGGAGGAGTAGTTGGCAATGAGCAAAGCGGCGACCTGTGGAAAGAAAATACGTGAAATTCCGCTATCAAAGGAAGAAAAAAAGGCTTTTTTGTGTGCTATTAAATCAGGAAAAAGTTTAGCGTCAAAGACTCGTGAACGGCGGGAAGCAGAAATAAAGGCTCTTGCTCAGGTTCAAATCTGCTTTTAATCGTTTTCCTGTATATATTTCAAATATAGGGGTATTACGCTTTAATATATACTAACCTATAGTAGTGTATCTGCCTATGAATCCTTGCCAAAAGTCATATAGAATATTTCACTGTGACAAGCTTGAAAATTTATTAGATTTTTTAAGAGAATTTGGATTTTCAGATAAGCATTATATTCCGCTAAATAAAATCTTTCACACTCTTGCCAGAAAAGGTTTTCTAAAAACTGTTATTGTGGAAGACAAGGTTTTTACTGACGAATCAAAAGCTGAAGCAGCTTTATATCAAGACACATCGTCACTAATCAAAAGGCTCCATTTTTTCTCCAAAGAGATAAAAAAAATTGAAGAAGTAAAATATTGTGGGGATAATTATGGGGGGTATTGCGATTTGCGTAATGATGAAATTTCTGTCATGGAAGCGTATATAACAAAAGATGCAATATTCCGTCCTAAGGATACATATGCTTTTCTCTGTTGTAAAATGAAGCACTCGACTATTATTAGTGCAGAAGAGGTAGAGACGAATTTAAATGTATCTACATTTCCTTTTTTAGAAAAGGATCATAAGGGCGTAATGTGCTCACAAGCCTCGATTCTGTCGCTTATAAAATACTGGAATGATAGATGTCCTGATATGTTTTCTTCACTTGATGTATCTGAATTGAATAGAAAAGCTGGAGTACCACAAAGTCAAATAAAAAAAGGACGTGGATTATACCCCCTGGAAATATGGAATTTTTTTCAACAAGAAGGGGCTCATGTATTACCCCTCATTTACGACCCCTATATAAAGGGTAAGGAAAAAATTCCAAGAAGTCTCTGTGGACAGGACATTTACGGTTTTATTGAGTCTGGATTTCCGGTCATGCTTTGTCTTGATTTGAGTGGAAGTAATTTTACAAAAAGACCCAGCTGTAAAAACCCATGTTTGTTTACCGATATATGCAAAAAATTGAAAGAATTTTTTGAAAAAACCCGGAAAAATACTCAAAAGGGGCATGCTCTTGTATGTATTGGACACACATACGATAGAAATAACTGGGAAGCAATGGCTGATGTTGCATATTTTGATAAAGTCGGTCCTGAGAAGAATAATTATCATGCAAATACAACTTGGATCCATAATATTATTGTGCATGATGATAATTTTGGTCCATTTTATTTTATGCCGATAAGTGAAATTGAAAATTATATTATTGTAGGATACGTTGTATTACCTGACGATTCAATCAAACAAAGACCAACTGAAGCTGCAGCTGCAGCATTTAAGCTTTTGTCAAAACAAATGAAGAGAAAAATCCCTTCAATTTTTGACCATATTGTAGACGTAAACCAGAAATGGCTTGAAGAATTTAGTAAACATTTAAATGTAACGTGTGGTGATGGCTTAGTTTTAAGACCAATTGTAATTCAAGGGAAAAAAATACTAGAAATATATATAGAGCATCCTTTTTATGATTGCATAAAATCGTCCTTGTCAGGTGATGAGGAGATGTATTTTTGGTACATCGAATTAACATGGCCTGATATATATTGTCATAGACAATTGTGCTGTGGGTCAGTTATATTTTGTTGTCAAGAAGGCTTGGAAAAATTCTTATTTCTCCATGTTCCAGGTGTGCTTTTTGCCAACAAATCTGATGATGTAAGGTGGTATATATGTGAGCAGGAAGATCCTCCTCGAGAACATTTTAAGCAAAATAAACGCTGAACAATATTATATATTCAAGCAATAATTTTATTTCTGTAAAAAGATTCACACATCAGTCAATTATTTTTCATAAAAAACCAAGAAAGAACGCTACCATTAACTTTGAAAATGACGGAAATTTCACCCGTCATTTTTCTGTACGAGTTTCTAGTCTTCACTCGATTGTTTTTGATAATATATGAGGATGTTCAGAAAATGTGTCGCTTTCCCATTATTAGAACATTCCGTTGAAAAATTTTAACAGTTTCTTCCCTGTTTCTATAGCTCCAACGGAAAGTTCTCCAAGGGCAATAATGTTATTGATTTTATTTATAAGGGTGCTAATCGTGGTTTTGTCTGGTGTGGAATTTTGGCGAAAATCGGCAAGGACGGATTCTAGCATTTCCTTTAACTCGTCCTTGTTGTCAAATTTCTCAACTTGCAATGCAGCGATAAATTTTTCCAGAATCTTTGCTGCTTCAGTATTCAAATTTTGCGTTGCCGTAATATTTGAATTATGCTGGGCAAGATTTACTTGGCCTGATTGATTGTTAATAGTTATTGGATTGCTTAAAGCCGCATCTCCGCCTTCAATGTAGAGTTCTTCAAGAAAAGTGTTGATCAGATTTACAAATGGCATGACTACACGTTTATTGAACTCATCAACATGCTTTTGAAGGCTCCTGTCACGGGAATAGGCTTCTGGAATTGGATCTAAATAGTTATTATAGTTTTCTGAATAATATTTTAGTATTTGATACACAAATGAAAGTTCATTTAGTGGTTCAGTTGGAATGCTGTAAAGCAAGTTATAACTTGTCTCGCACTCTCGAACCTCTTTTTCTACATCGAATTCAAAAAAATTATCATCAATGAATTTCTTTATTATTGGCTGATTGTCAATAAACAATAAAAACCTTTTTAAATTAGCCATTCCGTCTTCGAAATTCGTTTTCAATAAACGGCTGGCGGCAACTCTATAATTAAGAGAAATCTTTTTTAGGGCTTTAACGTCAATATTACTTTCCATAATTATTTCACTCCACAAAAAGGGCAATAAGCTCCATTTACTCTATACTGTAATTTGATGGTTCTATCACAACAATTGAGTTTAACTTCTTGCATATCTGTCGGTTCTATTAAAGTTTTAGGTTGCCTCATAGGAGTTTTTGCGCCTGGTTTAAAAGAGAACATCTTGCTTCCTTTAAATATTTTTCCAAAATCTTTTCTGAATTGGTTAAGTAAGGCATTTGCTTCATTCTTAGCAAGGTCTAATGCATGCTCTTTTATTTCATCAGTATGAAATCCTTCTTCGGCAACCAAGCCACAATATGGACAAAAAAGTTGATAGGTGTCGTCTGCCTGACAATCACTTGATGTAATTTTAAAAATATCCCTGCAAAACGGGCACTGCAATGAAACAAAGCCGTCATCATCTATAGGTATGTTGAATTCAATTCTTTTGTCTGTCACAATACCTTACTCTTTTTAAGGATGATTCGTGAATATTATTGCTATTAATGAGTAAATATATAGAGGTTAAAATAAGTTTCAAACTCAAGTATTTTTGATTCATACAAAACAACCCTCAATAGCGCAAAAATCTTTGGCTGGGCTATTGGCAGTATCCAATGACACCCAAAATTAGTTGGAACTATGTATCTTGCCTAATGAGCAAAACGTCCACAATCGTTCCATACACTGAATGGGGGCATTAATGAAGAGAAGATGTTCCTTTGAAGTGCTCAATGACCATCTGGTCAATTTTACGCCAAAAATTCTTAGTGCTTGTGTTAAATCCAGAGGCAATCATTTTTTCTAATTGTTGATATCGAAGTTTTTTATTGAGGACTTCCTTCATTAGTCCAGATTGCGTATCCAAGAGAAAGCGCGTAATCCAATATCCGCGCGCATAATGATAAGCAATAACATCTTTTTCTGCATTTAGTATTTTTCGATACTTTAATGGAGCTCTTTGTCTTGCTGCAGGCTTTAAAAGATCAAGAGAGCTATTTTTCACCGTTGGTTTACCGCGTAATGCATCAACTGTCACCATTGCAATTCCCTCATTAAGCCAAAGCGGTAACTTGAGATGACAAGAAAATGCATGCGTTATTTCATGACAGGCTATATTTTCAAGTTTTTTTCTTAAATCATCTTCATCAACAAATATCTTTTTTCCAATAGATGTATCTAGTTTTGCTAGTTGCCCAATCGACTTAATACCAATAACAAGCTTTTTTCTATATCTTTGAAACCATCCACCGGAAAAACTCCAAACCCTTTGAACATGGAAAAACCACAGAGGAAATGTAAATGCATAAAAAAGGCGAAAAGGCCAAGGTGCTGATAATAGAATAAATTGTGGGCAAGAAGTCATAACATATAAATGGCATGTTCGGGCAAGAGCAAGTCCCCACATCTCATTTATTAAAGAAACGCTTTGATTGCATGCATTTTCGATTATTTCCGCAGTTTCTTTTTCTTTCTGGGGAAAGTATATTTTGATTCCAGAAGAAATGTTTTTAATTTCCATGTTTGGATAGTCCATCGGTCATATTAAAAAATGTCTCAGATTCAGATGCAGTAAATTATCTTAGTCATATCTGGAGTATTTACATTGAGCAGTCTGATTTATAAAAGATATTGGCTTTAATCGTAAATGCAGTAGGACAGCTTTTCCCTTGGTGCAGGGAAAAATCTTTAGTACCAGTACATTGAAAATAAGGATCATTAACTTCCGTTTTTTTTCGCCTAACAGCATCTTCAATCATATTCAAAAAGTTAACACTTCCCTGGCAATTAGGATGATTACACGAAATAGAAGCTGTTGCCCACACGCCTTGTTCTAGGATTATTTCCCAATATGAGCCGTTTTTTGGTTCTTTCCAAGGCATTGTAGAATAACTTCTGTGCGGAGTAATACGAACCTTTACCTTGTCTACCTCTGGATGTTTTTCTAAGAATTTTTCCATATCTTCCCCCATGTAATTTGCAATATAACTTCTTCTTGAAAATAAACTATGCAAACGCCAAGGCGAATTTTTGAGGCAATATAGACTTGCGGTTAGAATCCCGACTGAACCAGGCGCTCTTATTCACAACCGTAAAAGGGGATTTTTGAGGAGGATATTTTGTAACTGCTTGATATTTAAGCAATGGAAGTGACTTTTAAAATATTTCCATTCAGACGGTCAGCGCCGTCTGAAACGGAGAAACGGAGAGCAAAACCCGGAAATCCAGTCGGAAAACGCTTCAAGGCAGGCGCTCTCCAAAAACAAGGGGTATTTGCAAAACCCTTTGGTACAACGAGATATAGGGATAGCTGGAAAATTATCGACTTGCGGTTTGGAAAAAATAATTGGCACGCCCGTAGGGATTCGAACCCCAAACCTTCTGGTCCGTAGCCAGACGCTCTATCCAATTGAGCTACGGGCGCAAATGTTCTGCCCAAGTTGAGAAAACAGCCCATAAAATAATCCGGGAAACATCAACTTCAAGGGCTGCTCCTAAGAAAATTGACTGGAAAATTGCAAAAAATCCAGTTTTGAACTTGCGAAACGGGGTATGCTGTAATAGTTTATATGCTTTTTGTCGGACTGGCCCTGAATAGCGGGGCTGGTTAGCCGGAGAATCCGGACGTAAGCAAAACACACGAACCCAATGATAGCCTTCCCGGAGGCGGTTGAAAACAACAACCATAACCCCGTCCCGCGGCAAAGGTATCGAAAACGACCATGGAGGAAAAGATGGCCAAGATAACCATCAAGGACCTGTTGGAAGCCGGCGTACATTTCGGTCACCAGACCAAACGCTGGAACCCGAAAATGAAAGAATACGTTTTTGGAGCCAGAAACGGAATTTCGATCATTGACCTCACCAAGACCATTCAGCAGATTGCCGATGCCTGCAACTTTTTGCAACACACGGTAATGGATGGTGGTAAAGTTTTATTTGTCGGCACTAAACGGCAGGCCCAGGAACTGATCAAGGAAGCTGCGGACAAGACAGAAATGTTTCATGTTTCTGAACGCTGGCTGGGCGGAACTCTTACCAACAACGTGACTATCCGCAGGAGTGTCGCGAAGATGGAAGAAATTGACAAGGCGCTGGGATCAGGCGAAGTGAACTCCATGAAGAAAAAAGAAGTTATTTCCATGGAGCGGAAATCCTCGAAGCTGCATCGGAACCTCGACGGTATCGCCAGAATGAAAAAGCAGCCCGACGTGGTGGTGCTGGTGGATGTGTGTCATGAAGACATCGCCGTACGTGAAGCCGTAAAGTTGAAAATTCCGATTGTGGCAATTGTCGATACCAATGGTGACCCGGATGACATCGATTATCCCATCGCCGCCAATGACGATGCGGTTCGTTCCATTAAAATTATTATTGATGTTATGATCAGCGCTATCAACGCCGCTTCTGAACTCTACCACAAGAAGGTAGTTGAGGAAAAGGCCAGGAAGGAAGCTGAAGAGAAGGCCAAGAAGGAAGCCGAAGAAAAAGCCAGGAAAGAAAAGGCTGAAAAGGCCGCCAAGGAAAAAGAAGCAAAAAAAGCCAAAGCCGGGAAGAAAAAGGCTGACGAAAAAAAGGCTGAGTCCAATGATGTAAAGCAAAAGGCTAAGAAAGAAGAGCCCAAGAAAGAAGAACCGAAAGCCGAGAAAAAAGCCGACAAAGCCGAAGTGGACAAGGAAGTAAAAGAAGAACCCAAGGCTGAAGCTAAAGAAAAAACTGAAGAAAAAGAAGCGCCCAAAGCTGAAAAAAAAGCTGACAAAGCCGAATAAAATATTTAACTTAAACACCAGGTGATAAAACATGGCTGATATATCTGCAAGCATGGTAAAAGAGCTCCGGGACAAAACCGGCGCCGGAATGATGGACTGCAAGAAAGCGCTGGTCAAGGCTGGCGGAGATGTGGAAAAAGCTATTGAGGAACTCCGCAAGTCGGGGATTGCCAAGGCTGAGAAAAAATCCGGCCGCGCTGTTAACGAAGGCAAAATTATTTCTAAGGTTGACGGTGGCAAAGGAGCTTTAGTTGAAGTTCTTTGCGAAACCGACTTCGTGGCGAAAAACGAAAAATTCATCAATTTTATTTCTGAAGTCGCGGATCGCGTTCTCGCGGCTGACGGCAATGGCGACATCAGCGAAAAAGTCCAGGAACAGGAAAAGGAAATCCTGACTGGTATGATCGCTACCATCGGAGAAAATATGCAAATCCGCCGCGCTGTTCGTTGGGAAAGCGCCGGCAAGGTTGCTTCCTATCTGCACATGGGCGGCAGAATCGGAGTGATGGTTGATGTGGAAGGCGTTGAAGACGAAGCCGTTCTCAACGATCTTTGCATGCATATCGCCGCTTTCAAACCCCAGTTTATCTGTCCTGACTCGATTCCGGCTGAAGTAATCGAGAAGGAAAAGGAAATTGCCGCTGCTCAGGTTGCCGGCAAGCCTGCCGAAATCATCGACAAAATCGTGATGGGCAAGATAAACAAGTGGTTCGGCGAAGTCTGTCTGGTCAAACAGCCCTGGATCAAGGACGACAAAAGCTGTTTCGCCAAGGTTGCTCCGGGCGCAAAAGTAAACCGTTTCCTGCGCTGGGAAGTAGGCGAAGAAATCTAAGTCAGGAATCATATCCGGCTTATTAAAATATCGGCGGGAGCCTTGAATTTCAGGGCTTCCGCTCTTTTATTATCCGGACGCGGGAATCGTTAATTTATTTGAAGGAGGCAGATAGTATGGCAAAGAAGATCATGATTGTGACCGGCAGTCCCAGGAAGGGCGGCAACACCATGACTCTGGCGGCGTGGGTGGCGGAAGGAGCCCGTGAAGCCGGAGCGGAAGTTGAAATTGTCAATGCCGCGGCTCTGGATTACAAAACCAACGGCTGCACCGCATGCAATGGCTGTCAGGAATCGGAAAAATACGGTTGCATCATCAAGGACGAGGCTTCCCCAATTATTGCCCGGATTCCGGAAATGGATGTTCTGGTTTTAGCCACTCCTATTTACTTCATGGGCTTTTCCGCGCAAATCAAATTGTTGCTTGACCGCTTTTATTCGCTGATGAAAATCAATCCGGAAGATCACACTTTTAAACACGAACTCGGTGACATGGAATGGGCGCTGATCGCTTCCGGCGGCGGCGATGAAGGCAGCGGACTTGGTTTGGTCGAAGCGAATATGAACGCTATTGCCGGTTTTTTCCAGAAGAAGCCGAAAGTTCTGAAAGTGCCTTTCGCTCCTGCCGCTCCCGGTGAAATAGACACCAATCTTGAGCTGAAAGACAAAGCTCTCGATTTCGGCCAGGGATTATCCATGGACTGAAAATGGCAAACTGCTTCGCGAGTTTACCGGGATACGATTACCGGCGATGAAACATCATCAGCCGCAGACCCTGATAACCTCGTCAATGGTGGTTATTCCCTGAACGGCTTTTGCCATGCCGTCCTGTTTCATGGTCACCATGCCCGATTTAACGGCAATTTCGGTTAATTCGGCAATGGACGCGTTATTGACAATTGCGGAACGGAGTTCATCATTAAGTTCCAGCAATTCGTAAACGGCGGTGCGTCCCCGGTATCCGGAGCCGTGGCATTTATCGCAGCCTTTCCCTTTAAAAAGCACGGTTTTGGCGTTGATGCCAAGGCTGGCGTTTTCCCAATCCTTCAACTCATACTCTTCTTTGCAGTCATTGCAAATCTTCCTCACAAGCCGTTGCGAAAGGATGGCGGCAATACATTTACCAAGAGTATAGGGATCACCTCCCATATGCAGCATTTGCCGCAAAGCGTGGGCGCCGTTACCCGAATGCATCTGCGTAAAAACCAGATGTCCTGTCAATGCCACATTGATCAACAAATCCAGGACTTCCTTGTCGATACATTCTCCCACTACCATTACGTCCGGATCCTGATTCATCTGTGCGCGAATAGCCTTGGGGTAGGTAAGTCCGTTCGAGGGATCTATCTGCTGCTGCTGTACGCCCTTGAGCAGCCGCCATACCGGGTCTTCAGCGGTAACAATTTTCAGTTTCCGCGAATCAAGTTCCGAAATAACGCTGTAGAGCGAGGTGCTTTTTCCGCTGCCGACAGGACCGGTGAATACAATAATCCCGTTGGGCTTACTCATCCATTTCCTGACCACGGTTTCCTGTTCCTGTGAAAATCCGATCTGGTTGAAATCCAGTTTGAATGAGGAATCGTTCCAGATCCTGATTACGATGGACTCCCCGGTTACATATGGAATCAGCGAAATCCGCAACAATATCGGATTGCCGTTTATTTTCAACCGGGCCATGCCGTGCTGTGGTTGATTCCTGATATTAAGGTCAAGTTTTGCAAAACTTTTTATCAGGTCAAGCACGGATTCCTGGAGAGTTTCCGGAATTTGCGCCTCCGAGTTCCGCAATGCGCCATCAACCCGGAGCCTGGCAAGCAGATGTCCCTCTTGCCACTCAAAATGGATATCGGAGGCGTTAGTTTTCACTGCTTCAAGCAAAATTGACTCCACCAGTTCTTCCGCGCCGGTTCCAGGCAACTGCGGTTCGCCGGACGAGGCATCGTCCTGTGAAGTTTTCCGGGCTTGAGATTCCGCATAGAGTTTCAATTCCGCCCATGAATTGAAGCCATAGTCTTTCGCCAGAGCATGTTGTGCTTCCTGGAGCGTAATTTCCGAAGCAAAGATTTCTGAATCGGTCAAACCGGACAGACGGCTGATCCGGCGGAGCGTTCCGCAGGCATCCGGATTTTTGCTCCTGTGTGCCTTCCGCAGGTCTTTTGCCTGATGTTTGAGCTGGTCCAGATTCGGTTTCGAGGGGAGTTCACGATTACGGGCAGACGTGCCGGTGTCCAAGTTGCGGGTAGTCATTTCTGACCTCCTTTTCACTAAGTTTTTCCCAGGGTCTGCAAACGTGGGATGAAAAGAAGGTTGATATAAACCTTTTTTATGAAGATGAACTCTGTTCTTCCCGCAGACCAGGAGGCATTCTTCAACACGCCATACCTGAATATAAGCTGATATTTTCAGAAATACAAGACTTCTCAGCGAATAATCCGGGAGGGTTTGAAGAGGTCAATATTCAATAATCAACATGGAATATCCAACCGAAAACCAAACAGTGTGTTTGGATCGAGTGGCCGGGATGCTTCGCGATCCCGGCAAAGTCGCAACGCACTTTGCCCATTCAATCCGGGGATACTCCCCGGCCAAACAGTGTGTTTGGATCGAGTGGCCGGGATGCTTCGCGATCCCGGCAAAGTCGCAACGCACTTTGCCCATTCAATCCGGGGATACTCCCCGGCCAAACAGTGTGTTTGGATCAAGTGGCCGGGATGCTTCGCGATCCCGGCAAAGTCGCAACGCACTTTGCCCATTCAATCCGGGGATACTCCCCGGCCAAACAGTGTGTTTGGATCAAGTGGCCGGGATGCTTCGCGATCCCGGCAAAGTCGCAACGCACTTTGCCCATTCAATCCGGGGATACTCCCCGGCCAAACAGTGTGTTTGGATCGAGTGGCCGGGATGCTTCGCGATCCCGGCAAAGTCGCAACGCACTTTGCCCATTTTGTCCAGTACCTGCACTGGCACAACTAATGGCTGTAATATATAGGTTACCTCTAAAAATACGTTTTTTGCGTTTTGAAATTTAAAAACAGGAAATTGGGGATGAAATTGTTCCGGCAAAATAAAAAATCACCTTTTCCGTCGAGATTTGAAGGCGGATTTTCCGATGTTTTTTTGGGGAATTTTGCCGATATTGCTTTCACTGGGCTATTTCCTTTATGTTTGCGCTGTCAGGGTTCCAAGCCGATCCATGTTGAATGCCAGGTTCCGCAAGGCAATCTTAACTTTGGTTCTGGTAATGCCGATTGTCCAGACAATCTTCAGCTTTCTGGGCCTGAACGCCGAAAACATGTTCAATTCTGGCCCGGGTTTTTACACGGGTAATATTGCCGTGTTTCTCCCAATTTGTAAGTTTGAGGTTTTTACAGCCCTTGTGTTGCAAATGTTCGCGGTATCCGAGATTTTCAAGCTGTTTAATCCGTTTTTTCGAGCGGTACGCCGAATCCGCAAAAACATCGCGGCTGGAATTGCCTTCATCCAACAGTTCCGCGAAGACCTGACTGTCGTGAACAGAGGCGTCAGTAACTGCCCCCGGATGAATTTGTGCTTGACGTCAACCTGAATATGGTTTTTGTAACCGAAGTGGTTTTTGCCGTTTTTCTTGAACCATTTTGCATCGGTGTCTTTCTGACGCCGCTTGTTGTCGCTCCAATCTTCCGGCGCTTCGCCCTGTTTGATTCTGGCATTTTCATCCCGGCTATTGCGCTGTATCGGCGAAGCAATAATCGAGGCGTCGATTATCTGGCCTTTTTTCGCCGTAAATCCCTGTCCGCGCAGATAATGGTCAAACTTTGCAAAAGCTTTTTTCTCAAGACCGTATTCGCCAAGCTGTTCGCGGAAAAGCCATACGGTCTTGGCGTCGGAAACGCGGTCGTCGAGGTTAAGACCGAGAAAACGCATGAAACTCAAGTGGTCACGAATCTGATACTCAACCGCATCATCCCCAAGGTTATACAGCGACTGCAATATCAGAATTTTAAACATCAGAATCACATCAAACGGCTTCCGTCCGGCATTGCTTTTACGCTCTTTTTCCCGGATTTTCTCCAGGTCGGCGCGAAACTCTTCCCAGGGAATTACCTTGTTGAGTTTGGTCAGCGGGTCACCGCACTGGTCGAGTTGCTCAAGGCGAAAGTCGATGTCGAAAAAACCGTTCAGCATGTTAAATCCCTTATTAATATTGCGGTTATCGGTCTTAATACCGCAGATAATATATTTTCAATCCGGACCTGTTACAGGTCACAAGTTAATTTTTAGAGGAACCCTTCATTATTACTGGCGACTTACTTATTTCTAACCACTGTTGAATGAATCGGCAAAAACAGGATAAGAGTCGACAAAAACGGTTCTTCTGCGTTTTGATCCGGAGGTGAGTAGCTGGATGTCTTGTGCTGTAAAGGGCAATCCGGCATAACCGGTCGCGCTTGCTCCCTTTTATTCCATTTGCGCCTTGACAGCTTCAGAAATCCGCCAATAGCGACTGTTGGCAGTTGAAAAAAGCAATTTTTCAACTGCGCCACTGGAAAAGCAAAAGACTGGCGGCATAACTCTCGTTTTTTACCAGAAAGCGAGGGAATTATGTCTACCAGTCTGATGTATTTTACTCAGGGCATCCGTGGATTTCAACATGAGAGCTTTGATTTCAGCCGTAAACATGGAACTGTTTACCAGAAAATCGTGCGGAAAGATTTGCGCTGTCCTGAATGCAATGGCTCGAAAGTTACCGCGAAGTGGTTGCGGACCAGGGATATCAAAGGAGTCAAAAGCGGTCGTTGGCAGTTGTGTTTTATCATTGACGTTCACCGTATCTACTGCCACGAGTGCGGGAGCTGGACGGTGGAGAAGCTGCCGTTTCTGAGTTCGTCCAAATCGCGGATAACCAAGGAGTTGGAGAGGTCGATCGTCGAGTTGAGAAGCGAAATGAGCATCAATGCCGTCGCCGGTTTTTTCGACCTGCCGTGGCGGACCGTAAAAAACGTTGAAAAGCGTCATCTCAAGAAAAAATACCATAAGATTGAACTCAAAAACGTCAGGATAATCGGCATTGACGAAATTTTTGTCTCGCGGAAAAAAGGCGTTGAAAAGTATCTGACGATTGTCCGTGACCTGGAGTCCGGGGCGGTGTTGTATGTCGGCAAAGGCAAAGGCGTTGACGCGCTGAAAAACTTCACCGCGAAACTGAAACGCGCAAAAACAAAAATAGCAATAATCGCAATGGATATGTCGAAAGCGTACACCGCCTGGGCCGGGGAAAACCTGCCGGACGCCGAAATCGTCTTCGACCACTTCCACGTGATCAAACTGATGAATGAAAAGCTCGATAAAGTCCGGCGCAGAATCACCGCAAACCTCGACGAAGAACATCGGAAACTGCTTAAAAACCAACGCTTTCTGTTCCTGCGTAACGTCGAGAACCTTTCCCCCGACGCCAAACTGCTGCTCGACAACCTGAGAAAAACTTTCCGGGAACTGGGCGAGGTCAGCATGATGAAGGAGGCGCTGCGGAGCATCTACCGCCAAGCCGGGAACGAGTTCCGGGCCAAGGCGGCACTCCGTAACTGGTGCGACATCGCCAGGGAAACGGACATCAAGGAACTCTCCGACATGGCGAAAACCATCGAAAACCACCTCGGCGGCATCACGGCCTACTGGCGCACCGATAAGTTGTCGAACGCCGCGATGGAAGGATTCAACAATAAAATCCGATGGCTGATCCGGCAAGCCTACGGATATCGCGACCAGGAATATTTCCACCTCAAAATCTTCGACCTTCCCAATATCGATACCAACAGAAAACTGTGATTTTACGGATCAAAACGCAGAAGAGGCACAAAAACCTGAAGCAGATCAAATGTATCTTTATCAAGCACGATCAAATCAGCCTTTTTTCCTGGAAAGATGCTTCCTATTTCTTTGTCCGCTTTTAATATTTCAGCAGGCGTAAGTGCACACATTCTTGCCGCATCACAAATTGGGATACCCATTTCTTTTACAAGGTTGATAAATTCCTGAATTTGAGTTGTTGAACTTCCAAACCGGATTCCGGAAGCAACTTCATGAATGCCTTCCTTTTTTAGCTCAATTTTTCTTCCATCAATGTAGTCGTAAATTCCTTCGGGGAGACCGGATATATTTATGGAATCTGATATTACAGCTATTTTTCCTGAACCTTTGAGCTTATATGCAAGTTCGATAAAAACAGGATGCACATGCTGAAGATCACAAATAATTTCCAGAAAAATATCATCATTAAGTAACGCATAATCGCAGAGTACGGGATTACGCACTCCCGTTTCCAGCATTAATTGTTCTGGAGGATTATTGTTATACCAATGACAGATACCCTTAATACCCTTATTTACCGTATTTAAGAAAATATCTTTATTTCCCCTTGAATGTCCTGAAACACAAACAACTCCGGCTTGTGAAAGATACTCAACAGCGTCTGAAACTCCATTGACATACGGTGAGACCGTAATGTATTTTAAGTTTCCCACGCTTAAAAGAGCATCGAGTTTTTTCTTATCCGGCTCACAGCAAACATCTTTATTTACTCCCCCTCTGTTCATTTGGTCAATAAAAGGCCCCTCCGCATGTATACCCAGAATTTTCGCACTTGCTTTAGATGGAGAATGATCTTTAATCTTCTGCATAACTTGCACCATTTCTTCAACATTATCGGACAAAGTTGCCAGGAGCGCAGTTGTCCCGGTGCGTGCATAGTTTATTAACAATTCGTCAGTCACATTGTTCGTGGAAATTCCTAACCTGCCGTGAGTATGTAAATCAATGAATCCCGGCAGCAGCAACGAATTAGGATATTCCACAATATTCCCTTCCTGTTCACTAGTGGAAATATTGTGTATTTTTTCATCTGCAATAGAAATAAAACCATTATGCAAAACACTATCCTCTAAAACAATTTCGTCTGCCTTGATGCAAAAAGAACCATTTTCAATATTCATTTAATCAATCCATATTGGTGACGACCATGCATAATGCCCGTCATTCTGTTTAACACGCAGATAATACCAATCACCAGTTTTAGAGGTCAAATCTTGCCATTCAATCTCCATATCTAATTTATCGGATGATGCGGTAAAAGCATCTTGATTATTTTTAATGATGCTTAGTTGTGTAATTGGCGCGGTTCCTGCCGCTTTTACCATAATATTTGCCGGATTAGTAATTTTTCCACTTTCACCCATGCGTAAATTATTTAATTTAAAATCGAGTAAAATACGTTCTCCGGTAGTTGCGTAGCAGTGTCTTTCGCGAATGGCATCAAATACGGCTTCACGGGTGAGTTTGGGAGCAAATACGGCTGTCAGACCGCTAAAAGTGCGGTCAATATATTTTCTGTTTATGTCGCATGTTTCAGCGCTGCCGCAACCTTTTCTGGAATGAAAGCAAACCTGCATGGTGGAACCGGGACGGCCGCAATGATTATCGGTTCCCCCGATGAATCCCGGACGAAATCCCAATTTCAGCGCATCCTGGACTGACTTTCCAAAACCACCGAACAACACATGATCACCAAGTTCGTCTTTTTCAAAAGAACCGCGCATCTGGCAAATTTCCACGGCATGGATCATCTCCGGGGAAATATCCTTCCAGCGAAACAACGCCGCCCGGTTTATCAGGGGATCGTTTGGGTGATGAGGAATCAGAATTGCCTTGCCTTGCCGGACAAGTTCAAGGGCTTTTTCGTGATTTTTCCATGCATGGACTGCCAGATCCGTGTCACGAGAATAAACATTGCAATGTCCTAATTTCCAAGCGGTTTCATAACCTAGTAAAGTAACGAACTTGCCGGGGTCATTATATTTTTCCGCAGCTTTCCGGCAGCACTCCCACCATTTATCACCGCCGCGGTGTTCACTGATTGCTGCAAAGTCCAGCCACGCTTCGTCTCTCGCATATTCATAGAAGCGGTTTTCACTGCCTATACCGTCGCTCAACTCGGTATGCGCGTGGATTTCCCCCCAAAAAATTCGGTTGTTATCAAAAGAAAATTGATCAACTGCAACTGGATTGCTCTGAGTGGAAAATTTCCCGTCAGATGCCTCTATCCGGTATATTCCTGGTTGACTTGCGGAAAAACCGGAAATTTGTTTTTGTCCCCGATCACATACTGAAATCGTTGATTTATCAGGTCCGGAGATAGCATTATGCAAATTAAGGTCAAGCGGTTTTTTGTAGAATTTATCGGAAATATTGGTGAGAGCATCCTCCGCCTTTATGCGAAAAGAAAAATTCTCGTTGGTAGTTATCGTAGAGGGCGCAATCGCTTTCAAGCGTTCAGCCTCCGCACCGTATACGCGGATTTTGGGATAAGCAGCCAATGGAATAAATTCGTCACTGCCTGAAATAGCTATTGCAATATAAAATGGCATATCAGGTCCCGACAGCCATTGCGCCTTGGCAGGCTTACCACCATTACGCTGATCGCCTAATACAATTGAAAGCGTTTCTGGAGCATGGATATTGCCGGAAATAATTTTAACTTCAATAGCTTTTGCATGGTATTTATCCGCAAACAGACTGTTGATGGAATCGAATATATTTACTTTTAATTCTGCATTATTATGATAAGCAGTAACAGTTCCATAATCCCATCGTACACATGAATTGTGAGATACATCATAAGTAAACGGAGGATAAATTCTGATCCGGCCACCGGTTTCAAGTGTAATTATTCCTGGCGTATAAATCAATTCCCAAGTCCCATATTCTCCTGCAAAAGCAGAATCAGGAACGATCTTCAAGCTTCCCAGTTCAGGATTATCAATAATATGTTTTTCTCTCATTTTTATACTTCCTGATAAAAGCCTATGTATATTTATTGCTTGTCACCGGATTTGCAGAGAAAAGAGAATTTTTGATTCTGCTTCTATTGGTTTGACTGTCCTTATTAAATACAGGATTCTGTTTGTATCCAGAATCGACAGTGTCGTTTTGAATTGTTTTGTGTCCGAAATGGAAACAGTCACGTTATTTTTAGGACTGGGCAGGTATAATTTGCATACATTTTCAATACTGCTATTTTTGTTTTTCAGGGAGAGTTTGTATTTTTTGCCATCAACGGTTTCCACCTGTAAAAACTGTTTGTTCTGCTTTTTTATTTGGGGAATCAGAAGCAAAGTAAATTGGATTCTGGAGATCATGGGATCAATTGCTGCAACTTTAGATTTCCAGGTGCAGGTATATTCACCGCTGCTGGTTTTTTCTACAGATATTGCGGAATCGGTTTTTTCCGTACAGCCAGAAATAATAAGCTTTCCGTTCTGTATTTTTCTATCAAGTTCATGCCAGAATTTAACGTCTCCCAGGGAAACTGTGCCACGGTCTTTAGAAATAATCTGGGTCATACATCTGAGCCACCACGTTCTGCCGGGACTGATGAAGTCGACAATACCGTTATTGCGGATATTTACTTTGCCGATTGGCGATCTGACTGATTTCCACAGCGCGAAACGATTTTGTTTTGCGGATTTATTTTCAGCACGCAATGGTATTATTGCAGAAACGATCAGGAGAGAAAGAATCAATGAAAATTTCTGCCGATTAATTTGAAGGTTTGAGAAATATCCGCTCATGACTTTTTTATTCCGGCGCGATCCCGATAGCGTTAATAAACCAGTTTTTTGCGAATCCGATTGTAATCAAACCATTTTTTACATATACAATATATGATTGCTGATAAGGTTTTTTCAAGCCCACATTCGTGTAAATATCGAAGCCCCCCTTGTCCGCCTTTTTGCCATTAATGATTACAGGCGGGATTTTGGGAAGGGTCTCCCGGGTATAACGTTTGTCCCAATATGATTTATCTTCAAAAGTCAAAGCGTAATAGAGAGTCACGCGATAGCGTCCTGGAGGTACTTTAAAAGAATATGCCTTCTCGCCAACTCCTGCTCTCTCATAAAAATAAATTCTGGGGGCCGGAGTTCCGGCAATCACCAGCTTTTTCTGTCGGCCACGGTCTTTAGGGTATCCGCCCTTGAGGAAACCAAAACTGTGCAATCCGTTTTCAAATGGCTGATCCGGGCGCCACTCACGGCCTTTTTTATCAACATATTTTTCATTTGAACCGCAATTGACACGATAACTGGTATATGGTTTTCCTCCGTCGCCGATTATTTCTTTTTTGCGGATAAAAGATCGTAAGTTGACCAGTCTGAATCCGTCGACCAATCGGGCAGCGGCAAGGAAATTTTTCTCTTTAAAATTTTCCTGAGCCTTGCGAATCAGGCATTTAGCTTTCCGGGGCGACATATATAAGTTAAGGCTTTTCAATTCGGCATCACTGACAAGGCTGCCGTATTTTGCCAGCAGGTTGAGTTTTTCCTGTAAATACTTTTTGCCTTCCGTAGAAATGTCCGTAACCGCCGCAACGGGAAAACTGTTTTTCGCAACAGAAAAAACTTTTGCCTGATACGCATTCAAGGTAAAACTGATTTTATCGGTATTTACGGTAGAATTTTCAATTAAATCGATAATCTTTCCTTCTCTCTTGAATTTCAATTCAACATTAACTTTCCACCAGTACGGGTTGACTACGTAAAAGTCTCCCTTTTGGTTTTTTCTGAGTACAATGTTCTTTGCCAGGCCGTTTCCTTTTAGATCCTGATAACGTCCCATTGGAATGGAACGGAATTCCGTGGCAAACTTCTGGAGAATTTCCGGGCTTTGAAGAGTCAGTACCATATCCTGCCACTGGTAGAGAATAATTCCGGGAGTCATATTCAGCAATCTGTTGACAAGATTGCGGGTACCGTAGCGTCCGGCTGGAAAAATATTGGGATTTCCGTTAGTAACTTTCCAGAGCCAGGGTTTCGGTGATTTCACTAATGTTTCATAAAACCCCTGCCGGACAAATGCAAGGGTATTATCCCCATTATCATAAAGCTTTTGGAGTTTGTCAGATAAATTGGTTTCATCCATCGCTCCTGGACGGGACGCGTATTTAGGGGGACGTCTTGAACAATAATGTTCACTGCAAAAAGTGTATCCCGGCACGAGATTTTTCCGGTTTTTGTATAATTCCGGGTCTTGGCCGACCGACCTCAAGTAATCGGTCATCGGAGCTTCGTCCTCGACGCAAGCTTCCGATATAGGTTTCCAGGGAAATTGATTGAAATAAGGAATATAGACAACGTCCGGTTTTATTTTTTGCAAACGCTCGAGGACATCGTAATTGAATTCAGCCGTGACCTTTGCGTAGAATGCCAGCCATTTTTTCCATGCATTATGATTCTGCCGCAGCCACTTATAACGTTTGGCGAAGCGTTCCGGGTCAGAATTAGATACCGGTATTTTTATTCCGCTCTCCTTCTCAAAACGGGTGATGGTGGAGTCATCGTATGACGCGGTTTCTTTGTCGATGTCATTACTTGTCATTACCGGACCGATAAGCCACATCAATGTATTGCCGACTCCGGCAAATGCGTGAGAATTGCCCCAGCGCCTGACAACTTCCCCAAGGATATCGGCCACAAACTTCCGGTTCTGAGGGATTGCCGGGTTGAGACCGGCCATGTACCGGATCAGCGTTCCGTTGCTTGAAACTCTGAATCTGGTAGGCTTTCCTTTCGCTGCTTCTGGCGCGGTAACCATTCCGGCCTCAATTCCATATTCCGGGGTTGCCTGGGTCCCTCCCAGCTCGAACGATGGAATTATATAGAGAGCATTGGCGGAAAACATGTCAAACATCAAATCCAGATAATCGTCATGGGCCATGCTGCGCAATGGGTTCGAGTCTGTATGATAGTAAGGATACCAAACGTACCAGAAACAATAATAAATCAGATTAGTTCCGCAGAACCGTTTATATTTTATTAAATTTTCCAGAGTGTTGTACCAGTTTTTGTAATATCCGTGGTGTCGATGAGTGGCCGTGCCATGTGCCCAGGCAAATCCTTCCTGTCCTGGTCCGGCATAAAAGTTTTCAAGTATAATTGCCAGGGTTTCGGAGTAGTCTCCCAAAAGCCGTTTCGACGGATTGGCTATTTTTAATGCCGGTAATTCATTGATTTCAAAAACCTCGATGGCAATAATAGCCGGCGGTTTTCCTCCGGTTTTATTCAGGTTTAATATATCCACTGTTGCTTCGTGATGGCGCGGGTAATAGAAATATCTCAGTTTTTGCACTTTTCCGGTGTTTGGATAATAAGGACCGCCCATGGCAACTGCGCCGTTATTGCGATGCTTATACCGTGGCCCCAGATTTACAAAATTTTTGCGTTGTTGCTCGGTCACCTTTGCTTCAAAAGCACATTCCCGGTCATCCAAGTAACTTACTTCGATTAAGTGGGGTACATATAATTTATCTATTTTTATCTGGTATGAAAACCAGTCACATCGGTGCGGACCGGTGAACCGAACCGGTATGCTGCCGGCTTTCCCGACTGAACTGGTTCCGGTTTTCGGACTTGGAGGAGCGCTGTGCTGACCGCCATTATGGGCGCCGTCAAGAAATGGATGCGGATCTTCCGGATCGGCACAATTGACTTTGTCAATCAGTTTCAACCTAAGCGCAGCATCAATGTCACTCAAAGGAACTTCCGGCATAGGGAAGCGGCCTGTCATGGCAACCTCGAAGAATCGCCGATCGAGAACTTTTCCGCTTTTTTCCACAGTTACAATCAGATCGTAAACTCCAAGCTTACCGGGGGAGTATTTAAATATATATACAAGCTTGTCATTGCATAGTGTAAATTCCGTAAATTTCCCTTTTGCTACAGCTTTCTCTTTATAATCGCCGTTGCAGGAATATGTTTGCCGCAGTTCCCAACGAACAGAATAAGGATTGCGGGGCTTTACGGTTGCCGGTAATTTAATTTCTAAATTAATTCCTTTGGCAAGCGGCTGAATATGGAGATTTGAAGTTTTTCCCGTTATTTTTATCGGGCCCAGGTATGGAGGGTCAATAAAAGCTCCCATGCCGTATTTACCACGTCCCGGCATTATGGTGTTCGTTACATTTTTTCCGGTTTTTACCGCCTGCCATTTCGAATCGTCAAAGATGGGATTTTTCCAACCGGGAAAATATGAGTAAGAACCTTTCCAGGAACCATCAGTGTAAAATCTTTTAAAATTTCCGTTCCGGTAATTTATTATTCCTTCCAGGATTAAGCCGTCGATACCTCTGATTTGTTTTCTGCCGAGTCGTTCGCGATAAGCAATGACATTTTTGCCGGGATGAAAGAACTTGCCACATTCCGCAATATCCCACTTCCTGCGGTCGTGCCGGTTGAGTCCGGATTTAACCTTTTTCCCGTTGATGTAAAGCGCGAAGTCCTTGGCCGCCAGCAGGCAGATAGTCGCGGAATTTACCGGAGCCTTACAGAAAACAGTTTTGCGGATATAGGCGAATTTTTCAGGACAGACTATTTTTATGTCGTCAATCTCAACCTTGTTTCCCGGTCTGCTTCCGGGCTCAATGGCGAGAGCATAAATTCTCTGTCGTTTTTGGGGCAGCTGAAAAGATACTGTTTGCCACCCGGTCCCCTTTACTACCTTTGAACTTTTCGCGACAGGGCGGATACTGGTATCTTTTGCAATGACTTTCCAAATACTTTTAGATAGGCTTTGTTTCAAGCGGATTTTGACCATCCAGGGAGAATTGGTCCTGGCTTCCTTTGTCCAATTGGCGCCGATATTTTCATCTTTAAATCTGTCCTTCTTTAAATAACTTCCCCAGTAAAACCATGCATGGCGACCGGTAGTAAAGCAAAGTTTCCCGTTTTTGACTTTTAAATTACTGATACCTTTTGAGAATTTTTTTATTCCTTCACAGTCTCCTTCGTTGAAATCCCAGGCGTCATTCAACACGGCGGCAGCATAATCATTACTGTCCACGGTATCGGGAATTTTTCCTGCAGGAAATACCACTCGCGCGTTCCACCGGTAGAACGGATCATCCAGGGCTTTGGGATTGGTGAATTGAGAAAGATTTTCCTGAGAATAAGAATTACCGGCAAGAAAGAAGCAAACGACCGCAATTAACATTGCAAATAAATAATTTTTCTGGACAACCTTATGTATCATATTTTTTTCCTTATTGATCTTTTCCCATTTCCAGGCGCGGAAAATATTGTCCGCCACAGGATTCCCGTTTAACCGACTTCGAATCTCCATTCACATATAGTTTCACCCCGGCGTCGACACATTCAGGACCGTAAATATGTTCCAGGTCGTAATAATAAGGATTAACGCCGATACCGGCTTCCTCATCACTTAAAAAGTTACGGTACTGGTCAGGAGTTATGACATTACGGTAAAGCGTTTTACCTGATATTTCGCCAAGATAAAGACCGTCAACAAGCTTCTCCTTGAGCCAGGTCCGCCAGTCGATAAAGATATTGCCATAGGGCGGGCCCCAGTAATCTCCCCGGGGGATTCCGACGATAAGTTCCTTGTTTTCTGGCCATTTTTCCCTCAGTTCCCTGAGAAAAATCGTTACAGATTCCCCCAGTATCCGCCGCCGGATTTCTTTCGCATTCTCATTGGATTTATACTCAGGGGACCGGAAACTGACCTTGGTGCGTTTGATCAGTTCTTTGTCGATTACATCATTGTATCCGTAAAGCTCTCCATCCGTGGCGGGAATACAATGACTGCGCGTAGAAAGCATCATCCCGTCGAAATCATATAGATTAATTTCCTCGATAAAGCGTTCGATGGTGAATTGCCGGGCCTCCGGATAGCGATATTCCCATACTCCGTAATGCGGATTCCCGAAAATGTCGCACCGGCAGATTCCCGGATTTTCCTGCTGCAGTCTCGCTTCCTTGCAAAACGGCACAATTCCTGCATAAAGGACATGTGGGGGAGCTGAATTATCAAACAGACCGTCACCCCAGTGATATGCTTTCATCCCAAGGTCATGGATTATATCCACGGCAACCTTGTTAAGATCGCCTTTTTTCTTAAAAAGACGGTCGAAGTTCTGATAGTAATCCAATATCAGTTTATGAGCCGGAATTTTCGGATTGTAAATTGAAAGATCAGTATCAGCAAACCATCTGTGTTTATGGTCGGGCGGGACCGTCCGCCAAACCGCAATTTCACCGCTATGCTGCCTGAGGTAATCGATTCGTTCTCTAATGGAGGAGGCGTCACACAAACGTCCCTTATCAACGGCATCCCCCCAGGTAATCGTATAGAGTCCCTTGAAATTACCCAGCCCCAAATTTTTTGCGATTCGTTTTTCTTCCGCGCTGTAATTTTCTACTTCTTTGTGTGCCATCATTCCACCTGAAATATTTATATGCGACTTTCCGTATACTTTTAATTACCGCCTTGAAGAAGCACCTGGTAATCATCCAGTGCCTGCCGGTAGTTTATGCTTCCGCCATGTCCGTCTACATACAAAACATTTCCGTATCCGTACCAGCTGTTTATTCCGGGACCGGCCGCGGTCCGGGTGTTGTGGCGGAACTGCATGTAAATATAACTCGGGGTTGATGAATTGCTCAAATATCCAACCTCGTAACCAAGGCTGGAACTGTATGGATAGCTTTCTGTTATCATTGCGCGACTCGAAGGCTTGTTTACTTTGACCAGGCGTAAAGCCAGTGATCTTATATATTTATTGTCTGCATTCTTATCTCCCCAGTCTACAAGGTCTCCAACCGCCTTGTGGAGCATAGTGCAGAATCCGTAATTGATGCCCAAACCCCCGGCAAAAGCTCCACTGTTCAACGGAGCAACAATGCTCGGACAATGCGCAACCTCAAAATAATTTGCGGGAGTCCATGCTATATTGCGGGTTAAATTATAAGTAGTTGTAAAACGGCCGTTATCGGTTGTTGTCAAATAACCATCATCATACAGAGAGTAATACCAGAGACTGCCCAGTGCGGGAGTATCTCCGTCATGCTCGTTGACGAACATCCACATCGAGGAGCCCAACTGCTTAAGATTGTTTGTACAACTGATTCGCCTGGCGGTCTGTCTTGCTCGACTCAAAGCCGGCAGCAATATCGCCATTAATATACTGATAATGGCAATGACAACCAATAATTCAATCAGAGTGAATATTGACTTTCTCATTGAAGCCACCTCTTCTTTTATCAATTGATTTAAACTAGGGTAATTATAACTGATAAATTGCTAAAAGTCAACCAGATCAAGTTATTTTTATATAAATTTAACCAAAAATATTTGCACTGGTGCAGAATTGCTGTATAGTAATAAAATCAGCAACATCACAAGAACCGAAAGCTGGAAACAATATGAAATATCTTGATATCAGCGATTCAATAAAAGAACGTATCCGGTCGGGAGAATGGGATATTGGGCAAAAGCTGCCTTCGGATAAAATCCTGATCCGGGAATACGAAACTTCGCAGGCCACGATCACAAAATCTATGGAACTTCTGGAACGGGAAGGGTGGATTGTCCGCTATCCGAAAAGCGGCAAGCAGGTGGCGCCTTTGGACAAGCGCCAAGCCGTCCGCACAAGACAATACGTGGTTTTTATTATCCGTTCAGCCGTAAATATCAACGATAATCCGTTGAACTGGTTTATTTCCGAGCAGTTTTCCAGGGGAATCATCAATGCTAACCAGTTTCATATATTTCGAATGATTAAATTTGATGAATTGAATAAAGCCATAATAACTCGGGAACATAATGAAAAAGCTTTTATCCCGCTAACCGGTGTTTCCAGCCAGTTTCTTGATATTATCGGGAATGCTCCCTATGTGGCAATTAATCCGATTTCCGCATTGTTCCGGGAGTTCAACTCGGTCAATTATGATGAAATTATTTCAATTTTTAACGGCGTCACCTGGCTTATCCGTCACTTGAAACATCGCCGGATTGCAATGCTATGGGGCGGCGGACTCTATCACCAGGACTGCCTGGCAGGATACCGGATGGCGTTGAATATGGCGGGAATACCTTTTAAAGAAGATCTTGTGATGGATTGCCGCGACGGAGGAAAACAGGAAGGTTATGAGGGCGCAAGACAATTACTGCACGGGAAGCAAAATTCCGTTACCGCTATTTTTGCCGATACCGACTTAAAAGCGCTTGGGGCCATGGAATACTGTCGGGAACACGGAATAAAGGTTCCTGACGATATTTCAATTCTCGGGTCTGATGATATCCCTGAAATCAGCGATACCGCCGGCCTTTCAACTGTCCGCAGACCATTTTATGAAATGGGTGAAGCTTTGATAAGTCTGCTTGATCAGCGCATAAACTATGGCAAAGACATACCATCGATCCCTTGGCATGGTGTCCTTGTTAAGCGTAATTCATGCACTACATGTTGATAAATTCCCGGATAGCACACGGCTGGACTTGAACAAGCCCGGCCATCTCAGCGAAAAATGATTTTGCCGAATCTTTCCGGCCGGTGAAAGCCGGCGAACGTTGGATTCCAGGCGCTTAATTCCCGGTTTCCGGATATTTTCCTGTTTCGGCAAAAATTCGCCATCCAGATGTCCCCTGGCCGGAAGCCTTTACCGGATATAGATTTAAGCGGGATTGAAATTTCCACTATCCATTGTTCTTTTTCTTTCCCCGCTGCGACAACCGCGCCGGAATTCCATTTTTTCTCTCCGGATTCAGGTGAGGAAAAACGGTAATCGCTAAGTGTTCCAAGTGAATTCACCATTAATTGAAAATAAGGCCCTTTGACGCCTTTGGGAGCCAGGAAAATTTCCACGTCATTATCCTTCCAGACGTTACCGTCCCGGCGTTTAATCACGTCATGCAAGTTGGTGGTGTCAGGTTCCCGGCAGATAAAGCATACGTAAAGGTTATTATCCTTTCTGCCCAACATCACTCGGGTTGGAACTTGAACCGGGGTTCCGCTGACATTCTTGCGGTTGATTTCCAGTACCGAGGCATCCTTCCATTCCGAGGTTTCGAGCCTGCCGTCAGGCCGCGGGGCGCGCCGCATTTTCGGAATTTGCGCCACAGCCGGATTTCCGGATTCCCGGTACATAGCCTGGTAAATCGCCGGATCAAGCGGAATCCGGAAAGCTTTTTCGTTTTTGAGGACTTTGTTGAGGTTAAACCAGTATTTCCTGTCAAGTTCTCGCATGAATTCGCGCCGTTCCTCCGCGAGTTTTATCGCTTGGACCAAGCGGGACGCAGTGACATTTTTTCCACTGATGAGGTCTTTTCCCAAAATATACAATGATGAGGTCATATCGGCGTATTTCAAGTTATCAAGCAATGCCTGGATTCTGAATTTCTGGTTTGGGGTATCAGCCAGCGAAATGGCCTTTTCCAAAACCGGGCCGATCTTTTTCAGCGATCCGGCAAACAGAGGAATATAGTTGTCGATTCTCAGTAATCCCAGCGCCCGGTTTTTGACAATGGACTTCGCCGCTTGGTTCCCGGCGGCCTCAACATAATCGAAATATTGGTTTACATATTGTGCGGCTTTGGCGCCGTAGCATTTCGCCATCGCATCGGCATAGACTTTATTAAAGTCAGCTTTGGGATTCCACATCATCCTGAGGTACATATAGCTGTCGAGTCCGGCCGCCAGCGGCGGGGCGTAATTCCAGAATGTGGCTCCGCTTATTTGTGCCTTCACGATATTTTGAAACATTGTGCGAATTACCGAGGGATGAGTCGAGGGCAGGTTCAGCAGGCCGTTGCCGACAGTATACGAATCTAAATACAAGGTTTTCTGCTTTGCTTTCCACGGCAGCATCATTTCATTCAGTTCTTTCCGGGCCGCACCGGGCTGCCGGTAACCAAGCTGTATACAGTTTCCCACCAGCATGACGCAGACATTTGGATCGACGGAAAACTTTTCGGGCGGATCGGCATAATAACTGTATGCCAGGAAACCAAACTTCTGATCAGGCAGGACTTTTTTCACCCGTTTGGCAATTTCATTACAGTAATAAACGTAGCGGTCGGTCATAATCCGGGAACCGTCTTTACGGATACCGTTGTCCAGGGCCTGGCACTTCGCGCACTGGCAATGTCCCCCGCCGTCATTAGGCGACAGTGAAAACATTATTTTTTGCGCTTCCTTACCTTTTCTCTTATTGATGATGATTTCGGCAAATTTATCAAGCGCCTGCTGGTTAGTGACACACATCTTGGCGCCAAGAGGGGTATTTTTCAAACGAATTCCGTCAACCAGCGCAAACCACTCAGGATGCTTGTCGAAATAATCCGAAGCCTTGAAGTTGACTGTCCAAGTGTGCCAGCTGCACCATATCTGCGATCTGCCATAGCGGTTGCGGCGCTGCCATTCCCGATATTGCTTCCGCCGCTTACGGTCAAGTTTTCCTCCCCACCAGAACGAACTCAAGCGAAGTTCCATGCCGGGACTTTCCGTATAATTGATTTCCGGAATTACCAGGTTTTGTTTCTTGGGAACGTGTTCGCCATATTTACCGGGAGAAAACCAGCGGATATCCAGATATTTCTCCAGAAAATCGCAAACCCCGTACCAGGTTCCGGTTTTGGGGCTGCTCCGCCAATGGGTTGAAACCGGATCTCCTTTACTGTCGTCTCCGGCAATATAAAGGTTTTTCCCGACAGTCCTGGCAGTGAATCCTTCCGGAGGTAAATCCTTTGCGTCGATCCCGGCGGCGGTTGCGGCCTTTCCCGGTCCTATAACGATCGATGGTTTGCCGCTGGTAGTTTCAGCTTTCACCACGGCAAGTGACGCGCCAGTGCTTTTATGGAGATATTGCTTCAGTTCGTTCGCGGCTTTACGGACGGTCAGGTTCGCGTTCGGATCGATGACAATCCGGTAGGAACTGATGCCGTTTTTGACCAGTTCAAGATTTCCGGCGGAACAAGTTAAACATATGGCCGTGGCAAATACCGCGAATATTGCTTTCAAGCAAAACACTTGACTTTTCATTAATGATTAATTTTCTTTATTTATTATTGATAATGGGCTGTTGGACTCAGATAAAGATTTAACTTCCTCCGCTGTCAGTGGCCGTTTAAAGATTGCGCATTCATCGATCAGTCCGTTCAAATAAGCCCCGCCGCAGAAACCAATGATCATCCGTTTCGGGCTTCTGTCCTGACCGTTGAAAGGACGTTCCGCCGATATCCGGAGTTTGCCGTCTACATATATTTGCAAATGCATTTTGCGGCCTTTTCGCCACCAGTTGAATACAAAATGATACCACTTTTCCGTATCACTTGTAAGTTTATTCAGGTCGATACTTGTTTCCGCATAACTGCCGCTTTTTCCTTTGGCAACCAGATGCATTTTTTTTCGCGGCACATTCTTTTTTCGGGAGAACCAGCAAATTATTCCCAATGCGTTGTGTGGAATATTTTTTCTCACATTTTCGGGCCGTTCGGCGGCCACCTCAAGGATTCCAGCCGGATACGTGTTCTCGAAGCCGGTGCGCAGCCAGGGAGCTTTTATCCAGCAGGAAAACGAACCTGATTTGACATCAATATACTCAACAGGCACAAATATTCCGTCGCGTGACAGCATTTTCAGCGGCGGGGTAAAAGAGTCCTCCCGGTTGTCGCCGGCAATAATCGAAATTTTGTCAATAATTATAGCGCCTTTTGCCGCGCGGAGACGAAGCGTTCCGCAGTCATCCGCGGATTTTACCGCCGCCTGAAATCGGGCAAATCCGCTGTCGCTTACGGAAACCTTTTCCAGCGGTTTTACGGTTTGCGTTCCGGAACTCAATTCGAGCGAGACCTTCGCGTCATTCTCTTTTCCAGGAACCGCACATGCGGAAAAAGATATGCTGTATAATCCCCCCGGACGCAACTTCGGCAGGGGAAGCGCCGCCGACGCGCCGTCGCGCAACATTATGCCGCGTCCATTTTTAACGCCTTTATTTTCCAGCAGTTTTGCGTTTCCGGAAAGTATCCAGTTGTCAGAAAGAGGTTTTTCGAAATCGCCGTTAGCCGCCAGATTCACCATGCGTCTGCGGATCCTGAGCGCGTTGCCGAATTTTCCCGGTTCCGGGGGAAGCCCGGTACGGAGACGGACATTCTTGTCAGGATTTTTCCGGTCATCGCAATCGTCATAAAAAAGCAGTGCGTTTTTCAATTCCGCCGTTCCGGCAATTGCCGTGAAGGCCCAAAAGAAACTCAAAAAAACAATTTGAAAGAAAAGAAGTTTCATCGTTTGTTGCAATCCCCTACCAGCGACCAGTAAGTCGCATGTTCTGTATTACCTTTCATATTACCCCAGGTCATTTTTTCCACATGACCGTCGAACATGACATATTGGTGTTGACCATTATGCCAGATTTTTTCGATGTAAAAACCATCTGACAAGCTATAACCGTTGCCGCTGCCGTAAATCTTATATTGGTGTGATGTGAGGGTTTCCTGACTGCGGTCGGATTCGAGCATATAGATTACCGTCGAAGGAGTTTTAACCATGCTGCCTTTTGCCGCGGTCGGATAACTGCTGGTCACACTGAAATGATAATTTACATTATAGCATCGGCCGGAATATCCCGGTACGCCGGCAACTCCGCCTTCCCTGGTTCTGTGGCTGGGGCACGCATAGACAGTCGGCGTTTCGGAAATAAGCGTCGATACTCTCCAGTAATCGTTTATTGTCCCGTAATCCGCGGCTTCGGGAATCCCCAGATAGCCGTGAAGCAGGTAGAACCAGGCACGCATCCTTCTGTCATTAAGCGCTATATTCGTATTGGTGTATGAAGCGGCAATATATCCGTCATAGTCACTCATGTAGTTAGCTGACGCAAGTCCCAGCTGTTTCAACTTATTCGCGCAGACCGTGGCCCTGGCGCTTTCCCTAGCCTGCTTCAGCGCCGGGAGCAGCAAACTCGCAAGTATAGAGATAATAGCTATTACAACTAAAAGCTCTATCAGGGTAAATTTGAGATTTCCATTATCCTTTTGTCTTTTACTTTCTGCCATGATTCCGCTCCTCGTTTGTTCTTATTGGGCAAGGTCCGCAGGAGTCTCTTACGATAAGTTTTGAATTAAGTATTATTCCATCCTGCAATTCTTTTTCTCCGCGGGAGAGAAGTTTAACGGCGGCAGTTCCCATCTGGTAATACGGCGCCTTGACGGTGGTCAGGGCAGGAGAATATTCTTCGATGCCCGGGATATCGTCAAAACCTGCGATGGAAATATCTTCGGGAACTCTAAGGCCAGTTTTGATGGCGCATTGGATAGCGCCAAGCGCCTTGATATCAGTATCCGCGAACACCGCGGTTGGCGGATTTTCCAACGACAGAAGTTTTTTCATTGCCTGAAAACCGTTTTCTTCAAAACCGTTTTCTTCAAAAGTGACCAGGGATTCATCAAATTCAATGCCGTGGCTCCTCAACGCTATCTGATATCCGCCATACCTTTCAGCGTGAGTGCGGCTTCTTCCGGTAATAATACCTATTCTTGTGTGCCCGAGAGTTTGGATCAGGTATTTCATGAGTTCAAATGTTCCGAAAATCTTATCCCCTCTTACAGCATTGGAAAAACCTTCATATTGGTGAAGCTGAGCGATGATCACATACTGCAACTGCCGCTTTTTCACTACTTCGATATCTTCACTTACAGGATTAATTAAAATGATTTTCCCTTTGATGTCTTCGATGCCAGCCTTTAATTCGTATCTGTTTATAAAGGATAACGAACCATTGTAGTTGTTTGCTATTCCGCGGAATATTTCCTGGCCAATAAACCAGTGCAAGGGATTTTTACTTTTGATGGGGGGGATATCCGTAAATACCACGGTGAGAGTTGGCATCGGCATGAAGGTATATGGGGCTTGCTTCAATGTTACAGATCTGACAAAAGTCCCGCCTCCAACCTTACGGACAAAAACCCCCTCATCAACAAGCTCTTTCATCGCACGTGACACCGTCGCGGAACTGAGGTTGTATTTTTTCATCAGTTCGCGTTCGGTGGGAAAGCGGTCGCCCTCGCGGTAATTTTCCTCCAGGACTGTTTTCTTGAGCAAATCCATAAACTGAAGATATTTGGGAATCCCGCTCTGTTTGTCAATTGTCAGTGTGCTTTTCATTATTGCCTTTATTTATCGATACAATTATTATAAGCCTATAATTGCTATTTGTCAAGCTGTTTTACAAAATAAATAGAAAATGCCAGATTTTATTGTATCGTAATATATAGACAATTGTATCCGTGATATGTTAAAGATCACCCGTCATTTTTTGCCGAAACACTGGGTGATTTTCCGTCCGGCATGCGAAAACCCAGGAAACGCACATAGAAAAACAGCAATCTTATCCATTCCCCAAAGACGGGGGACAGGGGGGATTTAAAGTTGTCTCATTCTCATATATGCACTTTCACATTTGCATTGCAGCATACATTGTTATAAACTAGCTGTTTTACGCTTGACTTGACACTTGGGATTTCTTCCATGCAAAATATGATTATTGACTATATAGGGTTGCACAACCGGGCGGAACATATATATGGTGTCTGCCCGTGCAGCAGTATTAATTTTGCATTCGCTGGGGTGGAATATCGAAAAATATATCAACATGAATTGCATTTTCCTCCACCAATGTTTGTTATTGGTTTGCGCGGTGCGCCGTTTGACACGAAATTCAACGCAGAACGCCATAACTGGCGCGTGGCTTTTCACGGAATAAGATTGCGTCCTGATCCCGCAACTCCCGACCATGCCATTATCGAGTGGGATGGTATTCAACTTAGTTTGCCGCTGTTGGTTCCAGTTGCTGAATCCGAGGTTCCTTTTTGGAAAAATGAATTTATCCGGCTTAAATACCTGTTTGATCATCCGACTAAAAAAAATTTATTCCTGATAAATTTGTATATAATGAATATTTTTCGTTTTTTATTAAGTTATGAGTCGCAATCAACCCGGGAACTGCCAGAAGAAAAATTCAAGCATTTAATTGATGCGGATGTAAACTTTTCTCAATCGCTTGAACAATTTGCGTCACAATGCGGTTATTCGGTTGATCACCTGCGGATTTTGTTCCGGAAACGTTACCAGATTAATCCCTGGGAGTATCGCAACCGAAAACGCATGGCCGCGGCAACGGAACTGATTGCCAACTCAAACTTGCTGGTCAAGGAAATAGCGGCTCAAGTGGGATTTGCCAGTGAAACCGCTTTCACTGCCATGTATCGGCGCACCAATGGCCATTCGCCGCGAAAGGCCATCAAGCTGCTGCGTGAAAATACGGGTTAACTAGGGCTTCCTGAAAAAGTCTGATTTATTGATTTGATTGTAAAATTTCATGGATTGCAGGTTTTATATTTCAGCATTATCGTGAATTTCATGATAAAAGGCAGCTTTAAAATCAGGCGTGAAAGAACTCTGGATAGTTTATCCAGGTTCATCACGATAATGATCAGTACGATCCAGGTTTCGCCGGTTTCTTTTAGTTTCGCGTAAATCCGGTCGAGGGAATATTTGCGTTTGCCGTTGCCGAATTTGCCTTCAACCGGGATTCTATCGATTTCATCCCGGCGGCGGAGCGGAAAGTCTGATGTTTTTCTCTGAAAGGTAACGGCGGTTTTCGCGATTCGCGTAAATCTTGTCGGCATGGACGCTTTCGGGGTAATGTCCGAATTTTTCCTGGTATTTTTCGACTTGCGAAATCAGGTCCTGGCCTTCGTTATAGGCATCCCATGAAAGTTTGTCGAGGTACACAATGCCCTCGACCACGCTGACCGAGATTTTCGCCCCGAATTCGGTTTTCGCTCCGGCCTTGCCCCGGACGATCGGGCGGACGTGCGGCTGGGAGATCGACACGATCCGGTTTTCAACGCTGCGTTTGCCGTTTTTGAGCATTTCGGTCTGCTGGGCATGGACTTTCCTGAGGATCTCCAGAAGCGATAAGTCTTTTTCGCCCAACCCTTTTCCAGATTTGAGCAGTTGTTTGACATGATTGAGATTGCGTTTCAGGTATCCGGCCTGCTTTTTCATTGTCTTCCTAATCATTTTTGCCGGTTTGTTCTTGCGCTTGGTGATTGCAATATATTCTTTTCTTGCTATCTTGCGATAAGTTCGGGGTTTCTTTTCGCCAGAAGCGGGATCGTGCAGTTTGTCGATCAGCTTCTCGCTTTTTTCGCGCGCTTTATTCAGTAAATCCAGGTCGGTGGGATACTTGATGTCCGCTGGAGCCACAGTCGCGTCGATCAGCAACTTGCCGGAGTTGCCGCCGGATGATTTATCATTGTCATCATTGCTATTATTGCTATTAGATTTTACTGGCCGTTCAGATTTTCTTGCAGTCATGAGCTTGGTCAACAACTCATTCATTTCATTTGCGTCGGCGAAGTTTAGCCGTTTCCGGAAATACACCAGCATGGTCGGATCGAACAGTTTTTCCTGCTTGAATTCCTCGTAGCCAAGGAAAAACTGCAAGTACGGATTCTCGCTGAGCTGCTCGATGGTTTCTTCGTCGGTCAGCCTCAACTTGTGCTTGATCAGCAGCGTGCCGATCGCCACCCGCGCATTAATCCCCGGACGCCCGAAATCCTCCGACATATTTTTACCGTAAATGTTTTCCAACTTGTCCCACGGAATCATTTCCGCCAATTTCACCCAGCGGTTGTCTCCATTCAACTTTCCGTCGAACGGCAAAAGAAAATTCTCGAATTTCGGATGATTTTCCATTTTTCTCAACATCCCAACTCCTCCAAAGTGCAAGGTTTTTCCCTTAATTTATACATTTCCCTTGCACCTCAAAGCAGAAAATTAAACTTTTTTACACTCAAATCAGACTTTTTCAGGAAGCCCGAATTAATATTCCTGACCGCAAAAAATCGTGGTTTTGATATTCCATGATGACGATTGTTCCTCGACCACGACGAAACTGGCTTCCGACCCAACTCGAAGATCCGGCAGGAAAATATTCATAACCCCGGCTGGAATGGTACTGCACTGGCTCCAGGCATCTTCAAGTGACATCCCCAAACTGTCCATCAGAAATTTCACGCTATGATCATTCTGGAACCAGGCTGCGGAAAGCACATCCTGGTCCGGCAGATGCATGTGACCATTTTCCTCGATAACAGTTTGCATACCGCCAAAACGGTCATAAATTCCCGGCGGACAACCGGCCAGGGCGCTGGCGTCGGATACCATATAAAACTTTTCGCGCCCTTTGGCTAACATCACTGTGCGAACGAGTTCCGGCGGCAGATGAAATCCATCCCCGATCAGTCCCAAAGTCAGGGATTCGTTGCTCAGGAATTCCCAAACCGGATTTTTGAAACGGTGAATATTCGCCGCCATGCCATTACCGAAATGGGTTACAAAGCCAGCGCCGCGGTCAACGGCTTCACGAATAGTATCGCTGCCGGGACAGCAGTGTCCAAGCGCGACTTTTTTTCCGGCGGCAACCGCTTTACTGATAAATTCCAATGCTCCGGGTTCCTCCGGAGCGACATTGACAAGCTTGATTCTATTCCCCGAGGATTCATCGACTTTTTGAAATTTATCCCAGTCGGCTGGAGAAATAAATTGCGGCGGATGACTGCCGCGCCATCCCAGTTGGGGAGAAATAAAAACTCCCTCATGGAATATCCCGCAAAATAACCTGTCAAGCAATCTATTATTTAACAATTCGGAATTTATTGTTCCGGCGGCGGTACACAGCATTTCATGGGGAATTGTGGTTATGGTTGCAAATACCCGGCCTATGCCATGACGCAGTAAATGTTCGCCGATATCCAGTAATTTACCCCGATTTGATTCATTCAGTTCATTGTATGCCGTGCCTAATGAACCGTTGTGCTGAAGGTCAACCAGCACCGGAAACAAGCGCGGCAATTGCGGGGTTTTTTCAATGTCCTCAACCGAACTGATTTTATCGCCGGCAACTTCTATTGCCACGGCTTTTCCGTCTAAAGTAATTCCTTTATAACAACTGGACATCTGCTTGAGCTCCACTGGCAATTGATCTGTTAATTGCATCTCCGATCAACACGGCCTGCATGCCGTCTTCTAACGTAGCCAGAACCGAAGGGGGCGCGTCGCCAAACACATCCATGTATAAATTATTGTCGGCTCCGTCGTGGGATCCTGTTTCATGTTTCAACGCAATAGTCTCCGGTTTTTCCTCTCCGAAACGGTATAATTCCAAACGCATCAAGCCTTCCAATTGGGTGTGCCTGTTGTATTCAAGTCTGCCCTCGGTTCCTTCGAATACAATATGCTCTCCCTCAACATTGCAATGCGCGGACAAAGAATAATTTACTCCAACTCCGTTAGCGTAAATTATCCCTGCGGTAAAAAAATCCTCAATATCAATTTCCGGAGAGAAAACACAACCGTCCGGGCGGTACGAATTATCATTACGTCTCTTCAGATACAGTTGAAAATCAATAAAATGTTTGTTGACTGCTTCATAATCAATCGCGAAACGGCATTTCCCGGTATGGGGACAAGTTTGACAATTGTCACCATGGAAAGGTGAGGCATCAGCGCCGTAGGTAATTAACTTTCCGGTAGCGGTCACCTTGACGGCATGAGAATCAAGCCACCAGTTGAGTTTATCAAAGTGGTGCGACGATTTATGAATCTGCAATCCCCCGGAACATGATCTCAAACGGTTCCAGCGGCGGAAATAGCTTGCGCCATGACGATAGTCAAGCATTTCAAGATAATTTACCGAGGTTATTTTCCCGGCAGTTCCGCTATCAAGCAAACGTTTAATTTCACGGGCGGCAATATGGTATCTGGCGTTATGCAATGTTGCCGCGTTGACTTCCGGATTGCGTTGCCGTGCCGCCTGTATCTGCCGGCATTGATCCAGGCTCACGCACAAAGGTTTTTCACATAAGCTGTCTATCTTCATATCAAGGGCTTTGACAATATACTCACAGTGGGTTGCGTCCACGCTGGATATCAACAGTAAGTCCGGTTTTTCATTTTTGCATAATTCATCAAAATCAGTATAGAAATTTAATTTGATATTAACATCCTCAGCCAGGTTCTCCATTTTTCCGCGTTCAACATCCATTAACGCACAGATGTGATACTTATCGGCGAAATCATTTTTCAATGCGTTCAGAAAAGCTCTGCTACGGGCGCTTGCCCCTATAAAAGCAATTTTTTTCATAAATTCTCCTGGATTTAAGTTTATGGTATTTTGTCGGTCAAGCTGTCAATTTGCAGTTTTAGCGGTGTAACGATGCTGTTTAAATATTCCTCCACTTCCGATTCCACCATATAACGGTGCAAATGCCGGCGAACGGCAGGAATAATTTCCAAAGCCTCCCTTGCCTGCTTCAGGCGTGACTGCATTTGCTTTAAAATTACCGGCGGCGGATATCGCGTTTCCGAATTCAATTGATAAATATATTTATAACAGAATTCCAAGTTTGATTTAACCGCACATTTCATTTCACCGAGGTCAGCGGCGGTTTGCAGCGCTTCAAATTCAAGCTGATTTTTTTCTACTTTACCGCCTATGCCGGAAAGTTTGCGTTTAATCAATGGATAAAACTGTTCCGCATCTTGAGAAAACAGTGCCAGGGCGCTTGTCAAGGCAGGATCAGCGACAGAGAAAAACCGCTGTTGGAATTTCCGGTCAAATTTTGCCTCGTCACAGCGGTTCCCGCTCCAACTCCATTCCGCCAGCGCCAGGAACGCATACCAATACGTCGCGGCGGGAGCATTCGGCGGTTTCAAACTGCCGCCGCGTCTCCAGGCCGTGGCAATTACGGTATTGCCGCCATTCACAATCAGGTAATCGCACCATGCTTTCAAATTCGCGAGACTGTTGGTGAAATTAGGAGACAAGTCACCGTCGCCGCTGCAATGAGCGCTACCCGCGCCCCAGTATTCAAGCCCGGATTCACGTATCAGTTCCGGCGAGTAAAAACTGTTGAAATAATGCGGAAATCCGGAGGTTTTCAGATATTTTTCAAGCGGCTTCCTGAAACCATCGGATTGTGCTTCCCAAGTTCCCTGTATGCCCCTTTCCAATGGGCCGCTGAATCTTTTCAGCATGGCATTATGAGCCTGACGCTCGTTCCACTTGCCGTAATTCTTTTCCAGCCAGAACTCCGAGAATGGGCGGACGTGGTCCGGGCCGCTGAACCACGGCAACCCGGAATCGAAACAACCGTAACTCCAGCAGCATATGACAGTTTGCGGCGGCAACTTGCGGAGCAGGTCCAAACGGAAATTGCGACACAGCATATCGTCCCAGACAACCGGAATGCGGTCCTGTGAAACAACATAATTACATATCTTGAGAATATATTCGAAATAGAGGTCTATGAGACCTGTTTGTTCTGCCTTCGCCTTGCATTTCGGACATTCGCCGAGTTGACGGGTTTCATCACCGCCGATGTGAATGTACGGGGAACTGTGCAACGCCATGATTTGTGACGCGAAATCCTTGAACAACTCCAAAGTCGCGGGATTTGACGGACAGTACTGCTGACAATTGTCGGTGCTTTCGGCTATTCCCGCATATTCCCGGTGGCGCAGCACATATTCAGCATGCCCAAGACATTGAACAAGAGGAATCAACTCGATAAAATTATCATCAGCAAGTTTATGCAGTTCCCTGACCTGCTCAGGAGTTAACGCCGCATGTTTGTCCGCCAGATTGGGATGATGGGGCCATTGTAATTTGTCTTCATATTCAACGAGTATCGTGTTGATTTTATAAAATGCGAGTTTTTCAATTGTGGTCTTAAGGTATTCGAAGTTGGTCATCATGCCTTTGAAATCCCAATGGATCATGCGCCTTTCCAGCGCGGGAGAATCATTGATGAGCAAACACGGACATTGCGGCTTTTCCTCAAGCAGTTGCAGCAATGTCATCGTGCCATGAAAAATATCTTCAGGGGTTTTAGCGGAAATTCGGATTATATCCGTGATATTGAGTTCGTAACCGGCGGACGGTACGTTGCCGGACATTTCAGGTTCGAAGTCCGCAATGAATAAATGCCGCTCATTCTCGCACTGAACAACCGGCAAATCCAAAGCATGTTTTTCGCGCAGGAATTTAATGATTTTATTCGCAGCGCGAAAATTAGATAATGATGCATGTATTTTAAATTGTGAATTAAGTTGGAACGTGCCATGAAGCAGTTGGATATTTTCAGGTTCCGGAATAAGGTTCAACATTAAAAATTCTCTCGTTGCTTTTCGCTTTATTCAAGTTAACCGCATAATGAAAGATGCCGGTGTTTTCATCATTTGTCAATTCTGTAAAGACTTAAATAATTGCGATCGGCAACAATCAGGAATTTTCCGAGGCGGTCTTCAAATGTTTTCGCGATGTAGCCCCAGCCGTAATCGTCCGGACGCCGGTACGTGCTATTGCTGTCGCTTTGCCGCATTTGTTCCGGGAATTCAAAATCAACCGAACGTTCCAGACGGCCATTTAAGCCATACGGCCAGCCGCCTTCGCAGTAAACCGCCAGATCTTTACCGGAGTGAAATCCCGAAAATTTGACAACCGGGTCAAATAAATGAAACTTCTGATTAAAGTTGGCTGGTTTGCCGCCGGGCCAGTTTTCTTCCGGGGTTACGGAACGGATTTCCGTGCCGTCAAAATCGAAAAGCTGCAAATCGTCGCGCTTGTTTACAACCAGAAGTTGTGGCTCCGGGCAGCCGGTAAGAAAATGACCATAATGTACCTGTTGCGGATGAACAAGCTGTTTTTTCCAGACAAGGACGCCGTTGCCGTCAACAACGTAAAGCCAGGTACTGGCCGCATAAGCAATTCGTTGATGCCCGGGAGACTGCGGCCACCATGCCGACAGGCCGTCTACATGCATTTCCAGGTCGTCGTATGTTTCCGGATCACAGGGAACAAAGCTCCAGCGCGTCCGCAATTCCGAATCCAGCATTTCATATCCCAACAGCCAGTTGTTTCCGCCTCTGCCATCGGGAATGACTACTGGATCATGTCCGAACCCGAAAACGTCACGGTTGAAAATCTCCTTGCCTTGAGTGTCAAAAATTATGGTCGGGCCGCCGTGGGAATGCCCATCATAGGAGTTGTTCGCAGGGGACACAAGGGCGACGTCCCCGAAAACGGTTTTACCCGGTAAGACCACCACGAAATTATCATACGGTAGCGGATATTCCCTGATGATATTTCCTGATGCGGCTTCGAGTTCGAGCAGCGTATTGCCGCGAATAACGAATATGCGCCCAGGCTTATCCGCAGCTGCCTGGCAAAACACTAAAGAACGTTCAGCGCCGTGAGTCGGCCACGGGTCGGGATATTGCCACGGTTGCCCCAATTGCCAGAGTGTTTGCCCTTCGGAATCGATTGCCGTCAGGCAGAACAGATTCCGTTCAGGGTGATCAGGACGCGGCAGCAACCCGGAATGTATGGAAGCATGAAACAATCCCGGGGATTGCAGCAGCAGAAATTCACATACGCCGTCATTATTGATGTCGGCCGGAAATACCAAACCGCCTTGCCGGTTTGCATATATAAGTTTGTGTAAAGGAATCCGCATATATTAATTTCCGTGGGAATATGTTCTGGGAACTCCATATTTATCTATATAGCGCATGGACTGATTCCCGGCAGGAGTACGGGCATAAGGCCCTAAAGCGTTTGCCGTCAGGCTATCGACATGTCCGTCAATCATCCACGCATTTCCCAGTCCGGTGTGGCGCAGCGTAAAACGATAGTCGGTGCTGATAGTAGCCGGCCAACTGAGCCGTCCGTCAAGGTAATAATACTGATTTGGGAATGTTGCCGAACTGAGACTTGAAGAATCCCCCGCCCACATGACCGTAGCCGGATTTGTAAATACCGTGAATTTGTATGGGATCATTCCGGCGGAGCCGTTTGGTGTTTTGTCCGCGGTGGTATAAGTGCATCTTACCCCGTAGAGCCAATAACGGTTGCCTGAATTGCCGTCCGGGAATTGAGTTGCAAGTGCCGGACAACGGATCGGGGTTGCCATGTCGGAGCTGTCCTTGTCCCTCAGGGGAAGGTATCCGAAATCCATCATCATCGCGGCCCAGGTGTTACGGCTGCTCGAGTCGGAAACGCTGATGCACTTATCGGAATCTCTGGCAGGCAGCAGATAGCCGTCGCCGTCATTCAGGTAATTGATAAATCCCAGGCCGCACTGTTTCAGGTTGGATGTGCAGGTAATCCGCAAAGCAACGTCCCTGCTGCGTTTCAGCGCCGGCATCAATATGGCCGCAAGTATGGAAATGATCGCTATCACTACCAATAACTCAATTAAAGTAAAATTCGTTTCCCCAGGTGATTTCTGAATTTTCAAGTTTTTCATTTTCACGACTTTATCCTCCCTTCAAGATTACGGTTTTAACGTCTGGTATCTTTGAATTCCCCCAAAACCGTACAATCGGTCATTGGGAGAAGCTGAAGCTATTTTGGCTGTAAAATCCGGTTTTTGCAGTAACAATTTTTCTTTCTCGCGAACTGCGTTGGCAATAAAATTGCACACCCTCTCGTCCGCCGGGATAATTTTTTGTTCAACCGCCCAAAGGGGCAAGGCAATTTTTTGCGACCAGATGTTCAGTTCCAGCATGTCGACAAATCCGGCGTATGAATCATGGATGAACTTATATAATTTTTCCGAAAATTGTCCGGCTTGCGCTTCCAGAGCCTGTAAATGCTTTTTGGCGGTAGTAAGTGCGGTGTCTTTTTCGCTGAAAACCTTGTCGAGATTCCCCAGGAACCTCATCAAACTTTCATCGCCATCGGCGGCACAACAACTCCAGCAAGCGTGATCTTTGTAACTTTCAAGCTGCATTGCGTTATTGTTGAAATAGTGATTCGGGCCGATTACCGCTAATCCGGCGCAATTTATCCCCTGATGCGCGAGTTTTTCAATGGACATAACCAGGTCAGCGCAAAACCCTGACTTGTCTGGAGGCGAATCAAATCCGGAAGTAAAAAACTCACGGACAACGCTTTTCAGGTCAGCTTCAGGATTTTGCCACAGCCTTGCGGCAATAAGACTGGTAATATCGGCAAGCACGGGGGCGGGATTTTTCCGCTCGTTGATTTTTACCGTGCCTTTCCCATTCCTGTATTCGAATGATCGGGTTTTTTTCTGCCAGTATTCTGTGTAACCGAAAGGATTTGTCAAGGCCATAAGTCCCGCAACTCCGTTCCGGCGGGCATGACGGGCAAACCGGGCGATCTGTTCCGTAAGCACAAAGTGTTCTTCCGCCGGGGCGGAGCCCAAGCTTTCGTAACTGATCTCAATGACTTCCCGGTTATTCTTGAATTTTCCAAGCCACGGATTGACATTTTGGCGCAAGTCGAAATCCTGCCAGGTGGCCTTGCTGCACAAGATCAGGGAAGGATCACAGTTACGGGCAAATTCGGAAAGCACGGTTTCGGGAGAATAGTCTTTCCAGGAACTCCGCAGCCATACTTTGTCGTGTTCTTTCGGCCGTCCGAAATGATTCCAGAGTCTTCGGGTACGGTTGCGGTAGAAATCCTCGGGAAATTCCGCGCCCCAGAGACGAAAGATTATCTCAGCGGATTCCTTCGCCTTGTTTTTGGCGCCAATAAGTGTCCGGGTAAGCAAATCGATTTTTTCGGCAAACGACAAATGCTCGCACAAATCACACTCATGAGTATAATAAATACCGTTACTAGCCTCTTTAGCAGTAAACAAATAAGCGTCAAGTTCCGGAAAAACCTCGAACAGTTCAGTAATTTTATCACTCAGGAATTGCTGATGCCGGGACTCCGCCAAACAGAACTTATGTCCGCCTTCAAATAAATCCGGACAACACCGTTCAAGCTCACCGGGCAGGGATAGTTCATAACTTGCCACAATGCTTTTCAGACCAAGTTCGGCGGCAAGCGCAATTTTCTCCCTGATGCGATTCTGGACCGCAATAATTTGCTCCTGTCCAATTTTTCTGCGTTCGGCGGCAAGCGCGGGATACTGATTGAAAAACAATGGGATGTCATCCGCCAGTTTACCGGGTTTTCCCGAATCGATTGCACCGGAGGCATTGCGGCGGACATGTCCGAAACAATGCACAACCGCATGGGTATAGCCGCTGGCGGCAGCCCGGCGGATCAGATCCGGAGTGGCGGCATAGAAAATACGTATTTGAAAAGGTGATTTCCCGGATGTTTCCATTATTTCATTTTCCTTTCATTCAGTTCTTCATGATTTTACGGTATTTCCAGGTCGAACAGGGGCGCGTATTGCTGACTTCCGAAGATATCGCTTTCGCCGGGGCCGCCGCTGGGACTTCTCCGTAGAATTGAAAATTTTATTGCGTTTGCCGGATCGAAATAGACGAAGCTTGCCAATCTTTCAGGATTAATCCGGTAGAGTTTGATTATACTTTCCGCGGTGATTGCCCCGGAACGCTTGACTCTGTCATAGGCGCTGCGTTCATTGAAAATAATATCGAATGTGATGTGCTCGACTCCGGCATTTTTACTGCGGATGGTCTTGGCCAGTTCCTTGAGCTTCATCTTCCCACCTCCTCGCAGGTTACCGGGAAATATGCCGTAGGCGAATCGATTTCCATAATGTGATTCATGGTCCATTCGTAAACAGGCCCGGCATAGATTGCGGTTTCAGTCAGAAACGCTACCGCGCCGGCGCTGCCTTTGTTGTTCAACCGGGCATAGAAAACTCCCCTTGCCCCCATTGTGGCAATGGCGATTGCTTCGTCCCTGGTGTCCGCTACGGCTTCAACCACCACGCCCAGTTCATGGCTCCGCGGCACATTCACCGTTTCAAATTCTCCCATCACCGCGTTTTTGCCGTAAACGTGATAGAACAACTGGTATTTATCATCGGGTTTTCCGTATAGCGAAGCAGTTTTGTCCCTTGCCCATTTAATGGCGTCATCGATCCTGGCGATGGTTTCGGGGTCACGAATGCCGATTATCGAGTAAGCGCGTTCACCAACTTTCCCGGCCCCCTCAAGCTTCACGCAGTAACGTTCTGACGGACAGTATTTCATGCCGGTAATTCTGGTGGTTTTTTCATCAAACTGACTGTAGGAGCATTCCGACATATCAATACTGCCGCCCGCAAAACTTTCCGTAAAAGGATTCACGCGCTCATACATGGCGTGTCCGGCCACTGATGCCGGGGTGCAACGCTGCCGCGGATGCATGGCCTTAACATATATGGACGGCGGATCAATTGTGCCGATGACACTCTCCTTGCCCATATATGGTTCGGCGCAGAAAGAGGAGCATTCCAGTACCTTCCCTAAATAATAACTGAACTCCGGCGCGAATCCCTTGAACAATCCAAATGCGGCAAAAATACAACAATCACTTGTGCGGCTGGTAATAATCGCATCGGCATCGCTGCATAACGCCGCCATGATCGGTTCCACCCCCATAACCGCGACGAAATTATCCGTTCGCTCCAAGTCTTCAACCGTCAGGTCCGGCATGTTGCCAAGTCCGGTTATCGCTGCGCCGTTGTTGAGCTGTCTAAGCAGGAAATCGTGATCAATATTTGACCGTATCGAGGCAAGTTTGAATCCGGGTTGTCCCTGTTCGGCGGCGGCATCCTTGATATACCTCACATAGTTGTCAACTCCCCGGTTAGTACCGGTATCGCTTGCCGAACCGATTATCATCGGCGCATTGATTTTACGGCTGCCGGAAAGCATCAAAGCAATATCATGCCGCTGCCATTTCTCCAAACTTGCGGATTCGTCGCTCCCCAGCGGGGCCGGGCCGATATCACAACTGCCGCTGTCGGCGCAAACTGCGTCGGGATTTTCCGCAAGCCCCAACTCATAGCTGCCGACTTCAATTGGTGCGTAGGCCAAGTGTCCGTTGGGACATAATATCGATAACTTTTTCACGAAATCTCCTTATAAATTACTTGAAAGAAATGATCAGCCCCGCGCCGATGATGCACATAGCCATGCCGATACATTCCACTAAATTGATTTTTTCTTTGAGAAAAATAATTCCCACTGCTGTTCCGAATACCGGCGCAAGGCAAAAAGCGATTGCCATTACGGTTGCGATCCGGCCGCTTTTCAGTCCGGCGTACAAACAGACCACTCCCAGGAATCCCGCGAACAAACCGCCGCCAATCATGATAAACAACACCGGTTTTATTCCTGAGGTTTTAAGTTCTCCAAGAAACGGAATCGAGCATGCCGCCAACAGAATCAGACTGGTGGCGGTGCGGATAGCCACACCCAGTACCGGCGTAAAACCTCCGCTTCTCATGCCTGTTTTTTCCAGCGCTGAACCGATTGCCCAACACAATGCGGTCAATACCGCCCATAATTCCGGTTTCATTTCTTTAATTGTCCTTTTACTGTTAATTTTTGTGTTTTCCCGGAGATATTGGCCAATAAGCTAAGAATCTGATGTTTGCCGTCATACTGAAATTCGATTGGTTTGTCATCCAGCTTCACTTCCGTTACGTTCCGGGCCTGCAAGGGGATCTGTATCGGGAATTTCCCCTTCACTGGACTTTCAATTGTATATTCCATTCCGTCAGGATTTTGTTTTCCCCTCGACAGCGGTTTAAACTCTCCCGGCGGAGTGTATACTTTCGCGCAAACTTCCGCCAACGCCGCATTTTCATCAAAAAGCGTAGGTACGGCAATGATTCCGTATTCGTAAGTTTTCCCGGGCTGCAATTCGGCGTTGCGGTAGCGGATAATCATAACATTTCCGCCCCGGAAATATCCCCAGAGAATACCTTTTTTAGAGTCCTTTCCGAAAGCCAATCCAATTCCCTGGCCGTTAGCGCTGAATATATTTACATAATCGGCATCCAGTTTCGGCATCAAGGCTTCGCGCCCGGTTTTCTTTTTGCATATCCGGCGCTTTTTTTCGCCTCCGGCGGAGTATTCCACCCCTTCGGGTTCCGCGCTGGACGTGAGCCAGAAATCGCGCCATGACAACGCGATAGACTGGTTGGCCGTCAGCCGCAGTTTTATGAAAATATACGGTGATTTTTCAAAAGCGGTTATCCATATCTCCAGCGTTGCTCCGGGAATCGCGTCTTTACCGGTTTGATAGTGGACGGTTCTGAACAGTTTGCCTTTGGTGCCGGCGTAATCGACGTTGGTGGTTATCCCGGCGCAAATTGCTTTGGCGTTCTTTTTAAGGTTAGCGGATTTTCCATCAAGTTTGCTTATCTTTAAATCATAAAACGGAATAATGTTGTTTTTGGAGAAGGGTTTCAGGGCGCTTTTCATACGGATGTCGCGCAATGACGGCCTGCATTCAAAGCGCATGATATTATTGCTGACACGAGCCCTTGACATTGAAGTTGTTCTGTACCTGCATTTCACTTGCGCACTGACGATATTCACCGCCGCCAGACACATTGTCAATGTAATTACTTTTTTGTTCAGCATGGGACAATTCATATGCTATTTACCTCCTGTCCAGTTAATTGCATTGCGTAAAATTAAAAATTCCTCATAGAGCGGAGCGGATTCTTCATTGGCGTCATTCACACCGGGCAACGTGCCGAAAAAGACCACTTTTCCCTTACCGTGAGTACCGGTTACAACCACGGCCTTTCCCTGATTGTCTCCAGCCGCCGCGTTCTCCCCGATAAGCATCACCGCCAGAGGATCAGGATCCCGGACAACCACAGTTCCTTCCGGACCGGGAATCAGTTGCATGTGGTCGCTGTAACCATGCTTAAAGGGACTGTTCGTCTTGATGTCTTTTGTTACCGGATGATCTTTAACGGCAGTTAAGGTTTTCTGGCTGGAGCGCTGTTTTATCTTTTTGACAATTTCCGGAAAAACCGATTCGGTGATGGTGTATACGTGTGCCGGGGGACGCCCACCGCAGGCATGATGAGTAAAAATGGCCCCGCCACCTTTACTTACATAATCACGGATATGCTTCCGCCATTTCTTATCGCCGGAACCGATACGGTTCACCCCGGAAAGAATCACCACATCATACTTCGCCAGATTGCGGGGAGTCAATTTATCGACGACCGCCATATCGATGCCGTCCCGTTTTCCGTAGGCGCCGCGTATCCCCTTAATTCCAACGCTCTTGCCGCCATCGGCATTGGCGTCGTAAACGGCAACCTTGAGTAATTTTTCCGGTTTGACCGCGACTTTTGTGCCGGGAAACATTTTGCGCTGCCAGGCAATGTTCTTGCTGATATTTTGGATTTCCGCGGAAATTTTTTCGTGATTATTATTGTATTCGTGCAGGAAAGATTTATCCGTCGGCTGAGAAAGCTTGCCAAGCTCCTGCCGCGCATGGGCCAACGCAGCAGCGGAAGCCGCGAAATCACGTTCTTTCAACTTTTCCTTCGCAACGGCAATTTCAGAATTGACCGGGGCAAAACTTACGGCAACTTGCACTTTCTTCCGCACCCCCGCCAAAAGTTCCTGATATTTCCGGGCAAATCGCGGAACAGGTTTATTGCCGTAAATTCCGGGCATTTTTTTGCTTTCAGGTTCAGCCGAAATAGAGGCGGTAAATTCGCGCAGCCGGACAAAGGCCGTTTGTGCGAGTTTCATATAAACACATGCTTTTTTATGCTGTCCCGTGTTGGCGTAATACAAACTCAAGGAAAGGTTTTGCAATACTTCCCCGGCATAACGTCCCATGCCGGTGTAAGCCCGCCAATTAAATACCAGAAGCTTGCACCGCGGAGATACTGTCGCGTCATTTTTTATCAGTTTCCATGCGGCGTCGATGTGCGGGTAACCTTGCTTGTAACGTTTAATGATCGGCGGATAAAAATCATTTGCCAACTTCAGAAAATGCAGATTCCCGCAGTTCTTCAGGCTGTAAAGAAAACTTTTTCCTCCGCGTGCCCGTTGCAGCATCAGAGCGGAATCGAACTGGAAAATCTGTGGATTGATCAGGAAGAATTTCGTTATTTCCCCAGCGCCCTTACCATATAATGCCCGATCTATTCTGGGCAGCAGCACCCGGCTTATATACGGTGATTCCAGAGCTTTGATTCTCCAGTTGGGAGCCTTGAAATACTTATACATATTTTCGGCGGCAGTGAATACTTTTGCTCCGGGCTGACTGCTGTTCCAGGAATACTCGGCGGCCAATAACTGTACCGGGGTTTCATCTCCACATTTCAACGCCATGAAGAAATCAACCTGGCCGGGATGTTTTGCCGGATGATAATTTTTTATCATGTGCGACAATACAGGCAAGGCCCAGAAATTCTCCTTCATCTGGCCGCTGAGCGTATACAGTAAGATCGGCTGTTGTTTCGCCTGGCTGTCAACAAGCATTTTGACATGCGGTTCGCAAATTTCCCGGGCGCATAATCTTACGTCGGCGGGAACATGCCTGGAAATTAAATTCCAGTAACCGGCAATTTCCCGCATCTGCTCACGGCTGTGCGACAACAGCGGATACGGCGGCAGCACAAAATAAATCAATACATCTTTACCGCCGGGGGATTCACGCACGGTCCGGGATAAACTGTTGATGGTTTCGATCGCGGCCCCGGCACTGCCCTGCAAGGAAACCATTTCATCCGACGGCCACTTGTTCCGGCATTTATCACAACGTGTTTTCCAGGCGCGGTGCGCCAAACCGTTCAAGCCCCCGGCGGCAATGTCGATGTCATGCAGATACACCGCGCCGGGACGAACTGCGTCAATACATTCGCGCAGACGTTTAGCGCGCTCTTTGATCAGGGACTCGTCGGATAAACAATGGTCGGACATGTATGCGGACTTTCCGCGTCTGCATTTCAATTCCTTCGGCGGTTTGATTTCCATCGTAATATGCCCTCTTACGGCGGTGCGGATACCGAGTTTTCGCAGCTGTTCGTTAACTTTTCGCATCTCCCGGCGCTTTTTCAGGGAAGCCTTTAAAATTCCTTTATACGATCCGATGGAAACCATATTGATCTTGTTTTTAAGCAGGAAGTCGGGATTATGCGCTCCGCCGATCCACCTCACCGGAAAATCCGGCCAGTCGCAAATCGATGCTTCCTTCACAAATACGCGGCCATTATTATGTTCAAGCATATACAAAAAACTCATTGCCGCATACAACGTTCCCTGAGGATCACTCCCGGCCAAAACCGCAGACAATTTTCCATGTTTTGTTTTTGCGAATTGAATCACGTATCCTTGAGGGCCGGGGTGTTCAGGCGTCAACTTGAATTCGCCGGTAAATAAATTCGCGTAATCACCGATGCATTTTTTGATGCCGTCATTTTCCCGGGGAGAACCGATGAAGATCATATTCAGGTTCAAGTCGGCTTGTGTAAGTTTGTCCGGGGAAATGACTTTCAGTTCCCCTTTCCCTCCGGTAAGCTTTTTCACCTCTCTGACAATATATCGTGCCGCGATACGGCTTTTACCGGCAGGATTTGAACCGGTCACGATTATACCGGCGGGACGGCTGTTTTCCCAGATTGTCAGTTCCCTGGTTCCCGGTCTGATTCGTTGCGGGGTGGGAATTATATCGTTAACTCCACCAAAGATTGATTCCATAAACAACAAGCAAAGAATAAAACTGAATAATTTCATCAATCGTTTTTTTCCTTAATTTTAAAATTGTTTGCTTCTAGTTTTTAATTATATGATTAAAATCCAGACCGGACAATCATCCAAAATTATTAAAAAACGTGAAAAGCTATTATTTCCCGAGATTATATTATCGCTGAATAGGCTTATTTTACTTTGTATTATAATTGATTCCGATATCGTCATTGCTGAATGACACCATTATTGCTGACTGTAAACAACGTGACTTCCCCGCCGTGGCTGAGTTCGGCTGGACTCCCACCCGGTGGAAAAATGCGAATCCTTACCGGATGACCGCGTTACCTGTCTCTTTGCCATGTGCTATAATAAAGCTATTCATTTGTGAAGTATATTAAATTCAGTATCCAGGCAATGTAAAATTGAATGTATTTTTCACAATTTAATATAAAACAGATAAATGCGCCTTGACAATTATTTGCCATGTGCTATAATTTATGTATAGCACTTAAATAACAACACGGAAAAGTTCCATAAAAAAACTGTTCGGCGAGATCAAATATATGAAATCAGTCAGGAAAAATTCGGCAAGAGAGCGACTGCGGGATGAGATTCTAAATAAAATCAGCCGGGGAGCAATTTCCATTGGCGAAGTTGTAATGCCGGAAAGGAAATTGGCGGAAAAATTCGGAATAAGCTATATGACCGCGCGAAAAGCGATTGGAGAGCTGGTGGAAGATGGAATTCTGGAAAGGCGTCATGGGATAGGAACGTTTGTCCGCAAAATACCTGATGTAAATAAGACCAGAATTTTTATATATCTCAACAGTTTTGACAGTATGAAGAATCCCCGCGAAACCGCACAGGACCTTATCATCATGGAAGTCCTCCAGGGAATATATGACGGCTGTGAAAAATTTAACCTTGACGCGCAAATACATTTTATAGACAAGGAGAATATTTACGACGGCAAAGATACTACTCCCAGAATACTGCTGACCAGAAAATGGAATTTTACTCAGGGGCGGCAATTGGAAAGTGACGGTGTTCCCCATGTTTTCATTAATCCCCCGCCCGGAGCGTTTGCCGGCCACAGCATCGGCTGCGATGATAGATACGGAACCTACCAGGCAACATCTCACCTCCTGGCAAACGGTTATCGCAAACTCGCCTATCTTGGGAATCCCGGAAGCAAAGAAATAATCCTGTCGAGATACAGAGGTTTTCTTGAGGCGCTTAAAGAACATGGCCTGGCCCCATATGCCGTAATTAACGACAGAGTCCGTACAATCCAGAGTTCGTTTAATGTGGTAAATGCATTTTTGCAGGACAATGAAAAACCGGACGCGATCGTAGCGGCAACCGACATTACCGCTATGGGTGCGATCATGGCCGCGCATGAGAACAACCTGAAAGTGCCAGATAACGTTGCGGTAACCGGATTCGACAATATCGAACACTCCTCTCATTGTGACCCGCCGCTTACCACAGTTGAAAAACCAAGAAAAAAAATGGGGTTTGAGGCCGTCAGGTTTCTGCACGAATGGCTTGCCAACCCCAATGATATCCCCCTCGCCAAAGTTTTTAAACCAAAGCTCATTATCAGAAGTTCTTCCGGTGGCGCCGGATCAAATACGCTTTCAAAAAATACAAAAAATGGAGGGAAAAATGAGGATATGTTGCCGGAAAAAAATGTCGTGCAAAACTGATTTCACCCTGATCGAACTGCTGGTTGTTATAGCTATCATAGCGATACTTGCAAGCATGTTGCTTCCCGCGCTGAAAAATGCCCGTGAAACGGCCCTTGACGTTACCTGTAAAAGCAATATCAAGCAGATCGTCAGCATTTCGCTGAATTACGCCAACGATTTCAATGACTATGTGCCTCATTCCGTAGGCACTTTCGGTGGAGGCATCGGTCCGGAGGGTGATCCCGTATATGATGGGGGCAAATACTGGGCTGCGAGTCTGAACAACCTTGGTTATTTCCACAGCACCGATGAAAACTGGCACAGGGAAGACGGAATCCTTATTTGTCAAAGCAATAAAAAGGGAATTTGCGATAACAATGCCGGTTCCGGCAATATCAGGGTTAAGACGACCTATGGCCCCAACCGGGAAATCTCCTATGACCGCCCTCCCAATGCCGCCATATGGTATCAGGTTGGCAGAACGTCTTACGATTCCCGCTTGCCGATGATCATGGAAATCTACCAGTATCCGTGGCTGACCAAAACATCCACGGCAAGCAGATTCGCCTGGCCGCATAAAAACCGGATGAATATTGGCTTCGTGGACGGCCATGTGGATTCGGCGGACGTATTTACAAATCAGTCTACCCCTTATGAACTGCCGAACGACTGGAAATGGATGCCGTAATTAACTGAATAAAAATATGAATTGGAAATAACAAAATAAGGATAAATATCGACAATTAAGTTATTGACCGGGCTATCATATTAATCAAAAATTTTCCGCATAACAGTAAGTTTTAACATTGAACTATAAAAAAAGGGCACAAGGGAAAAGTGAAAAAAGCAACATTGATTTTTATTGGCGTAAACTTGATTGCAACCACGATTTTCGGGTTGGAGATAAAATACGCCGACCTTAAAGGAGCAAGGCATAAAACTGATTCATATTGGGAAGTCGGCTATGCCGGTCTCAGAATTTGGAATAAAATCAGGCCCGCTCTCGGAGAAATAGAAGGAATTGCCTATATCAAGGACGGAAAATGGAATTGTGATATCTTGCCGTTACCCGAACTGAAAGTGACCGGCGATCTCTGGCTGGTCGGCCCGGGAAAATTTCTTCAGAATAAATCCGGCGGTCCGGTTATACCGGGACGGGGTGGGATGATATCCGGAAATGAATTAAAGGCCGTCCGGGATGGTGTGCTGCAGCTTAAGAACCTTACGGCCAAAAGAGGAACGGCGATAATTCCCGCCACCTTTTTCGACTTGCCCCGCGGCACTGTGTCCGGCAGCACCTGCTTGACTTTGACATATCAGGGAAAAGGCGGAAAGCAAGAAGTTGATGTTGCTCTTTCCAGGGAATATGCAAATACTGACGGAAGTACCCGGATCGGTCTTTACAACGTCAGGCTTTCCTCGTCGTGGTGGATAACCCAGTCCTGCTACATAATCCAGTCCAGTAAAACCAAAGGCAGGATCATCGGGAAAATTCCGATGGACACCGTACCCTACGAAGGCCAATTGGAAACAAGCAAAACCCCGGAAAAATTGCAGATAATCCCCGGAAGCATCAAGGTGGTCAATAAATCGCTGCCGTCCTTCAGGAGCAGCGACAAGGTAATCTGGCCCGGACATCTCTACACAACCGCTTCCGATTTCGACGCCTATGAAATAAGCCTGTTGGGAAATGTGGCTTTCATGGTTTGCAGGCTTCAGAGCTGGGTCCCGGTCCATTTGTGGAACAAATATCCCAAGCTCGTAAATAAAATGCGGAAGAATGCCGAATATGCCCAAAAAGGAATCGGCAATTTCCATAAATACGGGGTCATGGTAATTCTCGGGGTCAACGACGAAAGTGCTCATTTGGCTGAAAAAGTATTGGCTAACGAGTATCCTGACCTTCGCTCGGAACGGCTGACCAAGGACGGCAAATTCGTGCCGGTGATCAATAAATACGGAACCGGACTCTGCGAAGGAACCCCCGAAGCCATGAAAATCCTGAAAAAGGAACTGGCCGCAATGCTGAAAAAGCTTTTCCGCGATGTCGATTACCTGAACTGTCAGCCGGAATCGCGGTTCTTCGCTCCTTATAAATATCTCAAATATCCCTATTACAGCAAAGGTGCGTTGGAGAGTTACAGGAAGTTCGTGAAAAATCCGAAGGCGAAATTTCCCACCGACTCGAAAATCCCCGTAACGGCCAGGACTTTTAACACCCCGACAGCCAAAGACTGGCGGAACTATTTTGCCTGGAGAAATGAAATCCATACCAACTTTTTCATTAATTGGGCGGAAGCCGCAAAAATTGCTTTCGGCAGTAATCCCCGTTATAAAGGCGGCATGGCGGAGGACGCCAGATCAATCAGCATCGACCGTCCTGACGGCGTGATTCTGGAAAAGCTTTTTGCCTCACCAGCCATCGAACTGTTTGTCCCGGAGTACGCCACATCCCTGCAAGACCCGTATTACCAGGTGTGGAACCGCTACGCAAAAAAATATAAGAAACAACTGGTTCCGCTGTTCGACAACTATATGATCTTTCCCCCGAAACTGCATAAGTCCTACTTGCTCATCAGAAGGAAAAAGGTGAAAAAGTTACCGGAGTTTTCCACGCAGATGGAGGAAACTATGGACGACATGGTAAGCAATCTGGTGAAAATCTTCATCGACGCCGGAGTAAAAACCGGATCGTCAGGTTATGCCTGTTGCAGCATGAGTTCTTACAATCAGAAAACATATAGTAATCTCATGGCTTCCTTTTGCGGAGGAAAAGCGGTTGGAAATCCAATCTGGACAGTTTGGCAGGCGTTGATCAGAAAGTACTACGGATACGGGGCCATGACACTTGCGGAAGCTGAAAAGATTCTGAAAAATATAAAAAAAAAGAAAAAGGTCAATCCGGTAAATAAAAGCCTGAAAAACATTTCAATTCCCCAGGCAAAAAAAATCTCCCTGGACGGAAATAAAGCTGATTGGGATTTTTCCAAAGAAGCGGAAATAGTCGATTCAAAGGAGCAGGCGGCAGGATTCAGGGGATGGAAAGGAACAACAGACTGTTCATGTAAATTCAAACTGGCGATTGATGACAAGTATCTCTATTTTGCCGCGGACGTTACGGACAACCGGGTAATGACCGAAAAAGAGATGAGCGGATGCCCGAGGTGTCCGTGGATGGACGAGCTTGATCTGTATTTCTCGAACGAAGACATCCGGAATATTAACCGAACCTGGCGTGGAAACAATGGACACCAGATCCGGTTTCTCCCCGGCAGCAACAAGGTTTACAGCGGACAGGAAATTGCGATAAAAGACAGTAAATGTATTTCTAAAACAACCCCGAACGGTTATTTCATCGAAGGAAGAATTCCCCTGGGTTACTTCAAGATGAAGCCTGAACCGGGAATGAAAATTGCCCTCCAACTCCAGCTGATCGACGCTGATGATCCGAGCGGCGTGCGGGGATCGCTTTTCTGGAATCCCAGCAGCAACGGCAACAAACCGGAATTCTGGGGCATGGCAACACTGCTTTCAGCAGGCAAAAAGATGTCCGTCAAAGCTCCGGAAGACAAAAAAACGGCAGAAGCGGCAGAAGCAAAGCCTCTTACCCGCAATACTACATTCAAACTTGACTCCTGCAGTGTAACGGTTGATCCGTTTTGCAAAATCAGAAAATTAAGTGTTCGCGGCGAAACGTGCCTTAATGCTTCGCTGATCGCCTACACCAAAGGTCATGGAAATCTTGCTATGGGAGGAAGGGGAAAACAAAGTTTCGACAAGACTCTCCAGCCCACTTCCGTCTACAAACAGGACGGCAAAACCATCATAACCCGCGAAGGTCTGCTGGGAACTCCGAAAATACCGGAAATACTGCGCTATTCGTATCGGATTGAATTGTCCCATGATAATACCATCGTGGTGTCATGTGATATCGAGTATCTGACCGATATGACCTGGGCCGGGTACGGGGCCACGATTGCTTTGGGCGGCCCCGGCAAGGCGACAGCTGAAAAAGGCGGCTGGATCGCGGAAATCGGACCGGGTAACATCCGGGCCGGAATTTTTGGAAAACATCAGGGCACACCAGAATGCAAACGGGTAAACATAGAAACCAAATTCGGCGATTTGGGCATGGAAGCTTTGGCGGGGGACCTGAGAGGCGCCGTCAAGAAAAACCGGAATTTCAATTTTTCACTTATTTCCCTGCCGCGTTCGGTACACACAAAAGCCGGAGACAAGCAGAATTTGAAGATAAAAATAAAATTACAGTGACTCCACCTTTGGAGAAAGGACAAAACAAATGATCCAATTACTTACTGATTCTGCTGTCAAGCAGAAATGCCCAGACCCAAAAACGGGCGAGTTGAGTATTATACCAACCCCGAAATCAGCCAGGTTCCTTGACGGATATTTTTCCATCCGTGAAAATATGACGATCCTGACGTCAGGGCGGGGTAAAGCTGAAGCGGAATTGTTGCGGGAAACGATCAGGGAAAAATTGTTGATGGACTTACCGGTCCAATTGAATGAAAAACTTGCAAATCATATTGTGATTTGCGAGCAATCCACTGTTCCGAAAATATTTAGGCACAATATAGATAAGCAAGAAGGTTATTGCCTCGTGCTGCATCCGGAACTGGCAACGATAAGTTCCAATAATTCTGCCGGACTGTTCTACGGCATCCAGACTTTTTCACAGTTGATCAACGACCAGGATAAGCTGCCGTGTTGTGAAATCGAGGACTGGCCGAATCTGGCCGTGCGCGGCATTCATCTGGACTTGAAAGGCGTGTGCCCCACCTTCACATATCTGAAGAATCTTATGAAAAGGTTGGCGGCATACAAGATCAATACCGTGCTGATCGAATATGAAGACAAATTTAAATACCGGAGCCATCCTGAAATCAGCGCTGATTTTGCTTTCACCGAAGCCCAGATCCGGGAACTGGACGCAACCGCAAGGCGATGTCATATCAAAATGATTCCGCTCCTGCAATGCCTCGGACATGTTCAATACATCCTCCGGCACGAGAAATATTTTCCGCTGAGAGAAGTGGAAGGCGATTCATCGCAGTTCTGTCCGGGCAGTCCGGCTTCCCTCAAGTTGTTCAAAGAATTGGCGGAAGAAATCATCGCGGCGCATCCGGAGTCGGAATTTTTCCATATCGGCGCGGATGAAACCAGACTCCTTGGAAAGTGTCCGCAATGCAGTAAACAGGCCGGAAAAACCGGGGAAATCGGCGTCTACCTCGACTATCTCAACAAAGTACTGGAATTCATCAGGGAAAAAGGCAAGATTCCAATAATCTGGGACGATATTATACGTAAGCATCTGGACGATAAAATTATAGATCGGCTCCCCAAGGATGTTGTTCTGATGTATTGGAATTACAGCGTCAATAAGGATGAAATCTCGTCTTATCCCGGACTGTGCTCGAAAGAATGGCTGAAAAAATCCGTAAGGTCAAGACACCCGGAGGATACTCCGGATAACATCAGCTCTGTTTCACCTTTTATCGAGAATATTAATGCCCAAAAAAGACCGGAACTGGAAAAATTGTACCGGACGGACAAATATCCGTTGTACCTTAAATCGCTTCCCTATCTCGACTATTATTCCGGGCATAAATTCAAGGTCATCGGCGCCCCGTCGGTTTACAGTTCATTGGACAATTACCTGATTTTTGGCGATTATGACCACAGTTTCCGCAATATAGATGTCTGGACGAAAAAAATTGAGGAGGCTTCTCAATTGGGAGTCATATCGACAATCTGGGCCAGGATGTCAACTTTTTCGTCCCCGAAAGCACCGGTCGAAACTTTGATGTACGGCATCGTCGGCTCCGCTGAAATGTGCTGGGCAACCGGAACTTTTTCGATTGAAGAATTCGACAAAAAATTCAATCGTGAATATTTCGGTACTCAGGAAAGTTCAGTAACCGATGCTGTCTATCTGCTGGAAACTTCAATTGACGAACCATACCACAATTATGCGGAATGGGCGCTGAAGTTATTGCGTGAAACCCCGATCACCAAAAATTTCCTTACCCACGAATACCTGTGTCTGGCCGCGAATATCATTGACTTTAAAAGAACGAAAAAAGTCGTTTTCAAACGGTTTATCCATTCTTCATATTCAAACATTGCTGGCGGAACCCAGGCCCCCGACAGGCTGAAACTGATTTCTAAACATTTAAAGTCCCTGAATGGCAACCTGGAAAAGCTCAAAAGCACGGCCAGGAAAGTTTTCCGCAAAACTCTGATGCCGGAGGAAACCGAGGAAAAAATCGATTGCCTGTTCGGGTATGATGAATTTGAGATAAACAGCATTTTTTCGACAATACACAAAGAAAGTATTTCCAGATGAAGATCAACAAAATCAACATTTACCCGATCGTGGTCCCCACCGACTTCACGTATGCCAACGGTAAAAAAGCCGAATATCCGATGGCCGCAATCGAATTGATCAGCGGCAAGCATCACGCATGGGGAGAAGCCGACCTCCGGGCCGACCTCGATGCGTCAAAACTCACGGAACTGGCGGCAACACTGTTAGACCGCGAAATTGACGGCCCGGATTCCGCGCTGGACGCTATCGTTACCGACTTGGGGCATTACAACCATTTCACCCTCGCCAGGGAAGGACTTAATATAGCTCTTTACGATCTGTTCGGCAAAATCCTGAACGTCAATGCCTCAGTGCTGCTTGGCGGTTTGCGCAGGAAAGAAATTCCCGGAATGCCCGTAGTGTTTGTCGCCTCTCCGGGAAAAATGGCGAAGATCGCGAAAAAATGGACTGACGCCGGTTATAAATTTCTGAAGATCAAGTACCGGGGGAATCGCGAGGAAGATTTGGAAGCCTTAAAAACAATTCGTAAATCAATTGGTGAAAATGTGAGACTCCAGGTCGATCCCAATTTCAGTTATGCGAATACGGAAGAATCGGTAGAGGCGATCAATGACATGGAACCATATAACGTTGAAGTTGTTGAGGATGTCCACGACGGCGACTGGAAAAGCCTTTGCGAAATCAGGAAAAACGTCAAGCCCAAAATCATGATCGACTATGAAGCCTACTGGCCGAATGTTTTAAACGTAGTTAAAAACAATGCCGCTGACATTATTAATATCCACCCTAAAAACCAGGGGGGGCTGGACATTGCTTTGAAGGTCCATGCGGTAACTCAGGCCGCCGGACTTGAAACCGCCATCGGTTCCATGTACCTGCTCGGGATCGGCAACTCGGCTTTTCAGCTTCTCGCCGGGGTAATCGGCGGAGACCGCCCCTGCGAGGATATCAGTTTTTGCACCTATCTCAACGGTCCGGCGTCCGAGGAATACGATGTCCCGAAAGACGCGACCGTTGTTACTCCCTTTCCCATAATCGGCGGTAAAATAACCATTGTTGAGCAACCCGGATTGGGAATTGAAATCAACAGAAAAAAAGTTGAAGACAATTGTTCGAAAATCATTGAACTGTAAATAAATTGGGAAATTAAACGAATGTCCGGCAGTTCAAAAAAGCCGAATTTCCTGGTAATATATCCCGACACCCTTGGCGCAAGGGCGGTTGGGTGTTACGGAAATCCGATCGTTAAAACGCCTAACATCGATGCATTGGCGGCAACCGGCGTAAAATTTGAAAACTGCACGTCGCAAAATCCGGTCTGCTGCCCGTCCCGCATGTCGCTGCATACCGGTAAATACGTCAGCGCCCACGGATTGCTGAACAACAACATGAAATATTACCCGGAATCCCATTTCACCATTCCGCGTTTTTTAAAGGACCAAGGTTACAGAACGGCCTATTACGGCAAAACCCACTCAATAAATCGTGCGGAATGGGATGACATTTTCGATCTTTACCCCCACTACAATCATTACCTGAAAGCCAAAGGCATTGACATTAAATATCCCGAGCGCATGCCGGTCAAGGATTTATGCCACGGAACCTCTCAAATTCCGTCCAAAGACTGGGCTACCAATGTTCTCGGCAATCTTGGTGAAAGGTTCATCCATGAACATCAAAACCCGGAAACCCCCTTTATGCTTTTCATGAGTTTTGAAGCTCCGCATGGTCCATGCACCTATCCTTTCGACGAACCGCGGATTTATGATCCCGACGATATCTCCCTGCCGAAAGCCCCGGAAGATGCGCTGCTGAACTCAAAACCGTACAAGCGCCAGCTCTACATGAAAACCAGGGGGAAACTTGCCCGTAACGATAAAGTGCTTAAATCCGCCCTGGCAATCTACTATTCAATGGTGACCCTGATGGACCGGAACGCAGGAAAGCTTGTCCAGGCGCTGGATCACGCGGGTTTGAGGGACAATACGGTAATTATATTTCTTTCCGATCATGGTGATTTCATGGGCAACTACAATTGTGTCGGTAAAGGCATGTCCGTCGACCAGTCATTGGTTCATGTTCCGCTGATTATCAATAATCCGGCAAGGTTTTCTCCCCGGTCGGTCAATGCTTTGGCGGAATCCATTGACGTATTTCCGACAATAGCCGAATTAACGGGTGCGGAATGTCCCCGGGGGGTACAGGGGACCAGTCTGCTTGCCCCCGCACTTGACCGGGAACACTGCCCCAGGCAATTTGCGTTCACCGAAGAATTCTACGGAAACGGACCTCACTTTTTTGCCGTTCGCAACGACAAATACAAATACATTCTATCATCCGGCGGCAATGAGGAACTGTACGATCTTGAAAACGATCCCTGGGAATGGAATGATCTCAGCGCCGTTCCCGGAAAGAGCAATACATTGAAAGAATTAAACAGAGCTATGCTCAATTGGCGCTTCCGGTGTATCGATAAGACCAGAATTGAACCTGACAACTATATTGACGGTCTCCTTAAAGGCCAATTGGACAAGCTACCCGCATATCTGGGCGGCACAAAAAATATTCCAAAGCGGAAACATCAGGAATAATATCCGGCGTATTTTTCCATGGCGTCCATAACGGCCTTGACGTTTTCCAGCGGTATTCCGGGATAAAGTCCGTAGATCATCGACAGTCCTCCCTCCCTGCTTCCGAGTTTTTCCACTTCTTCCCGGATAAGGGTGTCGATCTGTTCCGGGGGGCCTTGGCTGGTAATGTTCTGGCGGTCGATATCCAGGTCGATAGCCACTTTGCCTTTCAGATTGTTCCTGATCCAGTCGATACCGTTGACCAGGTCCTGAAGGTTGACCACCTTCACCCCGCCATCGATCAGGTCGCCGGCAAGCTTACGAATGTCGCCATCTGAATGCATGTGAATAATACATCCGGCTTGACGCGCCGGTTCCATCAGCCGCTGATAGCTGGGCTTGATATATTTCCGGAAATTATCGGGTGAGAGCATTGGGCCGATTTGCATACCCAGATCCTCCGGGTAACGCATCAAAGTCACTCCGGCATCGACGTAATGCCGGACTATTTCCAGATTATAATTTTCGACCATTTCTATCAGCTGCTTCAGCCGCGGTTCTTCATCGATCATGTCAAAAATAAGATTTTCATATCCGCGCAGATTGCACAGCAGTAGAAACGTATGCCCGTGGTCAAGGGATCCGAACCTTGGTTCTCCGGTTTCGCGGAGTAACCGGAAATTATTCCTGATCCTCTCCCAGTCCATGACGTGACGCCCGTTGGTTTTGTCCGGGTCCGGTGGCGTAAAGTTGTCGAGAGCGTTCCAATTGGCCAACGGATGTTCGCTGACAACTCCCGTAATCCCCGAATCGGAGGTGACCCACTTGCATCCCCACGCATCAATGAAAGGAGTATCCGCGTCAGCAGTTGCCGGGATAGTTTTCCAATTAGGAGATAAGGGTTTTGGAAAAAGGAACTTGTGAGATTCCACCAATTCCTCCAACGCCCCATCCGGGTAATGATGCCCGCACGAAACGTTGATGGAAAATTTCATGGGGATATATTCCGGACGCTCAAACCGGGCAGCCTTGACGAAATTCGCATTGAAGGAAGCCATGCTGAATCCCTCCTGTTGTCATATAATCAATATTGCGCGCTAATTATGCTTTCCGCCAGAGGCGGCGCATGTGATTTTTCCGCAAGCGGTTAGGCCGATATTGATGCATTTCATTAAAATACTTTTACTTATTCATATAATAAGCAATTTGACTAATATTGAAATGGATAAATATACCATAATTGATGTCTAATTCATATGTTATACCGAACTGCAATCTAAAAGCTATTTGTGACAAGTGAGATTTTGAGGATCAGGTAAGATTTCGGCGACGGCGCGATTGGTAAATGGTTAATTGCGGATTATCCCGCTTGAAAAACACTCCGTTGACAGTAAAGTTGCGGTAAAGGTTCTGGAGTAGTTATGAATTTTTTCATCAACCGTCCGATTTTCGCGGCGGCGATTGCTTTGATAATGATCCTCGCGGGTGGCGTGTGTATATTCGTGTTGCCGGTGGCGCAGTATCCGCCGCTGGTTCCTCCCCAAGTGCAGGTGACAACCCAGTACATCGGAGCCAGCTCCCAGGTTGTATCGGATACCGTTACCACTCCCCTTGAAGAAAAGATTAACGGCGCTCCCGGTATGATTTACATGTCGTCAAGCAGCACCAACAACGGCGATTGTACCATCAACATCACTTTCGAGACCGGCTATTCCCAGGACATCGCCCAGATGGACGTGATGAACCGATGCAACCAGGCCATGGCGGAACTCCCGGATGAGGTGAAGCAGGTAGGATTAACCATCAACAAGTATTCCTCGAACATGCTGCTGGCCATCAACCTTATTTCCCCGAAAGGCACGTATGACGCCCGTTTTCTCCAGAATTATGCCGATATCCACATTACCGACGTGTTAAGCCGGATTCCCGGCGTAGCCACCATCACTAATTTCGGGTTGAGTAAATATGCAATGCGAATCTGGCTTGATCCATACAAACTTAACAATCTGGGACTTACCGCCACGGAGGTTATGGACGCGGTAAAAGAACAGAATCAGCAGGTGGCGGCGGGGAAACTTGGAGCGGCGCCGGCGCCGTCCGATCAGGTTTTTGAATATCAGTTGAATACTCTCGGCAGGCTCAAGCAGGTTGAACAGTTCAAGAATATCATTATCAAAGCCAACCCCGATGGTTCGGTAGTCACGGTCGGTGATGTCGGCAAGGTGGAACTCGGCGCCGAGGAGTATGACTGGGACACCAAAATCGACGGCAACCCCACGGCAACCGTAGTGGTTTTTCAGCTTGCCAATGCCAATGGTCTCCAGATCAGGAAAAACGTGATCAGCGCCATGAAGCAGCTTGAAAAGAATTTTCCCGGCGACGTAGCCTGGGAAATGTGTTACGATACCACCAAATTTATCGACGCCTCGGTTAAAGATGTAATTATAACCCTCCTTGAAGCAATCGCGTTGGTAATTCTGGTTATCTATTTGTTCCTGCAGAGCTTCCGGGCAACGGTGATTCCCGCTATTGCCGTGCCCGTGGCTTTGATCGGAACTTTCGTCTTCATGGCAATCCTTGGATTTTCCATCAACACCCTGAGTCTGCTGGGATTGGTCCTGGCCGTAGCGCTGGTTGTTGACGATGCCATCGTGGTGGTGGAAAATGTCAGCAGGCGGCTGGAAGAATCCCCCGGCAAACCCCTGAAGGAAGTGACTGCGGAAGCGCTGAAAGAGGTGCGCGGCCCGATTGTGGCCACAACGTTGGTGCTGATGGCGGTGTTCGTTCCTATCGCTTTTATTCCGGGAATGACCGGAATGCTTTACAACCAGTTTTCGCTGACAATTGCTATTTCCGTGGGTTTGTCGGGCATCAACTCACTGACCCTGAGTCCGGCTTTGTGCGCGGTGTTCATGAAGGCCCGTAAAGGCCGCCCCATTTTGCCGTTCCGGGTTTTCAACGGTTTTTTCAGCTGGCTCGCGAATTTTTATTCACTATGCGTTAAGGCCATAATCAAAGTTTGGCCCCTGACGATTGCGGTCTTTATCGGTTTGTGCGTGGTTGCCACGCTGCTGCTGATGCGGACCCCCACTGCGTTTGTTCCCGAAGAGGACCAGGGATTTTTCTTTACGATGGTGGAACTTCCGGAGGGACAGACCATTGCCAGGACTAAAGAAGTTACCGGGAAAATCAGCGCCATTGCCGGAAAACTTCCCGGCGTAGCTCATGTGCTGGAAGTTTCCGGATACAGTATTATTGATTCGATCAAACAGCCAAACTGCGGCTTTGTAATCGTTATTCTCGAGCCCTGGGGAAAACGCACGACCCCGAAAACCAGCCTTGAAGCCATTATGACCAGATTGCGCAAGGAAGTTGCGGTCATTCCCAACGCTTTAACGATGGTAGTTAATGCCGCGCCGATTCCGGGGTTGGGTTCCACAGGCGGCTTTACTTTTGAAATCCAGGATTTGAATGGTCAGGGCGTCAAGCCCCTTGCCAAGGTTGCGAAAAACTTTGTGGAGAATGCCCGGAAATGTCCCGACCTTGCCAGGGTTTACACAACTTTCAGCATGAATACCCCGCAAAAGTATCTCGATATCGACCGGCTCAAGGCCAAAACCATGCAGATATCGCTCAGTGATTTATTTAACACGCTGCAGATCAACCTTGGTTCAATGTACGTTAACAACTTCAACAAATACGGGCGGATTTACCGGGTGTATCTCCAGGCGAAAGATGACGCCAGAAGTCAGGTCAAGGATATCGACAGGCTGAAAGTTCGCAACGCCAAAGGAAAAATGGTCGATGTCAGCACCCTGGTCAGTGTCAAACCCACGCTGGGCCCGTACAATATTCCGCATTACAACGAATATGACTCTATTGCCATAAACGGTTCCAGCGCCCCGAATTACAGTTCGGGGCAGGCCATCAATGCGATGGAAAAACTTGCGAAGGACGTTTTGCCGGAAGGATTCGGTTACCAATGGACCAACATTACTTATCAGCAGCTGCAAGCCGGAAACCTAGCGCCTTTCATCTTTGCCCTGTCGCTGATTTTCGTGTTCCTGGTGCTGTCGGCACAATACGAAAGCTGGACCATGCCCATCATGGTGCTGCTTGGCGTGCCCTTGGGACTGCTCGGAGCGGTGCTGTCGCTCTGGGTCAGGCAGATGGACCTGAATGTTTACGGCCAGATCGGGCTGGTTATGCTGATTGGGTTGACCGCGAAGAACGGTATCCTGATCGTGGAATTCGCCAGTGACCTGCACAAACAGGGCCATTCGGTTCTGGATTCAGCGCTCAATGCCGCCAAGATCAGGCTGCGGCCGATACTGATGACCGCACTGGCTTTTGTGATCGGCCTGATTCCGCTGGTGATCGCTTCCGGGGCGGGAGCCAAAGCCAGGCAGTCGCTTGGCACTACCGTGGTTGGCGGACTGTTGATCGCCACGATCCTGATTATTTTCGTTCCAGTCTTTTATTATACCATTCAAAAGTTGCGTGAAATGCGGCAAGGAGATAAACAGCAATGAAAATTCAGCTAAATAAGTTCCGGTTATGGGTTTTACCGGGATTGTTCGCGTTTTTGGTTTTTACAGGCGGATGCGGTAAATCCCCGGCGCCATCCAAACCGGAAATTCCGGAAGTAAAGGTAATGCCTGTAATCACCCATACCGTTCCAATGTACATTGACCTCAGCGGCACGGTTGGCGCGGTAATGAAGGTAGACATTATTCCCCGGGTGTCCGGATATATTGAAAAACGCTACTTCAAGGAAGGCAGCTATGTCAAGGTTGGTACGCCGCTCTACCTGATCGACCCCAAACCGTTTCAGGCAAGACTCGCGGCGGTCACCTCACAATGTGATGTTGACATGAATAAGCTGAAATTCGCCCAGATCCAGGCTAAGCGTTATGAAACTCTGACGGCGGAAGACGCCACTTCCGTAGAAAAAATGCAGCAGTTCGTGTCACAGCGTGACCAGCTGCTGGCGGCGGTGCAAAGAGACCATGCGGATATAATCAATGCCCAACTCAATCTCGGCTACACCAACATAACCGCCCCGATTTCCGGGCATGTGCAGAGAACCTATATCGACGTCGGAAACCTGATCCGCAAACAACAGGACACACTTACCACCATCGTCCAGATGGACCCCGTATATATCTATTTCAGCATCAGCCGCAAAGAAGGGTACATAATGCAGCTGCTGGGGCATGAAGGGAGATTGTTCCCCACCAAGGATATCGCGGTCCAGGTTTTCCTGCCGAACGGCAAACTCTTCAGTAAAACCGGCAGAATTGACTATATGAGCTATCTAATCGATTCAACCACCGACTGCATCAACTCCAGGGCCATCATCGCCAATCAGTATCTTTTCGGAAAAAACGATTACGACCTTATCCCCGGCCAATATGTTCCGGTCAGGGTGATTTACGGAAAAATTCCCGATGCAATGCTTGTGCCTGAAACCGCAATTATCCAGAGTCAGATTGGAGTGCATGTATACGTGATAGGAGAAGACAACAAGGCCGAACTCCGGATAGTTAAAACCGGAGCGAAGTATAATGAATTCCGGGTGATTTCCTCCGGTCTGAAAGCAGGGGACATGGTGGTTTGCGGTGGTGTCCAGAAAGTCAAGGCCGGAATCCAGGTTAAACCGGAAACCGTCAAACCTCCGTCACTCAAGAATATTCCGAAAGCGTCCCCGGTAAAAAGTATTCCAAAAACCGCTGATCTCCTGAGCAAGGCTCCTTCCGCCAAAACCAAGTTGAAACCGGTAAAATCGGTGGCTCCCCCGGCAAAAGAAAAGTCCTCTCCACCTGAAAAGCCCGGTAAAATCAAGCCTCCGGTTAAGCCTTCCGGTAAAGCTAAAAGCAACAATAATTAATACCGAATTGCAATCATTACTTGCTTTTAGACCGCAATTCGATATTAATTTCCTGATGAAGGATTCTTTCCGAAAAAAAATTGCCAGTGTAACTGAAAAATAGTCACACTGGCAATTTAATTTATATGTATTCTTTTTACTTTTTTGCGTCAATTCTCTTTATTAGCTTTTCACAGGTTTTTTTAACCCAACTGGTTTTAGTTTCATCCAACGCTTTCTGATATGCTTCCTTGGCTTTGTCAGCTTTTCCTTGTTTTTCGTAGGAATTTCCAAGCTTCAGCAGACCGCGGGTTTTCCAGTAATTGTTTTTAGCTTTGTCAAGTTTTTCACCCCAGACAATAGCTTCTTCCGGTTTACCGGCGGCATTGAGAGCTTCGATGGCATAAACTGCCGCAATTGTTTTTTTGCTGGGATGAACCTTATCCATTTCGCAAATATCCGTATAAACCGCAACCGCTTCCGGATATTTTTTTATTCTGGCCAGGTTGATCCCTTTGCGAATTTTTCCATCAGCTTGCTGATTTTTATGGTCGGTTGCATTTACCGCTTTATCATTTTCCTTTACGGCTTCCGGATATTTCTTCATATTTTCATAGGCGTATCCGCGCTGCATATAAGCCTCGAATTGCCGATGAGGATGCATTTTAGCGATTTTTTCTTCAGGAAGCACATCAAGCGCCTGCTGATATTCTTTCTTATACCGAAGCGCTTCCGCCTGATAGGTCATGCTTCGGGCATTCCAGGTTCCCTTGAGATTCTTATCATAATCAGCCAGTTTCTTGGCGTATTCAATGGCCTGGTCGTATTTTTTTAACCTTTTGGCGGCTTGATAACCGAGATAGCAGGAAGTGAGTTTCATCGAGTTGGAAGCGTTAGCGTCGGCAATGGTTTTATCTGCTTCGGTTAGTACTTCCGGATATTTTTTCTTTCCCTGCCGGTAGATATTGTGCAGATAAGCGCTGTAGGCGCTGTCTTTTTGCCCCTTGCTGAGTCCTTCGACTTTAAGCAACTCATCAAGCACTTTAACCGAATCGGCGAATTTACGTTTCCGCCGCATACAGTCGGCTTGATAATACATTGAATTGTATTTTTCACCCGCGCTTTTTGCCAGTGTGACAGCTTCCGCGAATGTTTTTTCCGCCTCGGCGTATTTTTTCGCTTTAAATTGTTTAATTCCTTCAGTCCAGGCCTGTTTGTAAGTTTCCGCGGCCCAGGTTCCAACAGCAACAGTCATTATGACTGCGAAAATAGCGATACTTCGAATTTTCATCCGTAGTTCCTCCTTTTTCCATCTTCTACTACTAGTTCAGTTTCAATGTGAATATTCCAAAAATCCCGTAAAAATCACCTCCTCCGCTTTCTGTTTACTGGTTTACAAATCAACGTATTACCCTACCATTGATCTTAAAGGCTGTCAAATTTCAACAACCTTTGATAAAAACAACCGCAATTCACTCCGGAAGGAGTTCGTTCAGTTCTTCTTTTTCGGGAATCCGGCCGTATTCGGATATCTCAAAAGTTTCGGCGTATTCACACTTTCCGGCTTTCTTACCGTAACGCTTCTCTATGAGCTTCTTTGATTTTTTTGCTTGAGTCCGGTCTTTTTCCATCCATACTTTTTTCAGCCATTTCAGCCGTTTCTTGTGTTCTTGCGGCACTTCGTCCAGCGAGAAACGGTCAAATGCCAGCCATTCGAAAAACTGTGATTCATGACATGCCAGCAACTCGGATTTTTTATCAGTTACCTTGTCGATCCGAACCGCGATTTCAGGTTTGAACAGGCACGGGCTTGTAAATTCGTCGTAGGTGAGAAGGATCACCGGGGCCTGCTCCGGGACCGGGAACTCCGGACAGTACAGCGGCACGGTTACCAGATAAGATGCGTCCTGGGCGAGCTGGGCCGCCGCGCGATGGTCGGGATGGTAGTCCCAGGTCCGGAAGGTAAACAGAACGTCCGGAGCGAACTCACGGATCTGTCCGATCAGCCGTTCCCGGTTTTCCAGGTTTACTTCCAGATGGCCGTCGGGAATATCCCAGATGTCGTAAACGGACACTCCGGCGATTTTTGCCGCGCGTTCAGCTTCCATTCTCCGGCGTGCCTCCAACTTACCGGGCTTTCCCTCAAAATGTCCGGCGTTGCCGTTAGTCATGGAAATTATCCTGACTTCATGACCGGCCTTAGCCAGCTTGATAATAGTTCCTCCCATCCGGACTTCCATGTCGTCCGGATGGGCGCAAACCGCAAGGTATTTTCTTTTCTGCATTTTTTCCTTTCAAATCCGTTACGGTAACGGATGAGCGTTGACTTTTAATGTATTCAGGCGTTCCCGGTGTTGATTCAGACGGTCGCGGAATCCGGCGAAACAGCGGTCTTGCGGGGATGTCCATAAGGTTTCAGCCAGGGCGCAGGCGCGGGGGAAAGCCATATATTCCACGTAGTCCAGCGAAGCCATGTATTCAGTCCAGAGGTTGCCCTGACCGCCGAGAATATGTTTTCTTTTTTCCTGGGGAATATCCTTGAAGACCGGGTTGAACCGGTAGACTTTTTCGCAGGGCAGGTCGCCGCCGATGGCCAGCGGTTCATGTTCCGGGTCGGCCTGGTAAAAGTCGAAATAGGTGTACTGGCAGGGGGCCATGACCACGTCGGCGCCGAGTTTTGCCGCTTCGATCCCGGCGAGTTCGTTGTGCCAGCTCATGATTGCGGCGTCTTCGGCAAGGCCGCCCTCCATGATTTCGCTCCAGCCGATCAGCCGGCGGCCGCGCGAAGCGATGTATTTTCCCGCCTCGCCGATGAACCAGCTTTGCAGTTCGTCTTCATTTTTCAAACCGCGTTCGGCCATCAGTTCCTGGGCTTCGCGGCTCAGTTCCCATTCCTCTTTGAGGGCTTCGTCGCCGCCGATATGAATGAAGCGCGACGGAAACAGGCCGATGACTTCCGCCAGCACGTTTTTCATGAACTTCACGGTCGATTCCCGCACATTCAGGATGTGCTTGCTGATGCTCCAGAGACAGCGCAGTCCGAGCTGGAATTCCGGATGGTTGCCAAGTTCCGGGTAGGCCGCGATGGCCGCCTGCATGTGCCCCGGCATGTCGATTTCCGGGACCACGGTGATATGCCTGCGGGCGGCAAATTCCACGATTTTTTTGATGTCTTCCTGAGTGAAATACCCCCCATGCGGAGTGTCGTCATATTTACGCGGAGTACTTTTATAATGTCCGGCCAGGGTGCATTCGCGCACCGATCCGGCTTCCGTAAGCCGTGGATAACGCTTGATCTCGATCCGCCAGCCCTGGTCGTCGGTCAGGTGCAAATGGACAATATTAAATTTGTGGAGGGCAAAGAGATCGATCATCCGGCAAACTTCATCGACATTGAAAAAATGCCGCGCAACATCCAGCATCATGCCGCGCCAGCGGAATTCCGGTTCGTCCTCTATTTCCGCGGCCGGGAAGCTCCACGCAATCCCGGTTTGTGCCGAATCCGCGAAGATTTGCGCCGGGAAAAGCTGCCTGACCGTCTGTACCGCCCGTGACAGTCCCGTGGCGTTTTCCGCCTGGAGTTTCAGGATGCCGTCAGCAACTTCAAGCTGGTATTTTTCATTGACGAACCCGGATTCATCCTCGGCATCGTCGCCGGATTCAATGAGGATGACGTCGCCGGATTCAGGTGATTTGTCACTTACAACCGGCAATTCGAAACCGGTGGCCGGGCGCAGATATTCAGCCAACAGCATGGCGGATTCTTTCGCGCCTTCACTGTCGGAAATGATTCTGCTCCCGGAAGTCAGTTCAAAGTTTCCGTCTTTCGGAACACACTTTCGCGGTTCCGGTATTAACGATCGTGTCTGCATGGAGTATTCCTTAAAAAATGAAGATGAAATTTATATCCGATTTCACCGGGTTTCAAAAAGATAAAAACTTGATGTTCCGAAATACAGCCCGGTAATCACGAAAATTTACTTGAATGAGATGTTTTGAATATATAAATACATCAGGTTGCATCAGATTGCAACGAAACAACATAAAATAAAGGAAATCCTATAACCACACTGAATATTTGCCTTCAACTGATCCTGGACTACAGAAAACAGTTTTCAGTATGAACGCCAGATGCTGTCGCGGAGGGTGTAGTTGTTCGATGCGCCCATGATGTCATTGTACCTTTTACCTTCCAGGTGGCCATCGAAGTACGATACCCCCGCTTGGTTCAAATGACGGAAATGAGGAGTTCCCTTGTGATCGTTGCGGTAGGATATCCAGTAACCGCGGTCATCACCGCTGCCGGTTCCGTCGATGGCTGACGCGCTGTCCGCAATCTCAATAATGCTTGACGGATTACGCATCCTGGAAATTTTGAACGGTCGGTCATAAGAATCATAAGTGCCAATGTATGGAACCATGGAATAAAAAACTTCTTTATTCATCCCATAGGCTATATCAGATGAATACTGAAAATGCCTGGTATCGATGGCCGGGCAATCCCAGAAAATCGGAAATTGATACTTTCTTTTATTCTGGTCAGCCTCGATCGGTTCGTCAGGATAAATATACGGGACCATATTTCTGTCCCAGTATTCCGGATAATCCGGGGAATCGGCCTTAAGGTTTGTGAACCAGCCGTCATAATCGTCGGTATAATGCTGGGACGCCTGGGTGATGGACCTGATATTATTTTTGCATTCAGAAAAAAGTGCAGCTTCCCGGGCGTTTTTAAGCGCTGGAAGCAGCATTGCCGCCAGTATCGATATTATCGCGATTACTACCAATAATTCTATCAGCGTAAAATTCTTTTTTATATGGACAGTATCCGGGGACACAGTCAAATTAAGTACTTTCATCATACTTTCCTTTATGCCGGCACAAATGTTGTTTACGTAACCATATAAATTATAAGTATTATTCATGATATTGTCAATAGTTCAGCCTGAACTATTCATAAAAAAAGAGGTGTCCTGGTAACCGGTCAGTTTGGTTGGCAGTAATGTTTACGGGGTTGTTTTCAGCTCATGAAATGAGCGTGACAAGATAGCCCATATCGCCAGATATGGGATTGAATCAAAATAAATTTTCAGCCCCCGAAGCGGGGCGACACAAGAATTCCACTCGTTTTTGTGCCGCCCCGTTTCGGGGCTGAAATGGTGTGGCCCGTTAATAACCCACGGCTTGCGCCATGGGCTGTCTTGTTTCGCCCGGTTTACCGGGCTTGGGAATACTCAAAGCGTGGCATAAGATCGGGTGGCGATAGCGAGCAAATGAAAAATGCATCGACAGAGTGACGCATTACGTGTCCTGCTACAACCTGTTAGCCATCAAGCCCCCGGTTGCATCCTCGACATACCTTGCAAGTATGCCTCCGGGCCACCGAAACCTTGCTGAATGAACACGTTTTCGCATCGCATCCTCGTTTTATGAATAATTCAGGTTATTCCAGAAAAATGTTATATGAGTACAGGAAACGGAATAGTTTCCGGTAATGGATTGTAGAAAGATCAACCGCTGATAGCGGCGGATATTTCCTGTTCGAATTCCGCGAGCAGTTTCGCGGTGCGTTCCGGGTTGCGCGCTTCCACGGTCATTCGGATTACCGGTTCGGTGTTCGATGGTCTGATCAGAACCCAGGCGTCGTCCCAGTTGATCCGGAGCCCGTCGAGGGTGATAGGGTTGTCCCCGGCATATTTACGGATAAGTTTTCTTACCAGCGTCTGGGCTTTTTCGGCGGAACATTTGAATTTCCGGTTTTCCGAGTAATACCGCGGCATGGTATTGGCGATATCGGTAAAACTCATTTCCCGCTCCGCCATCATTTCCAGCGCCAGCGCCATGGCGGTAAAGCTGTCGCGGCAGGGATGAACGGCAGGCCAGATCACGCCGCCGCTGCTGCCTTCGCCGCCGATCACGGCATTTTGAGCAAGCATCTTTTCGGTTACGTTGATTTCGCCAACCTTGGAGTAAGTCACCGGACAGCCGTATTTTTTCGCTATATCGTCGAACGCCTTGGTGGTCTGGATATTCACAACGGTGTTTCCGGGAGTTTTTGACAGTACGTGTTCGGCGGCCAGCACCAGCGAATACTGTTCGCCTACGGGTTCACCGTTTGAATCCAGAAATGCAATGCGGTCGCCGTCGGGGTCCTGTGCGACGCCCAGGTCGCATTTATTATTCACTACGGCTTCACTCAGATCGGTAAGATTTTCCGCGACGGGTTCGGGTTTACGCCGGAAAATGCCGTCCGGTTCATCATTTACGGAAATCACTTTACAGCCAAGTTTTTCAAGGAACGGACGGCTGAACACTGCTCCTACCCCGTTACAGCAATCCACAGCCACGGTGAACTTGCGCGACCTGATCTTTTCGCAGTCGACATGTTTAAAAATCCGCTTTTCGTGGAGTTCAAAAGGATTATCCTGGGTGTGGATGTTCCGGAAGTCTTTTTCGTACATATAGCGGCGGTCAGGCTGGTTGTAAACATCCAGGAGTTCGGCGGCCTCGTTGTAATTTAGAAAAATTCCCGAGCGGCTGATGAATTTCAGCGCATTCCACTCTACCGGATTGTGACTGGCGGTGATGGCGATGCCGCCGTTGGCGTTGAGCGAATCAACCACTATCTGGACGGTTGGCGTGGGAGCGATGTCTATCAGGACCGGCTGGCATCCTACCGACAACAATCCGGCGATTACCGCGTGTTCCACCATCGGGCCGGTGGGACGGGTATCACGGCCAACCACCACCTTGCCGCGTCCGACATACTCGCCGAATGCCGCCGCGAAACCGGCTACCAATGACGGGGTGAAGGTTTCCCCGACAATCCCCCGGACTCCGCTGACACTTACTTTCAGGTTGTAAGGTTTTTTCATTCCGCCACCAGCCTTTCGAGAAGTCCGCGAATGTAGCTTGCGCGGTCTTCGGCTTCTGCTTTGGTTTTCCATTCCAGGATCATCCTGATTACCGGTTCGGTGGATGACGCCCGGAGGTGTACCCAGCCGTCCGGCCAGTCGAACCGGATGCCGTCATCCTCGGAAAGTTCCGCGTCCGGAAACTGATTCTGGATGCCACGCAGCAGCGTATAGGCGTTTGCGCTCTGGCACTCAATTTTACGTTTAACGATGTGATAACGGGGAAGCGCGGCCGCGAGTTCGGCGGAGGTTACGTTCCGCAACGCCATGCATTCCAGGATTTTGCCCATGATCATAAAGCCATCGAAACCGGGGATGAAACTGCCCAGCGCCACGCTGCCGCTGCCGTCTCCGGCAAGGTCGGCATTAATTTCCAGCATCTTGTCGATCACCTGGGCCTGTCCCACTTTGGTTTTAACCAGTACGCCTTTGTGTTTTGCCACCACATCGTCGAGGGTCCGGGTGGTGCAGGTGTTAGTCACCACCATGGCGCCGGAACCGGATTCGACCAGCACGTGGTCGGCAACCAGCGGAAAAGTATATTCTTCCGAGAGAGTTTCGGCGGTACTGCTTACCACTGCCGCGCGGCTCATGTCGCTATTGAAAACGAACCCGGCATCGGCCCGGAGCGGTTTAAGCAGCGACTGTACCTGTGTTGAGCTTCGCGGCCGAGGTTCAGGGTCGTGCGGAAGCACCCCGGTATCGACATCGTTGATGGGGATCATATCGATTCCAAGCCGGTCTGAAAAACGTTCGCTCAACAGAGCCCCGGAGCCGTTGCAGAAGTCGGCAACCACCTTGAAATTTCTGTCGCGGATGGCATCGACGTCCAGATTGCCGCAAAGTTCGTCAAGATAACCCTCGACGATTTTTTCGCTAGTTGATTCCATTTCGCCGAAATCATCCCAACGGCTCTGGCGGTAGCGGCGGGAGTGATAGATGTCCAGAAGCGCCTGTTGCTGAACGGCATTGAAATATGCGCCGTTGGCGGCCAGCGGCACAATCGCGTTCCAGCCATCGGGATGATGTCCCGCGCCGATCAGGACGCCGCCGTCGGCTTCGATGTAAGGGATGGCGAAGTGCAGGACCGGAGCAGGAGCGATTCCGGCATCGACAACCTCACAGCCACAACTTAGCAGCGCGGAAATAACCGCGTGCCTGACCATGTTTGAGGAAAACCGGGTGTCAGTAGCGATTACAACTTTACCGCCATCGAGATAAGTTCCGAGCGCGGAAGCGAAGTCAATGATCAGCGGCGTGGTGAGACCTGCCCCGATCTCGCCGCGCATCCCTGCCGACCCTAATCTTAAAAAGCGCATAAAAAATCCCCGGTAGAAATAAATCCATCCGGGGAATATACATCACATGCTTATTTCTGACAAATCGCCGGCTTACGTGAAGTTTCCGGGGTACTTGACGATTTAATTTGCGCTTTTTCGTGAATACCGTATTTATCGTCGAATATCCTGTCTTGCATATAAAGCCCGGTCATGTAATGATTCAGCATTATGACTTCGGCTTTCATTCTTTCCGCAATTTCAGGATACAGTTTTGCAAGATTGTTTCTTTCCCGCTTGTCTTTGCTAATATCGTATAATTCCACTTTCCCGGTAAACTCCTTGTATATAAGCTTGTACTTCCCTTGCTTCATTCCCATTTGTTTTTTGCCGATCGGACAGTTGAAGTATGCGTTTGCTTTTTTGTTTTTTCTCATCAGGCTTCTGCCGGTGGCGTTGTTCAGTGTCCGGATACCGAAAATATCCAGAAGCGTGGGTATAATATCCACTTGTGACGCTACTTCGTCCACAATGACGCTCTTTTTAAGTCTGCCCGGAGCCAACAGCAGACAGGGAACCCAGACAAATTCTCCGTAAAGTCCTTTTGCCATATTGGTTTTACAGGTATGTTCGTAAGTTCCCCATCCGTGGTCACCCAGAATGATGATCAGAGATTTATCGTAGAGCTTGTGCTTCTTTAAGTTACTGATAAAATTACCTAACGTGAAATCCGCATATTCCAGAGTTTGCATATAATGTGTGCGGAATTTATTCGAGGAGCCATCATCTTTAATAGAGGGAATAAATTTGTTCGGAACCGTGAAGGGAACATGTGAACTTACGGTAAACAGGACGGAAAAAACTTTTTTGCCTTTTTTGTCGCTTTCCATGAGCCTGTCAAGGTAAAAGCTATAAAGATCCTCATCATAAGCCCCCCATGCGGAATAATTCAGATTATTTTTTTCTTTAATATGTGACAGGCCATACCGTTCGTCGAATCCCAACCTATCCATAAAAACGATTTTTTGTGCAAATTTAGTATTGCAACCTTGTGCATAGATGGTCTGATAGCCTATCTCTTTGAATATTTCCGGCAGAGACTTTAACTGCATATCGTAAAAATGATTCTGAATGGTGCGCGATTTGTACAATGGTTGAAGTCCGCACAAGGTAGCGACGAGGGAACGGGGCGAGTGAGTTCCGTTGCTGTAAAAATCAGTGAAAAGCACACCTTCTTTGGTTAATTCATTAAAGCATTTCCCTATCTGGGGATACTGGAACCCAACATTCACAAGGTTTAAGGACCTGAATGATTCCACGAGAATAATGATTACATGTGGAAGATTGTTTTTATCTATCTCCACTTCGAAGTTCTTTTCTCCGGTGAATCCCTTTGTCCTTTTCATCAGCGGATATTTGGCGGATATCCGTTCGTAGATTTCGTTCTGAAAATCAGCATAGGGAACGGCAAGCTTTTTCCCATGCATTTCGTGTGAATCAAACAAATTAAAGTTTTCATGGAATAGCTTAACTTGTTCTCTCAGCGCCACATTATTAAAACGTTCCGAATAAAGCTCAGGTAAGCCAAGATTGATTGAAAAAGGAACAACGGAAAAAAACAGCAAACAAAAAAAATGCTTTGAATTCAGATTTCTGCATTTGAACAACTTCAGGAAAAACCTGCATGAAATGAATACCAGAAACAAGGTTAACGTGAGAAAGAAAAACGCGGTCATCAATTCATACCACCGCGCAGTTCCCAGAAATTCTATCGGGGTTTTCAGGAAAACAAAAAACGCCGTATCGAATCTGTAACTTGTGAAGGCATATAACCCCAGGTCAAATAACAAATATAAATAGACAAATGTAAAGAGGATAGAAGCAGGAACGTAATAGAGCCAAGCCTTTTTGAATATAACGGTAAAAAGAATGAATATCAGCAGAAAAATTTGACAACAGAAGCCAAAATCATTTATAATCCTGAATAAACAAAGGAAAGGTAATTCGATCAATGTAATTTCTTCGTGGTGCAGTATAAAGAGACTTTGAGCAATTCCGACCCCGGCCGTTATCGCAAGCAGCAGCAAAAATGCCTTGTTCGCGAAAAATCGGTATAACTTGTAAAATAATCTCCGTACATGGTAAATTACCGTTGTGCCGGATATTGACGCCCACATAGGTGCAAATTGTACTAAATTGTATTTCTTTTTCATTTCGTCTTATGAGAATACCTGATGAAATTTCTATTAAACAATTTTTTCTTTTTTACTCCGACAATTGATAACTTGCTATCTATCATAAAATAACATTACTAAAGAAAAACATCCATTAGAAAGATAAGGTATCCATCCCGTCTTTCAAGTTGGGTTACTCAAAAAATATGATCATAATTAACTTTTCTCCGGGCATTGGTGATCTCTTCTGTCTAAGTGAGAGTGCAAAATAATTTACATTCCCGGAACGCCCTTGCCCCCATTTTTGGGGGATATCCGTAAAAGCTTACGGGTTCAGAAACTTTAAAAATTTTAAAACCTGTACTATAGGCAAATAATAACCTAAATGGTTTGCAATCCGGGCAAGAACAATTTAATATATTTGAACCGTGGATTTTCCGTTTCAATCAACGGGTGAAAAAAAGGAAAACCACGGTAAGGTGTTAATATTAAGTATGTTACATCTTTTAAGTTAATTTATCGCGGATTCAAGTGAATAAAAAATAAACCTAATTTTTTAAAGGAGAAGCAATGGTAACGGGAATCGTACTGGTAAATGTCGAACGCAGTCTGCTCAAAAAAGTGATCGAAGACATCCTGGCGCTCGAGGGCGTTACGGAAGTCTACACCGTAGCTGGTGAATATGACCTCGTGGTGATGGTCAGGGTAAAGGATAATCATCAGCTCTCGACGATCATCGCCGACCAGATGCCTCACAATATCGAAGGTATAACCCATACCAAGACCCTGATCGCGCTCAACGCGCATTCAGCTATTGATCTTGAGAAGGCGTTTCTTGCTGAATAAGCGGCGGGTTCCCGTTCCGGCCACGTTCGTGATGAAATTTGCTACCTGCTTTATTGCCGTATTGGTGTTTTGCCATTGCGCGGTTTTCTTGTCGGCTGACGATGACGAACCCGCCGATGCTTTGCGTCAGGCCGCCAAGGGAGGAGACGTTAAGGCCCAGCTTGAACTGGGGAACCAGTATTTCTACGGCGCCGGACGGAAAAGAAATTACACCCTTGCGGCGATTTGGTATCGCCGGGCCGCTCAACAAAACAATGCCGTAGCCCAATTCAATCTCGGACTCTGTTACGAGCAGGGCAAAGGGGTTTACCGAAGTAAATACCATGCGTTTCAGTGGTACAAAAAGGCCGCTGAAAACAATGTCATGCCCGCCAAACTCAATTTGGCAATCATGTATTCCAACGGAATCTCTCCGGACAAGAATCAGGAAACTCCTCCCATATTCAGAGATTTCAGCAAGGCAAAAAAACTCCTGATTGACCTGTGCAAGCAGGAGTTTAAACCCGCGTTCAGGGAGCTTGGCAAACTGCTTCAGCAAAAAGAAAAACCAACTCCAAAAGAGCTTTCACAGGCTTTCAGGTTGATAAAGGTCGCCGCCAAAGCTAATGACGCCGAATCCATGCGTTTGCTCGCCGACTGTTATTACGAAGGGAAGGGCGTGGACAAAAACGTTCCTGAGATGGTTTTATGGCTCAGACGGGCCGTTAAACTGGGTGACATCGAAGCCAAGGCCAAACTTGCCTGGTGCTATAAAATAGGGGAGGGCGTGAAACAGGACCCGGACAAGGCGTTTGTCATGTTCCGGGAAACCGCCGAAAAAGGACTCCCCGAAGCCCAGACCCGCATGGGGGAATACTATTCAACAAACAACAAGTACGTTAAAATCGATATTGAAAAAGCCATCGGGTGGTACGATAAAGCCGCCGCCCAGGGTAACGCCAGGGCTCTGTTTAAACTCGGTGTATTTTCCGCCGATGGTATTGGGGGAAAGAAAAATCCGCAAAACGCTTTCAGGTTTTTTTTTGAAGCGGCCAAACGGGGCGATGCCCATGCCCAGTTCAACCTGGCATGTTATTTTGCCGACGGCAAAGGCGTTGCCAGGGACCTTGGCGCGGCTTTTTTCTGGTTCAGAAAGGCCGCTGAACAGGGAAATTCCAGGGCGCAGCGCAGACTTGCTTATTGTTATCTCCAGGGAATCGGTACGGAAAAGAATTCCGGCAAGGGCATTGAATGGCTGAACCTTGCCGCTAAAAACGGCGATGCCGAGGCCATTAAACTCCTCCGCGAGGTGTCCCCGGATTGAGCCTAATGACATTAATTTCCGCCATCAAATCAGCTGGTTCCGGAATTTGCTGGGGGAGAGGCCGGTATGTTTTTTAAACAGCCGTGCGAAGTATGTAGGATCGTTGAATCCGCAGGCATAAGCAATCTGGGAAATACCGGCCCGGGGTGATTGCAAAAGCTGCTTCGCTTTCTCTATCCGCAGCAGATTCAAGTAGTCCACCGGCGAGATGCCGTAGACTCTTTTGAATTCGCGTGATAAATGCTCGTAGGAATATTCGAGCAAGTTTGCCAGATAATTGCGGAGGGTTTCTCCCTGGTCGGGCATCTGGTCCAGGGCTGCTTTTACCTGCCGGGCAATTTTGCTTTCCGGGAGTGAACTTTTTGTCCCGGACTGTTTACCGGAGAGCAGCCGCAGCAGGATTTCCAGGAAAAGCGCTCGGCAGCTTGTGCGTTCGATTTCATGGTCGGAGTTCCAGCGGAAAGTCAGTGTTTCCAGGAGTTGGAAGACCGGTGAATTAGCCGGAAGTTTCCCGCGCTGTATTTCTGACGGCACGTATTCAGGAGCGGGGCGCAACTGCGATTTGTCAGGCTTGCCGGGGGTATAAACGCAGATAGCCGATATGGTCTTTCCTGAGATGAATGACCAGTCGAAGTGGACCCAGTAGCGTTTTACCCCGGTAAGGGCGGTGCTGGTATGCGAAAGTCCCGGGGGAATAATAATCCAACTGAAGTTATCGAGGTTATAAATCCGTCCGGAAATCTCAACCCGGCATTTGCCCCCGGCTACTGCCACCAGTTCATGGTCAAACAGATACCTTGCCGGTTCCACGAAGTTTTTCCGCCACGGCCCTGTTCCCGCCGTATTTACCGCCGGGGATATTCTGTTGAGCCAGTTTTCCTCGGGATAACTCATTCGTTCATGCTGATTTTATGGCGTCTAGTTCAAGTTCGAAAAGCAGGTTGTCCCGGCAGACGTCGGCATGGAGTTTGACGTGCGGCAGTTCAAGCTGATGCTTCCGGCAGTATTCGTTGAAAAGATCGAATTCCTCGCGGTATTTGAAATAAACAATGGAGCTGGCAACATTGTTCCAGTCGAATCCGGCGTCTTTCAGAATGGCATGGACAACCTTCATCGTCAGTTCGATCTGTGCGGGGGTATCGCCCAGGTTAACGGTGTTGCCGTCCGGATCGATGCTGGCGGTCCCGGAAATGAACAACCGCTGGTAGCCCGGGGCGGAAAGCTTCACCGCCCTGCTGAACGAACTGCGGTAATTCAGGGCCGGACACTGCAGGGGGGAATTCGCTTTCTGAATATCGGTACTGTCGTCTTTTGGGATTACCGCCAGAACCTGGGTCGCCATTGCTCTGCCTTGGGGATTACATGCCCCGATACCGGTACTTGCCGGAACCAGCTTGTCGTAAATATCGTGCTTTTCGAAAAATGCGTTACGGGCTTTGTTCAGGTCGCCGTACCATGCGAGGATGTCGTCGGCGTAAAGCCAGGTTCTGATGGTTTTTTCAAACTCGGTTCCGTTATTCTGGAGGATTTGTTCAGCCTTCGCGAAAAGATTTTCCGCCTGTTCGAATTTACCGGAGATTTCATCGTCAGGAAGTACCCGGAGCATCAGGTATACCGCGTTTTTGTCTTCAAATCTACGTCCCGTGAATTCGTCTTTAAAATAGATCGGCTGTGACTCGATCCCGGAAACCGCATGTACCTGCATTGCGAGCGGAGCGCCATCCTCAAGATCATCCTGGAGCAGCATGAGCGGGGGACAGGCTTTGGCGGCCATCCGGGAGGTAATGATTCCGGCGGTCTGGTTTAACACATCGGCGCCGCCGTACATCCGGATCGACACTGCCGAAGCTGCGTTTTCGTCGAGGAAACTGTTCAGGTCAAGGGTAACGGTTTCCGGATCACCGGAGGTATTCAGCCAGTACTCTTTGGTCCCGGTTCTCTCGAATATTTTTGTCCGGAGAGCATTTTCAATTACAGTTGTCATATACAGCCTTTCGTAAACAAGTTTCTTATTATTCAGTTTTTTTCACTACTTTGAATGGGATGGCCGGAAGGTATCCCATTGAGTATTTTCTTTTCTTGTTTTTCAGGTATTTCCCCTGTTTATTTTTGGGAATATACTTCCGCTGGATTTCTACAAGAAGGTTCTGGAGTTTGCCGGTTTCCAGCTTATCGTCCGCTTTCAGGATCAGCGTCAAGCCGTGCGGTACGGGCGTGATTTTTTCGATGGATATTCCTTTAGCGGGCTCTTTGACGTCGAGTTCAATATCGTTCAGAGTGCTGTCGGAATGTGCCGCTGTTATCCAAAGCTTGGCGACGCCTCCGGCGGGTATTTCAAGGGGTTCTTTGTTTACCACCTTGATTGTCGGATACGCCCATCTGGTATTGGGTAATGCCACCATGAATTCTTCGGTAGGAACGAGGTGACGGTACAGGAACGCCTGCATGGTGTCATCCGCCGGGATTACCGGTTTGATCACTTTTCTGCCGTTTACCGTGGCGTATCCCTCGAAGTGCAGGGCTACAGGTTTTTTGATTTTCTCCTGTGGGGACTTAAGGGTCATGCAGGCATAATTCTTCCCGGCGGGAATAATGCCGCCGTCGATGATATATCCGTAACTCGGTTCTTTGAGGCGGATCTTGATTTCACCCTCGAAACCGTCCTTGCGTAATGCATAAATACACATCCGGTTTATCATTCCCCTGGTACGGTAGCTCATGTTTGACGGGGCCAGGCGAAGCGCGAAATCAGTTTGCGGAGGTGATATCCGGAGTCGGTAAGCGTAGGCATTGCCGCCTTTTCCGCTGGTATCGCATATTGATACGTAATATGTGCCGGTTTTCGGCAGTTTCGCGATCAGGTACGAGTCGGCATGATGGGTCACCAGCCCGGTAATGTCTTTGTGAAGGTATTTTTTGTCTCTTTCCTGATAATCGTCATTCCATTTGATCGCGTTTCCGGAGTCGTCCAGCAGTTTTACCAGCGAATCAACTGGTGAATTGAGCTTACGGCCGTAGACCTCGGCCACCACCTGTTCTCCCGCCTTGCCCTGGAATTGATAAACGTCCACGTCGCCGGGACGGTTGATTTTTCCGTTTACGATCTTCGGAAGGACCACCTTTTGGGCATTGGCACTGTCATTATTTGGTTCATTTTCGGTACATTCCGGCAGGTCGTCCACGGCATATGGAATGAAATTCGTTACCTGTTTGCCGCTTTTCATGGAAGTTTCCCGTATCTGCTTGCCGTCCGGTGAAGTATCGAGTTTAATTTTATGGTTCTTCAGGTTCCAGCCACTTGCCTTGACAATTGTTTTCGACCCGGCCTTGCCGCCCAGCGGGAAGATTTGAGTGATGAACGGCTGTTCCCCGATTGACAACCGGTAAACAAAGTCCTGCCTGCCGCGATAGATCGAGTCGCGCACCACGATATCATACTCGCCGTCAGCCGGTACTTTGAAGAGCATTACCGGGTCGGGGTTGAACCTGAAATCATCGGCAAAAGCCACCTCCTTGCCCTTGCTGTCGTAAACGGACACTACCGCCTGGAACCAGCCGGGCACTGCATCGGCGAGATAGGGGATCAGGCTTCTTGCCTGGGCCTGGATTACCAGATTCTGCCCCTTTTTCGCCTTGAATTTGAAACGGTCAACGTCTCCCGGCATGATCTGTCCGTTTATGACAACCGGCAGGGACAGCGGCTTGTCTTTCGGCGGCTGTTTTGGCAGGCGCGGAATTTTTGGATAGGCCATGCGGTCATTGGGTTCGAGTTCGCGGACTTCCGGAAGGGTTCCCACCTGGAAAACAACCGGATTGCTGATGCCTCGGTTCGTTTTTATACGGATTTCGCGGTCGCCGGGCGCGGCGTCCGGGGCGATGGTAACCTCCAGCAGAACCATTTCCGACAATTGCCGGTTATACTGCTTCCGCCATTTATAATTGAAGAAGACAGTTCTGAAATGATACAATTCCCGCAGGGATTTATTATCAAAATCCATTGCCAGCGGATGATCGGGCATCTTCCACCGGTACTGGTCAATTTCATAATTCAGCTTCGGGGCTTTATCTCTCGATGGGGGCAGTCCGAGTTCTTTTAGCCGTTTATTTTTTACTTCCATGATCTTTTTTCTCATCAGGTCGCGTTGTTCCCGGTAGATATTGCGGCGCGGATGGAAATACTTTATGATCTTGGCCTTGACGCCTTTGCCGGTAACGAGTGCTTCCTGTGGTTTCCTGAGAATCTGGCCCCCGGCGATAACTTTCACGGTGGTTCCCTGTTTGCCGCCGGCCGGATAGAGGTAACCGATGTCCGGACCGCTGGCCAAGGCGGTGAATGTTCCAAAACCCAGGGCCGCGAAAGTCAAATATCTGGCAAACATTTCAGCTCTCCTCTTCATCACATGATTTCCTTCAGGATTCCGCCGGTTTTTTCCGGTTTCGGGAGGATTTTTACGTCAAGTCCCCTCGGGTTGGGGAGCTTTCCTTCCGGGTTGATCCCGAGTTGAAGATAAATGCTGGCGATCAGGTCGTAGGGATACACCGGACGTTCCACCACGTTGGAACCGGTTTCATCGGATTTTCCGATCACCTTGCCGCCTTTGAAACCGCCTCCGGCCAGCAGTACGGAAAAACAATTGCCGAAATGTGAACGGCCGCCGTTCCAGGGCGGGTTAGTCTGGATTTTCGGTCCGCGCCCGAATTCGCCACCAACCCATACGATTGTGCTGTCGAGCAGGCCTCTTTTGTCCAGGTCTTCCAGCAGGGTTGCCAGTCCTTTGTCCAATTCCGGCAATTTGCGGTTCATTATCGGGAAATGTTCTTTATGGGTGTCCCAGCCGTTGTAATTTATCGTTACGTAAGGGACGCCGCTTTCCACGAGCCGCCTTGCCATCAGGCACGATTGCCCGAAAGTGTTGCGGCCGTATTTTTCGCGCATTTCCTTGGTTTCTTCGCTGAGGTCGAATAGCTTACGGGCCTTTCCGAACATCATGTCATAAGCCTTGTCCTCACATTTGTCCATCTTTTTGAATGTGGGGTTTTCGGGCATGGCTTTTCCGAGGGTATCAAGACCGTGAAGAAGTTCCCGCCGGTTTTGCTGCTGTTTGTCGGTGATTCCCCGGGCCACGATTCCCTCCACCGCGAACGGGTCGCGATTCGGATCGCCGCCGGTGCAGAAAGGTTTGTACTTGAGTCCGAGAAAACCGGATTCGGAAAACCTGCCCTGGGGACGGGTCAGGACAACATAAGGCGGCGCCAGCCCTTTGTAGCCGTGGTCGTATCCCTTGAGCAGCGACACTACCGCGCCAACGCAAGGGAAAACCAGCCTGCCCGGTTGTCTGCCGGTCTGCATTAAGTAAGCGGCGGTTTCGTGGCCGTTGATGCCGTGGGTCATGCTCCGGATGATCGAATACTTGTCGGCCTGTTGAGCCAGTTTCGGCAGCAGTTGGCAGATTTTGATGCCTTTGACGTTGGTTTCGATCGGTTTGTCGAGGGGGCCGGTGTACTCTTTGCCGGCGTTCGGTTTCGGGTCGAAAGTTTCGAGTTGCGACGGTCCGCCCCAGAGCCATATCTGGATCACTGCCTTCGCTTTGCCGCCCGGTTTTGGCAATGCATCATCGCAGATGCCGCTCGCAAGAAAAGCCGCGACGGTCAGAAAAATTATCGAGCTGATACAGACGCGTCTGCCGTTGTTCAAAAATGTGTTCATGGTTTAGCCCCTTTAAATTAATGACGGAAAAGAAATTCTTTGCTGTTGATCAAGGCCCACGTGATATCCTGAAATCCTCGCCAGCCGCCGGTGCGTTTGGTTTGGTAATAGTTCAGGATGGTCTTTTTTTCCTCTGCGGTCGGATACCTCGATAAAATATAAAGATAAGCCTGTTCGACGATTTTCTCAGGTTTCCATTTTCTCTGTTTTGCGATTCCGCGCAACTTCCAGCTTCTTGTGAGTTTGTTCCTGATGCTGGTGGAATTAAGCAAGTACAGACGCTGCGAATCAGACGGTTCCCGGTTGCGTTCCGATTCATAACCGGAATCGCGCGGGGGGCGTCCGAACATTTCAAGAAACTGGCTGGTAATACTGCCGTCGGCCAGGGTTATCGAGCGGTTGTATGCGGGAACAAAAGTAAATGGTTCGGGAATAGGACTTTCGTAGTTTTCCCCTCTGCCGGTAATTTTGTCAATAGCGTCAATCAGTACTTCCGCGTCCAACTGCCGTATCGGGTAACAGGCGAATAATTCGGTGGCCTTCGGACTCTTGTCGCGCGGGATTGGCGACTGTTGATAAGTGCGCGAGTTTAGGATCAGCCGGTAAATATGTTTGAGATCGTAATTCGATTTCACCAGCTCCTTTTCCAGATAGGACAGAAGTTCGGGATTCGACGGCGGGTTGCCGGGACGGATATCGTCCGGCTGGTGAATTATTCCGCGTCCCATCAGCCACGACCATATCCGGTTGACAATATTTTTTGCGAACCAGGGATTCTTTTCGGTGATCAGCCAGTCGGCAAACACCACGCGCGGGTCTTTTTCCGGAGGAATTATGGTTGCGGTCCCGTTGGGGAAATTGACGATTATCGGAGGGGAGGGAGTAGGATCGAGATACACGATTTCCTCTTTCCATTCAGCGGTTCCCTTAAATCCCACCCGTGAGAAAAAGTTGTTTAAACGTTCCTGATCTTCGGCGGAAAGTTTTTCATAACGCCTTCCCATGAATGTCAGGGCCACGGCGGAGGCGATTGTGGAGGTTTTTTTGCCCTGGATTGCACGGTAGAAGTTTACCTGCGGAACCCGGAAGTTGCTGCCGCTCGAGGTAAGCAGTTCACGGGCGAATTTATCATAAGGCATATTGGTTTTCAGCGCGTCATAGATCCATCGGTGATATGCCTGTACCGCGTTCGGCCACAGGTTGATAGGAAATTCGGCCTTGACCCGGAGAATGTCGCCCCATTTCAACGCCCAGTAGTTCGCAAAATCTTCATTGCGCTTGAGCAGGGAATCGATCAGCCACGCGCGCTTTCGCGGATTTTTGTTTTTAAGGAAATTCCTTACTTCCCAGGTTTCAGGAAGAGTGCCGATAACATCCAGATACACCCGGCGGACAAACACTTCGTCCGAACACAGGTTCGCCGGTTTGATTCCCTGCTGTTTTTGTTTCGCCAGAACCAGTCTGTCGATTGCATTTATGGGCTTGAAACCGTCATACTTTTCGTAGGGAATAATTACCTTCGGAGTTGCCGCCGGTTCTTTGGACGGTTGCTTTTTCTTGGCGTCAGCACAGACTGTAAATGAAAATCCGGCAAGAAAAACAGAAGCTAGAATTAACCGGTTGATATTACGGAAAAAAACACCTTTCATCGTTATAATGCCCCCTTTAAATAATGTATTATAACGTCATTTTATCCGATTAACGAGCTTTTGCGCCAGTTTATTGCCCCGGTTGGAAATTTTTTCCGGGAAAAAGTAGGCTGGTCTTGCCGAGACCAGCCACCGGGGATTGTCCCCGGCTTGAATGGGCAAAGTGTTTTACGACTTCGCCGGAATCGCAAAGCATCCCGGCCACTCGATCCAAACACATTGTTTGGCCGGGAATTGTCCCCGGATTGAATAGGCAAACAGCTACGCAAGTTTGCCGGAAATACGCAACAATTTGTTGGAGTTCACAGCTTCCTGAAATTCTTAATTTTTCACTCTTCACTTGGAACTTGAATATTCCTTGTTGGGCGTTGGATATTGATATTGTTCAGGTATGGTGGTCCATAGCTTCGCTGGCTTCAAGAGGTGACAGTTCTTCCAGCGATTTTCCCATAGTTTCGATTTTAAAGAAAAAAGTCACAATCAGCCCGAGCAGTGCGGCGCCCGAAATAATGAAAATTGTAATTCCGGTTCCGGCGGCACTAAGCAGTACCGGCAGGAAAATTATTCCGCAAACCGCGCCGACTTTTGCAAACGACGCTGAGAAACCATGCGCGGACGCCCGGAGTTTGGTTGGGAAAAGTTCAGCCGGAAGGATGAAGGTTGTTGCGTTGGGCCCCATGTTCATCAAGAGGTTGTAAAGGATGAACCCGACGAATATCATGATCATATTTTTATTCAGGAACAAGCTGGCGGAACCGAGGACAACCAGTCCGATGAACATCCCGGCGAATCCAAGAAGCTGCAGCCGGATACGTCCCCATCTTTCCACCAGAATCAGGTTGACGATAAAACCGATAACCAGGAAAACATCTACTGCCGCCGCTCCTTCCGTCGAATAGAAGTCCCTGACAATAAACGAGTGATGGTGCATTTTATCCGCGCCCATGGCGGCGGCAAGAATCATTGGGGTAAAAATCCCGACCCCGTAAGTGGCGATATCCATCAGGAACCACGGCACGGCGGCCAGAATTGTCTGGCGAAGATATTTTTTCGAAAAAAGCGCCGCAAATCCCATGCTCTCGGCTTTACGGTGAATTTTTTCGTCTTTCTTTTTCTCCTTCTTAACTAATTTCAAAATTTCTTCGTGAGACTTCCGGCTGAGTTTGGAAATGGTCTTGACGGCGTCTTCGATGCGTTCGTGCTCGATACACCAGCGCGGACTCTCCGGGACAAACGACCTGAGGCACATTACCAGCACCGCCGGAGCTCCACCCAAGGCAATAATAAGTCTCCACGAGCTTTCCGGATGGGGATCGACGGCAAGCACCAGCATTCCCAGCAATGCGGCCGTCATCATTCCGAGCGCCTGGAAACTGAAAGTCAGCATCAACATCCGGCCGCGGATCCTGGACGGCATGAATTCGGATACGTATGACGCGCAGATCGGATAATCCGCGCCAACCCCGACACCAAGCAGAAATTGAAATAAAATCAGTAAATACAGGTTTGGCGACAATGCCGAAAGCACGGCCGCGATAATCACGAATCCCATATTGGCGATATAAATATATTTTCTCCCCCAGGAGTCCGCCAGACGTCCCATCAGGGCGCCGCCGAATACAGTGCCGGCAATCGCTCCCGCGCCGATAAATCCGAACATGATCGGTGGTGCGCTCAGATGTTCATGCTTGATCAGCGGCAGCGCCACGCCAATCACGAACAAATTGTAACCTTCGAGGAAAATCCCCATTGATGACAGAAACCATATCTGCCAATGCAGCGGAGTCATTTTCGCATGGTCTATTGTGTGTCCCACTCCATGAACCGCCGGAACGGCTGCTTCTGTTTTTATATTCACATCCACGTCCTGTTTATTTCTCCAAAGAGCATACTTGTATTACCGCCAAAAAGAAAGGAAAAGCACAAAAAACAAACCTAACCTGAACTTTTACAAATTTTTCATTGCAGGTTTAGGACGCTGATTTCGGGCCGGCAATTGAATCTTGCCCCGAAAAGGTTGCCAACGCCACGGGTAATGTGAATCTGTCTCCCATTCCATTGATGAAGCCCCTCCGTCATACTTTTATCCAATACCGGGGAAAACGGTGTTGAACCCAGCAGCGGCGCCCGGAACTGTCCCCCGTGAGTATGCCCGGACAGCATCAGGTTCCATTTGTATTTTTTCAACATGTCCTTGCTGTCGGGATTATGGGACAGCACGATTACGGGCGATGCCGGTCTTGAGTCATTATTAATATCCAGGACGTTTTCCGGACGCACTTTTCCCGACCATAAATTCCCAAGTCCGGTAAGCACAATTTCCTGACCGTTTACCAGCAATGTTTCTTTCCGGTTTTCAAGCAAAATGATTCCGCTGTCTTTCAGAAGCCGCATGATTTTATCCTTCAAGTCCGGATTTCGGGAGTGCCCGTTCATGGCCCACACGCCATAATCATGATTCCCCAGGCAGGCATAAGTTGGCGCGGCGGCGCTCAACTTTGAAAGGACCTTCACATATTCCTCTGAGCCGTCTAGATCAAAATCGACAAAATCCCCAGTGACGCAGACCAAATCCGGTTTCTCCGCTACTGCCATATCAACGGCCCGGGAAATATGACTGAGCGGCACATTTTCAGAACGGTGCAGGTCGGCAAGATGAACAAGTTTCACCGGCTGGTCAATTCCGGAAATTTCAACCGGTAGCCGGTTAACCCGCAACCGGAACGGTTCGACATTGAAGGTATAATACATCAACCCGATTACGGTAAACAATGCCGCGACAACCACGCCCACAAATATCCAGATGTATAATCTCAGCCTCATTAATTCATTTTCCGATGCAGAACCGGCTGAAAATGTTGTCGAGAATATCGGGATCGGCGTCCTCTCCGGTGATTTGTCCGAGTGCGGCAATGGCGGCGCGAAGCTGAACGGCGGCGAGTTCCCAGTCCTCATCACAGAGAGTTTCCACCGCTTGCGGTAACGCCTGTCTTGCCTCCTCAAGCAATTTTGCGTGCCGGGAACTTACCGCGATTTCCGGCTCCTCGGTGTGCGGAAAGCCCCACACGGTCTGTTCAATGCGGTCGAGAAGCGCCTCGATTCCCCGGTCCTCGGAGATAGAAACTGCGGCGGAAGGATAGCCGGGATCTGGAAGTTCGCGGTCAGGAACCAGATCGGTCTTGTTCCAGACCGCGATAATGTTGCCGCGTTCTCCGGTATGTTCCCGCATCTCCCGGCATTCGGTCACCAGGTCGGAAGCGGAGGCGTCGAGAAGCCACAGCACCACCTGGGCCTGCCTGATGCTGGCCTTGCTGCGGTCAATGCCCATGCCTTCGATAAGGTCATCCGCCTCGCGAATCCCGGCGGTATCGATCAGTTTTACGGGAATGGCGCGGAGATGGGCGAATTCTTCGAGGGTGTCGCGGGTGGTCCCCGGCAGCTGGGTAACGATTGCCCGGTCATATCCAAGCAGAAGATTCAGCAGGCTGGATTTGCCGACGTTCGGTTTTCCGGCAATTACGATCCTGATTCCCTGACGCAAAATCGCGCCCTCGGTCTTCGAGTCCAGCAACTGGCCGATTTGCCCGGAAAGACTTTCAATTTCGGTTGCGAAGGTTTGCGGATCGCTCCAGTCGAGGTCTTCCTCGGCAAAGTCGAGGCGCGATTCGCACTCGGCAAGGATATTGGTAAGGCTGTTCCGGAGCGAGGTGATTCCGTCGCGGAGTTTTCCCGATATCTGGCGTTCGGCAAGATGCAGCGCCATATCGCTTTGCGCTGAGATCAGGTCGGCCACGGCTTCAGCCTGGGTAAGGTCCATTTTGCCGTTCAGAAAGGCGCGGTAAGTGAATTCCCCGGCTTCGGCCGGTCTTGCCCCGGCCTTAAGGACGGCGTCAAGTACCCGGCGGGTAAGCAGTGCGCCGCCGTGACAATGAATTTCCGCTACGTCGTCACCGGTATAACTGTTGGGTTTCGGCATGTAAACGGCAATGGCGGGTTCGCCGCTTTCATCGTCGAGGGTAAGTGTACGGCCCAAAAGCATTTTCCGGGCGGCTGACTTGCCTGGGACCTGTTCTCCCTGCCATACCCGGCCCAAAATCTCCCGGGCCCGGCCGCCGGATATCCGGATAATCGATATTGCGCCGCCCACCCCGGTGCAGATCGCGGCAATGGTGTCTTCCGTATTCAAATGTTTTTTCCGCTTGATTGAAAATTGTTTGCGTGAAATATACTTGTAATTTACCGATAGTAAAAGTATTAATAAGTATGATAATATCAATACAAGAGAGATACTTTTATGGAAGCCAAAGACATTAGTAAAGTTTCTTCATCGATACGCTCTACGTTCCAGAAAGCGCAGGAAGTATGCAAGCGCGGCAGCACCGATTACGCCATTGAACTGCTGAAATCCATTGTCAAAAATGAACCGGCATTCACTATGGCGCGTGAACTGCTGCGTGAACAGGAACAGGTAAAACTCGGTAAGATGTCGGCTATAAAAAAGACCTTTTCCGCCATGAAAACCGCGATGCTGATCAACAAGGGCAAAGGCAAACTGAAGAAAGACCCCAGGCTCGCAATGAATATCGCCGAGGACGCCCTTGCGATATGTCTGGACACTCCCGGCGCCCTGAACCTGCTGGCCGACGCCGCAATCAAATGCGACGCCTATTTTATCGCCATCGATACCCTGGAACTGTTCAAGGAAATGCATCCCAACAACGAACAGAACCTGCGGCGTCTCGCCGATATGTATTATGAATCAGGCAACGCTCCGATGAAATGGACGATCCTGCAGCAACTCGCCGACCTGCGCCCCGGCGACCTTGAAATCGAAGCCGAGGTGCGTCAAGCCGCAGCCCAGGCTAGCCTCCAGAAAGGACAGTGGGAAAAAGAAGGGTCCACTCACGACAAGGTGAAGGACAAGGACCAAGCCCGTCAGCTCGAACAGGAAGAGCGGGTCGCAAGAAATATCGATGATGTTACCGAAATGATCGAACGCTACCAGCAGGAAATCGAAGGTGGCAACGAGTCAATCGACATTCGCCGGAAACTGATCGAGCTGTTCCAGCGCGCGGAACGTTTTGACGAAGCTATCGAAACCTGCAATTGGATGGTCGAAAAAATGGGGACAATGGACCCGAATATCGATAAGGAAATCGAGAAAGCCACCACCGGCAAACTGATCCTGGATATCAATGCCCTTGAAGAACAAAAAGCCCAGGACGCCGAAAACTCGGAAGCTTATGACGCGAAAATCCAGGAAATCGAACAGCAGATTTATCAATATCAGCTCGAACGCGCGGTAGACCGGGTCAACCATTATCCCAATGATACTGAGTTGCGCTACTCGCTGGCACTCGTCTACTGGAACGGCGGTTACATTGATGAAGCGCTGGAACAATTCCAGATCGCGCAGAAGAGTCCGCACAGGAAAATCCAGAGCCTTGTCTACCTCGGACGCTGTTTCAATGAGAAAAAGCAGTATGACCTGGCCGTACAGCAGTATCAGGCCGCAATTTCCAATATGGGGATTCTGGTCGATAAGCAGAAAATGGAAGCCCTGTACTACCTCGGACTCACTTACGACAAAATGGGTAACGAGGAAGACGCCAAGGAATGTTTTAAGACCATCTACCAGGCAAACATCAATTACCGCGACGTCAAGGCCCGGATGGAAAAATACTACAGCAACAACTAATCAGGCGCCCGCCTGGACTGAATTTACATTTTCACGCTTCGCCGGATTGCATCCGCGTCCGGCAAAAGCGGACTGCCCCGGTTCAGGCGAAAAGAAAATATCTTTCCCGTATTCTCCGTCAGGCGTTGGCGGTGATGATCCCGGCGATTTTTTCAATGGTTTCCTCATCGAGGTAAGGATGCATCGGGACGGCGAAAATGTTTTTCGCCACCGCTTCCGAAACCGGCATCGAGCCTTCACTGTAACCGAGGTACTTGAATGCGCCCTGGAGATGGAGAGGGAGCGGGTAGTACCTTGCGGTTGGAATTTCGGCTTCCTGGAGCTTAGTTTGGATTTCCGCGAAGTTGTCGGCTTGCATGCAGAACTGTGCGTAAACCGACTTGCATCCCGCAGGGATCTGCTGGAGTTTTATTTTGTCACCGAGGAGCGTGCGGTATTTGCCGGCGGCCTTCTGGCGGAGTTCGATTTCTTCCGGGAAGAGCTTCATTTTTTCGATCAGGACGGCCGCCTGGATGGTATCGAGTCTGGCGTTGAGTCCGAGCCTGACATTGTCGTATTTGTCGTTGCTGCGGCCGTGGACGAGTATTGAGAGCAGTTTTTCATTGAGTTCGGGGCAGTCGGTGAAACACGCGCCGCCGTCACCGTAAGCGCCGAGGGGCTTGGCAGGAAAGAAGCTGGTGCAACCGATATCTCCCATCGACGGGGCTTTTTTGCCGTTGATTTCGGCGCCGAAACTCTGGGCGGCATCCTGAATAACGAACATTCCGTGCTGTTTGGCGATGGGATTGATCTGATCGTAATTGGCGCAGAGCCCGAAGATGTCCACCGGGATCACGCCCCTGGCTTTGAGTTTGTCTTCGGCCTTGACTTTCTCGATTTCACGTTCGAGGAGTTCGGGAACAATATTCCAGGTATCGCCGGCGATATCCACGAAAACGGGGGTCGCGCCGGTTAGGGCGATGACTTCGGCGGTGGCAAAAAAGGTGAACGGACTGGTGAAAATAGCGTCGCCAGGGCCAACGTCGTAGGCCAGCAGGGCCATCAGGAGGGCGTCCGTGCCGCTGGAACAGCCCACGCAGAAATCGGTTCCGGCAAAATCCTTGAGTACGGTTTCAAGTTCGGAAACTTCCGGGCCGAGGATATATCTGCCGTGCTGTAAAACTTTCTTGATCGCTTCTTCAACTTGAGGTTCGATACGGGCATACTGGGTCTTAAGGTCGATAAACTGCGTCATGGGATTCGTCCTTTTGTTTGATTACAACCGCTTGACTGATAACTTGAACTGTGAACCGGCAAAGTCAAGCTCCTGAAAAAGGCAAATGGAAAATTCCAGGTGAAGAAATGGTCAATTGGTTTGATTTTTCGGGTAAATACAGTATTTATGTTCATAAAGGAAGGAGAATAAGGGATGCGCTTCAGAATTAAGTTTTCATTGGCGACGAATATAATTATCGGGATGGTCCTGGGAATCCTTGCGGGGCTGTTTTTCGGGGAGTTATGCAGCAGCCTGGGGATAATCGGCGATGCATTTATTCAATTGATGCAGATGAGCGTGTTGCCGTACATTGTGGTTTCGCTCCTGCTCGGCATCGGGGGATTGAGTTTCAAGCAGGCAAAGATGCTGGCGACGAACGGCAGTATTCTGTTGATTATTTTCTGGGCGATTGCAATTGTTTACGTTGTACTGCTTCCAACGGCTTTTCCCGACTGGAACACCTCATCATTCTTTTCAGAAAGTTCCGTTTTGATGCCTCCGGAAGTCGATTATCTGTCCTTGTATATTCCGTCAAATCCTTTTCGCGCGCTTGCCAACAGCATGGTTCCCGCCGTAGTGATCTTCAGTATTTTCGTGGGGATCGCGCTGATCGGGATCGAAAACAAGGAGCCGTTGCTCAATAACCTGAAGATTATCAGCGCCGCGCTGACCAGGGTGACCAACTGGATAGTGAAACTGACTCCGCTGGGGGTTTTCGCGATTTCCGCCAGCGCCGCCGGAACCATGACCATCGACGAATTCGGGAAGATGCAGGTATATATAATCTGCTACTGTCTGACGATTATCCTGATCGCGATATTCACGCTGCCTTTGCTGGTGACGATGCTGACTCCGTTCAGGTATCGTGACATACTCGGTTTAAGTAAAGATTTCATGTTGACCGCGCTAACCACCGGAAATCTGTTTATCGTGTTGCCGATCATATCGGAAAAGGCCAAGGAACTGATAGCTAAATATGAACTGGAAAGTGAACAAACCGATGCGTATGCGGACGTTATAATCCCAATTACATTCAATTTTCCGAATATTGCGAAACTGCTCTGTTTGTTCTTTATTCTTTTCGGCGGGTGGCTGACTGGCAACTCTATCAGCGTGAGTCAGTATCCCAACCTGATTTTTTCCGGTTTGCTCAGTTTCTTCGGTTCCCTGAATGTGGCAATGCCTTTTATGCTCAACCAGATGGACCTGCCCGCCGACCTGTTCAATATCTATATGATTTCCGGCCTGATTAACGGTAAGTTCTCCACGATGCTGGCCTCCATGAATCTGTTTGCGTTTACCCTGATTTGCGTAGGGAGCGTGGTGAGATACCTGAAATTTTCTCCGCGGCGGATTATCATGTCGATGTCTGGGATTGTAGGTATCTCGATGATTTTCATCCTTGGCATGAAGATTTTGCTTGCCAATATTGTGAGTGAGAGCGCCGATCTCATCCGGGTTGTTGAAAATATGGAGGTCAAATATCCGGTCAAGACGGTAGTTCACAAGGACTTGAAACGGGCATACCGTTTTTCGTTCGATTGGGTCAAGTCGAAAAGTAACCTTCTGGAAATTATCAAGCAGCGGGGAGTTTTGCGTGTCGGTTACAATCCGAATACCAAACCTTTCTGTTTTTTCACCACGAAAAACGGCAAAGAGGAGTTGGTTGGCTTTGACGTGGCAATGGCGAACGACCTTGCCAAGGAACTCAATTGTACGCTGGAATTTTTCCCGTTTGAATTCAGTAGTCTGAAGACACTTATCGACAAACAGGTGGTGGATATTGCAATGTCATGCGTCAGCATTAATTATGACCGTATAAAATGCATGAACTTTACCGAGCCGTATATGGAATTGACCCTGGCGGTGGTAGTTAAGGACAATCGTGGGGAAGAATTCAGGGATACGGACCACATGAAGCAGATGAAAAACCTCACTTTCGCGGTTCTGAAAGGCTCCTCCTACATGGGAAAAGCTAAAGAGCATTTCCCGAAAGCGGATATAATTCAGATAGAAAATCCCAATGATTTTTTCAGGGGGAAGGTTGAAGCCGACGCTTTTTTCACTACCGCCCAGGAAGGATCATTATGGGCGATCAAGTATCCTTTGTACACGGTAGTCGTACCCAAACCGATCATATCCCGCAGTTTCATTGCCTATCCGGTTTCCCGCGCCGACTTCGGATTCATTACCTACCTGAACTTCTGGCTCAAGATGGAAAAGGCCAACGGAGAGATAAAACAGAAATACGATTACTGGATTTTGGGCGAAACCCAGAAAAAGAAAGAACCCCGGTGGTGCATCATGCGGAACGTGCTTGATATCGACTGGCCCAGGGAACCGGAGGAGTAATCCTTTCCGGTCAATTTTCCCGAAAAGCGAGAAGTTCGTCCACAATGCGTTCAGCGGTCTTGCCGTCCCATAATTCCGGTTTGCATGGTCTTTTGGGTTCTTCCAGGGTTTTCATATATTCGTTGCGGATGCGTTCCACATTATTGCCTACCAATGCACTCATGCCGCCGTGTTCCCGGAGGGTCACGGGCCTCTCCGTGTTCCACCGTAAAGTGAGGCATGGAGTTCCGATAACGCATGATTCTTCCTGGAGCCCGCCGCTGTCGGTGAGAATAATTCTGGCTTCGAGGTTCATTTTCAGAAGGTCGTGATAACCGAGCGGCGAAGTGAGGAGGAGTTGCGGGGATGCGGCTATTTTGCCCCAAAGGTCAAACTTTTTGAGTTGTTTTTCGCTACGGGGATGGATTGGCCAGATTAGCGGCATATTTACCGCTACTTCATCAGTCAGGAAATCGATGATGGGCTTAAACACTTCCGGATGATCAACATTTGACGGACGATGCATGGTGATGACCGCATAAGAGTTTCTCTCAAGATTGACATTTTCAGCTTTGCTGGCGTCCAGTGAGTTTTCCCTGAGAATTTTATTAACATCAAGTTTTTCGGCTTTTTCGCGGTTCGCTTCGAGAGTGTCGATCATGATATTGCCGACGAATTTGATATTTTTGTCAGGTACGCCTTCAGCCCTGAGATTATCTGAAGCCATGGTGTCTGGAGTGAGGAGCAGGTCGGAAATCCGGTCGGTTACCAGCCGGTTGATTTCCTCGGGCATTGCCATGTCCCGGGAGCGTAGTCCAGCCTCAATGTGTGCAACTTTAATCTGGAGCTTTTTCGCGGTGATCGAACAGGCGCATGTTGCGTTGACGTCTCCCACCACGATTACCCAGTCCGGGCGTTCTCTGAGCAGGACCTTCTCGAATTCGATCATGGTCAGTCCGACTTGTTCGGCATGGGAGCCGGAACCGATATTCAGATTGATGTCCGCTTCCGGGATGTTCAGTGATTCGAAAAAGTGTTTCGACATCATATTGTCGTAATGTTGTCCGGTGTGAACCAGAATGTGTTCGATTTTATCTTCAGAAGCCCGATTATGATTATCAATGGCGTGACAAAGCGGAGCTATTTTCATAAAGTTCGGCCTGGCGGCAACGACTGAAACGATTTTCATACTGTCCTCAGTGTTTGATTGTTTTCAATGATTGATGCAAAATAACTGGCCTAACGGAAAAATCAATTTAACCTGAACTATTCGCGGATCATTCCCGCATCGCGTTGAGCGCGATAAATTGCGAGCGTATCTTTAAGTCCTTCTTCAAGGCTGATTTCCGGTTTGAAGCCCATACGGAATATTTTGCTTACATCTATGACTTTCCGCGGTGTTCCGTCAGGTTTTGATTTGTCCCAAACGATTTTTCCCTTGAATCCGGCGATCCGGGCAATGTTTTTCGCCAGTTCCGCGATGCTGGTTTCCCTGCCGGTCCCGATGTTGATTATTTCGGGCGACTGCCATTTTTCCATGACCATCATTATTCCTCTGGCAAGATCGTCTACATGAAGGAACTCCCGGAGCGGCTTTCCGCTGCCCCACACCGTAACTTCTTCCGCGCCGGAGTCAGCGGCGTCGGCGAATTTTCGGACAAGGGCAGGAAGCACATGGCTGGTGTTTAAGTTGAAATTGTCATTGGGGCCGTAGAGATTACAGGGCATCAGCGACACGGTATCCATGCCGTATTGTCGGGCGTAATATAAACACATCTTGTAACCGGCGATCTTGGCCAGGGCATAGGCTTCATTGCTCGTTTCCAGCGGTCCGGAAAGCAGATATTCCTCCTTGATCGGTTGCGGGCAATCCCTGGGGTAAATGCAGGAACTTCCAAGGAAACATAATTTTTTTACCCCGGAACGGTAGGCAGAGGAAATCACATTGAGTTGAATCCGGAGATTTACCTCCAGAAAATCGGCGGGATAGGTTTGATTCGCATTGATTCCCCCGACTTTTGCCGCCGTCAGAATAACATATTCGGGTTTTTCTTTAACGAAAAAGTTTTCCACGGCAACCGGTTCCGTCAAATCAAGCTCGGAGTGGGTGCGCAGGATTAGACTATCATATCCATTTTCCTGGAAAAGACGGGTCAATGCTGCCCCCACCATTCCCCGGTGGCCCGCGATATAAATTTTACTGTCTTTCTGGATCATTTGAATTTTTGCTTTTATTCAGGTTAGTCAATTTTCCGGACCGAGATAACCAGTAACATTTTCGATACGGCTTTAAGTATAATTCAGGTCTCCCGTGATTACAAGCCATATCCCCGTCAAAGAAACGGTTTACATCATAAGGATAGAACTTGGACGACCCCGCCAAAAGTCTTTGGTAGTCATAACTCGATATAAATCAACAAATTAAATGTTTTAGACCTTTCAATCGGGTGGTTTGCGTGCCATAGTTAAGTGTTTAATATTAAGAAGGTTATATATTGATGATTATTCGCAACGATTTTCAACAAAACAGGCTGTTCGGGCGGGTGGACGAAATTTTATCGTCTAAAAGCAAGGCCCGGCTGGAAAACGACTGGCCTGGGATTTTCCGCAACAGTTTTCTGCGGATGATGCCGGTAGAAGACTTGGGCAAAGGCTTTTCGTCCGACATGGGCAGGCCGATGAAAGAACATTATTCGATTTGCGGACTGCTGTTGCTCAAGGATTACTTCGGCTGGACCACGGAAGAAACTGTCGATCAGTATTTGTACACCTTCAAAATTCATTACGCGCTGATGATCGAGCCGGACAATCTCTACCTCGGAACCCGCACCCTTGAGCGTTACATGAAAATTTTCCGCAAAAATTAGCTTGCCATGAAATTAATGGACGCCGTTGCCCGGAAAATCATCAGCGAACTGAGCATCCAAATCGACAAGCAGCGGCTGGACTCGACTCATGTATTCAGCAACATGGCTGAATGGACCCGCTCCATGCTCATGTTCAAAACGGTCAAGCGTTTCCTGGTTCAAGTCAAGCGTCATGAGTCGAAGCTGTATCATGAGCTGGACGCTGAACTGCGTCGGCTTTATGAAGCAAGCGGGGATTGGATTTACGCTGAAAAACCGCAGCTCCGCAATGTCCGCTACGGCGGACACGTGTGCGGCAACAAGGAACAAATCGGCTGGGATATGCTGAGACTGATCGAACGTTTTGAGGACCATCCGAAGCTTTCCGGAATCAATACTTTCAAGGACCTGGTCCGGGTTTTCAACGAGCAATGCGAAATTGACAACGGCAAGGTGAAAATCCGCAAGCATCCCGGCAGCGAAGCGTTGGTCAATCCCTCCGATCCGGACGCGTCTTTTGATAACAAGGGAGTCGGTTATCAGGTTCAGGTAACTCAGACTTTCCATCCGGAAAATGCAGTTCAAATCGTCACCGCCGCGCAAGCCCAGACCGCCAGCGAATCCGACTGGAACGCCGTCGATACGATGCTGAAAAAAGCTGAAAAAATAATGCGAAACCCGCGGAGTTGCTGGCGGATTCAGGCTACGGTTCCGATGAAAACGTCATGAATTCAGCCAGGAACGGCGTCGAGCTTTTGTCCCCAACCACAGGAAAGGAAAAAGACCGGCTGGGGCTTGAGGAATGCGAGTTCGATGAGCATAGCCGGCTGAGCAAATGCCCATGCGGCAAAAAAACGATCAAGAAAACTTTCGACGGACAAAAAGGCAGAGCGGTGTTCGCCGGTAAAACCTGCGGCAAATGTCCGAAATTCAAACAATGCATAGCGTCCAAAAACGGACAAAACTACGTTATCGCTTATGACTCGCGCACCTTGCGGTTGCGGAAAAGACGGCTTCACGAACAGACCGACGAGTTTCACGAACGCTACCGGATGCGGAGCGGCATCGAAGCGCTGTTTGGCAATCTGAAACAAAACCCCCCCCTGCGGCGGGTCGGATTCAGAGGCAAAGAGGCCGTATTTAATGCAATCTACGCGATCCTGACGGTCCACAATATTATGCAGATGGCAAGATATTACGCGAGCATACCCCGCAAATCAGGGACTTCACCCATGATATCCTTAATCCGGACGCTGACATACCTCACATTTCCACCCCTGAAGCCGGTTTCCGCCATGAGAAGCCTAGTCCCGCACTTTTTCCACGCCGCCTGAACCGCCACCACAAACCGCATTTACCCGCTTTCCGACTTTTGGCGGCCCCGTCGAACTTGCAGACGTGATGATGATTTAATCGATAAAAACAGCATTTAAGTGGAAGTAAAGCAAGTAGTAAGTTATAACTCATAATTAACGCCGTGTGCAAGTTTTTTTATAGGAATTCACGCCGTGTGCAAGTTTTTTTATAGGAATTTGAATAATGAGTTTGAAAAAGGAGCATGAAGTTTCCATTTTATGGAAAATCAAATCTTTAAATTGGATAACTACATCTAATTTAAGGAGTTGCTCTTCATGCTCACCGAAGATTATATCATCAAAGTTTATTGTTTGGTAGACGACATGCTGAAAAAACTGGTAAAAATTCAACTGAGACAACGAGGTCCTTCGCCTAAATTGTCCGATGCCGAAGTCATCACGATGGAAATAGTAGGCGAGTCCAAAGGACTTGACAAGGATAAATCTATCCATCGTTATTTCAGGGATCACTGGAAAAGATTGTTTCCCCGCCTCGGCAGCCGCACAACATTCTTGCGCCAAGCCGCAAATCTTTGGGCGGTCAAACAGGAAGTCCGAAAAAAAATAGCTCGGGAACTTTTGCCGTCAGGAAGCCAGTTAAGCGTAATTGACGGCTATCCGATTCCTGTTTGCGGATTCAGGCGCGCCCATTTTTCAAAATTGTTCAAAGGCAATGCGGAGTTCGGATATTGCGCCGCAAAAGACTTGCGTTATTTCGGCTTCAAATGGCATCTGCTGGTAGATCAAAGCGGCGTGATTCTTGATTGCGCTGTCGCGGCGGCGAACATTGATGAACGGGAAATGATTTTTGAAATGGATTCAAAGTCCGCAACAGACCTGCTTGGCGACAAGGGGTATATCTGTTCTGATCCAAGAAAAGAAGAAATCCGCCACGAAGGAATCAATATCCACACTCCCTTTAGAGGCAATATGAAAGATGACAGACCAAAAGAATTTCTAAAAATTATAAACAGGAAAAGGAGGCTCGTTGAAACCGTAATCGGACAATTAAGCGAAAGATTTAATATTGAAAAAGTCAGGGCTCGGGATATGTGGCATCTGACTGTTCGCATAGGACGGAAATTGCTGGCGCACACTGTGAATTGTTTTATCAACCATACGCTGGGCAATCCCATCCTGCAATTTGAGAAAATATTGCCGTGAGAAACTTGCACACGGCGTGGATTAGCAAATTTATTTTCAGGAATTCGGAAGGATCGGTTTAATTTACATTTATTCCTCAGACTTTTGTCGCTGCCAGAATGACATATTCAGGCTTTTCGGAAACGAAAAAGTTTATGCTTGATGTTCCTGTAACTTTTGAAAAAGGCAACTTTAAGGGTTAGGTTATGATTGATTTTTCGCTCCCTGATAGAATTTTGCTGGCATATCCACAAGTGACGGAGTGGAGTTGGTTGGATTAATGGTGGAGTTATTGTGATACAGCAATGGATTTCGGAAAAAAAACAACAGTCTTTTTAACATTTATTGAGCGCGATTTCTGCTTAACCAAAAAGCAGGTTTTGCTCGGTGTATTGTTGCTGCTGATTGCTACTTTCGGACTTAGGTTCGGCTACAGTCTGATGCTTGACCGCCAACCTTCCGACGCCAGAATCTATATTCAAACCGTTGTCAATATAAAAAACAACGATCCCGACTGGTTTGAAAAATCCAGTTATTACAGCCCGTTGATGCCGTGGATTGCCGGTAAGGTTTGCGGACTGGGCATTGAACCAGAAACATCCCTGGTTATGCTTAATCTTATATACGGCATGATTTGGGTTCTGGTGATGTTTTTTTTATGCCGTGCCGTTTTCGACAGCGATAAGATCGGTCTGTTGGGAATGGCTTTCGCCGCGTTCAATCCTTATTCTGCGCGTATGGCCAGTCAGATTCTGCGTGAGCCGCTGTATATTTTGTTCTTTACATTAAGTATTTGGTGTGCGGTAAGGTACGTTAAGCGTCCGGGCAACTGGTTGTATCCCGCAATGCTCGGATTACTGCCCCTATTGGGATTCTGCTGCCGGTTTGAAGGATTGGAGATTGCCCTGTTTTTCCCGCTGGCGCTACTGGTGATCCTGATGCGTGACAAAATGCGAAGCATCAAAAAGTGTTTTGTCGGTTTGGTTATTTACCTGATAATATTCGGAACAGGCTTAAGCGTGATTTTATTTTACAGCAGTTACGGGAATAACGCAGTCGACAGGGCTGGCGCATACTGCAGAGATCACTTGTCATGGGGGGCGGAATGATCTTTTTCAGAGGTTTCTTTTTAGTGAATTTCCTGCCTTTCGGGATATTGGTTCTGGCCGGGGCCGTCCTGTTTTGTCTCCGGGGAAAACGGAGAGAAAAGTGGTATTATCCGCTGCTTTTTGTCATTCTGGTGCTCCTGGCAGTTTCCGCATGGAGGATTCCGTTCATAATCGGCAGGCGTTATGCCATGCCGGTCCTGGTGCCGGGGATCGTCGTTTCGACATATATGGTCATCATTCTGCCGGAAATACTGCGGAGGTACAGGATGAAATACGCAACGGCGACAGTTCGTTTGCTGGTAGTTGTGCTGCTGGCTATATGCGCGGCGAAAACGCTACGGTTTAAGGAACGCAAACCTTATCTGCGCGAGCTGAACAAAATTATTCAGAATGACTGCCGGAAAAATAAATTTGCCGCCCCGGGACTGGTGGTGTTCGGGGACCCGGACAGTAGTCTGCGTTTCGACGGAAACGTAAGTGTGATAACTGTTGCTCCTCCCGCGCACGGACATAAGCTTTTCGACGAAAAATTCCAGTTTAATCTATTGCAAGGCAGCTTGGACCCGGAGATTTTAAAAGCGCAATATTCCTGTTTGTATCTGCTCCTGGTTGAACCTGTAAATGGGCAGTTCCGCAAGTCGTGGCAAAAGAAATTCCACGATAAACCTGAATTGCTCTATGAATATGTCAGGAAGAAAAACCAGTATGCCTTCCGTTTATATCGAGTCATCTGCAAAGTCAAGGTTGGCAAATACAAGCAGGCGCTTAAAAGTGGAAGGAATCTGTTAAAGAACGGACATTTCAAAACCAGATATCAAATTCCCCCTGAAACCCCGGTCACGAAAACTTTACGGGAACGCGGGATCGATTTATTTGCTAGTGGGGACGTTTTTCTGCCCAGGGAATGGTCGATAAACCCTGGGGACGGCTGGAAATACGGTAAGGAACCGGTTGTCGTAAAATTGGGCCCCGGCAGCGGCTTTAAAGTGAAAAGCGGCAGTTATGTCTCCATTTATTCCGGGAACGTTTATGATGTGAACAGAACTTACCTGGTCTCGATAAACGCGAAAACCGAAACCCGGGGTAAATTGTCATTGTATGCATATTTATATGCCGCGAAAGGAAAATTCATCCACGCAGAGCTCCTGAAAGAGATCGACCTGACCGGGGAAACCGAGGATTACATCATCCCTTTCAAATTCAGAAACTGCGAAAACGTAAGGCTTGCCTTGATCTTTACCGGGAATGTAACCGTTAACAGCATGAAAATCGTTTTGGTGAAATAAACAATCCCCGTTTCTGGGATAAAACGATTTGGGATAAAGAAGCATTTGCCGGAAAATTCCATGTTTTTTTCAATTTTTCCGGGAATTCCAGACAGGAAAAAACGGGATTTTGTTTCGACTGTTCAGATTGAAAAAACCGAAATTTGCGGTATTTTAACAGATTCGGTAAGGTCTTTAGAGTCCTGACCGGTTTATTTGTGTACCGATGTTAACAACTCCGGCAAGGTCACCTGTTCAGGCAAGTGACGGGGCGGAGCATAGAAAGATTATGGACAAAACGTCTCGAATACACCTACGGATACTTCTTTTTTACAGGCGGCAATGCAAACATAAGCTTCGCTTTGCTGACTCAAATTTGGCTCCCGACAACTTTTTCAGCAAGTCTTGAATAGGATTATATGACCGAAGTATCTTTGAATGACGGCAACCTCAAGAGCAGGGCCCAAAAAGGCGGTATTACCGTTGTAGTTTTCCTGGTGATTCAAACCCTGACCTCGATTGCTACCCAGGTGACTCTGGCCAGATTCATGCAGCCGGAAGCATTCGGGAAGCTTGCCATGGCAATGTTCATTGTTATGATCTACGGTTTCCTGATCAATACCCAGGGGGATAAGTATATTATCCAGACCAAAGAAAATATCAGCGAAAAAATCAATGTTATCATAACCTATGAATTATTGCTGGCCGTTGCCCTTGTCATATTCGTGTACCTTACCACCCCTCTGCTGATGAAACTGATAAACCGGGAGGGACTCGTCTTTGTCGTGCAATGGCTCGCGTTAAGCTATCTTGTGGCGCCATTCCAGAAGATCAGGACCAGTCTGGAAAAAAACATTTTCATGTTCAAATCCAAGTTGGCTTCATTCATTGGCCAGATCAGCGGCAGCATTCTGGTGGTGACGCTGGCAATATACGGGTTCGGCATTTACGCCCTGATCGTCTGGATGATCGCTATTCCGCTTCTGGATGTTTTGGCACTCGTATTTATCTCCAGGTTCAAAGTAAGGTTCAAATTTTCCGGACACATATTAAAGGAAGTCTATGCTTTTACCTTACCGATAATCGGAGCAAGTGTCCTGATTTATTTTGTCGGTAATGTTGACTACTACATCGTCGGTGAATTCAGCGGTTATACGAAGTTAGGCTATTACTGGCTGGCCTTCCAATTGAGCCAATATCTTCTCAAGGTCAAGACGGCGATCAATTCAGTGCTGCTTCCCGCGTTCGCGCATCCGGAGTCGAAAGAAGAGAAATGCAGGATGTTCGATATGGCGATCAGGCTTACAGCCACCGTCTACGTCCTGCCTGCCCTGATAATATTGATCCTGGGAAAATATTTCATTCTCCTGGTTTACGGTGAAAAATGGCTTCCCTCCCTGATCCCGCTGAAGATATTTCTGGTTATCGTGGTCGTCAAGGCGGTTTCCGGGAACGCCGGTCCGCTGCTTTATTCGCTGGGGAAGACCCGGCAGGATCTGAAACTCGCGATTATCAATGCGATCACGCTGCCGGTTTTCGTGGTGATCGGCACATATTATTACGGAATTGTCGGGGCTGCTGTAGGGGTAATGCTGAGCGCCGGGTTCAGCGCCTTTTACGGATTCGCCAAATATATTTCTCCGGAAACCGGCAAGTCCATTTTCTATTATTACCACAAATCCGTGCTTTTCCTGGCGGCAATATGGGGTGTGCTCCTGATAAAAGACAACCTTTTCGTGGTCGATAATCTATATTTTGACTCCGTATTCATTGTGGTTGCGGGATTCGCTTATATTTTACTGTTCAGAACGGAACTGCTGAGTATTTTGGAAATGGTAATTGCCAGGACCGAGGGCAAGAAAACCTGATGTCCTTTCTCATAACAAAATACAGGAAAAAGATACATTATGAGTTCATCGACATACTGGGATAACAATTATTCCGCCACCGGAGTGATAGAACAATCGCCGTTTACCAGGGCGCTACATGAAAAAATCCTTGAACTTATCCCGCCGGAACCCCAGAAAATACTGGATGTCGGGTGTGGCAGCGGAGTGCTGATGCACAAGCTCAACAGCCTGGGAAAGCATCAGGTCACGGGCACCGATCTCTCTGAAGAGGCGGTCAGGATCGTCAGGGAAGAACTGAAGTACGATTGTTTTGCCGGAAGCATAACGGATTTGAGAAAGGTCGACGACAAATCATATGATACGGTGATATGTTCGGAAGTGATCGAACACATTTTTAAGGACGACCTGGACAAGGCGTTCAGTGAACTGGTCAGGATCGCGAAAGACAGAATAATTATCACCACTCCCTACCGGGAAGACCTTGAATATCATCAAAGCAGATGTGAAAAGTGCAGAACATTATTCCATCCGGCCGGGCACATCAGGGAAGTGAATGAAACATTTCTCACCTCGTATATGCGGAAATACGCGTCGGATTACGCTTTTTATTACACCGGCGAAAGAGCACCGCGTTTCAAAACGTATGCAGGACTGACCAGATCCCTGGGTGGCAATGTCGTATGGCTAGACAATCTGCACTGCCCGGTCTGCCGAAATAAGATTGAAAAAGACAAACCTTCGCCGATCCGGAAACTCCTGGATTATGGTTATTACTATTTCCAGAAACTCCTTTTCGTTATCGGGTGCAGAAAATATAACAACATTATTATGGCGGTTAACCTCCAAAATGAACAAAAAGAACAATCCGCGGGATCGTAACTGATGAAGAACCTGGCATTTTCAACCGGACAATACCGGGTAGACGCTCCCGGAGCGGCCCTTATCATGGCGCACAGCCTTCTTTTCGAGAAACCGGAAAACCTTTCGGGAGCGATTATCGGGGCGGGAACGTTTACCGGTTCCGGTAGTGTCTCGAAAGATTTCCAGCAGATCGATATTTCCTCCGAGCATCAGCGGAAAATCGCTCTGCTGAGACAGTTATCCAGGATCAACAGGTTTAATGACTATAGAAATCCCCGTCCCGTCATCGCGAAGATCATGCAGGGAATTGACAACAAGATCAATGAAATTGCCGACCGCATAGCCGCGCGACATCTGGAAATTCTGCTGAAAAACCATGCTGACATCAAAGTTGTTGTCGGCCTGGCCGGACTGTCGACGAATGTTGGACGGACGGCAAAAAAATACGGATTGAAGTTTGGTGTGCATTCACAATTCTGTCATCCGAATTTTCAGAACAGGCAGCTTGAAGACGCCTACAGGGGATTAAACCTTGTCCCTCCCGCCGTATCGAAAAGGAAGCTGGAATGTCAGTTGGCAACCTTTGAGATGGCCGACTTCATCTGGTGTCCTTCGGAATTCGCATACGAATCCCATATCAGCAACGGAACTCCGGCAAAAAAGCTTTTTACCAATTATTACGGAATCCCGGTTAAGGATTTCCTTCTGCCCATACCTGCGGGGGAAACTAATCCAGACGGGGTTTTTACTGTCCTGTTTGTCGGAAACGTTGGGGTCCAGAAGGGAATTCATGTGCTGCTGGAAGCGGCGGAATTAAGCAATATCGGTCAAATGGAAATAATCTTCAACGGCGCGGCTGACCCTTACGCAAAAATAATAATAGAGGATTACCGGAAACGTTTCGGTAACCGAAAGATCAGGATCAGTGTCGATCCCGGCGATCCCAGGAGACATTACGAAAAATCGAGCGTCTGCATCCTGCCGTCCGTACATGATTCCTTCGGAATTTCCATCCTCGAGGCCATGGTCGCGGGACTGCCGGTCATTGTATCCGATCACGTCGGGGCAAAGAAAATTGTGAAACCCGGAGAAAACGGTTTTATGTTCCCCTCCGGAAATGCCGCAGAGTTGGCGAAACATATCGAATTCTTCCATGACAATCCTGAAAAGATTCCGGAATTCGGCCGGAATGCAATCGAAACAGGAAAAGATTTCGATTACTCCCGGCAGGGAAAAGCGCTGGAAATGAATATCAGTCAATACTTGACCTAAACTGAATATGTCGGAACAAAAACTTAAAAGCGATATCGATACTATTGCCGCCGTGATCGACACTCTCGACGTCGGCGAAGCTTCCAAGATCCGGGCGGTAATCCTGTATGGCAGTTACGGACGCGGAGAAGGCGCTTTTTACGAAGAAAACGGGAAAACTTACGCATACAACGATTATGACCTGCTGCTGGTTGTCAGTAAGCATCTGGAAAGCAGTACCTTCGACCACCTGAAAGGGGAACTGAAGCGGAAACTGTCGATAAAATGGGTTGATCTGTCCCAGGCAACAGTCCGTAATCTGCAAGCGTTCCCGCCGACAATCTACAGTTACGATCTGAAATACGGCAGCACGATGATCCGGGGTGATGAGAATGTGCTGGAAAACATTCCGGTGAGTTTCCCCGAAGAAATAACCCTCAAAGATGTGGAAATTCTCTATTTCACCCGGCTGTATACCTTTATGGGATCGTTGCCGCGGACAGGATTCACCCGGAAACTCGAGGGTGAGGATGCGCGATTTTTCCGTTACCAGATGGCAAAAGCGGTTTTTGCCGTGATCGACAGTCTGCTGGTGGTATCCGGACAGTATCATCCCAGCTACCGGGAAAGACTGCGGCGCATCTCCGGCAAAAACGCGGAACTGGATGAACTGGGAGCCTGGGCCATGGAGCAGAAGCTGCATCCCGGGGGCGCCGGGATCGAACCGGAGGAGATCGAGAACCTTTATGTTTCAACGCTCAAGTTGTTCATGGAAACAATGTTTGACGGTTTGTCCCGTTTATATCAAACCAGTGTCAAATCCACGGATGACATAAAAAAAGCCGTGATGTCGATGAACGGAGGCATCCGAATGAAGCTTAAAGGGATGATTAAAAGAAATTCCTATCAGAGACACTTCAGGATGCTGAAACTCAATCTTGCACAGTCGTATCTGGCGGAAGCGTTCTTTCAGGACGGGAAACTCCGGGAAGCGTCCCTGGAGAAAGCTTCAGAACTGCTAGAACAGGTTGTCCCCGGATCAAACCTTAATGCCGATGACTGGCACGGTCTTCGCATGAAAACCGCCGAATTGAGAACGGACCAACCATGAAAACCGTATTTCTGCTGCTGGACGCATTCCGGCATGATTACGTTTCCCGGGAAAACACCCCGTTCCTGTGGAATTGCGCCGAAAACGGCACGTGGATTCAACACGTGGTTCCAAGTTACGGTTTTTGCGAAAGAACGGAAATCCTGACTGGACAGAAGCCTGACGAATCCGGTTTTTTCACCGCAATAGGTTTTGCCCCGGACAATTCACCTTTCAAGGACATTAAGTTTTTAAAGACTGCGGGAATCCTGGAACCGCGCATTCCCGCGCAAATCAGGATACCTTTGACTTCAAAAAGCCTTCACCCCAGGCGGAAATTCAGGAGAATGGTTTCAAGATACGCTTTACGCAGGCACAAGACAAAGATGCTGCCGTACCAGATTCCGTTTGCATTTCTCCCCTTTTTTGACCTTACCGAGGACAAACTGGATCATCGGAATATAAACGCTTTCAGTTCTCCTTCTGTTCTGCAAATGCTGGAAGAGCAGGGAATAAAGTATTTTTACGACTCATTCACGGCGCTGGGACTTCCGCCGAACGGGTCTGACGACGACCGTCTGCGCCTGGCGCTTAATAATGCGGAAAATGAAAACACCGGATTGTATCTGATCTATCTCAGCGAAACCGATCATTACGGACACAGCCTGGGACCGGACGCTCCGGAATTCAAAGCACTCATCAGGGATCTGGACAGCAGACTTGAAGTTTTTACCACCGGTTTTTCCGATCGCGCCGATGAAGATACCAGGTTTATATTCCTCGGTGATCACGGCATGTGCAAGGTTACCGGAACAATAGATGCCGGGTCGGAAATCCTCTCGGCAGCAAAGAAACTCGGTTTGATGCCGCGAAAGGATTTTATTTACTTTCTCGACTCAACCATGGTACGGCTATGGATCATGTCGGAAAAAGCGGCACAGGGATTGCCTGACGCCATCAGACGATCGCCACCGTTCAACGAAAACGGGATTTTCGCGGATGATGACTTCGCCGCAAAATATCATTTACCCTGGCCGGACCGGAGATACGGCGACATTCTCTGGTGCGCCAATCAGGGTGTGCTGGTCAGTCCCGACTTCTTTCACGACCGCGGCGACGTATCCAGGGGAATGCACGGTTACGCCCCGGAATACCCGGAAAGTCACGGCATGTGCATTGTCCACCAGCCGGGGATAACGACAAAAAACGTTATTTCGCAGGCTGATTTGACTGATATTTTTGATTTTTTTAAACAATAACTTAAATTTCAATGCGTAAATAATTGAACTTTTCATGATTACGGAAGGTAAAATGAAAAAAATTTATATTGCAGGATGCGGGGGAATGCTCGGAGAAGCATTTTATAAACATTTCAGTGGCGATTATGAATTGAAGTGTACCGATAAGGATGTCAACGAACCGTGGCTTTCATTTCTGGATTTTCGCGATTACGACGCTTACCGGGAGGACGTTAAAGCATTTCGACCTGACTACCTTTTCCATCTGGGCGCTTACACCGACCTGGAATTCTGCGAAATGAACGTCAATGAAACTTACCGCACCAACACCATATCCGTTGAAAATGCCGTAAGCATCGCTAACGAATGCGGAATCCCGATCCTCTATATCAGCACGGCAGGGATCTACGACGGAAAACAGGAATCATATGATGACTGGGACACCCCGAATCCGTTAGGCGTGTATGCACGGTCCAAGTATATGGGGGAACGCTTTGTAATCGAGAACGCCAGGGATTATTTCATCTGCAGGGCGGGTTGGATGATGGGCGGCGGCCCCAAAAAGGACAAGAAATTCATCCAGAAACTCCTCAAACAGATCAAGGACGGCAAAACCGAGTTGTTTATCGTCAACGATAAAGACGGCACTCCCACATATACCCACGACTTCGCCAGGAACGTGAAATTGCTGATCGGGAAAAACTTCCAGGGACTTTACAACATGGTTTGCGAAGGCCAGACCTCCAGACTGGAAGTTGCCAGGGAACTGATTTCCCAAATCGGCAGGGAAAATGAAATCAAAATAACCGAGGTCGATTCCGGTTACTTCAAGAAAGATTACTTCGCCGCCAGACCGCCGTCTGAACGGTTGATCAACCGCAAACTGGAAATCCGGGGCATCAACATCATGAAAAACTGGAAAACCGCCCTCGCCGAATACCTGGATGCCTATTACAAAGACTACCTGTAAGATGTATAATTTATCCGTAGTCGTATGCTGTTATAACGGCACCAAGGTGATCGCCGGATGCCTCGAAAGTCTGGCGGCGCAGCAGACGGAAAACTCGTTTGAAGTCATTATCGTCGATGACGGTTCCAGGGACAATACGCCTGAGATCATTGAATCGTTCCTCAAGGCAAATTCCACACTCGAAAATCCTAAGTTCACTTTTTATCAGAAGGCGAATGAAGGACTCAGCAGCACCAGGAATTACGGAATCGAAAGAACCAGTTCCGGGATAATCGCCTTTATCGATCAGGACGCGGTTGCGGCGCCCGACTGGGTGGAAAACATCATTACCGAATTCGGCAAGTCAGACAAACTCAGGATAGTCGGCGGCCCGGTCCAGCTTCTAAACAGTGATTCCGAATGCGCCCAGTTTATTTTCGATTCCTTCCAGTCGCTGGAAATGAGTTCTCCCCATGCCGTGATCGGAACCAACATGGTTTTCAGCAAAGCTTTATTCGATGAAGACACTCTCTTTCATCCTTTGCTTGCCAGCAGAGGGGACGAGTCATATGTCTTCGGAAAGATGAAAGCCAAGTATAACGTTGTTCCTGAACAAATTGCAACGATTGTCGTCAAGCATGAAACGCCCGCGACAATCAGGGAATGGCTGAAAACGCGTTATCAGGTCGGTATGTATACTGCGTTCATTGACCGACTGCTGAACCGAAAACATCATCCAAGAACTTTGAAAAGTCTGCTTGAAAGAGTATGTAGCGTGTTTCTTGTGGTTTTCATTGTCGCTGTTTTGCTGGTCAGTCTGGCCTTTCCATATGCTCTGATCCTGTTTGTTTTTATTGGTTATATTTTTTACCGGAGATATTTCAAGATGACTTACGCTTATCTTCAGGAATTCCGGAAGAATTGCGGAAAGAACGTTAAATTCAAAAAAACGATGCTGTTGATTTACAGTAGTATTGTGAATATCTTCCTGGCAGATTACGGTTATCTGAAAGGAATTTTCAAATTCAGAAGGACTATATAAAATGATAAAAATAATCAACAATATCTCATGCGCTCTGCGACGAGTGAGAATTCCTGGGTTGAAGTTGTTTGATACGGTCATAGACATTGGTTCGGGAGGTAATCCGAATCCTTTCGCTGATATAATTTGCGATTACACCGAAGATCTGTCGGACAGATATTATAAGCTGAAGATCAACCGGCCTTTCGTTTTCGCGAATGTTGAATGTCTGCCATTCAAGGACAAGGCCTTCGACTTCTCTCTGCTTTTTCATCTGCTGGAACATGTGGAACATCCGGAAAAGGCTTTAGACGAGATTCAGCGGATCTCGCATCGGGGATTTATCGAAACCCCCAGTGCGTTCACGGAATATGCCTTGCCCCTGGACTGCCATTTGAGCAGATGTTCGGTTGTGGATGATACTCTTTATGTCAAGTTCAAAGAACGTCCCGACGCCAGTTTCCCGGAGAAAGATTCCGACGTCTGCCGGGAAGCCCGTAAAATCCTGCGTAAATACACCAAAACGGATTACAAAACTTTCCTCACAATGTATCCATGGAAAGACAAGATCAATTATAAGATCATCGGGAACTGCAATTTTTATTTAAAAAACCAGGGAGACGAGGAGGCTTTGAGCCTGCTCCCGAAATTGGGGATACTCAGGAGAATCTCCACGAAAACCATTTATCTTCTGATAAAAATCATCAAGAAACTTAAAAGGTTTAATTATCTAGACACCCTGGCTTGTCCCTTGTGCAAAGGGAATTTGGATTTTCATGAAGATTTCTGCGAATGTGCCGAATGCAAAAGAAAATACAGCAAACAGTCCGGATATTTCGATTTCCGGGTATAATTTCACGACAGGATAAACGGGATCCGTCCGGGAATCCCGGAATGGTGGGTTTATGAATATTTTATGGTTATGCAACATTCCTCTGCCAAAGATTGCGGCCGCCCTTTCCTGGCCGGTGCCGGTGATCGGAGGATGGGTTGCCGGAATGGCTGAAGGCGTTCTGCGCACCGGGAAATATAAATTAACGGTATGCTTTCCGCAAGGTGGATTGTCAAAGCCGCAAAAGGGTGAAGTCGACGGTATCGATTACTACGCTTTTCCCGCAACCGGTCCCCACGGCTACGACTCCCGCATGGAACTGTGGTTCAAGGAAATCATTGCGGATGTAAAGCCGGGAATGGTACATATCTTCGGCACGGAATTCCCGCATTCGCTGGCCATAACCAAAGTCTTTGCCAGACCGGAAAGAACGGTCATCAATCTCCAGGGGATGAGTTCGATAATCGCCAGACATTACATGGGGGGAGTGCCGGAAAAAATCCAACGGAAATCAACGCTGCGGGATTTTATCCGCCGGCAAAACCTGCGCCAGTCACAACAGATGTTCTCCCGGCGTGGCGAATACGAAAAACAAGCCCTTCGGAACGCCGGGCATTTTATCGGCAGAACCACCTGGGATCGGGCATGTTCCAACCAGATCAACTCGGATGCGGCCTATCACTTCTGCAACGAAACCCTCCGCAATGAGTTTTACCTCCACCGCTGGAACATTGACAAATGCAAACGTTATTCTATTCTCATCAGCCAGTGCGGAGTGCCGCTTAAAGGACTGCATTACATGCTCGAGGCCATGCCGGAAATTTTGAAGCGATACCCTCAGGCCCACTTGTATGTCACGGGAAATAATCCTGCTGGCGGTAAATCCCTGAAAAGCAGGTTTAAAACCAGCTATTATGGCAAATATCTCACTCGGCTGATTAAGAAGTATGATTTGCAAGGAGCCATTACTTTTACCGGACTGCTGGACGAGAAAGTCATGTGCCGGCAATTTCTGGCTTCCCACGTCTTTGTTTCGCCGTCAACTATTGAAAACGAATCCAATTCACTTAGCGAGGCGAAAATCCTCGGAGTTCCGTCTGTAGCCTCTTATGTTGGTGGAGTGACAGACCGCATAAAGAACGGCGTCGATGGTTTTATTTATCAGCACGACGCCCCGTATATGGCGGCCTACTACATTTGCAGGATTTTCGCGGATGACAAACTGGCCTTGAAGTTATCCGAAAATGCCGTCAAGGCCGCGTCCGCCGTGAATGACAGAAAAGTCAACGCGACCAGGATTGCAGAAATTTACAATGACATTACCGGAAATTGATATGGTATGTCCGTTGGTATTACATACGCAATTTGCAGGATCAAGTAAATGCTGACAACTCTGATAATTTGTATGGTTGCGATTGTTCTCGCTTGGTGCGCCAGATATAAAAACGGGAACTATGCCCTGTTCGCTTCGTTCGCAGTCATATTTCTCTTTTTAGCATTACGTTATGATTATGGCATAGACTACATGGCATATTATGACGTTTTTAATGCAATCGGTGAATTATCATTTTCGCAGTTGGGACAAGCAGCATTTAATGACTGGGGGTACGTATTTTCCAACTGGCTTTTTGCTCAATTAGGATTGAATTTCTACTTTTATGTTGCCGCTGTAGCTTTCCTGCAATGTGCGGTGCTGTATAATGTCATCAAGGAGAATGTTCCGTCTGAATTTCAATGGCTGGCGGTTGCCATATATTTATTCAACCCGACATTTATGTTGATCCAATGCTCGGCAATACGTCAGACCATTGCCATTTTTCTGTTTCTGTATTCAATCAGGTTCATCATCAGAAGGAAACCGCTTAAGTTCATCGTCTGCATTATTCTCGGGGGACTTTTTCACCGAAGCTGCTTATTCATGATGCCTATATATTTGGTGTGCGGACCTTTCAAAATGAAAAGTTATATAAAATTATCCGTGGCGTGTGCTTATTGGGTACTGTTTTTTTATGGTGGTTTTTTTATTGACCAACTTATTCCCGTAATAAACTATATTAATCCTAAATATTTGAAGTCATACAATGTTGCCGGTCAGGTTGGCACCGGTTTTTTTATAATGTTCTATTTCATATGCCTGTTGTGGTGGCTATACAGTATCAATGCAGTAGATGAGAAAATAAACGTCTACATGAAGGTTTCCATAATTTTCTTTGTAACCTTGGTTTTGGGGATATGGCTGATGATGTTTGCCAGGATCGGATATTATTTTTCAATGACTCTGGTCGTAACAATCCCGTTGATGGTCAGCAAAATATCAAAGCCTTTGTATCAGGTGGCGGCGACTGGAGTCTTTTTTCTTTTGTATTTCTATCGATTTTATCTCCATTTTCAGGATGAATTATGCCGCAATTACTATATCTATAAAACTTTTTTTGAATAATTTCTGGTCGTGAATATGAAAATTTTGTTTCTGGGAAGCCTTTTCGACAGGAAGTCGGAGATGGAGATTTTACGCAAAAGCAGAATCAACCGGATAAGCAATGCCGGCAATATTTTGCAATGGAACCTTATTAATGGAATGGAAGAAAATCTCGGATGTCCCGTCGATATCATGAACTGTATGCCGGTGGGTAGATACCCGAAATATTATGAAGACTTCAGGTTCAGAACCAAGAAATGGGAACACGCTCCCGGCGCGGACAATCTGGAAATCGGTTCATTCAATCTGCCGGGATTCAAAGAGCTTGAAAGGGCTTGGGGTTACCGGCGCGGTATACGCAAATGGAGAAAGAAGAATATCAACGAAAAGAAGCATGTCATGATTTTTACTCCATATCCGCCCTTTTTTCCGGCGTTGTACCGTTTGCCCGATGATGTAAACTTAAGCTTGATCGTTGCTGATGTTCCCTTGCTGGGACTGCATGAAACCTGGCGTAATAGAGTAACATATAACTTTATTGTCAGACCCCTGCTCAAGCGGATAAACAACTTTGTCCTGCTGACCGAGCAGATGACCGTGCCACTGGAAGTCGGCAACCGGCCATATGTAGTGATGGAAGGGATTGCTGATACTGAAAACCGCGTGTGCCAGCCCGAAAACCACGAATCCGGCAAAAAGATTATCTTCTATACCGGCGCGTTGCAAAGTCAATACGGCATCGACAACCTGATGGACGCGTTCGAGCACATCAAACAGCCGGATTATGAATTATGGCTGTGCGGCTGGGGCAGTTCGGAAGACGACATTATCGCACGAAGCAAAAAAGACCCGAGGATCAAATATCTCGGGTTCGTGGCAAACGATGAAGTCCGCAGGATGCAGCAGCAGGCAACGCTGCTGATAAATCCCCGGACGGATGAAGGCGAATTCACTAAATATTCCTTCCCGTCAAAAACCCTTGAATATATGCTGTCCGGGCGGCCGGTCCTCATGTATAAACTTTCCGGCACTCCCGCCGAATATGACAAGTATCTGTATTACATGACAGAGCAGGATCCCGCGGGGATCGCAGCTAGAATAACGGAAATTTGCGGGAAACCAGCCGGGGAACTGGAAAGCTTCGGGAAAAAGGCCCAACAGTTTGTCATGGACAATAAGAACCGGGTCGCGCAGACTGCGAAAATCCTCGAAATGCTCAGCGCGGACAAAAGCTGAAAACCGGAAAATCAGGCTTGTCCGGCTTGTAATCCGGAGAGATTCCTTTAAATATATGATAATAAAGGTGAAATAGGGGAGTGACCATGCAGAATATGTTTAAAGATAGAGTGTTGTTGATCACCGGCGGTACCGGGTCTTTCGGCAATGCGGTACTCGACCGCTTCCTTGATACCGATATCGGGGAAATCCGCATTTTCAGCCGCGATGAGAAAAAGCAGGATGACATGCGGAAAAAGTATAACAGTTCCAAGCTGAAATTCTACCTTGGAGACGTGCGGGACCCGCAGAGCGTCAGCAGTGTCGTAAATGGTGTGGATTATATTTTTCATGCGGCCGCGCTCAAGCAGGTGCCGTCATGTGAATTCTTCCCTCTCGAAGCGATTAAAACCAACGTCCTGGGAGCGGAAAACGTGCTTGAAGCCGCCATCGCCCACAAAGTCAGGAAAGTGGTGGTGCTCAGTACCGACAAGGCCGTATATCCGGTCAACGCAATGGGCATGAGCAAGGCGCTGATGGAAAAAGTGATGATCGCGCGGTCCCGCAACCTTCCCGATGACACCACCGTGGTTTGCGGAACCCGCTACGGGAATGTCATGGCTTCGCGCGGTTCGGTGATTCCGCTTTTCGTCGAACAGCTCAAGTCAGGCGGCGAACTGACCGTGACAAATCCCGAAATGACCCGGTTCATGATGTCGCTGGAAAATGCCGTGACCCTGGTGCTTTTCGCTTTCGAACACGGTTCCCAGGGGGATATTTTTGTCCAGAAGGCCCCCGCATGTACCCTGGACACCCTTACCCTCGCCCTTAAAGAATTATATGGCAAAAGCAATCCGGTGAAAATAATCGGAACCCGGCATGGGGAAAAACTTTACGAGTCGCTTGTCAGCCGCGAGGACATGGTTCACGTCGAAGACATGGGGAATTATTTCAGGATACCCGCGGACACCCGCGACCTGAATTACAATCTCTACTTTTCCGATGGGGAAACCGAGATTACCACCACGGAAGAATACAACTCCCATAACACTAAACGGCTTGACGTGGAGGAAACCAAAAAGCTCCTTCTCAGTTTGGATTTCATTAATAATGATCTTGAAAAATAACGGTTCCGGACAAAAACCGGAACGCGGGAATTGACTTAACCTGGAATTTTTATGAATAAAATGCGGATAGGAATAACCGGTCAGGCCGGCTTCATCGGAACTCATTTGTATAATTTCCTCGGTCTGGAAGATGAACTCGAAAGAGTTCCGTTCGAGGATGCTTTTTTTGACAACGAATCCAAACTGCGGGAATTTATAAAGCAGTGCGATGTGATCGTCCATTTCGCGGCGCTCAACCGGCATCCCGATCCCCAGGTGATCTACGATACCAATGTCCGACTGGTGGAACAACTGATTGCCGCCATGGAAGCGGTAGACGTCACCCCGCACGTGATTATGGCGTCATCTACCCAGGAGGAACTCGACAACCTTTATGGAAAGTCGAAACGCGAAGGCAGAAGACTGCTGGACGAATGGACGGAAAAAACCGGCGGAAAATTCACCGGCGCAGTAATCCCCAACGTATTCGGCCCTTTCGGCAGGCCGAATTACAACTCGGTGGTTGCCACGTTCTGCCATAAACTGACTCATGGCGAAACCCCGGAGATAAAAGTCGACAACCCCGTAAAACTCATTTACGTGAACTCGCTGTGCCGGACGCTCATAAAAATTATCCGTGGGGAGATCACCGGCAATCCTTACCATGTGCCGCATGACGCGGAAAAAACCGTCTCGGAAATACTGACGCTGCTCCTCAAGTTCAAAAATTTATATTTCGACCGGCGGATCATCCCCGAATTTAACGATCAATTCGAATTGGATTTGTTCAATACGTTTGTATGTTATATCGAGCATGGTGATTTTTATCCCGGCAAACTGACTCCGCATTCTGATCCCCGCGGAAGTTTTGTCGAAGTAATAAAACTTGACAACACGGGAGGGCAGGTATCGTTTTCGACAACTCATCCGGGCATAACCCGCGGCAATCATTTCCACACCCGCAAGTTTGAACGTTTCGCGGTAATCAGGGGAAAGGCGCGGCTGCAGCTCCGCCGCGTCGGCGCCGATGAAGTCATGAATTTCGAGATAGACGCATCGGACTCCCCGGGTTTTGTCGACATGCCGATATGGTTTACCCATAATATCAGCAACACCGGTGATGAGGAATTATACACACTGTTCTGGATCAACGAGTTTTACAACCCCGAAGATCCGGACACTTTTATCGAGGAGGTTCAGATAGATGGAAAATAAAAGTTTAAAAGTGATGACCGTATTGGGCACCAGACCCGAAATCATCCGGCTGGCTTCAGTCATTTCCACCCTGGAAAAATTCACCAATCACATCCTCGTCCATACCGGACAAAACTACGACTATGAACTGAACCAGGTATTTTTCGACGACCTCGGCGTAAGTAAACCGGATTATTTCCTCAACGTCGATACCTCTTCTCTCGGCAAAACCCTCGGCGAAATCATCATCAGGACCGAAGAAGTTATCCTGAAGGAAAAACCCGACGCCTTCCTTGTCCTGGGCGATACCAACAGCGCGGTCTCGCTGATGATGGCGAAAAGAATGAAAATCCCGACTTACCACATGGAAGCCGGGAACCGTTCCTTCGACCCGAATGTCCCCGAAGAAACCAACCGCAAACTTGTGGACCATCTGGCCGATTTCAACCTGGTCTACACTGAACATGCCAGACGTCATCTGCTGAGCGAAGGTCTTTCCCACCGTTATATCTATCTGACCGGTTCTCCTATGCGGGAAGTGTTGATGAGCAAACGAGAGGAAATCGACAAATCGGAAATCCTCGAAAAACTGGAACTGGAACCAGGAAAATATTTTATTGTCAGCCTCCACCGGGAAGAAAACGTCGACCATCCGGACAACTTGAAAAAAGCCATCGCCTGCCTGAAGCAGCTTTACGACAAATTCAAACTGCCGATCGTCATCTCCACCCATCCGCGCACCCGCAACCGGCTTGAAAAACTGGATGCCGATATCTCCTCTCAAGACATCAGGTTTCTGAAACCATTCGGATTTTTCGATTATAACAAATTGCAGATAAACGCATTCTGCGCAATATCCGACAGCGGCACCATCAGCGAGGAATCCGCAATCCTGGACTTTCCGGCGGTCACGCTGCGCAATTCGATCGAACGCCCGGAAGCGCTGGACGCCGGATCCATCCTGATCACCGGACTCAACCCGGACATCCTAATCGACGCCGTGGAACTGGTCACGTCCGAAAGCAAGTTGTTTCCGAAACGCGAGATCCCGGCGGAATACACTGTGAAAAACACGTCTCTGCGCGTCACGAAATTCATCATCGGCACCACGAAACTGGCGAAACGTTGGAAGAATCTGGACGATTTCAGCCGTTACGACTGGGAAAAATAATATTCCTTATGTTTAGAATTTTCTCAAAAATCCGCAGATCGATAGCCCGTCTCGGACTGGCAGTGTCGCCGTTGATACTTTTTCCCCGGCTCAATGTGTTCCTGAACCGGCTGATGGGATACCGTCTCGATAAAACCGTGAGAATTTACTCTTCCGCGCAGATTATGGGTGATATCAAGGTTACAATCGGCCCGCGAACCTTTATCGGACACGAAACCTTGATCACCGGGGGCGCGGCAAACATCAGCATCGGTTCCGACTGCGATATTTCAGGCCGTGTCGGAATTGTTTGCGGAACGCATGAAATCGACTTGGACGGACCAAGAAGCGCAGGCAGGGGAACAGGAAAAGACATTGTTATCGGGGATGGTGTCTGGATCGGTTACGGCGCAATGATCCTCCCCGGCGTCACCATCGGCGGAAAAGCCATTATCGGGGCAGGCGCAGTTGTTACAAAAGATGTTTCACCCGCTGCTATTGTCGGCGGTAATCCCGCTAGGGAAATCAGAAAACTCAAAGAACTGTAATGTAATGCCGTCGAATGGTTTTTCAGGATTTGAAAACAACTGGTAATTAGAAGGAAATATTCCGGAATGAAGGTTCTTTATCTATATTCAGAAATAATGGATTACCAGATTCCAATTCTCAAAGAATATGTCAAATCGTATGGTGCGGAAGTTCATGTAATTTACTGGGATAAAAACAAAAATACTCCTTACCGTATTCCGGATGAAGAGAAAATTACTTTTCATACACGCTCTTCCTTTGACCGACAAGGTTTGATTGAATTCGTATCCGGACTCAAGCCGGACATTGTATACATTTCTGGTTGGATGGATAAAGGCTATCTGGCTGCGGCTAAAGCACTGAGAAAATGCGAAACTCCGGTTATTACCGGCTTTGACGATATCTGGTATTATACTCTCAGACAGACTGTTGCCTCCTGGATATTTCCGTTGATGATTAAAAAAAAGTTTTTCAGCCACGCCTGGGTAGCCGGCCCATATCAGTATCATTATGCCAAACGTCTTGGATTTAAGGATAATGAAATCATTTTCAATCTTCTTTCCGCCAACTGTGAGTTGTTTGAAGATAAGACGAAGTTTCAAAAAGAGATTTTTTCTGACAGAAAGAAAACTTTTCTTTTTGTCGGACGTTATCATGAAGTAAAGGGGTTGCTTTTACTTATAGATGTATTTGATTCGCTTTCTGAAAAAAATAAAGACTGGAATTTAAAGCTAATCGGGAACGGGCCCCTCGAAAGTGAACTCAATGAGCGCGCTGCTGTAAATCCGAATATTATCGTCAGGGATTTTATGCAACCGGATGAACTCGCCGCGGAGATTCGCGGAAGCGATGTTTTTATTCTTCCGAGCAATCATGAACCTTGGGGAGTTGTCATCCATGAATTTTGTGCTGCGGGTATGCCGATGATTTTGTCGGATTGCTGCGGCGCCGCGCCGGTTTTTTTAATTCATGGGTATAACGGTTTTCTGTTCAAGGACAAAAGCTTCGATTCATTGCGGGAACAAATGTCCAAAATGATGGCGATGAAGCCTGAAGATATTCTCGAAATGGGTAAAAGAAGTTATAAACTTTCAAAACGGATAACACCGGAAATATCCGCGGCAAGTTTCATGTCCGTCCTGAAATAGGCTTTAGTTAAGCAGGCAAGGCGAAAGCATTACAAGAATGAGCAGGATTCTGATAAACGGCATTAAAGCCAATTTGGGGGGAGGGAAAGTTATTCTCAATAACTACCTTGAATTGCTCCGGAAGAGCAATTCCAGACACAAGTATTTCGTTCTGACTCCTGACAGGCAGGAATACCTGAAGTATTCCAGTGATTCCGTTGAGATCATTGATACACTTGGTTTCTTTAAAAAAAACGCCGTATTTATCCTGCTTTACTTTTTGATTTTTCCACGACTGATTAAGAAATATAAAATCGACGCAATATTCAATTTCGGAGCTATCATTATCCCCACAAAAGTTTCTCAACTGTATCTTTTTGACTGGGCCTATGTTGTATATCCTGAGTCTGTTGCATGGAAACGAGTTGGCGTCACGGAATATTTAATCCGCATACTTAAGGTTTTCCTGATCAAAAAGTATATAAGACGCACAAAAGCAGTGATTGCGCAAACCGCAACCATCAAAAAGCGATTGGAAGAATATTGTAACCTTGATAATATTACGGTGATTCCCAATGCGGTTCCGCTGGAAGTTCTCGGGGGAACGGAATGGCGTGATTTTTCCCTTCCTGGGAATAAATTTAAAATGCTATATCCGGCAAGCTACGGGCCGCACAAAAATATGGATATACTTATTTCGCTAAGTCGGAAAATCCGTGAAAAAAATCTTCCTTATGTGATTGTCATGACTATTAATGCTGCCCGGAAAGGAGCTGGTCTGAATTTTCTTGAACAGGTGAAAAAGGAAAAATTGGATTCGATAATCCTGAATGTTGAATATGTAAATATCAAACATGTTGCTTCTTTGTATAAACAGTCCGACGCATTGTTTATGCCAAGCCTGATAGAATCATATGGATTGCCTTATGTTGAAGCAATGCAGCACAGGAAAATTATATTTACTTCAGACATCGATTTTGCCCGGGACGCATGCGGGGACGCCGCTTATTATTTTGATCCCATGGATGTTGATTCAATGTTAAATACTGTTGACTCCGCGTTGAAGGATAAAGATGGAATGCAAAGGAAAATTGATTGCGGTAAAACAAGAAACCGGGAACTTTTAAAAATGGATCAAGTATTTGAAAAATATCAAGTCCTGCTTGAAAACATTTTGAGTGATGCAAATAATAACTGACTATTCAGGGATGTATAAATAATGAGGCAAATTGTCCAGAATTTGAAGGACGGGGGAACTATACTTGAGGAAGTTCCCGCACCGACTGTAAAAAGTGGTTGCGTCCTGATCCAGACCTCGCGGTCGCTGGTGTCGCTGGGTACAGAACGGATGCTCGTGGAATTCGGCCAGGCAAACCTGATCCAGAAGGCCCGTCAGCAACCGGAAAAAATAAAAATGGTGCTGGACAAGATCAAGACCGACGGTCTGGTGCCAACGCTTGAAGCGGTGTTCCACAAGCTGGGACAGCCGTTGCCGCTGGGATATTGCAATACCGGAAAAATCGTCGCGGTGGGTAGCGGCGTGGCGGAATTCAAGGTTGGTGACCGGGTGGCGTCCAACGGGGGTCATGCGGAATTCGTCTGCGTCCCGAAAAATCTGGTGGCGCGGATCCCCGACAAGGTTTCCGACGAGGAAGCCGCTTTTACGGTGATCGGGGCAATCGGACTTCAAGGGATTCGCCTGCTGCAGCCAACATTCGGCGAGACCGTGGTAGTGGTGGGATTGGGGTTGATTGGTCTGATCACGGCGGAATTGCTGAAAGCAAACGGTTGCCGGGTAATCGGTTTCGATTACGACCAAAGCAAAGTGGATATCGCCGTAGAAAAAGGCATTACCGCGATCAATCCCGGCAGTGGCATCGACCAGGTGAAATTTACCATAGAACAGACCGGCGGGATCGGTTGTGACGGTGTTATCATCACCGCTTCAAACAAGAGTAATGAAATTGTTTCACAGGCGGCAAGAATGTCGCGCAAACGAGGACGGATCGTTTTGGTCGGCGTTATCGGGTTGAACCTTAAACGTTCGGAGTTTTATGAAAAGGAACTTTCATTCCAGGTGTCGTGCTCATACGGCCCCGGACGCTACGACGAAAGCTACGAGTCGGGTGGACAAGACTACCCCATCGGATTTGTCCGGTGGACCGAAAAGCGGAATTTCGAGGCAGTGCTCGAAGCGATTAACAGCGGCGTCCTCGATGTAAAATCCCTGATCACTGCCCGAGTGAAACTCGACGATTACCTGGAAATTTACGGTGACATGAAACAGGACGGCGCAATCGCCTCGCTCCTCGAATATCCTGAAACACCCGATGTTTTACGGGTTGTCAAACTGCTGCCGGACATTGGTTTCAAGGCCGGAGAATGCGTCGGGATCATCGGCGCCGGGAATTTCACCGGGGCAACCGTGCTGCCCGCAATGAAGGACTGCCGGAACAAGATTAAATACATTGCCAGCGCCAAAGGACTTTCGTGCGTAACTCTCGCAAAGAAGCACGGAATCCCGAAGGTAACCTCGGATTATAAAGAAATCCTGGCCGACGAGTCTGTTGGACTGGTGATAATTACCACGCGTCACAATCTCCACGCGCCGATGATCCTTGAGGCGCTGGAGGCCGGGAAGAATGTGTTCGTGGAGAAACCGCTGTGTCTTAATCGTGACGAACTGGAAAAAATCATCGCCGCCAGGGAGAAGGCGCAACGGTGCATTACCGTGGGTTTCAACCGTCGGTTCGCGCCGCTGGCGGAAAAACTGAAAAGCCTTACCGGAGACTGTCCGAAAAATATCGTGGCTACGATGAATGCCGGGGCGATTCCGCGCAATGTCTGGATCCATGACCTGGAAGTCGGCGGCGGACGGATCATCGGTGAGGCATGTCATTTTATCGATCTGTGTTCGTTCCTGGCCGGATCGAAAGTAGTCGCAGTGTGCATGAACGCCCTGGGCGCTGCCCCTCAGGAGGACACGGACAACGCTTCGATTCTACTGAAATACGAGAACGGATCGAATGCGGTAATCAACTATTTCGCCAACGGTTCGAAGGCTTACGCCAAGGAGCGGATCGAGGTTTTCCAGCAGGAAACAACCTTTGTCATCGACAACTGGCGGGAACTGCGCGGATACGGCGTAAAAGGATTTTCCCGGATAAAAAAAGGTCAGGACAAAGGTCACGCCAGCCAGTTCCGCAGACTGATCGGAGGGTTCGAATCAGGTAGTCCGGAGCTTATTCCTTTCGATTCGATCGTCAACACCACTGAAGCGTCTTTTGCCGCAATCGAATCATTGAAAACCCAAGCCTGGATCAATATTTAGTCGGTCACTCATGAGCCGGGGCAAAATAAAACTTTATTATGAAACCCTGAAGCATCTTAAACCCGGACAGTTTCTGTACCGGTTGAAATACAAACTGCTGAACCCGAAACCGGATTTGCGTCCCGCTCCTGCGCTCCAGCCCTCAGCAACGCCTTCCGTGCCGTGGCTTTCAACTTCCGAATCGTTTTTCCCGCCGGATAAATTCAGATTTCTCAATCATGATGGGGAATTGAAAAATTCCACTGACTGGAATAATCCGGCTCAGGATAAACTCTGGCTTTACAATCTCCACTATTTTGACTGTCTGAGGCAGCCCGGCCTGGAAAAATCCGCCTCCGAAGCTCTGATTGCAAGGTGGATTAGGGAAAACCCTCCGGGAACAGGCAATGGTTGGGAACCTTACCCGCTTTCCCTCAGAATTGTCAATTGGATTAAATGGGCTTTAGCGGGGAACAATTTGCCGCAAAATGCCCTTGATTCGCTTGCCGTGCAAGTAAGGTTTCTGGCGAAACGCCTGGAGTATCATCTACTGGCTAACCACTTGTTGGCAAACGTAAAAGCCTTGGTTTTCGCGGGAACGTTTTTTTCAGGCCCGGAAGCCGAAAAATGGCTGGAAACCGGCATCGGAATTTACCGGCGGGAACTGCCGGAGCAGATCCTGGCTGACGGCGGACATTTCGAGCTTTCCCCGATGTATCATTCGATTATATTGGAGGACATTCTTGATCTGATCAATATTTCCCGGGAAATGAAAGATACGGCCGCGAAAATGTTGACCTGGCTGGAATCCATGTGTCATCCGGATGGAGAGATAGCTTTCTTTAATGATGCCTCTTGCGGCATTGCTCAAACACCGAAAACATTGTTCGAATACGCCGCAAAGCTGGGGATTGAATGGGAAAAACCAAAGGATAGTACCATCTTGCCGGAGTCGGGATATGTCCGGATGGAAAATGACAAAATCATTTTATTTGCGGATGTGGGGCAGGTCGGGCCGGATTATCAACCCGCCCACGCCCAAGCCGATACTTTGTCATTTGAGTTGAGTGCAGGCGGAAAACGTATCCTGGTGAATTCCGGTACTTCATGTTACGGCACCGGTGAACTTCGGCATTGCCAGCGTTCCACCCCGTCACATAATACCTTGGCCATTGACGGCGCCGACTCATCACGAGTGTGGAGCGGTCACCGGGTGGCGGAAAGAGCAAAGATTGTAAAACGAGAATTCTCGGGGAGTGTCCTTACCGCTTCTCATGACGGTTTTACCAGAATAATTCCCGACTGCATCCATACCCGAACCTGGAATTTTCAAGGCCGGGTTATAAGGATTGACGACGTGATCAGTGGCAATTTGCCCGGGACTCATCAAATTGAAATATTCTGGCATTTTTATCCGGGATTAGCCTTAAAGGAGATTACGGATTATATTTTTTCAGTTAATTCAGGAAATGTGGAAATTGCCAGGTTTATCTTTCCGGAACAGGGAAAGATGTCCATTGAAGATGGCAAATATTTTCCGGAATTCGGAAAGGAAATTCCCAACCGGAAAATCATTTATTCCGTTTCCGGTAAACTGCCGCGGGAATTATCCGTTTCAATAGAAGTTCTATAGCTCAGGAAAGAGTTCTTTAATCTCTCTGGAAATCCCTTCCTCAAAGCCAATCGGCGAGAACCCGAAATCCTCCGCTGCCTCCTTATGGCTGAAGTCCTTATCTTCATTTAAACGCAGTACCTGTTCGCCTTTGATATCCGGTAACAGGGGAATTCTGTAACAGACTGCCGCCATCATATAAGCAAGTTTTACCGGCAGCGGAATCAGGGTTATTTTCTTATTCAGTTTTTTTGCCACGGTCTTGACGCATTCCTTATATGAAAGAGCCTCCAGACCGCTGAGATTGTATGCTTTTTTGTAAGCTTGGGGACAGAAAAATGCATCAACGATAGCCTTGCTCAGGTCTTGTACGCAGATAGGCTGGATCAGACAATTTCCGGTTCCGAGGATCGGGTGAACCGGGAACTTTTTAATCACTTTAATCAGTCGCTCCATGTTGCGGTCGCCACTGGCGCCATAGATCATGGTGGGGCGAAGAACTGTCCAATCGGTGCCCGACTCGGAAATTTCCTTTTCGATTCTTGTTCTGAGAATTTTGCTTTTTGCCGGGAGATTGGTGAAGATTGCGGTAGTACTGATGAAAAGAAGTCTTTTAATCCCGAATTTTTTTGCTTTTTCGAGGAGCAGAGAGATGTGATCCTGATTGAAGGAGACAATATTGATAATGCTTTCACAACCGGACAGCGCGTTGTCCCAGGCATTGGGATCATGGACATTGCCGGGTACGCATTCGTAGCCTGATTTTTCTAATTCAATCTGCTTTTCCGGGTTTCTGACCAGGCATTTGAATTGGACCTGTCTTTTTTTCAGTTCCTCTATAACAAAACCACCGGTAAAACCGCTACCGCCTGTAACTAAGATCATTTTTTTGCAACTTCCTTTTCCATAATTCCAACATATTTTTTTGCCAGCATTTTTCTGTCGTAGTTTGCCGCCGCGAAAATTCTGCCTTTTTTCCGGATTTCCTCACACTTCTCCGGATGTTTTTTCAGGTCGATTATGGCGTCGGCTATTTCCTGACTGTTGTCGGGATGGCATATTACGGCGCCGCCATCGCTTTTAGCGAGGATATCGGCGGCTTCTCCAGCTACCGAAGCAATAAGCGGTTTTTCCGCTCCCATGATTTCAAACATTTTGCTCGGGATGAAAGTAGTGAACAGCGGGATGTCCTTTAACGGAACCATGCAGACCCCCGCCATGCGGTAGAATTCGATGACCTTCTCTTTGGGCTGGGCAGGAAGAAATCTGATATTGTCCAGATTTTTTTCTGCCGCGATTTTCATTAGTTTGTTCTTGTCAGCCCCTTCACCCACGAACATAATCTCGATGTCCTCGTGGCCTTTCTTCTTCAGGATGTCCGCCACGTCGATCAGGGTGAACAGGTTTTGGGAGATTCCGTGGGTGCCGAGATAAAGCGCCACGAATTTGTCTTTCACACCTAATTCTGCGATGAGTTCTGTTGGTTTTTCATCGGAAGGGCAGAACGTTTTCAAGTCCACACCGTTCGGGATGACGTCGACCTTTTCTCTTGGGGTATTGCGCGAAATTATATCTTCCGCGAAAGAATTTGTCAAGGCGATTACCTTGGTACTTTTTTTGTACAGGAAGAGTTCAAAAATCTCGAGGATTTTAATCAGTATCCGATTTTTGAGGACTCCCAGTTCGACAAAAATGGCTGGCCAGAGGTCGCGGACTTCGATGATGTATTCACATTTCAGCTTTTTGCTCATGTACCAGGCGGCGATCCCGGTGAAAAGGGGGGGAGAGCTGAAGACAATAATGTCCGTTCCTTTGAGCAGTTTAGTTGCTTGCCTGACTGCCTTGTATGCGAAGTAGAGATGACCGAAAGTTTTTTTAATGATTCCCCGGTTGGGAGTTGCATAGGTTTTGCACCGTAAAATCCTGATTTTACCGAGTTCCTCCTCCATGAAAGACTTGCCGGAGTATTCTTCGGGAATTACACCAGTGGGATGGTTCGGGAAGTTTGTCACCACGGACACATGGTGTCCCTCATCGCACCAGGTTTCCGCCATTTCCTTGAGTCTTGCGGCCGGGGCGCATGGTTCCGGCCAGAAATAATGGCATAAAATTACAATATTCATTTGTCGATACGTTCCTCTTTGAAATCAAGCACAATTTTAAGTAAAGTATATTCCCACATCCTTTTGGGCAACTAATTTTCTTATTTTTCGGCAAGATTTTCAGTGGTTTAATTGTTTGTGGCGGATCTTGACTTTTTTATGTTGGGCATTCACCTTATGCAGGTTATCGAACTTTGTTGAGAAGAAATCAAAAAGAGAAGAGAAGATGTATTTGCTGATTAAAAGACTTTTCGATATTGCGGTTGCGCTGCTGACGCTGTTGTTTCTCATGCCGTTTTTTATTCCCTTGATGATCATTTTACGTTTGACGGGGGAGGGCAAAATCTTTTATAAACAGCCAAGAGTGGGAAAAGGAGGCGGACATTTCGGATTGATCAAGTTTGCGACCATGCTGGAAAACAGTCCGAATATCGGTACTGGCGACATAACAGTAGGCGACGACCCCAGAGTGCTGCCCGTTGGCAGGTTTCTCCGGAAAACCAAAATCAACGAACTGCCGCAACTGCTGAATGTGTTGAAAGGCGATATGAGTATTGTCGGGCCCCGGCCGTTGACACCGCGCAATTTTGATTTTTATTCGGAGAAGGTAAAAGAAGCGATCAAATCTTTGCAGCCCGGACTTACCGGGATCGGTTCTATCGTATTCAGGGACGAGGAAGCTATCTATAAAACTACTGAATTATCTCATGAAGAATTTTACCGGCAAATAATAACTCCGCATAAAGGAAATCTGGAAGTCTGGTATAAAAAACACCGTTCACTGATTACCGATGGCCTTATCATCGTTCTCACAGCATGGTGTATTATTTTCCACAAGAGCAAATTGTATGAAAAAATATTCCGTGATTTACCGGAATGGACAGCATTGAAAGAGGTAAAAAATGGATCTTAAATATGAATATATCGCAACCTGTAGGACCGAGTCATTGTTTGCCGGGGACGTTGCCGCGGAAGAAGCAGTTCTGCGGGATAGAATCCGCAAAAGCCGGATTGCCATTGTTGGCGCAGCCGGATCAATCGGTTCCTCGGTGGTCAAGACGCTTTTAAAGTTTTGTCCTGCCGCGTTAACGCTTATCGATATAAGTGAAAATAACCTGGTAGAACTGGTAAGGGAGTTAAGGTCAACCGAAAATTTGATTATTCCTGAAGATTTTTCCACCATGCCGATTGCCATGGGATCCGTGGAATTCAACCGCTTTTTTGCTGAAACTGAGCCGTTCGACTACTTTTTCAATTTGTCCGCGATCAAGCATGTCCGATCTGAAAAGAACATCTACTGCATTATGCGAATGATTGATACAAACGTGTTGTTCATGCACGATTTTCTCTGCAATAATCCATATGGTTTCAAAAAAGTTTTTTCCGTGTCTTCCGATAAGGCGGCGAATCCGGCGAACCTGATGGGGGCAACGAAGATGGCAATGGAAAAAGCACTGCTGTTGCGTTCGGAGTTTCAAGCGTATTCCACCGCCAGATTTGCCAACGTTGCTTTTTCCGATGGCAGTCTGCCGTTCGGATTCCTGCAGCGGATTGACAAGAACCAGCCGCTTTCGGCACCTAACGACGTTAAGCGTTATTTTATTTCCCACCGAGAAGCCGGAGAATTGTGTGTGATGTCATGCATGTTGGGAGAGAACCGCGACGTCTTTTTTCCGAAGATGAGTTCCGGGTTGGATGAAAAAACCTTTTCCGACATTGCCCTGGAACTGCTTGACGCACTTGGATATGAACCGGTATTATGTGACAGTGAAGACGAAGCAAAAGCGAAATGTACGGAACTGATACCGTTGAAAAAATGGCCCTGCTACTTTTTCAAGACGGATACTTCCGGGGAAAAAGGTTATGAAGAATTTTATACTACGGATGAAGAACTTGATCTAAATGCTTTTACGCAGATTGGGGTGATTAAAAAGAGCGGAAACATCGACAGATCCGTTGAAGATTTCATCAGATTCAGCAAACAGGCGAAAAACATGCCCGGAATCAATAAGGAACGTTATGTCGAGGAAATAGCAAAAGCAGTGCCGGGTTTAAAGCATGTGGAGACCGGTAAGAATCTGGATCAGAAGATGTAGACATCCGGCTTCTTATACCGGATTGCCCTATATTCATATCGCGTTGCCGTCGTAATTTTAGCTGATTCTCAAAAATAACCCTTGTTATTAATAGATTTTTGATTGCAATCCGGTATTATTTTTTCAGGAAAATAGCCTTTATGATGGTCTTTTTCTGGTCTTTGAACTGATAATTGGAGTATATCAGCAGAATAGGAAGAATTGCGCCGATGAACATACAGATCAGTGTAAGTTTCATAGCGCCGCGGCTTATAGGATATGTGGGGATATCGGCTTTTTGCAGGATAACAACGGAAGGATTCCTTTTTTGAGCTTCCACTTTCAGTAATTCGAATTTTTTACGGAATTCCATATAAATATCCCGTTTGAGGGCAACGTCGGTTTTTAGTTTTGTAAGTTCAAATTCATAACGCTGAAATTCAGCGGATGAATTATTTTTACCGCTCATGATTTTACTCAGGCCCCGGTTGGTATCCAGAAAGACAAGTAGGGCTTTTTCAGCTTTTTCAACGCCTTCTTTAGATTCCTTGAGACTTTTATTGATGGATTCGAGCATTTTCCGGGCATTTGAATTCAGTATATCCCTGTACCATTTGTTCGCCGTTTCCGCGTAAGCGTTGGCAAGCTGTGCTGACAGTTCAGGAGTTTTGGTTGTTGCGGAAATAATCAGCAAACTGTTTCTTTTATCATAATTATATTTTACCAATCCCTTGAGTTTTTTCCTGATCGTATCAATATTCCCGGTTCCGAAATATTTTTTCAGATCACCTTTAAACGTTTTGCCGTCAGAAAGTGTAAAATTGTATTTCAGGCCAATAATGGTTTGTACAAAATCCTTACCGTTTAAAATTCTGTTGAACGAACTTGAGATTAAATTTTCAACGGATGCAATTCTGCTGAAACTGTTTTCCCGGGCGTATCTTAACTTGATATAGTCAGGAGATACCGCGCGGATGAATAGAACTGTTTCTGACTTGTAGAGCCGCTTCCAAGTCAATGTTTTGAAGGCAAATCCGGCTACACCGAAAACAATACAGGAAAGCAGAATGAGAGGCCACTTCCTGAGTACCGTCATGGCAAGGTCGAACAAATCAATTTCAGAACCGGTTTTCCTGGTGATTTCTTCCTGTTTCAACGATGTTCCCTTCCTGTATTCCAATGTCTTTTAACGCGGACCGCTTAGTTTTGAGCCTTTGCCGGATCAGAATTTTTTATTTCCCTGACAGTTTTTTCGCGGCTTTCAACGTGTCTTGTTTTTTCTTTTCCAATTCGAGATTAAGTTGTTTTTTTATTAATTCCGCATCCGCTGTCTGTGGCAAAACAACAATAATGCTTGACGGGGCCACTGACGGAGAAGAAAACCAGCCTCCGGTCCCATCGACAACTTTCCCCTGAGGAGTGATGATCTTAATATTGTCCCCATCGGCTTTTGAGGATAATCCTCCTGCCATCTTAATATAATATTGTGGAGATTTTCCCGGTTTATAGGCAATATTCCGGGTGACGCATGTTTCGCCTGTTACTTTCACACTTGAATTTTGTTTGGGAACATAAAGAATATCTTCAGGCCGCATCTCCAGATTATTTTCATTTTCTTCATCTTCAAATATCTCTGGCAAATTAAAAACGATCCGGTGGTTATTCCGCAAAAGATAAGCGCTTTCCGGGAAAGCGCCGGGGAGCAGTCCGCCTGCACGTTGAATTACGGAACTGATTTTTTCCCGGTTCCGCAACAGGTAATAGCCTGGATTCTTTATTTCCCCGGCGATAACTATTGAACCGGTGCGCTGGTTGGTTTTATCTCTTCTGCCAACAACAATTACGTCTCCTTCGTTCAAAATATACGACTTCCCTTCCGGTGAATTCAGGGATAGTTTCACAATGTTGATTTTTAAATCTCCCTTGTCGCGGCTCATTTGGGCGATTTCAATATTTTCCGGATCTGAGGATTTAGATAAGCCCTTTGCTTCAAATACAGCGTCTTCAAGGTTCATTCCCTTTTTCAGTCTGAATTTACCAGGTGAATTTACCGCGCCTGAAACCTGAATATATTTCTGGGGAGCGATAGCATCATAGGCGTAAATTCTTATTTCGTCTCCCGGTTGAAGGGACGGATTGAGCTTTTTATTCAATACGTCTCTGAGACAGAAAGGAATAATTTTTTCCTCCTGAGTGTCGACATCCGTGCGGATGATGTCCGCGCGTTCAAGATATGTGTCTTTCAGGAACACAGGATTGTCGAATCCTCCGCGCACTTCCAGAAGGTCCGCCAGGTTGGTTCCGGCATAGAGTCGGCAAACCCCCGTTTTTTTGACATGTCCGGTCAGCTTGATGGAGTCACTATTATCTTTAATTTCATTCAAGGCGTATATTTTTATTTCGTCTCCGGGAATTAACTTAATTTCCGTTTTTCCATCCAGGATATCTTTCAGGCAAAATTTTATAACTTTTGATTTTTGAGTTTCCGGGTCGAATCTAAAGATGTCCGCGCGTTCAAGGTATGTATCTTTGAGGAATACCGGATTGTCGAATCCCCCGCGTACTTCCAGGAGCCCCGCTAAGTCAGTCCCGGCATAGAGTCGGCAAACCCCCGTTTTTTTGACATGTCCGGTCAGCTTGACGGAGTCATTGCTGTTCTTGATTTCATCAAATGCATATATTTTAATTTTGTCGCCGGGCAATAATACAATATGCTTTTTCCCTTCAAGGATCTCTTTCGGGCTGAATTTGATAATTTTTGATTTTTGGGTTTTCGGGTCGATCCTGACAATGTCACCTCGCTCGAGATAAGTTTGAGAGCGGAACACGGGATTGTCAAAACCGCCGGCCAATAACAGGATGTCCGCTACTTTTATACCATCGCTGTAGGCGTATTCACCCGGTTTTTTGACATGACCGGTAATCTCGACTTTATTACGTTCACCTCTCAGATCTTCATAGGAAAGGACTTCAATTTTATCCATGGGCTGCAGTTTTGTTGTTTTTTGTTTTGCCTCATCGATTTTCAAGAAGTCGTTTTTCATTGATTCGTTGAGTCTCACCATAAATATTTTTTCTTTCCAGGCGTCTTTCCGGAATCCCCCCGCTTTTTCTACCAACTGCGTAATTGTCATGCCCGGAGTAAATTCAAAAATCCCAGGTTTTGTTATTCCGTTACCGGTTATTTCAACAATGTTCTGGTAATTGCTGTCCCTAACCGTGGCAATTTCAATCATGTCCTGATCTTCCAGTTCGAACTTTGCTGGATCTTTTATCTCCAAGTCCTTGAGTTCAATTCCTTTTCCGGTAGTTGTCCTGATCAGCTGGATTCTTTCCGGATCAGCGTTTTTGCTGAATCCACCGGCGATTTCAAGCAAGTCCGCCAGATCTTCATTGTCCAAAATCTCATAAATACCGGGTTGTTTCACCGCGCCGGAAAGATACACTTCTTTAGCTTTCAAAGGTACGAAGATAATATCCCCGTCCTTGAGATATTTGAATTCCGGTTTGAGCTGACCTTTTATAAGAAAATCATATAAATCGAAAAATTGGGTTTTTCCGTCCTGCCGGGTTATTCTGATTTTTCTCAGAGAACCTTTACTGGTTACTCCACCGGTCATTTTCAACGCTGAAAGTATTGAAGCGTTAACCCCGTCAAGAGAGACAGTGCCGCTTTTGTTGACCTTGCCCGTCACGAATAGCTTAATTCCCGCGATTTTTCCAAGAGTTATGTCGACAACTGTCCCTTTTTCGCCGGTGTTTTCCTTGTTGAGAACCAAGTCGTAAGCTTGTGCCATTTTCTCAATAATTTTTGCTTTCGCTTCATCAAAACTTTTACCGTGCAGATATATCTTGCCAACTTTCGGAATCGTTATAAGGCAGTCCTTGCTCACCGGTAAAACATATCTGGAATTGATTTTTCCCGATAATTCGATAATAAACTCATCACCTATTTTAATCTGATAATCCGGCGCTATGAACAATATCTCCTTGCCGCTCTTCCCGGCGCTTTTATCGGCGGTAAAAGAGGAATACCCGAACTGCGGTAATTTTTTTAGTTCCTTAATTTTGCCGTCAAGCGGATTTAACGAAGTATTATTATTTTCATCAAGAATGGCTTTAATTTTACTGTTTACCTGGGCATATCCTGATATAATAATCGAAAACAGCGCCAATATACATAAAATTTTATTAAATCGCATTGAGTTTTCCTCCATTATGAATTTATATAAAAAACATTTAAAAAATTTAGCATGAAAATACCTTATTTCAATTTACCGGATCTGTATATCTTACGTTCATAAGCAACTAATAAGACTCATTCGTGAATCCGTGAAAAATTCAGTGTGGTGCAGATGCAAGGAAGCAAAACGCAGCTGTGGTAACTACTGCAAGTTGCAGCTAACGAAGCAGATGCGTCGCAATGGATTTTTCCGGAGGGTAAATTATTAATTTCAAGCATATTACCACTTTCTAAAGTTAAATTTATCACTCAGTCATTAATATTTATGATTTGGAATTAAATTAATACCAGCATGGGAAAAGGGGGTGTCCTATAAATTATAGCGGGAAACTATGATTTGTTGAGTTTATTTTCCCGGATTTCCATTTCGATAACTTCAATATTATTTTTTTTACAGAATTCCATTAATGTGCCTTTTTTGCCGTTGCCGTTCAGACTTGTGCATATAATGACTTTCCTGAAGGGATTTTTCTGGTGAATCCTTTCAATATCTTTCAACTGTCCGAGGACTTTGTAACTGTAAACGACATTGCCGATAAGGGCAGGATCATCATCAATGATCCCGACAATTCTGACCGGTTCCTCGCTGATGTAGCTGTATTTGCGGATGATGTAAATATAGGCGCATAATCCCCCCCCGTACAATACCGCTGGAACGCTTGTTTCATTGAGCTTTGATTCATGAAAATGCCTGACCAGGGCAGTTTGCAGCCATTTCAGCGCAACTCTTTCTCCCAGAATTCCCAAAGACACCATAAGGTAGATGAACAGGCATAGAGGAGTCAGCAGAATCAAATCAATCTTTTTAATCAGCAGAACATTGATTATGAAAACGACCAGATAGGCGATAGTAAGCGTTCTGAACAGAAGCACATAATCATTCATCTCCGTCCTGAGCCAGAATACCCGATAGTTACGGGTTAACGCCAGAAGGACTATAACCGGAGAGATGAAAGCAATAGTGGCAACATAAATTGGGGAGTCTGTGTGATTGTAAACCTGCAGCATTATAAATGTCAGAGCTGTGGAACCGATCACTACAGCCAGGTCCCACAACGGATGCAGCATATTCACCAGAATGCTTTTCCGCGGCTGTTTCAATCCCTCGAAGATGAGTCTAGTTGAGTTCCAGATTTCAATAGCGGCGAATTTCTGGATGAAAACGACAAACACCAGCAGCAGAATTATAAATGCGAATCCTGGAATTTTTTCCCGGACACTGACCAGGTAAAGCAGGATTCCAGATACGCCGAGGATCACTGCCACGATATAAATGGCCCACGCGGTTTTGCTTTGACTTTTATTTATTTCCAGGATCCGGTGATGAAGGTGATCCTTGTCCGCATTCATTACGCCGCCGTTGCCATTGTTTTTTTGTTTATCCAGCATTTTAAAGGTAACCCGCCGCCATATAGCCAGGATCGTGTCGATAAGGGGAACTCCACAGGCCAGGATCGGGATCGTCACTGCCGAGAATGACGCTGTTTTGGTTGACGACACAATTCCCACCGTTGCAAACATATAACCCAGGAACATGCTTCCGGTATCGCCCATGAATATCTTGGCGGGATGAAAATTGTACCTTAGAAACCCCAGACAACTGGTACACAGGCATAAAAGCAGGATAGCAAACAGGTAATTATGATTAAGAAACAGAATGACACTCAGACAAATCGAGGAGATTATACTTATGCCGGCAGCCAGCCCGTCAAGGCCGTCAATCAGGTTGAATGCATTGATAAAACCCACTATCCAGATGATCGTCATTGTCAGGTTAATCCCCAAAGGCAGCTGATAACCTATCACACTGTTGAATTCGATCCCGAGAGACCAGCAGATCAACGCAGTGCAGAGTTGCGCGAGCAGCTTGTACCTTGCACGCAGTTTATATACATCGTCGAGGATTCCGATCGGAATCAGCAGCAATAGCGGGATCCCCACTTTCACCAACTGCGAAAAAGAATCATATTCGCTGTACTTGTTTAACGTTTCCCGCCAGGGGGAATAATACAGTACCACCATCGATATCACAATTGCGAGGATAAATGCTATTCCGCCGCCCACCGGAACGCTTTCTTTGTTGATGTGCCGGCCGCCGGTTTCCGAGCTAATACCGCAGGTGGTCAGTACGCTAATGCTTATTTTTGTGAAAATAATGGTCAAAAAGCATGACAGCATTGGCAACACCAGGAACGAAGAAAAATTTTGCAGGGAGTTTACCATGATAGTTGCCAGTTAATTATTTTCGTGATTGCAGTTAAGGAGGGATTCAGTATAAACCGCGGCATTGAAAAAACAAAAAGATTCTGTTTGGACTTTGTTATTAAACGATTTTAATTTCATAAAGCTGCAACACGAATAGGCGGAGGAAATAATCATTCGATTTCTCCAGTTTATGTTTTGTCTCCTGGAATTATAAACTCTTCTGATTATTTTGAATCGGCATCCGGTTTCCCCCCGGAGTCCTTTTCCTGTTCCCCTGGAGTGTCGGCCCCGCGTAGCGCGTCCCGAATTTCATTTTTCAGGAACGTGGTTGTCATGTCGTTGAAAGTTCGGGTAATATTGATGGTTTCGGCGCTGCCGATTTCCGGCAGTTTACTCGGCATTTTGCCTTTTTTAAGGTCGTCAATGGCAACCTCCAGCTCTTTTATTGGCCGGGAAATATAGGAGCCGAACCACAGCGCGTAGAGCATGCCGAAACACAGAATTATCAATGCGGAAATAAGCAATCCCTTGTGAAACTGGTCCTGCATCTGATGCATGATTTTCAGCCGGAGATTGTCTGATTCGTTTCTGGCTTCCTCACTGACACTTTTAATCTGGTTCTGTACCGGAATGAAAAACTGTTCTATGTTTACTACGGCGCAGATATTCAGGTTGGTATCCGGAACATGTCTGATAACCATAAATCTTCGGCAGGCCTTATTTGCTTTGTCGATGAATGTGTATTCACCTTTGACTTCGCTTTCGGTGAAGGAACGCTTCACCAGTTTCCACATGGCGGGAAAATCCTTGGCCCACTCCTTAAAATTGTGGCCTTCCACATTCTCCGTGTTCGGATTTATCACGGAATTGCCGCTTCGATCGAACAAGTCAAAAAAACCGACTTCCGATCCCATGTATTTTATAGTCTGACTGGCCACTTTGCGCAGATACGGATTGCGTCTCATCGCCTTATAATCATAATTGCCGTCGCTCTGCTTTTTCAGGTTGTTGCGGATATAATACGACAGCTCAATAGACAACTGACGAGCCTTCGTAGCGATGAGTTCCTCACCGAAATTTGTTAAAATGTCCTGGGAGATGCCGGAATTTTTCCGGGTGATGTCCTTGATTATGACGTTTGTCCCGTTTTCGTTTTCAATGCAGAATTTGTGCAGAATATAATAAGACAAAACCATCATGCTCCCGGTAATCAACACAATTATCAGGAGAAAGGCCACTGTTATCTGTGATCGGATTTTCATATAATTTTCCTCTTGCTGCTTATCTGTAATATACGCAGTAACCTGCGCCATATCAATCTATTTACGCTATTTCACCGTATGTAACTTACTTTCGGGTGAATACCGTTTCGCTTTCGAGATACATTTTTGTGCCGGGAACAATCCGCTCAGGACAGCCTCCGGCTGACTCAATTTCCATGAAACAGGATGGATCGCTGTAAACACTCAGCTTGATTCCCCAGTCGCCGGGAGCCTGGTCGGGGGGTGCATCGACAATATCAATATAACTTGTTCCCTCCACCAGAGGCATTGCGCTCCGTTTGACCTTCAGTCCGTCGGGACGACGGTATTCAATCCAGGCGACGCGGTTATCCATACCGATTTGATAACGCGGTCCCCCGGCTGTCATGGTGTGCCAGAAACCGTTTTTACAACACCGCTGGGAGCCGCTCGGATCATAGAGGTCGCGAATGGCTTCGGCGGGAACTTCCGGGAAAACAACTTCACAACCTTCTCCGCTGTCGAACTGGCAAAGCGACCAAGGAGCCAGCAGGCATTCGTTCTTGCTGAATTCCCTGCCGCCGATATATTCGATGGCGTCTTCAGCTTTTACCGTGAGAGTTCCTTTGCCGGCTGAAACGGTTATTTTTCTGCTGAAAATGGTGGGAATGCCCAGTCCCTGACTGTTGATAAGGTCAACTTCGGCTTCAATAAAAGCTGAATCAGGTTCTTTTGCGATCAGTCTGTATTTTGCGCCGGTAAGTCCTGGGGGGACCCGCCATTTCCCCGTGGAATATTCGTATCCCAGGGTGGTTCCTTCCGGAGCAGGCCACAAACCGTCTCCTCCCGGATTCAAATATTCATCTCTGGCGCTGATTCCCTTTATCGCTTCGGAATTCACCCGGTTGATTATTTCACCATTCATTATCGCGAACCAGCGACCTTCCATATCCAGTGTGACGATTACCCCGGTGGTTTCACTGCCGATAAGATGGTATCGCTTTTTTGCCGCATCGCAACGGGCAATAAATTCCTGTATGTGCATTGACAAGCCTTCTCCCTGTTTTTTAAAAAAAGCGCCTATAATGTACTCCTGTACCAGAGTAAATTCAATAGTAGATGGAGAGTTAGCCAAGACCAAACAAATTTTGGATGGAATAGACGGGAAGCAATATCCAATATCCAACAAGGAATATCCAAGTTCCAAGGTAAGAATTAAGAATTTTTAAGTGTTCCGCATTTTCAGCGTAGCTGGGAAATGCCATTTCAATCCAATGCCTGCTTTGGCCGTCCCCTGTTGGAGTCGAAAAGAGATTTCCCCCAAAATACCGCAGCTTCATGACTTCTGGCGGAGCCGTCTAGTGTCAGGGGACTCTAAACTGGAAAACTCAAGAAATACGGCAAACAGGCAAAATCGAAGGCGCTGAAAGTTTGGTAGAGCCTCATCCCATCCCTTGAAAGGATGGATGGAATACGTAAATTTATTAATGTGTGATTGACATAATGCTGATAAATGTTATTTTAAACGAGAGAAGTTGTCTTAATAGTCATTTATGAGGAGGTATTGAGTTATGATGGAAAAACGAAAGAAAAAGCTTTATTCAACTCCTGAACTGCATTTGCTTCACGGAAAGCTTTCTACTGGTATTGGAAATTGCGGGGGATCCGGATCAGGAGATGTTGCCAACTGTGTGGGGGATGGAGTTAGCGCCCAAGTGGATTGTGGTAATCTTGGATCATCTGCGACGGACGACTGTACAGGCAGCGGCTCTTCCGCCGGTGGTCAATGCTTTCTTACTGGTAATGGCGTGACGTGATTTTGCCGCCAGGCAGTGTGTTTGGATCGAATGACCGCAATACAATATCCAAATTCCAAGGTAAGAATTATTATGTGTTTTGCATTGCCAGCGTAAACGAAGCAATGCAGTTTTATCCGGGGACACTCCCCGGTCAATATCCAATGGGCAAGAAGGAATATCCAACTGAAGAAGTTAAGACACAGCTAAAGCAGTGAACTCCAACGGAATACCCGCAATTTGGAGGGCGAGCGGCCTCGCGAGCCGTATTCCGCATTTTCTGCGTAACGTGAAAATGCCATTTTAATCCTGGGACCCTTCTCGGCTGGAATCGCGTAGCATTCCAGCCATTTCAGTCCAGAGCCTGCTCTGGGGTTAGGCGCCCCAGACGCGCGGCATTAGAACGGGTTCGTTGCCCATTTCGGCGTGAAGGAATTTCAGCAGCAATTCCTTTTTGAGTTCCTGGTGCTCGGGGGAATCCCAGAGATTTTTCAGTTCGCCGGGATCTTTTTCGAGGTCGAAAAGCTCGCCGTATTCCTGATTGTAGTACACCGTGATCTTGTATCGTTTATCAATGAATACCCGGAGATTGAATGTTGTTGGCTGATGACGGTTTTCAACTACTACGTGATTCCTGGCGGAATCGCTGTTTCCGAACCAGACGTCTTTCTGGCTGACTCCGGTCATGCAGCGGGGTACGCCCAGTCCGCAGCAGTCGAGGAACGTGGGCGCCAGGTCAACCAGCGACTGCAATGCTTCGGTTCTCCGGGTTCCGGGGACTGTTCCAGGAGCGGATACGATATACGGAATCTTGAGCATGTCTTCGTAATTGAAAATACATTTGGCGATAAGTCCGTGCTGACCGTGGAAGTGGCCGTGATCGGTGGTGAATACAACGATGGTGTCGTCAGCCAGCCCCAGGCTTTCAAGCTTATCGAGGATTTTCCCGATGTATTTGTCCATCATGCTGGTCATGCCGTAATAGACCGCGATGTCCTTTGCCAATTTTTTCTTGTCGTGCAGGTGGGAGCTGAAACCGTGAAGGCCGTGTCCTTCAGGTTCCGCGTAAAGCGAATGGTCGACTTTTTCCTGCTGGCTCATTGCATAATGCGGCGGCATGTTTTTGAAATCTTCCTCCGGATGCATTTGCGGGACCGTGATTTTGTCCGGATCATACATAGTGTCCCAGGGTTCCGGAACCAGGTATGAGGGGTGTGGATCGGGAAAACTTGCCCACAGGAAGAAATGGTCTTCATTTTCCGCGTATTGCTCCATCATGGCGTTGGTGCGTTCGGCGATCCAGGTGTCATAGTGCAGTTCTTCGGGAAGGTTCCATTTATGTTTTTGTTGCTTTTCCGCGGTTCCGCCGGGTTTGTAAAAACATTTTCTCCAGTCGTAGCCTTGTTTTTCCAGCCAGAGTCCGTAATGCTGTCCCACGTGGAATTCATCGGTATGGTTACGGCACAGCTCAACGTGGTCGAATCCGTAGAAAGGACCGTCGAATTCGCGCCAGAAATCCAGGTTTTGCTGGAGCGGGTTGGATTCTATCGAGCGGTATTTCGGATGGTCAAGAAGCTGTTGGAAATGTGCTTTCCCGATCAACGCGGTTCGGTAACCGCCCTGGTGAAAAGCGTCGCCCACGGTTGGCACGGTTTCCGGGAGTTTCGTTCCAAGGCTGTATGCGCCATGCTGACTTGGGTACATGCCGGTGATGATCGATGCCCGGGCGGGGGTACAGGTGGGATTGCAGCAGTATGCCCGGGTGAAAACCGTTCCGGAGTTTGCCAGACGGTCAAGGTTTGGGGTGCTGACTTCCGGGTTCATGTGTCCCAGGGCGTTGAAATGATGCTGGTCGCTGGTGATTAATAAAATGTTTGGCCGTTTCTTCATTGTCTGCTCCTTGAAATTGCATATTTTTGATAATATAATCCTATTGTTCAGATAAGAAAATGGATTAAACTTGATAATAATAGCATTAATTTGATATGATCGAAAACTGGAAACCGCCATTCTATCTTTATCACGCCGGAAAAGGCTCCGCAAATTCCCGGCGCTACTATAACGATGCTGCCGTAGAAACCAGACCGCGCCGCCTCCTTATCAAATACACTATTTCCGGACAAGGTGTTTTGTATGTCAAGGGTAAGCGCCTGGAATTACACCCAGGCGATATATTTGTTATTGAGCGTCCGGGACCATATGTATATTGTTACGAGGGCAGTGGCGAACCGTGGAAATTTTCCTTTGTGAGTATTGTTTTCAGCAGTCCGCCGGAGTTTCTGCCTTCCGGGTTGCGAGAAAATCCGGTATTGTCGCTGAATGGTCAGCCGAAACTGAAAAACATGATGGATGAACTGGTTGAGATCCGTCTTGATCCGGAATTCCGGGCAAGTCTGCAGGACTCGGCGCTGGCATACCGGTTTTTGCTTTCATATATAAATTCAGGCGCTGAGGATACCAATAATGTTCATCCCGCTGCTGAGAAACTGCGTATCCGGCTGGCGGGAAACTTCGCGGAACAGTTCAACCTGTCCGATATCTGCCGGGAGCTAAAATATTCCCATGAATCCCTTACCAGGATTTTTTCTGAAACTTATGGTATATCGCCGGGTAAATATCTTCAGCAAGTTCGTTTGAGCCATGCGCTTAAAATGCTTCAGTACGGCAATTCCAGCGTTAAGGAAGTGGCGGTACTTTGCGGATTCAATTCCCTGAACTATTTCTGCCGGGTTTTCCGGAAAACATTCGGGGTCACCGCCGGGGAATACGCGAAAAATCCCAATCCGCTTCTCGACGAATCCCTTGGACTTGACAACCTGTGACCAGAATATTCTTACGAAAAATCCATGTCGTCAGGGGGAAGAGTGCGCGGAAGCCGGACGTAAAATATAGTGCCCTGTCTTTCTGAAGTCCGAAAACCGGCTTCCCCGCGGAGATATTTTTCGGTCAGGAGTTTTACAGCATAAGTTCCCAGGCCGCGCCCGGTTCCTTTGGTGCTGAATGCGCGCTGGAAAAGTTTGAATTGGACTTTTTCCGGCATATAACCCGGATTCCGGACGGAAAATTCGATGTCGCCGTTATCAAGTTTTTTGCACGATAACGTAATGTCTTCTCCTGAGGCGACTGCTTCCAGGGCGTTTTTGAGCATATTACCGAGAATCCGGCGCAGTATGGTAATATCGCTGACGAATTCAAAGTCGATTGCTTCATGGGAAATTTTTATATTGCGGTCGATCGCGCAGGTATGCTTTTCGAAAATTTCCTTGATATTTTCAAGCATGTACATGCTGGGAATTACCGCCAGTACCAGTTTTAATTCATTGCTTTCAGCGGCGTTAAGTTCTTTTTGCGAATATATTTCATCGATCAGTGCTTCGGTTGATGAGCGAATTGCGGAAATGGCGTCGGCAAGGTTTTCAGGATCAAGGTCCGGCAGTATTTCCGAGACCCCGTGAATACCGCCCGCCAGATTGAGGATGTCGTGGAAAAATATTCTCTCCAAAACATTTCTGCGTTTTTCATTGCTGATGTTCTGGACCGCGAACACCACGAATTTTTTACCCATTTCCTCGAACGGTGTGGCCCAGACTCTCAGGACCAGTCCCTCGGCGCCTTCTTTTGTTACGATACTGCATTCCCGGATGTCGTGTTCACCGGCTTGGCTGTTGAGAATGGCATTTACCGCACCGCATTCGCGGCAGAATTCCGACGCTCCGCAACCGTCTTCATAACGGTCGCAGTTTACACAATGGAGAAATTCCCCGGGGCGTTTTCCGTAGCATTCCGCATCTGAGTCGAGATCGAAAGTTTCGAATACCGCATGGTTTGCAAAAATAACCTGGCGGTTGGAATCCAGAACAAAAACCAGGTCGGGAATGGAATTCAGGGCTTTCAGAAGGACTTTTTCCTTCAGCATCCTTTCCCGGTAGCACTTGATTTGTTCAATCGAACTGCGCCCGGCGGGAGCAAATACGCTTTTCGGTTTTTCTTTTAGTTCCGCCATATCACAAGTTTTCGCATTGCATCCTCGTTTTATGAATAATCCAGGTTAGTAATTAGATTTGAAATATACCCCAAAAATTCTGTGTTTTATTATAAATTAATGTACTATAGGTTTTTCCTGTAAGCAAGTAGTTATAATTGTTTATCAGAATTCTAACAGATTTACGCGATTAATAATCAGGTTCAGTCCGTTACGACCATGAGAATTTCAAATTCCATTGCATTCGGTGGCGCTGGAAGTCTGGACAGGTTTTTAAACAGCGATTCCACGGAATTGTCCATTGCCGGCACACCGCTCTTCCGCAGGATACGGTAGGAAACTATTCTGCCTGATTTGTCTATCCTGACACGCACGGGCACTTTCGGCTGCCTGCCGCCAAGACTCACTCTGCCGGGCTGCTGCCAGTTACGGGCGATATATCCCTGGACGATATCCATGTACTGCTGATTTTGTTGAGTTGAGTCCTGCGGAGTCGCCTGAACCGATACTTTGCCGGCGTTGCGCAAGTTTCTGGCTATCTGAGCGGCATTGACTCGTGCGGGAGTTGGCCGGGCCGGGCGTGGTTGCGGTTTGGTCTTTTTTACTATCTCGTTTGAAAATTTAATGTCTTCCGGGCGGAGCAGATGACTTCTCTTCGGAACCGGTTGCGGTTTTGTTTTAGGAGGTTTCGGACGCGGCCGGTCAGGAATTTTCGGGGTTGAAGGCGGGGGTGGATTGAACGTGGGCTGCTTTACTGGAGACGGTTTATTTTTGGGTGTCTGGTGCATCGGTGCCGGCGGAACCAGTTTGATCTTGATAATTTCCGGGACTTCCGGTCTTAGCCACTGCCAGAACAAGGTGATCAGCAACGGAATCACAACCAGTCCCACATGAATCCCGATTACCCATTTCAGGATTCTTTTCTTCGCCGCGCGGCTTACCAGGGCGCGCTCCACGCCGGGACGCCATCCGCCAAGATCCGCGTATATTTGCCGGTCGGTCATTATCTTCCTTCCGCCTGGGTTACGAGGGAAATGTTTTTGAAGCCGGAGTGTTTCACTATTTTCATCAGCTCGATCACGTTTTTATACGGCTGTTCGCCATCGGCGCGGACCAGAATAGTGGTTCCGGGACTGTTCTGGAAAAGCCCCAGGAGCCGGGATTCAAGTTCTTCCCTGGTTACCGGGACCTTGTTGAAAAAGAATTTCCCTTTCCGGCTCAGGCTGATTACCTTGGTGTTGTCCTCCGGCAGAGGTTTTGAATTCATTTCCGGCGGAGACACATCGGTCATGTAGTTTAGCAGCGGGGCGGTAATCATAAAAATGATCAACAGCAGGAAAGTAAGGTCGATCAACGGAGTCATGTTGATCTCGTCGATCGCGTCAAGCTGTGAACGGTGTTTTTTTCTTGCCATGATTCACACCTTACTGATCGAGCTGTTCCAGTTTGATTTTCGCCAGAAATTCTTCCACGAAATTATCCATGTAGACGGTAATTTTCCTGATCGTGATCGTTAAGAGGTTGTATCCGATAAGTGATGGTATTGCCACCATCAGTCCCACCACCGTGGTGAGCAGCGCGGCACTCAGTCCGGGGGCCAGCGCCGCGATGTCAGCGCGGCCGGCCGTAGCGAGTCCGCAGAACGCCACCATTATCCCCCATACTGTTCCGAACAACCCGAAGAACGGGGCCACACTGACCGCCGTCGCGAGCAGTCCGATCTTGTCTTCAAGTTCGAGAATCTGGTCCGACACCTCCTGTTCCAGGGCGGTCCTGACCGCTTCGATTTCGGCGCTGCTCAGGGTATGTTCGGGTTTTCTTGAAGCGTACATTTCCGCCTGCTCTTCGTTCACCCCGTAAAATTCAAGCAAACGCTGAATACCGCTTTCGCATACTCCCGCCACCGGGCTGATGTCGGTTGACGAAAGCTTGACCATTCCTATCGGTGATGCTTTTTCGCGGAAACGGCGGATGAAACTTTCAGAAGCTTTTTTCGCGCGGTACAGCGAAAGCCCCTTGTAAACCATAATGAACCACGCCAGGATCGAACCGAGGAAAAGAAATATCACCACCGCTTTTCCCACGGTATCGCTCTGGGTGAAAGTATATTGGAAGATATTTGAACTTGCCGGAATAATCATGAATGATGGATAAAACATTGCCCGTTCCTTAATGGTAAAATTTTCAGATGCGACTACTTTAACGTACAATAACAAAAAATATAAAATAAGCAATAATTTATCGAAAAAAGCAGAGAGGTTTTTATGGGGAATCCGTTTCCGGTTCTCGGGTTTGATATCGGCGGCACTAAAGTGGCGGTTTGCCTTGCCGCGAGCGACGGCAAAATCCTGGGATCGTCAAGAATAGACAACTATCATCGCACACCCGACGAAGTGCTTCCGGCAATGGTCGGCGCCGGACGAAAACTTCTGGCGGACGCCGGTTTGAAATCAAGTGACCTGAAAGCTATCGGTATCGACGCTCCCGCCCCGATGGATATTCCTAACGGCCTGATCGTCAATCCCCCGAACAATCCCGGCTGGTTCCGGGTCCCGGTGCGCGACTTCATTGCCGGCGAATTCGGCGTCGAAACTTTTTTCGAGAACGACGCCAACGCCGGAGCTTTGGCCGAATGGTTCTTTGGCGCCGCGACCGGTTGCGACAGCATTATTTACCTGACCATGAGCACTGGAATCGGAGGCGGAGTGATTATCGATGGACGGCTTCTTCACGGCAAAGGTTTCCATGCCGGGGAGATCGGACACATGGTCCTGGACATCAACGGGCCCAAGTGCAACTGCGGTCTTAAGGGATGTTATGAAGCTTTCTGCGGCGGCCGCGCCGTGGCCCAACGCATGCAGAAGGAACTTGCGGGACAGCCGGACCATCCGGTCATCCGGCTGGCCGGCGGCGATATTTCCAGGCTTGAGATGAAAACCCTCACCGAAGCCGTCAGGGAAAACAACGATTACGCCTTGAAACTCTGGGACGAGATTTGTTTGCGCAACGCCCAGGCTATCGGCAATATTCTGAATGCGCTGAATCCGGAAAAAATTGTCCTCGGGACTCTTGCGTGGGCAGTCGGCGACCTGCTCCTTGATCCCATCCGGAAATATCTACCCCGGTTCTGCTGGGGGGAAACCCGTGAGGATTGTACCATTACCGCCAGCGCCCTCGGACGTGAAATCGGCGAGTATTCCGGCGTTTCCGTTGCCCTTTACGGCCTTTATCAACGCGGAGAATACCAACTTTCCGTAAAGGGATAATCATCCCAATAAAAGGACACTTCCCGCCGAAGTCGCAGAGCACTTCGGCCATTTTAGTCCAGAGCCTGCTCTGGTTACTGGTGGCGGTAGCCGATGCCGTGAACGGTTAAAATTAGGGTTGGATCTTTCGGGTCGGGTTCGATTTTTTTGCGGAGTTGAGAAATGTGCTGGTCGAGAGTGCGGCTGTTGGGAACGCCGTCGAGGTTCCAGCACTCCTTGAAGAACTGTTCGCGATTGACGATGTGTCCGCGATTAGTGTACAGGAGCTTCAGTATCTGGATGTCGCGCCAGCTCAGTTCCACGGTCTGTTCTTCCGATTTCGCGCGCAGTTCTCTCGGGTAAACGGTGTAAGGGCCGAAGTTAAACGGTTCGTGGTTATTGACGGCGGCGGAGTTCAGGTATCGGCGGGTGACCGCGCGGATTCTCGCGACAACTTCCTTGACCCCGAACGGTTTGGTGATGAAATCATCGGCCCCGAGTTCGAGGCCAAGAACCTTGTCGATTTCCTCGCTTTTTGCGCTAATGAAAATGATCGGCACGTCGGATTTCTTCTTGCGGATTTCGCGGCAGACGTCATAACCGTTGATCTCCGGCATCATGATGTCAAGACAAAGAAAGTCGGGTTGTTCGTGTTCGTAAAGCTCGAGGGCCTGACGGCCGTTGGCGGCCATCAATACCTGATATCCTTCTTCATCCAGGATTTCCCGCAGGCCGTTCCTGGTATTGTCGTCATCTTCGGCGATTAAAACTTTCATGATTGCTCCGGAATTCAGTTTTAGGTTACTTTCAAAATTACTAAAAATTTCGCGCCGTTTTTTGCTGGCTCAAGGGTGAGTCCGCCGCCATGCAGCCGGGCGAGTTCACGGGCGATATTCAGACCGATGCCTGTGCCGGAAACTCCTTCGTTGAGTTTGTTGCCAAGGCGCTGGAACGGCTGGAAAACCCGGTCGCGCTCGGATGCCGGGATGCCCGGTCCCCGGTCACTGACGCTTATCATTACCATATTGCCGTCGCGGTCGGTGTTGACTTCGAGAAGTTTTCCGTCAGCGGCGTATTTCCCGGCGTTGGAGAACAGGTTTATCAGGATTTGTTCGAGGGCGTCGGGATCGAACCTGACGGACCCGTCCGCGCCGGGCGTAAATTTAATTTCGATTCCCTTCGCGGTGAAATCCGGCTCGAATTTCGCGATTATTTCCCTGACGGCTCCATCGATATTCCCGGGAATCCGGGTGATCTTAAGTCTACCCCGGCGGCTCCGGGAAAACGACAATACATTGTTGATCAGGCGACTGAGCCGCTGACTTTCCGAAGTGATAATTTTCAGGTAGCCCTGGAGTTTTGTATCGTTCTCCGCAAGGTTGTTCTCAAGGAGTTCGGCATAGAGCCGGATATTGGTCAGCGGGGTTTTCAGCTCGTGCGAAACCCGGTTGACGAAGCTTACCCTGGTGGACGCTTCGCGGATGTCCCGCAAACTTTCCCGGTAGAAATAAATTCCCAGCAGCAACAGTACGCTCCCGGCACATCCCAGTACCACGATCAGCGTGAAATAGATGCTTCCCCCGAACGAGCTGGAGAACTCCGGCGCGCCGCTGTAATATTCCAGCCGCCACGAGCTTAGCGGAAAACTGAGCGGCAAGGATGCCTGCGGTTTCGCTTTTTCCGCCGGACTGAATCCGCCCCACTGGTAAACGATGCGGTCGCGGGAGTCGCGCATCCGGATCAGAGCGTTGGGCATGGAAGCGCGCACGGGAGAGGTGTCGGGGAGCTTGCCGATGATATCGGAAGTGAGTCTGACCCGGTCGAGTTCCGCGCCGAGGATATTGCCGTTAGGGAGTTCACGCCAGTAGATAAGGTTGATGCCGTTTTCCCAGAACCACGGATGCCAGCCGGATTTTGAGTCGGCCGCAACTTCCTGCTGAACCGTTATTTTCTGCTTGATAAACTTGGAAAAAACGCGATTTCCCGGTTGTTTTACCGGCACATTGTTTTCAGGTTCGGCATGACCGTTGAGCAGAACTTTTTCCTCCCTGAGTTTCGCGGTGCGCTGAAGAAATTCACGTTCGCCTGAAGTCAGGTTTTTCGCCTTGGGGTCCGGGAACAGGAGCTTGCCTTCCGGGTCCATTACGAAGTACTGGGTGATGCGCCCGTTATTGCGGAGAAGCCTGCGGAAATAATCGGGATAGCCGCCGTAGATTCCGTTGATCGAATCGACTTCACGTTTGCTCGCGGCAAGCACCTGCATGATCGAGGAATTGAAGTCGTAGAGACGCTCCTCCGCCAGTTCCCGGAAGCGCTGCTTCACCGCCTGTATCTCACTGCGCGCCAGTCTGACGCCAAGCCAGGTCAGTACCCCCAGCGGCAGCAGGACCATTAAAATCAGGCAGATAAGCAGTCTTTTTCTCATAAATGGATTTCCGCCGGGATTTTTCTGTCCGGCGGAATCCTATTTGGTTTCAATTTTAGTAACTTTGTTGTTTCTGGTTTAAGTATTGATCTTTGCGCATGGATTTCCTGGTGCGGTTCCATTTTGCGTTTGAGGAAATATCTTCAGCCTGGGCTGCGTTTGTTCTTTGATATTCCCTGACCGCGGCCGAAGCGGGAGCGTACTTCTTCATATACCGGACATTGCTTTCGAGCTTCTTTTTTGCTTCATTGATTTTGCCCTGGTCGCGCAGTTTCATGGCTTCTTCGTTGTTTTTCGTGGCTATCTGGATAACCGCCGATTCGATGACCTTCTTATTTTTTGCTTTCGCCACGGCGGTTTCCGAATTGGTGTAGCGCACCGCAAGACTGCTTTGGAGTTTATCGGTTGTTTTGGTGATCATATTGGCGTATGAGATGTTCACGGTGGCCACGTTCCGGGTCTTATCGGCTTCCCCGGCCGGGACTTCGATTTCCAGAAGCACATACTTTTCCTGTCCGCCGTAAAGCTGGTTCATGCTGGTGACCACGTTTTGCCCGGAGATTTCCGCTTCCCGGCCAAGGACCCTCACCGGACGGATGCCGGGAGCGCATTTGATGGTTATCGAGATTTCCTGGGCGACAACCGAAAGCACGTCGTCAAATTCCCGGTTGAAGATCCGGACCAAGTCGGCGGCATTCTCAACGAACGCATGATTGCCGTCGCTCTTCATTGCAAGCTGAGTCATCAGGTCTTCGTTGTATCCGAGTCCGAGTCCGATGGTTGAAACCGAGATATTTTCCCGGGCAAGGCTCGCGCCCAGCGCGCCGAGTTCGGAGGGGGTGCTGGGACCGACGTTCGCAAGGCCGTCGGACAGCAGGATGATCCTGTTTACCCGGTTCTTCGCGAGGAACTTCTTTACTTCTTCCGCACCTTTGCTGACTCCCGCGAAAAGCGCGGTGCTGCCGGCCGGGGTGATTTTGCGGATGGCTTCGATTACGGAGCTTTTATCCGAGAGCTTGGTTGCCGGAACCAGCACATTCACGGTGGATTCGTAGGTTATGATCGAGACGATATCGTTGGAGTTGAGCCGGTTGACCGCCTGGATCGCGGCGTCCCTGGCCCTGGCGATCTTTTCCCCGCTCATCGAGCCGGAGCGGTCGATAACGATTGCCACGTTTACCGGCGTGCGTTTGATTTTAGCAGGCAGGGAAAAGCCGGTGAGACTCACTTTCAGGTAATCGGTTTGCTTTTTTCCCGACGGCAGGATTGGCCTGGCGAGGGCGGTGTTGAGTTTGATCTGGTCGGCCTGGAGATGAAGCATGCATCCCATCAGCGATACTGCCACGGCCAGCAGGCAGACGATTCCGGTTGTTCTTTGCGTTTTCATGATGATTCTCCCGAGTTTAAATTTATCCTTGTTTGAGCTTTCCCGCAAATCCATTTGCGTTTTCCTTTCGTTTGTTGTTCTTGTTTCTCTACCAGTTATACGATTGGAAAGCGGGAAATTCCCATAAAATGTGTAAGGGGCTGTAAAACAAATGTAAAAGAATTGTAAAAGCGGTAATTTCTTGTTTATTAACCCAGCTAAACGTATAAAAGGATTTGTATAATGTCTGAAGAAATCGCCAGATTGCCCGAGCGCGGGGAAATCCCGGAGGAAATGACCTGGGACCTTGCTCCCCTATATTCAAATACAGACCAGTGGGAACACGATTTTGCGAAACTCGGCAAACTTACCGGAGATTTTTGCGAGTCGAAAGGGAAACTGGACTCGTCCCCGGAAGTTCTGGCCGGAGCTTTTAAAAAACTCGATGAACTCGAACGGCTTCTCGAAAAAATCTATGTCCATGCCCATCTGAAATCGGATGAGGACCTTGGCAATTCAGAGAATCGGGGCCGACTCGACCGGATTATGTCAAAATACGCCGAAATCGAGGGCGAAATTGCCTGGTTCGAGCCGGAAATCCTGGACCTGCCGGAAATAAAGTTTCAGGAATATCAGGACAGTTCCGAGCTTAAATTCTACCGTCGTACTTTGACCGAACTCGAACGCTCCCGGAAACATATGCTGTCGGCCCCGGAAGAACGGATTCTCGGGCTGGCTTCCGACCTGTTTGCGACTCCCCGGAAGACTTTTTCGGCACTCAACAATGCCGATATGAAATTCCCGGTGGTAAAAGACAGTGAAGGAAAAAGCGTTGAACTCACGCACGGCAATTTTATCAAATTCCTGGAAGAACCGGAACGGGAAGTCCGGAAAAATGCCTTCGAGGGCATGTATGACACGTTTAATAGTTACCGGAACACTTTTGCGTCGACTCTCGACGGCACGATAAAGCAACATGCGTTCAGCGCCAAATTGCGGAGTTATCCTTCGGCGCTGGCGGCAGCGCTGCACTCCGACAACCTGCCGGTAACTCTGTACCTGAACCTTATCAGCAGCATTAATGACGGACTTCCCGCGCTGCACCGCTATTTCAAACTCCGCACCGAAGTAATGGGGCTGGACAAGCTCGATATGTACGACATCTACAATCCGCTGGCCCCTGACGCCAAGGTGGAGGTTAGTTGGGATGACGCCTGCAAATGGGTGAAAAACGCCATGAGTCCGCTCGGGGAAGAATACGGAAACGTACTCGGACGGGCGTTCTCTGAAAGATGGGTCGATGTGCTTGAGTGCCGGGGCAAGCGTTCCGGGGCGTATTCGAGCGGATGTTACGATTCATCTCCTTACATCCTGATGAACTATCACGGCACACTTAATCATGTTTTTACCCTTGCGCATGAATTGGGACATTCGATGCATAGTTATTACTCGAATCAGGCCCAGGATTATCACTATGCCGGATACCGGATATTCGTGGCTGAGGTGGCTTCGACGGTCAACGAACTGCTTCTCCACCATTACCTGCTCGGGGAAAAAGGCGGCGACGCCGGTTTCCGTACCTACCTGCTGAACCACCTTGTCGACGAGATTCGCGGAACCGTGTTCCGCCAGACCATGTTCGCCGAATTCGAAAAGGCCCTGCATGAACAGGCCGAAAACAGCATTCCGCTGACCCCCGACCTGCTCTGTGAATCATATTATGAACTGAACGGCAAGTATCATGGGGAATTCGTTGCCCCCGATAAACGCATTGAGATGGAATGGGCCAGGATTCCCCATTTCTACTACAACTTCTATGTGTTCAAATACGCCACCGGTTTTTCCGCCGCCGCCGCGCTCAGCCGGAAGCTGTTGGACAACGAACCCGGCGCCCATGACGCTTATCTGGGATTCCTCAAGGCAGGCGACACCAAGGACGTGCTGGATATTATGAAGGACGCCGGGGTGGACCTGACCAAACCGGAACCGGTACAGGCCGTAATTAAGCTATTCGACGAAACCGTCAGCGAACTCGCCGGATCTTTCTGAGTTACTCGTTTGTATCGAACATTTTCGTCAGTGACAGCGCCCGCATCATGGCTTTTGCCTTATTGCAGGTTTCCTCGAATTCGGTTTGCGGCACTGAATCGGCCACGATCCCGCCGCCCGACTGCACATAAGCTTTGCCGTCCTTCAGCACGGCGGTGCGGATGGTTATGCAGGAGTTGATATTGCCGTTGAACGAGTAATAGGCCACGGTCCCCCCGTAGGGGCCGCGCCGTTCCTTCTCGAGTTCGCTGATGATTTGCATGGCGCGGATTTTCGGGGCGCCGCTGAGAGTCCCGGCCGGGAAAGTTGAACTCATTACTTCGCTGCTTTCGTACTGGTCGTCGAGAATCCCCGACACGTTCGAGACAATATGCATCACGTGACTGTAGCGTTCCACGATCATCAATTCGTCCACGTTCACGGAACCGGTTTTGGCGATGCGGCCTACGTCGTTTCTTCCCAGGTCCACGAGCATGATGTGTTCGGCGCGTTCCTTGGGGTCGGCAAGCAGTTCTTTTTCCAGCGCGAGGTCCTGTTCCTCGGTTTTGCCGCGTTTCCGGGTTCCGGCGATAGGGCGCACGGTGATTTTGCGGTCCTCGCATTTTGCGTGGACTTCCGGGGAAGCGCCGACTATCGAGTAGCCGCCGCAGTTCAGCAGGAACATGTAAGGGGAGGGATTGACCATCCGCAGGGCCCGGTATACCGCCAGCGGGGAGGACGGGCATTCGGTTTCAAATCTCTGCGACAGCACCACCTGGATAATATCGCCGTCCACGATATATTCCTTGGCCCGGTTTACCATGTAATCGTATTCCTCGCGGGTCTTGTTCGAGGAAAATTCAATTTTTTCGTCGTCGGGATCTTCAAGATTGATGGGAGGCATTGCCAGCGGAGTGCGGAGAGTTTCCGCCATCTCCTTGATGTGGGCCACGGCATCGTCATAAGCTTTGTCGACCGCTTCCGGGGAGTGGTCCTCGATGTATGCCTGCGAAATGACCTTGATGGTATGGAGAACCCGGTCGAAAACCAGCAGGCTGTCGGTTACCATGAAGAAGCCTTCGGGAACGTCCATCGGGGCTTTTTCCGGCTGGGGAACGGTTGGTTCAATCTCGGAGATGACGTCGTAAGAGGCGTATCCGACTGCTCCGCCCAGGAAAGGGGGCAATCCGGGCACTTCAACCGGCTTATAGTTTTTCAACGCCGAATTGACCCTTGCGAAAACATCCTTGCCTTCGATGGGGGCGCTGCCTTTGCCGGTGCGGAGTTCGGCCTTGCCGTTGACCTGCGTGATTACCGCTTTGGGCCTGTTGCCCAGGAAAGAGTATCTGCCGATTTTTTCGCCGCCTTCCACACTTTCCAGCAGAAAAGAATATTCCGCGGATTTGCCGTGTCCGCCGCCGCTGATTTTGTAATATGCCGATACCGGTGTTTCCATGTCCGCGGCCAGTTCCAGGTATACCGGTATCAGGTTGCCGTCTTTGCTTAACCGGTGAAAAGTTTCCCGGTCTGGTGTTATTTTCATCAGTACGTCCTTGTCAATATCTTTAAAAGTTCATGGAATAATAAACTAACGCATGGCTGGCGCAACTCAACCCGAAAACTGTTTTCAGCAGGGATTTTAAGAAAAATTTTCCTTTTTCCGGGTTTTAGTGTTGACGATGGCATGAAAGTTTATGTATATTGAATGGCAAATGGGAATGAATGCGAAGGGTAATGCAATGGCTTCTAAAAGAAGCTGGGTAAATATCAACTATTTTATTCTGCCAATTCTTTTTTATTTGTTGGTGGTTGGATTTTATACGTACTGGAACTACCGCGGTTCCGAAAGGGAAATGCTGGAAGTGGTTGACCAGCGCCTGATTCAAGCGGCCAAAACCATCAAGTTTATTCTCCCGAGAGACTTTCACGACCGCGCCCTGCATGCTAAATCCATTCCCCAGGAAGAAATTCTGGAGGTATGCAAAAGGCTAAGCCGGTTCGCTAAAGACCATAACCTGAACGATGTTTCCACCCTGATAGTCGAGGGCGACAGCGTTTATTACACTTCCGCCGATATTACCGAGGAGGAAAAGAATGTCAGGGACATGCCGTATTGGCGCAGATGCGTACATCTTGCCAGCATGGCGCGCCATGCGTATGAACGTTCCACGGTAGTCGTTAAAAATATCAAAACGGATGAGGGAATTTTCCGTGCGGTGATGGTTCCGGAGGTGTCTCGTGATGGTTTGCGCTATATGTCCAGTGTGGATATCGACCTTGCATTTGTGAACGCTTTGCTCGAACAGAATATGTGGCGTTCAATCATTGCCGCTTTCCTGTTTGTCGTGGCGATTATGCCGATGATGTTTATCCTTCGCAATATCAATTACCGGCTGGTGCGCTGGAACGACGAACTTGAAAACCGGGTGACTGACCGGACCCGGAAACTGGAGGCCGAAATCAAGGAGCGGATGCAGGTTGAAGAGGATTTGCGTCATAGCGAGACAAAATATTCCATGATCTTTTCCCAGGCCAACGATTCAATTGTGCTTATGGAGAACGAACGGATAGTTGAATGCAACATGAAAACCTGTACGTTGCTGGACAGGGAACGGGAGGAGTTTATCGGCAAATCTCTTTTCGATTTTTCGCCTGAAGAGCAGTCTGACGGAATTGCATCCTCAACGCTGGCAAGAGAAAAGCTCGAAAAGGTTATTTTCGACGGGAAAGGATTTTTCTCCTGGCGTTTCAGTAAAAAGGACGGTTCCCCGGTGGAAACTGAAATCAGCCTGACTCAACTTGAGATCCAAGGGCAAAATTACGTTCAGGCAATTGTTCGTGACATTACCCTGAGGGTTAAGGCTGAAAAGGCGATGAAGGAAGCAAAGGTTGAGGCGGAAGAAGCCAACCATGCCAAGAGTGAGTTCCTCGCGAATATGAGTCATGAGATCCGAACTCCGCTGAACGGTATTATCGCAATGGCGGATTATGTTTCCGGCACGGAGCTTGACCCGAAACAGCGCGAATGCCTGAAAATTCTCAGCACTTCCAGTAACTCTTTGTTGTCTATCGTCAACGACTTGCTCGACATTTCGAAGATCGATACCGGTAAACTCAAGCTTGAAGAAGCAGTTTTTCCGCTGCGTGGCTGTGTCGAGTCAGTCGTAAACAGTTTCCGGGTTTCCGCCAGGGAAAAAGGTATCGAGCTTGAATGCAAGGTTGCCAACACTCTCCCGGAATTTGTCAAGGGTGATGAATACCGGATGCGGCAGATACTGGTCAACCTTATTGGCAACGGGATCAAATTCACCGATCACGGCGGGGTATATATCAATGCCGAACTCGCTTCAAAGAGCCACCGGACGGTAAAAGTCCGTTTCCTGATCAAGGACACCGGAATCGGCATAACTCCCGAAAAGAGACACAAGATTTTCGACGCCTTTTCGCAGGCGGATTCTTCCACTACCCGTACTCATGGCGGTACTGGGCTGGGACTGTCGATCTCGTCAAAACTGGCGGAAATGATGAAAGGCAGGATCAGGGTTGAAAGTGAAGTAGGGCAGGGAAGTACTTTCATCGTGGAACTGGAATTTGATTCAGAGGAAGCGATGATGACTGACGCGGAAGTTAAAATTAATCCTGACATCAAGAAAGATACCTCCAAGGACAAAAAAGATAAGTCGCTTCGGGTGCTGGTCGTTGAAGACCACCGGCTCAACCAGCGCATAGCCCAGGTCATCCTGTCGGAACTCGGACACCGCGTTTCTGTTGCCGGAAACGGTATCGAAGCGCTGGAAATCCTCAAAAAACAGTCTTTCGACATTATCCTCATGGATGTGCAGATGCCGGAAATGGACGGTCATGAAACTACCGCCGTTATCAGAAAAGAGGAAGCCGGCACTGGACGTCATATTCCGATCGTGGCAATGACCGCTTATGCATTGGACGGCGACAAGGAAAAATGTCTTGAAGCCGGAATGGATCTCTATATTACCAAGCCGATCAAAAGCGAGGACGTCGCCAAGGCCCTGAAAACCTTCTTCGGCTGATTAGAGTTTAGCGTTGTAAGTATAACTGATCATATTTTCTTTCACTCAACAATGCCTTGAAAAAGTGGCATTGAAGCATAATTTGAGTACAATGTTCTTTGAAAAACCAACTTGATACTACGGCTTCCGCTATTACTCCCCCCGCTTCGCCAGATGGATTAATCGTGACCCAATAGGTGAACAAGGTGGGATTAATCTGTATGGGATGGTGGGGAATAATGCGGTGAATTGGGTGGATTTGTTGGGGTTAGATACCCATCATATCCGCCCTATCGTTAGTAGTACTGGTGTAAAAATCACCTCAAAATATATTAGCTCCTCTTCTGCCATAAAATATTATAAAGACCATTGCAAAAAGAGAGGTGTAGAAGCTAATAAGGGAAAAATTAAACAAGTACAAGGGCGAGATGGATATGAAGCAATTCCTGAAGGCAGTTGTAGATGTAGCGATGGCTCAACAGGAGAGATTGTTTTAGTACAGTATCTCCTCAAAGAAGGATGGTTTGGTGGTAAATACTGGAAACTTGATTCTTATACAAAAGAAAGAAAAGTAAAATCTAAAAAAACAGGAAAAATGGTTAATAAGAAGGCGGGGTATTTAGATCCTAATACAAAAGGGGAATATGGAACCGAGGGTGGATCTCCTGGATCATATGTCGATTCCCCTACATACGACCAAGTAATAAAAATTGAAGCATATTGTCGGTGTGATTGCGAAGATGATCGCCTATTAAAAACCAAATATATAAAATATGATTCGCATGCGGATCAAAGTAATGTTGGTTTTGATGTTGAAGAAGTTAAAGGATACGAAAATGTTAAATAGTAAATATTTTCTTACAACCATTAATTCCATATATTGGCAACAAAACATTAACGATGGTCTTTCCCAATATGAGTCGGAAATTTCAACAAACGGAATCTTATATATAAAGCAATTTTTGAAAGTATTTTGCCATACTTTCGATAAAAAATACACTATGTTAATATATTTATTTAATATATTCATTTTACTTTCCTCTATTAAGAGTTATGGAGAAGACTTAATTCAAAAGATAAACAGAAATGAAACCTTAAAGGATGGTAGAAAGATTCTTGAAGTTGAAAATTATTATTATGATTCCAAGGGAAAAAAAATAAAACATGGATTATCTTTATTTAAATGGAAAGATAAAACATTGTCGGGAGCAGTTATTGGTGTCAACAAGCAAGGCAGTTTTTGGCATGGAAAAAGAAATGGATTATGGATTTATGAAACTCCATATATAACAACTTATACGGTGTATGATAGAGGAAATCTTCTTGACATAACTTCTTTCAACTCGGCCGGAGATAGGGTTTCACGTTGTCTTTTTAAAAACAACAAACCTTTTCAAGGAACGATTTGGGACGAATTGGATACAGTTTGGGGAGTGAAACAAAGTTGGCTTGAATTTTATAAAGCGGGAAAACTCATCAAAAAAATTGAATGTGATGAAAAAGGGAAACCTGTAGGGAAACATCGAGTTCCGGTACAGAAGAACCCTCCACCTCCACCCCAAGAAAATGACTCTGAGAAACGATGAGTTTACTGTTTTTGATTTTGGAAGATTTCAGATTTTTGAATTTCAGACTGCCTGAACCTGATTGCGGAATTGGATGAAAGTGATAACTTATCAAAAAGTTATGTCTGGGGAATAGATATCTCTGGCTCTGAACAGGGAGCCGGAGGTGTTGGAGGTTTACTTATGGCAAGCGATGGAAGTGTAATTCATTTTCCCGCCTATGATGGTAACGGAAATATAACCGCCTATACCGACGGTTCCAGCGCTTTAGCCGCTTCATATGAGTACAGTCCATTTGGTGCGTTAACCGCATCGTCAGGTTCAACATTCAGCCCGTTTAGATTTTCAACCAAGTGTTATAATACCCTAACCGGACTTTATTACTACGGCTTCCGCTATTACTCCCCCCGCTTCGCCCGATGGATTAATAGAGACCCAATCGGAGAACAAGGAGGAATCAATTTGTATGGGATGGTGGGGAACGATGCGGTGAATAATGGGGATTACTTAGGGCAAGCAAAAACAACAGTAAACGTTGGAGGTCGTAAAGTAACCATAGAATTTAACCCGACAACGAAAAAGGTTGATATAACAGTTTCTTTCGTGGGAATAACAATTCACGCTTCAACGATTAGCGCTAAAGGAAATATTGCTGTTTCCATAACATGTACTGGAATTAGACTTTGCCATTTGCTGAATCAAAAATATAACATTCCCGTTAATTTGCATTATTCAACGGGTAATGTTGGTGGGTTTTGGTCTGTATCAAAAACCAAAGTTGTTAGTCGTAAAATTAGCTACACAAAAACATTTGATATGGAACCTTGTTGTAAATGTACATTAAAAGCTAGTGGAACTTTAACAATTAAAGTTAAAGGTTATGTTGGTACAACAAAAAAATAAAGTTATTGGATTGGAGGCATATATGAAGCTTTGTAAATTATTAATTGCCATCGCTTTTTTTGCATTAATTACTGGATGCCTTGAAGTAAAAGTAAAATCCACCAAAGGCATTAATAAATCATATGACAAAAATTTAATTGGTTGCTGGGAATTGTACAAAGGATATTATAAAGGAGTAGAACACATAGCAAAAGCACCTGTTAGTGCAAGGTTAACATTGGTAAAGGACAATGGAAAGGATGGTTATGTCATTGCGTTTCCTATTGAAAATGGCTTTGCTGTGTTAAAAGGTTTTTCCATCGAAACAGACAATGGAAACTTTTTATACTATCAGGTTAATGAAGGAGCTCCATGTTTTATAAGTCGCTATGAAATTTCTAAAGATAAAAACACCTTTATTTTGTTTCAGGTTAATCAAAAGAAGTTTGAGCGTTTATTGGCAAAGAAGTTATTTGTTGGCAATGCGGGAATGCTACAAGCAGATAATATAAAAAAACTTACTAGCATTCTTGCGAAATACGGAAAAAATATTTTTTCAGGAAAAGAATTTTATTTTAGAAAAATAATTCGGGATTCTGTAGATACCACCTCCCGTAGTGGAACATCGAGTTCCGGGACAGAAGAACCCTTCACCTCCACCCCAAGAAAATGACTCTGAGAAACGCTGAGTTTAGGCTTCAGGAATCAGGTTTCTGGCTTCTGGACAAAAAACTTCGTGATCTTTGTGAACTTCGTGGTTAAGATTAAGGCGTTGGGGATTAGGTTTTAAGGGTTAGGTTAAGAAAATTTCTCTGTGTTCTCTGTGGTTGAAGTTAAGGCTGTGGGTAAAGAAAAATCCCCGCCGCCTTAGCTCTCATTTTTTTTCGAAATTTTTCCCTGAATAACCGGATCCGGTATTGTGTTTTATATTTAGAACGGTAATATAAATATAAAATAAACACAGGTTGCGTGATGGCGGAAACCGTGAAAGTGAAAAAAACTGGAAAAAACGGATATGCGGCGCCGGCAGTCGACGGTATGCTGGATATCCTTGAATTTATGTCTTCCCGTTCCGGCCCGTTCGGGGTAAGTGAGCTTGCCCGTTCCCTGGGGATTTCCAATAACCTGGTTTTCAGGGTCATGAAACGGCTTGTGGAAAGAGGCTACGCGGAGATGGAACCTGAAACCGGCGCATACCATCTCGGGGTAAAATTCTACAGTCTCGGGATGGCGCTGGCGTCCCGGTTTGAACTTCGCCGCCGGGGCAGGAAGCATCTTGAACACCTGACCGGGGAAACCGGCGAAACCTGCCAGGTCCAGGTTCTTGACGGACATAACATGCTGGTGCTGGATTCCGTTAGTCCGGCCAGCGATTTTTTTCTTCAGGTTGTGCCCGGAAGCCGGATGTATTGTCACTGCAACGCGTTCGGGAAAGCGGTTCTCGCGTTCAAGCCGGAAGAGTTTGTCCGGGAGGTGATTTCCGGCGAGTTGCCGAAAATGACGGAACACACTATCAGTGATTACGAAAAATTCCGCGATGAACTTGTCGAGGTCCGGCGTATCGGGTTGGCTTTCGATCGCGAGGAATATGCCGCCGGGGTTTACTGCATTGTCGCTCCGGTGTTTGACGTGGAAAATAACGTGGTGGCCGGTTGCGGAATTACCGGACTTGCCAGCCGGTTCTGTCCTGACCTGACCGCGAAGTTGGGTCGGATGGTCCTTGATTGTGCCGCCAGGATTTCCGGAGATATCGGTTATAATGGAAATTTTTATCTGGAAAAACAGGACAGTTTGAAATGATCGCTCCAAAAACAATTTCCGGTGAAGAACGGATCAGATGCCTTCGCGAACGCTGCCTGACACGCAAAAACGGGGATTGGAAGAATCCGTTTTACTCGGAAACATTAATGCTGACGGCTTATTACTCGCTCAAAGAATCCGAAGGTCTCCCCTGGCAGATTCGTTGCGGACTGCGTACCCGTGACCGTCTTGCGGCCGTTTCATTTGAACTTGATGAACTGGAACTGCTTGCCGGCAGGATCGCGCCTGTTTCTTCTCCGTGTCCGGAAAATGAACGGAAGGAAGCCGAAGAATATTTGCGTGATTATCCGAGAGCGCCAGGACAAACCGGACATTGCGAGTTGGACTTTTCGGAGATTTTCAAACTCGGAATTGGCGGTATGATTGCAAACCTCCAGGAAAAGCTGAAGTGCGCGGACGGCGAAAAGTCCGCGGTTTATCAGTCTTTTATTTATGCGCTTCAAGGTCTTAAAACCATGATTGAGAACGCTGCACGGGCCGGGGAGGTATTGGTTCCGGAGGCGGCTCCGGAAAGGGCCGAAGAACTAAAGGAAATCATTGCGTCCTGCCGCCGGATCGCCGATGCTCCACCCGCCGGGTTTCGCGACGCTATCCAATTGATCTGGTTCACTGACATGTCGGTAATGCTCGGTGAGAGTGTTGGATTGGTGGTTCCTGGGCGTCTGGATCGTACTTTATTGCCGTTTTATGAGTCGGATATCGCTCATGGAAAGTTGAAAAAAGATGAAGCTTTACTCCTGATCGAACAGCTTTACCTGCTTATCAATGAAACCATTCCGGACGGTCTGGCAATGTCGGTGATGGTGGGCGGCAGGGATTGTGCCGGGAAAGACGTTACCAATGAGTTATCGTATCTGTGCATGGAAGCTTTGCGCCGCACCCGGCTGGTTTATCCTACCGTAGGCGTTTGCTGGCACGAAGGCACACCGGAGGCGCTGACCGATCTGGCGGCGGAGCTTATCGCCGCCGGTTATGCCACTCCCGCTTTTTTCGGCGATGAAACCATTCAGACGGGATTGAAAAGCTACGGGATTCCGCCTGAGGAATCCTGTAACTATATAAACTCAACCTGTGTGGAAATTACCCCGTGCGGAAGCAGCAATGTGTGGGTGGCTTCACCCTATTTCAGTACATGTAAAATCCTGATGGAGGAAATCAAAGCACAGGTGGAAACGGGAAAAACAGCTTCCGGCTATGATAAATTTTTCGCTAATTATTGTGAACGGCTTGGCGGTGAGATCAAAACAGCCGCGGAAGGAATTAAATCGAACCGCCGGAAGCGAAGCGAACTCGGAGGCAAGCCGTTACAGAGCGTGTTTACTCTCGACTGTATCTCCAGGGGAAAGGACATTGATCGTGGCGGCGCTCGCTATAACTGGGTTGAATGTTCTTTTGTTGGCCTTGCAAATCTTGCCGACTCCCTGCATGTAATCCGCAAAGCGGTATATGAAGATAAGGAATTGTCATTGGCCGAATTATTGAAACTATGTAAAAACGATTTTTCCGAAGACGAACCCATGCGGCGGCATTTTGCGAATACCTACGCGAAATACGGCAATGCCGAACCGGAAGTGGATAAAATTCTTGATACGATCGTGGATTTCCTGAAAAAAGAATGCGCGAAATATAAGTTGCCGCCTGACACTTCCCATTTTATCCCTGGCGCGTTTTGCTGGATCAAACATGAAGCGCTTGGAAGGGAGTGCGGCGCCACTCCTGACGGACGCCGCGCCGGAACTCCTTTTGCCGATGGCGCCGGACCCGCTCAGGGCAGAGAGAAGAACGGCCCGACCGCCGCGATTTTGTCAACCACTTCCTGGAACCATTCGCCGATGATCGGCGGAACCGCGCTGAACATGAAATTCAGTTCCAGGATTTTCGATTCCGCCGCCGCGGTTACCAGGCTCCGAGACTTAATCGTCACTTTCCTGAAACGCGGAGGATTTGAGGTCCAGGTGAACGTGGTTGACCGCGAATTGCTGCAAAAAGCCAAAGAAGACCCGGATTCATACCGCGACCTGGTGGTCAGGATCGGAGGTTATACCGATTACTTTACCCGTCTTGCACCGGGCATGCAGGACGAGGTGATCATGCGCGCTGAGTTTAATCAACTGTAACTTGACAATATAAAAGGTTTTCAAGAGAATCATGGAGTCAGAAACAGAAAAAGCTGAGTTGACCGGGCTGGTATTCGACATCAAACGGTTTGCGATTCATGACGGCCCCGGAATCCGTACCACCGTATTTCTCAAGGGATGTCCCTTGCATTGCGCGTGGTGTCATAACCCCGAATCGATCCGTCATAACCCGGAAATTTCCTTCATCCCGGATAAGTGTCTGGGATGTGGTTACTGTGTCGAGGTCTGCCCGCAAAAAGCGCACAAAATTGTTGACGGTAAGCACCTTTATGACCGGGCGTTATGCCGTCAGTGCGGGCTTTGTACGGAAAAATGTTATGCACAGGCTTTGGAAGTGGCCGGCAAAACCATGTCAGTTTCCGAAGTTATCGGGGAGGTTATGAAAGACAAGCCGTTTTATGACACTTCTGGGGGCGGCATGACGTTATCCGGCGGTGAACCCATGAGTCAGTTCAAGTTCACCAAGGCTCTGCTTCAGGCCGGAAAAGACAACGGCTTGCACAACTGTCTGGACACCAGCGGACTGGCCCCGTACAAGCAGTTCGGGGAAATTCTTGATCTTGTTGATCTTTTCCATTACGATTACAAGGAAACCGACCCGGAAATCCATAAAAAATTTACCGGAGTCGACAATAAACTGATTCTGGAAAACCTGAAAAAACTTGACCGGGCCGGAAAAAAGTCGATCCTGCGCTGTCCGATCATTCCCGGATGCAATGACCGTCCGGACCACTTGAAAGCGATTGCCGATCTTGCTAATTCTCTCGACAACGTCCTGGAAATCAATATCCAGCCTTACCATCCGCTGGGCAAAGACAAGCATCAGCGGTTCGGCTCAGACCAGTCTTTCGGCAGTGACAGCTTTGCGGACGCGGAGCAAATCGAAGAATGGATCAAAACTGTTCAAGCAAATACAAAAGTTGAGGTAAAAAAGGGATGAAAGCGCTTCCTCTTAACGAAAATGATTTTTTTGCCGCGTTGGAAGAAATGCGGGAATGGGGCATAATCGGATTTTACCGGTCAATTCTCGCGGACGATCCCTGGCCGCTGCCGGTCGGGAAAGCCATCCGGAATCTGTATGAAAGAATGGAAATTTTCACCCCGCCCGGACGGTGTCTGCTGCCGTTTGAGCCGGTGACGCATTTTTGGAACACTCTTTCGCCTGATCCAATCCACGAGCATGCCCAGTTTTTTTCACTTAACCACAACGGTGGTCTTGGTGCTAAAGGAAATATTGTTGCACTTAAAAAGGAATTATTTCCACAATATGCCGGACTTCTTGATTGGCTGTGGAAGGACACGGCGTCATATCTGCCGCATTTTGGCGGCTACACGCACAGTAATCCGGACATCCGCCGGGTGGTGGACGAAGGCTTTGCCGTCATGGTGGAAGAACTGGAAAATGAACTTGCCGAAATTCGTTCCGAAGGGGAAAATGCCGATCCGGAAGAACTGAACCTGCTTCTGGCGCTCAAAGAGTATTCCGAGGGAGTAAAAGTATTTTACCGCAACAGCTTAGAGGCAATCAGGACTGCCGCGGAAGAACGGGAGGAACTGAAAATAATCGCGGAAGCTTTTGAAAACTGTTTCATGAAGCCTTCCGCCTCGTTTCTGTCCGGACTACTGGCCGTGAATATGACCTGGATGCTTGATTTCTGCGACAGCATCGGGCGGGTTGACCAGGCCCTTGGAGATTTGTTCGAAGCCGATCTGGAACGCGGACGGATTGACCTGGAATTCACGCGCAGACTCCTCGACGAATGGTTCAAGAATTTCGAGCGTCACAACGCCTGGAATATGCAGATCGGCGGTTACACTCCCGATGGGAAAGACGGCTGCAATAAACTTACCCGCGAGATTTTGTTTGCTACCGAAAGAAACAATCTTATCCGTCCCAACGTGGCGTTCAGGATAACCGGGTCCACTCCCGATGATTATGTTATTGACGCCCTGAAAGCGGTCAGGAACGGGACAGGGCGCCCGGCGCTTTACAACGACGATCTATATATCAAAACGTTGATGGAGTCCAACCTTGGCTTGAAGCTGGAAGACGCCCGTGAAGTTGGTTTCGGCGGATGCACGGAAACCATGATCGGCGGATTGTCGAACGTCGGCAGTCTCGAAGGATATTTCAATTTTGCCTGGATGCTCCAGTGTGCCCTGTACGACGGTCATGATCCGGTCACGAACGAGCAGGCTGGACCGCATACCGGCAAGTTCGAGGATTTTACTTCCTTTGACGAGTTTATTGCCGCCCTTAAGGAACAGATTTTGTATACCACTGACGGATTCGTGGCGGTAAACCGGATTGCCCTTAAAAACCGTTTCACTAAAGGTGACCCGAAGCTCTACCGCACCATGTTTACCCGTGACTGCGTGAAAAACCGCAAGTCATTCGAGGCCGGCGGCGCCCGGTATAACTGGACAACGGTTTCGTATCACGGCATCGCTAACTTGATCGACAGCGTTTACGTGATCAAGAAGCTGGTGTTTGAGGAAAAAGCAGTTTCTTCCGCCGAACTGATGCAGGCATTAAAGGATGATTTCAACGGTTGTGAAAATCTGTTGAAACGGATATCTTCCCTGCCCAAGTTCGGCAACGACAATCTGGAGGTTGACGCTATAGGACGGGAACTGGTCGGCTTCGCATGGGAAGAGCTCAGGAAGCATGAAACGCCTCGCGGCGGCAGGTATATTCCGTCGGTCATCCTGTTCACCACCTATCAGAGCGCGGGAAACCAGGTTGCCGCTACTCCTGACGGACGCAAAGCCCTTACCGTCCTTACCGATTCGGCCGGGGCCGCCCAGGGACGCGATATTACCGGCCCTACCGCGTTGATGAATTCGGTTTCCGGACTTCCCCTGTCGCTTGCAATCGGGTCGCCGGTGCTAAATATCCGGTTCCAGCGCAAGATGCTTGACAACGATGAAGGACTCGCGAAAGCGGCCGCGATGATCCGCGCGTATTTCCAGGCAGGCGGACTGCAACTCCAGATTACCGTTATAAACACCGAAGACATGAAAGCCGCCCAGTGTGAACCTGAAAAGTACCGGAACCTGATTGTCAGGGTTGGAGGCTACAGCGAGTATTTCAACCGGCTTACCAGGGAACTTCAGGACAGTATTATCGCCCGTTCCGAACACCAGTGCCAGTGATTATCACTGGACTAAAATGGGTAAAGCGCGTTGCGACTTTGCCAATGAGTATCATTGGATGGTAGTAGCCGGAATGCTTCGCGATTCCAGCGGAATTGCAAAAAATCTGTTGTCCACGACTGCTAATGCTTTTGCGGGTTTACAACCACGAATACGAGTGGTTATAGCAGGATAAAAAAACGCGTAAACCGAGAAAATATCAAGGTTTACGCGTACTACATTTCACAACATATACGGGAATCCGTACCCGTGATTCACTTCTCCCGGCAAACTGAAACACAGTATTACTGCCGGAAAACAGCAAATTTGATTAACCGTTATTGGAGAGAATTATCTCCGGAACCCGCCGTCGCGACCACCATCACGGCTACCGCGCCAGCCACCACCGTCACGACCTCCACCGCCGCCCGGACGCCGTTCCGGTCTCGGCCTGGCTTCGTTGACTCTGACTGGACGACCGGCAAGTTCGGTATTGTTAATGGCTTCGATTGCGGCTTTCGCCTGTGCATCGTCAGCCATTTCCACAAAGCCGAAGCCCTTGGAGCGTCTGGTCTGCGCATCGGTGATGATTCTCACGGAATCAACCTGTCCGTACTGCTCGAAAGCACCACGCAGCTCTTCTTCAGTCAGTTGGTAGGAGAGGTTCCCACAGTAGATGTTCATTTTGCCATCCTTACTTCCCGCCATGTTAAACTAATATTTACTCTTCGAAAGCTATCCATGGCGATCGGGATACACTTCGAATCTCCGCCCGACCCTCCTGGCGGAATTCTTTAAAACCGCTGGCCTGTCTTATAACCATGACTCCTTAATCATGTTTCATACAGGCCGCAAACCGTTATCCGGTGCGGTTTTAAAGTGCAAATACTTTTGCACGATTACAAAAATAAACTGAATTTTGATTATGTCAAGCAAACATACAAAAATTTATTTAACCTGTGAAAATATGTTAGACTCCATGAGTCTGAAACTTGGTTATGCGGAAAAAAAAACGGCCGGGGGGGAACCCGGCCGTTTTGGCATGTGACATGGAAATGTGCGTTGGCTACACTTTCATCCACTTGTCTTTGATGCCGGAAACCTTCCAGTAGGCTTCGGCCATGAAAATAAGGTCAACCAGAACGCAACGGCACATTGCCTCGACTACCGGATAGATCCGGGGAAGCAGCGAGGGGTCGCGCCGGGTAATCGGTTCCAGGATGACGTCTTTAACATCTTTCATGTTCACGGTGGCCTGGGGGACGGATACGGTGGGCGTGGGTTTCACCGCACAGCGAATCCTGATCTCGTCGCCGTTGCTGATGCCTCCGAGGATACCGCCGGAATTATTGGTTTTGAACATAACCCGGCCGGTTTCCTTGTCAACGTAGGTTTCATCGTTGGATTCGGAACCGAGCATATCAGCATGTTTGAATCCGGCGCCGAATTCGATGCCCTTGATCGCGCCGATCGAGCAGATGGCATGGGCCAGCATCGCGTTGATCTTGTCGAAAACGGGTTCGCCAAGGCCGGCTGGAACGTTTTTGAGGATAACTTCGGTAACGCCGCCAACGGTTTCGCCGTCTTCCTTGATCTGAAGGACGTCTTCCTTCATTTTCGGTGCGACTTCGAGGTCCGGGCAGTTGATTTCGTTTTTCCGGTAGTTTTCCTTGGCCATTTCATAAGAGACAGGGCCTGCCTTGATACCGTGTGATTCGGTGGTGTACGCGATCACGTCGATGCCCATTTTGTCGAGAATGGCTTTGGCGACGGCGCCGCCTGCAACCCGGCTGGCGGTTTCGCGGCCGCTGGCGCGTCCGGCGCCAACCCAGTCGGCGAACTCGCCGTATTTCTTGAAGAAGCCGTATTCCGCGTGTCCGGGGCGGATTTCGTCTTTATAGCTGTGGTACTGCTCGATGTGAATGTCCTGAATATCGTTATTCGGGATGACCAGGCCGACGGGAGCGCCGGTGGTCAGCTGGTCTTCCATGACTCCGGAAAAGATATAGACGCGGTCTTTTTCTTTTCTGGGGGAATCCAGCGGGGTCTGGCCGGGTTTCCGTTTGTCGAGTTCGTGCTGGATCATATCGGCGGTAAGTTTGATACCGGCCGGTACGCCGTCAACGATAGTCATAAGTCCGCCGTAAAGTTCTTCGGGGATAGGCAGGTCTTTGCGGAACCCGCCGGCGTAAGATTCACCGCAAGTAGTGATACGGAACATGCGTCCGAAAGTGTTACCGAACATCTTTCACTCCTCTCTGAGTTATTTACTGTTTGAAAAATAATCTATTAAATTTGTCAGAATTCAGGATAAAAAAATATTACCGGCGTTGTGTTCCGATAATAAAAGTCTTTCCAGTTGAGCCTATAAACATACCATTGAAGCGGAATATCGCAAGTTTGCCTGAAAAAAAATCATCGGCTTTTTTTCTCCGGTCAAATTTTGACGGCAGTTGCAGAAGCTGGAATGCTTGAAAAAGTTTTCCGGACAGCTACCATATCATCAACGGTCAAATCAAATCCAACGGAGGCGAGCAATGAAAGTTGTGGCATTTAACGGCAGTCCGCGCAAAGACGGCAATACTTCTCAACTCATCAAGATGGTTTTCGATGAACTGAACGATGCCGGGATAGAAACTGAAATGGTCAGTCTTGCAGGACACCGGGTTTCAGGATGCATTGCCTGCTACCGCTGTTTCCAGACCAAGGACAATCGTTGCGCCGTGGACAACGACGCCATGAACTCCTGGATTGAAAAAATGATCGAAGCCGATGGCATTATCCTCGCTTCCCCCACATACTTTACCGACGTCACCGCCGAAATGAAGGCCCTGATCGACCGCGCCGGACTGATTATTCGGGCCAACGACGACCTGATGCAAAGAAAAGTAGGCGCCGCCGTAGTTGCCGTCCGCCGCGCCGGGGCCCTTCACGTGTTCGACACCCTTAACCATTTTTTCCTGATCAGCCAGATGATCGTGCCGGGTTCGATCTACTGGAACCTCGGTATCGGACGCGAAAAAGGCGAAGTCGGCAAGGACGAGGAAGGCGTTGCCACCATGCGCGCCCTCGGACGCAATATGGCCTGGCTCATGCAGCGGCTGGCGAAGTAGGCTTTGGGTCAATACCGTTCACTTAACGTTGGTAATGCGGAAGTGTGAAGCGTGACATGATGAGCAATATCGGATCGATTATTCTTCGCTAATACGTATGGTTTATCGTAAAAACTGTTGGAGATCAGGGCTTTAGCTGTAATATAAATAATTGCTTATTTGCGGCTCGCGAGGCCGCTCGCACTCCAACCAGTTGTGTTGCAAACGGTTTTCCTGGAGGGCGAAGCTCCATTGAGCCGTTCCCAGGTAATCGTGAGATATAAGTAAATAAATATATGCCATCCATTAGCTGTGTATTTTTTTACCCGCTTTCGGCAAAAGCGGGCTACTCGGGGAGTGTCCCCGGACTGAAGCCGGGTTCGTGAAACAGCCCGTCCACTCGATCCAAACACACTGTTTGGCGGAAAAAGTATGCTGGCCTTGCCGAGACCAGTCCCAGGCATCTGCCTGGACTAAAATGGGAAAGCTGCTTCGCGAGTTCGCCGAAATCGCGTAGCATTTCGGCCACTCCATCCAAAGTTTGTTTGGGGTTTGGCTATTTGTTCATGCCGAGGAGGGCGGTAATGATGCGTTCCTTGCCGGTGATGATCATGACTTCCGCGCCGGACCCGAATTTAAGTTCGTAAGGTTCGTCGGTGATCAGGACTTCCACGGGATAGAGCAGTCTGCCGTCCTTGCGGATGGGCAGTTCCTCAATTCTGGAGACTTGTCCGGTAAAATAGCCGAAGTCGTAGTGATGGTAAACGTTGCTGGTTATCCTGGCGCGCTGTCCGGGATTGATCTTGTAGATATTGCGCTCATCGACATACGCGGTAAGCTTTTTGCGGATGGTCGACATTTTAGCGGCGATTTCGCCTTTCTTGAAATATCTGCCTTGCTCATAAGGGATTTCGGTAATTTTGCCGGGGGCGGGGGCGCGAATCGTGTAATCCTCGAGTTGTTTATTGAGTACGGTCAGTTCACGGACTTTGTTTTCGAGCTTAACGTTGAGCAATTTCAGTTCGTTCACGGCCTTTTCCAGCACCTCGCGGTCATAACCGGCCTTGACGGTTTTATAGTTTTCCAGGGCGCGCTGAAGGTTGGCGGTATTGGTAAGATGTTCGGCTTCGATCTGGTCGAGTTTATATTTGGAAACCACGCCTTTCTTCCTGAGGTCGCGGTAGGTTTTCAATTTCTCCTTGGTTTTCAGGAATTTCTCTTTGCATTCCTCCAGGGCGATTTCGGTGTACCGGAGATGGTCCGGGAGCGGGTCCTTGCGAAGCAGTTTCAGCGATGAGGCTTTGACTTTCACCTCGGCGCCAAGTTCCTTGATCTGGTTCTTGACTTCATCGATTTTCCCGAGCAGATTACGGTTGTCGAGTTCGATGATCACTTCATCCTGTTTGACCAGTTCGCCTTCTTTTTTCAGCACCTTTGTGATACTGCTTTCCACCATGGTGCGGAGTTCATAATCGCTTTCACCGGCCACCGCGCCGGAAGCATAAACAACTTCCTCCATGCGGAAATTGAACAGGATAAAGATGATTATCACGAAAATCAGCACGGCTGAAATGATCAGGAACCTGAACAATTTGATCCGGTGCTGAATGCTTGAGGAGCTTTTTTTTATGGTCGGTTCGTTTTTCATAAATCACGCGAAAATTATGTTGTTGTAAAATATATCTCCGGGAAGTTTCAAATCCGTTAGGGAAATTGAAAATTCCCGTAAAATTCAGTTATGCCGCCGGGCAGTCCGGTATGCCGTCAAAATCATTAGGTTCCGCCGGGAGTTCAGGCTTGTCGGCTTCCTCGGCGGTTTCGTCATCCTTTTCGGCGATATTTTCCGAGTGGTATTTTTCCTGGCTTTGGTACATGCGGCAATAAATGCCGTCTTCTTTGATCAAATCATCGTGGGACCCGGTCTGTTTAATTTCCCCGGCTTCCATGACCACGATCATGTCTGCGTTCTTGATAGTGGAGAGGCGGTGGGCGATAATGATGGTTGTACGGTCCTTCATCAGGTTGTCGAGAGCCTCCTGGACGAGGAACTCGGAGATGGTATCGAGCGCGGAAGTGGCTTCGTCAAGGATCAGGATTTTGGGGTCGCGGAGGATGGCCCGTGCAATCGCCACCCGCTGTTTCTGTCCGCCGGACAGAGACGTTCCGTTTTCCCCGATCTCGGTATCGTAGCCGTTTTCCAGGTTGCCGATAAATTCGTGGAGATTCGCTTTGTGTCCGGCCTGCTCAATTTCTTCACGGGTGACTTCCCGTTTGGCGCCGTAGGAAATGTTTTCGGCAATAGTGCCGCTGAACAGGAATGCTTCCTGGAGCACGATTCCCACATGATTTCTGTACGACTCGATTCCGAGCTGGCGCAAATCGTGATTGTCCACCAGGATTTTGCCGGACTTGATATCGTAAAAGCGGAGAATCAGGTTGGCGATAGTGGACTTTCCTGATCCGCTGGGGCCGACCAGCGCGACTTTCTTTCCCGTCTTTATGTCGAGGGTAAAGTCCTTCACCACGGTTTTTCCGCTGTAACCGAAATTTACGTTTTTAAATTTTATATTTCCCTTCAAGGTCTTGAGTTTGATCGGATTTTCGCATTCGCGGATGTCCGGAATAGTATCAAGCAGCTTGATTATCCGCGAAGCGCTGCCCATCCCCTGGGAAATGATCGTAATAAGGTTGCTCAATTGTACAATCGGATTGATAAGCATCCCCAGATACGTGTAAAAGGCCACGAAAGAACCGATGGTCATTTTGTTTTTCAACACCATATAGGAGCCCAGGCCGATAGTAGCCGACAAGCAAATTATATTTACCGCCTCACAGATCATCCACTGGAAGACGCCTTTCATATTGACATCCATGCTGACGTCCATGGCTGGCCGCAGGTTTGAAACAAAGTTCCGGGTTTCGGTGCGTTCCTTGGCAAAGGATTTGACAACCCGCACGCCATTGAGGGTCTCCGCCAGGTTCGCGGATATCTCCGACATCTTTTCGCGCAAATCCATCCACCCCCGTTTGATTTTGGTCCGGAAATACATGAAGTTTGCCAATTGGAGCGGAATCAGCACCAGGGAGATAAGCGCCAATATCGGGTTCATTACGAACAACACTCCCACAATGAATACGATCATCAACAGGTTTACCGCCAGGTTTACCATGCTCGCCGATACCATCTGCTGCAGCGCCGCCACGTCGGTGATGATATTTGAAATGAGCTTTCCGGTACGGTACTCTTCGTAAAACTGCAGCGACAGATTTTGAAGATGTCTGAATAATTTTGTCCTGACATTAAACAGGATTCTCTGGGAAATATAAAATATCATATAACGGCTTACATAAAAGAAAATTTCCCGGATCGTGTAGATCAGCAGGATTGTTACAAGGATGATGAACACAAAGTTCAACTGGTTGTTTACCAGTACCCGATCAATGATTACCTTCAGCATCAAAGGCATTACCAGTCCAAGGTTGGTGAAAATCACCAGACTGAGGATCGCGCCGATAATCAGATACCGGAAAGGTTTTATCAGTTGCCAGAATTTCAGCTTGTCCATAAAAAATGTTTTTAATTTGTTAAGCCGCCGGAAATTACGTTATTCCAGCCTTTGTTAATATATAATACGCATTTCCCGTGCCAGAGGATTGTTTCGTTATGTATCATTTTGATTACTAGATAGTTGCGCTGTTTTAGATTATTAATTAACGGGTAAATTGTTTCAGTTATGTATCAATTACGAGACATAATTCTCTTGGATTTGACGGTGTATTGTGTTAAACATATTTATAATTAAGTATTTATAAGATTCTCTAATATGATACAATATGTGTCACATAGCAGACATAACTGTGAAACAACTTCATACAACAGAATTGCGGTATCCAACTTTATTCGGGTTAAGATTGAAAATTATCTTAATCCGGCGTAATTTGTCCGTTTAAACTGTATGGAAGAGAAATGGGAACCGACGACATCTGGATTGTAACACCAAAGGATTTTGAATTTGGAAAGACCGAAGACGATGCCTTACCCCTTGATTGCGGTAAGAAACTCTGGCCGGTCATTATCCGCTACGAAACCTACGGAGAACTGAATGCGGCCAAAAACAACGCCGTGCTGATCCTTCATGCCCTGTCGGGCAACGCCCACGTAGCCGGATACAACAGCAAAGACGACCGCAAACCCGGCTGGTGGGACGAGATGGTCGGTCCAGGCAAAGCATTAGACACCAACAAGTATTTCATTGTCTGCAGCAACATTATCGGCGGATGCAGCGGCTCAACCGGTCCGCGCTCGATCAACCCCGCCACCGGCAAGCGCTACAATATGGATTTCCCGGTAATAACCATTGCCGACATGGTTCGCGCCCAGCATCGGCTGATGCAGCACCTCGGCATCGAAAAATGGCTGTCGATTGCCGGAGGTTCGATGGGCGGCATGCAGGCGCTGCAATGGGCCATTGATTATCCTGAAAAAGTTCACAGCGTCATAGCCATCGCCACCACCTCGCGGCTGTCGGCCCAGGGAATCGCGTTCGACTGGGTGGGGCGCGAGGCAATCATGAGCGACTCCTCATGGCAGCAGGGCAACTACGAGGACCAACCCGAAAAAGGACTCGCAACCGCCCGGATGCTCGCTCATATTACATATCTCAGCGATGAATCAATGCTCAACAAGTTCGGGCGCAGACTCCAGGAATCCGACAGCATTTCGTTCGACTTCGCCCGTGATTTCGCGGTGGAAAGTTATCTCGAATACCAGGGGCAGAGGTTCGTTGAACGTTTCGACGCCAACAGTTATCTGTACATCACCCGCGCCATTGACTACTTCGATATTTCCGCCACGGCCGGAGGTGATCTTGCCAGGGCATTCGAGAAACTCAAGAGCGCGTTCCTGGTTATTTCGTTTTCCAGCGACTGGCTGTTCCCGTCATACCAGTCCGTTGATATCGTCAAGGCGCTCATAAAGAATAACGTCAAAACCAGCTATCTGGATGTGGAATCTAGTTACGGACACGATGCTTTCCTGCTCGAAATAGAAACTCTGGGCAAAGCTATTTCCGATTACCTCCGCAACCGTTACGACGAGGTGGAAAATGCCTGAACTTCAATCAGCTAAAGCCCTTACCCGCCAGGACCTGATCGCAATTTCCAGACTGATTCCACCCGGCAGTAAAGTCCTTGACCTCGGTTGCGGCGACGGTTTCCTGCTCAAGTACCTTAAAGACAACAAGCAGGTTACCGGGCTCGGGGTGGAAATTTCCGAACGCGAAATTCTCGAAAGCATGGCAAACGGCGTAGAGGTGGTGAAACTCGACCTCGATGACGGCCTTGGGCTGTTTTCCGATAACTCTTTCGACTGTGTTGTCCTGAGTCAGACCATGCAGACCGTCCAGCGCCCTGATTTCATCCTCGAGGAAATGGTGCGCGTGGGCAAACAGGGGGTAATCAGTTTCATCAACTTCGGTTACTATAAGGCCCGGATGCAGTTTATCTTTTCCGGCAGAATGCCCGAAACCAAAACCATTCCGAATCCCTGGTTCAACACCCCGAATATTCACTTGTCGACTATTCTCGACTTTCGAAGCCTGTGCGGAGATAAAAGTATTTCAATCGACAAGGAAATCCCATTGCTCCAAAGCAGAAATCCATTGTCGAAAATCTTCCCAAACTGGTTTGCGGCAACCAGCGTGTTCCTTGTCTCGCGAAAGTAATTCAGGCTTCAGGTTTTGGGAGCGGGAAATCAGACGCAAGTTTTGCCCGAGGCAACCTCCTGGTAAATGGAATCCCCCATAGGGGATGATACAACTGTAGCCACGGGTGCAAACCCGTGGTTAAGAGATAGAAAAAATAATTCAGCCCCCGCAGGGGTGCGGTACAAATTCCCATATAGTGTAATCTTACCAGCCTTTTACATTTTGCGTTTTCCATACTTCGGGAATATCTTCATTGCAAGGAGATTCCCCATGGATGAAAATATTGATATCGATTTGTCGGCATTGTCCGTCAAAGGTAGAAAACGACTGGTAAAATATGTTAAAGATCATTGCCCGTTAATGGGATTACGAGTTTGTTTCATAATCCTGACCGCAATAATTAGTTGTGGCTTTGGATGGCTTGCGGAGCAGGTTTTTGGTTCGGATTCTGGGATGGTTCTTACGGGTTTCTTTGCAGGAGCGGTAATTGGATGTTTTATTTATTATTGGCGATTCCGTAATGAGAAAAATCAATATCAGCATTTTATCGAAGATGCCTGCAAAAACGGCAAATATCCAATCTGTTTTGAATGTAAACACAAGCTGAATGGAAACGAATCCGATAAGTGTCCGAATTGTGGAGCGGATATTCGCTTAGTACTCACTGAAATAGCTCCTGGCACTTACTTTCCTTCCTCATACAAAGGTTTCTGGAGAAGGCAGCGAATCAGTATTTATTCATCAATGTTTCCGGTTATGATTTTCTATCTTTTAGGTATGTATGGTGTAGTAATGACTTTCCAATGCTGGATGATAACTGATGATTTAAAAATTGATGAAGAATATGATGCAATGTCTCAGGCAATAAGAGATTATGAGGACGGAGAACTTCGTTATTATGAAGCTGTCATGTACGATCAACGCAGAAAAAAATCGGATAAGGAAATAAACGGAATACCTGTCATATATAAACAATACGAGACCATAGACTCTCCTTTTCTCTGGATGTTTCCATACGTAACTACGGGCGAGAAAAGCACAAAATTATTTGTAAAGGCGTATAATGCCAAGATGGGAGAGTTGATTCGGGACAAAGCCCCAAGGCCGGTAAAGCTTCCGGGCGGGAATAAGGTTTCTTACAGGGAATGTGGTTGCGGGGAGTGCGTCTGGACGGAATTCAGGAGTAAGTTTATTTTCGGTGATACCGTGGAATCCGTCAAGGACAAAAAGATCAAAGGGAAGATCAAATCACTGAGCATCAAAGATGACGGTTCGGTATGCTATGGAATTGAACTTCCGGACGGAAAAATCATCAAAGACATCCCTGAAAAAAATCTTGAAATTATCAAATACCATTTTCAGAATAAGAACAGGAAATAAAAGTTTTTTTTAGCGCTTTGCCACATTTTCTGCGAAGCGTGAAAATGCCGTATCAAGCCAATGCTTGCATTGGTTATCTAAATTTATCCGGCAATTTAAGTTTTACTTTTCTACCGGTTTTTTTGTCAATCACCTCAATATATTTACCCCGCTCAATGTTCAATCCACCCGTAAATCCGAAGAGCAACCCGTAAATTACAAAACTCAGAATCATGGATACTAACCAGGAAAGGACAGCAGCGCTTAATGCTTTTCCAAAAGAGGCTTCAAAAATACGCATTATTATTATCGCCATAACCACAAACCCGCAGAGGAAAGCAATTACAGTTCCCGCCATACCTAATGGACTGAAAACAAATGATAAAATCAAGCAGATTAGAGTGGTAAATGCGGCGGTCTTGAAAGATTTTGAATATGTTATCCCGTCAATAAACAGGAATTGCGCGACAAAATACAAAACAACCGCGGATATTGAAATGCTGATCAGAACCGATATAGTTGCCGCCACCAGAATAATAATTACTTTGGCCGCCATTTTCAGCTATTCCTTGTTTGTCAGGTTGATTTTGAGCATACCATTTTTTTTAATTTTCCAGGAACTGTTTACGGTAAAGCAGCGCGGCGCCGGTAGCGGTGGCGGTTTTGTCGAGACTTGTAAACCGGATATTGAGATTTTCCAGCGCCGACGGAAAACAGTGCATCGACATTGTCCGTTTGACCGCTTCGATAATAAAATGATCGAGTCTGGCAAGTTTGCCGCTGAGAATAATCTCCGACGGGTTCAGGATCGTCACAATCGAACTCAGTCCAAGTCCGATGTACTCGCATAATTCATAGGCCAGCGAACACGCCGCTTTGTCATTGCGGTTGACGCAGGAAATAAACGCAGGAATTGAAAAATTGGAGCTGGAAAGCTCGGTCTGGACCCCGCTCGAGACCATTTCGGTCACTTTCTTGCGGATACCGGCTTCCCCGGCCATCGCTTCCAGGCATCCCCGGTTGCCGCACTGACAAAGCGGACCGTCGGGACACACAACCAGGTGACCTACTTCCATCCCGCATCCGGTGTCGCCCACAAATAATTCGCCGTTCTTGATGAAGCCACCGCCGATCCCGATATCCAGTTCCATATGGAACAAACTTGGCGGAGGTTCAGGCAGGAGTTCATGGTATTCCATGTAGGTACGCGTCAGTGTCGATGGAAAAATCTTCGCGGGAACTTTCCAGGCGTCTTCCAGCCATTTCTCGGCTGGAATGCATTCCCAGCCGGGAATATTCACCGCCTTCAACGAAATTCCGTTTTCAATGTCCACCAGTCCCGGGTCGGCAAACGCCAAGCCCTTCACCCGCCTCCATGAGTCGCCAGCATGCCGCTTGAGATTATCAATAGCCTGAAAAATCTCTTTTTTACCGGATGCCGCATCCTTGTTTCCCGGACTCTGGATTTCGGTTTTCGCGCGGATATGCCCTTGCAGGTCGATCAGCACCCCGTTGGTATAACCAGCCTGGAAATCAATCCCGGCAACCCAGGCGTAATCCGGGTCGAAACACAGCGGAGAAGCCTTGCGCCCGGTCTTCTTGCCGCGTCTCTCGGGTTCTGCCAGGAGTCCATCTTCCTTCATCTGGTCAATGATTTCGTACAGCGTGGCGGGTCTCAATTCGAGTTCATCCACCAGTTCCGGGCGGGTTACGCTTTCCGTGGCAAGTAAACGGGCGATGATCTGTTTCCGGATAATATCTCTATCAAGCATGGTGTTTCCTTGTATTTGTAAAACATTTACGTACTATAAGTGTATTGAATAAACAATCAAACCGGGGAAAAAGTTTATTTATCAAATATTTTACAAATTCTCAACTTGACAACTCCCAACGCCGGGAGCTATTTATTACTGAACTATACATTACATTAATAAATAAACCAACTGAAGTGTTGATATGAAAAATTCAGCGAAAAAGCATGAAATCTCACTGGTGGAAGCCGCAAATTCCGGACTTGCCGGTAAATTCGGCGGATTTTCATTCGGCGGCGAACACCCAATCGGGGTTTCGGCACATAATCAATTCCCCCCCGGAGTGACTTTCCCTAACGGCGCGAGGGCCGCGCTGCTGCTGACTTTCGATGTTGAAGGAAATTACGGCAACGGCCTCGGCAACGTACAGTTGGAAATGGATAATTACCGCCGGATCTGTGCCAGTTTTAAACAGAACGGCATCCCGGCAACTTTCAACATTGTGGCCAAAATGGTGGAAGACAACGGCCCTGATTTTGCCTATCCGATGGTGGAGGCGAACTGTGAAATCGCCTCGCATGGTTATTATCACGACCTTTATCACCGTCACGGCGGCAATCGTATCTATGCCGGACAGTACGGCCCCGAAGAAAACCGCAGCCAGGTTTTCGAAAGCCTGGAGATCCTCAATAAATACTTTCCGGAAGTGAAAGGAGTGCGGCTCCCTTACGGACATTTCAACGAGCATTCGTATGATGCGTTTGAGGCCGCCGGACTGCTGTGGAGCAGCAATGTGGGAATCGATGATTTCATCAAACCGGGACAGGGATTCGGCCCCGCGCCGTTCCAAATGAAACTCGGCGATAAACTTTATCCTATCGTGGAAATTCCACTCGACAGCCAAACTTACGACTGGTCGATCTGGATGGCCGACGCCGAAGCGAACAAAACCTTTGTCGATGCGGTTCAGGCTTACTGCGACATGCGCGGCATGGAATTTGTCCGCACCCCGGCCGGGGGCGTGAAACTCTGGGAAGAACGCATGAAGGAAGCTATCGAAAAACAAAGCGTTTTCAGCCTGCTCTGCCACCCGGTAAACCTGGCGGTCAACGATCCGCGCTGGCATGATCCCGTGGAGGAATTCCTGATGCCGGTAATCGATCTTTTAGGGAAATATCACCACGAAGGCAGGGCCTGGGTTTGCACTTGCCGCCAACTGGCGGAATTTTATCTTCAAAATATTTAATGACAGGATTATCTTATGCCGTTAATCGAACTCAGCATGCCGGTGACCGATTCTCAGGACAAACGCAACCGGGTCTGCCGGATCGAAAACAAACAGCTGCCGGTCGATACCGCCGGGGCACGGTACACCGGAATGATCTACGATTTCGAATTCGGGTCGATGGCGGGAACCTACGTGGATTTTCCCGGACACATCAAGGAGCTTAATGACGGTAAGGACGCCGCGAATTATCCGCTGGAAAAGCTGTTCAGGATCGATGCAGCGGTGATCCGCCTCGATAAACCGGACCGCTCCGGGGAAGTCACCGCGGAAGAGCTCAAGCAAGCCTGCGAGACGGAAGTCGAAGGCGGCGCGTTGATTGTCAATGCCCTCGGCGGGCGCCGGTATGACGCCATAGAGGAGCGCAGCGTTTACTTCAGTCATGACGCCATCGGCTGGATAGTTTCAACCGGCATCCACCTGATCGTGTCGGATATCTATGAAAGCAAGGCAATCCACGGGGTGTTCTACCGGTTTTTCGAGAACGGTATTTCCACCGTGTGTCTGCCCGTGAATATGCACCTGCTGACTCAGCCGAAAGTAAAACTTACCGTGCTGCCGCTGCCGTTTCCAAACGTTACGCAGCTTCCGTGCCGGGTCATTGCCGAAACGGAATAGGAGAAGATTATGAATAAAGCCGCCATCAAAACCGGACTTAAAAAACTTGGATTAAATTCGGGCGATATCGTTCTGCTGCACAGTTCGCTGGCGAGCATCGGGCATGTCGAAGGCGGCGCTGACGCCGTGGCAGACGCCTTTTTGGAAGTGCTTGGCCCCGTGGGAACGCTGGTTGTACCTACTTTCGGAGCGCTTGGGATAATCACCGATACTGTTAAAGCGCGTCCGGACGCGCTTTCGAGCATACATCCGCTGGCAAGTGTGGCGGCAATCGGGAAGGATGCCGAAAAACTCTGCGCGGACCACTGGAAGGCAGACATCGCCCACTCCGAGGACACTCCATATGCGCGGATTGCCGAGATGGGCGGATACGTGTGCCTGCTGGGAGTAGACCAGGACCGCAACACCACTTTGCACACCGTTGAGGAAATGCTTCGCGCTGCCTACCTGGGATCAACTAAAGAAGAAACTTTCGATACCCCCGGAGGCAAGATAACCAAGTCATGGGATTTCTTTCCCGGCCCGCACCGGGATTTCATCGGACTTGATTCCGCGCTCCGCGCCAGCGGCAAAATGACAACGTCCAGAATCGGCAATTCGGTGGTCAGACTGATCAAAAGCCAAGATCTGATTGATGTCTGTTTGGAGATCGGGAAACGCGATCCCGCATTCGTTTTATGCGGCAACCCGAACTGCGAGGACTGTGTAACTCAGCGTGCCGCTTTGCGGAAAAACTTTTTTGCGAAAGAAGATTTTAAACTGGTCGCTTCCGCCGCCCTCTCCGGAAAATATGTGCCGGAGATAATCGAGAACCTGAAACTGTCTGGCGTCGGCATGGTGGAACTCGATTACCTGAACGGCAAACCCATCCAGATGCTTGAGTCAGCCGTTGTTGAAAAGGCCGTACTGGAGCTTCAGGAAGCCGACTGCGAAGTCACCGCCCTGAGTTTTGCCGCTCCTCCAGCCGACCTTGCCCCGTGGCTGAAAGTCGCCGGGAACACTTGCGGGGAAAGAGTAGTCATGCCACTGGTGGGCAATGCCGCTTCATACGTCAAAGTTTCGGCTGAAGCTGAAATCGAGATTTCTTTTCACAACCTGGGAATTGGCAGTGAGGAATGTTCCAGAATCCTGCTCGAACTCCGCGAACAAGGTCTTGAGGCTGGTTTCACTTTCAACGCCGCGCTGTTTGCCCGTGCCGGGGAGAAACCGTTCTTGTTCAGCTACAAACAAAAACTCCGCCGATTCATCGATCAACTCGTCATTGCCGACGCAACTTTCGACGGTAAATCCCAGCCGCTGGCCAACGGCAACGCGGAAATCAAGGAAATGGTATCGATCCTGCGCTGCGCCAGTTTTCCCGGTTACATGCTCCTCGGCGCCAGTAACAAATGCACCGGTTCCCTGCGGGACGCCGTGGCCCGCTTCGAACAACTCCTCCGGGAAATGTAAATATTTTCACCCAGAAGGCAAGGATAATCCCTGCACGGAAACGGCATTTCCCCGCTTCGCTGGAAATGCAAAAGGGAATTTTTACCAAAAAGTACGAAGGAGAAGCAGGTCGCTTTTGCCGAAAGCGCCTGAAGAATTTTCAGACAGGATTTACAGGATAGAACAGAGTCTGGTTATATAGAGTTATACAGAAGGCAGGCGGCGCAATCGGTTCCGGCTGATTCGCAGTATTCGCGGTAAAGGTGGATGATTCCCTGGCAGACGGCGGCGGACCGTTTCAGTTTGCCGATGCGTTCCGGGGGAAACAGCCAGCGGTGGAGTGCGGTTTTGATCAGCCGGTTATCGCCGGGTGACGGTAATTTAAACCAGGTTTTTTCTGCGAATTTACTTAACTCAGGTATTGATTTAAGACGTCCGTAAGCTGTCAGGGCGGGAAGCAGGGCGTTTACGGAAAGTTCAATTGACCGGCTGGTCCCGAATACCGCCGCGGACTTCGCCCGGGGTTCACTGAACCCAGTGAAGGAATCCCAGAGGGGATGATGGCAGGTGAAATCATCCACGAGAAATTTCTGAAAATCTTCCGGTGAATTATGTTTTTTCGCGGCGTCTTTGAGAAACTTGACGGGATTTGCGCCGGTTTTTTCCAGGACCACGGTAAGGGCGGCAAGTCGGCGTTCGGGAAAATTGAGCGGCCTGACGCCATCGCGCCGCCAGTTTAGATCGGGGTGCGGTTCCTGCCTGAGTTTCCACCAGTCTTTCCAGCACGATTCCACGAATTTGCTCATTTCCGGGGCAAGTTTTCCGGCGGCGGGGTCGGGAAGGAGTCCGGATTCGCCCCACAGGATAGCGGAGTAGTATTTTTCCCGGTCCTCGGGGGAATAAGCCATGAAGCGATTGAAGAGCTCCGCGAAACTCTCCCGGTTGCGCTTGAATCCGGCGGCGTCAAAGACCATTTTCAGGCATGCCGGCTCCGCACCGTGCGTAAGCATGTCCTCGAGGACGTGTTCGGTTTTCCGGCGGAAGCGAAGACGTCCGGCGGCAACGAGCAGTTCCGCCACTTGGGGATTGTTCAGCGATGAAAAATAAGAGGCGCAGCGTCCGGCGGGAAACTTTTTCTCATCAGATTCAATTGGCGGACAATTTTCAGCGTTGATGATTACCACATGATCACATGGAGAATTTTTTCCGGCAAGATCGTCAACGGTAACAAGGTGGAGGATCACATTTTCATAATTTGGATCGTCCTGATGGCCGTGGTGAATCCAGTCGCTTTCGCGATAATGAACCTCGATGTCGCCTTTTACGGTTTTACCGCCGATCCGGATTCTGGCGTTTTTGAAGTCGGGACCTGCCTCGACGTTCCAGGTTCCCGGCGAAAGCACGGTAATTTCGCGGTTGCGGGTATCGCGCATGAGCAGTCCGCGCGGGGTTCGGCTCCACAGGTGCTGCAGGTCGAATTCATAGACCCGGCGGGGCTCCGCAACTAAAAACGGCAGGTCCGGTTTTTCGCTTTGTGCTTGCATTTTAAGCAGTAATGTCTATTGTTATGCACTATCAATTCAGGCTAGGAAATATTCATGCCGGTTCGAAAAAAATCAAGTAGTAAAGCTATTGTACTTGCCACAGCCGCGATAATCGTGGCATTTTCCGCTATTTCCCGCGCAGATGAAGTACTTGCCAGCCGGAAGGTAAGGATTACCCCGACGGTCAGGGCAATCGACAGAGTCCTGCAGTCGATCGTGAATCTCAGCACCCAGACAAAAGTGGTGGGAGAAACCTATGGCGAACGCAACGCTGGAGACAACGATTTCATCATCGGCAGCGGCACAATCATCGATTCCTCCGGGCTGGTGGTAACCAACTCGCATGTTGTCCGCCGTGCCGCCCGGATAAACGTAAGACTCGCCGACGGCAGGAAGTTCACGGCCAGGGAACTTGCAAGCGACAGTCAGAACGATCTGGCCTTGCTTCAGATAGAACCCCCTCCCGGCAAAGACTCGCTAAGAGTAATCCCGCTGGCAGTTCCAGGCGACCTGATGCTTGGCGAAACCGTAATCACGGTGGGCAATCCTTACGGACTCGGCAGCACCATTTCGCGGGGAGTCCTGAGCGCGGTGGGACGCCGGGTCACTGAGGACGGCAAGGTAATATTCTCCGATCTGCTGCAAACCGACGCCCCGATATATCCCGGCGGCAGCGGCGGCCCTCTGATAAATCTTGCCGGTGAAATGATCGGAGTGACCGCGGCGATACACCGGGAAGCAAAAGGAATCGGTTTCGCTATTCCGCTGACCAGGGTTTTAAACGTTCTCGCCGGATGGATGGTCCCCGAACGCTTCAACAACGCGGAACTGGGAATTGTCCCTGCCGTGAAAGTTCATGGCCCTGGTTCCGCGGAAATCTACCTGGCGGCCGTCGTCCACGAAAGTCCGGCCTGGCGCGCCGGACTCCGCAACGGCGACATTATTGCCGGATTCAACGGAAAAAAAGCGGAAAATCTGCTTGACATGAGCAGGTATCTTTGCAAACTGAAAGCAGGCAGCACCATCGAATTGACCCTGAAAAACGGTCATAAATACCATGTAAAGCTCAAACAACTTAAATGGACTGACGGCAAAACCGCCGCACGGGTGAAACTCGGCGTTGGGTTGCAGAAATTGACCAAGCCGCTGGCAAAAGCCTTGGGTTATCCGTTTTATGGCGGTATAATAGTAAGTGATATCCTTAGCGGGAATGAATATATTCAACGGGGCGACATTCTTGCGCGACTGGGCGATCAGCCGATCCTCTCGTTCGCGGATGTGGCCAAAGCTCTGCACGGAACAAAACCCGGACAGCGCATAAACGCATGCCTGATAGCAATAAAGAAAGGACGCCGCATATCCCGTCTGATCAAGAAAGAAACCGTTATCACCATTAAATAGTTCAAATTGAGAAAGCAAAATGATTACGCCGGAAAAACTTCCCCCGGAAAAAGTGCTGATCGTCGACGATATCGATACCAACGTAAAATTACTGGAATATTGCCTGCGCCATATGGACCTGGAAATAATTACCGCAAACTGCGGAAAAACGGCCATCCAAGCGGCAAAAGACAACGAATTGGCCCTGGTCCTGATGGATGTGCAAATGCCGATTATGGACGGCTTTACCACCGCCGCTGAAATCCACAAACTCGAAGGGCGGGAAATCCTGCCGATAATTTTTATCACCGCCATCAGCAGGCATGATAAATTCGTGCTCCAGGGCTACGAGTCAGGAGCCGTAGACTACCTGCTCAAACCGATATCCGAGCCTATTCTCAGGAACAAAGTCAAAGTATTCATCGAACTTGCCCGGCAACGGGACCTGATCGAAAAGCAAAGGGCTGAACTTGAAGTCAAGGTAAAGGAACTTCAGCATGCCCTGGATGAAATCAAGATCCTGCGCGGAATCATCCCAATCTGCTCTAGCTGCATGAAAGTAAGGAACGACAAAGGTTACTGGGAGCAGGTGGAAACCTATATTGAGAACCATTCAGACGTGGACTTCAGCCACGGAATCTGTCCGGACTGCCTGAAAAAACAATATCCCGATATCGCCGATCAGGTGCTTAAGAACTGCAGAGAAGATGAAAAAGGTTCTCAAAAATCCTGAATCGGGAATTTACTTTCTCCTGATCCATAATCCGGAATCCCGTGAAATATCTACCCGAAGCAGGAGTTTCACGGTCCCGCGCGGTTATTTTGTTTACGTGGGTTCGGCCCAGCGCAACCTTTCTTCCCGGCTTAAAAGACATCTCTCCACCGAGAAGAATTGTCACTGGCACATCGATTTTCTCCTGAGACATGCCCGGGTCATCGAAATCAGGATTATCCGGGAGGCAGAAAAATCCCAGGAGTCGATTCTAGCTGAAAAATTGGCGGAAATCGCGGATTTTTCCATTCCGGGCTTCGGGGCCACCGATTCCCCCGCGGCAGCTCATCTGCTCGGTTTCAAGGCAAAATCCCGCATCCGCGAAACAAAAATCTGGTGCGATGCCGAAATCTGGAAAACCTCCTTGACATAGTTAGCTTCCGGTCTATATTAAAGATTCTGTTTGTGATGAATAAAAAATTTAATTTTAAAATAATCCAGGAGTAATATCATGTCACAGCATGCAAGTTTCAGGACCGGCGGTAAAATCCGGATGAAGCGGAATGTTCTCAAACGTTTCGAGCGCATCGACCAGTTGCGCGGTGAAGGACGCTGGAAAGAAGGCGACAAGGTTCTTGGTCTGCCGAAAACCAAACCCGCCGAATAAGGCTTTAAGCGTTTCCGATATTTCAGCCGGGAAATCGTTAATTCTGATTTCCCGGCTTTTTCTTTCCCGGAATTTTTTGGAATAAAAGAATATTTCGCTATATTAGTACCGGATTGCAATCTAAAAGCTATTAATGACAAGGGAGATTTTTGAGAATCAGGTAAAATTACGACGGCAGCGCGATATGAATATCGGGCAATGGAGTAATTTCTGCATGAACTCAAAAGAACTTTGCCTTTAGAATGCAAATCGGTATAAAATGTTAGTTAATTGAACAGTAATTGAATTCCGGAGGTAATCATGTTTAAATTTAAACCACTAGCCATCTGTTTTGCAACAATTTTTTTGCTGTCTTCACTTACTGCCGGAACCCTTATCCTGAAAAACGGCAACCGGATTACCAATATTGAAATTGTCAGCATCAACGACGGCAGGGTTGTTGTTGAAAAGGACAAAAAACGAAAAACTATCAGTATCGGCATGATAAAGTCATATTTTAATACTGATATAAATGGCGGTGACTCCGATAGTCTGGTAAAACTGCCGGAATATTCTGTTTCATGTGACGTTAAAATGCCTCAATACGGTACCCAGAAAGATGGCGACGAAAATAAATGTAAAATTGATTTTCATGTAGTGCGCAAGAACGGTGAGAGCAAAGCCAGATACGTTAAGTTCCCTTATTTCTATCTCTGGATACTGACCACCGGCTCCTTAAGATACGGCGGCAGCAGAATCTTCTTCTTCTATTATCCCAGTCAGGCAAAAGTTAAGGGCAAGCACTATGATCAGGCCGCCATCATCAATGTGTTGAAAAATTTTAAGCGTCCCAATTATCACTTTGATTCCAGGGGAAAATATAATTCGAAATCGCGAGGCTCTATCATGGGCGAGCAACGCTTCGAAATCGGCCTGAAAAAAATCAGACGTCATAAAATTATCGCTTACCATCTAGAAGTATGGGATACAGAAAAAATAATCGAGACAAAAGACTGGCATGATTTTGGCGCGCGAGTCGGCAAACGCTGGTGGGAACGCTACTAACAACTAATTTTTCCTTTTTTTACCCCTGAATTCCATGTCAATTCAGTTTTTTGTGCTACCTTTTACCTTTCGTCAATCATCGAAAAAATTAAATAATACGAGGCAATCATGGCAACTGGAACTGTTGTACAGAAAATTATCGACGCGCATCTGGTAAGCGGAAAATCCGCGGCAGGAGAACCAGCGGCAATCAGAATCGACCAGACCCTCACCCAGGATGCCACCGGGACCATGGCCTATCTGGAACTTGAAGCCATGGGCCTGGATCGCGTAAAAACTGAACTTTCCGTTTCCTACGTTGACCACAACATGATGCAGAACGGCCCGGAAAACCGCAACGACCATCTCTATCTGCAATCTATCGCGGCCGCCAAGGGCATTTACTTTTCGCGTCCGGGGAACGGCATCTGCCACCAGGTGCATCTGGAACGCTTCGGCGCACCCGGAAAAACCCTTCTCGGATCAGACTCCCACACACCCACCGGCGGCGGCATCGGCATGGTTGCCATCGGTGCGGGTGGACTCGACGTGGCGCTGGCAATGGCCGGAAAACCGTTCCGGTTAAGCTATCCCAAGGTCGCCGGAATCAAACTCATAAACAAACTTCCGCAGTGGGCTTCCGCCAAAGATATAATTCTGAAAGTGCTCGAAATTTTCTCAACCAAGGGCAACGTGGGCTGGGTGGCCGAATACTTCGGTCCCGGCGTGGCGTCGCTTTCGGTTCCGGAACGTGCGACCATCACCAACATGGGCGCGGAACTTGGAGTAACCACCTCGGTATTCCCGTCCGACGAAAGCACCCGTAAATTTCTCGCGGCCCAGGGCCGGGAAGATGTCTGGCAGGAGCTTATCGCCGATCCCGACGCGGAATACGATAAAGTTGTTGAAATAGACCTTGCCGAAATCGAACCGAGGGCGGCATGTCCGTCCAGTCCGGACAACATCAAAAAGATTTCCGAACTCGCCGGAACCAAGGTTGGACAGGTCATCATCGGCTCCTGCACCAACAGTTCGTTCCAAGACCTGATGAAAGTAGCGAAAATGCTCAAAGGCAAAACCGCGCATCCGGATGTAACTTTGGCAATCGCGCCGGGGAGCCGTCAGGTTATGGAAATGCTCGCGGAAAACGGCGCAATGGCTGACCTGATCGCGGCTGGCGCGAGAATTCTTGAATCCGGTTGCGGCCCCTGCATCGGACAGGGCCAAAGCCCCGCCAATGACACTATAACTCTGCGTACTTTCAACCGGAATTTTGCCGGACGTACCGGAACCAAGTGCGACCAGGCATATCTGGTAAGTCCTGAAACCGCCTGCGCCGCCGCGCTGACCGGAGAATTCACCCTTCCCGGCAACCTCGGAATCCCGTACCCGGAAGTTGAAGAAGCATCGGAATTCATCATCGACGACCGCATGGTCATTCCCCCGCCCCCTGCCGGAACCGAAGTGGAAATTATCCGGAAACCGACCATCGGCGATCCCCCGATCAACCAACCCCTGCCTGAAGATATCGACGGCGAAGTGTTGATCAAGGTCGGCGACAAAATTACCACCGACCACATTATGCCGGCCGGTATCTATCTCAAATACCGCAGCAATATCCCAGAGTACGCGAAAGTTGTCTTCGAATGCTTCACCGAGGAAGGCAAACCGTCGTTCGCCGAACGCGCCGCCGCCAGCCGCGACGCCGGACGCCACGGCATCATCGTGGGCCGCGACAGTTACGGCCAGGGATCATCCCGCGAACACGCCGCGATTTGCCCGATGTATCTCGGGGTCAAGGCCGTGATTGCGCTGGCCGTCGAACGCATCCATGCCGCTAACCTGGTCAACTTCGGGATTGTCCCGCTCCGCTTCAAGGACGCGGCCGACTACGGCAAAATTGACGCGGGTGACACCGTCAAAATCGACAACATCCGCGAACAACTCGCAGTCGGTAAACCGGTCACCTGTGAAGTCGTCAAGCCGTCCGGGGAAAAACTCTGTCTTGAACTGAGTCACACCCTCACCGAAGAGGACATCGCAATCATCCTCGCCGGCGGCCGTCTCAACCACCAGTGATTGTCACTGGACTGAAAAGGGCGAAGTGTTTCACGACTTCGCCGGGGAGTGTCCCCGGTTTGAATGGGCAAAGTGCTATGCCTTTGCCGAAATTGCTAAAAATCTGTTGGAGTTCAAAGTTTCAGCTGTGTTTTTTTAGCGGCCTTAAGGACTTTCTCTATGCAATGCTTGTATTTCATCAGATCCCGGTATTCCGGCTCATAGAGAATGGTTTCAGATTTGAATTTCATAAGGAAATTGTTTTCAAAGTAGTAATTTTCCAGAATGTGCAAATAAGGCAGTACGATTATTCCCAAAGTGATTATCATCAAAGCTCCTGCCGGAATCAGCGCCGCAAACATAGCTCCCCGGTAAAATTTATATTTTGAACTCACAAACCGGCCGATAAATACTGCAGTGGGAACTGCAACCAACAGAATAGCGGCAGCCAGAATCACCGCGCCCATAACCCATCGCCATTCTGAAAGGAATTCCTGCCATGAAATCATTGATGCGGTCAGTAGAACTGCAATTCCAATCCAGTAAAGCCGTGATTGGTGCGGCAGATTGGTTTTCGGCGTCATTATTCCAAGCTGCCGGCAGCGTTGCCTGATAAATCCCGTGCAAATACTGAACGGCAGGGTCATGACGATAACCACCAAAAACAATGTCTGGAAAAATACTCGGGGAAAATTTACCATAAATGCAAACTCCCGGCCATTAAGGATATCCATATTAGTCAGCAACAGCCAGAGGATCAAAGGCAAAACTATCCCGGACGATAGTAGATATTCCAACCTTTTCCTATCAGGAATAAACAGTGCGGGAGCCAACTCTTTATGCAGTCGTATCCGCATTATTATCCAGCCTGTCAGTGAGGCAATCATCATCACGGTAAGGAAAAATATAGTAACAATAATTGCAAACTGGTCAACAATGGCATATTCCTGTTTGCGTGCAATCTTAAGCAGTTCTTCCGGAAACAAATATCGGTTTTCACACCATACGGAGGCATCGAGCGGGATATTCCCGTATTCCTCGAATTCGTCAAAATAATTTTGTAGTCTATTTATACCCTTGCGTTTATAAAATTCCAGTTTTCGTTCATATAGACGATTTTTCTCTGCATACAACTGTTTGAGCGGTTCAGTGATTCTTTCAAACTCCTTTGCCTTTTTCTCTCTGCCCAACATACGATAATACCGGGGAACATCTTTCCGGAATTCATAAGCTGAACCGGCAACCATCCGTATTTCGTCGATATTCATATTTCCTGAACAGATTTTCCCGATAAACGGTATCCAGGAATCAAGCAATTGTTCCGCCTCTGCTATCCGGCCTTGAGAAATGAGTTCTTCAACCCAGCTATTAAAGGCATAACGGAACAATTCCATAACCGGACTCATATTCCAAGGCCGGATCGCAGGATAAAGTGTCTGGCGGAAATAATTGTCCAGGGGGCCAATCATTTTCAATCGTAATTTCCATAGTTCCATACTGTATTTCCGGCAATACGGTTTTCTGATTCCCATGAAATATTCCGCTATGGCCCGATTGAATGCCTGTCTGTAAGTTATGCGGTAGTATGGTTTTTCACAGGTGTTTTTTATAGATTTTGAAATATATATGCAGGATTTCAGAAAATTGTAATAAGCGTTTTCAGGCTCCTGCTTAATGGCTTTGTCCAATTCTTCAAGTATTTTGGCGTGAGAAGGTTTACGGGTATTGTCATACCATTTCCCGCGAAACATCAAACTTGAAATATAGTTGGCCATATACACCCGGTTTTCCGGATATTTTGCATGGAGTTCCTTAAACAGTTCCGGTTTTCTGGAACTCTGCATTATCAACCGCTGTTCTTCAGGCAGTTTTTTCCAATCAGCTTTAAATTTACTTGTCAAATATTCATATGGTTCTGAGTATCTATGCCCGAAAACCGTTGAGGGGGTAACAACCGGATAAAATACAACATTCCATAACGGACCATATGTAGAAATCAGGACCAGCAATGCCAGCGGAATCAGAAAAAGGTAAATCACCAGTCGGAAACGGGCGCGGAGTTTCATGCGGCGGGTATTGGCGGCGATCAGAGAGTCGGCGAGTTCGGCGGGTTTGCCGAACTGTTCGATTGCGGTTGCAATGCTTTCAGTTTCGGATTTGCCATCCTTTCGCGCGGCATCGAAAGCGAACAGCAGATGCGATTTCAGTTCCCGGCGCACGTCGAGACACAGTTCCGAATCATTTTTCAATCCCACCGTGGCAATATCCAGGATTTTCTCGAATTCTTCGTTGCGGTCAGACATTTTTGGTCCCGGTTCCGGTTCAGGCGTTGAGCAACAATAAATTCATGGCGTGGGAAAATTCCCCGATTTCAACTGTTTTTGTCTTGAGGACCGCCAGCCCTTTTTTGGTTATGGAATAATATTTCCTTGGCCGGGTTTCGTCGCTGACTTCCCAACTGCTGGAAATGAGTCCTGCGCCCTCCATCCGGTGCAGACACGGATACAAAGATCCCTCTTTCCACTGGAAAATCCCGCCACTCTGCTCGTCTACCGTCCGGATCATTTCGTAGCCGTACATTGATTTTCGGCTCAGCAATTTAAGAATCACCGGCTCCGCAACTCCCCGCATCAGATCGCCATTGATCGCCATAGCCACCTCGCTTGTTATAGCTATATACTTTACGTTACTATGTATAGTGTATCATAAGGTTTCAATAATGTCAAGTTTCCGGACTCAAGGATATTTTAAACTACGATACAAAGAACACTGAGAATTTTATTTAACCACAATTCCTCGCTATCGCCATCTTATTCGTAATCGTTATCAAATTTAATACCGAATTGCAAATCAGTATAAGACTCAACTTAAGTTGTTATTGTTGCGTATTTTCAGCAAAGCAGGACGGCGCAGTAAAATCAAGGATAATCCCTGTTCGCAGGAATCGCGAAGCGGGAAAATGCATTTTTAGTCCAGAGCCTGCTCTGGTTAGGCTTGATCGGGTTTGGCGAGGGTGTTGACGATATCGCGGAGTTCCAGCCACCACTGTTTTTTGGGACGGTAATGTTCGTCGATCACCATTTTGTCCATCTTTTCGAAGTCGTGGAAAGTTATTTTTCCTCCCTGAAGCCCGATAAATGAACTGCTGGTTTTACTGTTTTTCACGTCTTTCACCAGGCGTTCGATGCCTTCGGCGGCAAGCCAGGTTGCCTGGGTGCGGTCGAAAGAGGTTGGAATCCCTCCCTGCTGGATTGCGCCCAGAATCGACATTTTTACGTCGAAAAGATCTCCGCCTTCCTCGTCGAAAAGCCTGCGGATGAAGTCGGAGGTGTATGTGGAATTTGCCATTTCGTTGCGGATGATCAGTGCGGTATGGCGGTCCTTCTTGAAGGCCGCCGTAAGCATTTTCAGGTCTTCCATAAGTTTGCTGACGGTTATGCCTTCTTCGTGGAGGTATGTAAGCTCCGCGCCAGTGGCGAGTCCGCTCATTTGTGCCAGGTAACCGCAGTAACGGCCCATTACTTCCACAATGAAAGCACGGCGGGTGGTGTCCACGGAGTGCTTGATTTTGTCAATCGCATCGACGATAATGTTCAACGCCGTATCGCAGCCGACGCTCAGTTCCGCGGCGGGCAGGTTGTTGTTGATACTGGCTGGAACGCAGATGAAAGGAATATTGAACGCCGGGAAGTTCTTGCGCTGTGCCTGAAGCATCTGGACGCCTTTGTAGCCTGTCCATCCGCCGATTACCAGGATTCCTTTGATACTGTTTTCCTCGATATTTTTTGCAATGGCGTAAAGGTCGCTGTCTTCGGGGATTTTCCGGTTGGTTCCGAGGATACTGCCGCCCTTGTCGTACCAGTCCTCCACTTCCATCCATCCCATTTCTTTGATGTTGCCCTTGATCAGTCCCTCGAAACCGTTGCTGATCCCCAGCATGGTGTGTCCCATGTTCATTCCGAGCCTGACGGCGGTTCTTATTCCTTTGTTCATGCCCGGTGAAGGCCAACTGGCGTTCATTACGCCCAGCCGGAAAGACTGGTGGTTTTTCTTCGCTGGATCAGGCACTGACTGGCAGAGGGTCCGGAAAATATTGCGCATCTTGCCGAAGCTTGAACCGCGCAGCCTGACGGCCTTATCGTAGTCGTCTGATTCAATGGCTTTCGGCACTTCGTGGGTAATTTCCACCGACTTCATCAGCGGGAACACCTTGACCCGGTTTTCTTTCATCCCGATCAGCTTTGATTCCTTGTCGGCGCCGGTTTCGAGCGCTTCTTTTACGGCGTGGTATCCGAGCAGAGTGCTCATGTAACGGTCGAACGCGGTGGGGCTACCGCCGCGTTGAACGTGTCCGAGGATCGTGATCCTTGCCTCTACCCCGAGGTGCTTTTCTATGGAATCCTTCACGTACTGCACGGTTATCGGATTGCCCTTGCGGTCCCTGGCTCCTTCAGCCACGATAATAATGCTGTCGCGCCTGCCGGCTTTGCGTCCGGCGTCCAGGAATCCGCACATTTTCTTTTCCCAGCCGGGTTTAGGGGGATGTTCGGGGATCAGCACCCAGCTTGCGCCGGTGGCGATAGCGCTCATCAGCGCGAGGTATCCGCAGTTTCGGCCCATGACTTCCACCACGAATGTGCGCTGGTGGCTGGCGGCGGTGCTGCCTATCGAGTCCACCGCATCGACGATTTGGCGCAGGGCGGTATCGGCGCCGATGGTCATGTCGGTATTGGCCATATCGTTGTCGATTGAGCCGACCAGCCCCACGATGGTCAGGGTGGGATGCGCTTTGGCGGTTTCTTTGGTTATCTTGCCGGTCTTGAGCAGTTCCTTGAGGAGTTTCGGCCATTCTTCGCTGAAACAGTTTGCGCCGGTGAGAGAGCCGTCACCGCCGATGACCACCAGTTTGTCGATCCCGTGTTCCAGGAGATTGAGTGCTGCTTTGAGGCGTCCGGAAAAATCCCTGAATTCCTGACATCTCGCGGTGCCGATCACGGTCCCGCCCTGTTCAAGAATGCCGCTGACTACGCTCCATTCGGCCTTGCGGATGCTGTCGCCGCCATCGACCATGCCCTGATAGCCTTCGAAAATGGCATATACGTCGATTCCGAGGGAAAGCCCGGTACGGACTACCGCCCTTACCGCCGCGTTCATTCCCTGGGCGTCGCCCCCGCTGGTCATAACCCCGATGCTCTGCTTCTGCTGCATATTTTACTATCCTCCCGGTTTTTGACTTGACAATATTATCAATATTTTTTTGAGATTTTCCTCGATTCGTCGAAATCGGTCATTTTGTCTTCATCCATTATACAGAATTCGCTGTCGTAATTGCCCCGGCTTTTGTAGATGGCGCATGCGCCTTTGCGGTCCCAGCGCTGAAGCCAGATATTATTTTTCTTCCATTTTTTGCCGTTGGAGTACTCTTTCAGGAACTTGCGGATTTCCGTGGTGGAGAAGTATCCCTGTTTTCCGTAACTGATTTTTGCTGACTTGCCTTTAAAATAGGTGATCCTTACCAGCATTTTCCGGTATTTATGGGTGGTGCGGACGTATCCGTTGTCGAATTCGTCACGGACTATCGGTTTGCCGAAAATTTTCGCGCATTCCGCCTCGCTTTTGCCCAATCCGGCCAGCACCGGCAGGGCAAAGATCAAAAGCGCAAAAACCAGGATTTTTAGTAAACTTTTCATGTTCTTTCAAAAGGTTATATTAACTTGTCGAATGAAAAAAACAATCAATCCGTAATACTTTTTGCGCTTGATGACAATCCGCGATAAATTAAATGAATTATGGAATTCAATTCTGAACAACTTGCGGCGGCGGAACACCGCGACGGACACGCGTTGGTGCTGGCCGGGGCCGGAACCGGCAAAACCCGCACTATCATCGGGCGCGCTGCTTACCTGATGAAGCAGGGCGTGAACCCGAAGCGTATCCTGATGCTTACTTTTACCCGGCGCGCCTCCAGGGAGATGCTCGACCGGCTCAGAAAGTGGTCCGGCAGCGATGTTTCCGGCATCATGGCGGGAACCTTCCATCATTTCTGCCTTTACATCATGCGGAGAATGCCAAAGGAATTCAAACTCCCGGATACCGCCGTGATCGATCGCGACGACCAGCAGCAACTAATGAAACTGGTCCGGGCCAATTACCGCGAAAAAGGCGAAGTTTTTCCCCAGGCCGGACAGCTCATCAATTACTGTTCCTACGCCAGAAACACCAATCAGCCGGCCAAGTCATATCTGGAAAAGTTTACTGAACTTGAACCGGAGGTTATCGGGAAAGTTCTCAAAGTCTTTCGCGACTACGAAGCCAGGAAGCGCGACAACGGTTATCTCGATTATGACGATATCCTGTTTATTTTTGCCAAACAGCTCCATGAGGGCAAAGCCATCGGTGACCGCGTACGGGGAATGTACGATCATATTCTAGTTGACGAGATGCAGGACACCAATCCGCTCCAGTGGCTGATCCTCGACGGCCTTCGCGATCCCGCGAAACTGTTCTGCGTGGGCGATGACGCCCAGAGCATCTACGCTTTCCGGGGCGCGGATTTCCGGAATGTCCATTCGTTCGGGCGCAGAATCCCGAACTCGACCGTGCTTAAGCTTGAGGAAAACTATCGTTCGACCCAGGAAATCCTGGACCTTGCCAACTGGCTGTTGAATTCCTCGTCACTGCCTTATGACAAGCACCTCCGGGCGCATCGCGGCAAAGGGCTGATGCCCGGTCTGCTCGATTTTGAAAATGAGTTCGATGAAGCCGAATGGATTGCCAACGATCTTATCGAACGGCACGAAAACGGCACGAAGTGGGAAGACCACATGATTATTACCCGTACCGCTTACGCTTGCCGGACTCTCGAAGCCACGCTCGTGGAAAAGAAAGTTCCGTATGTTTTTGTCGGCGGAACCAGCCTTCTCCAGGCGGCCCACGTGAAAGACCTGTTCGCGCTGATCCGGGCGGCGGCGTCACATCAGGACGAACTCGCCTGGGTAAGGTTCCTGACTCTCTGGCCGAAAATCGGCGACACCACCGCGCTACGCCTGATCCAGAATATCAGATCAGGATATGACGTCAAGGCCGCGCTCGCGGTACTCAAACAGTTATTGGAAAAGCGTCCGGAAATTCCCGCCGCCGTGGAGACCATGCTGAAGCTGTGGAACCGTCCCGACGCCGCCATCAAGCAGGCGGAGAAGATTCTCAAGCCGCTTTTGAAGGAAAAATATCCCGATAACTGGAACCGCCGCGCAAGGGATTTCAAACTATTGCAAAAGCTTGCCTCCCGGCATCGTTCCATGCTCGCATTTATCGAAGCCTATACCCTTGATCCGGTGTCATCCACTCAGGCCGAACGCGAGGAAACCGACGATGCGGTGATCCTGATTACCGCGCACAGCGCCAAGGGGACCGAAGCGCCGGTCTGCTACGTTATCCGGGTTGAACCGGGGATGTATCCGCACATCCGGAGCCTGGGCGACAAGTCGCAGGAGGAGGAAGAGCGCCGAGTACTTTACGTGGCCATGACCCGTGCCGAAAATGAACTCGTCCTGACCCGATGCAACGTGGAAAACCGCCGAGGGGTGATGTACGGCGGACACTGGGGCAAACACAGTCCCGGCGGAACCGATTACTTCCTGCGCGACATGCCCCCGTCGCTGGTCGATACCGACATCGCAAACTATTCCCCCGACCCATTCAGCGATTACGACATAATCAGACCCATGCAACGATAGATTATCAATGTTTCAAGGGAAGAGTTAATACCGAATTGCAATCTCATAGGAGGACTATCCTTGGCCCTGAGACAATTCCTGGTGAAGGAATTCCATTGCGGCGTTGAGGATCGGCATAGTGAGCCGGTGGCCGATTTCATGATCTTCGAAGGTTGCCGGCGAATCAGCGATGCCGAGTTCCAGTGCGCGGTTCCTGATGGCTTCGACGAATGCGCGGTACATTGGTTTGGGAGTTCCTGAAAAGTCGAGAGCTCCCCAGGCGAGGAAGATTTTCCGGGGCGGGATCAACGCTGCTACCTGGTCCCAGTCGATTCCAGCCTGCATCATGCCCGGAATAAAATGGTACAAACAATGTTTACAGCGGAACTGGTAGAATTGGTGCCGGAGAGTCAGGTAGCTGAAGAAACATGCGGAAGCCTTGACTTTCCGGTTTACTGACGCCAGGATATAAGCCTGGGTGCTGCCGCCCGACCATCCCATTGCGCCGGTATTTTTGCATCCCAAGGCTTCCAGTGTTTCAATGGCGCGTGAGTTGTCCCATACCGATTTCCAGGCCAGATGTTTGCCTTTTCCGCAGAGTTCGGCGTGTGAGTTTACCTCATCATAATAGTTCTGGTCAAAACCGAATTTGCTCTGGCGCTCCCCGAAACAGAGTGCGTCCGGGGCCAGCACCCGGAATCCGCGCAATGCCGCGATATAGCTGTATTGGGTAGGATCGTCCTTGTCCGGATGGCAGTGATAAGCTTTACCGTGCGGGAATATATTGTCGCCGCCGTGGGCGTGGATCGACAACATTCCCGGCGCGTCTTCCGGCAGGTTTTTACGGAACAGCAGGTACGCCGGGACGCTTTCTCCCGGCTCGACGTCATATTCGATCCTCTGGCGGATGATCCCGCCTTCAAGTTCGACTTCTTTGGTTGTCCGGATATTCAACGGCACGGAAGGAGTTTCAAACTCCCCGAGCAATTTCCTGAAGCGTTTTTCAACTTCTTCATGGGAAAGCCGTTCAGGATAATTATCAGGATTCCCGATCATTTTGTCAGGTATGTAAGTCATAATATAACTTCAGCACGATTTCTTGATGTCCGGCCCATTGTAGGCAAGCACCAGGATGGTGATGTCGTCCGACTGCTCCTGTTCTCCCGCGAAAGTCTTGACTTCCTTGAGGAGCAGTTTAGTCAGGTTTTCGGCATCCAGTTTCCGGTTGGCGTTCAGGATTTCGAGCAGGCGTGGTTCACCGAATTCTTCGTTATTGATATTCATCGCTTCGGTTACGCCGTCGGTATACATGACAATCGAATCGCCCGGCTGGATAGTAATCTCAGCGGACTTGTAAGGTTCGAGGTCCATTACCCCGAGCGGAATTCCGTGCTTGTCGCGCAGTCCCGTGATTTCTTTTTCCGGATTGATTATGAACGGCGGATTGTGTCCGGCGTTGCTAATATGGAGTTTTCCGGTCTTGATATTCAGGATACCCGCGAAGTAGGTTACGAACATCGACATTTCATTGTCGCGGCAAAGGTCCTGGTTCATCCGGGTAAGGATTGCCCCCGGCGCCATATTCTTATCCGACCTGGCGCGGGAAAGGGTCTGGGTAACGGCCATGAACAGAGAGGCCGGGATACCCTTGCCGGAGACGTCGCCAATGGAGAAAAACAGGTGGTCTTCGTCGATAAAGAAAAAGTTGTAGAGGTCGCCGCCGACTTCCCTGGCCGACACCAGCAGCGCGTAGATATCGAATTCCGGACGCTCTGGGAATGCCGGAAACATTTTCGGGATGATTCCGAGCTGAATGTCCCGGGCGATTTTCAATTCACTTTCGATTTTTTCCTTGGCGGCGGTGGTTTTCTTCAGGTTTTCAATATATTGCGCCAGGGCTTTCTGCATTGCGCCGAATGCCCGGTTGAGCTTGCCGATCTCATCATTGCCGTTTATGTCCGGCAACTGGCGGTTGAAGTTGCCGGAACCGATGTCCTCGGTGATAACCGCGAATTCCCGCAGCGGCTTGGTTACTTTGTGCGAGATCAGGATGATGATGACGAACAGAATGACCAGACCGATAACCGACAGGATCATGATTGCATTATTCAGGCGGTTGAGTTTCGCGAACAGTTCATTTTCGGGGAAAACCACGGCCAGCGACCAGTTATTGGAAGCCAGCGGGGTGTAGTACATCCAGCTTTTATGGCCGAATATCCTGCATTTATAGGGAATGAACGAGCTATCGCCATTAATCATTTTCCTGCCGATTTTACGCAGGTCAGGATCATTGGCTTCGTCGGCCATGCTGAAGATCGATTCGTTCATGATTTTGTTGATGTCCGGGTAGGTTACAAGTGTTCCGTGTTTGGATATCAGGAAGCCGTAACCGTGGTTCATTATCTTGATGCTTTTAATCATTTTCTGGAGCCAGGTCAGCGAAATATCCGCTGTTACAACACCCGTGAAAATGCGTTTGCCGCGTTCTTTCCGGTAGAAAGGAACTGAACAGGTGGACATGATGATGTTGCCGCCGCCTTCATCGTAATATGGTTCCGACCAGATAATTTTCCGGGTAATCGCGGAAACCTGATACCAATCCTGGAGGGGATACCGGTATTCTTCGTTGTTCAGATTGGAAAAATCGAATTTTCCGTTTTTTCCCCGGCAGGCGTAAGGAGCGTATAGTTTTTGACTTTTTCTGAACTTGTACGGCTCGAACGCAACGCAAATTCCGAAGATATCGGGATTCGCGCTAAGTATTTCCGTTTGCAGTCTTTTAATTTCCCTGACGTTTGCCGGGCAGTTTTCGAGCATTATCGCCAAACCTTTCGCCACGGTTTCCGAAACCATGAAAACCTGGTCAATACGGTTAGCGGTCGCATTGGCCAGATTTTTGGAATTCTCCTCGAGGTTTGCCAGCATCAGTTTCCTGGAAACTATTGCGTTATGAATGAAAATAAACATGAAAATGATCAGCGTACAGGTGAGAATATAAAAACTGTGTTTGAACGCCAGACTTTTATTTTTGAACATTTTTCAATACCGGTTGATAGAATTGCTTATAAGGAGGAATGGTTTTAATAATTCCATCGGATTTAAGGATATTCGCGGCTTTCAGGTAAGTCGTCTCCGGAAGGCGGACACTGTCTTTGCTTTCCGGAAAGATCAGGTTTTCCATTTCTTTGAGCATCCATATCTGATGGGCTTTGTTGAATGGGACATTGGCCTGACGCATTCTTGCGGCAATGATTTCCAGCATTTCGTCTTTGTTTTTGAACGCATACCTCCAGCCATCAAATGTGGCCTGGACGAATTTACGGCATAATTCCGGGTTGTCCTTCAAGGTTTTTTCCAGGCAGTAAATTCCATCTTCCGGAATGTTGAACCCGAAATCGGCAAAGTTCATGACCGTCAGTTCTTCAGGATCAATTCCGTGGTTAAGGAGGGTATGATATTCATTGTAGCGCATTACGGTGAGGGCGTCGATGCCGTCGTACATGAGCAATTCAATGCCGGTGAAAACTTCAACGATTTTTGCTTTGGGAGCATATTTTTTCAGCAGGGCCTTCGGGGTTTCCTGGAAACCGGCGAACCACAAACCGATTTTTTTACCTTCCAGGTCCAGAGGATTTTTGATGCCCCTGGATTTTTTCGCCACAAACATCAGCGCCGATTTCCTCGACATCTGGGCAATATCCACCACTTTGAGCCCGTCCGCGCGAAACTTGATGGCGCTGGTGAGAAATGAAGTGATAAAGGTGGCCTCGCCTGAAGCGATGGTTTTGACAACAGGACATTTCGGGCCTGCATGGATTATCGTTACATTGAGTCCGTATTTCTTGTAAATCCCCTTGTCGCGTGCGGCATAGAATCCCGCGAATTGAGCTTGGGGAGTCCACTGCAGACACACCGTGGTTTTTTCCGTGGAACGGGCTGGTGCGGCCGTTACGGATAAGATGCAGATGAGCGCGCAGGCCACGCAATTTTTTTGTAAAATATTCATCAAAAAACAATCCGGCGTTATTTTTCGTCTTCAGGTAATTTGAAGTCAGGGCCGCGATAAGTCAAGGCCATGATGGTGATGTCGTCCGATTGTTCTTCGTCAGCGGCGAATTCCTTTACCTTTTCCAGGACCAGGTTGATGATCTGTTCCGGGGACTCTCCCATCGCGGCGGTAAGGAGAGGTTCCAGCCTTTCGGTCCCGAATTCTTCTTTTTGCGGATTCATTGCCTCGTTGACCCCGTCAGTATACAGGAAGATGGTCTGTCCGGGCTTAAGAGTTATTTTCCCGGTTCCGTAATTATTTTCGGGAAGCACTCCCAGGGGCATGCCGTGCTTTTCCGTCATGGCCTGAGGGGGCGTTCCGGGGGCGAGCAGGTACGGGGGGTTGTGTCCGGCGTTGGTGAAAGTCAGGTTCCCGGTTTTCAGGTTCAGGATGAAACCGAAATAGGTTACGAACATCGACATCTCATTATCGCGGCAGAGGTCATTGTTTATTTTTGTAATGATTTCGCCGGTGGAAAGATTTTTTCCGGCCCTGGCTCGGGAAAGGGTCTGGGTAACGGCCATGAACAGCGAGGCCGGAACTCCTTTTCCGGAGACATCGCCAATGGCAACGAACAGGTGGTCGTCGTCGATGAAGAAGAAATTATACAGGTCGCCGCCGACTTCCCTGGCGGAGATCAGGATGGCGAAAACATCGAATTCCGGCCGGTGCGGGAATGCCGGGAACAATTTCGGAATAATTCCCAACTGGATGTCCCGGGCGATCCTCAGTTCGCTTTCGATTTTTTCCTTGGCCGCGGTGGTTCGTTTCAGCTTTTCAACTGCGTCGTTTATGGCTTCAAGCATTTCGTTGAAGATCCTGCCGAGGGTGCGGATTTCCTGCGAGCCGTGCAACGAAACGGTAACGGAGGCAAGTCCTTTGCTTCTGACTTCCCGCATGGCGCCGATAAGGTTGTTGATGGGATTAGCAAGGGAATCGGCCAGGAGGATCGAGGCGATTACCGCCAGGATCAGGATAACTCCCGCGCAGATGAGCATCCTGAGAATGAGACTGTTTATCTGGGCTTCGATTTTTTCATCCTCCAGCGCCAGGGCCTTGTCGATTTCATCAATATAGATACCGGTTCCGATAATCCAGTTCCACGGCTTGAAAATTTTCACGTATGAAAGTTTGGGCGCATTGGGGATTGCTTCGCCGCCGGGCACTGGTTTCGGCCAGTTGTATCTGATGAAGCCGCATTTTTGCTTTTCACAGGTTTCAAGTATGGCATCGAACAGGTTTCTGGTTTTATCTACCCGGTTGTTGTAGGCGGGGTTGTCCATAACCTTGCCTTCCAGCGTGGGCATGAACGGGTGCAGGAGCATTTTTGGGTAAGGTCTGCCGGTGTCGTTGATCCAGAAATATCCCTCGCCGAAGTCGTAGCGCATTTTGCGGATCTCGTCAATGCTTAAAGCCTTTGCTTCTTTTTCGGCGTTATCGATATAAACCCCGGTTCCGATAATCCAGTTCCACGGTTTGAAATATTTTACATACGTCAGCTTGGGAACTTTGCTTTTACAGCTGGGTTTTGGCCACAGGTAGCGGATAAACCCTGCCCCGTGCTTCCGGCATACGTCAATTGCGACCTGAAAAAGATTATTTCCGTCCGGTATGGCGCAGTTGAACTTCGCATCGTTGAGTATCTTACCTTCGTATTCCGTAACTACCGGGTTCAGGAGCAGGAGCGGGTACGGATATTTGTCGTTGGTTACCCAGAAATAACCTTCACCGTGGTCATAGCGCATTTTTCCCAGCGACCTGATGCTTTTTTTCTGGGCCTGCTGGACGGTGTCCTCAATGTATACGCCGCCACCGACTATCCAGCCCCAGGGCTTATATAATTTCACGTAAGAAAGTTTGGGAACTTTGCCGCCGTTGCCGGGTTTCGGCCAAAGATAACTGATAAATCCCTGTCCATGTCTTTTACACAATTTAACTATTGCCTGCCCCAGGTTCTGATTGGTTCCGCGGGCGCAGTTGAAAACCGGAGCTTTCATGGAGGTCCCGTTAAGCTTTGGTTTGATCGGATGCATCAGCAATTTCGGATATGGTTCCCCGGTATCATTAATCCACAGGTATCCGTCGGCTGCGCCGGCGTCGTCAAACCGGATTGCCGCGATGGTTTTCATGGCTTGCTTTTTGGCGTCCGCCAGTGAAAGTTTCTTTTCTTTTACCAGCCTGGCATTTTCCCTGATTATTGAAAACGCAATGTCAACCGTGCTTTTCAGGTCTCCGCCATACTGTTTTTCGATGTAATCCTTGTCCCGCGAGTTCTGATAATTCACCAATACCAGTTCGTAAGCGATGTCGATGCAATTCTTGAGGCGCATACCGTAGTATTTTTCAAGGAAATTCTTGTCTCTTGAGTTCCGGTAATTATTGTGGATTGTCTCGTAAGCGATATCAACCAGGTTTCTGAGCTTGTTTTCTACTTCTTCCATCCGTTCTTTGCGGATTTCGGATTTCTTACTTTCACCTTCGGTACGGATGCTGTAGATCGCCAGCAGAACGGTTACACCTATCGCAATGACTGAAAAAATTATTGTAGTGATGGCAATTTTACTACGGATTTTCACTTTATTCTCCCGGAATAAGTTCGACCCTCTTTATATTTACTCCCGGCAACGGGAAACTAATCTAACTGCCCCACACGTTTAATCAAGGTTTAGCCTGAACTATTCATAAAAAATAAGACTCCCTGCCGCAACCTTGTTTTATGAATAATCCAGGTCAGTGACAAGCTGTAATTTATCTGGTGGACCATGCGGGACAATTACAGCTTTCAGCATTTCTAACCCAACTCTAACCGGTACGGTCTTGTCTGGCCCCTTCGCTGATAATAGATTTCAATCCTGAACGAACATATCAAGGTGGAGTCATGGCTGTTCACGGACCGGAACCGTTATACATAATTGACGCTATCGGCCCTTATTTTTATAAACATCCGGACAAGTTGATAAACTGGTCGAAAATCTCCTTTTCCAGCCTGGAAAAGGCAAACGGCAAAGTCAGGAAGAAGCTCCTCCGGAATATTGCCGGAGATTTTAAGCAGTTTCTGAAGAAAGTCAGTAAACAGGGTTATAACGCCTTGTCCATCGATGATCTTTGTCATTTAGCGCTGCTCGAGATTTATCCCAAAAAACTCACCAAGAAGATCAAAGCTTATCGCAAACATTTCCGGAAAGTTTTCAAGGCCATCAAAAAACGCGATATGAAGATACTGGTGACCACGGATGTCATGTTCGAAATCCCGGCGATAACCAGGTATACCCGCGGTCAGGAGAAGTGGATATTTGCCGTAATGCGCATGGCCCTGGAAAATCTTTTCGAGTCATTTCCTGAAGTCGACGGGGTAATATTCCGCATCGGCGAGTGTGACGGCGTGGATGTGGAGCATGAGTTCAAGTCGAGTATCCTGCTGAAAACTCCGGCCCAGGTCAACCGTTTCATAAAAGCCATGCTTCCGGTGTTCGAGCCGGCAGGGAAACAGATGGTGTTCAGGACTTGGACTGCCGGGGCATGGGCCACCGGCGACCTGATGTGGAATGAAAATACTTATGACCTTGCTTTTTCCGGCATCGACAGCGAATCGTTGATTATTTCCATGAAGTATGGCGAGGGGGACTTTTTCCGGGGATTCACTCTGTCCGGTTTTTTCCTGAAAAATGATGGGCGCCGCAAACTGCTTGAATTACAGACCCGGCGGGAGTACGAAGGATTCGGCACGTACCCGTCATTCACCGGCTGGGAATACTACCGGTTTTACCGGAAAGTCCGTGGGCGCGAAGATTTTGCCGGAATAATGGTATGGTGTCAGACAGGCGGCTGGTCGCGATTTTTCAATCTTACTTTTCTGCGGAATGCTTCCTTCTGGGCGGAACTCAACACATATACCACGATAAGGATTTTCCGCTATGGCGATTCCGTTGAGAAGGCCGCTGCTAGATTCCGGGGGAAAAAGGAGCATTCCGCATTCATCCGATTCCTGGAGCTTTCGGACAAGGTTATTGACAATCTGCTGTATGATCCGGCTCTTTCCGCCCGGAAACTCTACTTCAACCGGCTCAGGATTCCTCCGCTTCTCTATGTTTTCTGGGACAGCGTGACCGTGAATTCCATGATTATTGCCTTTCATAACCACTTTGCGGTAGATCCGCAAGATTCTCTTCATGCCGCGCAAATATCGTTCAGGTATCTGAAGAAAATGCGGCAGATCGCCGCCGCTCTCGAACTTCCCTACGACGCGGATTTCCATATGTCCACTTTCGAGTTGTTTCTAATGTGCAGAAAACTGATGTACGGTGATAATAAAATGGAAACATATAAGCTGATGACCGGTAAAGTGGAAAAGTATCACCGGAATTATCCGAAAGCTTACCAGTTTAAACTTATTCCGCCCCGGCATTGCAACTCCGGATTATTGAAAATCCTGTTCAACATTACTGTTCGCTCCCGCCGCGAATACCGTGCAATTGATTTTATCATTTTTAATCGTTTTACCGCCGGGATTTATCTGCTGCTGTTCAAATGTTTCCGGAAATATTTTCCCGAGTTCGTCAATTCCAGGGGGATGAGCCTGGATAAATTTCTGCACTGATCCGGGAAATTTAACGGTTGCCATTAGCGCCGAGGGGGATTACTGTCTATGTTTAATAAAAATACAATTTCGGACGTGTGAATATGACAGAGACAAATTTTAAGATAGGAATTGCCGGATGCGGCAATATGGGAACGGAACGGGCAAAGTATTTTGCCGGGCTCGAAGGCGTTTCCGTTGCTAAAGCTTTTTCCAGGAGTATCTCCAGCGCTGAAAAACTTGCCGTGCTTGTAGGCGCCGAACCCGTGGATGATTACCGGAAACTTCTCGATTCAGACTTGGACGCGGTGGTAATTACCGCTCCGAATTCGTGCCATTACCAGATGGCCGCGGAAGCCCTCGACGCTGAAAAACATGTCCTTATCGAATATCCCCTCTGCGGAGGAAGTCTCACCGAAGCCACCGCCATGGCTGACTGGGCAAACAATGCCGGTAAAGTCCTGATGTCGGGCAACACGATCATCCATGAACGCATGTTCAGGCTTCTCAAGGAGCGTTGTGGCGAACTCGGCGATCTTCTCAGTATTTCCTCCAGAGTTGCGCTGTATGATGACGGCATTGCCGGGTCATGGTATCTAAATCCGAGTTTGCGCGGACGCTCATTTGCCTCGTTCCATTATCACCATATCGAATACTGCCGGCGTTTCCTGGGGGATGTCGAATGGGTCATGGGAGTTGAAGAGTCCAGATTTGCCGACAATTCAAATACGAATGAAAAGGTTGCCGGCGGCAGTTTGATGGCCGGTTGTGAAGGCAACCGCACCGGAACGATCCACTGGTATCTGATCGCTGAAAACTCCGGCATCGCAAGATGCTTCTGTCTTACCGGCACAAAAGGGTCGTTTACCGTTATTTCCCACCAGGACCGCATGTCGATGCTTATCCATGACGGCTCCGGGGAAGTTAAAACCGAGGAATTTCTTGACGAATGGGGCGTTTCCGGTTCCTGTGACGAATTCCTCGCCGCGGTAAGAGGGGAAATGGACTGGCGGCAGCGTCTCGAATCTGATCTTGCCACCCTGAAGACCGCGCTGGCGGTGCTTCCCGGACAGGTTGTCAAAGTGAAGGATTCGAAACCAAGCTACAGGATTCCGTAAAAGGATTGCGCCCGTTACTTGAAGCTCTTGTCTATTTCTTTGTTGATGCCGGTTCCCACGCCCTTGCCGAAAGAGCCTCCGGAGCTGTTACCGACATTTCCGGATGCGGTCTTCTTCGGAGGTTTTTTGGGTTTTTCCGGGGCGGGACCGCCGGAACTGATAATCACTTTGCTGCGTTTCGCTTCACGCATCCGTTCCTCGCGCAATTTGCGAATGCGTTCCGATTTAAGCTTGCTCATGTGGATTTTGTATGCCTGGGCCTCGGCAGGATCATAGTACAGCGATTTGCGGAGAGAGGCGGGTAACTCGGTAAATTCCAGATACTTGATTCCGTGTTTGTGCGAAATATCGATCCCCGCCGGATTGATATCGTTGATTTTCGTTGAGTAATAGATTCTGCCGTCGACGGTTTTTAGATTCCTGCCCTGCATCAGGCTGTTTAATCGCCGCATCGCATCGCGCTGTCTGTAGTTCTTGGTCACCCAACGGCCGCGATAATGGACTTTTCCGGCGTCCAAATTGTCCAGTACGAGTTTGTCGCTAATGTCTACCCAGCCGTCACGGTATTTCACTACTCCCCGTTTTTTCTGTTCGGCCACCATAATTTGTTCGGGGGTCATTTTTTTGCCGTCGTAGGTGAAAAGTTTGCTGGTGTTTTTTGATAGTTCCGGGGAAGCCGCCGGTTTCATATAAAGCATGTTTTTTCCCTGGAACAGCCAGGACTTCTGGGCATCGTCCCAGATCAGTTCGTAAATCCGTTCGGTTTTTGTGCCGGTAAGCATTTGGGGGCCATTTTCGTCGGCCAATACGCGTCGTTCTATTGACTCCGGTGATTCCGCGCGGTTTTTCCAAACGCTGATTTTTTTGGAAATGATGGCTTTTTTCATTCCCGGAATACCTGCATCGTTCCCGAGAATCCCGTAACAGGGTTCACCTTTTATCGTTTTGAATCCTTCGTGGATTGTTTCGATAATTTTAACCTTCCCGGTGTGGGTGAACCGGTCGGAACCCGGCCGGGGCTGGATCTTCACAACTCCGGCGTATTCATACTCCGGACGGTAACAGGACAGATTTAAAAAATGGCTCAATGCAACCGGTTTGAACGCCGGATACGAGTACAGGTCCAGCGGCAGTTTGATGCCGGAATTAGCCACGAGCGGCAGCATCTTTTTCCCGGCCTTTTCAATCTGTTGTTTTTGAAGCAGGCCAGGCAGTTTTTTCGCGGCTTCGTCCAGAGTTTCTTCATCAGGCCGCGGACCGCATCCATACAACAGGAGCAGAAGCCCGGTAATTCCGGGTAGCGCGGATTTCAGTGGGTTTTTTATGAATCTGTCAAAATTGAACACGAATTCTGCCTTGCCGGTCAATCCGGCGTTTGTATAAATACTCAGTTGAAATATTAAAGCAATCCGCTTAAAAATCAAATGAGTTTGTTCATTCTGTCGAAAAACCACGGTTCCTTAAATCTGATTCTAACACAATTAGTTGTTTGACGGGGTTGCATTTTGTTTCGGATAATTTACGGTTTTATTTTGAACAATTAATAAAAGGAACTTTATCGTGAAGAAGATCACACTGCTGATTATCGCACTCATTTTCTGCGGCGCTTTTGCTGCCCGGCTCCAGGCAGTCGAGGTTGGACAACCCGCCCCGAAGCTGACAGTTTCCAAGTGGATCAAAGGTGGTCCGGTAAAACTTGCCAAAGGCAAAAATTATTACATCGTTGAATTCTGGGCAACCTGGTGCGGTCCTTGCAGATCGACCATCCCACATTTGAGCGAACTCCAGAAGAAATACGCCGGCAAAGGTTTGGTTGTGGTTGGGATCAGCGGCGAATCCGTTGATAAAATACAAAAATTCGTCGCCGCCCAGAAGGACATGGATTATAATGTTGCCGCTGATAAAGATCGCGCCACTGATCGGGCGTATATGGGCAAAAGAAGCTCGATCCCGACCGCATTCCTGGTCGGCAAGGACGGCAAGGTGCTTTGGATCGGACATCCCATGGCTCTCGACCCGGTGCTGGAAAAAGTTTTTGCGGGTAAGTTCAACGCTGAAAATTACAAAAAACTCACTTCGCTGGAAAGTCAGCTCAAAAAAGCCATGCGCGGCAACGACATCAATAAAGTCACCGCCCTTTGTGATAAAATTCTCGCTCTCGACCCGGTCAATCAAACCGCCCTGAATGTCCGGCTTGTGCTGTATCAGAAAAACAACCAGATGGGCAAAGCGCTGGTTATGCTTGAAACGCTTGCGAAAAGGGCCCCACAGGAGGAAGCTCTGTATTTTCTCCGTCTCAGGATACTCCGGGGAATCGGCAGGCCGGAAAAGGAAGTCAAAGCCCTGGCTGATGAAATTCTCAAACAGTTCGCGAAAAAGCCTCTTGTCCTGAGTTCATTTGCCATGATCATGCTTGACGGCGCTAAAGTCGGGGAGGCATATCCCGGATACGCTCTCCGCGCCATGCTTCTCGCCAAAAAGAACTTTCCCGCTGATATGGATTCTCTGAAAAAAGGCGCGGCCATGAATACTCTTGCCATGTGCTATTTCAATATCGGCCTGATCGACAAGGCCATGGAGATTGAAAAACAAGCCGTGAAATTAACCGCAAAAGGCAAAAGAGAGAATGAACAGACTGTCCAACTGCTTAAATATTATCAGAAAGTCAAAGCCCTCAACAAACAGTACGGCAAGTAATCAGGGCTGGTCCCTCGCGGGGCGGTGCAATTAATCTTCGCGATGCAGGGAGCGCAACTTGACCCCTGCCTCGTTCAATAGCCGCCGTGCGGTATCGTCGATTGAATACCTTTCCCGGTAAACAACCTCCACTATTCCGGCGTTGATAATCATTTTGGCGCAGAGCAGACACGGACTGAAAGTGGTGTAAAGCGTTGCTCCCTTTACCGCGATTCCGTGGTAGGCCGCCTGGACTATCGCATTTTCCTCGCCGTGGCTGCACAGACACTCCTCGAGTCCTTCTCCTGACGGCGTGTCGGAGTTGCATCGGGGGCATCCCCCTTCGAAACAGTTCTTGATTCCCCGCGGGGTTCCGTTGTAACCGGTCGATACCACCTGGCGGTCTTTGACGATGATTGCCGCCACCTGTCGTCGGCTGCAGTTGCTCCGCCGCGCCGCCACCAGCGCGATTTCCATGAAATAGTTGTCCCAGTCCGGACGTTCCGGAAATTTGTTATTGCTCATCGAATTTTTTCTCCCTAATACAAATATTTCCCCCTATCATACTGCCGCGAAGCTTTTTTTCAACCAGGCAAACTCCGGATGGAACTGAAGAAGTAACCCGCTTTTGCCGGAAGCGGGCGAAAACAAAGCAGATTATGCTATCCGAGCGTGGCCGTATGCAATCTTATGGGAAATTGCCAATAATGCCTATTCCCCTTTGATTATATCGGGTAAGGCTGGTTGAGTGTCCGGTATTCTTTTGGGGAGTGTCCGGTTTCCTTGTGGAACTTCTTCGAGAAGTAGAGCGGATCTTTAAACTTCAGCATTGCGGCGATTTCCTGAATGGGATAGCCGGTTTCCACAAGGAGACTGCATGCCTCCCTGATGATCAGGTCAGATTGGTACTGTGCAGGGGGAATGCCCATATATTTCAGCCAGTGCCTGCGAAAAGTGGAAAGCGACATCCCGTATTCAGCGGCAATATCTTCATGGTTGATGTTTTCGGTAAAGTTATTTTTTATGTATGTGCTGATCTCGCGGACCATTTCTTCGTTACGGCTTTGGGGCGGGGCCGCTTGAGACTGAAGACTTTCAAGGATCAGCCCTTCGCACACATAGTCCACTTTATCCGGATTCGGGTAGGGTAGTTGCAGGTATTCGTGTAATTGTTTCATCTGGCGGCTCACCTTCTCTGATGAATCCATGTGCCAGAAAGGTTTCGCCCCGGAAAGGAAATTTCTTTTTCTTATGTACTTGCCGCATTCCGCTGGATATATGAAATAAACTTCGAACCAGGTTTTATCCGGGCCGTAATCCATCAGTTCTCCGGGCCACTGGGTGATAACGCAAGGGGCGGTGATCCTGTGTTCACGCCCGTTGAGCTTATAACATCCGTGACCGCCCAGTATGAAAGAAAAATTATACGTGTCGAAAATTCTCTTTACAAAAGCCTGTTTTTTTGTACTGAAACCTATGCTCTGTATCTGTAGAGGTGTTGGGTATTTTCTTTTCAGGTGTCCGAAGTATTTGGATAAATTTTCCATGTTAATGAATTTTATTTCCATTGTTTTTATGTGACAGTAAACTTATAGTTGAATAGATATTAAATGTCAATCAAATTTCCAGGGATAAGGTTATGAAAAAAATGAAAGTCGGTGTAATTGGTTGCGGTAAAATCAGCGGCGCCTATTTTAAAGCGGCGCAAACCTTTAATTTCATGGAATACTCCTGCTGCGCGGATCTGAACGCGGAAGCCGCAAAAGCAAAGGAAGAGGAATTCGGCTGCAAGGCTGTAACCGTGGATGAACTTTTTGCTGATGACAGTATCGAGGCCGTCCTTAACCTGACTATCCCACAGGCTCACTCGGAAGTCAATATCCAGGCGCTTGAGGCGGGAAAACACGTTTACCTTGAAAAACCTTTTGCGCTTTCCATGGAGGAAGCCGCCCCGGTTTTGGCTTTGGCTGAGGAGAAAGGTCTCAGGATCGGTTGCGCTCCGGATACGTTTTTCGGCGGAACCCATCAGACCTGCCGCAAGCTTATCGACGACGGCTGGATCGGACAGCCCATTTCCGGCGTGGCGTTCATGGCGTGTGCGGGACACGAGGCATGGCATCCGAACCCGGCGTTCTATTATCTGAAGGGCGGCGGTCCGCTTTTCGACATGGGGCCTTATTACATCACCGCGCTTGTAAATATGCTCGGTCCGGTGAAAAAAGTATCAGCGATGGGCAAAAAGGGATTCCCGGAAAGAACCTGCACCAGCGAAGCAAGATTCGGCGAAAAGCTGCCGGTGGAAGTTAACACTCATATTACCGGAACTCTAGAGTTCTGCAATGGCGCGATAATTACACTCGTCATGAGTTTCGATATCGCCCAGAACACACTTCCCAAGATCGAAGTTCATGGAACGGCGGGAAGCCTTTCCGTGCCTGATCCAAACGGTTTCGGCGGAAAAGTGATGTTCGCCAAGGCCCGTAAACCTTTTGAGGATGTCGCCGTTCCTTTCGGGTATACCGACAACATGCGCAGTATTGGCCTGGCAGACATGGCAAAGGGCATCATGGACGGCAGAAAACACCGTGCTTCCGGAGAATTGGCTTATCACGTTCTGGAAATCATGTGCGCCATAGAACAGTCCGCCGCCGAGGAGAAATTCGTGGAGTTGACAACCACCTGCGAAAGACCCGCCATCCTCCCCCTGGGACTTCTCAACGGCGAACTCGATTAACCCCAAGGCAAGCCTTGAATTGAATGGCCGAAGCGCTATGTTGCTTCGGCAAACTCGCGGAATTGTTTGCCAGTTCCATCCGGAGGCAACCTCTGGGCAATCCCGGATCGATTCCCTGCTTGTTTGTCTTGTAGTTCCTGCCAAAGAGAATTTTTTTACTTCCATTTACCCGGGTTAGCGGAATTTCCTGTTTGATTTGTGCATGGAAAAGGAAATTCTGTGAGGGTTTTGTTAAAACGGGTTGAAATTCCTGGAAAAACTGGTAAATTCGCCTCCTGACCTTTTGATTTAAAGTTAAAATTTTAACTGCTAAAGCCGGAATTCCGGCAGGACAAGGAAATGGGAGATACATATCTGGAAATAACCATCGGGGCGATCCTGGTGCTGAATTTTCCGCTGGCGCGTTTTCTGGGGATCTGTCCGTTTCTCGGGACATCGAAGCGTCTGGACACGGCGGTTGGAATGTCCGGCGCGGTAATTTTTGTCATGACGCTGGCATCGCTGGTTACCTCGACAATTTATCATTACCTCCTGATCAAGCCTTTTCATATTGGCGAACACGAAATTGACATCAAGTACCTTCAGATCCTGGTGTTCATCCTGGTGATTGCGTCGCTGGTGCAGCTGGTTGAGATCGTTCTCCAGAAAGTGCTGCCGCCGCTGTATCAGGCGTTGGGCATCTATCTGCCGCTCATCACCACCAATTGCGCGGTGATGGGGGTTGCGCAGATCAACGCCCAGAAAGGATATTCGATCATCAACGCCACTATTTACGGGTTCTGCTCGGGAGTGGGGTTTGCGCTGGCGTTGATCCTGTTTGCCAGTATTCGTGAAAAGATGGAGTTGGCGAAAGTTCCTAAATCGTTCGAAGGCATGGCTATCGCCCTGGTTACCGCCGGGATCATGGCTATGGCGTTTATCGGTTTTTCCGGATTGAGTTAAACGAAAGTATTTTGAGATAAAATTATGGGTTCAAGCGGATATTTTGCAATAGCGTTTCTGGCAGTGGGCGGAGGCGCATTGGGATTCATTATCGGGCTGGCGGCAAAGATTTTCACCGTCAAAACCGATCCCCGCATCGAGGAAGTGATCGAAATGCTCCCGGGAGCCAACTGCGGCGGTTGCGGCAAAGCCGGTTGCGCCGACTTCGCTAAAGCCGTAGTTACCGGTGAAGCGTCTCCGGGGGGATGCCCGGTATGTTCAGCCGATAGTGTCGCGGCCATTGCTCAATTCCTTGGCGTCGACGCCGGCGGCGGCGAGAAACAAGTGGCGGTAGTGCTTTGCGGCGGCAACGAAAGCAATACCAAGGGCGGAACCCATTACAACGGTGTCAAGGACTGCATTTCCGCAAGTCTTATCGCCGGAGGCCCGAAGGGGTGTAAATACGGCTGCCTGGGATACGCTTCCTGCGCCAATGCCTGTCCTTTCGGGGCTATCGAAATGATCGATGGTCTGGCGTTTGTCCATAACGATATTTGTGTCGGATGCGGCAAATGCGTTGAAGCTTGTCCGCGCAACCTGATCAAACTTGTTCCGCTGAGTGCTGAGATCCATGTTTACTGCAGTTCCCCGGAAAAAGGCCCGGTCTGCAAGAAAGTCTGCGACGTTTCCTGTATCGGCTGCCGTAAGTGTGTGAAAGCCGCCGGGGAGGGCGAGGGCGAGATGCAGATCAACGGTTTCCTTGCGAGTGTCGATTATGAGAATCCGCCAAAAGCGGACTTGATAGAAAAAGCCAAGTGCCCTACCGGATGCCTGAAGCCTTCAGGGAAATATCCATCGCCTGTTAAAAATAAACCCGAGACGACGGAGGCCGCCTGATGCCGGAAGTGAACACTGTTGAGCATTTTCGCAAGTTCCAGGGCGGAGTCCACCCGAAAGAGGGCAAAGAACTTAGCGAGGAGAAGGCCATTCAGGAAGCCCCGTTGCTTGATAAATACACCGTAATTCTGCATCAGCACATTGGCGCCCCCCCGAAGCTGGAAGTCGCCAAGGGCGATGAAGTTAAAAAAGGACAGCTTCTGGCGTCCCCTGGCGGTTTCGTTTCCGCTCCCGTCCATTCTCCGACCAGCGGCAAGATCGCCGCGATTACCGAATGCAGTGGTCCGACCGGCGCGAAAATGGCGGCCGTGGAAATAGAATCCGATGGCAAGGACGAATGGGGTTCACCGCTGGAACCGATTGGGGAATGGCAGGGAATTGCCCCGGACGATCTGAAAAAACGCGTGAGTGAGGCCGGAATCGTGGGGATGGGCGGCGCGGCTTTCCCGACTCATGTGAAGCTTTCTCCCCCACCGGAAAAACAAATCGACACCCTGATCCTGAACGGCGCGGAATGCGAACCCTATCTTACCGCCGACCACCGGCTGATGCTGGAAGAACCCGGCAAAGTTCTTGAGGGCGCGTCGATCCTGGCCCGGATTCTCGATGTTACCAGAATTTTCATCGGCATTGAAAAAAATAAGCCTGATGCCATCAAACTGCTTCAGGAAAAGGCCGTTAATTACAGCAATATAACCGTTACGGGCATGCGGGTGCGCTATCCGCAGGGCGCCGAAAAACAGCTGATTTACGCACTTACCGGGCGAAAAGTCCCGGCAGGCGGACTACCGATGGATGTCGGATGCGTGGTTCAGAATGTCGGTACGGCCGCCGCGGTAACCGAAGCGGTAAAGGAAGGCAAGCCGTTGTTCGAGCGCATAACCACGGTTACCGGCGAACCGGTTTCGAATCCTGGCAACTGGCGTTTCCGGATCGGCACCCCGGTGTCGAAGGCGTTGGAACTGGCCGGCGGCGTGGATTATCCCCCGGCGAAAGTGATTCTCGGCGGCCCGATGATGGGATTCGCCCAGTCAACCCTGAAAGTGCCGGTAATGAAAAACTCGTCCGGGATTCTGCTCCTGGCGGATACCGACGTTACCCAATTTACCTCGGAACCATGTATCCGTTGCGGACGCTGTGTCGATACCTGTCCAATGGCGTTGCTGCCCGGAACTTTGAGCGTGATGATCGAGAGCGAAAAATTTGATCTCGCTGAAAATTACCATATCATGGACTGCATCGAATGCGGCTCCTGCGCTTATGTTTGCCCCGCGCATCGTCCGTTGGTGCAGCACTTCCGGCGCGGCAAGGCCGAAGTGAACGCAAAACGCAGAAAAAAATAACCTGGATATAATACCGAAATGGCTGAAGAAATTAAAGATCAGGAAAAACAACCGGAAAAAGAGGAAAAGACGCCGGTAGAGAAAAGTGCCGAGTCGCCGATAATCCGGTTGCCGAAATCAAATGAACTGCTGGTAAGTTCGTCCCCGCACCTGCATGACTCGAACAGCATTCAGGGGATAATGCTGCTGGTGATGATCGCACTGATGCCTGCCTGCCTGGCCGGGATTTACTTCTTTGGTTTCGCCGCGCTGAAAGTTATCATTTATTGCGTGGTATTTTGCGTTGCAATCGAAATTATCTGGTGCTGGGCGGTTGGACGGCCCACCGATACCTGGAAGGACGGAACGGCGGTTGTCACCGGAATAATCCTGGCGATGAACCTGGCGTCCGGGGTTCCGTGGTGGCTGTGTCTGATCGGCGGTTTCCTGGCGATAGGTCTTGGCAAACAGCTTTACGGCGGACTCGGTTACAATCCGTTCAATCCGGCGATTGTCGCCCGGGTGGGCCTGCTTATCGGACTTCCCACGCTGATGACCACTTGGGTCCCCGACCGGCAGATGCCAATGGAGGCCGACTATCAGGAAGTGAAGCTGATCCAGTATGATCAAAAAGATATGACAAAGGCTGGTGTTACCGAAGCTCATATAAAAAAGGACGGCATCCCTTTCTATACCGGTTTGGTTGACGGGGTTACCTGCGCTACGCCGCTTGGCGAGGTAAAGGTGGCCGTGAAAGAAGCGAAAGACGCGCAGGATAAAAAGGTTGCCCTTGCAAAGGTAAGAAAAAAGATCAGCGAATTGACCAAACCGCAAATGTACTGGAACTACTTCTGGGGGAACATGCCGGGGTGTCTCGGTGAAACTTCGGCGTTCGCGTTGCTTATCGGGGGGATATTCCTGATATTCATGAAACTTATCCGCTGGCAGGTTCCGGTGGCTTATATCGGTACGGTGGCGCTGTTCACCGGAATTGTCCACGGGTGTGATCCGACACTTACCCCGGACGCTCTGTTCCATGTGCTCACCGGGGGACTGATGCTCGGGGCGTTCTTCTGCGCCACCGACATGGTTACTTCGCCCATGACCGGTATCGGGGCGTTCATTTTCGGGGTTGGTTGCGGAGTGATGACTGCCGTGATCCGGATCTGGGGCAATTACCCGGAAGGGGTTAGTTTCTCTATCCTCTTCATGAACTGCCTGGTTCCGCTGATTGACCGTTACACGGTACGCAAACCGTTCGGTTTTAAGCGTCCTGAAAAGGAGGTGGCGGCATGAGTCTGAAGAAAACCAGCAACGTGTTTGTCCTGGCTATTTTCCTGTGCTGTATTGGTGCGGTCGCGGCGGCTTGTCTGTCGTTTTTTGACATGCTGACTAAGGAGCCGATAAAAAATATGGAGCGGAAGAAAGTCGAACAGACTTTACAGGAAGTGCTGCCGAAGTTTGACAATAATCCGGCTGAATGCAACTTTTCCCTGCCGTCAGTTAACGACAAATCCATCGAGGTTGAATTTTTCGGCGCCATGATGGGGAAAAAACTGGCGGGAGTGGCCGGGAAGTCGAAAACGATGAAAGGCTATTCCGGTGAAATCCAGGCAATCGTTGGACTTAATCCCGACGGGAAAATCCGTACCGTGATCATTACCAAACAGAACGAAACCCCCGGACTCGGAACCGTGGTCTGCGGCCGGGAACGGGAAGTGACAATCTGGGACGTTCTCGGAATGGGTAAGAAACAAACCGCCGGACTTCCCCCGAATCGGATACTTGACAGCTATGACGGTCACGCGGCAAGTTCCGACGCGGCGTGGAAAGTGAAGAAAGACGGCGGTCAATTCGATTACATGAGCGGAGCAACCATTTCCAGCCGGGCAGTTTGCGATGTGGTCTACCGGATAGCCCGCACTTATTTTGTGAATAAAAAGCAAATCGACGCGGCCTTGAAGAAAAAAGCCGCCGAAGGGGGGGCCGCCAAATGAGTACTCCGTTATTCAAGGAATTCAGCAAGGGCATCTGGGCGGAAAACCCGGTAATCATCCTGCTTTTGGGGATGTGTCCGACCCTGGCGGTAACCACTAACGCTGTCAACGGCCTCGGGATGGGGCTTGCCACCATGTTCGTGCTGGTGGGAAGCAATTTCGTGATTTCCCTGATCCGCAACATCGTGCCGAAGAAAATCCGCATTCCCTGCTTCATTATCGTTATTGCCACGTTCGTGACAATCGTTGATATGGTCATGCACGCTTACGCGCCGGAACTTTACAAGGCACTCGGGATTTTTATTGCCCTGATCGTGGTTAACTGTATTGTGCTGGGACGCGCCGAAGCTTTCGCTTCCAAAAACAATGTGCTCCGGTCGCTTCTCGATGGCGTCGGCATGGGGGTAGGATTCACCCTGGCGTTGATTGCTCTCGGTGGTTCGCGTGAATTCCTTACCAGCGGTTCGCTGTTCAAAATCAAACTGATTGTTCCGTGGGACATCAAGTTCATGCTCACCAACGGTGCGCCGGGCGCGTTCATCATTCTCGGCTGTTTCCTCGCCGGAATGAACTACATAAATATGCGCAAGGCGAAGAAAAAAGGCGAAGTTTACGAAGCGCCGGACTCCTGCGGATGCCGTAGCTGCAATCTTTGCAAGATCAAACTTATCGATACCGAATGAACCGGTTAGAATTCTGTTAGCCGGTTGGACATCCACATGACCGCATGTAAGATTAATTGTTGTGTCGCGTTTGATAATATCAGGAATGGATGATTATGGAAAAGCTCGCAAAAATTGATTTTACCATCGACAGACTGGGCAAATGCACAATCGATTCACCGCTGGAAGACCGGCATTTCGAGGACGATTCAATTGATGCTAAAGTTGTCTATCAGAATGACCCGAAATTTATTCAGGAATATATTAAAAAGTTCGGTGAACCGGCCGCATTTGAGAAGGCGGGCCCCAGGGAAAAAATTTTCCACGATCCGCATTGGACCAAGGCCGCCATCCTTACCGCCGGAGGGCTTTGTCCCGGCCTGAACGACGTTATCAAAGGTATCACCCTTACCCTCATCAACCATTACCGTGTTCCGGTGGTTTACGGACTTCGTTACGGCTACCAGGGGCTTATTCCGGAGTACGGTTACGAACCGAAGATACTTACCGATGACAGTGTTGACGAAATCCATTTGAACGGCGGTACGATTCTCGGTTCTTCCAGGGGCAATCAGGATGTCGGCGAGATGGTCGAAACGCTGGTGAGGATGAATATCAATGTGCTGTTCTGCATCGGTGGTGACGGCACGTTGCACGGCGCGCATAAGATTTGCAAGGAAATTAAACGGCGCAAACTGTCGATCAGCGTGGTCTGCGTGCCGAAAACTATCGACAACGATATTGATTTTATCGACAAAACCTTCGGGTTCGAAACGGCGGTATACGCCACTAATCCAATTATCACCTGCGCGCATAACGAGGCAAAAGGCGCGCCCAACGGCGTGGGCTTGATCCACGTGATGGGGCGCGACAGCGGGTTTATTTCCGCTTTCGCCACGCTTGCCAACTCACACGTTAATTACTGTCTGGTCCCGGAAGAAAATTTCACGATTGATGGAGACGGGCCACGCGCTTTGTATCCGCACCTGAAAAAACGTCTCGAAAAGCGGCGGCATGCCGTAATTATCGTTTCCGAGGGGGCAGGACAGGAATTATTCTCTGAGCATGAAAACGTCAAAGACAAGTCCGGGAATGTCAAACACAACAACATCGGTTTGTTGCTCAAGGACGAAATAACCCGCCTTGCAAAGCGCGACAAGTTTGAGATGAATATCAAATATTTCGATCCGAGTTATGTGATCCGCAGTTTGCCCGCCAACGGCACCGACGCCGTATTTTGTCTGCTCCTCGCGCAGAACGCGGTCCATGCGGCCATGACCGGGCGCACCAATATGGTTGTCGGACACTGGCACGACTGCTTCACCCATGTTCCGATTCACCTCGCCATATCCCGGCGCAAACAAATTGACGTCAACGGTTCCATGTGGCAGAGCGTCAAGTCCATGACTTGGCCCAATGGCTGGGAATAACCAATGCAGGCATTGGCAAGTTCCATGCAAGATCTGCTTGCCAAAGTCGCGCAGCGCCCCGGCCATTCGATCCAAACACAATGTTTGGCTAAAATGATTTGCTGGTGAATCGGCGGATATGAACCATGTCTACGGTGGTTTGGGGGGGCAGGTTTACCAGATATGTCACGAGTTCCGCGATGTCTTCAGGCTTGATAAGTTCCGCCTTTTTGATGTCGGGACGCGCGTCGCCGACCATCTCCGTATCTACTCCGCCCGGGCATATCACGTGCGCCCGGATATTGTATTCCCGGCCTTCTTCGGCGATGACCTTTGTAAGTCCCATCATGCCGTGTTTGCTGGCGGTGTATGCGCCCTGATTCGGATACCCCTTGATTCCGACCACCGACGCGATATTGATGATCGTGCCGGATTTTTGTCTCTGCATGATCTTGATGGCTTCGCGGGAAGTGACGAATGCGCTGGTAAGGTTGGTGTTCATCACCCGGCGCCATTCTTCGGTGGTGGTTTCGATCAGGGATTTAAAAATGCCCATTCCGGCGTTGTTCACCAGCAGGTCGATTCGGCCGAATTCCTCCAGGGCGGTTTCGATCACCGCCAGTGCGCCGATTTCCCTGCTGAGATCGGAAGCGCAGATTGCCGCCTTTATACCTTTTGCCTCCACTTCTTTTGCAGTGGCTTCGAGTTTTTCCTTGTTTCTGGCGGCAAGCACCAAATGGTATCCGAGTTCCGCGAGTTTCAGGCTTATCGCCTTGCCGATACCCCGGCTGGCTCCGGTAACAATTGCAACTTTACTGTCCATTTCGAATTCTCCCTGTATATATTTTCACTAAAGATAGCTGGATAAAATGAATTGTCTAATCAATCCAGCCCGGCGATTATTTCATCGATCTTTTGAATACTGTAATTTGCCAGGAAACCGGAGAAATCCGTGGGGTTCTCCGAACTGATGAAATCACGCGTGAGTTTGCCGATAAGCCCGGGAAGCTTGTTCGCGGGCAGTATCAGGTCTTTTGAGGTGTCCGCCAGTTTCGGGGATTTGCTCCCGAGCCTGCCGTTCAGGAAAACCTGACAGCAATCGGTTCGTTCGCCGTCAATGGTCTTTTTCATTCCCATGAATCCCAGCGCCGCGACGGTGTGGCGGCTGCATGAGTTAGGACATCCCGAAATTGCAATAGTGTTTATAATTTCAGGGGCCAGAGATTTGTGCTCCGGTTGTTCCGTGAAAATTTTATCGAGTTTTTCGGTGACGGCCGCCGCGATTTTTGGCGATGGCAGAATACCGATTTTGCATACGTCCGCGCCGATGCAACAATTCAGCAGTCCTTTGAGTGATTCCAGACGGAATCCGGCAGGCAGCGATTCGTAAATCCAGGGCAGGGCGGATTCATGGACTCCCGGCAGGATAATATCCTGAAACGCGGTTAATCGCAGTACCGGACATTTTACCTTTTCCGGCAGTTCCGCCAGCATTTCCAGTTGCACAGGCTGAAGATTGCCGTCGGGGATGAATATTCTGACACTGAAAAAATTCTTTCCTGCCTGGGGCGCGGGATTTGTTGCGGTTGCTTTCCAGGCGGCGAATCCGGCTGAATCAACGTTGACTTCAGGAAGCTTATCCGGGACGGAAAAGGACACTCCCGGCTCCGTGGATTTTAATTCAGGGATTATTTTCGAAGTATGGGAATAATATTCTTTAAAAATATCCACGAAAGCTTTTTCCCCGAGTTTTTCCAGGACGAAGCGGAGTCTTGCCTTACCCCGATTTTCCCGATTGCCGTTGTCGTTGAAAAGTTCGGTAACCGCAACCGCGCACCTGAGGAGTTCTCCGGCGGGAAGAAAATCAAACAATTTAACGCCGATGCCGCTGACCCTGCCGAGGCCGCCGGCGGCAAAAACCGTGAAACCGTCCTGTCCCTTCTGCCGTTGCGCCACGAATCCGAGGTCCTGGATTGCCGCCATGGAATCAGTTCCCGGATCGCTGAAAAAACCGATTTTCAACTTGCGGGGCAGGCCGAATGCGTTGTCGTAAGTAAACATAAATTGATTAAGCGCTTGAACATAGGGGTAAACATCGAATATCGAATTAGCATTGACTCCGCTGCCGGGATTGACCATAATATTCCTGAAAGTATCGCCGCCGCCGCCGCGGAACGGCATGCCGCTGCCGGTACACATTCTAACCGCCGGAAAGATTTTTTCCGGCTCCACGTCGTGAAGCTGGATGTCCTGACGCGTGGTGAGGTGGGCGTAACCCATCTGGTTTTGGCTGATGATTTCAGCGATTTTTTTAAGGTTTCCAGCGTTGATTTCCCCGCCGGGAATACGTATCCTGACCATAAACAGGCCATTGTTCTGCTGATAAATGCCGTGCTTTGCGGTGAATTTTTTCAGTTCGGCGGCATCAATCCTGTCCGCCAGAAAATCATTTAGCGCGGATTCGAGTATCTCATGCTCTTTGGATAAAATTGAATTCAGGTTATTCACGATAAGTTCCTCAGTCCTGGTTGCCTGCGAGGGCCCGGGCGGTGATGTCCGCGAGGTTATCGAACACGAATGACGGCCGGTAGGCGAATTTTTCCATGTCGGCTTCGCTGGTTACCCCGCTCAAGACCAGCAATGTATCGATTTCGGCTTCGATCCCGGCGATGATGTCAGTGTCCATCCGGTCGCCGATGATCACGGTTTCAAAGCTGCGGCTTTCGAGGGTTTTTACGGCGCGGCGCATCATCAGGGTGTTGGGTTTGCCAACAAAATATGCTTTCGAGCCGGTGGCGAGTTCGATTGGAGCCACGAGCGAGCCGACACCGGGCTGGATTCCCTGTTCCACCGGGCCGGTCAGGTCGGGGCTTGTCCCTATCAGTTTCGCGCCGTTCCTGACCAGGTTGATGGCGTGGGTTACTTTGTCGAAGGTGTAGCTGTCGGTCTCGCCGACCACCACGTAATCCGGATTGATTTCGTTCATGGAGATTCCGGCGTCGTAAAGGGCGTTGATGAGTCCCGCGCCGCCGATGACGTAGGCGGAGCCGTCCGGGGTTTGACTTTTCAGGAATGCGGCGGTGGCCAGCGCCGCGGTGAAAAAGTGTTCCCTGCCTACTTTGACTCCCAGACGGGAAAGTTTTTCCTGGAGTTCACGCGGGGAGCGCTCCGAACCGTTGGTGAGGAACAGGTATTTCTTGTCATTTTTTTTCAGCCAGGCAACGAATTCCTTTGCGCCAGGCAACAGACGGTTGCCGTGATAAACCACACCGTCCATATCGCAGATAAAAGCTTGTTTTTCTGAAATTGATTTCATTAATAAATACCTTTGATTTTACTCGATGGATTCCCAGACGTCTTCAAAACCGGCGTAGTTATTGAATGCGAATCCCCGGAAGGCCGGATATCTTTTAGTTGCGCGGATAATGAAACGCAAGTCCCCGAGGACCCGGAACCATTCTTTTGAGGATATGGATTTTTCAATTGCGCCGCCGAGAAATGTTTTCGGATCACTTTTCAGCATTATCGTTATTGATTTTTGTCTTTTTGCGGTTTTCAGGTAGGGCAGGGCATATTCGAACACGTCGCGCTGGTAATTGCTGTAACATTCCACCAGCAGGTATTGAGTGTTCTTTAGGAACGCGGCGGAACTGCCGCAGTTCAGTTTACCTTCCTCGTAAAGCTTCTGGTAAGTGTGATTGACGATCTGGAGAATCGGGAATCCCGGGGCCGCCGACTTAATGGTTTCGAGTGATTTCAGACAGTTTTGCATGAGGATATCGTTGTCGCGGCCCTTGCCCCACGATTGGGAATTCCAACGATACCATATGCCGTTAGGAACTTTATAGTTGTTGTAATCTATCTGGTCGGGAACGATGCCGTTCACCATTCCGTCGAGTTTTTCAAGATTGTTTTCGGCGTTGGAGTTGAAATCAAGAAGTTTCGCGGCAAGCGTTTTGCCCGACTGTTCCGGGGTGTTGATGAGCTGGTAGTCATACACGATCAGATAGCATTTAAGTTTCCGGTAACGCATGACCTTCAGGATGTTGCGAAGTTCCCGGATGGATTCATCGGTTTTCATCCCGACTTCTTGCGTCGAGTCCAGATAAACGGTTTTTACTCCCAATGCGGCAAGTCTTGCCGCGAGTTGGTCGTAATTATTCGCATGGCCGCGATAGCTGGGGGCGCTGACGATAAAATCGCACTCGGTTTTGCCGGAAATGCTCTTCCGGAAAATCCTGGCGCGATTTGCCATTTTCGGGGTGATATTGCCGGCCTTTTCCAGGTTCGGATCAGCCGAATAAGGTTTGGTGCTGGAGCATCCCTGAAAAGCCAGAACCGCCAGGACCGTCATTCCTGAAAAAATTATCCTAAACATCATATATAACCTTTCCCTGTTTATTCTGTAAAAAAGTTCAGGCGCCCTTGGCCAGTGAAGCTCCGAAACAGGCGTCCCAGTCTTTGAAAATCACTTCGAGTCCGGCGTTTTCCAGAGTTTCCTTCACCCCGGCCACCGAGTTTTGGTCGTTTACCGTGAATTGCCCGAGATCATCCTTGTTGCAGGCGTACCCGCCGGGGGTCACCTTTGAGGCGGCGCTGATATGGCTGGCGCAGTTAAGCGCGGCGCGATACCTGAATTCGGCGGATTCACGGGTTGAAATATACAAATCCGCTTCCTGGAAGAAAATCCGGAAGGCCAGCATCATCTGTTCAAGCTCCGTTTCGTCCACCGGACACGGGACATGGAAACCTCCCTCGATCGGGGTGATCCTGGGAAACGAGAATTGCAGCCGCGATTTCCAGAAATGTTTTTTCAGCCAGAGTCCGTGGGCGGCCAGGGATACGGTTTCCAGCCGCCAGTCGTAAAGTCCGAGCAGCGCTCCGAGACCGAGATTGTAAAAACCCGCCCTGGCTCCGGCGTTCATGGCGTCGAGCCGGCGCTGGTAATTTCTTTTTGGGCCTGAAGGATGCAGTTTCGCATAGAGGTCCCGGTTGTATGTTTCCTGGTAGATGGTCAGGCCGTGGACCCCCGCGTTGAATAGTTTCCGGTAGTCTGATTCTCCCATTGGATATATTTCGATGGAAATGTAGGCGAACTTTTTCTTAAGTTCCCTTACAACCTTTTCGAGAAATTCCACCGGAGCGCCTTTGGGATCTTCCCCGCTTACCAGCAGCAGCGATTCGATGCCGTAATCCCGGATTACATCGGTTTCGCGTATGATCTCGTCAAAGGTGAGACTGCGCCGCTGGAACGGGTTTGAACGGCGGAAACCGCAGTAAACACAGTCGTTGATGCAATAATTTGATACGTACAGCGGCGAATAGATTCTCACGGTTTTGCCGAAGTGCATCCTTTTCACGGTTGCGGCGCGTTCGCGCATCTCCGGGATAAATTCCGCCGCGGCCGGAGAGATCAGGCTGAGGAAATCGCTGAACGAAGGTTTTGGGCAGTGCAGGGCCGAAATGACTTTTGAGCGGTTGGTGCGCCGCCAGAAAGTTTGCACTTCTTCTTCACTAATTTTACATTCTGGGAACATGTATTTATTCTCGGATTTGTCAAAAAGTGCAATATACCATCAAGTAGTTAAAAAAGGAAGCACGGAAGCCGTATTAATCCCAGTCATGGTACAACAGGCGGGATTTGAGTTTTTCGAGGAAAAAGCTTGTGTTCGGGCCTCTCTCGAAGCGGTCGAGGTCGATCAGGATTTCGGAAGTGTCCTGATAGCGTTTTTTCGGATTCTTTTTGAGCATTTTCGCGATAATGTTCTGGAGGGGGACGGGGAAATCGGGGAAGAGTTTTCTCGGCTCCACCGGATTGCGTTTTACCATTTTTGTCAGCAACTCATTGAGGGTGGAAGCCTCTACCGCATTCACTCCGAGCAGCAATTCGTAGGTTATCACCCCGAGCGCGTAAATGTCCATGAGTTTGCCTTGCTTGCCATCCTGCAGATATTCCGGGGCCATGTATTTCGGTGAGCCCATGAGTTCGGATGTTTTGGTAAGGTCGGAGCTTGGCAGGTGGCAGATCCCGAAGTCTGTTACCTTTACGTGCAGGCTGTCGTTTATCAGGATATTGTCGGGTTTGATGTCGCGGTGGTAGATGCCTTTTTCGTGGACCACCGCCAGGGCTTCGCATATCTGCCTGATGATCTTGATCTTCTGTTTGAGTTCGAGAGCTTCATGTTTCGACATGAATTTTCTCAGCGAATAGCCGTTAAAATATTCCATGACGATATACGGGTCCGACGATTTATCTTCATCCTGGTAACCCAGTTCAATGAAATTGACAATATTCGGGTGTTTGATCTGGGAAATGGCGTTGCTCTCGTTGACAAATCGTTTTATGGCGGAAATTCTCTTGAATTTTTCAATGGAAACCGGTTCCCTGACGGTTTTCAACGCATAACGCTTTTTGGTTTTTTCATCCTCGCAGAGATAAACGGTTCCGATACTGCCTTCACCGAGGATGGTCAGGAGTTTGTAAACGCCGATCGAACCGAGAGAATCGTTGGTGAATGCGCTGTGCCGCCCGGTCCGGAAACGGTTTTCCTCGTTGTTCTCGACCTTCTTGATAACTTCACCCACACGTTTGATCAGCTCGACCTTCTTGATCGGCTTGTCGATGAAGTCTACACATCCTTTACGAAGCGCGTCAACCACACTTTTGCGTTCTTCCGAGCCGGTGACCACCATTGCCGGCATTTCTATTTTTTCTTTCTGGAGGTTGTCGAGAAGTTCGAAGCCGCTCATTTTCGGCATATTCAGGTCGGTCAGCAACAGGTCCGGGGTTTCATTTTTCGCGGCGCAGTCTCTGATGATGTTCAGGGCCTGGAGACCGTCTGAAGCTTCACTTACCTGGTAGCCGGATCTTTCCAGCAGAATTTTCAGGTATTTGCGTATTGCTTCTTCGTCCTCAGCAATGACAATATGGTCCATCATGTCCCCTCGCTTATCCTGCACAAATTATTCTACATAAGAATCTTGAGATTACAAGTGTAAAAAACCGGTGAAAATGCATGAACATCTTCACCGGGTAAATTTTCCGGATAAAATTCTGGAATAAGGACTCCTAAAACAGAGCTTTACAAAGAATCCATCATCTTATTCTGTTTTGCCAGGCACTTGGGACATATACCGTGGGTAACGCCGGTCTTCTGGTCTTTGGGGATTTTGTACTCCTCGATCTGATAGATCTTGTTACACCAAGAACAGACCATGGGGATGGTTTTGACCTCAGTCTTGAACGGATTTTTGATCCGCTGCGTTTTCTCCATGCTCATTATTAACGGTCCCTTCAATAACCGGTCACGGGTACTGTAAAAAAATCCCACAATAAGAGTCTAATACATATTTACCCGAAATACAAACGATTATTGATCAAAAGCACCGTCAAATTTAACATTTGATGGGGAAAAATCGTGTTTTTTCACGAATTCACAGGCTTCCTTAGCGCCATATTCCCGCTCCATGCCGCTGTCTTCCCATTCCACTGAAAGCGGCCCGGTGTAGCCGATCCGGTTGAGTTCGCGGATAATTTCCTCGAAATCCACCTGGCCGTGCCCGAGACTGCGGAAATCCCATCCGCGCCCAGGCTGACCGAAGTCGAGATGCGACGCCAGGATGCCGGTTTTGCCGTCGAGGGTAGTCGCCGCGTCTTTCATGTGAACATGGAAGATGCGGTCCGGGAATTCCTGGATGAAACGGGCCGGGTCGACCAACTGCCAGTGCAGGTGGCTCGGGTCAAAATTGAACCCGAATACCGGACAGTTATCAACAGCTTCCAGCGCACGTTTGGCGGTAATGATGTCGAACGCGATTTCAGTGGGATGAACTTCCAGCGCGAATTTCACGCCGCATTCCGCGAATACTTCCAGGATCGGAGTCCAAAGTTCCGCGAACTGTTTGAAACCGCTTTCAATCATTTCCGGGCTTACCGGCGGAAAGCTGTAGAGCATGTGCCAGATCGAGGAACCGGTGAACCCGTTGACCACTTTCACACCGAGATTCTTCGCGGCTTTGGCGGTGAGTTTCATTTCCTCGATGGCCCATTGCCGCTTGCCTTCGGCGTCGCCGTGTACGGATTCGGGCGCGAACATGTCTGACCGCGAATCGTTGTTCAGGTCGCAGACCAGTTGCCCGGCAAGATGGTTGGAGATCGACCAGACCTTGATGCCGTGCGATTCGAGCATGGCCAGGTGCTGCTTGCAGTACTCGGGATCTTCCGCGCCCTTATGGACGTCGAAATGGTCGCCCCAGCAGGCGAGTTCGAGACCGTCGTAGCCCCATGAAGACGCTTTTTTCGCGAGTTCGGTAATAGGCATGTCGGCCCACTGGCCGGTAAATAAAGTTACTGGACGCATTGTTGTATCCTCCTGTCAGATTAGAGTTCCGGGAATTTAACCCATTTTTCGTTGCTCTTGGAACTGTTCACCACGGTTTCGATGAAAGCCATGCCGCGAACGCCGTCGCTGACTTTCGGGAAATCGTTGATCAACTCGTCTACCGGTTCTCCGGCCTCTTTCGCCAGAATGGTTGCGGCAAAGTTAGTATAGTGAGTGGCGAATGCTTCCAGGTAACCTTCCGGGTGACCGGCCGGGATTCTGGTAGCGCGCGCGGCGGCGGGACTCGTTTCCGCGACATAGCCGTTGCCGCGGCTCATGATTTGTACCGGTTGATCCAGAGGTTTGAACTGCAGCTGATTGGGGTGTTCCTGATGCCATTCGATTCCGCCTTTGGAACCGTATACCCAGATGGAAAGTCCGTTTTCCTCGCCAACGGAAATTTGGCTGGAATGAAGCACGCCCTTGGCGCCTTTTTCGAATTTCAACAAACAATTCGCGTCATCATCCAATTGACGGCCTTCGCCAAATGACGTCAAGTCGGCACAAATTTCGGTGATTTGCAAACCGGTGATATATTCCGCCAGGTTTTCCGCATGGGAACCGATGTCGCCAATGCACCCGCCGGCGCCGCTTTGTTTAGGGTCGGTGCGCCACGATGCCTGCTGCTGTCCGCCGCGTTCGATCAGCTGGGCCAGCCAGCCCTGGGGGTAAATGGCGACGATCTTGCGGATATTGCCGAGTTTTCCCTGGCGTACCATGTCGCGCGCCAGTTTGACCATCGGATAGCCCGAATAGTTGTGCATGAGCCCGAAAACCTTTCCGCTTGCTTCCACGGCTTTTTTCAGGTCTACGGCCTCTTCCAAGGTCATGGTCATCGGTTTTTCGCACATGACGTTGAATCCGGCCTCAATAAAGGCTTTCGCTATCGGATAATGCCAGTTGTTGGGCGTTGTTACCGCAACAAAATCAATGCGTTCTTCCGGCGGCAGCGCCAGTTCCCCTGCGATCATCGCTTCGTAATTATCATAAACCCTGGAAGGATCAAGGCAAAGTTCTTTACCGGTCTGCCGTCCTTTTTCCGGGTTGATATCGAACGCTCCGGCAACAATTTCGATGTGTCCGTCAAGACGCGCCGCTTTGCGGTGTACTTCTCCGATAAAGGCGCCGGGGCCTCCTCCAACCATTCCCATTCTCAGTTTTCGTTGCATATTTATGCTCCTTTCAGGCGATTTTTAATTTCAGTCAAGACTTTTCAGGTAATCGATGCTGTCTTTCAGTGCCTCGATCATGTCGGTTGCGCATCTGTCGAGTTCCACCACAAAAGCTTCCGCCGACTTTGCCGCTTTGATGACGCCGGGGATATCCACGATTCCCTTACCTACGGCGGTCATAGGAATTTCCCGTTTGCACTCACCGTCCTTGAGATGGATCACTTTGCCGCGATCGCCGGCTTCGGCAACAACCGATACCGGATCGAGACCGCCGGTCTTTACCCAGAAAACATCGATTTGCATCAGCACTGAGGGATCAATGTTTTCCATGAAAAGACGATAAGCGGGAACGCCGTCCACCAGGACCATTTCCCAGTCGTGGTTGTGGTAGCCCACCTGGAGTCCGTACGGTTTTACTTTTTCCGCCGCGTCATTGTAGATTTCCGCGATTTTCTTGATGGAGTCAAGGGTGCTGAACCTGTCGGGCATGTTCGGGGGATTGCCGCCGATCAGGTATTTAACGCCCATGATTTTCGCGGTTTCCAGCACTTCATCCATTTGGGCCGGATCAGTGAATCCGCAATGCATGCTGCACATGTCCAGTCCGTTGCCGCGGATAATTTTTGCGGCTTCTTCCGGGGCGATCCCTCCGGGAAATCCGGCCGGTTCAACAAGGTCATAGCCCATTTCCGCGATTTTTTTGATGGTTCCCGCATAATTCTCGGCGAGTTCATTCCTTACACTGTACAACTGTACTCCGATGGGTTTCATTTTTCACAACCTTTGATTGCTGTTCGTTGTAATTGTTTTATGCTTATGCACACGGGTGCATAATACCATCAAAACGGCCAGATTTCAACCTCGAATCAAGAAAAATCCGCCTGATTAGGCCGAATATGCGTCCGGATGACCTTTCCTATCGTTTGAAATGCTGTATCTCATGGAAGACGCCAAGACAACGGAGTATTTTTCGGCGGCTCCGAAAAAAATCTTCTTTACGTCTTCTTGAGTGAGTAAAGCGAACGGAAGAGAAATTTTTTTTAATGATTCCGGTATCCCGGCTGGGATTTTGCTTCGTTGATGAATGCGAGCATGTTTTCCAGGGGGACATCGCCCTCGACGGCGTGGGCCGGAGCGAGAATGTAATTGCCCGATTTGCCTAGTTCCAGAAGTCCCTTAACTTCCTTGCGGACATCGTCAACCGTGCCGTAGGGCAGGGTTTGCTGGGTGGAGATTCCGCCATGGAAACTCAAACGGCCGCGATATTTCACCATCAGCGATTTAACGTCCATAACTTCCGGCTGGAAAGGATTGAAGCAGTCGAGGCCGATTTCGATCAAGTCGTCGAATAGCTCATCGACGTCGCCGCAGGAATGAATAAACACCTTTTTACCGGCGGCCTTTACCGCGCCGTACATGCGTTTGAGTTCCGGATAAATGAATTCGCGCCACAGTTGCGGCCCCATCTGCAATCCCTGCTGTTGGCCCCAGTCGTCGCCGAAATAAATGCCGTCGATATCATAAGTGACCGCTTTGTTTAGCTGGGCGATATTGAAATCAGCTATGGCCCGGAGTAACTCACGCATGAAATCAGGATTTTCAATGAAGTCGAACATCAAGGTCTCCATGCCGCGCAGAGTCCAGGCGCGCTCGTATAACGAAAATCCGATTGGGTGGACCAGAAAACTGTCTTTGTTTTTCTCTATCTGCTCTTCTATTCCGCCGAAGAGTTCTTTTCCGTACGGATCGGGAAATTCGTACCCGTCGAGTGTGGGTTGCGGAAGAACTTCACCTTTCACCATCCCGATATCTTTGTCCACACTGCGGTCCCAGACCACCCCGAAATAATCTTTTACGCAGTCATTGCCGATATCTTTGAAACTGCCGCAGGGATTGCCAAGGAAAACCATGTGATTGTCAATGGCCTGGTCCAGCGCCATTTCCGACCCATAATGCTGCACCAGTTTTTCCCTGGCTTCGATGGTGAAAGAAAAACACCACGGCACATACGGAACTTCCTGTCCCGCCAGCGCTGTTGATACGATTTCGCGTTTAGTCATAATGTTTTCCTGTTTATCATTTATTATACGAGTATGTCATCAGGAATGGAATGGACTATTCGGCCCGAATAATGGACAAATCAGCAAAAATAAAGTATAATAGTCTATTATGGAGATCAATCCGGTAAAAATCATTCTTCGCGAGGGGGTACAGGACGCGCTGGACCATTTCACCGCTTGTTTTGATATTCGAATCGCCTTCTTCAATACCAATTATGATGAGCTTAAGGTTGGTCTGTCCAAACCGGCGTGCGAATTCTGTAAACTTTTGCGTTCAAAGCTGAAACTTGAACAAAAGTGTTTGAAAGATGATGCCCGTAATTTGGAAAAAGCCTCGCGTTCCGGGAAAATGGTGGTATATCGCTGTCATGCCGGGCTGACCGAGGCAATCAAACCGGTAAATATCGATGGGGAAATGATCGGTTTCGTGATGATGGGACAGTTCCGCGACACCGGTATGATTTCCCCGGAATTGCACCGGAAGTGGGAAATGAAGTTCCCTGAAGATCCGGCTTTCACTGACGCTTTCGAGAAAGTTCCTTATTTTCATCCTGAAAAGGTCAGGCATATTTGCGGAATGTTCGAAATCCTAGTGGACAACACCATTAAAAACAATTATTACCGCATCGAAGGGGAACTGCATTTGCTGAAGATCCGGGATTATCTGCGCCGGCGCCTGGACCGGCCCGTCAGTATCGGCGAAGTCGCGGCGCATTTGCACTGCAGCGAATCAAGTTTGTCGCATTTCATCCGCAAGCACACCGGAATATCATTTAAGCGGATGTTGATCGAGATGAAGCTGGAAGCGGCGGAAAAAATCCTCAAGGAATCTACCAGGGCGACGGTGAAATCCGCCGCCGCCGCCGCCGGATATTATGACCCGTATTATTTCTCCAGGATTTTCCGGAAATATCGCGGTTTCCCCCCATCCGCCGTCCGGAAAACTTGAAGGAATTTAATATTTTCCGGCAATGTTGCCGTTTCCTCTTGCCATTTTGCTAAAAATAAACCATAATCATTGCAGAGATGGAAATACTTTAATCCGACTTTCGCTGGGAAAACGTTTTTGGGCAAATCGGTATTTTGGGGTAGTAGAGTCGGATGATATTACGAACTGCCGGTTTGCCGGGTCCTGGAAATTAAGAGAGTTTCCGGGACCTTTTTATTGCAAAATGACCTGACGCGGGTTAGTAGTATTACCTCTTACTGATCAATTAATTAAGGCAGATAATCATGCAACTTGCTACATTTAAATTTGAATGCACCCCTCCCGCGGGATCATCGATTGGTTTCGGGGGCGGCGAACCGGTCAAAGGTGTCAGGGACCCATTGATGATGCGAGGTATTGTCCTTGAAACCAATGACGAGAAATGTGTAATTATTTCTCTGGATTTTGCCGGTTTGATGCTTCGCGCCTATGATGAACTTGCCGATGCCGCTGCGAATGCCGCCGGGGTTCCAGCGGAAAATGTGCTTATTCACTGCATCCATCAGCATGACGCTCCGCTGTTGAACTTTGAGATCGAGGACATTCTTGGTATTGAAACTTACTCGAAAGATTGGTGGAACGGGATTCTCGGAAAAACTTCGGAAGCGGTGACTTCCGCGCTTGGGAAGCTGGTTGAGATTTCCGATGTCGGGCATTCCGAAACCAGGCTCCACGGATATGCCTCCGCACGGAGAATCATCAATGACAAAGGTGAACTCCTCGTGAGATACAGCAAAACAGATGATGAAAATATTAGAAATATGCCCACCGGGAATATCGATCCATTCCTCCGGACCGTAGCGTTCCGGACGGAAAATGGCGATATTGCCGCTTCAATGAGTTTTTACGCCACCCACCCCCAGGTGGCAAATGGACGCGATATGTACAGCGCCGACGCTCCCGGGGAAGCCATGCGGCTGCTTGAAGAAGCGTTCGGCGCGGATAGTTTTCCCTGTTTTTTTACCGGCGCGGGAGGGAACGTCGCGGCAGGCAAGTATACTTCCTGCGTCGATCTCGAGGGTAATCTGCTGAAGTTCGGGAAACTTCTGGCTGACGGCATTACCCGCAACCTGAATTCCATGGTCTGGGAAGCCGCCGGAAAATTTGATGTTTCTTCAGCCGGTTTCGAATTTCCCTACAAGCCGTTTACCGGTTACGAAAGCGACCAGAAAAGTGAAAACACGGAAGTTTATACTGCCGTTTTGAAAAGCTGTTACGATTATCCCGGCAATAAATTTTACACCTTGCGGATGCTGACGTTGGGAAACGCGAGAATCCTGTTTTTCCCAGGCGAACCGTTCGTGGAATATCAGCTTTACGCCCAGTCGCTGGCAACCGATGAGTTTATTGCGGTGGCCGGGAATTGTTCCGATAATTTTCTTTATATGCCGCTCGCGGAGAGTATCAGGCAGGGAGGATACGAGGTCAATTCTTTCCGCTGGTGCAGTGAAGCGCTCGAAACGGAACTCAAAAAAGCCATCCGTTCCCTTATTCAAGAAAGATAAGATTAATACCACTTTGCAGCAAGGTCTTTTGAGTTCACGCAAAAATTACTCCATTGCCCGATATTCATATCGTGCTTCCGTCGTAATTTTACCTGACTTTCAAAATCTTCCTTGCGATTCCGGCAAAGTAGTCCAGCATTTTGCTCATCCAATCCGGAGATACTCTCTGGCAGCTGGTCTCGGCAAGACCAGCCTACTTTCCGCCTGAATTGCAGAGCATTCCGGCAGTTTCACTCCGGGGACACTCCCCGGCCAAACATTGTGTTTGGATCGAGCGGCCGGGATGCTTTGCGATCCCGGCAAAGTCGTGAAACACTTTGCCCATTTCAGTCCAGAGTCTGCTCTGGTTAGGCGGTTTCGCGCTCCGGCTGAATGGCTTTGGCTGGGGACGGTTCAGCGGTTTTCTCGTCTTTTTCAGCTTCTTCCTGTTTTTTCTTTTCGGCAGGTGAAAGCTTTTTGATCTTCGGGGTTCCGTCGAGAACCGTCTTTTCGGTGATAGTGCATTCGCCGACGTCTTTACGTGATGGCAGGTCATACATGATATCGAGCATCAGTTCTTCGAGCAGAGAGCGCAGTCCGCGAGCTCCGGTACCCTTCTCCACGGCTTTTTCGGCCAGCGCTTCCAGGGCCTTCTTCTGGAACTTGAGTTTTACGTCTTCCATTTCGAGCAGTTTTATGTACTGCCTTGTAAGGGAATTGCGCGGTTCCGTAAGGATTCTCACCAAGTCTTCTTTACTGAGTGAAGTCAGATAGGAAATTACTGGCAGACGCCCGATAAATTCAGGAATGAGGCCGAATTTGATCAGGTCTTCGGGTTCCACGTTCTTCATGATGTCTTCACTTTTGACCGTATCGACAACCTTTTCAGGGTCGGAAAGCTGTTTGAAGCCGAGCACCTGTTTGCCGATCCGCCGTTGCGCGAGTTTGTCGAGCCCGACGAATGCGCCGCCGCAGATAAACAGGATGTTGGAGGTGTCTACCTGGAGATATTCCTGATGGGGGTGTTTGCGTCCGCCCTTGGGAGGAACGTTGGCCACAGTGCCTTCAAGGATTTTCAGCAGGGCCTGCTGTACGCCTTCCCCGGAAACGTCGCGGGTAATCGACACGTTTTCGGTTTTCCGTGCGATTTTGTCGATTTCGTCAACGTAGATGATGCCGATCTGGGCGCGCGGGATATCGTAATCAGCCGCCTGGACCAGCCGCAGAATAATATTTTCAACGTCTTCGCCCACATAACCGGCTTCGGTGATGGTGGTGGCGTCGCAAATACAAAATGGCACGTCGAGCAGCCGGGCCAAGGTCCGGGCAAGCAGTGTCTTGCCGGTCCCGGTCGGGCCGATCAGCATAACATTGCTTTTTTCGATTTCCACGCCATCGTCTTCGGTCTGGAAAGTTTTTTCACGCTGGCTCTGGAGTCGCTTGTAGTGGTTGTGGACTGCTACCGACAGCACTTTTTTCGCGTGTTCCTGGCCGATCACGTATTTGTTCAGGATTTCGTTGATTTCTCTCGGGTTCGGAATTTTCAGCTTCGGAATTTCGGAATCGGAAGCGCCATCCTTTGATTCGTCATCCCGGTACAGGCTGGCGCAGATATCAACGCAGTTGCGGCAAATGGTTGCGCCGGTGGGACTCGATATTAGTTGTCCGACCCCCTGCCGATTGGCGCGGCGGCCGCAAAACGAGCATCGCATATCTTCGTTTTCGCCGTCTTTTCGTTTTGCCATAATTACACCTCAAAAATCGGGTTATTTTTTACCGCCGGTAAGAACGTGGTCAACAATGCCGTACTTGACGGCTTCATCGGCGGACATGAAAAAGTCTCTTTCGGTATCCTGGGAAATCTTTTTCAGGGTTTGCTTGGTGTGCTTGGAAATGATCTTGTTGAGCATTTCGCGCAGACGGAGGATTTCCCTTGCCTGAATGTCGATATCGGCCGCACTTCCCTGGGCTCCTCCCCACGGCTGATGCACCATGATCCGGGCGTTGGGAAGAGCGTAACGCTTGCCTTGGGTCCCGGCGCAGAGGAGTACCGCGCCCATACTGGCGGCCTGACCTACACAGTAGGTTTTTACGTCACAACTGAGGACTTGCATGGTATCGTAAATTGCCAGGCCGGCGGTAACTGAGCCGCCGGGGGAATTGATGTAGAAATCAATATCTTTTTTCGGATCTTCCGACTGGAGAAACAGCAACTGCGCCACGATAAGGTTTGCCACATTGTCGTCCACGGGAGTTCCGAGCAGGACGATGCGGTCTTTCAACAGCCGTGAATAGATATCGTATCCGCGTTCACCGTGACCGGTTTGTTCAACCACCATCGGCACTAATATTGAATTCTTCATATTTCCTGATTCCCCTGTTTATAATGTGTCAAAATTGAAACCGGACGGCATTGCCGACGGCTTCAAAGATTATAACCGCTAATTTGCAATTGGCAAGGAAACGTCTTAAGATTCCTTGATTTCGGCGTTGTCCGCCAGGAATCCGGTAACTTTTTCCATCAGCATGTCAAGCTGGAGATCGTCCATGCGGCCGCTCTGTTCCATGTAGCGGCGCAATTCATTAGCGCGATAACCGTAGTAACGGCTGTAGTTTTTGAGCTGGGCGTCCATTTCCGAGTTTTCAACCTTGATGTCTTCGCGTTTGGCGATTTCCCGGAGGATGAATGCGCGCTTCATGCGTTTTTTTGCCGCTTCTTCGGCTTCTTCCTTAAACTTGTCGATATCATCCTGAAACTTCTTGGCGTCTTCTTCTTTTTTCACTTCGCGGTTGGCGATTTGCCGTAGTTCCTTCTGGACTTCCTGGGCGAGAACGCTGGGCGGAATCGGGAAGTCGTCAATCTGCTCGATCAGTTTATCCAGCACCTGAGTGCGGATTTCGCCCTGCTGTTTCTGTGCGCCTTCCATTTCGAGGCTTCGGGAAACGCGTTCGCGGAGGGCGGCCATGTCTTTCACGCCCATTTTGGTGCAGAGCTGTTCGTCATCTTCAAGGGGTTTGCGGCGCTGGACTTCAAGCACTTTAACTTTGTATTCAACTTTCTTGCCGGAAAGATCAGCTTCCCGGTAGTCTTCGGCATATTCGGCGGTGAAAGTGTATTCTTTGTCCTTCTCCGCGCCGGTGAGTGCTTTGATGGCCCCAGGGATGATTTCAGGTTCGTTAAGCCATATCCAGCCTTCTTCGGCTTCCACCTGACGCTTCAGCGTGGCGGAGGCTTCTTCGGGAAGTTCAAAGTCAGAAGAATAATTAACCTTGAGCATGTCGCCGGCTTCGGCGGCGCCTTCCACGTTTACGTAGTCGGCATACATTTCGCGGAATTCTTCCAGCTTTGCGTCGATATCTTTATCGGCGATTTCGGGCTTGGTGATTGCCACTTCGAGTTTTTTGTATTCGGGGAGCTCAAACTGCGGCGCGGTGTCAAAGGTTATTTCGAAAGCAAGGTCTTCGCCGGCTTTGTATTCCGGTTTGGTGTCTTTCGGCATGGCGTAGGAGACAATCTCGAATTCTTCATCTTCCGAAGTCTTTTGGAAAGCCGTGTAAACGCAACGCTGTACCAGTTCGTCGTCGATTCTGTCCTGGAAGCGTTTCTTGATAAGTTGCTTCGGGGCTTTGCCTTTACGGAAACCGGGCAGTTCGGCAACTTTCGAGAATTCCTTGAGCACTACTTCACATTCGTTATCCAGAACTGTGCCGGGAATGGTGTACTCGATTTTCCAGGAGCACGGCTCAAGTTCCGTACGGTTTTCCTTGATCGCGTCTTTCAATGCATCTGCGGGCATGATAATCATATCCTTGTTGTTTTATGTGATTTTTAATCTTTTGACACAAATAAACTATTAATTTATCCTGAAAACTACTTAATGCAAAACCAGCCGGACAGTTTTTCGAAACTTTCCTGTATCATTTTGCCGGGATTTATGCGGAAAAGCATTTATGGCAGACTATTTAACTGATACCGGGCTTAACCGGAAATAATTGACAGTTGGATATTGATGATTGTACAGGATTACCACGGGGGATTGTCGGCTGCCCAGCCGAACAGCGGCATAATATTGCGCTCGAACCAGTTTTTGTGCCGGGTATCGACGTTTATGGTAACTTTTTCCTTACGCATTTCGTAGGTGGCCAGTCCTTCCCGGTTCTGCCATACGCGAGCGACTTTTTTCTCAATGCCGTTCTCATCATAAGTATAAATCTCGGTATTGTAAGTGCATGCGGGAAGCAAAAGCATTAAACCGATGGCGGTTATCCATAAATATTTCATGATTATTTCTTGTTAGACTGGTTTTTCAAGTATTCCGCGATTGATTCACTTCCGGCCTTGGCATTGTATCTGGTATCCACGATTATACGGTTGTTGGCCTTATCGTCATAATCCGCCACCCCGTCGGAGTCCTGCACTACCCGTGCCACTTTCCGCTCGAAACCGCTGTCGTCGTAAATGTAAATCTCCGTGACGTTGGTGCAGCCGGTCATCAGCTGACATGCGGCCGCCAGGAGCAGAAGTGCGAATATGCGTATAAAATTCATTTTATGTTACCGAGCGCTTTTTTGAGTTCCACATTGAGAAACTGATTATTGGGCCTGCCCAGCAACACGAACCGTTCTTCGTAATTGGCGCACCCGGGAGCGGTAACCTTGAGAGTGTGCATGCCGCGCCGAAGTACCAAAACGAATTCTTTTGACGGTGCGTTGCCGATCAAAAGATTGTTCAGATACACTTCCACATCCTCGATCTTGACTCCTTTGGGCGGCGTGATCCTGATTTTCAGGTCGCCGATCTCGTAAACCGCCAGATTGGCCTTAAGCCACATGCTCTGGATTCCTGAAATCGCGCTGGAACCCAGTCCGGCGATTCCGCCGCTGTCTTCAGGCGCCGACGGACGGTCCCCCGTAGTGCATCCGGCCAGCAGTACGGCCAGTATAAGTATTAATAAAGCTGATTTGATGAACTGCATTGTTGCTCCTGAGTTTTGAAAATATTGAACCTTACAATAAAAGAATGTAAGAGTCATGTCAAACCCTTGAACCTGATTTTAACTTTTCCTGCGTTTGTTATTTGATTTTACCAGCAAATCTACGGCCATGCCGGAATGCCCGAGTTGGTGGAGCAACTTCAATTTGTCGTCCATTGCGTCCGGGGGGTAGATACATCGCACGTGGCAGCTGAAGGCTTCATGCAATGTATCTTCGAGCCATTCCCGTTCGATGTCCGGAGAAAAATAGTACGCCGGTTCGAGCAGATTTGAGTTCGGCGAAATAATTTTTTCTTGTATTGCCCGGTCGTATAACTGAGTGCCGGGAAATATTCTGATCCCGGACGTAATAAGCGATACGCTGTTATCAAGCTGCAGGATGTTGTCGATTCCGGCCTTCACGGTTTCCTTTGTTTCTCCCGGTCCGCCGAAAATAAAGTAATGTGCCGGAGTGACGCCGTGTGCCGCGAACAGGTCGTTGGCGGCGGCGACTTCCTTGAACGTGAAGCCCTTGCGGAGGGCGGTCAAAGTTGCGTTGGTTGCGGCGTCGGCCCCGAGTTCGGCGGTTGACAGTCCCGTTTCACGCATTGCTCTAACCGCTGTTTTATTTAGGTTTCCGGGTCTGAAAAATGCCGTCCAGGGGAAATTTATATTATGTTCGCGCATTGCTTCGACAACTTCCATATAGTGTCCGGAATCGTCATTGAAAACCGAGTCGGTGAAAAAGATAAGCTTTGCCGGAAATTTGCCGGTAAGTAACTCGATGTCGGCAATTACGCTTTCCGGATCGCGCGGACGTATCTTCGTTCCTTCCAGGTGCGGGTAGCTGCAGTAGGCGCACTGGCGCGGACACCCCCGTTTAGTCTGGATCGGGGCGCATCCGCCGCGTTTAAGGTAGAATTCCAGGATTTCCGGCTGGTACGCCGCGCCGCCGATGCTTCCGCATGGCCGCTCCGGTTTGAATATTTTATTTTCAGGCGGATTGTTTTCCGACAGTTTTTCAGCCAGTTCGGAAAACGCGGTTTCCCCCTCGCCGATGATCCCGTAGTCAGCTTCGGATGCTTCAAGGATTTCACGGGGGAGCAGCGAAAACCCCGAACCTCCCATTGCCACCGGTGCGGAGGTAGTTTCCTTGACCGTTTTAGTGATTTCTGACGCGGCGCCAGTGTAGCATTTTCCGCTGGTGGAGATTACGTCGTCGATGTTACGAATGGAAACTCCCACTAACTCCGGACTGAACCCGGCAACCGCTTCTCTCACGGCGTCAAAACTGCCCCCGGACGCCAGAAAATCAAACTGCCGGACTTCGTGTCCGGCTTCTTCCAGGCATTTAGCTATCACTCCCATTCCCAGCGGATAAACCGCGTAAGGACTCTCCGCTACATTAGCACATATCAACAATATTCTCATACGCCCAATTTATCATGTTGCGGGATAAAATACCAACTTGGTATAAATGTGGATTTGAAACTTTAAGCCTGCAATATATATTTGTATAAAATGAAAAGGTTTAATAGTGTTCAATAAGTTGACAATCGTTGTCCTTTTGCTGTTTTTCTCGGTAATCCTGCATGGAGAAGAAAATAAAGTGGAGCATTTGAAAAAAATAAAAAGTACATTGTCTTTGCTGACCGATGAGCAGGTACAGAAAAAAGCAACTTCTGCATTCAAAGAAAATAAATTAGATGTTGCGGAATTGTATTTCAATGAAATCTTGAAAAGGTCAGAAAAAAACAAACTTGATGATTTTGACAAGGGACTTTGCTATTTTGTGCTTGGTGAAATTATGATGGAGAAAGCCAGGTTTAACGATGCCGCCGTATATCTGCAAAACTCATTTGGGCTGATCAAAGGTCATAAAGAAAGCAAAAAGGTAATGACAAAAGTTTTGGACATGCTTGGTATGGCATATTATCGAGCTGGTCATCTCAAGGAAGCACTAAAATATACAAAACTTGCAATTAAACATGCCCAATCTGCGCATGGAGAAAATTCATCGATGTATGCCGTTTGCCTTGGAGGGTATGCCGTAGTCTTGCATGACATGAAGCGTCTTTCTGAAGCAATCAAGGCGCAGGAGCAGGTATATTCAATCCTGAACAAGCATGCCGGAACGCAGGAAAAAATAGCTGCGGCAAGAGTTCTTGAAAAATTGAATATCTGGAAAAAACAGAAAAAAGGCGATTTACCATGGCAACCTGTTATTTCGGACGGCCATAACGGGTGTCAAATACCTTATTGATATCTCCTTCTTTTTGCATCATTTTAAGAAGATCATCTCTTGAATAGAAATTCATCTTCTTACTGCCTATTTTTTCAGCAGACCATCCATTTCTTTAGTAAGGTCAATGATTTTTTTCGTATGGTTATCGACAATTTTTGCCGCAGCCTCGGTTTTTTTCGCAACGTCAAAGATAAATTCACAATATTCCCTGGCTCCCGGCGGCATTTTGCCGGAAATCCCCTTGAGTACGCTGGATAATTTTGAGAAATCTGACGCGATGTTACGATAATATTTGCGGTAATCATCCGTGGACTCCAAAGCATTCATTTGCTGACGTCGAATTTCCGAATGAGCAACAACATGTGCGATTTTGCGGATATTATCATATATTTTTATGGTTCTTTCACACGGTTTAACCAGTTTGTCCAGTAGATTTTTCGCCCTCCGCAATTTTTCAGCGGCAAACTTGAATTGATTATTGTGTTTATCCAGAAAAGATACAAATTCTCCTTTTGAATAAGCTCGTTTGATTCTCAGGTTTCCAGTGTTGAAATAAATCTTTTTGTAAATTTCTTCCGCTTCATCCCAGTTTTTACGATTGACGGCAACTGATGCGCCGTCCAGGGTTTTTATAAGTATTTTCAGTCTTTCATGACATCCCTTAACTTTCCCAAAGGTATCTTTTACCATTTTCTGATGTTTGGCATCCGTAAATTCCTTTAAAACTTTTGCTAATTCTTTTTTTCTTTTTTCAAAGTCAGCCATTGTCAATTATTCCATAAAATATTTGTCGTTATTATTATCTGAAGCGTCAAACGGGGATTACAGTCTTGAAAAAATAACTTTTGGGGTTATACTCTATTGGTTTTGCTGTAAAGGTTAAAGGCATGATAAAATCGTTTAAAGATAAAACAACTGAAAAAATATGGAATGGTCAACGGATAAAACTTGACGGCGGAGTTCAACAAAAAGCATTATTGAAACTGCGGTATATTCATTTGGCGGAGAAAGTAGAGGATTTGCTGTTACCACCAGGAAACCGGTTGGAAAAGCTGAGCGGAAATCGGAAAGGGCAATACTCCATAAGGATAAACAAGCAGTATCGGATTTGTTTTTCATGGAGTGAGACTGGCGCGGAAAACGTTGAATTTACAGATTATCACTGAAAGGAAAATTACCATGATTGACTCAACTAACGTACATCCTGGACTTGCACTTGCAGAATTTCTTGAAGACTATAACCTTACCCAGAGCGGACTTGCCCGTGAAATCCGGGTTCCCGTCCGGAGGATTAATGCTATTGTTAAAGGTGAACGTGGAATTACTGCCGATACCGCCGTGAGGCTGGCCAAGTTTTTTGGCAATAGCGCTGAATTCTGGCTTGGACTTCAGGAGCTTTATGACATCCGCGAAGCGGAAAGACAGCTGGCAAGCGAACTAACCAGAATTCATCAAATTGCAATTTGATGTAAATCGGAAAATATCAAAACATTATATGCAAGCACATAGGTTAAGTCTAGCCAAATAAATTTTTATTCCACATTCAAGTTCAGGTGTAATAGTGAAAATATCGGTTTCCGGAATTGCTCCATTATATCTAAGGATAAATTATTTATAATCTTCTGGTAACTTACATCCAATTTCTGACTTGAATTTATTTATATTTCCAAGAAAACATTTTGCCAGGTTTATTGCTTATTAAAAAAATTCTAATACGCTCAATACCTCTCTGGTGGGGAAATGAAAAATTCAAAATGGGTAAAATCGTTATGATGGGAGGGAATTTATCTGTGGAGAGGTTATATTCTGCCAGTCAAACTGAATTATTAGGGAGGGAGACATGCCTAGGAATATCAGGAAATCGACGGTTAGTAAGTATCTTATCCGGCGGCTGGAACAGATTGGGCTTAAGCACATTTTCGGGATTCCCGGCGACTACGTGCTGGATTTTTTCGACCGTCTGGAAGAAAGCAAGCTGGAACTGGTGGGATGCTGCAATGAGCTAAATGCCGGATATGCCGCCGACGGTTATGCCCGGGTGAATGGGGTAAGCGCGGTGAGTGTCACTTACGGGGTAGGGGGCTTCAGTCTGCTCAACGCGGTAGTGGGTTCCGCCGCCGAACGTCTGCCGGTGATCGTGATTAGCGGCGCGCCCAAGACCGGACACAAAGTGGAAACCAATCTGCTGCATCATACCGTGGGAGATCTTAAATTGCAGTCCCATATCTACCGCGAGGTTACCAGCGCTTCGGCGGTACTCGACAACCCGGAAGACGCCCCTAAACAGATCGACGAAACCATTGCAATTTGTCTCCGGCTGCGGCGTCCGGTGTATCTGGAACTGCCGATGGACATGGTGGATGCTCCCTGTAAATCTCCTTCGCCGTCTTTCAAGGTTGATACCACCATCCGGAGTATGCCGGAGATCGCCGGAGAAGCCGTGAATGAAGCCGCTGCGAGACTGCAAAAGGCGAAAAAGCCGGTAATCCTGGCGGGAATCGAGAGTCACCGGCTCGGAATTCGCGACGAACTTCTCGGCCTGGTAAATCATTCCGGGTTCCCGTTCTGCACCACCATGCTCGGTAAGTCGATCCTGCCGGAGCGGCATCCGCAATACCGGGGCGTTTACTGCGGGCTTTCCGCCGCTCCCGGTATCAGGGAACTGCTTGACGAAGCTGATGTAATCCTGAACCTGGGTGCGTTGATGACAGATATGAATTTCGGCGTAGTCAGCGGCAGTCTTCCCCGTGAAAAAATGATCATCGCCAATTCCGACCGGGTTGCGATCAGCCACCACCTATATCCGAGTGTGAGTCTGGCCGATTTTATTGCCGGACTTCGCAAAAAACTCCCGAAAGGCAAACTCCGGAAATTGCCGTGGCCGCATCCGTCCGCCAACCTCGAAAAGAAATATGCCGCACGGAAAAATACCGATATCACCGTCAAACGGTTCTACCAGCGGATGTCGGAATGCGTTGACGGCGACAATATCGTGATGGCTGGAACCGGGGACGCCCTTTTCTGTCTTGCGAACATGTATTTGCAGGAGGATGTGGAATTTATCGCCCAGGCATTTTACCTCTCGATCGGTTACAGTCTGCCTGCCACGCTCGGGGTGAAACTTGCAGCCCCGAATCGGCGCCCGGTGCTGGTTATCGGAGACGGCGCGCTTCAGATGACCGCACAGGAGATGTCCACCATAATCAGCCGCAAGCTCAATCCGGTGATATTCATCATGAACAACCGGGGGTACACCATCGAACGGGTGATCCGCGACGGCGAATATAACGACATTCCCAACTGGCATTACTCGAAGCTTCCGGAAGCGTTTGGCGGCGGCTGGGGAATGCAGGTTCGCACCGAGGAGGAATTGGAGACCGCGATAGCCCGGATCAACAGTGACCCGAAAAACACCGCGATTATCGAAGTAATGCTGGATCAGTACGATTGCTCGGAAAGCCTTCAAACCCTCGGCGCAAATTTGAGATCCAAGGCAAAAACCAAGACTCAATAACCAATATCCAATGTCCAAGGAACAATTATTTTCCGCATTCTCGGCAAAGCGTGAAAATGCAGTTATCGTCTAGGGACAATCCCGGGTTGAAAATTTGTAATTTGGTTTTATCGTTTTCATAAACGGTTAATACAGGAGTTGTAATTAAATATGTCGGTTAAGTTTAGAGATTATTACGAAATCCTGGGCGTTAAGCGCGATGCGGATGCCGCGGCCATTAAAAAGGCGTACCGCAAGCTAGCCAGGAAGTATCATCCGGACGTCAACAAGGAAAAGGGCGCTGACGACAAGTTCAAGGAGGTTTCCGAGGCATACGAAGTTCTTAGCGATCCCGATAAACGCAAACGTTACGATGACCTCGGCAGCAACTGGAAACATGGTCAGGATTTTACCCCTCCTCCGGGTGGCGGCGGGACCGGTCCGGGCGGTTTTTACTATGAGTTCCGGGGTTCGCCGGGCAGCGGAGGCGCGCGTAATTTTTCCTTTGAAGATTATGGCGATATGAGTGATTTCTTTTCGTCGATGTTCGGCGGAAAGGCTGGCGGCGCGGGACGGTTCAGCGGGGCCGGTCCGGGTACAGACGGACAGTGGACGCCGCCTCCGGTGAAAGGTCAGGATATTGAAGCGGAAATTGAGATTCCGCTGGAGGAAGCATATCGCGGCGTTAAGAAGAGCGTGAATTTCCAGGTTACCGAGATGGAACCGGACGGGCAGGTTGTCCGCAAGCCGCGAAAGCTGGATTTCGGCATTCCGCCGGGAACTACTGAAGGATCGAGGATAAGGCTGCGCGGTAAAGGCGGTTCAGGATACGACGGCGGTGAACCGGGTGACCTTTACCTGAAGATTCACATTACCCCGCACCCGACTTTTCAGGTGAAAGGACACGATCTCGAAACCGAGCTGAAACTTGCTCCGTGGGAAGCGGCCCTTGGGACAAAAGTTTCCGTTCCCACTCTCGACGGAGCAGCGACCATTAAAGTTCCCGCCGGAACCCAGGGCGGACAGCGCATCCGGCTGGCCGGAAAGGGATTGCACCGGAAAAAAGAGAAAGGCGATTTGTTCGCCGTGGTTAAGATCGTGGTGCCGAAAAAACTCAGCGACCGGGAAAAAGAGCTGTTCGAAGAGTTGGCTAAAATCTCAAAATTCAGTCCCAGGTAACCGGAGGAGTGACAATGAAAATGCAATATCGCGAATGTGTGAAAATTCAGATATCCGACTATGAGCGCCGGTTCGGGAAATACCTTTCACTCGATCAGGTGGCGATCCTCACGGGGGCGCAGCCGAAAATAGTGGAACGTCTGGTGACATTGGAACTGGTTAAACCGGAACCGAAGAAAAAAGTTCCGGTATTCAAGGTGGAAACCGTTGCCTGCGTCCGGAGAATGCTCCGGCTGCACTATGATTTGGGCGTAAGCTGGTCGTCAATGGGGCTGGTTCTCGACTTGCTCGACCGGATTGAAAAACTCGAGGCCGCTTCAGGCGAATAGTCAGGTGAAAAACCATGACCCGTAAATCACAAGCTGCAATTATCTTTTGCCTGGTTGCGGTGATCTACGCAGTAATTTTGTTTGTTCTGCCCAAACAGGTATTCTGGATAACCGATGCCGGGAACAAGTTCATTCAGGCGGAGAATTTTGCGCGGGGCAACGGGCTTGCAATCGAATATCCCGCCAGGAAAATCGACCCGTATCAAAAGTTTTTTCCCGATTCTTTTTTCCATTTTGTCAGGACCGGTGACCATTATGTATCATATTTTCCCGCCTATTTTCCATTTTTGGCGGCATGGCTTTTCCGTTTCATCGGGGTTTTCGGGCTGTATCTGCCGGCTTTGATTGGCGGTTTGCTATGTGTCTTTTTTACCCGGACGGTTGCGCGGGAATTAAAGCTTCCCAACCTTTGGGGATGGACTTTTCTGGTTGCCGCGTTTGCAACTCCGATATGGTTCTATTCGCTGGTTTTCTGGGAACAGCTTCCTGCCGCGGCGCTGGCGCTGTGCGGATTAATTTTACTGTTGAAAGCGTTGCGCCGGGAAAACAACTGGTTCTTGTTGTATTGGGGGGGGATGCTGATCGGACTTTCCACGTTTTTGCGCGAGGAGGGATATGTGTTGCTTGCCGCTGCCGGAATCGGGCTTGTCCTGTCGCTGAAGAACCGTAAACGGGTGGCGGTTTTTGCAATGGGGGGCGGGATTGTCCTGGTCGGTCTGTGGCTGGCGAACTGGTATTTTTACGGACACTTCCTTGGAATTCACGCGGCCAGGTATCACGCGCTGGATTCCGCGTCATCAATTGACATGAAAATTCTCGGGATAATCCGGAATTTCCGGGTGTTCCTGTTCGAGTTTAATACGTTCGGGCTGAGAAATATATGTTGGGCAATCCTGCTGGTTCTGCCGAACATCGTCGCGATTCTGCCGGGAGTGTTGAGCAGACGCTGGTGCAGTCTGAAATATACGAAACTTGTGATAATGTTCTGCTCGGCGATTTCCGGAGGGATTTTATCCATCGGGTTATGGCTGAACCCGGAGCCGGTTTTCAATACCTTGTTTACCCGCGGACTTTTTTCCTCCACGCCGTTCCTGATCTTTATTTTACTTAACTTCAATGTACTGATTTCGGCGCGGAAACGGCGTGTCAGATTCATCATGATCTTTTCGGTTGCGTTCATTGTGATTACCTGTCTGCTGCTGAACCGCCGCGACCCGGCGGTCTGTTGGGGGCCGCGTAATTACCTGGCGCTGTATCCGCTGCTGATTCCGCTGTGCGCATATGCGTTTTTCAGGATGACCAGGAAGGCGGATTTTATGGTTAATCTGCTGGTTTCAACTTTCCTGGCGTGGTTGCTTCTGGTGAGTTTTTCCAATCAGCTCGAGGGAATAAGGACGCTGGCGGTGAAAAAATCGGCTTCGAAGCAAATTCTTGCCAAAGTGTCGGCGGCAAAACCCGATGTGATTGTCAGTGATATTTTCTGGCTGCCGGAGGAGATGGCGTCAATGTTTTATAAATACCGGATCATGCAGGTGAAATCCGATAAGGAATTATTTCAGGTATTGCAGATGCTCAGCGATGACGGCGTGAAAAAGTTTACCATGATCCTGTCCCCGAGAAAACAGTTCAGAACGATTAGCACGCCATTTCTGAAGGAAATATCTTCGTCGGTTTTTGATCTTTTCAATGGGACAATGGTAATATTTATGCCGGAAGGGTGCAAATTTCTGGGAGTATTGATCATTTCGTGCAAGGTTCCGAGCCGCGAAACGCTTCAGGAAATTTCGAAATCGGCAAGATTGTCGAGCCGCTGAGCTTTTCTGGCCTTGGCGAGGGTGTTGTCCAGTTCGCTGATCAGGCTGTTGCCGACAGCTTCCGGAATTTCGCCGTGCAGCCCCATTGCCTCGATAGTTTCCCGTTCGGCGTCCAGTGTGCCTTCGAGAAGGTTGCGGCGTTTGACGAAGTCGATTTCTTCCGGAAACTTGTGTTCAATAGCCTTCAAGCGCAATTCCGCGAATTTGTACAATTCGTCATAATATTTCCGGCAATTCTCGATTGGTTCGGGATATTCCTGGAACAATTTACGGTAATCGTCAAATATGGGGGTGAGGCGTGTCCAGGCGATTATTATCGCGGAGATTTTTTCAAAGTCGAAAGTCAGCATCTGGCGCAGTATCCGTTTTGCCAGCCAGAATTTAGGGGCGGCCTTTTCCATCAGCTTGAACAGGAATCCTTCGACCTTGAATACAACCGGTAAAGCCTTGATTATTTTTGCCGGGGGATCGCTGACATGGTGCTCGGTGCGAAGTTCCACTTCGCGGATCAGTTCCCGGAAAACTTTTTCACTGAGCAGACCTTTGTCGAGAAGTTCGCGGTAGGTTTGATGCTCCACCGATAGAATACTGGTCCATACTACTTGCCGCAGGGCCTCGTTCGGAAAATCCTCGTCCTCCCGGATTTTGTGAAGGACTTTTTTAGTATGAAGGTTTCCGGTTGAATAAAAATGCATGAAATCCTTGATTTCGTCCTTTGAGTAATAGCCTTTCCGGTCGAGTTTCGACAGTCTTTCCAGGGCGTGTTTTCTGGCGGCGAGCATGGCCTGTATCCTGGAGGCTTTTTCGTAGATTCCCTGTTTGTCGAGGCCGAGGAGATGAATCAGCCAGCCCATGCTGGTTCCCTGTACCAGCAATGTAAACAGTACCGAGCCGAAAGTCAGTGCCATGATGATGTTGAGCTGGTCGCTGCCGATTGCAACGGGCAGGCTCAGTACCAGGGCGATCGGAACCGCGCCGCGAAGTCCGCCCCAGAACATTACCGTCTGGTATTTCAGATTGATATTCTGTGCCTTCGGCACGTATCTTAGCAGGGGAACGATGCCGTAGACTACCACCGCCCGGGAAAACAGCAGGGCAATGATGCCCACAATAATAAACGTGATATAGCGCGGGTATTCCCTGAGTTTCGACAACAGCAGTTTTTCATCGAAACCGAGCAGCAGGAAGATAAAACTGTTGGCCGCGAAAGCCGCGAAGCCCCAGAACTTTTTCAGATAGTCGCGGACCTCCGGGCTTAACCTTGTGGTCCCGAACCAGCTGAAAACGATTCCGGCCCCCATCGCCGACATCACCCCGGACACCCCGAGATAGTGATCCGCCACAATGAACGCGGTATAGGCAACTACCGTGGAAAAAGCAACCTCGACAATCGGATCGTCGCGGACGAACTTCAAAAGAAAGATCATCAGGTATCCGAGAATCGCGCCTACTGCTATGCCGCCGAAGAAAACATAGAAAAATTCCCAGGCGCCTTTGGCAATCGTAAAGAAACTGAACGCGGCGCCGCTGATAACCGCGGCCTTGATGATGTTGCAAACCACAATTGCGGTTGCGTCATTGAACAGGCTTTCGCCGTCGACCAGCAGTTTCAGGCGTTTTGGGGCTCCTAGCTGATTGAAAAGCCCGATTACCGCCACCGGGTCGGTTGCCGAGATCAACGCGCCGAACAGGAACGCATTGCCCCAGCTCAACGGGGTGAATACCGCCATCGGAACGGCGATCAGCACGGTTGAAAGCAGCAGTCCGGGGCCGGCAAGGGCCATCACCGGGGAAATATTTTTTATCAGTTTTGGCGCGTCGATGTTGACCGATGACTCGAAGATCAACACCGGCAGCAGGATATAAAGGATAAGTTCCGGGGTCAGCTGCGCTTTGTCAATGTGGATGAGAGCCTTGAAGTCGGACGACAGGAACCCGAGGAGGATACCGATTATCACCAGGCCGATTGTATAAGGGAAATTGATCCTTTTAAAAATTATTGCCGCTAGCGAGGCGATAAACAGCAGCACCGTGATTCCGATTATCGTGGAGAGCAGTACTTCCTGCATGTTTCATCCGGTTTAGCTAATGAGTTTTGTTGTTATTCGCGGCCACCGGCGACAGGTCCTCGACAACAATTGCGGCCGGATATAATGATTTGCTTACGGGAGCATGCCAGGCACGGCCTTTGAGAACCGCGTAACGCAGCGGGTCATTGATATGGCTGTGCCAGTAAGCTTCCGCTTTTGATCCTTTTGCAATATATGCCAGGAGCGTTTCCTTTTCCTGTGCTTTTACTCCGGGCCGGTACAATTTTACACAAATATAGTTTTCCGGATGGATGTCCGGCAGCAGCCATTCATCGGCGGTTTTGCCCATTTCCGCCTTAAGGGTTACGTTTTTTCCGGAGAATCTTGCGGCGGCCTTTTCCCGGAAATCCTTGAATCCGACCTGGGCGAAGCGGTCAGGCATCAGGGGAGAAACCAGCAGCAGGCACACCCAGCCGATTAACGTGGCGGCCAGAGCGGAAATGAAACCGACTTTCAGCCACTGGATGAAGCCTACATGGATATGTGAGCGTTTCTCCAGCATCCCGAGCGCCACGATGTTGGCGGTGCTTCCGATCATGGTGATGTTGCCGCCGAAACACGCCCCGAACAGCAGCGCCCACCACAATGGCAGGTCCTTCACATATACCGAAAGCTGTTCGATTACAGGACAGAACGCCGCCACGAAAATAACGTTGTCAACGAAGGCCGAACCGACGGCCGTAACCGACATCACGAATGGGATCAGCGCCCCGAGGCTGGTTCCGCAGAGTTTTGAGAAGTTTTCCGCCAGCACCAGGTCTACGTGAGTATGTTCCAAAGTTCCGGCAATAGCGAAAAGCAGCATGAAGAACAGCAGCGTCCACCAGTCCACTTCGCGTTCGACGTAATGCCGTGCGCGCTGACGGCGGATGATCATTACCACTCCGGAACAGATCAGCGGGGCGATCAGGAGAATGCTGTTCTTGCCGAGATGGAAAAGATTTTCAAGCTGATGGTGCGAGGCGATCAGGGCGATCGTGAAGATCAATAATACCAGTCCCTGCTTGTAGGGGACGTCCACTTTCGGGACCAGGCTTAAGTCACGCGCCATCCGGTCCTTGAGACGATTGTCGAATTCCTTCAAATCTTTATGATAGTAGATCATGGTCAGAACTACGGTCGCAAACAGCGCCAGCAGCATGATCGGGAATGCCCAGGTCATGAAGTCGCCGAAGGTCAATCCGCCCTGGGTTCCGATGTAAATACCCACCGGGTTGCCCATCATCGTTCCCGCGCTGCCCACGTTGGTGCAGAGAACGCAGATAATGATATACGGCGTGGGATTGAGCTTGAGCCGTTCGCAAACCTGGAAAATCAGCGTGGAAATGAAAATGATCGAAGTAACTTCGTCAACCGCGCAGGCCAGCAGCGCCGACGCAATCGATGTTACCGCAATGAATTTGCTCCCGGAAATATTCGGCATCGATACGATAAGCTGCACGATCCAGGTGAAAAAACCGAGGTCGCGCAACGCTCCCACGATGATCATCATGCCCACCAGGAACAGGATCACTTCCAATGCTGAAGACTGCACGAATGTATCGATATCGAGGGAACTGGTAAGGATCAGCACGGAAAGTCCGATGAAAGCAATCGCCAGACGGAAGTTCCAGAAGAACAGCGTTCCCATTATAATCGCTATAAATACCGCGCAGGAAATCGCTTGAAGCGAGGTCAGGGAAAGCGCCACTCCGCCAAATCCAACCCCCAGACTGACTAATAACAAAATCGCCAGACGCTTGAGCAGCGCCATCGTACCCAGCTCAACAGAACTTTCATCGCCATGCATAATTTTTTACCCCGGAATAATAACGGATGGAAATTGAAATTTAGCATGTTTCCGCATTTTCGCCAGTGTGGAAAAGCGATAAATTTCCGGCTTGTGACGCAGGTGAGAAAAAAATATGAAAAAAGTTTCATAAAACCCCCAAGGAGTATTGCATAATTTTAAAATAAGTGGTAGAATGAATATGAAAATAATTTCATAAATTGCGTTTTAAAGGTGCTTGGAATGAAAAAAACTACCATAGCGGAACTGGCGGAAAAGGCCAATGTTTCCGTTACCACCGTCTCAAGGGTTTTTAACGGACACCCCTATATCAAGGCGGAAACCGCCGATCTGGTTAAAAAAATTGCCCGTGACATCAATTACATTCCAAAAAGCGCCGCGCATGTGCGGCGAGTTGCGTTGATCATTCACGAGTTCAGAGAGAATATTATCAACAACTATTCGGCAAGCCTGATGATGATGTTCGGGGATTATTGCGCGAAGAACGGCATCAGTTTTCAGATAATTACTTCAAACTGCCTTGATCTGCTTGACGAATACTATATCGATTATTCCATATCCACCACGCCGAAACTGAAGAATATCAGCAAATACCGTAATACGAAGTTTGTTTTTATTAATACCATTCCCCCGGGACAGAGCGGCGTTCGTTCGGAAAATTACGAGACGATCCGGCATGCGGTCAGATACCTGGTGGAACGCGGATGTAAGAGACCGGCCATTGTGCTGCCGCTTGCTCCTTCAATAAATATCTTCGAGCGTAAAGACGCTTTTAACCGGGCCGCGCGCGAACTGAAAATACCGCAAAGTGATTTTGCCGTGATAGAGTTGGATTATCGAAGGAACGAGTTTGAGGATTTTTCAAAAGCGATAAGGCGAATAGACGCCGATGGGTTGATTATCGGGGGAGAAGCGATGCCGATGAAAATATGTTACTTCCTGGGGCTGCTCAATATCAGAGTTCCCGCCGACATGTCGGTGATTTCATATGAAGCGCCGGGATTTTCAGAGTTTCTGATGCCCCCGCACACTACCATCAGCCAGGATTTCGGCAAACTTGTCAGTGAGGCGTTCAAGATGTTGGATAAATTTCCCGGCGCCGGAGACGGGGAAGAAGAGGTCATGGTTCCATGCGGATTCATTGAAAGGGATTCCGTTATTATAAGAAATTCTTAAATCATAAGGAGATAGAGAATGAATATCCACACTGGAAAGAAAGCGCGATTCACGCTTATTGAATTGCTGGTTGTTATAGCAATAATATCAATACTTGCCGCCATGTTGCTGCCGGCCTTGAAAAGGGCAAGACAGAAAGGCCAGGAAATTGTCTGCAAGAGCAATCTGAAGCAACTGGGGCTGTTAACCGCTAATTACCTTTCTGATTTCGACGGTTATTTTATGCCTCTTCGTGAGGACGGTGAAATTTACTGGGCCATGAAATTTTATGAAGTTTTCGGAAAAAGCGCGAATGCCGACTATACCAGGGAAAGCTCTATTATGTTTTGTCCGGGCGGAAAATTCCACGGAAGCACCAAATATCTTTCATACGGGTCCTGTTACTACGGTCCCATGTCCTGGATAGAGAATCCCGTAGAGGCTGCAACCTGGGGAAGCGCCGGAAGTTATGGGCCGGGGAAAGCTCCCGCCAAGATTACCAATATCAAGAAAAGGGTTTCCAGGACCATGCTCTTCGGAGAGCAAACCACCACCGCGAATATTGATCTTGGCCTTAATATCGGTTATTACCTGATTAAAAATGTTTCCAGCTATACCTCCCGGTTTCCGAGTGACCGGCATGGGAATCGGTCAAATATCGTATTCGTGGACGGACATGCCGAGGATCGCGACTCCACGGCCATGAATGTTTGGCTTACCCGCGGGTATACCGTTGCCGACATTCCCGAGCATTTTACATCATACCAGCGTGGGGTAATTGAACCGTAACCGCTGGAAGCAAATCGTAAAAAAATTTAAAGAAATCAAGGATTAGCCATGTATCTGAAGAAACTTGCCGCACTCGCACTTGTCTGTCTCGCCGGAACTACGGCGATTACCGGGGATTTTCCCGTTTTCGGAAAAACCAGGAACTGGAAAAACCTGAAAATCCCGGTCGGATGGGATGCCGCGCGTTATTCCAATCAAGACGGTTTTATTGGCTTGGAAGAACCGGAAAAAGGCAGTTCATCCGGTAAGGTCCTGAGAATCTCCAGTGACAAGGAGAAAAGCCGGGTTGTCCTCAGTTCTGATTTCCGGCCGGTTCCCGCTGGCGCCGCCGGGATATCGGTTTCCATGGACGTCAAATATGATTTGCCCGGTGAAGGCAAAATAGTTTTCATGGGATACGGCAAAGACAAGAAAAAATCTTTGCAGTGGAAGTCGTTGAAAATCCTCCGGATGGTTGGGGGGTGGAAAAAAATTACCGCTTCTGCCACATTGGACAAAGGCGTCGAATGGTATCGGCTTTCTCTGCGGGTTAATGGCAAGGGAACTTTGCGCGTTTCCGGAATAGATGTGGTTTTTAAGGGCGCAAAAGGAAAAATCCTGTCCTTGCTGCCCGGATTAAAAAGCTGGAATGATTATACTCCGGACGGCGCCGAAAATACCTACAAGATAACCAGGGACGATAAATCCGGAGTGTGCAGCCTGGAATGGAAGGATGGAACCGCTTGCTTCGGTTTGATCAGTCCGAAAATTCCGGTAAAGGAAATGGAAGATTTTGCCTGTTCATGCAAATTCAAAACTTCCGGAAAAGGCCGCTGCGTTCTGATGGTCAGGATCCTTGACGCCAAAGGGAAACTTGTTGACGAATTTGAAACAAAACCGTTGACTGCTTCCGGCGGATTTAAGGATAATAAACTTAATTTCCAGGTTCCGAAACGCGGAGTTGCCGCTCAGGTTCTGGTTCTTAACGCCGGAGAAGGCGCGGTTCAGGCAAGCGATGCGGATTTCCGTCAGGTCAAGATGAAAAAAGCTGTTGTCCGGTTTCCAGTTGAATTTTCCTGCGAACCTGCCGGAGGAAACGCTTTCCGGAACAATGGGAAAAAGATTTTTAACTCGTTTGTCGACAGCCCCTGTTCCCTGACTTTCGATTTCTGGGGAAACGTTCAGATTGGAAAGGTAACGGATTTTGTAATCGAATTACCCGTTGATGCAAAAGTTCTGCAATGCTTCAACAACCACATGAGTGTAAAGAATCCGGCGGTGAAACCGATGGTGACTGAATTCAGCCGCGATGGAAAAAAATGGCGCCGTTATACTTACTGCCGCAGCTGGGCGCTGGCGAACATCAGGCCGAAACCGTGGTACTGCCGGGCTTTGACCGCGCTTTTTGCTCCTGCCGACGGCAAACCGGGGAGTTATCCGGCGCGGTGCTATGTGGTTGCGAATGGGGCCAAAGGGCCGGAAAAGAGTTTCACGCTCCGGTTCCTGCCGCCGATGAAGAAAACTCCCAATCCCCGAAATTACCGGGTTTTCATGTTTTCGTCTTTCGACATGAATGCGAGGGGCGATGAATTGTTCGGTTCAGTGCTGAGAAAATATGAAGAAGCTGGAATTACCGCTAAAGAAAGTATTGTCTGGGGAGATGAAACACTCCGCAAAGTGGTTGACGAAACTTGCGGAAAACGCGGTTGGAAATGTGTTACGGTGATGGGGGTGGCTGTTTTCGATACGCCTTTCAATAAATACGGCGATAAAGCTAAGGCCGTCAATGTCAAGGGCAGGCGGATAGGCAGGATTTGTCCATCCTTCATGAGTACGAAAGAAGGTCTTGAGCTTATCGAAAACAGTGTTGTCGGCTGTTGCGGAAAGGGCGGCTTGAAAAAGGATGGACTCGTTCTTTTTGATTACGAACCGTGGCAGTCATACGACTGGTGTTACTGCCCGGCATGTCTGAAAAGGTTCAAGGAATTTTCCGGGATCGACGCAACCCCGGCTGAGATCAAGGCGAAATACCGGAAGCAGTGGGCGGAATTCCGTGTCCGTGACACCAATGCGATTGTCGAACACGCCGCGAAAATGGTAAAGAAACACTTCCCGGGAGCCAAGGTTGCCGACTACGATTATGTGGTTGAGTTCAACAAGCCAGGTTTCGAATCACGCTTCTGGAATATTCCCAAGGACACCCGGTTATCAGATAAATACCTCGACTGCCACTATACCAGCTTCTATTACTATCACGGTAAAAAAGCTTTTAATTTTCTCGACACCATAACCGCGAAACTCAAAAAGCCGATTGTGATGTTCTCCCTGCTGGCGCGCCGGGGCGATCCTAAACAGCGGAGATACGCCCGTACTCCCGCCGAAGACCTCAGTCCCGGACAGTTCAGGCTGGCGATGCTCAACGGCGCTTCCGCCGGGACTGTCGGACACGCCATCTTTCCGGGAGTAAAGATCGACGGCGAGTATTTCCTTGCCATTGATAAAACCATGCGGGAAATCGCGGCATTGGAGGATTTCTACCGCAAAGGCAAAAGATGCGATAAGGACGTCGAAGTTATTCCGGATGGAAAAATTTCTGACGACGCCTATGCTTATCGGGCGTCGGAACTTAACGGTGAAACCGCCGTTACTATCTTTAACTTTTCGAAAAAACCTCTGGCGTTCAAAGTGATTCCGGGGAAATTCAAGGGTAATGTTTCGATGACTGATGTATCAACCGGAAAAAAAGATTCCCTGACGCCTGAACAACTCAGCAAGGGAATCACGGTGAAAATCAGTCCCGAAGACGTTGCTCTGCTGAAAATCTCACCGGTTAAGGAATAACCGCAATTCGGTATTAGTCCAGAAATCCGCCTGGCCGGTTATTGTCCGCAGCACTTCTTGTATTTTTTGCCGCTTCCGCAGGGGCAGGGATCGTTTCTGCCAACTTTCGGTTCTTCGCGGCGATAGGTTACCGGGGCGGGCATTTCTTCCATAGCCTGCTGTTCCTGCATTGCCGCCATCTGTTCCGGGGAGGCCTGACCCTGGATGCCTCCGCCAAGCTGGTCGATGGAATCATGGATCAGTTCCTGCGGCATGTTCTGGAAAATCTGTTCAAAGGCCGCGAGGCTGGTGGCGGAACGGAACATGTTGTTCAGCACTTCCTGGTTGATTTCCTGCATCAGGGCCTGGAACATCGTGAAACCCTCGTGTTTGTACTCAACCAGGGGATCTTTTTGAGCATAGGCGCGCAGGCCGATGCTTGAGCGGAGTTCGTCCATGGCGTGCAGGTGTTCCTGCCATAGCCGGTCGATGGCTTCGAGCATGATATTCTGTTCAAGCCAGCGGAGAGATTCTTCATCCTCCACGGATTCTTTGGCCGCATAAGCTTTATCAACCTTCTTGAGAAGATGGTCGAGGAGTTCTTCTTCGTTCGGCAGTTTAGTTTCCTCGTGGACAGGGATGTCTTTTTCGGTGAACCCGATGGGGAAAGTGGTGCGGAGCCAGTTGAGCAGAAGCTCGCGGTTGAACGGCACTTCGCTGCCTTCCACCGGCTCAAACGCGCGGTCCAATGCCTCATTGATTTCGTCTTCAACGATTCCGAACAACAGTTCGCGGGGATTATCGCCCAGCAGTACGTCGCGCCGCAGACCGTATACGATCTCGCGCTGTTTGTTCATCACGTCGTCGAATTCCAAGGTGCGTTTCCGGATGGAGAAGTGGTGCTGTTCCACTCGGCGTTGAGCGGTTTCAATGGATTTGTTCAGCCAGGGATGCTGAAGTTCCTCGCCTTCCTCAAGTCCGAATTTTTCCATGATTGATACGATCCGGTCGGAACCGAACAGGCGCATTAAATTGTCTTCCAATGCCACGTAGAACCGGGATGAACCGGGGTCACCCTGACGCGCACAGCGCCCGCGCAACTGGCGGTCGATCCGGCGGGAGTCATGCCGGGCGCTGCCGATAACGTGAAGGCCGCCGAGCTCGGTAACTCCGGGGCCGAGTTTGATGTCGGTTCCGCGGCCGGCCATGTTGGTGGCAACGGTTACCGCGCCGGGCTGTCCGGCCCGGGCCACGATCTCGGCTTCACTCTGGTGGTTTTTTGCGTTCAATACGTTGTGCGGAATGCGTTTGCGCTTGAGCATCCGGCTGAGAATTTCGGAGTCTTCCACCGACACCGTCCCGAGCAGGACAGGCTGGCCGTGTTCGTGACACTCTTCAACTTCGTCCACGATGGCGGCGAATTTAGCGCGTTTGGTCTTGTAGATGCAGTCGTTGAAGTCCTTGCGCTGACAGGGCCGGTTGGTGGGGATTACGGTTACATCGAGCTTATAAATCTGATGGAATTCGTTGGCTTCGGTTTCGGCGGTTCCGGTCATGCCCGCGAGTTTTTCGTACATCCGGAAATAATTCTGGATGGTGATTGTCGCCAGTGTCTGGGTTTCGCGCTCGATCTTGACCCCTTCCTTGGCTTCGAGGGCCTGGTGCAGACCTTCGCTGAAGCGGCGGCCCGGCATCAACCTGCCGGTATGTTCGTCCACGATCATTACCTTGTTTTCCTGGACAACGTAATGGATGTCCTTTTCAAACAGGCAGTAGGCTTTAAGCAACTGGGAAAGGTTGTGCAGCGATTCGCTTTTCTGCGAGAACTTTTCCTGAAAATCTTGCTTTTTCTTAATTTTTTGTTCTTCGGAGTAATCAGGATTGTTGTCAATGTCATGTAAAGCGTTGAGCAGGTCAGGGAGGATGAAAGCTTCGGGATCATTCGGGGAAATTTCGTTGCGGCCGATGTCGGTCAGGTCGGCTTCGTGGCTTTTTTCGTCCATGACGAAGTAAAGGGTAGACTGTACTTCCTGAAGCAGTCCCCGGTTGTTGTCACTGCGGATAAACATTTCCGCTTTTTCAACCCGCTTGAGGATCGCGCCGTCTTCGAGTACGTGCATCAACTGCTTATGGGTAGGAATTCCCATCCGCACCTGGACCAACTTGGTAACGGCTTCGTCCTGGTCTTCTTTGGAGGATTCGGGATTCTGGAGAACTTTCCTGGCTTCCTGGACCAGCCGCGAGCAGAGCTGGTTCTGCTTGAGATATAAATTGGATACCAGTGGTTTGAGCTTGCCGAACTGGTGGGTTGACTTTGCCGCTGGACCGGAAATGATCAGCGGGGTCCGGGCCTCGTCGATAAGAATACTGTCGACTTCGTCGATGATCACGAAATAATAATCGCGCTGGACGAGATGTTCGGCATCATTGGCCATGCCCATGTCGCGCAGGTAGTCGAACCCGAATTCGCTGTTGGTTCCGTAAGTGATGTCGCAGGCGTACTGTTCGCGGCGCACGTCCGGGGGCATCTGGTTCTGAAGGCAGCCCACGGTGAGTCCGAGATAACGGTAGATTGTTCCCATCCACTCGGCGTCACGGAGCGCAAGGTAGTCGTTTACGGTAACGAGCTGGCAGTTTTTACCGGTGAGGGCGTTCAGGTAAAGCGGCATGGTTGCCACGAGGGTTTTACCTTCACCGGTGGCCATTTCCGCGATGTTGCCCCGGTGGAGCACGATTGCACCGATGAGCTGGACGTCATACGGAATCATGTCCCATTCCGTTTCATTGCCGCAGACGGTGATTTTGTTTCCCATCAGGCGGCGGCAGGTATTTTTGACCAGCGCGAAGGCCTCGCACATGATGTCGTCGAGGGTTTCGCCGTCTTTAAGCCGTTTCTTGAATTCCTCGGTTTTGCCTTTGATCGCTTCTTCGGGGAGTTGCTGATATTCTTCTTCAAACCGGTTGATCTCGTCGATTACCGGCTGGAGCTTTTTGACGTCTCGGTCCGACTTGGTCCCGAAGATTCTTTTTAATACAAAACCGAACATTTTCTACCGTATAAAATTTTATTAATTACTTATGATTTTGAACCGGGCTTGACCAGCGGCAGTCCGTTTTTGCAGAGCGGACAGCTTTCCGGTTCGTAAGTTGCCAGTTCGAGCTGGCAGAGACTCTTCAGCGGCACGTCGAATTTCGCGTTGCCAGCACTGCGGTCCACGAGTACCGCGATTCCCGCTACGTTCCCGCCGAGCGAACGGACAAGATCAACGGTTTGCTGGACTCTTCCGCCGCGAGTTACCACGTCTTCCGCCACCAGCACTTTTTCGCCGGAAGCGATTGAAAAACCACGTTTCAACACAAGTTCATCGTTAACCTTGTCGGCGAAAATGGCTTTTACGCCCAGCGCCCGGGCAATTTCCTGACCAACGATCAAACCGCCGACGGCGGGAGAAATTACAACCTGAATGCCTTTGTCTATATATGATTTCGCGAGTTCAGCACAGAGTTTTTCCGCCACGTCGGGATACTGCATTACCAGTGCGGCCTGGAAGAAACGGTTGCTGTGCAGGCCGCTGCGGAGGAGGAAGTGTCCTTCGAGCAGGGCCTCGGCATCGGTAAAGGCTTTAATGATTTCTTCGTTGGTCATGGTTTGTCCGTTATTTAAATTTCTGGTTGCGCGATTACCGGAAGGTGTCCGGGGAAGCCGGTTCCACCCACAGATGAAAATCTACTTTTTTGTCACCAAGGTTTAAAGTAATCATGGTATTCAGCCGGGTAAGGAGCAACGCGTAAGGCACTTTTACTTCGCCGCCGGGAACCGTTACCGCCACGTTGCAGTCGGAGATAATGTCTTCGGCCTGACGGATGGCGATGATCAGGTTCCGCATACGCATGAGTTTATCGCGGAGCTGCTTGTCGAACGAGTACGGATTGTGGCATTTCGGACACGGTACCTGAAAGCGGTCTTTGACCACGTCGATCAGATTGAATTTGACAATTCCGTTGCAACCTTCCTGGATGCATTTGAAGTCAATTTGAGCTTTTGCATCAAGATTTTCAGCATTTTTCTCTGCCATGATTATTCTTTTCCCTTTTCAGCTTATACGAACCTGATTAAATCACAAGTAAATACATAATATATGATAATCCGGCTGTATGTAAAGGGGATAACCGGTAAATTCCCGCCGAATCAATTATTTGACGCTTGGAATGGTTATGAAGGAATCAATAGCAAAAAGCGTGAATTAAATAAAAACAGCGTTGCGGCCCGGAAAAACCATGCTATAATATATTAGCTGTCGGATTGCTGGCGCGTAAGGAGATTCTAATTGTGCATGAAATAGATGCGAAACGTCTGGTAGAGAGAGAATTCAACGTGGTACTGCGCAAACAGACCTTGGAAGAGGAAATGCGCATGTTCAAGGAGTTCGAGTTCTTTATTGAGGGGCTTTATGAAATGATCTTTCCGGGGGCGAAGTACCGGCGGGCGTCGCGCACGAAGGTGTGGGATTTCTTTAAGAAGATCGAGTACAAGATTTTGACCACCGTCTATTATGAACACCTTGAAGCCGAGAAGTGTCCGAAATCGGTGCTGGAGTCGATCTACAAGTACATTGTCAAGTACAAAATAAACTACCGCAAGCTCATCGGCCCGGACGCCGCGAAGATCATCGACGACTGCCGCTGGAAATTCTACGGCAATACCGCGAAAGGCAGTGAAGTTGTGGCGCGGATCGAGGTGGCGCAGCGCGACTACGCCATGTTCGGCGTGGCCAACACCATCGGCGAGTGGCAGAGGATCATGATGGTGTTGATGGACATCCATCCGTGGGGGACCGACCGGTTGAAATTCCTGGTTGACTACTTCGGCCCGGAGCGGCAGTGGCTGCTTATCAAAATCCTGGAAAGACACGGCACGAAACCGTTCCCGGCAAACCTTCTTGACGCCGGTTCAAAGACCGCCCGCGACCTTATCAACCGGGTCCGCGAACTGAGTCCTGAAGCGGCGAAAATCAAACTGTCCGACCCGGTTTCGACGCTCGGCTACGAGGTAGAGGGAATCATTGCCGACTGGCGCAAAAACGACCTCAAATCAGCTTGGGCGAAGTGGGAAAGGATCGTTGTGAAAGTCCTGGGCATGACCAACGGCAAATTCGACCTTAATCTGCTTTACAAATACTTCTTCAAGTTTGACGCTCCCGGACTTCTCGTGAAAATTTTCGAAAAATTCCATCTCGGACGCTATCCCGAAGCCGCCAAACGCAATCCTGAAATCATCCCCCTCGATACCAAACTCACCTCAGAACTCCAGAATAAAAAGCAAATGGCGAAGGACAAGCGCGAGAAACTGCACTCAACAATTATCCGGGGCGTTGATGAGTGTATTGGGCTTGGCAAACTGACCATCAAAGAACTGACACCAGCGGCGCAATCCAGATTTTCGGAAATCTGGCTCAAAGTGCGTCAAAGCCTTAAAGAATACTGCAATGGTGATGGCAATATCTGGAACTTGGAGAAGCTCATTCCAGGCGAAACTTACAAAATGCTTCATGCCGCCTTGGACAAATTCCAGAATATTTCCGAAATCGTGAAAAGCGTCAAAGAAATCATTGCCAAATGGAAAGATAAAACTAAGGACGCCATTACCGAAAAAGACAAAACCCAATTTTTGTCGAAACTCGATACCCTGAAAAAATATCTGAAACCCATCACCGGCGACGAAGATATTACCAAACTTGAATCAGTCCTCGGAAAAGAAACCTATGCCATCCTTTACGACATCCTGATAAGCTTCGGCTCCACACTCCTTATCCCCCTCGACGATAAAATCGCCTCTGAACTCCAGAATAAAAAGAAAAAGGAGCAAGAAAAGCGGGAAAAACTACGTATCGCAATTATCAATGGAGTTGATAAATGCACCAGCTTGGGTAAAAAATCCCTTAAAGAACTGACACCAGCCGTACAGAAACAATTTTTAGAAACTTGGCTTGAGCTACGGAAAAACCTTAAAGCGTATTTTAACGGTGACGATAAAATCTGGAACCTGGAAAAACTTATTGATAAAGAAAACTACAAAATTCTTCATGCCGCCCAGGATAAGTTCCAAAATATTTCCGAAATTGTGAAACTTACGGATGAAATCATTAAGAAATGGGGTAACAGAAAAAGTATACAAATTCCAGAAAGACTGTGGCGGGAATTATGGGACATGTTCCTGAAGCTGAAAAGCCTCCTGAAGCAGTTGAACAAAAACAGTAAAGATTTTTCCGAACTTGAATATTTTTTGACGAAACCTAATGTACATCAGATTTATACAATTATAGCAACTTTGGAAAGCACCAAAGACAAATTAAAGGTAAAAGATTCGTTACTTGACAGCAAACAAAAGAAATCTGGCGACTGGAAAATTGTCCGTGAGGGTAAATCCAGGGCTGTTGCGTATGCCGAAAAGCCTACCGCCAGCTTGAAATCATTGGCAGAAAAAGTTGGCTTGGAGTATTCTGAATGGCCGAAATGGTTAAAAATCGATAAAGATGGTAACTACACCGTACCAAATGTTTGGATTGCCGCTGATTTATTGCGGGGAGGAGGAGGAATATGGAATCGTATTGTCAATATTGGAGGGTCTGTAGGCAGATTTATCGGAACAGAGGTTTTTACTATGAAGTTCAAGATTTTAAAACCTAATGATATTCAAAGTTTAAGGTATGACATAAAAGCTAATAAGAATGACTTATGGGGTATTGTAGTATTTGGACATGGCCCTTCAAGTGGGGACATTTTGGTTCAGTCTGATGTAAAAACAATAAAGCAGAATGGTAAACGAGTTCTTGATCGACAAGACAAAGGCAGAGGTTATATTTACCAGAGCGATTTAAGAAATGATATTAAAAAATCAAATAATTATAAACTTGCAAAGATTTATATGATGCAATGTTATAGCGCAAAAGGAAAACATGGCACGGCCTGGAAGAGTCTTGCAAAAGAATTTTTTGGCTATGAAGGTATTAACGCTTTAGGCATTGATATGGATTGGCTTGATCCATTTGCCTGGTTTTAAATGATCAAGGAGACGATTGATGAATTACAAAAAACTGATGTCACTGCTCGTAGCAGTTTTTCTGCTTTATGTGCTTCCTGGTTGCCTTCCGATGCCTGAAGAATATATCAGTGCCGAACAAGGTCTCCGCATATTGGAAGGAGAATACGGAAGATGGTATTTACTGAAGCTGGATGGCGCAAAAGGACCAAATGCTTTAGCTGTACGCTTCAATCTGGGTCATCAGCTGTATTTATTTAAAGGTAAATACCAAATTTATAGCTTAGGGGAGGTTATCAGAGTTAAAGAGGATTCCGTGCCTGAACACTTGTCCGGTTTAATTATACAGGAGCAGAAGGATGTTCTCGACTGTTCAAAATGGTTTAGTCTTATAGATGCGAATTCCGGCAAAGAAGTAAATATTCCAGGATGTTTTTTGAATATTGATAAAATTTTTGCGGAGAACGCATGGTGTAATTTTATTATTGTTGATGATTTAAATGAGGGAATTGTATTTACTCGCGAGAAATTCATGAAAGGTTATTTCACTAATCAAAACATAGGCAAAAGCAACATAATTTGTGAAGGGAGAGATTATAACTCTATTATAAATTTTGTCCAAAAAGAATATAAGTGGCACAAATAAGGAGATTTTACAATAGTAGTAAATCAAATATAAATTTAGGTAACTTATTAATGAATGCATATCGTATTAAATTAATAATTCTCACGGTATGTTAATATTTTATGTGAGCAGAGCACGGAAATTGATGTGTCGGGAACTGATGAGATTTCAGAATAAAAAGCAAATGGCGAGGGACAAACGTGAGAAATTGCACTCGGCAATTGTCCGGGGCGTTGATAAATGTATTATCGGACTTGGCAAACTGACCATCGAAGAACTGACACCAGCGGCGCAATCCAGATTCTCTGAAATCTGGGCGAACACACTTTGCATGGAATGCCCGGAATGCTTCGCGATTCCGGCAAAGTCGCGCAGCACTTTGCCCGTAACGTCCAGGGATGATCCCTGGAAAAGCGTCAAAGAAATCATTGCCAAATGGAAAGATAAAACTAAGGACGCCATTACCGAAAAAGACAAAACCCAATTTTTGTCGAAACTCGACACTCTGAAAAAGCTTTTTCCAACCAATGACAACAGCCAACCCAGAATCACCAACCTCGAAAAAGTCCTTACCAAAGAACAGGTTGTCAACGTCCACAAAGTCGAGAGCAAAATTAGCAAGGAAAAAGATAAAGAACACAGTACTTTTAAAAGTATCAAAGAATCTGTTGACTACATCATTAAACAATGGGGAAATAAGAAAGAAACCCAAATAACGGAAAAGGACTATAACGAATATATTAAGGTCCGTAATAAATTTTTCAAAGATTTCGAAAAAGTATTTGGGATCGTAGCCAATGACCGAAATATATTACGGATTTTAGGAGAAAATATTAATAAATCTTTATTCTTAATATCTTTTGTGTTTTCTCGTTATGAAGCAATAAGAAAAACAAAGGACACCATATTTGATTTTCCACTTGGCAAGAAAATTTATAGAGCGTTTTATGATGACAGGAAAGAAATTAATCTGTCAAAGGAAGATGTTGATATAATTATCAATAACAAAATAATAAAAGAGCAATTAAAAAATCAAATTTTATATAAATTTGGTTTCGATGTGAAAGCGGAAGTGGAATTCAATTTAAAAAATATTAATACTAACCTTTATAAATTGTTGGATCTTATTTATTGCCAGGCAAATTTCCAAAATATAAAAACTGCTGGTATTTCTGACAATGAAGTGTATTTAACAGGTAAATTATTGGTTCGTCTAGATAGGCATCTTGTCTGGAATGATTATAAAGGAAAAATTCCAGATGACCTTTTCAAACAAATACCTGAAAAGCGTGAATTATTTTTGAAATTCATTTATGATAATCAAGAAACTGTACCAGTGAAACTCGATAGGATAAGTAGCCTAAAACGAAGAACTATTAATGTCAAAGAAATACCAAGCAAGCAAAGGTCATTATTTGGTACGGTTATTTATCGTGATGAGCTTGGCAGAGAACATATGGAGTGTGAAACTGGATTAGGATTTGTTTCTCTCTCTCCTGGGATGCAAAAGCTTGCTGGCGCAGTGGTATTTTATACGTCAAGTACCATTCGTGTTGCCGGAGGAAGCGTAGAAATCGTTTGCGGAATTGTTATGATTGCCGGGACAAAGGGACTTGCGACAGTTGGAGGGGTCATTCTTATAGCAAATGGTACTGACAATGTTGTAGCAGGGGTCAGAAGTATATGGTCAGGGCAATATAAGGAAGCATTTCTTGAACAAGGAGTGAAATATGGAGTCAAGCAGATGGGCGGTTCTGAGCTTGCCGGAGACATTGCATATATGGGAACGCAAATAATTATCCCTGTTTCCGCTACAGCTTTAGCAAAACTTGATAAAGCAGGCAAGTTGATGAGGTTTTTTAATAAAACCCAAAATAAATATATTCAAAAGCTATCAAGTCAGACAGACGACATCCTGGAGAATACACTTAAATCTTCAAACAAAGCGATTAAAGGACAAGATGCTGAAGGATTGATTCATTTAACGGATAGTAAATCATTTGAAAAAATAATGAGTATGGATAATATAAAAATTGGTGGAAAATGGGGAGTATTTGCATTGGATAAAAATAAGGTCCCCAAATCATTATGGGGTCGATTCTTTAAGACCCTTGTCCCAAAGAAATTAAAAGGTGAAATAGAAATCCCCAAAGAAATGATAAAATATTTCAAAAAACCTCCCCCATTTGGATTTTTTTCAGGGATTCGCAGAAAAATGGGAGTTCAAAGTACAAAATGTTTAGGATCATTAGAATTTAAAAGTGGAATGTTTATCAAAAACGAAATTTTCAAAAATGGGATTTTTCGGCAAGCTACAAAATTAGAAATAATAGAATATGTTGCCCATCAATTTATGCTAGACTATGGTTATGATATTATTATTTATTCAGGATTAGGTTCTAAAATTATACTTGAAGGATACAATGTTACAAATAATGAAATATATATTGAAGGCAATATAAAAGGAAAAAATGATGAAGAAAAAAGATAATGACCCTACATATTGGGCTTGGATATTAGCTTTTGGAGGAATTTTATTTATAATCGGTTTCCATTTCAAAATATTGTTTCTAAAATTATTAGGACTTGCATTAATTGGTTGTATTATCTCAATTCCAATCTTAATGTTATTGTATTTATTGTTTGTATTTTTGTTTTGTTTGTGCGTGGGTAAAAATGAGAAATTGTGGACATGGATTCCAGATGAATTTGGTATTTTTTTTGCGCTTGCAATCCCTTACTATGTTTTTTTCTACATTGACCTGCTTTTATCAAAAGCATACTATACTTCAATTATTTCTGTAATTGTATATAATTCAGTACTTTTATTAATGATTTTGTTACGTTATGAAAATGTTAAAAAACTGATAAAGAATATTGTTTTTTTATTTATTTGCAATGTACCGGTTATTGTACCAGTTATTATAAAGGTAATCAATTAAATACGTTTAGGTGTTTGTATATGAAGATATTGATATCAATAGGGTTATTTTTAATTTCATTAATTTTTTATATTATTGTTTCTTTCGGATTATCCATTGTATTTTTATTTATCTTTGAGTCATTGCTTATATTGATATCTCCTCGAAAAAGAAAGAAGATTCCTTATTATATGCCAAACTTTCCTGAAACAACTAGTTTAGGAATAGCATTATCAATATTATATCTTGAATTATTTTTCTTTTGCAAATGGTACAGTTTGATTCTCTTTATTGTTCTTGATGTTATAATGATCTTGAGAAATTCCAAGTATTATAGTGGTAGAGGTAAAAAATTATTTTTCAAGAAATTAAAAGAATTTTTTATTGTCAATATATTTTTCATAATCATATCGTTAATGACATGGATATTTTCTTATACCTTTAAGCTGTCTTATAATAACATGAAAAATATCATCCTGCTTAATATTGGATTAATTTGGTTTATAGCTTTTTTCGTCCTCAGCATTTATTTCAGAGAAAAGCGTAATCCTAAAGTATATTATGTTGTCCTTCAAATGGTTGGTATAATTGGATTCGTTATAACAATACTGATAATGTTTATAACAGAATACTTTGCTAACCTGGCTTGAAGTCCGTAAGAACCTGAAAGAATATTTCAATGGCGACAACCGAATCACCAATCTAGAAAAACTGATTGACAAAGATATATATAAAACACTATTTGACGCTCTGGGAAAATTCCAATTTATTTCCGAAATTGTGAAGATCGTCAAAGAGATTATTGAAAAATGGAAAGATAAACCAATAAAATCGATCGCGGAAGAAGACAAAAAACAGTATATAGAGTTGCTTTTTAAGCTGGAAAAACATCATTTAATTAATATTGCAGATCTTCCGAATTTCCCGGAATGTTTAAGAAATTATATTTTTCCGGATAAATATAAAAAACTTAAACAAATTAATGAAAAATTCAGTAAAATTGAAATAGAGGAACCTAAATCATACTTAATACAAGGGAAAGTACCTGAAAAGCCATTTAAAATTAAGCTTGCATATAAAATAGGTGCAAAGTTATACTGGAGATTTATAAAAGGAGGGGGACCTCTGGGAAATATCCATAACAGGTTTACTTGCAAGAATGCAGTTGAGTTTGATGATGATAAAAATGAAATTGCAAATTTTTTTGCGGTAGAGATTCTCGAAGTCATTGAAGATATTTTGGTACAAAATATAAAAGATGGAAATGTATCTCCAAAATATAAATATTATGAAGTTCCCTCATTAAATATTGCCCAAAAAAAAGGAATGGATGGAGTGCTTGAATTGCCAATCGGCTCATGGGAAGCAGTTCCATGGAATACACATTTTGGGTTAAGTGGAAGTGTTAAAGTCTTTGTTTCCGGTAGTTTTTATGCAAAATATGATAAAAAGCAATATTGGATTAAAAGTATATATATAACGCTTACTTGGATTGATGATATTAATGCACGTTCTGATCAGAAACCAGTAGAAGATTTATATAAAAAAACTATTGAATGTTTTTTAAATCCTCAATACCGAGTGAAAATAAAATCAATTTATGAACAGAAAGAGGAAAAGATATTAAGATATTTAAAGTTGGATTCGTTTGAAAATAAAAATAAAAGCAAAATATCATTATTTTAAAGTTACTTACAAATATAATAGGTTTAATTATGAAAATATTAAAAATATCAATATTATTAATAATAATATCATTATTCCCATTGTTGTTTCTGATAGATTATTTCATAGATAATAATCCATTTGTTAAGAGTAGCACGGTCAGTAAAGTTTTGTTCAATTCTGCTGAGCTTAATGCTATGCTTCCAGTAAAGCTAAAAGATTTTCCTAGTTTAGGTAATGTATATTATGAGCATTATCAATTACGACGACGTAATAGGATCAGGTTTTCTGGAAAAATAAATCTCGACAAGATAAAAGAATTTTGTAAACTGAATAAATTGAAATGTGTAGAAGAAAATGATTGGATATTTTTCCATTATGGACCTCCATTAAATATAAATAAATGGAATTTAGAAAGAAACAAAAAAGCAAAAATTTATATTTACGATAAACCAATACTAAAAATTGAGTATTATGGTAATGATAAATATGCATTAAGAATCATAGTCGCAAAAGAAAATGGCTTATTTGCCGGATATATGTTGTATCCGTATCCTTACCGGTAATTTAAATCATCATGAAAACTCATAATATGACAAAATATTGTATGTGAGGATTTATTTTTATAATATCATTATTGTTCATTGTGTCAATAATTGATTTAGCTGTCAGGTATAATCCTCTTGCGCAAGTTATAATTAAAAATGGACAAATTGATAATGCCGAAAAATATAAAAATCTTATTAAAGTCCAAAGCTGACGTTAATCTAATTGGAAAATACCGTGGTCCTGTATTGATGTATGCGGCAAGGGGAGGTGATAATGACATCATTAAATTACTGATAAAACATGGCGCAAGGCTTGATGTTATAAATTCAAATGGGATGTCCGCTTTGGACGAAGCAATTTCCAGAGAGCATCCCGATACGGTCAAATTGCTCAGGGAATTTGGTGCAAAAACTGCGAAAGAACTTGAGCATAAAGCAAACTAGAATTCATAGTGGAAAGTGGACACTTGATAAAAAAGGTAATATTATAGTTAGAGACAATGATCCTTTAGTGAAAATATTAAAAGAACACAGGAAACATTGAATGAAAATATCATATATTTTACTTTTCGCAATAATTGCAATAGCACTATGTGGTTGTTCCGAAAATAGAAATGATTCAACTGCTAATAAGAGAATGTATGATTTTGAGGGCTATAATTTATTCCCCAAAAAATCAGGAACTGTTTTATTCTATGGAAAACCATGTAATTCCGATAGGAGAGGCATATCCATAAACTTTTATTATTTTTTGTTTATCAGGGAAGAACAACTGCCGTTGCTGGTAAAAATACTGAATGGACCTAAAGAGAAGTATCGCGTAAAAGAATTATCAGAGACAATGTTCCAGGACCAGTTGAAAAATAAATATTCAGGAAAATTGATTTTCATTAGTATGGTTGCTCCTGACTTTCTTAATGGCGGTTCTATCAATGAATATTTATATGGCTATATTAAGAATGAAAATGAGATTTATCTGAATTGCATGTATTGCTATTGATAAAAATACTGGGTTCTATAGATTATGCCTGTATTCTGATGAACAATGTAAAAATTATGTAAATATTCTCAAAAAGCATACTAACGCCGTGTGCAAGTTTTTAAGATAACAGTTTTTCGAATTGCAGGATGGGATTGCCCGCCATATAGTTGAGGTAACAGTCAACTGTATGCGCCAGCAGTTTCCGGCCTGCACGGACTGTCAGATGCCATAAGTCCCTGGCCCTGACTTTCTCAATATTGAACCTTTCAGTCAACTGTCCGATTACGGTCTCCACCAGTCGTCTCCGGTTGTTCAAATTTTTTACGAATGCTTTAGGCCGATCATCTTTCATGTTGCCGCGGAGTGGGGTATGGATGGTTATTTTTTCTCCCGCAAGCTCTTCCTTGATCGTTTCACCGCAAATATAACCTTTGTCGCCAAGTACATCCGGGACGGCTCCGGAACTCATTTCAAAAATCATTTCCCGTTCGTCAATGTTTGCCGCCGCAATCGCGCAATCCATGATTACCCCGCTCTGATCAATCAGCAAATGCCCCTTGAAACCGAAGTAGCGCATCGCTTTTGCCGCACAAAATCCGTAGGCCGCGCTGCCTTTGAACAGTTTGGAAAAATTCGCCCTCCTGAATCCGCAAACCGGAATAGGAAAACCGTCAACAATGCCTACACTGCTGCCGTTCGGCAACATCCTCCGGACGATCAGCATTCTGATTTCCTGTTTGAGACCCCATAGGTTCGCCGCCTGCCGCAAAAACGTGGTCCGATTGCCGAGATTGGGAAAAAGATGCCGCCAGTGGTCCCTGAAATAGACATGCAGATGCTTATCGCAGTCAATTCCCTTCGACTCTCCGACAATCTCCATGGTAATCACTTCGGCGTCAGACAATTTCGGAGCCGGACCGCGCCGTCTCAATTGAATTTTTTTCATATTTTTCAGCATGTCATCTACCAGACAGTATACTTTGGTGATATAATCTTCGGTGAGCATGAGGGCCAACTCCTTAAATTAGATGTGGTTATCCAATTTAATGAATTGGTTTTCCATACTATGGAAACTTCATGCTCAAATTTCAATCTCCAGACTCAAATTTTCATCAAGAAAAAAACTTGCACACGGCGTATACTAATAAAAAAATAAACTTTGTATCTGTTCCAACTCCGCCATTCATGAGCATAGATGGCAAGACCTTGGAAGGAGAAATAAAGAAAGTAAATTTTGTAAAAATAATCTGTAAACGCAAATTCAAAATAGATTTACTTATACATGGAAAATATAGTAAAAATATCTATTATTTGTCGAAAGGCCTTGGGTTTGTAGCATGCTACTCTCAAGCTACCCCGAAAGAAAATATGGAAATTTTTAATGTTGGATATTACCATGAATATTATGAAGTGTCAAAACGTTTTCTTGATCACACGCTTTTCTTGCGCTTAGTTTATTACTATATTCCGTCATCCGATGGTAAAGGTGAAGAATTCATTGATCCGCGTTTTCTTGAAAAAGGTTCGGACGGCGAACTCCGCACCATCAAAGTAAAAACAAAACCGCTATCCTGAAAAGAATACCTGAAACAGAAAAAACAATAATTTTCCATATTTCCCAATGCGTCAGTTTTTCCGTACTTTCGGGGAATTTGTAACGATTTCCTCTATCAAGCTGTAGAAGCGTCAATTTATGGATTCCGCATTGAGTGATCCAGCGTTAGTATGTTATTTGATGGAGCGGAGAAAAAACCGGGGTATTTGCGTTGGAAAGGTAGGGAAATGTGGTCTATATTAGGATTTTGATTACATTATTCACCGGGAAATGATCAGGACTTCAATGCAATCATGTTATAAGTTGGCGGTGGTTCTCGCCGCATTGATGTTGATGCTTTTGCCTGTCGAGGCGAAAGTGAAAGTGAGTCAGCCTACCATCCGCCAGGGGGGGACTTTGCGGGTACAGCGTTACTCAGTCGCCATTCTGAAATGCAAAATCGCGAATCCCGACCCCAAGCCCCACAAGGTAATGCTTCGGCTGCTGGCGGATTCCGGATATTCCGGGAACCAGAAAAATTTCTATTCCGACGTGGTTGCGGTTCCCGCGAAAACCGAGATCATCTACGAAACCCCGGTAGTGGTGGAAACCTCCGAGAAATACAGCCTGGAAGCTTATATGGACGGGCAGAAGCTTTACGGCGGCAGCGATTCCACGCTTTTGAAACTGCTTCCGATCAGGAGTTTCCAGATAGGCATGCTCAATGATTCCGGCGAGAGGTCGTTCGGTTCGTTCAACCAGCTTCCGGAGTTCAAGAAAAAAGTTTTTACAATGTCGATGGCTCAACATACTTTCCCGGAAAACTGGCTGCCATTGAGGGAATTGCAGGCCATTGTGGTGGTAGAACCCGATTTGAAGGATTATACCGCGGCACAGTATCAGGCTTTGCTGGACTACGTTTATCAGGGGGGAACGGTGATTTTTGCCAATCCCGAAATACTGCCGGAAATAGCAAAAACCCCGTGGGCGGATCTTTTACCTGTCCAGCCGGTCAGGATCAGGAAGATCAAGGACCTGCCGGTACTGAAGAAACTTGTTCCGGGGTTCAGGGGATGGGATTCCCATCAGGCGGCGTTCCTCGAATCCCAGCCGCTTGGTGACGGCGTAACCCTGATGGCTGACGGCGAATTTCCCGTGTTCAGATGGAAGAAGTACGGACTCGGTTCCTGCCGTTTTTCCGCGATTTCAATTTGCGATAAAGACTTGCCGGACAAAAAAGTATGGACGTCTTTATGCAAATATTTCGTCAATAACCCCGCGCTTTACGCGAACGAGGAGGAGTTTAACCAGTGTCTTGACGAGATGACCGGTTTTCCCGTGCCGGAACTGAGTGTGGTAAAAGGGCTTTTGCTTGCATATTTTATTCTGCTGGCCCTGGTGCTGATCGCCGGAAAACTCATCCGCCGTTCCGGGCTTGCCTGGATGTGCGGAGCCATTCTTGCCATGTTGTTTACTTATTATGTCCTGAATCGGTCCGGTTCAGGAAAAGGTCCGAAAGGCAAGATCCTTTCCGCGCTGGAAATAACTTATCCCGGCAACAGTTCCATTCCCAAAGAGGGATATTACGCATTTTTCTCGGACAGCGATGGAAAAGTTAACATTTCCATGCCTGAAACCGCTTCGGTTATCTCCTCGATTCCGCCGGATCGTTTGTCGCTGATGCGTTTTTCAGCGCCGGGACAGAAAAACAAGCCGTCATCGGGGATGGCGGTGAGGATCACCAAGAGTCTGGTGGTGCAGCGCAAAAGCGGAATGCCGGTACTTGACAAGATGGCGATGTCGAAAAACAGTTCGCGGCAGTTCCGGCTTATCGCGGCGGAAACAGAGGCAAAGCCGGAAAATCAAACCGGACAGGCTAAAATTGTTTTTGGCGGCAAACCTTTCAAGTTTACGAAATGGAAGATCCCGGCCGGAGAAGAATTTGAATATGCGCTGTTGATGCTTCCCAACCGGATATTGAACCTTACCCGCGAAGGCGATTACCTTACTTTGAGCGGGAGCGGTGAAGTTATGTTCAGTTCCGATGTGATCATGAATGCGGTGCGGGGATGCCTGACCGAAGCGGTCCGGAAAAGTTCCCCGGCGTTGGTGTTGGTGGGACGCCTTAAGGAAACTTCCCTGAAACTCCCGGAAAACACCATGGTGCAGGGGCGTAAGTTGAAAATTTATCCGGTCAGCGAAGTGTGTGACGGAACCACGGTTGAATTACCCGCCGATATGGTCGTTCTCAGTTCCGGCGATACTTCCGCGAGAATGATCATGCCCGGTAATTTCCTGAAAAACCAGATGGAAAGCCGGGGCGCGATAACGTATTGTTTTAAATTCCAGGTTCCGCCAGTCTTTTCACGGATTAAGCCTGATGAGATCAAGGTGGAACTTGCGTACAGTAATCCTGGCGGAAACATCAAACTGACTCCATGCTTGGCTGAAGACGGCAGAGAAAATCCAAGCAACAGGAGAAGATCCAGGCCGAGAAATAAGTGGAGTCGCGGAAGTCAGGTCGATGAATCGGCGGTAAAAGGAAAAATGTCCGAGTCCGGCGCTTATGTTTTCTCCGGTGAGGAAATAGCGAAGGCAATCGATCCCCTGACTGGAACCGGATACCTTATAATTAGCGCGGATGAAATAAAAACCCTCAAGAATGCGGCCCAGAAGAACCGGGGCAACAAGTGGGGAATAACGAAACTGAAAGTGTCGGTGAAGGGGAAACTTCCGGAGGGAACGGTTCCGTTTGACTATTGAGCAATTAGGTGTCAGGGGTTAGGTTTTAGGTAAGAAGCGGTAAAATTCCTGCATACTGTTTGGATATTGGAAACTGGAGAAAATGCGATGATAAGAACTGAAAACTTGACAAAAGATTTCGGCAACGGCCGCGGCGTATTCAATGTGAACCTTGAAGTGCCTAAGGGCAGGATTTACGGTTTTGTTGGACACAACGGCGCCGGTAAGACTACTGCCATTAAGATTCTTTGCGGGCTGCTTAAACCGGATTCAGGCCGGGCTTTTATCAATGATATCGAGGTGAAGCCGCGCAATCTTTCGAAGATCAAGCGTACACTCGGTTATATGCCTGATATTACCGGGGTTTATCAGCAGATGAGCGTGTGGGAATTCCTGGATTTCTACGGTGCGGCATTCAGGATCAAGCCGAAGATAAGGAAGCAGCGCATCGAGGAAGTCCTGGATATCTGTAACGCCAAGGACATGATCGACTATCAGGTGGCGTCGTTGTCGCGCGGGATGCGGCAGCGGATCGGGCTTGCGAAAACCCTGGTCCACGATCCCGAGGTGCTGATCCTCGATGAACCCGCCGGTGGACTCGACCCCAACGCCCGGATCGAAATGCGCCAGACCATCAACCGCCTCAGTGATCTGGGGAAAACTATTCTGCTTTCGAGTCATATTCTGCCGGAACTGGCTTCGGTCTGTGATGTGGTAGGGATCATTTTCAAGGGTAAGATGCTTGCTCAGGGAACGGTGGAAGAGATCAGCCGCCAGCTTCAGGAGCATATGGTTATTTCAATTACCGTCGATTCGGATATGGACCACGCTGAAAGCCTGCTCAACAGAATCAATGGTGTGGGCAATCTCCGCCGGGTTGATATTGCCGAGTTCCAGGTGATTTTCAACGGCACTCGCGACCAGATCAGCGGACTCCTTCAGGTGCTGCTTGAAAATGAGGTGCAGGTGCGTTGGTTCAAGGAACAGGAAGCCGACCTCGAAAATGTGTTTATGGATATTACCAGCCGGGGGGCCAGTGAAGAAGCTGAGGAAGAAGTTAAGCCTAAAAAAGGTCTGGCGCGTTTTTTCGGGAAGAAAGGGGCGTAAATAATGTTGCGAAATCCGATACTGACCCGTGAGTTCACCAGTTCCGCGCGTTCGCTGAAATGCAATTTTCTGGTGTGGGCTTACCTGTTGCTGCTCGGGGGGATTCTCCTGCTGCTGTGGCCGGCCGGCGGGATTCAGTCGCTGATTTCGGAAAAGAGCAAACAGATTTTTGCGCTGTTTTTCAGCATAGACCTTACTTTACTGATCCTCCTGGTTCCCGCGTTTACCGCCACCGCTATTACTTACGAGCGGGAAAACGGCACGTTCGGAGCGCTGTTCACCACGCTGATGAATCCCCTGGAAATAATGCTGGGCAAACTGGGGGCCACGATTTCATTGCTGGTTATCCTGGTGCTGTTGTCGATGCCGATTGCTTCGATCTGTGCTCTTACCGGGGGGATCAGCATGGGTTTCATGTTGAAAATCCTGATCCTGCTCGGAGCTACGGCGATAAGTTACGGTTTGATGGGATTGGCCTGCAGCGCGTTGTGTAAAGCCAGTTCCACCGCGATCATCATGAACTATGTGCTGATTATGCTCCTGGCCGGGGCAACATGGCTCCCGGAAGCGCTGCTAAGTACTTTCGGATTTAATCAGGTGTGGCAGATCATTCGCAATATCAGTCCGTTTGACGCGCTGTTTTTCCTGCTTTATCCCGATAATTACAAAGTTACCATGGCAACCTCGGTTACCATGCTGAACCCTTTTACTATCCATCTGATTTCCGCCGGGATTATTTCTTTAATTTCGCTGATTTTCTTTTACCGTTACGTATTGCAGTCGCGCGAACGTTCCGGCGGCAACAAACAGTTCTATACCGGCGGGATGAAATCCCTCAAGCGCAAGCTTAACTGGCCGTTTTACCTGTTCGACCCGCTCAAGCGGAAAAAGCCGATACGGAGGTTCGCCAATCCGGTTTTCGTGGCGGAAATGCGCAGTAAACTTTTCGCGAACCCTAAATTTGTTTTGCGCGGGGTGTCGGTGATTTTTATTCTCAGCATGGTGTTGCTGACGCTCATTTCCTTGCAGTTCGGTGCAGTGCTCCGGGCGGGAACGGTCAGGACTGTGTCGATTATTTTCCAGATCGGGGTGGTGGCGATGCTGGCCCCGGGGGTAAGCAGCGGTTTGATCACTGACGAACTGGCGGCGGGCACGTTTATGTCGCTCCGGATGACTCCGGTAAAGCCGTACACGGTGATTACCGGGAAGCTCAAGGCCACGTTCTTTTACGCGCTGATTTTTATTATCAGCAGCTTATTTGTCCTGATCGCAATGGGTTATCTCGAGCAACAGGATATTTTTCCGGAGGCATCGATGTTAAGCGGCGATTTCTGGAAAGCACTGCTGGAAAAGGTAAAAGTTGCCGCCTGGTGGAAACAGTTCTGGGAAATCTACAGCCGGATATTTATCTGGGTAGGTATTTTGCTCCTGAGCACGGTTACGTTCCTGACGGCCGGACTTTTCGCTTCGGCATTCTCAAAAACCACCAGTATCGCCACGGCGGTGGCTTACTCGATTACCGCGGTGGTTTGTCTGGTTTCGTTTGCCCCGGTAATGATTGGCGACCGCTTTTCGCATGCATTCTCGGCTTGGATTTTGTCGTTCAACCCGATTGCCGCCGCCATGCAGATCACCAATGACGCATTTGAAAGTTATCCGAACCTCTGGATAAACAATCTTTATGTAATGTGTGGATTGATCGTATTTTTCCTGGTTGCCGCCACCATCAGAACGTGGTATCTTTTCCATCACCAGGAATAACCACCAGGGAGTGTCCCTGGATTGAATGGCTGAAGTGTTTCACGACTTCAGCGGTAAACAAACTTTGCATGGGACGGCCGAAGTGCTATGCGACTTCGGCAAACAAGCATAGCTGTTTGCCCATTTCAGTGCAGGGCTTGCCCTGCCTTTGGATTGAATGGCTGAGGTGTTTCACGACTTCAGCGGTAAACAGACCTTGCATGGGACGGCCGAAGTGTTTCACGACTTCGGCAAATATAATTACAATTTTTATCACTAAAATATATCAAGGAGCATCATGGAATACCGGATCGAGATTTCGCCGTTGGATAAGTGGCGTGATTCCCGCGGAGAAGGAGTCAAGCACCAGATTACCGACTTTTTTAAACTTGAGGTCGGGAAAGTCAAAACCCGTGACGTTTATACTGTCAAGGCCGACATTTCTCCGGAGCAGGCGGAAAATGCCGCCAGGGAAATTGCCAATCCCGTGCTGCAGTGCGGAATCGTGGGGCAGAGCGCTGCTGATTGCGACTGGCTGATCGTGGTTGGATTCCGGCCGGGCGTTACGGACAACTTCGGGCGCACCGCGCAGGAAGCCGTTGGGGATATCGTCGGGCGTAAGCTTCGTGACGATGAATTCGTTTTCAGTTCCGTCGAATACATGATCTGGGACAACAAGCTTATCCGTAAAGATGTCGAGCACATTGCCCGTGACTTGCTTGCCAACGAACTGATCGAAACCGTGGCGATCTATTCCCGAGAGGAACTTGCGGAAAAATCGATTCCGTTGAACCTGCCGCTGGTTCAGGGCGCAGGCGGCGGCGAAATTAAGGAAATAAACCTCGAAGTCAGTGATGACGAGCTGATGGAGATCAGCCGCAAAGGTATTCTTGCTCTCAGTCTCGAAGAAATGAAGTCGATCCAGAATTATTTCCGCACCGCCCAGGGCCGCGAAGCCCTTGGCCTGAAAGCCATGCCAACCGATGTTGAACTGGAATGTCTGGCCCAGACCTGGAGTGAGCACTGCAAACACAAAATTTTTGCAGCCGATATCGATTACGAGGACGACAAAGGCAACAAGGAAAAGATTTCCTCCTGCTTTAAAACCTTTATCATGAACAGCACCAGGGAACTCATGGAAGACTGCCCGTGGCTGCTGTCTGTTTTTCACGATAACGCCGGGGTTATCGCTTTCAATGACAAGTTTGACCTGGTATACAAAGTTGAAACCCACAACAGCCCGTCGGCGCTGGATCCTTACGGCGGCGCTATGACCGGGATCGTGGGCGTCAACCGTGACCCGCTCGGGACGGGGCAGGGCGCGAATCTGCTGATTAACGTGTGGGGGTACTGTCTCGGTTCGCCGTTTACCGGAGAAAAAGACGTTCCGGAAGGTCTGCTGCATCCCCGGCGGCTCCGCGACGGCATACACAAGGGCGTGATCGATGGCGGCAACCAGAGCGGAATCCCCTATGGCCTCGGCTGGGAATATTTTGAAGAACGCTATCTCGGCAAACCGCTGGTTTACTGCGGAACCGTTGGGACGCTCCCGAAACAGGTTGGCGACGTGAAAGGTTATGAAAAGTCGATCAAGCCCGGCGACCGGATTGTAATGGCCGGCGGCAGAATCGGCAAGGACGGCATTCACGGCGCTACTTTCTCCAGCGAGGAATTGCACTCCGACAGTCCGGTGCAGGCTGTCCAGATCGGCGACCCGATCACTCAGAAAAAGATGAGCGACTTTATATATGAAGCGCGCGCGCGGGGACTCTACCGTTTTGTTACCGACAACGGCGCAGGCGGACTGTCTTCCAGCGTTGGCGAGATGGCTGAGCTTTGCGGCGGGTGTATAATGGACCTGAAGAAAGCGCCGTTAAAATACGCCGGGCTCCAGCCTTGGGAAATCCTGGTTTCCGAGGCCCAGGAACGCATGAGTTTTGCCGTGCAGCCGGAAAAAATGGACGAATTCAAAAAGCTGGCGGAAGAGCGCGATGTGGAAGTAACCGAACTTGGTGAATTCACCGATAACGGCAAATTTCACATGGTCTACGGCGATGAAACCGTGGCTTATCTCGATATCGCTTACATGCACGACGGTCTTCCCGCGATGAAGCTCAAGGCCAAATGGCAGCCGCCCGTGCATCCTGAACCGGAATTTGCGGGTCGCGACCTGAAACAGGATATTGTGGAAATGGTTTCCAGGCTGAATGTCTGTTCCGATGAATACAAGGCCCGTCAGTATGACCATGAGGTTAAAGGATTGAGCGTGGTGAAACCGTTTGTGGGCGTGGATGGCGATGTTATCAGCGACGCTACCGTTACATTGGCTGAACCGCTGGGCAAGGAAGGCGTGATTCTCACCGCCGGAATTTTGCCCCGTTACAGCGATATCGATACTTACCATATGATGGCTTCAATAATCGACCTGGCTGTGCGGAGAGTGATCGCCGTGGGCGGCGCTCCCGGGCATATTGCCGGACTCGACAACTTCTGCTGGCCTGATCCCGTCCAGAGCGAGAAGACCCCGGACGGCGAATATAAACTGGCGCAATTGGTCAGGGCAAATCAGGCATTGTACAACTATACCAAAGCCTTTAAAGTTCCGTGTATTTCCGGCAAAGACAGCATGAAAAACGACAGTACTCGCGGCGGCCGGAAAATTTCGATTCCGCCCACCGTGCTGTTCAGCGCCATCGCCAAAATGGATGACGTGTCGAAAGCAGTCACGCTTGATGCGAAAACTCCCGGCGACCTTGTCTATGTCATCGGAGAAACATCCGCCGAACTCGGGGGCGGCGAATTTTACGCCATGCTTGATGCCACCGGCAACAACGTACCCAAGGTTGATGCGGAAAGAGCCCTTTCTCTTTATCATTCCATTGCCGAGGTTACCGGCAGGGGATTGGCGAAGTCCCTTACTACTCCGGCTGTCGGCGGGCTTGCGGTGGCATTCGCGAAAACCGCGATGGCGGGAAAGTTGGGACTCGACATTGATCTGAGGGAAATTCCGGCCGGAGCCGAGCTTACCCCGCATGAGCTGCTGTTTTCGGAAACCAATAGCCGTTTCGTTATGACCGTGGCTCCGGAAGATGCCGCTGAGGTTGAAGAACTGCTCAAAGATTTTGCGCTTGCAAAGGTGGGGGAAGTAGTTTCCGAAAAACGCATTGCTTACTCAAATGGTAGGGATTGTTCCAGCCAAATTTCCGTGACGGAACTTAAAGAAGCATACAAGTCGACTTTGCGCGGAATCTGACTCTGATTTGCCCGAAAACCTTTAAAATCAGCGGTTTTTAAAGGTGAAAACAAACAAATGTTGTGGAAAATAGTTGAAATCCGCTTGACAGCGTGCTATATAAACAACGTTTTGCTACAGTTTCGGGGAACTGTAGTGTGGGGTTCAAAATCAACTACGGAGGAGAAGGGGTTCTATGGACAACGAAAAAAACAACCCTGCTTCCGCTAAAGGAGATCAAGCTGAAATTCAGAAGAAGCTTGATCAAATGGCGGAAGAACTGAAGCAAGTTGCCGGCAAAAGAAAGGTAAGGGCCACAATTTCAGTGATCGGATTGATCCTGATTATCTGTGCGATTGCCTTGTTTGTCATCCAGCTTGTCGGGTACTACCAGAATTTTGACTACGACGTACTCCTGCAGAGTGCAAGGGCTCAAGCCAAGTTTCTCTCGGAAAGTCAGGAAGTGAGGGATATCGTCAAAGAGGCCAAAACGAATTTCCTTCCCGCTTACCGCGCCGCGGTAATCAAGGAGTTCAATAAAGAGATGCCTCAGTTCAACAAGGCGATTGAAACTACACTTGACAACCTTGAGAAATACCTCAATACCACAGTTAAGGACCGGATCGCTCAGCAACTCACCGATTCGCTTGTCCAGGTGGAAAAACAACTGCTTGAGAACTACAAGAAGCAGGATATTCCCCCCGAAAAAATCTCTCAGGTTATCGAAGAAGGCAAGAAGAACTTCATGAATGAAGTTGCGAAAGTCCTGGAAAAAAGACTTGCGCAGATTCAATTGCATTTAGCTGATCTTCAGGCTAACTTTGATGTGCTGAAGCAGGATCCAAAATACAAAAAACTTTTGGCGCAGCCGTCAATGGCTGGTGATGTCCAGTCGCGCATGGTTGAAACTTTGCTGGAACTGTGCATTTACAATCTCAATGACGAACGCGGCAACCAGCCCGAATTTCCCGCGAAGATGAAGCGGCGGCCAACTCCCGTAAAGAAAGTAGTTAAGGCCAAGAAAAAAGTTGCGCGGAAATCCAAGAAAGGAGGTAAGAAATGAGTGACTTGAAAAAACAACTTGATAGTCTTGATGAACTGATCAAGAAAGACCGTTCCTCTGTGAATACCTCCATTGCCTGGACTGCAATTATCTATACAATCCTGGTAATCATCGCTTTTGGGTATGTAATAGCTTTTGCATGCTGGTTCAAACAGTTGGCCAGCCCCAATAACTTCGCGATAATGATTTCCGATAAGATTGAGGAAAGATTGCCGGAAATCAAGAATTATCTGATTCAGCAGTCCAAGGAAAAGACTCCGGAACTGGCGGGGCAGACTGTAAAGTATGCTCTGGAATCAATTCCGCAAGTGGAAAGTCTGCTCAAAGGTCAGATTGACCTGGCGGCGGCCCAGTTGATGAATGAATTCAATGGCCAGTATGTTCCGAAAATTACTGAGCATATGCAGGAAGTCATTGCCAAAGTCTACAAGGACAAGGATATTGTTTCGGACAAAAACCTTGCCAAGGAACTTGCGGCTTTGATGGCGAAGGAAATCGACAAGGAACTCAATGCGCTTCTGCTTCATGATTATTTCAGTCAGCTGGAATATTTGAAGGCTGAAGTTGCCAAGATTTCCAATAAGCCGGAATCTCAGATGACCAAGAAAGAATACTCAGAAAAGAAACTGCTTCTTTACTGGTTGTTCCTCGAACGTCATACTCCGGTTCTTGCCAGCGAACATTTGCAGGCGTCCCCGGTTCTCAAAGCCACTCTCGGAACTGGAGCTGAAAAGAAATAATATCCGGATTCGGATTAAATGTAAATTACCGCAACCGTTTCGGCGGCTGCGGTAATTTTTTATGAACAAGATGAGTGTTTATCCAACTGAAAGTGTAATTCTGGCGCCTTTGTCGGGACATACCGATCTTCCCTGGCGGCGATCCGCCAGACGGCATGGTTGCCGGTTTGCGTTCACGGAAATGATCGATGCCGGTTCGCTGGTGTTCGGCAACCTTAAAACCATCCGCTTTTTGGACTCTGACGGCACAGAAGACTGGCTCGGGGCGCAACTCGTAGGAGTGGATCCGGATATGTTGCGGAAAGCAACGGAAATCTGTAACACGCGCGAGTTGGCGGTAATTGATTTTAATCTGGGCTGTCCTACCCCGAAACTGGTTAAGAAAGACAAAGGCGCCGCGCTTGCGGAGAAGCCGGAGATGGCTTTAAGGGCATTTGAAGCGATTAAGTCAGTGTCGAAATTTCCGGTAACCGCCAAGATCCGGATTCTTGACGAAAACGATCCGGAACCAACCTTAAATCTTGCCGGGGAACTGGAATCAGCCGGTGCGGAGGCGCTTGCCATTCACGGCAGGATCAGGAGCAAATTCTATTCCGGTCCGGTTTTTACGGATATTATTCAGGAAGTGAGAAAAGCGCTTAAAATCCCGGTAATAGCAAACGGCGGTATAATGGATTTTGCAACTTATAATGATCTGCGTGAAGCCACTGGTTGCGACGTTGTCATGGTTGCCAGGGGTGCGATGGGCAATCCCTGGATATTCCGTGAAATCGCCGAAGGTGAAAAGTTCCATGCTCCAACCGTTACCGAATTCGCGGATGAACTCGAAACCCATATTAATGAAATGGTTGTCTATTATGGCGAGGAACTCGGTATGAAGGTTGCCAGAAAAGTAATCCTCGAATATTTACGCGGTCGCGGATTCACCGGAAAGCTGAAAAGCAAAGTTTCGTTCCTGAAGACCCGTGGTGATTTTAAAAAATTCATGACAGAGATCAGGAAAGGTCCTTCACTGCGTTATTGGTCGACCAGAAAAAATCTCCCCGATACTTCCCGCTCCCTTCGCCCAATGCAGGCATTGGATTGAAAATGGCAAACTGTTTCGCGAGTTTACCGAAGCAGCATAGCGCTTCGGCCGTTCCATCAAAAGTTTGTTTTGATTTGTAAAAATTTTTCTTTGCGGTCTAATAATATTCGTTTAATTTCGTCCATAATAATAGTTGTTTATAAAAAAGACGGAGTCGGATATGAGAATTGGGTTATTTAATTTGTTGGTTACGGTTGCTTTCCTGGTGTCATTTCATTTGTTCGCGGAGGAACTCACTCCGGCGGAAATGCGCAACAAGGCTTTTATTTACAAGAACCAGGGCAATTACAAAGACGCGTTTGAATTGTTTCAACAGCTTACTTTGGGCAAGGAAAACCAGGCCCGGCAGGTTCCCGCTGAATTTACCGCGGCGATTTATTGTCTCCGCCGGCTTAACCGGGTAAACGAAATAGATACATACCGCGAGCAGGTAATCAAAAAGAATTCAACCAATTGGCGGTTGCTGGAAAGTGCCGCGCAGAGCTTCTTCGGATATCCTCAATATGGTTACATGATTGCCGGAAAATTCGAGCGCGGAAATCATCGTGGCGGCGGGAAGAGAGTGAATGCTTTTCAGCGTGACCGCATCCGGGCGTTACAACTCTATGTTCAGGCAATGCCCTTAGTGAAAGCGCAAGCGGCAAATCCGGAACAGTTCACTTTTTACCGGAATTTTGCCCGGGCGATTCTCAGCAACCGGGGATATTCCGAGTCGTGGCGGTTGCAGTATCTCAGCAATCTCAAGGAACTGCCCGATTACGAACCCGGATACGGGTACTACCGCGCCCAGGTTTCAGGCGCGCCGGTGGATGCGGAAGGAAATCCGGTCTTTTATTATGTCCCGAAAAAATTTTCCGAGGCTGAGAACGATGGTGAACGCTGGCGGTGGCTGCTAAAGCAGGCTAAACTGGCAATGCCTAAATATGCGGCTCAGATCGAATACGATTTTGCCCTGTTTTTGAATAATCAGTTCGGCGTCCAGACGATGAGTTATTTCTCCCGATACTCGGGATTTGACATTGCCAAGGTGGAATCCGGGCCTTATGCGGTAAATACCTTGAACGAGGATGAAACCATTGCCCGTCTTGCTTCAGGGGTTAAGCGTTTCCAGCTTCCGGGCGAATTCAATTTTATAAAAATTTTCCGGAGGGTTGCCAAAGACGGTAATCGGCATTACGCAATGATGTCGGTTGGAAAGCTGGCGACGATTTTCTCCAACCGCCGGCAGTACCCGAAATCCGCGGATTACTGGCGGGAACGCATCCGGCGGTTCGGAAAACAGCACGGGGAAAATAGTCTTAATCAGATTGTCGGCAATCTTGGGAAATTTGAGCCGGTGACGATGTTTCCCACCGGGAAAAAGCCGACCGTTAATTTCCGCTTCCGCAACGCTGACCAGGCGGATTTGAAGCTTGAAAAGGTGAAAATAAAAATTTTGGTGGAGGACATCAAGGCGTATTTGCGGAGTAATCCCGCCAAGTTTGACTGGCAAAAGACAGATATCAACCGGATCGGATACCGGATGGTTACCAAAAACCAGAAAAAATACCTTTCCGGAAAAGTTAAGGAATGGTCTTTGAAACTCGATCCCGCCAAAAATCACTATGACCGCCGGATCACGGTGGAAGTGCCGGAAACCGAACCGGGGATGTATTTGCTTACCGCCAAGCTGAAAAACGGCAATATCAGCCGGATCATCGTATGGCTTGCCGATGCCGTTATCGCGTCAAAGCAGCTTGACAAGCAACAGCGGATGTATTTCGTGGCCGACGCCGTGACCGGTAAACCGGTTCCAAATGCCAACCTCGACTTTTTCGGCTACAAAATTGACTATATCAGCAGGAATCTCTGGAATAAACTTAAGGGCCGCCGTTACAACATCCATGTGGAGGGCTTCAACCGGGTTGCCGGACTGAAAGGAGTGGTGAAAGTTTCATCTAAAGACGTTAAGCGTGACTACAACTGGCTGATTACCGCCACGGACGATGCCGGGAGATATGCCGTTCTCGGTTTCAACCGTTTCTGGTATTCGAATTATTACAACCACGATTATAATCAGACAAAAATTTATTGTATTACCGACTGTCCGGTGTATCGCCCTAAACAGAAGGTGGAATTCAAGTTCTGGATGCGTAAGGCGCAGTACGATATGGGGGAGAACGTTTCTGTTTTCGCGGGAAAAAGTTTCCAGCTGGAATTGCGGAACCCGCGCAACGAAGTTGTCCTGAGGAAGACTTTCAAGGCCGACAGGTTCGGCGGTTTTTCCGGGAGTTATGAGTTGCCGGAAAACGCCATACTCGGAATGTACCGGTTCCGGTTTAATAATATTTACGGCCGGATGCAGGCTAATTTCCGGGTAGAGGAATACAAAAAGCCCGAATACGAAGTTACGGTGGAAGCTCCGTCCGAACCAGTGAAGCTGGGCGACAAAATTACTGCCACCATCAAGGCCAAATATTATTTCGGAGCGCCGGTTGCCGAGGCGAAAGTAAAATATACCGTGAAACGCACTCCGTATCAGGTCGCCTGGTATCCGCCGATGATCTGGGACTGGCTTTACGGTTCCGGTTACTGGTGGTTCGCCTATGATTACCCGTGGTTCCCGAAGTGGCGTTACTGGGGTTGTTTCCGGCCGCGTCCGTGGTGGATGCCCTACAGTTCCACACCGCCGGAACTGGTGATGCAGAACGAAGTCCCGATCAGTCCGGACGGCACGGTAAAAGTGGAAATCGATTCAGCCGTGGCCAAGGCGTTTTTCGGCGAAAAAGACCAGAAATATGAAATCACCGCCGAGGTGGTCGACAAGTCACGCCGCACGATTGTGGGCAAGGGCAGTGTGATAGCGGCGGTCAGGCCGTTCAAGGTTTATGCGTGGGTGGATCGCGGCTACTTCCGCGAAGGGGATACCGTTAAGGCCAGTTTCCAGGCACGGACTGTTGATGGCAAACCCGTCAAAGGCAACGGCATCCTCAAGCTGTACAGGGTTACTTACGACAGCGCCGGTAAACCAGGCGAAAGAGTTGTCCAGCAGTGGCGGCTTGATACTGACGCGGAAGGCAAAGCTAAGATTCAGGTTACCGCCGCGAAATCCGGACAGTTCCGGCTGGAATACACCGTTACCGATTCAAAAAAGAATTCCATTGCCGGAGGATATGTTTTTAATGTTTACGGTTCCGGGACTAAAATGGACGATTACCGGTTCAATGCCGTGGAAATTGTCAATGACAAGCAGACTTACGTTCCCGGAGAAAAGGTAAGACTTACCATAAATACTGCACAGGCAAACAGTACCGTGCTGTTGTTCCTGCGTCCGTCGAACGGCGTTTATCTTGATCCGATAGTTCTGAACCTGAAAGGAAAAACCGCGTTTTACGACCTGCCGGTTTCCAAAAAGGACATGCCGAACTTCTTTATAGAGGCAATGACGGTGTCTGGAGGCAAACTTTACACCGCCACTAAAGAGATCATTGTTCCGCCCGAAAAACGGGTGCTGAATATCTCCGTGCTGCCGTCCAAAAAGAAATACCAGCCAGGTGAATCCGCGAAAGTCAGGCTCCGGATTACCGATATTTTCGGCAGACCCGTTACCGCATCGACCGTGGTCACCATTTACGATAAATCGGTGGAATACATCAGTGGCGGCTCGAACGTGCCGGAAATAAAATCCTTCTTCTGGAAATGGCGCAGACGCCACAATACCAATACGATTTCAAGTCTTTCCCGCTGGTTCAGCAACCTGCTGAAAAATGGCGAACGCACCCTCTATAATATTGGCGCGTTTGGTTGTATCGTGGCATCGGCAGGGAAAGACCACAGTAAGTTTTCCAATGTTCTTTTCCTTGATGGGCATGTCAATGGGACAGCCTCAAAATCGTGGAGAGGAGAAAAGATGCTTCGGGCCGCTCCAGCTCCGTTAATGAAATGTAAAGAAGCTGATATGGATTTTTGCGATGAAAAAGGTCTCTCCGCGAAAAAAGAAGCGAAGCCGAGTTCCGGTCCCGCTGTTGTTGCGGAGTCGATGGACCAAGTACACGTCCGCAAGGAGTTTGCCGATACCGCTTACTGGAATGCCTGCCTTACCCCCAATAGCGATGGCGAGGTTGAAGTCGAACTCAAGATGCCGGAAAACCTTACCACCTGGAAGATCAAGGCATGGAGTCTGGCCGGGGGGACAAGGGTCGGACAGGGTGAAACCGAGGTTATTACTTCCAAGAACTTCATTGTCAGGTTGCAGGCGCCGAGGTTTTTTGTCGAGACCGACGAAGTCACCCTTTCGGCGATTGTTCACAACTATCTGCCTGAGAGTAAGACCGCGAAAGTGGTTCTGGAACTTGGCGGGGATTGTCTGAAAACCCTTGACAAACCTTTGCGTACCGTCACTATTAAGCCCAACGGCGAAGTCAGAGTCGACTGGTTAGTGAAGGCCGCGAAAGAAGGCGAAGCCGTGATTACCATGAAAGCGGCCGCTCCCGGCGCTTCCGACGCCATGCAGATGAAGTTCCCGGTGTATGTTCACGGGATGCTGAAGATGGAATCGTTCTGCGGCAGCATCCGCCCGGAAGACAAGAAACCCGCTACGCTTACCGTGACTGTTCCGGAAAAGCGCCGCGAACAGGAAACCAAGTTGGTGGTTCGTTACTCGCCGACTCTGGCTGGGGCGATGATCGAAGCGATCCCGTATCTGCTGGACTATCCCTACGGCTGCACCGAGCAGACCCTCAACCGGTTTGTCCCGGCGGTGATTACCCAGAAGGTGGTGAAAGAGTTGGGTGTGAATCTCGATGACCTTCGCAAGGTACGCACAAATCTCAACGCCCAGGAACTTGGGGACGCTTCGAAACGAGCCAAACAATGGAAGCGTTATCAGCGCAATCCCGTGTTCAGTGAAAAGGAAATGAACGCAATGGTGGCGGAAGGACTGGCGAGACTCCAGTTCATGCAGAACGGCGACGGCGGCTGGGGCTGGTTCTGCGGGGCCTATGAACGTTCATATCCTCACACCACGGCAGTGGTTGTCCACGGTCTGCAGATTGCCAGGGCCAATGGCGCAAAAGTGAATGCGAGCATGTTGAACCGCGGAATAAACTGGCTCAAGGCGTATCAGGAGCGTGAGCTAGGTAAACTCAATAATTATCCGTCGAAAACCCATCCATACAAAAGGTATGCCGACAACCTCGACGCCTTGGTTTACATGGTGCTGTCGGACGCCAAATCGTTCAGCAAATCAATGCAGGATTATCTTTACCGCGACCGTAATCACCTGAGCATATACGGCAAATCCCTGTTTGCGCTGGGATTATTCAAGGGTAAAGAAACCGGACGGTTGAAAATGCTGATGAAAAATATCAGCCAGTACCTGGTGGTGGACGACGAAAATCAGACCGCCTACCTGAATCTCGGTTCCGGCAACTGGTGGTGGTGCTGGTACGGACACGAGATCGAGACCATGGCAATGTACTTGAAACTGCTTGCCCATACCGATCCGAAAGGTAAAATCGCGCCGATGCTGGTCAAGTATCTGCTCAACAACCGCAAACACGGCACTTACTGGAATTCCACCCGTGACACCGCCTATTGTATCGAGGCGTTTGCCGACTTCATTCACAAGAGCGGTGAGTCGAAACCGGACATGACCGTGGAAGTGCTGGTTGACGGCAAACTAAGGAAGACCGTGAAAATCACTCCGGAAAATCTGTTTTCGTTTGACGGCACGGTTACGGTGTCCGGCGCGGGGATCAAGGGCGGCAAGCACAAGATCGAGATCCGCCGCAAGGGCAGGGGAGCGTTGTATTTCAACGCCTACCTTACCTATTTTACGCTTGAAGACTACATCAAGGCCGCCGGACTCGAAGTCAAGGTTGCCAGAAAATACTACAAACTGCAACCCGTGAAGAAATCGATCAAGGTTGCCGGTTCCAGGGGGCAGGCCGGAGAGATGCGGGTGGAAAAATTCAAACGGATTCCGCTGCATAACCTTTCGACGATCAAGAGCGGCGATCTGGTCGAGATCGAACTAGTTATCGACAGCAAGAACGACTACGAATACCTGATCTTCGAGGACTTCAAACCCGCCGGATTCGAGCCGTGCGACCTCCGCAGCGGTTACACCGGCAACGCCATGGGCGCATACGTGGAGTTCCGCGACGAAAAAACATGCTTCTTTGTGAGACAACTCGCACGGGGCAGACACAGCGTGTCGTACCGGATGCGGGCGGAAATTCCCGGACGGTTCAGCGCGCTTCCTGCCCGAGGCTACGCTATGTACGCTCCCGAACTCAAAGGCAACTCGAACGAAATCAAACTTAAAGTGGAAGATTGAGTCTTATTGCCCTGGTGTAATTTGAGTTGAAAATTACACCGGGATTTTACTTGATTTCGCAAAAAAATCCTGTAGACTTACCCCTCACAAATAGTTTTTCGACAAGTAGTTTTGTCGTGTTTTTTTAATCCTAAAACAAAAATGGGAGAGAAGAAGTGTTGAAAGAGTTGAGAGGTGTCGGGATCGGAGTAGTTGTCGTAGTATTGGTGTTGCTGATCGTTATCGGCATTTGCTGGAAAGGTTTTATCGGGTACAACAACGACCAGGATTACCAGATCCGACAGGCCATAAACGGGGAAATCATTGTTCAGGACCGCGGTGGTTTTTATCCGCAGTTGTTTAATTCTGTCTGGACTTATCCAAGAGTGCAGGATGCGTTCTTTTCCGCCTCCGAGAAAGAGGGAGGCCGGGAAGATGACAGCATCAACGTAACTTTCAATGATGGCGGGCAGGCCAAAATTTCCTGTTTTGTTCGCTGGAAGAATCCCGTGAAAAAGGAAGAAAGGATCGATCTTCACCGCAGTTTCAGCGGGAACCCAAAAAATATTGAAGCCGCTGTCCGTTCGGCGTTGATCAACGTCTGTAAGAACACTGCGCCGCTGATGTCGGCTTCCGAGCATCAATCTGCTAGGAAGTCTGAGTTCGCGCAGTTGGTTGAAGAGCAGTTGCGGAAGGGACTCTACGCAATGCATCGGAAAGAAAAAACCTTCAGCGACAAAACTGATAAGGACGGCAAGCCGGTAACTATTTATGTTACGGAAATCGTGCGCGATGGGAAAACCAATGAACCTTTGGTGAGTCAGCCCAGCCCGTTAGACAAATATAATCTCGAAATCCTCCAGTTTTCCGTTACGGGAACCGATTATGACAAGCAGACACGCGACCAGTTCGCCGCAAAAAAGGACGCCTTCCTGAAGGCCGAACTTGCCAAATCCCAGAAGGAGGAGGAAGTCCAGAAGCGTTTGCAGGTTATCGAGAAAGGTCTCCGCGAAAAAGCTGAAATGGAAGCCAAGATGAATGTTGAAAAAGTTCAGGCGGTTATCCAGGCGGAGAAAGAGAAGGAAGTGGCCGAACAGCAGAAGCTGAAAGCCGAAATCGAGGCGAATAAATTGTTGTCGGTTGCGGAGATCCAGAAGAAGGAAGCGGAAGTCCAGCTGGATAAATCAAAGCTTGAGGCTGCCGCGAAGATCGAACTTGCAAAGGCCAAACAGAAGGAAATCGAATTGTCGGGCGCAATCAAGGAGGAAACCAGGATTCTGGCCGAAATTCAAAAGGACACTAAAATCGGCATGAGCAGAGCTATTGCCGATGCGGTCAGAGGCATGAATTTGCCGAAAACCGTGATTGTTACCGGAGGCAAGGACGGCAATTCAAATCCGATGAATTCTCTTATGCAGTTGATCATGCTCAAAATGGCGGAAGCCGATCAGCATCCGAAAACGGTTGTTGTTCCGGTTAACAGGTAATATTCGCCGGTTTTGAAATATTTTGGGAGTTTCCGGAAAGCCGGGAACTCCTTTTTCTTTTATGATTTGCGCTTGCCTGTTTGCTCATGCCGGATTACAGTTACCATGTGAACTGAAAGGGAGAGTTCAGGATGAAGAAGTGGATTGGCATAGCCGTTGTTGTTATAATTGTTATTGCCTGCATCTGGTACTACATCGCCAGTTCGGGCACTCCGGTTAGGGTGGCGAAAGTAGTGGAGGGCAAAGTCAGCGCATTTGTCGAGGAGCGCGCCATGACCACTTTGCCGCATGTTTACCATATCACCATGCCCCTGAGCGGCAGGATTGAACCGATTACATTACGCGAAGGAACTCCGGTCAAAAAAGACCAGACAGTCGCCAACATGGATATTGGCGAGCTTAATACCCGGGTTGCCGAAACCCGTGCGCGCGCCGATACTATTCTTAAGCAGATTGACCTGAATAAATTCAACGCCATAGAAGATACCGCCAAAGTAGAAGCTAAAAAATGGGTTAAAACCATGGCCGACGCCGTGAACGCGGCGCTGAAAAAGTCCGAGGCCAGCAAAGCCCGTCTCGCGTTTGCCGAATGGTATCTGAAAAGTTGTCAGGAAATGCTCCAGGCGATCAGTATCAAAGAGCGCAATCACGCCCAAATGGTCGCCGCCGAAGCCAAGGTTGATTATGAAGCCGACCTGTTCATGTACAGCGCTACCCGAACTGTTTGTGCCATTTTCGATATGGCCGATACTTATATTGACGAATATCTGAACCGCAAAAAGCTTCAGGGAAACGTGCTTCAGCAGGAGCTGAAAGCCGCGCTTGCGAACTGGCAGCAGGCTCTCCGCAACAAGGTCAAGGCCGACATCCAAAGCCCCACCAATGGGATAATTCTTAAGCGTTACGTTATGAACGAACGGATGCTTCCCGCCGGAGCAAAACTCCTTGACATCGGCAATCTGGAAAACCTGGAAGTCACCGCGAATATCCTGTCCCAGCAGGTAGTGCGGATCAGGCCGGGGAATCCGGTTGACATTTACGGGGCCGCTATCGGTGAAATTCCGATCCGGGGCGTGGTCGACCGCATCAAACCGGAAGGTTTTACCAAAGTTTCCTCACTTGGCGTCGAGGAACAGCGGGTTCCGGTGGTTGTCAAAATAAATCCTGGCGACATGGCAAAACTCAAGAAGCAGGGACGCGATATCAGCCTCGGATATCGGGTGCAGGTGCGTATTTATACCGATTCAGCCCCCAAAGCCGTCACTATTCCCCGCACGGCCCTTTTCCGTGGTTCGGGAAATTCCTGGCAGGTTTTCGCCATTGCCGGAGGTTCCGCGAAGCTGGTCAATTTGAAAATAGGCATTTCCAACTATAAACAAGTCCAGGTCGAACAGGGACTTAAGCCCGGCGAACTGGTCATTGTTGCTCCCCCTGTCGATTTAGTCACCGGAACTAAAGTTAAGTATAATCCGCCGGAGGGTAAAGCCGTTAAGGATTAGGTGGTTAGGCTTCAGGTAAATGCAAAAATGTGAAGCGAGACATGATGCGTAATATCGGATCGATTGTTCTTCTCTAATGCGTATGGTTTATCGTAAAATCTGTTGGAGTTTACAGCCATTAGCTGTGCCAAGGATGGTCCTTGGATTGAAACTGCCGGAATCGCGGAGCATTCCGGCCACTCGATCCAAACACACTGTTTGGGCGGGGATTGTCCCCGGCTTGAATGGGCAAAGTGTTTCACGACTTTGCCGGGATCGCGAAGCATCACGGCCACTCGATCCAAACACACTGTTTGGGCGGGGATTGTCCCCGGCTTGAATGGGCAAAGTGTTTCACGACTTTGCCGGGATCGCGAAGCATCACGGCCACTCGATCCAAACACACTGTTTGGGCGGGGATTGTCCCCGGCTTGAATGGGCAAAGTGTTTCACGACTTTGCCGGAATCGCGGAGCATTCCGGCCACTCGATCCAAACACACTGTTTGGCGGAAAAATCGTAAGTGAATGGTATTGGGCGTAAGCCCGTGGAATTTTTAATATTTTCTTTTATTAATGGAAAACTTCTATTATATAGGTTATATTTGATTATACCGAATTGCAATCATTACTTGCTTTTAGAATGTAAATCGGTATTAGGTATTATTAACTCCACCAAACTTTGTGAAGAGATTATGAGCAAGAAAAAGAAGCAGGCATTTTATGCGAGTCCGGGGGCTGACGACCGGTTTCTGTGTCCGGCGAGTGGGCAGAGTTTCGCGCCCCGCCAGATATCCGTATGCGACACCGGCAATGAATTATGGACTTCCTGGATACACTACAGCAAGGCAAAAGACAGCATAATTATCTGTCGCAAGGCCCCTGATGATAAAGGTAAACTGATAACCGTGTCGGGTGAAAATGAAGAAATTTTTTCCCTTCCGGTTCTGCTGGATACCGGTGACGATTTTCCGGAAATCTTTTATGCGTCCATGGAATCGGGAAAATATTCCATCAAATATTGTGCTTGCGAGGATGACAAATGGAAGCGCGAAAAGCTGTTGACGACCTGTTGCGAATCTATTTATTATATTGATGCGGCGATTGCTTCAGGCGGTGTCATTCATCTGGTTTATGCCGGAGTTTCGAAGAAGTACCCCGGAATTCAAGTTTTCAGCCGTACCCGCTTGGGCAAACGCTGGCAGGCGGAACAGGTCCATCCGGTATCGAAAAATGCGTTGGTGAACCGTCCGAAACTGGCGGTTGACGGTGTAGGGGACGTCTGGCTTGCGGCTGACGTCTACGAGAGGAAACAGTACCGGGTTTGTGCAAAAAACCTTTCCGAAAACGGCAAATGGCAGCAGGTTTCCGGTCCTGACGGCTGGAATATGTTTCCGGACATTGCCGCCGATGCTTCCGGCAGGCTCTGGATAAGCTGGCTGGGTCAGAAACCGGTGCGCCGCGAGGACGTGATGGGGATGTATCAGGAAGCATACGTTGCCCGGATGCCGGATGACGGCGAATGGGAGATGATTGGTGACGGTCCGGCGGCGAATCTCAATCTTGGGTTGCTGCCGATCAAGCGGTATTTCGGGTACGATGGTTTGCGGCGGTATCCCCGTCTGGCGGCAATGAACAATGGTAAAATGTGTCTGTGCTGGGAACAGCAGAAAGACGAGGAGGAGATTTGGGGGAACGTTGAGAACGGCGATTTCATTGTCATGGCGTTCGACGGGAAAAAGTGGAAGAAGCCGAAACTGCTGGTGGATTTCGGTTCGTGCCATGCTTTCGATGCGAAAGTTATTCATAAGGAAGACTCGCTGAAAGTGGCGGTCAAACACGATCCGGACGAGGCCGGGAACGAATTTGTGTGCGTGGACAATAAGATATCTGAAGCGAAACCTTACCGGATTAAATCGGCGTCGATTTGGAAAGATTGGCAGGATTACCGGTTGCCGGCAAAACGGAATTCCCCGCAACCCTTGAGTAAAGAGAAGTTGAAACTTTTCTGGGGCGACCTGCATTGTCATTCGATTTATTCTCCCGACGCCGAAGGGGAAGTTGACGAACTTTACAACTATGCCCGTGATATGGCCGGGATTGACTTTGTGTGCCTGATCGACAATGATTTTTACCCCTTCAAGGCGTTGTTGGATTCCGAATGTGCTTATACGAAAGCGGTGGCCGGAAAATTTACCGCTAAGGACAAATTCCAGGCATGGTACGGATTCGAGTGGACTTATCACCGCGATAATCCGGGTCGCACTTTCAATCACCGGAATATTGTTTTTACCGGGGATGAGAAGCGGATCAGGCGGCGTTGCGAAAAGGACGGCTGTACCGAGGAGGCATTCGCGAAAAACATGTCCGGAGCGGCCGCGCTGGTGTTTCCGCATCATGCTTACTGGCGGCTTCTGGGGCTTCCCAATGAATACTGCATTGAGGCGTCTTCAGCCTGGGGAACGTACATTCTTGACGCCGATACCGTCAAGCTTGCCCTGAATAACGGTGAAAGAATCGGATTCGAAGGCAGCAGCGACAGCCACCGGTTCATGCCCGGTCTTTCCGGAGCGCTTACCGGAATCTATGCTGACGGCCTTTCGGAAAAGTCGCTGGTTGAGGCATTCAAGTCCAGGCGCTGTTTCGCCACCACCGGGAACCGCACCGGCGTGGTGTTCAAGGTGAACGGCGCATTGATGGGCTCGGAAATAACGGCTGATTCCCCACCGGTTCTTGAGTGGCGGGTTTTCCCCGAAGGCGAACTTGAAAAAGTCGAGATTATCCGCAACGGCGAAGTTATCCATACGTCCGGCAAAAAGTCGGGACGTTTCACCGAAGAATCTTTACCGGACGGCAATAACTGGTACTACCTCCAGGTGAAAGAGGCCGGGGAATACAAACGTTATCCGCACAATGTTGCCGCCGCGTTCGGCAAGTGGGCGTGGAGCAGTCCCGTCTGGGTCGTCAGTCAGTAAAATTCAAAAAAAATCAATTTTTTTTGAATCCCTGCAATAAATGCGGGAGATTATTCGTTATAAATGTGAAAAGAGGGCATTTGTAATGAAGATCAGGTTTACTCTGATTGAGTTGCTGGTGGTGATCGGCATCATCGCCATCCTTTCTGCTATCCTGCTTCCGGTATTGAGCAATGCCCGTGCGAGTTCCCACCGGACCGACTGCAAGAACAACCTTCACGGCATAGGTCAGGGTATGCATATGTATGTGAACGAGCATGGAGGCTTTCTCCCGGCGGCGTCTCCGTGGCCATCGTTTGATACTGGAGGTCTGCCAAGAATCTGTGACGTGCTTGCGCCGGAACTGGATAATCCAAAGGTTTTCCGGTGTCCGTCTGACAGTAAAAATTTCAAAGGGGATGTTACCGGCGCCCCCGAGGGGTACTCGGATAAAAGCTACTATGAGTCCGAAGGGACCAGTTACGAGTACAATCCTAGGATGTATTCTTTTGATGCTTCCAAGCCGGATGGGGAAGAGCTGACCCACAGGAAACTTGTCAAGATGACCAACAGACGTTGGGTGAGTTATATTTATATGATGTGCGATTATCAGAATTTTCACGGTCGTTCAGGCACTCCCGGTTCCCGAAATTTTCTGTTCATTGATGGCAGAGTAGGCGACCTGAAGTAGTTTGATCCGTAGTTGAAATAATTGAGGGGAAAATGTATGAGCGAAAAAATTACCGCAATTAAAAGTTTCTTCAAGAAACCTCTGACTTGGTGGATTACCGGCGGAACCCTGTTGCTTGGAGGCGCGGTTTTTGGTATCGTCATACTTGCAGCCGATCCTGTACCGGATCCCAAGAAGCAGAAACCGGAAGATCGCATGAACTATCTGCTGTCCAAAGACTTCGCCAATCTGTCCATGAAGGATAAGAAGCGATACCTGCGCGATTCCAGGCGTAACCGCGACCGCAATAATCCGGACAGGCGTAACTCATTCCGGAATCTCAGCCAGGAAGACCGCAAAAAGCTTCGGGAACAGGTCGGTCCGGTTTTCCGGGAAATGTTTCGGGAAAGAAGGCGTGAAAGCGTTAATAAATATTTTGCCTGTAAAACCGAAGAGGAAAAAAATGCCTACCTGGACGACATCCTCAACGGGATGCAGAAACGACGCGCCGAACAGGAAGCGCGCCGGAGAAATATGACCGATGCGGAAAAAAAAGCTCAGGAAAAACGCCGCGCACAACGCCAGGCCCAGGGAGCACAACGCGCCAACCGGGGAGCCAATCCTTCCCGGATGACCAGCCGTTTGGACAACTCATCCCCGGAAGACCGGGCCAAGGCCACCGCATTCCGGAACGCGCTCAGAAAACGCGCGGCGCAGCGGGGAATAACTATGCGGCGTGGGCGCGGCGGCAGAGGATAACTTCAATTCTACTCTTGCCCATATCCTGAACGGTGTTATATTTTCTGGAATTCTTAACCGGAGATTATTATGTTTATCAGAAGTGTTAGTGTGTTGGTTCTATTGTATGGTATCGGTTTTTCAGTTGTTGCAGGAGACAAGGAGCAGGCTGAGATTAAGCGCCTGAATGCAAAAGTGGCCGCTTTGGAGAAACGCGTGGCTGAACTTGAAGAACTTACCCGGCCTTTGATCGCAAAACAGCTCAAGCAAAAATACGAGGTTGCCAACCGGCGCAAGTATATTGCAAAAAACATTCAGGATAAAAAGAAATATACCCGGGAGCAGCTTCAGGACATCGAAACCCTTTATCAGACCGCCAACCGTAATTGGAACAATCCCAAGGCCCGGTACATGATTGTCGATACCCTTGAAGATCTTGTCAAAAAGTATCCAGACGCAAATCGGACCGGTTGCGCCATGCTTTACCTCGCGCAAAAAAGCAAAAATGAAACGGAATATGTTGACAGGCTGAAAAAGGTGATTGACAAATACGGCAACTGTTGGTACGGAGACGGAGTCCAGACCGGCGCATACGCCCGTCTGCTGCTGGGATACTACTATTGGAAAAAGGGCAAAAAAGCGGAAGCGGAAAAACTCTTCAATGAAATCCGCAAGGATTATCCCGGTTCGTTAAATCACCGCGGACAGCTTTTGACCTCAATCATGCCAAAATAATTACTTCGAAATATCTTCCCACGGAAAGTACCGGGGCGTATCGAATTTATCGGCGATTTCCCGGTAGAAAGTCAGGTGTCCCTGCCAGTTCGGATGAATAGTATCGGCCATTCTCAGCCATAATCCGCAGTGATCGGAAACCGGGCGGTGGCAGGTGAATTTCGCCTGGGCCCATAGAGTGTAATGGTCAACCACTTCGCAGTTGAGTTCCGTGGCCAGGTCAACGAGGGCGGCGGCATAGGCTTTCAAGGGACGCCCCGGAGGGTCGAAAGCCGCTCCCGGAGCCGCCCCTAACTGAATGTGCGCGCCGGGAGGGGCCACTTGCGGGTTAGGGGTGCGGACCAGGAACTCACAGTTGCAGGCTTCCCGGACTCGCGATATCAAAGTTTTTGCGTTTTGTTTGAAGGCTTCGATTCCGTCCATGCCTTTTCCGGCATCGTTCATTCCGAAGGACAGGATGACCAGATCGGGGCCGTATTTGATAACGTCGTGGTCGATGCGTGTTAGCGCTTCTTCGTAAGTAGTGCCGCATTTTCCCGAATTTATGACCTGGCATACGCCGTTGCCGTAAGTTTCAAAAATTGCTTCGTCAAGCAGACTGACCCAGTTCATCCTGCCCCGGGTATGAAAGGTATTTTCGGTAATGGAATCACCAATTGCAACAATGGTGGCTGGTTCGCCGTTACGCAGTTTCGCAAGAGTTTTCTTCATATCTCACTCCAAAATGAATAGTGGGGAAAATATCAGGTGGAATTCCGTTTTACCAGTTTTACCGGGATTTTCGTGAAAAATTTATCGGGTTTGCGGTTGTTGATCATGGCAACAAGGGATTTTACCGCGACTTCCGCGGTTTGTCTGATGTCGCTTACCAGGCTGGTCAGGGTTGGAATAGGATAATTGCAGATTCCCGTGTTGTCGTGACCGATGATTTTCAGTTGTTCAGGAATTTTAATTCCCCTCAGGTTGGCTTCCCGGATAATTGCAACGCCAACGATGTCGTTATATGCGAAAATCCCGTCCGGAAGCGATGAGCGGTCAAAAAACGTCCTGATTCCGTCCTGAATGAGCGAAAAACTCTCGACTTGAGTGTGAAACCTTTCCGGTTCCGGCAGATTGTGGGTTTTTGCTGTTTCAGCGAAAGAAATGTATCGCGGGTAAGTATCTAACTCTCCTCCAGCGAAACAGAGCTGTTTGCAGCCGCACTGAACAAGGTGTTCCGCCGCAATTTTTCCTGCCTGGGTCCCGTCAAAATACACGGATGGCACTTTGTTGAGTTGAGGGCCGATACTCATGATTTTTAAATTGTAAGGCGGTGCGGCATAGCGCTCATAGCGTTCCGGGCTGGTTTTGGTGAACGCGCAAGTGAGGATGCCGTCTACGCGCCCGTCCCGCAGCAGATTGAAATATTCTTCCTCCTTTTCATCGGAGTTTTCCGTAATGTAAGTAATGACTTCAAGGCCGTGTTCGTAGGCCACCTGGAGCAGTTCCTCCCATACCTGGGCAAAATACGGAGTCAGGGAATGAATTATGAACGCAATATTGTTGCTCTTGCGGAGCGACAGGGCACGGGCGCTTTTGTGTGGAACATAGTTGTGCTTTTTGATAAGGGCCAGGATTTCCTTGCGCTTTTTTTCGCTGACGTAAACACCTTGTCCGACTTTGTCATTGATAATGGCGCTGATTACGGTTTTCGATACCCCCGCTTTCCTGGCCAGATCTCCCATGTTCATATAAAGTTCTCCCAAGATGCACAATTAACCGCTAAATATTAACATCAATATATTATATAGTCCGTAAAACGAATTAAGTCAACAATAAATGAATGGAGGAAATGAATTTCCTGTTTGAATAATAAATAAATACCTGATATTGTGTTTATTATCGTTTAATTGACAGAAAACAGAATGGGAGGATTGGTCATGCGCATATTGGGAATCATACTGGCTGGGATGATTATTGCGGGGGCAAGTCTTTCCACGTTTGCGGGAGAGAAAAAGAAAGTTCAAATCGTCAAACACGATGTCGGACAGAAAATCCCGGTGCTTCTGGAAAAGGGAACTGTGCCTGATCCGAAGGCATTGAAACGTCTTACCGGAAAGTGGGAAACCGCAAGTATTGACGGTGACGCTTTGTTTTTTATTGTCAGCAGCATGTCGGGACTTTTCCGGCCCAACCACACTTTTAAAGCCACGGTGAATTACACCGATTTCCAGACCGGTTCCCTTGACGGGGTTTATGAGGTGACCGATAAGCATATTTACCTGTCCATCAAGGGATATGGAAAGCCATACAAAGTCAGTTACAAAACCGACGGCAAAAAGCTTTCCGTCACCGACGAGGAATACGGGGTTACCCTGGTCTTGCAGCGTGCGAAGAAGAAAAAGGGCGAGTCGTGGTGGTAAACCACTATTCCGAATAAATTTTTCCGGAATTTATTTCCCACAGAACTGGCAGGGAATCAGCCGGTTCGCGCCTGAATTGCTTTCTGAACGAGTCCAGCCAAATTTCCTCGGCCTCTGATATGGACATTTCCCGGCAGGATAAATTCTGTAAAACTTCCCTGATCTTTTCCGGGACGATCATTAGTTTACCTGAAATATCTTTCCTGATCATAAAGGCGTTGCCGCCGGGAGTGACGACTTTTTCGCAGTATTTCGACTTTCCGGAGAGGATTTGTCCACGTCGTTTAGGCCAGAGTTTTTCCATATTGGCGTTGCTTGCGGCGACAATTTTTTTCCAGATTGCCAGCGCCGGCTCACGTTTTTTCGCCCACCCGGAATTAACGTAAAGATCAACGATTTCCTGTTCGGTGAGTTCTCCCCGCATTGCTCCGGCGATCTGTTGCATTTTGAATTGTTGCGCGGATGAAAGACCGCCGGTTTTCCTGATTCCGTAAGGATCGACAATCCTGAACTCCCCTGTATCCGGGCAATACAGCAGATTTCCCAGATGGAAGTCGGGATGATAAAAATTATTGGTGGTGAAAGTTTTGATAAAAGCGGTCAGGCCGTTTAGAAATTTAATCCGTTTATCCGGTTCAGGTATTGCGTTTTCAAACCAGTAGTTCCGGGCGTTGATGCTGTTGTTCAGGGCACGGGAAATCAGCATCCCCTCGATGCCGCGGACACCCCAGCCGGGATATTCAACCACCGGGATACCGGCGGACTCGAGCAGCTTTGCTGCTTCAAATTCCTGCCTGACTTTGGTTTTGAACCTGGCTTTGAGTTTGTTGAGCGCGGAGCGCGGATGGTCGTACTTGACGAACAGCTCGCCGTTATCCGATGAAGCTTTGAACACGGTACGCAGGGCATTCTGTTTTACGAGATTTTGCCGGAGCTGTTCCGGCAGATTTTCCAGCCACGGGGTAAGAAATCCTGCATCGGGCAGTTGCCATTGCCAGCCGCCTTGCTCAAACTTTTTTATTTCCAAGGAAGCATTCACTTAATAAAGCACTGAAATCTGGTTTTTTATCAGTAGCACATCACGAACGGCCTCAAATTCCTGTGCATCGATGCCTTTGCTGTCGGCAAAATCCTTGATCATCTGTTGCTGATTGCTGTGCAGGACGCCATCGGCCATCGCCACTTCCATGATGTTTGCCAGAATGCACAGGGCCTGCTGACGGTCAAGTTTCAGGGCGTTCAGCAGTTCCTGGAAGCTGTGGTTGTGATAGTAATCCAGGCCGGACTTAAGCACTGCCTTGTCGTTGCCGACGGCATAGCGGATGCAGTCATCTTCGCTCTGGACGATTTCGTTGTCGGTGGCGGCCATGAACATCATTGCGGCGGCCATTCCCACGATTGGCGACAGTCCGGCTTGCGGCGTTGTGGAGGGAACCGGAGGCGGAGTTGCGGGTTGTGCGGCCGGAATTGGGTCTGGAGCCGGGGAAGCCGCGGCGCCACCCGATGCTTTTTCCCATGCGGAAACAACCGGTTCGGCGTCCTTTGCCTCAAAACTTGAGAGCTTTACGGAAAAGGTTTTATCGCCGGCAGCAACATCCAGAAACGCATTGAATTTTTCATTCCGCAATTCCATACTGTTTATGCCGTCTTTGTAATCAGCTTCCACAATCTGGTAGTCGTCATCTCCCATGGCGCGGGAGAAAAGCCAGAGTTTATTGTCGTATGCGGCAAGATAGCCTTCTCCTGGCTGACCTGCCAGGTTGCCGTTTGACCTCAGCACGGCCAGCGGTTTCCGGTTTCCGGCTTCGGCTTCCAGCTTATTTCTGATCTTGGTAGGCAGAAAAAAAATGTCCATGACGATTCTCCGGGTTTTATATTGTGATTACGGTACTAATATATGTAAACGAATGCTAAAATGCAATGTGTAATCGGAAGGGTGATTTTACATATGACTGTTTTGTCCTACGATCCGGCGAAGGTGGTGGAACTTGCGGGAAATTGCCTGGATAAGCTGAAAAATCCCGGCGCCGTGCTGCTGCTGCCCACTGAAACCGTTTACGGTCTGGTGTGCCGCTGGGAGGATTCCCGCGCCAGGGACGGGATTTACGGACTTAAAGGCAGATGCGGCAATAAACCCCTGGGAATGTTTGTGTCAGGGCCGGAAATGCTCGAACCGCTGGGGGTGATAATTACTGAGACGCTGCAAAAATTGCTTGCGGAATTTTGTCCGGGGCCGCTGACAATCGTGATTCCGATTGCCACCGGAGGCAAAATCGGGTTCAGGATACCGGCCCATCCGCTGATTCTAGAACTCCTGAAAATCTGTGGAGGTCCGTTGGCGCAGACCAGCGCCAACCGCTCGGGAAAGCCAAATGCCCTTACCGTTGCCGACGCTATTCGCGAACTCGACGGAGAACCGGAGCTTGTGGTTGATGCAGGAACACTTTCGCCCGATGTAAAAGCTTCCACAGTGATGGAAATCTCCGGTGATAATCTGAAAATTCTCCGGCATGGCGTGATATCCGGGGAAGATATTCGAAAGAGTATAAGAGTTTGAGCTATTGTTAGAAAAAAGGGGGTAGTGAATGGATATTTTCCGTACTCGCAATTTGTTGGCGGTAAGCGCGTTCTGCGTTGCCTCGTTCCTGATCAATTCCGGCGCTTCCGCGGCCGGGAACGATGATGACGAAATGAAGCTGCCGGACAAGTTTTCCGACGGCTTTAAAAAAGATGACGGCAAAAAGACCGAAAAGGAATCCCGGAGAACTATCAAGAAACGCTTCTTTATCGATCCGGTTAAAGATATCCCGCTCGAAGTAATTGAGTTGTATATGCAAAAACGCGGCGTGACTTTTCCCGCCGGGGCAAGGATATGGCGGGAAGGAAATTACATCTACGCCGAAAATACGGCCTTGAATCTGAACAAGATCCAACGGATACTTTTCAATAAGAGAATACTTTTCGATATGTCGGAGATGCGCCACCCCAGCGGGGAACGGCGGCTGAAAAGCATCAACGTGCCGAACATAAATTTCAAAAACGAATCGATTATTGTTGTTTTGAAGTTTCTCAAGGCTTTCAGTTTGCAGGCCGACAGATATAAGACCGGACTGAATTACCTGCTCCTGCTGAACCAGGAACAACAAAAAAAGCCGCCACGGGTAACGATTATGATGCACAACATCAAGCTCAATACGGCGTTGAAATATATTTGCGATTCCGCGAACCTGAAATGCCGGTTTACCAACAATGCCGCTATCATTATGTCCCCGGACATTAAGCTTTCCCCATCTATTTTACTGCCGCCTTCCGCCGACACCGCCCTGGCAAGGAAGGTGCAATTAATGAAAATTCCCGCGGTCGAATTCGAGGAAACTCCCACTTATCAGGCTTTAAATCTGCTCAGACACGCGGCAAAAAATGCTGATCCAGATAGACGCGGCGTCAATTTCTTTATCAGCTACAAAATTAAAAACAATCCTGATTTGCCTAAGATTACCATGGAGTGCAATAACACTTCACTTATGCAGCTTTTGCAGTATATTTGTCTTGTCGCTAACCTGCGGATGAGCATCGATAAACGCGCAATTATCGTTGAGCCGGCGAAAACCACGGAAACCAAGGAAAAGAGAAAATAAATATGAAACCTGGATTTTTATCCGTCATTGGCCTTATTGTTTTGTCTGCGCTGCTGAATGTCACGGCAATCGGAGCGGATTCGTACACTCCAGCGCAATCCCGGGAAATTGAGCAGAAACTGAAAAATATCAAGCTCAAAAGAATCGAATTTGAAGAAGTCAAAATTGCTACCGTGATAAAATATTTGAGAGCAAGAAGTAAAAGCCTGGACCCGGAGGGAGCCGGAGTAAACATTTTCAGCAAACTTTCAAAAAAGGAAAATAATCTCCGGGTAACCATGGTGGTTGATAATGTCACCCTTGGCGACGCGATTCGTTACATTTGCCGCGCCGCCAACCTCAAATACCGCATCGATAAACATGCCGTAGTGATCTATTCACCTGAAAAATCAGGGAAATAATAGGTCGCAGATGGAACATTTTCCGCATTTAAATTTAGGCCACACGCAATTATGTGTTTCGGTTGCCATATTCCTTATAACTTTTGCTTTTTTTCTGGTCTTGGTAATTTACTTTTATGTTAAGCATAAATTGAATCTGAAAGTCCTTTTATTCTTTTTTGCTGTGGCTATCATTTTAACTGCAATTTTGGGTTTTTGGCTTGATATAACCGTGGGAAACAAGGTTTTCAAAGAAATTCATTTCCGTAATAGCCGGGAAATGCCGGAACCGGCTGAATGTCTGGAATATAAACCAACATTTTCTTATCTCCATGCCAGATATAAAGTTAAACCGGATATTCTGAAAAAATGGGTTGGGAAATACAAACTCAAGGAATCCCCGAAAAATACTTTCATAAGCAAAGTCGCTCCAAACGGACAGCATATCAAAGCCGTTTATAATCTGGAAACACAAATCCTGACAATCGACTACAAAGCTTTCTGATTGATCGTGGAGGATTCGGGAATCATAATATTAATGTTTTGTGCAAGTTTTTTCTTCCAACCTTACAGGAGTTTGAGTTATTTTGCGAGGCGTCCCGAGGCTGGCGTCCCGGCCTGTGATCTTTCGTCATTTTAGGACTTCCTAGGAAATTTCAATAAAAACTACCCTAGCCTGGAAAGTGTAGCAGAATTAGTCACGCGAAAATTTTGTCTACGGGGTATATTGTTCATTTAGAGTAAATATTGGGGGAAACAATTATAGCAAGAAAAAAATATTATGAGAATTTATCTTGGCACTTTATTACTTCTTTATATTACCGGATGTGTTTCCGATAATGAAATTAGTTATGATAGACGGTTGGAGGGAACGTGGAGGTCAAATCGTAAAGAAACAATGGAGAGGTTTCGTCGGGATTTTCCGGAGAAAGTTAAGAGATTGGGGAAGACGCTTGTCAAGTTTGGAAAGATTTTCGGTTCAATGAAAGTTTCCTATTCTAAAAATAAAATTTCTTGCTATACGAGCGACGGAGCAATAATGGTTTATAAATATGAAATCGTGGATAAAGGGAAAGATTTTGTCAAAATAAGGAGTAAGTTTGTTAACGTCATATATCCAGAGAAAGGAAAATTCATGGGAAAAAAAGAATTTGTGAAATTAATAAAATCCGTTGAAGATTCAAAAACAATCATTTGTATAAAATTTACTCAAAATGGTTACTGGATACAACCTGATGAGAAAAGCAAATTCATGGAGAAATTTAACTACGTGGATTAATATTATTTTCCTTTTCAGTAAACTCATTATTGGGGTTAATATTCTACTACAGTAAATTTGGCTGGATTTTGTCGTCACCGTCTTTTGGCTGTTCCGGTTTGGGTTCGGGGGATTTTTCCGGTTCCGGGGCAGGGGTGGAGAACAGGTCGGTGCCGGTATCGAGTTTGTCGATTTCCTTGACAATGCTTTTCAGTTCGAGTTCGGTGGCGATTTCGCGTAGTGCCTTCCAATCGGGCTGGCGGCGGTTTAGCGAATCGATTCCGGATACAGGCATACCTTCCACGTTTGAATTCAAGGTGATAAGTTCGCGGTTTTTCCGGAGAATGTCCACGCCGTTGACGATTTTTTCTTTGAGCTTGGCGTTGGAAATCTTATCGGCGCTGGCGATTAGGTTGTCGATGTCGCCGAATTCGTTAATTAGCTTCGTGGCTGTTTTCGGTCCTACGCCCTGAATGCCGGGGATGTTGTCGGAATTATCGCCGATAAGGGAAAGGTAATCGACCACCTGGTCCGGCCTGACCCCGAATTTTGCTTCAACTTCCCCGGTGTCCTGGATTTTCATACCGCCGTCCTTGCGGTCGGGGATCAGCATTTGTACGCGGTCATCGATGAGTTGGGCAATGTCTTTATCGTGGGAGACTATTTTGATGTTTCTGCCGGGAAATTCCTTGACGATTGCGGCAATCAGGTCGTCAGCCTCGTAACCTTCCGCTTCCATTACTGGCCATCCGAAAGCCTCGATCAGCCGCCGGACATAGGGCAGCTGACTTTTCATTTCGTCCGGCATCGGCGGACGGTTTGCCTTGTAATCCGGGGCGAGTTCCAGTCTGAATTGAGGACGGCCGAGGTCGAAAACGAACGCGCCGGAATCCGAGGGGCATTCCTCATGCACTTTCAAGAGGAATTTCGCCAACGCGAAAACGGCGTTACTGGGTTGTCCGGATGAAGTTGAGAGGTATCGAACCGCGAAGAATCCGCGGTAAATCTGAGCGTATGCGTCAATTAAAATGATGTCGTTGGTATCGGTCATGGCAAACTCCGGTAAAAGCATGAAAATTACTTGGAGATGACAATATAGTGCCGGTAGGGTTTGTCGTCAATGTAAAGGAGAAGTTGGTTTGAAGAAGTCCCCGCCGCCTTTTTTGCGTCATCGAGGGTGTTGATTCTGGTTTGGTTGATGCCGTGTACTTTCATTCCGGGTTTGATCCGGGTCATTGCCGCGGGGCTTCCGGACTTGATTCCGGAAATGTAGACGCCGTCAGGTTTCTCGATCAGCTTCAGTCCGAAACCGATCAGCAAATTAGCCGTGGCGCCGGAGTCACTGCCGGACGAATTGAGTCCCGGAAGGAGTTTGCCGCCGGCGGAAAGATAGTTCTTCTGACGTCCGGCGATTACTTTCAGGACGAACTTATTGCCATTCCGGATGATGGTTAGGGGGATTTTTTCATTTGGCTTGAAATCGAGGATGGCAAACTGGACTTCACGCGGGGAACTTACTTGCTTATTCCCCACTTTCATGATAATGTCACCTGCCTTGAGCCCGGCAACGTCCGATGGGTGTCCGGGGAAAACTTCCCTTACTATTACTCCAGATTCGATATTCATTTTTTTGAGGAGGTCCTTTGGCATTTTCATCATGGTTACCCCGAGCCACGGACGGGTCACTTCACCGTTCTTTATCAGTTCTTCGGCAATTTCCGAGGCCATTTTGCTGGGAATGGCGAATCCCATGCCGGTGTGCATTTGGGTTCCGGCGCGCCTGACCACGATGAAGTCGTTAACCCCGATTACGTCGCCTTTGATGTTCAGCAACGGGCCGCCGCTGTTGCCGGGATTGATCAGGGCGTCGGTCTGGATATAATTTTCGTACATGTTCATACCCGCCGACCGGCCTTTCTGACTTACCACGCCCAGGGTCATGCTGAAGTTGAAACTGTATGGCGCGCCGACCGCAATGGCGAAATGACCGACTTTAACCTTGTCGGAGTCGGTGAATTTCAGGACCGGGAATTTTTCTTTTCCGGCATTCGTGATTTTCAGGACCGCCAGGTCGGTTTTCCAGTCCACGCCAACAACTTCGGCGTTGAATTCACGGCCGTCATGAAGCAGAACCTTGATGGCGCTGCTGTCTTTGACAACGTGGTTTACAGTAAGGATGTATCCGTCTTCACGGATGAAGAATCCCGAGCCAGCGCCAGGTGGAAGTTGCGGCGTATTGCGGTAGAGCTGCCGGGAGTATGGATTTAAATTAAGGGATTTTTCGCCGTTTTTCATAACCTTGACAATAACCACGGCTGGAAATCTTTTTTCCGCTATTTCCTCGAGGCTGCGCTGGATATGGCGTACTCCCACGCGGTGTTTTTCCAACTGAGAATTATAATACGCAATCACGACAATGGTGAAAATCACCACAAGTGCGGCTAATAATATTTTTCTCATAGCGCCCGGGTCCAGCATTATTTTCGTCCTGAGTTGCAATGTTAATGCAACTCATATCCATAATTTTTGACATATCCGTGATGAGAAAAGTTCCATATTTTTTTGATATTTCCAGAAAAAAAATTATTTTTTCTTATGTCCGGGGAAATTGTTTGAAACAGGTTAGATTGTAAAATTTGAGTTGTTTTTGAATATTTTCAGGATAATTTCATATAAAAAAATATGAGGGAAAAATGAAAATTTATTTGCCGTTGCTGGTTTGTTTCATGCTGGTTGTTTCCGCGCTCAATGCCGCTGATAAAAAAGGCCGTAACATTGAAATATACGCGTATAAAGGCATCAAGTGGACTGATTCGATTGAAAAAGTGGCCAAACAGTACAATACTCCGCACGAGTGGAGCGGCGATCGCGTAAGCCAGCATTACCTTGATGAAATTTTTGAGAAGATCATGCCGAAAGTTGAAGACGACGAGGAAAAAGAAAAAGAGCTCAAGAAGGTAAGAAAAATCCTCGAGGAAATGTTCATTATCAAATATGTGGGATTTCGTGCCGGTGACAGCAAGGTAAGGTTGTACTGGGTCCAGATCAACGATAAAGCCCGCCAGAGCAAGTTAATTGATGAAATTAAAAGTTCAAAACTGGCGTTCGTGAGAGTTGAATTTTCCGAAATGGTCCCTTTTGAACCTATTATGGTTTCGCTTCAGGACAAATACGGTTGGCCGAAGATCATGAAAATCGAGAAGAACCGCTGGCTCGGAAGGAGAACTCCCGAGGAATACGAGGAAAAGGCGGAGTTCAATTGGCGGAAAGGGGATATCAACATCCGGCTTTTCTGCTGGAAGAGCGATGATGACGACGAACCGGAATATCTCGGCACGGAGCTTATAAAAGAGGATACCAAAATTCTCGCTGAATTTGCCAAAGCCATTCGCGCCGAATATAATCTTATGGAAAATACCAAGCTCAAGGAAAAGAAATCCGCGGTAAATCAAGCTATGGAAGGATTTTAATAGTCCAAATCAGTAATTTATCAGGATTTGCTGTAAAGCGGTTATAAATTCGTCTATATTTTCACGAGTGGTATTTCGCCAGAAACTTATCCGCATCCCGGAAAAAGCGTCTGTTTTTTTGTATCCCATGACCGTCAGTGTCCGGCTTGGAGTATTGTTTTCAGCTTCGCAGGCGCTCCCGGCCGCCGCCATGATGTTCATTTTGCTCAGCATTCTGGTTAATATGGCGCCCTGGTAATTTGGCAGCATCATGTGAAGAATCCATGGGGATGCCAGCTTTTCCGGAATTGTCAGGACCGGATCTCTACCGTTGTTCAATTTGACGCCGGCAAGTTTTGCGCGCGCGAACCGGTTGAGTTCCGAAATTCGTCTGAATTCCTTTTCCCGGTTTTTTCCCAGTTCTCGAAAAGCTTCGGTTAACGTCATGGCCAGTGCCGGATTTACCCTTCCTGTCTGATGCTCCTTTGTCCGCAGGTTGGTTATCCTCATGTAGTCGTCGCTGAAACGGCAGATTACCGCGCCGCCGCCGGGAACCCCGATTTTCGGTCCGGAAACGAATGCGAGATCAAGTTTTGCTTCCAGCCAGGGCAGGGGAAGTTTCCCTGCTGACTGCACCGTATCGGCGAGGAATTTGATACCCGGTATTTTTTTCCGGTCAATCGCCTTTCTGACGGCCGGAAGGTCCTGGATTACTCCGGTTTCGCTCTGGACATGATGCAGCGCAACCATGATGGTGTTGGCATCGATCAGCGAGTCAAGGTGTTCCAGGTCGATAAGCCCCTGGAGGGTAAGTTTGACGGTTCTGGTGTCTATCTCCGGGATTCTGGCAACCGCTGAAGCCAGCGCCGGATGTTCCGCTCCGGTAGTGACAATGTTTTTGCCTGTCGTGTCGCGAAGGCTACTGAGACACGCGGCAAATCCGTCCGAGGCTGAGGAACACCAGGCAACTTTATTGCGAGGATCTCCCGTAAGAATTTCTGAGAGTTCAGTTTCAGCGTCTTTTAGTTTCTGTCTGATTTCAAAAGCGAAACCGTGCGCGGCCTCCTGGTTTGCGTAGTATTCCGCGAGTTTTTCCCGGTAAAAGTCGAGGATACCGGTAGCAGGCGCGGCGGCCGCGGCGCTATCGAGATAGATCATTTCATTCTGCTTCATCAGCCGAATTCCGGCGGTTGTAACGTCTCTGGAATTCCTTGATGGGGTCATTGTCCCCGGATTTCATTTCCTCGCGCAGGAAAGAAGCGAACTGGGCGAGACGCTCGCGGAAGGCTTCATCGATCACGTGTTCTACCCGGCAGGCGATTTCCTCCGAACGCGTTTTAGGACAACCCAGAATATTATAGAAAAAGTCGGCAAGGATATTGTGGCGTTTTTCAAGTTCCGAAGCGATTTTGTTACCCGTTTCAGTAAGGGTTATATTTTTTCTGGCCTGGTAATTTATCAAATCTTTCTCGGCCAGGGAACGTAATGCTTCGGTAACCGAGGGCATTTTGATTCCAAGTTCTTCAGCGATCTTCTTGGTGTGGGCGTGTCCATGACTTTTACACAGCCCGTGGATGGTTTCAAGATAGATCTGCTGATGGAGGGTAAGTTTCACGTTCAACCTTTGCGGATTTTTTCCTTTTCCCTTTCGCACTTGTCGCGGAGCGAAGCCAGTTCAACGGTAAGGTCTTCGGCAATCTGTTCGAGTTTTGCCGGGTCGCCGTTTACTTTCGCGGAGCGGTCCTGGGCGGCCATTTCCGCCTGAACGATCCTGGATTTGTACAGGGATTCAATTTCGGCTATTTCCGCCTTTTTTTCTTCTGAAATATCTTCCAGGTCGCCGCCGGATCTCTCCAAAGCCAGTTCGTATGCGCTTTTCATTGTTTTTCTCCAGATTGTGGTAATTTATACCGCCTTGCGGCAAGGTTCTTTTGAGTTCATGCAAAAACTACTCCATTGCCCGATATTCATATCGCGCTGCCGTCATAATTTTACCTGATTCTCAAAAATTTCCCTTGTCATTAATAGTTTTTAGATCGCAATTCGCTATTAATCAGGGATAATATAGCCGTTCAACGGATATTGTAAAAAAAATTTCCGTTATTGCTGATTCATCATTTCGTAGAAGTAGATGGCGTTTAGCACCAGGCCGTGGGTGATTCCTCCGGTCCTTACTGCTTCCAGGACTTCAGGAATTGGCATCAGCAGCGTTTCGATATCTTCCGTGGATTCCATTTCGGGCTGGCCTGTAAATTCAACTTCCGGAAAATAAACAGTATAGCAGGTGTTGTTCTGTAAAGCGGGATTCGGGCACACTTTTCCGATTATTTTACCGTTTTTTCCCGCGTAACCGGTTTCCTCCAGGAGTTCCCTGGCTCCAGCCGCAATCGGGTCTGCTTCGTCTTTTTCCATGCCGCCGCCGGGAATTTCGAGATGGGTGGAACGGCTTCCGTGCCGATGCTGACGGATCATTACCAGTTTGTTGGCGGTGGTTTCGGCGATCACGTTTACCCAGTCGACGCAATGAAAATAGAAAAAAGTGTTGCTCGCGCCGGTGCGCAGGCATTTCGATTCCTCGGCGAACAAGCTGAACACCGGAGTATCCAGCACCTGCCGGATACTCAACGCTTCCCAGCCTGAACCTGCCGGATGTTGCGGGGGAAGCTTTTTCATTTTTCCGATACCTTGACGGCTTCCAGGAATGGCTGAAGGGCATCGACAAACTCCTGAAATTTATCGGCGCGAAGCTGCTGGGCGGCGTCACTGCTGGCATTGAGCGGATCGGGATGAACTTCTACCAGGAGACCGTCGGCGCCGATGGCAATGGCCGCTTTCGACAGCGGCAGAACCAGATCGACCCGTCCGGCGGCATGACTCGGATCGACTACTACCGGCAGGTGGGTTTCTTTCTTGGCCACCGCAACCGCGCTGAGATCGAGAGTGTTGCGGGTTGAAGACTCGAATGTGCGAATTCCACGCTCGCAGAGAATAACGTCCGGACAGTTGTGCACCAGCAGGTATTCGGCGGCCGAAAGCCACTCTTCCACGGATGCCGACATCCCCCGCTTCAGCAGGACCGGGCGGCCAGCCCCGGCCACGGCTTCGAGCAGATGGTAGTTCTGGCTGTTCCTGGCCCCGATCTGAAGACAGTCGGCAACCTTGGCGACCTTCTCAATGTGACTCACCCCGACAATTTCAGTTATGACCGGAGTGTTAAACTCTTCCTTGATCTGCTGAAGAATTTCAAGCCCCTGTTCCCCGAGTCCCTGGAAATCGTATGGAGAGGTTCTCGGTTTGAACGCTCCGCCCCGGATGATATTTATCCCGGCGTCCCTGACCGCTTTGGCGGTAACGCGCATCTGTTCAAGACTTTCCACGGCACATGGCCCGGCAACGATCTGGAAGTTCCCCTTGCCGATCTTTTCGCCCCCTATTGAGACGATGCTGTTATCCGGGTTGAATATCCTGCTGGCAAGTTTGTAACGTTTCTGTACCCGGAGGACGTCATCTACACTGGGCATGGCCTTGAAAAATTCCAATGAGCGGTGGATTTTTTCATCGCCGACCGCACCGATGATGGTGCGTTCCACCCCGCGGATCAGCCGCGGTTCGTAACCAAGACTCTCAATCATTCCCGAAACCGCCTGAATATCGGCTTCAGGCGCATGTGGTTTGAATACAATAACCATTTTTATTCCGTAATTATCCTTAAGTTTAAATTATAATGTAAAAGAAAATATAAGCTTGAATCCAAAATCATGCAATTTATCTTTGCTTTTTAACTTTTATTCTTTCCGCGGCCGCGGATTTGCGGAGTTTACCCTCAAGGAGCGTTCCGGAAAAACGTACAGACAGTATATTCCTTGACCTTGATTAACGCAATTCTAACAAAAAAATAGAAAAATTTCTTCAATTCCCTGTTTCAAAGTATGAAGCAGGCAATAGAGTAACTTAGTTTCAGCCATCGGGTTTTGAATGGTGCGAGCAGGATTTTTGGAATATGAGTGAAGAAAATTTAATTGCGGCTTTAGATATTGGGGTGAATTCCGTGCTGTTGCTGATCGTTAAACGGTTGGACGACAACAGAGTTGAGCCGGTGTTGGAATATTCCGCCATGAGTCAGCTGGGGCAGGGACTCGCCGAGACGGGGCAGCTCTCAGAGACCTCGATCAGCAGAACCATCGACGCCGTTAAGGAGATGAACAGTATTATCCATACGGAAAACGTTTCGGATGTTGTGGTTACTGTATCGAGTTCCATTCGCCGTGCGGAAAATCGCAGCGAATTCCTGGTGAAGTGCCACCAGGTGCTGAACATTTATCCGCAATTGCTGAACAGCCGGGAGGAATCCCGGTTTTCTTTTATCGGCGCCACATACCAGCTGGAAACAACTAAACCGCTGGTGCTTATTGATATTGGCGGAGGAAACGTTTCCATTGTTTTCGGGACGAAAGAGAATATTTCAGGCGGATTTTCCGTTGAAATCGGCAGCCTGGGAATTGATGAAAAATTTCAGATAAGCGAAAGCAGCAGTCAAAAATCTTTCAATAACGCACAACGCTATATTAAAGAGCAACTCGAGCCCTATGTTTATGATATCAAGTCATGGATTAAGGGGAAGAGACCGAGAATTATGGTCAGCGGCGGTACAGCCGTAACCTTGGCTTCGATAATCAAAAGATTGCCCGTTTATGACCGGAAACAGCTGAACATGGTGGAATGCTCCTCGAAAGAGGTTAACAACTGGATGCGGCAGATTGCCAAAACTCCGCTCAGTAAACGCCGGGCCATTATCGGGCTTTCTCCCGAACGCGGAAGAGTCATTCCCGCAGGGCTTCTCGTTTTGTACACGATCATGAAAACTTTCGACTTTGAGAGAATCAGTATTACCGTTGAAGACATCAAACTCGGTATCCTGAAAAATTACGTCGACAGAATGCCGGTATCCTGAATACTTTCCTGAAAACAAATATTTTGCATCTGTTTCAACTTTCGACTTGACACAAGCGGGATTGTGCACAAACTTATAGGGCTTTTGACTTACCCAAGGAGGGATGGTCGAGTTGGTTTAAGGCAGCGGTCTTGAAAACCGCCGTAGCGCAAGCTACCGAGGGTTCGAATCCCTCTCCCTCCGCCAACTAATTGCAACTCATTGACTCTCAGTGACTTACATGTTGTTTGGGCTTATATTTGCAAAAGCCCGTAATATCCAAAAACTCATCCCGTCATTTTTGTAAACCTCCGGTGATGCCACGTTTACAAGGGCTTTGATTTGTGTTATGCTGTGTTCATTTTGACAAACACTGGAGTCAGCATGGAAAAAATCAGTATTGATAAGTGGCAGTCGCTTGAGCACGAATTCTTGAATGGAAACTTGGATGATGTGGCTTTTTGCAAGTCGAACAACCTGAACCTGGAATGGTTCCGGCGTCAGTTGCGTGAATCCGAGTTGCGTGGGGAAAAGCCGGATTCTGAAAATGGCAACGGAAATTTGTTCGTGGAGCTTGTTCCGCAACTTGAAGTTTCAAGCGAGATTGCGCCCCCTGGCGTCCTGAGAGTCAGTTTTCGTGAAGTTGAATTTGAGCTTGCGGACGGCTTCCCGGCGGAAACTTTTCGTCAGGCATTACAGGTTATCCGGGAGGTGTTATAATGTTTCCTGGTGTTGGTAATGCGAGGATTTTTCTTTACCGTCTTCCGACCGATATGCGTCGCAGTTTCGATACGCTTGCGGCGATGGCGTCAAGCGAACTTGGCGAGGAGCCAACATCCGGTGCGTTGTTCGTATTTTTGAATCGTCCGCGCAACCGGGTGAAGGTTTTGTACTGGGAGCGCGGCGGATACTGTCTCTGGGCAAAGCGTCTGGAATCCGGGAGTTTTCCGTTGCCGCCTGGCGACGGGAAAAAGCAAGTCATCGATCCTGGAACGCTGGCGATGGTGCTGGAAGGTTTGAAAGTAGTAAAAATGAAGAGGTTTTCTTTAAAAGACGCTTGAGTTATCGGTTGCCATTATTATAATTATTGCATGTGTGAATGTTGCAGCCACCTCAAAGACGAACTCGCCGGAAAAGACCGGCAAATTGAAGCCTTAAACCAGGAGCTGCAACTGGCGTTGCAACAAATCAACATGATGCGTCACCGGATGTTCGGGCGCAGCTCGGAACAGGCCGCTCCCGGCCAAGGACAATTTGACGGTCTGCTTGATGAATGCGATTCGCTTAACGGGGAAAATCCCGAGGAAAACCCCGAGACGGAAAAGTTCGAATTCGAGCGGCGGAAAAAGGGCAATCGCAACGGCCGGTTGAAAATTCCCGATCATCTTGAACGCCAAACGTAACGTTTGGATCAAGTGGGCGAAGCGCTGCGCGTCTTCGCCAAACTCGTGTAACAGTTTGGCCGCTTAATCCAAGGCTCAGCCTTGGCTTCCGATGGTCCGGATCGGCGAGGAAATTTCAGAACAACTGGCCTATGAGCCGGGCCGGATTTACGTTATCCGCTATACCCGTCCGAAGTATGTCAGCCCGGATCGACGCGAAGGCAATCAGGTGGGAGTCAGAACCGCGCCGTTGCCCGACGGTCCCATTAACCGCTGCCAAACGTAACGTTTGGATCAAGTGGGCGAAGCGCTGCGCGTCTTCGCCAAACTCGTGTAACAGTTTGGCAGTTAAATTCAAGGCTCAGCCTTGGCCGTTGCACCGGCAGCGCGGAATGTTCGCCAGGCACGGCGTCGAATTGCCGGAAAGCACTATGAACGATTGGACTAGTGTCCTGTCAAGGCTGTTTTTGTAACAAGATTGCGAAGATTTTGAGATTGATTCGTATTCTGAAAGGCCGCCGATACCGAGGTATCGAAGGTTCTTGAAGGGTACGAAGACAAGCTTAAAAGAACGCAACCACTTTGTGGCAAGTTTCTTGCAGCTGTATTTTTCCTTTTCTCCTTCGGGAAATATTCATATTTCCTCTCAGTCGAAAAAACAAAATCCAATCTACAATTTAACTTGTCTTGTTACAAAAACAGCGTTGACAGGACACTAGAGACGTCGCCAATACCCTTGAACCGCTTGCCATACTCAACCGGAAACTTATTCTTTCCAGCGATTACATCAACGCCAATGATACGCCTATTCTTTTTGTCAGCAAAAAGGGAAAAGCCCCGAAAGGGAAGAAGAAAAAGAACGGCAAAGGCGCCAAAAAGGGCCATATGTGGGCTTATCTGTGCCGGATCAACAGTCCGCCGGATGAAGCGGGAAAAAGCAAGGAATATAAATTGGTATTCTTTGAATTTACCGAAAACTGGAATGAGGAACATCCGGTGCGGGTGCTCAAAAATTACCAAGGCCATCTTCAGTCCGATGCCTATGCCGGCTTTAAAAAAGCCTGTGACCAACGGGACGAGATTACCGGTGAAAAGCTGGACAATATTATTGGCTTGGGATGTTGGAGTCATGTCCGGAGAAAATTTTTCGAAGCGGCTGAAATCGGGGTGAAGGAAGCGGAATATTTTGTCCTGCTCATCAATATCCTCTACCGGATCGAGCATCGCATCAACGCCCTTAAGGAACAAGATGCTCCCGAAGAATACCTGATGTACCTTCGCAAAAAACGCGCGAACCGGGTCATGAAAAGATTCTTTGAGAAAGTCAAAGCCGCGACACTGCTGCCGAAAACCCCGTTGGGCAAAGCCCTGACCTACGCGCGAAACCAGGAACAGGAACTTCGCCGGTACGTTAACGACCTGCGTTTTCGACCAGACAATAACGCCGCGGAGAACATTTTGCGCGGTCCAGTTCTGGGGAAAAAGAACTACATGTTCCTGGGCGGCGAATCCGGCGGAAAAACAGCCGCCATCCTCTATACGCTGATCTTCTCCTGCAAAGCCAACGACATCAATCCATATGAATATTTGAAGGATGTCCTGGCCAGAATAAATTCTCATCCTTATTCAAAACTCCGCGAACTCCTCCCACATAACTGGGAACGTTTCCGGCAACAGAAGCAAAAATAATTTTCCCCCTGTGAATCCCAAATTCATCGCAGCCTCATAGGTGGCCTCGCCGGATGCTTACATAACTGGGAACGTTTCCGGCAACAGAAGCAAAAATAATTTTCCCCCTGTGAATCTCAAATTTATCGCAGCCTCATAGGTGGCCTCGCCGGATGCTTACTCATTTTTTCCCAGAATGACGGATGGATTTGAATATGACGGATTGGATTTTTGATAAGGTTTTGATCGAAAAATCAGAAGATTATCCGATTTTGGAAAATTTTTCACGGCAATTGCTTTTTGCAGGCCATAGAGCAGCATCCGGAAATGGGTTGTCCGGGTTCAAAGGAAAGTTGTTTGCTGCGAAAAGCTTAGGCAGCTTCGCGATAATAATATTTCAGCAAACCACCCAAGCTCTCCTTGGTTTTTATTTCTCCGACAGTTTCACCAACATGTTCTGCCGGAAACGGAATCGTGTTTTCTAATCCTTGGTGATTTCTTTCTTCGTGATAATGGGAAATGAAATTTTTCATGACTTTACACAGAGATTTCTCTCCGAACAGGATTAAATTATCAAGACAGGTTTCTTTTACTGTACGCACAAACCTTTCCGAATATGAATTCAAATTCGGACTTTTGAATGGTGTTTTCAATGGCTTTATTTCAGAACTTTTCATGATCATATCGAATTGGGCTGTATATTTTGTATCGCGATCATGAATAAGATATTTTGCATCTTCAAGTTCTCCATCCCAACCGGTAAGATTCCTGGCGACTTGCGCCATCCAGTTACCATCTGGATGATTTGTGATACCTCCGAGAATAATTCTTCGAGTTTTCAAATGAATGAAAAATAACACGTAAAAAGTTTTGAGCCCCAATGGGGTCCACACTTCACAAGTGAAAAAATCCGTGGCCCATATGACATCCATATGAGTTCTGATGAATTCTGCCCAGGTCATACCACCTTTCGTTCTGCCGCCGGATGGATTCAACCCGTTCCTTTTCATGATATTCGCGACGGTAGACGGACAAATATCGTATCCCAAGTTTTTCAGGGCACCGGTAATCCTGACATAGCCCCAACTCTTGTTTTCCCTGGCAAACTTTAAGACCAATTGCTCGATTTCATCAGAGATCTTCGGACGCCCCGGTTTTCTTCTAATTTTCGACGTGTCAAATTTCTTCGCAACCAGTTTACAATGCCATTTCAGTAACGTTGCCGGTCTCACAATCGTAACGACTTCATACAATCGCTTGCCAAGAGCTTTCCCTTTTATTGCCAATGATTTTCTCTGCTCATACGTAAGGAATAATCTTTTTCCTGATTGCTTGTGTTGATTTTTGTAAACCTGCAGTTCTTCCAGTAAATATTCGTTTTCAAGCAATAACTGCTCATTAATATTCAAGTCAAGCAACTGCGCCAGCAACAACTTGACTGCTTTCCAGAAATCCCGTTTCATATTCATCCCTGCCTATAATTCAAAACAGGCAAGATAGGTGCTGTCAGTCAAAATTCAAAACCAGATCAGATTTTGTGCTCATATTTGTACTCAGATGAATTTTTGGGTACTTCGGGATTTTTTATCGAATCACCGGTTCTACAAGCCCAAGTCGTGATTTTATTCTCCAGTTCTTCAGTAAGATTCTGTAGGGAAGCATCACCATACAGATTATTTATTTCGCAGGGATCGTCATGAAGGTTGTAAAGTTCATTTTGGCCTAACTGGCTGAGATTATATTTCCAGCCATTGGGAGTGATAACCGTGCGAACGGGATCCAAAACAGACTCAACAACGTCTTTTTCCGGCAATATTTCCTTTATGCAATCGGGGACCGTAACGGTTCCGACCGACTTGTTGCCCATTCCACTGTTCGCACCGTTCCATTCAATAAATATATCCTCCTGAGGAAGCGGAGAACTGCCGGAAAGGAAATCTATCCAACTAAATCCGTCTAGTCCGTCTGGAATTTCTTTGCCCATTGTTTCCAGCAAAGTCGGCACAAGATCGATTTGGCTCACGGGATTTGGTATATGTCCGGCAGCTTTGGTGAGCCCGGGTATCTTCAGTAGCAATGGTATTTTGACAGCTTCCTCATACTGGACGCATTTGGCGGTAAGCCTGTGACTCCCCATCATATCACCGTGGTCACTGGTGTAGACAATAATGGTGTCGTCTTCAAGGCCGCATTCGGCGAGGGTATCGAGAACCGTTCCAAGGTGAGTATCAACCAGGCTGTTCAAACCCCAGTAATTAGCGATAAGCCTGCGCCAGTCATCCTCAGTATCCAGGGGCATTCCTGTGTGTCCGATAGCACGGTAACGTTCCTGTAGCGCCTTGATTTTTGTTGGAAGTCCTGCTTCCCATTCGTGGTGAAAGTTCGCGGGCAAAGGCATTTCCGCAGGTGGGTATTGGCGGTTGCGGCAACTTGTATACGGCATATGCGGTTCGAAAAAATTGATGAAAAGAATAAACGGTTGGTCACGGTGTTCTCGAATGAACCGGCTGGATTCTCTTGCTAAAAACGCCGGTTTACTGTAGGCTTCCGGAATACTGCAGGCAAAGTTTCTGCTGAAAACATTGTCGTTCACATTGTCAGGTGAAAAACCGTTGGCGGTCAAAAAATGGTGGTACGACGAACGAGTGTTGCGGTCGTGGTCTTCGGAATAATATTTCCGGTACATGTCGTCAATGCTTACCCACTCATCGAAACCATGTTGAGCAAAAACTTCATTCCCCAGGTGCCACTTGCCATGGTAAGCGGTTCTGTAGCCGGAAAAATCCGCAAGTTCCGGAAAACAGCGGACATTATCCGGCAGCGGGATATTATTCTCAGTACAGCCGGTATTATGAGGGTAGAGTCCAGTCATGAGCGAAGAACGTGACGGTGTACAAACCGATTGCGTAACATAGGCGTTATCGAACACGCAGGATTGTGCCGCAAGCCGGTTAAAATTAGGCGTATTGATCTGCTTGTTACCATAGGCTGCCATGGTTCCAATGGCCTGTTCGTCCGTAAAAATAAATAATAGATTGGGGTTCTTTTTCACGGTTTCTTCCTAATCAGATGACAACTTCAGTTTTTTACAGGGAGGTTGCCTTTGCAAACCTTGGCTTTTGAATAAAGCTCAGCAATTAATTCAGTCGCTAATTTTGCCGACTCACCATTTACAAACGGGGCTTCGTTATTGTCAATTGAATTTTTGAAGTCCTTTAATTGTTCATAGAAGATATTTTCTTCACTGGAAAAATCCGGTTTTTTACAACCATCCACTTGCCAATGACAAATCTCCGTGAAATTCACATGGATGGAGCCATTCGTTCCGGATATTTCTATCCGGTTATCGTTCTGCCCCTTACATACGGTTGAAGCTTCGATGAAACCGACTGCATCATTCCGGTATTTAATCACCGCATAACCATGATCCTCAACAGCCACCGGATGATGCAGGGTAAATAAATCAGATGAGATAACATTCTGATAGCCCCCGCCGAACCACAGGGCAAGATCAATAATATGAGCTCCCTGCTGAATAAAAGGGCCACCGCCATCTATTTCCGGACAACCGTGCCATGACGATTCGGTGTAATACTTGGAGTCGCGCCACAATTTTATGAAAGCATCAATCACCAGAATCTTGCCTAATTTACCGGAATCGATAAAATCTTTGACATATCTAATATGCCTGATGAACCTGCGTCCAAAACAAACTCCTAATTTAACATCATTATTTTTACAATACTCAAGCATCTCGTTCTGCTTCTCCGGATCAATATGCAGAGGCTTTTCGCACAAAACATGCAGACCGCAGGATGCCGCATCGAGCACATTTTGATAATGCGTCGCATTCGGCGTACAAATCAGCGCAATTGATGGTTTTGAGATATTTACCAGTTCTTCGAGATTTGTCCCATGATACGGAATTCCGTTCTTTTCGGCGTACAACTTTACCTTTTCCGCATTTCGACCTAAAACAGAAACTACCGCCATATCGTCAAGATTTCCGATTGCGGCTAAATACTTCCTGCTGATGGTTCCATGACCGATAATTATTACTTTATGTTTCATTTTACCAGAATTTTATATAAATTTATGCTTCACGCCAATCGAACAGAACGCCGAAAACATCAGGGTCTTTATGTCTAAGTTTTTCATAAATTTCAGGCGCCTTTTCCGGTTTTAAACAGTGACTAATCAATGGCTCAACAACAAGATCATTATTTTCGATCAACCGATACACCTCTTTAAAGTATTCAGCAGCAGTCCATTGATCATAGTTGGTCGCCCGGGTCATTAGATCCACGCGTCTTGCGGCGATTAATGACAGTTCCTTGTTTTGAAAATCGGTTTTTAAATCAAGTTCGCGTTTTCCGTAATGTCCGGCCACCAGCGATATTTGACCATTATATGCGGCAATTTTAAACGCTTGATTCAGTGCTTCGGGATGTCCTGAAGTTTCGATAATAATATCCGCTTCTTTGTCACTAATATCTTTGAATGCATCTATCAAGTCGTCTTGCCGTGAATCAATGGTTCGCAGTCCAAGATCCTCCGCTATTTTTCGCCGTTTTGCATCGGGATCAATTCCGAGAGCTCTGCCGCCGGAATATAAATTGGCAAGCTGAAGACTCAAGTTGCCGACAATGCCAAGGCCGAAGACCACAATCCAATGTCCGGGTTTGATGTTCACCCGGTGCAGACCGTGCATAGCGACACCCCCGAGCCGCAAGAACGTGGACGCTTTTATATGTTCTTCACGGATTGGAACAAACAATGTTTCCGTGCGTTCTCTCGAACAGTCCATTACACTCATATGTGGGCCGAAGCATGAAACAAGGTCACCTTTCTTGAATGAAGTACCTTCCCAGCCTTCGATAACTTTTCCCACTGAACTGTAACCTATCCGCTTGTTTGAAACTTCCCCCTGATTTCCGGTGAGGACTAATATCTCGGTTCCCGCGGAAACCAGAGAAAAAAGGTTTTTTACCCGGATCTCATCATCCTTTAGTGGCTCGAGGAGCGAATCCTCGACTGCCACTTTTCCTGCTGATTTGAATATAACGCTTTTGCAATGGTCCGTTTTTGACATCATCGTTCCTATTTTTTCATTTTTATATTTAGTTTTTCCAGCATATTGCCGATGGTTATCCGCGTTGCATTCAGCCTGTCGCTGTCATTAAGCTCTTCCCGGAAATTGTTCCTCAGGTTTTTGAGGATTTTTTCAGCTTCGCTTTTCATGGGACCGGATAGTTTGCGGTCTGCAAGTTTATCCTCGAGCAGATGGATATATTCGTAGTCCTCGATGCCTTCCCGGACAAGTTCCCATCTGACGGAATCCAGGACGCCGTCTTTTCCCGGCCAGAGCAGGATGCCACCGGCCCCGAACTGGATTTTGTCCGAACGCAATTTGAATGTGCCGTCGGGTTTTTTGTCAAGAATGCCGAGTTCCGGGTTGTAGGAAGTCCAGCCGTTAACGCACCATAGGGTGCAGCCGTCGGCATAATCCTGCCACAATTGCCAGAAGTACCGCCGGAGTTTCATTCCGGAATTATTGATCATGATATGACCGTGGATATACGGGCAGATCAAAGCGCCTTTCTCCCGCAGTTTCCTGAAATAGGCAATCTTGCTTTTGTTGCCCATATATGCGTTGAGACTCCAGATGTCGATAACATCTTTCAGATATTCGTTCTGTTTGTGAAAGCCGCCGCAAGTGGTGGCCAGGACTTTTACCTCCGGGGCAATTTTCTTTACGAGCAGCGCCCGATCCCGGCCTTCCTTGGCATCGGACCATTTTTTGAATTCATCCCGGAAAGGACGAATATAAATTTTCGAAGCCCAGCCTTTTTTCTTCAGGTGCGGATACCAGACATTCCAGAAGCGTTCGAGGTTGATCAACTGCTCCGGTGTTTTCAAAGTCCTGTCGCTCGGGCTCATGATGAAATAGTTCAGGTTCAGGCCGTTTTTGACCCAGAAACCGGCCCACTTGTCGAAGTAGGCCAATGCCTCCTTGCCATAGATGCCGTCCTTGAATTTCAGGACTGTCCGCCGGAGCCTGAACTTGGGAATCTTCATATTGTATTTAAAAGTTCCGTAATCAAACCAGTAACCGGGCAGGGCGCATCCCGGATCGACATGGTGGCGGGCAAAACTTTCAAATCCCCCTTTGATGATCTTAAAGAATTTTTCGGAGCCGATCGGATGACCATACCATTTGACAACCGTGGTAGGAACAAAAGAAAAAAGGCACGTTCTCAAACGGACTTTTTCAGGCATTTGGAAGTTCCAGACTTTCACGCGGTATGGAATTGCCTTGGGTTTGTCCTTGCCTGCTTTTACTTCCACAAATCCTTTGTATTCCCCCGGCGCCGCATTTTCCGGAACCTTGAGCAGTATCCAGAAAAGCCGGTTTTTTCCTTTCGCGCCGGTGAACTTATCCGGCGGATAAAGGACGTCGGGAACCGCGCCGATATAGCCGACTTCAAAATATTCGAGGTTGGATTTGGCGATAACGTTTCCGCCGGGTTCTTTGAGGTTGCTGAATTTCAGCGAAATATCGTCGATGGTTTGATTGCCTTTCGGGGACACGAGCAGTTGGAACGGTTCGTATTCATTCTTTGCCGCATGCAGAGAGATTTCCTTCAGTCCCTGAATCGGTTCGTCTTTCAGGATTTTATTATTGGGACTTTCCGCCTGGACAATGCAGCTGCCGGTTTCGGCGAGAACAGATTTATTTTTCAGTTTGTTTTTGACAATAGCGGCGTAAATCCGGGGAAGGTCAATGGACTTGAACTGCATCTCCCCGAACATATTCGGCCGGTGGAACGAACCGAAAGTGGGCCGCCACGCTGAAAGCTCTTTGCGAGGCATTTCATTCCGGTTGAGATTAATGGTCCAGTTGTTTTTTGTGTTGCCGTCAATCAGGTTTTCGAGCGGAATAGCAACTTCAAGATTCCAGTAGTCGTTTCCTTTTGTGGCTTTTGCCGTCCAGTTACCGTTCAACTGGCCGTCATCGGCCGTGGCGCCGTTGGAATTGGCGGCCAAATGGAAATAGGTGGCTTTGTCGTGGTTTGTGTCCAGGAATATTTCAATGCTGTCGTCATTGAATACCGGGCCGTTATATTGATGCGCCTTGGCAATAATTTCCCGCATCGCCGATTCATAGCATTTTGCCGCGATATAGAAATTCTTGTCATCTACGGCCACCGCCGCCACGGTTTTTTCACTCGGGAGTTCCCACTTTTTCCTTTTCGAGAAAATTACCTTTTGAGCCTTTTGCCAGCACGGATCATCGAGTTTGCCGTCGATTACAGGCGAGGTTTTGACTTTTTTACAGACAAGCTGTTCATTTTTGTTAACTTTCAGGTTTTTCCAGTCGAATCCCTTTTCTTTACCGGAATTCCTGAAATTCGCCGGCAGGCCCTGTTTGGAAATTTTTACTTCATCGATATATCCGGTGAACGGCCCGTGATATCTCAGGTGGGTTTCACCGATAAGCAACCTTGCTTTATTTACAAAAGTTGCCTCGCTTGTGTCAATTACCTGATTGTCCAGTTCACCGTCAATAAATACATACAGCTTTTTTGTTGCCCTGTCCCTGACAACTTTCACATGATGCCATTTGTTGTCGAGAACGTTCGCCACCGATCTAAGGTAAATCTGGTTTTCATTTTTGTCCCGGATGCGCCATTCAATATTGCCGTGGCGATTGCTTATCCACAGAATCCAACTTGGAGCACATCCCGGATATTTTGTGATCAGGCCGGAATATCTGCCTTTCTGTTTGCTTTTTTCACCTTTCAGCCACAGTTCAATCGTAAAATTGTCGTCTTTGCCGAAATTGAGGGAATCCGAGCTGTCTTTTTCATACGGAATCTTCGCATAATCCTGATTGTCAAAGTAAAGGCACTTTCCGGATTTTCCCGGCTTCCATTCCGGGTCGTTCTTGTCTTTTTCCGGGGTTTTCCCCAGCATTCCGGGATTTTTACCCGACTTGTCAATTACTTGCTGCCCGTTTCCTTCATCGAAGGTCCAGTGTACGGGGTTTGATGTCTTTTCCGCCTCCGCCGAAGCGACGGATACAACCGCGGTAAGCAAACAAACGATTACGGCCTGTGAAATAAATCTTCTTGTCATTATGAATTTTTCTTTCTTGTGTTTATTCTCTTAAAAACATTTCATTGGTTAAGTTTTGAAACTTGAGCCATTCCACATGGCCGTCCATCATCAGCAAATTCGGGCCGCCGTTATGCTGTCTGCCGATCCGGTCATGAACATTCAGCACGCCGGGTCCGTTACTGCCGAAAGCATTCTTGTCCAATACGCCGATAACGGCGCTTGGGGATTTTTTTATGTCGGAGTATCTTCTCAGGGGATCCGTGACATAACTGAATACATAGTAATTACTTAGGTATTGGGAAAGGGGGTATCTGCCGTAGGTGGCTGGACAGTTGCGAAACGCCTCTTTCTCGCCGTCATAATAATGTTGGTTGAGTTTATTAGTTGCCTCCGCATGCACGAGCCAGCCTTCATAATCGTCCATGTAGTTGAAAACGACAATCCCCCATTGTTTCAATTGGCTGGCGCATGAGGTGCGCAGCCCCATCTCCCGGGCTTGCTTGAGCGTCGGCAGCAGCATTGCTGCAAGTATGGCAATGATCGCTATCACTACCAGGAGTTCGATAAGCGTGAAATATTTCCTTCGTCCGGCATCTCTGGTTTCACAGTATTTTTCATGACTCCTTTTCATGATAAAATCCTCCATAAGTTAATATTAATAAATTATCTCCACTGATAATCCGGTGGAACTGACGCGATTTTACCATCAACGGCAGCTCCGAGTCTTACTAATGAATATACAACTCTTGCCACATCCAGTCCGCTTTCGTACCAGGGAACTCCCGTTGCGGTCCCGGCGGTAAACCAGGACTTTCCGGCGGGAGTCAGCTGTTCGATCGCGAGATCGGCGGCCGCAATGGCATGAGTCCAGTTGTTTTTACCGGTGATGTCGGCGTAATCGACCTCAAGATTCAGAAAAGAGCCGAAATCGTGGGCCGGAACCACATTGAAATAACTGTGAGATTTGAATGTCCGGTTGACCGAGGGCAGCGGGGTATTCCGGTAAACTTCCAGAACGTTTCCGGCAAAATCCAGAAAACGCTTATCCCGGATATGCCGGAAAAGGCCCAAAGAGTGCACCGCAAGATCGCATGCCAGCGCTTTACCATACGATGACTGCCAGATATTGGGGCTTTCCAGGGGACGCGAAGTTGCGAATTCAACCTTGCTGTAAATTTTTTCTTCCCGGGAATTCCAGACATGGCCGATGAATGCCAGCGCAAGTTCCGCGGCGAATTCGCGCCAGAGCTTTTTACGCTTTTCCTGGGACTCATCCAGCGTATCCGCGGCGTCGAACAAACTCAGCGCCAGGCTGGAGTTCTGCGCGAGCACACATTCCGGCGTCGCCGAAGGATGATGATCGCATAATTTAAGATACTTGTATTCGGAATGCCGACGGCTTAAATGATGTTCTACTATCGAATCGCAGAATTCCAGGAATGCGGGATCCTTTACGGTATTGTAAGCACAGCACCAGTCGACAATATAAAATCCCGCATGACGGGGAAAGTTGAACGTTCCGGAAGTCATTTTTTCGGTATTCATCAGGGCATGACGGGAATACATGAAAGTGTCCTTGTTCCATACATGCCTGAGCAGTCCCATGCCGAATTTTCGCACGACTTCCGGGTTGCGTTTTGCCGCTTCCGCCCAGAACCACGGCGGCGCTGCCCGAAGATGGTCGTGAATGATGATATCTTCAAACAAAGTGGCGTAAGTGTAAGGTTTTTCATACCAGAAATGCCAGAATACGTGTTCTCCCCAGGGAAACAATCCTGTAACCGGGTCCGGACAATTCTCGAAATAAAAATCGAGATAATCCTTCACCGCTTTTGCATATGAATTGTTGCCGGTCAGGTCGCTTAACGCCTGGAACGCCTTGATCAGCGGCAGGTCGTGCATCAGGTTATTGCCATGCAGACAGCGGTCGCCAGCCCTGGTTCCCGGCAGGCTGTCAAGGAAGCCGGTAGGCATGCGGTTGTTGCCGGTCATAATGGTTCCCGCAAACAACGGACTTGAAACAGGTCCATAACAGTCGGCGCCGTGTTCAATAAGTGTTTCGGCAAAATCACTTATTCGTTTCAGGTATTTATTCATTTTTAAAGTGCGAACTCCTGATATTTTCCTTTACACGGATTTCCCCACTGATGCAGGATTTTACGCTCCCGCGGCAGAAAAATCATCGAGAATTCCGTATACGATTTATATGTGTCCCCGTTTTCTCCATGACAGCAGATATCGGGAAGGCCATGATGCCGAAGCATTTCCTTCATTTTCGCCAGATCGAGCTTTTGTCCTGAATCGATCAATTCATCGAGCAGTTTTTTCCTGGCAAAGGCATTGGCCTTGCCCTCCGGTGACCGTGCATCGGCATTTGCCAGGGAAGGCAGTTGACTGCAATTGACCACATTCATTCCACGCGCGTTTTCCGGCTTGCGGATCTGGACCAGCGGACACGGGGCTTCCATTGAACACATGCCTCCTGAACTGTCAATAAGCAGAGCCACGTATCCCTTGCCGCGACAGAATGTTTCAGTTACGTCCCTGATAAATTTCCCAATGGTGGAGCGCCGGGACATAGCCTGATATATCCTGTGCTTGAGAAATGGATGATAAAGACTTTGCTGGAAAATGCTGCCCAGGGAGGAGTGCCCCATTGCCAATCCTTCGGCATTCATTCCGTCGGTGGCGGCAACCATTCCGCAGGGAGCAAAGCCGATAAATGGAATCCCGTGATCCGGATAAGCGATTTTTCCATAAAAACTTTGCCCCCGGTTCGGGTCGCACCCGTCGTTGTTTTTGCCGAGTATCGGTCCGGCGACGTCATTGAATGCAATATTTGTGCAGGTTATATCGAGTTCACCGAACGGGAGAGTCGGCGAATTGATAAACAGAATATCTTCCTCCGGCAGCCCGGAGCCCTTTGCCATTCCTTTGATTTCTTCGAGAACGCAGGGAGCATATTTTTCCATTGTCGCTAAAAAAACCGGCAGTCCTTTTTTCCATTCATCATTAATTCCGTAGCCGAAACTATGCCGCCAGTCAATATTCCGCCGGATGCCATCTTTTGTTTCTTCTCCAACTGCCAGCCCAATTTCATAAAAAGAGCCTGTTGCTCTTACGATCTTCATGATAATATGTCTTTCCTTTTGTGCATATGTATGTGATTGCGGAAATTCTCAATCAGTGAGCAGCTCCACATCTAGTAATTCGTTAATATCGTGCCGCTTTCCGCGAGACTTCATTTTCAGTATTTCGATCATAATTTGCGCGGCTTGTTTCCCCATTGCTCCCCGGTCGCGCCGGGTAGTTATAAAAGACTTGCCTTTGTGTAATTCATCATGCACATTATCATATCCAGCCACAAGTATTTCATTGTTAATGGAATCAGCCTCTTGAACGAGCTGAAGCAAGGTGTGAGCTATGACGTCATTGGAGCAGATAAAAGCGGTTTTTTCTTTCGTTCCTTCAAGTAAAGACTTTATCATTTTCTCCCAAATAACGGGATTATTTTTTCCCGGCAGGCCAATTGAATGGTCATCAATATTGTAATTATATTTTTGGGATGCTGAAACAATTCCGGTAAATCTTTCCGAGTTTCTTACATTAAGCGTGGTTAATGAAGTATATACATAATAAATTTGACGATATCCTTTGTCCCATACGAAATCAAATAATTTTTCCATTCCGGAAATGTCATCGTAGCCGACACTGGATATTCCGGAAATTGATACGGGGCGGTCAATAAAAACTACCGGGGTCCCCCCGAGTGCGATCTTCCTGAATAATTCGACTTCACTCTGAAAATCAACTGTAAGGATTGATGGAGAAGTGATAATTCCCAGAATATCGCGGCATTCGTCGATTCGCTTTTCAATGTATGCTTCGCGCCTGGATTCCACCTCCCAGTCGGCATTAACAATGCTGATATTGATTTCATGTCCCTTCATGGTACGCCCAATACTGTCGATCATTTCCAGATACCACTTTTCCAAGGCGGGAAGAATTACCATCAAAGTACCTTTGAAACACGGATTCTGGGAAAAATCCGAACACAGAAACGTTCCTTTGCCGGTGATTTGCCTGATGATTCCCTCATTCTCAAACCGCTTCAAGGCTTTCCGCAGGGTAATGTGAGATATTCCCAGTTTTTCGGCAAGTTTCGGATTGCTGGGCAAGCGCATGCCGCGATGAACCTGAACCGTCTTGAAGGACTTTGACAACCCTTCATAAAGCTTGTCGCCGATATTTCTGCCGGCGCCGGGTTCGAGAATCTCCGCCTGGGTTATCTCGATCAGCTTGTCTATTTGAGCGTTTTCCGTCATTGCCACCTTTCTTGTCTATAGTTATTATATATCATATACATATAGGTTGTCAAGGTGTATTTTGCAGAATAATATCAAAAAATGATTGAAAAATAAAATCGTAAATACAAGTTTAAAAGATTATCCCGTAAGCACATAAATGTTATTGTCTTCTGGTTTGCATGTTGTTATTGCGGTTTCCGTAAAGCTGAACTGGCAAACAAAATAAAAATAATTTTCATAATAAATATATATTTAATATTGACAATCAATATATATATGATGTATAAGTAGTGTGTAGAAAGTGTGTCGCGTGAAATTTACAAAATGGGAGTCAGGCGAAGCAAACACATTCAGCAATATGGAAAAATGAACGACTGAACAATAAATCCATTGAATGTATATCCTGCATGAGGGGAGGTGTGCATGTAACTCAAAAGAGCTTTCAATTGATTTCCGGTACTTGACTTATCGATTCATTCATGATGGAAGAAAGGAAAGGTGTATAATGACACACTGCAAATCTTTTAGTTTTGGGATTATCCTGTTTGCTTGCCTCCTGTTTTCTGCGTTTGTTGGTTTTACCGCTACTGTTCAGACACCAATGGTGGAAGACTTGAACGGCGGTACATACGATATATATAATGTTAATGAACTGTACGCCGCGGATATTATTGCTGAAGGGCCTCGTGCTGATGTTCGGGCTTACGGAGCCGTAGGAGACGGGTCAACTGACGATACCACGGAGATTCAATCCGCCATAGACAATAACTCCTGTATCATGATCCCGAAAGGATATACCTTTGTGGTATCGGGACTTGATGTCTCATCCGATACCATTCTGTTTGGCGGCGGTGTTTTGAAACTGAAATCAGGTAGCACGGACCCGTTAATCAGTGCAACCGGAGACAACATTGTCATTCGGGATCTGGAGCTTGACGGAAATGATGTCGGAACCGCGTTATCGGGCATCTATTGTGATAATTGCGACAGTATTAAAATACTCAACTGCATAACCCACGATTTCACCAATCCGGGTATTCACCTTGAAAGTTCTACCAATGTCATAGTAACAGGCAATGAAAGCTATGAAAACATACATCCTTCATCATCGTTTGGTGATGGAATCTACTTGGGAGGATGCTCAAATGCCATTGTCACGGATAACATTTGCCGGGACAATAAGCGAATTGGTATCTGCTGTTCTAACGATGGATCTGACAACAGCGATTATTTTATAATTGCAAACAATGTGCTCGAAGGCCATACGGGCTGCAGTGCATACAGCGCGGGTATCTGGGTGGAGTTGAATGGAGAAAGGCAATCCAGGGCTGTCATTGCAAATAATATTTGCAGGGACAATTATAACGGCATCTATTCCACCGATCCGAGCAAGGGAATGTCGATATGCGGAAATACCATCGAAGGCCAACCCGCGGATCCTTACTATGTCGGTACTGGCATTTTATCGCGTGGGGGGATAGTTGAGAATAATATTGTAAAATGCCAGAATAAAGGAATTTCCATTGATACTATAGTACCTGTAATAGTAAACGGCAATTATCTTCGTGATATTCATGACAGGGGGATTCTTGTTAAATCTTCAAGCGATGAAGACGCGGAGAATATAGTTAATTTGTCGAACAATCAGGTTATCGACGCCAATTACGGTATTTACGTAGCTTATGATGATCAGGATTTTCAGAAAGTCACTATTACAGGGAACACAACGCGACGAAAAGCAGGTGGCAACAAAGGTCTGTATATCAGCAGCGGGTATCAGATCCTTTCCGGGGTTATTGCGAATAATAATTTTTTGGAGTCATCTTATCCCATAGATTGTCAAGGAAATGCCAAAGTGCTGTTTACTAACAATATCGGCGCTTCGGTTAAGACTGTTACGGCAAATACGACGTTATCATTTCAGGAATGTCTGTTAGTTAACGCATCCGGCGGCACCCGTACCATAACTTTGTCTGATCCCGTGGATGGCCGGGTGGTTACAATTAAGAAGATTGACAGTTCGGCCAATGCGATTACAATTCAGGGTTATTCCGGAGAAAATATCGACGGTGCGGGAACAGCAACTTTGTCCAGCCAGTGGTCAACGGTTACCCTATACAGTGATGGAACTGATTGGTATAAGCGTTAATAATAATGACAGGAAATGGGAAGGCGAGGTATCGCCTTCCCGCAATTAACTAAATTAGATCACAATTTTCGGAGAAGGAAATAATGCCTTTAAAAGCTGTATTGATTGGTACGGGGACAATAAGCGGAGTTCACGCCAGGTCTATCAGGAACACACCCGGAATGGAACTTTCCGCGTGTTGGAACCGGACGGTTGAGCGGGGAATAAAATTTGCTCAGGAACACGGGATCAAATATTATGAAAACCTAGAGGAGTTGCTGAATCGGGAAAATGCGGATATTGTCATTAACGCATTGGGTCAGAAATATCATATGATGGGTCTGGAGCAGGCAGCGGCGCAAGGAGCTTTCCTGGTCATTGAGAAGCCTATGGGATTGACCGTTGCGCACTGCCGTAAAATGCTTGAACTCGAAAAAAAGTATAAGGTCAGAATTGCCGTTTCGGAGTCAGTTGCCTTTAATCGGGTAAATCTTGCTTTTGCTCAAAACCGTGAAACCTTCGGGCATGTTATTCATGTCGCTGTCAGCAACTACCGTCATTATTTCTCCCCGGATCGCGCATCGTGGTTTTTCGACCCTGCGGATAGCGCCGGGGGGATGATCCTGAATGTGGGAGTTCACAAAGTGGCGCAGTTGCGGATGGTAGCCGGCGCTGAAGAAGTATCGGTCTGCGCCTCGGTGGGCAAGCGGGATCCCGCACGTCCCGTCGCAGGAGATTGTTCTGTGTTTATTCGTTACGACAACGGAGCGAGTGGAGTGCTTTTGATGTGCGGATATCACGATCCCGGCATGGAAAACCGGAATTTCAGCCGGATCGTCACCGAAAAAGGTTACGTGGATCTGGCTGATCCCATCCGTTTCACCGCAAACAATGGCGGCTCGCGGGAAATTCCCGCGGAACATGTTCTTTCCGGCAGTGATTACGAAAATTTCTACCGGGAAGTAGCCAGATCCGCCCTCGAAGGCGGGGAGTCTCCATATTCCCCGCGTCAGGGCATGATGGATGTGACGGTTATCGAAGCGGCAATCAAGTCCGCCGCCGAAAATCGGGAAGTGACCATCCGGGAGATTACCGGCGATGCATAAAATAAAGTGTTGTCTTTCCGGTAGAGTTTTTGAAGATCAGGGTGCCCAAACCATATCTTTAGAAAGATTTTTCGCGTTGGCGGCGGAGTCGGGTTTCACCGGGGTGGAACTTAGAAAAACCCAGCTTGCGCCGGATTCCCCGCCGGAAATAATCGCCGGGGTCAACACCCTCACCAAAACTTACGGATTGCCGGTGGAACTCATCACCATGCGGGGACGCAAGCTGGACGCCGATGCCGATTTCAGTTATTTTGAAAAGTATCTCGAGCTGGCGGTGCACATCAATTGCGCCCGGATCAAAGTATCCGGAAACAATGTAAAACTGTTGCGGAAAGCTGCGGCTCAGGCGGAAAAACTGAATATTAAAGTTGCCACGAACAACCACGTCAATACCCCTTTGGAGTCTGTCTCCGGAACTGCCGAATTTTTGAAAAGTGTCGATCATCCCAATTTTCACCTTTTGTTTGATCCGTCCCATCTCTGGCTGAACCGGGAAGCAGTAACTGAAGATTTTATCCGGGAAATCCTGTCGAAAATTTCATTCGTAATTTTCCAGGATTATCTTGAGACGGACGATACTGAATCCATTTTAATCGGGAAACGCCGGATTGTCCCGGTCCAGTCGTGGAAAACGGGAGATACCGGTTATCCGGAGATCGTCAATTTTATAAGCACGGTCAAGCCCGATATTCCGCTCGGGCTGGTGCGGCCTGGCGCGATCCGGAATTCCAACGAAGGCAAAGCATGGATAGCAAATTGGAAACAACCATGAAAATATATTGGGAACCGGCAATCTACGAGCACAAAGCCGCACTGATCGGCAAAAGCCCCGCGGAAGTGGCGGCTTCCGCGGAACTGCTGGCGGCGGCTGTTATCAAGGAATACGAAGTTTACCGGGCGGATTACCTCACGGTCGGACTCGACGTCTACAACATCGAAGCTGAAGCGCTGGGCTCAAAACTGACCGTTCCGAATGAGAATCAGTGTCCGGACATTGATGGTTTGCTGTTCGACTTGAATAATTTACCGGGAAACCTTACCTGTCCTGAAATCCCCGGAAGCGGAAGGTTCAATCTCATTCTTTCCGCTGCACAGGAAGTTGTAAAAACCATTGGAGACAAAACCAGGGTCCGGGTTGCCGCATCCGGCCCGGTAACTCTTGCGGCTAAATTAGCCGGTATCGATAATCTGGTGGTGTCGCTGCTCATGGAAGACGGGTACGCCAAAACTCTCCTGGAGTTTACCACTGAAATTGGCGAACAATGGAGCAAATGTCTTCGGGAAAATAATCTCGAAGTGATATTTTTCGACAGCATGGCGGCTCCACCTCTGCTCAGTCCCGACATGTTTGAAAAGTACGCCCTGCCTCTGCTGCACCGGCTGATGAACATGCTTGCAGAAACCGGACAGGAGGACCGTGAGTTGGCAATCGGCGGCAATACAGCCCCAATCGCCGGTTTCCTGCCGCAGACCGGTGCAAACATCCTGCTCTGTGATTACGCAGCAGATGCCGCGGCTTTTAAATCAGCCCTCGGCAACGATGCTAACCTGAAGGTACGCCGCAACATTAATCCGGAATTGTTAAAAACCGCCAACATGAATGAATTCGCGGAACAATTCCAACGCGAACTGATGATTTTCAAAAAACCGATCGCCGGAACCGGCATCCTACCCTATGATTTCAAACTCGACTTGCTGCAAACATTCATGGAAAACACCGGTTAAAGCCAGTGACAGGCTGAAGGTGATATTCCTCCATTCAGGAAGGTTGCCATTGAAGCGGCAAAAGGAAATTATTTTTGGACAAATTTCCCGAGCGGGAAACTTTTTTAGAAAAATTTCCTTTCTTGTAGCATGTTGTGTATTAATGTGTTGCATTAATATTGCCCATTAAGACCTTTCGCTTTTTGCTTGCGCCTCCGCCAATTCATATTTTTAGAACTTTCAGCTGGTTTTAAAATAAAATACGTAATTAATTCGCAACAAGCAACTTACGGTGTCACCTCGTTTGCGAGAAAGTTGGAGTTAGAGAGCAAACGGCGAAGCGAAAAACACCGTTTGCTCATTTTATATAATCTGAAACGGTTGGTTTCTGAACTCAAAAATCTCCGATTTTAGTCTTCAAAGCCAAACTTTTTTCGCTGTTCATTCCAGTCATCCAGAATTCCCCTGTAAAGACGGTCCAAAGTGAAGATTTCCGGGATATCACCATTAATCACATCTTCAATAATGCTTGGCGCAAGATTAGTCAAGGAAAGAATCCTGGTCACATATGGAGCAGAGAAGCCAACCGATTGAGCCAGTTTGGCGATACTCTCAAATTTCCCGGATATTAGCTGCTGGTTCCAGCTCCTGCTTAAAGAAAGTTTTCTAAAAAAGTTGCTTGGCAAGGAAAGGATTAAAAAAGCACCTGCTATTTAAGTCCTTTGATATAAAGAATTATCAAAATAGCAAAAAAAGAAGCGGTTACTATCGGAGTTGTTATGAATTCTAAGCTCGAAATTGTTTCGACTATAGGTATCGGGAGATATTGCGAAGAATTCCTCTGAGATACATCACGACCTCATGCTTTGCTTGGCGTAAATCTGATACGGTGTAATTTCTTCCGCATTCAGCAAATGACTCCAATCCATGAGCTAGGTTGTTTCTGTGTTTCTTTACTTCAAATAGTTTAGTGCCATCTCTCGCATTCTTGTGCACAGCAGATGAGAATCCATACACATCAGACAATTCGCGGATCTTTCTCCCGTCTATGTTTCCACCGGAAATGGTGCCATCACCGAACTCTAGCTTAACGATATCCTGAGCAAGAGATGCTAAAATTTGAAATATTTGCTCAGCACTCTTGTTCTTGAACTTACTGTGCCCTTTGCCAATCCATAACATCTTTACTTGGTCACTTGCCTCTTCATATGACATTTGTTCGGCTGTTATCGTATCGAAGATTTCGATTAGCGACTGCCGTACCGAAGACTCAACCAGATTGTATAGGAGAAGGAACATGTTTGCTTTTAGAACCTTGACTAATTCTGGGTTTATTTTCCTTAAGACTCTTCTGCGTGCAGTTTCCACTGAGAGTTTTCCATCCTTCTCTTCGATAGCCTCCACGTGTCGGAGATATACTTCTATTTCCTTGACCCGCTTTTCGAAGTCTGCAGTTACTGTATTCATCATTAGCTAATCAAAGAGTTGTAAACATATTCAATTCTAGCTTTGATTGCCTTTGGGGCATTCTGTCCTCCAGAGGTAATAAGATTCGAGAAGTGTTTACTCTTTAGCCAGGATACGCTTTTGGGGCTTAAGTTGGGATTTTCTCGCAAGGCAAGGTTAACACCGACAGATATGGCGTCAAAACGAACCCTCGGCGTTTTTTGGGAAGTTTCGCCTTTTGTGAACGCGAGCGGCATGTGCTTGTCCACAAAGTGAAGCATACGATCGAATTCTGCAAACATATGTTTCTTGTCAAAGGATTTGTTTGCCGAAGCCACAAACTCATTCAAAAATTCATTTACACCCGTTTTTACATTCGTATAATTATCAGAATATGCGAAGAAACGAATTATGATCTCCTGAGGCTCTCCTCTTCTAGCAAGCCGATCCGTGAATCTTGTGTTTTTAATAAATAGGGGATGCTTTGTGCACTCATTGTAGATAAAGTTAATGAACTGACCGCCAAAGATGCCTTTTCTCTTTTCCATATCCTTTAGCAACTCACTGCCAGTGTTTATTCTCTCGAACATCATAAACCGAACGTCTTCATCACTTTTATCAGAAAGAGATATCATTCTGATTGTCGAATTTCTGAGTTTTCTTTGTCGAGCCTTCGTCAAGTTGTCATGTTTGAAACCGTTGAGTTCTGTTAAGACTTCCAAGTCCCGTAAAACAAGATCGTTCTGGAAGAATGCGACAAGAGCCCTTAGCCGTTGTGAACCATCAACGATCTCAAGACGACCATCGGAATCAGCTGTGAAGATGTAGGGAATTGGAAGACCAAGTATCACAGATTCTATGAACTTCGATTGACGAATCTGATCCCATACAAAGTTTCGTTGATACTCAGGAATAAATATGTCGTTGTCATTCTCATTCAAGCCAGTTAGATACTTGGAAATCAGAAGTTCAATAGTAAACTCCTTGATATCAAAGTCAACAATTTTTTGTTTCTCAATAATTTGGTCTTCAGCTAACTGTGGATTGATCATTGTTCATACTCCTTATAAGATGGTAACAAGGAACCAGTCATATATATTCTCTAATATATCTTGAGAGTAACGTGTTCTTGGCCTCAATGGCCGATTTCCTTGTCGATTAATTTAGCCAGCTCAATGGATAAGTCAATTAGTTCCGCACACTGCGCTTCGAATTTCTTAAATTTTTGGGATTGTAACTGCAGCCACTTTTTGGACACTTTTGCGTGGAATTTCCTATTATAGTGGTAACACAATCCGAACCCCCGGTACTTAGGGTGCGAGTTTTACAATTGCAACACGAGCACAGCTTGTAATTTCATGGAAACATGACACTATATTTGCCAAATGAAACGGCAAAAGGAAGCGTTTTTCGACGGGTTTCCTGAACTTGCAACATGTTAAATAAGAACATGTTGCATTAAATTAAGCCATTAAGCCCTTTGGTTTTTTGCTTGCGCTGCTCCGTCAGAAAGAACCGCGTCACGGTTCCGTAATACAGATGATCTGGTTAGGTTTTGCTTCAATGGTGCGGTTGATGGTTTTTGAGTTGAATGAAACCTGACGGGACTCAGTATCGATTCCGACGATTTGTTTTGGATTACCATCCATGTCAGTGCATACTCTGACTCCGGTGGAGCAGGTGAATTTTTCCTCTCCGTTGATTGAGGCGGTAAATGTTTCACCGTTATTTTTTAGTTCGTAAGTTTTATCTCCGAAGCGTTGGACATATTCTGTTTTTCCGGAGTCTGCAAGTCCTGACCAATGGATGACATCCCGTTCGATATGCACTCCGAAGAACCTGGAAATGTATTCGTTAAAAGCCAGGAGACATGGTCCGTAGCCGTCGCGTTTCTTTTCTTTTTCGGTAATGGGATTTTCGGTGTCGAACGGGTCGAACTGCTGGGAGAAGACTCCGATTTTTTTTATAGTATTGATAAATTTGCGTCCGAACATGGTTAGTTCGGAATACATATCGTAATTTTCCAGAGCACGGATCAGCCTTTGCCAGGTAAGTCCTTGGCAAGGACCTGACCAGTTGTTGTTGGTGATATTACGAAACATTGGATCATTGACGGCGATTGAAGGCAGCGGAAACGGGGTGAAAAACTCCTCGGGATTGAGCAGGTGCCGGGAAACAAAAGTTTCGGCCATTTCCTGGTCGAACAACCCGTACCACATGCACCGCAGATTGTTATGAATGAGGACATCCATGAATTTGTTGTTGCGGTCCTTGTCGTAAGCCGCGCCTTTTTCCGGACGCCAAAGATGTTCCTTAAAAGACTGCCTGACTTTTTCAGCCTGTTTCCGCCAGTACTCCGCTTTGCCGTCGTTGAGTTCTTCCGAGATCATGGCGCGGGTTGCACGATTGTCGTAGGAATAAGCCATCATGTCCATGGACCGGAAAGGGATGATGACCGAGTCTATGCCACTGTCTTCCGGAACATGGCTCCACATATAGTAAAGTTTTCGGTGTTCTGGATTTCCTGGATCGGGAGTATTCTTTCCTACCGGCGGATAGTCATGCGGCCAACGGGTGGGAGAGCCGCCGAAACGGACACAATTGTCTTCGCCGGTATCCCATTCGCACCATGACTGCAATACCCCCTCGTCGTAAGGATCGCGAGTCCGCCAGAGATATGCGTCGAAAGCTTCCAGACATTCCGCGAGTATTTCGAGATACTCTTTGGATTTGCCGATCAGGTAATACATTTTAAAGGCAGGTCCAGGCAGCGCATTTCCCTGCAACTGTTCGAATCCCGCCACTAAACCCAGATCCGCCCAGTCGGCCGACATCCACATATAAACCTGTTCTTCCTGCCAGTTTTCCATCGTCGGAGTGGGAATAATTCCTCCGGGAAGCCGCCCGTCATTGCGCTGGCAGAGCATGAACAACAACTGGTTGTTCAGCGCCACACGGAGATTGCGTTTTGCGTACATCTCCCCGCCCATCGGCTGGGTTTCCGTGTAAATCCTGGTGTAACCTCCACCCTCTACCATCACCTGGAACCGGGGCGTAAACTGCTTAATATTTTTTAACGCCAGTGCTTCGGCTTTGTCGAAAAGTTTTTTTAATTCCCGATCTCCGGAAGCAAATTCCACCCCGGCTTCGGGAAGTTCAAGATTTTCCATCAGTTCAAGAATTTTTGCTCTGTTCATTAGTTACCTTAATTGTTGAAATAGCTTGTATTTACAGGAAAGTGATTATCAGAGTTGATTGAATTCAGACCGCGAAAGAGCTTCCGAATCCCGCAAAGCTTCATGTGTCGCCAGCAGCATGGCATCCGGACTGTACCCAAGTTCAAGCTTTTCCGCTCAAGACAACGTTTCCTCAGCTTGGTTATCCGGCTATCACTCACAATTCTTTCCTTGTAATTGTAAAATTAAATTCCCGATATTCATTGGCATGCAGGTCAATAATTCCCTTATCTAAACCAGTAATATTTAGAGCTGCTTGCTGAGTTTTATTTGATAAAAAAACAGCAACCCCCTTGCCGGACTCAATGTTCCATTCAAGGTTTTTCACGGTGACTCCGCCGCGGCATTTTACGCCGGAGATCCGGCCTTTTTTCCACTGCGGGGGGAGTGCCGGAAGGAGTTCGATTCTGCCGGGAAGGGAAAACACCAGCGCCTCCATCACCGCGGCGGTGAATCCCAGATTGGCGTCGGCCTGGAACCGGCCATCAACCGTCAGGCCGGTCAACAGGGCGGGATTCACGAAACAGGCGGCAAGTTCAGAAAGGAATTTATAAACCAGATTGCCGTCTTTGAGCCGGGCGGCGGCATTTACGGCATGTCCGAGACTCCAGCCGCAGCGGCGCAAAAGGTCGTTTTTTAGTCGCATCTCGATGGCTTTTTTACAGGCTTCCGCCAGCTCCGGATTGTCTTGCGCTTCAAAGCCGGGCATTGCCGGATAAAAGTGTGAAACATGCCGGTGCGGATAATGGTCTTCAAGGTTATTATCGGCCCATTCCGCCAGTGCGCCGTCTGGATTTATCTGGTATTCCGGCAACTGTTTCAAGAGCTTTATCCAGCGCGTAATATTTTCTGCTTCAATATTTAAATCCTGACAACTGTCGATTAAATTGTGAAATAACTCCTTTGCAATGGCAATATCCATGGTAGCATTTATTGCTACCTGACTGTCGGTGTTTCCGGGATTGTTTTCAGGCGAAACGGAAGGAATAAACTGTAAACGTCCGTCCGGTCCTTCGATGAGATAATCTTCATAAAATAGTGCGGTTTCCTTCATCAACGGCAAGGCCCGGTTCAGCAGGAATTCTTTGTCACCAGTAAAGAGCCAGTAATCGTAAAATGCCTGGGCCATCCATGTAGCCCCGGCTGTCCAGAACATGTGCGGATATTCCTCGGAAAAGTGATGCAGTTGCCCGTGGTTGCTCGATCGCGAACTGGCAAGCACCCCTCGGCATCCGTAAAGATTACGCGCGTTCTCGCGCCAGTCCGGAAGGAAAGATTCGATAAAATTAAAATAGCCTGCAAGGCACTCCGGCAGGGCGCTTTGCAATGCCGGCCAGGTGGCCATTTCAAGCTCAATGTTCATAACGTAATCAGCCAGATTGGTGATTTTCCAACTGCCGTTCCAGATTCCCTGGGCGTTGGGCGGAAGTTCACCGGAGCTGCAGATCAACAGATACCTGCCTAAGTTGTGCAATCGTTCGGCCAGTGCCGCCGACATTCCCGATTCCTGTGCCTTCGCAATCAGCTCCTCATTGCTGAGTTCGCGGTCTTTTCCGCCATTGAGATCGATGATAACCCGGTTGAATAATTCACAATGTCCAGATTTATGGCGTTCGAAAAGAATATTGTAATCATCAGATATATTGTTAAAAATGATGGGGGTTAAATCCGGGGATACGCTGGCAATTATCAGGATTTCGCTTGCTCCGTCAACAATAATCATTCCGTTGCCGGTTTGAGTATTTCCTCCGTTTGCAAAAAACTTTGCCGCCCCGGAATATCCGTCGCCTTTGCGGTATTTGCACCGGTAATTAAGGCTATCCCTACTTGCGGAGCTTTCCGTTTCGAGTACATATTTATTGATGTCTTCGAGCTCTTCCTGAGTCTCTTCGCCGCTTTCGGTCAGTTGAAATCCGCAATGCGGCAATTTACCCGAAGCGCTTCTGATGACCATTACAATTACATTGTCCGGACGCGACACGAACAGCCTGCGTTCAAGTTTGTTTTTCCCGTCAAACCAGCTTGTTACGATTTCCCCGGAAGTAAAATCGAGAGAACGAAGACAATCGGAGACGGTTCCTTGCGGCGGCATGGTAATTTTTAGATCGAAGGCGGGATGGAAATAATCCGGACCGATCCCCGGGAGCAGACCCGCTTCCGTGCTTTTTTCAACGAAAAACTTTGCCGCATCACGATATTTTCCCACCCTGATCAAATTCCGGATTTCCGGGAGATGCCCCGACATATCCGGCATGTTCACCCGGCCGTGCATTGGCAAAAACAGCCGCTCGTGATTGACAATCACCTTTTCCTCGGCAGGATTCCCCATCACCATTACACCGATCCTGCCGTTCCCGCCGGGAAACCCCTCTTCCCAACACCTTGCCTTTTCCCGGCTCCACATACCTTTTTTAATCATTATATTTTTCTGAATCCACATGTAGATGTATTATTATGAACAATTAATCATTGTATAAAAATCTTAAATAGTTGATTATGCCCTACCCGGAGATGCTTCCGCGCCAGTCAGTAGCGCGTTTCTTTTCGACAAGCAACCATTGCCAGGTCACGTTGTGCTCAACTTCTTCGAGCTGAAAGTTTACATTTTTGCTTGATTATGAAGATATATTCGCTTGAGTTCTGAAAACCGTTTGTTATTCCCTGAACACAAGAAATCCAAACAGTTTCTTGTTCCGTTCCGGAAGATGCCTACCGCCTGACCAAGTTAAGTGACTTTTATATCCGCTTTTATCTAAAACGTCTTTTTTACCGGTATCGAAGTCGATGATTTTGGAATCGAAGCCCCAAACATCCCCATCGGCAAGCTTTGAAGAAACCGGTATTCGAATTTCCAAGTTATATCCCTCCGGGGTTTTATAAGAAACAGCTTTTACATTATTGGGAAGTAAACCACCAAGTTTTCCACGCCAGGAAATTTTTGCTGGTCCATTACTGTTTGTGACACCCAAATAAAATTTGCCGATGTAACGGGTGTAGGCTTCTCTGAAAATATCGTTAACAGGATCTGAATTAAAGTACAGTTCCAGACAATCACCCGCGTAGACGGTTTTTGATTCTGCCGGGCACACCATATCGTCTTTAACCTCAATCCCCAGATAAATATTGTCGCTGTCCCAGACGGCACGGCACTTGACGGACACATCTTTTTCTCCTGCCCAGTTGCTCCGTTTTGTAGAAGTGCCGTCTTTGAAGTATCCGACCTGCGAAGGTAAGTTTAAGGAAAAGGCCGGGACATCGCCATATTCCGTGGCGGTAATATGTCCATCCAGCTTTATGGTTTTTGCGGTTTTCATCGCAATGCACAGGCTGACCGGTTTATAATCTTTGGCAATCACTTTTTCCGATTGACAGAGGGAAGCTTCCAGCGCTTCTCCTGTACAGGGGGCAATTTTGACCGGAATACTCACAATTTTTTTCTGACTCGGAAGAATTACCGTTTTCATGGTGTTTTTTCCCAGACGCCATTCTTTAGGAAATTCATTGATTTTCAGTATTCCTTTGATTGCTTTGCTGCTGGAATTTTTAATTACTGCCACCACCACCGGTTTGCCGTCAGCGCTCCGCGCCAGCGTCATCCGCAGTTCCGGCGGCAAATCCAAGCCTTTAACCTCGGCGTTTTCAAAGGCGCTGATGAAATCCGCCATTTTCATCCGGTCAGAGGTAACATAGACAGCATCCATGCTCAACGGAAGCAATACCGTTCCTTCGGTCGTCCGTGTCGGCGGAATGGGGTTTTTCATGATATCGTCAACGGTCAATCCTTCCGGATCAAGTTTGACTGCTATTTTAGTATTTTCACCAGCCTTGAAATTCCAGTAAACGGCATTGGGCTTACCATTTTTTTCATAGATATAGATCAAAGTATCGCCTAACCTGATTTTCTTTAAAAATTTGCTTCTCCCTAATTTATTACAGACTATGGTATAGGCGATCCATCCTGGCAGAGGAACCTGTCGACAATTAGTCAAAGTAATCAATGCGCGATTCCCGATTTCGTTGAACCAAGGAGCAAAATATAAAAACATTTTTGTTCCTACCGACCATTCCATCACGCAATGACGAACGATGGCGGCGGCCCGGGTGGCGTAAAGATCTCCGCGGGTATTGTAAGTGCCGTTTACCTGAAAAGGAAATGTCGCCCAGTCCAACTGCCGGCTGCATCCGATCCACCATTCCGTGTCCCACATTGGTTTCCTGCCGTAGTGTGAAAAAAACCACTGGGGATATTCCGCTATCCACACGTCATCCGGACCATAAGGGGTGTCTTTCGGAACATTGATGCCATAGCCATGATACGCGTAAATATCGATAAACCGGGCGAGACCACTCTTAAACGCCTGGTCGATCCAGTTGTTTTTGCCCGTCGGGAAAGTATAACCAGGCAGTGACGGACCTTCTATTTTTATCGCCGGATCAATTTTCTGGGCTTCCTCACGCAAAATTTTGTAGTAGTCAATTATGCCGACGGGGTCCAGGCATCCGCGTTCCGCGAAACAACCGTAAACCTGGATCTTACCTTTGAAATGGGTGATGTGGTCTCTTACGAAACTCCGCCAGCATTCAAGTTTGGGATAATAGACAACATCGCCATTATGCACCGCTTGCGGAGGGACCTGGCGTTTAGACCGTGACCATTCAGGAAAATTCGAAATAGCATGATCACCCCAATCATATGCGGTAACTCCTAACGAAACACTTAGCTGTATCCCGTATTCGCTTACCTTGTTTAAATACCAGTCGAAAATTTTTGGAACTTGGAATTTTTCTTTTTGCGGATAAAATGCGATGAAGGCGCCAAGTAGATATCCGCCAAGCTGATGGCATTTGCTCATCTGAAATATTTTGAACCGGGAATCGGCATCACCATTGGCCCGAACACGATGAATGCCGAGAGGATCATGTCCACAGGCTGTCCACTGGCTAAAAAATCCTATCAATGATTCATCTGCCGGGATATCCTCCAGGATGGGAAAAACGGCATATGATTCATCAAGTGAACGAATAGACAAACCCGTCTTCAGATCTGTAAGTTGGTAATTGATAATGAATGAACCGCTCCGGGAAGTATCTACGGAAACAGGCATGACAATAGTATCGTTTCCCGGAACTTCAACTATATTTTCTTTACCGCGTTCTATAACCGTGTTATAACGATTGCGTACCAATTTTACCAGTTTGAACTTTTTCCTTTCCGGCAAATTGTTGCGAATGTAAACCCGTGCTTCTCCCCGGACATTTTTCTCGAATGACTGGAGGATGCCGCCGGTCACATCAGTTCCGACTTCAAAATCACCGAATGACGATTGGTAATCCGTTAAGCCGCCTTCCTGAAACTGCGCCCCATCCAACCAGACGGTAAGCTGGTCTCCGAGTTTTTTTGCGTGGATACGCAATTTTAATTGCGCAAAATCAGCTTTATAACCTTTCCAAGTCATAGAACCGCTGAGCCGCTTCCATTTGCCGGGAGTTGAATATGAGAGTGAAAGTGAGAATGTTTTTCCTTCTTTTTCGCCATAATAATCACCGATAAGCGGGGCGATGGAACAGGCTTTGTCGGACTTGACCCATACGCTGAAAGTATATTTTTTTCCGTTCATGGCGGAAACCGGAAAATAACCGGTATTGACGGTATTTCCATGATAAATATTTTCCAGTTTCAGGCTGCACTTTCCAATGGCGGCAGTTTTAACATCGACATAACAGTTGGGGAACGGGCGCTTTTGCCATTCAAAATCCCGTGGAATGTTCATGACATTGCTGCCCCAGCCAGCCATCCCAGCCTCAAAAGAGCCGTTAAGGAGCAGGTTGGCCGTCCGGGAACGGGGTAAGTCTTTGGCAAATTTGGATAGATTTTGATTTTCATCTGTCTTGCGCCCGACAATTTCAATGCTAAAGTCATTAAACCATACTCTTCCAGCCTTGCCGCTGTTGGTTTTGAACAGCATCTGGAAGTCGTAAAGCAGTTCCGGATATTTTTTGAAAAGGTTATCTCCGCCCTGACCGCCACTGTCTCCCGGTTGCAAAAGGAAACTGTAGGAGTACTTCTTCCATTCTGATTTAATAAAAAACCGGGGAGTCTTACGGTAAGTATATTTTCCCACTTTCGTACGAATGTAAAGTTCACTGAATACATCAGTGTCGGCCTTTGCCCAAAAATCAATTTTTAATGTATCCCCATTTCTCGCCAAAAAGTTTTGTCGGAGAATCATTCGATTATTATGAGCCTTTGCCGTTGCCGGTAAAGGCAACTCTAAACAAGTTTTCCCTTTGGGCGCTCCAGGAATGGAGGCGATAACCGGAAAGCCGGCGGTGTAAGCCCCCCAATCCGCGGAAGTGTTGCCCACATGCGAACATTCCAGACCGGGATCGATGAGGATCTGACGATTAAAATCACTTTCTTCAGGCTTTTTCACCACGACTTTGCCAATATAGGCTTTACTGCCGGGAACATACAGTCTGATACTGTAATCCGCGGTAGTTCCATCACCATTGTAATAATAACTGACCGCGGTTACCCATTTTTCGGCTGGTCCCAATAAATATGAAAAATTCTTAAGGTCTCCGGTATTATTGTTTGCGGATTTAAGCCTCATCCAACCAACTTTACCAGTCTTTATCGGTTTCGAACTTGGTGTCTGATAGAGTGTTTCCACTCGATACCAGTGATTTTTTTCCAGCGGGATGTCTTTTTGCTTAAGTTCAGCATCAGCATCGCGGCAAAGAAAGAAGGTATACCAATAACGAGTGCCACATTTCCTTTTGTCAAACACCCAGCCATTCGGAGGAGATAACCGCCAGTCTTTCAAGGTTTTGAAATCGCCTGGGGTCCCAAACTCATAGTCGGGATTCCGGATCAAATTCCCGGGATTCAAAAGCGCCAGAACCCCGTGACTGGTTTGACGCGTGTCCTCCCCACGGACAATATGGTCTGTCATCAACATGAGGCTGATGATTAAAATAGCAAGCTTAGCATTTAATATACGGGAAAAATTATTTCCCAAAAAGTGTGGATTTGAGATCATGTCATATTTCCTTTTTTAAGTTAACTGGCCCTTATGGTTATCTGTGTGTTTATGAAGTTTGTGCATACTCGTTGTTATCTTTCACGCAGTGCTTCTTCATTCTGCATCATAACTCATCATAAGGATCAAACATGCGGATTTTTTCTGTGTCTTCAGAAGAAAAATGCAGGACGGGTTCAACGTGGGTATCAAAAAAGACGGCATTGAACGCATTTTGATGCCGACAAAATGGAACTCGCCCATAATCAGAATTAATGCTATATTGTTTGTAGTTGTTGCATGAACCCAAAAGATACGTGCGATTCAAATAACATTGGGTACCAAGTCCGTCGGTTATTACAATCTTTTTGGAAGGCGTGTTTACTTTATTCAATCTCAGATGGTCGTAGTAGCTTCTTGACTTTCTGGGCGTAATATATGAATAAGTAGAATATGAGCCAAATATGTTTTCGGGAGGTGTGTAATTTGTGTAACTCGATACTACTGCCATTGGGTAAGGTCCCGGGCACCACATCACACTTCCAACTTTACTTAGAGGGTAATCGGGAGCATCCAGATATGTGCCGATGTTGCCACTCTGCCCATCCGCGAACCACCACGAACTGTTGCCATACGGCATAAATGCCGCGGGGTACCATCCTTCATGATCACTAGCGTACATTGACAGAGCGCTCCCCATTTGCTTGAGATTGTTTGCACAGCCAATTTTTAACGCTTGATTCCTGGCGTTTTTCAGGGCGGGCAGCAATATACTAGCCAGTATTGATATAATAGCTATTACAACCAAAAGCTCAATAAGAGTGAACTTTTCGATTTTGCTTTTGTAACACATTTCTAACCTCCTATTCTTTTAACTGCTCTCTGTCTGCATTTTGACATCAGAAAAGCATCTTTAACTCAATCACTTCTGAACTCTGAATTGATGGTCTTTTTCGTTCATATCCTCTCTCCCCTTCATTAAAATTATAATACTCTGATCTTTTTTATTGTTTTTCAGCTTGTCGCCGGAATAAGGATTCTCCACGCGATGAAAATGATTGTTTCTTAGTAAGACCAATTTCGGAGATAGATAGGGTCTGATGTTCTGAACTGCCGGTTCCGGCTCAAAATCCAGAGGTCCAACCGTCGCCGGAGTATATTCCCATTCAATTGCGGACTCGATACTAATGCCCTTGAAGCTATCCTTAATAATGCAGTTTTCGACAAGTGCATCCGATACCGCACCTCGAATCCGGATAAAACTGTTGTTATCAATTTTGTGGCGCCTTACTATCTGAAAAAGACTGAGAGGGATACTTTTCCCCGGGTTCGGATTATATCCCAAAATAGCAATCAGGTCCTCCTCGGTGAGCGGTCGGTCGGAATCCTGGCTGTAATCAGTGTATTCGGAAAAACTCAATTGCCATCCCCAGATGTTAAGAGAAGTTTCACCACCGATCCACCGGTCAATTTCCGTGCCTCCGCCTCCCCAACCATTTCCGACAACAATATGATTATCCAAAAATTGATTATACCAACTTGGTTCGACGCGATGAAAATTACTCCTTTCATTTCTGCCAAGCCGACTCAAACTGTTGATATTACTAGCCCTGACGGCTTGATTTTTCGCCACAATACATTCACAATTAGGCGGGTAAAGCTGCACGAGAGTGCCAGTATCCTGTCCCGTATTGCCTATTATCAAGTGTCTGCCATTGAATGCGCCTATGGAAACTAATGATTCCTTATCAGGCATCACGTCCCAAGGTTTATCGATTTCAAGCCTGTTCCCGGCATAATTTGTGAGATGCCGGTATTGTCCGATTCCCTTGCCATGAATAATGTATATCGTTGCATCATGAATACTGGGCATAGCATCACGTTCTCCTCTACCCAACACCGGCTTGCCTTTTAATGTAACTTTCAGTCCTTCTACTTCCGCGATTTTGCCAATATATGCAGTCCCATGTCCGTCAAAAGTGAGGTTTTCGCGATCAACGCCGTAAATATGAGAAACGTGATTATGGGCATAATACACGTGACGGCAGGTAATTCCGAAATATACATTGATATCATTTCCTCCGGCATCCAAGGTGTTGGCCTGGAAGATGTTGTTTTCAAAAATCAGTCCGTCCGCTCCGCCAATTGAAACCATTCGTCCCGCACATATGGTGTTGTTCCGGACTGTCGTGCCTTGAGGGTTCTTTAGCCGGAAACCCAAACCCGGATGATAAATATCGCAATCCGATACCCAATTATTATGTCCCCACAGCTCTATTGCAGCGCCTGTTTTGCCGGGTATTTCATCAATTCCCCGGTTATGATGTGTGGCCCCATTGGCGCGGCACATGTAAAAGCAATTAGCGCGAATTCTTACTTGAGATATTCTGACATTATTCTCGCCGGTAATAATATTCCGGTGTTTGCCTTGCGTATATATAGTCATATTTTCTACGGCAAAATCATTTCCGCCCTCAATCAAACTGGGCAACGGTTCGTCGCGGTCTGGCCACCAGAGGCTCACCAAGTCAGCACTCTCGCCTCTTAAAGTAGTTCCGCTATTGACTTTCAGCGGAGTATCCAGCCACATATGGGCACGGTGTTTTGAATCGATGCGATAACGTCCTCTGGGGAAAAAAATCACGCCGCCGCCAAGACTTGCAAGTTTTCCCGCACAACTGACAATTGCCACCGTGCTGTCTTTTTTGCCAAGAGGATCGGCGCCATAATCAAGAACGTTCAAGACATATTTATCCTCGACTTTCGCGTCTAAAACGTTGAGGATGCCAATATTTTTATAACCGAAACTTCCACCATAACCGTTGTGAACCAGAATCTCATATTTCCCTTTATTAAGGGTACCCGGTATTTTCAGAAAAAGATTGTAACACGTCATACTTTCGGGGTTCAGCTTAGTGATTGAACCATCCGCGGCGCGGAGACAGACAATGCTTTTTCCCGAGAAATCAAGGGATTTTCCCATGATCCGCAACCAACCTCCGGCTCTTGCAGCGCTAAGTCCTCCGTCACCCTGGAACCACCATGAGTCAGGAAAATTCAAAAACACAATATTGGAAGTCTGTTTGCCATTTCTGACCCGACAGGCAAAAATTCCCTGTTTCCAATTCGCGGGAATTATTGCCTTTAAAGAATGCTCACTCCGCTGGATGGGACCAATGGATGTCCATTCTTCCGTTTTAATCTTGAATTCCAGATTGTCAGGCTCGGGAACTTCTTCGTCATCTTTCAAATAAAAAAGCTCAATTATCGATTCTTTTAAGAATCCGCCTCCGCTTACCACGACTGTTTCATCGGGGCAAATCGGGTCGGAATACCAGAAAATAACTGGTTTGGCTTCTATGTGATTTTTATTTTGGCTTTTAGGCATTTGTCAACCCCATCAACTTTCCATTGTAAAATTTTCATTTGTTTATCATACAATTTCCTTTTCAGAAAACTCAATTGAGGTAAAATATCTCTTCCATTTCAGCCCAAAACTCATCGTTTTTTCGCGTCGGCAACGGTTTCAGCAGAGGTTTAACGATATTCCACCACTCTTGGGTTTTAGGGTCACCGGCCATCTTTTCGATATCAGCACTATAATTGTCTCCAGAATATTCAAAGTATGAAAACAACAAATTATCTTTATAAAAAATGGAATAATTTCCAATATTACATTTTTTTAGCATCTCTAATACTTCCGGCCATACATTTTTGTGTAAATCCCGATATTTTTTGATTCCTTCTTCGTCAATCTTTATTACGGAGCCTACTCGCTTCATATTGTATCCTTACTTTTCTTGATCCGGCTTTACTTTTTCAATGATATATATTGCTGATTTATATATACCATGTATATCCGTTGGCACGATAACTTCAAGTCCCCGGTCCATTAAAAACGATCCTGTTAATTTATTTTTTAATGATTTTTCAGGAGAAATGTATTTGACTATATAGCTGGCATTTTTTCCCAAATTGCATAAACGAATGATTTTTTTATCTTGTCCATCATTCGCAAGGTGATACACGAAAACTAAACTTTTATCCCCTTGCGAATTTTGGAGTTGAAAAGCAATCCATCCCTGTCTATCCGTTAGTGGGCGAACCCCAGTCAGTAAATGTGCAACTGATCTGGTAATAAACAATCTCCATTCCTTATAAAAATCAACGTACCATTTGAAGCGTTCTATCTCCTCCTCATTGAGGCCGGCAATATCACCTGATATGCCAAACATACCATGTAAAACCGAACTTATTAGAAAGTCAAGATCGAAACTTTCGTGGCGGTCCCATGTCGCGGCTTTTGGAGTGATGATATCTGCAATGTTCCAATTTCTGGGCTTACATATCTCAATTTTTCGCAATACCGCCCAATGGATAATTCTTCCGGGAGGCAAGCGAAGAAATGCACCCTGGCAAATTCTAAGGACATCGACAGGATTAACAGAATCACTTGTAAACGTTCCATCATGCTTGAAAAGGGAATTTATATCCATCCGCAATCCACCGCTCGAACAATTTTCAATGAAAGTATTCGGGAAATTATGCCGCAGTCGATCAAGTATGTCATGCCATATTTCGAAATATTCGTAAAGCTCTTGACCAGTTCTGTCAAGACCAAGCTCCATGTTGTTATCAAATTTGATATATTTAGCCTGATAAGTTTCTATTAATCGACAAATCTCATTGTATTGATAATCCCTTGCTTCCTTCTGACTTAAATCTATTCTACATAGGTTTCCACGAGAAGGGATAAACCATTCAGGATGATTTATGCGGACAGGTATATTAGGACAAAAGCGTTCCGGTTCCATCCACAAACCGAATTCCAAACCCGCCTCTCGCACTTCATCGGAAAAGACTCTCATATTCCCGCAAAATGCAGCATCTTGTTTTTCGCGCCAATCCCCCACCTGTATGTTCCAATCTCCAGCATTAGCGCCATACCAGCCGGCATCGACAACAAATACTTCGCAACCAACTTTCTTCGCCACAGCAAGTTCTTCACGTAAATGTTCAACTTCCAGTTCGTCAAATCTATCAAACCAAGTATTGTATATAACAGGCATGAAAGGTTTTATTTTTTCAGGCAAACGATTGTTGAGATATTCGTGGATGAACGGGGCTGCTAAATGTGGCTTTGCTTCCGGAAGCGACTGGATTAAAATCTCTGGCAACTCCAGGGATTCACCAGATTCAAGCTGATAATTCAAATCCTGATCGGAAAGGCCCAATTCAATAACTGCAAATGGTGTTTTGTTGTATTCAGTCCGAGAATGGATTTTTATTACCCAATTCCCTAAAGGCACAACATGGAAAGCTATCCCCCGCGTTTTATCAGGATCACGAAAGCAAATATATGGAGTACTGCCTTCGGAGCTTCTTCCCCGGTTATTGCTTAATAAGATACTACCAGCGTGTAAGGGAACCCACGCTCCCTGGTTCTCGTTGCACCAACGTCCTTCTTGAGCATAAACTTCATATCTATTACAAGAAAAAGAAAATCTTGGCAAGGCACGGAAAATAGAAGTTGGAGCATCATCGATGTTTTTGATTTTATTTGTATGGCTAATTACTCCTGTTTTTTTACAAAAAGAAAACTCACTTTCAATATAAATTTTCTCATCAATTGTTTTCCAGCGGAAAAACGCTTTGTCCTCATTGAATTTAACATGTTCAAGTAATAAATCACCCTCTTCAAATATTCCAGAACCCGTCGACAAATGAAACATATTGCATGTTTGATTAAAACTGATTTCTTCTCCAGTATAGCCACATTGAATCCCGCAAAGAATGTCAAGCCATACTGAGCCTTTTATAATCTTAAACTTCGCAAGATTCAATCCGTTGAAGGTGTAACTTTTTTCTATGTTACTGCTTTGATGATATGGATAATTCATTTTTTTGTGTTATCGGCTTTGATGTTCAATTATGTTATTCATTATATACTATAATATTTAAAAATGGAATGGATATATCTTTATTATTTATGCACTATCCTTTACGGGAGGCTGTAGGTGAACAATGACAAAAGCATCGTAGTGCTGATATTTTATTCCAATTTGACACGTGATTATGAATTTCTTATTTTCACAATTTGTTCCAGTCAATGAAGTTTTTGTTCTTTAATTTATCAGCAGTAGCTGGTGAATTAATTAATTGACAAAATATTGAAAGTTAATGTACAAGCGTTATTTTAACATGTAATGATCAATCAGGATAAATATAGAAAAAATACTTATAAAGTTAAGGAGCTTTTCAGAAGCAGGGAAACATCTATAAAGAGAAAAGCGGATCATTCTGATAATTGTTCAATCTTAATCATAAATTCGAATGAATCAATGAATTGAAGAAAAGATAAAACACCGGATACGGAGAAAATAATGACAAAACTCCAAAGAGATTTCCTCCATCTGCTTCCAGCACTAAAACCATTCAATGGTTCTTTGAAAACTGGCGAAAACATTAAAAATTTCGAGCCCGCATTATTGTTTGCCGGATATTCAATCCTCAAAAAAAAGTCATCCTTAATTGATTGTACTTGGCCGATGTGGATACTGTCGACTCCATTGGCAGGGGGAGGAAGGTTGGTCTGGAATGATCAAACAAGAATCATTGAAGTTGGCACCTGTTATTTGATTCCGGCAAAACTGTCCTTTTGTGAATATGCAAATATTGGATCAGATTGGCACTCATTGGATGTCCTCTTTAAGTGCATGCCAAATGGTTTAAGTAGACTGAAAAGAAACGTAAGCTTTGCAAAAACATCACCTGAAATGGTAATGGATATGATCAATCTTGCATACACTTTATATATTAAGGAAATGAATTATTCATTAAAAGCTTATGGGTTGTACTATCTGATAGTTTCTGAATTTCTCAATGCTTTGTCAGGGGTAAATGGTGAATCTGATCTCGTTAAACGATCCTACGGCTTCATGGAAGCACATATTGAAGAAAAAATAACTGTTCGTGATATGGCGAATTATAACAAAATGGGAACCTCAACATTTGCCATTCGTTTCAAAAAAGAAGCAGGTATATCACCTATTACTGCGTTCCGACAGGAGAAAATCAAAAAAGCAAAAATGTTACTTACCATTGGTAAAAGCGTGGGAGAAACTGCTGACTTGTTGGGATTCAAAGACCAGTTCTATTTTTCAAGAATGTTTCATCAAATTGAAGGTATTTCGCCATTACAATTTAAACGACTGCTCCATCGCAAGGATTAATTTAAATTCTGTTGAAACTGATAAGTGTAAGGAAGCTGGTGCACCTTGCAAAGGTGCGATAATCAAGCGGGTGTAAGTCCCTCCCAGGAAAAGTTTGTTCCGGCCGGGCAGCTATCCTGACAACTGAGGAGGCGACAAATCGGTTGAAGCTCAGGAGACAAACAGCATTGAAAGAATGCTGACAAGTCATCAGTTCGTAGCGCTAGTGAACATCAAAACGTCGCAACGTAATTAATATTCCGGGAAAGTCGTTGATTTATAGGGGATTTCACCTTTTCAAGGATCTGCTTTCTTTTACGCATAGGATACTTCCTGCTTTTTGAATCCGAAAAATTGTTTTTGTTCCTGCCAGTCGGCGGGGAAGCCGGAGACGAGTTTATCGAGGCTGAGGCCATTGGGTTCTTCGCCGTTGATGATGGCATGTACGATATCTGGGGTGGGGGGTGTCAGGGAAAGGATTCTTGCCACATAAGGCCAGCTATAGCCAAGATTTATCGCCAGTTCCGTAACCGAGCCGACTTCGCCTGATCCGAGGATGGCTTTCCATTTGTTGGCGTTTGATATTGCCTGGACGAGTGGGTTCTGAATTTTGCTTGGACTGCCGGGATTTTCACCTTCCAGCGTTTCTGGGGTGATAATTTTCTTTTGTCCATTTTTGTCTTTGAAATAGGTTGGAACGCGCAGGAGAACCTTGCCCTCTGATAACACTTCCGGGAGTACTCCGGTTGTAACTGAATGGCTTTGATTTATTGACTGTCGATCAGAAACATTCATTGCTGATAATTCGGAAATCAGCGATGGTGTCTCATCGGTTTTCAAAATGATACTGCTGGCATCCTCGCTGTCGACGAGTAATTGCATCAGCCGGTACTGTTCGGCGGGGAACAGCATGTTCCATAACTCTTCGATGCCTGCCAAAGCCCCGGCTATGTCCTGTTCCTGAATGGACTTTTTGCTTAATTTTGCAAGCTGTTTATTTATCTCATTGAGCCGGGTTGCCAGAGATTTTGCCGATTCGAGTTTTTCTGATTTTTCCGGAGAATCAAATCCCTGAAAACCAACAATTTCCTCCTGAAGTTTTCCCAGCTCTTTTTCAACGGCATCTCTTTCCGTTGTGAATTTATCGCGTTCGGCTTTTTCCAATTCGCTTGCCTTGGCAAAGGTTTTTGCCATCAGGCTTGGAGTCCGGAAAACTGTGCTCAACTGCTGAATCACGGCCTTTTCGATATCACCGCCGGGAATGCGCCTCAGGGAGCATACGTTAACCGCCCGTTTCGAGTCTTTCTGACAGACATAATAGGCATAGCGAATTTTTCCCTTTTTACTGTAAGTCGGAGTCATGACCCCGTCGCAGTGTCCGCAGCGAACCAGACCGCGTAGCGGCGTAATCATTTCTGACTGAACCTTCCGGTTCTTTTTGCCGTGCTTGCTGAATTCAAATAAATTGTGAACCTGGCCCCACGCCTTTTTATCAACAATCGCTTCATGTTCGCCGGGAAAGGTTTCTCCCCGGTGGACTACCTTCCCGAGATAAAGCGGGTTGTTCAGAACTTTATAAATGTTCGCGGTTGTCCATTCTTTGCCGCCGTGGGTGTTGCCTTTCGCGGATGTTTGCTCTTAGCGGAATCCCAAGATATGGCATGTTAGTTCATGGAAATTTGAACCATACTTGCCATGAAAGCGGCAAACACGAGCACAGCTTGTAATTTCATGGAAATATGACACTATATTTGCCAAATGAAACGGCAAAAGGAAGCGTTTTTCGACGGATTTCCTAAAAAAGAAATGGTTTTGACGGATTTCTCAAACTTGTAACATGTTGCGCATAAGCATATTGCAACAAATTAAGCCATTAAGCCCTTTGGTTTTTTGCTTGCGTTGCTCCGCCAAGTATCTTCAACTCCTTGACAAACCACATATCTGGACAATACGGCGGACTATCGACAGAAAATTCGATACAGCCCCTTGACAAAGCAATTTTTTTAGGGTATAATTGGATCATACATAATATTAAAGTGGATTCATAATTAAATATAATTGGTTCTAAAGTGAATATAAAAATTAAAAATACATCATCAATTGCAGATTCATTGGCAGAATATATTAAAAAATTCAAAGCCGCGAAAAACTATCGCTTGCCACCGGAGCGGGTACTTGCCGAAAAACTTGGGTGCTCCCGGTCAACTATAAGCAGAACTTTAAGCTTGTTTGAGGGAGAGGGGATTATTGAACGCAAACACGGTTCAGGAAATTACATTTCAACGCGGGGAAGTTCCAGCAGCATGACGATTGCGGTGGTTATGCGCGGTGCATATTATTCAGGCGATGTTCACTTCAGGAAAATTATTGAGATAACTTCAAAGCATGCGGAGAAACACAATATTTACATTCAAATATATGACAGGATAATTGACATGTTTGCCGATAATCCGGAAAACAATCCGCTGATGAACGTCATAAAGAACAGGATTTTGGATGGGATATTGATCATCAGCCGTATTCCCATGGGGATTGTCAGCAGAATTATTGCGATCTGCCCCGCGGTTGCCGTGAATAACATTTTCGGGGATGGCGAAGAAATTTCCTGTTTTTCATGTGACCATTTCCGCGCCGGTTTACTTGCGGGAAAGCATCTTATCGAAAAAGGACATAATAAGATTGCATACCTTACCCCATCCATGCTGCATCCAGAAGCAATAGCACACCTTTCTGGATTAAAATCTGCCCTTGAAATGGCTGGAATGGCTTTCAGCCGGGATGATATCCTGGAATCCAGAGTTAATTTCAATATTTTCACCAAAAAAGTTTCCGCTTTTTTTAAGAAATCCGACCATACCGCCTGTTTCGTCAGAAACGACATTTATGCTGCCAGGCTTATATCCCTGTTAGGGAAAAAGGGAATTGCGGTACCCGAAAATATCTCCATTATCGGGTGCGGAAACCACTTCGACAACAGTAACAATTCCAATTTAACGATAAGTTCGATCGACTGCCGTATCGATGAAATGTGCAGATCCGCCCTGAAAGTTTTAGCCGCAAAAATTTCCGGACAAAACCGCAATACGGAGATAAAACTTCTGGAGCCCAGATTGATTGAGAGGGGATCAGTGAAAAACATCAGACAGGATTGAAATTTTCCAGCGAAGTAAAACAGGAAAACGCAAATGAAGTCGAAATTGAAAAAAAGCATAAATGATGCCTGCAGTTGGCTTACCAAGACAGCCCAGATCAGGAACAATCTGCCACCCGGCAGCCACGCCGCGAAAATGCCGGTAGAGTTCTGGAACGGCGCGATTAAGGGAGAATATATGGCTGCGGATAAATCTTGGGATGCATTTTGTCCGATCTGGCATACCGGCCAGGCCGTCAAAGCCCTGGTAATGGCATCTGACGCCTTGAACAAGCCGGAACTGCTTGTGGATGCCGAACTTAGTGCCGAATTTATTATGCGTAATCGGCTGACCGCTGGCGATGACAAAGGACTGGTCTTGGCATTTGAAGACTTTGCGGACAAGATAAATACTTCAGCAGTACTCGAAGCACTGGACGGACTTTTTTTCATTTATAAAGCCACCGGAAATTCTGCTTACGGGAATGCTGCCATCCAGGCGCTTGAATGGTGTGCGGCAAAGGCGTATACAGGAAACGGTTCTTTTATGGATTTATATGACTACAGAAACAAAAGGTTCATTGAAAATCCTTTCGGTATATGCAAGGGCCGCCCATTGCTTGAAGATGGCGTATTCCTTACCGGTTGGAAGCAGACCGGATGGAGAAAGTTTAGGGAAATCGCACTCGATACAGCTGAAAAACTGCTTACTGATGAAAAGCCTTCAGGCAATTGGATCAAGTACGGCCCTTGTAAAAAACATCGGGGCAGCATTCATCCTCGTCATGCTTACTGGTGGGGAAAACCCATGCTCGAAGTTTATAAAGCTACCGGCGATGAACGTTTCCTGAAGTGTTTTTCCCGCAGCATTGAATGGTACAAACGGGCAATGCGTAAAGATGGAGGCTTTTTCCGTAACACCTATAATGATTTTAAAACTGATTCTTTTGGACATGCAACCAGCGGGACTGCATGTGCGGTGATCTGTTTTCTCAACTATTATGAACACACCCGGGACCGGAAAGTTCTCAAATACATCCGCAAAGGGCTGGACTACTGTATGAGCATGCAATTTACAAAGCCGGAAGATCCCAACCTGAAAGGTGTGATTCTGGAGAAAATACAGCCTCCTGACGGCAGTGACCGTAGTCCTTATCAAATCAGGGATTTGGGAACGATATTTTTTATCCAGGCTGCAAGCATAGCGCTGAGAATTTTATCGGGAAAAGTGACAAATAAAAAATATCAGTTGGTATAATTTTTTTGAAAGGCCAATAAATGAAGAAAAGCTTAATCGCGGTTTTGCTACTGTCGGCAATGGTTGCCTCTGCCGCAACAGGCAATGGCCAAGGTCTTGAATTTGACTTGAGCAAAGAGTTGGGATCTCCTGTAATTTTGCTGGTAAAGCTTTTTAACGGAAACGAAAAACTGACCGCGATTGAAATTCGCACAATCAAGAAAACGCCTTATGCCTGTCAATTCAGTGCCATCAACAATTCACTATATGGAAAGCTGTCAATAACTAAATCAGGCGGTATCCTGCTCCCGGTCCTGGAGCTTGCAACAAAATCGGCAACCCCGGAAAAACTTCGGCTTGAAGTCAGTTTATGCGTGGCCGGCACTGTGGATTCCAGAGATTTTTTCTACTGGAATGGCTCCAACCTGTGGCATTCCCCGAAAGTGCAGACCACGGACCACGAGGAAAAGTCCCTTTACGAAAAGTTTCCCCTTTCCGCGTTGTTTACCGCGAATAATGGAATAGCTCTGGGGCTCAATCCGGTTAGCCTTGTATCATATCTTGGCTTCAAATACTGTCCGGCTGATTCGAAACTGCTTTGCGTTTTGCGCCCAGTGGTTTTTCCCGGCAAAACAACCTCGCTTAAGTTTGTCGTTTTCAGGTTTGATCCGGCTTTTGGAAAATATTCCGCCGTCCAGAAGTATTACGACAATTTTCCCGAAACATTCCGGCCAGCAAAAAATATTGATCCAAGAATATATTCCGGGTGCGCCGTTTGTGTTGATCCAGTTAGTTACGATCCGAGTTGGAAGAAAAATGGGAAAGATGCGACGTTCAGTTTTCAGGAAAGATTACGCCGCGGCGGTGGTCAGTGGCACTGGTATTACGCGCCATATTTCATCGGCGGTGACTTTACGGGAGAATATGTGGGTAAGTACCGTATCAGCAAAAGAATGACAAAAAAATACGGTAGGATGGCCACCGATAAGGAATACTATCTGAAACAGAAAAAAGATTTCTACAACGTTGACCGGAACATAAATACCGCCGTTCTGCATTACATCATGACCTACGGAGAGGAAAGATTCATGAAACAATTCTTTCCCGATGCCATTCAATATCGCGAGGATGACATATTGCGCCCATACGGATTCTGGATAAAAGACTGGGGGCATCGCTGGGGCAGAACGTTCAGAATCTTTCCCTGGGACCCGAAATGGAGAAAAAAAGCAATGCGGGACATCGATTTCATTTTTTCAGAATACCCCAACGCCGGAATATCATGGGATACTACGGATCATTATGGCAATCTTTATCGCGGAAAGGGAATAGAGGATACCGGGGCGGTAAGCTGGGATAAAAAAGGATTGTACTGCAACGATGCTGACGCCGCCGCCCTTTTGGCACGCTATATCAGCGGCAAAAAAAATCATTGCGGATATAATGCCGCCATAATCGCAAACGGAGGCATCAATTATCCGTTGTGTTTTAATGTTGACGGTTTTATCCTGGAACGCGGTCTGTATGGAATTCTGTATATGCTGAGTGACAAAAGCTGCGCCTCTATCGAGAAACGGAGATTGTTATGGGGGGGCAAAATTATTTCTCAATATCACTTGGGATTGCGTAACGGACTTGGTTTGTATATCGATTACAATGACAAGACACCGGGAGAACTCGAGAGCATTTGTTTTGATTTGAGCAAATATGCCGTATTGTTTCTGCTCCGGTTCGGAATCCTGGCTTCCCCTGATTTTGTCAACGGATATGAGTACATAATGAAATATCAGTCATGGCTGCGGAAACTTGTCCGCGCCGGATGGCAGCCTGTTACCGCGATGAAAGGCAATAACAAATTGTGGTACAGCCGCTATGGACACGAACTTGGAGCGTATTTCTGTATCGGTAACCCGGAAATCGCCTGCTCGAATCAGAAAATCAGGATTTTGAATAATTGGGTGGGGAAGGACGGACAGTATATTCCTTTTGAGGTTGTCGAGCAATCTGTTTTCGAGTCCGAAGTGAAACCAGGCGAAACGTCATTTATCCTGAAATTGGGCAAATACGAGCCCAAGATCCTTCAGGCGCTGATGGCGGTAAAAACGGATAAACCTCTTTCGCTGAAGGCTTCCTATAAGTCTGACTGCCGCCAAATCGATGAAAGGCTAAACATTAGCGGACAAGGCAAAGTTAGACTGTTATGTCTTGTTCCAGAGGATTTTGACTTTACCGGAGCCACTTTTAACGGCAAAAAAATAATCCCGGCACATAGAATGCCACAAAAATTGGAATTTATCCTGTCGCTTACAGAAAACAATTCAAATTGCTTTAGTATTAAGTTCAAATCAAAATTTTTCCTGTCGAAAGAGGAAAGCATTCTGCAATATCCATTTGTTGCTGATGGAACTCCACGGGCAACAATCGTTATTCCTTCCAGAAGTAACGGTATTGATTATGCGCTGGCGCGGCAACTACAGGAATATTTCAGATATTATTATGCTTTCCAGAATCGAAATATCATTATTCCGATCATGGAGAAAGCCAGTATTGGCAGTATGAAAAATATTATTGCGGTCGGCAATTTTCCGGAAACCCCTCCGGGAATCAAGGTTTTCCCGGGAAACGTGCTTTCGATACACTACAGAAACAAAAATGATGCGAACCAGGAACTTTACAGATTATTTTACGTGCTTGATAAACGTTATAAAGTTGTAGGACATATCACTTACACTAACAAATACAATTACAGGAACAGGCATAAGATGACAACTGAATTGTTGGATAAGCTGAACAACGCTCGAATCCCATATATCCGTATCAAAAAACTGGCGCCGGAAAATATCGATTCTGGCAGAAAATAAACCGTCAGGAGAATTTGTGATGAAATTGACTTTTTTAACGTTGTTTTTATTTCTTTCCGCAACCGGATTTTCCGGGGAAAGGTTTACGGTTTCTTTCGATAATGGATTAGACGCCGATTTTTCTTCAGGACCGGTCGACCGTATTGCGCCCAGTGGAATAATCAGAAGGCCCGGAAAGAAAAACAGCGGGGCTCTTATAACAAGTATTCATATCCCGGAATTTTCCACACTTCTCCAAAGCTGTCACCCTGGTTTCGGTGGGATCAAGTATCGTGTCGATAATGTGATCAACCCGGAAAGCGGTATGATTTCCTTCTGGATAAAACCCTATTTCAATGCCTTGACCGGAAAACAACCGGTCATGGATAAGTTTAATCAGAGATTCAACGGGTATTATTATCTTTTCGACTCCGGGAATTTTCACATTGCACGAGTCCCGGCGGAAAAACACGATGGCAATTACCGGCATCCTGAAATCCGTGAAAACGGTATCCAGATTGTTATCGGAGAAAAACTTGCCGGCCCCAAAAGAGTCCTGTTTGCCAGACTGACGTTGAAAAATGGCAGCCAGATTTATCTTTCTTCACCAATAAACTGGAAATCCGGAACCTGGCACAAGGTAGAAGTTTCCTGGAACAAGCAGGCGTTTATCATCGTTGCAGACGGTAAAGTAGTATCGACAAAGAACAATCAAGATGCCATGCCAGTAAAGATCCCTGACGGTTATTTTACCATTGGAGCTTCCTGGTTCGGCTGGTGGACGGCAAATGCCGTTATCGATGAATTCAAAATCGATGATGAATGTATTTCCGGTGATACCCATAAAACGAAAAAATAATTAACGAGGTGGGACTATGAAAACGATCCTTCTAACTTGCGGGACAGGCTTTCCAGGTAAAAACAAGCGAGCTTTGAAAATTTCTTTCACGCTGATTGAACTGCTTGTCGTAATTTCGATAATTGCTGTACTTGCCAGCTTACTGCTGCCAGCTTTAAACAAAGCAAGAGCTAAGGCTATTGCAACCAAATGCGCCGGAAACCTGAGACAGCTCGGGTTGGTGTTTTCCGCATATCAGAATGACAGCAATGGCTATTTCGTACCTTATTATTATGCGGATGTTGCATGGCCGGATAATTTTTGCAACAATATGCTGGTGACCGACCGGGATGTATTTATTTGTCCTTCCGTGACCAGTCATATAATTTCGTGGCCGTATTATGGGGTTTACGGCTATAACTACGCTTATCTGGGCAGCAGTCACAAAAATGGAGGAACGGCAGGATATCCGGCCAGAATTACCCAAATAAAATATCCGGCTAAAATTTACAATTTAATGGATGCCGCTTACAATATAACAACTTCAGATTATTACTTGTCGGCATTTTATGTCGTGTCATCGGCTGGCATGACTTCGAGTTACGTGCCGGCTCCGTTTCGTCATGCCAACACTCTTAACATCCTGTTCGGCGATGGACATGTGGAACAGTGGGGAGGTAAATGGCCATCTGATTATTATGCCCGGCTTGGCACTTATTATTCGGTTAACAACAATTGGATACGGGACCCCACTCCATGACCTGAGGAAGGAAAAATGAATTTGAAACGTCAATCGTGGAAAACTCTCGCAGTCTCTGCCTGCATTGTTTTTGCCATCAGTGGAACCAACCGTGCCGCTATTCTATTACCCTTCATCCGCAGAATCCAAATATTAAGAAAATTTACCCGTAATTACGTCTGGATGAATTTCTGGACGGTGCGGGTTCTTTTCAGGCGTTAAGCATCATTAGGATCGACAATACCCCGGAAACAATTCCCATAATTTTTCCGGGCGTTACCGATTCACGAAGCAGGCATACGCCTAAAATACAGGTTCCGAGAAAGCTCATTTGCGCAATCGGCAGCACAATGCTCACATCCCCATACTGAAGTGCCAAAGCCATGAAATAGACGATTCCACTTACCAGCAGCCCGGACAGAATTCCGTAACGGATGCTTTTCACCTCCAGAAACTTCAATGACCGTTCCCGATAAAAGATATATCCGAGCCCTAGAATTATCCAGAATACGCTATTGATGGTAATCACCCCGTTGCGGTCGGCATGCATAATGAATGCATACTTATAACTTAGCCCCATCCCCGCCCGGAGAAGCGCAGCCACCAATGCCAGGCAGATACCGATATTCGCGGCTTTATTCACTTTACTCTTTCCCTTTCCCGACTCGATAGAGAAAAACAAAACCGCGGCAAACGCCAGAATTATTCCGGTTATCTTGAGCAGGTTTACCGTTTCGCCGAGGATAAAGAAGGCCGCGAGTGCGACAACCGCCAGATTTAAGCGGTACAGTGTGGAACAAACCCCGGACTCCTGATAGGTCATTGCCTCGATCAACAGGATATTGGCGGCCGCCGAAAATATCCCCGAAACGCTTCCCCATATCAATGTGACCGTCCAGTTGCTGGTTTCGTGGTCAAGGAAAAACGAAAAAATCAGCGCCCAGACTATGCCGATTACCATTACATAAGCGCCACGTGAACGATTTTTCCTCGCGTATAGGCGAAATACAAAGTCATTCACCGCGGCAAAGCCAAAACAGCACAATGCGAATGCTACAGCCATTGTCAAACTTCCTCCGTTAGCAGGGAATTAATGTTGAATATTTATATAATATCTCTTGATTTGTTGACATATATGATATATTATAATTCATATTGATACCCATATCAATATCTATTGTGACAAATATTCAACAACAACGGAAATCCAATGCGCCACAATCTGATAAAACTGGGATTGACGATCAAAACAGTCAGGAAAGAAAAAGGATTGACTCTCAGGGAGTTGTCGGAGAAGACCGGACTCACGGGAGGATTGCTGTCGAAAATTGAAAATTTCAGGACCGTTCCTTCCCTGCCGGTGCTGGTTAATATCGCCAGTGCTCTCGAAGTTACTCCCTCGCGATTGCTCGAAGGGGTAGGGGAACTCGAAAATAAAAGCTGGATGCTGTCGAAAAGTTCCGAACAAAAAGGCATCGAACGCGAGGAAAGTAAGGGGTTTTTCTATAAAAACCTGCTCGAAACAGTTTCCTCGGAAATAAACCTTCAGGTATTTACGTTGACCATAATGCCTGGGGGCAAAAGAGATTTCGTTATGACCGAGGGAGATGAGTTTATCTATCTGCTCGAAGGCAAGCTTGAATTTATTCTGGGAGAAGAGTCTATTGAGCTTGAGGAAGGCGACCTGCTGTTCTTCGACGGGACAATCCCCCACGTTCCACGCAATCACGGATCAATACCTGCGGTTTTGCTTGCGGTTTACCTGGTCGGGCAAGAACACGAAGCTGATGAAAATTAGAAAATATAAAGTAAACAAATGAATTTTTACGGAAAACAAATCAAACCGCTGAAAGCAAATCTGCATACTCATTCCACGGTATCAGACGGAATTTTTCCTCTTGGGGAACTTGTCAGGCGTTATCGTGACGCCGGATATGATGTCCTGGCATTCACCGATCACGGTAAAACCAGTCAGGTGTCGCGTTTGGACGGCAACGGCATGACTCTGCTTTCCGGGATCGAACTGCATCCCTTGGGGCCAAGGGGAATTCGTTGGCATCTGCTGGCGCTCGGGATTCCAGAAAACTTTTCTGATTGTTCTGGACAATCGCCGCAAGCCGTCGTGAACATGGTAAACCGGGCTGGAGGAATCTGTTTCGCTGCACATCCCTACTGGTGCGGACAGACTGCCGCCGAAGTCATGAGTCTGGACGAAATCGCCGGAATCGAAGTATATAACACCTCGACCCGTTACATTGGCAAGGAATACAATATGCAGTTGTGGGACGAAACCCTTGACGCAGGCAAAAATTATTCCGCGCTGGCTGTTGATGACGTCCACCGCGAAACCGAATTATTCCGGGGGTGGTCCATGCTTGCCTGCGAACCGACTCAGGAAAAAATTCTCGCAGCCCTCCGGGAAGGCGGCTTCTACTCTACCGAGGGACCAGAATTCACCAGCCTGACATTTGAAAAAGGGATTTTTCAAGCGGAGTTCACGCCATGTCAAAAAGCGATTATCATCACCAATAAATGCGGTGGGTTTGGACTGTTCAACGAAGCAAATGGCGGTGAAGATATAACCACAATCTCTTTTGATACCGCAAAACTGAGCAAAGGTTCATATCTGCGCTGCCAGATTTGCGACGGCAATGGCCGTTTCGCCTGGAGCAATCCGATCAGGACCTTCAATGGCGTAATATAACTCGAATAATGTTAAGATTTTTGGTTCTTTCGCCATTTTTCCTTTTTTAACTCGCAGGACACTCGTATAGGACGCCGGGATTACAAACTATTATCTCATTTCATGCCTTTTTCGATAGCTTGACGGATCTGACCGAAAGCGATGGTATTGGAGAGTTCTTCTTCGGTGTTGACCGCATTGCGGAACTCGCAACGGCCCAGCACCTGGTCGCCTACGGTTACGCAGATCGTGCCGTCCTGCATTTCCCGCGAGCTAAACGTGGCGTCAACCTGAACTTTGCCTTCCCAGCCGTTTTTCTTGATGTACTCGGCAATCATCCCGAGCAGAACCTGGCCGGGACAGTCCGGCTGTCTCGCGCAGATAGTCACTGTTACCGGCAGGGCATTGGCGGTATCTGCCTGCAGCACGGGAATTCTGGCATCAAACATCTGACTGCGGTTCATGTACCGGGTATGGAGTTTATTGTGCGCTTCATGCGAACCAGGTTCTCCCCCGAGTATGTCACCGTAACAGCGGTCAACCAGATAGTTGTCCTGCGGTTTCTGAAGCTGATGACGCTTGTCGTCCTGATAGAGTCCGATGCCGCGTTTCCTGCGAATAGCCGTATTGCTTTGCCGCGGCTGTCCCGCCCCGGCTATACAACCGTCCGGACACGCCATTACCTCGATGAAGTGATACCCGGCTTTCCTGCGGGTTATCTTGTTCATCAATTCACGGGCGGCGGCGAGACCGTGAACAACGGCCACTTTTACCTTTGTTCCGGCAACGTCCAGCTTCGCCTCACGGATCTTTTCCGTGCCGCGGACGGCCTTGAAGTCCACCTGTTTAAGCTTGGTCCCCTCGAGTTTTTCCACGGCATAACGCAGTGCCGCTTCCATTACGCCACCGGTAGTTCCGAAGATTACGCCTGCGCCGGTCGAGAATCCTAGCGGCAGGTCGAATGCCTCCGGTTCCAGTTCATTGAACATGATCCCCATCGAATTTATCATCCGGCCGATCTCGGTTGTGGTCAATACAAAATCAACGTCGGGATTACCGTTCTTGCTGTAACGCGGCAGTGTTGCTTCGGTTTTCTTTGCGGTACAAGGCATGATCGACACCACAATCAGGTCTTTCCGTTTGATGCCCAACTGTTCCGGCAGCATTTTCTTGGCTACCGCACCGAACATCTGTTGCGGTGATTTGCAGCTCGACAGATTCGGCAGAAGTTCAGGAAAATAGATCTCCGCGAACTTTACCCACGCCGGGCAACAACTCGTTATCAGCGGCAATGCGCTGCCGGTATTTTCCAGCCTGTGCATGAATTCGGTAGCTTCCTCGAAGATTGTCATGTCGGCAGTAAAACAGGTGTCGTAGACGTAGTCAATACCCATCAGCTTCAGGGCATTGACGATCTTTCCGGCCACATTCACGCCGGGTTCCATGCCGAAATACTCGCCCAGCGCCACCCGGACAGCCGGGGCAATCTGCGCTACCACGGTTTTCGACTTGTCGTAAATGGCGTTCCAGACCTGGTCGCGGTTCTGCTTGGGGATGATGGCCCCGGTGGGGCACACCGCGGCGCACTGTCCGCAGTTGACGCATTCTACTTCCGAGAGGTTTTTTTCGAAGGCGGGAGCCACGCATGCCTGGGCTCCGCGTTTGACAAAATCAATCGCGCCGATGCCCTGGACTTCCCGGCATACTCTCACACAGTCACCGCAAAGCACGCATTTATTCGGGTCGCGGGTCAGCGATGCCGAAGACGTGTCAAGCGGAACGAAATCCTGCCGTTGTTTGAACCTGATGTCCTCAACACCGAGCCGCCGGCCCAAGTCTTGGAGCGCACAGTTCGAACTTCTTACGCAGCTCGGGCATTCCCGCTTGTGGTTGGCCAACAGCAGTTCGACATTGATCTTCCGCATTTCGCGGATCTCTTTGGTATCGGTGCGGATTACCATTCCCGGTTCCGGTTCGGTCGAACAGGACGCCATGATTCCCCGGCCTTCAACCTCCACCAGACACAATCGGCAGGCGCCGTAGATGCTGAGTTCCGAATGGTAGCAGAAAGTGGGAATGTCGATTCCGATTTTCCGGATCAGCTCAAGCAGGTTCCGTTCACCATTGATGGTAGCGGTCCTGCCGTTTACCGTCAGTGTTTTATTTTCAGTCATGGTCATATTCCTCATATTCCGGTTACGGCGTCAAACCGGCAAACCGTTTTGCACACGCCGCATTTGATACATTTGTCAACATCGATTATGTGGGGTTCCTTGCGCTTACCGCTGATCGCTCCCACCGGGCACTTTTTCGCGCAGGCCGTACAGCCTTTGCATTTTTCCGCGATGATTTCCGGCAGCGCCAGCGCTTTGCAGCGACCGGCCGGACATCGTTTCCTGAACACATGTGCTTCGTATTCCTCACGGAAATGTTCCATGGTGGACAGTACCGGGTTCGGGGCCGTTTTGCCGAGTCCGCAAAGCGAACCTATTTTCACGGCTTTTGCGGTTTGCGCCAGAAGCGTCAAAGTATTTTCATCAGCGCGCCCTTCTATGATATCGTCCAGCAGCGCCAGCATTTGCTTGGTCCCTTCGCGGCAGGGAACGCACTTGCCGCAGGACTCGTTCTGGGTAAACTGCATGAAGAACCTTGCGATGCCCACCATACAGGTTTCCTTGTTCATCACCACCAGTCCGCCGGAGCCGACCATGGCCCCCGCGTTTCTCAGTGAGTCAAAATCCAGAGGCATGTCGAGCATGTCTTCGGTAAGGCATCCGCCCGACGGGCCGCCGATCTGCACCGCTTTAAAATTCTCGATCCCGGCATTACCCTTGTCATCGGTTACACCGCCGCCGATATTGCATACGATCTCGCGCAGCGTGGTTCCAAACGGCACTTCGATCAGTCCGGTATTCACCACGTGACCGGTAAGCGCAAAAGTCTTGGTTCCGGGAGAATTCGCGGTTCCGGTATTGCGGTAGTTGGCCGCGCCCTTACGGATAATCACCGGTATCGAAGCAAGAGTTTCGACATTGTTGATAACTGTCGGTTTTTCCCACAAACCCTTCTGTGCGGGAAACGGAGGCTTGGGCATCGGCATGCCGCGCTTACCTTCGATAGAAGCCAGCAGCGCGGTTTCTTCTCCGCAAACGAACGCTCCGGCGCCCTCCATTACGTGGATTTTGAAAGCCAGATCAGTACCGAACAGCTTGTCGCCAAGCAATCCGGCCTTTTCCGCGTCCTGCACGGCTTTCCGCATCCGGGCAACCGCCAGCGGATATTCGGCACGGACGTAAACATAACCTTTGTCGGCTCCGATGGCGCGTCCGGCGATCATCATTCCCTCGATTACGCTGTGGGGATTTCCCTCCATGACTGAGCGGTCCATAAATGCGCCGGGGTCGCCCTCGTCACCGTTGCAGACCACGTATTTTTTCGGTCCGGGAGAAGCCAGAGTAAGCTGCCATTTTCTGCCGGTGGGAAAACCGCCGCCGCCACGTCCGCGGAGACCGGATTCGAGGATTTCTTTGCATATTTCATCCGGGGTCATTTCCCGGAAAGCTTTCCGGGCGCCGAAATAACCATCCTTGTGAATGTATTCGGCGATGCTGTCCGGCTCAATGGTACAGTTTTTCATAACCACCCGTTTCTGGCGGTTGTAGAAAGTTATGTTCTCATCGCTTATGCAGGTTTCACCGGTAGCCGGGTCTTTATATAGCAACCGTTCGACGGCTCTTCCGCCGATCAGCGTTTCTTTGACAATCTCGGTGGCGTCATCCGGTTTTACACCGGTATAGAGGATATGTCCCGGTTCGATTCGGACCAACGGCCCCATCTGGCAAAATCCCTGACAACCGCTTTTGCTGACCAGCACTTCGCCGTCTCCCGCGGATTCGGCGTCATCACCGCAACCTAGCAGGACAGTGGCGTTACAGCCTTGAGCCGCCAGTTCCTCAACGATCCGGTCGCGCACCTTCAGTGAGCCGTTGGCCACGCATCCGGTTCCGGCGCAGATGGTTACCCGGCATTTTAGCTTTTTTTCTTCAACCGCATAATCGGCGGCGATTTTTTCAAGGTTATTGGCAGTCATGATCAGTTTCCTTCATTCACCGCTACAGCGTTTTGTTCTTCCACAAGAATTTCATCGACAATGGCAATGGCTTTTTCCGGGGTCACCTGTCCGTAGACAGTATCATTCACCACCATTACCGGGGCAAGTCCGCAGGCCCCGAGACAGCTTACCGTTTCCACCGTGAACAGCATGTCGGGAGTGGTATTCTGTTCTTCGCTCAGGTTGAGTTTTTCATACAAGGCTTCGAGAATGCCGTGCGAATGCTTAACGTGGCACGCGGTTCCGTCACAGAGCCTGAACAGATACTTACCTTTCGGTTTCAGAGAAAAGTGGGCGTAAAAAGTAGCCACGCCGTAAACCCTGGCCGGTGCAAGCCCAAGTGAAGTAGCCACATAGGAAATGACGTCCCTGGAGAGGAACTTGTATTCCTCCTGAACTGCCTGGAGGATCGGGATTAGTTTGGTCCTATCGTAGTTGTATTGGTCGAGGATATCGTTGACGGCCTTGAGGTGGCCGATCATCTTCTCGGTTTTTTCCAGTGTTTCCTTCATCTTGGGTATGTCCTTTTGTTGTAAAATTATCGTTATGGATTTTTGAGTTTTTCCCGGAGTTTGTTCGTCAGTACGGACAAGCTGGATGACAACCTGACGTTTTCGACGATTACAGAGTCCGGCAGATTCAGCAATGTGGGGCAAAAGTTCCAGATTGCCATAATTCCGGCGTTTACCATGATGTCCGCAATTTCCTGAGCGCTCTCCATTGGTACGGTGATGATCCCGATCTTGATGTGCATCCGTTCGATCAGACTCCCGAGTTTACCGATAGGCAGCACTTCGCATCCGGAGATTTTTTTCCCGACCTTCCGGGGATTGTCGTCAAAAACAGAAACTATGTTAAGTCCGAGAGTTTTGAATTTTTCATAACCGATCAATGTGGAGCCAAGATTTCCAGCGCCGACGAGGAAAGCATCCTCGCAATTGTTCCAGCCGAGGAAATCCTCGATGGCCTTTAGCAGTTCTTCCACCTGATACCCGATCTTCGGCTTGCCGGTAATCCCGGTGACCGCAAGGTCTTTGCGTACCTGGATCGGCAGGAATCCGAACTTGCCCGCAATATCCGTGCAGGATACACTGTCTTTTTCCTGGTCCTTCAACTCCCGGAGAAATCCCGCATACAGGGGAAGTCTTCTTACGCTCGGTTCCGGAATCCGTATACTTTGCCGTTGATTCATATCTCCCTCTCCATTTTTACATGCAGGTTATGTTAACTTCTTTTAAATACTTGTCTTTCAGCAAATTCGCGATCCGCTTGATGATGTTGCGTCTGATCTCCAGATCCTCCGGAAGGTTCGGGTCCTGATGCGACTCGTTGATCCTGGTTCCCACGATAAACTCGATAATGTCATTACGCATGAACATCCTCACCAGCTGCGCCGCGCCGTTTTCCTCCCGGAGAAAATCGCCGTCTTCAAGATATCCGGCGGCGCGCGACAGCGTGAATATCCCTTCGGTAACCAAGTCCACGCCCGGTATTTCCGAAACCGGCGGAAGCTCCGAATGAATGTCACGCAAATTCAATTTCACCGGACGATTCAGTTCCCGCCCCACGATTTTCGCGGTAGTGCCGCCGCAGATGACTTTGCTTCCTTGAAAGTGGTCAAGCATCAGCGCGCACTCCCGGTCACGTTCCCGGTAAAAAGGAGGACCGGTGAACAGCATCATTTTTTCCGGCAACCGAAAATAGACCGTTCCGCAGGTAATGTCGTCTTTGGCTTTTCCCGCCGGTTCCTTGCGGAGCGCTTCCCGGACAACCGCATCGGCCAACTCTCCGGCCGGGATCGCGGGATTATCCGTAAGCACTTCACCGATGTAATCCCGGCACGGTTTGTCCCTCCATCCCAGGGGATATTTCGGAGTGCCCATTCCGGCCTGGGTAACGCCATCAGACATAAATACCAAACGGTCACCGGGCATAATGTCGAACTCGGAAGTATTGATTTCCCGGTTGCGCCATTCGGTTGCGGTCATCTTCCGTCCCGCCAGTTTTACGGACGTTCCGCTCCGGAACAGCATGGCCGGGGGATTTCCCATTTCCACTATCCTGCCGCGCCCGTGCAGAACAGCGTCCAGGATCGAAAAAGTTGCATAGCTGATTTTCCGAACCTTGCAAACCGGAAGCGAATTCATGATCATTTCCGCGGTTTTCACGGTTTCCTTGTTGCTTCCGGTGAATTTCAGCGCCATGGTTGCGGTCATGTTCGAGAGGATGTTAGCCTTGACCCCGCTGCCGAGTCCGTCCGACAGCACCGCGAGCAACCGGTTTTCCCCTGCGAGTTTGCGGCACATGAAGACGTCTCCGCAGGTGTTTTCCCCGGTTTTTCTCCGGTTGCTGAAACCGGCGTCGGCAAACAGTCCGTGGTTCATTTTGTGTCTCCGGCTACAGTTTTACGATTAATGTTTTTGCATCCGTCTCCGGCGTAGTCCTCGGCGATGGACCGGAGCAGGATTTCGGTATCGGCCATATGTTCACCGAGCATACAGGCAATTTCCTGGACGGTGAACATGTTTTTCTTGATAACTTCCTGTGCTTTCGCGGCAATTTGCTCGCGGCGCAGTTCAGTTCCTGTCACGTCGTAGATGACCGCGCCGTTGACCATTCCCGGCTCGATAGCGAACACAGTGACATTGAGCAGGCGCTCTCCGAACTTAAAGGAGTCGCGGTGAATGTCACGCCCGGTTTCGAGTACGGTTTCGAAAAGGCCGGCAAACGGCAGGATTTTCTTCAATAACGCACCGGCCATACCGGGTTTCGCCTCAAAAGCATCAACAGCGTTGAACATTTCCGCAAACCTTTCGTTGCACTCGATTATCTTCAGTTCCCTGTCGGCCACGACCACCGCCGACGGCATGCAGCGCAGTAATGCGTTGGCTTTTTTCAGCGCCATTTTCCGCATGTAGGAAACACACATGGCGGGTTCGGCTTTGCCTTCGATCATTGCCTTCGCAAAGGTCCGGCAGGTTTCGTAACCGCAGCCGCCGCAATTAAGTTCGTCCTCCTGTTTCAATTTTCCCGACCTGGCAAGGGCCAGTTTTATCATCTCATTGGTTATGTTTTCCGGAGCGGCATACCGTCCCGGGAATTCCTCTGCGAGGGTGAATCCTTCCGGGATCCGGGCGGGAATCCTTTCGGGAACTTTCGCCGCCGAATAAACTTTCAGCGCTCCGGTAAATCCGGCGTCGCGCCTGGTTACGCAGGGGCCGTTCACGCATCCGCCCTGACATGCCAGCACTTCCAGGAAAACCGGAGCATCCAGATCGGCCGGGTTGAAATTTTCAAGAGCCTGCTGAATGTTTTGCAACCCGGTAATAGTGATCATCCGGACATTCCGGAGGCCGTCGTATTTCCGCAGCGTTTCGGCCATTCCGCCTTCCACCGGGTACAGCGCTCCTTCTTCCGCCATCGGTTGAATGAATCCTGGACCGGTATCGTCAACGTCCGTGAACTCGATCTTGCGTTCAATCATCATTTCCCGCAAATCGCTGAAAGTCAGGCTGAGATTGAGCAATCCGGGATGCAAGTCCGCCTCGTGTTTCTTGGCGATGCAGGGCGACAGCATTACCACCGCGATATCGTTTCCGAACTCGCGCCGCAACAATCCGGCATGGGTCAGGACAGGGGAATTCAGCTTGAGAATGTTTCCTGCATAACCCGGATAATATGTTTGAATAAATTTAACCGCCGCCGGACATGCCGAAGAAATGAAAATATCCGGTTCGGCATCCGCGAGAATCTCCGCCGTGGCCGCCGAAACAACCTGTGCGCCCAATGCGGTTTCCGCGACTCCGGCAAAACCGAGCCGGCGTAAAACAGCGCTCATCCTGGACGGGCTAACATTGGGAAACTCACCCACCCAGGATGGCGCTAAAGTTACATATACAGGCTTACCGGCCTGTAAAAGCTGAACGGCACGGCCCCGGTCGTTCCGGTACTTTTTCGCATGTGCCGGACATACCAGCACACAGTGTCCGCAGGCAGTGCAGAATTCAGCGATGATACTCGCATGCCCGTCCTCCACCTTGATCGCCTTCACCGGACAGTGCCGCAGACATTTGTAACAGTCCTGACATTCTGTTTTTTCTGTATATACCGGATGCATTTTATCCATTTCGTTCATCCTGTTTACGGCCGGTTAAAAAATTTTCCCTCAGCAAGTCGCGCAGTGCCAGCGGGTCCATGTTTCCATACAGTTTGTCATCGATAATAATGTTCGGGCCTTTCGCACAGTTTTCCTCGCAGCAGCTACCTTCGATCTTTATTTCATCAACCAGATTATTGGTCTTGATAAATTCCTCAACCACGGCCAGATTTTCCCGGTTGCCCCTTGCGAAACATGAACTGCCCATACAGATCGTAATGTTCTTTTTCATTTTTCCGTTAAAATAGATATTTAGTTATCGATATATAATTATCTTAACGCAAGAAAAACTGTTGTCAATGGCAATAGATAAAATATTATCGATTATTTTTAAGGGCAGTGTAATACTTTTCTATGCACGATGCGCTCGGCCGGAAAATCTTCCGGGCGTAATTACAGGCAAATTTTCATGAAATTTGGATGTTTCTGGCGAAATGTGCTGGGTATGGGGTAAGAGGAGCTTGCGGGCTTCGACGATTATGTTTTTGTCGCGGCTATTGAAGGTTGACATTAACAACCAGACGGCATTGGAGATTCCTATTGTCTGAATATACTAATTTTCTGACTGGAAAGCACTCTTCACGAAATAATCAGATTTTCTCTAAAAAAACTTCCAGCAAATCGCATCCGCCAATTTCTATTCAATGTGCTTTTGACAGGCAGACTATCCGATTTTCACGTTCTGAAATTTCCGCGGCAAACTCAACTTTCATGGTTTCAAATGAATCCGATGCCGGATTGTCCGGTTGCAGCAGCATTGCCGATAGTATAGCAATTATCGCGATCATAACGAAGAGTTCGATAAGCGTGAATCTGTTCAACTTAAAGAATCCGGACGGAAATATCTTCAAGGATGAATACGTTGAATTGGGCATCAAACCGCCGAATTCCCGAAAGGTTTACCGGATTGCCGTCAATCCCATTGCGGACTCGCGCTATGATTCAGTATTCAAGCCTGGCAAAAGAAACCGGATGACCGAGGACAGATCGTGGAATGGTATCTGGCAGTTCGCATACAAGCTTAATATGAAGAAAAGCCGCTGGAACCAAAACAGACTAATTTGGACAGCCTGGTTTAGAATTCCCTTTGCCGATTTTGGCGTCAAGTCACCTGTGGAGGGTGAAAAATGAGGATTTAACGTCGGCCGGTTCCGGATTACGCAATACATGATCTGGAAAGAAGGCAGAGACGCAACCAATGCAAAATCCCTCGGCAAGCTTGTTTTCTGATATGCTGATGCGAATTTCACCCGGAGGCAATGAACCCGCACCCAAGGAAACTCAGATCATGTCCCTGGAGGTAAGCCGCGTCGCGGTAATCATCAGGAAAATCACGCTGAGCGATACCGAATAAAGCACCAGCGCGATAATGAAGATTCCGGCAAAATTGAATGAATTGAAGAAAAAGAAAAAGTTCGGGAAAAAATAAGAAATCAAATGAATGATAGTTCCTACCCCGAGACTCTGCGGAAGCATGTCAACAACCACCGACATTGCGCTGATGAAAACGGAGAAAATCAGGTAGATAGCCGCAATAATCATGGCGCTGACATCAGAAAGGTAGGCTGAAATCATCATGGTCATGGCTGCAAACGGCAGTACCGCAAGCAACAGGAAAAGCTGTCTGATGATAGTCGATACACTGTATATTTCCCCCGCCCGGAAAAAATGAACAATCGCGGCGGTAATCGCGGCGGAAAAGAAGAACATCACACAGATTACCACGACCCCGAGGTATTTGCCGATCAGATATTCGATCCTGGTGACTGGCTTGGTAAGAATCAGCATGATCATCCTGGACCGGATGTCCTTGGGAATGTCCGTCGCGCCGGAAAAAATCGCCACAATCGAGGTCATGAACAGGATTATGCAGAATCCCGAGAGCAAGGTGTGTCCGTTTTCAATGGAAACCAGCCCGTATAACATGTCACTGTTCTGATTGAACGACAGCGAGTCCATTTCCGAAACACATGCGCCAATCAGCGCGGCGATACAAAATAGCAGGACAAAAGCCGGTTCCTTGACTTTTTTCACGGTCATTTCAAATATGGCCAGTACTCTCTGCATTATTTTTTCCCGGTTCCGGAAGTTGTTACGGTTTTCTTTGTTGTTTCAGCTTTATTTACATCTGCTTTGGCTTTAGCCTGAGCTTTACGCTTTGCTTCCGCCGCGGCTTTCTTCTTTGCAAGCCGTTCGGCCCTGCGTTTTAAAGCCCTGGCTCTGCGTTCAAGGGCCTCATCGCAGTAAGGAAGCTCTTTATTTTTGCAATATTCATCCAGTTTTCTGGCTTTGATTTCCACATCACGCATCTTTTCTTTATCAGCCAAGTCCCAAAGCTTGATGTAAAGCTCCTGATATTCGCGAAATTTAGGCTTGATCTTCAAAAGAGGCAAGAGAAAATCGATTTTCTGTTTGTCTGTTGTTTTAAGCATATTCATTCTTGCAAGCCCGGCTTGCCAGAAATAACACTGCTCTTCTTCCGGCAGCAGTTTCAGATATTGATGAAACTGCTTGATGGAAATCGATTTGAGCGCGGTTTTCGGAGCCAGCAGAAAATTCAGGTAAGCCGAGGTTGCTTCCGGCGCCTTCGGATAATTTTTAAGCACCATGGCATATGCTTCCTGGAGTTCGGCTTCGCCTCTTTCCCGTCCCAGGGCAATGGAAAGATAGATAATGTCTTTATCGGTTTTGGCTACTTTCAGTTTGTCCTTCAATTCGGCAATCGTTACCTTTTTCCTGACGAAGTCCCTGATTCCGACGGGAAGCAGAGCCAGATTCTCGTCAAGACTGATCGTTTGAGCTCCAGAACGGTGAAGGACAAACTGCCGCAGAACTGCTTCGGAAACAAAATAGCAGACAAAAGCCGCGACAACAATCAGTGCCACGGCTTTTGATCTGTTCATTTGCATCACCTTACGCAATTTTTACTTATACGCGGGGTTCTTGGTTCCGCACTTGTCGCAGTATTTACCTTTGACAACGGCTTTGCACTTCGGACAAACACCGTAAACCTTGACCTTGGCGCCGCATTCGCTGCAGTAATTGTCGCCGGGGCCATATGCTGTCAGACACTTCGGGCAAAGGTGTTCCGACTCGAGAACGTCTTTCATGACCTTGTTAACGGTCTTCATGACATTCTTTTTGTCTTTTGCGGATACGCCTTTTACATTGGTAACCGAGGCTTTAGAGTCCTTAACGGCTTTGAGGAGACGAGGTTTGATCGTATCCATTCCGACAGAACTGCCGCCGCCACCGGAATACGTGTCATCACAGGAACGGGTTCCGCCGCCGCATTTTTTCCATTCGTCGTAAAGCGCGCAGAGGTATGCCTGCTTGTTGTTGACAACCGGAGTCTGGTCAGCGCCCCAAGTGCCCTTCTTGGCAATCTGCTTGGCTTTGGTGCGAAGCAGGGCGGAAGCGAGATACGGCATGGATGAAGCCGACCGGTTCCTGCTCAGTGCCAATCTGAACATATTTTCGGCCTGGTCCAAACGGTCGCCATTCGGATAGTCTTCGTCCTTGGCGAAATGATAGAGCACGTGTCCGGCCATGAACGGAAGCTGCCAGTTGTGCTGGAGGTTCCGGTTATTGGCGCCGCGCATCAGGATTTCAGCGGATTTTTTCGGAGCCCTGACCGAAAGCATCAGTCCGCCCATGCTGTAAGCCTGTTCAAAATTGGGGTCATTCGCGAGGATTGACTCCAGCCGTCTGGTGATTTCACCAACGTTCTTTTCGTTAACAGAATCGAGTCCGCCGCAATAGTTGATGAAGAGCATCCACTGTACGTCGGAAGCGAATTTATTAAATCCGCCCAACGGAGCGGCAGTACGCATCATCTTGACCCGGGGACCGATTATATCAGCCTGTCTTCCGGATAAATATTGGGCCAGGAAAGTACCTGCGATTATGGCGAAAATAATCACCACAATATGGAGACCAACAGATTTATTCATTTTATTTCGTCCTTCCCTTGATTATTTCAAGTCTTTACCGCTGAAGATCAGACTGGCAAGCGAGGTGGCGAAAATACTGTAAATGATCCCCCAGATCAACGCCAACAGCAGGTAGTTCCAACTAACCCCCCCCCAGATGCGGTAAACAATTTCAGATTTAAGATTAAAGAGGTTGAGGTCAGGGAGAATTCCGCCGTAGATTATATTAACTTTTTCCAGCAGCGTTGTGGAATGCGCAAACCAGATAACAATAGCAGTAACCACCGCCGAAATAGGTTCCGGTAAAATCACCGCGAAAAATACCCCGATGGCCGCCATCGGAACAACACTGGCCATTACCAGCAGATGCCCCTGGATCATGGCGGCGCCGACTTTGCTGAAAGCGGAACTGTAAATAAGACAGAAACCGACTCCGATCAAGGCAGTGATAACCCAGCCGGCAATCGTAATGCCGACAAGTTTGCCCACCAGGTACTGTGTCCGGCCGAGCGGCTTCGACAACAGTGTGGCGGCCACGCCTTCCCGCAGTTCCTTGGCAATTTCAAAAGTAATTGAGATTGCGATCAGAATTGCCGCGATCGTGTTCAACATCAACGATACATCAACCATTAAAGCTTTATGCTGACCGAGTGACAAAACGTCATAACGATAGGCGCTGCCGATCAGGATAAGAACACAAACGATAAGAACATAGATAACGGGCATTCTGAGAATGCGGCTCCATGTTCCCCCGGCAATTGCCGTGACTTCATTGATTCCTTTCACCTTTTCTTCTCCTTCTTTTCTTTCTTAATTATAACGACCCTCTGTAAATAAATAAGTTGCCGAATCATTGCACCGTTTTGGCCTCATGTTCCGCAATTTTCCTGAAAAAGAATTTTTCCAGGTTTTCTCTTGATGCGGTTATAGCTACCGCATCGCCATTCTTCTCCTTGATTGTCTTGAGTTTGTCCTTAATATTCTGATTATCGGTAAAAGTCAGTTCCCAACTGCCATTAGGCAACTTGATGGTTTCCGTGGCTTCGGAAAGGACTTCCTTGGCAATTTCATCGTGTCCGGGATTGATATGCAGCCTCATCCCGGTTTCCGACAGCAATTCGTCAATTCTGCCCACGCAAAGCAAATTTCCTTCGCAGAGAATCCCCAGATGGTCGCAAATCTTTTCTACGTCCGAAAGGATATGGCTGCAGAAAAACACATTGGTTCCGGCCGCTTTCTGCTTCATGATGATATCCTTCAATTCCTGACGCCCGTGAGGATCAAGCCCCACCAGCGGTTCATCCAGGATCAACAACTTCGGATGATTCAGGATGGCCTGGGCGATTCCGATCCGCTGGATCATACCGCGGGAAAATCCCCCCAGCTTGGATCTTGCATGTTTGGTCATTTTGACGGTTTCAAGCACTTCCGCGATCCGTTTCTTCCGGATGTCGGAAGGAATCCCGAGCAATTTTGAACAGATCTTCAGAAATTCATTGGCGGTCAGGTAGGGACTGAACGCAGGCGCGTCCGGCAGGAAACCGATCTGACGTTTTATCTCGATATTATCCGGCGCTTCCCCCAGTACCAGCGCTTTACCGCCGCTCGGTTTGATCAAATCCATCAGGAGTTTTATGGTGGTGGTTTTTCCCGCGCCATTCGGACCGAGAAAACCGAAAATCGCTCCAGCCGGAATTTTCAGGCTCAGTTCCGACAATGCCGGACTCTTTTGTCTCCAGAAAAAACGCCCATAATATTTGGTAAGTTTATCGGTTTCAATAATGTTTTCCATAGTCTGCAAAGATATGTTTCGTTTTTTAAACTTTCAAGTTCAACCTGCCATACAGGTCAGTTATTCATTCTGGTCGCGGTAACCTTCTGGAAGGACCGCCGGTCATGATTATTAGCCCCAAGCCGTTTGTCCGCATAAATATATGCAGGAAACAACTGAAGGATCACGGATTCTTTATTTCCCTGTCCACGATAATTCCTTACAACCTGCAGTAAAAAAGATTCCCCCGGTTTCAAATAACGAATCCCAATATTGCTGAGACTAATAATAACTTTCAACTTAAATCCCCCGTCGAAAGCTTCCGCATCAAAACGGGGATACACAAAGTTTTTCGGCGCGTTCACCTTACTTCCACGATTGGGAATATCCGTTGTCGTAATATACGACGCCCGGCCCTGACTGTCAACGGAAATTATATACTGACAGTAATGTTTACTTTTCCGGTTCTTCATCAGAAAAATTTCAATACTGTCGTCCCGGTAAGCATTAGTGGCATTATTCCGGGTAATGGCTTGGTCCGGGTGTTTGTCATAAAAACGGCACAGGAAAAAGAGCCTGCTTCCGTCGGTGGAAATTCTTATCCGGGTCCTTTCCTTGGTCCAGACCGTACCGTCATATTTCCGCAACGATTCAAAAATCGCGGGATCATTTTTCTTCCACACCGGATAGTCAGTAGACCAGACGATTTGCGGGAGCTTGGTTTTCGGCAGTTTGGCGGTAACCGGTTTTTTGAAATAGCTGGACTTTTTGGCTACTGGTTTAGCTTTCTTCTTTTGAACGCCTTTTTTAGTAGGCATGACCTTGACCCCGGTAATAATTTTGATCGTTCCCGATCCGCTTCCGGGTTTATCCTGCTTCTCCGTAATTTTGATCTCACGCGTCATGGCAAGGAACCACGCAGCGTAACTCCCTATCTGATAACGGAAAACGCTGAATATTAATGCCAATAACAGGAATAATGAAAAAAACCAAAATCCCGGTGACTTCTTTTTCAAAGACAATTTCATAACTGGATAAATTATTATAATATTGCAAATTTACAATCCATAAGTGAGACGTTTTACACAGAAAACTAATTAAAATTGCTTAAAATCTCCGTATGTTGTACAATTTTGTTGAAAATACCGGAAATATGACGAAAAATGCGAAACTTTTTTTCAGTTCCGCTAAATCATTTCAAAGTTCCAATGTTATATTTTTTACAGGTAAAGTCAAAATAATCAAAGGCAGGGAAGATGACTCGCAAAGAACGATTAATGGCTATATTCAAGGGCAAGGTTCCAGACCGGCCGGCTTTGAAACTCTGGAGCGCAACCCCGTTCCGGACAACCACGGTACACCCGGATTATATCCCCGTGGCGGAAAAAGCCGTGGAATTGACGGACCTGGTGGCGTATTGCCCCGGATTGAAACGCATGAACATCTACTGCGGCATTCACGCCGATAAACTGATCAAATCACTCACCAAACCAACCGATACCAATGAGTGGGAAGAAGAAATCATAACTTTCGACACCCCGGAAGGACAGTTGCGCCGCGTTTTCCTGAAAAGCACCTGCAACAAACCCGGTTACGAGCAGGAACATCTGCTGAAAGAGCCCGGAGACATTAAAAAACTCCTTTCCATGCCCTACGAACAGCCCCCTGTCGACGCGGAATTGTTCATGCAGTGGGAGCGGGAAATGGGTCACCGCGGCATAATGATGTTCGGCCTCGACCATGCAATGTACGCGATTGAACGGCATATCGGCTCTGAAAACTTTGCCATGTGGTATCTCGAATGTCCCGATTTACTGATGGAGGCAATTTCGGTCTACTCAAAACGGATAATGGATTATGTGAATGCCGCATTCGACTGCGGACTCAAGCCCGTAATGGGTTGGGTCGGCCCGGAACTGTGCATCCCTCCGCTGATGCCGCCGGCCGCCTTCGAAAAGTTTGTTTTCAACTTCGACAAACCGCTCTGTGACCTTATTCACGAGCGCGGCGGATATGTCTGGGTACACAGCCACGGCAAAATTAAAAATTTCATCACAAGATTTTCCAAAATGGGCGTGGACGTGCTTAATCCCATCGAACCGCCGCCAATGGGCGACCTGGAACTGCCGGAAGCGTTCGAAATTTCACGGGACCGCATCGGACTTGAAGGCAATATTGAAACCCATGACCTGATGGTTGCGTCTCAGGATGAAGTCAGGGAAAAAATCACCGCCGCAATTGATGCCGGCAACGGCCACCGGTTCATCCTATGTCCGTCTTCAGGCTTCCAGGAAATGCCTGTTCCCGGCAAGCAGTATATCGATAACCTGATGCTGTACCTGAATGAAGGACACCGGCTCCTTGAAGCCTGCAGCAGTAACTGAATGTTGCCTGCGGAATGGATGGCAAGGAATGGAGCGCGGGAAGTGGCCTCGTGAATACCTTATCCTGCTCTAATTGGCAACTGGTACGGTTACCCGGAAAGTGGAACCTTTGCCTGGTTGACTCTCGATATCGAGTTTTCCGCCCAATTCCTCGATGATTTCCTTCGCGATTGCCAATCCGAGCCCGGCGCCGTCGGATTTGGTAGTAAAGAAAGGCTTAATACAGAGCTTCAGGATTCCCGGCGGCATTCCCGGACCGTTATCTCCGGCCTCGAAAACTACCGCTGACCGGTCAGGGACTGCATAGATTTTCAGCGTCATCCGCTTCTCAAAATCGCTGTCTGACTCGCCTTTAAGGTCCAGAAAATACCGAATATTGGAAATCAGATTCACAACTACCTGTTCGAAAAGCAACGGATTGAGCACGACTTTCGGCAGATTCTCCTGAAAATCTTTTTCAACGGCAATGTTGTGGGACATCATTTGACGGTTGAAAAATTTCAGTGCGTCTTCCACCGGTTCCGCCAGTTCGACTGTCCGTTTGTCATTAAGGTCCGACTTGACAAAACTACGCATGTGGTTAAGGATGCCATTTACCCGGTCAACGCTTTCCGTGCCCAGCTGGAACATTTTTCCCATATCGTTCTCTTCAAGCACCGGATGCCCGTCAAGTAAGACTTCGAGCAGTTCAAAATAGCCGCGAATAACACATAACGGCTGATTGGCCTCGTGTACAATCCCTGAAACCATTTCCGCCAGCGCCGCATTGCGCCCCATATTGGCAACCTGGGTTTGTTTTTCGCGCAGTTCGCGCTTCCGGAGACAATCAATCAGCGCAAACGCGGCGATAAGCAGAACTCCCAGAACTCCCAGAACCGCCGCCGCAATAACCGACTTCAGCTGAATAACCAGGAATACTGCTCCCGCAACATATAGAATCATTGCCGCAAATGCTGGCCAAAGGTTTTTCATTTACTGGTCCCAAATCCGTTAATTCAAAAACTAACACCGGAATCGCGGAAAACAAAGCCCGGGACAAAAAATACCACGTCAGGAAGAGTTTCCGTCCCCGGCACGATATTGTTCCGGCGTCATGCCGGTCGACTTCTTGAAAACCTTGCAGAAATAGCTTTCCGAGTTAAACCCGCTAAGAGTGGCGGTTTCCGCAAGATTCTTATTTGTCGCAAGGAGAAGCTCCCTGGCTTTTTCCAGACGTTTTCTGGCCAGGAACCGGACAGGCGACATTCCCGTCCGGGCCTTGAATTCCCGGAACAGCGTAATTCTGCTGACTTTGAGGATTTCACAGATTTCATTGATATTGATCCCGGTTGAAAGCCTTGATTCTATCAAATTATCCGCCTGCTCGGTTAAATCAGGCAGTTTTATCCTGATTATCCGGGATGTGGCGCAGAATTGCGGCAGGGAAAGCAGTGTTGAAACCAGCTTGTATTCGTCACCAGGCTTCCTTCTCCCGCAATACTCGTGGAGTTTCTCGAAACAGGCTATGGTATTGTCCGGATATGCCGTATCAATTACCGGGTTCTCCGGGGAAATCCCGCAGTTCCGGAGAAAATCCCCGGCATTTGCGCCGTCCAGCCTGAAAAATAGATACGTCCAGGGATGGTCATGCTTTTCGCAATACCTGATATCGTATCCGGGCCAGAGCGTAAACATCGATCCCCGCTTGACCGGACGGCTGATGCCGTTGAATGTCACCGCGCCCTCACCGTTTATAACTATGTGCGGACAATAATAGCTGCACATGAAGTAATAATTGGAATTCCCGCGGCTGCATACCCGCCCGGTGAATTGCGTCCACAGGCTGCTCCCCGGGGGAGGACACTTGAGCGGCCAGAAATGTGTTGTCTGCTTATCTTTCATATTTGAAACATATTTACAATAACATGAAACTTTTTTCCTGAGTCCGAATATTGCTCATAGCTTATACAGATATTAAAATAATAACAGAAACTCGAGAAATCAAGAGAAATATTTCAATGAAACATTTAAGACATGAAATGACCGAGTATTACCGGACTCTTCCCGGCAAATATTCAAACAAGGAGCGGGAAAGCAAATACATGGATGGAATCGATGCGGCAATGCTTAGGTTCCTCGATGACAATCCGGGTATTTCCCCATATTTAATTAAAGCGAAACTCCACGAAACTATCGCGGACCAGTTCGATCCGGCAATCTTCAAGCACAGCCCGTTCTACTTCGAGATGGGAATGAAACCGGCAAAATCCTGGGGATCACCCGGCTCGGTCGACGTGGCCGGCGCGTGGATGCAACGCCACTTTTTTTACAAATACCTCCAGGACAAAAAGTTCACCGATGAAATCGAACTCCGCTTCGGCAACAATCTGGATACCAGCGGATATTCCGGAATCGATATGGACCATTGCTACTGCAATTACACCCGGTTGGTTGAAAAGGGACTCGACGCCATCTTTGCGGAAGCGGAAACCGAACTGGAAAAATGCGTACCCGGAGAGGAAAAGGATTTTCTGGAAGCCGCATGCAATAGTCTGAAAACCGTGATTAAAATCGCTGACAGGTTTGCCGAAAAAGCAAAACTGCTCCTGGAATACGAACTCGAGCCGGAGCCGCGGAAGTTTCTTAAGATGATTGCGGAAACCGCGGGTAAAGTGCCGCGCCGTCCGCCTGAAACTTTTTACGAAGGACTCTCGGCGCTTATCTTTTTTCGGGAAGTTCTCGGCACGATCGAGGGCATCGGAATTTCCGTTATCGGCCACCCGGACCGGATGCTGATCGGCCTCTACCGCAATGACCTGGCTTCCGGCAGGACCACCCCGGAAGAAGCCGAAGATATTGTCGGACGCTGGATGCTTCCCACCGATTGCAAATTTGATATTGAAAACAACAACTGGCCGGAAACCTCCACCGCCCTGATGCTGGGGGGATGCGACGTGGACGGCAATCCCGTTTATAATGAATTGACCCGGATGTTCATTGAATGCCACCGGAAACTCAAGCTGGTAAATCCCAAGCTCAATTGCCGCTACAGCAGCAATTCACCCGACGAATATTTGAAGCTGATCTCACAAAAAATCCTGGAAGGACACAACGTTTTCACCCTGATCAGCGACAACGTTCTGATCCCTGCCCAGATGAAGTTCGGGAAAACCCTCGCAGAATGCCGCAATTACGGCGCGGGAGGATGTCAGGAAACAATGGTGGAAGGCGTGGAAAATCCATCAAGCCCTTACTATATAAATATGGTACAGCCGCTGATTTTCGCGTTGAATCCATCCGCGGGCAGCCTGGTTCTGGAGCAAAAAGCCGGGGCTGACCACCGGAAAGTAATGGACGCGTCCGGCTTTCCCGCTTTCTACCGGGAATTCATCGGCTATCTGAACAAACTCATCGGGCGCGGCACGAGAATGCGGATCGAAACCAACTGGAAACACTGGCCGGAAACAAATCCGTGCCCGTTTTTCTCCTCGGTCCAGTACGACTGCCTGAAAAACCATCGCGACTATAGCAGCCGGGGCGGACGTTACACCCCGGCGGGTATCAGTCTGATCGGACTCGGAACCCTCACCGATTCGCTTTACGCAATCAAAAAAGTATGTTTCGATGAAAAATTAATGGCGGTTGAGGAATTCGCGCAAGTCCTGGCGGACAACTGGAAGAGTCACGATCTGTTACGCCGGAAAATCATCAATCTGCCGAAATTCGGACACAATCTGCCGGAAATCGATGAAATTGCCGCGGGAATCTGCAAAAACGTTGCCGAATCAGCCGGTAAAATAGTCACTCAATGGAACACTTCGTTTGAAATGAGTTTCTTCGTTTATTACACTTTCGTGGGGATCGCTAAACGCACCTCCGCCACCCCGGACGGCAGGAAAGACGGTGAAATGTTCTCGCAGGGAATCTCGCCCGGACGGTTGAACCCGCCGGAAGCGTTGACCAAAGTAATTAACTCGCTGGCAAAAATCGATTTCACCGATTATCCGGGAAACGCCGTGCTTGATCTGCAACTGCCGATGGGGGGCAATCTCACCCCGGAAATCATGCTGCTGCTGATCCGTACCGCCGAACAAGCGAAAATCCCGACCTTGCAGTTCAATTGTGTTGATGTGAATACCCTCAAAGACGCCCAGTCGCACCCGGAGGGCCACCGTGATCTGACTGTGAGGATCAGCGGACTTTCAGCAAAATTCGTGGCCCTGAATAAAAGTGTCCAGGATGAAATTATCGGCCGCTACCAGTATAATTTGCGATGACTCTACCTCTTGACCGGCGGTACAATTCTCTTGGGGCGGAACCGCCGGTTGCGAAGATACTGCCGGTAATTCAGCGGCGACTGTTTGAAGTGTTTTTTAAAAGTCCGGCTGAAGGCGTAAAGGGAGGAAAAACCGCATTCCGATGCAATCTCGGAAATATTTATCGCGGGATTGTCGAATAACCGGATAGCGTGCGAAAGCCGGATCTTCAGGATAAAATCACCCAGGCTGAACCCCTGGTTGTGCTTGCGGAAACTCCTCCGGAGATTGGATTCGGACATCCCCACTTTTTTAGCGATCATCCCGATCGTTATCTTTTTTGAAATATTCTGATTGACATAGTGGGTCACCTGATAAATGATGTCCTGCTTCAGGTCGCGCCGCTGCGCCGCGAAACTGTGATCATGGATTTCCGTAAGCAGGATGGTAAGCAGCAAGCTCACCCAGTGCGGCAATTGGGCGTCAACCGCGGAATGCGGCGAATCCGGGATCGGGGCAACTTCCACGAGTTGTTCAATGATTCTCCAGGCGTTGTCGGGTATCCGGAACGCCAGGTTGCGGAGCGGCAGCAGACTTTCATCCTCCGGCAACTCGAAACTTATCAGCAGCCACCGCAATTTTTCCGTGTCAGGTTTCAGGTAATAGTGGTGCTGGAAGGGAAATATCACAATACCGTCGCCGTCCTCCAGACGGAAAACATGCCCGTCGATTGACATATTCAGTATCCCGTTGATACTTAGAACAATAATAAAACGCTGATGCAATGACGGCTCTTCCTGGTAGGGACTGTTCAATCTGCTCCAGACTAGGACATTGCCGGGAATTCCGGAAAAAGCTCCGGAAGCTCCCGCGAAATAATTTCCCGGCAGCCGCAACTTATCTATTTTTTCAGTCAGCTTACTCATAGTCAGCGTCCTGGTTAATCGGATTAGTTAAATTTATAGCCATATTTAACATTTACAACAATCAGCTTTTGAATTATAATTATAACACAAATTTAAAATAACTATTTAGGGAGGAAAATAAAATGACAGTCAACAAACGCGGATTCACTCTTATCGAACTACTGGTTGTAATCGCAATAATAGGAATATTAGCTTCAATGTTGCTCCCGGCCCTGAAAAAAGCGCGCGAGCAAGCCATTAAAATCAACTGCGCTTCCAACCTCAAACAAATGGCGCAAGCTTATCAGGAATATGCGGACACTTTTGACGGCTGGCTTATTCCCGCTTATCATCATGCCACCTGGGGAGGTTTGAAAGTGTGGGTGAATTATATTAATACCGGCACCGCCATGCATATAGAAGGAACCGGCACGGTAGTTGGCGGTTCATGCCTTGAAGCGCAAAAAGCGTCAATCTGCCCAGGCAACAAATACCGTTATGCCGATTACGAAACCAATTATGCGCTGAACTCCTGGTGCGGAATGACCGGCAACGGCACGGTATCTTGTCCGCTGCTGAAAGTTTCCCAGATCGATTACGGTCCGGTTTCCACGCGGATCATGTATATGGACGCCGCGCCATCAGCTCCCGAAACCAGCACATCCACCTGGTACCGCATCAAAGACACCGGCACGATTACCGGCACCATCGGCTGGGACTACCACGGCGGAAATCCCGGATCTAACGCGTCCTACATGGACGGCCACGTAGATTTCATCAACTTAAGCAACTGGCAGAATGAAAACATATATCTCCAAAACTAACAGGAAAGTATAAAAAATGTTAAAAAGACTTGCTATCGCCGCGGGAATCTTTGTCTCAATTTTCAATGCCGCCGCCGGGGATTTGCCGGAAATCAAGGTCAACACCTGCGAAAAAGGGCCGGTAATAGACGGAAAGCTGGACGAGCCTTGCTGGAAACAAGCCGAAAGCATCAAGGAATTTTATCTCTACCGGGACAAACAGGGACGCAAAACCAAAGACACCACTGTAAAGCTGCTTGCCGACAGAAAATGGCTTTACATCGGGTTCGAATGTAAAAACCCGGAAATGGACTTGGTAGAATGCAAGTTTCCGCTCAATGACGAATTTCCGGACAAGGACGAATCGGTGGAAATGTTCCTGGTTCCCGCCAACGCCCCGAAAGTTTATTTTCACTATATCCTGAGCTTCGCGAACGTCAGGGCCGAACAGAAAATTTTGCACCTTACCGACAAACGGAAAAACTGGAACAATCCCTGGTATTCAGCCACAACGAAAAATAAAGATGGCTGGACCGCGGAAGTGGCTATTCCCATGTTTCAGCTCTATCAGGAAGGGAAAGACCTGAGTAAGTTGCGCGGCAATTTCACCCGGAACAAAATCGAGATCATGCGCGACAACCAAGGCGCGAAATGGGACGAAAAACGTCAGCGCAGTTCCTGGGGAAAGGTTGCCAGGGGATACCATGAACTTGACAAGTTCGGAAACCTTACCGGACTCGGGAAATTAAGGGTACAGGTTCCTTTCCTGCCGAGTCTGATAAACGTCGAAACCGGTAAATATCAGTTTTCAAACGGACGCCGCGAATATCCGGTCAGCGTAAATATCAGGAATATAACGAAGTATCCCGGCAAGCTGGTCATCGAGATAAACGATGTGCTGAAATCCGGGAAGACGGAAACCGTAAAGAAGCTGGTGGGACTGAAAGGCAGGGAGAAAAAGACGTTCAAGGCAATGGTTCCGGTTGCAACAATCGGCAAACGCACAATTGAGGTAAAAATCATGACGCCTGAAGGCTCCTTGCTTGCGCGGAAAACCATTGACAATCCCCCTGGGCTGAAACCAATGACCGTAACTCAAAATCTGAATTATTATACTTCCGAAAAAAATGTAAAAGTTCGTTTCAGGTTTGATCTGCCGGAATCCGTACTGAAAAAAATCACGCTGCAAATCCGTAATGTCCAGGGAAAAGTCCTGACGACCAGGAAATCTCCTGCCCCGGAAACCGTACTTGAGATACCGCTGGATAAATTCAAGTTGGGAAAAACTGCTTTAAAAGCTGCCGGCCTGATTAAAGGAAAAGTTTTTTCCGAAATGAGTCTAACTATACTGAAATTGAAACCGAAGCCCGGTCACGAAGTAAAAATCGACCATTTCAATCGAATCCTCCGGGATAACGGCAAACCGTTTTTCGGCTTGTGCGTCTATACCTCCCACCGGGTCCATTCAAACCATAAACTTATATTCAAGACATTAGCGGACAACGGAGTAAACGTAATTTTCCCGTCATGGCGCCCGAACCCGAAAGTTACCGCCGACGCGGGGGCTTTCATGGAAACCGCCATGAAGTACAACCTGAAGGTGGGAATCTGGCAAAGTGTGCATCCGGAAGTTATCCCGAACAAACCATTCAAGGAAAGGGTGGAAATACAGCGGAAATGGTTTGAAAAACTCAAACCGGAACTGCTTGCGCAGGAAAATATTGTCAGAAAATATCCCAATCTCCTGATGTATAAAAACGTTGACGAACCGAACCTGCTCAATTATGACGGCAAAATCAAAGTTGCTGAATGGTTCTATAAAATGTTGAAGAAAGTCGATCCCTACCATCCGGTATACGGCCTTTACGCCAGGAACATTCCCAACGAACCGAACGCAACCAGCTGGTTCGACCTGCTTTCGTTCGATTACTACGCCTTTCCCGGCTGGAAATCCTGGCTGAGCGATGTGGGCAATATGATGGCCATGTACACAACCATATTGAATCGCCGATGCGCCCCCGAAAACAAACCAACCTGGATGACCCCCATGTTCACTTCCCTGGACCCGGTACGCTGCCCGAGATCGCTGTCCGGACCCCAACAGCTCTGTCAGAGCTATATTGCGATCATTTGCGGTGCAAAGGGCCTGATCTACTACAACTGGACATTCCAGTTTGGCATGGGGACTTTCAATGCGGTCGGAACACTGGCGAAACACCTGAAAGTGCTCAGTCCGGCAATCCTGACCGGACAAGTCGGCCAACAGGTAAGGTATCAGCCCGTGGAATTCGATCCTGAACGCCGTTCGTTCCCCGAAGTTTATGCCGCGATCTTCCGCAACCCCGGCAAAAATGAATACTTCCTAATGACGGCCAATGCCAGGAATTACAAGGTGGAAACAAAGTTTTCGATTCCCGGATGCAAATTTGTCGATGTTTCGGAAAAATTCCCCGGAAAAGAAAAACCGGAGACAAAAACCGCGAACAGTTTCAAAACCAGCTACACCCCTTGGGGAGTAAAAACATTTGTCATCAGGCCGGAAAAACTTCTGCCGGAACCCCTAAAGCTTATTGTCACCAGCAAAGGTTTTCCGAAAACCGCTAAGCCTGAACCTGATCTTGATGCTATCGTCAAGGCAACCAGGAAAAGGAAAAACTTAATGCCGAATCCGCTGCTCAAAATGCAGACCGTTCCCGGCTATCCTGATTTCGTCAGGCCGTTTGACTGCATGTTGCCGGACTCGGATTCACCGGGCAAATACTGGTTTGTCGACAACAAAACGAAATGGAACGGTATTCCCGGCATAAAAATGACTCATGAAATGATGCCGGGCGGCGGAGGTTCGCGGAAGGCCGGCGGAACCATGGCGTCTTTCTTTCCGCCGAAAATCTCAAAACCAACAACCTTCATTATGTCGTTATATCTGAAAGCCGCAAAAGCCGGGCAAAAAGCCGGAGTGGTAATATTACAGAACAGATACCGTAAAAGATTCGTTCTGACCACCGAATGGAAAAGGTATCAGTTCAAATTTATCTTGAAACCTTCCGAACTTGCTCATAACCGCGGCGGCAAAACTTTCCTGGTCTACCCGCTTGCCGGGGCAACAGTCTGGGTGTCCGGTATCCAGGTGGAGAAAGGGACGAAGGCCACGGAATTCTCGGCGAAATAGAACCGGCGTAAATTTGATGCAAGTCGGCTTGACAGGTTGTGGCGTAATCAGCAGTGTTTATCTGGAGAGCTGTCGTCAGTTCGGCAGCTTCCGGATAACCAAATGCAGTGACTTGAATCCGGCGCTCGCGAAGTCTCAGGCTGAAAAATTTGGAATCATCGCGGTAACCCCGGATGAGCTTCTCGCCGATCCTGATATAAACATAATCCTGAACCTGACTCCCCCGAAAGCGCACAAAACAGTAAATCTGAGGGCGCTTGAATCGGGAAAGCATGTGTACAGCGAAAAGCCGTTCGCGCTCAACCTTGAAGACGCCGATGAAATCCTGGAAATGGCCGAAAAACTGAATTTGCAGGTTGCAAGCGCTCCTGATTCTTTCCTGGGAGGGGCGCACCAGACGGCAAAGTCGCTGATCGAAGCAGGAGAAATCGGACAGCCGCATTCGGGAACGGCATCGATAATGCACCTATGCGGTTATCGGCTGGACCATCCCAATGCGGAATTTTTCTTTAAAAAAGGCGGTGGGCCGTTGTTCGATATGGGGCCCTATTACATTTCGGCGCTGGTTGACTTGCTTGGCCCGGTTTCGCAAGTGGCCTGCATGGGAAATCGTGCTTCATCAAAGCGCATTTGCGCGGCAGGAATCAATCGAGGGGAAAAATGGCCGGTGGAAGTCGACACCCATAAATCATGCCTCTTGAAATTTGCGTCCGGTCCGGTAATAAACTTCAACGCCAGTTTTGACGTATGGAGTCACCACAATCCCCGGATTGAAATCTACGGAACCGGAGGATGCATCCAGCTTCCGGAACCATCGGCTTTCGGGGGGCCGGTAAAGCTTATCAAAAACGGAATGAAAGAGTGGCAAACCGTAAAAAGCCGGTTCGGATTCCATAAAATTACCCGTGGTCTCGGGCTGGCCGATATGGTGCAGGCCATCAACTCCGGCAACGAACCGGAATGTTCCGCAAAATTCGCCCGGCACGTACTCAAAGTCCTGTGCCTGCTGGATAAATCCTCCGAAACTTCCGAATTCATCAACATATAATCACAAAATCCCGTTTCTCCATATTGTACCGCAAAGACAACCAATTTTGCGTCCAAACCTGATTTTAACCATTTTTTTTGAAATGGCGGCTTGTATTTTTAGGAATGATTACTATTTTTAATTATTCGAACCCCAAAATAAAAAATTTTAAGGAGGAACAAAGATGAGTTCACTCGTAACAAAAGAAGCTCCCGATTTCACCGCCAAAGCAGTAATGCCGAATTTTCAGATTGAAGATTTCACCCTTTCCGACCTGCGCGGAAAATACGTTCTGCTGTTTTTCTACCCGTTGGACTTCACCTTTGTGTGTCCGTCGGAAATCATCGCTTTCGATAAAAAACTGGAAGCATTCAAGCAGCGCGAAACGGAAGTTGTGTCGGTATCGGTAGACTCGGAATATTCGCACTTCGCCTGGAAAAACACCCCACCGGAAAAGGGCGGAATCGGCAACGTACAGTTTCCGATGGTAGCGGACATAACCAAGAACATCGCACGCGAATACGGCATCCTGTTCGATGAATCAGTAGCGCTCCGCGGCATGTTCCTGATCGACAAGAAAGGTATCGTGCGGCACGCCACAATCAACGACCTTCCACTCGGACGAAACGTGGACGAGGCTATCCGGATGGTTGACGCACTGCAGTTCTTCGAAAAACACGGAGAAGTATGCCCGGCCAATTGGAAACCCGGCGAGGAAGGAATGAAAGCCGATGCAAACGGCGTGGCCGCATATCTCAGCAAACATGCTTGAGTTTACTCATAGCAGGTGATAAGATAATCCGTTCCTCATTCAACCGGGGAGCGGATTTTTTTCAGCATTATTTCGGGAGAGAAAAATGCATATAGATGAAAGTTACCGCTGGATAGGCGGGTTTTGTATCGAGGTCAGTCCGGTTCCGAACGGAGTAATTATCTTCGGAGCATCCGGCGACCTTGCCGCCCGTAAACTCATTCCGTCATTATACAGCCTTTATACCCGTAAGCTTTTCCATGAAAAATCCTTTGTTGTCGGGTGCGCGCGCACTCCCATGACTGATGACGCATTCCGCGCCAAAATGGAAAAATCCCTGCGGGAGCGTTTCAAAAACATCGATGAAACAAAGCTTGGGATATTCCTGAAAAAACTTTATTACCAGGCCGTTCAGTACGACGATATCCAGTCTTACCGCAACCTTGACGCAAAGCTGAAATCAGTTGCCCTCGAAGACCAGCTCAGTCCCGGCTTGATCTTTTATCTTTCAACCCCGGCAAGTGTTTACGTGCCGGTGGTGAATCTCCTCGGCGAAACCGGGCTTGTCAAAGAGAATCACGACGGAATCCCGTGGCGCAACGTGGTTCTGGAAAAACCTTTCGGGCGCGATCTGGAAAGCGCGAAGAAGCTTGATCGCGAACTACGTGAAGTCCTTCACGAACGCCAGATTTACCGTATCGACCACTATCTTGGCAAGGAAACCGTCCAGAACATCCTGATGCTACGCTTCGCGAACCGGATATTCGACCCGGTCTGGAACAACAATTACATTGATAACGTCCAGATCACCGTAGGGGAATCACTTGGAATCGAACATCGCGCCGGTTACTACGAGCAGGCCGGACTCCTGCGCGACATGTTCCAGAACCACATGCTCCAACTAATGTCGCTGGTGGCAATGGAAGCGCCGCCGTCATTCGATCCGCACTGTCTCCGGGATGAAAAAGAGAAACTCCTCAGGTCCGTGCGCCATTTTCCGCTAAAGGATATTAATAAATACATTGTCCGCGGCCAGTACACCCCCGGAAATATCGACGGTCAATCCGTTTGCGGTTACCGCGAAGAAGAAAATGTGCCGGCCGATTCCCAGATCGAAACTTTCGTTGCCGCAAAACTGTTTATAGACAATTGGCGGTGGCAGGGCGTACCGTTCTACCTGCGTTCCGGCAAACGGATGCCGCGTAAACTCAGCCAGATCGTTATTACTTTCAAACGTGTGCCGCACTCTATTTTCGGGCCGATCCGCTCGGAAGACCTGGCCCCGAATGTCCTGGTGCTGAATGTTCAGCCTGAGGAAGGCCTGGCACTAACCATCCAGGCAAAACAGCCCGGCCCAAAACTTTGCATGGGCAGCCTGACCATGGACTTCAAGTATTCCTCTATCTTTGATGGAGATGGAGCCCCGGAAGCGTACGAACGCCTTCTTCTCGACTGCATGCTGGGCGATCAGACGCTGTTCATCCGCAGCGACTGCATTGAATTATCCTGGGAATTACTGACTCCGGTACTCAATGCCTGGCAGGATAAACGCACAGATGCGGGGGACCTCCTGTATTATCCCGCGGGTTCCTGGGGACCGGAAGCAGCGGAAAAGCTTTTGCGCGCTGACGGCTTCAAATGGTTCGCAAACTGACATTTACCGTGAAAAAACCCGATTTTTTCGCCACTTTTCACTTGCAAATCCGTCAATCTGCGCTTAATTAGCGTTTCCCCATTACCAACTATGTGTGGCGGGATAGCTCAGTCGGTAGAGCAGAGGACTGAAAATCCTTGTGTCGCCAGTTCGATTCTGGCTCCTGCCACCATTTTTTTGCCTCAAAATCAGCCTAAATGCCACCCTCTGTCACTTCCTGAATTTTCGTGGCTTTTCGCCTTTAAAAGTCAAAATAAGCTAACGATAAGCTAACTATGCGTTTGAGGCTGAGCATTTGACTGCTCAGGTAAGAAATCGCAAAACAATAAAAGTGCAAAAGAAAAACTTTTATATCAGTCATGCTTGCTGATTGAGTATGACTCATGATAAAAACCAGGACAAAGACAGAGAAGACGAACTCCTACAAGAAAAGTTGATAAAGGCTTATGGCAGTTATTCAGATGTCGGCATGGCAAAGTATCATATTTTGGAGACTGCGAAGGTAGTATTGCCGGGCAAGAGCTATGCAGTTATTGACAACTACCTCAGCTCATGCAAGTGTTTACGGTTTTGCAGCAAGACAGGTTTTTCTGTTTGATTTTAATTTGCATTAAGTAAAAAAGTTTACGAAAACAGCAAGTCCAATTATTACACAAGGAAACCGAGGCGTTTTTTAAAATAAAATGTCAGTTAATATTATCTGCTAATTAGGGTTTCCTGAAAAAGTCGGTTTGGTTAATTTGTTGATAAAATTTCATGGATTGCATGTTTTATATTTCAGCATTATCGTGAATTTCATGATAAAAGCAAGCTTGAAAATCAGGCGTGAAAGAACTCTGGATAGTTTATCCAGGTTCATCACGATAATGATCAGTACGCCTCTTCTGCGTTTTGATCCGTAAAATCACAGTTTTCTGTTGGTATCGATATTGGGAAGGTCGAAGATTTTGAGGTGGAAATATTCCTGGTCGCGATATCCGTAGGCTTGCCGGATCAGCCATCGGATTTTATTGTTGAATCCTTCCATCGCGGCGTTCGACAACTTATCGGTGCGCCAGTAGGCCGTGATGCCGCCGAGGTGGTTTTCGATGGTTTTCGCCATGTCGGAGAGTTCCTTGATGTCCGTTTCCCTGGCGATGTCGCACCAGTTACGGAGTGCCGCCTTGGCCCGGAACTCGTTCCCGGCTTGGCGGTAGATGCTCCGCAGCGCCTCCTTCATCATGCTGACCTCGCCCAGTTCCCGGAAAGTTTTTCTCAGGTTGTCGAGCAGCAGTTTGGCGTCGGGGGAAAGGTTCTCGACGTTACGCAGGAACAGAAAGCGTTGGTTTTTAAGCAGTTTCCGATGTTCTTCGTCGAGGTTTGCGGTGATTCTGCGCCGGACTTTATCGAGCTTTTCATTCATCAGTTTGATCACGTGGAAGTGGTCGAAGACGATTTCGGCGTCCGGCAGGTTTTCCCCGGCCCAGGCGGTGTACGCTTTCGACATATCCATTGCGATTATTGCTATTTTTGTTTTTGCGCGTTTCAGTTTCGCGGTGAAGTTTTTCAGCGCGTCAACGCCTTTGCCTTTGCCGACATACAACACCGCCCCGGACTCCAGGTCACGGACAATCGTCAGATACTTTTCAACGCCTTTTTTCCGCGAGACAAAAATTTCGTCAATGCCGATTATCCTGACGTTTTTGAGTTCAATCTTATGGTATTTTTTCTTGAGATGACGCTTTTCAACGTTTTTTACGGTCCGCCACGGCAGGTCGAAAAAACCGGCGACGGCATTGATGCTCATTTCGCTTCTCAACTCGACGATCGACCTCTCCAACTCCTTGGTTATCCGCGATTTGGACGAACTCAGAAACGGCAGCTTCTCCACCGTCCAGCTCCCGCACTCGTGGCAGTAGATACGGTGAACGTCAATGATAAAACACAACTGCCAACGACCGCTTTTGACTCCTTTGATATCCCTGGTCCGCAACCACTTCGCGGTAACTTTCGAGCCATTGCATTCAGGACAGCGCAAATCTTTCCGCACGATTTTCTGGTAAACAGTTCCATGTTTACGGCTGAAATCAAAGCTCTCATGTTGAAATCCACGGATGCCCTGAGTAAAATACATCAGACTGGTAGACATAATTCCCTCGCTTTCTGGTAAAAAACGAGAGTTATGCCGCCAGTCTTTTGCTTTTCCAGTGGCGCAGTTGAAAAATTGCTTTTTTCAACTGCCAACAGTCGCTATTGGCGGATTTCTGAAGCTGTCAAGGCGCAAATGGAATAAAAGGGAGCAAGCGCGACCGGTTATGCCGGATTGCCCTTTACAGCACAAGACATCCAGCTACTCACCTCCGGATCAAAACGCAGAAGAACCATCAGTACGATCCAGGTTTCGCCGGTTTCTTTTAGTTTCGCGTAAATCCGGTCGAGGGAATATTTGCGTTTGCCGTTGCCGAATTTGCCTTCAACCGGGATTCTGTCGATTTCGTCCAGGCGTTGTTGTCGTTTCACGTTTTCCGGGGTGTCTTTCCGGGGGGCGTCCCAGCGGCGGAGCGGAAAGTCTGATGTCTCTTTCCGAGAGGTAACGGCGGTTTTCACGGTTCGCGTAAATCTTGTCGGTATGGACGCTTTCGGGGTAATGTCCGAATTTTTCCTGGTATTTTTCGACTTGCGAAATCAGGTCCTGGCCTTCGTTATAGGCATCCCAGGAAAGCTTGTCGAGGTACACAATGCCGTCGACCACGCTGACCGAGATTTTCGCCCAGAATTCGGTTTTCGCTCCGGCCTTGCCCCGGACGATCGGGCGGACATGCGGCTGGGAGATCGACACGATCCGGTTTTCAACGCTGCGTTTGTCGTTTTTGAGCATTTCGCTTTGCTGGGCATGGACTTTCCTGAGGACCTCCAGAAGCGATAAGTCTTTTTCGCCCAACCCTTTTCCAGATTTGAGCAGTTGTTTGATATGATTGAGATTGCGTTTCAGGTATCCGGCCTGCTTTTTCATTGTCTTCCTAATCATTTTTGCCGGTTTGTTCTTGCGCTTGGTGATTGCAATATATTCTTTTCTTGCAGTCTTGCGATAAGTTCGGGGCTTCTTCTTGCCGGAAGCGGGATCGTGCAGTTTGTCGATCAGCTTCTCGCTTTTTTCGCGCGCTTCATTCAGTAAATCCAGGTCGGTGGGATACTCTTGATGTCCGCCGGAGCCACAGTCGCGTCGATCAGCAACTTGCCGGAGTTGCCGCCGGATGATTTATCATTGTCATCATTGCTATTATTGCTATTAGATTTTACTGGCCGTTCAGATTTTCTTGCAGTCATGAGCTTGGTCAACAACTCATTCATTTCATTTGCGTCGGCGAAGTTTAGCCGTTTCCGGAAATACACCAGCATGGTCGGATCGAACAGTTTTTCCTGCTTGAATTCCTCGTAGCCAAGGAAAAACTGCAAGTACGGATTCTCGCTGAGCTGCTCGATGGTTTCTTCGTCGGTCAGCTTCAACTTATGCTTGATCAGCAGCGTCCCGATCGCCACTCGCGCATTAATTTCCGGACGCCCGAAATCCTCCGACATATTTTTACCGTAAATGTTTTCCAACTTGTCCCACGGAATCATTTCCGCCAATTTCACCCAGCGGCTGTCTCCGTTCAACTTCCCGTCGAACGGCAAAAGAAAATTCTCGAATTTCGGATGATTTTCCATTTTTCTCAACATCCCAACTCCTCCAAAGTGCAAGGTTTTTCCCTTAATTTATACAATTCCCTTGCACCTGAAAGCAGCAATTCTAACTTTTTTACACTCATTTCAGACTTTTTCAGGAAGCCCTAATTAGTTTTTTGACAATTTTGCAAGCTTCCGCTAAGCGGATAATCAATTTCAACTATCTTAAATGAATTAGGTTTATCGATCTGCAGAGCTTTCATTTTCATTTCCCGCCATTAATTATATTTAGGCTACTTGATATTATATCCGGAATCCTGTAGATTGTAAATAATAATCAAAAGACATTCTATTGCACTTTTGAGCCATGCAGGAAACGAAAAATATTTATCGGAACACTTTCCGGTCGGAGGCAATTGCCGAGAGTAGCAGCTTTTGCGCTCCGATTATAGTCCGTTCCACGGCAAGAGTTGCGGTGCTCAACTATTATTACAGTGACACTGATTCCATCATGAACCGGAATTATCACTGCCTTATCCGGGTATCGAAAGGATAAATCAGGTTAAAGACAAGCCAAGGCGAGATGAAAATCCAGGAAGATGAAATTATTATAATTCCGGAAACTAATTCGCATCATCTTCTGGAGTCAGCGGCAGAAAGCGAATATTTCCTGATAACTTTTATTTATAAAAATATTGAAGACTTTACTGCTAAATTATCTCTGCCGCTGAATAAACCCTTTTCTATTCTATTTCCCACTCGATAATTACTTTGTCAGATTGGAAAAACAATTAAAAATTCCCGGAAGCGTATCCATGCGAAATGCTTCTCTGTGGTTTTATGAAATCATGATCTATATCGCAAATAACATCAACAGAAAGAAAAATGAAGAGAACTGCAATGAAATTCTGATGCATGCAATAGATATCATAGAAGAAAATCTCGATAATCCTTTTTTCGGAGTGAAACAACTCGCACTGAAATTGAATATCAGCACCAGAACCCTGAACCGCTATTTTAACAGGGAAGCAGGTACAAACCCCAAATTATTTATTGACACCAAACGATTTAATCATGCAATCAGCCTGTTACAGGAAACCAGTCTGAAGCTGGAGGATATCGCACATGAATGCGGATATGCTTCCAGCAGTTATTTCTGCAGATTGTTCAAAGGTAAAATGCACCAGACACCTACGGAATTCAGAAATAAAATAATTTAATAAATGTTTTTGCGTTCTATGCGGAAATTCGCACAGAGAAATGACGGGTGGCTTTCCATCATTTTTAAGTTTGACAAATGCGATATTATGGAAGTTTTCAACGAATAAATATGGCACGTGACTTAATCGGTTGTGAACGTTGACGGCGAAGATGCTTGCTCCACCTGAATGGCGTCAACCCAGATTGTGTCACCCGACCTGAGTTGGAGATAGAATTTATGATATTCACTCAGACCAGCCGGAAGGTTGACTGTAAAAGAATAACGCTCCCACGAAGTTGTGGGAGGAGGGTCAAGAGTAATATACGATCCATTTGTACTCCCCAGTCTGACTTCGTAATCGGTATCGTCGGCTTTTATATACAGTGAAAATGTGTAGTCTTTGCCATTGGAGTCGGTATGGTAGGGAGCAAGTCTGAAAGTGAACCCGTTATAGCCAAGAGCGGAAACATTTGTGATTTTAAGGCAGGTGTTGCCAGGATCACCATCATCAAGCGGATCTCCTCCATCGTTTTCTATTTCGTCCTTTAGACCAGTCAAATCAGGAGTGCTGATCAACCCCCACCCTTGATTGGCTGTATTTATTCTCGGTGAAGCGTAATATGGCATGCAGTAATCCGGCCAGTTAGTCAAACTTGTATCTTCAAGGCTGGGATTCTGCATCAGGTTGGTGCAATTTTCCCTGCCGGTAACCGGATAGGAGGTTTCCGCAGTTGCTGTTCCCGGATCCATATCCACCTCTATGGTAATCGGGTCGGTTGACGAACTTGTGAAGGTGTAAGCACGGGTGGCAAAAGCTGTCAGCGTATCGCTGAAAACACCGTTTGAGACCATATAGGTTGAAGCGTCAAATAGACGGCTTACGGTGCCACTTGCGCCCAGAAGTGAGATTTTATAATCCACGTCAACTGAATAATGTTTGATATTTGCCGCCAGCAATACGTAGTCATAATTTTCACCTGCGGGAGCTTTTAAGAGTTTCACTTGAATATCGGTGAAATCATTATCAGCGGGATCGGAAAAAGCTTCCGTTGAATTTTCGTAGTAGCTGATTGTTTGGTCAAGGTCCTGTGTCAGGATTGATGGAGCAAGATCATTCAACTCACCGGCAAGATCCGACAGCGTACTCCATGAAGTTTTGTGATGAATCGGGTAGCGGAAATAGAATATGCCTTTGGCCCCATTGATCAGAGCCAGATATGTCTGGCATTCCTGTTCCGCCGGTAAAACGGAACGCTTATATGATCTGCTCCAGAATTCCGCCACGGGCGCAATCCAGCATGCTTTAAGGTCTTGTTTTGCGCGGTTTGCGGCTAAAGCGGTATATTTTGCCACCCAGTTTACGGAACTGCGGAGGTCGTCAAAATCAGAAGGCGGATACCAATAAGGATCAACTCCGAGAATATCACTCCAATTTGTGAATTCATCCCCAGAATGAATTCTGATGGAATAAAGGGCAAATGTCGGATGATAACCATCCTCGCTGTTAGTCTCACTATATATGTTCTGTCCCGCGGGTATCTGAGCATCTGATGGTTCGTCAAAGGTATAATATGCCAACAGATTGTCCTCCTGCTTTGCCAAATATACAGCTTGAAGCATTCGCGCACTCTGGTCAACATCAAAAGGAGTTGTTCCAAGTCCTTTGTAAATGTCCCAGAAATCCTGAGGTGTAGTAAGTTTATACTTGCTGAGCAGGACGGTGCTGTAAGAGGAATGCCGGTTAACAACCATTAAACCGTCCGGATTCGCCGTGCTTGTTGCATCCGCCGCCGCTTCAAGGTAATCCGTGGCATCGGAAGGATCTTGATAAGCCCGCCATTGAATAACGGTATTAAATCCGGCTTCAGAGACCTCATCGAAACTGTCATCGTCACTTGCCGGAATACCTGACATGTATATTCCTACAGGGAAAAAAGCGTTATTATCGACCATGACACTGCAATTGCGTTGGTCTACTTTCACTTCGCCCCAGACGTTGGAAGACTTTTTTACCATTCCCATATCTTTAGTGAATACCAAATCTCCGCTGTCAGTGCGCAGTTCAATCGTAATGGTATTTTCGCCGTTGGACAATGAAGAAACAGTATAAGTAAGATCCGTGCCATTTTCGGGGGTATAGTTTGTTCCCAGCGTGACGGCGCCAGATTTTGCAACCAGATAGCATCCATCAAGTTCAGAAGACGGCATGGCCAGATCGCAAACCGCAACCGCGCTGGTTTCGGAAGTATAATAATTTTTTTCAGGATATGGCGACAGCAAATTATAGTTTAAAGTCTTTACATCATTAACCGTCAACGCTTTTTTGAAAACCTGAACTTCGTCAATAAGACAATCCAAGTTCATATAGAATTTACCAATTGTCAGGTTTGAAGCAGTAGTAACGGAACTGGCATTGGTCGTTCTGGTTCCTTTTCCAATATACTCGCCATCGACATATAGAATTGCGTCCTGGCCTTCCCTGACAGCGACAACGTGATGCCAGTTATTGTCCCTTAAGTCATAGTCTCCGGTTATGTAGTTGTGGTTTGCGTTTATATAGAAATCTATCGTTCCCCCGGAATCCAGTTGCACCCCCCAGCCTGTCCATGTCGATGTGTTTATCTTACCAATAATGCCCTGATAATTTCCGGCCGCGGCATTGCTCTTTACCCATAGAGAAATCGAAAAGTCATCTGTTCCGAAATCGAAAATGGAGTTATTTCCACAATCCACATAGTCATCTGAACCGTCAAAATCCAGCACATTCTTGAAACAGCCGTCCGGATCGATATGACCATCGACCCAGCATGACGGGGAACTCATGTTCGTCAAAGTTCCATCATTGCCGTTTCCGGAACTGTCAACTGCGGTTGTGCCGCTAGACTCATCGAATTTCCAATATGCACACCTTTTCATATATCTTCGGGAAATTTCATCTTCACTGAGAGCGCCTTCATATATTCTGACGTCATCCATCAGGCAATCGAAATTCATGTAGACTTTTCCGATAGTCAAACTTGAAGTGGTTGATACCGAGTCATCGTTAGTGTTTTGAACTCCTTTGCCAATGTATTCGCCATCAATGTAGAGGACAGCGGCTTCACCTTCACGGATTGCAACGATATGATGCCAGATATTGTCTCTCAGGTCATAATCGCCGAAAATATAGTTATGATTTCGATTTATGTAAAAATCGAAAGTCCCGGCAGTCAGGACTTGCACTCCCCATCCCATCCAGTTGGATGTATTTAATTTCCCAATCATTCCCTGGTAATTGCCTGGCTCGGCATCACTTTTCATCCAGAATTCAACGGTAAAATCATTCGTCCCGAAATTTAAACTTGAGTCATTCCCGCAATCGACATAATCATCGGAACCGTAGAAGTCCAACACATATCCATCCCGTCCGGCAATCCAGCAGGTGGATGTATTCATATAGGTAAGAGCGCCGTGGTTGCCGAAAACGGAAGAATCAGCTCCTGTTGAACCCGAGCCCTCGTTAAACTTCCAATAGCCAAGGGAAATTCCATCCAGATAATCCTGAAAGATTTCTTCACTGAATAGAGTCCGGCTGTAAATTTTTACTTCATCCATGGCTCCATCGAAGAAAGAATCTTTTGTGGAATTTCCCTGCCTTGCCCCGATTGTATCAACATACATATTGGTATTATTGGTTAATGTCACGCTTCCTTTATTTACCCCGTCAAGGTAGAACGTGACATTGAGCCCATCTCTAACTGCCGCAACGTATCTCCAACCGCCTGTGATATCCTCGCCTAAATCTAGGACTTCATAATCGGTCCCATCATGATAGTAAACATAGGTTGTGCCTGACACATTCCTGAATATTAAAGGAGACATATAGCTGTCACCGGTATAGCCTAATATGGCCTCATAATATGATAAATCATCAGCATAAACCCAGACTGTGACCGCATGAACAGTGCCTATGTCGATAGTGGAAACGGTAATATGATCGTCCGCTCCATCGAAATCCAAACCGCCGCCGACTTTTCCGTCAATCCAACAATTTGCAGTATTCATATCAGTAAGGGCGCCATCGTTGATATTACCCGAAGAATCAATGGCGGAACCACCCACGCTATCTTCAAATAACCATTCGCCATAAAGATTGCCATTTTTATATTCCTGTAATATTTCCGAGGCATCCAGAACTCTGTCATGGATTCTTACTTCATCAATTATTCCATCAAAATAGAGACTGCCACTATATCTGCAACCAATAAAAAGAGATGTGTTGTCCGTGGCTAATGCCCCTGATGTTTCTGAACATTGCCGTTCAATGCCATTAACATAAGATTTATTAATACCGGTTGAACTGTCGTAGGTCCAGACAATGTGGTTCCAGGTATTTGCCCGCACTCCTCCACCGGTAGAAAGAGCATGCGCGTAATAGGTTTCACCTTGTTTTGCATTTACATTAACAGAGTCATTGAGCAAACTTAATTCCCAGCTTGTCGAGTAACGTTTCCCGGCAATTACCTTATCCCCGGAAACAGTATGAGGATAAATCCATGCTTCAACCGTAATTTCGTCAGTTATATCTAAAACCGAATCATCCGGAACCACCACGTAATCATCGGCCCCATCGAAATCCAGACCGTAGCTGAGTTTGCCGTCAACCCAGCAAGTTGAAGTATTCATGTGGGTCAGGGTGCCGTCGTTGCCGTTGTCAGTTGAATCGCTGGCTGTAGTTCCTGAACCATCATCAAACTGCCATTCGCCGCAAATATAACCGTCTTTGTATTCTTGAAATATTTCCGAAGCGCTCAGAACCCTGTCATAGATTTTAACTTCGTCAATTATGCCGTCGAAATAGAGACTGCCACTATATCTGCAACCGATATAAAGAGCGGTAGCATCAGTTGCGAGGGCTCCGGATTTTTCGGAACATTGTTTTTCCACCCCATTTACGTAAGACCGGTTTACTCCAGTTGAACTGTCATAAGTCCATACTATATGGTTCCAGGCATCTGCCTGCACTCCGCCTCCCGTGGAAAGCACATGCGAATAATAAGTTCCCCCTTGTTTGGCATTTATATTGACACTATCGTCATGTAAACTTAATTCCCAGCTTGTAGAATAACGTTTCCCGGCAATAACCTGATCTCCGGAAACACTTGCGGGATAAATCCATGCTTCAACCGTAATTTCACCGGTAATGTCAAAAACCGGATCATCCGCAATGACAACATAATCATCCGTCCCGTCGAAATCCAAGCCATTATCAAGTTTACCGTCAACCCAGCAAGTTGACGTATTCATATTGGTCAGAGTGCCATCATTTCCGTTACCGGAAGAGTCCTCGGCCGCAGCCCCTGAACCATCATTCAAATGCCATAAGCCAACTGGCGATGTTTGCGATAATATCTTTGATGGCAATAATAAAATGCTAAAAACAATAATACTCCCCGCCAATACACGAAAAAATAATTTTCCCAAATTTTGCGACATAACTCCCTCTTATTTTGTCATTTCAAATTGATGGTGCAATGAACCAATGAACTGGAATTAACTACGGAAATTTATTTTAAAACCAATTTTACAGTCACCCAACTGGTTTTAGCTTTTATCCCGCCTTTTGAAGAAGTTTTGTCATCTTTCGCGACGGTAACGGTGTATAAAAATTCTTTAATTTCCGGTTTATCCGGAGTATCCGTTGCGGTTTTGATCACCTCGGTAAGCAACGGGGCTTTTGCCAAATTATCTTTACCCGGAGTTTTTCCTTCCTTTCCGGTTTTAAACACTTTATGTTCCGGGAATCCCGAGCCTGGCTTATCAGGTTTTATTTTTACTTGCGCACCGAAAACCGGTTTATCGTTTGCATCGACAACTTGAATTATAATATGTCTTTTTGAAATAAATTTAGGATAACGGGTTTTGTTTTTATAAGTCCAGCTTTTGATGGTATTTGGTAATTCAGTTCTTTCCCATGTACAGTCGATACAGGTAAGTCCGTTGTTCGTATGATCCAGAATCCAATTGCGTTTATTATTTTTAAAAATACAGTCAATTAATTTGGCGTTCAGACTACCGTAATCTTTAACCGCGGTATTACAATTTTCAAATTTGCATCCTGTAGCGAATTGTCCACCGTTCAACAATGCGGTACCGACATTTATGAAAGCAGTATTTTTCACAAGGTATTCTTTGCGATAACCTTGCAGCAAACCGTAAATAGCGCCTTTTACCCAGGATATTGTGGCATTGTCCAATTCAACATTACCGGTGAAATAAAGGTTTCCCCGTTGCGGGTCACCGATTTTACTCCCGGGCTTTTGTTCAATTGCCGTTATTTCGCTATTGTAAATGTAAATTCCGCCGCCCCATTGCTTCTTTTTCATATCAGGCATTCTTCCGCAGTATATGGTTTTCCGTGCGGCAAGCTTTAGAACAGCTTTTATTTTTTTGTCCTTTTTATCACCGAGAACCAGGGAGTTGAGTTTTTTCTCAACTTTCCAGTAATTCCCCTTATTTTCCCCTTTAATCCAATATGGACTGATGTAAACATTTCCTTTCATGACCAGGATTTCTTCCGGATGGTCTTTACCGCCGATCCGCAGAATCGTGTTAGTTCCGTCATTCGTTCCAATGATCAAATTACAATTAACTGTACAAACGGACTTTTCCTTGTCATATGTGATTTGATTCCAGCCAAAAGTTTTGTCCATCTTTGCCAATCGCTCAAGCGTACATGGCATATCCACGGGAAAATCCGTAATTCGGACGGCATTCATTTTCTCATCATAAACAATACCCGCCTCTATCATTGTAGCTATAATTATAATTGTTACAATGATAATATTTATCAATACGACTTTATTTATTAACATACTTTGTTTGTCCTTTTATGAGAATTTTTAACAAACATCCGGTTATTGGGCCGGATACCAGTATTTGCTTTTAGTGTTCATATATATATAATTGGTTTGATAGCTTACATGTCCATCTATCCAGGCAACATTAGTTCCATTTCCATGTCTTGGGTAAAGCCCGACCGGATATCCTGTCAGATATGTTATCAAATAGGAGCCTGAAAAATCACGTCCCTCAGGGCCGTGATAGGATTCTCCGATCAGTATTTTCTCAGTGGGCTTATCGACCCGATTCAACGGGAAATAATTTGATATCTTGCCATTAAAGCCGTATGAAGGGTCCAGAGCACTGTCTTTAACATTGGAATTATTATATAACCACCAGGCATATGGGTCGTTAGGGCATTCCAGCAATGAATATCTGCAAGAAGAGTCTTCTCCAAGATAAGGAGGAATTGCATTCAAGTGCCAATATCCCATGCTGGTATCATGATGCACAGGCAATCGGCCTTCGTAGTCACTTGCATACTGCTGAATTGCAAGGCCAATTTGTTTTAACTGATTAGTACACGAAATTTTCTTTGCGGTATCGCGCGCTTTTTTCAGCGCCGGTAGCAGCATTGCCGCTAATATGGCAATTATCGCGATAACTACCAATAGTTCTATTAGAGTAAAGGCTGTCCTGACAAGAGGAATCGCCTTTACCCCATAGACCAAACCGGAGATGCGGTTTTCCCACGTCCGGCTTTCCCCCTGAGATTCTTTCATCAGCATTCCGCGATCGTCATATTTTGTCCCGCTCGCGTTGGCTGAAGAATATATTGCCCTCCGATTTACTTTGACCCGTTTTAATGGATGTTCTTGAGCCCTTTCGGCATTCATCTGCTGGCCTCTTCTTATCTTCGGACACTTTCTCAGGCTAACGGCTCTTTGCATAGACAAAGTTATATTGTCTTTGTCATCCTTGCTACTATTGCCGTCTCCGACTCCCTGCATGGCATTGTTCCAGATTTCGGCCTTCCGCCTTATACTTTCACTTACCCGTTGCCGGGACCATACAGGTTCTCCCCAGGTACTCAGTGAATCTTTCCGCACATGCCGCCGCCTTTTACACCGTCGGGTCATCAAGTGCATTTGCCCATTTTCTTCCTTGATGATATCAGGCTTCCCACATCGAACAGATGGTCGCCTTACCCCGAAATGTCCAACTCTACCAGTGATTTCCGTTGGGTTACCTTTACGATGCTTACGGTCGTTCGTTTGCCTACGGCCTGTGCTTTTGTCTCGCCGCCCCGACTGGTTACCAGGCCCCTGTTGCTCCATCTTTAGGTGTCCTGCGATCTGTTTCTCCCCGTTTCCAGTGAGTGCCTGAGGCGCAGTCCTTGATTCGCCGTGGATGGCAGGTTTCCGTTCGCGCGACTTTGTCACAGCGCATCCGGTTCGCGCGTCACCACGCTCCCCTGCTGTCAGACTATATGCGTGAAATGAGCAATTCGCAGATCCCGGACTTTTCACCGGGCTAGATTCACTAGCATTATCTGGGCGCTCACATTCAATTAGAGTAAATCTATTTCTATTACCAGTTCCATGAACAGCCTTGTTTTTACACATTGCTTTCATTATGAATATCCTTTTTTATCTTAAAAAAATTCAACCTTCACTCTTTCACGCTAATACTATAGCATAATGCAAGAAAAAAGCAACACAATCTGCCTAAATAATTAATATATTTTCTTGATACGGCGCAATGCACATATAATTGCTATAGCATTTTACGGTAAAAGCCCTTATTGGTACCTTTAATTTTGAAATTTGTTCCGGAAATTCACGATTGAAAGAGAAGCCAGCCGAGATTTTCCGGATTATCCGTACCGAACACCAGTCGGTTTTCCGCCGGACGTATCTCTTTCCAATGGGATAATAGGGCTTTATGTCCCAATTCAGGACAAGGTTTGACTCTTCCCGCATTTATCCTTAAAGTTTTTCCGTTAAATCCTTCTTTTTGCAGAAGTTTTATTGGAATCCGCAATATGGCCGACCAATAATTTTCACCTCGCCAGGCAGAACATTGCCATTGATAATTACGCTGGTTAGTCAATTTTACCTGATGCCGCGCCCCTTTAGGATTTGCCAGCAGTTTATAATACGGCCATAGCCGCTTCGGCTCGATACAGACTTCAACCAGGTTTTCGAGCCACATGTCCTTAATTTGACGATCCTTGAATTTTGCCTTGATTGAATCCATGGAAGATTCACGGCAATAAATGCCGAAATACAAATGATCATCGGTATATCCTGCCTTCCACCAGGTATCACGCCGGGTGGAACAGGAGTCATGAACTTCCGCGAATTTTCCGAATCCGGAATATAGGATATCATTTGAACAATAAGCCTTTTCAAGTTGCTCCCATGACTTGCCAGTTACAATTCCATTCATTTCCGGAGCTTTACTGAACTTTACACATTCATACATTTGTCCGGCCGGTTTTTGACCGGTATATGCGGGAAACAGCAACTTGTGATCTTTTATTTCCTGTTCAACTTCCGGAAAATCATTTTCAATTACTTCGCCAAGTTGCTTAATCCGCCATTCAAGCAGTTCTATAAAGTATTTATATCCGCAGGCTTCCGCATTGAATCCAAGCCTTGAATCCATTTTGCATAAAGATATCAACAAATTTGATAACTCAATTTCGCGTTCCATAATCTCTTTCATGCGGCGCAGTAGATCATGCTTTTCCTTGTCAGGGAGGAATGGCAGTTTTTCTCTCATTTCATAAAATTTGAAATAATCCAAGGAACTTTCGATCTGTATTTTCAGAGCTTGCGCAATCCCGATTTCACGATGTAAATATTCCGCAATATCGGGAGCTCCAGATATTATCTCATCTAGAATTTTGGTTCCGCGCTCCCAAGTTTTCAGCATTTTTTCCAGTAGAATAATTGCTTCTTTCGCTGTATGCGTATATGTAAGGCATTCACCAATTCTATCACCACTTGGAGGATAATTTTCGTCTTTTTCGCAATACTGTTTCTTGCTGACAACCCAGTTAGGCGACAGCGGTTTATCCTCCGGTTTTAGCATTAAAGGAATAACCGGTGCGGTATGAAGGGGGCCGTAATAAGCAAATACGGTGCTGAAAGGATAAAATGAATAGGCTTTGTCAAAATGTTTCCACGCCTCCGCGACTTTACCGGCATGCCTGCCCCATCTAAGCTCCGACAAACGATTCAAAAACTCTTCTTCATTGTCAGGAAATGGAGTAAAAGCAAGTTCCGAAATGGCCTTAGTCATCATTGACGGATAAAATCCGAAGTCCCAACACAACATTACCCCGGAAACACCCAAATCAAGCATATTTCTGAATTTACGATAATTACTTCCCGGAATCGGAACATATGGAACCGTGGCAATTTCATGTGAACATGCCGTTTGAATCTTGGCAAACATGCTGGTTCCGGATTTACCCGCCTCACTGGCACATTTGCGAAAAATATCACTTGGGCCTATATGTGAAAGCCAGTAATCACAAATATGTCGTTCTTTACCGAGTTGAATACGGTGGTTAGGTGATTCAAAATTGTGTTGAAGAACTGTTCCTTCCGGCAGATGGGCCGCGGCGTTAATAGTTTGTTTTTCACCCCATATCAAAGGTTGGTTGTACGGCCAGGAAATTAACTCCGCTTCGGGATTATACTTTTGCATTCCCTCGCGCATACTTGCCAGCATGTCAGCAAGAGTTTCCCACGGGGCGCGTTTCGAACAGCGAGGACAGTTGTTAGTTTCTATGCCGCCACCGTTATGACATATTGTCGTTCGTTCCCCAACCGTAATATTGATGATACCACCAAGCAGGGGAACCTCCTTAAAAATGCTTTCAACGGCCTCAATCAGGTATTGTTTGGAAATTGCTGAACCAGGACAGAAGCATATTCTGTTTCCGCTGCGATGCCCTCCCAGCTCTGGATATTTCCTTAATATTGGATCATCAGCACTGAAAGCTTTTGGCTCAATACAGAAAAGAAATATTTTTATCCCGTAAAGAAAACATCGATTAACAATTTCGCGCAATTTCTGAATTTGCCCGTCACGTTTAGTTCCATATTCCGGGATTATACGGCTTTCAGCTATTTCCTCAAACGCAACCGGAAGCCATAACGCATTGACACCATCATGCGCAACCCTGTTCAGGTAATTTTCATGATAAAAGTCAACCCCTTCGTCCAAGTCATTCTTCCCGGTTGCAAGTGCGCTCCGGCCAATTCTGGTTTTCAAAAATGGGGTTTTTTCAATAAATCCCTCCTTTAGAAAAACTCCACCCGCCCTTAGGATTTCATCTTCCAAATAAACAAGTCCGCGACGAATCCCATCGGCACTGGAAGAAGATATTACACATTTTGACTTATCAACGAAAACCCGGTACGCTTCGTATTCCAGATCATCTACTTCCGTTATATCGATCTTATAACCATTTTTACGGAATTTAATTCCGGCAGCATTGAAAAATTTCTCAAAATCCCGATATGCAGCTTGAAGAAGGTTTCCAGAATCAGAAAAAAAAGACTGAAAACAAATTCCGTTTTCAAGAGAAACTTCTCCTTTTTTCGCTTTTTTTCTTCCAAGGATAATTTCCTCATGCAAGGGATACTTCAGTTCCTCAAAAAATTCAATACTGTCGAGGTTCGGCTGTAAGAAAACAGGATTGCTCATTATTAAATTTATCCTTTGATATCCATTGACAGTTAATTTGGATTTACGATAATTTTTATGTCGTCGTAAGAATCCGCATTCTTATCATTGAAAAGGTTGGCCGCTTCTTCAAGGGAATTCAGTTTTCTGGTTATAATCGAACTTAAATCCAATCCGGCTGATGCCATAAGTTCAATAGTTTCCCGGGTAATTTCAGAATCGATACCTACGGGTTTTATTTTCAGATCATTGAAAACAATGGTATTCAAATCAAATTCGCGCAAAGGTTCTTTATAAAAAGCCACAGGACAAATGATTCCCCTTTTGCGGATAAGATTCATGATCTCCGTGAATACCGCAGCAGAACCGGTGGCTTCAATTGCTTTGTTGAAAGTATGAGGACTTATGGCGTTCGGCAAGTCCATGTTTTTTAAATCGAGGATATGATCAGAGCCAAGCTCAATTGCCTTTTGCATTCTGCCGGAAATCTTGTCGGCGATGATTACTTTTTCAGCTCCTTTGATTTTAGAAAATACCGCGCCGATTATACCAATCGGTCCTGCACCGGCAACTAAAACAACATCGCCGGCATGAATATCAATCTGCTTTACCGCATTAAGCGCAATCGATGCTGGTTCAATCAATGCGCCGTTTTCAAAATCAATTATCTCCGGGAGCGGAAACAAATGCCGCTCCGGCATAATAATGAATTCCGCAAGTGCTCCGTTCCAGGCGTTGATAGTGCCGACACACCTCAAATTTTCACATTGCCCTGGAAGATTTTCCGCACAATATTCACATTTCCCGCAAGCGACAACCGTATCTCCAACAATCCTGTCTCCGATCTTAAAAGTTTTTACCTTGCCGCCAGTTTTAATAACCGTCCCCGACCATTCATGTCCGGGAATGAAAGGATAACGCAGATTTTTCCCGCTGACAAACGGCATCGTTCCGGAGAACAGGGAAAAATCAGTCCGGCAAATCCCGGCGCACTCCACTTTACATAGAACCTGACCAGCTTCAGGTTCAGGAGTTGGAATATTTTCCAGCCGGACATCCTCCGGACCATAAAACCGTAAACATTTCATTGCTGAAACCCCGTAGGTTCATAACCAGCTTCCATCTGGGCCGCATCGATCCACACCGTTCCCTTGTCCAAGACAAGAACCACAAGGCTGTTGTATTTGCCGGCCCTTGCCGGAATCGTTCCATGCAAAATATAACGCTTCCACTGCGCCGTCAATTCAAACACTTTGTTTTTGAAGCCGCCACCGCCTATTCTTACTTTAATCCCGTTTCTGCTGCCTTTCATGTATACTGAATATACATATGCTTTTGGTGAAATGTTTTGCGGTGAAATAAAAAATAGAAATCCTGGACAGGAATCACCCTCTCCCTTACTGAGTTTCAACGAATATTTCCCATGATAAACTTCCTTTGGATCCATTGCCTTGGCAATATCGTACGGTCTTTGCAGATCATAAGCCAGCATTGGCAGTGAATAATCCGGCCAGGCTCCGACAGAGGATCTCTCAAAACTCGGGTTCGGCAAAATGTTTTTCTTGCCTGTCCTCCCGGCCCTGGTAAAAGCAAATTCCTTGCCTGGATTCGACCCGGACGTAGTTGAATCAACCTTAATTTTGACAGTTTCCGGCAATTCTAAATTTGAGTTCTCGAAAAAATATGCCCGAACAGCAAATGGAGGCAACTTATCCCTGAAACTCCCATTGTTAATTGAAAATGATTTTTTCCGGAACATGACTTCGCCCTTATTGATACTTTTCAATACGGGAATCGAATAATCAACTTTCAGGGGATAATTCCGGCTATTCGCCGCCAACAGGATAAACCCGCGTTCAGGATAACGTTTCAATGCAACTTGACACTCAGGAAACAACCTTTTTTCGACATTCAACGGAATTGGCGAATATTTGATTTCCTGTTTTATCGGTTTGCTGACTATGCATGGTGCAAGCTTTTTAAGCTGATTTCCCAATTCATGAAATGCCTTCCACAGAATGCTGTTCCTGACCGGATAACTGAAATAAAATACCGATACCGCACCATGAATCAAGGAAAGATAGGTCTGGCAAAACAATTCCCGGTTATCGATCGGTCTTTTAAAGCATCCGCTGTAATATTGCCCCTGGAGTACAATCCAGAAAGGTTTATGTATTTTCCCGCACATTTTATTGGCATTGAAAGCTACCTTCGCAACCTGATTGATCGATCCTTTGACGCTCTTCTCTCCGGCAGGAACCCAATAGGCGTCAATCCCGGCAACATCACACCAATTTACGGCCATGGGATTGTCATGAATATACGAAGAAAACAACAGGAAAGTCGGATTGTAACCATCAAGTTTATTTACCTTTTTATACAAATCCAGCCCGGCTTCATACTCAAAGTCAGCTGGTTCATCAAAAGAATTATAAGCTATAAGATTTTTGAATGACTTTACCCGCTCCACATATTTACATATTTTATCCTTGACATTTTCATAATATGCAGTAAATATCTTCTCTTTTTTCTTTGCCGATAAGTGTGATAATTTAGGATTTGTAATTAATTTTACTTTAAATCTGGTGGGACTTTCCCTTCGAGTAATCTTCACGATTTCCTGTGCCGCGGCAGGAGAACAAATTTTCTCAAGCCCCTTCAGTTTTGCACCATAAATCAGAGTCTCCAGGCGATAATTCACTCCAATACCATAAACAGTAGCCTGCCGGAAAAAATTACAAACCTGTTCCATATTTCTGTAACCACCCCATAAAACGGCGCTATTGTATCCCGCTTCCGCCATCTTTTTAAAGTCTTTTCCAGGATCAGCGGCTCCGATCAGGAGAAAGCCAAATGGAAAAAATGGCACGCCGTCTTTAAGGATTCTCCTGTTCAAACGATCTGTTTTGTATTCCGGACCACTGGTTTTCTGAAGTCGTTTAATCAGTTTCACATCACGGGAACAGACAATTTGATTGTTGTTATCCAGAAGTCTTATATTAACGGTGGAAACACCAATTGGTAAAAGCTCCAGGTCAATTTCAACCAGACATTCCGGTTTCACGGCGGTTAACTTTCCGATCTTTTTCCCTTTTGCGTTTAAACAAATTATTTTGGAGCCATGCAAGTCGCTGTCCTTAAATGATAGACTGCAAACGGCAATCGCGAATTTTTCTTTTGTGTAATAATTCCGGCCAAGGTAAACATTGATCAGATTCAGTGAATCAGACTTTGAAATAATTGTTTCATGAAAAGTATCTCCAGTCGCTTTGTCTCTTATTTTCAGCGCAATATCCCGTTGGCGCAACTTTTTTACAAAGACCAGAAATTTTACGTTTTTATTTTCAAGCTTTTTCAGCTTTGTTGTTTTTGTCAGACTGGTTCCGTCATTTTCAAAAACCTCAACATTTACACTTCCGGGGGTAATCGACTGATTCTTCAATACCAAATCAATACCATATGCGTACTTTCCGTCAATCTTCTGATAACCGGTAACATCTACGCTTTTCACGGTTGGCAGAAATGGAATTTTTATCCGGATATCCTTGATTCCATCAAGTCTTGCAAAACAATCCGTCTCATGAAAACTTTTATGAACCGGGGACAAAGAACTCAGTCTCTTTTTTTCATCCCCGGCAGCTTCCATTACAAACATGTTTCTGACAACATTGATTCTAACATTTTCAAGATCACCGTAAGAACAAAGTGCAAACAATGGAATCGCTATTTCCACATTCCAGCCGGAACTTGTTTTCCGGGTTGCGGATTTCCACGGAATACTCCATGAAGCATCACGTTCTTTGCGCAATATTCTTTTTTCCCCTTTTACATTTGCTGAATTCAAAACAAAATGGAAATAACATTTCCCCCCGGTTCCCGGATCAAAAAATAACTCTACGGACTCATCAGTATGAAGCGAGCCATCATGATTTTTTACTTTTTCTTTCAGCTTGCCGGGATCCGGATGAATATTTTCCATACCAAGAAACAGCCAACTGTTATCAAAAGTCATCTTCATCTTTGCATCGTTGCTGACTTTTCCTTTATTATAGTAATCATAAAACTTATTGATTGGTTTTATTTCGCGCCAACACCGGTCATCCAATTTGCCGTCTATAATTGGAGCAATCTGGCATTTTTTGATCTGTATTGTCACATCGTCATTCTTCCGGGCGAAAAGAGCAATGCCTATGTGAACTATTAATAATATAACTGCAAACCGGATAGTTCCGGCGTGATTCCAACTTTTATAATTTCCGGCTTGCATCATTTCATGAGCATTGAATTTACTTTTAGTTTTTTTCATTCTTTTCCCTTTTTTTATTATATTCCCGAACCAGAAGAATCTTTATAGCGAGCTTAATAAGCTTTCTTTCCATCAGATAGTTCTTGAATTTTGGAAATAAAAATCTAACTATACTATAGCATATGTCAAGGAATAATGTCAATATATATCGAATATTTCCACTAAAAGCCTTATATTTTTCAAATACCTTCTATATTGCTATAGCATATGTCGAGTTTTGGATATATAGTAAGATATGTAACAAGAGAATTGATGGTAATTAAAACGGCAAACTGGAGATGTGTATGAATTTATCAGCAAAAGTATATAATTATATTATTGAAGGCGTAATAAACGACCGCTATCAACCGGGAGAAAAAATTCCGGAAAGGAAAATTGCTTCAGAACTTAATATCAGCCACGTTCCGGTCAGGGAAGCCCTTGAGCGGCTTTTCCGGGAAGGTTGGATTATCAGAATTCCACGTCGTGGCGCTTTTGTGAAGGAGATTACCCCGGAAGATGTTGTCGAAATGTCACAGATCCGTGAAATCCTGGAATCGGGAGCGGCAAAACTGATCACCAGAAATTTATCTGATGAAACATTGCGGGAATTCAAGACATTGGCTGATGAGTTGGAGAAAGCCAGTGACGAAGGCAATCCGGAAATGTACGAAAAACTGGACCGGGAATTCCACAGGAAGATAGTTGACCTGGTTAACAACAAAACTTTAAGTAATTTTTACGAAACTATTATTCTGAAAAATCAGAATTTCTGCCTCAAGGAAGCAATTAAAATATCTTTTTCCTGGAATGAAAACCTTGAAAGGCTGAATGCATCTACCCACAAACGCATTTATAAAGCCCTTGCGGCACGGAACCCGGATAAGGCCGCCCGGATGGTTATGGAACATATTCACGGCGGGGAAACCATCATGAAAAAGGTTGCGGAAATGAGAACTGAACTCAGAAAGCAATCAAAAAAATGAGAGTAATCGTCAAAGAAGCATCAAAAGAAATTGCAGTAAACAATGATTGCTGCTATTTCCTGAATTACGAAACTGAACACGGGATTTATCAGGAAGCCTTTTTAGATGGCCGATATATTTTCGCGGGATATTTCGCATCTGGATTTCCGCTTTCCCAAGCACGTATATATCGGGAGGCGACTAAACTTGGCCCTAGAGGTGCGGTGTGGAATCCATTAAACCATCTTGAGTCAGCATTCCAGTTGGAAATTGACGGCAAATTGCTTCAGGATGGTTGGTTATGGCTTGGTCACGAAGAGCTGAATTCTTCTGAATCAAAACTCGAACATTTAGTTAAACTCCGTCATGAAAATTCTTCCATATTATTAACAATCCATACATGTTTGGATAAAACAGGCTTTATTGTTCGATGGCTGGAAATTGAGAATGATGGAGATACTAACCTTGTAATCGCAAAAGCTAAAACCTGGTCTGGACGGATATGGAAGGAAAACATTACCGGTACAGATAATCTTTCAGATGCGATTTTTTCACTTGGAAAATATAAAAACAAATCTCCGCATATGGAAGGTAAAATCCAGTGGCATGAATTGCAGGATGGCAAATATGGTTTCGGCTCCTGCAAGGGGCATTCCGGCTGGCGTTCACCGTTCATGATTATCAGAAACCGGATTACCGGGGAAAATTTCATTTCCCACCTGGCCTGGTCGGGCAACTGGGAATTTGATCTGATTGTCGATGAGGACGCCGGAGCTAATCCAAAAATAACCAAAACGTCCTTATTATATGGACAACTTGGCCTTTGCGCGAATCCCCCGCTTTGTATTCTCGCTCCAAAAGAAACAATTTCAACTCCTAAAGTACACTTGGCGGTTATTTACGGAAGTCTTGATGATTGGGTAAATTCTTTACATTCCCATATCCGTGGAGCTTCATCCGGAACATGTCCTCCGGTTTCATATAATCATTGCAGCTACCAGGGGGTAGATAAAACTTCAGATGAAACCGTTTTAAAGGAGCTTGAAATTGCCGCGAAAATCGGAGCGGAACTTTTCATAATCGATGCCGGCTGGTATGGAAGCGACATGAATTTGAACTGGCGGCAAAGGCGGGGAGATTGGCACATCGAATCTCCAAAATTCAAATCGGGTCTGAAGGGTATTTTCAAGGAGATTCACAAAAAAAATTTAAAAGGCGGGTTGTGGTGTGAGATTGAAGCCTTGTCAAAACTCAGTGAAACCGGCAAAAATCATCCGGACTGGTTTATGAAAAGGCGTGGCCGTTCAATGGAAATAATTGATTTGACAAATCCTGAAGTCATCCGGCACCTTGAGAAAACAATCCGCCATCTGATCGACTCATATGAGTTGGATTGTTTTAGAATTGACTTCAATCTGCTGCCCGGTGAAGGCGGGGAAAGAGTAGTTGACGGATGCAGGGAAAACACCCTTTGGCGTTATTATAATAACCTGTATAAACTGTTTGATGACATCCGCGCGGAATACCCTAACCTGTTGCTGGAAAATTGTGCGGCAGGGGGCGGCAGGAATGATCTTGGCATGCTTTCCAGATTCAACTGGGGGCAAATGTCAGACAACAGTATTCCCCGGGAAGCCATTTCCATTCTTGACGGCATGTCTATTGCTTTTCCACCGGAAAAACTTACCGCGCTGTTGGGAGCAATACTCTGGAATCCAACCGGCGATACGGATTTTATCTCCAGAATCGGTATGTTCGGACAATTTTGCCTTAGTGGCATCGCCCCGGATATAAATGAAATTCATCCACATACTCTTACGCGCCTGCAACATAATATTGAATTGTATAAATCTTTCATCCGTCCTCTTTTCAATCAGGGAACAATTTATCATCACTCTCAACTGGACAACGATTTCCGGATAATTGAACTTGCCGGAAAAAATTCGGAAAAAGCCTGCATCGGCATTTGGAACCTTGGATCAAAGGATCTCAAACATTTAAAAATTATCCCCAAAGGTCTGAAACTTGCGGAAAAGTATCAAGTTACTTGGGAGTCAGCCGGACAAAAACTGAAAATCCCCGGCTTCAAGATAATGAGCAATGGGATCCATACCCTCACAATTGCTCAAGGAACTTCCGAGTTTATCCTCATTGAAAATTATTGTGGTGAGAGGGATGGCAAGTAAAAAAAATTGGAAAAATGGTTGAAATGAAGTTTTGAGCAACGTTAAAAAACTTCACTGTCATCCCAAAACCGTAGAAATTGCCCGAAGGGCATTTCCGGTTTTTCTCCACCCCAACCACAGGCTGGAGTAGGATGCGTCAGCATCCTATGGTCAAGGGGCTTAGCCCCTTGACGCCTCCAGGGACGAATCCCTGGCCGCCGGAGGTATGCGCAATTAATTGCGCATCAGATATTTCGCGCTCCGCGCGACCAGCGTCCCGCCGCTGGACTGCGTCCGGGTACGACCCCGTGCGGTACTTCCGCTTCGCGGAATTTATACTTGTCATCCCACACTGTGGGATGATTGTGAAAAAACTTCCATTTCCTTGGAGGTCGCAGCTGTAATTTACTATGGAAACAGACCTAGGGCATGAGTTCGTGGAGGTTTGAGTAAGAGTTAAAATTCAAGTTTTGGCATTCCAGGTTTTCAGGAATTCGGTTCTGAGTTTTTCTCCTTGTTCCGTCAGTTTATAGACTTTGCCGTTTCCGGCTTTTGGCGTCAGGCAGATGATGAGTTTTTTTGTAAGGAGTTGCCGGATTATGTCGCAAGCGTTGCTGAGACTGATCCTTGGATTGATTTGCAGGCTTTCTTTTCTGACCTGTTTGGCGGTCATGGGTTTGAAAAATGACAGCAGGATAGCGGTTCTTTGCGCTCCTCGTGATACCCAGCTATATAGCATATAATCTGTTTCTACTTCTGTTTTCATGATGATTCACCTCTTTTTTACTGTTATATCCCGGCAAATTATTGATAAAACTATTACTGTCCAAGTGTTGCCGATTCCGTCAACAATTCAGTTTCAGATTTATAAAGCTGAAAAGTTTCCACTATAAAATGATGAAACCAACAAAAGAAGAACTGTCGGACATACTGAAAAAGGAAGGATATGAGTCAATAGATGATTTCATTGAGGCCAATCTGCATTATCTGCCGAAAGAAAAGCAGGAAATGTACAGGCTTATCTCCGGCTTTAATGAAACAATGATGAACAGTAAGTTTCGCAAAAATACAGATTCTGCGGACAAAGAACAAAAGTTTCCCAGGTGAACCCATTGGCAAAAGTCAATATCTCATTCCGGATGCAGCCCTGGCATTACCAGGCAATGAAGCAGGAGCTTGCAAAAGGCAAAAGAATGACTGATTTCTTTGAGGAACTGCTGGATGAAAGGTTTCCTGTTAGTTCGGGGAAGTTTTGATTAATTTTCAGAGCGACGTATATTTTAAAGTATTAGTAACCGTACAGTTCAATCACTTTATAGGCTTTTTTAGATATGAAACTATCTATTTCGCTTAAAACTGTTTCTGAATCGTAATAAACTTCTGAACCGGTGAAATGTAAAACTATTAATCCTTCAGCAACTAAATCCCGGTCGCGTTTTTTATCCCGTTTGGCTTGTGCTTTTGTCTTTTCGTGAAACTCATGACCATCAATTTCAACAATAAGGCGGAGATATTCACGAGTGGTGCTTTCTTTTATTTCCCATCGCGTTAGGACAAACACAAAATCTGCACGATACTGTTTTTTGCTCGCCTCAATGTGCTGTTGCGGATAAATTCTCACGTTAAAACGCTCAAAGTCTGGATAAGAAATTGTGCCCAAGATATGTTGTCCATTCCACCCGCATGCATAACCGGAATAATGACCAAGGACATCAAGCAAAAACTTTTGTTCTATTGGTGATTCGCATAAATCCAGAACTGCTTTAAGCTGAATTAATTCATTCTCAACAGATTGTCGTCTGAATTCGGCATATTCGTCAAATTGGTGCTGAATGTTATCTTCCATGATTAAACCATAGAATGCTTTTATTATTTCTGCATTACATTAATTTGTTTATTTTAGAAGTCAATAAAACATGAGGAATTCCAAGAGTAAAAAAGCAAATATTATATGTGTATTATGTCAAACACAATTTATCCGTCAGCAATTCTGAAAGAGCTACGGAAAAATTCTGCCTCTTCGGGGAGTCTCCCAGTCTCCTCCCACGCCAGAATTTTCCATTCGGGGGAGGTATTTCCCCCTCAGAATCCCCACAATCGTCGTGTTTTTTTAAACTGGGGGGTGGGGGGATACAGATAGAGGAGTAATAGGGAGAGATAAGGCAAAAAGAAACACATAGGGAAAACTCTTGAATTCCTGCGGAATTAATGCGGGTTCGCTATGTTCACCGCATGACATGTCAAAATAAAAAGATTGATTTCTGCGTTTCACATAACCCACTTGCCACTCGCCAACCACTGACGGAAAGTATATAAAGAAGCTTTACTGTCTAAATATTTAATAATTAAAAGATAAGAAAAAGCCAAAGGGTGGCTTAGATCCAATTGGCGGAGGAAAACCAAAATGCACGACAAAACACAAATCAAGTCCTCAGAGAACATACTTTCTGAGAACTATAAAAATCTTTCGGCAAATGAAGAGATAGAATTTCTGCTGCTGGAAAAAATAAGGGAAGATATGCAATGGGGTGGCGAAGTATGAACTGTATAAAGTGATTTTTCGTTTTCTTTCCCTATCATGTGAAAGAAATCTCAAATTTTGAGGTTTCAAAAATTAAATAAATATACGAGGTAGATAAAAAATGAACAAACCCATAAAGAAAATAAGCGCAGGCAATGTGCAGGCTTCAATCTGGCAGAACCAGGTTCAGGTCAATGGCGCGTTAAAAGACTTTTTCAGCGTAAGCGTTGAACGGTCTTACAAAGACAAAGCTGGCAACTGGAAGAATACAAGCAGCTTAACTGTCGCGGATATTCCGAAAGCGCAACTTGTGCTTGCTGAAGCATACAGATTTCTCAGCTTGAAAGGTCTTATGCCAACTCAGGAACAAGTTTCACCACAGACACCGGTTGTTCAGAGACAAGGACAACCAGCAACACCGCAGCCGTCACAGGCTGCGGGAGCAACTTCTTTACAGATACACAATCCAGGGATTGAGCCGCAGTACATAAACGCTTTTGATGGCGTAAAGATTGAGAATGTTGCCTGTTAGAAAGATTTTTTCTTTCGAAAAATCGTGAGGTGCAAAAAGATGGACATAGATCAAACAATAAAAGAATTTATGGAAGAAAAATTGTTTGGGAAAGAATTCATCCTTGAAGCAAAAACTGTTTTGACTTGGTTGGAATATGGAAAAGAAGAAGCTGTAAAAGTTTCTGAAAAAGCTGTAAACAATCTCGTGAAATGCGGCTTTCAGGATGAAAAGACAAAGAAACTGCTCATGGATGCAAGTGCTGCCGAAGATGGTGAAGGACAAAAAATATGGTTTCTGACAGCTCTATATGGAGCTAAAGGACTTGTGAAGCAAGCAGGTCGTGAGGTGAACTGAAAATGGAAAGAGAAGAACTTAAAAAAATATGGGCGGAAAAAGCGAGGAAACTCCTTGAAGGCAGAAAGATAATGCACGTCAGGTACTTAAATCAAAAAGAAGAAGAGCTGCTGGATTGGACAAGTTCGGGAATTGCACTTGTTTTGGATAACCGCATTATTATTTATCCCAGCATGGATGACGAGGGCAACGGAGCGGGGGCTCTTTTCACGACAGATGATAGCCTGCCGACAATACCCGCAATTTAAAAGAGAAGGTAGAAGATATGACTTTTTTTCTTTTCTTATTATGATGCAAAAAATTATCCTGCGGAACACTCATACCAATTGGCAATCAAAGATAGACATTTGCTTGTATATCTCCTTCAGAGAAAAACTGGGAAAAATGACATATTCCTGGGGTAGCCGTTGGCAACCCCAGGCTGAAATAATTTAACTGCGTTGCAGTAAATTCTTTTCCCCAAAGGGGATATACATATACAGCCTATGGTTGGCAAAGCCTACCATAGGTGTTGTTTTTTACAAGTAATTCGCTGAAAGCGATATACAAAAAGTATATGATAGAAAGCGAAATGGTATCAAACAGGGGTAACAATGACTTTTGCCAATCTGGAAAAGTCATTTGTTTTTCTTGAAACAACGGATGATCCGCAGAACTGGAAATTGGAGGAATGAATAAGATGAATCAGAAGAATGACAAGGCGATTGTCAAAGTAATGTACACAATCTTTTTTGATTATGGGAAGCCGGACAGATGGATTGCTCTATCTGACTATGACCTTGAACTGAAACTCAGGCATATTGGGTTGATGATAATATCAAGCGATTATCCCCACATTGATATAATGATTTTTGATGAGAAAGGAGACGACATATCAGAAAGTCAGTATATCGAAAAACTGATAGGAGAAATCATGGAAGAAACCTACGATGGTGAATGAAATGGAAAAATACGCCCGTAAATGTTCGGAGTGAATGAAGGTTATGTCGTAGGTAATGGTGAAGAGTATTATTGTTCGGATAAGTGCCTGCACAAGAATATAAGCCAGAAAGAATGGGGTAAGCTCTACACAGACGGTGGGAATAATTACTGGACTGAATGGGAGGATGAGTCAGAATACCAGTATTGGGAAGACGGCACGGAGGTTGAAGAATGATAGAGTCAAGAAGCAGAAATGTTAAAATGAAAATAGAGTTTCATTTTGAGGATAAGGACGAACTACCTGAGCAGGAAAGGATTGACCCGAAAGTAAGGATTGTTCAGTTTAACGGAACAGGCGAGTTGTTGATCGAGAAAAGCCTTGATGATCCTGACAAGATCGTCATCAATGCCGGAAATGCCAGGCTGGAACTGCATTTTACTGATTTTATGTACCAAGTCTGGAGCATGATGAAAGAGGATTTTTTGCGGTGACAATTTCCGTTGCTGGATTGACCGAAAAGTTTTTAAAGCTAAAAGGATTTGTAATATTAAAATCAGTTGAGGTGAATATGAAAAATGGCAATCGCAATAACCAAAATATCACAAAACGGACAAATAGTAATACCTGCTGAAGTAAGACTGGAGGCGAAAATAAAGCCGGCAACCCAGTTTTTGATTTTCAATAATGATGGAAACATAACTTTGAAAAAAGTGTCTGAGCAGCAGTTGAAGGCAGAAATAGAATTTTGGGAGAGCTTGGAACGCTCTGAAAAGCAAATTGAAAATGGTAAATATACTACTGTGGATAAAAATATGAGTGTAGATGAGATTGACAAGCTCCTGCTTGAATGAAAATGGAAATCAGATATACCGATGAATTCAAAGCTGAATTCAAGAAAATCAGGCATAAGCCGACCAGGGACAAGATAATAAAGCAAACAAAGAAATTGCTTGAGTTGCCGGAAGCAGGCAAACCATTAAGGAACAATCTCAAAAGTCATAGAAGTCTGCGTGTACATCCGTTCAGGATTATCTACAGGATTGAGGGCGATATTATCATCATCAACAAGTTTGACCACCGAAAGCAGGTTTATGAGTGAGAAAGTAATTATGTTAAAATGAACGAAATGAAATGTATTTGCGGAAAAACAGCAAGATACGTCAGGCATTTGAGGCTGAACAATTATGATATTGACGGTTGGAAATGTGACAGTTGCGGAGAAATATATTTCAATCCGGAAAAAGCTGAAAGAATATTATTGCTGAATAAAAAACAGAAAACTGGTGAAAATGCAGAATTGGTAAAAATGATTGGCATTTCCGAACAGCAATTCAAAAACGGTAAATATGTTGAAACAGATGCTGATATGAGTCCAGAAGAAATGCTTGACAGGTTCCTTATGGGTAAACCCGATAAAGCTGATAAAAAAATGAGCATCGTCCGGGAAATGGAAAACCTTGAAGATATGCCGAAGCTTGATGAATACCTGGCGGTCGAGGAAGCTGTTCAGGAATTTAGCGGTGAGTTCAACAGGCGGCAGTTATGGGAGAAACTGGTAAAGCCGATGAAGTAAAAAACCTTTCTGGCGATACTGGATCACTTGGAATATTCCAACAAGATTGCTTTTGACAGGAATGGAGTAGTAGGCTGGGTTTATGATCCCGAAGGTTACAAGAAATATGCCAGCAGGAAGGATTTGATGTGGGAGGGGGAGTAGTATTGTCAGGCGAAATCGTAGTTTTCAGTGGCTATTTTTGATATTCCCATGATGAAACAACGAAATACCTGTAATCATCGTGAGGCTTCTTGATCTTGTAGCAGTCTTTGTTTTTTATTTTTTGGAAGCGACCACGCAGAATTACCATTTTCTTTAAATTCTTAGGAACAGCTAAATTTATGGGGGAAACTACGTGAACCAAGTGCTTGGGATTTGACTGCTTGATAATTATCATTTCAGAGCCGCCGGGATAATCGCCATTTTCAATACACACCAGCGGATGTGCCATCAAGTATTGCGGCGACCAAACATCGTTACAAAGCATGCCTTTCAGAGTTGCCGGAGCATTTTCTTGGGGATTGCCTCGGTAATTATTTTCTTTCATTGATTGTGTGTTTCTGTTCATCTGAGAACAGCCGAAAGCAAACAAAAGTACGAATGCTAAGAGCGATTTCATCATGATCTTCATCCGCATTTTGAATTATCCCACTTTGTTCCCTGCCATTTGGTAATTGTGCCGGAAGCGCCGCACATCAGACAGTGCCATTCGATGTCGTGGGTTTGAAAATTCTTCCGGGTGAAGATATGGCCATCACAGCCCGGCTGGAAACACCGGATGTCTGTTTTGAGTTCGTTTTTCCAGGAAGAGGTAAATTTATCGATCAGCAAGGTAAAGAAGCTGGCTTTTTCCCTTGCCTCTTTGGGCATTGACTTGGCGATTTCACCGTTCTTGTCCAGAAAATGAGTCAGGTCTGAAATATGAGTGTTTCGGGGCATCTCATATTCGTGTTCCTCGTAAGTAATGCCGCGCTTCTCAAACGGAACTTTAAGAAGGTCTGCGACATATTTTTCAAGCTCAATAATTTGGGCTTTCAGGCTATTCGGATGAAGCTTTTCTTCAAGGCCCCAGTCTTCAATAAATTCTTCCGGGTCTTCCTTGATTTTTTTCAGATAGTGAAGAACCTTATTCAGGTATTTGTCTTCATCTTTGAAATCGCTGCACATGCAGGCAATATCGAGTGTCAATGCCTGGTCAATTCTGTCAGCCAAGCTTAAAATCTCATGGGCTATTAATGTGAGGCTGTTTGTATCCAATATAAAGTTCCCCGATATTCAGAAAAGTAAGATAAAACTGCAAGGTTGATATCGCAAGTAGTAAATGTATGAAAACGTTAAAGCCAACATGTACGCCTATTTGGGGGAATCCTTGTTCCACAATTTGTAGGTCAATTCCTGTTTAGTATTTCTCCAGTCTGCCCATCAATCTTTACTCCTTGTCTTTTGGCAAGGCTGGAATTTGAACCAAGAAAAGCGTCATGTACATAATAATATCTCGAATCAGCATAGATATGCCAAACATGTTTCAGGGAAAGAGACCAAGGTTTTTGTTTTACAATTTCGAACGCTTCAAATGGCGTAATTTTAAATCCTTTAGGTGCGGTCATAGATTTTAATGGCGGCTTCTTTTCCAGCCACACAGGATGTACATCATCGAATCGTGATTTCACCGATGATGTTACATGCACACATCCACACATGCTGATTATGCAAAAAAATAGTACCAAGATTAGAATCTGTCTCTTCGTATTATGTGCCCGGTCAATTCTGTCAGCGATAGCCAGTATGCTATGAGCTTTCAAGGTTAGGTTGTTTGTGTCCATTGGAAAAAATCCTGTTCTTATTTCAACTCGCCAAGGCCAAGCTCATCAAGCAGCCAGGAAAGGTCATAGGGCTTTTTGCCTTTTGACCTTGCTATCGCTTCATTGCTGTTGATATGCTCTTTCATCAGGGAAACCAATTGGGTGCGCATTTCAGGAATCTTTGACGCTTCGCGGGGAGTCAAGCCGTCAAGCTTTGGGATAGTGTTATCGATGAATGTGTGATAATGCTCATCCATGAACTTATGCATGATCTGCTCATATATCTCTGGCGGGATATTTTCTTCTCCGGATTCAATGTCATCTTCATAATCAGGCCCATCATCTCCATCAATGTCAATCTCCTTGGCAAGGTCGCGGACAGCCTCTTTTTCAAGCTTGATCATATTGCCAAAATATTCATCTGCCATCTGTTTGACAAAATTGAATTTTTGTTCTGCTTTTGCTTCAATCACTAAGCTGTCTTTCTTGAGAATAATATTGCCGAGTATTCCTACATGTTCGCCGCCATCAATAGTTTTCAGGAATTCAGGCGTTTCTTCCTCAAAGGCCTTTGACTTGCCCAGGCGAAGCCAGTCAAAATAAAGCTCTCCTGGTTCAGCCACTTCAGGATTTTCTGAAAAATCAGGCAATGAACAAATTATCTCAAGAATTTTTTCCTCGTTTTTTCCTATGCTGTAAACAGCGATGCATTCTTTGAGGTCAATAGAGTTCAGCATCTCATGCCTTTGCCGCTTGCAGATTTCAACTGGAAGCCGGGAAACTTCTTCAAAATTATCAAGCATATACTGCTTTTCAGGAAACTCAGCATCGCAATAAGGCTTTGCTTTGGCTGATTGCTTCATAATGTCAACAAACTCATGAGAGCAGGCATCAGGAAGCACCTGGCTATGAGTTTCCAGCCTCGCAAACACTGGATAATGCTCAAGCCAGCAAATCACTCTGGTAAATCTGGGCATGCCTGCTTCAACAATCGCCGGGTCAAGCAGCAGGAATTTTCCGCACTTCTCATCAAACAGGTCTATGCATTCGATAAAATAATCATCGATATATTTCTGAAACTCGATTACAGTAGGCACTGCTTTGCTCTTGCATTCAAGTATTAGCTGCTGGTCATGGGTAAGGCCATCAAAGCCATTGTCTTTCCAGTTTTCAAAAACAGTTTTTCCGTTTGGCTGTTTTTCATGGAACATCCGCATCTGGAAATGCAGATAAGCTTTATTGGCAAAATCTGTGTCATCAATGCTTTCAGCTCTAAGATTCCTGATTTCTGAAGTTGTGACTATGTTGTGCTTGCGGCAATAAGGCCCTAACGCATCATCGAACAGGTTGTTGTCAATCTCCCTGAACTTTTCGATAGCTTCCATCCCAAAAGTGTTGGATTCGCATTCAGGGGTGCAATCTATCTCTGATATGCGCTTTGTGGCGCAGCATCTGGCGCAGATGGACGATTTAAGGGCTGGGCATTCGCGTCTGGCTTTTTTGCCGCATAACTGGCATTTGGGCTTCATTATAGCTAAAAATCCTTTTTTTGATGTTGAAAATACCGGATTAATAATGGCAGGGGAAATGATTATGTCAACAGAAGAATCAAGGCTTCTGCGCATAAACTTGTTGAAAGCTGAAAACAAAGGCAAGGAGATTATCCTGCCGGGTTAATAAAAAAAGTTTCCATTGGATATCTTTTATATCATTTTTGTTGTTCTAGCGTTGCTTTTCAGCGGCGCGGCTTTTTGCGTCCGCTACAAAAGCCTTGTTATACATTTTGATCGGCAATTTTATTCACAAGAGAAAGAAGCCCTTGGACGATAGAAACTGGCATGAAAAACTTATCGCCTTTCGGCCCAACTAATGTCTTATCGGTTAAAATAAGATTTTCAGGTAAGGCACACTCGTGAATCAGCGAACATCGAACAAGCTTATAAATAATATCTTGAAGTGAGGCTTTATCAGATTTCATTTCAAGTTCAGTTTTAATCATTGAATTAGAAAAAACTATCCCTTTACAGCTTATACCAGGTAGACCTTTTCTACAAAAATACTCAAAATTTTCATCAATGATTTTTTTGAAACGCGCCCCACTTTTTAGTTGTGGATATACAAGTTTTGATACAGCATCTAACGCCTGACAAGCCAGCGAAAATGCTGTTTCGAAGTTTCCTTTTAAAAACTCTTCTTGTGATAAATCGGTAAATTGTTTGGTTTTCATATTTTCATGTATAACAAGTAATTATATAGCTTTCAGGTGTCTTTCCGTATCCTCTCCATCTCAAAAGAAAAACATCTATATAATAGTTATTGTTTTTCATTTGACAAGCCATCTCCCCAGGTTAACGATAATTATCCCACCCTGAATTCATCCTCTGAGAAAAATATTGTCATAAATCATCTATTGAAAAACTATTTCCTGAGAAAATCGACAGCAAATCATTCAATTTATTTTTGATTCTTGGATCGTCTTGAAATACCCTAAGCCACTCAGAAACACCTTTGCATATTTCTTTGCAAAAAGATGATACATCAAGTTGCAAAACCGAATTAATTTGTCTCAAATGAGGATGCCCTATCGTAAAAAGAAATTTATCATGAATTTTTTTTGCGCTTTGTTCAGATATATCTAATCTACCTTCATGTAAAACGGCACATCGTAAAGCGTATAGATCATCTCCCGTCAAAAAAACATGCTCTTTATTTTCGCTACCAATCCTGTGTTTGTACTGTTGGGAAAGATACGCATTAAACCATTCAATATATTTCTTTTTTGACGTTTTATTATCTATGGATTCTATGCGTGCACAAATATCAGGCAGCGTCAAAGATAAATACAATGCAGATATATAATTTCCATTATCGAGTGACTTATTTACCGAATTTATCAAATGTTTCATCTTATCCTTATGGCATAACGATTGGCATTACCAGCGGGAGCGGAGCGAAGCGGAGACCCCGTCTGTGTGCATGCCATTCTTATGCGATTTAATCGATATTACCTTTACCAAGATTACATTTCTTACACAGTGTTTGCAGGTTCTCAATTACTGTTTCGCCGCCTTTTGACCAAGGTGTTATGTGATCGACATGTAATTCGACTTTGGAATCTTTAGCTGGAGATCCACCACAAGCTACACAGCAAAAATTATCTCTTTTCATCACCTTAAAACGTAATCTTGAATTTGGCTGCCTCTTTGTTTTGTGCCCATTTTTATCTGCCGTCATTTCAACCTTGGAAAGAGATTCTAGAGATTCTGGCTCTCTCTCTTGCTCAAGGTAATTTTGAAATGCAATTAGCGCCTTAGTCCAATTTCCAAATTTATGTGCATATGCAGTTGAACTAAACCTCGAAAAGGGAATTGTCATTTCGCCATATTTAGGCTGCCTTCCAAGCTTAATCCATACATCTTTTAGATTTTCGAGAAGCTCTTCTGGAGTGGCTCCCCAATTTCTTCCTCTATTGAGACCGACAGCTTCAAGTGCTTTTTTCCATGTTCCAAAATGATTCCGAAAACTTGTGTACGCATACTTCCCCTGTTTTTCGTAATCTACCCTCTTAAGAGAATCACCTCCAACAATTTTGGAAACTCGCCTTAAATCTTGCAGCAAGTCTTCTTTAGTAAGCTTAAGATTTGGTAGATCAATTTTGAATTTCATCTTATTCTCATTTGATTTGCGCATAACGCCATAACTCAGCGGCGGTTTACCGTCCGCTGGAGCGACTTATTGGGATTTCTTATTTATATTTATTCAGAATTATAAACTCTCTTTTGTTCCATAGGCATATTGTAAATATCCAAATCAATACCGTGAGAACAACTATACCCAATGGATCAACTCCTTGGGCAAAGCTGGCTTTACAATAATGGGCAATTGCTAGAAATATTGCAATTATATGATATAGAATCAGACCAAATATTATAATAATCCGAAGTCTTTTTTGGGGATTATATGGAAATTTTTGATTATTCATTATTATCCCAACAAGTGATTATATAATTTTAAGATACCTTCTATGGTAGAACTTAATTATAATAATACTCTATGCTTTTCTTTTTACAAGCATTTTTCTGACAAAGAATAATTATCTCATCCCGGATTTATCCCCTGAGAAAAAGCCGTAAAATCAGATAATGAGTATTCATCTGGCAAAGCAATTGTTTTACAAGAAATATGCCAGGCTCATGTAATATAGATACTCTATCTCCTTCTCTTTCTTTTTGATTTTGTCCTTATCATTTGTGTGGGACGTTTCGGCGTATTGTTTGTCAGGCTGATTCCCTCACTTTTGAACAAGGTTTTCAATAGTGTAGTTGCGGTGTCTGGATACTTAATGATGGCTTGGGTTAATTCTGCTTGAGATACTTCCTCTCCAGAGGCTTTCCTCATCAATAAATCGGCTACCTCTGGAATCTGCATGATTGATATAAAAGCATCAAATTGGGCCTCTTCAGGGCTTATCTCTGATTCTACATAATTTTGAAATTGGTAATTTGTGAGTTTTGCCAATTCTAGTAAATGATTATCCGGACGATCTGGATTCTTATTGAAATGCATTAAATAAGCTTTTAAATCCTCTGCAAGTTTCTTTAATCCGGATGGCGTGTTTTCATACTCGATGTGTCGTAGGTGGGCAATATCAAAAGGCACTCTTGGTCCATTTTTATCCCTGATAATTATAGTCCCTGGGCGGCACGCATGCCGTAAGCCAAGTTCATAAAACACATTTGGGTTAGGAAATGTAACATCAGCTATAACAATCTCCGAATGCATTATTCGAGTTAGTATGTCGGAGGTTATTGTACCAGGAACAGAAATCTCGTCAGCTCTGACAACCTCCAAATCTGGGTAAGCTTTTAAAATAGCTTCTTTTATGAGGTCGTCATACCTAGATTTCAAATCCTCGGCGGAAATTTCTCCATCCACAAACCGCTGGTTACCTATTGGCATTATCACAAAGCATGACTTGCTAGAGACCATATTGATTCTCCCATTTCTGATATTGAACACGTGGTTAACCCTTTTTAGCATAACATGCAGTAAAATGCTATGATTGTAAAGTAAATGAAGCGTAAAACTTAGATTATTTGGAGAAAACTAGTCAATTGCGGCTTAACACTCTTCTATTTAATTATAATCGCCTAACCTGAAATCATCATATACATTGAGAATTATCTTGACCTATCAACAAACGGCCTAAATAACACTGCTCCAGTCACCCATCCGTTTTTTCAGAATTTCAATCAGCTCCGGCTGGTTATAGGAATAGAAATCAGGAATATCCTGGGAAATTACCTGCTTTGGCTGCCATGTTATGATTATACTCTAAAAATCTATCAGGCTTTCTCCGCCACTTGGCTACGGCTTTTCTGATAAACGAAAAGCACAAGCAAACACGCCTCAGAGTAGACATGAGGCGGCTCAAGCCGTTGTGGACCCCGTCCGGGTTGGTCATCGGCACGATGTAGAAATTGAATTTACTCCTGAGAAATTCACTCATCGGGTTTCTGGAAACAAGGAATCCGGTGATGCCTTCGACGCAGTAAGATCCGGCAGTTTCATAGGCATGGTCGCGCGCCTGGATAAAGAAATTTTCAGCCGCGGGATTTTTCGATAGCAAGCTGAGCATGCGGATATCTCGTCCTTCTCCGCTGTTCCCGATCACTTCGCAACTGAAACCGTAGTCTTTAACCGCCCGGTCTGTAAAGGCCAGACAGTTTTCATAATTATATGCGGGAGTAAGGGCAAATTGAGTTCTTCCCGGCTTTAATTTAATGGAATAATCAACCGTGGTTTCTTTTATTATTCCCGGCAGCATTGTCCATTCCGGATCGGATTCGTGCTTGACGAAACCGAAGTCGTGATATTTTACCCGCTTCTCCGTTTCCCATTCAGCGCAAAGCTCCACGGTTACCGGACTGTCACCTGAATTCAAGAACCTTACGCTCATCCGACTGCCGCCTCCAGGAACCTCTTCATCGATTCCGGTCAATCTCCGGTAAGAGGGCAATATTTTAAATTTGTCCTTTGCAATTACTTCGACTCCGGCATCATCTCTCGGACAACTGCCGTCGAATCCGGTAAGGAGTTCAATTCCCATTTTACCTGTCCTTTTTTATTTTCAGGCCGATGAACATTGGATTATTGACAATTATTTCCGGTAAATCACTGATCCCGATATTTTGTTCGATTATCCCGGCAAGCAAGTAGAGATACATAGCGTACATGGTAACCCGCAGAGAAATTATATTGTCCACCACATCGCAAACCGACATGCCGAGGATTCCGCCGTCAATGACCGGGTCACCGGGGGCTAGGACAACGCTGGCATCCAAGTGTGCAATGGCTTTCATGGCGGCTTCCCGATACTTTTCGTTACCATCGATCAGGTACAGGTTCAGCAGATTCAATGCCGCGACACAACTTGATACGGAATGAGCATACTTCCCGAAACCGCCTCCAGATTGCTGCATCGAAACCACCCAGTTAAGATACTTTACCGCGCTTTCCAGGTATTTCCTGTCTCCTGTAGCCTGAGTTGTAGCGATCAGGGCCAATGCGGAAAAATCATCGTTGAACTTATGCATGTCTTCCCAGGCGCCATCGGGATCTGAACTGCCGCGCTGACCGGTTACGGGATCATATACAACTTCCAGAGAACCATCATCGTTAAGAAAGTATTCCAGGTATTTATCGGATATCAGGCGCATTGCATCGGAATATGCGGAATTGCCGGTTAATTTGAAAAGATCATAATAAAAAAGCGCACTGCCTCCCTGACAATTATACACGGTGGTGTCTTTGTAAGGTTTGTCGAACATGACATAAGCGGCCGGATAACCATCGACAAATGCGTTTTGCAAGTGCCAGTTTGCATAGAGTTCCGCTCGCTTCAACCATTCCTGACGCTTGGAGCTGCGATGCAGCCGGAGCAGACCCCATGCCGCGGAGATGCCGTCACGGGGGGCAACCCAACGGTTTGCCGGTATCCGTTCATTAAACGCACCATATCCGGGATCGCCTTCAAGGGTATTCTGCAACGCATGGAGATAATACGAGCCTTTGATTGCCGTATCCAGATACTTTTCGTCTTTGAAATAGTCATAAAGCGCCGCGAGTCCGTAGATAGTCATGCCGGAAATCCAGTTGGTGCTGAAATGGAGAATCCGCCGCTCAGGAATACTGTAATTGCGGACGAAGCGTCCGTAATTCATGTCCTCCATCATACAGAATATTTCGTGCTCTCCTGGAACACACTCTTCAGAATAAACGTGCTGGTTATGACAGACCCATTCCGCGGTTTTTCTGGCTTGCAATAGAAAATCCATACCGAGCCCTTTGTTTTGTATGTAAAACAGATTAACTAACTCAGGCTAGTAATCTATCTCTGCTGAATGTGCTTTTCAAGATACCGGATAGTTCAAAACTTGAGAACTATCATGATAAATCGGTTGAAATCAGAGCTGTTTAAAATAAATTTTGAAAAATAAATAAAAAGCGGTTGCATCACAGTTTTTGGAAAATGCTTTTACTCCGTCCTCAGCCCACTTCAAGGCAAGTTTAAAATTCTTGGCTTTGCGGCATTCTTCAGCTATTTCAAGGTATGAGTATGCGCTGGACCGTTTTTTGCTTTTGATGGCAATCAATGCTTGCAGACCGTTTGATTTTCGCGCGGTTTTTTCCATTATCCGGGTGAGTTGATAGCACGGGCCGCCATAACTTCCCTTTTCTCCTGGTTTGAGCGGCGGCAGTTTATCCCATTCCGATTTCACCAGATGAAAGAATTCGCGTTGGCATGCTTTATCCAGTTGGCCGATATATAAATCGGAAATCTCAAAAATGCCATAACCGTTATTGATCTCCCAGAGAAACAGCCGTTTGGCCATCCGCTTTGGATCATAATCCGACTTTTTATACGCTTCGATGTGCACAGAAGTTCCTGGAAAATCTCATGCAGTTCATATTCCGAATCCGAAGCGTTAACAACTTCTTCAACAAACGGCAAACCATGTTCCGTCGCTTCCATAATAAATACTCACATGATAGCCTGGAGCTATTTAGCCAATAACCGTGAATATACAGGACTGGTCGGAAAGATTTATTTCTATCATATTGTCACTGACGGACTCATTTTCATCGTTCAAGAAATTACGAGTTGAAGATTGTGTTTGGCAAGGTTGACACAATGCAGTTCACCATCCGATTTACCTAGAAAACGGAAGGGTTTTTACAATTTGCTTCCGGGAAAATCAATGCAAAACATGGGCAAATGGGGCGAATCTTCTTGTCACGGGTTCGAAAAATCACAGTGCTCGTTCCCCACCATATCCGGCGAAAAAAGGAACTCTTTTTGATAATCATTCTCATGTAGCGCGATAAGTTTTTGGTAAAAACCCACGGCATGGCATCGCTGGTCAAGGAACTTCAGGCCGGGAACCCGAATGTGTGTCTTACTCCGGATACCGGCAACCATACCGTTGCGTTGAAAATTCCACTCATAGTTAAGCACAAGCGCGGACACAAGGTAATCCTCGCCCTGGACAGCGAACAACCCAACGCCGAATCCCCCCGTTCAGGAAACGATGTTTTTTTGCCCGTAAATGAAAAACTCAAGAATAAGTTTAATATATTTTATTTTAGGGACTTACAGCGATTACACGGATTTACAAAATGTCATGGGGAATATTTTTTTAAGTTTTTCACCTTTCAGGCTTCGGAATTATCTCACATCTGCTTAGTCAGCAGGGGATTGCAGTGGATACAACCCGTCATTTGGGCAAAAATTGATGGGATGAGTCTTAATACGGTATCAAGTACAAACAAGGTCGAGCAGCACCGGCCAGGCGTCATCAGCGTAAAAACGGTGGCCTTCATTTCCGATCACAAGTTTGCAGTTGTCCTCGGCTCCGGCGGCTTTGTAGATCGTTTTCAGGTGTCTGAAAGCTTTCCGGACGGCGCTGACAGGAAAAATCGAATCTGTTTTTCCCGCGACCACCACCACGGGTTTCGGAGCAAACAAGCCCAGCACATCGGCCATTTCGGCGTACTGCAACAGTCCGGGAATGTAGTTGTCGGCGCAGTGACGGATTGACATAATGGAATCGCGGAAAGTGCAGAAACTGCATGAAGGCATGGCGAAAGCCAACCCCGGAAGCAGCGCCGCGGCGTATATCGAAATGGTGCCGCCGCCGGAATTGCCCATTATTCCCACCCGCCGCATATCTATATCCGGTCTTGACGCAAGGTACTCCATTCCTCTTTCGACATCATAAACTCTTTCGCCGGTAAGCGTTTTGCCGAGTTTAAGAGCCTGCACTACCGCATCGTGGCACATTTGCTGAGAAACCTTCTTCTGGACATGTTCCATCCTCAGTCCGAAAGAACGCTGTTCGATACACAAAGCGGCAAAACCCCGTTTCATGCAGCCGATGGCGAAATCGCGGTCGCCTTCGACCGGTATCGCCAGCTTTTCAGTATCCCGGTCAATGCCGATCGAATTATGCATCCCGGTGCTGTGTCCCTGGAGGCAAATCATAGTTGGATATGGGGCTTGTGCGTTTTTCGGCAAACAGATGTAGGCGGGAACATCACAAAACGGTTCGCTCGTAAAAACGATTTTTTCTATTGACCCGTATTCATGTTTCCGCCGCCATTCGTTACGGACATTGAGCGGAACTTTCGTTTCAGGCCAACTGCCCAGCAGTCTTTTTAATTTCCCGCGCAATTTCCGGCGCCATTGTTTCAGGTCTTCTCCCTGATACGCATATTTCTGTTCCATGCCTTCCATTAAATACCGGTGATATTCCGATGGCGAAAAATGCGTCCGAGTTTTTAAATTTGACATTTTCTTGTCTTCCTTACGGTTTCAGTCATTTCACTCCCGGGCGGTTGACTAATCCTTGCCCGGTTTCCCCCAAATAAATATAAGCGCCCAAAACTTTTTTATTCAAGCATCGTCATTTCTATCCCTTGACGCCTCCCATCCTGATGCCTTCCATGAAATATTTCTGCCCGAAAATGAAAACAAGGATCATCGGCAGAATCATGATGACGGAAGCCGTCATCAGCAATCCCCAGTCGATCGAGTCGGCCGATGCTTTGATGGTGTAGATGCCCAGCGACAACACCCGCACCCGTTCCGAGTCGGTGAAAATCAAAGGATCAACGAATGACCGCCAGGAACTGAGAAATGTGAATATGCCCAGCGTTGCCAGGGCCGGACGCGACAGAGGCAGAATGACGTTGATGAAAATCCTCCAGTTTCCGCAACCATCGATGATTGCCGCCTCCTCAAGCTCCCGGTCAATACCAAGGAAAAATTGGCGCAGCATGAAGGTGCCGTACGCACTGAAGGCAGGTGGCAAAATCAGAACCCAATAGCTGTCCAGCATGCCAAGCTGTTTGAAAAGGATGAATCTCGGTACGAGTACCACCATGTGCGGAACCATCATTGTTGAAATGTACAGGAAAAAAATCAAGTCCCGTCCCTTGAAACGCAATCGGCTGAAAGCGTAAGCGGCCATCGCGCTCGTTATGAGTTGGCAGACTACGACGAATAGCGAGACGAACAGTGAGTTCAGCGTGTAACGGAGGATGTTGGTTGAACGCCATATTTCAAGGTAGTTTCGCCAGTCCAACGTTTTAGGCGTCATAGAGATGTCAGCCGCGTCACGAAACGACGACAGCAACATCCAGAAAAGCGGGAAGACCATTGTCAGGCCAATGGCTCCCATAAGGATATAGAAGAGGACATTATAGACCAACTCGAGTTTTCGGTTTTTGACCATCATGCCATCTCCCTTCGTTTGCCGATAACCCAGTTGATCATCGTTACCACCAAAATGAGCAGAAACATCACCCAGGCAATCGCCGAAGCGTAGCCAAACTCGAAAGAGACGAAACTCTTGTCATAGATATAATAGCCCAGGGTTGTCGTCGAACCGGCGGGACCGCCTCCGGTCATCACGAACGAAGTCTCGAAACCGCCTTGAAGTCCATGGATCATGCTCATGATGGCGATGAAAAACGTGGTGTGTGAGACCATTGGCCAAGTAATCAACCTGAATTGGCGCCACGAATTGGCTCCATCGATTGCGGCCGCCTCGTAAAGCTGGGGATCGACATCCTGTAAAGCCGCCAGGTACAGCACGCAGTTTCCGCCTCCGATCGAGGTCCAATATCCCATGAGCATGAGTGCCGGCTTCGACCATGTGATGCTGCGCAGCCATTGAGGTCCGTCTATCCCGATCCAGCCCAGCAGAGTGTTGAGAACACCGTATTCGGGTTCGTATATCCAGATCCACAACGTGTATAGCGCCACTCCGACACAGAGCGAAGGCAGATAGAATATGACCCGGAAAAACTTAATTCCCCGTATCTTCCGATTGAGAAGAATCGCGCATACTAACGAACTCAGCATGGAAAAGGGAATCACCAGCATCAGAAAGATGGTATTCCACAGGTACTGCCAGAACAACGGATCATTCGCCGTCCATCCATCTGCGTCGCAATAGTGAAAACCGAGCAGATCAATAAAATTCTCCAAGCCTACGAACATGGGTACGCCCGTCCCGTCCCACTGAGTGAAACTCAACGCAAAACTCGCCAGCAGAGGAATGGAGACGAACAACAGAAAACCAAGCAAGTTCGGAGCCAGAAAAAATAATGCGCTGGCCGCGGAATCTTTCCTCATGACTTCCGTCCTCCATGCCGCGCCACCCAGCGCTTGTGCTTCCGCCTGTTCCGCATGAGACTCTTGTTTATCTCTTTCGTCATCTTGTGGCATCCCTCCTCGACGGATTCCTTGCCAAGCCATATCAAGTCCAAATGTCTGCCGAAAATAGCGTTGACTTCGCTGACGTTCGGCACTTCCTCCACAGGACGTGAATGCCGGACCGCATCGAGAAAAAACTCCTCCCGCCAGGGCGTGTCGGGATCGATAAACTCTTTTTCCGCCACCGAAATCCTCGCCGGGATGTCTTCGCCAAGAGTTACCATCTCTTTTTGCGCCTGTGGGCTGGTAATATATTTGATGATGTCCCAACAGATAGAGGGGTGTCGCGAACCACTGTAGATCGAGAATCCCATTCCCGCGTAGCGGCTGCTCCAATCCATTCCCGGTCGGATCGTGGGCATCGGCGCCACATCCCAATCCAATCCGGCGGCGGCTTTGAGCCGGGGAAGCATCCAAGGACCGCCAAGAATAACACCCACTTTGCCTTCCTCGAATGGCGAGGCCGTCACGGAGAGATTCATTACGTCGGTCCGTAGCTTCGCCGCTTTATCCTTCAATCCAAGCCCCAAAACGAAACTAATGGTGTCCACGTTAATTTTACTGCTTAAAGAGCACACAAGCTTTTCCTTGCTGAACCATCCTGGGCCACCGTTGTTCCAAAACCAGGGGACCCAATTGTTGATCTGTTGATCGATGATGAACCCGGCTGCCACACCCTCCTCCACCCCCAAGGTTCTCACGGCGTCCGCGAATTGTGTCCAAGTCCATCCTTTGGACGATGGCTCCGGGATGCCGCATTTCTTAAACAAGGCCCGATTGTATATCATACTCAAGGCCGACCCTTTGAACGGCATACCGTAGCGCACGCCTTCCCATGAGTAGGAACCTAACGCCGTCTCGTAAAAATCCTCCAAATCCTTCTCGTTGAATTCGGGGATATCCTTCAGCGGTAAAAAAGCTCCCTTCGCCCGTAAGGCTTGAAAAAAAGTGTAATGCACGCACATGATATCCGCAGCGGATCCGGCGGTGACCTGACTCATCATTTTCATGTTTGCGCGGGAGGCGATGAAACGAGGTGTAATCTTGATCCGCGGATGCGTCTCCATATAAGATTTAAAAAACTTTGTAAACAGTTCGCGTGTCTGGGGAGAGATGCAGCAAAGATCCACGACAATCTCTATTGGTCTCGATTTGTCGCGCTTATAGTCCGGCACGAGAATCAGACCCAAAATCAGCAACATTATAATGGCGGTTGTCAGTTCTTTCATTCTATCTATACGTCTCCTCCTTTTTTTTGAAACATATCCACCAAAGAAACGTTTCGTTTATAATCCAAATTATATTTAATTCACCTTGCTGGCGAGATTTGTGCCTTTTAGCCATATGCTGGTAAGTGAAATTCTCAATTTTCAGCAAAGTAATCAAGAACTTTGAAATAGGCTGCGTAAGCCCTGGAACTTTCGGGAAGACTGAGGAAAACCTTTTTGTTGGTGTCTTTGTACCATCTGGCTCCACCATCACCGTACAACACGTTGAATCCATCTTTATGCGTGACGTTGTACCAGTGATAAATCCGATCGCAGTAAATCGGTTTCCGCTGAAAGGCGGAGAGTTTATAGGGGGAGAAACGGTCGGGATTGTTGGCAGTGTTGTCGAACCAGCCGGGATTATACCCGCCGCTAGCGTTTTTTCCCGACACCCCGAATCGATCCCGCCAATAGGCATCGTAAGTCACGCTATTGCCACCGATGGCCGGGGTCGGACAATAGAACACGCGCGGATTTTGGACATAACCCATATCATAAAGAAGCCCTTGGCTGGTTATGTACGTATATTCCCAAAGCCGGGTGACCAAATCGACCCGGGTTTTGTCACGGCGAATCCACGGCAGCGCGCCGTCACAATCGCTAGCGTACATGGCGACGCCCAGACCCGAGGTTTTTAGATTTCCAAGGCACATTACCTCCATGGCCTTCTCTCTCGCCATTTTCAAAACCGGCAGCAGCATACTGGCTAATACGGCAATTATAGCGATTACAACCAATAGCTCAATTAAAGTAAAGCCTCTGCGTGTCGTGGACTTGCGCGCCAATATCACCTCACCGGCCAAATTGTGCGTGAAGTTTTTCCTCATACGGCTTTCCCCTTGAAATTCATCTCGCGGCATTCGACTGAATTTACTGAAATTTTGTTGCATAATGTAATCCTTTCTTGAAGAAAAATGAATAGGGCCAGTTACAGTACCCTCTGATTTTCTTCTGTGTCCGCTTCATCAGAGACTCGACTCGCTCCGAGACTTGACGATCCCCTTGCCATCCGCGGTTTTTTCGAGCACGATTTTATCGACCACTACCCCCGGCTCGCCGTTGAGCACTTGGATGTCGAGAGTTTCGTCCTTGTCGAACTTCAAGATTCCGTTGTACCGCCACGTCTCCCATTGATGAAACCACACGCGGTGCTTGTGCTGTTCCCCCAGCTTCACGTATGCAGCGTCCTTGGCATTGGTCTCGCCGTAACCGTGAACACGCAGGAAATAGCTTCCCGCCGGAATCTTGACGGCCCCTCCGCAGGCCGACAACGATCCGTTCAACCGCACGGCTCGTCCGCCACTGGCTTTCTTGTTTTGAAAAGACGACGCGTTCTGCCAATAGCCCAATGACTCCACTTCAATGACCAGCGAGCCATTTGGCAGATCATCCGGCGCCGTGGCTAAGGCACGCGGCAAACTCACCGCCGGCGGTTTGTCGAGCCACAACTTTTCCGATTCAACTTCGCCATTTACCAATTTGCGGATTTCCCGAACGATGACGACTGGTGACTTTGGGCCGCGGCGCCCTAGAAATTCAGGCCCTTCCTTGACAAGCCGCTCGAGTTTCTCCGTCGTTTTGAGAATCCGCTCCTTCGCATAGGCTTTCTGTTCTGGAACGCGCGTCCTCTCCCAGTATTTGAACCAGAGGCACACTCCGGAGTAGTATTCCCGGGCAAGTCCATACGCCCTCATCGACGCCAGATTCGTCAACAGCCAGTTACGCAGATTTTCATCCAGCAAAGCCTGATTCATCTTGACAATGTCCAACATCTCCTCGACAAGCTCGACTCCGCGGTGCTTCCATTTGATCAGGCGCTCTGTGTTGGCTTTACTCACGCTCAGATCGATCTCGCGAAGTCCCGGAACATTGTATGGCCGCTGCAGGATTCCATCCAGGTTGGAAAGGATATGAGACGGTAATTGCTTTCCCCTGATGGAGTTCCCAAATGTGCTGTGCGAGTTGAAATAACCGCCGCCGACGGTCATGATGCGGATCATGGCCTCGTAGGACCGTTCCAGAATGGCGAGAACCACAACTCCGCCATTTTCGCCAAACTTATCAACCGCCCAACGCCGCTTGATAACCTCGATATCCTCAGCCGGATTTTTCACGATGCCGAACCACACGCTGGAGTTGTAGTCCGCCCAGCGGCTCCAGACCATGTCATAGCCACTTCCCCATCCCCGCCGTCCCCCGAAGAATTTGGGTAACGGGCTGGGATTCCAAGGTTTCGCCGAATTCGAGAAGGTAACGCCTTCCACCCCTGCGGCGAGAGCTCGAATGTAAAGATTGCGCATCTTGGTCACCATGTCGAAGGGATACCAGTTGAATCCGCCATACTCCTGATACATCATTGCCTGCTCCACGAGCAGAGAATGTCCCGTTTGTCTGCTGATCATTGAATTCAATCCGCCCCACGGTGCGACATCGTCCGCCTCCAGTTTCGTACGCACCAGAATGCGTTTGTTCACCTCGGGATCGTCCGACACGGGAAAATACAGATGTTCGCGCCCTGGCAGACATCCTTTGATCCAGTTCCTTACCAAAATATAACGGTCAGCCCGGCCGTCGTCGCTCTCGGCCCGCCGCATGCCGCGATAACACGCCATAATGTAGTCCTTGAACTCCTGCGGTGTCCGGTTGGGACTTCTTCCTTCCCCGGTGGTTATCGCAAAACCATCCAAGTAGGGCATCTCGCGAAATAATTCGTAGACGCGGTTTTCCAGGAAGGCGATCCGCTTGTCGTATTCTCCATAGACATGTTCCTTGTCAAGCTCGGGATTAATGTACTTGGCGACGAATTTCGGGCGCGGCTTGCCTCCGACCTCGTAGGAGTGGATGTATACGGTTCCACCGCGTGCGTGCGTCTTATCCGCGATGGCCTTCACCCGCGCCCGGTTTCTCTCGACCATTTTGTCAAAAGTTTTCCTGGCTTCTCCGCGGATGTAGTCGGGAAGAAAGTGAAAATGAAGGAATTCGTCGCATGTGTACCAACTAAGCTGCACCATGTTGCCGTACTCCATGAACTCCTTCGTACCCATTCCCTTACGATATTTCAACGGTCCCACGTATGAGGCTGGGGGCTGAGGCTGGTTGAAACGCGCCCAGCCTACCGGTTCGTATTCCGGAATCCGCAATGGGGATTTAGTATCGCCGGCCATGCTCCAAATCCCCGAAACCATAGCGGCGGCCAATGTCAAAATCACCGTCCAACCTTTCATGTCAATCTTCCTTTTCCTTGTTGGTTTCGTCGTTATTAAGCGACCGAAGCTCCAAGCCTGTCAAATAAAAGGAGGAGGAAACCGGTTTGAGTGAGATAACGTGTCCTTTCCCTTTGATGGCCGGAAGCTCCACTGAATGCCAGCACTGACGCGGAACGCATCCTTTCCGTGAGGCGATTTGCGGTGAGAAGAAACTACCCTGTGCGGAGCGGCGGAGCTCGCCAACCTTCGCACCGTCCACATAAACGTCCGCGTCACTTCTGAGAAACGATCTGTAGCCGCGGTTGCCGCGGAATTCCGATCCCACCCTCAATAGCAAACGGCGGCCGTCCATCGCTTCGTCAATCGTCATCTCAAGCGCCGATGGTCCTCTTTTGCGATTGGTCGCGATGACGTCGGGGATATTCGTCCTCCCCTGCCGCCTCCACACTGTCTTGACCGTCCGTCCTCTTTTCGACTTGCTGCACTTCGACGCAGCGGCGGCTAATTCCAGCCTGCTCAAAGCGGTCATGACTGCGTCATATCCGTTCTCCACCTCCTCGTTGACAAACGATTGGTAACGCTTGCCCTGTATGTATCCCGTTTTGGGAATGCTCCTGTAGAATTCAAGATAGGCGTTTTTCTCCCGCCGAGCCCGTTCCGCATACGTCCGCGCCTTGTACAAGGACTCCCGTGCTTCCTCCGAAGTTTTTCCCAGATTCTTGTAAAGGTTGAAATGAAGCAGCGCCATGTTGTAGTCGCTTGTCGCCTTGACGAGAGCGTTCGTAGCCCGTGCCCATATCAACATTTTTTTAAGTCTCTTATCCTTCGGCCGTATCTTCGCGGCTTTACCAATTTCCGCCTCCATGCGTCCAGAGCGGCGAAGCGCATCCAAGCCCTCATAACGCTGTCGTAAACGTGGAAACATCTTTGGATCGACATTGCGAACCTCGTTGCTTTGCACCACTCCCTGGCCGTAGCTGCCCGGACGTTCCGGATTCCAATGGAAAAGCTGGCTGGTGTTGACGCACATCTCGTCCATGACCAGGAAATCCGTGATTTTATGGGAGTCCGTCAAGGCCTTGATAACATGCCCGCCCGCCTTGGAGCCGAACGCTTTCTCCGCCCAGCGTTTCAAAAAAGCGAGTGGATCGAAGGCAGCGGGATTCCAGGCCGCTTCCGCGGCCGCTTTGGGATTGAGTTTTCCGCAACCGTATTCGGAAGAGGAGGACCATATTCCAGACACCCCGGCCTTCATCATCTTCCGTCCCCGCTCCCTCATCTTTCCGCCCATGTAGAACATATGTCCGGACATGCCGTCGTTGGTGTGAAACCCGTTCACGCCCCAAACAACCAGACCGGGAACTTTTTTCTTCACCGACGGAGCAAAGTTGTCGCTCCACAAATAGTCGTTCCCTGGCGGCACCGTGAGTTTCGTGAAAAAGCCGACGTCTTTTGGAAGCGTCTTCGAAAGGGCGATGATGTTCAGCTCAAGATGCTTCAACCCCCAATCCCGCAGAATGAGTTTTGCGTTGGGATTGTACTTGCGGATCGTTGTCGCCAAAGAGTCCAAAAGACTGCGAAGCCTCTCTTCGTTGGTGAATTTAGAACAATTCTCACAGTGGCAGTTCAAGTAGCCGTTCGTGCCGTTGTGCACGACGATAATGATTCCGTCCAAGTCCGGAATTTTCGCGAAGATTCGATCATAATTCCGTAAGATGATTTTTTTCATGAACTCGGACGACCAGCAGAAATAGGCGTTTCTTTTCTCCGCCTTTTCCTGCTCGCTTAAAACCGCGAAGACTTCCGGGTGAAGCTTCCTAAGTTGCGACTTGATATTGAGTTTCTGACTGCGGTATTTAGTGTGATAGGCGTAAATCGGCATCCTTGTGTGGATGAAAACCCTCGCTCCTTTCGCATGCGCTTTTTTCACCAGTTTTTTCAGTTTCTCCAACCGGGCGTATGAACCCGCTACCCAACGCTTATATTCCTCCTGACTTTCGAAAAGCTCAGGAAAATCCTCCATCGTGAAATCTTCCGCCATGAAATTGCCCCAGTACTGCAAGAAGTTGGCGTAGGGACCGGTTGCCCGATAGATCATCCCTGGCTTGTCCCTCATATTCAGATTTAACTTGAAAGGATTGTCCAAGCCTTTTCTTTTCAACTCCTCGCGGACACGCATAAGACCGTACAAAACGCCAACGGGCGTCGTTGCCGTTATGATCATTCGTTCCCGACCCGGTTTCGCGCTCGTGATGATCTGAAACCCTTGATCTCCGAGCCATTCCGGGTCAACCGACACGGCCTGGTCTTTCAACATTCCACGGATTACTGGATGATCCAATTTGGCAACGAAAATACCACTTTTCGCCGTCAGTTCCGCCTTGTCCGGCAAATGCTTGACAAGTCCGATTTTACCGGCCACTTTTCTCGTTTCAGCGAGAGAATTCCGCTCAAGAAACACATGCGGCTTGTCACCAATGCTGCTACCCGCCGAGACGAAACCGGCTGTCATTCCTATCAGCGCCAAAATCCAAAACTTACTTTTCCATCCATTCATCGTTATTCCTTTACGAACTCAATACCTGGTTCAAGATAATGATTCAGCCTGCTCCGAATCCTGTTTTACAATATTTTTATATATGAAATCCAGAGAAAACTCACCAAACGCATTTAATTATTCATGCCATCTCCCTTTCAATCCTATTGACAAGCATTCTTCATATACTTGTCATTATAAGCAGTCACATCGCCAAGTCTTTTGAAACATTTCGGACGAAACATTTCGTATTGTATTATATTGTCTTTCTCGGAGATTGTCAAGAGGGTAAGGCGTTTTTTTTTAAATTCACCAATTAATTGATTCATACTCTTGACATTCTGGAAAATTAAAATATAATTTTGATTGTATACGAAATGTTTCATACGACATGTTTAAAAAAGGAGAATTAGCGTATAAGCGAAATTGAATTTACTAAGAGAGTCTGAAAAAATCGGTTTTTTGGGGAAAGATCAACTTATTTGAAAATAAACTCTTTAACGTTTAAGGAAAAAAATTATCATGAAGTTATTAATTGTCGCCATAATATTATCAGCGATATCCATACATGCCGAAACTACTATTTGGCTTATAGGTGATTCGACTGTTTCGAGCTATTCCAAAAGTCGTTATCCCCGGAACGGCTGGGGGCAGGTTATGGACAGGTTTTGTAAATCCGGCGTAAAAGTGTCAAATTGCGCTGCCAGTGGGCGAAGCTCTAAAAGTTTTATTGATGAAAAACGCTGGGATAAGGTTCTGGATGGATTGAAAAAAGGTGATTTTGTCTTTATTCAGTTCGGACATAACGACTCGAAAAAAGACAAAAAGCGCCGTACGAACCCGTCCAGCACTTATCAGAACTATCTGAAAAAATATATTGAAGATACCAAAGCTAAAGGAGCTTATCCGATACTGGTTACCCCGGTGGTGAGACGTGCCGTTAAAAAAGATAAAATCGTCAATTCTCTTGGTAGATATCCCGCAGCCATGAAAAAAGTGGCGGAAGAAACCAAAACTCCGATAATCGACCTTAACGCCATCAGCCTTAAAAAATTAAACGAACTCGGAATCGAGAAATCGAAAAAGATGTTCATGAATCTCGCTCCGGGTGAACATCCGAATTATCCAAAAGGGCGAAAAGACAATACACACTTCAGTGAAAAAGGCGCCATGCTTATTGCCGGTTTGGTAGTGGAAGATGCCAAAAAACAAAACCTGCCGATAGCTAAACTTTTCAAGTAAGGTGAGTTAATTTCAAAAGTTTTGGAGATTGAAAGCCGTCGGATTCATAGGGCCATATATAATAGAAAGAGAAGCCGGCGAAAGCCGTTTGTCCGATTTCGAAGACGCAAGGCGGATTTTGAGAAACTTATTGACATAAGAGGAACTGTGAGAAAATTTACCATAGATAGAGCCTGTCCGGGAAAATCCCGTTTTTCCCCGGACATTTTTGATCCGCCCAAGCCCGACAGACAGGTTAATCCGCCTTAGCGGAACTGGCCCTATATGCCCATACCTCGCCGCCATTCGGAGTACTGGGCGACATATAACAAGATGCTGAAGGCAAACCTATGGTTGGGCTGACAGGATGTGCAAAAAGCAGATGCAGAAGGAGAATATCATGAATGAAAATGTACTTCCACATCGAAAATCCCCAGGTGCCTTAATTGCGTTTTCGGGTTTGGATGGCACTGTCGATTTTGACAATCAACTGGTCGGATCTGTAATGGATGAAGACTACGGGTTCGGCATCCACATCACACAACCAAAGGACATGATGTTATGGTGCGATACCCGGACGGCCTTCCCATTTAAGGTAATACGACGGCTTGTGCTTTCAGACGCATTAAGCTACATCGTCAAAAAGCCGAACACCTCTTCATCTGCAAAAATCCTTTTTGTTCTGATCGATGATCGAACCGTGCTTGGACGGACAACAACAGATTTTCCTGTATTTTGCTGTAATGCCAATGCGTCCGAAGCAGCAACCGTTTCGAAAAATAAGATTGACCTGTCGAACGAAAACACTTTTGCCGTCCTGCTTACAAAAACGTCTGACCGGGAAATCATCTTCGCCTTTTCCGCGAGTCTGGTCAGCCAAACCGATGCGGAAAGCCGCGCTCGAAAAGTATTGAAATTTGATGTCGACGCGGAGTTTGACCGAAAGAAAAAATTCTTCGCTACCTTACCAGCCCCCAATACAGAGAATGGCCTGTTGCCGGAAACATATTACAAGGCGATGTCAGTGTTGAAATCGATGGTCTATTCACCTGCCGGCAAGGCCCAAACACGTTGGACTACTCCGGACCGAATGCCTCACAGGAGAATGTGGTTATGGGATTCCGCATTCCATGCCCTGGGTCTGCAATACATCTCTCCCCGTCTTGCCCAGGAAGCCATAGAAGCTGTTTTCGCATACCAGGAAAACGATGGATTCATTCCACATATGATGTCGCCTGGTTACCGCTCTACCAACATTCAGCCACCGGTTCTGGGCTGGGGCGCCATGGAAATCTATAAACGAAATCCGTCAGACGAGATGCGCGAATTCCTTGGCAGAATTGCTGCCCCCCTTGAGCAATTCATTCGATGGGTGCTTCAGCATCGGGCTAAACGGAAAGGAACGTCGCTGGGATGGTCGATACGAAAGGAATATTCTTTTCCTCTCTGCCGAAGCGGTGAAACCGGAATGGACAACAGCCCGCGATTCGACAATGCCGAAGATGTCGAATCGGTAGATATCATCGCATTTACTATTCAGGAAATCGAAATGTTGAGAACGATGTCTGAGATTCTCGGTCAGATACCGGCTACTGATTTAATACAAAAACGACAGGAATTGATTCATGTCCTCCAAACGCGATTCTGGGATGCGAAAGATGGATTCTTCTATGACCGGCGCCACGATGGGGATTGCATTCGCGTGAAAACCGTTTCTGCATTCACACCTTTGTTCGCAGGGGCGGCCATGGAAGAACAAGCCGCCTCGATGATCGAGCATCTTCGGAATCCGAAGGAATTTTGGGCTCATTTCCCAGTACCTAGTACAGCCCTGAGCGAACCGGCTTACACTAAGGATTATTGGCGGGGCCCCACGTGGATTAATTACAACTACCTTGTGATACAAGGCTTGCGGCGATATGGATACCACCGCCTTGCCGAGAAGCTTCGCCGCATCACTCTCGATGAAATTACCCGCTGGTATCAGAAAGAGGGGGTCTTTTTCGAACTTTATGATGCGGAATCCAAACTGTCGCCGGAACATCTGAAAAGCCGGAGCAGATCGTTACAAAGTCGGCCGCGATGTCTGGTTACCGGCGCAATCAAGGACTATGGCTGGACCGCCGCCCTGTATATGCATCTCACGCTGGAGCGGACGACATAATCTTTGAAATTAAACCACAATCATCTCACCGCGTGGGGGATGACAGTGAAATAAAGCTCTTTTTCAACGACGGGCAAACGACTCGAACAATGATGAATATTCGTACCTTTTAATATCGATTTTGTCGAGATTCGTTAAAAAATCGTATTTTCCCCTTGAAAATTTCCTTGGAAGACAATAAAATTGTCATTGTACGAAACAATTCGTTCGATAGCATGAAAGATGAGAAACAAATGACGATTAGACTAATTGACATTGCAAAGAAATTAAACATGGGCGTGTCTACCGTTTCGGAAGTTCTCGGCGACAAGAAGAACTGTTTCGCCTCCGAGTCCAACAAAGAACTTATCCGGAAAACGGCGCGGGAAATGGGCTACATCCCCAACCGCATGTCGCGGGGCATGCGCGGTTTACCAACCAATACTATCGGTATCATCGGTTCCTTTTTTTCGGTGCCGGTGATCAGCTTGATGATCGACGTGTTCAACTCCCTCATCGAGAAAAATGGATATTTCGCCATGCTCGGTGACTCGAGAGAGGAGGCGGAGCGTGAAAAAACGATTATCCGCGAGTTCCTTTCTCGTGGTGTCGACGGTTTACTCATACAAAGCTATTTGGACAAAAGCACTTTGGAGGAGGTAATTGCCCAGCGCGTTCCATATATCTGCTATAACCTGAAATTTGAAGGTATGAATGTAACTGTTGACAGAAGGGATGGCGCATTCATGGTAGTGGATCATTTGATCTCGCAACACGCCCATAAACGAATAGGTTTCGTTTATAATCGCATGGAGACCAACCTGGAAAAGTTGACAGGCTACCAAAAAGCTCTGACTGAACATAACATTCCGCTCAGCGATGAATTGCTGATAAAACTGTCCTCTAAATGTGCAGGCGTCGAAGCGCTGAAGCCAATTGCCGAACAGAAAATAGATGCTGTTTTTTGCACCAATGATTTCATTGCCGGACATTTGATCAAGGAATTGAAGCTGAGTGGGCGGCGTGTGCCAGAGGATGTGGCGGTAGTTGGGTTTGACGGATTGGACATCATCTGCGATATGATTCAACCATCTTTGACTTCGATTCGGCAACCCGTAGAAAAAGCCGCGGAATTGACGGTGCAATTACTGATGAAAAAATTGAATGGACAAAAGGTCGAAGAAAAAATCCATTATATTAAGCCGACTTTGCGCATTGGCAAATCGTGCGGCTGTCCATGAAAGCCGATAAGTTTAACTCGCATTTGCAACTATCAAGATGCATTCACCTTGGTTAAGGATGATATGATTATACATGAGTTGAGCTTAATACCGATTTGCATTCTAAAGGCAAGTAATGATTGTGGCTTTCAGCTTTACCGGGATGGGCCGGAGGAGTCTGGCACTGCTGAAGCAGTGACTGCTTTGCGGCAAGGCTCTTTTGAGTTCATGCAAAAATTACTCGAAAAAGTTAAGTCTGGAAAAGTCAGGTAAAAATTATGATAAATAGGAAAACGGAAAAATCAAATATGAGATATTCCCGGAGATTTGTCTCCGGGGAAATCTCTTGTTTCTCTGTTTTGGACATACAGACGGGGAGAGTAGGAAACGTAGCTTTTTCCATGCAAAATACAATTACCCGCAATCTGTAATTTTCGTAAGTATTTAGAGCTTGAAAAAGTCGAGGGTAAAATAGAACAGTTGTGAGATTGAGAAAACGGATAAGAGCAGGCGAAAGAAAAAAACAATAATTTTTTCCCCAGACATAAAACCATAAAAATGAAACAAAAAAATCATGAATGCAAAAACTGTAAATTATAAAGAATATATTAATGAAATCAGGGAAATACGTCAAAACGTGTTTATAAAAGAACAAAATGTTCCAGAACACATAGAAGTTGATGGATTGGATTTAGAAGCAAAACATGTTCTTGTATTTGATGCTGATCAACCAGTTGGAACGGGAAGAATACTTCCTGACGGTCATATCGGTAGAATCGCGGTAAAAAAACAATACAGACACAAAGGAATTGGTAAAATTATAATGAGAGCTCTGATTAATATTGCCGAAGGTATGCAATTGTCCGATGTCTGGTTATCTTCTCAATATCACGCCAGAGATTTCTATAAAAAACTTGGATTTATCCAACAAGGCGATATCTACTTGGAGGCTGGTATTACACATATAAAAATGAAAAAGAACATAAGTGAAACAAAGACAAAATAAATGATAAAATTGATCGGCCAAGAAAAAGTCAAAATTTTCCGAGGCAAGCAACTTTATGAAGCTAAATAATTACTAATTTTCAAAGTTTCTGAAACCGTAAGTTATTGTCCAGATATGCTAATTTTCTGCCAGGAAAATAATCAACAGGAAAAAATCAGCATTTTTTCCTGAATAAATTCCGAAAATTAAGAAGTGGTGCCGAAGGTGGGACTCGGATACAAATTCCCAAATCTGAACTCATTTTTCAAAATTAGCACACCAGTTTTTTGTTAAAATACCCTTCAAGGGTGCTAGAAGGGTGCTAGTTCTCTCATAGTATAATCGCAGAAACAGATTTTCCAAATCAAGTGTTGAGTATGACCTGAAACCGGAATCGAAAAACGTCTGAGAGCTTTCATGGTTGACTGCGGATACCCGTTTTGCCGATGGAAGGATTGGTGAGTTTTACACTCATTGATATCTGTATATAATATTTCCTTTAAAAACTTACTTTTTTTAGGTTTAATTTCCGGAAATGACATCATATACTATATATATTCTGGGGAGGGTACGTGTACTCTCTTTCCAGTCAGACGGTAGCGTCTGGTGTTCTTTGACATGCAGGTTGATATTTGCATTTTTCAAGGATGTGGACGCTAGGCATTTGAAACCCTTAACAATCGGAAGGGCAGAAAAATGAATTAGCAACTTCATACCTCAAATAGACTCCTGTCGGCTGCAGCTAAACATGGGAAGTTATTATACCCCATCTCTCACAATGAGAGCTCAGTTAATGCTTAGACAGAGAAAGCCTGAGCTAAGAGGCTTTCATGAGTAATAATTTCAATGCCCCTCTGGGTCCGTATATAGGGCTACAGGGGAAACGGCATCCCGTACTCATATCGTTAAAGGGTACAATGTAGTACGGTGTATCGTACCCGAAATTATTTTTCTATTTTTGGAGGTATAAATGCCTTACGTGCAAAAGGTTCACCTTGGGTGCAATTATGTTCTTTGGGTTAAGAATCGGAGTTTTGCCTTGGGCAGGTCTCCAAGATTCATAACAAAAGAGCAAATTCGCTCGGAAAGAGAACCAAATGGAAAGTCTGAATAACAATAATGTAAATGTAAGCATCAACAACGAGAAACCGGCTATTGTATTACCTGGCAATGGCGTTACTTACAATGATACCGCTGAAAATTTGTGTCGGGTATTCAATAGACAACCCGAGGACGAACGACTGTTTTCCAGAGGTGGAATAGCTAATTTCATTGAGACTGACCGCAGGACAGGAGAGCAAATTTTAAAAGTCTTGCATCCATGCCGTGCCAAGTCTGAATTTGAAAGAGTAGCCACCTTGGTAAAGAGATACAGGCGTACAGTAAAAGGCGAGATTGAATTCCATGAAGCCCCTGATGTATGCAGTGATAATGTTGCAAAAGGGATTATGGAATCAGCTCCTTTCAAGGAAGGCTTGCCTTCAATCAATCTTGTTACCAGCAGTCCGGTTATTGTTAGGCGGGAAAATGGCAAATGCGAGATTGTCGAGGGCTTCGATGAAGCTTCCGGTATCCTTGCCAAGGGAAACAAAGTGGAACGGGTTCCACTTGGAGAAGCCGTAGAGCTTCTTAAGGAACTGGTTCAGGATTTTGATTTCCAGTCGGAGAGCGACAAAAGTCGTGCTCTTGCCAATATTATCACTCCGGCTCTTGTATTCGGAGGGATATTGAATGACAGAGTTCCGATTGCCATGGTCGAAGCCGACAAAAGCCAAGCTGGAAAAGGTTTTCTGAACAAACTCATCACTACCATATACAATGAGACGGCAAGTATTGTCACTCAGCGCAATGGTGGAGTTGGTGGTTTCGATGAAAGCTTTGATACTGCGCTTGTAAAAGGTAAGCCGTTTGTCTCTTTTGATAACTTAAGAGGCAAAGTGGACAGTCCGGCACTTGAATCGTTCATGACGGAATTCACGCATATTGCACGGGTTCCGAACTGCGCGGGTGTCGAGATTGACCCAAGGCGATACCTCATTCTGGCAACGTCAAATAATTTTGCGATGACCAGAGACCTTGCCAACCGGGTTAATGTTGTCAGAATCAGGAAGCGTTCCATGGATTATAGGTACATGGAGTTTTCCGAAGGCAACGTACTTGACCACGTGATGGCTAATCAGTCGAAATACCTGGGTGCTGTTTTTGCCGTTGTCACCGAATGGTGCAACAGAGGATGTCCGAAGACATCCGAATACCGGCATGACAGAAAAACCTGGGCTAAATGCCTGGACTGGATAGTGCAGAACCTTTTTGGATGTGCTCCTTTATTGGATGGACACCAGGAAGCTCAAATGTGCATGAGCAGTCCACAATACCAATGGTTCCGGGAGGTATGTTTGGCTATCAAGGAATTTGGCTACCTTGATAATGAGCTTATGACTGAGGATATTTCCGAAGTCCTGGCTCATGAGAATGTCGAACTGCCCGGTGCTCGTGGTTCTTTCTATGATGAGCTTGACGAAAAAGCAAAACAGCAAGTTTGGTCACAAGTTGGCAGGAAACTTTCGAGTATCTTCAAGAACTTGGAGTCTAACAATGTTATTACATTTGGAGACTTTGTTGTCGAGAGACGCATTGACCGTAAAAAGTTTGCTTCGGGTAAGACTGCTCCAGTCAATACCTACGTATTTTCGGTTAATGCTCCCATGGAAATGCTTAAAACAGCATAAGTTGTTAAAGGCACAAGCTCCTGGGGGGGGATTGTACCCTTCAGGAGCTTCTTTTCACCATTATCAGTCAACCTGCATACCATCTACTGTCTACTGTCCGACAGTAGATACAGTAGATGGCTTTGAGTTAATCTGGGAAATTAATTGTTTTGTACTGTCAGAATTGCACTTTAATTACATAAAACTTTAAGAATAAAGACTTAAAAACTACTTGAAGAAGTACTAAAATAGTATTAATATTTATTATTCTGCCTATGGCGTATACAAACATGGCTGGATTCTATCAGATTCAATGCAGTAGAAGGCGTAAAGAAAATAATAATGGTATAAATAAAATTATAGAATAAATAAGGAATTGTTTTAATGCAAGGCTCAGATAATATTATTGAAAAAGCGATAGAAAATACTCATCAGAATATGCATGCCCGTGATGCAAAGAATTGGTTCTCACTGTTGATTCAGCCAGAGCAATATGTTGGAGAACTTTTTTCTGTAAATTATGAAACTGCAAAGGTACAGATTCACGATTTTGAGCGAAAGAAAGTTGGGGGAATTCCAAGTTTATGCTTTTTGATTGCGACAAGAATTAGTCCGAATTCAGAATCCGTTGACTTCCAATCAGAAGATGCATCAATAATTTTGTTAAGAGTTAAAGATTCTACACCATTACCCCATGATGCAGATGCAGAACGTATAAGAGTAGAAACAGCTCAACGTATAAGTGGTTCAACTGATACTCATTGGGATTACAAGGACGCTATGGATGCCAAAACCCGTGTACTTTTAGGCTACGCGGGGATTGAATGCAGAATCATTGGAACATTTTTTCTTGACTTGCTTGATGAGAATAATTCACAATCAAAATTAGGATTAAAATTTGGTTGCGATATCTCTAATTACTACCCAAACAGGGGCTTGAAAGTGTATAAGCCAAACGGGGAAGCTCTTGAGAATATTGTAAATTTCATTGATGCTGCAAATCTGAATGACCATCATGAAAAATATGGAACAACTGAAAAAGTCTCTTTGGGGCAGATAAGATATGCATCGACAAACAGGAAGTATCAAAATGTAGATAATGTTCCTGTATATATTTATCCCGCTGATTTACTTGCTCAGAAAACCGCATTATTTGGAATGACAAGAACCGGGAAATCAAATACAACAAAAATTATTGCAAAATCAGTTTATGAGCTTCGTTATCCTGAAAATCCTAAAGATAAATTTTTAAGAATAGGGCAAATTATTTTTGACCCTAATGGTGAATATGCCAATGAAAATGTTCAAGATGCAGATGGAAAATCACTTAATGCAAATGCTTTAAAAAATATCTGGAAAATAAAAAGTCCTGTTTTAAAAAACGATGAAGTAGCAACATATGGAATTACTTCCCATCCAGAAGACCCTGATAGAAAGTTAATGCTTCTTAATTTTTACCTTGATGATAATCTTCAAGAAGGTAAGGAAATTATAAATGCTACTCTTGCAAATACAAATCAAGTAAAATATATAACAAATTTTATGCAAGTGTCTTTTGATAACCGACCCTCTGGACATGGGAGTAGTGAGTTAACAAGATATTTGCGAAAAGTTTTAGTTTACAGAGCAATTTTAAATAAGGCAGGTTTTAAGGTTCCTGATAATTTATCCCCAAGAACCAAAAAGCTTTTTAATCGAGAATTAATAAAAGCTCTTAGAAGTGCAGGACAAGAAGAGAATGATGCAGAATTTGAATCAGCTGCAATCATTTTAGAAAAAGAAAAACCGACTTGGAACGAATTATCAAAAGCATTTGAAGTTTTAGAACGATTTATCCGTAGCAATAACGAAAAATATAAATCATTTGAAACATGGTACGTTAGCGAAAGACCAAAAGCATCTGGTGATACATGGGCAGATGATGATTTCAAGAAATTACTCGGAATATTTGAATACAAAAATGGGACTAGGCTAATCGGACAAGTAATTCCGCAACATTCTTCATTGACTAGTGCAGATTATGCTGATGATATATATATGGACCTTGTTGCCGGTAAGCTTGTAATTATAGACCAGTCAATGGGTGACTCTGAATTGAATAGCATGTCTGCAAAAAGAATAATAAGTAGAATATTTGAAAAAAACAAAGAACGTTTCATAAAGGGAGAAATTCCTCCAGATATAATTGTTTATGCAGAAGAAGCACATAATATTTTGCCTCCTGACTCTGAAAAAGATTATAAAGATATTTGGGTTAGAACAGCAAAGGAAGGGGCAAAGCTTCGCATTGGATTAGTATATATAACCCAAGAGGTTAGCAGTATCCAAAAAAATATTTTAAAGAATACAGCAAATTGGTTTATTTGCCATTTAAATAATACTGATGAAACAAGGGAATTATGTAAGTTCTATGATTTTAAAGATTTTGAACCATCAATTAGAAGAGCGCAAGACAAGGGATTTGTTAGAGTAAAAACTTTAAGTAATTATTTCGTTATACCAGTTCAAGTAAAAAAATTCGATGTGCTTGAGGGAAATTAAAATGCCCTTTGAAAATGAATATGCATCTTATGAACCTTTGAGAAGGATACTTGATAGCGATAAAATTAATGGCTTAACAAAGCGCCTAAAAGTTCACCATGGACCACATAAACCAGACTTCAAAGAATTGCATTTATCCTCAAAAACTGATTTGAAAAGAGTAGGGTTCAAGCCAGACATGATACTTGCCATTGATGGCAGTTATAATGCGAGAAAAGTAGAGAATGGTTTTCCTGGCGCTGAATATGGCTATGTTACTATTGCCTCAGTTTTGATTTTACTAGAGAGAATCAGAGAACTTGAAAAACAAGAGTTTATTAATCCAGTAGATTACCGAGAAACAGAAAAAGCTTCTTCAATTGATTTAGTTATCCCCGGTTGCAATGTAATAATAGACGATGAAGATTCTGCTAAATCTTCAATGCGTAGGTTGTTTTATGAAACCTTAAAGGGCACGATTGTTTTTAATGAAGGGGAAACTCTTCTTGAAACATATGAGGAATTGCTTAAAAATCGGAATGAAGGGCGGTTCCCCAAATGTCCTCATGACAATTGTGACCATAATTTAGAATTTAATTTAGGGCAATATACATGCCCTTCCTGTAAAAACACTTTGTATTCGACAGATGCTTTGAGACTCCACGAACTGATGAATGATATTGGAACTTGTGGAGAAATGTACGGTCAAATGATGCTTGTCATTGAAAGATTATGGTTGATTCACATTTTAAGGGCATTTGAAAAACGTGGTTGGCTTGCGACATTGAGAAATATTGTATTTATGATGGATGGTCCATTGGCTGTATATAGTACCTCTGCATGGCTCACAAAGCCGATAATTAAAGAGCTTGAGAGGATTAATGATTTGTCTAGAAAATTTAACAATCAGGATATTATTATTATTGGCATTGAAAAGTCAGGATTATTTGCAAATCATTTTGAAGATTTAGACACATCAGTAGATAATATCCCTGATATATTTCCTAAGGCAAATGCACTTCTCCTTTCTGATAAATACATAAAAGAAAACATTATTTTTTCTAAAAGTTTAAAGCCTTATGGTTTAGATACTTATTTTGGAAGGAAATTTTTATATAAAACGAAATCTGGTTATAGGCTTGTGGTTAATTTGGCTGTTTATGACAAATTCCAAAGAAATACAAATACAGCTACCCACAATCAATATCCAAGGCTTAAAGATGTTATGGATGTTTTGGACCAGGTAGTTTCAAATAAATATGATAATTCTGTTATGCCAATTGTAACGGCACATGCAGAAGCGTCTATTCCCCTTAATTTGGGACGTCGTATCTTTGAAGATATTGCAAGAGAAATAAGAGAGCGACCGTGATATGGCAAAGCAGTCTAATACATTAATTTTAAATGGTTATAATAGCGCAATTTCAAGGTGGGCAAGGTTCGGCCCATATTATGCAATGTTTCCTGTTAAATTTGCAAAGAGCGTTATTAGCAGATACTCCTCTCCTGGGGACTGCATTATTGACCCTTTTGCAGGAAGAGGAACTACTGTTTTTGTGGGGGGAGCACTGAAAAGAAAAGGTATAGGAATAGAAATAAATCCAGTTGGGTGGATATATGGGCAAGTTAAAATTAAGCCTGCAAAAATAAAATCCGTGCAAGACAGGCTTATGGAAATATATTTGGCGAGAATCAATTTTGGACATGAAATCGAACAATTGCCTGAATTTTTTAGATATTGCTTTTGTGAAGATGTACTATTATTTCTGTTGTCAGCAAGAACACATTTAGCTTGGACTTCCGATATGACTGACACTACATTGATGGCGTTCTTATTAGTTTATTTGCATGGGAAATTAGGCGAAGGATTGTCCAATCAAATGCGACAAACGAAGGCAATGTCACCAAACTATTCTATAAATTGGTGGATAGATAATAATCTTAATGTCCCGCCGGAAATAAATCCATATGAATTAATTTTAAAGAAAATTAATTGGCGTTATTTAAAAGGAGCACCTAGCTTAAGGTCCTGCTCTATATACAAAGGGGATAGCACTTCACTGCTTCCAAAAATTGAAGCTGAGATGAAACAGAAAAAATCAAAAGTGTCACTAATATTTACTTCTCCTCCTTATTGGTCTATAACAAATTATCACAACGACCAATGGTTGCGATTATGGTTGCTAGGAGGTGATACCAAGCCAAAAATGATAAGTGAAGACTCAAAAAATAGATTTTTATCAAAAGAAAAATATGAGAATCTTTTAAATGATGTCTTTAGTGGTTGTGCAAAAATAGCAAAAAGAAAGTGTGCTGTTTATGTGAGAACGGATGCACGTGAGTTTACATTTGAAAAAACCTTAAATAGTCTAAAAACATACTTCCCAAAGCATAGCATAGAAATAATAAATAGACCATACAGAGAAAAGACTAAAACGCAGACACAATTGTTTGGCGATAACTCAACGAAGCCCGGAGAAAAAGATATTATTCTAACAAGATAATGATTCGTTGGTAATATGATTAAAGAAGCAAAATTACTACTTCATGTTGGAGTTGATTCACTAATTTTGGCAATTGAATTGTTCAACAGGCCTTCAGAGAGAGGAAGAGCAACTTCTACTTTGATATTACTTGACCATAGCTTTGAAATGTTGCTTAAGGCCGCAATTTTGCATAAAGGAGGAAAAATCAGAGAGAAAAAAAAGCCTAATACAATTGGATTTGATGCATGTATCCGTAAAGGAATCAGCGATTCAAAAATTAAGTTTCTTAGTGAAGAACAAGCATTGTCTTTGCAAGTGATAAATAGCCTGAGAGATGCGGCTCAACATTATCTTCTTGATATTTCTGAAGAGCAATTGTACTTACATCTTCAAGCTGGAGTTACGCTTTTTTCTGACATCTTGGCTTGCACTTTCAACATTAAATTGTCAGAAAGATTACCCAAGAGAGTTTTGCCTATTGCAACAATCGTGCCAAAGGATATTTCTGCTCTGTTTAGATTTGAAATGAAAGAAATGAAGAAGTTGCTTCAACCTGGGAATAGAAAGAAAACTGAGGCAAAAGCACGTCTGAGGCCACTAGCAATTCTTGAAGCTTCATTTAAAGGAGAAAAAACAACTCAACCTAGCAATGCCGAGTTAGAGAAAATTGCTCAAAAAATAATAAATGGGGATAAATGGGAGGATATCTTTCCATCTGTGGCATCTCTAAATCTTACGTCGTCAGGGAATGGCACTGAAATCTCGTTGAGATTGACAAAAAAAGAAGGTGTTCCTATTCATTTAGTAAATGGCGATAATCCCGAAACTTCCGTTGTCGCAATAAAACGAGTGAACGAGTTAGGGTTTTATAATCTTGGGTTAAGGCAAATGACCAAAAAACTAGGCATTACACAGCCGAAATTATTGGCATTAATTGAGAAGTATGATATTCAAAAAAATTCTGAATATTTTAAATTGATAAAAATTGGAACGCAAAAACATAAAAGATATTCCAATAAAGCGCTATCGCTAATTGAAGAATTGATAGAGAAAAATGATTTAGATGAAATTTGGAAAAGTTACAAAATGAATAGACTTAGAAATAAATAGGATGATATATTAAAATGGGAGTTTTAGTTAAAAGTTTTAGTATTCAAAATCATCTACTGTCTACTGTCGGACAGTAGATACAGTAGATAAATTCGAGTTAAAAAATATTTCTTTGGGAATGGTGTTGAACAGTCAGTGAACGGCGGGTGAATACCGGTTGAACAGGTCATGAAAACCTTAAGCCGATGAGGAATTTTCGTTCGGTTTCGCCTTGGTAGAGGAGTTTATAGTGTTGGAGGCAGTTCTTTTTACCGGATTCTTTGACCACCAGTTCCAGGTCGATAAGTTCCTTCAGGTGGATATGGAGTCTGGTTTTTGTCCATCCGGTGAAGTTCATAATTTCTGTCCTGGTGAAGGTATAGGTGGTCCGTTTTTCATTTTCAGGGGTCATTGAGTCAAGTTGTGCAAGTAAATCCCTGGCGGGGATGCTCAGGTCATCAAGGGACGTTCCAAGGATTTCCGTTGCCAGTTCTGTCGCAATGCGGATATCTTCCCGGTCAACCTCGATATACTCGAATTCTATTTTGTCGTCCTGGTAGAACTTGAATTCCTTGGTCATTTGCCGTAAGAAGGCGACAGCATTACACAGGTTCAGGAACTTCGGCTGGTCTCTCCTGGCCTGAAGACGGTCATCTCCATAGAAAAGTTCATTGGCATAGGGATTCACTACTTTGCACTTCTTTAACAGCCTTTGGAAGTTTTTGTGCTTATTCTGGACGTGTTCTGTACGAACCCGGTCAATCATGCCTTCGAGGGTTTGCTGATAGCGTTGCAGTTCCAGGATGTTCCTGGTCTGTTCCCTGGATTCATCGATACCGATAACCCAGAATCGACTCTTGGTCTCAGCGTTGATTTCAGGATTGGTGGTAGTCTGGAAGCACGAGACAGGACCTTCGACTTGCTTTTCAATCGTTTCAGTGCCGCTAACCCTGGCAATCGACAGATACCCTTCGCTAATCAGAGTACGGATAGAGTAGGTATCCTTCATCCCTGCCGCCTCTTCAAGGGCTAAGAGTTTATGTTTTAAGGCGAACCGGTCTTTATAGAACAACGCCTTATCAGTGAGGGAACTGACCCTGACCACATCTTCATCAGGAACGAATTTGAGGGTTTTATCCTGGAGGGTAGACTTTCCAGCCCCGGAAGAACTCAGAGCCAAAATGTTTAACGGAACAGGCATTTTACGGCTAACCGAAGCCAGATAGCAGAGCAGTTTATTATGGTTCTCTCCGACTAAGCCGACAGCCTCATAATCGTCAAGGATTTGCCGGATAAGGTTTTCACCTGTTCCGAAGTCGATAGCTTCCTTCCGTTCCTCATTTGTCATCATGGGGATAGTTTCAAGTTTTTCGTTTACTTCAGGATAATTGTTAATTGCGGTGCTGTTCATTGTGTGTCCTTTCGTTTTAATCTTCCTGGCAGAGTTGATATGCCCTGGCTTTGCTTAGTCCGAGAGCTTGTCCGATTGACGAGTATGACTTCCCACAGGAACGCAGTTGTTTGGCTTTGGCTATCAATGCGGGGGCGGTCCTAGGTCTGCCAAGTTTAACCGTACCACGTATCCTTTCCAAGCCAGCTTTGGTCCTTTCAGAGATTCTTATCCGTTCCTGCTTGGCAAGACACGACAGGATGCTGATAATAGCGTCACTGAAGATGCCGAGAGATGAAATGTACTGTTCGGTATAGCTGTGCCACTTGACACCATACGAATCAAGCCGGGTCAGGTATTCCAGCGTTCTCCTGCTCCCTTCACGACTGAACCTGTCCAGTGACCAGAACAGCAATACGTCAAATTTTCTCCTGTGGGCTAATTCAAAGACCTTTTTAAGTCCCTGGCGTTCCTCTGCCGACTTACCACCTGAAGCAGTATCGGAAATTACCTCAATTACCCTCCAATTTTGCTTCGCGGCGTAATCGGTCAAGGTTTTAGACTGGTTCTGGACATTCTGGTCCACAGTTGATACCCTGGTGTAGATTATACACTTCATGTTCTGCCTCCTTGGGTTGGCGTTTAGAAAAAGGGTGTCTGAAATCGGCGATTATTTTGAGCCTGGAGTATGACAATATTCAGCGTCCAGTTTAACGGACGTTTTTCTGTACCCCTGGATAAAAAAAGGTTGAATAAAGCATGATTCGGAATTAGAATGTGACATGAAAGATAAGCGAATAAAACAGATTACTACAAGGATTTCTCTTGCATGGGGTCTGATTACCCTCGGATTCTGGTTGCTTGATATTTTCATTGTGAGAGGGTTACTTACTCCTGATATCAACTGTGTAAAAGCTAGCTTTGCGCGACAAGCCATTCTTTACTCCATTTTTCCAGCAGCAGTATGCGCAAGAGAAATATGCGATGCTTGCTTTTCATTCTTATTTCGTGACTTTCCAACTGTAATTGTCGTATTTTACATACCACTAACGTTGATATTACAAATCGCTTTCTATTGGTACTTTGGAAATCTGACAGGCAGATTAATAGTCTGGATTAAACATCTATTCGGTACTCAAACCAGCGATATTCCGAATCAAAAAAAGACGGGAGTATCTTCCGAAGTAAATACTCCCTAGACTTCCCGTCTAAAGCATGTGGTGTTTTCAGCGGGGCAGCCGTTAAAGTCATTTATGCCGCTTCTCCGTTGCCGGTGAATTCAAATCCGTTTATCCTGATGGTCTCGATTATGGCCTTATCGCTGGAGAGATATCCATATTCTGCTTCCAGGTCACGGTAAATCTGCCTGGAGAATTCCAGCCGTTGATTCTCAAGCCATGCGGTAAAACCGGTATAGATGTCGTTCAGGATGCCTTTGGTGTAGCGGTGACAGTCCGGTTCGATTTTTACGGAATATTCGTGACTGTATCTGGAACTGGTCCTGACAATTCGGTAAGTCGTTTCATTATACAGATAATCGTATATCCAGTTCTCATGATTCCGGAATGCTCTTTGCATTCTGGCGTTGCCATTTTCAAGCATGGATGCCTTGAACAATTCAAACTGGCGGTCAAAGTCAATTTCAGACTCAAAACATGCGCCGTCACCCTGACTCCAGAAACCACTGAAATATATCTTGGCGTTAGTGAATCCCTGTTCGGCAAGCGTGGTTTGCCAGTCCTCATAAACTGAATCCCACCATTCGTAATCCGTGTTGATATTGTGGTAGTGTTGGATAGCCCGGTCCTTTGCCGGTTCGGACAGTTCGTCAAACTCATAAAGCGATACTCCGATGGTTCTCATGGTTAATTCCCTTGTTTTGGCCTGGAGATTCTATTTTGCGGGTATTGGATAAGTTGATTTATTATGTGAAAAAGCCCCGAAGGGCTTAGGTTTACCAGTTGAGTTCTCTTGCTATCCGGTTGATTTCCTGCATTTTGATTTTATGACAGCCAACCTTGAGGATGTTTCCGGCCAGACCGATAACGGTATATCCATCGAGTTTAAAGCCTTTGAACGATTTACCGGCTTTATAGAGCTTCCAAAGGACTTTGGCGGTTTCAATCTTGACCGTTGCCCCTTTGGACGTTTCAATGATGTTGTCTTTGATTCGCAGGTAAGCATAGAGCAAAGCCCTGGAAAGATAATTGCGCTTGCCGTTTCGCCAGTCTTTGATGTCCTGCTTTAACGCTTTTTCCTGGGCCTGACGTTCTTTCCGTTCCTGCTCTTTTAGGGCTTTTTCTACATCTTCAGGAAGTACATTATCAACGTTTTCTATCAGCGTTTGAATCTGCTTTTTCGTGTTCCTGGATAGTCCTTTGACCTTGAAAACGTTCAGGTAATCCCGCAAGGTTAGAATCAGGCTTTTACACTCCCGGAGATAATAGTCTTTATAAACTCGTGCTCTGGTTGCTTTCAACTGGAGATTATGAACCTGTTCCAGATAGGATTTGACGTTTTCCAGGTGGTCAGTAAAATCTCTAACGGTAAAAACTTTATAGTAGGCAGGAATAGCCCCACTGACAATTGACTGATGCTTGCTGGTGGAAACCGAATAAGAACCAGCGTTATAGAAAACCACTGACGGACTGACAAATCTTGCAATCTCGAAATGATGCCCGTATGAGAAGATACTTTTCCCCTCAAAGAACATGTTGTTAGCCTTACCTTCGGGTTGAATTTGATTAGCCCAATAATGAGCTACTTCCGAATGACTCCGCAATACGGTACGCATGAGTTTTTCCTTTCACATTGGTTTTAGTTCTACCAATGCAAATAGGAAGACAGGGGGCTTCTAAAAATCTTTTATTTTGTGGCTGTAAAAAGGCGCAAGGGTACTCTACCCACATGTCAGGCTATCCCTTGAAAAACTGAACCCACGAATAGTTATTCTTTAGGTAAATAACTTGACGTTGAACTTTCTTCTCAAGGGCATATATTAGGTAAGATTCGTATATGAGTATCTTAGCTTTGAAAGGAATATAGTATGCCAAGATTTAAATCATTATTGGTATGTCTGTTTTGTACATTTTCTTTTTGCTGTACAATATCATCATTCGCTTCCGAAAATAATTCTTCACAGGGAAAAACAGAAATCCTACAAATTAAAGATGATTTTGTGATTACCGCAATGGACTTTATCCCAAGTCTAAATGCATTAGCGTTATGCACCAAAAATAAAGAAGTTATCGTACTACCGGTAAAATCCCCAAGGCCGATATTCAGACATACAACTGGGATGGACTATTTTAAGATTTCTTATTTCCCCGATAAAAAATGCCTATTTACATATAAAGTCTTGAGTAATGACAATGACCCGAAACTGGATATTAAGAAAATTAGGACTCTAAAACCGTTTTTTGAAAAATTCAAAATCTTTAAACTGGATTTGCATGATTTGAAATTTAAATTTATAGGATTTCCCGTGCTTTCATCTGTTTCAAAGCTATTTTTTTACGGAGATGGCAAATACTTTCTGGTTTCTTCTCGTTATCTAGTTCTATCACAGAATAGAATAGTCACTGAACGAAAAATATCCGGCAGTTTCGCACATAATATTTCTTTTTCCAGAAATGGAGAATGGGTTGCAATATTAACTCATAATATTTCAGATGTTCCACAGTCATGCTCTTTAGCAATATTCAAATGCAATCCCATTGACGCGGAAAAAAAACCAATGGATAGATTGGGAATTCAGGAGTTCAAATTATATCATTTTGCATCGGCAGATGAAGGGAGCAGTTCTCAGCAATGTTTTTTAGATAAAAATACTTTTGTTTGTATAACATATAATTTTCTTATGACCTGGAAATTTGACGGTAATAAATGGAGTTTAACTAGCAAGAAAAAGCATAATATCGGTAAGAATTTGGTTGCTTGCGGTTTTGCATGTCCCAATTATATATGGATTGCTTCCAGGGAAAATATGTTCAAAATAGAAACTTGCAAAGAGACCAATAAGCAATTATGGCTTGGTGGAATAAACAAGATATACGAACTTGACACCAGCAATTGCAAAATAAAACGTGAAATTGATGTTAAAATAGGAGTAAAGGCATTCCCGTATGCAATTATGCCTATACGTGATTTAATCGTGTCTCCTGATAATAAGATGCTGTTTGTTTTGGGATGGGATGGTAAAGTCAGAATGATTGATTTGGATAAATAAGTATTCCCCGTCAGACTGGAAAGCGATGAAGAAAAAAACCAAAATATTGTGGATTATTTTACTCGCAGTATTATCCTGCGTTGTCATTGCCAGCTATTTTTACTTTGCCATTATATTCCCAAGAATTAATGCACCTGAGTGGTCAGAACCAAGTGATGGATTATCGGGTAAACTTGTATTTAAATTCACTGACAGCAGGACTCTCTCAGGATATCAGCCAAATTTTTATATCATCCATCCTATTCTCTTGCTTAGAAACGATTCGGACAAACCAATCCAGTTTTTCAAATGTGTTTACAATGGCGGTAATTTTAAGATTAAATCATTCTGGGGACGCGATTTAAAGAGAAGTAATGTTGTTTGCAGAAGCGGAGGACAGCCATTTAAAGTAATCACCATCAAGCCGGGAGAAACAATTGAATTCGATACATACGACTACGGTTATGCAATACCCGTGAAAAAGAATAATTATGTATTTAATGTATATTCATATCAGAGAGCTTTGAAGCCTGGGGTTTACTATGTTGACTACTCTATTGAATTTGATAAGGATAAATACAAAAAGATTTTTACTTCTTACCGTAGATTTCCTTCCTTGAAGTATGATAAGAAACTGCTTTGGACAGGTAAAATAGAACTTAATAACGTAAAAATGGATTTGCCATGAAGTTGTCAAAGAAATTCATAATTACCTGGATTGTTATATCGCTGTTTCACTTAGCAATAGTATCAATAGTTATGTTCTTTGTCATAAAATCCTTTTCTGAAGGAATGAACGGGCGTCATTATATATCGGAAGCCAGTAGAGATTTGCTTACAGTATTATCTGCAATCTTTTTTCTTCCTGGCTGGCTTCTGTACAAACTCGGAGCAAGACCTAATCTGTCAATGCGCTACATATACTTGATTCTCTTTATCTGTAATTCTGCCTTATATGGCATCATAATTACCTATTTTATTTTTAAGGTATCGCATATAATTAAACGGTTCAGAAAAATAAAACTTGAGACCTGCGAGGTAAAATGAAAACAGGAAGATGCATTTTAGCGATTCTATTGATAGTAATGTTTTCGGGATGTGGTCTTATTCTAAAGAGTCCGGCCCAACGGAGAGTTGATGAGTTTTTCGATGTATCTGGTGATTATCTGGCAGAGAAAAATCTGCTTGGTATTTGGGATTTATCTAAAACTGAAAGGTTTCAAATTTGTCTAGAGTCTGCTGGAACAACTAAACCTGATTCAAATGCATTAAAAGCATTGCCCGATAGTTGTATTGATGCTCCGTTAAGATTTAAAGCACTTACAAAGCCCCATCAATCCATCCAAAAATTCATAAATAATAGACCAGGAAAAGGTGGGATTAGATGCACTCTGGCATTAGTCAGTAGTCGAAAATTTTTGATATTGTGTTACTGGACAAATGTCACTGGTTGGCAAATAACAAAATCGTTACTGCTTCAAGGTCAATGGGAAGCTAAAGGGAGCGGAAAGGTTAAATTGTTTTTCGAGGATGGAACAACCGGCGAAGTTGATTTGAATATGGCAAAAAATGTATTTACCGAATTTGATAAGGATTTGAAGAAAAGCAATCCGCCAAAGCAATATAATTTACTCAGAAGGGGAATATAATGAAGCTGTCTAAAACTATTCTTAATACTTTTATGGCAGGAGTATTAACAATTTATCTTTATGGCTGTGGAACGAGTGGTGCTAATAAAGAACTCGATGGACCAGAAATTCTGGATTTTATTGAAAAGAACAAAACGACTGGCAATGAGCATATTACCCTTAAACTTGCAAGTGAAAAATTCTCCAAAGGGAAGGTTGTCACTGCTAGTGGTTTAAAAGCCCTCAAGCCATATCTTAATAAGGTGACTCATGAGCATTTGATATATTCTATTACACTTATAGAAAGTAAGTATCTTTTACTATCTGGGGTTGTTATTGTTGATAAAAAGAGCAGCAAAATTATAAAATCTGAGTTTATTGCAGGGAAATATTTATGATTAATATCAGAATAACCATTGCCTTGTTTTTTATACTGGCTTGTTATAATCTCGCCGGAGAAAGTATTCAGGTAGACTTAAAAAAAGTTAAATATAAGCATGTAAAGTATAATAATGTAAGAATCAATGAAATAATGTATGATTTGGCGCAAAAGAAAAATTTCGGTTATTCTTTTGAGTATAAATCTTTCAAGTTTAAAAATTGTTTTATGGTCAAAAAGGTTTCGTTTGACCTTGAAAATGTGCCTCTGGAACGAATATTACAGGTTATTTCCGGTAAGGTGGGTGGATTCACCTGGAAAGTATACGATAACAAGGTTGTGAACTTAATTCAGAGCGATTTGATTGACGATAAAAGCTGGCCTTTAAATAAGACCATTAAGGCGTTTGACGAAAAATTCACCCCGGTCCTGGCAGGATTTATTTTTCACAGATATTGCGATTCTATATCAAGGCCTGGTGGTTTTGATGGTTCTGCATTCAAAAATATTAATGCGGTTAATCTTGAATTCAAAATCCCATTCATCAATATCAAACTCAAAGATAAGACCATTCGGGAAATTTTAAATGAAGCGGTAGTGCGTTATTTACAGAAAAAAATACCTCAATATTACATTTCAGGAAATCATGATAAAAGTAGTAAGATAATGATATATTTCAATAATATCATACTTGTTAAATAATGCCTCTATTTATCAGGAACCACTCCATGCTCAACTTCCTTCATCTTGCCATTTACACGCTTCCAGACGATATAAAGATAGTTATCGTCCTTTTTGTTGTAATACTGTCTGTATCTTTTCAGTAAGGTCAATTTGCCGTCGATAATCTTATATTCTTCGGCAACGTGGATAGCGGAAGCATGTCCGCCAACGGCACAGGTATGGATGGTTTTCGTATGGTTATTGAAATGGGGGGATACTAACCCTCTATATTCCTGGTGATAATCGAATATTTCCGTTTTTGGATTGTAAAGCCATACATGATATCTTGTGTTGCCAGATGCAAACTCTTCGATACTACGGATATCTTTATATCCATCAAAGTTCATGTCGAGGCATTCGATTAACCTAAATTGGTTAGGTGTGGCGGTTCCCCCGTCAAGAGTTTGAAAGGGAGATGATTCCTTTGCATGGTAAATTTCAATTTTCTTGAACTCGTACTTGTTTTTAGGGATGTCATACAAAACGAATTTCATCGGTTTAAGGTCAGAATGGATTTTAAACACAAAGGCATGCTTCCTGCCGCCTTTCTTATCAGCCCCATGAATTGCCAATGATATGAATAAAACCCCTGCCATTATGACAAAGCTCAATGATTTGAATAACCGGTAGACCATAATCAATCCTTTCTATTCGGACTATAACCTGAAGGTCATATATAATAAAGCATAAAAGTCAAAAACATCTACTGTATCTACTGTCGGACAGTAGACAGTAGAAAAATTTGCATTTGACAAATAAAAATTTCCTCGAACATGAGCGGAGATGTGTATGCTGGCAATAATGAAATTGAAATCAGACGATTTAATGTTAAAGTTTATTCATTGGGGCAAGTAGGTAAAATATTATTTCCGGCAAAATGTTCTATTGGAGTTATCGCGATGAGGCTTAAGTATACTTTTCTGATAATATTGACTTTTATGTTGCTTAGTGGCTGTTCAAGCAGGTTCGGTGAAAACTTTACTATCCCAGGGGCTAATATAAAAATGATATGGGTTGCACCTGGAACCTATAAAACAAGGATGCGATATTATCCTGGGCCACACCGTTTTTTCAAGTTATTCCATATAACGATAAGCAAAGGCTTTTGGATTGGTAAATATGAAATTACCCAGAAAGAATATAAGAGTATTATGGGAGATAATCCCAGCGGGTATAAGGGGGATAATCAGCCGGTTGAAATGGTGTCATGGAGTATGGCAACGGAATTCTGTAAAAAATTGACAGATATTGAAAGACAAAAAGGTCGATTGCCAAAAGGTTACATTTATCGTTTGCCTACCAGTGCTGAATGGGAGTTTGCTGCTCGTGGCGGTATAAAAAGTAAAGGCTTTACTTATAGCGGAAGCAACGATGCAAATGAAGTTTGCTGGCATGGTGTGAACGCTAAGGGCAAGCCAAAAGATGTCGGGTTGAAAAAAGCTAATGAACTGGGTATCCATGATATGAGCGGTAATGTTTGGGAATGGTGCTTTGACCGTGCAGTGTATAAAAAAGATGTTGGAGATATAATACCCAATTATTTTGATGGAGTATCTGACCCGGTAGGGCAAGTTGGCTCTGAATACATTATCCGTGGAGCGTCATGTATGGTAACTCCGGGTAAAGTAGCATCGCTTTGGACGCGTCCACCTAGTAATACAAATTTTGAAATTGGATATCGTATTGTCCTTGCACCTGCTATATAAGGAATTTTAAAGTGAATAAACATGCAAAAAAAGATGACGAGATTTATAATGTTGGCAATTATGTTGTCGCATATATTAATCTTATTGGAAAGAGAGAACAAATAGCAGAATTAAAAAAGTTGCCAAAAAGCAAAAATGAAAAAATTGAATATATTAAGAGTATTATATGGGTGCGTGGAGTGCTTTCTGGGCTTGATACGTTTCCTGATGATTTTGTTAATGGTGAAGAAGAAATAGAAGAGGATAATCCAGAAGCAGAAGTTATTAGAAATATTAAAAATTCAATTAGTTGTCCAATTCGTAAACAAAGGCTTCCAGATGGTCTTATGTTATTTGTTCCACTATATGATGAAAGGAAGCGAGTTTCAGCAATAGAAAAAATATATAATTTACTTTTATTGTGCGCATCTATTAATTTATTAAGCTTCGTAGCTAATTGCCCAATTAGAGGTGGAATAGAAATTGGCATTGGATGTGAATTATACAAGAATGAACTGTATGGTCCAGTTATAAAAGATGCCTATGATTTAGAGTCAAAAATAGCACAATACCCGCGTATTGTAGTAGGGGGAAAGCTAGAAGATTACATTAATCGTTATGGGGATTATGAAATAAGTACTATTGATAATAGTTATACTCAAAAATGCACTGAATTATTCAGAAAAGACCCTGATAGGCATAAGATATTGCACTATCTTGGAAAATGCTTCAGGAGGGAGACTGAAGGTAAGATAGAAAATAAATATTTTAAAGAAGCATTCACTTTTGTTAAAATTAAGCATCATAAATATACATATGATGGAGATAACGAACTTGCTGAAAGGTATCATCGTTTGTTGAAATATTTTGAAAGATTCATGAGAAGTGGCATATGAAAAGTGCTAGTTACAGGGCATGTAAAAAGCATTTTGCATACCTGTCGCAAGCTATATTTAGTAAAATAAATATAAAGCCTGAAATATCTACTGTATCTACAGTCAGACAGTAGAAAAAGTCCGAATTGAAAATAAAATAACTCCACTCCCGGATAAATGAGAGTGGAGCCGTGAAAAATAGAAGAGGTTACAAACCTTTCAGGTCATTATTCTGTTTTCTTTTTGCGTAATTGTCCCATACTTTTGTTTTTATCAGGAAGACATAATTTCCGCCTGAAGACATCAATAAGGCAGTTGCATTTGAACATTTCCATAACCTTATGCGTGAATTAGCAACTTTTACTTCTTTCCAATAGTTCCCTCTGGAGTTTGCATTCAATATGGCGTTGATTTCCGAACTGTCGATAGGTAATGATTTTCGAGAGTAAATAATGGATTCTACCTTGCCAGCTAAAAGATGTACTTCCACATTAAAATTGGTTCCATTAGGTTTAAAGCGATAAGTGATTATCTTATCTTTGCCTTTTTTTATTGCGCTGATTTGCAAGCCATATCTGATATTGCATTGTGCTTCGGTTTCGCCGATTCTAGCAAAAGCTGGAAAGCTACTGATTAAAAGTACCAGGATTGTAAAGAGAAGTAAGTGCCTCATTTGCTGTAAGCCTTTCATTTGTAGTATAATGTTACGTGATATTTTCCGTTTTTCTTATTTGTCGTGGCCTTATACCAGGACTTTCCTTTAGGCATTTTGTTCCTGGCATCTTTAAATGCTTCCTGATAGGTTTTTCCTGTTCCAGTTACAGAACCGCTACTGTTGCCATTTAATGACACAGGTTTTGTTTCAGAGGTTATAGAAAGTACTTCAAGCTGAAGAGTGAAGATTACTCCGACAAAAACGGCAATTAGCAATATTATTCTATTTTTGTTCATTGTTTTTTCCTTCTTTTTTATCCGGGTCTATAAATCGGTCTGGATACTTTTTCATATTTACCGAGGATACATTCCACCGGGTTCTGCCTAAAAAGTCCTTGCTTTTTCCATGAATAATGACAACCTCGTCCCCGTGGCAGTATGGACATACACGCGAAGGAGCTTTAACTCTTCGATAGCCAAGCCTTTTAAACGCAGAACAGTAGGGGCAATGCGCAAATTTACTTGTGTATTTTTTCCAGTCATCTGTTGCTTTTTGTTTTGCCACCTTTCTTTTGTTATAGATTAATACGTAGGTATTTAATTCTTTTATCGCAATCTGAGTACTCGGTGCATAATCATATTTTTTTACCACTTTGCTCAAGGCTGATATTGCAATAGAATAGCGATTCGTCTTTCTGGCCTTTGAAACAGCATCGGTAATTTCTTTTTCAGCTTCTTTTAGAGCAAGTTCTCTCACTTTAAAGAACTTTTCCTTAGCTCCCTTCATTTTTCTTACGGAAGGGTAATTGTATGGAATATTCCGGATTTTAACATATGTTTCATGGGGACTTTTCATGTTTTCAATAGCAAGGAGAGCTTCCGCAATCTCTTTCTTTGCATTTGCCTGATTTATCCACTCTTTTGTTTTAGGATTCCAAAGGTAGCCATGCTTGTTATAAACCTGTTTTTCAATATTGGTATAATGCCGCTTTTTAATCTCTGAAAAATATTTGCGTTTTAGTTTTCTGAATTCAGTATCTACAAGTTTATTGTATGTTTCATCACTGCCGGATTGTGAGGTTTCAAATTTCTTTCTCATGGCAAGGGGAACATCGAATTTATAGATAGACTTATTTCCTATGATAATCTTATCTCCATACCAGCCATTATATTTGCCGGTGACGGTCCCGAACCTTGTCTGAACTGTTACGACCTGTCCTTTTTTGAAATAAAGGCTTGCCGCTTCTTTTTTTAGTTCCTCAATCTTTTTACTGTCAACACATCGAGAAAGTTTCTGGTTAATTTCTTGCTGAATAGCTTCCAAGGCTTTTTCTTTAGAGTCATCAGCATTCAATGTCAATAATACTACCAGCAGATAAAATGTTATCAGGACGTGAAAGTTATACTTCGACCGATTGAAACTACTAGACTTCAGCGAAAACATCAATTTCTCCTTTCTGGGTAAGCCGATTGTGCGTTATGCCCAAAAAAAGAGGGCGTATCCAATCACACTCACTGAACGCATCGCCAAATGCGCGAGGATGAATGCAAAAAGAATACGCCCAAATATGGGCGCAACTTTCAGCAACGTCTCATCCTCATTAAAATTGGCGATTTCTCAGTGAAACGCTTACCGAATGTTACGGTATATTAATTGTCAAAAGCAAAACTCCAGGTTTTGCGGTCCTCCATTGTAATTAGATTACCAGCCACAAAAAGGCTAAGAAATAGTATACATCATGTCAAATCCAAAGCAAACAGAATTTCAGAAATTTTTCCAGGAATGGTATTGAACTCAAAATGCCCGTTGAAACCACTACCGAAAGAACTCTGGAATTAGCCTCATAAAATGGGGCAGAATTTGGCATATTATGATTTATCGAAATCAGGATAGCCTCAACTACCGAAACTATAAATAGGGTACATAAGAACTTGAGTTACACTACTGACAAACCTTTAAGACTGGATAAGCAGGACTACTCAGCCACGAAAAACAATCTGAATGGTCCAGAGATAGTAGGCTTATCCACACATTTCAGCACTCCTCCCCCTGGGGGAATAAACCTTAATGGACATTGTTACTATTGACTCCACAGCCAAAGTAACAATAATTCAGAAAAAAAGTAATATATTTCAATAAAGTTTTATTCTTTTTTATCCAAATTTAATGATTTTTATAAAAAAAAGTAAAAATGACTATATAATCCAACTATGTGAATCAAATTACTTCCTTTCCACCAGACAAGTGAATCCATTCATTTCCTGTGAGTAGGCTTCTTCCATGACCCGCTTAAGCTCTTCTTCATGTTCTTCCGCTGTGATTACACTATCATGGACTGGAAGACAGGATATTTCCTTGCCAATGAAATACATGATTACTTGCCTGATAATTCTGGCATCTCTATTCATCAGATACACTCCAGCATCGGAACAGAATGAATCCCCTATTGCTGAATGAACCGCTTTAAAATCATCGACAGTACGGTCAATATCCAGATTGTATTTACGAAAAGCAGCAAGAAGCTTTTCCTCTTCTGGAGAAAGATTATCTTTATTTGATAATCGATAAAGCTCCCAATTAAAGGCTTTTATTGCTTCTCCTTTGGTCTTAGCATTAATCATTGTCAGGAGTAGTTGCTTAAGTAGTGGCCTGAGTTCCTCGTTGTTAATCACGGCAAGGTACGGGTCATCATTATACTGAATGCCAGCTTCCGCATACAGCATGGAAATATGCATTGCATGGAAATCAAGTTCCACGGTTTTCTTGCCATCAATGGTGATGGTTTTTCGTTTTTCCCTCTTTATGTACTGGTAGCTGTTTCCTGCTCCATAAAACCTTCCTCCACACGAAAATTTACCTCTATTGAAAACGCAGTGTAAGTTGCTGTTCAGACGCCTTTTAGCTCCAATCCATCTTAGTAATGAAAAAGTGTCATTATTAGAAACGTTGTAATCTGGAAACGTAATATTACTATTATTAGTAACGTTATTAACAATATTAGTAACGTTATTAGGTTTATATTCTTTTAAAAAAGGTATAATTGAAAGATTTTGATTGCCCTCGCGATAATTTTCACCTTTACTTTCATAACAAGGTTCATATTCAACCTTTACATCATTCATAAAAGTGTTGTATTTTCTCAAATCACTTCTGAGCTGATTCGTAAATCTGGTATCTTTATAATCAACGTAAACCTTTTTTGATTTTTTCCCGCATTTAACTTCTTTGTTCAATACCACCAGTTCATGGTAATCCTCAGTAATGTCATTTGCCGGGTCAATACTGAAAAATAGATTTCCAAGTTTTTCTGTGGCCCAGATTCTAGTGCATTTGCCTGTAGACCTTTTTCGTTCATAGTATCCTTCTTTCATTTCAAGCCATCCAAGTTTATACATTTCTTTTACCATTGGAATCAGAAAGTCATATTTTATATAGATTGCGGAATATCTTTTAGGGGGGCTATAGTCATTCCTGTTAAAACTCAATGCAATTGGTTTTCTATGATACAGACTTCTTATCAGATTACAGAGCAGGTTTGTAAGACATGCCTTTCTTTTATACTTTAAAGTTCTGTACGCTGGTAAAGTTTTCCAGACTGCTTCCAGGGCTTTTTTGACCTCTGGATGCTTTGATACTTTGTACACGTCATAAAGGATGGAATCTCCGAGAGACTCGAAGTACTGGAATGGAAGAATTTCTTCCTGGTAGAGTGCTTGATTATTCATGTTGCAGCTCCTTCTGTTTTTGTTGCTTCAGCTCCATGACTAGAAAAAACTCTGCGGAGGCGGCGAGGAGCTGCTAAACGCCTTTCGGAAGAATGTACGGTCCTTCCTACCTCCACAGGTTGTTTACCAAATAATAGGGATGGTAACGAAGGGTAATTTCATTTTTTATGGAAATTTATTTGATTTTTTCCTGGCACAGGAAATGAACCCAGGAGGAATATCGATTCTGAGCAATTTTACGGCATTACCTATATCCAAGGGCGTATTATCTCGCGAGGCCTCTCAGAATTCCATATATTAAAAAAATCCGCTAAACAAAACAATCGATGAGGTATGCGTATGCATCTACTATGAATCTCCAATTCCATCTATACGGAATTGTTAATTTGCATATTATGGAAGTATCTACTGTATCTACTGTCGGACAGTTGACAATAGATAAAATCAACACGATTTATTCTTCTAAAACAGGTAGTTGGTTTACCTGTTCAGAAATTGTTTGCTCAGATACAGGTTCAACTTTGAAAATTTCACAGATATCAAATCCATAGTCAAGTCTGGATAGCTCTTTGAATAGAATCTTCATGTCTGGTTCTGTATATGTCTTTTGAGTTTCGATTGATAAAGAATGCCCGGCAAGATAACTTACCGCATAGGGTATTTCTGATGTATTTTCCAGAAAACTTGCAAAACTATGTCGAAGGCTATGGAATGACTTCTTAGCATCATTCGATATTGCCTCTTTAAATTTATTGTAAAAGTAGATAAAGTTCTTGTTGTATTTTTTCTTGCTTCTATCCAAGGTCATTGAAGTAAAAAGCTGTTTTTGCTTTATTTTCTCAATAGGGTTGATTTTACGTTTCCTTTGGATTATTTCACATTTTGTCTTTCTAGCTAAAACGAAATCAAGAAAATTGAATCTGAGTAATTGATTGTGGATAGGAATAATTCTGTCTGAATCTTTATTTTTAAGTCGTTTTGTACCGTCTTCGGATGCACTAATTTCCAGGCATGGAATCTCTCCGACCCTGAAAATGTCGTCAATATGTAATTGACATATTTCGTTTTCTCGCGTGCCTTCAAACATACATAGGAGGGTAATCCACGTGCAGTCGATGTTTTTTTCAGCCATCCCTTTCGTCTTAGGCAACCCCGCCAGTTTTTCAACGATTTTCTTGAGTTCAGCATTCGAGTACGGTTTTCTTGCCCGGTTTGGACTTCTATTGTCCTTTAGTTTAAGGTTGATGGCTGGATTTTTGCTTAATATCTGGCGTTCATTATAACACCATGCAAAAAAAGAAGTAACTATATTCAGATAGGCATTAATTGTCTTGATAGAAATCTTTTTGACCTCATCATCATCAAGTTTCTGTTCAAAAGACAGGTCTTTCACCTTCGGGTTGTTTTTATGACTGACAGGAAGTCGTTTCAAGATATTTTCACGGTAGTCAACCAACTGGTCACGGGTAATAGCCTTGACTGGAGTATCCTCCCCAAGGCATTTTACCAGCATAGCAACGTGAGCCTTGAAGTCATATACCGTACTGTCAGACCATCTGCCTGAACTTATTTTTTCCCTGACGAATTTTTTCATCAGTCTACCGACAGTATTGGGTTCTGATGCTGGAGACACCAACCTCATAGCACCAGCGGGAACATTACCACTGTGGTCTTGTTCTGGAATAGAAAGAGAAACATTGGTCAAGGGGTAGCTATCGAAATCATTGTCGTATTCCCCTTTGCTTCTGGCAATGCAGTAGTCGATGGCTTTGATGCAAGCTTTTAAAAATTCCCGGCTCAAACGGATTTTTTCTTCCTGGTCTTCCGGTTCGATGTTCTTTTTTTCCCTCAGCCAGACAAGAAAACCAGTTGCGGGTAAATATTCATGATTTGCCAAGCATCTTTTAAATGCTTCTTTGGCATAGCGGTAATTTTCTACCAATGCGTCAGTATCAGCGGCGGCCCATTCCATATCAGGCATAGCCATACGGACAAAGCCCTCATCATTCCTTTGGAGCAGGAGATTTACATACTCATTTACCAGACTTCTGACTTGTTGTGCGGAAAGCATCCCTTCTTCTACCTTTTTAAATAATGGTGAAACATACGAATATAGCAAGTTAGCCATTTTAGCGGCATTTTGCAAGTTGCATGTGTAAAGGGATTTCTTGATTTCCTTTGCAGAGAAATCTGTCTGAAGATTTTTGGGAACTTTGACACGGAAATAATACTTTCCACCGACCTTGACCAAGTACCTCGAATCGTTTCTCATCGACTGCCTTCCCGGTGTACTAGAGGGTGCTAAGGGTGCTAGCAGGGTGCTAAAGTACACCAATTTTCTCGGTACTAATCCGGAAAAATTGAGGCTAGATTGGAAAATAAAAGGGGAAATGCCGAAGGTGGGACTCGAACCCACACTTCCTTGCGGAAACCAGATTTTGAGTCTAGCGCGTCTGCCAATTTCGCCACTTCGGCGCGTCGTGTGCGGCAAGTAAAATAGTCTTACTGACGGGAAATTCAACCAGGAATTTGCAGGATTGCATAATTCGGTTTAAATTTTCCTTTCAATTATTATCGGTTTGATGATGGCATGACCGGGAAGTTGGAGATCAAGATGTTCAAATTCTGGAAAATCTCAGCAGTTTTTACTGTTCCGCTGTTCTTTGTTCTCGTTGCCGGATGTGAGTGCATACCGCCCGGAGAAGCTCCTAAGAGAGAAATTGTTCCGGTAGTTAAAGAAGAAGCTTCAAGTCCGGACAAAGCCGTGAATGCAATGGTGAGTTTCTTTATGATCGGCACCCAGCGTTACGGGAAAATTTTTCCGGTGACAAGACGTGATTTTACCGCAGAAGATGCGACTGACAATCGTCTGGCAAATCGGGTTTTATATGATCTCCTCCGGGAAGGATGCATATGCGGGACCGCCGCTCCGGGAGCGGTTCGCTATGTCCTGGGAAGCAGGTTTTTTATCACTGAGTTGAAGGACGGCGGAAGAAAAAAGATCTGGGAAATGAGGCTTTATCCCGAGAATAAGCCGGATGAAATATTATGGAATTGCGCTATCAGGTTTAAACGTGTTCCAGCCAAGTAATTATTGATTTATAAATGATAAATTCGGGGAACGAAAATGAAATTAATTTCGTGGAATGTTAATGGAATCAGAGCAGTTGCGAAAAAGGGATTTATTGACTGGGTTCATGTGTCTCCGGCGGATGTTATCTGTATTCAGGAAACCAAAGCGCACATTGAACAGTTGACCGACGATATTATTAACATTGACGGTTTTACCAGTTACTGGGAGAGTGGCGAGCGCAAAGGCTACAGCGGAGTTGCCACTTATTGCAAGAAAGAACCGGAAAGTGTTTCGCATGGTTTCGGGCTTGATCCCAAATTCGACCGTGAAGGTAGGATCCTGGTGACCGGGCATCCCGGTTTCCTGCTCTGCAATATCTATTTCCCCAATGGAAAAATGAATGAAGACCGACTTCAGTACAAGCTTGATTTTTATGACGCGGCTCTGGAGTATTTCGACAGTCAATTACGGCAGGGGAACGAAATAATAATCTGCGGAGATTTCAATACCGCACACAACGAAATCGATCTGGCGCGCCCAAAGGCTAATGAAGACGTATCGGGATTCCTGCGCATTGAACGCGATTGGATGGACAAACTTGAAGAACATGGTTACGTTGATACATTCAGATACAAATATCCGGATCGTGCGGAAGCTTACACCTGGTGGAGTTTCCGTAGCGGCGCAAGACAACGCAACGTGGGATGGAGACTCGACTACTTCTACGTATCCCCTAACCTGGAAAACAGAATAGTCAACGCCAATATTATGCCCGGTGTAATGGGATCAGATCATTGTCCGGTTGTGTTGGAAATTGATTAATCCGGCAGGTAACAACTGGTAATTCACCCAAATCAGTCTATTATACTGGCAAACTGTAACATTATTATGACAGGAGAGTGACTCATGGCAGGCATTTTTAAAGCTTACGATATCCGGGGAATTTATCCCAACGAACTGAACGAAGATCTGGCGGAAAAAATCGGCCGCGCCTATATAAAGTTCCTTGGCGCGAAAAAAGTGGTGGTCGGTTATGATATGCGCGATACTTCCGTGGCCATGTTTGAAGCTCTTGCCAAAGGTATTACCGCTATGGGCGCCGACGTGATCAATATCGGCCTCTGTTCCACTCCGCAGTCTTACCACGCCAACGGCAAACTCGGCGCCGACGGCAGTATCATGATTACCGCATCGCACAATCCGGCTGAATACAACGGCTTCAAGCTCTGCCGCGAACAGGCCATTCCCATCAGCGGCGCTACCGGCATTGCCGACATCGAAAAAATTGTCATGGATGAAAGCTGGGGGGCTGATGCGGATCAGCCCGGAACCATTTCCGAATACGATATCAAACCGGAATATGCTGAGTTTCTCAGGCAGTTCGCCAAAGTCAATCGCAAATTGAAAGTCGTTTGTGACTACGCCAATGCAATGGGCTCTTTCGAGGACGCCGGAGTCGAGGAGTTTTTTGAAATTGTCCCGATGTACAAAGAACTCGACGGAGATTTCCCGAACCACGAAGCAAATCCGCTTCATCTCGATACCCTTGACGCTATCCGGGCGAAAGTTAAAGAAGTCGGGGCTGACTTCGGGGCTGCGTTTGACGGCGATGCCGACCGTTGCGGTTTTATCGACGATCAGGGAGAAATTATCCCTATGGATCTATTTACCGCACTGATCGCTCAGGATATTCTTAGTCAGGGTCCTGCCACGATCCTTTACGACTTGCGTAGCAGCTGGGCCGTAAAAGAGTGCATCGAGGAAAATGGCGGTAAGGCTATTATGTCCAGGGTCGGGCACGCATTCATAAAAGCCCAGATGCGGGAGTATGACGCCGTGTTCGCCGGTGAACTTTCCGGACACTATTACTACCGGGAAAACTTTGTTACCGAATGCCAGGGAATGAGTCTGATCAAACTTGCCAACCTGATTTGTAAAACCAATAAAAAAGTCAGCGAACTTGTTGCGCCACTGAAAAAATACTTCGCCAGCGGTGAAATTAATTCCAAAGTGAGTGATGTTCCGAATATCCTGGCACGGATAAAAGAAAGATACACCGATGGTCACATGTTCGAACTCGATGGTATTTCCGTTGAATACGACAACTGGTGGTTCAATGTACGCGCTTCCAACACCGAACCGTTGTTGCGGCTGATCGTGGAAGCCAAAGACAAAGCTACCATGGAAACCAAGCGCGACGAATTGCTGTCGATTATCCGGGGTTGATTGTTCTCCTTTTGGAGCCTTAGAGCAAAAAAATGAAATTTTTTTACCCGGATTTGCTTTTAACTGACAAAATTCGCTTGCACACATATTCTCATAGTGCTAGATTATATATTCTGTACCACTTGGCGGCTTAGCTCAGTTGGTTAGAGCAGTGGAATCATAATCCACGTGTCCGGGGTTCGAATCCCTGAGCCGCTACCATTCTTTTTTTACCAAACCCCATGCACAAAATTTTACTGTCTGCCCTATATCCCGTTGTACCAAAAGGTTTTGCAAATCCGGACCTTCCCGTGAAGTACCTATGTTTTTCCGAAAATTCCATGATTCCCACCCCTATATGGCTCTCTGTTCTCTGTTTTTGCGTGTCCGGTCTCAAATCCGGTCACTGGGGCAATTATTCCTTAACTACTTAATAATTAGTTATTTAATCCGTAAAATTATTGTTTTTTACAGATTTCCACTATTTGTAACTTTTCACTTGCTCCCCTCAAAACAACCATAACCAACAAACCCCGGACACAAAACAGGTACAGGGAGGAACTCAAAACCGCGAATCGATATCCGTGCGGCATATATGTCGAACTCATTGTTCTTTGTCAGTGTTGTCATCTGAATCTGGATTTTTCTTTTTATCAGAATTAGTATCATCAGGTAAAGATGTATTGTTATTAAGACTTGCTAATAGTTCCATCTTCAAAATTTTATTTATTGAATCATTTTGAGCTAGTTGTCCCATCTCTATAATCTTATTTATTGAATCGTTCTGAGCTAGTTGTCCCATCTCTATAATCTTATTTATTGAATCGTTCTGAAATAATTGCATTGCTTTTGAATAACCAATCAATGGTGCAAATTGAGATAATTGCGCAACGTTTAAAGCCTTTGTTAAAGAACTGCCAATATCAGCAAGACACGCGGACTCATTTTTTGAATTAATTACACTGTTTATGCTAAGGGGTAAATTTTCTATATCATTGTTAACCATAAAGGAGCGATTGTCAACATGAGATATTTCGTCCTTAATGTTTTTATCAATTTTTGTATTAAAAAATGACTCAAGTTCATCAAAAAACGGTTTACTTCTATAAGCCCAAAATTTCTGGTTATTTGTTTCTCTGCTAAATTCTTCTCTTAATCCTCGATGCGGTCCAATAGTATCGCCATCCTTCTTTTCAAACCAGTCATTTTTTGAATGGTCTTCCGTAACAAATATAATATCCTTATGTTCAGCTTTGGAATATTTTAATATTTCCATCCAAATAACAAGGTCTCCATAACAATCAGGTTCTGGCTTGTCTTTTTTATCACCAAATCCGGGAGGTATTTTTTTCTTAAAACGAATTTCCCCGTCTTTATAAATCTTATCAAGTTCGTTAGAATTTAAACTATTTGAAATGTCAAGACCAATAATTTCCTCTATTTTATTTATAAGAGTATCTTTATCAATCAGTTTCTCGTAATGTTTAATTTTATTTCTTTCGGATTTCTCGAACTCGTTCCATTCTAACTTATAGCCATAATTTGAGTAAAGTTTATTTGCAAGCTTGGTAACATCTTCAAGAATACCTTTTGAAATTTTAATTTCATTCCTCAGCGATTCTTCAAGATTTTTAGAGAATTCCATGCCAATTTGATAAGGCATCCATATTCTATTTTTGATACGGGCTAGTATCCTGAGAATTTCATGAGTAGACTTGTTATTATATTTATATAAATTTATTAGAACATTAGTATCAAAAATAAAAGTACAGTCATTCCATAATTTATCAAAATATTCTTTGTTGGGAGTATAGTTCCAATGAAATTTTTCTCTTATCATAATTCTATCCTTTTTTATGATCGATAATTTAATAATTTTCAATTCGTTATAGTTACTATTTTACAACATACGTAAAGCTATCAAGACCTATTTACGAGATGCCGTAAAAGAGTGAACACTTTGATTATATATCTTGCTTTTCCATTATTTGATTCTATGTTCCAAATTTTGACCGGTGAAATTCCAGGTAATGCTGGTTCCCATCGTTAAACTGTACCAGCGGTTTTGCAGGAATATGCAGAAACTTGATATCCGGGTGTGATTTGATTTTTTCATTGACCAAGCACTTGCCTGATTCATCGAAAGTAATCAGAAATTTATCGAAAAGCGTATCGTGATTCGGACATAGGAGAAGAGAATTATCTAAGTCAAGCCGTTCATTTCGGCCTGAATCACTCCAGGGCTTTATATGTGAAGCCGTAAGAAGCCTTGGGTGCGATATTTTACATAGTACGCAGTTTTCGTATCTGTCAAAGAGAAGCGTCCTGAGTTTGCTCTGCCCAATCCTTGCTTTGATTATGGCATCCCTTTCTGTTGGCATATCGGAGGATTCGGCAACCTTGAGAATATTGTCAAATTCCTTGTCTAAGCGGAAATCATAAAAATCATAAGGTAGACTCTCTCCGGCCATGCTTTCTTCTATTCTGGAAAGCGCGATGGATTTTACCTCTCTATAAATACTTTTCCGGTCTTCCGGTAGTATCCGGATATCGAAATAAAAGGCATCCTTGATTTTGTCATATTTCCCGTATTGATGACCGTTTCCCCAGAAATGCATGGGATTTCGTCGAATGAGATTTTCTGTAAAATTCCGGGCATTGTCGGTAAAACTGAAACGATATTCCTTTTTGTCCCGGTCAGAAAACTGAATATCCCTGATGACATCGTAATGGGTAAGGATATGATGGAAAAACGGCGCTGTCTGTGTGGGAGTTATAGCTGTCCACCAGTTGTCCTTGTTCCGACCGTCAATCTCAAGCATGGCAAGAAGCAAGACCATCTTATAGATTTTCCGGCATCCCTGTTGTCCCCGGATCGGTGACATCTGGGTCGTTTTTATTTCTTTCAGCAAACCATTGTAATCAAAACCTATCATCAGAACTTATTTTCCTTGCCAAAGCGTTTGTCCAGATCAGAACTTTATTTTGCCGCAATGGAGAATTTGACTCCCAAACATCGATAATTTCAAGTTCGTCCTGTTGTTGCAGGAGAATTTTCAATTCATCCGGAGTGTAATTATTGAAGAATCTTCCGGTTTCCTGGTCTACGGTTTCTTCGCTTCCGTATTTGAATGACATATAAATAACGCCTGAAACTTTCAAAGCATCCAGTAACTTTTTAAGTATGATTCCGATTCTTTTTTTTGGCACATGAAGCAGTGACGCACAAGCCCAAATTCCGTCAAAACGATTCACCCATTGAACATCATCAAAACTCATACTAAGTACATCTAGACCTGTGAACTCAGAAGCATTCTCGACCATCTTTGCTGAATTATCGAAAGCTGTGACTTTATATCCGGCAGATAGAAAATACTTACTGTCGCGTCCAGAACCGCATCCGGCATCAAGAATATGCCCACCCTCCGAAATATATTCTATGAACGGTCTGTAAAGTTCAGCCATGTCCGCACCAGAAGTCCGCTCCACAAATTCCTTCCATTGCTCTTCGTAGTAATTGTTTTTTTTGCTCATAATTTTAACAAGAATTGTGAGATTTGATTATTTTGGGCAGACCATACATATATTAATTACTGATATTTTTTGCTTGATGCCAATTCAATGGTGACATTATAAAAGGTTGCCGAAACGTCTTGATATGAATCATATTTCATTTTATTCCTCCAATTCAATGAGTTTTTTAATGAATAGAAATACGACTTGAGCACAGATATCATTTTGCCCAAATGGAAAATAAACGTTCCCGTTATTGATCGTGATATTATTGTCATTCGGAAAATGTTTTTGAATATTATCAAATACTTCTCGATTAAATTTAATTATAAACTTGTAATTAAAAAGTACTTTAAATTCTAAATTATTTTTTAATCTAACCTCAATATAAGCATCTTCCCATGACGATTTTACTTCATGGTAGGTTAATGATCTTAGGTTTTCGTTTTTAAGGTGTTTATAGAGAGCATAGGTATACAATTCAACATGATAATGATTTTGTTGAGACTGTCCAAGAAGCTGGATATCTTTTTCTGAATCGTATCTCATGTAACCCTGTTTGCAATATTTAATCAGCGAACTATCCATTATAAGAAGCTTTCGCCACAATGGCAAATATTCATTTTGTAGACTTGTGTCGCATATTTTTTGTAAGGAATTCTCTGCATCGTCCAAAACAAAGCTGGAATCATCAAATACTTCTTTAACATATTTCTGCCGATTAATCCAGTATTCAGGATTTGCAGTGTCAGGGCATACTAACTGCAGGAGTCTTTTCCAAGAATAATCCCGCACAATATTTTTGCCGCTTCTGGAACTCAACATATTTAAACGATCAGCAGAAGCTTCTAAAAAATAATTACCTTTGGAAAGAACTGCTCTTTCCCATAGATAATCCATGTCAGAAGAATCATATTCAATAAGATTAAAAACGGTGCTTGATTTGTCTCTGTAGAGATTAAACTTTTCCAATAATTCTTTGTCGGTTTTAGCATCCCAGTTACAATTACCATGCTTGTTGTAATAGTCAGTAATTCCTGAAAAAGCAAGGATAAAACCAATTTGCCCCAAGAAATATGGATGTTTTTCTGCATCCAGGATTGCTGCATTCCATTCTTTGTTTTTATCTATGAGATGCGATTTTATTCTTTCTTCAAATATCTGGGCTAATAAAAAACCTGTAACTTTACTATCTGGCATCTGAAAATGATCCAGAAATTTATCGATATCCAGGAGATTTTTTATAGAAATAATTGAACGAACAAATTCGTTATATGTATCGTATCTTGTGTTTTCGGTCAAATTAAATATGATTCTCATCCATTCTTTCAGGCTGTTTATATCCTTGTTTTTGCTTAAATAAGAATAAAATGCATAAAACCTTAGTTTATCCTGATAGTTCGTTGAATTACTTATAGCTTTTCTAAATACTTTTTCTTCATCATAATAATGGCATTCAACAGGAAGATATTTCCTTATCGGATTACAATCATTTTTGAGCAAATCCAAAATAGCTATGAGATGAGTTATTAAAGAATTTCTTAAACAATTCTTTTTCTTGTATTCAGCGAAAGACAACTCTTTAAGCCTGCCATTGCCCTCCATTAAAAAATTGGCATTTGAATTTTGCTCAATTACATTATTATTAAAAATAACAAGTCTAATAAAATTCATGATCTCTGCGTCATAGGTGTTCCTCAATTTGTTTCGGTATTTCCAAAACAGGTCAGCCCAAACGGTATCGATATTATGAGAAAAATAAGAATCAGCGCTTAACCGACGCCTGTTCTCTCCATTAAAAGAGACCTCATAAGAAGGAAGTTTATCTAAATTGTTTTTTAAATATTGTTCAAACTTTGCTTTGAAGTTTTCAAAATCTTCGAGCAATTTTCCACGAGAGTTCATTTTTATATAGAGATCGTCCGTTAACCCGTGTGTGTCAATGTTAAGAAACTGAAAAGTAATCGTTGGTTTATTTTCATTGCACAACTTATTGAATACATATTGGTCGCAATCATTGAATTTATCGTGTATGGCGTCTAGCATTGTCATCATGGCTTTAACCGTTGGATCATCATCCCATGATTCAAAATACCAATAAGAGTTTTTTAGATAATTTGACAGCTTATTACCTGAAAGTTCGTCAAATAAAAAGCCACAGCGTACTAAGGAATCACAAAACTCCTTAGCGCTGGAGCGAGTTAAATAGGTAAATTTCGATTTATTATCAGCAATCAAAGACTGATCAAAAATATTTTTGTTATTGCATTTATTTGCCAAATACCAATGCAATAAAAAAAGCGTTGTAAGGCGTTGTTGACCATCCAAGGGTATAAAATTATCTTTATTCTCTCCTTCGATGCTACCATATATAAAGTCAAGATCTTTGGACATATCACTGTCAGATGTTACGTAATCATATAATGCATCAAGAAATGACTCTCTAATTTCTCGTGCAGAATTTCTACCTTGAGCATAGTCTCTTTGAATTATAGGTATTTCGACCCAATAATCTTTCTGTTTAAATAACTGAAAAAAACTAAGCTGTTCTGCATTGTTATTCATTATTCAATTTCCCCATTTGATCCGTTATCCAGAAAATCTTTTAATGTATCTTTTATAGCATCAAGATATTGTTTACCATCATCATGACCGCTCTCGTTGCCTGTTTGCCAATACATAAGATTGTCAAATTTAGTATTATACGCCTTAAGAAATACATTTTTTGTGCATAGTGGGACAAAAGTCCCATTTTTTATTTTATCCAAAATAGTTTTTCGTTTGACTGAAAAAGGAGCATTCTTATAGGATCTATTAATGTCTTGGTTTAGCAACGTAAGATTAGCTAGTGAATTTTTATTGTGAGTTTCAGTTTCATGAAAATATTCAATTGCTATATTATATATATCAAAAAAATCATCATCGTTAAATCCATTCTGTTTCAAATTAAAAATACTTTGGCAAATATTTCTCTCATCGTTATCGCTCAAAATATTGATCGCATCGGATATTTCTTGTTCGGTTTTATGCATGCCGATAAAATATTGCAATATAACATCTAGCCATAAATTTCTCTCTGTTTTACCGCCAGGAACATTTTCCGCTATAGACCTGATGTGTTCTATCTCCCATTTATCGTTTTTAAAAAAATGGAATGGGAAACGATCAAGCGATGCAGAATTACTTACTATAGTTTGTATGTTGAATAGAAGTAAAAGTTTATTCAGCTTCTTATCTCCATATTCAAGTTCATCGAGACTATCTGCTTGTAAGTTGAGGTCTCTCTTGATTCTTTTTATTAAAAATTCTTTAAATTCGTTTTTTGAATTTGATTTTGAATGTTCAATTAAATCACAAATATTGTTTCCAGTTGTTATTAGATAGCCAACGTAGTGATATAATTCGCGGTTATTAAACCAATCCCTAAAACGTTGAAAATAATTTTTAATCTCAAGCCATATTTCATCAATTGATTGAGATTCATTATCAAAAACCTCATTGAACTTATGAAAAGTAAAATATACTTCATCATCATAATATTTATTTTTCATGAGGTCAAAAATATATTCAATGCGAGTATCATATTTATTCGAACCGCTATAAATAAAATGCCAAAAATCTTCTTTTTGCAAAGTGCTTTCAATTGAATCCCATTCACTTGCGATCTGGAGACGCTTGAGATGCCTATGATCTGCATCATCATATTTAATTTTGCCAAGAAAAAGTGCTTTTATCAATTCAGCGTTTGTCAAGGGAATTTTGCCTATATTAATGCGAGTGAATACGTCTATGGCATAATTATTTACTCCTTCACATTCTTCGCTCAAGTCATACCAAATGACTTTTACGTTTTTACCAGATTCGTTATCATTAAGCAAAGTTGTAAGAAAATTAATCCTTGTAGTTCCACCCTTATTGGTAAACCAATCCGTTATTTCTTTATAAGCATTGCAAATATGATAGTAATCAACACATTCTTCCTTTTGTTCAAAATTAATGTTTTGCAAAAAGCATTTGCTTTGATTGCGAGTTTCATATTCTATTGAAAATGTGTTATCTTTGCCTAAAAAACTTAAACCATCTTTTAAAAAATGAAGGATAAGCTTAATGGTTGTCAAACGTTGTTGTCCATCAACTACCTCCCAATAATCATTGTGTTTTACTACAACAACAGGCTGCAAACAGTAAAAAACATCTTTATCAGTGTTTTCATTATTTAACCTAAATTCCCAAATATCATCCAGTAATTCTCGAACTTGTCTCGTCGTCCAACGATAACCTCGCTGGTAGGCAGGAATGAAGAAATTATCTCCTAAAAGATCATTAATTGGTTTCAAAGACAACTTTTTATTATCTGCCATATTATCTCCTGTTTATTCTATTTAAAATATAATTTAAAATTAATTTTAACGCTAAAGATGTTTTTTTAATATATCTTTCAATCTATTTAGATCAGCTATTTCACATTCCCATAAAATTATAACATTCCATCCAAGTTCCTTCAGTTTTTTCTGATTCTTTTTATCTCGCTCAACATTGCTTTCAAATTTACTATTCCAGAACTCAACATTGGTTCTGGGTGTAGTAGCATTTTTACAACCTTTGTGCCTATGCCAAAAGCATCCTTGGATTTCTATTACTGTTTTATATTTTGTTAATACGATATCTGGTTTACCAGGAAGGTCTTTTTTATGCAAACGAAACCTGTAGCCCATGTTGTGTAAAATAGATCGCACAATCTTCTCAGGGCTTGTATTTTTTGATTTCACCTGAGACATATTATAACTTCTCTGTTTGGGAGTGTGATTATCCATTATCTTTTGAATATAATATCTCTGTGATATTCTAGGAAAATTTTATCCGGTAAAAAACGCTTTGGAAGATTTATTAATTTCCCATCATACTTAGCAAAATAATCAGAAAGTATTTTTAAATTGTAATGGGATTTGATTTTTCCAGAAACAATAACTTTCCAATTATTTGATATTGAAATTAACCCGGTATCAAATGCTTTGTCATGTAATGCATTAAGACACAGACCATTCTTGGGATTAAGACGGTTTTTGGCATCATGGGACCAAGGTTTTATGTGGCTGGCAATTAAAAGCTGAGAAATATTAATACCAGTAATACAGCAAGTATTTTCATAAGAGGAGAAAATCATTTTCCGGAAAAATTCCTGATTGACCCTTGCACGAATAACAGTTTCTCGTTCTTTTCCTTCTTCAAATATGTCATCTGTTATTATTCCAGCTACTTTTTCAATATGTTGTTTTTTATATTTTGCCAAAAGAACTTCACTCTCAAATGCCAAACGTTCCCAGTCGGCACTGTATTCATCCCATATATTTTTATCAAGTTTGGTATAATTGCTTAAACCTTTTCTAGGAAGATCTGGGTCCAAACAAGCTATATTTGCTAATTTCAGTGCAACTGAATTAGGAGTTCGGTTGATAATATTTGCCAACGCAATTATTTCTGGATTAGAATGATGTGTTTTCCCAAAAGGAATCTTGCAATAGAGATTTATCGCAAGTATTGTTTCTTCTTTTGTCCAAGGTCTATGTTTCATTATATTTCTTGCGACAGTATTATTTGATTGTCTTGAAATTATATAACAATCTTATCAATAACATTTCACTTATGTACGTTTTCCACATATTCCGGAAAAATCACATGTAGAACACCTTAAATTCCCATCATGGTTTGGCTTTTGCGGCCCTGAGTTGAACTCTCTATCACGTATCGACGTCACAGCCTTTAGAACAGTCTTTCTTGCCTGATCAACAGAGGGAGGATCTAATGGGATTTTTAATTCTCTCTCCTCTTCATTTTCTGCACCCAAGTAACGAACTAATCCTTGTTCCGGTTGATATTGAAGTTCTTTTTTTGCCGCTATTGCATAAATTGCGACCTGCAAACGCATCTCATCTTCATCAAGTTTTTGTTGGTTATCTGACTCAGGATGTCCGGACTTGAAATCAATGAGTGTTACCCTTGGAGGATCATCTTTTCTTACAATATCAATTGCTCCGCTGATCATAGCTTCCCCGGAATCATCTTCATACTCAAGAACGGTTTCAAACTCTTTTTCCGGTTCGAAAGTTAGACTCCTAAGTTCATCAACAAAGCTTTCAACATAATCAGAAACTACTTTGACTCCTTTTTGACGCATATTATCTGCAGGATTCCCTGTTGTATATCGAAGATAAAATAGTCCACGTTGAATTAAATCTTTTATTTCAGATTCTAATAATTTTCTGTTTTCTGCAAATTCGGCCCATTTTTCTGGATCAGAATGGATTGCTCTAAGAAGATTATGCACTCCTCTTCCGTAACCGAATGCCTGATCTATAGTTGGATTAAATCCCAAAACTTTGCGGAGATAAAAATCATGGGGACAACCCAAATAATACCTTAAATCTGAGAAAGATGTGCTGATTTGAATATTGTTCAGAGACTCAATAGGAGCATAACGTAATTCAGATAATAATGAAGCGTGATCATCTGTAACACTTCCACCGGCATTTCTGACAATATCAGTAAGTTCCTTTATGAAAGAAGATGTCTGAGAGCCAGAACTGCTGATTGCTAGGAACCTTTCTGAGCGCGTCAACGCAACATACATTAATCTTCTTTCGCCATCCTTGTTACTATTGTCAGAAAGTCCTGATATATCAATTTCAGCTACAATATTTCCTGAAAGAGGTACCTTTGCCGCTCTGGAGGCTAGTTGGCTTGGAAACCTGCGTGCGCAAACATCTGCCAAAAAAACTGCAGGAAATTCCAGCCCCTTGGCTGAATGAATTGTGCTGATACTTACAGCATCAGGTTTGACCATCAAAGGTTGCTCCTGATCACGACCGCCTTCTGCTCCATATTGACAAAGACCAATGATCTGCCATTTATAATCTGATGAGCTTGTCCAACCGGGAGTTTCCATTCCCATAATCAACTTGCTTAACGATCCCAGATGGAACATCGCGGCTTCTCCACGGCCATGACAAATATCCCATTTTTCAACTTCTGCTTCTTCCATCAACCAATGATACAATTGCTGAGGGAAAACACGTCTTAATGGTTGATTCCTTGTCAAAAAAGCTTTGAGAGAATTGTTTTTTAGCTCAGCGACTTGAGGTTTTGGCAAGAAATCTCCATCAATAATCCTTGATTTCAAAGATTTTGACGCCAAAATCAGTCTGCTTAAAGCAGAATCTGTAAATTCGAGCCCAGCCTTGCGCAATAAGAAAGCTGATGCATGCAAAACGGCATCTGGTTTTGGTAAACATCCTAATACATTATTGATTCTGGCCGGCAAGCTTTTATTATTATAATTTGATCCGTAAAATTCATCTATGTCTGCAGTGAGAGCTAAAGCCCCAATAAATAACAAAACTTCCGGTTGGGAAAAGAGATCCGGGCCAGCGCGAACAACTACTGGAATATTCTTTGACTCCAAAGCTTCCATATAAACACGAATATCAGTAGATGAACGAACAAGAACTGCAATGTCTGAAAGAGCCAATCCACGAACCCCTCCGCCTCTTTTATAATGTGCGACTCCCTTATCTTCATTTGGTGTAATTGCTTTTATCGCATCTGCAATCCAGTTTGCTTCTTCCTGCCTTTTTGAAAATTTTATCAATGATATATGAGAATGATGGGTGTCTTTTCGATTATCCAAGCCGTGAAGCATATCCGGGGTACGCATGCCTCCTGCGGGATTAATTGTTTTTGCCCATTTGTTTGCAATTTCAATTACTCGGGGCGTAGAGCGAAAGTTATGCTGTAAATCAATAACCTCGGCATCATGTTCTTCAATAAACTGTTGCCAGAGTTTACCTAATATTTCGACTTTTGCTCCCCGAAAACCGTATATGGACTGGCGATGGTCGCCTACTGCAGTTAAATTTCCAACTTCTCCAATCAACTGAAAAATCAGATCTCTTTGGACCGGATTTATATCCTGTACTTCATCAACAACTAAATGAAGTTTAAGCTTTGATAAGTAATTTTGCTGTTTTTCGTCTTTAGTTAAATTTTTTAGAAATTCCGTTTGTGAAGTACTAAAGTCTAAAAAACGACGACAGCGTAAATATGCATAATACCTTGCAGCCGATAATGAAAATGATTTTGCTGGAGAATCATTTCCAACATTTGTTAATAGATATGCTTCTTTGCACCAGTCTCGTTCTTCTTCTCCCAGATTATATGGTGGTGGTTCCGAAGATAGGCTTATATCAAATTTGTTATGTTCATGCAACTGGTCATAAGCAGTCATGAACTGTTTTATTGTTTCAGTCTGGGATATTGTTTTGCCAAGGGAATTACGTAATCCGTGCAGACCAAGGATTCCATTAAAGCCACGAAGTATTAAAGCCTCTCGGGAGGCTTCATCCAGGATATCAAAGTTGTGGTAGTTGTCAGGCCAGTATTCTCGTAGTTTTGCAATGCAAAAACCGTGAATTGTTCCTACATACATCCCTCCCATGTTGACATCTTCTTCAGGTGGAGTTATCGCCGTAATCCAGTGTCTAACGCGCAGTTTCATTTCCGATGCGGCTTTTTCTGTAAAAGTGAAGGCTACAATCTGTTCCTTAGAAATTCCTTCAACACCAATCCACCATGCAATTCGCCGTGCCATTACTTCTGTTTTACCTGAGCCAGCTCCGGCAACTACTAAAACTTTACGTTCAATGCTCTGGACAACTTTCTTTTGATCTTCTGTTAGTCCGTCAAGTAACTTCGATTTTATTTCTTTTGATGTCATTATTTATTAACAATTATGTGGTTTTTTAATAAATTCAGAATAATTTTAGCTATGTCTATAGGTACGGCATTGCCAATTTGCCGGCCTGCATGGCCTAATCCACCTTCAAATATAAAATTGTCCGGGAATGTCTGAAATCTGGCACAGTGCCTTGCCGTTATGCCATGATGTTCTGTTGGATGAACAAAACGTCCCTTAGAAGGATTGGTGCACCCCGTAGTTATGGTATTTGCCGGAGAATCAAATTTCATACGTCCATATACATCTTTGTGCCCCTCATATCCATTGTCATGGCAAGGAAGAGTGTATCCCGATTCAATTCTACTACCCCCATTTACGGGTGTTTTTTTAAAACGATCAACCATTTCAGGCGATGGATTCATGTGAATGTTATTAGGGTCACTTTCTTTTATTTTCTTTTCAAAGATATCACGCGCAGTTTTCCACGCTTGCTGTCCTTTACTCAATACATCTTTTGAATTCGGACTGAAATGAGTTTTTTGCGGAGGCCAATTGATATTAAAAGGAAGGTCTTTTCTTATTCCCAGAATAAATACTCTTTTACGGCTTTGCGGGATTCCGTAATTTTTTGCGTCAAGCACAACTGGTTCGTGTAATTTATATCCTAATTGTTTACCTTGCTCATAAAATTTATCCAGATAATTTTTATGCCTGGACCACAACAATCCATAAACATTTTCGACGATAAAAATTTTAGGCTTCAGTTCACCTACATAATCAAAATATCTTAAAAGTAATTTATTGCGGGGATCATTCACCCCTTTATCCTTAATCCTATGGGTTGAGAAGCCTTGGCATGGTGGTCCCCCCATGAGGATATCTAAATATTTTTCTTTGATATTCAGATCTTTCATTATTTCAGATGGAGCTAGTTCTTGAATATCCTTTTTATATAGCTTCGGCCTTGAAGCTATACGCTTGTAATGAATAAAATTTCTGTGGTAAGTTTGACAAGCCTTTTCATCAATTTCGATGGCTGCCAGAACTTTTAAGCCAATATTTTGGGCTGCAAGTGAGAAACCTCCTGCGCCGGCAAAAAGGTCAATACACGTTAATGAGCTGGTTTTCTGTTCCATTGGTTTAATCAAAAGAAAGCCTCCCTAAATTATCTTAAAATACATTGATGAACTTGAAAAGTCAATGAATATTAACCCTAATATTATTGACCTTAATGATGGAGTTTAGCTGATATTTTCATGAATTTTCCGCCCTAAGGTTGCTTTTTGTTTATCCGCATTCCACTAGAACCGGCTTTTGGGGCTTGATCGGGAGTAGCCTTTGGAGTCCTTTCCCTCCATGACGGATTCAATTATTCCGGGAAAAGTTTGGCTGTCTGCAGGTGACGGCAGACGTGAGTCCGGTGGTAGCTGGTCTTCTTGAATGTGCAAGGTTCTTGATGACACCAGGGAGTACATGAAGACTTACAATAAGGCTTTAATTTCCTTTTCGATGGTTTCGGGAGAAGTGGCGGGAGCAAATCTCTGAATCGAACCGGCATGCCTTGCGACGAGGAATTTCGTAAAATTCCATTTAATTGCCTGAGTTTCCAATATTCCCGGAGCCCTGCGCTTTAATTCCTGATATAGTGGGTGAGTGTTGTCGCCGTTTACATTTATTTTTGAAAACATCGGGAAAGTGACCCCGTAGTTGAGTTCACAAAACTTGCTTATTTCCGGTTCGCTGCCAGGTTCCTGATGGTCAAACTGATTGCAGGGAAATCCGAGCACGACAAGTCCTTCATCCTTATATTTCTTGTAAAGCTCCTCAAGCCCTTTGTATTGCCCTGTGAAGCCGCATTTACTTGCGGTGTTGACAATCAGCATGACCTTGTCAGCATATTCTGACAGATCGACTTCTTTCCCGTCAATAGTATTTAGCGGAATGGTGTAAATGGCATCCATAATACCTTCTCTCAATTGAACCAAGGAAATTACAAAACATCCTGCTCATATCTTTCCTTATCTATTCATATTGTACCTTATGATGGGCGACATGTAAAGAAATTCCGATTTTCTTTACTTAAATGAAAATTGCGTATGCCCAATGCCTCAATGTGTATGGCTTGACTTTTATTCATATGAAAACGCCCTTCTACTCTTGCCAGCCATCCGGAATCGCCTTGGCAATCGGCGGAACTGGAATGTTTTGTATTCAAAATGAATTAGAAAAAGATTTTTTTGTATTTTTTTATCTAGCCTTTGCAACTTGTCATTTATGGAGTATAATTTACATGATGACAATTATGCATGTCAATAATCAATCGGAGGTATATTATGGTAAGTCCCGCAGTATCCTCTCTCCCTGTTAATTTAAAACGTATACGAAACGTGAAAGGATTGACCCAGGAAGAAATTGCGGTGCAAACTGGTATAAGTAGGAATGCTTATAGGAGCATTGAAAAAGGAGATTCCGAACCCAGAGTCAGTAATCTGCAGGGGATCGCCGATGCTCTTGGAGTAAAGGTGTTTGATCTACTTAGACCATTGCCTGATGTTCCTTCTTTGCGGTTTCGTTCCAATAAGACTTTAAATTTAAAGGAGAAAGACGAACGCCAGCAGAGCATCAATGATTTTGCTTACTGGCTCAGGGATTTTAACTTTCTTGAGAACGAATTGAAAGAGAAAAACATCTTTAAGCTGGCGAAATTGGTTGGGAGTACTTCCGACCCCGTAAAAATGGCAGGAGAGGCAAGAAAGGCACTGAAGCTTGAGGATGATGAACCAATTACCGATATTTGTGATTTGGTGGAATCAGCTGGTGTTAAAATTTTCCTGATTGATTCCGACCTTAAGAAATTCTTTGGGTTTTGTCTGTCTGAAAAGGATGGTGGACCGGCAATTGGGGTAAATAAATCCAGCATGATTAGTGTTGAAAGGAAGATTTTTACTGTTGCTCATGAACTTGGGCATATCCTCCTGCATCCGAATTCTTTTGACACTGCTGAATCTAAAGAGAGTGGTGATGCAGAAAAAGAAGCTGATGCTTTTGCAAGTCACTTTCTTATGCCTGTGGACGGATTTAAAAAAGAGTTGCAAAAGAACTTCGGCCTGCATCGTGTTCGGTTAGTGCTTCATATAAAGCGAATTTTCAAGGTTAGCTATAAGACTGTTCTTATGAGATTCCAGGAAATGGGTTTGGTTGATGATTCTGTTTGGATGAAGTTTGCAATGGAATATAAGAAAATGTTTGGGAAAAGTTTGAAGAACCATTATGAGCCCGAATCTTTATCACAGGATGATTTTAAATCTGAACCCAATAAGCTGGATAATTTCGACTTTCTTGAGAGCAGACTTTACAGACTGGTAAGAGAGGCTTTCGAGCAGGAAATCATTACTATGAGCAGGGCTGCTGAAATCCTCAATCTTGGATTGATGGAAATGCGTGACCTCTCCAATGCCTGGAGTCCTCCTATATGACGAAACCAAAAGTCGGCACATTAGTATGCGATGCAAACATACTGATTGATTACTTTGACAATAATAAACAAGTGTTAAAACTTGCCACTACTCATTGTTATGAAATCTATGTACCGACTCTGGTTTTTGACGAAGTTAAGCAGATGGATGAAAAGGATGCCAAAACGCTGGGCATCAAAATCTTCGAACCAAGCCTAGTTCAAGTTGCTGAAGCGGCCAGTATAAGTGACAACAGTGCTTTATCAGATCAAGATTGCCTTTGCCTTATTATTGCCAGGGATAAACAATGGATTTGTGCAACCAATGAAAAAAGGCTCTATAATGAGTGCAAAAGGAAAAAAGTTGATGCCATCAGGGGATTGAAAATCATGCTTGAACTCAATCGTCAAAAGAAGCTCAGTTTAAGTAATGCATCTGAGACAGCTAAAAAGATTAAGGACAGTAATAAAAGACTGACAGAAAAAGTCATCCGGACTTTCATTCAAATGCTGAAATAGACGCGTATAGTATAAGTACCCGGAATAAGGTAAATGGTAGTTTTCACCGGAAAACAGTTTAAAATGGTAATTCTCCACACCTGCTTCGGGGGACATGCAAAGTTTCCTACTATATAAACCTTTATTATACAAATGCTTCCCACTGCTCCTGCCAGCTTTCCGGAATCGGCTTTTTGAGCTTAGTTATGGATATGCCGTCCGGCTCCATGCCCTTCATGATAGCTTCAGTGAGTCCGGGAGAAAGGTTAGCCAACTGAAGAATGCGTCCGACGTGCGTCCGGTGGTAGCCGGTTTTCCTCGCAAGTTCATGGATGTCTTCTACCTTGCCGTCCTCGATCATTTTTATCCAGACGTTTCCCTTGGCAATCATCTGAACCAGCGTTTCCTGCACACGCGGCTTTGCATCCGGGTTTTTACCGTCGAGAGCTTCGGGGGAAATGACGACCTTCCTCCCATCTTTGTACTTGATTACCAACGGCGCGTGAATGCAGAGATTGCCGTTCTCCAGAATAGAAATTTCAGCCTTTGTGTCCATATTCATGTTTTTCCTTTGTTAATTCATAGCTTACGATGTCCGATACCAGTGCAGTTATGGAATCAGTTTTGATTTCCATTTTCATGCTGTCTTTGTATATGACGATGTTATCTATCAGAAGATTCATAAGATGTTGCTGTTCTCCGGGAAAAAGCTCTTCCCAGAATGGTTCAAGGTCGCTCAACGCGCCGATAATATCCTTTTCGCTTATCGGGGCGGTTTTCATGCGTTTCATGCAGCAGTCCACGTCAAGCAGTTCCTGGTTGACGCGCATCATTTCATCCTGACAATTCAACAGTTCCTTATCTTTTGGGTTAGATTTGCCGGATTCTGAGTAAAATTTTTCCCGAAGGTCGTCCAATGCACTGCAAAGTTCCTTCTGCTGTTTTTCCAGTTCTTTTTTTACGACAATTTCTTTTTCCTTGGCGATAGAATAAGTATTCGCCAGCAGCGTCGGAGCCCTTAAAAGCGCGCCAAGCTGATGCAATACCGCCTTTTCCACATCGCCGACCGGAACCCGTTTTAACGGGCATATGCTTTTGCCGCGTTTGTAATCTTTGCTGCAAAGGAGATATGAATAACGCCGGTTGCGCAGGATAGTGTATGTAGTCGTCATTATCCCGCCGCAGTATCCGCATCGGACCAGCCCTTTCAAGGAATTTATACTCGGGCTTTTTCTTTCGCCGCAGTTATTTGATTTTACCAACGCCTGGACTTTCTCCCAGAGATCGGCAGGAACAATCGCCTGGTGTTCGCCTTGGTATACATTACCTTTATGATGTACCTTTCCGGTATAAACAGGATTAGCGAGAATCCGGTAAATGTGACTGGTGTTGAATTCAGTTCCTGCGCGGAAATTTCCCTTTTGGGAAGTCCAGCTTTTTGTACGATAACCTTTTTGGTTCAACTCCGCGGCAATTTTCTTGGGCGAGCCATATTTGAGATAAAGCTCGAAGATCAGCCTTACCGCCTCGGCTTCTTCTTTTTTGATGACAAGCTTTTTGCTTTTGCCGGAAACATAATATCCCAGAGGCGGCACTCCGCCGCAATATTTCCCGCGCTTTTTTGCACCGGCGACAGAATTGAGAATTCTCTCTGCGAGGATTTCCCGCTCGAATTGTGCGAAAGTCATCAGGATATTCAGCATCATGCGCCCCGCGGAAGTGGAAGTATTTATGTCCTGGGTTACGGATACGAAGCTCACATTATATTGTTCGAGCATCTCTGCCAGAGTCATGAAATCGAGCAGTGAACGCGACAGCCTGTCGAGTTTGTACACGCAGATAATGTCAATTTTCCCGGCTTTCACGTCGGCCAGTAACCGCTTCAGGGCGGGTCTTTCCATGTTGCCGCCGGAGAAGCCTCCATCATCGTAACGCTCGGGAATAAGTTGCCAACCGTTCAACTTCTGACTGGCGATGTAATTTTCCGTCGCTTCGCGTTGCGCATCTAACGAATTATAGCTCTGTTCGAGGCCTCTCTCATGCGATTTTCGAGTGTAACATGCGCAACGTTGAATCTTTTTTGCTTCCATCAGGATTTCTTCCTTTTTCTTTTTGTCAAACCGAAAAATAATCTTCCACTCCAAGGCGTACCGGTTATTTCCCGTGCAATTGCCGTAAGAGAACGGTAAACCCTTCCGTCATACAAAAAACCGCTTTCCTTTGCCGTAACCGTATGGCGCACACCATTATAAATCCTGACAAAGCGCGTTCCGGGCAGAATTTTCTTTTTGCCCTTCGGTTCATTTTCCGGTTCGATATTTTTTCTTCCTGGAAAACCTTTTGAATTACTCGCCACCATTTCCGCGAGCTTTTCTTCTGTTCCTTCAGAAAGTCCTCCGTAAAAGAGCTCCTGAATCCGGTAAGCCAGACGTTTCTGGATGAAAGCCCTGCTGAACTTAGGGGGCTTGGTTCCATAGAGATCTTTCCACTTTTCCCGCAAGTCAGTCAGCGGCATTTTTTGCAATGCCCCCAACTGACGCAGGACCGAATTTCGATTGCGGTCATTATTCATCACTGACTACTCCTTCCACCGGATGGGCAAAGGCGAACATCCCCGGCGCGGTTTTGATGAAGCGGGGATGGGGTTTGTTTTTTATCTCCATGCAGATTGCCGCACTCAAAGTATTGTGTGGGGTTTTGCCGCCGGGACTCTTCCAGAGATTTGCTTCTTCCATCGCGGCAATCAGTTCTTTGGCACTCATTGGATTGTCGGCGGTTTTCAGGATTTCCACCGCGGCTCCGAGCATCGACATTTTCCGGGGCTGGCCTCGATCTGATCTTGCCAGGGTTGCCGGGACGGCTTCCGGTTCCGGTGCGGTAAGACACCGGATAAACCGGTCGGGATTGTTGATGGCGAGGGTTTTTCCGGCTGAAGTTTTTACTTTCCAGCCGCGTTCGGTTTTTTCGGTTACTTCCATTTCGACTTCGTTGCGGCCAACGGCCACGGCGTACTTGTTTCCGACCTTGATTTCGTTCGCGGTCATTTCGATTCCCTCCTCATTTTGGGTTTGATCATAAAGGTTTTATAGGCTCCGGACATGTAGAACTGGTTAAGATCAAGGCCAAGGATTTCTGATTCGGCTTCTCCCGGCCAGATGCCCGTCCAACGGGCGAACAGCGGATCGTGTTCCTCGCAGGTACAGCCCAGGCGTTGGAGTCCGCATACGCTGCAACGTTCAACATCGCAGCCGTCGTGGTGCGGTTCACCGGGTGCGACATCGCAATCCGGGCAGTTAATCAGTTTTTCTTTTCCCATTTTTCATGCTCCTTTCTTTGGGGGCCAGACGCCTTCCGGCAGATATCTGGCGGAATTGTGGATGTCATCCATCGTGTATACGTATGCGGTTGTAATTGTCCCATCGCCTTTTTTGATGGGAACAAGGACGCGGTCGTAATAATGAGGAAAGCCTTCCAACTGGTCTATCGGCGGCAGGTCATCTTCCGGGTTGGCAAAGGTGACAAGTTCGCCGTGAACAACATCCCATCCGTCGTGGATTTTGAATTCAAAACCACCGTGATCGTTTTCCAGTTCCTGGTTCAGGGAATCGGCGAAAACATCTTTAGTTCCTTGCCAAAGAACATTCTGATTCGGAACCTGTAACGCCGGATAGCCGGGCGGCAACTGGTATAATTTCCCACAGACGGTTGCCTTCTCGATACTTTTTGCGCGACGGCAAAAACGGGAATTTGAGAACTTTCTCATCAAAGTTCCGTAAACGAAAATCGTCACTTTTTGCATAATACTTCCCTCCATGATTGTTTGTTGAATTTGAACGGGTGAAGTTCCATTTCCGGGAGCCTGGCAGTGTTGAAAACCGCGCAGGTCATCGGGGGCAATGCCAATTCTTTCCAACCGCCGTCGTCCTTCAGGGCAACGGCCAGATGGAAGGCTTCCGACGAGTAGATTATTGCCCGTAATTTCGGGTTATATTTCAAACTGAGCGGTTTATTGCCCTTGAGAATTATTATCCTTTGCGGGGCAAGCAAGGACGTCACAACCGCGCTTATCTGCCCCCGGCAATGCCGCAGCGAATGGACAAAATTCCTGACCTTTATTTCTCCGTCGGGAGCGTGACGGTCGGCAAGCCGCGCGATCAACTCGCTGTCGACTTCGGCAAACCGGTTCAGCCTGAATTTCCGAAACAGCTTGTCGGCATTGAAGATGGTGCCGTTTGCGGTCGCCAGACAGCATCCCGATTTTATGGGGTGTCCGTTGGACATTTTTTCCACGCTCCCGACAGTGGCGAATCTCGCATGCCCCATCAGAAGCGTGGTTTTATTGGACAAATCCCGCAATACGTCGCGACATTCCAGCGTGCGGACAAAATGGCTTGCCTTGACCGGTCGTTTCAGGAGTCGATAGCCTCCGTTGTTTTCGATCAGGGCGATACCGGAAGCGTGCCTGCCGCGAAATTCATTCAGGGCAAGAAGCCGCATGAAGGTGAATCGCAGGTTGTCCAGCTTGTCCTGCCTTCGCCTGCAGTTTCCGGCGAAAATCAATCCTGCTTGTCCGCACATGGTTTTCCCTCCGAGGTTTCAGGATTCAGCCTGCCGTTGAGGATGATCCTCGCATATTCGGGGCGATGAGTTATCATCCAACCCGCGACTTCCTCTTCACCCATATCTGTGGCGATTCCGGCTACTGCGGCAACGTCCAGCATATTGGTTGCGCCGGACTGACGGATTGCCTCTAAAACGTCCATCAGACGCGGCGGGTGAAGATCCCCTTCCGGCAGGAATGATAAAAATCCCTGTGATGCGAGTTTGGTCAGGAAGTCCGTTGCATCGAGTTCGGTTGATTCTTCTTCGGGCAGGAATTTCGAGAGGATATTGTCGATGTACTGCCTCTCGGTCATGTCCGCCGTGAAGGGCGATTGCATTTTCATTGCCTCGATAACCTCGTAGGCATCCTCCCCGGAAATGATCTTCCCGGTTCCGGGGAGTGGTTTGCCATCCAACGTTGTCTGGTGCATTTGCAGTTTTATCATGGTTCGTTCCTCCTTTTCAGGTGGGGGGCTTGCGCCCCCCGGTTGTTATTGCTTATGCTTCAGCCCGTTGCGGCCTGCCGTGCTTCCAAGCCGAATCGCCGGGCATGTTTTCCAAAAGGTGCTGGCGGGCGGTTTTGAAGGCGTCGCCGATAAATCCGAGCGAAAGGAGAACCACCCGCATATCGTATTTTGCGCTCCTCGGATCGAATTCTTTTTTCCTGCTTGAGGCGGCTCTGGAATTCAGGGCTTTGGCGGCAAGGGCAAGAACCAGGAAAATGTAGCTCTTCACTTTTCCTGCGTGAAGGGTGCTGTTTGCCGCGCGCCATTCGATGGTGTTGGCGTAAAAGGCGTTGTGAAGGTTCAGGATGTGGTATCTTTCCCTTTCGTAATGGTGCGGATTCCTGTTAAGATGTCCGTAAAGGGCGCGGTTGAGGTCGTTCATTGTTTGGGGTGTGCGGCGTTCGATTCTGCGAATGAAATCTTCGTCCATCCGGCGGGTGTAACTCGACAATCTCGATTCGTGAATCCCGAGGGCGTGGATAAAAAGTTCTTCGTTTTTGTAAACCATTTTCGCGAGGTTTGTCAGCTTCTTGGCGTTGAAGGGCGCGCTTTCAACGTGGATATGAATTCCGCAGCAGGAATGGCACTTTGCCTTGGCTTTCCGCAATGCCCTTACAACTTCCTGTAATTGAGGGATGTCTTCAAAGGTCAGAACCGGGCTGACAATTTCGGCTTGCAGGCTTGCCGGAACCGTGCTGAGCGAACTGTCGCGCACCACTTTCCATTTTCTGCCGCGCAGGTCGGTTACGCTGTAGCAGTCGTAAGTTCCGCCTTCGTAGGCGATCCTGCCGCCGACCACGCTTTGCACCGCTTCCGCGGCTTTCCTGCGTTCGATTTTTACCGTTTCGATCTCGATCCCGAATTTTAATTCCTGCATGTTCATCTTTCCTTCTCCTTGCTTAAGTTGTTTATTCTTAACCTTTTATCTCCTTTTCTGTGTACATGTTAAAGCTAGTGTCGAACTAAAGCAAGTCGTGTAAAGCCTTAAACTGCTAGTAATTGCAGTATTTATGCACTTTTTTCGGGTATTTTCGGAAATCAGCCGAAATGTGAGGCTAATTCTTGCTTAATAAGCACTTACAGTAGTTGTAGGAGTGCTCGATCAGGCCGAAATTTTCGCTCCATTCCAGGAGGTGACTGCGGTATGGCGGCGGCTGGATTACCGTGACATTGGGAAATTCATCCCAGCCGGACTCGAAAATCTGGTGAGTTTCGCGGTCCATCGTCTCGTTTACGGCTTTTAAAGCCCTACCGACCTTTGTCCAACTGGTCTTGTTGGTTTTTGTGTCTTTATTGCAGAGAATTATAAAGATATGTTGATATTTCCCGACCGTGGAAATCGGAATCGTGGGAATATTGTCGATGATTCCCCCATCGGCATAGCAAAAACCCCCGAGTTTTACCGGCGGGAAAACTTCCGGAATTGCGGAACTTGCGAGCACGGTTTCCGGGGTTGCGGGTTTTATCTCAGAGACGTAATCCGGGAGCCGCGTAATAGTTACCCGTGCCTTGCCGATGGCTTTACCCGTCATGTGTGTTTTCAGGAGCTTTAAAAGCCCGGAACTGTCGTAAACATGATTCACTTTGACTCCCGGAATAATCAGTTTGAATCCCTGCCACCAGGAGAACCTGAACAACTCGTCAATCGGAGTATTCCGGATAAGCGCCTCCATAACGGAAGCGCTCATTCCGAAAGCGTGGAGTCCGGACACAATTGCCCCTGCTGAAGCTCCCCGGTATCGGTTGATTTTATATCCGGCTTCTTCGATGGCTTTCAGGACGCCGATGGCGTTCTCGATCTGGCGGCATCCACCGCCCTGAATTATCGCAAGTGTCTTCATTCTTTTTCCTTCTCCTCAATAGATTTCCGCGTGACTTCCAATTCCGTTTTGATGTCCCCGGCGGCTTTTAGGAGGGAAACATCCTCGTAATCCTTGGTGATTTTGATGTCGTGATTCACCGATGCGGCGGCGGTTTCAAGATTGAAGTATCCGGCTTTGAGTTCCGGGATGTAGCTTTGCGAAGTCCAACTCGCGACAATCCCGAACATTGCCCCTTTTGCGGCGTAGCTTTTGTCGGGATGCCCGGCAAACATTCCGGTGGCTTTGCGCTTCACCGGACCGAGCCATTCGCCTTCTTCGGATTGCGAACAAAAAGACGAGTTACCTTCACTCGGTTCGTAGTATTCAGTGATCGAAGTGCAACCGGAAATTAACAAAATTATCGGTAGAATCAAAAATCGTTGCATTTGTAAAAACTCCTTTAATTTAAAAAACGCCGCCCCCCATTTCCGGGGAGCGGCAGGTTGAATCATTATTTATACGTCTCAAGTTTAAAACGAACCTGGGCAAGAAAAGACTCCCATTTCTTGACGTCGTCGCCAATGGGCGGATACTTGCGGTTGACCTTCACCAACAGTTCCTTCAGATCATCGGTAGTGATGACGGTATCGGAGTAATCAAACGACAAAACCCATTTCAGGATATTGCTGCAAACTAATGGATTCCGCTGGTAAGAACTCAGTAGCGCCTTGCGGCCATATTCATAGGTTTTCAACTTATCCTGAGCAAGATAGGCACACACCGTCGCGCGGTAGTAGTCATTTACCGTGGCAAATCCGGCAATGGCCTCGTCATATTTCCCGAGCAGACGGGCAAAATTAGGCCGATATTTTGCAACCAGCGGCCCCTGCATGGTTTTTGCCAGTTCATATCCGGTTTCGTACTCCTGCAAACCGTAAAGGAGCTGCAGTTTTATCATGTCAATCCGGTCCTGATCAGCAAGGCCGATTTCCTTGGCTTTGACATCGACTGCTTCAAGAGCGGATTTGACCGGAGTATCCGGCTTTTCCATCAGGTCGGCTTTGACCAGCCACTGAATTTTGTTGGCTTTCTGACCGTCGTTTACCGGTTCCACGGCATTGTAGTATGCCCGGATCGCGACCGGGTCATTGGTTTTGACTACTTCCCGCGCGGCCTTGGCGTCATAAGGCTTTGCCTGGGACACGACGGCGGCAGCGATTAACAGCAGAATGGTGATAATTTTACTCATTTTTTGGTTCCTTTTGAGTTGGTTTCGGGCTTGGTTTCAGCCCAGTTGGTGGTGCAGAGATTGTCGGTTATTTGGGAATCATAATTTCCCCCGGAGCCGTCTCCTGCCAGCGTGATCGTGGCGGTGGTTCCGGCGTTCAAAAACCGTTCTTCAATACGTTTACATAATGCTCGATTTTCCTCCTTGGTTTTGTGGTTGGAATTGCGGGTGAGATAGTAGGGACGTTCGCCGACCACCAGCGCGATAACCGGCAGGTTGGTATACTTCCTGACCAGGTTCATCACGCCGTCCGGCACGACATTTGAAAACCCGAAATTGACCACCAGCGCACCGCTGGCGTTCTCGGGAATGTTCACGGTAATTGAGTGGAAGCTGTCCGGGGTTCCGGTGTATCCATAGTAAATTTCGCCGAATACTGGAATTTGCGGATTTCCATTTCTCACGCAAAATAATGAAAAGTCGATCCACTTTTCATCCGGAGCGAAAAGGTGGAGCGAGGTCCGCCGCCAGCCGATTACGTAACCGTCCGAAACTTCGGCCAGCAGCGTCAACCCCCGGCGATACTTTTTCGGATCGATGAATACCCGTTCTTGCAGCCGTTCCTTGCCGCCGAAGGTAAACCAGACCTGGAAACCGAATTCCTGTTTTACCTGGGAGATCAACGCGGCCAGTTCCAGCGGGTCTTCGCCGCGCCACACCGCAAGGACCGCGTTGTACCCGATGGATCTGAAATAGGCGAGTTCTTTAAGCAGGTTCCGTTTTTCGGTTTCGGATGCCGGTGTCCGCATTTCCGCGATCATCCGGACACCCTTTATATTATATGGAATATAGGCTATGGGCGAGTAATCCTTGGCGTAGACTTTCTGCCAGGCATCCCAGAGGTTGGCATAATCAGGACTGAATTTTTTGTCGTATTCGAGGGTGCGTTTGTCGCGGAAAAGTGTGTGTTTCCGTTTGAGGAATTCTGCCCAGCGTCTGACGCGGTCTCCCATATTTGACGCTGACTCTGCCACATCCTTATTGAAGTCCCGGATGCCGGTAAACTCATCGTGTTCGGCGAACGACACCAGCGGGGTCGCCGGGAGCAGGACGCCGTCCTGTTTAGCAATGGCAATCTTGGGAGTTGCTGGGAGGGTCACAGAATCCTTATCTGCCATTGCAACCTTTGGGGTTGCCGGTAAGTCGAACAGAAGTCCCAGGACTTCCGGAGACAGGACTTCATAGATACACACTTCCGGTATCACGATCACCGGGACCGGAATTACGGGAGTAACGACTTCCGGCGTGACAACTTCCGGGATCGATACCTCGGCCACCGGTTCCGACAGTTTAACCGGTTCCCGGTTGGGGATTTCCTCGACGTTGGCGGCGGCAAAAACCGCCAGGAATACGAGCGTTTTCAGCATGGTTTTTTCTCCTTATTGTGTTGGTCTGGTATTTGTCGAAACGGTCAGCCTGACTACCCACTGATCCTGCCAGCCGTTGGTGCCGTCCTCGGTGGTATCGACTCCGATGTCGGCGTTTTCGTAAAGGCCGTCAGTGACGTAAATCCGGACAAGGATTTCATCACCTCCGGACACACCAGGAAGGTTGTTCAGGCAGTTCCGCCCAAACAGCGCGACGGGCTTCTCGAAGTTCACCGCCCAGGCAACGTTCGAGATGGTTTTGATGTCGGTCCAGGTGCTGTCGGTTGACTTCCGGAACTGGAGTTTCATCTGGGTAATTGCGGGACCGGAATCGCGCGGTTTCAGTTTTATCCACACCGTCGCCGGAAATGATACCGTCCCGCCGTCCGGACAAGAAATCCCGTTTTCGTTGAAGGACACGGTTTCATCGAAACAGTCGTAACTGTTCACCTTCGCGATGTAGCAGCGGTTATAGTTTTCACTGGTAAACCAGCAGGCCAGAACCGGCAAAGTCAGCAGCGCGAACGCGACAATCCCAAAGAATAATTTTTTCATATAAAACTCCAAGTTTAGAGGCTGAATGCCGGGTAAATGACGCTTGTCCAGTCGGTGTAATCGGTGCCGTCGTACCAGCGATAGCGGAGATAGTATTTTTGTCCGGCTGCGGCGTTGGAAAGGGTTATCCCAACCCGGAATCCGTAATACGGCGTACCCGCTCCCGCCGATGGAAAAGCTATCCATTCCGCACCATCGAAGAGTTCGACATTTGTCTGGGCAACCGAGGTGTTGATGCTCTCAACCGGGTCGGAAAAATCCGGGTTTTCGGAAAGCTCCAGTTGCAGGTGCAAGGCATCATCATCCGAGTCAGTCGGTATTTTCAGCATTACCGGCAGCGGCGCGGACGACAAGTCTTCGTGTGTATGTTCCAGCGGAGCGTAAACTCCGTCATGATTGTGGTCAATCGCGGCAAAATTCCCGGAATAATCATGGGTATGGTCGGCGTCGGCCTTGGTATCGAGCAGCACATCAATCTGGACGGCGGAGTAAGTACCGTCGCCGACCGGTTCCGGAGTGCCGGTTCCCGCCGTACCGCGCCGGTTCCTGACATTGACATCAAACTGGATTAAAAATCCCGGATCGGATTCTCCGGACTCGAACCCCGCCAGTTCCGCACCGAGTTTGACACTTGCGGAACTTCCCAGCGCTTCTACCAATTGTGTGGTATTGGTCTCGGTGAGCGGGATGGTAATCTGGGAAAATGTCTTGTCACCGACCGTAACCGATGAAACCGTAATCCCCGTTTGCACCCGGATTTGCGGATCGGTCGAGGTATTCCAGTCGTTCGCCAGGACAAAATCCCAGCCGACATAATCCAGGTTCTGGGCGGGGATGGGATTGCCCTCTGCGTCAATCAGCCGCAGACACAGATTCGCCCGCATTCCTCGGGTAATCGACGGGGTGGTTTTCGCGGTCTGGTTGTACTCATCAACCACCGTCGCCGCGACATCCCCCGCGCGTAAATAGATAATGATATTCTGCATCAATTACGCCCCTTCCATCTCGTATTGTGATTGAAGAGGAAAGCAACTTTCCAGGAATTCCTTTACCCCGTTTTCGAGTCCCCTGTCGTTATAACCGAGCCAGGTTTTTCCGGTGATTTTCCGGGCAACGCCGCCACAGCACTTATTCTCGACGGAGGCTTTCACTTCGTCCTGGTAGCTTTGCGGCTCCGCGCCGATACTGTTGAAATACAAGGTATTAATGCAGAAACCGATGTCCGATTCGTAGTCGTAGCTTTGCATTACTTCCTGAAATTTCTGTTTGTCCAGGAGTTGCGGGACATGGCTGTCGAAGTGATGCTGGGAGTGGCCGCGTGATTTCAGGATTTCGGCAGTCCTTTTCATTCTATCGCGCCAGCGGGAGCCGCTGTAGGACGCGATATTTCCCCGGTTTGCCACCGGCCCGAGTTCGCAGCCCAGGAGCGGTTTCACAAGTACCTGGTCATCGCTCCAGAACAGGAAATTGTCGCTCAGTTCCGCTTCATTGCAGGCCCGGAGAATTTTGTTAATGATATTGCCGTCCTTGTTCTTCGGAAGCAGGTCGCCTTGTTCAAGGAAAGTTACGTTTGTCACCCATTCCGGCAGCGTTTCGGATACGACATAAATTTTGCCCAGCGACAAAAAGTATTTTCCCATACTCCGGAGCGCATAACGCAACTCGTTATTGCCCCATTTCGATCCGGTTCCGAGCGGAATAACCACGTCGATTTTCCGGTCGAGATTCAGGTAATAATCCAGATCGGAACCGAGGTGTTCTTTCAGGAATTTCAGTTCCGGGTCAGCCTGGTTAAGCCGCGTCGAATCGCGGTGATCGCGGGTGAGTCCGGGACGGGAACTATTCAGTCCCTTTAATCCAATATGAAAAAGCGTCCCTCTGTCAGAGTAGCCCTTGCTGCCTTCAAACCAGTTCCACAGCCCGATATCTACTTTCCATTTTCGGGTTTTATTGCAGGCATCGATAACCTGTGGGATCGCTTTTTTGTTAAATCCGGTAATACAGAGCGGGGCGTTTTTCCGGCTGGTGATCTTGCGCCAGCGGCGTCCGGGAAAGTTATAAAACACGGTTTCGCCAAGCCCGAAAAGATCGTGTTCTTTCAGCCCGGCCAACATGGTTTCGAGATATTCCGGATGATACCAGTCATCGTCCTCCATCATGATCAGGTAGTTGGTGGTCGCCAGTTCCAGCGCGGCGGTCAAATTATATTTGAGCGTGTGGCCCGACTCGTTTTCTCCCGGTTCCCGGCGAAGATATCTGACGGGTTGCCCGTCTAGTACTGCCTCTGACGAGGTTTTCCCATCATCGACCACAATCCATTCGGCGGGCTGGATCGTTTGGCGTTCCAGATATTTCCTTAATAGATAAAGCGTCTGCGGACGGTCGCCGGTCGGAGTGATGACAGAAAACGGCAGAGATTTTGACTGGAGTCTGACAGAGTCAGATAGAGTCCGCGGAAACACACTTTTTCCATCCCGGAGTTCCCGGTAAAAGGCTTTCATTTTTTCAAGATGGGCGCTCATGATTTTGAGTTTGCCGCCGGACGGGAACATCTCGATCCGGAGATTGCGTATCCGGAGAGACAGATCCGGCAGAATTCCGGCAAGCTGCTCGGAAGCCTCGTTCAAATTGCCCAGCAGGAACATCTCGTGATCGGTTTCTTCATAACCGTTGAGAATTTCCCCGGCGATTACCGCCGCCGATGCCAGGTGCTTCATTGCGCAATCCCTGCAATCATGGGTGTTGATCCGCTGGGTTTGTATTGCTGAAAATCCCCTGCGCCGGTCCTCGACAAAATGGGCATCCGGATCATTATGATCTTCAGGATTTGCGACCGGTGGCAGGTACTTCAGCGCCTGCTGGTACGGGTCGTAATTTTGGGGCATCGCACGCCCCGAGTTGCGCTTCATCCTGGCGAACTCTTCCGCCATTTTTTCCCGCGCTTCGTTAGTCTTGAAAAATATATTCATGGGCAAGAACATCCTTCCTCTGGTATTGCGTCATAAGCGGCCATCCATGCTTCCATTTCGGCCATCATGCAGGCATCAAAACAGTCCCAATCGTCTGGATCGCAGTTCGCCCAGCAGTCCGGGTCATAATTGCCGTGCGGCCCCGAAATAACCTCGGTTATCGCCATCCGGTTATCGCCGTCGATGTCACAGCAGCGGTTGACGTAATCGACGTCATAGCAGCCCGGAACCGGCTCGGATGAGAGGTAGTCGGCAGTGTAAGAGCATCCCAGGCATTCGTAGTCCTCGCACCGTCCGGTTCCCCAGTATGAAGTGGGATAAATCAGGCACTTTACGACGTAAAAGCCAGCCTCAAATTCCGGGCTTGATGAACTGCTCGAACTCGATGAAGAACTGTCAGAAGATTCTGACGAACTTGACGACGAGCTTGACGACGAACTTGATGAGTCTTCCGAAGAACTCGAAGATGAACTTTCCGAGGACTCAGATTCGCTGGACGAACTGTCGGATTGGCTGCTTGATGATTCCTGGCTCGAAGAATCCTGGCTCGATGATGAAGAATCAGAATTGTCCGGGTTGATTATCTGGCTTTCGCTTGAGTCAAACCCGCCGCATTTTATTGCTTTGATTTCCGGCTTCTGATACTGATACGTTCCCCAGCCCACCAGGACATCGTTCTTCGTATAGGCTTCTTCCCGGACCGTGAGCACCCCGTCGCCGCTGAACACAACTTTGTGGGCGATTTTGTCTGGATAATCCAGCGGTTGCGGCACGATCTCCACGTAGTCAAAATAGAAAATGTGGTAGCAATTTTTGTCCGCGTCCCAGTACGGAACCCCATTCAGGATATACCAGGAGCTTATCGGCGGGTCCGGCTCCCCGCCGTATTTATTGAAACCGAGAAAAAATTCCGTGTCGGGCTGGAGCAGCCCCTGCAGGTCGCAAAGGTAATAAATGTTGAACAATCCCCAGCCGATCACGCCCAGAAAGTAATACATTTTTTCGCGTTGCAGGCCAATATTGCAAGCGCAATAATCATAGGGATTGATCTCGCGGCCTTCCAGATACCACCTTTTGTCCCAGTGGACGTTGAACGGACACACCGCGGGGCCGAGAATCCCCTCCGGAACCGGAAAAAACAATTGCGGCATCCAGGAAATACCGCAAATGTGGCAACAGCACTCGCCCATCAACGCGATCCTGCCGCCGACATCCTTCCCAAGCAAACGCGGCAGCGCATCAGGCTGCGGATAAACAAATTGCAATTTTACATCACCACTTATCGACATAGCTAGATCTCCGGACAGTCTGCGATTTCGATTATTACTTCCCCACTGCTGGATGAATCAGAGGACTCTGTGCACGGAATCCTTACCAACCCCCTGCCGTAAATGGCCCGGAGCGCCATGCTTTCGGGGTCGAAAAAGATGTCAATGAGGATTTGTTTTTCCTGGTACGCCTGAATGAAAACGGTCTGGTAGAGTTTCTGGATTATCGAAGCGATTTTGCCGTTGTCGTCATCCCATGAAATCTCCGCGACCTCGAAATAAAAATCACAGTTGTTGGTGGAGCTTGGCTCGGAACTTTCGGCCTTGAATTCAAACTCCCAGGCAGAGTTTTCCTCACTCCAGGAAACGTGCAGATACACACTGCAATCGCCGGTGACCGCAAGATCGACATCTTCATCGGCTTCCAGAAGTTCAGCGCCCGCGATGATCCAGTTGTGATACGGAAAATCCTCGCCGTCAAAGGCTTTAACCGTGACTGTCGATTCATCTTTTTTAACCACCTCGAACGGTCCCCGACAGGCAGACGCCGCCGCGCCGCCCAGGTGAAGAATCGCCCATTTTTCCCCGGTCTCAGGTTCCTTCCAGAGGATGCACGCCAAACCTTTATTTGAGGATTTCAGTCCGTTCGCATCAGGTTCCGCGAACTCGTGACTTTCATCCTCAATTGTGACTTTTGCCGGGGTGATTCCGCCCAGCATCGCGGGGCCGCATTCATTCTGCTGCAATGGTTTTTGCAGGATGCCGTAAGTCTTTTCCTTATTCTCATCAGTAACCAGTTCCGCCTCAAAAACGGAAATATTGCACCGAAATTCAGACTCGTTATCGGTAGGAGTGATGATTAAATCTCCAAGCGACACTACCGCGAACTGTTTTAATTCCTCTCCGGTAGCGTTCCGGACCAGGACAAGCCCGGATTTCGTATCGCGCGACGGCGTTTTGGCGGTTACGCCAGCCTGACGCTGCTTGACGTAAACCGCCGCGTCGATGAAGGTATTCCAGGTCGCAGCTTTCGGCCTGAATTTCTGTCCCGTTGTGACTTTGGTTAACTCACTCATTTTTCCCTCAGTTTGCCTGTCAGTGCTACTGACCGATTCCCATTGCGCTGAAATTTGTGATGCGGTAAACCCGTTCGATGTAGACGGCGATGGGTTTTTTCACGATGGTTTTTTTGTTGTCATCGACCTCGTCTGCATAACGGACCCACATGTAATCCCAGCCGTATTTCTGTGAGACGGTGATGTCGCCGACCTTAAAATTTTTCCGGTTCGGGGAGACCGAGAATTTGAAGGTTACTTCCCAGAGTGAGTCGGCATCGTCGCCTTTTTTCGTCCCGCTCGCTCCCATGAACAACACTTCACCGGGATCGTACCCCCGGAAAGAGCTGTAGTTCATCGTGCCCGTGACCTTCGCGACACCTTTTTTGTATGACGTGGTGATTCTTGAATCCGATAAATAGTGGACTTCGGCGAAATTCGAGACCGGTTGAACAATGTCCACGCCGTTGACTTTCTCGCCGTCGTAACCGATGGCCCCGCCGTAATCGGCTGCATCGGCAGGGTACTTCCCGACCGTTTCGATGGACTGAGTCAGGTGCTGAGTCCCGCCCCCGGTATCAAAGGAATAAGTCGGTTCCGGGTCTTGATCGGGACTATACGAAATGCTCGAACTTGTATAAGTTGCGGTGATTTTGAACGTGGTTTCATTGATACGCTCGTCGATTGCGACGCCGTCCAGTTCCATATCGTTGAAAGTCGCCGAAAGGTTGTCATAAGCGAACTCCAGCGCCGCGTCCTCATCCTCAGCGTCGAACACGAAATACGGCACTTCAGCGCTGGTGTAATTACCATCGCCGTCCAATGCCTGGGATCGGTCAAAAAATGCCGGTTCAATTCGTGTCATATTTACTCCGCTGCCGGTCGTACCGGCTTATTCGTAAGTCAGATCGCCGGATTGCTTTTCGAGAATCTGATTAGTCTTTTTCGTGTTTTTCTTGATATCCTCGGTGGCTTTCGCGGTGCGTTCCGCGGCCCCGCCAGCCGACAGCGACAAGAGCGAAGTCGCGTAAAACGAACCCGCAACCTCGACCTTGCCTTTTACTGAATCCAGTTGCGGCGCAACGCCTTTCAGGATGTCCTTGATGTTGGAAATTTTGGACTGGTCACCAGTCCCACTTGCTTCGCGTTTGGACTTGGCTTCCTCGATGGACTTTTTCCATTCTTCTTTCGCCTTCTTCAGCGCCTTCTGGGATTCGCGCATCGCTTCGGCATTTTCGGTCTCGATGCCCTTCATGTCTTCGCCCATCTGCTGCTCGATCATGGATTGTTTGTCTTTGCGTTCTTTCTCAATCGCAGCCTTGTCCTTGTTGGTCTGGGCGGCGGAATTTTTGAGGGCGTTGTCCAATTCATCCTGAGCTTCTTTTTCGAGCATTTTGGCTTCGGCATCGACCAATTTTTTCGCGGCGTCAACGTCCAAACTGGAATCGAATAATCCCATCAAATCGAGCCAGCGTTTCTGCAAGAAACTCTGTGAGGCGTTCCACGCGGTTTTAAGGTTTTTGATAAAAATGTTCCACACGTCCAGGAGAAACGAGACGGTATTTGTCCAGGTGGTTTTAAGTGACGCCCAGGAATCGGTGATGATCGAAATCGCGCCATAGAAAATCTCGGCGGTGGTGGTCTGATACCAGGATTTGAACCCGACCCAGAGCTTCTTTAATTCATTGATTCCGGCCAGCCAGCCGACTTTCAGCGTCTGCCAGAAAATCTTTACCGCCAGCATCAGATCGCCAGCAGCCAAAGCGTCGCGAATGCCTTTAAAAGCCTGGACCGCGAAGGCTGCAATCTGCGCGAATTTCTCCTTCAGGTACGACACGACTTTGCCGATCACCCCGGTGGCGTAAAGGATGTAGACAACGATTGCCACAATTGCCAGTTTAACCAGCATTGCCGGGGCAAACAGCGCCCCCAGCAAGCCTCCCAGCGCCAGAAGTCCAACCTTCAGGAGTCCGATTGCGGCAAGGAGAAATCCCGCCGCATGAGTCGCGATTGTGAAGGTGATTATCAGGGCCTTGGTAACGATTATCACCACGCCGATTGCAACGGCGGCAATTTTCAGCGCCGCGCCAAGAACTATTAACCCAGCCCCGGCCGCAATAATTACTCCCACAATCTTCGCGGCGGTCACCACCAGTTTCTTGTTCTGCTTTATCCAGGCGATGATCTGTTTGATGTACGCAAGGGCAAGTTTTGAAGCCTTTTTCACGGTCGGCGCCAAGGCTTCCCCGATAACCGACAGTACCCCGATCAATCCCTGTTTCACCCTAGCCATCGCCATCGACAACGTGTTTGCCATCTTCTGGTAAGCGACCTCGGTCAATCCGGCGCGTTCGTTCATGACTTTCATGTCGGTCCCGAAACCTTTCATGTTCTTCAAGGCGGGAAGGATGCCGCGGATGGCGCGTTTATTCGGGAACAATTTGCTGATTGCATCGGGAGGCAGCTTTGAAATCTTCTCAAAAACGCCCTTTAAGCCGATGCTTTTCAGCGTAACGGATGACAACTCGAAGCCGAGTTTCCTGGCATACTTGGCCGCGTCATCCGTGGGATTCAGGAAGGTTCCGATAATCGCGTTCAGAGCAGTAATCGCGTTCTCGGTCCGCACCCCGTTCCGGGTCATGGTGGCAATGATCGCCCCAAGTTCGTCAAGGCTTACTCCAGCCGATGCCGCAGTGGTTGCGACAAGACCAATTGAGGGTGCCAGCTCCGCAAATGTTGTCTTGCCGCGTTTGACGATCCCGAACAAAAGATCAGAAACATCACCCGCGCGGCTGGCCGAGAGTCCGTAGGCATTGAGGATAGTCGTGATGGCATCGGCGGCAACGCCGGTATCGGTAATCCCGGCCTTGGCAGCCTTGGCGGAAACCCGCAGAACGTCAAGCGCGTGTTCAGCGGGAATCGACGCGGAAAGAATGTCGTACAAACCTTTCGCCAGCGTATCGGTTCCTTCGCCGAAGTCAATCGACATGTCCCGGATGCCTTGCCGGAAGCGATCCATGTGCTTCGCCGGTTCATCAAGCATGGTCGAGACGTTTGCCATCTGCTCTTCAAAGTCGGCAAACACCTTAGTTCCGCCGATGAACGGCAGCGACATTACCGCACCCATCGTCAGGAGTCTTTTCCCCACGGCGGTGATTGCTTTGCTGAATCCGAGCAACCGCGCACGGGCCATTTTCAGCCCCCGCAGGAATTGATTGTTTTCAAGGACCAGTTCGACATACGCCGCTCCGGCCCGGATGTTTGCGCTTGACGCCATTATATTTCTTAATTCTCCAGATGTTCAGTAAATGAAGATTTAATCTTCCGGACAGTTAATTGTGAATCGGTTTATCCCGTCGAGGCTTTCACAGTGTTCTGGAAAATTGCTCATCCGGATCGCAATGTGCTGCTTCCAGCCGCCCTTTTCGTACATCCCGATCACAACGACCGGTTCGCCGTTATCGCCCTTTTCCAAGCGGTACGACATCTCTTCAACTTTGAGTTTTCTGAACATGATTTTCCTTCTCGCACCACAGCGCCTTCATGTATTTGAAGGCAAGCTTAGTGTCTTTTTTTCCGGAACGCTGCTCATACGGATTGAGCTGTTTCGGCGAAACCGCCCGGTGCTTTTTCGGGTCGCGGTTGACGTTGATGATCAGCGCCAGGATTGAGGCCGTGTGGTTCCAGTTGTCGCGGCTCTTTGCCTCGGCCATTATCAGCAGTTCCCGCAGCGTCAGCGGGTCCGGGTTGACTCCCGCGACACCGGCGAGTTCCCATATGAGGCGATGATATTCCTGATTTCGGCGTCGATCTTTTTGTCCAGTTCCGGATTTTCGATGTAAAGCCGCGCCGCCTTGGCCGCCTTTTTCTCCACCTGTTTCTGCTTGAGAAGCGCCTTGTGAAGAACCTGACGCTTCTCCTCGGGGAAAAAATCAACCAGCTCCTCCATCAAGGCCATGTAGGCGTGACCAATCGCGTCCCCAGCCATCGCCCTCCCGAAATTCTCATCATCGACGTTTATTTTGTCGGCATCAGGCTTGCAGATCGCGTAGACCACATTGCACATCAAAATCGGATCGAGCGTTAGACGATTCATAAGATTTTCATGATCGTCCTTGTTGATGATATCCATCAGGTCGATATTCACTAATGATCTCACCCGTTTGACCGTCGCGATATTCACCTCGACCGTCCAGGTTCGCCCGGCATTGTCTTTAAAGGTTTTCATAAAAGTCCTTCCTTATTCCGAGGGTTCGACCCATTGCGGCGCGCGGGTTGAATAAGTAGGTTTGGCCGTAACACTTACGCTCATCGCCTCTTCGAGCGGTTCACTACGTGAAAAGCCGGTAATCGCAAAGTCGGCGTCGAGTCCTTCACCGTTCACACCATCCAGGATTGCCAGGGCAATCGGCGTTCCGTTGAAGTAGGCATTTTTGATCGCGGTAAACCCGGCATCATCCGAATCCCACACCATCTCCCACTCGATTGAAGCGTCCTTTAAAGCAGCTACGGTCGCGCGCCAGCCGTTGTTGGCGCGGGTGGTCACATCCGCCTCGGAACTTTCGAGATTAAGGGTTAAATCCTTGACGTTGGCAAGTTCGGTATTGGCGGTCGATCCCGCCGCCCCATGATACAGTTTTCCTTCAAGCCCCAATTTATACATTTGTTGAAATCCTTTGTTATTTTGTTAATTACCGGATGCTGTCAGACCATATTTTCGGAATCCGACTCTCTGCACTCTTCAAAGCAGGCCCCATATACGGTCTTTTCGGGTAGTCTTCGCGCCGGAATTTTCCGCCGAATTCATGGGCGTGTCCCGCCAATCCCACTACTGAGTATGCCGGGCCGATCACCACCCGCCGCCGTTCCTTTTCGACCTTGTACAGCAAGGCCCGTTTGAGCTGCCCTTTCCGGGTATGCGGGGGATGTCCGGCAGCGGACGGGCGTGGATTTTTCTTGATGCTGCGCCTTGCGGTTAACCGGACTGCCGCACCCGCGTGTGCCAGCGACCGGAAAGTCCCTTTTCGGGCCTTATCCCTAAGCCCCTTGACATCAAAGCTGGAATGGCTTTTCATACCGATCATGGCAGCACCTTGAAGGTCAGAGTCAGAACGCTGGTGAACTGGTGAAACTGCCGCAGGTGTTCCGGGTCATAGATGGGGTCGTTTTCCTTCTTGACGCAGATTGCATTCGGATAACCTTCGAGCCTTTCCGCCTTGAACAATCCGGCAATGTCCTCGACCAGTTTCAGCAGTCCATCCAACTCGGAATCGTCAGAGATTTTCTTTTGTATTCCGATGTCGATCTGTATTTCCTGGGTAGTGACAACCCGGCTTCCCTGGACGATCTTTCTCCCTTTCGGGACAACCGAGATTTTCAGTTCCCGCAAGGCTTTCAGATCGTATAGAGGAAGCAGCGTCCGCTCCGCGATGAACTCGATGTCCAGTTCAGCTGCGTTGAGAACCGCGACCACCGCGTCGGCAAGATCGGTCAGGATACTCACCATCTCACCTCGTAATGCTGGCAATAATCGATCCAATGGCAGCCAGTAAGGACAAAATTGCCGCACCCGCAGCCGACAAGATCGTCTTGCGCATTTCTTCCACCGGACGGCATGGCGAATGGTGATGAATGTGCGGATCAGAGAGATGCAGAGAAAGCATCCCCTTGATCTCCGCGAGTTCCCTGCGCGTATCGTTCAGCGCCATCCACAAATCCTTGTGGTCCGGGTTTTCACTTCCGTTTGGCATTGTTATTCTTCTCCCGTGTGTTTTGTATGAATTCTAAGAGTTTGCCGGTGAGTGTCCGAGTATCGCCATTCCGGTTCGTTAGCCGGGGCCATGACTTCGTAGATGTGACCGTTCTCGATGATTTCATCGTCTACTTCCGGTAGGATGTTTTCACCGCCGATAATCAGGTCAGCATTTGAAATCAGATAGTCGCGGCTTTCGTAGTGAACGACTCTTCCATACTCGTCCTCAACTTTAAAAATGGTCTTGCCGATGGTGGCGGAAAGCTCAGTGAAATCCTCTCCCCTCCGGTAGATCACCGGAGAGGAGAAGTGGTTTTTCCGCTGGGATTCCAGCCATGACATTCCGTTTTTCAGCATGTCAGCCATCGGCAGAATCCTTTACTGAAGAAGATGAACTCTTACCGTTTCATCATTCTCACCGGCCGCCATGATAGTCGCGCCAAGGTATATCTTGGAATTGTCGGTAGTCGCGATCTTGAGCGCATTGTCCCAGTAGATATTCACGCCGCGCGAGATGTCTGCTCCGGTTCCGGTTGCCTTGGGCAAATCGTAGACCCCGACAAGAGCCAGAGCGCCAAGCTCTCCGGCCTTGATATCGAGCTTCGATATGCCGATAAGGTTGGGGCCGATAACCACCACGGTTCCGGCATCCACATCCGCTTCCGGAGTGTAATCAACCGAGTCGCCTCTTTGCACATATTTAGCCATCATATTGAATTATCCATTTCAGTTAAATGTTATTTAATTGTGAATTAAGAATTAAGACCGGGGCCGAAGCCCCGGCAGTTTGCACGGCAGTGCTTACTGACCAGCGGATTTGACCATGCCGCGGAAATCCTGCTCCCGGACGCCAAGGTCGAAATACACCCGGAACCAGAGTCCCAAAGTGTTGTAATCCGTGTCGCCTCTTTCTACCGTCGGGGTCCGCTTGCCCTTCAAGTAGCCGATCTCGAAAGTATCGACCTGCGAAGGACTTCCGAAGAGATACCAGGCGGTAGAGCTGTACCCGGAATACTTCACGTTCGCCAGGTGCGGGGCACTTACGACCTGGAGATTTTCATCCGCGAGGACGTTCAGCGCCGGACGGATCGTCTGGGTATCGCCGCCAGACACGATCAAGGTTGCGCCCTTGGTCAGTTCGATGGCCGTATGTTTCAGCGCGGTCGGGACCAGCAGAAAACGCGGCTCGATATTGATGGGCTGTCCGTCGGCATCCACCTGGTCGAGGAATGCCTGAACCGCCTTGCGCAATCCCTCCGCTGCCAAAACGCTGTCGGCTCCGGAAAGCAGGTTTTTGTGTGCTTCCGAAAAAAGTGCGTTGGCGTCCGTTTGAGTTGGATTGCTCATCAAACGGGCGAAGAACAACTGGTCGATCAGACGCGCAGCGCGATTGCCCATCGCCACCGGTACTTTCATAAAAGCGCCAAGGTCGTCATTAATCACCATCTTCCTTGTCAGGCAGAATTTCTTACCATAAGTATCAAGTTGATTGACCGCTTTTTCCTCGGTAAGTCCGCCTTCCTTGATTTCGCCGTCCGCACCAATGGGTTGCAGATCACCCGCATCGGTCAGCCTGAATCGCTCGTTTTCCTTGAAGTCCGAAAGGTCGCCGGTGCTGCACAACTTGGTGGCAATGATCGGCTGGGACTGATAACTCTGGAGGAGTTTCTTGTTTGCGACATTGGAGAGAATCCCCGGCAAAGAAACGGTGCTGAAGGCCGCATGGATGGTTTCATTTCCAAAGGACTTCGGAGCTTCCACACCTTCCATTCTCAGGCACTCGGCAAGAAGCATCTGAAGCGGCATGTCGTTGTCCTTCCAGGCGGTTTCAACAGCTTCTTCGCCGTATGACGCCACCAGGTCTTCGCCGGAAATACCAACCCGCATGCACATTGCGGCTTCGATGGTTTTCCTCTGCATAAGTCCTTCCGGTTTCCGCTTGACAGCAATGTTTACATCCGCCGCGGGACGCCCGTCGCGAATGGCCTTCAGGACTTTTTGAGACGTGTCCTCGATGTTCCATCCGGCACTTATCGCTTCCCGTTCGATGTCGGGAAACTCACCGGCACAGATTGCCTGAATCCGTCCGACGCGTTCGCGTTCATCCTTGATTGCCTGGAGGGCAACCTCCGCCGCACTGGCGGCCGCGTCCGGCTTTTCCGGTTCCGCTTTGGGCTTTTCGGTTTCTTTGGGTTTTTCGGTTTCAGCCTCAGGCTGCTTTTCGGGTTCCTTTTTGGGGTCATCCTTCACAGATTCTTTCTCCTTTTCTTTTGGTTTATCCGTTTGTTTTTCGGGTTGTCTTTCGGTAGGGTTTTCAGCCTTGATTTCTTCCGGTTCTTCACCGAGATTGAAGCTGGCCGCGACTTTCATTCGGGTTGTGATGTCCGCGCCGACCGCGACCACGGAAACTTCGCGCAAGACCGATTTTCTGACGTGATAAAACTGCGGCGCATGTTCGCGGCCGTTGACCGTTCTTGAGGCTCTCATCAGTTCCGATTCGATCACGTCCGCGTGAATCGAAAGCTGCCAGTCGCCGCCTTCCTTCGCCTGGTTGACGATCTCGTCGGCCTGTTCACTTTTGGCGAGAATTTCCCCTTCGATTACCAGCGTGTTGTTTTCGACTTTTGCCGAAACCATTCCCACTCGCGACGCCACCTTGTTTTCGTGGTTCGCCAGGAGCGGGACGCTTTCGGGAATTTCCATCCCGGCAAGATCGACCACCACCGGCTGTTTCCAGCCCAGCAATCGCATCTTCCCGCCGCCGTAGGCCATCCCCAGCACTTTCGGCTTACTGCCGTCCAACGCGGCCTCAATCACTAAAAATTCATGCCCCATCAGGTTCTCCCTTTCCGTTTTTATTGGTTAATGTTTGGATATCTTCATTGGTGAGTCCGAGTTCCAGCATCAGCTTCTTTTCACGCGCCCGTTGACGAATCTCGGTTTCCCAATCCCGTCCCTGGAGCGCGTATTCCTGGGCAAGTGTCGTCGTATTGTTTTTGAGGCGGATTTCCTGCGCTCTGGCCTCTTTTTGCGGGTCAACGTGACTTGAGCCGTCGAAAAACCAGGCGTGAAGCGGCAGCGGGTAGCGAGTGGTGATCCCAAGCGGGGGATTGATCAGGAAATATTCCCGCAGCCAGGAAGCCAGAATTCTATCCAGGATTACAGACGCGAAAAAAGCCTGATCGACACGGATGGCCTTGAAATAAGTCTGGTGGTCAAGCCTGCCGCTGGCGTAGTTGTAGCCAGATGAATTGCCCTTGGCGATGTTACTCGGCATCAGGATGCAACGGACGCATTCGTCAATCAGCTTGTCCACATATTCCGCGTAAGTTGTACTTGGTTGCTTGGGGTCGAGCTGGCCCATTTTCCAGCCGCCCGGCATCGTCATGAGCATGTTCCGTTCGAGTTCGATCATTGCCATCGGATCGACATCATCGGCTTCGCCGTTCGCGGGGGCGTCAGTGTACAGAATTCCGGTAAAATTCGCTACGGATTCGGCGGTTGTCAGCACCGCCTGGGTAAACCTGCGAAGCTGGGAAAACAACGGCAAGGCCGGGGTAAGTTCCGGGACTCCCCGATGCTGTCCGGGACGATCAGTCCGGAAGATATGGAGCATGTCTTCTGCTGGGATGGTTACCGCCGAACTGTCATAATTTATGTTGCTACTTCCAGGGTGCTGTTTCAGAACCCGATATGAGTCCGGATTCCCGAAAAAGTCAAAAGTGATACCGTCGACTTCATTATCATCAGAAAAAAAATAGTTATTGCTGGTGATCTGTTCGGCCTCAATCAGCATGATGTCCAATTTCACCTCGTGCATCACCCGCGGATTGTACGCCATTACCGCGAAAGCTTCCCCGTCCTGGCATCTTGCCATCCGCATCGTGCGGAGTTTTTCCGGAAGCCTGACGGCATTGGACCACATCGAAAAATCGAGTTCAACTTCGCGGTTTAAATCCTCGTGTGGAGTCAGCATCTGAAGTCGCGGACCGGTTCCAATCGCATCATTTGCCAGGGTCAAAACTATGCCCTTGGCATAAGAGTTATTTGCCACTTCATAACGCACCCGGCTACGGAGAATTCTGCGCACTTCCGGAGACGCCGCGGCATCCGCGCTGAGATAATCCGCCATCGCCCAGTGACGGCGGTTGTCGTTGGTGGTCTGAGCTGCGTCGTAACGGGCTCTCACCTGCCGGTTCCAGCCGGGAGATTTACTCACCGGCACGGGCAGACGCGGAGATGCTTTTATCTCCAGAACATTCCCCCTGGAATCATAAAGAATTGGCGCTGATACTGACACTTTTTTACACACTCCCCGGCGAGATGAATTTCCCGAACCTGATGCCCAGGTTTTTCTTTTTCATGGCGTTTTTCGAGTTCAAATAGCGGTCGGCTTCGATCTGATCTTCAATCGGATGCTGTTCGACCTTCTGCCCGTCGCTTTCGGCGGATTTAGGGCCAAGGGCATTGTCCTTGATTTTATCATCTATCTGGTCACTCATTGATTAAATCCTCCACGAGTTGAATTCTGGTTCCAAGCCAGCACATGGTGTTTACCGGCATCGCATTTCCGCAGGCTTTGTAGCGGGGAGTATCAGGGCATTCTTCTTCCGGTTTACCGTTCCATTCGATGCGGGTGTGGTTGTCAGGAAAGCCCATCAATCTTTCACATTCGACGGGCGTAAGCCTGCGGACGGTTGAGCGATAAGAAACGGCGTGTTCAGCCTGGCCGCGTAAAGTCGGGGCAAGGTTGTCGCCGCAATCTTTCGCGGCATCATTTTTTACGAAGCAGCAAACCCCGTGTGGCTGAGATGCATGCAAGGTATATTGCAGTTCCTCTTGTACGCCAAGACCGTTCCCCCCGTTTTCCGGCTTGCGGCTGATTGTGTTTTCGGCAATGCCGTAGCTCTTTACCGGACGATCCTCGACCACCAGGGGCATGTAGTCATTGGGACGCGAGGCATGGTCACCGGTGAGATTCGGAACGATGTCACCTTTGCCGTTACCCCTTGCATCGTAACAGACTACCGTTGTCGGCTCAGCACCGTTGGTTTTCACCGGCCCGGACGCTTTATCCTTTTTCCAGTAGCCCTGTCCGCACTCCCGGCAGATTATCGCCTGGTCGTTTTGCGTTTGAAGCGTGTGGGAAAGATTGTCGGCTACCAGCGGTCCTTGCCCCCCGGAATTGCCTCCATCACGCATCCGCAGACTCTTACAGATTATGGGTGCTTCATGATTGCAGTTTAAGGTTGGCGACCGCTCTTCACAGACTTCCGCGTTGCCCTGTCCGTGGGCCATACAGACAAGATTCGGATTTTCCATCCGGGTAATGTCCCCGTCGCCAGCTTCAAGGGGTTTCGCACACAGGGAATTCAGCGGTTGACCGTGTTCATTTATGAAAGTCTGCTGCTGTTCCTTCCCACTGACGCCGCCAACGCTTGCTGTAAGATTTCGGGCAATTCCCGTCCCCGCTTTGCGCTCCGGCGGAGTATCCCCTGACAGGCTTTCCTGGTCAAAAAGTACCGCAGCGGGATATTGCCAACTTCCAAGATATCCGATAACGAAGAGACGCCTGCGTCGCTGTGGGACAGCCCTTGGAAATGAACCCACTCGCACGTATTGAGCGTCAAGAGTTCGCCATGCCACGCCGAAGCATCCGGGGACCGGGGTGACGATTCCGCTGTTCTTCCATCTCCGGATTTCATCGCCGTTTTTCTTCCTTCTATATAAAGGAACTTCGACTTTCCAGCCGCATAACAGCGATAGGAAACTGGCAAAATCCTCTCCCCGGTTACTCGATAATACGCCGGGAACGTTTTCCCAGACAAGCCAGCGGCAACCAGACTCGAAAGCAAGCCGCGCAAACTCAAGCGCGAGATTTCCGCGCGGGTCTTCAAGACCCCGTCTAAGTCCCGCCACGCTGAATGCGACACACGGGGTTCCCCCGACAAGCAGGTCGATTTCTCCGTCATAATCATCCTTCTTAATTTTCGTAAAATCTCCGAGATTCGGAATTATCCCGCCATCTGGAAATTTGTTAATCTGCTTGCGCCAGTTTTTTCGCAGTTTCTTCTCCTTGGAAGATTGAGCATGAGCGGGGTCGAGGGGACGCATGGGTTTGGTAGCCCCAAATTTCCGCATCAAAACCGCACACGGAAACGGTTCGACTTCCGCAAAGAAAGCCGCTTCCCACCCTAAAGGTTTCCATGCAAGCGTCGCTGCCTCGACCCCGCTGCAAATGCTCCCGTATCTCATTACTTCAACTTCCCTTTTTTCTTCATCCGGAGAATTCCCGCCGCGAGAATCCCCGCGATTTCCTTGATAGCATCGTTGTTTTTTGCAGTGTTTTGACTGGACATTTCCTCTCCCTTTTCAAACGTTGAAAAACACTCGTCCTTCTACGTTTTATTGACGCTTTTTTGGCGCGGTCTGACCCGCCTAAAGGTCCGAGCGAAATGTTTTTAAAAGAAATTTCTTTTTGAAAGTGAAGGATAAAGAAATGGGAGATTTTGAATTCCCGGAAGAATCTGTTATGTCACCTGGAGTTTTATCTCTAAAAAAGAGAAGGTATATGTTTGAACTATCTCTAAAATCAATCAACGCATTGATATGAAAACAATAGGATTACAACTTGAACTATCTTTATATTTCGTTATGTTCACAACTGAGACTGTCGGGATGGTGTAACCGGGAATGAATACCGGCGATGCTGCTGTGGCATAAGGCAGCATTGAGACCTGCAGGGACGATCATGCCGATCAATAGTCGCCTGGCAAGCAGCAGGGCGGGGTTATCCCGCCAGATGAGAGTTGGAATCTCTCTCTTGACAGCTCATTTTTCATTGACTATATGCCCAGCGACCTTGATTTATTACGCTGGCAACCACAAAACAACCTTGACTTTTGTGTTTTAGCTTGCTTTGATTGGTGGCATGCCATTCATATGATGCTTGAAAAATATCCCAAATGAGAATTAGAATCTCTCTCCTGACAGCATAAGTTTTTCAAGATCTATTGAGTAAAATAGTATCTGCCGGTTTTGCGGCTGCCACGGCGTTCGATCAGGTTTTTATCTGTAAGCTGTTTTATTTGGTGTTCAAGGGTTTTGATAGGACGATTGCCAAGCAAACCGGACAAGTTAACAGCTTTTATATGCCTGGATTATTTTTATGGCTTCGAGTAATGTTTTTAAACCCTCATTCAATCCCTCGTTAGCCTTGTTTAATCACTCTTTTAATTCCCCATCCTGGGTTATCATTCTATAATATCAAAATTCAGAAATAAAGACTATAAATAATTAAATGATAGCTCTCTATATTTTGAACAAGAAAAATTCAGTAATAATGTTCCATTATCAAGAAGTGAAAACCTGTCGCTAAAGATATTGTCAAACCTATAATTTAGCAGTTTATCATAATCTTGTTCATCAAGAATTTCCAGAATATTCTTTTCCATAGAAAACACACAATATCCTTTTTCGGATTCATACTTAAAGCCAATATCCATATTGGGGGCATGAAAAAATTCAAATTGATCTCCAAAATATCTAAAAGTTCTCCCATATCCATGTTTAATAACATTCTGATAATCCAGTTCTTTTTTATTGAATTCTTCTATGCCAATATTAGATGCCAAGATTTTTCTAATACGTTCATTTAATTTTTCTGATAATCTGTAAAATCCTGCCAGTCTCGCACATCTGGAATAATGGCGAAGCAAGGTGACGACTTCGTCATTTTTATTGAATTTCGGCAATCGAATATTAGGATCAACAACATAGATTTCTACTGGCGTCACACCATCTCTTGGAATATGAGAAATTATTCCGTATTTAATGCAATCCGGATATGATGATTTTTGATTTATAATTTCTTTCTTTGCTCTATTAATACTCCCTTTTCTTCCCTTTGATTCATAAATATATTTTACAGAATTTTTCAATATTTCATAATCACATCTTTTTTTCTTGCCCATATTGGGAATTCTATTTATCCTATTTACATTTACATCAAATAAATCGTGCATAAGATGCGAAGAAAAACCAACTCCAATAACTTCAGAGGAGCTCTTCTGCAACTCAGCTTCCTCACAATCATCAAAACAAAAAGCTCTTTTATTTTTAACAATTGAGGGTTCAATTGTATCAAAAGTATGCCTGAAACGGCGGGGGAAAGAATTTTCAAATCTACTTTGGAAATGAATTGACGCATAATGAACTAAGCTTAAATCTGTCAGAAATATTCCATTGGTTTTTACTCTATTGTAAGTATTTGGATTAAAATGCTTCGATTCAACTGCTGAATCAAAGTCAACTTTAACACGCTTTATGTTTGCTGTAAATTTGTAACTAGCCATATTCCCCCCTCTAATACAATAAAAAATTATATGCCCCTAATGCAAAATAATACTACTATATAATTATATTTTCAAAGATAAATTCAATTCAGCTTCTTTTTGATTGGATTAAGCAGCTTACGCTCTCTAGAGAGGTACAATTTTCTCTGGGCTTTGCCTAGGTCAATGTGACGTCGCTGTCTGAGCGACTTGCCGGATTCACCGGTACCGGGAAGTGTGGCGCCAAGGATCGATGCCGCGACCGCTGCGCCGACAATCCCGTCCAGCCAGTGATTATCGCTGGCTTCCGGACGGATTTTCCACTCATCGACTTTACGGCCCCGGCCTTCGGTTTTCACCCGGTATTCGGATGTAAGGTGCTCTGCCAACAATGTGTGTAAACTCGGGTCACGGCCGTAAAGAGAAAGACAGCCTCTATCACCCATCGCTACGGCTAAACGGGCGTGGATGAAGCTCTTCCAATAGTTCGCATCATAGAGCGCGTGTCTTACGGCCCTCTTCCCACGGACGTTTGGAATCATCCAGTTATGCCCGATCCGGTCACCCACCTGGCGGCGATAATCGGAAAACGGCTTCGACGCGGCCCCGATGTAGCGGCCGTGGCTGGGAAGTAGCACCGCCGCGTGTGAATCCTGGCGGCAAAACTGATAGACGACGTCGGTGGATTGCCCCCAGTTGGCATCGATCAGGCAACGCTCGATTTTCATCATGGCGCCATCATCACGCCGCCACTCCTTATTAAGGTATAAGGAACACACTTTCTCAAGACCGTGATAAATAGAGCCTTCCAGTCCCGCGCCCGGAATCGCATCCTGCAAGCTGGGGCGGGATTCATGCAGATGGAAATACCGCCGCATCTGTTCCGGATACGTCCCATAATCGATCACGTAGCCCGTAAAATCCTCCTCCCAGGCGGCGATCAGCCAGTACAAAAGCTCTTTCTGCACATCAATGAACATGGTAACGAAGCTGCATCCGGCCGGGACTTCACCGCGTTTCATGCCGTTAAGCTTTTTGGCAATCTCGTCGGCAGTCATGATCCGGTCATCGCCCAGATCTTCCGGCTTCGGTTCGTTCTGATACTCCGCCCAGAACGCCCCCTCGTCCAGAAGTTTCAGGTTCATCGCATGCTGGATCGCGGAAATCTCATCGTGATTGAAACGCTCCTCCCAGGAAACCCTTGCCCCCTTGTCCATTTCCTCCCGGTGTTCTTTGTAAAACGCGGTGGCATCGCGAATATCCCCGTACTGACGCAGGGAATCTGCCCTGATTTCGGCATACTTTTCCCAGAGTTTTTCGTTTTCCGGAAAGGAATAAAGCATCTTAGTCCGCTCGCCGTTCCATTCCGGGTGTGTTTTTACGTCGAGTATCTGGTCGGCCATGTCCCCCATCCGGATGACTGTGCAGGGCATGATCCCGGATATCTTTTGTCCCGGACCGGCCAGTCCCAGGACATCGCCGGCCAACACCCGCACACGTTTTCGGATCTGTTCCAGGGAGTTTGCCGATTCGGAGGTCTGCGGGTCGTCGATGATTACCAAACTTGGGCGTAACGGCCTGGCGTTTTCCGGTTGTTTGAATTTCATCCCCCTGATTCTTCCGGTGATTCCGGCAACCCGAATGATTGTTCCGGATGCCTTGCTGCCTTTGACTGTGGGAAGAACGATTTCTTTTGACGTCCATTTAATCCGGGTGCGCTCCCCGTCGCAAAGCTGGCCGGGGCACTTGTTTGAGATGCCGTCGAGTTCGTGGATCGGATGAACTACTTCCGGAAAATCCTCGAGTAATAGCTCGTTTTCGGCAAGTTCGGTTTTGATGGATTCAAGCATCTCCAACGCCGCCTTTTGTGTGGCCGAAATCAGCGCTACAAAGTCCCGATGGCCGTAGAGCAAGGCCCATAAACAGGCAATTTCAGCCATTGAAGTTTTGCCGCTGCCCCTGCTCATCGCCATCGCGAACAAGCCGCCATGCAGAACAGCCTGCTCGATTTTCGCGATAACCTTCAGATGATCTTCCGACCAGGCAAGAATGAAGGTCTCCGGAAAGTAACTTTCACAGAAGAGCCGGAAGTTCCTTTCACACATTTTCTTGCGTTCCGGATCGACCACTTCCGGGATCGGGCCAACATCGCGTCCGCTCCTGGATTTCGCCATGTTTCGGGCGCGCGCGGCCTCCTTCATGGCTTCATAATCCATCGGCGGAGTCACCACCCGGCGATGAAAAAGATCGCGGAGCCAGGCCGTGTATTTGACCAGATTCACACTTTGTCCACCGTCATCGGAAATATTGAATCCGGCCATCTCGCGGTGACGCCGTAACTGACGGTCGCTCAGCACCGGCCCGAGTGGGGTCGAATTCACAAGTCTCGTCAGGTCGATGGGGCGTAATTTTGCCGGATTAATTGCCATCGCGCCCCACTTCCTTTATAAGCCAGGCGACATAATGGATGAGATTCATGGTTCCATCGGCATTGACCGGCGCGCCCCTTTCGATATCCTCCTGGAGTGCCGCTTCCGAGATTTGACGACTTCCCGCCTTCTGGAGAAGTTTTGCCAGGACAGGAACGCTCATCGCGGTTATTTTGAGTTGATTATCCGGCAACCGCTACCTCCCGGACGTCCGGAGTTAGTTCCTGCCAATCACAGTTTTCCCCGTGGACAAATTCTGCCCAGCGCTTCCGAATGACATCGCAGTATTTCTCGTCAAGCTCCATCAGGAATGCTTTGCGGCCGGTCTGTTCTGCCGCAATAAGTGTGCTTCCGGAACCTCCGAAGAGGTCAATAACCAGGTCGTCCTTCTTTGAGGAGTTTGTTATGGCCCGGACAATCAGTTCGACGGGCTTCGTGGTCGGGTGGAGGTCGCTCCGTTTCGGGCGTGGAATCTCCCAGACGTCCGACTGTTTCCGATCTTCAACCTGCTTAAGCCGGGCCGCGCCGTCGCGCCAGCCATACCACAACGGCTCGTATTGCGTGTGGTAATCCTTCCGGGAGATGACCAGGACATCTTTCACCCAGATTATCGTGCTTGACCAGTGGAATCCCGCAGCGCGCAATGCCGGATCGATTACACCCCATTCCTGGGCGCTCATCACCATGTAACACGGTGTGCCGGGCTTGGTTATTTCCGCAAGGATGAGAGTCACATCATCACAAAATTTCACCCATTCTTCATCATCCAGGTTGTCGTTGAGAATGGTTCTCGATACGTATTTGTGGCTCTCCGCCGCGCCGTAGTTGACATGCCACGGAGGATCGGTAAAGATCAGGTCAGCCTTTTCATCACACATCAGCGCCTGAACGTCTACACTGCCGGTCGAGTCTCCACACATCAGCCGGTGGTTGCCAAGCTGGTAGATTTCACCACGTTTACTGACCGGTTCTTCCGGAGGTTCCGGAATATTATTCGGGTCGGTCATGCCATCGGTAACGGCGTCCTCGCCATTCAGAATTTGTTCCAGTTCTGATGTATCGAACCCCAGCAACGACAGATCGAAATTCATGTCCTGGAGTTCCGATAACTCAAGGGGCAATAACTCGTAGTCCCACTCCGCGATCTCATTGGTTTTGTTGTCGGCGATGCGGTAAGCTTTTATCTGTTCGGGAGTGAGTTCCTTTGCCACATGTACCGGAACCTTCTCAAGTCCTAAAAACTTTGCCGCGCGCCATCGCGTGTGGCCCACGATTATTACACCATCCACATCGACCACGAGCGGCTGCCTGAACCCGAATTCCTTAATGCTTTTTGCCACCACTTCCACTGCATCGTCATTAATGCGCGGATTCTTTTCGTAGGGCTTAACATCATCAACATTCCATAATTCAATCTGCATAATTTCTTCCTTTTTCCCAAACATTGTGTTTGGACCGAGTGGGCAAAGTGCGTTGCGACTTTGCCATTTTTTTTGCCAAACTCGCGGAGCAGTTTGGCCAGTTCAGTCCAGCATCAAATGCTGGGGGGATAGTAGTAATCGAGTTCCTGCTGGACGGTCGGGATCGGGTTCATGGCATGGTAAACCATCCCTTTCATTCGCCGTCCGCTGGTACTCCGTCCCGGCTGCACGGCAAATTCCGCGTCCACCCGTTTGGGATTTTCAAGCATCTCAAGGCGGGTTTTCCGGGGAAGGTTTACCAGTTCCAGAAAGAGATTGACTGCGGCCTTGCCGATCCTTTCCGGATAGCGCCGGACCGTGCTGACTCCGGGAATCGCAAGCCGGTGGAAATTGGTGTCATCGAGCACCATGAATCCCAGCTCCGAGCCGATCAGGATGCGCTTCGCCTGCAGCAATACAAAGCACTTCCGGCCATGATCCGCGCGCTGATAAAAAACTGCGTCAGGACGCTTCTCCAGCGCCAGCCAGTTTTCCAGGATTTTGACCGTAAACTCCGCATCCTCGGCGTAACCGGTTCCAAAGTCGTCGAGACCTGCCTCATCCAGTGCCCGTTTGCAGCCCTCCGTGAACGATTCGCCGTCGTAGCTCCGGCAACCGATAAGGCCGATTCGTTTGTACTTCTGTTCGATCAGATGAGAAGTTCCCCAGTAGCCGCACTCGTAGAGTTTGTCGTCAACCGTCCAGCAGTTCAGGCCGCCGCCGATGGACACCAGGGGAAATCCCGTTTCCAACATCTCCGCGAGATTTTCATCGTCTTGGCGAAGCAGCGCGAGGGGCAACGCAAAAATTGCTCCCGCATAATCGCCGTTCAGAATAGTCTCCAGGTGTTGCCGCATCAGTTCGAGTTGGCCGTGATGGGTATGCAGATCGAGTGTCCAGCCCCTTGCTTTCAGGAAGTATTCAATCTCCTTGTGGATCGATCCCCAATGTCCGAAAGCCGTATCCGGGAGCAGTACCGCCGCGCGCTTCCACTCGCGTTCAGCAAGAACGGTTGTCCTGCCGCCCTGTTGGATTTTCACCAGCCGTTCATCCTTCAGCAAATCCAACGCCGCCCTTGCCGAATAAGTTTTTACGCCGAATTTCCTGCTGATTTTCCTGATTCCCGGCAGAATACCGCCAGGCGGCAGTTTGCCGTTTTTGATCCGTTCCCGGAAATGTTCGGCAATGTGACTGACTTCATCTCCCATCAAATTCCCCTGCGGTTGAAAAACTTTTCGCTCTCTACGTTTTATTGACGCTTTTTTGATGAGAGCTGTCCCGCATAAGCGCGGTTGCGAAATGTTTTTAAACAAAATTTCTCAATGAGGAGGGTTGCCGGAAGATTCGCACAGTTGGGAAAAACGCATGATTTGATGGTTTAAATTTTCGCACAGTGGCATTTTCGGTGCTTTTGGCTTTCGCACAGTTGGGGAAAATGCCAGTTTTCGAAGGTTTTGATTTCGCACAGTGGCGTTTTGCGGCACTTGACGCTTCGCACAGTTGGAAATCGGTTTTTTGAGGGGCACGCTAAATGGCGCGTTAGTATCTGATGATGCGATAGTTACGTGGTTTTACGTAAAAATAATGCTTCGCGCCGCCAGAAACCGCGATTGTTTCCGGAAGGGCAAAATTGCCGCTTTGTAAGTCTTTGATTACCAGCGCAGTTACAAAAAGCGGACAGTAAAACAAACTGAGGTTAAAAGCCTGATTGTTCCCCGCGCCCTCTAAGTCCTTCTCCCACAGGAGGAACCGTCATATTTGGTCGCCATTTCATGCAATAGAAACTTGCGACAAACTCGCGACAGAACTTACGACAACTTGCGACATCGAATGAAACTAAGCCATCAAATATATTAAATAACTCGCACACTTTATCAACAAAGTATGAGAATTATTCAATTGCGAAATATTTTAAATAATTTCCTCGTTACCATCGGGTGATAAACAACTTAGATGACATACATAAAACGCATTTAAACGCGCGCTGCCGCGTTTTACCGCTCCACCCTTCCGTTGATAGCCGATAACCGTTTCTGAGCGGCAGCAAGCCCTTTCTCGCGTTCCTCAGCGAGAATTTGGTGCGCTCTTCTGACGCTAATCCCGACAATTGGCGCTATCTCCTTTGCATCCATGTCCTGTTTGCGAAGAGCAAGGACAAGTTTCCGCTTCTCTTTGGGCCTGATCCTTTCCGAAACGTACATCACGCCGGTAAAGTGCTTTTTGACTTCTTCGAAAAGTTCCCTGGGCAACACGTCTTTTGCGTTTGCGTAATCTGCTTTCATGGGCAAAACCTCCATTTTTTCAATTTTGAGTCATTCCGGACGCGGTAGTGGTTTATTACACTGTCTCTCCCCCCTCTAAAGGGGGGGAAGACAGTGTAATAAAACCCCCCGCTACTGCCAAAGGGTTGTAATTTTTAAATCGAAATGTTTTAAAATATTTCCATCCCTTGTGGAAATAAATTTTAAAGAATTTTACTGGCATATTTTTACCTTCATTTTTCCAAAAATTACATCTAAAAATCACACTGTAACGACTCATCTTGGGAAATTGCAAGTCGAGTTATTGAGGCTAATCGGCATTTTTTTATCGAAATTATCATTTTCAGTCATTACACTGCTTTCATGTTTTTGTAATTTTTGGAATAGAAACAAATTTATAAATTATTTCTCTGACCATGGAAATTGTTTTTTAAAAAATTTCTCCGCATTTATAGAGTTTTGCATTTCTTTCGCCGGTTTCGATTTCCCACTCTTTTTGCCGAACCATTTCTGCCCTTACCGTCCTTGCCATCCGGACCGGAAGGTCGCAGATGCTGACAAGCCGGTCATCGACCTCCTCCGCCCTTAACAGCTCTCCTTGATGGATTATGTCAGCGTCCTTAACGCATACCATCGCTTCAAGCAGCGTCATCTTCTTTCTTTCATTGGCGCTCTGGCTGGTAAGCTCTTCAGGCTCGATGTCGACAATCCTGAAAAGCCCGTCACGAATGAGGGTAAACGCTCTGGGTTTGGGATGATTTCGGGTAAGCGCTTCAAGCACCAGCAAGCCATCCTGGGCGTGCGGGGAAAGGCTTATCATGCCATCGTAATCGCGCGAAAGAACCGCGCTGCCGCTTCCCCGGTCGACGAGCTTCCGGTCGCCGCTTAAGCCCTTGGGATTATGATGGGTATAGATAACCGCGGCTCCGCCTATTTCACAAATCCGGTCGAAAGCCAGGAGCGGACGCTTCATGTCTTCGACCTTGTTTTCATCGCCGCTGTGGACCTTGTACAATGGGTCGATGAAAACCACATCATAACCGGTCACAACTTCGAGAAACTCATAGAAGATTTCTCCTTCCATCAGCGGAGGCAGGCCGCGCCCGTTGATGATGGATAGATTGCACAAATCCTCATCGGCTATCCCCATCGCCTTTGAGACTAATTTCAAGCGGTCCTGATAGTAAACGGCCCCGATTTCCAACTGGACAAGCAGGACTTTCCTCGGATGCGGGATTTTCCAGTGGAGAAAATTACACCCGGTCGCTATCGACAATGCCAGGTTGAGATTAAACCAGCTTTTGCCGAGTTTTGAATCGCCGATGAGCTGGATTTTATTGCCCTTGTCGATGAAATCTTTAATAATCGGCACTGGCGGGGGCAGTTTCACCTTTATCCATTCAGCGGCGTTTACCGGAAGAAGGAGCGACACCTTCTTGGTTTCTTCTTTCTGGAATCTCGCCAGGATAGCTGAAAGATCGACGGAGGGTAAGGTTACGGGGATTTTCTCAGGTTCTTTAAGCTGGCGCAGGGCTTTCCAGTTATTGTTGAGGCAGCCGTTATGAAGGCAACGGAAGCCGATAGCGCCGTTATGCTGCTGGGTGATCACCGCGCTACGGTTATCGTGTTCGGGATTGAACGGACAGACCGGAAAGATCCATTTGCGGCCGTCTTTCCAGGAAGTGGGACCTTCAGCTTCAGGGCAGTATTGGTTTATCCAGTTATCAAGGTCAAAGGTGTCGGTGATTTGCTGCGGTGCTTCCTTTTCGGGTGATTTTGGGATAAGTTCTTTGAGCTTTTCTTCCGGAATGGCTTCAAGGTTCTCAGGAACTTCAACAATCTTCGCCATCCGGTAAACGCGGTCGTCGACCTCATCACCCTTGCGGTTCATTGTGCCCGGAAGCCGCCAGATGCGGGAGGGATTGAAGACTGCCTGGTCGATGCGGACTTTGTCATCATTGACGGAAGCAAGCGCGTTCAGACAGTTCTGGATAAGATCATTGTCGTCTCTGGGAAGATTAACGCGGTACATCAACTGCGCTCCGTTGCCGGAATCAAGGAAAACGGGATCGGGCCAGCTCATGGATTTTAAGCCGTCTTTTATTTCGATTGCTTTATATAAGGCGGCGTCATGTTCCTCTTCGGAAGCCGAGATCTTCGCCGGGCGGATGGCGTCGCAGTCGATCAGTAACCATCTGCGGGAGAGGATGTCCTTGTCCGAGGTGGTTTCATCTTTACCGGCAGGCTTTATCCGGTTCGCGGTTCGCGCCAGGAGAACGGGATTGACCGGATTCGGGGTAAAGTAAATTCCGCGCGCGGTGATATTCTCCAGCGCCTTCGGGACATCCTCAATGTGCTCATAATCGAAATATCCGGATTCGATATGCTCGCGCCGATAGCCGGGCGTGGTTGCCCCTAAAGCGCGGATTTCAAAGACGTCGCCGGGATTGAAAAACAGGCGCAAAGCCTGGATTATATCATAAGGTTTTATCACTGACTTTGTCCGGATTTTCGCTGGTTCCAGTATTTATTCAGATAGAAAACATCCATATCGCTCATCGGGCGCAGACCGCACCTGCGGGATAGTTCCCGTTCAGCCGCGATCAGGTTCTTTTCGCAGACGCGGCAAAGCTGTCCGTACCGGGATTTGTAGGTCTGGATGAAATTGTCATGACAGCGGGAACATTTTACAATTTTTCTCATATTATTTTTCCTTTCAAAAAGGTATTTCTTCTTCTTCGTAATCTTCAACTTCATAAGGTTCGGCGTCACACCATCCAGGTTCGGGGATAAATTCCGGTGCAGGACCTAACACGTAGTCGACAACCCGGTCGAATTTCTCCCCGGCGACGGATTTGACGATGACCTTTGATGGCGTGGCCAGCGCTCCGTCATTGGCAAGATTTACCGCCTCGTGGGCGGTGTTCGGGAACGGGGCTTTCGAGCGCTTCAGCCACCATGCTTCAAACTTCGACCGGGCATATCCGGTGTGTTCCGGACACACCCATTCGCTGACAAATCGCTGCCAGCCTATCTCATACTCGATCCGCATGGTTTTCGGATCATGGGGTTCCGCGCCGCGCTTTACATGGACGGAGTAAAAAACATCTTTAACTTCATGATCGACGTAATCTACCTGACCTGAGATGATACCTTTTGTCGCCGCTTTGGAGTTGTGTTTGCTTTTATCCGGAGGGGGAAATTCGTGTCTGCAGTCGGGGCAGATCTGATAGGCCGCATGGATTACGGAATTGCAGTTCGGACACTTCTTTGCCGGGGCATCGCCGGAACCTTTGCCGGGTTCTTTTATGCTTATTGTATCAACCGGCCCATGTCGCATGATATTACCGCCAAAGTCCAGGACCATGCAGTTTTTCTTGTCCGGATGGAGGCGAAATCCGCGACCGGTCATCTGATAGTAGAGTCCGGGAGAGTTGGTAGGCCTTAACAGAACCACACAGTCGATATTAGGGGCGTCAAAGCCGGTGGTAAGGACACCTACATTGACCAAGTACTTGAGTTTTCCTTCCTTAAAATCTTCTATGTGCTGCTCGCGAAAGAGCGAAGACGTTTCGCCGAAGACGCATTCCACTTCGACGTTATATTCTTTGCGCAGGATGTTGCTGATGTGTTCGGCATGCTTGATTCCCGCCGCGAAGATCAGACAGGATTTGCGGTCTTTCGTGTAACGGATTATTTCGCTGCAGGCGGCCAGGACAAGATTTTCATCATCCATCAGCTCTTCTGTTTCTGAAGCGATGAACTCACCGCCGCGAATGTGCAGTTTTGAGACGTTAACTTCCCGCCTTCCGGCTTTGGAAATCAACGGGCAGAGATAGCCCTGAGTAATCAGTTCCTTAACGCCGATTTCGTAGCAAATATGATTAAGGAGGCTTGTCTCCCCGCAGATCATCCCTGATTTCATCCGGTACGGCGTCGCGGTAAATCCGATCAGGCGGATATTGGGATTGATTTCTTTCATATCGGAAAGGAAACTCTGATACATTCCTTCGCCATCAGGCGGGATAAGATGACTTTCATCGATCAGGATCAAATCAAACACACCCAGATCACCGGCACGTTTATACACAGACTGGATTCCGGCGACAATGACTGCCGCAAGGGTATCACGGCGATTTAGTCCCGCTGAATAAATCCCTACATGAACATCCGGACAGATGGCTTCGAGCTTCTCCGCGGCCTGTTCGAGAAGTTCTTTTACATGGGCCAAAATTAAGACCCGTCCGTTCCATTTTTGAACGGCATCTTTGCAAATACTTGCGATACAAGGAGTCTTCCCGGCCGCTGTTGGCAAGACTACACACGGATTGTCTTCACGGGTTCGCAGATGGTTATAAACGGCTTCGACAGCTTCAGTTTGATAGGGGCGTAATTGGAACATAAACACTGAAATTGGGGTTTAAAATTCTCCGTCGCTCCGCGGGAAGCAGAGCGGACGGAGTTTGAATATTCACAGTAGGCTTGCTACCGCTTCCAGGGGGCGGCGTTGGTCTTGGCCTGTTCTGCTTGCGCTGTGGGGCTTGCAGAACTACCCTTCGGCGCATACCCCCTTATCTCGTTGGAAAGCTCATCCGTGTCATCGCGCTTCTTGCACCTAACATTGATTTCCAGTGGCAGATTGTGGAGTTCCGCGGAGTCCTTCGGCTGCATGACGTTTACCGCGTGGCAGATCGCCGAAAGTTCGCTTCTGGCAATCTGCACCGCCTGCTGATTGGGATTGTCAAGGTTTAGCCTTGCCCATACTTTCCGGCCCTTGAATTCGCCGTCGATAACCTCGAAGGTGAGTTCAAGAAAATGTCCGTTTTTGGACTTTGTGGGTTTGATCTCCGATTCGGTGATCACGACGTTGTACTTTCCCGCCGGAACCGCTTCCAGGGCCGCCATCGGTTCCACTTCATTCGCATTGAAATCGAGAGTTGCCATACTTTTCTTCTCCTTTTTTGGGTGATTGTTTTTATGATTTGGGTAATGATTTAAGATCAAAGTCGGGATATCGTGAAACAACTTTTCTGGTTGTCGCGTTGAGCCTTGTCAACTGCATTGCGTATTTCTTTTTGCCGCAGTAATCGTTCAGCTTGGCAAGGTCGGCCAGCGCCAGTTTTCGCCGATGGTAAACATTGCTTACCGTCTGGCGGGATTTGCGCTCGTAAATAACCCAGCGCCGTCTGATCATGGTTTTGCCTCCGGCGTTGTCATTGCGTTTATGAAAGCGTCCCAGGAAAGCGGCAGTTCAGCCGGAAGGTTGAAACGGTTTTTCGCCACGCAGGCCGGGCCACCGACCGTGCGAATGATCCGCTCCCCGCCATCCGCTCCGATAGGCGCGGCAATGGTACGTTCCCGGTTGAATCCTGCATCCTCTTTCTGAGTTCGGAAGCGGCGGGTGGCAAACAGAACCGCGTCCACCCATTCACTGATTAAAGCGTTAGCATGTTTATGCAGACGCGGTGAATACCGGTCGTAGGCGGATGATTCCGGGTCCTCGAATTTCTCAATCTTCGAATGCGCGATCAGGATGCAGGCCATGCCTTTTTCATCCCTTAACTGCTCAAGAGAATTGAGAATCTTCCGCCAGTGTGAAAGGGCATGGACATAACCCTTCGCATAACCTCCGTCCGCTTTTTCAATGGATTTCACCCCGTATTCCCTGCACACCTCGTCGAAGATCAACCGTTCCAGCCAGTCCAGGCTGTCGATTATGATCGTCTGGTAGTCATGATCTTCATTAATCAACGCCTGAAGCGACGCCAGAACATCACTGAGAGTTTTTGCCAGCGGGAATTTGTGGCAGTCGATTTCTGAAAGTCCGTCCTCGGTTTGAAGAAAAATTGGCTTCGGCGAGTTGGCTCCATAGGTGCTTTTTCCAACTCCCTCCTGACCATAGATCATGATTCTCGGAGGCTTGGCCTCCCTGCCGTTTTTGATGCTTTCGAGCATTCCCATAGTTATTCCTTTCCGTTAACAATTTCCTGGGCGATGTATTTCATTAATTCCCGCATCTGGTCGCGGTTCAGCCGTTCCTTGATGATCTCGAATATCTTTTTGATTTTTTCGATTTCTTCTGCGGCAAGCTCAATGGATTCCGGGGAACCTTTGGGTGGCTGTGTAGGTTTTTGGGGCGACTGTGTTGAGTTTTTTTCGGGATTTACTGTGTTGTTGTAGGCAGAATTGATACTCATCTGGCCGGATTTGACAGCTTCTCTGATTTCATCGGGAGCATTGTCCAATACAGTTCTTGCACGCTCTACTTTCCGGAAGTTAACCCCGAGAAGATTTGCTGTTTCTGTAGCGGATTTTCCGAAATTAGCACCATCTGGTGCTAATTTTTCCTTACTCGGTCTTCCAGCGATTTTCCTCTCATCCAATGCAGCAATGCAATGAATTATCTCCCGGTCAGTAATGTTTCGACGGTTCCGTTGGCAGTGGACGGCATAGCTCAACGCCTCTTCTTCAGTATCAAATCTTTTCAGCGTCACCGGGACTTGAATTAGTCCAGCCTTCTTTGCCGCCCTCAATCGCATATGCCCGTCTATAACGATTGAATTGTGGCTTTCCCAAAGCACTATGGGGTTGCTTTTGTCGAAACCGTTTTTTTGCATGTCCCAGTAGAGCTCCTCAACCACCCTATCGATGATGGGAAACAGATCCTTGAACGGCGAGACGGTTCTGATGTCTCCAATAAACATTAACATTCGGTTTTCCTTTCGGGTTAGGTGTTTAAATGTTGTCGAGAACGCGGATTTCTTCGTATCCGGTCGGCCAGAGGTTGTCGGCACGGCATTTTTTGAGCCGTTCGATTGCGGCTTTATTTTCCGATTCGGCGAAATCCAGCGCGGTTTCGGATATGCGCCACACGCCGCACCTGAAGGGCTCTTTCTTCTCAACCGCAATGATATGCACAGGATGCCTTATCTTTGAAGCTTCGCGCAACACGGCGCGGTAAAAGGCAAGCTGGTGGATATAGCCATAACGCTTGGCATCGGCTTCGAACCAGGTAAGGTCGTCACAGGTTTTCAGGTCGACAATTCCCGAATCCGGATTGAAGAAATCCATTCTGATTTGGCAGGGAACACCGCAGTAATTTGCCCGAACCACACCTTCGGCGATGCCGTCATCCAGAAGCCTTTTTGCTTCACCATGATTCCATACGGAAATCTGCAAAGTTCTGATGAAATCAAAATCGGCAGGCGCAATCACCTCCTTGTCCTGGCCTGCAAGCCACTCCTGGTATGCCAGAGTGCTCTTTCCGTAAGGTTTACCGGTCTTTTCATTGATCGGTTCGCCGACGGTATATTGCGCCTGGAATGACTTATCGCCTTCCAGGATCAGGGAGTGCGCGGCGCGGCCGATCACATAGGCAGGCCGGTCTTCATCTATGATTTGCCCGGTTTCCTTTTTGTGATAAAGCTCCGGACACTTTCGGAAATCAGCCAGCATGTGACTTGAAAGATGATCTTTCCTTTTTGCGTGATATTCTTCTGAAGATTCGATGATGATATAATCGGGTGTCGTCATGATAATCCCTTTTTGAAGATGAAAAAACTTGGGCTTCTACGTTTTATTGACGCTTTTTTGTCGGAAGCAGTCCCGGTTTAAAGGTCGGGAGAAACGTTTTTAAACGAAATTTCTTTATGGTCATGCCTGCTCTGAAAGTAGGAGAAGAAACTCCTGCTTGTTCAGGATTTCCCTGATTTCTCGGAGTTGGCGGTAGATGCGTTTGCGGTTCTTTTTCCTGCTCCGGATAATGTCGCTGGGAGATTTGCTTTTAAGTTCCTCGCAAAGCTTTCGGAGGTTGTTGGGAAGACTGTCAATTGCATCTTTTAGGTTCCCGGCAAGATCGATATTAATAAATGGGTCGGGAAAGAAATAGGAATTGTTGCGGAGCAGGTGGTCCGTATCGATAAGATTCACCAACTCATCAATGTCACCGTTGTCAAGTTCCAGAGGAAGATTCAGCGATAAACAGCATTTATGACAATTTTTAGACTTCCGATTCCGCTCACGGAATATCGATTTCAGCCGGTTGCTGATGCTGCTTGATACGAACGCCCGTTCGTCCTCCACGTTTTCACGGAGACTTTTTAAAGCCTCAAGTGCTGCCAGCATCAAGTCCTGTTCGATGTCCGGGAGATCGCTTTTAGTAAAGCCGCTCTTGCCGATAGCCTTTCTTGCCGTCTTTTTGACAATCTTTACGAGTTCCGGGTCGATTCCTTCGTAAGAGTTTCTGTAATTCATTTTTTCCTTTCCCGGACGGGAAGGAAGGCGTGGACGTCAACCGAAAAAAAGGACGCAATACAAAGGTGTATGAACATCGCCGTTCTTCGGCGACACCCACAAAAACCTCCGCTTTGCGTCCAGTTATTTGTTGAGTATCAGTTTATGGTTGTGTGTTTAAATTGTGATCTTTTCCTGGGTTTGCATCAGAATGGGCAGTCCGCCCCTGATTTCGATTTTCCGGATGAAGCCATCCTTGATATCTGCAAGTTGTTCAAAGAAATCCGCCATCTTCTTCTTAAGGACAAAATCCTCCCCGGTTGTCGGAATACTGTCGTTTGCTCCCAGTTTCAGATCCCGCTCAATGCTGGAGTCCGGAGAGAGGACAGGTTCTCCTTTTTTCACTGTCAGATTGTTGATGCGGCCGTAGCCGACTTTTTTCATCAATGTCAGGAGTTTTCGCTGTGAAACAGATAATTCGTCTGATTTCATGTTTTTTGCCTTCCTGTTTTCATGTCTTTTTCTGACAGCGCGCGCTTTTTATTTTGCGGCGGTAGTATACCCCACGATTTGGCGAAAAAATTTTATGAGACTGCATTTGAGACTGCACCTCTTTCCAGAAAAAGCAAAATACGTCATCGCAACAACTTGTATATTAAGATGTTATTGGTTTACAAAAAAGTTGTAAAAAAAACGTTGTGAGACTGCATTTGAGACTTGACAGTATTAAAAAAGAAATGTCGCATCACTGATACGAGATTTGATTTATTATTGGACAGGCTAAAATGAAGACTTTCCATTTTTGAGGTCATCAGGAAATTTTATCCCTAAATTCTTATTGAACTCTATTTTTATCTTAATTTTTTTCCGGAGAAGGAATAAAACTCTCTGCATTCGACCAGGATCGGTGCGATCTTTGCCATAGTATTCTTCTTCTGTCCAACCGGTCATGTTTATAAAGGTTTGATGCGGTATCCATCCGTTTCCGATTTCATTATAAAGAAGATTGAGGATTTTTGCTTTCCGGCTGTTTTGCCGTTTATAAATTTGCCCTACGGGCTTTCCGTCAACATACCAGTAAACATTTTCTCCATCAATTTCCTTATATATATGCCGCTTGGCAAATGGGAACACATGCTGAACGGGGTGATTAAAATCCGGAATTTCTTCTTTTGCGGGAACAATTATTTCCGGGAGAAGGGTAGGGTTTGGGCGTTCGACTTCGTTGTTTTTCAGAGCCGTTTCAATTGCTTTATTCAGGTAATTGATTTCAAGTTTGTAATTGACGATTTCTTCCACAGCTATGTAAAAAAATTCGTCATCACGCTTTGAGCAAACCGCTTTAATTTTTCCGTCGGAAACATGTACAATTTTCCGTGAACGACATTTCTCAGAACAAGGAAAAGCGCAGACAACCGTCTCGGCAAGTTCTTCGGTAGGCGTCAGAAAATTATTTCTGAATACCTCAAAATCCCAAGCGCTATTAACCATACAGCGCCAGTTATAAAGCGGAGCCGCTATCCTGAAATTAGTGTCCAGGTATTTAAAGAATGATTTTAACGGCATCGATTTCTCTCTCAATCAATGCCGAAAAATGAACACGACGGAAATTTCGAATGCGAGAACCGTCGCAAAATGTAGATTTTCAATGACTCTCTGCCCCAATTTTAGATCGTCAAAGTTTATTGTAGTGACTCCGCCCCGTATAATACGGAACGGAGCCGTTCTCTCTTCCTGGCGTCCCTCCTACATTTGCGCCACCTCCTCACTGCGATTTGCCAGCAATTCGACAAGGTCGTCATGTACTTGCTGAAGCAGTTTATAACGTCTGGTTTGTTTGCTTTTTTTCAGGAATATGACGGCATCGGCCATCCCGGTTTCAAGCTCCGTAATTCGATAACGGCCAGCTTTTCTGGATTTGTTTATAGACAGTTCCTCAAGCGAGTTATAAAGCTGGTTAAGCTGCTTGAATCGATGCGTCATAGGCGCTTCTCCAAGCATTACGACAACCTGTTTCAAGCCGGTTTCAAGCTCTTCCAGCCGCTCGATCATTATTGGTTTTCTCTTTTCCGGAACTGCCGGTTCCCGCCATCTTTCGGTAGGCTTTGGAAATCTCGGAATTGCCTCTCGGACATCCGATTCCTCAATGTATATTTGCCCCCAAGGGGTTAATTTTTCGTGCCCCATATTTTTCGTCCTTTCATTATTAACCGTTTTTTATGTTAGTTTCGGATTGTTTATTCCTTTTGTCAATGGTATCCTCCAGTATCTGTTTTACTTCTTTTAGGACTTTTGTCCGCGCGGCAAGTTTCGATGTCTGGAGAAAACTTAAAGCATCACCGATTGCCGCTTCAATCCTGGCAATCCTTTCCATGTCAGTCAATTCCGGTCCCGGCTTACCCGCTGCCGACAATGTCCTGATCATGAGCTTTACCTTCTTAACCCGCTTTGCCAATGGCGTCCCCCTGACCGTTTTAAGTGCTTTGCTTACTTCCTTTTTAAGGTGTTTTAACTGTGGATTCACCAGGTCATCTGACGGTTCAGCATCAATCTTTTCCGGGGACTGCGTCGTGGATTTTGTCTCAATCGAATTTCCCGAGGTGTTTTCCGTTTTTTCCGATTTGACCGGTTTTTTCGGTGCTTCCGTTTCAACAGGAGGCTTAGTCTCCTCGCCACATGCTTCAAGTATTTCATTGCGCAGGCGTTCCAGTAGTTTAAGTTCGTGCGTGGTTTTCGCTATATCACGCTTCATCAGTTCGATACCTCGTTCCAACTCCATGAACAAAGGATGCTCCTTTACCGAAGTTTCCTTTTTATTGCGTTCCCCATTCCGGGAGGACTGTCCATTGCCGACTTCAAAAACAAATATTTGTTTCATGATGATTTCCTTTTATCAAGATTGTTTTGGGTTAATTGGGGCGCAATATATGCCCCGTTCTGCCTCGTGCCTGATTCTTGTTATTTTCCATAAATTTCAGGTTGCAAAGCCTTTTATCTTTTCCAATAATCAAAACCCCTTGCATGATGATTCCCTTTTTGATATAATGTTTCAGCGGAAGGAGATTATTTCGGAAAATCTGTCAAGCAGTTTGAGCGCATTCTTATGCGTTTGGAGTAGCTTCTTGCAACGAGTTTTAGTGCTGATAACGTGATCAATCACTAATGCTGTTTCGTGCAGCTTCGTCAGAATTTGCTTTATCAGATCGATGATTTCATTTGCCGTGCCAGGCTCGATCATCATCAAATCCAACAGCTCCTTCCGCTTCTTTTTTATTGGAAATGATCTGCATACATGCCGTGATTTTTCCATTTCATCTGTTATTTTTTCAACTCCTTTCTTCAGTTTTGCGAGCCGTTTTGTGACTCTTTTTTCTTCATTCATTTCCTATTCAATCAAACCTTTCATATTAAAAAATTACTAATTATTAGTGAATTTGACGTGAAAGAAAAAAAAGACGCGCCGGTAAACGATGCCCCAATTCTTAAGCATCAAATGTTTACCGGCGCGTCTTAACATGACGGCCAAAAAATCAGCCGTATAAAACTTTATTCCACGCCAACTTACCGCACACCGCCAAGGGCACGGTCCGTTACTCCTTAACTGCTCTTATATGCTTTCTCCATATTTGTTTCTTCGTTTTTATTTTATTATTCATTGTTATACGGGACTGCCCGCGTCATCCAATAACGCTTTCAATAAGTTCTTCTTGATTTTTTCAATTTGTTGCGACTTAAAAGAATGTTTAGTCCTGTCCAATTCCATTATCGCATTCCAAACGGCCTTTTTTAACTGGTTTTCCCGACTCATTGCCGAGTTAGAACGGCTTTCAACATTGGCATTCTGCAGAATCTTGCTAGAATCATCAAGACTCACGACAGAGCCATTACATAAAGCTATATATTTTTCTGAAATACTTCTACTCATTTTTCGATTACCTCAGGGAATTCTTTTTTTAGTAAATCCATGAATTTTCACATCCCCCAACGACCTAACCAGAAATCCAGACACGTTGAAATTCGTGCAATGTTATGGGGGGAATTACGGGCTTGCATGAATTTTTCCCAATACTATACGTCCGGTATCCTGCATTCCACAAAGCTTTTGGCTTGGTAAGAATGTATCTGTACAGGGAAATTCCGTTGTAGCGCATGCCGTGCTCACGCGGGGTATTTCAGGTAAGCCATGTGGCACTGGTTGCCATGCAAATCGGCTGGACAGTGTACAGCAACCCAAACGGACGCCATTAGCCGTATGTCGATATTAAAAGTTTTTACCACGATGCGCCTAGCACTGCACAGCAGATCGAAACTCAACTGGCTCGCTACGATACAAACAAAGTTCAGTCTTTTGTTTTTCATTATTCTCTTGGCATGTTTATCATTTTGCAAATTTCTTTTCTGCAAAAAGGTAAATGTTTTCAATTGCTTTTTCTTTGTTGTTATCAAGTTTGAAATTATACTTTTTCAACAACTCCTTCTTCTCGTCGGAAGCCTTTTGCAAGGCTCGGGAAAGGTTATTCACTTTAAGCGAAGCCAGTTTACCGCGGAAAAAGTATTTTCCGGTCTCAGGGGAAAAAGTTCTAAGGTTTTTCATGGTCGAATCCGCCATCATGAAAGAGGCATCATTTTGCACAAAATCCTCAACCTCTTTTTCCAGGTTTTCCATATCCATGAAATTATCGACTTTTGAAAATGCCTGAATCGCTTCCCTTGCATGATTCACAAGCTCGATGTCAAGCAGCATCTGCTCGCAGGAAAAGACATCATCAACACAAAGATTTCCCAAGCGTCCATACATCTTTGCTCCACGCTGGCACCCCATTAAAGCGGATGACATTTTTTCAATTGCGGCCTGTTCGTCTGGAAACGGACTGCAGGTCCACAGCGGGACTTCAGGTTCCCAGACTCCATCCCGTTTTTCCCCGAACAGGGCATGAACTAAAACGCTGTTTGCAAAGGTAAAAAACGCCTGATTCGGGTTACCGCAAGCAATACTCATTTTTCTAAAATCTATAGGACTAATTCCTGTAGGCCCTACACTTGGAGCTATTTTAAATCCGCTTTCAACAAGGAGTGCGGCAAGGTAAAGTCCCATGTGTTCGGCGATGCACATGGCCCATGATCCGGCAATCGTTATCGGGTAATTCATACCGGAAAGACCATACCCAACAGGGACAATTCTGATGGAACGCTTGTCGACGTCTTTTTCCATAAACGCCCTGATGTTTTTCAGATTGGTTTCCTCTATCCTGAACGGAGTGATAACGGTGAGGGTCAGTGGCATCTGGGCTTCCAGGCCTATAACCTCGTGCATGGCATAAATGATTTCCGCCTGCTCCAGCCCCGTACATACATGTGTTGAATTAACCCGGCTTTTCGTCAGGCACATTTTGTGCGCCATAATATTTCTCAGCGCAGGATGGATGTCGGTTGCGGAACATGGATAATGTCCGCCGATTCCCAATACGTCGCAAAGCATCAGGGCTTCTTCCATATCACTCGTTTTAGACGGCCTAATTCTGTTCAGTTCGGGATCGAATATGGACAGCGAAAAGCCGCCCACTCGCAAACGGGCTCCATCGGGCTCAGGATCGTTTTTCCTGAAAAGGAAGGAATCCTCTGTCCAGTCCAACTTGAAGCCTGACTCTTTGCCGAAAGGAATGGCCTCTCTGATCAATGCCTCAGAAAAATGTATCCTGTTATTTTTCTCGGAAGTTCCCTGATGGTTCAAAATCCTTTTCCGCCAGAAATCGTCTTCTATCAGCATTCCATGTTTCGCAAGCAAACGCACGGAGACTTCATAAATTTCTGCAGAATGCTTCTCTATCTCATCGATGTTTAAAATATGATTTTTCACGATATTTCTTTTATTTTACCAATATTTTATAAAAATAATAATGCACGTTTTATTCTTTTTGTTTTTTAGGGATATTACTATTGTCATTAATTTTATTTGAAAGGAGTTCAACTTCCTTTAATGCATTCTTTTTTATAACAGGATTGACGCCGTCCATATTTATTAGTTGTCGAAATTTTTCAATAGCCATTTCACTTTTTCCGGAATTTTTTAGACAAATCCCCAATTTATAAATTATTTCTTGTTTAAAGGAATTGCTGATAGTATTATTTTCTAATAATGTTGATAGCTTCTCAATAGCCTTTTCATGTTTTCCCGTGTTAAAATAAATACATGCAATATTATATGTAGCCATTTTAACAAATACAGGCTTAGAATCAGGTGAAATACCTTCAGAATACTTAAGAGCCTTATCATACTTTTTTTGATGAATACATATTTCGCTTAAATAAATATTAGCCTGAGTTTTTAACTTCGCTGAAGCGTTAGAATTTTTTAATATATTTTCAAAATGCTCAATAGCTTCAGGATATATTTTTAATATTCTATAGGCAGTTGCCAAGTGATACTCAGCATTAATTTTATCTTTTTCCTTAAGATGTTTCACTGCAAACTTCAATGGTTCAATACAGTCTTGAAATTTCCTCATAAGTAGTAAGCATGCACCATATTTTGAATTGCAAACTGCCTTTTGATATTCTGTTTGACTCATTTTAACAGCTTGTTGCCATGCATATGCAGATTTCGACCAATTACGTTGATTAAATGTTTTTATTCCTTCACGATAATATTCTTGATAGTTTTCATAAGAATCGTCTGCAGTTAAGTCATGGCAACACAGGATAAAAAGAATTAAAATAATGATATTATTTCTCAAAATAATTAATCTATAATTAGTTATATTCTGAGAACGCGGCAAACTATTATTGGATGTGTTTATTTTCTTATTATTTCTAAACATATTCCCCCCCTTTTTTTTATTTTTTATGACAGTTAGTTCAAACATATCTAATCATAATGCCTTTCTTATATATATATACAATTATCTTTATTCACCTTAAGCCATATTGTATTTTTCATCCCAATACTTGTCTAGTTTTTTGTGAAGCTCTCGAATTATTTTTCTATCATGCTTATACCAATGCATACCACAATACCGGAATAACAGCCTTTTATTAAACTCATATCGATCAAGATCAAATTTGATAAATTCAAATTCTTTCCCTTCTGGAAGTTCTTGTCCGATAGATAAAGCGACTGGACGATTTCCAATTGCAGATAATGCTTCATCAACTCCAATAGATTTTGCATTTGCGCAATTTACATAACCAGCTTCCGTGGCAGCAACGGGTAAATGTTTGAGTGTGAGATGGAAAACATGTGGTCCACTGCAGGGATGAATACTTAATGGATTAAATTCAGTAGCAACACGTAGGTCATATGGCAAAATGAAATTTTCATAAAATTCTGGGGAAACTAAGTTTACAGAACACTCTCGCAATCTAATAAATTGATCGGAATAATCAAGATATTCTTGTCCAATCCATCCCAGACAACACTTTACGGACGAAATCCAAAAGTCAGTAAGGTGATCCATTAACTGGTGATATTTATTGGGTTCTGTAAAGGGCGCAATAAATGCCTCTTGTCCTATTAAAGAATGAATAACATTAAACGGTCCCTGAATATCAGGGAGGCGAATTTTGATGTCTGATGGAAAATGATCTTTTATTCGTTTAATCTTTTCAGAAATACATGGCATCTCGCCGGTTTTACCTACATTGGGCCATGGTTCTGATAAGACTTGATCAATTGTTTTTGTGAAGGCTGGAGTTCCATTTTGAAGGGGAATACCAAAACATGTTACAAAGGTTCCACCACTTTTTGATCCGATGGAAAAAGATAAGTTAACAGGATTAAGCATTTTCAAAGGCTCAAGCATAGATATTAACTCATTGGCTAAAAGAGCAATTTTACCATCCGAAATTATAATTTTGGGCAATTTCAGCTCATCTATTGGCTCAAAGTAATCATTAGTGCGATTTTGGTGAGTTATAGCCATTACAGGCCAATATCGACTTTTTCCTTGTCGTACAGCTCTTAGAGCTGTTAACAAATTTCTTTCTGGGTAATCACGGACTGTATCTAAAACGTAATTTGTGGTTTCTTCGATTGACGAAAGGACATTTTTTTTATTCATATTATGTGGTTCCTTATTTTGATACCTCAACATACTTGCATAATAATAGATCTCACATACTTACATGATTCATATAAAACATGTGCGTTTGATTCCGTCAATTTACGAGCCTCAATCTCGATATAACCGGAATACCCGATTTGTCTCAAGGCTGAGAAGATGTAAGAAAATTTCATAGAACCAACTCCTGGTTGAACACGAGTGTTGTCAGAGATATGGACATTTCCTATCCATTTTCCAGCATCAAGGATAGCCTTTTCTGAATTAATTTCCTCAATTTGCATGTGGAAAAGATCTATATTTACGGCAACAGTCGGATTGTTAAGTATTTTGCATATTTTCAAGGCATCAGCCACAGTATTCATATAATCTGATTCATACCGATTAACCGGTTCAAGACAAATTATTACTCCGTAATACTTTGCGGTATCTGCTAGTGCTGGGAGTTGATCAAGTAACAGTTTGTCCTGAATCTCTGATTCATGGTAACGTTCCAAATTATCCATGATTAATACTGGAGGGACCGTCAATACCGGAATGGAAAATTCCGCGCAAATTTTAAACAATTCAATTAACGACTTTCGGCAACATCTCCGCAATTCTGGATTAGGACTTAACAGCGATCCCTCAAACCCAAGTGATAAAGATGAAAATGGCAATGGACTGTATTTAAAACATTTCCGGAGTTCACCTAAATATTCGGTCAGATAGCGACCGGGAAGCGCCACGGCGTCAAATCCTATTTGACTTGCCTGTTCCAGTTTATCCATGACGGAGTTTCCTGGTAACAATTCAAAGCGACATGATAATTTTTTCATTTTATAAATATTCTGAAAAGGATTGTAGTTCCTTGGAGATTTCCGACCGGTTTATTTTTGCAAGCCGTTTGTAGAGTTTTCTTGCTTCAAGTGAATATGGACGAACGGGGTATGCCAAAAATGCTTTGGCTAGCAGTTTCGGGTCTTGAACAGCAATTGCGTCACCAAGCATAGTTTGATGCACGGCGAGAGAATCAACTAATCCATGGACTACGTCAGGAATTTTGTATTTTCCGGCAGATAAAATTTTATTACCAAAAATTATTTGCGAATATTCGGTTACACACCGTTCCCCGATACCGTCGATTGCCCCTGAATTGGGTCTGGATGATGTCATTTTTATCCGTTTCAACTTTGCGACTCCCTGTAATGCCTGTAGGAATACACTGTGGTTATCTCGTCTGAAACGGATATCTTTCGCAGGATATTTTTCCCAGAAATTATTATCAAGTTCTCGTGTTAACCATTGCAAAAAAGTTTGTTCCATTTCACGGCGTTTTCTGGGAGAAAACCGTGAATGAAAACGAAGTCTTCGTGCATAAGTATCTGCTCCAGCGACAAATTCCCGTTGCTTGAATTCCTGAAGCACTTCGTTGTAACAAAGATGGGCAGTTCCATCACTTTCACCAGAATACAGCAGAACCCCGAGTTCCTTATAGATTTTAACAATACGCCTTAATCCATTACGCAGCAAGTGTTTGTTACATGATACACATATAATTTCAGGCGGTTTCCATTTTCCATTAACTGCGTTATCAATTACACTGAAAACATTTTCATTCTGGTATGTGCCTTTAATAACGAAGCAAAGATGATTGATTCCTGCCGCGTCAACGTCAAAGTCCATACTTCTCTCATCTTTGCCAAGAATCCTCCTGAGATCCCAACGGTGATTATTTACTCCTTCACAAACCCCCAATGCTTGAATTTTTGTATAATTGTTTACCAACCCGCTAAGAACTGCGGTGGGATTACAGAAATTCAATAAAATAGCTTTGGGGCATAAACGTTCCATTTTTCTTGCCAGTGAAAGGACTATTGCTCCAGTTTTAACCCCAAGAATACTGCCACTCGGACTAAGGTTATCGGTTCCAATAAAGTTGCAGTCAAGTGAAGCCATAATGCTTTTTGCATGGCTTTCCTGTGATCCCGCCATAAAAATCGAACAAACCACATCAACACCTTCGATGGCTTTTTCAATTGAAGAATAAGCAGTGATATCACATTTAATCTCCACATATTCTGGAGTTTTTCGGAGCATTGCAACCATGGTTTCGGCTCTTTTATTATTTAAGTCATACAATCGAATTTCTCCTCCGTCGAGAATTTCCGGAATCCCCATTGCACCCCGGAGTATGCTTAATAACCGGTGAGAACCACCGCCAATAAAGGATATTTTCATGATAATTACCAAATCATTTTATGTGAAGTATTGTTCTGAATGTTAGCTTTTTTAAAAAATTTGAAATTAATTTTTGTGTGCAACAGTATATTATAATGAAGGATCGGAGCATATTTACTCAGTCACTTTCAAGTCTGCCTCGATAAGAGTATGTTGGTTTCCACCGATCATGATTTTGAAATTACCTGGTTCAACCGTCCATTTCATAGTATGATCAAGAAATTTTAGCTCATCATTGGAAATAACGAATTTTACAATCTTTTTTTCCCTTGGAGCTAGAGAAATTTTTTGGAACCCTTTTAGTTCTCTAACTGGTCGCGTAACAGATGAATATTCGTCGCATATGTAAAGTTGAACAACTTCTTCACCTTGTATGTCTCCTGAATTTAACACTGTCACTTCAACTTTAGCGTTGCCAGTTGTATTAATTTCTTCGGGTGTGATTTTAAGGTTTTGATAGGAAAACGTTGTATAACTCAATCCATCACCAAATGAAAAAAGAGGTTCTCCTGTAGAAAAAACATAATTTCGACGCGCTGTTGGACGATAATTATAATAGACAGGTAATTCTCCGACATGAGCTGGAAATGATATCGGTAGTTTTCCGCTAGGATTATAGTCTCCAAATAAGATATCAGCAATTGCATTACCCCCTTCAACTCCGGGATACCATGCTTCTAAAATTGCATCTACATTGTCTTTCAACCATCCTACGGTCATAGGCCTCCCATTAATCATTACTGCAACAATAGGTACTCCCGTGCCGTGAAGTTTTCTCAAAAGATCATTTTGTACACCCGCTAAATCAAGTGTAGCTCTATCAAAACCTTCCCCGTTATCCATATCACTGTGCTTTGTACCTGAGGTCGTTATTGCCTCACCAGTAATTTCGGCTTTTACTCCATCATATCTTGAACTGGAGCCGCCAATAGCTACGATAACGACATCAGCTTGTTTAGCAGCGAGTATTGCTGCTGAAAATCCTGCTTTGGATTTATCTATAACAGAACATCCTTTTGCATATATCACTTTTGTTTGTTTACTCGTTTTTGCCTTTATTCCATCCAAAATTGTGACAACATTATTTCTGTGCTGACAAGCAGTATAATCTCCAAGCTGATTATATATATTATTGGCGTTAGGTCCGATAACAGCAATTGTCTTTATGTTTTTATTTAGAGGAAGCAGTTTATTCTTATTCTTAAGGAGTACAATTGACTGACGCGCTACTTCCAAACTAATATTTCGGTTTTTTTTGTTTCCAATTACTTCTTGCGCCCGTTCAGGATTTACATATGGTTGTTCGAATAGACCAAGAAGGAATTTAAGTCTCAAAACACGACTTACTGCTTCATCAACTGTTGCTATCGAAACTAAACCTTTATTAATTGCTGAAAGCAATCCATCGGTGTATGAATCTGCTCCCTGATCAAGGTCAGTTCCGGCATTTAGCGCTAATGCTGCGGCATCAATCCTGTCTTTAGCAATCCTTTGCTTTATCATTCTCCGAATAGAATAGGCGTCTGAAATAACCACCCCGTCAAATTTCCACTCTTTTCGTAAAACATCAGTTAGTAACCATTTATTTGCAGGTAATGGAATTCCATCAACTTCATTGTATGCACTCATGGTTGCTTTAGCGCCTATAGCAAAACATGCTTCAAATGCTGGCAAATAAACTTCACGAATAGTTCGCTCATTCGCGATACAAGGAGATCCATTATGCCCACCCTCGGTATTTCCATAGCCTGCAAAGTGTTTAATACAGGAAATAATTTGGTTATTATCAAATTTTTCTCCTTGCAATCCAAGAACCATAGATTTTCCCAACTCCGCAGTCAGATAAGGGTCTTCACCAAAAGACTCTTCAACTCTAGACCACCTTGGATCACGAGAAATATCTAAAACAGGTGACAGCCCCATAGTTCCACCTCGAGCTCTCATCTCGGTTGCGACTACAGAACCGATTTTTTGAATCAAATTTTTATTCCATGTGCTAGCCATGCCAATACCAGTTGGAAAAACTGTTGCACCTATTGACATATGTCCATGCTGAGTTTCCTCTTCGAAAATTGTAGGAATACCTAACCGAGATTTCTCTATAATAAATTTTTGAATAAGGTTAACTACTTCCGCACCCTCATAAGGGGATAAACCAGAATCTAAATTTTTCCCTGTAACCGTATCAGAACGCAAAAGCCCGTATATAATTCCAGGGCCTTCAGAAAAGAGTTCTGTAAATGGTTTTTTTAGATTTGGTTCTATACCAATAGGAGCAGAAAGCTTTCCATTATGTTTTTCGTAGGCCAACCATCCCATTATCACTTTGAGTTGACTTATTTTTTCATCAATAGTCATTTTATTTAGTAAATCTCTTACTCGAAACTCAATTGACTTTTGGGGATCTTTATAGGCATCAGTTTTATTTGTATGCATTGTGTTCTCTCTAGTTAAGGTATTTGTTTCTCATGTAGCATGATTTAACATCTGTATGTGTCAAATAGTTTTACAGGCTTAATTCTTGTATTCATTATTATTGATAAATTTACCATTTATCTTAATATTTACGCCATCATCAGATATAACATTGTTCACTTCCATATCAATAAACTTCAATATAGTCCAGTGGCCCCCATTTATGTTTATTTCAATATCACCAATTCTTATAATTCCATCTAAATGTTGATTTAATTTTGATATTGCAACTAATATTAACTCGTTGTCGTGTTTGCTTATGAAACTGCGACAGTAGATATTTTTTGAATAAATCCGTATTTTCTGATTGGTTAATTTCGTCACATGATCAATCAAATGCTGTCGGGGATCAATCATTGGCAAATAGCTAACATTGCCATTACTTACCCCATAGGTGTTCCCATCGCAATCAATTAATGCTTCTGCATTTACTGGAACAATAGGATAGCAGAAGTCAACCTTATCTGGTTCAGGCTGAGATACATAATCCCCAATTGGTTTAACGTCACTATAATATTGAAAATAATCGTGACTATCAAATTTTGAAATTCCAGCTACTTTACAGAATTCGCTTGATATATTTTTTGTCGGATTAATTGCCCATTGTGTGGGAGGGCCAAAGAATACCACTTTAATCTTATTCTTAATAAGGTATTGCAATCTCTTCCATGCCGCATTTGGCAGTGCAACGGGATAAGGAACAATCAGAATATCGTAACTTTTTCCATTTGAGAAGAATTGAGATTTACTGTCATTAAGTTTTGTTGCCTCAAGTGCATAAGTGCTGATAAAATCAAAATATATATTTTGCTCGAGAAAACAAACAGACATATTTGAAATAGCCATGTGGTAAAGACGGACATACCAATTATTCATATAAGCTAATGGTTCCCATCCATGCCATATTGCAATATGGGCTTCAGAGCAAGTATCATTTCCTAGCCACATATTGAAGTCATCCAATAATTTTACACAATGACCAGTGTCCTTCCAAACATCAACTTTAGGATAATTGGGTAACCCTTCCGATGCAGTCCCCATATACATGGTAACCCAGTTCAAATTAAAGAGTAGTTTCAAGCGGGTATGATAATTTGTTAATTCTATAGTATTAACACCACCCCAATCATTACTGTATGCATTGTCGAGTTTTAGTTCCTTGCGAAGACTGTCTGATAAGAAAAACTGATAAATTAATTCCCGAGGGAAAAACCAGGATGAGTCTGTATAGGAATCGCTCAGCAACTTGCCAAGATTGAAATAGTCAAAACAACCACCTCGCATATCTTTTGCCAAACCACTCCAAGTCTGATGAATTCCTTGTATTATATTCGCGCCAAATAATTCACGGGCATATTGGTTAAATTCATTCTGGGCGCGATAATTAATGCCTGTCAGAACTTGATAGTAATCATAACGTGTTTGAATAGCCAATGGATCTTGCTGATAATTGTCCAAATATATCAAACGTTCTCTAAGATCATATCCCTTGCGTTCACGGAAATATTCGTAAAAGCCTTCTCCAATTTTATAAGAGGTCATATCCCCACTTCTACAAGCTTCATCCCATCCTATTCCATCTAAGGGAATATCCTGATACAGTTCCAGCAATTCTCGTTGCTTTTTCAAATATTTAGAATGTCCAAAATAGACATGGCTATAATCCCTAAAGTCAATATATAGCTTTATCTTACCAGTATATTCTGACGGCAGCCTACCTTTTATTTTGATTAAACTTGCAGGCTTAATGGACCTATTTGCTTCATATGTTTCAAAATTTTCTTGCGAAGGAAATCCATATGTCTTAGAAGAATATTCCTCATGAAACTCCAATAGTGATTCAGCAGGAAGATATTGAACAACTCCGTTAACCACCATATATACTGCGGATATTCCATTAAAAACAGTTTGATGATGTGGTAAGGCAACGCGAGGCAAGGTTGTGGTAACGTCAAAATTACCGTTAAACGAGTGGCCATCAGCCTGTTTGGTTACAATAAGAGCACATTCTGGATTGTTTTCGGCAAGAATGTATCCCCACCAAGTAGCATCAGCTTCCAAAGTATATTTTAATCCATACCGGTGACAAATTTCAACAGATTTGTAGACGCATTCAACTATTTTTGGCGAGAACAGATTAAGCGCCATATGTCTAAAGAAACCCATTACAATCGAGTAATGCTTATCTTTTGCCTCAATAACTAACTCCTCGAAAAGTTGCATATTTGCGATTATATCAGGAGAATAAAAAACACTTATTGTTTGGAGACCGTTCATTTTATTGTTTAATTCCTTAATTAGCATATTGTTGTTTTATTACATAAATGGTTGTTTTAAGAGAACTGTTAATTATTTTGAAACTTTAGAGTTACTTTCTTTTCCTTTTTTGCGGATTGCTTTTTTGTATTGGCTTTCACCAAAATCAATCTATCGATATACACCGCGTTTTTATCTTGATTGTTTCCAAACGGATAGGCCGGGCCGGTAAACTTTATTGAAGCATACACCTTCCATTGGCAATTCATATCCGCCGGATTGTGATAGGCTCCGAGTCCATGGTAACTGATCCGCCAACGCTTAGTTAAGTAAAATACCGCATGGAGTGGAATATAACACTTACCCAAATAGTAGATGTTATAACCGGGACCTGGTATTTCGGCCTTGCGAATTTGCCCGGCCAAAGCATTCTTTTTAATATCATGATCGTAAATTCCAAATTTAAGAGGAAGTTCATCGTTAGCAAAACGCATGGCGGCTATACCGGTGATAGAATTTTTATCCTTGACCTTTTTGTTTGGCATTACACCATTTTCTCTTTGTTGAGATATCCCTATATCTACGCCGGAAATATCAATAATATCATTTGGATTGTAGCAAGAGAACCTAATAGGCAAAGGAGTTATTTCCTTTCCCTGAGTCAACTGATCGACATACTGCCGGGCGCGGTCTAGCAGGCTATACTTCCACATTGGAGCCTGCCGAAAACGGTGGGTCTTCATGGTCCACAACGGATCATGTTCACAAAATTTAAGGTTATTCAATAATCGTTTCTTAATATCTGCACTTTTAAACGGATAATTATCAAGATTATTGCCAGAGTTCAAGAACTCCTTAATCAATTGGGAGCGAAACGCAAGAGTAGTAAAGTCAGCCCACAGTCGTGCTTTTTTTACCCGCTTAAGATATTTCGGTTTATCTTTTACTGCTGCCTCCGCTTCATCATAGAACTGTTGCATTTTCTTGACGAAATTGAGAGTGACCATCCGAGTTGGCCATTTGTCACGGTTGTCATACTCCATTTTGATCAATTTGACCAGAATACTACCGGCCTTTCCGTAATAACCGTTCATGAATCGTTTTATTAGCGGCCAGATATCTTGATCCGGGTTTTCTAGCATTTTTGCAAAAAGCCATACGTTCATCCGATAAAATTCGGGAATGATGTTGTACTTGTTATGATCGATGTAATTTTCAGCAAAGTAACCGGTCACATTTCCAAGCTTCTTGCAAAACTGAGCCTGTTCCTGGGTCCGGAACCATGTGGGAGACAACGATGGATAAGGTGGGAACATCGCATAATCCCATACCTCAAGGTTCGGAACGGTGCTTGACCAAGCACTGATATTTTTCAGACCTCGTCCAAACACAGTGTTTTTCTCATTTTCTAATGGTACTACCGCATCGGAATGCAGGTCACAGACTCTCACGATAACGTTTTTATGAACTTTCACCTTTTTGGGTGGATGTTTGACAAAGTTATATGACATTGTCCAGATTTTGTTGTCAGGAAATTCTTTCTCACAGTATTTTGCCAGATAATTGATAAAATCAAACCAGAGGTCGGCGTCACTGCTATTGGCGATAAATGCCTTGCATTTTGGGCAGTCACAAACAGATCGACCAGAGCCACCATCATTCATGCCTACACAAAAAACCTTATGTTTGGGATTGTTCCGCATGTGCTGGAGTAGTTGTTCCGCGAAAAACTTACGCAATTTCGGATTGGTAATGCACAAATGATTACCATTACTTGGAGTTTGTTTTACCCGCTTTCCGTTGCGCATCGAAAACCATTCAGGATGTTGCTCAAAGTAGGGGGCATTCGGCACTTCAAACCAGAAAGTATGAGCACCACCTTGCAACAAGTATGGTGATCCGCCGTAAATATCGCCACTGGGTAAGAAGTATGTGCTGTTAGGTTTTTTTCCGTGTTTCCAGTATACATCCCGCGTTGCATAAGGCCCATTCAGCCGATTGCGAACCAGAAATTTCTGAAACGCAAGTTGTTGTTCTTTATTCCAGCTTACCCGGTTGGGTAAGTCCGTAGCTATATCACGTAATGCGAAAACCGGTTTTGTCCGGATATCCAGGTTTCCTACCGTTAAATTTGGCTTCTCCGGTACTACTTCACTATCCATCGTCAGCCAGGTTACACCTAGTTTTTCAAGGAAACGGTATACGGCATATAGTGTTCCGCGGGGACGTCCTCCGGCAAGAATTAAATTACCGTTTACGGTTTTGATAACGGATTCATCATCACCCAGTTTGCTAATATCCACCCCATGCTTGCGAGCATAAGTGGTATCGCCCAAATAAATTACAGCTTTGCCTTTTGGTATTTTTTCTTCTCCCACAACCATGAATTTAGGGGCACCTGTTATTTGTTTCAAATACGTAACAAGTTCTTTTTCTGCAGTTGTTTCTGCTGAAAAAGGATTTTCCCCAATCGCAATTACGGCTTTTGCATTTCCTGCTTTAGCAATTTCGGTACTGGCATCAATTGTATTACATATTAGCACAATAGTTGCAATTACCATAAATGTTGGCAGTGAATATTTTAATTTGTTTGCATTTGACATTATTGTTTCCCTTAAATTATTATTTCATTTTATATTATTTTCTGAATGAAGCTCTTCATTGCCAATATTCATTTTGAGGACTTCATGAGTGGTTATTCGGTTTTGAATTTTTTAACGATGCATATCTGTTAAACATATTTTCCGCTGATTTTGCTATATACCAAAGCCAAGACAGTATTATGCCAAATGATAAAACACCTTAATACTGTTGATTGATATCAAAGAACTCAGGATTTTGCGGAGAGCATTTTTTAAACCAATCAACAGCTTTAATATTTTCCACATGACCATCCGTATATGCAAAGTTTGCAGTATTTTTATGTCGTGCTAGCTGTGGAAAAGAAGTTGGACTTATGCCTGGACATGCATGAATGCGATATGCAGAACTATCTGCTCCATAAGAATTAGATACGCCATCGCCAAGCATCATAACTAAAGAAGGATATTTTATCGCGGTTTTTTTCCGTGAATCAAGACCTTTTTGAGGTTCAGTTGTGTAGCCTTTTGCTCCACCATTGAAATCCCGGGCGATTCCATTATAAGTATAATTTGCATAAGTTTTCCCGTCGGTCCAAGTGTTACTGTCAGAAGGACAACGCATTATGCCATAATTACTAGTTTTCTGTGCAGAAAATTTATCTTTGCATCCTTCACCACCATTCCAAGCGGAAAGACTTGCTTCAGAAAACCCGGAATAAAATGCGGGAACCCCCATTGATGTCCTAACCAAAGCAGAACTCGATACATAAAACTGCGCAGTAGGAAGCATATCCCCATAATCGTCCGTATAAAGCAATATACAGCTTGCACATTGCTTTATATTGTTTGTGCAAGTTATTGACCTGGCAGATTCCCTTGCATTGCGTAATGCAGGGAACAGCAATGCAGCTAATATAGAAATAATAGCTATAACCACTAATAACTCAATCAGCGTAAAATAGTTTTTTTGATTATGCTTTCTTTCGTTTGGATGTAATACTGAGGTATTCATTTTTCCTGTTTCCTTTTTTTGTTTAAAGCCTAATAGTTGACATTTTAAATTCCCACGGGCATAAGAGTCTTAAGTTTTTCTGGCATAGTATTCTCCTTTTTTCTTAACAATAAATATTTAGATAAAAGCTTTTTAGATGAGTCATTCAATAATATTTCAGGCTCCATACGACTGATATTATCCAAGAAATAGTTAAACTTTTTTATTATTCGTTCGAGGATATTATTATTGTCCCTCCCGTGTAAATAGTGGTATAATTCCCAAATGAATACCTCATTAATAGCTACGTGGAGTAACTTCTCAGGAGGATACAAAAAAACATTTTTCAATTTTTTAAAGCGTGGTAAATATTCTTTATATTCACTGTTGATAAATGCATCTTCATTAATACAAAACCCCAATCCTGAATTCAAATATTCATGTTGAATATCTTCACGTAAAATATATGTAAGAACCTGAAGGCATTCTTCCGGATACATTGTATGGCGTAAAATCATGGCGTTAATTGTAGTTATTGGTAATGTATCATGAAATGGCACAGGAAAAGATTTTATGTGTCGTTCCTCTGTAAACTGATACAGGTTAGGCATGCCAATTTCCTTGAAGAGGACTTTATTATGTAGGTCGCTGACAATTTCTGCCTTTGTATTATAACGATGAGGAGCAAGTGTCCAAGAGATTTTCTTTTTGCGAAATAGCTCATTAAGGATTTTAAGAATTTCAAGCCAATGATTAGAATTTTGGAAAGAAAATCTCCCTTCTTGCTGGTCTAACCATTTGCATCCCTCAACGGCCAAGGCATTTGTTATATTCCAAATGTCAAATATTCTGGGAGGAGTATTTTTATTTGAAGTTTTTCCTAAAAGCTCCAAATAGCTAGAACATTGATTATATTCCTCTTGCCAGAAATCATCGAGACATATGAAAAAAGGACACGTGAAACCAAATGGGAACAATGCTTTCTGGCCTGCCCATGTCAAAAAATCGGGATTAATAATATGGTGGTTGTAAAGATCAGGATAAAATTCATTAATAATATTGTCATCAAGTAAGTCTTCAATACCGTACTGTGAGTTATTTAAATATGAAACACCTCCTAAAATCATATCGGGAAATTTTTTTAAATCATATGCTTCCCGCCCGAAATAAAGTTCAGGTTCGATATCAATGCTTATTTCTTTGAATTTATCAAACACTGATTGCCAGAACAATTGCTGATGCGGCAAAAAATCCTCTATCCAAACAGTCAAACGCTTTTTCCCCGGCCAGAAAGATAAACATTTATCTGGTTCAACATGGTCGGATATTGGCTGTTTTTTTTGTTCCTTGACGATTGAGTAGATTCCTGAACCCACTTTTGCCTCAAGTAGTCCTTTTTCAACAAGCAGTTTTATCGCTTTTGTTATGACGTTATCGCCCACTTGATATTCCTTGCTCATCTCCTTTGTTGTTGGCAAACGTTCTCCCAAAGGATACTCTCCGTTAAGTAATTTATGCTCAATATGCTCCATTACTTGAACATGCTTCGGTTTAAATAAGGTATTTTTACCTTCTCGGGTATTTTTATGTATTTTTGTTCTTATCATTTTATTTTTCCAATAATTATCGTTATAATAGAGATTATAATATGATATTAGAAAAATGTCAAGAGCAGATGGTGTTTGTATAGGCGAAAAAATACTGTCATGGGGATTCGTTGTCATTAGTTAAATATATTTATAATAACGATATTAATTTTTCACCAAGCTGACATCGTCATACCAGACGGTTCCAGTAGTGTTGCGTAGTTGCAAGTAAAGCAATCCGTAACGATGCCAACCGCTGGTAGAGAAATTGAATGTTTTTTGCGTCCAGTCAAAAGTTCCAGAGTCATATGCCTGGAAAACTAAATACTGGCGTTGTTCGGGATCCGAGCCGATGGGTACCGTCCACCACTGATCATCGGTAGGGCTGAGCATTAATCGAATATTAATATGGTCTCCACTCGCAGAAACATTCTGTCCTTTTATCCAAAAGCTAAGCGTATAGCTGCTATTGGGTTCTAAAAGGAAAATATTAGGAGAACTTGTTTGAACACTGGCATAATTTAAACTGGTTGCATCATTTACCTGAAGGCGTACGCTATTGTTTCCACTATGACTGACAGACTGGTCAAGCGTTGCATTGGCTGTAGCAGTGTACGTGATGATATCCCAGTAATGAAGAGCATTGTTGGTGTGAGCTTCAAATCCTCCATCTGCAACTAAATCGGCCTCCTGGATAGATACGTCATCGTACCACACAGTGCCATCGGTATTACGTAGCTGCATATAGAGCATACCGAATTTTTGCCATGATTCAGTTGTAAAAGTAAAAGTTTTACGCGTCCAATCGAAAGTTCCAGAGTCATATGCCTGAAACACGAGATATTGACGTTCTCCAGATTGCGAACCGATGGGCACCGTCCACCACAAATCATCAACGGGGCTAAGCATCAACCGTAAATTAATATGCTCTCCAGAAGCACTGACATTTTCCCCCTTAACCCAAAAGGTAATTCGATAGGTCGTATTGGGTTTAAGCGAAAATAAGTCGGCATAGCCATCCTCTGGGGTGCCATACGTTCTTACGCCTCCATAAGTCCAGCCCCCGCTGGTATCTACTGTAATTTTCAGGCTGTTGCTGCCACTCCGGGAAACAGTGTCATCGATCTCAACCGAACCGTTATTGTAATCCCAGCAGATAGGCCATGAATCGTCAATGGCTTCGAATCCACCATTGAGAATCCGCTCGCGGGGGATATCTTCTTCCATGGTCATGTCTCCAACCATGATGTCATCATCGAGTGCCTTGACTTTAACTGAATAATTAGTCGCGCCGTCAGGACAGGTTACCTCCCAATGAAATGGTTGCCAGGTTTGATCAGCAGGAGAAGAATAGGAGCTACTCGTCATTTCAATCAGATTGCTATTCTCATCATACCAATATAATAGTACCTGAAGTGTGGCGCTCGCGTTTGAATTAGCTGGGCAACGCCATCCGGAAATAGTATATTTACACAAAGATTCGAGCTGAGAAGGTTGTTGTTTAAGCAGGATAGTCTGAGTCTGATTGACGTCCAGCGTAAACGGTGTAGCCATTTCCATGGTGGCTCCGGGAGCCTGGATTGTCAGGGAAACATTTTTGGTTACTCCTGAAATCGGTTCCTTTATCTGTAACGTCCAGCTTCCAGTTGGAGCGTTTTTAGGGATATTAAATGTGTAATTGACCTGCCCGTGGCTGGTTAACAATCTGGCGGAAAGGTCGTCGTTTGCAACACTTCCTGGTTCTAGTGCTTTAATGTTCAATTGGAAGGGCGCATCAATCGTTCCGTTAGTTGATTGAACGCTCAATGATAATTGTCCCTGGCCTCCTTGGTAGAGTGTGGTAGTTCCGCTCACTGAAATATCATTCGGAGAAGCGGGAAGAAAAGCCAGCAATTTACCGTCCCATTTGCCAATAGTCAGGGGGATGGTCATTACTCCGTTTTGTGACGTGGTGTTGACGGTGGTTTGGTTTAGGACATCATACACTATGCGGCCATCATCCGGACGAGTGACGTTAACGTTGATGTTGTTTGTTCCGTAGCCTAATGCCACAGATTTTGTTTCGGTGAAATCATCCCGCAATGCAATATAATCACTGTAGTTACGGGTATTGATGATCCAAGCTAGGGGCATGTCTTCTACCATATAAGGACGGATAACGGTAAATGTTTCATCGCAATCCCAGCTTGGGGTGGTATAATTGCCTAAAGTGGCGCGTACTTGTGCAATATCTGAGGTGTTTCCATAAGAACCAAGAGTAGTGCCTCCGAATGAATGGGTTAATCGAATGGCACCATTAATAGTTACAGCGTTATCACATATATTATCAATTAAGACCGTGCCGCCACCAGCAATATAGTCTTCTAGTAATTCCTGGTTGCTTTGAGTTAACCAGTTGGTTTGAGTTAATAACAATACATCATACTTACTTGCAAGTTCTTGAGCCGTAAAGGCATCTGGCCACACTGGTTCAACATCAACTTTTGCTTGCAGTAGATTAGCATAAGCATAAAATAGCTGAAAGTTTGTAATTGAGTTAAAGGCTTGTTGTTCAAAAGGGACAAGGAGTCCTACGTTTTTTTCGGTCCGTTGCTGTTGCTGAAAAATAAGCCCGAAATCATGACTAATCTGCGCAAAATAATTCATGACTTGTTCTGTTGTTGAAGTCATTATTGCTTGCCGATTATAAAGTATTCCCTCGGCCCCACCAGACATTGCCTGCCAGGCATTTTGCATAGCATAACTTTCGACATCTTTATTGCTGTCAATTAAAATCCAGACAGGCATGGCTTCTTTACCCATACGGGTGCAATCAAGCCACCACTGATGTGCTAATTGAGGCTGCCACAAGGTATTATAATAATAATAGGATGTAAGGCTGAAACCATCGCTTCCAAAATTTAATGGCGGAAATTGCGCTGACCGCAATTGCATAACTGGGTTTAACATGCTGCCTGGAATTGGACCGATACAACCATATCCATCGGTAACTTCGGCTATTTCTGTGCTGCAGCGCTTTCCAAAATCAGCCCAAACATATTTTGACCAATAATATTGCTGCAACAACCACGGATCATTGTCCGAAATGATACCATGGGTTCGATCAATTGATGTTGGTGCAAGATGTAGCGCTGGTTCTTCAGGATCACTTCTAGTTTCAGATGGACGGTCGTTTTCATCTGAAACATCTATCCCATATATATCCCAAATGTCATCAATATTGAATTGATTATAATCCATGCCAAACCATTGGGCATAGTCGTCTCCAGTTATTACATGGCCATTAAAAGCAGGAAACAGCGCATCATCTGCAACCATAGTCGCAAGGGATTCTGCTTCGCTTTGTCTACGATAGGGAGAGGCATATCCGAGTTGATTGGGGAAATCCATGGTATCTGTCATTTGCCTGTTTGAGCCGTCAAGTCGACGATCATCATAGCCGGAAGCATATAAATATGGAACATCCTCGAAATCCCCATTAGGCAGAACATTTTCACCACTCTCGACAATTGAAACATTGTCGTACCAGAGTTCTCCTTCTGTGAATCGGAGTTGAAGATGTAATTTTGCATATTTTTGCCATGATTCAGTTGTAAAATTAAAGGTTCTTAGTGTCCAATCAAAAGTACCACGGTCTGAAGGAGAAAACACAACACATTGACGATAATCAGCCCCTGTACCAATGGGAACGGTCCAGTCGTTAGTAGCTCCCATGACCAAACGCATGTTGACTCCATCGCCCTGGGTATCAATATTGTTGCCTTTTATCCAGACGCTTAGGGTGTATGTCGTGCTGGGGGAAACGGTAAAAATATTACTAAACAATTCTGATTTTACAGATTGATCATTAACCGTAAGATGAGCACTTTTGCTGCCCGAGGCAAAAACCGCAGTGTCCACCTCGGTTTGAATTCCATCAGTTAAAGGGCAGAAGCTCCATTCGGCGGGTGATCCTGCAATTGATTTTCCTACCCTTCTTACGCTGAAACTCCGGCCATACCATAATGCCAAATCTCGGCTAAGGTCTTTTTGAGAAGCAAAATAAAGCTGAACGTTATGAGCTGCCCAGTTTGCTATATTTGTGTGGACTTCCGATTCATCATCACCTGCATTGTCAATTCCAAGTGCTACATAAGTTCCCTGCATATCAGGAACTGGCGCAATCCGGAATGTTTTTGTAAAAGTCTGTGTTTGGGTTCCATCATCAATAACGGTTTCTGCTGTATAGGTGGCTTTGCGAAAATTTTCTGGTTGTAGATAACCAATGACATGAGAGGCCTGTTGGGTTGTAGCTGTCAATGCTCTGGCCCAATTTTGAACAATTACCGTACCGTCTTTAATTGATGTACTGGTTTGTAGAGGTGTTTGCGAAGCGGCAGACAGTTTGATGGAGATCGGTATTTGTTCTTTGGGGGTAAATACCGTTCGCCGTTCACCGTTCCCGATTAATATTTCCAAGCTAACCTGTCCGTAAGCTAAAGGAGCGCACCAAACTGTTATAACGGCTCCGATTATGACACTAAGATGACTGACCGTTCCCATTTTTCTCCCTTTCTTTTATGTGTTTATTGGAAATTTGTTCAACATAGAGTGCTTGAAGAAGTAAGTCGTATCTATGTACAATTCCTTTCAATGTAGTTATTTATTAACCCAATAAACCAGCATGATTATTAATCATTTCAAAGCTTTTATCCCAACAAGTTCCTCTTATTGCATCCTCTAGATAAATTATCGTTGTTTTGTAGATTATATGTCATGAATAGTCACTTGTCAAGTGTTTATTAAATATTTTTACTGCCTATATTTGGAAAGCAAAGGATAATTGCACAGAACAATATTATCGTTAATTTAAAGATTAATAATTGCTAGCAAGGAGTCCCTCGGTTATTTTTCCTATATATTCGGTTAAAGAATTTGATGAATCGTTGCTGATTCTAGGGTTCAGAAAAAATACCGATCACATTCAATAACAGACAAGAGGCAAGAAAATCTTTATCAAAAACTAGATATCCAAGGGATGTCTTGGCTTATTATAATGGAATTGCAAAGCGTTCAGCGTTTCTATTGCCTGTTTATGCTTTAAGCGTATATTGACCTTACTGTTAAAACAACTATGGAGGCAGATTCATGATCAAGGAAACCTTCGACAAGTTTGCGGCATTAATCAAAGGTCTCAACGATGACGCCGTCAAGGATGCATTTCTGAACTTCCAGAAATCGCTGGAATATTGCATTGAGGAGAATAATGTCATGCGCGAGGTGCTTCGCGATAAATACAAATGCAAAAAACTCCAACTCAACGAAGAGCAGAAAAAAAGACTTGCCAACAAAGCCATCAACCTGAACAAACACATCCTTGAGGACATAATCAAGATATTTCAACCTGAAACCGTGCTTTCCTGGCATCGCGATCTGGTCGGCCAGAAATATGATAGCTCAGAAAGTCGCAGCGAGGCAAAACGTGGGCCGAAAGTGACTCCACCCGAGGTTGTGGCCGAAGTTTTGAGACTTGCCCGCAGGAATCCCGACTGGGGTTATGAGCGGATTGCAAGCTGCATGGAATATCTTGGCTTTAATATCTCGGAGTCGACCGTAAAACGGATTCTGCTGGATCATGGAATAATTCCTGACCCAGACCAGAAAGACCGCATAGAATGGGAGCGTTTCATCTCCGCTCATAAAGACGTTCTTGCTGCAACGGATTTCTTGACGGCTGAAATAATGACAGAGAAGAGCCTTGAACGGTACATGGTCCTTTTCTTTATAGACATAGGAACCAGAAAAGTGAAAATTGCCGGAGTCCAGAAAGATCCCGATGGTTCCTGGATGACACAGATGGCCCGGAATCAGACCGACCCCTTTGACGGATTCCTTCTGGGTAAAAAGTACCTGATTCATGATCGCGATCCATTGTACACGAAAAAGTTTGACGAGATAATGAAAGGTTCAGGTATAACTCCCAAGCGACTACCCGGCTATCGGCCTGTCATGAATTCTTATGCGGAATCCTTTATAAAAACCATAAAGACAGAATGTTTGAACAAACTGATCTTGACCAGTGAAGAGCAGTTGCGATACGTTCTCAGAACTTACGAGAAATTCTATAATACTCAACGGCCGCACAGTGGTCTGGGAGGAAAGATGATTGAACCGTTGCCACAGGACAAAGATGGTGATATTATAGAGTTCAATTATCTGGGCGGATTGCTTAGGTCATATCGTCGCGTAAAACAAGCGGCTTGATGAGGAATAGGAATTATGACACCCTCCCATGAGAGCAAAGATCAAAATTGACGTTTGAAGCTGGATTAGTAAGGATATTTAAGTTGATGAAGCTTCCTCAACTCAAAGTACATTATAAATAGAGAAACTTCTATAAATAGTTGCATTTATCGCAGGTTTAGAAACGTGTGCTTTTTTGTGTAAGCCGTTTATTTCAAAGTTTTAGCATGAAATGTGTCCGAAAAAGCGCTTTTTATTTTTAATTTGACACCCTCTAGGTTATAACTTCCATGAAGAACTTACCAGAGAATTTGCAAAGGATGTAGTAGACTCCGTTATTAGAAAAAAAGTGTATATCGGATGGCAAGATGTACAAAATGAAGTTAACCGTTTACGTGTAGATATGGAAATCTTTGCCGCTGCGGATAAATACCAGCAACTGGCCATAGATGATGATTCACAACTGATGGATGCAATAATGCTCAGCGTTGTTAAAAACTTTGGATTAAAGTGATAATGATTCCGGAAAATCATACATTACAAAGAAAAGACATAAAACATGCCCGAATTAAGGTATCAGAAGACGGACATGTGAGGGTTTTGGTGCCCCATTATTTTACCAATGATGATATTTCGGCTCTCATTTCTAAAAAGTCTAAATGGATCGTGAAGCAACAAACGTTTTTCAGTAGAAAGTCTCGTATTGAGCTAGCCAGGAACCAGCTACTTTTGTTAGGCAACAGGTATTCATATTTTTATGATGATACGTATAGCCGCAAAATTGTAATTGACCACAGCTTTAAGACCATAAGAGCCAAACGGAACCTACTTGATCTACAAATACAGAAGAAGTGGTACAAACACGAAGCCAGAAAGTACTTAGTTGCCAAAACCGAGGAACTAGGAAAAAAGCTCCACTTTACCTTCAAGGCAATTTACATAAGAGATCAAAAAACCAAGCTTGGAAATTGCTCTGAGGATCGGAATATTTCCCTCAACTGGCGCTTAGTCAAGGCACCCACATTGGTCTCTGACTACATCATTATCCACGAGCTCGTTCACACCAAGATAATGAACCATTCAGGTAAATTCTGGACGCTGCTAAAATCATTATATCCCGATTACAAAAATGCTATGAATTGGCTTGATAAATATGGGAATAGCTTATGAATGTTAAAGACGCAACCATAAAGATATTAAAGGAAGCGGAAAAACCTCTCCATGTCAAAGATATCTCCACACGGATTATTGACGCTGGCCTGTGGTCAAGTGATGGTAAAACGCCGGAGGCCACTGTCAGTGCTCGCCTTTATTCGGATATCAAAAAGTATGGAGACCAGTCAGCATTTGTGAAGGTTGCGCCTCAGACATTTTCCCTACGGAGTGTTCAACTTGTTGCGGCTGACAATGTAAAAGAACCAGAACCTAAGAATGAGATTCCTTCGGTCAGTTTGAAAGAAACGTATTCCTTTCTGGATGCCGCAGAAAAAGTGCTGAATCAGTTTGGTAACCGGAGCTCCATGCATTACCGGGATATTACTGATAAAGCTATGAAACAGGGTTGGTTGAACACTTCAGGCAAGACTCCCGCAGCAACCATGAACGCTCAACTGGTGACAGAGCTCAAACGGGCAAAAGCCAGCGGTGAGCCCGGACGGTTTGTACGCACATCACCCGGGTATTACAGCCTCGTCAAATGGATGGGGATTGGCTTGCCGTATCAGATATCCAAGCAAAATCGTGAGATCCGAAAACAACTGTTGTCTCAGCTGATGAAACTGAACCCGGCTCAATTTGAGGAACTGATTGGACAGCTTCTTGCTGAGATGGGCTTTGAAAGTGTCGAAGTAACCAAGTATGGAGGCGATGGTGGTATTGATGTCCGGGGCACGCTGCTGATCAGTGATGTGGTTCGCATTAAAATGGCTGTTCAGGCAAAACGTTGGAAAGGCAATATCCAGAGTCCAACCGTGCAACAGGTGCGCGGCAGTCTTGGTGCGCATGAACAAGGATTGATCATCACCACCAGCGACTTCAGCGCTGGAGCTATTAAAGAAGCCAGTCAGCCAGACAAAACACCCGTGGGCCTCATGAACGGTGAACAGCTAGTCACGCTTCTGATGGAATACAACATTGGTGTCCGCCGTATGTCACATGACCTTTTCGAGTTGGAGGAGCTGCCGATAGAAAAGGATATGAAAATATGATCGAGAGGTCTACCAAGCCATCATTACCTGATGGTCAAATACTAACAGTTAAGGAACTTCTCTCTGACAATAGTTTGACTATTCCATTATATCAGCGTCCTTATAAATGGACTGGAAAGAACGTTAATCAGCTTTTCTCTGATATTGCAATCCACAAGGACAAATCCTCATATCGTCTCGGGACAATTGTATTCCATCAAGAGGAGGACAAAAAAAATATTGTTGACGGGCAGCAGAGAACCATAACGCTTTTGTTGGCTGTTCGGGCATTGTTCACGCTTCGCAAAGACAGGCTTGATCGTAAAGACCTGAAAGAGCATTTGAGTATGCTGAAGCGTGATATGATAACCCCCAGCTTCAAAAGCGAAATTTCCAAGGCCAATATACAATAGCAACTACCTTGAAATTTGCCGCATTGTTGATCGATCCGATTTTACGGAGGAGCACATCGACTTTCTTTTGAATAAGTGTGAAGTCGTCACCTTTGCTTTAAAGGATATTTCCGAAGCGTTTCAGTTTTTTGATTCCCAGAATGCGCGTGGGCGAGACCTTGAACCACATGACTTGCTGAAAGCCTATCATCTGCGGGAATTCTGTTCAGGTGATGAATCGTTGAAGGCTTCCACTGTTGCAAGGTGGGAAAACAGCGAGACAGAAGAGTTGGATACTCTCTTTTCTCAGTATCTATATAGAATTCGTAACTGGTCAAAGGGAACCTCTGCCCGTTATTTCGGCAAAGAGGACACGGGATTATTCAAAGGTGTCAACATGGAAACAGTGGCACGCTATCCTTATGTCGAACAACTGCGAATGGCACACCATTTTGTTGATCATTACAACCAGCAGTACGAACGCAAAGTTGATGGTTATGCCTTGGGGTTTCCTTTTCATCTGGATCAAATTATTATCAACGGCAGACGCTTTTTCGAGATGATTGCATATTACCAGGAAATGGTAAATGAGTATAACAAATGCTCCACCGCAGTTTTTCAATTAATTGCAATGGATAAACTGGATGGATATGCAAAAAATATTTTGGAGGCCCTTAATAGTTATGAAGGCCGTAACCGCACCGGTGACCGATATGTCCGAACAATCTTCGACTGCCTACTTATTTATTACATTGATAAGTTTGGTCATGTGGAAATATCACGAGCCATCGAAAAGATTTTTATCTGGGCCTATAGTCTTCGTCTAAAAATGCAGGTGGTTCAGCTTGCCAGCATGGATAATTATGTCCTGGGAAATAACCTTTTCAAACTGATTAAAGACGCTATTCGCCCCAGTGACTTTATCAATTGCGCTCTTCAGGTTTTACAGGTAAAACGATCTACTAAAACCGAGGGAATCGAAAATCTGTTTCGGGAGATGAGATATTATGAATAACGATATTTCACAACTCTCCATCCGAGAGCTCTTAAGTCGCGGAGCAAACTATGTCATCCCTATGTATCAGCGGAATTATGCTTGGGATGAAGGGGAGATCTCACAGTTAATACAGGACGTGATCGATTATCTTCCTGAAGCACGTAACTACTACATCGGTACACTTGTAGTTTTCGAAAGGACCGATGGAAGCCTTGAAACCATCGACGGTCAGCAGAGATTGACTACATTAAGCTTGTTAGCGGCCTATTTAAATAATGAAGAATCAGACAGAATTGAAGTTGATTGGCTTAATGAATCGAACCTTTACTTTGATAGCCGTCCTAATTCTCAAAATACATTGACTGCAATTTTTAATAATCAAGCTTCCAATCTGCATCTGGATAAACCAGAAGAATCCAACACCGCTATCCTGAATGGGTACAATCTAATCAAAAAACTCCTCCCACTAAAACTAAAAGAGAATGCGGCAGATGTTGATCAGTTCGCTAAATTCCTGTTTGAAAATGTTCAGATCATGAGGGTTAAGGTTCCAAAGGATACTGCCCTGAACCATTACTTTGAGATTATGAACAATCGAGGTGAGCAACTGGAAAAACATGAAGTACTCAAATCCCGGTTGATGGAGACACTTAAGGGAGATAAGGAAAGCCAAAACTGTCTTCATATGGTCTGGGAGGCTTGTGCAAACATGGAGAAATATGTGCAAATGGGCTTTTTACCGCTGCAGCGTGACGCCATCTTCGGAGCAAAGGACTGGGGGCGTTTCGATGTGAATAATTTTGAGGCACTTCGGGAGAAAATTAGCCTATCTGCTGTTGAGTTGTCAGATGAGGATTCAGACCAAATACTCGATGAAATTATTGGGCAAGCTAGAGGTGGCGTTAAACAAAGTATAGATGAAGAGGCTCCAGAACGATTTAATACAGTGATCAACTTTTCCAATTTTTTGCTTCACGTTTTACGGGTTCAAACAGCGTTGGATGTGCCATTAGATGACAAAAGACTCATTTCGACGTTTGAAACTTACATACTCAAAAGTGATGCTGCTGCTGGAAAGGTTAAAAAGTTCACCTTTGATTTGCTACGCTGTAAATTCCTTTACGATCAATACGTTATTAAACGTGAGTTCATTAAGGGAACAGATAAATGGAGTCTGAAACGCCTCAAATGGAATGACGGTGGTGCTGCTAACCGTGCTGGCCGTGGTTATTATGTGAACACGTTTGGGGATGAAGATGTTGACGGAGGAGACAATAGACGAATTCTCATGCTCCTTTCTGCATTTCACGTTTCCACACCGACTCTTGTCTATAAGCATTGGCTAAACGCAGCACTGCACTACCTCTTCACTGTCGATATAGTCCAGGCAGATGCATACTTAGTCCATTTGGAATCAGTGGCCAAGTCATTCGTGTTTGACCGTTTCTTGTCGGCAAATGGAAGATTGGATTACTTTGAAATAATTTACCAAAACAAAGGTGTGTGCCAAACTCGAAAAGAAACCGTATCTGAAGATGGAATGGACTCCAAGCTTTCATTCGGCAACATTGAGAACAATCTGGTATTCAATTTTCTTGATTACCTCCTGTGGGTTAAACATCAGATTTCCAACCGTATTGTTAAAGATTATGAATTCACTTTTCGCAGTTCGGTAGAACATTACTACCCTCAGCATCCATGGCCAGGACACGATTCATTGCCACCAGATACACTGAATTCATTTGGCAACCTCTGCTTGATCAGCCACAGTAAAAATTCAAGGCTCAGTAATTTCATGCCTGAGACTAAAAAGGAATATTATCGGAATAATACTATCGATAGCGTGAAACAGCATCTTATGATGGATGACCAGCGTTGGTCACATTGGAATGAAGCGAGTATAAAGACCCATTCCGATGAAATGAAAGCAGTGCTAATAAATACATTAGGAGTTGCAAAGGAAGCGGAATGATGATATCCTGAGCCCAGCGGAATCCTAGTTGACCAGCTTGCTGGTGATGCACTGGACGGGTTGGTTGAATTTCAGTCCCTCCAGAAATATCCGGCACAGTTACAATGGTTTCCGGGAACTGGCTTAAAGTTTTATAACAGAAACAAGGGACGAGGATGGGTGGCGTGAATAGTAGGCAACTAGCACGAGCTTGGCCATTTAAGCGTTACAAGGTATTTGAGCGTGAACTTCAGGATGCAGCAGCAGGATGGTTTTCCCAAAAGGGATTGTCCACACATGCAAGAATGCGATATTGCCTTAAATCCCTTGACCTCTGGCCACAAAATATTATTTGCACTAAGGTGGCAGAGTACATCAGACAAGAACATGAACGAAATTTAGGTAAAGATTCTTTCCCGCTTCACAAATACCTTCACCACGGTTTGAGCAGTCAGGCAATGGTTTTCAATCTTGTGGGGCCATTAATTGTCAAAAATGACCTTAAACCATTGCGTGTAATTATAGAGGAGGCAGGCATTCCTTGGCCAACCGGAGATATCACCGCTAGATTTGAGTATGACGACCGAGTGGTGTTTAACGAAGATTCCGGACAACCTACATCATTAGATATTGCCATATCTGGAGAGACCAAAAGTATTTTCATCGAGGCCAAATTAGCGGAAAAGGAGTTTGGTGGCTGCTCTGTTTTTTCAGGCGGTGATTGCGATGGAAGGAATCCTGTCTCATATGGGGGTAACGGTTGCTATCTTCACCATATTGGACGAAAGTATTGGGAGCGAATGAGTGAGTTTAGTTTCGATGAGGTTGCTTTCGCTTCAGGCCCCACCTGTCCGTTTATCTGCTACTACCAGTTTTTCAGGGAGGTGCTGTTTTCGCTCAGAAAGAATGGCTATTTTGTGCTCCTACATGATGAAAGAAACCCAACCTTCCTGAAGGTTTCCACGGACGGAATAGAATCGGGCTTGTGGCCATTGCTCATGGAGTCTGTACCAACAGTATATGCCAATAGAATCGGGAGAGTGACGATTCAAAAGCTTGTCAGCGCGATTGATGAATCTGGCCGCCATCAAGACTGGATCAATGAGTTTAAGCAAAAATACGGAATCGAATGAACAAACAGTTCAGGTATCATATAAAGTGGGCACAACTGTCCGGTATGAAATAAAGGAATGGTTAATCGGACAACTATTAATGTATTTAAAGTATTTTTATATAACTAATATAAGTAAGTTTGCAATATTCAGGAACAGGAGATATTTTTATCTGTGATTAACAATCAGAAGAGGTATAACTTTCTAATAATCAAATAATTTACAATACAATGTGACTTCAGTGTTGATTCCGTATTGAAAACCACCAATTTTTTATGCCAAGGAAGAAGCACACTGAGAGTCGCGCCCATTTGGGCGCGATTCCTTTATGTTTCCTTGGCTGGCGCTTGGTGGTGCCACAATACGGGCATAATGCGGATTGCGCCCTTTTTTATTGCAGGGCCTTTCCGGGAATAGTAACCACCAGAAGAAAGGACTTTGCAACATGCGTTTAGTAATGTTTGTGATCTTCGCCAGTATCGTGATGAACGTTAACCTGATTGCCGGTGTTTCAAGGCTTGAGATTATCTCGGCCAAATACGGGCACGGCAACAAATGGCAGGACGTAACAGAGGCCATCAAGCGTCGGGTTATCGCCGATTCCGCGCTTATCCTGAATGTCCCGCAGAAAGATCCCAAGGTCAAAAACTTGTTAGTCCTTGAGTATAAGCTGAACGGCAACAAGATGAAGATGGTAGGGACGCAGCGTATCTTTATCCATCCAGCATCATCCATGACTGATAAACTCACTGTCCATATGGTTGCGTTCAAGGGGAGTGGTTCCGGCGGCTGGCAGGACGTCACGGAAGAATATAACAAACTCTACAAGTCCAGAGGTGGTGGTATGCCTGGAACCAACTTTTACTTTTTCCAGGAGCACAGGACAAAGCCGAATGAAGCCATGAAGCTCCTGGTATTCTACACGAAAGGTGGGAAGCCTCTATATAGGTGCTTTAGGAACGGGATTACAAGGAGGACCAGCTCAAAACCAAAGGCATCTGAAGCAAGTAAAACAGACACGCCCAAGGTTAGCGCTCCCAAGCCAAGTTCCCCCAAACCCAGTAAGCCAAAGAAGCCTAAAACCAAGGACTCCTATCCGACCAAGCTTGCCGTTAACGTGCTTCATGCAATGTATCTGTGGGGTGCGGCCGGGCGCGGACAATGGTATTATGGAAAGCGGGTGACTGTAACCGGTATCGTTGAGATCAAGGATGTTTCCCTTATTACCACCAGGCATCTGCTGGGCAGAAAATACAACGGCAAGTATGATATCCCGCTTATGGGCGACAAGTTTACCGCGATCAGCGATAAGCCGGTTAAAGCTCCCAAAATACGCTGCAAAAAATGCAGAAAATACCTGGTGTGCAAGTTTACTGGAATCCTTCGGAAAGGCTCGCGCTACAAGCACACCATTCTGGAAAACGCAAAACTGGTATCAAGTCGCTGCCTGGTCCATAGCCGGTCGAAATGCGTTATCCCCAAAAACAATAAGATCAAGTACGCTATCGAGCAGGAAGGCGAAAAGGAATTACCCCCGGTAAAAAGGAAAGAAAGGCTGAAGCGAATCGGCGACATCCTCGACTGGAACTGGCTGGAACTCAACAGAAAGGTCGGACGGCAAATATGCGACATGGGATTAGATCCCGAAGGCTACGGCATGGAGCTGTATTGGCTGGAGAAGATTCACAGGGGCGTCGATTTCATGGTCGAACTCCAGGGCACTCCCGACCGCAAACTCGGCGGCTCTCGTCTGAAAGACTGCGCCATCAAACACTGGTGGATGATTAAAAAATAATCAGACACATTGAAAGGGATGTATAACTATGGATGTTGAAATGAAGTGTCCGGACTGTGATGGACAGCTTGCGGTTGATGAAGAACACCTTGGCAACAAAGTCCAGTGCCCTTACTGCAGCCATAAGTTTGTTGCAGAGGAAGGCCTGGAGACTGGTGATGCGGAAGAAGAGATTTACCCGACGGCCACTCCCGGAGAAAACAAAAATACCCCGCCCCCGGTGCCGGATTCGCTGAAAGCTGACACTGGAAATCATCACTCCGGTCCACCACCATTCCAAGATTTATCAGATAATCATGCTAAAATCCAGCACTCAAATTACGCAACTTCAAGAATGTCCACTCCAAAACGCAGTAAGTTTGTAATGAAAATGGTGGCAGGGGGGATAATAGGCATAGTCATTTTTTTTGGGCTTCTCGGCTTATACAATAATTATAACTATAATCGGGCAAAGTTATTACACGACGAAGCCGTCAACTATTTAAAAGATTTGCAGTTTTACAGCAAAGGCCTTGAGTTTATGCGTAAATCGGCAGAAAAAGGTTACGCCCCGGCTCAGATGAAATTGGGCGACCATTTTTACCACATCAGGGATTACAAAGAAGCTTTTAAATGGCTTTCACTTGCGGCGGAACAAGGCGATGCTCAAGCCAAATATCGTTTGGCGGAATGTTATGGTAATGGCTTTGGAACAAAGCAGGATATCAAAGCGGCCATTGTTCTTTTAACTCAAGCAGCGGAACAAAGCTATATTTTGGCTCAGCAGGATTTAGCTACTTATTATATATTGGGAAGGCATGTGCCCCGCAACCTAAAAGAAGCTCTAAAATGGGCTAATATGGCAGCCAGGCAAAATCCACAAAATCTTTTTACGTTGTGTATTTTTAAATATATTGATTTATTTTCGAGGCCATCGGCAGGAATTCCCGTCAAAGGAAAAAACTTTGTGATACCGGAGCTTGCGATAGAAATGGTTTATGTCGCGCCTCCAAAGAAACCTTTTAAAATGCGTTTAACGGAAGAAAAGGATACCGATAAGCCAGCTGAGGTAATAATAAGCAAAGGATATTGGATCGGTAAATATGAAATCGCTCAATATCAATATGAAGCGATTATGGGATATAATCCCAGTATTCAAGAAGGTCTATTTTTCCCGGTTCAAGAGGTAATATCTGGGTATACTAATCCAAAGGGGAAAATACAAAAATTTTGTGAAATATTAACTCGTCTGGAAGGAAATGCAGGCCGTTTGCCTTCTGGTTACGTTTATAGATTGCCGACTGAAGTAGAATGGGAGTTTGCTGAAAGAGGAGGAATTAATAGCCAAAATTATAAATATAGCGGCAGTGATAATTTAAATGAAGTTGCATGGTGTGAACAAAACTCAAATAAATGTATTTATCCTGGGGGACTCTTAAAGCCCAATGAACTGGGTATCTATGATATGAACGGTAATGTAGATGAACTGTGTTTAGACAGTTACAGCGTTCATAACGCCAATTATCAAAAAAAGTGGTCTGTCGGCGAAGAAAAACATAAGATAGTAACAGATCCGCTATTCATTCCTACTCCCCGTTGGTATGAAGATTCTTTTTTGCGTAATTCACGTAATAATTATATTGTTTCGAGGGGCGGCAATTATTTATGTTCTTATAATTCCGAATTCAGATTGTTGAAGAATTTTGACACATTTTCCCGTGCATTATCCATTGGCTTTCGCATTGTTCTCGCACCGGAAGAAAGATATTTGAACAAACGAACCGATTACCTGAAGTCAGAACGAGATAAATCTCTGGAAAGATTGCGTAAAAGAGCAGGATTTTTACTTTAATAACCGGTTGAATATCTCTGATAAACTCTACCGGGTCTCAATCAACAGCTTTGTCACTCAAAGCCCGGCAAAACATCTGGGTTCGCCAGTCATCAAGATAGAGCAACTCGATACCGCCACCCGCGACACCATAATCGCTAGCCTGCATAAACACGGTAAAGTAAGCTACCACCTGTTTATGTTGTTTTCTGAAGCTTTCCCTTGGAAGTCAGGAAGTACTTCTTTCTGGTTGCGGGGACGGGGCGTCTCAGGATGAGTCATGGCGATAAGTCCGCGCTCAAGTGCAGGGTGGAGATAGGAGTAGAGGAAGGTCGGTCGGTGACTAAGTGACAGTTTTTCCATCAGTTCCCGGCTGGAATAAGCCTGGTCGTCCATGACCGCCAGAAGGTGTTTTACTTGTTCGGTTACTTGTTCGGTTACTTGTTCGGTGTCTTGTTCGGTTGTTTTCGCCAGTTCTTTCATGGCCTGCAGTATCGCTTCCAGCATATACCTACTTATATTTGATATGTCCTGATTTGTCCTGATTTGGCCGGGCTGTTGGTTTTATATAAAAAATAAAGCCATATAGTGTTGCAGTTAAATTAGTTGAATAATACATGAAAAGGTGAAATGCGCGAACGGTATGTATTGTTATCTGCTGCCAGATAATGATGTCCTGATTTGTCCTGATTTGGCCGGATTACCTTCATTGTTGTCATTCACGCACGCGCCGGTAGCGGGTAGCGCGACCCTTACCGTATCGTTCGATGATTCCCCGTTCTTCCAGATTAGCCAGATCTCGCCTGCCCTGGCGTGGGCTAACTTTTACGGCAGTCACATAATCAGTCACAGTGAACTCTGTCCGTTGTCCGAGCGATTGAATAAACTTAGCCTCACGTCCGGACAAAGCATCTTCCACCTCCGGTTCAGGAGCCCGGAATAAAGTTAGGGATACCATTCCACCTTCTACCCGCCATATGGGAGTCTTTGCACCAACCTGTTTACACTCCTTTATTACCTTTTGAGTTCCAATTCCTAATTGTTCCATCAATTTTCGCAGGTAAAAGACTCGTGTAATATCGGGATTAAACGGAATCGACTGATGTTCTACCGTGAGTTTCCGAATGGTCCAATCTTTAGGTAAACTTCCTGGATTGGTGACTACGAGACGATCCGGATAAATTTCTATCCTGATACTTCCCCCGACTGCATCGTATGACCGGTGGGCAATCGCATTTACTAATGATTCCCTGAGCGCATAAAGTGGATAAGCCGGACGATCTTCCCGTTCTAGCTGGTTTTTTTTGAACCGGGAAGAAAAGCCGGTACGCTGCTGGATTATGCCAATGGCCTCATGCAATATGTGAACAGCGGGACCGTCCAGGATAATATCATTGGCGATTGGGCCAGCTTTGCCGGAGGCATATGAGACGATACGGATAAAAATATTGGGGGACCACACCCGAGGCCGGGAAGCAAATAAAACGACGGCTGCATTTGTGAGCACCCCGTTACGCCGCAAGGCAAGACGCTCTAGCAGTATTTCATTGTCTGCCGGGACATCAGCACCAAAACGCCCTACTGCCGCAATTTCTTCACGAGCCTTTGACATCTCATTGATATCGCAGTCTTCAATGCCGAAGCCTGGCATAGTTTCTCGTTCCCAGGGTTCGAATTCCAGTGCTCCTTCCTCGACGATATTAGCACTGTGCTTCTCGCCTGCCCGTATGGTTGCACTGCCAATCCGCACCCAGATTTGGCGATTAAAGGAATAGGGTTTGTCGAAGCCGGGTGGAATTCTAACAACAATAACATAAACCCCTTTTGTGGCCTCCTGTACCGAAACGGAAAAAAGTGGCCGGGGTTTGATATTAGCCATGAGGCGGCAGGTAAGTTCTTCCGCCTTCTGCTCTGCTTCAATAACCCCGGACGGTTGTCCTTTGTCATTTACCCCCCATAAAAGGAATCCGCCCTGCTGGTTTAGCATTCCGCAAACCGCCCGTGAAAGGGCCTCTATATTACTCCGGGAACCTTTGAACTCTACGGTTTCCGACTCGCCCATCTTGATGATTTGGAGGACGTGCGAATTCACTTGTTCTCCCCCTTAATACGTTTGTGGATGGCGTTTGCATCCTTCAGACGGAGAAGGTATTTTTCCTCAAGTTCACGGTAGCGGCGGAACTGAGCGGTTGCGAACAATCTCGCATCATTATCTGGTCCGTATGCCTGCACCCAATTTGCCTGTCTGTCTTTAACTTCGGCTTTATCGAGGTTCATTGCTTTTTCATACAGGTCCAAGATGCGCAGGTCTTCCAAAATTGGCGTCGGCTGAAAGTTGAAGCCCGGTTTAAACTGAAAGTTTGACTCTTGGGCCGGGTCCCGATATGGCTTTAAAAGCTGTCTGGCAATAGCGACGTTCTCGTGGACCAGGAACCAGCGCGGTTTGTTTAATTCGATAGCGCGTAGCGCCTCCCGATGCGTAATAGATAACGCATCTTTTTCCTCCCTGCCCGAACCATAACGAGGGAGAATAATGCCAAGAAAGAGATCACACTTTTCTACAGCCTCAAGACAACTCGACATGGCGGAAATTTCGGGATCAATTGGAATCGTTCCTTTGTGCGACATTAATACATCGTACTGATACTCTTCAAGTAGCGAGTAGATGCTTTCAAGCAGGTCTTCATAACCGAAAACCACCGATGAAACTAGAATTTTCAACTTATCGTTCATATCCGTCGTGCCTTTAAGAGTGGCTCTCCAAATACTTTCAACTTTAGTTTATTCCTATACTTTAGCGAATGCAGCCTATTAACATGGAACAATATAGCAACGTGCATGGATGAATCAAGTGGTTTCCGTGACGAATCCTGAGCACATGTAATAAAATCGGGAAGAATCTTACGCCTCTTGAGGTGACAATAATTTGCTACGAAAATTGCTACAAATTAATACTGTTTAAATAGGTTTAACGGTGTTCGCTTTAGCCTCAAACGCGATGCTTTGAGGGTGGCTTTTGTGGAATCATAATCCACGTGTCCGGGGTTCTCAATTGGAAAGGGCATGGTGCAAAACCCTTTGGTACAACGGCATATAGCGTGGGTGCGGTTTAGGTGTCTGTGGAGGGGGTAATGTTACAGATGGTAGAGTACTCGCGCCTATAAATTCCCCCGCCTCAATTCGCCGCTTTATCCTAAATCACTTATAACTCATGATATAAATTTAACAGAAACCTGTTAATTTTTAACACAAAAATGGCAAGTATTTACTCTGAATTTCTAAAACCCCTGATCTCATTTCTCATTACCTATTGCAAATTAATATTTTATGCAATACTGCTCAAAACGGGAATAGCATTAAACTGAATTTCATTCATTGATATGGAATTGATTTGCCAGGAAGATAATGTATTTTTTTGCATCAATCCATTAATTAACATACACTGAAAATCATGAAAAAAGGCAAAGCAACAAAAAACAAGCGTTTTCCGAGTTGGCAAACTACCGATGAATACGAAATTGAACTGCGCCGCACCCGCGCGAAAGAAGAGGCGATGAAAGTTGTCCAAGCGGATGGAGGTTATTCCGGGATTTTCCGGGATTACTGGGTGACGCGGGAGGATGTCGAAGATCCGGTGAGTTACCGGGTGGAACTCCGGTCAAGTTGGAAAATGATCAATACCTGTTCCTGTCCGGACTTCGAAAAGAACTTTCTCGGAACCTGCAAGCACATCGAAAAAGTGCTGTTGTCTCTGGCGGAGGGAAAAAAGTCGATTCCGGTAAATTCTGACTTCATCGAAATTTTCATGAACCGGTCGCCTTACGAACCACGGCTGGCGCTGCCTCGGGAACTCACCCCGGATTTGGGGGATTTCATTAATAAATATCTTGATGTTTCGGGACAGCTTAAGCATCCGGCTGGCGATACTCTGCAGGTTTTGCTCCGCGACCTGGAAAACGTTCCCGGCAAACTCCGTAACCGGTTCAGGATTTCTTTTGAAGCGGAGGATTATAACCGCAAACGGATCGAACAGAAACGCCTCGGTAAATTGTTTGAACAGTATGCAGTCCGGTTGCGCGAAAACCATGGAGAAACCGGGTTTCTGCGCTATCCTCTCTACGACTATCAGATCGAGGGCATGTTGCATCTGGCATTTGCCGGACGCGCCATGCTTGCCGACGAAATGGGGCTGGGGAAGACTGTCCAGGCTGTAGCTGCCGCTGCGGTCATGAATGAAGCTTTCGGCGTCAGGCGGGTGCTGGTGGTTTCCCCGGCCTCGTTAAAGACTGAATGGGAAGAGCAAATCCGGAAATTTACCTCTCTGCCGGTGGAAATTGTGTTTGGCAACCGCAAACAACGACTGGAATTTTATCGCAACAGCCATGCCTTTTTCCTCCTGACCAACTATGAACAGGTTGTCAGGGACTATGACGACATCAACAGGGATTTTCAACCCAATCTGGTGGTTCTTGACGAAGCACAGCGGATCAAAAACTGGCGAACAAAAACCGCAGCTTACTTGAAACGCCTGCAATCGCGCTATGCGTTCGTCCTGACGGGAACTCCGATCGAAAATAAAATCGATGAACTTTACTCGCTGGTGGAATTTGTTAATCCGACGTTGTTCGGAAGTTTGTTCCAGTTCAACCGCCGATTCTACAATTTTGACGAAAACGGAAAAACGGCGGGATGCAAAAATCTCCGCGAACTCCATGAAACCACCGCACAGGTAATGCTACGCCGCCGCAAGGATGAAATCAGCGAACAATTGCCGGAACGGATCGATAATAATTATTTTGTCAACATGACTCGTGAGCAGAAGCTCCGCTACGACGACAACGCGAATATCGTGGCCCGGTTGTACCAGGCATCGCTCCGGCGGCCGCTGTCGCCCCAGGAATTTGAACGGATGCAACATGCCCTGGGACGAATGCGGATGCTCTGCGACACGGTTTATATCCTTGACGTGAAGATCAAGGAATCGCCCAAAATTGATGAACTGATGAAAATTCTCGAAGACCTTTGGGATGATGAGCCGAACCGGAAAATCATAATTTTTTCCGAATGGGTCAAGATGCTTGAACTGGCCGCCGAAATATTTGACAAACGTAAAATCGCTTACGCCCTGCATGTCGGATATGTAAACCAAGTCAAGCGCCGAGAAGAAATAAACCGGTTCAAGAATAACCCGGACTGCCGGATTTTCCTTTCTTCGGATTCCGGTGGAGTCGGCCTGAATTTGCAGGCGGCCAGCGTGGTTATCAATCTCGATCTGCCGTGGAATCCTGCCAAGCTGGAGCAGCGGATTGCCCGCGCCTGGCGCAAACATCAGAAAAATACGGTCAACGTTATTAATCTGGTCGCGGAAAATACCATTGAACATAAAATGCTGGCAACATTGAAATTCAAACAGGGACTTGCGGACGCGGTGCTCGATGCTCGCGGCGACTTCGACGACTTTGAAAAACCGAACGCAAAAGCCGCATTTATGGAACGGCTTTCCGCGATTATGGAAGTTGACACTCCTGCTCCGGCAACAACGGAAAAACCGTCCGTGCCGCCCCATGAGCAACTGGCCCAGGAACTCCAGATCGACAATCCAGGCATCGGCATGTTCCGAGCGGTTTATGACCAGGATGGCGGCACATTACGGGGAGCGGTTGCGGTCGGCCCTCAATCGGCCACGGGCAAACTCAAACAGCTCATCGAGAAAACCCACGGCGAACAGCTTGCCGATGACAAACTGGTGGTGCTGACCCCGGAAAATCACGCCATGCTCCAGCAACTGGCAAAACTTGGCATCATCACCATCAACAACGGCCAGATGACAAAGATTTTTGAAACGGAAAACTTTCAGCCGCCTCGCCCCCCGGATCGCAAACTCCGGCTGAAACTGGCCCGCCAGGCCCTGAGTGGCGCTGAACGCGACATGAAAATGGCGGAAGTACTTAAATCCGGCGGTTTTGACCGGGAAGCCGTTCCGCCGGCCAAAAAGGCCGTACTCGACGCGGCGCTGGCGTTGTACGTTTTTGCCGCCGGAGAACCGCCGGAGCAGTTGCCCGTAGAGTTTAGGGAGGATATGGTCCAACTAATCAAAAACAATCTCGATTTCGACCGCACAAAACTGATGTTCCTGCAACTCTGTGCTCATGACCTTAACCCCGAAGATAACGAATTGACCTCAGACGCCAGAGCGTTTGTCGCGACAGCCTGCGAGTTTATCAACAAACAGGCTTTGGAATAGCAGGAACTAAGAATTCCAGAATAAATCCAGGCTATGAGGAATGGAAAATATTGAAAAGGAACTGTCTGACGCTGAACTGGAATTGCGGCAAATCAATGTCAAACGCGATGAAATTCAACGAAAAATCAATTTCCTGAAAGCAAAACGTAAATCCGCGGGAACTTCCGGCAAAGGAAAAGCTTCATTTACCGAATCGGAGAAGATTGCGTTGTTCCGGTCGCTTTTCAAGGGTCGCGAGGACGTTTATCCAAGAAGATTCGAAAGCCGGAAAACCGGTAAATCAGGTTATCAACCGGCATGCGGCAATGAATGGCTTCCGGGAGTTTGCCGGAAACCTCAAGTTAAATGCGCTGACTGTGAACACCGGAAACTGCTCGCTGTTACGAATACTACGATCAGAAATCATTTACTCGGCAGGGATGATACTGGCAAGGATTTCACCATTGGCGTTTATCCGCTGCTGGAAAACGAAACCTGCTGGTTCCTTGCAGCCGATTTTGATAAAAAAGACTGGGAGCCCGATGTAAAAGCATTTGCCGAAACTTGCCGCAAGCTTAAAGTTCCTGTGGCGATTGAACGGTCGCGGTCCGGCAACGGAGCACACGCCTGGATATTTTTCTCCGAGCCGGTTCCAGCCATCACTGCTCGGCAAATGGGAACTCACCTTTTAACGGAAACCATGGAACAGAGGTCTGAACTCGGGTTCGATTCATATGACCGTTTCTTTCCGAATCAGGATACTTTGCCGCAAGGTGGATTCGGCAATTTGATTGCACTGCCGCTTCAGGCAAAACCACGCAGCGATGGAAACAGCGTTTTTATTGACGACAATCTTTTGCCGTTTCCAGATCAGTGGGAATTCCTTGCCGGAATTCAGAAGATGAAACCACAGGAGGTTTCCGAGCTTACGGAAAACGCTATCAGAAATGGCCGGGTCACCGGAGTTAGAATGATTGTAGAAGAAGATGACGATCCCCCATGGGAGCAGCCCCCATCCAGAAAACGAAAAGAAAAACCACTGACCGGAGCAGTTCCGGAAAAACTGGATATCGTGCTGGAAAATCAGATATATTTTGCCAAAGAACAATTGCCTCCAAGTCTGAAAACAAGGCTTATCCGGATCGCGGCTTTCCAAAACCCGGAATTTTATAAAACTCAGGCGATGCGGCTGCCGGTGTACAACAAACCGCGAATCATCAGTTGCAGCGAAGAATTTCCGGAACATATCGGCATCCCCAGAGGCTGTGCTGACGATATTGCTCAACTGCTGGTTTCCTTGAAAATAAAATTCAACGTGGACGATAAAAGAAATTTCGGGAAGCGTCACGATTTTGCTTTTAGAGGTGAATTAAGGCCGGAACAACAACGTGCCGTTAATGCGATATTGCCATATGACCTTGGGGTACTTGCCGCGTCAACTGCATTCGGAAAAACCGTAGTCGCCATAAATTTACTCGCACGGCGCAAGGTTAACACGCTGATCCTGGTGCATCGGGTCCAACTCATCGATCAGTGGCTGGCAAGGTTGCAGAGTTTTTTGGAAATACCGGCAGACCATATTGGAATAATTGGCGGTGGCAAGCGCAATCCTAAAAGCTTGAAGTAAACAAGTGCCTTGAACAGTACAAAGCCAAACCGGTAAGGGAGGCGGATGTCATTGAAGCCTTCAATAACCTTGAATTGCTGTGGGAAGAATTGTTTCCGGGTGAAAAGCAGCGGCTGATGCAGTTGCTGGTTGACAATATCGTTCTGACCAATGACAGCTTCAAAATGGAACTCAAGACTGAAGGTATGGGCGCGTTGATTGCCGATATCGTTAGTATTCACCCAGAAAGGGGAAAGTGATCATGACAGATACCAAAGCGGACATCTCTATCCTGGACAATGGGAACCTGAGCATTACCGCGCCACTGCAAATCAGGTATCATTTGGGACGGAAACTCGTTATCGTTCCCGGAACCATTGAGGGAAAATCTCCGGAAGCTGAACCTCCAGTCCACGAATTCCTGATAGAAATGGTCGCCCGAGGCCATGCCTGGATGAAGATGATCGAAGAAGGGATAATTACCTGCTTGCAGGAACTGATCGATAAAACCGGTTATCACCGGACGCACATTGCGCGGATTCTGCAGGTGGCGAATCTATCCCCTGAACTCACTGAAACAATTTTGAATGGCAGAGAACCGGGTGGATTATCGATGACCAAGCTCAAAAAGCCGATCCCGGAAAACTGGCCGGAGCAGAGGGATGCATTTGTATAAGAAGGGTTTATATAGTAAGAAACTTTGTAGGTTTCCCTTCGAAGCGGGCGTGGAGAATTACCATTTTAAGGTATATCGTAAAATGGTCTTGACTAATTTACGATATGTCGTATATTGGCATTATGAAAACTTTAAAAAGAATATACGGAACTATTATCTCCAGTCATTTGAAGGTGGACCGACAGATGGCGTTTGTGACCGGTCCGAGACAAGTAGGAAAAACTTTTGTTTGCAGAAGCCTGTTGCCGGACAAATCAAAATACGTCAACTGGGACAATCTCGATGACAGGGAAATCATTTTAAAAGGGCCTTCGGCTCTTGCTTCAAAACTTGGCTTGGAAAGGCTGTCAGAATCCAAACAGGTGACAGTGTTGGATGAACTCCACAAGTTTCCGAAATGGAAGTCGTTTCTGAAGGGTTTTTTCGACACATACGAAGAACAGGTAAACATTCTGGTAACAGGCAGCCTGATGATGAATATTCACAGGAAGTCGGGGGATAGCCTGATGGGACGGTATTTTCTCTACCGGATGCATCCCTTCTCAATCGCAGAATTGGCAAGCACTAATCTTCCCAGTCCTGACTCAATTATTCGGGAACCATTGCCCATTCCTGAAAATGATTTTGATGCGCTTTGGGAACATGGAGGTTTTCCCGAGCCATTCATTAGGCGCACTAACTCCTTTACCTCACGATGGTGGGGATTAAGATTGGAGCAGCTTATAAAAGAGGACATGCGGGACATGACCAGAGTTCACGAATTGGCGCAGCTTGAAGTGCTGGCCAGAATACTGCAATCGCGGTCGGGGACTCAACTTAATTATTCAGCGCTTGCCAAGGAAGTCAGGGTTTCCGTGGACACGGTTCGGCGTTGGATTGACACGCTTTGCTCTATGCAATTCGGTTTTATGATCAGGCCGTGGCATAAAAATATTTCCAATTCCCTGCGGAAAGAACCCAAATGGTATCTTCGCGATTGGACAGGCATAGAGGATCAGGGAGCCAGGGTAGAAACTTTTGTCGCGTGTCATTTGCTCAAGGCAGTCGAGGGATGGTCTGATCTTGGATTCGGTGACTTCTCTCTCTTTTATCTCAGGGACAAAATGAAAAGGGAAGTAGATTTCCTGGTTGTCAAGGATGGCGTTCCATGGTTTCTTGCCGAGGTCAAAAAACGGGATGAGAAGATTTCCAAATCCCTGCATTATTTCATGGAAAAAACAAAATCCCCGCATGCATTTCAAGTAGTATTTGACGCGGATTACGTTGATGCCGATTGCTTCGCATCTAAAGGAAAGCCATTTACGGTTCCCGCAAAAACACTTCTTTCCCAACTGCTCTGAAAATATACATCACGTATGATGGGAAGCGATAATTAAAGGCAATCTTGATCTGATAAGTCACTGTTATCACTTATGCTGGCCGCTTCAGCAACTTGAACCAGGCTTGGTTCGAAAAGTTTAATGCCAAATTTTTTGACATCCTTCTCATCCCTCTGCGTAACTTCGTCAAAAACCAGAGTCGGCACATATTTTCTTCCGTATCACTATCTGCAATTTGGAAAGGATGTTTTTAGCGCTGGCTAGAGCACATGCCTGGACTGGACTTATCGAATCAGGCAAAATCGTCACCGTCACCCAACTCGTCGACAAGCTCCAATTCGACATCGCCTATGTGACAAAAATATTGCATCTGGTAAATCTCGCCCCCGAACTCCAGGAGGCAATCATCGCGGGGAATGAGCCGGACAGGCTGTCATTGAACCGGCTTTGGGGAATAACATTGTAGCAATATTCAAAAAGAAAAATATTTTTTCGGAGAGGGTTTTACTTTTACATAGCTACCTCATTTGAATATTCTTCAGCCATTCTTCCAGTTTTCAACTAGATGTCCCCTTACAATGTTTATAGTATACCATTATTATATCTGGTATACAATATATATTTATTAACATCCTTGTATGTGAAAATTATAAAGATTAAATATATATGGTTATTGACTTTTTATAAATAGATGTTATTACATAAACATGTATATAATATAAAATGATCATGTTTACTAAAAAATAAAAATATTGCCGTGAAAAAAGTGGTTAGCGGGAAATGAGATTCTATAATGTAAAAATAAGTTCAGGTTTTAAAAGCAATAATGATGAAAGGTTTTAAAATGTCAATTTTTTGCCGTACATGCCTAGCATTGGTAGTTGCACTGTGTTGCATCAAGTGTCTATCTGAAAATAAAAAGGAAAACATTACCGATATTATGGCCCAAGAGGGGCTTGGCAAAAGCAATTGTTACCTGAAAGGAAGACGAATTACAGGTAAAAATGTAGTCAAGAAAATACTGCCATTTCCGAAGTCGGGATTTCCGTACGATTGGAATTTTTCAAATGGTACCTTATGTGGAATCAACGAGTTAAGCAAAACTATTACGGATTTGCGCAATGATCACGGAAAACTGGCATTTACCGTGTCTAAAGCTTTGGCATGGTTTGGCTGGGGAGACTGGAAAAAAGATGACAAAGCGATACGAATTGCTTTTGACAATATCAATTTTTTTATCAGAAACCGACTTGCATATGTAAGAATAAAAATACGGCAAAGCTCCGAGAAGAGTATTTGGTATGCGGAGGTAAAACAGTTGAACCGGGGAAAAATACTAAAATCTGAACCTGTAACCGTCAAAGGAAGAGTTTGGCAGGAAATCACGTTTAAAATACCTCCAGGCAGCCCCCCATATACAGCCTTGAAAATTGTTACTGAAACACCTGGCAATACAATTGAAATAGCTCAGGTTGAACCTTGCGTCTTTGAAGCGCGAGCGGTTTACAGAAAAGTGTTTAACCTGACAAGCGAAGTCCAGTGGGCAAAATGTTCAATATCCGCTGAAGGATGGTTCAAAGCATTCATAAATGGAAAACCGGCAGTGGAATCCCCGCCTGTCAGAATACACAGTTCGGCCATCTGGAATTACAGCCTTAATCCAAAGTTGTTTCGTAAAGGCAAAAATGTGATTTCGGTAATTGAGCCGCAATACAATGAACCTTTCCTTTTGGATGGAGCACTTTTATGTAAAAATGGAAAATACGTCCGCTTTGACAGCGACAAATCCTGGAAATGCAGCCAAATAATTGACTCGGACAATGATTTAAATTGGACGAAAACTGACTATAATGATTCCAGTTGGGAATCTGCAATCACCTATCCCGGTAAAGCGGAAATTGATGATTATCGGAAATGCTGGTTTAATCCTTCATACAAGGGAATAATTGAAGTAGCACCGGCAGACGGCAGAAAAGAGCCGGTTTTTGGTTCTGAAGATAATGTTGATTTTCGTGTTTCGATCCCGGTAGTTAAAGGAAAACAGCGAATTTTAAAATATAAAATCGTCAATGAAATGGGCAACCATTTTAATGCGTTTGACCGTACCGTAATGAATGAGGTTTTGCGTTTAAAAGAAAATTATCCATGGTCGATATGCAACCTGAATATTCCGAAAAAAATATTGGAATTCAATACCGCCTATGCATTAATCCTGAAATTGTATGAAGGCGAACAGGAAATCGATCGGCGCCGTTATGAATTTGCATATTGCGGTCCGATAAAACAGCCGGTTATAGATAATCCGGGTAATTATGAAAAAGGAATGAAGCTTAAACTGGTGTGGGAACTGGATCCAGCAATCACACCTGTAACAACGGAATATATTTCCTGCAACGGGGATGGAACTATAGCGGAATCAGACGTGATTGAAACCCGTTTGGGTAAATTCAGACGGACTTCCACGGAACCCAAAAAGGCGGGTCCAGGTGGTGAACCATGCAATTACATCTCATTTAAATATACGATCAAGAATCCTGGCAGGCCCCATCTGGCGGTTGCTGATTATCCTGAAGATTCTGAACGTTGCCAGGAAATGCGGATTACTGATTCAGAACCTCCATATGATCTGCTCTGGTATGGGTTGAATTCCGCGGAAATCGGCAATGATACGGTTTGCATGGGATTTGAAAATCCGATAACCAATAAATTGCTTCGTCACCATGCAGTATTTTTCCCAAGTCAGAAAAACGGTACAGTATCAATCTTTTCTGTTGGCGGTGCATTCGGCAAAGGCAAGGCCGCGAAGGTGGGTGAAATCCGGATTTATGAAATTTTGAATGATATTCCTATGGTAAAGATTAACGATGCTCCGGGACAAAGGAAATGGCTTAGTCAGCAAACCGAAAGAGGGATTTACCAGATCAGCCAAAGTTGTTTTTCAAGTCCATTGGCTCCACTCCGACGGCGTTTGTTGCTGCTGAGCGATACTCCGAATTTTTATCGTGACTGGATATTGACCTTCTCAAACATGATCAAGCGAATGCGTTTTGCGGGAGAAAATGCCCATGTATGCGGGCTTTACATGTACTCAGGAGTACTTTACGCCAGTCAATTTTCCCATACGACCAATTTCAACCGGCAATACAACGGGAGCCTGAAAGACTGTCATGCTTTAATGGCAAAGATGTTTGAGGAAAACGGACTGGGATTTTTTGGCGGACTTGAAATGGAATCGTTGCCTGAAATTATTTGTGACTTTACCGATGAAGAAGTTGCAAAAGGTGCAGACACCCCATTGCAGGTCGATTGCCACGGGCATCAAGTTATTGGATTCAAAGGGCGGAGAATCAGAACATGTCCTAACTGGATTCATCCGCAGGCAAGAAAGCAATTTGAACGGCTCATCAACGAGATACTGTCTCTTTACGGAAAGGAGCAGGGATTCAAAGGACTGGTATTGAAGATCCATGACCGTTGGGGGCCATGTTGGCGGATAGAGGAAAATAATCCTCTGTATGCAAGTTATGATGATTATACCATATCATTATTTGAACGCGAGAGCGGAATTAAAATTCCGGTAAATTCCAAATCTGCCGACCGTTTCAGAAATCGCTATGAATGGCTGAAGAAAAATGCCGGGAATAAATGGGTACGATGGCGATGTGATAAAATGATGGAAATATATCTTTGGGTGGTAAAGCGTCTGCAAGAGACCAGAAAAGACCTTAAACTGGTCATCTGCCAATGGTCAAATTCAATAAAATCAGTTGAAAAGATGACAGACCCGAATGATTCCACACTGGCATTTAAGTATTTTAAAATGCGTGGACTCGACTTGAAAAGATTAAAGAATAATCCCAATATTATCCTTACGCGTACAGTTGCCGCCAACGCGGCATTGAAGGAACTGCTGCATGGAAAAAGCCGGGGTAACTGGCGGGCAATGGCGCACAGTTATGCTCACACTACTGCGTTTGCAAATGACGGGATTAACGGGATTGCGGCAAATTTTAAATGGGTGGAAGCCCAAGTCCCAGCTCCGGGCGGGAAAAAATGGTTGTGGAAATACTCTTCAACTGAAAGCTGGCCAGCTCCGGGCGGAAAATATTTTTCTGACTATCTTACCAATATTTTCATCAGGACTAATCCTGTATTCTTCATGTTGCCTATGCAGGATATTGTATTGTGGAATGGACGTGAAAACCAAGTTGCCAAATTTGCGCAAGCATATCGCTCACTTCCAGCAACTAAATACAAAAGGCTTACAGGCAAAGGACTTGATAAGAATATCTGGATAGAAGTTACATCCTTTGATAATGCGATCTGGGGATATGCTGCAAATCCACAGTGTTGGAACATAAAAGTTAAAATGCAGTTAAAAAATCCGGCAAAGATAACTGATCTCAAAAACGATAAATCTTTTACGGGGAAAACTTGGGAATTCACGCTTGGACCATATGAAATATTGTCTTTTAAAATTCTGAAAATTGCTGATGATCCGGTAATAATCGATTCCGCGCAGGTTTTGGTGTCGGCACAAGGCCGGAAATTGATAAATAATACTGTTCGCCTGTTAGCAAGAACCCTGGAAAAATATAAAACTGTTTTACAGAAGAAAAAATTATATGCAACAGGCAAGTATATGCTTGAATCGTGCCGGACAAATATTGCAAAAGAAGATTATTCTACAGCTTATGAGAATATAACGACTTCAGGAATATATGCGGAAATTGAGTCACTGACTTGGGAGAAAGGTGATTATATAACTCAAGTTTTAAAAGCTCCGTTTTTTAAAGGAAGAATTAGTATTGACGCAAAATTCAATGATTGGAAAACAGATGAATTTATCGATATTACTGATCCGGGGAAAATTTATAAAGCTTCGACAAAAAGTGAAAGTTGGAATGGTAAATTCGACCTCGAGCTGAAGTTTGCCGTTAAATGGGATAAAGAATTTCTTTATATTGCAGTTAAAGTCAAAGACTCTCAATTATATCCCAAGCTTTTCAATGGCGACAGTTTAGAATTGTTTTTGGATGCAGAACCAGAGCTGGATTATGGGAAAGCAAATTTCAGTGAAGACGATTACAATGTTCAATTGTCAATACATCCTGAAAAAAGAGGAAATAAAATAGCTGTTTTTGTCAGGCGCGGCAACAAGTTGCAGCAGAAGCAGAAATACACCATTAAGGGAATGAAAGTCAAAGGAGTTGAATATAAAGACGGATACGATTTTGAGCTTGCGGTTCCATGGAAAAGTCTCGGGATTCAGCATATCAATGCCGGTAAAAAAATCGGATTTGACATCGCCGTTATCGACAAGGACAATACTGAAAATGTAAAGCAGATTCTGATCTGGTCATCCCCTGGAAAACAGGTTTTCAGGGATCCCAGGTTGTGGGGACGCATTATCCTGAAATCTTCACAATAAAAAACTAATTGAATATTTTTTCATGAATAAGTGGCATAAAAATAGTTATCTTGCTTCACCGAGTGAAGGTGAAAATCTGGAATCAGTTTTCAAGAATCCTCCGCGTGAATTCAGACCATTACCATGGTTATGTTATACCGGGAATATTTGTACCGGCAACATTAAAAATGCTATTAACAAGTTATTGTCGCAAGGCATTGATTCTTTTATTATATTTCCAATTTACGGCCTTGAAATTCCATACTTGTCAGAAGAGTGGTTTGCGACGGTTGAAACGACACTTGAATTTGCAGCCGCTAAATCCATGAAGGTATGGATTTACGATGATTACAACTGGCCAAGCGGTGGCTGTGCCGGACAACTGCTGAAACAGAATATTGATTGCAACATTAATCATTTTGTTCCATTGTGGACTGATTTAATTGATATTGCCGAAAACATAATAATTGACATCTCCGGAAAAATCCATGAAGTATTTGTTTTAGAAAATACAGATAAATACAGCAGGCTGGATGCCGGTGAACTGGATATCAGATTATCTGGCCATAATTCACAATCAACAGTGAAATGGAAAAACAACAGAAAAAGAAAAGTGCGGTTATTATTCATAATCAACCGCTCATTGCATTATGATACCGTTCCCAACCGGGGGGCTCCGTGGTTGAAGAACCTGAATGTTAAGGGATATCCTGATTTTACCAGAACAGATTCAAGCAGACTCTTTATTGAGTTAATCTACGATAATTACTATAAACGTTTTGAAAAGCATTTCGGTTCAACGATTGCCGGTTTTTTTACGGATGAACCACAGATAAAGGGAGTCCATATTAACCAGGAACTTACTGAAAAATTTCATGAAATATATAAATATCGCCTTGAAGATAATATTGTAGCATTGTTTGTACCGTCAGGTAATAGCTACCATAAAATAAGAGCCGATTACTGGCGGCTGTGCGGGAAACTGCTTGGAGAGCATCTGAAAAGGCTAAAAGACTGGTGTGAAGACAGATCAGTAGCGCTTACCGGACATTTCATGGGGGAGGAATCGCCATCGCTGGAAGTTGCATATCAGGGGGATTCATGGCCGTGCAGAAAGCAAATGTCAATACCGGGACTTGACATTCTCGGTTGCCAGACAAACTACGAAAACTCCCCGGCAAGAAAAATTATCGAAAGAGCCAAAGTTTATGAACCGTCCGGTTTGATTCTTACCGCAAAAGTAGCTGTGGCTTCGGCAAAATATAACGGTTCAAACCGGGTTCTGGCAGAAGTTTTCGGGTGTATGCCGTATTGGGTTGCTCCGGTTGATTTGTCTCAACAGGTGCAATGGCTTAGCGCTATGGGCTGTAATCTTGTCAACGACAATTTATTTTCACTGTCAATTTCCGGTTTTAGAAAACGCTGTCTTGGCGGCCGCCATTTCACAACACCGTGGTCGGGTTTTTATCACAAAATCTCTGAGCTGGTTGCAAAATGCAGCTTTATGGCGTCTTTGCCATTGAACGCACGGATCGGTCTTTTATATCCGGTATTGACGGCCCAGATTATGCGTTGTGCCGAAAATTCCGGAATTGTTTATCAAACGGATTCTTCAGATAATAAATCCCTGGCTTATACGGATTACTGTACGCAACAAACCGCGGAAGCTTTATGCCGTTCACATCTGGATTGGGACATACTGTTTGAGGAAGTAATTGAAAACGCTGTTATTGAGGAAAATATCCTGTTGGTTCCAAATGCTAAATTCAAGATATTGGTTATTCCCGCTTCACAAGTACTTCTCGATAAAGTGGTAAGTAAACTGGAAGAATTTGCACAGGCAGGAGGGATTATTATTTTTATCGGACAAATTCCCTTACTGGATATGGGAGGAAATACCGTTGAAAGAATCAGAATGATTTTATCAAGGGAAAATGTTCATCTTATACCTTTTGAACCTCACGAGTCGTGGCTGCAGCTGAAAAATGAACTGGCAGCTCTGATCCAGAGTAATTCCGGATACCAATACCGGATACTTGGGGACGGCGCCGATAATATTCTTGCTGCTTATCGATCAACCGAGACAAGAAAGATTCTGCATTTGGTTAATATGAGTTCCCGTCCTCTGGACGTGACAGTGGAGATTCCATCTGATGAAAAATTTGTTTTACTGCATCCTGATGAAGGAAATTGCTTCTGGATTGATCAGGCCTGGGACCCGCGGAAACAGCGGACAAATATAAAATTAAGCTTTGCCCCTTGGGAGGGATATTTTCTTGTCAATGAAATATCCGGCTGCATTGATGAACTTCCTGTATTGAGGCGTAATTTCGAAACGGTATGGAAACGCAGCCGCTTCTACCATGATCGACAATTTCAGCTTTGGCGGAAAAAGGCTTTCAGCTCAATATGGAAAACCGGAAGAAATCAACTGAATCTATGTGCATTATTGCCATATATAAAACCCGATCCCGACAATATCGGAATGGAAAAACAATGGTATGCCGGGAATGTGGATGATTCATGGATGGAGGCTGACAATGGGAAGTATCCATATTCTCAGGATCCGGAAAAGAGTCGATATCTTTGGGGAAAAGCAGTATTCCTCATTGATGTTATTCCACCAAAGTTGAAGATTGTTTTCGACAGTTCAGTCGTGGAGTCAGCATATTTAAATGGAAAAAAATTGGATAATTCCGCAAAGCTGTGTCTGTGGGATCGGGAAAACATCGCATATGACCTTTTTCCGGTCAGCCGCAAAGGGAAAAATATATTGGCATATAGATTTAAAGTTTCTGAATATTTTCATAAAGATATTATGCTTCCACATTTCTGCCCAAATATGATTGACCCGGTTGTTTTGCAGGGAGATTTTGATATGGACATCAGTTATGAAAATGAAACAAAAATTATTTCCTCCCGGAATTGTTTGCAGACTGGAAATTGGAAAGTCCAGGGATTAAAAAACTATGCAGGCTCCATCAGTTATCGGCAGGAAATGGTATGGAATTGCGGCACAGTCAAAGAAGCTTGGCTGGATTTAGGGAAGGTATGCCATGTCGCGGAGATAAAAATTAATGATCAAAGTGTGGGCGTCAAATGCTGGCCTCCATACCTTTTCCGGATTGACAGGTTTCTAGCACCCGGTATTAATACATTTGAAATAACTGTAACGAACAGTTTTGACAATTTACTTGGACATATTTACTGGAGCCTTGGCGAGATTTGCGGAGAACCTGAAGCCGGATTGCTTGGACCGGTAACAATTCATTATATAAAGTGATTTCTATAACTCAAACTTATTAAGGATATCAATATGCAATGGGAAAAAATGACGCCGAAGGAATTTTCAGAATACATTAAATCCGGGAACCGTATTTGCATCTTGCCGATTGGCAGCATGGAGAAACACGGGGAGCATCTTCCCTTAGGCAATGATACTTTAAAAGCGTATCAATACTGCTTGAAAGCTTCGGAGAAAGTCCGGTCCGTTGTTATGCCGCCATTTTACTTTACCCATGTTCCAATGGCCGTGGTTCAGCCGGGAGCGATCAATATTCCCGTAAGTGAATTACTAAAACATTTTGAATTGATCTGCGATGAAATCGGCAGAAACGGTTTCAGTAAAATTGTGCTTGCCAGTGCCCATGGCGGAAACAAAACCTGGCTTCCGGCATTGATCAAAGATATGGCTGTAAAAGATAAGAATTACCATCTTTTCTACTACCGGATTCCTTTATTTATCCGTAGCACCGTTGAAAAACTTTTTGAAAACCAGCAGGACATTGGCGGACACGGAGGCGCGGCGGAAACAGCTATCGGTTTATATCTTTTCGAGGATGCTGTCGACAAACAGGAAATGGTGGATCAACAACCTATATACGGCAATTCCGCGGATTTTGATTTTGGCAATTCCGATAATACTTACGATTTTGTGAGATCGTATCCAAGATTTTACAGTGGTAATCCCTCGAAAGCAACCAGGGATATCGGGAAAACACTTTTCAATGAAGCTGTGGATAATTTTGCCGATACTCTCAGAAAAATAGCGGCTGTTGATATTAATGCATTAAATAGTGAAAAGCTGCAGTTTTTTAAAAAATTCAACAATCCGCATCTGAAACCGGAAGACAAAAATTCAATATGATAGAAAAAAATAAATTGATACAGGCTATAAAATCGGCCTGCGATTGGCTTTGTGATATCGCAATGATAAAAACTAACATTCTGCCGGCAAATACTGGCAACAGAAAAAAATATCCCTATAAAAAATGGCGTGGTTGTATCAAAACTGATTATCACGCCGCCAGTAAACAATGGAATTTCATGGGACCGGTTTGGCATACCGGACAGGCAATGGATGCACTGGTTACTGCTGGAAAATTGCTTAAAAATCAGAACTATATCAATGCCGCTGAAATATGTGGAGAATTTATTTTTGACAAGCAAATATATGATTGCGATCATCAGGATTATGGGCTTATTCTCGCCTATGAAGACCTTTCGGACAAAGTAAATACCTCGGCAATTTTGGAATGCCTGCACGGACCAGTGGCCTTGGCAAACCTTGTTAATTCAGAAGAAATATGGAACAGAATAATTGCCGCGGCAAATTTTGTTATTGATAAAATGTATTCGAAACAACAGAGAGTATTTGTTGATGTGTATGATCCAGTTGAACATAAACATCATCAACCAAGCCCGTTTCATGGAAAAGGGAATGCTAATGGCCGTCCTCTTCTGGAAGCAGGCGTTCTGACAAAAATTTTCAGAAAAACCGGAGATGAAAAATTCCTGAACACACATCTGGAAATCTCGGAAAGACTGCTGACAGATCAAAACCCCTCGGGCAACTGGATGGATTATTCTCCGAATGATCCGGTTAAAAAATCTTTTCATCCCCGGCATACTTACTGGTGGGGCATTCCATTGATCGAGTCATTCCGCATTACCCATGATGCCAGATATATTGAAGCCGCCACAGCATGCGCTGAATTTACAGTCCGGGCGTTACGGCATGATGGAGGATATTTCAGAAACTATTATCTGGGAAACAGTACCGATTCTTTTGGTCATGCGACCAGCGGATCGGCATGTGCGGCTATCCTTCTGCTTGAATTATTGGCTGTCGACAACAATACACGGTGGATCAGCTTTATTGAAGATGCGTTATCATTTTGCATGAATATGCAGTTTTCAAAACCTCAGGATGAAAATCTGCGCGGCGCGATTCTAGAGAAAATCCTGCCGCCGGACGGTACCGACAACTCGCCGTACTATCTTAGGGACTTAGGATCAATTTTCTTCATCAAGGCGGCAAGCTTGTACATTGAAAATTTCCACAACACATAAAAATCTCTTTTCAGGACAACATGTTTTTGACAGTTCCATGCTTAATAAGTTGGGAACGGACACAGTATTTGATGTATTGACTTTCAGCATTATTTATTTTTTCGGTCAATCGGTCTGTTGCCAGTTTTGCAATTTGTTTCCAGTCCGGACCAATGCAGTCGGTGATAAATATTTCACCGTTTATTTCAACACTGATGCTGTCACAACTGACAATGCTAAGGTCATCAGGACATTTGATTTTGTTTTCTTCCAGAAATGCATATAACACCTCACCATGAGCTCCAAGGCTTACTACAAATAGACCGGTAATTTTATTCCGTTCTAAAAATGTATTGAACTCTTCATCTTTTAAGTGATGTTTATGGATCTTCAGGAGATGCTCCGAAGGAAAAGAACCGTAAACCTCCTCATACTTTTTAATAAATCCAGCAGTTCGAAGGTTTGAAACGGGTTTATCTTCAAGAATTCCCAAAATACCAATATTTTTATGTCCGGCCTGCAGAAGATGGGTTGCCGCTTCATATCCGGCGTCAAAACTGTCCGGATCTACAATATCGATATTAAGATGAATATCACGGTCAGAGTTTATCAAAACACAAGGCAATCCTGGATTCCTTTTGAGAATGTTTGCTATGACTTCATTATTTTTGATACCAATTATTATTATGCCATCGAAAGGATTGCCGATAAAAAAGTTTTCATTGTAACTGTCCAGATTTTCCTGAAAGCTGAAATCAACGGCATAACCTTTTTCCTTTAGTAGTTCATTAATAATATTCAACAAATTATTGTATGCGTGGGAGCGTTGGGTAACTAGGCAGCCGATAACATTTTTCCGGTTAAGAGCTCGTTTTCTTTCTTCAGGCATTACTTTTCGGACCTTGCCTTTTGCGGTCAACAACTCCCCGTTTTCCTCCAGCATTGCCAGAGCGCGCCTTATTGTTGTGCGGCTGACTTGATAAATCTCGCGCAATTTTCTTTCAGAGGGAAGCTTATTGTTTGGGAAAGCGCCTTTTTGTATACTTTTGAGTATGTCTTTACTGATATTTTTGTACCCATTCTTTTTCATTTTACTGTCCTTTTTGTTGATTCAAGTATACCATATTGTAATGTGGTATACATATATATTATCAACAGGCGACCTTGCTGTCAAGTATTATTTTAAAATATATTTATAAAATGTATTGACTATGCTAATTCTATAGGTTATAATTAAATTATATAAACATGTATATAACATGCAAGATACATGAATACATTGCCAGTTACTGTGGTTCTTGTTTATGATAATTATAACAATGGAATGAGAAATAATGGTTAAACGTATATTGAGGAAAAGAAAATGAAAACAACTGGAAATGCCGAAATCAGAATCTCAAAAAAATTCACTCTTATAGAATTGCTGGTAGTTATAGCTATCATTGCTATACTGGCAAGTATGCTGCTGCCAGCTCTTAATAAAGCTAGAGATCGCGCAAAGCAAATCGAATGCATTTCCATTATGAAACAGCTTGGTAATGCGTTGATCATGTATTCACAGGATTACAGTGAATGGCTGCCTTGTTGCTCCTTGGCTAATTATTCCCCGCTTGGCGGCAGGTGGAATTATCAGATTAACTCGTATATTCCTACATATTTCAGATGGAAGAAACAACCGTTTTCCGCATACAGCGCCGGCACTTTTCCCACTTGTCCCGCCGCAAATCCACCAGCTTGTGAAAGTTGGGGAGTTAACGGCGGGCTGACCGTCGCCGATTACGGATATAATTATTATTTTGGCAGTTCATCGCCTGCATATGATCCGGTCAAGTTGTCTGAACTGCGTCTTCCTTCTCAAACCGTAGGATTTACTGACACGGAAAAATGTTATCGGGTCAAACCAGGCAGTATGTCTTCTTCGGACATTTCATATCGGCATAATGGGGGAGTCGATGTGACATTTTTCGATGGTCATGCACAATGGTACCGGCTGCCGTTAAATGCCGCGACTGGTGGCTACAATGGTGTATTTTGGCGAGCCGACGCATCGCAATAGAAAATTCGTATTGAGTCATCCAATTTGCTTTAAAAAAGAAAAAAGCGCTTATTACACGCTCACAATAATTTAATAATTATTAAAAAATGCCTTATTTATCAAAAATGGAAAAAAGAGAAAATTTAATATTGAAAAAGAAAATCCGCACAAAGGAGGATTATTCTTTGTCTTTTAATTGGCGCTCTGATGTTCAGAACCGTTTAACCGTAACAGCGGGTACTGCGGGGGTATGGACATTGAAATATAAGGTGCAGGAAGAAAGAATAAAAATCGGTGGAGGGATATTGATTAAACGCTGGCCAGTTACGGCTTTTGGATTTTCTATGCAGAATAACGATCCTGAGCAGGAGGACTATCTGCAAGTAAATACAACAGGAAGCGCGAAGCTAAGAATTACTATTGAGCCTGTTCAGCTTTTTCATCGTTATTACTGGCCGAAAAAGAGAGTTGCATCCGGAATAAGGATTAAAGTCATAGAAGGCGAACTCAAGCCTGGAGACGAATTGGTAGTAAATATAGGTCAACCGCATAAAAATTTGAAAACTGCGATTGTAAATTTGAGAAGTCAATTTGGCAAACACGAAATTGAAGATTACAAACTTGAAGTTTACGTCGATGCCAAAGGCAAGAGTGAATTTGTTAAGCTTGCTAAAACTGTGACCTGCCAGGTTATTGCGAACTGTCCGGCACGAATCATCGCAGCTGCGGATAGTATCACCGGCAGAAACGGAGATTTCAGGATTGTTGTTAGAATCGAAGATATCTATTCAAATTTATGTATCAGCTATAAAGGTGCTTTGAAGATTATTTCTAAAAATATTTCAAATTTGCCTGATAAAATTATATTGGAAGAAAAAGATCATGGATTTGTGGAATTACATGGAAGAATAATAAATCCCGATTTACCCGGCAGAATTACTTTTATTGATAATCAGTATAATATTCAGGGACAAAGCAATCCCATTATGAGTAAAAGTATCATGGGAAAATATAATTTATACTGGGGAGAACTCCACGGACACTCCAATCTTTCTCACGATGGCCATGGGAATATTAATTACGCAAATTTGTTTGCACGTGATATTGCAAAGCTTGATTTCGCGGCAATTACGGACCATACCTATATTTGGCGAGAAGATCATCCTCCTTCCGAAAGCACTGAAAAATGGTGGCGGGAATATTGGTGGGATAAACACCGGCAAGCATGTCTGCGGCATTATCGTCCTGGTAAATTCCTGCCGATTCTGGCTCAGGAATGTCATCCAGGGGATGGTGGGGACCATAACATCTTTTATTCCAGCTACGAAACCTCTCTGATAATGCCAGTAAAATGTAATAGTGGCAGGAGCGCTTCTACGGGGAAACTCAAGAAAAATTATGAAAAATTGTATCGGCAAGTTATAAATAATAACGCTCTAATTATACCGCATGTTGGTGGTGGTGGCAAAGATTTGCGTTATCATAATGATGAGGCTGAACCATTATTGGAGATAGCCTCATGCCATGGACGTTTTGAAGGTTTTGCTCAGATTGCACTTCAGCGGGGTTATCGTGTTGGTTTTGTTTTCGGGAGTGATTTTCACGCTGGAACCCCGTGTTCATCCGGATTTATTTTTCAAAAGGGAAAGCTTGGACTGCCTCGCAATAAGAGTACTTCCGACAGTAATGGTTTTGCCGTGATTTTAGCGGAAGAACTGACATCTGATGCAGTTTTTGATGCCATGCGAAAACGTCGATGCTATGCCGTAATGGGGCAGTCACGAATTGCCCTTGACTTTAGTATAAACGGTCAAGTCATGGGAAAGGAGTTTACAACGGATCAATATCCTGTTTTGAATGTTTCCGTTACCGGGGAAAAAGCAATACGGGAAATCTCTGTTATTAGAAATACATCAAAAATATACGTGCATCATGGGATAAATATCTCAGAATCATTTACTTATAAGGATAAATATCTGAAAGAAGGAATTAATTATTATTATCTTCGTGTAATTCAGGAAAATGACGATATTGCCTGGTCAAGTCCGATATGGGTTAATTTCCAGGGAAAGGGGTTGAGTAATATAGCTCCTGAAGCATCTTGGGATCAGGAAGAAGTTTACGGCCTGGATGAAATTGCTGAAAATGAAGCTGCCAGATATGAAGAATTTGTAGAAAAGAATTTAAATAAACTTTGCCCTGGCCGTTTTTATGGTTTGAAAGGAGTTAGGATAGTAAATCACAGTTATGGCAGATATGCACTATTGTTCGGGTATGATAAAAAATATCAAAATCGGCACGTCAGGTTAATGTATCTGCTTGATTATGAAACTTTTCAAATTCAAGGGGCATGGAACTGGCAGTTGTTCAATTCACTGGTTCTGCCGGAACAGATAGAATGGGGAGGGCGTTGTTCATGTCCCGTGCACAGGAAAAACTGATCAAAAATAAAAAAATAAAATTCCGGTAAAAAACCGGCAGTATAAAGCAACCAAGGGGGAATCTATGAAAGCAAAATCAGTCAGGGGATGGTTATGGAAAGCTGTAATTACTTTTTTCATTTACGGTTTGTCTTTCATTCCTGTTCATGCCGACCTTATCGGTTACTGGAAATTCGATGAAGGGACAGGTACAACTATTGCCGATGAAACAATCAATGGCAACGACGGCACTTTTTCTTATATGGATTCTTCCTGTTGGGTGACTGGCAAAATTGGCGATTATGCCCTCGAATTCGACGGCAATGAGGATTATGTGGTTGTTCCACATGATTCAAGCCTGAACGTAACTTCCGAGGTTACGGTGGAAGCATGGATCAAACCTGATACCGGAAGCAGTTATAATGTAATCGCATGTAAAGGAACTAAAACCTATTTTCTCGCAACATATTATGGCAGATTAGCTTTACTTGTCGGTGACGAGAATGGTTCTGCCTGGAATATTGTCCTTAAAGGCCAAACCATTATGGACAGTACAAAGTGGTATCATGTTGCCGGTACTTATAAAAACGGAGTAGGAACCATTTATGTTAATGGAATTATTGATGGAATCATAGCCGGAAATGACGAAGATGTGGGAACAAATACATCGGATATTTCTATTGGATCGGCCAGTTCCTATGCATCAACTTACTTTTTTAATGGAACTATTGATGAGCTTAGAATTTACAATAATGCGTTAAACAACAAAGAAATCAAGGAACGTTTTCTTCGCGGTGGCTGGCATTTTGATGAAACGACTGGAACAGATTTTTCTGATTTTTCCGAATTTGGAAACGACGGGAATCTGTATTATACAAACTCTCCACCATGTTGGATCCAGGGGATTATGGGAAATGCTCTGGAGTTTGACGGTAGCAATTATAATTATGGCCTTGTCCCGCATTCTGCGGACTTGGATATTACTGACGAAATGACAATTGAAGCGTGGGTAAAACCTGATACCGATGTCGGAAATTACAATATCATTGCCTGCAAAGGAAGATATACCTATTTCTTCGCAACCGTTGGCGGACAATTAGCCTTTCTCGTTGGGAAGGGTAGTTTTAACTGGAATACCGTTACAATTGGCGATACCGTCATGGACAGTTCCAAGTGGTATCATGTAACCGGAGTCTATGAGGACGGGGTTGGTAAAGTTTATGTGAACGGGGTGCTGGACGGTACGGATACAGGAGAGCAAGACGGCATAAACTTCTCCACATATCCTTTGTCAATAGGTTCTGCTGATTCTTACACTTCAAATTACTATTTCGACGGGGTTATTGATGAACTTAAAATCTATAACCGGGCATTTACTGGTCTGGAAATCCGTCAGCGATGTTTTGTTTCTGATTTATGTGGCAGCTGGGAGTTTGACGATGGTTCCGGAACAATAGCTGCAGACAGCTCAGGAAAAGGTAATAATGGAAACCTTACTGGAGCCCTTTGGGTAGACGGTAGAGTTGGAAAAGCTCTGGAATTGAATGGAAGTAGTGACTATGTTAACTGTGGCAATGACACCAGTCTTGAAATTACCCAGGAAATCTCGATTGAAGCCTGGGTAAAACCGGATATAAGAAACAGTCATCATGTGATTGCCTGTAAAGGATCATATACATATTTTCTAAGTATTTGCTATGGAACCGCCAGACTCCTGATTGGAAAACAGGATCGTTCCGGTTGGAATATAATCCTGGCAGGGAGTACCTCACTGGATAATACTAAATGGTATCACATTGTTGGGACCTATAAAGAAGGTGTGGGGAAAATTTATGTGAATGGCGTACTTGATGGAACTGAAACCGGATCAAATGAAAATATCGGCTCATATAATGCTTCGTTGTCTATCGGCTCAGCCAGTTCATACTCTCCGACTTATTATTTTCAGGGACTGATCGACCAGGTAAATATTTTCAGCCGGGAATTGTCTTCTGAACAGATTACGGCGAGGTTCACGGATCACGGCGGAGAATATGGTTTCGGAAGTGAAGAACAGCCAACCGGTGATCCAATTGGCGGTGGTTCCGGATATAGCGATATTCTTTCGGCCAATGATGCGGACTATGATGTAGATACTGTTGCTGAGTTGAAAACCGCATTAAGCAATGCATCAAGTGGAGACATTATATTTGTTTCAGGGGATATTGATCTGACTGGAGACCAAGACGTTCCACTTACTATACCAGGCGGTGTAATTCTGGCCGGTAATCGCGGATATAATAGTTCTTCTGGTGCATTACTGAAATCTGATACCCTTAATCCCTCAACCCCAGTGCCATTATTTGTAGCAGGCGGACAAAACGTCAGGATAACAGGATTGCGTATCCAGGGACCACATTCTGGAACAACAGAAATCGATAAGTCACGCGGAATCCAAAGTGAATATCAAAACTTGGAAGTCGATAATTGTGAAATATCAGCATGGGGACATGCCGGTATTTTCCTTGACGATGGCGCAACTGATGCCTACATTCATCATAACTATATCCATCACTGCCAAAGGGATGGATTGGGATATGGCATTTCTCACGGTTATGGATATGCTGACAGTCTTGTTGAAGCCAATAAATTTGATTATTACCGTCATGCTGTTGCCGCGACAGGAACCACCGGCAATAGTTATGAGGCCAGATATAACCTGGCCCTCGAAAATGCTACTGGACATGTTTTTGACATGCACGGTGGTGCGGATAGAAATGACGGAACCAATATTGCCGGCGATAACATTTATATCCACCATAATACGGTCAAAGCGTACAACAAATACGGTGTAAATATCAGGGGAATTCCTAATAACGAAGCTCTTATTTATAATAATTGGTTTGCTGGAACCTATTCCGTTATCCAGAGCTATGTCAAAGGCAACCTGTGGCAGTACCTGAATCTGGAAACCGAAGATTTACGTGTCCTGATCGAGGAACGCTAACTCCATATGTTTGGATGATAAGGTTGCCATAATTTGAAATAACAAGGGATTGTTCGTTTGCGTTCCTTACTCAGAACATTTATGGTATTTTCGTAAATTTGATCCCGGCGGTACCCGATGTTGATCCGTGTTATCACACCGGACTAAACATTATCGACTGTTTAACAAATCTGAAGAATTAAATTATCATGAAAATATTTATATATCAGGATGGAAAAGGCATAAGTTGTGTCAGCAAGTGGTATAACAAAATGTCGCCGGAAGAAGCTTATGAAGCGAGAATCGCCGGGCACACGGCTTCACGAAACATAAGATGGAATCACCATTTAAGGGGTTATTGAAATGCGGATATTGCGGGGGCGCATTGGGCATCACTTACACCAAGAAAAAGGGACGACGATACACCTATTACAAGTGCATCAAGGACGACAATCGCGCTGTGAGCAGTTGTCCGTTGTCGAGTATTCCAGCTGGCGATGCCGACCGCATGATTCTGGAACAAATGAGTTCAGTATTCAAATCGCCAACGCTGCTTGCGGCCATCTACGCGCAAGGCAAACAACAACAGCTTAAGCAGGAAGAAGAGCTACGCAAGCGCATGGACGATATTCGCAAGAAGCGGGATAAGCTCAGAAGTGAGATTATCTCGAATGATGCAAATATTGCGAATGATGTGGTTTCGGAATTCAAGCAACTCGACGACGAACTCACCGTCCTTGAAATCCAGTTCCGGGACTTGCAGGCAGCCGGAATCACCAGCCGTGACATCAGCAAGGCCTGTGAATCGGTCGGCGCGATCTGGGAGGAACTCTTCCCCCGAATGGTTTAAAAATGCAAAATATGGCTTGTTCTTCCATTACGGGTTGTACTCTCAGCTTGCCGCTAACGAACACGCCTGGCGACTGCAGGATTTCACCCGGATCAAATATGAAAAACTGAAAGATACTTTCAATCCGGAAAAGTTCGACGCCGATTATTACGTGGATTTCGCCATCGCCTGCGGCATGAAATATATCAACATGATTACTAAGCATTGCGATGGTTTCAGCCTGTGGGACAGTAAAGCCACCGATTTTACCAGCGTGAATTCCCCGGCAAAACGCGATCTGGTGGCGGAAATGGCCGAAGCATGCCGCAAACGGGACATGGGGCTGTTCCTGTTTTACGAACACGGCTTGGAGTGGCGGCATCCTCACGGCCCGGCACACTGGGACTGGACAAACCCCCGGGTGAAAACCGTCGACCGGCTCCAGGGCGGCGATCCATGGTATGCGTCCGGAGATGATTACAACATTAATCATTACGTGGATTTCGTGGCCGGACAGATAACCGAACTGCTGACGAATTACGGCCCGGTGGCGGGGATCTGGCTGGACGGCATCGGGGTGCCGCTTTCCGGTGACTACCGGAAATTCAGATGCGATGAACTTTACGCGCTGATCCGCAAGCTTCAACCGCAAACACTTGTGTCATATAAGCAGGGCTTGCTCGGAACCGAAGACTTCTTCGCCCCGGAACACCGGATTCCCGGAGCGGAACAGGGAGACCCGGATTCCCTCGTCGGTAAGATCGGCACGGAAAAGAAAAAAATCATCGAGATCTGCACCAGCATGACTCCCACCGGATGGAGTTATATAAAGGAATATGACGGACAGCATAAAAATGCCGATGAAGTTTGGCGGACTCTGGAGAAAGCCCGGCGCGGTAACGCAAACTTGCTGTTGAACATCGGCCCCTTGCCGGACGGCTCCATTAATCCCGAGGACGAAATCGCATTGCGGGCAGTGGGCGAAAGGCTCCGCCAGAAAGGATTTTCCGAATGAACATGACCAATAAAGAACGTTTTTATGCCACAATCGAACGTAAACCGGTGGACCGGCCGGCGTCCTGGCTGGGATTTCCGGTGGAAGCGGCGGAACAGAAACTGATGAAGTTTTTCGGCGTCAACAATATCGGTGAACTTAAAATGCGGCTGGACGACGATATCTGGCCGGTTGAAGTTCCTTACGATCATCCCCCCGCCAATCACATTGCCTGTGCTTTTGATTTCGCAATCAGCGAATCGGATTACGAAGAGCGCACCTTGACGATGCCCGGATTCTTCGCCGATTGTTCAGACCTGAAATCAGTTGAGGATTTCCCCTGGCCAGTCCCGAAGGCACACATGTCCTCCGAAGCCTGCGCCGCCACCTTTGCTGGATTGCCGGATGACAAGGCGATCATGGGCATGATGTGGTCGGCGCACTTTCAGGACGCCTGCGCCGCGTTCGGCATGGAAACCGCGATGATGAAAATGCTGATCGAACCGGACATGTTTCGCGCGGTGATTGACCGGATTACCGAATTTTACCTGGAAGCGAATCAAATCTTTTACGAAGCGGGAAAAGGAAAACTCGACGCCGTGCTGATCGGCAACGACTTCGGAAGCCAGACCGCCCTGATGTTATCCCCGGACCTTCTCCGTGAATTTGTGTTTCCGGGAACGGCGAAGCTGATCGAACAGGCCAAAAGCTACGGCTTGAAAGTGATCCACCACTCCTGCGGATCAATCGCGGAAATCATCCCGGACCTGATCGAACTCGGCGCCGACGCCATCCACCCGATCCAGGCGCTGGCCAAAGGCATGGACCCCGTCGAGTTGAAAAACAAATACGGCGATCAAGTTTCATTCTGCGGTGCGGTGGACGTCCAGCATCTACTGGTTCACGGCTCCCCGGAAGATGTTCGCAATAAAGTTACGGAGCTGAAAAATCTGTTTCCCACCGGACTCATCATTTCCCCCAGCCACGAAGCCGTCCTCCCCGACGTTGCTCCGGAAAACATCAAAGCTCTTTTTGATGCCGTTAAGGAGTAAAAGCAAAATGTTGAAATTACTTCGGTTTAGAAAAATTTGTCGATTTCTTTCCGGGCGATTTCAACAGCTTTATGGGCCTTTTCCAGATTCCCATGCATGCTGTATACGTCCCGGACGACGAATTCGACCGGAAGGTTTTTGTCTGCCGTAAGTTCGAGGGTGGTTCTGATTTCTTCGGCCCACCGGTTTTCATTGAGCTTGACATCCACGCCTAATAGATTGGGATCGGGCTTGCGGGAGAACACTATGCCTTTGCCGCTTAGGGCTTCCGCCATGTAAGCCTGGTTTGCCCATTTTGAGATGGAAACGGCTTTCAGGTTTGGGATTTTGCTTATTGAGGTTTCCCAGATCGGATCAGTCGGTTCACAGCATCCCCAGTACACGAACCCGAACATTTCCGCAAGGGATTTGTAATAAGGGAAACAGAATTCGTGAAATAAATCAGGCGAAACCCCGACTGTTTCCTGACTGTCCATTCCCGCCCACATATCGGAAAGCAAAACCTTTCCGCCTTCAGGTATTTCGCGCTTGGGTAACAGCGTGGTAAAATTAAAACAGCTCCCGCAAGTGTGTTGATTACCGCTGTTCTGGACAAGCAATCCCTCTGCTTCCGCCCATTTTGACATGTCGGCGGCATTGTCCCGCAGGTAAGTCATGAGTGCATGAAGTTGTTCAGGACAGTCATACATTGCCATAAAGAACGACTCCATGCTCATCAGCCGCATCAGCCGTTGCGTCAGGGTGTTGTAGCCGAAAACTCCGGAACGTATCACCACCGGCATAATATCCCCGAAAATTTCTCCAAGAAACGCTTTTTCCTCAAGAGTTCCTTCCCTGTCAACCTCATAAGTAGAGGGTTTGAGCATGTCAAACCCGTTTGACAGGTCCTCGATCGGACATTCGAAGTGGTATCCGGTAATTACGCCGTCACAATCTTTTTCATAAGTCACCGGAATTTCAATGCCGAATTCGTCACGCTGTATATGCCAACCCAGATTAATTGCCGATGGACATACGTGGTCATCGGTAAGAATTTCATGATGGCGAATGTTTCTCAGGAAAGAACTCTCCAGTTTTTTTCCATACTCCGACTGGCATTGAAAAATGCTTTCGGGCATGAAATCGCGGTCGAAAGTACAAGTTTCAATCACGAACGGCGGACGGGCGCCGGGTACAGCGTCATTCATGTCAGTCCAGGTTTTCCTGCGCTGCTCCATTACCGGGAGACTGGCGAGTTCAGCTTGTTTTGCCGCCAGTTCGCGCAGACGCGAAATTTCCTCTTTGGGCAAAATATTTTTCATGGGGGGACTTCCTTTTCGTGGTTTTTGAAATATAATATATTATTGCTTATTATTTTTAGATTAACAATGATAAAATATTGCCAATAAGCCAAGGATATTGCTATTATGCGTGAAAAACGGAAAACTACTCTGGGGCTAGACGATACAGAGTTAAAAATGGATAGCGTGAGTTGTCCCTGGGATGCAAGGTTGCTGCACTTGCAGGGATGGTGTTTGCTGGCTGGACACTGGCTGGTTCGGGAACACCGGATTGATAAACGGGTCATTAATGAATCTGTTTTAGTCTATTGCGTTAACGGCGGAGGATGTTTGACGGTCAATGGAGTTGCCGTGGACGTCAATGCCGGAGATGTATTTTACTGTCCCCCTGAAAGTGAACACGGTTATTGCTGTGCTCCTTCCGGATGGGAAATATGGTGGGTTCATTTCGGAGGTTCTCAATTCAATACGCTATGTCAATTGGCGGGTTTGCATAGGAACCCGTCTCTGAGCCTGGGGATTGTCCCTGGAATCCTGAAACTCTTCGCCAACCTGCTTGACATTCTTACTGCAGTTGATGAAGCCGCTGCATTGGATGCAAATCAAATATTGCACAACCTGCTCGTGGAAATTCTCAAGCGGTCAGCTCCGCAGAAAAAACTGAGTAAATTCAATTCGCTTCCCTGGGAGACATGCAGTTCCCTCGATGAACTGGCGAGAAATGCCGGTTATTCAAAGTATCATTTCTGCCGTTTGTTCAAACAGGAAATGGGGTTGTCTCCATGGCAATTCGTTATTGAGCGGAAAATCGAATGCGCCAGGGAACTGTTGCTGTCAAGCATGCTTTCAATCAAAGAAATATCATCAAAACTGGGCTTCAACAATCCGGACTACTTCGCCAAAATATTTGCCAGAAGAACCGGGGTTACTCCCCATATCTATCGGGGCGCCATGCATGTGACAACCTTGAAAAATAGAGTGTCCTGAAAGGCATCTCCCCCAGCAAACAAATTTTCCAATTGTACCCATTACAAGGTGATTCACCAAAGCTGTTTTTGCCTTTCCCGCTCCATCGGAATCCCCCGGCGGAGCCGGTTTAATGACAGGCCGTCCGGTTCTCTGCCTGAAATGATCGCTTCCTGGAGTTCCGGGGAGAGATTGACCAGGCGCAATATTTGGGTCACATAGGCGATGTTGAACTGGAGCTTGTCGGCCAGTTGGGTAACGGTGGTGGTTTTTCAGAATTTTGATGTATGTGACAGAATCTTGACATAAAAACGGCTGAAATGGTGCTAAATAGTGATAGATTCAACATGACGGGGTTTTGGTGTATTTTTGTAATATGTTTGTTTATAGGGGGTTATGCGATCGGCTGCCGGTGTTCCGCCGCCTCCGCATTTTTTTCTCCGTCTTTGAGGAGGAACCTTTATAATTCCACGGGTTTTCCTCCGTTACGGGCGGATTCTTCGGCGGCAAGACCGATAAGCGTGCTCCATTTTGCCACGTCGATATTGTTCATGGGACGGATGTTTCCCCGGATGCTTTTTATGAAATCAAGGTGTTGAAAATAAACACCGCCGCAATGACTGAGCTTTTTCGCGACAGGATCAGTTTTTACATTTACCTCTGAGTAGGTGTTATCTGCAAAACTGCAAAATGTCAGTTGTGCCGGGTTTAAATTTCCTTCCAGTTTTCCTTCATCGCCGATTATTCCGATTTCAACCGTTTCCGCTCCTTTCAGGAACATGCAGAGTGCAAGATTCGCCCGGATGCCGTTTTCGTATTCTACAATCACGAACCCGTTGTCGAAAACATCCGGTTTAACGCCGTAGATTTCTTTGACCACGTCCTGTCCGGCACTGGCTATCACTTTCACCGGACGGGAACCGGCGTACCAGTTGAACAGATCGAAGAAGTGGCAGGTTTTTTCCACAAACACACCGCCGGTTTTGTCGTTGAAAAGTATCCAGTTGCCGGTTTTTTCGAGAAACGGCGGACGGAATTCCTTAAACCAGAACATTCGTGGTATGCCAAGGTCGCCGCGATCAAGCATTTTTTTTATGTGCTGGTAGAACGGGATGTACCGGCATTCCAGCCCCACCTGATAGATTTTTGAACTTGCATTTACCGCCTTTTCCAACCGGCTCAGGTCAATCAAACTAGTTGCGGCGGGTTTTTCGCTCAGCACATGCTTGTCAGCCGCAAGCGCGTCAACTACAATGTCGACATGGGTGAAGTCCGGAGTGGCGACGATTACCGCTTCAATTTCCGGCTCTTTCAATAACTCGGTATGGCTGCGGTAATACTTGGTTCCCGGATTAAAATTCTTGACTTTGAATTTTTCCAGATTGTCTTTATTAAGATCGGCAACCGCAACTAACTCAATATCGTCAATGTGCTTGAAAGTTCCCAGATGCCCGCCCGCGATGTTGACGTCGAAGGCGCCGCAGGCCATCTGGCCGGCTCCGATCAGTCCGATTTTAACCTTATTCATTTTTTCCTCTATTTTTGTTTTATGGCAATATTACTGAAATAATATTCCCGATAATAACGATTATCTTTACGTTTGAGTTTTCGATTATTTTGCAGAAAATCATTTTCATAACCGGTGGCTTTGGAACCGTGTCCGCAACCCAGAGCCAGCTTGTCCGGAGATCCGGCGAATTGTCCACCCCGCGCAACCCGTTTTGCTTCCGTCCAGGTTTTACCGTCGGTTGAACAGAAAAAGATGATTTCCTTATTGGTCAGGGTGATTTTTACCCAGTTTTTCCATAAATAATAACTTTCCCGTTTGAATGGCAACGCCGGACCGGTAAACATTTTGTCGTTTATCCAGAACAGGTAGCGGCGGCATTTAGGTGAGCCGTAAATAGGCAGCAGCCCAAGTGTCGTCTTGACAAAACTGCCATTCGGCCAGTACAGGATAAGTCCCGGTCCGTGTTTTGCCTGTGTGAAGTTGCCGGATTCCACCTCGATACGGACGGAAACAGAACCGTTTGCAAGCCTAATATTTTGAGAGATAAAACCGTAACTGTCAGGTTTAACTTTCAAGTTTATGCGGTTGTTCCATGTCGACATTTCAGCCCGGTAAGTTTCCTTCGGAGCATTAAAATTCCACGAACCGCCAAGGCCGGTATTCGTGCTTAATTTACGCCCGAAAGAGTCGTCACCTACCGGAAAAGTTCCAGGAGCGCCAAGCATTAGAAGTACATAATTATGGCGTGGTACGGACAATCCGGAAATGACTCTATTTTTCATTGGAACCAGTTGCTGGGTGGAACCGTCAATGGCAATGTAATCTTCAGGGACGTTGAGTTTGATGTTAACCTTTTCATTCTGATTGTCGAGGTTTGACACTATCAACATCATCCGGTCCGGACGCTTCCAGGCACTGGCAATGATTTTTTTGCTTTTGCCGGAAACGGAAAAAGGCTTTTTCGGGTTCCAGTAAGGAATAAATTTAACGTCATCCTCCCAGATTTTGAACCGGCTCAGTGGCCAGAAAATCTTATTGTGAAGTGCGGTATACATGAAAACATCATGCGGTAGGCACAACGCGGCAGCGGAATCGGCGTCGTGTTCCCGGTCGATATTTTTTACCAAACGGTTGGGAACCGCTCCAAACTGCCGGCAAAGACTCGCCGCCCGGAAATGTCCCAAAGTTTCGTAGGGCCAACGGTCAATGTAATCAGGATACTTGATTCCCTCGCAGGCGTTCCCCAGCAGTTCGCAATCTAGAAAGATATCGCCGAATGACAGGTATGGAGTTGCAGGCGTGTTGGTCTCGTGAATCCACAGCCGGGGGATCGGCAGGCCAAGCTCCCGCATCATAGTATTAAGCCGCTTCAAATACTCCCGGGCGGCGAACAATGAATAACCCGCATGGACAACGCCGTTTTCATCCTTCCAGCCGCAGCCGTTGATGAGGTTTTCGCTAGGGGCGGGGAACACGTCATCCATATAAATGCCGTCAAGTTTAGATTCCTTTATCCACGGTTTCAGGCACCACAGCGCATAGTCCTGAAAGCTCCGCACCGGGCTGTATGATCCTTTCGGGCCTGGAATCCTCACCCATTCCGCCGCAAAGTCCTGATATTCCGGATCGTTGGCGCTGGTCTTGTTCATATTCAGATATAAATATATCAACAGCTTTTTCCGGTGCTGCCAGGTGATGAATTTTTTACTTTCAGCGATGTCGGTTGGATGTACGGTTCCCCAGTAAAAAGGCTTTTCCCTGCGGCCGGGAACATTTTGCCCATAAGTGTGAATTTGTGATTTTTCCGGCCAGTTTTCCGTGGGCCATTTTACTCCGGCGGAAAAAGCGTTGGTGTTTTCAAAAGTGGTGCGAAACCAGCCACGCCAGCCTTTCGGCAGTTGTTTGACCGGCGTTGCCTGAATCGCGAATGTTATTCTAATAGGTTTGTCCAGTACCGCCGGTTTATTTATTAAATTTATCCGGAATATCGCTTTTCCTGATTTCCGGAGAATCTCCAGACACGGTTTATTGTAATCGAGAATCCAGCACTTATCGTTGTCGCAGAGCCATGCCAGCCCCCGGTCCTCGTTGCCCAGCCAGACAAATGGCAGGAAATTGCCTTTGACCATTTCATTGTTGAACTTTTTTGAGTTCCAGACGAGTCCGTTTTTGGCGGGAAGAACATCGTTGCAGGAGTTTCCCCTGACCATGTCGCCGGAAGAATTTACCAAGTTTACATACTTACCATCCATAGGAATTTCAATTGCCAGAGAATCAAGCTTTGTCTTTGTCTGTTTCGGCGATATCTCCAAATTTACTTTGTAAAAACCATCGTATTCAATTCTGCTATTGACCGAAACTGATAATTGTTTGCTGTTCATATTTCCGGAAAGGTCGACTTCGGCAGGAGCGTGCTTGTTGATTTTTAGTTTTCCGGATTTAAATACTTCTTTTTTGCTTTGTAATCCGGCTTTGATTTCGATGGGCGCGGCCAGCAAGTTAACCGTGATCTCACTGCGAGTCGGTTCAGGCTGAAGAGAACTTATCTGCGTTGGTAATCCGGTTCCGGATATTTTATATTTTCTTCCCCAGCACTTAACTGTATTGCCGGAAATTTTCAGTGGAGTCCAAGGTGGTGGAACCTTGTCTGATATACCAATATTGTTCCCAAGCCAGGGATATTTCTTTACTGAAAACTCAGATTTTGATTTTTTCAATAATTTTCCATTTTGTGAATATGCCAAAGCAGTGACGCGATATTTTCCCGGCTTCAGTCCAGGAATTGATACAATCTTTGCGGCGAATCCCCGCACAAATTTATTCGCTGAAAGTGTAGTGGAAGCAAGTGGAGTCTTGGCGTTTTCTTCATAGACTTTTATCTCAACTTTTCCTCCGGAAAACTTTTTCATAATAGGGAACAAATCGACTTCCGCGATAATCTTATCATAACTTGGAGCAGGCATGGCTTTCACCTGCAAAGGCTGCGAAAGAATTTTTTCAACCTTGAATTTTGGTTTGCCGGTTACAAACATGGTTTGCTGGGAATAATATACTTTCCCGTTATCGCGGCCTTTAACCCGGATATTAAAAGTCCCCTTGCTCACATTTTTTAAATCACCGGATATTTCAAAAGCTTGTTCTTTTCCGGCTGAGAGTTCCATATCTAACTGTTTGCTGAAATGGATCTTATTGCCTTCAATAATTTTCAGGTCAATGATGAGCGGGAGTGAGTTTACTGCAGAATTGTATACACTGCCTGCAACCGCAAGTTTGCCATTGTTAATTTCACCCAATGACATAAATTTCACCGCTGGGCCGGTTTTTGAAAACTCTGCGATTGCACTTTTTTCACGCTTGTGATACGCAGAAGCAAAAGACGTAAAATGCTCATCGAAATGACTGTCAAAACACAAGTCAAAACCGAACTGCAAACCATTATAAGGCTTGCGAATATTAAGGTCAGTTACCGGTATGGAAAATTCCACTGTCCAAAGATTTTCCGTGTTTACGGCTGAAGCCACCTGCCAATTGCCGTTCCACTGTGGGGTTACCTGTCCATCGCTTGGGGTGTAGCGCGAATCCATAATTGCTCCGCGGCCATTGCAGATAAACTGGAAATAATCATCACGTCCGTTTTCCGGTTTGATCGGGAATACGAAAAATTCTATAGCATCATCCAGACAGATCAGCTGGTAATCATTCCTGGCTACCGCATGTTTTAGGCTCTCTCCCGGCAGCATTTGAAAAGTAACCGCGACAAATAACTTATCGCCGTAATAGGTCATTCTCGCAAGCGGATACCGTTGCACCAACCCCCGGTTTCCAGACCGGTTGAACCCGGTAAAAAATACGGCATTGCGATATTCTCCGGGAGATATATTTCCGTCAATTACCGGTGTCTGCTTTGATTCCGGAATCGTGATAAATTGACGTTCCCCTGCCATAATTGTAATTCCGGACATCAGTAATAATACCTTGATTAATTTCATTTTTTCTCCAAGAGAATCATCCGGTAATCGTAACCGTGAATTAACAGCTTAAGTGTATTTTTGTTCCAAATTACTTTTTTATTGTCGCACGGATCACTAGTTATAGGCTTGTTACCTAATTTTAGAATTTCAGGATTCACCGATATTTTTATATTTTGTGATTTTGAATTCAGGTTGGAACAGATCAACAGCACTTTCTCCGGCTTCTGATAATAACTCAATACAACTTTTTCCCCTGCCGTTATTTTAAAAGCGGGGTTCGGCTCCAATTCCAGCTCCCAATACGGCATGAATTTACAGTTTTTATCCCACGCCGCGAATTTCGCAAATACTTTGTCCGGACGCTTTTGTTCGACAAAATCAGTGATACCTCCCCGGCTGTCTTTAATGGCATGGGGGAGGGTTACTGCCCAGAAGCTGCGCTGGGTTTTTGACATTCCAGCTTTGTCTTTCAGACGCCCGATCCGCTCCATGACAAACGGGACAAGCCCGGCCTGAAGCCCTGTGGATTCAGCGCGGATGAAATCATTGCTGAAACGTTCCGGGTGTGGTTTTGTTCCGCGATGCCACTCCCAGTCGTATTGGATGGTGGCAAATGAAAAACAAGGGATTACCAGCGTATTGGTCATATGAACAATCAGTTTCGGTTGTTTAATTCCATTGGAATGGAACAAAAGCCTGGTGCGCTTGATAAAATTCCGGATAGCGAATAATCCGCAGTTAGGCTGGACTTTGCCGAATTCATCAATATACGCCTGGTTTGCCGCCCAGTTCATATTGCTGGCGGGAAACGTATTATCGAAATAAATGCCGTCAATCCCGGCGTCAATCATCTTTGCAAACGACCACAGTGCCAGGTCTTGAAAACTTCGCACCGGTACGGTTGAATTGAACCTGTGGGGCCGGATATACCATTCCGGACCAAAATATTTTGCTTCCGGCAGTTCCGCACTTAACGCCCTTGTATTAATATAGGTGACAAAGCATTTGGAATTGGATGCCTGAATAAATCCGGCGCAGAGACTTCTTTGTGAATCCAGTACACATTTATCATCAAGCTTATGTTTTTTTCGCCATACCTTCACAAATTCCTGGATCTGTTTATTTTTGAAAACATTGCGCCACTGGATTTTTCCGGAATTCTTATACTTGAGGATTTCCCGGAGCAGAGAGTAGTCCCATTGTCGCGGATACACCTCTCCCCAGCGGTCCTTGCCGCCCCACATATTTGTGTATGGAGTAACATAGAAGCGCTCGAAAGGCGGACCCATTCCCCGGAATGACCAGCGCTGCCAGTTTTCCGGAAAAGGCTTTACCGGAGTAGCCATCAATCCGAAAACGATCTCCCGTTTACGGTCAATGGTAACCGGATAATTGATGAAATGAATCTTTATTATTACGGAATTGCCATTACGACACAGTTCGATTGCCGGGTTCCTGCCGGTTTTCAGCCAGTTGACATTCCACGGTTCCAGACTCCATCCTTTGCTCCAGTCCGCCATCCAGCAGATGCCGCGTTGTTTGCCGCCAACCCACAGATACGGAATAAACGTGTTATTGATATTGTCGCGACAGGACTGTGTGCTGTCCCAAATCCTGCCGGTTCCTTCTGGAATATTGCCGGCGTAGTTGGTGCGGAGCCGGGCTCCGACGCAGTGCATCAGTCTGGCAATTTCCGATTTTACCGGGATGGTCAGGGTAAGCCGGTCGAGTTTTTCCGGCTTTTTAGGATCGAGGATTAACCGGACGGTCAAGAAGCCGTCATACTCCAATGTTGTTTTTAATCCTAAGTCAATATTCCCAATATTTCCACTACCACTAATCTTAAGGATATTATTATTTTGTTCATTAATGGTATATTTACGATTAGTTATTTTAACAGTATTACCATTATGTAAAGCATGAAGAGAAACTGAATATGATAAAATATCTTTGTTTTTAGCGATGATTCTTTCCGGTAGCCCTATTTCGTCCAGATAGTATTTCCGGTCCAGGACTTCAATTGCATTGCCATCGACTTTAATCGGTGTAAACGGCGGAACGATGTTCTTGGATATCCCGAGTTTATTATCCAGCCAATCCCATTTTTCGACTGTAAATTCCCTCCGAACCGTTACCGGCTTCCGGTTGGGATTGGTGATGGTTATAACTGTTTGATAAGTCCCTGGCGTCAGTACAGGAACATCAACAATGAATTCCCGATATTTTCCGCTTACCGGCTCAAGCACATTCCCGGAAGCCTGACCGAAAAATATTTTTTTGCCTTTGCTCAACAATTTTACGGAGATACTGGTTTTTGCACTTGCCGGGATGCTGCTTTCTACCGGAATCTGCATGTCCAGACGATTGATTACCGGTAAATAATATAACGTAAAATCTGTATTATTCTCTTTAGCGGATAATTGTGAAATTATCCCGGCAAATAATATTAGAAAAAATAAAATTAACAATTTGACTATTTTCATAATTATAAAACTTCCGCCTTCCGGCATTTGAAGTGATGATTTGTGAGTTTGATGCGTTTCGATTCTTTGACTGACTGATCGGCTGCCAGGACAATTTTTAGCGCTTCATACGCAGCAATCAAGGACTCCATAAATTCTTCACGGGGTGCGTTCTCGGTAATTCTATCAAAGAAATAGTCATACATCGGACGCAGAGAATTGCCTTTTCCGCATTTGTGATAAATAACGCGTTCATCCCATTTGCACTCGTTCCACTCGCAGGCATTTGCCGCCGGAATGCGCTTGTTAATCAGCCGGTAGGTAATGTTTTCCGGCGGGTTGTCAGGGGTGTCGTGATCGAGTTCGGCAATGACGCTGAGGGAACCTTTCGGGCCACTGAAGTCTTTGATCTGCCAGCAGTTTTTGGTCATCATCGGGCCCCATCCGGCCTCGTAATATCCCAGCGATCCATCGGCGAACTTCACTTGGAGAAGGCCGTAATTATAATGATCTCCCGGCATTTCCGGAACCAGCGAGGCTCCCATAGCGGTTACCTCGACAGCCGGAGAGCCGGTCATTGAAAGCATCAGGTCAACATAATGTACGCCGCAGTCGACCAGCGGGGAAGTGTCGATTATTTTCTTCTGCTGGTTCTGCCAGATGTAACCGAAAGTCATTTGGTTGCCGGCCATACGCATTACCAGCGGTTTGCCGATAACTTCTTCCCGCAGTTCTTTGATAACAGTTGGCCATGGCTCAACGTAACGCAATTGGTGACCGATGATTATTCGGCCTTCGCTCTGTTTAGCCGCGGTGATCACCTGTTCCGCCGACTCCAGCGTATTGCTTATAGGTTTCTCGCAAAGCACATGCTTATGATTCTGCAACGCGGCAACTGCTATTTCCGTGTGTTGTGAAGGCAAGGTGGTAACAATTGCCATATCGATATCCGGGCTTGTCATTTCCTCCCGGAAATCCAGGGAGTAGCGGTTTGCCTGAAACTTTTCCTTGAATGCTTTTGCCCGGTTTTCGTCGATGTCAACCACGGATGCAATTTCTACGCGTCCGGTTTCCAGAGCCACCCCGAGATGGGCTCCTCCCATCCCGCCGCACCCGATGAGACACACTCTGAGTTTACGTGAAGGTTTTATCATTTTTTATCCTCGTTCGGTAATTGCATGATAGTTAAATTGTCGATAATGACGGTTACCGGAGTTCGGCTCAAGCTTTGCAGAATCGCAAAATCGAAGGTTTCAACTTTGGGGTTGAAAAACTTCAAACCGGGAAACGTTTGTGTTTTGCCGCCGTACCGGGTTATTTTTACAGAATATTCCGGCTTCGCAGATGTACAGGAAACCTCCATCCTGAACCACACGCCGGTTTCAATTTCCGTGAGATAATGTTGCTTGCGGCGTTTGTTTTTCATTTCCACCCAGGCAAGTTTGCACCGATTTGGCGCGGTTTGATTGCCGATCGAAAGCAGCGGCCCGGACCCCATTCCGGACTTCATACAGTAACCTGGAGAGAAGTTCAAGTTTCCCGCGCCGTCTTCAATACAAAAATCAACCGACATAAAAAAGTCTTTACGACGGACTTTAGGATACCCGATGCGGATCGCTGGATATATGCGGTGACAAGTGCTGCCATGGAAAACCAGGCTTTTGTTTCCGGTTTTTCCGGCGAACGGGAATGGAGATGTCTTCAAGCTTGTTACTCCGGCCCAGGAATCCGAGTCGGTTTTGGCTTTGTACAGATTCCAGCCTGCGGGAAGTTTTCCGTCGGCGACATTCTCAAAGTCTTCTGAAATCATGACTTCTTCATTGGCTTTGAGAATGTCAGGGATTCCGGCAATCAGGACCAGTGCAAATAGAGTTCTAGCGATAATTACAGGCATAATAGACTTCCGGAGAAAATTTACAAATCCAACCAGATGGGGTTGTTAGTGGTATTTATCGCCGTGACATCAGTCATGGAATATACCGCGACTTCATTCATTTTATGGCTTTCGCCATGACCGTCCCAGTACAAATAATTGGCATTGCCCCGGTGCGGAAACCCTGGCAGGCATACGCCTTTCCACATCATACTGGCACTATAATCGTAATCGTTATCCCCGAGCGACAAGAGCACGCTTGGTTTTTTCAGATTCTTTTTTCCATCGCCCCTGGTTCCGGTCGGTCGCATATCCATGTAGGTGCCATCATGAAAGTTAGCCGAATAATCGGTGTAAAAGCCATGGGTTTGTCCAGCCGCCGACGCATCGGGATCATTGGAGTAATCGCGGTCTGTCGGACAGGTGGTCATTTGGGTGCGACGGCTGTAATTAGTGGAAATTGCATCATATCCGGCATTATAAATAGCTCTGTTCCAAACCGTACTTGCCCCGGAAGCTGGTTGAACGCACGATGGCCGGAACCAGCCGGTGTCATCGAGGTAATGTGCCTGGATGATACCGATTTCCTTGAGATTGTTCATGCAGCTCGATTGCTGCGCGGTTTCCCTGGCCTGGCGCAGTGCCGGAAGCAGCATTGAAGCAAGAATAGCAATGATAGCTATTACTACAAGGAGTTCAATCAGCGTGAATTTCGGTTTTTGAAAAATATTGCCGCTCATTTTTTTACCTTTCTTTTTTCAGGTTGCGGAAGCCGTGGAATTTCTCCGTATATAAGCGCTCGGAACCCGAATAGGCATATCCGTTTCAGGAATTTCACCGAGCAGATATTCAAATGCGATCCGGGTGCGTTGACCGACTAGGAAGTCGATGCAGTTCAACGGCGGGGGAGTGGCTTCTGCTTCCATTACATTGTCGGAGGCTATGATCGAGAGTTGTTCCGGAACTTTAATGCCGGTTTCCCGGCAGATTTCCAGCGCCACTAACGCCCGGCCGAAACTCTGGCAGAATAACGCAGTTGGACGAGACGCGCATGTCAAAATTTCCTTGATGCCGTGGTAGATGCTGTTGTAACTCCACTGTGTTGAGACCGTCAACGGCGTATGATCAATATTGCGATTTTTACAGAATTTGTGGAAGCTGGCGTACTGCCCGGTTTCATTTCCGATACAGGGGCCGTAATCATGAACGGGTTTCCCGGTGAATGCAATCCGGCGATGCCCCAAACTCCATAAATCCTCAAGAGCTTCCAGGCTGCCCGGTTCCGGGTCTATTGATATTGATTTTTTATGAATTGGACGATCGGCGTCATCAACCGAGCAGTAATTCAAACCCCAGTGTTCCAGCATTGCAATCATATTGTCTTTAACCGGATAATCCAGATTCTGTGTAAGGATAACCCCCTGTAATTCGCTCATTTCAAGAATATTGTTCAACCCCCGTTTCAGTGTTTCGCAGTCCCGGCAGACGCATATACTGTGAATAACCTGTTTATCAATGCTGGTTTGTGATGCGGTTTGGACAACTTCGGTAAACCGCTGTTCGTCGATGCGATACCGGAAAGTGTCTTCACCAAATGATTTCGGTTCCTGTCTAACCAGCAGGATCAAGCCATGCTTCTTTGCCTTTTTCGGATCTTTCACGAAAGTGCCAACCCCATGCCGTTTTTCCAGAAATCCCTCGTCTGCCAGTTGGGCGATGGCATCCCTGACGGTAAACCGGCTGACACCATACATCTTGCAGAGTTCGTGTTCACCGGGAATCCGTTCGCCTTCCGAGCGCTTTCCACTGGTGATTTCATCTCTTATAACCCCTTTAAGCACAGAAGATTTAGTGGGAACTGTAAGCTTCATGATCGCATCATTAATGTTAATTATTAATTTCTTTTATGTTGTCCGGACAACTGCTATCATTATAAGTCTTTTCAAAAGCAATGTCAATAGCTTGAAAGAAAATTTTTTACAGAAATGGTACATTCCTAACAAAATCGTGTAACGAATTGATTAAAAAGCAAACTGTTCTGCGATGATTACACTATAAAGTTCAGGTTCGCTTTCTATCATAGATATTTCTTGAGGGAAAGAAAGTAATAACCTTTTTCCAAAAAGGTTTTTCTGCCTTCCCCATCATGTTTATCTTTGATTGCCAATTGGTATGAGATTCAAACCATGAAAATATTCCGGGTCATTACATAATCTTCTGATTGCAATTCGGTATTGCTTTACAATTCCGCGGATATCCGCACCAGTCAGTGAATATCCATATTTCATGGAGATTTGCCCGTAATTACGCAGGGAGAATTTTTTCATCACAATTTATCCTTGCAAATAAAATATTTGTACGGGAATTTAATCTGCCACTTTCCGGACGAAATACATCTTTTCCCGATAAGTTTATTGTTCCGAAGCATGATTTCCTGAAAATGCTCTCCTCTCTTAATTCTGACAATATCAACTTTTATAGTACTATGGAGAAAATTGAATATTTTTGATGTTTCAATAATTTTAGAAATCAGTGACGGAAATATCAGCAGGTAAATCCGGCAGAATTTAATGAACTGCAATTTTTTTGAAAGAGCAAGACCTTGTTTTCCATGCAGCAGCATAACCTTTTCAGAACCCCGTTTTAATGCCGTTACTTTCCCGATAACAAACTTAAAATCAACGGTGTAATGATCGATTCCCCGGTTATTATCGCCCCTCGTTATATATCCGTCCTGGCGTTTTTCGACAATGCGGTGGACGATTTTTTTATTTTCATCATTTGGCGCGGTATAGATGATAACATCGCCTGGAACTAACGCGCGTTTATCGATTTCCGGATCGTAGAATGCGCCTTCCCCGGCATGAATGGTTGGGCGCATGCTTGACCCGCGCATGTTAACGAAATTCGGTATTTCAGGTGCTTTAGCGGTAAGTATCATATCAAACCAAACATTTCCTTTACTTCAGGCTTGCTGGCAAATTCAGTGAAATCTCCGATCAGCGGCGGTTTGTTTTCTCTGAGCAGGATAATTTTATCCGCAAGTTTAACGGTGTCCAACCGGTGGGCAATCAACAACACCGTTCTATCGGCAAAATATTTTCGCAGCATATCGCAGATTGAATTTTCGGTTGAACCGTCAAGAGCGGAAGTAGGTTCGTCCAGAATGATTAATCCTGCTTCACGGACCAGGGATCTGGCCAGGGAGAGACGCTGCCTCTGACCTTCTGAGAGATTTACGCCCCCTTCCTCAAGGACCGTATCGTATCCCATCGGCAACGATGCGATATACTCATGGATTCGCACCGCTTTCGCGGCATTGACAACCTTTTCCCGAGTGGTCTCTGGACAGCCGTATCTCAGGTTTTCCAGAATAGTTCCGGAGATAAACTGGGCATTCTGGGAAACGTAAGCTATCTTGCTCCTGAGCGTTTTCAATTTGAATTCTGATGTTTCAGTATCATCGATATAAATCTTGCCCGACCGCGGCTTGTAGAACCGCATTATCAGAGAAATCAGGGTTGTTTTCCCTATGCCGCTTTTCCCGATAATCGCCCATTTTTCTTTAGGACCAACCATAAATGAAATATTATCGATAACCACATTTTCCCGTTCGTAATAAAAAGTGACGTTTTCAAATTCAAGTTTCCCCTCGATGTTTTTTAAGTCTTTACCGCAGCCTGAGTTGTCTTCCGGAGTCATTTCCATAATTGACGCGATCCGGTCGAGAGAAGCCCTGGCGGACTGAAGCTGCCTGATACTGGATGAGAGCTGAGTAACCGGACTGTATACGTATGCCAGATATGCCAGATATGCGATAAGCGTACCGATTTCCCAGTGCCCGTTAATTACCCAATATGATCCGATTATCAGAACCGCAAGCTTTGCCAGTGACGGCATAAGTTTGTTAACTGCATTGCTAATGGCATTCAAGCTGATGCTTTCATAAAAAACGTGCACCAGCTTCCTTGCTTGTCCGACAATCCCCGAAACCGCTTTTTCTTCCGTCGCGAAAGATTTGACCAGATTTACATTGTTCACGGTTTCCACATATGAAGCGTTGAGTTGCGCGTGCAATTCACTTGTCGTATGTGAGATTACGTATGACCGGCGCGCAAAAAATCGGGTCATGACAAATGAAACAGGCAACGTGGCAACAACCGGCAGTGCGATCCGCCATTCCAGATAGAACAGAAACACGGTTCCGCCGATCAGCCGCATAATCTCCATGAACAACCTGACAATCGTTCCGGAAATGAAAAACTTGATGCCCGTGACATCGGAGGATATTCGGGAAATGATATATCCGGAATGGTTCTTGTCAAAAAAAGACTTTGGAAGGCTGAAGGTTTTCGCAAGCAGTTTTTCCCGCAAATCGAGAACTGTTTCCTCGGTGAATTTTGCGCTGAAAAAGTTCCTGGCAAGATCTGTCAGGAAAACCGCAATACTCAATCCCACAATTATTCCCGCCACCGGAAGGATCATGGACGTTTTCTTTGCAATGATAACATTATCCAGCAAATACCGCATAACCATCGGCAGCGGCCATGTCAGCAACGAGGAAAATGCCAACACTACTGCCGCCAATACTCCGGTTTTCCAGTATTTTTTCGCGGAAGGAAACAGGTATTTCAGGTTGTCCCGCAGCCGTCCGTAATTCACCTGACTTTCCTGATGTTCCGGCAGGTTTCGAGTCAGGCTCCGCTTCAAATATTTAAACATTTTATCATAATCCATCCAATTGCGAAAAAATCAGCCAGAATCAATGGCCAATCAGATAAATATAGGATATGGGATGGGGGATTGCCAGAAAGAAGTAAAAATTCCAAAGCAGAATATAGATCAGCCTGTAAATCCGCCCGGAGCAACACAACTGAGAAACGCGGTATTACCGGCAAACTCACAATTGGCAGTTGCCAACGGCCCGGTATCAATACAGGAGTTTCCCCCGGAATTGCCGTCACCAGGGCCAGAACAATCGGTCAATCCATTACGGGAAGCGTCAAGCCGGTATAACCTGGGAGTCCGAAACGGCTTTTTTTGTTTGACTTTTTTCATGTGTCCAGTTCCCGTGTAATCAGATGAGAGAATTTAAGATCGCGGACGGATAATTGCAAGGGGAGTTTAATTGTTTTGGAATTGTTGATAAGCCGGTAAAATGTGGCAATATCGATTTTTTAGCTCGCCGACACGTTTTTATCTTATCAAAAACCGGTCCCCGAACTACAGAGGTAATAAGCACTTGATCCAGAAGAATAACAACCTGAAGCCTCTGTTCCGGCGTTGTTACACGTATCTTCCGCACTGTTGCCGTTTTTAATGCAAACGCTATCACCGCTACCGCTGTCACAGTCGCTCACAGCCATGGAGTTTATGGTAATATCGTGGAGCTTCGGTTTGACATGCTTTTTTCCCTTCATAATTTGTTTCTGTTTTGTTTTTGATTTTCAAACGGATGAAAAAAATGATATAGTATAGTTGTGTCTGGAGTTTGAGCAGGTGATGAACAGTTGCCGTTAAATAAGTTTCAAAAACATAAAAACCGGAGATTTGCCCATCAAGTGCATTATCTGGATGGGGGATATGGTGTTATGCTAACGCAATTAGATGGGAATGAGAAAACATACGAACTCCGGCTCTCAGATATGTGTTCGTGGAGGTTTACTGCGGTAAAATGCCTTAGTTCCTGGCTGGAAATGTTTGCTGAAATGGCACTCTTTGATGAAGCATTAGGTGGCGGGTCTTATATGAAGAAATTTACTTTTGTCGCTAAAAAAGAAATAAATGAGCCGCCGTCCCAATTTATACCTGGTAGTTTTATTCCTCCTATTCCAAACCTTTATTCACAAATATGGCATCACCCGTTGCACCCCGACATATTTGTAGAATTGAACACGGACAAGCTTTATGATTGCGGCATGGAATTTATGAACATGTTCGGCGCCTGGAGAATTATCCATAAACACTATGTGCTTCACGGAGGCTCACCTTTTCATGCTGCATTTGTTGGTCTGGAGGATAATGGAATACTGATAATCGCACCGGGCAACACAGGAAAAACAACTTCATTTCAGAGACTGCCGGATTACTGGGACAAGTATTCTGATGACCTGGCTTTAGTAATAAAAGCCGGTACAAACAAGTATAATGTTCATCCGTTGCCAACTTGGAGTGATTATGTCGTTCGTAATATTAAAACCAAGTTCAGAGTGGAACATAATTTGCCGCTTAAGGGAATATTTTTTCTTGAGCAGTCAAATAAGGATAAAGTTACGGAAATAAAACAGGGAAAGGCGGCAATGGAGATTTTTAACAGTCTCAAATCAAATTCAGAACGTCTGTTGCCAAGAATGGATGAGTTTGAAAAAAAAGATATTAACAGCAGACTTTTGGACACATCATTTCAGCTGTCAAAAGCAATTCCGTGCTATCGCCTGAAAGCAACACTTCACGGAGAATTCTGGAAGGAAATCGAAAAGGTGCTTTATCCCGATTTGCGATCTGAAAGCAAGTAATGATTGTGGATTTCAGCTTTTCCGGCATTAACCGTTGTCTTCCGCTAGCCTCCGCGGGTTGCTCCGGGAAAATTTCCCCAAAGCACTTGATTTTTAATATCTTACTTAATATAATAGTATGCTGTATGGGTATTATATGATTGGACGGCTAAATCTCTTCCAATTGATAACGGCTGATTAAATCGGGGTGCGCCGGGATATTCAACAGGTAGGTACGCTGTCGTGAATAAACTTGTGCTTGTATCATGAATCTTGAAAAGTTGCAAAAGACATTTCTTGACATTATAACTGAAAATTTTACTGCTGATTCTTTCAGCGGCATCTCTGATTCTGAATGGCGCTCTCTATTTGATTTTGCATGTGAAAATAGATGTTCAGCTCTTCTATATAGTATTCTCAGAAAGAATCATATTCACCTTCCCGTTGACGTGGATAAGGATGCGTGTGACGTTTATCAATCTGCCTGTTCCATTGATTTCAGACGGAAAAAAGAACTGAAAGAGCTTGTCAAGCTGCTCAATGATAACCAGGTTGAGAACTTACTGCTGAAAGGCTCCCATCTTATTTTTGCGGTATATGATGATTCTTATTGCAGAATAACATCAGACATTGATTTGCTGGTTCGCAAGGAGGATGGGTTAAAAGCATATGAATTGCTGCTGGCAAATGGTTATCACAATACATTCACCGGACATGAAAAATTGAAAGATGATTTCAATCAACACTATCCCCCGCTTTATAAAGCAAAATATCTGCCTGTTGAAATACATACCTATCTTTCCAATGATTATAAGGTGAACCTCAAGGGTATCTGGGATAGATCGCAGGTTCTGAAAATCGGTCATTCAACAACCCGGATAATGTGTCCGGAAGACTTAATTATGCATATTGCCATGCACAAATTCGTCACGGATACGAGCTTGTGCGGGTTACAGGGACTGTTTGATATAAGCAAGGTGATAGAACGCCACAAGATAAATTGGAGCCTGTTGCGGGAACTGGTATCCGCCACTGAATATGACAATGAAAAATGCCTTTTTCTAGTTCTCCATTTGTGCGGGAGACTGTTTGGCACTGAAGTTGACAATGATCTATTGAATTCCATAAAACCATCCACATTCAATGACGAGTTGGAACAAATTGTATGCAAGTTGCTGTTTGCCGATCTTTCCCGAATAGATAAAGATGCGTTTATAATCAGTCTGAACGCTTATGAAAGCAGGAAAACCGGTTTTAGCTCTTCATTCAGCCGCGTCTTTATGTCACCATATAAGATAGCGATGTATGGACAGAGCGTTTACGGAAAAGTCGATTTCTCCTCTACAAAGTTGATTTTTATACAGATTAAAAGGATTTTTCGCTTGCTGAAGCGCTATGGAGGATTTTTCTTGAAGAAGATGTTGTCGCGGCATAAAAACCTTGAGTCAATGGATTTAGGGGAAAATTGCGCAAAAATAAAATATTGGCTGACAAACTAACTGGAAGTGATGAAAAATATGAATAGAATTCCGTTCGCCAATCCCGAGATCGTGTATCGGGAGGACTTTGATGATTGGACCGTTCTGTTTGATCCCGATACCGCTGAGACTTTATGAGGATTTTTTGATTTTTTTAATACTCTTACTTGATTGTATGTGATTGGCGTAATATAGTCTAGTTAAAAGGGATAGGGGGGAGAACGCCGTGAAATGCGTTCCCTCTGTTTCTATGTGTTTTGCTATGGGCTTACCTTAGAAACTGCAAAAGCGGTCAGCTTTGTGGAGAATTCTTTTTTCCATGAAACAGGTTTAATTGGTGGTGACATAAAACAACGGGTGAATATTATAAAATGTATTTATCCAATGCTGTTAGTTGCAAAAAGCATCAATGCTGTTTGACCGGCAAAAAAGCGGCGCGATATATGGATGAAGTGGAAAACTGTTTGCAGATAACGCTTTTATCCAAAATATCTTTGGTTTTTTGAGATAATGATTATCAATTTGTGAGTAGGAGTTTTAGGGGACTTCTTGTTATTACGAATGATAATAAAATAATAACCTAAATAGTGGTATCATTCATTGCTAAAGAGGAGGACGGAATGAATAATAAAGTACCTTTTGCAAATCCTGAGATCGTGTATCGGGAGGACTTTGATGATTGGGCCGTTTTGTTTGATCCCGATACGGCGGAAACATACGGTCTCGACGAAACCAGCTCTTTTATCTGGAAACAGATTGACGGAAAAAGGACGATTAGCGACATCACGAAAATGTTGCCGGATGAGTTTGAAGACGTTCCCGATGATGCTGCCGGACAGGTCGAAAAATTTTTATGCGAGCTGGAAGAACAAGGGCTGATCGGCTATACCGGCAGCAACTGATAAGCCGGGGGAATTTTTTATCATGAAACCATTTAAAACCCCCAAGTCCGCGGATTTAAATATCACCAATAAATGCAACCTGCGTTGTTCGTATTGTTCCCACTTTTCCAGCGGCAGCGACCTCGGCGATGATCTTCCCCTGGACGAATGGCTCAAGTTCATGGAAGAACTCAACAAATGCGCGGTATTCGATGTAACTCTTTCAGGTGGCGAGCCGCTGTTCAGGAAAGATTTCAGGGAAATCGTCAACGGCGTGGTCAGGAACCACATGAGGTTTTCCATTCTTAGCAACGGAACCCTGATCACGGATGACCTTATTGAATTCCTGAAATCCACCGGCAGATGCAACAGCTATCAGGTTTCGATCGACGGCCCCGGCCCTGAGTCCCATGATGTTTTTCGTGGTGAAGGCACTTTTGAGAAAGCCTTGAACGGATTGAAAATCCTGATGAAGCACAAAATGCCGGCAACGGTGAGGGTGACGATTCACAAGCACAATTACAATCAGCTTGACGAAATTGCCCGTCTGTTGCTTGAAGACGTTGGGCTTTCCGGGTTTTCGACGAACTCTGCATCGCATATGGGCTTGTGCCGGCAGAATGAGGCCGATGTACAACTTAGTATCGACGAATACAGTTACGCAATGAAGAAACTGCTGATTCTCCAGAAAAAATACAATGGCAGAATCAGCGCCAGCGCAGGACCGCTTTCAAGCGTGAAATACTGGATGGAGATGGAAGAATCCATTAAAAACGGGGTAAAATCGCACGAAGGCTGCGGGAAACTCACCAGTTGCGGCGGCGTATTCCAGAAAATTGCGATAAATGCTGATGGGACAATGGTTCCGTGCAGCCAGATGCCGCATGTGAGACTCGGCCGAATCAATCAGGACAGCTTGAGCGACGTCTGGCGGAACCATCCCGAACTGAAAAGATTGCGGGAGAGACGGGAAATTCCCCTCGGAAGTTTCGAACACTGCAAGGGATGCAAATACATTCCGTACTGCCGGGGTGGCTGTCCGGCGTTGGCCTATAATCTTAACGGAGATGAAAATGTGCCGTCGCAGGACGCCTGTTGCAGGGTGTTCAAGGAAGCTGGCGGCACTCTGCCTGACCCGGATGAAATCAATCAAAAAAGTGAAAATACTGTATGATAAAAAAAGCTGAAACGCCAAGCCGTCCGCCGCTCCCGGAGTGCGGATATTACCTGAACAGCCTTTATTTTTATATAACGGAAGGCTGTAACCTGAGATGCAGTCACTGCTGGATCAATCCTCCCCATGAAAAAAACAACAAAGCCGGGAAGTTTCCTTATGTGGATCTTGAGCTTTTCAAACATATTGTCAGTCAGGCGAAAGAGCTTGGCTGTTGCAGTGTCAAACTGACGGGCGGGGAGCCGCTGATTCATCCGCAGATCCACGAACTTCTCGACTATATCAAGGAAGAAAATCTGGGGTTGACAGTTGAAACCAACGCGACGGTCTGCACCGCCGAACTTGCCCAAAAAATCAAACAGTGCAGAAACGGGTTCGCCTCGACAAGTCTCGACGGTCCGGACGCCGCGACTCACGAGCGGGTGAGGGGAGTAAAAGGCTGTTTCGATGCCACGATAAAGGGATTGCGCCATCTGGTCGCCGCCGACATAAAACCTCAGGTTATCATGGCGGTGATGCGTCACAACCGGGACAAAATGGCGGATGTTGTCCGCCTTGCCGAAAGGGAAAACGCGGGTTCCGTTAAATTCACCTTTGTTACCTCCACCGGCAGGGAAAACGATATTGCCCAGGATAAGGATAAAATCCTTACCTTCGAGGAAATCATCGAAACCGGCAAGTGGATAGAAAACGAACTGATCCCCTCATCGAAAATATCCGTAGTGTATTCCCATCCGATGGCTTTCAAACCATTCGGCAAAGCCATTTCCAGGGGAAGCGGAAGTTGCGGGATTTTCGGGATAATCGGCATTCTCGGCAGCGGCAAATACGCGCTCTGCGGCATCGGGCAGACCGTCCCGGAAATGGTCTTCGGAGACGCGAAAACCGACAAGCTTGCCGATGTATGGAATAACAGCCCGTTGATAAACGAAATTCGCGACAAGTTGCCGCGCGACCTTAAAGGCATCTGCGGTGAATGTATTTTCAGGAAGAAATGCCTCGGCACCTGCATCGCCATGAACTATAACCATTACCGCGACCTCATGGCCCCGAACTGGTTTTGCGAGGAAGCGCATAAATTAAAACTCTTTCCGGCTAAATGCATTATTCCCGGAAGTAAATACGAATATGAGAAAAATTGAAAACCGGCTGGTGGGGTAAATAATTTTTAACCCAAAGCAAAGTCAGGACAAAACAAAGAAAGGAAATTTATCCAACCCTGACAATGTTTCAGCATACGTGGTCCGCTGGTTACGTTGGGTAAAAACATGTTATGAAGGAAGAACTGATGAAAAAAAAGAAGTTCCGCACACCTGAACTAATCATTGTCAGCGGCTCACATCCCACACGCCTACTATGTGCGACGACTGGGAGCGGAGATGCAGACCTCTGCCACACACCGGGTTCTACCGCCGGTGACGAATGTTACAATGCCGGGGCCTCCGCCACCGTGGCCTGTAATGCGACCGGCACCTCGGCGGAATCCATTTGTGTGTCAACGGGTTCCGGTGTGCAATAGGCGTAACGGTTGCGGTGCGCCTTTCGGGAGCAGTGCTTGCCTTGGCGGAATCAGGACAAAACAAAGAAAGGAGATTTATCCAACCCTGATTTCGTTTCAGCATATGTGAAAAATAGTAACGTTGGGTAAAAACATGCTATGCAAGAAAAAAAAGAAGTTCTGCAAGCCTGAACTGGTAACACTATCGACCGGTGGGACTGTGTATAGCGCTTGCGACGGACCTGGGAGTGGTGAGACCAATTGTGTTTCATCGGGAGGGGCCGCCGTTGTCATGTGTTACCAAAGTGGTGCGGCGGCGTTGAACTATTGTAACGGAACTGGGACAAGTGCAAGTTTGGATTGTTCTGGTTACGGTACTGGTTTTGCTTGATTCATGACTCCAAGGGAGCGATGGCACTCGTCACTTTCGCCATGTGTTGGTTTGTGTGTGATCCCTACCGTAGGTGTTAGGGGTTGGGCTCACGGAGGCCGGAGGGACTCGTGGGGATATATTGCTCATGCCGATGTTGATGATGGTTATTAATTCTCTGGTCCGGGTGTGGTGGTGGCTGTACTCAGGGAGACTGTTATTCGCGGAGAACGTAGTGTTGAGGGTGGATGCGCATGGTGATTCGTCGAAAGGTAAAATTACCCCCATTGGACGGCTGAAAAACAATGCCTCCGGCAGGGTTTATGACCCAAAGCTGAGTCAGGACAAAACAAAGAAAGGAGATTTATCCAACCCTGATCCTGTTTTAGTATGTTGCGTTGGGTAAAAAATGTTATGAAAGAACCGAAGAAAAAAATAAAGTTCCGACGGCCTGTACTTATCAAGCTGAATTGTGTCGATGGCGCTTATCTTAACTGCGGCACCGGTTCCGGTGACGCCGAACTCTGTAGCGGCAATGGGATGGAGCCGGGCACCGCCGGATGTTCATCAACTGGTTACGATGCTCAGGGCGGATGCGGAGGCTACGGGGTGGGCGCATCCGGTTTTTGCAGTGTTCCAGGCGAGGGTTACGGATGATGCGCCTCCCCGCGGCGGCCAGCAAACAGGAGAACATGCGGATAATGAATGACATAAATCGAAAAACCTTACAAAAGCGCGAATCTCGCCACTCGCCGGTATCCTGTTTTTAACAATATCTTATGAATGCAAAAAACTATACACTGACATTATCCGACGGTACAACCTGGGGATTTACAACGGCGTCGGGGAATCTGCGCAACTGGCTGGAATCTTTCGCGAATATCTTAAAAATGCGAGTATCCGATTCCGGTGCCGAGGAATGCGACTACAAAATAAGATTCGCGGAGTTTGCTCCTTCTGATATTCCTTCCCCCTGCGATACCGCAGGTAACGGCGATTGGAAGTTTTGGCTCAAAAACGCCGGTAGTTCCAGGTTGTGGCGCAATTCATCCGGCGCTGAAATATTGATGGAACTGAATTCCGAATTTGTCGATCATAAAGATATCAAGTTCATCAACATGACAAATTGCTTCACCCCGTTTTACCACCATTACGGCATGAACGGGGGCAGTCCCGTGCATGCGGCTTTCGCGGGATTGAACGGTAACGGTTTCTTAATCGCCGCCGAGGGAGACACCGGAAAAACCACTTCGCTTATGCGTCTGCCGGATTATTACGAAAAACTTGCCGACGATACCGCTTTAGTCGTCAAAAACGGCAATGATTACCTTGTTCATCCCATGCCTACCTGGAGCGATCACCTTACCCGTGGAATCAATAGCTCTTTCGACACCCACCGGTCATTGCCGCTGAAAGCGGTTTTCTTCCTTGAACAGGCCGATAATGACGAAGTAATTCCTCTCAGGCCGGGAAATGCCGTGTCAAGACTATTTGAAAGTTTTAAACAGTCATGGAATCCCTACTGGAAAAGGATGGACGAAGACATGAGCAAACAGTGTAAAATACAAGTATTCGAGAATGCCCTTGAAATTGTTAAATCCGTTCCCTGTTACCGCTTGAAAGCAACTCTCACGGGCAACTTCTGGAAGGAAATTGAAAACACATCTATAATCAACAAGAACAGATGTTTTTGTTGAACTTCAGATATCTTTATTGAATCACAAATTAAATGAGACAAGGGAAAATTTTCTAATTTCTTTTTACTTTTCAATATCGACAAATTCACCTTCCACAAAAGCTCCGCCTATGTAAAAATCATTGGGGATGAAAGCGTCAGGGTTTCTGTCGAAAGTTCTTTCACGTTTTACCCTTGCCACTAACTTACGCTTATCAAGCTTGTCGGGCAGAACTTTAATTGTTAAAGTATGCACCTTGTCTTTATCCAGCTTCATACCTTTGGTTGGAGAAACTGGACGCGGGAACCAGCGCCCGGAAAACCTGAAGAAAATATTTACCTTCTTCGATTTTCCGTCTACAGTCATTTCAATGACTCCTGTTCCGGGACCGGTCAAGTTATAAAGCAACACGTTTTTCCCTTTGAACTTGAAAGTCAAAGTGGAACCGGGTTTGCCTCTCCAGACAACGGGAACAATAATGTATGGATTTTTCAATTTTTCAGCAGGATTATCGAGTCGCGTCCAGTCGCCTTGCAAATCAAGTTTGTCTGCCGGAAGATATGAAACCTTTGAGACATAATCCGCCAGAGGGGACGGGAGATTGGAATGGGGTTTCGGAGCTTTAGATGCTTCTATTATTTTGGGAAGGGATCGTTTAATAGCTTTAGTATATAATCTATGCCCGGTGTCAATATAAGGGTGTGTCCCATCGCGGGAAAATGGAATTTTTCCGTTTCTGTTGGTTTTTATACCGGAAACCATATCCAATTCTTTCCCCTCAATTTGCTCGATTTTTGCATTGGGGGCTTTAATCTCAAGTTTACCTTCCTTTTCCAGCTTTGCCACCTCCATTCCCATATGGATGGAAGGAATACCATAGTGATCCGCGATTTTCTCGTGAAGTGAAATTGGCAGGCTGTATTTTCCTTCCTGAAGAAGTTTAACATAATATTTCACAATAGGATAGACAAAACATATGTCACAATTTGGACATTCATTCCAGGTTTGCCTTATAATGCCTTCCATGCTTCGATTTATAATCTCTTCCGATTTTATGGCGTTGTCATTGACGCCGAATTCAACAAAAAGAAGATCCGGCTTTTTGTTCAGCACTTCAGTCTGAAGCCTGTAAACACCGAAATCCGATCCCGTTCCCCCGATCGCAGCATTGATCTCCTCGAATTTTACATTCGGGTATATCTTACGCAACAGTTCCAGGCTTTGTACGCGCCAGCCATGCTGACAGGTTATGCTTCCCCCTATGTAACCTACCTTTATTGTTCCGCCTTTTTCACATTTAGCGAAGAAGTTGGGCAAGCCGTTCCTTGGTGAACACTCAACGGCATCCCTCAATTGGCTTTTATATTTCCACCTCCATGCAGCATGGCAGGTATGCACAAATGTTACTGCTAATAAGCAAGCGATTAAGATTAATTTATTCACGACTATTTCCTTTTATTTAATGGCACTTTTTTTTATGGCTTTTATGAATTCCGGATTGTTGCCGAGATAATAGATAGCGGTCTGTTTTTCGGTAAGTTTATCACTGAAAGCATCCACATTTTTTCCAAGCAAGCGCCCACTGATAACTTCATAAACAGCCGGAGCTTTTTCCGGGAGGCTGAAGTGTCTTTTTCCGCTGCTTCCTGCCGCGGTGTTGACAACGAGAAAGCGTTTGCTCGCGTACAGTGCTTCATTTGCGTCGGAATAAACATGCACACCGGCAAGCTTTGCCGCGTTTCTGTAAAATGCCGTAGGAAGGATGGTCAATGCGCTGTAAATGATATTACCCTTACCAACCTTTTTTACCGTCAGCGCGGGTTTACCATTCCGATATCTGGCAAGCACCGTGGCAGTCGGATCATCAACATAGAAACGATGCCATTTAGCCATGGGGTTGCCAATCAGCGTACCGGGTTTGATGTCTTTACACAAAATATTATCAGTCTTAACGGTCTTTGCCTGAAGCGTTCCCACGGGAGCGGTCCTTATCTTCATATTTACAAGCTCTCTCATGTTTTCAAGACTGCTGTTTTCTCCGTTGACAATCCCATCGCCAAAGAAGAATAAAACAGCCGCGCCGTTTTCCACCAATTTTTTAATCCGTTCGCGCATTTTCTTATCACAATAAAAGGAGGAGGGAAATACAAAGAACTTATACTGGTCAAGGTCCATTTTCCTGAAGTCCTCAACCATGATAAAATTTATAGGAGCTCCCATGCGGAGCATCGCTAAGTGATTGAATAAACTTAAGTCGTCAACAGGTTTTATAAATTCAAAACCAACGCGTGTTTTATCCGTGATATTGGTTAATGCTTCCGGTGTGGCGCCAAAATATCTCCATGAATAGTTATCCATAACCAGCAGTATTTTAGAAATATTTTCATCCTTCAAATCCGTATTAATGGCGGCATTGCCGATTTTTTCCTGATGTTTAATGGCATCAAGCAATTCTTTGTCGTCCCACCAGCCGGCAGTTCTGCTGCTGCCGAAGTACCAGTAACCTCTGCCTTCCGCGAGGATCATACGGCCGAATTCGCGCCACATGGACTGTATGGTATCATAAGCTGACTTTTCACGATGCACCTTATGACGGCGGCACGTAGCTCGATGAGTGCGTATATCAGCCTCGCCGAGATTGAGCTTGCCCCTGATTCTCATGGATTCCGCAAAAGGATTTGTGTAAAACGATACCCCGCCGTTCTTCCTGTCACGGTAATTCAAACAGCCCTGTGTGAATTTGAAGCTGGGGACATCAAGGAGCTTTGTTCCATACTTCATATTCTGGGCGCCGAAACGGGCATAATGACTCGCGGAACGAAACGTTCCAAAAAATCCCCCAGGATATATGTCATTGATGGACGCAAATATTGGTATTAATTGGCTTCTGTCATTTATCTGTCCATAGAAATCAAGGAAATCCGTTACCCAGCGAGATTGAGGTTTCGACGGATCGCGGAATCCGGCAACATCGGAGCTTGTTCTCTCCTCAAGCCCGGGCAAAGGAATATTCTTAATATCAAGTCCAGGCATGTTCCAGGCTTTTTTGATTTTTTCAACTGAACCGTATTTCTTCAAGGAATATTCAGAAAAAGCTTTTATCAACGCCGGAGATATGTCAATGTATATTATATTATTACCGCCTCCGCCTACGTTGGCCCAGCTTCCTTCAAAACCCCCGCCAAGTATGAGTGCTCCAATAAAACGGTCGCGGTACGGTTGTTTTCTTATGTGTTCGATGGTTTGCCTGATTGCGCTAATGTAAGCTTCACGAAATTCCTTCGAGGCCAGCGAAGCGGTAAAACGATAGGTTTTTCGTTCAAAATTTTGCAGCGGATCATTTACCCGGCGACCGGTTTTTATCCTATCCTCGTCAGCGAAATCTCTTGGCGGATATATCATCAGGCGCGGCAATATATATCCCTCGGGACAAGCTGTCGCCAAGCGCCGCATCGTTTTGTCAAACAATTCAAAATTAATTGTGCGGTCAGAATTCCAAATCATTTGACTGGAAAAATAAGGTGCAAAAAGGCGCATTCCATTATCGTACATGTCTCCAACAACCTTATATCCATCGTCAAGGAGAGGCTGATATGAAGTTGATGAAAATGAGTATATCAATGGCAAAATGGGCTTTCCATTGATGGTCATCCTCACTCCAGCTCCATATTTTTTCACTTCCACAGTTGGCAGGGAAGGTATATTCCGGTCCATCTTCGGAACCGTTATACTGCCGATCAAGGTTTCGTCAGTGATAGTTTCTCTTTGGACATGCATTAATGCATCTGGATCATCAACGTTTGCGAAAGGCGGACCGCCAGTGGTATTTAAACCCCATTTAACACCGTTGCCCAGTTCGTCACGCTCGAAATCATCCCTGAAAAGAAGTTTGCCGGTCGCAAGGTCTGTTACTTTTAAATCATCAATCCAAAAGCCGGCGTCAAATACAGTAAAGGCAATGGCCCCTTTTTTACTGAAATTTTCGTCTTCAACGGCTGAAAGCTTCAACTTTCCATCAATATCCGCACTGTATTCTTTGCCTTTGATTTGAAAAGTTACAGTATGCCATTTGCCATCAACATAATTAAACTTTTTTGTCGCCAGAGTTTGCCATTTTCTATTGTAAAGTCTTTGGAGGCTTACCTTATTTTCGGTATCAAAAGTAAGAATGCAAAAATCCCACCGAAACCAGTATGACATTCCGGATGTAATATCGGTCTTCGTCCGTAGACATACCATCAATCTTTTCAAGTTTTTGTTCACTAAGCCGCTTTTAACCAGAGGGCCACCCATCCCGCTGATATAACGGAAGCGAAATTTAAGCTCGACATCTGAAACTTCCAAACCTTTAATTCTTGCCCCACAGCGGCTGTCTTTTATGGAAAACACCCTGTTAGTATCGTCTGAGGAAGATTCCGTTTTCAATAAAAATTCACATTTTCGTGACCTTGGGAAATATTTTAAAGGAACGGAAAAGCTCACTTTTCCCGATTTATCTTTAAGAAGCTTTTTCCTTAATGCCTTCGGCAGGTAACGTGAGATGCTGAAACTATCATCCGGATAATGGGCCATGATATCTACATTTTCGATATTCATTCCCGCGATATGCTTGAAATTAAATGAAATCAAAGCGCTATCGTTCTTGAGTTTGACTTCTTTATTCGTTAATTCAATTGCGTCTCCACAAACCTTAGTTGCGTTAAATGCGAAGAATAATAAAATAATTATGAATTGCAATCCTAGGATATTCGGTGATTTGCTTTTATTGATATTTTTGCATTTACTCATTCCAACTTCCTTTTTATGTTGTATTGTTTAAAAATAGACGACAATCGGTTATTATTCTGAAGAGCCGGATACGCGCCAGCTATTCTGGCATGTTTACGGTAATCTCCTTATTATCAATATATTATCCATCGTTATCTAGGTTGAATCATTCCCATTTATTTCATGGAATCACGGATAATAGATAATGCGTTGTTCATGAAAATATCGTTTTTAATTACCTTTCTTTTCGACAAATCCTTTTCGATATCCTCAATGGCGTCTTTCAATGCTTTCAGGCAATGATAAGTATTGTGGGTCATGTTGTAACCGTAGCTGTCATCTCCGCTCCAGGTATATTTGTCACGGGTCATGAGTATCGCGTCTCCGGTTTCAGTGAAGAATTCTCCGCCTGTCATAAGGCCGAACGGATTGTCGGAAGCAAAGAGCAGCCGTTTTCTGATACCGGCATGCGAAAGGGCCGCGTCATATACGCTTTTCTCGGACGCAAAAGAGGTGTCTAAGAAAATGTTTTCGGAATCCGGCAGAGCGGATTTCATGAAAGATTCAAAATCTCTTTCTTTCAGATATATGCCCATGTGCGCGAGAATAATTTTTATATTGGGAAATCTTTCCACGATACGGGCAAGGGAGTTAATTATGTTTTCATCTCCGATGCCGCCATCTGTCGAATGGAGGGTAAGCAGAAGTTCTTCAGAATTCATAAACGAAAGGAGTTTTTCCGGGAGTATCTCATGCAGTTTCGTATCTGCCCTGCATTTACCGAGCAGGTCAAAATATGGTTTTACGCCGGAATATCTAACACCTTCTTTTTCCGCTGCGTCAAAAGTTTTCATGACATCGGAGATGCTTGCCGGATGTGGCATGATGAATCCTTTAACTCTTCTGTCCTGCTTCATGAGTTTTATTATGTAACTGTTGGCGGCATCGGGATCAATTTCGAGGAACGGGAAGGGGAACGCGAACATTCCGACAATGTTTTTGCCGGGATAAAGTTCTGCATAAATATCATCCAGTTCTTCGATGGTCATGTGCCCGAAAGAAGAAAGCGCTATTTTGAGACGATCAGCGGAGAAGTCTTTGGTCATGAACTCCCGGCGCCCCAAGTGAATATGCGCGTCAAACACATTTTCCGGCATCCACTGTTCCAGTTCGTTTTTCCAGAGACCTGGATGATCTTGATAATTTATTTCAAGTTTATCATTGCCGGAATTCGCGAAAGGAACATCCGCGCCGATTTTTTTCCGCCATTCAGATGAATATAATTTTTTCTCCATTCCGAGTAAAACTCCAATTTTGTTTATACCGCCGAATCGAACCATTATAATTATAAGCTTCTCTCATTATAAAGCAAAGTGTTCCATCGCGGCCGGGATAGCTCTGTCCAGATAATCCACGACGGTATCAATCTCCTCGTTAGTGATTATCAGGGCCGGGGCGATAACCAGGATATTGCGGTTGTTCCGCAGTATCATGCCTTTTTCCCAACACCAGTCTCTGATAAAAGTGCCGGCGTCAACATCCAAAGGAGCATTGCCGGTGTTGTCTGCTACCAGTTCAAGCGCCCACAATGTTCCCATCCCGTGAACGTCGCCAATGATCTTGTATTTTTCTTTCAATTTGTTAAATTTCCGGGTGAAATACTTTCCGATTTCGCCAGCGCGTTCAACGAGATTTTCTTTTTCCATAACTTTAATATTGGCCAATGCCGCGGCACAGGAAACCGTATGTCCGCCGAAAGTTCCGCCGCTTCTGAATTCCGCTCCGGTTTTTTCATTGAATACGGACGCGATTTTTTTATTCGTAACAGTTATCGCCAATGGCTGATATCCGCTGGTTATGGCTTTGCTGATGCTCATAAAATCAGGTGTGACGCCCCAGTTTTCGCAGGCAAACCATTTCCCGGTTTTGCCGAACCCGGTTTGGACTTCATCAAAAATCAGGAGAATATCATATTTGTCGCACAGTTCGCGGATGCCTTGCAGGTAGCCGTCAGGCGGCAGCGGATAACCGCTGTTGGAACCCGGCAGCGGATCCATGATCATGGCAGAAATAGTGTCCGGATGCTCCCACTTGATTATTTCCTCGACTGCTTCCAGGCATTTCGCGCAATCATGATGCTCCTTTACCTGCGGAGCAAAATGGACTCCCGGCAACAGTGGTTCATTGCATTCGTGCAGGGCCGGAATGCCGGTACATGAAGTAGCGCCCAAAGTAATCCCATGATATGATCCTTTCCTGGCAATAACCTTGTATTTATGCGGTTTGCCGTTTGCCCAATGATATTGGCGTGCCATTTTGAGTGCGGTTTCATTGGCTTCCGAACCGGTAGTCACAAAAAAGCATACTTCGAGGTTGCCGGGGGCGATTTCAGCGATTTTGTCGGCTAATTTGATCAGCGGAACCGTGAAGCCGTCATGGTAATTCGGAAAAAATGCCAAATCTCCGAGCTGCCTGATAATGGCGTCATTAATTTCCCGGCGCCCGTGCCCGACAGCGGTTGTTATCAGCGATGAAAAAGTGTCAAGGTATTTATTGCCGTTAATATCGTATAGGTAACAGCCTTCGCCACCAATGAAAATCTTGGTTTCTTTCGCGATGTCCTTATTGCTGGCCCAGTGGGTAATGATCCGTTCACGGGCGCTCTTTTCCAGAAGCTTCTTTTCGTTATCGGTAAATTCCTGTAATTTCATGACTCTATTCCTTCATATAGGATTCTGCGACTTTGTTAAATGCCTCCATATACTTCTCTATATGGCTGGTTTCATAAACCGGATGTGCAAAAAACGAAATTGTTCTTTCAGCCAGCCATTTCGCCGTTTTGCATTCAACTTTTGAATAATCGATTTTTTCCGCGTTAGGGGTATCAAAAGGACGATTAAAGCTGCCGCGCCCTCTCTTCACGGTCAGAACTTCTTCTTTGTATAACTCAGGCCATAACGGACCGAATACCGGAACCCCTTCCGCTTCCATCGCCGATATAAATTTTTTCATCGGAACCTTTAACTTTTTAACATCAAGAACAAATGGAACCCACCAGAAGGAATTCTGTCTTTCTTCGCTGTCGAAAGGAGTATGCATGACAAGAGGATGGTTTTTTAGCGCTTTGATTAGTAATTCCCCGTTTCTTCTTCTTGTCGGCAAATTCCATGAATCCATTCTTTCAAGTTCACATGAACCTATAAGAGATTGCATTTCCGTCATTCTGTAATTGGAGCCTATTTTGTCATGGACATACAGATTTTCATGTTCCTCCTTGATCATGTCCAGGCCGTTGCTTGTGTTTGTATTAAAGCCATAATCCCTCAAGGAAAAACAATTCCGGTATATTTCCTCATTGCCGGTGATTATTGCTCCTCCTTCTCCTCCCGTGACCAGATGTTTTGTATGGCACAGATTGAAACACCCCACATCACCGACCGTTCCCGTTTTTTTCCCTTTATAAACACCGCCAAAACATTCCGTGCAGTCTTCTATAACATATAAATTATGTTTTTTCGCGATTTCCATTATCGGCCCCATATCCGCTACTATTCCATACATGTGAGCGGCTATGATCGCCTTTGTTTTTTTCGTGATCTTATCCTCAATGCCTTTCGGGTCAAGAGTATGCGAATAATCAGTATCGGCAAAGACCGGCAACGCCCCCAACTGTAAGATTGAAAATACCGGCGGAAAATAAATATATGAAGGACATATAACTTCATCCCCAGAGCTGACTCCCAGTGAAGCAAGCGCTAAATGAAAAGCGCCGTGTTCATTTACGGTTGAAACGCAATATTTCGCATTATGCCATTCAGCAAGATACTGTTCAAACTTTTTTCCGAATTCTCCGGTCCAGTAGTTCAGCTTTCTTGTCCTGAGCGGCTCAGTTATCATCCTGAATGTTTTCTCTGAAAAAGACGGCCATGCGGGAAAAGCTTCAGCGCTGACCGGCCGTCCTCCATCAATTGCTAATTTTTCCATTTTTTTCTCTAGTAATTGCATTTTTTATTCCTTCTTATTTTGCCTGATTCATAATATTGGGCCAGGGATACTGAAAGCTGGCCCGGAAACCAATCGTTTTGTTGCAACCCTTAAACACTCTTCCGTTATCGTGTTGTTTTTATGCTTAATTTCACTTGATTAATAATCATATTATATTGTTTTTTTAATAAATGTCAAGCTTTATTGTTGACTTTATCAATTTTTATATTATAATTAATAAACAAGAGAAATAAAAAGGTGTGAAATGTGTGCGAAAGAACTGTTGAAGCTGAAAAACATCAAGGTGAAAAATACTCTTTCAGCGTTGAATGTTCTCAGGATAAAAGACTCGCTTTCAAGGGTTGAGCTGGCAGGGGAACTGAATTGTCCGGGAACGGCTGTTACCCGTATAACCAGAGATCTTATTGCACAGGGAGTACTGAAGACCGCGGGGATGGTTGAATCTAACGGCGGACGTCCGCGTGAGAAAATAGAGCTTAATGCCGATTGGAAAAATGCGATAGGGATAGAATTGTCTCCTAGGCATATAACTGGCATCTTGACCAATCTTAAGGGCCGCGTACTCGTGCGGGAAAAAATATTTTTGAACGACAACCCGACAAAGGAAGAATTTCTCAATTCGCTGGAACTTGTTTCCGGAAGTCTGCTTAAATCATGTGAGCAAGAAAAGCTTTTAGGTGTCGGGATTGTAACTTTCGGGCCTTTCTCTGGAGAAAACAAAATATTGGAAAGGGTTACATCTTACCCGACTCTCGATAAATTCAACATAAGCGAATTTTTTGAAGAAAAATTTAAAATTACTCCGAAAATAACAGATGCGACATATTCAAAGGCCCTTTACGAAATATGGTTCAACAGCGCTGTTTCAAAGAACAGTTTCCTTTTATTTGACGTGGGGGCGGGAATCGGATGTGCAATAGCGCTTGAAGGAAAAATTGCATTCAGCAGATTTTCTAACATTGGCGAGTTCGGACATACTATTTACAAGCTCGATGGTGATAAATGTACCTGTGGGAAAAGAGGTTGCCTTGAGACGCTCTGCTCAATTGGAGTAGTGGAGAAAAAGGTAAAGGAGAAAATTGGCAGAAGTTTGAAGTTTTCAGATATCGCGGGAGAATACAAATCCGGGAACACTCAGTTTAATGATATTATAGAGGAATGCGCGCAATGGCTGGGGATTGCAATTGCTAATCAAGTCAACTTCCTGATACCGGAAGAAATTATCCTTACAGGGGAAATCTTCCAGTTGGGAGAAGGATTTTTTAAAAAAATCATCGATACTGTTAAAGAGTACGCCTTTCCTGTTTTCCTGAAAGAATTGACTTTCACAAAATCTGAATCGTGGAACGAAAGCGCGGCCTTGGGAGCGGCTTCGCTTCTTGTCCGGAAAGTATTCGAGAATATCAAATATATTGAAGGAAGGTAGTTGTATGCGTATTTATTTGCCCGAGTATAAATTGGGGTGATAAATACGGTTTTTCAGGCAAAGACTAAACCCGGTCTGCTGACGTTAGATACTAATGGGAATGACCGGGAAAGCATAAAAATAATAAATGTCCGGGGAAAAAATTATTTAGAAATACTAACAGGCCATAAAACAATGAAGGTGAAATCATGAATGCAAAGACAGGTTCAGGAAAGTGGAGTTTTACTCTTATCGAATTATTGGTAGTAATTGCTATAATATCAATACTTGCTTCAATTCTCATGCCGGCCCTGAAAAAAGCCAGGGAAGCGGGATATGGGATTTCATGCCTGAACAATCTCAAACAGATTGGCATTGCCCAGACAAATTACTCCAGTGACCATGATGGCTGGATAGTTCCTGTAAGGTTTAGTGAAGGCACTCATACTTGGTATAACATACTTTCGGGAAGATATACAAATCCTACGTCACATAATTACGGGGTGATATTTCCTGGAAAAAGTTCTAACACCTCCACTCCTGAAGGCACTTTCGCATGTCCGGCCGAACAAGTTAAGTGGGGGAGTTATAACCACACACCACCGGAATTTTACCATACGCATTATGGCGCGAATACACGTCTTTCCGGATATTTAACCTCTGATGGAACTCCATTGGTTTCCGGGAGTGAAACTCTTTCTCTGCGCAAAACAAACAACGTCAGGAAAGCTTCCATCGCCGTATTTGCCGCGGATACGAACGCCCGTACAACACCGGCAGTGTCTACCATATATACCTTATCTTACCGGCACGGGGCGAGTGATCCCAGGGCGGTGGATACCTATAAGAATGCAGTCGACAGTTTACCGCACAGCGCTTTTAAAGGCCGGGCTAACGTGCTTTATTTTGACGGACATGCGGCGGCCCACGGCATATCGGATCTTTATAATCAGCCGGATGAAACCGGCACAACAAGCAATACGAGTTTTCTCAAGGCCGGAATCTGACAATAAGGGTAAGCGTCCGGGACAAGCGCTGGAATATCAGAATTTGAAAAACTCTATACTATTACATAATTTTTATAAATAATACCGGGGGAGCAATATCATGCTGATCATAAATAGTGAAGTCAACCAAGCAGAAGAAAAACGGAATTTCTTTAACCGGAAAAGCTTCACGGGGCCAAGCTTTGGCATAAGTAAAAATTGGGCCAGGAATATTGGGCGCAAAGCCTTGATCGGCGCATTTTCACTGACCGCGGGAATGACGTTCGCGCAAAATAAGGCAACACTGGTTCCAAAACCATCGGCTCCACTAAAACAAAATGAAGCTGAACAAAATTGTGAATCGCCTAATATTATTCTGCTCTTCACCGATGATCAAGGCTGGGGGGATTTGGGATGTTTTGATCATCCCTATCTAAAAACACCAAACCTGGACCGTCTTGCAAAGGAAGGAACACGTTTCGAGAATTTTTACGTAAATGCTCCTGTCTGTGCTCCAACCCGCGCGGCGATAATGACAGGCAGATATCCTGCCGAGTTAGGTTTTAATTATATTCCCAACCCCTCAGTACCTCTTAAAACTATCCGGAAAAAAACCTGCCCTTACGGATTAGATGTTAAAAAATTCCCGACACTGAGCAAACTGCTGAAAGCTAACGGCTATGTAACTGGGCACAGCGGCAAATGGCATATGGGAGTAGGTTCCCTCAAAAACCAGATCAATATACTGAAAAAGGGTGTAAATCGCACAGAAAAATATAGAAATGCGCTGCAAAACAAAACAGGTGAGAATTCCTATGCATATCTTATTAAAAAAGGAGAAGGAAATGATTTGGCTTCCGATTTCGGTTTTGATTTCAAATATGAAGATTTCTTTCAAGGAAGAATAAGTAAAAACTTATATAACCTTAACCCAAAAACAGGACGGTTGACATACAACTCGAAAAATTTTATATGCCAGGAAACCTATTCCATTTTTAATGCGGCGCGTGACTTCATTAAGAAAAACCGCTCGAAGCCGTTTTATCTGAATATTTGGACTTATGTTCCCCATGCCAGGCTTTCGCCCTCGAAAAAAGAACTTGCTGTATATGACCATCTCACTGTAGACAATGTTGACTACAGCAAATTCCCAAAAACATTTCGCAACTATCTTATGAAAGAAAAAGACCCGGAACGCCGCTTGCAAAGATTAAAAACCTATATGGCGGCAATTACTGCCATGGATGCCCAATTGGGCATATTAATGAAAGATTTAAAGAAATATAACTTGGACCGCCGGACACTGATATTTTTTGCCAGCGATAATGGGCCGGAAGTTGCGGCTATTTCAACGAATTATAATCCGGCGGCCGGTTCCGCCGGGAATTTCCGGGGCCGTAAACGCAGTATTTACGAAGGCGGTGTCCGTACTCCTTGTATTGCCTGGTGGCCGGGGCATGTTCCTGCCGGACGTGTTGACAAAACCAGCGTTATTTCGGCCATTGACTGGCTGCCTACCGTATGCGCGATTACCAAGACTCCTATTCCGAAAGGACTTAACCTGAAAGGCGAAAACGTATCCGGCATTTTGTTCGGTAAGGTGCGACACAGACAGAAACCCCTATATTGGCGTTATTTATTCCCGGTTAGAGGTGATTCGCATAATCAGCCCCCGGAGCTTGCTATTCGTAAAGGACCATGGAAATTCTACTGCAATCAGGATGGTTCTAAAGCAGAACTGTATAATCTGGATAAGGACCCCGGCGAAACAGATAATACAGTGTCCGAGCATCCGGATATTGCCGCAAATTTAAAAAAACAAACCTTGGCCTGGAACAGTTCTTTGCCGTCTCTGGACAGTTGGGATCATCTTATTCCGCGGCTGGAGAAATATTTCCGCGTAATCAGGGAGGACACTTTTGATAATTGCCGCCTGCGCAGGCGGCCCCCAAACTGCCGTGCCTGGACTGAAAAGGACGACCGAATTCTCATCAGCGAAGATCCGGAAGGCAAAACAGGCCGATGCATTATGGTAAAAGATGCTCCAATTAAGAATCCTTCAAGGCGACGTTTGCCGGTGCTGCACTACGATGTTAAACACTGTACAGGGATTACAACCGTAAGTTTTGACCTTCGTATCGGACCGGGAGCGAAAATCAGACATTACTGGTGGTTTTACGGAATTCCTAAAGTGTCTCGAGGACCAATGTTTATTATACGTGACAGCAAGCTTTTCGCAACGAGAAAAAAGTTAATGAATTTGCCTGATAACCAATGGATTCATTTTGAGCTTAGCGTAGGTAATGGCAAAGAAAACAATGGAAAATGGACATTATCGGTAACGTGTCCAAATCAGCCAACTGAAAAGTTTACACTACCGGTATTGGATAAAAATTACAGAGAGGCCACATCATTTGAATTTTCAAGTCCAGCGAACAATCATTCCGTTTACTGGCTTGATAATATAAAGATCAGTAATTCAAGGGTTATAGAAAAGAAAAAGCTGGTTAATTCTCCGTAAAATTAAATTATATAAAAATATTCAAATTACAAAATAATAAAGGAATAAAAAAATTATGAAATTACAAAATTTGATTATCCCGCTTTTTGTTACGGCGTTTTTGATCCTGCCAATACTTTCGAAAGCGGATGATACAGAGGGATTGGTGTTTCATTTTGACTTCAGCGGAGCAAAAGGAAAAAAAGAAATTACCGATGAAACAGGCAAAATAAAATGTGTTTCTGAAAGTGCGGATTTTTTGATAGAACATAACGCCTTGCGCCTCGCCTCAGGCGCCAGAATATTCATTCCCAACCAGGAATCACTTCCGCAGACGGACAAACAACTTAGTTTTTCTCTTTGGATATTGCCCAATGCATATGGTTTCTGTCCGTTGATTTTTAAAGGCAGGCTGCCGAATGCCATTCAATACAGCTTTGCAATGCTGGGAAGGAATTTTTTCTGTCCCAGGTTTACTTATATTCCCGGAGGTACTAAAAAGAGATGCGGTGTTCAAACAATAGGCCGCACGTATGGCGGTACGGTTAGATATCCAGAGGCACAAAAATTGATACTTCCAGGGCAAGACCCAAAACTTCCTTCAAAAAAATGGCGTCACCTGGCAGTAACCTTCAATGATGGGAAAATCAGAATATATATTAATGGAGTTCCTGTCATGGAAAAAAAAGAAACCCATGAACTGCTAAAGCCCAATAAATATCCCATTTCAATAGGCGCTCAGCGAATCAGCGGTAAGAAATGGAATGTTTACAATTCTGACGCCCTTGTCAATGATTTGCGGATGTACTCAAAAGCTCTCAGCGACGAAGCGGTCAGGAAAATTTACGATTCGGAAAAAGAAAAATATCCGAAGAAGACCATCGAACTCGCTGACACCCTGGCGTATCTGGGAAATTTCAAGGGATACGATCCGGAATTCAAGAAAAAGTTGAAAATGACCGCTGAATACGAGAAGCGTCTGCCCAAAATTGATCAATTTGAAAAAGTATCCACTTCTTCCATCAGGCTTCATAAGGGGATGGATACTCTTTTTATTAACAACAAGCCTTGTGCTCCAATGATATTTTTTCCAAAATGTCTGCGTCAGAAGGAAATGGAAGACAAGGTAAAAGGAAAAGTTCCATATGTGGGCTCTTTACGGGATTTTGCCGCTGCCGGACTTGATCTTGTATCGACCAGTCATTTTTTCATCAACTTGTTCTGGAAAGGAGAAGACGAGTATGATTTTACTCTTCTTGATAAAAAAATTCGCAGAATAATTGAAGCAAATCCCCAGGCAAAAATAATAGCCGCTGTATACATAAACGCCCCTGCGTGGTTCAAGAGGAAATATCCGGATGAGAAAGTTAAGTATTATGATAATGGTAAATTAATGACTTGGCGGGGACACGCGCCGCTTGGGTCGGAAAAATGGCTCGAACTTTCTGCCGGAGCAATACGCGCCATGGTCAGTCATATTGAAGCCAGCGATTATGCCGGTCATATTGTCGGCTATCTGCCCGGCGGCGGCGGATCCGCTGAATGGTACTGGCCCGGATACTCCAATGGAATGACCGGGTATTCAAAAGCAACCCACAGAAGTTTCAGGAAATGGTTACGCGAGAAATATGCGGATAATGTATCCAGTTTGCGTAAGGCATGGGACAATGACACAGTGACCTTTGAAAATGCGGCAGTCCCTCTTCCCCGCTTCAGGCAGCAAACCGAAAAGTTCTGTTTTCGCTATAAATCCAAGTCGCGGCAGGTGTTTGATTTCCGGTGTTACATGACCTATATGACGAACCGGAACATAATTGAGACCTGCCGGGCCATAAAAGAGGGATCAGACGGGAAAAAGATTGTTATCATTTATTCAGGATATTCATTGTTTCGTGGAGGCACAAACCGCCTTGCCAATACGGGGCATCTGGGATACGCGGAAGTGCTTGATTCACCTTTTATCGATTGTTTTGTGACCCCAATTAGCTATCGTACCCGTCTCGGAGGGGCGTGCGGAGCAAATATCAATGCCTTTACCGGTTCCCAGAGGTTGCGTAATAAGCTGATATTGGCCGAAAACGATTTGCGGACACACTTGTTTAACCGCGATCTGAGTTATAGAACAAAGAGCCTTGAGGAGTCTATTGAGACCATCCGCAGGAGTACGGGCCTGGCTTTGACCCGGGGATATGGTCTGTGGTGGTTCCCGCTTGTCGGGCACTATATCTTTCATCAGGAAGACTTAATGCGTACGATTGCCGGAATGAAGAAGATTTTCGATGAAGCGATCAAACACGACAGAACCCCCACGGCTGAAGTAGCATTGCTGTTTGATACGGAAAGCGTATATTATACAGAATACAATAATAATCCTTTCCGGACTGCCCTTACATGGAAACTGAATAAGGAAGCGCTGAGAATGGGAGCTCCTTTTGATGCTTATTTGCTAAAAGATATCGCCAATCCCAAGATGCCGGATTATAAGGTTTATATTTTCATGAACCTGTATTATACTACTCCCGGTCTCCGCGAAGCGATAGCACGGAAAGTCAGGAAAAATAATTCGGTTGCCGTCTGGTGTTACGCGCCCGGCTTTATTACGGACAAGGGTTTCGATGTGAAAATGATGAAGGAACTGACAGGGATCGGTCTGACGGAGATAGATGAAAAGAAAGAAATCCGCTTGAAGATAACTGACCGGAATAATCCCATAACCAAGCTGGCGACGGAATTCAAGCCGTATCAGGTCGGCCCGATCTTTTACGTAAATGATCCACAGGCGCGAATACTGGGCACGGCCGATGGAAAAGCGGCATTGGCGGTCAGGGAATTTCCCGGCTGGAAATCCGTTTATACTCTGATGCCCCTTACAAGGGAACTGCTGACGGGACTTTGTGATTATGCCGGAGTCCATGTCTACGCAAGAAGCGGGGATGTACTCACGGCAAACAAAAGCTATATAATGCTTCACACATCGGCTAAAGGGGCCAAAACGATATGTTTGCCGCACAGTAGTGACGTTACGGAGCTGATTTCCGGTAAACGGGTCGGCGCAGGTATTACTTCGTTTACGGAAGAACTGCCTGCGGGAAAAACGAAATTATACTTGTGTCTGCCAGATAATCAGTAGGCGCTCTCGTTTCAAAATCAGGAAGAGGAAAAACAATTGTAAGGAATTATTATGAACATATCGAAAATCTGGAAAATTCTGGATGGATATATTGACTTTGACGCCATGTGGCGGAGAGCGGTCAATTTTTATGAATATGAAAAACGCATGGGGTTTAAAAGCTGGAGGGCATCTGCTGAATACGGAGCTGAAGAGTTTAAAAAACTTGGATTGGATGTGGAAAAACTGGAAGCTCCGGCAGACGGAAAAACCGCCTTCCTGGACCATATCATGCCAATGGGGTGGGATTGCGATTTCGCCAAGGTGGAAATTATTGACGAAAACGGGAACACTGATCTTTTAGTGGATTCCGCCAGCAAACCACTCTGCATAGGACCGTTTTCTCCCCCCACTCCCCCGGAAGGAATAGTGGCTGAAGTAGTTGGTGAGTTCTCTTACGGGAAAACTCCCTGGAAAGGAAAATTTATATTTTCTTCTAATCAACCATCTCCGCTTTTACGCAAACGCATAAATTCCAGCAATGCGCTGGGATTGCTCTGCGCATGGAATGACATTCCACTTGACGCGCCTGACAGTCATCAGTTTTTAAATAGTTTTTCCAGCGGCCCAGGTTGGTATCCGACAGCGGATGAACCGCCTGAAATCTTGTTTTCCCTGTCTCCCAGGGAAGGAAAAAGGCTGACGGATTTGATGGCAAAAAAACGTACAAGAGTAAAGGTGACGGTTGACGGAAAACTCGGTGAAGATAAATTTCTTACGGTTAGTGCCGCTCTTCCCGGTGAAATCCCTGAAAGCGCTGAGACATTAGCTATAGCACACATCTATGAACCTTTTCCCTGTGATGATGCAATGGGCGCGGCCGGGGCTGTTGAAATTCTGGCGGCGATAAAGAAAGCCGTGGCCAAGGGGGATTTGCCTTGTCCCAAACGTTCTATTCGTTCATTGCTTATGTGGGAACAATATGGGCTGTCACATTTTTTTGAAAAAAGCATCGGGAAAAGGCGTTCCTTTTTGACGGCCGTGAGTTTGGATGCCCCGTTGGGAAATTTTGATTATTCCAATTTGTACAAACAGAACCTTGCCTTTAATCATAGCAGCGCCGCATTGCCTTGGGGCGGCGATTTCCAGTGGTTGGATCTGGTCCACAAGGTTTTCAACGACGGTTTCGCCTCCCAATACTGTTATTCTGATATTAGGGGATATTATGGCGATGATTGCATTCTGAACAATCCCGCTTTCGGGACGCCCACTCTATGGTTCAATGGGAGTTCAAAATTATACCATCACAATACAGAGCTTACATGGGATAAAATAGATACGAAATTATACCCGTTCGTGATCGGAAGCTCAGCTGCATATCTATACGCTATGGCCTTTGCTGGAGAAAATGAAGGACGGGCCTGGACAAAAAATATTATTAAAGCAGCCAGGGACACCATCAATCCTATTCTGGATAGCGGAGATATTGAAAGAGCCCAATTTGAGGCTGATTATTATGCCGGATGTGTTGAATCCCTCATGCGCCTTGAAGATGCCCCGTCCAAAACATACGTGCGGTATCTTGAGGACAATTCAGCGGTAATAAAAAAACTAGTTCCGGAAAATAAAGCAAAACCGCTCTTGCCGGCGGCTTTTCGACAAGCGGAAGATTGGATTGTAAAATTAGCTGATCCCGGAATCCTTCCATATGATCAGCCTCGCTTGTCCCCGGCGGAACGTTTGCCGGGATCAAGGGCCGGCAACGTGAGAGGCGTCCTTAACTGGTGTGGCAAAAACAGGAACCTTGCCGAAGCTGTAAAGCTTCGGGAACTTGAACGGAAAAAAGCTTTTAACGATGCGGAAATACGGCAAATCATGCGTGACCTGCGGAAACTTGCTAAAGCCGGCTATGTTGAAATTACGGAATTTACACATGTTGATGAAAAAGATTTTCTTGATGGTTTGAGACAAATCGGGATTGCAGGCGGGGATACTCTTTTCGTCCATAGCTCTTTGTCCTCGTTCGGTAAAGTCGATGGCGGCCCCGCTACAGTAATAAACGCCTTGAAAACCACTGTCGGAGAAAACGGTCTTATTGCCATGCCCGTTTATACAGATCAATGCATTTACGATCTTGGCGATGGCAGTCCATATATTGAGAATCCGGTTCCTTTTGACCCGAAAAGCAGCGAAGCTAACACAGGTGCGGTCGCAAACAGTTTCTGGAAACAGGAAGGAGTTCTCAGGGGATCTAACCCTGTGCATTCAACTGCCGCATGGGGGCAGAGGGCAACCGAGTTCCTGAAAGGCGACGATGAGAATACTCCATGCTGTTCCTTGGCCGGTCCATTGGGAAATATTTTATTGAGAGACGGCAAGTTCCTTTTTCTTGGCGCGGGGATGTACTATTGTACATTTTTACATGCGATGGAAGATGCTTGTGATTTGCCATATCTGACAAATGGATTGGCGCTTTCCGCTGAAGGGAAAGTAATTCGCCGCATTCCCATGCCCCTGTTTCCGGCCGGGCCAAGAGAATTCTATAAAAAACCGGATAATGAATGTTTTCAAAAACTACATCGACATGGGCTTAAAAAAGAAATAGTGAAAGTCGGTCTTGGAGAAATAGAGGTTGTTTCCGCTAGAAACCTGGCCCTTGCTTCTCTTAAAATGCTGGCGGACGATCCGCTTGCCATGATTGCAGATGGCCCATTTTATCCAATTTCAGAGTTCTCGAAGGAAGCAGAAAGCAAAGTACACAGAATTCGCGGACTTTTGAAGCTGGCGGAAGCAGATCAATGGAGCAAGTTTATAGAGACTGCTGCTGTAAAAAAGTGATAATCTCTGCTTTCAGTCCGCAAATTGCATGAAAAACCTTGCACTCGGGAGGCGCCGGGATGCTGAGAAAAATGGAAAATAGAAAAAGGCGAATACTTTTTGCGGTGGTTAAAGCTGTTCCATTTCGTTGACTATTGCTTCATAATTTTTCATGGCCGTGGAAGAAAGCTTCCGCCCGTAGGGAGATGCGGACGGCATTAAGACAAATCCGCGACCATTCCCCATTGTTCCTTCGTTCAATGCCGTTTTTATTTTTTCCCGAAAAGCCCCGACATGAAGATTTTCAATATCGGATGCTTCAAGGTTCCCAAAAAGGACCATGCTCCCGCCGTAATTTTGACGAACATAGGAAAGATCAACATCTCCCTGGGGAGGAGGTTCAACGGGGTCAAGCCCCATGCAGCCGATTGAGGCTATATCGTCAAGAATTGCCTTCAGTCTGCCGTGACAGTGTATCCTGGCAAATCCATTACTTTCATTGACAATGTCCACAATGGCTTTGTCATATTCATAAACATATTCGTGAAACAGCGCGGGAGGAAGATAGGGTTCGCAAGCAAATTCCGGTCCGATGATCCGCCAGACGCGTCCAGGCAGGGCCGTGGTCAGTTTTTCCGTGAGCCAATATATATATTTTGCGGCTTTCTTCAGCGCCCGGTGAAAAATATCTTTTTCGGTCATCGCAAAAATTGTGTAATCCTCCATTGTCATCATTGAACCGACAAATCCAATAGGATCGCAGATATCGATGATAGGACATCCGGTATTGCCAAGTTCTTTTTCCATCAGCAATATCCGCGAAATATCAGGTTCCCCGCAAAGTTCGCCATCAGGCAGTTTTGTCCATTCCTCGAGATCATCAAAACCTTTTATCAAGTGTTCAACGCACCAGCTTGTATTGATGTCCGTTTCCGTTACATAATGATTCTTAAGGATGCTTTTCGGGGTTTTGATTTCAGTAATGCAATGTTTTTTATTATCCTTTATCTCGGTTCTTTCATTCATAATACCGGAAGGATACAAACTTGCAGCTCGCGAGTTGTTCGTGACTGGAACCTCCTGTACCCAGACCATCCTGTCTGTTTTTTCTTCAGCCAGTTCCAGTAAAGGTTTCCAGCTTGGATCGCTGAAAATATTAAAAGGATCAGGATTGTCCGGATTTTCCGTGTAACCGTTTATTTCATAAAAATTAAAAGCCGGCCGGTCAACGGTCTTACCCGCAAATGTGTTGAAAAGGCGCTGTTTTCTATTCATTCAAAAAAATTTTCTTTTATAAGATTACAGTAATAGATAGATTGCAATCCGGTATTAGATTAAGGCATATTCTTTTTTCAGTTTATCAATGGTCAAGCCGTTTCCGACAACGCGGATAACCATTTTTGCTTCCGGTCGATGGATTTCAATTTCGACGGCATCTGCGTATTGGGATTTAATTTTATCGACTTTTTCCAGATTGCCGGAAATGGGGAATACTCCGGAATCGAGTTCCAGGATTTGTGTCAAGGCCGGGGTAAACATATTCGCGCGGGAAAGTTCTCGGCCGTAGTCGTCTACAAAAACGCTCTCATTTCCCTGGGCGTGACTTGAAACGGCGAAAGTGGAAAAGTCAAAAGCTAAATTACTTAGAATCCGGCCGCCGGGAAAATAACTCGGAAACAAGAGGACTTCCATGCCTTTGCGATGATAGTTTTCAAACAGTTCCCGGAAATTCAAATCAAAACAAATGGCGAAGGCGATATTCCCGAAATCGGCGGTAAAACAATCAGGATTGTTCGCGCCGGGAGTCAGCCCGGCCGCCAACTCCGGTTTTGTCAGATAGGTTTTGTCGTAAATAAAAACCTGCCGTCCTTTGCGGCTGAACAGGACAACGGAATTGTATCTGTTCCCATCCCGCAAAGTAAGAACCGAAGCGGCGATATATGCGTTGAATTTCCGGGCCAGTTTACTGAATTTTTGCCAGTTCAGGTCTCCGGGAACAATATACCATTGCTCATCTGTCAAGCTGTCGGCGGCAAGTCCGGTCAAGCACGCTTCCGGCAACAGGAAAAGATCCGGATTATCAATTGTGCCGCCAGTGATTTTGTCCTCAACTTCAGTCCATGCCGCATCCAGTGAACGTTCCGGATTCAATCTGGCGTCCATCGAGATTGTGCAGATTTTAACTTTACGCGACATTTTACATCAATAGCCTATTGTTGTTTTATTTGTTACAATACCGTCCGGCAGCTTTAAAACCAGCCGCTGGGTATATATTTTCATTCCGTAGCCAGGAGAATAAAATGCCGGTTCAGTTTTCCATTCGCCGTTTTCCGCGCTGACTTCGAGTTGTACGGTTCCGTTTTGCAGATGGATATTTTTTCCGTTGAAACGGGTGATCAGGCATTCGGGAGCAAGGATAAAACCGCATTCACTTGCGGGAATGTCTTTTTTTCCGGACAGCTTGTCGACTATCTGGATTTCCCTTTTTTTCTTGTTCCATTGTACGGTGCGTTGATGAATTGCGGCACAATCAAGTTTTTCATATGCGTGATGGTTTCCGGCAAAAATGTCTTCGTCCTTGGAGCTTTCCCATTTCAGGCATTCGCATTTTGACTCCTCACGGAGTCCCCACCAGGGATTGTCAATTCCCCAGGTGTTTTGTTCCCGGCCGTCAAGACAAAGCGTGTTATGTGCCTTGACCGAACGGTACAGGTTTCGGAAATATCCGCTGGCGGTGTAAGTATAGATACCGGGATCGACAAAAATATCATTACCTTTCAGTTGTAAAGTAAGGGCCAGTTTGTCGTTGTGGGAATGTCCGCCTTTACCATCGGTTCCTATCGGTCCACAGTTGATGAAAGCATAGCCGTCCTCATGATCCCGCATGATAAAATACCCAGCGTCCGGATAAGCGGCGCTTTGTAAAATCCGTGGCGTATCGGAAAAATTGATTTTTTGTCCGGTGATGATTTCGGCATATTCAATATGCCTGGAATCGTGGCTGGTCAGCAGGGACTCATTTTCAAAAAGCCATGCCCCGATCACCGGGAGAAACCGGTAATCGCGTTTATCGAGTTCCAGACCTTCCAGATAGAGAAAGCGTCCGGAGTCGTTGTCGCCCACAACCGGAACCAGTCCGTCCGGCTGAATTATGTCCCTGGCGGCCTGAAAATTTTTTCGGAGCCGGTCAACGGCTTCGGGGTCAAGGGATTTCATAAACCACTCCCGGATGTTTCCGGGTGATTCCGCGCCGTCGCTCCTGGCTGCATAAATTAGTGCATCGGTAATCATTTCCAGGACCAGGCAATGATAGGTTGTGGCGCCCTCGAAGTTGACGCCGTCGGGATAACTCTGGGAAATAATCTGCTTTTTCAGCATGTCCAGGGCGTAATCATGCCATTTCCCGGACTGTGCGCAGGATTCCTTGACCGCGCAGGCCGTCATCAGCAACCCGGCAAGGTTGGCGATGAAGTGGTTAGGATGGAAATGCTCTTCCGGGAATTCGAGGTTTTCAAAGATATAATTGCCGTGGGCGGCAAGGTTTTCCCGGATTTCCCCGCGTAATTCCTCGTCCGGATTTTCATATTCCAGAATATCTATTGAAGCAATAATATTGGCGGCGCGGATTGAGACGTTCATGTTTGCCCGCCATGCGGCGCCGTACTCGCATGGATTGAAAGCCATAAAGTCCAGCAATTGTGCCAGTGCTTCATTTTTATATTTGCGGTTGCCGGTTGCCCGGTAAGCTTTAGCCAGGACGGGGAGCTGATAAAGCCTTCCAAGGTCCGCGGACACTTTTGCGTCAACTCCTTCAACCACCCCGTATTGCAGCTTGCTGTGATGAGTTCCGGCATCGAACCTAGCCCCTGATTTAAAATCTATCTGCCAATCGATATATTCATACCCCGGCACGAATTTTTGGATAAGTCCGGTAAGGGTTGCATGCTTTTCCCTGTAAAATTCCGGAATGGTTTCTTCCGGAACCACCGGAGCGGTTGCTACGGAATAATTTTTCCCTTCAAAACCGGGACATGTCATGCCGTAGCGGACATTCCGCCAGCCGCTTCCCAGGATGTTGAATTCGTGTTTACAGAATTTTTCCGCGATGTTTTGCAGTTTACCGTTCCGGTCTTTTCCTTTGAATTTGAGAATTGATGTTTTCATCTTTTTTCCATTTTTATTCACTATGTATAAGGGCCGTTATTTGTGATGAAAATTCAGAAAAAGCCGATATGATGAGTTTTTTCTTTCTCCTGAACCTGAAAAGGGGGAGGGCGGTGCCGACAGCCAGCGGAGCGAATCTTGCCGGAGCTTCAATAATGAATGCAGCTCCTCCCAATTGCCTTTCGGATGATTCAAAAATAAGTTTCCCCGTTTTTTTAATGGTTTCCAGTTCATAGTGCAACGACTTGAAGTCATTGATTCCGTTCCAGGTTTCCCCCGGGAATCCAAGAACGTTGACAATATGTTCGAGCTGATTCTTATCCAGTTGCGCCAGCAGGCAGCGTCCTGAAAAAGTTGTGTAGAGCGGTTTGAAATTATTCGGGGCCACAATGAGTTCATTATCGCAGAGTATCCTGCATATGATTTTCAGAACTCCCGCGCGGTAGGCCACAAAGGAAATGTTTTCTCCGGTCTGTTGTTGCAGATCGCGACAGAAAGGTGTTACAAGTTCCTCAAGAAATTCGTCGCCTAATTCCCCGTGAACCAGGTCCCACAATTTTTCCCCGAGGCGGTATTTGCCCCCGCTGCCGTCCTGTGCCACATATCCCTGTGCCAGCAGGGTTTTGATCAGGTTGTAAACGGTTGACTTCTCCAATTTCAATTCTGTTGCGATATCAACAAGCCCGATCCCGTCGCGCGAGCTTTTGTTTTTAATAGTTTCCAGTATCTGGAACGCCCTGACCACTGATTGTATCATAATTCACCTTCGGGTTTTAAAATCAATCAATTTTCCGGCTGAATGATGTATGAATCGAATATTTCCAGCCGATCGATGTTGAATGTCCGGTCCTTCGCCGGTTTCAGCGTTTTACCGCCGCCAACCTGCTTTAATGTACACTCTCCGGGAATTCCTGAAAGCTTTATTTTTATATCGTGTACTGGAGCAATGTACTCGACGGCATATCCGTCTTCATGCATGGTTCCGGTGTAATTGAGCAAGTGGAGGAAAAAACGGCCGCCGTCTCCGGTAAGATTGACGATGATGCCGGGCGGTGCGTCAACCTCGATGATAAATTTATTGTCCAGAAGTATCCCGAACAGTGATTTCAGCAGCTTGCGGGTTTCCGGGAGGCGTCGCCGCTCGTAGTGTTCCTCGATGGGGGCCGCAACGTAAATGACTTTGCCTTTGCCGTAATGGTTGAGCGTGATCCCCGGCGGCGTTCCCAGCGGAAATTCAAGCGGCGCGCTGAAAGCTCCTCCGGCCGGCAGGTACAGGTTTGCGAGTGTTTCAGTATTGTCGTGCGCTTTAACGATTGTGTAGTCCAGCCAGCGCTTCAGTTCCGGGATTCCCACCTGCGCGTCGCTTACGGGAGTCAGGAGGTTTTTCGCGCTGACAACAGAAGCGATGCGGGACCCGGTCAACTGCAGATATACTTCGGGAACTTGCGAATAGCCGTGCATAGGGCCGGTTTCGCGGTATTCCCTTGCCCGGTAAGGGGCATCTGGCGGACCGCTTATGAAGTCTACTCCCAGCAGGTCTGCCGCGGCAAAATTGTTCAGCGGTTCGCCGTTTTCCCCGATGAGGGTGAATTTTCCTGTAACCAGCATGGTTCCCCCATCGCGAACATATTCGCGGAGCGTTTCGAGACATTCATTTTTCAGGGATATGCCCCCGGGAATGAACAGGGCGCGGTATCCCTGAAGCTTTTCACGGGTTATCCGGGTATCGGGAAAAGTATCGAAATGGATGTGTTCGTTGAGCAGCGCCCGGAAAGCCCCGGAAAACTTATCGTTAATTTTCGAGGGTTCATCCCAGGCGAAATTCTCGGCGCTGGTCCGGGAGTAAACGAGTCCGATCTCTTTTATCGGCGCGGCGCGGTAATAGATTTCCGGAAACCTGGAAAACTTTTCAACCTGTTCCGACATCAGTTTTCCCGCCGTTCCGTCGTTAAGAAAAGTCGATACGGTTCCCAGCATTGGGGTGGCCCCGTGCATCAGATAAGCGCCGGAAAGGACTTCAAGTTCAACCATTGCGAAGTTACGCAGGGTTTCGTAAGGGCCGGGGGGAAGATAGCACATCGATATTTTTTCCAGTGACGCTCCCAGCCGGACACTTTGGAGCATTGTCCAGAAAGAGCCTGGACGATGGACTTCCGTGGTATTGCCGCCCTGCGCCCATTTGACCGTTTCCTCCGGAATCCCGCAGCCGTGAATCGGATGATAACGCATGGTCATATTAAAAAGGATGGGCAGTTCCGGGAATTCGCTAAGTTCTTTTTTCAAATCTTTAACGATTCCCGAAACCGCCGCATCCCGGAGCCGATTGTTTTTTTGTCTGGAGCCGTTCTCGAAACTTAAGCGGTCCGGCATATCCTCGCCGTATGTCCGGCGGTATCGTTTACGGCAGTGTTCACAATAACATTCCCCGTAAAATGTAGGTCCGTCGAGATACAGAGTATCAATGGGATATTTCGAACAAAGCTCGTGAATGGCTTTCCGCATATGGTGAACGAAATCGTTGTTTACCATGCAGCTCCGGTAATGATGGTCTTTGCCATTCCATCTTGCCGGACTGCCGCCGGCATCCTTCGCCAGCCATTCAGGATGCATTTCCGCCGCGTGCCGGTGCAGCACTCCGTAGTGGCAGTAAGCCATGACTTTTATGGAATTCTTTTTCATTTCGGTGAAGATTTCGCCGAAAAGGTCTCGATTACCCAGTCCCGGATATTTAGGCAGGAATTCCGAAGAGTCATAACTGTGCACCCCCCAGCGGATCGCCGGATAGCGCACCATGGAAGCGCCCATCGCTTTCACCGCCGACACTGTATCAGATGCATTTCCCCAAACCGGCAGCTCGTTCTCTTCAAGAATTGCAACCGGGGTTTCTTTTTGCCATTGCCAGAAAGCCGGATGATACTTTTTACCGGGTTGCCATGATTTTTTCATCATCATAACCAGCGGATAACCGGACGGTATTTGGCGTAAAGCTTTTCGTTCTTTTCAAGGCCGCCCTCGACGTTGATGCTGTTGATCACCGGTGGTTCGATATCATCATCAACAAGCAGTTCGCAGCATTTCAAGACCAGCGAATTGCAAATAAAAGCGTTGCCGAAAGTGGAATATGAACCAACCTTGCTGGCAACGCCGTCCATTTTAATCAAGGCGTCGCCATACTTCATGTAGGTATAAAGCACCACGTCGATCATTTCGTGGAGATTCTGGCCGCTGGGATGCCGCCCGGGAAAATCCTTCGGCAGTTTTTCGGCGTAATCCGTGGAAGTTACCGCGATTACTTTCACGCCGCGCTTTTTGCATTCGATAGCGGTTTCGATAGTCACCGGATTGATACCATAGCCGTTCACCAGAAGAAGCAGGTCGTCTTTCCCGATGCCGTAGAAATCAAGCGCATAAGGGGCGATTCCGGGGGAGCGCTCGCCAAGCGGCACATGCGGTATGCGGATGCTGTCAACGAAAACCGGACTTATACAGGCGAGTCCGCCGGCCCGGTGAAACATTTCCTCAGCCATCATGTTGCTGTGGCCGCCGCTGCCGAAAATATATATCAGTTTATCGGCTTTGATCTGTTCCGCCATCATCCGGGCGGCAAGTTCCAGCGTGTTTTTCTGCTCCGCGCAAATTTTTTCGAGATGTTCTTCTATTTCGTCCAGATACTCACGAACATAGTCTCTCATTGTTTGAGTCCTTCTTTTTTTTGCAGGTATTATAATATGCGATTAATATTATAATATAATACCAGGGGGCGAATTGCAAGCACTTTTTATCGGGAAATTCTGAAAATAAATATTTTAGCCTCGAGCGGTTTGAAATCATCCGAGAGGATAAAGTCTTTAACCTCAATATCTTTTCGATTCACCAACGCTGGTTTGCCGGTTTTATGTTTTTCAATGCATAAGGGTTTCAGATTTATGGAGAAGCCGGTTTTAACATAAGCTGAATTGACGGCGATCAGGTGATACTCATTCTCTTTTCTCCAGACGGAATAATGTATGGTCCCGGTCCGGGTTCCTTTCTCTATATTTTCGACTTCGGGATTCGAGAAAAGTTCGTTAAACAGTTTTTTGCTTTGCAGATTGAGTTTTCCCATGACGTCGAAGAGTTCATTACTGACGGGACGGCGGGTATACTGCATGGGAATAGCGCCGTATACCAATGCAATAAAATGCTGTGCCACGCATTCTTCCATTGTCGGGAAGCGCGCGGCGTCCCACACTCCATATACCTGATAAGCATATATGCTTGGTTTGTGGGCGATACAGGCGTTATACTCTAGATACGACGCAATGTCCGCAAAGAGTCCGAGCGGCTGGCTTGACAGCGGAAAACTCACCCAGCGGTAAGGATAATAATCAACGGAAATGATGTCAGTACAGTTCAAAGTTCCGTAAGGTTCCGAGCTTCTGCTTATCTGGGAACCGTGCAAATTATTCCACGCAAGATGGTAAGGATCGACTTCCTTGATGGCCTCGTACAATTTAAGCAGATCGGTTTCTTTGAATCCGCGGTGATTATGCCAACTGTTTTTACTCTGTTCGTCTTCAATCCACCAGCCGATTATCGCCGGATGATTTTTAAAACTCCGGACAGGCTCAATCACTTTATCTCTGTAAGTAGCGAACGGCACTTTTTTACTGCCGAACATACGATTGTAGAAGCTGAGGCCGGAAATCCACAGAATAGCTTTAAAGCCTTTTTTATGCAGCAAATCCAAATACTTTCCGGTTTTCTCCCGCCAGCCTTTGCTTCGGGGAGCAAACCTGCTCAGGCCGGGAATGGCAAAAACGCTAATTACGTTGTAACCTTTGGCCTTCAATTCAGCAAAAGCCCAGTCTTCAGTAGGCATACCGTAATACTGGACCGGAAAAAACGGTTTGCCGTTGACTTCCATATAGCGCCTTTCCCGGTTATACCTTGACATATTTTTTGCCGGAGAAACTTTTTGAAGCGTACTGGAAGCCACCAGCGAATTGTCTGATTTGTTGTAAAGGCTGATTGCGTATTTTCCGGCGGGAAGGTTCCCGATATTAATATCCAGGGATTTTTTACCTTTGCCGGAAAAAGTCAGGTTTTTTTCTGAAACCACACCGGAATGCCCTGATTTTACCACGACATGCATCTTCAGCTTTTTATTCAGAGGGTTATCTGCTATGATCCTGGCGTGATTTTCAGAGCTATACAGGGAGTATTCCGGAAACACCGTGATCCGGTCCGCATCGAACCCCTGTGGGTTTTTAATGAAGTCCAGAGTGATCTTTTTAAGGATTTTATCGCTGGAGTCCGTAATCGACAGTTCGGGGTTTCCCTGATTGATATTATTCGGGAGTCCGGTGAAAACGAATTTGCCGTTACGAGCGCTTTTCATGATCCGGCCGGACAGCTTTCCCGGATATGTCTTCCCGTTATAAGTAATTTCTGTTTTAATTTTTGAAATCCCGCATATCGCCCCGGATATCCATAAAGACAGGTTTTTTGCTTTTCCTCCCGCCGATAATTTTAAATTGTCGATCCGCCAGCCACGTTCTGAAACATCATCTGACTTCATTCCGGTAATTTTGCCGAAATGGAGCGGACTGTGAAATCCGTTGAATACCCGTGACCAGGATGAAATTTCATTTTTTACAGTTCCGGGTATCCGGCGGAACCGGCATACGTTCAGACGCCACACATCGGAGTTTTTGTAAAAGGGCAAACTCGAAAAAGGTATCTCGAATTCGCAGGTCCAGTTATCCGGTCCGGCACTCACTTTGGCGGTCCAGGGAACGTTAAATGTTCCCTCGCCGTTGCATCCGGTTTCGGAATAAGTCGTCCCCACGGGGTTGCAGACGAAATGATAGTATTTGCTCGCGGCCGCATCCGGACTGATGAATACTTCCGCCACATCGCTTTTCCACGGAGAATCCGAAGGTTTGATCTTCACTTTTTCCAGCCCCGGAGAACTGCATGCAATTCCCAGATATAAATTATCGGAATTGCGGGCGAGCCAAACTTTGGTCCCGGCTACTTTTAACTCCCCGGCCGTATCGGTGGTTTTGAATGCGCCAAGCGGCTTTGCCTGTTTCCAGAAATCATCATCGAGTTTGCCGTCAAGCACGGGCTTGCCTTTGAGTTTCGGACAGGATACTTCCGGGATCTGGGCTGTTTGCATTTCAGAACGGGAGTTAGCCATTGACATGATACTGTCGAGCTTTGACTTTTTAAACGGGGTTGCCTTGGTTCCCGCTTCAAACTGGGGCGCGCACATCCAGAGTGTTCCCGGCTGTTTGAGACTCAGCCAGCAATTGAAATGGTTCAGGAATTTTTTTCTTTTATTTCTATTACTGGAATAGGTAAACCGTTTCCACTTCCTGCTTACGTTGAATTTTTTCTTTTTATTTAACGAATAATCGTAATATTCGACATCGAAATTATCCTTATCCGCTTTTAAGTACACCGAAAAAGTATATGTGCCGGAGGGAATTACGGCCGGAATGCAATTCGTGATAACGGTAATTGGTTTACCGGTTTCATCAGGATATTTAATTTTCAATGCCTTGGCTTCCGGGACAGGACTTTTTTCCCGTTCATCAACCGCGAAATATTCAGTCTTCCAGTTTTTAAACCTGGTTTGGGGAAATTCCAAAGGAGACCACCAGAATGGAACTTTTGTTTTGTCATAATGATCAAAAGCGGCATTGATTAAATAGTTGCCGAATTTTCCCGCGGCTATTTTCTCAACTTTGGTTAGTGAAAAATCATCAAGCCAGGCCATGCCCGTGTTGTTGCACGGCAGGTAGATCCTTACGGAAATTCCGTCATAATCCGCGTTTTCGGGAACCGCCAGAAACGATTCAATTTCATGCCAGTCTTTCGTGCCGCAAAATACCACCGGATTGACATTGCTTTTAATCATTTTCCAGCCAGTTTTTTTCTTCCGCCACAAACGAAACTCAACTGTTCCCCTGTTTAAGCCAGCACTTTTAATCCATCCTGTTAATTTATATTTTTTATTTTTCTCGACGGGTTTTATGCCCGAGGTAATCAGAATAACATTTTTCCCTCCTTCCAGCATCAATGATTTTTTCCCGGCGTGGGCGTGGGAATCGTCGATTACGCTGTTTTGGGGGGGAATATTCAGATATGCCCATTCTTCGGTGTGCCATTCCGGATTGCGCTGAACAATATCATAAACTTTGTGCAGACCTTCAAAAGACGGATTGACGATTATGTTTTTCCCGGTATTGAGATTCACCAGTTTGAAATCGTCAAGGTATATTCCGCCGCCGCTGCCGCCCCGGTATTCCATCCTCAAATAGATGCTTTTCAGTTTTTCGGGCAGTTTACTTTTGTTGATCCTGAATTCATGTTTGCGCCAGTTGTGGTTGCCGCCGTCCTCGAATTTTCCATCAGGCAATAAAGGTTTTTTGCCGGGGTGAGCGAAAAGTTCAAGTTTCAATACATTTTTCGGCATATCGACTGACTTGGTTTTAAATTCAAGCAAATAATCCGAATCCGATGTTGCGGGAAAATGTGAAAGCTTGGCGGTCTTTTTTTCGCCTGAGAATTTTAACGATTTTTGCCCGGAATATTTTTCTTTTGCGGCAAGTGATACTGCATCCGCGTCGAAAGGATTGCCGAAATCCCAGCCTTTAATCCATATTCTTTTTTGGTTGCCGCCGGTTTTTTCGAATCCGGGGTTATTTAAAAGATTATCTTTTCCGTGGGAGTTGATTCCGGCTAATATTGCTAATAAAACAATAATTAATGTTGTTTGTTTCACGATGAATCCTTCCTTTTTCGGTTATTTAATTATTAGGGATACTCTTAAGGGGTCGACTTAAATCAATAAAATATCCATATCCATCAGGTACATGGCCAGCGCCTGGCCGATCCAGGCATTGCACCACCCGCTTTCCACGCAAAACGGCCCCCAATCCATATCGCCGTTGGCGCCGTTGTAATCGTTGTAACGGTAGTCGTAGCCGCGCATCCAGGCCCCGCGCAGCTTCGTATTCGGGCAAGTGAGTTGGACAGCACACAGAAAATCCATTACATCGTGGAAAAAGTCCAGATAATATTTGTCCCCCGTGGCTTTCCAGGCGGTGTAAACAGAAATGACAAATGGCCCGTTTACATATAGGATATCGACAATTTCATCCGTGGGTTTATGGGTCACGTCAACTTCCAATATCCCGTAATAATTCCGCGCCTTTGTTTCATTGTAGAGGATGTTTCTGACTCCTCCGCAATTCGTTTTCAGTTTCTCGAAACGTTCCACTCTTCGTCTGATTTCGGTTTCATAAACGGATTTAGCCGTGAGTTGAAACAAGATTGCATACATCAGGATCGGGAAAACATTGGTCTGTGCCGATGTTGGATGATCAACGTAGTTTTCCGCGAATTCTTCCGCCCGTCTGATGAAATCGGAGTTGCCGGAAAAATGACCGTAAACGGCGTACATGGCAGGAACAAACGGATTCATTACCTCGGAGTTTGCGAGTATGCCCTCCGCATATTTTTCCCCGTCCTCATTAAGCATTTTTCCCAAAAAGCAGAAAGTCTGTTCCAGAACGCGCCAGCGGCGGATGTTCTCAGCCGTAAGCCCGGCGCTCTCCAGGTATTTCCGGTTCCCGGTCAGGGCAAACAACTCGCTCAGTGCGGTGGCTCCCCATGAATTGTCATTGCAGAAAACCTGTACGGGGAAATCTTCATAATCCTGATAGAATTTCCAGAGTCCGTAAGTGTTGTGCTTCGGGTTCCGGTCCTGAAAGCCGTTTTTCCACAGGTGCTCGACAAGGTTGGAAGATATTTTTTTGTAGCGCTCATTGCCGGAAAGTCGTCCGTATAATTCCATAAGCAGCGCGATCTGGAGATTGCAGTCGGAACGGATGATCGGCAGTTTCCGATGATCGAATGACCGGAATCCCTCCATCGCTCCGGCGCTGCCGTCAGAATTGACTAGCACCCCGGACTTGTCGTACCACTGCATCAGGTTGTCAAGTGCGGCCCGGTAACGTTGTTGGCGTTTTGACGCGGGGAACTTCCCGGCGGTTGTCCAGGTCATCGGCAGCGGAATGGCGGCAAACTTTTTTTCCGCATTCTCTCTGACGGTTTCCGGCAGAAGATACAAAACGATTTGCCGGATAAGCTTTTCCCACTGTCCGGCAAGCGGGAATTCCAGTTCCCGGTATTTCGACAGTTCAAAAGTTGCGAAAATTTCCCGGAATCCGTGTCCGGCACACAACGCCGGAAACATTTCCCATTCGTGCGGCAATTCGTACTCGGCCTGGTGGACTCCGCGAACCACGGCAAATGACGCCAGCACGTCCAGATCCTTGGTGTGTCCCGGAAGAAACGTGCAGTTGCGTACCGGCAGTATCGCTAGTTCACTGAAATCTTTGGTGACGAAATGATCTTTCCTGACAAGAAACCGCTCCAGCCCCACCGGACGCGGCGGATAATTCTGTTTGATCTTGAAGGTGTTGTGAACAAATAAATAATCTGGGCACTCGATGTATTCGGTGTAAAGGCTGTTGCCATTGTCCACGAATTTTTTTACCTTGCGCAGGATCGCTTCTTTATCGTTTACCTTACTGTCCCAGTCGAAATAACCGGGCATGAACAGCATCCCCGCATATTCCTGCTGGTTGTGTTCTAGGTAATCATCAAGGGGAATGCGATCAATGGTTGCACCGGCGATTTCAAGCAGTTCGGCCATTCGGTTTCCGGTACTTTCGCCGATACAGAGATATTTCAGTTCAGACATTTCGCTTCCTCCAGGGCTTTTCTGAGATTTCCGCGATTTTTTGAAATAAGTTCCGCGGCTCTTGACGGGGTGGCGCCGGTGGCATTAGTGATTATCCGCACGGCGCGGCCTTCAAGTTTTTTGCAGCTGATCTGCATGTCGGCCATGGCATTGCCGAAAACCCGCCCGGTTCGGATCATGGTGGCGGTACTCAGCATGTTGAGTACCATTTTTTCGGCGGTCCCGGCCTTCATCCGGGTTGATCCGGCAATTACCTCGGGACCGGTGACAACCCTGATGGTTACGTCGGCGGCCTGCGCCAGCGTCCCGTCGGGGTTGCAGATAACGGCAATGGCTGCCGCTCCAAGTATTTTGGCCTTCTTGAGCGCACCGAGAACATAGGGCGTTGATCCGCTGCAACTCAGTCCGACCACTGCGTCATTGGCGGTGAATCCGCGTCTGGCCAGGTCGGAAGCGCCCATATATTCTTTATCTTCGCAGAATTCCCGGGCCCGGAAAACCGCATTTTTGCCGCCGGCGATTATTCCCTGGAACATTTCATGCGGAACCCCGAAAGTAGGCGGACACTCCGCTGCGTCCACAATCCCCAGTCTGCCGCTGGTTCCCGCGCCAATGTAGAATATCCGGCCACGATTTTCAACGTTCTTAACCAGCAGTTCCACGGCGGCGGCGATTTCCGGCAAAGCTTTTTCGACGGCAAGCGCAACCTGTTTGTCTTCATCGTTAATGATTTTCAGGATTTCCGCAACCGGTTTTTTATCGATGTCCCGGCTGTTTTCATTAACGGTTTCGGTTATTTTCATCTTATCCGTCTCCGTTGAGTTTGTTCAGAAAGTATCTGGTAATGAATTCCGGGTTGGTAATGCTTTTGCCCACGACCACGGCATGCGCTCCGCGATCAAAAGCCGCCTTAACCAGTTCCGGGGTGTTGTAACGGCCTTCGGCTATAACCGGAACTTGACAGGAACCGGAAAGAGCTTCGACCAGTTTTAAATCCGGACCTTCGGTTTTTACCGTGTATCCGGTGTATCCTGAAAGCGTGGTTGCAATCAGATCAGCTCCGGCTTCGGCCGCACTGATCCCTTCTTCGAAAGTGCTGACGTCCGCCATTACCGGGACTCCGAGTGCGTCTTTGATCCGCTTGATCAGTTCCGCCGCGGTAGCGCCGTCCGGACGTTCCCGGAGAGTGGCGTCCAGAGCAATGATGTCCGCGCCAGTTTCATATGCGGCTTTTGCCATCGTGAAATCCGGGGTGATGTACGGAACTGTTGCGGACGGGGCCGTTTTGTTGATGCCGATAATCGGCACATCAACTTTTTCCCGGATTGCCCGGATGTCTTCAGGGCCGTTTGCGCGGATGGCCGCGGCTCCCCCCTTTACCGCCGCCTGTGCCATTGCTGACATAAAAATAGAACCGCGCAGCGGATTGTCAGCCAGCGCCTGACAGGATACGATCAGTTTATTTTTCAAAATGCTTATAAAATCTGTTTTCATAGGCGTGTCCTCCGGTGTTTTTTACAAGTAATTCCTTCCTTCATCAAGCATGATCAGAAAGTTGTTCATGGGTACATAATCCGCGATCGAATTGCCGGAACCGAGGCAGTATCCGCCATTCGGCAGGCATATGTCAAGAACATTCCGGACTTTTTTTCTCAAGTCCGTTTCATTTGCCCGGCAGAGAAAGTCCATATCTATTCCCCCCAACAGGGCGATTTTATCGCCATACCGCCTTTTCATTTCCGTCACGGGAACGATGGCGTCTTCAAAAGAATGCTTTGCGTCAATTTTTACGGCATCGATAAGATCATCCATAACCTCGGACAGATTGCCACAGGCATGAAGAAAATATAATTTCCCGGATTCATGGGCAATCCGGGCTTGGGTTTGATGTACCGGAAGAATAGTCTCCCGAATATAATCTGGCGGAAAGAATGTCTGACTTTTGAATCCCATATCATCTGAACCCCACAACACTCCAACGCAAGAATATCCACACACGGTACGGGCGAAATCCGCGTGAATTGCATTAACTTTTTCCAATACGGCTTTCATTAAATCAGGACTGTCATACATCATGTACAACATATCCTCATACCCGAGCAGCATTTTATATATCCCCACGGGAGCGGTTACGTAGCATTTCATGTTTTGCGGTAATTCTTTTTCCAGCCAATCCAGGGGAGAGAAATCCAGCGATGAAATTTCCGGCCAGGGGTAAAGCTCAAAGTCTTTCCAGTTTTGAATTGGGCCGGAAGCAACGGCATCTTCCGAGATACCGAAACTAGCGGTTTTCGAACTGACATTATCGGGAAAAACCGGAGTAATACAACACCTGACCATGTCATAGCCGAGAAATTTTTGCAAGGCAATTTCTGCCCGGTAATAGTTGACAGGATCATTTCTATCCAGATTACAGTTAATACAAAAACGTTCTATAATTTTGTCCCGAATGCCCGAGTCCAGGAACATCTCGGCGAAAAAGACTCTCATGGGCTGCGTCTTTCTGAGAATACAGTCCTTGAAGCCTTTAAAATCCGGTTCTATTTTACGATTGAAGAACTTGCTCATATTTTATCATGTCCTAACTCACCGATATTTACTTGAGAGCCCGACATTTTCAGAACCATCAGGCAAGCGCCTTTCGCCAGATCGAAGTTGTCCCGGAAAACCAGTTCGGACCCGGGACAAAGTTTTTTCAACGCTTTGGAACACATATCCCGGAACTCCTGTCCGAGTTTGAAGATTCCGCCGAGACAAAGTATCCGGGACTCTCCATCGGGAGTGACAGCGGCAGCCAATGCCGCGATATCCCCGGCAGCCTTTGTAATAATTTCAGCAGCAACGGCATCGCCGCTAAGGAAGCAGGCATATACTTTTGGCGTTAATGCGGCGATCTGCTTCCGGCTGAGAAGATGGATCTTACGTTTCAATTCCATTCTGCCGGAGAAAGTTTCAAGATTAATATTGTCTGTAAGATGAGAAAAAGCCGCACTGAGCGAAGTTGGTTTTTCGCGCCGGTCAAGAGCGCGCAAAAAAGCGTTTAAAGCGTCTCTACCGATTTTGCCGCCGCCACCGGCATCGTCTAACTCGTATCCCCAGCCTCCGGCGAACCGGCGTTTTCCATTGGATTCCCCCACCGCGGCCGTGCCGGTTCCGGCCAGAACCGCCGCGGCACAATTGAAGTAGGGCAGACAGGTCATGATCATGTCGCCGTCTGCTTCGCGGCCAACGGTTATCCGGGTGGCGGGAAGACACTCCTTCAATGCTGTCTCCACTTCTTGCTGATTCGGTCCGCCGAGGGAAAAATAACAATGGATTATCTGATCGGTTTTTATTCCGGTTGCTTCGCGGATTTTTCCGATACCTTCCGATAAATACTGCTTAACCGGGAGCATTCCGGCTTTAATGGCGGCAACACCTCCGGTTTCGATTCTGTTCAACAGTTCTCCGCCGGTTCCGAGCAGACACAGCACGGTTTTGCTGCCGCCGCTTTCCCCCGCCAGGAGATAAGTTGTTTTATTTTGAGAATCCATAATAACTTTTTTCCAGGAAATCCCATGCTTGCTGTTTGTCGCGCATGCTCAATTGGATTGCAATCAGGTCAACGATGATCGATTGTGACGCCCGGGACGTCATTGCGCCCAGCCGCAGCGAACGTTCATTCCGGCAATCCGTTAGAAGTACGCTGTCGGACATCTGGGCCAGTGGACTGCCGGCGAATCCGGTTATTGCCACAAGAAAAATTCCTTTTTCCCTTGCAAGTCCGGCGAGTTCAATAATCTCCGGAGTTTCGCCGGAATGCGAAAATACAATTAGGAGATCATTTTCATCCAGATAGCCAATAAAGGTTTTCCACATTTGCGGATCGGCAAAACAGGAAGAGTTGATTCCCTGGCGCATCAGTTTAACGTTCAAGTCCTGCGCGGCGAGATTTGAAGTTCCCGCGCCGCAGATCATCACTTTTTTAGCGCCGGAAATTTTTTCACTCAACTCATCGAAAACTCCTTCAGACTGATTGCCCAGGGTTGTTTTCAGCGCATCGATGTGCAGTTGCAGCAGTTTTTCGCACGACAGGTTAAAGCGGTTTTGTTTGCCGGGTTCCGCCGCGCCGTTCCGCCAGGGGATATCGGTTTCCCGGGCAATCGCCAGTTTCAGGCTTGAATATCCGTCGTACCCCAGTTGCTGGGCAAACCTTACCACGGTGGCCTGGTCGCATCCGCATTGTTTCGCCAATTCACTGGCGTTTTTATCCAAAATTTGTCCGGGATGATTCAACAGCACGTCGGCAATCGCTTTTTTCTTTCTGCCAAGTTTTGAATACAACTTGCTGATCAATTCCCGATATTCTTGATTCTTTTTCATAATAGCGTCTTGCATTTTTATTGTAATTGTTATATTATATGCATTATAATTGCAATTGTCAATGGCGTTAAACAAAAAAAACTTGACATTGCGGAACTTATAAAACCTGAATTGAACGTACGAAAAAATTGAGAAAATCCGGAAAAAATATTAAATATGGAGGATTTAACAATGGTCAGGAAGATTAAAAGGGGAAAAGGCTTGTCCGGGGAACTATTTTCAATGCGCATATCACCCAGGAGCAGGTTCACATTGATAGAGCTGTTGGTTGTAATCGCTATAATTGCGATACTGGCGGCAATGCTGTTGCCAGCACTGAAAAACGCCAGGGAGACGGCAAAAAAGATTAATTGCGCCAACAACCTGAAGCAATGGGGCAACGTAATTGCGTTTTATACGGATGACAACGGCGGTTGGGTTCCGCCGGATTTTGTCAGCAGCGACTATGTGCATTACTGGATGTATACCCTGGGGCCTACTTACAAGGTTCCATTGGAATTATATATATGTCCGGCGGGGTGCGGTTCGGAAGGGGCGTGGCTGCGGGACAAGGACAACGTTGCTTTGCAGGCTCCCCTGGGATACGCCTACAATCAAAGGTTCGGGTATGGATCCATTACGTGGTATCCCAATTACGGCATGGTTAAAATCCACCAGATCAGCAAGCCAACGGAAAGGCATGTCATGACGGAAAATTCCAGCTCCCATGTTTATGATTATGACGGAGCCGCGGGACTGGCCACTTACCAGGACCGTGTCGATGCTCGGCATTCCGGAATGGCTAACCTGCTGTATATGGATGGACACGTGGAGTCACACCATTTGATACACGACCATGACCTTTTAAAATCACAAGGTGATCCTAACGAAGACTGATCTGAATTACAAATAGAAATATAAATATGAAAAAAGCTATATTCCTGTTGTTGCCGGTATTGCTGATTTCCGGTTCGCCGGCATCGGAAAAATCTTTTCATCAAAAACATCCGCTTGCGGAATACAGTCAAGCGGATGTCAAGTCGGGTAAAGTTCCCGGGAAATCACTGTCTCATCTGGAAAGCTACGCAAGAATTGAACTGAACACCCCCGATGCAAATCTGATCCGAGTGATGAATAAGACATACAAGGATTTCGGATTGCCGGAAAAGCTGCCCGGTAATCCCAAGTTGCTGGATTTTCTTCGTTACAGCGCGGACCATTACCGGACCGCGTATCTCCATCTTGGAAAAAAAGCGGACAGCAGAAATCTCAATTTTCTGTTCATGGCTAATGCTTTGAAAGATTTGTGGATTTATCACGGCAATGAAAACGCCAGGAAAAAATATGTGTTAATAATGAAGCATGCTCTCAGGAATATCGAAAAACTGAGCGACAGGGAAGTAAAGGGCAGGATTGACGAAACCGGGTTGTTGAATTTATGGCATCCGCTTATGAAATCAGCGGCATATTACTATGCGGAACTCTACGAAGCTACAGGCAGCGAACATTATGCAAAACGGGCGTGTCTGATCCTGGAGCGTTTCGGGGAAGTCTTCGGAAAGTGGAAACTTCACTTCAGGAAAGGCGGCAAAGGCTCAAAGAATTATGGCAAAATAACTCTTGATAAAACTCCGCCAGAATATCTGCGTTATGGGCTATGGGGGTATTGGGGAGACGTCCATGATCTTGTTCATTCCCAGCCCCTGCTTGATGCATATACGCTTGTAAAAAACAGTGGGTCCTTCCGGAAGCTGACTCCGGGAAAAAGAAGTGTAATTGTTGACGGCTTGCTCCACAAAATAATAAAGAAACATCTTTATTTCAGGTTCCATCCTTTACATAACCAAAGCATGAATCGGATTTACGGCATGATCCGTTTCGGGAAATATCTTAATAAACCTGAATATATTCACATCGCCGTAAGATGGATGAATGAAATGCTCCACCTCGGTTACCGGCGGGACGGATTCTGGTACGAGGGGACCGAGGGATATGCCTACGGTGTAACCAAAGGGCTTTTTAAAGCGGCGTGTCAGCTTAAAGGCTGGTCTGACCCCAGGGGATTCAAAGATCCGGTAAGCGGCAAACATTTCAATGATTTCAATCCGGAAAAGGAATTTGGATATAACTTCAGAATGATCAAGGACGCATTCAGGAAACTGACCCTTCCGGATGGAAGGTCGATTGCCCTGGAAGACTCTACATGGGACTCGAAAAAGTTCAGATTTTCCAAACCTCCGGTCGAGGCAAAACCTTTCCTGATGGGAGCTTCGGGAGTGGGGATGCTGGGATTCGGCAGAAATAAAAACCAGGTCAGACTTTATTTCCACTGGGACGATTCGGCCGGACACGATCATCAGGATATGTTGGGGATCGCACTTTGGGCCGGAAACCGGGAAATCTGTTCGGAAACCGGATATCGTGGGGTGCATAAATGGAATGTCAGTACGGCGGCGCACAATACCGTGATGATAAATGAGACGGATCAGCCGGGGTGGGCAAATACCGACTGCATCGTAAAGGACAAAGACGACCGCGTTTGTATGTACCCGAACTACAGATTCGGTGATCTATGGAATGGGTCTCGTTCCCGATATGATGATCTGGGGCAACTGATGTTGTGGGATGTTTCAGAAAAGGACGTCCAGGTGGCGTCAGTTGACGGACAGAAGGCTTTCAAGAAATCTGACGGAATAAGAAAATACCAAAGAACCCTGGTTCTGGTCAGGACGGGAGGAAATGATTTCTATATAGTTGATGTTTTCATGGTAACGGGCGGGAAAAAACATGACTGGATGCTGCACGGCAATCTTGCTGAAAATTATGAAATAAAATTAGTTGACCAAAATGGAAAAAAATTGAAGTTAAGAAGAAAAAGAGGAAGAATCGGGGAGTTACTGGCAAACCTGAAATACACAAAAAATTCCAGAAACAATATTATTGCCCAATTTGGCGATGACGGTAAAACTGTTTTGAGAAGCATTATCTGTAGTCCCGCGAAGGCAAAGATATTTGTTGCGGAGGGGCCTTCCATAAGGCTGCGGGGGGAACCGTCTTCCTGGAGTAAACCCGGAGTCGATCCGGCAAAAATAAAAAGTGGAGCAAAATCCGAATTTTTAGCTGTCCGCGAGACTGGAGCGGCAAGTGTTTTTGTGGCGGTCCATGAAGCTTTCAGAAATAAGCCGCTGGTCGAAAACGTGAAATTGGTTAAGATGAACCGTCTGGTTAAACTTAATATAAAACTTGCGAATCGTGAAGATGTCATTGAATTGCGCGAAAAGCAAATCAAGTACTCTGGGAACGGTAAAACTATTATTTTTGGCGGCAACAATATATCGGGAAAAGTTTTTACGGTCACGAGTATGGACAGGGGAGACAGGGAAAACTCCTTTACCGTATCCGGCAATTTACAGGGCGTTGTTGGCAGTGGAGAAGTTATCATAATTATTGATGGCGATGGTCGCCGGCATTCCTATGTGATCAAGAAAATTGAGAAAGCTGGAAACAACCGGAGTAAAGTGGTGACGGAAGGAGAAACCGGCATGATTATCCGGAAAAAACTGATGATAATGACATACTATCCAAGTTGGGATATCGCCGGGCAGCTTACCTATGAAATTCCAGGAAAAACAGTCTTAAAGTAATTTATACAGTCCTGAGATTATTGCTTAGTAAACAATGGTCCAGCCTGCTTCATGGAATTTCCGCAATCCTTACCGGTATTTTACTCTAACAACACATGTGCCAATATGTAAATCCAATGCATGATCAGGACGGGCTTTGACTGCACGGAATTACGTCCTGATGATTTTCCAGGTAGTGTGCGGTAAATCCCATAAAATTATATTCTAATATTCAATAAATATATATAAACAGATTAAAAACATAAATCCAAATGCATTATTTTTATATAAGCCATGAGGCTTGTTGCCGCTGATGATAAAAGTGAAAATTTCTCAAGATATTGTTGGCGCAACAAAATAAATGGGAATTGATGTTAAAGGAGGAATTATGTCTGAACGCCCTAATGTATTATGGATTTTTACCGATGAGCATCGGCCTGATATTGCGGGATTTGCCGGAAATGAAATTGTCAGGACGCAAAATCTTGACCGTCTTGCCGGTAAATCCGTTACTTTTACAAATGCCAGCTGCACTTGTCCGGTTTGCACTTCCAGCAGAATGAGTCTGCTGTGCGGGAAGGATGTGCATAACTGTTCCGCCTGGAACAATCACTGGGTAATATTCCCTGAACACCTGACCTGGCCGGCCCATTTTGCCGATCACGGTTACCGGACCTGCCTGGTGGGGAAGATGCACTACGGGGGCAGGGATCAGATGAACGGTTTTCAGCATCGGCCTTACGGTGATTTGCGGCATGGGCTAGGACACCAGCCCGATCCGATGTCGAATTATCCCGCATACGACAATCCTCAGAGCGGTGGAATTACGGAAATCCCGGAAAGTCTGCTCCAGGATGTGGTGGTTACGCGGGAGACGCTGGCTTTTCTGCGGGAACACCACGACCGGGAGCCTGATACGCCGTGGTTTGCATGCGCGTCTTTTAGCCGTCCGCACTCTCCACTTACTTCTCCGGGGCGCTATTTCCGGCATTACCAGGATAAAGTTCCTGTTCCGAAGGTTGGGGCGGAGTATGCCGGTAAACTGGAAAACTATGCAAAAAGTATGGTCTTCGATATAACGGAGGAAGAAATCATGCGCGGAATCCAGGGGTATTATGCCTGTGTGGATTTCGTGGACGACTGTATCGGGGAACTGCTCGACGGGCTGGAAAAAGACGGACTCCTCGACAATACCATTATAATTTATGCTACCGACCACGGCGAAATGCTCGGACAGTTTGGTTGCTGGGGAAAAACTCTTTACTATCGTCCCTCGGTTAATGTGCCGCTGCTGATCAGCGGACCGGGAATCCCCGAAGGCAAAACCGCTAAACAGACAGTATCGCTGATCGACCTTTATCCTACGATTTGTTCAATGGCGGGTGTCCCGATTCTGGACGAGCTTGATGGAGTGGATTTCAGTAAAGTATTGGCATCACCGGAAACCGCCGCGCCAACCAGGGAGTTCGCGCACAGTTCGTATTACCGGTACGGGGTAAGGCTGCGGAACATGGGGATTCCCGACACGACTCCAGAATCCGCCTGGCGCTGTGTCCATGATGAAAAATGGAAGTACGTGGAAGTGGAAAAAGGTTGTGAGTTGCTCTTCGATATGGAAACCGATCCGATGGAAATGACTAACCTTGCGGAATGTCCGGAGCATGCGGAGCGCCGGGAAAAAATGCGCGAGTGGTTGTATCGAGATTTCGACTGGGGTACTGTCCATGATCGTCTTGCCGCTGATTTTGCGCGGCTCCCGCAATTTTATTCCGGCCACGCTCCCGGGACCCCGAACCAGTATATGCTGGAGGACGGCCGGATCTTTGACGCGGAAAAATCTTTGTATGACGCGCGCTGGATGAATATCACCCCAGGATTTACCGGCGGGATAATTCCCCAGCAATTCGGCTGACAGGACACTGGTTACGCCAAGATATCATCATAGGGAACTTTCAGCAGATAAAATTCTTTTATCGCGTCGCAGGCAATGTAGAAAAGCCGTTTTTCATGGTCGCAAAGAACATGCGGATAACATATATTGTGAAAATCATCGGTTTTGTTCCGGATGAGCTCGATTTTTCTGCTCCAGGTTTTGCAACCGTCTTTGCTGACCCAGATGGAGAGCGGGTCCCGTCTCTCCGAATTGAAATTGGTAGTCATGACAACCGTGCCGTCAATAACCGCAATGTCCAATTTTGTTCCGGGGTTCGGGATATCGGTAGGATATGCGGTGTTCCAGCTTAACCCGCCGTCTTCGCTGTCGGAACGCCACAAAACTTCTCCGGCGCGGAGGAACATTGCCATTTTGCCCGGCGCAATTTCGGCAATATTCGGTTCCCATAAGGACCGTTTGTACTCGGGATGATGAATATAACCATGCAGGGAAAAACTTTCCCCCTGGTTAGTGGAACGTGCGGCGCCGCAGGAATATCTGGTTGTCCAATGTTCGTAAGCTGCCGGCAGCTCCCGGCCTTCGGCATCGATTCCGCGCTGGTTTTTGTCCCATTCCCAACCGTCCCGAAGCTCCGCCCAGACAACCGGGAATATCCATGCGCCGTCGCTTGCGATAAAACCTTTACGGTAAATATGGTTAGCTACTCCTCCCGGAACACTTACCGGAACGGTCCAGTTTTCCCCGGAGTCGTCCCCGTAGCTGATAAATGCCTTAATTTCAAAATTGTTCGTATCAAAGCAGAACGTGTAAAGGAACAGCATGGGGTGCGGACCTTCCGTGAACAACTCGGTTGACCATACTGCCCGTTGACTGTGTTTAAAGGCGACTTTCGGAGGGCTCCAGGTGTTGCCGTCATCGGTGCTGCGGGTCATCAGGACGAGGTTGTCCGGGGAGGGTTCCCGTTTGCCGCCGGAGTAAATGAAGCACACCAGTGAACCATCTTTCATCCGGCGCAACAGCGGTTCCCGGCCGAACAACCATTGTTTATCGGCGGAAAAAATTACTTTCGGTTCATAGGAAAAGTGGAAATAATTCCTTGGTGAGTGGTAGAACTCCTTAAAGAGATTATTTTTTTCAATTTTCAGATCAGCTTCAGTGTTCAGATTAGCTTTAGTATTCAAGTCAGGTTCCTTAACTTATGGTAGTTGTATTCACAAAAACGTTTTATTTTTCATTCCAGGCGTTGAAACGGGAACTGAGCAGCTGGCTGAGATGTTTCTTGACTTTCCGGTATTTTTTATTGCCGTCGACATTGATATTTTCGCCGGGATCGGAGCGATGATCATACAGTTCCGCGGCTTTCAGTTTTCCGGTTTTTATGTTTCGCCATTCGGTGTAACGGTAGTTGCCGGCGCCGATGCTGTATCCCATAACGGTAACCGGAATACTTTTGTCCTTCAGGTGCAGTTCAGACTTGTTCGGCCAGACGCTGACTGCGTTGTTTCTACCCTTCCAGTTGTGGTTGGTCAGCGCCGGAACCAGACTTTGCCCTTCGATTCCTGACGGTCGTTTCAGACCGCAAAGCTGGCACAGGGTCGGGTACAGATCGGTAAGTTCCACATATGATTTGCAAACTCCGGGCTTTTCCATTTTTCCCGGAACTGAAATAATTAGAGGGACGCGCAGGTCCAGGGAGAAATTTGTGTGTTTCCCCCACATTCCGTGTTCGCCCAGCTTCCATCCGTGGTCGGCCCAAAGTACGATGATAGTGTTGTCGCGGAGTTTTAATTTATCCAGTCTATCCAGGATCATGCCGATTTGGTGATCGATGAAACTCACGCAGGCGTAGTATCCGTGAAGAAGCTTTTTCTGGGTTTCCTGCGGAATCGGTTTTGTGCCTTTTGGGATGAAACTGTAATATCTGAGTTCCGGCGAATTGTAAACCGTGTATTGATTATAATTTTTCGGGAGATACTGGTTGGCCGGCAGCTTCAGGTCTCTCTTGTTATAAAGGTCCCAATATCTTTTGGGCGCAATGAAGGGCAGGTGGGGTTTGATGAAGCCGACAGCCAGGAAAAATGGTTTCTTATTTTGCGATAATTTATCTAAAGCCTTCAGCGACTCTTTGCCCCAATAACCGTCGAGGGTCATATCATCGGAAATGTCCGGGTCTTCAAATGCCGGGCCGCGCCGCCCCTGGGCGATTTCCTTGAAGGATTCTTTTTTGTAATAACCGATTCCCCGCCATTTGCGTTCTTTTTTCGGCGGATACCAGATGCGGTTTTTTCCGAAGGCGTCTTTTGCGTCGTCGCCGTGGTGGTATACTTTGCCGATTCCGGTGATTGCGTATCCGTCTTTTTGGAACGTTTTTGCAATGGTTTCGGTTTCCGGCGCCATTTTCTTGATCGACTTATTGGTGTAAATCTTATTTTTTGTTGCCTGCAGACCGGACATTATGCTGCACCGCGAAGCCATGCAGATAGGCATTTGACAGTACGCGTTGGTGAAAACCACTCCCTGCTTTGCCAGTTTGTCGATATTGGGAGTTTTGATTTGAGTATCTCCGTAGCAACCGAGGATCGGCCGCAGATCATCCACCGCGATGAAAAGGACATTATACTTTTTCGGTTTTGTCTGAATCTTTTCGGCAAACAAGTTCATCGGACCTGATAATAATGCCGTTCCCAGCAAACTGATTGTCACTGCCCTTTTGCAATATTTCCCGTAATGGTTTAATGGGCGGATATTCCGCATGGATTCCCTTGTCAGCATTTTGTTTCCTTTACTGTAAATGGTTATGGACGCCTCTAATAATTGCGGTTTCGGCTCCAGGCGGTTCTTTTTTGTTCCTGCTTTGTCGCGGGAACTCGGCGTAGCTTGAAGCTACGCCGAGTTCCCGGCTTCTCGCAAGAAACGAAAAAATTTCTCGTTTTCGCCTTGAAAGTCAATTTTTAGAGATACCCTTATTTTTCAGTCCAGTCGGTATTGAACAGTAATCCCCCAGTCCAATTGTATGAGGAGACATGTCCGTCCTTGAACAAAAAGTTTGATGACTTGTTATGTGCCCAGGATGGAGCTGTTTTATGATTATACCTGTTTGTATAAAACGTATATATTGGTTTACATTGGTTTCCTATGGAGTTGGCCTGGTAGTAGTTCATTTCCCCGAGGATGGGCGTTCCGTTAAGAATGTAATGATATTTCCTGTAATGGACAGAGCCGGAAATGCCGTTGTAAAACCATCCGCCCAAGCGGTCGTTGTCGTCCGTGATTCCGGTTGGCATATAATTAGACATATACAGGTCGGATTCGGTGTCTCCCTCCCATACCGGTGAAGCGCTTGCGGTCGACGGAAGGGACGGACACCAGTATAAGCCTTCCGGGGACCTTTTTACATAATAAGCACTGCCGTACTTCTCTAAATCCTGATTCAAATATTGATTGACATGATGAGGATAAAAGTTGTTCGCGTTGTTTGGCGGCATCCAGCCGTAATAGTCATCCACGTAGAGATAGATGCCATTAAATATCTGTTTCAAGTTATTGGCGCAGGTTGATTTTTTAGCCTGTTCCCTTGCCTGTTTAAGTGCTGGAAGCAGCATTGCCGCTAGTATGGCAATTATTGATATTACTACTAACAGTTCGATAAGAGTGAAGCTTCTTTTTTCCGGCTTTTCGCTTTTCTTCTTCATTCCATTCCCCTTGCAAATTATTCTTGTATTTTAAAAAACTTTTTGATTTGCATACTATTTCAAGGTCCAATATTTTCTGGCGCTTTGCGCGGGTGAGTTAAACAGAAGCGCGCCTGTCCATTTCATTGCTGTTACGTGACCTTCTTTAAACAGGAAGTTTGCTGATTTGTTATGTATCCACGAAGGAGTATTTTTGTTTTCATAAAGATTTGTATAATTAGAGTAAACGGAATTGCATCTGTTTATGGAATTATTGCCGTTAGTTGTGTAAAAGTTCATTTCAGTAATGATTGGTGTTCCTTCAACAATGTAGCTGTACTTCCTGTAAGAAAGTCCACCACCCAGGCCGCCATAAAACCATCCTCCTTGCCTGTTGTCATCTTGAGTCACACCGGTGGCCGAGTAGTTCGTGGCGTACTCGTCAGCTTCAGTGCTGCCGTTCCAAACGGGTGACTGATTCGCGGTAGGTTTTAAGGATGGACACCAATACAGGCCAACGGGTGAGTTGTTTGTGGATTTGCCGCTCAACTTCTGGTTTAAATAACTATTTATATATTTAATATAATCGGCAGTTATATTATTCGGCGGCATCCAGTTGTTATAGTCATCCACATAAAAATATATGCCCTGAAACATCTGCTTCAGGTTGTTGGCGCAGGTTGATTTTCTGGCCTGTTCCCTTGCCTGTTTAAGTGCTGGAAGCAACATTGCCGCAAGTATGGAAATTATCGCGATTACTACCAAAAGCTCAATAAGAGTGAAATTTTTCTTTCCTCGCGTTGTGTTTTTATTATTCATACCCACCCCCATGTTGAAAAATTTCTATTTAAAAATAACTTTTCCCCAGGTATTCGGGGAGCGATTAACTCCTTGGTCGCCATGCCATACCAGGCGTTTTTTAATTTTTGCCTCGCCGTCGCGGTCACAAAGAATAAACGTGAACCCCGCCAGTTTCCCTTTTCCCGGAATAAATGGACAGCGTGAGTTCAGGCTTTTCCAGGGAATAGCTCCTTCGATTATATATCCATTCGGTAAATGCTTTGAAATTATGATAGAATTGCCGTTGCTTTTAAGATATTTCCACCAGACAGCCGCCTTGGGGCCTTTCATGGTTTCCGGGGCCAGTGTTGCATGAAAGTCGTCCTTGTTCATCCGGTATCCCACCGCTTTCTCTGTAGATTTATCATCGGCAAAATCAAAGTTGAAGAACAGCTCGATTGCGTCGCCGTTCCACAGCATATTATTGCCTTTGGCCATATTACTGATTTTATCATCAAATACCCTTGCCGCAAAGTAGAGATAATTTTTGTCCCAGCCCAGCGCCAGCCGGCAGGAAGCGTCATTGACGTCTTTCCAGTTACGATCACCGCGTGAATCGGTAATCCATACCGCCGGGGAATTCTCCCATTCCTTCAAGTCACCGTCGATTTTTACCGGTTTTGACGTGCGGTTTTCGGCAACGGCATTCCCGCTGCGATCAAGCATTGCCTTTATTTCCCCGGCATTATTCATGGAGAGCAACTGAACCGAGACATCCTTTTCCTGATCTTCCGCCTTTGCGCTCAGGATTATTTTTCCGCCTTCAGGCAGCGGCGCAATTTTCAGTGGACCGAAATAGATATTTATGCTTTTTCCGGCGGCGGCATTTTGTGACTTGCTTTGTTTTCCCTTACAGGACCATTTCCCAGGCAGCGTTTTTATCTCAAGTTTAATATCCAAAGGATTTTTTGTAAGGTTTCTCGCGGTGGTTTCCAGGGCAGGGGAGTTGTTTTTCCAGATCAGCTTTGCCGACACATCGAATTTCGCCCCTCCCGGAAAGGCTGACGCATCCAGCAGTTTTGACGCTTTTTCCGGAGGAAGTTCCGGCAGAACCAGATACTTCGGCGCACTTTCCAGATTAACCCGGAGAATGCCGTTTTTGTCAGCTTTTATATTTATCGGTTCGCCGAAATAGTTGTACAACTTGTACTTGTTTCCCTTCACCGGGATCTCGGCGGCGGCGGGAGTTTTCCAGTTCCAGACCGCCGACACCGTGCCGCCTTTCGAGGCAAATAGCGAACAGCGGTTGAAATCTCCCCAGTCGACCGTTCCGGCCCCGGACATCCCCGGATCAAGCAGCGAGGTAAAACCGTTCACTGCAATCAGTTCCGGCCGCGGCGCCATATCGAATTCAAAATAGTTGGCCCCGTGCATGTATGGGCCTTTGAACGTTATGAAACCGATAAATGTGTTATTCGGCAGGAAACAATGCCAGAAGAACGGCCCGTTGCCGACGCTTGAACTGATAATGCCTTCGCGAATGAAATATTCACCTTTGTCCTTGAAAGTGGGAATCCGGCGCGCCTGGTGGTAATGCTGCACGGGCGGCACATTGAATTTATGCTCGGAGTAGCCGCCAGTAATTGACGCGGAGTTCTTTTCCGTGTTCCATACTTCGATTTTTTTGCCGTGTTTCGCACAAATGTTTTTTATCATCCTGAAAAGTTTATCCTCGCCGCCGAAATGGATTTCCGGGGGGCGGTCGCCATAGACATGGATCGATACGGCATCCAGGTATTTCCAGCCGCCAAGCTCCAACACCTTTCTGGTATACGGCAACGGTTCTCCCCCCATGTCCGAGGTTGAACAAATCCCGATAATTTCGCAGTCTGGATTTGCCTTTTTACCCGCGGTGTAAGCGATTCTTAGCAGATCGTAATAATCCTTTGGTCCGTAGTTGGTGTTGGACTCATTGGTGATTTCCCAGCAGTTGACTTTGCCTTTGTAGCGTCCTATGCACTCGGAAATGTATTTTTTCCATAGTTTCAAGTCCGGCAGTTTGTTGAAGCCATGTTTACGATGCCGCTTTGTTGAAGCTCTGCCGGAAAGCCACCAGCATTTGATCCAGCCGTATTTGGACGTAAACGTCTTTTTATGGCAGCACATTTCCAGTATTGGCATCAGGTTGATTGCCGCTTTGTCGGCCAGTCTAACGTAATGATTGGCCCTGGTGAAATCCATTTCCTTCATGCCGGGTTTGGGCATCAGGTCACGGAAGCGCCAGCCGTACCGGGCGCGCATCCAGCCGAAACCCAGCTGCCGAATCAGTATGTCCTCGCCGAAGACGTCGTGGGCCCCGAACGGCCAGTGCGTGGAAACTTTTTCCAGCTTCTGAGGTTTGAATATGCCCCAGATAACTTCCTCTTTTTCTCCCCAGGAAGCAGTGAAGTAAGCGCGGTAATAGCCGCGGGGAAGCTTTCCGAGATCGAGGATTTGTGAACTGTTCCCTTGCGCGGGAATTGTCTTTACGGAAATATTGCCGGTGCGGACAGGCTTTTCCCAGTAATCTTTAACCACATAGGAAACTTTTCCCTGCGCCGGTTTGTCGGTGTTGTTACGGAAGTACAGGCTGACAATTGACGGTTCACCCGCCTTCACCAGACGGTATTTGTTCAACACGGCCGCGCCCATCTCGAGTTTTGCGGCGGGTGCGTAGTTGGTTAACTTGCCTTCTTCAAGCTGAACGGCGTCCAGCCAGAAAGAGCCGTCATGCCCTTTCCTGTTGGTTATCCGGATCTGGCAGTGACCCATGTAGACAAATTTTTTTGGAGTGAAAGTAAACGAATAGCGCTTCCATTTTGTGTTCAGAGTAAAGCTTTTCTTGATCTGTTCACCCTTAAGCCCGATAATTATGTTAACGCCGGTTTTCGGTTTTTCAGCCTTCATCCACATGGAAAGCGTATATTGCCTGCCGAGTTCCAGTTTATGGGGATTGAAAACCACGCCGAACCTGCCCGGAGTTGTAAGATAGAGACTGTGATTCCCGTCTTTCGCCGTGTCACTGACAATTTTAGGTTGCGGATATGGCTTGAAGCGTTCGAGCGGCGCCCGGAAAGAATACCGGTTAAATGAGCAGAACCCGTCGAACGGCCCGGTTTCAAAGCTTGAGCCCTGATTGAGCAGATTCCCTTTCCGGATTTCTCTTGCTTTAGGCTTGTTGGCCGCGAGAATGTCTTTTATCGCGGGGATTTTATCAGAAGGATGCAGTAAGATCGCAAAATAACGGGCGTCAAGTCCGGACATAACCGCGTTAAGCTCAAAAACGGAATCAACCTTCTTGATTTCCGGCATGTTCCTTTTGCTTTTATGCTGGTAAAATGCTTTGCTTGTGAAACCATCTATAAAAACTATTCCAATATCTACATTGTCCGACAGTGAAATCCTGATGGTATTCGCGGAATTTTTCGAGGCTTTCAAGATTTTTCCGTTTTTAATGGATTTCGGGAGAGTAATGGTTTTATCTCCCCACAAAATCTTTTTGCCCTTGAGCTTATCGCCGTTGAATATCCACTTCACAAAAGCATATTTTGCTTCCCGGGAAAAGCAGTCATGATTGAGCTTGATGCTAAACAGGATGCCTCCTGCTGATTCTCTCGCGGTCCTGGAGTAACCTATTGCGGAATTCGGGATTGCTCCCCGGTCGGTAACTGAACCGGCGGCAAGGTCCACACTTTCTTCAATCTTCATTTTCTGCGCCATTTTTCCGAGGTATGGACGGAATTGCGGACCGCAGAATCCCATTATCCATTTAAGATTGAATTCAAGCCTGTAGCGCTGAGTATATGCCGCTTTATTTTTTTTCAGCCAGCGGTAAAAAAAGATTTTTCCGTTGTCCGCGGCAAAGTCGCCTTTCGCGGATAATTTCAGTGCCAGTTTGCCATTGTCATTGGCAGTAACGGATAGCGCCATAAAAGCAAGAATTGCTGTATATAGAACAGTTGAAATCTTTTTATTCATTTATTTCCTCTATGTTACCGGATTTATTTATACCATTTTGGGTTTAAGGGTTCTCCGTATTGTTTTATTGTCATTGCTTTCAATAATTTTCTGCAAAGCTTCAACTGAGCGGTTTGCAATTCCCTGAAGGTCACAGTTTATAAATCCGTCCATTGAGCCTTCAGGCATGGTGTGCCGGCAGCAAGCCCGGGTGATGATTTTTAAATCCTTTCTTTTTATCTGTTTTTCCTGATCTATCCTTTCCATTACAGCTGACGCTAAACTGTCACCAACGTAAATTCCCCGGAAGCCTTGCTCTGCCAGTGACACGATAGTCTTATTGTCAAAAGAATCCCAGGGGAGCGATTTTATCCGCCCTTCCGGATTGATGGAATGTTTTTTGAAAGTGTGCAGCATTCCCTTGTAAAAATCTCTTTCTTCAAGATGCCGATTGATAATCAGGGCCTTATCAATTCCCTGGTCAAGGAAATATGAAGCCGCGATTCTGCCTTCTTCATAAAGATTAATAAGGCAATAGCTGATATCATCGGGTATTTGACCGATACCAAATTCAAAAAAATCCGTATTCGATCGCGGTTTGGATGCGATATTGCCGACTCCGACAATCGGAACTCCCGTTTCGGTAACTTTACGGATTTCCGATAAGCAGGGATTGAGCCAGACAATTCCGTCAAGTTTCAAATCAATGCACTCTTCCCCAAGCGGCCGTCCAACGCCCAGTCCCTGGAGAATGCTTGCATCCCATCCCAGTTTCCTTATTTTCCCGAGCGCTCCCGCAAGAAAGAGCGAAGCAAAGTAATTTAAATGGACCGTGCGGTTGTCAAACATGGCGACCCCGATTACTTTGGGGGCGATACAGCTCCGCGGGGTTTTTTTCCTGCTGATGAATATTCCCACGCCTTGACGGGGAACCAGAATATCATCTTCGATCAGATCCTTCATCGCGGAGCGGATGGTAATGCGGCTGACGTCAAATTTCTTGCAGAGCTGATTTTCCGAGGGGAGTTTGTCGCCGACCTGACCCAGCTGGACCTGGCGGACCAGATATCGTCTCACCCGCATATAAAGTGGATCCATGATCATACCGGAATCTCCAAATACTTGTAATAACTTGTACTGCTATAAATGATACAAGATAATACAGGAAATGTCAAGGGGGTATGAAAAAAAATGTCGGATAATGTACTTAATATTGTAGAAAAAGACTGTTGTTTGAATGAAAAAATTTAAAAATTAACAATAAATATCTATAAAAAAAGTTCAAAATAGCGTTTTCGGGTTGGAATAGCGCTTAAACTGGCTTATTATATTAATAAGGCAAGGTTGGGCATATTTATGCGGCTTAAGCTCAACTGTCATAATTAATAAATTATTTTCGTGGATAATCATGGCAAGAGTAAAAAACCGGAAAAACCAGAAATTTGGTTATTCGATCGCGATCGAAGCAATTTTAAGATACATTGCTGACAATGCTTACGTTAATGGTGATTTGCTGCCTTCGCTTAAGGACATGGCGGATATGCTTTTCGACGGCAAGTTGAAGCAGGTGAGGATGGCGGTGTCTCAATTGGCAAAAGACGGAGTTCTGGAATCGCATCGGGGCAGGGGCGTATTCGTCAAGGACGCGGCTTTGGCGGAGAAGATGGCCGGGGAACAGGAAAAGCCGCCGGAACCCGCCAGTTCAGATTACGCTTACGAAATGGAAATGCCACATATACTTAAAGAAATGCCCCGGATAATCCTTATTATGGTCGAAAGGGAGGCGTCATATCGCCGGATCTGGGGAGGGATTGTCGATGCCTTTAATGTGGCGAACCATGATTTTCAGGTTGACGTCAGCTACACTATCAGCCCGAACGTGCATATGGAAAGCGACCTTTTCCAGGTCCAGTCATTCAGGATGCGCCCTTATATTGAACAAAAATTGACCTGCGAGTTGTCTTCGCACATTCAAAATATCGACAAATTTCATCCCAACCTTTTCGGGGAAGTGCGTAAAGGTGAAAAAGTTTTCGGCATTCCGGTTACCGCCGCCGCTTATGCAATAATTTCAAACGATAAAACTTTTAATGATAACGGCATTGACGCCCCGGACGGGTGGGAGTCATTTGATGATTATATTGAGTATCTCAAATTTGCCACATCCGCGTTGAAGGATAATGGAAATGGTATCGGCGTGGTCTATAATTGTTTCGTACTCGGCTATTATATGGCACTTGCCGGTATATTGAAACGCGAGGACAAGTTTGAGGAACTGGACTTTAAGCGTCCGGATGTTCAGGATTTCTTTCAAAATTTTGGCGTGGTATTCCGTGATAAAACTTGTTTTCATCCCAAGCCGGAAGATTCTCGGGTAACCAATAAAGCTGAACATGCCAATAATCTGCTTATTGAAGGCAGTACCTATTCAATTCCTCCAAGCATTGTTGGAACTCCGCCACTATCGCGTTATTTGCCGCCGCCGGTTAATCCAGGCGGATACTGTCCGCTGATTCCGCATTATATTTGCGTGTCCAACCGTTCCCAACACAAGGATTTCGCTTTGCAGTTCATGGAATTTTTGAGCTCCAGGCAGGTAGGCGAACACCTGGTCCAGAGCGGATTCGTTTCCGGTCGGACGGATGTCGGGCTGGATCCTGCGTTGAGCAAATATTTCGATCACGGCTGGCCTGAAGCCTGGCGTGAAAATCAATATTCAAAAATGTCGAAAATGTTTAATCATATTTTCAGCCGCTGGCAGAGCGGACAGATCGAACTTAAGCAGGCGATTGAAATGATTGAGCGGACGCGCAACGGCAGATCAGGCAAATACTTTCTGTTTCCGGGCGACTGAATTTTTTAACGGTTCAAGAATCTTATTTCTCACCAGGAATCTGTCGATGGCTCTTAATGCTCTCGATACCTGTTCATCGGTTGCATGGTAGTCCGGCAGAATAAAAGCATGTCCCACATCGTCCCAATCGTGATATTCCGATGCAATTCCCTTACGCAGGCAGGCACGGTGGAAATTTTTTGTTTCCGGACTCGGTACAACCGGATCGAGGTTGCCGCTCAGGTTAAACACCTGGCAGGAACTCCGGCGCAGGTTGAAGATTGGCGACAATTTCTTCGCTTCAGCCTCCGGATCAGAAAAGTGCGAGAAATTGTCCTTCCACTTCTGATTCGTCAAGTCCATTACTCCGCAGCAGTTTACCAGGGCCGCGGCTTTCCCTGACGTTTCCGGCGCCGCTAAAGCCAGCCAGCCGGCGAGATGACCGCCGGCCGAATCCCCAAGCAGCGCTATCCGGTTTGGATTTATACCATACTTTTTCGCATTTTTCCGGATGTGCAGAAAACCGTCTACGCAGTCATTGATACACTCCCTGATGCCGATTTTCCTTTTCTCTTTCTCGGGAGCATTGGCCGGTGGAATGCAACGGTAAGATAAAACAATCCCGATGGCGCCGCGATCCGTGCTGTACCGCAGGTGAGGGGGGTAACGCCATGAATTGTCATCTCGCCAGCCTCCGCCGTAGATCCAGACCAGCGCAGGCAGGGGAACGGCGGAAACCTTTTCCGGAATAGTCATCAACATATAAAGTTCGTGTCCGTTGCGTCCTTTAAAGGTTATCCGGACAGGATTCGTCTTTATTTCATCCCGGTAGCGGACAATATTGATGCGGAACTTCCGTTTGGGGCTGCTGGCCGCAAGCATGGCGAATCTCTGTTTTATCATTTTATCAACCTCCGAAATCGTTCCAGTCGGAGTAAGGTTCCAGTCCGGGGCCGGAAATATGGTACGGATCGCCGCCGATCTCCAGTTTGAATACCGTAAACGGACTGTCGGGCGGATTTTCCGGTAAATTTTTCAGGAAGAGCCTGTGATCTTGCTGTTCGAAATCAACCGGGATATTTCCGCTGAGTAAACTTGCTCTTTTAACTTTGCAATGAAGTTTACTCATGACGAATTCGCTGCCGGGCCAGTACTTTGTCCACACGTAGAGATTGTTTCCGTTCACGGTTTTCGGGCCGTAATAACCGCCGAAGCCGATATTTCCGACTCTGGTTCCGTAGACGGCTTCGGCATTGCGGCGGAACCACCGGCCTGCTTCCCGGAGAATCCTTTCGCTTTCCGCCGGGATCAGACCATCGGCGTCCGGCCCCACGTTCAGTAGCAGATTGCCTCCGCTTCTTGCACAAGTTCCGACCATCTGGACCACTTCCCTAACGCTTTTCCAGTCTTCCGCGCCGCGATAGTATCCCCAACTGCCGTTGAGGGTCATGCACGCCTCCCAGTCTTTACCTTCCGGATCAGGTTTGATGTGCTGTTCCGGAGTGCCGAAATCCTCCGGCGTGTCGGACCGGTTGTTGATAATAATTCCTGGCTGAAGTTCGCGGACCATCTCATTCAGTCCGCTGTCGCGCCAGTAATACTGGTTTCGTTTCTTGAAGAAGCAGCCATCGTACCACATGATATCTATTTTACCGTAATTCGTGCATAATTCGCGGACTTGTTCAGTGGCGAATTCCACGTATCGTTTTCTGGCTTCAAGGTCGTCAAGCCCTTTCATGTCACCGTCGGGATGGTTCCAGTCGACCAGGGAGAAATAGATTCCTGCCTTGAGTCCTTCGTCCCGGCAGGCTTCGACATACTCCGCCACGAAATCACGCTTTGCGGCAGTTTTGAAACTGTTGAAGTCAGTGGCGGCGGTGTTCCACATACTGAACCCGTCATGATGTTTTGAGGTAAACACCATGTATTTCATTCCGGCATCGCGCGCGAGTTTTGCCCACTGCCGCATGTCGCAGTAACGCGGATTAAATTCCCACGCCAGTTTGCGATATTTTTCGGGAGGAATCCCCTCCACGTTCATGACCCACTCGCCGCGTCCCGGAATGGCATACAGTCCCCAGTGGATAAACATGCCGAATCTAGCGTCCCGCCACCACTGCATATACTCTTTGTTGTCTTGTTTTTTCACGGTATCCGGTTCCTTAAACGGTTATTTCGCCACTTTTTTTGCCGCGTCCTTGGCTTTTGCGGCTTCCATGTATTTGTCCCAGATTTCCTTGGCCTTGGGATCTTTGGCCCTGGCATCGATATATACTCTGCGCCACTGCCCGTTAAGTCCGTTAAGCTTTTTCACCAGCGACGTATACTTGTCGCTTTTGATCGCTTCGGAACTTTTCCAGGCGGCTTCCAGGTTTCTAGATGCAATGGTCAGAGCGTTTTTATTGTCTCTGACTTTATCTGCCTTATAATTTTCAATGGCCTTTTGTTTCAGGCCATACAGCTCTTTCAGTTTGGGATCGGCAAGACACAATTCCGTTTTGGCTTTGGCTATTTCCGCTTCGCACTCTTTCACCTTTTTTGTCAGTTCGATGCCTGCCGGAAAGTTTTTCGCCACGTAATCATAATACTTGCCGCGAGCTTCGAGCCATGCCTTGTGCGCTTTTTTGTAAGCGTCGTTAGCATTCACTGCAGCACAGCACGCGATTACCGCCAATGCGGTCAGGATGGTTTTGGTTTTCATTTCTGTTCTCCTTCTTGCTTGGTTATTATTATCCCTGACGTCAGGGGGAGACGGTATAAATTTTAAGGTTGTCGATTGCCACACCGGGCTGGCTCCAGAGCGCTATTTCATCCAGTCCTTTCAGGAAATCCTTGTCATCGAAGTCAAACTTCATTTTGCCGTTGAAATAGAATTGGCAGTGCGGGGAAACTATCTGGAAAGTGGCGTGGTTCCATTTTTTTGCTTTAACTTCCTGGATAATGCTCTGCTTGCCGGTAAAGATCACCTTGGCGTTCCGGGAGAAGCTGTTGTTCCCGATTCCGACCGGGCTGAAGTAGTAGCCGTATCTCAACTTTTTATTCAGCATTAGCTTTGTACCTCCGGTTTTACCGAGCAGCAGACCGAAAAGTTTACGGGACTTGTCCAGGCGGAAATCAAACTCGACCCTGACCGGGAGTTTGAATTTCTCATTGATAGTGTACACTCCATTTCCGCCATAACAACATATGGAACCGTCCTTGATGATCAGTCCTGCCTTATGGTAAGACGGAACATTAAAATGACCGGTTATGTAACTTCCCAGGCGTTTGCGGTTGAAATTATCATCGATAACCAGTTCCCACTTGAGTCCCATGCCGTTTGGAAGTTTCACCGGTTCGGAAGATTTCCTGCCACCGGCATTGAGAACGTCCAGTTTCGATAGTTCATTTGCCGGAATTACTGTGAGGTCTCCCGGTAAAAATTTCCCGGCAATGGAAAATCTCACCCCGATCTGCCATCTCGGATCGCTCAGGTTGGTGGAAACCAGCATCAGCACATTGTCGCCCTTTTTGAGGGCCACGCATCCCCAGTGTCCGCGCTGCAGCGGCGTACCCACCTGTTTGCCGTTAACGAAACACAAAGTAGTTTTATTTATGAAATTCAATCTGATCTGTATCGGCTTTTTCGCTCTCAGCACGGCCACGGCGTAAGCAACCGCCATATTTGAGTGTTTGAATAATTTATTTAACTCGATCCGTCCACGGTTCGCTTTGACCTGCTTCCAGCCTTTGCGTCCGTCAAGGGTGGTATACTTGCTTGAAACATTCAGTTTCAGTTCCGGCGGATGCACGGTGGTATCGATCTTTTTGCCGCTCTTGTTTTTAAACGGGCCTGCCACCAGGAAATCGGTTAACGCATACGGATAAGCGGTATTGCTGATTTCCGTATCGAAAACCAGCGTCCAGTCCTTGCCTTTCGCCATGCAAAGCATCGGCAGCATGAACGCCGTGATCCTGCCGGCTGGTTTGGTAATCGCCAGGAAGGCGCGTCCGCTTGTTCCCGGATCGCATTCCATGACCGAACCGGTTATCTTCCAGCCGGGAATTCTGGCGGGTTTGAATTTGATTCTGCATGGCAGATTTGCTTTTGGAGAAGTAATCAGCAGGTTTGCCTTTCCGCCCCGGCCGCTGAATATCCCGCTGACGCTGCGCCAGTTGGGGGCCTCAATCTTAATACCCAGCAGCGCTTCAATTACTTTACCGCTTACCGGTTTATTTTTTTGTTGTCCGGCAAGAACCTTAACGGCTTTCGCATAAACTTCCTCAGGAGCTTTAGCGGTTTTTATTTTTCCCAAAAGTGCTTTCCATTCCGGAGGCGCTTTGTCGCCGAGAATAGTGCCGGCCCCGGAAATCGCCCCGGCCAGCCGTTCGCGCTTTGAAAGCATAGTGTTGTCAGCGCAAATATAAGGTTTTTTAACGTTATCGAACCGGTTGCCGCGCAGAACCACATTGTTTGAACGGGCCTGAACGTGAATGCCATTGTCCGCGTTCTTCACCAGACCGTTTTCGAGCAGAACTCCGTCCGCGTCGCCGAGGACTTCGAAATGCGCGTTGCTGTGGAGAGTGTTGCGGCGCATCAAACATGCCCGGGTAATCGGGAATTTTCCAATTGATCTCGGAACGCCGCGATCACGGATGGCTATATGAGAATCCCGTGCGGGGATTTCATTCATCGGGCCGCGATAGGCGTTGCCTTCCATAACCTGATTATCGAAATACTGCACGAACCAGTTGACCTCCGGATAATGCCCTTTGGTCATGCCGTAGTTGTGAAAACCGCCGGTCCTGGATGTTTTGTTGTTAGCAATGACCGCTTCGATCATCGTGCCGTATAGCTGCATCCCAACCGTCGAGTCGTTAACTTCATTGTTTACGTAGATGAAACGCCGCCGGAAAGCCGCGATTACGATATAGGTCTTTTCATCCGGCTGGACTTCCCAGGGACTGTCCACGGTTACCTTGTTTTTCTCTATCTTCGCGATTTTGCGGATTTGACCGGCCCCTTTTCCGGCGATCAACTGAACGTAACCGTCCTTCCAGAAATCCGGTCCGAACCGCCAACCTATCTTTTTGAAATGCAACTCGCGGCCGTTTACCGCGCTTGCCGTGCCCTTGTAGCTTGGGATGCCCCCGTCCGTGGTCATGCTTTCGCGGTCCCATGACAGATTAATGTCCTGAACATTGTTGCCCCAGTAGATATTTTGCGAACCCTGGGCTTTTCCCGGCCCGAACGACGCGCCTATGCCGGTAATGCGGTTGTTGTTAAAGATCATCTGGTTTCCGGCGAAACCGCAGTGTCCCACCCGTGAAGCTTTTGTAAAGGAATTGTTTTCAACCAGGGCATATTCGGCGCTGATCCTGATTCCGCCCCCGGCGACGCACATTATATCGGAGTCCATAACCCTGATAAAGGTTCCCGATAGTCTCAGGCCGCTGCCGTGTCCGGAAATCGATTCGCGCCTGGTGCTTTCCCCGGGCGTCAGGTATTGAGTGTGAATTAGCCGCATTCGGATGTCGCGGATCGTGATGTTATTGCCGCTTGCGGAAATTCCGTCCTTATGGAACCCAGAGGTTATGGTTATGGCCTCGACTCCGAATGAATGCGTCCCCTTGATCAGGGTTTCCGGCGGAGTCATGGTGTCCCGCCAGTAAATTTGGCTCAATTCCCGGCTCTTGCCCTTAAGCAGAGTGTGCGGCGGGATTTCCAGCGTTCCACTCAACAGGAAACGGCCGCGCGGAAAATATAATATTCCGCCGTTGTTTTTTTTGATTGCCTCCAATGCCGATTGTACCGCTTGCGTATCGCTGAAACCGTCATTCGCAACCGCGCCGAATTTCGTTACGTCGAACACCTTGGTTTTCCAGACTTCTTTGTGCGGTGCGATCTTTACATTACCGGCCGGATAAAATCCGCCCAGGCCGTTTGATACACTCACCTTATACTTGCCTGCCGTAATATTTTTCGGAATGATTACGTTAGCTGACCAGCATTCCTGCTTTTCAGGTTTGAGTTCGATACTGCCGCCGCTGCCGTCAAGCTTGACAACGGCCTTGTTATCGAAGGAAATACAACGTCCGAAGATACGCAGCCACCCGCCGGGGGAAGCCTCGGACCCCCAATCACCCTGAATCCACCAGACATCGGGACTGTTCAATTCGAACCCCCGGCTTTCCCGCCCATCAGCCGCGATCAGTCCCTTAAGTATTTTAAAAGGCATATTGGCGGGATACTCAAATAACAGCATTTCGCCGGTGACTTTGAACGGTTTTATTGTTGTGCCGTTAGCGAGTTTGACCACCGGGTTTTTTCCCCAGTTTCCGCCGTAAATCATCACTGCTTCCCCTGGTCTGACCGGTGTGGAACACCAGATCACTCCGGGTTTTTCCGCCGCCGTTGAAGTAGCCGCAAAAGCGCAGAACAGAACCGCAAATAATATTTTTTTCATTGTTTCCCCGGTTATTTTTTCTGTTGATAGATCCTGATGTTGTCGAAGGTTGCCTTACCGAGCTGGAAAATCCCGATCCGGTCAAGTCCGGTCAGGAATTTCTGGTCTTTGTACTGCATATACAACTTGCCGTCCACATACAGCTGGCAGTACGGAGGAACAAACTGTCCGGTGATATGGTATTTTTTTCCTTCGTTCAAAACCGGGGTTTTCTTGTCAACCACGACGATTTCATTGTCACGGATGATCCGGTTGTCGCGCTGGTTGTGCCAGCCGATGGTCATGCAGTAACCGCGTCCCTGCTGACCGCTTGAGCCGCGTCCCCAGAAACTGCGCCACGACAGTCCCTCGGGACAGAGGATCACCCCGGCCATGTTTATCTGGTAAACCATGTCGAACTCGATCCTGACCGGGACCGTGACCGGTTGTTCGTAAGTCAGGAATCCCCAGCCAGCCTCCGAAACCAGCTTGTTGCCCACGATGGCCGGTTTCTGCGACATCCAGCCTGGGGATTTGCATTTCCAGCCAGTCCCTACGCGGGTGCGGTTGAACGAATCGCTGTAGATCAGCTTCCAGTCGATCCCCAGTGAATTCGGAATGTCCTTTCCTTCCGGTATTTTACCGCCTTTGGGAAGCAGCAGCGGTGATTTGAACAGTTCTTCAGTGTCCACAATCCGCAGGTCGCCGGGTCCAACCGGATCTACAACCGTCAGTGTTGTATCCAGCGGCCATTTGCCGGAACCGTGACTGGAAATCAGGTGGAACAGGTTGTCGCCTTTTTTCAGGTAAACGCAACGGACACCTTCCCGGCGCTGGCTGGAACCGACTCTCTCGCCGTTCACGAACAGGAAGGTTTTACTGTTTCGCGGATATTTAACCTGCACCTGCACCGGCTTTTTTGCCCTGACTATCGCAACGGCGTGCACCGTACTCATTTCCGCCTTTTTGAGTACCTTGTTGAGATCGATCCGGCCCCGTTTGTCGGCTTTCACCGGGAACCACGGGCGTTTGCCTTCGGTGGTGTCATAGCTTGCGGAAACATTCAGATCGATTTCCGGCGGATGCACGTTTGCATCCCGGTCCTCGCCGCTGGTGTTTCTGAAAGGCCCGGCCACCAGGAATTGAGTTACCGGCATCGTGTTGTCGGCATATTTTTCGCTGAAGTTGAATTTCCAGCCGTTGCCGCTGATCTGGTACTCGACCGGCAGAATGTACGGCGGAGTTGCGCCTTTTGCCGGGGTCACATACAGTTCACACCTGGCTTTACTGCCGGGAACAAGCTGTTTCGGACATTTCATCGAGACGTCCCAGCCTTTGAATCCCTTAACCTTTGCGGTCAGTTTTGCCGGAATACCCCAGGCCGGATAATTCACGCCGATAGGGATTTTACATTTACCGCCCCTTCTGACACGGGAAAGCATCCAGGGCGTTTTCTGTGACAGGTCAAGCCCGGTCATGGCGGTTACAGTCGCCGCCGGAATTGACTTACTGCCGATCTTTGCCGAAAGGCTCTTCAGCGCCGCATCCAGAATTTTTGCCCTGAATTTGGCCTTTTCCGCATCGGGAATGCTCTTTTTTGCCAGAGCTTCCGCCTTGGCGGTGAACTTGTCCCAATCCTTCGGGATGTCCTTGCCAAGGGTTGCCGGGGCCGCCTGCAACGCTCCAAGCAGGCTAGCGGCCGGGTCGGTCAAGGCTCCGGGATTAACCTGATACGGTTCTACTACGTTCTTGAAGCGGTTGCCGCGCAGAATTGCGGTAGGGGTTCCGGCAACGATTCCGCGGTCGGCGTTTTCCACCAGGTTGTTTTCCACCAGCGCGTCTATTACCCGGCGTCCTACATAGATATATGCATTGCTGAGCAACCGGTTACGGCGGATGATCCCCACCCGCGCCTGGGAATAGGTCAGGGGTTTGCGGATTCCCCGGTCGAAAAAGGCCAGATAGGAGTCGTTTGCCGGAATGAGGTACGACCACGGGCCGCGTACCGCGTTGCCTTCCATTATCTTGTTGTCGAGAAACTGGACGAACCAGTTCGGCTCGGGCATTCCGCCTTTGCACATGCCGTAGGCCGGACATCCCCCGTTGCGGTAGAGCCTGTTTTTCGCTTCGATAACTTCGATTGCGCTGCCATACAACTGGAACGGGTTGCCGTCCAGCACTTTGTTGTCGATATACAGCAACTTGTACCTGGCGTTGGCGATAACGAAATGAGAGGTCTTGTCGGGCAGGATGTCCCAGGGGCGGTCAACTGTCACTTTGTTTTTGCCGATTTCGGTTATCTCGCGCATTTGCCCGGCTCCGCGTCCGCCGATGATGTAAATGGACTTGCCGATCCAGTGTTTCCGGCCGTGCCGCCAACCGAAGCGTTTGAGTTTTACGGTCAGTCCATCAGTTCCTTCGATTTTCTTATTGTAAGTGCCTCCCCCTCCGTCGAAAGTGAAGGTTTCGCGGTCGCCGTCGCCGAATATTCCGCCGAGAATATTCTTGTGCAGATAGAGGAACCAGGTGTTGTTACTCAAGCTTGCCCCGGTTCCCTTGCAGTCGTTGTTCTCGAAAATTATTCGCTTGCCGCCCAGCCAGAAACACTGGTTGCTGGGAGCTCCGCCAAAATGATTGTTCGCCACATACAGATAGTCGCCGTGAATTCCAAACCCGCCCTTGGTGGCGATGAAATCACATTCGGTAACCCGGACGTTAACCGCGTTTATATTCAGGTTTTTTGCTTTCTGGATGAAACGGCGCAATCCTTCTTTTTTTGTAATCGGGTCGGTGTGCAGGAAACTCGTGCGTACCCGGTACAGAACGATGTTTTCATTCTTCCATTTGTCGCCTTTCACCGGTTTGACGGCGGTTATGCCTTCGTTGAGATTGCCGGACACCAGGAAGATGTTTTCGATTCCGAAGTCATGGGTTCCGGTTATCAGTGAACCGTCCGGGAAATCCATGTCCATCCAGTAAAGTTGGGTCAGGGTCATACCGGCGCCGCGCAGCAAGGTATGCGGCGGCAGCTTCAGTTCCCCTTGGATGCCGAACCGTCCGCGCGGGATGTAAAGAATTCCTCCTTTATTTTTAACGATATCGGCGAGTGCGGCGTTGATCGCACGGCTGTCGTCCATCAGGTCGTTTGGTTTTGCGCCGTAGTCGGCGATGTTGAAAACCTTTTCCTTCCAGAATGACTTTTTCGGAGCGATCCTGATCTCACCGGCATTTACCGGAACCGGGTCCAGGCCGTTTTTCAGGTAGACGGAATAAGTTCCGGCCGCAATATTTTTAGGCAGCAGCGCTTTGCATGAATAGAGGTCGGCTTCAGCGGAACGCAACGTAATCATCCGACCGTCTCCGCGCAATTCCACTGAAGCCTTACTTTTGTAACCGATGCAACGTCCGAGGATGCGCAGCCACCCGCCGGGAGTGGCTTCTTTGCCGTTGTCCCCTTGAAGCCACCAGGCATCCGGCGTATTCACTTTTATACTTACCGGTTTGGAGCCTTGCTCGGTTATTTTTGCGTTGAAAGCAGCCAGCGGCCAGTTCTCGGGGTAGACGAAAGTCACGCAGTCGTTCGTTACCCGCAGAGGAGCCACGGATTTGCTTCCAGGACCGTTCAGTTCTATCTTTGAAATATTTTTCCAAGGGCCACCGAAAACCATCACCGCTTCTCCCGGTCTGACGGGTTCGGAATACCAGATCACCGCCGGTTTCGCCATTGCCGTAACCCCGCACAAAATCAATCCGCAAAACAGCGCTGGAAACGCCCACAATTTCTTTTCCTTGTTCATGGATAAATCCCTTTCTTTATTTTTATTTCATTGATGGCACAATTATTCCGCGTAGAATTATCTTCTGGCATAACAGGAACACGATCAGGGTGGGCAGGCTGCCGAGAACCAGCGCCGCCATGACCATATAAGGATATTCACTCATTCTGGCCTGATAATTGAAAAGCCAGACCATCAGGGTCCACATTTTCGAGTCCTGACACACCAGGAACGCCCACATGAAACCGCTGTACGAGGCAATGAACGCGTTAAGCGCCAGCACTGCCAGGATAGGCTTGCTCAACGACAGCGTGATCGTGAAGAACATTCTGGTTTCGGACGCGCCGTCGATTGATGCCGCTTCATACAGCTCCTTCGGCAGACTGTCGAAAAATCCTTTCAGCAGGAAAATGGAAAATCCATTTGCCAGCCGGGGAAGGAGCAACGCCCCGAACGTATTGAGCAGTTGAAAATCCCGCAGCAGCAGGAACGACGGAATCATTGCCACTTCGGGCGGGAAAGCCATTGTTGCCAGCAGGAAAATCAGGATCTGGTTGCTCCGGCGCAGATGGAACCTGCTCAATGCGTATGCCGCCAGCGGATTCACTGTCAGGGTAGCAAGGATACTCAATCCCACCAGGATCAGCGTGTTCCAGAGCGCCCGGCCGCGAATCGCCAGGAATTCAAAAACCCGGAAAAAGTTGTAGCAGCAGAATTGTCTCAGGAAATAATACTTGTTATCGACATAATAAACGTAATCGGTTGTAACGGTGGGAAGCCCGATGGCCGCGAAGTTTTTTTCGTCCCACTTGTAGGTGCGGTTGACCGCGTCGATGGAGCCGTATTTTTTCTTCAGGAAATGCTGCCATGAATCCTCCGGGCAAATCGGTTTGATGCCGGTCCCGGATTGACTGCCGGCAAAGTTCCGCCAGGCGCTCGACAGCGACTTAAGTTTATCCACCTGTAAGTCGAATACTGACGCAGTATCTCCGGCCGCCGGAATCATTTCCGCAAGTTTTACCTCACTCCATTTTTTATAGTCGGTTCCGGCAAGCTGGTTCAGCACCGAAATTGTGGCGAACTGTTCCTTCAGCAGGTCTTCAAAAGCCTTCTGACGGGCCGGGGTTACCTCGATGACGCGCAGGCGGATCGGCCATTCCTTCCGGTTGAATTCATCGCGGAGTTTTGCCAAAGATTCGGGAATTCGCTTGTCCACGGGATACTCAATCTGGGTAAGACTTTCCGCGGAAAGCCCGTTCTCGCGGATTCCCGGCAGGGCGTTGAATTTTTCCGCAGTCAGGTCTTTCTTCTTCAGGAACCGGAACCAGAGATACTGTCTGCATACCGGCATTTTCTTTTCGGGGGGGAGGGAACGGACCCAGTCGATGAAATCCAGGTGACGCAGATTGGTGGTGGCGATCCATTTCGGCAGATGATAAGCGTAATTTACGTACATTCCGAGAGTCACGTCCTCAAACGAAGTATAGTAATCGCCGCGTTCCTTAACGATCATGTCCAGCGCCAGTTTGTCCTGAGTTCCGCTGTCGAGTTCAGACGGGTTCATTTTCTTTATCTTGCCGCTGTGTTTCAGGTAGCGGTTGCGGAGGAATTGCTGGTAGGAAACCACTTCCCAGCGGATGAACAGCGGGATGGTGTTTTCCGCCCAGCGGCGTGAATTGTATTCGGCATTGATAAACTCGTCGTAATCTTTCGCGAGTTGTTTCGCGGCTTCCCATTTTTCCGGATTGTCTTCGAGTCCGTATACCGGGAAATAGCGTTTCATATCCTCTTTTGAAGAAGGTATATTCCGGAAGTCACCCCAACTTGTCGGGGCTTTATATGCGCTTTTGAAGAACTCGAACCGGCCCTGATACCGTTCCGCCAGATATTTCAAATACCGTTCACCGCCGTTGAACCAATACCCCGGGAACCAACTGAAGCGATAGTAGTCAAGGCTGTTGGACAAAGCGCCGGTAACCGTGATCAGAAACGGGTATACCATTGTCAATCCACCGATGATCAGCAGCGCGTAGATCAGGAATATTCCCAATCTCACTTTTGGTTTTTTTCTGCCTATTTTCGGTAAAAGCGGCATAACAAAACTTTCAGTTTTGAAAATTAAAATTTTTAAAATTAGAAATCATGAAACACAAATCCTTTCCGTTATCCTTTAGCTTGCCGGAAATCGACTTTTTTCAGTATCTGCAACTGGTATACGGTGAAACCGATCAGCATCAATCCGAGGGTCCATGCCATTGCGGTGGCGGTGCCGAATTCCATGAAAGCAAACGCTTCGTACCAGATTGCCAGGCTCAACACCATGGTTTCATCGCCGGGACCTCCCCCGGTCATCGCGAAAATATTGCCCATTGCGTGGAAAGTGCTGATGAAAGCCCCGATAAAGTTAATGATGATCAGCGGTTTCAGATACGGAATAGTTACGAAAATAAGTTTGTCCCAGAATGAACAGCCGTCGATTTCAGCGGCCTCGTATGCGCCCTCGTCGATGCTTTTCAGGGCCGCAAGGTAGATCAGGCTGCCGAGACCTGCGTTGGCCCACGCCCCCGGTAAAATTACCGCGATCATCGCCCAGCGTTTGTCACCCAGCCAGTTCTGGACTCTGAACTGGAAAGGCGCGAATGCCCACTTTGCTGTTGCCAGCAGGTCGCCGGAAACCAGCAGGTAGCCTGCGCCGGCCACGATCAGGACCATTACCATCCCCCGGAGAAACAGTGCTTTCCGGCTGTCCGCCGCGTGACAGTTTATGACGAACCGGATCAGCATATAGATCGCAAAAACCGCCGCCGCCAGAATAATCACTTTTATCAAAACCGCTATTGCCAGCGGCAGTTTGTTGACCGTGAGCAGCAGTTGATTGAGCAGCCCGAATTCGGTAGGGTTGTACATCAGTTTCCAGATGAAAAGGATGACAAGGCCGCTGGATATCTGAGGCAGAAAATAGATTGTCCGGAACATGATCTTGAATCTGGGAACCTCGCTTAAAAGCAGCGCCACCGCAATCGGGGCGAAAAAGCTCAGGCCGATCGACAGCGCCGAATATTTGAAGGTTTTCAGCAGGTAAGTATAAAAGTTGGGCGAGAAATAGACATTGATGAAGTTGTCCATTCCCACCCATTTACTTGCGCCGATGATGTTCACTTCCTGGAAAACCATCGAACTGCCCCGGATCAGCGGATAGTACGACCACAGCAGAACCGACAGTACCGCCGGGGCCAGCATCAGCAGCGGAGCGAACTTCATGAAAATGCCGCGGCTGCCGGTTTTCGCGCTATCGGGAGCGCTTTTCCTGCCAACATAGGAACGCACGATCATGATGATGCCGCCGAGGAACAGGCATCCGGCAACAATAACCAGCACCCACGCTATCGGGCGGTATTTCCGGCGGATTTCCTCGGGGAGGCCGAACATCAGCCGGTCATTTGCTTCTTTCTGGACTGCTTTCAATTCGGTTTCGATATCGGCGTTGCGGTTGGTGGTCAGCACCGAAAGCACTTTGCGGGTCAGTTGCAGAGAAACCGGGCCCCATTTGCCGATGAACGGTTCGGTTCGGGCGTTTGACGTGATTTCCTTATAGCTCTTCTTCCAGTAATCGGGAATCTGATCGAGATATTCTTCCCGTCCGGCGGCCCGGAGCTGTTCCGGGGTCAGGAACCGGGCATAGCCCTTGAATACCTTGTTTTCGATTTCGTCCTTACGGGCCTCGCTGCCGCTGATAAACGAGAGAATTTTCCATGCCTGATCGCGACGCGCCTTGTTTTTCTCTCCGGCCAGCATGTAGTTCAGCGAATTGTAGTGGCGGTAGTAGCCCACCGACGGTTTACCGCCGGGGCCGGCCGGAATCGCGAAGAATCCCAGGTTGTTCGGATTTACTTTATACCTCTCCAGACGGTTCATGTCGACCATTGCCATCGCCACTTCGCCCCTGGCGAACAAATCCACTTCGGAATCGTCCGAATCGCCTGAATACCTGACCACGCCTTCAATAATATCTTTATCCTTGAAATCGATCATTTTGCCGGTGTGTGGACTCTTTACTTTACCCGCTTTGATGTCTTCCGGGGTCAGTTGCACCGGTTTTCCGCTTTCCGGGTCGACCAGCCAGGGGGCCCAGCAGAGCTTCTGGAAGAATTCCAGCGAGTCGATTCCGGCTTTGTTCGCGAACGAGGCTTTCCAGTGGGACGGCTGCATTGCCAGCGATTCCCCGGTATCCGGATCGGTAAAATCGGTTTCCTCCATTTTGAACCAGTAGGTTTTGCCGGTGCGCGGATTGGTTTTGCTCTGGATGATGCAGTCGCCGCCCCCGGCATACAGCCAGATAAGCCACTGCCAGGAAGCCGTCGGCAGCAGGAATGCCCGGGTTCCGCGCTGGAAACGGGCGCCGGGAACTATTGCTTTCGGATTGGTCAAACGCTGGCAGACCTTGTAAAACTCGTCCCAGGTTTTCGGAATGTCTTTGTCGGTGAGTCCTACCTTAGCGAACAGGTCGCGGCGGTAGGCGATACCGTAGTAAGTCTGGAACGCCTGCGGGACGCCGTAGACAACCGCACCTTCATAGGGTTTGCCGTCCGGACCTTTTTTCAATTTGCCGGGAACGCTGCACACCAGCCGCATGATCTGGGGATATTTGCGCCACTCCGGCCATAACGCCTCGTCATTGTCGATAATGCCGTTCACGTCAGGAACCATTTTGCCGGTTGCCTTGTCCAGACGCATTTTTCTTGTGCCGGTTTTGGGGTCCGGTTTGTTCGTTTTCTGGCTGACGCCGTAAAAACCGTCGTAACCCACATATTCGTTCAGGGGGCAGAGGAAGCCGTTATCGATGTCCTGGCGGATCAGCCAGTAATGCGAGAGAAGTACGTCTGGGGCGGTCTGACCGGCAAATTCGAGGATGCGTCCGCCGCCCGGCAGCCGTGAGGTTGAGTTTTGCGCCCTGGCTTTGATGACGATATCGGGATACTTGCGCATGATTTTCCAGCAGAGACGGTTCATTGCCCATTCGTCGCCGAGGTGGGGGATGTAATTCTTGACATAGAATTCGTCTTTGAAATATCTATTTGATTCGGCGGAGATGGCCTGAAAAGTAATCAACAGCAATAGCGGCAAAATCCACTTAAACTGTTTGTAACAAATTCTTCCCATCATCAATATTCCATAACGGTTAGATTGTTTATACTGCTAACATGCCCCGCCAGAAGCCTAAAGTCCAGGCCGTGGTTATCAATTTGCGGTCCCAGGCATGGGTGAACAACGGGCTTTGATCATCCGGCAATTCCGACTCGAAAACCGGGAAATGTTCCGGATGCAAAATGCCGTCGTAATCTATCCGGCGCAACGCGGCGATTGCATCCGCCAGGTCGATGCGCCCGGTTCCGAACTGCATTTCCGCCATATTGCCGCCCCAGTATCCGGAAACATCGCGCAGGTGGACAATGAAAATGCGTTTCCGCCACTTGAAAATGGCTTTGGGAAGTGCTTGTCCCGCCAGCGCAATGCAGCCGAAACAGAACAACAAGCCGAAGTTGTCCCGCCCGACTTTTTCAAACAGGCCGTCCAGATCCTCCGGCCGGTCGTAGCGGGAGCCTTTTACCATATTGAGATGGGTTGAAATGCGGATTCCTGATTCCGCCGCGATGTCAGCCATTTTGCGATAACCGTTCGCCTGATTTTTGTCCCAGGACGCATCGGTTTTAGTTCTTTCTGGATTGTTCGGGAAGAAACCGATGTCTTTGATTCCGAGGCTGGCGCACTCCTGACAGATGGCGGCAAACCATGCTTGTGCGTTCAGGTCATCGGCCATTATGTCGGCTGGTTTGACTCTGAAATCGATATACATTACATGGCTTGCAAGATCAACCGCTGAAATTTCGTCCATGTGCTTGCGGTATTCCGTAAGCATACGGTCCAGGTCCTTCCCGGCCTCCATTAGTCTGGGCGGTTGATCGTACTCCATGAAATATATCGGAACCTCGACTACGCCGCAGTCTTTCAGCAACCTCAGATGTGCGGAAAAGTCCGGACGCGACAATTCAAGTGGAAATGCAAGTTTCATTTTGTCCCCCTTTATTCTTCCGGCATCCAATTGTCCGGGGTGATGGATTTCTGCGCTTTTGCCGATTCCGCGACCAGTTCATACGCATAGATGGCGTTTCTGGCCCCGACCGGATTAACCGGACATTTCCCGCCTTCGCGCATCCAGGCGTAAAGCGCCCGGTACACCGCCGCCTGGTCCGGCCACTCGTCTCCCGACGGGATAACGTCGTAATTACGCCCGTCGGCGGTGCATCCGTTGCCGATGATGTAAAACCGGGCGAACTTCTGGATGTGTTCGGTCTGCGGTTTAGTCGGGAAAAACTGTAGTCTAACGGCGGGGGGACGCTCAAAAATAAAGTCGATAGAGGCCGGAACGCCCTCTTCTTTCCTGGGATCGGCACTCCAGGCATAGACCTGTTTCAGGTTTCCTTTCCCGAAGCGCAGGGCCTGGTCCATTACATGAATCCCCCAGTCCATGCCCGTAACGTTGAAACCAAGCTGGACCATGTTGATGGTTCCGAGCCGGCCGGAATCGATAATTTCATTGGCTTTGAGAAAGTTCGAATCCCAGCGGCGATTCTGGTACACAAAGAGCTTGACGTCTTTTTCCCGTGCCGTTTTTATCAATTCATCGCACTGTGCCGAGGTTTGTGCGAAAGGTTTTTCAATCCAGCAGTGTTTTCCGGCCGTGATTACCTGTTTTGCCACGTCGTAATGGGTGGTTGGCGGTTTGGTGAAGACCATTATCACCTCAATATCATCACGGGCCAGCAGAGCGTCAAGTGTCGGTTCGGCTTTGGCGTTTCCGCCGAACTCTCCGGCTTCCGACTCCGCCAATTCCTGTTTCAGATCGAAAAGCCCGCGGATGTCCCATTTTTCAGGATATGCCGTAATCCAGGGTCTGTGCAGATCTTTGCAGGCATGGGCGCAACCAACTATTCCAACTCTTACCGGATCCATTTTTCTTACCTCGATTTATATATATTTTTGAGTATAACTTGCGTTATTTGCCGTTTGATTTTTTTGTGAAAGGTATATCCCAACTAAACCCAACATTGCCAAACTGTGCCTTTAATGTTATTATAAGATTCTATTACCCGTTATGCAAGTAGGGAAAACAAATATTTCGGTGAAAATTCATGATTTCTTTTCCAGGCTTCGGATATAATCGTTCCACGAGCGTTTTAAGGCCGCATGCAGCTTGTCGTCAAAGGGAACTTTTGCGTTGCCGGAAAGGAAATACAGGTCAGGCGCGCCGAGTTTGCCGCAGTTCTCGATATAGTGCAGCGTTTCCCGGTAAGTTGATCTCACGGTATCAGTATCGATGGGTACTCCGGGCATGGCGGCCTGGTACAGCTTGCATCGATAGCTCATGATTTTCCAGGCGCTGCGTTGAGTTCCGGCATAATCGTGCAGGCGGCACTGGTCGGTGACTTCCGCGAAGTAGGGGTGCGAGCAACTGTTGTTGATCAGGCAGTCCGGTTTGACTGATTTGGCGGTATCGTAAATCAATTTCATATATGCTTTCAGTAGTTCGATGCCGTAAATGCCGCCGTGTGAATGAAGGCTGGGGCCGCGGGGCATTACGTTAGCGAAATCAACTTTGAATCCATCGCAGTTGTAGCAGCCGGGATCACTGGACAGTAGTTTATGGAAAGTGTTTTTGAGTCTCTTCCGGTATTTCGGTGAAGTCGGGTCGGCGCCCTGCGGCAGACAGTGCCAATGTACGCACTCGTCAGCGTCAAGCCCTTCGTGATTCCAGGTTTTGAACCAGAGAACTACCCGGCGTCCTTTTGCATGTTCCGCGCTGGTAAATGCCCGGAGATCAGGCCACTTGACGGGATCAGGCAACGCTTCGCCGTAACGGGCCATCCATTTATCGTCGATGATGATCGTGGTGGGATTAAGGTTCAGTTCATCAAGCTTTCTGCTCATATCCGTATAATTCTTCTGGTTCGCGGCGGCAAACTGGTCAGCCGGATTCATTGCTCTTTGTTCGGTCCAGCCGCAGAAAAGAGGCCCGTACCACCAGCGCGGGGAATCATTCCATGACTTACGCGCGCAGCCGTAATATTCATAAAGGCTTTCGGCGCACCCGGCGAGAGATTCGTATTCATCCGCGCCGAAAGTCCCGGTTATTCCGGCCAGTTCCCTTGAGCCTTTGACTTCCGTGTATCCAAGGTAGTCGGTGGCCAGTGAGAATGTTCCGTCCGGACTGAAACGATAATCGAATTTTTCGATGTTGTATTCCCCGGGTTGAGGGGCAAGTCCCAGGGACAGCCAGCCTTCCGGTCCGAACTCGAAAGGAAAAGCCAGCAGCGGCGGAGTCTGGTAATGCATGGCAATTGAACCGTCCTGTTCCGGAGAGTGATATTGCGGCAGCGCTAGCTTGCCGCCAACAGGATTAGGAATGAAATATCGGGAAAATTCATAATCGCTTCCGCAAAAGTATTCAACTTCTCCGGGAAAACCTGTGCCGCTTACTTTTAATGCAAACATGAAGCTGTCTTCAGTAATTTCAATGCGGTATTCCTTTTTATCCCACAGGGAGCTTTTTCCGGTCCACGAAAAAGAACCATCGTCTGCCTTAAAGGCATATTGGGGATCATCGGTATCCGGGGAAGGGGAGTCATGGCGTTTTACGGAGCAATTTATATTCAGCTTGACAAGCTGAATATCTTTGCGGTAAACAGCTATCGAGTGTTCGTTGATAACGTAAGATAAGTATTTCCGTTTGATCTCAATGCTCATTTTCGGACGTCTTCAAATATAATTGTGTCACAAAAGCGGAATATCCACCGGCAGTTTGCCGGCAAAGTCAATTTCGCCGAATATTGCTTTGACTACGGCCCTGGTTATCTCCGGGGACTGGCTGTACGTGCAGATGAAATTCGGAAGTTCCGGGAGTTCGCGCAGGACATAAGGATTTCCCATGCTGATGAAAAGAACCGGCTTATCGGAATTGATGATCTCCCAGCTGTAATATACGCAGCGGAGCGCAATGCGCGAAAGCCTTATTGAACCGCGTCCGGCTTCCGGTTTCGTATTTGATATAAAGATTACCGCGCCAGCGTCGGGCGCTTCCCTTGCCAGGTCATGGCGGTTCCCCACGCATACTGCCTGGTAACCGCGAGCTTTTAACTCTCTATCCAGATAGCTGTTTTCAATCTCTTTGCGGATTTCGTCAGGCAGCAGCATGCCCTTGTCTTCTCCGACCTCTTTCGGGAGCAGGCAAATAACGATTTTCGCTCCGGGTTCCAGTTCTAAGGGCAGATCATTTTTAATGTCACGCACCAGGGTGACCGAACTTTCCGCAATTTCCCTGGCGACACTTCCGGCTTTTTTATTTTCATTCGTCTCGGTTTCCGGTGTCAGGGGGAGATACTGCTTTTCCGGCAGTCCCAGTTTTGCTTTCATTGTCATGATGCGCCGGACGGATTCGCGCAGTTGATCAACGGTTATTTCACCATTATCGATGGCGGTTTTTACCCCGGTTACAACCTTATCCAGGTTCTTGACAAAAAGAACCATGTCCGAGCCGGTGGCGATGTTTCTGACCGCTGCTTCAACCTGATCACGGCAGTGACTTACCGCGCCGCCCATGGCAATGGCGTCGGATATAATTACGCCCTTGAACCCCATTTCTTTCCGCAACAACCCGATTTGGATTTTTGAATCCAATGTTGCCGGCATCAAAGTTCCGGTACGGGGATCGCGGGAACTCCTGCACAGCAAGGCGATGTGCCCCACCATTATTGAGTAAACGCCGTTGGCAATGCCATCGCCGAAAGTCTTACCGTAAGATATTTCCCAGGCATCGGAATCCATGCAATTAACCGGAGTAACCAAATGCTGATCGCGATTGTCGGTTCCGTCTCCGGGAAAATGTTTTAAAGTTGCGCCAAGACCGTGTTCCTGCATGCCGTTGACAACCGCATTCGCCAACATTGCCACCCGGTCGGGATCGGTGCTGTAATTTCTGGCTCCGCACATCGGGTTGTCGTAGTTGTACGGAAGGTCGACTACCGGGCCGAACGCCCAGTTGATGCCGGCGGAGTTGGCGTATATCGCATTGTAACGGCCGCATTCGTAAGCAAGTTCCGCCGCCCTGTCCGCATCCGTCATAGCCCCGAGATTCATGCTGCCGCCGAAACGGACAACGCCCTTTAAAGGGGAGCTGAGTTCGATGTCGGAACAAACCAGGGGAGGGATATTCGAACCGGACCGGAAACGGCTGATCAGTTCCCGGGTTTCTTCATTGGTCCTGTCGCAGCAGACAAACGCGGCGCCGACCTGGTATTTGAGAGCTTCTTCAAGGCGTTCTTCAGGAGTTGGACTGGGTTCCCACGGACAGGTCAAAAGGGGATTGAGCATCTGGCCGATCAGCCGGTCAACGGATAGAGTGTTCAGGATATTTTCAATCCATTCTTTTTTAGCCGGTGAAAGTGATCGCGGCATCATTGGTCGTGTACCAGCCATTCGTTTGCGCCGGTGATGTCTTTCTTAGGAGACATGGGCGGGAATCCCATGGGTTCGACATGTCCGTCCATGAAAGCAATGTTTATTTTCCCAAAGGTGCTGCCGCCGATATGACGCTGGTACGGCAGACGTCCTTCCGTGTTGCCGTCTATTGCATAAGGTCCTTCCATGTGGAAGTTAATGTTTCTGAAATTGCATGATGATTCAACTATGCCGTCACTGGCATAAACTTTTTCGGAAGGATTCCTGAACTGGTTAATTCTATAAAGGTCTTCCCCGCTGCCGTTATTGACCAGCGCAACCTGGTTGTTGACCGAATATCCCACCGGATAGTTATAACTTGTATTCATGTCCTGTACAGCTTCCGGGCAGACAAAAAACGGATATTCTTCGCTGAAATCGTAAAAAGCCTCACTGGTTTTCTTTATTTCATCTTCCAGCAACTTATACCATCGGACGTTAACTCCGCCCCATTTGACATTACCAGGCAGATAGCCGTTGTAGTCATTGTTGTACATAATCCGGATGTTATTGATCTGTTTCAGGTTGTTTACGCAAGCCGTTGCCCTCGCCGTGCGCCTTGCCTTTTTCAGCGCCGGCAGCAGCATTGATGCAAGGATGGATATGATCGCTATCACAACCAGCAATTCAATAAGGGTGAAAACCTGAAATCGACGACAACTTGGACTGTTTTGATTAGCGTCTGACATGGCAACCTCCTTCTTTCCCATTTTATGGTTCTGTAATCAACCCAACTAAGCCATACTGAGCCTTGTTAATATTATTATACGTATTTTTCCGGGAAAAAGCAATATGTTTTTGAAGAAATGGAAATAAATTTTTGAAAATAAACTCAAATATTGCTTAAATTTATTAATTTAGTAGGGATTTTGCGGGTTGTCTGTGGAGATGGCTGGGGTAGTATGCTTAACGGCAAGGCTCATAAAGGAACAAGGAGAAAAAAGGCATAGTATGGCATTGGTGGATTGGGGATTCAAGGTCAGGGGATGCGAATCGTAGTTGTCAAAGACCGATTTGAGGAGCGGAATTGGCCGGGAGACATTCCCGTTGCCTTTTTGAAAGCGGTGCAGAAATAACTTTCGTTGCTGAAACCGCATTGTCCGGCAATAAGCTTTAGTGGCATATTCGAAAGGCGCAGCAGTTCGCAGGCCCGCTTGATTCTTTGTGAGTCTATATAGGATTTAAGGGAACAGCCGAACTTTGTATGGAATATATGTCTGAGATAATCGGTACTGATATTTAATTTTGCGGCTATCTCAGATACGGCCCTGAAGTTTGCGATATCCTTGCAGATTCGCCGTGCTTCGAGCGCATACCACTCAGCCTGGGATATATTTTGCTCGGAACCGGTTCTTTTCCATTCCAGGGACAATGCCGAAAGCAGCGCGGAAACCCTGAGATCAAGTATTTGCTGTTCTTCTCCTTGAATTAAACACATGTTCGTCAGGGATTCGAGTTCCTGGATGATGTACTCGTCCCTGATTTTTTCCAGGAAAAAAGATTTGCCGGAGAACTCGACTCCCGGCGTCTGCTTTTTTACTATCAGGCAATAATCTTCACCGGGTTCCGTCATAGGCTGATTATGTTTTATCTCCGGCAGGTAAACATTTACCGAGCCGGGAGTGAATTCATAAATTTCGCCCTTTTCAATTTCCGTCCGTCCTTTCCCGGAGTGATGATAAACGATTTCAATTTCATTGTGGAAGTGGAAAGGGGAGTTTCCGGTTGTCAACCGGTGCCGTAGTGAACTGACATAGCCAAAAGGAGGCGTGAAAGTGTCTTTCTGGTCGAACATATTTACCTGAAATTCTGATAATAACCGATAAATAAAATATAAAACCGTTTATTTATATTGCAAGATTATTTAAAATAGCCTAATAATAAAATAAATGGAATAAGCAAGGAGGTGTTTTATGGAAAAGCGCATAGTGTTTAACGGCATACGGGATGTTGAGCTGGCGGAGTTCGATTTACCCAAAATTGAACCGGGAAAAATTATCGTCAGGAACTGTATGTCGATGATCAGTTCCGGAACTGAAATGATCGTTTTCAACCGATCTTTCAAGAAGGATTCCCACTGGGACAAATGGGTTAAGTATCCGTTTTATCCCGGTTACGCCGCCGTGGGGATTGTTGAGACTGCAGGAACGGAAACAGCGTTGTTCAAACCGGGTGACCGGGTGGTGCATCGTGCTTCACATGCGTCGGCAATGGTAATTAATGAAAGACAATGCTTTCCGGTCCCGGAGAATATTTTAAATGAAGAAGCGGTGTGGTTTGCGTTGGCGAAAATAGCCGCAATGGGTGCGATAAAGACGGGAGTTGGACTTGGAGACGCCGTGGCGGTTATCGGCGCTGGACCGGTAGGGCAGATGGCTATCCGCTGGATGGTTGCCGCCGGAGCTGAAAAGGTCATTGTTATTGATGCTGCCGGGGAACGCCTGGAACATGCCGGAAAAGGGGGCGCAACTCATTTGATCCGCAAAACCGCCGAGGGCGCTCTTGATGAATTGGCCGGTATAACCGATGGGAAATTGGCCGATATTGTGATCGACACTACCGGGATTGCCGCGGTTTTTCCGGACACCCTGAGATGTGCGCGTAAATATGGACGCGTGGTTTTGCTGGGAGATTCCGGATATCCGGAACAGCAGCATCTTACTTCGGACGTGGTTCTGAAAGGATTGACAATTACGGGAGCTCATGATCCCCACGAAACTCCGGATTGGAATTCCGAAAAGATCATCCGGCTGCTCTTCAGCCTTGTTGAACGGGACAGATTCAACCTGAAAGGGCTCAATACGCATTTATTTAAGCCGGAGGAATGTAAAGAAGCGTATGATATATTGAATCGTGAACGGGCATCCACCCTGGGCGTTTTATTTAACTGGGAAAGGTAACAGGCATCATGAAATTCAGCGCAGCCGACTGGTGTTTTTATGCGAAAGCAAAAAATCAGGACAGTTACTATCAGCAACTGAAGAAAATTGGAATAGACGGGGTTGAAATGGTGGAACCCGGACGCTGGGAGCAGGCGCGAAAAGCAGGTTTGGAGATTGTCAATTTGTCCGGTCCGGGAATGCAGAACGGGGTAAACCGAAGGGAGAACCATAAAGAGCTTCTGCCGCAAATCCGCGACTGCATCTCCCTGGCCGGCGATAACGGGATTCCTTGCATTATCGTTTTCAGCGGTAACCGGAACGGACAGCCGGATGAGGAAGGAGCCGCAAATTGCCGGTCCGCGTTTGAACAAGTCCTGCCGTTTGCGGAAAAAGCCAATGTGAATTTGCTTTTCGAAATGCTCAACTCATTTGACCACAGTGATTATCAGGCCGATAGCGGAGTTTATGGTTTCAAGCTTGCTAAAGCGGTCGGCAGTCCTCGATTCAAATTGCTGTATGACATATACCATATGGAGAGAATGGGATATTCAGCGGTTGCGGAAATTCCGGAGAATATTGACGTTATCGGACATCTGCATATTGCGGAATCCCCGAAAAGAAATATCCCTGCGGCATATGGAAACATCAGATACGGCGAAATTGTCCCGGCGGCTCTTGACGCCGGATATGAAGGATGGTGGGGGTTGGAATTTATTCCTGGAAAAAACAGTATTCCTGAGCTTGAAACAGCCGTTAAAAGATTATCTCAAAAATGATAACAGTTTACTTGCGGCAACGGTACACGAGAGCCGGAGGAACGTTTTTCCACACGACAGGCGATTTTTTCACTACCGAAAAATGCGCTTCGAGCTTTTTGCGGAAACGTTTCGCGGCCGGCAGGATCAGTCCCTGAAGATAAGCGTAGGTGGTAAAAGTACCGCCGGGTTTGAGCGTTTCAACAATCGCATCGAGGATCGAATCCTGAAGACTGCCGGGGAAAGACGCCCAAGGCAGGCCGGAAACGATAGTATCAAGATGATCAACACCTTCTTTTCTGATCATTTCAGGCAACTTGGAAGCACAATTGGGGTACAGCTTGACGTCCGGGTAATGTTTCTTGAATTTATCGATCATGCCTTGGCATACTTCAACAACGAAGAAGTTCGCATCGGAAGGAATCCGTCTCAGGATATGTTCGGTAACTACACCGGTTCCAGGTCCCAGTTCGGCAACGGATTTGGCATTTTCAATGTTTATCTCATCGATTACCATTTCACACAGCGCCGGTGAACTCGCACAGATAGCTCCGACGGTTCTCGGCATCGTAACAAACTGTTTTAAAATTGTATGCCCCAAAACGTTTCCTCGCTGGTAATTATTTGCATTTGATTAGCTTTTCCCGTATAAAATAGAAAAGGAATTCTTAATATACTCCGGAATTGGATTGTTGCAAGATGCGACAGTAAAAACACAGTTATATTTCTAACGTTTTCGGGCGTTTTATCAGTCATCCGCAATATGTGCTTCACCATAATAGCACGACCTTGGTTCCATTTGCTCCCGGGAAGGCATTTTAAAGTGCCAGAGAAGGTATATAAAACGGCGAAGGTCGTTCAGGATAGCCATCAGACACGGTATCAGCACCAGGGTCAGCACGGTTGCGAAAAGCACTCCGAAAGCGATGGATATAGCCATCGGGATCAGGAACTGGGCTTGCATGCTTTTTTCCAGGATCAGCGGCATCAGACCGGAAAAAGTTGTCAGGGTGGTGAGCAGGATCGCCCGGAAACGGCGCTTGCCTCCTTCGCGCAGGGCCACGAACAGCGGCATCCCTTCCTCGAGGCGGGTATTGACTCCTTCGATAAGCACAATGGCGTCGTTAACTACAATTCCGGCCAGGGCCACCATCCCGAACATACTGAGCAGAGTCAAAGGGAAGCCGAAAATGAGATGTCCGATTACCGCGCCGATCAAACCGAAAGGAATCGTGGTCATAATGACCAGCGGCTGGATATATGACCTGAACATCGACGCGATAATGAAGAAGATTCCAAACAGCGCCAGCGGGAACCCGATAAACAGGCTGGACAGTGAATCGCGGGTCTCCTGAGACTGTCCTTCCGTGCTGTACGAAATATCGTATTTGTTAAGCATTTGGGGCATGAAGTTAGCCTCCAGGTCGGTAAGGATCTCCCTGGCGTTGGCCAGCTTGTTGTTGACGTCGGCGGTAACGGTCACCGCCCGGTTGCGGTGTTCCCGGAGGATTTGGCTTTGCCCTTCCGTCAAGGTAAGGTCCGCCACGCTTTTAAACGGGACCTGGAATCCGCGCGGGGTTTTTATGCGGAGCTTTTCAAAGTATTCAATGGAGTTCCGGCCTTTCTTTTCCGGGTAACGGATTTTCACCTTGACGTCGTCACGGCCGCGCTGGATGCGTAGCGCTTCATCGCCGTAGAAACCGCCCTTGATGTGCCGGGCGATGTCGTCGAGGCTCAGTCCCAGGTGATACGCTTCCGGCTTGATCTTGAAGCTGAATTCGCGTTTGCCCGGACGGTAATCGGTTTGCGCGTCGAACACGCCTTCAATCGAGGACAGTTTTTCCACCAGTTCATCGGCGGCGGTAATAAGCTGCTTATGGTCGTTGCCCAGAAGTTTTATCTCGATGGGGGAACCGCCGGGGCCGTGCCGGAATTTCTGGAAACTGGTTGCAAGGGACCCGGGGATTTTGCCGGTTTCCTTTTCCCAGGCATGAATCAAGTCCATGCAGAAAATATTGCGTTCCTCGGCAGGCAGAAGCTCGATGGAGACTTCAACCTTGGATGGATTCCCGGAGCCTTCCCTCCAGTCGAGACTGCCCCCGATGATCGTGTAAATAGCCTTGGTGAAAGGCTTATCGCTGTCTTCGGCATTTACAACCTTTCCGCCGGTGGCCCATTTAAGGAAATTGATCACCTTGGTGATGGTGGAATTCTGGGTCTCCTTGATTTTAAACTTCTTCTCTACTTTATACCATCCATTGAGGACCTGTTGTGCGGCGGCCTTGGTGTGTTCGATCGGCGTACCCGCGGGCATTTCTATTTTGCAGCGGATAAAATCGTCATCTGCTTCCGGGATCAAAACGAACTTGATTATCCCGCCCGAAACCAAACCGGCAATTATCAGCAGCACCGTTACCGCCATGCTCAGGCAAACGTAACGCCAGTGAAGCACCCGGTCGATAAACGGCCCGTAAATATGCTCGATAAAGTATTCCAGTCCTGAAGCGACGCATGACCTGACAAACGACGGGAACCGCAGTACCGCCATTACCGGTTTTGATACCGTGCCGAAAATTCGCCGGATTCCGCTTGCCGGTTTTTCCGGCTCCGGCAGCGTTGCGGCGGTTTCAGGTTCCGGTTGAGGATTGTAAAAATACTTGATGAAAACCTTGGGAAGCTCAATGAATTTGAATTTCGGCAGTTCTTTCGGGATCGGCAGATGCCGGAGATGGATCGGCAGAATGAACAGCCCTTCAACCAGTGATACGCTCAACGAAGCCACCACCGGCGTCGGGATGACCCTGATGAATTTGCCCATGACTCCGCCGATAAAATAAAGCGGGATGAATGCCACCACGGTAGTTGTGACGGCCGCGATGACCGGCAGCGCCACTTCGGAAGTCCCGTTTACCGCGGCCATGAATGCGCTTTCGCCTTTTTGCCGGTAGGAATAGATTGATTCACCCACTACGATCGCGTCGTCGACAATCAGGCCGAGAACCATGATGAGACCAAACATCGACAGCATATTGATGGTTTGTCCCGTTGCCGCCATGAGCGCCAGCGCCCCGGCCAGTGAAATGGGAATTCCCATTGTTACCCAGAAGCTCAGTCTGAGGTCCAGGAAAATCCAGAGCGAAAGGAACACCAGCAGAAGACCGATTTTGCCGTTGTTGATCAGCAGCGTAAGCCGGTCGGTAACCAGCTTCGAGCGGTCTTTAAACTTAGTCAGTTGTATGCTTTTCGGCAGTTCGGCGCGCTTTTCGGCGAGAAATTTATCAACTTGCTTTGAGATTTTTATGGCGTCTTCTTCTTCGGTTTTGAAAACGTTCAGCGCCACGGTGGGCTTACCGTTGAACAACGCGATTACTTCGGAATCCTCGTCGAACACGTCGCGGATGTCGGCAATCTGTTCGAGGGTGATTACGGTTCCGTCGGTTCTGACGATTACGGGGATATCGCGGTAATCCTTGGCCTTGTATTTGCGGCCCATTGCCCTGATCCTGAAGTCCTCGACCCCGGTGCGGATTGTTCCGGCCGGAAGGTTTAGACCGTTTTTTTTCACCGCGTTGCTGATATCATTGAAACTGATGCCGTATTTACGGAGTTTCTCCTCGGAAATTTCAATGGAAATCTGGTAATCGCGGATGCCGCTGATCGATGTTTGGCTGACACCCGGCATCTTCAGAAGGTCCTGCTCGAGTTTTCTGGCAACCTCCTTGAGCTGACGCTCCGGCAAGTCGCCCCAAATCGCGATGGTGACAACGTCGCCGCGGAATTTAACTTCGGTGACTATCGGGTTTTCGGCATCCACGGGGAACGTGGTAATGCCGTCCACCAGGGTTTTTACCTCGTCCTTTACCTCGTAAAGGTTGGCGTTTTCCTTACACTCAATCACGGCCGTGCCGCTGCCCTCGCTGGCGGTGGTGGTTATTTTTTTAACCCCCTCGATTCCCTCAAGGGCTTCCTCCAGCTTCAGGCATATCCCTTCTTCTATTTCTTCCGGGTCCGCGCCGGGATAAGATACGGTTACCGTAATTACGTCAAGTGAGAAACGCGGAAAAGTTTCCCTTACCATTACCATTGTCCCGAAGATGCCGCAGACGATGATCAGCATCATTAGGATGTTGGCGAGGACAGGATTTTTAAATAAAGTTCTGAGTATTTCTTTTTGCATACCGGCTTTCGTAATGCGTTACATTGGCTTAATCAGTCTGATATGGTGCTTGGTGTCCGGGGCTTCCGGTTTTTCTCCGTCAAGCTGCTCCGCGGTTTTTTGCGGGTCGTAAGGTTTTACCTTGGAACCGTTGACTATTCCCCGGGGAATCGATTGGGTAACCACATATTCACCCTCGGGGAGGCCGGAGGATATGATTACGTGATCTTCTTCAGAACTGAAGATTGCAACTTTGCGGTCGTGCATAATCCCGTTTTTGTCAACCGTGAAAACATTGCCGTCGAGCTGAACCGAAACCCACGGAACTTTCATGGCGTTCTTAAGGACGCGGCCATAAAAAACTGCCTTGCAGAACATTCCCGACACCAGCGGAAAGGAGTTCGCTTTTTTGCATAGTGGTGCGGTAGGGATAACCACGAAAGTTACTGTGCGGGTGTCCGGGTCGAATTTTTCTATGCGGTCTATCTTGCCTTTCCAGGCACATTGTTTGGGGTTTTCCGCCCAGTAAATATCCACATTGATGTTTTTCGGGGTTTTCAGCCAGTGACGGTAGCCGTTGTGCTTTTCAGTTTGCAAATCCAGTATTTTGGCTGCGTCGTATGCGTCCAGGGACACGGGAAGCTCAACATTGCTGTCGTCGGCAAGGGTCATAAGTTCCGAACCCATGTTCACGTATTCGCCGTCCTCGATGGGGAGTTTAACGATCCGGGCATTGAACGGCGCTTTTACTACGCAGCGTTCAATTGACAGTTCCGCCATGTCCCGCTGGGATTTTGCCTTGTCGATTTGGGCATTGGTGGTGTCGAGCTGCAATTTTGCCTTGTCCACCGAGGCCCTTGAGGTGATATAAGCCTTGTAGCGTTCCTGGAGTGTCTGCTGGGCGCGGTCCATGTGCGCTTCGTATTTTACCTTTTTCCGGAAGAGGTCTAGGGTACGTTTATAGTCGTCGTATTCGAGCGCGAGAATTTTCTGGATTGCCGCTAGTTCTTTTTCGGTATCGGTAATAAATTGTTTCAGGATGGCTTTTTCCCCGATCAGTCTTTTAACCTCGGCATTTGCTTCCGCAAGGTTTATTACATAATCGGCTTTGTCTATCTTTACGACAACAGTTCCCTTTTTAACCAGAGAACCTTCGTCGAGTTTGGGATTGACGTATACCACTTTTCCCTTCACTTCTGATCCTATCTGGATTTCCCGGATTGGACGAACCGTGCCGTAGCCGGTGATCTTTGCGCGAATGTCCTGGAGTTTTACTGGTTTCGAAATCAGGGTTTTTATTAATTCCTCGCGTGGTTTCTGCTTCGGCGTCGGCTTCAGGCTCTGAAGCATTTTCATCGCAAAAATCCCCGCACCGAGTATCAGGACACATACAACGATCCTGACCATATATATAAGCGGCCGGGTAGGGGGGGGCGGCGCAGGTTTATATTCTTCAAATTCACTCATTTTTCATTCACTTTTTCAGTTATTGCTTTCTCTCTTCAGAAATATTCCGTTTGTGAAAAGTTCAAGCAGGTTTGCCACGTCTTCCTCGGCGGACCGGTTAATATCCAGGTCGATCTTGTCCCGGATGACTCCTCTGACCGAACCGATAAACATCTGGGCGGCCGCCACGGGATCAAGCTTCCGGAAATATCCCTGGTCGATACCTTCCTGAATCACTTTCGTGATATAGTTTATTCCATGCTGGCGATTGGTCTTTCGATGTTCCTCCTCTGATTGCCGTTCGATATCAGAACCTGAAATCAGCAGCCATACCCTTTTTTTCTCTTCAAACAAGTGAAAAATCATTCTGGTGATTTCTCTGAATTTTTCCGGGGGATTCAAGTCCGATTCACTTATTACCCTCAGTTTTTCCATTACCGGTTCAAATGTTGTCCGGGTGACATACAAAAGCAAATCAAGCTTATTTTTAAAATAATTATACAGGGTTCCTTTGGCCATTCCGGCGGTCTTGGCAACCAGTTCCATCGTCATTCCCTGCAGGCCGTGCTCTTCGAGAACGCTGATGGTTGCGTTATAGACAGCTTCTTTGGTAATGGCGTCTATCATCGAGCGACGTTTGTCCACCAGATTCTTCAATGTACAGCCCCTTTATTTTATTATGTGACCGGCTGGTCATTTTATTGACCTGATGTTTATTATAATGACACTTTAGTCAATTGTCAAGGTAGCATAGTTCCCAAAATTGTTAATAATATGCGGAAAATATTTTGTTTTGCCAGTGATTGGCAAATGATAAAAAAACACATAATTATGCATTAATTGCTCATGGCGAAAATTTGTTTCGTGTACTACAATAATACATAAACATTGAGAGGAATGGCTAAAAATGTCTAATGTGTCTGATTTCTTTTCGTTCGACCGGGATACAAACACCTGGAATTTGGGTGATAATGTTTCCGGCTTTGATTGTTCCCCTGTTGTCAACGGTCAGGAGCTGAGTTTAAAAGCAGCTGACCGCATCGAAATTAATGTTTCGGAGAAAGACGGCGAACGGCAGGTTGAAGTCGCGGCCGGATTCGATAATCCCCAAGTTGATGTGTCGTTGGTTTTCAAGCCTTGTGCCGATAAACCGGCAACCGAAATTGAGATGTTTATTTCCAATCCCGGAACGGAACCGCTGACCATCAGTGACAGTCATATATTCGTTCTGGACGGCGAATCAGAATTTGACCTCGGAAATGATCTGGACAAGATGGTGGTATTCAGGTTCCGCGATACCCTGGGCGATAATTTCATGAAGCGGATTACCGATGATGAAGGTGTTCACAACTCAGTACAGCTTTGCCACATTTCTCATCCGGACACCGGAAAAGTGTTTTTTGCCGGAAATCTTACTTTTAATAAGATGTATTCTAATTGCGAATTGTCTTACAACAACGAATCCAGCCGGGTTGACTCACTGAAATTCAAGATGCTCTTCAACGACTTTGTGTTGCAGCCCGGGAATACCGTTTCGTCGGAAAAAATTTATGTGGAAGTTGCGGATGACGGCCCTTACCGGGTGTTGGAAGAATGGGCGAAAATGGTTAATTCCATTTACAAGCCGAATCTTCCGGAGCAATCCTCAGCCGGTTGGGCCGGCTGGGCATGGGTTGACGGATTCAAGACGGAACTGCCGGAATCCTTGACGCAGCGTAACGTGGATGCTATCAGCAAGCGTCTTGCCGGATTCGGCATCAAGTATATCTGGATAAGCATCTCCAATCTTGAGGGGGGGCTTCCCGGCAACTGGCTGGTCCCGAACAAAACCTTTTATCCCAATGGCTTGAAAAATACCTTGGAAGATATCAAGCAGCACGGGTTCAAACCGGGTTTCTGGATTGCCCCTTTCTATATGTGCGAGGGCGCGGAAACTTTCGATGAGAACCTTGCTAACATGTTCAAGGACAAGGACGGCAAGCAGATTCCGCGTTACGGCTGGCTGTGGGCGGCAAACGCTAAAGACGATGCGCTGCCCAACTTGTATTATCTCGATCCTTCACATCCCGACACTGAAAAATTTCTCAGGGGGATTTTCGCGGAATACCGCAAAATGGGACTGAGATACTATATGCTCGATTTTCTCAATGCCGGCAGGGGATTCCCGAATGCCCTGCCGCACGATCCAGCTTATGTAAGCCCGTGGGAGGCTTACCGCAAGTGTATGAAAGCCATCCGGGAAGAGACCGGGCCTGATACTCACCTGCTTACCGCGGTAGGTTCGACACTCGCCCATATTGGTACGGTGTCGGCTTCGCGAATCGGCATGGATTACGGCGAAGGGCGGCAGCTTATGCCGCGTTTTCCATCGTATCCGGCCAACTACATAATCAACGGTTCCTACGGATCGGCGGGTAGCCCCAACCGTAATGCGATCAATAATATGGCGTACTGGTATTTCGCGCACAGGAATTTCTTTCTCTGCGATAGTAATTTGTTGACCGTGGACAAGCCGATCCCGCGCAACGAAGCGGAAATTTCCGCCACGCTGTTCGGAACCAGCGGAGGACCGGTAATCCTCGGTGACGACATCGATACCATTAGCGATGAACGCCTGGCGATGGTCAAGAAATGTCTGCCGCGCGGCAATTCCGCGCCGTTCCCGGCCACGATGTTCAGCAACCTGGATAAGGATGACGATTCCCAGGTATTCGTGGTGACCGTGGAAAAACCGTGGGGAAAATGGTTTGTGGTGTCCATATTCAACATCAATAAGGAATTTAAAACTTTCGAGCTTGACGCCGGCAAGTTGAAGATGGAATCCGGCAAACAATATCGTATGTTCGATTTCTGGCGGGAAAATTATTGCGGTGTGTTTGAAAATTCGACCACTGTGGATGTTCCGGCAAATTCGGCGGCAGTATTCCGTTTCGAGGAAGTGAAGGACCACCCGTGGATCCTCTCGACGGATATGCATGTCCGCCAGGGGGAGGCGGAACTTACGGCGGTCAAGTGGGATGAAGAAAACTTTGTCCTGAGCGGGAAAGTGACCCGTCCGGCGGGAGAAACCGGCAACCTTTACCTGGTTACGCCTTGGAACTGGAAGCCGCGCAATTTCAATAAAGGATTGTTCGTGGCGAAAAGCGGCATTGATGAATCTTTGATTATCCGCAAGGAAATCAAATTTGAATCTGACGTAGAATCATGGGAAATTGGTTTCGAACACTTTACCGAAGAAGAAGTATTCTGGCGTAAGAAGAATAAAGAAAAGTTCAGGGAGTAGACCATGTCCCGGAAAAATTTGTTAATGATTCATTGCCACGACCTCGGCAAACATTTGCCGGTTTACGGACAACATTCGGTAGTTGCGCCAAATCTTGAGCAATTTTCTTCCGAAGGGATAACCTTCAATAATTGTTTTTGCACGGCGCCGGGATGCAGTCCCAGCCGGGCGTCGATTTTTACCGGTTGCTATCCTCATCAGGTGGGAGTGCTGGGGCTTACTTCGCTTCAGCTTGGCGGGAGATTCAATGCTTATGACCGGCATCTCGCCCGGGTTATGGCGGACGCCGGCTTCATGACCGCACTGATCGGCATTATGCACGAAGCGGAACCTGTTCCTGAAACTCCTCCAAAACTGGGTTACGAATATTTCAACGGCAAATTCGGCATGTGCGGCAGCGATGTGTCCGCCGAAGCAACTTCATTTATCGAAAATTACCGGGACGAACGTCCATTTTTCCTTTCTGTCGGATTTCGCGAACCGCACCATCCTTGGCACAACGGTGAATGCAGGGACAAAGGAGTGGATATTCCCGGCTGGGTGATGAAGAAAAATTATGCGAATAAAGATATTCCGCCGGAAAGGATCGAAACGGATTTCGCCCTGATTCAGGGAGCTGTCCGGGAGTTGGACAAATCCGTCGGGGAAATCCTCCGTTCCCTGAAGAAATCCGGGCTTGACCGCGACACCGTAGTTGTATTTACCACCGATCACGGAATTGCCATGCCGCGCGCAAAATGTACGTTGTACGATCCGGGAATTGAAGTCTCGCTGATGATCCGCGATCCTGACTCGAAAGCGGGGACAAAAATAAACAGTATGGTATCCAATATTGATATTTATCCCACTCTTCTGGAGCTGTTCGGACTTAAACTGCCCGGTGATATTCCGGGCAGGTCGCTGTGCAGGTGCCTGGAGGGAAACGACCGGGGGCGGGAGGCAATCTTTGCCGAGAAAAACTGGCACAGTAATTACGATCCGATCCGTTGCGTAAGGACCGGGAAATACAAGTTTATCGCCAATTTTGAAAACAACATGAGCGGCGGGCTGGTCGAAACGGAACACCCGCTTCCGGATACTTATATCCGGTTCAGAAAGAACTTCGAATTGTATGATCTGGAAAATGATCCGTATGAGCGGGAGGATCTGGCTGACAATCCTGACTTCGCCGAGGCCGTAAAGGACATGAAAAAGCAACTTGTTACTTTCATGAAAGGTTCGGATGATCCCCTCCTGAAGGGACCGATTCCAGGATATTTTTACCTCGACACCATGCGGAAACTTGACCTTTCCGGTGACTGATTAGCCGGAATTATCACGTCTTTGGCGTTAGCTTGTCTCCTGAAATCCGCGGCAACTTCGACTTTTTCATAACCGACTGATTACTGGTCGGTAACCTCGATTTGGACCATCAACTGCCCGGAGTTGTCGGCGTAATCGTCCCATTCATAAGGGCCGAGATAAAGTACGCCGGATTGTTGCGGCATAATCGTTGCTTCGGAGCCGATAACATACGTTTTTCTGCCTATTTTTGCCATAAGGCAACCAAAGTTGGGACTCCGTCCGCCTGCATATTTCCGGGAAACCGTACTGGTTTTCTTTTTCTTTCTTATCGTAGCGGTTTTGTAATACCTGGTCATGCCAGTGCCGGAGGTTCTTTTCTTGACGGTTTCCAGGCCCTCGAAGCCGTCTGCGTCTACCATCGGGAAAGGCCCGGTGCCGAATCCCCAGGTCCGGGTGGCGCTGAATCTCACCACTTTGCCCTTATCAACCTTGATCCAGGTATTCGTCCATGGCTGATCGGCGGGAACCGCCATGGATTTTTCCACATTGGAAATAATATATCTGGGATCTTTGGGATCGAATTTAACGTCGTTGATATCGTTCAGGTTCTTGGCGAGAAGTTTTTCAAGATTTACGTCGATTCCCTGGTCTTCCATCTTCATCAGATTGATTAGCGCCGCTTCATTGCTCGGTTCAATTTCCCTGATCATCCCGTAAAACACCGCCAGAAAATGCTGACAGTTGTCTTTTTTCTGCTCTCCAAGGATTTCCACGCCTTTTTTAAGGGCGCTAAGGAATTCGATTTCCGTTAATTCCTCTTTTGGAGGAGTGATTTTGATGTTGTACTTCAACTGTCCGCGCAGAAGCAGCAACCGGCGGCTGTCGGGATTCAGGTGATAGGCGAACTTAACGAATTTTACCCCCAAAGGATCTTTGCGTTTTTTTGCAAGGCGCGCCTGGGCCTGGATACTTGCCATTTCCGCCAGCTTCCGCATGGTTGCTTCTGAAAACGGCAAAGTCGGTTTCTGTTCCGCGGGAGCCTGGGCCATTATCCGGGCACAGACCGATAATCCGGCAACAAACAGAATCAGCAGTATTTTTCCGGTTTTCATAACAATTCGTCCTATTTTGTTCAAGATACGGCCGGAATAATGGTTTTACAACCCTCCGGACCCGGTCAGGACTTACTCATTTCCTCGACTTTTTGCATGATCATTGGTTTGGCCATTTCCATTATCTCCTGCCAGTCGGCGAACTGGTAGGTGCGGTCTTCGAACGAACGTTTTTCGAGTCCTGCGACGAATCTGCCTTTGAATTCGTTGAAGTACGAGCCGTAAATATGATAACTGTCGGCCATGTGCATGTACCGTCCGAGTTTGACTTCCTTGCCGGAAAGCTCCGTGATTCTCGCGGCGATTTTCAACTGAAGCTGAGTGATTGCGAAAATGTTCATGAACGCGGCTTTGTAGGCGTCGTTTGAACGGAAGCGCACGTTGGTGTTCAGGATCGCCACGCCGTCTTCCTCGGTGATTCGGCACCAGATGCTTTGCAGGCAAGCCGGGTCGTAGCATTCGTTGTCTTCCCACACTTTCCAGGTAATGGCCTGGGCGCGGCGGGAGTATGGGGTGTCGGCAAGTTTTTTTGCAACCATCTCGATCTGGTCGAAACTGTCTTCCAGTCCAGGAACTTTGTAGTCGAAAAGCCGTTCGTTGTAAGTGTATTCCCAGCGGGTGTCGTTCGGATCGTTAGGGTCGCGCACCAGGTGGTTTTTGATGCCGTCGACCACTTCCATCACGTATTCCTGGAGATCTTCGGGGCCGCCGGGGAAATCTTTGTGAATCATTGGTTCCGCGAGCGGATCTTCGATAACGATGGTCATCGTGGCGTCCTTGCTCGGAGGATCTTCCGGTTTGTCGTACATCGTTTTGATGTCGCAGCCGTTTTTGTAGAGTTCGATCAGTGAATTTTCCCATGCTTCGGCAATGCCTTTACCTCTGGCTGTCAGTACCGGAATCCCTTTCATCTCTCCTCCTCTTGATTTTTGATGTTTTTATGACAGATCTGTTTCTTTACCTATCATAATATTGTCGATTAACCTTGCCGGACCGAATTTTGCCGCCGCCGCAATCAGAACCGGACGCGTAAAGTCCGTTGCCGTTTCAAGATTGCTGGTATACCTGGCTTCGACATAATCGGTTTCGCCCCCGGCGGCGGTAATTTTGTCCTTAATTTCTTTAATTATTTTATCCGGATTTTTAGAATTATCCGTCGACACTTTGTCTTGGGCCGCGAATAAAGCTTGAGAAATAACTACGGCGCGTTTTCGTTCATCCTCGTTTAGATACTTGTTGCGGGAACTGAGCGCGAGCCCGTCCGGTTCCCTGATTATCGGCCCGACCACGATTTGGATGGGAAAATTAAGATCGCGCACCATCCGTTTGAGAATCAACGCCTGTTGAGCGTCTTTGCGTCCGAAAACCGCCACATCTGGGAGTACCGCGTTGAAGAGCTTTGTAACCACGGTGGTTACGCCCCTGAAATGGATCGGGCGCGACTTCCCGCACAGTACCTTTGAAAGCTGTTCTTCCGTGACCCAGACGCTGGAGTCAGGCGGGTACATTTCATCGTTGCCGGGAGCGAAAATCGCCGTAACGCCGCGTTCTTTACATAATTGACAGTCACGTTCAAAGTCGCGCGGGTAGGCGTCAAGGTCCTCGTTCGGGCCGAATTGGGTTGGATTTACGAATATTGTCACCACCACCACGTCGGTTTGTGATTTGGCAATGTCCACTAACGAGAGATGTCCTTCATGCAGAAATCCCATGGTGGGAACCAAGCCCACGGTTTTACCGTTCCGGCGCATTTCCCGGGAAAATTCCTGCATGTCCTGAATTTTATCGATCATCCGCATGTCAAGTCAGCTTGATATCCCCCATTTCAATTTCCGGCCAGTTTTTGCCGAAAGCAAGTAAAAAAGACACAGCTGAAGCTGTGAACTCCAACAGATTTATCCGCTTTGCCAGTGTTAACGAAGCAAAGCCATTTCAATCCAAGGCTTGCCTTGGGCTACATTGGACTTTACTGAATTCCCCCGCGAATGCAAATTAAATTCCGCCTTTTCCCTAAATAAATCATTTGATGTTCAGAGCTACAATCCCTTCCAATTTTAAAAGAGATTATTTTCTTTGCGTCTTGGCGTCTTGAGTGAGTGTAACGAACGGGCGAGATATTATAAAAACGCAAGCATATCTATCTCATTGTTCTGAATATTTACCTTTTTCTATTTTGAAATTGTTTTGAGCTTTGGATTTTGAGTGTCGAATTAAAATCTACTTCAATAAATATCGCTGATTCCGGGTAAAATCAACTTCCCATGAAAATTTTCCGGATTTGTCGTGAGAATGGATTTTACGTTGCGAATAATATGACAAAGACCAAAAAAATCTAAAGAGGAAGGGTGTACCAATGAGCAGATTAAAATATGCGGTTGCGGTAGGTGTTGTGTTGTGGGCTTTGTTCATGCAGTATTCCGGGCTTTATGCATTTACGCGAGTGGCGTCCGACGAGGAAATCGCGGCGCTGAAGCGCAGATCGGCGAAGCATGAAGTCGCGAAAAAGCCGCCGGTAAAGTATCCGGACGTATACAGGAATGTTGTACCCAAGGTGCAACCGCGTAAGACTTACGCACCGGCGCGTGAACCGTCGAAGCCGAAAGTATATGTCAATCGCGAGCCAGTAAAAGTTGTTCCGAAGCGCCAGGTCAATATCCGGAAAGTTCCCCGCAATTTTCCAGCCGGACTGGTAAGCCTCGAACAGAATTTTGCCAGGGAACTCACCAATACCATTGCCAGGAACGTAGCGCTTGATCTGCGGGAAAACGACCAGGCGGAACCCACAGACGCCATGAACTACTCGATCAAGCTTAAAGACGGCGTCAGGATCAAATACCGGGGAAAATTCCGCTACGGGAAAGTCCAGGACCTGGCTTGCGAGATAGAGATTCCCGGACTTCCGGACTGGAAGACCTGGAAAGGACAGTGGACCGGAGCCGGCGTAACCAGGAACAGGCTCAGGATCGCGATAAGCAAACTCCGCAAGGCCGGAATCAGGATCGGCCGGATCGATATTGCCATTACCTCGGTAAAAGAAGAAAAGGCGGCGGAAAAACTGCTGGTTGACCTTGGCCTCGAAGACCGCAGCATCCTGGGATGGAGTCCCGACGGTCACCGGATGGTCAGGGTGGAGATCCGCGACCCGCTGCCGAAACTCAAAAAAGTTGCCCATAAAATATAACCCTCTAACAAGAAGAAGGAGGAAACAAATGAAAAAACTAAGCATGGGAACTGTCGGGATGTGCCTGCTGCTGGTTCTTGCCGGCGTTGGCTGCGGTACTACGGAATCGGTAACTCACTATCCGGACGCGAATCGCGCGATTCGGGTGGTGATCCCGGAACCAGGCCCTGCCGGACCGGTGGAAAAGGTCGACAACCTGAAGAACCCGAAAGCGGTAATCAAGTTGGCGCGCAACCTTTCCGCGGCGGGACGTCACCAGGAAGCAGCCGGTATCTATCTTGACGCTGCCGGGCGTTTCGACTCGGTAGGCAAACAGTTTGAAAACGATTGCAAGAAGGCCGCGGTGCGGGAGTACTGCATTGACGGAGATTTCGATCAGGCAAAGAGCCTGTTGAGTCAGCTCCAGCGGCAGCAGGGCGTTTACGCCAAGGCTTATGAAAGCGAAGATTTCACCAATCTGCGCGACATGATTTATAAGTTCGAACAGTTGAAGGAAAACGCGCAGCAAAAGTAATGCGCGGCAATCAATAAGGAGGAAACAATCATGAAGAAATCAATTTTAATCCTGACCGGGGCTTTCAGCCTGATGGCGCTTACCGGCGTGCATGCGGTTGAAAGGACCGGCCGGGAGTTCGGCGAACTGATCAAGGAAATGGACCAGGAATTGAACAAGGCCAAACAAGCGGTTGAAGTGCTTGAGGACAAGCGCGCCAAGATGAATGTCAGCCGCCCCGGTAAAAAGATTCTCGAAGAACGCAGGACCGCCTTGCGTCAGCTCGAATCCGAAACTGATAAACTCGATAACGCAAAATCCCGTCAGGATAAAAAAATTCTCGAAAAAAATGTCGAGAAAAGAGTTCTGGAAGTCGCGAAACTCAGCGCCGATTTCCTGGAAGCCAAAAAAACCGACCTGATGACTCAGGACAAACAGCTCGAAGTGATCGAGAACGCCCTGTCATCGGTAGTTATGAAAATGGACAAGCTTCAGCGGCTGGCCAAGGAAAAGATGAGTGACGGCAGTGGAGATATGAGTGCGGCCCAGGCCAAACTCAAGGCCCGCAGGAATCTGAAAAAGATAGCCGGAATGGTGGAAATGCTTGCCGCTAAAAACGGTAAAGGCCAGCACTGGCGCAGTGTCCGTCAGACCATCATGCTTCATAATCAGATGCTGAAGAACACCTCCATCAACAACAGCCAGGTGCTGCAGATGCTCGAAAAGCAGAAACAGGTTTACGAGCAGGTACTTGCCCAGCTTTCGATTGTCAGGGAAGGGTTGCAGGCTGAAAAGGAGTTGCTGGCCCAGATCGCCCTGGGCGAAATTGCGCGTTCCCTGCTGCGGAAGGCCGCGGGACTCTTACTCGGCAATCAGAGCATCGAGGAAATCGGCAAGTCGGCGATTGTCAAAGCTGAGGTGCGGCAACAGGAAATCCTGGCATTCCTCCAGCAGGACAAAAACTATTCCGGCGGCAACTACGGGGATGTCAAGGACGGCTATTCCGACGACCTGCCCAGTGGCTACTCGGATTTCCTTGAGGAAAAAATCGACTGAAATTGGAGCTTTTAAGCTTAACTGAAAGGATGTGAATGATGAGAAAGATGAGATATCTGCTGGTGATCGGAGCTCTTCTGATCGGCGTCGGCGTCAGTTCCTTCGGGGCTACGTCCAAAGAGAAACTGATAAGTTCCCTGTACAAGCAGCAGCGCCAAACCGAACGGACCATCATCAAGATGTGGTTCAATCACGAACGCGGCAAGGAACTGGAAAAAGTCCTGTCCGATTATGTCTCCCGGGAGGTTCGCCTCCAGGCCATGACCGGACGCGCAAATAACCATACGCTGTTGTCGAAGGTTACCAGGGGAGACCGCGAGGTCAAGAATCCCGTTGAGCTTGCCAGGGAAATTGTCATTGAACACATGCGCGAACAGGGAATCGACCTGCGGAACTGTACCTTTGTCAAAGGTGACTATATGATCCGCAAGTCCTGTCTCGATCCGCATATTTCGTATCAGTAACCCGTGAACCCGGTACGGCAAGGAGGAGCAGAAATGCATAGCAAGGAGAATGTTCTGGCAAGTTCCGTGCCGCGTCTTCTGGCCATGGGAGTGGGAATTGCGGCCTGGTGGTTGTTCAGTTTCACTTCCATGGGTATCGGGTCCGCGCTCGGCTGGATTTTCGATAAGGTGGGAATAACCATTGTGGCACTGGCGCCGCTTGCGGTGTGGAGTATCATGGCGGCGTTGCGTAACGGTCAACGGCATGACTTGACGCTGGCCTATATAGGTACCACAGCCCAGCGGGTCGGGTTGCTCGGGACCGTGATAGGGATTGTGCTGGCAACTATCCGGATCGGCGAAAGCCTCAGTTCCGGTGCGGCAAACGCCGTTACCAGCGCTCTTCCGGCGGTCGGACAGGCCCTCATCAGTACTGCGGTGGGATTTATCATTGCGATTGTCTGCGACTTCTTCCGCTATCTCAAACAGCGGGATGAAGCGGAGGTCCACGTGGAAGATGAAGCCGGAGTCAAGCCATGAAAAACTTAAGGAAAAAAAATCCGGGTCAGCCGGGAAACATGTTTGATTCCCACGGGACCGAGGGAATGCTGGACGTGATTCTCGGCTGTACCCTGATCTTTATCCTGCTTACCGCTCTTATTCAAGCTGACAGGGGTAAAAACCAGGAGGTTAGCCTGCCGTCTATTGATCTGAGCAAGTCGTCGAAGGTGAAGGCAGCCGGGCAGAACAAGATCAAGCGCACGGTAATCAGCGTGAAGTCCGATGCCGGACAACCCCGGATTTTCCTGGATGACCGGGAAGTGGAGTTTCCGGAGCTTGATCGCGAACTGGCGAAAATGAAGGGCGTAGGACACGTGGCGCTGAGACGCGACCGGGAACTGCCGTGCAAGTGGGAAGACCAGATTATTATCCGGTGCAGACAGGCCGGAATCAGCCGGGTGGCGATCATGGTTAAAGCGGAAAATGGCAAGAAACCGGCAAAAAATTGACCGGGAAGGAGAAACATCATGAAACAGCAATCAGGATTTGTGGCATTCATAACGTGGGCGGTGGTTGGTGTGATCATCGCCGCCGGAGGCCAGTACGCCTGGCGGTATCTGACCGGACCTGTTCAGACCGTATCGGCTCCGGCATCGGAGATTAAGCAGTTTGAGGTAAAACAGAAATCTCCGGCAGTAGTGAAACTGGATAAAATCAAAAAGAACATCAAAGCCGCGGCGGACTCCCTGCGGAATTCGGAAAAAGCCGAAGCAAAGCCGGAAACGCCAGTAAAAACGGCGGCAGAACCAGCGCCGGAAACCCGGGAATCAGCCGAACGCAAGTCCGTCGCGGAAGCCAGGACCCGGAAAACATCGTCGACTGACAGGCTTGGGCATATTGCCAGGCTTCTAGATGATGAGGATACTCCGGCCGCCGCGAAACCGGCTTCAAGCGTTAAAGTCGCCAAAATGAGCGAAGCGGCGGTGGTGGAACGTCAGATAAATATTGTTAAAGAACTGATGGGCGAATAGTCCTGAAAAAGGAAAAGGTCATGCGGCGCGAAAACAGAAAAAAATTTCCCTGGATATTACTGTTGCTGTTTCTGGTGGCGGGATTCATCCTGCTTTTGCTGGCGCGTCCGGCCACCATGCCGCCGCTAAAAATTCAGCCGTCATCCAAACCCAAGCCGGAAAAGCTTATGGAAGTTGAGGTTGAGATTGAAACCGAGAAACCCGAACCGGAAAAACCGAAGCCCGCACCGAAGCCGGAAAAAGTTAAACCCAAGCCTAAATCTGAACCCAAGCCTGAACCCAAACCGAAAGTAGTGAAGAAGCCGGAACCGAAACCTAAACTCAAACCGGAAGTAGTGAAAAAGCCGGAACCGAAACCCGCACCGGCGCCGAAAATGGCAAAGAAGGATTCGGAACCAGTTTCAGACGGCGGTAAAGACAGTGGCGGCATTCCTCCACTTTACGCAAATTATCGGGAATACCTGGGCTTCCGGAGTTACGCGGATGCCATGGAAAGACTCGGGGGCCGGTTCTTTGTGATCGATCTTGGCGGCGGCAGTAAAATGTTGGCAATCGATTTTTCCTACGAAAGACTTACGCCGGTTGAAATGAAAAAGATCCAGCGCTGCAATTTCAGTTCCCGTACCAGGGTGATCAGCGATGAACCGGCGGTCAATCCGTATCTGCGGCGCGCCAGGAATAATTTTGAATTTTCAGAACCTGAAATCGTGCTCCTGGTTCCGGTCAGCATGGAACGGAAAATTGCCTCGATGCTACGCCGGGAATTGTCGGGACGGGGAACCACGATGAAGAAAATTTCCGGTTTGCGCGGATACTATCACGGATCGCGCCGGAGCATGAAACTGATGATCACCGAGGCCGTGCGTAATGACGGCGGCGCAAATTTAAAAATGAAACTCAACATCCCTTTATAAGGTATATAATCAACCGGAGGAGGAGTTATGAAACGAATAATTTTAGGAATAGTGGTCGGTATGGCGCTGACGGTAGCGGCAACCAGGTATTTGCGGAACCGGGGCGTGAATGTCAATCAGAAAATAGATGTACTGGAAAGCAAAGCAAAAGAGTTGACTAGCTATGTTCCGGCGGTTTCGAAGTTAATTACTTTTGAACCCGGCGGAAAATCCACCCCCGAGACTCTGCCGCCCGTTAAACAGACGGTAGAGCAGGAAGAAAAGACTCTTGAAATGTCCCTGGAGTCTGTTGTGAAAACGGAAACAGCCGTGGCAAAAGCTCCCGTGGCAGCCAGTGACCCTGAAGAAACGGAACGCGCCTGGGACAACGTAATCGGCAGGATGATGGCAATCGATTGATGATGGTATATTTATATGATTCCGAATGGAACAAAACTGATCCTCCTTTCCTCCTTCCTGTACCTCGCGCTGGGATTGGGTGGACTAACAATCCCCGCGCAGACGGCCGCGGCGGAAGCGAATACCCCTGGAGAACTCCGCAAACTGGAGATTCTTCTTCGCTCCGCCGCGCGCCGTCACTTTCTTGATCCTTTGTTCGTCAAGGCGGTGGTTTGGCAGGAAAGCCGGTTCAATCCTGACGCCAGGGGTAAAGCAGGCGAGGTGGGATTGATGCAGATTACCAGGATGGCCGCAACCGACTGGGCCGATGCGCATCGGCGCGAAATTCCCGCAACCGCTGAAATGCTCCGTCCGGAACTTAACCTCGATATTGGCTGCTGGTATTTGGCCAGGGCGCTGAAATACTGGAAATCCCATCAGTACGCCGAAGTGCTTGCTCTTTGCGAATACAATGCCGGACGCAGCCGCGCCGAACGCTGGAAATCCGGCCGATATTCCGGGCCGGTGAAGATCGATATTGCATCAACAAAAAGCTATGTCATTAACGTGCTGCTTAAGTATTACGAATATGTCGAAAAATCATCAGGAGTAGCAAGTGCGAGGTGAGGTCATGAAAAGATTGATTTTAATGGTTTCCGCAATTTTGGCCGGACTCATTATTGTGGGAGTGTTGACGGCATTTCGTGAGCCGGATATTCTGGATTTTACCGAGATTCAGCCATATCCCCAATCTTTATATTTCCCCGAAACAGATGCGCCAATTCTGCCAAACGAACCTGCCCCTGTCGTGAAATCGGGCAAATCCGACCTTTCCCTCTGGACCGAAAACCACTGGTTCCAGTAACCAAGGAGTATCCTTGGATTGAAACTGCCGGAATCGCGAAGCATCCCGGCCACTCGATCCAAACACACTGTTTGGCGGCAAAAACGGGCTACTTCTTTGGTCGGATATTCATTATTAGATATGGGATAATGAATACTGCTCGCAAGGCTTCTTACTCTCCAGAAATTCTTAATTCTTAACTTGGAACTAGGATATTCTTTGTTGGAACTTGGAAATTATTATTGACTACTGGGATCGGGGTCGAAAGTAAGGTGTCGGCGGTGGGCGAAGATCGATTGCAGTATCCCCAGATACATCATTGTAACCACGATGAACGAACCGCCGTAGCTGACCAGCGGCAAGGGGAGTCCGGTTACCGGGGTCAGGCGCAGATTCATGCCGATATTCACGAACGTGTGCGTAAAGAAAATCGCCGCGATGCCGATAGCAAGATATCGGCCGAATTCGTCCCTGGCCAGGACTGCCGTCCGGAGCGCGGTGAGCAGGAGGAGCGCAAAAACCGCCAGTACGCTGATCGACCCGACAAATCCGGTTTCCTCGGCAATCACGGAAAAAATGAAGTCGGTGTGGGTTTGCGGCAGGAATCCGAGGGAATGCTGAGTACCTTGCATGTAGCCCTTGCCGGAAAATCCGCCGCTTCCTACCGCCAGCAGCGCCTGGTTCTGCTGCCAGCCTTTCCCGGAAAGACTGTGTTCCGGATTGAGGAAAACCCGGATACGTTCTTTCTGGTAGCCTTTAAGGACGAAAAACCATCCAGCCGGGAGCGCGACCGCGGCGATAATCGCGGCGATAATGATGAATCTCCATTTGATACGCGCAACAAACAGCAATGCGCCGGTGAGTGGGATCAGCACTAGGGCGCTGCCGAGGTCAGGTTCCTTGAGGATCAGCAGGAACGGGACTCCGACCAATGCGCCAACAATTGCCAGATATCCAAGGCGGTTGATTTTAAATCCCTTGAGCGAGAGCAGAAACGACAGTGCCAGGAGTACCCCGAATTTAGCCAGTTCCGATGGCTGCATCCGGAACGGGCCAAGCAGAAGCCAGCGTCGCGCCCCGTAAACTTTAAGTCCGATTATCAGCACCAGGATCAGCAGAACAATACTTGCGGCGTAGACCATCCAGCCCCAGAACCCCAGCCATCGGTAGTGCATGATCGACATCAGCAGCCACACCCCGACCCCAAGGGCGATCCAGTGGAGCTGTTTTGTCCAGAAATTGCTTGCGGCCTGGCCGCCCATTTGTTGTCCGGTGCTGTAGATGAAGCAGGTGCCGACCACCAGCAGCGCGCTCATTGTGAGCAGTTGCAGGAAGTCGATGCGCCACAGCAGTTCGCGCCAGCGGCTTACGGGGCGGGGATTTACTCGATTTTCACTTCTGATTACCATTCCGCAATATGCCAGCGGAATGACGTTAATGCAAAGAGAAAATCGTTCCGGAACTGAAATTCCCCGGAAAGGAGAATATAGTAAATACCAACATGATATAATGGGAAGGGAAGAATTAAATGGAAATTCGGAAGACGGCCGGGATTGTTCTGGCACTGACGGGTATATGTGGGATTTTAACGGCAAACGCGAAAAGGGATGAGAGTAAAGTGCAGGTGCTGAAAAACAAGAATGACGTGTATATCAGAAGTTATTTTTCCCCGGCCAGGGATGTTGTCGTCCGTGTGGCGACCGGGCGTAACGGGCATATCAACTTCCGGTCCGCCGGGCTGGTCGATTCTGATGCGCCGATGGATTTGAGAACTTGCCGGAGACCGCAAATCATTCACAACTGCGGTGACGATGCCACCCCGTGGAACTTTAACAACACTTATATCGGCGGCAATCACGGCTGCTCCGACGCTTTTGAAATAACCAGTAAGGAACACGGGCTGACTAACACCGAGCTCGGTACGGAATGGACAGACGGCAAAGGCAGAAAATTTTATTTGATAAAAATTATCGATCCAGACCGGGTATGGGCGCTTTCGGAAAATATCGGCAAGGGTGATATCTGGAATTTCCACCGGCGTATCTTCGGGAAAGAACTCAAGAACAAGTCAGGCAGGAAACTCAGGATTGACGCCAGCAAGCGCACCCAGATCATTCCCGCCTGCCGGATACTGAAACAGGCGTACCTGATTGACGGCAAAACTCCGCTTCCGGACGGCAAGGCGGTGACCTGCGATTTTATCGACATTGTAGACGTTTACGACATAATCGCACCCGATTCACTGCTGGAGAAAATAAAAAAGAATCCCGGGAAAAAGGTGAAGTTCAACACTAAAGGACTTGATTCGGTGATGACTAACGACATCCTTTACCGGTTCCAGCCGCGTGGCGTCTGTACCGTTCTTCACAACTCAAAGGCCAACCGGAAAATCAAACTCGGTTACATGGGATTTATTCAGACTGCCAAATTATATCAGGGAAAATTCGATACCCATGAATATCATATCCCCAAATCCGTCCCGTTTGAGAATAATGGCATAAAATACGATTTTTCCGGGTTTCAGGATTATTCGAAGAAGCTGCCGGAGCCTTTGTATTTCAATAGGGAGTCAAAAATGATTTCCGACCCGGAAAACCTGCCTGACCGCTGGATACAGTTCCTCGGCAATAAGGAAAATGGAAAGCCGGTGAGAAAGGTCGGTTATGCGGCCGGTTACTCGCTTATCGAAGGAATCACCCGTCCGGAAATCCGTGCGAAGAACGTTATCAGGGCGTGTTTCCTGTACACATCAAGTAAAACCTATCCATCGGCAATCGACAAAAGAATAAATCCGGTCAAGGCCGGCCAGATGTTCAGGTGTCTGGCTTACCGGCAGTATTTCGATCCGTCCGGTCTCAGCAAAAAGGCGTCGAGTTCGTATCTGCACAAAGAAGGTGATTCCTGGGTTCTGTACCTGCATTATCACCAGCCGGCTAGTCAGGACATTATCAAACTCCCGGAACAACTGACCGGCAAAAAGATATCGGTAGTCGAGAAAACGCCGAAAGTGAAACTGCTTTCCGGGAATAAGGTTGCCAAGTCCGGGATAAAGGTTTCATCTCCGGATGCGCGCGGGTACATTGTCCTTAAGGTTGACTGATTTACCGGCTTTATTCTTGAATGATAATTTAGGGATGCAAAGTCATCAAATCAGGGAGGCATCGCAAAAATTACGAAATTTTGTATCTGTTTTATTAAAGATTCATATATATGCAAATAAACTCAGGTAGCAGTTTGATAAATGGTAATGTTTCTATATGCAGAGAAGGTCATTTTCAAGGTTAAGTTTTTTTGCTTATAAAAGGGCCTACTGGACAATTACCCGGTCTTGTATTATTCCACTCATCTATTAGTTTTTGTCTTCCGCGACAATAGTAAAACCAGTACTGAATTTTTTTTAAATTCTGATTGCTTATTTTTCCATTTAATTGTTTACAGTTATCAATGGTGAAAGATGCATCGATATCGGGGGATGTAATGTGAAAATGTGGAGGAGGATGTTCATTTATATTAATGTAGATTTTAATCTTATCTAAATTGACAATAAGTTTTTTGGGATAAACAATTGCCAGTTTATTTTCTGGTGTCATTACAGGAATAGTACCATTTCTTAGAAAAAATGCTATTTCATTTATTCCTTCATAGTATTTATTTTTTTCTTTACATCTGGTTTTCAACTTATCATGAAATTCTTTGCTATATGGAGTTCTACAACAATCAAACTTTTGGATGAACAATGCTTTTTTCCAAATATTTGTGCAGAGAATTAATTTTATGGATATTTCAAGGAAAAAATATGGGCATATCACTTCAGATTTTTGATTAACTCCATATAAAGCCATTCTCTTGTTTATCTTGTTTAAAAAAATTAATAAAGGAATATCTTCAATTGAGTTATAAAAGCTCCTTGTAAATAAACCGTAAGCATTTCCGTTTTCATGTACTTCATATGATGGAAAACCTTTTTTGCATCCAAAAAAACGAATAGTATATGTATCATCATTTATAGGATGATGTTCGTCAATAATAATTAATTCTTCTTTAATGCTGTATGTTGCATCTTTGAATGCATGGATTTCTGGACGATATTTGGATAAACTGTATCCATCCCAAATGATATAGTCACTGTATTTGAAATTATCCATTTTTTACTACCGTTGAAAAATCATCATAAAATAAACTGCTTAAGCTTTCTTAAACCAATCATTATATTATTTTTGCTTAAGGATTATGCAAAATTACAGTATATATAATTTTTTCGATACGTCAAGTTAATAGTATTACGGATTATTATCGGCGGCGGAGGGAGCTTGGGCAGATTCCGGTAATCTCCTTGAACACTTTTGAAAAGTAAAAAGCGTCGCTGAATCCGGTGACGGCCGCCGCTTCTTTGGCGCTCAAGCCGCCTTCCATGATCAGCCGCTGGGCTTTTCTTACCTGGAACTCGCGGCGGTATTGTGTCGGTGAGGTTCCGAGTTCCTGCTTGAACAGGTAGTTGACGTGTTCCGGGGTAATACCGAAATGTTTTGCCAGTTCGCGCCTTCCGGGACTTTTTTCAAGGTTGTTTTCCAGGTACGCAAGCATGTCGCGCAGGCGCGGGGAGATTTGTTTGACGTACTTCAACTCGCGCCAGTGTTCCGCCAGCCGCAGCCAGATTTCCTTAACCTGACACGAAGCGATGGCACTCCGGTAGCGGTTCAAGCCGTGAAAACCGTCAAGGCAGTGGCGGAACAGCTTTTTCATTATTTCCGGCTCGGTGAGTTTGGTTACCAGTTCCGGTTCCGGTGACAGCTGATAAGAACCGCGCAGCCAGTTTCCTGAAGCGTCCGGTTCCAGGTGAATGCAACTGATCACCGGTTCCACGGCGGAGTCTTTCACGTGGTAAAATGTATGGCGAATTCCCGGTGGTATGCACAGTACCTGGCTTCCCTCCAGCATGAGTTGTTTGTCAGCGGATCTGTAACCGAAGTTTCCGGAAACGATCAGGATGAGTTCAAACTCCTGGATCACGCGCGGTCCCCAGCATGAGCCGGGCTTTGCCGTAAAATAGTTCACCGACTTAACCCAAGGTGCAAGATTTTCGGCGGAAATAAGTGCTTTAGTTGTATCCATCTTATTATATTACATGATAAAGTTATATTTGTCTATGGAATATTTGTATAATGGGCTAAAAAATGATTTTAGTGGAGTTAATATAATTATAGTTATTTTATTATTAATTTACAAGGAGCGGGAAAATGACTAATCTTGAACGTCTGCAGGCAATAATGAACTACCAGAATTATGACCGCGTGCCGGTGGTGCATTTCGGGTTCTGGAAAGAAACGCTTGACGCATGGGCGGAGCAGGGCCATTTCAGCGCGGAAGACGCGAAAAAGTATTACAACGGTGCTTGCGAACATCGCCAGTTTTGTCGGAAATTGGGATTTGATTTCGGCTGGGGTGACTCCGGAATTGGTACGAATATGGGATTAGCTCCCGCTTTTGAAAAGAAAGTTATCGAAGAAATGCCTGATGGTTCGAAGAAAGTGATGAATCATTACGGTGTGATTGAACTGGAAGTGCCCGGCGCTACATCGATTGCCGCGGAGATTGATCATACTCTTAAAGACCGGAAATCCTGGGAGGAAGAATTCCTGCCAAAACTTCAGTTTTTTGAAGACCGTATAAATTACAAAAGATTAGAAGAGATAAAAGCTGAGGACGAAGCCGGTCGCGAAGAGCCCCGGTGGTTGAATTGCGGCAGCATGATCGGTACTATCCGCAACTGGCTGGGGGTTCAGGGGTTGAGCTATCTGTGGATCGATGATCCGGAACTGTATGATGAAATCATCGACCACTGTGCCAACCTGATTTATACCTGTCTGGAAAAAGTTCTGGCAACCGGCGTCAAGGCTGATTTCGGACACTTCTGGGAAGATATCTGTTTCAAGAACGGTCCGCTGGTCGCGCCGTCGGTCTTTGAGGAAAAGTGCGGCCCGAATTACCGGAAAATTACCGGTCTGCTGAAAAAGCATGGCATTAATATGGCGTCGGTTGACTGTGACGGATGTATCGATGCGCTGATTTCAACCTGGCTTGAGAATGGCGTCAATACCATGTTCCCTATCGAAGTCGGCACTTGGGAAGCCAGCATTAAACCGTGGCGGGAAAAGTACGGCAGGGAACTGCGCGGGGTAGGGGGCATGAACAAGACCGTGTTCGGTTACGACTATGCCGCCATTGATGCCGAGGTGGAACGGCTCAAGCCACTCGTTGACCTGGGCGGATATATTCCGTGTCCGGACCATCGCATTGCGCCGGAAGCAAAACTGGAAAACGTGCAGTATTACTGCGAACTTATGCACAAAACCTTTAGCTGATATTCCGTCAGGTTTATCATTTCAATCCGGGCCGGCAACCTTCACCGGTCCGGATTTTTTTATGTCCGGGAAAGTTGAATATAGACTGAATTGTGGTAATTGTTCTACTTGACACTAGAAATGATATTATGAAAATGGCATGTAAAATCGAACTTTTCCGTTGGATTCGTACTCATCTTTTTGCGCTTGTGGCGCTGATAGCGTCCGTCATCCCGTTACTGGCCGAAGCAAAGCCCACGATTGGTTTTTTCGCGAATTCTTCAGCGGGGCGTAAAATCGCCAATCTGACTATTTCTTCGCTGAATAATACAGGTTATAAATTTATTTCTCCTCAGAAGCTTGCGGGTTTCCTGGAAAAAGAAAATTACGGCAGATTTACCCCGGAAAGAAAGTACCTTGCAAAAATAGCGGAAAAGGTTGATGCCGACATTATCGCTTTTTTGACTGAATACAGTAAAGGCGGCGTTTCAGGTATAAAAATATACGACACCAAGCATGGTTTCCTGTTGGCGGATTCGGTACTGAATGGTAAAAGCGAAAATACTCAGGCATTGGAAGCTGTGCGTCTGATCAGATTTGCTTCGGATAAACTGAAAAAAGAAAATAACCTTAAATACCTGACAATACGTGAGGTGTCGGAAATTTCCGGAACCATGGAAGCCGGCGTTGTGGCCCGGAACACGGCGATGATCCTGGAACTGCTGCTGCTCAACACTTCGCAATTCGCGCTGCTTGAGAGAAATAGCCCGGAAATGCCTGGAAAAGCGGAAACCGAAGAATACAGTTGTTTTACCAGTCCAAAGAATTTGTATCAGTTGGATTTAACTTTCAAAAGGACTGGCGGCAAAAATAAGTTGAGCGTGGAAGTGTATATCGGTAAAGAAAACGGCAGGGGACTTGGAAAAAGCTTCATAAAAGCGGATATAGCTTCTTCCAGGGACATTGCGGTAAAGATTTTTCAGGTTGTCGCAAACAAGTTCAAGCTCAAGGAGCAAGGTGTGCCGAAGCTTGACTTCAATGGCGAGGCGGCAAGGTTCTATCGGGAATATTTATCATATCGGCGTTTTTACCGGTTGGAAAATGCCGAGAGCTGCCTCAGCATTGCCTGTGCCTTGAATGGTAAAGAAAAATATCTGAATGCTTTGTCAGGTCTGTTGGCCGAGAGTGCCGAACGTTTACTCAGAAGAATAGAGTACAGGTTTCGGAGCGTCAAGGAAGCCAAGGACAGGCATGGGATAAGAAAGTTTTCCTCATTGCGTTGGGAAGATGAAGTTAATAAGAGAAATGAACCTGATTTGGTCCTTGTTGTTGATAAGATTGCCCGTTCTCTCTACTACTGCGGAAAAGCGCTGGAAGTTGGTAACGCGGAAAAGCTAAATAGTAAGATTAGGCATTTTTTTGCGTTCATGCACGGTATGAAATACTTTGCCAGGCTGCCCGCGAAATACCGGATGAGATTGACGACTTTCTCCAAAGATTTTACTGCTATTCAAAAAAAGGCGGCCCCGGTTTCGGCGATTGCGGATGATGGTAATACCGGCTCCTTGAAAACATTCAACGACGTCAATAAATATTATTACAGATTAAACAGCAAAGCGGTAAGCATTCAAAAAATAAATTATCTTCAGGATATTAAAAAATTGCACGGCAGCTATTTTTCCTATATTAACTCAGCGGAATCACTTGCGGCAAAAACACCGGCAAACAAGAAAAGATATTTGGATTGTTTACAATTCGAAATCAGATATTGTCCCGGCTCAAACCAATTCACGGACAAGGAAAAATCACAACTTATTGCCGTCAACAGGCCGGTTTATAAAAAGCTCGAAAAGTCTTCTCTGCCTCAATTTAAAGTTTACGGTATATTTTATTCTTTCTATGTCGATAATTTTCAACGTACTATCCGCGGACTGTCTAAATCGAAAATTGATAGTTTGGCAAGGGAACTCTGGAGAGCCATGCCGCCTCCCGGTTCGAGAGCGGGCCAGATTACGATGTGCTACAGGCATATCGTAAGGGCCATGAATGATAATTTATACTCATTGAGGAAGATTGACGCCGATTCCTGGGAGCGGCTTTGCAAATTGTTGACACTATTAATGATAAAGAGAAAAGAATTCAACGGGTATATCGGGTGGTATTACGCCCGGGCCATTGAGAATCCGAAATTGAAAATGGCGGTTGTTCAGAAACTGCTTAAAATTATGGATGATGATAGTTACCTCAAAAGTGATGCTAATTCTTATATAAAAGGCAACCTTAGAAATATACAGAAAGAATGTCAGGAAAAATTAGGAATCAGGGATCATGCAAGCGTTACGGCTGATGAACAAAAAAAACTCGTTTATGAATATAAAGAGACAAGTAAAAATCAAAAAACCCATAGCCGGGACGGTTCAATTGTTGGCTCCGCGCTGCATGGAAACAACTTATATTACCTGCTTTACCCATGTGAGTTATATTGTTATAACCTGGATTCGGGAAAAAGCCGGAAAATCACTTCAGGCAGGGATATATCCGTCTATTATAATTTTAACAAAGGAATACGTTTTTTCGCGAATGAAGATTATTTCCTTACGGTGGGATATCGTAAAATTATTCTTCTGCGCGCAAGCAGAAGAAGACAGCTGGTTATAAATGATATTCCGCTCAAATACCCTCTGGCCGCGACTATCTATAAAAACCGGATTTACGCGGTAACGGTAAAAATGTCCAGAGTTGGACGCACGGTTCCATTGGACACCAATATTGTTTCGTGGAACATTAAAGGGAAAGATCAAAGAATCCATCTTTCAACGTTGAATGAAGAAGCAAATTCCGAATTGGAAAGAAATCCTTTTTCGGTTTTGTTTATCTGGCCGGATGAAAAAAATAATCGCCTGCTTTTCGCGGTTCATTCAAGAGACGCAAAGTTAGATGGAATCTGGCAATTGAATCCGGATAAAAATGAGGTGAAAAAAATTCACGGTATTCCACTCGGATATATTCGGAATGTATTTGTCTGGGGAAAGAAGATTTATATCAGTTCATATTACTGGGATTGCGCGTTTAATCCGGAAAATGATAAACTCAAACTGGTTTTCGGGAGAAAGAAGGAAGCGGAACAGTTAAAGCTTACCCCGAAGCATTGGTTGAAAGCCGGGGCCGGAAAATATGGTCCGCACTTTATCTGGAACGGTTGGTTGTTTTGGGGCAATAAACCGGAAAGGGAAAAGCTCGATAATCCGGGAACTCCGGAATTGATAAACTCTAAATCACGCAGTAAGCTTAAAATCCATAAAACAGATGACGATAAACATTTAATTATTGATAACGGACAAAGGATCTGGCATTTTTCAAAGAAATAGGATATATTGCGACATGAAAAAGTCATTGTATCTGATAGTTTGGATCGCTGTAATAGTTGCCTTTGAGTCAGGAGCGGCGGAAAGAGCGAAATTGCTTCAAGCCCCCGCAATTTTCACCGGACGCGACCAGGCGATGGAGTTCCTGGCTCCTGACCATGCATCCCAAAATCTTTCCTGACGGATCTTTGTGTCGGGCGCGCTGGCGGCCAAAGGGACCTGCCGGACCGGAGCTGCCGGACGCGGGAAAATCGAATTCAAGCTCCCGGAAATTACCCGCGCCGATTTTCTGGAAGGCCGGTTGGCGGTTTTCAAAGGCGGAAAGAAAATCCTGGACCAGGCTTTATGGCTGTTTCCCCCGAATATGTTTGCCGGTTCGGTAAATGTCATAAAGGAACATAATGTCCAGTTGAGCCTGGGAGAAAAGGGAGAAATCCTCGAAAAGCTTTTCAGGAAGTTAAAAATTCCTTATTCCACAGTACCCGGCGGAGTTGATACCGCTGAACCCGGAATCCTGATAGAATGCGGCATTGATTTCGAAGAACGTTCGAGCAATGCGGAAGTTTACCTCGATCTCTTGGAAAGAGGGGTGAATATTGTGGTTATTCCTCCGGTTACTGGCAGTATTGCAATTCCTCTCAAGGGATGTGGGAAACTTAAATTCAGCGCCGTTTCTCCGCATTTGAGGACAGGTGGAAAAGTGTTGAAGAAACTCCGGGTGTTTTCCGGTAAATGTTTCAAGTTCGAGTGTGATGGCGATGAACCGGAGATAAAAGTTTCATTAGGTAAAGGTGCGGGTTTTTCCTGGATTTTCGCTGAATATCCGAAGGCTGAAATTGTTCTTGTCAGCTGTGATCTGGCGCGGGAAGCGGCATCGAATCCCGCCGCTGCGTTGCTGCTGAAAAATATATTGGTCAAATATGGTTTTAAGAAACAAAAAATAGGAAAAGGAGTAGAAGAATGAAAGTAAGGGCGATCGTAGTAATGGTGTTGTTGGCTGTAACCGTATGTTCGGTTTTTGCCGATTTCAAAACCGAAGGGTCCCAGGTTTATCCGATTGCGGTGCTGAATTTTCAGCCGAGAGGCAAGTCGATGAAAGACGCCGCCGCCCAGGCCGGAGACCTTGTCTTCGCATCACTTGCGGAAACCGGTGAATTTTACATGGTTGAACGTCAGGATATCTCGAAAGTGCTTAAAGAGCTTGAACTGAGCGATTCCGGGATGGTGACCAAGGACGCGCAGAATAAGATTGGACAACTCACCGGCGCGAAGATTCTGGTAACCGGATCGGTCTTCAAGTCCGGGAAAAATACCTATGTTATTGTCAAGGTCATTGGAACGGAAACCAGCCGGGTGTTCGCGGCGAAGGCTTCCGGTAGCGGTTCGCTGGAAACCATCTGCAACACTGCCGGTAAAGAGGCGGCAAAGCTGATCAAGAACAAGGGCGCGAAGCTTATGCCTAAACCGGTGACGAAAAAAGATGTGATCGCGGAAATCAAGAAGGAAGTGAAAAATTTGAAGCTTCCAGTGGTTTCAGTTTCTATATCCGAAGAAGCCGTCAGAATGGCAACCCCGGATCCGGCCGCCCAGACCGAATTCATGGTCATTTGCAAGGAAACCGGTTTTCCAGTTGTTGAATCGGCTTCCGACGCCAAAGTGAATATCAAGGGCGAAGCGTTTTTTGAACTGGCGGGAAGGGTTGGTAACTTCCAGATAGTCAAAGCCAGGCTAGAGGTTACGGCAACCGATAAGTCCGGAAAGGTTATCGCCGTCGATCGCGAAACCGTAGTAAAACCCGGACTCGCCGCTGGAGTAACCGGCAAGTCCGCCATTCAGGAGGCCGCTCAAACCGTTGCTGAAAGAATGCTCCCCAAAATCGCCAAAGCCGTGAAATAATATTTCATCTGAAATTTTTTACAATCTTTTACATTTTATTTACGGATTGTGAAAAATTCCATGAAGTATTATTGATCTTTTCCCAATACTTTTCTTTCGCGGTCCCGAAAAATTCAGAATGAACAAAGGAGGAAGAAAAGTGAGGAAACTTGTCACAAATCTGTTGTTGTTGGCGGCACTTCCGGTGTTTGCTGCTATCGAACTGGATTCGAAAACCAGCATCAAAAGCATTGGGTTGTTTAAAAACGGCTTGGGACTTGTCCGGCACGAATTTACCATTTCCAAACCGGGCGAGTATGTGCTTTCCCACGCGCCGACCCCGATTAACGGTACTTTCTGGGTCGAAGGAGATGCCGAGATTGTCACGCGGCTGACAAAGGTACAGACGGATTCTCCGGTTCCCGCTTCTGGGACGGATATTGCCAAAGAATTTGCCGGGAAAGAAGTGGCGATTCAACTCAAGGGCAAAAATCCAGTTACATTGGTGGGAAGAATCCTTAAATCCCATTCCCCGTCACGGCTGGTTGCGATCAACACCCAAAATGGAATTACCTATTTTGACAAGGGATTGATAGAGTTGATTAGTTTAAAAAGTCAAGTAAATATGAAAATAGGACGGCCGGGATTGATTTTTAATGTGGTGAAGCTGGGAAAAAGACCGGTAACAGTTGTGGTTAGCTATCTCGCCCGTGGAATCGCCTGGGCCCCGAGCTACCGTATTGTTTTGACCAGTGATAAAAAAATGGTCATCACTCAAAAGGCGATTGTCAGAAATGAGCTTTGCGATTTCAATGCCGCTAATCTGAAACTTATTTCCGGATTCCCAAATATACGTTTTGCAAATGTTAATTCTCCGATTTCGCCTCGCACAAGCTGGTCAAAATATATTTCGGAACTGAACCGGAGACGGTATAGCTTCTATAATCCTCCTGTTATTCAGAATGTTGCGATTCAACGGGCAATGCCGAGATATTCACATCTTTCTTCCGCATCTTCATCATTACCGACAATGAATATTAAAGGCGAAGGCACGGATATTCATTATCAGGATTTTGGTACTTTCGGAATGAAAAACGGCGATGTCCTGATGAAAAATATTGCCACGAAAAACATTGATTATGAAAGGATCGTTGAATGGAAAATTCCGGATTTGCGTAATGAGTGGGGAAGATATATCAATGAATATCAGCGCAGACAGAATCTGGAGAAATATGATAATTCTCCCTGGGACTCGATCCGGTTCGCGAATCAGTTTCCATTTCCGATGACTACTGCTCCCGCTACGATTTACACGCCTGCCGGCAGAATTCTCGGGGAAAGTTTCAGCTACTGGGTGAACCCTGGTGAAAAAACAATTCTGAATATCACCAAGGCGCTAAGCATTGTCACCAACACCAGCGAAAACGAAATAAAGGATGAGCGGGAAAAAATGTATATTATGGGATGGAGTTATCAACGATGCCGCCTGAAAGGAACGCTCGTAATGAAAAATACCCGGAGTAAACCGGTTAAAATACTTATAAGACGGAAGTTTTCTGGAAAATTGTTGAAGGCCGACGGCAGTCCGAAATGTCAACTGCTGGAATCGGGAATATATTCAGTTAATGAGCGCAACGAGTTGAACTGGGAATTATCTCTCAGACCCGGTGAAGAACGCAAGATAAATTACGAGTATTCCGTGCTGGTTAAAATCTGAGTTAAAACTGAGTTTTTTGCATTGCCTGCATAGCGAGGCGATGCAACTTCCGTGCAGGGATTGCTCATTCTGCGGCATCGGTGAGAAGCTTGATGCCGCCGTTTCAGCAAGGTTCAACCTTGCCCGTAGTAGGCGTTTTTGCCGTGTTTGCGGAGAAAATGTTTGTCGAGAAGATTTTTTGAGACCGGTTTCATGTCCGGGGTGAGGGAAATGGTGGCGTAAGCCATCTTTGCTACTTCTTCGAGGACTACTGCATTTTCCACGGCTTTTTCCGGGGTTGGCCCCCAAGTGAAAGGTCCGTGCTGGGCCACCAGTACCGCCGGGATGTTCATTATTTCCGCTTCGCGGTCTTTCCAGGTTTCGGCGATTACCTTGCCGGTGTTGGCTTCGTAATCATCGGAAATTTCTTTTGGTGTCAGTTTGCGGGTTAGCGGGACTGAACCGTAAAAATAGTCGGCGTGGGTGGTCCCGAAGCAGGGGATTTCGCGTCCGGCCTGGGCAAACGACGTGGCGCAGCCGCTGTGGGTATGGACAATTCCCCCGATTTCCGGGAAAACCCGGTAGAGCTCCAGATGGGTCGGAGTGTCGGACGACGGATTCAAGCTGTTTTCGCCTTTAACCTCGCCGGTTTTGAGATCGACAATCACGATAGCGTCCGGTTCGAGCTCATCATAGCCGATGCCGCTTGGTTTAATGGCGATTACGCTCAGTTCACGGTTTACGGCGCTCACATTGCCCCAGGTGCGGATGACAAGTCCGTTGGCTACCAATTCCAGATTGGCCTCACACACTCTTTCTTTCAATATTTGTAATTCTTCAGACATGATTTTGACCTTTTCGTTGAGCGATTAATTTAGCTTGCGGACAACGGTTTTCAACGCGCCAGATAAAGAGGTTTATGGCGGATTGCCGGATTATGTGTGAAATTCCGGTAAAAAATTGCGGATTTCCACCGCATATTTCTTGCAGAAAAGGGTTTTTTCCTATATTTTAAAACTTTTGTCCATTTGAACTAAAATCTTTGGGCGGACCGGTTAAAAATAATAACATTGCAATATTGGGTGAACGATGGTAATCAGACACATGAATCGAATGCTGGAAAAGCAGGGCCGGCTGGTCTTTGCTGTAATTACACTTTTTATTATTCTGGCATTTGTTGGCTTTATGACTCCCGGATTTTTCAGCGCGCTTAATCCTAATGCCGGCGGCGACAACGAGGTAATCGGCAAAGCCATGGGTGAAGATATTACCCGGGGACAATACCGGGACAGCGCGGAAAATCTTATGGTTTCTTATTCATTGCTCAGCGGATTGCGCAACCCCCTGAATTACTCTGATTATGCCGCCAAGAATATTTTTTCCGAAATCTGCTGGACCCGCGCCGCTTTGAAATGTGGCGTCAGGGTAAGTCAGGAGGAAATCGCAAAATATATCAAGGACATTATTTTTTTCCAGGGAAAAGATGGTTTTGATCTGAAAAAATATCAGGACTACGTTAACAACACTCTCGGCAAAAACGGTTATGGTGAACAGAATGTCGAGGAAGCTGCCAGGATGGTTCTTCTCAAGAGGAAAATCGAGAAACAGATTAAAGACGACGTGATTGTAACTCCCGGTGAAGTCAAAGCTTATTATATGATGAAGTATGAGAAGATTGACGCCATGAAAGCCCAGTTTTCGGGCAAGGACTACCTTAAGCAGGTAAAGGTGACAGACAAGGACCTTGAAACTTATTTTAAAGCAAACAAAAAGAATTATGTAATTCCGGCGAGATTTAAAATTCTGACGGTCAAGTTCCCTTATAAAAACTATCTGGTTGCCGCGGAAAAAAGTGTTAATGACGCCGCATTGAAAAAATTCTACGAAGATAATAAATCCAAGTTCATGACCACCCCGGAAAAAGGCAAAAAAACTGAAGAGCTGCCCTTCGCGAAAGCCAAGGCCCAGGTTAAAAAGCAATACATTGACGTGTTGAGCAAAAAAGAAGCAATGCGGGCCGGACAGATTTTTGCCCAGGGCGCTTTCCGGAATTGTGTGGATCTTGATGACGAACAAAAAGAAAAAGCGGATGTAGCCGGACTTTTCAAAAAATACTGTGAAGAACAGAAAAAACAAACCAAGGCAAGCAGTTGGTTTACTTCTAAAGCTACCGCCATTCCGGGGATTGGCGGAAACCAGGCCATGATCCAGACAATTGCCAGATCGGTGTATCCTATTTCCAGCGCTGTTGCCGGTAAAGACGCGGTGTTTGTTGCGTTCATTACGGATAAGGAGGCTGAACGCCAGGCGAAATTGGCTGAAGTAAAACAACAAGTCCGGAAAGATTACCTGGAAACCAAATCGGTGAGTCTTGCCAGAAAAGCAGCACGGGAAACCGCACTGCAATTGAGTAAGGCGAAAAATCTTGAAGCCGCGGTCAAAGCTCTCAAAGGCAAAGTGAAATTCGAGCAGTTGGATACTTTTCTGCCGAACTCCCGGTCTCCATTACCCGGCTTGGAAGGATATATAGCCAGTCAGTTGGCGAAAACTACTCCAGCCGGTAAGCTTTCAAATATTCAGAGCATGCAAGACGGCGCGATAATTGTTTATGTCCAGAAGCGGGTAGCTCCGGACATGAAGGAATTTAAGAAAGCCGATGTGAAGAAACTTGAACTTGAATACCGTTATTATAAACAACGAACGGCTGAACAAACATTTTTCCAGTGGATGATGAGCCAATCCGGTATGATTCAATCTCAGCAAGCGCAAAACAAACGGAACGCGAAACGCTGATTCTACTGTTTATCTTTTAATAGGAGGAGCATTAAAATCAACGTCCGCCCGGCTTCTCACCGGGATTTCTTGGAGCAGGGAACTATTTAAGGAGCATCCGTATGTATACTAAACAGCAAAATATGGTGTAGGATTATTTTTTATTTTCAAAGTTCACTCAATGTTTATTTGTAAGGAGCAAACCGGAAGTGAGCAACTCCATTAAGAAAATTTCTGATCATCAGGCTGATGAAACCAGATTTGCCTTGGGCAGACATTTGACTTTCGAATTCTATGATTGTGACCCGGACATTCTGGCGGATTCTTCCCGGGTTGAAAAAATATTCGTAAACGCCGCAAAGGAAAGCGGCGCAACCGTTCTCGGTTCTTCATTCCATGCCTTCGAGCCCCAGGGGGTGAGTGGGTTTGTGGTGATTGCCGAGTCGCATTTTTCCGTCCATGCCTGGCCGGAGCACGATTATGCCGCAGTGGACATTTTTACTTGCGGCGAAAGCATCGATTTCAAAAAAGCGATTGACGCGTTGAAGCGTGACCTGGAATCCGATGAAGTCGTGGTTTCCGCCGACATGAACCGGGGCATCGTTTCAAACAACGGGTTTGAAAAGATGGTGCCGGTGGTGGAAGACCGCACACACATCTATACGATGTCATGGAAGAAAAAATTCGAGCGCAGCAAAGCCTGGGGGCTGTTGTCCTCGGTGGATATTTACCACTGCGCCCCGGATATCATTCGCGACGAAAAGAAAGTCAGGCAGTTTGTCCTCGAACTTTGCGAAAGAATCGACATGAAGCGATTCGGGGAATGCGTAGTGGTTGATTTCGGCGAAGACGAACGCGTCAGCGGATTCAGCATGACCCAGCTTATAGAGACTTCGCTGATCTCCGGACATTTCGCGAACCAGTCAAATACCGCCTATCTGGATATTTTCAGCTGCAAGTTTTACGACCCCAGGGAGGCCGCTGAGTTTGCCGTACAGTTCTTTGCCGGAGAGCATTACCGCATGCAAGTGGCCCTTCGGCGCTGACCGGGCAGGGGGAGAGATTGTCCATGAATGAAATTAAAGACGGATGGTTTTCCGAACTGTCGGTATTGTGGCCGGGCCGGGCGCTGTCGCTCAAGGTTGATAAAACCTTGTACAGCGGCAGGAGCAAGTTTCAGCGGATCGATGTTTATGAAACCGGAGCCTGCGGGACAGTGCTGGTTTTGGACGGGGTCATCCAATGCACCGATGCTGATGAGTTCGCTTATCAGGAAATGCTGACCCACGTGCCGATGTTCGCCCATCCAAATCCGGAACGGGCACTGGTGATCGGCGGCGGCGACGGCGGCATTCTCCGGGAGCTTTCCAGGCATGACTGTATCAAAGAGGTTGATATTTGTGAGATTGACGAGGGCGTTATCAATGCCGCGAAGGAATTCTTTCCGGCGATGGCTTGCGGATTTGACGATCCCCGTGTTAACGTGCATATTACTGACGGGGCGGAATTTATCAAGGACCGTCAGCAGTATTATGACGTGATCATTGTTGATTCCTCGGATCCGGTCGGCCCGGCTGAAACACTGTTCCGGGAGTCGTTTTACCGCGCCATGAAAAGCGCGTTGCGCGGCGGTGGCGTAATTGCAACTCAGGGTGAGTCGTTTTTCCTGCATCCGGATATTGTGGCAAAACTTGTTGGAACGGTAAGGACGCTTTTTGCGAAGGCGGCTTACGGATACCTGATGATCCCCACCTATCCCGGGGGGCATATCGGGGTCTGTTGCGGTTCGCTGGGGCCGGAAATCAGGAAGCCGTCAAGGGCGATTTCCCCGGATATGCAGAACCGGCTGAAATATTACACGCCTGATATTCACTGCGCGGCATTCGTTCTGCCGCGCTTTGCAACGGAACTGATAAAAGAAGAATAATCGATCCGGTTCAGGCCGGCAGAAAGGAAGATTGTTATGCGACAGGATTTAAAGGGAATCATCCTTGCCGGGGGCACGGCCAGCAGGCTTCAGCCTCTCACCAAGGTGACCAATAAGCATCTGCTGCCGGTGGGACGCAAACCCATGATCTATCATTCTATCGAAAAACTTAAGAATACCGGAATCGAGGAAATCCTGATCGTCACCGGTGTCAGTCACATGGGTGACGTGGTTAACCTGCTGGGTTCCGGAAAAGAATTCGACTGTCATTTCACCTACAAGGTGCAGGATAAGGCAGGCGGGATCGCACAGGCACTGGCGCTGGCTGAGAATTTTTCTTCCGGTAGCCCCGTGGCGGTGATTCTCGGCGACAATATTTTTGAGGACAGTCTTGAAGAATACAGCCGGAATTTCCTTGGCCAGGAGAAAGGCGCTCATATCCTGCTTAAGACCGTGCATGACCCGGAACGTTTCGGGGTGGCGGAAGTTTCCGGCGATCATGTGCTGTCGATAGAGGAAAAACCGCGAAATCCAAAATCCGATCTGGCGGTTACCGGGATTTATTTTTATGACGGCCAGGTTTATGACATTATCCGCACCCTCAAGCCTTCGGGACGGGGTGAACTTGAAATTACCGATGTTAACAATGCCTATATCAAGTCCGGACAGCTTGGCTGGAGCAAAATGCAGGGATGGTGGAGTGATGCCGGGACCTTTGAGTCACTGGCGAAAGTCCAGCGCCTGGTGGAGGAAAATCCTCCGAGATGAGTAATGATCTGGCGATAATTGGCGGTAAGGGCATGCTGGGAACAGACCTGGCGGCGGTAGCCAGGGACAACGGTATGGCCGTAAAGATTTATGACTTGCCGGAGTTCGATATTACCAACCGGAATGATCTTGAAAAAGTGGTCAATTCGGCCGATTGGATTGTTAACTGCGCCGCATATACCCAAGTCGACCGGGCGGAAAGCGAGCCGGGAATTTGTACCGCCGTCAACGCTGTCGCGGTGTGCGAGCTTGGAAAACTGGTCAACCGGAAGAATAAGTATCTCGTGCATATCAGCACCGATTTTGTGTTCGGTGACACGTTAAAGCGCCCATTGCGTGAAGATGATCCTCCGCATCCGCTCGGGGTTTACGGGCGAACCAAGCTTGAAGGTGAAAGACTCCTTGATGATACCGGTTGCCGTCATGCCATCATGCGTGTGCAATGGACTTACGGGAAACACGGGGAGAACTTCATTACCAAAATCCTGAGCCTTGCTAAAAAGTTAGACAAGCTGAAAGTTGTGGATGACCAGCTTGGCGCTCCCACTCATACCGTGGATATGGCAAGGGCAATCATGGCGCTGCTCCGGAAGCAGGCTGAGGGTTTATATCATTTCGCAGCTGAAGGATACGCCACCAGATACGAAGTGGCGGCGTTCATCTTCAAGGAACTGAAAATAAATATACCGCTCAGTCCGTGTTCCAGTGATGAATTTCCCGCTCCGGCAAAGCGTCCGAAAAATTCCCGGTTCAACTGCGAGAAGATTGACGGGGTCCTCGACTTTGTCCGTCCAACATGGCGGGACTCCCTGGGATCATTTCTGCAAACTGTTGACTTTTAGGTTGTAAGCTTCTCTGTTAGGCAGGATGCCGAGCTGATAAACCCGCACTCCGTAAGGTTCGATTTCGTCGGTGAAACTGCCTTTGCTTACCGCAATTTCTGAACTGCTGCACAGCTCTTTGACTTTGCTTTTCTTCAGTTCGTTAAGTTGAAATTCCACCTTGGATTTAACCGGCAGACAATTCGTCGCGAGAATTGCGCATTCGCCTTTGGCGTTTTCCCGCAGGGAAGCCATTACCGGCGGGAAGTTTTCCTGTAAGGGATTATAATCTACCGGGCTGTAAGATACTTTCGCGGCAATTTCAGAACTGGACAAATAGGGCAGGGCGGGTTTGATTCCTTTGGCCGCATCCAGAAAACCAGGCCACGGATCAGGAGTTCCCTTCATGTGATAGTAGCATAAGTTGATTCCTTGTGCTCCGTTAATGGCGGCCAGGAAGGCCATGCATTTATAAATCCTCTGGTCGGGCTTGAACCTTTTCTGGGCCGGTCCGTTCCAGAAGGATGCAAACGGAGTGACGATCAGGGGTTTATGATCGGATCTGGCAATCTTTACCGCCGGAACCGTCAGTTTTGCCACATGGTAAACTTTGTTGTTGTTGGAAATGGAATATCCCCAGAACGGGTCAATGGCATACACATCCGCGTAAGACATTTCTTTAGGAGTCGCGTCAAGAAGCCTGCTGAACAGAATAATTCCCGGATGATATTTATCGTATTTCCTGATAATTCCGGAGATCATTGGGTCCTGGCCGGGAAGCGAGTGGCCGGGCTGGGAGATAACGTAGGCCAGCAGCGGGGGCGTGTTTTTCCCGATTTTTACCACTGATTCGATAAATTTCATGCTCGCGGTAAGAAATTCCCTGACGTCTTTCAGGGAAAGCCCCCGATTTAACTGAACATACACGGTTCGGAAGTTTTTCCCGGCAAAACCCGGAAGATATGTAGTCATAGCCAGTCCATTTTTTGAAGCTGTTTTACTGTTGGCTATGAAGAAATCGGATTTCCTTCGGGATTGCCGGACCAAGATAGTATTGAAACCCGCTTGTTTCGCCTGTTCGAGTAGCCTGTCCGTTTCCCGGTAAACCGTTAAATATACCGGGAAAAACGGTTTACCGTTTTTCAGCAGCCGGCAGTTGATCTTGTCAATCTTTACTTCCCCGTTGGGATTGGGGGAAAGCTTGCATATTAAGAGTTTTTGCGTCCCGGAAATTTTACCTGCTCTGTAAGTCAGGGTCAGAATATTTTCGCCGAGGGGAAGCGTAGTCAGCGGGATTTCCATTTCCCATTTTGCGGAGCATTTTGCCGATTCCGCAAGTTTTTCTCCGTGAGTATTTTTTACAATAACCTTTAATTTATTGAGAGTGTCCTCAGGCAGCATCGAAGTACAAACCGTAATTGCTTGTTTCTCGGAGGTGTAATAGTTTCTGTCCGGCAATGCGGTCAGCACCCGGAGCGAAGACGGATTATCCAGAATCCTAGTGAATATTGTGGTATTGTTTTTTCCGAGTTCAATAACTTCAACTTTTACTTTCAATGGTCCGGGAAAGGGGACGGGGACCGGAATTATCGCGGTTGACTGTTTCTTTCCGTTAAGTATGACATCCTTGATGAAAATTCTTTTTCCGCCGGTTTCCGGAATATCGGTAATCCTCAGCCGTACTTTGCCGGATTTGTTGGAAACATTATCCAGGGCCACTGACACTTCATAGAGATATCTGCCCTTTGCCAGACGCCATTTGCTTGTTCCGATGTTTCTCACTACCGGCATGAAAGGCGTACCCGTGGAAACAACTCCTTTTACCGGAACGAACTTTTTGAATTCGTGGAAACTCCGTTTCACGGGCGCCATGCAGCTCCAGGACCGTTTATAGCGCTGACCGGTGAGAACGTGTTTATTCCGGCCGATATTGATAGTCATGCGATCCAGTTTGCCTTCGCTTGCCAGTGCGTACAGCGGAATGGCTATTTCCACGCTCCAGCCGTCGGGCAGACGTTTTACAACCGAACGCCACGGCGGATTCCATTGGTTTTCCCGGCTTCCTCCGGATATGCGTCTTTCCGCGCGGTTGTTGCCGCAGTTGACCATGAATTGACAGTAAATATGTCCGCCGGTTCCCGGTTCGATGAAGATTTCCAGCGACTCACTTGCCAGGACATTTCCGTCGTGTTTGACTTTCTTGTATCTCAGTTTGTCCGGAGCGGGATGTTTGCAGGTTATGCCAAGGTAAAGCCACTTGTTGTCGCAACCTAGCTTTACAATGGTGTCATCGGTTTTTTTCGGGGAGCGCAACACGTAAAAATCTTTGACTTCCGGAGCGTCTTTCCAAAATTCCTCGTCAAGATTGCCGTCGAGTTTTGGTCCCGAAGCGGCATGTTTTATGTTGATCGGTTGAGGCGTGTCCGCTGAAAAAGCAGTTAAACACCCGGACAGCACAAAGGACAGCGCAAAGCACTTGAAAATCATAACCTGATCTTTCTGAAAAATGTTAAACAATCCGAGCGGACATGCTATTTATTCATATCCTCGATCATTTCCTCGACTTCTTCTTCGCCTTCGGCGTAGAATTTCTTTTCGTCGGGGGCAAGCTCGTGAAGAAGGCGCAGGAATTCGCCGGCATGGACCCGTTCTTCGTCGGCGATGTCAACCAGTACTTCTTTCGCGAGCTTGTTGTCGGTTGATTCGGCCAACTGCATATAAAGCTGGATAGCTTCATATTCGGCGGAGACCATGAAGCGGATTGCGCGGACAAGTTCCTCGTCAGTAAGTTTCCTTGAATTAGCGAGCCCGGCAAACGGTGAGCAGAATTCTGGCATGGTTTTCTCCTTGCGATTTTGTTCTAAGGTTAATACACACTGTTATTGCTTACTTATTATATGTGCCGAATAAGGAATTTTCCAGCGAAATATTGCACTTCAATGTTAAGGAGCGGTTAAATCGTGTCTGGTGTTTTCCGGAAACTATTTCTAAATCAGGATTGCATGCCGTTAGTGGCAATGGTATCTTCTTAAACTGAAATATCAATACAATAGAAGGTTAATACCGATGATGCAGAATTCCAGAATCAATATGGTTTTCCGGGTATTCTTTTTGAACGCGCTTGTTTTTCTGGCCGTTTGCCTGGTAACTGGATGCGCTTCCCCCAAAATCAGACTTTTTACCGACCACCATGAGCCGCTTGAGGAATTTATCCTTGCCGGGAACGGAGAGGATAAGGTGGTGGTGATTCCGATTGCCGGATTTATTACCGACGTGCCCGGATTCAGTTTCATTTCTCCCAAGGCGAGTATGCTTCAGGAAGTTGTCTCTCAGCTCCGGAAAGCGGAACGCGATCCGAAAGTCAAAGCCGTGGTGTTCAAGATTAATTCACCCGGGGGGACTGTTACCGCCAGTGATATTATTTACCATGAAATCCTGCAGTATAAACTCAGAAGCAAAGTTACCGTAGTGGCCGAACTGATGGATATTGCCACCTCCGGCGGATATTACGCCGCGCTTCCCGCCGACTATATCATGGGCCATCCCTGCAGTGTAACCGGATCAGTGGGGGTTATTTTCCTCCAGCCTAAATTCTATGGCCTGATGGATAAAATCGGCGTTGAAATGGAAGTCGTCAAATTCGGCAAGGACAAAGATATGGGGTCGCCTTTCCGTAAAACCGGCGAACGGGAAAAGAAAATTTTCCAGGGCATCATCGATCTTATCGGCAAAAAGTTCATCGGTGCGGTTGAGAAGCATCGTAAACTTACTCCCGAAGGGAAAAAGGAAGTGGCGTCAGCCCGGGTTTTCCTGGCGCCGGAAGCAAAAAAGGCGGGTATGATCGATGGCATCGGGTATATCAATGACGCCGTGGCCAAAGCCCGTGAACTTGCCAGGATTCCCCACAACGCCCGGATTATTGTTTACCGCCGCAGTTTTTACCCGGACGACAACCTGTACAATACCGCGATAAATAGTTATGACGGCGGAAAGATAAGTCTGGTTGACCTCGGCGTATTCTCCACTTTCGCCAATATGCCGGCGGGATTCTATTACCTCTGGCCACAGGCAGTCGGAAGCAAATATTAGACGCGAATCCGTGAAAAATTCAGTTTCAGGCGTCCTGTTTATATGGTGAGTTCCGGATAATCGTTCTTCTTCTTGAATATTAGGTTGTTCGCGGTAGATTTACTGGGTATTAAATTAGTATTCAGCGGGGAATATAATCAGCCGGTATTATGGCGGATTAGCTTTATATCTTAATGTTAGAGAAAACGCGTAAAAAAAAGCTTAAGAAAATCAACAGGAAGGTTGAAGAATCGGCGATCGATATAATCGAAGAATCCATCCATATTTTAAGGATGAATGCTTTCAGATTGCTTCCGGTTTACTTCCTCGGGTCTTTTCCGTTTGCGGTTGCGCTGCTTTTCTTTATCAATGATATGAGCCTGGCAAAACCCCTTGAGCATGAAATTGTTAACGCGGTTATTATTGTGACTGCGCTGTTTGCGTGGAAAAACCTGATGCAGTCGATTTTTTGTTTGCGGGTGATGAATGTCCTGAATTTCCGGGAGGATCAAAAGCTGGGAGTGAAAAGACTGTTCCGGATATTTCTGTATCAGAACATAGTTCAGCCGGTCGGATTGGTGATGCAGACTTTTTCGTTATTTTTGTTTTTGCCGCTGCCGTGGACAACCGCTTTTTTCAACACTTTCGCGGTACTGGCGGCGATGGATGATGAGACTTTCATGAAATCCTTTAAGACCAGCGTTAAGCTTACGTTAACTAAACCGTTGCAGTCGAATCTGATGTTGTTCATTTTCTTTTTCTTTTCTCTTATGGTTATGCTGAACACGGTGTTTTTTATCCTGTTTGTTCCGCAGCTGATAAAAACTTTTCTCGGAATAGAAACCATTATCACCGCTACAAAAGATATTATCCTGGCGCTTAAAACTATCTTCAATACCACTTTCTGGTCGGTGGTTCTGGTTTGCGTGTGGCTTTGCGTTGACCCGATCATAAAAACCGCATATACGGTAAGGACATTTTATGGCGAATCGGTTACAAAGGGGTATGACGTGCTGGCGGCGCTTGCCAGGTTATCGAAAGGAACTGTTAAATCCGTTCTGCCGTTTCTGCTGTTCTTTGTCTTTGCATTGGGCGGATATGCCGGGAATACGCCGGAAAATCCGCAAAACCACACCGCCAAGCCGCCTGAACTGAAAAAAGCTATCGAAAAAACACTCAATTCAAGGGAATACAAATGGCGTTTACCGCGTCCGGAAAACGATGATGCAACGGAGAAATCCAATTTTCTCGCCGAGTGGCTGACGCAGTTTTTTAAAGGCTTGAGCGAAAAACTGCAGGCTTTCCTGAAATGGATTGCCGATTTACTCCCGGAAAGCAAAAACCCGGAAGATGGCATGTCGCGGTGGAGCGGACTGAATATATCACCCATTGCCATGTTTATTGGAATTTTTGTTGTTATTCTGGTTATTGCGTTTTCCGCATATTTTATTGTTCGTCACCGCCGGAAAACACGCAAAATTATACTTGCCGGGAAGCCGCCGGATAAGATTCCGGACTTGACCAGGGAAGATATTACCGCCGACCAGTTGGAGGAGTCGGGCTGGATGAAGCTGGCGGCGCAGCTTATCGAGGAGGGGAAATTGCGTCTGGCGGTTCGGGCTTTGTTCCTGGCGATTCTCAGTTCGCTTTCCGAACAGCACGTTGTAACCATTGCCAGATTCAAGACTAACCGGGAATACTTGTACGAATTGCGGCGCCGGGCACATTCGCAAAAACAGCTGATCGAAAAATTTGATGACAGTCTGGGGATTTTTGAAGTCGTATGGTACGGCGATTATGAGGTAACTCCGAATATGTTGGATAAGGTCAGGAGCAATTACCGGCAAATCAGCGGGGTCGGCCGTAATGAATAAATCCAAAGTCAGCCGTTTACTGATTTGCTTTCTGGCGATTTTGGCCGGGGCCGGATTTATCTGGAGTATTTGTGATTTATTCAGTCTCAGGTTTTCCAGGGGCAATGTTCACGCGGAATATTCCACAATCAGGACTGACCCGATAGGCTGCAAGGCTTTGCTGGAAAGTTACGGCGGGCACCCCAATATTACAGCTCAAAGATTGTTGCGCCCGACAGACGAAATCGATAAAACCGAAGATGCCGTGTTGTTTGTCATTGGCCTGAAATCTCCGGATGATCTTGCCTGCAATAAGGACTACCTGGATTTTGCCGCAAAAGGGGGACGTCTGATCGTGATATTTTCCCCGGGATATTACGGCACTGAAAAGAAGAAAATGAAGAAAAGCAGTGACGGGAAAAAGAAAAATCCAAAGAAAAAGGAAATCCCTGTTAAGGCCAAAAAGAAATTCAAACGGAAGCCCAAAATATTCACCGCAAAAAAATCTGAATTAAGGCTGGACCTTTTTAACTTTTCCCGGCAGTCCGTTAAAAGAAAATTCACCCCATCTGAAACATATCGTAAAGTGCAGGGATTAAAAGAATTGCCCGCTTATACCACCAATTATTTCAAGGTGAGAGGAAAGGAATGGAGCGTCCTTTACCGATACCGGGAATTCCCGGTGATCATCGAACGCGATTACGGGCGGGGCACGATACTGCTTTGCACCCCCATTTATTTCGTTTCAAACGAGGCATTGCGCAAGCGCCCAAATACCAATCTTTTATGCTATCTGATCGGCAACCGGCACAATGTATACTTCGAAGAAAAACATCATGGACTTTTTGAACAGCTTAATATTTTCTGGCTGGGAAAAAAATTCAGACTCGGTCTGCTTGTGCTTAATCTGCTGCTGCTTGCCGTTTTATTTGTCTGGAAAAGTCTGTTCTCGATCACGGGTTCCGGGTGTTCTCCTCCGGAAACCCGCGAAACCGTGAATATCGAACTGAATCACACGGCCGGGCTGGTAAACTTGCTGAAGCGCGGTATCGCCAGGGCGGATTTGCTCAAAACATGTATGGGCGAATGGCTGAAAACCGTTAAATACCGGCATATTCCGGATAAGAAGCTTGACGAGATCAGGGAGTTGGCGGAAGTCTCGGATAAAGCGGCAGATCAGGTGATTATCTATAACAGAATACATAATATTTTATCAGAAGTGAAAGAGAGGAAAAAATGAGCGAGCTGGAAAATTTAAAGAATTCCTTGAATTCGATAAAGGAGGAAACCGGCAAGATCATCATTGGTCACGGGGAGATTATCGACCTTGCGCTGGTGGCGGTTTTTACCGGTTCCCATGCCCTAGTCGAAGGCGTTCCGGGAATAGCAAAGACTCTCATGGTGAGAACCTTGGCAAAGGTGATGGGCTGTGATGCCCAACGCATCCAGTTTACCCCTGACCTGATGCCGGCGGACATTACCGGTACTAACGTTTACAATATGCATGACCGGAAATTCGACATCCTGAAAGGTCCGGTTTTTACCGATTTCCTGCTTGCCGATGAAATTAACAGGGCTCCCGCAAAAACCCAGTCGGCGCTGTTGCAGTGCATGCAGGAAAGGACGGTTACCATTGACCGGGAAAGTCATCGCCTTTCTCCTAATTTTACCGTTTTCGCTACCCAGAACCCGATAGAATACGAGGGCACTTATCCGCTTCCGGAAGCTCAAAAAGACCGCTTCCTCCTGAAAATTGATATGGGATATCCGGAAGAAAACGACGAAAAACAGCTTGCCATGATGATGCTCAATGACCAGGCGCCGGAAAAGCTCTTGGAAGCCGATGAAATTAAAAGTGTCATTTCCTTCGAGGAAATCGCGATACTGAGAAAAGAATTCCAATTGTTAAAAATTAAGGACGAACTTGTAGAGTACATCATCAAAATTGTCAGGCTTTCCCGCACTCACAGTTCGATCCTGGTCGGGGCCGGTCCGCGCGCTACTCAGGCGCTGGTGATGAGCAGCCGGGTTTACGCGGCGCTGGCGGGGCGGGACTTTGTAACTCCCGATGATATAAAGACCATGGTTGTCCCGGTGCTGAGCCACCGGCTGATACTGCGTCCGGAATATGAAATTGAAGGGCTTACGGTTCAGGAGGTTATCAAGGAAATGCTTCAGGAGGTTTCCGTTCCCAAATGATAATCCCCCGGAACATCATTTACTGGTTTGCGCTGCTGTTGCCGCTTTCGGCCGCGGCCCCGCACGGTGACGGTTTTATGCTGTTGTTGCTGGCTTCCGCGGGATTTATTTTACTGCTCGCCGTGGCCGACGCGGTAATGGTTGTTGGTCAGGCGGATAAAATTTCAGTCGCAACGCCGCCGTTGATGCGGTTTTCCATGAATCGCGAGAGCTCGATCCCGTTCACGGTGATGAATCCCGGACGCTGCCGGAATGAATTTTATTTTTCCGCTTCCTTCCCCGAGGAGCTGGGTGTTTTCGAGCAGGGACTCCGTTTCCGGCTGGACGCCGTGGAGCAAGTGGTTTATAATTGCGAATGTCTGCCCGTGAACCGGGGGCAGTACCGGATCGAGAACGCGATGTTTGAAATGAAATCCCCGCTTGGATTATGGAGTTTCCGTAAAAAAAATCCGCTTGACGGTGAAGCCAGGGTGTATCCTGATACCCATAGCGAGAAAAATACTCTCGCAGCGATTTTCCTGAATTCCTCACTGTCGGGGCTGCACCTGCACCGCATGGTGGGGCAGGGGCGCGAATTTGAGAAGATGCGCGATTATGTTCCCGGTGACAGTTTTGACATTATTTCCTGGAAAGCCACCGCGAAGCGCGGCAAGCCTGTCTGCAAGGAATACCAGGTGGAACGCACTCAGGAGGTGTATGTGATTATCGACACTTCCAGGTTCAGCGCCAAAAGCAAAAACGGCATCTCAAACCTCGATCATCATTTTTCTTCAGCTCTGGTCCTGGGGCAGGTTACGGAAAAACAGGGAGATTTGTTCGGGGTCATTACTTTTGACGACCAGGTAAGGACTTTCATCCGGGCTAAAGGCGGCAAAGCGCATTATTCCGCCTGCCGGGACGCCATTTACGCCATTTCATCACAGAACAAGTCGCCGGATTTCGAGGCTCTTTTTGCATTCATCAGGACCAAATTGCGCCGCCGTTCACTGCTGATGTTCCTGACCGACCTGGATGAAAGGTCGCTGGCGGAACAGTTCGTCGACGGTATTTCACTTGTCAGCAAACAACATCTGTGTATGGTCAATATGCTCAAGGATGAAAAACTTGCTCCGCTGTTTGAGCGGCGGACGGAAAATCACGGGGAAATTTACGATCATCTGGGCGGTCATGCTAAATGGGCGGATTTACTCGAGATAAAGCATGCCCTGACTAGATACGGAGTGCATTTTTCGATGATCGGCAGGGACAAATTAAGTATTCACATGATTTCGAATTACCTGGATATGAAGCGGAGACAGTTAATATGATCCTCGATATTGAAAAATTCATTGAAAAAGAGCAACCGGCCTGGAAGGAGCTTGAAGAACTGCTTGAACTGATAGACCGCCAGGGAGATTCCCGGTTGAATCTTAATGAGTCCAAAAGACTTTTTTATCTTTACGAAAGGGTTTCGGAAGACCTTGCCAAAGTATCGACATTTTCGGGAGAAAGAAGTATCCGCGATTATCTGGAGAATTTGTTGTCACGCGCGTACAGCAATATTTATTCACAAAAAAAATCAAAACTCGGGTTCAATCCGTTTGTATGGCTTACCCGCGGGTTTCCGGTTGCTTTCCGCCGGAACATGAACATGTTTCTGCTTGCCTGCGCGGTTACGCTGGTGGGATTCGTTTTCGGCGGAGTGGCCGTGGCGATTGACGGCGATGCGAAAAAGGCGATATTCCCGGAGCAGTTCGGACACCTTCACCAGTCTCCGGAAGACCGGGTTAACAGTGAAGAAAACAGTGATGGTCCGAACCGGCTGAGTGGCGCTCATTCCACTTTTGCCGCCGCCCTCATGACAAACAATATCAAAGTGTCAATTCTCGTGCTTGCATTGGGGGTTTCATGGGGAATCGGCACTATGGTTGTCCTGTTTTACAACGGAGTGATTCTTGGCGCGGTGGCGCTGGATTTTATGCTTGCCGGGCAGACGGCGTTTCTGCTGGGCTGGCTGATGCCGCACGGGGTAATTGAGATTCCGGCGATCATCATTGCCGGTCAGGGCGGGTTTATTCTCGGGAGCTGTCTGCTTAAAGGCAGGGGGCACAGAATAAAATCCCTGAAAGAGAAAAGCGACGATATAATCGGATTGATTGTCGGAGTCGCCGCATTGCTGGTATGGGCTGGAATTGTCGAGTCGTTCATTTCACAGTTTCACGAACCGGTGCTTCCCTATTCAGTGAAAATTGCGTTCGGATGTATTGAGTTTGCCGCGTTGGTTGTTTATCTCGGATGGTGCGGAAGAAAAAAGAATTCCCCGGAGGAGGTGTGAACTCATGAATTCTGACGGTTTGGTCAATAAAGTTGAAATAAACACTCCGGGAGGAATTTCCTTTTCCCTGCTGCTGGCCTCTCCGGTTACGCGCTGCATGGCTTATACCGTTGACATTTTCTGCATCCTGTTGATATGGAATATTGCATCGATCCTTATCAGGATATCCTCGGTAATCAGCGCTGATATCGCTCAGGCTTTTGTTTATATTTTTCTATTTGTAATCATGATATGTTACGGAATGATCCTTGAATGGTGGTGGAACGGACAGACTTTGGGAAAGCGGCTGTTCCGGCTCCGCGTGGTCGACGCCGAAGGTTTGCGGCTTACTCCGGTACAGATAGTCATCCGGAACCTGCTGCGCGCGGTCGATTCATTGCCGTTCTTTTACATGGTCGGGGGACTGGCATGTCTGGCCTCAAAAAGATATCAGCGGCTCGGGGATTATGCCGCCAGGACTTACGTGATCAGGGAGAAAAAAGTCCGCGAACCCGATATATCTCAGGTAATGCCGGACAAGTATAATTCATTCCGGGATTATCCTTATCTCGCTGCCAGAACCAGATCAAGAATTATCCCCGCCGAAGCCGATATGCTCCTTAAGGCGCTTCTGCGCAGAAATTCCCTTTCCCCGGAGATAAGGACTGAAATCTATTCAAAACTTGCTTTGTTCATAAAGGACAAGGTGGAGTTCCCCCAGGAGGCCACCGACGGCATTTCCGACGAACGCTACCTGAAGAATATTCTTGACATTCTATATCGCAGGCGGTCATGAATTTTATCCATTATTTCTTATCTTTGTTTGACATACACTGTTTCCGCATATTATTATAACCTGATAAATAATCATATAGGAATCATATTCATGGCTGAAAACTGGCATTATTCGGTGGATGGACAGAATTTCGGACCTTATTCCGAAGCTGATTTTATTGAATTGATTAAAAATGATACTGTCAAGGCCGATACCTACGTGTGGTCGGAAGACCTGGCCGATTGGACTTTCGTTAAAGATACGGAACTTGCCCAGTATCTTAAAACCTCGAAACCCAAACTGGCAATCCGGGCAACGGCCCATAATCCCGTAAAGTGCAATATCTGCAATAACGATTTTGCCCCGGACGAACTGGTGGAAATCGATGGCAGGCATGTCTGCTCCGAGTGCAAGCCGACGTTGCTCAGGCAGATGCAGGAGGGAGTGGCCGATACCGGCTTCTACCATTACGGCGGATTCTGGATTCGAGTCGTGGCCGCTATTATTGATGGTATTATCCAAGCATTAATTATGATCCCTATTTTTTTTGTTATTGTATTTTTAATTGTGTTTATGAGGAAGAGCGGTTCAGCGGATTTTTCTGAAAATAATGCTATGCCGATTCTTCTGCAATTATTATATTATTTCGTGAATATTGGAGTCCCCATGTGCTATTCGGTGTTTTTTGTCTCTAGAAAAGGCGCAACGCCAGGTAAAATGGCTGTTGGGCTTAGAATTATCAATACCGATGGCACCGAAAAGATCAGTGTTGGCAAAGCTTTTGGCCGTCACTTTGCCAAGATGCTCAGTGCGTGGATTCTCTGTATCGGTTATCTTATGATCGCCTTTGACGATCAGAAGCGCGGCTTGCACGACAGACTTTGCAGAACCCTGGTTATTTACAAGAATAAATAGTCTTTAAAAAACATAATGCCGAAAGTTGTATGTGATAAATGCAGAATGCCTTTTCCTGAAGACGACTTGCTTCGTGACGGGGAGTTGGTTTGTGATTACTGCAATTCCAGGCAGTATATGGAATTTTTTCCGGCTTTCCTCAAGGAATACGAGAAAGGGAAAAAACCGGAACAACTGATTACCAATGAGCATTCCAGCTGTTTTTTCCATCCTGACAAAGTTGCTGCCGTCGCCTGTGAAGGCTGCGGAGTTTATCTTTGTGATCTGTGCGACCTTTATATAGACGGACGGCATTTATGCCCGAAATGCTTTAAAGAGGGTAAGGACAATATCAGCAGTTTCACCAACCATGTTGTGCTTTACGATTCCATTGTGCTGTCAGTTGTCGTTCTTTCATGTTTAATTCCCTACATAGTGATTGGAACCATCCCGTTTGTGATCGTTTTCAGTATAATGAAATGGAACAAGGTTAATACTCCGTACAAACGCCGGTCAAAGTTGAGGTTCAGCGTTGCAATAACGATTGCCATGTTGCAAGTGATCGGTATTATTTTGTTGATTGTAATGATAATTTCACCTTAATGATTCATCATGGAAAAATATAAAAAAATATACAAAAGAAGAGGTTTTCTGGGAGGCGTTAATAATCTGATGGTTTGCCCAGATCACCTGTTGTGCATCAAGAGCCACGGATATTCCGAAGACTACAAAAGGTTTTTCTTTGACGATATTAACTGGATCAAACTCGTCCCGGTTAAACTTTCGCTTTTAATTGATGTTATCCTGGGCAGTGGAGCTTTGGTAACTTTTGTGCTTGCAGCAACTGTCTCCAAAGATAGTTCTATATTTGCTTGGATATTGGCGGGAGTAGCTTTTCTTGTCGTTGTCTACATTATAATAAACCATCTCCTTGGACCGTCGGCAAAGATGATTATTCAAACCTATAATCAACAGGACGAATTGGTTTTCAAGCGTTATAAGAAAGCAGCGAAGGTGCTGAAGGTTTTCAAGGCATATGTAAATGACGCCCAGGGAGCAATCTCCAACGCTGAGTTGTTCGAAAGAATCAAGGCCGATGAAGATGCAACCGGAAACGTTAAGGTTATATAATTAAACTGCCATGCCGGAACAAACCACATTAAGATTCAATCGGTGTGCTAATCACGCTGCCAGAGAAGCGGTGGCGAGATGTCCTTCATGCAAAAAAGACTTCTGCCGGGAGTGCATTACCGAGCATAAACGTAAAATGCTCTGCACTAACTGCTTGAAAAAACTCATGGAGAAAAAATCAGGCGCCCGGAATAAACTTGGAATGTTTTGCGTAGTCATGTTTTTCTGCTTCGGCATGTTCGTGGCATTTTATTATTTTTTTGCCATAGCCAATTTCCTTACCAGAATCCCCGATAAATTCCATGACGGCGAACTGATTGAATTCCAGTAAAATCCACGGCGTTCCGTCGACTGAACTTATGGTGCGGTCATGTTCCGGATTTGGACTTTTCCATTGCCGGCACACTGATCTTATACCAATTCGCTTTCTGTCATGGATATTTCTTGAGGAAAAATTTTCCTCTTTCCCTCAAACTCCCAATTACCTTTAAAAACCTGTTTGGATTTATTACAGCTTGCAATGCAAACGATAATAAGGTCAAAAGTTTTTGGAAAAGAAAGAAGGGGGATGGGGAAGAAAGTAATAACCTTTTTCCAAAAAGGTTTTGCTGTCTTCCCCATAATATTTAAGGCTGTTATGGGCTGTCCATAATTTACGCCGTTCACTCTGAATATCGCGTGCTGCGATTTCCGCATATTTCTTCGCGAGTTCCCTGATAATTGATATATCTTTGTGGTTTTTCATTTATTCTGTCTTATTTTATAAAATTATAATTCTAATCAATTCAGCAAATTTTCTGATCATGTCAGCACAGTGAGATGGGGTGATTACGGCGTGGTGGGAGAGCATGTCGTTTATGAATTTTTCCGGGGTAACACTGCAGTTCAGTTGAACATAGGCAAAGGGCCATATTTTTGTGAGTCCGCCGAGTTCCTCGGGATTATAGGCGTGTTCGATTGCCGTGCCTTCTTCAATCTGGACAACGTACTCGCCGTTAATGCGCCCAAAACGCAGGACTGTCACCGGGCCGGGCGGTAGGATGAACTGGTTACACGCACCGCCTTTGCACAATGAACATTGATTTTTTTCGTCCCAGGTTCCTTGCAGCGGGGTTTGTTCGTTAACATTTACATTGCACTTCCCGTTCGCAAGTGACGGGGATGCCGTGCCACAGTTCAGCGCATGAATGATATTTTTTTCTGTATCATAATGAAAAATATCGCAGAACATTCCGGGAGTGCCGTTTGCCTGCTGGATCAGGTACATACCGATGGCATTATTGATGTCGGTTTCACAGGAAACGGTAAATCCATCATTGTTCCATTCCGCCACCGGCAGGCACGGTGCGAGATAATTATCAATCATCTCCAACTGACACTGGATACCGGCAAAATTCCACTCGCGTTCTAAAAATATTTGTTTTCCGGCAATGTACAATTTTGCTGAACGTTCCAATGTTATTTCATTTATTTCAAATGTTTTATATTCTGCTTTCCATTTTTCCGCGACTGGTTTCCATTCTGATTCTGGAATTTCTTCCGCCCGGTGAATGAGTGTCCACTGCTCCATCGGATCAATATGGAAACCAAATACCTTGCGAAGCTGATTGGGATCGGAACTTCCAGGCAGCATTTCGAGGCATCGTCCGCCAATCTTTCCGTAAATCGCATTTTGAAAAGCTTTTTGAGCTTTGCACGCCTTTGCCCAAGCAATGATTTTCGATGAGCTTTCAAGGTCAGGCAAACCGTAGTTCATTTGGTGCGGAATACCGACTTCTTTCAGTGCTCCGTGGGCAAGAACCAGTCCCTCAAATCCGGTGTCGTTCGGGTTTGGCATCGCGCAAATCATCAGCGGCAGACCAGCATTCTGGGCAATCCCGACGCAAACATTCGACCGGTGGAACCAGGCGATCCTGGCAATGATGCCCACGCAACCATTCAGCCGCATATTTTCAATTACCGGAAGCGCTTTTTGTTCAGTATCTATTACACAATCAGCCAACTCTATCTCAAATCCCTGACTCTCCAGAAATGCTGATAATTTGTTGCCTTCATTAATAATATTACGGTGCATCTCTCCCCCCAAACGCGGGTCAGCAATATTAATTAATCCCATCTTTATCATTTTTTTATAGCCTTTAAGATTTTATAAGGATAGTTATTTAACAACTTCATCTGCCGCCGTATTTTTCTTCAACGGGTAAAAGGAAAATACTCACGAATTGTCCCGTCATCCTGAAAATACCGGGTGTTTATATCATCATGTCGCTGTTTAAATTGTATTCTAAATTTTTCCTCGTTATTCAGGAGCTGGTTGGAATTCCATGGGAACCATTCAAACATCTGGGATTCAATACTGACTTTGCTTTTATAAACCTCGCTGATATCAATGGCAAAATCATAAGTGGTTTAGCAGGCGTATACATTATCAACATTGATTATAACCTTGACCACTTACTTCTTGTCGGTGGAGTCTTTGATTTTGAACTTGATGGTAATTTCCGACGTGCTTCCCGGACTCAAAGGTTTGTCCGGATGGATTTCAATTGATGACGTCCCGGACGAAACAAACCGCAGTTTTACTTTGGTTGCTTTTTCAAATTCTATCTGCGGCACTTCTCCATTTCCCGTCAATTTCCTTCCGCATCCTAAACCTCCTTGTTTTTATGCTAACATCTCAATAACCAACATCTTATAAACTGTCAAATCTTTGATTTCGAATTCTACTGTGTTGTCAGCACCGAGCTTCATCTCCACCTGTTGATAGTCAGGAGCCAGATAGGCTCGCTTGATTTTTGGGTTATTTAATTTTATAGTGACGTCTCCTGCCGGAGGCATTTTCTCGAATTCACCAAATCGCATCAAACAGTCTTCCTGATTTTGTATTTGCCATGATGCAACCCCGGAAGAACGTGATCCGCCTGACACCGCGTTTACCAGATTGATTACCAGATTGTTTTTTTCATCCTGCCGATGAATAAATAATTCAACTGTATCGGGAGCATCCAGTTCAATCATGCTGTTCCCTCTTGCCTTCCTGAGAAGGCTTACCGCAAGCTCCTTCATGGCATTCTGTCCGAAAATCCGGTATTGCAGGCCAGGTTGCCCGGAAAAATAGTATACCGTTCCACTGCCGCAATTGTTTTTCAGGAAGCCTGTTTTTCCTTCAGGTAGCATTTCGTTGCAGATTCCTATCCTGCTTTTACCGTAAATGGATCCTAGAATCTCTGCGGACTTCTTTGCCCGCACCTCAAATTGACCGTTATTGAAGAACAGCAGATCCTCGCGCCAAGGACAGTTGAAGATAAATTCCGGGCTGTCCAGTTTCAGTAGTTGGAATTTCGAATTAAGGTTTCCGGTATAATCCGCGCCGAATATTTCAGCAAGGGCGAAGTTATCCAGCAGGTTCCCGCTTTCATCGCACAGGGATGTGTTTCCGTCCGCAATTAATACCCCGCCGTTTTTTACATAGGATATTATTGCGCTGCATTCTTTGCGGCTGAGACATGAAACGTTAGGCAGGATTACTACTTTGTATTTACTCAGCCATTCTTCGGTTATCTGATGCTGGGAAATTACATCCCAGAGGCAATGTCCAGCGATCAACATTTGGCACCATCCTTCAAAATCAATGGCATGGTGTGATTCCATAATGCGTGATTCTGGAACAGCCGGAGCAAACTCAATAGTGTCATGACTGCGGATAATTCCGACTTCCGCAATGATTTGCATATTATGCAGCCAGGGCTCGTATTGTTCCTGTTCCTTGAATACTTTTTCTATTAGACCAAAAGATTTGCCGGATGCGCTGCCATCCATTGAGAGGATGAAACTTAGACATACCGCGATATTTGAAGCCCTTGCGGTCCAAAGTTCTGCACGATATGAATCCAGAGCCTTCAATGTGACAAAATCATTCTTTATCGAAACGGGGCCATCGAGAAGAGATTCACCGGGGACGCCTTCACTAAGACTGGCATATTGCCGGAACTTCCAACTCAACTGCAACATTCCCGCACGGTGCTGAAAAATATCCCCTGTAACAAAATCACAATTTTCGGCAGCAAACTCCGCTCTCTGAAGATTTACGGAGTTTGAATTACCATGAAAATTATGGGTAAAAACAATATCCGGTCTTATCGTTCTGATTGCGTTCCTGAGCTTTTTTGCATATTTATCATTTTCGGCATAGTGCCAGCGCACATAATCGACATACTGTTTGTGGCTGAGGGTATCAAGTCCTTTGAATTCAATTCCGAATTCATGCTTGAATTTTCTATTGCAGTAAGGACATATCCAACGCCCAAAAGTGAAGAGCCCCAGAAAATCGAAATATATGCCCTTTATTGGATAATTCCTTGCCAGTTCAAGGGACTGCTCTATAACAAAATCACCATATGGACCGTTGATGCATGGTCCACTTAAGGAAGCTCCCTGCCGTGCATCAGTCAAATCAACGTCCCGTATAGAAAATTCATCTTTTATCCGGTGACACCACTCCGGCTTGTCCACTGGTATTCTCCGGTCGGATACCTCATATACCGCAGCGGGAATAATCCCGGCTTTGAGACATTCATCAACGAACTCGCCAAATAGGTCACGTCCGTTTAATGCCGAATGCACATGGCCGATTTTTGAAGGATAGTATGCGTTGCCCATATGACACTTGCTGTAAAACCAGAATACCTGGACTTTTGCCTCTTTCAATCGGGAAATGATTTTTTCAGGATCAACCTGCGAATATATTCCGGGCAGCTTGAGACAGTATTCGTCCGGAATCTGATCGTAATCCGGCACGTGCATGCCGACCATTACCCGACGAGGAGAATTAACAATCCAATCCTTAGATTTTACGAAATTTTTTATCATCTTGCGCTCACTGACTTTCTTTCTACCAAACGGCAAGTTGAAATTGAAAAATAACCAGGGGTTTGAATCGTATTTGTATAAACGTTCCTCGTATATTCACAGATTGCTTTTGCAGTTGCTTCATAATCATTTTCAAAACAGGTCAGCGGCGGGTCCATTTCATCGCAGTCATCATAACCTCCAATGGCGACAACAGATAAATTATCAGGTACTGAAATTTTATGTTTCTGTAACATTCTGAGAAATCTTGCTCCTCCAACGTTGGATACCATGATCAAGCTATCAAGTCCGACTATTTTTTCAGCAATTTCGTCTGAAATATTGTCATTCAGATTAAAATGGTTACACTCAATTCTAAGATTTTCTCCTTTGAACTCGCGTACCGCACTATAGTAACCGGATTCTATCATGTCGTAACAGAAATAATCACAATTATACCTTAAAAGACCTATTCGGCGATGCCCTAATCTATATAAATACTCATATGCTTTGCATCCGTACGCGACACAATCAATACCAATACTGAAGCTATCCAACTGATGGATGGTAGGATCTAAGAAAATACACTTCTGAACACGATTGCTGATGATTTCCGGTTTTATTCTCGCCATCACAATGAAAATATCTATTCCTGGAGAGGACAGTATTCCCGGAACATCTTCAGGATGGTGTGAGTCAAGAATAATCTTGAAGGTTTTAACCTTCTGACGCTGAAACTTCATTACGATCTCGTCAAAAATATTCGAGCCGCATTGGTTGGAAATTTTCTGCTGTGATATATTTCCGTCCGCAATAAAACCGACGCACATGCTTGTCCCATTCCTGTCCCCACAAAGCAGGCGTCGTTTCTGGTTTGCCGCAACGTCGACCAATCCATCCTTTTCCAGTTCTTCAATGGCTTTTCTTACAGTTTTTCGATTTACATTATAGCGCTTCACAATAGAGTTTTCTGATGGCAGAAACTTACATCCGGCCAAATTGCCGTGCAATATATTTTTTTTAAGTTCCTCGGCAATTTTGAGATATTTATATTTGTACAGTAGGTTTGTCATTGCATTGTTTACGAATAGTTTTTTGGTAGGTGTGTAATTAAATTTATTGATTTATATTTTACATTCCAGTAACTGCGAATTAGGGGCTTCTGACCGGTTAGATTCAGTTTTTTTAGAAATTTCAAAGTATTGGAGGAGCATACCTCCTCTTTGGTTGTTCGCGATTAATCTTCAGCTTATATAGTTATTATATCGGCGATATCGGTATTCAACAATACAAAAAGAAATTTTCACCTCACATTCTTGTACCGTTACTTGTCCCATAGCATCTGGATATGTGGCCAAGGGGGAAGGGGGCGTAGGGCGTGTAGGGCGTGTAGGGCGTGCAGGCCCGAAAAAACGTGCGTATTTCATTTTGTCTACAGTATATTTGTGCAAACTCTATTTTAGATGAGTGCATGTGTGTCTTTCCACCAACATACCATGAAATATCTCGGAATTGATATATGGATTTCTGCGAGATATAAGCGTTTCCATCATTTCTGCTGCTTTTTTGCCCATCTCGTAATATGGCATGTAAATAGTGGTAAGACCACATTTTTCGCTAAGACCGGAAATATCATCCGAACCAATAACGGAAATATCGCCCGGCACATTCACATTCCGTTCATTGAGCTCTTCGAGAAGACCAAAAGCCTTCAAATCACTGTCGACATATATCGCTGTAAACCTGCCCAATTTATTAATTATCCTTGCCGCAGCGCGCTTTCCCGCCTCTTTCCCGCCAGCTTCAGCAAATACAAGGTCTTTTTCAAATTTTAATCCAAACAGGTCTAGCGCCAAGCGGTATCCTGCAAGTTTATAGGCATTGGAATTTGTCCCACCCCATAGAATCGCTATTTTTTCATGTCCACATTGACTGGCCAGATATGTGACTGCATTGAATGACGAACTAATAAGATCCAGATTTACCGCATTCATAGGAAGAAAAGTCCTAGAAACATTGTTGAGGATTACATGTGGTCTGTTTTTTATATATTCCAATGCGTCTTTGGCAGGTGACGTAAAGAATATAAAACCGCATTCTTTACCTGTAGGAAATTTTATATTTTTCAAATCTTCATTTTCAATGCTTTTTATCTTGAAATTGCTGTTATTTATAACGCCTTTTAACTTTTGTTCGCCAATGAACCAGTTGTGTGAATCTTCCATGCCGAAACGCTTGACGCATTTTCCTGGAATTCTCATCCGAAAATAGAAAACGCCATTTCTCAGATAAAGATATTTTTCACTCATTCCATCTCCGTTGTGTTACAAAACAGCAGGAAATGTGTTACAAAATCAAAAAACAGCAGAGAAAACGGCTTTGAGTAATAGCTGTAAGGTGTTAATTAAGAGCGATTTAGAGTGGAGAAAATGGTGGGTTGACTGGGACTCGAACCCAGGACCACCGCCTTAAAAGGGCGATGCTCTACCGACTGAGCTATCAACCCACTCACAAGATAAGAGCCAATAAAATTAACCGGAATTTGTAAAAATGCAAACCTGGAAATGGAAAAAATCAGGCATTTCTCAAGAAAATTCATGAAATATCCGGACAATCAATATAGTGACGGTTTATTCTTCGGAATTTTGAACTATCCGGAACGGCTTCAGGCATCCTTATGAAATAGTGAAGTCTGAAAATCCTTTGCCGGAAACCGGGGTTAATATCCGTGTCCTGAATCGCTTTATCTTTATTGGTAACTTCATAAGAAAAGAGAGCTTAAAAATCAGGCATAAAAGAATTCTGGAGAGTTTGTACAGGTTCATGATGATGATCAGAACTATCCGGGTTTCACCGGACTCTTTGAGTTTAGCCCGGATTTGGCGAGGGAATATTTGTGTTTGCCGTTAGATACCCCAAATAACCACAGTAAGGGAAATATATGGAATAATCAGGAGTGAAATTTGAAAATACAGGTTATATTAGTTACCGAGCGTAAAATTGTGCAGGGAGGAGTTAAACATGACCTGGAATGAAAAAGTTCGAAAACCTTGTGTGGCCGGACAGTTCTACGAAGCCGACCCGCAACGCCTGAAAGCTAATATTGAATTTATGCTCCGAAATGCCGGTGAACCTGAACCGCTGCCGGGAAAAGTCCGGGCGGTGATCCTGCCGCATGCCGGATATGTTTTTTCCGGGGATACCGCGGTGAAAACCGTGCTTTGCGCGAAAAACGGTGGTTACAAGCGCGTTATTGTGCTGGCTCCGTCGCACCGGATGCCGCTTCGGGGACTTGCCCTGGCGGAATACCAGAGCTACGAGACCCCGCTCGGGGAAATGCCGCTGGATACGGAAGCGGTGCGCAACATTCTTAATTCAGGAAATCCAAATATTCAGAATCTGAGCCAGGCGCACAGTCATGAACATGCCCTTGAAGTGGAATTGCCTATCCTGCAGAGGCTTATTCCAGGTTTGAAGCTGGTTCCGGCTATTTGCGGACACGTTTCTCCTGACGCCGCACTGTCGCTGGCGGAGACCCTCAGAGCATATTGGGAGCCGGAAACCCTCTGGATGATAAGTTCGGACTTTACCCACTACGGCGCTTCGTTCGGTTACATGCCGTTCGACAGTGATATTCAGGATAATCTCAGAAAACTTGATCTCGGCGCCGTGACCCGGATCGAGGAGTTAGATCTGAATGGCTTCGCGGATTATATTAGCGATACCGAGGCAACGATTTGCGGAGCGAATCCGATCATGATTCTGCTGGCGGTGATTTCCCTTGCCGCCGGAGAGATTGCGGCCAAGTTGATTGAGTATACGACTTCCGGGGACAAAACCGGCGACTGGAGCCATTGCGTCAGTTATGTGGGCATGGCGTTTTACGAAAAATAATAGAAAGATTTAAGTTGATATGTATTTGAAGATGATTGCGTGTGATATTCTGCACCGGGAATGTTGCCAGATTATCGCCAACTCGGTGAATAAAATCGACTTGGAATTCTTGACAAAAGGATTGCACGATCTGGAGTCGAGTGAAATGGCTGCCCGTCTCCAGAAAATTATTGACGCCGCCGCCGCCGCCGAACAGGATTACGAATATATCCTGCTCACCTACGCGCTCTGCAACAATGGCGTAGTTGGAGTGCGCGCCCGGACTAAGCCGCTGGTTATCCCGAAAGCCCATGATTGTATTACCATGTTCCTTGGGAGCCGCAAGCGGTATCAGGACTATTTTGACGCCAATCCGGGATCGTATTTTCTTACCTCCGGCTGGATCGAACGCGATGAAAGCAGTGAGGACGTTAAACAGCTTTCCATTCAACATAAAACCGGGATGGACATGTCTTACGAGGAGATGGTGGAGAAATTCGGCGAGGAAAACGCCCAATATCTTTTTGAAACCCTTGGCGGCGGCGGACAGGTCAACAACTACACCCGGTTTACTTATATCCCGATGGGATTGAAAATAGACAATCAGTTCGAGGAGATTGCCCGGAAAAGAGCTGAAGAGAAAGGCTGGGATTTCGATATGGTTCCCGGCGATATTTCATTGCTCCAAAGGTTTGCTGACGGCGAATGGGATTCCGGGGAGTTCCTGATCGTGCCTCCCGGCAAGGAGATTGCCGCAAGTTACGAAGAAGATGTATTAAGTTGCAAGGAATGCGGGAAATGCGGATAAAATTAACGATTCTGCTGATGTTGCTGTTGACCGCTCTAAGCGGTTTCGGGAAAGTTTATTCCCTATGGCCTTACGGACGGGGGAAAAGCAGCGGCGGCAGTGGCAGTGGCGGCGGAGCCGGTTCGGTATCGGAGATTCCCGCGATTCTCGGGGCAATTCCGCTTTGGACGGAGCCGGTCATTATCAACGGGGTTAAAACCGAACTAGGGCTGAATTTGCTTAACACCGGACTGGCGAAATGCGTTTTTCAACTCAGGACTCTTTTCCCGAAGGCCAAATTCCGGGCTAATTCCGGAAGCCTGTTGCTGGAAATAAAGCTGGCGAACGGCTGGCGCAGACGATGTTATCTGGTCAGTTTGCCCGGGGCTATCTATCCGGTAATAATGTTTACAATGGACGTGCCGGACAAGTTTCCGAAAAAGGATTTTTGGCCCAGGAATCTGCCGTTGCCAAGCGGTGCGGTGGCGACTGAAGCCATGCAGTTTCCGAACAGGAATTCAGCTTACGGCGGATTTTATGTGAAGGCTCCCAAAGCACAGGTTGTCAAGGAGATGACCGGTGCGCTGGGAAGCCGCGGCTGGACCGCGGTTACGGGGGAGGGGACCAGTTCGGCGGGTTCCGGTGAATTTTTTTATAAAAATAACCCGAAGTCTGTATGTATCATGTCGCTTAGCGAAGATGGCAAAGGTGTCACCCGCGGGACATTATACACTCGTCCGTTGGAGTAGCCGTTCCGGAAAGATTCTTTCCGGTTTGATATTTTCCCGTATGAAAACTATTATTTATCATACTGATATCAGGAGGAGATGATGGCGCGGCAAAAAGGTTGCGGAAATTTTCTGTGGATGGTGTTTGGGTTTTGTCTGATCGGCGCCATGGTTGCCATGATTATCGGAATCCTGATCTATCTTGTTCTTTCTGAATATTAATTTCAGCTTTCGTCCTCGTCAACTATTTCGGCTTTTACTTCATAGACCCGGTCATCGGTTTCTTCCGTGGCATCCGGAGTTTCTTCAGAGGAAATTACCTTGACCGTTTTATTGTCCTGACCGGTGAAATTGCCCCCGGTTCCGGGAAATCCGGTTTTCTTTACTATATGGATGTAGTTGCGTCCGGTCAGCAGGTACATGACCGCGAAAACTATGATCAGGACGGGAAACAGTACCAGTACTAGCAGAAATATCACGATGGCGAGTATGATGATAAAGCATCCGCGCAACATGCTTTGCAGTTCGTTATCCGGCACAATCAACCTCCGATGTTTTGCCTGATGCCTTCGAACAATACAATGGCGGCGGCATTTGCCAGATTCAGGCTTCTGTGGAATTCCCCCGGCATCGGGATAGTATACATTTTATCTATAAAGGAATTGTAGAAGTCCGGCGGCAAACCGCTGCTTTCGTTTCCGAATATCAGGTAGGAGCCTTCCGGGAACGGGCAGTCCCACAGCATTTTTTCTCCTTTGGTGGAAAAGAAGAACATATTTTCCGGATTGCGGGACTCTAGGAAATGTTGCCAGGAATCGTGTACGTTCAGTTCCAGGTGCGGCCAGTAATCGAGTCCGGCGCGCTTGAGATAGCGGTCGGACAGCGAGAATCCCACTGGTTTGATGAGGTGGAGAATAGTGCCGGTGGATACGCAAAGGCGTCCGATGTTACCGGTGTTCTGGGGTATTTCAGGATTAACCAGCACCAGATTGAATCCGGGGCTTTTTACTTTTATTGACATAGATACACCTCGGGTGCTCAACAGTAAATGTTTATCTTAGATTAAAATTATTATCCGTGCTTGTATTAATATCCGGTTAATGTTACATTGCTAATCACTTGTGTCAACTTAACTGAAGCATGGAGTTCAAGATATTTTGAAACAGCGCCTGCCAGGATTTTTCCGGGCTTTTTTTTGCCTGTTCATCATAAACCTGCTTGTGTTCTCGGCGGCATGTCAGACCGATAATTCCGATAAGCAACTGATTGATATGCTGATGTATTTACAAGATAAAAAAATCCTGAAGGGTGGGCGAGGTTTGAATCCGGCGCCTTTCCGGGCCAAAGAAGCAGGCGCAGTTTTAGTGGGTCCCAATGGCAAGGAAATCGGTATCTATATTTACGATACTAAAATCAAGAAGCAGCGCGATAAATTGAATTATGTCAAGGAACATGGCTATATATATTTCAACGGACAGAAAATTGAAGCCTGTACCAACGGCAATTTCATGATGATCGGACACGGAAAGAACCCCAACAAGGAAAAACTTGTTGAGGTTTTTGAAAGTTTTAAATAAAATCCAAGTGATTAATTCACATTAATAAAAACTCGAAAGGAAAAAGTATGGCGAAGAAAAAGTATGTATACTTCTTCGGCAAAGGTAACTCCGAAGGTAAAGCGGCAATGAAACAACTCCTTGGCGGTAAAGGTGCGAACCTTGCCGAAATGGCCAGCCTGGGATTGCCGGTTCCTCCCGGATTCACCATCACCACTGAAGCTTGTGCCCGTTACTACGAAATCGGCAAAAAGAAGTTTTTCGCGGAAGTCAAGAGTGAAGTAGAAGCCCAGCTTAAAAAACTGGAAAAAGCTACCGGCAAAACTTTTGGCAAAGGCCCGAAACCCCTGCTCGTTTCCGTGCGTTCCGGCGCCGCCGTTTCCATGCCCGGCATGATGGACACCGTTTTGAACCTCGGCCTGAACTCCAAGACCGCCGAAGCCATGATCAAACTCACTGGCAACGAACGGTTCGTAATGGACTCTTTCCGTCGTTTCATCCAGATGTTCGGTAACGTGGTTCTCGGTATCGAGCATCACCTGTTTGAACACGAACTCGATGGCGTGAAAAAAGCCAAAAAAGTCAAGCTTGACACCGACCTCACCACCGATGACCTCAAAGAAGTTATCGATGCTTACAAAAAGGTTGTGAAAAAAGCCACCGGCAAAGCTTTCCCGGAAAATCCGATGGACCAGCTTTGGGCCGGTATCGACGCAGTGTTCGGTTCCTGGAACAACCCGCGCGCCAACAAATATCGCGAAATCAATGATATTCGCGGCCTCCTCGGAACCGCCGTGAACGTTCAGACCATGGTATTCGGCAACTCTGGAACCAACAGCGCCACCGGTGTTGCGTTTACCCGCGACCCCTCAACTGGCGAACATAAATATTTCTACGGCGAATTCCTGATCAATGCCCAGGGTGAAGACGTTGTGGCCGGTATCCGTACCCCGCAGCAGATCACGCTCAAGGGATCGAAGGAATGGGCAAAAGCTCAGAACATCAGCGAAGCCGTCCGGAAAAAAGATTTCCCGTCACTCGAAGAAGCCATGCCCAAATGCTTCAAGGAACTCGACAAGATCCGTGTCAAGCTCGAAAAGCATTACAAGGACATGCAGGACCTTGAGTTCACCATCGAAGACGGCACTCTTTACATGCTCCAGACCCGTAACGGTAAGCGTACCGCCAAAGCCGCGGTAAAGATCGCCACCGACATGGTCAAGGAAGGTCTTATCGATGAAAAGACCGCCGTGATGCGCGTTGAACCCGGTCAGCTCGACCAGCTTCTCCATCCGGTATTCGTCAAGGAATCCGAAGATAAAGCCCAGAAGATCGCCACTGGTCTTCCCGCTTCTCCCGGCGCCGCTACCGGTCAGGTGGTATTCACCGCCGATGACGCTGAAGCCTGGGCCGCTGAAGATAAAGACGTTATCCTCTGCCGTATCGAAACCAGCCCCGAAGACATCGGCGGCATGCATGTTGCCAGAGGTATTCTTACCTCTCGCGGCGGCATGACTTCCCATGCGGCGGTGGTTGCCCGTGGTATGGGAACCTGCTGTGTTGCCGGTTGCGGTGAAGTGGAAATGGATTACAAAGCCAAAAAATTCACCTGTAACGGCGTTACCGTAAAAGAAGGCGACTGGATTTCCCTCAACGGTTCCAACGGCGCTGTCTACAACACCAAGGTCGATACAGTTGATCCGGCCCTGACCGGTCCGTTCGGACAGATCATGAAGCTGGCTGACAAGTATCGCAAGCTGGGCGTCCGCACCAATGCCGACACCCCGAACGACACTGCGGTAGCGGTGAAATTCGGCGCTGAAGGTATTGGCCTCTGCCGTACCGAGCATATGTTCTTCGAAGGCGAACGGATCGTTCCTTTCCGCCGCCTGATCCTGGTTGCCGAAACCGTGAAGAAGCTCAAGGACGAGCATGGCGTCAAGACTCTCGACGAACTCAAGAAAACCTGCGCATGCTGCAAAAAGACCTGTAAGGAAGCTGCTCAGGCCATCGCACAGTACGAACAGGCCCTGAAAGAGCTTCTGCCCTTGCAGCGCAAAGACTTCGAAGGCATCTTCAAGGCCCTCAAAGGCCGTCCCTGCACCGTTCGTCTGCTTGATCCGCCGCTGCATGAGTTCCTGCCGCATGACAAAGAAGGTCAGGCTGAAATGGCCAAACAGATGGGGGTTAAACCTGCCAAGGTCAAGAGCCTGGTTGAAAGTCTGCACGAATTCAACCCGATGCTTGGTCATCGCGGCTGCCGTCTCGGCATCACCTATCCGGAAGTAACCGCAATGCAGGCCCAGGCCATCTGTGAAGCCGCTTGCGCCGTGTCCGGTTCCAAGCCGGAAATCATGGTTCCGCTGGTCGGTAATGTCAAGGAACTGGCGATGCAGAAGCAGATCATCCTGGATACCATTGCTGAAGTCGAAAAGAAAAAGAAGAAGAAACTCAACGTGCTTATCGGAACCATGATCGAGATCCCGCGTGCGGCGATCACCGCTGATCAGGTTGCTGAAGAAGCCGAATTCTTCTCTTTCGGGACTAACGACCTCACTCAGATGGGCTGTGGTTTCTCCCGTGACGATGCCGGTAAATTCCTCGGTGAATACGTCCGTGAGGGCATCTACGAATATGATCCTTTCCAAGTCCTCGACCAGACTGGTGTCGGCGAACTGGTTAAGATCGCGGTGGAAAAGGGCCGGAAGACCCGCCCGAATATCAAGCTTGGTATCTGCGGTGAGCACGGCGGCGAACCCAAATCCGTCGGATTCTGCCATAAAGTTGGCCTGAATTACGTATCCTGCAGTCCTTATCGTGTGCCGATCGCGAGACTGGCCGCGGCTCAGGCTGCCATTCAGGACGGCGGATGCGCCAAAAAGAAAACCTGCAAAAAGAAGAAATAATCTTCCGGCAGGTTTGACCTGAATACATACCGGCGGGGCGTAAAAACCTCGCCGGTTTTTTTGTATGGGGGGCTATTGATCCAAAATTTAATCCGAAACTAAAAAACTGGGGGATTTTATAATTTGCATGACATTGCAGATGGGCTATCTTACTTAGTGACTGTGATATACGGTTTCATATCAAGGTAATTCGGGCGGATGTCACTTCAGGGAGAGTATTAGTGCGTGGCTGGTTACATGTATTGGTGATGGTTATTTTGCTGGCTGGAGTATCAGTTCAGGCGCAGAAAGTCAGGCAACTGATCCTCAATGTCGATAATAATCAGCTTTACATGACCACCAAGATTTACCGCCTCAAGCATGCGCTGGCCGCCGACGTTACTCCGTGGGTGGAAGGCGCGGTGAAGCGAAACTGTCCCCAGGCCAAGGTTGAACGTCTCAATTATCCCGGAACCACCAAGGGAACTATGTTGTGCGTGAGTATGAGTTTCGACATGGTCCCTTATATCGATGATATGATCAGGAAGCTGGACCGTCCGTGTGCCCGGGACAGTTCCGGATCGACCATTGCCGGAACCGACATCAGCTTTTTCACGTACCGTCCGAAGTACCGGGCCGCCCAGAATATGGTGGACATCGTCTTTGCGACCTTACAGGGCAACAATACCGCGTTCTACCTGAATAAGACAAACAACGTTTTCTACTGGAAAGATGCTCGCAGCGACGGCGTTAACGGTTTGAAGTGGCTCCGCTTTATTGACCGTCCGGTTCCGCAGGTTGAGTTGCGGCTGAAGACTTATGAAGTTTACGACAACGACCTGATTGACCTGGGGCTTGATTATATCCATTGGAAAAACGGTCCCGGACTGGAAATGTTCGGGATCGGCGCCGATATCTTAAATTTTTCCGGTAACGAGGAGTTGTTGTACCGTGGGCTTGACCTGCTCAGCAAAGGCAATTATGGCTGGGGCGGTTTCCTGCTGGCTCCGAATATTGACGCCAGTTTCGTGCGGCTGCTTCAGCAGCGTGGCCGGGCAAGAGTGGCGGCTTCCGGCAGTATTACCGTTGTGAATCACAGCTTGAATATGCTTCAGCAGTCCGGGAATGAACAGGTGGCAGGTAAAACTTATTCAATCAAGTTCAAGCCGGAATTCCAGAATATCAGCAAGGAAGAGAACATGGCGGTGGAGGTGGATATTGAAACCCGTGACGATGATACTTATGAAATCAATATGCAGATAACCAATCCTACGATCTTTTTTGCCGGGAAAGATTCCATGGAAGACTATGCGAATGAAAACAAACATAAGGCGTCGGCGCGGCTTTATTTCAGTTATACGCTCAATACTTCGTCAACCGTGCAGCGCGACGTAATGGGAACAGAGGCGGTGGATTATTTCATGACAAAATCCTCGGTTACCGTTAATTGCAGCGGAGAAAAACTGCTCGGATCGTATACCCGGTCTTATGACGTATATGAGAATATCGGCATTCCGTTTCTGAAGGATATCCCGATTGCCAAATACCTGTTCAGCACCACCACTCATACCCGCCAGGTGAAACGCTATTTTGTGACAGTTGAAGCCTCATCCGTGGCCCCGGACGCAAACCTTTCAAGATGGGCGGGAAAAGTGGTTACGGACGTGGAAAGTGATATCAGGGAAGTTGATGTGAATCTGCTTAAGGAATGATGTTTGTGATTAATTTTGTGAAAACGGAAAATCTTGTCCGAAGCGTTATCGTTGCGCTGGGATTGCTGCCGCTGGCGTTGTTTGCCCAGAATGTGAATCCGAACGTTAATCAGGAACCTACCGTGCCGTGGACGAATCCGCAACTCCAGCCGCAGATGTTGATTAATGTTGAAAAAGATACAAACCAGGTTCATTTAATCCAGACGAATAATGACCCTTATGTATATACTAAAACTTATGTTCTTAAGCATGCGAATCCATACGAAGCCCGTAATGCGTTGCTGACCGCGGTCCAGTCCCGGCGGGTAAGTGGCAACGATACGCGGATAGAGTGTATCCAGTATAACGACGGAGTCGGGATGCTGATTGTTTCGGCCGAGGGTTATCGTTTCAGCAAAAAACAAAACGGCGGAATGAGCATTGACGAACTGGTGAAGGCCCTTGACCAGCCGAAGCTGGTTACGGCCTCCGGAACACCGAGGATGATGTATTTCCCGAAACACATTTCGGCGACTGAGCTGAAGGTGATGGTTGACCGGGTAGGCATCAACCCTAACGAAAACACTTTCAATACTTTCAGCTCCAACAGCAACGAACTGGAAAACGGGCGCGGCACCGCAATTGTGGATAATGGACTCAACGCGATTTCCTTTTACGTGCCGCCATATTGCGTCAAGCAGGCCATTGGCAGGATGAAGGAATATGACATGCCGATCCCGGAAGTGAAAATAAACTGCACGGTATATGAAATTTTTGCTGAAAACGATGCGAAAATCGGCGCCGATTTCCAGTCGTGGAAGAATGGCCCCGGCGCGGACCTGTTCAATCTCGGCGGACGCTGGCGGAACCACATGCAACCGGTGACCCAGGTAGTCAGCGCTACGAAGTCAAGCTCAACCAAGTATATCAAATTTAATCCCAAATGGAACTCCAAGTATCTTGATTTCCTGGCCGCGGAGGGCAAGGCAAAAGTGCTTACTTCCGGCCAGATCAGTGTCAGGAACCGGATTAACGGAGTCATCGAGGCCCGGACCCAGATTCCGCATTTCGATACCTCGGAGAGCGTTGGCGAGGGCGGTTTCATAACTCAGTACGTGTTGTTGAACGGGACGTTTTATCCGAGCAGTACCACACTCGACTCTCTCTCCCCCCAATCCACGAACTGCTATCGGGTTTCGGCATATGGCACTAATGGTGAATCAATCACCTTGCAGAACGCGTATTCCGGGAATCTGCTGATTACTAGGTCGGCGGTTGCCACCGCGTCGCAACCGGCGCAATACATTTATTCACTCCAGATTCCGAACAACGCCGGAAATTTTCTCAAAGACGGCGTCAATATCGGCAGTACGGCCTATGCCCGGGAAATTTCCATCAAGCAGGTTTTTCGGGGCAGTTCCAATAATGACGTTGCATGGCAGACAGCTACTTTGGCCTGGAATAACGACTACACCGGAACCTACACGCGCGGTCCGAAAGTGCAATCGGTATTCACCACCGCGAAGTTCGGCGATAATGATTATGGTTACCGGCTGGAGGTGGTTCCGGTGATAAGCGAGAAAACCTCGATACTGCAAATCCAGATCGACAATGTCAGTTTGATGGGATTCAGGAGCAACGGCGAAATACGGACTACTCAGAGTTCCTATGAAACCGAGGTTATGATCGATAATGCCTATGGAAAACTGGTAATTGGCGGGATCGAGAAGCAAACCATTGTACGCGGGGTGACGAAAGTGCCGTGGCTTGGCAGTATCCCCGGTTTGGGATGGCTGTTCGGCAGTGAAACCGAGGACAGTAAAAAGTCGCAGATCGTTACCGTACTGGAATGCGTTACGGTAAACGCCTCGACTCCGGTGGACGCCGAAATCCGTGCCCGGATCGCAAAAATCGAAAAAGAGACGAAAAAAGCCGGAGAGAACGAACTTGAAAATCCGGATTACGGTTTCAATCAGTTCCTTCTCGACGCTACCAAAACCAAGCTTGAACCACTTCCTTGATTCCGTGATTCCCGGAATTAACTCATTCCTGACTTGATCTGCTGGAAATATTTCGTCTGCACGATTATCTTAATTTACCTTGAAAACAATATATTTTTACCGCGGAGTTGCTGATTATGTTCAAGAAATTACTTAAAATAATTCTGTTACTGCTGGTTCTGGTTATTATTCTGGTGGTTGCCGCTTTTTTCATTGTCACCAGCTCATCTTTCCTGAAAGCCACGGTGCTGCCCCGGGTAGCTTCCGCGCTGGGGGCTCCGGTGACGGCCCAGGCCATTGATTTTTCGCTGTTTTCCTCGAAGGTGAAAATATCCGGGGTCACGATCGGCAGCGGGGATGACAAGCTGATCAGCGGAGCTGATATTTCCGTCGACTACCAGTTCTGGGCTCTCATGGGGGACCGGATAGTGGTTGACAGCATGGAGCTTTCAAACGCGAAAATTGTCTTGAAACAGAGTTCCGGTGGCGTCTGGCAGTTGCCGGGAGCAGGGAAAAAGCCGGATAAGTCCGTTGGTGGCGGCAGTAAAGGCAAACCAACGGGCGGAGGGAAAGTTAAGCTTCCGAAAATTCGTTTGTCCGATCTGAAAATACGCAACATGGGCCTTGAGATCGTTCCTGCCGGAGACCCGAAAAACCCGTCGAATATCAAGCTGGAAGGTTTGAACCTGACGGTTCCGCTTTTCGAGCCGGGGAAACCGGTTGAGTTGTCGCTGGACAGCTCTTTCCAGGCTGAGTCCGGGCCAATGCTGAAAATCTCGAAAGGCAAGATAGCTCTCAAGGCGAATCTGTTGTTGAATAAGGAACTCCAGCCGCAAAGTTTTTCCCTTGACGGAAAGGTTGACCAATTGTCCGGGGTAATCAACAAGGTGAAAATCGATAATTCGGTACTGCGGCTTACCGGTGAAGCCGAAACCAAAGCGAATCAGTTGGTGGTCAACCGGATAAACTTTACGGAAACTTTGAACGATAAGACGGCTTCCAATATCAGTCTTTCCGGGAGTTGTGATTTTAAGCCTTTGAAAATCGATATGAAGGTTGATGTAAATCCGCTGTCGTCTCAGATTCTCAATTTTGCCGGGGAAATCTTCAAAGGCTGGAATTTTGGTGACGCAAAACTGATTTATTCCGGCAGTACCAGCTATGAAGCCGGTTCCGTAAGTTCCAAAGGTAAGCTGAAAATCGTGAACCTTACCGTAAGCCGGATTGATGGCGATAAGCTTCTTTACAGCAGTCCCGCCGTGAATTTTGAACTTGACCATGCCGCCGCCGTGAACCTTGCCGCGAAACAGGCGGAGATTAAGGCATTCCAGGCTGATATGGCGGAAGTTTCCGGCAGAAAAGTGTTGGGCCTTTCACTTTCCGGGCCGATGAAACTTTCCTGGCGTGAAAGCAATATTTCGTTTCCCGGCGTATCTCCGGAAGTTAAATTGAAAGTCAGCCAGTTTAAGTTGCCGGCGCTCAACAGTTTTATGCCGCCGGACGGAATGAAGTTTAAAGCCGGGGCTTTGAACGTTGACCTTACCGCGAAACTTGCCGGATCACTGAACAGGATAAGTTTGCAGGGAGAGTTGAGTACTGCCGGGTTGCATTTCGGGGGGATTGCCGGATATGACGTTTATCAGAAGTTGAATGCCAATATGGTCAATCTTCGGGAAGTCGAGTTCAACCCGGCCGATCTGATTGTGCATAAGGGAACAAAACCGGCGCTGAGGGCTTCCGCAACCGGTAAGTTTGACATTAAAAAGATGTCCGGAAAAACACATTTGAGTGTTCCTGAGCTTAACGAAAAAGTTCTGGAGCTGCTCCCGGGTAATTTGCGTAAAAAGCGCATGTTCATGGAACTGGGAAAAAGGCTTGCCGGGTGCAAATCGGCATTTACCGCCGATTCGGTTTTCGATGTTAAGCAGAAAGCCGCAAGAATAAATGCCGGACATTTGATTCTTGTGCTGCCGCGCAGTCAGAAGCTGGATGTCAAGTTGCGCGAACCGATGTCGCTTTCCTGGCGGACGGGTTCGAAATGGCCTGCTTCCCCCTTGAAATTGAATATAGCTTTTGATGTTTTCAATCTCTTGCTGGTCAATGCCTTTATCCCGGAAAAATCTCCGTTCAAATTCAAATCCGGATTGTTTACCGCCAGGGGCGACTGTGTGCTCGCCGATCAGTTTCATGACATTTCACTTGATCTGAAGAGCAGAACTTCCGACCTGGGATTTACGGTTAGTAAAGATAAGTATGAGGGGATCGGATTGTTCCTGAACGGTAAAACCAGCTTGAAGGATTTCAATAAGCTGAACGTGAAGGAGCTTGATGTAACTGTTAGCGCAAAACAGAAAAAGGCGCTGGCTTTCGGCGGGAAATTCAACGCGGTGTTTTCCGAAAGTTCATACCTGTTTGATCTGACGCACCTGATGGCGGACAGCCGGATTCTGCCCGTTCTGCCGAAAAGTATGCAAAATTCGATCAAAGTTGCTTCCGGTAACATCAACGGAAAAATGTCTGGCGGCTACACCGGCAAAAACGGGCAGTTTTCAGTTATTGGCAACATGAAGATCGCTAATCTGAAGCCGCAGACCGGCAAAGGGGAACAGCTGCCCGAACCGCTTCACGGGAATGTAGATTTCGATGTGCGCCAGACCAGCATGAAAATTGCCGTCAGGAAAATTAATCTGACTCTGGATTATCCGAAAGCGAAGCTGGCCAATCTCAGAGTCGACGCAGCCATTCCGCTTCCTTTCCGGCGGGACAGGGCGCTGGTAAACGTGTATTCCGACCGTATCGACCTGCTGACTCTCCAGAAGTTCAAGGGAAAAGCACCTGAAAAGACCGGCGAAAGCAAGACTGCCCCAAAGAAAAAAACTGAGTCGAAAGAGCCCCCGCCGGTTGACATGAAGGGACTGGACATGCTGGTGAAGCTGGACTTGAAAAACATTACTTACGGCAAGGAAATTACCGCAAACTGCGTTTCTGAAATTATAATCATGAACAATACGATAACTTATGATCCGCTTAAAATTACCCTTAATGGCACACCGCTGAACTTAAAAGGCAGGATTAATCTTGGCGAAGCGAACGGCTATTCTTACCGGATGGAGACAAAGTTTGAAAACCTTGCCTTGCCGCCGATATTGAAAACCTTTGTCAAGGAGGAATATAAATTCAAAAAAGGCAAAGTGGAATCATTCAGCAGTTATATTTCCGGCAAAGGCATTACTATACCTAATCTGAATAAGAATCTCAGCGGCTTTGTAAAAATGAAATTCAGGGATTTGTCGTTGCCGCATCAGGCGCGGAAACATCATTTTCTCCGGGCCATTTTTATCCCGCTTGAAGCCCTGACCAAGATAACCAAGCTTTTGCCGTTTAACAAGAACTGGCTGGACAATATGAACAAGACCGAAAATCTCGCGGATGATATTTTCGATGGGAATAGAAACCTGAATTTCCACGTTGGTGAAGTTGACCTTTCCGCGAAACGTGATGGAAAGGTTTATCTCGATAAATTCGATTTCAGGGGCGATTTCATCAAGAGCATGGTGTTTACCGGATATCTGGAACTTAACAATGACCTTGATATTACCTTGAAGACTGAAACGAATGTCAGCAACATAGTTGTTCCGCTGGTGATTTCCGGCCCGCTGAATAATCCGAAACCGAATTACGAAAGGCTGGTTTACCAATTTTCCAAAAACAACATCAGGAATATTCTCGATCCGAGCAACCTGAAAAAAATCGGCATCGGAGTAGAGAACACTATCGACAACACCGGAAAACTCCTGAACATCTTTAAAAAAAGGGTCAGGAAAATTGGTGAGCGGAATGAAGAAACTCCTTCCGGCGACCAGATCAAAGCCGATGATGATAAAAGTAAAGAAGACGAGACCAAACAGGACGATTCAGGAGGTAAAAGAGTTAAAAAAATCGAGAAATCGATTAAAAGTTTTATTGACGGACTTTGATGCCGCTGATTATGAAAAAAACTGGAATCTATTTAAAGCAAACGCTTTGTGTGAAACATATTTTTGCCGGGTTATTGCTGTTTTTCAGTTTTGCGGCTTTCGCGCACCCTCACAGTTTTGTCGATGTTCAGGCAACTGTAAAGACAGACGCCAAAGGCATCAAACAGATAGATTTTCTGTGGATACAGAACAGTCCTTTCGGCGATGATATGTTCCAATATGAACCCCGGAAATATATTGAGTGGTGTCGCGAATGGATGGACGAACATATCTTAAATGACAACTACTGCTGTTCGATATTCGTGAACAACCGGAAGATCCAGGCGGATAAATTTACTTTGAATCAGGTTAAGCTTCTGCAGAAAGAGAACCAGATTAAATTTTATATTACTCTGGACCTGTCGATTCCGGTAAAAGCAGAACCTTGCACCGTTGATATTGTCATGGAGGACAAAGATTATTATGTAGCTTTTTACTGGCTTGGTGACAAGGTAACTTTCACCGGAGACAAAAAACTTGTCAGGGGCATCAAATTTGTCAACGACAATCAGACTCTGCAATTTTGTCTTGCGCCGCCCGGTTGCGAAATTAATAAAGTTAAGGTTACTTCCGGCGCATCCGTATCCGGAAGATGGCTGCCGGGAAATTTCCTGAAACAGCAGGCGGACTGGAACCGGAAAATACACAACTATCTGCAAACTCTCAAAACGAAATTCAGTTGGACGATTTTCCTGCTGTTGTTTGGCGCGGCTCTGGCCTACGGAATGTTTCACGCGGCAGGACCGGGACACGGAAAGGGGTTGATTGCCGCGTACTTCCTTTCCGGCGGACATTCCATTTTTGACGTGTTTAAAATTACCTTGCTTATTACGCTGCTCCATACCGGAACGGCATTTTTACTGATACTTGTTTTTTACTTTTCAATGAGTTTCGTTTCCCCTAACATGAGAGTAAAAGTCCAGGCATATTTGAGTTTTATCATGGCTTTGGGAATAATCGTTCTGGGCTGTTTGATGCTGGTTTACTCTTTCAAGCGGAAAGATGATCGGCCCGTATCTTTGCATTGTAGAAAAATAATCTTTTTCGCGGGGGTGTTTCCTTGTCCGCAATCAATCGCGATCATGCTTGGCTGCATGGCTGCCGGTATCTGGCGGATCGGGGTTTGTCTGGTGCTGGGTATTTCAATCGGCACTTTTGCGGTTTTGCTCACGATTGCGATTATTTGCCACTGTTCAAGCCGTCCCATACCGTATTTCATGGAGAAGCGGAAGATCAATCATAAGTATCCGCGCTATGTACTGGAATGGGTAAAATGTGCTCTGATTATTTTTTCCGGACTCATTCTGGCTGCATTGAACTGGCCGGGATGACTTTTTCATAATCGACTATTTCCGGCTGGAATATTTCCTGGCATACTTGTTCCGCAGTAATTCCAGGTTAAGATTTATACCGTCGGTATAAACGTCCGCGATGATCCGGAAATATTTTCCCCTCCGGATGTTCCTCAGTTCGATTGTCCTGGCCGATAGCAGACGTTTTGCCAGGAATGCCTTTGCTGCTCTGGCTCTGCGTTTTACTTCCGGTCGCCGGTCGCGCAGTTCGGGAGTATCGATGCCTGCCAGCCGCACGGAGATATTTTTACCTACCAGCGGCGGATATCCATGCAGATTACAGCGGAAAGTATCGCCGTCGATCACTTTCACTATCTCCGCAACCTCGATGCTTCCGTAATTTTCCCGTTTTCCGCCACTCAGGACCGGAGAAAGTACAAGCAGAATGACATGCAATACGACAACACAATTTTTCCTGTAAATACTCATAAATATTATATAACACTAATATAATGTAGGTTATGTTGCGGGGGGCTGCAATGGCGGAAATAAAAAAAACAGGAATAATACCGATTTGCAATTCGGTATAAAAGGGTTACAAGCTGCGGGTGGCGACCAGATCCACCCCGGTTCCGGCCACATCGGGAATGATTACGTCTCCAAGTTTCACCGGGGCTTTGACCTCGATGTGCCGGGCCGCTTCCATTACCTTGAAGGTGAGTTGCTTCGGTACTGACGAGGCGGTCTTGACCGGCAGAAAGTCGATGGCCGCGCCGCGCACTTTTACTGTGGTAGTGACAATCCGTTCCGGATGGAAAATTTCCTTCTCCGCGTATTCCGCGCCGCGTTTGCAGGAGTTGCCCGTAACGCTGAGGATTTTTTTAGCGTCGAATTCCACTTCCAGGCTGCAACCGAGCGGACAGCTTATGCAGATCAATTTTCTGTTCATTTTGCCGCCTCCGCTTCAGTTGCGAACGCCACTTCAAGCGATTGCGCGTTTTCCGGGACCGCATCGAGCTCGAACCGCTGCATGATGCTGGGAAGTATCTTCCGGAACTTTTTCCTGAACAGAAGTTTGTTCCCGGCGTGAACGGTCAGGATTCGGTTTTCCGCCGGAGCCATCGAACGGAGTGACAGCAATGCGGTCTTACCGGGTTCGACTGTGTTCGGCAGCGCGTAACGTACCAGGTTCCCGGCCTTCACCGGGATTTCCTTTTCCTTTTTGTTCCCGCCGGAAATATATGCCGCCGCCGACTTGCCGCAGGCAATGGCTTCTTCTGAAGCGTAGTCGACAAGGTCGTGAACCTGCAATACGTTTCCGCAGGCGAAAATTCCGGGTACATTGGTCATTAAGCTGGCATCGACCATCGGGCCGCCGGTAACCTTATCGAGTTGTACTCCGGCCTTGAGGGAAAGTTCGTTTTCCGGGATCAGTCCCACCGACAGTAAAAGGGCGTTGCAGGTTAGCCGGAAACTGTCCTCCGTTTTGGGGATGTGTCCCGACACCGGGGCGATATCCACCGACTCGATCCGGCGGTTGCCGTTGATGCTGGTGATCGTGTGCGAGAGGTACAGCGGAATATTAAAGTCGTCAAGACACTGCACGATGTTGCGGTTCAGTCCTCCTGCGTATGGTTGAAGTTCCACCACCGCTTTAACGTGTGCGCCTTCCCAGGTCATGCGCCGGGCCATGATAAGTCCGATGTCGCCGGAACCGAGGATCACGATTTCCTTGCCCGGCAGGTATCCGTAACGGTTGCAGAGTTTCTGGGCGAGTCCGGCGGTGAGGATTCCGGCGGGTCTTGCGCCGGGAATGGCGATATTGCCCCGGTTGCGTTCCCGGCAGCCCATTGCCAGAATTACCGCTTTCGCGCGGATTTCCCGGAGGCCGTGCCCGGCCGACATTACCACCACCACTTTTTCGCCGTTGTCGTCGAGGATATCGACGGCGCAAGTGCTGGTCCATACGTCCACATGTTTTTCATTTACCAGCTTGAGACAGCGTTCCGCGTACTCCGGGCCGGTGAGTTCTTCGCCGAAGTGATGCAGTCCGAATCCATTGTGAATACACTGCAATAAGATTCCCCCGGCGGCGTCTTCGCGCTCCACCACCAGCAGGTTTTCCACCCCGGATTCGCGCAGTGACAAAGCCGCGCCGAGTCCGGCCGGACCGCCGCCGATGATTACCGCGTCAACTTTGTCTCTCATTTTTCTTTTCCTTTGGCGAGTTTAACCGGCACGATTTCCGAGCCGGGGCCTTTCTTGCTGATTTCTTCAAATGGAATCCCGGTTTCCCGGTGAATAATTTCCATGACCCGGGTGGTGCAGAATCCGGCCTGACAGCGTCCGGTTCCGGCCCGGGTTGCGAATTTGACACCGTCCAGCGTGGTATGGCCGCGATGCACGGCGGCGATAATTTCAGCTTCGGTGACGTTTTCGCACCGGCACACCAGCTTGGAGTATTCAGGATCTTTTTTAACCACTTCCTCAAAGTGTTCGTAATCGCGTTTTTCGATCAAGTGCCGGACTCTGGTGATTTTTTCCCGGTCGCTCGGATCGAAGCCGGGGTCCACTTCCATGCGCAGGCCGTCCGCCAGCAGTTCGTCGCGGATGAATTTGGCGATTGACGGCGACGCGGTCAGCCCAGGTGACTGAATTCCCGCGGCATTGATGAATCCCGGGACCTTCGAGCGTCCGAGAATGAAGTCGTTGCCGGTGGCGACAGGGCGCAATCCCACAAACGACGTGATTATGTCGGAAGTGCGGATGCCGGGGACCATTTTCTGGGCGTGCTCGAACACATGTTTCAGTCCCTCGGCGGTAGTGCTGAAATCGTCCTTGGTGTCGATATCCACTGCGGTCGGGCCCACCATCACCGGGCCGTCCACGGTGGGAATCACCAGCATGCCTTTTGAGGTTTTCGTGGGGATTGGGAAAATTACCCGGCTGACCAGTCCCCCGACCCGGCGGTCGAGAAGATATTCCTCGCCTTTGCGGGGCAGTATCTTGAAATCGGTGATACCTGCGTATGTCGCGATTGTATCGGCGTAGAGTCCGGCCGCGTTGACCACGTACCTTGCGAGTATCTGGCTGCCGGTTTTGGTGTCGATCATGAATTTGCCGTCGTCGCGCTTGCCGATCCAGGTTACTTCGTGACTGCGTAGCAGTTCCACGCCATTGCGGACGGCGTTGCCGATCATCGCGAAGCAGTATTCGTAAGGACATATCACCCCGGCGGTGGGAGCGTGGAGCGCCCCCATCAGATCAGGGCTGAGATTCGGCTCGAGTTCGAGAGTCCGTTCGCGGCCGATAAGCTCCAGGTATTGCACGTCGTTGGCGATTCCGCGCTCATAGTAGTCCTGCAGTACCCGAAGGTCGTCCTCGCTGAACGCCACCATCAGTTCGCCGCGGCGCAGGAACGGGAAATTTAGTTCTTCATGAAGCTGGTCGAAGGCCCGGTTGCCGGGGACGACGAATTTGGATTTTAACGTTCCCGGCTCGGAATGGAATCCCGCGTGAATGATGCCTGAATTGGCTTTGCTGGCGCCGAATGAAACATCAACCTCTTTTTCCAGCACCGCAACATCGAGTTTGTACCGTGAGAGTTCCCGCGCAATTGCGGAACCCACTACTCCCGCGCCGATTACCGCTACATCAAATTTACGTTCCGGCATAACAATACAATCCCTGTTGCAATTGATTATTCTCAATATATACGGTAAAATAAGTACAGCCAAATCGTAAAGTGTTATTTTTATGTTCACGGGGGTTGGTTATGGATATGTATATGATGGCGCTGGACCAGGGAACCACCAGTTCCCGGGCGATTATTTTCGATAGGGAAGGCGGGATTGTTGCCGTCGCTCAACAGGAATTTCCCCAGATATTTCCGCGTCCGGGCTGGGTGGAACATGATCCTATGGACATCTGGAACAGCCAGCTTCAGGTTGCGCGGACCGTTATCAAAAAGGCCAGGATTACCCCGGACCGGATTGCCGGGACAGGCATAACCAATCAGCGCGAAACCACGATCATCTGGGAGCGCGAAACCGGGAAACCGGTGACTAACGCGATTGTGTGGCAGTGCCGCCGCACCTCGGAAATTTGTGCCGGACTGGAAGCGGAGGGGCACGACCGGATTTTCCGGGAAAAAACCGGACTCCTTCTCGATCCGTATTTTTCCGGCACGAAAGTGAAATGGATATTACAGCGCCATCACGAACTTTGGGACCGCGCCTGCAAAGGCGAACTGTGTTTCGGGACCGTCGATTCGTGGCTGTTGTTCAATCTTACCGGGGTTCATGCCACTGAACCTTCGAATGCCTCCCGGACGCTGATGTACAACATCCATACCGGCGAATGGGACGACGAACTGCTGCGGCTGCTGGATGTCCCGAAAGAGTTGCTGCCGGAGATAAAACCGTCGTGCGGGGAGTTTGGGAAAACAAAGAAGGAATTGCTGGGAGCTGAAATTCCCGTGTGCGGTATTCTCGGCGATCAGCAGGCCGCGCTGTTCGGACAGGCCTGTTTCGATCCCGGCGACACCAAGAATACTTACGGGACCGGATGTTTCGCCCTTACCAATACCGGCCGCAAGCCGAAGGTTTCGGAAAACCGGTTGCTTACCACCGTAGCCTGGGATTTGGGCGACGGTCTTGAATATGCCCTGGAAGGCTCGGTGTTTATCGGCGGGGCCGTGGTTCAATGGCTGCGCGACAAAATGGGTCTGGTCAAAGAGTCCGGCGACTCTGAAGCGCTTGCCGAATCCGTTGAAGATACCGGCGGGGTGTACCTGGTTCCGGCCTTTACCGGACTCGGTGCGCCGTACTGGGATCCGGACGCTCGCGGCACAATTGTGGGGATTACCCGGGGAACTGCCTCGGCGCATATTGTCAGGGCGGCACTCGAAAGCATTGCGTTCCAGAGCCGCGACCTGATTACCGCAATAGAAGAGGACATCGGGAGCAAGATCGCGTCGTTGAAAGTTGATGGCGGCGCTACCGCAAATTCCTTCCTGATGCAGTTCCAGAGTGATATTCTGGGTATTCCCCTGACGATTCCCGAAGTCGCCGAGACCACTGCCCTTGGCGCCGCGTCGATTGCCGGTCTGCACTGTGCCATGTGGGACAATAAGGCCGCCATTAAGGAATCCCGGACTATCGCCAAACGTTATGAACCTGAAATAGATTCAATCGCCCGTGAAGAAATGGTGAACTGCTGGCATCAGGCCGTCGATACCTCCCGCACCTTCAAGCCGCAGGCTTGATTATTCTAGATTGATTTACGGGGAAGGGCAATTCTTTTAAGGAAATAAACTTTTTTCAAAAAGGTTTTTCTTTCTCCCCAAGAAGAACTAATTTCAATATTATGAACCACGGCTGCGGTATTTGGCTGGAGTGGTTTTTGCGAGTTTGGTGAAAACGCGGGTGAAGTAATAGACGTCGCTGAATCCGGTGCGTGCGGCGATTTCCTTGATCGGCAGGGCGGAGGCGCGGAGAAGGGTTTTGGCGGCGTTTATCCGGAGTTCGCGGCAATAGGCGATAGGGGAGGTTTTGAATTTTGCCTTGAACTCCCGGAGGAAATGTCCTTCCGACATTCCGGCGGCCATTGCCAGTTCTCCGATGCTGACCGGTTGGGCGTAGCTGCGTTCGATACGCGCTTTCACCTGGTCCAGTCGAGATTCGTATCCGCCTGGAATATCCGTTTCCGCAAGATATATCTCCGAGACCAGAAGGCCAAGGATTTCCAGAATACTCAAACAGGTTTTGAACCGGGTGTTGTCGGTTTCGTCTATTAGGTTTTCAGTAGTTTGCTCGATTAGCTCCTTGAACCGGAGAAACTGATCAGGTGACAGGTTTACCGGGAATTTCCGGCGGGAGAGCTTGCAGCCGAAGTATAACGAAAGCAGTTCATGCAGAGGTACTTTGATCGGTGGCTGTCCGGGGATGGTATTCTCAAGATGGAAACTGAAGCAGTCGTAAATGCATTGCTTTGGCGAACCGAGATTGAAGCAATGCGGTTCCCCCGGTTCCGTTACTGCTAGAAATCCCGGTTTTGTCCGGTAATAGTTGCCATCCACCAGCATGGCGGTTTCGCCTTTAGTGTAAAGGACCAGATGGTATACGTCATGTTCATGCTGAAACCTTTCATAAGGCGGAGATACTTCTTCACTGCGGGGATGCAAGTATTCAGTGCCGGTATTAAGCACCGCGAAGCGATAGTGGTCGCTGCCCCTCCGGACTTCGAGTACCTGGGGGCTTACCGGAAAACTTTTGTGCCGGATGTAATTACTTGCCATATCAGAATAATGCAAAAATATGTTGTGATTGTCCATTTAAATATATGCTGGAAAATAGTATTATGCAAAAAACAAAACAAACATTGAGGTGTTGAAAATGACCCCGCGCGAAAGAATTATCAAAACTTTTAAATTGGAAAAACCTGACCGGACGCCGACTTACGGCTGGTTTCACCAGGTGGTAATTGAACGGTTGAAAGAGCATTATAGTACTGATGACTGGGGCAAGGTTCTGCTGGAACTTGGAATCGAGGGTTGGAGGAGCTTGGGGCCCGGAGTGGTTTTCCCTGAATATGAGAAGAAAGCCACGGAGCGTCCCGGCGGAAGACCCGGAAACAAAGCTATCTGGCTTGATGAGCGCACTTATGAAGATCCGTGGGGAGTGCGCCACCGCAAAGGGGAGGGGGACTGGTACGAAGAGTGGATCGGGGGACCTCTGGAGGCCGCCGAAACCATCGAAGATATCGATAAATATCCGTTTCCGTCGTTTGACCAGATTGTCGACCCGGATGATTATGCCGGTCAGGTTCAGAAGTTAAAGGATGAAGGTAATTTTATACAGGCAGGAATTACCAATCCCTATAAATCGGCCTGGATGCTGCGCGGTATGGAAAACATACTTGCCGACTACCTGATCAACCGGGAGTTTCTCGAACATCTTTACGACAAATTTTATGCTTTAATCACGGAAACCGCTTTGCGCGCAGTCAGGGCCGGGGTGGATATGATCGGATACGGCGGAGACATCGCCATGCAGGACCGGATCATCATGGGGCCGCAGGCTTGGCGGGAAGTAGATAAACCGCGGATCGCTGAATTGATCCGTAAGTGCCGGGAAGTGAATCCGGAAGTGTTTTTCTTCATTCACAGCGATGGTAATGTTTCAGACGTGATGAATGATCTTATCGAGGTAGGTTTTAACGTGATTAATCCGATCCAGCCGGAGTGCATGGACCCGGTTGAGGTAAAACGGAAATGGGGTGATAAAATCACCATTCACGGCGGTGTGAGTTTGCAGAAAACACTGCCATTCGGCAGTCCGGACGATGTCCGCGAGGAAATCGAGCATCTAATTAGAAATTGTGGTATGAATGGCGGATTGGTAGTTTTTCCGTCAAACGTGCTACAGCCGGATACTTCGGTGGAAAATATTATTACCTGTTTCCATACCGCAAGGGATTTTCCTTTACACTGATCACATAAAGTTTTTCAGGCTGAAAATAAAACGGCCATGCGTAAAAACTCTTTCGCATGGCCGTCTTTTTATTGAGCAATCGACTTAGAAATCGTCTTCTTCGTCTTCTTCGTCAATATCTTCTTCGAGATCATCACCGAGGTCTTCGTCTTCGAAATCTTCGTCGTCAAAATCTTCATCTTCGAAGTCTTCGTCGTCGAAACCTTCTTCTTCGTCGTAGATATCGTCGTCGTCTTCGATGTCCACGTCGCTGACGTCTTCAAACATGCTTGAAGCCGTGATGATTGCACCGCATTCCGGGCAATGGCCGTCTTCTGCCTCAATGGCGCTTTCACTTACTTCAATATCACAATAAGGACAGATCATTTTCCTACTCCTCCTTAGGCTTTCACATATCACTCTGAGCAATTTTTCAGTTGTATTATAAATAACCCTATGAAAAATTCAAAGGTTTTTTTTGAAAAATGGAGAAATTTTATAAAGGTATTAAAAAAGCAGTTTTTTTCTGTAAGGATATCCCACTTTTTTATAACCGATTTGGTGATAGGGATTGAGCTTTCAAGAGTACTTCATTGCGTGTACGGGCCAGCAGGTCATAAGATGCGGCGGCAGTTGCAGTTTTTTTCTATTGCCGCGAATTTCATAAGCAACTACATTAACACGGTTTTGTCAGGGGGCGTGTAGTTGTCGGTGGTCTGGTTTTCTGATGTCGGGTCCTGGAAAATTGCCGGCATTTGTTTACGCATGTATTCGGCAAGGGTAACGATAGTCGGCCCGTAACCGTCTTTGTAAATGTAGTATTCCAGATCGTGCGCGAGTTGTCTGGTTTGCTGATAACGTTTTTCGGGATTCTTCGCCAGCATTTTTTGTAAAAGATCACGAAGTTCGTCGTCTACTTCACTTGGGAGCCGGTCCCAGGCAATGTAATTGTCACGGGCCTGTTCAAGGATTTTATGGATGTCGGGAACATCCAGATTGCGCGTGACCTGTCCGGAAAGCATTTCAAAAAGAACGATTCCAAGCGAATAGATGTCGGAACGGAAATCCACTGGATTGCCCTTGGTTGCTTGCTCAGGAGACATAAACGGCAGCTTGCCTGATACTCCGAGATGACTGGAAAGGTTGGCAGCCTTTGCTATCCCGAAGTCAGTAAGTTTCGGCAATCCCTCGGTATTGATCAGGATATTGTTCGGGCATACGTCGCAGTGAACAATATTCAGGGGCAGGCCATCAAGGTCTTTCCGGCTGTGGGCGTAAGCCAGGCCGCGGGCAATTCGTGAAGCTATGAACACAGCCAGCGGAACCGGTATGGTTACATATATTTTCCGGTGGAACTCAAGGAATTCATGCAGGGAAATGCCATCTACGTATTCCAGAACAAAATAGTAGGTTTCCTCATATTTGCCAAGCTGATAAATCTGGACAATATTTTCGTGAACAAGGTTGGCCACCAGCATCGCTTCGCCGATAAACATGTCCACGAAATTTTTATCGTGGGAAAACTGCGTGAGCAAGGTTTTGATAGCAACGGTTTTAGCAAATCCCTCAACGCCTTTCTGTAAAGCTTTGTAGACGCACCCCATGCCGCCTTCGGCTATGTTTTCAACTATCTCCAGTTCTACTTCATCCAGAATAAATTGCATGGTGAACCTCGTACAATAATTATATCTATCGGGATATTTTTTTATTCAATAAAGTTTCTAGGTGCTGTTGCTTGACCGGAGCGTAAATTTTCCTGGCGGTTTCAGTATAGAAATTTTGATTCCGTAGAAATTCAATTTCGCATTTCAGCCATTCCGCATCGGTGAAATTGCGGTTGTGAGTGTGAAGCTCCCGGCGCAGATTGTCGGCATCGCGGAAGAAATTATCCGTTCCAAGGTAATTCAAATCTGCGTCACAGATAATCTCTTCCATCAAGTCCTGTGGATTTGTCGGATAGGCCGTAGCCATGATCAATCGGCATATTTCTTCGATTTCTTCAGGATTGTAATCGAACTGCGGAAGCGATTTTCTGGCAATTTTGCAGGCTTCAGGCTCGTTGTTCCGGTATTTTACCATGAATCCGGCGTCATGATAAATAGCCGCGGTTTTGATGATCAGGATTTTATCGCCGGTAATTCCTTCGGCTGCAGCGATTTTTTCAGAAATTTTCAACACATCCCTGGCGTGATTAATATCATGATAATAAACGTTTTCAGGCAGTTCCCGCTCCAACCGTTTGACAATATAATTTTTGGCTTCAACAAATTTCATGGCCGAGGTCCCGGATTTGTCTATGGATATAACATAACCGCGAATCCGGGTTTTTTACAAGCCGGATAAGAAAATTAACTGATTCTGTCTAACCCGCAAATTGCGCGAAAAGGTTGAAAAAGAAAAGGCAAACCCTTTTTAACGGATTATATTGCAATAGCTTACAAAGTAATAAATCCAAAGGTTTGCCAATGACAAAATGTAATTTAAGAATGGATATGTTTCAACGTGTGACCGGAAGAAAGTTGGTTCTTCTGCGTTTTGATCCGGAGGTGAGTAGCTGGATGTCTTGTGCTGTAAAGGGCAATCCGGCATAACCGGTCGCGCTTGCTCCCTTTTATTCCATTTGCGCCTTGACAGCTTCAGAAATCCGCCAATAGCGACTGTTGGCAGTTGAAAAAAGCAATTTTTCAACTGCGCCACTGGAAAAGCAAAAGACTGGCGGCATAACTCTCGTTTTTTACCAGAAAGCGAGGGAATTATGTCTACCAGTCTGATGTATTTTACTCAGGGCATCCGTGGATTTCAACATGAGAGCTTTGATTTCAGCCGTAAACATGGAACTGTTTACCAGAAAATCGTGCGGAAAGATTTGCGCTGTCCTGAATGCAATGGCTCGAAAGTTACCGCGAAGTGGTTGCGGACCAGGGATATCAAAGGAGTCAAAAGCGGTCGTTGGCAGTTGTGTTTTATCATTGACGTTCACCGTATCTACTGCCACGAGTGCGGGAGCTGGACGGTGGAGAAGCTGCCGTTTCTGAGTTCGTCCAAATCGCGGATAACCAAGGAGTTGGAGAGGTCGATCGTCGAGTTGAGAAGCGAAATGAGCATCAATGCCGTCGCCGGTTTTTTCGACCTGCCGTGGCGGACCGTAAAAAACGTTGAAAAGCGTCATCTCAAGAAAAAATACCATAAGATTGAACTCAAAAACGTCAGGATAATCGGCATTGACGAAATTTTTGTCTCGCGGAAAAAAGGCGTTGAAAAGTATCTGACGATTGTCCGTGACCTGGAGTCCGGGGCGGTGTTGTATGTCGGCAAAGGCAAAGGCGTTGACGCGCTGAAAAACTTCACCGCGAAACTGAAACGCGCAAAAACAAAAATAGCAATAATCGCAATGGATATGTCGAAAGCGTACACCGCCTGGGCCGGGGAAAACCTGCCGGACGCCGAAATCGTCTTCGACCACTTCCACGTGATCAAACTGATGAATGAAAAGCTCGATAAAGTCCGGCGCAGAATCACCGCAAACCTCGACGAAGAACATCGGAAACTGCTTAAAAACCAACGCTTTCTGTTCCTGCGTAACGTCGAGAACCTTTCCCCCGACGCCAAACTGCTGCTCGACAACCTGAGAAAAACTTTCCGGGAACTGGGCGAGGTCAGCATGATGAAGGAGGCGCTGCGGAGCATCTACCGCCAAGCCGGGAACGAGTTCCGGGCCAAGGCGGCACTCCGTAACTGGTGCGACATCGCCAGGGAAACGGACATCAAGGAACTCTCCGACATGGCGAAAACCATCGAAAACCACCTCGGCGGCATCACGGCCTACTGGCGCACCGATAAGTTGTCGAACGCCGCGATGGAAGGATTCAACAATAAAATCCGATGGCTGATCCGGCAAGCCTACGGATATCGCGACCAGGAATATTTCCACCTCAAAATCTTCGACCTTCCCAATATCGATACCAACAGAAAACTGTGATTTTACGGATCAAAACGCAGAAGAGGCAGAAAGTTCGCAGTAAATTTCGATGGGGGAAATATCAGCAGTGACGGAGGCTTGCTTTTACTGGCCGAACTCGACAAAAAATTAAAAATCACTTCTTCAGTATCCAAAAATCTTGAGTCTTTTGACCATCGCCAGGCAGGAAAAATTGAACACAGCATCCATTCAATGCTCCGCCAGAGAGTCTACGGCATTGCGGCGGGTTATGAAGATCTGAACGACCACAATGAATTCTGCAATGATGAACTGATCCAGTCCCTTGTCGGCAAAGATAAAAAGCTTGCCGGAGCGTCAACGCTGAGTCGCTTCGAAAACAGCGCGAACCGTGAGATTTGCCTGTCGCTTGCCAGTGTTTTCGTTGAGAGCTTCATAAGCTCATTCAAAAAGCCGCCGAAAGAACTCATTCTTGATTTCGACGCAACCGACGACCCCGTTCACGGCGAGCAGGAGGGACGCTTTTTTCATGGCTACTATGACGAATATTGCTTTCTTCCATTGTATGTTTTTTGCGGACAACAGCTTCTTGTTCCCTACCTGCGTCCGGCGAATATCGACGCGGCAAAACACTCCTGGGCAATCCTGTCGCTCCTCGTGAAACGCTTCCGCAAAGAATGGCCGGAAGTGAAAATTATCTTCCGCGCTGACAGCGGATTTTGCCGTTGGAAAATGTTGCGCTGGTGTGAAAAGAACGGCGTGGACTACATCGTTGGAATCGCCAGGAACAAACGTTTGGAAGCAATGAGTTGCCGCTTGGCCCGCAAGGCGGAGAAAGGGTTCAACCGGACAGGGAAAAAGGCGAAATTCTTTTGCGACATTTATTACGCCGCTTCGACGTGGGACAAAAAAAGGCGCATAATTTGCAAGGCGGAACACAATTCAAAAGGAAAAAATCAACGCTACGTCATTACAAACATTCGGGGCGGCGGCAAAGAACTTTATGAGCAAGTTTACTGCGCCAGAGGCGACATGGAAAACCGCATCAAGGAACAACAGCTTGACCTCTTTGCCGACCGCACAAGCTGCCGGAATTGGTGGCCGAACCAATTCCGTCTCCTGCTTTCAAGCCTGGCGTATCTCCTCCTGGAACGCTTCAGGAACATTGCGCTTCAAGGGACCGAACTTGCAAAAGCCCAATGCGGAACAATCAGGTTAAAATTATTAAAGATCGCCGCTGTTGTCAGACGCAACACGAGGAAGATTTACGTATCGCTTTCTGAAGCTTCTCCATTCAAAAATGTCTTCACATACGCCATCGAAAAAATCGCTCTTATCGAATGAATTTTACGAGAGCCGCCCCGGCTCGCCGACAAAGAACGGGGGTTGGGGGAGTCTGTCTTTTTTTCCGAATTCACTGCAAAAAACATCAAACTGCCATGCGAAAAATAAAATTTCCCCCGCACCGCTAACTTTCAGGGGCTTCATGCAACATCCAGGCTAAATGATATTAAATCCTAAATGGTATTAAATACTATTTAGGATTTAATACTAATTGGTAGTAAATATTATTTTCAAAGACAATTTTAAGAATGATTATTAAAAACTTATTAAAGGATTTGCATCATTTCCGGATTGACTATCTATTTAGTAAAGTTAGCAATTTTGTTTTATAACCGGGAGGAATATATGAGCGCGGTAAAAGTCCGGAATGATATTTATTGGGTTGGGGTGCAGGATCCCAATCTGCGGGTCTTCGATATTGTCATGCACACTAAATACGGCACCAGTTACAATTCCTTTTTGCTGAAAACCCCGAAATTCAAGGTGTTGTTTGAGACTGCCAAGGACAAATTCTTCGATACGTTTATGGCAAACCTGAAAGAGGTTTGCGATCCATCCGAGTTGGATTTCATCGTCATTGACCATACGGAGCCGGATCATACCGGTTCTCTGGAGAAACTTCTTGATTACGCCACTAAAGCGGAAGTACTTGCTTCCCCTATCGCCATTACTTTCCTCAAGGACATATGTAACCGGGAGATTCCCGCCCAGCCGGTTTTTGACAATCAGGTTATCGAGCTTGATACCTGTAAGCTTCGTTTTATGTCGGTTCCGTTCCTTCACTGGCCGGATTCGATTTACACATACATTGATGGTATGGATACGCTGATTACCTGCGACTCATTCGGGTGTCATTATGCGGATGATAAAGTCTGTAATGATTTGATGGAAGGTAACTTCGAACCTGCATACAAATATTATTTCGACATGATCATGGGGCCTTTCAAATCTCATGTCCGCTATGCCCTCGACCGGATCAAAGGCATGGACATCAAAACAATTTGCCCCGGACACGGCCCCGTGCTTCGGGAAAATCCGGAGTATTATATTGATCTCTACGCAAAGTGGAGCAGGGAGCCGGAACCCGAAAGGCGCGAAAAACCAAAAGTTGTCAATGCGTTCGTCTCGGCATACGGTTACAGCGAAAAGCTTGCCCAGGAAATCAACGCCGGGATCAAGGAGGAAATCGATGCTGACATCCAGCTGTACGACATGGTTTACGCGGATTCCGGAAAAGTCAGTGCGGAGATGGCTGGAGCCGATGGTATCCTGGTCGGTTCGCCGACCATCAACGGTGATGCCCTCCCGCCGGTTCTCGACCTGATTATGAGTATGAATGGTATTCTTCACGGCGGCAAAGTCGCGGGATCTTACGGCAGTTTCGGCTGGAGCGGGGAGGGGCCGGATATGCTTATGGACCGTCTGAACGTGCTCCGCATGAAAACCGTTGAACCGCCCTTGAAAATAACGTTCAAGCCTGAAGGCGCGAAAATTGGTCTTGCCAGGAAATACGGACGCAAGTTTGGCCGAAAACTCAGTGAGGAGTGGGAAAAACGCCGCGACAACAAAACCGGGAAAACCTACTGGAAATGCACGGTTTGCGGTGAGGTGTTCGAAGGAGCGCTTCCGCCGCCGTCGTGTCCGGTTTGCGGCGCAGGGCAGGAAGCGTTTATTGAGTTTGTTCCTGAAGTAGTGACTTTCCGGAATGACAAAGAAATGTCCGTTGCGATAATTGGCGCCGGAGCTGCCGCGGTTAGCGCCGCCGCCGCCGTCCGCAAGCGTAACTCCAAAGCGGATATCAAAATATTTTCGCGGGAAAAGGTTTTTCCGTATTACCGGCCGGTCCTGACTAAAGCAATTGCCAAAAAGGTTACTGACGCCGAATATCTTATTGAGCCGCGTCATTTTTTCGATGACAACAACATCGATTTGATGCTTGATTCGGAAATTACCCGGATTGATCCGGAAAACCATACAATTGAGCTGGATAACGGCGAAACTCATACTTACGGCAAGCTGGTTGTTGCCACCGGTTCGCGGTGTTTCGTGCCGCCGATTCCCGGAGCAGACCTTCTCGAAGTGATCGCTTTGCGGGAGCAGCATGATTTTGATCGTCTTCAGGAACTTATTGGCAAGGAAAAGAAAAGAATCGTGGTTATCGGTGGCGGTTTGCTTGGGTTGGAAACCGCCGATTCTCTGGCTGAACTCAAGCATGATGTTACTGTGCTCGAAGCGTGTCCGATCATTCTTCCGCGCGAGATGGACGATGATGGCGCGGCGCTGTTCGAGCGGATGATCGCTCGTGACCGGGTGAAGGTTGATCTCGGGGTTTATGTGGAGGAAATTACTGGTGGCGAACACGTTTCCGGGGTGAAAACCAAGAAAAACTTGCATATCCCCGCCGACATCGTGATAATTTCCGCCGGGATAAGGTCCAATATCCAGCTTGCCAGGGACGCTGAAATCAAGGCCGAGCGCGGCATTCTGGTTAATGAAAAAATGCAGACGAACTATCCGGATATTTATGCCTGCGGTGACTGCGCTGAATTCAATGGCCGGATTGACGGTATCTGGGAGACCGCCATCGAGCAGGGCAAAATCGCCGGAGCGAATATCGCTGGCGAAGAACGGGCCTATGAACCTAAAGTGTTCGGGGCCACGCTGCATGCCTTCGGGACTAAACTTTTTGCTCTTGGCGACTTGGGCGCTGACAAGGAAACTCAATACCGTCAGGTTATCAGCCGTGACGATGTCAAGGAAACCTACAAAAAGCTTTATTTCAAACATGGCAAGCTGGTTGGCGGCATTCTCCTTGGCGACGTATCGCTGACTAATCCGCTCCTGGCCGGAATTACCAGAGGATTCAATGTAGAGGACGCGGCCGACGCCAAGTTGCTATAAGTTGCGTTTCTGCTTGCAGTTCCGGCGTATCCCGGCTATATTCCCTGCTTAATATTATTGCAGGGGAACTGAAAATGAACTCGACGGATAATAACGGCGCGGAAAAATTTCCTCCCGGATTAGCTGATTCACTGGTTTGGAACCATGTTCTGATGTTTCTGCTCTTCGCCGCCGGTTATGTGTTTACCGGCAATTTTATCCTCAAATTCGCGTTTCTCTGTCTTGCCGCATGGATGTTGTTCAGGCACATGCTTGGAAACAAATCCTGGCAGATGTTTTTTACCGGATTGGGAGTATTCTTGTTCAGCGCTGCTTTTCTGCTTAATCCGATGTTTTCCCTGGTTTCAAAATATTTCAGCGGCTCATTTCCCCAGGGGACCGCATTTATTCTGGTGACAGGGAGTATTATACTGTTCATCATTTTAGGTGTTGTCTGGACCGTATCCGCATTTCCCATGAAAAGCCGTATTCGGGGACGGCCGCTCAAAAGCGGCAATTATCCGGTAATAATATGCCTGCTCATCCTGTTTATAGCGATTTTCGCACCTTCATGGCAATCTCCGCTGGCGTACTGCGGCGACGAGCTTTATCATGGAATGACGATTTTTGCTTATCAGTTGGTCACATATCAGTTGGCCGCCAAGTTTACGGTTTTGGCCATAATTCTGATCTGGGTGCTGGTTGGAGTTTTGCTTGCTATTCCGTTCAAACGTTCTCCCTGGGTGAAATTTGCCTGGATATGTGCAGGTTTTATTATCATGGCGCTGGTTCCGATGAATATGGGGAAATTAATGAACGATCCCTTTATTCAAGGCCGTATTGCCCGTTATCCGGCCGCGGAAGCGTGGGTGTCTACCGTCCTTGGTATGTTTTCAGTCAAATCCTGGGCGCGTAGGGATATTATTCCGCTGGAAATTATGCGATTCCTGCCGATTTTTTCGCTTTTCCTGCTGGGGATGACCCTTGTTTCGGATTGGCGCGCCCGGAAGCTTCCAGTGGTGGTCACGGTTGTTTCAGTACTGGCGATGCTGACCGTGCCCGACCTGATGTTTCACGGTACGATTGTCTACCTCGAACTTCCTGCGATAATGTTGGCTGTGATTATGCTTCTTGACTGCAAGAAACTCCTTTCCCTGCCGTATCCCCGCGTTTGTTGCCGTCCGTCATGGTTTGCAATCGTTTTTCTCGGATTCACCAAAGAAACCGCATTTCCGATGCTGTTGGCGTTTGTTGCCGTCCGGGTGCTTTTCCGCTGTTTGGATTTGCGCCGGGATTCTGTAAAAGACATGAGGGGATTTGTATATGGCGAAGTGCTGGTTGCTGTCGCGGCGTGTCTTCCCGCGGTTCTTTATATGCTGATCAGGAGTCTTTCCGGGGCAAGGCCTTACGGCGCGCATTTCCTTAACCTTTTCGACATCACTTTGCTCCATCAATTTGTTTCCAGCCTCGGAGTCCAGTTCGGGGCGCTGCTGCTCCCGGCGGTTTGGGGCGTCTATCTTCAGATCAGGCGGAAGCAATGGCGGCAACTGACCTTGGCCGGGTTAATCTTTGTCGGGATGTCGGTTTTTTTCATGGGGGAGAATGAGCAATACATCGGCATGGCCCGGTTTAACCTGCTGCTGCTGCCGCCGTTGATCTTTTGGGCGTGGGAGGGGCTGATGGACCTCTTCAAAATCAGGTTCTCGCTAGGAGTCCTGGCGGTGCTGCTGGTGATCCTCTGCAATATCGTGCTGAGTCCGGTCGACAGCTATGGAAGAAGAATGCCTTGGGGTAAAACCGAGGAATTCTGGTATGATTTCCCGAAGGCTTTTAAATATATCCGGAACCGGAATGAGAACGCAACTATCATGATGGGGAATATGGCCACCCCGTACAATGTTTTCCTGGCAAAGAAATTCATGAATTGGGAAAACAATAATATTTTCCGGAAATTTTATAAACAGCCCGATAAAGACCGCGAACTTCTTCAAACTTTGGTAGACGTCAAAAAGTACGGTTTGGAGTATGTTATTTTCCGCTGGCAGGGCGAGAAGTGTCCGTTAAACCGGCTCGAGTATCCCGGATTTAAATTGTTGAAGGATTTCCCATGCCGGGGCGGTGGCCTGCTGCTTTATCAGAATACCAAACAACCAGTTCAGGGACGGAAAGAGAAATGAGTCAGGAATTGGCCACTCTAAAAGAATATTTTGACGGCATTGCCGAAAAGCGCGACAAATGGCGAAAACGCAATAGATCATACCATCGCCGGGTTGCCGAATTCTACCGTTTTCACATTCCCGAGGGGCGGAAAGTCCTGGAGATCGGCTGCGGTACGGGGTTCCTGCTGGATGCGGTGAAACCTGAAGTCGGTATTGGTATCGATTTCAGCGAAAAAATGCTCGAACAGGCACGGGAACTCTATCCTGACTGTAAATTTGTCTGTGCCGACGCTCACGATTACCAGATTGATGATAAAATGGATTTTATCATTATTTCCGATACGGTTGGCTATTTTACCGACATCCAGAGGGTTTTTGAAAACATCCGGCGCAACTGCAAGCCGTCCACCCGGATTATCGTCACCAACTACAATTTCCTCTGGGACCCGATCCTCCGGATGGCCGCGAACCTGAAACTGAAGATGCGCGAACCGTTCAACAACTGGCTTAACCTCAATGATTTGTCGAATCTTCTGCACCTGGCGGATTTCGACGTGGTCAAGTCCGGGCGGAAAATCCTGATGCCGAAATATATTCCGCTGTTGTCGCGGTTCTGCAATAAGGTGCTGGCGAATCTGCCTTTGCTCAATCACCTGTGCCTGATGAACTTCATGGTTGCACGGCCACTCGGTATCGAGCCTTGCGAGGAACTTGTGACCTCAGTGGTGATTCCCGCCCGGAACGAAGCAGGAAACATCGAAAATGCCATTACCCGGATGCCGCGTTTCGGCAAAGACGTGGAGATAATCTTTATCGAGGGCGGCTCTTCCGACAATACCTGGGAGGAAATCCAGCGGGTCGCGAAAAAGTATTCAGGGGAGTGGAACATCAAGTCCGGCAGACAGGAAGGCAAGGGTAAAGGCGACGCCTGCCGCAAAGGTTACGACATGGCAACCGGCGATATCCTGATGATCCTTGACGCCGATCTTACCGTGCCCCCCGAAGACCTGCCGAAATTTTACGAAGCAATTGCCTCCAACAAAGGAGAATTCATCAACGGCACTCGACTGGTCTATCCGATGGAAAAAGAAGCCATGCGTACCCTCAACCTGATGGGCAATAAATTGTTCAGCATGGGGTTCACCTGGCTCCTCGACCAGAAGTTCAAGGACACCCTCTGCGGAACCAAGGTGCTGACCAAAGATAACTATGAAGCCCTGAAAGCCAACCGGTCATACTTCGGCGACTTCGACCCATTCGGCGATTTCGACCTTATTTTCGGCGCGTCCAAGATGGATCTGAAGATCGTGGAAATCCCCGTCCGGTATAAACGCCGAGTCTACGGCGACACCAATATCAGCCGCTTCTCACACGGCTGGCTCCTCATCAAAATGTGGATGTTCGCCCTATTCAAAATCAAATTCATCTGATATTGTTTTGTATATCGCTTTCAGCGAACTACTCGTGTAACAATCCAATACCTATGGTAGGCAGGCATTGCCAACCATAGGCTATAAAGTATATCCCCTTTGGGGAATGGAATTTACTGCAACGCAGTTAAATAATTTCAGCCTGGGGTTCCCATCGGCTACCCCAGGAAAATATTATCCCTGCCAGTTTTTCTCTGAAAGAGATAAATAAAAATATGTCTATTGATGATTGCCGATTGGGATTAAATCCAGATAGATTTTCCTCTGCGCGCTCTGCGTTTCTGCGGGGGGCATAAATTGACTGGCATTCCGGAATTTGGGCAAAAAAATGGCATCCCCAAGGGGATTCGAACCCCTGTTGCCGGGATGAAAACCCGGTGTCCTAGGCCTCTAGACGATGGGGACGTCTGTTGCTAAAAACGGCTTATAATCTAGTGATAAACCGAAAAGATTCAAGAAAAAAAACGTGAAAATTCAAAAAATATTTTCCGGAACGGTAAACTTTCGCCAGAATCAGTCTGATTCGGCTACGACGCGAGGTTAGTAATAATGTTCGTGAACTGTTCCAGATCAAAGTCTCCTTTGTGGAGTACCGCATTACAGGTAGCCTTGACCTTTTCGAATTCGTCGAAGGAAGTGGCGAGTCCGGTAATGGCAACAACTGGAATATTTTTGAGCTCGTCCTTGCTCTTCATGTACTCGATCAACTCCCACCCGGTGCGGATCGGCATAAGCAGGTCTACGATAGCAACCGCGATATCGTTGTTGCTTTCAAGTACCTCGATTGCCTCGTCGCCGTTGGTTGCGGCCAGAGTGTCGTATCCCTTGGCCTTTAACACCCGGGCATAGAACTCGCGCAACAAATCGTCGTCGTCGCAAATCAGGACGGTTTTTCTGTTTTCAGCATCGCTCATATAAACACACCCAGCTATTTAACTTAAAAATATAGCGTGTGTATCCACATCTACAAATAATATAACGGAATTTTCCATAAGCCGGGTCAGCTTTTTTTGTCGCTTCTCGGCCCGTATCTGAGATTCTGCATGGAAATTTCCGGTCCGGGAAGTTCTTTTCCCGCGAGAAAGTCATTGACCAAGGTTGAGGCTTTCGCGAAATCTCCTTCGGGAATCCAGTGGATAACTATGCCTTCGCGCTCCATTTTCCTGAACCAGACATCCTGACTTTTCGCCAGCCGTCTGATTTTCGCCAAGAGTTGTTCACGCATATCGTTGTAACTCAGTTTATTTTGCAGATAGAGCGCCAGGTAGCGGTATTCCAGCCCGAAATCATCAAGTCTCTGCCAGGAGACGCCGTTTTTGTGCAGGTTTTCCACTTCCTCGATCATGCCTGACTGCAAACGCCGGGCAAGGCGTTCCTCGATGCGTTGATGCACCACTTTACGGGGAAAGTAAACCCCAAGCACGAGCATATCGTACTCCGGACGGTTTAGCGTTTTGCCATCAGCGGGGAGCAGGATTTTTTCCAGGGCGCGGGTAAGCCGGATGCGGTTATTTTTGTCTTTCACCTCCGCATATTTACCGGGAGAAAGTTTTTGCAGCCGGTTCTGAAGCTCTTCCACCGGCATCTGACGGAATTCGCGGCGCATTTCGGCGTCAGGCTCGCCGCCTGGCAGTTCGTAGCCGGTGAGGAGCGCATGCAGGTAAAGAGCGGTCCCGCCTGCGAACACCGGAAGCTTTTTGCGCTGGAGAATGCCCGCGGCAGCCCGGGTTGCATCGTCGTGGAAGGCTTTCAGGTGGTAAACTTCCCCCGGACCGGCCACGTCGATAAGATGATATGGAACCGGAGTGCCGCCTTCAGCGTATTCTTCAAGGTCTTTGCCGGTCCCGATGTCCATGCCGCGGTACACTTGCCGGGAGTCGACGCTGATGATTTCTCCGGCGAATTTACGGGCCAGTTTCACCGCCAGAGAGGTCTTGCCGGTGGCGGTGGGGCCGGTAACGGAAATTGCTTTATGTTTTTTATTCATATATTAATATGTTCCGGATTAGAAAAATCCCAAATAAGTTATTACATTAAAAGACTTATGTTAATTTTTAAAATATTTTTGATAATATCTGGATTCAGCAAGGAAATACAATGGTAAAACAGAAAACTTTAGCGGGTTCCGGGGAAGTTTCCGGTATAGCGTTGCATACTGGGGCAAGGGCGATGCTCAAGATCAATCCGGCCCCGGAGAACACCGGAATCATTTTTCGCCGGGTAGACCTGCCTGATAATCCAGCAGTTCCGGCCCTCGCGAATTTTGTAGTTGACGTCAGGCGCGGGACCACGATTGCTTCCAGCCGCGAAGTGCAGGTGCATACTATTGAGCACGTAATGGCCGCGCTCCATGCTTTCGGAGTGGTTAACGCGATTGTCGACATGGACGGAATGGAGCCGCCGCTCCTTGACGGCAGTTCGCTGCCCTATGTTGAACTTATTCAGCAAGCTGGAGGAGTGGTTGAACAGGAGGCGGAAACTGAATTTTACACACCTTCCGCCCCGATTATTATCGATGAGGACGGGAGTACACTTGCCTTCCTTCCTGCCGACGAATTGAAAATAACCTGCATTACTTCGTATGGAGTGACTCCGCTGGACACTCAGTTTTTCTCAGGGGAGATTACTGAAGAAAGTTTCGCGAAAGATATTTCGCCATCGAGAACTTTTGTCTGGTACAAGGACCTTGAAAAACTTATTGCAATGGGATTGGTGAAAGGCGGAAGTCTCGATAACGCCGCTATTCTGCACGAAGGAGCCATCATCAGCAAGGAAGGACTGCGTTCCTCCAATGAACTGGTGAGACACAAGGTTTTGGACATTGTCGGTGATATTTTCCTGACGGGCCGCAGAATTCATGCCCATATTATCGCCGTGAAACCCGGACACCCGACTAACGTTAAGTTGGCGGGAGAAGTTTTAAAACAAATGGCCTCCGGAAGATAAACTGCTTGTAAATCTTCGGCTGAGCCAGCTAAATAATGCCGTTTTGAGAATTAGAAAGGACCAATGAAAATGGCGGAACAAATTTTTAGTATAAAAGAAATCAAAGAACTGCTTCCCTACCGGTATCCGATGCTTCTACTCGATTGCGTCACCAAAGAAAGCGATACCAAATATGTCGGACTGAAAAATCTGACTTTCAACGAAGAATTTTTCCAGGGACATTTTCCCGGACATCCCATCATGCCGGGGGTACTGCAGATTGAAACCATGAAACAGGTGGCCCAGCTCGCGGTGAGAGAAACTCTCCAATGCGGCGAAAAGCAGGACATCTACATCCGGAAGATGGAAAAGGTGAAATTCCGCAAGCCGAACAATCCGGGTGACCGGGTGGCGGTTGAAGTTGAGGTTAATTCGGTGTCCAGCGATTCCGCCGAGTGCACTTGTCTCACCCGCAATAATTCCGGTGTGACCTGCCAGGCAAAACTTACCTTGGGCGTCAGGGATTGGGAAACCGAATCTGAGATGCCGGAACTATTTACCGAATTCGACAAGAGCGATGATTGCATTATGGACATTGCTCAGATAATGGACATTGTTCCGCACCGTTATCCTTTCCTGCTGGTTGACTACGTTGCCGGGATTGAAGGCAATCATGTGACCGCGGTTAAAAACGTATCGTATAATGAACCTCATTTTTGCGGATATTATCCGGAATACGCAGTGCTTCCGGGATCGCTGCAGGCCGAGATCATGGCCCAGGCTGGCGCCGTACTCATGCTTTCCAGGCCGGAACATAAGGGAAAAATCGCCTATTTCATGTCGATTGATTGCGCGGAATATTTTCATCCGGTGCGTCCGGGCAACCAGCTGATCATCGAAGTTGATCTTCCCGAAGGTAAATCTTCCCGTTTTGGAAAAGGCGATGGATATATCAGGGTTGGAGATAAAGTGATGTCGAAGATCCGGTTGACTTTTGCTATTGTAGAGCCGTAAAAAAACTACCGCTCAAAATATTTTTCAGGCAAGCGCCAGAACCAGGTTATAGCCGAAGAATATTGCGTACATGCTGAGCAGGAGTATCCCTTCCGCACGGTTCAGACGCGTTCCGGTAATCATCGCAAGCAGCATAATTACTCCAGATCCGAGCATCAGCAGCATTGATACGAACATTGGCGTTTCCACATGCAGCGGACGGATCAGTGAGGATACTCCGAGAATCAGCAGGATATTGACAATACAACTGCCGAGAATGTTGCCCAGGGCAATCGCGCTGCGCTTTTTAACTACCCCGGCAATAGTAACCGCCAGTTCCGGAATTGTTGTGCCCAGCGCCACGATTGTGGCGGCAATGAGTTCCTGGGGAATATTGAATTTCCGGGCGATCCAGACAACATTGTCAACCATCATCTTTGCGCCGAAAAACACTAAAATCAGTCCGAGAGTAAAGATAATTCCGGCCGTCTTCATGGCTCTTATCTTGGAATCACTTTCCACATCATCTTCGGCGCTTATGCTGCTCTTTTTACTGGCCAGAAGCAGAAAATAGTAGGCGCCAAGCAGCAACAGAAGGACCAGACCGTCAATTCGGCCAAGCACTTTGCCTCCTGTCCAGCTAAGCAGGATGAAAACAACATAGACGATGAGCATGATCATGGTATCGCGTTTCAGCATTACCTTTGACACCGGCAAAACTCCGCAAAGAGTAACGCCAAGCCCCAGAACCAGGGTCATGTTTGTGATGTTGGCTCCCACGATGTCGCCAAGGGCAATACCGCCTTCTCCAGTGGCGGAAGCATAGACCGCGGTGGCAAGCTCCGGCAGGGACGTACCAATACTTACAAGAGTAAGGCCGATGACGATTTCCGGGATTTTGTAGTGCCGGGCTATATATGAAGAAGCTTCGATAAACCAGTCACTGCCTTTGATCAGGACAACCAGTCCGATAATAAACAGAAATATATTGATAGTAAAATAGTTAGTTGCCATAAAAATAGAAATAGTCCCTTGGGATCATATCTTAGATACGGTTGTGCTGGTTACACTACTGTGCATCGGGAAATTACTGACGGAATGCCGGCAAACCGCGAAGCTCGCGTTCGCGTATTGGGGAGCCGTCAGGATTTACCAGTCTGCAAGTCAGGAAGATCAACAGGTTGACTTTTTCGCTGCTGATTGCTTTTGACTGAAACAGCCTGCCGATAACCGGAATGTCACCGAGAACAGGATACTGGTCATTGATGGTGGCGGTTGCATCCTTGATGATCCCGCCAAGGACAATAGTTTCACCGTCATAAATCGTTACCGTGGTTTCCACGGTCCTTGCTTCGATAACTGGCATCTTGATAATATTGGTACGCATAACGCTGTTTGTGGAATCACCGATATAAACCTGATAACTGTAGTCATTCCAGTCTACCCTGGATTGGACAACCGGGTTCATATCCAGAGTAATAGTGTATCTGTCTGCGTCTACGTTGGGAGTAACCAGAAGGATGATGCCTTCTTCTGTGACGTCTCCAAACTGCGGAATTGAAGAAACAAATACGCCGTCATTCGAGATGGTAGCTTCACTCCACTCTTCCGGATAGTAATATTCGGTGACCATTCTGATGGTTGCCTGCTGACCATTCATTGTCGTAACCCTGGGGGTGGAAAGGACATCTGAAGTATCGCATTGGTCCAGCATGTTGACAATTACCCGCAAGTTCTGACCTCCACTGTAAGTCCTCGACCAGTCAACAATCGTGGAGCCGCCCGGAACCGTTGCGAGTGTACTCCCGGTTCGGTTCAACTCATCATTTGCGCCCCAGAGGACGGAGCTTGCACTGCCGGTGCTTCCTGAAGAAGTCCTTGATAAAACGTAATTGAATGAAAGTTCTTCAAGGTCGTTCTGAGTAACTTCAATAAACTTTGCCTGAATTAGTACCTGGGGATCGACAGCATTTAGCTCGTTATGGATAATTTCTTCGATTTTCTTGAGGTTTTCAGGCGTATTGGTCGCAACCAGACGGCTGATATTGCTGTCATAAACGATTTTTGCGCCGGTGGGGAAGCCAACCCCGCGGCTGCGGAAATGCTCCATTACCGCATCGACGTCCTCACCTCCACCGATAGCTTCCAGGGCTTCCTGTTCGAGCGGATAGATCCTGGTTTCAACTTCGTCCAGGGGGATGTCCTGCGAAGCAATTACGACGGCATACTTTTCTACACGGTATTTCAGGTTTGCGGCCCTGCAGATATAACGGATTGCTTCATCAAGCGAGATATCATCCACAACCATTGTTACAGTAGGGATAGTAGCGGTTGTAGACGTGCCTCCGCCTCCGCCGGCAGCTCCGCCGCCGCCTCCGCCGCCGCCGAAAAGATCGTCACCGCCACCTTCATCGTCAAATAATCCGCCACCATCTCCACCAGCGGGTTTAGGTTTTGCGGCAGCTGCCGAAGGAGCGCCGGGAGCGGCAGGAGCAGCAGTGGCCGCGGGTTTTTTCTTTCCGGTGGATTCAGGAGCGGGGCCGTAAGAAAGCCTGAGAAAAATATTGATTCCGATATTTTCCGGATCCAGCTGTTTACTGCGCTGTTTCAGGAACTTGACAACCGTTGGGATAGTTACTTCTTCAAACTCAATTCTATCGATAATAATATCTTTGAGTTTCTTTTGGATTTTATCCGTGGGACTTTCCCGGTCGACAGGAGTAAGGATTGATTCGGTAGTGCCTGTTAAAGTGCGGGGAACGATAGGAGTAAGAGTTTTCCACTGTTCCTCCGCGATACGCTCAGTAAAAGTTGCATTGGCCCGGTTGTGGCCTTTTATTTTCAGCTTCAGGTTAACTCTCCGGAGCCAGTTGATCGCTTTGAAATTAAAAGGATCTTTAATCAGGACTTCTTCAAATTTATCGCGAGCTTTGTCGTATTGACCGTCATTATATAAGGCGCTGCCCTGTTTCAAGAGTACGGCAATACCGTAAAGACGATTTTCTTTATTGGGATCTACGGTATCTTCAGAAATTTCTCTCCTGTAAGTTACCACTTTCTTCATTTTGCTGTATTGCTTGATTAAATCCTTCATTTTCTTTTGAGACTGAGGATAAATTTTCATGGCTTGCTGGCATTTGGCAATAGCCTCATCGTAATCCTGGGAACGGGCAAGCTCTTCAGCTTCATTCGCAATGGTTTTAGACCAGATATAATAGCAGTTGGCGATTTGCTGGTCACAGCTGTCAATTTTGCGTTTCACGTAATCACTGACACCGTCCGGGTCGCATTTTTCAAGTGCGGCCTTTGCGTTCAGATAATTTTCAATGGCAAGTTCGCAGAGATTATCTTGATAATACTTGTTTGCTCTTTTTACGTAATATGCAGCCTGCTTTTCAAGATTTTGGCGTGAAACCACCTCTTCGCCCATAGCCGCGGAAGCACCTTTTCTTGAGGGGGTGGTTGTTTTCTTTTCATCGGCCCTGATTCCCGCGATAAAAACAGGACCGCATAAAATAAAAACAATAATGAATTTTAATTTCATATTAACCATATTTTTCTTTCCTTCGCATGATTAAATATTTTAAAAAAATAATCCCTGCAGTTCAGGTTTAACATTTGTCAAACCTTGAAAACTGACTGAAAACATATTATTCAAACTCTGTTTTCCCGGCGGCTTTAAATTATCGCCGGAAATCAAAGATTCCTCGCAACGAATTTTCCCGTACCGGGACACCATCGTTATTAATCAATCTTACAGACACGAAAATCAGCATATTCCGTTTATGTGAGTAATCCAACTCACTGCTGAAGAGTCTGCCCAGCAAAGGAATTTCACCGAGTCCGGGCCATTGATCATCACGTCCCAGTTTCTTGTCCGTAAGCATTCCGCCGAGAATTACGGTTTCTCCGTCAAAAACCTTGACGGTAGCGCTCATGTCGCGACGGCTGATATTCGGCATTTTGATGTACTCCCGGCTGGTAGACTGAACCTGGCCTTCATTAATCCCGAGTATAACTTCGTAGTCGTAAGAGGTCCAGCCGGTGAGTGCAATAACCTGCGGGTTCAGCTGAAGAGTAACCGTATAGTTGTTTGGACTTACGGTTGGGGTAACCTCAAAACGGATGCCTATATCAGTGGCGTCCCCGAATTCCGGATAGGTTGGGTTATAGGTTATAGTTCCCTGTTCACCAACGCTGATTTCCGGTTCAACCCATGAATCCGGATAATATTCTTCCCGGACCATCCGGATGATGGCCGGAGAACCGCTGGTGGCGATAACTTTGGGCGCGGAAAGAATTTCGCTGCGGTCATTCTGGTCGACAGCGGTTACCGTTAAACCGACATTAAAATTTTCATCGCCAATACTTGGTATGAAATTTAAATTGTTGACGAGTTTGTAGGGAGAGGATGATACAAAAGAATCGTTCGGATCATTGGCGGACATGAAGAAGCGGAGTATCTGGTCGGTCGGCGCCCAACTGGTATTTCCGGTCGAGTCAACTTGGGAGAATGTCCATGCGAATCCCAATTCTTCAAGATCCACATCGGAAATTTCCAGGATCTTCGATTCAATCAGGACCAGGGGAGTCTCGATGTCGATATCCCGGAGCAGGGCCTCAAATTTTCTAAGGTTGTCGGGGGTGTTGGTAACCACAAGCTTACCTGCGCGGCGGTCATAAGCTATTTGGGCATCTTCATTGTCAAAAGGAATTCCGCGAGCAGTGAAGTAATCCCGTAATGCTCCAGCGGTGGCGCTGCCACCGGCAGTAGTTGCCTTTTTATCATCTTTCTTGTTGTCATCGGTAAAACTATCAGAGTCAAAATCAAATCCGTCTTCATCGGCGAATACATCTTTCTTTTCCTCTTTTTTCTCGCCTCCTCCTCCATCCGCGGGCGCAATCCTGGAAATGAGCGCAGCCCTGACCTTGAAAAATCTGGTTACCATCACGTCAATATCCTTGTCTCCGATCAGGACGGCATTTTCTTCGACACGGTATTTCAGGTTGGTTCCCTCGCACAGGTATCTGATAACTTCCTGCATAGGCATTTGGTCGAAAGTCATGGTTATTCTCGGAACCTGTTCAGGATCGCTGCTCTTCAGTGACAAAATCAGGTTAACGCCCTCGCCGTCCGGATCAAGCTCTTTGCTGCGGCTCTGTAAATGGGCGATAACGGAATTGATGGATGCATCTTCAAATTCAACCTGATCAAAGATGATCTTCTGCATTTTTTCGTAGAGGCTGGAACGAGTGTCGTCACTGACTTTGGGCCCGGATTCAGGCGGCCTGATTACTTCCGTGGGAAGAATACCTTCAGTCTGCTTCCATTCAACTTCAGATAAGCGCTCAATGGCTTCATTATAACGCCGCAGCTTTGCAACATAATAAATTTTACGATAAGTTTTTTCCAGGAGGAAGATTGCTTTTTCGTTGAACGGATCACGCATCAAAACCCGTTCAAGATTGTCTCGCACCTGCTCATAACGCTTATTTTTATACAGGATTTCAGCCTCTTTAAGATACAGATTGATATCTTCTTTGCGGGATTCATTTTCGGGGTCGATTGTCTTCAGGCTGGTTTCTTCGTTGTATTTTGCGGCGCTGATGAATTTCCGGCAGTCTTTAATGAGTTTCTCCATCGACCTGTCAATCGAACCGGAAAAATTTTTCAGCTTCGTATAATTTTTCAGGTTCTTGGTATTTTCGGCATTATCGGTTTCATCATCCATGATTTTAACGGCTTCTTTGGCCAGAGACACGGATTCTTCATAATTCTTGTAGAGAAATGCTTTTCGCGCGGCATATTCAAGTTCTCCGACCCGCTGAAGAATGAGATTGACTATATATGCATTGATCCTCTGTTTCTGGAGATCAACGAAAGGCCCGGGCATGGAGTCGATTTCCTTAAGCGCCGCTTCACATAACTGCTGGGCTTCAAGGTATTTTTTGCTTACGGCAAGCTTTTTCGCTTTTTTAAATAATTTGTCGGCAACTTCAACCTTTTGCTGGCGCTGACGGTCTTCGTCAGAGATTGCGCTTTTTACGGTTGTGGCTGCCGCAAAACTGTTGACCGTGCTCAGCATCAGCGCAAAAATAACCAGGCACGGCGTGACTCCCAGCCGCCATGTTTTCAAAAAATATTTATTCATGTGACATCCTTATCCCAATATGTTATTGAATATTTAATTATTAGTTTGGCGGACCAGGGGGCGCGGGTTCCCCGCCCATGTCCCCAATTGTATAATTGTCTTTTTTCGCTCCGGCAGGTGACTTTGGTTTTTCCGCCTTGGGAACTGGCCCGATGGTGATCGGGGGGCCAAGTTTACCGTCAGGAGTGACCATTTTGATCGTTGCAATGTTTCCGGTTTGATTCTGACCTATGGCAACCAGTTCATAAGTTTCAAACCCGGTATTGTCGTCGCCTATGGTGAAGCGTCTGCCTACCACAACCTTGAAAGATTTGTTATTCAGGTAATCCCTGAATACAACATCTTTCCGGGGAGAATATACGGGTTGCATAATCTGAAGCCTGATTACATCATCACTTCCAGGAGCTTGGATATCAACCAGAGAGTCATCCACACTCAGGTAATTTTTGATATTCCTGTTCCACACTTTTTTGGTGCGGTAAATAACATTTTTAATGATGTATTCATTGCCGTTGACAATGATGCTGTTACCGATATATTTGAAACGGGTACGCCATCTCCCTTTATTGTATATTTCAAGCTGGACCATCCATTTTTTCTTGTCTTCACCGGAAGCCATTACTTTCTTAAGAAGAATACTCAATTTCGTTCGCTGTACCCCTGCCACACTCAGTCTGTAAGCAAGCGGAGGACGGGATTTTGGGTTCCAGAATTCCGTGTTGAATTTTTTATCATTATATTCATCAATATTTGAGAAACCGTCTTTATCTTTATCATAAAGCGCGTCTTCTTTATTGGAGTTGCTCAAGCCATGCTCAGCTTCCAGTTTATCAGGAATTCCATCCACATCTGCGTCATCTGGAACTTTTATTACGGTTTCCCCTGGTGGTTTTTTTAGTATTTTACCGCAGTAAGGACATTGTTTATTATTAAAATACCAGCGGGGAATAATATGCTTACAGTTTGGACATTTTGCCGCAGTTATCGGATTGAGCAAGTCAGTATAAAAATCTTTAGCATCTCTTTTTGCCCGGGCCAGAGATTTAATCCAGATTTTATCCTGTTTCAGATTTGCCTTTACATTGTACTCAGGGTTTGAGAAATCGAATCTCACGTAATCAGGTTTTGGTTTCTGGATCTCCAGGTCTTCAATAGTGACCGCGGTTTGCGCCCGGATGATGATATAGATCAGATAAATCAGGCTGAAAATAAAAATAACAAGCAGGAAAAGCAGGATAAGCTTTTCATAATGCCGTTTTAAAAATGTTACAACTTTCTGCATTTTTCCTAGTTCCGTTTCAATTCTGAAGCGACATAAATAACATAGTCGATTTCAATTTCCATCTTGCACATGCTTGCACTGATTACCGGTTTCCCATATCCTTTTCGCTCGTAATATGGTTTATCCATTTCTCTTGCAAGTTGTTCAGGAGTCATACCGGAAGTTTCAGAGGAACTGCTTCTCGGACTCCCCTCGGATGTGATAATTTTGGAAGCTTCTCTCGCAAGCTTTTCAATGGTTATGTCTTTTATAAGGTAAACACGGTTATCTTTATAAGCGTTGAGCAGGTTATTTATGAATTTACGGAGATTTTCAAGCTCCCCGATAAGAGTAAGTTTGTAACGGAATTTCAGGAATCCCTTGTCTACTGAACCATGCAATCCTCCGATTCGGGTGAGTGATTCTACTCTTGATACTCCGGATACCTTTATCCGGTTCATCAGGTCGTCTATCAACATTAAGTGCCTGATAATATAAGGAATATTTTCTTTTACAGGCAATCGGCTTTGATATTCAGTGAAAGTGAAACTGCGTACGCTGTTGTCAAGTGTAACTTTCCCCCTGACAATAGTTTCATCTTTTTTATCCTTTTTATCTTTTTTTTCTTTAGCGGCTGAAGTGCTTCCTTCAACTTCCCTTTTTGGGGGATCAAGTTTGTCAACCAGGGCTTTTTGCATGATGCCAACATATTGCTTGCACTTGATTTGCGACATATTCCGGGGCACTCCCAGCGCCATAAGCAGATAAGAAAGCACTTCTCCCTGCTCTATTGTTTCCGAGGTGAGTTTCTGGCAGTCTGTTTTGAATTCCATCAGAGCATTTGTTAATTTCGCGGTATCGAATTTTTTTAGAAAGTCCCTCAAGATATCTCTGGATTTCATCTCATTATCTTTGGCGAGGCAATCAATCCAGAATTGCTCGAAACTAACCTTTAACTCGGGTGCTGTAGTACCCAGTTTTTTAGCAAAATCCTGCAACGGTTTCAGGAAAGGATGTCCAAAAACCAACCTGAGATTGGTGCATCTTTCTTTAAATATTTTTTTGTCTTCGTTAATCCATTCAAGGTTCTGATCACATGGGGCAGGCTTTGATTTGTTCAGCCTTTCAATATCTACTTTCATCTTTTCAACATTGTGCATCATCTCGGACATTCCGGAGTGTTTGATGAAAACCATATAGATTAGAAATATCGTACCGAGCAGAGATAAACCCAGCACTATTACTAAAACTATATTTTTCTTTATGAATTCCATTCTTGAATCCCGTAATTCAGCTTTCGCTTATTTCTTTATCGGTTCAGTAAGTTTAACTTCCATATCAAATCCGGACAGGTTGTTCTTGCTGCCGGCTCGCGGTATCAGATAATAATTTATCCTGATATCATCTTTGTTATCCGTAAACATTTTTGACTTAACCAAATTGGCCATGAAATCCTCAACCAGTGATTCGTCATCCGGCAGCAACAGGCAGTTTCCTTCCAGTTTAAGCCACCCGTATTGAGATTTTGGTAATGCCGTTGATTTAGGGCCACGTCCAGGAGTATCAAAAATATCTGCTATCCCACTACGACGAGGACGGGTGCCACTGTCGCGGTTAGGACCGGCAGATTCGCTTGCGGAGGCAATACCTTTGATGCTTGTAAGCCACAAACGGTCAGGCAGATTTCTCTGGAGTTCGTCCAGCAGGATGATCCAGCCGTTGCGGTTCTTCAATACATCGGCGGCATCGAGATATTCCAGTTTTGTATTTTCCAGTTTCTGTTTTGCGTCGCCTACAGCATCACGCTTCTGCCCGACTTTGGCAACTTCGTTTTTTGCAATTTTCAAACGGCGTTCATCAATGCTTTCCTGGGTTGTAACGCCCCAGAGGAGAATTAACAGGCAGATCAGCAGGGAAGCGGCGCTCGCATAGAAATAAGGGGTTTTCTGCTTCAGTTCCTGCTGTTTCTTGAGTTTTTCAGGCATCAGCGATATTTCAATCGGGCAAACCGTAATATGACGCAGGCCGAGGCCGATTACTTCGGAGAACATATGGGCCACTTCCGCGAGTTCTTCCTTGTTGATTTCCTTGGCCAAAGAAACCACCTGGAATGGATTCAGGTATTCCACCGGAATCCGGAGTTTCTCAGAGAAAAACCTGGGCGTGAACGCCATTACCGAACTGCCGCCGGCAAGATACAATTTCGAGGGTTTGCGCCCTTTTTGCTGAGAACGGTAGACATTTATCGAGCGGTTGATTTCCCCGTGCAGACGGGTCATCACGTTACGCACGATTTTTGAAACCGTGGCGGCCACCTCTGAATCAGGTTCTTCGTATGCCCCGCCAAGCGCAACAAAACCGTGCCGGCGCTTCATCTCCTCCGCATCGGCGAACGGAATGCTGAATTCCTTGCTGATCTGCTGAGTGATAGTATGACCCGCAATCGGAATTGTACGCACGAAAAAACGGCCGCCATCAATAAATACCAGACTCGAACAACGACCGCCTATATTCAAAATCATTTCGCACTGTTTTTCTCCAATCTCATTTGCCTTGGCCGAGTTGAAACAGGCGGTGGGGGCAACTTCGATGAGTACTACATCCTTGCCGACTTCCTCGATGATCTTGGTTACTTTATCAATCAGTTCGTTTTTGACCACAACGAACATTACTTCGATCTCATTCGAGCCTTCTTCCTCTTCGTTGGGGGCGCTGATCAACTGGTAGTCCCAGATAACCTCCGAGATCGGGAAAGGCACATTCTGACGCGCTTCGTATTCAACGATCTGTTTGACGCGGCCCTCTTCTTCGCCCACAGGCGGAAGTTTGACGAACGGACGAATAAACGCGGACTGCCCGGAAATCGACAAATGAACTTTCTTTGCCTTAAAACCGTGTTCGATGATCGCTTTCTTGAAAACCTCGAACAAGGATTGCAGCAACTCATCTTCTTTCATGTCCCCGCCATATTCGGCAAACGCGAATTTCTCGAGGATCATGCCCCCCTCCGGGGGATATATGAATTCCGCCATCTTGAGGCTGTCAGCCCCAATGTCAACGGCAAGAATTGTGTCAATTTTCGGCATGGTTAATTCTATTTTTTAATTTTTATAAGTTCATATTTGTCCCACTGCAGATTCGCCCACGGGGTCTCGTTGCGGGACAGGATAAGTCCGTCAAGTCTAAGTACTCCCAAGGCTTTTTCCGCGGCGGTGAATTTTGTATGCAGTTTGGTGCTTGATGATCCGTCTGAGTAAAATGCGCGGCCGATAATCCGATTGCTCGATGTGTAAAAGGTTACTCTGGCTTCGAGAGTTCTAGTGAAACTGGCTCTTATTCTTGTTCCCGGACGGCTGTAGCGTTTGATTACTTGAGGCGGAATAAACCCGACTGCATAGTGTCTCTTTCCGTCAAAAGGAACTGACCAGAAAACCGTTTCCCCGGACAGCAGGGCGGTAACATTCCTTCCTTGGTAATAGGCGGGGTACATTACCTGGAATTTGACTTTCATGTCATCCAGCCATCTGGTTCTGCCGATAGTATCATTGCCGGGGAGTGTGTATTCAACTTCAATGAGTAACCATTTCTTTTTCGGATCTGAATACGTAGCCACATTACCCGCCTCAACTCTGGCTGTTTCGGAGAACATGAGCTTGAGTTTTGTGTCGCGGATTGCGTTGGTGGTTACACTTCTGGAGCGGCCTTGCCCGTAGATGCTGACAGATACAAACAGCAAAGAGAACAACATAACCATCAAATATTGTTTGCTCATCCTATCCTTTCCCGCGGTAACACTTATAAAATTGGTAATCTTACAATTTAACGCAATTTGCATTTTTTTCCAACCTTTCCTGCAAGAAATCATTATCTTTTCCGTAACCTATTTTTAACAGACATTATTCAGTCTGCGTTATTGAGTTCGGCGCTCCGGCGGCAAACTCACACGGGGCCCTGTAAAAACCGCTTTTTTACCGTTTTTATATCGTTTTTTCAACAGCGTCCGGACTTGGCGCCGGGGTGATGAAATTTCCGGTTTCCCGGAACGCCATCAGGTTTTCCGCCGTTTTTCGCGATTTCCGCTCTACCGACTCCATAGTGTTAAACGCATTATGCGGAGTCATTATTGCCCGGGGGTGCTCCATTAGCTGAAGCGTCGCTTCCAATGATTCCCGGACATCTTCTTCAAAATTCTCAATTTTTGCACCGTCGCGCAATACGGCGGCTAATTCTTTCTCATTCTCGAAAACATCGAGCCCGACACCACCGAGATGTCCTTCCTGAATTAAATGTAGCAAGTTTCGTGCCGGAACTATCTCTCCCCGGGAAATATTGACGAAAATTGCCCCCTCCGGCAGATTTTTCAACAATTCAAGATCGATCATGCCGCGCGTTTTGTTCGTGAGGGACAGGGCGCAAACCGCAATGTCGCTTGCCTGAAGTGCTTCCGGAAGACTGTCGGCATATTCAAGATTGCAGCATTCGGCAAGTTCGGGGTTCCTGACCAGGTCAAATCCAAGCACGTTCATGTGGAGCCCGTCGGCAAGGTCGACAATTTGCGAACCTATCTGGCCGACTCCGATAACGGTAATGGTGCGTCCGGCAATTTCACGTCCGGTGAGATTGTCGCGGTGGAATGTTTTCATCGCCTGGGTTTGGGAATTGATGTTGCGCAGTAATGCGGTCCACATCATCATGGCCTGTTCCGCCACGGCCCTGGCCGCGTATTCGGGAAGATACGCGCAGGGGATGTTTTTGCCGGTTGTTTCGAGATATCCGGTAATATGATCGTATCCGGTGGAGCGGGTTACAATTCCGGTCAAACGGTCCGCCCACTCCGGGGGGATCCTGGATTGAGTCCGGCAGCTTATAACCGGCGCCGACGGGAATTTGTGGCCGGATTCCTGGATGGTTTTCCAGGTGAAAAGGTATTTTTTGTCAGGAGGCAGGTATTTTTCGAGTTCTTTTACCTCTTCGGCGAAAGCCTCATAAAAAACCGCATCGTATTTTTCAGCCGCTTTTGACATCAGTAATCAGAATCTCCATCCTATTTACTTTTTTCGTCCTGCGGCCGTCCTCCTGTTTTCTTGTCTTTAACAGTTGCTTTTACGGGAATAGACAACTTATTGGCGCTCAAAGTTCCATCCGTCTTGCCGGGCAGATTTTTCGGGACTTCCTGGGTTACTGCCGGTTTCTTGGCGGCGTTATCTCCTTCGAGGTCGATATTTCCGCTGACGGAACGATGTCCGGTGATGATTGCCAAGGTGAGGGCAAGGACAAAAAAGATAGTTGTGAGGATCACCGTCAATTTGGTCAGGTGATTTCCGGCCTGGGCCCCGAAAACCGATTCCCCGGCGCCGCCGAAAGCGGAACCGAAGCCGCCGCCTTTCGATTGTTGAATCAGAACCAGCCCGATCAGCAGAATCGCCACCAGTACCACAATGGTGTATAAAACCACGGTTAATACCATCATAATCTGTATTTCTCCAAAATTTATTTCTCGTAATCCGTATTCAAAAAAGACAAACTATACAAATATCCCCGAAACCGGATTTTGTCAACCGGTTTCGGGGTTTTGTCACAGGAAATCACCAAACAGACTGGATGGAACTGGCGGAATGCTTTGCGCTCCCGGCCAATAAGTCCAAGTTTTTAAGGAGCGCCGCCAGCGCGAAGCAGTGCGGCGCCGTTCCGTGCAGGGACTATCCCTGTCGGCCTGCTTTGACGATTTCCGAGAAATCGGCCGCTTTCAGGCTGGCGCCGCCGATCAGACCGCCATCGATGTCAGCTTCCGCGAGCAGTTCAGCCGCGTTGCCGGGCTTCATGCTGCCGCCGTACTGGATGCGTACGGCTTCGGCGGTAGCCGCGTCAAACATTTCCGTGAGGATGTCACGGATGCACTTGTGCGTTTCTTCGGCCATTTCCGGGGTAGCGGTTTTGCCGGTTCCGATGGCCCATACGGGTTCGTAGGCAATTACCACCTGTTGCGTGTCAGCGTTGCTCAGACCGGCGAATCCGCCCTTGATCTGGGTGTCGAGTACGGATTCGGTTTTGCCTCCTTCGCGCTCTTCCAGCACTTCGCCGATGCATACCATCGGTTTGAGTCCGGCGGCCAGCGCGGCTTTGAGACGCTTGTTGACGGTTTCATCGGTTTCGCCGAAATATTGCCGGCGTTCGCTGTGGCCGATGATCACGTATTCCACGCCGAGTTCCTTGAGCATCGCGGCGGAAATTTCCCCGGTGTAAGCTCCGGATTCTTCCCAGTGAATGTTCTGGGCGCCAACCTTTACGTTGGAACCGGCGGCAGCTTCAATTGCCGCGGCCAGACTCGTAAAAGTAGGGCAAACCACGATATCTACGTCTTCGATTCCGGCAACCAGGGGTTTGAGGTCTTCCACCAGGGTTTTTGCCTCGGAGGCGGTTTTGTTCATTTTCCAGTTACCGGCTATGATATTTTTTCTTGCCATTATTATTTTTCTCCGTGGATGTTACTGATTATGCGTTGTCCAGGGCCACGATACCGGGAAGGTCCTTGCCTTCGAGGAATTCCAGGGAAGCGCCGCCGCCGGTCGAGATATGAGTCATTTTGTCAGCCAGGCCGCTTTCGTTGACCGCCGCGACCGAGTCGCCGCCGCCGATGATGCTTACCGCGTTGCTGTCGGCAACCGCCTTGCATACGTCCATTGTGCCTGTGGCGAATTTCGGCATTTCGAAACAACCCATCGGGCCGTTCCAAACCACCATCGCCGCGTCCGCGATTTCCGCGACATAGGTTACGACGGTTTTCGGTCCGATATCCAGGGCCATCCATCCGTCGGCGATGTCCTGTTCCACTACCTGGGTATTGGCATCGTTGTCGAACTTGTCGGCGGCAACGTTGTCCACTGGAAGCAGGAATTTAACGCCAGTGGACTCGGCCTTTTTCAGAATGTCTTTAGCGGTGTCAATCAGGTCGTCTTCAACCAGCGAGCCGCCGATATCGTGTCCGAGTGCCTTGAGGAAGGTGTAAGCCATGCCGCCACCGATGAGGATGGTTTCGACTTTTTCCATCAGGGTTCCGAGGACTTCCAGTTTGCCGGAAACTTTGGCGCCGCCGATGATGGCTACATAAGGATGCTTCGGATTGGCAACGGCCTGTCCGAGGTACTGGATTTCTTTTTCCATCAGGAATCCCGCGACACAGGGTTCGGGCTTGATGAATTCGGTGATGATCGCGGTGGAAGCGTGGGCGCGATGCGCGGTCCCGAATGCGTCATTAACATATACTTCACCGAGTTTTGCCAGTTCTTTGGCGAAATTGCGCTGGAGTTCGCGGTCTTCATCGGTTTTGCATTTCAGGTCTTCGGCCTTGTGGTAGCGGGTGTTTTCGCATACCATCACTTCGCCTGCCTGCAGTGCGTTGGCCATGCCGACGACTTCCTCGCCGATGCAGTCGGAAGCGAATTTTACTTCTTTGCCAAGCAGCGCGCTAAGTGCGGGAACCGTGGGTTTCAGACTGAATTCCGGTTTCGCTTCGCCTTTCGGACGGCCCAGGTGACTGAGCAGGGAAAGGGATGCGCCCTGGTCGAGAATATATTTAATGGTGGGAACGGCGGCGCGAATCCGGGTGTCATCAGTGATGTTACCGTTTTCATCGAGCGGCACATTGAAATCCACCCGCATCACCACCCGTTTACCTTTAAGATCAATGTCACGGACAGTTTTTTTGTTGAGATTCATCGTGATTCATCCTGTTTGTGGTTTCAGGTTATGACTTATTTTGAGAAAACCCGAAGGAACGGCGTCAACCGAACCTTCGGGTTTGAATACATAATTAATACTTGCGTTAAGCAGTATTATTTGCAACCGCAGCAGCAGCAGCCTTTGGCCATGGCGAGGAACAGGTCGACGCAACGATTGGAGTAGCCCCATTCGTTGTCGTACCAGGAGACAACCTTGACCATGTTGCCGATAACCATGGTGGAACCGCCGTCGATGATCGAGCTGGCGGGATTACCCACGATGTCCTGGAGAACCAGAGCTTCGTCGGAGTATTCGAGAATACCTTTGAGTTCGCCTTCAGCAGCTTCTTTAAGAGCGGCATTGACTTCTTCAGCGGTAGCTTCTGATTTGATTTCCGCTACGAGGTCGGTAACCGATCCGCAGGGGGTCGGAACGCGCAGGGACATACCGTTGAGTTTGCCCTTGAGTTCCGGAATGACCAGACCAACAGCCTTGGCGGCGCCGGTGGTGGTCGGGATGATATTGGTGGCGGCGGTACGGGCGCGACGGAGGTCCTTGTGCGGACCGTCAACCACAACCTGGTCGTTGGTGTAAGAGTGAACAGTAGTCATCAGACCTTTGACAACACCAAATTTATCGTTGATGACTTTGGTCATCGGAGCCAGACAGTTGGTGGTGCAGGAAGCGTTGGAAACGATTTTGGCTTCCGCGGTGAGAGCTTCGTCATTCACGCCGTGAACGATTGTGGCGTCCACGTCTTCCGGGCTTTTGGACGGTACGGAAAGCAGAACTTTCTTGGCGCCGGCCTGAAGGTGCTTTTCAATTCCGGCACGTTCGCGGAAAACGCCGGTGGATTCCAGAACCATGTCTACGCCTTTGTCGCCCCAGCCGAGGTTGGCCGGATCTTTTTCAGCGGTCAGCGGAATGGTTTTGCCATTGACGATGATTGCGCTGTCAGCGGCGGAGACTTCACCGTTGAACTTGCCGTGTACACTGTCATACTTCAGCAGATGAGCGGCGGTTTTGGCATCGATCAGGTCATTGATGGATACTACTTCAATACCTTCAGTTTCCTCGATGATACGGAAGACTTGACGTCCGATACGGCCGAATCCGTTGATTCCGATCTTGATTCCCATGATAAGATCCTTTCCTGTTGTGGTTCTTTATGGAATTTTTAAAGATTTAGCTTATTTTGCCTATTCAGAGCCCATACTCTATATCCATACAATAAAAATGCAAAACCTGTGGCCGCAATCTCACACTTTTTTTATTTGAAACTAATCCAGTATTAAAGAAAAGGGTTTTTTCTGGCGATTTTACTATTCCGCCGGATTGCGCGGCACTTTGCCCATTTTAGTTCAGTGCCTGCACTGGTGGCTGGTTCCGGCAAACTCGCGTAGCTGTTTGCCCATTCAAACCGGGGACACTCCCCGGTTAGTTTTGTTTCGGGCGGAGCTGCGGAAACAGGATCACGTCGCGGATTGATTCAGCGCCGGTAAGCATCATCATCAGACGGTCAATGCCCATACCCATGCCGCCAGCGGGAGGCATTCCGTGTTCGAGAGCGGTAAGGAAATCTTCGTCGATAATCTGACTCAGGTCGTCGGCCCCGGCGCGTTTTGCCTGTTCCTCGAAACGGCGGCGCTGTTCCAGCGGGTCGTTGAGTTCGGAGTAACCGGGTGCGATTTCCTGTCCGTTGATCTCAAGCTCAAAGACGTCAACCAGGTTCGGATCGTCCGGACACGCCTTAGCCAGCGGAACCAGTTCCGCCGGGAGACGGGTCACGAATGTTGGCTGGATCAGGTTCGGCTCGATAAGTTTTTCGTAAATTTCGTTGGTGACTTCAAAATCGGGAGTTGAGTTGTCCACGTCCAGCTTCATTTCCCGGGCGCGTTTAACGCGTTCCTCGTGGGAAATATCCATCCAGTCGGCCCCGGCTTTTTCCTTCACGAGTTCGTGATAGGGCTTACGTACCCACGGACGGGTAAGATTGATCTCGCGGCCATTGGGATGTTTGATTTCCAGTGTACCGAACACTTTCATTGCCACGGTGGTGATAAGCTCCTCGATGAGGTCCATCATGGTTTGGCAATCTCCGAACGCCTGATAAATTTCGATCATGGTGAATTCAGGGTTGTGGCGGCGCGACATGCCTTCGTTCCGGAAGTTCCGGTTCAGTTCGAACACTTTTTCAAATCCGCCCACCAGCAGACGTTTCAGATACAGTTCAGGGGCGATGCGCATGAACATTTCCGCGTGGAGAGCTTCATAATGGGTCTCGAACGGTTTGGCGGCGGCTCCTCCGGCGATCGGCTGAAGCATCGGAGTTTCAACCTCCATGAATCCCTTGTTTTCCAGGAATTTGCGGATTTCCCGAATTGCCGCTGAACGCTGCTGGAAGATTGTCCGGCTTTCTTCGTTGCCGATCAGGTCCAGGTAGCGTTGGCGATACCGCTGTTCGATATCGGTAAGACCGTGCCATTTTTCCGGCAGGGGGCGCAGCGACTTGCTGAGAAGCTTGTAGCTCTTGATTTTTATGGTCAGTTCGCCCATCCGGGTAATGAACAGCTCGCCTTCGACGCCGACGATATCGCCGATGTCGATTTTCTTGAACGCCATGAACTCTTCTTCTCCAAGCTTGTTTTTCTGGGCGTAAACCTGGATTTTACCGCTGGAATCCTTGATGTCGGCAAAAATTGACTTACCCATTGCGCGAAACGCGGTGATGCGCCCGGCCACGGTAGCGGACTGAACTTCTTCTTCACCGGCGTCCTCGCGGAATCCGGCCTTGACTTCCGAAATCACTTGTGCGTCATCGAACCTGGAACCGAACGGATCGATGCCCTGCTCGCGCAATTCCTCAACTTTTTTCACCCGCTGATTGAAAATCTCGTCTACGGGTCGCTGGGCTTCTTCCTGGACATTGTCCACATCAGGCTGTTTATCTGACATAAATCTCTTCCTTTTATATTATATATAGTGTTTGTTTCTGGTCCGTCCCGAAGCCGCCGGGACAAAAAAACGGCGGGAATTCCGGTTTTTACCGAAATCCGCCAGATTCGCCACACGAGTGCGAAAAACCATAGATTTTATTACTTTATCACACCAAATCGATCTTGCAATTGCCTTTAAAGTCTATAAATTAGTCATTTGTAGTTATTTTCAAGAGTAATTAACCATAAAAACAGAAACGAGAAGAAGGGGTACTCAGTATCATGAGAAAACACTCTTGGGGAACGGCGGCAATGCTGCTGTTAACCGCGTCGGTCCTGCTTGGAGCGCCTTTACAGGCGTTTGCGGGAGAAGCAAGTATGACAGTGGAATACAAGCTGTGGCTTTGGTGGATCGCGCCAGTCGCGGCAGTGCTTGCGCTCGGATTTGCATTGTATTTCTATGCTTGGATGAAGAAAATGAATCCGGGCAACGAAAAGATGCAGGAAATAGCCGGCTACGTGCAGGAAGGCGCGATGGCTTACCTGTTCCGGCAGTACAGAGTAGTAACGGTTGTATTTGTCGTTCTGCTTATAATTCTCGGCGTTCTGGCCGCTTTCGGTATCCAGAACCCGTTCGTTCCGATCGCGTTCCTGTCCGGTGGTTTCTTCTCCGGTCTTTGCGGTTACTTCGGAATGAAGACCGCTACTTACGCTTCCAACCGTACCGCCCAGGGCGCCAGCGAAGGACTGAATCGCGGCCTCCAGGTTGCGTTCCGTTCCGGCGCGGTAATGGGGCTTGTTGTTGTAGGTCTCGGCCTCCTCGACATCTGTCTGTGGTACATCATTCTTGATAAAATTATCTTTACTCCTGACAATATGGAGCTCGGGTTTAAACTCTGGGGCATGACCCTGGTACCGAAAAACTGCACCGAAGTAGATAAACTGGTCCAGATCACCACTACCATGATCACTTTTGGTATGGGTGCTTCCACCCAGGCGCTGTTCGCCCGTGTCGGCGGCGGCATCTACACCAAGGCTGCCGACGTCGGCGCCGACCTTGTCGGTAAAGTCGAAGCCGGTATCCCTGAAGATGACCCGCGCAACCCCGCCACTATCGCTGACAACGTTGGTGACAACGTTGGTGACGTTGCCGGTATGGGCGCTGACCTGTACGAATCCTACTGCGGTTCGATCCTGGCCACCGCCGCTCTCGGCGCGGCCGTAGGTGCGCAAATTGTCGCAAAAGCTGGCACAAAAGCAGCTGAAGTCGCAAAAGCAGCTGGACTAAACGCCGAAGCCGTTAAGCAAGCTGCTACAGTCGCTCAAAATCAAACTGTTGGTGAAGCTTATCAGTTGGTGCTTGCCCCGATGATCGTCGGCGGTATCGGCATCGTTCTTTCAATTATCGGTATCTTCATGGTGCGCTGTAAGGAAGGCGCTTCCCAGAAAAACCTGCTCCGGGCACTGCTCTTCGGTACTCTCGGCAGTTCCGTGCTGATCCTGGTTGCGGTTTTCTTCCTCTGGGTTATCGGATTTATCGCTCTGGGTATCTTCGGTTCGGTGGTTGCCGGGCTTCTCTCCGGGGTTATTATCGGTCAGGCTACCGAATACTATACTTCCGATGAATACAAACCTACTAAAGGTATTGCCGAACAAGCTCAGATGGGCCCGGCCACCACGATCATCGATGGTCTTGCCACCGGGATGTATTCGGCCGGTATCCCCGTTGTAACCATTATTCTCGGTATCCTGTTCGCGTTCGGTCTTGCTGGAGGTTTCAGCGATGGCGGATTCAGCATGGGTCTGTACGGGATTGGTTTTGCCGCGGTAGGCATGCTCGCTACTCTCGGTATCACCCTGGCCACCGACGCTTACGGTCCGATCGCCGATAACGCCGGCGGCAACGCCGAAATGTGCGGACTTCCCCCGCAGGTTCGGGAACGCACCGACGCTCTCGACTCCCTCGGCAACACCACCGCCGCTACCGGTAAAGGTTTTGCTATCGGTTCCGCCGCCCTCACCGCCATGGCGCTGCTGGCCGCGTATATCGAAGAAGTGAAAATCTGGGTCCTGAAGATTCCGAACCTTGCTACTACCACATTCCCGAAAGCAACAACGCAAGCTGAGGCGATTAAAAATGCCACTGAAGGTCACATCCTCGAATATGTAAACGCCTTTGAACTGCACATCATGAACCCGCAGCTCCTTTGCGGTCTGTTCGTGGGCGGTATGATGGCATTCGTATTCTGCGCCATGACCATGAAAGCTGTCGGACGCGCCGCTGGCGCCATGGTGAACGAAGTTCGCCGTCAGTTCAAGGACAAACCCGGCATCATGGAAGGCAAAGACAAACCTGACTACGCGAAATGCGTGGAAATCTCCACCGTTGGCGCTCAGAAGGAAATGGTTGTTCCGTCACTGCTGGCGATCATCGTTCCGGTTCTTACCGGTCTGGTTCTCGGAGTTCCCGGGGTCCTCGGTCTTCTCGCCGGCGGCCTGGTTTGCGGTTTTGTTCTGGCTACTATGCTGAACAACGCGGGCGGCGCCTGGGACAACGCCAAGAAGTTCATCGAAAAGGGTAACTTCGGCGGCAAAAAACTGCCTGACGGCAGCAAAAACCCGGTTCACGGTGCGGCAGTTATCGGCGACACGGTCGGCGACCCCTGCAAAGACACCTCCGGCCCGTCTTTGAATATCCTCATCAAGCTGATGAGTATGGTAAGTATCGTCTTCGCACCCCTGGTCGTGAAGTTCTCACCATACATCATGAAATGGCTCCAGATGAAATAAACATATTCGTAAGAATATTGATATTCCGGAACCCCGCCACTCGGCGGGGTTCTTTTTTTCGGGGATTGTCCCCGGATTGAGATTGCATTGCCCCGCTAACGCTGACAATGCGGGTAATCTGTTGGAGTTCACAGCTTTATCTGTGCCAAGGAGTATCCTTGGATTGAAACTGCCGGAATGCTTTGCGATTCCGGCCACTCGATCCAAACACACTGTTTGGCCGGGGATTGTCCCCGGATTGAATGGGCAAAGTGCTATGCGACATTGCCGGGTTAGTGAAACAACAACCCATTCCATCCAAAGATATTATGAGAAGGCGGTTTGCCGCCTGAAGTATAATAGGTATGAGGTTATTCGGCTTTGACGGTGATGTACTTGTAAGCCAGCCAGCCGTCGTCGTCGGTAACGGAGCAGCAAACGCGATAGGTTCCGGGTTTTTTGAAGGTGTATTCGAAATCCTTGAGGCATGAAAATTCCTCGTTATCAAGATCCCAGTAATAGTCGCGGATCTTTTTTCCCTTAAGTCCTTTCGCGGACGCGGCAAATTTCACTTTTAATGGAGCTTTGCCGGAAATGTTCCCGGATTTATCACCGTTGGCGGTAACTTCCAGTTCGGGTGCGCCGGCTTTCTGGAGAGTTGGATTAGCCAGCATTGCATAGGTCATGATTTCAGCGGCCAGGATCGGGGTGGTAAACTCCTGAGCGATATTCCAGCAGTCCACATAACGGTATGCGATGGGCAAGCCCCCGGCATTGTATTTGCTCATCAGTTCCCGGGCGCTCTTGCCGCGATTGTATCCGGCGGGGTGGAATCCGAGTGGTATTCCCGGAACCGGCTCGATAATTTTATCAAACCGGCTGGAATTATGGACGATATCCACGGGACGGCATTTCCCGATTCCGGTAAGATAGGTAATGTTTTCGGCATTGTTTCCGAGTTCCTGGTCGGCATTGAAATAGGCGGCATGCAGAAAACGGCGTCTTTCGCGTCCCGAAACCAAGGTTGTCGCAAGCACGATGTTGTATGTGGCAACGTCAGGCAGAAAATACCATCCCCAGTTCTTAAAATTATAACAGTTTTTGGCGAACGAAACGCGATAAGCCCATTCTTTCTGCCAGTTCACCGCATCCCTGGCGGCTTTAACCACCGCGTTCCGGCAGCGTTCAAGCATTTTCGGGTTTTTGCCGTAACGTTTTCCGAAGACGTAGCTTCTGGTGGCGGCGCCGCTGGCTCCCTTGAGCGGCCACCAAGTCCACATCCATCCCTGCATGGGATCATGGTGTTTCAGGAAATAGTCATGATACTTTTCCTCACCGGTACTGAGCCACAGCTCCACCGCCATCCAGCAATATTCATCTCCGGCGCCCAAAAATTTCCCGTAATGATGGCCTCCCAGAAGCGGAACCGGAGATCCGTCGGGTTCAGTGTGTTTCATGCAGAATTTCCAGGCGGCTTCGGCCTTGCTCAGATAGTTTTTAACCGCGTCGAAGTTATATTTTACATATTCCGGGGTACGCGCGGCCCTGGCAAGGATAGCGCCGAATGCGGCGGTGGCATGAATATCTTTCCACCATACAACCCTGGGCGCATCGCCGGAATTATTACTTTTCAGGAAACTTTTGATAATTTCCTTTACACCCTCTTTCGGTTTACGTGCCGTGCCGGGGACCTGGTTCTCATACGACATGGTTGGTTTGGGCTTAACCAGGATAAACACGCCGCCATCTTCCGGATCCTGCATACCGGAAATCCAGTCGAGTTCCCATTTAGCCTCCTGGATAATGTCGGGAACGCCATCGCGGAACTGGGGAACCGGTGACGCGTCGAAGTTAAGCCTTTGAGGAAAAACCTCATACGGCTGGAGCAGATAATATGCAAAAAGCGTACCGTTCAGAACGTATTTCCCGAAATCCCCGGCGTCGTGGTGTCCGTGGGCGCATTTGAGTTTCATTCCGGCTTTCTGCGGATAAAAATTCATTTTCGGTTTATGGTATTCTGACACGTCAGGAACAACAGCATCGTTCAAATGGCAAGCCGGATGAGGATGACGGGTAAAGTCTGCTTCCAGGGCTACGCCGCAGCGCTGATGATAAGCGCCGCGCATCAATACGCCGAAAACCTGATTGTAAATTTTCGGATCGATGGAAAACGGATATGATACTCCCACTCCGGGAATCTGGACCCGGTATCTCCCGGATTTGATGAATTTGGAAAAATCCATCTGCCAGACCCGGCTTTCCGTCAACCTGTCCCTTACCAGCCGTCTTCCGGCGTAACAAACCGGAGTGGCCTCGATCTTTCCGGAATAAATGCTTTTACCGGAACTTTCATCAATCAACGAAAAGGTTTTATATTGGGAAAAATCAACGTCGCATGAATCATTTTCCCGTCCGTTTTTCCAGCCGCTGTACTGGGAAAGGTATGCTATTTTCGGGGCTCCCGGCAGATATCCGACCTGGTTAACGTGGATGGCCGGGCTCGGGTTGAAATCCCCCCGCCAGACTGCTTTGAGCATATTAGGGGAGTTTTTAACACCTGTTGGTTCTCCGGTTTTCGTATCCAGGGGAATAAATTTATCATCCCGGATAGCAACTTCATATTTTTTATCCCTCAGCAGCGGAGTTTTGAGAAAAAGATAAATCCAGGTGGCTTTGATGTTTAGCGGCTTGCGGATGGTGTAGCGGAAAGGACGCACCCAGTAACTGAAATATTCCGGGGTCCGCCCTACCAGATACCGGGGGTCATCGGGACTGTATACGCTGATGTCTTTTACGGATAGTTCCTGCTCGGGCTTTTCCAACACCATATTGACCAGTTTCACGGCAATGACATGGTTGTCGATAAAATAAATCCTCGACTCCAGACTGCGTGTGCCACATTCCCCATATACGGAATGACTTTTAACCTTATCCGCGCATAAACCGGAAACTCCGGCAAAACCCAATATAAAAGTGAAAAGAAATAATTTTCTCATCCAGTTCTCCCCTTGGTCAGGGAACAAAAGTTTTTCCCCTGATAATATCAACTATAACCCGGAAACTCACTTCTGAAAAGCAAAATTTCGCGCATAATACGCAATAAATCTCGCGGTGCTTTTTTTTCGCGATAAACAGGCTAGGTTATGAATATATAAAACCACAAGGTGAAACCATGAGTAACAAACAAGTTCACATTTTCATGTTTATCGATGCCCTCGGCTGGGAAATAATCAAGGACAAGAATTTTCTCGAAGACCTTTTACCCTACCGGAACCCCGCGAAAATGCAGTTCGGATACTCTTCAACCGCCATCCCGACGATCCTGTCAGGGCAACCCCCGATCGTCCACAAACATCTCAGTTTCTACTATTACGCGCCGGAAAAATCTCCGTTTAAGATATTCAAATACCTTTTGCTTGGCATGCTGCCTGAAAAGATCAACCGGAGTTGGCGGGTGCGCCATAACTTGTCGAAACTGGTAAAAAAAATGTACGGTTTCACCGGTTATTTCGAACTCTACGCCATGCCGTTCAGCCATCTTCCCTACTTCGACTACATCGAGAAAAAGGATATGTTTGTCCCGGACGGTTTAGCACCGGTGAAAAACCTTGCCGATGAACTCGAAAGCCGTTCCTTGCCCTACCATATTTCCAATTGGCGGCTTAGCGAAGCGGAAAACATTGCGGCGCTGAAATCCGATCTGGAAAATGGCGAAATCAAATTCGCGTTCCTCTACACCGCGGCCATGGACGGCCTTCTCCACCGCGTGACCAAGGAAGGAAAAGAAATTCCTGAAAAACTGAACTGGTATTCGGAACAGATCAGGGCATTGATTGAAATCGCGAAGAAAAAATATGACGACTGTACTTTCACGGTATTCTCCGACCACGGCATGACTACCAAGGTCGGCGTTGTGGACGTCATCAGCCAGATTGAAGGGCTTAAACTGAAATTCGGCAAGGACTATGCCGCGGTTTACGATTCAACCATGGGGCGTTTCTGGTATTTTAACGATCACGCTAAAAATACCATCCGCGAAAAATTCAGCGATATTCCGCATACTTCGGTTGTTGGCGAGGAAGACAAGGAAAGGTTCCGCGTTAATTTCCCCGACAATATGTACGGCGAGGATATCCTTCTCCTTGATCCCGGCTGGCAGATTGAACCCTCGGACATGGGACTCAAAGCCCTGCCCGGAATGCACGGCTACACCCCGGACCATCCCGATTCAGACGCAAGTTTCCTTTCCTCGCGGGAAGTGGAAAATCCGCCGCAATGGGTAGGTGATTTCTTCCGGGTAATGACCTCCAGAATGGATGAACTGGCCGGTTTGTGACCGGAGAATTATTCTGAGCCGTTTTCGCTATTGGGGGTAAGGATGAGGTAGGTGGGGAGTCCCTTTACCTTGAAATAGTCCAGTACCGGCGCAATGTTCACGGCATTCGGCTCCTCGGCCTGGAACTTGATTACAATGAACTCGCCAAGGGTTTCTTTCACTCTTGCATCACTGAAAGTTTCGGCTTCCATTGCCAGACAGTTCTTGCACCAGTTTGCCCAGAAGTCGACAAATACCTTTTTATTCTCCTTCTTCGCCTGTTCAAGCTTGTATATCATCCGGCGGATTTCTCTGTCGGCGTCCGTTTCTTCGTCTGATTTTTTGGTAATCAGTGAAAATCCGGTCCAGGCGTAATACAAAGCAAATATAATAATGAAAGCCCCGAAAACATATTTGATCCTGGTCATCCATTTCCCCGGTTTGGGCAGGAAAGAAATCCCCGCCCCGGCGAAAGGCCACGGCAACGCCATGCCGATCCCCAGCAAAAACGGATACGACAATCCCCAAAAATTGCCCTTGGCGTACATGGTTGAGGCATACACCAGCACCGCGATCACCACCGGAGCCACACATGCCCCGGCAAGCAGGGCCGCCACCAGCCCGAGAAAAAACACCCAGAAAAAATTAAGCTTGCCATCGTGCTGCTTCGGACCAACTTTTACATTGAATTTTGATAAATCGATAATAAAGACGTCGAACATGGCCAGCGCCAGCACAATAAATACCGCGGCAATGATGAAATTGAACCACGGATATGAATTCGGCGAACCGAACTTGGCGCCGGTAAGCACGGTAATTACCCCGAGCCCCCCGTACGCGAGGGCTATACCCGCGCCGTAAATGAGTCCGCGCAGGAATCCGTTGAACTTTGAATCCGCGGAATATCCCGCACCGATAATCGCCAGATTAACCGGGATCAGCGGCAACACGCACGGAGTCAGATTCAAGGCCAACCCGCCAAGCAGGATCACCAGGATAGTCCATAGCAGATTGTCACCGGAAAAAATATCTTTGAAGCGCAAAGACTCTTTTCCCTTCAGAAAATCGAGAAATTCATCAGGGGCCATATAACCGCTTGATGAAGAACTGATGTCAAAGTCTTCCGCGACCCGTTTTAATTTCGCCATGAGATGATCGAAACCAGACGCCTGAATTTTTCCGGCTGGAGCCTTGGGGACTTTTACGCTTTCCACTTTGATTCCGCCCACGGTAAACTTTTCTTTTTCGGGCCGGAAACATACGGCTCCGCTGTCGGCGGTTTTGTCTTTGCATCCCTGGAATTCCGCGGTAATTTCATACGGAGGTTTGCCGTCTTTCAGCGGGAACGTCCACACGGAAGTTTTGCCGCCTGGATAAATCGGCAGATCGGAGCCGGAAATACTGTCGTGATGCTTAACAATTTCCGGTTTGACGGCGGCGGGAATCTCTTTGCCGTCCGCTCCGGTGATTTTTACCGACGTTTTATCCTGATAAAGATAATGCCCCTGGGGGATTTCAACTTTTACTTCAAGCTTTCCCGCATTTTCAGTCCAAGACCATTTGAACGGCTGGGCAAACTGCGCGGACAGCGTTGCCGCCAGTATAAAAACCGACAACGCCGCCGCATATTTTATTTTCGTTAAATCAACCAAATACATACGGAAAATTTATTATTTTTTCTTCAACAGTTGCTTTAGATGAGCGATATATTTTTCAGGTCCGCCAGCCTGATAACCGGTAGTGGCAAGCACTTTCCCGCTGGCATTCAACAGCAGAACAGTAGGAAATCCCTGGACTTTATATTTCCTTGCCAGCTGCATGTTTTGCTTTTTTAAACTTGCCGCCTGTTTTTTGCCCCTGGGGAAATCCAGCATCAGCAGAACCAGATTCTTTTTTGCGTATTCCTTAAATGCTTTGGTGCTGAAAACTTCCTTGTCAAGTTTGATGCACCATCCGCACCAGTCGGAACCGGAGAAGTCGACCAGGATAGGCTTGTTTTCCTTTTTCGCAAGCTTCTTTGCCGCCGCGAAATTCGTCATCCATCCGTCAGCCGCGCTGAGTGTTGTCATTAAGCCGCAGCAAACGGCCAGTACGAAACATTTCATTTTTGCTTTCATTTTTACTCCTTTTTTAGCTCAGAAAGCGGTGGTATCTTCAAACGCTGTCCGACCCTGAGGTCCGACACGGATTTCAAACTGTCTTTATTAACCTCATAAAGCTCCCGGTAATATCTGCTGGAGCCGTAAAATTTCCGGGATATCCTGGTTAAGGTATCTCCACTCTGAATCCTGTAAAGCCGCACTTTCGGTTTTGGAGGAACTATAACGGTTTTAGTCTTTTTCTCAGGAGGCGGCGGCGGCGGTCTGTCGATCAGACCTTCAATGCTGACTTTCCCGGAGCTGTCGACCGGCTTGACCGGGGTTTTCGGCGCTTCAGGCTTCGGGAAATCTTCCGGTTTTTTTTTCGATGTAGCCGATTTTACCGTTTTCAGCGGAGGAAGTTTCTTATCAGGCTTGGATTTTGTCTTTTTCAGCTTCGCGATCTGTTTTTTCAGGTCATCATTCCGGTCTTTGATAATTGACAACTCCCTTTCAACTTTCATCATATCAAGCTTCTGGTTCTGATATGCATAATAAATCTTTCGGTAAAGGGCTTTCTGCTCGCGGATAACCGCTTCCTGTTTGGCATACGCCTGATATGACACATGGGTAGCCTTGAATCTGGTCAGTTGCTCCTCGAGTTCCCGGAGCGGACGGTTGTCTGCAAACCGCTTATGCAACTGCCGGTAGCAGTCTTTTTCAGCGGAAGCCAGGAATTTTTCAGCGGGTTCGCGGTCCGGGGAGTCCTTTGGGGCGTACTTCAGGAATTCCCGGTAATGATATACCGCCAGGAAATCATCGTTGAGATTATCGTCGTAAATTTCCGCAAGGGCATAGTGCATCGAATAGGATTTCGGGTTGATCAACAAATATTCTTCAAGATATTTGACGGCTTTCTCATAATCGCCTTCGTTCTTGTAACGCAGAGCCTTGACCATCAGCGGATGCTTGCGGTTACCCCCGAAATCACAACCGGAAAACACCATCGTGCCAATCGCGATGACCAAAGCTAAAGGAACTGTTCCATATATTCTTTTCATAATAATACTATAATCGCTGTTTTGCGGGAAATCATCTCAAGATTAAAACATTCTTTTCCGCGGGAACCGCAATATCACAACCCCTGCAACCGCCGCTGTTTCCACCCGCATGACCGTATCGCCCAGGTTCAGCGGAACCATGCCGTGTCCACGCATTAAATCCTCTTCTTGCCCGGTGAATCCTCCCTCCGGGCCAACCAGCCAGGCAATGTCGTCACCAGAAGGCAAGTTTTCCGGCGCGGTATTCTCAACTGCTCCGAAGCAACCCGGAATGCCTTTTTCGTTCAACATTTTCAAGGCTTCCGCCAGCTTCATCGGCGGTTCCATCTTCGGACTCCACGGATTATGTGCCTGCTTGCAAGCCTCTAGCAGAATTGCTTCCTGACGCGAATTCGATTTCTCTTTCGGTTCAACCACCCTGCGGTCAGTTATGACCGGAATGATGCTCCATACCCCGGCTTCAGCACACTGCCGCAACAACTGGTCCATGTGGGGACGCTTCGGAGGAGCGACCAGCAGATGCAGCCGGGGATTCGGCGCCGGACGCGTCTCAACCGACGCCACAGTAATTTCCCGGTCGGCGGCAACTTCCGCTTCCGCCACTGTCCCGTGCCCGTCGGTAAAAACGAACCTGTCGCCGGGAACAGCGCGCAACACCTTGAAAATGTGCTTCCGCTCCCCGGCATCAAGCTCAATCCCGCTCCCGGTACCACCAATATTCCCGCAGAAAAACCACCGCATTGTCATTCAAATCCTATTTCTATCCCGGTATTATAACGTGGTTGCGAAAGGAATTCAATAGAAGTATGCTTTGGGCTTTTGACTTTGGTGTTCAAAGTTTTAGCTGTGTCTTTTTTACCCGCTTTCGGCAAAAGTGGGCTACCGTGGATTGTCCCCGGCTTGAATGGGCAAAATGTTTCACGACTTGCCGGGATCGCAAAGCATCCCGGCCACTCGATCCAAACACACTGTTTGGCCGTGAATTGTCCCCGGCTTGAATGGGCAAAATGTTTCACGACTTGCCGGGATCGCAACGCATCCCGGCCACTCGATCCAAACACACTGTTTGGCGGCAAAAGCGGGCTACTTCAGGAAAAGTGGTATTCGTGGTAAAACTCCCGAAAAGCTCGCAGTGGAATTAGTTTAATCGGCAATTATATTTATTGAATGGAAGAAATTTATTACACCATCTGTGAATTAAGTCCGGCGGCATTGCTGCTGGTGTGGCGGGATGTGCCGGAGTTCAGGGGGGTGGCGCTGTCAATGGCGGAAGAATCGTCGGAACTACGCAAGCGTATCGGAAAAACATGGCTGGAAAAGGAATCAAAGGAAGCCATCGCGCTGATAAAACAACTGCGTCATTACTTTTCCGGGGAACTGGATAATCCGCCAATCGAATCGCTTGATCTGTCGGGAATCAACGGTTTCACGCGGAAAGTGCTGTTCACGCTGCGCGACAAAGTACCGGCCGGAAAAGTTGTTACTTACGGGACTCTGGCGGCAATGTCGGGATTTCCTCGCGCGGCAAGAGCGGCAGGCAGTGTAATGAGCAACAATCCTTTCCCGCTGTTTTTCCCGTGTCACCGGGTGGTTCTTTCCGGCGGACGACTCGGTAAGTTCGGACCTGGACAGAAACTTAAGCAGATTCTGCTGGAAAACGAGGGTGTGGAAGTTAAACCCGGCGGAATAATCCCGGCAAAATATTTTTTGTGAAACATCATGATTTCCCAGCATGTAAAAAAACTTTTCCTGGCGATGCGGTTTCCGACTTCGGCGGATTATCATTTCGGCCCCCGGACAATTGAACCGGGGGTAGAAGAAGTGGAAATAATGATGCGCGGCAGAGGCGCATTCGAACACAACGGAGAATTTGTTGATATCCACGCCGGATCGATCGTGTGGTTCTATCCCGGCGACATTGTGGAAGCCATAACCGCAAAAGAAAATCCTTACGTTACCATCGTGTTCCGGTTTGCGGTTACCGGCTCTGAACCGGCGGTGATGCGTCCGCGTTTTACCCAGTGGGAAGACTTGGCCCAGTGCCGCCGGTTTTGTTTCGATATGCTTAAACGGTTCCATGCCGGTTTTTTCTCTGATCCATACCATGCGAACTGTCTTTACAGCCGGTTTATTTGGGAAAGCATGGACTCCGAAAACCGTCAGCGCCAGGAAAGTTGGTCTGAGCCGCTGGAAAAGGCCGTTGATTTCATTGAACAACATTTCGCGGAAAACCTCGATGTCGCCGCGATAGCCAAACATGCCGGAATCAGTGCGTCCCACCTGCACTTGAAATTCCGTGAACACTTGAACTGTTCCCCCCGGCAACTCGTTCTGCGTTTGCGCCTGGCAAAGGCAATGGAACTGCTCTGCACTACGGATATGCAGGTTAAGGAAATCGCGGGGGGCGCCGGATTCAGCGACGTCAACAACTTCTGCAAGTTCTTCAAACAGCGCACCGGCGGCTCTCCCCTGGAATACCGCGCGCAAATGAATCCCCCCATAAAATAATAATAGTTTTTGAATATTTATAATGCTTTTTTACTATTTACTTGGTTCATTATTCAGGTTACTATAATAATAGTTTCAAACAATTATTTATGGATTTTTTATCATGAATGCTGAAAAACTCGGTTTCCCGGTTCCGGAACGGACAACCAGATTCTACCATGAAATGAAGGCCCGGTGGGAGTCGCCGGAATTCTGTTGCAGCCCTAAAGGTTCGAATCGCACCAAAGCCATGTTCGAGCTGTATGCGAATGAAACTCCGCAAAAGCGTATCGCATATTCCACTGCCTACATGCTGGAACACGAAACTCCGCAGGTTTACGGCAATGAACTCCTGGTGGGAATCAAGTGTCAGGCGGAACCTTGGCCGGACTCGGAACGGAAACTGTGGGAGGATTTCGATTATCACGGAATCAGCAAAAAACAGGCTGAAAAGGAAATGCCTGAACTCATCACCCTCACCGGAATCGACGATCCGGACAATTCCGGCAAATACTGGTTATCCACTTTCCACTGCGCCGGGGGACACATCGGCTGGCACTGGGACTGGCTCATAGCCGGCGGCGTGGAAGGATTGCTCGAAAGAATCAAGGCTGCACGTCCTGGTCTCGATGAAAAGGGAAAAGAAGTTGTCGACTGCATGGCGATCGCCCTGAAAGGGTTGCTTGCCTGGAACGGGCGTTACCTCGATGCTCTCCGCGAAAAACTTGCCGAAACTTCCGATCCGGAAATCAAAGCACAAATCAAAGCAAACATCGAAATGTGCAGCCGGGTGCCGCGCTTCGGCGCACGGAATTTCCGGGAAGCGGTCCAGACGTTTTATCTTTCCTATCTGGCCGCGTTCATGGAGCTTCCCCTCGGCGGCAACGGCCCCGGAAGGTTCGACTACTATCTCTGGCCTTACCTTGAAAAAGACCTGGAAACCGGCGAAACATCCCTGGAAGAAGCAAGGGAAATAATCGACGAACTCTTTATCCGCCTTCAGGCAAGGTTCAAAAATCATGACGGCTATGTAGAGACCATCGTGGTTGCCGGGACCGCGCCGGATGGTTCCTGCGCCTACAATCCGCTCAGTAAAATCGTGGTGGAATCGATTTGCGGACTCAACATCACCCATCCGTCGGTATATGTCCGGATTCCGGAAAACGCTCCTCGGGAACTGCTCGAACTCGCGGCAAAATACCTCCGCGACGGCAGCAACCGCGCCCAGATCCTCAATGACAAGTCGATTATCAAGGCAATCGTCAAAGGCGGAATTCCGGAAGAGGACGCCCGGATGTACATGTGCGGCGGATGCATGGAAATTTCTCCCCACGGCATGAATGGCGATTTGCTTTTTACCGGATTTTTCAATACCGCCAAAGTCCTCGAACTGATAATGAACGGCGGCGTGTGCATGCAGACCGGTAAAAACCTGATCCCGAAACTCAACGGCAAAACCCTCGCGGATTACACATCGTTCGAGGAACTCTACCGCGATTTCGAATCGGAACTGCGCCGAATTCTGTTTATGACGTTCAAGTACATGGACATTACCAGGAAAAATTTTGTCGAATTCAGGCCGCCGTACTTTATTTCGAGTATGGTGGAAAACTGCATCGAACGCGGCCGGATCATCAACGACGGCGGCGCGAAATACGAAGACTACGGCTCAACTCCGCTCGGTATCCCGAATATCGGCGATAGTCTTTACTCCCTGAAACTGGCGGTTTTCGGCAAAAACGCGTTCATCTCCGGCAAGGACATGCTCGAAGCGCTCCGCTCCGACTTCAAGGATAACGAACCTTTGCGGAAACGTCTGCTCAACCTTCCCAAATACGGACAGGGCAACAGCGAAGCCGATGCTACGGTAAAACGCGTGGTTCAAGACGTCTGCGGGATTTACGGCGAATACACAAACGACCTCGGCGGCAGAGTCAAACCGATGATCATGACCTTCAGGATGGCACCGATAACCGGTCATGCCCTCGCCGCCACTCCGGACGGACGCAAAGCCGGAACCCCTATCGCCCAGGGCGTGACCCCGCAAAGTTCCTCGATGAAGGACGGCATCACCACCGCCATGCGCTCCGCCACCAATATCGAACTCTGGCGGTTCTCCGGCGGAGTAAGCAACATGTGGGACCTGGCTCCCGATGCCGCAACGGAAGATAATCTCGAACATCTGCTCCGGGTGTTTTTCGACCTCGGCGGCCAGATGTACCAAGGCAACACCACCTCCACCGAAGAACTGCTCAAGGCCAAAGAAAATCCCGAACAGTACCAGAACCTGATTGTCCGCGTCGGCGGATACTCCGGACGCTTCGTGAATCTCTGCCCGGAAGTCCAGGAGGAAGTCATCGAACGCTACCGGCATCAGGCGTAAAAGACTTCTTGGTATCCATTGCGAATCGCAATCGTATCTATTTTGTTCTCCCGTGGAGGCGTCGGGACGCAGATAAACTTTATTTTGTTTTCTTCCGGTAAAGCATTCCGTAATAGCCGGATAGCAGTGCAATATTTACGATGGTAAATGATAACACGTAAGTCGGCATGGAATGTTTCACCACGTTCATGTAAATATAGAATCCAAACAAGGCAACATTGTAGAGCAAAATAATTATTAACAGGATTTTCTTCATTTCCCTCTGTGTTCCCAGTGAACTCTGTGGTTAAATAAAAATACTACCTGCGAACTGCTGTCAATATGCCCCGGCATGAGAGAAATTCAACAACGGGTGTCGCCGGTGTGACACAATGGCGCAGATTACCTCATTGCAGGCATTTTCTTTTATATTTATTATCTCCTTACTACACGAGACTTACAGATATTTATCGTTTTACTGGCACAATACCTGCTTAGTACAGGCGAAATAATTTTTGTAAAAAAATCAAGGAGTTTAATTATGCCGACATATGACTATGTTTGCCGGAAATGCCATAAGGAAATGGAGATTTTCCAGAGTATGCTGGACAAACCGCTGACAAAATGTCCCGAGTGCGGAAAAAACGGTCTGCAACGACAGATCGGCGCCGGCGCGGGAATTATTTTCAAGGGCAGCGGATTCTATTGCACCGACTACCGGTCGGACAGCTATCAGAAGGCCGCCAAAAAGGACAAATCCGCCGCGTCTTCAAGCAACGGCAAGTCCGATTCAGGTAAGGACAGCAAGAAGGACAGCAAGCCCAAGTCATCCGAAAAGGCAACCGCTTCCGCTTCCTGAGTAAAAAAAATTTTACCACGAAGAACACGAAATAATTAATCATTTTATATAAAACAAGAGGAATTCATTATGGCTGATAAAACCAGAAAATTTAAAACAGAAGTACAGCAACTGCTGCATCTGATGGTGCATTCAGTTTATTCGAATAAGGACATTTTTCTCCGGGAACTGATCGCGAACGCCGCCGACGCCATCGACAAGGCCCGTTTCGAGTCGCTCAAAAAACCGGAAATGACCCAGGAATGGCAGATCCGCGTTGAGCCGGACAAGGTAAACGACGTTATCCGCATCAGCGACAACGGTATCGGCATGACCGAGGAAGAAGTTGTCCGCGACATCGGGACCATTGCCAAAAGCGGAACCAAGGCTTTCCTGGAAGCGCTCAAAGAGCAGAAAAAAGAAAAGTCACCGGAACTTATCGGTCAGTTCGGCGTGGGTTTTTACTCCGCGTTCATGGTTGCCGACAAGGTGGAACTCGAAACCAAGAAAGCGGGGAGCGACGCTCCGGCCGTGCGCTGGTCGTCCACCGGAGAAGACGGTTACAAGATCGGCGAATGCGCCCGTACCGAGCCCGGGACCACGGTAACCGTGCATCTCAAGCCCGATGAAAAATCTTATCTTGAAGACTGGAAAGTCCGGGAGATTGTCAAGATGTATTCCGACTTCATCGAACATCCGGTAGTGATGCCCGTGAAGAAAAAGAACGACGACGAATCGGAAACCGTCGAGGATGAAGTTCTGAATTCTCAGAAAGCTATCTGGCTGCGTCCTGAAAGCGAAATCACCGAGGAAGAATACAAGCAGTTCTACCAGCACCTGGCCCACTTCGACCAGGAACCGTTGCGGCACATTCACTACTCGGCGGAGGGAACTTCCGAATTCAAGGCGCTGCTCTACATTCCGTCGCATGCCCCATTCGACCTGTTCATGCCGGAGATGCGCAAGAAAAATCTCCAGCTTTACGTGCGCCGGGTATTCATAACCGACAGTTGCCCGAACCTGGTTCCTGAGTACATGCGTTTCCTCAAGGGAGTGGTTGACTCAAGCGATCTGCCGCTGAACATCTCGCGGGAGATGCTCCAGGACAACCCCCAGATCCGCAAGATCAACAAAAACCTGACCAGGCGGGTGCTGAAGGAACTTGAAAACCTTAAGGACAAGGATCATGAAAATTACCTTAAGTTCTACAAGGAATTCGGCCGTCTTATCAAGGAGGGCGTTCACACCGATTACGCCAACAAAGACAAACTCCAGGACTTGCTGCTCTACGAAACAATGAAGGGTGAAGCCGGCAAACTGATCAGCCTTGACGAGTACGTTAAGACAATGCCGCCGGAACAGAAGGATATTTACTATATCGTGGGCGAAAACCGTAACGTACTGGAGAATTCTCCGCACCTCGAACAGCTCAAGAGCCGCGGTTTCGACGTTATCTTCATGACCGACCCCATCGACGAGTGGGTTGTCCAGGGCATGCAGCAGTACAAAGAGAAAAATCTCAAGGCTGTTGGCAAAGGCGAACTAGATCTCGGCGAAGAAGCAAAAAAAGAAGCCGAAAAGAAAATCAAGAAAGCCGAAAAGGAACATGGCGACCTTGTGAAGTTCCTCAAGGAAAAACTCGAAGACAAGGTTAAGGAAGTGCGTTTTTCCAGCCGCTTGACCGACAGCGCATGTTGCCTGGTAGCCGACGAGTACGATCCCAGCGCCTACATGGAAAAAGTGATGAAGGCGATGAATCAGGCCATGCCCGAAACCAAACGCATCCTGGAACTTAATCCGTCGCACCCGCTGATCTCGGGCCTGCAAAACCTGTTCGGCAAAGACGCGAAAAACCCGAAGCTTGGGGAATACGCCGAACTGCTTTACGATCAGGCACTCCTGACCGAAGGCGTACAGCTCCCCGATCCGCTCCAGTTCTCGAAACGGGTCGCGGACCTGATGGTTACCGGCATTCAGGCGGAAACAAAGGACAGTAAATAATCCGTGCGGAAAGGATGGTGATATATAATGAAGAAAAAATTCAAATTAAATAAAGAAAATCCGGAAACTGAAGTTCCGGAAGTGGAAATTATGGGGGAAGATGTCCCGGAAGCCTCTGAAAAAGCCGGCAACGAAGCCCCGACCCTCGCGGACCTCCAGCAGGAAATCGACGAACTCGAACAGAAAAATCTGCGGCTCCGCGCCGACTTTGAAAACTATCGGAAGCGCAGTTACAACGAAATGCTCGAAAGCCGGAAAAGCGCGGTGATAGATACGCTGATCCCGATGCTGCGGGTATTCGATACTTTCGACATGGCGATGATGGCGGCGGAAAATTCCGACAATATCGAGTCGCTGATGCAGGGCATGAAAATGATCCAGACCGATTTCGGCAAGGCCCTCGAAGAATACGGCATAGACCGTATCGACGCCAATGGCAAGGAATTCGATCCCAATCTGCACGAAGCGGTTGCTACCGAGGCGTCCGATACCGTTCCCGAAGGACAAGTGATCAAACAGTGGAATTGCGGTTACAAGATGGGCGACCGCGTCATCCGGCCTGCCCGGGTGGTGGTCAGCAGCGGCCCGGAAGAATAATGTATCTTGTGAATTTTCAACGAACGGACCGCGATTGTGAGTAATTCCGATTATTATAACCTGCTGGGAGTAAGCCGGGACGCTTCGGCTGCCGAAATCAAGAAGGCCTACCGCAAACTGGCCGTGAAATATCACCCCGATAAAAATCCCGGGGACAAGGCCGCCGAAGACAAATTCAAGGAAATTTCCCACGCTTATGAAATTCTAAGTACGCCGGAAAAGCGCCAGCTATACGACCAATATGGTGAAGACGCGTTCAAGCGCGGCGGCGGCGGACGCGGCGCCGGAGGCTTCGGCGGGTTCCACGATCCATTCGATATCTTCAGTGAAGTATTCGGCGGAGGTGGCGGTGGCGGAAGCATTTTCGAGGACCTGTTCGGCATGGGGGACGGGAGGAGACGTTCACATACCGGTCCTCAGCAGGGAGCAGACCTGCGCTACGATCTTGAAATAGATTTTGAAGACGCCGTTCTGGGTATTGATAAAGAAATCCACGTACATAAACTGGAAACCTGCAAGCGTTGCGGCGGACAGGGTGCGGAACCGGGCAGCAGCCGGAAAACCTGTAGTCAGTGCGGTGGTTCCGGCCAGGTGGCGATGTCGCAGGGATTCTTCACGGTACGCCAGACTTGCCCGGTCTGCCAGGGTGAAGGCCAGATTATCGACAATCCCTGCCGGGAATGTCATGGCGAAGGCCGGAAAAGCATAGGCAAGAAACTGAAAATCCATATTCCGCCGGGCGTCGATACTGGTTCGCGCCTGCGGGTCGGCGGCGAAGGCGAAGGCGGACTGCGCGGCGGTCCGGACGGCGATCTTTACGTGGTTCTGCACGTTAGACAGCACGATGTATTTGTCCGCGACGGTGATGATCTGATGTGCGAAGTGCCGATCGATTTTGCTACCGCTACTATCGGCGGGACTGTTGAAGTACCCACTGTTGCCGGTAAGGAAACGCTGAAAATCCCCTCAGGAACCCAACACGGGACAGTGTTCAGGATGCGCGGCAAAGGGATGCCGTCGCTGCGCGGTCATGGCCGGGGTGATCAGCATGTGCGCGTTGCCATCGAAATTCCGACCAAACTTAGCTCCAAGCAGAAAGAACTGCTCAAGGAATATGCGGAAGAGGTTAAAGACGGTTCATCCCATCCCATCATGGAATCGTTCATGGACAAAGCCAAACGCTTCTTCCATATGGATAAGTGATAGGAGTGCATCCTCGCTATCGCCACTCCTATTCTCGTAATCGATTAATACACAGTTAATGGTTGTCATATACTTATTTACCTATATCCCACGATTGTCTGGGAACGGTTCAGCGGGAGCTTCGCCCGCCAGGACAGGACAACCGTTTGCAACGCAACAGAATGAAAGGCGAGACTCTGTCGAACCGTTGCGTATAAAGGTAATTATATAACAACCATAAGCTGTGAATTCCAACAATTTTCCGCTGGAATAGCAAAGCATTCCGGCAGTTTCAATCCAAGGGCCATCCTTGGCTGTGACCAACTCACCGGCACGAAAAAAAAGCGGAACTCCCGGTTCGGAAATTCCGCTTAAGACATTTCATGGGCCGTCTCAGGCAGGCGAAAATTCATCCTTGCCAACACCGCACTCAGGACAAGTCCAGTCGTCCGGCAGGTCCGCGAAGGCGGTACCTGGATCGATTCCGTTATCGGGATCTCCCTTTGCGGGATCATAGACGTAACCACATGCGTCACATACATACTTTTGCATTGTGTTTTTCCTTTCTTTTTTAGTTCTGATTATTCCTTGTCCAGATCGTTGTGCATCTTTTCGAGACACTCCGGACAATATCCATGTGACACCCCGGTTTTCTGGGAGTCACTGACATTTTTTATTTCTATCTTGAAAACCTTGTTGCATCCTGCACAGACAATTGGCACGGACTTGCGTGACATGTCGGCCTCGGTAATGACCCGGGTCTTGAACAAGTCCATTCTCGAATCTTTTTTATTTCTTCCCGATGAGCTCAATTAATTTTTCCCCGACATTTTTACCAAGTTCTCTGCATTGCTGAAGGTCTTCATTTCCGGGAACGTATTTAACTTTTACTCCCTCGGAAACTAATTCCACACTCATATCTTCAAGATACTCGTTAAGCTGCCTGACCGCCTCTCCTCCCCATCCGTAGGAACCGAATGCGCCACCGATCAGATTTTTTGGACGCAGTCCTTTCAGGTAGGTCAACACATCCGCCATAGTGGGAAAGATGTTGTTGTTGAGGGTCGGGCTCCCGACGATCAAGCCGCCGGCGTCCAGCATCATGGTAGCGGCGAAACTGCGGTCTTTCGAGCCCATGTGGATTACATGCGGTTCGGCGCCGGATTCCATGACGCCATCGGCAACGGTCCTTGCCATCAAAGCGGTGGACTGCCACATGGTATCGTAAATAATGATTACTTTTTTATTCGGTTTCTGCTTTGCCCATTCCGTGTATTTTTTCACGGGAACCATCGGGTCTTTCCTCCAGATGGGCCCGTGATCGGGAGCAATCATCCTGATATCGAGATTGAGGTCCGGCAGGGACTCTACCAGCCGGGTTATCTGCGGACAGTACGGCAACAGGATATTCGCAAAATATTTCAGGGCTTCCCAGTGGATAATATCCGGTTCGTTTTCATCTTCAAACAGCCGGTCGGTAGCCAGGTGCATTCCGAAAGCATCCTGCGAAAACAGTATTTTTTCCTCTTTCAGGTAAGTGAACATGCTGTCGGGCCAGTGCAGCATCTTGGTTTCGACAAATGTCAGTTCCATGTTGCCGAGGCTAATGCCGTCGCCGGTTTTGACCGGGGTGATTTCAAAATCCAAGTCAAAATGGGCATTAAGGGTTTTCACCCCCATTGCGGAAGCGAAGACTTTCTCCGGTTTGACTTCGGCAACAACCTGCCGCAAACTGCCGGAATGGTCCATTTCCGCGTGATTCGAGACGATAATGTCAATTTTACCGGGATCGATCACGGACTTGATTCTCGACATCAGTTCTTCCCTGAACGGAGCTTTTACGGTATCGATCAAGGTAATTTTATCGGCCAAAACCAGATAGGCGTTGTATGTTGTTCCACGGTCGGTGGAGTATCCGTGAAAATCCTTGATAGACCAGTCGATTGCGCCAACCCAATAGACTTTATCGGTTATCTTTACTGCTTTTGCGAATTCTCTCATGATCAGCCGTTCTGCTCTTTCTTGATTAGTCTGAGTTCATGCTGTTTTGACACCAGCAGGGCAATGTGGCTGATTTCCTCCCGGATAAGAGCATCGATCTTGTCTTTGCCGAATTCCGGGGGAACTGCTTCCTTCACGGAAGAAAAATAGACGATTGTGTTTTTTTCAAACTCGATGGCAATTTTGATAATATCTTCGATGTGTGATTCGGGATCGATGGTATCCGAGGGATCATCGGTATTGCCGAAGACTTTTTCGGCGGCCATGGATTGTAAATATCCAAGCATCTGGTTATCAAAATCCGGGAATTCGCCGCCGGAATCGAGGCCGAATTTCTCCTTGAGTTTCCCGAAGAAACTTTCGTGTTCATCTTCCATTTCGGCAAGATGAGTAAGAAATTTTTTGCCGTCTTCGGTTTTAGCGATCGCTGCGGCCTTGCGGTAGAATTTTCCGCCGTTGCGTTCGATCTGCTCGGCTATCTCAAATATCTCGTATGCGTTGAATATTTCAGCCATGATTTGTGCCTCTCTTCCTAATTACCAGTTTTTTCAAGGTAATTTAAAGTCCGGGGAATTCAAGGGCGAATCCCCGGACCATTGCTGGTTTTTTATTAGGAAACGGCTTAACCCGCAAATGTTTTGGTCAGGCTGTCGGTGCAACCCCGAACAGGGTTACGCCAGCTCCGCCGGGCATATTGAATACCCGGGCGCCAAGCTCCTTATCGATCATGAACAATCCCTGGGGAGCGTCCTTGACCAGTTTAAGCTGGTCAACAATCTGCTTGGCGTTGGCTTCTTCTTCAACCTGCTCGTCCACGTACCAATGGAGAAAACTTACGGTCGGATGGTCTTTTTCTTCCAACGCAAGGTCCATGAGCTTGTGGATCCTGCCGGTAACAATCTGTTCATGCTTATAAGCATCTTCAAATGCTTCCAGCGGGGTCTTCCATTTCAGCTTAGGCTTGTCGATTTTGTCGAGTTGCACCACTCCGTCACGTTCGAGAACATATTTGTAGAACTTCATGGCGTGAACAACTTCCTCTTCAGTCTGGATCTGCATCCAGTTGGCAAAACCGTCGAGACCGATGGAACTGAAATAGGCAGACATCGAAAGATAAATATACGATGAATACAGCTCGAAATTAAGCTGATCGTTAATGGCCTTTTCCAGCTTCTTGTTAAGCATTTTTATGCCCTCCAGAGCCCGTGCACGTTACAGTATATGCGGACAATCTGGCCTTCCTGCTTCGGAACGTAGAATTCCCCGGCCGGCTCTTGTCCCGGCTTGAGATAGATCCGGTTGACATACGGGCCGTTGATCACTTCAATCCACTCGATGTAATGTTCTTCCGCCATCGGATGGGGAACCGAACCGACTTCGACCCGGATTCCTTCCTTGCCGTCTTTCACTACCGGCACATGCTTTTCCTTGCCTTCCGCGGCGGCGCCTTTTTCTTCCATCAACTTCATTGGCGCATCGCAGCAGACCAGCGTTGAACAACATTTATCAGCGGCATTAAGCAATTCCACCGTAAGCGGACTGTCAGCACACTTGTAGATTTCGTGTTTCTTCATTTTCCTTACCTCCCTTTCGGTTCTGAGTTACTAGTGAAAAATACCGGTTCAGTATTTTTCATTCAATAAAATATAATGCTCAGTTGGATGTTTGCAGGCTGGACAAACCTTCGGCGGCTTTGTGCCCTTGTGCACGTACCCGCACCGCATACATGTCCATTCCACTTCTTCAGCTTTCTCAAACATGCTGTTTTCCCGCACTTCCTTCAGCAGGGCTTTGTAGCGCTTTTCATGATGATTTTCCGCAACCACGATGGCCCGGTAAGTAGCGGCAATATCATTGAAACCTTCCTGCTTAGCCACTTCAGCGGCAGCCGGATAAAGCTCAGACCACTCTTCGTGTTCACCCGCGGCGGCGGCGATAAGGTTTTCCTCGGTAGTCCCGATCTTGCCCGCCGGATAACATGCGGTAATTTCAAGTGTTCCGCCTTCCAGGTATTTGAAAAACTGTTTTGCGTGCATGCGTTCCTGTTCGGCCGTTTCCTCGAAGATGTCCGCGATCTGCAGATAACCTTCCTTACGGGCCGCTGACGCAAAATAACTGTAGCGGTTTCTGGCCTGGGATTCCCCCGCAAAATTCTTCAGCAGGTTCTTTTCGGTCTCAGTTCCTTTAACGCTTCTAGCTGTCATTTTTATTTCTCCCTTATGATTCTGGTTAGTATGATTATATTAAAACGATATTTACCTCAGTTCAAAGCAGGGCAATCTTTGCAGGAGCCAATGAACTCCAGACGATATCCCTGACATTTCATTTCCCGGCTGACTTTGTCCAGCGCCTTATCTACTTCAACGGTTTTCGATGAATCGACGTCCATTACTTTTCCACAGTCCTTGCAGCGAAAGTGATGATGATGCCGGATATCACCGTCGAATCGCTTCTGTTTTCCGCTCAATTCCAGCTTCAGGATCTCTCCCGCTTCCGACAGCAGTTCCAGATTCCGGTAGACAGTACCAAGGCTAATCTGCGGAAGCCGTTCACGCACGATGCTGTACAATTCATCGGCGGTTGGATGAGTCTTCAGTTTCCTCAGTTCCTCAAGAATAATTCGACGTTGATTGGTGTTGCTTAGCTTCATTTCTGTTCCAATGCCCCACATTTTTTCCAGTTTTGCACTTCAGTAATGATTACTATTATTCTGTTTTTGCAAATGTCAAGCCAACTAACCAAATTCTAACCAGACGTTACGCCTGGGCTTAAAGACGGTTTGACATTGATCGGCACTTAATTTCCCCATCAGTGAACAGTATTATCCCCCAAGATTGCATGTTGCAGGGCTGATTCCATGATGGAGTTTTAGGGCGGAAGGAAAAATTACTTACGCATTATCAAGGTTCTATGTGGAACATGATACTAGTGTCATGTCAACGCTGTTTTTGCGGTATGACAAGTTATATTGTAGATGGGATTTTGTTTTTTCGACTGAGAGGAAATATGAATATTTCCCGAAAAAGAAAAATACAACTGCAAGAAACTTGCCGCAAAGCGGTTGCGTTCTTTTAAGCTTGACTTCGTACCCTTCAAGAACCTTCGATACCTCGGTATCGGCGGCCTTTCAGAATACGAATTAATCTCAAAATCTTCGCAATCTTGTTACAAAAACAGCCTTAATATGACGCTAGATTCCGCCCATAGCCAGACTGCGGAATGCATTGATCTGGTCGATAAGCTCTTGGACTTTCTGGCCTACCAAGTCCATTTTCGCAAGCTGTTTGATCCGGTCCTCGTTGCGCCGGAATTCGCGCGGTGACAATATTTCCTCGAACAGTCCGCAGGCATATACCAGACTTACCAGCACTGCTTCACGCGGCTCGGGAATGGCGTCGGAAGTGACAAGTTCACGCAGGCGCGTTTCCACGTCCTTGATCTCCTTACTGTCGATCGACGGATAGCGGCGGGTCGGAAAAAACCAGAGCACTTTCGATTCCTCTTTCTTCAGGATTCCCTTGTCCAGCAGGAGTTTGAGGATTTTCTTCTCGATGTCCTTCGCTCTCGGCAGCAGCGACTTGAGCGAAGAATAAAGCGTTGCCTTTTCCCCGGTGTTCTTTTTCAGTTCGTCGAGAATCTCGTCAAGCAGCGGATTCCCGACAGCTTCGTCATTCACCACATACAAATACTCGTGGTCGGTGTCGATCCGGTTCTGAAACGACAGTTCGCAAAGGGCCGCCCCGATCAACGCGCTGTGCAGCACGATCTCCTTGGACGGAATCGTAATTTCCCCGCTCAAATCGTCCAGAGCCAACAAATAAATTTCTTCCGCAAAACTCAACATAATCATATTCTCCCTTATTTTCTTATTCTAAATTCTTATATAAAAATACTTAGAGCTTGGGGAGAAGACAAAAACTTTTTGGAGAAAGTTTATTTCCTTCTCCCCAAACCCCACATCCTTTTACAAAAAGCCAAGGCAGGCCTTGGATTATAATGTCCGGGATGCTTTGCAATCCCGCCCATATGACAAAATACCACCATTTTGCCATTCCTCCACAACCAAACCAAGATTTCCCGGAAAAGTAATCATCCTTTTTCCAATTTATGAGTTTGGTGTAAAATTACTTTTAATAAAATTGTATTTGGGTTAAATAATCATGATGACAATAGGTATAATTTTTATAGCAATTTCCTTTTTGTACTTCCTTTTAAGTTACATGTATCCTACACATCGTGTGGAGGCGTGGAAGGTATGGTACCGGTAATGGACGGAGCAATATTTCCACCAATATTCGGAATTTTTGGGCTATGGATTTTATTAAGATCACTTGGTATTACTTTATGGTGCGGATGGGTTACTTATCCGGCTATTTGGCTTGTATCAACAATATTAACCGGGCTGGCAATCATAGCCATCGGTATTTTAGGGGAAAAGCAAGCCGAGAAAATAAATATCGAAAATGACCGCGATGGCGACAGGCGTAACGCCTGATTTTATTTCTAAAGCCTAAAGCCTAAAGCCTAACCCCTTATCCCTAATTCCTAAATTCCCTTTTCCGCCTTGACATGGGTTCCTTGCGGCGGTTTAAGGTTGGTGATTCCGGTTTGCTGGCAGAGGACAAAGATGGTAATGAACGATCCCAGGAGGAACATCAGGACGCCGACAGTGGTAAGGGATTTCGACTTTCGCCACGAGAGCCGGATCAGGATAAATCCCGGCAGGACCGCGAACAGGATGGTTTCGCCGATGCCGCCGACAATTGTCAGGGCCACGAGGAAAATGTCGGGATAGATCAGCGCGATAACCAGCGGAGGGATAAACGCCAGCGCTCCGGCAAGGGCTTTGTTACTGGTCTTGAAATATACGTGGGTGAGGTCACGCACGAATCCGAAAAGTCCGGTTCCGTTCGCCATGTATGAAGCGGTGACCGCCAGGAGCGCAAAGAGCAATCCGGCAAATTTGAAAGTCTCCGAGTGAAGCATGTCCGACATCGGGATGTTTGCCGGCCAGTTCTGGGTATTGGCGGTATAAATATTGTCGACGCCAAGGTTGCTTTCCGGGAGGGTCCCGAGGACGATCACCACCCACACCAGATTGATTATCAGGCCAAGGAAAACCCCGATAAAGATTGCTTTGCGGGTTGCCTTCTGGTCGTGCCGCATTGCCCGGCAGACCGTGGGAATAATATTATGGAAGTGGAATGCCGAAACCACCACGGGAAGCCCCAGCGGAACAAATTCCCAGTCGTAGGTATTGAACAGCAGTTTATGATTGAAGTCCTTTATTCCGGTAAAAACCATTATCGCGAATGTAACCCAGATGCCCAGGATTACCAGCATGTTTCCTTTGCGGAGGATTCCCATGCCGAACATAACCAGACTTGTCACAAGGACAAAATAGAAAACCACGATGACTCCCTGGGGAATCGGGATATTGAAGATATTCACGATAATCTTGGAAATACCGCTGAGGTATGCAACCAGCACCCCGTAAAGCAGGATCAGGTTGCAGGCAATCGCCAGCCATTTGCCGATGGAACCAATCTCCTGATGATAAAACGATGGAATATCGAAATGTTTGCGATTGCCGATCCGATAGGCGATGATCCAGGCGGAAACAAGCATCATTGTCCATACGAGCAGAATTCCGCACAGCGCCGGCACGAAACCGGAAAGTCCGGTTTTGACCGGCAGTGCCAGCACTCCTACCCCAAGTACGTTGCCAAGCACAAGAAAAGAAGCGCTTATCATCGGCAGTTTGTCTGCCGAAACTGTTTTCACGCCGTCATTTTTCCCCATCTGAAAATCCCCCCGGGCCGCGACCTAATCATTAATATGAATATAAGCCGGAGTTCATTCCCTGCAAAATGCCGGAGGTAATTTTTTCCGCGACGGATAGAAATCCAGTCATGATGCTATATTGTATATTTCCATATCCGGAGAATTTTAGCAAATATTGTTCCGTGAAAAATATAAACTTCAGGAGAAAGAGATATCCATGTCTAAGATACTAAAGGTTGGACATTACCAGTGTGAATGCGCGCCGGGAGATTATGAAAAGAATATTGCCAAAGTAATCCACGGCCTGGAATTCGCGGAAAAAAATCAACGGGATATCATGGTTTTCCCCGAAAGCTTTCTTACCGGATATTTCGCAGCCGCCGAACCATTCAAAAAACACAGCTGGCCGCTGGACGGCCCGGAGGTTGCGGACTTCCTGAAACGGGTAGAAAAATTCACTCCGACTATCCTGGTGGGACTGAACGAGAAAAAAGACGGTAAGATTTACAATACCGTTATTGTAGTTGAAAATGGAAAAATCATCGGCGCGTACCGCAAAGCCTTCCCCTGTTCGGTGCATGAAACTCCGGGCCGGGAGTTTCCGGTATTCGAGAAAAACGGCATAAAATACGGTATCGTCATCTGCGCGGACGGCGGCTACATCGAACCGGCCAGAATCCTGGCGCTCAAGGGAGCAAAAATTATTTTCGCTCCGCATTACAATTATATCAAAACCAAGTGTCTGCTTGGACATTTCATGAAAGTACGCGCCGACCATACTGCCAGGGCGGTTGAAAACGGAATCTGGTTCATGCGCTGTAACAATGTCAATCTCGGCCCCGACAAAGGACTCAATTGCGAAGGGATCGGCTATGGCGACAGTTACCTGATTGACCCCAACGGCGAAATAATTGTCCGGTCACGCCGACACCAGGAATATTTCCTTACTGCTGAAATAGACTGCGACATGAAAGACATTTGGGGAATGCCGGATTATCTGAGACGTACCCGTAACAGCGCCCGTGAACTTCTTCCGCAATTGCGGGAAGCCCTGGAAGAAGCTGAAAAAAACAAAACGGATTGAAATACCGGATTCTTTATTTGGGGCTGAATCCGGCGTGAATTATGAAGGAGATTTGTAAATGAAACTGATTGTTGCCCTGTTTCTATGCCTGTTGTCACTTTCGCTTGCCGCCGGAGACATGATAGTTACCCGCTCGGGAAAAATAATCGACTGTGAAGTGCTTAAATACGAAAATGGCAAGTTGAAGATCAGGCTCCCGGACGGAACCGAAAGAATCGGTAAACTAAAAGACGTGGCGTCTATTGTTTTCAGCACTAAAGTCAGAATGGGTGAAGAAAGAGTGGCGGCGGAATGTCCGGTATGTAAAAGACGGCGGGAAATGGAAGCGGCGGCAGCAGCGGCAGCGGCAAAGAACGGGTCCGAAGAAAAGGAAGCCGTAAAAACAAAATCCAAAAACGATGGCCGGGTGATCGTTACATTGGTCAACAACACTCCCCATAGATTGATATTTATCCTGGAAGGCCCCACTAAATTCAAGCGCACATTGCCAAAAGGATCGATTCGAGTGTCGCTTAAAGCAGGCAAGTACGGCGGCGGTTGGTACATGTGGACAAGAAAAAGAATGATGGGAATAAATTCCCAGGACTTTGGCTTGATCGACGAAGACCAGACCTGGAGTTTCACTTTGAAAGAAACTCCTGCGGGGAAAAAATGCGTTCGTACCGTGTCCGGGTTAACCAAAGTTATCAATCCCGATGAGGATAAGGAGACCGATACCCCGGTTCCCTCCTCATTCAAAGACAGTGAAGGCTGTTTCAAGTACTAGTGTCCTGTCAAGACTGTTTTTGCGGTATGACAAGTTATATTGTAGATTGGATTTTGTTTTTTTTGACCGAGAGGAAATATGGATATTTCCCGAAGGAGAAAAGGAAAAATACAACTGCAAGAAGCTTGCCGCAAAACGGCTGCGTTCTTTTAAGCTTGACTTCGTACCCTTCAAAAACCTTCGATACCTCGGTATCGGCGGCCTTTCAGAATACGAATCAATCTCAAAATCTTCGCAATCATACCGAAAAAACAGCGTTGACAGAACACTAGTGTCGTGTCAAGACTGTTTTTGCGGTATAACAAGTTATATTGAACGCTTTTTATTTAAAATTTCTTGTCTGATGTAGTACTGAAATGGGCAAAGTGCTATGTTGCTTTGCCGGGGGAATGGTCACGTTCGGATCGCGTGACCACTGTAATACTTTGCGATTCCAGCAAATTTTTTCTTGCTATTCCCATGGGAATTTAATATAGTATAGATATTGGCATTGGAGGATGCCTCGACGTCTGCCGGAAGAATATAAGTCGCCTCTGTTGATATATGAGTTTTAACCTCTTTTTCAGCCTGTGATAGCGGACGCCGGGCAGAATAAATGAAAAGGAGGCATACAATGACCAGGTCATTACCGCCTAAATCGTCCGCCAGGTTTCTGAAACTTGAAGCAAAGTCGATCCTCAAAGCCCACAAACATGCCGATCCGTCATGTTGTGATGTTCTCAGGCAACTTCACCAGTTCGCGGGGAAGTCAGCCCCGGAAATTCTTGATTCGCAGGTTTCCCTCCAGAAAGTCCAATTTGCCCTTTCCATGGATTATGGGTGCAAGAACTGGAAAGAACTTATGGACAAAGTCGCATTTCAGGAAACCGGGAAAAACTTTTCTGGAGTTGATTATTCGGCGATTAAATTGCGTGCAAACGGTTTCGTTTACGATTCGTATTGTCTTGCCGTTTCGGAAGCGGCGCGGCTCCTGGGAAAAATCATTTCTTATGAAGATATTTTGGTTTTGACAACAAACGCTTTCGCTCCCGGATTTGACATCTGCAATGACTGCAAGGAGTTGTGGATTGCCGAGGCATGGTTGAGCCGTTTAGGTTCAGCGGACATTGCATGGAATGCTTTGGGGCTGTCTGTTGTTCCCCTTTCGGAACTGACCGATTATTTGTCTTCGAATGGTCCTCTCGCTGTAATTCGCAATGTCATGGATTCCGGGAAAGTGATTGTCAGTAATTGCGGCTGGTCGCACCCCGATCAATTGGTTGAATCCTGGTGGGCGGGAATTGTCGTTGAAGTCAGGGACAGCGGAACTGTTCTCGGGGCGCATCCCAATGGCAGAACGGACAACATTATTGATTCCCCGGATTTAAACAATATGCTGGCGATTTCACTTGCCGGCACAAAGCTTGATGAAACTTCGCTTATGGTCCGGCTTTTTCAGGAGAGTACAAAGAGGATACGGGGAGAAGGAGAGGAGAACAAGCCGTTTTCCAAGACTGAATTTATGGCATTCGGAACCGATGCGCTCGATGAGTGGATAAAACAAATGCGTGAAGTTCCCTATTTTTGTCCTCCATGCCAGGAAAATAAAGGAAGTGGGTGGCAGAGCGCCGCGACAGTCGCGTGCGCCATTTTGCACCGGAGTGAAATAGCCGCGACTTTTTTACGCAGGCATTCGGAAAACTTTTCAGGAGAACTGCAATCTTGTATTATTAATGTGTCCGAATCCTATGATGCCATTGCTTCCCTGTTGAAACCAGCAATACAGGATCAAGATAACGGCTATAAGAGTTTTATCGGTGATATTGACAAACAGAAAGCGCATGCGGAAACTGTGTTGGTCCCAGTAAAGAATGAGCTGATTAAGGCCGCTGAAAAAATGGGAATGACATTGTCTGTTATTGCCGGAGAAGATGCATAACCAGTTATGAAAAATGAAGAGCGGCGGACATATTAACGGAGTTCGATACCTGGCCAGTTCATTATTTCCGCCCATTTGAGCAGAATATCGGCAGGATTTTCGTAAACCATTGCAAGGTGGTGGGTTCCGCCTGAACGACTGTATCCGGCAAGGAATTCCTGAAGCGGCATTTCCGGTTTGATCCAGCCGCGCACCATCCCTATCATTCCGTCTTCTCCCGCTGGTTCGCAAACTTCCACCGGGGCAACGATCAAAGTGTATTGTCCGTCCGGGCCGGGTGCGAGATTTACCAGCGTGGCTTTTCCTGCCTTGAAGCGTCCGGCGGCGAGGGCGGGGATATTGGTGTCCGCGATCGGGAATCCGCAGGGGAGCAGTTGCGGTTTTGTCCCGGAAAGTTTGTAATTCAGTTCCCCCATGTGGTTCAGGAAAATCCGGTTTCCGGTCCAGTCCGGACAGAACATTTCGGTGAAGGTCGATTCCGGCCAGAGTCTGAATATTGCAGCCAGGAGCGCCGCGCACGGCAAATCGCCTTCGCCTGCGTAACCGATGCCTCGCGCCATTGCTTTCGAAGCTTCCAGGAATGGCACGGTGGGCATGCCGGTTGACGTTCCGCAGTGCATGAAATTTTGGGAGAAAGCGGAAAGATTTTCCGTTTTCAGCCATCTTCTGACCAGGAGACCGGCTTTGACCGAGTTCAGATGCACTTCTTTATCGAGTTTGCAGTCAAAAAGATTTTGGTTTTCGGTCATTTCTTTATCGATTGCTTCCGGTTCCGGCAGGAGTTCCGGGATTTTCGCGTAATCGAATTCAACAACTTCTATTCCGAATTGTTTTTTAAGGTCTGAAAACGGAACCGCGAAATCGCCCATGCCGGTAAATTGTTCACCGATGAGTCCGACCCGCTGATTGCGGAAAGCGGAAGCCAGGAAAGCTGCCTTGGTCCATTCCACGGTGCGGTCCAGAACATCCGAGTTCCGCCAGTGCCCGGCTTCAATGAAAAACGGTTTTTTGTTGCGGAGCAGCAGATTGCACATGTCCTGCACTCCATGAATGCCGTGGTTGTACAAGAGCATGTCGGGCTTTGCGTCGAAGCCGAATTCAGGATCGGGAGTGGTGTCGAGAACTATCAGCGGGAGCCGGGTTTTCGCCAGGACCTCCGCTGATTCCAGCGACGGCGAGTAGGCGAGGTGGAGGGTCACAATCGCATCGGTGTCTGACTGCTCGAACTTGCTGATTTGCATTTCAAACTCGTTTTTCAGCCGGCAGATATCGCCGGTGACGACTTCCACGCCGCGTTTTTCCAGTTCCGAAGCGATGGTATCCAGGAAATTCTGCAGTTTGCCGCGCATTTCCGGCAGCATATTGTCATAAAGTTCCAGATACAGCGGTAACAGGCCGATTTTGCCGGTTGTCATGATCAAATTCCTTCTAAAATTTTGACAGTTTTTCAGCTTTCGATATCAATTCACGGGCTTCTGTTTCGCTGGAAGCGACAGTGCTGATGAAAAGTCCGCGCGAAGATAGTTCCGACAGCGCGATTTCCAGTTCATTCGCCGAAATGGAAATATGGAGGTTCTTTCCCGCTTTCTGGACTTTTTTCAAAATATCAAGATAATGCAACGGACTTGGTTTTCCCGCGCCGGGGAGGATTTGGAGAGCCTGAAGACCGGGCAGTTCGCACAGCGCGTCAACATGGACGAATGAATTCACGCCATCCACATGATAAACGGCATAATCCAGGAATTCTATTTGTCGTTTAATTACCGGCAAAAAGATATCCCGGAACATGTCCGGGCCGACATTGAATGAAAAATCATTCTGGACGGCATAGAATTTTCCAGGAGCCCAGAGTGGAAACCATCCGCAGGAGCCTTCATCGGTTTTTCGGATTATTTCATAACAACGGTCATAAAAGTCAATCCAGATGTCCATGAGGAATTCTTCCGTTTCACGCACCTGATGGGGCCTTTCAATGCAGTCCATCAATAGCTGTTCGGTGCCGCGTAAACCCGCGAGGGTGTCGCCGCTGCCGCCCAGTGCGCCAACCGAAACCAATGATTTACCCCGGGATTCCTGAACCCCCCGGCGCAGTGAATTCATGGCCAGCTTGTATTCTTCGGTGTCTTCATTCAGGCTTAAGTTTTGGCGTGAAATTTCGTCCGGGTCATTCAGGATGGGGTCCCACCAGCCTGTTGACATACTCAATTTAACGGGGCATCCCAACAAGGTTGGAAGGGCTTTCAACCCGGAATACCCGGAAGACCAGATCGGCAACGTCTCTGCGCCGAAGAACAAAGTCTCCATCCGGTAGAGTTCCCGTTGACTTATCGAGTCGAGGTCATACCATCTCTCCCTGATCGATGCAGGTTCGGGTGGTGGAGGAATGCAAGAGGCATTAGCTTTACGGGTTTTGATACTGAGCAGGCACCGGTCCCGGTTTTCATGGTTCCACCAGTCCCGGTATCTGGTCTTTGTCTCTTCCCAGTTTTCTTTGTATTTCATGATGGCTATCGCTTTTTTAAGCGGGAGCGTCGCCCCAGTCCGGCACGTCGAGGCGTTCGCCGTTTTTCAGCGCCGACTTGTGGGCCATTGCCCCCATTGCCATGTATCTGACCGCTTCCCAGGCGTTGATGGCCGGCTGGCGGTTGTTGGCGATGGCGTCAACGAATTCATGCACCAGGTAAGGATGCGAGCCGCCGTGTCCGGTGGGTTTGAAATCATCATATTTATCGTCATCGGCACGTTCGCTGTTCATGGCTTCGAGAAATGCCTTTTGGACTTCTGGGGGAAGCGGATCGCGCATTTCCTCGTCGGTGAGTATTGTTTTTTCCGTTGACTTTGCGGTGAACGGTTCGGTGCGGAAGTTTTGTCTGAACACGTTTTCCGCGAAAGCTCCGCTGGTTCCGAGAACGCGGAAGGTTTCGTGGTCGGCAATCGGTCCGCCCACTTCGCGGAATTCGCAGATACGCACACTTGCGCCGTTGCTCATTTCGTAGAGGGCCACTTCGTTACTGAAAGCGTGGTCGGCGAAGAATGGATCGTTGTTCTGGTTGCGGTATCCGTAAGCGGTAACTTTAGTCGCATGGGCGTTCATAACACACACCGGGCCTGAGGTGGAGTGGGTGGGGTAGTGCATCGGGCCGTCGAGAATGCCTTTTTCCAGGTATTTCTGTTTGAATTTTACCCATTCGCGTCCGGCGGTAGTCGCATAGCGGTTTTTATAAACTTCCCGGAGACTGCATCCCTGATCCACATCGTGAAAGTACTCGCCTTCCGCGTATACGAAATTTCCGAAAGCTCCTTCGGCGGCTTTGCGGCGGCAGAACATGGCGTTCGGACGGTAATAAGTGGTTTCGCCGAGCATGTATTTGAGTCCGGAAGTCTTGCAGGTATTGACGATTTTATCGCACCATTCCAGAATTTCATCGCTGTCCGGGATCGTGATAACCGGTACGGCACTGTAAACGTGTTTGCCGGATTCAAGCGCCTGGACCGCCTGTGGCGCATGCAGCCAGTGCTGGGTGATAATCACGAGTGCGTCGAGATCGCTTTTGCAGATTTCGTCCAGGGAACCGTACAAATCTTTTTCGTTGAGCTTGTCCTGGTAAAACGGATCGTCCGCGAATTTTCTCATGCGTTCCGGTTCCAGGTCGCAAAGCCCGATGCGGTCCACTGCCGGATGATTTTTAAACAGGGGCGCGAATGCGCTGCCGAAAGCGCCGAGACCTACTAATCCAAGGCTGATGCCCATGATCTTGTTCCTTTATCTTTTTCCGTGAGTGCGGTAATATTTGAATCCTTCAAGCATAGTTTGAAGGTTGTTCCATGAAACGCCTGGAGCGATGCTGCTTGATCCGCCGAGAAACAATCCGGTTTCCGGGCCGTTTGCCACGAGCCAGTCGATTTCCTTTTTTACGTCGCCGGGACTGCCGTGGGGGAGAGTGGTGGTTACCGACACCCCGCCGATGATAATCAGGCTGTTGCCGTTCCGGTCTTTCATTTTGCAGATTTTTTCGTAATCCATGCCGTCCTCATATTGGAATCCCTGGAATCCGTTGAGTCCGCATTCGAGCAGACGCGGAACCATTTGCATCAGGTTGCCGTCGCAGTGCCAGATAAGCTTTACTCCGCTGTCTGTCAGCGGCTTGATTGCCCGGGCGAAGTGAGGGAACCAGATATCGTCCAGGACCTTGATGTCGGCCAGCGTGCTCCGGCTGTCGGCCATGTCGTGATCGAGGCGGAGCAACGGGGGCAGGTTTGCCCCCCGGATGGCCTGAAGCCGCGCCTGATTCATTTTTACGGCGGTGTCAGCCTGGAGCGAGAAAAGCTTTTCCATCATTTCCGGGTATAGCGCGAAAGCCATGAAGAAGTTGGTGTATCCGTACTGATTGTAGAGCAGCATCGGAAATTTCGCCTGATATGGAACTTTCAGGATGTTGCTTCCGAGTTTTTTCTGGATTTCTTGTTCCCGGGTAATTATTATTTCAGTTTCCGCATCAAAATTCTGTTCGAGCTTTTCTTTCAGCTTCGGGAATATGAAATTTTCGATGTGCTCGATGACCGCTTCCGGCGAATCGATAATCATCCCGTCGAGTTCCACGGTTTCAAGGCCGGTGGTGGCGGATTTTTCGGTATTGTCTTCGTACCCCTGATCGCTGATAGTAAGCGGATTGAGCGGAATATACTGATCGACCATGCAAGTTCCGGCGGCCTGCTGCATTTTTATGTAAGTCGGCTCCGGATTATTGGCGTAAGTGCCTTCCGGCACTCCGGCAATCCGATCGATCATCCGGTGTTCGAGCGGCAGGATTGCCCATGAGGGAATGCCGTCGACCGGCTTTTGTTGAATCGTATCCCAGGCTAGCTGGGCGCTGTCTCCGAGAGTTTTCATAATTTCTCCTGCCATCCGGCATTTTTTAAAACATTGCGGGAATTGCGGTAAAAGATTTTATCGATGTCGTCTTTGCTGAGTCCGGCGGTTTCAGCGGCCCGTTTGAACGCGGCGATTTCCTCATAAACAAAGAACGTGAGTTTTTCGGCTTCTTCGCCGGAGACTTCCCGCATGTGGGGATCGTTAAGCTCTCCGTAAAGTCTTTCCGGAACTAAATTTACGTAAAAGCCGTTTTCGCATATTCTCCGGGCGCGCATCATCAGGATGGGCAGGTCGGTGCCGAAATGAATGCGTTCCGGCCCCGCGGTTTCGATCAACTGTTCGAAAATCCACGGATTGGCGTTGGCGCTGAAATCGAACCGCAGATTTTTTGTCTGCCTTAGAATTTCAAAAGCGTTTCCGGCATCGGGATTGCAATAGGCGCGTCCCACGTGGGCCACTATTACCTGTAAATCGGGATAGTCCCGGTCGAGTTCCAGCAGATTTTTCAGGTTTTCGGGATCTTTCAGCCGCCGGGAACGGGGCAGGTGCAGCATTACGATTCCTTTACGGGCGTTCATCATTTCGAGCTGGTGGCGGGGAAAGAAATCAAACACGGTAATCTCATTGGCGGGAATGTTTGAATCCGTCATGGTCAGATAGCTTTTTATGCCGAGGAAGTTTCCGGAGTTTAGTTTGCTCCCGAGTTCTTCGGCGCTCCATTCCGGACTCGAAAAGATTAGCGCCGGGAGGTTATTGGCGGAGGCGGAAACCGATACATAATTGTTAAGTGCGTTGATATCATTGCCGTTCGGGAGCTGGGAAAAGACCATCGGGGTAACTTCCTTGCCGGGGAACGCCTGACGGTAACATTCCAGCAGATCCTCCACAGGACACGTTTCCGCCACTTTCGAAGGCCAGCTGACGATTTTGTCCTGCATTTTTGGATTTACCGGCGCGAGCAGTTCCTTTTTCCAGATATGGGTGTGGATGTCGATGATTTTATCCGGGAGGAATTCAGACAGGTTTTCGCGGAAAAATTTCCGGTCAACGTCTTTAATGGTAAAAAATTCCGGCATTATTCGTCCCCGTAAATTTTGCAGATCTTCGGATCTGGTGAGATTGTCCGGCATTCGGTTTTAAGGGAATTGGACGCTCCGGCCTCATCCGCGAAAATTCCCGAGCCGATACCCGCGAGCAGCGCCGCGCCAACCGCTCCGGCATTGGCCCCGGCGCACAGACGCAAAGGCAGGGCGGTGACGTCAGACAGGATTTGCGGCCACACCGGACTTCGCGACGGGCCGCCGACCATGGTTATGCGTTCGGCTTTGATCCCGGCTTGCTTGAGCGAGTTGATCTTATCGCGCATTTTAAAACACACCGACTCCATTACTGCCCGGACAATTTCACCCCGTGAATAATTTTGCGGAATTCCCGGTTCATCGTCAAGGCCGATGCGGAACTTGCCGGGTTCTGCATCGGCGGCTTCAGAGTTGAGCAGTTCATAGTTGTTATCAGGATAAAGGGCATTGAAGTATTTATCGATTTTGAGTCCCACCGCGGGGATGGAGAACATCGCTCCCCACGCCCCCCCGGGAGCCAGAAACGGATCAACCAGCAGGTTTTGCCGGAGCGCAAGTTCGCGGTCCGCGAGGGGGTAGAATCCCACCCAGGAAGTGCCGCAGGAAAGCATTAGGTCGCCTTCTTTGAGATTTCCGGTTCCCCTGGCGGCGGCGGGATGATCGAAAGAACCGAGAATTACTTTGCAGTCCTGATTGAATCCGGTATCGGCGGCGGCCCGGTTTGTCAGCGTTCCGAGCAAAGTTCCGGATTTCGATAGCGGGGATATTCGCGATTCATCGATTTCGAGGACATCCAGATACGGTTTGTGCCAGCGGCGGTTCACCTGGTCCTGGAGGTAGAACGTGGTAGCGGTGGAGTGGTCCATGCCCCATTTACCGGTAAGCCGGTAAAGCAGGAAGTCGGTGTTCATGCAGAATCGTGCGGCGCGCCGGTAAACATCGGGTGAATTTTCCTTAAGCCAGCCAAGCTGCGCCAGCGGGAACATATCCAATTTTGGCCATCCTACGGTGCGGTGTAGCTGTTCCGGTTCAAACCGGTCAAGCAGATCAACTTTTTCATTTACGGCGCGTTCGTCAAGCCAGCTTATGATGTTGGTCAGGGGGCGCGAGTTTTCATCGAGCAACAGGGCGTTGCCGCTGGCGGCGGCCATCGACAGCGCTTTTATTTCACGGTCACTTCCCGTTTTTTTGTGCAGTTTTTTAAGCAGGCCGCAAACTTGAAGATAGTGGGTTTCAGGATCGAATTCGACGAAACCGTCTTTGGGATAGAGCAATTGCATTGGGGATTCGGCTTCAGCCAGGACTTCCCCGGAAACGCTCAACGCCACGCCCTTGATGGCGCTGCTGCCGAGGTCGAGCCCGATAAGTAATGGTTCCTGTGCTGTTGTTGAAGCCATAGTTTATGCCTTAAGGCTGAATGTAGCTTTATACATGCGTTCGGACAATATTTCAAACGGATTATTTCAGACCGCAGGTTCCGGCTGCCGCTTCCGGGGCTACAGCATCATTTATCACCAGGTTCAGCGCCTTAATCAGGGCTGAAGGATTTTCCGCCATGAAAATATTTCTCCCGAAGATGATTCCGCGCGCACCCTGTTTCACGGAAGCCTCGGCTTTTTTCAGTACGTCGAGGTCGGTGTTGAGCTTTTCCGCGCCGATGGTGAACACCGGGACGGGGGTGTTTTCAATTACCTCGTGAAACCTGTCGCCCGTGAAAAAGGTTTTGATAAGATCCGCGCCCATTTCCGCCATGATCCGGGAAACCCGTTTAACTTTCAGATGAACCTGTTCAGGAGTCTTTTCCTTGTGTTCGACCACATACGCTTCGCCGATCAGGGGAATGCCCAGCCGTTCTTTCTGCCGGACAACTTCCGTGAATATCCTGACGTTTTCGGTTTCGCGCCGCCGGTCATTGTCTTCTTCCAGGAAAAGCGAACAGATAATCGCTTCAGCCCCGGCTTCGACGGCTTCTTCAACGTTCGTGGCGATAGTAGTGAAACCTTCGCGGTATTCCAGCGGGTAGTAGAACGAAGCGCTCCAGTTGATGCGGACAACCGGGGAGGGGGCGTTTACGCCGGCAAGCAGTTTCCAGTTGCGTTTCAACATGAACCGGGGCAGTAGCAGGGCGTCGGTATCAAGGCAATTCCCGATAGCCGGTGCAGCGGTTTCGATTCCCGGCTGGTCGCCATATTCCACTACGTGGTCCAAGGCTGAAATAACCAGGTTTTTTTTGCCTCTGAACAGTTTTTCCAAGCGTAGGTTTATTCCTGACATGAAGTTTTCTCCTGTTTCTCATTCGCAAGATGCTCTTCGCATCTTTCCTTGTAATTCTGAATGCGACCGGCTTCGTCCGGCGGACGCGGTATGTCTCCGGCAAGTGCCGGATCGTTGGTTCTTTCCAGGAATGCTTGGAGCTCTTCAGCGAGTTGTTTCTTTATTTGTGTGTATTCGGGATTTCCGGCAAGATTGTCCTGTTCGTTGGGATCGGCCGTCAAATCATACAATTCTTCTTTTTTTCTTGGCTGCAAGTGTTCGCTGCCCATCATCAGCCCGGTATGGCTCAAGCGGAGACCGTGCGGCAGATTCAGTGCGGGGCCTTCGTTGAAATTCCGGATGTATTTGTATTTTTCCGTGCGGATGCATCGCTTGGTGTCATCCGGCAGAGAGTTGAGTTCCGCGAAAATCTTTTCATTTTGCTGATATTCCTGTTCCTTAAGCAGTTTGAGGAAGGAGTGTCCCTCAACATCTTCCGGCGTTTTGCCTCCGGCGATTTCGAGCAAAGTCGGGTAAAGATCAATATTGCTGATGAGTTCCGGCTGTACACGGTTGCCCTTGAAGCCGTTCGGCCAGCGCATGAGGAGCGTGGTATTGATCCCGGCGTCATATAGTGTCCCTTTGGCGCGGGGGAAAGCGATGCCGTGATCGGTGGTGAAAATTACCAGCGTATCATCGCGGAAAGATTTTTTATCGAGGGTGTCGAGGACATCCCCCACTGCTTTATCCATGTCGTAAATGGTTCCATGGAACTGGCACATGTCCTTACGCAGACCGGGGGTGTCCTTCAGGTAGGGCAGGGGAGTAACGTCCTCCGGGCTGCATTCGTAGCCGCCCGAGGAGGCAAATGTCCGCATGGTCCTGTGGACCTCGCTGAATCCCACCTGACAGTAGAACGGCTTGTCCTGTTCGTTATTCTGGCTATTCAGGAATTCGCATACGGCCGGGGCTACGTCGGCACATTTGTTGCCTTTGAATTGCTGGATGTTGTCGAAACCGAGTTTCCAGGGATCTCGTGCTTCGTGATGAAGCCCGATAAGGCTTGTCCCGTATCCGCATTTCTTCAGCGCTTCGGCAAGAAAGAGATTGTTGTCAGCAATGTCCCAGCCAAGATTAACCAATCCTAACAGCCCGTTTACGTGCGGATGTTTACCAGTGACGATTGAACCCCGGCTCGGGCTGCAATATGGGGCGGTGCAGAAATTCCGGTCAAAACGGACGCCGGACTCCGCGAGTCTGTCCAGGTTACTGCTCGGAATTGACGGATCATCGCGGTAACATCCCAGGTGAGTGCCCAGATCATGTACCACGATCATTAAAATGTTGGGCTTTTTCATTTTCATAATATTAAAAATTGTTGTTTCGTTAAACTATCATAATGCCAGTAAATGATTAAAACAAGCAAAATAATGAATAAAATAGTCAAAATGTTTGAAAAAACGTACAGAAGTGATAAATTTTCTTTTATAAAATTAAGGATATAATATTAAAGATGTCGAAAGTAGCGAACCGGAGAAAACTTCTGCTCAGGATTCTTGGTGACCGTGACGCCATTCTTGTGGAAGAAGCCAGCGCGGAACTCGGAGTCTCGGATTCAACTGTAAGGCGGCTGTTTGCCGACCTTGAAGCCGAAGGCCGGATTATCCGAACCCACGGCGGGGCCAGATTGACACGGGTTTCGACATCATCGTATTCCTACCGGCAGGCGGCGGCGGAACATGCCGAAGCGAAAAAGCAGATTGGGGTTGCCGCGGCCGGGACCGTGAAAAACGGCGAAAGGATCTTTCTCGACTCAGGGACAACCGTGCTAAGGTTGGCGGAAGCGTTGACGGTAAGATTCCAGACCGGGGAATTAGACCGGCTTACCGTAGTGACGAATTCGCTGGTGATCCACGAACGCCTCGCGGGAAATGTCGAAGTAATTCTCCTTGGCGGACGGGTCCGTCTGGAGCGCTGCGACGTATCAGGTCCGGCGGCGGAAAGGGCAGTGGGGATTTATCATTTCGACCGCGCGTTCTTCGGCGCCGACGCCATCAGCGTCAAAGGCGGGTTCATGACCACTGACGAGTCGACTTCACGCATTAATGAACTGGTCATCGAAAATTCCGAGCGGTTCTATGTACTCGCCGCCCCGGAAAAGTTCTCACGGAATTCTTTTACAACTTATGCTTCCATCGATGCCGCTTCCGGGATTTATACCTCTCCCCGCATTTCCGGAAAACTCCTCAGACAATACCGCACCGCCGGAGCAAAAATATTTGATAAGTAGATAGACTATTATATTATGAGCAGAGGACAAAAACTACTTGCGATAGCCATAGTTGGTTTCGTTTTCGGAATAATTTCAGGATTCTCTATATCACTCACTGTAATGAAAATATTAATGCGGAATATTGATCAGGACAGTATGTCGCAGGGAATAGCTGGAGAGATATTATTTTTTTTCATAATGCTTCCGGTTACTTCTATTATGGGCGTTGTTGGCGGCATATTGCTTCCGGGACTACTACATAAGCGGATATCATAAAACAATTGATTGGGGATGCTTTACCTTTTACATGGTCAGCCCGTACTATCCGGTTTTTTGGTATTATGTCATCACGATAATGGCGAAGCGTTTAACGTGATGTGAGTTTAGTTTGGATGCTGTTGCTGCAATAAGGCATTCTGCTGAATGATTATATTAAGTTGAATGAAAGGCAGGTAGTGCTGGTGGGAGTGGCTTGTTACTCCACACAATGTTTCCTTTTGGGTCAATGTAGCCCCATATATCTTCCAAATCATAACTTGCGAATACAACATGCGCAAGCCCGTTGTGGAATTGGCCGGTATCCTTGAGATAAGGTCCGATGACTACATGTCCATCTCGATCAATATAGCCTTCATGATTGTCCGATAAATCATTATCCCATATCATTGATGCAAGTCCTTCACTAAAAGGTTCCCGCATTGTCGCTATCTCTGAGGGTAAAGTTGCGCACACCTTGCCGTTTTTGTCGATAAGCATTTTTCGACTGCCGGTTGAAGCCATCGCCAAACCTTCCGAGAATTCAGAGATAGTATTAAATCTGCCGCTGGGAATGACAACATGATCTGATGTGTCAATAATGGCGAATTTTTCCTTGCTGATGCCGGTGATGTCGCCACTCCAGTCTGTAGCCAACTCCCGGTATGTAGTAACTTGAGCGCGCTCATCATAGAAGTCATTTGCATAATAGTATTTTTTTGTGGCTTGTCGCCCATTACAGTCTACGAAGTAGTAGAGTTTAGGGTTAAACATGTTTCCCTCAGGTTTGAGAGAAACTCCCGCAAGGTTGTTTTTGAAATTATATGCAGAATAAATAGTGTCTGGAAGAGTGAAAACAACTTTTCCTGAAACATCGATGCATTTGTAAGGCGAATCATAATCATCCCGTACCCACGCCAACCCACAGGAGAAGAAATAGTCAGTATAGGTGTAAAGTTTATCGTTTATAAGTCTTCCGGTTTTGTCAATGTAGCCCTTACTCACTTTTGAATTTTCAACTTCTACAAATGCTCGTCCCTCAAAGAAAGATCCGGCTTTAGTGAATTGTGGCTTGATAACCATTTGTCCATTTTTATTGATGTAGCCCCATTTACCGCCAATACATACAGCTGCTAAATCATCATTGAATGCCAGGTAGGTTTCTACTTCATCAAATTGTGGTTCGATAATGAACGATCCTGATTTGTCAATGAATCCCCATTTCCCATCATTGACTGCAGGAAAACGCGCTTTGCTGTCGTGGATGACTTTTTTACTGGCTTTGGATGTAAAGTTTGGTATCTGTAATAACTCTTTTTTACTGTTCCTATATACGCAGTTTGGAATTCGTAATAGCTTTTTATTCATTTTTCAAGTTTTTTCTTGTAAGGATCGACAAAATTTTGTATAAGGCTATGCCTGATGCTATTTAATCATTATCATTCTTTTCTGATTAATAATTCACCAACATAGAAACTTTCCACTGATGCTGGTATTTAGGGGATGAGTAAAAGTGTTTATTCATAATATTGATGTATTGTTACTTAATAACATATTGCATGGTCTTGGAAAATTCTGATATTACTTAATAATGCGAATAAATCAAATACTGTTTATTTTTGGTTTATCAACTTCCCATTTCAAGCTCAATATGCTATATGGCAGAGGAAATACAAGTGATTTTTTTGCATTCTCATGACAGTCTATGCGGCTTGCGGGGAAGTTTGGGGGAGGGCGAGGTGCTGATAAGCCGCATTTATTCTGTTGGAATTGTGGAAAATTGTTAATTTACTGGCTATCTGCATGTGCGGTTTTGCCTTAACCGTTTTAGATTGAAAAAAAATCGAAAAAACTTCAGAAAATTACTTGACGCCGGCTTAAAAGATACTAAAGTAGTAGCAAATAAAGAGATTGGGAGAGCAAAAAGTGATTACCAGGGAAACGGATTATGCGGTCAGGACCATCCTGTACCTGTGTGGACAGGACAAAGACCGATATGTCTCTTCCAATGAATTATCGGAAAAGATGTGTATACCTTACCGGTTTCTGCGTAAGCTGATAAAAAAACTGGTTGACAGCGGAATTGTAAAAAGCAAAAAAGGCAAGAACGGCGGTCTGGTGATCGCAAAGAAACCGGAAGAAATTACCCTTTATGAGGTGATGTCGGTTCTGGATGTCAATGGTATTACCTTGAATTCGTGTTTGCGTGACGAGGAAAAGTGTTCGTTTTCAGGGGTGTGTCCGGTCCATGGACGTTTGTTGAAGATTCAGGACGAGTTGGACAGGAAGCTTTCGGAAATAAGTTTCGATTCTTTAATGTAAAAAATTTTACCGCAAAAAGATACTAAATAAGTAGCAAAAATAAAAACCAAAAGGGAGTGACAAGAAAAATGAGTAGGTGTGAATCAGCGGACAAGTGTTTCGACTGCTATCTGGAGAAAAAAGGCAACCTTAACACTGCTTTCCAGCGGATGAAAAAACAGCAGGCCAAGTGCGGTTACGGCAAGAGCGGACTTTGCTGCCGTCTATGCTCGAACGGCCCCTGCCGGATTACTCCGTCATCACCCCAGGGAGTTTGCGGCGCGACTGCCGATACAATCGTGGCCAGGGATTTTCTCCGGACAGTTGCGGCTGGTTCCGCCTGTTATCTGCATGTTCTTGAATCGGCGGCGCGGCGGCTGAAAGCAATTGCCACGGGCAAAAGCAGCGTCAGGATCAGGTCTGAAAAGTCCCTGAACGATCTTGCGCGGCAACTCGGAGTTTCTGAAAAGGGGACAAAGGAAAAAGCCGGGGCCGTTGCTGACCTTATTCTTGACGATCTTTACAAACCGGCCGATGAGAAAATGGAACTTGTGGAAATTCTCGGCCTGGACAAGCGGGTGAAAAACTGGAAGACTCTGGATATTATGCCCGGTGGCGCGAAATCTGAAATTTTCGACGCCCTGGTAAAGACCAGTACCAACCTTAACGCCGATCCGGTAAACTTGCTGATGCACTGTCTGAGACTCGGGATCAGCACCGGACTCTACGGTTTGGCCCTGACTAATATGGTGAACGACGTAATTATGGGCGAACCTGAGATCGGGACCGCGAAAACCGGATTTTCCGTGGTCGATCCGGAATATGTCAATATCGCCGTGAGTGGGCACAACCATGCGATTTTTGCCGGTCTTATTGAGTATCTGGAGTCGGACGAGGCCCAGGAAGTTGCCCGGGAACTTGGCGCAAAAGGCATCAGGATTGTTGGTATGACCTGTGTCGGGCAGGACATGCAGCTTCGCCAGGCCAACGTGAAGGAAGGCGTTTTCGCGGGGCAGGCGGGTAACAACTTCACCCAGGAAGCGCTGGTTGCCACCGGCGGCATCGATATGGTTGCAAGTGAATTCAACTGTACTTTGCAGGGAATCGAGGCGATTGCCAGCGAACAGATGACCAAGCTTGTGTGCCTTGACGATGTGGCAAAGTTGGCAAGCGCTGAATTGATTAAGGACAAGCCCGGAGAGGAAAGGCAAATCGCCGAAAAGCTGGTCCGGATGGCATGCAAACAGTACGTTGAACGCCGGAAATTCGTGAACATCGAAATTCCCGAGCATGGTTATGATGACGTTCTCGCGGGATTGAGTGAAAAATCCCTGGTCAATTTCCTTGGCGGGAACCTTGAGCCGCTTGTCGACCTGATCAAGAGCGGAACCATCAAGGGGGTGGCCGGAGTGCTGGGTTGCTCTAACCTGTCGGCTGTCGGACACGACATCACCACTGTTGAACTTACCAGGGAACTGATCAAGCGCGATATCCTGGTACTTACCGCCGGATGCACCAGCGGCGGACTGGCAAACTGCGGATTCTGTTCTCCCGGCGCGAAAGAACTTGCCGGTCCAGGACTCAAAGCGGTCTGTGAAAAACTCGGAATTCCGCCGGTACTGAATTTCGGCCCGTGCCTCAGCATCGGCAGAATCGAGATGGTTGTCAACGAGCTGGCGGAGACCATGGGCGTTGACATTCCAAGTCTGCCGGTAGTGATTTCCGCCCCTCAGTGGCTCGAAGAGCAGGCACTGGCCGACGGTACTTTCGGGCTTACTCTAGGGCTTACCCTTCACCTCGCTCAACCGCCGCGGGTCCTGGGATCCCCGATTGTCACAAAGGTCCTCACGGAAGGCCTTGAGGAGCTTACCGGCGGCAAGGTGGTCGTAGAGGAAAATCCCGAAAAAGCCGCTGAAATTCTCGCTGATGTGATCAATCAGAAACTGGCCGGACTCGGAGTCGGCAGTAAAGAAGAAGAAAACGTCAGCGTTTAAGATAGTTGCTTATTAAAAAACCCAAGCCCCAATCCACGGGCCCGCCGCTTCGCTCTCCCTTTGCGGCGGGTCCGTACTTTTTTTAACTATTTTTTGAAAAAAATCATTTGCCGCTTGACTTAATGGAAAACTTCCACGAAAGTATTGATAAACATAAAGGCTATTGTAAAACATGGAGAGAAATTATGAAAAGTCTTAAAGCCGGATTTGCCAGGGAGATAATTACCCCTCCGCGGGGTCTGGAACTTGCCGGATATTTTAATCCGCGTCCGAACCGGGGCGCACTCGATGACCTGTGCGTGAAAGCGGTGCTGTTCCGGGATGGGAAAAAGATTGGCGGGATTGTCAGCTTTGACTTGTGTTTTGTAAGTCTGGAGATGACCGAAAGGCTTATTAACGACCTGAAAAAACGCAAGCACGCTTTTGCGAACAACCTGCTGATTTGCGCTACTCACACCCACACCGGACCGTATGTAAGTTCCCTGTTCAACGCCACAGCCGATACAGCTTACTTGAAACACGTTAACGAGCGGGCAATCCAGGCGGTTGAACGCGCACTTGCTAACCTGCATCCGGTTACCCTCCATACCGTCAGCGTAAATGATAATCCCCACGCTTTCAACCGCCGGTATTACATGAAGGACGGCGGTGTACTCACTAATCCCGGCAAACTGAATCCGGATATTGTCAAGCCGGAAGGCCCGGTAGATAACGAAATCGGAATCATTGCCGTAAAAGACGATGACCGTCTTGAATGTCTGATTACGAACCTGTCGAATCACACCGACACCGTTGGCGGTGACCTGGTTTCGGCGGACTGGCCCGGACGCATGGAAGCCGAACTTCAGGCGAAACTCGGTTGTGATGTGCCGGTAGTCACCTTGATCGCGCCGTCCGGCAACATCAATCACTTTGATGTAAAGTCGGCGCACGATCAAACCTGCTACAAGGAAGCATGTATTATCGGTAAGGGATATGCCAAGGTCATTTATGACGCTCTTGGCGGATTGAAGCCGGTCAAGGATACAAGTCTTGCGGTATCCACCAGAAAACTCACTATTCCCTACCGGAAGTTCACGAAGGCGGAGCTTGACGCCGCACGGCAAACGATTGAAAATTCAAGTTTCACCGTGGATCACGATCTTACCAGCGAAGACCTGGCGAAAGGAACCGAGGCCGTTACCTTTTTCTTTGCCGATCAGATGCTGAAATATGCTAAAGTCTGTTCCGGAAAAAAACGTACTTTTACTTTAGTTGCGCTCAAATTCGGTAAAGAACTGGCATTGAGTTCCCTGCCGGGTGAGCCTTTTACCGAAATCGGCGTTGCCATCAAAAAAGGTTCACCGTTCAGGAAAACCTATGTTGTGGCGCTGGGAATGGGGCGCTCCGGATACACTGCCATGCCGGAGTGTTTTGATCGCGGCGGTTACGAGATTCTGCCGGTTGTGGAAGGTGGCCCCCCGCCGGAAACCGCGCATCGCATGATAGAATATTCTTTGAAGAACTTGAAAAGCTGATCCGTTCCGGCATATTCCCTCCTTGTTGATAAACGCAAGGAGGCTGAACTATGCGAAGGATTTTTCCGGTATTGGTCCTTTTCGCGTTTGTTTGCGCCATGACGGTGCTCGCTGACCTTGACGGGGATGAGCGCGATTGTAACCTGATTGAGATTCAGTTTCCGGAAAAACTCGGACCGCTTGAATTTATTGGCAGGCAAATCTACAATAGTAAAACGCTCGGGGTTAGCTTCCGGTATCAGAAACGCTTCAGTGATAGCAGCATCCTTAAAGCCGATATCTACATATATGATCTTGGTCTGACCAGTGTTCCGCATGGAATTAAATCAAAAGCGATCAAGGACAATTTTAAATGGTCGGCCGATGGAATCAGGTATGCGGCAAAAAACGGCAGCTATACCAATCTGAAGGAGATTTCACGGAAAGTTTACAACGTGAAGTTGGACGATAAAAAGACTTTGCCATTTATCATTGGAAATTACAACTATATTGAACGTGGCATCCCAAAGGCTTCCTGCCTGCTGGTGACCGGATTCAGGGACAACTTCCTGAAAATCAGATTCACGTTTCCGAAAAAATATATAAAACAAGGCGCTTCCGATTTGAAAAAATTCCTGAACGATCTCGGGAAAGTCCTTGGAAAGAAGAAGTAGTAATTAAGCTTCAGGCATTAGGGGTGGAATTCTTAACTCTTAACTTAAATTTTTCCCTCTGTCTTGCCGCTTCGAACAGCATCACCGTGGCGGCGGTAGCGACATTCAGGGAGTCTATCTTTCCGTGCATCGGGATGCGGATCTGGACATCGGCGTTGTTCATCCAGAAATCGCTCAGGCCGTATTGTTCGGTTCCCAGGAGCAATGCACAACCGCCGGAAAGATCGGTTTCAGTGTAGATATTGTCGGTGTGCGGGGTTGCGGCGAAAATTTTGATGTTGTTCTTCCGGAACCATGCCAGTGCCGGCTCCGAATCGGCTTCCGCCAGCGGCACGGAGAACAGCGCCCCGGTGCTGGCCCGGATAACATTCGGATTGTAGATGTCGGTGCATTTGTCGCAGATTATTAACCCGTCGCATCCGGCGGCGTCTGCGCTCCGCAACATTGATCCCAGGTTGCCCGGTTTTTCCACCGCTTCAGCTACCAGATAAAGTCCGTTCTCAACCGCCGGAATGTTTTCAAGCAGGTGTTTGCGGATCTTCGCCACCGCGATTAGTCCCTCCGGTCGGTCCCGGTATGCCAGCTTGCGGAGCACGTGGTCGTCGACCTCGAAAACCTGCACCCCGGCGGACTTTAGACGTTCCAGCAGCGGAAACTCGTTCTCTCCCAGGAACATCGCCGGACAATAATAGCATTCGGTGATTTCCATCCCGAACTCGAACGCCCGGATCAGGTCGCGATATCCTTCCAACAGCGTTAATCCGGCCTTGTCGCGTCCACGCCGGTCCCGCAGCTTTGCCGCCGCCTTTATCCTCGGATTCTGTAAACTCGTCAATTTCATATTTTTAAGAATTTTTTTCTTGGTGGGAGAAAGAAAAACCTTTTTAAGCAGGTGGTTGCCACCTGCACCATTAATTCCTTTTATAAAAACTTGTAAATTTTTAAAACATTAACTATGTCAATAGTTTAATGAAATTCAAATCTTGTAGGTTTAGAATAGCTGGAGGTCGATATTCACATCTTAAAAAATGATTCGAGTTTTTTTCGGTGGGATTTGAATACGTAGATTGCGATGCCGAACAGAGCTATTATCGCCGCTGCCGCGATAATAATCGATACGTAGTAGAATTCGTTCCAGACGGACAGGTGGTAATCCTGGGCGTGATTGTTTTTATCGAGGAAAATATATGTGTCGACGCCTTTGGGGGAGGGGAACTTCACTGCTTTGTCGTGCTTTTCCAGTCCTTTTACAATTTCCGGATAATCAGCGTTTTCATCCGAACTGTTTTGCAATTTGCCGATGTCTTTTTTTGTCCATACTGCTAATGACTTGCCTAAATTCGTTTCCAGTTCACGCAAAGTCGCATGGTTTTTGACAAGTTTATCAACCTTGTCGCGGTACGGGCTGATATTCCCCAGAGTTTCACCGCACCCCTGGAGGATCAGGAGCGACAAAAGGACAAAACAGATTTTGACTATCCCTGACATGGAAATAATATCGTTGGCGGATGAGGAAATTTCAAATAAACGAGCAAGTTGAGGGGGAAATATCCTGAAAACGGGCTTGACTATTGGCGATTTGCCTGTATTTTCCCTTTTGCTCTGTTGTTTTGAGCACGGCGTAACTGGAAAAACAGTCTGGATTAATACGCCGGACGGGACAAGAACACCGGTCCTGAAGTAAACAAAAAATAAAAAATTTAAGGTTTAATCATGAAGAGAACGTTTCAACCATCGAACCGGAGACGGAAGCGCCGCCTCGGTTTTCGCGCAAAAATGGCGACCCGCACCGGACGTGCGATTATTCGTCGCCGTCGCGCTAGAGGCCGGAGCAGACTGGCGCTGTAACGTTGCCGGACGGGACTTGAATCAAAGCGGAACTTTTCCGGCGTCCGGGGGTGATGTAATGACGAACGCGAACCCGGCACTTAATTTGCGAAGAAGCAACTTTAAACAAAATGATGCATTTTGAAACTGTCGCTTACGGCAATGGACAAACTCCGGCTTAAGTCGGAATTTGCTTATGTTCGCAAACATGGCGTTAAGTATGTAGGCGCCAATTGTGTCCTGGTAGTCGCTCCTTCACCCGATAAAAAGCTCCGCGCGGGAATAATATGCGGAAAACATTACAGCAACAAGGCCGTGTTGAGGAATCGGGCGCGCCGGTTGTTGTGGGAGTCGTTCCGGCTTCTGAAACCGCGAATCCTGCCAAGTCACTTGGTAATGATAGTCAGGTACAAAATGACGGGCAAGAATCAGCCGGAGGTGCAGAAGGAACTGTTGCGGCTGCTCAAGAAAGCGAAACTGCTGGAAAGTTAAAGTTTTCCCGCGCACCCGCGGGGATATTGATATTTTTAATATGTTTATACCGGAAAATCATCTCTCCCTGGCTGCCGCGCTGCTGCCGATTCACCCCGAGCTGTTCGCAATACGCAATCGAGGCTATCGCCAGGCACGGAACATTGCGCGGCTCGATGTTGACTGCATGGCGGATCATTCGCTGTCAGCCGCTGTGCAAAGGGGGATACGATCCGGTGCCGCCGGTAAAAAAGAAGCGGGACAAATCAAACAATCATTTCGCGGCATGCAGACACTAATTAACAGAGAATACCGCAGTGAACAAAAGTAAAGATACAATCGTTATCCTGGTGGTAGGGATGCTGGCAATGTTTGCCTGGATGTTTATCGCCACGAATTTTTTCGGCCCCAAACAGCAACCTCCTCAACAGAACAACCAGCAAGTCCAGCAGCAGCAGGCCGTTTCACAACCATCCGCTGCTCCTGAAAGAGCCGTTCCCCAAGCAGAAAAGAGCAAACCGGCAACTCCGGAAACTAAATCTGCCGCGCCCGAAGCAAAGCCTGTACCGGTCCAAGCGGATAAGCCGGGAGTAAATGTTCCGGAGAAATTCCGGAATATTCCCCCGAAATTCCTGGAAAACTACTTTATCAGGGTAGCTATTGATCCCGGTCAGGGTGCGATTATCGGAGTTGAGCTTAAAAAATTCCAGGATGCGGCCAGGAAGGATAATATTGTCCTTGACAAAGAAATTCAGCCGTTACCGGGGGCGTTGGCGGTTAACGGTGAAAAGCCCTGGATTCTTACCGGGGTTAAAATTGAAAATCCCGCCGTCAATACAATTAGAGTAACTCGCGAGTTTAATGCTGGAGAAGCTAAATTTTCCCTTGTCCAAACCTGGATGCTGGAAAAGAAATACAGTCTTAAATACAGCCTGGAGTTCGTAAATCCGGCCAAAGCGGAATTGAAGTTTTCGAAAATTTTCGTGAGTGTCGGAGTGATGCGGCCGCTGACTTACCTGAGCGGAGACGTTACCCGCCGGGAAAATCACAGTGTTGACTATCTTCGCGTTAAAGATAAGTATGAAGGAAGCGTTTATACCAGCATCAAGGAGACTGACAACGAGTTCGGCGCCAAAAGTGAACTGAATCCGATTAGTTGGGTCGGGCTTTCCAATAAGTATTTCACCTGCGTACTGCTCCCGGAAAAACAGCCGTTCGACGGCGGTAACGCGGTCAGGCGCAGTATCCAGGAAGCCACCAACGCTAAAGGAAAAGTTGAAAAATATGTCATCCTCGGCGCCGATGGCTGTTTCAAGGATATTGCCGTTCCCGCGAGCGGAACCAAAACTATTGAGCTTCAGTACTATGCCGGTCCCAAAACCATTAAAAATTTAAAAGAATTTTCTCCGTCCACAACTCCCATCATGCATCTGTTCTACCGCTGGCCGTATCCCATCCTCGAGGTTATCGCCAAAGGCCTCGAATGGATTTCCCAGGGACTTCTGGCCGTGCTGGTCTTCCTGAAAGGCATCTTCGGCTCATACGGATGGAGTATTATTGTTCTTACCATAATCGTCAAGGCGATCTTCTGGCCGATTACCCAACGCGCCACCGCCTCGATGAAAAAAATGCAGAAACTGCAACCCCTCGTAGCGGAAATCCGGAAAAAATACAAGGACAATCCGCAGGAAATGAACGCCAAAGTAATGGCGTTGTACAAGGAACATAAAGTTAATCCCCTAGGCGGCTGTTTCCCTATCCTCCTTCAGTTGCCGGTGTTTCTTGCTCTATATTCCACCCTTGAAGGCGCTGTTCAACTGCGCCATACTTCTTTCCTGTGGATTCATGACCTTTGTCTGCCGGACACGGTGGGGCACATCTTCGGACTCCCCATCCATCCGCTGATTATCGCAATGACCTTGCTGATGTTCTTTCAGCAGAAGCTGACCCCGGCAGCAGCCGATCCCACCCAGCAGAAAATGATGATGATAATGCCGCTCGTGCTGCTTTTCTTCCTCTATAACCTGCCGGCAGGACTTACTCTCTACTGGACCGTCAGCCAGGCCATCAGTATCTTACAACTCGTTGTTAACCAGAAAATGTCGAAAGACGACGACAAACTCGTAACCGCGAAATGACGCGTAAACCGCAATCAGGAGACAGAATAAAATGAGTCAGACAGCACAACTCGACGAACAAATGGAAAAAGCGGAAAAAACTCTTGCAACCATGCTTGATTACCTCGGCCTCGAAGCCGCCCTCCGCACTGAAATGAAAGGCGACCGCATCCAGATTATGGTGACTTCCGACGATGCCGGAAGAATCATCGGACGCAAAGGCGTGGCACTGGAAAGCCTTCAATTGCTTCTCAACCGCATGATGTTCAAAAATGATAACGAATTTCCCAGAATCCATATCGATATCGACGGATATTCCCGCAAAGGCCCCGGCGGACCGCGCCGACACAGGGAATACGACGACCGCGACGGTGGAGGATACGAAAGCCGCGGACGTAGCCGTCATCGCGATGACGATGGTGGAGAAAGCGATCCGGAAACTGAAGAACGCCTTCGTCAGCAGGCCATGGACGCAGCCAAGGAAGTGAAACGTTGGGGCGAACCCGTGACTCTTCCCCCCATGAATTCGCATGACCGCCGTATCATCCACATTACTCTTCAGGATGATCCGGAACTCGTTACCGAAAGCGATGGCGAAGGTTCAAGAAAAAGCGTTAGAATTCTTCTTAAAGGCAATCAATAATTTATAAAGCTATCCGGTGATTCACTATTGACATCACCGGAAAATGCGGTAAGTTACAAACTTTGCATCTTACCGCAACTGTCGGGGTGTGGCTCAGCCTGGTTTAGAGCGCTGCGTTCGGGACGCAGAAGTCGGAGGTTCAAATCCTCTCACCCCGACCATCTTTTATTTTTCGCACCAGAAGTCACGTTTTTTACATCCGGCACATATCCCGTTGTACCAAAAGGTTTTACAGATTCTCTGCTCTTGCGGAGAACACCCCGTAAACCACCTGAAATCCATGTTTTTCCGGTCTTTGCTCTCCGTTTCTCCACTAGAGTGTGACCGGTCACGTTTTCGCAAATGCCACTTATCGTCTTTAGAATGAACAATTTATATTGAAATATCTAACAAAAGTAGTTTGGGAAAAGTTTTGTTTTTGAACGTGTTTGCTCATGTCGAATCCAAAAGGATTTAAACCGTCGGTCTCACACGAGGGTATTTTAGCCTCAACCTGCTTGCCGTTTTTGTGTGAGACCGGAGTTTGTTTTTGAACGTGTTTGGAGTACCATTCTCGAATGTTGGTATAAAGGTTAGACTAAATATAGCATAGGTGAGACCGAATAGTGCAGTTTTTTATGATGACTTGGATGCCAAAGTCGTAAAAATGCGGAAAGTGTGTACAAGGACTTATTCCTGTTTAAATTGTTGACACAAAATTTTCTGATGACAGTATTCATTGATGTACTGCTAATTTATATCGAAGCTAAAATTCGAACTCTAATTCAAATTTTTCATTAGTAATTCCCAACCTCTAGGCTTATTTGGAGGGGAGTAATCTTAAATACAAATTTTGCTTTTTTTCCTACATAAAAACAACTTCGCTATCCGTGGCTTTTTGCCTGCATGATACTATCCAAAACTAATTCAAGATCAATATAACAAAAGACCTGAAAAAACGTTTTCTCAAACAAGTCTTGAAAAATATATTGTACGCTTTATATTCCTCTGTTTTCCAGGTTAAATTCTCGATTTAGCTTCTCGGGACGATGGGGCTTTTTATGAGTCGAAACGTCAAGACGGGCCGGACAAACCATATTGCCAGCATGCAAGGTAATATGGCAAGTTCGTACTGGAAGCCCTCTCGGGGCGATGGGGCCATTAAGTCGGAACGTCATAGCTGACCGATCAGACTGTATTACCTGCATGCAAGGTGGGGTAGAATGACAGGTCAGGGACGATGGGGCTTAATAGGTCGAAACGTCAAGACGGGGCAGGCGAGTTTTGCAACTCGCCTTTTTTTTGAAAAATTCCAGAATCCGTCCTGTCAAAAAATACGATTCAAAAATTTGACGGATGATTGACGGATGGGTTGAATGGATAAATTCTGTTTCTGCAGCAGATCTTTATGGAAAGGTTGGCAATTTTACGGTTTCCAATTGCCATCAAGAGTTGAAATACCTTCAATTTTGAAGGCTTGGCAATGGGAGTCCATCCGGAAGTGATCCGGGAATGATTCAGAAAAACAGGTTCAGTTATGCAGCTTCGCGGTAGTAATGCTTCAAAAGTCCACCGAGACGCTTATAGCACCCGATATCACCATCATTACTCTCTGTCTCTGTGGACGGGGTAGGAAATGGAATGCAGTTATCCAACCCTTGATGTGGACGTTCTTCATGGTAATGGACGACGTATTCAGAGACTGCTCTTCGTAATGACTTTTCACCGATGAAGATCATGTTATCCAGGCATTCGGATTTTATGCTGAGCACAAATCTTTCAGCGTAGGCATTTAAATTCGGCGACATCGGCGGCAGCTTTACAGGTTCAATATCAGCACTTTCCATAATTGCGTCAAATTGCTGAGTGTACTTTTTATCGCGATCGTGGATCAGGTATTTTGCCCCGATGAGTTCTCCATCATAGGCAGTTACGTTTCTGGCAATCTGTGCCATCCATTCACCATTAGGATTCGGGGTAATTCCGCCGATTACAATCTCTTTTGTTTTGAGATTAATAAAAAATAAAACGTAATAAGTAATCAAGCCGAATTTTGTCCACACCTCTGTTGTGAAAAAATCAGTGCTCCATAGCATGTCTTTATGAATTCGAATGAACTCAGCCCATGACATTCCCCTGTCAGCTCTGTCAGGCGAAGGATTAATTCCATTACGCTTCAGAATATTCGCGACAGTTGAGCGCGAAATTTTAAATCCAAGATTTCTGATGACTCCCAAAATTCGGGTGTAACCCCAGCGAGAATTATCAATAGTTATTGTCAGGATCAATTCTTCCAGACTCTTTAACGTCCGAGGACGTCCGACTTTGCGTTTCGGAGATTTTGATGTATCAAACTTTTTTGCGATCAACTGCCGATGCCAGCGCAAAATTGTAGCCGGGGACACAATGGTGGCAAGTTCATATAACCGCTTACCGATAGCTTTACCTTTTTCGGCAAGGAGTTTCCGCTGTTTATCCGTAAATCCCGGACGCTTATTGAGACTTTTGAGTTGAGCCTTGAAAACCTGAAGCTCAGCATGTAGATATTCATTTTCTTTGAGCAACTGATCATTTATATCCACCGAACCAATTTGCCGAAGCAAACACAGCACGGCCTTCCAGAAAATATGTTTCATACGACACCCGATTATTGTTAAACAAAAATGCCCAATATAGAAGAATAAAAACATATGGCAAGATCCCGTACAAAAATCTCTATTTCGCAAATCGTAATAATAACAAGCCAGTGATGGCAAAACGAACAATTTACGCTCAATACATACCCTTCAAATTCATGATTTTAATATCTGGACAGGACGCCCTCCATGAGTCCACAGAGCCCCCATTTCTTCCGGGCATCATGCAACACATTGTGCCTTCTGCTCCACTGGAACGGAACAGGAATATATGGAACCGTACCGAAATCCCAGGTCATTCCGGCGGTATTGCTCATGGTATAAAGGCGGATGTTTTTCTTTTTTGCTGCCTTTGCCTCACTGACAAAATATTTTCCGGGACCGGGAAATGATATCGTATAGTCCATGCAGGCATCCGTTATGCCGTCCCTTTTAATTTCCTCGAACATCTCGAAAGTAACCTGGAGTGTTATTCCTTCCGGAAGCGATTCGATCAGTTTAACTCTGTCTTTTTCGGGAGCATACCCCCAATTGTAGGTCCAGAAAACGATCTCGGCACCAGGGCTGTTTTTCCTGACAACTTTTTTAATCATTTCAAGCCATTCGGGATAATCATAACATGGCCACCATCCGGGGCTGGGCTTGGTCTGTCTAATTCCGTCATTCGGTGTGTTCCAGAGCTTGCCGGTTGTGTTGACATTGTCCTTACTCGGGAACTCGCAGGATTCGCCGACAAGGATAACGCCTTTCGCTTTCGGACAAGCTTTGAATATTTTTCCGTAAGTGTTTTCATAATATTCTTCGGCATCTTTTTCGGAGGGATGCTTGAGGCTTTTGAGGTAACTGTAGATGTAGACGTCAATGCCGAAACTTTCCGCTCTGTCGATTAAGTCATTGAAATCCAGATATCCGGCAGTCGTAGTATCCACGTCCTTCGTAAAAACAAGTATCGCATCCATCCCGGCATGGGTGATAAAATTCAAGTGCGGGTCAGGGAACTGATCAATTCCCCAGCCCGAATGCACCATGCGCGGAGAGAACAGCGGTTTGCGCTTAAACTTTCCAGTCTCAAGAATGGGTGCTTCTTTTATCTATTGTTTACTATTCTTTCTGCAAATGCACTCAAAATATCTTTCCCGTGGTCATCCCTTAATTTAATAGCCTTGTCTCGCGGCAATATGTTTGTTGTTATTAATTTTGTTTCTTGTATATTTTCTAGCTAAATCCTGTATCATTTCGTTCTTTCTCATTTTTCATCAAGTAATACTTCGATTAAGTCATTTTTGATCTTTTCAACCTGTTTCGAGCGGAACGAATTTTTGGTTCTGTCAAGCTCCATCACCGCATTTTAAATTATCTCAATATTCATTATTGAACATAGGTCTTCGAGAATATTCCGATTATTCCCGTAAGAGATAATATAATGTTGTCCCATTACTTTTTGAATGAAATCATCAGTTGAGCCTTCAAAAATCATGTCGATGCTTGGCAACTGCGGTGCTGGCGGGGCCCATCCTGCTTCTTCCCACTTTATCGGTGCTTTCGCATTGCCGGTCATGATGTGCATCTGATATTTATCGCCGTTATAGCCCAGACGACAGATCGTGGCCGGGCCGGTTTTCAGTTTTGACACATTCAGCAAACCTTCTCCGAAATCCCCGAACGCGTTCGGCAACACCGTTACTTTGCCGTCGACAATTTCTTTCGGTACGTAATCCGGTACTCCCATCAAAGCACCATTATCCATAAATTCATAAAATTCGAGATATGCTCCGATTTGTCCGGTAAGGTATTTCACAATTAATTGAGTAATCGATCCCATGCTGTCGTTTTCCGGCACGGTGGGAATATCTATTTGATCATGCAGTAAAGTCATGGCTCCGGCGGGAGCAAACCCGAGCAGTTTTTTAACGCCGTCAACATCCGTATATGAAAAGGCGTCGTAACCGCGTTCCTCGATTATCTTGCTCACCGCGAGGTAGAATTTGACGGAGTTAGGCACTGTTTCCGGTCGAGGCTCTTTTTTGAATTCCCAACGTTGACGCAACGCTTCTGCCAACGGTTCTATTTCTGAGTCGGAGACTTTATCCATCAACTGCTTGAGTTCCAGTAAATCAAAATGTTCGATTTCCGGGCCTATTTTTCCCTTCAGGGAAACACCGTCGTACATAGTGCCGTAAAGCCGCATATCGCGATAACCGGCCATGCCGATTTTCGCAGATTTCAAGCTTGAGGCCGTCTTAGCGGCACGACAGTAATTCACAATATCAATTATTGGTAGATATTTATCGCGTCTGGTGACAATGTATTTAAATGTGTATCCCATATCTGCCATCGGCTTACGGAGCGCGGTGGTTCCGGCCTGGTCAGCGGTGGTGACGAACCGGTCGTCGTCCTGCCAGCCGGAAAGTCCCAATAATACCATCGGTTTATGTTTGAAAGGTTCAATAACCTTGAACACTGCCCAGGAAGGAATCCAACCTGCTACGCAGACAATCAATACATCAAAATTACGCCCGGAAAGCTCGTTTACGGCACGTGCGGACTGTTGTCCGGCTGGGTCATCGGCTACTGGTGCGGTCTTAACCAGTTCGATACCGTTATTTTCAAGTTCCGCCGCGACTGTTTCACAGCGACTGTCGATGAATTCACGCGGGGTATTGACTTCTCCGAATCCCACGAATCCGGCAGTCATTTTAGTAAGTTTTTCAGTCATTGCTTTCTCCGAAGGTTGGCAGTAAAAGTTTATTCAATTTTAGATAGCGCTGGTAAATGTTTTCATATTTTTGGACGTTTTCTTGGGCTGGGCTGAAACGTCGGGAAAACTTAACCATTTCGGCGGTTGCAGTGTTAAGATCAGGATATACTTTTGTGCCGACGGCGGCAAGCAAGGCGCAACCCAGACAAGTGGTTTCACTGGTTGCGGCAGTAACAATTTCACGGTTCAGAACGTCGGCTTTTATTTGCAGCCACAGCGGACTTTCCGCGCCGCCGCCAAGTGAACAGACCTTATCACAAGTTATTCCCAGATCAGCCAACATTTCCAAGTTTTCCCGGAGAATAAATGCCACTGCTTCGAACAGCGCCCGGATAAAATGTTCCCGGCGATGTCCCAGGGAAATGCCGTGGAAAACTCCCCGCGCATGGGGATTCACTTCCGGGCACACTGCGCCGCTCAGATGGGGCAAAAAGGTTAATCCGTTCGCACCTGGATATACTTTTTGTGCGGCTTCCGCGAGTTCAGAATATGAAACTCCCGGCGCAAATTCGTCCCGAAACCAGCGGAATGCCATTCCTGCCGTCGGCACCCACGGTAAAAGTACGTAAGTGTCTGGAACTGCATGCCGGTAAAGTCCGACACGTTTGCGGGGATCGTAAACCGGTCTGTCGCATGACGCGCAAATTGCCAACGCGCTGCCGGTGGTTTCGGTTATCATACCCGGCGCGATATTGCCCGCTCCGGCTGCCCCGGCAATCTGGTCGATCGGCGCGGAAACAACAACGGTATCATGACCAAGCCCGATGTCGGCTGTTACTTTCCCTGCCACCGTCCCGGAGTTCTGTAAAACTGGAAGTTGCGATACTTCTATTCCAAGGAAATCCAGCATCTTGTTCCACCAGGTCCCGGTAGTCAGATCATAATACAAGGTAGATGGATTAATCCCATGATCACTCACAAAATTACCGGTAAGTTTAAAAATAAGATAATCCGATACCATCAGTAACATATCAATATTATTAAAAATATCCAGTTCGTTATTTTTGATCCAGAGAATTTTTGCGGCGGTCCATCCCGGAACGATTTCCTGCTGTCCGGTGATGCGGTAAACTTCATCCACGGAAAAATTATCTGCGATTGCATCAGACTCGGAAACTGCCCGGTTATCGAGCCATACAATTGCTTTGCGAAGAGGCTTGCCATGTTTATCTAGTACAATCAGGGTTTCCCCTTGGCTGGTCACGCCGATACCTTTTATATCTGCAATACTTACTTCATTTGAATTTATGATATCTGCAATTGCTGTGCAGGCGGATCGCCAGTAAACTTCCGGATCTAATTCGACAATATCCGGGGCCGGTTTATCCAGGGAATATTCAATCGCGCAGACGGCAAGCTGACTTCCACTCGTATCAAACAACGCCGCTTTGACAGAAGTAGTCCCGACATCAAGCCCAATCAGATATGGCTGATCATAATGCATCTTAGATATCACTTTCAAGGTTTTAATCTACTGACAAATAAGGTAATACATTGAAGGATAAGCGGTGCCGATTTCAAATTTCAGGATGCCGGCTTCGGAAGTACAAGGAAGGCACCCGACAAAGGCTCCATCACTGGCAACTGACCAGACCCTCAAGTCCTTATGTACATTTTTCAGTTCAATCTGTGCCTCAATGACCTCGATAAGAATTGGTTCATGACCGATTGCAAGCCGCTCCGTATGATCTTCATTGTATTTTGCACCGGTATTATCGGCACGACCAACTGCGGTCAGCAGGATATTCGAAGATTCACAAAGCGGTTTTTCCGTCAATGACGTCAATATAATAGTGGCAAATGGAGTATTTATAGAAAATTTTGCGTCCTGAAGTTCCACGGTTTCTTTTTCATAAAAAAAGCCGTATGCACCTTTGCTGCATGGAGTGTCAATCCATCCATATCCTTTTTGCCAGTTGCGGTAAAGTTCTCCGGTATCTGAAGTTACAGAGTCCAGGCAACTTTCTGCCAACGCCGTATCCTCTTTTTTTACCTCTAAAAAATTTTCCGGTGCATTTCCAAAAGCAATTCCCATCATATGTTTTTCGACGTTAACTTCAAGGGCTTTGATTCTGGAAAATGATTGATGCGCAATTGAAGCCTGCGAGCTGAAAACTTCATCCTGATCAACTTGGACAGCAACTTTTTCTTCTGCTGCGGTGACATCGCCACGCCGGTATAAAATCGCTGCGGCATAGAACAGGCCGAATTTTGCCGGATCAATAAAAGTAGTAAAATTTCTTCGGTAGGGAATTCCGCCAAGGATATCTTCCCCAAGTTGATGCAGGGGAGTATTTCTATAGCGGTAGGCATGAATTGTAACCCCATTCCAGTCCTGAAAAGAAGCCGCAGCTGCGATCTGTAAAGCACTGTAAGCTCGCCATTCATGTGGCCACGTCATGTCCCATTCTGAAATAAACAGCGGCTTGTCATAACACCGGTTTCCTGCAATGGTCGTTAGCATATTGTTTTCACGGTTGTAAACGGAAGGTTTATTATGCAAACGTTCCCCGCAAAGATCCCAATATGTGTGTGAATCAGTGAAATCGCAATCTTGCAGTGCTGACAACAAACATAGTCCCCGGTTCCACGCATCCCCTGCAATTGGAATTTTTACTCCGATACTACGCAAATGCTCATACATTTCCCGGCAATAATTCCTTTGTACTTCGTGTAGAAAACGCAGCATCTCTGAGGAAGGACAACCTTCTCCTGTATCGTAATTGGAGGATTTGAAATCGAATGAAATTTTCTCATTCTGTAAACTCAAGTTATTTTCTGCGGCCCACTCGCGATACCTTTTCTCCAGTTGTGAACGGTAAGGTTCAGCCTCGGCTGGAAATTGAAAGTTAAACATGTCATTTTCATTAGTTATCTGGGTCAAAGCGATGGCAGGATCATCACAATATGCCAAATTGATATATGGGTTTACATGAGTAAATAAATTGTAATTATACTGTTTCTGAAGTTCGATGAGTTGACGATCGAAAATTGAGTAAGGCTTAGCGCCATTCGGGGGGAGTCCGGCGGCGTTGTCAACTCCATCATTTTGCTTAAAAGTCCGATATACAAGCAAATCCAGGTAAATGTATATTCCTTCTGCTTTAAGGCAATAGATAAAATAATCCAGGAGGTCCAGGCTTTCCGGGTCAAAACTGAGTGTATTATTTTTTTCTTTTCCTCTGGTGAACTGGAAAATATTTGGAATGGCCCATTCTGCATCAAATTGGTGCATCCGGACAATATTTATTCCGAATTTGGCCAACCGCTTTGCTCTTTTTTCCGCGAGCAGATGCGATGGGAAGCATGTGGCCGAATTAAATAAGGTTCCCCAGAAACGCGGCTCTGTTCCATCTTCGAAAATAAATTTCCCCGACTCGGATTTCAAAAACCCGTGTTTTCCTGCTGGTTTTTCATCTTCGAACATGAATGAAATATCTAATGGAGCATCATCCCACGGCAGGGAAAAGGGGATTGTTTTTGCAGTGTCAAAATTACATATATGGTGCGTTTTCATTTTTATCCTTTCATCGTTGCGTCTGGAATTTCCGGTGGTACCGAAAACATTTTATTTATAGAATCCACGGTTAAATCTGTCAATTTGCGCCCCCCTTCCGGGCCGACCCAGCCTGATTTGACAATTGCACTGTAGTGACCCCCGGTAACAGCTTTTTCCGTAGGAAGATAAAATTCGGTGGCATTTGAAAGCTGGACAATGAAGGTTTGCATAGCCGCGCTGCGCGCTTTTATGCATATGCCGAAATCGAGAAACAACTCAAAAGGATTTGTGGCAAAAACAACGTCTCCTACACGTATTAGATGTGATTCAAACGTCCGACTCTTAATTTTTTGCTGATATTCATAGCGTTCAATTAAGTTACCAATCAACCCAAACGGCCATGGTTTACCGCCTTTTGCCAACATTTCTTTTTCCGCTGACAATTCGGAATCTGAGACCATTCGCAGCGGCAGAACATATTTCTTAACGGCATGTTTCATTATCAGGGAATTAGCAATATTATTTCCGGCAGCTTCATATGCATTGACAATTGCCTGCATTATTTTTTTAGCAATAACTTCTTTCCTGGACAAACCGCGCATCCGGCGTAAGTTCGCTTCTTCCTTTTTATTTATCAGGAAGTGCGGAGATTGGTCTCCGGCAGCTGAACATTGCGGAAGCAAAAAAATCTCCGAAGGAAACCACTGCCGAATCTCCTCCCGGACCTCATGCCAAAAATCCGCTGAGACAAAATTTCCGGCTTCATCAACTTGGGCCGGACAGGCAATATTTAAAACGATTCCGGTTAAATCATTATTTTCATTCCAAGTGAAAAGCATATTTACGGCATGGTCTTCATAGCCCTCCATTCCCACGAAATCACTGCGGGAAGTTTCTCCATACATTAACGCGCTTCCATCCATGTAAACCGCACGGCGACAATGCCCAACCGCGGCATGGTCAAAACCAGGGCTGATTCCTCCCGGTTTCCTGGCATCCCACGCCGTGACAATAAGCTGGGTCAAGCGATCGAGGAGGAAATCCTGATATGCTTCAGATGACATAAAATCAGGATCTTCCGGCTCCGGAAAACATCCATTTTCAACTCCCGGAGCATTGTGAGTGTGAGTTACGTTTATAGACAACTTATTCAAGTCAAATCCGAAAACCCGGCCGCTAAGCCGATCCAGCAGTTTGTCCTTAAACTTTATATTCCCCAGGTCGCATGAAACCAATATTGCCTGGTCTATTGGTTCATTCTTTTCGTTTCTCGTTTCCAGAGCTAAAGCCGTTGCCGTCAATGGACTGACCACTGTATTTGAAATTCTAGGATGCAGTTGCCCAAAAATCATAACTTTCTTGTTTGGGGTGATATCGATCTTGTCCCATCCAATAAAAACATTTCCAGGTTTCATTTCATCTTTCCTTAATGGGTTTTGGATTCATTTTTACGGTTTTGCTTTTGTTCAGTTTTCGGAATTAACCTGCTGTATCCATGTTGCCGTCAACAAGTAACTCTACCTGTTGTCCGGAAGTCATTTTCCAGGTGAGTAAATTATTCTGTTTTTTCGGAGCGGCTCCGGAGATTTTACAATCATCATGTTCAAATGGATTACAGAGTTTGCAAGTACCCTCAACTTGGGCGATAATCCTTATCCAGCGTATTTTTCCCTCAAGCATTATTGCGGATACAAGAAAAGCACCTTCAGTGAGTAAATCAATAAAACTCGCATTCCTCCAGTGAGAGGGGATTGCCGGAAAAATCCTGATCTTGCCGCCCCATCCTTGAACAAGCATATCACTGATTCCGCAAGTGATGCTGCAACTTTCATTTACAGTGAATTGTCCATGCTGATCAAAGGAACCGTTTGGTGGCAAGCAGAAATGACTGTTTCCCAATTCTGCTGATTCACGATTGAAATGCAAACTATTTGGCAATATCCAGTTGTCTTTGAAATGACGGAGAAAGTTGTAAGCCATTTCCGGCTTATTCACTACAGCGGCAAAACTGATCATCTGCGCGTAAGTGTGACCTGCCCATCCATATTTTCCCAGTCCCAGATAATGTTTCAAGCTGGCTTCAATTATCTTTTTAGCCTCATCTCCGTCATCGATCGTGATGTCCATTCCCGGGTGAATCGCCATAAGGTGTGATGGATGCCGGTGGGAAAACTCAGGAAGTTTATCTTTCCAAAGTCCGAGAACGCATTTATCCTGATTTCTAATCCAGGTTTTATCCAGATCAGATTCAAGCAGATGATACCCCACCAGTTTTTCATGGATTTCTGCAGCTCTCTGGGAACATTCAGAAATTCCGAGTGCTTCTTCCATCTCCCGTATCCAGTCACAGCACTTCCGGATCAGGGCAATGTCAACATTAGGGTCTTTGCACCATGCCTCATCCCGGTCTTCTTCGTATTCCGGGCTGGCAGACAAAGGAATGTGATAATGTCCGTCATCTTCCATTACCAGGTTTTTCGAATAAAACAAGAAAGCGGACTTTACGATCGGATAGCCCGTAGATGCAAGCCATGATTTATCCATGCTGTATTGCCAACGCATCCAGACAAGCTGAGCCAGCCAGCCGGTGTTGCTCCAGATATACAATAACGGGGTGAAACAGCCTTTTGAAACCGGCGTATATTCCGGTAAAAACGCACATAGTTGGTATGCCCCTTCCGTACCGAAAACCTTGCGGGTGTACTCCTCGGCTTTGGGCTGATATTTCAGCATATAGTCAAGCCAGGCATCAAGCAGATCAAGATGATTAGCCGAACACGCCGACCAGAAATATTCCTGGATATTCATATCAGTATGGTAGTCTCCGCGCCATGGCGGAATTCTGCCATCCATGGCCCAAAGGCCCTGAAGTCCGGGCGGAGTTTCGCCGCGCCTGACACTTGAGGCCATTAAGTAAATTCCATAATACCAGAGGAACTCCATATTCGGTTCCGGCAATGAAACAGCAGACTTGTTCCAGAATTTTTCCCACTCCTGCTTATGTTGTACAAAAAGTTCTGACCAAGTTTTCTTTGAAGTATTTGGATGAATATTGATTGCTGAATCAATAGCATCCTGTTTCTTTTTTGAAAACGAAATTGAAACGTGAATTTCAGGACTGTCTTCATTCCAGCACAAAACGAAATATTTATCGGGGAGAATCTGCTGAACTGCAACGCAAAGATTATTTTTCCTGATAATTTCAACTTCGGGATTTCCCAATGCCGCAAACCCCGGACTAGTCTCATAAAAGGGAATATATTCAGGTTTTACAGTTTTATTTGAAAAACTTATACTGAAAATATCGGAATGTTTTGACACAAAAGCCTTACAGGAATTTTCAACATTACCAGTCTTAAATACTGCTTCTGCCAAGTCTAACTTAAATTCGGAAAATTGTTCTTCGGGAATTTCCAGTTTCAAGCGCCCCAGATACACTTTAGTCGGACCGGCCGAACTTAATTTACGGGCCGCAGCAACGGACTCATGCATTGCTGCAAAATCTTTCTTATCAAAAAGTTCCCTTGCCTTCTGATAAGTACAGTCTTCATGGTCAAAGTAACCTTCGGGACACCGCAAGTCCCAGGCATCGCAGTGGTCTATGGTAAAGCATAAACTGTTTTCTTTTCGCCAACACATTACCCCGATCCTGCCGTTTCCTAACGGCAATCCGTTGCACCAGCTTTCAGGAACTGCCTTAATTACAAGTTCCGGAGGTTTGGGTAATTCCGATTTTTCCGTTTTCATCAATAATATCCCCAATTAATTTTGTATGGTTTCAGCCAGAATTTCTGCGATTATTCGGTGTCCATTGTTATTTGGATGGATGCCGTCCGGAAAATATTTTCTATTATTTCCCAATCCGATATGGATTTTTGCCAGCAAAGTTTTTTCTTTTTCGGCGATTTTGATGATTCTGGGATTGACAACTTCAAGCCAGGCAGCATCACAATCATAATGGTCCCAGGACGGACAAATCGTCATACATGTAATTTGAGTTTCCGGAAGTTTTTCCTTAATTATCTGTACGGTTTTCAGGTAAGTCTGGAGGAATACTTCCTCTGGAACCCCGAGGGCATTGTCATTTGTACCATATTCAATAACAAAAACATCCGGCTTCTCTTTGATTGCATTAGGCAAAACCTGCTCAAATCCGAAATCAACAAGTTTGCTTCCGGAAACCCCAAGATTTATTTCACAATATTCACTTCTGTCCTTATTCATAATTTTTACGCAAAGCGTAGAAAATCTTTCTTCCGGAGAAGAAGCTCCTACTCCACAAACAATACTGTCACCGAAAAAAAGTATCTTTTTCATTTTTTTGCTTGTTTGAGAATCTTTAAAACTGCGTCGTATATAATTTCTCCTGCCTCGGGGGCAAGCATGGAGGACGTTACTTCCCTGGTTTCGTAACCGCCTTTACGGGAAAAGGCTTCACGGGTTGGCACGTATCCGTTCCAGCCGTTAGCAAGTTCAGTAACGATGGTATGAGAAAATGGTGAATTTTCAATTATCTTATTCTGCCACTCAATAAATAGTTCACAGGGGAGAGTGACAATTGCCAGCTCACCTATAATAATTACTTTTATCGTAAAAGGTAAATAGGATTGTTTCAGATAACTTCGGTGCAAAGTCTTAATTTCATCGGCGTAAAAATCCTGCCAGAATGAAGTTTCAAATAGTTCCGCCAATGATACTTTTCCCGGTGGTAGCTGTCCATATGACTCGCTGCCATAATCACTTAAGCATGGAGGTGCTGCCCCGGAATTGTCATGATGGTTTGCCCATTCCAGTAATTCCAGTGGTATTATTCTTCTGGGTAAGTTGATTGTTTTACTGAATATATTGATATTTCCATTCAGTAAATAATTATTTGAGATTATAATATCTTTGACTTCTTCCCCAATAGCATCACCCATTTTTTTTGCCCAGTCAATACCAGTTTCCCGGCATGAAGTGTTACGCGGATTAACCTGACAGATGTTACCGCATGCTCCCTGCATGAACAGAAAAGTTCCGCCAATTTCAGTTTCGAGATACTTTTTAACCTTACCAGGAAAGTCAGAACTGATAAGCGTATTATTGCGTTCCAGCACTGTAGCATGGCAACCGAAAGTCACGATACCGCCAGTTATTTTCCCGTTAACGGTTTCTGCCCAGATAACATTAATGTCTTCACTGTCAGGACCTTCAGCTTTCACAATATCAGGATCGTTTTTCAGCGGATGGGTTTCGATAGTGCCGTTTTTCATTATGAATCTGCGATTGAATGCAAGTCCAGGCAATTTCCCATTGGAATATTTTAGAATAGCATCCTGCATGTTGCCGGAAGCCAAAACAATTGACTCCATGATGCCAGCTTTGAGCTTTTTCAGGTACGTATTGTCGGCATTCCCACCAAAAATTTCAACTGTGGCCGGGCCACTGTGCGTGTGGGTTGCGCAGATTATGACATCGTCAACATCAGCTTCCAAGGCTATTTCCGAAGCCATTTCATTTGTGACAAACAATATGTCACAACTCACAAACGCCAGCTTCCGGACACCGTCATCCAGATACATTGCGGAAGTATATAAAGGACTTTCGATTCCAGTCGCCGGCAGTGCAGTCAGCTGTCCGCACAAAGGTGTTCCCAGCGATGGAGTTACATCAACTTTTGCAAATCCACATTTCATAGCAACCGCCTTACATCACCGGTCCTTTTTTCAAGATAATATTACCGTCCGGCTCCGAAGTTACAACCACGGCACTGGCATTCGCAGCACTTTTATAGAACTCAAACCGGGGCAAAAACTCGAATTCCGCAAACTTTTCATAATGTTTTCGGACAATTCCGCGATAACGCTCGTAGGATGTCGGTTCCGGTCCCCATTCCGAGCAGTCCATAACAATGGCCGGACGTTCCACAAACGGATCGAGCGGGAAAAAAGGCAAGACCGCTTCGAGCAGCGGCCCCACCTTAATCCCATCCGCCCTGATTATCTTTTTTGCGTAAGTTCCGGCGGGAAAATCGGCATCGGCAAACAGAATTTCCTCTCCATGCCCCATACACATCAGGACATACATCAAATCCGGCGAAATCACCGATGGAATATTCCTCAACATGATTATCTTTCCTCCGGCAGTGTCGGATCGAGCATGATTTTAACGGCTTCTTTGCCATCGAATACTCCACCTTTTTCAATTGCGGCAAGCGCTTCTTCCAGTCTGCCGAGAGGAATACGATGGGTAATGAGTTTTTCCAGCGGGATTCTTTCATCCGCAATCAACGGAATCGATCTGACAAAATGTTCCGCTTCATTGTCAAAACTGCCGATGAGCTTTATTCCTTTTTCGAGCAGATCACGACAAGGATTGAATTCGATTGTGCCGGAATCGACGAAGTTACCGACTTCTACAACCGTGCCGCTGTCGCGCACGAATCCGAGACTTTCCTTGAATGCCGAGGCTGTACCAACAGTATTGATTACCACGTCCGCGCCTACCAGATTCAAGGAGTTGTCAAAAACAAATTCCCGGCGTTCCTTTTCTGTTTCCAGATCAGTCTGACATATTGTCAAGTCGGCGCCCATTGCTTCTGCAAGTTCCAGACGTTTGCGGTTTTTTCTGCCGGTGGCGATTACCCGCGACGCCCCGGCAATTTTGCAACATGCCGTGGTTAGAAGTCCTATCGGACCGGAACCCTGCACCACAACCGTATCGCCCGGCTTGATATTGGCGTGAATAAGTGAATGAACCACCACCGCCATGGGTTCAAGAAACGCGGTGCGTTCCGCTGAAGTTTCGGTCTTCAGCACAACAGAGTTGGGATCGTGAATATAGAGATAATCCCCGTATCCGCCGGAAAAATGCGGTTCGCAGTCGGCTTTCGGCCAAGTTCCGTAGGTTTTCCAATCAGTACACTTTTCCGGAGTTTTGGCAATTGTACAGTAATAGCATTTGTGGCAGTGAATCGCCGGACACACCCCGATCCGGTCGCCCTCCTGAAGCGGCTTGCCAACATAATCGGTTTTAACGTTTTTGCCCAAGGCGGCAACCGTTCCGGATATCTCGTGTCCCAGGCTGATAGGATATTCCAAACCGAACACTGCTTCGGCGGGAGCATGCCAGGAATGCACATCGGTGCCGCAGACTCCGCACAATTCTATTTTCATCAGAATACCGTCAGGACCAGGTTCAGGAATCGGATATTCCCCGATAACAAAATGGCCGTCCGGTTTATCCAGCAGATTTGCTCTGGCAGTTTTCATTGTCTACTCCTCATCAATATTGAAATCCATGTATCCGTCAAGATTGGTGTGACGCTTTGCCATCTGTTCCGCGGAGATATTCAACTTTTTCATCAGCAATTGAATAATGATGTCCTCGAAAACGAAAATGGTCTGCTCGAAAAGCGCCGCCATCGGTTGTACCGATGGAATTTCGTAATCCCGTCCGCCGTGCACTTGTCCTTTCAGGTTTACCGTGAAATCGCAGAGTTCAGCCGCTTTCGAGTTAGGATTTGCGGTTATCGCTACAACTTTAGCTCCGAGCTTTTGTGCAAACTGCATTACCGTGTAACCGATAGTGGTACAAGCGGCATTGACAATCAGGAGATCGCCGGGCCCGATGTTCGGACAGGTAGTGTCGTAAACGATATGGGCATCCAATCCCATGTGCATCAGCCGCATGACAAATGCTCTGGCGGCACACTTCATACGCCCCATGCCAAATACCTGGATGCAGTTTGCTTCGGCAATCGCATCCAACAGTTTTTCCACTTCATTATCGTCAACCTGAAACAGCACCTGTCGATGTTCTTCAAGCACTTTTTCCGCGAGCTGTTTGAATTCCGACATGGTTATATCTCCCGGTTTTCTCCCGGCATTACCGGAAAAGTTATGGTTTTAGAAAATTCGATAACTTCATCCAGATTATCGAAAACCTTGTTGAACGCTTCCATCATCAACTCCATCAGTTCTGTTCCGTTGGGAGGGTAGATCGGTTTGATGCAGAATGAGCGGTCGAACATATCAACACATACCGGATAATCAAAAGGATCGTAAACCATGTCTGCCACGCCTTCGCCGGCAAACGGACAACTCCACGGACAGTTTTTGCCGAACGCAGCTTTGTTCTTGAAAACTTTCTGCGCGGGAACCGGCATGTTGTGCCATTCAAACAAATCCACGCCTTCTTCGAAAAGTGCCTTCTGCACCGCCCAACGGAACCGCTTGGGATGGACATCGGTTATTCCCAGCTGTTCCGGATACAAACGCACCTTGTACAGATGCCAGGCATGGACATATCCCTCCGGTTCCTCAGGCGGACGTACCCCTTTGATTTTTCCCAGTTCACGGTTCAAATACCGGCAGTTTTCCGCCCTCTGTTCCTGAAGCTGATCATAACGTTTCAGGAATGAACGGCAAAGCGCGTCGCCCATTTCATTGTTGCGATAATTGAATCCCATAATCTCGGCGTCATACAGCCTGATCTCCCCGCGCTTGACAGCTTTTTCCCCGAACATTGCCATTTTTCGGGCACGGTCCATAAGTTCATCGTCGTTGGTGGTAACAATTCCGCCTTCTCCGGCTGGGAGGTTTTTACTGCCGTTCAAACTGAATCCGGCAATATCGCCAAGGACTCCGGCATTTCTGCCTTTGTATTTTGCCCCGGCAGCCTGGGCGGCATCTTCGATAACCTTGAGGTTGTGCTTCTTTGCAATTGCATTGATCGGGTCCATATCAGCACAAAGGCCATGGACATGTACCGGGAGTAATGCCTTGGTTTTTTTCGTGATTTTTTCCTCTATTTTCGCAGGATCCATATTCATGGAATTGGCATCGATATCAATGAAAACTGGAATCCCGTTGTGGGCCAGCACCGCCTGGCTTGTGGCCCAGAAGCTGTAAGCCGGAGTAATCACTTCGTCTCCAGGACCGATTCCGGCGGCAACAACGCTGGCATGGAGCGCCGCAGTTCCGGAATTAACCACCAGCGCATGTTTTGCCCCGATATATTCGGCGAATTCATCCTGCAGCCCGGTTACTTCCTCTTCCATCGGCCCCCACAGAATTCCCCGGTTCAGCACTTTTACCACTGCGTCGATATCATTCTGAGTGATTGGCGGCCATGCTTTCTGCATGCCTGCCGGTACGGTTCTTTCTGCTCCATTAATTGCGAGTTTTGCCATTTCAACGTCTCCTTGTTTTTATCTTGTTAGTCGTATAACATTATTGTCAAAAAAATTATTATTCAGGTTTTGCGCAGGATTTTCTCACCACCAATTCCCCGGTCAGTAAACGCCGGATGTTTGAAGTTCTTTTTTGTTCTTTATTTTCAATTTTATCAACCAGGATATCAGCGGCAATTTTTCCCATTTCGGAGGTTGGTTCCTTGATGGTGGTCAACGGTACCGACAAATTCCCGGCAATAGAAATATCGCTGAATCCGGTAAGTGACACTTGCCCCGGAATTTTAATCCCTGCTTCAAACGCGGCATTCATGATCCCGATGGCCATGGGGTCATTCGCGGCTTGGACGGCAGTGAATTCCGCACCGTTTCCAAGCAGGGATTTCATTCCGTCATAACCGCCTTTTTCCGTCAAAGGCTGCTGAACAACCAATTGTTTGTTCAATTTTATTTTATGTGTCTTCAACGCCGCGTTGTAACCTTCAAATACCGATTTTGAAAATGAATTATGCTTATCACCGCCGATATGCGCAATCTTTTTGTGTCCGAGTGAAATCAGATATTCTACAATTCGCATTGATGCCGCAAAGCTGTCGGTTGCAACATATGAACAGGAAATTTTAGCTTTCGGAAAATACCGGTCAAACAACACAAATGGAATCCGGTTCTTTTTCAGTATTCTGCAATGTTCGATGGATTTTTCGGAACTTACCGGGCTTATCAGAATACCGTCAACCGGAATAGTCATAAGCATTTCCAGTTCTTTCTTTTCTGTTTCCGGGTCTTCATTGGAAAGACACAGCAACAGGTTATAACCGCGCTGTTTTAAGGTTTCTTGAATGCTTTCAATGATTTCCGGGTAGAATGAATAGGCTACCGACGGCACCAGCAATCCGATGATATTCGACTTCTGTAGCACCAGGCTCCGTGCCATCAGGTTCGGGTGGTAGTTGTGTTTTTCGATATAGTCGGTAATTCGCTTGCGGGTTTTGGCGCTGACGCTTCCATTTCCGCTCAGACAGCGATAAACCGTCATGAATGACAGTTCCAAATCTTCAGCAATTTTTTCCTGCGTAATCACTTTGACAATCCACTTGCTTGTTGCACGTATAACATACTGTATCGCGATTTTTCTGTTTATCAAGAGGATGATAGAAGGCAAACCAATTTTCTGCGTTTTTTTCTTTGACCTTAACTCAGCTACTTGGCTGACAACCCTTTCACCACGTGCAAATTCAAGCACGTAAAAACTATTTCGCGAAGCAATGTTTCTTTTCCTTTTTTCAATGACGCTTCATATATTTCCCTGCACATCTGTTAATGTTGAATATCTTATGTTGTCGTTAATTTCCGAAAACGTCATCCAATTAATTCTGCATTTTTATCAGGGGGCCTATTGACTTTATTTTTTATGTATGACGTAATATGCGCTTTCAATGAGTTGTTGTGGGCAATATGTCAAATTTTATCATTCGTATCGGGTTGCAGCTTGAATTATTTATTCGTTGGCAATATAAATAAAAGATAAATAATAAGAAAAATCATCAATCTCTGAATTATCGGGGTAAAACCATGAATCCAAAATTCAGCAATTGCCTGCCACGGATTAAAACAATGTTCGATGTCAATTTTTCAAAAAAATGGGCAGAAAAAGCCCACGTGACGAATACCATTGAATTAGTCCAGGTATTAAATGGAACCCTCAAAGTAGTTTTTGAAAAGGATATTATTGAATTATTACCCGGAGACGTAATATTCATTCCAAGTCATACCAGTCATTTGGATGTTTTTTCCCAAAAACAGAAATTTGAAGTATTTATGATTTTTTTTCGCTGGACTCCTGAGAAAGATTTTTTTCGAGAAGTAGACCTTGGTGTATTTTGTAAAGCCCCCCATGATGTCCAATATGAAATAAGAAGTATATTATTGGAAATGCGCAGTGATCGGCTGGACAATCCTGTTTCTCGAACCATAAATCAGCATCGGCTGTTAACAATACTATTGCTTTTGTATCGAAGCGCTAAAGGAATTGCAACAGTTACTCGCGAAAATAAACTGACTGAAAATAAACACAAATGGTTGGCAAACGAAGTAAAAATATATATCCAACGAAATTTACAGAACAAAATTAAAATGAATGATATTTCCAGGAAAGTGGAGGTCAGTCCCAATTATCTTTCGTTAATATTCAAGAAGGAAATAGGGATGAGCATATTTCAGTATATTGTTGAAGCAAAAATGGAAACAGCCAAGCAATATCTTCTGGACGGGAAACTTTTCATTGAAGACATCGCCGCACTTACAGGCTATTCAAACGCAAATTATTTTTCAAAAGCATTCAGGAAATATTTCGGTTGCTCTCCCGCACGGTTCAGAGATATGAAAATAAAACCCCGCGGATGTTGACATTTTACCATTATTCGTTATATATTGCCGTGTTTTAACGTTGCTTCTTCATAATATGTAGAGTATAATTTTACAATGTAAGGAGGAATGGTATTTGCGATGTTGTACGTATAACATTAGCAATGTTTTCAACAATTAAATAATTGAAAGGGAAGAACAGAAATGAAGAATTACTTAAATTTCCGTAGATTTACATTAATTGAATTATTGGTTGTAATAGCAATAATATCAATACTTGCATCATTGCTGTTGCCAGCCCTGAAAAATGCACGGGAGAGCGCTCAGCGAACTTTTTGCCTGAATAACCATAAGCAATTCGGATTGATTTTTTCCAGCTATCAAAATGATTTTAATGGATGGTGGCTTTGTTTTCCTTATTATATAAGCAAGAATTACCCAAATGTTCCGAATTATATTTGGCCTAAGGAGCTTGTTTCTCTTGGATACGCCAAACAAGGAAGAAACATTTATGAAACTAATTTGTACTGTCCAACAATAGAACCATCTGTTTTTTCATCTGGATCAAACGCTTATGGTTGGGATCGTGCTCCAAGTGACTATATTCTCAATAATGTTCAAGAAGCCGGTTACGGATATGGGATAGGAAAAGGTGGTCCGGGAACACAAATAGGTTGTAAAGCAACTCAAATAACTAAACCTTCTCAATTGAAAGTCCTGGTTGATCGCGACACACGCTATAATACCATATTAGTATATTTTACCAATTATTTTTATTGGGCAAAGTATGGAGAAGGTGGTGGTGGAAATCAGATTATGGCATTATATAATCACGGTAATGGAGGGAATTATTTAAATGCGGATGGTCATGCAAGCTGGGAAGATTGGAAAAACATTCGATGGCGGCAGTTTTCTATACGGGATGGAGCAAGTTCCGCGATAGATAATTACAACGCGTGGCCTTAATTCTAACAACATTATAGACAGTGTTGATCATTACTTCCCTGTATCAAACTCAATCATAAAAAACGATAAAGGAAAAATGAAGATTATATTTAGAATACTTTTATTGCTTACAGCTTATTTTGCGGGAAATAAAATTTTAAATGCTTTTGATGAAACCATAGATATTCCTACATGTAAAAAAACTCCAGTTATAGATGGGAAATTAGATGATATCTGCTGGGAAGAATCTGCAATTGTCGACAAATTCAATGTCATTACCGGCAAGCGTGGCACAACGCAAAAATACAAAGCCTATGTAACAAGGGATGACAAATGGTTGTATGTTGCCTATGAGGTTTCTCTTCCGCTTTCCGCAAGGATGCCGGGAAAATATTTGAAGCATGATCATAATGTTCAGCGCGAAGACAGTGTGGAAGTTTCATTTGATCCGGGAACGAATGGAGATATCTATTACCAATTCCTGGTAAACAAAATAAACACCCGGGCTGACTTTCTCATGACTCGTTCCGGGGGGCGCAATCGTGAAGGTTGGAACATTCCGTGGCGGTCAGCAACAAATGAAACTAAGGATGGTTGGAGTGCTGAAATTGCTTTGCCTTTCAGTTTGATGATATCCCACGGAGACCTTGAACATGCCAAACTTAATTTGCTGGCGACATCTTTTGTTGCTGAACGTGACCAGTGTCATGTTTTAATTAACCGCCGCCGGGAACTTGTCAGTTGGGTTCCACTGAAGCGGCATTTTCATGAGCCGGAACGTTTTGGAAAGATCAAAAATCTTGGAGATGCAAATCTTTCCGCCCCATTTCTGCCGTTCATAACAAGCGCAAGTATCGGCAGGTATTATCGAAATAATGACAGGGATTTATATGATGTGACAGTCAAACTTGCCAATCGCAGTGGCAGAAAAGGTAATTTAATTTTACAAGCAACAGATAAAACTTCTGATGGAAAAACAAAGACTATATCTGTGAAAGCATTTTTGAACGGAGGAGAGAAGAAAACAGTTAAAATCGCAATTCCTGTGACTTCGCTGGTGAAAAGAACCAGTGATGTAATGTTAGTTTTACCGAAAAACAAAGAAATAATGCAAAAGGTTATACTTAATGATACTTCCGCGCTTGATTTGTTCTCCAGTTATTTGAACCGCAATTATTATACTTCCGAGAAGCATGCAATAGCAATATGTCGGATAGGGCTTCCAGAAGCCTCGCTCAAAAATATGAAATTGATTGCCAGGGACGCAAAAGGTAATATCCTGAGTGAAGATAAAAAACTGTATCCTGAAGCATTATTCAAAATTAATCTCGATAAAGTTAAAAACGGCAAGCAAAAGATAAAAGTTCAGCTTTGCTATAAGAACGGGAAAGTTGTTACTGAAAAAGAACTTGAATTGATAAAAAGAACTCCGAAAAAAGGAATTGAATGGAAAGTTGATCGGCAGCATCGCTGTTTCCTGAAAAATGATATTCCTTATTTCCCATTTGGAATATATGCGACGCAGATAATCAGTAATGAAGCCGCTTTTAAAGATCAAGCCGATATGGGCTTCAATACGGTTTTGCAATGGAACGGTGGACCGGAACCTGAAAAAATTACAGATTACCTTGTCGTTGCGGAGAAATACGGACTTAACGTAATTGTTTCACCCGACCTGCTTTATTGCAGTTATAATGAAAAGACCAAGTTGCATGATCCAGACAAGCTGTTGACTACGAAAGAACTGGCTGCCGCAAATAAAATGCTCGCTTCAAGTACAGGATCGCTGGCTACTGCGATGAAAGGTACTTTACTCAGTGCTACGTTCAACAAGCTTACCCCGGCACAGCGAGGACAGTTTTATATGCAGTATTACAAAAGTAACCTGCCGCGTCTGCAAAAAGTGATAGAGCTGTCGAAAGGACGTAAAAATGTGTTGGGATATTTTATTCTTGATGAGCCAATTATTATCCGGCTGGATGAGGATGTTGTAGGCAAGGCATTTTATAAGAAAATCAAAGAACTTGACGGATATCATCCGGTTCTGGTAAACTATTCTTCACATATCCCGCCAACTGATCGGGCAATTGACTGGAGCGATGCACTCGGAACCGACCCTTACTGGTATCCAGATGCGGTCGGTGATCTTCGCGCCAGCATCAACTGGGTCTCAAAAGTTGTAGCGGAAACCAATCATCGCGCAAAAAAAGTGCGCAGTGTGGTCTGGACTATTCCGATGTCAGAATTCTGGAGCGGGTGTAAGAAGCGTATATGTCTTTATCAGGAGCAGCTTTGCCAGAGTTACCTTGCATTGATTCACGGTTCAAAAGGATTGATCTACTTCAGATATGCGGTCTATACGGAGCAGATGGCACTGGCATACAAAACCCTTGCTAAACAACTGAAAGTGATCGGCCCTGCGTGTCTAACTGGGGACATGGAATACACCGTAAAATACTCCCCCGGAGTGCTCGCCCCATCAAAAAATAAATTTACGGACATTCAGGTGTCCTTGAAGAAAAATCCTTCCGGAGGTTATCTCCTGCTTGTCGCTAATTCTAAAGAATACCCAGTCAAAGCAAGATTTAAGATTCCCGGCATTAAAGGAAAGACTGTGAAAGTTTTGTTTGCTGAGAAACAGTTAAAAATAGCTAATGGAGTTTTCGACGAAACGATTGAGCCTTTAGGGGTAAGGGCGTATCAACTTGATATTGATTATAAAAAACCACTTGAGTTGAGAGTGAACATGCAGGCGGAAAAGGAAAAAGAACGGAAAACTTCAAAATTTAATGTCTGGCTGGAAGAGGACCGTGCGCTTCAAAAAGGAAACCTCCTTCCGAATTCCGGTTTTGAAGAGGCCGTGGTGGCAAACTGGCCCGACTTCTGGAAGTTTTGGGGTTCCAACCCCGATCCCGACAGCAAACTCGGAACTCCGGATTCTCCTTTTGTGTTAGACCGTAAAGTTTTCCGGAGTGGAAAACAATCGATGCGGATAACCGCTAAAGACGGAAAGCAGTATATTTTCTACAACGGTATTGTGACCAATTTTAATAGACCCACAAAGGTAAAACTTCAGTTATATGCCCGGGTTGCATCCGATGGCACAAGAGTAAGGCTGATTGTCAGGGGAAAAGGCTGCAATGGCGATAAGTGGCTGAACCTTACCAAAAAATGGAAATGTTATTCATATGATCGCACCATTTCTCCGGGAAGACAGTACTTTACTGCTTATATATTCGTGCCGTCACAGGAAAACGGCAACAAAAAAATCACAGTATGGACTGATGACTGGAGTTTAACCAGGTCAAAGTAGAAAAAATCAAGAATAAACACAGGGAAGCAGGAGGGGTTTTGTGCCAAAATTCTGAAGATGAAGGACTTTAAAGCACTAATCAAGGGGCAAAAAGAATGAAAAGATCAATGTTCAAATGCTGGTTGAATCTTGCGATTGCAGTGTTAGTTTTGGGCGGAGTCTCCGTAAGGGGCGCACTAATCGGAGAATGGCGTTTTGATGACGGCAGCGGATCAAGTGCAACAGACAGTTCAGCTAACAGTAACAATGGCACTTTGACTAATATGGATACCGGCTCCTGTTGGATTGATGGTGTATACAGGGGGGCTTTGGAGTTCGATGGCACTAATGATTATGTAAGTTTGGGTTCTCCGTCCGATTTGGATAATTTATTCAGTAGCGATGTTACTATGACCGCCTGGGTATATATCCCTGAATCACACGGCAATATAACATTAATCAGTGCATATCCCGGGAGTTACAGCTACGGATTTCACTGGCGCGTCGGACATGATAACAGAGTCGATGCTGGTGCAGTTTTCTCAACAACTAACTGCGCACGCGGCTGGACTACTGATACCGTTGACGAGGGCTGGAATTTCCTTGCTCTTGTTTATGACAACACTACAAAAAAGATTACGTTATATAAAAACGGTTTTGTCCTGAGCGGTGGCAATGATACGGCGGGATCTGGAAGTTATACAGATGATTCAGCTGGTAATAAAGTGATCGGTCAGTGGTTTACCACAACTACCCTCTGGAATTGGGAAGGTGTAGTTGACAACTTCAGAATTTATGATTCAGCCTTGAGTGCCCGTGAAGTTCTTTTGCTTGCATATGAATCCGACTACAGAGCGCATTGGCGATTTGATGATGCTAGCGGAACAACTGCCGTGGATTCAACAATGTATGGAAACGACGGCACTTTAACTTTGATGGGAGCAACTCCCTGGATTACCGGAAAAATGAACGGGGCTTTGGATTTCACTTCCAGTGCCGATTATGTCAATGTTCCTAATGATCCGGCCTTACAGCTTTCCGGAGATTTGACAATTTCAATGTGGATAAATCCAACCAATGTTGGTGTTCAGCGCGGTAACCTGATTCATAAAAGTTACGGCGGAGAGTTTTCTGTTGTTCTGGAATCAGATGGAAGCGTAAGGCTATATCACGGAAAATCAACTACCAGTGGCTGCTATGTTTCAATGCTTCCGATTCCGGCAAATACCATTGTCAACAACGAATGGCAGCACCTTGTTTTGACACGTAATGTTTCCACACTACAAGTAAAAGGATATGTTAACGGGGAACTTGTAGATACTGTATCCTGGTCCGACAACTCCAATTATTCTCCTCCGGCCACTTCGACCAGCCCGGTAGTAATTGGTGACGGATACACCTATGATATGAACGGTTCGATTGACGAAGTAATTCTTGCAGACCGGGTTATGTCCGCTGATGAGATTACAGGGCTTTATCAGGCGGCTGATTTGCGCGGTTCCTGGAACATGGATGAAGGACAAGGAACTACAACTGCTGATATGTCCGACTACGGCAATCATGCTTCGTTTGTCAGTATGGCGGCTTCGCCGTGGGTTACCGGACACATCAATCCTGACGGCTACTTCCGTAACGCACTCAGTTTTGACAATACCGACGACTATCTTTCCGTCAGCAATCATTCAAGCCTTCAGATAACCGGTGACCTGACTATTTCACTCTGGATAAAGCCGACTACTATTGGCGTCCAGCGGTGCAGTCTTGTTCATAAAAACATCAAAGGAGAATATTCTCTCACTTTGGAAGAAGATGGTTCAGTACGCCTTTGGCAGGGTAGGACTGACAACAATAGTTATTGGGGCGGTGAACTGCTGCCTGAAAATTCTATTGTTAATGATGAATGGCAACATCTCGCAGTCACGCGTAATATCACGACAAGGCAAATAAGAGGATATGTTGACGGGGTACTTAAAGGTACTACCATTATCCCCGATAATTCAAATTATTATCCGCCGCAAACGTCTACTAATGCGGTGATGATCGGTGATGGATTTACCTATGATTTCAATGGAGATATTGATAAGTTAAAAATCTACAGTCGGGTATTGAGCAACGACGAGATTGAAGGTATGCAGTCCAATCTGCTTGAAGCTTACCCGAACAAAACGTATTACACCACGGAAGACGCAACTGCGGTATGCATTCTTGATATGCCTTCGGCTGAATTAAACGGATGTAAACTGGTTGCAATGAAGGGTATCACGACTTTAGGAACGAACACCACTCCGGAAAATGGAACAGATATCACCTGTACTAATTCTCTGCTTTCAAGTGGAGCGAATGAAGTTACGGTCGAATTGCAACGTGATACCGGAGAGTTAGTATTCGATTACGATATCGAGATGGTAAAAAAGTCATCAAACACGGGATTTGAAACCAAGGTAGACCGACAAAACGGTATTGTTGTCCGTGACGGAACCGGTTTTTTCCCGGTTGGTATATACATGTATAATATGGCGTCCAGCGACACTACTGATTTTCAAGCAGTATCCGGTATTGGATTCGACAGTATTGTCAGGTGGAATTCGAACGTCAGTCCGTCAGATTCTACAACCTATCTTGAGAACGCTGATAACTACAATTTGCTGGTAATTGACAAGCACGAATCCTACTCCACAGTAAATCTGACGAATTTAAAGCTTGGTACATCGGAGGATTTCTGGGACGCATACAAAGGACTTGGAGACTCTCCTTATGATGTGGATCAGAGTGTACGAATGATTCAAGCTGTCGGTTATGCTGATGATGAAAGCAATCTAATCGGATATTATACCTTCGATGAGCCTATGTCTTCTCAAATTAATGCCGGGCAGGACCTCTATGACCGCACCAACACCGAAGATGGATACCATCCTACTTTTGCGGTCTATTCGTCTGGCGCTCCGGAAGGCGATAACTACACAAACTGGTGTGATATTTACGGTGTTGACCTGTACTGGACGCCCCCCCGCGTTTCCGGAGATTTGAGCACTTCGGTTGATTGGGTCACAAAACGTTTGTGTCAAGCAAAGGCACGCGCTGATTATGATCACAAAGCATTATGGGCGGTGTTGATGAGTGAATATTATAGCGGTTGCCACAAACGTGCAATGACTGAAGACGAACAGCGTTGTCAGACTTATTTGGCCTTGATTCATGGTGCTAAAGGTATTTTCTATTTCAAGTATCCGATATATCACGAAGACCACTGGGACAACTATGAATACTTGGCCGGAGAACTTGCCGACCTGGCTCCAATTATGTTGGAGCCTGACCTGGAACAGGCAATTACATATTCTGATGGCCCGTTCGACCCGGCAAGCAATAACTTTGTTGATATTCAGGTTTGCCTGCGTCAGGCTCCGTCCAGCGCAAATTACGACTATGTTCTGCTTGCAACGAATACCCGGGAGTATTCCGTAGATGTGGATTACACAATTTCCCTGCTGGGTTCCAGTGGCACTGTCAGTCGGCTTTTTGATACTTCGACTTATTCTGTTAGCAACGGTGAATTCAGTGATACCCTCGCGGCCTTTGCCACCCGCGCCTATACTTTCTGCAGCACTTCAACTGACCCGGTTTCCATTGATGTGGATATTACACCGGGTACGCCGCCAGCCGCAGAAACTGTTCATCCAGTTTCAGGGCGGGAAGGATGTACTAATTTGATGCAGAATCCAAGCCTGGAAGACGCCACTGTTACCAAGTGGCCGGATTACTGTTTCCCGTATCTGGCAAGTCCGCGTATCAATACCGCGAACCAGGGTTGGGGACTTGATACATCCGGGGCATATCACAGCAATAGCTGTCTAAAAATCAAGCGTGATATCGGACTGAATGGTTTCTTGTTTACGCTGGTTCCGGAACATAGTGACCCCAATGGCAAGGATTACACTTTTTCTGTCTATCTTAAAGCAGACCAGAATAACGTTCAGGTTCGGATAGGATGTACTTCGGAGGGATATGTCACGGAAACGTTGACTACGTCTTGGGCTCGGTATGATTATACCGTAAATCTTCCTGACGACTTGATTGACAATCAGTTTTATGTTTTGTTAATGACTGAAAACAGAACAATATGGGTGGATGCAGTCCAAGTGGAGCAGGCTTCGAGTGCATCGACTTTTACAACAGACTGATCGCATTAAATTAATAGCAACAAATAATTTGTTAGAAGGGAAAATTATGAACATAATAAAAATCGCAACAAGTCTGATGGGAATATTTGCCGGACTGTCGGTTTTTGCCGGAGTTAATTATAATCAGGTAACTAACACTATTACAATTGAGGGGTATTCAGAGAAGGCACCGCTTAAATTAAAAAAACTGTACCAGCTTGACCAGATAAACGACTGGAAAAAGATAACCTGTGATAAAGCCACCGATACTTATACCATTGATGCCCATCTTAAAATCGGAAACAATGATGGAACAGATGCTTGCCTCAAGATTGGAACGAAAAAAAATCCGACTGAAACATTGATTGTAAAAGGAAATGTCATTGTTTCACCATATTTCATTCACGGCATCAATAAAAGAAAAGACTGGCAGCTCGCGCCAAAAGGAACCAATCTTTTAATTATTGGGGCTCAAGAAAATAAATTAATTAAGGCATCATTGAAGATTGCTTGTGAAAAACAGGGACAGTATTCCCTCTACGTTGGACTCACCCCGGAGGCCGTTAAAAAAGGCAAAACCTGGACGCATGGCGGCGGATTGAAAATATATAACAGCACTTTGACTTCAGAAGGGAAAAAAATGGGGAAGGCCTTCATCAATGGACAAGTATTTGTTCTTGAGAATGCCGTAATATCTAAAATAGCAGGAAGTCTTACATATTACCTTAATCCAAAATACACATCCGAATTCAAAATTAAAGATACTGTCTTTGACAACCTGGAAAATGCAATTTCCGGATACAAGGTAAAAATAAGCGGGTGCACCATCAAAAACTGCACAACTGCGGCCGGTGATCGGGGCGGAGCCGACTTCACTTTTGAAAACTGCACATTTAAAAATAACGTCTGTAATTGGTATTTGCGATATACCAGCAAAGGCGTGACTTGTATTGACTGCAATATCGGAAAAACCAGAGGAACCAGTCAATACAGAATCAGTAAACGCAAAAGCAAAACTTTAACACCGTCATTTACCTCTAAGCGTCATATTACGATCAAGGTTGAGGACGCACAAGGCAACCCAGTCTCGGGGGCTGCAGTTGTCGCTGTCGCAAACAATCAAGCCGTCGATCCTGTAAAAAAGAATACAGATAAAGAGGGTAAAGTAATTTTGTTGCTGACCGAAGTTATCAAAACTGCGACCAGCGCCCCTGTAAAGCCAAAAGTAGAGGAATTTACCTACAAAATAACGATTACCACAGGCAACGAAAATGCGTTTCTTACTAAAATTAAACCAAACGAGAGTTGGAAAGAATTTAAGATAACTCTGAAATGATTTCTCCATCAATGAACCCAACATGTTCTGCCGAAAATGGAAGCGTGTTCTCAAGTTCCTGACGAAAATTTTTAAGTGATTTCCTTGAAAAGGAATGCAGGGGTGACGACTTTTTGAACGCGAGGATCTTTCCCGTAGTGTCTAGGTTATTCATCGAAAGCGCTGGTCAAAGCTGGTGACAGACAGGAGGTGAAAGTCATCTATCCGGTAAGGATCAGCCATCCGCCGGAACTCTGAATGGCGTTGACATGGTGTTCTCCATTTTCGGAAATCCGTTCTTAAGAGAATGCTGAAAAAGGAAATCTTTAAGAAACGATTTCCCACCATTAATGTTCTTGACTCGTAATACCCAAAAACTCATCCCGTCATTTTTTGCCCAAATGACGGATGGATTTGAATATGACGGATTGGATTTTTGATGAAGTTTTGATCGAAAAATCAGAAGATCATTCGATTTTGGAAAATTTTTTACGGAAATTGCCTTTTACAGGCCATAGAACAGCATCTGGAAACGGGTTGTCCGGGTTCAAGGAGAAGTTGTTTGCTACAAAAAAGCTCAGGCGGCTTCGCGGTAATAATATTTCAAAAGTCCGCCTAACCGCTCCTTCGTTTTGATTTCTCCGGATATTTCACCGACATGTTCTGCCGGAAACGGAATCGTGTTTTCCAATCCTTGGTGATTTCTTTCTTCGTGATAATGAAAAATGAAATTTTTCATGGCTCTACGCAAAGATTTTTCACCGAACAGGATCATATTGCCAAGACAGGTTTCCTTTATCGTTCGCACAAACCTTTCCGAATAGGAATTCAGATTGGGACTTTTGAATGGTGTTTTCAATGGCTTTATCCCTGAACTTTTCATAATAGCATCGAATTGGGCTGTATATTTTGTGTCGCGATCATGAATAAGATATCTGGCATTTTCTAATTCATAATCCCAACCGGTAAGATTCCTTGCGACTTGCGCCATCCATTCTCCATCAGGATGTTCGGTTATTCCGCCAAGAACAATTTTTCTAGTCTTAAGGTGAATGAAAAATAATACGTAAAAAGTCTTAAGTCCGAATGGAGTCCAGACTTCGGCCGTGAAAAAGTCCGTGGCCCATATGACATCCATATGAGTTCTGATAAACTCGGCCCATGTCATTCCACCTTTTGTTCTGTCACCAGACGGATTGAACCCATTCCTTTTCATGATATTCGCAACGGTAGATGGGCAAATCTCGTAACCCAAGTTTTCCAGAGCGCCGGAAATTCTGACATAGCCCCAAGTCTTGTTTTCCCTGGCAAATTTTAAGACCAATTGTTCTATTTCATCAGAGGTCTTCGGACGCCCCGGTTTTCCTCTAATTTTCGATGTGTCAAATTTCTTAGCAACCAGTTTCCGATGCCATTTCAGTAACGTTGCCGGTCTCACAATCGTAACGACTTCATACAATCGCTTGCCGAGAGCCTTGCCTTTTATCGCCAATGTCTTTCTCTGTTCATCTGTAAAGATGAGCCTTTTTCCTGATTGCTTGTGTTTATTTTTGTAAACCTGCAGTTCTGCCAGGAGATATTCGTTTTCAAGCAATAACTGCTCATTGATATTAAAGTCAAGTAACTGTGCCAGCAACAGCTTGACTGCTTTCCAGAAATCTCGCTTCATATTAAAACCTGTTTAATTCAAAATCAAAACAGGCAAGATAGGCGATGTCAGTTCAAATTCAAATCAGAATAAACTTTGTACTCAACTTTGTACTCAGATGAGTTTTTACATACTACGAGACTTGAAATCTTCCATTTTTCTGATTACCTGTTCAATTCCTGCTTTCAGTTCCGTGAGCCTTGCTTCGGCTCTTTTTCTTTCGTTCATCTCCGGTCCGGTCAAACCTTTCGTTTTGAAATTTCAGATTGTTCGCAAGGTCGGCATGAACGCAAAAAAAAAGACGCGCCGGTAAACGGTGCGTTAGAAAACACCATTTTTACCGGCGCGTCTCAGCTTAACGGGATAAACAGTTCAGAGCCGTATTTCTTAGCTAATTCACGCCAACTTACCGCGCGTTGAAGAACCCGCGGTCCGTCATTCTAATTGTTAAAATCAGCTTATAAGCATCTCCCATTAATTTTAAACATGTTATATAATATCCATATCATCCAATAAAGCTTTCAACAGATCATTTTTGATTTTTTCTACCTGCTTTGAACGGAACGAATGTTTTGTCCTGTCCAGTTCCATCACCGCATTCCAGATGGCGCGTTTGAGTAGAAAATTACGTTTTATTGCAAAATGTAATGTCATTTTATCTTATTACGTAAGGACGCATCCTTTTAATTAATCATGGTTATTTTCCCTTTTTGCGAACCAATCAACTTTAACATTGTAGCAACCTATCTCCGTTAGATGATTGCACTATCGCGAAATAAATACAGAACCATTAAAAAATGTTTTTTATAGATAAAATTCTGCACTGATAATACCTATGGCAATGAAATAATCTGGTTGGGATTTACTTCAATGGTGCGGTTGATGTTTTTGGAGTTGAATGAGACCTGATGAGGTACGGTATCGATGCCGACGATTCGCAGAGGTTTTCCGTCCATATCGGTGCATATTCTGACGCCGGTGGAGCAGGTGAATTTTTCCATGCCGTTGATTGAAGCGGTAAATGTTTCGCCGTTGTTTTTCAACTTGTAAGTTTTATCTCCGAAGCGCTGGACGTATTCTGTTTTTCCTGAGTCAGTGAGTCCTGACCAATGGATGACATCGCGTTCAACATGCACTCCGAAGAACCTGGAAATGTATTCATTGAATGCCAGGAGACAAGGCCCGTAGCCGTTACGTTTCTTTTCTTTTTCGGTAATGGGATTTTCGGTGTCGAACGGGTCGAATTGCTGGGCGAACACACCGATTTTTTTGATTGTTGCGATGAATTTGCGCCCGAACATGGTCAGTTCGGAATACATGCCGTAATTTTCCAGGGCGCGGATCAGCCGCTGCCAGGTGAGTCCCTGACAAGGCCCGGACCAATTGTTGTTGGTGATATTGCGGAACATCGGATCATTGACAGCGATTGAAGGCAGCGGGAACGGGGTGAAAAACTCCTCGGGATTGAGCAGATGACGGGAAACGAATTCTTCGGCCATTTCCTGGTCGAACAATCCGTACCACATGCACCGCAGATTGTTATGAGTAAGGACGTCCATGAATTCGTTGTTGCGGTCCTTGTCGTATGCCGCGCCTTTTTCCGGCCGCCAGAGATTTTCCTTGAAAGACTTCCTGACTTTTTCCGCCTGATTCCACCAGTATTCCGCTTTGCCGTCGTTGAGTTCTTTGGAGATCATTGCGCGGGTTGCGCGGTTGTCGTAGGAATAAGCCATCATGTCCATGGACCGGAAAGGGATGATTACCGAGTCTATGCCGCTGTCTTCGGGAACATGACTCCACATGTAATAAAGTCTCCGGTGCTCGGGATTTCCGGGGTCAGGGGTATTCTTTCCTACCGGCGGATAGTCATGCGGCCAACGGGTGGGAGAGCCGTCGAACCTGACACAATTGTCTTCACCGGTGTCCCATTCGCACCATGACTGCAATACCCCCTCGTCGAAAGGGTCGCGAGTCCGCCAGAGATATGCGTCGAAAGCTTCCAGACATTCCGCCAGTATTTCGAGATACTCTTTAGATTTGCCGATCAGGTAATACATTTTAAAAGCAGGCCCGGGCAACGCATTTCCCTGCAACTGCTCAAATCCGGCCACAAGTTCCAGATCCGTCCAGTCGGCAGACATCCACATATAGACTTGGTCTTCCTGCCAGTTTTCCATCGTCGGGGTGGGAATAATACCTCCGGGAAGCCGCCCATCGTTGCGCTGGCAGAGCATGAACAGCAGTTGATTGTTCAATGCCACACGAAGATTGCGTTTGGCGTACATTTCCCCGCCCATCGGCTGGGTTTCCGTGTAAATCCTGGTGTAACCTCCGCCTTCCACCATTACCTGAAATTTCGGAGCAAACTGTTTTATGTTTTTTAACGCCAGTGATTCGGCCTTGTCGAAAAGGTTTTTCAAAGTCTGATCTTCGGAAGCGAATTCCACCCCGGCTTCGGGAAGTTCAATGTTCTCTGTCAGTTCGAGAATTCTTGCTCTGTTCATTAATTGATACCTGTCATAGTTGATTGAATTCAGTTCTCATAATCACTTCGTCCTGCATGTCAGGTGAAAGACGCGTGAAATAATCAGTGTATCCCCCGATCCTCACCACGAGATCGCGATATGTCTCAGGATCGGCCTTTGCTTTTTTCAGCAGTTCGCGGTCAACCACGTTAACCTGGACTTCAAAACCTCCGCGTTTCAGGTAGGTAACAATCAGGTCGCGCAACCGTACAACCGCATCGGGAGAGTCGAACAGCATTGAATTGAATTTCAGATTCAGGGCAACCCCGCCGATCATCGGCGAATGGTCCCAACTGGTAGTGGAAAGGATTGCGGAAGTAGGACCATTGCGTTCTCTCCCCTGAGCTGGACCGGCGCCATCGGCAAACGGAGTTCCCGCCCGGCGTCCGTCAGGGGTGGCCATGCATTTGCGGCCGAGTTGTTCGTGCATAACCCAACAGAATGCGCCGGGGATGAAATGGGTATTATCGGGCTGCAATTTATATTTGCCGCACTCCTGTTTGGCAAAATCAATAATTTCCAACACAAACCTGTCGACTTCGGGAACGGAATTTCCATATTTTGGGGATGAAACAGAAAATTGTGTTCGCAAAGATTCATGTCCGGCAAAGTCAGATTCGCAAAGTTTGAAAAGCTCACCGAGTGTCAGGTTGCGCTTCTGAAAAACTTCTTGCTGGATGACTTGCAGGGAGTCGGCAAGATTAGCCAGACCGACAAATGAGCATTCCGCCCAATTGTATCTGGCGCCACCGCGGTCAATATCCAAACCGCGTTCGATGCAGTCTTCGGTGAATACGCTCTGGATCGGTTTCCCGCCTTTTTCGTACCGCGCCTGCCGGTCTTCGCTGATTTTTTCAACGGCGTTTTCGATTTCGGTTGCCAACCGGATCCGGTAATTCTGGGAAAATGTCTCGAAATCAGGCGAGGGATCGCCGGATTCAAGCTGTCCGGCAATTTCATCCATAAGGATTTTACAGGTGCTGAAATAGGGAGTCGCAACCCATACATTGCTGCTGCCGGTAGGGGTAATTTCAACACAGGTGGAATTGATGTAATCACAGGCTTCCTCAGGCGGGACACCATAACTCACTAAGCCGGATTGGATAGTATTGTCGCCGAAAAATGCCGGAGTGGTGTAACCGTCGGCAATCAGTTCCACTGCTAAGTATGTAAGTTTTTCCGGGATATCTTCGTGCCAACAGACTCCAACCGTTGGATATATCAGATTAGTCCGACGCAAAGCCTCAAGACAAAGATATGATAACTCGTTGGTAAAATCCTGTTTTTTCGCATTCCTGCCGCCAACCATAATCGACATTGCTCCACCATCGAAAATATTTTCGTTAATCAGCAGATACAATTGTTCGAGCAGCAGCAGGGCTTGTGAACAATCAAGCTTTCCCGAGCTGATGTCCGCCCGGAAAAACGGTTCCAGAGTCCGGTCAAGATGTCCGGGAACGACCAGGCCAACGGAATCGCCGTACATGACCGCCAGTTCAACGAACCAGGTAAGTTGCAACGCGTCCCGAAAACTTTCTGGTGGATCAAACGCTATCCGGTGGCAGGAAGAGATAATTTCCTGAAGCTCAACTTTGCGCTCCGGCGATGCTGACGGAATTTTCGCTTCAGCGGTCTTTGCCATGTTCAGGATCATGACCTGCATGCCCTCCAAGGCGTAAATAAATGATTGATATGTTTCCGCTTTTGCGCCGTCCGCGGCGGTAAACAGCGTATTCAATTCAGCAAAAATGCCTTTAATTCCCACTTTCAGGATCTTCGCCATATCCAAAGCGCAATGACCGTGCATTCCTGGGGGATTGGGATAATTTTTCAGGTATTCTTTGGCCTGCGTTACTTCCGGGGGCGGCTCCGATGGATTCCTGAAGTTTACTCTGCCACCCAAAATTTCCAGTTCGTCAAGCACAAACGGGATAGCGGTAAGCCTGGCCCGGGTCCGCAACCCGCAGCGAATCTGCAAGGAAAGGTCTTCCGAATCCCGCAAAGCATCGCATGCCGCCAGCAATACAGCATTTGGATTGTATCCCAGCTTTTGACTCTTGCGTTCCAGACAACGTTCCCTAAGCGCGGCTATCCGTTCTTTGTCATGGTCATGACTTTTTGAATGCAGATTTATCATTGTGAACAGTTTTTCAGCGTGTAAAAATTTTGAAGATTTTAGCGCAGTGGGCTTTGACACCCACAACAAAATTGTTTTCGAATTCACCCAGATCTTCTTTGTTCCATTTTAATTTGATTAGAAACCATTATTTCAGTGATGTGTTATTTACTTGGGTTCCTTCAAAGTGTCGAAAAGAACCTTGATGTTTTCCGGAGCGACGTCGGGGAGGACTGCTTCATGGCTGGGGGAGATGATGAGTCCGGTTGGGAACAGGTTTTTCAGTTCCATAACTTTATTGCGGACATCATCCGGGGAGCCGTGAACCAGCAGTTGCTGGACATCTACGCCGCCGCAAAATGAAACCTTATCACCATATTTTTCTTTAAGTTCCTTGGGATCCATGCCTTTGGCCAGCACCTGGATCGGATGGATGGCGTCGGCGCCGAGTTCGATCAGGTCCGGGATTATTTCCGCAATCGATCCGCAGGAATGATGGATTACTTTCAAACCGTAGCTTTTGGCTTGTTCAATAAGTTTTGATGTTCCCGGAAACACAAATTCACGGAGAAGGTCAGGCGACAGCATCAGGCCGGTCTGGCTTCCGAAGTCGTTGCCGATCAGCACGGCGTCGAGTTTTCCTCTTCCCGCTTCGTAAAAGATTTGATTCGCTTCCAGATAAAATTCGGTGATCCGGTCAATTACCGCGCGAAACATGTCCGGTTCGATCAGCATTTTCATCATCGCGGTTTCCATGCCGAACGCCGCACAAGCGTCCTGAAAATGGGCCGACCACATCATGCCCATAGTTGCTTTGTCCTCCGGCAAACCGGCAAAAGCGGAGGCGCAGGCTTCGGAGGACATGTGTTCCTTCGGGTTCGGCCAAGGGAAATCCTCAACGGGTTTCAGGTCTGAACAGTCGGCAAAAAATCCGGGAGCCGTCAAGGTGCGCTCTTCGTAATCCGATGAATTTTTTGCAAAATCGAAGGCACACGCGATATGGTTGGCAGGGGGATGATTGAAAGGGACTTCCATCGGCCAAATATCGTCATTCAGGCACATTTTCAGTTTCATGATATTGCTGACGCCGAAGAATTTCAGCAACATCCGTTCCGCCCCCTCCACCGGAAAACCGAGCCAGGATGCCGGGTGGTCAACCGGTTTGCGTTCGATTGTAGCATAAAAACGTTCTTTGCCGGTCATTTGCTCTATCCTCATGAATTTGTATTGTTTATTCTTTTATTAATCCAAATGAAAAACCTCTGTCATTTCCGCCCAGAATTCTCCTTCCTTGCAAGAACCAAGCGGTTCCATTAGCGGTTTAACCACATCCCACCATTCCTGAGTTTTTGCATCAGCAGCCATCTTTGCCATATCAGCAATAAAATCATCTCCATCATATTCAAAGTAACTGAACATGAAACCATTTTTATGAAAGATTGAATAATTACGGATATGACACTGCTTAATCATATCCAGCACTTCCGGCCACACCGCAGAATGAAAACTACGGTATTTTTCAAAATTTCCCGCCTTTATTTTAATCATTGCCCCGTACCTTATCATAACATCTCCTGTTTTATTTCGCTGCTTTTCCGTTTGGTATACTGGGTTTCATTTGACATTATTTTGTATGCAGTAAAACAGTATTGTTGTCGTAAACATGAAGCTTTGCCTCTTTCTGTGAAGATAATTCTTTCATAATAAATTGGTAATTGCCATTCTGAAATCCATTAGAAATCTTACACGGACGTTCCGCAAAATCGAAATCCCATTCGCAGTTGAGTGACTCGATTGAGGATTTGCCTCCTTCATCTTTAGATGGAATAAAATAACTCCGCGATGGTAACCGGTTAAGGTAAATATACGCCGGATTCTCCCAATCACTTAATAATTAAATTATTCATGCGGTAAAGATCATCTATATAAGCTGAAATTAAATCCGAATTCCCCATCACCGTCACGCTAATCCTAGCGTTTTCGGCGGAAAATCCAGATCCCCAACGCCTTGCCTCAAGCCGACTCCACATGTATTTAACTGCCATTAATGTTTATCCGTTAACTTTGTCTTCATTCTCTGATGATAAGAGTAGGATTGATTTCGACGTGTTCGAGTGGAGTGCCTGGATGTTCGGTTCTCCAAATCATGAGTTCTACTGCACGGCGTCCGATCTCGTATGCGTGGGTGTCGATTTCGTGCGGGAGCGGATGGAGGTTTGACAACAGCGGCTTCTGGTTATCGCATGACACAATTTCAATATCATCTCCCGGGATTATCCCTTTTGAATGGAGTACCGGATAAGCTCCCGCCGTAAAAACATCCCCGGCAATAAACATTCCGGATATTTTGGGTCGAAAGGCCATTACCTTGTCAATCACGGCCGACATTTTTTTCCGGTCCACACAGTTATGGCGCTCGTCCTTGATCATGAATTTGTCGTCGAAGATGACACATGATCCTCCCGCCTGTTCCAGGCATTCCTTAAAAACCTTTCCCCTGGTAAAAATAGGGGTTCCCTCTTCACCCTCGCCGATAAATGCACAATTAAGACAGTTTTTCGCAATCATGCATTTTGCCGCCAGTTCCCCGATTTTAACATTATCGACGTTGACGTGATCCCACCAGAGATTACTTTCAGTTGCTCCCATCATCCCCGTACAGGAGAATCCTTTCAGCTCCCGCCGGGTCTCCTCGTTCAGCGCACAGCCCAGTAAAAGAATACCATCGGTTTGCTTCAACAGCGGCCGCAGCTTCCTGAGTTCACGATTATCCGTAGGGTGATGGTAAATAAGAGCCTTGCCCCTTTTTCGCAAAGCATCCTCCACTCCCACCAGAAGCTCAATATAAACCGGAGACTGAAGTATCGACGGCATCACCCCGACACTTATCACCGCGAACCGGTTGGTCTTTCTGCGTCTTTTTTTATGAGCACTGCGCACTCCCGGACGATGTGGAGCAGCCTTGGGAACATATCCGAGTTCCTCAATCACTGAACGCACCTTTCGTGCCATGTCGGCCGAAACCCTGGGACTATTGTTGACGACATGTGAAACCGTTCCCAGGGAAACCCCAGCCTCATCGGCGATATTCTGTAAAGTAATAGATTGTTTCATGATAAAAGGTCCTGTTTTAGTATGGGTAATACAATACCGCAGTAATGTAAAATTGTCAAGTGCAATATTCTTCACATAATATATTATATCATTAATAATAAAGAGATTACATATTATTTTCAATTATTATAAGTTATCGCTATTGACTTTTTTGGGAAATTATCGTAACATAAAACATGCACCCCTGAACAAAGGGATTAGGCAAAGATAATGAAACGGAATTGCAAGGAAGCATAAACAAACAACAATGTTAAGTTTTATAAAAATAACAAACGAGGAATATTATGGTGAGTTGCACAATGAGTAAACCATGTGCTGAGAAAAAAATCAGACAAGCATTACAAATTATCGGAATTGAGCAGCCATGAAATTATTATCCACAGTTAAATATTCTTTTTTATTCCTGCTTTGCGGTACGCTAGGCGCGGCAGGCAACCTATACGAATACAAGAAAACCATTGGGGGCAAGTGGACTTATAAAAATCAAAAAAAACCAGGATTTTTCATGCACCCCCAAAGCATTGCGATTGATGCAAATGATAATATATATGTTGTTGACAGAGAAAATGATCGCATTCAAGTTTTCCATGCGGATGGAAAACACTTCCTGACGATAGGAAAAAAATGGAATCGCAAATATTATTGGATACCGGTGGGACGTGGGCCTTACTATTTACGCAATCCTTACGGGATTGCCGTTGATAAAGATTCTATATATGTCACCGATTGGGCAAAGCATCGGGTTTTGCATTATAATCTTGATGGACAGTATATCGGTGAGTGGGGAGAGGAAACAAAGCAACATCCGGCTTTGTATTACCCACGTGGTATCTATATTGATGGCAAAGGAAGGATTCATGTTAGCCATGACCGAAAGGATACTTCAGAAAATGGAAATCCAATGATTTTTGATCGGGACGGAAAATTTCTTGGTTATTCAAAATTGCCCGGGGGATGTGGATTTGCCGAATCTCCGGATGGAACATCTTTTCAAACCTATCAAAGCCGAGTTTATAAAATGGACAAAGACGGCAATCTGTCAGGCTGGATTGGACGAGCCCATCTTCCCTCTGACAATAGTGTGGAAAAGGCTGGTTCTTGGATCCCTGCATCACAAACTTATCCGAATGGAGAAAAAGGAGGTTGGTGGTGCGTTGCAGGCAGTGGAAAAAGCGAATTTAAGAATCCTGTTGCATTGGCAATTGATCCTGACAGGAAGATACTATTTGTCTGTGACATGATGAACCACCGGATTCAGATTTTTGATTTAAACGGGAAATACATTGGAGAGATAGGGGCACGCGGAAAGGAAAAGGGGCAATTTCTTTGTCCCAGCGGAATTGCCTTAGACAGTAAAGGAAATGTTTATGTTGTTGATAAGTATAACAACCGAATTCAGGTTTTCAGTCCAAAAAAATAATTGAATTGAAATAATAAACTTAAGGAGAAATTCATTATGAAATATTTGGAAAAAATTTTATTTGTAGGTCTGTTTTTTTGCATGTGTGTTGCATATGGCGACATTTTAAAGATTGTCCATCTTGTTGATCCGGTATTACCAAACGAAACAGTTCTACTTATGGGAGGATTTTTCAGCAAAAACGCCAAAGTGGAAATCAGTCCTGTCAATAAGAACAAATGGGTGGGGACCGACATTTTGCAAAGAAGCGACAGTTCCCTGAAATTCGTTATGCCCAATAAACTTCCGTTTGGAATTTATAAGGTAAGAGTTTCGGACAACGGACGTTATTCTAAAGCGCGGAACTTGAATGCACCCCGTTACCAGTGGTGTCAGGGTAATCTTGGTCTGGATGCCACGCCTGGTGGTTATGTTCGGGTTTTCGGGCTGAATATGAATTTCAAAGACTATGACGAATCAATTAAAAATACTCCACCATCCAAAGTGAAATTGAAAAACATCAAAACCGGAAATGAAATTATCTTACCTTGCAAAGTAGTTTCCAGTTTTTCCCTGAAAGTGGATCTTCCCAAAGACCTTGCCGAAGGACAATATGATATATTGGTGAATAACGGCTATGATACTTCTTTCTATCGTGGCGCCGATGAGAAATTGACCGTGAAAAAATTAAACTGGCCAACCACTGTTTTCAATGCGCAAAAACTTGGGGGCGTAGAAAAAGCCCTGGAAGCGGCGAAAAAAAATGGCGGCGGAATCGTTTACTTACCGAAAGGTACCTACCACATAAAGCATTTGTATCCTTGGGTTGTTCCAGACAAAACTATTATACGCGGGGACGGCAAAGATAAAACGTTCGTTTTGTATAAAGGGCTTTATGAAGATGTAGACGACGCTTTAATTGCCGGTTCAAGTTTTGCGCTGGAAAACATGAGTATTCGGGTCTACCGAAACTTCAACAAGGTATTTTATGTTGACAAGACCAAGGCATTTTGGGCAAAAAACATGGCATTTATCGCAGTTTGCATGTCTGACAGAATCCATAGTGTGAAAGGTGATGTAGCTTATCGGGGAAGGCGAGTTTGGGTAAGCCTGGATAAGCCTAGATACGTTTTCGACTTAAATATGGGATCCAATATTGTATTTCACAATTGTTCGTTTGTTGCGCCATTCACAAGAGGGATATTTGCCGCCAGGGTTAATGGACTTATTTCTCAAGACAATGACGTTCATATCAGATTTCTTCCGATGCTGGCGAATTTTTCTTCACGCAATGGAACAGTTGCACGACGAATTATCCATGAAAATTGCAATTTTATATTTCAAGTTCCGAGTGGTGATAAATTTTACATGGGAAAATGCAGTACATTCGGTGATTTTGCCAGTACTGACCGCGATGGAATGACAACAGATCTTAGTGTTTTGGCTTACTCCGGGCTCGTCGAAAAGGTGAATGGAAATAAACTGATTCTAAAAAGCGCATTCAGGGAAAAAAATTTACGGCATAGTAAGCATTTCAAGAAATGGCCCATAGTTATTATAAACGGACGTGGAGTCGGGCAAATTCGATATGCGACACGTACAGGAAAGCAAGAGATAACTTTAGACTCTCCTTTTGAAATTAAACCTGACGAATCGTCATTATTGATAATCCAGAATCCATCCATGGACCATATGTATGTGAATAATGAATTCAAAGACAGCGGCAGGATATCATTTTACGGATCGAGCGTCAGGATGCTTATTCACGGAAATAAATTTCTCAGATCCACCGGAATTAGTAATGGTCCCGGCAGGGGACGACAATGTGGAACTTGCGGTATTTATGATCAGGTGACCAATAATCAGCTTCTTGGCCCATCTCCAGAATTACCTCAAAAAGGGACATGCTACTTCATGCTGCAGGTAGATCATGGAGGTATATGTGATGCTTATCACAGATATGTTATGGCGCAGGGAAATGTTTTCCGGCGAAATAAATTGAGCGGTAGCGATGGAATTATAATAAAAGGGAAAGCAAATAATTCCATCGTGGAAAAAAATTTCCTTGAAGATGAATATTCCGGAATAACGGTCAGATATGGCAATCCAGTGTGGAAAGTAGACAAAACCTTGTTCCCAATGTATACATTGCTTAGAAACAACAGTTTTAAAAATGTCATAATACCTTACAATGGAGATTTTATCAAAGGAGCATTGATTATACCTCCTCCTAAAAAATAAAGGGATTTTGTAATGTATCAAAAGATTACAATTTTTATTGCATGTTTTCTGGTTTATTGTGCGGAAGCAACCAGTGCACCTCCAACTTTAATAAAAGAATGGAGTAGCGCAGGAAAACAGAAAATGGCTCTGCCGGTAGATGTTACGCTTGACTCACAAGGTCAGGTATTTGTTCTGGACCAGGATCGTATTCCCAAGGTACATATCTTTTCCGCGGACGGGAAATTCATAAAGACTTTATTGCTGAAAGAGGCTCAATTACCTGCTGGATTGGCGCTGGATTCAAAAAATTGCATTTACGTAACGGATTTGAGTCGTGATGTTATCCTGAAATACTCCCTCAATGGAAAATTGTTAAAATTGTGGGGAGGATATGGAGAGACTAAAGGACGGTTGTCAAATCCGAGAGATATCATTATCGGCCCGGACGATAATATATACGTTACGGATGAAGGCAACTCAAGGGTGGTTAAATATGACATGTCCGGTGAAAATATATTGGCCTGCTTCCGTCCCAATGATACCCGATTTCCCCCCACTGCTATTTGCCTTCTGCCAGATGGCAAATTAGTCGGTTTAACAACATTTCATCCATACGATCCAATTTTATTCTGGAATCAGGATGCCACACCAGTAAAAAAGCCTTCTTTTTTAAGGCATCCTGATCCAATGGGGATAGGAATACTTCCCAATGGTAAACTACTTGTTAGTTCATTCCGTAGTTCGATTATTGAGGTTGATCCAGAAGCCATTATCAACGACAAGCAATATCGTATCCGGGTAGTTTACGGAAATCCTAGAAAAATTCCGCGACAGGTTTTCTGTGCCGTTGCGGTAAATAAACGCACTGGAGATATTTATGTAATTGACAAATATGGAGGCGAGGTGATGAATTTTAGATATCCGGGTATTGAGAAATAAATAGGACGTAATTTTAGATATGATTGCTGTTTCGAGAAACAGATTAAATAAAATGTTAATAACTATAATAAAATTGATAATATACGAGAGAGGGTTAATGCTAAAAATTGATGAGAGCCAAATTCTTTTAAGTCTATTCAATCAAAAATAAATCGAGGAACGAGATAATGGAAAATAATTTTATAAGAAGGGCGTTTTTTTCGCAGCGTAAGAGATTTACCCTTATAGAGTTATTGGTGGTAATTGCGATAATTTCCATACTGGCATCAATGCTGTTACCGGCCCTGAAAAAAGCAAGGGCAACTGCTCAAAGGATATCCTGCACAAACAATTTGAAACAAATTTATAACGGACTTGCTTGTTATATAGATGACAGTAAAGAATATCTGCCTGGTGCCATTAGTTGGGGAAAAAAAGATATCGGATTGTACGATTATATAACCCCACCACCGGCAGACAAATGGAACGGGCAGACCCCCTATTGGAAAAGTGCTGTCACACCATATATATGCCCGGCGACTCCGATTGGCTTTGATATCGGAAGTATGTATTATGGAATAACAACCACTTATGCGGGTACATTAGCTATATCCTCTGGTCAGGGGCGTTGGGGAGGTTGGGTTTATGGTGGCAATGGGGCCAATAAGGATAGAATGAAAAAACTCACTCAGGTGTTACCTGGCTGTGTTATTATGGAAGAAAAAAGGTTGGCGCAAAATGCAAGCTCGGCGTATCCGGAACAAGGATATTATAATACCCCGCAATATGCAAGTTGGAAAGATCCTACATCAAAATATGCACCATTTTATAATCACCCCGGCAAAACCACCAACTTTCTGTTTCTCGATGGACATGTATTAACTTGTGACCGTAGTCAGAATTTTGATAATGATTGGAGACCCCGATAATAAAATGAATTTCCCGAACCTTGATATATGTATTCCGTTTGATGGTGCTGAAACTCAAGTTGCAATGTGGGCGAACAATGAAAATGAAATCAACTTCCGGTTCCAACATGATTTGGCGATGCGTTGTACGCTGGCATTCGCGGCACTGGAGTTGAAGGAATATCTTGGTAAGACTATTGATGCGGATATTACAATTAAATCAGCAGAGAACCTTTCCGGGCAAGGTGAATTCAATATCCACTTACATGTGGAAAATCCTGCCAGTAAAAATGAGTCCTTCATTATCGATCCGGTTTCAAGGGGAATCCACATAACCGGCAAAGGGCGTACCGGAGCCCTGTATGGCGTATATGAATTCCTGAGATTGCAAGGATGGCGTTGGTTCGCTCCTGGACCTGAAGGAGAAATTATCCCCCAAAAGCGTGACAGGCTTGTTTTGCCGGAAAAACCCGTAAGTTGTTCGCCATCTTTTCCTAATGGGCGCGGCTTCGTGTTCGAGTATCAGTACCAGGACTCCAGGGAATTATGGCTGTGGATGGCTAGGAACCGGCTTAACATGTCCGGATGCCGCCCCGCTACCGCAGCGTTCTGCGAGAAGCTTGGAATGTCGTCAGCAATTGGGGGGCATATATTTGATAAGTTTTTGAATCCGGAGAAGGTCATGTCTTCAGGAAAGACCTTATGGGAAGAGCACCCTGAATGGTTCGGGCAGCCGGATAATGGAACCAGGCGGAAAGAAACGGCCTATAAAACTCAGTTCTGCGTTAGTCAGGGCGGTCTGATAAAATTTCTTGGAGATGAACTGTTAAAGTTTTTAAATAGAGAATGGTACTACGCCGACCGGATTGACATCTGGGGATTCGATACATGGGGAGCTATATGCAACTGTCCGGATTGCGTTAAGCTGGGGAACGGCACTGACCATGCCGTCTATTTTGCTTCCGCATTAAGGGATTTCCTGAATAATGCCAGGGAAAACGGTAAACTCGACCATGAAATTCAACTGGCTATATGTGCGTATGAAGGAACTGCGACAGTTAAAGCGCCTACCCGGCCAATTCAGGAAAACCTTATCGCCGCCGGGGATTGCGTAACTTTTTTCCCGATAAACCGTTGTTACGCTCATGACTTTGCGGACCAGGACTGTTCCTGGAATCGGAAATATGCAGACAACCTGAATGATTGGTTTGCCTGCACTCCAAAATTTCCGGTTATGATTTGTGAATATTATAATGTGTCAAAATTTGAAGACCTTCCACTGTTATTCATAAAACGCATGACTGCCGATATGCGGCAGTATTACGATTCCGGAGTAAGCGGCATTTCTTATATGCATTTACCGTTTGCCAACTGGGGAATAAGAACCATTACCCAATTGCTGCATGCACAGCTTGCATGGGATATTGACACCGATATTCAAACATTTTTAACTGAATACTTCCGAAGTTGGTATGGACGTTACTCAGATAAAATGCGAAAGGTGTACCAACTTGCTGAAGAAGCCTGGAGCCATTGCAGCCAATGGCGGGCATGGAGCAAGCACAGCCTGCTTTCTCAACTGGCGGAATGGGCGGAGAGTAAAGATAGTTTCATATCAGGCAATGACCATTTTACCCCAATGGAAGCTGTAACGTCAGGTCGCCATTCAATCCGTTTGCTGAAACAAGCTCTAGCTATCGTTGATATCGTTCTGAAGCAGGAACAAAATAGAGTGGCCTTTAAACATAAGCAAGATGGAAGCGCTTCTTGTCCGGTCAATCCCACGGAAGTTAAACTTGTGGAACAGAAACGGGGATTCTATGAAAAACACTTGGAAGAAGACCGCAGGCTGCTCCTCTATGGATTGGATACCATGTGTCTCATGACTGCATTATTGGACTATGGTATTGCAATTGAAAATCAGAATATATCAATAGCAAACTTGATTTACAAAGAAATCGAAAATGTATCTGAATCCCTTAATAACTGTTTAATGCCGCTGACATTTACGCAGTTCGGTCCAGGTTTTACCGTTCGTGATGCACTAACCCGTACTCAGTTACGGGATTGTATTCGAAAATGCCGGAAACTTAATGTAACTGTTTGTGAAAAGAAAGCATTGTGGATTAAACCATAATAGGAGATTTGAAAAATTTCAAAGGGATCAAGTTTATTAATTTAATACATAAATGTAGAATTGCTACAATTAAAATTCTTAAAAAAACAGTGGAGAAAGAGAAGGAATGTTAACGGCCACGAATTATTTTTCTTTTGACCGGGAATCGGGAAAATGGAATTTAGGGGACAGCACTGCCGGATTGGCTTGCGTACCGGTCATAAACGGACAGGATCTGTTCCTGAAAAATGCCTGCATTCAGGTAAATCAATCGGAATCTGATAGCAACCCACAGGTTGAAATCGCCGCTGGATTTGATAGTTCCCAAGTGAATGTTTCCTTAAAATTCGAGCTTTATAATGACAAACCAGCGGCCATAGTTCAGATGTTTATCACTAATACCGGAACAGGACCGCTGACTATCGGCGACAGTAAATTGTTCACCATGGATGACACATCGGAACTTGACCTGGGTGCCACTCCAGATAAGCTTGCGGTTTTCAGGTTCAGCGACAGTATGAATGACAACAATGTCCGCCGGATAACTGACGACAATGGAACTCACAATTCCATGCAGCTGTGTCACATTTCTCATCCGGACACCGGAAAAACTTTTTTTGCGGGAAACCTGACTTTTGATAAAATGCTTTCCCAATGCAATATGAATTATAACAAAAAAATAAACCGGTTTGACTCGATTGAGTTTATTGCGGGTTTCAATAATTTTTCTTTGCAACCAGGCAAAACTATTTCTTCGGAAAAAATCTACATGGAAATTGCAGATGACGGTCCATACCGGGTTCTCGAAAGATGGGCAAAAATGGTAAATGAAATTTATCGGCCCAACATCCCGGAAAAGGCTTCCGCGGGATGGCTTGGATGGGGATGGATAGACGGTTTTAAAACCGAACTGCCGGAATCAATCACCAGGAGAAACGCAATAGCAATCAGGAAAAGGCTTGCCGGATTCGACATTAAGTATTTCTGGATCAGCATTACGAACCTGAAAAACGGACTTCCCGGCAACTGGCTGGCTCCTAATGATATTTTTTTCCCAAATGGTCTTGATAAAACAATTAAGGAACTCAAGGAATCAGGATTTGAACCGGGATTCTGGATTGCGCCGTTTTACATGTGTGAAGGAGCAGATACATTTGATAAAAATCGCGACAATCTGCAAAAGGACGATAATGCGAATCCGGTTCCGCGTTGGGGATGGCTTTGGGCCGCCAATGCCAAAGACGACAATCTGCCAAAGTTGTATTACCTCGATCCATCACACCATGACACGGAAAAGTTTATCCGCGAAGTGTTTTCCGAATACCGGGAAATGGGGATAAAGTACTACATGGTGGACTTTCTTGATTCCGGCAGGGTCTCAAATGACGTAATTCCACATAATCCGGATTATGTAAAACCATGGGAAGCCTACCGGAAATGCATGGAGACAATTCGTGAAGCTTCCGGACCGGATACCCATTTACTCACGGCCGTAGGCTCCAGTCTTGCCCACGTCGGAATTGTGAGCGCTTCCCGTATTGGTGATGATTATGGTGAAGGGCGCCAACTCATGCCCCGCTTTGCCTCTTATCCGGCTAATTATATTATCAATGGGGCATATGGGTCCTCCGGCAGTCCAAACCGGAATGCCATTGATAACCTAGCCTGCTGGTATTTCGCACATCGAAATTTTTTCTTGTGCGACAGCAATCTGCTTACCGTAGACAAGCCGATTCCGCGCAATGAAGCGGAAATATCCACAACCCTGTTCGGCATCAGCGGCAGCCCGATGATGCTTGGGGACGACATTGATACAATCTGCGAGGAACGGCTGTCGCTGATAAAAAAATGTCTACCGCGCGGCAATTCCGCACCGTTCCCCGCAACGTTGTTCAGCAATCTTGATCCAAATGATCACTCACAGGTTTTTGTGGTGACGGTAGAGAAACCATGGGCAAAATGGCATGTAGTCGCGGTTTTCAATCTCAATGACAAATTCAAAACCTTCGAACTCGATGCGGCAAAACTGCGGCTGGATGCTAAAAACCATTACCGGATGTTCGATTTCTGGCAGGAAAAGTATTGCGGAATTTTCACGAATCACAGTACAGTGGATGTTCCCGCCAATTCCGCGGCAGTGTTCCGGTTCGAGGAGGTTAAGGAACATCCCTGGATATTGTCCACGGACATGCATGTACGCCAAGGTGAAGCGGAACTGCTAAACGTCGAATGGGATGAGGAAAAGCTTGCACTGAAACTGACGGCAACCCGCCCGGGAAGCGAAACCGGAAACGTCTATATCGTCGCTCCCTGGAACTGGAAGCCGCGCAATTTCAATAAAGGGCTATGGGTGGCCAAAAGCGGGATAGACGAATCACTGATCATCCGCACGGAATTCAAATTTGAATCAGAAGTTGAAACCCGGGAAATCGAATTCGACCAGTTCACTGAGGAAGAAATCCACTGGCACAATAAAAATGCACAATAAACTTATTGACCTTTTTTTATGTGCATCTGGCAAGTATTCTTAACAGCAACGAACAAGATGATATTCAATTTCCGGGAGAACTTCGAAGGTGATCCTATGATCGTTCCTGCTAATTTCCACCATGCTGCCGTCTGCGGTTTTAACAACAAATTTTTCCGAAACATCAACAATTGTACATGTTCTTGCGGTTACCGATTTGATTATGGCATCGGTTAATTCGCTTTTCGCCCAGGAAAAATCCACCGTGAAACCACCTCTCGCCCGTACTCCGGTGACTCGTCCTTCCGGCCAGACTCCAGGTAGCGCCGGGAGAAAATGCAGTTCCTCGCGATAGCTTTGCAGAAGCATTTCGATTATTGTCGCGCCTCCGCCGAGATTTCCGTCGATCTGGAATATCCGGGGAGGATGAAGATCGAGCATTGTGCTGGATGCGTAATCGGTAATAAGGTGTTCTACATGTTTAAAAGCTTCATCCCCATTGCCTAAGCGGGCAAAACAGCATGCAGTCCAGGCCCGGCTCCATCCCGTGTGTCCGCCAAAATTCTCCATTCGTAATTCCAGCGACCTGGCTGCCGCTTTAAATAGCTCCGGCGTAGTTTCAGGATCAATCTGTTCTCCAGGGAAAAGGCCGAACAAGTGGGAAATATGGCGATGTCCCGGATCAACTTCTTTGAATTCATGATTCCATTCCAGAAGTTGTCCTTTTGAACCAATTTGCAGCGGTGGTAATTTATGCAGTATTTGCTTCCATGTTTCACGCTTATCCTGGTCAATACCCAGAGCTTCAGCTGCCGCAATCGCATGGGTAAACACGTCCCAGACAAGTTCAATATCCATTGACGCCGATACGCAAATTGATACCGATCTGCACTCGCACTCCTCGAACCTGTTTTCCGGTGACTGCGACGGCACTATTTGCAATACGCCGTCTTCATCTTCAATCAGGAACGCTTCAAAAAAAGCGGCGACTTCCTTTATAAAAGGATAAGCACGGTTTTTCAGGAATTCGCGATCCTGGCTGAACTGATAGTGCCACCAGAAATGCTGAGCCAGCCACGGCGCCGCTCCATTCCAGACTGCCCATCCGCAAGATTCAGGCGTAGCGCGCCCCCACGGATCTGTTTGAAGCGGAAACAATACACCTTCACAAGCGTAAAATTTCTTTGCAACTTCCCTGGCATGAGGAACGAAGCGTTCAATATGCCGGAACAATGCTTCACAGGATGTTTGCATGCCGGCCGGTTCGGCCAGCCAATAATTCATCTGCAAATTGATATTGTGATGGTAGTCGCTTTCCCATGGCGGGTTGAGATTTTCACACCATTTCCCCTGAAGATTAGCCGGAAGTTCTCCAACGGCCGACGATGCAAACAGCAGATATCTTGCATAATTGAAAAACAGCAACGGTAGGCCGTCATCATTACCGCCGTTTTTTACTAATTCTATCCGCTTGCAAGTCGGTATTGCTGGTTCTCCAACCGGCAAGTCCAAAGACATCCCCATATAATGCTTGCTGTAATCGGCAACATGTTTTCTGAGAATATCAGGCCATTCTTCCGGCGCAATTTCGCGAATGCCGCTTTCCTCTTCAGGATCGTTTCCATTGCCGGAAGTTCCGATATTAACAGCTATAATCATTTCGCTGGCGCCGGTAATTAAAATTTCCCGGTTGTCCCGGTTTGTAAGTTCTCCATCCAGGGAAAATATCCGGGTTTGAACGCAGAATGTAATACCGTTATTAATTTTGCCATGCATCTTTAAAAGATTTCCGGCCGCTTCAAACGAGAGTTCACAATCCTGGTCGGGTATCCGGTTCAACGAGAGATTTGCAGTTATTTTTTCCCCAGAAACAGCTACATGCATGAAAATCATATTTTCTTGGGGATGTGCAATGCAGGTCCTGGTATACTGTTTGTTGTTCAGGGTTTTAAAGGTTGTTTTGACCACTGCTCTTTCAAGATCGAGTTCTCTCCGATAATCGAATATCGGCCGGTGATTCATTTCCAGCCATAAATCCCCGGCAGTCTGAAACGCATCTATACGGTTTGGCTTGCCGCTGGCGCCGCCATTGCCCCCGAAAGCAATGTTGGCAAGTTCGGTTCCTTCAGTATAGTTGCCTTCGAGCAGCAATCTGCGCACTTCAGTAAGATGATGTGATTTTTCTTCTACATCACGGTGCCGGTTTTTACCGGTCCAGAGCCATTCATGATTTAAGGCCAGCCGTTCACGGGGATGCTGCCCCAAGACCATTGCCGCGAGCCTGCCGTTCCCGATGGGTAAACCTTCGAGCCAGTCGGAGGCAGGTTTATCATACCATAGTATTGAGTTGTTCATTGTGAAATTCCATATTGGGGAGTAAGAAGTTTGTTTTCAATATTTTCCTCATACTTCAGTTTGTCGTAAATCCAACCGGACTGTTAGCAGTGGTTTCTTCGATTTGGATAGCGTCTATATAAATTGTTCCGGTATCTATAAAAAAATACCAATAGTAATAGCCGTCTTTAACGGGAATCGTGGTTGTAAAGTTTATCCGGTCCCAATACGTGTAAACATCCCAATCAGTCGGAGTGGTACTTCCACCGGTATTGCCAACGCGAACACTACAATTTGCGTCAGCTTTCACATATGCTGATATAGTATAGGTTTTCCCCGCAGTATCGGGGTTGAATTTAATGGCAACTCCGTTTCTTGTTCCATTGTGGACAATTTTAAGGCAGGTTTCTCCCGGATCATCCCCACTGCCAATGGCATTGCAAAGAGCTGTTTTGTCAGGGGTATCAACCAGTCCCCAACCCTGATTTGCCGTGTTTATTCTGGGATCTGCCACATAAGGCCAGCAGTAATCCGGCCAGTTTGTCAGGGAATAATTTTCCAAATCCGGATTGGGGAAAAGATTGGTGCATCCTAAACGCCCTTCTGAACTGTATACAGTAGTTTCTTCTTCGTAGATCGGATCAAGCTCAGTCCGGGTTGAAATATCAATATCAATTTCAATCGGATCTGTGGAAACGCTGGTGAAGGTATACGCACGGGTGTCATAACCATCAATCTGATCAGAAAACTCTCCATTGGTGACAGCGTAAGTGCTTGCATTAAACAGACGACTCACCGTGCCGCTACTGCCCAAAAGAGAGCAGTCAATGTCGATATCAACCGGATACTCCTGAACGTTACAAGCAAGCAGAACATAGTCGTAACTTGCGCTTGCCGGCGCCTGATAAAGTCTTACAATGACATCAACAAACTCATCATTCCCGGGATCATATGTTCCGGAGGAATATGTTACTTCCTGTTCAAGTTCCGGCATCAACAGTGAAGGTGACAACGTATCAAGTTCTTCTGCAAGAGTGGCAAGAATATTCCAGGATGAATCATGCATGATAGGATAGTGCCAGTAGAAAATACCTTTTGAACCATTTATCAGAGCCGCATAGGTTTGACTACGCTGCTCTTCGGAATATAATGCACGTTTTTGATTTCCACTGAAGTATTCAGCCAATAATACTGTCCATAATGCTTTATGATCATTATCGGCGCGTTGTTTTGCCAATCTTACATTTTTGCAGACTTTTTTAATGGTTTTTGTATCATCGCCGGAAAGAATTTTTGGTATCCAGTAACTGTCAACACCGAGGATATCGAGCCAGTTTGTAAATTCATCTCCCTCTGGCACTGTGCCTTGGTATATGGTATAAGTTGGATGGTATCCGTCAGCGGCGTTAGTTCGTTCATAAAGATCAAGTCCAGCTTCCACCTGGTTTGCATGAGCTTCATCAAAGCCATAATAACCGATAAGGTTGGAGTAGTTTTTAGCGTAATCAACGGCATTGATCAGTGGCGTTCTCTGGTCAACGTCATATGGTTCACCTGTTCCGGATCCTGTATAGGCAGTCCAAAAATCTTCAGCATCCATATCAGCTTTATAACTGCTGATATTATAAGTCTGATAGAAGCTTTCAAGCCTATGTATAACATTTAGATTATATTGAGCCTGAGCCGCATTCTCAAGAATTGTTTGAGCATTGGCGGGAGCAAGCAAGCCTATAACTCGGATTATGGTATTGAAATCAGTATCGGAAATATCCTCCAGGTCATAGGTCGCTGAATAGTCATTAGTTCCAAGATAAAGACCGATAGGGAAAAAACCATCACCATCCTGCAATACAATTCCGTTCTGATAATCAACCTTTACCTCGTAACCGGTTTTCGCCGCGAGTTTCTTAATGTCTAAATTATATTTATATATTCGTTCTCCACTGCTGTTGCATAACTCGACAACAATGGTGTTCACTCCATTAGACAGCGATGAGATGTTATAAGTTAAATCGGTGTTCTTGCTTGGTGAAGTATTGACTCCAAGAGTATTTCCCTGGCTGTCCTTAGCAACCATATAGCAGTTGTCAAGCCCGGTGTCAGTAATGATATCGAGTTTGCATACCGCAACCGGATTTTCCGTGGTATAGTAAGAGCGGTTTGGGTATGCAGTAAGTAGATGCATAGAGTTAATTGCTGTTTCACTAAGCACCATATTGTAGATCCTAACCTTATCAAGAATTCCATTGTAATCGGAAACATAACCAGAACCAATTTTAACATCACTTGAAGTTGCGGCAGGAGGACTGTAATTACTGTTATCCGGATAGGTCACAGTGTTTTTTAATTCTCCGTCAAGATATCCCTTTATTTCCCGAGTGCTCATATTGCGGGTTACCACAATATGTTGCCAATCACTATTAACAACGCTGCCGGATGGAATAACCGTAGCAGAAAAATATCCTCCGGCAGTTTGTGATTTCCCTTGGAGTAACTGGACCGCACCATCCTGGTCAAGCACTAATGAATACTCTCCGCCATGATCTTTATCGACCAAGTTACACTGTTTGACACCTATTGTCGTCGGTTTGAGCCAGAGTGAAATCGAAAGATTACCAGTAGTCTGAAGACCTGAACTACTGGTTATTGAAAGATAATCACCACTGTCGTTGAAGCTGAGTGCTTTTTTTAGATTCCCATCGGGATTCAGATGTCCTGGGACCCAAGGTGAGGTCGCCATATCTACAAACGAGGCAGTGTTGGCATAATCGGATATATCAGAGACGCTTGTTCCGGTTCCTTCATCCATATTCCAACCGCCGCATAAGCATGTATTTAATATTTCCTCTTCCCATAAGCTGCGCTTATAAATCTTCAATTCATCAATTAAACCATCGAAAAAGAAATCCAGACTGGAATATCCTAGTCGCGCTCCAATAGTGTCAACATACATATTGGTATTGTTGTCCAGAGTAACACTACCTCTTGATATTCCGTCAAGATAAAATTCAACATTTGTTCCATCCCTGGCAACAGCTAAATGATGCCAGCTTCCGGTGATATCCTCCCCCAAATTCAAGTTCTTATAAGCACTGCCATCATGGTAAAAACAGTACGTATTCCCAGATAAATTTATTAATAATAATGGCGACATATAGCTAGTGGAAGTATATCCCAGAATTGCTTCATAATATGAAAGATCTTCTGCATAAATCCAGGCAGAAATTGTGTGAGATGTTCCAATGTCAATGGTGGGAATTGATACATAATCATTATCTCCATCAAGACCAAGTGCGTAATGTATCTGTCCACTTTCCTGGTAAAGTGAACCATTATAAGTTCCTGTAATTCCTTTTGTGACATCATTTACACTTCCGGAAGCCTCTTCAAACTGCCACCATGCAGCTAAACTGCTAAAAATTCGTTTGATTTCATCAGCATTCAACTTCCTTTCAAAAATTTTTAATTCATCAATTAAACCATCGAAAAAGAAATCCAGACTGGAATATCCTAGTCGCGCTCCAATAGTGTCAACATACATATTGGTATTGTTGTCCAGAGTAACACTACCTCTTGATATTCCATCAAGATAAAAATTGACATTTGTTCCATCCCGGGCAACAGCTAAATGATGCCAGTTTTCGGTAATATCCTCGCCCAAATTCAAGTTCTTATAAACATTTCCATCATGGTAAAAACAGAACGTATTTCCAGATAAATTTATTAATAATAATGGTGACATATAGCTGTCGGAAGTATACCCCAAAATTGCTTTATAATATGAAAGATCTTCTGCATAAATCCAGGCAGAAATTGTGTGAGAAGTGCCAATGTCAATGGTTGGAGTTGATACATAATCGTTCGATCCGTCAAATCCCAATGCATAATTTACCTTGCCGGTTTCCTGATAAGAAGCTCCATTATTAGTTCCATCGTTTTCACCGGAAGCATCTGCAAGCAAAACTGAAGATTCTTCAAAATGCCAACTAGAAACTAAGTCCCAAAAAATCAGTTCTATTTCATCTGATTCCATTTTTTTATCATATATTCTTAATTCATCAATTAAACCATCGAAAAAGAAATCCAGACTGGAATATCCTAGTCGCGCTCCAATAGTGTCAACATACATATTGGTATTGTTGTCCAGAGTAACACTACCTCTTGATATTCCGTCAAGATAAAATTCAACATTTGTTCCATCCCTGGCAACAGCTAAATGATGCCAGCTTCCGGTGATATCCTCCCCCAAATTCAAGTTCTTATAAGCACTGCCATCATGGTAAAAACAGTACGTATTCCCAGATAAATTTATTAATAATAATGGCGACATATAGCTGGTGGAAGTATATCCCAGAATTGCTTCATAATATGAAAGATCTTCTGCATAAATCCAGGCAGAAATTGTGTGAGAAGTGCCAATGTCAATAGTTGGGATGGATATATAATCGTTCGAACCGTCAAATCCTAATGCATAATTTATCTTACCGGTTTCTTGATAGGAAGCTCCATTATTAGTTCCATCATTATTTTCCATGTAATCAACAATCGTTCCTGACGCATCTTCAAATTGCCACCAGGAAATCAAATCATCAATTAAACTGTCTTCTGCCTTACTCTGCAAGTCAATACTCAATAAAATCACCAATAAAATCCACGTAATTGCCCAAGTTTTTTTGTTCATCATCCTGTGCTCTCCCCTTTTTCATGAAATTAAAATTATTCAATGGCTCAGTTGATATTTTTCAGCTCTCATTGGTGCTTTTACTGTTTATATTGTTCACTTCTTTGTTCTATAAATTTCAAAAATATCATGACTTAAATTCATTCCATACACTTTGTGTTATTTCAGGGCAATTCCGTTTCAGCAGTGATGGTGATTGCATTTTCATTATCTTTGCCTAATCCCTTTGTTCAGGGGTGCATGTTTTATGTTACGATAATTTCCCAAAAAAGTCAATAGCGATAACTTATAATAATTGAAAATAATATGTAATCTCTTTATTATTAATGATATAATATATTATGTGAAGAATATTGCACTTGACAATTTTACATTACTGCGGTATTGTATTACCCATACTAAAACAGGACCTTTTATCATGAAACAATCTATTACTTTACAGAATATCGCCGATGAGGCTGGGGTTTCCCTGGGAACGGTTTCACATGTCGTCAACAATAGTCCCAGGGTTTCGGCCGACATGGCACGAAAGGTGCGTTCAGTGATTGAGGAACTCGGATATGTTCCCAAGGCTGCTCCACATCGTCCGGGAGTGCGCAGTGCTCATAAAAAAAGACGCAGAAAGACCAACCGGTTCGCGGTGATAAGTGTCGGGGTGATGCCGTCGATACTTCAGTCTCCGGTTTATATTGAGCTTCTGGTGGGAGTGGAGGATGCTTTGCGAAAAAGGGGCAAGGCTCTTATTTACCATCACCCTACGGATAATCGTGAACTCAGGAAGCTGCGGCCGCTGTTGAAGCAAACCGATGGTATTCTTTTACTGGGCTGTGCGCTGAACGAGGAGACCCGGCGGGAGCTGAAAGGATTCTCCTGTACGGGGATGATGGGAGCAACTGAAAGTAATCTCTGGTGGGATCACGTCAACGTCGATAATGTTAAAATCGGGGAACTGGCGGCAAAATGCATGATTGCGAAAAACTGTCTTAATTGTGCATTTATCGGCGAGGGTGAAGAGGGAACCCCTATTTTTACCAGGGGAAAGGTTTTTAAGGAATGCCTGGAACAGGCGGGAGGATCATGTGTCATCTTCGACGACAAATTCATGATCAAGGACGAGCGCCATAACTGTGTGGACCGGAAAAAAATGTCGGCCGTGATTGACAAGGTAATGGCCTTTCGACCCAAAATATCCGGAATGTTTATTGCCGGGGATGTTTTTACGGCGGGAGCTTATCCGGTACTCCATTCAAAAGGGATAATCCCGGGAGATGATATTGAAATTGTGTCATGCGATAACCAGAAGCCGCTGTTGTCAAACCTCCATCCGCTCCCGCACGAAATCGACACCCACGCATACGAGATCGGACGCCGTGCAGTAGAACTCATGATTTGGAGAACCGAACATCCAGGCACTCCACTCGAACACGTCGAAATCAATCCTACTCTTATCATCAGAGAATGAAGACAAAGTTAACGGATAAACATTAATGGCAGTTAAATACATGTGGAGTCGGCTTGAGGCAAGGCGTTGGGGATCTGGATTCATTTGTGAAGAAATCGGTAAAGAGGAAATGCACACTGATTACCTGATGTCGCAGGAAAACAAAACCCGAGTCGATGTCCGCTGGATGGCATTGCGCGACAAATTTCAAATACACAAATAATCAGGAAAACACAAAACAAAAATCAACAACAAAATCTCTTCGTCTGCGATTAACATGAAAATATTAAATAATGAAAATCAATATTACAATACAAGGTTTATAATTTTGCAATGACGAACAAAAGAAAAATAATTTTTATTTTTACCTACATGCTGCTGATTCTGCTTGGAGTTTTGAACTATGCGGATGATAAAATCACTGAATACAAAGACATTAAGACACTTCGTGTCATGCGGCGTTTTTATGATGTTCGTCAACGCCAGCCTGTGATTCTTTGCGAGTTAATGAAGCGTCACCCGGATTTTAGAATAAAAAACTGGTCGGGAATTGTCATTGAAGGCGCAGGGGCACAAGCAAGTCTAGCGATGTCAATGGCCGCTAACAATGGTCCTGATATTATAGTTGGGGATGTACGGCAATTTGCGTCACAGGGTATAATCTATCCATTGAGCGAATGGATAGGAGAAGATGGGGTACTTGCCGATGGCAGGCCTAAGCTGGATAAAAATGGTAAGGTTATCTATAATGGCCGAATTGACAAGGATGAGACAAAGTGGCCCGGATGGATGAAATTGAATCCTGTAGTCAGGCAGGTTTGCACAATTAATGGAAAACCATATGCGTTACCGTATACAAATGTATGTTATGTTGGAATTCTGTTCAGCAAAAGCCTGCTGGAAAAGGCTGGGCTCAATCCGGTGGAATTTCCTAAAAGTCACGAAGAATTTATTCGTTGGTGCCGTAAAGTTTACAATCATGATAAAAAGACTCCCGGCGTTGCTCTTCCGCCCGGTGCCTGGATTACTGCCCCTTGGCTGGCCTCGACGGGATCAAGCGTTATTGTCCAGAAACGGGTCAGTCCGAAGACGGGAAAAACTTATACCTTCAACGAACAAGAGCAGAATCTGATTGCCCCAGATACGGGAGAAGACCTTTCCAGCGCCCCGGTAACCTGGAAATGCAATGTGGCCAGTCCCGGGGGAATTGCAACTATCAGGCTTTATCATCGTTTACGTTGGGAACCGTGGATGGTCGATCCGGAAACTGGGGAACCGATCTCATTGACCAGTAAAGAAATACAAGCCGGCTTCAAAGTCATTAACGGTCGCAAAATATCATTTTCCCCCGATCAAGTGATTACCGGTTGTATTTTTCCTGCCATGGATGGTTATGTGCTTGACAAACTCGGAAAAAGTGTGGCAATTTATCCTTTATGGGGAAGCGATTTGACAACTTTCCAGAACTATGTGGATCCATCAGACCTTGGCATGATGCCGTTTCCCGGAATGAATCCTGATTGCAAACCCGTTCTTCAGGGTTCCATTGGGTATGCCATGATAGGTAAAGATGTGTCTCATCGGGGAGGCCCGACTGAAAAGGACAGAAAAAGGTATCGCGATTTTGTCTGGCAGGTTTTATGGCGAATCGGAAGCACGTCAGCCCATGACGAAATAATCAGGAGGAAAGTAGCATCCGGACAGGCACAGTTTTTGAATCCCAGGGATCTCAAGAGATTGGGATTTGATGATTATATCAAGGAGTGTCCCCCTGAATATCTCAAGCTTTGGAATATGTTGGACAATAGAAAAATTCTTGAAGTGCATGAGCCTTTCATGGGACGTTGGATGCTTTTTTCAGGTTTTTATCAACGTGAGGTAATCGATATTGTTTTGCGTCCAAGCGGACAGCATTTTGATTATAAAACCGCTTTGAAAAACCTTGAACGTGATGCAAATACCGGCATTATGTTTGAAAAACCCGAAAAGGAAATTGCTAAATACAGACCTCTGGCTCGGGTCATTGCAATAGTAATCATCGTAATAATATGTATTTTTATTACCCTTATCGTCAAAAGCTTTCTGAAGAAACCAAAGAGTGTGGCTGGTGTCCATAAAGGATACTTGCCCTGGTTGATGCTTTTCCCCGCACTTGGATCGATAGCGTTGTGGAGTTACTATCCTCTGTTCCGTGGACTGTTGATGGCTTTCCAGAACTATCAGGTTGGCGGCGAAGCTCCGTTTGTAGGTCTTGATAATTTTATTAAAATTTTTCTTGACCCCAATTTTTATCATTATATTATCACGACTTTTAAGTTTGTGTTATGGAATCTGATTTTGGCTTTTTGCGCGCCAATTATTCTTGCGCTGCTGCTTAGTGAAGTGCCGCGTCTCAAAGTGTTTTACCGTTCACTTTTTTTCCTTCCCCAGATGACCAGTTCACTGGTGGTTATCCTGATGTGGAAAGAAATGTTTGTGGGAAATGCCGATGGTACAATAAACCGGCTTTTAACATTTCTTTTCGGTTGGTGCGGCTTCAGTCCGGTGGACTGGCTTGGAAATCCGGCAACCGTGATGGCTTGCGTTATAATTCCCGGACTGTGGGGAACGGCCGGAATAAGCAGTCTGCTGTATCTTGCGGCTTTAAAATCAGTGCCGGAAGAGCTGTATGAGGCGTCGACGATAGATGGCGCAGGAATTATCTCAAAGATCCGGCATATAACCATCCCGACAATCCTTCCTTTGGTCATAATAAATTTTGTTGGCGCATTTATAGCCACTTTTCAGGGAATGGGAAGTATTTTCCTTCTCACGTTTGGAGGCCCCGGGAAAGAAACCATGGTTATGGCAATGGCAATTTGGCAGGAATCCTATGTGAATTTAAGGTTCAGCTTGGCGACTTCATATGCGTGGCTGCTGGGCAGTGTGCTGATAGGATTTACCTATATTCAGATGCGAATACTTAATAAAGTCGATTTCCGGCGCGCGGGTAATTAGACGGAATAATCATCAAAAAAGAAGACGATATAAAAAGGAAATCAATATGCCGATAATCAGTCACGGAGATAAAAAAAGCATTCATGGAAAATTCGCCGTTTTCCTTATATATACGATATTGACAATCGGAGGTTTTACGATGATTTATCCATTCATCGTAACCATAACCGGTTCAATGGGAACACACTTTGATTATACCCGGCGCGAGCCATATCCCCGGTTTATCTTCAGCAGGGAAGATCGTTTTATGCGCACTCTTTGCGGTTATTTTCCTCCTAATATGAGGAATTCCATTCCGCAATTAAGAAGCTATTTTCCGTCATTACCGACAGAGTGGAGGAATTGGAAACAAATCGGTAATTCCACGGACTTGAGTGATCGTTTTGCGATAAAAGAACTTGCCTGTCTGGACAGTTCTGAAAATGTCAAACACTTTGAGAATATGGCCAGGGACTACAAGGAATTCATAGACAGTTGGAATCTGGAAGAAACAGTCCTTGCTTATGACCAGCGTTACGTGGCAATATTCTTAGAAGATCACTATAAAACTATTAGTGCAATGAATGTCGCCTGGCAAATTTCAGTTGATGATTTTTCACAGGTTGAACCGTATTACTGGGGCAATGCGCCGTTCGATCAGCAGGGATACTTGCCCTATGTTGACGTCCGATATCAAGACCTTATGGATTTTACGCGTGAATATCGCAGCAATCGCTTTACTCCCTATTTGAACAAATATCCATATGCAGTTAGTTACGTTAGACCTGCCGCATTGGCTTTTGCCTGGGAGCAATATGCGGGAAAAGCCTTGAAAATTAATGACTATGAAAAACTGCATGAATTGCCATTTCCCGTTCCTGCCAACGCAAGTCCGAAAATCCGTAAAGTCTGGTTGAAATACCTTTTAAATCGTTTTCCGCTCAGGCATGTAGAGATCAGGGTCACTCAGGAACGCAAGTGCGAATTTGAAAAATTCATTTCACAAAGATTTAAAAACATCAGCTATCTTAATAAACTGATGAAAAATGCATTTCCTGAATTTAAAGAATATAAAAACTGGAAAGACGTGCCACTTTCTCCTACTGTTCCGAAAGGACTGTTTGGGGAAATCTGGATGGACTTTGTCAACACCCACATTCCTCCGGAAGAGCTGAAAATCAGAAATACTTTGCCGGAAAAAGCCTTTCAACATTTTGCACTGAGAAAATATGGAAATTTACATAACATCAATTCGGCATATGGTTTGAAATTATTGTGCATCGAGAATCTCAGGATTCCTTTTCGCGGAGCGTTCCTGGCAACATTTAAAAATCTTGAATGGACATACACTTTAGATCAGGTTACATGCAACTATTCAAGCGTTTTGTATTACTTGTTCAAACGTGGAAATGCTGTTTTTAATACTTTAATCCTGATTATCCTTACCCTGCTTATTACTCTTACGGTTAATCCTCTTGCGGGATATGCCCTTAGCCGTTTCAGGCTCCGCCATACCCAGAAAGTGCTCATTTTCTGTTTGGCTACAATGTCTTTTCCGGCTTCAGTTACCGCAATTCCCGGATTTTTATTGCTCCGTGATCTTACTCTGCTCAATACCTTTGCAGCCCTTGTGCTTCCAACTGCGGCAAACGGGATGAGTATTTTCCTCTTAAAAGGATTTTTCGACTCCCTACCGAGTGAATTGTACGAGGCGGCGACGATTGATGGAGCCAATGAAATGCAGATTTTCTTCAGGGTGTCACTGCCGTTGGTAAAACCGATTCTCGCGGTAAGTATGTTGAATGCGTTCATCGCCGCTTACAACGGTTGGGCATGGGCTATAATTGTCTGCCAGGATCAGAAAATGTGGACCATTGCCGTTTGGACATACCAGTTTTCGCAATCATTCAAGGGGCAACCTTTTACCATAATGGCGGCATATCTTATTAGTTCTTTGCCTGTTTTTCTTGTTTTCCTCTTCTGTCAAAAAATTATTATGCGCGGTATAATCCTTCCCCAAATGAAATGAGTTCCATACGATATATAATATTTAACCAATTCTACAAAAAAGGATAATTCCATGTTCAAAGACAACTCTGTAATTTTATTTCAGGGAGATTCGATAAGATAAATGGAAATATTTAAAACAATTTAAAAAGGAGAAAAATGAGAAGCCACAAGGAAGCAAGAAAAATTACTAAACATGGAGCATTGGACTTATGAGAATTCCGAATTATCTAAAAAATTATAAATATTTATTGGAGGAAAAACCGAAAAATGCAGCCTTGGAATGGTTCAAGCAAGCCCGTTACGGATTGTTTATTCATTATGGCTTATATTCGCAGCTTGGTGAAAATGAACACGTTTGGCGATTACAGGATTTTACCCGAATTGAATACGAAAAAATGAAGGATTCTTTTAATCCGGAAAAATTCGATGCTGATTATTACGTTAAATTCGCCATTGACTGCGGAATGCGTTATATCAATATGGTAACCAAGCATTGTGACGGTTTCAGCTTGTGGGACAGCAAGGTTACGGATTTCACGAGTGTCAATTCCCCATCCAGACGCGATCTGGTAAAGGAAATGGCTGAAGCATGCGAAAAATACGGAATGGGATTGTTTTTGTTCTACGAACACGGCATGGACTGGCGACATCCTCATGGACCAGCTCATTGGGACTGGAAAGATCCGCGGGTGAAAACCGTAGACCGATTAAGCGGTAACGATCCGTGGTATGCTTCCGGCGAAAAATATGACATTAACAAGTATGTAAAATTCGTCGAACAGCAGATTACTGAACTTCTGAGCAATTATGGTCCAGTGGCGGGAATCTGGCTGGATGGAATTGGAACTCCCCTGTCCGGTGACTATCGCCTCTTCAAGTGTAGAGAACTGTATGCGCTGATCAGGAAGTTGCAACCCCAGGCATTGATTTCCTATAAACAGGGCTTGCTCGGAACCGAAGACTTTTTCGCCCCGGAACACCGGATTCCCGGAGCGGCACAGGGGGACCCGGCTTCTCTGGTGGGTAAGATCGAGACGGAAAAAGAAAAGATAATTGAGATTTGCACCAGCATGACTCCAACCGGTTGGAGCTATATCAGGGAATACGACGGCCAGCACAAAAATGCCGATGAAGTTTGGGAAACTCTTGATAAAGCCGGACGTGTCAACGCAAACCTGCTGTTGAATATTGGTCCACTACCGGATGGCTCCATTCATCACGAGGATGAAACCGCATTACGGGCCGTGGGTGAAAGGCTGCGCCAGAAGGATATAGTGTTAACGACTTGTTGAACACGAGGGTCTTTCCCCTTCAGAATTTCGTTTCATATAATTTCAGGAGAAAACGTGTCATTTCGTTTTCTCCTGATTTTCCAACTCGGCGGTCAATGTTGCTTCAATCAATTTTCCAGTTTTGATCTTAGAGCTTTGACCAACTTGCAGGTGGGGTTATTAGGACGTGTCTATTCAATCAGTGCTTACGGGGGCATTGCCCGGGAAGCTATTCCAAGGCTAAAGAACTGGTTAAGGCTCTTTATAAAGGCTTTTCAGAAGCGAAATGAAACCCGGAAGTTACGATAATTTTCTTCAGAATCCGTGAAAAACTTTGGTTAAAGCCGGAAACAGACGAGAAGTGAAAGTCATCTATCCAGTGGTAGGGTGCGAGTTTTCAGCTTTCACACGACCGGCAGCTTGTAATTTTTTAAAAATAATACGATATTACACTCGCCATTTAAATGGCAAAGGGAGATGGTTTTTTCTACGGACCCGGAGGCGGCAAAACGATAAATGGTTGACATGATGTTCTCCATTTGCGGAAATCCGTTCTTAAGAGAATGCTGAAAAAGGAAATCTTTAAGAAACGATTTCCCGCCATTTAAGTCCTTGATTGCATGCATGTTCCAAGAAACAGTGCATTTTGCATTTATCCTCGCCTGCTCGACCATTTTTATTGCCTGAAATCCGAAGTTTACTGCTTTTGTAAAAAGAAAAATTAAAAAATTGTCGATGAGTTGGGAATAGCATAAATCAAAACACTTGAATACAATTTTCCGGCAAATTTCATTCAAAGAATATACAGAATGTTTACTGCTCAAGATTTAACGGACCGCATAACTGAAATATCCGGGTCAGTCGGCTATCCATTCTCTGCGGGGTTTTGAAGACCGAGTTTGTCCATGCCGGTCAGTTTGTAGAAGATGGTTGAGACCAGCCAGAAGGAGGCCAGAAGGCCGACAATCAGGTAGCCCAGGTAGGAAAAGTTGTCATTGAGTTTTTCAACGCCTCTCCAGAAGCCGCCTTGGAGTCCTAATTTGCCACCGAGCAGACCGAGTGCTTCGATTCCGCCGATCAGGAACGCGATCAGGAAAGAAACGAAGGTGATGGTCATATTGTAAAACAGTTTTCGTGCGGGATTGACGAACGCCCAGCCGTAAGCACCCAGCATTAAAACCCCGTCGGTGGTGTCCACCAGGCACATCCCGGACATGAACAGCAGCGGAAAAATCATGATGCTCCAGATCGGAATTCCCATGGCGACGCTGTCAGCGGAAATGCCCAGAAGCGCGATTTCCGAGGCGGTGTCGAATCCGAGTCCGAACAGTAATCCGATAAAATACATGTGCCAGCTTCTGCTTACCAGCTTGAACAGCGGCCGCAATATCCGGGAGACCAGACCGCGTTTATTCAGGAATTCCTCCAAGGTTTCCTCGGAATAACCTTTGCCGCGTTTGAGTGACAGGAACGTCCGGAAAAGGTCGATGAAAATGATCAGGTTGAGAACTGCGATCAGCAGCAGGAAAAATGCGGAGACCAGCGTTCCGATCAGACTGCCGGTTTCCTTCAGTCCCGGACAACTCCGGAGATAATCGGCGCCCAATGCCACGCAGAACGACATAATCACCACGATAGTGGAGTGTCCGAGCGAGAAAAACAATCCCACGCACACTGGTTTCCGGCCTTCCGCCATCAGCTTTCGCGTAACGTTGTCGATGGCGGCAATGTGGTCGGCATCCACGGCATGGCGCAGGCCGAACATGTAAGCCATCACGCACAGCGCAATCAACTTATGATGATGGGCGAAGGTTGTAAACGCCAGTTCCCAGGCCAGCACGTTCAGGCAGATCAGCCCAAGGTAAACCAGAATGATCCTGACTTTGGCAGGTCCTTGCAGAATTCCGGTGAAACTGAGTTGAATTTCCCTGTGCATTACTTTTCCTTTCTATCCGGATAACGGAAATTAAGCCATTTTTCCCGGCAGGCGCGGCCCAGAGTAAATGCATTCTGGAGCTGGCTGAAGTCCCCGGATTCTACGGCTTGCGTCAACGAATCCCATTCCTTCCGGAACTTTTTCATTGAGTCGAGGACGGCGGAACGGTTGGACTCGATTATCTCCCGCCACATGCGCGGTGACGACGACGCGATCCGGGTAACGTCGCGGAAGCCGGAAGCGCAGGCCCGCCAGTTGTCTCCGGGGTTTTTCCGTTCATCCGCCAGGGTGCTGAGAGTCAGCCCCCATGCCGCCAGATGTGATAAATGACTCGTTTCCGCCATAGCCTTATCGTGTTCAAGGACATTCATAATGTAAGTGTTGGCATTGACCGCTTTCCAGAGTTGTTCCACTTCAGTTACAGCCCGGTCAGAGGTATTTTTCGTGGGGGTCAGGAATACTGTGGCATTATCGAAAAGCGTGGTGAAAGCTGCCTCCGGGCCGCTCTGTTCGGTTCCCGCCATTGGATGTCCGCCGATGAATTCCACCCCGTGCTTTTGCAACGCCGGTTCCGCCGCTTCCACAATTACCTGTTTTACGCTTCCTACGTCGGTAACAATTGCTCCGGGCGTCCAAGCCGATGCATATTTCCGGCAGAATTTGATAATCTCCGGTACTGGCAGACACAGAACGGTAATATCCGCAAGGGAAATAACTTCCCGAACGTTATTGGACGTTACATCGAGGATGTTCCGGTTTAACAAATTCTCCCGGATTTCTTTTCGCCGGGTCCAGCCGGAAATCATGTATTTGCCGCTGGTTTTCAGAGCCATCGCCAGGGAAGTTCCCAACAGCCCCAAACCAATTACCGCAACTCTTGGTTCAACTGCCATTGCCGGGCGGCTTCCGGTTGTAGAGTTTTTCCGCGGTGGTCCAGAGTCCGGCAGATGGCGTACTGATGTAATATACCTCCTCGCCGTCCGGCATTGTGTTGAAGCCGTTTCTCATGATTTCCGGATTATAGCGCTCAAGGGTTTCTTGCAAGTCAGCGTAATTAAAATTGACCGACTTGATTTCCGCTTCACTAAGGTGTCCGGGGGCGTAGGTAATCGTGAAACGTCCCTCGGAGGAACCGTGGATCAGGTGGGCGGTTCCGTGGGTAAGGTCCTGGAGCACGGGTTCTGTACGGTAAAGCTCCATGATCTTTTCCGTGCCGGAATAACCGTATTGCCGGATCAACTCATCGACTTCCGACTGTTCCCCGAAGCGCTTGAGACCGGGGGCGATTATGAGAAGTTCCCCGCCGTCGGCCATGGCCATGCGGGTGCGGTAAATCGCTTTGTTGGCCACCCAGGTGCTGTAGAACTCGTCTCCCTGCATCACCGCAACAACCTTTTTCAGCGGTTTATCCACCACCGTTACATTTTGCTTACGGGAGGCTTTTGCGCCCATCAGATAGGTGTCGAGATCATCCCCGGCGTAGAATCCGGTATGGGCCAGACGGCCGGATTCATCATAGGCCATCACCACCTGGATGTACATGTCCGGGAGGCGGCCGAGGAAATCAGCTTCGGCCTTGTTGTAACAGTCGCGCAGCGGGGTAATCAACTCGCCGAGATTGTTCTCGATTCCGCAGCAGGCGGCCATCATGTGCGAAGCGCAAATGGTATCCTTACCGCCGAGTCCGATGAAGTAGTTCTTGTTGTGGTTGGCAAAGCCAAGCACTTCGTGGGGAACGATATGCCCGATATTGATAATCAGGTCCCACGGTTCGTCCAGCAGCATTCGGTTCAGGGCGACGGGGATGGACCAATCCGCCTTTCCGCCGGAAACTTTTTTCACGTATTCCGCCGGGACTTCTCCGATGCGCTTGCTGCCGTTCCGCCAGTCGTGGGCGTGAATTTTTTTCTCCGGAACCGAACCGAACATCCATTTATTCTGCTCCGGGGTATGGGGCACGTGCTGACCCAACGTCGGAATCAGATGGACATCGGCGGATTCGGAGAAGTGATGATACAATGCTTCCGTAATCCAACCCGCGCCGCTGTGGGCGCGGGTGATATCGGGCGGCAGCAGCAAAACCCGCTTGGGATCTTTGCAGATTCTTCTACAGGCTTCGCTTGCGGCATTTTTTGACAGTTCAATAATCCTGTCACGGGACATTGTCCCTTCCTGATAAAACCAGGGCATATTGAATTTTCCTTGTTAGACGATGTATTTCCCGCGCGGGGTATAATGGGTATGGAGGAGTTCATGGGCAAGGTGTCCGCATGGCCCTTCCGTCAGGAACTTTTCGTAAAGCTCGTTAACGGCCGGATTCTCATGCGACTTCCTGACCTTGTAAGCCTTGTCCTCGGCGTAGATCGCCTGCGCCCGTTTCGCCCGGATTTCCGGACTGGTCGGGATCGGCTGGCCACCGCCACCGAGACATCCTCCCGGACAGGCCATGAACTCAATGAAATGACACTCGCTGAATTTTCCGCCGGCCTTGATATCCTCCATTACTTTTTTCGCGTTGGCAGTACCGTGGCAGACAGCCAGTTTCAGGGTTGCCCCTTTTAGCCAGTCCCAGTTATCGAACGGCAGATGCTTGTTGGTTTTCAGCAGTTCCGGCACCGGACCGGTCTTATCCGGCAACGTCAGTTCCTTGTATTTAACGCCGTCGAAGCCGCGGATTTCGGAGACTTGTCCGGCCAAAGCGTCCGGGTCGGCGATTTCACCGGTAACGAGTTCAAAAACGGTTCGCAGCGCGGCTTCCATGACCCCGCCGGTAGCGCCGAAAATAACCCCCGAACCGGTGGCGGGGCCGAACGGCGAATCAAAATCGGATTTCTCCATTTTCGGCAGGTCAATGCCGGTTTCGCGGATCATCTGGGCGAGTTCGCGGGTGGTCAAACCGTAATCGATGTCCTTGAATCCGCTGTCGCACATTTCGGGCCGGTTGCACTCGAATTTTTTTGCGGCGCACGGCATCAGCGCCACGGTAACGACATCCGCCGGGTCGATATTATTGAGCTTCGCATAATAGGTCTTGATCACGGCCCCGAACATCTGCTGCGGACTCTTCGCGGAGGAAACGTGGGCGAGATAGTCCGGGTAGAAATGTTCGATGTATTTTACCCATCCGGGTGAACAGCTCGTAAACTGCGGCAACGCAATCGCCGGGTCTTTCTTGACCAGGGCGTTATACAACCGCAAGATCAGTTCCGTGCCTTCCTCGATAATCGTCAGGTCGGCGGTGAAGTTCGTGTCGAATACCTTGTCGAAACCGCACAGCCGGAGCGACGTGTTCATTTCATAGGTCAGTGCGTGGCCCGGTTCCAGCCCGAATTCCTCGCCGATACCGGCGCGGGGACTCGGAGCGGTCTGGATGACCACATGCTTGCCGGGATCGTCGATGGCGGCCCAGACTTCGTCGGTGGGATCGTTGGCGCGGAGCGCGCCGGTCGGGCAGCGGTTGATGCACTGGCCGCAGTTGATGCAGACCACCTCGTTCAGCGGTTTGGACACAAACGTGTCGATAGTGGTTTCCTCTCCCCGTCCGGCGGCTTCGAGTACGCCGACTTCCTGCAGGTCGATGCAGGTGCGGACACAGCGGCGGCAGAGAATGCACTTGTCCATGTCCCGGACGACCGCGAAGCTGGACTGGTCCTTCTGGTGACGCGGTTTTTCCGGGTGTCCGAACCGGAAGTAATCGACGCCGTATTCCTTGGCGAGAGCCTGGAGTTCGCAGTTGTTGTTCCGGAAACAGGAATAGCATTCGCCGTAATGACGCGACAGCATCAGGTCGAGGATGTGCCGTCTTGCCTGCCGGACTTTCCGGGTATGGGTTTTAACGTTGATTGGCTGGGTGATCGGATAGGCGCACGACGCCTGCAATGTCCGTTGTCCCTCAACTTCCACCACGCAGATGCGGCAGACCCCGGCAATGCAGAGGTCTTCATGGTGACACAAAGTCGGGATTTTAATGTCCAGGCTTTTCGCGGCTTCCAGGATGGTTGTCCCGAGCGGGACTCGCGTTTCCCTGCCGTCGATGGTAACTTTTATCTTGCTGCCGATGGCTTCCAGGTCAATGTCCCGGATGGTGCTTTGTTTCTGGCTGACCGGAGCCCGTTCCGCGGTATCATTTAAACTCATTGTAAAAACTCCTTTCCCGTTGATTTACGCGACTGGAACGCGCCCCATGATTTCGTCTTTGAAATTCCGGACAATCGAAATGAAAGCGTTCGGACTGGATTGTCCAAGTCCGCATTTTGACGCCAACTGCATGGTTTCGCCGAGTTTCAGCAGTTCCTTGAGGTAATTCATCGAACATTTGCCCTTTTCGAGCAGTTCAACTCCTTCCATCAGTTTTACATTACCCTCACGGCACGGGGTACACTGTCCGCACGATTCGTCAACGAAAAATTCGAGGAAGTTTTTTGCCACGTGAAGCATGTCGCGTCCTGGCCCGAAGACGATCACCGAGCCGCCGGTTGAAACATCCTCGTAGGCGATTTTCCGGTCGAATTCGCTGGCCGGAACGCAGGTTCCCGACGCTCCGCCGATCTGGACCGCCTTGGCGTTTATCCCGCCGGTTTTTTCGAGCAGTTCGCGGATACTGACGCCCAGGGGAAATTCGTAGATGCCGGGATTGTCGCAGTCGCCGGACACGCTGAGGATTTTCATCCCCGAGGATTTTTCGGTTCCGGTTTCCCGAAACCATTCCGCGCCCTTGGCGATAATGCAGACGGCCCACAGGAAAGTTTCCACATTGTTTACGGTAGTCGGACGTTTGCAGAATCCGGTGTCGACCGGGAACGGCGGCCGGTTCCGGGGTTCACCCCGGAAGCCTTCGAGCGATTCGATCAGCGCGGTCTCTTCGCCGCAGACGTAAGCTCCTGACCCCATCCTGATCGCGATATCGAAATCGAAACCGTCCTTTCCGAGGATGTTTTTCCCCAGGAGGTTTTTCTTTTTTCTCTGTTCCAGGACCTGTTCGAGAGATTCTTTCAGATAAGTATATTCGGCGCGGAGATAAAGGTAACCCTGTTTCGCGGCGCAGACGTATCCGGCGATGGTCATTCCCTCGAACAGCATGTCCGGGTAACGGGTCATCAGGACGCGGTCCTTGAAGGTTCCCGGCTCTCCCTCGTCGCCGTTGCAGACCACGAACTTTTCACCGCCTTTGGCCGAGGCGGTAAGATTCCACTTGACCCCGGTGGGGAATCCGGCTCCGCCGCGTCCTTTCAAACCTGACTTGACCAGTTCATCTATAATGTCCGGACGTTTCATTTCCAGGGCGGATTTTAATGTGTCATCCGCCGGGACTTGATCAAAACTCAAACTGTTATTGCTGATATAGGATTCCATAATCATTGCTTTACCTCCGCCGTTTGGAGCGCATGGGCCCCGAACACTTTTCTGCATCCCTCCAGAATGTCATGCACCTTTTCCGGGCTGACCCTGACGAACACCTGGTCGTTCACCAGCATCGCCGGGCCTTGGTCGCACATGCCGATGCAGTTGGCCCATTCCAGGCTGAACTTTCCGTCCGGGGTGGTTTCTCCGAACTTGATGCCCAGGTCGTTTTCGAGCTGCCGTGCCACCCGGTCTTTTCCGGCCAGGTCGCAGGAGATGGTCCGGCAGAGCCGGATAATGAAGCGTCCGTGCGGTTTATCGTAGAGGAAGCTGTAGAACGATACTACGCCGTAAACTTCCACGGGATGAATGCTCAGGAGGTCGGCGGTCACCTGCATCGCGAACTCGGAAATCCGGCCGTATTTACTTTGGATTTCCTGTAGCACCGGAAGCAGGGAACTGCGGTTCTTGCCATATTTTTCGACAAATTCTCCGATCTGCTTATGGAGTTTTTCTCTTTCCGTTACCAGCATTATTCCTGCCCTCCGTGACTTTTCAAAAGCGCATCGACTTTAGCGATCATGACTTCCGGCCTGACCGGTTTTTCCAGGAATTCGTCCACCGGGATCATCTCGTCGTCTTTTCCGTAATCCATACCCATCACTTTCGAGATACTGGTAAACATCAGGATGGGAAACGGGCAGGCTTCCTTCTTCAGCTTCCTGGCCATCTGGATGCCGTCGTCGACTTCATCCATCATTACGTCCAGAATCAGCAAATCCGGGGATTCTTTTTGGATTGCCTCCAAGCCTGCTTTTACCGAAGCCGCCCATCTGAGCTGATGTCCGGCATTTTCCAGGATGACCTGACAGGATTCCGCCAAGTCCGGGTCGTCGTCCACAATCAAGATTCTCGCCATCAGTCTGCCTCCTGTTGGTAGGAATTTAATAATATTACGATTATAATATTCGTAATACCTTAACTCTATGGCAATTCCTTCCGATTGCAAATAAAAAGTTGGAATTCAACAATATTTTAACGGACCGCGGATTTCACACGCACAATTTACGGGAGCATTGGCACGGATATCCGGTCACCGACTGCATGGCTTCGATTTTCGCGAGAATGGAATCAAGCGCTTCCGGAACCGCGAGTACGTCGCATTCCGTGCCGAGGATGAACGGATGGTTGGCAACCTTCATGCTTTCGACCAATGCCGCCGACATGCTCCTTACTTTACTCACCGGCATGACCGTGTCGGAATAGAACTGCTTACTTGGCAGGTTACCGAACAACACGGTTTCCTTTGAGATCAGTTTTGCGTCGTGCCAAAGGTTCCGCGAGGCTCCCATGGTGAGAATCGCCGGGTTGAGGGTATCGAATTCCGCCACCATGTCATCGGTGAGTTCCCCGCAGTCGTGAAAAATCAGGTCGGCGCCCAGCGATTCAAGCAGTTCGCTGATTCTCCGGTTGTACTTCATTACGTATTTTTCCAGGATGCCGGAACCGTCCTCCAGCTGGATCGGCGAAAGATAAACCGTGTTGGCCGCGGGTTCGCAAATGCAGATAGCTTCCGCTCCCGATTCGACTTGCAGCCGTACTGATTCAAGGATAATCTCCGTCGATAATTCAAGCAGGATATTGATAAGTTTAACCTCGTCGTCATCCATGCCCATTCCGGCAAGATATACCCCGGTAATCGGGTCGTCTACCATCTTTACCATCAGCGAAAACGGCCCGATAGCCATTCCCACCGGGACAAAATCCGAATTGTCTTTTACGTAATTGATCGCCCGGCAGTTGGTTTTAAGCCGTTCGGTGATACATGCCGGAAGATTTTCCTTGAGTTTTGCAATGTCTGCGTTCGTAAGGCATGATTTAAAATGATATTCCTCGATTTCTTCCGCCGGGATTCCCAGCGCGGTAAGCATCCATTCCTTTTCCACGGTCAGGTCCATCAGCGGCAGGGCCAGCGGGGTGTTGAAGCGGCGGGCCGTCTCAACCACGACTTTCCCAAGCAGGCTGCCGTCGTAAAGGCAACTTTCGTGATCGGGTTGTTCATTCAGGATGAGGTCCGCGCCAATCGGCATGGCAAGGCCGCGTTCCGCCAGTTCCAGATAAAATTCACGTTTCATTTTTCTTTGTTTCCTTTCGCATTTCGCGTACGATTTATACGGAGATTATTGTTTAGAGCCGGGATCTGGCTTACCGCTTTCAGGGCGGATCACAGTTGCGCGACAGCTTCCGGATTACACGGAATTCACCGGCTTATCATAAAATTTCTGTTATTCTAGCAAAATAATTTGGCTATAGCGTCGTATTCCCCGAGTCCCTTCAGGACGGGAACGCAGGCAATGCCGTCGGACTCAAGGATGGATTTCCACGAGTCAGCGTCATTTCCGGCCAGATCGTTTCTGGCATGGTCTCCGGCCACCAGCATGAACGGCATCAGGAACACCCCGGAAAAATTTGCCGCCTTAATTTTTTGCCTGACCGATTCAAAATCAGGTTTTCCTTCAACGGTTGCCAGGAAAATATTTTCATCGCGGCGGTTGAGTTCAGCGGCGGCGGCGATATAATTCAACTCACAGATGCCTTTGCGGTTGCCGTGTCCCATCAGTACGATGGCGTCGCCGGGGGTTCTTTCCGCGGGAAGCGCCGACATTACCGCGTTGCATAGCAAGTCCATACTATTTGCGTCATGAAGCAATGGTTTGCCTATTTCCAGTTCCTTGAATCCCATCATCGGTTGCCTGAACACTCCGGCCTCGGCGGACAGCTTATGGTATTCCTCACCGGGAACCATGTGCAGGGAAACAACTTTAACGGAAGTGAAGCCTTCAAGGAACATTTCATTCAGCTTTCCCCTGACCGATTTAACCGCCGTGCCGGATTTTCGTAGTTTTTCCCGTACCATGCGGGAGGTATAAGCCCAGCATACGGGTACGCCGGGATTGTTTTCTTTCACAACCCGTTCGATATTTTCGTATGATTTCAATGCTTCCGGGACGGTAGTGCCGAATGCCGCAAGAAGGATTCCGTGCTTGTCTTCCTTAACTTTTTTCGGTGAATCGCTGGCAAGAATTTTTTCCCAGGCTTTCGAGAAGATTTCCGAAGCCTTGGCAAGGTCGTTTTCATCGGGATGCGTTTCGGCGGCGTTTACCCGTTTAGCGCGTTCCGGGTCCCAACTGTGCGGAGTTCCGGCGGGTCTGGCTTTCATGCGTTCGATCATGGCCGGTTCGAGGCGGCCGTGACAAATAAACTTGCCCCTGACCCGGCATGAATTCAGGAGTCCCTCGGCGTGGCCCATGCAGTTAAATGCGTGTTCGGAATCCGGCCATGCTCCCAGAGTCAGAAATATTCCGACATTCTGGTTGCGGCACTTTTTCATGTAGGCGCGCAAGTCGCCGTCGGGCCAGCCGCGATATACTCCGAAACCAAGGATGACAAAGTCGTATTTATTGGGTTTCGGGGCATCCGCCGCCGGAAATATCTCGCACTGCGCTCCCAGCGCGCGGTGAATCGCCTCTGCTACTTTCCGGGTATTTCCGGTTTTCCTGCTGGTGTAAACCACCAGGGCTTTTCTCTGAGTTTCCATTATCAAATCCTTCTTTATTATACGTTAAATGACTGGTACAGGAACCGGTGGGGATGAAGTGCGGAATGCCATCTTCATAAATGATCCGGGTCCTGATATTGAATATCTCCTTCAGGTTCTGTTCGGTCATGACTTCCTTGACCGTGCCGTGGCAATAGATGCCTTTGTTCTTGATGGCTACGATCCGGTCGGAATATCGTGCCGCGTGATTCAGGTCGTGAAGCACCATGACAATGGTGATACCCATGTTGTGGTTCATATTGCGTACCAGTTCGAGCAGTTCAAACTGATGAGATATATCAAGGAAGGTGGTTGGTTCGTCCAGGAGCAGCACCCGGGGTTCCTGGGCCAGGTTCAGGGCGATCCAGGCGCGTTGGCGCTCCCCGCCGGAGAGTGTGGAAACCTGCCGGTACTGAAGCTCCTCCATTCGGGTAAGATACAAAGCCCGGTCAATGATTTCCCTGTCCTTTTCCCCGGTGCTCCTGAACATGTTCCGGTGTGGGAAGCGTCCGTAACTAACCAGGTCCCTGACCGTGAGTCCGGCCGGGGCGTGATGACTCTGCGGCAGGATGGCCAGTTTTTGCGCCAGTTCGCGAGTGCGGCACGAATGAATTTGTTTGCCGTCGAGATACACCGCACCGCGCGAGGGTTTGAGGAGGCGTCCCACTGCTTTGAGCACGGTTGATTTGCCTGATCCGTTCGAACCGATCAGGGTGACAACTTCCCGTTCGGCGATTTCCAGGGTGAATTCCTCGATTACCGGATCGCCGCCGTAACCGAGTTCAAGTTGTTTAGCCTGTACCTGCATTTTTCATCTTTGTCCTTAATAAATATAGGAAGAACGGCGCGCCCAGCATGGCCATGATGATCCCTACCGGAAGCTGTATCGGGTCCATGACGATACGTCCGATGGTATCGCAGGCGGTCAGCAACCCGGCCCCGAAAAGAATCGACGCCGGGAACAGCAGCCGGTGATCGGAGCCGATGATCATGCGCATGATGTGCGGCACAACCAGTCCCACGAACCCCAGAAGTCCGGCGACACTGACCGCCGCCGCCGCCAGCAGTGAACTGATGGCGATAAAAATTATCCTGGTTTGTTCGACGCGCAGACCGAGGCCGGTGGCCGTGTCGTCTCCCAAGGCCAGGATGTTCATCCGTTTTGACATGAGCAGCGCCGCCGCGACACCGCCTAAAGTGTACGGCCACAGGGTGTGAAAATGTTTCCAGGTCCTGGCGTTGAATCCCCCGACCATGAAATCGACCACCCCGTGAAGCTGGTCGGAGTAAAATATCATTAATGCGCTGATGAACGCGCCGAAAATACTCGAAACCGCCACCCCGGACAAGATCAGGCGCAACGGATGCAATCCGCGATTCCATGCCAGTGCGAAGATCAGCAGAGTCGCCCCCAGCGCTCCGAGAAACGCCGCCGGAACCAATAGATAATAATAATTAGGAAGCAGCAACATTATGACCACCGCCGCAAGCCCCGCCCCGGAGCTGACCCCGATAATGTTCGGCGACGCCAACGGATTACGCATGATCCCCTGGAGAATCGCCCCCGCCAGCGCCAGCCCCGCCCCGACCAGGGCGGCCGTAAGAATCCTGGGCAGCCGGATCAGCCAGATTATCCGGTGGTTGATCCCATCTTCCGAACCGAATATCGCCGAAAAAATATCGGAAAAACTTAGTTTCAGGGAGCCAAACCGCAGGCTGAATAAAAACGAAAAGAAAACAAATGCCGCAAGCAAGGCAAAGATAACGGTCCGGTAGGTGGAACGTCCGTATTTTTTTTCAATTCTTTTCAGGATGCCAAGCATTTTTCAATCCCATTTTTCCCTGGGATACATTGCTTTCGCGAGCATTTTGAACGACTCGGGGTATTTTTCATTTGCCCGGTAAAGAAAAAGATTATTCGGAAGGAAATAAACCCGGCCGGCTTTTACCGCGTCCATCGAGGCCCAAACGGGATCTTTCTTGAGAGTTTTCTTCATTTCCGCCGAAAGTTTTTTGGCGTTGCCCATCGTGGTGATGAGAATTACGTCAGGATTTTCCATCATGATTTTTTCCAGGCTGAAACTGGTGCGGCTTACGTTTTCAGGCAGATTGGCCGCCGAAACAATATTTTTCCCACCCAGCATTGTTGCCATGTGAGCGGTGTTCGCCTTATTGGTTTCCACAGAAAGCCCCCCGCCGGAAAACATGAAACTGATGAACCTTGGACCTTTGAGTTTTTTCGTCTTTGCGGTGATTTTGCTGATTTCAGAAACCACCGGAGAGGCGAGCATTTTGCGCTGATCGCGTTTATCGTTCAATTTTGTGAAAAGATTGAGGATACGAAGGAAGTCATCGTAATTCCGGTAATTGAGGAGAACGGTTTCGGTTTTGTTGGTTTTCAGGATTTCCTGAGCCATCCGATGTCCTCCCACGTTTGCGTAAAGGATTACCAGATCAGGTTTGAGGGCAATAATTTTTTCCATGTTGAGATTGGAAAATGATCCGATCCGGGGAACTTTCAGGGCGGCCTCCGGCACGTTTCCCGCACCCTTCCTGCTTGTGGGAATTCCCACGGCTGTTCCCCCGGCGTAGTACCACAGACTCACGAATGAGGTGAAACCGATAATTGTCCGCTTGGGATTTTTAGTCAGTTTAAACTTTTGTCCGTTGGAATTAACATAGATCAGGCTTTTGGCGTCCTCTTTGATCACTCCGGTTTTCTTTTTGTCCGGGGATGCTGCCGCGGCCGACACGGTAAATCCAGCGAACAGACAGAGTATTATAAACTTTTTCATAATTCAGGCGGTCTTTTTGTTTTTATATGCTTCGGCAACTTTTTCCATAAGTTCCGGAGCGAGTTTTTTGTGGAGAAACATGAAACGGCTGGAAAGCCTGAGCCAGTCCATCCGGGCAGGATAAACAAGTTCCCGGTCAAGCCACTTGTCGAGAAGCGGTTTACAGCTTTCCTCGATAAGTTCGGCCATTTTCGGGTCAGCTGCGACTGCTTGCGGCAGATTGATGCCGCGCTGCCGGGATATCTGTCCCTTCAGAAGGCTGTTTACCGGATGGTCCGACGGCAGTTTACCTGCGTAAGACAGCGGTTTTATTCCCGCGAGAACTCTTTCACGGTAGAAATTCAGGTCATCAGTCTGGCGCAGGGAAAACCGCCCGATCCTGCCCCCGGCATGGACGCCGAACGGCAGACATACATTTTTTCTTCCGGAAACGTCGTTGTTTGCGTTTCGCTCCCGGTAGTCCAGCGCATAATGCTTGATCGACAGCCTTACCGCGCCGCAGTCGCGCATGATCTCCTCGCCCTCGCGGTACATTGCATAAGTTTGTTCCTCGTCCGGACACGGCGGCAGCTTGCCCCGTTCGAGCGCACCGAACAGCGGCAGCCGGGGATGGACATTAAGTTTATAATGGTCCAGGCCGGAGATCGGAACGTCCTGGAAAATGACCCGCTGGTCTTCGATCCAGCTTTCCATGGTTTGTCCGGGAAGCCCGTAGAGAAGGTCAATCACAACCGACGCCTGGTTGAAATCTACGAGCTTCCCGAGAAACTTAATCACCTCTTTCTTCTCGGCAATCCGGCCCAGCGACTGGCGGATTTTCATGTCAAAAGTCTGAACTCCGATGGAAAACCGGTTGACGCCGTTATCGATGCATGCTTTAACCGCGTCATCTGAAAATCCGGCGATCCTACCTTCCATGGTAATCTCGCAGTCGTTTGCCAGATTGCATGACTTATGGAGAAATTTCAGTATCCTCGTCATATCATCCGCGGACAAGTCGGTGGGCGTGCCGCCCCCGAAATAAACCGCGTTGATGGGATACGCATTCAATTCCGGACGGGAAAATTCCGTCTCCAGTTCGCGAAGCAGTAAATCCACATACGCGGACCTTTCCAGTTCGCTTGCCGAGCCCATGTAAAACGGACAGAACAGGCAGCGGGACTTGCAGAACGGAATATGGATATACAGCGTTCGCGGCCCCGGCCCGGCATTTCCAAGGGATTCCTCCCAGGTTTTTACCGGGTCCGGCACCGCCTCGCTGGGAAATCCCATCATGCTCCGGCGGCGCGCCGTTATCTCGCGGGTTTTATTTGACTCTGCATTAGTGATTTTTGAAATCATGATTATATAAAAATTGTTTCACGCCAAATATGAAATGTGCTTACCATATCCGGCGCGAAATGAAATTTTTTTAATTCTTTGTAATGCCCTTGAGCAACAAGCGATTGTTTGATTCCCGCAAAACAAACTGGATATTTTTATCCTGACCGGGAAATTTCACAAAGGCATACAGTTCTTTTTCATTGAGCTTGGACCGGGACAATTTTACCAATTGAGGGGACGCTAATGGCGTCTTGCCCAGTTTTTTCGAGTCAATTTTAAATTTGCTGGGATCAACTTTAGCCCAAAATTGCATGAATTGACGCGGTTCCCGCTGGTTGTTATAAGCCTTAATAGCCTTTGTCAGAAATTCACTGACTTTGGCTTGCTGGGCGGAGTCCTCAATGAGTGTCCGCTGGGCCACTTCCGGAGTTCCGCTGTTCCTCACCCATAACACAATATACAGAGCTATGGCAATTAGAACAACAACTCCTAAAACAATAAATTTTTTCATTTTAACGTTTTTCCTGTTTCACGTTATGAACCGGCGTAATGAATACGCCGGTTCGCTGTAATTATACTTACATAAAAGGGTTGTAATAAGAATCGTCGTCAGGACCAACCCAGCCGATCAGGTTTTGAACGGCAATAGTTTCACTTCCAATTGCAGTGGGTTTCTGGATTTCCGCATGACCATCGGCCCATGCCGCGTTTGCGAAACCATTATGTCTGAAATGAGTGTACGGATAGCTGGCGTGAGGGTATATAATGTAATAAGATTCAAGTGTAGTCGGAGTTGACATGCCGCCCCCGTTTGCGGCGTCGGAAAACGCAATCGTAGTCGATGGATTTTTGACCATGCAGGCTTTCATTGAACAACCATATTTTTCTCCATCAATATAGTATGTTGAACCGATTCCATACAAATTGTATCCATAACCGCCACCCTTTGAAGTGGCGCTCATATCTTCTTCCAGATTATTAGTAAATGAAGGGCAAATCATCACTTCCCGGCTACTTGAGGTATAATCCGATAAATAACCTTCTTTATTGTAATTTGCTGTTTTTGAAGATTTTTCATACAGCCCATACCACGTCGGATAATAATCCGTCCTCGCGCTATCACGTCCGGAAAATGCCGCATACGGCGCGAAATGCCCGTTGTTATCGGCGGAATAATTGACATTGCCCATGCCGATCTGTTTCAGATTTCCCATGCATGAACTGGCCAGACCTCTTTCCCTGGCCGCGTTCAGGGCTGGCAAAAGCATACCGGCTAATATAGCAATAATAGCAATTACTACGAGAAGCTCGATTAGCGTAAAATTATTTTTCTTAGGTTTCATGGTTAAAGTTTCCTTTTCCTTAAAATTGTTTTTTCTTCATTCTCACAATTGGTTTTTTTGTGTTGTTTTCGGTTTTCATTTATTCTCACCCCATAATTCTATAAAAAAGCCCCGCGCCGGCCAGCATGAAATTTCTGGCGGATATGGCAGTATTGGGACTGAAAAAATTGACGGAAGTCAAAATCTAGGGCGGCGATAGAACGGAATGTCCGGCGGCGAAAACCGTCAGACAAGCTTCAGTCGCGAGCGTGTTGCGTGCTGTTTTCATTTCCGGTTCTCCTTCTGCATCATGCGTACGATAAACGAATTACACGGGATTTTCGACATCAGGAGAATGAGTTTTGGCAAGCTTTACGGGCCTGTAAAATAAACTGTCTCTGACGCGGAAACTACCGTATCGATCAATGAAAGTCAGGGTCTGGCTTACCGTCTTTCAAACGGATCACAGTTGCGCGACAGCTCCCGGTTCTCACGGAATTCACTGGGCTTTCATGAAAATAAATTTTAACTTGTTTTTAACGCCAAGTCAACCGCCGTTGGGAAAAAAAACTGCATTTTTTATGAATACGATTGAAAAAAACTACTTTTATGGAGTATTTTCATAGGAGTGCATTACATCAGGAATCCCGTGCAATCCGGGAACTGTGCCGCAACTGTGAAAGCCTTGTCAGGCAAGGCGGAAGTCAGACACTGATCAATGCGCGCAAGAAGTTTTTATCGTATGCGAGCACATACGCCGAAACCGCCGGGGAATATTGAATGTCTCCCTCCGCGGGTTGGTCTTTCCGTTTGCCGCATACATGCAAAATTGAATTGTAAATGGACGGTAAACAATGTCAACCGGCATATTCTATGGAGTCGGGCTGGGGCCAGGCGATCCCGGTCTGCTGACTTTAAAAGCCATTGACGCGCTACGGAAGGCCGAGGTTATCTATACGGTCGGTTCCCGTTGTCGCGGCAAAGGCGTATCTACACTTATTCTCGATTCCATTAAAGATCTGACTTCGTGTCGTGTAGAGTTGAAATTCGCAATGAAACTATCGTGGCCGGAACGCTTGAAACTGATCCGGCAAAACGCAGGTCTTATTGCTTCCGAGTTGCAAGACGGCCGCGACTGCGCTTTCGCCTGTATCGGTGATCCACTTACCTATGGAACCTGCGGTTATTTACAGGAGGAATTGAAAAATATGATTCCGGGACTGAAGATTGAGATTATTCCCGGCGTCAATTCCTGGAGCGCTCTGGCTGCTTCCGCGGGAACTGAACTGTGCGCAGACCTTGAAGGTTTGCGTATCATTCCGAGTTACCAGGTACTTTCGGAATCGAAACTCGATGAAATTTTGGACTCCGGCGATACGCTGGTTTTTCTGAAAACTTACCGGTCACGCAATGAGTTGGTGGAAATGCTGAAAAAACGCAAACGGGATATTCTGTACGGCGCGAATATCGGACTGAAGGAACAATTCATCTGCACGGAGCCGGAAAAGATTACCGATCGTGATCTTGAATATTTGTCCATGGTAATTGTGAAACCGGAACAAGTAAAACATTTATGAATGATAAGATAAAGCTGAAAAGAAAATTACGGATTTTCTGGATTTGCGTATCGATTGCCGTAAGTACATTCGCGGCGGTTTTTTCCGGGCGCGATATTTTTCTTTCATGCCTGAAAAGCACCTATACGATCCTCCTGGCAATTTGTATCGGCAGCGTTGTGATGGCGGTTATGGAGTACTTTTCTTTATTTAAAAAAGTTGCTTATCTTACCAAACCTCTGATCAGGTTCTCGAGGCTTCCCGAAGTCGCAGGGGCGGCCTTCTCCGTGGCGTTGTTCTCCCGGACTACCGCCAATGCCATGTTTGCCGACAGTTACCGGAGCGGCGCTATCACCCGCCGGGAAATGATCCTCGGGGCCATGACTTCTTCATATCCGGCCGTGGCGGTAAATTACTTCCAGATCATGTTTCCGGTAATTGCCGCGATCGGGCTGGCGGGGATTATCTATTTCTCGATTGTCAACCTGATCGGAATTCTGATAACTGTTGTGGTTTTATGTTTTTCCCGCTGGTATCTCGCTGACGGAAGAAACTCTTTTCCGGCGGAATCTGAATTGATTGAGGAGCGTCCGGAATTTAGAAAAGTTATGGTGAATTTCCGTAAACGGACTGTAATGCTGGTTTCCAGGATTATCTTCATTACCATACCGTTGTATATGCTTACGGCGCTTGCCGCCAGAAAAGGATTGTTCGTTTTTCTGCAACAGTATTTCCCGGAAAATATCAAAAGCGCCCTGTCTCCGGAAATCATGACCGTGGCGTTCGCGCGGATGGGCAGCATTTTCGCGGCGGCGGGCGCCGCATCCGAACTAATGGGCCGGAATCAGATGCAGATGTGGGCGGTGGTTATTGCTTTTCTGCTCGGAAACCTCCTGAGCATGCCGGTAAGGTTCCTGAGAAAAACTCTGCCGGCGCATGCGGGAATATTTCCGGGATATGACGGAGTAATAATTGCATCGGGAATGCAAACCATGAGATTTATTTTCATAATTACGTCTATGATTATGATATTTCCATTTTTAAAATAATAGAATTATTTTATAATCCGAAAGGGATATAATGATCAAGGAAAATCGTAACAACCGCGGACTTTTAATAAATATTACCGGAAACGGCAAAGGTAAAACCACTTCCGGGCTCGGGGCCTGCGTCCGCGCACTCGGCTGGGGATGGAAAGTCAGTGTCATCCAGTTCATTAAAGATACCCGCGAGACCGGCGAACAGCAGTTCGCTGAAATCCTTTCCAGTCACGCGAATTTCGAGATGTGCCAGACCGGATACGGACTCACCTGGAAGGGCCGCGCCACCAAGTCAGACCATATCGACGCCGCTCGAAAGGCGTGGATCAAAGCTAAACGTTATATCTCCGATGCGAAATCCGATCTGCTGGTGCTTGACGAACTAAACATTGCTCTCGGTTTCGGTTGGCTTGAACAGGACGAGGTAATGGAAACGCTGTTGCAGCGGCCGGATACGATAAATGTTATGATTACCGGAAGATACGCTCCGGAATGGCTAATCGAAATCTGCGATTTAGTTTCAGAGGTCAAAGAGGTAAAGCATCCGTATAAATCCGGGGTGACCGCTAAAAAAGGAATTGAATTTTGATGTTTAATAATATTATCTGGGACATGCCCGGACTCGAAATTGAACGCGAAAGTTTCAAGCGCATCGACGCCGAAGCGGACAGTTCCGGGTTTTCTCCGGAGGAGTGGCGGGTGGCGAGACGCCTGATCCATACCACCGCCGATTTCGTCATTGTGGAAAACCTTAAATTCCGTCATGACCCGGTAACCGCCGGACTTGAAGCGTTGAGAGCCGGAGTCCCGATCTATTCCGATTCAAACATGATCAAGGCCGGAATTTCCGTTGCGAAATTAAAACAGTTCAATCCGGCATACGAGCGAGATTCCATCCACTGCTATATTGCCGATGCTGATGTTGCGGCGGAAGCAAAAAAAGAGAACATCACCCGGGCGTTGGCGGCGGTGAAAAAAGCCGCTCCGATTTTGAACGGAGGCATCTTTTTGAGCGGAAACGCTCCACTCGCGCTTGCCGGAATGATAAAAATGCTGGTTGAACAAAACATCCGTCCGGCGTTGATTATCGGGATGCCGGTGGGATTCGTCAATGTGGTTGAATCAAAGGAACTGCTTCGCGATGTGACGGTTCCGCACATCACCATCGAAGGCAGGCGCGGCGGCAGTCCGCTGGCCGTTGCCACGCTTCACGGAATCATGGAAAGCAAGAAAGACTGATGAATCTTGACGAACTCAACCGCAACGAAAAACTCCGGCGCGGCATTACCACCGGAACTTGCGCCGCCGCCGCCGCCGTGTATGCGTATTCCCTGCTGTCGGGACGAAACCAAAAGCCAGTTGTCAATATTCTTCTGCCCGGGAACCTGAAAATAGAAGTTCCGATAAAAACATCGGAAGTACGTGGAAATACCGCTGCCGCCGCGGTGGAGAAAGATGCCGGAGACGATCCGGATGTTACTCACAAATCATCAATAATTGTCAAGGCGTCATTCTGCGATAAAAATACCCCTGATGAAAAAGACTATCTTGAAACTTGCGGAATTTCAAGCGTGATTATCCGGGGAGGTGAGGGGGTGGGATTTTGCACCCGGCCGGGGCTTGACGTTCCACCGGGCAAATACGCGATCAATCCAGCTCCGCGAAGACTGATTGCGGAGAATCTTGCCAATGCCGGTTTCGGCAAAAATCCGGAGAAAGCGCTGCTGATTGAAATCAATGTTCCGGGAGGAGAACAAATTGCGCGGAAAACGCTCAATCCGAAGCTGGGCGTTACCGGGGGGATTTCCATTCTGGGAGTCAGCGGGATTGTCGAACCGTTTTCCAATGAGGCTTATATTCACAGCATCAGGCTGCAAATTCGCGCAATCGCCGCGCAGGGGATTACCCGGATAGCCCTTTCCACCGGTACTCGGAGCCAGAATTCATTTCTGCGCGACAACCCGGATTTTTCCCGCGAGTCCTGTATCCGGATAGGAGACTTTATCGCCGACTCCATCCGGGCGGTAAATGGAACCGGCGTCACCGGCGTCGCGGTTGCCTGTATGCCCGGTAAACTCTACAAATACGCCTGCGGACACGAATATACCCACGCCCACAAAGTCAAACTCGAACCGGGACTGATGGCGGAAATATTGAGCAAAGCAGGTGTGGAAGGCGACATTATCGGCAGGATACTGCTTGCCGATACCGTAAAAGAAGCCGCGGAAAACCTTACTGAAAACCAGTATCTGGATTTGTTGAAAAAGCTTGCGGTAATGGCGCTCAGGAATATGCAAAAATGGAACCCGGAAACGGATATTTCCCTTCACGTTTACGATTCAGAAGGAGAATTCATCTTGCAATACCCGGAAAAGGATGGAAAATGAATATGAAGGGACACCTTTACATTATCGGCTGCGGAGTCAGTTCCGGCAACTTTCCCCCGGAAGGACGCGAAATTCTTTTGCAGGCTGATGTAATTGCCGGGGGAAAACGCCTCCTCGAAACCCACGCCCCGGAGAATATCGAACGGATCGTTCTTGATGCCGGTACCAGAAAGACTTCCGGAATTCTCGCGGAACGGTCACGGTACGAAAAAGTCATGGTGTTGGCGTCTGGCGACGCCCTGTTTCACGGGATCGCCGGAACTTTCAGCCGCATCATGCCGCCGGGATCATACACGGTTGTTCCAAATATCACCAGTTTCCAGTATTTCTTCGCCAGGCTTGGAATCCCCTGGAGTGAAACCCGGCTGTTCAGCATTCATGGCAATAAGCCGTTGCGGTGGAGGGAAATTCTGGGCTGTGAGTCAGCGGTGATTTACTGCGACTACAGTCGTAATTTCGCGAAAGTTGCCGCTGAACTCATCGAAAAATGGCCGGATGCGGCGTCCCGCCGCGCCGCCGCCGGGATTTGTCTTGGTTCGGATACGGAAAAGATTATCAGCGGAAGTCTGGCGGAACTTGCGGAAAACACCACTGAAGGAATTTCCATGCTGGCGGTTTTTCCGGCGGGAAATACCAGTTTTCCACCGCTGCTTCTCGGATTTGACGACAATCATTACGCCCATGAAAACAACCTTATTACCCATCCGGAAATCCGGGCGGTTGCGTTATCTAAACTCAGGCTTCGCGGCGGAGTTATGTGGGATATCGGCGCGGGAAGCGGATCGGTAGGGATCGAGGCGGCGGGACTCTGTGCGGAGCTTAGTGTGTTCGCGGTTGAAAAGGTTCCGGCAAGGCTTGAACACATCCGGGGAAATATTTCAGCTGAAGGGCTCGGTAACGTCAGCGCCGTGGAAGGTGAGGCGCCGGAATGCTTCGCGAAACTGCCAGGCCCGGATATGATCTTCATCGGCGGCGGGGGAAAGGACATCGGAGCCATTGCAAAGGCCGCGTTCGCAAAACTGAAATCCGGTGGTCGGATGGTGGTGACAGCGGTCACGCTGGAAACAATGTCGGTACTCGCGGAAACACTCCCGGAGGTCAGGCATGAAGTTGTCACAATCAATGTGAGCCGTTCGCGGGAGCTGTCATGTTCGACCCTGATGAAAGCGGAAAACCCGATAACCATTTTTGTTTTTATGAAGGAGAATTCTGAATGCCAAAGCAAGTGATATTCGCCGGCGCGGGGCCGGGAGCGATTGACCTTATTACGCTCCGGGGCTTGGACGCGATTAAAAACGCCGGCGTGATTATCTACGCCGGGTCGCTGGTCAACCCGGAATTGCTCGACAACGCAAAACCCGGCGCGGAAATTTTCAACAGCGCGGAAATGTCGCACGAAGAAGTTATCGAAATAATGGAAAAATCGGTTAAGGCCGGGAAGCAGGTGCTGCGCCTTCATACCGGTGACCCGTCGATTTACGGGGCCATTGCCGAACAGATGCGCGACCTCGACCGCCGGGAAATCGATTACGAAGTTATCCCCGGCGTCAGCAGCGCGTTCGCGGCGGCCGCGGAACTGAACCTGGAAATGACAATTCCCGGCATCACCCAGACCGCGATTTTTACCAGAAGATCAGGCCGCACCCCGGTTCCGGAACAGGAAAACCTTAAAAATCTTGCCGCCAACGACGCTACGCTGGCTATCTTCCTGAGCATCGCCGATATGGACGGTCTGGTGTCCGATCTGATTTTCGCCGGGCGTTCCCCTGATTCTCCTGCCGCCGTCGTATACCGGGCATCGTGGCCAAACCGGAAAATTGTCAGGGGAACGCTGAACGACATCGCGGAAAAAGTCCGGCAGGCTGGAATTACCCGGCAGGCGATGATTATTACCGGGGAAGCTTTGAGTGGGCAGGGTGATAAATCGCGGCTTTATGCAGGAGATTTCGCGCATGGCTACCGGAATCCGCAAATGGGCGCATTCACCGGAAAAACGGCGGTCTACGGCATCACTGAAAAAGGGACCCATAAAGCGGCTGAAATCGCGGCGGGACTAAAGGATTCGGCGTTATTTATCCCTGAAAAATTTTCCGCCGGATTCGCCAATGCGGAAATCTGCGGGACCGGAGAATTCGCGAAAACCGTTGAAAAAAACTGGACCGGATTCGATGGGCACATTTTCGTGATGGCCTGCGGTATCGTTGTCCGGCACATTGCACCGCTGATCCGGCATAAACTCACGGACCCGGCGGTGGTGGTATGCGATGAAAACGGAGCGAATATAATCAGTCTCCTCAGCGGACACGTGGGGGGCGGCAACCGGCTGTCCCGGATCATTGCCGGGATTACCGGGGGCAAGGCGGTAATTACCACCGCCACCGACGTCAACGGGCTTACCGCCTTCGACGAAATTGCCGCACGCAAAGGCTGGCGGATCGAGAATCCGGCAAAGATCAAGGTGCTGAATACGATGCTGCTGGAAGGAAAAAATATCGATCTGCTGCTGCCGGAGGAAATTTTCAATGAATTTTATTCCGGGATTCCAAACCTGAAATTAGTTAAGCCGGGGGAACAGCTCTCCGGTGATGGCGCGGTACTGCTTAACGCGGAAATCAATACGGATATTCCATGTTTAAATCTGGAAGCAAAGCCGGTGGCGGTTGGAATCGGCTGCCGTAAGGATACCGTTTGCAAGGATATTGAAGAAGCGGTATTGTCCGTACTCGCGGAAGCATCGCTTAATATTGAACATGTGAAAAAGCTGGGCAGTATCGACGCCAAGCAATACGAGCCTGGTTTGCTGGAATTCGCAAAGAAACATAATCTTGAGATCGAATTTTATTCTCCTGAAATCCTGAATTCGGTGAAATGTCCGAATATTTCTCCTGTCGCTGAGCGGGAATTCGGGGTGAAGGCGGTTGCTGAAGCGGCGGCGCTGGCCGGTTCCGGCGCGGAATGTCTGTTGCTGGAAAAACGAAAGTTTCCGCGCGTAACAGCCGCTGTCGCAAAATATGTGAAAGGAGGGCGGTAAGATGCCTGAAAACAAGATTTACGCCGTAGGGCTTGGGCCGGGTTCAAAAGACTTGATGGCCCCGAAAGCGTTGGAAATCCTGCGGAGTTGTAACGTTATTGCCGGATATAAATATTATCTCGAACAGTTTCCGGACCTGTTTGCCGGGAAAACTATTATTTCCAGCGGCATGACCGGGGAAATCCAGCGTTGCCGGGAAGCCCTCGAAGCCGCCCGGAGCGGTAAACGGGTAGCGGTCATTTCCTCCGGCGACGCCGGGATTTACGGCATGGCCGGACTGCTGATGGAACTTGCCGAAAAGGATTTCCCGGAAATCGAAGTTGAAACAGTGCCCGGGATTACCGCTGCGTCGGCTGTAGGAGCGTTGCTCGGGGCGCCGCTGATGAATGACTTCGCCACCATTAGTTTGTCTGACCTGATGACCCCGGAGAAGGTGATTATCAAGCGTCTGGAAGGAGTGGCTGAAGCCGATTTGGTATGCGTTCTGTATAATCCCGCCAGCAAGAAAAGGCGCACTTTGATCAGAACCGCCGTGGATATTTACCGCCGCGCCGTAGGAGAGGAAACCGTTGCCGGAATTGTCACCGACGCTTGCCGGCCGGACCAACAGGTTATGACCTGTACGTTGAAAGACTTCCCGTTCGATGAAATCGGCATGAAAACTCTGGTGGTGCTGGGGAACAGCCGTACCGTGTTGAGGAACGGAAAAATGTATACGCTGCGTGGTTACGATGACAAATACGGCATCTGATTTCAGCGCTTTCTGCGTGGCCGGCACCGGCTCTGGCGATGGCAAAACTACCGTTACCCTGGGCTTGCTCCGCGCCCTTGCCACACGCGGGGTGAGAGTCCAGCCGTTCAAGTGCGGGCCGGACTATATTGACCCGACTTTCCACAATATTGCCACTGGACAGCTTTCACGGAATCTCGATGGCTGGATGATGGGAACGGAGCAGGTAGAAAAATCTTTCGCCGCCGCGTCAGCCGGGAAAAGTTGCGCGGTGGTCGAGGGCGTTATGGGCCTGTTTGATTCGTCGCGTCCGGGAACGTTGAAAGGCAGCACCGCCGAGATTTGCCTGACTCTGGAACTGCCGGTTGTTTTGGTGGTAAATGCAAGGGGAATGGCCGGAAGCATCGCCGCTATTGCCAAGGGGTACGCGGAATTTCATCCGGAACTGAAGGTTGCCGGGGTGGTTGCCAACAAAGTCGGGTCGGACAATCACGCAAGAATTCTGAAGGAAGCCCTGGACATGGCCGGGATGCCGCCGTTGCTCGGATACTTGAAACGCAATGATAAATGGATTCTGCCGGAACGACATCTCGGACTGGTTCCGTCTACTGAAAATCCTAAAACCGGCGAGTGGTTTGATGCGCTGGCTTCCGAAGCGGAACAATGTTTTGAGATAGACAAAATCCTGGAATTATCACGGATTGACCGCCCCGTTTTCGCCAGGGACAAAGTTCCGGTTACCGCTGATGCGCGGCTGGCCGTTGCCCGTGACGAAGCATTCCATTTTTATTATGAGGATAATCTTAATGCCTTACGTGAAAACGGAGTTGAATTGATCGAGTTTTCCCCGTTGCGCGATCAGTTGCTGCCGGACAATATCGGCGGGATTTATATCGGAGGCGGGTTTCCGGAAAGTTTCGCCGGAGAACTGGAAAACAATCAGGCGATGCGCGAAGCCATCCGGGAATTTGCTGACATGGGCGGAATTGTTTACGCGGAATGCGGCGGCTTCATGTACCTTGCGGAAAAGATTATTGCCGATGGACAAACTTATGAAATGTGCGGCGTGGTTCCGGCGGAGATTGATATGGGCAAACAGCTTCGTTTCCTCGGTTACCGGGAAGTGAAAACTTGTTGCGATAGCTTTTTCGGCCCCGCCGGAACGGTAATGCGCGGACACGAATTCCACTGGTCAAGTGAAGTGTTTACGGGGAAAGAACATCCGGCATTCCATTTCCGGACGGCATCGCAAAGCGGATTTTCCGGAGAATGCGGATACATAAACAATAATGTGCTTGCCAGTTACATCCACCTGCACTGGGCATCCTGTCCGCAAGTGCTTAAGAAGTTCACGGCTTCACTGTGTCGACGGAAATAATACCGAATTGCAATCAATCTATTAGTGACAAGGAAGATTTTTCCTTACAGCAGCGGATGATTCCGGTCAGTCAGTGGGAATTCAATCATTTTACGGTTGACTTGAGAAGCGTAGATGCCGTAGATCATTTCCAGGACAAGCCGTGCGTTATACATATTGGAAACCGGCAGGCGGTCTTTGTCTATGGCTCCCATCAGGTCCCAAACTGCATTGCGGTTGCTTGTCAGGAATATTGACGCGGGGGGCGCATATTTTTTTCGCAAGGAATAATCCAGCGGTTCCGCTCCCGGAATGGAATGCTTGTCAACGACTTCCACTTCTTCATAAAGCGCATCGGCATCGGGCGGAGATGACATGCGGCTTATTTTGAGGACCGCATCGTTGCGGTCATCGAATCGCAAGGTGAGAGTGCCTTCGGTTCCGGTCACGGCAATGCCCATTTGCGTTTTATGTTTTGTTGTTTTAACCCAGCCCCGTCTGCTTTCAAACAATGCGCGGACTCCATTGGGAAAGCGGAATGAAGCGAAAATATCGTCACCCGCGGCTGGACCGATAGGCTCGATTGTTTTGCGAACGTCCCCTTTGCCGACAGGTTTTTCCTCGTTTAATACTTCCGCCCATACCGATTCCGGTTCACCGAAGAAAAATGTTTGAAGGTCAAGCACATGTGTTCCCAGCACCATCAGGTCTTCGCCGCCGCCGCGATGGTCGCTTTTTCCCCTGCCGTAGATGGTCAACGGTCTGCCGATTTCGCCGCCTCTGACCATTTCCCTCATTTTCAGGAACGCGGCATCGTAACGGGTAGGATGCGCCATGCATAGTTTGATATTGTTTTTCTCGACGATTTTAACAATTTCATCCGCTTCCTTTAAATTCACTGTCAATGGTTTTTCGCAATAAATGTGAATTCCTCTTTCCGCCGCTTCCCTGATTTGGGGCAAATGGTCATCTGGATGGCGGGAGCAGAGCGCCACGATGTCCGGTTTTTCCGTTTCCAGCATCTGAACGTAATCAAGATAGTGCCGTTTGGCATTGGTCAGGGCCATTATTGTCTCAAGGTCTTCAGCTTTGGCGTCGAAAAATCCCGCTACTTCAACATTCGGCAGACCGCGAAATCCTAAATGCAGTCCGTGAAAGCCAAGACAGGGAACGGTGGTATCTCTTGCTATTACTACTTTCCAGTTTTTCACGATTAAGATTCCTTTCCCCGTGGGAACCATTTTTGAATATTGCCATGATTTTTCCTGAAGATTTTAGATTTCATTTAATCATTTTCCAGTCAAAAACGATTCCAAGCGGTGGTTTCGGGTTCTCGGCAAGCTGTGCGTAAACTTCGTGAGCAGCTTCGGGTGAAACGATTTCTGAAATTAAGGGCCGAACCTGTAACTTTCCGGCGGCAACCAGCTTAAAGAAAGTGTTGTAGTCGTCAAATTCAGTCCAGTGCCCTGGCGAGGATTCCTGCTTTGCGCGGGTAAAAGTATGTGCGCCGATCAGGGTCACGCCGCGTCGATGGACATACTTGTAGAAGTCTATCGGGGTATCTGAAATTCTGGTGCATCCGAGTAGTGATATCCGGCCTTCCCAGGCAATATATTCAAGTGCCTGCTGCAACGCCTTGGCTGATCCGGTTACCTCAACCACGGCTTTCGGGCCTTTGCCTCCAGTCGCGGCTTTGACTTTTTCAGCAAAGTCTTTTTCATCGGGCTTAAATACAGCTGATGCGCCAAGCTTTAGCGCCAAGTCGCGGCGAACCGGGTCGAAGTCCGCGGCTATTACCGGGATTGCTCCGGAAAGGGCGGCGATTTGCACTGCGAACGCACCGAGAATACCCATTCCGGCAACCATCGCGGCTTCACCGATTTCAATTTTTAATTTACGCACCCCTAAAAAAGAAAATGACGCGATATGGGCGAATGCCGCATCCAGCAAGTCAATGGAATCATCCTCGATTTTAAAGACCGCCGAAGCTTTTTTTATTGTGTGAGAACGGTGTCCGCTCCAAGTGATGAGCGCCCGGTCGCCAACTTGCAGGGCAGAGACATTTTTTCCGGCCGCAATAACTCTTCCCGCCGCGCTGTAGCCGGGAGTCCAGGGATGGTCTCCGGTTGTTCCCGTATTGGGTAAACGCATCAGGTTGGCTCGTTCTGTTCCGGCGCTGATCACGCTGTAATCGCTCTCCAGCAGCACTTCGTCATCCCGCGGTTGGGGAACGTCGTATTTTTTTAGCGCCGCACTGCCGGTTGATTCAGAAACAACATAATATCCGGTCATTCTCAGCCTTCATGATTTTTATGTTTACGCGATTACTTCAGAACTTCCGTCAGCGCTTCACCGTATTTATTCAGCTCGTTAATGCCGGGGTGATTGAACTGATTTGCCGAACAGATGTGCTCGGGGGCAATGCCGAGATTGACTTGCGCGGTGTCAACAAATGGACAATTATTTGCCAGGGCAACCTTCTTCAGGCTGTTGTTTATTTTTTGCCATCTGTTCATGGCATCGGTGCGCGTACCATTGATTTGCGGTACGCCCATGACGATTATATCGGCGCCGGTTGCTTTGAACTTTTTAATTATCGTATCAATATTTGTTTCAGTTTTGTTACTGCCCAGTTCGTTCATTCCGAAAGCCAGGACAACAATATCCGGTTTTGCGTTAACAGCGGCTTTGATCCGGTAAGGATACAGTCCGTGCCTTTTTGTTACGTCTGAACGGGTTCCGCCTATTCCGCAGTTTAAGTATTCGACTTTATTGCCATATTTTTTTTCGATGGCCTCTACCAGTTTCCAGTTCCATCCGATTTTACAATGTCTTTTGCCTACGCCGTCCTGGAAGTCGAATTTCTCTATCGAGGCAATTGTGTCTTTCGGATAGCGGTTAAGATAGCTTTCGTAGCGATCATGAGTCTTTGCATTCGGATAATAAGGAGGCCTTCCATGTTGTATCGCTGTAATGCTGTCGCCGTAGCCAAGCACCTTGACCGGTTTCCCGGATTTCAATTTTTGATAAAAATTCGAAAGGTCGCCTTCCGTAACCGCGGTCCTTTCTTCATAAATGGGAATCACCCGGATCTTATCGCCGGTAACGGCAATATTGCAAATACGAATCTTCCCGTCTGGAGTTATTGGAAGATATTCTTCGGCGTCGATATCACGCACAGGGCCTTGTTCAAGGCCCAACGAACCGTTTTTCGGATTAAGAAAAACGGAATCATACCGATCCGGCAGATATGAAAACCCGGCAGTTGTTGAAATCGGCTTTTTACGGGGGGCGTCTTTTTCTCCTTTCAGCTGGGAAACAGCTCCTTTTTTGCTCAAACGATAATCCACGCCTTCCGTAAGCGTTCTGCCGGTTTTATCAGTCAGCTTAAATTCAACGATATTTCTAACCGGCAATTTATTGGGCATAAATACCCAGATGTCGTCCCGGTAGACCGGTGTCTTGAGCATGATATCCATCTTCATTTTTTTGAGCTTTGTCGGTGACATCTCAAACGTTTTTCCCGGGCATTCCCGTACTTTACCGGCAATAGTATACTTGAATGGAGAAACAATCACGCTGTTTGCTTTAGTTTTTATGTTCACCTTTCCAACGGATAGATCAGCGTTTGCGGAATTTACGGCATACAAACATGAGCTCAAGGCAATAAACATTTTCTGACAGGAATTAGAATTCATATTGTGGAAGTCTCCGGATTTTTATTTATTACCTTAATTATAGCGTTTGCGGATTTTTCCGCAACCTTGCTTTCCGTTTTTTAATGAAAAGATCAGTGGAACAAATATTTGCTTGCATCAAAAACGTAGATATATTGAAAATGAATCAATATAAGGTGGGGATTTGCACCAAGGCTTATGAAATTAAGTCTACAGATTCTAAAAATATTTCAATGACGGGAACGGAATCCGGTTTTTGAATGGGCACTTTCAGGTGTATGGTATCTTCCGAGGTTTCGATTTCCCAGTTTTTCTCAAAATCGTATGTGCCGTTGACAATAATGACTTCCGAGTTGTCGTTCAGCAATTGTGCATACTTGATTTTATTTCCGAGCCCCTCGACTTTGATTTTTCCGGCATATGGCCAACTGAACAAGTGAAGATAAAGGCGGTTGGTTTCCGGATTCCAGGTGTATCTGCAATCCCGGGGAGTTATGAATTCTTCCGGGGCCGTGGTGCATCCGTAAATGGATTCTGAATGCCGCCGCATCCATTCACCGATTCCGGAGAGCCGTTCTTTTGCGCGCGAATCAAACTCTCCCCTGGCGGTCGGGCCGACATTCAGGAGCAGATTGCCGCCTTTGCTTACGGTGTCGACCAGCATTTTGATCAGCTGTTCTTCGCTCTTCCAGGTGTATTCGTCCCGGAAATAACCCCAGGAGCCGGAAAAAGTCTGGCACGTTTCCCATGGAACGGGAATTCCGTTTCTCTTTGGCACTCCATTTATATTTATCTGCTCGGGAGTTATGAAATCCCAACCCCAATCGGTATCCACGAGATCGAGCCGGTCATTGATGAGCATCCGGGGTTGGAGTTTTCTGCACAACTTTACCAGTTCTTCAGACTGCCAGCCTTCTCTGCCTTTCCCGATATTTTCTCCGCGATGCTTGTAGGAAAAATCAAAAAATATCATATCTATCTCCCCGTAACCGGTCAGGATTTCTTCTACCTGTCCGTGGAGGTATTCAGCGTATTTTTTCATGTCGCGGTTCCGGTTCTCTGCCATATAAGCTTCATTTTCGTGCATGGGATGGATGAAATCGCAGAGAAAGTGCGGGTGATGCCAGTCGATGAGCGAGTAATAAAGTCCGACCCTGATTCCGGCCTTGCGGAAAGCGTCCGCGTATAATTTCAGCAAGTCCTTCCCGCAACGGGTGTTCGGGGCCTTGTAGTCAGTCAGTTTTGAATCCCACAGGCAGAAGCCTTCATGGTGTTTCGTGGTCAGCACGGCGTATTTCATTCCGGCTTTTGCGGCATAATCAGCCCATTCCTCCGGATCATACAAGTCCGGATTAAAATATTCAAAGTATTTCCGGTAATCTTCATGGTTTATCTTTTCTTTGCTCTGGACCCATTCGTGTCTGGCCGGCATTGCGTACAGCCCCCAGTGAATAAACATGCCCAGCCGGTTGTGCTGCCATCTTACGAGGTTTTTCTTGAGTTCGGTGCTTTTAGGGATTTTCATATCAAACCTTTTTTTATTTGATGTATGGTTAATGATGGAAATATCGTTTGTGAGTGCTTATTAATTAAGGAAAGCATGATTACAGGGATTTTGCCGATTGATTGCCGTCTTGAAATTGTCAACATAATCGATTATTCTAAATATAAGCGGTTGCGCTTGCATGTCAAGACCCGTAAAAGCTCTTTTATGTTTTATTTTTCAATAATAAAATCGCGAAGACCAGCAGAGATACCGGAAATGCAAAAACTTTCGGATAGCTTTTTGCGTTTCAGTGGATTGTATAGTATTATACTTAAAAGGAGATGAATTTTAACCTAATCGACTATGAAAAGAAAATTCCGGCCCAAATACCTGCTGATTAAGGAAAAGCTGAAAAAGCAGATTCTGAACGGGGAATATCCCCCGGGCGCACGCCTGCCGTCGCAAAATGAGCTGATGAAGTCAGAGCAGGCAAGTTATTCGACGATCCTCCGGGTGTTGAGTGAGTTGAAGAATGAAAATCTGATCAATCGGATCGGCGGGAAAGGTACATTTGTCCAGGAAAATCCCGGAAAGGGAGCTGAAAAGCTGAAAATCCGGATTGCGCTGCTGGAGACCGCGGATATTGAAAGCGAGCTGAAAACCGAGGGCGATTTCGCGTTTCCTAAGGTTGAATTGATTCATGACATTGTCAGGTACTGTACTCTCAATAATCTGGAGGCGGAGCCGGTATATTACAGCGATAACGACTTCATTGACAGCCGGATATATGATTCAAACTCGGGGGTGATATTTCTGAGCACTTCAAATAAAAAGTCTTTGTTCGGGAAGCTTAATGCCAGCGAGATTCCGTATGTCGCCCATGCGCCGATGGATTGCGTATATGATAATTACAATGCGGTAACCGTTAATGTCAAGCATGGCGCGTACATGGCAACCATGGCGTTGATTGAGGCGGGGCATGAAAACATTGCGCTTTTTTATACTCATTTCGGCCGGGATTACTGGGCCGCGCCAAAGCTCATGGGGTACAAGGAGGCTTTGCGGGAGGCTGGGATTGGCTTTCGTGAAGAATTGGTGCTCCGTTCCTCCGGAGTGACGCAGGAGCATATAAAGGCGTCAGAGAAGTTTTTTGATTCAGGGGCCGGCAAAAAAGTCACCGCGCTTTTTGCGATCAACGACCGGCGGGCAATGGCCGCGATGGAAGTAATGGAAGCCCGTGGAATCAGGATTCCCGATGATATTGCGGTGATTGGCTGTGATGATCTGCCTCAGGCTCGTGACTTTAAAATTCCGCTCACGACAATCAAATACCCGTGCCGGGAAATATGCGAAGCGGCCGTTCAGGTATTGCTGCTGCTTGAACAGAATCCGAAGCTTGCCCCATTGGTGAAGATTGTAAACACTGAGCTGGCTTACCGGGCTTCTTTCCCCAGGGGCTAAGTTTTTCCTGAGTCATTTTTCTGCTTTCTTTTGGATTAGTGTTAAACTTAATCGATTATTATGCTTGTTTTTGTAAAATCCTGCACTGTGAATGGTAAGCTTAATATGTTGATTATTAGTTTGTTATATTGTATTTGCCGCTGTTTTTGGCTCCGCTGCTTGACTTCGGGCCGGATTTACGTTATAATTAAAGTAAATCGATTATGTTATTTATGACGTTAAGGGGCGGTATGCTGTGACGGCATCGCAAAAAAACTGTAACATATTGCTTATCCATACTGACCAGCACCGCTGGGATTGTCTTGGCGTGGCCGGTAATCAGGACATCAAAACCCCGTCTATTGACAATCTGGCAGGTGACGGGGTGTTGTATCCAAACGCTTTTTGCAGTTTTCCCGTGTGTACCCCTTCGCGATATTCATTACTGTCCGGGCTTCCGGTGAGCCAGCATCTGGGTTCAAATAATCGCAGTACGCTTGCTCCGGCAATTCCGACTTTTGTGAAAGAACTCCGGAAAAATGGATATAACACCGCGGCAGTCGGGAAAATGCATTTTCATCCCACTTACCTTGACGCCGGTTTCGACACAATGGTCCTTGCGGAGCAGGATGGGCCGGGCCGGTTCGACGATGACTATCACCGGTGGTTGAAGGACAATGGTCTGGCGGATCGGATCGATTATCTTGATCAGGAAAGCAAAAATCCGCTTCCTGAATATTACCAGCGGAACTTAGGTTCATTTCCCTCCGACCTTCCGGAGGAGTTTCATTCCACAACCTGGATAGCCGAACGCGCACTGGAGCAATTGGATTCCTGGGGGGAGTCCCGGAATATGATGATGATCGGATTCATAAAGCCTCATCACCCGATGGACCCGCCGAAACCGTGGGATGAAATGTATGATCCGGCAAAGTTGCCGCTTTTGCCGGGATGGACGGAATCCACGCTGTCATGTGATGAATACAACAACGGGTTTTATGATTACAAATATGTAAATGAAAATTCCTGCCGCCGCGCCCTGGCAATGTATTATGCGGCAATATCGCAGATAGACCACCATGTGGGCCGGATTGTGGACAGGTTAAAAGAGAAAAGCCTCTATGACAATACCTTGATAATTTTTACCAGCGATCACGGGGATTACATGGGATTTCATCGCATGATCCTGAAGCAAAATAATTTATATGATCCCCTGGTCAGAGTGCCGTTGATAATCAAGTATCCGGGGAATGCAAACGCCGGAACAGTTTCGGATATATTCACCAGCAATACCGATCTGGCCCCAACTGTTTTGAACATAGCGCAAACGGATGAAATACCCGGAACCATGGAAGGGCAGAATCTGGAAAACAATCACAAGGGGAGGGAGGAAGTCGTAATCGAAATGGGGCGCACTGTTGCGATACGAACAAGAACCCATAAACTGCAAATTTCACATGCGCCGGAAAGATGTCTGCTGTTTGATCTTGAAAAAGATCCGTGGGAAATGGAGAACCTGTACCATGATCCGGACGCAAAGGTCGTCAGGGATTCCCTGGAAAAGAAACTTCTTGAATGGCTGGTATTTGAGACTGCTCCGAAGGCGTATTTCGATCCGGTCGCGCCTTTGTCGCCATCCCCCAATAAAGTAACCGGTTCTATGCCTGAGCATCAGTCCATGAGGGAGTACCTCCGGAAAGCAATGGACAAACCTTTGGAATTGGACACAGTGTAAAGCTAATCAGGTTATATTCATATATGAAAAAATAATCAATCGGGAAGGAAACGTAAAATGGAAAGCGAAAAAATTGAAAGATCGAGGCCAGCTGGTAAAAAGAGAATTTTTACTTTAATCGAGTTGTTGGTGGTAATAGCGATCATTTCCATACTTGCGGCAATGTTGCTTCCGGCGTTGAAGCGGGCAAGGGAGCAGGCGCAACGGTCGTTTTGCCAGAATAACCTTAAGCAGATAGGCACTGGTTTCGCTCAATATTTTGGTGATTACCAGGATTTCCTGCCGCTCTGGCTGAAGCCGGGAGAAGCCGGAAACAAGCCCGTTGATATGTGGGTGGGGGACATTAACGAATATATCGAGGGAATAAACAACTGGAATTACGGTTCAATGGAGCATGGCGGAGCATTTTATTGTCCGTCCGCAAATTATGATAGATTCAATTCCGAACCGCAAAACTACTATATAAAATCCACATGTATGTACGGATTTAATTACAAATGGCTGGGGTTGTATTATCAGGGGCAGGCGTCGACCATGGAAAAAGTTATCGAGATCAGAACTCCTTCCAGCACGATAATGGTTGGTGATTCCGATGAAACTTATGTTTTTGACTCTGGTGTTCGTCCACGTGACGGCGAATATATCGGGAATCGGCACATGGGCGGGTCCAACATCCTTTGGGCGGATACCCATGTTTCCGGTGAAAGCGCTACTGCTACACTTGGCTATAATCTCAGCAATGCCAGCCATTGGAAGGGATTGGATTAAAGCGAAAATGAATCGGCAGCGAAATAATTTACATAAAAATGGAGAGTAAAGTGAAAAGGCCCGGAGTAATATTGATTCTGCTTTTAACCTTAACGACGGCATTGACCTGTCTGCCCCTGGAAGCCGCAAAGCTCCCGGCGCATCCGAAAATGGCAAACTTGTGGAAGCGGATAAAGAGCAAACATTTCAAGCTTGATTTTTTCCGCACCGGATTGATCAATGTTTCTGTTGACCGCAAGTTGCTCATGGGAGCGCCGTATTTTCAGTTTATCGATAAGAACCTCCGCGGTATGACCAGCAGAAAAGAAGGTCCCTGGGATGAAGTGAAGAGTGAAGTGAAAGAACTGGATGACGGCGGAACACAGGTTGTTATTGACGGGGAAATCGGCGGCTGCACAACAAAAAATACTGTGGCGATAGGTGACAAAAGCCTGATTTTTGAAGGTTCTCTCAAAGTAATGGAGCCTGACTTTTCCATAAGCCGGGTCTTTTTCAACGGAGTTATCTACCGGAACAGTTCCTGCAAATTTCTACTGAAAACCAGTGACGGCAATACCCGGAGCGGAGGAATAGAAATCCTGAAAGATCCAGTCTCGAATGTCGTTAAATTGGAAATCACTTACGGCGACAAACGGATAACCATTGACTGGGACGAAAAAATGCCGGTCTGGTTGAGGGACGAGCCCAAAATCAACATGATCCGCTACAGGTTCATGAATCCCGGTAAAATCATGCCCGGGGACAAACTGAAATACTCCGTTAAGATAGAATACGGTGATGCCGCATCCAAAAAAGAAGAATCCGAAAAATAACATATTGGGAAAAGGACCTTATACCCTCATGAGAATCTCAAAGGCATTTTTTGCTTCATCAGTTTCCGTTTTTGCATTAATTGCAACAGGATACGCCTCGGAAAATAATCTCAGCCAGCTGGTTTTCGGAAAAGGATTGCAGATTCCGCGATACCGCTGGAACGCCTGGCTGATTACCCCTAATGAAAAATATCAGAAGAATGCCGTACAAAATAACGGGTCCGGCTGGGATTTCAACAAAGGGGGAATGGAAGGCATTACCCGATATTCCAGGCGCATGAAAAATGTCAAGACCAGTGATGGAAAACTTGAGTTTACCGTTACCGGGCCAAGCGCCTATTTTTACTGGGGAGACCATTTCAACGACGAGGGGGTTAAGGGGCTGGATATCGGGAAAGACTGGCCAGCGAATCAGGCTTACGGACAATTCTGGCGGGTATTGATCCGGGTGAAGCAGAGCCTGCCGGAATCGGAATGGACGGTGAGTGCGAAACGCGCGGGAGCGCCGGCCACGCTGGAAACCCGTAAAGTCACTGTTAAGGGCAAGGACTGGCAGACTGTCAGTTTCGATATGGGCAGGATCGCGGGGAATTCGCTTAAAGCGATGGGCAACCGGAGAAATTCCCTTTGCGTACAGACCAAAGGTAAAGGCAATCACATTGAAATTGACTGGATTAAATTGCAGACATACAGCCGGAAGTTTGTTCCGGTATATATTCGCAAAACCATCCAACTCGACAAGCCGGTTGACAGCGCGAAAATTTGCCTGGTCCCGCAGCGAAAATATCAATTGTTCATCAACGGCGTCAAAGTAAAGGAAGGTCTTAATCTTCAGCGCCGTTGCGTAACCGTGGATTGCGGAAAATATTTCAAACCCGGAAAGAATGTTATCGCTTACACCGAAGAAGCTTTTCCGAAGGCTTCCACTGCATGGTCCACGGCTTTTGAAGGCATTATTTTGTATAAGGACGGGAATTTTAAAAGATTCTATACCAATGGTGAATGTGAAGCCAGTTTCCGTTTCGCAAAATCCTGGATGGATGCAAATTTCGACGCTTCCGCACACAACTGGAAAAAAGCGAAAACCGTTGTCAGGCTGGCAAAGTCACCGTTGCCCGGTTATTACGCAATTTTTATTGATCCGCCGTACCTTGGCCCCATTGATATTGCTTATCCAGGAAAGTATTTTCCTGAAGATGTGCCCTCGCTTTTCAAGTTTGGAACTCCGGTGAAAGTTGCGGTCAAGCTGCATTGCCGTAAAGACGCAAAATGTCTGCTGAAATACGAAGTGACCGATGCCTTTACCGGAAAAAAACTCCGAAGCGGAGATTTGAAACCGGACGGCGGTAAATATCCTTTCAGCCTGGATTTCCCCAAACCCGGAATTTACAATCTGTTGTTTACCGCATATTCCGGTGGAAAAATTCTCGACACCAGATTTGAAGAAATCGGGGTAATAGGGAAAATCCAGCAGACGGAAGTGCCTCCCGAAAAACTGGCAACGGCCGTTAAACGTAAACTGGTTGCCGAAATCTGCTGTGGCAAAAATGATGCCGGTTTTCCTTATATGGAACATGTGGGCGTGATTGGTTCCAGGAACGTTCCGAAACAGAAGAGCAATATCACCGGCATAATCACCGCTTGCGGCGTCAAATGCCGGGAAACCGGAAAAGCGTTTACCGACTGGTTTGCCTATGAAGTGCAAATAAAAAATATTTACAAGCCCCATATCGTGGAAGTGGAATATCCTGATGACCGTCCGCAGCGTTTTGTAGTCCGGGCAAAGGAAAAGCGCAGATTTGATTCCGCCAGGTCCAACGTGTGCGTATTCGCCGGGGAGGAATTTTATCCGTCAACCGGCAAGCTCCAGAAAGCCCAGTTCATCTATTTCCCCCAGAACGGGAGGGTGTCGATTGACGTGGAAAACCTGTTCAAGGATGGTAGCCGTGCGTCGATTCACAAGATTTCCGTTTATGAGGTCCTGGACTTGCCTGCGCCTAAGATCGGCAACTCTTCGGGAAGGTTGATTGGTACGCATATCGAGCATCCGTGGCTGTTGTTGAATGCTTTCTATGCCGGACCGTCGGGAGACCAGTTCGCGGCTCCGGGGCTGACCTACCTGCACAAGCATCACGGATTCCTGAAAAAATGGTATTCACTGTTTGAAAATCAAATCAAATTCATGAAATACTGCGGCGACAACACTTTGCTGTGTTCGTTGTGGAAATACCGGGGCGCGGAATGGCCGAGTAAATTGTTCTTCGGGCGTGCCAGGGTTATGCCTCAGCATGATTATCTGGCTTTGGGAATGATGATGTTTGAAGAAAACAACATGACCATGATTCCCCTGGTACAGTTTTGCAACAGCCTGAATCTCGTCAAATTCAACACCGTAACCGACAAGGAAATGACCGAAGAGGGGAAAGATACCATAATGGTGGTATCAAAGGAAGGTAAGCAGATTCCTTATGGTTTCTGCACCAATTCCCTGAATCCCATCCATCCAAAAGTGAGGCGTGAAATTGCCAGAGTTGCTGAAGAGTTGAGCGGACGTTACGCCAAATACAAAGCTTTCGGAGGCGTCGCTTTGTTTGCCGGCGGACTCACTGAGCCGGGGTATTATTTGCCGTCACGGACCACTTCTTATGCTGAATGCCTGAAATATGGCTGGGACGATACCACCGTGAAATTATTTGAAAAAAGCACAAAAATTCATATTCCCGTTAATTGTAAAGATCCGGAAAGATTTCGGAAACGTTACAATTGGGTGATGAAAAATCACAGAAAAGAATGGATTGATTTTCGCTGCCGGGAGCTTTATAAGGTAAATATGGAAATCCTTGCTGCCATTCGGAAAGGCCGCAAGAACTGTAAATATTATCTTTTTTATGCATTGAATAATATTTTGGCTTTGGAAAAAAATGTTATTATGCAAGATCAATCCGCCAAGGAATCGTTCCGAATGCTCGGTATGGACCCGCAAATGTATCGTGGGAAGAAAGGCATTGAAGTAGGCTGGTTTTATGCCACTGAACCGTATAGCAGGATTCTCAGACAGTCTCCTCCGGGATTGAATAGAACCTTCAATATTGATCCCCGGGTGAACGAACTTCTTGATTGCGGCGATAACACATCAGCCTTCCTGCTGGGCGGTTTTTTTGAACCGGACATTCGCAATATTTACAATAAAAAATGGCTATGGAAAGGTGCTTCACAGGTAAATCCAAACCCTTGGTGGGGAGCGCGTTATTTTACCGAACCGTTCACCGATCGCGTTTCACGAATGACTCCCGGTTACATAAATTATATGTGGACGGACAACAACCTGTACCTTGCCAACGGCAACTTGCGGGGGAAATACAATTGTGCTTTCCAGGCAATCCCGAAAGGTGAATACCGCACCTTGACCGGAAGCGGACTCGACCGGAACATCATTGTTCGGGAGCAGGTGAAATCCGGGAAACGGTATTTTTATGTTGTCAATCCGGCATGGTGGAAAACCCGTCTCAAATTGGTCTTTTCCGGAAAGGCCGCGGTGTCCGACCTCCTTAACGGCAAGGAAGCAACGTTATCCGGCAATTCACTTTCGCTGAACCTTGCGAATTATGATGTTAAGGTCTTTTCGGTTCCGGCTTCAATTAAGCTTGCCGGTGCGGAATCCAAAGTTGATCCGGCCGCGATAAAATGGTTCGCTCCATATCGAAAGCTGCTTGATGATTTTATGAAAAACGGCGCGGAACTTAAAATGGCCGTAGAAAAAATGGGACTCCGGGAAGCTCCGGAGAAAACTTTGCGGCGTCTTGAAAAGCTCCGGAAAATGATGAACGATGGTAATTATTCAAAAGCCAGGAACTTGATGCAAAATCCCATCATCCGGAGGATCATTGACTTCACCAGGGAAAAGCAACGCCTGGGAGAGGAAAAACCGCGAACAAAATTTTCCGTCAACCTTGGCGGTAAGAAAGCTTACCGCGCCGCCGATGGTAAAGTGTGGAGCCCTGACCAGTTCTATTTCAACGGACTGAAAGCTTACGGTTTCACCAATCCCCCGGGAAGAGTTATAACCCGGGAAAATATGACTTTCAAGAAAACAAAAGATCAGAAAATTTTTCGGACGGAAAGAGCAAATTTCACCAAATACTGCTTTAAGGTTCCTCCCGGTATTTATACGTTAAAAATATATTTCGCGGAAGGTTTCAGATATGGCCCGGACCGAGGTTTCAATGTTACGGTTGAAGGAAAAAAATTGCTGAATAGTTTTGACTTTACAATAGCTTCCGGCGGATTTGCAACCGCATATATCAAGGATATTAAAAACATAAAAGTAAACGATGGCGAATTGACCATTGAATTTTCCCCTGCACACATGGTAAGATTGCAGGGGATCGAAGTTGAAAAACAGGATTGACAAATGAACAAGGATAACTCAAAAACGATTCGGGAATTATCAGAGAGAGATTTTTGTTTTGACGGTCCTTTGGGATCGAAAGACGCGGCAATAACAAAGATCGGCCCGAACCATTTTAAAGTGGAGTTGGGAGAACTTCCCGGTGACCATGACGGCGCATCGAATCAGCTGCAGTTCAGCATTACCGGCAATGCGAAGGGCAATAACCTTGCTTTGGACGTTTGTGGCATCCGGGGAAGGGCGGCATTCAACGTTTATTTCATGTCATACAGTTATGACCTGGAAACCTGGTATCCGGTGCAATGGCGGAAACCCACGGGAATGCAGAATACCAGCAGGGAGTTGCGCGACTCCATCTATTTTTCAACGTTTGCCCAAGACAAAGTTTATGTGGGCAGTCAGGTTCCGTTTCCGTTTGAACAAATGGAATCTTTAGTCAAGGACTTGGCCGCCCGGCCGGGAATAGACTTGCATGTAATCGGCAAATCCATGCTTGGCAAAAATCTTTACCGCCTGGTGATAAATCCGGAAAATCCCGAAAGCACTCCTTTGACCCGGCATTATTTCGCCAGCCAGCACTGCGAACCAAACGCACAGCACCGGATGATTGGTATGATAAACTGGATTCTTTCCCCCGAAGGGAAAGCGTTCCGGGACAGAAACATCTGTCATTTCTGTTTGTTGCTCAATCCTGATTCACCCTCGAAAGGCTGGTATATATTCAACTCCGAAGGCAAGGACATGCAACGCTGGAACCCGGACAGCCCGGCCCCGGCGGAAGACCAGCCTTATGAATCAAAAGTGGCCCAGGATGATTTTGAAAAACTGATGAGTAAAGAACCGTTCGATACGGTCTGGAGTATGCACACCTGGCAGGGGCCGGTGGAGAATATGGTCATTCCCGGAAAATGGTTTGAAACGAAAACTTCGGGGACCTGGCGGGATTTGCGGAATATCACTCTCGGTTATGACCGCCGGGGATTATGCAAGCCGCTCCGGGAAATGGAAGTGGCGGACAAGGTTTACCGCAGCTGGGGACACGGCCCCTTCCAGAAATACGGCGTTACTTCATTCGGATGTGAAGGCGCCGGGACAATCTGCACTAAGGAAGATAACCTGGAAACCGGCAGGATCCTCATCCGCGGTCTCGCCGAATTCCAGAAAAAATTTGAAAAATAAAAAGGATCGCAATGAGCATGAAAGTTGGTATGATCGGTTGCGGAGGCATCTGCGGCGCTTATTTAAAAGGAGAAAAACTGTTGCCGGAAATTGAGATGGCAATGTGTGCGGATCTGGATCTGGAACGCGCTGAAAAACGTGTCAGGGAATTCAATCAGGACATTAAAATTGTTACCACGGAAGAGCTTCTGGCAAATGACGATATCGAAGTGGTTTTAAATATTACTCCTCCCGGAGCCCATGCAAAAATTAACATGATGGCACTTGAGGCCGGGAAGCATGTTTATTGTGAAAAACCGTTCGCCGTTTCTCTTGAAGAAGGGTGTCAGGTTTTGGAGTTGGCAAAAAGCAGAAACATGAAAGTTGGCTGCGCTCCCGATACTTTTCTCGGCAGTGGAATCCAGAACACCCGCAAGATCATTGATTCGGGCGCGGTCGGAAAAATTTTATCCGGCACGGCCAACTGCCTGGGGCACGGAACGGAGTCGTGGCATAAGTCTCCGGAGTTTTATTATAAGGCCGGTGGCGGTCCGTTAATGGATATGGGGCCGTATTTCATTACCGCCCTGGTAAGTCTGCTGGGACCGGTAAAATGCGTAACCGCGATTACCGGACGCGGTTTTAACGAGCGCACTATTACCAGCGAACCCTTGAACGGAAAAAAGATCGCAGTTGAAGTAGAAACCCACAATGCCGGGATTATGGAATTTGAATCAGGCGCAATTGTGACAGTGACAATGAGTTTTGATACCTGGAAAGCAACCGCGCAGCCATTCGAGCTACATGGGGAAACCGGAAGCATTACCATTCCGAATCCCAATGGTTTTGTTGGCGATACTCAAATATTCAAGCCTGCCGGAATTACCCAAAAAGATATCAAAGGCACGGTTTGGAAAACTGCCCAGAATTCCTTCAATTATGAAAGTGGCCGGAGCATCGGGCTTGCCGATATGATCAAGGGCATCGAGACAGGACGTAAGTTTCGCTGTAATGGAGAACTGGCCTGCCACGTCCTTGAAGTTATGCTGGCATTCCCGAAATCGTCAAAAAGCGGCAAGCATGAAAATATAGAAAGTTCCTGTGAACGTCCCGAGGCGCTGCCGGACGGTTTCTCCGGAAACTTTTCTGAATAATATAAAAATATTAAAATAATTAAATTATGGAGATTAAAATAATATTATGAAAAAAGCATTTATATTTTACGGTGGGTGGAAAGGTCATCATCCGGAAGAATTCACTGCTTTAATCACAAAAAAACTGGAAGAAAAAGATTTTTCGGTGATTAGCGAAAATTCCATGCAAAAGCTCATGGATGCCGATTTCCTGAACAGTTTCGACCTGCTTGTTCCCATGTGGACGATGGGTGAAATGGAAAAGGAAATGCAGATGAATCTTTGTCAGGCGGTACACAATGGCGTCGGGCTGGCCGGTTTTCATGGTGGAATGGGCGACTCTTTCAGGGCGCGTTTGACCTACGAATGGATGACCGGCGGACATTTTGTTTCGCATCCGTATGCGGGGAAATACACTGTTTATATCGGGAATAATTCGCATCCGGTCACTAAAGGTATGCCTGAGTCATTCGAATACGAATCTGAACAGTATTATATGCTGACCGATCCCGCTATCGAGGAGCTTGCCTACACCGAAATAGTTTATGAAGACAAAATGGTAAAGTTGCCGACGGTATGGACGAAATCGTGGGGTAAAGGAAAAGTTTTCTATTCCGCACTCGGACACAAGCCGGAGGAGTTTGAGAAATTTCCGCTTGCCGGGGAAATAACCGTCAAGGGAATGCTTTGGGCGGCAAAAGGCTGAAGGTGGATAGATGTTTGATTATCAAAACGATACATTAAAACTTACGGAAGATGGGGGATACTTTCCCCGTCGTTCGTGTTTTCCGATAATGTTGGCGAACGGCACTGATGCCATGCTGATCAACCTGATCGGTTCCATGGATACCCACGGAAATTTGGAATATTCCCAGCAGCTTTCCCGGCAGAGTTCATTCGGCTGGTATAAAACCGGCAGAAAAGATTACGAATTTTCAAACATGTCATACGGGCACAGTGTTTGTCTGGCGGATGTCGGAACTTCATTGATGTTTGATAAGCAACGAATCTCAATTGCGGAAGCGGAGCAGTTTTTTGACCCGAAAAAAGCAATGGTTACCACGATATTTTCCCGGTGCAGTCATCGCGGCGGCGGCATGGTCAAGGTAAAAGTAAAGACTTTTCTCACAGTCGATCATATCCTGGTAAAACGTTATGAAATACTTGAAGTTCCGGACGTTGATTTTACCATCCAGTTTCTGATGGGGCCCGCGGTGCGGCCTTCTCAATATGATTTATGTATCAGGCCGGAAGCCGTTGAATTTTTACACATGAAAAATACGAACGGATTCCAGTTTTCATATCGCTTTAAGAAGTTTGCCGGCATCGCCGCTACTTGGACGGACTGCCCGGCTTCCGTATATGAAGCGCCGGAAAATCCGGTATACGATAAGATAGAATATTCTCCACACAGGCTGGTTACCCGAAAGCTGAAAAAGGGCGACACCATCACCAATTACACCACTGTTATTGATGATCTGGATAGTGGCAATCCACAACAAATTATCGAAGACCTGGTTGCCGGAACCTATATTTCCGGATACCGTGAAATTCGTCTTCAGCACGAAAAAGAGATGAGTGAATATTTCTCAAAATCAACGGTAACGCTTCCTGATAAAAAACTGGAATTTGTCTATAATTGCAGTCTTTATCTTATGAAAAGTCTGTTTGAAAATGAAACCGGATTCATGCCGATGGGGATCCTGCCTTATATTTTCGAGAATGCAATGTTCTGGGACTCATGGTTTGCGTCGATGGCATGGCTGGGCTCCAATCATGGGGAAAACTCCCGGAAAATATCAAAATTCTGGAAAGGAAAACTCCCGGAAGCTAAAGAAGTTGCAAAAATAATGGGAGTTCCGGGCGCAAGGTTTGCCTGGACCACCAACCGGAAAAAATTCAATTTGCGCCCGGAACAGTGCCGACAGTATCACAACAACGGAATTATTGTTATCCAGATATGGCAGTGTTTTGAAAATTGCGGAGATATAAAATTTCTGGATGATATGTTTGAAACCATGGAAAATGCCTTGATCTTCCTAGTTGAAGCTCTGGTTAAAATTGAAAACGGCAAGGCATATTTATGTGAATGTTCGGGAATTGATGAATCGGAAAGTGAACTTAAAAAAACCGATACCTGGACTGCCGCGGTTACCGCTAAAGCCATTAGGTATTATCTTAATTCATGTAATTCATTGAAAAAAACGCCATATCGCGATGACTTGTCAATTGTCGAGAAAATGGTTGTTCATGCCCTTAACGGCAACATTGACGAAAACGGGGTATTGCAGTCGTTTGTAGGGGGGAGTCTTCCGCATTGGGGTTCGTTGATCTTTGACCTGTATCCTGAGCATCCGACATGGCGTAAAACCCTTGACGCCATGTCGTTTTATGATGCCGAACTGGACAGTTATCAATCCCACAACGTGATTTCCTACAAGGATCGGATATTTACTTGGACGGAATACTGGATCGCCCGGATATTCGCGGAGAAACGCGTTCCGGAAGCTTGGATAAGATTAAGAAAATGTGCCAAATTCACGAACTGTTACGGTGGGATTCCGGAAAGATTGTTTTATCGGGGAGAATTATTGCTTAACTGGTTCTTTACCTCCCATGCCAGTTATGTTTCAGCAATAAATTCATTGTTGATTAATCGCCGGGGGAACAGTCTCTCGGTACTGGACCTGCTTCCACAGGGATGGAAAAATATTGAATTTGAAAATCTGATCACACATGACGGTATAGCGGTTTCCGCAAAAATGAAAAACGGCAAGCTTGAAAAAATTACCCTTGTCAATACCGGCAAATCGGAAAAAACTGTTTACCTTGAGGCCCCGAAACTGACTAAGAAACTGGCATTGGTCCCGGACAAAAGTTGGAAATGGAAAATGAATAAAACCAAAACCGCCAATATGCCGCTGCCCATTGAAGTGCCGGTTTAAATTTATAAAGCATACGGAATCTGGCAATGTTTGAAAATGCGGATAATATCCATCCATTTAATCATAAATTGTCCGGTGATTGGGAGTTTACCTATATTGCTCCTGAAGAAAAAAATGAGAATGGAGTTATTCCCGAACCGCCGGAAACGATTGATTACGACACTACCATGCCGATCCCAGGTTATTGGGATGATAATCAAGAAAACCTGCAGTGTCGCAAATTCCGGGAAAGGGCAAAATTCAATCCTGATTATAAACAGGTGGAATTCCCTCTTAAAAAATCTCATCCCAATACTTCTCTGCCGTTTCTGATCGGAACCGGATTTTACCGCAAACAGGTAAAGCTGTCATGCGATGATGAAAATTCCCGGATTGTTTTACGGATCGGCGCAATTATAAGCGAAGCCTGGATCTGGCTAAACGGTAAAATGCTGAAACATCAAACTATCCGCAACCTGCCGTTTTCCGTGGAACTGGATCCTTACTGGCGGCATGGTGAAACAAATGAAATCATCATCGCGATATCCAACCTGAAACAGGATGTTACCGGCTGCGATATAAGGGGATACGCTGGATTCAGCGCTGGAATCAGAGGGCCGCTGGAACTGAAAATATCGCGTGGATGCAGAATTCACGATTTATATGTGCGGACAGGAACAATGAAAAAATCTTTGCAATGGAAAGTTACAGTATCAGGAACCCGTTCATGTGTAAATCTTCAGTTGCATTATAAAATAATTGATCCCGTGGACAACTCGGCGATACTATCAGGTTCCCGTCCGGTTAACCGGGAACTGCTGGAATGGGAGACTGGCGTTGAAGGTCTTGAGCTGTGGTCGGACCGCAATCCAAAGCTTTATCAATTGCAATGTGAAATCAGGAAGGATGATGCGAGGTTGGATTCACTTACCCAAAGTTTCGGGTTGCGGAGGATTTCATGTTGCGGCACGTCTTTATTGCTGGACGGTTCCCCTTTGTATTTGCGCGGGGAATGCGAGCACGGCTATTTTCCACTTACCTGCAATCCGCCGGACGATCCGGAATTTTACCGGAATATATGCCGGAAACTCAAGGAACTCGGTTATAACTGGATACGATTCCACACCTGGGTTCCAAATCCCGAATACCTTCAAGCTGCCGACGAGACCGGATTATTTATTCAGATTGAAGCTCCCCGGAATATTGACGCGGGTTACTGGCGGGAGATTTTGCGATACTGCAGAAGTCATCCATCGGTTATCCTGTACTGCACCGGCAATGAAGAGTTCATAGATGAAGCTCATATAGAGTTGCTGGAATCCCGCGCGAAACAACTGCGTAAAATCGTTCCGGACGGTTTGTTCAATCCGCTTTCGGCCCTTCGCGGAGTTGAATATGGAACAAAGGAACAACTTGGGGAATCCGCGGTTACCGAGCCATATCCGCACCATCCTGACCGACTTGAAAAGCTTAAGGAGTTTGCCGATGTTTTCAGCACTTATTCCTGGGCCATGCTCAGTTATACCGCTTCGACCCGGGACGGAGATTGGCGGGAAATCGACCGGCGGTTAAAGGCTTACGGACATCCCTGCATGTCGCATGAGATTGGGATAACGACCACATATCTCGACCTTGATTTAGAAGAAAGATATAAAGGGACCCGGATCGGCACGGATCTTTACCGGGCAGTGCGCGAATACCTGGAAAAAAACGGTCTGCGCCAATATGCGCCGCTTTATTACCGGAATTCCTGCGCCTGGGCCAGAATCCTGTATAAATACAATTTGGAGACCGCAAGGCTGTGCCGGTTTCTGGCCGGATACGATCATCTTGGCGCTTATGATCATCATTGGCATCGTTACGGCTATCCATGCGGTGTGATGAACGAGTTCTACGAACTTAAACCCGGAGAAAGCTCCGCCAATTTCCGCCGCTCGAACAATGAGAGCGTATTACTTCTAGATCTTGGGCATGACAGGAATTTTATTTCGGGGGATAAGGTTTCGATTGATCTTCATGTTTCCTGGTTCAACCGGAGAAGCATTGAAAGCGCTGTTGCGGAATGGCGGCTGAGTTCCCTTGAAGGGGAAATTATCAGACAGGGCGGAATTCAGGTGAATAACCTTGAATCCGGCCAAATCCGTTTACTCGGGAAAGTTGAATTTGACGCTCCGGAAGTTAAAGATGGAATACAGTTAAAGCTAGTGGTAAGTCTGAAAAATTCGGTCAGGGAAATAGATAACGAGTGGGATTTATGGGTATTTCCGCGTAGAAGGAAGAGCATAAAAAACACAAATTCGTTGTTGATGGTTTCCGAACTGACTGGGCCGTTAATCAATGAATTGTGTAAAGGACGCACGATTTTATTGCTTGGACACAAGCCGTTTCAGGCGTTGCCCACGGAATTTCACTCCTGTTCAGCCGGACGCGTCCAGGGCAATATGGCCACGGTAATCCGGAACCATCCGGTTACCCGCCGGTTTCCTGACCAGGGATATTGCGACTGGCAATTCTACCGGATGTTAGAGGGAGGCGCGGCGGTAGTATTGAACGAGTTCCCGGTAGCGGTTGAACCGGTAGTGGAAGTTGTCAGTTCATTCAAGCTGATCAAAAAACAGGCGGCCCTGTTTGAATGCCGGGTTGGAAAAGGTCATTTGATTGTGTGCACCTTAAATCTGCTGTCCGAAGATCCAGCCGGGGTTTACTTTCTCCGGCGATTACGGCTTTATGCCGAAAGTAAAAATTTTATGATGGCGGCAAAACTTGATTCCGATTGGCTGCACAGTTTATTGAAAGATGAAAATTCTTTAATTGACGCAAATTATGCAGCCACCGACCAGGCCTGCGATGCAACTATCAGAAAAAATTCTTCCAGTTAAAATATAAAAAATGTTTCAGGAATTTGAAAAATGAAAAATACGATCGGACTGGTGCATTATGGTGAATGCGCCGTATTGGGCAATGGAACAATTAATGTCCACGCGGGGAAAAGATTTGACTTGCACGGCCTGTTGCGCCGGGGATTCCTGAGTAAAAAGCATCAGACCTGTTATACGGGGCTGATTCACCGGTTTTATCCATTGTTCTCAAAGGAAAATGAGGATTTTCAGGCATCGACGGAGATGAAAAGTTCTGACTTTTCATGGAACTGGATTGATGACGCCATGATCCTGCAAAACCGCACGGATGAAGCCGACCAGATCACTTTTGTAAAACACGATCAGGACGTAATTATTAATTCTTTGCGTTCTGAAAAACCTTACCGTTATGTAATAGAATTTCCGTTTGATTGGGAATTTGAAATAAAGGAAAATGAAGTGTCAGCGCGTTCTGGGAAATGGGAGAGTTTGCTGATAAATTGTGTATTTAACGGAAATATCCGGGAATTGGAAAGAACGGAGTTTGTGTCGGACGTTGCGGATTTCGCGATACCCGACGCACCCGAAATCAGTGTCATCCGGATTGTATTGGAAGTTGAAAAAACTGACCTTATATGCATCGGGGTTGGCGATGGAAATGCCACGGAACAAACCCGGCAACTTGCAAAATTTGATTGGAGTTCATTGCTCGAAAAAGAAAAAAATTACTGGAGAAACTGGAATGACCAACTTGTTCCGCTATTAACCGGTGAAGAACGGGTGGACAGCCTTTACCGCGCAAGTTACCGCGCCATTGAGTCATGCACATATAAAAACGGTGCGATCATGGCTGGTGACCGGGGTTATTATCACGGTGTTTTCACCAGGGATAATTTGTCGTCTATGGCGGTTATGGCGGTGAATGGCAAGGGTGCGCGTTTCAAGGAATACTGGAAGATGTTGTTGAACGGCGAACGTGATGACGATGGCAGATTATTTGCGGCGTATGACGGCGACGGCGGCGTCTGGAACCCGTCGATAGAGATAGATCAGTACGCCATGATTCCGTTGGCTGTGTACCTGCAGTATGCCGCTACAGGCGATATGGATTTATTGGACGAAGCCTGGCCTTTGATCGAGGACACCGTGGAATATTTTTTCTCGATCACGCCGGAACCGCACATGTTTTACAAGGTTTATGACGAGTGGTTCAGTGACAATTATACGTCGCCGCTTGGAAGCCTCGCATACATTTACGCGGGATTTGTCAGCGCCGCGAAAATCGCGAAGATCAAGGGCCGTTGCGAATGTGAAGCTAGGGCAACTGAGCTAGCCGAAAAATTGCGTTCTCAGGTTGACGAATTCATGTTTTCCACCAGAGAATCAACCTTTGCCAGGGCGATTTTTCCCCATGTTGCCAGATTCGACCTGACTGCCGACGCCTACATTCTTCACGCGTCAAGATTCGCGGTTTTTAATGAAGACCTGGCACTCATTCAGCCCAGTGATTACCGGATGCAATTAAGCGTGAAACGTCTGGGGGAAAAACTGCTTCTTGATGATGGAACTTTGTGCCGGCATGAAAAAGAAAAACATTCCTGGGCAATCTCCACAATGTGGCTGGCGCAGCATTATTTTGCGGCGGGACAAAGCGATAAAGGAATGGAGATAATCAGAAATCTCGCTCATAAAAACGAAGGAAACTGCTATGATCTTGCTGATCTCCTGTGGCTGATGCCCGAACAGTGGAATGGTGATACCGGCGCTCCCTGGCGGTGCGACCTGCTTACGTGGTCTCATGGAGAGGCGTTGATAACCATGATTTTCGGCCTGACGGGTTACCGTTTGAACCACGAAAGACTTACTTTCATTCCGGACTTGCCAAAGGATATTGACACGCTGGAATCCTTTGTCTATCACATGGGACGGAAAGTTGAATTTGTTATCGAACGCGATGGTAACTCGATGAATTTGGAGTTGAAAAATTACTCCGGTCCGGCGGAAATCTGGGTGAAACTCGATGAAGGCGGGAGCTGGCTGACTTCACAATATTTCGATTCGATCGTGATTAACGGTTCCCGCGTCAAACCAGAAAAAATCCGAAAAATACACAAAACCATCTATGCCGTTATTTCGATTCGTTAACAGACTTTGCCGGGATTGAGGATGCCGTTCGGATCAAAGGCCTGTTTGATGCGTTTGAGCAACGCCATGCCGCCTTCACCGAGTGATTCTTCCAGATAAGGTTTTTTCGCGAAACCGATGCCGTGTTCCCCGGAGACCTGTCCGCCCAGTTCACGGGCCCTGGAATATAATTTTTCGAAAACGGCCCCGAGTTTTTCTTTCCAGACTTCCTCGGTCAGGGCGTCGCGTAAAACGTAAATGTGCAGATTGCCGTCCCCGGCGTGGCCGAAGTTGCGGATGCGGATATCGAATTCTTGTTGCAGTACCTTGGTGTATTTGATAAATTCGGCCACACTTTTACGCGGCACTACCACGTCGCATTCGTCCATTTCGGTAGTTGAAGCCTTGATCGCTTCGAGGAAAGCTCCGCGTGCTGACCAGATAGCTTCGTTGCGCTCCTGGGTATTGGAAATGAATACGTCAAGAGCGCCGTTGTCCAGACAGATATGCGCCACTTTTTCATAAGCCTGTTCGATTTCCTCTTTGCTGTTGCCGTCGAAAGTCAGCAGCAGATAGGCATTGGCGGAGTTGTCCGGGAAAGGTTTGCCGAGAAACTCTTCCGCCGCCAGGATGACTTCGCGTTCCATGAATTCCACCGCGGTAGGGATAGACTTTGATTTGATAATTTCCGGCACGGTTTCGATAGCTTTTGCAAGGTCAGGGAAGGGGGCCAGCAAGCTCACCGCTTTTTTCGGCAGCGGCATCAGCCGCAGGATTGCCTTGGTCACGATTCCCAAAGTTCCCTCGGAGCCCACGATCAGGTCTTTGAGGCTGTAGCCGGAACTGTTCTTTACTACTTTTCCGCCGATACGCATGATTTCGCCGTCCGGCATGACAACTTCCAGACCGCGCACGAAATCCCTGGTCACCCCGTATTTAACGGCCCGCATGCCTCCCGCGTTGGTGTTGATGTTGCCGCCGATAGTGGCGCTTTTTTCGCCGGGATCGGGGGGATAAAACAAGTCGTGTTCCTCGACGAATTTAGATATTTCCATAAGCAGTACGCCCGGTTCGACGGTCAGCGTAAGGTTTTCCTCATCCAGTTCCAATATCCGGTTCATATGGCACAAGCTCAGCATTATGCCGCCGTGAACGGTCACCGAGCCGCCGACCAGTCCGGTGCCTTGTCCGCGCGGGGTTACCGGGATTTTCTTTTCGTTGGCGTAGCGCATGATTTTCGACACCTGTTCCGTGTTTTCCACCTCCACCAGCACATCGGGATACCGGCTGGTCCCGGACAGTTCGTCGTGAGAAAAGTCCTCGTTGATCCGGTCGCCCTGAAAAACGTTGTCCGCCCCGCAAACTGATTCCAGGAATTCAATATCTTTATCAGTAAGTTTTGCGTATTCCATTATTGTTTCTCCCGTTTCAGCCGTTCGTTAAGTTGCGGGATTATTTCGTAAAGATCACCGTTGAGCGCTAGGTGTGCATGTTTGAAAATCGGCGCATTCCTGTCGGTGTTGATAGCCACGATGAACGAAGAATTCTGCATTCCGGCGACAAACTGAATTGCTCCGGAAACTCCGCAGGTAATGATCAGTTCCGGCTTTACGGTTCGTCCGCTCAATCCGATCTGGCGTTTTGGATCAACCCATCCGGCCTCGATCAGTGAGCGGGTGGCGGCGATTTGACCGCCAAGCGATTCGGCCAGCTTTTCCAGCATCGCCATGTCTTCCGGTTTTTTGACGCCGCGCCCGGCAACGATGATAACCTGTGCTTCCTCGATGCCGGTTTCACGCTGTTTGGGCTTGATTTCCTTTATTTCGATTCGGGATGAAAGTTTGGACGGATCAATTTCGCATTCGTTAAGTTTCCCGTTATCATTCCGGCTTTTCTCCGGCGCGGAAAATATCTTGTAGCGCACGGTGGCGAACTGCGGACGGTGTCTCGGGGTATTGATATGCGCCATGATGTTGCCGCCGAAAGCCGGCCGGATCTGGTCGAGGTCGGTGTTTTCCTGGATATCCAGGATCGTGCAGTCGGCGGTGAGTCCGGTCCTGAACCGTGCCGCTACCCGGGGGGCGAGCGACCTGCCGAAAGCTGTCCCGCCCACCAGTACCACCGCCGGTTTTACATGTTTGATGAAGTCCTCGAAGATTGCTGTGTACGGTTCTATTTTAAAGTGTTCGAGTTCCTTGCGGTCATAGACGAAAACTTCGTCAACGCCGTATTCCAGCAATTCCGCGGCCTGACTTTTGATGTTATGTCCGGCAATGAGGCAGTATACCGGATGGGATATTTTCTCCGCCATTTCCCGGGCCTTGCCGATCAGTTCGAAAGTCACCGGATGGATTTCCCCGCCGGAGTGGTCGGCGTATACCGTTATTCCGCGCCATTCCGACTTGTCGATTTCAGGCTGTTTGAATTCAACGTATTCAAACACTTCCGGAGCCTGTTTGACGCATATCCGGCACATTTTGCATGCCGCGTTTACAGACAGTTCGTTATTGGAAAATTCGATTGCGTCGAAAGGGCAGAGCTTTATCAGTGCTTCCGGATCGGTAATCTTATCCTGATGGATTTTTATCATTGCCATATCGTTACCTCTGCTCCACGAATTTCATTTCACGCAGCCGTTCAAAGAGCCTGTCGCCCAGTTCCGGCCCACGGCCTTCCCACAGTTCATGGCTGTCATTGCTTTCCGGCGGAAACACCTTCAATACCTGGGTCGGCGATCCTTTCAAGCCGTAATTTTCCTCGTGTTTGTCTTCCAGGTCGTTCAGGCTGAAAGTGATTATTTCTTTATCAGCGGTAGCCATCTTCAGTTTGAATGACGGTAATCGCGGCTGGCAGATGTCCTTGTCCACGGTAATCAGGCAGGGGAATTGAACCTTGACCACTTCCACGCTGTGCGGAAGGTCAACCTCAAGCAGCATTCCGTCGGACTCGGCCTTAAGAATATTTTTTACGTTGGCGACATGCGGGATATTCAGGAATTCCGCGATTTCCGGTCCCACTTGGGCGGTGTCGCCGTCGGTGGTTTGCTTGCCGCAGATTATCAAGTCGTATTTGCCGGATTTCTTCAGTCCCTGCGCCAGCGTGTATGATGTAGCCAGCACGTCGGCCCCGGCGAAACGCAAGTCCGAGAGCAGAAATCCGCGGTCGACGCCCATCATGTAGGCTTCTTTAATGATTTCTTTTGTCTGGGGCGGCCCCATGCTCAACACGCTGATTTCCGCGCCGGTTTCCGATTTCAGCCTCAGGGCGGACTCGATGGCGAACAGATCGAACGGATTCATTTTCGCATCGATGCCGTCCCGCTTCAATACGCCGGTGGTTTCGTCCACTTCCACTTCGGACGTTCCCGGCACCTGTTTAATACATACTGCGATATTCATTTCAAACTTTTTGTTTATTGGTGTAATGGTATGACCAATTATGCCTTTAGAAAATAATTCATTTCTTTAAATTGTCAATAACCATTTCAAAATGTTTCCGCATTGCCTGGGAAGCGCGTGCCGGGTTGACCGAACAAATTGCCTCGGCGATTTCCCGGTGCTGTTTCTGGAGCGATAACCGTTTATCCGGCTCGGAGAACAGTTTTCGCGAATCGGTTATGAATGTTTTCATCAGTTCCGAGATCGCACCGTAAAAAGATATGATCAGGTAATTGCCGGTGCATTCGATAATTTTATAATGGAATTCGGCATCGAGTTTAGTGCAAAGCTTTTCCCCGGTAGCGGCATTCAGTTTTTCGGAAATTTCCTTCAACTCGGAACGCTGTGTTTCCGACATTCTCCCGGCGGCGAGTCCCGCGGCTTCGATTTCCAGCATTTTCCTGGTTTCCAGGATATCCAGATAACCGCCGTTCCGGAGTTTGAAACTGATCGAGAGCGGCTCAAAAAATGACTTGCCGAAATCCTTGCGGATGAAATTGCCCCCACCCTGGCGGCACTCAATCAGGCCGAGAATATCAAGCGCGCGCACCGCCTCCCTGATCGACGTCCGGCTCACCCGGAACATTTCCGCCATCTCGCGTTCGGCGGGAAGCCGGTCACCGCTTTTCAGGCTGCCGTTCAGGATCATTTTCTGGATCTGGTCGGCAACCTGCTGATAAACTTTTTTGTTTTTAACCGGCTTAAACACTTTCCCTGCTCCGTTTCGTTCGTTAAGTATAGACGGGCATTCCGGTTTGGCAAGACCGGATAAAATAATATCGGGAAACTCGATGCGGAAAAGTGATCTTGTGAAGTCTATGCCGATTGGCAATGCCTCAGACAAGTTTCCAGTACGCAGGTACGGCTTATTTTTTATGAATAGTTCAGGTTAGTGATCAGATAAAATTATTGCGTGGGGGGGGACAGCTATGCGTTGTCCTTTCCAGCGCACCGTTTCTTCTTTATCTCCATTATTGGAAACATGGAAAATCCGATTGCCGTCAGAGGTTGTGCGGCAGGATTCCAGAAGGATATTTTTTGAGCTTAGTTCAGGAATTTCCGGCATGGGACATGGTTTTCCCGCTGCATGCGGGGAAACTTCACAGGCTTCGATGTTATTAAGCCTGATTTGTGCAAGGGCAGGCAGGGACGCGACATCAATATCGGAATATTCAAAGCTCCAAAGCTCAAATTCGCCGGTTCCTTCGTCGATGTAGCCGTCTTCCGTATTCGCGGGAAAAGGTTTGTGGTCTGAATACGGGACACAGCGCAGCAGAGTAAGGCGTAAAGTATTGTCCATCAGGTCGCAGCCGTGCAGGTCGGAACTGTAAAAACCGGTTATGCTGTTTGATGCCTCCAGCGCACACCAGTCAACCATCGCGCATTCGCCGAAATTTCTGTATAGCGGCTTCTCCACGCTGTCCACCCAGATGGTATTTCCGGGGATGTCGGATATATCCCTGCTCTGAATAGCTCCGCTTTGTCCTCGGTGAAAATTTTTCGCTTCCAAGCCGTGGGCGACGGCCAGTTTAAGGGCCGTTTGTTTTTCTCTCCAGCAGGTTTTTATGGACATCCTGATTTCCGGGACATCTCTGAACGCGGTCAAATCAAGACGTATTGAGGAATCGCGGAAGCGGTAGACGGCCCTCAAGGAACTGCATACCGGGCCGTCAAATAATTTTTGGACGTTCTCCATAACCGGAGACTCGAAACGGCCGGAAAACCGTTCGAGTCCGAATCCCCAGGTTCCGTAATCGTCGTGGTAAACTTGAAACGAGAGTTTTTCCAGGAGCTTTTCCTGACGGGTAATGCCCAGGGCAGGGAACTTCTTTCCGGTCCTGGACAGGGCGAGAAAGCGGCCGGAACATTTTTCCATGGGGACTACTGCCGTGAGTCTGCCCCATGATACGCCGCAGGGCCCGTAGGATGTTGGCGGGGACAGGATTTGGAGAGGCAAAACGTTTCCGTCCTTATCGGCAAGCGAGTCAAAGGGTGTGCCTTTACTGTTAGGGTCGGTAAAAGCCGGCAGCGAAAAAGTGCCGTGCATCGGGTAAGGATTTATGTTGAGAGCGTAGATTCCGCCTTCCGGCATGAACATGGTATCGGCGGCGGCGCTCAGGCGCGCCATTTGCCTGTCGATTATTTTTTCCGCCTTAAAATCAACGAGTCCCAGGGCGGGATAAATATCGCGCTCATATGCTTCGCGAATGCTTGTTCCCGGCAGGATGTCGTGAAAATGGGACAACAGCATTTCGCGCCACGTTTCTTCCAGTTCAGTTTCGGAGCCTCCGAGCGCCTCAGCCCTGAGCAGCCGTTTCATTGAACCGGCTATTCTTTTCTTGACCGTATGGCAGGCGCTGTAGCATCCCGTGAAAACGGGGCCGAGTTCCCCGGTGAATTCCTCCTTGGGCAATGGTTCCGACGCCTTGAAAAATTCCGTGAGGCTTGAAAAAACAAGGGGATATTCCTTCGCGGCCTCTTTTGCCCAGGCAATATATTGTTCGGAAAGGCTTCCGCCGTGGTCGCCTATGCCGAAGAAGAAGGTTTGCTCCTCGAAGTCACCATCCATCAGGCGTCCGATCCGGTTGAAAAAGCTTTCCCTTGTCATGTTCGACGGTATGCAGTAGCTGGGCTTGACACGGTGCGCGGTAACGGAGCTTCCGTCATTACTTTTCCACGTGAATACTGAAGGGGTTTGCTGGCTGCGGACAAAAACATAATTATCGAATCCAGTGGCTTTCAGAATTTTCGGGAGACCGTGGCTGTGCCCGAAAGCGTCCACGTTATAAGCGGTTTTTACGTCAACGCCGAATTTGTCCTGAAAGTACCGCTTGCCAACCACGGCCTGCCGGATCAGCGATTCGGTGGTACTTATTATGGTATCAGACTGCACTTCCCAGCCGCCGGTAATTTCCCATCTGCCTTCCGCAACAAGTTCCCGGATGTCCGCAAAAAGCACAGGTTCCGTTTCCTCCAGCCAGCGGTAGAGAGTGGATGCGGAACAGGTAAACGTCATTTCCGGATATTTTTTCATCAGGCGCACGGTGGTGGTGATAGTGTTGTTCCAGGCGCGGCGTCCGGACGACCGGTTCCATATCCATACGGGGTCCATGTGGGAATTGGCGATAATGTGAATTTGTTTGACAGTCATAGTTTCTCCGCTTTTCTTATTCGGCAGTATACCGTGCAATATATTTGAAAACAATACCCGTCAATGGTATATAAATGGAATATATTAAAATGATCCCTGATAAATTTGATTTGAAAAGCTGAAAATGGAAAAGCTCGAAAACACGCTGGACAGGAATTCCCCGGACCCGCTTTACCTGCAGCTATATGCAATTTTGAAAGAATATATAAAAGGCGGCAGGCTTCCCGCCAACGGCAAACTTCCCCGTGAAATCGATCTGTGCGAATTTTTCGGAGTTGGAAATAACACTGTTCGTCAGGCGCTCGCGATGCTTGAAGATGAACGATTGATCGTGAGAATAAAACGCCGCGGCACGTTTGCCGCTTCGAGAATATCCGCATTCGATCCACAAAATCCGCTCCGGAACCTTGCGGTTGTATTTCCCCGGAACACCTGGAACATATTAATCATGGAAATGAAACGCGAAATCGAAAATGCCGGCTTCAATTTCCTCGGTGGTGAATACAAGCTGATGGACTTGGATGATGAAATTAAAACGTTGCGCCGGGTAATGAAGAACAGCGCCGGCATTATTCTATATCCGCATCTGACCGGCATGGACAAAGACATTATTGCCGAGATCGACGCCTCGGGGCATCCTCTCGTCCTTTTTGACATGTCTCCGGAAATATCCCAGTTCAATTCCGTTTCAATCGATCACCTGCTGGGCAGCTGCCACATAACCGAAATACTTCTTTCCCTGGGAAAAAGAAGAATCGGTATTGTTCATTCCGATATAGATTTCATGTCAGCCCGGCTGAGAGTGTCAGGTTACCGCCTTGCCCACGCAATACACAAAGTCCCTGAAAACAGAAAACTTACCCATGCGTGGAGTACCCACCGGAAATTCATCGAATACCTTGATTCGGTCCAGCCCGACGCCCTCTTTTTCTGCCACATCGGAGGCTCTTCCATGTTGCGGGGGATTGCATCGCGCGAGACTGGAAAAATTTTGAGTTCGCGCGGAATAAAAACCGTTACCTGGGGCAAGTATAAATTCCTTGATGAACATTACGCGGCTTATGCGGAGCAACCCTACGAGGATTTGGGACAAACCGCAATATCCTTGCTGCTTGATGTACTGAACAACAATACTTTGAACAAACGCCGATACCTCATAGCTCCGCGCATTACGACTTGTATGGGGGCGGAAGAAAATAAAAACGCGGGAATTGCCGTGAATTTTTCTCCATAACATTATTTTCAACTTGAATTTTCCGCAAGAGAGAACAACATATTTGTTTCACCGTTCATCAAATTACTGCTGTAAATCAAAAGGTCTGTTCATGAAGAATCTGTTGAATCCATTGGATACCGTTCTGTATCGCGCAAAGAAACGCGGAAAAGTGAATATCGCTTTTTTCGGTGGCTCCATAACCTGGGGCGGAAATTGCGGTGACATTGAAAATAAAAGTTACCGCGCCCTGACCGGCAAGTTTATCAGGGAAATGTTGCCGGGAGTAAAAGTGAATTGTTTCAACGGCGGTTTCGGCGGCACTAATTCCATGGAGGGAGTGTTCCGGTGCGAAGAACACATTCTCTCGCACAAGCCGGACCTGGTTTTTATGGAGTTCGCCATTAATGATTTGGGGGTGGGAAATCAGATGACCAATCTTTCCTGTCTGGAAGCGAATTTCAGGAAAATCTGGAAAAAAGATCCCGCTACCGGGATAATCCTGCTGATCAGCGGAAGCCGTAACGATTCGCAAGTGCAGCTTATCCACCTGAAGGCCGCCGCCGATTTCGGTCTGCACTGTATTGATGTCGGGGCCGCGAAGCGCAAGATGATCTTGAAGGGCAAATATACCAATGAACAACTCTGGAGCGATAATGTCCATCCCGGCATCGAAGGACATGCCGTCTATGCCGGCATCGTGAAAAAATACTTGAAAAAGCTCCTGAAAGAAGCGCGCAAACGCGAAAACAAGTATAAGCCTCCGAAAGAGTATGTTTACTGGCGCGCCCGTGAATTTATCAATGCCAGGTATGTTCCGGCGACTGAAGGAAAAACCGGGGGAAGCGGCTGGCATGTCGAAGAAGACCATCATAAAAAGTTCGATGGCGTTTACCCGGATACAAGCACCTGGCCCGACCGGACGACATGGCCGTTTCCGTACCGGAAAGGACTGGTCTGCACCGAAAAGGCCGGAGACAGTTTTACTTTCAGCACCAAAATGTACTGGGCCGGGATCGCGGTGGATTATCCTGGCGGGGCCAACGTTTTTGACGTCTATGTTGACGGGGAAAAAGTTACTGAGTTTTCCCGGGAAGTCAATTTCGGCAGATTCCCAAGAGTGCCGATGGTCAGTTGCAGCAATGCCATGGATGGCAAGGAACACGAAGTTAAAATCGTTCTCAGAAAAGGCGCATTGAAAATTGGTTATTACATGGTCAGTTAAAAAGGAGCCTGTTCCAAATAAAACAAAACGGGAGTCAGAATCATGGCGAAAGTGACATTTAAAGGTAATAGCGTGGAAACTGGCGGTAATCTTCCGGAAATTGGCGGTAAAGCCCCTGATTTTCTGCTGACCAAGACCGATTTGAGTGATATTACACTCAGTGATTTGGCCGGCCGGGTCACGATCCTAAGTGTTTTTCCCAGCATCGATACCGGGGTTTGCGCCCAGTCAGAACGACAGTTCAACCAGGAAGCCGCAAAACTCGAAAACGTTGAGATTGTCAGTGTTTCGCGCGATCTGCCGTTTGCATTGGGGCGTTTCTGCGCTGCCGAAGGCATTGACAAAGTGACTCCGGCTTCCGAGATGCGCAATCTCGATTTCGGTGATCGCTACGGTTTGAGAATGGTTGCCGGGCCGCTCGCCGGTTTGCTTGCGCGTTGCGTGATCGTGCTCGACGATTCCGGAGTAGTCAGATACATCCAGTTGGTCCCGGAGATTACCGAAGAACCAAAATATCAGGAAGTTCTTGATTTTATCAAATCAATGTCCTGAATCTCTTACAATGCCTCTTGGAATTTAATGAAACTGGATTATTTTTAATCAAGACCTAACTACCCTAGGTAAGTTAAATCTCCATATCAAAGAAGAAGCGCTACTTTTTTAACTAAAGGCTAAAATTCATCAATGGAATTTTCATTTGTCATACGGCAACTTCAACTCGACGGCTCCCCGGACCTTGAAATATCCGAACGGTTCTGGGAGGATTCTGGAAAAACCTTTCCCGGCACAGGCAATATTGACTTTTTGACTCCGGAGAAGGTCGCGGAAAATTTTCAATATACCGGCGTTGATGGGGAATTGCTGCCGGAGGTGCGGAAGCTTGCCGCGGATGTAAACGGCGGCCCTGAATTGTCCAGGTGGTTCTGGCATCAGCATTATGTGCTTGAGGGGGAGCTGACCAAGGTTTCCGAAGTTCAAAAGTTCCCCTTGCTGAAAAATTTGCTTGGAGAAAAAGCGTTTACTTACAACTTTCTGCTTTCCTTGTCGCTTATCCCCAAGGCGTTGGAATTTCATGGGGCAAGGGGCATTCCTGAAAAGGTCACCAGGGACACTTTTGCGGACATGGCGGTGTGGGTGCGCCACAATCAGAACACGTTAAACGTTTTTGGGCTTTCTGAACGTCATCTTGGCTGGACCCAGAGCTATTTGCGCGGGATGCTGTTTCAGCTGGGCAGGCTTCAGTATAATCAGGCCAGTCTGGGGTTTAAAGCAGTGGTGTTCAGAAACCGGGAAACCGGGGTTCTCCTGACCGTTTCTGAGCCGGAAGTTGAATACAATTCCGAGGGCCTCCGCGATGGCGCTGATGACAACTGGGACAAAACCGGAGGCTGGCTCAGCGAATACAAGGAAAGAGGCGGCAAGCTTGTTGCGAATCCGATTTTGCCCACTGGATTTGCCATGCGGAAAACCGTGATATTGGATTTGTCCGAATGGGAAAAAATCATGGACACCGAATCGCCGATGCTGAATATCCACATTCCCGCGGAGGGTGGGGCCATGACCGTGGAAGCCTGTGCTGATTCAATACAACAGGCCACCGAATTTTTCCCGAAATATTTTCCCGAATATTCTTTCAAAGGCTTTAAATGTTATTCGTGGTTTCTCGACATCAGCTTTGAAAAATTTCTCGCGGAAACATCCAACATAATAAAATTTCAGCGTGCGGGTTATCTGGTCCCCACTGCCGGAGGTTCGGAGGAAACTTTACTGCGGGTATTTGGCGAGCAGGTGAAGAAAACCGGATTGGCCGCCGCGCCGAGAAAGAGTTCAATGCAAAGGGCAGTGGCCGAATTTGTGGAATCCGGCGGACAACTGCGTCCGGGCGGCTGTTTTGTCCTTACTGAAGATCTCCCCTGGGGGAGCAATAAATACCGAAACGATTTATCAATATTAAAAAGGGACTACCTATGAGTATTTTCCTGGCGGGAATGTCTGAAGTGGACATTACCCCGAAGATGGACGGGCTTCAACTTTCCGGATACGCGCCGCGTAATTCCACCGGCGTTCACGACCCAATCAAAGCTTATGCGGCGGTATTTGATGACCGCCGCCGGAAAAGCGCGATCTGTGTAGTTGATGTTGTCGGTTTGAACAAAGCGCTGGTCGAATCAGCGAAGATACGGGCGGCCGACAAAACCGCCATGACTCCGGACCGGATCATCATTGCCTCGACCCACACTCATTCCGCACCCGGACTTAATACCGATAATCCGCTTAACCAGGCGTGGGCTGTAGAGCTTGAAGACAATCTGGTTAAGGCCATTATTGCCGCGGACATTGACCGGCGTCCGGCTAAAATCGGCATCGGTGGCGGCGAGATTTCCGGCATCGGGCGCAATCGCCGCGATCCTGAAAACGGACCGGCGGACAACGAATTCAAGGTTGTCAAAATTGACGACACGGACGGCAACCCCATCGGGATGATTGTCAATTATGCCTGCCACGCCACCACTCTCGGATTGGAAAATCAGCTTATCACCGCCGATTACCCCGGCGCGGTCCGTGACTACGTTCAGAATGGCCTTTCTGAAAAAGTTCCGGTAATGTTCCTGAACGGCGCTTGCGGAGACGTCAATCCGGGCGGCTACTCGGCCGAAGCTTCGGCAATGGGCAAGCTGTTCAGTCACCGTAACTTCGGCCAGATGGAAAAATACGGTGAGATCCTCGGCAAAGCGGTTCTGGAAATTTCCGGCAAGATTGTCACGGAAGGACCGTTGGACGTGCAGAACGGTAAAATTGATGTTGACATGCCCGCGAAACAGCTCCCGCTTCCGGCGGTTGCCGAAGAAGCCGCGAAGATTGCCGCCGAAAAATTTGAAAAAGTCAAGGCGTCCAATCCTTCCGATGAGGAATTCCGCGCCGCCTGGCTGGAGAATTTTTACGCTTCGAGCGATGCAGACCACGCAAAGCAGATTTTCCTGAACTATCCGGGGGGGATTATAAAAAATCCGGTTCAGGGTGTTGCCGTAGGGAACATGTTGTTTCTGGCTTTGCCGGGCGAGATATTTACGGAGATCGGTCTTGAGATCAAAGAGGCTTCACCGTTCGAGCATACGCTGATTATCGGTTACGCCAACGTCAAGGGCGGATACTTCCCGACTGTCAAGGATCTTTGTGGCGGAGAGGGGTATGAAGTTAAGGAAGCGTTGATTGGTCCGGTGGCGATCGAACGCATGACCGGATGGAGCAAGGTCCTGGCGAACCGGATCAAAGAGGAACTCGATGCGTTCCGGAATGCGCCTCCTGCGCCTCCAGCCGTTCAGGTTGACCCGATGCTCAATCTTCCGGAGACCCGTCCGCAACGCGCGAAATTTCCCGCCATCGACATTCATTTGCATTATTATTCCCGCTGGTGTTCTTTGGATACCGCCGCTGAGGAAATGGATAAACTGAACGTCAGTTACGGCGTTTCCCAGGTCGGTGACTGTTTTCCCGGCGCGGACTTGCAGCCGGTGCTGGACGTTTTCGACGGCGTACCCGAACGGATTATCCTCTTTACCGGACTCGATTTCAGGAAAATCGACGATCCCGGCTGGGCGCAGTATGTTAGGGAAAAGCTGAAAAAAGATCAGGATATCGGAGCAAAAGGAATCAAAATTTATAAGGAAGTCGGGTTGCGTTACCGCGACCGTAACGGCGGCCTTATTCCGCCTGAAGATCCCCGGCTGAAGCCGATCTGGGACGCCGCCGCGGACCTCGGGATGCTGGTGCTGTACCACATTGCAGACCCGATTAATGCCTTTGGCGACAACGTGCCTTCCAACGAGCATTATGAAAATTGGAAAGTCAACACCAAATGGTGGTGGGGACAGCCCGGATTCCCGACTCACGAAGAACTTGTCCAGAGCATGTTCAAGCTTGCGGAACGCAATCCGGCAACCACTTTCATCTTTCCGCATTGTGCGTCGCTGACCCATGACCTGGCAAGGGCTTCGGAATTTATCCAGAAGTATGAGAACGTTTATGTTGACGTTTCGGCCCGGCTTACCCGGTTGGGACGTCAGCCCCGCGCCGCTAGGAAGTTTTTCCTGAGCGCCCCGGAAAAAATCCTGTGGGGTTCGGATATCCTGTGGCCGAACCGCTACGGAAATTATCTGGAATGGTTCAGACTGCTTGAAACCGAGGACGACTATTATTCCGGATTTGAATATGGTCCGTCAAAGTGGCGGCTATACGGACTTGGGCTTCCGGACGATGTCCTTGAAAAAGTTTACGGGGCCAACACCGCAAAACTTCTCAACCTGGAACTGTAAACTTTTATGGAGTCGCGTTATGGATACGCTGAAACTTCTTGAGGAACTTGTCGGTATCGATTCGTGTACCGGCAATGCCGATGGCGTGAACCGGGCAAATAACCTGGTCCGGGAACAATTGGAAGCACTCGGTTTCTCCTGTGAGGAAACTCCCGCGAAAAGCGACAAGGATGATTACCTGGGGAACAATCTCCTTGCTCAAACCGGCGGTGATGCTCCAGGAACTCTGATGCTTTGCCATATCGATACCGTGCTGGGGCCGGATGTAGCTCCGTTCCGGTTTGATAACGAGTCGGGAATGGTGTACGGGGCCGGGGTTGCCGATATGAAAGGCGGCATCGTGGTAATGCTCAGGGCGCTGGAATTGCTGAAAGAGCAGTCCGGCTCCCTGCCGCCGGTTACCGTGGCGCTCAATGCTTCGGAAGAAACTCCCGTGCCGTCGTTTGCATCCTGGATCCGGCCCGTTGCCGAAAAGAACCTCCGGGCGTTGAACTTTGAGCCGGGCATCCTGCAGGATGACGGCTCCGTGACTTTCGCCAAGGCCAGAAAGGGCATCAACCGCTATTTCCTTACCTGTCGCGGGTATTCCACCCATGCCGGAAACTTTCATTATTCCGGCGCGAACGCGATCCGGGAAATCGCCCGGAAAGTGGAATTTATCGAATCGCTTACCGATTATGAACGCGATATTACCACGAATGCCGGGAGGATTTCCGGGGGGAAAACCTATAACCAAATCGCGGATTTTGCCGAGATCGAATTTGAAGTGAGAAGTTTCAAGCCGGAATATCATGCGGAAATCGACAAACTGCTCCGGGAATACTGCACGGAAACCAGCGTGGTCAGTCATGACGGAAAAAATAAGTGTGTTCTGGAATTGCGGAAGCATGCCGGTTTCCCGGGATTCGAACAAACCCCCGCTTCAAAATTATTAAACGATAAATATACTTCCCTGGCCGCGAACGCCGGACATACGGCAAATGAAGCACTGCGCGGCGGGGCGTCGGACAGCAATTTCGTCGCGGATTTACTCCCGGTCCTGGACGGCATCGGCCTGCCCGGACGCAAATTCCATAACCCCGGCGAGGAAGCCGATTTCAAACTTATGGATAAAGCCGCGCAAATCGCCGCTGATTTTATCGCTGAATTATAAGTTCAGGATGATTTTCTCAATTCGGACGGCGGCAGGCCGGTTCGCTTTTTGAAAAGTTTGCTGAAATGATAAACACTGCCGAAGCCCAGGATTTTTGAAATTTCAGTTATTGAATAGTTCGTGGATGAGAGCAGTAGTTTCGCGCGTTTCAGCTTCGCGCCGGTGACCGCGTTGCGGAATGAACAACCGGCTGCCTTGGTGAAAGTACGGGAGAAATGTTCCGGACACGCCCCATGTTTTCTGGCGATTTTTCGCAGTGAATATTTTTGTTCAGGATGTTCGTTGATGTGCCGGTACAACTTCATTGAAGCCTCGGAAAGAGCATTGCCTTTAAGCTGATTATTATAGTTTTTCGGGGAATTCGCGATTTCATCCAGTGCGGCGGCAAGCCACAATTCCGCCTGTTGCGGTTTATTCCGGTGCCAGTGTTCCAGCATCCTCTGGAGAAGCGAGTTGAAAAACAATATATCCGGCATTTTTCTGTAGAAACATGGAAGGGGGGAGTTTTTCAGGAGGACTATCTTTTTTCCATTCCTGAAGAAATCGAAATGCACGTAAACCACGGTAAGGGGATCTTCAGGATCGTTTTCGGCGTAAAATACTATGCCCGGATACAACAGAAAGAAGTCTCCCGCCGACAATTCATAGGTTTTATTTCCGGTGACCATTTTGCCGTGTCCGCCGAATACGCACCAGAGGTCGAAATCATTGAACCGGGAAGGGCGGCAGTTCCATACCCAGTCCGGCCGGCAAAGCACCTTGCCGGCTGAAGCTATCGTATATTGCAATGTGTCGATATTTGTCATAAAAATACAAATATAATGTCATATGATGATATTTGCGAATTACATCAGGCCGTTTACAGTATATAAAAATATCATAAATAAACAAATTGTGGAGATTGATATGCCGCTTCGGGAAAAAGATATGGTCAGGGACTTGGCGAAGTCTTATATGGAAGTTGCCACGGCGGACATTCAGGAACATCGCCGCGAACTCTGGCGCAATCACAACAGCTTCGAGTTTACCCGTCCGCTCATTTATGTTCGGGCGTTTGCCGCCGTGGAAATGGAGAGCCTGAAACCGGTCAGCGCCGATCCGCTCTGCCGGGAACTGGAAAACTTTTTCCGGCGCGAATTGTTTCGCTCTGAATTTGGCGATGACTACATTATCGAACCGTGGTATTCGCTTAAAGCCGTATACAAATGTTCGCGATGGGGCGTTGACTACAAGCGGGAATTCGCGCGTGAAGGTGATGGTCTGGAAGCGTACAAGGTTGACTATTTTCTGAGAAGCCTCGAGGATATGGACAAGTTGCGCGCCCCATTCCATGAAATTGACGAAGCCGAAACCGCACTATTGGCGGAAAAAGCTAATGACCTGGTCGGGGACATTGTTCCGATAGATATTTTCCGGGGTCCGGCATACCGGAACTTTTCCGCCGATATTTCCAGTGATTTGGGGTTTCTGCGCGGTATCGAAAACCTGATGATGGATATGTATGAGAATCCGGAACAGCTTCACCGGTTGCTCAAATTCATGAGTGAAGGGGTCTTACGCACTCATGACCAGGCGGAGGCGGCCGGGGATTTTGGAACGACTTTCACTTACAACCAGGCGATGCCTTACGCAAAGGAAGTATTGGACCCGAAACCTAATGAAAACGGAATAAAGCGCAATCGGATATGGAACTTCACGGCGGCCCAGGAATACACGCTGATATCGCCGGAAATGCACGAGGAATTCATGTTGAACTATCAGCTCCCGATTATGAGTAAATTCGGTCTGGTCGCGTATGGTTGTTGCGAAGATTTGACCAATAAGATCGATATGGTCAGAAAAATTCCGAACCTCCGCCGGATTGCGGTTTCCCCATTTGCGGACGTGAAAAAATGTGTAGAGCAGATCGGTACTGATTACGTGATCAGTTACCGCCCGAATCCCGCCTTTCTCGCTTCCGGGTATGATCCGGAGAACGTCAGAAAGCACCTCCGGAAGGATTTTGAATTGCTGAAAGGAACTTGCTTCGATGTTACCATGAAAGACCTTGAAACTGTCGAAGGCGATCCCCGGCGAATCTTTGAATGGGTTAAAGCTGTCCGGGACGTAATCAGCGAATATTACTGATTCCCGCCGATTTTTTCCCGATATTTTATTGTCTGTGAGAAATTCCTATGGAAATCCTGTCGCGGGGGCAAATATTATAACAGGATGGGAAAATTAATTATCAGGAAAGACAATCATGGCTAATTACGTAAATGTGGCGTCGGTAATGTTTACCGCCACCGGAGAACGGGGAAAACCTGAAACCAGGGAAGCCGCTTTTAAACATACTGAGTCGGCGCTTGAATCATTGCGCGGATTCGGGCTTGATTTGCTGGTGACCTGCGAAAGCGTGGAAGCGCTCGGGCAGCGCATGGAAGATGCCGAGGAAACGGCGAGTCCCGGCAGGATTCTTTCGTTATATCTCGATTATGCGGCATCGGAGAAATGCCATATTGCCGGTTCGGTGAAAATTCAGGAAGAAGGTAAAGTTTATAATTCCATCGCCTTTGTTTCTCCCGGCGGAATAGATGGCGTTTACCACAAGACCAACCTTACAGAAGGCGAGTTGGAAATGGGACTCACCCCCGGTAACGGCGCCGTTGTGGTCGATACTCCGGTTGGACGTCTTGGCGGTGCGATCTGTTTCGATCTGAACTTTGAAAAACTGCGTAGGGAATACGTTGCGCTCAAGCCGGACATCATCTGTTTTTCATCGAATTACCACGGCGGATTGATGCAGGATATATGGGCATATCAGTGCCGGTCTTTCTTCATTTCCGCACTGTATTTTTACGGTGGCGGAATCAAGGACCCGTTCGGGCGGCCTGTTGCTCTGTCCGATAACTATACCCCCCATCCGCGCGCCAGGATAAATCTTGACCGGGTAATGGTTCATCTTGATTACAACCGAGAAAAATTCCCGGAGATCGAACGGAAATATCTCGGTGAGGTATGTATTGATATTCCTCCGAATATCGGCCCTGCTCTGATTTACAGTCTTACCGGCAAGCGCACGGCAATGGATATTGTCCGGGAGTTTGACCTTATCCTGCTGGACGACTATCTTGCCCGGGCTGAGAAAGCCAATCAAGGCCCTCGCGGACAATAGGTCCGGAACCATTTTTATTCGCAAATAATCATCAGACAACCGTGTGAAGCGGAGATGGTCATGCAGGTACATTTGCGTTAAAATATGTTTGAAAATGTTTATTTGTGCTGTTTTATTTGTTCGATATGTGTGGTAAGTTTATTTATCCGCACAAATAAAGGATTTGGAAAAATGACTTCACGGGAAAGAGTGCTGTCGGTTCTGAATAATCAGGTTCCGGACAGTGTGCCGCGAGCAATATATGACGTTGCGATTGGCAGTTATAACGATTCTACTATTGAGCTTTTCATGGAAAAGAGCGGGAAGCATCCAAGCGAATGCTTCCGCAATGATATCCGGGGAAAGGTCATGATGCCGGAACGCAACAAAGATTTCCAAAGGACGGTGATTGAATTTCCTGAACCGGACGATGTGGAGAAGCTCCTTACTCCGGTGATAACCGGCAAAAGAATGGAATTAAACGAATTGCGGAATTGGGTGGCCGGCATTCATAAACTCGGGTGCGCTGCCGTGGCAATCAGCCCGGTAAGTGATTTTGAAACCCCGTTTTCCATCCGGGGGCGCGAACAGTTCTTCATGGACCTGGGCTATCAGCAGGAATGGCTGCCACTGTTTCTCGACCGGGTGGTTGACGGCGCCGTTGCCGATGCTGAAATTGCCGCGAAAGCTGGCGCGGACATCTTTGGAATTGGCGATGATCTCGGGTCTCAACGCGGACTTTTAATATCGCCGGATCAATGGCGCGAACTGTTCAAACCAAGATTGAAGAGAATCATTGATGCCGTCAAAAATACCAATCCGGAAACTAAATTCTTCCTCCATTCCGATGGCATGATTATTGAAATAATTCCGGACTTGATCGAAATCGGGGTTGATATCCTGAATCCTATCCAGCCTGAGGTGATGAATCCGGCGGAGATCAAAGAGCAGTTCGGGGACAAACTGGTATTTTTCGGGGCGATAAGCGTACAGCACACATTGCCGTTCGGAACCCCGGAAGATGTATTCAGCGAAGTTAAACTGCGCATGGAAACCATAGGCAGAAACGGCGGATATATCATGACGCCGTCACATATGGTCAATGCCGATATTCCCTGGGAAAATATCGTGGCCTTTTACGAAGCCGCTGACAAATACGGTAACTATAAATAAAACGGGTTACTTTTTCTTTTTGAACTGTTCTTTGAGCCGTTTCAGATCTTCCGGGGACAGTTTGATTCTGATTCGTTTTTTCTTGCCGCCCGGATTCAGCATTCCTTTGGGCACGAACAGCTTGATCATTGCCTTAGTCAGTTTGACTTTCAGGTGGGCCACTCCGGGTTTAAAATCTAAAATCAGTTTGGTCGCATCGCTGGTTTTGCCCTGTTTCCCGAAAGCGTCTCTGGCGTCAAAAATCATCATCAGTCCGGAGTTCGGCGGTGATTCGGCCGGAGCAAGTTCCCCCTTGCCGGAAGCTTCCCGGAGCGCCTTTGCTACGTCTTTCCCGGCGAGCATGCCGTTAACCAGTATTGCGCGGTCCGGAGCTACTGTGGCAAACAAATCCAAATCCTTGTCATTTTTCAGTTTAACGGTCAGGAGCTTGTAGACCGGCAGATTCACCTCGGACACCTTCGGGTATTGTTCAAGCATTTTGTCAAATGCCTTATGGCTTCCCTGGCGGGTGAAAACCTGGAGGTATGACATCGGGTAGCCGTTTTGTTCCTCAAGATAGAAATTAGCGCGTCCGTTGGCATTTTTAACCAGCTCTCTCAACAGCTTCGCGTATCGCATATCGGATTCTTTTTCAACTGATTCCAAAGCGATTTCCTCGATCATTTCGCCGAGGACTGCCTGCAATTCCGGCATCGGTTTGATTCTGGCGGCGCCGGTTATTACGTGACGGCAAAACAGCTTCGGAAATGGCGCATCGATTTTTTTCTGCATCTTCAGGAAAAGTTCCAGCTCGGAGCCGGCAAGCGGCAACATCTTGATGTCTATATTCAGAAAGTCCGGTTTTATGCTAAGGGCCATGTTGAGTTTTCCAACTTGGGCAAGCGCCTTTTCAAGGTAATCCAGCTTTATCTGCAAAGACTTAAGGGTTTTCAGGTTTGCGCGGTCTTTCCTGGAACTTTTTTCCGCCAGCTTCCTGACCATTTCCTGACGCAACGTGTAAAAATGATCGGGAAACTCATTCAGATATTTCGCAAAATCAAGATTAACAACCAGATCGGCGTTTTTGGGTACTTCCGGTACTTGCGGTATCTTTTCCAGTGTGTCCAGGAGTTCCCGGGAATTCGACAGTACCGCCATATTGTCGATTACCCGCGCCAGTACCGGGGTCTTGCCGCCATCGATGCGCTCCGGCAGATTGTCGCCTTTCTTACGGAACACCACGCACCATTCGAGTTTGACCGGTTTCTTCTCTTTTCTGATCGCAAACAGGAATATTTTGATCGGGCCAACCAGATCGATATTTTTGAATTTCGGATTGAAAGTCAGTGCCGTTACTCCCAGCGCGAGCATTCCGGAGGAGCCCGGCGAAACGTTCTCCATTAATTTGCTGAGATCGCCGCTTAAGTTCATCAGGGAGGGGATTTGCATCACTCCCAAACTCTCGATTTTTCCTGCATACAGGCTGAAACAAAACGTCAATAATATAAATATCTTAAGAAAACTTGTTTTTTTTCTTTGCATCCCGATTCCCGTCTGGTTAGCTTATTAGTTTATCCGGTAAATGATAAGATACCCCGCGGATGGATAAATGGAAAACTTTGGACAACAAAAAATCCTGATGATTATGGTTGACGGGCTGGGAATTCCCCCCGAAGGCTGGGAAAAGTCGTGCCTGCATGAATTGTGCGGAGAGACATTCGTCAACCTGTTCGCCGAAAATTCCATTCCGCTGGACGCCTGCCTTGGTATACCGGGCCTGCCTCAAAGCGCCACCGGACAGTCTTCACTTTTTACCGGAATAAATGCCGCCGAACTGATGGGAGCCCATCTTCAGGGGTTTCCCGGCCCCGAACTCAGAAAACTTATCAGGAAACGCAATTTGCTTGCTTCGCTGAAAGCAAAAAATAAAAGCGTAGTGTTCGCCAATGCCTATGTCCGCTACGGTTTGGCTGAACTCGCGAAAGTCGGTTATCGCTCAGTTACCACCGTGATGGCCGATGATGCCGTCGGGGATGTTCTCGACAAGTCAGACCTGATTGCCCGTCGCGCCGTGTATCACGACCTGACCCGCGAGTCGATAAGTGAAAAATACGATATTCCCGTAATTACCCCTGAAACGGCCGCACATGACCTGCTGGATATTGCTCTTAAACACGATTTCTGCCTCTTTGAATACTTTATGACAGATCGCATCGGACACCGCCGCAACCGTCCGTTGGCGCCAAAATATTTGGATGAATTCAGCAGGTTTTTCCTGGAACTGAATGCCGAATTGTCTTCGGAAATCGGTCTGGTACTGACCAGCGATCATGGCAATTGCGAAGATATGTCCACCGGAACCCATACCCGTAATCCCGTGCCGCTGTTTGTCCGCGGCCTCCAACTGCCGAAACCGGACACTCTTAAGGACATAACCAATGTTCACGATTGGCTGTTTTCCCTGTTTTCCTGACTGTTTTTATGTAAAATCATGGAATTAACTGGTTTTTTCTGCTTGCAAATTGAAACTGTGGTACTATTTTATGAGCCGCTTGAAATCTTAAACTTACAGATTTCGGGCATTCCGCTATTTATAAGTGGGGCATTAGCTCAGTTGGCTAGAGCATCACACTGGCAGTGTGAGGGTCATCGGTTCAAATCCGATATGCTCCACCATTTCTTTTGTATATTCCTCATAATGAACGCGTTACGCACGCGCGAAATCCGTGTTCCACCCAATTTGGGACACCGGCTGGTACACCGGCGGACAAAACCCGCGACCCCGGAGGCCGGACATGGAAGTAAAAATCCGTCACCTGCATCAGGTAAACACCACCTATTACTTCAGGCGCAAGGTTCCGCTGGACCTGCAACCGAAAATCGACAAAAAAGTCCTCAAAATAAGCTTGAGAACTTCAGACTTGCATAAAGCCGCCCTCTTCTGTAACTTATACAATTATAGAACCGAGTATTTTTTCAGGACCGCCAGGAGACCGAATATGGATAAAGAACAAATCAAAAAGCTAACCGAAGGGATGTTTAAAACTCCTGAAGTACCGGAGCCAGAGAAGCTACCAATTGATTATCGAATAGGCAAGCATGATTCCTGGGAAGAATATAGTTATAATTTTGAAAAATTACGCTATGAGGATGCTGTTAAGGATTTTGAAAAGGAAATGGTTTTCTGGCTGAAACAGGCTGAAATTAAAATCCAGAGAGAAGACCTTGATATTGCTATAGGTTCGGAAGAACATGAATTCCTTGCAAGGGAAATGGCAAAGCGTCACTTGGAAAGTGTTAAAAATGATGTGGAAACAGCCAAACGACACTATGAAGAGTCTCTCAGTCATTCTCCATCTCCAGCCTTTGAACAAGCGAAACATCTTATCAAGCCGGGAACTCAACCCGTTCCACATACTCATCCTGTCAATGAGAGATATTCTCTGCAATTACTGATTCAAAGGTATCTGACCGATAAAAAGAACGGTGAGACTTGGGGTGATAAAATGGCTGAATCAACTGAAAAAGTCCTGGATTTTGTCCTGGAGGTATTCGGTGATGTGGATATCAGGTCTCTCAACCATGTCAAATTACTGGATTTCAGGGACAATATCCTCAGAAAGCTTCCTGCCAACATGGAAAAGGTGAAACGGTATCGGGGGAAGAACTATCAGGAAGTCCTTCAAATGGACAATGTGGAACCTCAGAGCATCAAGACCGTAAATACCAAACTGACCAAAATGCACGGATTTTTCAAGTGGTGCTCTACCCATGATTTTACCGACAAGGATATTGCCAGTGGATTGCGAATCGCTACTAAAATAAAACCGTATGAGGAACGGCAAGTCTATACCAGTGAAGAACTGGAGAAAATCATTACTGAAATCCCGAAGGTTAATGCTTACAAACCTTGGAAGCTCTGGGTTACGTTGGTTGCTATGTGCAATGGAATGAGGCAGTCTGAAATCGGTCAGCTTGTACTGGATGATATTGTTGTGGAGGGAGATATCCCCTGTTTTAGTAACATTAAGACAAGTGAAGAGGACGGGAAATCTATCAAGACTATTTCCGGGTACAGGATTATTCCTATCCATCCCGTGCTGTTGGAGCTTGGTTTCATGGATTATGTCGAATCCATCCGGGGTAGAAGGTCTAAAAGTCTCTGGCCTGAGCTTAAATCAGGGGCACGTGACGGTATGGGGCAAAGGATTCAACGGTGGTTTAATAACTTTAACCGCAAATACATTACTGACGACAAGAGGAAGTCCTTCCACAGCTTCAGGCATTGTTTTGTCGACAACCTGATTAATAACGGGGCTGATTCCTTTGTTGTTGAGTGTATTGATGGACATTCCAGCCGGAGAAGAAGCGAAACCCTTGACCGTTATGCAAAACCCGCCAGACCCGCCAGAATGCTCGAAGAAATGCAAAAACTTGATTACGGCATTGATATTGTCGCCCTCGCCAAATCTGGATTGAGTGGAAATCCATAGCAATTAAAGAAAAATTAATATTTTTTAAAGAAGTCTTCTTGACATGCAATAATTGCACGTCTATATTCTGTTCCTCAGCAAGAAAAGGAGTACATGCAATGCCTCTACGAAATTATTCTTTGAGCGTACAGTGTCCAACCGTCGAAAAATTTGCCAAACGTTATCCACAGTATGGTCCTTTTGCTAAAGGAAAAGGTAGAGTTTTATTTGAACTAATTATATCACCTGAAAGCTTTATCTCTTCAAAAGTTGCTACAGATTTGGGGTTTTCCGCTGTATTAGGAGTCGCAGAAGCATGTAGTAAATCAGTCAAAAAAAGCGGCAATAATATTGATAATTTTACTAAGCAATTCATAGGTGCAGTTGTTTGTCTTATTATGGAAAATAACGGTTATCAGAAAACGGGGAAAAAGAAGTCTATTCCGCACCCAGACTTTTCTAGAGGAGAAGTCTATATCTTAAACAATAACAATAATGATACATATTAAAATGAAAACAAAAAGAAAACAAGAAGCTTTGACTGTTACCCGACTTATAAATGAAGTTTTAATATCTCAATTAAGTATTCCTTTGAGGCAAATTGTTAATGATGTATCATTCTCAAAATATACTGGCAATAAGCGACCAGACTTATTGATTTCTGAATTTGAATATGATGGTACTAATGATTTACAGTATATTGAGAATCTTGTTGCTTACGCTGAAGTTAAAGATAATTGTTCTGTTAATGACAAAGACTGGCATGATGCAATACGGCAAGGTATTGATAAATCAAAAAAGTTAAAATTACCCTATTTTATTATTACCAATTGTAAGACATCAATATTTTACAATGCTTCAACGAAAAAAGAAATTTCTTTAAATGGCAATGCAATTAGAGAGTTTCAAACTATTGACATATTAAGATTAATTAAAAATCGATTAAAAAAATCCCCGAATCTTTGTAATATCAAAACTAATGTTGATTCTATATCTACAATATCAGAATCAATTTTCAACAAAAAACTTTGGGAACTCGCAACTGTTTATAGAGGCATAAGCTTTAAAAACAATCAACATAAAATTGATTTTACGATTGGTTTTGTTTCACTCGAATTCTTTGAGGAAAAAGAAAAACTTGAGAATAGACGAGATGATAATAAAATCTATTGGTCTGATTGTAGAGGTTTAAAAGCAGAAGCTGTAGTGGCAAATTTATCACAATATATTTCCCGCTTAGAATCAGAAACCTCTTTTAAAGAATTTAAAGATTTGATGGAAATTGTTAAAATAGCAATTACTGGTATTAGCGGAAAACCTCCCCTTATAAATAACACCGATGCTGAACGTATTTTTGATATTATCGATTCAATGCATCCATTGCATGGTTGCGGTTTTGACCTGTTTGGCGCTGTCTATGAAATGTTTGCATCAAATAAGGAAAAAAAAGAATTTGGTGAATATTTTACAAGACGCCATTATACTTATATCTTTTCAAAACTTCTTCTCAAAGATGAACTATATTTTAACAATGACAGAAAATTTAAAGTTCTTGACTTAGCATGTGGAACAGGAGGATTTTTAACAGAAAGCTTTAAAGTATTGGTCAACAACTATCAATCTACAGATACTTTTTCTGCCAAAGCACGTAATTTTCTTTCAAAAGATTGCTTTTATGGCATTGATGTTAAAGAAGAAAACATTTCAAGAACAAAATTAAATATGTTTTTAGTTGGCGATGGTCATACAAATATGGAATCTGCTAATACATTAACTAAAGACTTTAAAGATATTCGCTTTGATTATATAATCACAAATCCACCTTATGGTAATGGTACAATAAAAGCTAATACAAGTAGCATTTCAACAATCCGAACAGAGATTGCTTTTTTATGCAAGGTTATTGAACTATTAAACATAGGAGGTAAAGCTTGTGTGATAACCCCAGATGGGGTTCTTGAAAATCCATCGTTTAAAGCATTCCGCAAAGACGTAATGGAAAAATGTAACATTGATGCAGTAATATCACTTCCTAAATTTGCATTTGCTCCTTACACTAAAGAGAAAACCTACGCACTCTATTTTACAAAAAAAGGCATTAATAATACAAAACCACAAAAAAATCCAATATGGATGTATATCATTGATAATGACGGTTTAGCTAATTCAGATAAACGTTTTCCAACAAAACTTAGAAACAACAGAAATGGATGGATGCATGATGAAATTTCAGGTTGGGTAAGTACTGTTGGCGACGAAAAAGTTGGTTTGCTTGAGTCACGTTGGTTAATATATGATGATTCAAAAGAACTTGGGACAAGTTGGGTTGATGAAAAAGGCAATCATGTCAAAATGCGGAAAGCAGGATTTCTCAATGCAAATGATGCTTTAAACGACAGATACTGTTCATTGCTACCCGAATATTATTTAAGAAATGAACTTGGCAAAATTCAGCATTTAAAATTTAATTCAATCGACGATTTTATAAAAAATACAGAAAAAAAGATTAAGGAGGTACCTAAGAAAACATTCTCTCCCAAAATACAAAAAACAGTTAAGTTTCAAGCAAAGAATGTCAGTGTCTCAAATGTATTTAGAATTTTTAGTGGCAATTCTGGTTTAACTGAAGAATATATATATTCTATGCTTCAGCATGAGGGGGATGATGAATATAAACTACTGACAGGCAGTATAGATACAACAAACTTAAAAGTCGTATATACGTATACACATCCTATAAATAAAGAGAAAAAGATTTTTACATATAAAGGTGAAGGGATTCATATTGTAAGAAAAGGAAAAGCCGGACATATAAATTATCTTCCAGATGGAAATTATTCGCTAAATGACGATGCATATCTTCTTTGTTTAAAAGAAAATATTAAATATGATATTTCATTAAAATGGGTCTTTTATACTCAAAAGCATTTATTTTCTGAATATGCATCTAACTCTGACAATGGAACTTGGAATAAATCTGGATTTTTGAAATATGCGTTGTTAGATATTCCATTAAGAGAAGAGCAGGATTTAATTGTTGAAAAGTGTGATATAATTGGAAGGCAGAAAAGGTATCTCAAAGATATAGAAAATGAAATGAAATTATTTTTAGATGACTTTTTCTAATTGTAAGATGATGCAAAAATTTAATATGAAGATGATTTCAAAAGTGCTAATACAAAATTATAATATTTTATAGCTTATGCAAAATAATGATTTCATTAAGCACAATATAATTGCATATTTGATTAAAAAAGATTAATGAATCAAAATCAAAATAATTTTAGCTGGACCCCACGGGTAATCAGGCCGGGAAAGTTCAGTAAGGAGATGTTGGCGTACTGGACGACTGAGCTTAATAACGAGTATAACCAAAAACTAGTCGATTCTTGGCAGATATTGTGCAAAACCTTCAATGACCAGACCAGGAAATTCGGCTTTCAGACTGCGACAAAGACTGACAAAGATGGTCAAGAGGTAAGTTATAAGATTCCAGGTAAAATCCGGGTTGTGCCGATGCAGACAGGAACCGGCAAGACTCAGGGATTGATGTTATATGTTGCCATGCTTTGCGCCCATCGTACTCCTGAACGTTTTCCGGGGGCATTGATAATCACCAGGAAGATTGAGGACGCTGAATACATTGCGGCGACAATCAGTAAGCTCGCAAAGAAGTACAATCCAAAAATCAAGCAGAATGTTGCTTTTGCTCATCACAGCGAACAGGAAGATGTTCCACCAGTGGAGTTGTGCAATTATCCGGTTCTGGTTATCACTCACCGCAGTTACGAAATGAGTTTGCAGTTCCAGACCAGGGGAGATGAGTATCCGGCAATGTGGCTTTGTCGTGAACGTTTCAGGCCGTATTTGAACTGGCATTACTTCAACTCCAATATCAAAGGGGACACAAATCTCTACCGAGAGAAGCAAATCTTGGAACTACCTCGCCGCAAACTGGTAGTGATTGACGAATGTATCAGTCTGGTCCAGGCTTACAGTATGACTTGGAAAGACGCCAACTTTGTCTATGGACGTTGTCTGGATGCACAGAGAAAGTTTCCTGAAGAGGTGGAAGCCATAAAAACCTACAAGGACGTGCTTGACCGGATTCACAATCAGGAACAGAATTCGATTGATAAAGGTTTTCCGGAAAGAACAGAGAGATTACTTGCATGGTATCCGAAACGCCTGGAATGGACTCAGCACAAGGACATGGACACAATTAAACAGCTTGTGAATAAGCGAGAGAAAATTATCCTTGGGTATGTATCTCCATCCAGGCTAAGCAAGCTTCAGCAGGAAGTGATTAAAAGCGTTCCTGAGAGGGACATTAAAAGACTCAAGGACATGTTTAGTGCCCTGAAAGCCTTCATGAACGGTTTTGTCTATTACTCCAAGCTCAATTACAAGGAAACCATCCATACGGCAAAAAAGCTGTTGCCAAGGAATTTCAATGGTGCGGTTATTCTTGACGCTACCGCCACGATTAATGCTGTCTACCTGCTAATCCCCGACAATATCCTGGAGATTGTTGACGTGCCTTCATCAAGGAGCTATACCAGGGTTAATCTCTACCTGTCTGAAGGTCACATGATGGGTAAGAGAACTATGCTGAAAAAAGCGGAAGGGGATGTGGAAAGTTTTCTCCAGATGATTCAGGATGATGAACGCTTTGACGATAAGCGTATCCTGGTAGTGACCCACAAGAAAATGCGGGAGTTCTTCGATGTCCAGTTGGAGCAGTACAAATCGGTTAAATTCAGCAAGAAACGTTTTGCCGTTACCAACTGGCGGAGAGTGGAAGGTTCTAACGAGTGGAGGGACTTCGATACCATCTTCGTCTTCGGATTGCCATATTTGCCCAAAAGCTGGGCTATAAACAATTTTTTTGCTTTAGCCGGTGTCAGAACCACAAATTGGCTTAACATGCCTCTATTTCGCCGCAATGACAAATATTTCGATAAAACTGACCCTCTCGATGCCCTCAGGGAAGGACAGATGGCAGCAGATATTGTCCAGGCTATAAACCGGGTAAGGTGCAGGAAGGTAATTGACGGGCATGGAAGATGTGACCCTGTAGATATTTACTTACCGGTCAAATCCATTGATGCTCAGTTTGATTTTCTCAACAAAGTTTACTGCACCATGAAGGGGATAAAGCTCCACCAGAAAAAATGGTCGTTTGAAATGGCAAGGAAAGACCCGTTTCTTGGCAAATACGGTCCGACTTTACTGGTCTACCTCCAGAATTGGGACGTTGATGCAGAAGGCCGTGAGAAGAGAGCTTCCATTATACGCCATGAACTTTGTGATGAGAATAAAAAACCTATCCCTACTGCAACCTGGAACCGTTTAGTGGCATCCATCAAAGATGACAGTACCCCTCTGAGTAAAGCCGTCAAGAAACTGAAAGTGAAGATTGCCAGGAAAAGAAACCGGCTTTATTTCCGCAAAAGTTCTGCCGAAACTTAATTGCCGGACGGCGGTGATTTGGGAGGTCGCATCGGGCTCTGGGCGAAGCCCCGGAATTTTTTTCTTAATAAAGGGAATTTTTGATAGCATCCAGCCTCATTTTTTGTCGCGTCGGTCGCCAAGTACAGCTCGCGCGCGAATAGTACTGTGCCAGTTTACAGTACCGGCATGTAAGGTTTACTATTACTTGTCGTCATTCTGGACGGGTAGTAAACAGGGGGTGAATACCTACTGAACGGGTCATGAAAACCTTAAGCCGATGAGGAATTTTCGTTCAGTTTCGCCTTGGTAGAGGAGTTTATAGTGTTGGAGGCAGTTCTTTTTGCCGGATTCTTTGACTACCAGTTCCAGGTCGATAAGTTCCTTCAGGTGGATATGGAGTCTGGTTTTTGTCCATCCGGTGAAATCCATAATCTCTGTCCTGGTGAAGGTGTAGGTGGTCCGTTTTTCCTTTTCGGGGACCATTGAGTCCAGTTGTGCAAGTAAGTCCCTGGCAGGGATGCTCAGGTCATCAAGGGATGTTCCAAGGATTTCTGTTGCCAGTTCTGTTGCGATACGAATGTCTTCCCGGTCAACTTCGATATACTCGAACTCGATTTTGTCATCCTGATAGAATTTGAATTCCTTGGTCATTTGCCGAAGAAAAGCGACAGCATTACACAGGTTCAGGAATTTAGGCTGGTCTCTCCTGGCCTGGAGGCGGTCATCGCCGTAAAAGAGTTCATTGGCATAAGGATTCACTACTTTGCACTTCTTTAACAGCCTTTGGAAGTTTTTGTGTTTATTTTGGACGTGTTCGGTACGTACCCGGTCAATCATGCCTTCAAGGGTTTGCTGATAGCGTTGCAGTTCCAGGATATTCCTGGTCTGTTCCCTGGATTCATCGATACCGATAACCCAAAATCGGCTCTTGGTTTCAGCGTTGATTTCCGGGTTGGTGGTAGTCTGGAAGCACGAGACAGGACCTTCGACCTGCTTTTCAACCGTTTCTGTACCGCTAACCCTGGCAATCGACAAATAACCTTCGCTAATCAGAGTGCGGATAGAGTAAGTATCCTTCATTCCTGCCGCCTCTTCAAGGGCTAAGAGTTTATGCTTCAAGGCGAAGCGGTCTTTATAGAACAACGCTTTATCAGTGAGTGAACTGACTCTGACCACATCTTCATCAGGAACGAATTTAAGGGTTTTATCCTGGAGGGTAGACTTTCCAGCCCCGGAAGAACTCAGAGCCAAAATGTTTAACGGAACGGGCATTTTTCGACTAACCGAAGCCAGATAGCAAAGCAGTTTGTTATGATTCTCACCGACTAAGCCGACAGCCTCATAATCGTCAAGGATTTGCTGAATGAGACTTTCACTTGTTCCAAAGTCGATAGCTTCCTTCCGTTCCTCATTTGTCATCATGGGAATGGTTTCAGTGTTTTTGCTAACTTCAGGTAAATTGTTAATTGCGGTGCTATTCATGGTGTGTCCTTTCGTTTTAATTTTCCTGGCAGAGTTGATATGCCCTGGCTTTGCTTAATCCAAGGGCTTGTCCGATTGACGAGTATGATTTTCCACAGGAACGCAGTTGCTTTGCTTTGGCAATCAATGCGGGGTCTGTCTTAGGTCTGCCAAGTTTAACCGTACCACGTATCCTTTCCAAGCCAGCTTTGGTCCTTTCAGAGATTCTTATCCGTTCCTGCTTGGCAAGGCACGACAGGATGCTGATGATAGCGTCACTGAAGATGCCAAGGGATGAGATGTATTGTTCGGTATAGCTGTGCCACTTGACACCATACGAATCAAGCCGGGTCAGGTATTCCAGCGTTCTTCTGCTCCCTTCACGACTGAATCTGTCCAATGACCAGAACAGCAATACGTCAAACTTTCTCCGGTGGGCGAGTTCAAAGACCTTTTTAAGTCCCTGGCGTTCCTCTGCCGACTTACCACCTGAAGCAGTATCGGAAATTACCTCAATTACCTTCCAATTTTGCTTCGCGGCGTAATCGGTCAAGGTTTTAGACTGGTTCTGGACATTCTGGTCCACGGTTGAAACCCTGGTGTAGATTATACACTTCATGTTTTGCCTCCTTGGGTTGGCGTTTAGAAAAAGGGTGTCTGAAATCGGCGATTATTTTGAACCTGGAGTATGACAAAATTCAGCGTCCAGTTTAACGGACGTTTTTCTGTACCCCTGGATAAAAAAAGTTGAATTAAGCATGAATCGAGATTAAAATGTGGTATGAAAGATAAGCGGATAAAACAGCTTGCTACAAGGATTTCTCTTGCATGGGGTCTGATTACCCTCGGATTCTGGTTGCTTGATATTTTCATTGTGAGAGGGTTACTTACTCCCGATATCAACTGTGTAAAAGCTAGCTTTGCGCGACAAGCCATTCTTTACTCCATTTTTCCAGCAGCAGTATGCGCAAGAGAAATATGCGATGCTTGCTTTTCATTCTTATTTCGTGACTTTCCAACTGTAATTGTCGTATTTTACATACCACTAACGTTGATATTACAAATCGCTCTCTATTGGTACTTTGGAAATCTGACAGGCAGATTAATAGTCTGGATTAAACATCTATTCGGTACTCAAACCAGCGATATTCCGAATCAAAAAAAGACGGGAGTATCTTCCGAAGTAAATACTCCCTAGACTTCCCGTCTAAAGCATGTGGTGTTTTCAGCGGGGCAGCCGTTAAAGTCATTTATGCCGCTTCTCCGTTGCCGGTGAATTCAAATCCGTTTATCCTGATGGTCTCGATTATGGCCTTATCGCTGGAGAGATATCCATATTCTGCTTCCAGGTCACGGTAAATCTGCCTGGAGAATTCCAGCCGTTGATTCTCAAGCCATGCGGTAAAACCGGTATAGATGTCGTTCAGGATGCCTTTGGTGTAGCGGTGACAGTCCGGTTCGATTTTTACGGAATATTCGTGACTGTATCTGGAACTGGTCCTGACAATTCGGTAAGTCGTTTCATTATACAGATAATCGTATATCCAGTTCTCATGATTCCGGAATGCTCTTTGCATTCTGGCGTTGCCATTTTCAAGCATGGATGCCTTGAACAATTCAAACTGGCGGTCAAAGTCAATTTCAGATTCAAAACATGCGCCGTCTCCCTGACTCCAGAAACCACTGAAATAAATCTTGGCGTTAGTGAATCCCTGTTCGGTAAGTTTGGTTTTCCAGTCCTCATAGACTGAATCCCACCATTCATAATCCGTGTTGATGTTGTGATAGTGTTGGACTGCCCGGTCCTTTGCCGGTTCGGATAACTCGTCAAACTCATAAAGCGATACTTTGATGGTTCTCATGGTAAATTTCCTTATTTTGTCTGGAGATTCTATTTTGCGGGTATTGGATAAGTCGGTTTATTATGTAAAAAAAGCCCCGAAGGGCTTAGGCTTGCCAGTTGAGTTCCCTGGCTATGCGGTTGATTTCCTGCATTTTGATTTTATGACAGCCAACCTTGAGGATGTTTCCGGTCAGACCAATAACGGTATACCCATCAAGTTTAAATCCTTTGAACGATTTACCGGCTTTATAGAGTTTCCAAAGGACTTTGGCGGTTTCAATCTTCACGGTTGCCCCTTTGGATGTTTCAATGATGTTGTCTTTGATTCGCAGGTAAGCATACAGCAAAGCCCTGGAAAGATAATTGCGCTTGCCGTTTCGCCAGTCTTTGATGTCCTGCTTTAACGCTTTTTCCTGGGCCTGACGTTCTTTCCGTTCCTGCTCTTTGAGGGCTTTTGCAACATCATCCGGCAGTACATTATCAACGTTTTCTATCAGTGTTTGAATCTGCTTTTTCGTGTTCCTGGATAGTCCTTTGACTTTGAAGATGTTCAGGTAATCCCGCAAGGTCAGAATCAGCCGTTTACATTCCCGAAGGTAATAGTCTTTATAAACTCGTGCCCTGGTTGCTTTCAGCCTCAACTCGTGAACCTGTTCCAGATAGGATTTAACATTTTCCAAGTGGTCAGTAAAATCCTTGACGGTAAAGACTTTGCAGTAAGCAGGAATAGCCCCGCTGACAATCGACTGATGCTTGCTGGTGGAAACCGAATAAGAACCAGCGTTATAGAAAACCACTTCCGGACTGACAAACCTTGCAATCTCGAAATGATGCCCGTATGAGAAGATGCTATTCCCCTCAAAGAACATGTTGTTAGCCTTGCCTTCAGATTGAAGCTGATTAGCCCAATAATGAGCTACTTCCGAATGATTCCGCAATACGGTACGCATGAGTTTTCCCTTTCATGTTAGTTTCTTCTACCAACACAAAAGGAAGACAGGGGGCTTCTAAAAATCTTTTATTTTGTGACTGCAAAAAGAGGCAAGGGTACTCTCCCCACATGTCAGACTACCCCATGAAAAACTTGAACTCACGAGTTAATGTATTGGAGAATATTACGCAGAACCTATAGTACGATTTCTTCCTTGCCGTAGTATAAAATACAAAATAGCTCCAAGCGCAGGCAAAAAAATGAAGATGAGAATCCAGGCGGTTTTATCTTTTTCCTCATATTTCAAACAGTCAATTAATAAAGATATCCAAACACCAATAATAAAGAAACTTAAAAGCGCAATTCCAAGCATGAATATTCCGTCTGGTCCAGACTTGTCTAGGCTCCCAAAAACTCTTGTTGAGAAAAGAATTATAAACAATATAAATAAAAAAACCTGCCCCAATTTTATTAATTCACTGTTACTTTCAGTTTTCTCGGGAAGAGATGACTCTTGGTCATTTTTTATTTTCTTTTCATTATTTATCGCAGAAATTTTTCTTTGATTCATGGCATTGGATAAACCGTGATAGCACTTTCCACAATATTGCCTGCCCGAAGTCGTAGACATGATATTTCCGCAATTTGGACATTTTTCTTCAGGAGCATAATCTACTTTCGTTATGATTTTATCATCAATATTTTTCTTTTCAATATTTACGCCATTATCTGGAGGAATAATTGAATTACCCGGAAGAAAAACATGTTGACATTCAGTACATTTTACTTTGCGCTTTAACGCTTCAGGTCCGATGTTATATTCCGTACTACATTTGGGGCAACGTATCTTTTGCATACTATTCCTCATTACGTCAGTTTTGGTTAAGTAAGTAGATTACTTTCATTGCGATATAGATAATAAAGAGTAAAATTAAGGTTCTTTTGATTACTGAAATCCAGAAAGCTGATTGACTTTGCGGTTCTGTGTCCTCCGGGGATAAATTCTGTGAGGATGCTGGAGAAGCCTTGTCCGTAAGCAGGAATGGTTCTTCCTCATTGGAGTCATCAGTTTGAGATTTTATCCGGTTATCATTTCCTTCCATATTAACGACAAAACTCTTACCACAATTCAAACATTCCGCTTCACTGCCACTGTCAGAAGCATCTACATCATATTCAGTCTTACATGTTGGACATACTGCAATCATTTTACCATCCAGCTCCTAAAATTATTATGCTTAAGTATTTTCCATAAGAAGTACGCCAAAAGAAAAGGACGCTTTCACAACTACCCCGCTGAGGTACACCACATACCCGACAGGAAGCAGAAGGAAAGCGTCCAAATATGAACGCAACCTTGAACCGCATCCTGTCTGCCTAATTGTGGTGTTTTCAGCGAGACGCCTATTCCAGGTTACGAATAAAACTTCGTAATGTTTGTCAAATCAATTTTTAAGCTCAATCCCTCCTTGGTTGTTTCGAGTTTACCGTCCGGTATTATAGCACTGCCAAATCATTCAGGCAAGGAACTTTTCCAGAGAGGAGATGCTTTGAGCGCAAAGACCCTTGCCGAAATTACACCGAAACCAGATTCAAAAATAAATCCGAATTTACTGGAATGTGACTTTCCGAAATCCGAAAACCTCAAATACCGAAACCATAAATAGGATACATAAGAACGTGAGTTACACTACTGACGGACCTTTAAGAACGAATAAGTAGGACTACTCAGCCACAGAAAAAAATTTTAATGCTCCTGGTAAAGGTAGACCACTCACATATTATGGACTATCCCCCTCCCTGGATATGTTGCTTTCAAATCTATGGATAACCTTATTATTGGCTTTATTGCCGTTTTAACAAAATCTGGGATAAATTATTTAAATTCAATAAAATATTATTCGATTTTATCTCTTTTTAAGGATTTTCAGAGTTTTACTATTTATACTCAAATTACACCACTTATCCAAGGCAATAACGGTGCATTTCTCTTTGGTAAATAAAACAACGCTGTTTGCTTGCCCGATTATTCCTATTCTTCGTTTTTAAGCCCCTCTGGATGGCTTTATGAGAAAACACGCCCTAAAGTAGGGGTGATACCCTAAAATGGCTCAGAATCGATATTTTTCCTGAGTTCATTTTAAAGCATCCCCCGTAACTCATGATACACCCTTAAAATGGGATATCATCATACTCACTAATTGGAGGTTTGGGTTTATTATTTTCCTTTTCCAGCTCATTGCACATTTTTTCGTAGTCCTCTTTGCAGCTGAACATGCTTTCTTCAAGATGATGCTTTTTGAAATTGAATGAATTAAGAAATTGTGCAATAATAGTCAAATTATCCCCTTCAATGTAAAACTTACCATCTTTAACATGATTATGTCTAAAATACAACTCACCGCCTGAATATATAAAGAATAAATTTCCACGACCATCATCATATATGCGGTTTTCTGGTAAAAAATTATCATTGTGCTGAATAATGCTATTCTGAGAAGAAGGATTTTTAATATTTCTTTCAATGCCAGCTTCATATCCTTCAGAACAACTTCCTTCATCGCTATTGGTATCTTTTGTTGTACCTGCTTCATCTGTGGGATGATAACCAGAAGATTCACCAGAGAATTCGGCAGGGACTACATCAGAGATTTCTCTTTTATTGGAGAGGATTACTTCAGAGATTTTATCAGGGACTTCTCCAGGGACTACATTAACGTTATTATAAGAACTATCCTTTTCGGGAATTTCCTTTTTCCCTTTTTGGGTATCTTCATTTTTACCAGAATGACATGCAATCTCACCATTTGAGGGATTTTCATTTTCCTGTACAGTAGAATTGAAGGTAGCTCCCTCAGTAGTGTCATTTTCCTTTTTGAACGATTCGGATTTTGTCTTTTCAGGTTTACATTTTTTATATTTTGCAATTTCCTGGCTTGCCAACTCTAAAAATCGATTCCAATTCAGCCAAATATGATGGGTAGGAGAGCCTTTAAACTTTCTTGTTTCAATTTTTACAATTTGTTTATCTACTAATACTTTTATGGCTCTGTCGTATCTTTTGGGAGAGATTCTTACCTCATCAAACCAGTCGTCTCGCTTCTTTGCCATGCAAAGGTTTCCGTTTTTCCTTATTTTTAAACGAGAGTTTCCATTTTTATCAGGAGAATTCCAGTAGACAATCTGACTCAACAGAATACCCGCGATAAGTTCACCGGCAACATCTACACATATTTTCCTCACGGCAAAAACTTCGTTATGGGTTGTTCCCCAATTCAAATAATCGTTTATATTCATGATATTTTTTTCCTTAATTATCCTTATTGTTTTTCCTTTCTTGGCGAATGTCTTTTTTTGAAATAATTTGGTGCTGGAAGAGTATTTCGCTAAAAATAGCTGAGTATTACAATCCCAGACTTCTGTTTCTTACTCTTTACATGGTGATTTTGTTTATTTTCTATACCTCCATAGTTTAGCGCATACGTACATACACACGAATATACGCATACAAAGATTATCAGTTGAGAAATCCAGAGAACTTGGTCAGTCTAAAGGCGGCTGTACATCTCTAAAGATTTACTATTCTAACAAAATTAACTTCTTGGCCTTGGATTTGTACTATAGCATAAATTCCGAAAATGTCAAATTAAAATTGGGGCAATTGCCCATTATATATAAGGAATAGGGCTGGATACGGGCGTGGGCCGGGGCCGCACCGGCGGCGAAGCCGCCATGATAAAATCGCAAGTAATTATAGGAAATGCGCATTAATATTAAAATAAGTATTAAAGACTATGACTATTCTACAAAATAGATAAACGACCATATAATTTATTGCTTATATACTGATTGATAAATATATAATTCATTTATATACATTGAATAAAGAGTAACATAGATATACTTTTATGTTGGAAAAGAAGCAATATCAGAAAGATAAAAAACGGTTTTATATATCGTAATATAACGAGAGATATATAATATATTAATATATAAACAATGATATTATACAGAGATAATATTATTAATCACACAATAAGTAAAACGCGCGCGCACGGCATTAATAAATGTCTGAAAATCAATGAATAATAAAAATAATAAAAATTTTTTATAAGGAGCATGACATATCAAAATAACGTGCTATGATAATTAGGACACCCGCTGGGATAAAAATGCGCAAAACGGCGCATAACTGAGCTGTAAAAATGAGGCTAAATGATGGGAAAATTTAACATCCGATATGCTCCACCATACCCAATTAAAAAACGTCCTGCCAGGATTGCCGTGGATATTTGTATATCCTTTTGTACCAAAGGGCCACTGAAAATGCCTGTTTCATGCCTTATGTTTTTCGGAATTTTCTCCATTTTTTACAGGTTGCGGCCTGTAAAAGCAAAATTCCTGGAGTTGAAGACGTTATACATTGAAAATCAACATTTTACGCGGAGAAAAATCCGTTTTTCGCCGATTTTCGGTTTGTATTTCGCCGAACATCGTGTCCATAGCAGGCAAAAATCGAAATTGTCACCGCCGTTCCAGCCTCAAAACGTCATGATCATTGGCCATCCGCTATTGCAGTTTTTGAAAAAGAATTTTAAAATTATTGCACTGGAATTCGGTTGTTTGTTAGTTTTCAGGTTACGGTTTCCGAGAAAAACATCAATTTTACCGGAACTGTAGTTGACAAATTAGAATTTTCATGATAGTATACAAGTATGGAACAGGACTGATAATTCTTTAAGGACCGGAGAAATGCAGGGGTTGAAGCGAAATATTGCATACGTCTATTCAGGAGTGGAAAACGACTTGATCGACCAGATTCGCGGCGGCGTTCTCAAGCCCCATGAATGCATTCTTTCTGAAAACGAAATCAGCAAAAAATATAATATCAGCCGCCGTTCCTCCAGGAAGGCGCTCGATAATCTCGTTAAGCGAGGATTGCTTTATCGTATGGCCGGCAAGGGCACTTTTGTTGCCGAAGCCAAAGATTCTCCGGGAACTTCACAGCTTCGTCACTTCACCTTTTCATTTATCGTTCCGGACATAGACGACATCTTTATTTCCGAAATTTGCAAGGGGATCCAGGAGGTCGCTAACTCAACTGACTGCAATTTGATTATTCAAAGCTCCAACGGAAGCATTGACAAAGAAAATATGAATATTGAATATGCTTTGCGGCATCATGTTGACGGCGTCATTATTTTTCCGAACTGGGGCAAAGCAAATATTGATGTTCTTTACAGAATGAAAGAGGCGCAAATCCCGTTTGTGTTGATCGACAGGTATTTTAAGGATTTCGACACCGATTACGTAGTTGTCGACAACAAGCGCGGTGCATTTGAAATGACCAAATACCTGATCGATCTCGGGCACAAAAAAATTGCCCACCTATACGGCACGGAAGGCAGCGCCAATGATGGACGTCTGGAAGGCTACCGGGACGCCCTGGCATCCGCCGGTATCGTTTGCCGGCCGGAGTATGTGGTGAAAATCAATATGGATATGAGGTTGAACGGCAATGACCGGTTTGAACCGGACAAGCAGGGCGGTTATGAAAGCATGAAGCAACTGATCACGCTGAAAGAACCGCCGACGGCAGTCTTTGCCGGAAACGATTATCAGGCTATTGGGGCCATGCAGGCCATCAAGGACGCCGGACTCAATGTTCCCGGTGACATTTCAGTGGCCGGCTTTGATGATCTTAAATTTTCCTCGCTGCTGGAAACGCCGCTCACCACGGTGCGGCAGCCTAAAAAGAAAATCGGTGCCGGAGCTTTTAAAATTCTGTTGGACAAGATGTCGGGAAAAGGCAGCAGTAATCCGGTCAAGCTGGTTCTTGACACGGAGATCGTGGCTCGTGAGTCATGTGCAGGAGTGAAATAATTTTTTAAACAAAATGATACAAGTAAGTAACAAGTAACAAATAATCAAGAGTAAGCAAAAGATGAAAGCTGTAATTCTATTGGCGGAATGGGCCCCGAAACCTGAATTCAAGCTCGGCAACAAGGATATTGACGGGAAGCTCACCTATCTGGGCAGCAGAGTTTGGAAAAATCCGGAACTATCCATTCAGGATATTGCAACTCCGGAAATCGGCGATGATGAAGTATTGATCGAAGTAAAGGCATGCGGCATATGCGGCAGTGATGTTCATATGGCTCAACCGGATACCGAAGGCTACATATACTATCCGGGGCTAACCGCTTTCCCGGTGGTGCTTGGCCATGAGTTTTCGGGGGTGGTAGTCGAAGCCGGCCCGAAGGCGGTCGACAAGCGCACCGGCAGGAGATACCGGGGCGGCGAAGCGGTTTGCGCCGAGGAAATGTTCTGGTGTTCCTATTGCCGTCCCTGCGCCGACGGTTTTCCCAATCACTGCGAGGCGCTCCAGGAAATCGGGTTCAGCGTGGACGGCGCTTTTACCAGATACGTTGTGGTGAACGCCAGGTATTTATGGAATCTTGAGGCGTTAAAGAAAGTTTATAATGAGAAAGAGCTTTTCATTGCCGGGAGTCTGGTCGAACCCACTTCCGTGGCCTACAACGCGGTAATCGAGCGTGGCGGCGGCATCAGGGTCGGAGACAACGTGGTGATTCTCGGCGGCGGTCCGATCGGGCTGGCGGCCGCGGCGATTCTCAAAAGAGCCGGGGCGTCGAATGTCATTCTTTCGGAAACTCAGCAGGAACGGGCCGAACTTGGCCTGAAAATGGGGGCAACCCAGGTAATCAATCCGCAAAAAGAAGATTTCGCGCAGCGGGTACTGGAGATAACCGACGGTATGGGGGCAGACCTCTATCTTGAGGCCACCGGGCTGCCGCATATCGTCTTTCCCGACATCGAGAAAGCGATATGGGAAGGCAAGGCGCTGAATGCGACGGTGGTGATTGTGGCGCGTGCCGACGCGAAAATCCCGGCCACCGGGGAAGTATTCCAGGTGAAACGGGCCTCAATTGTGGGTGCGCAGGGGCATTCCGGACACGGAACTTTCCCGCGGGTGATCTCGGCCATGGCCGCCGGGATGGACATGACCCCGCTCTGCACGAAGAAAATATCGCTTGAAGAGGTTCCCGAACATATCGTCATGCTCCGGGAAGACCGCAAGGAATGTAAAATAACCGCTTTAATGCAGGAGTAATAAAATGTCACGCAACGTAAAAGCCGCGGTAATGACCAGGCCGGGTGAAATCAAAATTCAGGAGTTTCCGTACCCCGAGTTGCAGGACGACCGGGCAATGATCCTGAAAATGGAGATGTCCGGGGTCTGCGGCACGGACAAGCACACCTTCGAAGGCAGAAGCAAACAGTATGCGGGAACTTCCGCCGAAACCGACACGCCGTTCCCGATTATTCCCGGACATGAAAATGTGGGGATAGTTGCGGAAATCGGGGCAAAGGCCGCGAAAGAAATGGAATTTTACGGCCGGAAATTGAAAGTCGGCGACCAGGTAACGATGTCGCCGGACGTGGTTTGCGGCAAATGCTGGTACTGCCGGAATACTTTCGGTTATCCCTGGTGCGAACACATGAAAGCCTACGGCAACGCCTTTCCTTCGACCCAGGCTCCCTACCTGTTCGGCGGCTGGGCCGAATATATGTATATCCTGCCGGAAACCTTCGTCTACAAAATTCCGGATGCCATGCCGCCGGAAGTCGGGGTGCTGTCAGAACTGTTCACCGTCAGTTTCGCGGTCGACCGGGCCAAGGAAGCGTACTCGCTTGCCAACGAAGGCTTCGGCGTTGCCGACACGGTTGTGATCCAGGGAGTCGGGCCGATGGGTTTGGCGTCGCTGGTCAAGAGCCGGATTCTCGGCGCGGGCGACGTCATCGCGATCGACAAGTCGGATTACCGCCTGAACATGGCAGGGGAATTCACTGCCGACTATACCTTGAACATTGACAAAACCAGCCGCGAGGAACGGATCGCGAAGGTTCAGGAACTTACCCACGGACGCGGCGCCGACCTGGTGGTGGAATGCACCGGGTCGCCCCACGCGGTGATCGAGGGGCTGGACATGCTGCGCAAGGGCGGTACCTACATCGAGGCCGGGAATTTCGTGGATACCGGCACTACCGAAATCAATATCAACCGCCACCTCTGCGCGAAAAACGTCAGGCTGTTTGGTGTGACCAACCATCCGTTCACCCATTACGGACAGAGCGTAAAGCTGATGGAAAAATACGCGAAAATTTTTTCTTTTGAAAAGTTCGTGACGCACCGGTATAAGATCGAGGACGCGGAAGCGGGCTTGAAACGTTCCTTCGAGCCGGACACCATGAAAGTTGTAATAGAACCTTGAATGGATCAAACATGAAACTGGGATTAGTCATTTCAACGCAGCCGACCAGCTTCTCCGCTCTGCGGTATGAAGAAAACCTGGAAACCGGCATCCGGAACGCCGCGACGCTGGGCTATAGCGGTGTCGAACTGGCGGTGAGGGAGCCGGAACGGCTGAACAAAACCCTGATCCGGGAGTTACTGGCAAAATACGGCCTCAAAGTTCCGGCGATAGGGACGGGCCAGGCTTACGTCGAGGAGGGATTGAGCTTCACCGGAGACTCGGAGAAAGTCCGGCGCACGGCGGTTGCCAGGATCAAGTCGCACGCCGATCTGGCGGAGGAACTCGAAACCGATGTGATCATCGGCCTGATCCGGGGCCGGGGCAGTCAGGACGCAACGGTCAATAAAGCTAAAATCGCGCTGATGAAAACGGCTCTGCGCGAGTGCGCGGAATATGCGTTGCCGAAAAACGTGAAACTATTCCTGGAACCGCTGAACCGGTATGAAAGTTCGCTGGTCAACACGGTCGCGGAAGGGATCGAGCTGATCGAGGAACTGGGTTGCGGCAACCTTGAACTGCTGCTCGATACGTTCCATATGAACATCGAGGAACAGTCGTTTTTCGGCAGTATCGTCAGAGCCATGCCGTATACCGGGCACGTGCATTTCGCCGACAGCAACCGCCACGCCCCCGGCGCCGGGCATATCGAATTTACGGACATTGTAAATCTGCTGTCCCAACTCGGGTACGACGGCTATATCTCGATGGAGATGCTCCCGCTGCCCACCGCTGACCGGGCCGCGGAAATCAGCATAAATCATTTAAAAGAAATTATCGCGAATATCGCGTAAACTTAAATTTGGAGAAAGAGAACCATGAGCAAGTTGTATGACAAAGGCGAAACCCTGGTAAGGGAACTGTTTGTCAAGGCGGAAAAGGATTTCAAAAAGGAAAACTGCATCAGTCCCTTCGAGTATATCCTGAACCACGGCTATGACGTATTTTCGGATGATGACATCAAGGCCGTGAACGAATACTATGGTTATCCGCAGCCGAACCGTTTGCATGACCCGAAATATTTTTTCTGTCATGCCCCGTTCGGGGACGTTTACCCGGAAATCCTGGACACCAGGAGCGTAATTTTCGTTACCGGTTCGATGGAACTGCACGGCGCGGCGAGTAATCTTTATCAGGATGGGCATCAGTGTCTTGCCATCGCCTATGCCATGCGCGAAAAAACCGGGATCATGCTGGCTTTCCCGACGGGAGCCGGCTCGCATCCGTCCCATCACTGCTACATGCCGGGAACCACGATCATCCCCGAAAAGACTCATATTAATACCTTGTTCTGGAACATGATAGGTCTTTACAATATGGGTTTTCGGAGTATAATCAATTTACAGAACCACGGACAGGAATATGTGAATCAGCACGCCATCCATAAATTCGGTAAAACCACCGGATGTCCCGCTCTGATAATGGAGACGGAATGGTATACGTGGCAAATGAAGGGGTTTGACCCGCGGCACAAAAACTGTAAGTTCAAAACCCCGTTCATCCATGCCGACGAGGCGGAGCTTTCGTACCAGATGGCCACCGGCCCCTCCGACAGCTACAATACCGGAAAATATTCCGTCAAGACCGAGCCCGCCGGATCGCTCAAATACAGTCCGACCACCAAGGCCGGGGCGCTGACGCCCGGAATTTCCGTCTGGCACCAGTTCTATCCGCAGGGCATGGAATGGAAAAAGACCCCGGCGGGAGTGGTCGGCGACCCCACCACGGCTTCGGCGGAAAAAGCGGTACGGCCGCTCTGCGTGTATTCCATGCAGCTTCAGTTTTACATTGAAACGTCGATGGCGGTGGTCAGGGACGACGAGAAATTCTTCTCCGACGATTTCTGCCTCGCCCCGATCGATGATGTGAAGGATTACGCGCTGATGCCGCCCTACGAGTCAATGCTTTTAAACAACAAAATCCCATCTGATTGCAATTGGAAATCGATCTACCGGCATCCGTCGGTCATGGCGATGATGGGAGTGGATTGAAAAATCTATGAAAGTCGAAACTATCATTTTCAGCAAGTTGCCGGAGCACGACACCTGCTGGTCGTTCATCGAGGGATGCGATGGTAAATTATATACCGGAGTATGCGGTGAGATGACCGGCGGCCTCAGCGCCTGCGTGGTCAGCTATGACCCGGCGGCAAAACGTCTGGAGTATCTGCTTGAAATCGCGGACGCGATCGGTTGTCCAACTGATAACGGGCAGGGGACGCATTCCAAGATCCATAAGTGTCTGCTTCAGGACGACGACGGGATTATCTATGCGGCGACCCATTGCACCGGGCCGCCGCTGAACGATTGGATCTGGCGGCCGTGGAACTGCTGGACTCATCCGCAAAAGCACTTCAGCGGCTCCGGTCTTGCGGTCTGCAAACCTGACGGCGAATTGATCTATTCAAAAATAATTTTGCCGAAAGAAGGTTCCCGCTGCATGGCCTTGGCGCAAAACCGGAAAAAAATTTACGGTCTGTCGTATCCCCGCAATCACTTCTTTGTTTATGATTTGAAAACCAGAGAAGTCAGCGATATCGGCAGGATCGGCAATATCAATCCACAGTGCGTATTTGTCGACAACGATGAAAACGCGTATACAACCGACGATTACGGCAAGATCATAAAATACGATGCGAACCGGAATGAACTGGCTGATACCGGCATAATGATTCCCCATGCCAGCGCCAGAAACGGATACCATAACACGCTTTATGACGTAACTCCGTCCCCGGACGGAAAAAGCGTTTACGGAACCACCTGGACGTGGGGACAGCGGCTTTTCCGTTTTGACTTCAAGGACAATCATCTGGAGGATTTCGGCAAAGCTTACGGCGAGGAGGATTATTCCTGGGATCATATCATTCACAGTCATGTCGGCGGGTTGGTTTTCGCGCCTGACGGGAAGTTGTACTTTGCAGTCAATCTTCCCACGGAAACCGGATGCCGCCCGTCCCTGGTCAGTTTCGACCCGGCAACCCGGAAAAGAACGATTGTTGGGGCTATTGAAGTTGACGGCAACCCCGGCGACCACATTTCGCGAGGGGCCTGCGGTTCGGACGGCAATCTATATTTCGCGGAGGCCGGAAACACTCCGACCAAGCTGTTCAAATGCGATGTCAGCTGTGCCGGACAAAAGAAAACTGAAGTACGCAGGATGTGGGGGTAAATAAATGGTGAATCTTGATAATAAAAAATGGCCGTCTTCCCCGTTGAAGGAAAAGGACTTGAATCCAGAACAGCTCAAGCAATTCCTGCGGATCAGGGCTGATTATGAAAAGAGCGCCTTCGTCACGGAAGGGCATCTTGAAGTAAGAGCGCTCGGCGCCAAGGAATTCACCAAGCCGATCCCTCCCGGCGAAAGCGGCATTAACGCATTGGTCAGCCATTCCAACGGACACGTTTACGGAGCCACCTCCGGCAAAAACGCGCATTTATTTTTCTACAACCCGGCCCCGGACGGTGATGCCGTTGCCGATATCGGAGTCGTCGCGGAAAACAGTTCCATACCCAAATTACTGGAACTGACAAAAGGCGATGCCGCTGGTGAAGTGGCAGGTCTGGTGAATCATGATGAGGGGGGTGCGTCTCTGTTCGTTTATAAACCTTGTGAAGTTGTCCTGAAAGGGCAGGACTTCAAAGGCATGGGCGTCAGGGAAATCTTTGATCTTGCCGCCGAAGACCAGTTATTTTTTAGTACCATCGACCCGTGTCATTCCGCCGGAAAGATTTCAATCCTTAAAAAACCTCGGTTCGATGAGCACATTGCCGACATGGTCCTGGATAAATCGGAAACTAAACTTTTCCTGCTTGGCGCCGAGAGCGGAACCTTGTACTGTTGTAAACTCATCGGCAAGGAGATAACCAGGCCGGGACGACTCGATCAGAACGGCAATTTCTCCCCGAAACTCACAACCGGTCTGGACGGAATTGTCTACGGGGCCGGACTTTACGGCGAACTTTTCGCCTGTGATCCGGAGGACGAGGGCTTCAAGTCACTGGGAATAAAAGCTCCGTCGCTGAAAGGTCGCGAACTTTACAATCGCGTGACAGCCTGGACTCATGACCGCCGGAACGACATCCTTTACGGCGGGACTGCCGACGGGATCATTTTCCAGTTTTTCCCGGGGGAAAACCGGATAATCTGCCTCGGCAAACCGGTTGACCAGGGAAATGTGCGAGGCATGGCGATTTCCGGTGGAATCGTCTACGCTCTGATCGGTGAAGAAGGCGGATGCTGCCACCTGACATGTTACAACAATGCGACTCGTGAACTAAGAGACATGGGGTGTCTTCTGGCGCGCTCCGAGCGGCCGTGGAACGGCTACGAATTTGCGTGCATGGCAACCGGCAAGGACGGAGTGGTGTTCATGGGGGAAAATGACCGCATCAGTCACCTGTTCATGTATTTTCCGCCGGTCAATCCGGGGAATTTTCAGGGCGAAACAATAAATTAAAGGATTTTCTGAAGGATATGAAGGAACATAATCAACAATCACCGCAAAGCGGACCAGGAACAACGGAGCTTTACAAGCAAAAAGCCCGGGAGTTCGGCGCCAATCTGGTTGGCGTCGTTTCCGGGAAACGCTTTCGCAATCTGACGGAACGGTTTCCGCAAATTCCGCCGGAAGCGAAATCGGCGATGGTAATCGGCCGCCGGGTAATGCGCGGGTCGCTGCGCGGCGTCGAGGAAGGAACCAACTTCAAATCAACTTACGAATTTTTCGGCTGTCTGTGGGTTGAACAGCAGTTCCTGCCCCGCACGGTGTTCAAGATGGTCAGATATCTGGAGGAAGACGGCCTGAAAGCGACGCCGGTAAGTTTTGAAGACATCGACGTCAAAGTGTTCGCGCAGGCCGCGGGGCTTGGAGAAATCGGCCGCGGCGGTTTTTTCCTGAGTCCGGAATATGGTCATCGGCAACGGATGGCGGTGATATTCATCAATGCGGAACTGGAATCCGATCCTGAAATCAGGCCGGATTTCTGTAAAGATTGCCGGGCCTGCCTGGAAGCGTGTCCGTTAGGGGCGATCACGGAAGGTTCCGGTTACGACTTCAAAGTGGACCTGAAAACCTGCGCAACCTGTAAAAATGGCGCGATCCCGGAAGTGAGCGAACGTACCTACCTTCTTGCCGCGCAAATACATACTTCAGACAAAGAAGGCGACTCGGAAATAGGCAAGACTACTGACCGGATCGCCGCTTCCTGTGGTAGAGCCTGCATGGTGGCGCTGGAGAACAAGCTTGACAAGAAATTTCGGAATAAATTCCGCAAGCGTTCGATCTGGTGGGCTGACCGGTACGGGGACATCCATGTCGAAAAGGAGAAAAAATGAATACCAGCGAATTGAAAGCCGCGGCCCGCACGTTTGGAGCCGATTTGATAGGCATCACCCCGGTTTCCCGGATTGCCGGGGCTCCGCGTTCCGCCAACGTCCTGTCGATTTTCCCGCAGGCGCGTTCCGTGATAATCGTCGGCTGTCAAATTCCGCGCGGCACTTTGGGAACAGGTTTCACCCATACCTTTGAAAACTACGGTTTCAGGTATGTCGAGGACCAGACCCTGGCCAAAACCACTTATGATCTGGTGATCTGGATTGAGAGACACGGTTTCGAGGGCGTCCCGGTGTTTGGTTATGATGCCGAAGCGGCCTCGAAGTCTGAACTGGCGGTTCCGGTTTCGCCGGACAAACCCGCGGCGAATGTTTATGTCGATTTGCGGATCGTGGCCGAAGCCTGCGGGCTCGGAATGACTGGCCGCAACGGCTTGTTTATTACTCCGGAATTTGGAACCAGACAACGGCTGGCAATGCTGATCAGCGACGCGGAACTCGAAGGCGACCCGGAACGGGAGTTCGACTTCTGCGAAGGTTGCGCCGCCTGTCTCCGGGCCTGTCCGGCGGCGGCAATCCAGGCGGATTCCACCCATCAGGTCGGACGAAGGACCGTATACGATATTCTCTATAAGCGTTGTCCGCTGGCCGATTGCGGTGCGGTTTCAACCGATTACGGCCGTTTCAACACGATTGAACGAGTCAACGCCGCCTGCAACCGGGCCTGTCTCAAATCGCTTGAAGAGCGCAATAAACTTATCGGCGTTGCCACGCACGCTGAACTTACGGGGATATGAAAATGGAAGAACTTACTTCAAAAAAGATTAAGGACCTTGCCAAAAAGATCGGCGCCGGCGGCGGTGGCGTGGATATTGTCGGCATAGCTCCCATCGAACGTTTCGCGAATGCGCCGAAGCGCATGCATCCGGCCAATATTTTTCCTGACTGCAAGAGCGTCATTTCCATCGTCCAGCCGATCCCGCGTTCAACCTATCGGGGGATTACTGAGGGAACTTACTGGCCGAATTACACATACTATTCATACTACCGGTTGAATTCGTTTTACCGTCCAATAGTGACTTACGAGTTGTCCGGCCTGATCGAGGATCACGGCTACGAGGCCGTGCCGGTTTATCCGGCCGTACCGGAAACTGGGCCGAACCAGGCCAAAACGGTTCCCGGACGCCCCGGACCGGACATCAACCTCAATGTCCGCATCCTCGGGATGATCTGCGGACTTGGTGAAGTCGGCTGGTCGAAAGTATTCATTCACCCGGTGTACGGGCCCAGGGTCCGGCTCGGAACCATCCTCACGGACGCCGAATTGGAACCGGACCCGATGATTCCCGCCGGAACGTTGTGCAAACTGTGCATGAAATGCGCGCGGGACTGTCCTGGCAATGCAATTCCGAAACGAAAGGATAAACCCGCGATTACCATCGACGCACCGGACGGCGAACGGAGCTGGGGCGATGTCCATATGGGCCGCTGCACCGCGACCCACCACGGCATGAATTATAAGGCTTCGCCGTTCCTGAAACGCTATTTTCCGGGGTTCACCCTCGATGTCGCCAACGGGGATTTTTCCGAGGTCACGGCGTATAAAACCAGTTATGTGCTTGCGCTGGGTAACTGGGACATCAAGAATGCGGAATTCCCCTCCGATTACGTCAATCCGTATTACCGCCAGATTCTGGCGCATACCACCTATTTCGCGATCTGCGGCGCCAAAGGCTGTATCCGCGCCTGCATGGAATACCAGGAGAAAACCGGAAATATCGAACAGTGCAATTTCCACACTCCGGTCTTTCCCGGGAAAAAGTGGGAACTTTCTCCGCCGGAAGCGGACGACCGTGGCGGCGTGGTTGAAAAGAAAAAGATGGTAGATGTTTATCAGGAACCGGATACCGATGCCGGAAAATGGGAATAAATAGGTTTCGGAAGTTTTACGTAACAATAAAAAACCATTACATGGAAAAGGAGGAACAAATGATGAACGGCCCAAAAAGTCAAAAATGGAGGTTTACGCTTATCGAGTTGCTGGTAGTGATCGCTATAATTTCCATTCTGGCGGCAATGCTGCTGCCGGCATTGAAACAGGCGAGGAGCACTGCTCATGATGTCGCATGCAAATCGAATCAGAAACAGATCATGCTGGGATATTCATCATACACTCAGGACTTCGACGGATGGGTGCCAAGCGGACTGGTTTCCACCTCTCCAAGTTATTTATGGTATAAAGCTCTGTATGATTATAGCTATGTGCCCATGGAAAACGTATTCAAATGTCCAAGTGAAACCATATTTGACTTTTCTACATCCGAAAAGGCGAATTACGGCTTGAATTGCAGCAGCGTTGGATATTGGCCGGGCCATAGTACGCACCCGTCTCAAAAGCTGTCATCTTTTTCCAAATTCAACTGCAATTCGACTCTGCTTGTGATGGCGGATTCAACTCCCAACGATTATTCGGCGGGAAATACATTATTCAATGCCCAGGCTTCCTATATAGTCTCTAACAGAGTATATCCGGTAAACTCGGCATGGCCTTACGCATATCCGGCTTATGCCCGGCATAACCTGAAAGTAAACGCCGGCATTCTTGACGGCCATGTGGAAGGAATTGACCATTTATGGGAAAAGGCGGATAATTATTTTAACCCATACATTAACAACAAAGTCCTTACGCCGCGATAAATAATCAATAACTCTTGAAAATGAAAGTAAAAAAATGAATCTGAAGATTGTTGCAGTTATGTCTTTATTGTTGTCAGCTTATGGTTTGACCGGTGGGGAACTCGCTTCTGGGGGAGTTTCCGACGAATTCGGTTCCGAGGTTTACCGTGAAGTTTTCGCGGCAACTGACAAACGGGTTTCCACGGACCCGAAAGCCGATACGAAACCATACGTTTCTATCCATGCGGCAATGTCGCTTTTCGACAATATTACGGCGGTTTTTTCAAAGACCCCGACGCCGGTTTCGCTGGTAATCCGCAATGTGCGTAAAACTTTTCCGAAAAAGGTATACGTGGTGGTGAAGCTGCCGAAGCAGTTCCGGCTTGTCGGCACGACCAAACCGCTTAAACTGTTGGAATCCAAAGTCGAGGGCAAAAAGGTAATTTACCGGTTCGAGCTGAAACCCTACGCCCGTTTTCGCCCGTTCTATTCCGGCAGTATGCGGATGTTTTCGAGCGTGTCGCTGATGCTTGACGCGGACTTGGAACCCGGCAGCCGGGTTTATCCGCTGGAATGCTATCTGGAATATGAAAACACCACCACCGGATCGTATGTCAACAGTGTGCAGGTATTGCCGAAACCGGCGATAGTTCCAACTCCGAAACTTTTTCTTTCCGGCATCGTTGGAACTGTCGATGTCGCGTTCGGGGCTCCGGTTGCGGTAAAAGCTTTTGTTAAGTTCTATTCGGATCTCGGGTTCAGCGCCTTTTCAACTTATCCCACGCCTAACCTGATGACCGCGATGCGTCAGGCCGGAATAAAATGTTTCTGGGAAAACTGGTTCGTTGCCAACGGCTACAATGTTCACGGCATCAAAGCCGTTCCCACCGAACTCAGATTCCGCACTTCCAACGGCAAACCGCATCGCAGCCGCAAAGCGCTTTGTCCGATTGAGTTTTACTCGGGGGGGGCGTTTTTTCGTGATAACGTGGAGAAATATGTCGAGGACAAATTTTTCCGCCCCGGACTGGTCGATTTTGTCATGTCGAACTGGGAACCGGAACACTCTTTCAAGGGTGGCGACGGGTGTTTCTGTGACCGCTGTCGTGAGGAGTTCATCAAGTATTCCAAACTGCCTCGGGAAAAGGTGATGACCGCCTGGCCGGGAAAAATCCGTTCCCAATATCCTGAGGAATGGAAACGCTTTCGTTCCCATCAGCACGGTCTGGTGGTCAAGGCGATCAATAAAGTATTCAAGGAATTGAGCAAAAAATACAAACATAATGTATATTTCATTCCCCTGATCTGCTGGACGTCGCTGTTTCCGAACTGTCACAAAGACTGGTCATGGACCAGCCCCAAAGATTATCTCGACGATTTTGAATATGTCGAACCCTGGGGGCCGTATATCCATCATGTGTCACGGCGTCCGTATGACTACCGCAAGGGAATCCACTTGCTGACTTATATGGCGGCAAAAAAGATAAACGAATGGTATCCGGACAAAAAACTGCTGGCTTTCCCGATCGGCGCCCTGATGGGCAATCTCGACTGGTATTCGACGCCGGAGGAAATCGCTTTCGATACGCTGACCTTTTTTGTGAATCGCTGGAGCGGTTCGCTGGTTTACCGTTTCCCACAGGGTTATGATGCGCGCTACTGGGCGGCTCTGGGCAATGCTAACGCTTTAATCTCGTTGTATGAGAAAGCGGTCATGAAAGGCAAACTTGACACTGAAGTCAAATTCAAACCGGTTTCTCCATTGCCGCCCGGCCTGTTCCAGACGTTGGTGGACAGGCAAACGCGCGCCCGGCCTCCGGTTTTCGCCTTGGGGTTGGATAAGCTGTCGCTTTTGCAGGGCAATGCATTCAAATACGATGGAAAAACCATTCTGGCTCTGGGTAACTTCTGGCAGCGGGGCGAAGTCTTCGTGCGGGTTAAATTTCCCAAGGCAGAACCGGAAAAGCGTTATGTCTTGCGTGAGTGTGCCGCCAACCGTTGTTTTGGCGACGCGGCCGGCAATGACTTCCGCCTCGGCAGCGAATTGCAAAAGGGCGTGTTGCTACATGTTCCCGCATTGCGCTGGACTTTCTTTACACTGGAATTTTATGTTGCCGGCCGGAATTACGGCAAAGTGATCTCATCCCCGGTGATGCAACGCGAGCTTTCACGCCGGAAACGTCTGCTCCGGATTGAATATGAAACGGAAATGGCCCGGCAATTTGCCGGGACCGGGTGCTATCAACTGAAAATCAGCGCCGATGGGCTGGATTGGCGGTTGCGGGAAAGTTATCCCGCCCGTGATAAACGCATGCACGGCAGTCCCGTCAAACTGGGGTTTGAAGCCGGTCCCCTTGACCGCTGGGCACAACTAACCTTCAGGCTGCCCAACCGTCTTGGACGGTCTAGGCAGACACTCAGCTTCACCGTCAAACAACCGGCCATGGCCCTGCCGGCGGCGGCGAAGAAGTGTAAGACGGTGGCGTATTTGTCCGCCCCGGACCGGCGTCCCGTCAAAGTTGATCAAAAGCACTACAAGGTTGTTTACGGCAAAGAATGTTTCACGGGTAAACCGATCCGGCTCCGGGACAACGATTTTAAACATGGCATCGGCGTTCATGCTCCTTCAAAACTCACTTTCAAGCTCAATCCCGCGGAGAGATGGCGATATTTCACCGCCTGGGCAGGACTGAGCAATCACACTCACGCCACGGGAACCAGCGTGTTTAAAGTGTATGTTGATGGCAAATTGTGTTTCGATTCCGGTATCGTGACCCTGAGAAACAATCCTGTGCCGGTGTGCGTCAAAATTGCCGGGGCAAAAGAATTGTGCCTCGAAGTGACCGACGCGGACGACGGAGTCGAAGGCGATATTGCCGACTGGGCCGATGCTTGCCTGAGAAAATGAAACTGCGGTAAAACTTTTGTAACAAATTTTCAAAAAATGCAATGGAAACATAATTATGGGTAAAAAAGTATTAGTGTTCGGCGCCACCGGGGAGATCGGTGGACGTATCGCCCATCTGGCGGTTAAAGCCGGTCATGACGTAACCGGGGTTACCCGCGGGGGCAACACTAAGAAAACGGTCTGTCTGGACGGCGTGAAAATGATTCACGGCGATAAAGACGATGAGTCGTTTATCCGGGATACCGTCGCGAAACTGCCGGTAGACGTGGTGGTGGATTCCGTACCGAAAATCAACAATGTGTCTTTGTATCAGAAATATCTGAAACAGGCGGAAAACGTTTTTTTCTGCGGTTCCACCGGGACTTTTACGCCACTGCAATATCTGCCCGCGGATGAAAACCATCCTTGGCGCGAAAAAACCGCGGTAAACTTCTTTCACCAGTCCCAACGCGACGCCCTGGCGCTGGATCTCTGGGAAAGTGATCAATTTCCGATCACGATTTTCCGTCCCACCTGCATTGTCGGAGAACATCGCGTGCCCCTGGAACTCTGGGGTGCGCGCGACATTAATTTTTATCGCAAACTCAAGGCCGGCGAGCCGATTACCATTGCTCCCTGTGAACATATCCTGATTCAATGCGGATACAATTGGGATCTGGCCGGCGCGTTCGTCCAGGCCATCGATTATCCGGACAAAGTCCGGGGTGAGATATTCATTATTTCCTGCAAAAAAGCAATCACGCTGGGCAAATACCTGCAAACGGCAATGGAGTTTCTCAACAGCAAGTCGGAAATCAGTCATGTCCCGGCGGAAAAACTTCAGGACATCTACCCGGAAGTCACCATGAAATTCCGCATGGATTTCCTGCTCGAACACATGTGTCTGGATATCAGCAAAGCGGAAAACACACTTGGTTATCGCCCCACCCTTACTTCCGGACAGGGACTTGTCAAAGCCCTGGAATGGTGCGAATCCTCGGGGCTTCTCTGAAAATTGAATTATAGAGGAAATGATGAAGTTAAAAGACGGATTGTGGTTGTGGGGACAGGACCTTGGGAGTCATCACGCGTCGGCGGGGAACAAAGTTTGGAAACTGCCGGATGAAAACCGGATGGACCCGGTTGCCGGAGCGGAGTATCTGGGAATAAACAATATGTGCCGGGTTGTCATGGACGGCAAACCGGAACCGCCATTCGATGCGGAATCGGAAAGACTGAAAAATATGGACCGTGTCGTCTGGTCCGCGATCGGCGACGCCGGGTCAACCCGCAACAATGCCGATCAGAGCGACCTGGAAGAAGTATTACATCAGGCGGAAAAGTACCCGAACATTACGGGAAGCGTTCTGGATGATTTCTTCATATCCCCCGAACACAACAACGGCAGAGTCGCCCGGCACTCGCTGGAAAGCGCTTCGGATATGCGCGGCAAACTGCATAATTTCGCATTGCGTCCGCTGGACCTTTGGGTTGTCTGGTACAAAGATCAGCTCGATTGGCCGGTGGAAGAATACCTTGGCCTGTTTGACGTAGTAAGCTACTGGAATATGAATGCATCCTCGGAGTTCGCGGAAATCGATCACGATTTTGGCAAAGTCATTGACCGGACATCTGGGAAACGCCGGATGCTGGGGTGTTACATGTGGAACTACGGCGAAGGCAAACCCCTGAGCATTGCCGAAATTCGGATGCAATGTGAAAAATATCATGCCTGGATAAAAGCAGGTTGCGCCGAAGGAATAATCTTCTGTTCCAATTGCTGCGCCGATCTCGGTCTGGAGGCGGTCGAGTGGACCAGGGCATGGATCCGCGACGCCGGCAATGAAGAGATGTGAGACTCAAGGCTCAGTTTACGAAATCCAGCCGGAAGTTGCCAGCAGATTGATAGCGGCGCGCGCGGTATTGATGCGTTTGTCAAGGGCTTGCATGTCTATAGTGGTATGCCCCAGCGTATCGATTATTTCAGGCAGTTTTACGATAAGCTCACGCAATCGGCCAATTTCCGCCTCGAACGTTTCCGGATTCATTGAAATTCTCCGCGAAGCATGATGCAAATCCTGGGGGAGTCTTTCCTGCTCATGCAGTACCCAGCCGCTGGTCAGCAGCGTGTTCAAAGTGATAACGCGTTCAAGTCGGCTGAACAGGGCTTTGAGGCCGAAAGACATTGACGGCGGGAGCGCCGGATTCAAATGGATTTTCACGGTCGCGCCAGATTCCAGGTTTATCTCAGGCAGCTTGATGACCGCGGATGCCGTTTCGGCGCGATAAGTCCAGCCTTCTCTGGCTTCATCCAGACGGAAAATCCGGTTAAGCGGCTTACCGACAAAACTGACGGTTTCAGGGGGCGTCGCGCCTTCGAGGCGAATTTCGAGAGAACGCTCAGGAATAAAGCCGTCAAATCCGCCTTGAGTTTTAACGATGGTAATTTCTTTCACATTCCCAACCGTCTTATGCGACATTTTGATCAGGACATACTTGTCTTTGAGGTAACCGGTGCTGACACCGTCATCTTCATAGAGGGTATAAGAACCTGAATCGCCGGGATAAACCGTCATCAGCAAGTCTTTGTAACACTTATTATTGAGCCGATTCCGGCAACGCTGGGCCGGCAGTACGGTTCCGGGACGGGCAAACACGGGAATTTCATTTATCATATAGCGTTTGGTGATTACCCGGCCGCCGCTTTCCATCTCGCCGCGAGCGATATCAAACCACTGACCCTCCGGGAGAAAGACGGATATTTCCGCTGTTTCCGAATCCTTGTCGACGGGTTTTGTCACCGGCGCGACGAGTAGCTTTTCGCCGAACATGTACTGTCCCTTGAACTCATAAGCGTTATCGCATTCGGGGTAGTCGTAATACACGGGATGGCAGAGACTGACGCCGGTGTCGAATGCTTTCCGGTTTTCCGTATAAATATACGGGACTATTTCGTAACGGCGGCGAATGGTTTCCATCATGATTTCATTATAGGGGCAGGGATATTCCCACACGCGACGTTCCGCCTCGGCGTTCTTGGTGGTGTGGGTGCGCAGGACCGGCGAATAAATGCCGAACTGCAGCCAGCGGGTAAAGAGTTCGGGATCAATGGTCCCGGGCATATGCCCGCCGATGTCGTGACTCCAGTAACCGTAAAGCACGTTGGCGGCGGTCGCGGTGAAATAAGGCTGGAACGCCAGCGACTCCCAGGTGGAATAGGTGTCGCCGGAAAATCCAATTACATAACGTCCCGCGCCATGTCCTCCGAAGCGGCTGAATATCAGGGGGCGCTTGTCTTTGCGGTCGGGCCGGTTTTCCATGTCCTCCCAGTGTAGTTGATTGATCCAGGGAAGGGTGTCGAGTCCGGGCATTTTGCTGGATTTGCCCTGCTGCCAGTCCATCCACCAGAAATCGATTCCCCGTTGTTCCTCCGGATGATGTAGCAGTTTGAAATAATTTTCCATATATTGGGGATCGGTGATATCGAAATCCACCTTGTCAATTTTTTCAGGGTTCAGGTCCATGGCTTCGGCCATTTTTTCGAAATGTTCCTCATGTCTGCCTACGCCGTCGGCGGGATGGAGATTCAATGAAACCTTCAGGCCTTTGCGGTGAAGGTAGGCCAGGAATTCACCGGGATCATGAAAATAACGTTTGTCCCAGGTGTAACCGGTCCAGCCCTCGAGATGCCAATCCATATCGATGACCATAACGTCAATGGGAATGCCGATACGATCAAAACTTCTGACCAGTTCCTCTATCTGGTCGTCACTGTATGCCCAGTAGCGGCTCCACCAGTATCCCAGCGCGTACCGCGGCGGCAGCGGCTGGCCGCCGAAGATTTTAGCGGCGTCCGCGAGCGCCGTCTTATAATCGTGTCCGTATGCCGCAAGATACCAGTCCTGACATTTGCCGGCCGGGCGCGGCGCGACCCATTTGCGGTTGTTTACCATGTCGATAACGATGTTTTTTGAATCGTCGATGAGGCTCCATCCGGAACGCGAAACGAACCCCTTGCCGAGATTTATTGGCTCCCATATTCTGACGGCTTTGGCTTGGGTAATATTTTTCAGTTTGCACTCAACCTTTTTTTTGCAACCGTTGGCGCCGTCAAGGGTGCGGATCGTGCCGCCAAGGTTCCGGGTATCTTCCGTTCCCGGCTTCCAGATGACCGTTTCGCCGTTCATCTTGAACGAGACTTTCAGGTTTTCCGGGGAGAACTCCCCGCCGCCATTGGCTAATTCGATCTTGAGGTCTTTTGTCGACAGGATAACGATGCCGTCCATCTTCCTGACGGAAAACTCCACTGGCCCGAGATTGCGATTTACCACCGCGAGAGTCTGACGATCTTCAAAACTGCCGTTTTCCTGCCACTCGAAACGGACCAGGCGGCTGGTTAAAAACTGGACTCTGGCGTTTCCCCGGACATAGGTGTTTGCCGCGTGACAGGGAGCCGTGCGGAAATTTTTATCTGAGTACATATATTATCAACCTTTCTTTTGGGTATGGTCTTCTAATAAATCATAACTCTAAAAAAGATTGCCGGCCAGTAATAATCGTGGTATAATTATACTAATAATATGACAAAACAACGATATAGCCCGGAGAAAGTATGAATTCCGGAAACAAGCGCCTCAGTATTCCGGAGTATTCGGCAATGCTCCGTGACGCAATCAGAAAATTCATTGGTCTTTTGGAAGAAAACCGGGCAAATATCCTGGCGCCGGAACTTAAGGGCCGTTGGATAAAGAAACAGGGCAGTTTCTTTCATCCATGCACTGAAATATTCTTTCAGTTGAACGGCAGTTGCCGTTTTGAATTCCCGGCCCAGGAAATCTTTATAAAACCCGGCGACATCCTGTTCGTGCTTCCGGGCATGCCGCATCGTGAGACTGCCACGGACGAAAAATTCCGGAATCTCGTGTATCAGATCGGCAATACCGAAGCAATGCTGCATCTTGCCGAAGCTCCCGGACCAGTCTCCGTCATGCCGGCCGAGGCTGGAGTTCCCTATCCGGTCTATCGCGAATGCCTGAAAACGGACGATTTTTATCCGGCGCTACATAAAGCATTGTCACTATTTTCCGGTGATGGTTCTCCCGATACGGAGGCGTTCCGGAAACATCTGCTGTCAGCGATGCTACTCCATTCTTTTCGCGAATTGGGGCCTCCGCAAACGTCGAAAGCAAGCAGTCACGGGATAATTTCAGCTTATGACAGCGGAAATTACAAGGTTAATATGGCGGTAAAGATCATCCACGAACATGTCTTTTCCCCGCCGCCCGCGGTTGCCGAAATCGCCGCCGCCGTGAAGTGCTCCCCGAATCACCTGTCGACCCTGTTCCACCGGTACGCCGGAACTACCATCAAACAGTACTGCAATAATTTGAAACTGGAGTACGCCCGAAGGCAGATAAAAAACCCGGCTTACAATATTTCCGAAATCGCCTGGAACTACGGTTTCCGCGATACGTCTTATTTTATCAAGATTTTTAAAAAACGTTTCGGATATTCGCCGGGAAAACTCAGGAGCGCCCTGTCCGGAACGGATTAGTGAAACACGGCGAGTAAGCCGGGCCGGGCAAGTCTCATGGGAGCAATTGGTTTTCCAGCAGGCTTCTGTACGCAGCGGGAGCCGAACCGCTGTACTGTTTAAATATCCGGCTGAAATAATTGACATTGCTGAAACCGGACGCCGCGGCAATTTCCGGCAATGACATATCCGTGGTCGCCAGCAGCGTCTGCGCTTTCCGTACTCTCATTTCTATAATGAATTCCATCGGCGACTTACCTGCGGCCTTTTTGAATACCCGGTGAAACCTTGACTCCGAAAGGCAGCTTTTTCTGGCGAGATCGGCGATCGTGATTTTATCTTTCAGGTGTCTTTCGATATAATCGATTATATCTGCTTGTTTCCGGTAGCCGTCGAGAAGCGGCAATGCGTCATCTCTCAGTTTGCATTCTCCTGACATCAGGTAAAGCAGTTCCATGCCGAGGGCTTTTTCCTTGGCAACGCCGCACATCGAAATATCCGCGCCGCCGGAAGTATCGACTTCTATCAGTTCCTTTATCGCCTCGCCGATTTTCCGGGCGGCGCCGTTCCGGAACACTTTTGGAATGCGGAAAAGTTTGAGCAGATTGAAACCGTTCATAATTTCATAATGCAGATGGATCCAGTAAATAACAAGTATGCCGTTTTCCGGGAAGAACCGGTTTCTCCTGATTGTTCCTCCGTTGGAAATAATGGCTTCCCCAGGCGCGGCATGGTAAGTGACGCCGGTTTCTCTCAGGGTTATTTCACCCCTGCCGCAAGCGAGAAAAGCTAAAACGTCCGACTGCGCCATCAACCAGTCGGTTTGAAATTCCGAGGAGGATTCATAAATCCCGTGACAAGTGAAATGAAACCTTAAAGTCTCATTCAGGACTTTTCTGAAAACAATATTCATAATGCCCGTATTAGATATAATTGCAGCAGGATTGTGCATTTACGTTTTCTCTGAAAGCACTATAATATCTATATACGAATTAAGCAATGCTGAAATAAAATTAAAAAGCATTATTATGCTATAGGGAAACACGCAATGCAAACAGAAGAAGCTACAAGAATCGGGGTGGTGAGTGTCGCATCCGCTTCGCGACTGGCGAATATGGCGGAAGAAATCAGCCAGACCGGCGAAATGATGAGCCAATTACAGCCGGCGCAAATCGTTCAACCCGACGAAGTGGTCACCTCAATGCGGCAGGCGGAAGAGGCGGTGGAAAAGCTGAAAAAGGAAAATATCGACCTTCTGCTGATCCAGGTCTTAACTTATGCCGCGGATGAACTCACGGCAAGAATCGTGAACGGAATTGACGTTCCCCTGCTCCTGTGGGGAGTTCCCGAACCATTGCTTAAGGGGAACATCAAATCCGGCGGCCTGGTTGGTTATGTTCAGACCGCTGGAGTCGTTACGAAACTGGGACGGGATTATAAATTTTTATGGGGAAGCCCGGACGACCGGCAACTTGTCCGGGAGATAAAACAGTCCATCAGGGTGATGAGGACGGTCCGGCGGTTGCGCGGAGGCAGGATAGGCCTGCTCGGCTCCCGCTGTCCGGGAATGATGGATGAGGCGTTTCACGAACTGGAGCTGACCCGCGTAATCGGGCCGGAAATCGTTACCGTTGATCTGGCAGATCTGGTGAGACTGGCCAGCGAAATGCCCGGCGGAAGAGTGAAAAAGGAAGTTGCCGAAGTCCTGAAGAGCCACGGACCGCTTGACGGTCCCACCGGGGGCGAACTTGCCGAAGCGCTGAAAATTTACCTTGTGCTGAAAGATATCGCCGCGGATTATTCCTTCCGGGCAATGGCGGTCAAGTGCTGGCCGGAACTGATGCGCGCGGATATCGTGTCGCCCTGCCTTGCGCTGTCCAGGCTGAACGACGACGGCATCATGACCGCCTGCGAAGGCGACGTTACCGCTGCCGCTACAATGCTGATGCTCTACAGCCTGACCGGAAAACAGGTTTTCATGGGCGATCTGTTCGAGATGAATGAAGCGGACAACAGTTTTTTTCTTTACCATTGCGGCGCCGCGCCCTCCAAACTGGCCGCGAGTCCCGCCTGCGTCAAACTCCGGATTCACTTCCGTAAATATAAGCCGCTCGATCCCATGGTGCTGAAGCCGGGCGTCATTGCCGATTTTTCCATCAAACCCGGAAGAGTAACCTTTGCCCGGCTGACGGAGAGCCGGGGAATATACCGTCTGCTGATAATGCAGGGCGAAGCGGTTCCCCAGGAAAATATTATCGGAGGCAACGGCATGCGGGTAAAGATGGACGGCAAGGTCAGGGAAATCCTGGAGAAGATGGTCAAGGCTGGCATCGAACACCATCAACTGCTGGTTCACGACGATATCAGGGAAGAACTGATCGAATTGTCACGCTGCCTCGGAATTGAAACCATTATCATTTGAGGAATTTATTATGCCGGTCATGACGGTACTTGGCGAAATCGCGCCGGAAGCGATGGGAATAACTGCTCCGCATGAGCATATATTCGTGGACTGCAGGAAAGTCTTCGATGAATGCCGGCAACTTGCTCCCGAAAATCTTTCGGAACAGAAAGTGGACATTACCAACCTGGGGATTCTGCGCAGAAACCACCGAGCATTGAAGGATAATCTGCGGTTGTCTGAACCGGAGGTTGCCAGACGGGAATTGCGGGAATTTAAGAAAGCGGGCGGCGGAACCATCGTTGAGTTGAGTACGGCGGGTATGGGCCGGGCTCCGCTCAAACTCAGGGAACTGGCGCGGGAATTGGGAATCAACATCATCGCAAGTTGCGGTTTTTACAAGGAAAAGTTCTACCCGGACCATATCGGAAAAATGTCGGAACGGGAACTCGCCGGACTGATGATCGATGAAATCCAAAACGGCATTGACGGAACGGACATCCGGGCGGGGGTTATCGGTGAGATCGGCACCAGCAGGGAAATTTCCGGACGGGAAAAAACCGTGCTGAAAGCGGCGGCGGCCGCGCAGGCCGCAACCGGGGTTGCGCTGTCGATCCACCTTGATCCGTGGGCCAGGCTTGGCCTGGAAGCGCTGGATATCGCCGCGCGGGCCGGGGCCGACGTCCGCCGCACGGTTATTTGTCACGTGGATGCGGAAATCGATTTGGATTACTGCATTGCGCTCGCGAAAAGGGGAGCGATGATCGAATTTGACAATTTCGGCAAGGAATACAGCGGCGACCTTACCGGATTAACCTTTGCGCGTGATACGGAACGGGTCCGGAGCGTCAGGAAGATGATCGACTTGGGATTTATCAATAATTTGCTGGTCTCGACCGATGTCTGTTTGAAAACGGACACCCGGAGTTATGGCGGGTGGGGATACGACCATATTCTCACTAACATGGTTCCGGTCATGCTGAAAAACGGCATCACCCGGGAACATTTACAGACCATAATGGCGGAAAATCCGCAAAGATTATTCAATATAAATTAAACAGATGGGAACTGCCGTTTATCATGAAACAGGAATTTATCATTGCGGAAAACCGCGTCGCGAAAGCGGCTGTCGTCCTGGAAGCCAATCCGTCTTTAACCATGCGGTTTGCGGCGGAGGAGTTGTCCGGGTATCTGGCCAGAATCACGGGCGGCGAGTTTCCCGTTGCCCAGGCAGAATACAGTCCTGAGGCATCCGGCCTGATTATCCTGGGCGGACCACGAACCGCCGGGGCGCATGGAATTATCCTCCCCGGCGGCAGTGACCGGATTGACAGTTATAATTTCCAGATTCAAAATTCAAATCTGTTGCTGCTGGGCAACAATGACCGGGGGCTGCTTTTCTGTGTTTATTCGTTCCTGGAACATCTCGGCGTCAGATGGTTTGAACCCGGTCCCGATGGCGAGGACCTTCCCGAATCGCCCTCCCTGAAAGTGGAACCGGTAAACGTTTCGGACGTTCCGGCGTTTGAGTATCGGGGGTTCACCGTTACCGCCTGCGGCCCGGTCTGTCCCCAGGTGGGCTTGACGATCGGGGAAATAACTGAGCACAAAATCGTGGACTTTATCGACTGGACGGCAAAGAAAAAACAGAATTACATCAGTTTTCTTAGTTCCCGGATCGAAATCGAAAGCCGGGGATGGATTCCCGTGATCTCTTCGGAAATGAAAAAGCGTGGGCTGATGCTGGGGATCGGCGGGCATTCCTGGGTGAACGCCCCCTACGGCTTGGGCGACAACTGGCATGAAGATCCGGAAAACATGCAGTATATCGCCATGCGCGATGGCGAACGGAAAATGCCGGTTACCCTCAATCAGGAAATGACCGCCCATGCCAGAACCCAGTTGTGTGTTTCAAATGAAGCGGGCGTACAAAAAGTCATTGACAACGCGATCGGCTATATCAAACAAAATCCGCATATCGACGTCCTTGCGATGTTCGCCGCCGATTGCATGAATCACTGGTGCGAGTGTGAGGAATGCATGAAGGAAAGCCCATCGGACCTGTACATCAAATTTATTTCCCGGCTGAGCGAGGTTATGCGGCGGGAGTGTCCGGAAAAACTGCTGCAGTTCGCCGCGTATATCGACGTATTGTTTCCGCCGGAAAAAAGAAATTTGTCGCCGGAAACGGATAATACCACCATGCTGTTCTGCCGGCTTAGTTGCGCCGAACACACGCTTGAAGACGAAGAATGTACTGAAAGCGAACCGCTGAATTTCAACTTCCCCCGGAATAAAATTGAGATTCCCCAGGGACATTCCAACAAATGGTTTAATGTCGTTTTAAAGGGCTGGCTGAAAAATTATAACGGTAAAATCTGCATTCTTGATTACAGTCACTGGCTGCAACTGCGGGTTGCCAGACACGGCGACTTGCTGTTTCCGAATCCCGAAATCCTCCAGGCCGATTTGCGTTATTACAAAAAACTCGGACTGGCCGGACACATCAGCGTGATTCATCCGCTGTTCTCGTGGCCGAACGCCCTGGATATGTCTCTGCTCGCTGAATTAAACTGGAATCCAGACATAAATCTGGAGAAAACAGTGGAATCTTATCTTCGCGGGTTCTACCGGTCAGGCGGGGAGCCGGTAAAAATCTTATCGGAGTTGCGGTACATCTTGGGCAGCCAGACGGCAGGCGAAAGCACTATCAAAACTATTGAGGATTACCGGGATACGCTCAAAAAACTTCGGTCGTCCGCGGAAAATGAAAAAATCAGGGAACGCTTGAGGCGTTTCAATTTGTATCTGGATTATCTGCTTCTCAGAAAGCGCTTCAACTATCTGAAAACCCTGGAAGACCGGAAACGGGAAGCGACCATCTGTCTGCGCGAACTGTTTAATTTTTACACTGCAAACCAGAGCGCGATCCAGCCTTATTTCGAGATAATCGACTTAATCGTGAAGAAAAATTTTGAATTCAAATAGGATATAACTGAACATGAAAGCAATCGGCTGGAGTTTTGGGATGCAGAGCCGGGCGGCGTCAAGGGTCGGCGCGGCTCCGGATATCGGGGGATTGGCGGAAGCCGCCCGGAAGGCCGGAATCGAAGAAGCGATTATTTTTGGCAAGGACCATACCGGATTTTGTTTTTACCCGACTAAAATCGGCATCCCGCATCCGAAATTGCAAATCGACCTGACCGGAGAGATGACCCGTGAACTGCATGCGCACGGGATCCGGGTTTTAAGTTATCTGAATTTCGGGATGGATGGCGAATCCGGCCGGAAGCATCACGAATGGCTTCATCAATCCGAACCGGACAAGGTTTTGCTTACTGCTGATCATTATGCCAATATCTGTCCATATTCTCCGTATACGGAACAACTGCTGTTGCCGCTGATGCGGGAAATGCTGAAACTGTACAGCGTTGACGGTTTTTTCCTGGACACTATGTCTGCATTCAATGTTTGTTACTGCCGGTACTGCCGTAAAGAGTTTAAAAAGGCGTACAATCAGGAAATCCCGGTAGACCGGGATGACCCAGGCTGGAAAATCCACGGGCTGTATCACGGACAGCGCTGCGAAGCCTTGATGATCCGCATCAGAAAGTATATCAAAGATTTGTCACCGGAAGCAACGGTGATCTTCAATCATATCGGGGGGCCGGTCTGGCCGGTTTGGACGCCGGGAGTGGTTTCCTGTGATCCGCCGGCGAGTTTCCCGTGGATTTCCCTTTACGCCAATTTCCTGTCGGCCGGACCGGAAACCGGGGATGTCTTCATCGAGCGCTTCCAGCGGGGCTGGGGAGACCGGGGCGGCGTGACGGACCTGACGCTCGAATATAAGGCCGCGGCAATATTCGCCCACAATCAACGCTTCTTCGCCGGTGACCGGCTGCATCCGGAAGCCCGGTTCGCGCCCGGTTCGCTGCGAACCATGAACCAACTGACCGGAATCTGGAAGAAGATGAACCGGCTCATGCCGCCTCCAGATGTTTCGCGGACTCCCGATATCCTGGTTCTGTACGACGATGAAAAAATGTTCGGCCCGGCGAATAAATTCTTCGGAGCCTCACAATTCGGACGCCGCTGGCAGCCGGTTATCGGTTCCCAGCTCCTGCTGACGGATGCCGGATGCAACTTTCTCCAGACGCCGGAAATGCACCTGGAATCCTGGCTTTCGCCGGACCGGCTGCTGATCCTGCCGGAAGTACGGTTTTTGAATGCTGAAACTGATCTGCTTGTCCGCGGCTTCATTTCGCGCGGCGGCAAAGTTCTGGTGACCGGAAAAATTCCACGCTTTTCCGACAACTCCGTTCCTGACTGGCTGGGAATCGATAAAGTTGAGGATTCCGTTTATCAGGATTGCGTCTATCTGCCATCCTGGAAGCATTGGAATGACGATGAACTGACGCTAGTTTATGGCGATATCCATCGATTTTATCCGGGAACCGCCCGGCCGTTGCTTTACTGTTTTTCCCAATACGACCTGACGCCGATGGGGGCCGGGCCGAATTCGGCGGCCTCCGAACCGGACGGACATCCGCTTTTAACGGTCAACAATTACGGCAAGGGCAAGGTTTTCTATTTGAATGCCCCGGTCTTTTCCGATTATCCGGCCAATTCCGATCAACAGCGTATCTGGTTTAACGGACTGTTACGGAAAATTTTCCCCGAGGCGCAATATTCGCTGGACTCGAAATCCGGCTGTGTCGAACTGGTATCTTATTCAGCCGGGAAAACTTCATGGCACGTTCTGGTCAATCACGGCGGAATTAAAGCGTCGCCATATTCTTCCGCGATAACGGTTGTCGAACCGCAACCGGTATTTCCCGTAACTCTGAACATCAAATCCGACAAACCATTAAAATCGATCGAAATCAACGGCGCAATTACCGAAATACAATGCCGGGGGAAAGTAAATTCGATCCCGGTTACGATGGATTCCGTCTGGAAAATCATCAGGATTGAAACCTGATTCGATTTATAAATCATTGAGGAGCAAAAACAATGAGTGAAGTAAAATTAAAATGCGAACCGAAATTTATTCCGTCTTCACGGATTGAAAAACTCATCCGGAGAAGTCAGGAGTTGGCGGTAAGCGGCAAGCGCTATCTTTATACCGCCGATGAAACTCAACTGGTGTACCACTGGACGGACAAGTGCAACGGCATTGTTCCGCAAAGCGGCGACTGGTCGTTCGACCCGAAAGAAAACATGTCGCTTGGCGACCACGCCTGCCGGGTCGATTCCGGCATGGACTTTCCCAAGCTGAAAGAAATGCCGTCGCGGGTTTACGGTTATGAAGCGACCCCGGAAAACTGGGGACGCGACTACGCGTTCCTGCTGGACAACAGCCCGGCCGAAATTTACGGCAATGAATTAATCGTAGGCGAATTCCACTGGGAAATGAACGAAGTAAGGAAATACGAATTCCCGTCGCAGGTATTCGATCTGGGCAGGAAAGCCCGCGCCCTCGGCGCCGGCGGCACCAGTCACGGACATACCTGTTCGGACTTGGCAATTGGATTGTCCCGGGGCTGGGGCGGAATCCTGGAAAAAATCGAAAGGAATCTTGCAAAATATGAACGTCTTGACAACAAACGGAAAGTTTCGTTTCTGTGCGGCGCAAAGTATGTTTGCGAGTCTGCGATCCGCTATATTCAGAAATATTCGGACACCGCCAGGAAAATGGCGGACAAGGCTTCAACGGCGGAAGAAAAAACCAGACTGCTGAAAGTCGCTGAAGTTTGTGGCAATATTGCTTCCGGCGCGCCGGAAACCTATCACGAAGCCGTGCAATGGGTTCATTTCGCGGTGCTGACCGACCGCATCGTCGGACACGGCAACGGTTACGGCAGGCTGGACCAGTATTTGATTGACTTTTACAACAGGGGAATCAAAGACGGAACCCTTACCCGGGAGGAAGCCCGGAATTATCTGGCGGAAATGTTCCTGAAACTGCGCGGCCAGTTTTTCTGTCTGGGCGGCCGGAACCGGGAATTGAAGGACGCCACCAATGAAATGAGCTGGGTGGTCATGGAAGCCTACGACATGATCGACGACTACAACAATCTTGGCGTAATGTGGCATCCGGACATGGACAAAGAGTTTTACGGCTACGTCTGTGACGTACTGGCGCGGCACGGCGCGGGCATTCCCGCCCTGGTGAACTACGACATGATGCGCGACGCCGAACTGCGTTTCGGCATTCCGGAGGAGGACGCTTGGAATGTTGCGTACAGCGGCTGTCAGTGGTTCTGTATTCCCGGCAAGGAATATTGCGACCAGGACGTCAATGCCCTGGTCCTGACCGACCCGATGAAACGCGCGATCCAGCGGGGAATCAAAGAAAGCGTTCAGGATTTTGAACAGTTCTATGGACTCTTTGTCGACGAGTTTAAAGTTACTGTAGCCGCCATGCGCGAATTCAAGGATTGCCAATATGAGGCGTTGCCATATGTATGGCCGGAAATCATGACATCGCTGAATTGCCACGGCCCCGTCGAGCGCGGTCTGGATATGACCGCGTCCCGCGGGGTGGATGTCCAGTTCACTTCCACCAACATCCTCGGAATCCCAAACGTGGCCGATTCTTTCTTCGCCATCAAAAAACTGGTTTTTGAGGAGAAGGCTTACTCTCTGAAAGCCGTATGGGACGCCACCCAAACCAACTGGCAGGACAACGAAATCATGCGGCAGCGTTTCCTGAATCAGGACAAATACGGCAACGATCTGGACGAGGTTGACGGTCTTTACGTGCGGATCACCGAAAGCATCGCGGATGTACTGGACAACACCCTGAACAACCGCGGACAATGCTACCGTGCATCGCTGTTCCAGTTCCAGGGCCATACCTGTCCAACCGTGATCGGGGCCACACCGGACGGCAGATTTGCCGAGGAGCCATTGGCGCACGGCTGCAACCCTACCGCCGGCAGAAATACCTTGGGGCTGCTCGCTACCGCCAACTCGCTGGCAAAAGTGGACAATGCGAAATTTCAGGGCGGTTCGCTTCAGATCGAACTCCAGCCGAAATTCTTCGACGGCAGGGAAGACATCGGGGAATATATCAGAAATTTCTCCGAAACCTATTTCCGGCAGGGTGGCGTCCAGATCAATATGAACATCATGGATCTTCACGAATTGAGAAAAGCCATCGGCGACCCGGACAATCCTGAGTACCGGAATATCATCATCAAAATAACCGGGTATACCAGCAGGTTTGTTACGCTGGCAAAAAAATTCCAGGAGGAATTTGTCGAAAGAGTTAATTATGAAGGCATAAAATGATCGAACCGTCCCATGGCATGACATTCGACATCTACCGGGGCACAACCCACGATGGGCCGGGCATGAGGACAACAGTGTTTTTTAAAGGATGTCCACTGGCCTGTGAGTGGTGTCATAATCCCGAAGGCATCAGCCGCGGCCAGGAAGTGTGGTGGGAACCGGGTAAATGTATCGGTTGCGGATTATGCCGCAAGGTCTGCCCGGAAAATGCGATCGCTCCCGGAGAAAACGGCCTGGTTATCGACCAGACCAAATGTACATGTTGCGGAAAATGCGTAAGAGCGTGTCCGGCACTTGCCATGGCGTTCGTTGGCCGTGAATGGGACATGAAAACTCTGATAAAGGAAGTTCTAAAAGACAAAAATTATTTCGCGGCGTTCAGGGGCGGAGTGACCGCCTCCGGCGGTGAACCCTTAAGTCAATACAAATTTGTCGCGGAGTTTTTCCGGCGGCTGCGCGAACTCGGCGTCCATACCGCTCTCGATACCTGCGGAGCAGTTCCGGCAATAGCTTTCGAGGCAACGCTTCCGTTTACTGATTGCATACTCTACGACTTGAAAATATTTGATTCCGGTTTGCATAAGAAGTTAACCGGACAGCCCAACGAAGTAATCCTTGCGAATTTGGTCTATGTCGCGAATTACATAAGAAACCATATGGCAGACATAAAGCTTTGGATACGGACTCCGTTAATCCCCGGAGCGACTGCCGGCAAATGCAATATTGCCGCGATCGCGGATTTCATCAGTAAAAACCTTGATGATGTATGCGAACGCTGGGAACTGTGCGCTTTCAACAATGTGTGCGAAAGCAAATACAAAAAAATGAGAAAAGGCTGGATGTATGAAAATAACGGGTTGCTGACCGGAAATTTTGTCAATGAAATAAAACGGATTGTATTATCGTCAGGAATTCCGGAGAACAAATTGGCCGTTTCCGGATTAACGGCTCAAAATTAACAGCCAGGGAGGTGTTACCATGATCAGAAAAGAAGTAAGGGTTGCGCAAATTGCAATTTTTTAGCCAGATTTCAAAACGCCAGTCACTTTATTATAAACATCTTGCATAAGTAGTATGGTTCGTTTTACGCCGCGCACGCACCACCATTTTTGTGTCTGAATATCAGCATCTTGAACGATAATCAGCGGTTGCGTTTTCATTGTCTGTTGCAGTTGAAAAATGATGAATAGATCAAAATAGTCATGTATATATCATATAAGGACATAAGAATAGTATGGCAAATATATCAAATTAGTTTTATACTCCCCGTAGTGAATTAAACTATGGAGAAAAGATATGAAGACCAAAGCTGTAGTGTTCCGTTCGGCGAACCGTCCATCGCTTGAAGAAATTGAAATTCCCGGATTACAGGACAATGAATTACTGGTAAAAAATCACTATTCCGGGGTGAGTATCGGCACGGAATCATCGATTTTTTCCGGTGAGCGAACCCATAACGGCACTTTTCCGCTGGTTGGCGGTTACATGAGTACCGGGGAAGTTATTGCCGTGGGGAGGAAAGTCGCTGAATCGTTCAAAGAGGGCGACAAGGTCGCGGCGCTGGTTTCGCGACTAGACGGAGAGGTGAACAGTGTATGGGGAGGTCACTGCGCGTCGCGGGTTGTTCCGGCGGAATGTGCGTTGCAGCTTCCGAAAGGAGCGAGTATGCTGGATTCCGCATTCTTCATTCTGCCCGGTGTGGGATTGAATGCGGCGTCGATGGCGGAGATCAATGAGCAGGACACTGTTCTGGTTTTCGGTCAGGGGCTGATCGGGCAATATTTCGCGCAATGGGCCGGAAACCGGGGCGCGAAGGTTATCACGGTGGAGCCCGACTCGAACCGCGCGGCATTATCAAGGAAGAATGTTACTCCGTTTGTAATTGATCCGTTCAACGATGAGCTTACGGGAACAGTTGCTGAGTTTACCAACGGCGCCGGACCGAGTGTGGTGGTGGAGGCCACTGCCAGCCCGAAGGTTTTGGAGCAGGCAACGAAATTCCTGAAAGCCGACGGCAAGATGATTTTCCTTTCCTGGTATCCGGGAAATTTCACGCTGAATTTTGCGGATTTCCACAACAACGGCATAAGGGCTTATTTTCCGACCGGCGCCGGAAACAATGAAACACTCCGGGCCGTATTGACCGCATTTGCCAATGGCAGCATCAAATGCGGCGGTTATATTACCGATGTTTATGGTTTTTCCGATGCTTGTGAAGGCTACAACCGGATAATCGGCGGCGATAAATCAATTCTGGGAATGGCTATTGACTGGAGGAACGCATGAAAGCTTTGATTACCGACGGCAAGGGTAATGTGGAAGTTGCGGAAATGCCGCTTCCGGAAATCGGCGCTTACGATTGTCTGGTGAAAATGGAGGCTTGCGTATTCTGCAACTCAACTGACCGGCATCTCGTTCACGGCAGTTTTCCCTTTCACTGTGCTTATCCCGCTGTGCTCGGACATGAAAGCATTGGAATTGTCACTGGAACCGGCCAGAAAGTGAAAAATTTCAAGGTCGGCGACCGGGTTCTGCGGCCGTATGCGGTTTATCCTGGCGATAAGCTTGGCGGTTTCGACTCCGCCTGGGGCGGGTTTGCCGAATACGGGAAAATTTGTGACGGGCAAGCGATGCTTTCGAATGGCGTTACGGAGGATAAGGTTCCGGGGTACTGCGGATATCAGCAGGTTGTGCCGCCGGAGATCAGTCTGGACGATTCGCTGCTCCTGATCAATCAGAAGGAGGTATACTCTTCAGTTCAGAAATTTCCGGAAATAAGTGGAAAGAGTTTCCTGATTGCCGGTACTGGAATCGTTGGTTTGTTATTTGGAAAAATACTGAAATCCAATGGCGCTGCTCATGTTGCGATTTTCGGGCGGCGGCAGTCACCGGTGGAATTTGCCCTGAAGAAGAATGTTGCCGACCGGGGGTATATTTCAGATCAGATCGCTGAAATTGAAAATTTTGATTACCTGGTTGATGCCGCCGGGAGTATGGAACTGGCGCAAATCCTTTCCCAAAAAATCAATCCGGGCGGCGCGGTCCTGAGTTACGCTGTTTACACCGGGGTGGATTACGATAAGCTCCCGGAATATTTTTCCGGAATTGATTTCCAGCGGATAGACCCGGCGGAAGCTGCCGCGCACGAACAAGTGTGCGGGATGGTTGTCAAAGAACATTTTGATCCGGCCCCGTTTATCACGCACCGGTTTCAGTTTTCAGAGATACTCGAAGCATGGAAAGCGGTTGACGAACGCCGTACTCTAAAAACCGCGGTATTATTCTCCAAATCATAAATTTACGTAATACCGAATTGCAAATCGGTATAATTTGCGAAGATTTAATTAGGTCTTATTAATTTTTCATTTGCATTTGTGTTTCCAGCGTCTATGTTCGGAAAAGAACTTCGTTGCGATTGAAAAGGGAGACTGAATGAAAACCGACTTCACCAAGTATCTGAAACCGGACCACATCATTACTGTTGAGGGGAAAAACAAACTTGACGCTTTGCAGGAAGTTATTACTGCAATGGTTGCAAAATCAAATCTGGACCGAGACGAGTTGGCGGACAAAGTTTGGAAGCGGGAAAAAATGATGACTACCGGTATCGGGCAGGGGCTGGGGATGCCTCATGTCCGGATTCCCGAATATTTTGAACCGATTATCATCATGGGCGTATGCCGCAAACCGCTAAAAGACTACAAGAGTGTTGATGATGAGCCGATCCGGCTGCTGATGTTTATTGCCGCGCCGGAAGGAGACCAGGAAAATTACCTGAAACTGCTGGGCAGTGTTTCCGGCAAGCTGAAAGATCATGGCATTATCGACAATATCCATGAAGCTATCGGCAAGCCCAGGGAAATCCTGAAAATCCTCAGGGCAAAATAATCCGGTAAAATTTTCGGAACGATATCGTGTCCGGCCTTAATATGGACCGGACATTCCAATTGCTGTATTTTCCTATCCTCCGCCGTTAAATCCTGCAGATAATTGCCGGTCCGAGAATTCCAGACGGGGCCTGGGCAATTTTGTCCTTTGTCAGTGACATATAATTCTCGAACAGGTTATGAAGCGAATTTTTGACTTTGATTTCGAGCAGGTTTTCGCCGTCTTTGATTAATTCGTCGATGCGGTAATGATACGGCGGCCAGCAACGGCGCCCGGCAAATTTTCCGTTCACGTAAACTTCCGCCGCTGCTGACACTGCGCCCAGATCCAGCCAGATTTGGCCGTCATTTTTCTCAAGATTTACTTTTCTTGAGTAAATCGCGGTTCCTGAGTAGCCGCTGAACCCCTGTAAAGCCCAGTCGCCGGTGTAAATTTTGTCCGGCTGCGGCCCGAGCGCCACAACTTCGTCCCGGTTTGGAAGTGTGCCGAAATTTCCGGTAAGGACGATTGGTTCAACAATATCAACCATCACATACAATCTGACTTTGGGATGAAGGTAATCGCTGATCTTTGACCTAATGACAATCACGTTGCGTCCCGGACGGGCAAATCCGTGAAGATCGAATTTAAGGTTTGCATAGTTCCACAAGGCGGTTTTAGCGGGAGCATTCAGTTTCTTGCCGTTGCAATACACTTCAGAATAATTTTCCCCATCGACTACCAGTGACAGGTTATCGGGTATAGTGTCCGCTTCGAAAACGGTTTTTATCCAAAAATGGGAAGCGATTTCCGGATTCAGCGTAAACGGGACAATATTGTTTTTGGTGTTAACCCACTCCTGAACAGTGTCTTCGCTGGAAAGCTTTTCCCCGGAAAATTGGTTGCCGGCGTCCTGCAGCACTTGCGGAACCAGCGGCTTGGAATTCGGTTTCTCAAGTTTGAAATTCCATGTTGAGTCAAGCGTTTTAAGCAGGTTTTTAACATTTACTCCACTTATTTCCGGCGGCAGAACAATGGAGTGAAAGAATCCTATATAGGACCTGAAATTACGCGGGGGCAGTTGACTTGCATTTGCCGGGGCTTGAAGCCCGGCGACAATGAAATATCCCTCCATCGGGGCAAAATCGAGATGCATTCTTTGTTTTCCGGGCATTTTATTTGCTGCCAGGGAATACTGTAATCCGTCATCGGGATGCCAGAGCGACAGTGGTTTATCCATGTTGATATCCAGGAATATTTCCTTGGGGCTCTGGGTTGTGTTAACCAGATGGAAAATATCATATTCTCCGGCTTTGCGGTGGACTGCGATAATTTCATTCGGGGTTTCCGTGAAAAGCTCGAAATCCGGATCGCTATGAGGTTCAAGGAGCTTTTGCAGTTGTTTGCTGATTACCGGCCATTTGTCCAGAATGTTGAGTTGCAGATGATGGACGTTGTTGCGCCGCAGGATATTATCGATCCTGTTTTTAATATTGACAGCGCCGTCAAGTCCGAATTCAGGGAGGTGTCCAGTAAAGATGACGGTTCCGCCATTTCCTGAAAATTTCGCAATATATTCAATAATCTTATTATTGCAGAAATACATGGACGGAATGACAATTACGTTAATATCAAGGTTGTCCATGTTGACTTCATCATTTTCAAGTTGTTCTTCCCAAATCAGTTCCCATGAGTAATTGTTCTTGGTGAGGATGTCCGCGGTTTGCTGAGTTATAAAATTGGTTTCCTTGAACATCCGCGCACAGTCTGTAACAATTTCCGGCTTGTATCGCATAAAAGTGCTCTGTGCGGTAAGCATGGGATAGACCATGCCGATTTTTGCGGGAGTATGACCGGTTGCCGCGAATAATGAACATCTTGCCGAGAAGTCGGCGAAGTCTTTGTACCAGGCCAGCCACGGTGTGGTGAAATGCTTCCCCCCGAGAGAGCGTTTTCTGAAATCTTCATACGAAAGCGCCAGGGTATTGTCGTTGATGAAATTGATTCCCATAGCGGAAAACCAGTGCGTGTGAAGTGTATGATCAGCGGGTGTGACCCAATGCGGGGCAACTCCGAAAACTTCGGCGAAGCATCTGGGGCTTTTAGTTCTTCTTGAGGTTGATGCGGCGGCTTTTGTGGTGATTGCCATTCCCGCCTGGGAATAGGTATGTTTGCTGAAAGAGTAATTTTGCATGGGGGGTGACGAGTAGTTTGAATCATGCCTGAGCAGATCCATTCCCGGTATGCTCATACTTTTCCTTACCGGCCAGGAATCAGCCTGTGCGCTTACTTCCTGCCCCGGACTTTCCTCTCCGAGAAAGTGTCCGGTAAAATCAACGCCATGTTCCAGGCACCAGCTGTTTATTTTTTCCAGATTGCGCCCGAGGATTTTTCCGGCGAATCTGAAGTAGTCGGCCCGGATCTGGTATGTATTATCATCGATAAAATGAAACAGGTGTTCATAATTATCGTTCATATCATATCCGTAAGTGTTTATAAATTCCTGATTGAATTGCGGATGTGAAGTAATGTTTACGCCGAAGAAACCGGGTTCATCGGTCATGAAGCCTTTGACGGTGGTTTGCCAGTAGGGTTTCAGTTCATCATAATAACGCTGATAGATAAGTTCGATAAAGCAGTCGATTGCGTCCGGGTTGAGCCAGTCGATGTATTCGCTGCTAAGTCCGTTGTCGCGCTGCCAGAGAGCGCCTTTGTTTGCTACCCAGTTTGCCCGGGAGCCAGCTGGTACTTTATACATAAGCAGGACGGTCCGGGTTTTATTATCGTTGTTTTTCCACCTGAGAATATTTTTGCCGCCGTTTTTTTCCAGCTCGTGCGGAATTTGAGTGAGGGTCTTATTTTCCAGAAGTGAAAACCGGATAAGTTCGCCGGGAAATTCCTTTTCCAGGGAATCGCCGGGAGCAATTTCGAAACTGTCGCAGGCCGCGCCGACTTTATTGAATTCCGGATGCTCGATGATCAGTTTGCCGCCGCAGTTGCCGCATGGCCAGTTGTAATCGTCGTAAATCCATACGGTCATGCCGAGTTCGGCCGCGAGTGACACCGTGAATTTTACCGCGTCAAACCAGGCGTCGCTCAGGAACTCCACTTCAAGTCCGTAAATGGGAAAAATAAAGAAAGACCTGATCTTCTGTTCGTACATGGTCCTGACGGACCTGGAGATTTCCTCTCTGGTGAGTTTGCCGTTGAAGCAAAGCCAGGGAACCGGACGGAATTCATCGGGCGGAGAGGAAAAATGTTTTGCCAGTTCAGGAAGCAGGCTGTGAAAATCGAATTCGCTCCATTTTCGGGGTTTCCGGTTTTCCACCTCGCATACGGTTAATGCGGCTGCCGTGTCGGTAGCATTCATGATACAGTCTTTCATTTGTTTTGAATATAAAGGTTACATGTAACCCAAAAAATTTTTCATACTTTTATATTATAATCTTGAAATATGTTATTGACAAGTAAAATAAATTGATTTATAATAAATTTTAGAAACGGAGGAACATGTACCCTATGATTGGCGCAAAAACAACTTCTCAGCCGCTTTACAACAGGTTGGCCAATGAGCTTACCCGGAAGATCAGGAACAAGGCGTTCCCGTCTAAGGCGTTTCCGTCCGAAAATCAGCTTTGCCAGGAATATGATGTCAGCCGCAAAACCGTCCGCCGCGCGCTGGAAATCCTGGAAAACCGGGGACTGCTGAAAACCGTTCAGGGTAAACAGCGCAGAATCACCGCGAGCGGGAGCATGACGGACAAAGCTGAAAACAGCAATATCTGTTGCCTGGTGTCAAGATACGCGTCTAATTACAATGAACTGTGCAATTACCTTACGGGCGTTTTTAAAAAATTGGGTTACAACCTTTTTTTCACGTTTCAGGACAATGATTTTAACTTCGACCGGGATTTTTTCAGGAGTGAAAAATACGCGGCATGTATTTTTATCGGTAGTCATATGGAAACAGCGGTGGGGGAAGTTTTCAAGATTACCGGCAATATTCCCGCATTGGCAATCGATAATAACAATTGCCTTTACAGAATTGACAACATCGGTACGGACGAATATGTCAATGCATACCGGATCTGTCAGCTCCTGATTGACAATGGACACCGCAAGATCGGTTTGATCGAAAATAGAGGATTTCCCACGATCACCGCCGGATTCAAAAAATGTCTGGAAGACAATAATATTGAACATACTCCGGACAATTTTCTTTATCCGAAATATAAATTGACGGACAATGAGTTGAAAAGTTTTCTGTCGGCCGGGAATTTTACTGCTTTGCATGTTTCAGTTTACCGCGCATATGGAGAGATTGTTTTCAATTATATCCATGAACACGGAATTAAGGTTCCGGAAGATCTCAGCATAATCGGTTATGATGACGTTGAACTCTATACAAAATCCGGAATCGTCAGGCCGGACGCCATGGCCACCCGCTGGAAAAGAATAGCGGAAATAGCGGTTGAACGGATTTGCGGGAAACTGAATAATCACCTTGATAACGATATTATCAGTTACCGGATCGAATCGGAAATCATCCAAAGAGGCACGGTGAAAAATATTCAAAAAAACTGACAAGGGAGAATATCATGAAGTACCAGAAACAGCTTTTTACATTAATTGAGTTATTGGTGGTAATCGCAATAATCACCATACTGGCGAGTATGCTGCTTCCGGCATTGCAGAACGCACGGGAGACCGCGAAAAGGGCAAACTGTCTTTCAATCAATAAACAACTGTCTTTGGCAGTACAGAATTACGCGGATGATAATGATAATGTGCTGCCGGCATGTTCCTATCTGGGGGCAATGGTGAATGGTTCGCGCTGGAATTATGCCATATCCCCTTACGCTTCCGCATTATTTAAATGGAAGGGCAATGATTGTAATGACTACAGCGGCGGAACCTATCCGACGTGCCCGTCCGCAAATCCGCCATCGTGTGCTTCTTGGCCAGGTGGGGGAGCATCCGGGGCCAGTGATTACGGCTACAATAGACATTTCGGATATTTCAACGGTGTAACGGTGATTAGCGATACCACGAAGATGCTGGCAGTCAGAAAGCCGAGTTTTACGGTGGAATTTACCGATACTTCCAGCTATTATCCGGCGCTGCCCGGCAATCATGCGTCGACGAAGATATCCTACCGCCATGCGGGAGGATGCAATCTGGCTTTTGTTGATGGACACGCGGAATGGATGCACGCGCCTGTCATGAACACTGTTAACGGTCCGGGGCCGTACTGGCTCCCGGATGCGAGTCAATAATATTTATAAACTACGGAGGGAAATATATGCATAAGGAAAGAAAATCATTTACGCTTATTGAGCTGTTGGTAGTAATAGCAATCATTTCCATACTTGCAAGTATGCTGCTTCCGGCTTTGCGGAACGCACGGGAGTCGGCTAATAAAACCAATTGCCTTTCGATTGAAAAGCAGTTGTGTTTGGCTGTTCAGAATTATGCGGACGATAATGACGGTATGCTTCCAGCATGTTCGTATGCCGATGCAATGGTAAACGGTCCGCGCTGGAACTTTGCAATTTCTCCTTATGCTTCTCAATTCTTCAAATGGAAAGGGAATGATGGAAACCTTTACAGCGGTGGAACCTATCCAACCTGTCCATCGGCAAAGCCCCCGGCAAGTGATTCCTGGGCTTCCTGGGGAGCTGACGGGCACAGCGATTACGGTTACAACAGCTATTTTGGTTATTTTTCAGGATCAACACTTTATTATGAAGTTCCACGGATAACCAGCATCAAAAGACCGAGTGAAACTATCCTGTTCACCGATGTTGACGGAACAACTTACCGCGGTTTGCCGGACAACCATGCTTCAAGCAAAATCTCTTACCGGCACGGCGGCGGGGTAAACATGGGATTTGTGGATGGACACGCTACCTGGTATCATTCCCCGGTAATAATGGAAATCAATGGTTCCGGGCCTTACTGGTGGGCAGATGCTTCCCGGTAGTTGCGGGATAAAGGTAATACAGATAACTTTAAACCAATAAGGAGGATATCATGAAAGACGAGATGAAACTTTTCACGCTGATTGAGTTATTAGTTGTAATTGCAATAATTGCTATACTGGCGAGTATGTTGCTTCCGGCTTTGCGGAACGCCAGGGAAACCGCTAAAAGAAGCAATTGCATTTCAATTGAAAAACAGTTGTGCCTGGCGGTTCAAAATTACGCGGACGACAATGACGGTATGTTACCGGCCTGCACTTATGCCGGAGCAATGGTAAACGGTCCGCGCTGGAACTATGCCATATCACCTTACGTTCCCGCTTTATTCAAATGGAAAGGCAATGCAGGCAATGCCTACAGCGGCGGAACCTATCCAACCTGTCCGTCGTCGAATCCTTCAGCGAAAAGCCGGTGGGCGACTTGGGGAGCATCCGGGTTGAGCGATTACGGCTACAACAGCTTTTTCGGATATTATTCATCATCAACACTTCAATATGATGTTCCACGGATAACCATCATCAGCAAACCGAGTATGACTATTCTCTTTACCGACGTTGTAGATACTTACCGGGCGCTGCCGGAAAGTCACGCCTCATCAAAAATCTCCTACCGGCACGGTGGCGGGTGCAACTTGGGATTTGTCGATGGTCATGCGGAATGGGCTCATGCCCCTGTATTGATAGAAATTAACGGTCCCGGACCGTATTGGTGGGCTGACGCTACCAGATAATTTACATAATTAAAATAGAAAGAAAGTCAATTTTATGGCAAATCACGCAAAGGCATTTTCTGTTTCACTCGCACTGGTAATTTCATTGTCCGGACTGTTGGCGGTTCCCCCGAAAAGGGAGACGCCGGAGGAAAAGGCGGTCAGGGAAAAGAAAGTTATGGAGGCAATGGCGGCGGAAGGATTGTCGAAAGACCGCTGTTACCTGAAAGGGAAACGCATCGCGGTTTCCGGCGGAAAATTCAGGTTGTATCCGGTTTCAAGAGAAATGATGCCGCTTGATATTGATTTTTCCAAGGGCGGCATGTGCGGAATAGCTAATATCAGCGGCGATATCAAGAACCTGCAAAACAAAGACGGGGCGCTCAGTTTTACCGTGGCCGGTAAAAACGCAATGTTTTCGTGGGGAAATTTCGACCTCACCAAACCTCCGCTGAGAATTTGTTTCGACAAGCACAGCCATTACAATTATACCCCGATTTACGCGGTTAAAATAAAAATGCGGCAAAGTCTTCCGCAGAGTACGTGGAAAGTTGCTTTCAAGCAGTGGGCGGGGAATAAAATCGTTACTTCCAGACCGGTAAAGGCGAAGGGAACCAAGTGGCGGACGCTGGTTATCAGGTCGCCGCATTTCCTGGCGCCGCTTACCGGATTCCGTATCGAAACCGAGACTCCCGGTAACAAGGTGGAGATTGCCAAGATCGAACTATGCGAAAGAAAAGTCAATCCGTGTTTCCGCAAGACAATCAACCTTCCCGCACCGGTCAGATGGGCGAAATGTTCGATTTCAGCTCACGGTTATTACAAGCTTTACGTAAACGGCAAACTCGCCATTGACGCCCCGTTTACTTATATCACCAAAGAAAATACAATATATAATTATGAGATTGACCCGAAACTTTTCAAAAAGGGAAAGAACGTAATTGCCTTTACCGAACCACAGCGTAGCAGATCTTTCCTGCTTGACGGCGCGTTGCTTTGCACCGATGGAACTTACGTAAGATTCGATACCGATGAAACCTGGAAAGGCAAACAGGACTCAACCGACAAGAATTGGATGGACGTTAACTATAATGATTCGGGTTGGCCAAACACGATTGTCTATCCGGAAAACCGTTTTTTCAAACAGCCGGTCAACACATATACGAAGTTCTATTTCAATCCTTCCTGGAAAGGCCGGATCATGGTCAAACCCGCCGACGGCAGACGCGACCCGATTTACGGCAGCAAGGAAAATATTTCGCTGAAAATCAGCGTCCCGCAAAAGACCGGGGAAAAGCAAATCCTTTCCTATAAACTGTTCAACGAAATGGGCGACTATTACCACGCCGAGGATACACTTGTTCAGTCGGGAGTTTTCAAGCTGAAAAAGGATGGCATGGACAGTTCCGCGCTGCTGGAAATTTCTGCCGGAAAACTGCATTGCAATGCCGCTTATGCTCTTGAACTTCAACTTGCCGTCAATGGAAAGGAAGTGGAAAAACGCCGTTACGAACTTGCGGTTTGCGGCCCGGTTAAACAGCCGGTGGTGAAAAACCCGAAAAACTGGTGGGACGGCATGAAGTTGAAGCTGGTGAAGGAAATCGATCCCACGCAGAATTTCAGCAGGGACGAATTTGTTTCCTGTATTGGCGACAAACCCAGGAGCATCGAGAAACCGAGTAAGGTCATTACCACCCCGCTGGGTAAATTCCGCCAGACTTATGAAGGCGGCAACTCCGGCGGCGACACCGGGGAGGGGTGCAGTTTCCTTTCATGGAAATTCAAGGTGAAAAATCCCGGACGTCCCCACGTGGCTATAGCCGATTATCCGGACGACACCAACCGCTGTCAGGAACTCCGACTTACCGGGATTCCGCCGTACAGCGTCAGGTACGGCGCCAGGGACGGCGCCAGGGAAATGGGCAACGACACCGTGGTTATCGGGATCGACAATCCCCTGACTCATACCATGAAACAACATCACGTGCTGTTTTTTCCGAGTTGGAACCAGTGTGTGGTTTCGGTGTTTTCGATTGGCGGAGGCAGCGGCAGGTGGAACCCGGAACGCGCCGCCAGAATCGGGAAGATTCGCATATACGAGGTGCTCAACGATGTGCCGAAAACCAAAATTACCGATGCGCCGGGACCGCGTAAATGGCTGTTCCAACAGGCGGAACCGGGACCGCGGGTTATCATGATGGATTGTCTGAGCAGTCCGATTTCATCGATAATGTATCTGTACCTTATACTGAGCGAAGCGCCGAACTTCTACCGCAACTGGATGGTTACTTACATGAACCTGATCAAGCGGATGAACTTTGCCGGGGAAAACGCTTATTCCAGCGGCATATTCATGTATGACAAAGTGCTGTATCCGAGCAAATATTCCTTTGCCACCGCGTTTGCTTACAACGGGAACACCGGCAGCCTGAAGGACTCCGGGGTTTTGATGGCGAAGATGTTCGAGGAAAACAATCTCGGCATGTTCGTGGGAATGGAGATTTACGGTCTTCCCGCGAACCCGATAAAGGTTACCGACGCGGATGTGGCGAATGGCGCCGATACTCTCGCCCAGGTTGACCGCAACGGGCGTCAACTCATGACTTACAGAGTAAAATACGCCTCCAGAATTAAGAGCGTGGTGCCGAACTGGCTGCGTCCGGAAGTCAGGGCGCAGTTCAAAACCATGGTAGATGAACTGCTTGACCTTTACGGAAATCAGAAGGCTTTCAAAGGGATCGTGCTTTATGTCATTCCTTCGGAAGGCTGGGGGCTGGGATACAAAGCCAAGGGGGGCGATCCTTATTTCGCCAGTTATGATGATTACACTATCGGCTTGTTTGAAAAGGAAACCGGAATAAAGATCAAGGCTCCGAAATCCGGTCCGCAACGCTTTGTTAAGCGTTACGAATGGTTGACGAAAAACGCCAGACAGCAGTGGATTGACTGGCGCGCGAAAAAGACTACGGAAATGTATCAGTGGCTCCGGGACCGGCTGAAACAGGCCAGACCTGACCTGAAACTTGTCATTCATTTCGGAGAGATGGACGGCGGGCTGGATATCACTGAAGCCGGAAAAAGCGGTTTACTGTATGAACATGTGAAGAAGCAGAGCCTGGATTTGAAAGCCCTTAAAGATGACAAAGACATCGTTCTTGCCAAGGGATTCATGTGCAACAGGGCAGCCGGACGGGTTCTGAAAGGCTTGTCTCAGGGGCGGTTCCGGGCATTCGCGCACAGCCCGGCCAAGACAACGGCGTTCGCCAACGACGGGATCAACGGAGTTGCCGCGCGTTTCCCGTGGAGTGAGGCCCAGGTTTTTGCCCCGAAGAAAGGGTGGGCATGGAATTACAGCGCCACCGAATGCTGGCTGTTTCCGGGAGGCGATTATTTCAGCGATTACCTGACCAACCTGTTTGTCCGCACCAATCCTACTATGGTAGCCATCGCGATTCAGGACATCCTCGTATGGAACGGGCGGGAAGTGGAGCTTGCCCGGTTCGCGCAGTCGTTTCGATCGGTCCCGGCGGCAAAGTATGTCAGATTAACCGGTAACGGGCTTGATAAAAATATCTGGCTCCAAGTGGGTGAATACGGCAACGATATTTACGGCTATGTGGCAAATGCCCAGTGGTGGAATCTCGATGCAGAAATCAAGTTCGCCGATGATGTGGAGCTGTATGATCTTCTCGAAGAAAAAACGGTAAAGGGAGGAACCTGGAAGCTGACGCTTTCCCCGTATCGCATCCGCACTTTCCGGATTGCCAACGCTAAAGGCAAAAAACTGGAGTTATTCAAGTCGGCAAAAACGAAAATCAATAATCGGAAGGACTTGGACATCCTTAAAAAACAGATTTCCGATTTCGCCGGACAGGTAAAAGAATACCAGGAAATCCTGAAGAGTTCGGGGGATTTAGACAAGGCGGAAAAACTTTTGCGGGAATGCAATAACGCGGTAAAATCCGGTAATTATGATCTGGCTTATGAAAAACTGTCGCTAAGCACGTTGCCTCAGGCAATGGAACAGTTTTCCTGGAAAGAGAATGATTATAAGCCTGAATTGTTCAGGATCAGGGAACTGGCTAGACCGTTGAAACTTGATGGGAGCGTTGCTGAATGGGGAGGTTTGAGCTCAACCCGTATCAGCGGCGGGAAAAAGGTGGTTTTCTCTTTGCATGACGTTCGCTGGCAGGGCGGTGAAGACTTGTCAGGAATTCTGTATGGCGCCTGGGATAAAAACAACCTGTATCTGGCCCTGAAAGTGAAGGATGATAAATATCTCCCGTTCCAGGGGACGAGGACCGAAAAAGGGGACAGCATTGAAATATATCTGGATATGGATATTGCCGGAGATTACGGTTCCGGGGAATATTCCGGCGACGATTTCCATTTGAAGATTTCCCCGTCGATTAAAGGAAGCGCGCCTACCGTTATACTGCGCCAGGGAAATAACGGCAGCAAGAAATCGATTCCAGACAAAGGCTTGAAAGTCGTTACTTCCACGGTTCCGGGCGGGTATCACCTGGAGTTGGTTGTTCCGTGGAAACTGCTGACTTCCAAGCCGGTAAAACGCGGCGACAAAATCGGTTTCGACATCGGGTTGTTTGACCGTGACCGCAAAGCGGAGGGAACCGAAAAGGTAATGCTGTGGAGCGCCCCCCGTTCCGAGTGCTGGAAAGATCCCCGGATTTTAGGCAGAATCGAACTGATCGGGAATGACAATACCGGACGCAAGGGCAGTATCAAGAGCAAGGCAGTCAAGCTGTTCAAAGCCGGGAAATATTCCGAAGCGATGAAATTTCTCAAAACGGAAGCAGAGAAAAGGAAATACCGGATTGACCAGCGCACTTACATTTTCCTGATTAAGATGGCTAAAAAACTTTCAAAGGAGGAAAAGGCAAAATTCTCCGTTGCAATCCGTTCAGCCGCACAGGACAAAGATCTTCCGGAAGAATGGAGATTATATCTGAATTGTCATTCCCTGGGGTTTGTCAAACCAGAAGAGCGGGAAGGGGAGTTCCTGAAGATCGCCGGAAATCCGGCAGCGAATCCGTGGATCAAAGGGACCGCTTATTTTCAGTTGTCCAGAGTTGAACTTAAAAAGCGTCCGCCGAACCTGAAAAAGGCGCTTGCATACAATATTGACGCAGTCCTGGCAAACAAACTCTACTCAAGTATCTATTTATATTACCTGGCCCGGATTTGCTCTCAAATGGGTAACGATAAAGCCGCATTGGGATTTGCCGTACTGTCCTGGTGGGGATTTTTCAATTCAGGCAATAAACCTTGGATGAGCAGAACCGCCAGTTATGTCTCCGGATGTCTGGGGAAAATGGGCGAAAAAGATATTTTGAAGAAATGGAAAACCTGGGGGGCGAAAGGCAATTTTCAATTGCCATCCCCCATAAAAAAAGATACTGTTGCATTCCCGGAAGTCTGGAGGAAAAAGCTCGAAGCGAGTCTCAGGGAAATACCGAAAACCGATGCCACAGGACTCGTTAACTACGGTGAGATGCTGTATCGGCTGGGGATGCTTGAACAAGCCAGGAAGGTATTCAGCCAGTGCCTGAATCTTAAAACCAGCAGCACTACACAAAGCAGAATCAAAAAATCCATCGATCAATGCGGAAAATGGCGCAATACCGTTTTCCCCGAATAAAATCAGAAAAATTTTCAGTAGTATATAGCCGATTGTTAAGAGTTTGTTTTGTTTTTATTAAACCTGATGATTCGTATTGCAAAGGGGATGTTTGGGTTTATTATATTGTCAGAAAAGTATTTGCGAATAGTTAATTTTTTATAAAGGAGGCTTTGGCGAAAATCTTTTTCGAAATAGTGGTTTATCAAACATTATAAAATGAGGAAGTCTGAAAATGGTTAAAAAGATAACACTCCTGATGATGGCGGCGGCATTTGCAATGACAATCGCTGGATGTCATACCGGACAAAAGAAAATGAGTAAGGAAGCCGGCGAAAAGATGATGGCCAAGAAGAACATTGTCTTGAGCGGTAAAACCGGAGGTATTGTCGGAACTCCTGAAGACAATCGTCCTACCCGGAATATCAATCCGGCAACCGGTTATCCTGTCCGTTGTACCCGTGACCGCTGGATCATGGCCGCCAGAGAAGGCAAGCTAAAAGTATCCCCGGAAACCTTGAAGCTCCTGGAAAGCCGTAAAAATCTTACCATTAGCTCGAAGACCGGAGAAATTGTCGGGTCAAAAGCCGATAAAAAACCGAAAAAAGTCAAATGTAAATACTGCGGATTCCCGGAAGGTTCCCTTCGTCAGAGAATCATCATCATGGAAGAACTCTGACCGGAATAACGCAGTTTAATCTGAATGCCGCGGATTTTAAACGTCCGCGGCATTTTTATCTTCACGTGAATCCGTAAAAATTAAATTTATCACGGATTCACGTTTCATATTTTGATCGAGTTCTGCCGGTATATTTTTGGTGAAACGTGGTATTTGCGGGTGAAGACGGTATAAAAGTAGGAGAGGCTTTTATAACCGCATCCGAATGCGATTTCGCTGATCGAGCGCGACGAAGCGGCCAGTTCCATGGCCGCGTGTTCCAACCGTACCTGGTTGATGAGTTCACTGATGGTCATTCCGGCATGTCTTTTCAACTCCCTGGCGGTGTGTTCCTGGGTTCTCCCGGTAAGTTTGACGAACCGGGAGTTGCCGCGATAAAAATGTTCCGGTTTCCGGATATTCCGCCAGGCGCTCCGCAGCCAGTCGGGAAAGTTTCTGGCTGGGTCGATCTGATATTCCCTTACCACGGTCAGGAGCCGGGTTAAAAAACTGTCCAGCAGCAATCTGTCGTTCCTGGGGCCGTGCCTGAGCTGAAGCATGATTCCGCTCAATTCCTGGATTACGTTTTCAGACAATATCACTGGAGCTGGATTATCGTCATTTCCGCCCCAGAAATCCGGATTTCCGGGAAAATATCTTTCGCCCATTTCGCGGAGGATTTTTACGGAAAACGCCAGATTGAAAATTCGATATGCCTTGTTCCCGGAGCATTCCAGACGGTGGCAGTCCCGCCACGGCCTTATCATGGTTACCATACCCGGGAGCAGTGTCTGTTTGGAGCCGTTGAGCCATTGCGTGCCTTCCGCGTCAAGGACCCAGAACACTTCGGCAAATTCGTGCCGGTGAAGCGGATGTCTGAGAATTCGCGAAATATCGGCAATACAAGCCATATACATCATACCGTCCGGCAGTTTCTGAGTTTCGCATTCGCTTTTCATCGGCTGATCCGTAATTTATTCGAGTTCAGGTTTAAACTTTCCCAACCCCCAGCGTTTAGTTACCGGTTCCGAAGGAGCGTCTAAACTTATTTTTCCCGGTTGCATTGCTTTTGCCAGCTCGATACAGGCTGTCTTTATTTCGGTATCGGCGGACACTGCCAGATTGGAAATGGACGTAAGCATAGTTTCATAACCTCCGCCGTCAGGACCGAAAGCCGCTTCAGACGGAACATAACCGCAGCAGCCGTTGGCAAGTTCCACCACAAAAGTATACGGAAAGGGTGATCCCTGCTTTATCTCGATTCCCGAACTTGAAAAGTATTCCGCCGGATTGGACAGGAAGACTGCCGGCCCGATTTGTACCGCCTGGATCTCGATTTCCGCTTCCGGTTCCTTGCGGCAGATATAGTCCAAAACCAAACGCTCCTTGGCTGAAGTCCATTTTATTTTCTGCTGGTTCTTAAACTCCTCATCGCCGATGATCTTTTCCGCCTCGGCAATACTGGCCCGGGAAGGTTTGCGCCGGGGAATTGACAGGATCTTCCCGGCCACTGCCAGCGGTGAAGCATCTCCCGGTTCCGCGGAAACCAGCATTTTCAGCACTTCCGCGCCTACCGTAACGCCGACTCTCCGTGAATATTTTTCGCCGCTTTCCTGTTCTCCCGGAACCAAATTGTTGATCTGGGTGATGTCGCCGCAGGCGCCCTGCAGGAACACTACCGGCGCGGTCGAGTCCATAGAACGTTGAATTGAGGCTTCCATCCACGCCACCCAGTCGGCGGAAATGCCCTCTCCGTAGGTAGTGCAGTGACAGGAAAAATTGACAATACATCCGGCAAGTTCGCCGTTTTCCTTCCAGGCGGTCACCAGACCTACTTCGGGATCTCCCGAAGCCTCCGGCTCGAGTATGTCGGGATTGCCTTTGCCGGGATGGGTGGCGGTGCCGCCCCCGCGCATTTTGAAACGGCGGCTGAAAGCAACGTTTTCGGCCTTGCCGCTGCCGACGCTCACTTTCACCGGCTCGAGCCCGGCGTGCGCTTCAATGGCGGCTGAAACAGTCCTGGCGGTCGCCGTTTCAACATATTTTATATCGCACGAACTGGATTCCTTTAAAGCCAGGTCCTGAATGAGTTGGGGCGCATCCGCAAAGGACTCGGGCTCAAAGCCCCATAACGGGCCTCCCACATGGGTATGCGAGGCTCCGATCATGATATTGGTTTCCGGGATGCCGGTGTGCGCGGCAATCTGTTTGCGGCACTCCTTGACAAAAAACCGGGGCGCCATAATCGAATCGATCCCGATCAACGCAACTTTTACCCCGTCGTTTTCCCAGACGGAACAACGCACTTTCAGGGGATCACGAAATGCTTTATGGAACATTTTATGGTATGTTCCCGGCCTCTCCATACCGATTTCGGGAGTAATGTCGGCTTCAGAAAATCCCGCACGCATAGCTCTGTCCTTATTTTAAAAGATTGTCAACTTTCACTGCTTTCCCGGTTTCCGCCGCCTGGCAGGCCGCCACGCAGGTCGCCACGGTTTTCGCCCCTTCGTAGACGTCGGTCTCGACCGGGGTGTCGTTCAGGATGCTGTCGATCAGCTGCTGCACTTCGCTCCTGATATTGTGGTTGTCGACATTCACCGGGAATGAGGCAAATTGCGGAGTCGATTTCGGATTGACCGGATTATTCATTTGGGCGGCAACCTGAATTTCGTTACCGGTATTGTCGCAAATGATTGTTCCTTCGGTTCCGTAGAAAACACTGCGCATGGTATAAGGCCGGGCCAGGCCGATAGAACACATTACCTTGCCGATTATTCCGTTTTTGAACTTGAATACAGACATAATGGAGTCGTCCAGCGGCCAGTCCGGGAGATTGAAATGATTGGAGTACGCGAAAGCTTCGTCAATGTCTCCCGCGATCCATCGCAAAAGGTCAACCGCGTGACAGCCCCCGCCGATCAGCGGTTTGCGCCGCGCATCCACACGCCAGCTGTTCGCGCCGCGCGCGTGACCGTAATTGTGGGCATATTCGCTTTCCACCATGAAGAGTTTGCCGATGTCGCCCCGGTCCACTATTTTCTTCGCAAGCATGAACGAGGGCGTGAAACGGCAGACCTGACCGATCATGAATTTGCGCCCGGTCCGTTCCACCGCCGCAATTATGTCTTTTACATCGGACATTTCCAGCGCCAGGGGTTTTTCGCAGAGTACGTCCACACCGGCCTCCATTGCATGAATTGCCTGTTCCGCATGAACGTAGTCCGGCGTTACAATCGAGATAACTTCCACTTCCGGATGTTTGACCAGTTCCCGGTAGTCGGTGCAGCCGAACGGAATATCATACTCCTTTTGCTGTTCCTTTACCCGGCTTTCATCAATATCGCAAACCCCGACCAGATTCACGGCCGGATTTGTTTTATATGCGTCCAGATGGCGGGTTGCCATTTTGCTTGCACCGATTACTCCGGCCCCGATAACCTGCTGTTTTTGCGTGTCCACCGTATCATTCCTTTTAATATTTCGATTACAGTAAAATTATTTCATCTTTTACTATTATACAACAATATTAAAATATATTCTTCCTTGGTTATGCTTTAAAAATTGCTCTATAGTGATATTATGCCGGGTTGCTAGAAAGTGCGTTTCTTTGAAAAATTATCAAAATGCCGGAATTATAATGAAATCTCCGCAATAATGATTTACATTATTCTTTGCTTGCTGAACAATTTTACAGAGGACATTATGGAATTACCCGCTTCGCAGGATCGGATTTTCGAGCTTAAAAATCTTGTGGCATATCCCGGAAATGAATTTCTTGACCAAGTTTTTTATTTTCCAAAAAGTAAAGAGATGAAGCACGTGCGGATATGGCTGGGAACCGCCGCGAAAAATCCGGAAGTGGAAATCGACAATTTACGTTTCCAGACAAAAGAGAATCACGCGGGAAACTGGCGATGGATTGATTTCGGCAAAGTGAAGATTTCCGAACTATCCTTGCTCGGTTTTGCGATTATCAGATATTATGGGCTCAGTATTAAGGAGGCAAGGGAATCGTTTCTGGTAATTACCGCGCAAGTCGATAAAGAATTGTCCGGCGGGATTAAGGACGTGGAAAAACAGCTTTGGGGCATTACCCGTGAGGATGCCGGAATCACCACCATCACCCCTTCAGTGATAACTGCCGGCGAACCAACGGTTTTTACCATGACTTACAAGGCAGGTAAGGCGGGACTTCCCTCTGGGGCCATTTTGAAATTATTTTCCCACTTGGCTTTTGCTGAACCGCAATGGGACGATCCGGGTGCGGACGGCGCCGTGAAAATAATGAAATCAGATAAAAAAATCGAATTTGTCATGGTGCGTAAATCCGTTGATTCCCACGAGAAAACGGAAATTATCTGCCGGTTGCCGGAAGGTTTTGCTCCTGGTGATGAACTGACCGTGTCCTACCGTAGCGACTACACTTATTTGCACGCCAGCAATTTTGCCGATGTGGATCTTTTATACTGGTATATGCATTATCCCCCGCTCCGGACTATGGTTGCGGTTGGAGAAGACAAACCGTTTGTTCCGTTGCTTGCGGAAAACTCGCATAAAGTTGAATATATTCCAGGTCCGGCTGAAAGGCTCTTCCTGTTCCTGCCTGGTCGACGTTTTTCAAGCGAAAAACTCAAACTTAACGGGCTTGTTACTGACCGGTTCCGCAATCTGATTTCCCGCGTAGAACCGTTGCGGATAAAGCTTGAACTGACTGGAAATATTGATCTTGAATTGCCATTTACCGGTAGTTTTGCCGATAAATCTACTTTTTCCGTGGAACTACCGAAGCTTGAACCCGGAATTTATCGCGCCAGGGCAATTGATTCCGAAAGCGGGAAGGCGCTGGCCGTCAGCAACCCGTTGGAGATTGTCCCGGAAGATTCGGAGAAGCCTCAAATATACTGGGGTGAAATCCACGGTCATTGCGAGATGAGCGACGGCAGCGGCGACTTTGCTGAAATGTACCGGATGGCGCGCGATTGTTTCAGCTTTGACTTCGCCGCCAGCGGCGACCACGCCTGTTACTTTTCCGATAACGAATGGGAATGGATGCAGGACGTTACCAACAGTTTTAACGATCCCGGCAAATTCTGCACTCTTGTCGGTTACGAGTGGGCCGGAAAGCAAGGCCATCGCAATATCTACACTTCTCGCGGCCGTATGCCGAGATATCGCGGTATGCTCGATGAAACTCACCATCTGGATGTCGTCTATCCGCAGATGATTGATGACGAAGAACTCGTTGCCGGGCCCCATACCCGCCATACCGGTGACTTCTGGAAACATCACCAGCCTGAGGTTGAACGTTTCATTGAGCTGTGTTCCATGTGGGGGCAGTTCGAGGATCTTGTAAAAGACCTGCTTGTTGAGGGCGCGGTGATCGGTTTTACCGGCGGCGGTGACTGTCACGAAGGCCGGGTTGGATTTTCCGTGGAAGATCCCGGGCGTCAAGGCAGGGCTTCCCACACTTTTGCAAAAGACCTTACCCATAAGTGCGGAATAACCGGTGCGGTCATGCCTGGACTTAGCCGCAAGGAAATGATCAAAGCCCTTCGCGAAAGATCGATCTATGCTACTACCGGGGCCAGAATTCTACTTGATTTTTCCGTCTCGGGCATACCGATGGGAGGGCAGGGCAAGGCTGACGCGACGGTAATAAACGCAACGATCCATGCTTGCTCGAAGATTGATGATGTTCAGTTGGTCCACAACGGTGAGTTGGTGAAATCATTCCCCGGAACCGGAATGGACATGGAAATCACGTGGAAGCACGAAGACGCGAATCCCGGAAAGCACTGGTACTACCTGAAAGTTATTCAGGACGACGGCGAACACGCCTGGGCCAGCCCGGTCTGGATTACGCTGTGATAAGTTTATAAGGACCGGATTCCAGCAGTTTTTTTATCTTTTCGCTGATTCCTGAATCGGTAATCAGGTAATCGATATTTTCTACCTCCGCCACCCGGTATGGCGCTCGTCCGTTTAGTTTGGAATGATCGAATGCCACAATGCTTTTGTCGCTGCATTCCACGAGCTTGCGCCCGATTGCGGCGCTGTCCTCGGAAGTGGTGAACGCTCCTTTGCCCGGAATAAAGCCGTCGGCGGAAATAAATGCCAGGTCCAGATGTAGCTTTTCAATCGCGGCAAGAGTGGTCGGCCCGGTGAAATCGAGGTTTTCCAGCCTGAAATTACCGCCGGTGCAGAAAATTGATACGCCTTTTACCGCCCCGAGTTCCTCAACCGCCGCCAGAGCCGAACTAATCACCGTAAGCGGAGATTTCCCACGGAGTGCGGCCGCGAACCTCCAAGCGGTAGTTCCGCTGTCGATGCCGATAGTCATTCCCGGCTTTACCAGTCCCGCCGCAGTTCTGGCAATTCTTTCCTTTTCACTGCGCATCTGTTCGCGCTTGTGCTGGAAAGTCAACTCCAGAAGCGAGCTCGCCGGGCGTATCTTCGCGCCGCCGAAAGTCCTCTGGAGTTTACCGTCTGATTCCAGTACGCTCAAGTCGCGGCGGATCGTCGCTTCCGAAGCTTCCAGAGCTTCCGACAGCGCGGCGACATCCATTTCCCCGCGCTCTTCCAGCATTGCCAGCATTTTTTTGTGTCGTTCGTTCATTCTGATCCTTTTTCCGCCAAACATTGTGTTTGGATCGAGTGGCCGTGATGCTTCGCGATCCCGGCAAAGTCGTGAAACACTTTGCCCATTCACTCCGGGGACACTCCCCGGCCAAACATTGTGTTTGGATCGAGTGGCCGTGATGCTTCGCGATCCCGGCAAAGTCGTGAAACACTTTGCCCATTCACTCCGGGGACACTCCCCGGCCAAACATTGTGTTTGGATCGAGTGGCCGTGATGCTTCGCGATCCCGGCAAAGTCGTGAAACACTTTGCCCATTCACTCCGGGGACACTCCCCGGCCAAACATTGTGTTTGGATCGAGTGGCCGTGATGCTTCGCGATCCCGGCAAAGTCGTGAAACACTTTGCCCATTCACTCCGGGGACACTCCCCGGCCAAACATTGTGTTTGGATCGAGTGGCCGTGATGCTTCGCGATCCCGGCAAAGTCGTGAAACACTTTGCCCATTCACTCCGGGGACACTCCCCGGCCAAACATTGTGTTTGGATCGAGTGGCCGTGATGCTTTGCGATCCCGGCAAAGTCGTGAAACACTTTGCCCATTCACTCCGGGGACACTCCCCGGCCAAACATTGTGTTTGGATCGAGTGGCCGTGATGCTTTGCGATCCCGGCAAAGTCGTGAAACACTTTGCCCATTCACTCCGGGGACACTCCCCGGCCAAACATTGTGTTTGGATCGAGTGGCCGTGATGCTTCGCGATCCCGGCAAAGTCGTGAAACACTTTGCCCATTCACTCCGGGGACACTCCCCGGTTATTTGCAGAAGGTTCTGCCGCCATCTACGAAAATTGCCTGACCAGTAATATATCCCGCGAGATCGGAAAGTAAAAACGCGGTAAGGCTGGCGATGTCTTCTGGCTGGCCGAGTCTGCGCAGGGGTACGCCTTCCGCCGCTTTGTTGCGGTCCTCCGGATCCGGATAGCGTTGTTTCAGCAGATCGGTTTCGATCAGCGATGGATGCACGATATTGCAACGAATGTTTTTCGGGGCGAATTCCTTGGTGACCGCCCGGTTGAGCCCTTCGAGTCCGGCCTTGGCTGACACGTAATCGGCACGGCCGCCGCCGCCGGCAACCACCGCCGCTGAACCGGCAAGCACAATCGATCCGCCGCCGTTCGCGATCATGGCATCCAGCACCGAACGCACGGAAATGAACGCGCCGTTAAGGTTGATGTCAACCACGCGCCGCCACTCGTCCGCGTCAAGGTCCAGCATTGACACCGGACAGGTAAACCCGGCGCAGTGGACAAGGCCGTCGATTTTTCCAAATTCTTCGGTAAGTTTATCTGCGAATGTCCTGGTTGCTTCGGCATCGGTGCAGTCGATTTTTTCGTAACAACCTTTTACTCCCGCATCGGCAACTTCCTGAAGCAACTTTTCGGAAGCTTCCGTGTCGGCGGGGATGTCGAGGCAGGTCCAGGCGACGTTGCTGCCGCACTTTGCCACGGTTTTAGCCACTTCCGCGCCGATTCCCCGGGCGCCGCCTACCACCAAAGTCAGTTTTCCACTGAGATTTATGTTGATCATGTTATTTCCTCAGTACGGATTTAACGGATTTTGCGAATTTTTCCAGAATCTCGTCACATTCTTCCCGGCTGATAATCAGCGGGGGTTTTACTTTCAGCACGTTTTTCCTTACTCCGCCGAGACCGAAGATGATGCCGTTGTCGAACCCTTCCTTGCGTATCGCCACGGTTTCATCCGGGATAGGTTCCTTGGATACCGGATCTTTCACGAATTCCACGCCGAGATGAAGTCCGGCCTGGCGAACTTCGCCGATTTCCGGATATTCACTCATCATTCCCTTGATGGTGTCGCCGAGGTATTGTCCCATTTCCCGGCAGTTTTCGAGTACGCCTGCTTCCAGCATCGCGATCATTTTCGCGGAAGTGACCATTGACAATGTCGGGTTGGCGAAAGTGTGGAGTTCCTCGGTGTCCGGGGAAAAGCCTTCGATTTTGTCGGAAACAATGATTCCCGCCAGCGGCAAACCGCCGCCTAGAGCTTTGCCCAGAACGATAATATCAGGTTCAACGCCGAAATAGCTGGCGGCGAACATTTCCCCGATCCGGCCGAAAGTCTGGATTTCATCGAAAACCAGCAAAGTTTCGAATTCATCGCAGAGCTTGCGCAGTTCCGCAAGGTAACGCTGTGGCAGAATGATCTGTCCGGCGCTGGCCTGGATCGGCTCAACGATCACCCCGGCGGGCTTTCCGGCAATGCCGCGTTCAAAAACTTCGCGGGTCGCGGTAAGACACATATCGATATAGGTTTCAGAGTCAACTCCGTAGGGGTTCCGGTAGGTGTATGGGTTCGGGACCCTGATGAACGGTTTAGTCAGCGGCAGGAAATTGGCCCCACCCATGTAACGTCCATTCGACTTGGTGGAAATCCAGGAAGCGCCCATTGCTCCCAGCGTAGTGCCGTGATAACTGTCGTAGAGGCACACAAAGTCGCGCGCCGGTGACACGTTCTTGATGCAGATTTTCATTGCCGCTTCAATCGCGGGACCGCCCCCGACCGTGAATGAAACCCGGTTCAGGTTGCCGGGGGCGAGTTCCGCCAGCTTGTTAGCCAGGTAAAATCTGGGTTTATTGTCGAATCCCTGGTGAATGTGGGTCAGGGTTTCGATGTGTTCGCGGATTACCTGATTTATTTCATCATTGCAGTATCCCATGTACAGCGCCCAACTCTGCGAAGTGCAGTCGACATACTGTTTGCCGGTGGAATCCCATACGTGTACGCCTTTGCCGCGTTCCAATACCGGTCCGCCGCGAGTTCCGCCGCCCAGCATCACGTTATCCGCACACTTGTCTGTCGCCGCTTTGTCCAGACCGTAAATAGCCTCGAGAACCTTGTCCATAATCATTACCTTTCGCTTTTTTGTATGATTGTAATAATCATATAATACGCTGTAAAATGATTAAGTCAATCATTGAAGCCGAAAAATTTATTCCATATGTGTATAAGGTGAAAATTAAAAACTTGATTGATGATGAAATATTGATTTAGGTTCTAGACAACTTAAGCTGATTTTTAAACTCGGTATGTCACACATGATTAAGCACTTATATGTTTGCATTGTTGTTTATAATTCTTTTTCAGGTAAATCCTTGCATTATTATACTTGTTATCAAGGATTTACCTGAAAAAGAGAATGCCTTTAAGTGTTCATGAACCTTTTTAATTGATGGAAATAAAGCCATTAAATTAGAAAATTACATTTCATATTGGCCAAAGAGTTTTGATAGTAATATTTACGTAGGTACATGGCCTAACAAGGCCGAAGTCCACTATATAAATACAAGTATATGCAGAACTTTTGCCCGTCCTTGTTATCTTGACGATAAATGGGTAAAAAAAGAACTGAGATCAAAACCTAGTGTCAAGTCAACGATAAAATGTCGTAAAGACGAGAAGGATTTTAAAATGATTTTGATGAAAAATATCGCCGTCCGATATAATATCGGACAAGAAATTTTAAATAAAAAGCGTTCAAAAGGAACTCGCCGCGAAGCGGTTGCGTTCTTTCATAAGCATTCCGGGCCGGAAAGAATTCGAGTTGCCCCGGCAGCCCTTCATCCTTTCCAATCCAGCCTGCTCCATGAAATTTCCGCAATCTTTACCGGCATTTTACGCTTGACTTGACACTAGAATAGAACACAATTAACTTTCACCGTTTTATGAGATTAATGTTATTTATACGTGTAAGCCTTGACAATTTCATCGATACAGTTATTGTAATACCATAAGTTTATCGATGGAGGTTTTGACATGCAAGCAGTGACAATATCGCCGAAATTCCAGGTAGTTATTCCGAAACCGGTCAGGAGCCATCTTAATCTGTCACCCGGTCAGAAGATGCAGGTAATTGAATACGAGGAGCGCGTAGAGCTAATTCCTGAACGTGATATTACCGAGTTGCGCGGCTTTGTCAAGGGTATTGATACCACCTTTGAACGGGAAGATGACAGAATATGAATGTAGTTGATTCCTCCGGCTGGCTCGAGTATTTTGCGGACGGTCCAAACGCTTCGAGTTTTTCCGCTCCGCTGGAAAATACTGAAGAACTGATTGTTCCCGTCATCACAATTTATGAAGTTTTTAAGGTGCTTCTACGGGAAAGCGGGGAAAATGCGGCACTACAAGGTGCTACCGCCATGCAACAGGCCAGAATAATTGACCTTACCAGTCCAATTGCAATGGCGGCCGCATCCCTTAGCTTACGTCATTCACTGCCGATGGCGGACAGTATTATCCTTGCTACGGCAAGAAAAAACGATGCCGTGCTCTGGACTCAGGACGTCGGCTTCAAGAATTTTCCCGGAGTAAAATACTTTCCGAAGAAGTAGCAAAATCAGGGGGTATATGCGGATTCCACTTTCCGGAATATTTCCAGGATATCGTTAACCTCCTGCTCGCCCCAACTTTCACTGATGGCGAGTTTGATCAGCTTGTCCATTGTGACTTCGGCGTTGGGGCAGGGGAATTCGCGGTTGGGATCGCCTTGATACTGAGGGGCGTTCCACGGGAATTTTTCCGCACGATTTTTGAACCAGTACATTTTGTGGGGCATGCCGTTACGGTAGTCCAACTGAACGGTAAGGCCTTCGGCGGCCAGGGCATTGCAGAACTCCTCCTTGGTGCAACTGAGGGCATCCGGATTGAATTCGACAATCCAGAACCAGCGGCTTGATTCCGCGCCAGGGAGTTCCGGGGGAGCGCTTATGGCCTTGAGACCGTTTAAACCATCGGCCAGCGCATTGACAACCGCCCGGCGTCTCTTGACGATTCCGGGAAGTTTGTCGAGCTGGGCAATACCGATTGCCGCTCCGATCTCGTCGAGATTGAAGTTAAGGCTTGGAATGCAGTTGGTTGAACCGGCCGGCAGTCCAAAAGGTTTGCCGCGGTCGGATGCCCAACGCACTTTCCTGTAGATTTCCTCATTTTTGGTGAAAACCACGCCGCCCTGTCCGCCGGTACAGTGATGTTTGCCGAACATGGTGGAAAACGCGGCGACACTGCCGAAAGTTCCAAGTGGTTGGCCGTTTAGTTTTGCGCCGTGGGCCTGGGCGCAGTCTTCCACTACCGGAATGTTGTGTTTACTGGCAATTGCCATGATTCCGGTTACGTCGGCTGGAGTTCCGGCGATATGCGGGACAACAATAGCCGAAGTCCGTGGGGAAATGAGTTCTTCGATTTGTTCAGGGCCGGTGTTGTAGCTTCCTGGGACGGTGTCGGCCACCATTGGAATGCAGTTGAGCATTACTACCGGCATGATTCCGCCGGGATCGGTTACGCACGGCACGATAATCTCGCTGAAAGGTTCCGGATCGAGCGCCCGGAGCGCAACGTAAACGGCGGTAGTGCCGGAGTTTACGCCGTCAGCGAAACCGCCGCCAAGCGATTCGGCGAATTTTCGGCAATATTCCTCTTCCATTTTGCCGTTGTAGCCAATGGCGTTTCCCGATGCAATCGCATCGTCGAAAAGCTTGTTTACGGCTTCTTTTTCTTCAGTTCCAAGCAGATGGCGTCCGGGAAATGGTTCAGTTCTTACCTTTGGGGCGCCGTTTACCGCCAGTTCCGAAACCGGCACTTTGCTGCACATGATTCTGTCTCCAGTTTATTTCTTTATTTTTGCTCCGGCAATCCGGAGATATGGAACAACTTCCTCTTTATTGCACTTTCCTTTGTTGAGTAAAATTTTCATTTGTTTCCAGGCTTTTTCCCCTACAAGCAAGGGTTGCTGGACATATATGCAGTTTTCGTATTCGTGGATGGAAGTATAATTTTCCAGGCATAAGGACGTTATGAAATGGAAATCTTTGCCGGGAGTGATTCCGGCATTGACGGTTTCCTCGATAAACTGAGAGACAAAGCTTTCACAGTCGATAAAAATGCCGTCCCAGCGCTGTTCCGACTTCCATAAGTTCCTAACCTGTTCCCGGAAGTTCCGCGACGGGATTATGGTTGAGCCGACAATTCCTTTGTCCGCCAGTTTGCCGGTTGCGACGGCGAATTCTTCAAAAATTTCCCGGTTGGCGAATGCTTCGCGATAATCGTGGATGGCGAGAATGCTTCTGCATCCAGCCTCGGACATTTCATCAATCACGTTCCTGATCATGTTGCGGTTGTCGCTGTGGACGGAAGGGATGCTGCTGTCCCGCAGGCTGAAATTTACGGTTAGAGTTGGAATATCAAGTTCCGGGATTTCCTCGGCAAGCTTAGTATCGGTCCTGCTGCGAAGGACGATCAGTCCGTCGACTTGTCCCCTGCTGATAACTTTTTTGTAACGCTTTTCGGGGGTGTCGAAAAGGAGCAGAAGGTGGTAGTCGTCGGCTTCCATGCTTCTGGCGAGTTCCTGGATCATCCGCTGGTAGAATAGCGAAGTGACGGCGGTGAATTCCGGCTGAAGCAAGCCGATGGTTGCGGTTTTTCCGGTAACCAGCGCGCGGCCTACGTAGCTGGGACGGTATCCGAGTCTCTTTGCGGTCTCGCGGACAAGTTCCTTGGTGACGGATTTCATCCTGACTCCAGGCGGGGAGTTCAAGGCGTGAGTGACGGTGGTCAGACTGACCCCCGCGGCTTTTGCCACGTCCCGCCGCGATACTCTTTGTCCTGTCCTTCCGGAAACCATAAAATCACCATTTCAATAAATGCCAACTCGATTAAAATACTATAAAAATGTATAAAAAACAACTATATAAGTGGAGAAAAATAAAAAATAATTAATCGAGTTGGCAAAATCTGTAACGGCGTATCATTGTCAAATTGTCAAGTGTTCCTGTATGCCCAATTTCCTTCCAGTTTTTCAAAGTTTACCTTTTCGGGCGATGACGGTTTGTGAGACTCCAGCATTTTGGGACGGTACGCCAGGAATGTTGCAAGTTTCGCGGTCCGGCGCATCCCGAGTTTGTCACCGAGCCATGAGGTCAGCTTGCCGAATTTCCGGTATATCAGCGCGAATTCCAGGTATGCGATCCATTGTTCCCTGGCAAGCGGCATGCGTTCAAGGATTGAACTTATGGAATAAAATTTTGAATAGATCCAGCGGTATCCGTCGTACAGTTCCTGTGCGGACATCCGGGCGGGTTCAAAAACCACGTGGGCGGTATCGTAATGCGTAAGGTTGCGGTCGATTATCCTTCCTTCCCGGCACAGGCGTTCGTGAAGGACGGTTCCGGGGTAGGGGGTGAGGATGTGCCCGGTCATGGTTTCGATTTTATTGCTCTTCAGCCAGGCGAGAGTGTCGGGGAATACATTGGTGGTGTCCTCGTCGAATCCGAACGCGAAGCTTGCATTGACCATCATCTTCCGTTCGTGGATTTTCCTGACGGTATCGTTGTACTGTTCGATTTTATTCTGGCGTTTTCCGCACCCGGAAAGACTGTTGCGGTTGACTGTTTCAAAACCGATAAAAAGGGTGCGGCAACCGGATTCAGCCATGTCGTCGAGGATGTCTTCGTGATTGCCGATGTTGGCGGACACGGCGGTATGCCAGGTCAGGTTCATTTTCTTGAATTCCCGCAACAGTTCCCGGCAGTGTTTTATGCTGCCGATGAAATTATCGTCGATGAACATCACGTGGTTAGTACGCAACGACTCGATTTCCGCCAGGATATTCTTTACCGGTTTCATGCGGTATTTTGAATGCATGTTCTTACAGCTGTTGTAACAGAAGTCGCAAGTCCACGGACACCCCCGGCCAATTCTCAAGGTGTTGGTGAATAAGTAATTATCCTGATTAAGCAGTGACCAGTCCGGGACCGGCGCGGAAGCAATGTCCACCGGCTTTTCGTTCCGGTAAAATTGTTTCATGCATCCTTTTTCAAAGTCGCACAGCAATTGCGGCCACAACGTCTCGGCTTCCCCGATGACCACCGCGTCGGCAATTGAAGCGCATTGTTCGGGAGTGGCGGTGGCATGGACTCCGCCTGCAACCACCGGGATTCCGCGCATCCGGTATCTGGAAGCAATCTGTTTTGAGCGATTGAAAGTATCGACTTTCACGGTAATACCTACCAGGTCAGGAGAGTCGGTGAAGTCGATCTCTTCGGCGTTTTCATCGACAACTTTCACTTCGTGTTTCTTCGGGGTCAATGCACCCAGGACCAGTAATGACAATGGCGGCGCCATACGGACTTTCCAGAGGGAATCCATTGGGCGCAGTTGAGTGCGCGGAGAGATGAGTTTAATTTTCATGGCGTATTTCCTCTTTCTTGGGAAAATAACTTTGCAATGCAAAGTAAAATGGTAATAAAAAAATTCGATCAAGATATTTTTGTGGTTAAAAACCTCCGGAAAATGTTTATGATTTAGCCCGAAGAGCATCAAAAAAAGGGGTAGAGGAACCTTTGGTTTTCGGCAGGGCATCCTGCGCCTGCTGAAGAACTTCGGACAAAGCCGAAAGGTATTCAGAAAAATCGGCATACCCGCTTTCGGTGATGAACACAGTGGTGCGCGGTTTTACGCCGACAAATTTCTTTTCAACACGAACCGCCCCTGCTTTCCGGAGGGAATTCAAATGCCGGTTCAGATTGCCGTCGGTCAGGGAACATTCCTCCTTCAGCCGGGTGAAGGTCAGGCCGTCGGATTCGGACGCACAGAGCGCCGACATAATAGACAGCCTGTTAGGTTCGTGAAATATCTGTTTGATACCTTTGTATGGATCTTCGGTGTTACTCATTTTAACAAACCTTCCGTGATTGCGTTTTTTTGCCTAGGCGAATCTGGTAAAACGCAAGGCTGCCGAACAGTTCGCCAATAAAAAACACGATTCCCATAGGCCAGGGATTAGTAAATGGAACCGGGTAAACGATAAGGAAAAAAGTTCCGCATGCCAGATAGAAGAAGCCCACTGCATAGTTTATGCGGGGCAGAGAAAAACGGTATGATAGATGCGTCAGTCCGAACAGGCACATCCATACGCCGTACAGGTAGCGATATTCCTGGTTGACGATCATGGCAATGCTGATCACTCCCCCGGCAAACAGTGTGGGGAACGCATACAGCACAGGTAATGCCTTACTGAAATCTTTTTTTACTTCGCGGTCGAAAAGGAACCAGAAAAGCACAAAACTGTAGTTGACCGCCACGGTTACGGCAAGAAGAATGCCCCAGCCGATCAGGACAGATCCGGGAGTTGACGCAATCCCGTCGAACGAAAGAATACAGGCGCAGGTAATTGCCATGACCGCGTTAAAAAGTCTGGCGATCCATGAATACCCCTTGAACTGCTTCTTTGCGGCAATCAGTTCCTGCAGTCTGTTTACTTGCGACAATGCGTCATGCACGTGGCTCGCTATCATTGTAAATGATCTCCTTGCTCTACAGGGAATATAATCTAGTGAAAAGAACTTTGCAAGGCAAAGTATGGGTTTTTAATGTGTTTTTTTACCGGACAGTAGTGATTTGCGGTTTATGAATATGAGATTCTAAAAGAAAAAGCGCGTCAAACAAATGCCGCGCTCGGGATTATGCAATTTGAGAGCAGTTATTTCTTAGCCTTTTCTGCTTTTTCAATTGCTTGGATGCCTTTTTGACATTCTCTTTTAATCCGTTTGTCAGTTTTGAGTTTCAAAACTTCTTCATATTTTTTCCTGGCTTCATCCAATTTGCCTTGCTTCTGAAGATTTTGTCCCAGGCGCATCAGACCACGGGCTCTCCAGTATTGGCTTTTTATTTTAGGTATCTGTTCTTCATAAGCCATGGCTTCTTCATATTTTTTTCCGGTATTCAGGGCTTCTATCAGAATTACCGTGCCCACGGCTATTTGTCCTTTGTTATCTGTTGCGGTAATGGCTTTTTTTGCTTCAGCGGCAGCCTCGTCATACTTTTTCAAGGCGGAGTTTGAATAACTTTTCTCTATATAGGCATCGTATTGGCGATACGGATTCATCTTCTTGATTTCATCTTCAGGAAGATAATCAAGCGCCTGCTGATATTTTCTATTGTAGCGTGATGCCTGGGCCGGATAAATCATACTCCGGGCATTCCAGGTGCTCTTGGGGTTTTTATCGTAATCGGCAAGCTTTTTGCCAAATTCTATTGCCTGGTCATATTTCTTCATCCTGATGCAGGATAAGTAACCCAGATAGCAGGACATGATTTTCTGGTAATTGCTTGCTTTGTCGTCTGCAAGGATCTTATCGGCAATATCAACTACTTCTTTATATTGTTTTGTGTAATAGATATTGTGGAGGTTTTGACTGAATGCGGAATCTTTTTGTTTGGGGGAAAGTCCCTCCAGTTTCATAAGTTCACTGGAAATTTTCAATGCTTCAGGATATTTCCGGGATCTTTGCAGAGATACGCTCTGATAATACATGGACTGATATTTTTCTCCGGTTTTCGTTGCCAGTTTGACGGCTTCCGCCAGAACAGGCGCGGCTTCTTTGTATTTCCTTTTTTTATAGAGAGCCATTCCCTCATTATATGTCTTTTGAAAGTCTTCAGCGGCCCAGGCTCCGATTGCAAATACCATTGCAAGCGCGAAAATAGTAAAACTGCGAATTTTCATCCGTAGTCCCCTCCTTGATGTAGATTTGTTTTCTGGTGAGAATATTATTCAGCGGAATCTGAAGTCTTGAAATAAACACCTCCTAGATAATACCGATTTGCATTTCGGTATAAATCCCCAAGTTTTGCAATTACTGGAAAAATATTACCGTTCCCAACTATATGCACTCTAACACGGATGCAATGATTGTCAAATTGCTTGAGGCGGGGATGGTAATGGCTCAGACCCATTTGCCATTTCGGGCCATGGGCATGCCGGGCCTTGACAGTTCCGGAATGCAGAGTCGGGTGATTCCTTCGGTTTTTAGGAGTTTTTTACCGTCGGTGAAGCCGTCGGGACGGTCTTTGAGAATATCGATCAACCGTTGCCGCCAGGTTTCTATTTCCGCTTCAAATTCTGGATTCCCGGCAAGGTTGTGGAGTTCATTGGGATCTTCTTCAAGATTGAAGAAAAACTCTTCTGAGGTTCCCGGATGCCAGATGTATTTCCGCTTTCCGCCTGTAAGGTATTGTATGCCGGTTTTCGGGACGTTATCGGGTTCGCCCAGTGCCGCGCATTCGCCGTGGATGAATTTCCGCCAGGATTCATTTTTGCCGGAGATCAGCGGCATTATGCTTCTGCCCTCAACGCTGTCCGGAATTTGAACGCCGGCGGCATCAAGCAAGGTCGGCATTACATCCATCAGTTCAACGACTTCATCGCGCACTTGTTTGCTGGAAATATTCATGTTTCCCGGGAATTTGAAGAAGAACGGAATTCTGGCGGAACCTTCGAAGCCATAACCTTTCCGGGCGAAACCGTGGTCTCCGAGCATTTCGCCGTGGTCGGCAATAAATAACACGATGGTATTTTCAGGGATTATCTGGAGAATTCTGCCGATCTGGTGATCGATATGAGTGATGCAGCCGAAATATCCTGCCTGGAACTGCTTCATTACAAGAGGATCAGGATTGATCCGGGTGGAATTAACCGGCATGCCCCGCCGGGGAATTTCATCAACTTTTGCCCATTCGCCGCGGGCCGGTGCCGGAATATCCATGTTCATGTACATATTGTAGTAATATTCCGGGGGAACGCCCGGCTGATGCGGGTGGAAATAACTTACTTTCAGGAAAAACGGCATAGTCGGGTCGCGGTGTTCCAGGAACCGTAACGCGCAGTCGGTGGTCCAGTTGGTGATGTGATACCGTTCCTCATAAGGCCAGGGACGCGCCGCCCAGCCGTTGCCGTCCATGCCGTGGGAGCGGGAGGCTTCCGGCATGTTGATTCCGTTGTCGGACAGGAACTTAGTGTAGTCATTCGGTTCCTTTTTGCTCCCGGGGCCGTCGGCCCAGTCTGAACTGTGGAAACCGTACAGTTTGCGTTTTGGCCAAAGGTGCAGCTTGCCGCACAAGTGGGTTTGATATCCGGCATTTCCCAGGCATTCGGGAAGAGTCGGACCTTCCATGTACGTGTCGTAGTTATTGTAAACGCCGTGGCCGTGCGGAGTTTTGCCGCTCATGAGCGTACGCCGGGCCGGGATGCAGACCGGACACGCCGAATAACCGTGGCGGAATCTGATCCCGTCTGCGGCAACCGCATCAAGATAAGGGGTTTGCAGCACGGGGTGGTCGTCAATGCCGAGGCAATCGCCCCGTTGCTGGTCGGTCATTAACAGCAGTATATTTGGTTGTTCAGTCATTTCTAATCTTATGTTTTTTTGCTTGTTTTGATTTTGCTTTGCGTTTGGCTTCATGTGCTTTCCGTAAGGTTTCCGGATCGACGAACCTCATGCGGTTGAAGATTCCGGGATTATGGAATCCCCCGCGCACAATTGGGTTGGACGTGTTGAACGCGCCGATTTTTTTGCCGTGTACTAAGTCCATCTTCGTCAGGCACAACATGGCTCCGATCTGGATGTCCTTCAACCAGTTTTTGCCATCGAGCTTGATTGAGTTCAATGGAATGGCCACTTCAACCAGCCAGCCTTTGTCATTCACGCTGGTTTTAACTGTTGCCTTGCTGTCCCAATCCAGCGGGGGTTCGCCCGGACCGGGAAAATTCCGGGACACAAATTTGCCGTCGGGGAAAATCTGCATCCAGTAATAAGTCTCCCGGTCGTTATTGACATCCAGAAAGATTTCCAGATAGTCTTTACGGTGGGCGTCAAGTTTTTTTACAGCATCCGTATCCGGAATATCGAACAGAAAATATAGTGCTTTCTTGCTGTAGCGGATGCGGTGCTTTGCCACCGGCTTGGTCACCCGTCCGTTGACATTGTTGAAATAAGGTCTGCCGCCGATGCATTTCCAGGCGTGGTCGTATTTGCCATCGATTTTTATTGACCGCGCCGGGCATGAATAAGCCTTGATTATGTCCTTGCCCTTGTCACGGAGCGCCTTTATTTTGTCGTGGTAGTTTTTTCGCGCTTTCTCCATTGGGGAGAGGAAATACTTGTCCATCAGCTCAACGTTGGGAGCGAAACGGGTTCCGGCTGTGAGTTTTTCCGCTTGTGTAATCCGGTTACGATAATCCTTCATGGTTCCAGCTGGAAATCCGCGCTCCCAGATGGCCACAAGGTCGGCATTGGTGCTTGCATTTTTTTCGCACCGAGTTTCGATGTCGGTCAGCATTTCCTTCATTACCGGCGCGGCGGGTCCGAACGACATTTTACAGTAGTCATCAACGAGCTCATCCACGTTGGCGTCCGGGTCCCACAGCAACCGGTAAACTATATAGCGGTTGAGAATCTCGAAAGTGAAGTTCAGCCAATCGTGCTGCATGAACATATATCTGCCGTAAGGGGCATGGGCCTTGATGAATTTCTGAGCGCCGTGCGGCATCAGCAGGGGAACGCCTTTGCGGTCCGCCTGTTTGAAACGGTACAGCCAGTAGGTCCAGAACAGCATCGGGGTGTCGCTCATTTTGCTCCAGCGTTTCAACAGGTCAAGATAGTCTTTCCGGCGTTTGTCTACCATAAAAGTGTTGACCCGGCTGCATCCGGACAACGCCGCGATGCCCACGATCACGTTGTCCGGCAGCTTTTTGACAACGTCCGGATCGGGAACTTCCCAGTACGACTGGTACGCCAGGCAGGTAATATATTTGTCCGGCTGCCGTTTTTTAAGTTTCCGCGCGGCCTTGTCCACGAACTGCCAGATGTAATTATTGTGACGGAAGGGGAGCGGTTTGTTTTCCCTGATGTATTTCAAGCTTTCAGGTGAATGGTCCACGCGCAGGCCGTCATTCGGGAGCAGGGAAAAAGTATCACCGTAGGCGGTATTGGGTTCCCAACCGTTGTTGAGAAAATACTTTCTTATGCTTTTTATGCCCCGCAATTCGGGTTTTTTCCCCGAGAAGTACGCATCCATGTCCTCTACGGTTTCTTTCAGCATGCCGTTGCTGGTGTAATTCAAATAGATTCTCCAGCCCTTGGGATTGGACGCTCGTTTTCCGTCGCTTAGCAATGCGAAATATTCAGGATGGTTTTTACCGAAGCGGCGGCCCCACTGCTGGCGTTTCGGACGGTGATTGAAGGCCATCCATTTTGACGAAGCGCGGTTGCGAACCAGCCACAGGCGCTGGTTACGTAAAGTCCAGCCGAGATATTTGAATTCTTCTTCATCAAACATCCCTTTGCGTTTTGGTCCCATGAACGCTATCATGCCGTTTACCCGCAGATCGAAATACGGTTCCTCGGTTTTGTTTATCGGCCTGATGCTCAAGGTTTTGCTTTTTTTGACCATCTCGCCTTTCGGACCGGCAAAGAACCAGCGGACGCCAAGTTGTTCAAGAAAATCATATACTCCGTTGAGAGTGCCGCGCTGAAAGTCCCAGGACGTGTTGCCGATTTCTTTATGACGCTGGTCGTTGGATATTTTTTTCGGCAACGGTTTTTTTACGCTGAACAGGATTTCCGCACGCTTGTTGTCATCGTCTTTCCCGGCAATGTAGATACGATTGCCCACGGTTTTGATCGTGTAACCGTCGCGTTTTAACTTGTTGACGTCGATGCCGGCGCTCTTGCCGAATTTTTCCCCGAGGATGATTGCCGGACCGCTTTCCGGAATTTTATGGGCAACATGAAAGTCCGCGCCGGTGATTTTTTTCAGATATTCCTGTAACTCTTCAGCGGCAAATTTTACTGGCGGAGAAGCCTTTTCAGGGGTGACGATTACTGCCTTGGCCTTGCCGTTTGCCGCCAGCGGAATGCCGGAAGCGGCAGTTAAGGAGTTGCATCCTATTGACAATTGCATGATAATGCCAGCCGATAGGATGATTCTGGGAAATATGCTTTGCATGAAGAAATATCCTTGTTGGTGATTGTATAAATTTACATTTTAATATTGCTGAAATTTGTCGAAAAATACGGTCAGATTGTTTTTGTTCACCTCGGTTATTACCCAGTCCTGGGGTTTGCTTTCCACGTGCAGGTCAACAAAGGTGTAGTTGAGTGTGTTGCTGGGATGCCTTGCCGCATAAGGAACGGCGTTTTCGCCACTTATGATGTATCCCGGCTGGACATTGCAGATCCGGCTGCTGGAGTTTCCGGAAGCATAACTGTTGCTCGGGCCATCACCCAGCAGCATTACCGAACATGGTTGTTTTACATGGTGGATAAACCTTTTGTCCATTCCGTAATGATTGTCCGGATCGGAGGTATATTTGTATGTGCCGTTCATTCCGTAGTTAGTTGATTTTTTACCGTTTGCCATAACCGAATTGTCTGCCGGACAGCGGTTGACTCCGTATTTTTCCGGATAATACATTTTATCGTTGAATTCATCTGCGGTCATGTCGTCGACCACTCCGTTGTAAAAAGCCGGAATCACATGCCAGAGGGCATCGTTGGCGATGGTGTAACCGGGATTAAAATCATTGCTGTCACCGTAATACAGCGCCATGCCTTTGCCCAATTGATTCAAATTGTTTGCACAGGCTATTTTTCGCGCCGACTCCCGGGCCTGCCGCAGCGCCGGCATCAGAATTGACGCAAGTATGGCAATGATCGCGATTACAACCAACAACTCAATCAGCGTAAATTTATCTTTCTTTTGCATTTTTCACTATTCCTTTCTTGACTCTTTATTATTCTCGCGTTGTTCCTCTTTTGATAAATCTGGTTGGTATTTCTATCAGTTCCGGTTCATGGTTCTCCGGATTCTTGATTCGCTTAATGAGTACTTCAGCGGCTTCATGCCCGAGTTTGGCGTAATCAATTTTGACGCTGCTGACCGGCAGGTTCATCGAAGCATAATAAGGGGATTGCGAAATTACGTCACCGAATCCGGACAGCTCAACATCGTCAGGCATTCTGATTCCCATGGAATTCAGAATATTATATGTAGCGATTGCCGTTAAATCATTTACTCCCAGGATCGCCGTGGGAGGCTGTTTGGCATTAAAACAGTCATTCAGGATTTTGCAAAGTTCCTGACTGCCGCTCCTGGTTTGTGGAATTCCGTGAAGATTGATGTGTAGCGGTTCAAGTTCAGCCTCATTCATAAAGTTTTGGTAACCTTCCATTCTGGGGCTGAATCCGTCTTCCGGAAGGTTTGTTGTTATGAATGCAATTCTGCGGTGTCCCCGCAGGAAAAATTTCCCGATGATATCGCGCACCCCGTTGTAATCATCGCTCCGGACGATGTCGACCGGAGGTGTTTTACGGGTGAAAGCATGGCCCGATAAAACCACCGGCAATTTTAACTCACGGGAAAAATATTTGAGGTTTTCAAAAGCATCAGCGTTGTTGAGCGGCGGACGCAATATCAGGCCGGACATGAATTTGTGGTTGCGTTCCACGCGAATGCGTTCTTCGCGCATATTGATATAGTCCATCCTGATTACCCGGTAGGCGTGATTATGAAAGTAATCCACAACTCCGCGGCAGGTCAGGCCGGAATGGCTGTCTTCACTGCTTTCCGGCACGGAAATACCCACAACCTTGTGCTTGTCGACGATATCGTCAAGTTCCGGGGAGTTTTGTTTTTCCGAAACGAATGTGCCTTTGCCGCGAATCTTGTATATATAGCCTTCTTCCTGAAGTTTCTTTAAGGCTTTGCGGATGGTGAGGTGGCAGATTTTGAGTTTTTGGGAGAATTCCGTCTCCGAAGGCAATGCTTCGTTTGGTTCAAATTCGCCTCGGTCAATCCGGTCGCGCAACGAAGCCGCCAACTGCAAGTAAAGCGGATATTCCTTGCTTCGTTCAAGACTGATAGTTTGCATAAACCAACTCCTAATCTTTAACTAAGTATAGTTGAGTATTAGAAGTATGTCAATACCTAACTGTGGAAAAATGGAGATTAATGCAAAAAAAAACCGGAATGAATTAACATTCCGGCTTAAAAGTGATGGAATTGTTCTGTTTCCTGGTCAGTCCATGTTGATGGCTTCGAGTGGGCATTCGCCTACACAGGCGCCACAGTCAACGCATTCATCTTCCAGGATTACCGCGACTCCATCTTCCATGATAATGGCTTCGCTGGGGCAGGACTCGACGCAGGTTTCGCATCCGGTACAAGTGTCGGCATCTACTTTTGCTGGCATGGTTCTTCTCCAGTTTAAATTTTTCTTTTTACGTAAGCGGCTACTTTAAAACTCAGGCAATTTATTGTTTTCAATGCGATAATTCAAGGCGGTTAATGAAAAACTTACCGATTATCGAAGTGGACATTCGGGAAGGCAGGATTTTTTCAGGCAAGCGTTTTTCGCGGTTTCAACGAACAAGGCGTGGAATTCGTTGAACAACCGGGCATCGTGCGGGAGATTATCCATGAACAGATTCCGCAACTGGTCATACGGAATGTCTTTCCCGGTTCCGAAATGCCTTGCCATAATCCTTTTAGTATATGCGTCGATAACAAAAGTGGGTAGATTAAAGGCATAAAGCAGAATGCTGTCGACGGTTTCCGGTCCGGCGCCTTTCACCTCAAGCAGCGAGTCGCGCCAATACTCGAGCGGTTTTTCGTCCGGGGAAAGTTTGTTGTTTACTACGTTTTCGAGCCACCAGGAGGTGACCGCCCGGAGACGTTTTGCTTTCAGGTTGTAGTATCCTGATGGTCTGATAGCTTCGGCCAGTTCTTCGTGCGGCATTGCCATGATCTTTTCCGGGGAAAGGGCATTGATATTTTTCAGGTTGGCGATAGCCCGCTCGACATTCCGCCAGTTGGTATTCTGGGTCAGTACGGCCCCGACGCATATTTCCCAGGGGGTGTCTCCCGGCCACCAGTGTCTCGGGCCGTATGCCGAGAACATTTTATCATAAAGGTTCATCAGTTTATTTTGCATTCAGCACCAGCTTTTCGAGTTCCGCAAACGATTCAACTGTATAATCGGCGTGTTCCGCATAAGAAATCATGCCGGAATTTGCGTAAAAACAAGCCTTTGCCCCGGCGCCTTGAGCACAAGTTATGTCGTGAATGTAGTCGCCTACCACCAGGACCTCATGCGGAGGCACGTTCCACTCCCGGATAATGTGAGCCACAGTTTCGGGGTCAGGCTTGATTACATGAAAGTCCCTAGTAAGGACGGTATCGAATTTGACTCCAAGCGTGGCAATTACAATCCTGGTGCTTTTCAATGAATTACGGGTGAGGATGCCAAGTTTCAATCCTGAATCCTTGAACTTGGCGAGAGCTTCCGGGACGCCCGGCTGGAATTTCATCTTGGCGGCGGCAACCGCTTCATGACTTTCGATCAGGTCCCAGGCATCCTGACGCTTCGGTTGCGGCCAGGACTCGATTACTTCCACAAGGTCTCCTTCGAGTATTCCCAATTCCGAACGGATTTTCTTGAAATCAAGGGCGGGAACCGTCAATGTCCCGTCCATATCAAAGATTATCCCCGTGAAATTGTTCGGCATGATCGTTTTTCCTTAAAAAAAAGGATACGGCGAACCGTATCCTGTATAATTTAACGTATATAATATAACAGCTTATTATTTCTTCGGGGCGGCGGCCGGTTTATTTTCCGGGAGAGCTGCCGGTTTCGGAGCGGCTTTTGCATCCGGTGCGGGTTCGGCGGCGGGTTTTTCCGCTTCGCCTTCCTTGCTTTCCGCTTTTTCCGGGGCTTCTTCCTTAACTTCTTCCGCCGGGCTGGAAGTTTCAGCCTTTGCGCCGTCTCCGCTTCCGCCGATCATTGCGGCAATTTCACTTGCCGCGGGGACCGGAATGGTTTGGCCTTCCCATTGGTTGGCATATTGTCCGCCGAGAACCAAGACCAGATAGGCCAGAGTCAGCAACGCGACAAGAGAGGATAATACGAACAATATTGAAGGTTCATCTTTATCCGCCGTTTTCTTTTTCGGTCCGCCGCCTGTGCCGATTACGGTTTTGGGTTGTTCACCATCGGGGCTGGCGGAGCCTTCGACAAATCTTTCTTCCTTTTTTTCCTCTTTCTTGATGGAAAGCTTTTTCTTCAGTCCGCCGCCACCGGATTCTTCCTTGATGGAAAGCTTTCCGCCAGCTTCTTCCCCGGCGGCAGGGGCTTCCGGTGTCTCCCCGGCTGCGCCATCTGGCGGGGCAGGTGTGGGCGGAGCGGGTTTGGGTGGAGCAGGTGTGGGAGGTTTGTTCAGTTTTATGGTTGGAGCTGAAGGTTTGGCTGGAGCTTTTGCTTCTTCCTTGGGAGCTTCCTGCTTAGACTGTTCTTCCACGTCAACCTTGACAGTCGGGTCGGAAGGCTTGGCGGTTGCGGCCTTTTTGGGAACAAGTTTGATAGTCTGTTTAGCTTTTGCCTTCGGTTCGGCGTCCTTTGCTTCCGGTGCGGCCGCTTCTTCCCCTGGAGTTTTAGGTTTGAGTTTTATAGTTGAAGCTGAGGCCGGTTTGCCGGCCGTGGCGCCATCGCCGGATGGGGTTGTCGGTGTAGGCGGACGCAGTTTTATTGTCTGTTTTGCTCCTGGCATGGGGCGGGGAACGGCGTCTTTGACGCTTTTCCGGTCCATTGCCACGGTTTCAACAATGTCGTCAACATCTTCTTCACCGGTTACATTTGCCGGCTTTTCAGGTTCTTCGCCGGTTTTTGGCTGAGGCAGCACCATGGTTGGGGCGCTGGGTGATGTCGGTCTCGGAGGCTGTACTTTGGAGCGCGGAATTGCGGCGGTTTCCTCGGCCTCTTCTTCCTCTTTCACTTCTTTCTTGATGCTTTTCCGGTCAATTGCGGCGGTTTCTTCGATGCCTTCAGCCGCAGGCATTTCACCGGTAGTTCCCTTGCGGTCAACCGCGGCGGTTTCACCTGCTTCAGAATCATCGGCTTTCATTTTAACCGCGGCTTTTACCGGTTTGCGGTCAACCGCGGCGGTTTCTTCTGCGTCATCGCCGGTTGCTGCTTCCGGTTGGGTTTTGGCGGCAAGCTTTACGGGGGCGCGGTCAACCGCGGCGGTTTCCTCGGTGTCATCCTCGGTTTTTTCCGGTTGGGTTTTTGCGGCCAGTTTTATGGGTTTACGGTCCAAGGCAACTGTTTCTTCAACATCGGCGTCCTCATCATCTTCGCCCTGTTTGCCGTGAGAAATGATTGCGAGCTGACTTTTTACTTCCTGCCGGTCGACGGAGGAAGTTTCCTCTTCCTGGCTTTTGGCGATGGTTGCGGATTTTTCTTTTACTTCCTGCCGGTCAACGGAAGAAGTTTCTTCATGTTTGGCCAAGCCGATGGTTTTTGACTTATCCTGTAACGTTTTTCGTTCAATTGAGGATGTTTCCTCGGTAGCGTCGTCTTTTTGGATGTCTTTACGGTCAACGGAGGAGGTTTCTTCTTCCTGAGTCTGCGGGGCCGGTGCTGATACCGCTGCTCTTACGGCCTTCCGGTCGATGGCAACGGTTTCTTCAGCTTCCTCGTCCTCGTTGCCGATTGCAGTTGAGGGGCTTACCGGTGCGGGAGGAACAACGGAACGGCGTTCGAGCTTGGAAGTTTCTTCCGTTTCAGAATCGGAGCCACCCTGGTTCGGCGCTTTCAGGACCATGGTTTTGGCGGAAGGTGATGCGTTCGGTTTTTTTGCCAGCGGTTTCAGTTTGATCGTTCTTCTGGCTGCCGGTTTTCCTTCTTCCTTCGGTTTTTCCCCATCTTGGTATGCAGGAGCTTTCCGGGTTGGATCCGAGGGACCGGCGGCCTTGCCACCCGAAGGGCCGAGGACAATTTTTTTAGGTTTATCTTCTGAAGAATTATCAGGATTGTTTGCGCCGGGCTCAGGCATTGTTTAGCCCCTTTCTTGATGTTATATGAACTTCTGAGCGGAACCGGGTTCCGGCTTTATCTCTATCTCTACGAATTTTAATATAATACAATGAGAACCAAATTGCAACTACGTTGAAAAATGAAAAAGGATTGCGAAAAGAATGTATTTTGCGGGTTTCCATTTTTTTGAACCTGGAGTATTGTATAGGTTGAATGAAATTCAAGGAGAGACAGGCAAATGTTGCTGATGATAGACAATTACGATTCATTCACCTATAATCTGGTTCAGTACCTCGGGGAGTTGGGGAATAAGCCGGAAGTAGTGCGGAATGATCATATAAACATGGACGAACTGGCGGAAAAGCCGGTGTCGCGGCTGTTTATTTCCCCGGGGCCTTGTTCACCCAGGGAGGCGGGGATTTCCTGTGAGGCCATCAAATATTTTGCAGGGAAAGGGATTCCCGTGCTGGGTGTGTGCCTCGGGCATCAGTGCATCGGGGAGGTTTTTGGCGGCAAAGTTGTTCATGCCCCGTACCTGATGCACGGCAAGCTTTCCGATATTTATCACCGCGACTGCGATGTGTTCAAAGGACTTCCTTCCCCGTTCGAAGCGACCAGGTATCATTCGCTGGTGATCGAGCGCGAGACTTGTCCGGAAGTGCTGGAAATCACCGCTGAAACCAAGGACGGCATTATCATGGGGGTAAGACACCGCGAGCTACCGGTTTACGGCGTCCAGTTCCATCCGGAGTCCATTCTTACGGGACACGGGCACAAGTTACTGAAAAACTTCCTGGAAATGGAAGCCTGATCCGGCCGGAACGTTTGCTTCAGATCGAATGACCGAAAAGATTTCCCCAAATCGATTTCATTTTTTCTTCCGATTCTGATATAATTGATTGTTTCATTCTCGATTTACAACTTTTCACAAGCACAAGAATTTAATGCCGGATAATCAGGAACATATTCAGCAGGACAACAACAAAACCAGAAAAGTAGAGATTTCAATAGCTGATACTGAAATCAAAAATGGTAATGGTGATGCAAAGTCCGAAGTTCCCACGCGGGAAAAAAGCACATTTGATACTACTTCGAAAATTCCCAGAAAAAATCTGGAAAACTGGAAACATTTCGGGTTCGCCTCTCCCGAGGAGGAGCAGGAGGCATCCCTTAAAAACGGCCGGGTTATCGGTTCGTACCAGGTGTTGCGCCTGATTAAATACCGGGGAATCTGCGAAACCTACGTTGTCAAGGACATTCTTACCAATAAGAAATTTATCCTGAAACTGCTTCCGCCTTCACGGGTTATGGATGACGAATACAAAGACCGGTTCAAGTCGGCGATCGGGGACATCCGCGACCATATCCATACCGGTGTGGCCCACACTCGTGACCTGGGCAGTGAAGGTGACCTCTATTACGTGATAACGGACTATATTCAGGGTACGGACGTTGTTCCGCTTACCCTCGAGGATTGGGTGAATTACGAAGGGAAAATGCCGGAACTCCAGGTTAAAAAAATTGCGCTGCAGATTTGCGAAGCCCTTCAGCATGCCCACAGCAACCGTTACAGCAGCTATACCCATAATGATCTTAAACCGTCGAATATCCTGTTCGACAAAGACCAGCATGTGATGATTACCGACTTTATCACCATGCAGCTGGTCGGACACAAATTTATCAGGGAAGTCATCAAGTTTACTTTGAATCAGAAAAGACAGACGTTGTCGGAACTTGACAGTGACGAGCAGAGCAAGGTCAAACCGGAGAAGGTGGACAGAACCCTGAAAATAAACCTGAAACCGCGGGACGACAGTTTCCAGTATTTTATCAGTCTGCTTATGAAGTACACCGGCATCGAGTTCCTGCTGGACTTGTTCAAAAAGCAGCAACCAGATGCCCCAGTGCATAATCAAGATCCGGCGGAAGAAGGAGAGCGCGCGGAAAGTGTTATCGAAACATATGATTACATGAGCCCTGAACAGAAAACCGGGGAACCGGCCACCCCCCAGAGCAATATCTATTCGATGGGGCTGATTATTTACCGTATGTTGACCGGAAGGAAGATCACCGGCGGATGGGACCTGCCTTCACAGCTTGGATGCAATCCCGCCTGGGATGCGATAATTATCAAATGTCTGCAGCCTAAGCCTGAAGCAAGGTATCAGGCGATGGAAAAACTCGCCAAAGATATCCAGACGGTCAACAACAAAAACATTTCCCCTGTTCCGCTGTATGCGATTGCGGCAATTTTTGTGTTTGTTTTCGGAGCGGTAATGTATGAATACCGCGATCACCTGATCGTGATTCCCAAAAGCGACAAGGTTGTTCCGAAAGTCAATGAAAACCAGCGCAAGCCGGTTGTCCCGGTGGCTACCGGGCATACGGATAAGCCGGAGTCATTTCTGTATCTTTTCAATGTCAGACCGGCCGGGGCGGGACTGAAAATATACCGTCCGGACAAAACCCAGGTGCATCTGGTAAAGGCGCTTCGCCCCTCAGGAGTAAAATTCGAACTCAAGCCCGGTAAATACATGGTTGAGGTGGACGGGGAAAACTGTGAACCGTTTAAAACAGAACTTGAACTCGACGATCAGGAATTTGAAGTGATGCTGGAGCCGCAATTACACGATTTGAACGGTGTTAAAACCTATTCTTTCCTGAAAAATCTTAAAAATCCCAGATTGGGATTTCCCTGGGTCGTGCCGGATCTGAATATTGTCATGCTCCCTATCGATCCCGGTGTGCTTCCGGGGGGAGCTCCCGCCACCGGGAAGACCATTTCCAGGACATTCTGGATCGCGAAATTCGAGATTACCCAAAAACAATACAAAGCGATAATGTGGAAAAATCCCAGCCTGTTTGAATATTCTATCAACAACCCGGTTGACAATATCAGTTGGAACGACGCCATGGAGTTCTGCCGCCGTCTCACCGAAAGAGAAGCCAAAGCAAAACGTCTGATGGCCGGGTATGAGTACCGGCTGCCCACCGAGGTCGAATGGGAGTACGTCTGTCGCGCCGGGAGTGAAGACAACCCTAACTTTGAAAAAAATATTAAATGGTTGCGAGACCATGCCTGGTTTGTGGGAAACAGCAAAGAGAGTACCTATCCGCCCGGAATGAAGCCGCCGAATCCCTGGGGTATCTACGATATGCAGGGAAACGTGGCGGAATGGTGTCTGAATGCTGACGACGTTACGGAAACTTCCGATACCGATACCAACAATGAGCTGCAGGATTCTAAATATGTGCTGCGCGGCGGTTCCTGGAAGAGTTTGCCGGATGAATGCAGTTTTACCGCAAAAAAAGAGATGAAAACTCCTGAACAAGCCAACCCCACTTGCGGATTCCGGGTCGTCATGGCTCCCGTGTCAACCTATTCAAAAAGACTCGCCGACTACTAATCCCAAACAAACTTTGGATGGAACGGCCGAAGTGCTATGCCGGAAATACGTAACAATTTGTTGGTATTCACAGCTTCAGCTGAGTCTTTTTTTTGTTTCCATGAAAAAGGCCGGGCTGTTTTACCAGCCCGGCCCAAGGATTGTTCTTGGATTGAAATTGCATTTTCCCGCTACGCTGAAAATGCCAGGGATCATTCCTGGTCCTGCTGAATCTCAATCTTCTTACGGTTTTCTTTTGCCTCCTTTGATTTTGGCATGGTTATTTTAAGTACTCCGTTCTTGAAATTGGCCTTTATCCTGTCGTGTTCAAGACCGCTGGGAAGGCTGAAAGACCGCTGGAACATGCCGTAGCTGCGTTCCGAAACATGATGATCTTTCTTTTTTTCCTCATGCTCTTGTTTCTTTTCACCTTTCACGGTAAGAACGTTATTGTCGAGAGACACGTCAATGTCTTTCTCGTCCATTCCCGGGAGTTCGGCGTTGATTTCGATACCGTCGTCGGTTTCTGTTACGTCGAAACTCGGGCATATTTCACTTTTGGCGGCCAGGAACTGACTGCCTGAGAAATCGTCAAAAAAGTTATCGAACAACTCATTGACCTGTCGGTGAAGGAGCGAGAAAGGATTGTCCTCCCGTTCGCGCCTTACCGCAACGTCATTATGTTTTTTCCATGGTAACAGGTCTCTAATCATTTCAATTCACCTCCTTCGAAAGTTTACGGCCGCAAAATTTACGGCCGGTTAAATTAAGCTGTTTTAACTTCGATCTTTTTCGGCTGTTTCTTTTCCGGTTTGGGCAGAACGATTTTCAGGACTCCGTTGTTGATTTTTGCGGAGATATTGTCCTGAACGATGTCGCTCAATACCGTAAAGGAGCGCCGGTAAATCCCGGTCTGATAGCCCTGGTGCAGAAGTTGATGCCCTTCGGGTTCGCAACTGCACTGCTCACCGGACACGGTGAGTACGTCGTCTTCCAGGACTATATCAACTTTGTCCTGGGAAACTCCGGGCATATCGGCCATGAGTACGATCGAATCCTTGGTTTCGTAAATGTCCGTAGCGGGAATGAATACGGGCTTGTCGCGCGTTGGTTCCACTTCCGCCTGATTTACTTTCGCAACATTGGTTTCTTTAGCTTTCGCGGTCATTTCACTCACCTCCTTTCCTCATTCGCAAGTCACTTTGATTTTTCTTGGCTTGCTTTCTTCAGCGCGTGGCAGAGTCGCTTTCAGTATCCCGTCCAGGAATTTGGCTTCCACCTTGCTTGCGTCCACCTGGAACGGCAGCCTGAAAGTACGGATAAAACTGCCGCAGCCGCGTTCACGCCGGTGATACGTGGCGTCCTCGCCGGGTTCGTCCTGCTTGCGCTTTCCCTCGATTGTGAGCTGATCGCCCACGATTCGGAGATCGAGCGACTCGGGATCTACCCCCGGCAGTTCCGATTTCATGATGATTTCATCATCGTTGCCCCAGATGTTCACCGCCGGGAAGGATTCTCCGCCTCCCGCCGAATCGAACAGCCGGTTCATTTCCCGCTGCAAACCTCTCATGGTCGCAAACGGATTTTCCAGTGCTCTGTTAATTGACCACAGCATTTTAATCACCTCCTTATTCTGTTTCAGGTTTTATGCTTGTGTCGTTACACTTTTCCTGAAAATAGTTTTAGCATAGTATATGCCAAAAATGGAAGAAAAATTTGTAAACAAATGAAAACAAGATATTTGAGAAAATATAAAACGTTGAAATGTTAAAACGAGATGCGTCACAATGACACACTGTAAGCTGTGCCATCCGGTGAAATTTTGACACAGAAGGCACCTGAAGGCGCCGGTTCACAGTTCACGGTTGAAAAAAACTCGCCATCGCCACTCGTCATCGCCATCGTAATCGATTTATTTCCAATTTGATAACTCGCGAATGCCGGATATTTTTAAACGTAATCAAATTGGGAATATTTAGTACAATGAGAAAGAATGGAAGTTATACGGAACTAACCGTTTTGGCCCTGTTGGTATCCGTGTTTAACGGCATGTTGACATGTTGCATATGCGGTTTTTTTGACTGGATTTCGTTGCCGGGAGGTATTCTGGGTTGTTTTTTATCATGTTACGCAATTTGCAGGTCGGAAAAACCCGGATTTAATATAAGGATTGTCTATTGGATTTCCCTTATCATAACAAGCCTGATACTTTTGAAAATCATCGGCGATATCCTCTGGTGGGGGCATGAACCGTTATTTGACGAATTTACAGAAGGTATAATTAAATATGAATAGAAAGAGCCCATTAATAATTATTGCTGTTGCGTTTACTTGTATTTTTATGGGCGGATTGACCGGTGCGGTCACCAACATGGTTAACGGGGCTGTCAGTCCGTTATATTTCAAAACGATTATGCGGTGGAATGATGTGCAGAACGTGTGGCGCGCCAGCATTGCCCAGGGAATTTTAGAGGGGTTGCTTTACGGAGTCATTTTCGCCTTGATCTTCGCCACGGTTTTCGGGACAGTTACAAAGGGTGATTATCCATATATTAAAGTATTGAGATACTTGATCGGGATATTTTTCGCGGTTCTTGTCTGCTGGGGTATCGGTGGACTCATTGCCATGGGGCTTGCCACATTAAGCCCGGAATTTTACAAACGGGCATTCTTCGGCGTGCCAGATGAATTCGGTCCGATGCTTTGCTACGCCTGGGTTGGCGGTTCGATCTGGGGCGCAATGTTCGGCGGACTTCTCTCGGCAATCCTCGGCTCCGTTATCTTCCGAACCCATTGGCTGAAAAAGTATAATGAAAGCAATTGAATGCATATGAAAGGCCGTAAATGTTAGATGATAATTAACTCCTGCAGCACGGAATCGGTATTCGCGAGTACGATATTGATGTGTATCATTTTTGCGGTCCTGTGCGGAATACTTTTGGATGGCGGTTATATCAGCAGTTGGGCGCATTACTTTTTTCTGCCGTATGGAGGATATCTTCTTGTCCGGGTTATGACCTGGAAATTGCTGGGGAAATACCCGAAACTGACACATTTTCAAGAAGCAATTGTTTATCTGTCACCGTTCCTTGGTTTTCTGTCGGTCTACGCTGTTTTATTCACAAAAATGTTTATTTAGTTCTAATGTCATGTTTAGGCTGTGTTTTTCCGGCAAAGCCGAAAGTAGTCCGCTTTTGCCGAAAGCGGGTGTAAAGACACAGATAAAGCAGTGAACTCCAAAAGATTGTCCGCATTTTCGGCGCAACGGGAAAATGCCCTTTCCGTCCAGGAATTGCCCCGATTTTTAATTTCTTAATTCTTAATTTTCCGGCGTAGCCGGTCAAACGGGGATATCGGTTTTGCGGCGGAGCTGGCGGTACTTGGCGGGTGACATGCCGTAGTGTTTTCTGAAAATATGATAAAAGCGGCTGAGACTCTGGAAGCCGAGGTCGGTGGCGATGGAAAAGATTTTGTCATCGGTGTCGGCGAGGAGCCTGGCGGCGTGGTTTACCCGGAGTTCGTTGATGTATTCGGTGGGGGTCTGTTCGAGGTACTTGCGGAATGATTTACAGAGGTGTTCCGGGGTACATCCTGCGAGTTGCTGGAGGCGTTTTAATCCGACAGTAAAGTTTTCCGGTTTCCGCATTTTTTCGCAGAGTTTTTCCAGCCATTCCGGGGTGGAGGAAGCCATCAGGGAGGTGGCCGGTTCCAGAAAATACTTTATGAAGAGGTTGGCGATGATCGCTTTCACCCTGATTCTGGCGATTTCCGGGGAGGAGGCTTGTCCGGCGTTGATCTTCAGCAGTTCGGAGGCGATCTGCTCGGATTCGGAGATCGACAGCTTGAAAACCGGCGGGGTAACCGGTGCGGTGAAGCGTTTCAGGAAGAAGTCGTTGCCGAGGTATTCGCTGAATTCCAGCAGGAGTTCGAGTTGGAACGAGAAGTTGACCAGTTCGCACGGCTGGTTGCCGATCGGCTCGAACCGATGGACGTCCGACGGGCGGATAAACACCAGCGTTCCGCTTATCAGTTCATGGATTTCGCCGTTGACCCAGTGTCCGATCTTGCCGCTCAGGATCAGGAGGATTTCGCAGAACTCGTGGGTGTGGGCGCTGGTTCCCTCGGTGGTCAGCGAGTGGTAGTTGATATTGCCGCCGACCTTCATGCTGAACGACTCCATGAGGTTGTTCCATTTGATCAGATGGAACATGATATTGGCGCCGGTTTTTACCGGAAGATATTCCTTTTTTTGCAACGCTATTGTTTTCATAAATCAAATCCAGAGGTGATTTTATTTTTCAAGCTGGATGTTAATATACAGCAAAAAAAAGCCAAATTAAAGATGTAATAAGGCAAAAAATGCCCTTGTTTTATCATAAAATAGAGAAATTTTAAAATTATACAGTTTTTTTATTGTCAAAAAAACGGATAACAAGGAAGAGGATAATGACCGGCAAGGAACTGGTTTTAAAAGCAATAAACCGTGAAAAAGTGGAACGGATTCCATGGGTGCCTTTTACCGGTGTCCACGCGGCGTCCCTGATCGATAAAACCGCTACCGAATTTCTGCAAAGCCCGGATTTGATCGTTGCGGGACTTGATGAAGTTGTCAAGCAGTATCGTCCGGATGGTATTCCGGTGCTGTTCGATCTTCAGATTGAAGCTGAAATTCTCAACTGCGATTTAAACTGGGCGGACGATAATCCCCCGGCGGTTATTTCCCATCCTCTGGCCGATGATCCCGATAAAGTTGACGAACTGAAGATTCCAAACGCTACCGACGGCCGACTCCCCGGAATGGTGGAAGCCACGAAAAGAATGCGCGAAAAATATCCGGATATTGCCCTGTTCGGACTTATCACCGGCCCGTTCACCCTGGCGTTGCATCTGATGGGCGCGGACATCTTTATGAAAATGTTCGATGCCCCGGAAAAAGTTCACAAAGTGATGGCGTTCGCCGCCGAAGTCGGCAAGATGATGAGCAGCCTTTACATTGAGAACGGCTGCGACGTGGTGGCGGTGGTGGACCCGATGACCAGTCAGATCGGTCCCGACCAGTTCAAGGAATTCTGTTCGAAACCCTGTACCGACGTATTTGACCATATCAATCATACCGGCGCGAAGAGTTCGTTCTTTGTCTGCGGCCATGCCCAGGCCAACATTTCAGTAATGTGCGACTGTCATTGCGACGCTATTTCCATCGATGAAAACATTTCCCTTGACTACGTTAAGGAAATCTGCATCGAGAAGAAAGTTGCTTTCGGCGGTAATATGAAGCTGACCACCGTGATGCTCCTCGGTTCCCCGGAAGACAACAAAGTCAACGCGGTTGAGTGTATGCAAATCGGCGGCGACGAAGGTTTTATTCTCGCTCCCGGATGCGACATGCCCTACGCAACTCCCGTGGAAAATGTCAAAGCCATTGCTGATGTGGTTTATGATGATTACCAGCGGCAGGTGGCAATGGAATTGTCCCAGACCCCCGAAACCAAGCAGCAGCTTCTCGATATGACTGATTACGGGGTGGGAGACAAGGTCATTGTGGATGTTATTACCCTCGACTCAGAAGCCTGTGCGCCATGTCAATACATGGTCGAGGCTGTCCGGGCGATTGCCCCGGAATTCGAGGACATGATCGAGTGGCGCGAACACAAGATCAAGAATCCCAAGGCCATTACCATGATGAGTTCGCTTTACGTGCGTAACATCCCGACCATCTGTATCGACGGCCAGATCAAATTCGTTTCCCGGATACCGCCCCGCGAGGAACTTGTCAGGGCCATCCGCGAACGCATCACCGAAAAATTTTCAGAAAAAATTAAATACCGCCGCGGCAAGCTGGTGTTGCTTGGCAATGCCGACAAAGAAAAATTCCAGGCAATGCGCGAGAACATCGACCTTGCCATTACCGAGCTTGGCAGCACTATCGATTACGAGGAAATCACCGATGAAAAGGAAATCCGCCGCTACGGTGTATTCAAAACTCCCGCGGTGGTTACCGCCAAGTACACGGTGAAGAGTACCGGCAAAGTGGTGGAAAAAGATATTATAAAAGAATGGATTAAAGCGCTCCACGAATAAAATAGCGGAAGCGCATGGATTATGGACAGCCCGGGAATACGGACAATCCTGATCTGCGGATTTCTCGGTGCGGGTAAAACAACGCTGTTGAGTTACCTGCTCCGGGATTCGTCGTTTTCCGGAAAAAGGATTGCGGTGCTGGTTAATGAGTTCGGCAAATTGCCGGTTGACGGCGCGTTGCTGCCGGAAGGCGATCATTACCTGGCCGAGATCAACAAGGGCAGTATTTTTTGTGTTTGCGTTAAGACCGATTTGATTAGGGATTTGGAATATATCGCCAGAGAGGTGAAGCCTGAAGTGGTGCTGATCGAAGCCACCGGGCTGGCGGAACCCGGCGATTTTACGTCGCTGCTGCAGACCGATTATTTGCGGCGGGAATACCGGCGGAGCGCCACGGTTTGCGTGGCGGATGCGTTGAATTTTCCGAAGCTGGCAACGATCATGCCGACGGTTAGCGCGCAGGTCAAAGTGGCCGACGTAGTGTTGATTAACAAGACTGATCTGGCGGAAACGGAGCAGGTTGATGAAGTTGCCGGGGAATTGAAAAAACTCAATCCCGGCGCAAAACAGTTCCGGACCGTCAATTGCGAGTTCCCGGTGGGAGAATCGGGCATCATGGCCGGAGTGGAAAGAACAGCAGGTGCTGACAGCGGTTATCATCTATGCACCGAGCCGCCGGAAAATACCGAGTCGTGCGAGATTCGCCGGATTGAACCGTTGCCGAAAGCCACGTTTTTCGAGTTTCTGGAGAAATACCGGAACCAGATAATCCGGGGCAAGGGCGTGGTGGATTTCGGCGGCGAACGCCGTTTCGTGGAAGTGATCAACGGCATGGTAAGCGTCAAACCGGTGATGACTGATAAAATCGCTCCAGGGGCGGGAACCGCAATGAGTTTGATTTTGCGTAACCTGAGCGCACTGGAATTTCAGTACCAGCTAGATAAAATCGCGAAAAATCAAGCTTAAACAAATAAAATAATTTGATTAAGGTAATCAAATGTTTATATGTAAGTAAATGTAAAAAGCCCTTGGATTAGGGGCGGGCGAGCATTTGCTGACTGATTAAATCATAACCAAAAAAAAGGGAAGGTGTTATGGCTGATCTAGGTCAACTCAAAGAAGCAATCATGAAGGGCAACCGCAACCTCACCGTGGAGACCATCCAGGCGGCGATCGACGCGAACGAGGACGTTGCAAATCTGCTGGACAACGCAATGATTCCGGCGATGCGGGAAATGGGCGACAGGTTTTCCCGTAACGAAGTTTATGTTCCGGAAATGCTGATCGCGGCACGCGCCATGCAGGCCGGTCTGGAACTCGTCGAACCGGCCCTCGCCGGCGGCGATCACAAATCTCTCGGAAAAGTTGCCATCGGTACTGTCAAGGGCGACCTTCATGACATCGGCAAAAACCTTGTTGCTATCATGCTCAAGGGCGCAGGTTACGATGTGGACGACTGCGGCGTGAACTGTGATGTTGAAAAATTCAAGGCCGCCGTGGACAACGGTGCTACCGTGGTATGTTGCAGCGCGCTGCTTACTACCACCATGCCTTACATGAAAGAAATCGTTGATGCTTTCCAGGGGCAGGATGTCCAGGTCGTTATCGGCGGCGCTCCGGTTACCCAGGATTACGCCGACAGTATTGGCGCTCACGGCTATGGCTGTGATGCCAACGAAGCGGTTAAAACCGTGGACAAACTTCTCGGCAAATAGCAGGGAGTGTCTCTGCACGGTATGGCCAAAGTGCTAAGCGACTTTGGCGGGTAGGGAGTGTCCCTACTAAGAAAATGCTTAAAAATATTAGCCGGGATGCTTTGCGATCCCGGCAAACTCGCGTAGCTGTTTTGCCCATTCAAACCGGGGACACTCCCCGGCCAAACAGTGTGTTTGGATCGAGTGGCCGGGATGCGTTGCGATCCCGGCAAAGTTGTGAAACACTTTGCCCATTCAAACCGGGGACACTCCCCGGCCAAACAGTGTGTTTGGATCGAGTGGCCGGGATGCGTTGCGATCCCGGCAAAGTTGTGAAACACTTTGCCCATTCAATCCGGGGACACTCCCCGGTGGCTGGTCTTGCCAAGACCAGCCTACTTTTGCACCGTCTGCAAAGCAGATTGGCGCAGTAAAAACGGAAGCATTATGGCTGTTGTAATTAAAACTGATTCAATTGAACGGGAAATCGAACCCCTGAGGAACCGTCCGCTTTCCTACCTGATCCAACAGGCTGGAATCCCGCTGGACCTGCAATGTTCCGGTCTTGGAATCTGCCGCAAATGTGAAGTGAAGTTGATCAGCGGTGAGTTTCTGGTTGGCAAGCAGGCGGTAACGGTAAATACTGCCAATCCGAAATCCGCGCTGTCCTGTCAAACCCGGGTGTTGAGCGCTGACGCCGAAGTGTTTGTCCCGAAGACCGCGGTGTTGAAGACCGAAGGTAAAATTTACGCTAATTTCGAACTCTGTGATTATGAATTTAAACCCTTGATCCGTAAGTTGCTGTTGAACGTCCCGAAGGCGGAACTTGAAACTCAAATTCCCGACTGGGACCGCACCCGGGCGGAAATCAGGAAACAGGAGCCTCAGGTGGAGGAACTTTCATGCTGTCTGCATATTGTCAGAAAGCTTCCGGAAATTCTCCGCGAAACCCCGGAACTGACCGCCACTGTGGGCCGTTTCCAGGATGAATGGCATCTGATTGATCTCGAATCCGGCGACACCACTGAACACAATCTGGCGGTAGCGATAGACATCGGCACTACCACGGTGGCGGCGATCATGGTGGACATGCACAACGGCAAAATTATCGGCAAGGCTTCGATGTACAATCAGCAGATGAGCCGCGCCGACGATGTGGCTTCCCGGATTTCCGTTGCCGCGTCGAGCCAGGAAAATCTTAAATACATGCAGGATCTGGTAATCAACGACACCATAAATCACCTGATCGATGAAATGTGTGAAGCCACCGGACACAGCCATGAAGACATTTTCGGGATAACTATTTCCGGGAATACCGTGATGGCGCATCTGTTTTTAGGGCTGTCCCCGGAAAGCATCGGTGCTTTGCCGTTCCAGCCGGTGACCAACATTTACGCGGATTGTCTCGGGGGTGATCTGGGTTTGAAAATGCACGGTTGCGGCGTGGTTTACATTGTGCCGTCGATTGCCGGTTATATTGGCGGCGATATTACTTCCGACCTGTACGTTACCGGCCTGAAAGACGAGAAGGAACTTACCGCGATTGTCGACCTCGGCACGAATTCCGAAATGGTATTGGCCGGCAACGGGGAAATGTCCGCCGCCGCCGCCGCCGCCGGACCTGCTTTCGAGGGAGCCGGGATGCAGTGTGGCTGCCGCGCGACCCTCGGGGCCGTCGAACACATTTCTTTTGATGATAAACTGGATTTCGATATTCGCACTATCGACAACGCAAAAGCTATCGGCATCTGCGGTTCCGCGATTATCGACTTCATCGCCTGTGCGTTCCGGTGCGGACTTATCAATTCCATGGGCCGATTTGATCTCGATATGTTGAAAAAGTCCGGGAAGCACCTTGAAGTAGATGATACAAAAGGCAAGACTCATGCCTGTGTGCTGGTTCCGGAAGCCGAGTCAGACACCGGTAGTCCGGTATTTGTTTCCGAGGCCGACGTCGAATCGATCCTCAAGGCAAAGGGCGCGGTTTACGCCGGGCTCCAAACCATGCTTACGCAAAAAGGATATACGTTTAAAGACCTCAAGCGGATTTACTTGGCCGGGGGCTTCGCGAAATATATCGATATCGACAATGCGATAACCATCGGAATGCTGCCGGAAGTAGCTCGCGATATTTCCAAGGCGGTGGGCAACGGATCATTGGCCGGGGCTTACCTGGCGCTGCTCGATCCCGCCGCCAGAAAAGCCTACCGCGAAATCCTTACGATCCCGAAAATCGTTTCGCTGAACATGATTCTTGAGTTTGAAATGAATTTTGTCGACGCCCTGATGCTCCCGAACTACAATCTTGACGAATTTCCGGAAACCGCGGGAGTGACAAAATGAAAGGTTACGCTATAAAAAAAGTAATGATTGTCCTGTTGGCGATGGGAATGTTCCAGGTGATGTTGACGGGCCAGGAGAAATCCGGCCGGACCAGAGTTTTCAAGAGATACAACTGTCAGCTTACTTTGCCGGAAGGTTATGTTTGGAACGACGAAGTCAAAGACGATGCAATGCTGGCTTTGATGCAGAAAGATTCCACTTTGATGATGCTGATGGTTACTCCTGTTGAATATTGGGCAAAGGGAAATGACGATGCTTTCATAAAAGCGTTTGAACGCGGCTGTTATTCTGGCGGCATATATAAGAAGATTTCCGGGAAAAAGCGTACTTTCCTGGGATTCCCCGCGTATAATTTGCTGTCGAGTTTCACCAAACAGCCGCTTGTGTCTGATTCGTTGATATTTCCCATACGAGGCGACCTTTATGTGTTGCAGATTATCAGGAAACCATCGGCGAAAGTTGACGCTGAAAAATTGTTTTCTGCATTCAAGTTTATCAAGAAACCGAAACCTATTTCTGTTTCCAGGTGAGTGAGAACGGTTTTGTGCCGTCCTTGAACATGTCGGGATAGAATTTTTTCGCACAGGTCGGGCAGATGGTGTGCGAGAAGTCGATTTCTCCGAAACACTCCAGATATTCCTCGATGGGATGCCAGAATCCTTTGGCATCCCGGATGTCCTTACAGTGGGAACATACCGGTAAACGTCCGTCGAAAGACTCGCTGTTGACGGTCTGTCTTAGGTTTTCGATTGTCTTGTCTTTTTTGCCCAGGACTTTCTTATTGGTTTCAAGTTCTTCGGAAATTTTTTTGTTGTCCTCTTCAAGTTCGTCGAGTTTATCTTCCAACTGATCGAGCTTTTCCTTGTATTCGGAAATCAGGCTGTTGGCTTCTTCAAGCTTTTTTTCGTAGTTGCGGTTGCGGTAATGGTACAGGAGGATTACGCAGAGCAGGATGCCGGAAGCGCCGCCGAACAGCCAAAAGAGCATAGCGTCGGAACGGGAGATCATTTCGATTTCCACTGGTGAACTCTGGGCCGGAACGGGCATTGCCGGAAGTCCGGCGGACGCAGCAATCCCGGAAAAAATAAATACAGTTATAGCCGCAAGCAAAATTGTCATGCGATAATTATTATTTATCACTGTATGCCCCCGTTTTTATAAATATAACAACAGTCTTCCGAAAATCCAAGATTATTACAGGTGGTGTTCATAATCGGGGAATTCTTTTGGTTCCGGGAACGGCAGGACGTCGGTTGGGGTTCTGCCGGTAAGTCTCCTGAGAAGGTATTTTCTAAGTCTGAGCATCCGGCTGAAAGCTATTTTGGCTTCGTTAAGGCTGGGGTCGCCGGGGCGGTATTCGCTTTGAGAGTAGATAAACAGCACGGTCAGGGTATCTTTGCAGATATGGGGATCGAAATTTTTCAGGGAGGCGCCGTAGTCGAACAGTTCCATATTGTTGCTTCTTGGATATCCGGTCAATTCGAGGAGTTCCCTGGTGATATGATAGCATTTGGTTATGCATGATGCCGGGGCGGATTCGATTTCCTTGCAAGCCTCCGCGAACCACTCGCGGCAGTGGCAAAGTCTGATATGCCGGTTAATGCTGCCGCGAATGAACGGCAGGCAAATCAACGGCAGCGACAGGAATACCAGGAGCACCACTATTATATTCCCGGTTGGTGTTCCCACCCACAGATACAACTGTTGCCACCCGCCAACGAACCGTTTGAACATCAACCCCAGGTTTCTGGTGATGGTTTTGAAGAATTTCTGGAAGCTGAACCCGGTTTTTTTCTCATCTTTTTTGAATAGTTTATCTTTTATTTTGTCAATGGATTTACCGATCTTTTCCGGGGCCAATGCAATTTTCATGGCAAGGGATTTAGCGACGCTTTCATTTTCCCCGGCTTTTTTACTGGCATCCATTTCCCGAAGTTTTTCGGTGATGGCATTTTTGGTGGCGGTGGTCATTTCCGGGGGCATGATGCGCCATTCGTCGCCGAACGGGTCATGGAGGCTGCCGAGGCCGATCGGGGTGGTGCGGGAAACAACTTCTCCCGGCGGGGTGGCGTCGAAAGTGAGCCAGCCGATGCCGTTGATGAATATCTGGGTCCAGGCGTGCGCGTGGTATTCCCGCACTTCAAAGTAATGGGTCAGGGCGTTAAAGTTGCCCGGGGAAAATCCGGTCGCGACTCTGGAAGGCATTTTGTTTATCCGGGCCATTACCGCCAGGGTGGAAGCGAAATACTCGCAGTGTCCTTCCTTCAGGTCGAATACAAAATAGTCAACGGCTTCCCGGTCTTCAGGAACGCGGCTGGAAAATTGTTTGTATTTATAATTTTTACGAAGGTAATCGCGTAGAACGGTTGCTTTTTTCAGGGGATTGGTAATGCCTTTGGTAAGTTCCAGCGAAAGCTTCCTTAGTCTTTTGCTGATTTTTTTACGGGGAAGCTTCATATAAACGAACGGATTGATTCTTTCGTTCCAGGGAACGTACCGCGGAATTTTTCTTTTGCCTTTTTCTATGTATTGTACCGGTTTTGCTTTTAGTTTGTCTATCCTGGGGATTCGTGAAGACGCTTCGTAACTGAACGGCAGTTGAGGGTAAACGTCATCCAGTATCATGCTGTAAAAAGTCTGAGTCGTTTTTAAATTTCGGGTTCTTGAAAACTGAAAATACGTTCCCTTGTAGGCGGAATACAGGATTGGACAAAGCCATTTGTCGATGATGAAATCCTGGCGCATTTCCATGAAATCCTCGATATATTTCGCTGAACCGCGGTATTGCTTTTTGCTGAAGTTTTTCGAGGTGGTCCAGGTTGTTCCGTCATAAACATTGTAAAGCTTTGCCAGCCAGTACAATTTTACCGGGGATTTAACCCGGAAAACGATTTCATCACCTGGAGGGCCGGAGGAATTTCCATTGCCGTCCGCCGTGAACGTGTCCTCTTTTGATTTTGCATCGACCTTGGGTCCTGATTTTTTGCTTGTTTCGCTGGGATTTGTTCCCGGCATAATGTATGAACCGGTTGGTGATTTTTTGATCATTGCCGGTTTGGTTTTCAGCCAGTGTTTGAAGTCCGGGGGCAGAAATGAATCGTTTTCGTTTCTGAACGATACCTCGACAATGCCGCGTCCGGGGCGGTCGGTTGTGGGCATGAGCGTGTAAATGTAAAACCACACGCCCAGCACCATCAGGAAATGGAGCAGGAAGTATCGCCAGTTACGGAGAAATATCCATTTGGGAACCGGGGTGTTAGGGTCGGCGGCCAGGGCGATGATTCGCGACTGATAAAGCAGCAAAAGCCCGATAACCGATGCCACGACAATAATTATCAGGTACATCAGCCGGGGAAGCAGCGCCCCGTAAAGAAGCAGCAGGATACTGATCAACATCAGATAGCCGTAATCCGCCGACCGCAGGGAGAAAACAAAACTCAAACCAAGAACGGCAATGGTTTCCACCAGCACTTTGTCGGCCGGGACATGCTGGGAAAAGCGGTAGAATCCCCACGCCATCGCTCCCGCCGCCACCAGTACCTGCAAAATGGTGCGGACGTCCCGGTTGATGATCTTGTACGGAACGTAAACCATGCAGGCCAGGGGAGGGATCGAACACAGTACCGCCAGAGTGAAAACCGGGTGTCCGTGTCTCCACAGCGCGGCGGTCACCGCCATGGCGAAAAAGAAAAAGTACATCCAGTGCAGACTGCGTCCCGCCGGACGTTTTCCGGCTTCCTGGGGAAGAAGCATGATAATAGAATCAGCCATACATCAACATCCTCGAAATACTGGCGCTCCGCCACGCCACATAAGGCACGATTGCCGACTTTGCCTGCTCAGAGGCAACCGGGCGGCGTTCCGGACTTTTCATCTCGGCGAACGGGAAATATTTGGCCGGGGCGTAGATCCAGCGGACTTCCACGCCGCGTTCCAGCAGCTGTTCGAAACGGTGTTGAAGCGCCCTCGGCTCAGACATGCTCAAGCAGTAGAGAATTGAATTCGGACGGAAGAAATCCAGTTGAGCATCCACCAGGTTGAGCAGCGGTTGTTCATTCGGCTCGATGGTGGTGAGTGAATACATGATCTGTTTGCTGATGACGGCGGATTCCCCGGAGATCATGTTGATATCGCCTTTGTTGTCGCCGGTGATGTAGAGCATTCGGCAGTACATTTGCGCCAGGTAACTGGCGATCGAGGCGGCGGTCTTGACCAGAAATTCGAAATTGCTGTCCACCGGGTCCAGTCCGACGAATTTCTTTTCCACGTCGAGAAGCAGGATTACCCGGCTTACGGAATTTGCTTCGAACTCTCTCACCATCATTTTGCGCTGTTTTGCGCTGGCTTTCCAGTGGATGAACCTGACGCCGTCTGACGGACGGTACTCGCGCACCCCGAACAGCTCCTGGCCAATGCCCGACACTCCCAACGGACGCCCCGAAGCCGATACCTGGATCTGGCGATAAATACGGATCGGCATCCACGAGAGTTTAACCGATTCGGGATAAATCTGGATTTCACCCGGCAGTTTGAATGTTTTACACCTGGCGAAAAGTCCGCCGGGATCACCGCTGATCAGGGTAATTCTATTAAGTTGGTAAAAACCGCGCTTAACCGCCCTGATCTGCCTCACTACGAGCCGTTTTTCCCTGGCGGTAAGCGGTTCGATCGCGGCGTTGACGCTTTCCGGATATGCGAACGGGCAGTGTTCACGGATCACTAGGGCCTGACGGATGCGCCGGGCTTTGTTGACGACGATCAAAGGCAGGGAGATAGTTGCACCCTTGAAGCCGTCGCGGGTGGGGCCGCGCTGCACATCGATTCCCGACAGCGAAAAAAGCGAAAGGAAAAAGCTGATGATGACAATCGCGCAGATCAGCGACGCAGCCATACAACTGGTCAAACTGACATTGACCATGGCAACGCCGAAAGCACCCGCGGCCGCCAGCAGCATCACCGTGCCGCGGGTGGTTGGCCGCAAAGGAAAAGTCATGTTTTTATTTCCTCGTTGTCCATTGGTACGGAAGACAGGATGTCATTAAGCACGTCGTTGGTGTTTTCCCATTCTCCCTGTGACCGGAGTTTCAGGGATATCCGGTGGGAAATTACGGGTATGACCAACTCGCGGACATCCCGCGGGATTACGTAATCGCGTTCGTAATAGGCGGCCAGGCTTTGGCTTACCCGCATCAGCGCGAGTGACGCGCGGGGGCTGGCGGCGGTTGCCAGTGCCGGATGTTTCCTGGTGGCTTCGGCTATTTTCACGATGTAGTCGCGCACCGGTTCGGCGATATGGATTTTCCTGACCAGCGCCTGACACTGTACGATGTCCATGGCGTTTACCACGTAGGAGATTGCGCTCAACGGGTGGTGGTGGATTTGCGAATCCAGAATTTCACGCTCGGATTTCGGGTCGGGGTAGCCGATCGACGTGCGCATCAGGAAACGGTCAAGCTGCGGTTCGGGCAGGGGATAGGTTCCGTGGTAGTCCGATGGGTTCTGGGTGGCGATAACAAAAAACGGTTTTGGCAGAACATGGGTTTCGCCGTCGATGCTGATTACCGATTCGGACATACATTCAAGCAGGCTCGATTGCGTCCGGGGCGTGGTACGGTTTATTTCATCCGCCAAAATAATGTTGCCGAAAATCGGGCCGGGGATGAAGCGGAATTCCTTGCTGTTGTCGTCATAAACACTGACCCCGGTAATGTCTGACGGCAGCATGTCGGGGGTGAACTGGATTCTGCGGTATGTGCCCCGGATTGACTTTGCCAGTGCCTGTCCGAGTACGCTTTTTCCAGTTCCCGGCGCATCCTCGATGAGGATGTGTCCGTCCGCCATCAGACAGATGATCAGGTTCCGTATCACGTCCGGTTTGCCCTTTATTACCTTGCCGATATTACCTTCGATCTGTTTGATCACGTGCCGGAGGAACCCGAAAGTGTAGTACTCGCCGGTTTTCTGTCCGTCCGCCGGACCTTCAGGTTTTAGCCTGGTGTTGCGGTCGATGTCATTGAACATCAGCACGTTCTTCCCGATCTGGACAACGTCGAGGTGCTTGAGTTCGCAAGGCTTGTCGATTGGGGTTGAATTCAGGAACGTTCCGTTGGAACTGTTCATGTCTTCAATAAAGTAATTCTGGTTTTTCTTGGACACCTTGGCGTGGCGGCGCGATACCTCACCCTTGTCCAGGACAATATCGCAATTGTTGTCACGCCCGATTACGATCTGGTTTTTGTTTATTTCAAACTCACCGCTTCTACCGTAACCTTTTTGCAATGTAAAAGAAGGCATGGCTTTTCCTTCCAAATAATTAGTTCTCCGGAATATATTACCTCAAATATAACGAAAAGCAATGAATACAAGTAAGGTATGAGGAATTTCCCGGTGGGAAACTGGAAAACAGTATCAGACTTCAGGCTTTGTTCTTTTGGGAACTGTATATCTAAAAATTGTAAACGTAAAAATAATATTTAAACAGACAAATATTTGAAGTGAATGGAATTGGTTATATTTTGGAAATGAAGATTGTAATTTTATAGTAAAATTGATTTAGGGAGGAACGAATGCAGATATCAGGAAAATCTATTTTAACATTTACCGTTTTGTTTTTTACTCCACTGCTGTTAACTGCTCAGGATAAGGTCAAGTTTAGTGAAACCCCGGCAGGAACTCTTGTTTAACCGTTTTGCCGCTTGTGTTTATTATTCTTATTGTTTATTGGTTATTCAAGAGTATTACCGTGAGAAATCAAAAATATCTGGACAGAGCAACAGAGCATATGGAAAAACTGGAAGGCAATACAGATAAAATCATAGCCCAATTGGACAAAATTATAGAAAAACTGGATAAGAAATGATTCTAAAAATTATTATAATTGTTGCCTTTTTTATCTCTTCCGTTTGCGGGATTGCCGGTGAGAGTTTTCCTTTTAAACGGGGAGTGTATCGAATTGGACATCCCGCAGAAGATGCGATATTTAAGGCTCTGAGAAAATCATCTGTAAGGGTTCATCTAAGCTGGCATCATGGAATTTCACTTCCCGCCGAAACAGGTACAGGTAAGGGATGGGAAAACAAAATGACAATTACCAGGCTTAAAGAACGATTAGAAAAGATAAAAGACAAGCAGCAAGGCACCATTCTTATAGGGAAAAATTATCAATCTGAGCAACAACTGGAAGAAAAGGTTGTTGCGATCATGAAAAAGCTTGGTTTTAAAACAATAGTCGTCCAAGGTTGCTATTCTCAAGGGATAATAATCGTCGAAGTGATAAAAAATAAGAATTAGTGTAATATTTCTGGCGATTTTAAAAAACGGTGAACTGAGAACTTATTTTGCCGCTTGCAGGTAGATTGTCACTTCGGTTCCGTGGTTGTCAGGATGATGTTTGATGTCGCGGGAGGTGACTTCGATTCTGCCGTCCATTGCTTCGGCGAAACTTCTCGCCAGGAACATGCCGTAGCCGGAGCCTGTCTCTCCCTCCGTGCCGGGTCTGAGGGTGGTTGCTTCGGCGTCGAATAGGGGGTTGAGCAGGTCGCCGGGGATGCCGATGCCCTGATCGGCAACGGTCAGTTTTACATAGTCGCCCTCTTTTACGGCGCTCAGGTGGATTGTGTTTCCGGGATAGGAAAATTTCGATGCGTTGCTGAGGGTGTTGGTCAGGACATTTGAAAACGCAACCATCTGGGCGTTGACTTTCAGGTCGTTTGGAATATTGTCCTCAATAGTCTGGTGTTTGAATTCAATCTGCCGCCTTACGAGTTGAACGGTGTCCTCCACGATTTCCCTGAGGTTCATCGGTGCCATTTCCTGGGTGTCGAAGTGATATTCCTTGTCCACCAGCGACTGCATATTCCGAGTCATTTTAATCAGTTTTGCGGCGTTGTTGAGACGGGTGAGGGTTTCGTCTTTGAGCTTGTGTAACAACGCCAGTCCGTCATCGTTGTCAACATTCTCCAGCAGGGAGATGGTAACCGACAGCGCATTGGTAATGTCGTTGGCCATCAGGTGGAGCAGTTCCCGGCGCTCCCGGTTCTGTTTTTTCAGCATTTCCCTGGCGGCTTTGAGTTCGAGATGAGTATTCAGTCTGGCGAGGAGTTCGGTGGCGTTGAACGGTTTGGTGATAAAATCCACCGCCCCGATTTCAAATCCCTGGACAATATCTTCAGGATCGGTTTTGGCAGTAAGGAAAATAATGGGGATGTCCAGAGTTTGCGGATTTTTCTTGATGAGTTTTGCGGTTTCATACCCGTCCATTTCCGGCATGAGGATATCCAGCAGGATCAAATCCACGGTTATTTCCCGCAGCTTTTCGAGCGCTTGCGCGCCGCTGGTGGCGGTAAAGATGCTGTAACCTTGTTTCGCGAGTACTGAACCGAGGACTTGAATATTTTTGATATTGTCGTCCACAATCAGGATTCTTTGCGGGTGATGACTATGCATTTTTGCCTTCCTTCTGCTTTTTTACGTGATTTTCCAGAATGGAAATAATGCCGGAAAAACTTGCCATGCTTCGTTCGAGGGAGTCAACTTTGAAAATGGCGGCGGCATCGCAAATTTCATTGCCCCATTTCCTGAATGGCGGATAATCGAAGTTTTCTCCCAGTTGCGCTATTTCCTCTCCGAACTGCTGCATGCTTTCCACCGACATCATCTGATGCCTGTGCCATTGCGGGAGGAGCTTTTTCTCGAATATTTTCCAGAGATGGGGAGTTTTTTCGAGACTTTCGGCGGACAATGTTTCGCCGGGGATTTCCTCTCCGGATTGTTTTGTTTGTTCCTCTTCGGGGATTTTCAGGTTGGATTTGAGATATTTAGACAGTGTTTGGAGCAATTCGAGCCGGGTTACCGGTTTCCGGAGGAAATCGTCAAAAATCTGTTTTTTCTCGTCTTCCACATGTTTCATCGCGGATGCGGTAAGGGCGATTACCGGAATATTCCGCAGAAGCGGATCCTGTTTGATCAATATGGTTGCTTCGTCACCGTTCATTACCGGCATTTTCAGGTCCATGATAATCAGGTCCGGCTGATATTGTTTGGTTATTTCCAGGGCTTCCTGGCCGTTTCCCGCTTCCAGGACCATGAAGTCGAAACTCTTGAAATATCCCACGATCAGCTGCCGGTTTAAGACGTTGTCGTCTACCAGGAGGATGATTGCCGGGTCGAACTGGGTTAAGGCAAGGTTGGGATGATGTGGTTGTGCAAACGCCGCGCTTTCTTCCTCACTGCCGATCCTTATTTCCGGGAAATAAACGGTGAAAGTGCTACCTTTGTCCAGTTCGCTGGTCATGGAAATATCTCCGCCCATCAATTTTACCAGCCGTTGAGTTATGGTGAGTCCGAGTCCCGTGCCGCCGTAAATGGAATGTTCCTGGCCGTGTTCCTGTACAAACGCGTCGAAAATACTTTTCTGTTTCTCCGGGATGATGCCGATACCGCTATCTTCAACGGAAAAACTCAGGGCCACGGTTTTGGCGGTGTCTTTGAAGCGTTCCGCGTGGACAGTGACTTTTACATAACCGTGTTCCGTAAACTTGATGGCGTTGCTGGTAAGATTGGTCAGGATTTGCCGTAGCCTGACTTCATCAAGGAAGACGATGCTTGGCACGTCAGGTTCGATAATGAAATGCAGATAAATATCTTTTTCCTTTGCCCGGATAGCGAAAATCTGTTTGATGTCCGTAAAGATTTTCTCGATTTCCACGGGTGTGAACTTGAGGTCGAGTTTGCCGGCTTCCACTTTTGACAGGTCCAGGATATCGTTGATCAGGGTCATCAAAGTATTTCCGCTGGATGAAATGGCCTTAAGGCATTCGGTTTCTTTTTGAGAGGTTGTCTGTGATTCCAGCAGTTCGGTGAATCCGAGGATACTGTTCATCGGGGTGCGGATTTCGTGACTCATGTTTGCAAGGAATTCGCTTTTGGCGCGACTGGCGTCTTCAGCCCTGGTTTTGGCTATTTCCAGTTCTTTTGCCCGGTTAACTCTTTCGGTTATGTCTTGGGCCGTGCCGGTCAGCCTGGAAATATTTCCTTTGCCGTCATAATCGGCCTTTCCGAAAGCCTGAAAATATTTCATATCGCCGCCGGGGGTAATGTAACGGTATTCAACGGTGAAACTTCCGCCTGTTTCTATGGAATTGACAACTTTTTGCTTTGTGGCAACCCGGTCATCGGGATGCAGCAGCGCCGCGAATGAATCGACGGTGGGGGTGAATGTTTCCGGGTCCAGTTCAAACAGGTTGTACAATTCATCCGACCAGTAAAGGCGTTTTCTGACCAGGTCGAGTTCCCAACTGCCGATGCTTGCTATCTTTTGGGCGTCGCGGAGCCTTGCTTCACTTTCGCGCAAGGCCAATTCAGCTTGTTTCTGACTGATGGAGTTGGCGATCAGGGCCGCCAGGTCGGTAATTGATTCCCTGATGTACTGGGGAATTTCAGGTTCCGAAAACGAGCAAAGGCTCATACAGCCGATTATCATTTCCGGACTCATCAGCGGAATTATGGCAACCGACTTGATTGGATCTTTGCCGCCGCGGTTCACTTCTGAAAGTATTTTGCCGAAATTTTCAGTATAAATCGATTCCCCGTGGATGAGTTTCTTATAGAACGGTTGTTTTTCGGCGATCAGGTTCGCCAGCTTGTCGCACTGTTCCCGGATCGATGTCCTGGAGATTGTTTCGAAGCGGTTCTCGTCAGGAATGTGGATGTACAGAGCGCCGCAATCCATCCCGGAAATTTCCATCGCCGCTTTAATGCAATGCGTGGCGGCTTCTTCAAGATTCACGGAAAAGGCGATATCCAGGGCCAGGTCGCGCTGGATAAGGATTTGTTTTTCCGCGCGTTTCCTTTCCGAAATGTCCACTCCGAGCAGCATGGCCAGCGGAACATTGCCGTTTTGCTGGTCCAGGGGAACCCCATATATCATGTAAGTTGCGGGATGGAGCTGGAATTCAAACCTGGCCTGTTTGCCGGAAAATATTTTATCCAGCTGTTCCGTGATGATCTCCCGCGACTTTTCGGGAAGCACTTCGGAAATAGTTTTCCCCACCATTTCTTCGGACAATATATTGTCTCCCCTGAGCACTGCTCCTTTCGCCAGGGTAATGCGGTAATCCCGGTCGATCAGGAAGATTCCTCCTTCGGGAAAATTCTCCATCATGGTCATCATCCTGGATTCGCTTTCGGCAAGCTGCCGGGTACGGTCCTTAACCCGCTGTTCGAGTTCGAGGTTGAGCTTTCTTACCTTTTCCTCGTTTTCAACGCGGTCCGTGATGTCGGTAACGGCGCCGGTGGCGTAGAGCAGTTTTCCCTGGTCGTCATAGTATGGTCTGCCGCGGTCCCGGATCCAGCGGATACTCCCGTCCGGGCGAACGATGCGGAAATCCATTGCATAAATATCATTATCCCGGATGGCTTTGTCCAAACCGTCTTTTACCTTTTTCCGGTCATCTTTGTGGATTCTCGACAGGAAATCATCTACCGGCTGCGTGGTTTCCTTTTCCTCCAGGCCCAGTATCCGGCTCAGACTGGCGTCCCTGGTATCCAGGTTGGTGTCCGGATACCAGCGCCAGGTTCCGGTTTCCGAAGACAGCAACGCCATTCGCAAGCGTTCCCGGCTTTCCTCCAGTTGTTTTTTTGCTTTGAGGCTGCTGGTAATATCTTCGCCTATTGTGAGTACCCCGATGATTTTCCGGTTGTCCTCCGGATTGCGCAGGATAGTGTTGTTCCAGGAAATTGTCAGCAGCTTGTCCGAACTGGTTTTGATTTGACTTATGTGATGCGGAGGGACTGTTCTGGTACTTACTTCCCTGAGATAAGTTTTCAACCTTGTTTTTGATTTGTTCCTAGTCAGGTAAAACCAGTTTTTACCCAGCACTTTCTCCTTGTCCCATTCAAGCATTTTCAGGGTAAAATCATTGATGAATAGAAGCTTGCCGCCTGTATCAATGATAATGGAAATCATCTGAATATTTTCCAGGGCGTGCTGCAGGCGTCTTTCCGATTCGACCAGTTCTTTTTCCGTTATTACCTGGGAGGAAATATCGTATATTACAACCGCCCGGGTAGGGCGTCCCTGGTAAATGATGTTATTCGGAATCAATTCGATCGGGAATTTCTGGCCGTTTTTTTTGAGCCCAATGGACCGATAGGTGTCGGTCACCTGGTTTCTTATTTGCTTTAAAAGACTTTCCTGGGCTTCAGGAGCTACCGTGAGTTCGATGGCAGGTTTCCCGATAAGTTCTTCCCGCTTGTATCCGAACATTTTAAAATAACGGTCATTGCCGTCAAGCAAAACTCCGTAATCGTGAATGAAGTAGGCTACCCGGGCAGCGCCGGTGATGCTGCTCCACTGGGAATAGTACTGCTCCAGCTGGTCATTTAACCGCCGGTTTTCCTTTTTCAGGTGATCTATTTCCGGACAAGACGGTTTTGAGCCGGGAACTGCAGGTTTTTTAGTTTTACCTGTTGCTTTCGCCATTGCCACTAACCCCGCAAAGTTTAGGAATATAATAGCGTGGAAAATGATAAATTCCATACATTCAAAGGAAAATAGGGTGACTGTCAGGGGGAAAAAGTTCAGGAAGTTATATGACTGAAGATCACTTACGGGGAATGATTTTGAATTCACCGGGAGCAAACTCAAGCTTATGGGTTTGGCCGTCCAGATGGAGGTTGCATTTCCGGGGTTTCGCGCAGTCGTTATTCAACAGATAAACCCGGTCGGGATAAACCGTGTAGTGAATATAAACGCAATTTTTCCCGGCATGACCGACGTGAGGATCGGAGATATACGCTTTCCGGTTCCGGCATTCATGGAGAAGATTTTTCACGATGTGAGTGTATAACCTTCGAACCCCCGGAGCGCCGGGATAATCCCAGCAGGCGAGCAGATAGGCCGCGCCTTTACCGAGTTTCTTTCTTACCAGCAGCGGCGCTCCATTGCATTCACCGCGTTTGAACTGTCCGCGGGTTTCGAATTGGAACAATTTCTCCGTATCCGGCTCCAGTTCCAGATCAGCCAGCATGCTTTCAACCCGGAAGTCCGGAATTGTGTTCATGGCCTCGCCGCTTTCCCCTTCAATGTCCATTCCCTCGTAGAAGTCATAGGGGCGGTTGTTCCATATTCCGGTGTCATTGCCTTGGATAATTACCCGGCCCTTGCCGGTCACTTTCACCCCGAAGAGTTCGCTCAAGTCGCCTCCGTTTACCAGGTCATCGGCGGTATATCCCCAGAATTCCCGGTCGTTGCGAGTGGAAAGGTGCGGGATTCCCATTACCAGCGTTCCGCCTTGTTTCACGTATTCCGTGAGTTTACGGTAAATGACCGGTTCCATGGTGTTCCAGCCGGTATACACGATGATATTGTAGCTGTTAAGCAAATTCCGGGGAACATTTGCGTCAATTCCCACCACGTCGGTTGACCCGAACGGAGTTCCGGTGAGATGCCGGTTGCGTTCCGGCGCCAAAGCGTCCTGCCGAAGCGGGTACGCCAGATCAAGATAAATGTGCCAGCCCAGTTCCGGCGGACCGTAAAAATACCGGTAGTCCTCGCGAGCCATGGCGTAAGAGCCCCATACCGCCGGATAATGATTGCAGAACTTGTCATCCTGCCCCATCAGGAACCGGCTGCCGGTGTAGCCGTCGAGGAACCCCCGCGCGAAACAGGTTGTTACTTCCGGACCAGACTCGTGCCGTTTGCAACCTTTAGTAAATTCGTAAAATTCTTTCATTATTTTGCGGTAGGCGGCACAATGTTCCGACTCGAACGGATGGTTTTTATCGCTGTCTTTGGTGTAAAATCCGCCTTCTGTCCAAAGGTTGCCGCTTTCCAGTACCGCGAGTGAAGCGCCGTTCATCCATGCCTGGTAGAGCGACCCGCGCAGCAGATCGGATTTCCGGGGTGAACCGTAGGCGATGTGCCGGGTGTACCAGTCGTGATTGATGTACAAGCCCCAATGCGTTTTTTTTAATTTTTTGCAGGCCCCGCGCATGTCGCTGACATTGAAGATGGCGGCAACGTTTTCATTTACCGGCATGTCCACTCCGGCGTCAATTTCGAACTCAGCCAGTGCGTGATTGCTGGCGGTGAACACGCGCGGATAGCCCAGGTTTTTAAGCTTTTTGATTCTTGGCGCAAGGAAGTGATTGACAAAACAGTCCTGGATTTCCCGGAGGTTTTTGAAAATCCCGCCGTTCGGTTTGGGGACACTCTGTGAACTTGAAAACCAGTTGTTAAGGTATTCCCCCATACATTCACCCAGATAGGAGCTGTCCTTGAATTCGGCAAGTTTCCGTACAACTTTTTCACTAAGATAAACTTCACCGTGATGTCCCTGTGAATACATGGTCATCAGCTTCAGTCCGTGTTCGCGCATCCACTCGAACCATGCCAGTGCCGGTTCGCCGCCATTCCAGTTTTTCATTATTTCCGGACGGTAGTCAGCGGCGCAGATTGACGCCCAGAGATTTACCACGTTGCCCTGGTTTTCTTTCAGATACCTTTCAAGATACCATTCGGTAGCGTGGGGCTGATCGAGAACACCTTCATCCCCGAAGTCGCCTTTGTAAGGTTCGTCTTCAACCTTTGGCAGGACCGAGGACGCCAGCAGAAATTCATCAAAAGGCTCAGTGGACACAAATCACCCGGATTTAGTTGTTAATGAAAATTTGCCGGATAAGATACACGCGAATCAGTTTGAACGCCAGTACTCATACATAATGTCACTGCCTGACGGTCCCATTATATCATTATACTTTTTTCCTTCAAGGTGTCCATCGAAAAATGATATCCCGGCGCTGCCAAGGTGACGGAAATGCGGGGTTGCCTTGTGATCGTCCCGGTAAGCAATCCAGTTGCCGCGGTCATCTCCGCTGCCGGTGCTGTCCAAAGAGGAAGCGCTGTCACCGAATTCGATTATTTGCGATGGATTTTTCAAGCGCGATATTCTGAAAGGCTTTTTATCGTATCCCCAATTAGAGCCGGGAGTGGGGATCATGGAGTAGTAGATTTCCCTGTTTAGTCCGTATGCTACATTGATTGCGTATTCAAAGTTTCTTGTTTCAATTGCCGGACAATCCCAGAAGATTGGAAACTGGTATTTTCTGGCGGCGGAACCAGCCTGAATAGGTTCATTCGGATAAATATAAGGGACAAGATTCCAGGTCCAGTCGTATGCGAAACCATAAGTTGGATCGGACCGGAGAACCGTAAACCAGCCGTCATAATCGTCAGTGTAGTGTTGTGAAGCCTGGGTAATTGTCCTTATATTATTCTTGCATTCGGTAAACAACGCCGCTCCCCTTGCATTTTTCAATGCCGGCAAAAGCATTGCCGCTAATATCGAAATAATCGCAATAACTACCAACAATTCAATCAGCGTGAAGACCGTTTTACGCCTTTTAGAGCATGTCCTTTTCATTGGAGTTGTTCCTTTTTCTAGTTTTGTTTATGTAATGTTTACGTAATCATTATAACCGGTCTTCAACGATTTGTCAATACCTGCGGTAATTTTTTTTCTCAATTCTATTTTCTTGAAAAGTAACCGGAATGATGGGCTGCTATGAAAAAGACTGTTGCAAAAAAAAACTCCCGGAAAAGATAATCCATGATGGAAAACCTTTCCCGGGAGAGGGGGAGATGTTTAATTAATTTTTTAGTTCTTTTATTTTCTGAAGACTGGCATCGATATCTTTGGTTTTATCGGCGCCAATTTTTGAAATTTTCTCTGTCAGCTTGGCTTCTTTTTCTTTCAACTCTTTTGCCTTGGCTTCAAGTTTTTCCTTCTTTCTTTCAAGTTGAGCTGTGTACAGTTCAGAAATTTTCGCCTTGATTTGGTCAAGAACTTTTTGATCTTTGGACTTCTGGTATTCCTGAACCAGTTTCCGGAAGCTGGCACGGTCTTCTTCAAACTTTTCGTGAGCTGCTTTCAAATCGGCTTGTGCTTTTTTCACAAGAGCCTTGAACTTAGTGGAAGCTTCTTTTTTCTGTTTGTCGATAGCTGCCAGTTCCTCAGGATATTTAATTTTGATGTATTCCATCAGTCTTCCGTCCATTCCGCCCCTGTTGTGTTTACCGAAACGTCCTTTGCCATGCATCATAGGCATTGGGCCTTTTTGTCCACAACGTCCCATCATGGGCATCGGGCCTTTTTGTCCACAACGTCCCATCATGGGCATCTGACCTCTTTGACCACACATACCTTGCTGCTGCATCATGGGCATCTGGCCTCTCTGACCGCCACAACGTCCCATCATGGGCATCTGACCTCTTTGACCACACATACCTTGCTGCTGCATCATGGGCATCGGGCCTTTTTGTCCACAACGTCCCATCATGGGCATCTGGCCTCTCTGACCGCCACAACGTCCCATCATGGGCATCTGACCTTTTTGTCCACAGTGTCCCATCATGGGCATCTGACCTTTTTGTCCACAGTGTCCCATCATGGGCATCTGACCTTGACCACACATACCTTGCTGCTGCATCATGGGCATCTGGCCCTTCTGACCACCCATACCTTGCTGCATCATGGGCATCTGGCCTTTCTGACCGCCACAACGTCCCATCATGGGCATCGGACCTTTCTGACCGTGTCCCATCATGGGCATCGGACCTCTTTGACCACCCATACCTTGCTTCATCATGGGCATCTGGCCCTTCTGACCGTGTCCCATCATTGGCATTGGACCTTTCTGACCGCCACAACGTCCCATCATCGGGCCTTTTCGTCCGCCTTTATGCTTACTTGGCATTTCCTTGCCGAAGTAAATTGAGAAAAACAGTTTGTCGATGGCATCCGGCCCTTTACATTTTCTCATGTGCCTCATGTGCCCGTGGGAATGTTTGGGGCCTTTAACGGCCTCTTTTTGTTTGGCGTCGGAGGAAATAGTGCCGGCAGTGAGTAACGCCGCCACGGAAATCCCCGCACACGCGCCAAGCGCCAGGATCGTGTTCATTTTAGTTTTCGAATTCATTTTCTTTGAACCTTTCTGAGTTGACATTGAAAACTGATTTTTGCGCACCATCTCTAATTGTGATGTTTTCACCCTCCATATTTTTGATATTTTTCATTATTGGAGCTCCTATTTGCTAAGTTTTTGATGCAGTCGTTTATGGAATTCATGCATTTGGGCGCGGGTTGTCGAATCCGTATTTTCCAGCATGCCCTGCATCCTGCCGCCGGACGGGGCGCCTCTTCTGCCGCCGCCGCCGGGAGGCCCTTCCCCGTTTTTCCGGCGTTCTTTCATATCATTTGCCATCTTATCGAGGAATTTTTCCTGGTCCTCCTTGCTCATGGCGAAGAATTCCTGCATGCGTTTTTTCATTTCCTTGCGCATGAGTTTGTGCATGTTCTTATGAAGCCTCTGACGCTCCTCCTCGGTAAGATTGGGACGCTTCATCCGTTTGGGCGGCTTACTGCCTCTCTTGGGCCGCATCATTTTGAAATAACGTTCCTTTTCTTTATCAGAAAGTGCCGAAAATTCTTTTGAGGCCATGTATTTAAATGCCGCTTCGGGTTTCATTTTTTTCGGATCCGGGGCTTTCGGTTCCGGATAAAGCAGGACAATTCCGGATGCCGTCACCGCCGTAAGTATCAGCAGGCCGATGATCAGCTTGTACTTGTGCTTCTTGAGTTGTTTCCTGGTAATTTTCATCGAAATCAATTTCTCTTATTCAATTTTATCGCTGACGTGCCAGTCGCAAAAAAGGTAATTTTTTGCTCCGCCCCTCGTGGCCACTTCAAAAGAATCGCTTTCACTTTCGTCCTGGCTGAGATCGAAAAGGCTTGAACTGCGGTGAAAACATTCGAAATCAAACATTATCACTCGTTTGGCCGAAGACATATTGTGTCTTCCCATAGTGTCAGCTAGCTTGCGCCCTCCAAGCATGCTGCAATATTCGTAGCTGGTCCCCTCCGCCTCGAAAAAGGTTTTTTCTTCGGTATTGCTGGTTGAATAGGCCGTCTCCGGGTGCGTATCAGACGGACACCAGAAGACCTTGGCATTGTTGCCGGTGTAATCTGCCAGTACATCGGAAATGGGCTGTTCGTCGGTGTTTACCGTCGGTTTCATTGCCGCGACCGGGAGCATACCGTTGAATTCCGCCACATAAGATGAAATTCCAGTGCCGATTTGACGGAGATTACTCACGCAGCTTGTCAAATTTGCCTGACGCCTTACTTTACTCAGGACCGGGAAGAGCAGTCCGGCAAGTATGGCGATGATGGCGATTACCGTCAGCAGTTCGATCAGCGTAAATTTTAAATTAACGGTATTTTTGCGCGGTTTATTCATGATATTCCTCTTTTTCCGGTGGCGGCGGTGGCGGCATTTCGCCTTTTTCCGGTTTGTGGAATTTCCGGCGCTTCCGGAAAAAATGGCGTTTTTTCACTTTTTCCCGGATTTTCTCGAGTTCAGTTTTCTGTTCCGGAGTCAGTACCTGAGAAACTTTATCGAAAAGCTCATTGAAAACCGCCAGATACTGTGGCTGGTGCTTTTTATGGAGATTATCCATTTCTACGAGCCATTCGTCAACTGCCGGTGATACTTCCTGTTTTTGTTTATCGCTTAATTCAAGGCGGCCGAACATGCCGTTCATTATCATTTCCTTGAAACTTCGTTTTCCCGGTGGAGGTCCGTGAAAGCGGCGAGGTCCTCTCGGTCCAAGAAGCATGCCGCCAAAATAACCTGCAACAACGCCGGAGAAAAACAGCACTGCCGCGAGTATACATGTCAGCCAAATATTCTTTTTCACTAATTTCTTCATAAACCTGCCACTACGTTTACTGATGTTTCATAGCTGTTGTAGGGGATATCATTTACCGTATCGACCTGGTAGGATTGCCGCGAGTTGTTTGGGAAAGACAAATACAGTGCGGTCAGTAGCGCCGCTAAAGCCACGGAAGCTACGGCGAACCGCCACATCAGTTTTACCGGGGTCAAACCCTGGTTTTCCGTCTGCGCCGCTGATTTGAGAACATGCTGACGGCGGATATCCGCCATCACTTTGTCCTGCCAATCTTTAGTTGGGGCGGGAGTTCCTGTTTCGCGGAAAGCCGCGGCCATGACGTCAAATTGTTTTTGTTCGTTATTGTTCATGATAAATTTCCCATTTCCTCAAGCAGCCGCTTCATTTTTCGTCTGGCCCGGAATGCGCGCACCTTGGTGGTTACAACACTCCAGTTCATTGCTTCGGCCACTTCTTTCAATGGCATTCCGTCAAAATAAACCGACTCGATCAAAGTCCGGTCTTCCGCTGAAAGCCGGTCGAGAACTTTATTGAGAATTTCTCTGGTTTCACGTTGTTCAAGATTGTTCGTAACAGCGCTTGCGGAATTTGCGGCGGTGGCCGTAATCTGAGTTGTTTTGCCTTCGTCCGCGTCGATACTAACGTGACGGTTCCGGTCGCGGTTTTTCTTGCGCCAGTAAGAACAGCATGTCCGCACCGCGATTCGAGACACCCAGTTCCCGAACTGCGCCTTCCCGGAGTAGCCTGACAGCGATTTATAGGCCTGGACAAATACTTCATGGGCCACTGCCGGAACTTCCGTTACCGGAATCCGTCTGGCCACGATAGCATAGATTGCGCCCTGGTATTTATCCAGCAATTCGCTGTAGCGCTCTATATCTCCTTGAAGTATAGCCTTCACTATTTCATAGTCTCCGTGTTTTTGCATTGTATAGTAAACACCTGAACCGCGATTCATTTAATTGTGTTGTTTATAAGTATAGTCGCCCGAAAACGGAAAAGGTTACGCCTTTTTCAAAAAAATCGGAAATTTTTTTTAAATAATCCAGATTAGCGGGATTCTTTAAAATTTTCAGCCGCGGGTTCAGGTGCGTTTATTCCGGAATTCCGATGGGGAAAGCCGCATCCATTTTTTGAAATCGCGGGAGAAATTGTGGACGCTGTTAAATCCCAGTCCGGCGGCGATTTCCGAGATATTATCCGGCGAATACATCAGTCTTTCGCAAGCCAGTTCGCAACGGGCCTGACTCCACATCCGGTGTGGGCTGACCCCATGATACTCCTTGAACCTTTTCCTGAAATGCGATTCGCTTAGTCTTGCCCGTGCCGCAAGCCGGCGCAGATTCAATTTTAGTTCCGGATGGGCGCGGATGCCGGCGGCGGCCTCGCGCATCAGTTGCGCGTCGTGTGCGCCTCCGGGACCGCCTTCGATGGCCAGATATATCTCCTGGACCAGCAAAACCGTTAGTGCGGACAATGTTATCATTTCACGTCCGCCGTGGTCGCGGTGACGGTTACAGATCGCGTTGATCAGGTTGACGGCGGAAAGTGGTGTTTTTTCGATAATTATTCCCCGCCATGCGGAAATTACCGGATCAGTCACCGGAGGATGGACGCGTTCGCGCCACGCTGACAAATCAGTGAAACCACCGGGCAGAAAAGCGTCCCAGTGACTGCGCGCGGGATCGTAAATCAGGTCGAAATGAAAATACTGACAGTGGCAGGTTCCCCGCATGGCATGAAGAGTGTCCGGCGGAATCCATAGCAGGTTTCCCGGCCCGAAAGCCCGAGATACGCCGTCCAGCGTCACGACGCCGTTTCCCCTGGGAAAGTAGACCAGCAGATAATCGAACAAACGGCGTTCGCCTAAAACCCAGTTTTGCCGCCATTCGTCATTGCTCTGCCGGACATACGGTCTCAGGAAGCGCATCCGTTCCGAGAGTTCAGCCGGAGGCGGCTGGACCTGAACTTCTCCAGGCAGAGGATTATTCAGGGATTTAATCATATTTGGAACATATTCTCCGGTTATGAAAAAGAAATAATCCTGATATTATAATAAAATATGGAAAATATAGATGAATAAAATATTTAAATCAACCTGAAACCGCGAACTGGAGGGGAAAATCATGATAACACCGCGTCAACGTACTTTGGATTTTATTGCCGGTAAAGAAGTGGACCGTCTGCCTTTTCATCCTATTATTATGCGCTGGGCCGCCGAGTACGGCGGCGTGAAGTACCGGGATTTCTGTTTGCGGCCGGAATGCAAATGCGCCGCCGCCATAAAGTGTGCCGAGGATTTCGATATGGACTGGGTGACCGTCATGTCCGATCCGTTTACGGAGGCCGAAGCGTTTGGTTTGAAAATTGAGTATCCGGAAGACAGCTTGCCTGAAGATTGCGGTGGACACCCCGAATCGGCCGCCGCCGCCGCGGAACTCAAGCCGTATAAAACCGCGGACAGTCGGCGGACGATGGGCCGGGTTCAGGAAATCGAGGAATTCAAGCGGCTTACCGGTGACCAGTATTTTATTGTCGGCTGGGTGGAAGGCCCGATGGCGGAATACGCTGATTTGCGCGGCGCTGGTAATGCTTCACTGGATTTATTCGATGATCCGGAGTCGGTTCATAAGGCGATGGACGTTATTGTCGAAGCGGCCTTGGGATTCATGACCTGTCAAATCGAGGCGGGAGCCGACTGCATCGGGGTTGGTGACGCGTTCGCATCCCAGATCGGCAGGGATTTATACATGGAATTCGTATTCGAGCGGGAAAAAGTCATGATCGAGCATATCCAGTCCAAGGGGGCGCTGGCAAAACTGCATATCTGTGGCAATACCTCCGCAATTCTGCCGGACATGATCAAAACCGGCGCAGACATTATCGACGTAGACCACCTGGTCCCGTCCATGACGGAATTTGCCGGTTTGCTGGGGCCGAAACAGGTGTTCTGCGGGAAAGCCGACCCGGTCAGCGTCATCAAGGACGGCGACGCTCAACGCATTGCCGCGGCGGTGGCGCAGGATGTCAGCGACAGTAACGGCCGCTGTATCGTGTCGGCCGGTTGTGAAATCCCCCCTGGAACTTCCCCGGAAAACATGCGCGCGTTCCAACGGACAAGTGTTAATACCGAATTGCAATCTAATATCTGTTAATGACAAGGGCGGTTGCGTTTTCAGCATGCCGGGATCAGGAATTGTTCGGGTTTTTGTTGGCTGGTTTTTGCTTGTTCTGATTCCTGAATGCCGGCTTTGTTTTTTTTGCCGAGTCTGTAACTTCCGGCCTGAAGAGTCCTTTAATCGAGTTGTCAAGGTTGTCTACATTATCCGAATTGATATACAGAAAACGTTTTTTGAAGGCCGCTTCGGGACTTTCCGGAACGCCCTCTTCGATGTCAAAACTTTTCGGGCGGTAGGCGAACGCCGTGACGAATCCTGACTTAATGGCTTTTTTCAGGTTGTAGATGTCCGAGAAAACCAAATATACCTGCTTCCGCTGATTCTCCGGCAGTTGCCAGATTGTCATTTTATCAGCGTCATACGGAAGATTTATCAGGAAAACGAGTATAGAACAGCTTTTATGACTGGCGATCAGGTCGTTGAAATATTTGGCCTTGAGCATTTCGCTGTTGTAGACGGGCATATCGGGCAAGTCTTTACCATCGAGCTTCCCCATTTCCGGGATATGAGGATAGTCTACGGCAACCGGGAGTTTTACGTTGATGCTTTCTTTTATTCCTTCGATGATTTCCCTCTGGTTCCGGTCATTCCGGTAGTCCTTTCCGGCAATGATCAGGACACTTTTACCGTGATTGTTTTCAGCGATGATTTCTCCGAGCTTGAATCCCGCGGCCTTGGAATATGCCATCTCCCGGCGGATCTCCCTGGCAACCTGTCCGAGGTTAAGCCGCAGCATCATGACAATTCCCATGCAGATCAGCAACAGAATGAGAAGTCCGGCCGAGAGCCTGCCCGCATAAGCGAAATTGCGTTTGTAAATTCCGCACAGGACCATTCCGATCAGGCTGTAGCACCCCAGCAGAATGCACAGGGTCATGGACCCGTTTTTCGTAAACAGGATCATGACGATCAGGAGCATTCCCAGAAACAGCAGCAGGTAAAGCTTGAAATCCGCCAGCCCGTTTTCGCGTTTGGCCAGTAACACTGTTCCAACCAGCGCTCCGGTAAGCATGATTGACCACATGACAAGCAGCATTTATAAATTCCTCCCTCAGTATCCTACCGGGGTTTCTTTGAAATACAATGGGCGGTCCGTGCCTTTTGCGCCGCCGAGAAATGCTTTTCCGCAACCTTTGGCGCAGTCGGTTTCGGGTATTGAGGAATCGTATCCGTAATAGACCGCGGGGCCGATGCTCTCGCCGTGTCCGTCGGCGAAGAACGTGTTGAAGGCCCGATTTTTTCGATGCCCGATGATGTCCCGCTGTTCGTTGAAGAGGGTGTCGGTCCAGTAATCGGCGGCGTCGGTGCCGGTTGCGCCGGACAGCCACTGATCGTAAAGCCACGGACAGATGGAAGTATGGAGCACGTCGGTGACCCGCTGCCAGTTTTGCACCGAACTGTATGGCGACTGGAAATACGAACCGCTGAGATATTTGTTGGTTTTATACGGTCCCATGTAATATTCATAGAGGTAATAACTGTATTTGCCGGCGTAAGGATCGCCCGGACATTCCATCACTTTTCCGTTTATTTCAGTGTCGGAGTAAGGCCACACCTCCGGCTGATCGATTTTCAGGTAATCGAGAAAAATCTTTCCCTCGATTTTCCGGCAGTACGGATATTCCGCCGAAGTGGTGAATTCCGATGGGAAATAATTGTTGTTGTTGTCCCAATAGGAAGAGGTAAGGAGATACAGTTGCTTCTGGTTGCTTACGCACATGATCTGGCGCGCGGTTTCCCGGGCGTTTTTCAGGCTGGGCAGGAGGATTGACGCAAGAATGGCAATGATCCCGATCACTACCATCAGCTCGATCAGGGTAAATTGGCTTTCCCGGTATTTCCGGTTGCCCAATATGCCTCTGCCGCTCAAATTCGTACACCCCGTAATTAATTCTTACTATAAATTATACAATCTCACTAAATCAAAACAAGTCCACCTGAAAAATTATAAGCACATCTTGTACCAGTTTACCAATTCCGGGTAAAAGGCTTTCGGCATTTTTTCGTTTGTCTTCGCAAAAATGAGAATATTTTTTACCGGAAAGCTTATTTTCGGTGAAAACTGGTAATTTTTAAATCGAAATGATAAAAATTCCGCAATTATGGTATTATAATAACGAGCCGGATAAATTTAGTGACCAAGGGGGACGGGAAAACATGGGCGGAACAAAAAACATTACCCGAACCAATCTATTATGCTGGATCATTACCATTTTCCTGATCAGCGGTGTGCTTACCGCATTTTTCATCTACCAGAAAGTGCTTGATTTCGAAGAACAGGCGGAACAGCTCAAGATCGACTTCAACCAGTATAAAAAGGGATTGCTTGCCTCCGAAGCCCGAAACGTATGTAAATTCCTGGATTATCAGTACGCAAAACAGCAACGGCCCAAAACCGTGAATCAACCTCAAAACCGGGGGGAACTGGAAAAAGTCCAGGCTCAAGCGCTGGAGATATTGAAAGGCTCTAAATTCGGTGTTGATTCCGCCGGTAATATTTCGATTTACGACCGCTCCGGCAAATGCCTGCTGGCGCCCGGCGGCAAATCGGCACAAACCGGACAACTCACGAAAATTAATACTTCGCAGGGAGAAACCGGCTTTAACACGCTGTTGCGGAAAACCCGGAAACTAGATAACGGCATGATCTTTTATCAGGTTCCCGAGGACAACGGCAAAAGTCCCTTGCGGAAACTTACCTGCTGGCGGTACTTTACGCCGTGGGGATGGCTGGTCAGCGCTTCGATGAACGTGGATGACGTCGGCGTGGCGCTCGAAGCCGCGGAAAACCGCTTGCAGTCCAACTTGGTTGTCGAGATCATTTATCTTCTGGTGCTGGCGCTGCTGGTGACCTGCGCCGCCCTGGTTTTGTCCTTCAGCATTTCCAGCCGGATCCGCAAGGAGTTGAATCTGCTCATTGATTACCTTAAGGAAACCCCGAATACCGATGCCAGGCTTCCACGTGATATTTTTGTTTTCAACGAGTTCAGGTTTATTGCCGATTCCACCGTAAACATGATGAAAAAAATCCAGGATTTGATCGGCAAACTCAAACGGATGGCTGTCCATGCGGAGAGTGCGAACCGGGCAAAAACCGGATTTCTCGCGAGCATAAGCCATGAATTGAGGATTCCGATGACCGGAGTGATGGGCATGGCCCAGATCCTCCGCGATACCGCGCTTGATCCGGATCAGAAAAAGTTCGTGAAAACTATTCTGTCATCCGGTGATTCGCTGGTCCAGGTGGTTGAGGAGATCAGCGACTTTTCCGCAATCGACAGCGGAGAGGAACTGGTGCTGATGCCGCGTCCGTTCGACCTGCCGAAAAATGCCGGAACCGTGGTGGAGTACTTTGAAGAAAAAATTGACGCCAAAAAGCTCGAACTTAACTTGAATATTGATCCGGAAACCCCGAAATACCTTAATGGCGACGCCGCCAGGATCATGCAGACTCTAAATATCCTGATCAACAACGCCATTATGTTTACCGATGAAGGCAGGATCGACGTCAATATCTCCTGTATTTCAGAAGCTGATGACGGCAAAATGGCGGACATTAAGTTCGAGGTTGCCGACACCGGATTGGGGATTTCCGAAGGGAAACTCAAGAACATTTTTAATTTCGCCAATGAGGACGTAATGGACAAATCCCGCAAGTTTGCCGGGGTTACCCTGGGACTGGCGGTTTGCAAGTCGCTGGTTGATATCATGGGCGGAAACATCAGCGCGTCCAGCGTCAAGGGTGAAGGCTCTGCTTTCACTTTTATGCTGCCTCTGGAAATTTCCGACGCCGCGAATGTCCGGCACGCCGAATCCGAACTCCTTGACACCCTCGACCACAAGGTCGAAAAACTGGCTAAAACCGTAAAAGTGCTTCTGGCGGAGGATGATCCCGTAAACCGCAGCGTTGCCGAAACTTTCCTGAAACGGCTCGGTTGCGAAGTCGATTCCGTGATGAACGGGAAGCTGGCGGTGGATAAGTTCAAAACTAAAAAATACGATATCGTTTTCCTTGACTGCGAAATGCCGGAAATGGATGGCTATGCAGCTACCAGGGCCATACGCGAAATCGAGCCCGGAGATACCCGTATCCCGATTATCGCCATGACCGCCTATGCCATGCAGAAAGACAAGGAGCAGTCCATCGAAGCAGGTATGGATTATCACATTTCCAAACCGGTTGCGGAATCGACCCTTGCTCAGATTATTGCTAAATTCGTGAAAAAATAGTAGTTGCGTATGGATCTCACTCCGAGTCAAATTATTATCAGAAAGTGCGGACAAGTCCTCGGGCTTTTCATGTTCCCCGTGGCTGGTTTGATAATCGCTTATCCGGTTTTGAGCCGTATCGAGGCCTTGAAAAGTCTATACGATGGCCCGGTTGACCATTATATTTTATATGCCGTGCTGACGGTCCTTGCCGGATTTATTCTCCTGCTGCCGTTTGAACGAATGATCCAACAGTTCTCTACAAAGATATTTATCATTGTCACTTACAGTGTTATTTCCATATTGTCGCTGTTCATCTGGCCGTATACTCTGTTCATCCTTCCGGTTACCCTCGGCAACCTGCTGCTCTTCTGCGACGAATACCTTTTTTTACGTTCTTCAGAGGAGGAGGAAGAAGATGACGAGGAAAAGGAAGAAGACGAATTTCCAATTTCCAGCAAGGAATATCCAACCGAAGAAGGTAAAGAATAGGCTTTGGGCTTTGGGTGAAGAAAATATTGTTTTTTCAACCCGCGCAGCGGGTGACACAACTTTAGCCTCGGGTGTAAACCCGTGGATTAAAATAGGAAAAAGTATAATCAGCCCCCGCAGGGAGGCGGCACAAAAATAGCAAATTTTTTATTGGAGGTAAAATGAAAGTTAACATGGTCGTCTTGTCCGTAATTTCAGTAATGCTTTGTGGTGCGCTCTTTCCCTGTATCGGAGCTGATGATACAAAAAATGATTCATACCCGCGGATCACAGTTCGGGGGGAGGGGCACTGTGAAGTTCCTGTAGATTTTGTTGAAATTTGTTTTGAGATGGTTTTCAAAGACAAAAATGGTCCGCTCAAACTCAAGCTGGAAAGTGATAAAGCCGTCAATCGACTGGTGGAAATCCTTAAAAAATTGGGAATTAAGAAAAAAGATATTGAGGTTTCTTTTCAGGAATTGAACAGTGAAGGTTTTGATTTTGACGGTGATGAAAAAAACTCTCTTGCATCGGCTCGGTCCATTGTAATTAAATTGAGAAATCTCAAAATGATTGATGATGTTTTAAAAGCAATATTGCAAATGAAAGCCATCAAGAGTTTCGATTTGTATTACTGTTCAAAAGATCAATCCGGCGCTGATGAATCAGCCTTGAAAATGGCAGTGGAAGATGCGAGGAAAGAAGCTGAGAAAATTGCAAAAGTTTTGAACTTGAAAGTTGGAAAGATACTGAAAGTTACGTTCAAAATGTCTGACTTTGATGAAGGGTTTTATTTTGAGAATGACAGGAATCAAACCAGGGAAATGATTAAGCAAAGAGGTTCATATTTTACAAAAACGGTTTGTTTTACCCGATTCATTATAATTACTTATGAATTAAACCGTAAATGAAACTTAATGCTTGCCAGATTGGGATCCGTCGTTTTGGGCAGGTGCTCGGAATTGGCATGATTTTTTTTGTTATTACTTGTTTCATGGCTCCATCATATTCAGAGCAAGTGGAAACAGGTGGAGCTTGGAGGCTGCCAATGGTGACAAATCTTTATTTGTGTGAAATCGGCGCATTTATTTCCGGGATCATTTTGCTGTTGCCGTTTTCCTGGATGGGGAAATATCGTTCCAGCCAGATATTTATAATTGCCGCCTACAGTATTATTTCTGTTATTTCACTGTTTATCTGGCCGGTAACACTGTTTATTTTGCCGATAACTATTGGTAACCTGTATTTATTCTGCGATGTTTACGCGCGTGAAAATCATGCTCTGAATTGTGAGGTAGAGGACATTGATTCAACGCAAGTGGATGATGAGCAGTAAAAACTTGATTTTGCAGTGAAATCGGTTGGTTCACAGCCAAGGATGGTTCTTGGATTGAAACTGCCGGAATGCTTCGCGATTCCAGCGGGAAACTGTTGGAGTTCACAACTTCAGTTGTGCCTTTTTATACCCGCTTTCGGCAAAAGCGGGCTACCGGGAAGTGTCCCCGGACTGAAATTGCCGGGATCGTGAAACAACCCGGGCACTCGATCCAAACACACTGTTTGGCCGGGAAGTGTCCCCGGATTGAATGGGAAAAGTGTTTCACGACTTGTCCATTTCAGGCCAGAGATTATTTTTGGTCTATCGCGATGACCATATGTTCGGAGATCGGCGGGAGGCTGATCCTGATTCCGTCCGAGGGCAGGGGGGCGAACGGGATATCCGCGCCGGTAACCGGGTCATAAACGCGTTTTGCGCCGGAGATTTTATTCAGGTCAATTTCGATCCCGTGAATGTCGATCAATTCGTCCATAGACTCGAACGAGTAACGGTAGCGGCGGTTCACCACCAGCGGCATTACCTGCACGATAATTTTTCCGTTTTTGTGTCCCCAGGCAATGTCGACAATCGACGGAGCGTTGGTTGACAGGAAGCGTTCTGATTCGGGATAGCCGCGTTTGACAAGGTAATCGACGGTTTCGCGGTGCGCGTGGTAGCCGGTAAGCAGGTAGGCCGCGAAAATCTGCGGACGTATCACCGCCACCGCACCTTTGCCGACTTTGCGGAAAGTTATTGCCGGACCCGCTTTTTTCGCGGCTGGACCGTGGAAGTGTCCGTAATGGGCTTCGCGGCAGCGGACGTTCGGCGAGTACCAGGCTTCTGCCAGTGTTTCCGCGCCGTTATCGGCGAATTCCGCCTTGACGCCCTGGCAATGCACGTAGTTAGGCATGTCGGGGATGAGTTTTTTGAGTTCGGCATCGACCGGCTCGTAGAACATGCCCTGGTTTTCAGAAAGTTCGCAGGATTCGACGCCGGTAAGTTCGCTCCAAATTCTTTTTCCTTCGGGATCGGCGCAGTTCAATCCGAAAGTCCCGGCAATGAGCAGACCGCCATTTTCCACGAATTCCTTTGTCCGGGCGGCAAAGTCGGCCCCGAAAGAGTCCTCGCTGACCACCAGCACTTTGAATTGTTCTAGCGAGATGTCCGGGGTAATGAGGTCGTATTGCAAATGCAGTTCAGCCATGAGTTTGCAGGCGGAGGTGTAGGCGTCTTTCACGGCCGCGCCGGGATCGTCCTTGGTCATTACGGCGGCGTTGCCTACCCGTCCGACGGGTACGAGCACGGCGGCTTCGCGTCCGGGTTCCATGCCCACGCAGTGGGGCTGACGTTTGCTGATAAAGTCGAATGCTTCACCAATGACCTTGTAAACTTCGCTGTTGATTTTTCCGTTGCAGTGGAGGTGATCACCGATGCCGCTCGGGATACCCGCCATCAGGTGCATCGACATCTGGGTTTTAAGCTGGTGCGGTGAAACGATGGTGCCGAAGTCACCCCAGTTTTTCAGGAAACGTCCGGTCATACCCGCCGTCATCATGCCGAAGTTGCGGTAGTACCTGGCGGCCATCGGGAAGTATTCCCAGCCGGTCTGGAAAGCCAGGGACTCAAGGTAGAATTCGCCGGTTACGCCCTTGGCTTTGTGGGCTTGGCCGAAAGCGTTGTAGCTGCCGATGTGGATACGCAGATCCGGGCGGATGGAATCGAGCAGTTTGCGCAGGCGGATGGTTACGTCCTGCAAAGTGCGGTAATTGAAACTTACGTGTTCCACGGGATTGTGCGGGTCGAGTCCGAGTTCTTTCATCCCCGCAAGGCATTTATCGCAGAAGCAGGTTCCCGGCAGGAATGCCGCCATGTCGATGAAAACGCCATCGACCGGGTATTTATTTATGCATTCGGCGATGTGCGGGAACAGGAATTCCTCAACCCACGGGCCGCGGTTCGGACACAGCCAGGTCCAGAAAAGCTCAGTGCCGTCCTGGAGTATCTGGTCGTTGTAATTGCGTCCGTCGGCGCGAAGGGCGTGGTATTCCGGATGCTTTTTTGCCAGCACTTCGTTTACGTTGAGGCTGAAATAGGCCATTACTTCAATATCTTTTGCTTGCAGCGCTTTGGTCATTTCGCCGACAAGGTCAATTTTCAATCCGGGGTGTTTTGTACCGGTTTCAGTCTCGAAATATGAGTAACCGTGGTGGCAATGTGCGAAAATAGCTATATTATTAACTTTGGCTTCCGACAGTGTTGAGGCGAACTCCTCCGCATTGAACTCGTTGCCGACTTCCACAAATTCCGGTGTGTGAAAATCGAGGTGAATGTTGCGCAAGGTTTCAAATTTTGTCCCGGTGTAGGGAAACATTTCAAGTTTTCGCATTATAAACTCCGGTTTGTATGGTAAAATTCAGTTTTGTTTACGGAAAGCGGACTAAAAATAACAATTTACACGCATGGAAAGCACTTTCAAACCTGATACAACATTTAAAAAAGAGTTAAATGAAAAAATTCGCTTTTTTATCATTTAACCACCCAGCGCACAAGTGAAGTTGGCAGGATTCTGAAAAAGCCATGAATTAGCACAATGATAACAAAAATCAGGTTACGGATAACGATCAGCGGATAAAAATACTTTACGCATTTTGCCGGATTTCCCTGTATTTGTCCGGTGATTGCATTGGCTATTTGCCGGAGTCTCCAGCAGTCGCGAGGCATTTCCCTGATGTGCGTAATCCAGTCCCGGGGGATGCGTGAAGCGCCGCAGCTTGCTCCGGCCAACGCTCCCGCGATGGCCCCGGTTGTGTCGGTGTCGCCCCCGAGATTAAGAACCGAAGTAACTGTGTCCCGGAAGTTTCCGTAGTGTCGCAGCCACGCGAACAGGGCGACCGGCACGGTATGGTAAACGTAGCCGGTAACGCCATTGCCGAGTCCGATTCCGGCTGCGAATTCAGCTACCGAAACCTCTGACGCCATTGAACTTTTGATCCAGTTTAGCATTTCCTCCCATTCCTTGTCTTCGGATTCCGGTAGCGCGCGGAATTTTATCATCAGGATTTTTGGGTCGGGAGGCTCTTCCCGGGAAAGTTTCACCGTTTCCGCGACCGCCACTGCAACCGCCAGTGCCCCGATCAACGCCCGGGGATCGCGGTGTGTGATTATTGTTGATGCACGGACAAATTCCCTGAGTTTTTCCGGATCGTCGTGGAATCTGCCGCCAATAATTGCGCTGCGCATGGCGGGACCATTGCCTGCGGAATTCACGCCGCTGTGTTCCGGGGGAAAACCTATCGCCAACTTGAGAATCGCCCGAAGTGTGCCGAATCCGATTCCCGCGGGAACGCCCAGGAGCCACAGTACCAGTTTCCAGGCCATGGATTGCTGAAACGCTTCGGAATTGCCGGCATGTTTGATCAGGCTTTGCGCTACAAACCAAGTGTGTTCGGTGTCGTCGCTCCACATTCCCTGTCTGAAAATCAATCGCTGATGCCAGTGGTTCCAGTTCAAAGCTTTAATTCGTTGGGGCTTCATACCTTCGGCTGGCAGCCCGAGACTGTCGCCTACGGCGGTGCCGAGGAGGATTCCCCTGATCCGGTCCTGAAGTTCTGTTTTTTTCTGGCCGACCACAACGAGTAACTATTTTTTCCTGGCGGCAACGAGTTTTTCGAAATCGGCCGCGACATTGGCCGCAAGTTTTTCAGAAAGCTTTTTCACCGAGGGATTGATCATTGACTCAACTTTATTGCCGGTGAATGCCATTGCGGTTGATTCGGTATCCTTGAGCGTGGCATTGGTTACCATTCGCACCGCGCCGGTGTTGGATTCATAAAGAATCGCACTCACCTGACCGTTCGCGGTAATCTTCTGGGATTTCATGAAAAACATCGGCAGGATCAGAATATTGAGCGCCGACCAGGCATCGCTCTGTTCGCTGAAAACTATTCTGCCGGAGATCAGCAAAACAAAGTCGGCCCCGCAGTTATCAGCCGCTTTGAACATTGCCTTGAGGCTGGCATTCTGCCTGTTTCTCCAATAACTTTCCCGGCAGCGAATTTCCGGATCAATTCTTCGAGGTATATTCATATCCGGGCCGGGGAGTTCCGCTAATATGGTAAAAAGCTTTTTCTGTTTCAACAGGGAATTCATAATTGCCGGGGCCGGGGTAATTTCGCCGACTTCCGCAACGGCAATTTTTATCGGGGGTTTCAGCGACAGTTCCTTGACCGCATCGCTGTCAAAACTCTGCAGGTACTGCCCGTATATCAGGTTTGATGGACTGTACATTTCGGTTTTCCAGTCTCTGTCGCACCGGCAACCGGTAAGTGCGGCAAGAAAAACCACGGCAGTGATACTTAACAGCAATTTCTTCATGCTAACCTCCAATTTATGATTCCCCTACAATAAGTATCAGAGATCATTTTCGCCAGTGGATTTGAAAACTTTTTCTCAAAGGAAGGCCCCCCAGAGGATATGGCCGGGCAGGCTAGGATATCTTCCATGCCGATGATGCCGCGCAGGTCGCCTTCTTCGTCAAGTACCGGGATTTCCATCAATCGCTTTGCGGCCGGAGTTTCGATGGCGTCGTTTTCAAACAGGCTGAACTTATGGTAAAAAGCTTTTTCTGTTTCAGCAGGGGATTCATAATTGCCGGGGTCGGGGTAATTTCGCCGACTTCCGCAACGGCAATTTTTATCGGGGGTTTCAGCGACAGTTCCTTGACTGCACCGCTGTCAAAACTTTGCAGATACTGCCCGTATATCAAGTTTGAGGGGCTGTAGATTTTGGTTTTCCACTCCCTGTCGCACCGGCTGGCAACCGGTAAGTGCGGCAAGAAAGGCCACGACAGCGATACTTAACAGCAACTTCTTCATACTAACCTCCAATTTATGACTCCCCTACAATAAGTGTCAGAGATCATTTTTGCCAGTGGATTTGGAAACTTTTTTCATAAGGAGGGGCACTCCCGGGGATCAGGCCCAGAACAGTTTTGTGATGAAATTGTGGAGCGAGACCACACCTACGAGTTGGCGTCCCTGAACCACGGGGATGAACCTCACTTTTTCCATCAGGAAAATTTTTGCCAGTTGAATCGCGGGAATGTCATCCGGGACGGTTACGAATTCTTCGCGCATTACGTCGGCGAGCTTGGTTTCCTGGTCGTCGCGGAGCATTTCGGCGAAAGGCTGAAAGCGCAGGATGGGGCGGAGGTCATCCATCCAGAGGATATGCTCGGGCAGGCTGAATTTCAGGATATCTTCCATGCCGATGATGCCGCGCAGGTCGCCTTCTTCGTCAAGTACCGGGATTTCCATCAATCGCTTGGCGGCCAGAGTTTCGATGGCGTCGTGGAGGGTGTCGCTTTCAAGCAGGCTGAACTGCGGCGGACTCATGATGTCCTTTGCCCGGAGATATTCGGGCATTTCGTTGCTGTTGGAGTTGAAGAAATTCAGGATTTCTTTGGGCGACTCCATTGCCGCCAGTTTGCGCACGGTTTCCGGGTCTCTGAAGTCTTTGGCCAGCGCCGCAAGCACCTGAAGATGCACTCCCGGATCATCTTTGGGAGTGAGCAGCAGAACGGTTACGTTTACCGGAGGCATGCCGGGCGAGTTGAAATTAACACCGCTTCTCGAGGTCCCGAGCGCAACCAGCAGGTTGCTTACCTTGTCCATCCGGGCGTGAGGGACGGCCAGTCCGGGCGCGACTACGGTAGGAACAACTTTTTCCCTGGTTACCACGGCGTCGATAATTTCGCCGGAGTCCAGACCGCCGGTGTTTTTTACCAGCCGCCGGGTGAGTTCCTCGATAGCGTCGACACTGTTGCCGGCTTCAAGATTGCAGATGATATTGCCTTCAGCGAGAAAATTGTAGAAATGCGGAGAATAATTGTTCATGTTGAATATCCATTTTCTTTAACTTTGAAAAATAGTCTTGTTTGACGACTTTGCAAACGATTGAAGATTAAATACCCGTCCTGAAAATATTTTTCTTGCCTGACTGCTTGAATATTGGGGTGAATGTACTATATTGTATAAACTTGCCGGGTTAAAACACAATATGTTGTATTTATGAGTAAAGAATACACTGAAGATTCAATTCAGCATTTAAGTTCGCTGGTGCACATCAGAACCCGTCCGGGCATGTATATTGGCCGGATGGGTGATGGCTCGCATCCGGATGACGGGATCTATATCCTGCTCAAGGAAGTGATCGACAACAGTATCGACGAGTTCATCATGGGGGTGGGCCGCCGGGTTGACATTACTTTGCGGGAAAACGAACTTTGCGTGCGGGACTATGGCCGTGGTATCCCGCTGGGTAAAATGGTTGAGTGTGTTTCGCAGATCAATACCGGAGCTAAATATAATAACGACGTTTTTCAGTTTTCCGTTGGGCTGAATGGTGTCGGCACGAAAGCCGTCAATGCCCTTTCCGAACGTTTCGAAGTGACTTCCTGCCGCGAGGGAAAATTCAAAACCGCCGTTTTTGAACACGGCGAGCTTGTGGAAGAAAAAGACGGCAAGACCGACGAAAAGAACGGCACTTCGGTTAAATTTATTCCCGACCGCGAACTGTTCCCGAAATACGAATTCCGGCTGGAATACATCGAGCGGCGGCTGTGGATGTACGCTTATCTCAACAGCGGACTTTCCTTGTACCTGAACGGTTCGCGTTATTATTCCCGGAACGGCCTGATGGACCAGGTGGAAAACGAAGTTGGAGAGGATTATCTTTACAGCATTATCCACCACAAGGACAAAACCCTCGAGTTTGCGTTCTGCCACACCAACAATTACGGCGAAAACTACTTTTCGTTCGTTAACGGGCAGTACACGAATGACGGCGGCACTCACCTTTCGGCGTTCCGCGAGGGGATTCTCCGGGGCATCAACGAGTTTTCAGGAAAAAATTACGATGCAAAAGACGTGCGCGACGGGGTTGTAGGGTCGATTGCCGTGAAGCTCAAAGAACCGATTTTCGAGTCGCAGACCAAGAACAAGCTGGGCAACACCGATATTCGCGGCTGGATCAGTAACACCGTAAGGATGGCAGTGGCGGATTATCTTCACCGCAATCTTGAGGAAGCTGAACTTTTAATGGATAAAATCCTCAAGAACGAGCAATTGCGGCGGCAGATCCAGGCGGTGAAAAAGCAGTCAAAGGAAAAGGCCAAGAGAATGAGCCTGAAAATCCCGAAGCTGAAGGACTGCAAGCATCATTTCGGCGACGGCTCGAAACATGCCGACAATACCATGATCTTTCTCACGGAAGGTCAGTCGGCGGCGGGTTCGATGGTAAGCTGCCGCGATGTCTATACCCAGGCGATCTTCTCCCTCAAGGGCAAACCCCTGAATTGTTACGGGGAAAAGATCAACAAAGTTTACCAGAACGAGGAACTGTTTTATATCATGCAGACCCTCAATATCGAGGACGATATCGAGAACCTGCGGTTCGCAAAGGTGATAATTGCCACCGATTCGGACGTTGACGGCTTGCATATCAGGAATCTCCTGATTACTTTCTTCCTTACCTATTTTGAACCGCTCGTGCTGGCGGGGCATCTCTATATCCTGGAGACTCCCCTGTTCCGCGTCCGGAACAAAAAGGAAACCATCTACTGTTACGATGAAGAAGAGCGCAACGCCGCTATCGCCAAACTCGGCGGCATTGCCGGAAAAGGCGTGGAAATTACCCGGTTCAAAGGACTCGGGGAAATTTCCCCTAATGAGTTCGGGCAGTTTATCGGCGAGGACATCAGGCTTCAGGGGGTGACCGTTGACCACATGCGCGGCATCCCGGAAATGCTTGAGTTTTACATGGGCAAGAACACTCCGGACCGCCGGGAACATATCATGGGTAACCTGGTTTGACCGTCCGGTTTGAGTTTTTTGCTCTCGATGATAAGTTTTTCATTATACCGGATTGCAAATCGGTACTAATTTTAAGTTTTAATTTTGTGATAACGGAAAAATCAATTAATGGCTGGCGGCAGTAAGAAAAAATCAGATAAAGCAAAGGCCGAAACCAAGCGCCGGGAGCAACCGGAACTGGAAAAAGAGACCGCCCCGGACATCCCTGAGGAAAAGGAACAGGAAAAAGTCCCCGCTTTGGAACAGGATGACGCCGTGACGGACGGTTCCGCCCCGGTAGAGTCTGAATCTGAAGAAATGGACGAAGTTCCGGAGGCAGAGGAACTCGCCAACGGCGAGAGCGAAGCCGAACGCGATCAGGCCACTTCCAACAATTTCCTGCGGCAGATGATGGAAGTCAACTTTATCGAGTACGCATCGTACGTGATAAAGGAACGCGCCATTCCGGACGTGGACGATGGACTGAAGCCTGTGCAGCGCCGTATCCTCTGGAGTCTGCACCGCATGGACGACGGCAAATTCCACAAGGTCGCCAACGTTATCGGTCATACCATGCAGTATCATCCCCACGGAGATGCTTCAATCGGTTCCGCGCTGGTGGTGCTGGCCAACAAGGAATATTACATCGACAGGCAGGGGAACTTCGGCAACATCCTTACCGGTGATGAGGCTTCCGCCGCCCGATACATCGAATGCCGCCTCACTCCCCTTGCGCGGGAAGTGTTGTTCAACAACGATATTACCGAATTTACCGATTCCTACGACGGACGCAACAAGGAACCGATAAGGCTCCCGTGCAAAGTGCCGTCACTGCTGATGCTTGGCGCCGACGGGATCGCCGTGGGGATGGCAACCCATATTCTGCCGCACAACTTTAAGGAACTGCTCGAAGCCCAGATCGCCATTCTGAAAAACGAGGAATACGAAATTTATCCCGATTTTCTCCAGGGCGGCAGGATGGACGTTTCCAATTACGAGGACGGCAACGGCAAGATCACCCTCCGCGCCAAGATCGAGCGGGAAGGGCGCAAGCTGATTATCCGGGAAATTCCCGCTTCGACAACGGTGGACAGTTTGATTGCTTCCATTGAAAAGGCCGCTGAAAGGAACAAGATCAAGATTGCTTCGATCAACGATTACACCACCGAAAACGTGGAAATCGAAATTACCCCGATGCGCGGCTACGACCCGGAAAAAGCCTTGAAAGCGCTGTTCGCATATACCGATTGTTCTGTGTCGATCAACGTGAATCTGATGGTGATCTGCGACAACCGGCCGGTGCAGATGACCGTGCCTGAAATTATTGAGCGCAATACTGAAAAGCTCCTCCAGTACCTTAAAATGGAACTGGAAATCGAGCTGGGCAAGCTGAATGACAAGTTTCACAGCAAGACCCTTGAGCAAATCTTTATCGAAAATCGTATCTACAAGCGCATCGAGGACTGTGAGAGTTTTGAGAAGGTCAGGAGCGAAGTGCGCACCGGCGTGGAAAAATTCCGGAAGATGCTCAAGCGCGACATTTCCGAAGACGACATTGATATGCTCCTGGCAATTCCCATCCGCCGCATTTCGCTGTTCGATATTAACAAGAACAAAAAGGACATCGATGAGATCCTGGCCGCGATTGAGGAAGTTGAAAAGAATCTGCGCAACCTTAAGCGGTATGCCATCAAGTATATTCAGGCCCTGATCGATAAGTACGGGGAGCAGTTTCCGCGCCGCACCGAGATCGAAACCCTGAAGAAAATCGACCGCAAGGCGGTGGCGCTCAACAATATCCGCGTGGGATGGGACCGGAAGAATTGCTACATCGGAACCAGCGTCAGGAGCGAGGACCAGGTGGTTTGCAACGAGTTCGATCATCTGCTCCTGGTTGAGCGTAAAGGAAAATATAAGGTCGTCAATATTCCCGATAAGGTTTTCTGCGGGCGTCTGTTCGAGTTCAGGAAATACGACAAGGAAACCGAGTTCGGAGTTATTTACCGCGACAAGAAGACAAACAAATGTTATGCCAAACGTTGTGTGATCGATAAGTTTATTACTGACCGGGAATACATGCTTTGCCCGAAAAACTGTGTGCTGGAAGTTCTTACCCCCCGGGCGGATTCAATTTACGAGTGTACTGTCGATACCAGGGTGAAAGAGAAACGCAAGCTTGAATACAATCTGATGGAAGCCCCGGAACGCAGTCCGCGCGCCCGTGGACTCCTGATCGATTCAAAGAAGATTACCAAGATCAAGCATCTCCGTTACCTCGAACCGGAAGAGATAGAACCCGAAGAAGAGGTTTCCGCGAAAGCAGAGGCTGAGGAAGTGGAAGAAGTGCGGGAAACGTCCGAAGGCCAGGAAAAACCTCAAAAGCAGGAACCGAAAGAAGAAAAGGCGGTAAAACCGAAGAAGTCCAAAAAGGACGATGATGACAACGACAACGAGCCTCCTGAAAAACCGGAGAAAGCCGGGAAACCGGAAAAAGATGTTGAAAAGGTAGAAGGACCGAAGGAAGCGCAAAAGAAATCGAAGTCCGCAAAACCGGAACCGGCCAAAGAGAAAAAATCCGAACCTGAAAAAAAATCTGCCCCACCCGCCAAACCGGAGAAAAAATCTGAACCAGCTCCGAAACAGGAAAACAAGGAAGAGGAAAAAAAGCCGGACGCCAAAAAGAAATCCGCAAAACCGGAGAAAACTAAAAAGTCCAAAGGCGAATCCCTTGAAATGCCCGGCGCGGAAGAAATTGACGAAGACAGCGCAGCCAAAAAGAGAAAATCGAGTCCTGCCGCCAAGTCTGAGAAAAACAATTCCCCGGAAGACGATTTCGGTATCACCCAGCCGGAATTCGGTTTCTGATTGATTTTCGCACCTTGAAATCCCGGAAATCGGGTCTCTTGTTATAGCTCTCTTTGATTGGAAAAATAAGGACATTAACGTGGAATTTTCAGCATATCAGCAGATCATAGCTGACACCTTGCAGGCACATAGCAAGGAACTGCATGATTTATGTATGGAAGTTCACGGCAATCCGGAACTTGCATTCGAAGAATTCCAGGCCGTCAAAAAACAGGTGGAACTGCTGAACCGCTGGAGTTTTAATGTGGAATGTCCGGTTGCCGGACTCGATACCGCATATAAGGCCACTTTGGGCGAGGGTGACATCACTTTCGCGTTTCTTGCGGAATATGACGCGCTTCCCGGACTCGGACATTGTTGTGGGCACAACCTGATCTGCACGAGCGGTCTTGCCGCCGGACTCGCCGCCGCTGCAGCACTACAGGCGGGAAACATTCCGGGAAAAATTGCCGTGATCGGCACTCCCGGCGAGGAAGGCAAGGGCGGCAAGGTTGTCATGGTTGACAATGACGCCTTCAATGGAGTGAACGCCGCTTTGATAAGTCATCCTTTCAGCCGAACGATAGCCGATCCCGGCTGGCTGGCGGTGTCGGGATACAAAGTGACGTTTCACGGCCGGGCTTCACATGCGTCGGTTTCCCCCGAATACGGGATCAACGCCCAGGACGCCGCGAATCTGCTGTTTGCCGGGGTGAACGCATGGCGGCAGCAGTTGCCGGAAGCCGCGAGGATACATGGAATCATTACCAGGAGCGGCGATTCGCCGAACGTTATTCCGGATTTCGCGGAATGCAGGTTTTATCTCCGGGCGCAGAATGAGATTGATCATCAATGGATGGAGAAACGGTTTAAAAAGATCGTGGAGGGCGCCGCGTTGATGACTGAAACTGAATTTAAAATCACCAGTGACCGCCACAAATACCAGTCGAGCCTTTACAACCAGCCTTTGAATGTGGCGTTTATCGAGATGGCGGAGGAACTGGATATGCATCCGGAACTGGTTACCGGAAAAGGCCGTGGGTCGTCGGACTTTGGTAACGTGTCGCACATCCTCCCGGCGGCCAACCTGATGTTCGGCATTTGTGATGAGATGGAGTTTCCCCTTCATTCCGTGGAATTCATGCGCACCGCCGCTACCGATTACGCTTTCGAACAGACAATGAAAACCGCCAGGATCATGGCCGGTATTGCCGTAAGGTATTTTATCGACCCGGTTTTCCGCGATGCGGTAAATACCGACTTCTCAAAACGCGTTTAGTTCATTTCATAAGGAGCTGGATTGATGATGAAATCGATACTCGTATTTTGTTGTTTATTTGCTGTTTTCTCCCTTTTTGCCGAAGCCAATTTCATGGAGTTTGATAAAGGTCAGGAAAATTGCGATTATATGAACGGTCCTGAGCTGGAAAAGGGCTTTATGGCTTATTCGTCCTGCATTGTCCGTGATGGACGATTCCTCTTTTATAAGATTCCTAAAGTTAAAACGTCCGATTACAATTTCACCGGACTGGAAAAAATCCCGGTGAAACCGGGAATTATCTATACCTTGAAAATCAGCGCGATGGGACAGGAAAAAGTGTTCATGTTGATCCAGGGAATCCTTTTCAAAGACGATAAATATATTGAAACCATATCCGTTCTGCGGAATATATATTTCCTGAACGTCAATGGCATGACAACCATAGAAAAAGACTTTTCGGTTCCGCCGGGAGTGAATTCGATGATTTTGAATATCGGCTTTCCCGTGCAGGTTAAAGGAAAGAAAAATCGTCCCGGGGTGAATCTGGTTATAAGCGAACTATCGGTCAGGGAAGAAGGCCCAATGAAGTCCCCGCCGCGGGAAATCCTGGAGAAAAATTTCATGAGTCCGGGGAATTTCAAAGACTGCAAACTTGGGGAATATTCCGGAATATTCAAGGCGCGCGGAAAGAACGCCAAACGCTGGTCTGACGTTGATGCGCAAGTTGTCGAATTCGATGGCGCGAAATGTCTCAGGATAAAGCGCGCTCCCGAAAACTATATCTATCCGTTTTTTACTTCTCAGCCATTTAATTTTGATCCCCAAAACTATTATATCAAAGCAAGTGTTACCGCGCGCGGAGAAGGAGATTTTCGCCTTGGGTTGTGGTGGGAACGGAAGAAGTTCAACCGGGATTACCAGAACCGGGTCAGGTGTGAATTATCTGATAAGTGGCAAACATTCACGGAAATCCGCCCATGCCTTTCCCCACTCGTAAATAAAGCGAATGTGTCCATAAACTCAAAAGGTGACGCCATCATCTACATCAAGGACATTAAGCTGGAATTTGTTAAATAATCACATTCCCATGCTTTGTTCGTTAATCCACTGATCGTAGAATTTTTTCATCTTGGGATTTTTGCAGTTTTTCGCGGCTTCAAAAAGTTTATTCTGCTTTTTGGAGACAGAGAATTCGGAGTAAAGCCATTCTTTCTGTTTGGGATAAGAATTGCTGCTCCAACTGTGCCCGACCCCCGGTTCCATAACTACTTTTACTTTTGAACATCCTTTTGCTTTGAGGGCCGCAACTGCTTCATTAAGCCAGTCGATGCGCGATTGGTTTCCGTGGCTTGAAAATTTCTGATTATCTTTACTTCCCATAATAAACATGATCGGTTTGTTGCGCATTTGCGGATGGACGGCTCCTTTTTTAGGTCTGGAACCGCCGGATATGGCGCAGAAACCGGTAAATATTTTCATGGTTCTAACGCTGTTCAAATTATCGGTTATGCTGTATGCGCCGGAGGACATTCCCGCCAGGATTATGGTGTTTTTATCAATGGCGGTGGAATTGGACAGTATTTGAAGCGCATGGGCCGCGATTTTTGAATCGAAGTCCCGGCAGGTCCCATATTTGAGCAGACCGGCCCTTTCATTTTCGGTAAAAGAGTAATCCGCGCCAACCAAAATGAAATCCTTATCTCCGGTTACCCTTCCCCAGCCCTTCGCGGCACTGGATTTTCCCCGTCCTCCACCGAAATGCATTATCACCGGGTGTTTTTCCGTCCGCACATAGTTGGATGGCAGTTTGACCGTCATGGCTATTGGCGACCTGCCGCCACTGGCCGCCGAATTCCCGAGTTCGGGTAGCTTGAGGGTTATTTCCTCTCCCGGTTTCAGCTTTTCCTCCGGTAATTTCCTGGCGGTCCCGGCGAACCGTTTTCCGCCGTTGCCGGAAAACCCGCGGGAATTCTGGACCGCAATCATGCTGGTCGGGGAGAATAACCGGGAAGATTTGCCTTCGGTTTCAGGAGAGGTCCAATTACCGGCGATTTTAACGATCCTGCCAACGCATTTTCTGCTCAAGTAATTGCTGCCTTTACCGGGCGACAATTCACAGTTGCCGCTGCCGGTTTTGATAAACACCTTACCACCCGAAATCGACACTTTTCCCGTCAGTACCGGCAAAACTTTGGTTACAGTTAAAGTTTTTTGCAGTCTGCCTCCCATCCATTGCAGACCGGCTTTGCCGTAAACCATTACTTCTTTTTCTTCCATGTTCTTGAGCTTGTCAGTTTCAGGAATTCTGACTGTATGGCCGTTCCGTGCGTAAAGAATCCCGTAATTTCCTTTGTTTACAAAAACTCCAACGCATTTTCCGGCGTAACAGGTGAAGGTCAGGGAAAACAAGCTGACAGCAAGAATAAAGTTGTAAAATTTTGACATGTGCATCTTCCTATTTTGTGTTGACTAAATAATACCGCCTTGCGGCAAGGTTCTTTTGAGTTCATGAAAAAATTACTCCATTGCCCGATATTCATATCGCGCTGCCGTCGTTATTTTACCTGACTCTCAAAAATCTTCCTTGTCATTAACAGCTTTTAAATTGCAATTCGGTATAAATATAAAAGAAAAAAGCTAATTCAAGATTTTAATATGTCAACAATTGAAACTGATTTCAAAGGGAAATCAATATTACAGTAATTTTTTGTCAGCGAAGAAGGCTTTGAGTTTTTCGTATTCTTCATCCGTGATGTTCTGGTAGGGGGGACGCCGCCAGCGTTGAGCGAGTCCGAATATTTCCAACGCGGCATGGATGCCGGTATCGAATCCGCCGGTGAAAGAGGCGATCAGACTGAAAAACGGGATGTCGATGTCCTCGATGATTTTTGCGGCGGCGGGAATGTTGTTTTCCTCGCAGTTTTTCCAGTAATTCCAGGCAACTTCCGGTTTGAAACGAGCGAAAGTACTGAGGTAACCGGTGGCGCCGTAAGGAAGGATATTCATGTGGTTCTGTTTCTGTCCGCCGCTGACGAAGCCGATTTTGTCCCGGCACATGGCGCAGGCTTTGCGGGCGAAAATTCCGCCCATGTCGTCCTTGACCGCTACCACGTTTTCGCTGAGTTCCATGCTTTTGCGGACTGCCTCGATTCCGGTGGCGTCTCCACGCGGGATGAAAATGTTCGTAACTATCATGACCGGCATGACCTCGGCGGCGGCGGCGTAGTGCCGGGCGAAAGTTTTCGGGGTGTTGCTTGTGGCCCAGTCCGGCGGCAGTGCCATGTACATGTCCGCGCCAGTTTCCTTGAGGAACTTCGCGAATTCCACTGCCTTGGCGGTTGGGTAATAAAAATCGGCGCCGATTACTGAAGCGCGGCCGTCCGCCTGTTTGACAACCGTCTTTGTAAGTTCCGCGATTTCCTGGTCATCAAGCACGAAGTAATGGCTGTCGCCGGCGGTCAGCATCAGGCATTTGAAGCCTGATTCGATATAAAATTCCACCATCTTTTTCACCGCGTGATAGTCGATCTCTCCCGATTTGGTGAACGGGGTGGAAAATGAAGGTACCGGTCTGGTGTAGCAGTTGGAAATGTTTTCCGGATGATCCATGCTGAAGCTCCTTTTTATATTGCGGGAAGGATGCGGTTCACCGGTACTGGAAGCGCCTGACGGAGTTCAATCGACTGGATTGCAAGCTTTGCCAGGTAGGTCGATGAAAGTCCGGCGATTTCATCACACGGCGACGGCTTGTCGTTCAGAATTGCGTCAACGAAAGCCGCCAGCATGCTGCTGTGTCCCTTATCGACATTGAGCGGGTTCAGGTTTGCCCGGTTTATGGGCTGTCCGCCGGTGCTTTCCACCCGGGCGCGGTACTTGTCCATATAGCCGGAGAATCCACCCTGGGTTCCTGCCTCGGGATACCCGTCCACCTGGTAATCGAAGATTTCATTTTCCTTGCCGGGGATGCCGTAGTATTGGTTTTCCACGAAATACAGGTTGCGGAACAGTGCGGCGTTAGAACAGATTTCGTAGGTTTCCTTGGGGAAGTCGAAGGTTCCGCTGCAATCGAAAAGAATGGTTGCCATATCGCCTTCGGAAAACTTCAGGTTGATGCCGTGACTGAACCGGCTCGAACCCCAGGCCACGATTTCCACCGGGAGCTGCGGCGCGAAAAGCCAGCACGCCAGATCCAGCCAGTGCACGGTTTCGCCGATAATGCATCCGCCGCCTTTCATCGGGTCGAAATGAGGTATCCGGTATGACGAGCTTTCATCCTGCACGCGTACAAGGAATTGGGTTTGCGCTTCTTCGGGAAATGGCGGACGCCCACCATCGACTTCGATATATTGCCAGGGCTGATGGGCCGGGTTATCCTTGTGATCGATCCAGGATTTCTTCAGCGCATGCATCGACGGCGCCATGCGGCGGTTGAGGTCAACGCAAATTTTTACGTTGTTTTTCCGGATCGCGCTGATGATCTTCCAGGCTTCCTCTTCCTCCATCGCCATTGGTTTTTCGCAGAAGATATGAATGCCTTTCGCGGCGGCGGCTTCAATAATCGGCAGGTGTGCTTCATGGGTGGTGCAGACCTTTATAAGGTCGATTTCCGGATCGTTGACTACATCCATGAAATTATCGGTAACATTTGAAACGCCATACTCTTCCGCAATCTGGGACGCTCTGGCCTTGTTGATGTCGCAAGCCCATTTTACCTGAGTTTGCGGATGCTTGGAAAAATTTGGAAAATCCTGATGCTCGGCAAAAGCGCCACAGCCGATCTGACCCACAATTAACTTCCCGTCTTGCATTTTTGCTTTCCTGTTTGCTATATTAATGCAGTGAAAGTACTGAATATAACGAGGATTTTTTTCAAGACCAGCCCCAGGGCGGCTTTTTCAGAAAAAAACTAACTTGAGTTTAAGCTAATGAGTGACAGACGGAGACATCGCGGCAAGCATCCGAAGGACGCGGAACTGTTTGCCGAATCCATACTTCCGGACCTGAAACAGGCAGTTGAGGACTACTGTTACCTGCTCAGCCGGGGATATGCCGAGAAAGCCGCGCGCAAACTCTGCGGCGACCGTTACAATCTCCGTACCCGGCAGCGTATTGCTGTCGAACGGACCGGATGCGCCGATGCCGATATGAGATCAAGAAAAGCAAAATGCGCCGGTCCCCGGACTCTCTGCGGCGTCCCGGTCATGATCGACGGTTATAATCTGCTGATTACCATCGAAAGCGCGCTGTCCGGCGGCGTTCTTCTGCGTGGGCGAGACGGCGCTATCCGGGACCTCGCCAGCATTCACGGTTCCTACCGGAAGGTTGAAGAAACGATTCCCGCACTGCACCTGATCATGAAAACCCTTAGTGAATATTCACCCGGACAAGTCACTTTTATGCTTGATTCCCCGGTGTCCAACAGCGGACGGTTGAAAGTTCTGATCCTTGAACAAAGTGCCGCACATCCCTTGTCGGTGCAGGTTGAACTTTTGATCAATCCCGATCAGGCGCTGGCGGAAAGTCCGCATCCGGTGATTTCATCCGACAGCTGGATTCTCGACCGCTGTTCCTCGTGGATAAATCTCGCGGAAATAATCATCCGGGACCATATCCCCCACGCGGAAATTACCGGCGCATGAGCATTTGCGGTGAAAACGGATTTTTCGCGGGAGGCTGTTGCATGGTCTTGGCCGTGGGGGTTAGGGTGTTGAAGTAATTTTTCGGAATCTCGTAACCCCAACGGGTGAAAAATTCTGCTTTTTCCGATTTTTTACCGGCCTTTTGCAAATCTGCTTTCAGATAGAATTTCTTGTCCGGCGATTCGCCAATATGCAGAATATAACCAATGCCGTTGCCGCATGATACGGAAAGAGTTGATTCCTTTTTAAATGCATCGGCAGGAAGGTCTTTGCGAAGCATCACGTGGGTAAACGGCAATTGCTTTAAGGCACTGGTCAGGCTGGCAACCTGTTTTGGATTTGGCGGCATTCTTAATTTAGCTCCGGCAAAACCAAATTTCTCCCTGGGGGTTTTACGGAATATTTCCCAAGCTTCCTTAGGCAGCCTGGTCATGGAGATGCTGAGTACGTCTTTAGGATTAATAAAACTGTGGTCGGCCCATTGGACGGGATCAGGAACCACATATTTGAAAGTAACTGGCATAAGTACAGGACGATTGGTTCCGTCAACCAGAACGTAACGGCCGTCCGCAACTTCCGGGACGAGGCCGGGGGGCAGTTTGTTGTTCTCGGGGTTTTTCAGGAAGTATTCCTTGCCGAACAGCACGATTCCCCCGGTATTGTTGTGATCTACATATATTTCAAGCATAACGGCGGAATTTTTCTTGCCTTTCTCCGGCATTTCCAGGCCCAGTCTGCCGTACTGTTCCGGGGTGGCGCGGACAGCCCTGGCCGGTTTGATAGTGGTGAGTTGTTCCAGAAGTATGCGGAGAAGTTCAGTGTTTGCCGGATAAGCGTTGAGTTGCTCCACCCGCCAGTGGCTGTATTTATACGCTATTTCCAGTTTCTTGTCCGGGGTGGTGATCAGGATTTTAGTGACGGCGTCAACATCGAGATTGCCAAGCAGACATGAATCCATTTTGATGTCGCGCCAGTGGGATTTATCGCGCTGGATAAGCCAGAAGCCGGTTATTACCAGCAGGGCGCAAACGATCAACAGGATTATCAACTGGGATTTTTTCATTCCACGGCATTCCTTTTGCGTTTGACGATTGCGATAATTAGTCCGGCCAGGATGATCAATACCGGCATTCCCAGCAGGTTGATCCATTTTATCCTGGTTTCGAGAGCGATGATTTCCGCCCGGAATTGCTTGCGGAGTTTCTTTAGCTCTTTGCCTGCCTGCTGCTTTTTCAGAGTGAATTCCTTGAGTTCCCTGCGCTGTTCCGGCGACAAAATAAACTTGCCTCCGGATATCTTGCCTTTGTTCAGTTTATTGATTTTCGTCTGGGTTTTCCGCAGTTCATTTTCGAGTCCCACAATTTTATTCTTGAAATTTTGTTCCGCTTTTGAGCGAATTTCTCGGAACACCGTCAAGGGCCGGCTTTCCACTGTACGGCAGCGGAGTCGGATCAGGTCTTGGTCTCCGCTCAAGTGTTCCACCAGGTTCTGGAGCAGGTTGATGTTGTCGTTTTTCCTTACGTAAACGTTGCCGCCGAACAGATTCTGGGCGCGGCGCACACAGAAATTGTTCATCAGCAGGTCGGAGTCGGCAATGATGGTTACGCTGGTTTCCTTTTCCGAACTCTTGAGACATCCGGTCTTGCCTTTTAGTTTGCCGGGCGCCCCATCGGGAAAGGCCGAAGCGAACTTACCGGTGAGGTTGATTCCCAGGGCGTACCGGTTTTTATCCGGTTTGAAATTCCTGAGCAGCAGGGGGATTGTGCGGTTGGTCACCAGGAATACACTTACCAACTGCGAATCGGTGGTGCTGGACATCAATACGGTGGACTTTAAACCTGACTTGGCGTCATAAGCCAGCGCTCCGGCACAGACGAGTTCGATGTTTTCCAGGTGAGAAGTGGAAACGTTATCCTTGTTCAGATTTTCGGCGGTGAGTTCGAGAATGGTCGGACGGGTTATCATCCGTCCGCGGTAATTGCCGCGCAACGCCAGTTTCATGTCCGCCACGGCCACGTGGGGACTGTATGAGACCTTCCAGGCGGGGAGCAGTTTCGGCAGGTCGGAACTGAGCATTTTCCCATATGCCGGATTCTGTTTGCTCCGGGCAATGGCGTAAAACGAGCGGGGATCGAGGAACACCAGGACTCTGCCGCCGCGCATGATAAACTGGTCGATGGCAAACTGCGTAACGTCGTCGATTCCGGCTGGGTGCATTACCACCAGCAGTTTGAGGTCGTCGCGGATTTTGCTGGTATTGAGCGGGATTTTAACCAGTTTGAAATCGTTCATCAGTTCCCTGAATGCCAGCCAGGTGGGGTTGATTCCCATCCTGCCGCCGCGCATTATATCGGCCTGACTCGGCTTGCCGCCCAGCACGGGCAGGGCGCTCATGACCCCGATCACCGGTTTGCCGTCCCTGGCAACCTGGGTGATGGCGCGGGTAATATCGTATTCGAGAAGCCCTTCTTTGCCGGGTGAAAGGTATGGGAGCGGAACGGTTTTGTCCAGCGCCGACACCGCTAGTCCCAGGTAAACCCGGTCTCCCGTGGAGAGGAGCTGTCCGGTAACGCCGTCCATGGCGGCGGCGTCAGCGGCATCGGAGTCGGGTGCGGGGTTGAGCTTTTCAACGATCAGTTTGCCGTTGGCGGCCTGCCGGTATTCAGTGAGAAGGTCTTCGACGTGTTCGGCATAATTTTTCAGCTGGTTCGGCATCCGGCGCTGATCTTTGGTGCAGTAGAGCCTGATGGTCACCGGCCCGGGAAGCTTGGCAAGGACGTTTTTAGTTCCCTGCGAAAGCGTATAAAGACTTTCGGCGGTGAAATCGATCCTTGCCGGGAAGTAGTCGGCTATAACGTTAACCGCGATTGTGATGAACAGTCCCAGGATGATCGCGATGCCCCCGGTGATTACCCGGTTGGCCGACTTCAACAGCATGCCGGTCTGGGATGATCTAAGGATGATCCCGGTTACGAACATGGCGAATACAGCAAGAGAAAGGTAATAAATAATGTCGCGCGAGTCGATCACTCCCCGGGAAATGCTGGTAAAGTGAGGAGTGACGCTTATCCGTGCGGTAATGTCGAGTAACCAGGGCGGCGCCCATTCCACCAGCAGATTCGTTACCGGGGGCCAGCCGGACATCATCAGAAACAGGCATATCAGGACCGCGAGAATAAAACTTACCACCTGACTTCTGGTCATGGCTGAAGTCATTACCGTTACAGCCAGATAAACTCCGAAAATCAGCGCCGATCCGAGATAGCCGCAGAAAATCACGCCGTAGTCGGGGCTTCCCAGCCAGCCCACGGTAATTATCAGCGGAAACGTCAGCAGCAGCGCGAAAATCACGTACAGCCAGGCCGCCAGGAATTTGCCGATAATGCATTCACTGAGTTTTACCGGCATGGTGAACAGCAGTTCGATCGTACCGTTGCGGCGCTCTTCCGCCCAGATTGACATTCCAACCGCCGGGATCAGCACCAGCCCGAGCAACGGAACCCACTGGAAAAACGAGTCCAGACTTGCCTGTGACCGCGCAAAAAAGTTTCCGTTCATCATGAATGTGAAGAAGTTCGCGAGGAACAGAAAGATAACGATAAAGACGTATGCGGCGGGGGAGCCGAAAAAGGCGCGGAACTCGCGTTTGAGGATCAGCCGTGCGCGTGACGGATTCATGATGCGGCCTCCCCTGATTTACTTTCCTTGTCTTTGCCGATGGTCAGGGAGTAGAACACTTCGTCGAGGCGTCCGGTTACGGTGTGCAGTTCCCGCAAATGCCAGTTCTCGGAGTCCGCCATGTGGATTAGTTTGTCTTTGAGTTCGCTGCTCTGGTCAGGATGCGAGGGCGTGACCTGGTAACGGGGAAATTCGGCTTCGGGCGCGGAAATTTCCTCGAATCCTTTGGCATTGCTGATTGATTCGAGTTTCGCGGAAACGGCTTCACGGTTTTTTCCGGAAATTTCAAAGATCACGGTCCCGGCGTTTTCGGCCTTGCCCCGGAATTCTTCCGGAGAGCCGTCAAAGACCTTTTCACCGCGATTGATTACCAGCACCCGGTTGCAAACCGCCTCGACTTCTTCGAGAATGTGGGTGGAAAGAATGATTGCTTTATCCTTTCCCATCTGGCGGATCAGTGACCGCACTTCTCGTTTCTGGTTTGGATCAAGTCCGTCGGTCGGTTCGTCGAGGATCAGGATGTCCGGATCGTGAATTATTGCCTGGGCGAAACCGGTGCGGTGCCGGTAGCCTTTGGAAAGCGTATCAATTATCTGATGTTTTACCGGTTCGAGAAAGCAGGTGGTGATGACTTCCCCGACCCGTTTGTCAAGCTTGTATCCGCTCAGTCCCCGCAAGGCTCCGCAGAACCTGAGAAATGAAGTGACGGTCATATTGAGGTACAGGGGAGCGTTTTCGGGCAGGTAACCGATTTTTGCTTTTGCCGCGAGCGGATCGGAGTCAAAGTCCTGTCCGGCGATTTTCACCTTGCCGCCTGAAGCCGGAAGAAAACCGGTGATGATCCGCATCGTGGTTGATTTTCCCGCGCCGTTGGGTCCGATGAATCCCAGCACTTCACCCTTGTTCACATTGAACGAAAGGTTTTTTACCGCGTGCCGTGAACCGTAATTTTTTGTCAGTTGACTTATTTCTATCATAATTATACAATCGCTGTCTGTTGCGAATTATAAAAATGTTATGGAAACACGATTTTTCAAGCAGTCTCGGGTTTGTATGCAAATAAAAAGCGGGAATTCCGTTAAAAGAATCCCCGCATATTTTTTCAGGACGGTTTTGTCATCCTTTTTCGCGGTTGCTGCCGACTCTCGTTTTAAAGACCGTTTTCCCGGCGCTTACGATCACCGCCATTAGCCCACGACTAAATACAATTTTCGTCAATTTTCCCGTTTTTATTCGGTTTCCTTGAATTCGATATTGGTCATTTCCAGTTCCACGTCAGCCTTTTGGTGATAATTTGCCAAAATAATAATCTTGACGAAAGCAGTGCCGGGACGGAAGAAATTCAAGCCCATTTGTCCGGGTTTGGCCAAGGATATGGCGCCTTTATATTCTTTCCATTCTTTTGGGATTTTGTCACCGGAAGCGGCGGTGTAAACAAAGCTGCCATAACTTGTTGTATGCTCTCTGATCTTGGTTCCGGCCGGATAATCCTTGGTTAGCGCTTTTTTTAATTCAACTTTGAATGCATTGCCTTCGGCAGTGATTTTTACCAGGCCATATTGATATTCACGGTTCGGCAGGTCTGAAAAATCGTTTTTTGTGTTGAAAGCAATACCGTAGGTTCCTCCTGTCCTGGTATTAATCCGCCATTTATTTTTGCTTTTGATTAAAACAAATTTGTCACCTTTTTTTGCCGCGGCGGTCAGTTCCGTATCGGTTCCGGGAATGGTATTTGCATGAAGGGACGCTATATATTTTTTCTTTGCGTCATATGTTTTAAATCCGAAATAGAATTTGCTCAGTTCTTTACCATTTGATTTGAAATTTCCGCTCAGAATATACTTTTTGGCTGCATCCACCGGAATATATTTTGCTGATTCAACGGAAGTATTTTTATCGACAATAACGCACAGGCCATTACCGGGAGCGCCGTCTATTTTTTCAATTTTATACTTGCCATTCCATTGCTTTTTCAGGGTTTCCTGAGAGTCCGCCCATTTCAGCAGACTTTCCCCTGCGCTTGCGATTCCCGCCATGAGCATGACGATTCCCACGACTACATGATTCAGCTTCATAATCCCCTCCTCGTGTTTTTGGGTTAATCCTATCTAACTTAGTTGGCAATATAGAAAATGCAATTTTTTAGCATTTCACAGTTTAAAACCTTTTCAACTAAAGAATTAGTGGAATAATAATAGTTATTGCTGGCTTCAAAGCCGATGCGCGGATCTTTCAGGCAGATTCCATATAACAGTTTTGCGAGAGAAATTTCCTCATCAAGAACCTTTTTCAGCTTGTCTTCCGATCCTGATTCGCGCAACCGGATGAACCGGATTTGCAGATAAGTTGAGCGGAAATGACAATATGCCGCTTCCGCAACCGTCTTCAGTTCCCCGAAGTTCGCGAGTTTACTTTCAGGGATTGCATTTTTGGCTTCTTCCAGAGCGTCCAATCCTTCTTTCCAGTTTTCTGAAAGCTTGCGGAACTGGTCTTCAAACATTTCTTCCGGATAATGATTTCCGCGCCATGAATCCAGACTGTCGTATGGAAAGCCCAGCATTGACGCATTATAACCGCTGGGAGTGGCATAAAGCAGGTTCATCGGTCCGTAATTCTGTGGTCCAAGATAAAGCAGACTGGTTTTATTAAGCGGGAACTCACTGAATGCCTTGCTGAAACATTTCCAGGCCCTTTCAATGCCGGGTGCGGCGGCTTTGCCGAATTTGTCTTCCGCCAGTTCATTACTCCGGTGTGTCAACAGTTCCAGGTTGCCTCCGGGCCAGCCGCCCAGAGTCCATCCGGCCATGATTCCCTGTACCCCGGCTTCGGCAAGATTGTCGAGATGCTCTTCAACCAGATTTACCGACGGGATATACGGAACCGCCGAGTTCTCCCAAGTATTGTTTAGCTGGGTTTTTGCGAGGATTTTCAAACCGCGTTTTTTTGCGTGTTCCCATTGTTTCATGGCAAATTCCGAGGGCCCGACCTGTGAAATTGAGTAATCGATCACGAATCCCGGCACGTTTCCTGCATTTGTCGGCAGTTTCCATTCACTGGTGCTCATGAATTCCACGTCAGCCGGGAGCAAGTCGATGGCTTTGCAGGCCCATTCCTCCTGCCAGGCCCAGTTCCAGGCGATCACCCGCGCGTCCGGATTTGCCACATGAACGCCGTTGGCGATTGAGGTGATAATTTCCGCAACCACCTCTTCGTTCGTTCTTTGCGAACAGCGCGGACATTTCCCGCTTCTACCGTGGGAAAAACAGCTGGTGGGATTTTCAGACATGGTGATCAGGAACGTTCCGGCGAGTCCGGGAGCTTTTTTAAACAGGAACTCGCAGGAGTTGTACAAGTAGTCCAGCACCGGCTGGTGACTCGTGCAGTTGCATGAATAACCACGGTCGGATTGCTGCGCCCCCTGCCATTCGGGATAGTATTTGTAGAAGTCGTCGAGCATTCCCCGGGGTTCGTTAAGGTACAGATAAATTCCGATCCCGTATTTTTCCGCGCGTTTGATTAGTTTATTGAGCGTTTCAATCCGCTTTTCCCAATTACGGGAGTACTCCGGGGATTTGTCCAGAAGCGGAGTAAGCTGATAAAGAATGGCCCCGATCCAGACAGCGTTGACTCCCTCTTTCGCCAACTTTGCAAGAAGTCCGTCCGGATATGGATCCAGCTCGGGATGCAACAGCGCGTCACCGCATACGGCGGAATACGAATACACCATTGAAAGATCAAAATTCCGCAAATCGGCTTTTATCTCTGCCGGGGGAGTTGATTCTTCTTCAAAAATTTTCTGAAAACCGAAATAATCCGGATATTCATTGGCCATGTTCGGAAAATTCCGGACGATTGATTTCCGTATTTGCTTTGCGGCTGCACGTTCATCAGTTGTTGGCGGGGTATAAAGCAACGGGCCGCACGCGGGTTTCAGGTGGCCGAGTTTGTGCCAGAAAAAATCATCTTCCTTGAGCGTATAGAGCATTTTATCCGGCGTCCAGCCGAGCAATGCCAGCAACTGATCGTAATCGAGCAGATGCCAGTTATTGCGGATGATGGAAAGATAACCCCGTTTCAGCCACTGCGGATTCACTTCCGGCGGAATTCGAAGCCCCAGGTCTTTTGCCAGATCCAGCGTTTCCGTTTCGCCGGTCTGGAGGATTTCCGCAAGGCGTTTTACTGGAATCATTTCCCAGTTGCGCCACACCAGCGCGTACTGCCGGGATGGAAAATGTGAAAACTCAAGGGCGGGTGGATTGCTCCCCAACGGCAGATCGGAAATATTCATGATAACAAAATTAATATTCCTTGGCGATGTCAGCGGCGGTTTTGAATTCCGCGCCGAGTTTTTTCAGTTCGGATACCAGCTTGTCGAATTCACTGCATGCGAATTTTCCGCAGTTCTTCGTAATGAACGGCAGCGGTTTCACGCTTGCTTCCCCGAAATCGATAGCTCCCCGGGGCATCTCGTGAAACTCCCACGGATGGAAGTAAAAACACAGCACCGGACGCTGTTTCCTTTTCCTTACATAATTAATAAAGGAACCGATTTTTTTCAATAGGGCCGCCGCCGATTTTGTTCGAAACAACGGCCACTGGTCGCGGTCACGCCCGAAAGGATCTTTGCTTTCCATTGTCAGGTCGCAGAAATTCGGGATTTCCACGATCTTCATTTTACCCTTGTGCGTCCAGTCATTTTTCGACGGATGGTAAGGCATGAACTGTTCCGGGTAATGATACAGCGGCAAACTTGCGTCCGACACGTATCCGAGCGATTCCAGAATTTCGATAACTTTCGTGCTGCCCCAGAGCCGCGGACATCGGAAGCTTACCGGATTTTTTCCGGAGATTTTCTTGACGATGCGGGTGGCTTCCCTGAGCCGTCCTTCGACTTCCCAGGGAAACACCGGCCAGTTGTTCGGCAGCGGAAAAATGGGGTCGCCAAGGGTCTCGTGGACAAGGCCGTGACACCCGGTTTCGTAACCTGAGCCGCACACTTTTTTCACCATTTCCGGATTGTTTTCGGCGGCATGCCCGGTCCAGTAGAAGGTGGCGGTAATGCCGTGCTTCTTCAGGATCTTCAGTAACTTGGGCGTACCGTGTTTTACCCCTTCGTAGTTACTGGTGAAAGACCCGATGTCGGTTTCCATGTCGAAACCGAACACCACATCAAATCCCGTTGCCGAACTCATAATTACCGCTCCGGTTAAATAGTGGTATGTAATTTATCCAGTTTCGGGCTTAGTGCAACCGCGCCGGATTCGGTTATCTCGTACCCGGTTTCGATTCGTACTCCGTTGAATTCCGGATGCCCGAAGAAACTTATATCTACGCATACGGTCATGCCGGGTTTGAGCACGTCGTTGCTGCCGGGGCCGAAAAACGGGGATTCGGCTTCATGCAGGCCGATGGTATGGACGAACGGACATACCAGGTATTTTGTCAGGTTGTTGACTTCGAAATAGGTTCTGGCGGGGGCATCGATTTCCGCTCCGGTCCTGCCGGGAATGAGTTGGGCCTTGGTCAGCACGAAAGCCTCGCGAAGATACTTGATGCATTCCTTCTGGCTTTCGGTGTATTTTCCGGTTACCGGCATGGCGTCGCCGATGACTCCGGCATAACCGTTTACTTTCGGTGCGAGCCCGACCATCACCAGTTCGCCGGATTCAAGCTTTTTGGAGCTGGCAGTGGGGACCACGGCGTTGCCGCGTGCGCCGCTGCCGACAATCGCGGTGAATCCGAATCCGCTGGCGCCCCGGCTCCTTGCGGCATATTCCCCGGCGGCCGCGACTTCGATTTCACTTACGCCCGGAGCGATTTTCGCTTTCATGGCGTCATAACAGGAATCGGCGATTTTGAATGCCGCCCGGACCTGTTCGCGTTCCCAGTCGGATTTTATGAAACGCAGCGAAACATATTCCCCGGTGATGTCTGCCAGTTCAACTCCCTTGAAGCCATCGACGATCTGCTGGTAACACTCCGCCGGCATTCTTCCCGCGCCGACCAGCCCGACCCGGGAAACTTTGCCCAGCTTCGAATTCAGTTCCGCAAACAGCTGCGGGAAATCAATGATCGTGGCGTTCGGATATTCCTCGTCCGGAACCATGAACACCGGGAAGTTACGGGTTTCCTTGATGGTGCTGTCGAGTTTCGCGAAAGGTTCGCTTTCCGGGCCGCCCAGGATCATGGCGTCGCCGGTTTTCATCACCAGCACCGCGCCGCTTTCAAACTGCGGACACCATCCCGTGAGATACCAGCCGTTCCCGATGTTGAATTCATCGTAGTAGACCAGCGCCAGGTCAAGATTTTTCGCTTCCAGCAGATTCACCACACTTTGTATCCGGTTCCGGCATTCCGACTCAATGAGATAACCCATCTTACATTTCCTTCTTTTTTTGTTGGATAAAAAATTTTTTCTTTACTCTTAATTCTTAACTTTTCATTCTCCTCAACTTTGGCATTAGTTTTATTCTGCAATCGGTAAACAGCTTGCGGTCATTCTTGAGAATATGGTTTACCGCGAGTTGACCGAGCTTTTTGTAGTCGAGAACCACGCTGGTCAATGGCGGATAGAGATGATTCCCTACCGGCAAACCGTCGCAGCCGCACACGGCGGCGTCTTCGGGAATGCGCTTACCGGCGGAGTGCAGTGCCTGATAAACTCCGCAGGCCATTTCATCATTGGTGAAAACCCCGTCGAATTCAACATTAAGATTTTTAACAACTTCGCATGCGCCTTCGGCGGTGAAATCTGCCTCGACGATAAGTGCTGGATCAACCTCGATCCCGGCTGCGGACAACGCGTCGCGGTAGCCCTGTTCGCTTTCGCGGGAAAAATAGTGGTCTTTCTGGCCCCGGACCAGCAGAATCCGTTTCCTGCCCATTCCGAGCAGATGCGAAGTTCCGAGCCGGGCGGCCTCGATGTTGTCGAATCCGAGCGACTGGAACGGCAGACCGAGGGACGGATCGCCGGGGTTATCGAGCAGGACGGCGTCAGGGGCAACCTCCAGCAGCGCCTGCAGGTAATCCGGTGAAAAATTGCCGATCAGAAATGTGCCGCGCGCCGCGGAAGACTGCAAAATGTTAAGCAGGTTGTTAAACTGCCGGTATTCGCCGTTGCAGGTTCTGACAATGCAGTCGAAGCCCTTTTCCGCGAGGGCTTGTTCGATACTGGTAAGAAGTTCGGTAAAGAATATCGCGGTATGACGGCCGAAATTGCCCATAACCACCTCGATTGCCGGACGGACGTTGTCCGGGGCCGAAGCTGTGCGTCCGACTCGTGCGCGGCGGTGATATCCGAGTTCTTCTGCGGTCTTCAGAATTTTGTCGCGGGTTTCAGGCTTAACTGCCTCGGAATTGCGCAACGCACGGCTGACTGTCATGGCGCTGACCCCGCATTTTTCGGCGATGGCCGCAATCGAAGCAGATTTATTGTTAGAAATAACATTCATGATGGTAAATATAACATAAGCTTGTTGCGCGTCAAGACCGGGAATATTAAAAAACCGGGGAAAATCGTGATTTGCCATAAGGGGGAAGCGGCACTAAATTAGTTTCAATTAATTTAGGACAGGGAAGTTATTATGTCTTTAATAAAATCGGAATTGCTGGAAATCCTGGTGTGCCCGGCCGATAAAGCCGATCTGGTTGAACTCAAAAAAGAAGAAAAGCTCGAATGCACCAAGTGCGGGCGCAAGTATCCGGTGCGCGATGGCATTCCCGTAATGCTGATTGACGAAGCGGAAATGCCGAAAAATCCCCGCAAAAACAAAAATGAGATGGAGGACACCCACATAGACCAGGAATTGCCGCCGGAAGTCAAAGACTGAGAAAATCAGGCTTCAGGCTTTAGGTCAATATTGTTCACTTGGGAAGAAATTCAGCGTTGCTGAATAGGTAACAGATTGGTTCCTCTACGGTAATAATATTGTTTATCGTAAAAACTGTTGGAGTTCACAGCTTTAGCTGTGTTTTTCCTTACCCGCTTTCGGCAAAAGCGGGCTACTTTCAGCAGAATTTGAAAAACTTAGGTGAATGGTATTGGACTTTAGGCATAAAAAATCAGAATATCTTTTTTAATGGACGAAAATCAAAAAAAACCAAAATCCGGTCAGCTCAAAGATAAAAAGGTTAAGATAACCGATCCGCGCCGGAAACGGCCGCGCCCTGACCGGGTAAACGTCAGCCGCCGGAGCATTGACGATCCTTTCAAGAACATTCTCAATCAGCATCGCGACAACCGGATTCGGGTTTTGATGATAACCGGTCTGATTTTCGGGATTATCGTGATCGTTTCCGGAATATCCTTTCTTTACGGACAGTGGAAGCTTGAGCGGAAGCGTCAGGCGCATCTGAATAACCTCATTGCCGAACTGGAAAATAATGCTCGCGTCATCGAAAACCGCAAAGGATATGAGAAGAACCGGGCGGTGGTGGATGCACTGAATACTCTGGCACGAATTCGCGATTTCGACTCCGTCAACTACCGCAAATGGGAAGCGGATCGGCAGGAATATTTCAATCGGATCAGCGGAACCGTTCCCGACCCCGCTAAGGCTGAAAACTTCATAAATCCGGTGGTGCTGGCGGACATGGTCTACATTCCCGCCGGGAAATTCAAGATGGGGAAGAGACCCAATGAATACGGCGACAAGGACGAACTGCCCCGGCACACCGTGACAATATCGCATCCGTTCTGGATGGGACGCACGGAAGTTTCCAACGCCGAGTTCCGGCGGTTGTTTCCGCACCATCACATAAGGGCTTGGAGCAAACATCGTTACGTGCTGGATTCCCCGGCCCAGCCTGTGGTTAAAGTAGACTGGCATACCGCGATGGCTTTCTGCCGGATGATTAACGAGCGGGAAAAACGCGCCGGACGCGTTCCAAATGGCTACGAGTACCGGCTGCCGACTGAGGCCGAATGGGAATATGCCTGCCGCGCAGGAACTCAGACACAGTATTTCTGGGGAAACGGATTTGGCAAACTTGCCGGAAAATACGCGAATTCGCTGGATATGGTTTCCGCCCGGATTTTTGGCTGGGAGGAAGCTCCGGGCATGACTCCGAACGATGGTTTCCGGGTGAGTTCCCCGGTCAGCGATTTTATTCCGAATGCGTTCGGGCTGCACAATTCCAGCGGAAACGTGTGGGAGTGGTGTTTCGACTGGTACAATCCCAAAGCTTATTCCGAACTCCCGGCAACCGACCCGGCGCAAACTTCCCCCGTGGAATGTTATCTTACCAAACGCAAGCCGTTCGAGCTTGGCGAGTATACCATAAAAACCACCTGTAAAGTAATCCGGGGAGGCTCATGGGGAAATCTGCCCGAGGCATTGCGCTCGGCGGACCGGGATTACCGGGAGCCTGCTTACCAGAACGAAGCGGAACGCAATACCGGGATCGGTTTCCGCATCGTCCTGGCCCCGGAAATCAAGTGATACCAGAAGTAGCCTCCGGACTGAATTTGATTATCAGGCTTCCTGCCAGAGACGGCGGGTATTGTCCATACCGATTCTCGATCCGGTGCGGCAGTCTTCCATGCCTTCGAATTCCACGGAAAGATAGCCGTCGTAGCCTGCGGCCTTCAGTGCCTTAAACGCGCCCCGGACATCGATGTCTCCGTGCCCCACGATAGCGCCACGGCGGAAGTTGCCGCCGGGGGTTTTCACGAAACCTTCTCCGGGATTGTTCGATTTGCCGCGGAGATAGAAATCCTTGGCGTGAACCATTGAGGCATACGGGGCGTTGTTCTGCGCGGCGGTAAGCGGATCGTCATCGACACAGATGAAATTGCCGATGTCGAGTGTAGTTTTGAAGTTGTCGAGACCAACGGCGTCGACCAGTCTCCGCACCCGTTCGTTGTGCTGAACGTGGAAGCCGTGATTTTCCACGCTGGTGGTGATTCCGAACTTAGTGGCATAAGCGGCGATCTCCCGGCAAGCGTCCGCAAGTTTCGGCAGGTCTTTTTCGAACTGTTCGGCGGTTGCGTCGGCAGGGGGCCTTGAGCCTGCATCATGACGCATCAATTTTACTCCGAGGGCTGCGGCGATATCGACTTCCTTGATGATCCGGTCGATTTCCGCCCGGTATTTTTCGTCAGTTTCCTGAAGGAAATTAGCGCCGATAGTGTAACTGGAAATATCCAGCCCAAGATTCGCGGCTTTTGCCACAATGTCCTTAACGAGCTGATCGTTATCGGTAAGAGTGAATGGGATTGGCACGATTTCCACGTGTTCGCCGCCGTTTTCGGCGATCCATTCCAAAACCTGAAGGACATCCATTTCCCCCGCTTTGACTGCTCGCGATAAACTGTAGGTACTGAGTCCGACTTTCATGTTACTTCCCTTCTATGTTTGTAAAAATTTACGGTTTCACCGATTTGCCGGTTTCGCCGGATTTTTCAATGGCAATACAGCAGGCCAGGGCGTTCCGGCCGATTTCCACCGGGTTTGGGGCTGATGCTTTCCCGAGAATGCCGTCGATAAAACACGAGTGGCTGCTTCTGGCTTTTCCGGGTTTGACCTTGAGCGGTTTTTTTCTGCCGGGAACGATCAATTCAATACCTTCGGAACCGAGGCGGATACTTCCTTCCGTACCGTAGATTTCCAGGAGCGCCGCGCCAGTGGGGATGGTCCAACTGAGTTCCAGCACCCCGGTGGCGCCGTTGGCGAACTCAAACAGGCTGACGGCGTTGTCTACAACGTCGTTGCCTTTGATTCTAGTCTTCGTAAGTGAATGGATTTTTTCCACATCGCCGAAATACCAGCAAAGCATGTCGGCCATATGCACCGCGATGTCTTTCACGATCCCGCCGCCGTGCGCCTTGCTGGTGAACCAGGTTGAGCCGGGCGCCCAGCCTTTGTCAGGAGAACTTCCCGACGCCCTGATGCAGCGGATATGGAGTGGAGCGCCGATCTTGCCGGATTTGATCATTTTTGCTATTTTCGCATAAGTGGAATTGAACCGGAGCGATTGGTTGACTTGCAGATGGAGATTTCTTTCAGCGGCCGCCGCGATCATCTTGTCGGCTTCTTTCAGTGTCAGGGCCATGGGCTTTTCCACCAGCACGTGTTTGCCGGCCTTCAAAGCCTGAAGCGTGAGCGTACAATGAGTGTCATTTGGAGTGCTGATAATTACGCCGTGAAGGTCCGGCATGGCCAGCATCGTTTCTACGGAAGGGCAAATTTCGCATTCGAGGGAAAACTTGTCCTCCAGTGCTTCAGCGGTTTTCCTGTTCAGGTCGTATAAGGCAGTGATCCTGACTTTTCTACCGATGTTGAGCATTTGCGGAGCATGCGATCTTTCCGTGATTTTTCCGCACCCGATCAGGCCGATATTGATATTTTTCATTCCGGTTTCCATTATTTTGGGTTGATTTATTAAAATACTTTCACTAATTTATACAATACGCATGAAATTGTTAATTAAAATGGATAAAAATACCATTAAAGATGACAAAATCATATATTGAAGACAAGATCAGTCACCGGGTTGTGCCGCTTCCTTCCGGCCGACAGCGTATCCATGAAGATTACGGTTTGTGGATTTGCAGGGTCCTGTCTGGAGTTACCTTTGCACCGCGTGACCGGATCAGTCCCCGGCACTTTGAATTTTTCTCCATTTCCCACTTGATTAAAGGCAATGGCTGGTACTGGAACCGGGAGTCGGAGAGTATCAGGACATTCGAGCCGGGGCAGGGGGTGATTACCACGCCGGGTTTTGTGCATTTCTACAGTGGCTGGAAAGACATTTTCGTTGAAGATTCCGTGTGTTTTGCCGGAACATTCGCAAACAACCTGTTTCGTGCGGGGATCATCCGTAACGGCATTGTCAGCATCGGCAAAGGCAGAAAGCTGCTGCCGGTAATCGAATTGGCTTCGAATCCGTCCCGCGACAGCCAGATCAGAGCCAATCAAGCGCTGCACAACCTGCTGATCGATATTTATTTTGAAAACCAGGGCCGGGAGGCCTCCCCGGTTGAGTCATCCCTTGACGCATTGCTGAAAAGAATCGGCGCCGATGCGGAAAGATGGTGGACGCTTCCGGAAATGGCGGAATGGTGCAACCTGAGCGTAAATCAGTTCCGGCGGGTTTTTCATTCCCGGACCGGCATGAACCCCAAGGAATATGTGGACAAGTTGAAGATCAACCGGGCCGCGATGCTGCTGGCTGAAAACGTCCTGCCTGTAGCGGAAGTTGCCGGAAAGCTCGGATACACCGACCAATACCATTTCAGCCGCCGTTTCAAGGAAATCACCGGTTTATCCCCCACCGCCTACCGCCGGTCCGCCCAGTAAAGACAGGGGGTTATGCGTGAAGAGCCGTGTCGTCGCGGGTTTTTGCCTGCCAGTCCGTGATTTTCTCTCTCAGTCCGGAAATTCTTTCTTTCTGTGAAATGTCGGTGGCAAGGTTGTTGATTTCGCCGGGATCTTCATTCAGATTATACAATTCGTCCTCTCCGAGGGGGCTCCAGTTGTATTTCCATCCGGACGGTGTAACGATTGTGCGTACTTCCGCGCCGAGGTATTTATCAAGTTCTTCCCTGTCTGGTACTTCGTTTTTAAATTCTGCCGGGATATCGTAACCGCCGATGGTTCCTTCGGTTCCGGTCCATTCGATGAATATGTCGTTTTCCGTCGGGACCGTGCCGCCTTCTTTCGCGATTTTTTTCAGGCTTTTTCCCTGGAGATTAGCCGGAGGTTGTTTCCCCATCGCTTCAAGCAGCGTTGGAACCACGTCGATCTGACTTACCGGACCTCTGACCTTGCGGTTTTCTTTTTGTCCGTTAAGCTTCAGGAAGAACGGAACGCGGACGGCTTCCTCGAACATCACGCACTTGGCCACCAGGCGGTGACTTCCCATCATGTCGCCGTGGTCGGAAGTGAACACGATAATGGTATCGTCGTAAAGCCCGCACTCTTTGAGTTTATCAATGATCTTTCCCACATAGGTGTCAACCTGACTGCAAAGTCCCCAGTAATTTGCACGGAGTCTTTGCCAGCCTTCCGGTGAACTTAAATCGATTCCGTTGATCCCGAATTGATTATATTTATGGGCGAAAAACCGGGTTTTGAGGGGATTTCCCTCATCCGGGATGTGATCAAAATTGTCCGGCAGTGGGATGTCGTCAGGATTATATTGATTGTTGCGCGGTCCGAAAAACGGCATATGCGGTTCAAGGAAATTTACGAACAGCGCGAATGGATTGTCGCGGTTTTTTTCGATGAAACGGGCTGATTCCTGCGCCAGGAATGCCGGTTTGCTGACTTCCTCGGGAAGCTGTGCGACTTCGCCGCGCCCGAATCGGTCCACGTTCTTGGCGGGTTTGAAACCTTTTTGAATGAGGAAATGATGATAATCGGAACGCTCATCCCTACTGCGTTTTTCTGAATAAAAAGAAAGATAACTATCTTCGATACTCACCCATTCGTCGAAACCGTGCTGCTTGAATATTTCATCGCCGAGATGCCATTTGCCGAAATGTCCCGTGTAATAATCGGAGTCGTTCAGCAGTTCCGGGAAGCACGGGGTTTCCGCTTTCAGGGGAACGTTGTTTTTGACGCAACCGCTGGTGTGGGGATAAAGCCCGGTAAGCAGTGTGGAGCGCGACGGCGTACAAACTGGCTGGGTTACGTATGTCTGCTCAAAGACAGTGCTGTCTTCCGACAGACGGTTAAGATTCGGCATATCTATTTGCGTATTACCGTAAGCGGCCAGGGTGTCGATGGCTTGTTCATCGGTGTAGAGAAACAGCAGATTCGGCTTTTTCATGTCTTGCTCCTTATAGCATTGAATTGTTGTATTAAATTATCGTCTTATTTGTAAAATAGAATAATTAGACTTATTTAACAATGGATTGTTCCGTTAATTAATATGACTGAAACGGTGAATTATGAAAATAACAATGCTTTCCCGCGAAACGTGGCTGGTAAAAGCGGAGCGTGTTGGCCTGCACCCGATGAGATGCGTGAAATTCACCCATAATGTTTCGGGCAGGAATGCTTTCCGTTATATGAAAAACCATCTGATCATTTTCGTGGAAAGCAAAAGGATGTGCGCTGAACTTGATGGGGAAATTCTGACATTGAATGCCGGTGACGCATTGTGGGTCCCGCCGGGAATTATACGGAGGACTCATATAGATTTGAAGGATATGCCCGAAAAAGACTACCGGCTCCATTTCAATTTCGGCAATGCCGGAACGGAATATCGGTTTTCCGGAAGAGGACTGCATTTGCGGAAAGCCTGGGGGCTTCTCCCGTTTTTTCAAACCATCAATCGCGCATGCCGCAATTTGCGGAAATATGATGCATATACCGCAAGGGGGGCTTGCCTTGCTCTTGCTTCGACTTTCATTTCCATGTTGGAAGAAAGCGGCAAAAGAGAACTCCCGGAAGATATATTCGCGAAGATGTCCGCCTTTATCGAGGAGAATGCCACCCGTAAAATAAATCCTTCCGAACTCGCGGCCATTGCCGGACTCAGCCCCGATTATTTTTCCAGGAAATTTAAAAAGGATTGCGGAGTTTCCCCGAAAGAATTCATCAAGCGTGAAAAAATCCACTGCATAGCAAGTTTCATGATGGAGTCCAACTTATCGGTAAAGGAAACCGCCGCTTATTTCGGATACGATGATCCGAGCTTTTTCTGCCGGCAGTTCAGGGAAGTTATGGGTTGTTCCCCTTTATCTCATTCCCGCCATTAATCTTTGTTCATGTTTTTATGATTTTGCTATTCTCATTTTTGATAATTTTTTATAGGTTTGTAAATGCTTAATATCCAAGCAAATAAGATATGTTGTCTGGGTATTTCAAATTTAACGGAACAATAATTGCCGCCGATGGGTCTATAAGTAGTAATATGAAAAATTACATAATTTCAGTCACAAAATTACGTAAACATCTTAGAATTCCCCAAATTCCTGCCTCGCATATTAATTCTACGGATTTATTGGCACGTATATGTTCTTTAGATAATAAGTTCATTAATTAATATGGCAACATTAGAAATTGGAGAATTTACAGGTCGAATAAAGCAGGAATTCAAAAATTCCGGCATCGAATTTGCTCAAATTTAATTTCGCCGAAAATTCGTAAAGGGAGAAACAACAAAGGAGAGAACTCATGGGTACTCGGAATCGATGTGGCTGGGAAAGGGAAACCGGAAAAGGAACCGTGAAGCAATTGTTGCTTCGGATAGTAATAGTAGCTACTATTACTATATTAGCATCAGGGAGCGCGTTTGCGGAATGGGGGAAAAAAGTTTATGCGCCGTATACGGATACGTGCCTGTGGCCAAATCCGGATTTGACCGAAGGCAGTGAGGTCGGCGTGAAAAACTACGTGCTGGCTTTCATCGTGGCAAAAAGTTCTACGGACCCGACTCCCACCTGGGGCGGTTATTCCGCGTATAACATGACCCACATGAAATCGGCAATAGATAAACTTCGGGCCGGCGGGGGTGAAGTAATGATCTCTTTGGGGGGAGAGGCCAATACCCCGCTGGCAGTGGCGGCTACCAGTGTTGACGGATTAACCGCAATCTACAAACAGATCATTGACGCTTACGACCTGACCAAAATGGACTTCGACATTGAAGGCGCCTGGGTATGGGATTCGGATTCAATTGAACGCCGCTCAAAAGCGCTGGCGAAACTTCAGAGCGACAGTTCTTATGACAAGGTTGAAATCTGGTACACCCTTCCGGTGAATCCCACCGGACTCGATGCCGGCGGACTGGCTGTGGTTGAATCGGCGTTGAAAAATGGAGTGAATCTTTCCGGCATCAATATCATGGCGATGTGCTGGGGGGATAATTTTCTTCCGTCGGACGGCAGTGCGGGGGACATGGGGGCGCTTGCCATCCAGTCAGGTGAATCCACCCATGCTCAATTGAAAACTTTGTTCAAGCAGTACGGTATCGAAAAAACCGACTCGGAAATTTACGCCATGCTGGGAATAACCCCGATGATCGGGAAAAACTACAGTGACCGGAAAATTTTCACTGTCGAAGATACTCAGGAACTGGCAACCTGGGCTTCTGAAAAGGGAGTGGGACTGCTCTCGATGTGGTCTATCAACCGCGACCAGTACAACGGCACGGATCTCGTCGAAGGCAGCGGTGTAGAACAGGAAGCTTATGACTTTTCCAAAGAGTTCGTTAAATTTGTTGATGGCGGAGGAAGTGACGGCAGTCCAAACGCGGTAGCCGACACTGCAACCACGACGCAGGATACAGCGGTTACAATCAATGTGCTGGCCAATGACAGCGATCCGGATGGTGATGCGATCAGCATAACAAAAGTCACGACTCCCGGAAACGGAACCGCCACAATTTCCGATGGAAAGATTACTTACACGCCCAAAAGCGGATATTACGGAACCGACAGTTTTACTTACACAATAAGCGACGATAAAGACGGTACGGATTCGGCAACTGTTACCGTGACAGTGAACCGGAGTTCAAGCTCCGCCGCCGCCTTCAAGGTCGTGAGTGATTGGAGCAGCGGTTTTACCGGACAGATTACCGTGACCAATACTTCAAGTTCCGCGGTTACCAGCTGGAAGGTGGAATTTGATTTTCCGTACACGATTTCCAGTATCTGGAATGCTTCAATTGTGAGTCACAGCGGCAATCATTATGTAATCGAAAATGCAAGTTGGAACGGCAGTTTAGCGGCGGGCGCCAAAGCAACCTTTGGCTTTTCCGCCTCTCCGGGAAATGTGAGCAGTGATCCCACGAATTATGTATTTCTTCCCAACGGGACCGGCGGAGGTTCAACTAACAACTCGCCGGTAGCAAAAAATGATACGGTTGAAACCGATCAGGATATGGCGGTAACCATTGACGTACTGGCGAATGATTCGGATGCCGATGGCGATACTATTACCATTGCCAATGTTGTTTCTCCGGCAAACGGCACGGCGGTGATTACCGGCAATAAGATTGTTTATACCCCGGCTGCCGGATTCAATGGTTCCGATTCGTTCAGTTATAACATTTCCGACGGCAATGGCGGAACCGCAACCGCCACGGTTACAGTCACGGTCAATCCCGCTGGTGTAAACAGTGATCCAGTGGCTGTGAACGATACCGTTACAACGAATCAGGATACGGCGGTTACCGTTGACGTACTGGCAAACGACACCGATCCGGATGGCGATACCGTATTGCTTTTGAGCGTTGGAAACCCGTCGCATGGTACGGCGGCAATAAGTGGCGGCAAGGTGGTTTACACCCCGGCTTCCGGATACACAGGTTCCGATTCGTTCAGCTATACCGTGTCTGACGGCAAGGAAGGAACCGCCAGCGCAACCGTTTCGGTAACCGTTAAATCGAGCGGAGGAAGCGGAACAACCGCCGACTTTACCGTCGCAACTGATTGGGGCAGCGGATTCACCGGCAATATCACCGTTACCAATACTTCGAGTTCCGCGACTACCAGTTGGAAGGTAGAATTCGACTTCCCGTACACCATTACCGCAATCTGGAATGCCAAGCTTGTCAGTCACAGCGGAGATCATTACGTGATCGAAAATGAAAGCTGGAATGGCAAACTGGCGGCGGGGGCCAAAGCCACGTTCGGATTTAACGGCAGTCCCGGAAATGTCAGCGGAAAACCCACCAACTATGTTTTCCTGCCGAATGGCGTCGGCGGCAGCGACAGCGGTGATGATGACACCAGTGATGATGACACCGATGACGGAGATGATGACACTACTACCACGAATAGTCCGCCGGTTGCAGGCGCGGACAGCGGTATTACCACCAAGGATACTGCTGTAACCATCTATGTGCTTGCCAATGATTCCGACCCTGATGGTGATACGCTTGTTATTGATTCGGTTACCGATCCCGCGAACGGATCGGCCGAAATAAGCGGAACGAAAGTTGTCTATACCCCGGATTCCGGATATACCGGCAACGATTCTTTCAGCTATCAGATCAACGATGGCAACGGGAATATCGCCAGTGCGCTGGTAACCGTTACCGTTAGCAGCGAAGGTTCCGGAATCGGAACCAGGAAAGTTGTGGGGTATTATACAAATTGGTCGATGTACCGTACTCCAAATTTTAAACCGCTGAGTATCGACGGCAGCAAAATAACCCATATCAATTATGCGTTTGCCAAACAGGATACAAGCGGAAATATACTCCTGACGGATTCCTGGGCTGACGTGGAATACCGGGACGACTGGAACACTACCCGGGACTACTGGGGTAATTTCTATCAGCTTAAACAACTGAAGGAAAAATACCCGAATCTGAAAGTGCTGATCAGCATCGGTGGCTGGTCGTTGTCGAATAATTTTTCGGCGATGGCGGCCGACGCGGATGCCCGGGCCAACTTTGTCCGGAACTGCATCAAGTTCTGCGAAACCTACGATTGCTTCGATGGCATTGATCTTGACTGGGAATATCCCGGTTACGCTGATCATGGCGGTCAATCTGTAGACAAAGAAAACTTCACCAAACTGCTTCAAGAGCTCCATACCGCTCTTAAGGCACACAGTCCGCAACTGTTGCTGTCGATTGCGGCGCCGTGCGGCCCGACGCACTACAAGAACCTGGAGCTTGATAAGATTCATCAGTACCTGGATTGGATCAATCTGATGAGTTACGATTTTCATGGATCGTGGGATACTATTACTAATCACAACTCCCCGTTGTACGCAACGGAACAGGGTGATTCCGATTTCAATATCAACAGCGCCGTTCAGTACTACCTCGGGGAAGGTGTACCCGCGGAAAAACTGCTGGTAGGGCTGCCGCTCTACGGACGCAGTTTTGCTGGCGCTGCGTCTACTTCCGATGGCCTTTACAGTTCTTTTTCCGGTGCAGGTTCCGGGACTACTTCGGAGGCCGGAGTCAGGTTCTTCAGCGATATCAAGAATAATCTGTTGAGCACTTATACCCGCTACTGGGACAGCAAGAGCCAGGTTCCATATCTCTATAATCTGGATTCAAGTTCCGCCCAGTATCAGGAGTTCATCAGTTATGACGATGAACAATCGATTGCCGTCAAGGGTAAATACATAGTTGACAACAAGCTTGGCGGATTCATGATCTGGGAACTCGGTATGGATACATGGGATGATGACAACGCCGCATTGAGTGCTGTCAACCAAGCTCTCTCTGAAGAATAGAATGGCAAACGGATGGGTTTGGCGTTGATTTCGTCAAACTCATCCGGACATATAACTGACAAAAAAGTTGGGTTAATTGTGGTGAGGACGATAGGCATAGTTCATTTTTCCACTGGCGGGGAGGTGTATGGGCTTGGATTGAGGAGGTCCGGGCGGGGGCGTTACCGGGTGGTTGGCAAGACTGAGGTATATGCGTCCGGCGGGGGGCGTCTGCAATTCGGCCGGGTTTGTGACGGGTTGGATGATGTGGGCGGCGGCAAGGTTGTCCTTTGTGGAGAGTTCAAAGCGGGTGGATGTTTTGATTTGGTGTTGCCGGAGATGCCGCCTTCGGAGATGTCGGGGGCGTTGAGTTTCGAATTGCCCAAGCATGTGCCGGTGGCGTTGGAGCGGATCATCTGGGGTTACCGGTGGATGAAAAGTGAGAATGGGCAGGCCCATTTACGGGTATTTTTCGTTTTGCGTGAGGAATGGGAAAAGTTGCTTGCCGAGGTCAGGGCTTCCGGATGCAAGTTTGATACGTTTATTTATCCCGGCATGGCCGGGGATACTGAGCTTTCCGGCAATGATGTTTCCGAATTCGCGAAGGAGTTCACGGGTTTGGAAGCTGGGGATACGGAAAAGTATCTGCCGGGGCTTCTGGTCGGTAAGTATGTGTTGGAGAAGAACTATGACCGGTTTGAAAAGCCCACCGGGGTCAGGTTGCCCAGGGACATCACTCCGCGCCGCAACAATCTTTTCAAGGCGGTGACGTTCTGCAGCGGAATGGCGGCGCTGATTTGTCTGCTGCTGATGGTGAACCAGGCTTTCCAGGCGGATTATTCGATTTACCGCAAGCAGGATGAAGCGTTGGATAATGCCCGGAATATTTTGCTGAAGCTGAATGAAATCAACCGCAAGCACAGGCTGAAGATCAAGGAAATTGACAAGATTATCGAGGACGTCCCGGAGGACGTCGACAACCTGCGGGCGCTGGATTTTCTGGCGGCCCGGCTGCCGCGGACAATGTGGATTACCAACTACAATCTGAATTCGGACAAAATCAATCTGAGTCTGCAAAGTGCGAGCGATCCCGGGAATGTGATGGGCAGGCTCAACAACTCGAAGAACTATAAAATCGCGAACCTCAGAAAGAACCGGAGTCATGACGGCAGTTACCGGATATATCTGGTGCTGAGTCAGGCGGGGGAATAGAGCATGGTGAAGGGAATCAGAAATCTGTTCTGGCGGAGAAAGATCCTCGGCACGATCATTATTATTGTGCTGGGAGTTACGCCGCTGATTTTCTTCGGTTGTTATTTGTACTCGGAGTTCTGGCCGACTGCGGACAAGTTGAAAAAGCAAAGGGAAGACCTGGAAAAAATCGAGAAGAAGATCCGGCTGGCGGAAGCGGAAAAAACTAAATACGAATGCAAGCTGGCAAAGTTCGACAGGATGCTGAAAAAGTTTTACCCGGAAAACTCGAAAATGCGCGCGGATTTATTTATTCAGCGGGAAATCGAGAGTGCGGCCAAGAGTTCCGGGGTGATTTTGAAATCGGTAAGCAACGCCCGTAAGCGCTCGATTCATGACGGGATAAATGTTCAGGACGTGAACATTACGGCGGAGGGCAGCTTTCCGCAACAGCTTGCGTTTCTGCGGGAAATTGGGCGTAAACCCGTATGTTTCTACTGGAAAAGCTGTTACATCTCCCCCCGGCGGCGCGCGAAAAGCTCTGACCTGTCGTTGCGCGGGGCATTGGGGATCGTCAGTTACGACCCGAAGGAAATTGAAATGATCGGACAGGTTAAGCAGGTGAAAAAGTGAAGCTGATTTACATAGTTTTGAATCTGGTATTCATCACTTCGGCGGCGCTGATGGGGAATAAATACTGTCAGACCGAAGCGAAAGAAAGGTGCGCTTCAAAGCCTGAAAAGGTAAACGAAAGCCTGAAAACCGGTAAACAGGATATAAAGAAAAAACCGGTTGCGTCTAAGCCTGAGGTAAACATTTCCAGGCTGGTCAAGAGCAATATTTTCGAGCCTGACCGGGGCAAAAACAAGGTTGAAGAAAAACCGCTGAAAAAAGCTCCGCCTCCGGGGAAACCTAATTTCAAACTGATGGGGCTGTGCCGGTTCGGTGAGTTTGAGGCGGCGATTATCGTCAGGAACAACAGTCGTGGCCGCGGCCGTCAGCAGGAAAACCGGGGGAATTTGTACAAGCTCAAGGACGATATCGGCGACGGTTATTCACTTGACCAGATCAATCAAGATACGGCCGTGCTGAAGAACGGCAACCATCGGCTTGAACTGAAGCTGGCGAAGGACGAAAGGCCGGCAAAGGCCACGCCGCGAGGACGAAGCGCTTCAAGAACAAAAAGATATAACAATTCACCCCGCAATCGAACTGTAAACCGGTCCGCGGTCAGGAACCGGCGCACCACCACACGGAGGAGATAAATGAAACGGCTGATTTTATACATTTTGCTTGCTTTGACCATTCCGGTCAGTTGGTATGGCTGCGACAGTCTGCCCAAAAAGGACGATGAAAAAGACAAAAAGAAAGATGAAAAAATAAATCTGGATTTCCTTGGAAAAGGCAAAAAATCTTCTCACAAGACCACTGTCGAGGAAGAGACGATAAAGCATCCCGAGCATAAAGCTTCCGGGCGAAAACCCGTGGACTACAAGAAGCCGGAGACAAAGGAGGCCCCTCCCGCTGTTAAAAGGAAACCGTTTTACCATGATTTCATCAGCAAGGGTAAACCCGGCAAGAAATCCGTTGACGTGAAAGTGGACTTTCCCTCGACGGGAATCGCGGACGTGGTGAAGGCGTTTTCGATGTATCTCGGGTTCAGTTACACGCTTGATCCCGAGGTAAAAGGCACGATAACGATGTCGATCAACGCCAAACTCACCCATGAGGAAATCTGGAAGATATTCGAGGAGATTCTGGGAACCTGCGGGGCCTATTGCGCCCCGGCCGGAAAGATGTTGAAGATCGCGCCGATATCCAAGATGCCGCTCCAGGACCAGGTCAATTCCGAGCATGCGGACCGGCAGACGTTGAGCAACGTCCAACTGCTGGTCTACCCGCTGAAGAACGCCGACTCGAAGGCCACCGTAACCCAGCTTAAGCCGTTCATGAATCAGGGCGGGACGCTGATCGAACTTACCCGGCAGAACGCGGTGATGCTGGTCGACACCCCGGACAACATCCCGAGGCTGTTGAAGGTACTGAAAGCGTTGGACAAGGAAAACAAGTTCAACTGGCACAAGTCGGTGATTCCGTGCCACAATGTTTCGGCGTTGCGGATTGTCAATGAGCTTGCGGAAGTGATGCCGGTGCTGGGATTCCCGGTCACGACAAAGCTGGAGTCGGCGGAACCCGGCTCAGTCCAGATTTCCGCCATTGAAAGGCTCCAGATCATCGTTTCTTCGGCGGCGAACAAAGAAGCGTTGGCTGAACTCAGGCGCTGGGTGACCATTCTTGACAAAACCGACGTCGGCGAGCAGGAGCGGGTTTTCATTTACCACGTGGTGAACGGCAAGGCCGACGAACTGGTACAGGCGCTGTCGGTTATTTTCCCGATCGAAGGGACCACGCTGGCGGTAAAAAGTTCGGGTTCGTCAAGCGGAACCAACTCCTCTTCAAGTTCCAAATCAAGCTCAACCAAGACCAGTGCCACGAAATCGTCGAAAAAAAGCGGCAGCGACGAAGACGGTCCGGCCAGCGTTTTCGAGACCCCGGTGAGGATCTTCGCCGATGCCGTCCAGAACCGGCTGGTAGTGCGCACAACGCCACGGACTTACGCGATGATGAAGGCGGTCCTGGAACGGCTGGACACCGTGGCCGCGCAGGTTCTGCTGCAGGTCCTGGTGGTGGAGATCAGCCTTACCGACACCACGAAATTCGGCATGGAATTTTCCATGGCGGGAGGCGGCAGCAACGCGGAAAGCATCTTCAGCACGAATTACAACAATCTTACGCCGGCATCGGGGCAGGATTCCCAGTACGGAGGCAAGTTCTGGATATTCAACCCGCAAAGGCGCAGAGGCGCAAAGCATATTCAATTGTCAAAGAACACCCGGCACAACCCGCTTATTCTGAAATTCAAAAATCTGAAATTCTCGAATTTTAAAACTCATCGTTTCTCAGAGTCATTTTCTTGGGGGGGAGGGTTCTTCTGTCCCGGAACTCGATGTTTCCTTACATTGCCATCATCTTTATCACCAAAAACAGAATCATACAGATAACAAGGACCATCCCAAAAGGTTTTTTCTAATGCAAAAAATGGTGTTCCTAAAATAGAATATCCTGCTATTCCTAATATATTATGCGTATAACTCTTTGTATCTGAATGTGCAAAAAATCTATCAAAAGAATCTGATGATAACATTATAGGATAATAGCACATGTAACCTATTGGATATAAAGTGTAGTAACCAGTATATGCAGGAATTTTCACAAAGTAGCTTTCGTCTTCAAAGAACCATAAACGTGAAGGTTTATAATAAGTTGGATTGACTTCATATTTATAATTTTGAGCTTGGCTACTTATAACCACAAAAAAGGTTAAGCTTACAATGATATATTTGAACATTTTCTTTTTCCCGCAATTAATAATTTATTAAGTGATTTTCTTGAGGTGGCGGTAAAGGATTCTTCTGTCTTGGAACTCAATGTCCTATTACAACCCTACAGGCACTCGAAGTTTGCACACACATCAATGTCAACAGTCACCCCATTGGGAAAACGTAACCAATGTCGGTTCCACCATGGACCAATTGGGTTTGGACAAGATATTTTTCTAATATCTTTTTTTACATGTCCAAAGCAGTCATTTATATGTTGTTTAATATTCTCAACTGTTGTATTAAATAATCTAATTTGTGTGGATGAAATATTTATCTCACGCCCCCACATGACCTTATGGTTCCAACCATATACCTCTTTAAATAACTCAATAGCCATTTTACCGCCTTTTATAGTTAGCTCAATTTCTCCAAGATTTGGAATTTCGACTGCTTCAGTATCTTCGTCGCTTGGAAGTATCGCTTTAAGTTCATCAATAATATCCTGATTTGTAATATTTAAAATATTTTTTGCAATAAGTGATTCTGTAGCAATTAGGCACTCTTCCTCTTTAACATAACTGAAACTATTATCATCAAAAACAACATCATTATCTCGTGTTTCAGAAGAGATAAATGGTGCTAGTTCGTCAATTGAACCTGGACCATGAGTTGCAAAAAAAGAAAAAATCTCGTATTCATGTGTATTCAATTGATATTTTTTAAGAAAATTTTTTATTAATACCTCACAATACATAATAATTCTCAAGAAAATAATAATTTTCAGGTTTCATTTGAATATTGCACTTTACACTCATCTGGGTATTGCGTCTAACATTATTGCCATTTAGGTATTGCCTTACAACCATAACCCCAGTCTGCCTTTCCAAATTTATTTTCACAGGTAGGACAACATAATACTGAGCCCATATAAAAATTCCCTCCACTCTTATTGCTTGTTGAAACCCTATAATGCATGCCTCCTATTATTTCACATCGAGTCGCTGGATCTGGCTTAGACATCCGAAATCTCCAACCAAAAGATATTGCCATATTTTTTGCGACCATACTAGGAGACTTCAGCGGATATTTACTATGGAGAACGACTTTTGGGCAACATGGTTCTTTTTTTCGTCTACGTGTCTTTGTCTGTGGGATGTGAACTGCATCAACGAGTTTTTTACTGCTTGACCTGCAACTGATTCTTCTTGATTTATTGCGACATCAGCAGTAACAGCAATTGCGGTGATAACAAGAGCGGCTTTCCATACTGAAATGCCAGCAATTGTGGCACATAATATAAAACGACCATCTGTATCAATATTAATGCTGGGATTGTTTCCGACAAACCCATAGAGATTGATTCCTCCTTCAATACCGATTGGGTCTCTATTAATCCAACGGGCAAAGCGGGGGGAGTAATAGCGGTAGTTGTAGTAGTAAAGCCCGGTAGTGTTGTCAAGGAACTTGGTGGAGAAGCGGAAATTAAAGTCGTCCTGCTTCGTGCCACTCTACGATACTATAACCCCGAACGGCGAATATTCATATGCCGCGACAATATTTCCACTGCTGTCGAGGTATTGCCCGACGTTTCCGTTGGCGTCGTAAAACAAACCGCTAATTGCCCATTTAAAAATATTAAAATAATTTAATTAAATATTAAGAGGTTTAATGTTGGCTTAAATATTGCAAAATAGGTACAAAAAATATATTATACTGGTTTTTGGAATAAAGCTATTGACAAAATACTTAAAAGGTATTAATATATATGTATGATTACTCTCAAGGACATAGCGGAAATGGTTGGCGTGAGCCAGGCTACGGTATCTTTGGCTTTGAGTGAAAAAAAGCACAATTACCAGATAAGCGAAGTTACCAAGGCCAAGATACGGAAAACCGCGGAAAAGCTCGGGTATTGCCCTAATTTGCTTGCCCGTTCGGTGTTAAGCGGACAGACAAACATGATCGGTTATGCCTGCGGCGGCATTACAACAGAGTATGACGGTCAGATGTTTACCGGATTCGCCACTGAGGCAAGAAAGCGTTCATATAATATTTCCCTGGTAAATAAAATTGAGCTTGATACCGCCAATAAGATTGCCGTTCACTGCCTGGAAAACCGTTTTCGGGCGCTGATTTGCCGGCTGGACGATAATATTGTCAGTGAGATTTATACCCGGTTGGCCCCGTATGGAATACCGGTTGGAGTTATGGCCAGCAGTTTTTCCCATCCCTGGGGTGTACGTGTGGTTTCTGACGATTACGACGGCATGCGGCAAATAGTGGAACATTTGACGCAATTGGGGCATAAGCGTATAGCTCATATTACTCATTCAGTAACTCGCGGATTCGCGTATGAACGACGCCAGGGGTTTATCGACGCAATGCTCGATTGCGACCAAAAGGTCAGTAAAGATTTATTGATAACTTGTGACATGAAACTGGCTGGGATTGAGGCAAGAGTGACGGAATTACTGAGAAGCTCCAGACAGTTGCCCACAGCAATAACCTGCGGCAGTGATAATATTGCATTGGTAGTGATCAAAGCTCTTTATAATGCCGGCCTGAAAGTGCCTGATGATATTTCCGTGGCCGGGTTTGGTAATTTAAATTTCAGCAAGTTTCTATTTCCGCCTCTTACCACCGTTGATCATCCTTGTCCGGCAATCGGCAAGAAAACCGCTGAACTTTTGATCGGACAATGCGAAAAGCCAAAAGAGGAAGCAAATATTCCGGCGGTGGAAGCAAAAATACCGGTGGAGATAGTTATTCGTGAATCAACAGCACCACCCATAAAATGAGTACAAAGATAAATTAAAAACAATATTTAAGGCATTAAGTGAATAACAAGAAAAAATTTCTCCCGAATTCCTGGGAAAATCTGGGTAAAGAATATTTTGTGTCCCAAAACAATCCGGCTGCTTCGGACGATAATCCGGGAACTGTTGACAAACCGTTTAAAACGGTTGCAAAAGCGGCCTCTATTGCCATGCCTTCGGATATTATCACCGTTGGTGAAGGAACTTACCGGGAAGAAGTTGTCTTTAACAAAAACGGACATCCTTATTTCCCCGAGAGCATGATGTTGCTCCGGGCCGCGGCTGGTGATGAAGTCTATATTAAAGGTTCGGATATTTACAACCCCGAATGGGAAAATCTCCACGATAATATATGGGAAGCGTCGCTTCCGGAAGAGTTGTTTAATCATGGAGCATATAACCCTTATGCATTGCCTTTAGGTTCAGGAGAATCCGTTCAGCTCAGCCGTGGACAGATATACATTGATGATGCGGCATCTGAACAAGTCGGCAGTATTGAAGACCTTAAAAATTATGAATCCGCTTTTCTTGTTTCAGAAAGTGGAAAAAGTATAATTGTTAAATTCCCTGAAAATAAAAAGCCGGAAAATTGCGCAGTTGAGTTAACGGTCAGGAAGCGTTGTATAAGGACTTCCTTTGAAGGAATTCATTACATGGAAGTGGCCGGTATTCGTATTGAACATGCCGCTGAACCAGGTCCGTTCTGTTTGTCAAGGCCGGTTTCATTGCGGGAAAATCCGGTTTCCGGAATTAGAGTTTGGAAGCGTTTTAATGCGCCGGGGACTACTACCGGGGCTTGTCGATTGGTTGGTGGGATAACGTATAAAAACAACAGCAAAGATACTATGGTTGCGAGCATCATTGACGACACTGTACCGCTAGGGCCTGCTGATGTGTTAATGGTGCCGGGACGCGAAGCGGAGAGTTTTGATTCCGGGCGCACCTGGAGGTTTACCGGCGGAGGGGAAGATAATTTTGATCCGGACAGATCACCTTACGAGTATTTTCTCGAATCTGAACACAATGTTTTAACCAGGCATTATTGGAAGACGATCAACCATAATATGCCGGGACCGCATCCGCATTTTCATAAAGGGCATCATACAATCAACCTCGAATATTCTTATGATGGGGGCGAAACCTGGAGTGACCCGGAAATTATTGATGATAACGGTATTTATTTTGATATTGTGAAACTGGATGACGGCTCCTACTTATGGATGAGTAATGAGAATATTCCTGGATATGACATGTTTTTTTATGTAAAAGTAAAGTTCGGAAGCTGGAATGAAGAAACTTCCAGAATTGACTGGGAATCCGGTCCGGAGCTTCGTGTTCCGCCGGAATCCAGTTCAGGGGGGCTGGCCGAACCGCATTGCTGTCAGTTGGCTGACGGCCGGATTCTGCTCTTTTTGCGTCAGGGCGCGAAACTGCCGTCGCAGGGATTTCCGGGATATCCATCGATTAAGTTATACTGCGCTTCCGAAGATGGCGGTAAAACCTGGACGAAGCCTGAACCTTTAACTTATGATGACGGAAAATATATTTATTCTCCGCGCAGTTATCAGGATTGTTTTACATCGTCGAAAAACGGGAAAAGTTATGTTATCCTGAATATTTGTGAATATCCCACCCAAGGATGTGATCCTCGCACCGCACTTTATCTTGGAGAGATTGATCCGGAATCATTAACCGTTAAAAGAGATTCCGTAGCAGTAATCGATGAAAAATATCCTGAGCATCATAAATTAATCAGATTTTCGAATTTCGCTGTTGTTGAGGACGCAAATAGCGACAACCTTCTGCTGTTTATGAAGATGCACATGGCACAGGCATGTCAGGTGAGACGAGGTTATGACAATAATTCTTATTTATATGAAATTGAATTGCCCGAATAACAAAAGGAGGAAATTATGAAAAACGCGAACTTGAAAAAATTAAGATTTACGTTAATTGAGTTGTTGGTTGTGATAGCGATAATTGCCATACTTGCAGCAATGCTGCTTCCGGCTCTGAAGCAGGCCAGGGAGCAGGCAAGGCAGATATCCTGCGCCAATAAGCTCAAACAGATTGGTTTGGGATTTAACATGTATTTCGATGAGTACAGTGGTTATATTCCACCTCAATCCGGGGCTAATTATTATACCTGGATGAACTTCGTGCAGACCATGATGGGGAAGCCTGTAAGTGAATTTTATGTCGATTTCTTTGCCTGCCCGTCCGACCCGTATGTATGGGTGCTGGGGTCTAACGGAAATCCGCATTACCATTGTCCATCGTACGGTTACAACCGCCGGATTTCATATACGGAATCATCACCGGCAAGCGCTAAGAAGATTACTCAGATTGTTAAGCCGTCCGACAAAATTGCCGTTGGAGAGAATACACATTATCAGGAAGGCAGCAATACTTATTACTCCTATCTGCAATACAATCATACTTCACAGCCCACCAGACGGCTTTTTGAGCGTCACCGCAATGGCTGCAATATCCTGTTTTTCGATGGTCACGTGAATTATCACACCAATCTGGGGGAACTCAACAGTACCAGCGACGAAAACCGGAAGGCGCATTGGGACGCGGAATAAAATTATTCGCATTAGTTGTATAATAAAAAACCGATAGCGGCAAAATCAGCAGAAAGGTCAATATGAATATAAAGGCTTTTTCGTTAGTACTTTACTGTGTTGTAATGGTCTTTGCAGATTGTCAATCCGCGGAGAAAAAGCGTAATTGTAATGATGTGAAAAAGTGGACAAACCGGGTGATTCCATTGCCGCATGAAGTTACTGTTACCGGCAGTATGATAGTACCGATTAAAGATGTCCAATGCAGCGGTGCGGTAAAGGCTCCGCAACAGACAATCATCAGCAAATTACTGAAACCTTTCCCGGACAAATGCCAGTCTCCCGCCGTCAATATTAAACTGGGGCTGGTTTCTGATTCAGGACTTGGTGTTCCCGCGAATATAAAGCAAAGGCTGTCCGGATTGCCGAACAAGGACCAGGCGTATGCGATCATCAGTTCCAGTCAGGGCGGCAATCTGGATATCATCCTTACCGCCAATACCGGAAAAGGTTTGCTTTACGCCACCCGTACATTTATGCAGATGTTGAGGTTCCCGGTGAAAATTGCTCCGGAAACCCGGATTGAAATTCCCATCGTGAATATTATCGATTGGCCGGACATTGGGGAGCGGGGCATTTGGGGCGGTTGGATGAATGAAAACTCTATAAATTGGCTTGCCGCCAGAAAGCTTAACTTTATCGATTACGCACTTTCTTATGGGCGCTTGGGATTGAAGCGGGGACCTGACGGCCCGATATGCAATTTAATACTCAAAGCCGATTTGATTAAATACGCAAAATCCCAGGGGATTACATACATGCCCAGGATTACCCATTTGGATTGGCTCACCCAGTACAAACAGATCCGCGAGGCATATCCTGAAATTCTTGGAGTAGGAGTAAAACATTCGAAAATTGGGAGGGGAGGGTTTTCTCCCTGTGCCTCCAATCCGCTCTTAAAGAAAATTTTGGCCGGATGGATGGAAAGCGCCGCTAAACGGAAAATTGATGAAATGGCATTCTGGACAACCGAATACGATGGCCACTGCAAATGCCCGAAGTGCATTAATGAAAACCAGCATGCGCTGGAAGCCAGGGCAATTATCGCCGCCTGGCGGGAGGTGCGGAAAAAATACCCGGATTTTAAAGTAAGGATTTTCGTCAGCACTGACGTTATCAGGAATCTAAAGGGCGTCAATCCGCCTGATACTCTTAAGAAAATTATCAAGGAGATTCCGCCGGAAATAGGCATTGAAAGAGCTTGCTACGGGATAAAGGACAAGAGCGGAATGTTGACCGACCCGGAATTTGATAAAATCATAAAAGATGGTTATCGGCTGTATTCGTTCAGGACCAACATCGGCTACTATAACATGCGGTTTGCGGTTACCGCTTATAAACCGTATTACAACGCGCTGATAAAACGGGGCTGGCTGGGAGGTGTTGCCTGGATGGTGATTCCGCTGAATATTTTCAGCAGGGACCACAGCCAGTGCAAAAGAATTTTCGATGACGTGCAGGTTGACGGTCTGGCGGAATGGAGCTGGAACAATAACGGCCGCACTATAAAGGAGTTTGCCGTTGCCTTCGCTACGTGTAACAACTATAGGCATCCGGAAAAATTCGGGGAATGGGTTGAGATTATGCCACGGTTTGCTCTGAATTTTAATGATGACAAATATCGGTTTAAACTTGTGGTAACGGGAAAATCCAGAATACCGTCGGAAAAAACTTTCAGTAAACTGTTGGCGAGGTGTGCGAAAGGAATGGCCCTCGCTCAGGAAATCGGGGAACCGGCTTGGATTCTTGAAAGTAAAATAATCACCGCGAAGATCCGGATGAATAAAATTATTAACCGCAAAATCTTAAAGGACATCCAGAGCAAAGAACGGAGTAGGGAAAAACTAAAAGCGGACCTTGCTGAATTTGAAGCCCAGGCTTCCGTGTTTTCCCGTTTGCTGAAAGAAAGAGGCAGTTATTATGGAATTAAATGTCCGCGTTTTACCGGATGGCCGATGAAAAAATTTAACAATTATGTTGCTGAAGTGAAATCAGCAATGGAAAAACTGATTGCAAATCACAACTGAAAAGGGAAGGAAACAGGATGAAAATAAATCGTATCGGGTATGGGATTTTTTGTGCGGTCGCATTGGTAATGGGATGCAATTCTAAAATCAAAGCTGAAAACGAAAAAGCTGATGTGAAAAAATGGACGGACCGGGTAATCCCGCTTCCGCATGAAGTCAAAGTGACCGGCAGTGTAACGGTTCCGGTCAATAAAATTAAATGCAGCGGTAAAATCAAAACTCCGCAGCAGGTTGTGATAAGCAAATTATTAAAACCTTTGACAGGACGGAAAAAATCTGCTGCCGTCGATATTAAATTAGGTTTGGCTTCTGACTCAGAGCTTAACGTGCCCAAGGCAATTAAAGAGCGTCTGGGGAAACTCCCTAACTCGGACCAGGCATATGCAATTGTCAGTTCAAAACAAGGTGGTAAACTCAATGTCATTCTTACCGCAAATACCGGATACGGTTTGCTTTACGCGGTCAGGACATTTTCTCAAATGGTGAAGTTGCCGGAAAAAATTAATCCGGAAACGAAAGTTGAAGTTCCCATTGTTAACGTGATTGACTGGCCGGACATTGCGGAGCGCGGACAGTGGGGCAATCAGTCTAAATTTTTCATTCCGGAATTTTCCGAGTTGAAGCTTAATTTGATTGCATACCCCATAAGAACGACAATAGATAAAAACGGGAATCCTCAAGTAGCGGACCAGAAAGAAGATATCAAAATGGCCGCTGAGTACGGCATAAAATATGTTTCCCTGATTACTCATATAAGCACGTTCGGGTCATTTGCTTTGGCAAAAGTTCCGTATCGTAAAAAGCTTAAACATCTGCTTCCGGCTTTGGCTAAGCGCAAGAATGGAAAACCTGCTCCTTATCCGGATTTCGAAAGCAAAAAAATGCAGGAATTATTTGCGGCATGGCTAACCAAACTTGCCGATGCTACAGCTCCATATCATAACATTATCAATATCTGGCTTTCCGAGGGCGAACCTGGGAAATATTATACCTGCAAAGGGCATCGGGTCAGTTACAAGATCGAATTGGATGCAGTTAAAAGAGCATTCAATGAAGTAAAAAAGAAGTATCCTGATTTAACAATGCGGCTTGGAATTTCCCAGGGAACCAGAAGGGCCGGAAAAAATAATATGATTATCGATTATTGTGAAAAAAATAATTATGGCATACAATATTATGATGGTCATAAAACTTATATATCAGATAAAAATCCGATGATCTTTCCGCGCCTTACCCAATCGGCGGCAAAAGGCAATTGGGTGGGATGTTTGCCTCAAATTACCAATTCCTGGCGGACGATTGTTCCCATGACTTCACCGCAATTCGTAAAATTCCGCTGCAAAGAATTCGCGGACAAAAAGGTTTCAAGTTTCTGGGGTTATACTGTTCCCAACAAACTATTCTATGAATTTAATTTTGCGGCAATGGCGGAATGGACTTGGAACGCAAACGGCCGTACCGTGGAAGATTTTTCCCGCGTTTACGCTGATTTCAGGAACATGCTGGAACCGGACACTTTTGCGGAATGGGCGGTAAAGGAAGGTCAGACGGCCTGGTCACTTGCGGCTAGTAATTTGATGATCTGTCTGGTGCATGACCCGGCGATGGGATTTTATGGCAGTATTCCGTTCGACTACACTTATGGGGGAGCTTCAAAGCTGAAAAATGTCCCGAATCTGGAACAGGAAATCAAGGTTGCCGGGGAAGCTCTGGAGCTTGCGGAAAAATTAAATAATCCTGACTTGGTCAATGAATCTGAATTTACTTACTATGCCCTGAAAGCGTTTAAAACTCTCAAAGCTCTCTCAAAACTTATCCGGATAAAAGAGATAACCGCCAAGGAAAAAGCGGAAATAGCGGACAAGCTTAACGAGCTTGATTTGGCGGCACACAAAGTGAAAGTTAATGCCCTTGAGTGGGGGGCGAGACATGGCGCCAGGCAATACTACTACAAAGGCAAACCGCCAACCCAGAACCGCTTACTTGAAGCCGCGGAAGCGCTGCTCAGAACCTGTGATGCGCTTCGCACGGTAACCGCTTGCCTGCGGATTCCCGATCCGCGTCCGGAATCAAGACTTATCGATATTGGTGAATACAGTGTCAAGGATTTTACCAGAAACAAGGCAAAATTACGTTTTGATATAACAAAACTGGTTGCGCGGAATGGCGGCGATTATCATGTCTGTTTTGACTGGCTTGAAGCTAAAGGTTTGCAGTTCGTAATGGTCTCATGGGTGAAGCTGATTGGAGAAACTCCCGGAGAAAAGCCGAAAGTACTGTCGGTTTCAAAAGATACTCATGGAACTGGTATGCCCAGGCTGGCCGGGAATGTTCCATCCGTGGAATGCAGTCTCACAGTTCCGAAAACCGGAAGCAGTACCAAGCTGATCCTTGAAATTGATTTGACTATCTGGGCCTTGGGACGGAGTTTTCCCGAGGAATTTCCCGCAAAGCAGCGGGTATGCTGGGGGCTTATCAGTTTGCGCCGGGTTTACGGAAAGGGTGAATTTCCAATGACCGGAAGTAAAGCTTCCGCCAGGTCGAAATCCGTCGAATCAGCTCAAAAAAAAATTAAAATTTGTCCTAAGGGCAAGGTGATCCAGGTTGGTATAACAAAGGGTTATAATACTGAAGGATTGCTGGAATCCTTAAAAGGGAGAAACGATATCCATGCTTTTACAATCAGGAGGATTAACCGGGAAAGCCTGGAAAAATGCAACGTGCTGTTAGTGGCGCAGTCATCCAACCCGCTACTGCTGAACAGGAGCGCGAAACTGTTGGTGGATTGGATCGTGCATGGCGGGGGGATCATGTTTTTCCATGACGGAGTAGGTTACCGGAAACATCTTGCTGTTTTCAAGGACATCGGTATGGGAATTACTCATCCGAGGGTCGGAGACGTGAAGGTTATTAAAAAACATCCGGTTACAAAGGGGATTGAGATTGGAAATTATTTTCATCCGGGATATCGCTATGACCATGTATTGATAAGAACCGGTCCGAAAGGTGAAAATTTAGCGGTAAGTAAAGAAGGGCGTCCGGTGCTGGTTGCCGGCAAGCTGGGGAAGGGCAGGATTGTCTTAAACGGTATGCTCACCGGCTGGAATAGTTCAGAAAAAAGCCCTAGGGGAAGCATGGCTCCGGCCAAAGGCGCGGAGTTTAAAATTTTATTGAATTCCGTAAAATGGCTGGCAAATTGAAGAAAAGGATTATTGCATGAAGTATCATATTTTAATTGTTCTTTTGGCATCACTGGCTTGCATGCCGGTGATTGGCGGCGAAGTTGTTCATTCTACAGATGCCGAGACTGTTATAAACCAGAAGGATTATCCGGTAAAAAAGAGAATGGGGGTGAGGTGTCCCGGCGGAAAAGTTGCCAAGGGCTGGGGTGTGTATCGCGGCGCCGGCAAAGCCGTATGGGGAGTAACCGGCAAGGAAGCTCATTCCGGCAAACACAGCGTTTTCCTGACATTCAAAGACTGGCTGGTAAGAAAAAAAGACAAGCGTGAACTTGCAAGTTTTGCCATCCTTGTAGGGGAAAGCAATGGATATACCGGAGAACACGCAATTCCCGCGAAGCCTAATACCCAATACAGTTTTTCATTCTGGTTGAAGGGCAATGTTTCTTTTGTGGCGCTTTCCGCAATGGGATGGAATTCAAAAGGCAAACGAGTTGTGATTCCCGTTCATCAGGCGCGGCGCAATGGTTTGGGAATCAGAACGCATCGGGGAGTCCTTATTAATCCGAACCCGTTTAAGTGGGAAAATTTCACCGGTGAGTTCACCACTCCCAAGGATATTACTACTATGGTGCTGAGAATTGTTGTTAACAACCCGGTGTTGTTCCAGCCTGAACAAACAATATATCTTGATGACGCGGTTATCAAAATGAACAAGGAGCCGGTTAAATAACGCCCATCTAAAAAAGCGCCGCTGCATTGCCCCTCTTGACAGTATTGTTCAATGACGTTATATATATTCTTTCCTAAACTGTAATTTTTTACTATGGACTTAATCATGAAACAAGCTGTCTTTTTTATCCTGCTGCTTATCGCGAGTATTATCTCTAACGCTTTCGACCTCTCCAAATATTCGTGGAAACTCTATTTTGATCCGTCAGGCAAAAAATCCCTGAATGAAGTAATGAAAGAACCCGAAAAATCCTGGAAACCGATGATACCGGGAGCCAAGTGGGACGCACAGGGATTTAAGTTTCCCAGAAAGAAAAAGGACGATGCCAGAATTGTATGGAACCGTTGTAAATTTGATTTGCCGGATAATTTTTCCGTCAAGACTCCGCTTCTGGTTATTGGCGCAATTGACGATCTTGACGAAACTTACCTGAACGGAAAAAAAATTGGCCGGACGGGTACTGAAACTTCCCGTTACTGGATGGCTACGCGCAAATATAAAATTCCAAAAGAATTATTGAAGAAAAAAGGGAATGAACTTTATATAAGAATTTCAGATTTGAGAGGAGATGGAGGCTTGTATATGCCTCCGTTCAAGATAGTCGACAGCTCAGCCCCCAAAAGTGTCGCCGTCCTGGAAAACCCAATGAAAATGCGGAAGTATTCGCAGGACATTAAGATCAGTTTCGCTAACGAAAATGACGCGAAAAAGGCGAGTCTCGCCATCGCTCCATTGCCGGACAACAAGGAATGGGTTTTCTCCGCAAGGTGGGACGACAACAAGTTTGAAAATTTAAAAATGCGCGATCTGCTGGATAAGTACGGTTACAAGGGAACATTTTACTTGAATTCAAATTACCGGAATTCGAAAAAAGACGGAAAGCGCGGAACTGACTACGCAAGGAAATTGACCAAGGGAGGATTCACCATCGGCGGACACAGCATGACCCATCCTCCTCTTACGCAAATCACTAGAAATGAGATGTTTTATGAGATTGCCGCGATCAAGGTGGAACGGGAAGTTGACACGGACATCCCCCTGCCGTCCTTTGCGTTCCCAGGCGGAAACTTTCAGAATCAGTTTGACCCAAAAGCTCATTCCGATATAGCCCGGGCTTTAACCAGATGCGATTTTCACCACAACACATACCGGAAGTTTATTAATTCGGACAAGGGCGCTTTCCCCGAAGCTTTTTCAACCGTCTGTAACGTTACCCCCGGCGACAGAAATTCCGATTGTGCCAGATTTGACGCGCAGGTTGCATACATTACGAAGACGGAAAGACTTAAACAGACCAGCCCGAACATGACTCTCGGCATCCATGTGTGGCACACCGAAAAAGGTTGGAAAAACCTGGAAAAGAGCCTGAAAAAATACGCGAACAATCCCAAGTGGCTTTACTGCAATCAGAATGTGTATGCGGCATACAGATATCAGTTCAAACATTCAAAACTGAAAAAAATATCGCGTCAGGGAAAAACGGTCAGTTATAAATTGACACGACTTAACGCCGGCGACCTTGGCGACAATGTTCCGTTGACAATAATAGTGAAGAACGCGAAACCGGTTTCAGTATCTGTTAACGGTAAAAAAGTTGCGGTTTCCGGCGATTATTTCAATATTCCGCACGATGATAAAGAAAAAGTACCGATTCTTATCGACGCAATGAATAATCCGACAAACCTTGCGGAACCTGCGAAAAATTTGTCAAGTTCCAAAATGCCGGGACTGGCTTTTTTCCTGTATTTCGACAAAAAAGCGGACTGTTTGAAGCTGCGCTGTGAGAACAAATCAGATAAAGCCGTCGAAAATATGCATGTGAGTTTTCGCTTGCCGCTGCTTTATAAAAAAGGCATAATCAATATGGAGTTTCCGGGGATCAAACCTGGTGCTGCTCAGACCGTGCGTTTGCCGCTCCCTGAAAAAGAAACGGCTTCGGAATACAATGACGGAGCAAGGTATTTTATGGCCCAGGTGGATTTTCTTCACGGCAAAAAAATTTGCAGGTTTTATGCTACAGCCAGGGAACAGAAGAACAGGCAGAACTTGATAAACTGTCCGCGCGATACTGCTCTGGTTTCAAAGCCTATACTTGAAAACGAGTTGGACGTAGAGAAAATCCGTATGCTGTCGAAACCGTCAAGCAAATTGTCCGGCGTGACAAATCCTGGCTGGCGCAAAAAGAATAAAGAAGATGCTTTAAAACTGGGAAGAAAATATGTAAACATTGCGATTCTGGACGGAAAAATGAGAAAGCAGTTCAGAAATAAACAATATTACGTGGCGGTTTTTGAGGATATAAAAGTAAGGAAGGAGAATGCTTTTATTTACTGTCTGACAGGAAGAATTAAACCTGAGTTCGTTTTCCTGAACGGCAAAGAGATAAAAACTTCCGGACCCATATCCGGCTTGAAACCAGGAGTTAACCGGCTGGCGTTGGTCTTCAAGATCAATGGCATTAGAACTTCATCGCTGGTATTGAGTCTTTCCCCCGAAGGCGAAATAGTTCCGAGGAAACCTTTCTGAGTGCAAATATGAACGTAAAATCACATCCGCTATTTTTCCGTATGTACCTTTATTATAACTGACTGCATATTTAAGTTGCTTGATTTTGCATGATCATAAATGTACAGTATCCCTGTTATATGAAATAGGATGGGGAAATTTGAAGAAAAAATTTATCATTTGGGGGGCTATAGTCCTTTTAGTCTGCTTTTCTATTGTGATTGTCCTTTTTTTCATGCGGGATAAAAAAAAGGATGTTTATATCGCGGGATATTTCAATTTTCCTCCTTATGTTATAATACAGGGCGAAGATCTGTCTGGATTTGATATAGAACTTCTTAGGTATATAGCTAAGGACCAGGGCTTTGAAATCAAATTCAGGAGAATTGATTTTCCGGATATTTTGCAGGCCCTGGCTGAAGGTCAAATAGATATTTGCACTGCGATAACCATTCGGAATGAACGGGAAAAGCTTGTTTCATTCACCTATCCCGTCAACCAGACTTCAATAGGCATAGCGATAAATCATGCAAATCGGGATAAGATTAAATCCGTCAAGGACTTAAAAGGAAAAAAAATTGGAACCGATCCCGGGACCCCTGAAGAACTATGCCGCCAATTAAAGATAAAAGGGATGTTAACAAGCTTTAAAGTGTTCAATGATTCCGCTGTCCTTTACAAGGAGCTTGCAGCCGGGAAACTTGATGTCGTGGTAAATGATGTTCCGGTTAACAAATTCTTCGCGCGAAAATATAAAAATCAAATTAATTGCATCAACAATATCCTTACAAAGGATTATGTGGGATTTCCTATAAAAAAAGGGAATGACAGACTCAGGAAAATACTTAATGAAGGCATCCGTGATGCAATGGATTCCGGGGAATATTCAATCCTTGCGAAGAAGTTTTTTTACATAGCTTCCCCCGAAAAAAAAGACAGGTAGAAAAATGATCAGCTCTGCTTTTTCCGGTATAAAAATGAAAATCCTGCCGATATTCTTTTGTGTCGTGCTGTTCTCCTTCGCAAACACGGCCTCGGCAAAGCATCTTCCGGAACTGGAAATTGACGAAAACGAGAATTCACAGAAAATACTTGATCGCTTTTTTGAAAAAATCTCAACCAGCTGGGCTGGCGGAAGTCTTGAGGAATTTACCCGGAGACAACTTGATAAGATAAGTTCCATTGAAAATGAGTTCAATAAAAAAATGGACCGGGCTTTGGCGCGAATGCTCGAATTGCAACTGCTGATAAAAAGCCAGCCAAAATTCGCACCCTATTTCGTTTCATTTTATTTCCGGCAGATAGTCGACCTGGAAAGCTCTTTCTCCAATATTATCCGCTTCCTTGAATCCACACATCTTAAGCTTAAAAGCGAACGTGACGAACTGATTAACAAAATAGAAATGATAAAAGGACTCAAGCTTGAAAGACAGGAGCTTTTTTGGCTTAAGGAATGGCTTTATTTAAATGTCCAGCCGCTTCTCGATTCATACCAGGATACCGAAAAGAAAATCGGCGGTATGCTTTCCAAGGCAAAAGATTTTAAGGAAAAACTTAATACACTGTATACAAACGAAGAAAAAAATGTTCAGGATAATTACCAGAAATATTACTGCTACAGGTTTGATTCGCTTGGAGACAGCGACAATATCAGTATTATACGTGAACTGGACGAAATATATGCCGATTTCGATGAATGGACTCTTTCAGTTGGAAATATTCTTGAAGTGATTCTCCCTGATCGCGAATTCATTCCATCGCTGCTTATTTCATTCCTGGTAATACTGTTGTTTGCTTATTTGCTTCTGAAAATCAGAAGAATTAAGATCATTAACTTTGTTCATGAAAAAGAATTTCTGCGTCCTTATATTTTCTTCTGCATCGGGGTTTATTTCAGTTTTTGCATTGCGATTCTTCCCAGTACAAACGATATAGCCATATTCAGTCTCGCGGCTTTTTTTTCCAGTCTCGCGGTACTTGATTTTTCATGGAAGATGCGATGTAAATGGACCGGTGCGTCAGGGATGAATCCGTTCTTTTGCTTTATCTTTGCTTTCATTCTACTGGACTTTATGATAAGCATGTTAATGCCTGTTTCAGTGCTTCTTACGTTGATTATCCTGGTTTCAATATTTGAATTAATTTGGCTGTCCTGCATCTTTCGCCGCCGCAAATATCCAATGACTGAAATAATCCTGGGAGGCGCGATCCCCGCCTGTGCATGGCTTTTTGCCGGCGTTGCCGCATGGATCGGATACCTTTATCCAGCTTTGCTGATCTCTATTATTACCGGATTATTGATATGCATTCTTTATACAGGTTCGGTAATGACCCATATACTTGCGGAATACGCCGGAAAAATTGCCCACCGCCAAGTTTTCGCCAGCTTCATCCTGATAATACTGATACCCTTTGTATGGCTGGCAGTTACGATTGCTGCATTTCTTTGGGCGGGGCAGATTTTTAACGCCGGAAGGATTTTGCAGATTATCTTTGATAAGGACCTTCTGCCAGATATGACAATGGACATCAGTTTGAAACTTATTCTCATCCTTATCCTTTCCGGTCTCTTGCTGCGATTTCTTCTGATATGGCTCAAGCACATGTTCCTGGTTTTCATCAAAGCGGGAAGGTTTGATTCGGGAACGTTCAATTCTGCTTTCCTTATTTTTCAGTACATCGCATGGAGTATATTCATCATTTGTGTATTCAATTCCCTGAAAATTGACTGGAACAGCATTAAATGGGTCATCGGGGGGATGAGTGTGGGACTTGGTTTCGCGCTTAAGGAATTGCTCGAAAACTTTGTCTGCGGAATTATCCTGCTCATCGGTAAGGAAGTAAGACCCGGAGACATGGTCGAATTTGACCATATCCTCGGTTTTGTAGAAAAAATCAATATAAGGGCAACTTTCATTAAAACCACGGATAACGCTTTAATCAGTATCCCAAACAACCAGGTGGTTTCAAAGGATTTCCGCAACTGGACCCTCAACAACCGCCAAATGAGGCGGGAAGTCAACATTTCCGTTGCCTATGGTTCTGACTTGAACAAGGTTTTTAAATTACTTCAACAGGCAGCTGAAGAGTGCCGGAGCGTCCTGAAAATAAAAAAACCAGAAGTGCTTTTCATGGACTTTGGAGACAGCGGCTTGTTTTTCAAAGTTCGTTTTTGGGTTGATGTCGCGGATCTTCACTCCGCGCCCAGTCAAGTTCGACTGATGATAGATGATCTTTTCAGGAAAAATGGAATAATTGTCCCGTTCCCACATCTTGATGTGCATTTTGATGAGTCAACGCCAATTCAGCATAAGGACTGAGTGATTTCCTGAAAATGAAACCCAACCCCGAATAGAATTGCTATTGATCCGGATAGATAGACAAAACAAAAATAGAATCAAGGTGAATTATGAGAAAAGTAATCGATAAGTCCCTGGTTGATGGTATTGATAGACAATTTTATGAGCTTATGAATGCCAATGAAAAGGTCATGAAAGATGGCATTATGTGTTTTGATAAATATAACGATGCCAGGATCCGAATTATGTGGGTCTTGAAACAGAATACGGATTATGAAGAAGGATATAGGGATTATTCAGGGCAGCTTGCGGAAAATTCTCATAGAATCAACTCCTCTCCTACTTGGCGAAGGCTGGCCCATGCCAGTTGTGGCTTGATTTCAGGAGAGCGGGATTTTAATAAAGTCCATGAGCTCGGAACGGAAGAATATTATGAATTTATGTCGGCAACTGCGATTATCGAAGCATGCAAGGAACTCGGTGATACTCGCTCGCAGGACGATGATATTCTAGACGGCTTTAAACGATATAAAAAACTGGTATTTTCCCAGATTAGCGCATATAACCCGGATGTAATCATTGTACCAATGGTTGGGCGTAATGAATGTCTAAAGAAGCCAATTGTAGAAGAGATATATAAACACTTTAGTGGTCAAAATGAGTATATAATTGGCGGGAATGTTAGACGTGATGGGCCGGATGTTGCATGGTCAAAAACTAATGATAAAGTTTTTTTATGGGCGTATCATCCAAGTTATACGATAATTTCTGATAAAGATTATTTTGATTCCTTGGTAGAGGCTTATGACACAGCCCAAAAATAAAACTTTGAAAAATTACTTTGTTGACATTTTCACAGTAATAACGCCGTGTGCAAGTTTCTCACGGCAATATTTTCTCAAATTGCAGGATGGGATTGCCCAGCGTATGGTTGATAAAACAATTCACAGTGTGCGCCAGCAATTTCCGTCCTATGCGAACAGTCAGATGCCACATATCCCGAGCCCTGACTTTTTCAATATTAAATCTTTCGCTTAATTGTCCGATTACGGTTTCAACGAGCCTCCTTTTCCTGTTTATAATTTTTAGAAATTCTTTTGGTCTGTCATCTTTCATATTGCCTCTAAAGGGAGTGTGGATATTGATTCCTTCGTGGCGGATTTCTTCTTTTCTTGAATCAGAACAGATATACCCCTTGTCGCCAAGCAGGTCTGTTGCGGACTTTGAAGCCATTTCAAAAATCATTTCCCGTTCATCAATGTTCGCCGCCGCGACAGCGCAATCAAGAATCACGCCGCTTTGATCTATCAGCAGATGCCCTTTGAAGCCGAAATAACGCAAGTCTTTTGCGGCGCAATATCCGAACTCCGCATTGCCTTTGAACAATTTTGAAAAATGGGCGCGCCTGAATCCGCAAACAGGAATCGGATAGCCGTCAATTACGCTTAACTGGCTTCCTGACGGCAAAAGTTCCCGAGCTATTTTTTTTCGGACTTCCTGTTTGACCGCCCAAAGATTTGCGGCTTGGCGCAAGAATGTTGTGCGGCTGCCGAGGCGGGGAAACAATCTTTTCCAGTGATCCCTGAAATAACGATGGATAGATTTATCCTTGTCAAGTCCTTTGGACTCGCCTACTATTTCCATCGTGATGACTTCGGCATCGGACAATTTAGGCGAAGGACCTCGTTGTCTCAGTTGAATTTTTACCAGTTTTTTCAGCATGTCGTCTACCAAACAATAAACTTTGATGATATAATCTTCGGTGAGCATGAAGAGCAACTCCTTAAATTAGATGTAGTTATCCAATTTAAAGATTTGATTTTCCATAAAATGGAAACTTCATGCTCCTTTTTCAAACTCATTATTCAAATTCCTATAAAAAAACTTGCACACGGCGTGTAATAGATAAAATCGACTTTACATTCAAATTATTCGCATTTAAACAATGGAGAAAAAGTATGGCTAATTACTACTGTAAGAATTGTGGCGTGAAATCCTCAAATGTGCAGTCCCTTATCTCGGGAAGCTGCAGTCGCCATCCGGACGGCAGAGGCAAGCATCAGCTCTACGAAGGAAGTGAAAAGAGCCAATATGTTTGTAAATATTGTGGTTTGAAATACTCAAATTTGCAAACACTTACCTCAGGAAGCTGCCGCCATCACCCGGATGGTAGGGGCAAGCACAGTCCGGCTTTGTAAAAAACATTTTTACCGCTGCTAATTCTGCAGGACGGAACGGTTTTCCCCTTCTTACATCTTTTATAATTAAATTTATCACTGATTCAGGTAAAATTGATCCAGATAGTTGCCTGCTCTTGCTTTTACCTTGTATTGAACATATATTAACTGTTGCTGTCAATAATATGACGGCTGGCCGCTTGCCGGCGGTCCATCTTTCCATAGATGGGGGCGATCCGGTTTCGACTGGTTAGGATGAACGTTGACTGCATGCCGAGGATGATCGTTGGCCTCGTTAATCATCGGTCAAACAAGTAATTGCGAACGAAGAATTCGCTCTCGCTGCTTAATTGACGGCGACGTTTTTACCCCGACGGGCGCTAGGGGATAAAAACGATGGCAGCGTCCTGGCTGAAACGTCTGGTCCCTTGACCGCTCAGTAAGATTTTAACAGGGAATAGTCTCAAAGCAGGCCTGTCCGTTGGCATGGCCGAGGGACAATAAACCTTAAAGACGGAATAAGCATGTAGACGTCTTCGCGATACCTTCTCAGGACGCGGGTTCGACTCCCGCCGCCTCCACCATTTTAGCTTCATTGTGCGTAACGTGCTGAAGATAATGTACATACGTATCTAAAAATCGCTGTTTTTCTCATAGGATGGCCCACAAGTGGTCCACAACCTTGTGGTACAAAAATCACCGGGAGAGAAAAGAGTGAAAGGATGAAAAGAGATTGCAACTATCTCAAGAAACGTGGAAAAACCTGGTATTTCCGGATGCGAGTACCAAGCCTTGTCCGGAAATTGCTCCAAAAGCAGGAAATCACCGTATCACTGCAAACCGATGACTTGCAGAAAGCTGAAGCCGTTGGTAAAGTATTTAAACAGTTGTGTGAATTTGAATTTTTGTACTGGAGGGAAGTCGTGTTAAGTCAAAAAGAAATCAAAGCTCTGGTTGCAAAGGAAGTTCAGTCCAACCTTGACCTTGCGGAAAGACGTATCGCCAAGTATGGGCGGTTGTGTCAAAGCGAAATAGAGGAAAGCATTCTTACCTTGGATAGGGCGATTGAATCCGCTAAAACCGCCCTCATTACGAATAATCTTGACTATTTGGATTCAATGCTGTGCGCCAAGCATGTACTGAAGCCTCTGGAACACGATGAAACTGACATACTTTCGTTTGCGAGGGAAAGGATCAAGGGCAGGATTTTCGAATTTAATATCAGAAAACAACGTTTCATGGGGAATTACGATAACGAGTGGGATGGCACAAATTACCGGGATTTCATTGACAATCCGAAAAATTTTGCAACTGAGGCTCCGACCCCGCAAGAACAACGCAAAGTATTTAAACTGAAAGACGTTATTACTCGGTATATCGATGAAAAAGTCGCAACGAACAGTTGGGACCCCAAAAGTAAGCAGACTGTCGAATCGATACTGGATCTGCTGCTAGAGGTCTTCGGGAATGTCGATATAAAATCCCTTACTCACCAGAAATTATTTAACTTCCGCACCAATATCTTGATGAAACTTCCAGCCCGTAGGAAACTGCTTAAGCGATATAGAAACAAAACCGCTCAACAGATTGTCAAGATGCGTAATGTTACCCCTATGAGCTTGACTACGATCAATAATAACTTGAATAAGATTTCAAGTTTCTTTAAGTGGGCAGCAAAACATGAATTTATCGACAAAAATATTGGCGAAGGATTGCAGGTAAAATCAAATAAAAGGGAAGACGAAGAGCGTGAAATATACAGTAAAGAGGATTTGGAAAAATTGATTTCCGAACTTGCGCTAATGAAATGGGAAGAAAAACCATCCCACTATTGGGTTCCCCTTATTGCGCTGTTCAATGGAATGAGGCAGACTGAAATATGCCAGCTTTATCTCAACGATATCGTCATATTAGATGAAGTCCCGTGTTTTGATATCAATAAAAATGAACCTGATAAAAAATTAAAAAGTAAAAGCAGCAAACGGATCATTCCAATAAATCCAGAACTTATAGACCTTGGTTTTATGGATTTTGTTGAAGGTTTGCGGAAAAAGAAGCAGAAACGGGTATTTGAGGACTTGGAATATATGCGGGACGGATATGGTCAGAGATTCCAACGTTGGTATGGCAGATTCAACCGTGAGAATATCACCGATAATCCCCAGAAGGTATTCCATTCATTCCGCCATACTTTTACCGATAATCTGAAACAGAATGAAATAACTGAACCATATATAGCTGGAATTGTCGGGCATAAACGTGATTCCGAAACTTTTGACCGCTATGGGAAACCTTATAAACCCAAAGTTCTGGTAAAAGTGTTCGATAAACTCGATTACGGAATCGATTTAAGTATACTTATGCCTACACCTATTGAAGAATCCAATACTCCAGTCAATGAAGAATTGTTGGATAAAATGACATCACTGGTTCAGAAGAAATAAATAATTTCATTGACTCACAGTTTTGGAATATTATAATCATTCAATGTTTTTATATGTGTAAATTTAAAATCAAAGGAGGAATAAGTGGATAAGAAGGAAAATTCACAGGAGGAAAGCTCATCTACCAATGCCCAAATTCATTCTTTTGGAATTGCAGGACGTATTTTGCAAAAGGTTCAGAACGGGGGCGAGGGAATAAAAGATTCTAGTCCTTTGGCTGACGAAGAGTCCATTCCCGTAGAAGTTGAGGGCGATTTTTCTGAAGAATTAGTTTTTGAAGAGCTTGATGAGATAAACGATGATGCGGCTTTTGAAGAATATATCTTGGGGAAAAGCAAGAAAACGTCCAAGAAATCCTCCAAAAGGAAAAGATCTGGTGCTGACGAATGGTGTGATTTCAAAGTAAATATTTCCTATGGGTGCTCGAATGATTGCCTTTACTGTTACGCAAAAAGCAGTAACGTTCAAAAACGTAAAGAGGAGGTGGATTCGTGGTTGACTGAGAAATATCATGGGAATCAGGCACATGCTGCGACAAAACCATCAGAAGACGAAAAGGTTTTAGTAGGGATGTTTCCTACTACCCACGATATTATACCGAAAACGCTGCATAGGTGTGTCAAAGCAATCGGACAAATTTTGTCCGGAGGGCATAATATCTTAATAACCAGTAAGCCTAGAATTGAATGCATAGAACGCATCTGTAAAGAATTCAAAGAATATAGAAAGCGGATCATGTTTATGTTCACAATCGGTTCTGCTAACGATGAAGTCTTAAACTTTTGGGACAACAACGCACCCCCATTTGCTGAGCGACTTGATTGCTTAAAGCTGGCATACGAATGTGGTTTTGCGACTAACGTTTCCAGCGAACCAATGCTCGATAATAACATTGAAAAAGTAGTTGATGCTGTTTATCCATACATAAGAGGAGCTATTTGGCTTGGAATGGCAAGAAAACTTTGGCCTCGTATGGAAAAAAATGGATGGGATGAAAATTTCATGCAAAGAGTTGACGAGTTTATTAGACATCACGAAGATCCACGGGCCGTTGAAATTCTCAAGTCATACAAGACGAAATATAAAGATGTTGATTTCCGTAAAAGGGCTGAAGAACTGGAAGAAACTCAGAATGATGAGCGTATTATAGAGCTATATAATAAATACAAAGATGACAAGAAAATAAGATTCAAGGAGTCTATTGTTAATGTAGTGGCCGATAATCTGGGTATAGATATTGAATATGAATTCCCGGATCATGGTTTGCCGAACATTCCGGAATAAACACGGAATAATTTATCATGTAGATGCAATATTTTACTCCTGATTTCAGAATGCGGATCAAGATGATGTGTACATTGCTAATTCAAAAATATCATGCTATAATTACGTAAGATGAACCAGTAACAAAAAAGGAGGAACTGAACTCAAATAATTTAAAACTATACAACTTTTTCTCGTAAGCTGAACAGGCGTCTCGCCGAAAATACCACATTCGATAAGAGAGAAGCGCAGTTCGGAGTTTGCGTTCATATTTGGACGCTTTCCATCTGTTTCTCTCGGGTAGTGGTATACCTCGGCGGGGACATTTGCGAAAGCGTCCTTATTTATATATAGATGTATTTTTGTACTTCCCCTGGCGTCTGTTCTCAAATCTCAACAAATCAATGAAAGGATCAGGAGAAATGGAGAGCAGTAATCATAAAATGGGTTTCACCCTAATCGAACTACTCGTTGTAATAGCGATAATCGGGATATTGGCGGCAATGTTGTTGCCTGTGTTGGCACAAGCACGTCAGAGAGGCAAGGCTATTTCGTGTGTGAACAACCTTAAGCAGTGTGGACTTGCCGTCAGAAGCTACGCTGATGAGAACAAAGACATGATACCACAAAGGCATGGCGATAATGGCATTTGGGGCGAACTGCTTGTAAATAACAAATATATCGGCGACAGAGAGATTCTTGTGTGTCCTGCTGGAAATCCGGAAGGTTTCGTGAATTACGAACAGACTTACGGCGGTCATTATCTGGTGTTTTTGGCAGACAATCACACCATCAAGTGCAGATCGTATGTAGACCTTCTGAAAGCAAGGAATTCATCCAGTGTGCCAATTCTGGCAGATACCATATTCATAGGCGACAGTTCATCAGACTCCTATCTCAAACAGTCATATTATTATCATGGGAACGACACTACTGATGCACGGGCTGTGTGTATGTTGCATCCCGGAGCTAGGGCAAACGTGGTAATGGCTGACGGTCATGTAGAGTCAATCGACAAAGCCTATGAACACTGGTCTGATACCGAACCTGAAAGTCATTGGAACGTACTCTGGTACAATCCCAAAACTGCCCAAAAACAAGTCAACTGAGTTGGCAAATCCTTATTTATTAAGCAACTGGCTTCGGGTCGATTCGAGGTCAGTTGTTATTTTTTCATGTTCCAGAAAAATGAAAATCCTGATTTGCTTTGAATTTAACATGGGGTATACTATTTCTTAGCCTGTTTGAGGCCAATATGAAATAATACTTAATGGAGGTATGCAAAACCTGGAGTTTTGCTTCTACAATTAATTTACCGTAACATTTCGGTAAGTGTTTCATCGAAAAACCGCCAAAATTTTCTGTCAGAGACATTACTGGAAGTTACGCCCTACTTTGGGCGTACTTTCGTATTCTGACAGGGTGCTTGGCGGTACCTTCGGTGAGTGCAAGGTACGCCCTCTTTTTTGGGGTAAATCGCACAAATATGCTTACCCCAACAAGAGGAAGGGAAAATGTATTCACTGAAGTCTGGTAGTTTCAATAGATTTAATGTCCTGATTGTATTTTGCCTGTCAGCCTTATCGCTGGCTCTGAATGCTGGCACTTCCAAGGAAAAGGATTTGGCAGACATCCAGCAAGAAATCAAGCAGAGGCTTTTCCAATATGTAGACCGTAAAAAACTCGATGCTCTCCGAAAAGAAGCGGAAAGTCCTTATGTCAAGAAGGGACAAGTTATCACGGTTCAGACAAGATTCGGAAAAGTCACCGGCAAATATAACGGCTGGTATGGCGATAAAATCATCATAGGTCGTAAATCCATTTACAAATTTGATGTGTCGCAGTCAGACAGGAAAAAGCTTGAAGCCTCACAATCCGACAGTGATGAAGCGTACAATAAACTGGTAGAAGCTGAATTCAAAAAGTTGAGACGTGAATACTATTCAGAAATAAAAAAACTGCATCTTGCAAATACCGAAAAGAAAGTCTACAACAAGCACGGTTATTACTGGAACGCCAAAACCAAAGAATGGGTAAATCAAGCCAATCTTAATGAAGAATTAGCCGAAGCTTCCCTCGCTATCAAGAATATGAGAAGTCCACATTCCGTGTACATGAAAATCCGGAATATTCCATACAATTACCCTTCAATCAGAAATACGAAGGAAGTCAAAGAGAAATTCCTCAGAATGAAAGCCTTCGTACTGAAAGAAGTTGAAAAAGAAGTCAGCTACGCTGTCACAAAGGCGGAAAAATCATCGAAATATTCAGAGGCAATAGCAATTTTAGGCGTGGCAGTCAGAAAATATAGCTATGCGCCAAATATTCAGATGGCAATAAATAAACTAAATACATATGTATCAACCTATAACAAAAGAAAGGAGTTAAAGAAAAAGGCATCTGAAAACTGGCTCAAATACAATAGAAAATTTGTATCTTGCCCTTACTGTCAAGGGAAACAGCGAAATCCTGTTTGCTTTTACTGCAAAAATTACGGAGCAGTAGTACAACACAGCAAGACAAAGTTTTGGGATTGTTTGGCTAACAGGATGGTGTACGACATATCTCCTGTTAACTTGAGAAAGTATAAAGACAGGTACTTGAAACCGGACAATAAAAAAGAGGAAGAAAAAAAATGAACACAAGTAAAATAATATTACTCGTAACTGTTTTTTGCGGATTGAACTTCATGTATTCAACAGAGGCTTCTTCCGTAAATATCGAAGCGAAATCTCAGGCATTGTACGGCAACAGCAGTGGTTCTGTAACTGGAGTCGGCAGTACATATCAGGCAGCATTCAAAGATGCCAGAAGTAAACTGCCTAAGGGAAAATCGTGGTATAAGGTCACGACAAACAAGAAAAATGGCAAGTTCTACGTAACATTGTACTACAAGTAAGGTTTTTGACAAGAATCCCTTCATGGTTAACCTGTGGAGGGATTTTTAATTGCCCCATACAAAAAGGATTTCTCCATGAATATCAAATTCTCATGTAAGCACTGTGGCTATAAGATGAACTCCGACAAAAAGAATGCAGGTAAACGTGCGGAGTGTCCGAATTGCAATTGTATAATCGTTATACCGAAAAATTCCTCAGACATCCCTGTAATATATGAGGATTCATTTTTTAAGTCCGAGAAGCTTGACGGTTTGTTTGACAGCTTCATGGATGAATATGGGGACAGCGTTTTGCATCAGAAATTGAAAAAAGAGAAAAACAAGATCGTCCTCCAATTGGAAATCAAGACTGATTTCATGCGTTCTCAGTTGATATGGTTATTTTATGAAACTCTGGAAGATGGAGAAGAATGGTTATCGGCTACAAGCATAATAGGTGAAATATCAAATACTGATGAATTAGCTCAAATAATGGGTAGTGCCAATAAACTCACCCTATGTCCTACATATTCACTCACTGTGAGTGACAACTGTGCAGCCAGACTTGTTCACAGCCGGAGAATTGAAAATATCGACTCAAAAGCCTTTTACGACATGACCATCAATCTCGCACAGGTTGCGGATATTATCGAACAGGAGACCTTTGGGATAGACCGAACATAATAATCATAAGACCAAACTGTTTTTACCCGTAATTCATTTTCGTGAACAGATTCTCTTATATACCCTCGTGTCTCTGGTAATGGGATGCGGGGGTTTCTTTTTTTGCAATCTTATATCTACCCGGATGTTTTTTTCTTTTATGGCTTTTTCTAACTATTCACGAAAACACCTCTCAGACTAGTAAGATGATAAGCTCTGAGATAACACAAACCGTATTCTTGAATGCCTATATTGTATATTATAGTTAACAATATTGTCAAATATTATAATATGTCGCACTTGATTAATTGGCGTTTTATGCTATATTAAACAATGCATTGTTGTGTTTGTAGTAAATTGAATATTATATTGTTATCGTGTCAGGATGTTGCCAGTAATTATTTAGCATCATGGGAGGTGAAATGTATAATAAATAGCAATTGATATAAATTATTTCAATATAATTAGTAATGATATGTAGTTGATTAATAGGTATATATAAATAAGGAATAGTACAATGGACACATTTTGTGATGAGCATGAAGATTTCCAGTATTTTGATGGAAAATGTGATATTGCTCATGATCGTGAAAAATATTCATATTCGGATGATTTATTAGAGAAGGCTAAAGAATGTAGTTTCTACATGAGTTATCCCCCAGAAGGGGAGGTTATTGAAAATTATCAGGAATACTTATATAGCCAGAAATTATCAACTGGTAAAAAGGATATTGAAATTAACCTTGAATGCTTCAGGGGGAATCCTTTGTTTGATCCTGAAAACTGGTATAGCATAAGATTTAATGACTATTTAGATTTAATTTCAAAACTATTCCTTGAAACGACAATAAGATCATCGGTATTTGATTGTATTCGCATGTTCCACCGACATCCGGAATGCTATGTAAGTTTACTCAGAAAAGAAGATGGATTGAAGCCTGTAGGAAGCGTTGTTGTTGCTGATTTTGATAAAGAATTCAGTCGGTTAAAGCAAGATCATTCTGAATTGGTTGAAAACGATTTATATTTTACTGTCAATACATATTATACTGCGGAAAAAAAGTGGAGAAGGGTCAAGGATAGTGGCTTATATTATCCCCGCCGCAAAGAAAAAAATCTTCAGTACCTAAATGCCTGTTATGTTGACATTGATGTTGGCAGGTCAGAAGATGAAAATGAAAAAAAGCGTTATACGGATTATCAGGCATTGTGGATGGTATTGGTTCTTGAAAGCGTTGGTGTTATTCCGCAATGCAGTGTATATGCCAGAAGCGGTAGAGGATTATATTTATTCTGGATTATCAAGTCTACTCGTGCATTTCCAAAGAACCTTCAATTGTATAAAGTTATTAACAAATCCTTAGCAAATAAGATATCCGAATTTGTCTTCGCAGATCCGGTCGCAATTGATGGTGCAAGAGTTTTAAGGGTTTATGGTTCATATCACAGCACGGCAGGTGAAATGGTCAATTACTGGCCATCATTCATGGAGGAGGATTGTGTTGATGAAGTTGAAAGAGCTTTGCCATCATTGGATTCTTTGGCGCAGCAACTTAATGTTTCAATAAAAAATCCTGTTGCACCAGTAAAAATAAATAAAATGAAGCAGGCGTTGAATCCTGGATCAGTACCAAGTCGTGTAAACGGACCAAAAGCATGTGCGGATAATCGACTTAGGGATTTACTCAAGATTGAAAACCATAAAGGTGGATTCAAACAGGGCAAGCGATATACAAGCATCAAATTAGCCATAAGGTTTATGAAGGATTTAGGCATGGATAAAAGGACCGTATTAAAATACTCCGAAGAACTTGCACAACGATGCAATCCTCCATACCCCACAGAAGAGGAATCAAACGATGTTCCTGTGCAAAATATTGTCAATGATGTTTATAAAGGGAAAAGCGGATTACCTGCCATTTTCAAAAACGATTATCTTGCAAATTTTTTTGAAGTAGACGATAAGTTGGCAGAAAGCCTTGATTTGAAGTCAATAATGCCGGAATCAATACGAAAAGCAAGGTTTAGGCCTTATGCTGAGATAATAAAAGAAAGACGAAGCACCATAGTCAAGGCCGTCAAGGCAATAGGGGAAGATTATACTCATAAAGCCATAGTTCAGTATTTAGCAGATGAGGGTATGCATGTATCTCGGACAACAGTATTGAACGATTTAAAAATACTGGAAAAAGAAAAATTAATTCCGCTTCACCGTAAACCAGGACGACCACCTAAGTTCAGCATTATTCAATTAAATAATTATCATAAACAAACAGCTTAATTAATAAATGTTAAAATAATATGTCTAATTTTATTTGAACAATAATTGATGGATTATCATGTCTAATAACAGTGAGGATGGCGATAGCCTGTCCTCTCTTTATTAAGCCACTTAACTATGTTAAGTAAAAGAAAGACTATACTATGTAAATACATATTATATCTATATATACAGTATTTTTATATAACCAATATTTATGAATAGTCTTACTGTAACAACCTAATTAAGTACTTATCATTTCATTTACTTAAAAGTAAGCATACTTATTTAAAATAATAATAAAAAGATGTTCCCTGATACAATAAAAATATCAAAAAAAGAAAAAAGAGAGACTGCACGATTAGATTATCTTTGAAAATATTGATTTAATCAATTTTAAATACCTTCTAAAAAGAGATAGCGTGCTTTGCGAAGAAAGGGGTGGAGCAATTTTAAAATAAATTTAAAGCACTTTAAAATCAAAATTTGTCGTCTATTCGATTATTTGAGTGTGCCTTTCGTTGTTTTGAAATAAAAATAATTCTTGAAAATGAATAATTATTACATATCTTAAATGTCATATAATATGTTAACCAATCTGATTGGGGGGTAGAATGGCTTATTTTTCAAATGACTATACAGAAGTTGCAAAAAAAGCTCTTCGTATTATCGGCTATCCAGCTAAAATAGATGAAATTTGGGACCAAATAGAAGGAGGCGGTCTTAGAGGGATTATTTTTACGCATAATAATCAAGAACCTAAAAATACCCTACGTAATGCAATTCGGAGAAGCTGTGAGGGGGTTGACCATATTCAACCGGCAAAAGGAGAACCGATATTTACATATGTTTCTAGAGGGGTATATGGTCTTGTTGAATGGAGGACGCAAGGTTCAAAGAATAATGGACAAAGCGAAGGGAATAACGGAAAATCATCTTCAAGAAAATCTTTTGATTTTAAGCTTCCTGAAGAAATATCAGAGGAGGATGCACCTTTTTTTGAGGGAGCAACAAAACAAATAGTTATAAACAAATATGAGCGTGACCCCAAAGCAAGAATGAAATGTATTGAGCATTTTGGTTATAGCTGTAGGGTATGTGGTATGTCTTTTGAAGAAGAATATGGAGCACTGGGGAACAATTATATTCACGTACACCACATAAAGCCGTTATCGGAAATTGGTGAAGGATACGAAGTGCATCCTGAAAAAGATATGTGTCCGGTTTGCCCGAACTGTCATGCAATGCTACATAAGGAGAGTCCACCTCTTTCCATAGACGATTTAAAAGAAATCATGAAAAGAGGAAAAGAATGAAGCCAAATCTTTTTAATATAGCAACAAAAGAACTATGTCAAGATGCGTTTATTGCCTGGTTGCTTGACTGGGCAAATCCAGAGAACAGAAAGCATGATGCTGATTTGCACTCATGTGCTGAAGTCTTCGTTAAGAAGTTGCTGTCTTTGCAAGCGGAAGCTCCTAGTCATATTACCTCTGTAAAAGTTGAGAGGCAATGGAATAAAATAGATGTCAAAGTTGTAGTAAATGATAAATATTTCCTCATTATCGAAGATAAAACTTATACAGGACAACATTCTGGTCAACTGAAGAGATATCGTGATATAGCACAAGAGGAATGCCGGAAAGAAAATTATATCCTTGTATGTATATATTTAAAGACTGGAAGTGAATGTTTGTCTATTCGTCGAATTGTTGAAAATCAAAATTATGCAATTTTCGATAGAAAAGACTTTATTGATGTTTTATCTCAATATGATGTGAAAAATGATATATTTTTTGATTTCATAGAGCAGTTAAAGCGAATTGATAATGAAGAAAGTCAATATTTGAATAAAATGCTTGGGGAATGGAAGTCTCCTGATTGGAAAGGATTTTATCAGGAACTTGAAACCTTGGGTGTCGTTGACAAATGGGAGTATGTCAATAACCAAAGCGGTGGATTCTGGAACGCCATATTAAACTGGTATGAATCTGACGATTGTTGCCTGTATATGCAAATTGAACAGGGATCTCTTTGTTTCAAAGTTGGCGAAGTTCATGGAAATAGATCAGAAGTGAGAAATCGCTATTATGAAAAACTGATAGATTCAAGAAAAGGTTTTGATGAGATCAAAAGACCAAATCGGTTTGGAAATGGAATATATATGACCGTTGCAATTGTTGATCAGGATAGCTGGTTGGGGGGAAAGCATGAACTAGTTGATATAAATGCAGTTGCAGAGAGGCTTAAAATATATGATTTATGGTTGAAAGATATTGTTGAGGAAATTAATGATAATCGGTAATATATGATAATCGTTCCATTGTTAATGCTCTTTTAGGCAGATATTTTCGACTTTGTATGTAAATTTCGGTGGTGCTTTCGGGAAAGTGTCGGTACGAGTTAATATATGTTGGGCAGAAGGCTTACCAGAGGTATATGAATGGTTATAGTCGGAAAGTGATAGGTTCAAAATATTTCTGATAATTCGTGTTTATTTGCTGTAGTTCTGCGTAATATAAAACAGAGACCTTATCAACATTTAAACCGGAGGAAATAAACATGAAAAAAGAACAAGTACAGGATGATAGTCTCGATCTTCTGACACTTGACCAGGTTTGCAAAAAATTCAATGTGTCAAAAATGACGGTTCGCAGACTTGAAAAGCAAGGTCGGCTGATGGCCGTTTATATCGGGGAACGATTCAAAAGATACTCGAAAACGGAGCTTGAAAAGTTTATCCAGAACAACCAACGATACAAACGTTAAATATAAATTCCTTTGTCTATCCCCCCGGAATGTAAAATCAATGTTCTGGGGGGAATTTTATATCCAGTAACCGAAATATCCTATCTCAGTTCATCCAGTTATCACTCTGATTCTCCCAGGTTCGAAACGTGAAAGGGAGGGGGGATTTGCCAATATATTATAAAATATCCTGAGTAAATGCGCCTCTTCTGTTTTTGACCTGAGTATCTTCCGGAAATATAATTTCTACTTGAACTTACCTTCTATTCCTAGTTCTTTGATGAGTGAATTCATCAGGTATTCATGACTTGAATTTTTTAATGCGATTGCAAAATATGGATATGCAGCATCACCGGCATCACGTAGAAGAGTTTTCGCATTAGGTTCAAAATCGGTTATATTCCCTTTGGTCACATATAAGTAGATATTAAGTAAATCCGGCAAGACAAGGTTAATATTTGCCATTATGACTTTGCCACTGCTTTTTAGCTGTTCTTTGTTCACTGAAGCATTGTATTTGGCCTTCTTGAGTAATTCGAGAGCCTCAGATAGCTTGGGAGGTAGTTCTTTGCCCTTAATTTTTCTGACAGAGCACAATGCAGTGTAATATTCATCCCATCCGTTAGGTTTTGCTATTATTTCTCTGAGATTCGGTAGTGCTTCCCGACTTTTTACTTCCCCCATAGCACGGATGATGCACACTTGATAGTGCCAGGGGTTCTTTTGCGAAAGAGCACGAATATAGACGGCTTCAGCATCCTTGTTTGGCCAAAAAGCTAGAATATATGCAATATACCCCCGTAAATCTTCGTCAAGTTTTGGATATGCTCTAATTAAGACGGCTCGTGATTTTTTTGTGTTGATTGAGCCAAGGACATTAACCGCACGAGTACAAATTTTCTTGTTCGGACTTGAAAGAGCAGAATCAAGGTAAGGTACTGCTTCATCTTTCCTGGTTATGAGTAGAGCACTGGCAGTATTGCACGTATGATTTCCTTCGTCATTTACTCCAAGGTCCTGAATCAACTCAGGAATGGATTTTCCAGATATTACACCCACTGGTTTAATAGATATTTCTGTAAGGATTCTGTTTTTGCCAAAGACTAATTCTGCCTCTTTTTCGATATTCTTTTCATCCTTGAATTTATATTTATAAATACGTTTGTTGTCAATACAAAAAGCATTATCCGGTCGCCCCAAGAAATTAATTGCATCTAGATCGATTTTGATATATTTTCCGTAACACCAGATAATCATATCAGAAAGCAAATAACCAAATTGTTTGTCACGTTTATTATTTTTAAAACCTCTTAGCATTCCGATTATTTGAGAAAATCGAACTTCACGATGCCTTTTATGATTAACGGCTCGATATGCTTTATCTTTTTCGCTGTAATAAATTATGGTAAAACCGATTTTTTCCGGCTCAGGTAAATTGTAAAAATAGATCAATTGGGAAGGTTTCCCGTATGTTAAATACGTTGGCTTACCATATCGCTTGTATGCTTCTGATATGTTTTTGAGTTTTATAACGTCAGGAGATTCAAAGTTTTTGTAAAAATCTTCCCGCTTGTCTAATATCTTCATTCTTTTCTTTTTAGCAGGCTTTTCACAGGAACAAAAACAAATCAAGCAGGCAGATGTTAAAAGTATTGAAATATATTTCCAGAATTGCTGTATATGCATATTATTTCCTCTCTAATCTGAGATTGTAACGCTGTTGAGATCAATTCCAGGTAACTATAGCAATTTGATAGATGAAGATACTATACGAAGCTACTTTATGCAAATTTGCCATAAATAGATACGTCTATTCCTTTTTTGTTGAAGTCGACTCTTCCGTTTTTTTCCTACCCCCATGAGTTTTAAAAATAAACCACCCTTTACTCGTTTCTGGCACTAACTCCGAACCGGAATTTAGAAGGGCTACCCCCTTTTGAAAGATTCAATTCTGTTTCCACCAAGTTTGTGAGTGCTGAAACAAAAACAAACGAAACGAGGTGTGGCAATGCGTATCGTACTGCGTAATCATTCGGAAGTGGCTCATTATTGGGCGAATCAACTTCAATCGGAAGGCAAGGCTAACAATATGTTCTTTGAAGGGAAAAGTATTTATTCCTATGGCACTCACTTTGAAATTGCAAGGTTTGTCAGTCCGGAAGTGGTTTTCTATAACGCCAGTTCCTATTCGGTTTCGACCAGCAAGCATCAGTCTATTGTCCGTTCTGCTATTCCTGCTTACTGCAAGGTTTTCAGTGTATCGAGTTTTAATGACCACTTGGCAAACGTGAAATCCTACTTGGAGCAGATTCACGAATTGAGGATGAAAGCAACAAGGGCAAGAGTCTATAAAGATTTTTATCTTCGGGAATGCAAAGATACGATTCTGATCTTGCGGGATTATCTGGATATGTTCAAAGTCAAAGGATTGTCCCGAAACACGAAAAAACAGATTCAAACTCTTATCGAAAATGTTGATGATGTATTGCCGGAAGATGTTGAAAAAGCATTGAAAGAACAGGAACGAAAAGAACGTCAAGCCCAAGAAAAAGCGTTAAAGCAGGACATAAAGGATTGGCGCAACGGCAACCGTAATTATCTGTCAAGGGTATTGCTGTATGCTTATCTCAGAATCAAAGACAACATCATTGAAACGTCCAAAGGGGCAACAGTCAAGATTGAGACGGCTAAAATCCTTTGGAAACTGTATAGGGCTGGTAAATCATTCAAAGGGTTTAAACTCGATGGCTATACGGTTATTGGTCTGACCGGCAATATTCTTAAGATTGGCTGTCATAAGATCAAAATGCAGGAAGTCAACCGGATAGCAAAAGAACTTAACTGGCAAACTTAACTCCCCGCCAAAGCCCACCACAGACCTGAAGCTAGAGTGCTGAAGGAACGTCTTTTGAGAGACAGACGTAAAAGAACTCTCATTTTTTATTTTTTTTCTTTGTTCGTGATTAGCCCAATCAATCATACTGCAAACTCAAAATTTTAAAATTCAAATTTAAAGACTGTCCCCGCCGAAAATACCACACCGTTAGAAGCAGGGAAAGTCTAGGGGTTGTTTCCTTCGGGGAGCAACCCCGCCTTTTTCATTTAAACAACATTCGGAGTAAATCATGCGTCAGATAACTGTAAACCTGTACCGGTTCGATGAATTGTCCTCACAAGCTCAGGAAAAGGCTTTACGGGAGCTTTGGGATATCAATGTAAACTATAATTGGTGGGAAGATACCATCGACAATTGGGATGCAGAACTCGAAAAACAGGGGTTCACCAATCCGAAAATCTATTTCAGTGGATTTTATTCGCAGGGAGACGGAGCTTGTTTCGACTGTGACGGTTTCGATTATGACGCAATCCTTAATTCGTTTGTGTCGGAGTTTGATTCAGAAGATATGCTTGCTTTATGCTCAGACGACACGGCAATGCTTAAATGCTTCAGAAATCACCGGGATACTTTTATCAACCTGCTTTCTGATTCGTGTGAAACGCTTATTCAAGCGAATTCAACCCGGTACTGTCACGAACATACCCGTTCGCTGGTTCTTTACCGGAACTTTGACCGCAACCGTTTCAAACGCATTCACCGGATTGTTGAAAACCTGACCGAATGGCTGGAGGAAAAACGTAAAGAGCTTTGCCGTAAAATCTACCGGGAACTCGAAACAGAATATGAATATCTTACCAGTGATGAAGCAATCCGGGAAACCATCAAGGCAAACGATTATGAATTTTATGAAGATGGGAAACTGGCATAGCTTGCAGTTAGTTTGTACTCAGAATTGCAGTTAGTTTAACCGTTGGTTACGTGCTATATGATTTTTTATCCAGACTATGAATCTGCCTATCAGAATTCCCAAATACCAGTAGAAAAGCACTTGCAGTATTAGAATCAATGGCAAGACTAGCATGCGATAACTGTTTAATTTAGAACTACATAGTAACTGCATGCAGGTTTCATAGGTTGCACATGCCGTCAGCACTGTCGGGAGAACTGAATATTTGATAATCAACCAGCCCAATTTCGACATGAAGCTTAAATCTTCAAGCCTGGAATGTGAAAAGTATATCATATGAAAATAAAGCTCATCCAAGAAGAAAAATCCAAGAGTTATCAATCCCCATGCCAATGTGATATCAATGGCAATCTGTTTTATCCGCTTGTCTTTCATGTTTTCATTCTTACCCAAACTATCAATCTGCCTATCAGAACTCCCAAAATGCCATATAGCAAAGCTTGTATCATCAAGCCAATAATCAGGAAAGCAGATATCCCTAGACCTTCCGCAAAAAACATTCTGAACAAGGAACTTATCCATTTAAAAATGAGAATTGTCGTTATGTTCGATAGTTCAATGAACCAAAGTAGCACATTGAATGGAAAAGAAATCTTTGGGAAATTCAGGTTTAGGATATCTTCTTCAAGCCTTAAGCCAATATATGCAACTATCCAGCAAAGCACTCCCCATGTAAGTGTGATTTCAAGTACAGCCAGTTTTAGCTTTCGATCTTTCATATACACATTCTACCCCGGAAGTCCGATTAATTCAATCCCACAAACAAAAGGAGTATCTATCGCCAATTTTTAAAAATTTCGTTGTGTCCCATAATGCCAATTTGGAGACTCATAACCCGCAATGATGAAAAGGAAACCAACCATGAATGAACTATCAAAATTAAACCATGTTCGGGACTGCATCCAATCCCGTAATGTTACACGGGACCTCGTTTTGTCATTCAATAAAACAAAAATGCAGACAACGATTGAAGCGTACTCACAGGACTTGCGAGTATTCAGAGAGTTCTTGGAAGTCGAATCAGTTGACGATGCCGCAAAGGTTCTCCTGAGTTCTGAGCAAGGGAAAGCCAATTATCTGGTTCTCCAGTTCAAAGCGTACCTGATGGAAAGGGGAAACTCCCCGAATACGATCAACCGTAGGCTTGCCGCATTAAGGTCTTTGGTGAAGTTTGCCAGAACTATAGGTCTGGTGACTTGGGGATTGGAAATTCAAAACCTGAAAACAGAAACCTATCGTGATACAGCCGGACCCGGAATTGAAGGGGTAAAAAAGTTACTCGATCAAGCTCAGGGGGAAGAGAATATGGGCAAGGCGGTCAGAGACATTGCAATTATCAGACTTCTCCATGATCTAGCTCTCAGACGTGGAGAGATTGTCAGGCTTGATTATGAAGACGTGGATATGGCTCGTGACAGGCTATTTATCCTCGGCAAGGGCAAAGTTCAGAAAACTCCTTTATCGCTGCCAGAAGCCACTAAAAACGCAATTATCCGGTGGTTGAATTACCGGGGACACTTTGAAGGTCCACTCTTTACCAATTTTGACCGGAGTTCCAAGGGGAAATCCCAACGCTTAACCGGGAGAAGCATTCACCGAATCATCAAAAAACTCGGACATGAAATCGGTATTGATACTCGTCCTCATGGATTGAGGCATACCGCCATTACTGAAGCGGTCAAGAAAGCCCAGGCAAACGACATCAACCTTGAAGAAGTCATGGATTACTCACGACACCGGGATATAAAAGTCCTGATGATCTATCGTGACCGTGAACGCAATGTTCAGGGAAAACTCGCCAATCTCGTATCGGAAAGTATTTAAAACATAAGGAGTCTGAAAATGAACAACATGCAATTCGCAGAAAACCAGTCGGGAATCTTCAACAAATCTGAAACCATTCCCATCATGACGACTGAACAAAGGAAGGAAGCAATCAACTTCGGAAGCAGTGAGAACTTAATTCCGGAATTACTGGAGGATTATGAAACGTTGGGTTTGGTCGGAGAACAGCAAAACAAACTTCTCTGTTATGTAGCTTCAATCAGCCGAAAAATGGATAATCCGTTGAATATTCTTGTCCTGAGTTCATCCGGAGCTGGCAAGTCTGCCCTAACTGATAAAACCGTGAAACTTACTCCTGAAGAGGATATCACACGAGTCAGTGCCATAACCGACAAAGCTCTCTTTTACAAAGGCAGGAACGCTTTGAAGCATAAAATGCTGGTACTGGAGGAAGCTGCCGGGATGAAGGATACTTATAGCCTACGTACATTGATTTCAGAGGGGTATCTGACTCTCACCACCGTAAATGGCTCAAATGTCACTGAGAAGACGGTAGAAGGCCCTATATCGTGCTTTCAAACCACGACAAACCCGGAAATCAATGCTGAGACCAAGAGCAGATTTTGGGTAATCGGCATTGACGAATCCAGAGAACAGACTCAAAATATCCTGGAACTGCAACGCTATCAGCAAACCCTCGAAGGTATGATTGACCGGGTACGCACCGAACACGTCCAGAACAAACACAAAAACTTTCAAAGGCTGTTAAAGCAGTGCAAAGTAGTAAATCCCTATGCCAATGAACTCTTCTATGGAGACGACAGGCTTCAGGCAAGAAGAAACCAGCCTAAGTTCCTGAACCTGTGTAATGCCGTGGCTTTTCTGAGACAAATGACCAAAGAATTCATGTTCTACCAGGACGACAGAATAGAATTCGAGTACATCGAAGTTGACCGGGAAGATATCCGTATCGCAACCGAACTCGCTACGGAAATTCTTGGCACATCCCTTGACGACCTGAGCATTCCTGCCAGAGATTTGCTCATGCAACTAAACGCAATGGTTCCGGCAAAAGAACATCGGATGAACTCGACCTTTACCCGAACGGAAATCATGAACTTCACCGGTTGGACAAAGACCAGACTGCATATCCACCTGAATGAACTGCTCGAAATGGAACTCGTAGTCAAACAGTCAGGAACAAAGAACAGCCTCCAGCACTACAAACTGCTCTACCAAGGTGAAACTGAACGCAAATTCATCATCGGACTTCGACTTTCATAGTGCGTTCAGCTTGCGTTCACCCAGTATTCAAAGCACTTTCATTTTTGAATGTTTTTCAATAGATTATTGATTTAAATATTAACTTTATTTCTTTTTGTATAATCTTACAACTCTTGGAACACTTATTAATTGTAATATTTTATTTTTATTTGTTTCAATTAATATTCCAAGATAATCGAAAATCAGTGCGAGAATAATTATCCCTATTGAAGCAGCAAAAACCCTTGGTGAATTATATAAACCACTTGCTCTCATTATTAAATAACCTAATCCAACATCTGAAGAAATAAATTCACCAATAAATGCACCTAATAATCCTAATCCGATATTCAAACGCATTGAATTAAAAACATTTTCAAAAGAACCAGGAACTATAAGCTTAAAGAATATCGTTACATTTTTTGCTTTAAAGCCATTTAAAACAGAGATATATTCCTGTGAAATATTAATTGCTCCTCTGTAAGAAAGATTCAAAGATATAAAAACTGTAGAAAACATTGCAAGTGCAATTTTCATTCCCAGCCCGACCCCAAACCATATAATCATAATTGGCGCAATTGCCAGTACAGGTATGTTGCTTAAAGCAATAATAAACGGTTTTAATGATTTTGAGGTTGTTTCTGAAAACCAAAGAGACAGGCCAATCAAACTTCCAATCGAAGTTCCTAATATTATTCCAATCAGTGCTTCAAAACCAGTGACTAAAAAATGCTTAAACAGTGAATTGTGCACAACAAGAGTATAAAACTCTTTAATAACTTCACATGGATTGCCCATAAAAAAATAAAAACGATTATTTATTGTCCCTAATATTTGCCATATGAGTAGAATGGATATGATAATTGACAATCTTATAAAAATGATTTTTATTTTCATTGTATCAACTCAATAGCTTGTGTATTTTATCAAATATTGCACCAAATGATTTTTGACTTAATACATATAGATAATCTTTTTGCAGTTTTGTGATTTTTGGAGCAATAGTATCAACAATAGTAGCAGGAGATCCATTAAGAATAATTATTTTATCAGATAAGAATATTGCTTCTTCAATATTATGTGTGACAATCAGAACGCTAGCTCCCATCTGCCTACATTGAAAATAAAACTCAGAATACAAGTCAATTTTTGTAACATAATCAATAGAAGAGAATGGCTCATCGCAAAGTAATAATTCAGGACATGGTGTTAATGCTCTCACTAAGGCAACTCTTTGACACATTCCACCTGATATTTGACAAGGATAATAATTTTCAACTCCATATAGTTGATATTTGTTTAGCAAGTCATTAATATGTAGAATTGAATCCTTCTTTATTTTTTTTCGTTTTACTTCTAAACCAATAGTTGTATTTTGAATAACCGTCCGCCATGGGAATAATTTTGGATTTTGTTGAACATATGCCATGCTGCCGTCTTCTTTTAAGGATATATTAACCCTTCCAGAATCTGCATCTATTTCACCAAGCAATATTTTTAGAATAGTTGTTTTACCACATCCACTTGGTCCAATTATACTAACAATCTCGCCTTCATCAACTGAAAATGAAATATTTTGAAGAACATCAACTCTCTTGCTAGCATTAAAGAAGCCTTTATATAAATTTTCAACGTGCACTTTAGGCATTATCATTTGTTCCATTATTTGTCTTTAAAATATTAAACAGGAAACCAACGATATAGTTAGCCGCAAAGGTTATCAATAGAAAAATTGCATTCTTTGTATTAATATTAAAAATAATATTAAAAATTGATATTTTATACAATAAATCCTCTTCAATAAAAAAACCTAAAATATAAGATATATATATTATAACCATAATAAAAAATATAATATACAAGAAGAATGATTTTATTTTATTTTCAAAAAAAACATAATTATTTAAATATTTATATGTTATTATAAATATTGTCACGCCTAAAAGGAAAAGGCAAATTACAAGACTAACAGTATTGAAATTTAAAAACAAATTACTAATTGCAAATCCTGCAATAAATATACTGATTGCCAGGGAAATATTATTTTTAATAAAAAACCGGGTATTAGGGTTATTTATGTCTTTAATATTTTGCCTAAAGTCTTTTTCCTTTTCTATTGCTTCATCAACAATGTAGAAATATTTTTTTATTGTTGTGTTGAAATATTTATCTGCATATTCTTGATAGTTATTTAAACTGATTTTTGCTTTATTTTTTTTGGATTTATAATGTTCTTGCGCTCTTGCGAAACAGCGTGCAGCTTTACGCCAGCTTGCTTTGTTAATCTTTATAGTTTCAGGATATATTTTTTCATCTAATGCCATGTCTAGTGCTTCTCTGCGGTATTTATCTGGCTTTTGGCCAAATCTGTCATAATTACTGTATGAAAGAATATCTTGATCTTGAATTTTCAGTAAATAGAAAGTGTGCTGAAGTGCTGCAAGCACTGCAACAACAAGTTCTTTTTCTTCAAGAATTATATCTTGTCTCGTCATAAGTGCAGTGGTTAGGATGCCGGAAAAATTTTCGTCATCTGACAGCGACAATGCTTTATTATACTTTCCTTTATATTCATCTTCAGTAATAGATGTCATTCGCAATACATCTACTAATGACGGCGTTAAGGTAACTGTTGATTCATCATAATCACGGAATGATGATATTTCGTATGGACTATCCACCGTTATTATCTTTATTTGGGCTTCTTTGGCTATTGCATAAGATGTTGTTCCAGGTTTAAATGCAAGCATCTGTTTGAATTGTGATAACTGAGATAGTCTCTCAATTTGTACCCGATGATTCATAACCCAGAAAGCAGAATTAGATATAAGAGCAGCCAATACAGCAGTGTTTGCGTAAATTGATTCATTTCCATAATTAAAAATAACTTTGGGATCGCATAAGGCAAACTTAATTTCTTTGTTTTCACGTCCTAATAATTCGTGAAAAACACCATCATCGGTTCTTTTTTTATTTGTTATGACAATATTAACTTCGTAATTATCTGGAAGAAGATTGAAGAAATCTTGTGAGTGTGCATAATAAATAGGTAAATATAGAAAAAAATCACCCATCACACTAATAATTATTTTTTTTGTTTCTCGCTTTTTCATGCTGTTAAATAATAAATAACGGTTTTAGAAAAAGATTATTGATTACAGGATATTTTGCTGAAATTATTATCAATATATGTAGTGAAATCTCCTTTTTGTTTTATGTCACCAGCATCTATTCTGATTTTAATAGCTTTATCCCATGCACTTTCTTCTATAATTGTTTTTTTAGGTATTATATTTTCTTTCAGTACCCGCTCTAATGCTTTTTTTGCTATATCCTGTTTAATTTCAGGAAACCTTTTTCTCAAAAAAGATAATGCTTTTTTAGGATTATTTCTTATGAAGTTTAACGAGCTCTGAATTGCATTTACAACTTTCTGAACAAGTTGCGGGTTATTTTTAATTATTTGTGGAGTCGTGGTTAATCCAGTAATCGCAAAGTCTCCATAGATTTTTGCCATAGAATAAAGCACCGTTGCACCCTCAGATTGCGCAAGAGACACATTGGGTTCAAGTTCTAATCCAATGTCGGCATTATTTGATTTTAGAATTGCCAGAATTGTCCCAAAGGCTCCTTGCTTGATATTTGGCTTTAGCCCTGCTTTAATGAACATTTGTTTCTGGAGAGTGTATGCTGTCGAAGGAGAAGGGAATGTTGCTACGGTATGTCCTTTTAGGTCTTTTGAAGAATTGAACGGTTTAATGTTTTTAAATGTTATCCCCCAAAAAGGAACACCATTAACGATATTTGCAACGACTCTGCCTGGTTCACCACGCTGGGAAGATATAACAATGAATGTTGGATCTGCAACTCCAAATTGAGCGTTGCCACCTATTACTGCAGCCCATGTTTTATCATCGCCTCCCGTGCTTATAATATTGACATCAAGTCCCTGATTTTTAAAAAAACCTGCATCTTTAGCAATATATATAGGAGCGTATAAGAAAAAATTTCCTGCTTGTGCTATAACAATCTTTTCATATTTCCCCTTGTCGCTAGATCGATAAATGGCAAAAAATACGGCAACAGCTAAAACAATCAGTGTAATTACCCCAATTGCGAATAAATGTTTCTTCTTCATGCTTCCTATTTCCTTTCATGGGTTACTCTTATATATATTATGGCTAAATTCCAGATTAGCACTAAAATGTATTAATTCAAGCTTGTAGTATGATTGCTAATAAAAAAACTATATAATAAGAGAGTAAGATATGATGATGAACCAATGAACCTGTGGCAAAAATATTTTTATCAGCTGGGATTTATCTACTGTTCTACTGTCGGACAGTAGACAGTAGATGATTTCTGGTTACTGTGAAAAAAGTTGCTCCTGCGCACAAATGTACACAGGAGCAAATGAAATTAGCCTGAAACAGGCAATTTAAGCAGCTTCACATGGTTGCTTGATGAAGGTATAGGTCGTAACCGAAGCGGTTTTACCTGACGAGAATTTCATCTTTTTAATTCCAATCATTATGCTAATGTCACCAAATGTGATAGTATCACCAGCTTTAAATGGCGATTGGAAAAAACTTTTGATTTTTCTCCCAAGCTGGGAGAAAACCTGATGTTTTCCCTTATCATCAAGCTCTGCATATGAACAACCACGAGAACCTGGAAGCATGACATTTTCGTCTGCACAGACTTCAGAAATCTCTTTAACTGTTAGATCCATGTCAAAAGCTTCATAGCTATTGATGGCCAAACAAAGGTCACGTAACCACTTGAATTGATCATTGCTCAAGCATAATAGTGCTTCTTGATGTCCATCCATTAATGGAGCGCACCCTAGAATATTTTGCACTATCCAGTCTAAGCTTGTAGACCATTCCCTGAGGTTATGCCTATTTTCTGAAGTACGTGGACAACCGTGCCTGCACCATTCCGAAATTACTGCATAAACAGCCCCTAAGCATTTAGGTTGCTGAGCAGTTACACGATCCAGGATGTTTCCTTCACGAAATGCCTTGAATGAATATTCAGAAGGACGTTTCTGAATTCTAACGAGATTGACCCTGTTGGCAAGGTCCTTGGGCATAGCAATATCATTGGATGTCGCCAAAAGGATATATCGCCTTGGATCAATTTCAACCCCTGGACTATTTGGAACTCTGGCAATATGCCTGGACTCCGTGACGAAAGATTCGATTGCCGGGCTATCAATTTTTCCCCGAATATTATCGAGAGAAATAAACGGATTGCCCCGTAAAAGCGCAGAATGAAAGCTCTCTTCAAGGCTGCCTACTCCACCATTACGCTGATTGACAATACTTGCCTTCTCATTGTATATGGTTGTATTGAGCTTGTTCAGAAAGCCTTTTCCGGCTTGTGATTGATCCGCTTCAATCAAGGCAATTGGAACTCGTCCTTGCAATATCCCACCGAATACAAGACCTGGCGTGATAATGTTGGCCAATGCACGACTTTTATCGCTTTCTGTTTGAAAGTGAAAGTCTTCCAGCATTTCATGGAGAAGAGCCTTGCCCTCTTCAAGTCCAACTATTTCAACATTTTGTCCAAATGCGAGAATAGCAGAATGCTCATCATAGCCTTCTACAATCTTGCAATCACCATTTTCTCGGCGGGTAATTGCCGGAGCATTTGTGACAATATCAATATACGGCAATCCTTCTTTGAAGGACGCTGATTCCATGATGCCTTTTGCAACATTGTCACTGCAAACATCAGGATGTGTATAAAGTTTTGTCTCATTGCCTACTCTGCGCTTATACATTTTGACTAGCGTACCCACTCTTTCAAATTCCGATTTTGCACGATAAGGCATCAAAACACTAAGTTTTTGTGCTCCAGTCATGCGGTCAGATTCGATAATATGAGTAATGCCGCCTCGATTATACAATCGCTTTTCTACGGGTTGTTCATTAAATATCCGGCATAATTCTTCAGCAGTGTCATTATATGTGACACCTTTACCGGGTAATTTAATTACCGGCTTCTCAGTAGTCGTTTCACTGCTTGTTGAATGAATTTCATTATCGTTTGTAGTAGTCATTACTTCTCCTTTGGGTAAGTACCTATTTGGCAGTTTTAATCGTTGTTTTAACACAAACGTTTTTATTCAGAAATAAAAACAGTAAATAATTAAGATATTTTGTAAACAAGATATGCTTAAATCATTACTGTCTCCCAGGAGATTCCACTGTCGTGAAACCTAATTCTGAACCTGTCAAGTAGTACCCATCAAGGAGAATTCGATTTACATCAAACAATTTTTCCTCCAATAAAATAATTATTAATAAAATTCAGAGCTGACCAGTAGTCAGCGCAGAATTGTATGCTTTGAAATCCAATAATTGGACTTCAAGCATGGAATTATTTTATTTACAAGCCTCTTAGATGCGGCTTATCATGGCTCATTCAAACCATGAATGAGGAGAGTTTGCTAGTACATTCTAATTCCTCCCAGTTGTTACGGATTTCAAATGTCTAGCGCCATTGTCCTCGTAAATGCAAACAACAAGCTGCATGTCAAAGAACACCAGACGCTACGGTCTGTAGGCAGGGAAGTAATGGCAATACCCCTGCCAGAATATATCTTACCATATCATAAGAATTCGCTTTTCAAGAGCAAAAGTCATAAAAACCAGTAAAATCTCTGAAAAAAATTTGAGAGTGAAAGCTAGTGAAGAAGTAGAAAATCAATTGAATACACTCAAGAATTATTCAAAACGTCGAAGTCAAAATTAATGCAACAAAGACTAGGTGTCGTTTCCAAAGGACGACGGCCTCCCTTTGTCGTTCTTCCAGTTTCTGCTATAAGATGAAGATGTTTCTTTGCTCTGGACGCTATAACATATAAGAGTTTCTTCGCTTCTATTTCATGATCAACAGTCTCATTATAATAACACTTCCAGTTTGGAATGTAACCGAAAAGTAAACCAAAGGCAATAACAACATCATACTCTTCTCCTTTTACACCCTGGCAGGAGCTAATTGAGACACCTTTTCCTTCACGATAAAATGCTTTAAGAGATTCAACATCTGGAGAATAATTATCTTCCACTATTCTTCTTTCCATTTCAGCAAAAAAAGAAGTCTTCTGATTGTGAATAGGGTTTTCATGTTCTTCAGAGAATCCAAGCTTAGTGGAGAATTCAAGTATGCACTCTTTTAAATATTCAATAGATTCTGTCTTTGATGAATTAATACTATTAACTAAGCGTAAGATTTTCTTGGGAGTTGTATATTCATCATTGATTGAGCATTGATAGACATTGCAAAGTTCTTCGATAACTTCTTTTGCCCATCTTCTTCTAGAATTAAACAGCATCGGGGATGGTTCAGCCAAGAATAATCTTGATATTTTGTACCAAATATTATTCTTGAATTTTGACATCGGGGTAATGCCAGAAGCATCGAATTTTAATCCAGTAAATTGATTTCTAAGTTTTTTTACTGCTGATGTTATGAGCCACCATTGAGGTGCCATAATGCAGATTTCGTTTTCTGGGATGCCATTTTTAAGACTATGTTCAACAAGTTTCGCTATTTCATCTTCAATTTTGTCTTTATTGACAGCATTGTTGTATGTTATTAATCCGGTTTCCATTGCATTCGGTCCGATTGCATTGATATCGATGATGTTGCTTTGAAAAATTTTATAGAAATTGATAATTCTCTGTGTTGATCGGTAGTTACCTGAAAGATGAAGTTCCTTGACTTCTTGTCCTATCAGTATTTCTATTTCATTTTTATTTTTGGCTATTCCCCCCAAAGAGCCAAAAATTGCCTGATCTTTGTCGCCAACAAAGAACAGTTTACATTTTCCATTACCAGCTTTCGCTATTATGCAAATAATCTGATATTGAAGCTCTTGGGTATCTTGATATTCATCAATACAAATCAAAGGAAATAAATTAGACAGTGCCTTAGCAATATACATATTGCCTGAAAGTAGTTCGTAGGCTTCGTAGAGTAGAATGTCAAAGTCAATTAATTTATTTTTTTCGAGTACACTCCTGTATTCATGAAGTATGTCCTTATTCTCTGAAGACAAATATTCTCCATCTAGCCCTAGCCTTGTATCTATTTCTGTTCGAGGGTGAATTTCATATTTTTCTTTAAGAAGTTTCAATTCGTTATTTTTAAAAAACTCATCAGCAATAGCAAAACCATTTTTTAATGAATCTGAGAAACAAGCATAGGGAATAAGAATCCAATCTAGACAAAAAGAATGAATCGTTCCTGACCAAAATTGTTCTTGCGAAATTCCGAAATTATCAATTCTACGCCGAATTTCATCCGCCGCACGATTTGTAAAAGTAACAGCTATAACTCTTTGTTTTGAATTTGACATATTCTCAAGAGCAAGGCATACTTTATGTGTAAGCACTCTGGTTTTTCCGCTCCCAGGGCAGGCCGTTAGAAGAACATTTCCTTCCTCTTCAATAGCAACTATTTGCTCTTTGTTGAGATTTCCCTGATATATTTCATTCATGAGTTGATAAGTTTTGTAAGTGGATCATCCGGTAATATTTCATAATATTTGTCAAATAGTTGAGATAGTAAACTAGAATCTTTGGTGTTTTTTATACTCTCTAGAAGATCTTTTAAAGAATCAACATCTTCATCTTTATATTTAATAAAACAATTTAGACGGTACATCATTATACTTTTAATTAAACTTTGGGGAAAATCGCTTAAAATAAATTTCAAAGATTTTAAAATGTACTGAGGAATATAAGTCATAAAAAATATTTTATCTGATAAAAGCACAGCAAACCAACCTTTTCCAGTATATTCTGCCATTTGAAGAATTTGTCGACCTGCAACTGCTACTGATTTGTTTTCAATATTTTTAGTTGCACTTTTTTCTTTTTTTTCATTTGAATATACTTGAGGAATTAGTTTAGTCACTTCATGCTCATTGCCACATATTAAAAATTCCACCTCAAATGTGTATTCTGCATAGAATGCTTCAACAAATGGATTTCCCTTGCAATATTCGTCAATGCTCTCTTTTCTTTCTTTTCCGGCTTTTTGCGATTTTCTACAATGATCAAGATATTTATCATCGTTATCCGGATCATCAGGAAGTTTTACAATAGATTTATCTAGATCTGTGAGAATGGCACATTTTCGCTTGATTCTATCTGGATGAAATATGGAAGCAATGTTTTTGAAGCCAGTACTTCTTATGTTGATAACGCTGATCCCTAATTCATCAAGCGTAATACCGAAAACATTCTTAATAAGTGTTGGGATAATAATTTCTTCTGCATCACCTTCTACCATCAAAACAGACTTTGCAAATAGTAAATTGCTTCTAACAGCATCAAGATAACGCTCAAGCCTTGTAATATCTGGTTTGGCAAGTTTATTGGCAGGATGAAACACCTCTGCCTTTTTATTGCCTCTCGCTAAAACAGTCATCGAACTTATTCTACTCACTGATGATATATGTGTAGAATGGGTAGTGATAAAAACCTGTGTTCTTTTTTTCCCTATGTTACTGAAAAGGGATTTTTGAATATGTGTATGAAGATGCGCTTCCGGTTCTTCAATTAATAAAACATTTGCAGCTTTTTCCAAGGAGTGAACTTGTTCATATTCTTGTAGCTTAAGAGCTAAATATAGAAGATTTGCTGCCCCTAGGCTGAGTTCCCATATTTTGCCTTCATAGTCAAGTTCATCAGGTGAAGATACCCAAAGTTTTAATGATTGAAGAACTTTTTCAATTTCTTCAGGTATTTCAGATTTAATTTTTACTCCAGGTGCATAGGTCGCTCCAACGGTCTTATATAAACTATATGATATGCCTTTTGCAACATCATTTATTTCGTCCAGACCGCTAATAGATTCATTAAGTTTTTTTACTTTGCTTGAGATATCATCAATTTTTTCAATTTCAATATTTTTCCCTTTACCCCTGAGCAAAGTAATCAGCGGATTATTGCGATATGTACGTAATTCAGATTCTACATCACGTAATGCCTTTATAAATGTGCAAGATATGTCTTCTGACAAGGAAAATTCATTAATTTTCACGCCAAGAGTGTCAGTTGCCTTTTCTTCCGGATTAGGGAATTTAATTTTGTCGAAATCTCCGATATAAGTTCTATAAATATCGTCATTGGAGAAATCTGCACTTGCTCTGCCGTGAAAAATAGATTCATAATCGTCTATTGTTATTGATTGCAGAATATCGGCAAGGTCTTTTGCTTTTTCATCAGGCTCTTCAGATAGTTCAGATAGTTCAAATAGTTTTTGGCGAATAGCAGTTTTAGGTCTGAAAATAAAAGTATAATTGCCCTTACTCGAACTATTCATGTGACCTGTTGCATGAATCATCATCGATTGTAGTTCTTCGCTATTTCCCAATTTGTCGAAGTCTACAGATATGATTATCCAATGACCTCTCCAATCATTTAATGCTCTGTTGAAATCTGACTCAATGAGTTTAAGATAACGGGGTAAGGATTGGTCAAGAAGAATACGTAATGCAAAAAAGGCGTTAGACTTCCCGGAACCATTCTCTCCGATAATTGTGTTAATTCCTTCTTTGAAGATGAAGGTGGCATTGGTAAAATTCCGAAAGTTGCGAATAGTCATTTTTGAAATATACATAATACTAATACACCTGTATTCCGAATTTAAGGAGTTTTTTGGGGAGAATATCATCAAGGTTCTGAATATCCGATTCGTCAAGCTCGATTAGATTGAATTCATATTTATGATATATGTCCTGTTTAACTTTTTTTCTTGCTTGGTATTTTTCGTTATCTTCATACCCCCAATATTCGATATAAATCTTACCAACAGGTAGGTAGAAGTCACAATAGAGTTCTTCTTCAACAGGCAGTTTACGCTCGTAAGCATGAACTATTTCAGACATATAGAGCCAATTATCAATAATCATTTCCGATTTGGATCGTACCATATGACCATCAGTTGTCCTATGCTTCGCTTCATATTTCTCACGGAAACCAACTTCTTTGTCGTTATATGATTCTGGGGGAATCTTTTCGGCATCATTACCTGAAATTTCCCCCATAGTTTTTGTCAAACTTCTATTCTCAAGAATGCTTTCTGGCCAGTGAACATAAGGAATGCCTGTTTTTTGATGTTCAAGCTGTGCGCCGCCGAGACTTTTTCCTAAACCTGTCAAAATCCAACCTTTGCGGTCTTTTGTGACGAAGCCTAATTCCGATAATATCAAGTTGATTCTCTGCCTGGAAACATTAAAGATTTTTGAAAGAGCTGTAGTGTTGATCGGAGTTGCTTCATTTGTAACCTCTCCTGTCAACTCAGCTTTTATTGATTCGGGCCAGACAATATATGGACCAAACTGTTTGCTATTTTTTACTTGACCGCCTTTTTCAATCCCCAAAGGAGTCAGTTCCCAAGTTTCACCATTCTTTTCGATTAGTCCATTCTCAAGAAGCAGAGAAAACAATTCTTTGGTCTGAAGGCCAATCTCTTTACCCAAAGCTGTACCGGAAAGTAATTTTTCTGATTGTGGCATTACTCCTCCTATTTTACTATCATATCGAACAATTTCTTGATATATCCGTTTTTGTCATCAGGTTCAAATAAAACGTGCAGATCGTTGAGTTCGTCCTGAGTTCCTCCCCAGTGTTTGACCTCAACGTACTTTGTATTTGACACGATAAACGAATTCAAAACCATATCTGGCTCTTTTAGCCTTGATTCAAGCTCTTTTATCTTATCGGAAAAAGATATTTTGGGGTCGAGTTGTCCCCGTAAGTTACGAATTCCTTTGGGGTCAATGAACGTGATATATTGCTTCTTTCCATCTATTAACCAGAGAATGAAATCTGGATAGAAACCGCCTTCTTCGAAAAATCCTATTCCTTTTTTGCTTCGGTTGCGAAGCAGATACAACTCTTTCCCTTCAAAAAATCCGGCATTATCATTATAGAACTTGCGTAAATCTTCAACAAATTCACGTTCTCCTCTGTTAAGAGCAACAGGCTTAACCTGAATTGATATTTTACTGGAGATACATATAAGTGGGGTGTAAAGATTGCAATCCCAGTGAAAGACTTTAAGATCCAAATGGGGGAAATCAGCATCCTTTAAATTTTCGTCAATAATCGCTTGTTTTATTTTCTTCAGATCATCCAGGAAAGGATCTATTTCATCCAGAGTGAATATGTAGCCTTTCTCGCCATCTGCTTCCGGGAACTCGAAATTTGGATCATTCTCATCAAACACACAGTATTCGAGACGGGGAGTTTCCCATTCTTTTTTTCTGTAGCTGTATAGTCTTTCGGCATATTTCTGAAGCAGAGCAGAAGCTATTTCCTGCCATTGCCTTATCCGATCAAAAATGTGCCCCGAAGCAACATCATCAAAACTCATGTCGTCCTGGGGAATGTACAACGTGTACCAACTCCCATCAATCAAAAGCTTTGAAAGAGATTCTTTAGGAATATTTAGGTTATACCAGCCAAGTTGATTTTTAAATTCCTCTAAATCAAAAAAGAGTTTGTCGAAATCCAGGAACGCAAGGTGATCACGTTCAAACTTACCTTCCTGTTGAACAATTTCCGCTGTTGTTCCGGCAGAACCTTTGCTATATGCGGATTGTACCCGTGGATACCAGTCAAGAACAACATTGCGTAGTTTGAAATAATCTCCCTCTAGTGGTTCCAGTACAGGCTTTGCACCAAAACGTCTGTATCCATCCGGTTGTAAGTTTTGTGGGAGAGCTAGAGTTTTCAGTTTAGCAGGAACTTTTTTAATAACTGGCAACACAAAATCTACCAGATTATCATTTACCGGAGCACCTTCTTCCTGGAGATACTCTTTAAACTGCCGCATATAGTCAGCTCTAATGCCGAAAATATTCAGAGTTTCAAGAATAGGCATATCCATAGGCGGTTTAGGTGCGCCAACTCCTTTAAGCTCTCCACTGCGCTTTAGAGTCCAGTCATACCCTTTCAATCGAACTCCACGGCCAAATAACTGGATAATTTCAGATCCTTCTGTTCTACCGATGTTCATCAATCCCATTGTGCTTACCCGCCAGCTATTCCATCCCTCAGTAAACTTCTTTGACCCGATTAGCAGATTTATGCTGGAATTTTCTTTGCTCAATTCTGAAAAATATGAACCGCTGAATTCATGATCTCCTACCACAAACTCAGGTTGCTCTTCGCAAAGCTTACAAAGACTGGAAGCGTCACCAACGTTAATCAAACCGAAGGGTTCGGAATTACCAAGGCAAAGCGCAATTTCCCCATCAGTTCCTTTCAAGTTTTCAACATGCAAAGCTCCTCCAGATGAGGAGTTGAAAAGAGTCTTTAAAATGTCAATGAATAATTCTTCCGGAGTTCCTGCATTACGAATAAGATAATGAAACGCATTTGCAAAAAGATCATGTCCCTGAGTATTTCTAAGGCCGGTATGACCACTAAGGATTCGTTCAATATGCTGAATTGAAGCTTCCCGGTCATGAACGAACTCAGCAAGGAACAGCAATACTTCGACAACGTCAGAAACTTTTCTCTTATTTTCTGTCCTAACAGCATTTACGCTACCGCCGACAAATACCCATAAAGGCTTTTCCAGAAGATAAGCATGAAAAGTTTTCTTATTGTCGTTGAATAGGCGCTGCTGTTGATAGAATCCCAACAGACAGGCCGTCATATAAAGTGATTTAAACTGTTTATTTTTGAATTCACCTTCTTCAAGGTTCAGAATCCGATAATCTTTGCCAAATCCGTCTTCATAGAAAAATCTGTATGAGTAGTCGAACAGGATGCATTTTGCATATTCCTGCTCAAGTTCTGCATTATTCGCAGCTTTTACAGCCTGCCCAAAAGTTGCGCTGTATTCAAAAGCGAAACCTCGTTCTGAAAGTCTGTCCCTTTTGTCTTTCCATTCCGTTCCACTTGATCCCCGATGCCCTTCATCAACTAGGACAAGGTTATTGTCCTCAAAAGCATCAACGGCAATAGTCTTATCACCACTTTCCTCCCGGAGTTTATGGATGTCAATGATTTCAATCCATTTGCCGGAAAAGAGACCCCTTCCTCCATCCTTATCGAACTTTTCCGCATCCATTCCAGACAACTGAAATTCTTCCAGATGCTGATTGGAAAGACCTTCATTCGGAGTCAGGAGAATTATCCGGTTCAATTCGTGATGATTCCCGGTTTTATCCAGATAATGCCGGTACTGAAGAATATTTACGTGCATCAATAAGGTTTTGCCTGAACCTGTTGCGTTCCAGTATGCCAGCTTTCGCAAATCATCAAAGACATATGGTTCAATGCGGTCAGCCTTATCCTTGTCCTGATTAAACCTTGTCACCTGTTCACTGAGTTCTTCCAGAAGCTTTTCCGGAGATCTGAAATAGCGGTCCAGATAAATCTCGGTAAAAAGCAAAGACAAATATTGGAAATACTTCCAGCGAATCGGTTCAGGACGTTTTTCACTGATTGCGCATGTATGCCGGTAGATATTACGATCATATCCCAGCAAGATATCTTCATTGAGACCGCTTTCGCCATTTACTTTGGTTCCAAGAATACGGCAGTAAAGGGAAACGTTTTCACTATCAGTCTTTTCGAGGCTTGGGTCTTTCAATCCATCTGCCAATTCTTCGAAAGTGGATGCTCCGAATAAACCAAGTGCCCATTGATTAAGAACCAGCTTTCGGTCAAATCTAAGCTTTACTCTTTTCTTCACTGCCAATTCCTCACTCGGTTTAAGTAGCTTAAATCATCATATCTTCCCCAATCACTCAATAGCTGAACTTGAGGACAGTAAAGAGCAGAATCGTAATCATAGGACTCATCAATTAAGAGTTTAACTAATTCATCAACTTCAGTAAAATGATGCCATTCAGCACTTACGTTATGTATTCCTTTGTCGCCATTCGTGGTACAGTAAGCCCTATCTTTAGTTATGACGTAGTAAAAATTTTCATCTTCCAGTTCAAAAACCTGCCAAGTGTGACCAAATAATTCGATATCCGTTAAAGGGGGGCGGCCACGGAGTCCCTGAACCATTTCATCGTAAGTTTCATCTTCCCAATATGCAACTCTTTCTCCTTGGAAGATTAACTCCTCGCCAGTTTCTGAAACAAAACGATATTCTTCCATTTTCTTACTCCTTATCCTCCCACATGCGTTTGTGGAATTCTTCTTCCAGGAGACGTACTTTCCAGGACTGGTCTTCCCGGCGGAGATTAGGCAGATTGTTGTCGCCGTTGACATAGACAATGTCGAATTCGGTGTCACGGGTACTCAATGCGTTCTTTTCAAACCAGGCATCGAGAACTGCATTGTCTTCCAGAATATTCCCGGTAAGATTACGCCAGAGGATTAACACCCGCTTACCATCCGGGGCGATTCCTTCTACTTTCCGAATGGTCCATTGCCCGTCCGATTGCAGTTTCAGACGGTCTTTTATTTGGAGTTTTCCGTATTCATCTTTCTCGAATTCGGCGGTAAACCTTTGCGGCAAGTCAATATGTGAAACTCGCAATCCGATAAGCCAGTTGAAGGTTTCAAGTAAATCAACCGTGGTTTCTTTTAGTTCGTTGTCCTGACGGATTTTTAGCTTGTAGTTGAATGGATCGGAAAACTTGTCGATATTCAGTAACGATGTGCTTCCGGCAGACTCAACGTCAAGCATATAGCCCAACATATATTCTTCTCTTAAGCCATCATTGCCAGACAATAAACTGTCCTTAACGTCATCCCGTTTCAATTCCAGATTATCCAAGGCATCTTCATAAGATTCCAAGCGGATATATTTGAAGCAGTGGGATATTCCTTTGAGCGGATTCCTCTCGTCCCAATCGGGATTATCTTCAACAACTGTTCCTTTATATTGGGTACTGAATTCCAATAAAAGATCGTCACTATTTACATTGTTCTTCATCCTTTTTTCAGAACTTTCAACAATATGCTTGGCTTTAATCCTAGATTCTACCTTCGGTTTTCCATCTTTCCAATCTTGGGAATAAATGACTTTCTGAATACGTGGTTTTGTAACGGAATTGAAATAGTCACCCATCTCTACAAGAATAAATTTGCGCTTGCCATTGTCTTCACGGTTTAGGTTGATAACGGCCTGGCCTGTAGTGCCAGAACCCGCAAAGAAGTCTAAAACAATACCACTATCATCTATGAACGTAGTGGCAAACAAAACTTCATATAATGATACTGGATGGCAATAAGAAAACTCAAGACCTAAAGCAGAAAGAAAAGCTTTGCCACTTTTACCATCAGCTTGAATTGTTGACATTTGCCGTTTTGTGTCAGCTTTTAAAAGCAATTTCCTTCGTGGTTGCACCGTTTCATCAGCGCCAAAGAGAATTTCATCTCTTTTCAACATTTCTTGAATTGTTTCTGGTGCTCTTGACCAGCCATTCGGAGGGACAGGACATTTTTTCTCAGTAATAGGATGCGTCAAAGGGATATAAAACTTTGGATTCGTACGTTTCTCTGGAGCTGCCATGCCAACACTCTGATAAACATTACCTTCATCATCAAGAAAACGATAAGCTTTCTCTCCTCCGCTTAGTCCTGATTGTCTAGCTATCCAATGAGAGAATTTTTTTCGACTTTCTTCGTTGACACCACCGGATTCAGCAATAAACTTTTTTGCATTTTGCAGTATCAATCTAATATTTTTATTGTTTATGCATATAGGCGCATCAGTCATACTTCTCCATATAATATATTCATGCTGAGTTGCTAAACCCTTTCTCCCAAGCATAGGATTTTTTTTATCCCAAATCATTGTACTACAGTCTGGAAGTCCGGTTCCTTGAAACATTATATTTAAAATTTCATATTCATTTTCATCAATATGACACTGAAATACACCTCTTTCTGAAAGAAGTTTAACAGCACTGTGGACTCTTTCCTTCATCATTGTCAACCAACTAGAATGCTGGTAAGAATTTTTATATAAAAATCCACTTGTTGCTGTATTATAAGGAGGGTCGATATGAATACATTGTATTTTATTTCTATATTCTTTCTGCATCAGGTTTAATGCCTGAAAGTTTTCAGCATGAACAAGTAGTCCATCGCATTGTTCATCAAGGTTTTCGAATGATGCCAGTAACCTGTTTTTGAATTCGTCATCAAATAATGCGGTGTCAAGCACTAAATATGGATGGAAGGAAAGGAAATCCTTTTCTGTTATTTGCCTTGAAATAACACGTGGGGTATTCGGCTTCCATTCCTTCATCCCGTGGTTATTCATAATCACCAATTCATTAGGATTGTCCAGATAGATACAGAACGGGTATTGAATATCAGGAAACGTTACAATCAAACTAGTTACTGGTTTTTTTGTATACTCTAATGAAAATTGATCGTCGCATTTAGTCGTCAGGAAACCCAGCTTCTCCCATTCGTGCCACTGTTGTAAATTGCGAATAATTTCTGGATAAAATTGCTCTGGAACACGGTCCAGGGTTATACAGTAATTTGCCTCATAAACGAATTTCTTTTTAAGCCAGAGTTTTTTCTGAAAATCTTCAAGCTGCGCCAGAAAACGGATGATTTTATGTGCAATGCGCCTGACCGCTTTGACAATATTAAGAAGCCGGTCATATTGTTCGCTGTTTGCGTTTTCAACATCATCCAGGTGCAACACTTCATTCTTGATGTAGAAGTCCAGTTCCCGATCTAAGAATCCCTTCAGCTCTTTATGGATGAAGTAGTCAAAAGTGTTCCGGGAAGAGTAGGCATTGAGGTACTTTTCCAGCAAAGTCCGTTCTTTATTTTTATCGGTTGGAGCCGGTGTTGCCAATTCCGCAAGCCATGTTTTGAGTTCCGAATCAGCCAGAATGTTTTCACATGCTGCTTCATTCAGGTTTTTCTGGGAATCCTTTTTGTTTTCCGGAGGCTGATATATAAAATGCAGGTAAAGCTCCTGTCCATCCTCGGAGATTTCAAAAGAGTTCTGGTATATGAAACGGCGTTCTTTGTCGCTGGCTTCCTTAACGTTATCCTTTTCTGTAGAAGCCTCGACCAGCTTGAAATGCACCTTGCGTCCATCATCCAGCTTAAACACAAAATCTTTAAAATATTCACCTGACTTAATGTAATACTGGTCATGGTTTGCCCAGTAAAGCTTGACTTCCTCACCCTCATAAGGGATGGAATATACCCCTTCTTTGTAACGCCGAAGTGAAATAAAGTCACCTTCCTTATAATACCTGCTGAAAAAACTGGCAAGATGCGAAAGCACTTCATCTTCCAGACTCCCACTGTCTCCTTTTACCTTACTGGCCGCAAAAGCTTCTTCATACTGCTGACCAAGAGGAGTAGACGCAAACATTTCACTCAGAGAGCCATCCGGATTTATGGCTTCTTCTCCAAAAGTCTTTATCGCTTGTTTTTTTATATCAGAAAATTTTACTTCATCCCCGGACGCTTTGGCAGTATCAAGTATCTCCCGCACCTGAGGAAGCAAATCTTCATCCAGAAAGCGGAGAATTTCATCCCGCTTCATGTTGAGTATCCGGTATATCCCGAAATCCAAATCAGATTGATCAAGCTGGAACATCTCCGCCAGCTTCAACTTTAATTTCTGTAAATTATCAGTCATAGTTAATTCTCTGTTGTTGTTTTCATTAACACCAGTATATTCCTGACCAAGCAACGCCTATATGTCTATCTACCAATAAAGGATTTTTATTTAATAAATCAAGTAAGACTTCCTTGTCAGGATGGTGATGTTTATATAAAGGATCGGCAGAAATAACAGAATGGATATGAGAAAACTCATTTGCGGAACCTTCTTGCCAGTTATTTTTAGAACCATGATGAGGAATTTGGAGAATACAGATACTTTCCCAGCGATTATCAGTTAGAAATTCTTTCAGCTCTTTTCGATGTGATACTGGCTTAAAATCAGCATCTCCAGAATATAGAATCGATAGTGTGTTGTCCCAAGAATAATACCGGCATAAATGGGGATGTAAACGACTAATATAAGGAGGAAAGCCATGCCAATAATGTGGGGTTGATATTTCAGTGTCTTGTCGGTTATTATTGAAAATTGGGCCGGAATAAGAGCATAATCCGGCAGTATTAAAGCGTTTGCTCCCTGGAAATGCATTCCTATATAAATCTCTAATTAGGTTCCGCAAGTTCTTATTTTGTAATGCCTTATTGAGAGAAGTACTTTGCATGTTTAGAAGTGCATCTATACCTTTTTTTAGGCAGCGAATTATCTTGATATCTTCAGGCTTATGGAAAAATAAAAATTCCCAATTATTATGTGATTTTCCATATCTATAACAGGTGCTAAAACAAGCATCTCTACCAATGTATTGGAGTTTAGAACTTAAGTTATCAGGTGATTCTTTAAGTCTTGAGCTAATCCATGCAGCTTTTTTCGATAATTCAGATTCAATTGTCAGACTCCAGTTGTCATCGTCATTCTCACCTTTCCTTGCCTCATCTTTAGTGTGATAGTCAGATGATTTTTGTGGTGAATATTCCCTGTCAACAAGAGGATCATTAGGATTATCATTGAATGGCCAGTTATTGTCGTTATCAGGTGGAAGGCGGTGAATAATATTGACCCGTCCTACACTTGCAGCTCGTTCAAAAATAAAAGCAACAGGATTACTTAAAAAGTCGAAATAATCAGATTGATTCATGTTGCGATACCACGTTTGCATCGCTCCAAGTAATAAACGTTCGTAAGGGGTATAATAAGGTATAACAACAGTATCTATATGCATTCCGTCTAGGAGCTGGGACAAACCGGAAACATGATCATAATCAAAATGAGAAATACAAAGAAGATCAAGTTTTTCTTTTTGTAAAATCAAATCACGATACCAGGATATTTGAGGAGACAAGTCCCGTTTCAAGGCCATTGATCCGCAATCAAAAACCCAATGAAAATTATTTTTTTGATAAGGAAACTTATTACTCAATGTACCTGAAGCAAACAACCCTTGTCCAGCAGGATGAAAACGATAAGTAAATCTTATATTTGTACACACGTTTATATTATTCTCCATCGCAAAGTGAATAATGGTTCGCAATGCGTATGCTTCTGCATACGTTTTTCTAATTTTTCAATAAGCATATCACGCTTGGCGGCAACGTCATCTTGAAAGGCAAAGATTTCACCCCTTTGCTTATGCTGTTTTTTCTCAAGGTTTTTGATTTTCTTTTGCATTTGAAGTTGTTCTTCAACTGAAATAGCCTGTCTTGCCAAACGCCTGCAATGTTTGATTTGGGCCTTGGTATCTCTCAATGCTTTTTCCGTTGCCTTATCCATATCATCAACCCATTTATCTAGTTTTTCCCGTTGCTCATTAAAAAGCTGATTGTTCTGTTCCATTACCTTGCTCACCGTAGCACTGACGTGTCGTTCCACTTCTGCGGAAAGACGTTTTGAAATTTCATCCGGAACTTCATCAACATTCCTGATATTCGCCGAACAACTGAAAAATTTCTCCGCAACGTCAGGCGGTATATGAGTACCATCATCTTTGAGAGCAGTAAAGAGCAGATGCTCTTCTTTTTCAAAGGAATCTACGGTAAGGTTATTCAGGATCAACCAGCCATTCTTCCCCTTTAGTTCCTGTACTACCGATATTTTTGCCGGATGCTCAGATATATTGAACTCAAGTCCCGCTAAAGGTGTTTCGACTACTTTGCCCTGTTCGAGTACGAATTGACCAAGCGGATGGGATGGTCTGAAAAGGAAATTCCCAAGCACATTCTCTTTGTCTCTTTCCTTGGAAATCAGATGATATAATCCTTCATGAGCGTTTGGGATGGGAGAATCCAGCAGGTTAAAGGTCATATCGCTAGCATTAAACCTTGCATGATGTCCCAGGATGAACTGAGAAAGTTCCCAGAAACGTGTGGAAACCTGGTCAACTCTATTCCGGGTAGTATCGAGCTGCATCTTCAACCGGGAGTGAACATCTTCATCGAAATGTTCAAAAAGTATTTTGCGGGTATCAGCCATTCGTGCGGATATGGATTCTTCCATCTCTTTCTGGAGTTCAGTAAATGCTTCCTCAATTTCCTTTGAGGTACGGCATTTCTGGTAAATTTCCAGGATTCGTTTTTCAAAATCCAGTCCGGACTCAACGGCTCCAAGTACTTCATCCGAAGCTCCAAATATCCCACTGAATAAGTTAAATTTGTCATTGAGGAGTTGATATACCCGCTGGTCTGCCTCATTGCGTTCGTTGAGGAAGTTCATGACTACCACGTCAAACTTTTGTCCATAACGATGACAACGTCCGATACGTTGTTCTATGCGTTGGGGATTCCAGGGAAGGTCGTAATTAATAACCAGAGAGCAGAATTGCAGGTTAACCCCTTCTGCGGCAGCTTCAGTTGCAATCATAATTTCGGTTTTATCACGAAAAGAATCAATGATCGCCATTCGCCTGTCAATAGGCTTTGAGCCAGTTGGTCGTCCAGTATCAGCATTGACTTCGAGCCAGGTTTCGTAGATTTTTCTCGAATCCGGATCGGCATTTGTCCCGTTAAAGGTAACAACCTTGCCCGTATAGCCGTTTGCTTCAAGATAATTTTTCAGGTATGACTGGGTTCTGCGGGACTCCGTGAAAATTAAGGCCTTTCTTGGTGCTCCCATCTTCTCCATTTCAGAAAAACCGTTTTTCAGTGCGCTGATTAATGCCTTTGACTTGCTGTCCACACCTACAGCCTCAGCCCAACGGATAAAATCCCCAAGCTCATCAATTTCTGCCTGGAGTTTGATTAAATCAATTTCTTTTTTCGGTTCGTCTTGGATTTCTTCATCGTCACTGTCTTCAAGCAATTCTTCAACGATTTCATCTTCAATGTCATCGCTATCCATTATTTCTTGCCATAAGTCTTTTTCTTGCTCTGCTCCTTCTTTCATGGCTATCAAACGATTTCGCATGGAAGTCAGGGTTTCGGCAATTGCCTGGGATGATGATGCCAGCAGTTTACGCAGAATCAATACAATCAGGTTACGCTGTTGTCCTGGTAAAGCAAAAGTATCATCACGCATAAGGAAACTTGAAACAGACTCATAAAGCTTCTGTTCTTTGTCAGATGGAGTAAATCGGGATACAAAAGAATTTCTGTTGGTGTAAGGAACATATTCTGAAACTTGTCGCCGCAATGTGCGTTGGCAAAAGGTAGATAGGCGTTGCCTAAGGTCGTCATAATCTGCATTCATACCAGTGTAAAGAGTACGGAATGCAACTGTATCTCCAAAAATATTTTCGTCAACTAAAGTTGAAAGTCCATACAGCTCCATCAGAGAGTTATGCAGTGGTGTAGCTGTAATCAAAAGTTTCTTCTTTTCTTCCAGTGCCCATCGGATATTTTGCCCCATTACGTTGCTGGCTCTGTAGCAATTACGAAGTTTGTGAGCTTCGTCAATGCACACCAGATGCCAATCAACAAACCTGACATCTTCTTTCTTCCTACTGGCAAAGTGTAGCGAGGTGATAACAACCTTATCTTGCTCAAATGGATTCAAATTCCCGGCTTGTTTTTCTGCACGATATGATTTAGCGTCAATTATGATACTGGGAAGGTTGAATTTCTCTTCAAGTTCCTGCCCCCATTGGCTACGCAAAGAAGCAGGGCAAATCACAAGCAAATGTCTTTTCCGTTCAGCCCAGTGCTGACATAGCACTAATCCTGCTTCGATAGTTTTTCCCAAGCCAACTTCATCTGCAAGCATAACTCCTTTTGATAGAGGGGATCGGAACGCAAATAAAGCAGCCTCAATCTGATGAGGGTTAAGGTCAACACAAGCATCGAATAATGAAAGTGATAACCTGTCAGAGTCTTTCCCTGAGCACTTACGCAGTAAATCATGCGCATAATACTTGGCGTGATATGCCGTAGTCACATTCTCTCCCATTTCCAATCCAAAACGATTCAATGAAGTGTTTAACGAACAAGCCGACTTTGTTCTCCCATAGACCAAACTTGAAAGTATCGAAACTCCGTAAGGCCTTATAAATTATAGTCTATATGCCTCAAGGCCAATCTTCAAGGGGAAATTGTTGGAAGTGAAGTGCTTTAGTCAATATTTTTCTTCAGGCTCATCTTGCTGCCCATGATTTTCTTCCTGAGAGAAGGGCTATTGATAAACTTTTTTCCATTGAAATGGCCATATATAGGCTATAATCTGAATGAATTTAACTGGGTAGGAAAGGAGATAGGCATGAGTGAGAAATTTACAATATCACGAAAGGAGCTTTATCGGGAAGTATGGGCTACGCCGATAACAAGGTTGGCAAAGAAGTATGGTGAAACGGGTAGCGACTAGACTTTTTACCCGGAAGCCGATGGAAATAATAACTTTTGATTATAATATGTCATTTTCTTTTGATCTGACGGCCGCCTTCTTGACGAACTGCCGAGAATGCCTCGGTAGTTGCTGAGATATAAGTGCAGGGAAATATTGTTTGGGGAGCATTGAAACAGGAGTGCAATGTCCTGGAATTCTTTTTGCAGATGGGTGCATTTTTTCCGAATTGGTTAGCTGGTGTCTATTGGGGCTGATCAACCAATTCCAACAAATTCGGCAAGTGATGAGCCAGATATAATGGGATATTCAGCAAGCCATCTTCGTAATGCAAATTCAGGAGTGAAAACCGCAAAGCCAGTGGCGGTTGGTACTTCTTTCGATAAACTTGCAGACTTTTACTTTTAACGTTTGTGCCAGATTTTACTTCCAACGGCAACAAATCCTGCCGGAACTGCATGACGAAATCAACTTCGGCAATATTGCTGCTCGCCCAATAAAACAAATCGGCATTATGGACACCATGCAATTCCTGCATGACAAAATTTTCAGCTAAACGTCCTTTAAATTCACCAAAAATATCGGGATTAGTGATGATCGAAGCTGCCTGAATCCCGGCCATCTTACGTAATAACCCAGTGTCAAACAAGTAAAGTTTGAAAAATTTTTCGTCCACATATGCTAAAGGAGGAATTCCTGGACGTTCGATCCGGTTCAATTTGTAAACCAGACCTGCTTCCTGCAACCATCGCAAAGCGTCCTCAAGGTCACGAGCACGAGCACCAGATTTTACTTTACCGTAGATGAATTTACCGTTCTCTCTTGCCAATTGCACCGGAATGGACTTCCATATCAAGAACAGCTTCGGAACGTCAGTTTTCGGAGCATGTTTTGCAAAATCAAGCTCATATGCCTGGAGAATTTCATCCTGAACGGCTTCCGCTTCATTATAATCCTGGGTCGATTTCCAGACTTCTATGACTTCAGGCATTCCTCCCATTGTCAGATAGTCCCGGAAATACCGTTCCAGTCTTTCACTAATCGCTTCCGGTAACGGAGAAAGACTGGAAATACCGTCAATGTATTCCGCAAGTTCACTATCCAAGGTAGCAAGAAATTCACCAAACGAAAACGGATATAAGTCCAGAAAATTAACCTTTCCGACAGGAAAACTGTGCGGTTCCGAAAGAGTAATTCCCAGTAATGAACCTGCAGCCGCAATATGATAATCGGGAGCTTGTTCGCAAAAATATTTAAGACTGTTTAACGCTAATGAACATTCCTGAATTTCATCAAAAACAATCAATGTCTTGCCAGGAATAATTTTTTCACCGTGCAGAACACTCAGTTCGGTTAAAAGTCTCGAAACGTCTAGTTCTCCAGAAAACATGCCAGCTAAATTGGGCTGGCTTTCAAAGTTGAAATAAGCGGTATGGTCATAATGAATGCGTCCAAACTCTTTAAGCAACCATGTTTTTCCGCATTGGCGTACCCCACGCAGAATTAATGGCTTTCTGCGAGGTGATAACTTCCATTTGGAAAGTTGTTCCATTAATTGACGTTTCATGATATATCTCCTTGTCCATATATAGCTCTTATACATGAAAAAAGCAAACGGCAACCTTGTTATTCGTATGATAAATGTGTATAAACACTTCATTATTCATATGATAAATGTGCAGCATGAGGTTAGTTATATAAAAATATCCGAAAGCTCCCACCGATACCAAGTAATACCCAGTGGCTATCCAGCCTTCCCAAGAATTTCTCATTTTATTTCAAATTTTAAAATATAGGTGTTCTTATTTTAATTTAGCCGGTAAATTGAAATAACGGCAGTTTCGCAAGCTATCAAGCAATGACTTCCAGTTTCTGTCAGGCTATTGCTGGTCTGAAGGGTGGAGACGATAGTTTGAACTCAATGTAATATCAGAAACGGATAAATAAGCTTCATGTTTTTATGCAGAGATACTTTTGTATTAGGGCAAAACCAATGCTTATTTGTATTTGCTACATTAAAATATTAATAAAATGACTTGACATTGTCCCAATACAGTATACTATTTAGGGACAAATAGTATCTGAGGTTATTAATGCAAAATGCTCATAACAAGATTATTAACAGGATAAATGGCAGTGGACGAGGTTCAGTATTTATAGTTGCAGATTTTCTTGACATTGCCGGACATGAAACTGTCAAGAAAAATCTATTGCGTCTTGCCAATTCAGGTAAACTTAAGCGATTGAGTCCTGGCATCTATTATTTTCCTGCAATAAGCAAGCTTTTGGGTTCAGAGCTTAGTCCACGTATTGATAAGGTGGCAGATGCTATTGCCCGTAAAAACAAAATGAGTATCCTGATTACAGAATCACTTGCCGCCAATCTGCTTGGATTGACCACGCAGGTGCCGACCCAAAATGTGTTCCTTACTGATGGCAAAAGCAAAACTATTTCAATTGGCAATCAGAAAATTGTTTTCAAGCATGCTACCCCGAAGAGTATGCAGCTTAGCAAACACAAAGGAGGAATAGTAATTCAGGCATTAAAGTATTTTGGCAAAAATCGCATTACTCAAGATATGGTTAATTCATTGAAAACTTCACTTCCGAATGCGGTAAGAAAAGATTTAAACAAATGCTGGAATCTGGCTCCAGACTGGATTCGTTATTTTCTGGATGAAATAACACAAGGAAATAAAAATGAATAAAGTTGCAATATTGTCTACTAAGGAACGACAAGAACTTTTTCGTGAAACAGCTTCAAAGGACGGCCGCTTTAATCCGGTTACAGTTGAAAAAGATTTTTGGGTTTGTTGGATATTGAAAATACTATTTGGAATTCCTGAATTGAAAAAATCTCTGGTTTTTAAAGGGGGAACATCTCTGTCTAAGGCGTATAATGCCATTGAGCGTTTTTCAGAGGATATAGATATTTCTATTGCCAGGGAATATTTTGGGTTTATTGGTGAAAAAGATCCTGCTAATCCAGATATCAGTGGAAAAGCCAGAAAGAAACTTATAAATGAGCTTTTGCCTAAAATCGTTAAAGATTACATTTGTGGACAGCTGAAAGATGAACTTGAAAATGGCATAAAGTCTATTTTAAAGGATAACTCTGACTGGAAAGTGGAAATTGACCCCAACGATGGGGCCAGTCAAACTTTGCTGTTCTGGTATCCTGCATCCATAGACACACCTCAAGGTTATAATTATGTAAAGCAGTTTGTAAGACTTGAACTTGGTGTGCGTTCCGACCAATGGCCGAGTGAGACAGTTGAGATTACTCCTTATGCTGCGGAACAATTTCCAAAACAATTTGATCAGGCGACATGTAAGGTAAATTGTCTATCAATAAAGCGGACATTCTGGGAGAAAGTAACTCTGTTGCATTCGCTTTATCACAAAAAAGAAGGAGTTCCGCTTCCAGAGCGTTGCTCTAGGCACTATTACGACACCTATAGACTTTTGAAACTGAAAGATAAGCTTGGCATCGATACTGAAGATATGGAGCTTTTAACCGCTGTTAGAGAACATAAAAATATTTTCTTTAAGAGCTCTTGGGCAAGCTATGATACAGCTGTTCCGGGGAAATTGAGGCTTGTTCCTCCGGAATATCGTCTTTCAGAGTTAGCTGAAGATTACCGACTGACTTTACGTGATATGTTGTATGGAGAAAGGCTGACTCTTGATGAAATTATAACAACACTTGCTGAATTTGAACTGATGTTTAACAAAATATAATACGTTTTATTGATATAAAAATATGGAATCACAACACTTGCTATAATATGATTATGACTCTACAACATGGAATGTTTTTTTAATGTGTGGTCCACAGGTATAAAATCTGTTTTATTGAAAATGATTCATGGTGGTTTAAGGCCCAATAATCGGGAAAATTTCTTGACAAAATTGGCCTGAAATATGATATTGGTCCACAAAAATCGGGAAAATGGTCCACAAAAAGAGGCGTTTTTCGTCTTTCGGGGTTTTGAGGACTGGCGATTTTGAGGCTAAAATCGGTAAAATATCCGGAATCTCCCGCCGCCTCCACCATTACGTGTAATGTGTTGTAAATTAGGAATATATAAAGCAGGCCAAAGCCAGTGCGACAAAATTGTGACATAGATTATCAGGATGCTGATGACATGGCTAAAGACACTAAATATCTTCGGTTCCGGGGGAACTCGTGGTATTTTGACTTCTTGATTCCCAGCCGTCTTAAGAAAAATTTCCAGGCTGACAGGATTCGACACTCGCTGAATACTTCGGACTATAAGCAAGCACGTTACATGCGCGACAAATACCTAATTCCAGCTCTGACAGCCAATACCGCATTGGAAGTGCTGGAGAATATTTCGGCACTTATCGATGCGACGGAACTTGATTTGCAGACCAGCCTGCGGGATCTGAAAACTTTTATTAACCGCAAGACTGATGAGCAAAGTTTGATGCTGCGGGAGCTTTGCGATGCTTTTCTGGCGGCATACGGCAAGGGTGGCTTTGCCGATGCCTCGTTGCGAAAGATACAAGCCGGGGCAAACGCGCTTTGCGCTATTCTCGGAGAAAACCTGTCTGCGGATAAAGTCGTTAAGGAGGATATGACTGTTTTTCGCGATAGTCTGTTGCAGATGCCGGTTGGCTGGCAGAAGATGAATAACGGTATCGAGCCGGTTTCCGAAGGCGATGAGCCGGTAAAGACAGTTCATCCAAATACGGTAAAAAAGAACCTGGCAATAGCTAAGCGGATCTTTGCCTGGGGAATAAATGAGGGTAAGCTGAATCTCAGAATAAATCCAGTCGAAGGTGTTGAGGTTATAGCTGCAGGCAGAGAGAAACATAAGCGTCCTCCCTCACCTCCGGAAGTTCAAGCCTTGTTACAAATGCCACTGCCACGGTCAAACAAGTTTGGTCGCGATGCCTGGGAAAAGTTACCCTTTGTGGCGCGGTACAGCGGCTGCCGTATTGGTGAACTCGCGATGCTTACCGGTGCGGATATTATACATAAGAATGGAATTTTATGCATCAGCATTAGTGGTAATGGTGGGAATCGGCGGCTCAAAACCGAAAGTTCCGAACGGCTTGTACCGGTCAGTGACAAGCTAAAACCGGTCATTGACGGACTCAAGCAGCAGCACGGCAACGGAGCGCTGTTTCCACATTGCGGACACTGGCGGGACAAACGCGGTGTAATCATTAAATCAGCCCATTATTTCCTGAAAGCTTACAACCGGGCAGCAAAGAAAGTTGCTGAAGACCAGTCGTTTCATTGCTGGCGGGCATATGCGAACACCCAGATGGCCGATGCCGGGGTTGATATTCTCGACCGCGAGGCTATTCTCGGCCATAAGTCAGATCGGGTACAGAAAGCTTATACTGCCGACAACCTGAAGCGTTGGAAATCAGCAGTGGATAAAATTGAGTAGGAGGAACACGAAATGGCTAATTGGACTCAAGCGGACTTATTTACAAAAACAATCTTCACGGAGGCGGACTTAAAGCAGGTTATTGTCGATCAGAAAACCGGTAACAGGAAAGCATTTTTCAAAAATTCTCGATCTCGGCGAATTCTTGGCAAAGTGAAGAAACTCGGAAAGGATTACCATGAACCAGGCGCGGAGTTCATTCCAGACAATTATACCTTTCTTGAAGCTGCCACGATAGCCTGCGCTGTCGCAGTGTATTATAAATTCAATTGGAGCATCCCTCCAAAAAGTCCCATGCTCAGAGAGCTCATGGAGATGATTGCTGACGAACTTAATAAAAACGGCAATTATTCCCCAATATTTTATTGGTATTCGAAACTCCCTGGCAAGCAAACGGGTAAGATTGAAAGTGGATTTCAAACCGACTATCTTTCCCTTTTCGAAGTATTTAAAGACCAACTTGTGCGGGGTAGGGCTTTCTGGGTGATCCCGCTGTTGCCGATTATTGACGAAGCGTGGACAACGCTATCTGCCTTTCATAATATTTCATTTTCATTGTGCCTAATGACCCGTCTGTCTGATCCTGGCAAAATCAGTTGCCTGGATGCCCCGGAATTCGAACTGATCGATATCATCCGGGACTGGGACGGCATCAAAAAGGATCGAAAGATCGAGGTGGAAACCACCCAGAAAAACATAAGATACATCAAGTATCCGAAAGCATTCAATGATCCGAAACAAGCGCAACTTGCAACCGATGCAGTTAACCAGGGACGTGAAGCGGCAGCATTAGGCAAACTCACGGCAAAACTTAAGCCAGCGAATCCCGGTGCAACGACTTTCATTGTTGATTACCAGCATATTTTAAAATAATTGCCTTTGTTTGTTTGCATCCGATCGTAATGTATCGTATAATATAAATACAAGTTGTTTTAAAACGACTCTGCCCTAGGCGGTTCAACCGCTCTTCATAAATCTACTGCAAACTCCGGCAGGTGTCGAGAGGTCCAGTTTCAAGACGAAGGTTTCATTATGGAAGCTCGTTCTTGCTTTGGCTCTCGGGCGCAAGGAGTTGCATATCAGCAAGCAACATCCTTTACTCCCGTCTGGGCTCCGAAACGCGACATCCAGTCTGCGTTCAAAATCGGCTGGCGGCGCCTCGAAAAATGGCGGCTGTCAGGTCTCGTCCGCTCTGTAAAACTCAATCAGGAAAAGTCCGGAACTCGGCTTTACAATGCCTCGGATGTTCACGATGTTCTGCTGGCGCTGGCCGCAGGCAAAACTCCCCGGATTAAACAGGGGAGTACGCAACTATGAGGACGCCAAGCTATAAAGTGCCCGGCGGGCCTGAGAGAACCGCGCCGGGAGGTCATGGAAAGTGGAATTTCCTTACATCTAATATACCACGGAAAGTCGCAAATTTCAATCCGCACTACCGCCGATTTTTACAAGGGTTGGAAGCACTTCCCAAACCCGGTGAAGGTTGCCATCCAGAACTGCTGGGGGTTGCTAATTATGGGGTCATGGCTGGATTGCCCGTGAAGCAAATTTTCCTGGCGATACGCGCTGCGATAAAGCCAGGTGCTCGGAATATCTCCGATGCGGAAATATTTGAAGCCGTCGAAAAGGCGGTTCGGGAATGTAAGAACACGAAGCAAAGAGAACGCCGATACCTGAACAAACTGAAAGAAGAAGGCCGGAAGAAAGCCATCCGGAAATACCAGAAACGGCATAAGCCTATTCAGAAAGTTTCGATCCCGTACAAACATGATCTAGAAGGGGATGAAGCGTGGCTGGAAGCACAAATCGTGGAAATGAGTCCGGTAAAAATACCACACGAACCAGAAGAGCAAGCCGCACTCGTTCTGACGCAAATATTCAGGCCTAGCGAATTTGTTTTTACGGGCGATCAATTATCTACCGGAGTTCACACAGCTCAATATACGGCTTCCAATATCGGAAAATGTCTTGATTATAATCCGTTTATCATCCCCAATCCTCTGACCGGACAGTTGGCAAAAACCGCATCCGGGAAATGGTCTTATCGGTGCAACGCCGCAGTGTCCGACCTTCGTGTCGCCATCGCCGAATTCGACAACAGGACTATCCAAGACCAATTCAATTTTTGGCTTCATGTGCTTAAGAAATGGAAAACCCCCATTGTTGCGTTAATCCATTCTGGTGGGAAGTCTATCCACGGATGGATGGCTGTTAACTGCCGTGACATAGGGGATTGGAATCGACGGGTCAAGGGAAGACTGTTTGGCGAAATTCTGGAGCCCCTCGGTGTCGATCCGGCCACGAAGAATCCAAGCCGCCTTTCTCGGTTGCCCGGGCATTACCGGGCTGAAAAGGGCCAGTTTCAGCGGTTGCTATATCTGAATCCAAAAGTCATTTTTTGAGGTGAATAATGGTCGCAAAATCTGACATAATTCCTCGGCTTGAAGAACTCGATAACACAGAAATCGAAGACGACTTCTCCCATATCCAGCCGGTTCGGTTGGGGGCCGAAGTATCTAAAAACTCGTCTGAGCACAATTTTAAGCACAAAATCTGCACTGTCTTTGATTTTGGACTGACGTCGTCTATTTGGGCTGTTTAACTTTGAATTAATACAGATACGATTGTAAGACCGGCAACATTACTGAAATAGCATCGCAAACTGGTTGCGAAGTATAGCTTCATTTGAATATTCTTAAGTCATTTTTCCGTAATGCGTCACTCTGGTTGGTAATAATGTTTACGGAGTTGTTTTCAGCTCATGAAATGAGCGTGACAAGATAGCCCATAGCGTCAGCTATGGGATTTAATCCGAATAAATTTCCCAGCCCCCGAAGTGGGGCGACACAATATTCCGGCATAATTTTTTGTACCGCCCCGCTTCGGGGGCTGGACATGGTGGGGTCCAATAAACCCACGGCTTGCGCCATGGGCTGTCTTGTTTCGCGGGCTGGAAAGCGCTGAAAGCGCGGCATAAAGAATATCGATTACGATGGCGATTACGAGTTGCGATGGCGAGGAAGACAGAGTGACGCGTTGCCATTTTTCCAGTTTTTACCTCCTTGTTACCTCTCTCCCCCTTGACAAATTTACGGATATAACCTATAATATTTCACATAAACAAACAGTTTCACAATAAGAAACAATAAAATGATAAAAGTAATTAAAAAGGCCGTCTCGATCATAGATATAATTGCTTTAAAGGGAGTGGTTGGGTTTTCAGAAATCCAGAGGATTTCAAAACTGAATAAGTCAACATTGTCCCATATACTGACGACGTTGAATGAATCAGAATACGTAAAAAAAGATTCTTCCGGAAATTATACGCTGGGCAATAAACTCTACCAGCTGACGGGAAAAGAGTCCTCCGAGAGCATATTGATAGAAATATCGCAGCGGCATGCAAGTGAACTCCTGCTGGAAATCAATGAATCCGTAGTAATGGCAATGCGTCATGAATGTGACCGTCTTAACTTATGTAAGTTCAGGCCGAATAAAAGCTTACAGGTTTCAATCGGCGACATCGCTCAACATCCGTCCGGATGGTATACAACCGCTACCGGCAGAATTCTTCTTGCGTTTGCTTCAGAGGAAGACCGCGGTGAAATAATATCGCAAATCGGCCTGCCGCCAACTTCATTATGGGCGGAGGCTTCTGACAGGAAGTCGCTGGAATTTGAACTGGACAGAATAAGGAAGGAACAGATTGTCAGTTTGAGTTTTGACGGAATTGTGGATGCCATTGCGGTTCCCGTGCCGGATGCAAGCGGACAGTCATTAATTTCCGTTGCATGCGTATTTCCGGTGGCTTCATATAATACAATAAGCCGGGATGCTTTTTCCAGATATCTCCGGCGCACGGCCAGGAGGTTTACAAAAGAGTTGATTCTTAAAGGAATAAGTGTTTCAAAGATAAAAATATAAAACGGAAAAAAAGGAAGATACGCAAAATGGAACTTATACAGGAATATCGGGAAATAATAAGCCAGATCCTGATGAAGATTACAGATGAAGAAGCTGAAAATATAAATAAAGCAAGTGATATATTGTCGGACTGCTATGCGGAAGACCGGCTTATCCATATTTTCGGGGCGGGCGGGCATTCAGCGATAGGCGCGATGGAAATATTCTGGCGGGCGGGTGGTTTAACGAAGATCAATGCAATGTTCCCGGCGGGAACCAATATTATTTCAGCGAACCCGACAACCGCCAAGATTACCGGACTCGCCCCATACATCCTGAACTATTATGAAGTCCGGGAAGGAGATCCGCTGCTGCTGGTCAATTTCTATGGACTGAATCCGATTGCCGTGGATGTGGCCCTGGAGGCAAAAAAGAAAGGGGTTAGGCTTATAACGGTCAATTCCCACGGGTTTGCCCATCAGGTTCCGGAGGATTTTAAATGGCGGCATCCTTCGAAGAAGAATATTCACGAACTGGCGGATGTGGCGGTAGACAATCACGTGCCGTATCCGGACGCCGTATTGAAGGTGAAGGGGATTGACGAGACGGTAACTCCCACGGCGACGATCGCCACATGTTTCACCTTGAACTGTATTATGTCTGAAACCATCAGGAAACTGGTGGAGAAAGGCGTCAAACCGGAAATATGGATCAGCAATAATATTCCGGGCTGTGATGAGCACAATAATCCCCTTGTGGATAAGTATAAACACCGGATTCATCATCTTTATCCGGTAGTTTAATTATAAAAATCAACGTAAAATATTATAATGCAGACGAAAACTGAGAGGTTGCCGTGCCGGAACTGACCATTGTAATGCCATATCAGGAGGCTGACAGGTTCTGGAATATCTGGGCGGAATCAGAACAGGAGATTGATTTCCGCAAAGATTGTTTCAAGGCGGAACGCTGTACCACCGCTTTCGCCGCCCTTGAACTGAAATCCTTTCTCGGTAAAATGAATTGTGATTTCGCCGTTCACATAAGCAATAAGAAGCCTGAAAAGAAGCACTTCATTGAATTGAATATCGAGCCGCAGGACTCTTTCGGCGGTTTCAAGCTGGTCCCGTCGGATAACGGTTTGCTGATCAGTGGCCATTGCCGGAACGGTCTCCTCAACGGGATATATGAATTCCTGCGGATGCAAGGGTGGCGGTGGCTCGAACCCGGCATAAAGGGAGAATGCCGTCCGGACCGTTCCGATTTGAAATGGCCGGAAAAAGCAATTGAAATAACCCCGTCGTTCAAATATCGGGGCATTGACGCTTTCCGCGAATCCCAGGATTCCGTGGAATATCTGCTTTGGATGGCGCGAAACCGGCTGAATGTGGGTTTTCGGAAGGCGGCAACCGGTAAACTGGCGGATAAACTGGGGATGTTCAGCCGGACTGGCGGACATTTGCTTCAGCGGATGTTGCGGCCTGACAGGTATCTCGAAACCGGAAAAACCATCTGGGAGGAGCATCCGGAGTGGTATGGACTGCCGGAGAATGGAATACGCCGCAAAAATACCGCGCCAAAAACCCAACTCTGCATCTCACAACCGGACCTGCTCGAATTCATCGGCCAGGACCTCCTGAAAATGCTGAACAACTCATTACGCGATATCGACATTGTGGACGTCTGGGGATTCGATACCTGGGGCGCCATTTGCAATTGCCCGGACTGCCGGAAAGCCGGTAATGGCGCGGACCACAATCTGCGGCTCCTTTCCGCGTTGAGAAAAACCCTCGACAAAGCCAGGCAGGACGGACTCCTCGACCGGAAAGTGCTACTTGGTACTACCGCTTATGAAGGCACCGTTACCCTGACGGGGCCGGAAAATCCCCTGCCGGAAGAACTGCGGACTTCCGGCGATATCTGCATTTTCTATCCGATCAGACGTTGCTACCGGCATGGACTCGACGATGAAGAATGTGAAATCAACCGGAAATACAAAGATGCATGGCTGGCGTGGAATAAAGATGCAAAAGGCATATCAATCTGGTCTGGAGAGTATTACAATGTTTCAAAGTACGAAGATCTGCCTCTGTTGTTTTCAAAAAAAATACCGGACGACATGCGCTTCTACTACAATGCCGGAGGAAGCGGCGCAACTTACATGCATGCGGTTTTCGTCAACTGGGCGATGCGCTCTCTGACTCAGATGCAGCATGCCCAATATTCCTGGAATATTAATACCCATGACGAGGATTTCCTGGAGGATTATTTCCGAAGCAGATACGGAAATCATGCATCCGAAATGCGCAAAGCATATGCGCTGATCGAAAAAGCATCCGCTGACATTTCCGCATGGCGCAACTGGGGAACCGGAGTCCTGGATATTCTGATGACATGGGACGGAACGGTTCCCCGGAAAGAACTGAAGTTCGGTCATTTTCAAAATTCTGAAGAAGCAATCCGGGCGGCCGGTCAGGCAATTGAATGTTATCGTCAGGCCGCCGGTATTATTGATGACCGGTTGAAATCGGAACAGGCGGAAAACTGGAAAAAACTTCCCGCGCCGGATTATGTCCCGGTCAATCCACTGGAAATGGAACTCTTTACGGCATTTGATCATATGGAGTACCGCCTGGGGGAAAGCCGGAGACTGTTGAAATACGGAATCGACACCATGCGTCTGCTCACCGCAATATTAAATTATTATAATTCACTGTTAAACGAAAATTTCCCGAAAGCTGACGGATATTGGGAAATCATCGAAAACACTGCCCGGGAAATGAACAATTATTTTCTCCCGGTTTCCTTTGAAAATCCCGGAGCCGGATTGATCAGCAAGGATGCGCTTACCAGAACTCAGTTTCGTCCCCTGATCACCCGCTGCCGTGGAGCAAGATTGCATAAAATGAGATAATTTGAAATTAGTTTTTCATTGAAGATGATTAACAGAAAGAGAGGGAATGATGAAAGACGATGAAACGCGGCATTCGAGGGTATTCCATTTACTGAAATTCACTCTTATCGAGCTCCTGGCGGCCTGCCATCCGAAGCGCTTTGTGCGTAGGACAATTCGATTAAGGTTTACGCTAATTGAATTGCTTGTGGTAATAGCGATCATTTCCATACTTGCTTCATTGCTGTTTCCGGCGCTCAGTAAAGTCCGCGACAAAACCAACAGGATTGCCTGCGCAAACAATTTGAAACAAATCGGCTTGGCACAGGCAATGTATACAAACGACTACCGGAACTGGATCGTCCCGGCTTATATTCAGCAAGGCAATACTTATATGGCATATGAGTTGTTGTCAAACTGTTCGCAGTGGCCGTCAAAAGCAGCTCCCGGAACCTCCGGTTACGGCGTCACTTACTATGGAGCTTCGCAATCAAAAGGCAGTTTCGTATGTCCGGCGGAAAAAATCGGTTTTGGTGAATCCGATGACGGGTTGTTTGAAAACACCCATTACGGATTCAATTCTTATCTCTGCGGGGTAACCGCGGGGGGAAGCAACATTTATTCGCATCATAAGCTGTCGGCGGTCACGAGTCCGACAAAGACAATTTTCGGAGGCGACAACGAACGGCCGATTTCATGCTCCGTCGACTATATGGGCAGGTTTTCGTTTCGGCATAGTGGCGTCAATGTTGACGTATCCGGCAGTTTATATGGCACGGGAACTGCCAACATTGTCTACATGGACGGACATGTTCAGGGACAAAAGTCTACGGGACTGCCGGCTTCCTGCAAGGATCCGTTGTATACCGGATTTAATTATTGACAGTAGTGAACCGGAGCAGTTGATGATTTCGGTATGTATAAATCCGCCTCAGCAACAATGAAAAGGAATCGCAATGCAACACGCAGACAGTAAATTCACAATAAACGGACTTTATAAATTTTCCCAATACCTGGGGATTTTATGGCTGCTTCTGTCCTGGAATATGTTTCTGGAGGCTGGGGAAAAGCCGTCATTGGGCTATGAACAGGTAAACGTTGCCGCGGAAGCTAATGGCGGTGAAGCGGTTTGTTCAGTTCGGGGAAGCTCAAAAAAAAGTTTATATCCATATTTCGCCATTGATGGAAAAAGAGACAATGCATGGGTTGCGCCAAGTTCAAAATCCGGAGTATTGCTGGAGATTAATTTTATCCGTAACTACCCGATATCGCAAATAATACTTTACCCGTCCGCCGCCACGGTTTCGTCCGAATATAACAAGGATTATAAGTTGCAGTATTACGATGGATCGGAGTGGAAAGACGTTGTGGCGGAACACATTGAACGCGCCGGAAACGGCGCGGTGCTGACTTTGTCGATCAAACCGGTCAATACCCGCAAAATTCGGTTTTTATCTTCAAAAAACGCCAGGCACGGGTTATGGGAACTTGAGGCATACGCGAAACTTCCCGGGGCTGTCAGATTGAGTAATGGCAGCTTGTTTACGGAACGTGAGATGTCGCTGTTGCCGCACAGTCTGACCGGACGGGAACTCAAGCTGAACAAAGGATGGAAGGTGAAGATTGGGGATAACCCCGATTACGCCGAACCCGGCTGTAATGATTCAAAGTGGAAGAAAGTGTTGAACTCAAGAGGATTGCGTCAGGGGAAAAACGGAGAATGGGTTTGGTATCGGGTGAATTTTGTTTTGCCCGATGGGTGGGAAAAGAAGAATGTTTTACTGGATGCCGGACAGATGTCATCTTTTGAAGAAATCTATTTAAACGGAAAAAAGGCGGTTACTTTCGGTGATCCTGACACTGGGTTCATCATTCACGGTTTCAGGGGACTGATGCACAGTAAATACTTTCTTCATCAACGTCTGCCACTGCCTGCCGGAATCCTGAAAAGTGGTAAAAATGTACTGGCAATCCGCCTCAGGGTGACCGGGAAAAGTCTGTTCGGAAGTTATGGCGGTTGGCCTTCGCTTAAGGAGTATCAGCCGGTTTTCGGCAGACTTGCATTGAAAAGCGATGGAGCTGATGCGATAAAGACACTCCTTACAACGGCCGCACATTTAAACAAATTTTCACCAGGAGAGGAAGTTATTGTCAAACCGGAATTGTTCAGTCTTTCGGGAAAAGTTTATTCCGGAAATATTTGTTTGGACGTTTACAATGCGGACAATCAGAAGGTGCTTGCCGTAAAAGCGCCGGCAAAGTGTACGGACCGCAAGGGCAACGTTGAAAAGCTGATCCGGTTCAACGCTCCCGCCAGACAGGGTAAATATCGTGCTGAATTGAAATTCGTCTCTGGAGGAAAAACGCTGTGGCAAAAAAAACTGGATTTCACCGTTTGTGATAAATTGACTTTTTCCATGCCGGTTAATCCGGCTATTAATCAATATCCCGCGAAAGATTTTACCGTTGAAGTCAGCAAGAAGGTTGTCGGGGCTTACGGACCGGGCCGCACGGATTTCAGGAAAAAGAACCTGTTTGACGTCATGCCTGATCTGCGGGGCGGTCTGGTCTGTTCGGCTTACTTCAGCGAAAAGGCATCGCCGTTGTTGTGTTCTGCCCAGGTGCGGTCTGCTCCCCTCAGACCGGTCCCGAGACCAGCCATGATCAACTGGCCTGACGGCTGGGAAGATGCCTGGTTCTACGGCTATGTTATCCCAGGGGAGAGACACGGCAAGTTTGACGTGAAGCTGATCCGGGCTGACTGGTCCGGACGAACTTACGCATATTCATATCCTGACGGCGTGAAAATGGATTTTTCCATCAGCAACGTCAGTCCGGCGCTTCGAATAAAATCCAATACGCAAAGGTTGAAATTGTTTGACCGGATTGCTGATTTCGGAATCGGGCTTCCAACTCATATCGCTTATCAGGGCAGGAACGGCATTAAGGTTGTCGCCGCGGAAACCGGCACTGAGGGCAAAGACATGGGCGCAAACTGGCTGTTGGTTTATTTCAACGGCGCAAAGGGCTGGAAAGAGTTTGACGTACCGTTCCTTATTGTTCTGGAAAAGCGTCCCGTCAGGATTGAAACCGCCGGCGGCGCGCTCCGGTTGGATTTTCCGGAAGCCGCCGGAACGGTTCAGATAATGCCGCTTTACGGCGTAACCATCCTGCCTCCGGATAAAACCGCAAAATGGCGGAAAACATTGCCGGGAACAGTTGTTGAACGCTGCCGTTTCTGGTCACGGGTGCTGACGGCAGCTCCTGCCGGGGTTGTCCGGACGGCAATGATTGACTACGGCAAGGACCTGGTTGTTGTCCGGGACAAATTCAGGCATCTGGGAATAAAAGACGATTGGAATACCACCCCGATTAAATTGGCATTTGTTTCACCCACAATGACACTTGCGCAAAGCGCGGGTAATATTTCAATGGCAACAGGCAGTCCGGCGCGCGACTTGCATTACGGCACATTGCACGGCCCGTTGCTTGCTACGGAAAACAGCGATGAACAACGTATCGGCATAAGCAACCTGCTGCACTTTGTCCGGGAAGTCCGTGTGGTTGAACAGGCAAATACTCCGCGGGCACAAAAGATCATTGGGGAACTGAACCGCGCCGTTAAAATTGCCTGGCAGAAAAATCCTTCGTTTCTGGATCGGAAAATAAATCAGCAGGGAAGTTTTTTCGTGTCGAAAGCCCTGCTTGCGGGCAATGCTGAACCGGTTTTCACAAATACTTTGCGGATCCTGCCGCTACTGGATCAACCGCTGCGTGATGAAATAGCCAAAGGGATTCAGCGGGAAATTAAGAAATATCTTTTTTACAATGACAAACCCGAGAAAGCCTGGAAGAAAAAAGTGCTGCACAAGGATATCCCGCAGCTTTTCAGAGTCAGCAATCCTCAAACGGGATTGACAATGAGCTTCACGCCGCATTACAACTGCGGTACGGATGCCGCCTGTTGGGAGTCTTTGCGCATATATGTTGCCTGGCGCTACGCATGGTTTTTCAACGACTACAGCTTTATAAAACAACATTATCAAACCATAAAAGAAATTTACAACACCGCGAGAAATACCCATGACTGGCAGATCAGCGCCACCTGGGACGCATTTGCCGGGGTACGGGTCGGCAACGGTCTCCAGGAAACAGGGACAATTCACGGTGGCGCAGTTGCCATGGCGCGTCTGGCAAAGAAGATTGGTGATAAAACCACATTCGCTTGGGCTTCATATCATGCGGTTGTCCAGATAATCGGCATGCAGGCTCAACTTGCCGCTTCCGGCTTCCGGAGAGCATACCGGCCATGGAGCAGCGGCCATTCAAATGCCGCGCGTTATGAAGATCAGGAAATCTTACTCCCGCGTTATTATGCCGAACAGAATGCCTATGCGGGATTTTGTTATTCAACGATTGGTTCCAAATTTAACGTAATAGGCGCAAGCCGCTCATACTGCATGACGCAAGTACCTGAAAATATGCGCCCATATGAATTATGGACTGATTGCGGCAATGACTTTTTCAACAATCCGCACACATATGAGTTTTTGCATGCCAGTCCAATATATTGGACTAACTTCGACGCTGTTTTCTATCTTACCAAAAATATTCCGCTGCCATGGGATGATTTTATGAAGATGCGTTTAGCCTACGCCAAAGCGGCGCGGAACTGGGATTCACTCGCCGACTTTTGCGGAATACTCGATTATCTCGGGAAAGTCAAATATGAAAAACTCTGGTAAGATACAGATATTTCCGTGAGGTTTGCTGTTGAAGAACTTCCCGAAAGATTATTTTGAGAAACCTTCTCTTTTCGTATCCGCCGCAGACGGTGTTTTGCCGACTCTTTAATCACGGTTTTCAGCATAGCCGGTTCAAGGGCTTCATGCCCTGCCGTTTTCATTTCCGACTTTTTCTTTCTCGGTACCCGTCTGCTGTCAAAGGGATTCTTGTCTACCAACGAGCCCATCACTTCAAATCCGGAGAATACCCGGGAAAGATGTGCGAGATGCTCATTGTAGGTTTTTGCGGATATTCCGATTTCCCAGAGATGCTTGGCGTATTTTAAAGCGGAGACACTGTTGATCTCTTCGATAGATTCTTTTCCCTGATCTTTGCACCATTCACGGAAACGCCCGAAAATAGTTTTATGAAAATCCCTTACCCCCTGGCTGAGGTCATTGTAATGGGGAATGGTCTCTATCCATTTGTCGTGTGCTTCAAGAAGAGGAACCTTGGATTTCTCCCGGCCTGTTACTTCTTTGACGAAAGCGTCCGCAAGCTTGTGGGAGGATGTTTCGAGTTTGCTTAAAGCCTCGATGGACAGTTCCGCTTGAAGTATCCTTGTCGCGGAAGCTTCAGCCTCTTTGGGATCGGTGCATTTAGTGTTGATCCACTTGTCTTTGCCGTCTACACGGCGGCGGAAATAGTAGTAGCCTTTCTTGCCCCGCTGGAAAAGCTTGGGCAGCTGAATGCTGGCTTTTTTCTTGTTCCTGCCTGCCATATCCTCTACTCCTGAAAACAAACCTGAACATCATCGGACAAACTATATGATAACACTGTAAAAAATCAAGCATTGTTGTAGCAAAACATGTAGCAAGTTTTTTTGGGGGAAGTGAAAAAGCCGTGTTTTTGATCTCAATTTGCTGGTGGAGCATGCCCGGAGTGAAACGGAACTGCCTACTTTTTCTTTGTTCTGGTAACATCTATATTTCAAAGGAATTACAAGCGGAAATTTATTTTAATTGATTTCCGGGTGCGGAAGTGAAATTTATACGAAATTTCCGAAAGCATTTTCTCCACAGCCTCAAAATTACGCTCTGAATATCCGAAGATGGTACCAAATGGGGGGCATTCGCATGACGGCCTTTCAGTCTCATTTTTTCACGATGCACTATCACCCCACACTCAGACTGCTGTGCCAGTGGCTCGGGTCAAACGCCGTTTTGGATTACGACAGATAGCTCATTCTTGTCAGGCATCGGATTTTTTTCCCCGATTGTCCCGGCGACTGGTACTTTCCCCCAAATATTACGCGGGCAGGCAGAGGAAGATTTCCAGGCAGTTGTTTTTGTCCGGAATGACTTCAATATCCGTTGTGGCGGCGGGGATCAGGAAACGGGAGGATTTTTTTATCTGGTATGTTTGCGCCGTTGTTTTGATTGAACCGGAGCCGGACAATGTCAGGGCGATGGCAAAGCGTTCGTCCAACGGTAATTGCGCCGGGCCTGTAAACGTAAGCTTTTTTAACTCGAAACAATCTACTTGAGGTGTGCCGAGCAAACGGGTTTCCCGGAGGTTTTCGTTTTCATAAATCAGTTGTGGCGCTACCCGGAATTTTGAGGTGACGGCATCGACGCTCCAAGGGGTGAAGTCGAAAATTCGCAGGGCAAAATCCGGGTCTCGGCCCATGAACCGGGCAGGCGGAGGAACCACGATTTCCTCACGTTCAAATTCACAACGGACTACCAGGTCAGATGGTTCCATGACTTCGATAACCGTTAAACCTTCGCCGATGGCATGGGGAAGTCCGCCCGGCACATACCAGGTTTCACCAGGTTTGACCGGGACTTTTTCAAAACAAGCATCCATTGCGGTGATGTTCTGTTCCAGAACAATCCTTTTCCACTCTTCCGGTTCCGGCGGATGTTGAAATCCCAGCCGGATATAAGGATCGCAATTTTCCCTGACGTCCAGAATATAATAAGCCTCAAGCTTGCCCCATTCGGAATTCAAATGCTTACGGGCGAATTCACGGGTAGGATGCGCCTGGACATGAAGCCGCATCGATGAATCCAGAATTTTCATCAAAAAGCCTGATTCCACTTGCGGCTTTCCAAAATAATACTCCGGGGCGTTTTTGATGACATCGCAAAGCATTGCGGTATTTCCGTTTTCCACCACGGTTGCGAGTCCTTCATTTTCGACTGGCGGCAAACCGGGATTGCGTGCGGTGGTAAGGGAGCCTACCCAGTCCTCAGGCTGATCACTGTCGCGGCAATTACTTTTTCCTTCGAAACGGTCTATACCGGCCCCGCCGCGATAATTCCGGCGCACCCGGTTTGGAAGTAATGATAAAATTTCAGGTTTCATATTATATCCTAAGTGAGTTATTGCGAATATTCCAGCCGGAAATCCTTACTTCGCTGTTTTTCGGGATTTTTTTCCGTTGCAGCGGTTTCAGGATTTTCGTTTCATCGGGAAGCAGCGTGAAAGCGTTATCGTCCAGGGGAATTGCAATGCCGGTGGCGTCCGGGATAACTTCCAGAATAACCATGAAGGCAATATTCCGTGAGGGATTTGTTATTTTAATTTCCCGGTCATTGTTAGCTGTTTTTAGTTCAACGGCCGGCATTTTCCGGAGTCCGGAAAAGAACACGCCGCGTTTCAGAAACTCGCTAACCTTTTTCCGGTTTGGAGTTACAGGCCGGACTTCCATAGGATACGGACAAGATTTCTGATAATCGGATTTCATCCGGATTACAATTTCATTCTCGCCGGTATTCAGGATTTTTTGCGGTATATCGTAAAACCGGGCTTTTAATTTAGGCATGGCGATCGGGTCACTGTAGAACCGGTATTCAGTGCCGGAATCTAAATTTATATCGTGCTTTTCCCTGCCATCGGGAACAAAAGCCCAGGCCGTGGTGTCGAGGTAAGCGCTTTTAAACTCATGTTCCCCGATTTTTTCTCCGTTCACGAAAACTTCATCGCTGGACTCAAATCCGGGCGTGAAAAATTCAAGGTCCATGCCTTGCATTTCCTTAGATATCGTGAACTTGCGGGAATAAACCAGTTCAGTTTGACTTTTAGATATCTTTCCGTCCGAACCACTAGCGGTTTCCAGTTCGGCGGAGTCCCCCTGCTTCAGGATCACATATTCAAATGATGGATTATCAACGCTCAGATCGTTTCCGGGAAGCTGAAGCTCCGATCCGTCAGTGCGCCGCCAGGTTCCGCACAGGTCGATTTTATGCTCCGGTTCTTCATGGATTGAAACGGCAATCCAGTACCAGTTTTCATAAAGCTTTTTCCCATTTGAGGACAATTCAGTTTTTATCAGAAGTGATTCTCCTGACAGATTTTTGGGAATTTTATAATCCAGTTCACCAATCCTGGTTCCGGTGTTGCCCGGGATTCTGCAATTTATGGTTTGCTCATATTCCGGTGAGGATGAACCAGCGGCATAAATGACGGTTTTTATTTCCGTCTTGTCTATTGCTCCCTTATCGTTTGCCACGTAAACCGAGGGATTTAATATTTCCCCCGGACGCCACAAATACCGTTCGATATCGATAAACGCCGCTACCGGCCGCGATGCTTTTATATAATGATAATAAGCGGGTTTTGGCGAACCCCAGGCATCGGCAAGTTCCCGGTGGGCGCATGGCCACGGCACGTTAAATTGCCAGTTCAGGTTCCCGGAGCATTGGAACATACGGCTTCGGCAGAATTCCAGGTTAGTGCGGCATATTTGAATGTGTGCCAGATGGTTTGCGTTTACCGCATAATAAAAGTTGTCAAGCGCGTCATATTCATTGGCGAACATAATGAATTCAGCGGGGACAGCATGAAAATGACGCCAAAGTTTTTCATCAATCGGCCAGCGGCTTTCCGGCGGCAGAAACTTGTCCATGCTCGACCATACGGGCATGCTGCGCCCGGTGGCGACTTCACTGCGCATCAATACATTACGTTTATCGCCGTAAAGGATATCGAGATACTTGTTACGGGTGCAGTACGGCGTCATTACCAACCCGCCATGCTTATCTCCCTTATACGGCGAACCGCGGCGGAATTCGCGCTCGGGATCAACTTTAGCAACGGCGGCGGCAATTTTATCAACCAGACCTTTGTTTTCCCGATTATCCGGCTCGTATTCGTTTCCGCCGGAATAGTAAACCAGGCTCGGATGGTTGATCAAGCGCTGCACGGTGTCGCGTACGCAACGGATAAAAACATCGTGATTCATGGCAGGATAATCGGCGCAGGCCAGCCAAAACTCCTGCCAGCAGAGAATCCCGTAACGGTCGCACAAATCATAGAATTCATCGGTCTCAGCGAGGCTTCCCCCCCAGATACGGAGAAAATTTAATCCGCCGTCACGCACCAGCGAAAGCTGACGGTCATAACGCCATTCTTCCAGCCGGAGCATGGCGTCAAGCATTACCCAGTTGCTTCCTTTGAGGAAGATTTTCCGGCCGTTTACCACGAAAGTCCAGTTGTAAAGTTCTCCGATCATTGACCACGGACGCATGGAGTGTCCGCTTGATTCTATCACCCGGTCCTGATCAACATTGCGTTCGAAAGTAATTTTGCGGATGCCGAATACCACCGAATCTTCCTGAATTATTTTTCCTGATTCAAGGCTGGAAATTTCACTTTCAAGTTTATGCAGCTCCGGCTTTCCCGCACCGTTCGGCCACCACAGCCGGGCATTGGATATTTTTATTTCCCTGGATACTTTTTTTTTGCAATTCGGCGGAACATTAACAATTATTTCATCATTTGCAATATTGCCGGAATCAAAGGAAGCACCGGAAAATGTGAATTTAATCTTAATATTTTCCGGTTTGCCGCTTGTATTGTTGATCCACCAGTCAATAACCAGTTCGGCGTCGGCGCAAGGAGAGGTAAAGCCGTCGGCGCCTCCGGCATCGGCGGATAAGGTTCTTACCTGGACACTTTTGACTTCCACCGGTTGTTTCACCAGAATCTTTACCGGACGCCATAATCCTACGCAGACCATGTGGGGACTCCAGTTCCATTTGTACATGCTCTGCGCTACCGCGCCCTGGCTCCGGATCTTGCCCTTTAATTGACGATGCGTGCGGGAATTGTCGAGATGCGCGTTTTCCTGAGTTCGGACGCGGATTGTCAGGCGGTTTGATTTTTCGTTCAGATAATCAGTGACATCGAATTCACCAGTCCGGAACATTCCCTCGATACGGCCAATTTGTACACCGTTTATCCATACTTCCGCCCGGTAGGTTATTCCTTCAAAGCGTATGAAAACCTTTTCGTTTTCGACGGTTTCCGGCGTAAGGAAATCTTTAAAATACCACCATTCGCGTTCCTCAACCCATTCCGACTCAATGCTGTTGAATCCCACATACGGATCGGGAATTTTGCCATGTTTGAATAAAGCAGTCCTTACCGTGCCGGGCACCACCGCGCTAATCGCATTTTCCGGCTGATAATCTTCCTTGTAAGCCTTTTCCGCCAATCCCCGTTCAGATTCAAACCCCTTAATCAGCCAGCCACCGGCCAAAGTTTCAACAACCCGATTACCTTCGCTCCCGATTTGCTTATCCATAATATAATGAACTTTAATTTGTTATTTTATGGTATTTTATATATATTAAATTAAACCAGTTTAAATTCTTTTAAATGGAATAAGCCGACAATAGTTTTGTGCTTTTCCGATAATGCATGGGAGGGATATGCAAATCATCCGGGCTGGAAAAACTTTTTGCAGACCTGACTGGAGTTTAGATACCGGTAAGCTCCCGGACTACCTGTTGTGGGTCCCGATTGAGGGCAGGGGAAAGATGCGGTATCGGGATGAAACTATCGAAATTATTCCCGGCAACTGTTTCCTGCTTAAAAAAGGCGAACGTTATTTGGCTACGCAGGATATTAATGATCCCTTAGCCATGTTCTGGATGCATTTTGACCTGATTCCCGGCAAGGATTCCCTGGTATCGGCAACTGAGTTGGATATGCTGGCCCCATATACCAAATCTCGTAATTTTGTTTTCCTGACGCAGCTTCTCGAACGAATGATCGCGGCTTATTATCGTCAGCATACCGGGGAAGTTGTTTCGTGGCTTGTTTCGGCATTAATGGAACTTCAGCATAACAAATCTTCAGAGGGGACAGGGGCATTGGAACTGGATGAAACCGGGGCATTCATCGAGAAACTTCGCGTTGAGATCCGCGAACACCCCGAGAAGCGTTACCGGCTGAATCAGCTTGCAAAAAAAATATGTCTTTCTCGAGACCATTTTTCCAGACTTTTCAAGGCAAGGACCGGGCAATCGTTCCGGGATTACCTGATTGCTTCACGGATGGAATCAGCGAAGTACTATCTGCGTTCTTCGCGATATAAAATCAGCAGGATTGCGGAAATTCTGGCTTATAATGACGTGTATCAATTCAGCAAGCAATTCAAAAAACATACCGGTATCAGCCCGAGCCGTTATCAGCAACGGAATTCAGATGCAAACTGAGTTTTTTCCTTCGTGGCATTGCTTTTTTTGCCGGCAAAGCTGAAATCCACAATCATTACTTGTTTTTAGATCGCGGATCGATATTAATTTCCTTGACCGAGATATCGTCGAAAAGGACGGTCTTAGCGTTTTTGCCGATGGTGATAACCGCTTTACCGTATTCGGTTCCCGGCCACCACTGATTGACTGACGGACCAGAAGCAAATCCTTTGATTGCAGCCCGGTATTCCGTCCATTTTTCGGGAATGGTTTTGACGGGCCTGACCGGATACATACATATAAATGAATTCTGTATGTTTTCCGCGACTTTTGTTCCTGCCGGAAACGACTTTCCGCAAGGTTTCAGCAAAATAATATTCCAGACATCGCCGGATTTAACAATTTTTTTGATCCCGAGCGGGGTTGTGTTGAAGTTCGGAATACCCGGTTTTTGATTAAACGCCGCGCACAATCTTTTTCCGTCGCGCCACTTTGAAGCGTCTTTGACTTTTATGTTCATACTTTCCGGCAGACACGCTTCCACAAGTTCGGTTTCCGTACCCTTGACGGTGCATAGATTGTAGGCCATGATCCGTCTTTGTTCTTTGTCGTAAGGAATAATCCCAAATGCCAGCGGAGCCTGATTTTTACCGGTATTTTTGAAACGTCCGGAAAGTTGATAAGTTTTATTCGGGTCGACTTTGAAGAAATTGCTGGCTATTCCAAAACCTGGGGTTTTTCCGGTAAAGCAGAACTGTTTATCTATCTGGGTCACTTTGATTCTGTAACCGCCGTGCCATTTCCGGATATCGTTTTCGACCAGGTTGTTTTTGTCTCTTACGGTTTCCTTTACAATACTGTCATCGGAAAAATCCGTCATTTTGTCTCCAGGCTCCATCTGGAGGCCGTTGATCCAGGCGGTCCCTCCCGCTTTCGGACGGCTGATCAGGATGGAAATGCCGCCACCTGACAATTCCGGCCTTTTCAAAGGGGGGAGGGTGAATTTCATATTGAATCTTTTCCAGCCGGTAGTCAGAATGAACGCCTTTTGCGTTTTAAAACCGGTAAAGTAATCCTGGAGAATAATCGTGATCCGTTCACCATTTTTACCGCCTTTGGCGTAGAAGGAAAAAACATACTTTTCGGGTTTTTTAGAAATGAGCGGATAGAAAACCGCGTTGGTTCCGAGATATTGCGGGTAATACCGCGAACTTGGGGTCGGCAGGTTTTTCATGCAGAGCGAAGCTTTGCCGTTCCACTTATTTTTGGCATCGACGAACCATGCGGAATCTTTCGTACAGAGCACCGGGGCCATATTTGAGTACGGAATCATGAAATCGGGTAACCCCTTGACCTTAGCTCTTTCAAAAACCGGGTTGGGCATAAGGTTTTTCTTGCGGCTTCTGAGTTGGGCGATGATTTTATTTACCGGCACTGCCGGGGGCGAAACTTTTTCATTCGGACACGGAGTCATTTTAACTGCAACTTTAATTTCCGCCGAGGAATTTTTCAGTTTCAAACTGTAAGCGCGGGTTCCGTATGGAATGAATTTGTCTTTAAAAGTATTGCCGGAGACCGGCAGGATTTTTTTGCCGTTGAACATCAGTGAAGCGCTTTCCAGGCCGGGAATCCTGAAACTTGTCTCCACCGCGAACGGCTTGAAATTGGCGGCCAGCATTACGAGTTTTTCGTCAGGATATTTGAAGAGCCTGACGTTGATCATCGGGAAAGTTCTGGAGTGTGGATCCAGTTTGCCGGGGGAGTAACTGATCTTTTGCTTTACTTCCTGATTGGTAATGGCCGGAGCCAGCGCCTTGAACTGGCCGGCCAGCACCTTGAACGCTTTCCAATGTTCCGGAGTGATCGCCAGCATCTGGGTGAAATAGATCAATCCCTTGGCCCCGTAGATAACTGCCGCGTAACTCTGACAAAGCTGTTGTTGATATGTAAGTGATATCGGAGCGCGTGGGGGGGTGAGGTTGGCGGAGATAGGAACCATCATCGCAACTTTGCCGTCCTGTTTCGCACGTTCATCCAGCATGCACATGTAGTAGGACATCATCAGGCCGGGATCACTGTAAAATCCTCCCCATCCGGGACATACATATACATCGTACATCAGCACTTCACACCAGTCAGTCCAATACTTTCCTTCCGGGATATGTTTGGCGTAAAGCAGATTAACCGGATTGCGGCGGTCGTGCTTCCGTACTGTGTGGTAGAACCAGTCGGCCACCTTGATTCGCGTATCCGCGTTGGCAAGGTTAGGTTCATCCAGATTGTAATACATCAGGAAATTAGGATTGTCTTTCAGGAGTTCGATTTCGCCGGTTATATCCGGGAGCATTGCCTGATATTCCTTCCGGGCCAGGGCGTTGTCGGCTTTTACGCTTGGGGCCATACTGGCCATGTTAATGACGTTCAGGTTGTATTTTTGCGCTATTTTCATCCAGTTAGGCAAGTCTTTAAGGTCACTCATCCACGGCCAGTTTTTCCAATAGCGGCGAACCCTTATTACGGTATTCATGCCGATTTCCTCACTGAGGAACTTGAAAAGATATTCATCCTCTGATCTTACCCGTCCGAGAAACACGCCGAACGGGAAAAAACCTTTGCCGTTCTTCAACATTACCCGGTTGAAGTTGTCAATCTTCACGCCGTTGGGGGCCAGCGGATAACGTTTCAGTTCCACTGATCGCGAGATGAATTTTTTGCCGTTTTTCAGCAAAGCAACTTCAACCTTGCTGGTTCCGTTTTTAAGTTTTTCTACAGGAACTTCGATAATCATTTCAGGAGACAAGTCAGTTTTCCGGAGCAGGTACTTTTTTCCGTCCGAAACTTTGAGCGTCATATTTTTAAGCTGATCTTTGGCAAATCCCAAACTGATTTTCAACCTCGCGGTTTTTTCTTTGCTGTAATAATTCAGATCAGACACGATTTTCTTCATGATTTCCAGCGAGGACGTGTCCGCTATTTTCATGCTGTCCAGAACACTTTTGTTATTCTGGGAACGCAGAAATACTTCAAGCTTTTTGGGTTTAAAATCCATTACCGGCACGTTGATCCGCAGCTTCCTGCAACCGTCGACCTTCACATTTTCCGCGACTTCCCTGGTTTTACCGCCGGAGGTTTCCGCCACACATACCTTTACCTTGCCGGAAACCGTTGTCGCCGGGTTGATGACAATGTCCACCGGGTAAAATAATTTATCCCCGGATTTTTCGTAGCTTCCGGCGGACGCACCGCTTATTACCGGGGCAAAAGGTTCTTCCGGCTTCAGGTTTTCAAGTCCGGATACAGGAGTAAAGTTTTGGGGTTCATGAGCGCTCCGGTCCAGTTTCGACAAGCTTGAATAAACTTTTTTCTCTGAATTCTTCGAACCGAATTTATCCAACTGGATCTCGCTTTTATTGCGGATAACATTGAATGCAAGTTTTTTCGATCCGCAACCTTCTATTGCATAAAGCGGAATCGCTATTTCCGCCGTCCAGCCGTCGGGCAGACGTTTTGTTTTGCTTCGCCACGGGCAATTCCAGCCGATGTCCCGGTTTCCGCCTATCATTCGCCGCTCGTGTTTTACGTTCGCGAAACTTAAAACAAACATGTAGTAAAGTTTTTTATTCGCTTCAGGGCTGATGAATACTTCCACGGATTCGTCCTTGCTGACAATACCGTCGTGTATGGAAACATTCTGTTCCACATGGGGCATGTTCCTGTTTATGCATTTCACTCCCACGTACAGCCATTTGTTGTCACGGGTAAGCATTACGGTGGTGTCGGAGGTCTTGCTTCCGGCCCTGTCGCGGAGCAGATAAAAATCGGTGACTTTCGCGGCATGCTTCCAGCAGGCGTCATTCAGAGTTCCGTTCATTGTCGGAGTTTTTTTGCATTCGGGTATCCGGATTTCATTCGCGGCTGCGAACAGCGAAAGCGACATTACAAGGCACAAGCCTGTTAAGGAAATTATCTTCACTTCGATTCCTTGGTTGTATTATTAATGATATATAGTATTGCGGAAAAATTATGGAGCGCTTCTTCTGGTTAAATCGACGCCGTATGTGGCATTATACCCGTTAATATTGAAATCACCCCAGTATATGTTATGAGCGGTAACGTATTCGACCGAACCGTCACATTTGGCGTAATTGCTGCCCCAGTTGTGAGTCCACGGTGAAATTCGGATCATTGAATCAGTAGTTCCGGACCACGAGCCGGGAAATTCAGAGACTCTACAAATCATCAGCCAGTCCATGCTGGTGCGATAATACCGGTTCCAGCTTTCCGCGAACAATACGAGTTCAGACGGTTTCGGGATGCTGGTTGCTTTACAGCCATTTCTGCCGGAGGTAGTACTTCCTATTCCTGATCCATGAGTGTAAATAGTTCCCTGGATAACATAGTCCGACCAGCTATCAATGGTCGAGCCGTTCGGAACCCTGGACGGGCAATGCAACGCTGTGTCAGCCCAGAAACCGCTGGTTCTGGCCCGCCCCCCCTGTACATAACCTGCCGTAACAAATTGATCGCACCACCAGTCGACACTTAAGGAGCTCGTTGCCGGGGCCACGTAACAAGGATACCAACCGTTGTTGTCACCCAAGTACATGCTGTTTGCGAGTCCCAACTGCTTTTCCGAGTTAGCGCAGGAAATCTGAAGTCCGGCTTCCCTTGCCCTTTTCAACGCCGGAAGCAGCATTGCTGCAAGTATTGCAATGATAGCGATTACAACCAATAACTCTATGAGTGTGAAAATTCCGGATTTCTTCATATAGTTATTCCTTTTGGATTGAGGATATGCTGGTTTGTTTTCATGTTTATTGTATTTCTCATAATACTTTCCTTTCAGGGTGATAATCAATTATATATTTCTCATTTTACATTATTCATATTATACCATATTTGCTTTTGCGACAAGGCGAATTGCATGTAATAAGAGTGAAAGTTGATGTTATGGTATATATGTGTACCATGCGTCCAGGATTAAGTGTTGCTGGAAACTATCTGTTGCCGGTGAAAAGATTTTTCACACTATTCCTGACTATCAGTTCGGGAACCATTTTCCTGCAGATTTCAAGTTTGCCGGCATTCAGTAATTTTACCATGGTCTTGAAATGAATATGGATTGATTTCCACAATATTTTAATGCAGGGACGTATGTCTGAAATTTCGCGGTGAATCTCCGCACATGCGTTTGAAAAAGCGTGAAAAACGGAATACGTCGGCGAATCCCATCTCTGTTGCGATTTCAGTGATGTTCAAATCCGACTCAAGCAGTAACCGCCGTGCAATTTCGAAGCGGTATTGATCAATATATACTTTCAATGGGACGCCGAGGTTTTTTCTGAAAATACTGTTCAAGTAAACAGTCGAACACCTGTTTTCCAAGGCAAGTTGTTTTACCAGCACAGGTTTTCCATTAACAAGAAGTTCTTCTATCCTATGCCGGATTTTCCTTATCCGGGTATTTTCTTTTTCCTCCCATCCGTATTTCCTGAAATGGAGATCAAGCGCCGTGCCCACAAGATGTTCCACCAGAATCTGACTGGCGGGAGACGGCGAGGATTTTTCAAGTTTCACTGCTTTGAGAAGCGCTGAAAAAATAATCTTCGCTTCGCGACTTTTTTCCAGAATGGCAGCTGGATATTTCTCCTCCATTTCGACGGCAACAAACTTGATGCTCCAGGATTGTCTGCCGTCAGGATGGTCCAGGTTGTGCCGGTTTTGCGGAGGAATAAGTAATATGTCGCCATCATCCGGAATCAGTCTTCCGGTATTCAGCAGGACCGAAAAACCTTTTTTTTCAACCAGTTCCATCTGCCAATATGGATGGACGTGTTCAATGTGTTTTGCGCCAGGTTTCAGAGGCGTTTCTATTCTTACCAGTGTAACCGTATATTGGCAGGAAAGCTGACGGCGGTTCATTTCCTCAAGATGTTGGTTCCATGCGTTGGATGTGGGCCATGCCATAATTCACTGCGGTATTTTTTTTGTTTTGGTTTTGCTATATTTTAAACCTCTTTTGTCATTTATCCAATATAATATCCGGGTTATATTAGCAATACACGGCGAGCTAGTGTCAAGTCAAGCGTAAAATGCCGGTAAAGATTGCGGAAATTTCATGGAGCAGGCTGGATTGGAAAGGATGAAGGGCTGCCGGGGCAACTCGAATTCTTTCCGGTCCGGAATGCTTATGAAAGAACGCAACCGCTTCGCGGCGAGTTCCTTTTGAACGCTTTTTATTTAAAATTTCTTGTCCGATATTATATCGGACGGCGATATTTTTCATCAAAATCATTTTAAAATCCTTCTCGTCTTTACGATATTTTATCGTTGACTTGACACTAGGCTTATTGCAAAAGGGGAATATAGCAAAATGGAAATTGATATTAAAACAGGAAAACTCGTATTTGAGACATGTAAGTCTAAAACTTTTGGCATTCTTTTTGCCGGGGACCTGTGTCCTCGCTTCAGGACTGAGGAACTGGTTCTCAAAGGCCGTGTCCGGGAAATAATAGAAGGAGCCGGCGAAGAGCTGAATGATTGCGATTTGTCTGTTTTTAATCTTGAGACTCCGGTCATCGCTTCCGGTCATCCGATTCCGAAATCCGGACCTAATATCAAGGTGGCGCCGGAATGTGTTGAATTACTCAAGGCATGCAAATGGGATATCGCCTGTTGCGCCAACAACCATATCGGCGATTTCGGTGATGATGCCGTAATCGAAACTCTCTTCCGGCTTGATAACAGCGGTATTCTGTATTGTGGGGCAGGGGACTGTCTGGAGTCGGCGTATCAGCCTTTATTCGTTGAAAAGAATGGATTGAGGATTGCATTTCTTGCTTTTGCGGAAAACGAATTTGGTTCCGCCGCGGAAGGGAAACCGGGGGCGGCCCCCCTTGATCCGTTGCGTAACATGACTCAAATCAGGGATGCTTCCAAACGCGCTGATATAACGATTGTCATGGTTCATGGCGGTAATGAATTCAATCCCGTTCCATCCCCCCGCGTTGTTGAAACCTACCACGCTTTCGCCGATGCCGGGGCAAGCGCCGTAGTAGGGGGGCATACGCATTGTCCGCAGGGAGTCGAATTGTGGAATGGAGTTCCGATAATCTACAGTTTAAGCAATTTTATTTTTGATTGCAAGGAGATTTATGAAGGGTACAACTGGTGGTACGGATTTATGGTACGGCTGAATTTTTCGGACTCCCGGGCTGTCAGCCTTCAAGTTATTCCGCACCATTGCATGCCTCATGGAGAGAAGGTAACTCTTCTCGAAGGAACCGAAAGGGCCGGCTTTTTCAAATATCTCAGCTATATTTCTGAGATTATCAAGATCCCGGACGAAGTGAGGAAATATTACAATGCATGGTGCGCCAGGTCCGTTGACGGCGGTTATTTTTCCAGACTTGGCAAACCGTTTTATCCCATTGATTGGCAAGATGAAGATTCGGTAAAAGATTTTATGGCGGTTCGCAATCTGCATACCTGCGAGGCCCATAATGAATTGATCACCAATACACTGAGGATTGTCGAGGAGCGTGCTTTGGAAAAGGCGTCTGAATATATTCCAAAACTTAATACATTGATGCAGGGCAGGCTTCCTGCCGAAGCAAATTCCTGAGGAGGAACAACGCGATGAGTTTTTCATTTGATCCTTTTGATTGCCACAAGGCCATTATGGATTCTATAAATCCGGAAATGAAGTTCAAGGGAAAAGATTTCCAGTCGTGGCGCAATGCCTGGAAACCGGAACTGGAAAAACTGCTGGGACTCGATAAAATGATGGCCCAGCCCCGTCCTGAATTAAACGTGGTTTCCCTGTGGAAACGCGAACATCCGCTCGGAGTTATAGAAAAGATAGTGTTTAAAACCGAGCCGTACTCGGATGCCACGGCCTATCTTTGTATTCCCAAAGAGCCGGTCAGGTCCCCAATGCCTTTTTTCGTATGTCTTCAGGGACACTCCACCGGCATGCATGTTTCCATTGCCGTGGATATAGAAGACGAAACAAAATCAATAGAGGTTGATGGTGATCGCGATTTCGGGCTTGCAGCCATGCGTTATGGCGTTGCCGCGTTGTGTATCGAACAGCGCGGTTTCGGCGAACGCGAACAACCTTATAAGCGAAATCGCTGTCATAATCCGGTTATGCACGCAATTATGTTGGGACGGACTCTGCTGGGGGAACGTATTTATGACGTGGACAGGGCAATTGATTACCTGATGACCCGCAACGACGTTGACAAGTCAGCGGTCGGGGTTATGGGCAATTCCGGTGGCGGAACCGTTTCAATGTTTGCCGGAGGGCTTCTCGGCAGAATTACTCACGTGATGCCATCATGCAGTTTCAGCACTTTCAGGGATTCGATAATGGCGATGGAACACTGCTGCTGCAATTATGTTCCCAACCTGATGCTTTACGCTGAAATGGCCGATGTGGTAGGACTGGCTGCTCCCAAGCCGATGGTGATGGTTAACGGGAAAGACGATCCTATTTTTCCTATATCTGGTGCGAAAAACGAGTTTGCGCGTTTGCAAGCTATGTACGCAGCGGCTGGGGCGGAGAATAATTGCCGGCACGTGACCGGTGATGGTGGACATCGTTTTTACGCCGAGGCCGCATGGCCGGAGATGCTGAAGTTTCTTGAGTGAATCTGAATTACACCGTGAGAATGATTTGAAAAATTTGGAAAGTAATCTATTATTAGCTATATAGAGATATCAGGGCCTGAATAGTTTATCTTTCATTTGGGGTTATTGGTTCTTTAGTCGTTCTGAATGTGGTATTTTATAGACAACTCACTTAAGGGGTATCAGATGATCACGGAAAGATCCTTACGAAAACTCTCTTCGCCGTTTATTTTCACGCTTGTGCTTTTATTGTTTTCCGGCTGTCTTAAAAATAAACTTTTGATCAGTGTCGACAAAGATGGTTCAGGCCATGTTGTCTCTACTCTGAAAATGGGAATTCCCGTTGCCAAGATGCTCAAAGCGCAGTTTGAGCAGTACAGGGACAATTTGCCCCCGGAAAGTAAAATAAAGACTTTTGAGGACATGTTTTTCCGGAAAGAACTGCTCGAACAGAAGGTTAGATTCTTCGGGGGTGACCTGAAACTTGTCAAGTCAAAAAACATGAGTTGGCCGGACGGCAGTTTTTCCTGCATCGCGGTATATTCGTTCAAGGATATAACCAAAATAAAAATTCCCCTGAACAAAGTCCTGATTGATATCTTTGGTAACGACGGCAGCATCGAGTTTGCTTTCAAAAAAGAAAAAGACGGGACAAGTAAACTGACGGTGAAGCTTCCCAAGATCGAAAAAGCTGTTGAAAAAAAGTCTGAAAAGAAAGAAGAAACAGGTAAAGATTTGCAAAAGCTGACAGCGCAAGAGCAAAGGACCGTACGGCATTACATGGGATACGGCAATCCGTTCGGTCTTACCGGCAAGGAGGGCCGAAAGGAGCTGATCGTTAAATTTTTCACCGACATGGTAATGGAAGTAGCCGTGGAAGTGAACGGGAAACTTATAAAAAGCAATGCCTCCAATCCCGATAAACAGGATCCGCGCAAGGTTCTTTTGTTGAGGGGGGATTTTACGGAAATGCTGGAGATAAAAGAGTTTACCGGAAACATGAGCAAGTTCCTTGCGGCGGGGCGGGGAGCTAAAGTAACGGAATTTATCCAGGTTCTGAATAAATATCCTCAAGGCTTTATATATGAGAATAAAGGTGAAATCACCATGGAGTATAAATAGTCATGAAGTTATTTACTTATATTCTGGCAATAAGTCTGGTTGCGTTATCGGCAATTGCTCAAGATGCGAAAGAAGCCCCTGAAAAAGTAAGCGTCCCCGCAAAGAAGAAGGCGGCGGTGAAAAGCAAGGCAAAGACAAAACCGCCAAAGGAAAAAGTGCCCGATTACAGCAAGGGATTCGCTTTGTTCTATAAACTTGGCCTGCCCGACGTTGCAAAAGCCGAATATGTGAGATTGAACTTTTCCGGTTTAGGGATTTCCAATTTTTACGGTTACGACATTAATATGCTTGGAAACGGCTGGCTGGTTAAAGAAGACAAGAAAAACGGTACGCTGGATGTTATCTATAATTGCGGCAGATACACGTTCTGGACTCCCGCCAAACTCGCCAAAGAACAAGCGGCGGAAATAAAGGAAATAAAGAAGAAGTACGCGAATGACGGCAAAAAGCTTGCCGAAGCTTTCGTGAAACTCCAGCGGAAATATGCAAATAAACCCAGGGCGTTTTTCCAGAAAGTCAGCCTTGACAAAGACATCAAGACCGTCCTTGGGAAATTTACCGGCAAGAAAAAGGATGAAACCCGTTTCGCAGACCGGTTGAGATGGGAGCATAAGTTAGCCGGGAAGCTGTTTATTTTTGCCCTGAATGTTAATGCCAAAGGCAAAAAAGACGATGCAAACCGGATTGTCCACTATCTGTTCAAATCTGGCGACAAACGTAAGATCATCAAGGCCGGGCTTAACTATTTTGCCGACAGCCGGTATGAAGCAATTTATGAACGGTTCAAAAGAGATCACGACTGGAAACAGTATCTTGCCGGAGTAGAAAAACTGGTCAACCGGATTCCAGGTGTCTGGGATAAAAAGGCGGTTATCAAAATACTTGCGGAGAGGCTCAAGGCAAAGCTTGCCGGACCGCCGCCAAAACTCCCGGAAAAAGATCTTACTCCAGAAGACCGGAAACTTGCCAAAGAACTTGCTGACCTTAAGGAATGCTCTTTCGGGGGATATGCCACGCCCGGTTATTTAAGGCATGGGTATGTAAGTAATTTCAAGGATTCGTTGTGGCTGCTCAGATTCCCTGAAATCAAAATGGTGAAAAACCGGCGCAATCATTTCAGCTTCGGCAAAGCTTCCCCGGTAATCGAAAAGATTGCATCGCGCGGCGTAAAGTCCATGCCGCTCCTGATCGCTTTGCTTAAGGACAACTATCTTACCAGCGCTGCATCCGTTCCGGAAATGGATTGGTCATCCCATTCTTATTCAAGCAGTGACGATGAAGAAAAAGACAAAGCTCAAATCCTGGCCGCATACAACCGGATGGGGAACCGTCCGGTTAGCAGAAGCGACATCGCCAGGGTTCTCCTTAAAGGTTTGCTGCTCAAAACCGGTGACAGAAGTTCCATGGACGAGGCCGACCCGGAAGAATTTTATGAAGAGTGTCAGGATTTGTATAAGATACTTAAAGGAAAAACCCAGTTGCAGATCGCGGAATATTATTTAAAAAACGGCGGAAACACCCAGAAAGCTCTGGCCGTATTGTACATGTTGGCAATCAAGGCAAAGAAGTTCTACCCGAAGATCGAGAAATTCCTTATGGCCTCGCCATGCATGGAAAATGCGGAACTGGTCAAGCTGTACGTGGATAACCGAGGTAAAGCGGCAAAACCGTTTCTGAAGAAGTTCATCAAAGCCTTCAATGAGTCTTATGGCAGAAGCATGAAATTGCGTTCCAGAGGTAGCGATGATTTCGGCAACAAAAGATATCGCGAACGGGAAAAAAAGCGGCTGAATGCTGAAAAGGAAGAACTTTTTAAAACGCTGGAACAAATGACCTCCGGGAAAACCGTCCGGCAAGTTCTGGACAAAGTCGCGTCCGGCAAAACCAAACTCGACGGATCAACCACAACCTGGCTGGTGAGGATGCTGGATAAAAAATCCATGGGAGACGCTATCCGGGAAATCCTTACAACTTTGCCCAAAACCGGGAATGTTGAAACCAGGTCGAAACTTATTTCCGGTTTACTCGGGAAATATCTGTGGGCGGCAAAGAAGAATAAATCTTATGAGCTTAAAAGCGATAAAGCTTTGTGGATGAAACTCCTCGCGGATAAACAGGAAATTCCGGGAGATAGATGGCCGGGATTGCCGTACACAATAGCCAGGAAAACGCTTAATATGCTGGCTATGTATATTGATCCTAAAGAACAGAGAGAAAAATTCCCGCGAATTATATCTTTTTTCCCCAAGGAAAAAATTGAGCGGATTCTCAGGGGAAGGGTTGACGCCGTTCTCGACGGCAAAAAAGCTCCGCCGTTCCCTTCCGCGAAAAAAATAACGAAAGAACAACGTAAAAAGCTGACAGCCGCGTTGCAGGCGGCCCCTGTGCCCAAGCTTCCGGAAGTTTTCAGCAAACTTAATTATGACGAAGTTCTGGCGGTGGCTGAAGTTCTGCCGAAAGGATCTAAACTGAATGCCGAACTCCTGAAATCAGCAAACCGGATTGTCAAGGTAAATTGCGCGTTGCCGGAAAAACCGCCGGTTTCCGGTGGTATGCTGACTCCGGAAGTTGTCAGGAAGCTCGTTGAATTCTGTGAAAAATTAAAAAAAATGCAAGGCGTCCGGGTGAAGATCAGAAGGAGTTCTTGTCTCGAAGGTGTTCAGATAGATATCACCCGCAAACCGGCGAAAGACAAAAAGTCCGGAAAATCCGGCAAAATCCGCTCAACTGAAGTGATCAATATTGTAATCAGGAACTCCGCGGCGAATACGGGAGAATATTATAAAGTCCTTTCGGGTAACAATATAAAGGAAAATGTGAAGCCGGATGAAAAATCATCAAAGGCGGACATGTTTATCTGGCGCGCCGAAAAGAAACTTTTCGCGGAAGAACGGGAAGCCGCGAAAGTAAAGGAAAAGAAATTCTGGCAACTTGTCGAACGCTTGTGCGGCGACTCACTTGCAACTGAATTGGAATTAATTTTGATAACAAGATCGGAAATTTGACAATGAACACGGAAAAGGCATGGCAGAAAGCGAATGAACAAATAACGGCGGTTAAACAGGAAATTGCCCGTGCGGTTGTTGGACAAAACGAGATCATCGAGCAGATGCTGACCGCGCTGCTGACCAGGGGACATTGCCTGGTCATCGGAGTGCCGGGACTGGCCAAAACGCTGCTGGTTAACACTATCGGGAAAATCCTCGGACTGTCGTTTAACCGGATCCAGTTTACTCCCGACATGATGCCGTCGGACATCATCGGCTGTGAAATCCTTCAGGAGGAAAAAGACGGACACCACCGGAAGTTCGAATTTGTCAAAGGCCCGGTATTCGCCAACCTGATCCTGGCGGATGAAATCAACCGGACGCCGCCGAAAACCCAGTCGGCGCTCTTGGAGGCCATGCAGGAACATCAGGTTACATACGCCGGAAATACGATGCCGCTGCCGGAACCGTTTGTAGTGTTCGCCACCCAGAATCCTATCGAACACGAAGGTACTTATCCTCTCCCGGAGGCCCAGCTCGACAGGTTTTTCTACTGTTTGAATATCGATTACCCGAACTTTGAAGAGGAAAGGGAAATCGTGGAACTGACCACCGGGAAAAGCAAAATCGAATTGAAAAAAGTTCTTGAAACCGAAGATATCCTGGATTTGCAGAACCTGACTTCGGAAATCCCGGTTCCCGCGCATGCATTGGACTATGCGCTCAGACTGGTGCATGCCACACGGCCCGGAAAAACGGAAGATCCGTACATCAAAAAATATATCGCATGGGGAGCCGGACCGCGCGCCTCACAGAACCTGACTTTGGCGGCAAAGGCAATGGCGCTGTTGCGCGGAAAACCCATGATCTCGGAAACGGAAATCAAGGAAGCTGCCCTCCCGGTTCTGCGTCACCGGATAATCCCGAGTTACAATGCTGTCGGTGAAGGTGTGGGCGTCGAGGAAATCATCAGCCATCTGCTTAAGAGTGTTAAATGACCGCATCCCGTTTCAAGTTTCTTAAACCGGAAGATATCAGGAAACTCGCAAGCTATGAATTCGCCCCGAAACTGATTGCGGAAGGTTACCTCGCCGGAAGGCATATTTCCAAGATCAAGGGGGTTTCCACCGAGTTTCATGATTACCGGCAATATCTGCCCGGAGATGACACCAGTCTCGTTGACTGGAAGCTCTATTCCAGAACCGACCGGCATTACATAAAAACCTTCAATCAGGAAACCAATACGGTCTGCTATATTTATCTGGACAGCAGCGCATCGATGGGGTTTGGCCGGAAATTGACCAAGCTGGAGTATTCCTCGTTTTTCGCGGCGGCGCTCAGTTATCTGGTAACCAAGGGCAACAACGTTGTTTCCCTGCAGATTTTTGACGATGCGATCCGCAATTTTATTCCGCCCGGTAATTCGTCACGGCATCTCCAGAACCTGATGAATATCCTCGAAAACAATTATCCCGGCAACCAGACCAATCTCGGCGAGGCTTTGAGAAGATCGTATCCTCTGCTCAAACTGAAAGGGACGCTGGTTATCATTTCCGACTTTCTCGACGATCCCGCGTCCATTTTCGAATCATTAAGCCAATACCTGCACGCCGGACATAAAGTGTTTCTGTTTCATGTGCTCGATCCGGAAGAAGTTAACTTGGTTCCCGATGGCCTTACCCGGTTCGTGGATATGGAAACCGGTTCCCGGGTCACTGTCCATTCCGGTAACATCAAAACCGACTACCGCAAGCAGTTGCAGGAACACATTGACCGGCTCCGGGAAATTTCCGTGCGGAAAAAAATAGACTATTCCGTTGTCCATACCAACACTAATTATTTTCAATTGTTAGATAAATTTACAAAATGAACTTTTTTCTGAGTAACGGATTTTTGCTGCCATTTCTGGTTTTGGCGTTGGCGCCGTTGCTCCTGCATTTGTTCGCGAAAACCAAACCGCGTATTTACAAATTCAGCTCCAATATGTTCCTGAAGCGGTCGGCCAGGAAAAGCATGCGGATGAAGCGGCCATACGATATTCTGCTGCTTATCCTCAGAACATTGCTGTTCCTGGCGATTATCGCGATATTTCTCAAACCGGTGCTTTCGCTGTTTCCCGGAAGCGGACTTGCCGGCACAAAAACTATGGTGCTGATCGTTGACGTCTCGGCATCGATGGGCGTTCATGAAGGGGGACGCACCCGCATGGCCGCCGCTTGCGCCGAGGCCGCCGACATAATCACCTCGCTCTCCAGTAACGACAAAGCAAATATTGTCTGGCTTCAGGCCACGCCCACGGCGGAATATCCCGTCGCGGGCAGTAATCTTGCCGGACTGCGCGACGCCCTCCTGCGTAAAGAGATTACGAATGAAAGCGGCAATGTTGACGAAGCATTGAAAGTGGCTTTCGAGATGCTCCGGGACATCAAGGGCCGCAAACAGATTTGCATTATTTCCGACTACCAGGCGAGCCAGTGGGAAGGACGCAATTTCCAGGCTCCGGACGATATTGATATCGTGAACATCAAAATCGGGAAAAAATTTATTGGCAATCTGGCGTTGTCCAGAATATTGGCGTCGCCTTCCGAACCACTGCCCGGTGAAAGCGTCGACATTACCTGCGAACTGAAAAACTTCTCCCCTGAACCCCGTTGCTGTACAGTTTTTTTCCGTGCCGGAGAAGTGCGCCGGAACCGTAAAATCATGATCCCCGCCAACAATTCTTCTACTGCGTTGTTTAAAGCGGTATTTCGCAAACCGGGAATTGTGCCGCTGGAATTTTTCATCGGCAGCGATGATTTTCCGCCGGACAACAATATTAACGGCCTGTTGCAGGTAAGGGACAATATCAGGGTTGCGTTCGTGAAATCCCGGAAATATCCGGCGTGGTTCTGGAACCGCGCTTTACGGGCTCTGCCGTTTATCAAGTTGACCGTGGTTTCCCCGGAAGACGGCAAACTTGATTTGCAACCCTATGAGGTGTGCTTGGTTTCAGGCTGGGACGGACGATATATCGAGGAATTCCGGGAATTCATGCAGAACGGCAACACCCTGATATGCAGTCCGGCTCCGGAACTCGATGGCAGTAAACTGGCGGCGCTCGCGGGAATAACCAGCAAAGCCGGTTTCTCCGGGAAAATCCCAATTGAAACCGGGGAAAAACCGTATTTTCTGAAATTGAACATGCCTTCCGACCCCATTTTTAAACTGTTTGCCAGCGGAGAGTACGGCGATCCCGCCGGGGGAGAATTTTTGTCCAGGCTTAGTCTTAATCCGGAATTGAACAAGCTTGGTAAATCCCTTATTGCTTTTGCTGACGGTGTTCCTGCGCTGATCAGGTTCAAAGAAGGAGCGGGGCGGCTTTATTTATGGAATTTGCCGCTGGCTCCAGAAGCTTCGCACTGGGGTTCGCGCATTCAGTTCCTGCCGTTTATGGCGGAACTTGTTTTAAAAGGAAAAAGTCATACCGGAAAACATTTTCCCGTGTATTATCCGGGCGGAAAAATGAGCTTGGAACTGAATTCCGGCATTTCCGCGAAGGCCGTGAAACTATTCAATCCGGAGGACAAACCGGTAGCGGTAAAGGATTCCATGAACGGCGGAAAGCCGCTGGTCCGGAGTTGTCCGGTGGATGTTTGCGGATTGTACTCATGGAAATATCACGGCTCCCGTATCGGCTACGGAATAGTGAATTTTCCGGTAGTGGAATCGGACTTACGGCAATTGCCCAAAAGCAAACTGGCCCGGTTCGGAGCCATGGTTTCCGGAAGCCGGGAACTGAGGGTACTTGACCAGGGGCTTGATTTGTGGCCAATGCTGCTTGCGGCGGCAGTGGTCCTGTTGATACTTGAAAGTCTGGTAATGTTTTTTGGCAGAAATAAAATTGGAAGTAAGGCATAAGCGTGAATCCGGTAATTCCAACTGAATACTTTTTCTTTATCTTCGGTCTGGCGCTGATCGTATGCTGCTGGCTGGGGTGGAGATCAGCCGAAGGCGCATCCGGAAAGCTGCGAATCGTGCTGATACTGTTGCGTCTGGCCGGATTTTGCTGTCTGGGAATTATCGGCCTCAATCCCGGTCACTGGCTCCAGGAAAGTTCGTTGCGGGAAACCGAGTGGGCGGTGTTGATCGACAAAAGTAAAAGTATGGCGGTAAGGGATGCTGACGGACAGAGCCGCTGGACTCGGGCCGTTGAAACCGCCTCCCGGATCATCAAGGCAAATCCCGGTAAAAAAATCAAGCTGTACACTTTCGCGGACACCCTCGGCAACGCCAGGCAGGAAACGGACATTGACGCGCTGTTGAAACTTTCGCCGGACGGAAGCACCACGGATATTTACAACTCGTGCAACAAGGCGCTGAACAGATATTTATCCGGTAACGTGAAACTCGGGGGCATCATAATGCTGTCGGATGGACGGCAGGTGAAAAAAACTTCTCCAGCTGATTTTATTTTGTCGTCCAAGGCGGAAAACCTGGCGGTGCATGCAATGGGTTTTGGCCGGAAAATTCCCGCGAAAGACTTGGCGCTCAACCTGCCGAGGAGACAGTTTTTCTCATTCGCCGGACAGTCGTTGAAAATTCCGTTTGCGATCAGCAATCAGGGCATGGGCAATGTCGAGACGAAGGTGGCGCTCCGCAATGAAAAAGGTCAAATTACCGGGAACCGCAAAATCAGACTGAAGAACAATAGCCGGGAGGATTCTTTTTTCCAGGTGAAAATTGAAAAACCGGGATTTTACGAATACAACGCCGAACTGATTAATAATTTGCATGAACATATCTCATGGAACAATTCGGTTAGAATCGGTATCAGCGTGATGAAGGACAAACTGAAAGTGTTGTTCCTCGAAGGACAGCCTTTTTGGGACAGCAAGTTTCTGTCGCAGCTGCTCCGCAATGACCGGTTTATCAATCTGACCAACATTTACCGGATCGCTTCCGGGCGGTATTTCGCCATCAGGACCGGCAAGGATGATGGCCGGATCGACAAGAAACAGGCGTTTCCTGATTCCGCCGCGGCGCTGTCGAAATACAATCTGATCATTTTCGGCAAAGGGGCGGAATATTTTCTCGATCCCGCGAAAATCAGCAATCTCAGGAAATATCTGGCTGATTACGGAGGGGCGGTAATGTTCGCGCGCGGCAAACCCTATACCGGGAAATTCCCGGCGCTGGAACCGCTGGAACCGGTGGTCTGGGGTGGTGTCGTGAGAGGGAATTTTTACTGGCGGCCCACCGCTTTCGGAGAAAAAAGCGGACTGTTCGGGGATGTTCTTCCGGCGGCGGACAGTCCGGTTTGGCGAAAGCTGGCCCCGATCAACGTTATTACCGCATGCCGCCGCATGAAAAATTTCACCGAAGTATTGCTGAATGCGGTAACCGTCAAGCACGGCAAGGAATTGAAAATTCCGGCGCTGATGAGCCGAAAATTCGGCAAGGGGATCGTGATAACCGTCAACGCCGAGGGTATCTGGCAGTGGGGATTTTTCCCTGAAAGCCCGGACGCGGAAAAGTTCTACCGGGGATTCTGGCTGCAGCTGGTACAGTGGATCGTGAGGTACTCGGAATTCCTGCCCGGCAGTGACGTGGCGTTGCGGTTCGACAAAACCGCGGTCTTACCCGGCAGGCCGATAATGGCAATGATCAATGCGCGGGAGAACGTTTCCGGAGTAAAAGATATTCATCTGCTGATCAGGCAGAACGGGAAATTGTGTCAGAACCTTACTCCGGTTAAGAACTCCACCGGTTACGGTTGGAGCTGCATCGTTATCCTTAACCGGCCGGGGACTTATAATGCTGTTCTGCAATACCGGAACAAATCCGGCGGGACTCGTCAGCTCCATTCGATCATCCATGTGAAGCGTCCGCCTGACGAAGAGGACAACTTGAGCGCCGACTTTGAGTGTCTGAAAAAGTTGTGCAGGGACACCGGGGGAAACTTTTGCGAATCGGCGGAAGCCTTTAGCCGGATGTTGGCAGGTGACAAATCCGATGAGGGAACGGAGATCAAACAGCAGAAGAGTTGGGTTTCGGCGTGGCTCCATTGGTGGCTGTTGTGTCTGGCGTTGTTGTTGTTTGGCGCGGAATACTTTTTCAGGAGGAGGAACGGCTTGTTATGAATTCAGGTAACTGGAAAAAATTCCTGAAGAAGCTTGACCGGATCAGAATGGTCCGGCGTTCCGGCCTGTTTTTAACGGCGGTACTGAGAATGTCGGGATTCGCGGTGTCTGTTCTGTTGGTCTATGGGGTTCTCGACTGGCTTCTGGTGTTGTCGCCAATTTTCCGGTTCGTTTTGGATATTCTGCTCCTGATCGTTATTGCGGTTCTGTTTATATACAATTTGATAAAGGAATTAAACGAGAGCCGGGCTAAAACCGCGAAAATGCTGGACTATGTTGCCGGAAATTCCCGGCAGGAAATTCTCAGCGCCTACGAATTGGGGAAGCGTCCTGATACGGGTAACGAGCTTACCGCTTTCCTGGTCGGGAAGGTCGTTGAAGTTGGTAATGACGAACTTGCGAAGCTTCGCCCAAAGCAGTATTTTCCAGGCGGAAAAGTTTTTTCGGCATTCAAACTTTTCATTCTGCAATTAGTGGTTTTCGCCGGGGCATTCATGATCAATACCACAGCTTCGGACATCATTCTCAGGCGGATATTTACCCCGATGCGGGACATTCCCCCTTACAGTTGTCTTAAGTTTAATATCGCTCCCGCCGAGGCGGTTGTGGTTTACGGCGGTAAACTGGAACTGACCGCTACTGTCACCGGGGGCAAGGTGAGAGCTCCGGTAGTATTCCTCACCCGCACAATTGACGGAGAGGAATATGAAAGCCCTTGTTTCAGACTTGGCGAAGACAAATTCGCCCAGAAAGTGGAACAGGTGATTACTCCCCTGAAATTCTGTTTCAAAACCGGCAGGAGCAGAAGTAAATGGCGGACAATTAAAATCCTGAATCAGCCCAGGATTTCCCTGGTGAAACTGAAGGTTGAACCACCGGCATATTCCGCGTTGCCCGTGAAAAGCAGTTTATGTTCGGTTGATCAGATAAGAGAACTGAAAAACTCGAAAATTGCCCTGACAATTACCAGCAACCGGCCCTTGCGTTCGGGATTGTTAAGGATTATCAAGTCCAACGGGGCCGAAGAACAGACAGTAAAAGGACAGGTGACCGGCCAGTATGCCGTTACATTCGGCTGGAAGGTGACGGAACCGGCAATGCTTGAGTTCACAATCAGGGATATTCAGGGAACGCGATGCCGGAAACCGTTGGAGATAAAGCAACTTGTGCAGCCGGACCAACTCCCGGAAATTTCCATTCGGGAACCAGATAATTTTGTCATGGCCACACCTGAATCGGTGGTGAAGTTTGATCTGAACGCCGCGGATGACCTGGGCGTGAGGAAAGTAAACATGGTCAGGAGCCTGACCGGTTACCGGGAACGGGTAAAGACCATTGCCGAAAGTTACGGCGGGAAAGATTTTAATCGCGATTTCAATATTGACTTCGGGAATCTCGGATTGAGTCCGGGGGATATTATCGAGGTGTATTTTGAGGCGTATGATTACAACCCGGCCCTGACCGGATCAGCATCCTCGGGGTCAGTGAAAATTAAATTCATTTCCGCAAAGGAATATGCCGAGATTCTACGCAACCGGAGCAGTATCCGGGAACTGAAAGCAAGATACGAATTGATGACGATAAAGATGCATGAACTGAATAAGGCTTTGCAGGAATTCAAAAAGGCATTGGCCGATCCCAAAATCAGCGAGGTGGACAAAAAACGGCATCTGGGCGAGATCAGAAAGCGTCTGGAAGAAGCTACAAAGGTGTTCCGGAAATTCGCGGAAGATTTCCTTATTTACGATATAGAGTTCAAGCACCGGGAGAAGATTGTAAAAATTCTGAAGAAATTCATGAAGGCCGAGGGAATTCTCGACACCATGAATCCATCGGATTCCAATAGCGATTTGTTGAAGAAACTTGCTGAACTCATGAAGGATTCCAGGTCAAGCGTAAAAGAAACCGATATGCTCCAGAAGGACGCTGAAATTCTTGCGAAGCTTGATGAATTTCTCAGACTTGGGGCCGAATTTAAAGCTATTGTTGAAAGTCAAAAGGAACTGGTAAAACGGCTGAGTATTTTCAAAACCAGCGATCTTCCCGAGCATCTTGCCAAACTGCCGGGTTATGCAAAACAGGAAAAAACAATAAGTGACAGACTTGAAGCGTTGTTGAAAAAAATGCTGGCGCTGAAAAAGGGACTTCCGGAAGAACTTGAAAAAATACAGTCCGATATTCAGTTCTTTACCGAGGAATATCGCCGGACTAAAATAGATTTCCTGTTGGCGCAAACCATCAAACAGGCCGGTTTCCGGAACGGCGGACAGGCTTATCATTTTGCACTCCTGGCGCATGAAAAACTTGAAGACCTGCTTAACAAAAAGAAAAACTCGTTCTCAGCCGCAGCCCGTGGACAGCTTCCAGGTGATGCGTTGCCGGGAGGCATGAAAGGAACCGCACAGCAGATGCTCGAATCCCTTCTGAACCAGTTGGGGCAGGGCGGTCTGAACGGTCGTGGTTTGAGTGGTACGGGTTCCGGGATCGGGCCTCCCGGCGAAGGTAACTCCGGCAGGAGCGGGATGCCCTACCTCAATGTTCCCGTGGTAGGGCCAAAACGGCTGATGACCGGCAAGTCCGGTTCAGGAGGCAGAGGGCGGGGAAAAGGTGGAAAAGGACACGGAATAAAACGCCCCATCAGGGTGAAATATTCAGAAAAAATGAACATGACGAAGCCGGAATTCACGGAAACCGACAGCATCATCCTCGATCAGGTCCCGCCCCGGTATCGTGATGCGGTAAAAGAATATTTCGGAGGAAAGCCATGAGAAAACTTATTTTATTTCTGATGTTTGCGCTGATTGTAAACTGTTACGCCGGCAGAGACCGGGTGGTTCAATGCGGCAATCTGATTTTTGGCGGCACTCATACGTCACGCTGTTTTAGCGACGAGTTCCTGAGCGAAGTGCAGAAACAAACCGGTATTCCTACCGAACGGCGTTTCAAGAGCGTCAAGCTGTCGTCGAAGAACATCTTCCAGTTTCCGTTTGTGATGATGACGGGAGAAAAGGATTTCATGTTTACGGTGAAGGAACGGAAAAAACTCAAGGATTATCTTACCAAAGGCGGTTTCCTGCTGGCGTCGGCGGGGTGTTCGAGCAAAGAGTTCGACAAGGCGTTCAGGCGTGAGATCAGGAAGATGTTCAAGAATGAAAAACTGAAGAAAATTTCGATGTCGCACCCGATATTTTCCACGGTCAAAAAAATCGCCAAATTGAAAACAAAGTACAGCACCTCCGGTCCGGCCCATTTGGAAGGATTGATTGTCAACGGAAAGCTGGTCATGATCTATTCGGATCACGGTTTGAATAACACTGCAAACGTAAAGGGGTGTTGCTGCTGCGGTTCAAATGAGATTATGAATTCGATGGATGTCAACGTAAACATTTTAGTATATGCACTTTTACATTAATATGAAACGTTATAAAACAATTTTTCCGTTGCTGGCAATGCTTATCTTTAGCGCGATTGGCGGGTTTGAGGCGGCATCTGCGCCATCCGCCAAACCTGCCGGGCCGGGAATGGATATTCTCAACAAACCTGTGCTGAAGCAAAAAACGGAACCGGAAAAACCTTTGCCGGTCTCCGGGAACTGGCAGCGGGAAATTACTCCGGCGCTGAATGAAGCTTTGATGAACTTTAAACCTGTACTGATATTCTTCTCCAGCAAATCGTGTCCCTGGAGCCGGAAGATGAGCGAGGAGACTTTTGCCGACAAGGAGATAAAAAAGGCTTTGGAATCTTTTGTGACGGTAATCATTGATGCCGATGAAGACCGGCAAATTCTGAAACGGTATTTCGTCCGCCACGTGCCAACGGTGATTTTTGTTTCCCCGGAGCTTGGCGAAATCGGACGGATCGAGGGCTTCGCCGGCAAGAAATCAATGCTCAAGCACCTTAACGAATTGACTACCGCCAATATCGACGCCAAAGCAAAAACTTTCGACGAACTGACCGCGAAAATTGAATACAAAAAGATGAAAAAGGCCGACTGGGAAAAGGCCATGCGGACGCTGGGCTGGAGTTCAAAATATCGGCGTAAAATGAAAGATATGATTTTTGCGATGAAGAAATTTCCGGCAAAAGAACTTGTGAAATTGCTGGAAAATAAACAACTTGCGGTTCGGCTCGGGGCAATTGAACTTCTTGAGGATTATCATGGCGAAAGTTACGGATATGATCCGTGGTTCGGAAAAACACCTTCTTCTCAAGTTCTTGAAGCCATCGGCAAATGGAAAAAATGGGCTGCTCTGAAAAAAGTGGAAAAACGCAACACGACACCGCTGACCAAAGAAAGATACAACGTTCTTATCAATAACGCTTTGAGTGCAAAACCAGGTGTTGCCGCCCGTGCTGCCCTGATGCTGAGAAACGGCGGACTCGCGGCGCTTGCCGCTATCCGGGAGTTTCAGAAAGATAATAAAAATCTGGCTCCCGGACTCAGGATGAAGCTACGGGAATTGGAATATGTGCTTGTTTTGTCGCAGCTGGAGGCCGACAATCCCACGGCGCTGGCCCACCGGCTGATTTACGGAAATCAGGACACGAAAACCAAAGCTTTGATGATTGTAAAAAGCAGTGGTCCGCCTGCAATGGAAATTATCAGGGATTATTTGAACGATCCCGAACCGTTGATCCGTGAAACCGCCATCGACGCCATTGTTGCCGCCGGAAAAGCAAAGGCCCTGCCTTATTTTAAAGAATTGTTGAAGTCGGAAAAAAATGTCGATGTGCTGTTCTGTCTTATCAGGAATCTGGGTGAGGTCAAAACAAAAGAAAGTGCTGTTATACTGTTTGACTTCCTGAATAACCCGAGCGAGGACCTGGTGATCGCTGCTCTGGGCAGTATTGCTGACATTAAAGGGGACAAGAAGGGGGAAAGGGTAATTAAGTTTCTGAAAGATCCGAGGTGGCGGGTTCAGGTTGCCGCACTTGACGCCGTCAGGAAAATAGAACTTAAAAACGCCGCACCGCAAGTGAAAAAATTGTTGAATTCAAAGGACGAATATGTCAGACTGAAAGCTATCAGCACAATTTCTTCCCTGAAGCTGAAAAATATTTCCGGCATCCTTAGTAAAATGTATTTAAAAGACGATTCCCTGAAACCGGCTATTATTGCGGCATACGGGGAACTTGACATGAAACTTCCTGAATCATTCACAAAAGGGCTGGCCGGCAAGGATAAAAGTTTGCTGCTCCAAGCTTCCCAGGCATTGAAAGAATCTCCTGAATCCGGTTTTGGAATGCTTAAATTCCTGGCGAAAAATCCCGATGAGGATGTTTCCTGTTCAGCAATTGGCATTATTGCCGGAGCCAGAAAGCTCGGTTCAAAAAAGTATATATATTTATATGGTGTTTTAAAACAGCACAACCGGAAAAAGATTCTGGCGTTGCTGAAAAATTTTTACGTGTCTTCGGATGATTATAAGATACTGAAAATTTATCTTAAACCTCTCGGAAACAATAACAGAGAAAAGAAGAAAGATCTGAAGCAGGTTGAAGAATTATTCAATGCTTTCGATGTATCGGACAAACCGAAGGCTTCTAAACCGAAAGAAAAAACTGTCGGATTTGATGAATTGCTGGACTCTTTCGGTGCTGAGGAGAAGACCGGGAAAAAAGATGTCGGGGAGAACAAAGCAATTGCCGGGATTGCGGAAATCCTGAAGAGAAATTTCGAGCAAGGCAAAGACCGGGAAATCCGCTATTTGAGTGCTGTCGCGCTGGTCAGGTTGCGCATGGAAGACTCACTTAAATTCCTGAATAAAATATTTAAATCTCAGCCTTCCGAGAAAAAACAGGAGATAATAAGGGCTCTGAGTTCGTATCCGGTATGGAATCATGAATTTAAAAAATTAATTTTTCAGGCTATTAACGATAAAGATAAGAAAACCGCGGAGCTTGGTAAAGAAGCGTTATTCGAATGTAAAGATAAAAAGGCCCTGGAGTTTATTCTCGAACAGTTTGCGAACAATAAGAAAATTGAAATTTCACAATTTTCATGTTATGAACTCAAGTCGATCCTGACAAACAGCAGAAACCGGAGAAGGTTATGGAAATGGGCTGTGAAAGTTTTGCGAAACCCTAAGAGTAATCATGACGCAAAAGTCCTTGCCCTATATCTGCTTAAATACCGGAAAAATACGACGACCAGGGAACTCCTGACGAAGTATGCGGAAAGTCCTGACATATGGATAAAACGTTCAGCTCTGTTTACAATGGGGAATATCTATTTTAATGATTTTGCGAAAATTGCGGAGAATCTTATTTCGGATAAATCCACTTCTTTGAGAGTTCTTCCGGCTATTATTGCCAGGAAATCTTTAAGTAATGATTATGACGATAAACTGTTTTTTGATCTTAAGCATTCGATGGAGTTTTCATCCTGGAGCAGTTCTTTATTCGGATCGTCCAGGCAAAATAACATTTTAAGTTCCAAGTATATCAAGCTGCTGAAAGAACTTGCCAGCGACATCTCGCCCAGGGTTAGGCTTGACGCCTTTTTCGCTTTGATGAATGCCGGGGAGAAAGTCGACCCGAGAATGGTGCTGAAAACAATCAATAAATTCCAGGATAAAAATGCAATTTCGAAACAGGTGACGGACTTTTTTGAAGATAACTATTCAATTCTGGACAAGTCGTATAAAATCCTGTTGCCATTTGTCAGCGAGAGGTATACTTATTCATCAAAGTATAAATCGATAATGAAGCATTTTCTGGGGAAGCCGACTGTTGCTGTAATAACAAAATACAAGCTTCGGTCCGGCGGAGAAAAAATCTCCGCGACAGTTGCGCGTAAATTGCAACCGAAAAAAACTGACTCCATTAAGTTGGTGTATTTTACGAAAAAAGGATGTCAGGACTGCAAAAAAGTCGACCGGTATCTCGGCATTATTAAATCATCATTTCCTGAGCTTAATATTGAAACTTTCGATATTAAAAAAGTTAAGTCGATGCGCTTGAATGAGGCTTATTGTGAAAAATTTAATGTGCCGGCAAAGTCCAGACTTGTTGCCCCGGCAATTTTCAGCGGCGCCGGTTACCTGGTGAAAAGCGAAGTGGATTTTGACAAACTGGGGCAGCTGGTGGGGGATTCTTCCGGTATACCGCTTTCCGACTGGTACGTGGTAAACAAGAAGGAACTGGAAAAATCAGAACAAAGAATTTCAACCCGGTATCGTAAGATTAAAACCGGTGTAATCTTGCTGGCCGGGCTTTTTGACGGCATTAATCCCTGTGCTTTCGCAACTATCATCTTTTTTATTTCTTATATGCTGATTTCCAGAAAAGAGAAGAAAGAAATAATCCAGGTTTCCGGCGCGTTTATCGCCGGCGTTTTTATTGCATATTACTTGATGGGGCTCGGACTTACCGAATTCATTACCCGTTTTGCAATTATCGAAGTTCTTGGGCTATGGTTTAACTGGATCATGGCGGCAATGGTGTTGATTATCATGTTGTTGAGTATATATGACGGCATCCTTTGCCTGCGCGGAAAAATTGATGAAATTAAACTTCAGCTTCCCAATTTCCTAAAAGAACGAATCAGGCAGTCAATTCGGGCAGGGGCTAAAAATTATCATTTTGTTTTCGCCGCTTTTATTACCGGGGTTATTGTGTCATTCCTGGAACTGGCCTGTACCGGACAGGTTTATGCACCTACAATTCTGTTCATGCTGAAAACCGGCTCCGGAACATTCCAGGCTTATTATCTGCTGGCATTATACAATCTTGCGTTTGTTGCTCCGCTCATCCTGATCTTTATTATGACATATTTCGGCATGAAAAGCGAAACTCTGATAAGGCTGTTCCGGAGCAACGCCGCACTGGTAAAATTCGGTACGGCATTATTGTTCCTGGTTATTTTTCTGTTGCTGGTTTTTGAGCTCTGACACGGAGAAATGGTGTAAATCCGTGATCTTGCATACTTGCGACCTTGAATGCGCTGTATCCTGATTTATGAATTTGATTGCTTGAAAGGACGTTTTTCGCTTCTGGCGGCGCTCGGGCTGATACCTTTCAGCATCCGAAACCGTTTATTGAAATATTGAGGATCAGGAAGCCCAACCATAATGCCAATTTCCTTTACACTGAGATTGCTGTATTTTAGCAGGAAATCAGCTCTTTCAATCTGAAGTTTCAGCCGGTATTGCCTGATAGTCATGCCGTACTTTCTCTTGAACATTCTTGCTAGGTAATTGGGGCTGAGGATGACACGTCCGGAGAGAGCGGCTATAGGGAAATCATGCCACGGTTCATTTTCCAGCAGACTGCGAATCGTTTCCAGTTTACGTTCCAGGTCCGTTAATTTTTTTTCAGCATTTTCAAGACGTAATGCAAGATGAAGCAAAAGCAATTTTAAAGTTTCGTTTGCAGCTCTTTTACATAATTTACTGTTGTATGAATAAAACTTGAGAATTTCCTCGAAAAGGAACCCCGCATCCGAGTTTCGGATACCTGCCGGGAAGTATAAGGGCAACTGCATTGTTTCACCCCGGATGTTTTCCGGAAGCCGGAAATGTATATAGATATGCATGCCCGGTTCGTCAAGGTCATATTCAGATTCTCCTTTTGGCGGTGTGATAGTGATGTCTCCGGGAGCAAGATGGTATTCATTTCCGCATAGATGCATGATTCCGTGATAAAAGTACAAATGCATCGAAGCATAGGGAAGTTTATAACGTATCGAGAAACTACGGTCATTGAAATTAACCCGTCCCGCGTTGATTATTGAAGGTACTGATCCTTCAGTAAAATCAATTTCAATGGAATTTGTTGTTTTCATACCACAGTTTGCCTTTTTGTACAATTGCATGTTTTGCCTGATTAGGTTTATAATATAGCATGTCACAACATAAAAGGGTAGCTGATTATGACCAGTAGAGAACTGATAAAAAACATTATCACAGGAAAAGAAACTACACGTTGCGGATTCTGGATGGGGCATCCTCATCGTGACACCTGGCCTATACTGCAAGATTTTTTTAAAGTGGATACCAGAGAGGGAGTAAGGAAACTTCTCCGTGATGATCTGCGGTGGTTCCCGGTATCAGGAAAATATAAATCCCCCGAGTCGGAAACTCCGTTTCCCAATGCGCGTAAGAACGAGGGCTTGGCGGCGGAAGGCTGTTTCGCGGATTGCGAGAAGGTGGCGGAATTGGACAAGTATCCGTGGCCGGATACTAAATATTTGGATTTCGAAAATGACGTAGCCAGCGTAAAGCAGGCCGGGGATGTCTACCGGATAGGCGGCATGTGGTCGCCTTTTTTTCACAATCTGGCCAATTTTTTCGGCATGGAAAAGTATTTTATCAAGATGTACACCAACCCGGAAGTGGTACGAGAAGCTACCAGGAGAACTGTCGACTTTTACAAAAATGGGACAAAAAGATTTTTCGACGAAGCCGGTGATGATATTGACAGTTTTTTCTTTGGCAATGACTTTGGGACTCAGCTTGACTTGCTAATATCTCCGGAATCTTTTGAGGAGTTTGTTTTTCCTTATTTCAAGGAATTAACCGATATGGCCCATTCGTGCGGGAAACATGTATTTCTGCATTCATGCGGCTCAATATACAAAGTGATTCCGAGACTTTTGGAACTCGGAGTGGAAGTGTTGCATCCGCTTCAAGCAAAAGCTGCGAACATGGATGCCAAAACATTGTCTCAGTTCAAGGGAAAGGTTACTTTCTTCGGAGGAATCGATACCCAGGATTTGCTGGTAAACGGTTCTCCACGGCAAATAAGAGACGAAGTTCACAGGATAATTGACATTCTGGGGCCGCAGTTGATAATCAGTCCCAGCCACGAAGCCTTGCTGCCCAACGTTCCTCCCGAAAATGTTGTTGCGATGTCCGAAGCCGTATTCGAGTAGAAAAGCTGTTGATAATCGGTATCTATACAGGTTTGCGACTTGAAGATTGTTGTTTATTTACACGTCCCCGGAAAAGGAGATTTTGGATATTATCACCAAGATTGGTACAAAAACAAATAAGATGGCGGTTCTAATCATTTTAGCACTTTGGCATTTCGTCCAAAAGTTGATACTGTCTATATCTAAAACGCATGGGAAGCACTCAGTTTTAGGAATATCAAATTTTAAACTGAGGCGGAAGTAACCGGGACTCCCGGCTTCCTCAGAATCTTTACCACCCCACTCCCCGTTTTTGCTGAAGGGATGTTAACCTTCCTTGCGTCTGCCGAACAAGGAATTTCGACTTTCGGTATCACCCGACTCGCTGACAAGCTTCAACTCGACATCGCCTATGTAATCCAAATTCTAACCTCGTCCCGGAGTTTCAGGAGGCGATCATCAAGGACCGGGAACCGGACGGGTAGTCATTGAACCAGCTCAGCCGGGGGATTCCGATTGAATGGTAAAGGCAAATGGAAGTATTTGGGGTATATTGATCCGGATATAAGACTTTCAATTTTGTTTTCTTTCCAGCCGGATGATGGTCTTTCAGGTTATTCAATTTTTCACGACGCGCTATATCATCCTTTCGCATTAAGACTGTTGGGGTAGCAGCTCTGGATTTCAAGCTCTTTTGCGTTGTACGGTTAAACAAAAAATTTCAAAATAAGTGAAACTATTTACTTTCATAAAAGTAATTAACGCCGTGTGCAAGTTTCTCACGGCAATATTTTCTCAAATTGCAGGATGGGATTGCCCAGCGTATGGTTGATAAAACAATTCACAGTGTGCGCCAGCAATTTCCGTCCTATGCGAACAGTCAGATGCCACATATCCCGAGCCCTGACTTTTTCAATATTAAATCTTTCGCTTAATTGTCCGATTACGGTTTCAATGAGCCTCCTTTTCCTGTTTATAATTTTTAGAAATTCTTTTGGTCTGTCATCTTTCATATTGCCTCTAAAGGGAGTGTGGATATTGATTCCTTCGTGGCGGATTTCTTCTTTTCTTGAATCAGAACAGATATACCCCTTGTCGCCAAGCAGGTCTGTTGCGGACTTTGAAGCCATTTCAAAAATCATTTCCCGTTCATCAATGTTCGCCGCCGCGACAGCGCAATCAAGAATCACGCCGCTTTGATCTATCAGCAGATGCCCTTTGAAGCCGAAATAACGCAAGTCTTTTGCGGCGCAATATCCGAACTCCGCATTGCCTTTGAACAATTTTGAAAAATGGGCGCGCCTGAATCCGCAAACAGGAATCGGATAGCCGTCAATTACGCTTAACTGGCTTCCTGACGGCAAAAGTTCCCGAGCTATTTTTTTTCGGACTTCCTGTTTGACCGCCCAAAGATTTGCGGCTTGGCGCAAGAATGTTGTGCGGCTGCCGAGGCGGGGAAACAATCTTTTCCAGTGATCCCTGAAATAACGATGGATAGATTTATCCTTGTCAAGTCCTTTGGACTCGCCTACTATTTCCATCGTGATGACTTCGGCATCGGACAATTTAGGCGAAGGACCTCGTTGTCTCAGTTGAATTTTTACCAGTTTTTTCAGCATGTCGTCTACCAAACAATAAACTTTGATGATATAATCTTCGGTGAGCATGAAGAGCAACTCCTTAAATTAGATGTAGTTATCCAATTTAAAGATTTGATTTTCCATAAAATGGAAACTTCATGCTCCTTTTTCAAACTCATTATTCAAATTCCTATAAAAAAACTTGCACACGGCGTGAATTAACAACTTTTCAATTAAAAGGAAATCTTAAAAATTATTTCTCGAATAAGAATTGTTCCTGTTTTTGCAAAAGAAAATATATACATTGTAATATTGCCCATATCTATTATTTGAGCATTTATAGGCCATTTTTTCCACTTGTAACTCGCCGTACCCTCTCAATCATGAGATAATTCTTTGAAAAGGTATTGACAAATTGGAATGATTATACTAAAATAGTGGTTAAGCCATTAATCCATAAAGGAATGTTTTTGTTGATTTGAACTTAATAAGATAGGAGAAATCAAAAGGGGAGGCGTATTGAATCATTAAAATACTGAACATCCCAGTATCAATGTTTCACGAATGTGCAGAAAAGATCAAATAAAATTGAGGATAGCTATTATGTCTACTCAGTGCGAATCAAGATGTAAAATTGCGGTAAAGATGATAAATGTAATTGGGGTTTTGTTATTCATGCTCTGTTTGGATGCGACGGCGGTAACAGGAAACGGGCTTACCTCCCGATTGAAACTTGATGAAGGAAGCGGTTCCGTAACTTATGATTCAGTTGGCAGTATTGATGGCACTCTGACAAATATGAATACGGCAACTTGTTGGGGTGACGGGCAAAGCGGCAAAGCGCTGGAGTTTGATGGTTCAGATGATCACGTGGTATTATCCGATGATATTTCTCTTTCTTATTCCGGATCAACGATCTCCTGCTGGATAAAAATTGATGATGATGGTGATAACTGTATTTTCGGGAATTCCACCAATTCTTATTGTGGGTATATTCGAAGGACAGATGATGGAAGGATCGTAATTGAGTGTGACAACAACAATATGTATCTTTCTTCTGCGCAGCATCAGCTTGAAGACTACAACTGGCATCATCTTGTGGTGGTTTTCGATGGTGCAAACAGCAGCATCTGGCTGGACGGTAAATCCTTAACTATAACAAATAATTCCCTGGATACCGGCTTGACCTTGGATTTGATAGGCGTTAGAAAAGATCAGGATTACTTCAACGGAACAATTGACGAGATATTGGTTTACAATCGGGCATTAAATGAAAATGAAATTATACAATTATATCAAATAGCTGCCAGCAATTGGAATTTGGATGAAGAAAGTGGAGCCACTGCCTATGACGATTCAGCGGATGGCAATAATGGAACTTTGACCAACATGGATACGGGGAGTTGTTGGGTTACCGGGCAAATCGGCAATGCGCTGGAGTTTGACGGCATCGACGATTACGTTGTGTTATCTGATGACCTGACTCTCCCACTCTCCGGATCGTCAATTTCCTGTTGGATAAAAATAAACGACGACGATGACAATTGTATTTTCGGCAGCAGTGTGAATTCCTATTGCAGATACATTCAGCGAACTGATGATGGAAGAATTACGGTTGAGTGCAATAACAATAACAAAGCACTTATGACTTCTCAGCACCAACTTGAAGATTATGATTGGCACCATCTCGTGGTGGTTTTCGATGGCTCTAATAGCAGCATATGGCTTGATGGGGAAACCAAATCACTAACCAGCAATACTCTTGACGCTGATTTGACCTTGGACTTGATCGGAGTCAGAAAGGACCAAAATTACTTCAATGGAATAATCGATGGGATTGCTGTTTTCAACCGGGCATTGAGTGCGGATGAAATTTACAAGTTGTATCTTGCTCCTGATAGCGTTTGGTATTTTGACGAGAATAGCGGTAGTACGGCTTTTGACAACGGCAATGACAATGACGGAACATTGACCAATATGGATACAGCAAATTGCTGGATTGACGGAAGAATCGGCAAGGCTCTGGAATTTGACGGTTCCAATGATTATGTGACATTGTCTGATGATATAACGCTTTCACTTTCCGGATCATCAATCTCCTGCTGGATTAAAATTGACGATGATGATGACAACTGTATTTTCGGGAATTCCACCAATTCTTACTGTGGGTATATTCGAAGGACAGATGATGGAAGGATCGTAATTGAGTGTGACAACAACAATATGTATCTTTCTTCCGCGCAGCATCAGCTTGAAGACTACAACTGGCATCATCTCGTGGTGGTTTTCGATGGCTCCAACAGCAGCATTTGGCTGGACGGAGAAGTTTTAACCCTTACGAACAGCACCTTGGATACAGACCTAACCTTGGACTTGATTGGCGTTAGAAAAGATCAGGATTACTTCAGCGGAACAATCGATGAAATCGTTGTCTACAAAAGAGCCTTGGACTCCGCGGCAATTGCCCAACTGTATTATGATGGGGGAGGAGCTGATGGTTTTGGTTGCGAGGCTAATCCGACAGGCGACCCGATTGGCGGCGGAGCCGGATACAGCGACATCATTGATTCTCTGGATGCTTATGACATTATTTCTTCCGGTGATGACGTTGATGATTTGATTGACGCCTTGAATTCAGCATCATCAGGAGAAATCGTCTACCTGGACAGCACTGCATCAATTGACGCAAGCGGAGAAGTGATTACCGTCCCAGCCGGGGTGACTCTCGCTGGTAATAGAGGTGAAAATGGTTCAAATGGAGCATTGATTTACACTAATAACTTTGGAGATGGCCCGCTCCTTTTGATTAACGGAACCGGGGTCCGGATTACAGGATTGCGTTTACAGGGACCAGGAGGCACCCAGGAAGAAGACATTATTTATACTGTATATGGCGATTTAGAAGTGGATAACTGTGAAATTTGGAATGGCCACTCGGGAATATTTGCAGATGATGAAGTATCTGATATATATGTTCACCACAATTATATACATGATAATAGTTCGTATGGGGTAGCGCTAGATGAAGCCGAAGCTCTGATTGAAGCCAATATATTTGAGTTTCATCGCCATGATGTTGCAGGTTCTGGCAGACCAGGCACCAGTTATGAAGCAAGGTATAACCGGGTAAAACCAGGAAATGCACATCATTTTGACATGCATGCCGAAAGAGATTACAGAAAGGATTATACCCGGACAATATGGCGGTTTGACGAAGGCAGCGGCACAACGGTTGTTGATACCTCAATCTATCACGATGGCGACGGAACGTGTGATGGAACTATTTACGGTACGGTTGCCTGGTCAGATGATGCCATGCTGGGAAAAGCATTGGATTTCGACGGCAGTTCCACATATGTCTCGGTCGGAAATGATTCAAGCCTGCAAACCGCGAGGGGCAATTTGGAATTTTGGATTAAGTCCGCCTCAATTGATACCAATCTGGATATCTTCTACATGTATGAGGACAGTAATAACTATTTGTTGGTCAGAAGAACCAGCAGTAATAAAATTTACGTTGAAATAAAAGATGCCGGCACCGCGCAAGTAGCGGTAACATCAGGTACGTCTATAGCCGACACCAACTGGCACCATATTGTCATTACTCAGGAAGGTAATGGAGATGGCGTACAAATATTTATTGACGGATATGAGAGTACTGTAACTGGAATAAATTCAAACTATTGGACGGACCATTTGACCTTGTCTGATGCCTGGATTGGGCGCGGCATTAATTATTTCGATGGCATCATAGATCAATTCAGGATTTATGAATATCGGGTAGGCTGTGCGGTTTTGTATGATCATGACGTTGAGATGCATTACCTTAACGGACACGCGGATCTAGCGGGAGATTCAATTCTCATTCATCACAACACTTTTGAAGATACCGTTAATGAGGCAGTAATTATCAGGGGAATTCCGGAAACAGGAATTGAGGTATACAACAACTGGTTTTACCATGATCCTGATCCGGACAATGCCGTTTATCAGAAAAACGCTCAGGGCAATATGGACATCTACATGAACTTATATTCGGATGACCGGATTCTTATTAAATAATAAACTATATGTTATTCCTGGGCGTATTGTGACAGATATTGCATTTACGAATTTGAAGGATTAATTTTGAACGTAAAATGTTCTTTTAATCGTCACTTATACGTTCCTTCAAAGAATCGTTATCTTTTGATATCTCGATTAACCTTGATAAAAAAGATAACGATTTTTCTGAACCTTGACTAATGTTGGCTCGGAGAGTTATATTTCCTATCGCGACTATGATTCTTTTTACTACTTCAGTTCGATGAGCTATCGGTATGGAATATATTCTGTGATATACTAAATATTATAAGGTGTAACTTGCGCTGAATTGTTTAGATTGAGATAAAATGCGAAAAAAATTATGGAAAATATTTGCAATACTCTTTATGACTTATAGATTCTTTTGATTTACCACTTCTTACCACTAGTTTGAATTGGGGATAATAGTAACTAAAGATTGTGACTAAATATATTTAATACACAAGGGGATATACCATGAAATTCCAGGGGGGATTTTTATTTCTGTTAGTCTGTTTATTTTCGTTTCAAGTATTTGCGGATGTACCTGCGCCAGTTGATTTAAAGCTTGTCAGGGCTACTTACACCAAGATATCCATCGAGTGGGAACCGGGTGATGAAACCACGCAGATCGCCTCATATAAAATATACAGAAATAACACGCATGTCGGAACCGCGACCAGCACCAGTTATACCGATACGGGGCTTGCCAACGGAACGGCTTACACTTATAAGATAGTTGCGGTGGATTCAGGCGGCACTTCTTCGGCCGCATCTTCGGAGTGGACGTTCAAGACAATCAAGTCGGTCACATTCGACAACAGCACAGCCGTGGAATCAGTGGTTGACAGTCTGCATGGCACTGACGTCAGTACCACGACTTCCGTAACTTTGATTTCAGCGGTTAAGACTGGTTTGGAGTCATTGCTCAGCACAAGCATTACTTATACCGTTATCGACAGCGACACCCTCAACACTTTTGTGACTGAGGAACTCAACATTATCAAGGAAACCGTGCCTGAAATGACCGAAGCTGAGCGTCTGGCCGTTCAGACGGAGCTTGACAATTTCCTCACCGAGCATTACGGCGGCAACAGTTTTGAGCATGTTTACATCCAGTCGAAACTTGTTGAACTGGCGGAACGACACTGGCAAAACGACCACAAAACTGCGGCAAAGCTTCTCTATGATTTTTCCTTGAAATATTTAAGCGATCAGGAGAATATTGTTGCCAATACTCTTTCCCGATTGGCATACTTTGAACTTGATGCAATAACCGATACCAGCACCAATGCGGAAATTGTCACGGCTCTGGACGCCCACAAAGACCAATATCTGCGTTTCTTTGATTTTTTCGAAACTTCAACATCTTTCCAGGCATATAACAGTTATTCACGTCCGGCGCATCTTTATTTCAAATACTTTCCAACCCTCCTGGCATACGATACATACGACACGACCACGTTTAATTCGGCTAAAACATTGGCCCAGAGCGCATTAACCTTGCAGGCGGATAATGCAAATGCCCAGAAGCGTTTTGATCGTATTGACGCCTGGGAACTGGTGAATCTGACGATCAACTGCAAGGACTCTTCGGATAATGCCCTGACGGGAAGTATTTTAGTTACAAATGTAACCGCGAATACCGACAGCAAATGGGTATTCCCTGACACTGAATCCGCTTTTACCGACGAAAGAACATTTACCATTACCAACGGACAAGCGGTTGTGCCGGTATATAAAGGTCACATATATGATATTGTCGCTTCATTTGATGTCGCAGGCGGAAATGCATTGAAGTACAGTATCAGCGGTATGCCTCATGAGATAGGTAAAAGCGTTACCTATCAAAATCTTGCCGATCCGGTAACGGCCGATCTTGCCGATCCGAGCGCGGGACCTGAAGCCAGTTTCGTTATGGACAAACCGTATTATCCATATAACCTTACTTACGAACCGCTTATCGATGTATTTAATTTGAGCTGGGACTGGGTATCTCCGGATGGATTTACGCTTAGCTATTTCAAAGTTTTCCGGGGCAGCACTTTGGTTGCCACAGTCACCTCCGGACAGACCGCTTATAATATTCCTTTGGAAAGCCCGGACGGAGTTTATAATTACACGGTGGTAGCTTACGATACCAGCGACAATCCCTCAACCGCAAGCCGTTCGATTTTCATTACTCCCGGCGACCAAACCGCTTACACTGCTTTCTTTACCTGGATGGAAAGTTATTTCGGCACCCAGGCCATGTATTCCTGTGACGATCCTGACGGCGACGGTGTGAACAATTACCAGGAGTTCCTGAACGGTACTGACCCGACCAGAGTACCTGGTCCGGAAGAAATTGTCCTTGATCAGGCGACTTATTCAAAGATCACCATGACTTGGGATGCCGTACTTGAAGGTGAAACGGGAGTTACTTACTCAATTTACCGGAACGATGAATTGCTTGTTTCAGGGATTAGCAGTACCACCTTTACGGATACCGGTTTGACTCCGGGGTTGTCATTTGCTTACCGGGTCAAGGCCGTGAGGCAGGACGGAACCGATACCGAACAAAGCGCTCCGTTCAGCTTCAGCACCATCAAGGCTGTAACTTACGAAAACAGCGCCCTCGTGCAGCAGGTTGTCGACAGCCTGAATCCGCTTGACCTTTCCGCAACCACATCGGAATCATTGATCAGCGCCTGCAAGGGAGGTTTGGAGTCATTGCTCGGATATTCTATCACTTATACCGTTATTGACGAAGACATTCTGGACGACTTCGTCGCGGAAGAACTTGCGGTTATTAAAGAAGTGACTCCGGCTTTAACCGCCGCCGAACGTGTTGCGCTCAGGACTGAACTCAACGACTTCCTGACGGAACATTACGGAGGCAACTCCTTCGAGCATGTTTATATTCAGTCTAAACTGGTTGAACTTGCTGACAAGCACTGGGTAGCATATGTAAACGATGCAACGAAGACAAGCAGTCGGGATGCGGCGGTAGCGCTCTATGAATTTTCTCTGAACTTCCTTGATGATCAGGAGCCAATCGTTTTCAGCACTTTGAGCAGACTGGGATATTTTTATCTCTATGAACTTAACGACACCAGTACGGCAACTGAAATTGCCACCGCACTGAACTCACACCGCGATATGCATCTGCGCTTCTTCGACTTCTTTTCCGGTTCAACGTCAATCCAAGCACAGAATGCTTATACTACGCCGATGATGGCATACTTCAAAAAGTTCGCGACATTGCTTCCTTACGACAATTATAATTCCGACGTATTCAACACCGCCGCCCAACTCGGGCAGGCCGCTCTCGCCCTCGAAGACAATGACCGCAACCAGTCCCGCTATGCCCGTGTTGCCGCCTGGGAACTCGTCAACCTCAAAGTTATGCTTTATGATACTGATGGCAATCCTGTGAGTGGGACGATTACAATAACCAATGATTCCGCAAATTATCCTGACGTCAAAGTTTATTACGGTGATCCCCCGGAAGATATTCGTACTTTCCAGATTCCAGTGAGTGGCATTACTGTTCCAGTTTACAAAGGGCATATCTATAATATTACCGCTACTGTTTCCGGGTACGGCAATTCGGTATCATTCGACAATATTCCGCATGAGGTTGGATATTCAGCAAGTTATACTGAAGGATCAACCGATCCTGCCACCCAGACTTTGCCGCAGGGTTCTGATTACGCCGAACTGGTCATTAACTACTTAGCCGATCCAGATGGAGATTCAGACAGCGACGGTATCCCGGATTGGAACGAAATAATTGCCGGGCTTGATCCGAACGATTCTACAGACGCAGCCGGGGATTTGGATGGTGACGGCATCAGCAATCTTGATGAATACCTCGCAGGTACGCTGGATGGCGACACCGATGGAGACGGAATTTTCGACAATGACGAAACCGCCGCCGGAATGGACCCGAATGATCCAAATGATCCGGGACCGCTGACAATTGCCGAAATCTGTCCCGCTGACGGCGCGGAAATCTGGTAAAACGCTGAATTTAGTAAATAATCAAAAATTAATATAGAATTCCGGGAGAAAATAATGAGACAAACTTTTAGGAAATTAGTCAACCTGTTCAGCACAAAACCCCTGATGGCTACAGTCATCACCATCCTGCTTTTCCTCACCACAGTTAATAATGTATTCAGTGAAGAAATTTTGAGGAAAACATGTACAGATAATGGTACTTGGACGATCAATTGCACTAATTGGGTCGCGTTTAAAGTTGTTTATCATCCAGAGCCAGAAAGTTTACAAAAAGGTACTGTTTCTGTAGATGGCAAAAATTACCTGAATACTGACTTTAATCTTCCTTCTCCAACTCCAGAACATTCGGATGTGGAAAAAAAGTATAACCTTAATGGTAGTGCTACACAGATAAAAATTGTAATATCTGGAGAAGGTTGTCAGGGAAGATACACTATATACGAAAGTACCCAAGCATATTCTGACGAAGACGAACCTGATGATGAGGACGACGAAAGCTCAGGGAAATGTGTTCTATATGTAAGGTTGCAAGATCCCGTAACAACCTATAGCAAAGATGGCGATACATATACAGCTACTTGTTCAATTAAGTATACGAAAAAATATATGGATTGTGACAGCGAAGACTATGTTACTTCTGATCCAATAGTTTTTAAATCCGCAACTGGTACCGGTAGTTGTCAACCAATGGCAAAGTGCATGGCAGAAAATGCTCTGTCAACAAAGATAAAAAAAGAAGGAGGCTTATGTTCTGTAGAGGTAGACTGTGATGATGAATCTAAATGTACGGCAAACTCGAAAAGTAAAACTGCCAAAGCCTCAAAAATACAAAAATGCGATCCTTGCGCTAAGGGTGGTAATCACGGAGAACAGTTCAAAAACGGATTTCCCAGTTGTGCTTCATGTTCCGGTGGTACTACTAGCCTAGGGGGGCACTACTATATAAGATTGACGCTCCAGAATTCCGAAATGGGATATGGCTGGCGCAACGACTTCAATATCCAGGCTGGCAAAATTCTGGCAACTGATGGCACTGAATCCTATATGATATATCGAGGAGGCAAGGAATCGGCTTTTTTCAGCCGTGACACCACTACTGGAGTATTTAATACAAGTGATGTGGATAACAGGGCTCAAATCGTCAATGTTGATGGTCAGGATATTTTGCGGGTAAAAATTGGAGATAATGCATATGAATTTCCAGTCCCTGGTTATGGTGCGTCGGGAATTAAAAAAGCCACAAAATCCGCTCAAATCGTGTACGAAGAAAAAGATACCAGCGGTAATTACTCATATAAGGGATATAGCCTTACTTTTACATACGATACCAGTAATCTTTTGACCAGAGTTGAGAACGAATCCGGAGAATTCTATACTTTTGAATATAATACTGAAGGTCTTCTGGAAACTGTGAAGGATGCCAACGCGGAAACAGTAAGGTCGTTCATTTACGATGCCAATCATAATCTCACCAGCCGATGGCAGAAAGGTTACGGAACCACCACTTTCACTTATACCACGATCAACGGCAACAGTCATTTGCTGACCGGAATAAACAAACCCGGGGGAGAATCCACGGCTTACAGCTATACTGCCGCCTCATCATCTGTTGACGCTTTTGACCGGACAGTAGCTTTTGCCGACACAACTGATGCGGCAACCACTTACAGTGGCCCCCAGACCATTGAAACTTATCATTATGTTGATGGCGGAAGTTCTTATACTGAGTACCAGCGTCCGCTTTTTGAATCAGGCGGAACCATGCAGTATGCCGTCAGTAAAGTTTACGATCCAGTGGAAGTCGATCATTCTGAGTTTGGGGTATGCAACAAGCATGAAACTTTGAATGAAGACGGTTCCACCACAATTTCCTATATTCAGGGACAGGACGGTTTGACTCTCTGGAGTCAAACCATCGGCACTGACGGAACTGTAAAGACCACACAGAATGAATATTATTCCGATAGCAAATTGAAGCGCGCCCTTACCCTTTACACAAATAACTTTATACTTGGATCATCAGGAGAATCTTATTATTATAACGACGAAGAACGATTAACCGCCAGTAAAGAAATCAACGGTATTATCCATGTCATCAAATACCGGACTCTGGCGGACGGGACAACTACCGACCAGGTTATTGAAACTTGGGACGAGGCTTATGGTACTGGATGGATGGATTACGGGCAATATGTAAAAGGCAACCGGGTAACTAACGAGTATTACGCTGACGACGCTCCGGCATATCGCCGCTTCCGGTTGTGGAAGAAAACCCGGCATCTCAACTCAAGCACTACTTACACGATTGAATACGATTATATCCAGACCGACAGCGACAATCCCCAGAACATCGGTAGGCTGGCGAAGAAAACTTATCCGGACGGTTCCTACGAAGAATGGACATACGGTTGCTGCGATATTGCCACCTATCGTAACCGGTCTGGAGCAACCACAACTTACGTGCGCGATGCGGCGGGGCGGCTGACCAGTCAGACTGATCCATCCGGAGCGGTAACCACCTATACTTATGACGATGCCGGACGAGTCCTTACCACTACGATTCCCGCCGGAGGGACGATCACCAACACTTATGACGCCCAGGGCAACCTTACCCGGACTGATTACCCCGACAGCACTTACACTACCAGCACTTACAGTTCCACCGGGATGCTGATGTCAACCCGTAACCGGGCCGGGCTGGTTGTCAATTACGAATACAGCAGTACCACTGGACAGCTCATCCGCACCTATACTGCCGAAGGCAATCTCCAGCAGATCACTTATGATGGACTCGGACGTCAAAAGACTACAACCGATGCCAGGGGACTTGTCCGCACCTATCATTATGACGATGAAAATTCCAGTGGCACGCCATTCGGGAACGTGTGGTATATTTCCGGCGATTACCAGAAGTTCATTTATAACGACCTAAATCTTTTGACCACACATTATGCCCGGAACAATGCCATAACCAGCTATGAATACGATGCCCTTGCACGTCCGGCATATGTTTATACTCCGTCGGGACTGGAAATCGACAACACTTATGACGCCCTCTCGCGAAAAACTTCCGTAACCTATATGGATATGAGTGGGGCGTGGTATTATTTCACCGACACCTATTCATACAATGCCGACAACCAGTTGACCCAGGTGAGTTACGGCAACGGGACCAGTGAAAGCTATGCTTACACCAACGGACAGCGCACTTCATACACCGACAAGGCCGGGAAGACCTGGACTTACACTTATACCGCTGCCGGACAGCCGGACCAGGTCCAGGCCCCGGATTCCCTCGGCGTGGTGTCGGACACTGATTACGCCGCCAACGGACAAGTCAGTTCCGTAACCGGCGCTAACGGCGTCCAGGTATCCTATACTTATAACAACCTTGGGCAGGTGACCCGTCAGACCATGCCTGACAGCACCTATACCGAATACGTGTACGGTCCTTCCGGTCCTACCAGTATTTTCGACCGCGACGGACGTGAAACCGTGATAACATACAATACCTACGGACGTAAAACTAAGGTGAAGAGTCCGAAGGGCGACGAAGTTGAGTACGGCTACAACCTGGCCGGCGACCTGACCAGCCTTACCGACGAGAACGATAAAACCACCGGTTGGACTTACGACACCCGCGGCTTGATGACCGTAAAAACCATGCCCGACAGCAGCACCTATACTTACGATTACCACAACAACTGGGTGCTCGATTACTTTGTCAGTCCCAACGGACACCGGAGCGGGTTCACCTACAATAAGATGGGACAGGTTACCCAGATATACTATCAGGATGGTTATGTGGCAAATTTCACCTATGACGGTTTCGGGAACATGCTCGAAATGACAGACCCGGCCGGAACCACCGCCTGGAGTTATGACGACTATGCCCGGCTGAACGGTGTCGACGGCCCGTTCAGCAACGACGCAATTGCATACAGCCGCGATACTGCCACCGGACGGATTAGTTCTATGACACTCAATTCCGGCAACGCCGTAACCTATACCTACGATTCCGCCGGAAGGATCAACGGGGTCAGCGCCAACGGCAACGCCTTTGCTTACAGCTATCTTAATCTGTCGAGCCAGGTGGCGGAGCTGACAAGAAATACGAACAGCGTGGTTGCCAACACCTTCGACACCCTCGGACGCCTCACGAACAAGCTCAACAAGTTCGCCAACGGCAGTACCGTTAATTCCTATGCCTACACATTGAACAATGCCGACGAACGCACCAAAGTGACTCTGGCTGACGGAAAATACATCGACTACTCCTACAATGCCGACGGCGAACTGACCGGGGCACAGCGCTGTTTCTCCGGCGGAGTTGCCGACAATTCCTATTCTTACGGATTCAATTACGACCCGGCGGGAAACCCGCTCCAGCGCAGCACCAACGGACAAACCCGCAACTACACCTTTAACAGCACCAATGAGTTCACCAGCGCCACCGCGCCAGGCGCCACCAACGTCTTCGGGAAAGCGGCGCCCTCAAATACCGCGCCGTTCGTGGTCACGGTCAACGGGTTCGCGGCAACCGTCAACGGCGATTCCTGGTGCAAAACCGGCATTCCGCTTACTGAAGGATCGAACAGCATTACCGTCAATATCACCGACAAGTACAACCGTACCGCCAGCCAGACCGTCAGCGTGGACCGCAAACCCGCGCCCGTATTCACCTACGACGTCAACGGCAACATGACTTCAGACGGACGCTTCACCTACACATGGAACGACGCCAACCGCCTCACCACAATAACGCAGGCGGAAACCAGCAAAGAAACGTATACCTATGACGGCCTCGGCAGACGTGTTACGAAAAAAACTTATTCGTGGGACTCCGAAACCTCCACCTGGACCCTCGATTCCGAACAACACTTTGTATATAATGGCTGGAATTTAATTGCAGAACTCGACGAAAGTGATAACTTATCAAAAAGTTATGTCTGGGGAATAGATATCTCTGGCTCTGAACAGGGAGCCGGAGGTGTTGGAGGTTTACTTATGGCAAGCGATGGAAGTGTAATTCATTTTCCCGCCTATGATGGTAACGGAAATATAACCGCCTATACCGACGGTTCCAGCGCTTTAGCCGCTTCATATGAGTACAGTCCATTTGGTGCGTTAACCGCATCGTCAGGTTCAACATTCAGCCCGTTTAGATTTTCAACCAAGTGTTATAATACCCTAACCGGACTTTATTACTACGGCTTCCGCTATTACTCCCCCCGCTTCGCCCGATGGATTAATAGAGACCCAATCGGAGAAGAAGGAGGAATCAATCTGTATGGGATGGTGGGGAACGATGCGGTGAATTGGGCTGATGATTCGGGATTAATAAGAATCATTGTAAATGGTCGTGAGGTAAAACACTCGAATAGTTCGGCATCTAATTCGGCATCTAATTCGGCGTCTCAGCCTCTTGCAGATAAAACACCGAAATACTCTTGTAGTGATGTTGGCGGTGAGGACAAAAACGGCACTTGTTGTTGTAAAGACAAAGAAATGGACGAAAAGTCAGAATGCTGTGAAAAAGGAAAAGTCGTAAAGCAAAAGTATATTGTGAAATGTAAAAGAGCTATGAGCCTTTATCATTGGGCAGGTGTAGGCAGGATTCCAGGTGCTGAACATGTGGCATTTACCGACACAGATACTTATACAGGCATGAAGAATAATCCTAATAAAGAGATTCCTAAAGGTAAAATTTATGGAAAACAACCAAAAAGTGGTTTAGGATTTCTTTGGAATCCCGGAATCATGGATGATGATACAAAACATGGAACGTTCACAGGAAAAGATTATTCAGGTTGTTACAAGTTCAAGGTGTGTCCCGCAAAATATAAAAAATTACTTTCTCAAGGTAGCAATGTAGGAACCTACACTATGTTTTATCCATTCGGGGAATCATGGGGGAATTGCTCGATGGGAACATGCGGCGGTGGAACAGTAGCACCACATAATTGACAATTTTAAGAGTAGGAGTGTATCGAAATGTTGTATCCCAAAAACATTATTACCAATTTATTTATTGCAATAATAACGGTTCCTTTATTGAGTGGATGCATGTATGTGTATGACTATAATTATGAAGGTTTTAGTGCCTATACAGGACCAGTATCACCTTTTAAAGGTGAATCAAAAACAACAATAAAAGGGATATGCACCTATTCAGCATATTCGGATAAAAAGAAAACTATATTAGAGTTCCCCCCATTTTCCTTGTTATTATACGATAAAGTTTATTTAAATATAAATCAAGAGATAACCCAAACTGAAGTATTGTCTGCGATAAAAAACATTCCATATAAAAAAATATATCCTGATGAAAGTGGATACTTACAGGGAATTGGAGATGCTCCAAAAGGGAAAACTGTATTATTAGACGTTTACAAAAGCGTTGATGAGGGTTTTTCATATTCTGTCGCTAGTTTTATTTTTAACAATAATAAATTAATATACTGGAGTGTTAATAGCGTACCGATGCCAGGAAACCAGGATAGCAAAGAATATGTGCAAATAGGAAAATATAAAAGCAATAAATTTTATCCTATGCCAATTACCGTACTCCAATTAAAAGAAATATTTGGTAAACCAAAAGAAGTTATTAGCAGGCCAAACATATTTTAAAACCATAAACCTCCACCCCAAGAAAATGACTCTGAGAAACGATGAGTTTAAGGTTTTTGATTTTGGAAGATTTCAGATTTTTGAATTTCAGAATAAGACACCTTGTTTTCTTGCAATCAGAAATCAGAAATGATAGCTGTTCTATTTTCCATTTTGGATGGCGTTGGTTGAATCTTATGGCAATATCCCATATCATAGTGTCTTTTGCAATAAGATTGATTTAAAGCAGTCCTATGCGTTCATCGGGGGACAAAATGTCCCCCATGCAATGTGTACAACTGTACACATTGTTTATTTTCAAGGATTGTCTTCTCTGATTTCTCATTCAACAGAATTGAAACTATACAAGATCAAGTAAAATTTGACATACTTCTTTTTCCTGTTCCAATCTTATACACGCAAGTTCAGCAAGGAAATACTGCAAGATCGCCAATTTCTCCCGGTCAGAATACTTTTCACTGCAAATTGTCTCCAATACATCTTCAGCTTTAACAAAATACTCATTCTTGCCGCTGGCGGCATTCTGAATGCTTGTTATATACCAATCAATACTGACCATCACTGTTTTCCCTTTTTCAGTAAACCTTGATACTCATTGCTGATTTTAAACCTTACTCCCATTTTCAAAATGCTCTTCATCTGTTTTTTCATCATCATTTCATTGAATTGCATAAATTTCAGAACATACGCTTTCTGGTCAAAAAAGTTCACGATTTTCAAACCGGAAAAATCACCGGGAAGGCCAACTTCCAGGCAAAATCTCCAAATGGCATTAAAAACCTTGTCTATGCCTTCTGAACAGAATTCAAATGTAATGTATGTATCATGTCCGCGAACACGAATGATTGGAGCATTTACAATGACTGTCAAAAGGAACTCATAGCGATCTTCAACAGGTTTAAATTTGCTGAATAACCTTATTGCATGATTGGATAGACCTAATTCCTTTGCGTGATTCGATCGACGAAGCCATTTCTCATGCTCATCTATCAAGAATGCTCTCCCGGTTCGGTAATTAAGCCAATATCCATCTCTATTCATTATTGATATGCTTTCTCCTGTTTCAAAAACATAAATATTTGAACCAACTTTTTTAACAGACTTTTGAAACAGTTTTTCATCTTGTCCTAGTTATTGGGCTTTTGAAACACCATTCAACGTTCTGAAGACCGTTGCATAACTTACATTTAGTTTTTTCCCGATCTGCCTTAAACTACAGTTCTCTTGGTTTCTTAACCGTAGTGCTTCAGCTACGTCAAATCCAACCCTTGGTCTTCCAAAAACTTTTCCAGTGGCTTTTGCATGTTCAATGCCAGCCTTTACGCGATCAGAGATTAGAGAACGCTCAAATTCTGCAATTCCTGCAAGGAATGTAAAAACCATCTTGCCAACACTGGTACTTGTATCAATTCCCTCAGAAATAGAAATGAAGTCGATCTTATATGACTGAAACAAGTTTAAACAATGCAAAAGATGAGTAACGCTTCTTGCTATGCGATCATATTTATAGGCAATTACTCCAGTCCAACCCCTTCTTTGCTTCATGCAATCCCTTTTCAACTCATCCAAACCAGGACGCTGGTCTTTTGCACCAGATATACCACAATCTTCATACACTTTCACCAATTCCCAATTTTGATTAATGCAATAATTCTTGATTGCTTCAAGTTGACTGCCAATGGACTGTTCATTAGTCGATACGCGGCAATAAGCCACAACCTTCTTTTTCTTTTCATTCATTGCCATCTGTCATTTCCTTTCTAATCAAAACCGCACCGGGGACAAATCTAAAGAATGCTCCCGGCTACGGTTTTGGCATACTTCCTGATTTTTCACGGTCATCTCCCTTGTTGGAAACCGAAAGGGGAACAAGCAAGTGCCATGCTCCCCTTTGCGGTCCTGACGCATTCTTATGCAGTGCGTGGTAGATTTTATGTTTTTTATTTTTCTCCAAAATATTTTCAAACATATTTTTTGTTTTCTCGAACCATTCTCCCGTAATGCTCCGTACCAGCATCACAGTACAATATACTTTTTTTCAAAGTTTTTGTCATATTTTTTCAAAGAAACTTGTTATTACTATTCACTGCAAATTATCAAACACTAAATACCACCCCATAACAAAATTAGAAATACGACTCATTATTTCACAATATATTAATCCATAACTTAGTTGTCATATTTAATATTAATGATGTTCTTTTTTATGAAAAAATTCCGACATTACTTTTTGGCCAGTACTAACGTATTAAAAATTTAATACTAATATATCTATGATTGAAATCGGACCCCAGTAAATAATAACGAATTATTACATATATCATACCTCTATTTCTCAACAAAATAACACATTATATTTCACCTTATTTGACTAATATTAAAAGATTATTCCTATGATTAACTATATGCGGCAACAACCGGGTGTAATGTCGATATATTATATATCTTATAAATTGATATATCCTGTTGTTGGTAGCTTTCACTTACAAACATACACCAATGATTTACACCACTGCTAATACAATCATAATTTCACATGAAAGGCTATCAATCTTCATTCTACATCATTATTTATATTCACATTAACGATTTATTATCTTATGCTATAACTCCCGGATAATAAATAACATTGACACATCACATTTACATTTGCAATAACAGTTATATGCTATACAGTAACATACGCATTTTACTCCAATGACAATATATTGGTTACAAAGTTACAAATTGGTTACAAATTTAATTGCAGTTTATAACCTTATAAGTAACTGATATATAACAACTAACAAAGACCTTCCACAAATATACAAAAAATAGCAACTCAAATCACCCCCCCAGAAATAGTAATTGATACAACTGCATAATGCAGTAAGAATTTATATTAACCGGGGGGGTATATTGTTTACGATATTTTTGTATATTTGTGGATGCATGTTGTAAGTGTTGATATATCATAGTGTTATGCAGTTACAAAATCGAATGAAAATTGTGTCAATTTGTAATATCATCCGAATTTTGTAACCAATCATATTTCAATCCTTGCTTTAATTTATAGATTTCCCATCAGTGGTTTTAGCTTGTTTGGTTAAATAAAGCATTTTGCATGTTTTACCATTTGAATCATTTTCTGTTTTTTCTTCCATTGCATACCCGGCATATTCCGCATATTGCTTTAACCATTTTTTTGCTTGTTGAGTTGATTTCAATATAAGACCAGTATCTTCTTCAATAAAAAATCTGAGTTGTTTTTGGTCTATCTTATTGCTCCAGTCTCTTTGCTCACACCAACTGACAAAATCTTTATGTGTTGATGCAATCAATTTCTTCTTGGCCATGTTGACTAACACAGGTTCAATTAAACCTTCATTCAAATATAATTGAACGCATTCGACCATGTAGTTATCAAACTTCCCCCATTCAAGTTCATCCCACTCCCGGAACAGTGCGTGACCAAATTCATTATAAGGGGTTCGTTTTGGATTAAAATAGTTACAAAGTTCATATTCAACTTTGCGTCTAACGTGGGAATCTCCTTCACCAGTAACCGCAAAGTTACTCGAAATCATAAATTTCGGAGAATTTTCAAAGGATATTGAATATCTCAGATCGTTCTTTTTCTCAATTTCCATGTCGTCAGAAATCGCATTGAAAAACATCCTGAAATCAAATCTTTCAGGCACGTCATTAAAGTGAACCACTCTTGTGTCCGGCTTAACGTCCTGTAAAACGAATTGGTTTGATTTTCGATGTTTAAAGTCAAGGCTTTGTGTCGGAACGATGCGACCAATAGCTTTGGCAATTATGCCCTTGCCGGTGCCGCCGTTTTCACTTTCGATGGATTCATCACAAAGGATTATTGCTTTTGCTGATGATTCTTCTTTAAAGCGATGCAGGAGGTATCCAATCGCGGAGCGTAATGCTTTAACTCTTTCAGAATCTTCTGCACATACTAATTCGATAAATTTTGAAAACACCCCATCAGAACTTCCTTGTTGAAAATCCCGTGGGTTAATATCTCTATGCCAGATTTTATCATTCAGCATATCATATGGCAATAATTCAATTTTGTCTTTTGTTGTTTTTACAAAACCATTCTTAAAGTAAATGAAAGAATGTTCTTTCGCGTCCCGCTGGAATTCTTTATTAATTGTTTTCAGAGTTTTCAGTTTATCACTTCCCAAATAATTACTGGTTGCCGGACGTAAAATCCTTTTTACATCCAAGTTTGTTTTATCTAAATAATTAAGTGTGTAATCTATAATGTTTTCTTTACTCACTTCATGAGCAATATTGTGTTCCAATTTGATTAATGATGATTCATGATCGCTTTGAAGATACACCTTGGCAAATCCTTGATCTTCCAGCCATTCCAGTAACATATTGACATCGATTTTTATCTGATTTGTTTTTCCATCAATAAACCAGAATGACATTTCAGTTTCAGATGACTTGTCAGCGGTTTCATTTTTAATCTTTTGCCTGATTGAATCAACAGATAGATTTTGCGTAAGCAGTTTCTTTAACTCATCAGATATTTCCGAATCAGTTTTGCCGTCCTTTTTCAACTTATGAACGTAGTCTGTCACATCAGATTTTGGTTCATCTAATGGCACTTCGGCAAAAGAAACATTTTTAGCAATTTTTAAAATACTTTCGCACACCATCACAGCTCCTTTATAACCAGCCACGTCGTTGTCCGGGATAATGACAACATCTTTGCCGGACAAGACAGACAGATCAAAATTTTTATAATTTCCACTTCCACCGCTGTTTGTTGTTGCAACAATCCCATATTGCTTTAAACTGAGAACATCCTTTTCACCTTCGACCCAAACTATTTTATCTTCGCGGGTAACGCCGGGTAAATTGTAAAGAGGCAATTTTGTTTTGCTTTTAAGATACTTTAAAGTGTCACACCATTCATTATGGGATTCATTTGCTGGTTTGCTCTTTCCGCTCCAGGCGGTGCGCTGAATAAATTCTTTTGCTTTCTCTTTATGTTCGAGCCGGACAACTTGGAATACGAATTTTCCCATTGTGTCAACATAATCATAGTATTGTGTTGCCGTAAAACCATCATCTATCAATTCAATTATCCGTGGAACATAATTATTATTTTTGGTTTTCACTTTCTGGGTAATACCGGCTTTGTCGGCAAGTTCTCGAATTGCGTCATTATTGGAAATATTGTTTAATTTCTCATAAAGATTAATACAATCTCCACCAATATTATCAACAAAACATTTCCACCTGTTGCCATTATCATAAATACTAAAAGACGGATCATGATCGTCATGATTCGGGAACGGGCAGTTTATTTTCCCATTTTTATTACCTGTTTGGATTCCGAACATTGCAAGTATATCATGACAATCAAAATTATCCCTGACCGACTTTGCTAACTCTTTTAAGCTCATTATTATTAACCTTATAAAAAAAGCTGTTATGGGCGAGTTAAGCAAAACCATAAATTATGGACCCATAACAGCTTTAAACAATCGTTTCAATTTTACTTAGCTCTTTAACCAACTATGGCAACAAATTTAAATAATGAGAGGCTATTCTACTTTCTATGTTACCCTCTGCTAACTATGATAAACTTTTACCATTTGATTTTATCATACCGAGCAGAATCAAAAGTGAAGACGATCTTTTTGAAATTTTTTTGATTTTTTTTGTTTAGCCACAAAATACGTTGTCAAAAGCAATATATTATCTTTGATGATTTACTAAATCTCTTCATTGCTTTACAAATAATATTAATGAAAGAAGAAATAAAATAAGGATTAACAGAGAAGTTCCTGATAAGATGATGTTTTAAATAAACATCATCTATTATACCGGCTTATTCCAAAAGTGTTGAAGAACTTTTGCAAAAAAATTGATATTTTTTCATTTGGAAGATGATTATTGCACCATCGCGTAATAATCATTTATGGCAATTCCAAGGAGTTTTAGCGGAGTCTCCCGGTGCAAGAGTGGATAATTGCCCAAAACACCTCAGAATGACTTAGAAATGCTTTATTTGACATTTATCATAGAAGGATAAAGATAGTTGCCCCAATTTTAACTATCTTTAAAATTGTATGAAGTTAATTTTTCCTTGCGTTGTCTACGCTTGTCCAAACTTTGGGGTTCAAAGCATCATCGCCATATGTGAAAGGCTTTGCCGGAACAACAGAATTGGGAAATCCCAACACACAAAGATCACTGTAAAGAATGTTTACACTTTGATATTTGTGCGGTGAGCGACTTGAACCAGGCATTGATGAAATTGTTGCATAATCCATGACAACGCCTCTCCCGGCATTGTCCGGGTGGCTAAGAACAGCATTAAAACGCCCATTGCCGTCAGGATGCATCGTTGATGTTTCACGATACAGATAAGCTGAGTGAATGTCACTGGAAATAGCCGCTCTTTGATTCCATGCGCTTTTAACACCAGCAGGATCAAAATCCTGTGAATCATACTTTGTTTCATTAGCGGGACAGCCCAGCACGTCAACAGGCATTCCATCCTCAATTAAAACGCCTAAACCAAGATTGGTGCTGTTACTGCTGTTTCTGTATATTTTTGCTTGACCATAATATTCAGTGAAATCATCACCTTGATAACCCAATACATATGTTGGGTCATGCAACGGTATAAAACCAGCATTGTCATCGCAATACATGCCAAGATACAGACCGACCTGCTTCAAATTGTTTACACAGGAATTCACTCTTGCTTTCATTCTGGCTTTGTTTATCACTGGCAGTAGTAAACCAGATAGTATCGCAATTATGGCTATTACAACAAGAAGTTCAATCAACGTGAATATTTTTTTGTTCATTGCTTTTTCCTTTTTCATTTTTTCCAATCATCATCTTTCTCCATCAATACGTCAAAATAGTTGCCTGTTAAAAACCCAATATTTCTTTTTTCCTTTCTATAAATTCTTCTTCCGATATTTCACCTTTATCCTTCATCGCTACCAAATCTTCAAATTTGGCGATGCTGGCTTGCTTCTTCTCAATTTGGGCTTGTTTCTTTTCTAATTGAGCTTTACGCTTCTTCTCATAAAAGACTTTGAAACTATTAAGTTGCTCTTTGCCAACCCCCATGAAGCCCACATTCAATCCGTGTTTACGAAGAAAAGAAATGATTTCACCATTTAGCCAAAATAGAACAAAATAACCTATTCCCGGAATACAAATCAGCACACACCAGAACACGACATGCTTTCTATTCATTAAGCGAAATAGCTTATAGATAAAGAAGACAAAAACAAGTTGAACAACAAATATGAGAGGAGGAAAAATAAATGCTATTATTGCTGATAAAAACAGCCATAAAATGATCTTTTGGTTTCTTCCGACTTCGTATACAGTTGCATAATCTATTTTACTATTTCCTGCATCCATATTTTCATCTTGCATATTTTCTTTCGTGCCGCTACTAAGTTCATTTTCTGCTGAACACATGCTTTCTGGATAATTGCTTACGCAATTTGATGCAGGAAGACTATTAGAGCATTGTTTCTCGTCTTGCCCGGTACTAACAGGCGTTACTGATTTGTCAGTATTTTTCTTACAATGCTTACAAACCTTTGCCTTGATTTTGATCTTTTCACCGCAATGGGGGCAAGGTTTAGTTTCAGGAATAAATATTTCAACCTCTTCACAACAACCTTCACAGTCAATTTTCTTGCCAACCATATTCTTATCGATCACTTGGACTGTATTACACTCCGGGCAAATGAACTCAAAAGACGTTTCTTCTTGCTGAATTGATTCTGAAGCATCTTCCCTGATAGACTCTGAAGACTGTTTTAATTGCTCTTGCTTTTCAGAAGATGTGGAATGATTTAATGGCTGTTGAGATAATTCTGTTTTATGGGGTGTTTCTAATGGTTCTGGTGATTGCTTCTGATTTTTTTCTGCTTCATCATTATGTTCAATTAAAATGCCGGTGTTGCAGTGCGGACACCGCGCATTGACACCAATCATGCTTGCATCAATTTTCAATTCTCCACCGCATTTGGGACAAGCTACTATCATCGCCTCTTCCATTTCTAATCCATCCTTTTGTGTTTCTATTTTTGAATGGAATGTACCAATGCGAAAAGGGTACATTGCCACTTAGTTTGCCCTGGACACCACATCCACACAAACACGCCATGACAATGCACCCAAATGGGAGGCATCATGGAGGCGGTTTGTGTTAGAAAATGTGGTGTAGGGCAGTCGCCGCCAAAAAGCTATTTAAAATTGTTTTATGTCAGTAATCTTGTTGTACTCAATATCTCCTGTTTTTGTGTTCAATGCTAATATATATACCTTATCCGGGGGAGAATTCAAGTTTTGGAATGTAATCCAAGTTCACTTTCTGCCGCGCCTGGAAGAGCGGAACGCACCGGGGCAACCAAAAAAGAAGGAAAAAAGATGAAAGCGGCCTGTTGACAAAACTCTGTTATCAACCAAGTTAATTGGGAAATGAAATAACAAGATATATACGAATGACAAAACTATCAGAATCAAATCTGCAAACATTACTAGGAAAAGCCGTTCAATTCTACTGTAAAATCTTTGACAGCACAACTGAAGGTAAATCACTGTTGGCGAAGTTTGGAATTACTGATGCTGGCATTTATGGAAAACGAACGACAGGATATACTGATGGTTCATTGCTTAAAGCTTTACCGGAACAGGGCAAAGTGCTAGAAGAACTTGCTGAATCAGGAATCTTACGCGATGGGAAAGAGTACTTTGATGGATGTGTGACATTTCCCGTTCTGGATAGCGATAACAGGATTGTGAACATCGCGGGAATCAATTCCGGTGGTGAACATATCTATCTGCCTGATTTGCCAAGAGGATGCTTTAATGAAGCCGTAACGCAAACATATTCTGAATACTTCAGAGTTGATACAATCCTGGAAGTGCTAAGTCTTGAAATGGCCGGGATTACCAATGCCATATCAGGTGAAGTTCCTGATGATGTTTCTTGTCGTGAATTAAATCTGCCTGAATGTCATACCGTCAATTCATATCTGCTTGAATACGGTGCTGAAAGACTCAGGGAATTCATTGAAAGCACCCCTATAGATAACAAACCGGAACAAAATGAAGCCATGCACTCTGATAACGGGTTTAAAGTCAAGTATGGATTAAGAACCTATCATGCCATTTCAATTGACAAAAACAATCGTAAACTTAAAGTCACATTGAGAGTTGAAAAGTCTGGAAAAATCCATGTTGACACCGTTAATCTCTATTCGAGTAAGGAAAGAAGACTGTTGGCATCTGATTTGACATTGTCACTGGATGAACTTCCTGAAACCATCAATGCAGATTTGAATAAGTTCATGGCGTTATGTGAAGCGACTGCCAATAAAACTGTAATGCCTTTAAGTTCAATTAAGGCAACCGCTATGACTCCGAAAGACCGGGAAGATGCTATTGAACTGGGGAAGTCTGATAACCTGATTGAAAGAATACTCTCAGACTATCACAAATCAGGACTTATTGGAGAAGAACAAAACGCCTTATTGAGTTATTTGTGCATGACCAGCAGAAAGATGGACAATCCATTATCCCTTATGATTCTTTCATCGTCCGGGGCAGGAAAAAGCAAATTACAGGACAGTTGTTTAAAATTCTGTCCACCAGAAGAAATGCTGAAACTCACGAACCTTTCAGGCAAAGCTCTCTTCTATATGGGGAGAACATCCATTAAACACAAGGTTTTGGCATTGGAAGAAGAAGCCGGAGCGGAAGACGCTTCGTATGCATTACGCAATCTGATTACATCTGACGGGTTGACAACAGAAACCACAATCAGAGACGATGCAACCGGGAGACTGACCACAATGCAAAATCATGTTGAAGGACCTGTTGCAGTCATAATTACGACAACAAAAGTTAATACTGACCCTGAAACTAAATCACGATTTATTGTGACTTCTGTTTCAGAATCAAAAGAACAAACTGAAGCGATATTGGAAGCACAAAGGAAATTGCACACGTTAGATGGGGTTGTGGAAAATCTTGAAATAGAATCCATCAGAACAGTACACCGCAACTTTCAAAGGCTGTTGAAACCATATAAGGTGGTAAACCCATATGCCAGTGAAATAGCTTACAAAGATAACCGACTGCAAAGCAGAAGAGGACAACCGCAATATCTTGGATTGATTAATACCGTAGCGTTCCTGCGTCAGTTAAGGAAGGAAATAAAAGTACATAATGGAGTCAGATATATTGAGGTTGATTCTGACGATATTGAGATTGCCAACAAAATTGCAAAGGAAATTCTGGCAAAAGCATTGGATGATTTGTCAATTCCTGGCAGGGATTTACTGGAACAGATTGAAACTCTTGTTGATGAAAAGTTAAAGAAGTTGAATAAAAACAATCCAGACAATCATGTCAGTCCGGGAGAGATAACCTTTACCAGGAGGGAACTGTGTGAATACGCCGGGTGGAAACGTTCACGATTAAGGATATTTCTCATGGAGTTGGTAGATGCTGAATATGTTCTTCTTGACCGGGCATCTAACAGCAGAATGAAATTCTATCGCCTTATCAACATTGACAACAATACCGAAGTGTTGCCGTGGGAAAAGTGAAGACGTTGCCAACGTTGCCGGACGTTGCCAAAATGAAAAATGAGGCTGTTGCCGGACGTTGCCAAAATGGATTTTTAATATAAACAACTGAAAATCAGGAATTAACAAAGACGTTGCCGAAAATCAGGAAATGTATATATATGGTAAGTGGTAATAAAAGCAGTTTTGTAAGTATACCTTTTCAGGAACTTAAAGAAGAATTTCTTACTCAATTGAAAGATTTAAACTACACCTACAAGTCCATTTTAAGTTACCGCTACCCATTGAACAGATTATTGGCATTCTTAACTGCTGAAAAAGTCAACCGGATACAGGATGTGACACTTGCAGATTTGGAAAAGTATGGGTTGTCGTTGGTCAATGCCAAATTCAAACCGGCCAGTATTCAAATGTATGTCAGAGTATTGAAATTATTCTTTCAATGGCTTGAAAATAGCGGAGTGATATTTGTTAATCCTGCTTCTGAATTGGGAACAATCAAAACAGAAAGACGTTTACAGTCAGTTCCATCAGAAGAAGACATGAATAAGTTGCTTTCCATGCCTGATTTGACTACTCCGTGCGGTATCAGAGACAGGGCAATTATGGAAGTGGCTTACGGTTGCGCACTCAGATTAAACGAACTATTATGCTTAACAATATTTTCAATTGATTTGAATAATAATATTTTAAGAGTGTTAGGAAAAGGCAGAAAAGAAAGGATGCTTCCACTCACCAGTCAGGCGGTTTTCTATCTGGATAAATATTTGAATGGGATACGCAAAGAACTTTTATCCAATAATTTAGATGACAACTCACTTTGGATTAGCCAATACCACCGGAGACCTTCGCAGATTGCCATACAAAAGATGCTGTCAAATTACGCAAAGAAAGCAAATATTGAAAATAATATTTCAGTTCATGCAATCAGAAGAGCTTGTGCCACTCACATGCTGAGAAATGGAGCGCACCCGGCACAAATCCAATTATTATTGGGTCATGCAAGTATGAGACACCTCAGTCAGTATCTGCAATTGACCATCACCGAAATCAAGGCAATGCACAAGAATTCAAAGATTGGTAAATAACAATGATTACACTATCTGAATTGTTGGATAAATATATTGAATGGTTAAAAGGAAAGAATTACAGTAACTACACCATCAAGAATAACCGCTTCATTCTCATTATGTTCATAAGGTATTTGGAGGATTTGCAAGTTGTTACTTCTGACAAATTAAGTTCTGGTCATTTGCACGCATTTCAAGCGCATTTAGCTGAAACCCATACCAAACATGGGATTCCCCTTAAACCACGCACTATCAACACCAGAATAGGCAATATTCAGTGTTTCCTGAAGTTCCTGGCGAAACGTGGACATATCAGTTATCATCTTACTGAAATTCTGGAATATGTTAAAGAACCGAAGATGTTGCCAAAGGGAATTGTAAAACATTCTGATATGCGCAAACTTTTATCTTCCATTGACATATCTAATCCTGTTGGTTATCGTGACCGGACAATTATGGAAATCATGTATTCAAGTGGAATCAGAGCAGGTGAAGTCTGCAATCTCACAATCAGAAGCGTTGACATTAGAAATGCCACTTTAACAGTCTTTGGAAAAGGTGCGAAAGAAAGAGTCGTTCCGGTTGGTGAAACAGCATTAAAGTTCCTCACAACTTATATTAAGGCAGTCAGACCTTTTCTGTTGACTTCCAATGAGAAAGAAGCATTGTTCCTGAACAGCACCGGGACAAGTCTGAAGTACCATAGCTTATTCAAAATTATTCATAAGCATTGTGACAAGATTAAGCAGGATATTACCTGTCATACTTTCAGACGTTCATGTACTACTGAACTCATCCGGGGAGGAGCAAATATCTATCACGTAAAAGACATGTTAGGACATGAAAATCTTGAAACTTTAAAGCATTACGTCAAACTCGGAGTGGAAGACTTGAAAAAGACTTTAAAAAAGTGTCATCCACGTGAAAAAGACAGCTAATTTTAGTAGGTTATTTGCTTGACAAATCGTACTTGGCATGTATCTTATAATTAAAGTATTAAGCGTAAAACTATTATTATATGTTCTTTGACAACCTTCAGAACTTGCTATAGGGCGATTTCGGCACCGGATAAATAACGCCTGTTGGCAGTTTTGAACTTAGCAATATACGGCTTCCGCTATTACTCCCCCCGCTTCGCCAGATGGATTAATAGAGACCCAATTGGTGAAAGAGGAGGAATTAATCTTTATGGGATGGTGGGGAACGATGCGGTGAATTGGGTGGATGATTTAGGAAATAAAAGAATTACTCCGACTAAAGATGGATGGCATCCCGGTCCACATTGTAAATGGGACTGTGGTATTGAGTATATTCCAGAAGTATTTGATGTTTTTCCATCCGAAGAAGAAATAGAAGCATTTCAAAAAGCTGTAAGAAAAAGACAAGCAAAAAATGGGACATTACCTAAAAATAAAGTGTGTGATGCAAAATTGTTAAAATCTTATGTAAAAGAAGACACAGAAATGTTTGCTCCTAGAGTTACATATTACAGGACATGTTATTGTGAAATTGAAATAAATTATATAAAGGGTGAAACAGACAATTTCACGATAAAAGATTTCGACGTTGAGAAAAGTATACTAATCAAAACAGTTGACACAACACAACCTCATTATTCCCAAGGAGATTCGACTCCAAAAGAAAAAGCTAAGGAGGTTAGCAAGCTTCTTGACTCAGCTATTTTTGATGAAGGAACATCATTGGAGCCAGATGCGAAATTTGATGCATGGAAAGCATATTACAGTGATAAAAGATGTGCGAATAATTGTAAAAAAAGAGTCGACAGATATAAAAAATAATAAAAACTAAGGCAAAGGGAGAAAAATGAGGCTTTATATTAACTTGTTAATTTTTGTACTTATTACTCTATTCTTATTAGGTTGTACAAGAAATAACAAAAGAAATATTATACCAGATAATATTCTTTTTGATAAAAAGAGTAATAGATACATATACGTTAAAACTAAATCATTATACAATGGTCCTATTAAAAAGTATTCCAGTGATGGAAAGTTAGAGTTTTCTGGTAATGTTAAAGATGGGAAGTTAGAAGGGAAAGCGAGTAGTTTTTTTAAAGATGGTAAAAAAGTAACTCTATTTTATAAAAATGGTGTAATAAACGGTACTTTATCCAAATGGTATCCAAATGGCAAATTAATGGGACAGCTTGAATATAAAAAAGGGAAACTAGATGGTCAAATAGTCACTTTTTTTGATAATGGGCAGAAACAAAGTGTCGGCAATTACAAAAATAATTTACGAGATGGAACATTTATAATGTGGCATAAAAACGGAACCTTGCAAGCATCTCAAAATTACAAAAATGGAAAATTAGTTGGGAATTTTCAAGTATGGGATAAGGATGGGAAAAAGATTATCGAAAAAAATTATAAAAACGGAAAATTAAACGGGATATGGAAAAGTTGGTATAAAAATGGTAATATAAAGCAAATTATACATTATAAAGATGGAAAATATGACGGAAAATACGAACAGTGGAATAAAAATGGCAAGAAAGAATTTAGTGTTGATTGCCGTAATGGAAAGAATAACGGGAAATTTATAGGATATGATGATAACGGAAAAGTATCATTCATTGAAATTTATAAAAATGGCGAAAAAATAAAAACACTTGAACCCACAGAATTTGACTCGGCTTTGAAGGAATCATCAAAATCCACTGTAAAAACCCCTCCACCTCCACCCCAAGAAAATGACTCTGAGAAACGATGAGTTTGAGGTTTTTGATTTTGGAAGATTTCAGATTTTTGAATTTCAGAATAAGCGGGTAGTACCGGATGTTCTTTGACAATCGAAAGCAGGCTTTAGACTTTGGCCTTTAGGCTTTAGGTTAAAAAACCTTCGTGCCCTCCGCCTGGACTTTGGACATGGAAGAAAGATTTGTTTACAACGGCTGGAACCTTGTCGCCATCCTGAACGGCAGTGATGTCCTACAGAAACACTACACCTGGGGACTCGATATTTCCGGTTCGGAACAAGGCGCTGGCGGCGTGGGCGGACTCCTCGCCGTATACGACACAAGTTCCAGCTACTTCGCATATTACGACGGCAATGGTAATATTACAGCATATTCTGATGGTTCAAATAATAGTGTTGCTACATACTTCTATTCCCCGTTCGGAGCCATAACCGAAAAGTCCGGCTTGAAAAAAGACGATTTCAACTTTAAATTCTCAACAAAGTTCTTTGATAATCTGGCAAACCTTTATTACTACGGCTTCCGCTATTACTCCCCCCGCTTCGCCAGATGGATTAACAGAGACCCAATCGGTATAAATGGAGGAATAAATCTGTATGGGATGGTGGGGAACGATGCGGTGAACAAGTGGGATTATTTGGGATGGAAGATATCAGCCGCAGATAAAGCTGAAAAATGTAAAAAGGCAGGAGGAACTCCCAGTGGAAGACGTTGCTGTTGTGGGGATAGTAAGACCTATATGAATCCTAAATCTCAATGTTGTTATAAGGGAAAAATAAAATATCGCAAAAATTGTGTCATTTTTATAGTACCAGAACACAGAACCGGAGCAGAAGCTGATGCATTAGACCCATCATATAAGCCATCTGAAGGGCAGAAATATAATTTTCTGACATGTTACAGAAATAAAGTAAATGATGTATTATTGAAGAAAAAATTTCCCGATGCACATGCACCAATAAAAAACAGATTAGGCGGTAACAAGAAGCTTCTAGTACCTTATGACAATGATAAAAATGGTAAAAAGCGACATCCTAAAGCAATTACAATGACTGAAGCATATAATGATGATTTGGCGAAATTAAAGGGATACGCAAAAAATACTATGTGTAAATCATTAAAAGAATGTTGTAAGATAGTTTTGATTAAAGTTAAACCAGGAGATTTCTTGGGGCGACGATGGATGAAGCAACAAAAAATCGGACATGGAGAAGTCGTACATAGAGAATCGTGCAAATATTAACATTTCAGATAATTATGATAAATAACTGTAAAATATATTGGTTTTCCTTAATTATATTAATTAATATTTCTGGATGTGTTATCCAAGGTAATAATGGTTTATGTGGGCAGTCTGTCGACCACCTTGTAATCTATCATGAGGACAAAAAGGCTTCCCTTGCGTTAGATTATAACAAGAAGGAAAATTCTAATATTCTTGGCTTTCTTGTCTCAGTAACTAATAATATCGAAATAACAAATGAACAAAATATACAATTAAATAATTTTCGTAAAGAAACATCAAAAAGGGGATATGCAATACCTGCAATTGGCGGATTTTACTTTTATATATTCTTTGATAAAAAAGGTGATATACTATTTAATTATTCAACATCAAAACTATGGCCAAACTGGATTGTAGTAGAAAATGTAGCTTTTGATAAAAAGGGACGTATAAAAATTCTCTATGGAGATATAAAAATATTTAAAAACAAAAAATTATATGATTTCCTGATAAAAATACTTAATGCAAATGTAAAAAATCAAAATTATTATGGGATAAAACCTATAGATTTTGATGCTACAGGCAAACCACTACTAGATGATGTTCCTGTAAAACCACCTCCACCCCATGAAAATGACTCTGAGAAACGATGAGTTTACTGTTTTTGATTTTGGAAGATTTCAGATTTTTGAATTTCAGACTGCCTGAACCTGTTTGCGGAATTGGATGAAAGTGATAACTTATCAAAAAGTTATGTCTGGGGAATAGATATCTCTGGCTCTGAACAGGGAGCCGGAGGTGTTGGAGGTTTACTTATGGCAAGCGATGGAAGTGTAATTCATTTTCCCGCCTATGATGGTAACGGAAATATAACCGCCTATACCGACGGTTCCAGCGCTTTAGCCGCTTCATATGAGTACAGTCCATTTGGTGCGTTAACCGCATCGTCAGGTTCAACATTCAGCCCGTTTAGATTTTCAACCAAGTGTTATAATACCCTAACCGGACTTTATTACTACGGCTTCCGCTATTACTCCCCCCGCTTCGCCAGATGGATTAATAGAGACCCAATTGGTGAAAGAGGTGGAATCAATCTGTATGCAATGGTGGGGAACGATGCGGTGAATAAGTGGGATAAATTGGGGAATTATGAAGTATGTAAAGATAAAATAAACTGTATAGGGCATGCTTCTGGAATAGGAAGTGCTTTATTTCCTGGAAAAGATTCATTAGCGTCAACGTTTAAAAAACTTGGCTGGGTATGTAAAAAAAGTAAGAGTGCCAATTGCAAATGTGATTGCGACCATGAATCAACAATGATGGTGTATGTTTACATAAAGAAATTTGGTAAAACAAGATGGAGTAAACTATCAGATGAACAAAAGCAACGTGAAATTGATGCCACAAAAAAGCGTCACAAGGGAAAAGATTTCTGGAATGACGTCTATTGGGCAAGAGAGGAAAAAAAGAAAGTTAAAATACCTAGAGGATTTTATATGAAGAAAGAGACTGTGAGGGATGACTATCGTTTGGACTATCATGGAATAAAAAGAAATTGCTCAGAAAAGGATGGTAGTGAAAAAAGCTGGGAATATGTTGGTAATCGCAGACCGAAAAATTCTGATGGAACTTATTCTGTTGATGGTTATTTAAAAGATGCGGATGATTACTGGAAAAATAATAGTCCTGAACGGGTCGTTTCCTCTATGTGTTGTAAGAAAAAAAGGAAAAATAATTAATGTGTATTTTAAGTAGTATTCTGTTGATTTCAATCATTTGCAACTCTGATTCTGTTGTAGCTGATATTAATGAAACGCCTCAATATGTTAAGGATAATCTTATTTTATCTTTTAAGGAGATTTCATCAGAATATAAACAAGGAGGGTGTCCGTTAAGCTTGAAGTTATCAAATAAAGGTAGTAAAGATATTATTTTCAGAGAATGGCTGAATGACCATATATCAAATAATTTCGGTGTTATTGCAAAAAATAAAAGTAGAAAAATATTTAATTTATATGATGACTACACATCTTGTTCTGCTATATCTTCAATTTATCATTTACCAGCAAAAAAAAAGAAAATATTTAAATTAGTATTTATTTGCAATTTACCTCCTGGCAATTATGAAATCCAAGCATATATGAAATATTACCCTAACATCAAAACTAAATGGCATTCGGTAAAAATAACAAAGGGAAAACTAATCGATACAAGAAAGTAAATGAACCCACCTCCACCCCAAGAAAATGACTCTGAGAAACGATGAGTTTTCTGTTTTTGATTTTGGAAGATTTCAGATTTTTGAATTTTAGAATAAGCGGGTAGTACCGGATGTTCTTTGACAATCGAAAGCAGGCTTTAGACTTTGGCCTTTAGGCTTTAGGTTAAAAAACCTTCGTGCCCTCCGCCTGGACTTTGGACATGGAAGAAAGATTTGTTTACAACGGCTGGAACCTTGTCGCCATCCTGAACGGCAGTGATGTCCTACAGAAACACTACACCTGGGGACTCGATATTTCCGGTTCGGAACAAGGCGCTGGCGGCGTGGGCGGACTCCTCGCCGTATACGACACAAGTTCCAGCTACTTCGCATATTACGACGGCAATGGAAACGTGACGGCCTATACCGGCGGTAGCAGCAATCTGGTTGCCGACTATGATTATTCGCCATTTGGTGCTATAATATCGAAGAGTGGCACGAAGCAGGACGACTTTAATTTCCGCTTCTCCACCAAGTTCCTTGATAACTCGACCGGGCTTTACTACTACGGCTTCCGCTATTATTCCCCCCGCTTCGCCAGATGGATTAACAGAGACCCCATCGGTATAAATGGAGGAATAAATCTGTATGGGATGGTGGGGAACGATGCGGTGAACAAGTGGGATTATTTGGGATGGAAGATATCAGCCGCAGATAAAGCTGAAAAATGTAAAAAGGCAGGAGGAACTCCCAGTGGAAGACGTTGCTGTTGTGGGGATAGTAAGACCTATATGAATCCTAAATCTCAATGTTGTTATAAGGGAAAAATAAAATATCGCAAAAATTGTGTCATTTTTATAGTACCAGAACACAGAACCGGAGCAGAAGCTGATGCATTAGACCCATCATATAAGCCATCTGAAGGGCAGAAATATAATTTTCTGACATGTTACAGAAATAAAGTAAATGATGTATTATTGAAGAAAAAATTTCCCGATGCACATGCACCAATAAAAAACAGATTAGGCGGTAACAAGAAGCTTCTAGTACCTTATGACAATGATAAAAATGGTAAAAAGCGACATCCTAAAGCAATTACAATGACTGAAGCATATAATGATGATTTGGCGAAATTAAAGGGATACGCAAAAAATACTATGTGTAAATCATTAAAAGAATGTTGTAAGATAGTTTTGATTAAAGTTAAACCAGGAGATTTCTTGGGGCGACGATGGATGAAGCAACAAAAAATCGGACATGGAGAAGTCGTACATAGAGAATCGTGCAAATATTAACATTTCAGATAATTATGATAAATAACTGTAAAATATATTGGTTTTCCTTAATTATATTAATTAATATTTCTGGATGTGTTATCCAAGGTAATAATGGTTTATGTGGGCAGTCTGTCGACCACCTTGTAATCTATCATGAGGACAAAAAGGCTTCCCTTGCGTTAGATTATAACAAGAAGGAAAATTCTAATATTCTTGGCTTTCTTGTCTCAGTAACTAATAATATCGAAATAACAAATGAACAAAATATACAATTAAATAATTTTCGTAAAGAAACATCAAAAAGGGGATATGCAATACCTGCAATTGGCGGATTTTACTTTTATATATTCTTTGATAAAAAAGGTGATATACTATTTAATTATTCAACATCAAAACTATGGCCAAACTGGATTGTAGTAGAAAATGTAGCTTTTGATAAAAAGGGACGTATAAAAATTCTCTATGGAGATATAAAAATATTTAAAAACAAAAAATTATATGATTTCCTGATAAAAATACTTAATGCAAATGTAAAAAATCAAAATTATTATGGGATAAAACCTATAGATTTTGATGCTACAGGCAAACCACTACTAGATGATGTTCCTGTAAAACCACCTCCACCCCATGAAAATGACTCTGAGAAACGATGAGTTTACTGTTTTTGATTTTGGAAGATTTCAGATTTTTGAATTTCAGAATAAGCGGGTAGTACCGGATGTTCTTTGACAATCGAAAGCAGGCTTTAGACTTTGGCCTTTAGGCTTTAGGTTAAAAAACCTTCGTGCCCTCCGCCTGGACTTTGGACATGGAAGAAAGATTTGTTTACAACGGCTGGAACCTTGTCGCCATCCTGAACGGCAGTGATGTCCTACAGAAACACTACACCTGGGGACTCGATATTTCCGGTTCGGAACAAGGCGCTGGCGGCGTGGGCGGACTCCTCGCCGTATACGACACAAGTTCCAGCTACTTCGCATATTACGACGGAAACGGCAACGTCACGGCCTACACTGACGGGGCAAGCAGCGCCGTCGCGTCTTACTTCTATTCACCGTTCGGAGCCATGACCGAAAAGTCCGGCTTGAAAAAAGACGATTTCAACTTTAAATTCTCAACAAAGTTCTTTGATAATCTGTCGAACCTTTATTACTACGGCTTCCGCTATTACTCACCCCGCTTCGCCAGATGGATTAATAGAGACCCAATAGGAGAACAAGGAGGAATCAATCTGTATGGGATGGTGGGGAATGATGCGGTGAATAAGTGGGATTATTTGGGGAAATATTATTGGATGAAATCTTTTACACCAAGTTCTGAAAATTTTATTAGAAGATATTCTGTAAAAGCTAAAATTGCATTTTATCCGCAAAAGGAAGATGGGTTTTGTTGTGAAGAAATAAAATTTCATCAAAAAGCTAGGATAGTGGGTACCAAACTAATACACAATGAAAAAGCATATATTAGAAAAAATAATAATGGTAAATCTCTTGACAAAAAAGATGTTTTGGACTCAAAAGGAAAGATTCAAACTCCAGATATAATGGACATCAAAATAAAATATTGGAAAGGGCAAAATGTCGCAAGTGAAATGGATGAAGATGGTTGGTTTGATGATACAACAACAAAAGATTCTATATATTATCAGGACAATAAAAATGCCGCAGGAGAACAGCAAGTTGGACATGCAATACCACCAAATGATTATAAACCAGCAAAACTGACAGATAGTCCTTCTACTGGAGTTTTGAATAAAGAAGATGAAAAATTCATTTATCGTTTCAGTTTTACGACAACTGCAGTATGCACTAAAGGGAAAGATAAAGGTAAAAATATGATACCTTATCATGGGGATTTACGGTTAGACCGGGTGAAGGAATAACTCAATCAGGTACGGTCAGTAAATACTTCCGTAAATAGTAATCCTTCACTTCTTTAGAAGGAAAATGACATATAATAGGAGGAAAAGATATGAAAAATTGGTTAATTATTGTTATATTATTTTTGGCATTTAATATGAAAGCTGATTTGTTCAAGCAAAAGCGATATTTTTCCCCTAGCCCAAAATGGTGTTACGAAAAATCGAGTTGTTTCACAAGGTTTCCAGCTTATTTTGGATATTATATCATGCAAGGGAGTGGCTATTTATTCAATTTTCCATTGCTTTTGTCCATATCTAAATTCAAGCTAAAAGATACTATTCTATATTGCGAGGTTGCTACTCAGCCAACATTCGGAAACACCGGCTATCTTGTCACTGGGGCGCCATTTGATATTTTAGAAAAAACATTTTGGGATTTTCCATGCTATATTTATGGGGCTGTTTTTAATGGTAATGAAAGTGGTAATGAGAGTTCCAAACCTTTGGATACTTCTAATCAACGAAAGAAACAATGATTTTGCAGAATCACAACTTTTTCATAATATGAACAACTATATGTTAAAAAAGATAATTATATTAGGCATATTCCTTATTTTTACACATAATGTGTATTGTGACGATTTCGATTGTCCCGATTCGACATTTTTTTATGAAAAGTCGAGTTATTTTGTTAAAATACCAGCATATTGTGGTTTTTATACAATGTATCCAGTAGGTTATATTGTAGGTTTACCTTTATCTGTTGCAGATAGCAAACTAAATATCATAAGAATGCACAATCAGAGCAAATGGTATTCTTTTGGAACATTTGGAGCGACAGGTTATTTCATTTTAGGAACACCATTTTTTGCATTAGAAAAAACCTTTTGGGATGGTCCTTGTTATCTGTATGATTCTGTTTTTGGTGATAAAGATGATGGTAATGTAAGGAAACACCAAGTTCCGGGACAGAATAACCCTCCACCTCCACCCCAAGAAAATGACTCTGAGAAACGATGAGTTTTATGTTTTTGATTTTGGAAGATTTCAGATTTTTGAATTTCAGACTGCCTGAACCTGATTGCGGAATTGGATGAAAGTGATAACTTATCAAAAAGTTATGTCTGGGGAATAGATATCTCTGGCTCTGAACAGGGAGCCGGAGGTGTTGGAGGTTTACTTATGGCAAGCGATGGAAGTGTAATTCATTTTCCCGCCTATGATGGTAACGGAAATATAACCGCCTATACCGACGGTTCCAGCGCTTTAGCCGCTTCATATGAGTACAGTCCATTTGGTGCGTTAACCGCATCGTCAGGTTCAACATTCAGCCCGTTTAGATTTTCAACCAAGTGTTATAATACCCTAACCGGACTTTATTACTACGGCTTCCGCTATTACTCCCCCCGCTTCGCCCGATGGATTAATAGAGACCCAATTGGGGAAGAGGGAGGAATCAATCTGTATGGGATGGTGGGGAACGATGCGGTGAATTGGGTGGATGTGTTGGGATTAGGACATTTTAAAATAATAAAAAGGGATACAGAAGAAGGGAATAACATTATTAAAAATAGTCCCAAAGAGACATCTTCATCTGATAAACAAAGAAGTCTACGAGTAACAACAAGAATTGGTGGTTTTGAGGTTCAATATTTAGCAAATGCCGGGGAATGCCCAGGCAAAGGTGCTAAACTTGTACTTACTCAACATAAATCAACAACAGGAAAAAAGGGAACATGGATATCTGATAACCATGGGAAAGAAAGATATAGAAATAATGATAAATCCTCTGGGGAGCGTTTAGTAGGAGGATATACTGATGTAAGTCCTTCTGGAAATAGAGGGATACAAGGAAATTTAAAACCAACCAATAGAACGGCATCTTATTATGATACTCCAGAATGGAAAGAAAATATGTATGTAAAGGTACAAGTTTATTGTAGGTGTGGAGGTAAAAGTGACCGTTTTCTTGGTTCAGCTAAATTTCTCGTGTTAAAAAATAACAGTGGAATCAGAAAGGCTGGTTCAGGTAAGTGGAAGTATCAAAAAGGTTTTAGTACGTCAGGAAAATATCTACAAATAGATGCAGACACCCGTGCTGGCAGTGAAATTCCTCGTCCAACTCCCACAGTATTTACACCAAAAAAACAAAAAAAATGGTGGCAAAAAGGTGGAAGTGATTGGGATAGGATAAAGAGTCTTTTTAATTAAAAAATAAGAATGATAAAGTAAAATGAAAAATTTTATTACGTCAAAGATTCATTTCACTTCTATTTCTCTATTTGTCTTTGTCTTTGCATTCATTTGTCTTTGTTTGTTTGCTATTTATGTTTTTAGGCAGAATTTCTTATTCTATAGCTGTAAAAATGGAAATTATCCACTGGCAAAGACAGCTCTATTATTAGGTTCGGATGTGAATCAAAAAAATGCGGATTACAACAATTATTCACCTTTGAATTTTTGTGCCTCGAAAAATTATTGCAAAATTGCCAGACTTTTGCTGAGAAATGGTGCAAATGTAAATACAAAAGATGGAAATAATGTCACTCCATTACTTAATGCTGTTCATCTCTCTTATTATGAGATGGCAAAACTCTTACTTGAAAATGGTGCAAATGTAAATGCAAGAGAAGGAAACAATGATACTCCACTTATCAAAGCATGTATTAATAATAAGAAAAAAATTATTGTCCTGTTAGTTGAAAACAAGGCAGATGTAAATTGTAAAAATAACCAAGAATATTCCCCCTTGTTTTTTCTCACACGTAAAGGCAATTTAGATATCGTTAAATACTTAATTTCAAAAGGTGCTAAGATAGATATAAACTCGGATATTTTACTTTCAGCGTGCTATTCTCCGTCTGATAACGTCGAAATGATTGAATTTTTATTAGGAAAAGGTTTTAAGTTAAAACCAGAATTATTGATGGCAACAGCATCTCAATCAACTGTGAATAATGTCGCTTTTTTTATAAAACGTGGTTTAAATGTGAATTCTCAGGATGAGTGGGGATTAACGCCTCTAATGCTTGCATGTAATGATTACACAAGTGGTAATAGTTTCTCCAAAGTTGAATTGTTAATAAAAAGTGGTTCAAATCCAAATTTGAAAACAAAGCATTTGGTTGCCCCATCAAATCTTAACTATATCATTAGCGGTAATTTCCCCAAAGGTTCTACCGCATTGATGTTTGTTGTTCAAGGACAAGGACAATTTGGCGAAATGAAAACATTGAAGTTGGCTGAATACTTATTAAAACATGGTGCTGACGTAAACATTGTCAACAGTGCAAATGAAACAGCCTTGGATATTGCACTAAAATGGGACGATAAAAAAATATCTACTTTATTAAAAAAATACGGGGCAAAAATTGCTGAGGAGCTAAAAAAGGAACCCTCCACTGTAGGAAAACATCAAGTTCCGGGACAGAAGAACCCTCCACCTCCACCCCAAGAAAATGACTCTGAGAAACGATGAGTCTTCTGTTTTTGATTTTGGAAGATTTCAGATTTTTGAATTTCAGACTGCCTGAACCTGATTGCGGAATTGGATGAAAGTGATAACTTATCAAAAAGTTATGTCTGGGGAATAGATATCTCTGGCTCTGAACAGGGAGCCGGAGGTGTTGGAGGTTTACTTATGGCAAGCGATGGAAGTGTAATTCATTTTCCCGCCTATGATGGTAACGGAAATATAACCGCCTATACCGACGGTTCCAGCGCTTTAGCCGCTTCATATGAGTACAGTCCATTTGGTGCGTTAACCGCATCGTCAGGTTCAACATTCAGCCCGTTTAGATTTTCAACCAAGTGTTATAATACCCTAACCGGACTTTATTACTACGGCTTCCGCTATTACTCCCCCCGCTTCGCCAGATGGATTAATAGAGACCCAATTGGTGAAAGAGGTGGAATCAATCTGTATGCAATGGTGGGGAACGATGCGGTGAATAAGTGGGATAAATTGGGAAAATATTATTGGATGAAAAATGCTAGAAGTGATAGTGTTAGTTCTTTCTGGGGTTCTTTCTCTGCAAAAGTTGATATTGCCTTTTATCCAGAAAAGGAAGACGGGTTTTGTTGTGAAGAAATTAAACTAGCTCAGCGGGCAAGAATTACTATTGTTTCGCTTAAGTATAAAAAAGGAAAACTTCCAGAGGCAAAAGCTAATGGTAAGCTAGAACCATTAGATTGGGTTGAAGTTCATACAGAACATACAAAACCAGATGACGTTGAAAGTGAAATGGATGAAGATGGATGGTTTGATGATACAACAAATCCAGATTCTCTGTATTACCAAGATTCTTTCACTTGGTTTGGTAACTGGTGGAATGGAAATCAATCAGGCAAAGCTATGCCTCCAAATGAATATGAACCTGCTAAGCTTTCAGATGAACCGGGGATGAGTAATATGAGTAAAAAAGACATGGTTAAGTATTCTATATCATACCAGTTTCAAACTCGTGCAGAATGCACAAAAGGAGCAGACAAAGGAAAAACATATGATACATTAGAATGGGGGTTAACCTATCATCAACATCGAATTATCCATTATACGAAAGATAAAAAATGATTTTTCATGATGTTGACTGGGGTTTTGACAATATATACTCATCAGAAAAAAAGTAGGATATTTTCTGTACTTTAGGAATATCAACAAATTATTAACCAAAGGGATAAGTGATGTTGAAAATAATTTATATGATAGCTATATTTTTCATGTTATCTTGTAAAGTTTCGGCTTATCCTTTTGAAGTAAATCCATCTTATGATACTCCTTCTCCTTTTTGGGGTTATAGCAAATCGAGCTATTTTGTAAAAGCACCTGCGCATTTTGGGTATTATTCATTGTATCCTGTTGGTTATATACTATATTTTCCTGTGATTCTCCCTTGCGAGTCATTCGACCGCTTCAGCTCGAACAGTTCATGTAAACATTTAACACATAACACATTTTCACGTCTCGGATACTATGTTATAGGCGTACCGTTTTACACATTGGAAAAAACCTTTTGGGATGGTCCTTGTTACCTATACGATTCTGTTTTTGGTGATAACGATGATAACAAAGTTGAAAAGTCAAATAAACGTACAACTGTAGGCAAACATCAAGTTCCGGGACAGAAGAACCCTCCACCTCCGCCCCAAGAAAATGACTCTGAGAAACGATGAGTTTGAGGTTTTTGATTTTGGAAGATTTCAGATTTTTGAATTTCAGAATAAGCGGGTAGTACCGGATGTTCTTTGACAATCGAAAGCAGGCTTTAGACTTTGGCCTTTAGGCTTTAGGTTAAAAAACCTTCGTGCCCTCCGCCTGGACTTTGGACATGGAAGAAAGATTTGTTTACAACGGCTGGAACCTTGTCGCCATCCTGAACGGCAGTGATGTCCTACAGAAACACTACACCTGGGGACTCGATATTTCCGGTTCGGAACAAGGCGCTGGCGGCGTGGGCGGACTCCTCGCCGTATACGACACAAGTTCCAGCTACTTCGCATATTACGACGGCAATGGTAATATTACAGCATATTCTGATGGTTCAAATAATAGTGTTGCTACATACTTCTATTCCCCGTTCGGAGCCATAACCGAAAAGTCCGGCTTGAAAAAAGACGATTTCAACTTTAAATTCTCAACAAAGTTCTTTGATAATCTGGCAAACCTTTATTACTACGGCTTCCGCTATTACTCCCCCCGCTTCGCCCGATGGATTAATAGAGACCCAATCGGAGAACAAGGAGGGATAAATCTGTATGCTATGGTGGGGAACAATGCGGTGAATAAGTGGGATAAGTTGGGGTTTGGTCCTGGTGATTGTTGTATTCATTGTGGTGGAGACCATGATGAAATGGATTGTCCTGATATTAATGGTACAAGAGTTCCCGGAGATTCAGGCGAAACAGGCTGGTTTGATACTAAAAAACCAAATCCAGAAGTTCCTAAAACTAGGCTTGAAGGCAATAGCAATCAAGCATCTTTATATGGAACAGGAGTTGACCCTTCAGCTCTTATTGCAAAAAAACTATTTAAAAAAATCAAGCATTGTAAACCTGGTCAGTATAAGTCGGAAAAAGAAAAGCGTTTATGCGTTTGTAATAATGATGTGGTAAGACCTAACGGTAAAGCAAAAGTGATTTATAGATGCCAAGAAGTTTCAAGAAAAATTAAGACGAAATGGCATGGCGGTAAATATGTAGAAATTATTTATGACTGGGTTCGTTCTAGTGAATCAAGAACAATTTGTCCTAGAGGTTGGGAGCCTTATACATTAAATAAAGCCAAAAGAGATATTCTAAGGGCATTTGGTATTAACGAATTTTAAGGAAAGTTTAAACTCGTGAAATTTACAATAGTAATACAACTTGTCGTTTACGTTTTATTAATTTTTATTGTCTCTTGTTCAGATGAGGAAACTACTTATCATACATTAGAAAATATTCAAGACTATGAAAATTTTGCACGTGAAACACGCAACGAAGAAGATGAAACGAATGTGGGAATTCTTTATTATACAGGAACAGCAGGAGCAAAAAAGGATTATTCAAAAGCTTTATACTGGTTTAATAAAGCCGCAAATAAAAAATATCCCGAAGCCATGTTGTACCTTGGAATAATGTATGAATTGGGCGCAGGCGTAAAAAAAGACTATAAAAAGGCAATAGAATATTATAAATCTGCCGCAGATAAAGGAAACAAGCGTGCTTCAGCTAATTTAGGTATGCTATTTGCTATGGGAGAAAACAATATTCCAGTAAATTTGACAAATTCAAAATATTATTTCAATAAAGCGTGGGATATTAATAACATTGAAAAATTTAAAACAGTTATTTCTTTCTTAGAGCAAAAAAAACAGTATAAAGGAATTCATTTCTTATGCAAAGCATTTAAAGATGAATATTCCGGCTATCCTTTGTATGTTCTTGCTCAGACCTATTCACATGGTTTTGGATGTAAGAAAAATCAGAAAAAAGCTTTTATTTTCTTCAAAGAAGCGGCGAATAAAGGAAATGCTTCCGCAATGGTAAATTTAGCTCATTTTTATAGAAATGGAAATGTAGCAGAAAAAAATCAGAAAAAAGCTATCTTTTGGTTTAAAAAGTCAGCCTCAATGGGCAATGCAAAGGGCTTGGTAGGAGAGGCGTGGTGTAATGATGATATCGGAAATTTTAAAAAGGCAAAAGAACTGTTTGAACAAGCAATAGCAAGTGAACCAAATAACGGATATTTTATTCATGCTTATGGGTATTTCCTTTTTAAAAACAAGCAATATAGTGCGGCTCTAAAGCAATATGACAAAGCTATTAAAATACGTCCAAATTCTCCTGTTGTATATAAAAGTATTGGCGATACTTTCAACAAAATTGGTAATTATCAGAAAGCGGAACAATACTGGAAAAAATCGCTAAAATATGCAAACAATAATAATTTAAAAAAACTGATTATGGAAAAATTGGAAAAACTAAAAAAGGAAAAAGCTAAACCCTCCACCTCCACCCCAAGAAAATGACTCTGAGAAACGATGAGTTTCTAAATTCGAGAATTTCAGATTTTTGAATTTCAGAATAAGCGGGTAGTGCCGGGGTAGATCAGAAAACAGAAATGATAGCTGTTCTATTTTGCGTTTTGGATGGCACTGGTTGAATCTTATGGCAATATCCCATACTCATGGTGTCTTTTGCAATAAGATTGATTTAAAGCGGCTCTATGCGTTCATCGGGTCATTTTGACCACTTGATATGTGTATAGGCTATTCTTTTCTCGGTGAATGATTTTGTCTTCTCTGATTTCTCATTCAACAGAATTGAAACTATACAAGATCAAGTAAAATTTGACATACTTCTTTTTCCTGTTCCAATCTTGCACACGCAAGTTCAGCAAGGAAATATTTTAAGATCGCAACTTTCTCCCGGTCAGTGTAATTCTTATTGCAAATTGTCTGCAATACGTCTTCAGCTTTAACGAAATACTCATTCTTGCCGCTGGCGGCATTCTGAATGCTTGTTATATACCAATCAACACTGACCATCACTGTTTTCCCTTTTTCAGTAAACCTTGATACTCTTTGCTGATTTTAAACTTAACTCCCATTTCCAGAATGCTCTTCATCTGTTTCTTCATCATCATTTCATTAAAGTCATGAAATATCATATTGTACATTATCTGGTCATGGAAATTTACAATATGCATTCCGCTGAAATCACCGGCAAAGCCTTCTCCCAGGCAAAATCGCCAAATGGCATTGAAAACCTTGGCTATATCTTTTGAATGAAACTCGAACGTATGATACGTTTTATGACCACGCACGCGGATTACAGGCGATTGCATCAGTATTTCCAACAGGAATGCATATCTGTCATCAATAGGTTTATATTTGCTGAATAACCTTACTGCATTATTGGATATGCCTAATTCCTTTGCGTTATTCCCCCGGTAAAGCCATTTCCGATGATCGTCAATAAGGAATGCTCTCCCGGTGCGGTAATTAAGCCAATATCCATCTTTGTTCATTAGATGCTTTTATCCCATTCCAAAAACACTTGTTTATGGAATCTTTTTGAAATAGGGTTTCTGGAATGAAATTTCATGTTGCAATTTCCATAGGGGTTTTTGGAATGGATTTCAGATAACGAAAAACGGTTGTAACGGGAACATGAAGTTCTCTGGCGATTTCTTTATAACTTTTTCCATCATCACGCAATTTGATTGCTGTCCCAATATCAAAACCCTTTCTAGGACGGCCAAGTTTAATGCCATTATGCTTTGCTCTTTCAAGACCAGCGTAAACCCTTTCTGTTATCAACGCTCTTTCAAATTCGCTAATAGCGGCTAAAAAGGTACACAGCATTTTACCTGCGGCTGTCTGAGTATCGATTGCTTCAGTCACTGATATAAAATCAATCTCACGGCTTTGAAAGAATGCCAGCACTTGCAGAAGATGCTGAGTCGATCTGCCCAGGCGATCCAATTTGAACACTATAACGGCATCCACTTTGTTTGTTGAACAATATTTAATCATGGCATTTAAACCTTGGCGATCATGTTTCGCACCAGAAGCATTGTCTTCAAAAATCTTGACAAGATTCAAATCATCATGGCATGATAAATATTTATTGATTGCCAACGACTGGTTTTCAGTCGTTTGACGACCATCGTTTGTGGAAACTCTACAGTAAGCAATAATTCTTTTCTTCATTTCAATTTCCTTTCTAATCAAAACCGAACCGGAGACAAATCTAAAGAATGCCCCCGGCTACGGTTTTGGCATACTTCCTGATTTTTCACGGTCATCTCCCATGTTGGAAACCGAAAGGGGAACAAGCAAGTGCTTTGCTCCCCTTTGCGGTCCTGACGCATTGTCAACATGCAGTCGCGGTGGATTTTATGTTTTTTATTTTTCTCCAAAATATTTTCAAACATATTTTTTGTTTTCTCGAACCATTCTCCCTTAATGCACCGTACCAGCATCACAGTACAATATACTTTTTTTCAAAGTTTTTGTCATATTTTTTCAAAGAAACTTGTTATTACTATTCACTGCAAATTGTCAAACACTAAATACCACCCCATAACAAAATTAGAAATACGACTCATTATTTTACAATATATTAATCCATAACAATAGTTGCCATATTTATTATTTATGATGTTCTTTTTTATGAAAATATTTATCACAACATACCGGCCAGACTGTCTATATTAAAAATTTAATACTAATATATTTATGATTGAATTTCCACCCCAGTAAAAATATCGTAATATTACATTTATCATACCACTATTTCTCAACAACAAAACACACCTTGATTAACCTTATATGACTCATGTTAAAAGGATATTCCTATGATTAACTATATGCGGCAACAACCGGGTGTAATGTCGATATATTATATATCTCATAAATTGAGTTATTCTGTTGTTGGTAGTCTTCTCTTACAACACACACAAATGATTTACACCACTGCTAATACAATCTTAATTTCACATGAATGACCATCAATCTTCACTCTTCATCAATATTTATATTCACGTTAATGGTTTACTAACTTTTACTATAAAATACTGTACATTTATAACATAGACACATCATATCGACATATTTCAATAACATTATAACACTGATCGTTAATATACACATTATCTCTCTCTTGCCATTATATTGTTTACACATCCAAAATAAAAACATCACCTATTACACACAACATATTATAATATTATCCTACTGAAATGATTGAAATACATCATTTGAAATATGTCTTTATGATCTTTAATATTTTTCGGAGCTGTAATGATCTTGTTTACAATGAATTACACATTATTTATAACAATTACCCCCCACTTCTTATATATATATCTTATTATAAAGTGGGGGGTAATGAGAGTAATTTATGTGTTACCTTATCTATACAAGGCATTTATGACTCCGAAAAATATTATGCTGTTCTTTTAAGTAAAAATGCATCAATCATTTTTCTAATCCGGTCTGATGCATTGTTTTTATTTTTATTATTTAATTGTTTTTCTAAACAAGATTTCGATACTCCCTTTTCTATTTGTGAAACTATCAAGTCATCTTCATTAATAAATTTTGCACCGGGCAGATATTCTTTAAGGATTGATATAATTTGAATTCCTGGTACTATCAGCAATGCGCTGTAATCATGTTTTGCATTATTCCGAATTGCCCCGCGCATGATTGATTGATATACATCTACAGCAAGTGTACGAATGAATACCCTATTTATTTCAACATCACTAAAACCACCAGATTTTGGCATTGCCGGAGTTTCAAACAAAGTTTTCCAAATACGCGAAGCACTGATTTCAGAATCTGTTGCAAGAGCGGCTTTTAAGCAATAAAATGGTGCCGGGCGAAACAATCCCATAGCGATTACCGCTCCATCACAGTCATTAACAAAATTTGAACCTTTGTGCTTACCGAAGGTGACTTCTTTGCATTCCATATTCTTTGATTTTAACTTGTGCTTTATTTTGTTAATATTATTCTGCAAACTTTTCTTTGTGGTTAAATCTTTATTCCGAAATAAACAAACATTGCTAATTTGATTTGAGTCCAACATTTTATCAAGAGTTGGAATATAGTGGTCATTGATAAATTCATTATTTGAAAGAATGTTCTGACTTGGATTAGCCGCTATAGAATATAATTGCGTGTTGGGATATGATGTTTTATTAAAACAGTCCTTTACAATTTGAAAGCCATCATACTCAACATCAGACATCATTGCAGAGCCGTCAAGAATTGTACAGGGAATATCTGTATTGAATTTAACTTTATTCCGAATAAACCAGTATTGCGCTCCTCTTTTTTTCTTTGGGAATTTATATATAAGCATTCCGAATATCTTTTCGGCCTGGAAGAAATTAAGAAAATTCATAATGTCAGAATATTCATAATAATCAATCACTCCATTGGCGTATTGACCGTGAAGTGAGCGGAACAGCCTGGAAATGTCAAGACTCATCGTTGGAATACGTTTACAATCTCCCGCGCAAAGGAGATTCTTGGCATTACCAATAAATCTTGTGATCGCCCGGTACGATTCGCCTCCATCGTTCAATTTTCTTTCAATCAAATGCCAACGGTCATCATTGAGAGTAAGAAATTCATAATTAACGATTTCTTCATCAATATAAATGTGTGAGAAATTGCCAAGCTTTTGTGTTGATAGCATCGTTAAAAAGAAATTATGAGTGGTTATGAGAACATCGTGTGCCGGACTGTCAAATATATCTTTAGCGGTATTTCTATGCTTTGCCGTACAAGGATTGTTGCACTCAATACAAGGATTAATCTTATTCAATTTCATTTTACGATACTCATCAAATTTAAGGTGACATAAATCTTCTGAATGCCCGTGCCACTCAATTGCATTTACACCAAGATTGCGTAATGTTTCTGCAATGGACTTAACACTCTCTATCTTTTCTGTAACGAATAAAATCCGATTCTCTGGACTTGCATAGGTAGCCGTAACGACCATCGCGGCAGTCGTCTTTCCATTGCCGCAAGCTATTTCAACAATACGTTTCTTCTTATCAAGATAAAGCTGTTCTAAAACGCCCAGTGTATTTAAAACTCTTGGATTGCCCGGAGCGTAGAAGTTGTGTTTAAAACGTTCAAACATGCGTTTAACTTCTTCTGATGGTTCTGTGTCATATGAGGTTTTATCATATGGGGTTTTTGGTTTGATTAATTCATCAAAATTAAGCTTGCGTTTAATGCGCCGGACATCTTCTCTGAAGTGATTGTCATCTTTGTAATGGTCAAACCAACGCCTATTCTTTGCTTGAGACAGGAGTAATCGTTCTTCTAAGGCTAAGTGGTTTATGATGAAGTTATATGCTTGCAAAGAACGATCTTCCCCACCTGCTTTATTTTCTTTTCTGGAAATGCTATCTTTTGCTTTTCTTCTTTTGCGCGGTGATTTGCCGGAACTTTTTATAGTAGTAAAATAATCCCTTGGAATTTTTGAAATATCGTATGGTTTTGCGTTCATATTGATATAAATCTCTGGATCAATACTCATGAAACACAGCCGTCTTGGATCATGCGTACTGTCATCAATATTAGATGACAAGATTTTACCGATATACATATAAACTGATCTGTAATGCAATTTATCGTGAATATAAGTTGAAAGTGGTACGATTACCTTTACGCCATTGCCGCTTGGTGATACAAAACATGCATAGACGAATTCATGTTGGCAAGTGTCTTTTTTGAACTGTTCAACATTATCGATATTGTCAATATCGATAAGCATTGCTTTTGTCTGTATGAAATCCTTATTTGTGCAATTGCAATCCTTGAATTCGGCAAGTGAGAAGCAGGAAAGTTCTTTTTTTAACTCATTACGTTTTATCTTGTCGGATTCATTTCGGACTTTTTCTATCGCAATCTTCAATCCGTCACGAGGGGCTTTTATATACTTAAATATTTCAGATAATTCAACCCTTTCTGTGTCTCTGCTTTTTCCAGTTGCCTTCTGTGGTGAACGACACCATGTGACGTGGTACTTTTCCATTTTTTTCACTCTCCTAAAAAAGCTTGCCGTAAGGGGGAATAGTGAAAAACCTTACGGCAAGCTTATGTAATAATTCAATATTGAAACTAAAATAGATTTACAGTATCAATTGTTTAAATTGCAACCTTGCACCATTCCATTTATTTTTATTATACAGAAGAATATAAAATAAAATTAAAAAATAAAATATTTTCAGAAATAATTTAAACAATCAAAATTTTGATAAGCATTATTTATCTTTTGGGATAGCATTAAAGGGAAATGCTCACGCATAACAGCCATTTAAATAGTCCTGGACGGCTTTTATCGGAGTCTCCCGGTGCAAGGATGGATGATTGCCTAAAACACCCCAGAATGGCTTAGAAACGCTTTATTTGCCCCCCCCAAAAAAAAATGATAAAGTTAAAAACCCAATATTTCTTTTTTCCTTTCTTGAAATTCTTCTTCCGATATTTCACCTTTATCCTTCATCGCTACCAAATCTTCAAATTTGGCGATACTGGCTTGCTTCTTCTCAATTTGGGCTTGTTTCTTTTCTAATTGAGCTTTACGCTTCTTCTCATAAAAGACTTTGAAACTATTAAGTTGCTCTTTGCCAACTCCCATGAAGCCAACATTCAATCCGTGTTTACGAAGAAAAGAAATGATTTCACCATTTAGCCAAAACAGAACAAAATAACCTATTCCCGGAATACAAATCAGCACACACCAGAACACGACATGCTTTCTATTCATTAAGCGAAATAGTTTATAGATAAAGAAGACAAAAACAAGTTGAACAACAAATATGAGAGGAGGAAAAATAAAAGCTATTATTGCTGATAAAAACAGCCATAAAATGATCTTTTGGTTTCTTCCGACTTCGTATACAGTTGCATAATCTATTTTACTATTTTCTGCATCCATATTCATATCTTGCATGTTTCCATTAGACCCGTCACAATTCTGAATTAATGGACTTTTCTTGCAGTAATTGCAAAGTACAGCATTGCTTTTAATTGCCTTTCCACAATTGGGGCAAGCCTTAGTATCTGGATTTGTCTGTTGTTGCTCTGGTTCCCCCACATACCATTTTTTGCAATATTTACAGTACAACGCATTATTTTTTATCATCTGACCGCAGTTCGGACATTGCTTCTCGTCTTGCCCGGTACTAACAGGCGTTACTGATTTGTCAGTGCTTTTTTTGCAAAACTTACAGACTTTCGCCTTGATTTTGATCTTTTCTCCACAATGAGGGCAAGGCTTGGATTCAGGAATGAATATTTCAACTTCTTCACAGCATCCTTCACACTCAATCTTCTTGCCAACCATATTCTTATCGACCACTTGGACTGTATTACACTCCGGGCAGATAAACTCAAAGGACGTTTCTTCTTGCTGAATTGATTCTGAAGCATCTTCCCTGGTAGACTCTGAAGACTGTTTTAATTGCTCTTGCTTTTCTGGGGAGGTGGAAGGATTTTAAGGTTGTTGAGATGGGTTTGTCTCATGGGATATTGACGCTTTGTCCAATGGTTCTGAAGATTGCTTCTGATTTTTTCCAGTTTCATCATTAGGTTCAATTAAAATGCCGGTGTTGCAGTGTGGACACCGCGCATTGACGCCAATCATGCTTGCATCAATTTTCAATTCTCCATTACACTTGGGACATGGGACTAACATTGCTTCTTCCATTTCTAATCAATCCTTTCAAAAGTTTCTATTTTTGAATGGATTCGTCCCTGTATAGAAAGAGGACGTACCCAAATTCACACTCATCCGAGGGTACCGCCAAGCACCCCGCACCGAATGCAAAAAAGGAGTACGCCCAAGTTGGGCGCAACCTTTGAGCATTGCTTCGGTGCATAAAAATTGGCGGTTTTTCAGATGAAACACATGCTAACTAGCCGCGTTAGAAAAAATTGTATTTAAATCAGTATCTTGTTAGGTTCAATTCTCCTGTTTTGTTTATTTGTCATACTGGCTAATATATACTCAACATAAGAGTAATTTCAAGTCATAATTGGAACATAGTCATGGTTTGTACTCTGTATCATATGAAATGAGATTGACCGGGGCAACCAAAAAAAGAAGGAAAAAAGTTGAAAGCGGCCTGTTGACAAAACTCTGTTATCAACCAAGTTAATTGGGAAATGAAATAACAAGAAATATACGAATGACAAAACTATCAGAATCAAATCTGCAAACATTACTAGGAAAAGCCGTTCAATTCTACTGTAAAATCTTTGACGGCACGACTGAAGGTAAATCACTGCTGGCAAAGTTTGGAATTACTGATGCTGGAATTTATGGAAAAAGAATGACAGGATATACTGATGGTTCATTGTTTAAAGCTTTACCGGAACAGGGCAAAGTGCTAGAAGAACTTGCTGAATCAGGAATCTTACGCGATGGGAAAGAGTATTTTGATGGATGTGTTACATTTCCCGTTCTGGATAGCGATAACAGGATTGTGAACATCGTTGGAATCAATTACGATGGTGAACATATCTATCTGCCTGATTTGCCAAGAGGATGCTTTAATGAAGCAGTAATGAGGACATATTCTGAAGTATTCAGAGTTGATACAATCCTGGATGTACTCAGCCTGGAAATGGCAGGAATCACCAATGCCATATCAGGTGAAGTTCCTGATGATGTTTCTTGTCGTGAATTAAATCTGCCGGAATGCCATACCGTTAATTCATATCTGCTTGAATTTGGAGCAGAAAGACTCAGAGAATTCATTGAAAGTACCCCTATAGATAACGAACCGGAGCAGAATGAAATCATACACTCAGATAACGGGTTTAAAGTCAAGTATGGGTTGAGAACTTATAATGCCATTTCAATTGACAAAAACAATCGAAAACTTAAAGTCACATTGAGAGTTGAAAAGTCTGGAAAAATCCATGTTGACACAGTTAATCTCTATTCCAGTAAAGATAGAAGATTGTTGGCATCTGATTTAACCTTATCACTGGATGAACTTCCTGAAACCATCAATGCAGATTTGAATAAATTCATGGCGTTATGTGAAGCAACCGCCAATAAAACTGTAATGCCTTTGAGTGCGGTCAAGGCAACTGCTATGACTCCCAAAGACCGGGAAGATGCTGTCGAGTTCGGCAAGTCTGAAAACCTGATTGAAAGAATACTGTCTGACTATCACAAATCAGGACTTATTGGAGAAGAACAGAATGCCTTGTTGAGTTATTTATGCATGACCAGCAGAAAGATGGACAATCCATTATCCCTTATGATTCTTTCATCGTCCGGGGCGGGAAAAAGCAAATTACAGGATAGCTGTTTAAAATTCTGTCCACCAGAAGAAATGTTGAAACTTACCAATCTTTCTGGTAAAGCACTTTTTTATATGGGAAGAACATCCATTAAACACAAGGTTTTGGCACTGGAAGAAGAAGCCGGAGCGGAAGACGCTTCTTATGCGTTACGCAATCTGATTACATCTGACGGGCTGACAACAGAAACCACAATCAGAGACGATGCAACCGGGAGACTGACCACAATGCAAAATCATGTTGAAGGACCTGTTGCAGTCATAATTACGACAACAAAAGTTAATACTGACCCTGAAACTAAATCACGATTTATTGTGACTTCTGTTTCAGAATCAAAAGAACAAACTGAAGCGATATTGGAAGCGCAAAGGAAAATGCACACGTTAGATGGGGTTGTTGAAAACCTTGAAATAGAATCAATCAGAACCGTACACCGCAACTTTCAAAGGTTATTGAAACCATATAAGGTGGTAAACCCATATGCCAGTGAAATAGCTTACAAAGATAACCGACTGCAAAGCAGAAGAGGGCAACCGCAATATCTTGGATTGATTAATACCGTAGCGTTTTTAAGGCAGTTCATAAAAGAAATAAAAGTTCATGAAAACGTTAGATATATTGAAGTTGATTCTGATGACATTGAAATAGCCAACAAAATTGCAAAGGAAATTCTGGCAAAGGCACTGGATGATTTGTCAATTCCTGGCAGAAATTTACTGGAACAGATTGAAACTCTTGTTAACGAAAAGTTAAAGAAGTTGAATAAGAACAATCCAGACAATCATGTCAGTCCGGGAGAAATAACCTTTACCAGAAGAGAACTCTGTGAATACGCCGGGTGGAAACGTTCACGATTAAGGATATTTCTCATGGAGTTGGTAGATGCTGAATATGTTTTGCTTGACCGGGCATCCAACAGCAGAATGAAATTCTATCGTCTTATCAACATTGACAGCAATACCGAAGCGTTGCCGTGGGAAAAGTGAAGACGTTGCCGACGTTGCCGGACGTTGCCAAATTGAAAAATGAGGCTATTGCCGGACGTTGCCAAAATGGATTTTTAATATAAACAACTGAAAATCAGGAATTAACAAAGACGTTGCCAAAAATCAGGAAATGTATATATATGGTAAGTGGTAATAAAAGCAGTTTTGTAAGTGTACCTTTTCAGGAACTTAAAGAAGAATTTCTTACTCAATTGAAGGATTTGAACTACACCTATAAGTCCATTTTAAGTTACCGCTACCCATTGAACAGATTATTGACGTTTTTGACTGCTGAAAAAGTCAACCGGATTCAGGATGTGACGCTTACTCATTTGGAAAAGTATGGGTTGTTGTTGGTCAATGCCGAGTTTAAACCGGCCAGTATCCAAATGTATGTCAGAGTATTGAAATTATTCTTTCAATGGCTTGAAAATAGCGGAGTGATATTTGTTAATCCTGCTTCTGAATTGGGAACAATCAAAACTGAAAGGCGTTTACAATCCGTTCCATCAGAAGAAGACATGTCTAAACTATTATCTATGCCTGATTTGACTACCCCGTGCGGTATCAGAGACAGGGCAATTATGGAAGTGGCTTACGGTTGCGCACTCAGATTAAACGAACTATTATGCTTAACAATATTTTCAATTGATTTGAATGATAATATTTTAAGGGTGCTTGGAAAAGGCAGAAAAGAAAGGATACTTCCGCTTACCAGTCAGGCGGTTTTCTATCTGGATAAATATCTGAATGGGATACGCAAAGAACTTTTATCCAATAATTTAGATGACAACTCACTTTGGATTAGCCAATACCACCGGCGACCTTCGCAGATTGCCATACAAAAGATGCTGTCAGGTTATGCAAGGAAAGCAAATATAGAAAATAATATTTCTGTTCATGCAATCAGAAGAGCTTGTGCCACTCACATGCTGAGAAATGGAGCGCACCCGGCACAAATCCAATTATTATTGGGTCATGCAAGTATGAGACACCTCAGTCAGTATCTGCAATTGACCATCACCGAAATCAAGGCAATGCACAAGAATTCAAAGATTGGAAAGTAACAATGAATACTATATCTGATTTGTTGGATAAATATATCGACTGGTTAAAAGGCAGGAATTACAGTAACTACACCATCAAGAATAACCGCTTCATTCTCATTATGTTCATAAGGTATTTAGAAGACTTGCAAGTTGTGACTTCTGACAAATTAAGTTCTGGTCATTTGCACGCATTTCAAGCGCATTTAGCTGAAACCCATACCAAACATGGGATTCCCCTAAAACCACGCACTATCAACACCAGGATAGGCAATATTCAGTGTTTTCTGAAGTTCCTGGCGAAACGTGGACATATCAGTTATCATCTTACTGAAATATTGGAATATGTCAAAGAACCGAAGATGTTGCCGAAAGGAATAGTTAAACATGCTGATATGCGCAAACTTTTAGCTTCAATAGACATATCTAATCCTGTTGGTTATCGTGACCGGACAATTATGGAAATCATGTATTCAAGTGGAATCAGGGCAGGTGAAGTCTGCAATCTCACAATCAGAAGTGTTGATATTAGAAATGCCACTTTGACAGTCTTTGGCAAAGGTGCGAAAGAAAGAGTCGTTCCGGTTGGTGAAACAGCCTTAAAGTTCCTCACAACTTATATTAAGGCAGTCAGACCTTTTCTATTGACCACCAACGAGAAAGAAGCATTGTTTCTGAACAGCACCGGGACAAGTTTAAAGTACCATACCCTATTCAAAATAATTCATAAGCATTGTGACAAGATTAAGCAGGATATTACCTGTCATACTTTCAGGCGTTCATGTACTACTGAACTCATCCGGGGAGGAGCAAACATTTATCACGTCAAGGATATGTTAGGACATGAAAATCTTGAAACTCTCAAGCATTACGTTAAACTCGGAGTGGAAGACCTGAAAAAGACTTTAAAAAAGTGTCATCCAAGGGAAAAAGATATTCATTAGGCAGGTTGAATTAGCGGATATTATTGCTATCTTACACACGAAGTATATACCAAGGAAATATAATGCCTGACTTGATACCGTTAGAAAGAATTGAAAGTAAGATTCTGCTCATTCGTGGACAGAAGGTTCTACTTGACCGTGACCTTGCCGAACTGTATGGAGTTGAAACCCGTGTCTTTAACCAGGCAATCAGCAGAAACCTCGAAAGATTCCCTGAAGACTTTATGTTTCAGCTTAACAGAGAAGAGTTTACAAACTTGACATCACAAAATGTGATTTCAAGTGGGGGACATGGCGGCATAAGAAGACCACCTTATGCTTTTACTGAACATGGGGCTATCATGGCGGCATCAATTCTTAAGTCGAAAAGAGCTGTTGATGTCAGTGTTTCTGTAGTGAGAACCTTTGTCCGTATGCGTGAAATGCTGTTGACCAATGCAAAAATGGCGGCACAGTTGCGTGAGATTGAAGAACGCATGGATAATCAGGAGTTTAATACAATCGTCCTCATGGACAAACTTCGTGCAATAGAAAGCGAATTGAAGAAACCAAAGAAAGACAGTGACAAAGGCAAGATTGGCTTCAACAAGTAAGAATAGGAACAGTTGATGGTCTGCCATGCACAGACAACCGAACTTAGTGACACCGAAACCTCTTATAGGGCAATTTTCGTTACCTTGGAAAAACGTCTATCAGGGGATTTCCATTTAGTAATATACGGCTTCCGCTATTACTCCCCCCGCTTCGCCCGATGGATTAATAGAGACCCAATAGGTATTGAAGGTGGAATCAATCTGTATGGGATGGTGGGGAATGATGCGGTGAATAAGATAGATGTTTGGGGATTATTTGACGCAGAGGGTGGAGCAAAAGAAGGGGCAAAAACAGTACTACCCCCTGGGATAAGTGAAACAATAAGCACTATTGAAGTTGTACCAGGATTAATCGATTTGAAACCCAATTCAGATGCTAATAATATTGCACGTTCTGGAAATGAACAGGACATGAAAGATGCAGAGAAGGTAAAAAGTGCAGATAGACGACGTGATAAAGCTGACGCTTTACGTAAATTAAAAGAGAGAAAGGATGCGGAAGCACAGGCAAAAGCAGTTGATGATTTTAGCCGCAGGGACAGGGAAAGGTCAGGTGCGGGAAGCAAAAAACTCATGGAAAAAGTCTTTCCATGCTGGGCTGTATGTTGTTCCGCTAGTCGGTATTATGGTGCAGAAGGAAGGGGTACAGCCTACAGAGAATATGTTTACACAAAAATCGATAGAAAATATGAATGGAAGCCAGTAGAGGGTAGTACTTGGACAACAAAAGATAGAAAACCACTAAATAAAAGTACATGCAGTGCTCGTTGTAGAATGGGAGGATATCCTACCCATTTTTATTGGGGAAGAATTAATAATAAAATAATAAATGCAAAAAATAGAGCACGTGCGGCGGTAGGACATTGATTTTTTAATGTGCCAACTAAATTATTAATTTTTTATTAGAATGCTTTCATAATCAGAAATAATAAATCACATGAGGATTCATTAACATGGAATACTATGCAAAAAAACTACATATTCTGATTGTCATTTTATTATTATCAAACAACTTATCTCTTTCTGCTGGAGAAAAGGACAATACGGTAAATGATGAATTGATAAATGAGATGAATTCAGTAAAAGCGACCTTTGAAGAAGTAACAAAGTCTTTCATAAATTCTATTAGAAATAATAAATTAAATAATTCTTTTAAAGGAATACAACCACTCTATAAAAAATGGAATCAAATTGAAAAAAATATGACTTACCCAGACGTTGAAAAAATACTGGGAAAACCTATAGAAAAACCTTTTAGCAATCTTTTGGACAAAAATCCTTATTTAGGAATTAGAACAATTTATGGTATAGTTGTAAAAAAATCTGATATAATTCCCGAAGATTTGTGTTTCTATGTCTACTTTATGGGCGGGAAAGTTGTGGAAAAAACGAATCCATTCGGATACAAAACACTGCCTAATAAGAGCTTAAAGCCAGCCACCCCCAAAATGCTTTCTCCTCCAAATAATATGGTTTGGGATAATAATCCTTATATAATGGATTTGAGATGTTACCCCGCTTTTGGCAAATATCCTATGTATTATATTTTTGAAATTGATTATTATAATTTTATAGAAAAAGAATGGGTTTATGATTTAATTGCAAGTCCAATTCCGCATGTCTCAGTTTCACTAACTAATTTCAGCCGATATCGCTGGCGTATTAAAGCCATCAATTCTCTTGGAGAAAGTCTATGGTCAAAATATCGATATTTTAGTTTTAACAATCCCAAAGACATTATAAACGTAAATATCCATGGCAAACAACAATCTGTAAAAACCCCTACTCCACCCCAAGAAAATGACTCTGAGAAACGATGAGTTTGCATTTTAGAGGATTTCAGATTTTTGAATTTCAGAATAAGCGGGTAGTGCCGGGTGTTCTTTGACAATTGAAAAGGCTTTAGGTTAATAAAACCTTCGTGCCCTCTGTGTCCTCTGTGGTGAATTATTGCGGAACGACGCCAACCGCCTGGTCACACTAACGCAGGCGGAAACCAGCAAAGAAACGTATACCTACGACGGCTTCGGCAGACGTGTCACGAAAAAAACTTATTCGTGGGACTCCGAAACTTCCGCCTGGACTTTGGACATGGAAGAAAGATTTGTTTACAACGGCTGGAACCTTGTCGCCATCCTGAACGGCAGTGATGTCCTACAGAAACACTACACCTGGGGACTCGATATTTCCGGTTCGGAACAAGGCGCTGGCGGCGTGGGCGGACTCCTCGCCGTATACGACACAAGTTCCAGCTACTTCGCATATTACGACGGCAATGGTAATATTACAGCATATTCTGATGGTTCAAATAATAGTGTTGCTACATACTTCTATTCCCCGTTCGGAGCCATAACCGAAAAGTCCGGCTTGAAAAAAGACGATTTCAACTTTAAATTCTCAACAAAGTTCTTTGATAATCTGGCAAACCTTTATTACTACGGCTTCCGCTATTACTCCCCCCGCTTCGCCCGATGGATTAATAGAGACCCAATAGGTATTGAAGGTGGAATCAATCTGTATGGGATGGTGGGGAATAAAGCGATAAATTGGGTGGATTATTTAGGGTTAATTGATTTTGATTCAGAGGGTGGAGCAAAAGAGGGAGTAAAAACTGGAGCTGGTCCAACTGGAATTGGTGAGGCTATAGGTGCTGCTGATGCGGTAGGAACATATATAGAAAGTGGTACTGCGCATAACGAAGCTGCAAAAAGGAGAGCAGTTGAGGGAAACGATAAAGATTTAGATGATTATTTTCGAACCAAAAATGCTGACCTAAGGGAAAAGCAACAAATAGGAGAAGAAACAACACAAAGACATCAAGCTGAAGATGCTAAAGACGCTGGTAAAACGTATAAAGAGAAAACTGGCGTTAGAAAGTCCAGAATTGTTAATTCAAGTTACCCTTGTTGGGTGGCGTGTATTGACTGCAGAAAAAGAAAGGTTTTTGGACGAGGAGGCACTGTAAAAACTAGGAGGAAAGAGGTTCGTGAAAAAAATAACAATAAGTATATATGGAAACCCGTTTCTGATTGGACTTATAAACCTCCTCTTGAAACAGCTTGCTCTGCAAAATGCCATAAGGGAGAAGATGCTTGGAAATGGTATTTGGGAAAAATAAACCTTAAAGAGCTTAGCAGATTAAACCACGTATACCTTGGATTAAAATAACATGAAAAAAATAATTTTTATTTTCATTAATGTCATTCTTATAAATTTGATATGCTTACTATCTCTCTTTTCACAAAATAGTACAGATAGATGTGACGATAAAGAAATTTCTAGTAAAATTCCAAAAGAAATGCCTTATGAAGAAAATAAAAAGCTATTAATTGACTCTATTCTCCACTCAAAGCTAAATTCATTCAAGGCAATCCAACCTAATTATAATAAATGGAATAAAATAAAAAAAGGTATGTCTTATTCAGATGTTGTAAAAATACTTGGCAAGCCAATTGAGAAACCACTTGGGAATCCAGATATAGATTCTCCTTATTATGGCCTTGAAGCTATTTATGGCATCGTAGTTAAAAAATCAAAAGTAATTCCTGAGAATTTATGCTTTGAAATACTCTTTTTGGGAGGTAAAGTTGATAAAAAGGTGAACCCATTTAATTGCCCAGTTTTATCTAAAAATGGAATACCGACTGTTCCCAAGATGATTTATCCTTTAAACAATACTACTTTCAGCGAGGATCATTTTCCGCAAATAGTAGATTTCCGGTTTTTTCCTGCATCTGGTGAATATCCAATGGGCTATTTATTAGAAGTCGATTCATATAACATATTTTTTGAAAAATGGAATCCCATTTTGTGGTCCAGTTCTATCCCATATTTTGCTGTATCTTTAAACGGAGGACATATATATCGTTGGAGAATCAAAGCCGTAAATAAACTTGGAGAAAGTCATTGGTCAAAGTATCGATATTTTAATTTTAAACAAACCCTAAACGCTGAATCCAGACGATTTATTCGTATTATGAAAAAAGCTGCAAAAGAAGAAATGAAGTCTCAAAACTCAGAAGAACCCTCCACCTCCACCCCAAGAAAATGACTCTGAGAAACGATGAGTTTACTGTTTTTGATTTTGGAAGATTTCAGATTTTTGAATTTCAGACTGCCTGAACCTGTTTGCGGAATTGGATGAAAGTGATAACTTATCAAAAAGTTATGTCTGGGGAATAGATATCTCTGGCTCTGAACAGGGAGCCGGAGGTGTTGGAGGTTTACTTATGGCAAGCGATGGAAGTGTAATTCATTTTCCCGCCTATGATGGTAACGGAAATATAACCGCCTATACCGACGGTTCCAGCGCTTTAGCCGCTTCATATGAGTACAGTCCATTTGGTGCGTTAACCGCATCGTCAGGTTCAACATTCAGCCCGTTTAGATTTTCAACCAAGTGTTATAATACCCTAACCGGACTTTATTACTACGGCTTCCGCTATTACTCCCCCCGCTTCGCCCGATGGATTAATCGAGACCCAATTGGTGAAAATGGAGGAATCAATCTCTACACAATGGTGGGGAACGATGCGGTGAATAATATAGATAATGATGGAAGGCAGACTGTTACAGTTAGTCAGGTCCAAAGAAAACTTATTAATGAAAAAGAAACTGCTTGGGGAATTTCAAAAGACCCAGGGGTTGGTAGCTCCATTGGTGATGGAAAGACTGATGTAGCAACAAGATTATGTAAAGAGAAAGAAGGTGATTGTTGTGTGTATTACGAGAGAAAAGCAATATATCAGACTGTTTTTCAAGAAAAAAAGCTTATTCAAACCTATGCTGTCTCAAGGGCTAGTGTTGAAGGATTACCAAGTAAAGAATCAAGATATACTGACCAGATTAAGCATACAATTGGAAGTAATATTAGTGCAACACCAATAATTGGACAAGGAAAAAGCATAGGTGATGCTTTGGTAGACACTGCAAGCCTAGCTGACGGTCCTCAAGCCAAACAATTGTTGCTTCATACTTCAATGTATCTTGAAGATTGGGAAGCGGCAAAAACACGAGCTATTGTAAAGAATTTGAAATTTGAGGATAAGGTCTATTCCAAAACAAATTTTACTAATTGTGAACTTTGTTCTGTAGCTAAATGGAAATATCATACTCCTATAAAAGAAGGTGGTTTGGTACCTGGCACCAGTGAGGACAAGTGGTGGAGCATGTTGCGTCGTACTCGAGTTTACGATTTAAGTCATTTAATAAAAGCACATGATTATTAAGGAGAATTATGGAAGTTATGAAAGGAATTCTTTTTTTTACATTTTTTATCTTAATTATCCTGCCCTCTCAAGGGGGGGACTCGAACGAAGTTGAGCATTCATTAAGTAATTTATTGAATCTTCAGGATAAAAATAATTTTGATATTCATGAATATTTAGCACTATCATTTAAACTAGCAAGAATTGGCCTAATAAATCAATCGGAACAATATTTTAAGAAATATAAGAATTTATTCAAGAGAAACATAAAAAATGCTACGGACTTTAAAATAAAAAGTTTAGTGATAGCAAAAAACGCCTCTAAGCGTGAAGCTCTTTTCAGTGAATTTAAAAAAATATTTTTTATAAATTTAATGAATGCAGAGCATGGACTCAAGAATGTAAAATCATTCCAAACATTTAGAAATAGTTTAATCCATGATAACCCAAGACTGAATGACAAGCGTAATAAAATATTTGTTATGCTTCCGCATAATCACACTCAATATATATACTTGACTACAACTCTTTCAACAATGAAGAAAGTCCTATCCGAATATTTATCAATTAATATCATTTACACAGATAAGATTCCAATTCATATAGCAAAGGAGAATATTCTAACGTTAGAATATGACTTTACTCCCCCAAAGCGGAAGAAGGGTGATGTTCTACTCCCAGTGAAGTATGAGAATTTTATGAAATTTTATGAATTTTCTTTTATAAAAATAGCTCTTTATCTAAAAAAAGACTACTTCAATATTGCAATTCAAGTCAAACAATTAAAAACATCAAAGGATTCTGTAAGGCCACCTCCACCCCAAGAAAATGACTCTGAGAAACGATGATGCTAAGCAATGCTAAGCTGATTTTATGGGTTTGCCTAGGCTACATTAGGCTAGGAATTTTGAATTCCGACTTGAAAAAACGCTATACTTTTGACAATTGGCTTGAAATTATTATATTTTATGCTACCTTACGTTTATGCCAAAAATTAGAATTGGCATTTTGCGAAATTTGCAGAGGTGTCCAGCCGCCTTCAGGCTGACCTTTTACTAGTCTTCTGGATTTCTGACTGATAACCATGCACTTACGTAACAAACTATTGTTATTGTTTTATGTATGTGCGCGAACTCAGGAGGAACCAGAGCCATGAAAAAATACCATCTTTAATGTACCTGTTTTGCCCCCCGTTCATTTTGGCGGGAGGTTGCCGTGTGTCCGGATTTTAGCCCCGAATTCACTGGTATTCCGAACCATATAATGAAAAATTATTATATTTTTTTCGGAAAGTTTTGAAATTAGTGTTATTAGGGTTCCGGCAAGGTATAAAATAGGACAAACACAACTAGTTGGAATTATTGAGTTCAGAAGACCGGGATTTTTATCCATTCTGAATACGCAATTACTATACCATAATTATAATAATAATTATTTAGGAGAATTTATTTTATGAATAACAGAAATCAAAAAACGGTTCTTCTGCGGTTTGTGACATGAAGTTGTGATGGAATAGGCGTGACTGCTTTCGGCGTCAAGTTGCAATCCGGCATAACCGGTCGCGGTTGCTCCCTTTTATTCCGTTTGCTTACCTTGACTCCTTCAAGAGTCGGCCTGAACTGATGTTGTTGTCCGGAAAAATGACTTTTTCCGGCCCCGGACAGTAGGCAAAAACAAAGACCGGTGGCATAACTCTCGTTTTTAAGCACAAAAGCGAGGGAGTCATGTCTACCGGTCTGATGTATCATAGCCAGGGAATCCGCGGATTTCAACACCAGAGTCTGAAAGTGGATGGGAAAAGTTTCATCCAGAAGATCAAGCGGCAGTCGTTTGTCTGCGGCAACTGCGGTTCCGCGAACGTGAGTGTAAAACTAATGCGGACCCGCCGCATCCAGGGTGCGCCGTATGGAACCAAACGCCTTTATTTTGAACTCGGTGTTCACCGCATTTACTGCTTGGCCTGCAAGGGAGCATGTCATGAAAAGCTGCCGTTCCTGTCGCACCCGAAAGCCCGGATAACCAAAGTTCTGGAACGGACTTTGCTCGACCTCCGGAGCGAAATGAGCATCAGCGCCATCGCGGAATACTTCGGGGTTTCCTGGCGGCTGGTCAAAGACTGCGAAAAGCGTCATCTCAAGAAAAAATACCGGAATATTCGCCTCAAAAACGTCAGGATAATCGGCATTGACGAAATTTTTGTCTCGCGGAAAAAAGGCGTTGAAAAGTACCTTACAATCGTCCGCGACCTAGAGTCCGGGGCGGTGCTGTATGTCGGCAAAGGCAAAGGCGTTGATGCGCTGAAAAACTTCACCGCAAAACTGAAACGCGCAAAAACAAAAATAGAAATAATCGCAATGGATATGTCGAAAGCGTACACCGCCTGGGCCAGAGAAAAACTGCCGGACGCCGAGATCGTTTTCGACCACTTCCACGTGATAAAACTGATGAACGAAAAGCTCGATAAAGTCCGGCGCAGGGTTACCGCGAAACTCGACGATGAACACAAGAAACTCCTTAAAAACCAACGCTTTCTGTTCCTGCGCAACGTCGAGAGTCTCTCCACCGACGCCAAACTGCTCCTCGACAACCTGCGAAAAACCTTCAAAGAGTTGGGCGAGGTCAGCATGATGAAGGAGGCGCTGCGAAGCATCTACCGCCAGGCCCACAATGCGTTTCATGCGGAAGCGGCATTGAAAAACTGGTGCGATATTGCCAGGAAAACTGACATCAAGGAACTTTCCGACATGGCGAAAACCATCGAAAACCACCTTGTCGGCATCACCGCTTACTGGCGCACCGACAAACTGTCGAACGCCGCGATGGAAGGCTTCAACAATAAAATCCGATGGCTCATCAGACAAGCCTACGGATATCGCGACCAGGAATACTTCCACCTCAAAATCTTCGACCTGCCAAAGCTGAACATTCAGAAACAATTATGAGCCTACCATGTCACAAACCGCAGAAGAGGCAGTTTTTTTATAGGAATTAACGCCGTGTGCAAGTTTTTTTATAGGAATTTGAATAATGAGTTTGAAAAAGGAGCATGAAGTTTCCATTTTATGGAAAATCAAATCTTTAAATTGGATAACTACATCTAATTTAAGGAGTTGCTCTTCATGCTCACCGAAGATTATATCATCAAAGTTTATTGTTTGGTAGACGACATGCTGAAAAAACTGGTAAAAATTCAACTGAGACAACGAGGTCCTTCGCCTAAATTGTCCGATGCCGAAGTCATCACGATGGAAATAGTAGGCGAGTCCAAAGGACTTGACAAGGATAAATCTATCCATCGTTATTTCAGGGATCACTGGAAAAGATTGTTTCCCCGCCTCGGCAACCGCACAACATTCTTGCGCCAAGCCGCAAATCTTTGGGCGGTCAAACAGGAAGTCCGAAAAAAAATAGCTCGGGAACTTTTGCCGTCAGGAAGCCAGTTAAGCGTAATTGACGGCTATCCGATTCCTGTTTGCGGATTCAGGCGCGCCCATTTTTCAAAATTGTTCAAAGGCAATGCGGAGTTCGGATATTGCGCCGCAAAAGACTTGCGTTATTTCGGCTTCAAAGGGCATCTGCTGATAGATCAAAGCGGCGTGATTCTTGATTGCGCTGTCGCGGCGGCGAACATTGATGAACGGGAAATGATTTTTGAAATGGCTTCAAAGTCCGCAACAGACCTGCTTGGCGACAAGGGGTATATCTGTTCTGATTCAAGAAAAGAAGAAATCCGCCACGAAGGAATCAATATCCACACTCCCTTTAGAGGCAATATGAAAGATGACAGACCAAAAGAATTTCTAAAAATTATAAACAGGAAAAGGAGGCTCGTTGAAACCGTAATCGGACAATTAAGCGAAAGATTTAATATTGAAAAAGTCAGGGCTCGGGATATGTGGCATCTGACTGTTCGCATAGGACGGAAATTGCTGGCGCACACTGTGAATTGTTTTATCAACCATACGCTGGGCAATCCCATCCTGCAATTTGAGAAAATATTGCCGTGAGAAACTTGCACACGGCGTCAATTACATAAACTGTTGGAAAAAGCCGTCAAATTCTACTGCAAGACTTTCGACAGCACCACAGAGGGTAAGTCATTGTTAGAAAAGTTCGGCATCACGGATGCTGGCATCTACGGCAAACGCATGACCGGATACGCGGACGGCTCATTACTCAAGGCACTTCCGCCAAAGGGAGAGATATTAGAGGACTTGAAAGCTGTAGGAATCCTATCCAAGGGTAAGGAGTACTTCCATCATAGAGTTACCTTGCCCGTGCTTGACTCAGATAACCGGATTGTCAATATCGCCGGTATCGGCAGTGACGGGGACTGCATCTATCTGCCAAAGCTGACTACGGGTACTTTCAATGAGGGAATAACCAAGACCTATCCTGAAGTCTTTCTGGCAAATTCCATACTTGACCTACTCAGCTTGGAAATGGCCGGAATCAACAACGTAATCTGTACTACTGACAAAAGTTTCAAGGGGGCTAAGGTAAGCTTGCCTGATAATAATCAGTCGGCCAATGCTTTTCTTCTCAAATATGGCGCGGAAGACCTTAAAAACTACATCGAGTGTCAAAAAACGTCACAGGATACAATAAGTGATGAACAATCATTGCCCCCCGGCGCGTTCGTGATTCAAAGGGGGCTGAGAAAGTATACCTTAATCGGATTGGAAAAGCGCGGACGCAACCTGAAGTGTACAATTAAGGCCGATAAAGGCGGTAAAATCCACTTCGACACGATAAACCTGTACAGTGCCAAGGACCGCCGTTTCCTCGCTCAGGACTTGACGCTGGCCTTCGATGAACTGCCTGAAACTGTTCAAAGCGACATTGAATATCTGGTAAAGAACTGCGAAAGCAGAAGCGCGAATCCAACCAGTGATATGGTTGGATCGCGCAACCAACCCTCAGTGATGACTTCGGGGGAGCGCGACCAATGTATTGATTTTGGAAAATCAGCAAACCTTACCAACCTTATCCTGGAGGATTATAATAGTTGCGGCCTTGTCGGGGAGGAAATCAACAAACTCGTGTGCTATCTGGCTATGACCAGCCGGAAACTGAAAAAGCCTTTAAACGTGATGATACTCAGTTCCAGCGGTGCGGGTAAAAGTGCTCTCCAGGATGCGACACTGGCTTTCTGTCCCCCTGAAGACCTTGTAAAGATAACTTCGCTGAGTGGCAAGGCTCTGTTCTATAAGCAGAGTGGTTCCCTCCGTCACAAGGTACTGGCCTTGGAAGAACAAACGGGAGCGGAAAACGCCGCCTATGCAATCAGGACGCTCATATCCTCTGACGTATTGATTTCTGAAACTACGGTCAGGGACAACGCCACCGGCAAACTGACCTCGATGGAAAACCGGGTAGACGCTGGCAAGACCAGTGTATTCTGCACCACCACGAATCCTGACATTGACGCTGAAACCCGTTCAAGGTTCATTGTCACCGGCATTTCGGAATCAAAGGAACAGACCAGGGCAATACTCCAGGCACAAAGGCAAAGCCACACGCTGAAGGGGCTGGAAACAGACTATGCCAAAGAAAAAATCATAGCCCGTCAAAGGAACTTTCAAAGACTGCTAAAGCCCTACATGGTAGTCAATCCCTACGCCGAAGACCTTAAGTTTGACTGTGATAACCTTACAGCCCGTCGAATCCAACCGATTCTACTCCAGTTGATAAATGCAATCGCCTTCCTTCGCCAGATGCGGAAAGAGGTAAAAACCTATGAAAAAGACCACGGTAAAGAGCCTGGCATTGAATACATCGAAGCGGACGTTGAGGACATTGCCCTTGCTGAAAAAATCGCCTCACAGGTGCTTAACCCCTCTGATGACCTTTCAATTCCTGGAAAGGACTTACTCGACCAGATAGGGTTATTGACTGAGCACAAACTATCTGATTTAAAGAAGCAGACTGACTCCACCTCGTTAAGGAAAGAGGACATTACCTTCACCCGCCGGGAGCTTTGCGAATTTGCCGGATGGAGAAGAACCCGTCTGCACAATCACCTCAAGGAACTAATCGAAGCTGAATATGTTATACTGGACTCAGGCAGAACCCGTTCACTCCAGTATTATAAGCTTGCCGCTGTTCACCTCTGTTCACCCGCTGATTTTAACCATAAAACCCTTAAAATAAGCGAATAAGCTAAAAACTGTTCACTGAAAGGAGAATATAAAGGTGAAAAGTACTAAGAAAAACCCGTTCGTAAGTGTACCCCTTAAAAACTATTATGATGAGTTTCTTGCTCAAATGAAAAATCTCAACTATACCTACAAATCAATATTAACGTATAAGTATCCGCTCAAAAAGCTGGTAATATTTCTGTCCGCCGTAGGTATAGCCGAAGCAAGGGAAATAGATACAATAATCCTGGAAAAATATGTGGCTTCGTTGGTAGCCGAAAAACTGTCTCCTGCCTCTATGGGTATGTACCTTAGAGTTCTCAGGCTTTTCTTTAACTGGCTGGAAGACCAGGGAGAAATATTTATCAATCCCGCCGAAGGACTTCAAAAGGTCAGAACCGAAAGACGTTTACAATCCGTTCCATCAGAAGAAGACATGTCTAAACTATTATCTATGCCTGATTTGACTACTCCGTGCGGTATTAGAGACAGGGCAATTATGGAAGTTGCTTACGGTTGCGCACTCAGATTAAACGAACTTTTATGCTTAACAATATTTTCCATTGATTTGAATAATAATATTTTAAGAGTGTTAGGCAAAGGCAGAAAAGAAAGGATACTGCCACTCACCAGTCAGGCGGTATTCTATCTGGATAAATATCTGAATGGGATACGCAAAGAACTTTTAAACAATAATTTAGATGACAACTCACTATGGATTAGCCAATACCACCGGCGACCTTCGCAGATTGCCATACAAAAGATGCTGGCAAATTACGCAAAGAAAGCAAATATTGAAAATAATATTTCAGTTCATGCAATCAGAAGAGCTTGTGCAACTCACATGCTGAGAAACGGAGCGCACCCGGCTCAAATCCAACAATTATTGGGTCATGCAAGTATGAGACACCTCAGTCAGTATCTGCAATTGACCATCACCGAAATCAAGGCAATGCACAAGAATTCAAAGATTGGAAAATAACAATGATTACACTATCTGAATTATTGGATAAATATATTGAATGGTTAAAAGGAAAGAATTATAGTAACTACACCATCAAGAATAACCGCTTCATTCTCATTATGTTCATAAGGTATTTGGAGGATTTGCAAGTTGTTACTTCTGACAAATTAAGTTCTGGTCATTTGCACGCATTTCAAGCGCATTTAGCTGAAACCCATACCAAACATGGCATTCCCCTTAAACCACGCACCATCAACACCAGAATAGGCAATATTCAGTGCTTCCTGAAGTTCCTGGCGAAACGTGGACATATCAGTTATCATCTTACTGAAATTCTGGAATATGTTAAAGAACCGAAGATGTTGCCAAAAGGAATCGTTAAACATGCTGATATGCGTAAACTTTTAACTTCCATTGACATATCTAATCCTGTTGGCTATCGTGACCGGACAATTATGGAAATCATGTATTCCAGCGGAATCAGAGCAGGTGAAGTCTGCAATCTCACAATCAGAAGTGTTGACATTAGAAATGCCACTTTGACAGTTTTTGGCAAAGGTGCGAAAGAAAGAGTCGTTCCGGTTGGAGAAACAGCTTTAAAGTTCCTCACAACTTACATAAAGGCAGTCAGACCTTTTCTATTGACCACCAATGAGAAAGAGGCATTGTTTCTGAACAGCACCGGGACAAGTTTAAAGTACCACACGTTATTCAAAATAATTCATAAACATTGTGACAAGATTAAGCAGGATATTACCTGTCATACTTTCAGGCGTTCATGTACTACTGAACTCATCCGGGGAGGAGCAAATATCTATCACGTAAAAGACATGTTAGGACATGAAAACCTTGAAACTCTTAAGCATTACGTCAAACTCGGAGTGGAAGACCTGAAAAAGACCTTAAAAAAGTGTCATCCAAGGGAAAAAGACAGTTAATTTGAGGGGATTTCAGGATTGACAGAGAAGAACTTGCAAACTTGACATCACAAAATGTGATTTCAATTCAAAAGAATCATGCTGACGGGGTTGCAATTTGACGTATCAGGCATATAATATATGATATATATACAGAGGATTATTTAAAATGGGTAAAGCTATTACAATCGAAGTTCCGACTAGCCGGACTTCTGTGATTGCGCTGGATTCAATCAAGAAGAAGAATGTTATAGCGCATGGTAAGAAGGTTGGCACAGTGATAGACAAGGCAAAGCAGAGCGGGGTTGATGAACCCGTGCTTATGTTTGTTCCACACAAAGGACAAAGATACATCTACTAATCATGCCGAAGTATACCTATCCCCTTGTCAGATATAAATACGTTTCTCCTGAAGATGGGAGTTGTACTTACAGTCCGTTACAGCCTTCCGTTCCAATCAGACTTACGAATCCAGTCAACGGCAAGAAATCCATCATAACTTATGCACTTCTGGATACTGGAGCAGATGGATGTTTGTTCTCCGGGGATATTGCCGAAAAGGTCGGTCACAGTTTGCAGGGGCGAGGCGTAAAATCCAAGGTGAATATTGGTATTGGTCAGTTCAAACTTGCGGTATATAAACATTCGTTCCGAATTGAACTGCTGTGTCCTGAACAAAAGGATGTTGTCTGGACTTCCGAACCGTTACTGATTGACTGTTCTGATGCTGAACCAATGGTCATTCTTGGCATGGATGAATTCCTGAAGAACTTTAAAATTACATTCGATTATCCGAATGAGGAAGTTACTCTTGAATGGTAGGGATTTTACTTGAAATTTGCATCAATTAATTTATCTTGATGTAAATAGTTTATATGTTCTTTGACAACTTTCAGAACTTGCTATAGGGCAATTTCAGCACCGGATAAATAACGCCTGTTGGCAGTTTTGAACTTAGCAATATACGGCTTCCGCTATTACTCCCCCCGCTTCGCCAGATGGATTAACAGAGACCCAATCGGTATTAAAGGCGGTATCAATCTGTATGGGATGGTGGGGAACGATGCGGTTAATAAGTGGGATTATTTGGGAAGGAGTTGGTGGAATCCTTTTAGCTGGGGTGATGATTCACGTAACGAAGAACCTGATGTTAATATTCATATGGTAATTGATGTCGATATCAAAATTAATGCACAAAAAGAAAAAGATACTCCAAGCGCTGGTTGGCCCTCTGGAATAAGTGCAACTGCAAGCCTAGATGGAACTAGACTATATGGTTTCGCTTCAACCTTATCTGTGAAAGATGGAACCATTTCATCAAAAGGAGTTGTTGATTTCCCAGGAGGACTTGCGGTCGGAAGTGTTGCTAGGGCATATGGTCGGGCTGAATATGGTTTTTCATATAATTATGAAACTGGCGAGGGGGCAGTTAGTGGAAGTGGGGATATTAATGTAGATACAAAGCCTTGGTATTACCCAAATATTAAAATCTCTAAATTTTCGGGAAGCCTTTCAGCAACTGTAGATGATGGTTCTGGATGTACGGCAAGTATGAAGTTTGAAGCAAAGACAAGAACATTTATATATAGGATTATATTCCCCTCTGCACGAGCAAGTGGTACGGCAAGCGTTAACAAACCTTGCAAGTGCTTAAAATGGAGTGAAATAAAAGGGTTGATTAAAAAATCTTTCCAAAATATGAAAGCATCAGCAGATGTTCTTGGGATTTGGACAATTAACATAAATTAAAAAAATAATTTGAAGGAAAAAATGAAAATTTTAAGTAGGGCAGTTATAAGTTCACTTTTATTGTTAATCATAATTACTTCCTGCACTTCTAACAGTGATAAGGAAAAAACTCCTACTTTTGATGAATTATGGGACTTAGGCACACTTTCTGAATCTATTTCCATGATTTCTGCAGGTTACTACAATAATTACAACAAATGGCCTAAAAATAAAGAAGATGTTATAAATTATTATAATCATAATAATAAATTAAAATCTTTTCTCGGAGAGATAGACTGGACTGTTATTGACAAAATTATTTTTAAGCCAACAGAAACAAATGAATGCAAGTTTAAAATAGTCTTAAAACAAAATTCGAAAAAGTGTAGTAGAACATCGAGTTCCAAGACAGAAGAACCCTCCTGTAGGTGTACATCGAGTTCCGGGACGCGATAATAGCTAATATATACTTCAGTGAATCACTTCTTTATAAAAAACTTGGAAGAACTGCGCGTGGAAGATTGGAAATTCCTTGAGAAAAGACCGGGAAAAATCGATAAATTTCCCGTTTAGGGGCGTGGGGTAGCGCAATCAGGTTAGGAAATTCTGATTGGAAAGATGAGGGATCAGGCCGTCAGTTTAAGCTCGATAACCGGCAGTTGTTTTCTGCCTTCGAGAAATGAAACTTGCAGCTCCATGTCCGGCACGTCGTTCCCGTGGATAAGCTTGAAACAGGTTTTCGGCGGGGAGTGGTTATAAACTTCTTCCGGAGTCCGCGCTTTAAGATACTTATGAGGACGGTATTCATTATACCAGGTGAAGTACAGCGCCAACTCCTGACGCATGTCGTCAAAATTCAACGGCACGCTGATCAGTCCGGTATACTCGTACTTGAGCGACTTGATAAAACGTTCGGTGACGGCAATAGAACCGTGTTGCCCCACCGCGCCAAAACGCGGCTTGACATTATTCCCGGCACACCAGTCTTTATAATTGCCGCAAAAGAACTGGCTTCCCTTATCCGAGATTATGTGCTTGGGAGCTTTCCCGACCTGCTCGACGGCTTTATCAAGAGCCTGGGTAACCTCGGCTGACGTCGGCTGTTTCCTGAAAAGCGCAAAACCGACAGCCTTCCTCGAAAAGTGGTCCATAACCACCAGAACCCACCAGCAGAACGGCCAGCGCAACGGAAACAAATTCGGCATCCAGGAAGTCCACAATCCCCCGGACGTTGGAACCGAGGTCAGGTCAACTGTCCAGGTATGATTGGGGTGTTTCGAATTGATAAAGCGTTTTTTGCCGTTATCCGCCGAGTCAACCGGCTCTGGCTCAACTGGAAGCTCCGGCTGAGGCTTGCTCTTAAGGTATCTGCCAACCGTTGTCGCCGCAAGATACAATCCTCCCCTGACAAAATATTCCGCGATCTTTTTCTTCCCCATCCTGGGCACAACGGCTTTGAGTTGTTGGACGGCATACCGCAAATATGAGGGATACTTGTTCCACGGCACCGGGATTTTCACAAGGGAACCAGCATCCAGTCGTTTCATCCATGACGAGACCGTGCTTGCATCGACTTGAAAAGCCTTGGCGGTTTGTTCAAGGTTCCATCCGCAAGCCGCTTTGTGATTAAGAATGCTCATCCGCTCCTCAGGCAGATAGTAAGGCCTGTGTTTCGCCGGAACCCTTTCGAGCCGCGCCATGATTATCCGCAACTGGTTTTCCTTGCGCGACAAGTCCGTTTGAAGTTTATCAAGCCGGGCTTTAATCCTGACATTCTGAACCGCCGAATCAGCGGCCTTGCTCCACGCGTAGACTATATCGAAATGCGCCAGCGCCGCCGCATGAATCATGGCACGGCGAATCAACTGCGGCCAATTCTCGGGAATAGGTATATCTTTAACCTTCATGAGTCAACTATCCTGATTAAACTAAAAAACTATATGCGTACAAAAACTTGGTGTTCAACGTAATTCCCGAATCCGGAAATTACAACTATTCACGCGGTTTACATCTCCGCTATACATTGTATATTATTTGAATAACTGCATATGAAATAGGAACATAGGAATGAAACTGAATAGATTTTACCGGTTAGTTTTTTGTCTGGTTGTCTTGGTTATTTGCGGAGCGTCGTTATCGGCGAAGGAAAAAAAAGAATCCAAGTATGCGACGAACCCGGCACGGGTGCATGACTACGGAGTAATCGAAGAAGGTGCAAAGCCCAAGCACACTTTCAAATTTGCCAACGAAACAAAATCGCCGATAAAAGTCCTTAAGTTCAGACTTCCCTGCGGTTGCGGTAAGATCACGAAGGAAAAAGACATCGTGGAGCCCGGAAAAGTCCTGGAGTTCACCATGGAATTCAATTCTGAGGGGCGCCGGGGCAAGGTAGCCAAGAACATCTACATGGTCACCGACTCCAAACAAACGCCTATAATCAAATACACCATCAGGGCTGACATCAAACCCAAGCCATTCCCGGCAGAGATAAGTCCGGGCAAGATCAACGCCGGAACCATCGCTCCGAAGTCACAGAAAGAACTCAAATTCAAGATTGTCAATCGCCAGAAAAAGAAACTTAAAATAAGTCGCGGCGCAATGTCGCCACTGCTCAAGCTGAATTTCAAACTTCCTCTGGAAATCCCCCCGGAATCAGAGCAGGAATTCACCTTTAAATACACCGCCCCATCATATACCGGCGGCAACAAGTGCAATCTCATGTTACGCACTAACAACCCACAGGTCGGCAATCTCTGGGTCGTTGTCGTCGCCAACATCCAGCCTCCGCCTCCAGAAAAGAAGAAGTAAAAGGCTCTTTTCTGAGGGAGACAGCAAAACCAGGATTCAATCCTGGACTGAAACGGCACCGTCCTGCTCCGCTGGCGGTGCAATGAAAATGGCCGGGATCGCAAAGCATCCCGGCAGTTATGGTGCAGGTGGCAACCACCTGCTATATGAAAAAAAGGAAGATAGCCAGGGCAAGGAAGAGGATGCCGGTAGCGAGTTTGATGCCTCCGCCGAAACGCTGGAGCCAATGGGTAAGGACTTTGTCGCCGATGCCGTACCAGAACAGCGCGAACACTATCAGCAACGGAACAATAAACGCCAGGTTGTAGCCGACCAGCATCAGCACCGCTTTCAGCTCGTATCCCTGGGTATTTATAATGAACAGGATAGTGGGTAGATAGACTTGTCCGGTGCAGGCCAGTTCCAGGATGGAAACCGAAAACCCAATCACCGCCGCCCCGATAAAGAAATAATGCATCTTGACGTTTTTCCGGATCACCGAGTTTATCTTTCCGCGCAAGCCGCTGCTGAGTTTCAGCTTCATATCATCCAGGGAACCGTGCCGGACTTTGAAGTAGTCGATAATATTCAGGATGCCGATAATCCCCGCCAGCGCAATCGCGCCATAGTAGATAATGTGTTTAAGCAGCGGTATTTCCTGGATGGAGTCGGCAACTTTCAGAAACCCGAGTCCGATCAGGAGATAGGTAAGGAACACCGCGCCGGAAAAACTGACGCCCACCAGCAGCACCTCGTGCCGTTTGTACTTCCTGAGCGTAAGATACGACAGCAGAAAGATTATCGTGACAAACGCGCAGGGGTTGATGCCGTCGAGGAGTCCGGCCAGCAGGATCGCGCCCCAAGCCAGGTTACGGTAACGGCGGACAATCACCTGCTTTGCCCTAATCAGGTCCGCTTCGCTGATTTCAGGCGTGGGATGCTTCCCCGCATCATTGATTGCCTTTACCACTTCCCGCGTCAGGCTGGACTTTCTGAATTCTTTTTCGCCACAGATAGCTTTCTCCCCAAAGAAAATTGCCGGAGTTGCCAGATGATGTTCCTCAGGAACCTTGTACTTCACGCATAAGACTTCATTAAAGATCTTCGCCTGATCACCTTTGATGCTGAAAGCTTTGATATCAAGGTTCTTCTCGTACTTCTTCCGAAGGTATTTGAGTTCGATCTTGAGGCGGTCACAGCCGCTGCAACCGGGCTTGTCGAATACGTACACCGTGAGTTTTACCGGTTTGTCAAGATACTGTTTCCTGATACTCTCGGCTACGGATATCCCGGTTTTGCCGGTCTTGAAATAATTATCCAGGAACTCGCTGTACTTTCCCGGTTCCTTTGAAGAAAAATATTTCTCCACAAGTTTTGTGAACTTTTCACCAACATCCTTGGACTTTTGGACACCACCATCGACAGTAAACAACTCCGGAACATCCCCCGGCTTCAACCCGTACCTGGCTTCAAAAGCCATCATGGTCTCGAAGTTGTGCATCTCATCGGTATTCCGCTTGATGAACTCCAATCGGTCTCCGTATTTTTTGCGGAGCACTGGCAACGTTTCTTTGTTGAACTTCTTGCAGTTCGGACAGTCCGCATCATGAAAATACAAAACCTTACACGTCTTCGGCTTTCCGGCAGCATCAGCGCAAACCATCAAAAAGAAACCCGCAAGCACAAAAGCGAATAATAAGAAGAGTTTTGATAAACGCTTTATTGAACTAAAAATCATTGGAAAATTATTTTGTTTTTACAACAGGGGGAGTCGGGGGCTGTGGCCTATTGGGTATAGTTTTACCTTCCCTGCGCATTTTCTCAATATGAGCTTTACGGACATCCCTGGCACGGGTCATCCAGTATTTTGCTTTTTCTTCATCCTTCGGAAAACCGTTAATTCCGCTCCGGTAAGACGACGCCAACGTTACAAGAGCCGGGAAAAATCCCCTGCCGGCAGCCATTTCAAGGTATTTTTTTACTTCATCATGATCTTTCTTGATTCCACTGGCTCCGATCATGTAAAGCCGTGCAAGACGGAACTGAGAAAGAGAATCTCCGCTTCCGGCAAGCAACAGTAACTTACCAACCGCCGGGTTCGGATATCCCAAAGCCCGGCAGATGTCGGCCAGCTGATATTTGGCGTTGCTGGAATTGCTTGATTTCTTGACCAGCAGCAAACCAGCTTTTGCGAGTAATTCCTTGCCTTTACGTTCATCCTTTTTTACTCCAAGACCGCCTTTGTAGAGCATGCCGAGATTGTAGTACCCCAGCGGATTGTCCTGATCTGCCGACTTCTGTGCCCACTTCTGACATTCCGCAAAGTTCTGCTTGATCAATTTTCCTCCGCCATTGCGGTAAATTCCGGCAAGCTTGCCTTGGGCTTCGGCATCCCCGGACTCAGCTTTCTTCTTTAATTCATTCAGATATTTGCGGATTTTGTCGAGATTTTCTTCAGTGGTTTTTATTTTTACCGGCTTGCTCTTATCTGCAGCAGAAGCTTTAACAGCTTTCTTTTCAACAGCAAAACCTGTAGCAATGCCAGAAAACACTAGTCCACTCAAAACTACTTTTACTGAAATTTTAAACATTACTTCTCGCTCCTAAATAATTATGTACTGGTTAATATAAGCTGATTTCAAATGTCTAATTAAAGCTGATAGAATACCTTAAAAGCATCTAATTTGCAAATTAGTTTCATTATCAGATCCTTATACCTATAGTTTTTATCAATAATTACGTACAGCTGATCATTATAAAAACTGTACTAACAGATAGTCATAAAGGATACGCCGTTAGAGGGTCCATTCGTGGAATTGGGTTTGGGGGGTGGAGGTGTTGGGTTTGAGGGTGATGGTGAGGGTTGAGCCGGGGGAGTTAGTGTTGCCGGTATAGACGGTGATGGTATAGTATCCTGATTCGCTGGTGGAGAATTTCTGTTTGAGTTTTGTACGGAGTTCTGGTTCAAGGGTATCGGTGATTGGTTCGCGGTTGTTTTTCCAGAGGGTCAGGGCGTTTTTAACCTGGAGGATTTCTTTTTCGTCGAGTTCGCATTGTTCGGCGATCAGGGCGAGTGGCGCGGAGTACAAATTGAGTCTGCCCCTGATGCTCCGGGTTTCGCCGGGGGGGATGATCCTGATCGAACTGAGGCGTCCTTCGGAGTCGGGTTTGAAATATTTTTCCGCGCCGGGAACAAACAGAATTTCTTCGCGGAAACGGAACCGGCGGTTGCGGGGAAGGTTGTAAAGGTTCTGTTCCTGATAATTTTGGCTCTCCATACTTTCGAGCCTGACCAGATCATCGGAATCGACATAGTCCTGAAGCCGGGAGCAGAAGTTTTTGAATTCGTAAAGTTTTTCGGCGTCATCCTGAAAGAGAAGGTTGAAATACGTCATTTCCCGCTGTGGACTGCTGCCGGAAATATCGATTCCGGTAATGGCGTCGGTTATCGCGAATTTAACATTATTCCCGTAGTAATCGAGTTTATGGATAACGCCGTCGGCAAGAAAACGTTCTTTATCTACAACTGCATCGATGGAATCTACGCTTCCGAGGGTACGGCTGGGGTTGCTCTTTTTATCGGCAAGAAGCAGCCACAACGCCCGATTCGACGTGCCCTCGGCAATGCATGCGGTGCGGGTGAAATTGGAAAAGGTGTTTACTTCACGCCGGGAGTATTGTGAAAGTGCCACCGCCGATGCTGTCAGGATCGACACCGTAATCACCAGGCAAAGCACGGCAATCAGAGCCACACCTTTTTCACATTTTCTATCTTTGTGTTTCACTTTACGGAATATTCCCTTTTTCCCAGACTTGTATCGTAACTGCTTCCGGCTGTGCGCCGGAGCCAGCGTTCAGAGGTTCCATTTTCAAGCGTGATTGTCATCATGACCGCTAATGGAATCTGAGTTTTGTTTTCCTCGTCCCAGTCCTGACTCCAGGTGATTTCGTCTGCTTCCCGGTCGGCGTAATCGAAGGAAATTTTCTCAACGTTTTCCGCCAGGACTTCGCGCTTTGCCTGATCTGACTGCGGATCATTTTTCCAGAAAAGGATCGGGGTGTTGCGGTAACTGGCGATCAATTTTTTGTCCTCTACAAACAGTTTTACGAACCTGATGGCCCCGGCGGAAATGTTATTGATCCGGTGAAGGTAGGCGAACGTTACCGCCTCCGGTTCGCCCTGGAAAACCTGGACTTCCTTAAGGTTGTCATTTGTCCAGGTGAACGGGATGGCGTTTTTGAAAGTTGAATCTGCCAGGCGTTCGATTTTCAGGAATCCGTCGAGTTTTGCGGAGTGCTTGTGGATATTCGCCCAGGAGCGCTGGACGGAAAACATAATTCCGGTTATCAGCAGCCCGACCATTGAAAAAATCATCAATGCCAGCGCCATTTCAAATAATGTAAAACCTGCTTCGTTGTGATTTTTTATCATTCCAACACTCCCGTGATACGGTCCATGGTGATGGAATCAACCAGTTTTCCATCCCGGTCGCGGATTTCGATATGCATGGCGATTAATCTTTGTCCGCCGATCTGTTCTTCCACGTCCTCGGGGAGGTCCGGGGAGATGATGTTGCAGCTTACCGTATAGTTTTCATCGGGGAAGAAATTGCGGTCGATTTCGGTTCCGGGCGGGTATAGCATGAAGTACTCCACGGCCTGGGCAAGGAGGTGGTTTTTTCGCCAGACGTCGACAGCTTTTCCGGTCCTCCGAGTTGATGCGGCAATCAGCATCAGCATCGAGGTAACCCCCATCGTCAGGATCAGCATTGCCACAACAACTTCGATAAGCGTAAATTGCCGCCGCATCATTCCGCCTCCTTCGACAAAATCCCTCCGGTCAACGGGGAAACGCTGAACCTGATCTTATGCTTATTCAGCTTGAAAACAATGTCCTGCTCCATCCCGGAACCATCGGGATAAAACTTGAAAAGTTCGTGTTTTTCCTTGTCGGAATCAAGCTCCTCGCCGTTGAGTCCCAGAGTGATTCCCTCGGGAAGAATAAGCTCCGAATTAACAGCGGTATTGATGCTCAACCGCCGGGTTTCAGGAAAATAAGTCACGGTGATTTCCTTTCCCTGACAGCATGCGGAACTTCGCGCTTCGGAACAGAGATTTTTCACCTGGTTTACCGTGCGGTCGAGAGAAATAAAAACCGGCATCTTGCGAAACTGGGTAATCGCAATCCCGGTGACCAGCAACAACATCATGATCACCGCCACAAGTTCAATAAGGGTATAATGCCGGCATTTCCTCATAATAATACCATTTAATTTTTATATTTCCTTGCCGGAATGCTTCCCGATTCCGGCAAAGTCGCAACGCACTTTGCCCATTTCAGTCCAGAACCTGCTCTGGTTAGTCGGTGGATTTCCAGTTGCCGATATCTGCGTCTTCGCCGGTTCCGCCGGACTGTCCGTCTGCGCCGTAGCTGATGAGGTCAAATTCGCCGTATTCGCCCGGACATCGATAGACGTAATCGTTGCCCCAGGGATCTTTTGGCAAATCCTGTTTCAGATACGGGCCGTCCCACTTTTCGTTGCCGGAAACATTACTTGACAGCACTTCGAGTCCCTCGTCAGTCGTGGGAAGTTTACTTACGTCCAGACGGTAATCGAAGATGGCCTGTTCGAGCAGTTTGATCTGGGTTTGGGCGGTGCTGATCCTGGCTTTTTTAACGTGCCGGAAATACAGCGGTGTGGCAATCGACGCCAGCAGGGCGATAATCACGATAACCACCACCATTTCAATCATGGTAAACGGATGATGAATTTTGCGATTCTGTTTTCTTCTACTCATATTAAAACTCCTTGTTTAATGTTATAAATTTTTCCCACTGTGAACTGGTAACTGTGAACCGTGAACTTTCCTTCATATTGCATTCATTTCCATAACCGCGAGGAACACCGACAGCACCACGGCAAGGACGATCAGCGCCAGAATCAGAATGATTACCGGCTCCATCAGCGCCAACAGTCTTTTGATTTTGATTCTGATTTTCCGTTCGGATTCCTCGGCTATTCTTTCGAGCATTTCCCCGGCGTTGCCGGACTCCTCGGAAATCCTGAGCATCGCGGAGCTTCCGGGCGGCATGTACGGACTCTTAGCCAATGCGCCGGAAAGTTTTGCTCCGCCGCGCAGATCGGCTTCAGTTCCCGCCAAGGTTCCGGCGATTTTGGTGTTCATGATGACTTTTTCGGAGATCTTCACCGCCGACAAAAGATGCACGTGGTTTTTAATCATGATCGACAGTGTCCGGATGAACCGGCTGATCTGGATTGACTTCACAATCCCGCCGAAAACCGGGATTCCCAGCACTACTTTGTCCCACCACTGTTTTACCGCGCCGTTGCGCGACAACACTTTGCGGAAAGTAATTCCGCCGGTAATCAGCAACGGCCAGATCCACCAGCACGCTTTCATGACATTGCCTATCTCAAGCATGATTTTAGTCAACAGCGGCAGGTCTCGCCCCATCTCTTTAAAAATCTTTGAAAACTGCGGAATAAAAACGGTAAACAGCAGAATAATCACCCCCAGAACAATAGTAATCACAATGACTGGATAAATCGAACTTGTAACGATGAATTCCTTGAGGTCGCGGCTTTCGTGCAGGAACCGCTGGAGTTCTTTGGCAACTTCCGGCAGACACCCGGTTTCCTCACCGGTTTCGATCAAACTGGCGTAAATCGGGGGAAAACGGTTGCCCTGTTTCCTGATCAGTTCCGAGAAGCGTTTACCCTCGTGGAGCCCCTGGCGGAGACTCCTGGCGATCTTTCGGCTGCCCTCGGTGGCGGAGCTTTCCTCGATGATTGACAGCGCCCGTTCAAGAGGGATATTGGCTTCGAGCAGAGGGACAAGCTGATCGGTAAATTCATTGACGTTGAAACCCGAACCGGCGGTCAACTGAAACCCGCGCGCTTTCTCCCCGACGTCGCCCAGGAATTTGACCGGCGACAGTCCCCGGCGGCGCAAACGGGTCAGGGAATCAGCCTCGGAATCGGCCTCGATCACCACTTCCGCGACGGCTTTACCCGGTTGAACGGCTTTGTATTTGTAAAGCGCCATGAGTCCTCCCTAAATGTCGGCAACCGAACGTTTGACTTCGGCGGCGTTGGTGACTCCGGAGGCAACCTTGGCGCGTCCGTCTTCGATCAGCGTGGTCATGCCGTTCTTTTTGGCGATATTGGCAATCTCGACGCTGGTTTTGTTTTCGACAATCGCACGCCGGATGTCGTCATCGACTACCAGGAGTTCGTAGATGCCGGAGCGTCCCCGGTAGCCGGTTGAGCCGCAACTTTTGCACTTGTTGCCGGTCATTTGCATGTTGATCCCGGACCCCTTGCAGTCCTTGCAGAGCTTCCTCACCAGGCGTTGCGACAGCACCCCGAACAGCGCCGAGGAAATCAGGAAATCCTCCACCCCCATGTCCAGCAAGCGGGTGATGGCCCCGGCAGCGTCATTGGTGTGCAAAGTGCTCAATACCAGGTGTCCGGTCAGCGCGGCGTTGATGGCGATATCGGCGGTTTCCCGGTCGCGGATTTCCCCCACCAGGATCACGTCAGGGTCCTGCCGGACAATGTGCCGAAGCCCGGAAGCAAAGTTCAAGCCGATCTTCGGGTTGACCTGCATCTGGTTGAGGCCCTGAAGCTTATATTCAACCGGGTCTTCGATGGTGATGATCTTCCGTGACCGGTTGTTCAACTGGGTCATGACGCTGTACAAGGTGGTAGTTTTCCCGGAACCGGTGGGGCCGACCACGAGGATAATGCCGTGGGGAATCGTGATCAGGTCTTCAAATTTCTCCAGTGTTTCTTTCGACATTCCGAGGACCGTCAGATCGAAGCTCATCGCGTCCTTTCGCAGGATTCGCATAACGATGCTTTCGCCGTTCATCACCGGAATGGTGCTGATCCGGATGTCCATGTCGTAACGTCCGGCGTGGAAATTGGTGCGGCCGTCCTGCGGGAGACGGCTTTCGGCGATGTTGAGTCCGCCGATCAGTTTGATGCGTGAGGCGATGGCCGGATATTCCGTCAAAGGACAGCACAGGTATTCGCGCAGAATGCCGTCCACCCGGAAACGGATCACCACCTGGGTTTCCTCAGGTTCCACATGAATGTCGCTGGCTTCCTGTTCCACTGCCTGGGTCAGCATTTCATTAACTAATCTGACCACCTTGGCTTCGCTGGCGAGGGAACGCAGAGTGTTTTCATCGCCTTCGAGCGAAAGCAGACTGTTTTTATCCGGGTCGTCCTCCCGGAGGTAAACCTGGTTGACCAACCGTTCGATCAGACTGCGCCGGGTAAACAGGAAATGGATTTTCCGCTGAAAAAATTTTCCCAGCACATATTCGTGATGGTCTAGCCGGTAAGGATCGTAGATCAACAGTTCAAGGTTGTCGTCATCCCAGCGGTACGGAATACAGCCGTTGGCGTTGAGGTACTCGACCATGACGTCCGGAAATCTTTCGGGAATTGCCAACTCGTCCTCATCCAGCGGGACAACCTGCATGCCTTTACAATATATATTAAGGAGATCGGTTTCGGTCAGGACGCCTTTTTCGCAAAGGCTCCAGTCCGCGTCCCGGGGCGGAAGGCCTTTCTCCAGCAGTTTCGGATAGTTGCCGAACCGTTTGGTCAGCAGTTCCCGGATATTCGCGGTAAATCCCCGCGTCAGAGTTGTCAGTTCATAAACCATGAATCGAGAAAGCTTTTCTTTTCTTCTTTTTTCTTTTCTTTTTTCTTGTTGTAAGTGCGGTTGTGAAACTCCCGTAAGGTGTTGACCGCCTGGCGGTAACGATTAAGCATTTCTTCGAGCTTGGTATTCTCGCTGATGATGAAACCGGTAACCAAAACCAGCATTTCCGTCCGCTCGGTTTTAATGTCGGTATCGCCAACGAGCCTTCTTATGAAAGGAATATTGTTAACCAGCGGAATACTGTCGAGATTATCGGTGATTTTTTCCCGGATGAGTCCGCCGCAGATCAGGGTCTGACCATTCCGGATCGACATCGAGGTTTTCAATATCCGCTCCTGGATTTCCGGGGAATCGATGTCGGACGTGGTGTTCTCGACCGCGTCGGAAACAGTCTGCTCCATATCGATGGTGATCAGATTGCCGCGGGTCACGTGCGGGGTTATTTTCAGAATGATCCCGGTATCGTAATACTCAACGTTCCGCACAAGGTTGGTGGAAGTCTCGTCGTCAGTGGTCGTGCTCGACTGGGTGTTGGTTATCTCGGAACTGATCAGCGGAACCTTGTTGCCCACGTTTATCTCCGCCTGGGTATGACTCACAACCAACACCTGCGGACTGGAAACAACCTTCACGTTAGTCGTTCCCGCCAAAGCTTGGATATACCCGAATTTCTCGTCCGGATTCTTCGGGTTGAATATCCAGAACTTGCCTCCGTACTGGGAATCCTGCCCCGATGCCGGCGTAAGATTGTTGTAATTCGTGCTGAAGATGCTTTCCGCGTTGCTGCCGCCTCCCGCCATGGAAAATTCCATGCCGAATTTCGTGGTGTCGGTAAGGCTGATCTCCACCACCAGGACCTGCAGCAGAACCTGCGCGGCCACGGTGTCCAGCCGTTCCAGGACCGCCTTCATCATCGCGTAAGTCCGTGGCGTTGTGCGCACTACCAGCCGGTTCTGGACGGCATCGGCGAAGATCCTCACCGGGGTCTCGAAAACGCTGGCCGGACCGTCTTCGTCGCTGCCGCTTTTTTTCGACGATTTCGTGGCACTGGTCTTGGTTGAGCTTGATTTGGAACTTGAAGAGGAGTTGGTTCCGCTTGACGAACCCGAACTTTTTACCGCCAGCGTGGTCCCTTCGATCGGGAAAATAACCGACAGCGCCTGTACCAGTTCGTCGGCCTTGCCGTTCACCACGTGGTAAATGAAAACCCGCTCCTGCTCGCCGACGTCGGTTTTGTCAAGAATGGTCACCCAGCGCCTGAGTTCAGCCAACGCTTCTTTGTTCGCCGCCGAAGAAACGATGATCTGGAGCCTTTCAATGGCGGAAATCTGGACTGAGCCGGGTTCCGCCGACTCCAGCTTTGTCGTGACCGGGAATCCCAGCACCGGCATCACTTCCGCAAGCTCATTGACAATCCGCAACGCCGAAACATTGTGGCACGGAATCACCGACTTGTGCCAGTTGAACTTGTTTTCCTTGTCCAACGCTTTCAGTACCTTCAACAGCCTCGGGATGTTGTCCGGGGTGTCGACCAGCATCACCGCGTTCTGCCGGGTAAGTTCGATCAGCGTCCCGCCCTGATTCATGAACGGCTTAAGCTGGGTTACGGTGGCCTTCGAGTCGGCGTTCTTCAGCGGGTAGACCAGCAGTTGGACGTTGCTCAACGTCTGCCGGTCCGCATGCTCGGAATTGACCTGGTCCTGGAGCGGCATCTTGGATATCGGCGCGATCTTCAACATCTTTCCGGCCGGGGCGCAATAGGCCCCGCAGGTTCCCAGAATCTCCTCGAATATCTTCCAGATTTCCTCATGGGTGAGTTTGGCGTTGATCGACATCGTTATCGTGCCTTTTACCTCGGGATCAAGCGTGTAACTGAACCCGAGATACATCGAAAACGCCTTCACCACGTCCGCGATTCCCGTCGAGGGAAAGTCCACTTTCACGTCAACGGATTTCTTGCCGGGTTTACCCTTGCTGATGAAATCATGGTAAAACGGTTTCCTTTTAACAGCGGGAGGGGCCTCCTTTGTCTCCGGCTTCTTGTAGTCCACGGGTTTTCGCCCGGAAGCTTTATGCTCGGGATGCTTTATCGTCTCTTCCTCGACAGTGGTCTTGTGAGAAGATTTTTTGCCTTTTCCAAGGAAATCCAGATTTATTTTTTCATCTTTCTTTTTGTCTTTTTCATCGTCCTTTTTGGGCAGACTGTCGCAGCCATACCAACTGACCGGAATGGTCAAAGCAAGCAAAATGTATAAAATCAGCCGTTTCATTTATCTCCTCCGTGTGGTGGTGCGCCGGTTCCTGACCGCGGACCGGTTTACAGTTCGATTGCGGGGTGAATTGTTATATCTTTTTGTTCTTGAAGCGCTTCGTCCTCGCGGCGTGGCCTTTGCCGGCCTTTCGTCCTTCGCCAGCTTCAGTTCAAGCCGATGGTTGCCGTTCTTCAGCACGGCCGTATCTTGATTGATCTGGTCAAGTGAATAACCGTCGCCGATATCGTCCTTGAGCTTGTACAAATTCCCCCGGTTTTCCTGCTGACGGCCGCGGCCACGACTGTTGTTCCTGACGATAATCGCCGCCTCAAACTCACCGAACCGGCACAGCCCCATCAGTTTGAAATTAGGTTTCCCCGGAGGCGGAGCTTTTTTCAGCGGTTTTTCTTCAACCTTGTTTTTGCCCCGGTCAGGCTCGAAAATATTGCTCTTGACCAGCCTGGAAATGTTTACCTCAGGCTTAGACGCAACCGGTTTTTTCTTTATATCCTGTTTACCGGTTTTCAGGCTTTCGTTTACCTTTTCAGGCTTTGAAGCGCACCTTTCTTTCGCTTCGGTCTGACAGTATTTATTCCCCATCAGCGCCGCCGAAGTGATGAATACCAGATTCAAAACTATGTAAATCAGCTTCACTTTTTCACCTGCTTAACCTGTCCGATCATTTCAATTTCCTTCGGGTCGTAACTGACGATCCCCAATGCCCCGCGCAACGACAGGTCAGAGCTTTTCGCGCGCCGCCGGGGGGAGATGTAACAGCTTTTCCAGTAGAAACATACGGGTTTACGCCCAATTTCCCGAAGAAACGCAAGCTGTTGCGGAAAGCTGCCCTCCGCCGTAATGTTCACGTCCTGAACATTTATCCCGTCATGAATCGAGCGCTTACGGGCGTTGCTTACCGATTTCAAAATCACCCCGGAACTCTTGGCCGCACTCTCGATTTCCCGCTGAATAAATAAATCCGCGCGCATTTTCGAGTTTTCCGGGTAAAACTTTTTCAGCATCCTGTCGAACTTTGCCAGCTTGCATTCGTATTTAGTTTTTTCCGCTTCCGCCAGCCGGATCTTCTTCTCGATTTTTTCCAGGTCTTCCCTTTGCTTTTTCAACTTGTCCGCAGTCGGCCAGAACTCCGAGTACAAATAACAACCGAAGAAAATCAGCGGCGTAACTCCCAGCACAATAATAATGATCGTGCCGAGGATCTTTCTCCGCCAGAACAGATTTCTGATTCCCTTCACCATGCTCTATTCCCCCGCCTGACTCAGCACCAGATATATCCGGTAACTGCCGTCATGACTCCGGTTCTTTCTGAGGTTCGCGATTTTATAGTTCTTCGAGTTGTTGAGCCTGCCCATCACATTCCCGGGATCGCTCGCACTTTGCAGACTCAGATTGATTTTGTCCGAATTCAGATTGTAGTTGGTAATCCACATTGTCCGCGGCAGCCGGGCCGCCAGAAAATCCAGCGCCCGCAGGTTGTCGACGTCCTCCGGGACGTCCTCGATAATCTTGTCAATTTCCTTGATCTTCAGCCTGTGCTTGCGGTTGATTTCATTCAGCTTCAGCAAAATATTCCGGGCATTATCCAACGCTTCATCCTGCTTGCGGTAAATCGAATAATCCGCCTGGAAAGCCTGGTTCACCATCAGCAGCAGACAAATCAGCGCCGCCATTCCGCTGCAGAACGTCACCGCCTTGAAAAGATTGTTGCGGCGCGGAGTGATGTCCCTGGGCAACCTGACCCCGGTGGGCTTTTCAAACCGGTCATAGTTCTTCTCCAACACATACTTACCGACCAGAAGCCCCGGCAGATACTTTTCCGTATCCCCAGCTTCCAAACCCGTGAACTCCTTCGCGAATTCGGAAACATCATTGCCGGAAAGCTCAGTATCCCCGGCCATGCCGGGATAAATAAACGTATCAAACTTGCATCCGGAAGCCCTGACCTCGGCAAGCAACTTTTCCCATTCCTCACGCAAAACGAAAAATACCCGTAAATGGGCCTGCCCATTCTCACTTTTCATCCACCGGTAACCCCAGATGATCCGCTCCAACGCCACCGGCACATGCTTGGGCAATTCGAAACTCAACGCCCCCGACATCTCCGAAGGCGGCATCTCCGGCAACACCAAATCAAAACATCCACCCGCTTTGAACTCTCCACAAAGGACAACCTTGCCGCCGCCCACATCATCCAACCCGTCACAAACCCGGCCGAATTGCAGACGCCCCCCGCCGGACGCATATACCTCAGTCTTGCCAACCACCCGGTAACGCCCCCGCCCGGACCTCCTCAATCCAAGCCCATACACCTCCCCGCCAGTGGAAAAATGAACTATGCCTATCGTCCTCACCACAATTAACCCAACTTTCCGCTCTTGATTAGATGATTACCTAAAAAATGTAAATGTTATCACTGCCAGATACAAATTCTGCGATGTATAGCTTCATATTAGTAAATTTTCTTGATGCTTGGTTCAACTATGTCTTCAGCGAAAAAATAATATATCAGCTAAATTGAAAAATTGCTAATAGAAAATTACTCATTTTTGCATTCAAATTGTATATTCACTACCCATGAAAAACGTTAATGGTTGAACAGGTAAGATCAGTTAATCATTTACGGGTTATTTTTCATTCTTACTTGTATTTTATCAAATATTTTCTATTATATCTTTCCAGGTTATAGCCAGGAATGTGAATATATTTTTGATCCTGATTGAAATGAAAGTAAAATTATTTTCGTATGTTGTATAACAATAATCCTTAACAATCTCAACTACTTACCATGAAAAAACAATTCGCTTTTACAATTATTTGCTTTATCGCCATTACAAATGCTTTTGCAAAAGATTTGGCAAAAACTGAAAGTACCCCGGCATCATCAACTAAAGCAGTTGAGAGTCCAAACCCGATTGATTACAAGGCGCTACTGGAAAAATATTCCAAAGCATATTCGGCTATGGATAAAAAAGCTCTCTCCGGAATGGTTTCGTTGGCATATTTAAAGACTTTGAAAGGTGAATTTGCAAAATTCAAGAGGGCCAAGGAAAAACCGGAACTTATATTGGTTTGGCAATATCAGCACCCCTTGAAGAATAAGCAGATAGTAATTGATGCTCTGATGTCTATGCAGATCAATGGCAAAAGTGTTTATTTCAACGGCCCGGCCCAGTTTGTTTTCAAGGGCGGAAAATTATTGAAAATAAACAAATTGTTCCGTCCGGGATATATTGGGTATTTCTGGGATGCGGTTAAAGCGTCCAAAGAAATCGGGGTTCTCGAAGCCAAAGGGCGCGGAAAAGAGCTTAAAGTGGTTGAACTGTTGCCGAACAAAAAATTCGATGAGCATGTCCGCTTTCCGCGATGGATAATCCATCAAGTCAGGACGGATGGCAAGTATCTTCTACCGCTTCACAAGGGCGCTGACGGCAATACCGTTACCGGAGCATATTATACGATTCCTTCCGTAAAAGAGGCGGATGAAACAAAATACGCGGAGCTCTTTGAGCAATATCGCCAACTCAAGCCTCAGGACGAAAATAAATTTCTCAAGCAAGTAATGCTGGATGAAAAATTTTCGTCACTGCGTTATCCGGGAATGCGCAGACTCGCCGAAACCAGGGAGTTCAATTACCCTTTGTCCTCCAAGGAAATGGATTTTTTGAAGGATGTTTTTTCAAGAAAGAGTACGTCGATTGTACTTAAAAGGAATCTCTTGTATCAGCTCAGCCGAAGCAACTTTCTCCCGGACAATCCTGTGTTTATCGAGGCGATGAAAGATCCGAAACTTGCTTCAATGGCAGGACGCATTTTTTCTCGTCGCGATAAAGCTAAATTCCGGAAAATGATGATCAAGTGGCTGAATGATAAAGATCCGAAACTACGGGATGCAGCTCTGCATAACTCTACGCTGATGGGGGCAGATGAAGCCTATGTGAATACGGCCATGAAGCATTTGAACATAAAAAAGCTCAGGAATGCAAACATCAAGGACCTGAGATATTATATTCCGGTGCTTTGCGCGAGTAAAAATAAAAGAGGCAAAGAGATTATCCGCAATTTTCTGCAAAATGATGAAGACCCTAAAAACTACAGTATCCATTACGCGGTAATCTTGGAAATAAGTAAAAGAACCCCGGAAATTTACGTTGATGCAATCAAATCGTTTCTGAAGCACCATAAAAATAACCGTTTGGTTCAAAATGGTATTATTTATCCACTGTCATTGTACTGTCTGTGTAAGGCCCATGATCCCGATGGATTCAAATTAGCGCTAGCATATCTGGATACGCTGAAGCCGGATTCAAAGGACAAAGTGGAAATGGTCAGATACAGTACCTTCCGGAATGTTTTCTACAGATACAATCCCAGACTCAACAATATCAATGAATACCGCAGTGATTTCACGGCAAAGTTAAAGAAAATAAAAAACAAAAAGAAGCCGAAATCCAGCAAAATCAGCAGGAGAGGCCGCTAACCTTACCAAGATTTCAGGCTTTTATTCTACGTGACGGTTCCAAATAAATAATATCCAGCTTCCGGCGCTTTTCCTTCTGCCACATCAGATGTATGAAAACAAGTAACGACAAAGGAATAAATAATAATGCCATGTACCTTGTATGCTTCATTAATCCAAGTGGATTACCAAAGAAATAATTACTTATTATTGGTAAGCAATAACCGATTATGAACCCCAGGCAAAAAGCAAGGATTGCAAATCTCCAAAAGTATCCCCACCAAGTTAAAAGCAATCTGAAAAATCTAACTTTCGGATCATCCGGGTTCTTTCGTTTTACGGCCGCGGGAACAACGACAAGCGTGGATTTTCCGAATTTCTTACCGAGAATCCATTTAAAGACAAGCAGCGGAATAAGCATCACAAGTATAAGGTTATAAATGAGTGCTGTGTATAACAGATAACGTGGCGCTATAATTCCCATTTTTCCGACATAGGATATTCCATAACCACCACAAATCATCAGAGTAATTTCGATTGCGGCGACCCTCCATAAAAATCTCCACCAGACAGCAACCACTTCCTTGAACTTTAACTGACGGTCAACGGTTTTTCTCTTTTTGGACGAGTTCTCTTTTTGCTGCTTTATCTCAATAATTTCAGCATCTTCTTTTTTTTCTTTTGAAGGCGTCCAGAAACAACGTATAAGTCCTACTATCGCAATACATATCCCGGCAGTTCCCAAACAACCAAATGCAAAACGGTCAAAACGCGACTGGAGCTTAAAGAAGTTTTCAACCCAAAATGTCCCCAAATATAGAAAAAGTCCTATAATTAACATAGTTCCGCGAGGGGATTTACGGGTAAATTTATCAACCAGCCAAATTACAACAACGAGAATTATAATTCCCAAGCCTAACAGTAAGATTCCTTGTGCATCCATAATTATTCTTTCTATATATACTTGCTTGAGTAGTAAGTAATACGTATAATATAGTCTTATAAACAATTTGTATTTTGAATTAAATCGAAATATCTACGATAATATCACCTTGCAATTATGCAACTGCCATTATTAGATATTTTTACGAAAAAAATAATGAAAAGATACATATGTCTTTATGCGGTAGTCAGTAAAATTCACCCTATATTCAGTACTTTAGGCTTCATGTTTCTATTTTATCAACACCTGAATATGTCAAATGCTGTGACATTTAATTATACCTGCAGCAAATTAACCTAATGCCGATTATGCGGCGTTACATTGCATTCTATGTTATTTGCTGTTTACGAGGGAGGGCAGGGGGGATATTGCTTTTTTAAGTAGCCAATAACCATCTTAGATTTTTCGACAAAAATGAAAAGGTTATTTCCCTTTGGCTTTTTTAGCAACAACAGGATTAGCATTCTCTTTGGCGGAGACCTTTTTTCCGGAATCCATTTTTTTAGCAGGAGCTTTTTTGGTGGCAGGTTTGGAAATGGGGTTGTCAGTTTTTTCCCACCAGGGAGTACTTAATAGTTTTTTCGCTTCGTCCTTTGTGCATACCTTCATCCTTGGATTTACTCCAAAGGACTTCCAGAAGGTGGTTGCAACTTTTTTGTCGGAAATTTTAAATGCGCCCTTTTTTTCCTGTTCTTTCAGGAAAGCATTGAATGCACCAACGGGAATCGCATTGTTGCGATAAGAAATTACTGGACCGCCATACTTGGCATAGAGAGATTTGCTGATTTTCCAATTTGTTATAAAACGGGTCGCCATTTTGTTTTTATAATCCAGAATTTTCTTGTCCGGATTAGACATTCTTTTCTTTGCCTGTTCCACTCTCTTTTTTGTTCTGTTAAAGCGGTTTGTAAGACGTTTGCGTTGCTTTTCGGTAAGTTTTTCCGCCTTTAAATCATCTTCAAGCTTTTTTTGCCGTTCTTCAAGTTTTTTTAGTTGTTGTTTTTCTTTTTCTTCAATTTTCTTCAAAAAAGTATCTATTTCGACTTTTTCCGGAACAATTTTATTGTTCTTCGCGTACTGTGCCAAGAGAGGAGTCATAATCATGTTTGTTAGATGACGGGTACTTGGCGCGGTGATTTTCTTACCCAGTACTTCTGCTGTAACCGGTTTTCGGGGAGGACGGCGGTGTGGTCTTCTCCTTACAGGATACTTTTTCTTTGTCGCAGTTTTTGACTTGTCGGCTGATTTTGCTTTCCCGGTTGTTGCTGCAACCGGCTTTTTATCTGAAGATGCTTTGACCGTTTCCGCAACTTTCTCAGGAACCGTTTCTTTTACAATTGCTTTTTCTTTGTCCGATGCAACTTTTTCTGATTTCTGGTCGGTTTCAGCAAAACAGCTGAATGCAACAGTCAAAATTACCATTCCCGCAACAAACGTTTTTTTCATCTAGAGTTTTTTCCTTGATTCAAAATTTGAAATAATAAGAAAAGACAGAGCCCAAAATACTATAAATTTAATACAATGCAAATATTTTTTGCCAATCGTCTTTTTCATTTTATTGATCCATCATGAAAATAGAATGTTTTTGACCAGCGTTTCATTACTCAGGGATTATGGGCACTAAATTTTCGGGTAGGATGCGAGGGAGTCGCAAACGTTTTTTTCAGTTCTCCATTTGAGAATTTATCATCCAATTTTTCCGTTTGCAACTCAATGTATCTTTACACCGATAGGATTAAAAAGCAGGTTCTAAATTATCAAGACTGATAACGACAGACATTCTATGACTTTTAGCCTCAAGATGGGATATGGCAAGAATATGGCAAGAATAGAGCGTAAATCCTTGTAAAATGGCGTAAAACAGAGCAATTCTTGACACACTAAAAACAGGCTTAAATTACGCGTAAGTCGTTGATTATAAGGAGATGGTGGTGGGGGGTGGATTTGAACCACCGAAGCTACCGCAGCAGATTTACAGTCTGCCCCCTTTGACCGCTCGGGAACCCCACCTTATGTGGTCCGGAGATTGCCTCCGAAAAACAAGAACCATAAATCTATCAGTAAAGGCGCGGAATGCAAACGGGTAAATGAAAAAAATCCGTTTAAGTTTTGAAAAATAGTGAAAACCTGTATGCAAGGTTGACTTTTAGTCTATGACAGGCAAATTTTTACAGTAATTCAAACCAATATAGACAGAGACAACTAGTTATGAAAGAAACACTTGACAAGTTACGCGAGAACCTGAACAAAGTAATCCGGGGCAAGCCTGAGGCGATCGAGCATCTGATCGTGGCGTTGTGTTCCGGCGGGAATGTGCTGATGGAAGATGTGCCGGGAGTGGGCAAGACTACGTTGGCCAAGACGCTGGCAAAGTCGATCCACGGCGATTTTCACCGCATCCAGTTCACTCCTGACATGTTGCCGGCGGACATTCTGGGCAGTTCGATCTACAATCCCAAAGACGGCAAATTCGATTTCCGGAAAGGGCCGATTTTTACGAATATTTTGCTGGCAGACGAAATCAACCGGGCGTCGCCGCGAACCCAGTCGGCTTTGCTTGAAGCGATGAATGAGCGGCAGGTTACGGTTGAAGGGACAACATATCCGCTTCAGGCGCCGTTCATGGTTATCGCCACGGAAAATCCAATCGAGTATCACGGCACGTATCCATTGCCGGAGGCCCAGCTTGACCGGTTCGCGATGCAGTTGGTTATCGGGTATCCGGGAGAGGATTCGGAGCTGGAAATTCTCTACTCACGCAAGGAAAAAGATCCGCTTGACGACATCGAACCGGTGTTGACTTGTGAAGATATCCGCAATATTCAGAATGATATCAAGAAGATCGGCATCGAAAAGAGTGTGGCTGAATACATGGTCAGGCTGATCCGTTCTACTCGCGAGGACGGAAGGGTGAAGCTAGGCAGCAGTCCGCGCGCGCTGATCACATTGTCGCATTGCTGCCAGGCGAAGGCATTTCTCTCTCAGCGCGACTTTGTGATTCCGGACGATGTCAAGTCGATGGCGGTTGAGGTGCTTGCTCATCGGATTGTTTTGGAGAACAAAGCGAAATATTCCGGCGTAAAGAATGGAGAAGTTATCCTTGATCTTCTGGGCAAGATATCGGTTCCCGTCTAACCGGTCAGGGCATGAATTTAAACTGGAAAATACCTGAGCCGAAGATAGTCCGGCGTTTCCGTGAATGGTTTCTCGGAGGACCGGGCTGGATAATCCTGCCGGAGCATGTGCTGCAGGCCAAATACCGCTCATGGACCGTGATGGGGGTGATGTGGATTTACGGGCTTGCGGTGAAGTTCTTCACTGTTCCCGGCCGGATGTTGATCATTGTTGCCGCGCCGATCGGCGGTTATACCCTTATGGCGATGGGAACTCCGATATTCGTGCTTGCTTTTGTAATCTTTGCGGTGTTTATCCTTGATTTTATCGGGGGATGGGTATTCCGGCCCAGAGTAAAGATCGAGCGGTTCGTGCCGATGCGGACCCGGGCGGGGAGTCCGGTGAAGATCAATTACCTGTTGCGTAATCTCCGAAAGTTTCCGCTGTGGAACCTTACCCTTGACGGCAATCTTCCCGGCAAGTGGTTTGTGGGACGCAAGCGTGCCGGGGTGGATTGTCTGGAACCGAAATCGGAAGTGCGTCTTGAAACGGAACTTAAGCTGATAAGGCGGGGCAAATATCCGCTCCTGACTCCGATTGCCGACAGTTCCTATCCGTTCGGGATTTTCAAGTGGACTTGTCAAAACAAGTTTTCCCAGGAGTTGCTGGTGTATCCTCAGTTTGAGCCGCTGAATTTTTTGGAGCTTCCTACCGGACAGCGTTATCAGCGTTACGGTAATTCGATGGTGTCGAAGGTTGGCGAATCGATGGAGTTTCACGGCTGCCGTGAATTCAGGGTAGGGGACGATCCTCGTCACATCCACTGGATCAGCACCGCCAGGACCGGAGAGTTGATCGTGCGCGAGTTTCAGGAGGAATATCTTACGAGGATCGCGGTGATCGTGGATACCCATGTAAAGACGCCGTCGTTTTTCGACCAGTTTTTGTTGCGAAGACCGGTGAGGCAGGAGTTCGAATCGGTGTTGTCGCTGACCGCGGCGCTGGCTGATTTCCTGGCAAGGGGCGATTTTGTGATCGATATCTTTGCGGCCGGCCCGAAGCAGGTCTATCACTTCCAGAGCGGGAGGAGTCTGGGGTTTCTTGATCAGCTCCTTGACATTCTGGCCGGGCTTAATCCCAATTATGACGAGCCGATAAACCAGATGTCACCAGGGATTATGGAAGAGATAAGCGGTATCGGTTGCGCGTTGGTGCTGTTGCTCGATTGGAACAAGGAGCGTGAGGAGCTTATCCACAAGTTGCGCGCCCACGGCGTGAACGTGAAAATTATCATCATCGGGAAGAAGCCGGACAATGCGCCGGATGACGCCGAGGTATTAAGTCCGGAAGACATTGCAAGCGGGAACGTGAAAACATTATGAATGACAAACAGACGCAAAAAAAATCAATGGTAATGGTGCTGATATGCGCGGGGATGATTTTGCCCGCGGCGTTTATGTTCATGGTTACCGCCGACTTGCCGCATGTGTTTGTTTTTACCCTGATCGGGGTGGTGCTTTCGCTGTTGACGATCAAGCCGTTCCGGTACAGCGACCGTACGGTTATTTACGGTTTGCTGGTTGCGGCGGTGCTGGCGGTGATCTTCGACCTTATATTTCCTGTCGACAACCAGCGGTTGGGGATTTTCGGCGGAGTTTTCCGTGCTAACATAACCGCCCCGCTGTTGCTGTATCTGGCGGTAATCGCCACCTTTTTCGAGTCGAGTCCGCAGGTGTTCGGGATCAGCGCGTGTCTTTCGCTGGCGGTGCTGATTCTCGGCGGAGACGTGTTGAGCCACGGGATCGTGAACGCCCGGTTGCCGTTCTTCAAACCGCTGATGCAGAATCTTCGGCAGTTTTGCGTGGTGATCGTGGCAATCGATGTCTTTTTTCTGCTGCTTGGACTTATCTATACTTCCCGGATCATGGGGAAAGGCAAGCGCAGCCGCTGGCTGAAAACAGCGCAACTGATCAGGATTGCCATTATTGTCCTGGTTCCGGTGATTTCATTTGTAAGTGTCAAGATTTATACTGCCAATGAACACTATTTGCGGTCGCTGGAAAGATATTTCCTGGGCATCAGGCGTGCCCGGTTGAGAAGGCCCGGACAGGTGGTTTTCAACCGCATAGTGGATTTAAACCGGACCATTTCGCCGGACATCGAAAAGAATCAGGCGCTGATCGTGCTGCGGGCCATGGGCAGAACCGCGCCGGGATATTTGCGTGGGCGGGTTTACACCAGGTATGACGAAGGAATATGGACGGAACCGCCGGTAAAGGAAGCAAGGCTGGAACGCGAAGTCCATGCCGGAATTCTGGCGTACAATACTTTCTTCCTGAACAAGGACATGCCGTTTCCTGACATGTATCATATCTATCCGTCGAGGTATTTTTCAAGCGACGTGCTGCTTTATCCCGGCAACAGCGGTAAGTTCGATATCGTGGCGGATTGGATGAAATGTTCCACCGACGGCATTATCACAATGGAGGGGTGGGAGAAGGACGGCGGATATACCTGTTACGTTCCCAGGCTCGTATCTGACAGCGCGTTCCCGCGTCCGGACGATACTGTTAAACCCGGTTCTGAGTACCTTGAGGTTCCGAAGCCGATAGAACCGGTACTGAAGCAGATTTCCGGCCGGATGGCGCCACCGCGTCCCGATGGAAAAGTAAACAGCAGGCAGGTTATCGCCAGGATCAGCGGGTTCCTGAAGGAAAATTATAAATACAAGCTTGGCACGAAAGAGATCAAGGCGAAGAAACAAGTTGATAAGACCGTTGCAAGGATAAACAAATACCTGAAGAAAAACCTGAAGTCCGATATTCAGATTCCGGAAAATTTGAAAAAAGACCCGGTAATCAACTTCCTGGAAGTAACCAAGGCCGGACATTGTGAATTATTTGCTTCATCGGCGTCGTTGTTGCTGCGGGTGAGGGGGATTCCCACCCGGTACGTAACCGGATTCGTCTGTTCCGAGCCGCATCCCTCGAAAAATTATTATGTGGCTAGACTCGGAAATGCTCATGCCTGGCTGGAAGCTTATCTGGAAAAAGAGAAACGTTGGATACTGGTTGAACCAACTCCGCCGTCGGGCGTGCCAAATTTTCAGTACCAGTGGGGCATGTTCGAAACCTGGTACGACTGGCTGCTGCAGATGATCCAGAAAATTTTGGCGGACATGCGGCGGGGGTATTTTGCCGAAGCTATCATTGCCTTTTTTACCACCATTTTTTCAATGTTGTGGTATTTGTTGAGTCATCCGGTACTGGGACCCGTAACGCTGCTGATAATTGCGTGGTTTATTTTCCGGCGTTACCGGAAACGCCAGCTCGCGAGATCAAAGATATCGATCAGCCGCGCGGTGATTAAGCTGCACGAGGAATTTATCCGGTTTCAAAACGCGGTGAGTAAAAAGCTCGGTGTCGTCAGAAGCCCTGCCGACACCATCATGGAGTGGCGGAAAAAACTGGAATCGGCGGAGAATCCCCCCGGACCGGACCTCGCGGAAATTCTTCACCGTTACCAAAACCTTAGATACCGTCCGGAACCTCCCTCGGAGGAGGAAAGCGCTAGTTTTCGAAAAGAACTCAGGACTTATATCCGTAAACATTAATAGCTTTTAAATTGCAACTCGGTATAAACTGGAATTTACGTTAAGTTAGCGGTACATTACCATAACAATTTTTTAACGATTATATTTACAGGAAAATGGCAGTTTACCGCGAACGCATAACCATCAGAACTTCAGGCAACCGGGACATGCACGACATTACTTCCCAGGTTGAAAAAGCCGTTGCCGGTTCAGGGATAAATACCGGTGTATGCCACATTTGCAATATCGGATCCACGGGGGTGATCGGAACAATTGAATTCGAGCCAGGTCTGGCTCAGGATTTTCCCGAAATGCTCCATAAACTGATTCCGCCCAGCCGTCATTACGGACACGAGCAGACCTGGCACGACGGCAACGGGCACTCTCATTTACAGGCAAGCCTGGCAGGTCCGGAAATAACTCTGCCGGTGGAAGACGGACGTTTGTTGACCGGAACCTGGCAGCAGGTTTTTCATTATGAGGCTGATATTAAACCCCGGAACCGGGAAATAATCGTCACGGTTATTGGCGAATGATTTCCTGCCGGAAGCTAATATTTCCGGGGATTACCCGGTAAAAGGGATAGTATGAGAGTCGCCAGGAAAATCTTATTCGCATTGCTGGTTACCGTGTTTTGCGCGGTCCTGGTGGCGCTGATCGTGTGGATTGTGTTGCAAGGGTATGAAAGTTACCGGTTGAAAAATTTCAATCGGTTCGATCCAATTATCAGGCAGGCCGCAAGACGGCACAATTTACCATTCGGACTGATTAAGGCCGTGATCTGGCAGGAAAGCAAGTTTCGTCCTGATGCGCGTGGAAAGCATGGCGAAGTAGGGCTGATGCAAGTCATGCCCGGTCCGAGAGGCGCGGTGCAGCACTGGGCGGACTCAAGGTGCGTTGGGCATCCATGCAATGGGGTGCTGTTTGACCCGGCGATGAATGTGGAAATAGGTTCCTGGTATCTTGCCATGGCATTGAAAATATGGCGGGCAAAAGGCTATCGGCATGCCGAGGAACTGGCGTTGTGCGCGTACAATGCCGGGCCCGGCAAAGCGGACCAGTGGAAACCGGACGAAAAATCCGGCGAGGTGATCGGGAACATCAGTTATCCGTCCACCAGAAAATATGTTGCCGGGGTAATGGATAAGTACCGGAGCTTTCTGAAAACAGAATCGACTTATTAATAAAAAGGAATTTCATGAGTTTACCTGGACTGAGAAGCGTAAGTGTCGCATGTGTTGGATTATTAATGTGTTTGAATTCCGCCGGGATTTTTGCCAATGATAAAACTGAAAAAAAGGATGAGACGCCCAAAGCGGTGCCGGACGTTGTAAAATTTACTTTCGATAAAGTAACCAAGGTGGACGGGGTGGATTTGCCGGTTGGCTGGCAGTTCAAGGGGAAGCCTTTTACCAAGGCCGCGGTATTTAGCGTGGTGAAAAACGGCGACGGCAGCAACGTGCTGAAAGTGACCGCCGACAAAGCAACCGGGACACTGATCTGCAACAGTCAGCCAATTGACCTGAAAAAGACTCCGATAATGCGTTGGCGTTGGCGGGCGGTGACGCTGCCTGACAAAGCGGACGGCCGCTTCACGAGCAAAGATGACCAGGCCATCGCTATTTACGTAGGTGCACAGAACGGCTGGTTCTCAAAGAACTCTGTGGCCTACCGCTGGGAAACTGAAACTCCGCTCGGGATAGAGGGAAAGGCATCGTATGCCGGCAGCACTGTTCAGGTAAAGTGGTTTTGCGTGAACAATAAAAAAACCCCGCTTAACGAATGGCGGATCATGGAATACAATGTTGCCAGCGACTATAAGAAGAATTACGGCAAAGTGCCTGAAAAGGCGGTGGTGAGTATCTGCTCGAACAGTCAGTACACCGGCACGAGCGCGGAAGCCGAAATTGATTGGATTGAATTTATTCCGGAAAAAACACCGGCAACTAAGTAGGGATTTCGGCTGAATTGTCGCGGAAATGACAAATTTTCTGGTTCCCGGAGTGGAAAAACTCCGGTTTTGTGAATAAATTTGTTATTCCTTTTCAGGGAAACCGGCTGTAATTTTACGGTTAAATAACTATATTTAGCCAAGACGATTTATGTGATCGTCGCTGGAATGCTCCAGTTCGCGGGGAGGGCCAAGGGGAGTTTGGCCGAAGCGAATTGCGGTATAATTGGTTGCGGGATTTTTAGCAGGTCACGAAGCCATCACCGGTTTTCAGATATGCGAAAGGGAGAGCAGCGGCGGTTTAAAGATGAATTCAGGAAAGAACGGGCGAGTAAGTGCTTTTTGACAAAATCTCAAAATCTATTTTAACTCCTTCGGTATTGGCGGAAAAAGATCATTTCCTGATCAAGCTTGCCGATACGGAAGCTGAAGTTGAACAGGCGTTGCGTTTAAGATATAAGGTCTTCAATCAGGAGCAGGGAAAAGGACTGGAGGAATCCGAACATAGCGGAATTGACCAGGATGAATTCGATGAATTCTGCTTGCACCTGGTGGTTGTAGACAAATGTAACGGCATTGTAGTTGGAACGTACCGTATCCATCTCGGTATGGTTGCCAGTTCCGCAATCGGTTTTTATTCCGCCAGGGAATTTAAAATCGAGGGGCTTGAAAATATTGCTTCACGGGCCATAGAAGTCGGCCGTTCCTGCGTGTCGCCGGAGTATCGTTCCGGCGCTGTGGTAGCGTTGCTCTGGCGCGGAATCACCGAACTGCTGCTCAGAGCGAAAATGCAGTATCTGCTCGGTTGCGTAAGCCTGGAAACTGTTGACCCGTTAATCGGATGGTCCATCTTTCAGTACCTGCAGGATACCGGTAAAATATGCAGTACCGTCTCTGCTTTGCCCGGACCTGGTTTTGAGCTTGCGAAACCTTCGGATGAAGAATTGAGCAAGGTCATGGAGGATCGGCATCGGATCCTCGACTCCATTCCTCCCCTGTTCAAGGGATATTTAAGGCTGGGCACAAAGATTTGCGGCCCTCCCGCCCTCGACTACGAATTTAAAACCATTGACTTTTTGATCCTGTTGGATACATTTGGAGTGCCGGAACGTTACAGCCGCCACTTTAATTACGAGACCGAAGAAGTATAGGGTATAACCATGCTGTTTTTGTTACGCATTTACAGGATGACTGCATTGTTTATCTGGTTTGCCATAACCGGGATGATGGCATTTCCGTTTGCAATCGTGGGGACCTGGAAGTGTATTGGCACTCTCAGTAAACTCGCCAAGGTTTGGGGCGGCGGAATCGCCAAAATCATGAATTTCAATATCAGGATTCATGGCGACGTCAGCACTTTCAAGGGCGGTTTGATCGTTTCAAACCACTCAGGATATGTAGACATCATTACCCATTCGGCGGTATTCCCGATCAGGTTCACCCCTAAAGTCGAGATTTCCCGCTGGCCGTTACTCGGCTGGTTTCTCGCGTTGAGCCGTCCTATCTGGATCGACCGCAGTTCAAAACAGAAATCCCAGCGCACGATCAGGAAGATCAAGGAAACTATCGACCACGGTATCCCGCTGCTGGTTTATCCGGAAGGCACCAGCACTGACAACCTGCATGGGCTCCTTCCGTTTAAATCCCCCCCGTTCGAGCCGGTGGTGGAAGACAATCTGCCGGTGCTGCCGGTCATTACCGTTTTTGAACAGCAGGAAAACCGTCCGCTGATTTGCTGGTATGGCAAAAAAGTGCTCCTGCCGCATGTATGGAGTCTGCTGGCCCATCCCAGTGTCATTGCCGATCTGCATATTCTGCCACCTGCCTACCCTGAAGGACGGGACCGCAAGGAGTTTGCCAAGTATCTCCATGAAATGATGGAAGCGAAATACTGGGAAATCCGTGGCATGGAACCTCCCGCAACGGAATCCGAAGTGGAGAATGTGTGTCCCGCATAACACCGATTTTCCGCTTTACTTTCGCTGCCTGCCGTGGTAAAGTAATTAAACTTAACAGGATAAATTGACGACATGAAAGAAGGCGGAGAAAATATCTTTCTGGAAATCCCGGCGGCATTCGGGCGTGCGTGGCGGTTGCTTATCGATCTGCCGTTGCCGGAAGCTTTTGATTCCGAAGACCACGAACTCCATCCCGCCCTGGTGATGCTTAATTTTCCCGTTATCGGCGCTATCCTGGGAGCCGCCGGATATTTTATCTCCTGGCTGCTGACCTATTTTCCCGGACAACTCACCGGCAGCATTATTTCCGCAATTATCATCAGCGGTGGACTTGAGGTGCTTTCAGGCGGACGCAATCTGGGTATTGCCGGTTCGTTTTTCGAGATGAGTCTCTTTAAATCAAGCGAAGGCGAACCTCTGCTTGAACTCAACGACGATGTTACCAGCGCCAGACGCCCCTCGGAAGTAATTGTGATGATCTGTCTGTTTCTTCTCCGCACTTTTTTTGTCGGTCTATTGATCTATTCCGGCGCGAGTTTCTGGCTGATAACCTTTCTTACCGCCGCCCATACCGTACAGGCGCAACTTGCAACCGCTCCAACTATCGAAGACGGCGAAGCCATTTTACCGGTTGAACCTTCCCTTACGGTTTATCCCTGGCTGATTGCCGCCGTTATTATGGTTGTAACCGGCTGGGTTTGTCTGCCCGGAGTTGTTCTCGCGTTTGTTCTCGCGCTGATCCTGGCGTCACTCCAAAGAAAATACTGCATAATGAAAATTGGTGGCGTCAACGGCAGTATTATTGGCCTTGCCGGATACGTCACTGAAATCATCCTGCTTCTTACCGGCATCATTTTCCTGGTGAGGCAGTAATTCCGGCAATACCGGAATTTTTATCATCCATCTGTTTTTTTCGAAGTTGCGGAGAGGTCCGGGGGCAGTACCGGAACTTCATATTCTACGTTAACGTCCGGCCACATTTTGACTTCCCCTTTGACGCAGATAAACCATCTGATTTTTTCATTGTCTGTATCGGATGTGGGGCGGGAGTCAGCAGGCAGTTCCGCTTCGGCGAGACCGCCGGGGATTTTACGGAAGTCATTGGTGTTGACAACCGGCAAGGTGGTCAGTGTTCTTGAGTTTCTTCTGGATTTATTTCCACTGGTGGTTGTCCATATTTTTCGTTCTTCAATATTGATCGTCAGGTATTTTATGCGGCCGGCGCTTTTGCCGAAACTCCATTCGAATTTAAATGTTTCCCCAAGGCGTGCAACGGCGGAAACCATATTGAGTTTTATCCGGGGATTGAACAGCGCCATTAATGAATACAGAACCGCGAAAAAAGCGAGCAGGCCGATGAGGACAAAAGGAATCAGGAATATGGTAAGGAACCATTCAGGACGGCCTTTAATAAAGCTTTTTACCGCTATACAGATAAAAACTGATACGATACCATTCCAGAACACGGCAAATACAATCGAAAACAACAGGCTTTTCAGCGGGGTTTTCGCGCCTTTGAGTTTTGGCGGTCCTAAATCCTGATAAGAGGCGGCGGTGGCATGATAGTCGAAATCATTGCGGTGTCCGGCGCTGTCCTCCCGGCTGGATGGCCCCTTCTGTTTTGCTTTAGAGATTTTTTTGACCGAATATGCTAACCCGATTCCGCCGACAATTACGAAAATTAGAGGTATTAGTCCGAACAACATGTCCGTTGACCAGGCACGCGACAATACCGCTTCTTCCGGATTGCCCGGATTGACAAAGCAGAATGTTTTTTTACCGGGATGGTGCGAATACACCACGGCGCTTTTCCAGTCTTTACTGCTGGTGCTGCCGCTGAAAAAGTTGTAACGGTTGGAACGAAATTTCTTGCCGTCAATTTCATATTCGTAAAGAATGTTAATCATGTAGGTTGTGGATTTGTCATGCCGTTTGCTGTTGAGTCGACTCGATATTACCGTGCAGGGAACTTTCTTCCAGCCTTTTGCGCTCATAATTCTCATGGCAGGTAAAGCTCCCATAAAGAAAGTCGCGATTAGTCCTATAATCAGGAATGCGCTGAAAAATAAAGGCATGAATATCAGGGATTTGTTTTTAACAAAAGATTTATTTTTGCCGGGAGGAGATATGCCGGCATTTTTCCAGGTGAAAATTACCCCGAACAGTCCGATGCAGATAAAAATCAGGGGAATAATTGCGAACGGCAGCAGCATCCACTGTACGCGGGTGGTTAGGACTGCTTCGTGGGGATTTGCCGGATTGACCATGCATTCAATGGTTGAACCTTCAGGAAACTTTGCCTGGATCTTTTTTGCGTCATTGTAGTCGAAACTTCCGAAGTATTTTCTTTTGTAGGTGGTTCCGGTGTATTTGCGGTTGTTCAGTTTGTAGCTGTATTCCGGCTTGAACAGGTATCGTCCCTTGGATTCTTTCGGGTTGTGTACTTCGCTGGAAATTATTTTGCACGGAACTTTCTCCCAGTTCCAGATTGCCAGATCCCGGTAGAATTCCGTCAGCAGCAGGCACATGAATACAGTGCCGATAATGAAGAAAACCAGAAAAAATATGCTGCCGACAATTTTGCCGCCAAGGGATTTGTTGCCAGTATTACTCATACCTGAATCCGTGATAAATTTAATTTTGAAAGTTGTAATATGCTTGAAATTAATATTTTACCGTGTTTTTTCTTATTCGCCCGTTGGGTGAAACGAAAAATCCGTAAAAACTTATCCTCCGGGAAAATCCATTGCGGCGCATCTGCTTCGTTAGCTACAACTTGCAGTGGTTACCACAGCTGCGTTTTGCTGCCTTGCATCCGCACCACACTGAATTTTTCGCGGATTCACGTCATTAACAGGTTATTCCTTGTAAAAATAAAGTCAGTTACTATACAAGAAGAATATTATACCGAGTTGCAATCTAAAAGCAAGTAATGATTGTGGCTTTCAGCTTTGCCGGGATAATTTCCGGGATTTCCTCTCCGGCCTGGGTCATGCGGCGTTTGAGGGTTTCCGCCAGTTCCGCCCTGACTTCCGCCAATTCCGGAGCTTTTACCAGGTTGTTGCGTTCATCCGGGTCGTTTTCCAGGTCGTACAGGAATTCTTCAACGTAGCTGGAACTGCATGAGTCATCGCGGGGATGCTTGTCGGGTGCGGACACCGAGTATTTCCATTTTTTCGTCCGGACGGCGCGTCCCACCTGAGATTCGCTGATCTGGACAAATGCTTCTTCCGGCCAGTCCGCAACGTTGCCGGATACCGTATCCTGAAGCGGGAGTCCGCGCATTGCCGGTGGAATTTCAATCCCGGCGGTACGCAGGATAGTCGGGGGCAGGTCGATCAGGCTGGCGAAGTTTTCAACGGTTTTCCCGCCGGTGAAGCCGGGGCCGCTGGCGATCAGCGGAATCCTGATGCAGCCGTCGTGACACGAGCGTTTGTATTCAGCGTTGCGGGTCCGGAAGTGACTGCCGTGGTCGCTGGTGTAGAAGATCACGGTTTCATCGGCGATCCCGAGCTTGTCGAGAGAGTCGCGGATCCGGCCGAGGTTGTGGTCAAGGCTGTTGATGCATCCGAGGTAATCCGGGTATGATTCCCGCCAGTCGCCTTCGGTATCGGCAAGGTCGCCGGGAACTTTGTAATCCTTGTATTTCTGCTTTGAACCTTTTGGGCCTTCGTAACAGTGATGATCGTTCTGGTGGTGGGGTTCGATATAGGAAATAAACAGGAAGAACGGTTTGTCGGAGGAGCGGTTTTCCAGGTATTCAATCGCCCAGTCGGTTTGGGCGTCGGCGCGGTAGCGTCCGGGAGGGAATTCCCGCTTGCTGCCGTCGATGTTGAACATGTGCCCGTCGTAGCCGTGGGAGGTAAACTCGAGAATATCGGAAGCGAGCCAGAAGTCGCGGTAACCGCCGCGTCGTTCGACCGGGACAGGTTTGGTTTTGAAATCATTCGGACCGCCATTTTCGCCGCATGAGGCCAGATGCCACTTTCCCAGGTAGCCGACTTCATATCCGGCGTCGCCCAGGTAGTGGGCCAGGGTTTTCTCGTCCATCGGCAGCATGCGGTTATTGGTGTGACAACCAAGTTCGGTGGCGTATTTACCGGTTTGCAGACATGCCCGGGCGGGACCGCATACCGGCTGACAGGTGAACGCGTATTCAAATTTAACTCCTTCAGAAGCCATCCGGTCGAGGTTCGGGGTGATATCGAGTTCCTGTCCATAGCATCCGCAAGTATCCCAGCGCTGCTGGTCACTGAAAAAAAACAGAATATTGGGTCTTTTCATAATTTATCCTTTTTAATTATTCCATTTGGGAAATAAGTTTTTTCAGATTTTCCCTGATCTGCTGATTTGGAGCACAATCAACGGCTTTGCGGAAAAATTCGGCGGCTTTTGTATTGTTTTTCAACTGCCGGTTGCTTTCCCCCAGGCAGTAATAATAGTTGAACAGGGCAGGGGAGGTTTTCGGCACGGATATTTTCCGCAGGATCATTCTTGCGGTTTTCGGGTCACCGCCTCCGAGTCTTGCCGCCGACATGCAGAGCGCCACTTTGTAATCCTTCGGATCTTTCCGGTAAACCGGGTAAAGTACGGCTTCCACGTTAGTGAATTTACCCATGCCGATAAGTTTTTCCGCAAGCAGAATTGCCGCAAGACGGTGTTCCTGATTCAATTTGTATGCTTCACGATAACATGCGAACACTTCTTGCGGATCGCCGTTTTGCATTTCCAGAGTGCGGCCGTAAGTCACGAAGTCGGTGGCGCGCAATCCGCTCCGCATCTGATAATTAAGCCCCTTGATGCTGACAAACAGAATCACCGCGTAAAGCACTACGGCGAAAGCTATTTTTGCCAGCCGGTCGGGTTCGTGGTGTTCGAGTTTTTCCTTAATGAACAGGAAAGTGCAGGGAACGAAAAAACAGAATGCCGGAAACAGTGTCAGACGCAATCTCGAAAGCGGCAGATACAAGATAACCGGAATCCCGTAAGCGGCCAGATAAAGCAGCATAAGGCCGTACCGGTTTTTGAAAGGATTCCTGAACAACATAAGGATAAGACCGGTTATCGCCAGCGGGATCAGCAACAGAGGTCCGATCAGCAGATGCAGAGGCGACAGCCGATACTTTAGAAAATAGTAGTTGATATTGTTCGGCATTTCATAGGGACTTAACAGGACAAGGGTGTTTTTTGCAGCGTTTCCGGTGCGAACCAGCAGATTTGCATACGGGCAGGCACAACTTGGGCTTACCGTGTTTTCCTGAAGTTTTTTAATATTCTTGGGCTGTTCCGGGTTTATCGATTGATGGCCTGATCCGCCAGTCTTGAAAACGTAATCAAGATTCATCCGGGTGGGGAAGGGATATTTGAATCTAATCGTGTGATATATTGTCGGAGGCGCGAGGACGATCACGCATCCGGCGAACAGCGGGAGAACTTTTTTGAGCGTTGATGGTTTTTTACCTGAAATATTCCGTTTTCTTTTATAACAGTACCAGAATATCCAGAGAATTGAAAGAATCGCCCAAAGGAGTCCGGAAAAACGCATCAGCAGCGGCAGGAAAGTAACGGCGCCGCAAACGATCAGCCAGCCGGTGGAAAAATGCCGTTTCCTGGCGCGGAGCAGAACCGCGAATGCCAGCAAAGTTACAAAAACGAATGTGCTTTCACGCAGAATAACTGTTTCGTAGAGTAATTCCGGGGCATATAGTGCCGCCAGGCATCCGGTGATAATCGCGTACCGGCGTTTTCCGGTAAGGTGTGCCGTGATCCAGGTAATCAGGAACACGCTTGCCACTCCAAGCAGAAGCTGGAGAAAAACCATTCCTGCCGCCCATGGTTGTTGTCCATTAAGCAAATAAGTTATTCCCAGCATTACCCGGTAGATGGAAAAGAATTCTCTTCCCATGCAGAAAAGTTTGCCCCAGTATATAAACGTTTCCATATCAAGGCCAGGGATTTTGTGATACAGCCGGAGCGGGGATTCCAGCCAGTTCCAGAAGACAATCGCCCGGGCAAATACCGCCAGAAGCACGGGTATGCCATACAACAGGCTTCGATATTTCAGCCGGGCACTCATCTGTTTTTCCCTTTCGCGGCCAGGGCAGGCCGGGTCAGTTCAGGAGTTTTTCCAACTTGGGATTGGCGCTGGCGCCGTATTTTTTTGCGCGCCGGTAATATTGCTCGGCTTCCTTGGTTTTGCCGCCGTCATACAGGAATTCCGCTATCGCCAGATTGTTTTCGGCGGAATATGGAGCAAGATCGAGAGCTTTGTAAAGCTCGCGCTCCGCGTATTCCTTGCGTCCGGTGTTGCGGCAGGCAATGCCGCGATAACGATGCACGGCGGCGTCTTTCGGTGAAAGCAGTGCCGCAAGATTCAGGATGTTCAAGGCTTCTTTCGCGCGGTTGCGTTTGATGTACAGTGCCGCCAGGGACTTGAGCAGTTCCACGTCGTCCTTCTTCAATTTGTAGGCCGATTCGTAAGCTTCCATGGCGGACTTTTCTTTTTCCATTTTCAGGTAGACGTCGCCAAGACGCTTTCTTGATTCAGCTGAATTCGGGTATTTCTTGACGATCTTCCGGTAGTACCACAGCGCCGATTTAAGGTCATTGTCGTTTTCCGCTTTTTCCGCCGCCTGCTGAAGGAACGACAGTGTCCCGTTTTTCGCGACGGGCTTTTTATTTGCCGTTTTTACTATGGCCGGTCCCGGCGAGATTTCCCCGGAAGGTGATTTTCCGAATACTTTATCAAGTTCCGGGTCAGGCTCCGCCCCCAGCTTCTTTGCCCGGAGATAGCAGGACTTTGCCTCGGCGAGTTTGCTCTTGCGGTATTTTGCCATGAATCTGGCCAGTTCCATGTAATTCCTGGCTGACTTGTTGTCGAGTTTGATCGCGGTATTTAATTCTTTTTCGGCATCGCTGAGACGGCCGAGGTTGCGCAGCACGATTCCCAGGTCGCGGTGAACCTTGGGATTGTTCTTGTCCACGATGGAGGCCCGGCTGAGAATCACCCTGGCGGAACCGTTCCTGCCGGTGCTGATCAGCAGGTCAGACAAACTCAGCAGCACTTCCATGTCATCGTTTTTCAGGTTGCTGGCCTTGCGAAGATACTCCATTGCCGAACGGGTGTCGTTTTTCTTCAGCGAGAGCAAGCCGAGTTGTTTGTATGATTCGCCGTTTTGCGGGTCCAGATCGAGTACTTTCCGGTAGTGCCAGACCGCGGCGTTAAGATCATTGTTTCTGGCGGCTTTTGCTCCGGCGTTAAGCAGATACTTTACGTTTTTCCGGTTTTGCGCGGGAATTTTCACATTCACCGGTTTTGCGGGAGAAGACTTTGCCGTAAGCTGTTTACGGAGAGAAGCTATTTCAGTGTTGAGCTGTTTTACCTGGGTTGTCAGTTTAGCGTTATTCTTCTTAAGTTCAGCGTCTGATCTTTCCGCGCCGGAAAGTCTTTTGTTCAGCTCCCCGGCCAGCTTTTCCCGGCTTGCCAGATCGTTTTTCAGTTTGCTTATCACCGTTTCCTGCTGTTTTTGAAGACCGGTTAAACGTTTTGAAATATTTTTATTGTGAGCGGTAAGTTTCTGGTTGGCTTTCCGCAGATTATCGAGCTTGGCCAAACCTGCTTTCATTTCCGACACTTGCTTTAGAAGTTCATCCCGGTTTTTCGTCAGCTTAAGGTTTTCGGCTTTGAGAGTTACAAGCTTTTTCCGTGTGGCGGTATCCTTGACTGGCGGCGCGGACTTCTGTTTTTCAAGGGAAGCGACCTTTTTCTGAAGTCTCATAACACGCTTTTTTAAGCTTTCATTAACCTTGCCGGCAGATTCAAGTTTTTTCAGTTCCGCTTTAAGGTTTGAATTTGTTTTTGCCAGCGCCGCAAACTGCTTTGACGCAGTCTGTTTAGTTGCCAGCTGTTTTTCCAGATTCGCAACCTTCCGGGAAAGTTCAGCATTGGCTTCGTCCTGTAATTTCAGTTTTTCCGCAGTAGCTTTTGCCGCCGACTCGACTTTTCCATTCGCCGATTTTGCGTTGGACAATTCTTTTTGCATCATACCGAGTTTTTTCTTTAAAGCCGCATTTTCCTTGCCGGATTCATCCAGTTGCTTCTTGATTTCTCCGGCTTTTGCCAAGTTCTGTTGAAGTTTGGCTGTTTCGGCCTTTAACTTGGGAATGGCGGATGTTTTTTTCCGGAGACTGGCAACGAGTTTATTTAGTTTGGCGTTAGTCTTATTGACCGTTTCAAATTGTTTTTTAATGTTGTCGATTTCCGATTTTCCTGAAGCTTCGAGTTTTCGTTTTTCCGCATTGGCGCTGGCCAGCCGCTGCCGCAGAGAATTGACCTGCGCTTCCATCTTTTTCAGTTCCGAAAGCTGTTTCTGCAATCTGACGGCATGTTTTTTTACATCTTCATAGGCTTTATCGAGAGCCGCAAGTTTTTTCAGTTTTTCATTGGCTTCGGCGAGATTTTTCCGGTTGGTTAAGGCGTCCGCTTTCAATTGCCTGATTTCGGCCGCATAATTCTTAATCTGTTTTTTAGCGGCGGCGTCCGGACTCTTTTCCGAAGCAAGCTTGACTGCTTTTTCAAGGCTTATGATCTTGGTTTTTAGTTCGGAGTTTGCTTTCAGGAGCAGGGCCTGCTGTTTTTTCGCATTGGAACCTTTAGCGTCTTTTGCCATCGTTTCGAGTTGCTTGCCAAGTTCAGCCAACTGCACTTTCAGGGCGGTGGATTCTTTTACCGCTTCCTGACGCTTCCGGTTTAATTCCGCAAGTTGCCGGTTCATGCCGCCAGCCGATTTCCGCAATGCCATTTTATCCTTTTCAATCTGAGCGATCTGTGCTTTCAGTCCGGCGGATTCTTTTGCCGCTTCCTGATTGGCCTTGGTCAGTGCGGCAAGCTTGACTTGTAATTTTTTGCCCGAAGCCGTAAGCGCATCCCGGTCCTTCGTGACTTTGGTCAGGGATTTACGGGATTTCGCGAGTTCCCGGTTGGTTCCGCCAAGTTTTTTCCGGAGCGCGGCAATATCTTTGGCGGATTGGGATTTTTCCGCGGTCAGCGCCTGAACTTTTCCAGTAACCGATTTGTGGTTTGACGCAAGTTTAGCGTGCCGTGCCTGGAGGTCCGCAAGCTGCTTTTTAAGCATTGTTTCCGATTTTTTCAGCGACTTTTCCTGCTTTTGCAGACTTGCCAGTTGTTTTTCCAGATTTGTCTTTGCTGAAGTAACAGCCTGATTCTGTTTGCCGATAGCTTCCAGTTTATTGCTTAATTCAGCATTGGTTGTTTCCAGCTTTTTAGCGTCAGCAACAGTAGCGGCCAGCTTTTTGTTCAACGCCGCGGAAGCTTTGTCCAGTTTTACTTTGTCGGCCCGGGCTGCCGCCAAATCTTTGTTCATTGCGGTGTTTGTATTTTTTACCGAGTCGAGTTGTTTGCTTAGGATTGTGTTCGACTTTTTCAAATTGGTTATTTCGGTTTTTAGACCGGAAATTTGCCTGCTTGTTTCGGCATACGATTTTTCAATTTTTGCGGCGCTGTTTTTTGTTTCGGTAAGTTGTTTTCCGAGTTTTGCGCTTTCCGTCTTCAGTGACGCAAGGTTTTTATTCAATCCGGCATTATCCTTCAGCAGCTTGGACACTTCCAGTTTCAACTTGTTCTGGGATTGCCGGGAAACCGCCAGTGCGGCGGCGGCTTCCTTGCCTGCTTTTTCCAGTTGGTCGTTTTGTGTATTTAACTGTTTATGTTTTTCAACCAACTCTTTATGGAAATTCTCCAATTTCTGGTGCTTCTTAACCAGCGCCCGGTTTTTGGCGATAAGCTGACCGATCTGGACATTTTCTTTTTTCAGCTTTTCATATTTGTCGATATAACTGTTGAAGTCTTTTTCCAGCTTGGCTTTATCCCTGCTCAGTTTATCGATTTTTGATTTATCGGCCTTTGCCGTTTCCGTTATTTCCAGGTACTTGTTTTTCAGCTTCTCAAAGTTCTTGTTCAGGAAGTTGCGTTCTTCGGTGAGGTTCGCCAGGTTGTTGCCGAGTTTCTGGCTTTTTCTGGTGATTTCGTTGAAATTAAACTTCAGTTTGTTATGCTCTCCCGCCAGCTTGTTGTACTTTGCCTGGGTTACTTCAGCTTCTTTACGGAATACCTCGTATTCGGCTTCCAGTTTCTTCCGGATGGCGTCCTCGTCAGGTTTGGCGCGCAGCTTTTTAACTTCATTGATAAGGGAACTGTACGACTTGGTTTTTTTCTGCAGCCTTACCCGGAAATCTTCTTTTTCTTTTCGCATTGATTCGATTTCCACCACACGTTCGGAACTGATCTTGATCTGTTTTTCCAGTTGCTTTTCAAGCTGCTGGATTTTTCTGTCTTGTTCCTGATTGAGCTTTTTCGTGTCGCTGAGTGAAAGATTGAGCCTGCTTCTGGTTTCCAGAAGTTGCTGGGCGTCGGTCTGCAGTTTCTGATAACGCCTGGACAAACTTTCAAGATTCTGGGCTGTCTTTTCGTTTTTTATCCTGCTTTCCATTAACTGGTTGCGGGCCTTTTCAAGCTCTTCGCTCGGCTCCGAGAGTTTCTTTTTCAGCGCCTGGATTTCAACCGCGAGCATTGAGTTTCGCTTTTCCATCAGGCTCTTTTCCTGAAGCAGACTGTCAACCTGTTTCGCGGTCTGCTGACTTCTTGCCAGCTTGCGCTTGAGATTTTCGATTTCAACCAGGTTGGAAAGCAATACGCTCTTGTAGTTTTCCAGTTCTTTTTTCAGTTTTTCCTGATCGGAACCGCCGCCGGTCACGGAATCCGTGGTTAGTGAGGTGCGGGAAACAGGAGTTCGCGTGATGGTTGGAGTGACGCTTGTGGGGGTAGTCGTTGTGCTGCTTCTTGGATTGACTCTGGGGGTGACCGGATATTTTCTCGGGACGGGCAGGGGCGTCATTGCGGAAATCTTTTTCTTCATGGCGTTAATCCTGCGGCGGCACAGTTTTATCCTGGCGCTGATGATCTTTTGATTCCAGCTCGGGCGGGTCTTGTTGACTGTTTCAAAACATTCCAGTGCTTTGGTGAAATGGCTGAGTGCCTCCCGGTAACGGCCTTCGAGCTGGTATTCTTCCCCGCGTTCATAGGTTTTGTAACCGGTATTCCACAAATCCCAGGCATTCTGGGAGGAAGTCGATTGAGAAAGTCCGGTGAAACTTAAATTGAAAAGCAACAGCGCCATTAAAGAACAAGAAAAGAATTTCATGTTATCTCCTAAATTGCGAATTTGCGGAATTTATCATTTAACGCCTTGCTGATGTTAACCGTAAGCAGCAAAACGCCATTATCTTCATAGTCGGAATCAAGCACGTTGCCCCGCGAATAGGCCAGCGAAGCAATATCGTGGCGTTCCGGCGGGATTTTAAGCTTTATGATTTCACGGTCGGAAGTGGCATGTTTCATCAATGCCACATGCAGTTTATCGAAACCTTTCCCGCTTCTCGCGGAAATAAAAATGCCGTCAGGAATAATATGTTTCAATTTTGTCACTTTTACCGGATCGGGGTGCAGGTCCATCTTGTTGAACACCACTATTATGTCCTTTTCTCCGGCCCCGAGTCCATCCAGCACCGCCAAGGTGGTTTCCCAATGGTCTTCAACCTGCGGACTCATGGCATCGAGTACCAGCACCAGGAAGTCGGCCAGCGCGGCCTCTTCCAGAGTCGACTTGAACGCTTCCACCAGGGTATGGGGCAGTTTGCGGATGAAGCCAACCGTGTCAGTAAGCAGAAGTTCCTGCTGGTTTGGGAGTACGATCTTCCGGGTGGTCGGGTCCAACGTGGCGAAAAGTTTGTTTTCCACCAGGACGCTTGAATCGCAAAGAGCGTTCAGCAGCGAGGATTTCCCGGCATTGGTGTATCCCACTATTGCGGCGTGGGGGACTTTATTTCGATTGCGGCTTTTACGTTCAACCTTGCGGTGCTGACGCACTTCCTTCAGTTCCTTGCGCAGATGGCTTATCCGCTGCTGGACGATCCGGCGGTCGGCCTCAATCTGCTGTTCTCCTTCGCCGCGGGTTCCCTTTGCGCCTCCGCGTTGACGCGACAGGTGCGTCCATGCCCGGGCAAGACGCGGCAGCGAATATTGCATCCTTGCCAGCTCAACCTGAATCACCGCCTCGCGGGTGGACGCGCGCGAAGCGAAAATATCCAGAATCACTTCCTGACGGTCAATAACACATATCTTGGTAAGCTTTTCCCAGTTGCGCTGCTGTGACGGAGTCAGCTCTCCGTCGAAGATAAGACAATCCGCCTCAAGCTCTTTTGCGTTCAGGTTAATTTCTTTTGCCTTGCCGCTGCCGGTAAGATACCTGGGGTTGAGATTGCGCAACATAACCATTTCCCGGCCAATTACCGGTATGCCGAGGGTCCCAACCAGATCTTCAAGCTCGTCAAGGTGTTCTTCGGCTTCCCGCGGAGAAATAGACGCATCCTGGATTCCTACCAGAATTGCCCGTTCCACCATTTTGCGGTTGTCTTTTTCAGTATCTATCATTGGTAACCGAAACCATATTATTATTACACATAAGACAGTACTGTAAGCCCAAACGGGTCTTTCAGCAAGCGGAAAATAACAGATATAACCTACAATAACCGGATAATCGGGTTTGAATTTGATTCGAGGCGGGTTATTTTCTCAACCTGAATGCACTCTCCGATGCGCGAGTGGCGGAATTGGCAGACGCGCCAGATTTAGGATCTGGTCCTTCGGGGTGGGGGTTCGAGTCCCCCCTCGCGCACCAAATTGAATAAAATAAGTACAAATAGCTTGCATTTATCAACTTTTTCTCCTATAATAATATCAACGTCTAAAATTTTACTGGGTGCTTATTGGGTGCTTTTGATGTAAAGTGAGTTGATATGTCCGCCAGTAAGCGCCAACACGAGGCAACAGCTACAATGCATTCAGAAGAAACGGATAAGAAAGATAAGAAAAAGAGGTCCAAGGGCGCAGGGCACCTTTTCAAGCGGGGCTCTGTATTTTACCTTCAATTTGATGTCAATGGCAAGCGAAAAAAGGTTTCCCTTGGCGTGACAAACCAACGCCAAGCCGAGAAGAAGGCTAGTGAGATTCTGGAACCCCTCCGCGAAGGGACGACCAAGGAAAAGATCGCGGTCCATATTGGCAAAGCGCGTGAGCTAATATCCCATCGGGAGATTGTTCTGGATGACGCATGGGAAAAGTTTTCCATAAATCAGCGTAAGGACTTAAGCGATGGAACCAGGGGAAACTACGAACGACAGTGGGAAGCGTTCAAATCCTGGGTAGAGGATAAACATCCGGAAGTTACCCAGTTGGCCCATGTAACCGAGGATATAGCGTTAGAATATGCGGAAAAGCTGGATAAGGTTGATCATCTGAGCACTTCGGCTTTCAATCAGCACCGGGGAACCCTGATACGGATATTTCGGCGGCTCTCAAAGCAGGCGGGTATCCATGAAAACCCCATGGAGGAGATGGAGGCCAAGGCTGCACCGGGAATTACCCGAAAGGAGCTTAATGAAGTCCAGATAATGCAAGTTCTGAACAAGTTCGAAGATCCGGACTTCAAGATAATGCACAAAGATGAAATGCGAGTTCTATTTCATATGGGAACATGGACGGGATTGCGCTTGAAAGACTGTATTTTGATGAAATGGGAAAATGTCAACCTCGACAGCAATAGGATCTTCTGTATTCCGGTAAAAACCAAAGCCCACGGAAATACCGTCATTATTCCCATTCACCCATCCCTACGCAAAGAGTTGGATAAGGCGGAAGCATGGCGCAACAATGAATATATCCTCCCTGAAGTGTCGGCACGATACTTGGCAAAGCCGACAACCTTGAAAAAAGACGTGGTCAAAGTTTTTTCAGAGTGCGGCTTTGTTACTAACCAGCAAGTCGGCAACCGTAAAAAGAAAACCAACGTGATTGGCTTCCACAGTCTCCGTCACAGCTTTGTATCGTTCTGCGCCAAAGCAGGAGTTCCGCTGCCTGTAGTCCAGGCCATAGTTGGACACGGGAATCCTGCTATGACCCGGCACTATGTTCATATCGGCGAAGAATCGGTCAAACAGGCCATTGATGCCCTTCCGCCGCCGCCGGATAATGCGGAGACCGTCGATGAGGTTACAGAAGCCAAAGCCAAGATCATGGCAATCTCGGTCAAATCCCTGGATGAATTCAAAGAGCAGGCGACCAATCTAATTGCAGACCTCTAATTGTCAAGCTGAGCGGCTTTTTCTTCTTCGGCGTAATATTTTCATTTTTTTCTGAGTAGAACGAGCTTTAAAACGCATGCGGTGTTCTTTTCTAATCAGTCGCTTTCTTTGCAAACGAAGCTCTGGAAACAATTGCATACGATGCTTTCTGATGCGCTCTTTGTTATCAGAATGCCAGAGATTATAAGTCCCAATAATATTATCTTTAAAGTGTTGTTCAGGATTTGCTTCGACCATAATATTGACATATTCACCATAGGGGAAGTTTTCACAGGAATAGTAAGTACCATCAATTTCAGCTTCTAATATTCCATTAGGCCTACCCGCGACAGGAATGAATCTGAAAGGTTGTGCACGAAGGTTTGACCGGTCATATATACGGTTGAGAAAATTATAGCGGGGCCACAATTGCCGAAATCTACGGATTGGAGGATTTGGCGGGACTCGGATAAAAAGACCTTGTTGATGTTCTTTGCTAACGCTCTTAATTTGCTGTGAACGATTAAGTAATAGTTTGGGTGTAATATTATCTCTAGGTATGCCTGGCGCCATAGGCAAAGGGATCAGGCCATATAGATACTTGGATCTTTTCCCAAGAGCACGGTATAGTCGTTGGGCATCACTGAAGCTAATCAGGTAATCAGTATTCCATAAGGAATTTTCAAGTTTATCAACATACACCCAATAGACGGTTAAGTCATAGTTGTGTATTCGGTCAGATGTATTGTTCCAGCTAACTCCCCAAGGGTGATTTTTCTCATAATCCTTGCATTCTATGCTAAATTTCTTTTTTCCTTTTTCTTTATCTTTTTTCTCTATCGAAAGACGGCGAAGAAAATCATCCGTTGCCACCCACTCGTGTTCTTCTTGCTTTTCTCCAGAGGACTTTCTCGATTCTTTTATGATCGCTCGTACAGGTTTTGCGGATTTACCAATATTCAAACACTTTTTTTTAGGAGCATTATCGAGTTTTTCTGGAATTCTGTCCCAATTTTTCGATTTATTTCGCGGATTAGACTCTCGGGGATTGAGATTGTAATAGTCAATGCTGAATAATATTTCTTTCTTTTTAAGGTTTAAAGATAAAATTTGCCGGAGGTATGTGTCCGGTATAAATGCGAGGTACCCATGATGTGGATTTTCTTCTATCCTGCTAATAGGGACACCAATATCCTCAGAAAGAACCTTAGGCAATTTTTTCTGAAATCGCCAAGGGTGATTATAAGGCCAAGCTGACTCACTTTTCTCAAGGACAAGGATTCTTGCCCTATTACGCTCTTTTCGTGGCAGAATGTTCAAAGCGTCATCAACAGAGACTGAAGGTTGATTAATAAAACTAACCAAGGGTGTTTCGACACCTTTTTCGGCGGGCAAATCTAGTATTATCCGCTCTAATAGAGCTACGGGTTCAATATCAATCTTATAATCTTGGGATAATTCGCATAGTTTTTTTATCACCGTATTTTCGGCAGTTTCCGGGATTTTACGATAACGCTGAATGGCTTCAGCCAATCCCGCTCTGATCGAGATTAACCTATTAAGGGGTTTTATATCAGTCAATTTTGATAAGATTTTATCACATGCACCAGCCTTGCTTTTCTTACGCTCGATATCTCTGCCTGGCTGGATATGGGTATCTGGATTAGACATTTTTCCCATTTGTCCACGTAGCCTGTGGTATTCTGCCAATTGTCCTGACGCTGACTGATTCATTTCAAAACCGTGCCAAATCCCAGTTTTATGTGAGAATTTTTCCTCAATTTCATGAGTTATAATACGGGCAGGACATAAAAAGTCAACGCATAAAAGCCAGCAAGCGTGAAACATGAACTCTAGCAGAACGGAGAAGACGCAAATGCAATTGCAAATGAAAGAGGACGTAATACAGACTGTCGAGGGCGCGATAAACCTGGTAAAGCAATTGGGGCGTATTTCGCAGGAAGAATTCAACGAAATATGCAGGAGGATACGGGGTATGGAAACTCCCCCCGTTAAGGAACCGGAAAGAGCCTATACCCGCAGGCAGGTGGCTGAGGCACTCAATATCAGTCTCCGTACCCTGGACCGGATGATCGGGCGTGGCGAGATCCAGACCAAGCGGGTAAGCGAACGCCGTAGAGTCATCATGTCCAGTGACCTGGAAAAATACCTGGCACAGATTAGATAGTGGGGTGAAACAATGACTATCTTAAAAGAAAATGCTCCGGCGGCAACCGGAGCTGAAAAATCGGTAAATTTTTCTGAAGAAAATATAAACCAGGATATAGAGAAGTACAAGCATGCCGTTGAAGAATTTATGGTTGCTGACTTGGATAAGTCTGGATTGACCATAAATGATTTCTTTGTTTGTCCTGACTATTGCGGCAAGCCTGAATCCCACGGTTATTGGATTAACTTCGTAGATCCCAATACTGGTAATCTAATGTGTGGAGCAGATGGCGAACCATTTCGACGAAAAAGACTCCTGATTCAACGCAAAAATGGACAGAAATACTATGTAAACAAAGGGGCCGGAAATCGAGTTTTTATCCCTTTGGCAGCCCATCGTTTCTTTGCCGAGAATCCCAGCGCTCCGCTAACCATTACTGAAGGTGAAAAGAAAGCTGCGGCGGCAACGAAAAACGGTTTTCCGTGCCTTGGGATTTGCGGCATATGGAATTGGTTGGAATCCAAGGAATTTCGCCAGACTCAGGACGGTCAGAGTTATGCTATTTCACAGGATATCCTCCAGTATCTGAAAGAGCCACGCAAGGTTATCATGGTCTACGATAGCGATTCGGTATCGACCCAGAAAAAAGCCAGGGAATTCGCTCAGTGTGCTGAAAGGTTTGCTACTGAACTTCACCGACAGGTCGATTGTACCCTTCTTCGGTATGACCTGCCTTTTTCACTGCGAGGGGGAGCAGATAATGCAAAATAGTCAACATGAATGTCTTCCTCCTCAGAATATCAAGTTAAAAGATCAGGGAACTGCCAAACAAGGATTGGACGACTTTTTTGGCGACGGTGGAGATGCATTGAGCCTCCAGGAGCAAATCCGCGACAATGCTCAGGAAATAGCGCCCAACCCGGATTTATCCGAACTAAAACTGGATAAGACAGAAATACCAATTTTCGGAGGGAATATATCAATAACTTCAACTGCCAAGAGGCTGGCCGAGGTTTATTCGAATAAGCAAGAACTTTTTTATCGCAGAGGGCGAATTGTTACAATTAACAGAGAGGGAACATTTGAGGACTTAACACCCGAGGCGGCCCAATCGTTTTTCGAGCCATATGTACAATTTGTCACATATGAAAAAGATGATAAGGGACATTTGATATCTATGCCTCTGGTTTTGAGCCGTCCTCAAGCAGCAGCATTAATAAAAGCTTTGCTGCGTCAGGAAAAAATGCCGTTGGTACAGATAGTTACGAACTGCCCGGTTCTGCGAGAGCGGAACAATGAACTCCGTGTTATTTCCGGTTATGACCGGGAAACGGGTATTCTCGCGAGAGGGGCACAACCTGAAGAAATGTTTTTGAGCCAGGCTAAAGCCATTATTCATGAAATGTTTGATGATTTTAAGTTTGTCAGCGAAGGAGACCGCAGTCGCGCCTTTGCGTTTCTACTCATTCCGGCATTGCAATGGAGCGGACTTGTTCCGACCAGAAACCGTCCCTTCCTGTATTGGGAAGCAGACGAAAAGGGCGGAGGTAAGGGATACGGGGGCTACATGGTCACTGCAACATATAATTTCTCTCCCGTGACGGTCAGCAAAAAAAAGAGTGGGGTGGGCAAAGGTATTGACGAATCAATTGATACTCAGCTGATTGGTGGTAAGCCGTTTACTATTCTTGATAATTTACGCGGAAAAATAGACTCAGAAGCATTGGAGGCATTCCTGACATCAGAAAAATACGCTGCACGAAAGCTTCACCAGGCCATGACCGTAGATACATCTTACCATGTGGTAATGGGAACGAGTAATTCTGCGCAATTGACTTCGGACCTGGCTGACCGCAGCCTGATCTGCCGAATAATCAAGCAACCCGAAAGTTACGTTTTTAAAGAACTCGCTAAAGACGTCGACATCCTTACGCATATACAAAAAAACCAGCCCAGATACCTTGGCGCGGTTTTTCGGATTATTCGTGAATGGCACGGGCGTGGCAGGCCCAGAACAAACGAATATCGCCACCGTTTCCGGGAATGGGTCCAGCCTTTAGATTGGATGTGTCAACACTTGCTTGATGCTGCTCCCTTGATGGGCGGACATCAAGAAACTCAGAGCAGAGCTTCCACGTCACATCTCAGCTGGCTTCGTAAGGTTGCGCAGGCTGTAGAAAAATCGTGCCTTCTTGATAGGGATTTACAATGTTACCAGCTTGCCGACATATGCGACAACTGCGAAATAACACTTCCAGGTCTTGAAGAAGGACGGGGATTCTCGGATGCCTCCGAAAAGGAACGGAAACAAGTCTTCAGTCAGATTGGCCGGAAGCTTTCGAGTTGCTTCAAACATGTTAATGCCGGGGCTTTAGTAATTGATGGATTCACGGTCGAACGCCGGGAAGTCGCGGCCATGGAGGGCAGTTATCGAACGTATCGATTCTCGAAGCTTGGTCCTGAACAAGATCCTTCCGGTAGATCGTTCGGTAGTAATCCGGTAGATAACCGGCAGATAATTCAGCCTCACTCGGTAGATCCGGTAGATAATATTCAAATTCCTGAAAAGACTATGTCTATTACTGAAACAAGACCCGACTTTAGTAAGGAAATAACCCAGGATTTATCTACCGGATCTACCGGATCTACCGGGAGCCTCAATCAGCCTCAGGACGAGACTTCCTCCTGTCCTTTGAGGGCGGCAGTCCATGATAATAAGTGGTCGGAACTATCCCGGTTAGTCCTGGGCTTCGTTACATTCAGGGATAATCAATACAACTTGAAGAAGCTGAATTACCAGCAGTATGTATCTGATGCCAGGTTCAAGGTTTACGGACTTGCCATCAAGTATCCTGACGGTTGCTGTGAGTTCAGGACGGACGTTATGGCAGTCCTTACCGAATTTGCCGCCCGGTACGGAAGAAATCTTGAACAAGTCGTAGTGGTCTGTTATAACGCACACTTCGACTTATTCGTGTTGAAACATCACTTCGGGATCGTCCCCGATAATATCATTGACACCCTGAGTATGGCCCGGTTGCTCCATAGCCCGGATGGGCTTGTTGGTCTGAAGGATCTGGCGGAACGGTACGGTCTCCAGTGCAAGGGTGATCTTGATTTCGTGAAGGGCGTTGCAAATCCTGATTCAAAACAGCCCGCTGAGCTGACGGAATACGCTCTCAATGACTTGGAGACCATTGCCAGACTTGCAGAGCCCCTGCTGCCACTGGTACAGCTTCCATTGGAGCTCGGGACTATTGAACATACGATTAAGCTCTTCCTTGAAAAATCCCTATATATAAATAAGGAAGTGGTCGAAGCCGCTCTTGAAGAGCTGCAGAAAAGACTTCAAAATACCTTATCCGAGGCGGGATATTCCCGTGAAGACATTTCCGGGGATAAGTCATTCCGTAAATTACTGGGTTCCGCCCTGGCTAAAACCGGTCGGCGCTTCCCGATGAAGCTCGGGAAAAAAGGTCCTGTTCCCGCCCTTTCCAAAGACGATCCTCAGATGCAGACCATGCTTATCGATGAGGACCCGAAGGTTCGGAAACTCGTGGAACTGCGTTTGCTTGTTAGGTCAGTTCCCGCAACCGAGAAACGTTTAAGATACTTGCTGGATGCGGCTGAATCGATGGATTGCCGACTGCCGGTATTTTTGAATTACAGCGGAGCCGGGACCGGACGTTTTAGTGGTGGCAATGGTTTTAATATCCAAAACCTCAGTCACGGTGGAAGTCTGTTTTCCATCATCAATGAAGCTGCGGCGAGTGTGAAGCAGGCTCTGATCGCCGCGCCTGGACATAAGCTGGTTGGCGCAGATGCCTCCCAGATAGAACCCCGTATTCTGTCGCTCCTTGCCGGGGAATATGAACTTAATCGAGCTTTTGCTGAGGGGCTAGATGTTTATTCCGGGTTTGCTTCCGAAATATTCAAACAAAAGGTTGAAAAGCTTCCTCCAGAGCATCCGGAGTTCAAAAAGATGAAGCAACTCAGAAATATCGGTAAGGCTGCTATCCTTGGGCTTGGTTATGGCATGGGCTGGAAAAGATTTTTCCATGAGCTTCGTTCCACCTCGGAGGGCATGGAGCTGTTCAATAGTGGAGTTCTAACTGATTCATTGTGTCAAAGCATCGTCCAGGCATACCGGAATAAATATCCCAAGATCATTCAGCTTTGGCAGAGTTGCGAGGCCGCCTTTACCCACGTGGTACTGCATCCCGGTCAAATTTCGGAGCGTGCCCAGTGCACGTTTTCAAGCCAGGGCAATACCGTCTATATCAAGTTGCCGTCCGGACGAAGTCTGGTTTATCCGAATGTCGTTATTTATGGACCACATATAACCTATGGAAATAATAAACGTCTTTACGGTGGTATGATCGTCGAGAATATCATCCAGGCTATTGCCCGGGATATTCTTGTCGAAGTTATTTATCGTCTGGAGCAGCGCGGCTATCCAGTCCTGTTTCACATCCATGATGAGATTATCTGTTCTGTTCCGGATGCGCGGGAGGACGAGTGTCTGAACGCAATGATCGAAGAGTGGCGGCGTATACCCGCTTGGTTGCCCGGGCTGGTACTGGATGCCGAAGGTATAATCGGTAACAATCTAATGGAATTGAAGTAGTAGTGGAAAAACACTGCATATAACAAAAAGGAGCTCAAAATGAGCAAAAAGAAAAACACAGACCCTAAGCAACCTGCTGATGCGGTTGCCAAGAAGGTCAGCGATGAGGTCACCGAAAAAATTGCCGAACACGGTGGTTATGAACGCCAACCGCCTCTCCAGGAGAAACTGGATGCGATTGATCTGGAAAAAGAAGTGTGGACCAAAAAGGCGAAGGCTTGTAAGGATCGCACTAGCGATGAATACAGACAAGCCATAGCCACTATCCTCGATTTAACGGATATTTCGACGAAGCTGCGTAACAATGAGCCCGTAATGCTCAATCCCCCCACCCAAAAAGAAATGCGGCGTTCACAGCGGAATTATGCATATGAGGAACTGCTAAAAAAGGGTAAGGATGCTGTAACTGCCGCAATCGAAAGCGGGAAAACTAATCCGGTTTCCTTTCCCGATACACATGAAAGTGTCGGGGAAAATCTGCCGGATAAGACAAAACCGTCTCAATTGAAACACCCGCCTGCAGTGCGGGAAAAGGGCTCCACGCCTGAGGAATCAGAAGAACTCCCCGCCAGGTTTGATGAAAACGGCAATCCGCTGGAAATGGAACGCCTGGCAAAAGAGTTCAAGAAAAAGGCCTGGGACACCCCTTTCACCGCAGCCCTGGAGAGTATCACAAAGCTCCGGATGGAAAACGGGGAGGATTCCTCGGAGCAGGGAATATTGGAAATCCTGTACTACGGGCAAAGCCTCGGGCTCAAGGAAAAACTGCTAAAAACCCCTAAGGATAAAGCCGAGGTAATCAATGCCCTGTTGGCAAATAAACTCATCGAGTACGAAATGTTCGCCCAGGTGGAGATGCTCAATATCCTACGTCGAGGAGATGCGATATCCAGGGACGGAGATTCCTACGACAAATACTTGGAAAAAAAGATCATGATAGACAATCAGCTTTACCGGATTATCGAACTAATGGACCGCCTTGGTAAACTGCCGGTTAAAATCCAGAACCAGCAGATAAACCTGGCCTCACTCCAACAGACGAATATTAACGGAATTACCGAAAATAAAGAAGGTCCCAAAATTATTTCGACATCGGAGACAGAAGATGACTAATCGTTCAAGACCTCCTTTCTTCGTTGAAAAAATCGTCCGCAAAGGACGCCCCGACGAGTACGGTAATCGTTATTATTACCTTAACTTTGGCAATTCCCGGAACGGTCGTATTCGAATCCCCGTAAGTGATTACGAAGGTTCCATGTTCCATATGCGGCATGGCCTCTTATATGATCGTATCAAGTGGATGCGGCATATCTAGGCGGTAAAGCGTGGACGTGGACGTCCGCGCTCCCCTGACCGTTTATTAACGGGGCTGCTTGCTGATGCAGGTTATACCTGGCGGGGGCGCAGGTTTTACCCCAATCGAAAACATAACACCCCGGAGGCCGCTACGGTCCGGTTCTACCTGCTTGGTCCTAATGAGCAACGGTTGATCGGTAATCCGGATAACCTGTTAAAAATATCCAAACGCGCTACCAGTCTGCTTAAGCGGGCAAACCGGCGTGGAATAAATAACGTTGATTACGAAATCTGTCATCAGAATGCTGTGGCAGAATTCATTGAAAACAAGAACAAAACCCGGAGTAGCTCCGGAAAAGGAGAGTGACATGAAAAAACATGCACAAAAAAAGATCGCCCTTGAGTCCGTAACCAAAAATCACGTCATCGTCGCGGATATGTTCTTCGCCAATGACGCAAGCATCAAGCCTGTTACGGCTGAAAATGCATTGCCCCGGAGGGCAGTGAGAACTTTCAACCGTAAAACAGGGCGGAGAAACCCTAAAGGTTGGTACCCGCTTGTTGCCTACAAAACAACAAAGGGGTATTATGAGTTTCTTGTACCGGTCTCGGTGCTCAGTTCTTGGTACTGTCAGGATCTGTCTGACAGTTACTTCCGCCTTAATCGAGAGGGGGTGTACCGGCCGCGAACAGGACAAAGTGGAATTAGCCCGTATCGGCTTTTTGTTCACTCCAGCCAGTTGAACAAACTTATCGCACACATGGAAAAATACCATCCGGAATATAGTCCGTGTAGCAACATCCTGTATACACTGTTCGCATTTTCAGCCGGTATGAAATTAGGCGAGTTCAGCAACTTCAGGGATGGAAGTACAGGGATGAAGATGAGTCGGGTGTTCGAGCGCATCTTCATAGGTTTCTTTGAGCTATTCAGATCGGTTCCTACCAGTGATTTGTATGCGACATTTTCGGGTGATCGATATGATCCGCTAAGAATTCAGAATCTGCTACACGTCCTGATGGACATCAACAATGGGAGAGGAATTCAATATCCCTACCTGGAACTCGCATTAAGAAAAGCTTATCGAACAGCTTTTCGGTTTGGGGTTGAGTGGTTAGCGCAAGATGACAGTTGGGGGTTTGATACTCATCTGTTCGCTGGATTTGACAGATTCCTCAACGATCATATTCCGGAATGGAGAGATCAGGAATTAGTCACCATCTTCAGGGATATCAATTCCATAAATTATCCTGGACCGATTGAAATGCTTCGCTTGGAATGGAAGGATCAGGTGGAGAAGGAAAAAGCTATTTAATTGTCAGATTCATCTCTTGATAAGCTGATGGCTAAAAAAAGCCGGAAAGAAAAATATCCGGCTTTTTGTTGTTGTGGTGTTATGCCGCCAGTTTGAAGAGGTCGGCCAGGCCACGATAGCATTTATCGGCGCGGCAGGGCGTATACTTCTTCGCTACCTCGGTGAAGCAGTTGTACAGGCTCCAACGGTTACGGTCGGAGAACTCTTCGTGGCATGGTTCCTGGAATTCCTTCAGCACCGGAACAATGTCCGAACTGGGGATCACGTCATGTTCCGCTGCCCTGACCGCGATGATCCGGGCTTCGTTCAAACTTACCGGTTTGCTTTTCAGCAAGCCGACATTCATCTCCAACCTGATGAACTGCTGTTCCAGATTGCCGAACGCCTGCGGGACCAGTTGATCGATGTCGATGCCGGACGTATGTCTGCGGGTAATCGTAGTCTCGCCGCCGAACGCGAGGTTCGAACAAACTATTACGTTAAGTCCAACGGTCAGACCCAGCGCAAAGCTCTTGTCGTGACTGTTGCGAACGCCTAGGGCACGGCTGAATTCCGGATGTCCTTCCGGATGAAACCGCAGCACCCCGAACATTTTCGATCCCGACGGGTTCAGGCCGTATTCCTCCGAGACGATCTGGTAACCGCGCTTCTCAGCGACACTAGTTACAAGTTCCGCAACGTCGTAATGCGGCACCGGCTTCCAGGTGTCGGTTTCCTTCGGAGTCGCGACCCAGCGCAGGACATCCCGGCTGACACGTTCCGATCCACATGATAACATCAGATGATTCATTGTTTTTATCTCCTATTTTGATTAAGATTTCGCCTTGATGGCGACCAACGGTTTTGCCGTTGGATCACAAGCAGAGCAGGCTCTGCACATTGTAGCTGAACTGCTATGCGAGTTCAGCGAGTTGATTATTGGCAAAGTCGTGAAACACTTTACCCGTTCGATCCAAACGCAACGTTTGGGCAGGGAGTGTCCCTGCAATTAATGGCCGGAATGCTTTGCGATTCCGCCGGGTTATTTTTTATGCCGCAGAGAAATAGCTGGTTGCCGATTTGCAATGTTCTTTACTGCAGGCAGACTTATATGGGCAACCTCCGCAGTAAAAGCTGGTTTCGTTCGGGTAGAAGATGCCAGCTTTCTCTGCGTTCTCCACTACCTTTACCAACCAGGCCAACCGCAGGAAGTCATCACGGCTCCGGTACGTGTGGTGCTGCTCATAGGCAGGAGTCTTTGCCTTGGTCACCACATCAAACCGGAAACCGGGCCTCGAGCCTTTGTACAGCAACCGGTAGGCATAGGAAAAGCAGGTTGCCTGCAAATCCTTGTCTGCTTTCCCGGCAGGCCAGCGACGTGCACTTGTCTTCCAGTCGATAATGACCGGATTGCCCTTGTCGTCCCTGACAACCAGGTCGATCTCGCCAATCAAAGGTTTTGACACTCCAGGTATCGGCACCTTGAATGCCAGACTGACATCGAGAATCTCATCCTCCAGCCAGCTTTTGTACAAGCATTCGATTATCCGGTTGCCAGTCTCCAGCAGCGTATCGAAGCTTTCACCGTCCTTGAACTTCAGCTTTTCGGCGACGTGATACTCTGCACGCCAGCAGGTGGCGAACAACCGCTTTACCGAGTTCAACCCCGGATAGCTGCTCTTTTGCCGCTTCCGTGCCAGCCAGGATGCTGCCCGGTGAAAGGCGATCCCGAACGGCAGTTGTGCCGAAGTATGCTCAGGCTCCAGCTTGTAAACATACTGAAACGCATACTGCAGGCTGCATATATTAAGGAATTTGTTCAACCGCGAGAAACTCCAGTGTGGCTTTTCGCGCAGCTTCGTTAATGATGCCATAATCATTACTCCTGATCGTTATGATTAAATCCGTTGCTAACGGAATAAAACAGCAAGGTCGCAAAGCACCTCGCATACTCGATCCAAACATAATGTTTGGTCCAGGGACAATCCCTGGTAAGACAGCACCGACACCCCGGATTTCTCCAGAATGCCGGTGCCGGGTGGTGCCTCAACACAGGCGTGTTGTTGTTTTTATTTTCCGTTACCGCTATTTCGAGAACGGATGCCGTCGATCAGCAGACTGCATTGCTCTTTGGTCAGCTCGTGGACTTCATTCACCGGGAACCTGGTGAGTTCCGCGTTGATGTCGAGTCCGTGCTGTTCGATCAGGTCAAGCAGATATTTGACCTGACGCTTGCTCGCCATCACAATCTGACCGTTGCCATTGTTCCGGGCATGGCCGTTGGGACGCTGGTTGTTCACCGGCTTTCCGTTGATCTCCGACTCCACTGAATCCTTCACCATCGTGAAAGTCTGGTGGATGCGGCTGCGAATCTGTTCTTCACTCAAACCGTCCGGGAGTTCCAACTCAAGCGCGGCATGATAGCTCTTGCTCGAATAGTCACTCTCCGCCGGAACCTTCTTGCTGAATGATGCGTTAAGTTTCAGCATAGATATACCTTTCCGTTTTAGATAATTGAAGTTTCTGGCGAAGTCGTAAAACACTTCGCCCATTCGATCCAAACACAATGTTTGGTTAAACGTTTCCATGCGGCAATACCGAGTAGGCCGAGTCCGGCAAGGGTGATAATACCGCCAGCGGGGAGCATCAGGTAACCGATGCCCTTCAGCAGTACGCCGCCAACGATGGTCAGCGCACCGGCTCCGGTGATGGCCGCACCGGTAATGGCAAGTTTTTTGATAAGCTCCTGAGAGCCACCAACAATCCCGGTTATCATCCCGGCTCCAGCGGCCATGATTCCGAAGACCATGATCCCGGAACCAAAACCGGCAATCGCACTGCCGATGCCGATCACCGGTTTCGACAGCAGATAAAGCCCGGCTCCTGCCGCACTGGCGATAATCCCACCGCGCAGCCCACCGTCCGGGCACTCCTCCAGGTATTGCTTTAGCCTGGAATGAAAGCCCTTGAGCTTATCGGTTAAAGAAGCGGTCTGGTTAGCTTCCCGGTCTGCCTCCAGTGGATGACCACACTCCGGACAGAACTTGAAATACCTTAACTCCTCCCGGCTGATCCTCCAGCCACACTCCCGACAATACACATAATTTCGACTGTCAATAATCCACCTCCTGACGTGTTCGTTTACAGTTCAAACCACAGGAAGGCATACTTACCTTCCCCATCAGGAATTATAACAATCAAACGCAAGAAATTTAGGTTAGCGTGTGTGTTTAACAATAATGGATGCAAAACTAAAACCTGGAAAAGCAAGAAGGGAAAGATATATGAAGGAAAGGAATTTAATTCCGACTTCATTTATCGGGCGTTGACTAACCCGCTCTATATCGGCAAGGTGCGTCACAAGGGACAGGAGTATGACGGCGAACACGAGGCTATTACCAGCCGGGATTTATGGAACAAGGCCCAGCAAGTGTTGTCCGAGAATCGTCGGGCTCACGGCTTCACCAAGCATAAAATGGAGTCGCCATTTAAGGGACTATTGAAATGCGGATATTGCGGGGGCGCATTGGGCATTACCTACACGAAGAAAAAGGGCCGCCGCTACACCTATTATAAGTGTATCAAGGACGACAATCGCGCAGTAAGCAGTTGTCCATTATCGAGCATTCCCGCTGGCGACGCCGATCGCGTGATCCTGGAACAAATGAGTTCAGAATTCAGGACACCCACGCTACTCGCGGCCATTTATGCGGAGGGCAAGCAACGGCAGCTTAAGCAGGAGGACGAATTACGCAAGCGCATGGACACGATTCGCAAAAAGCGGGATAAACTCAGAAATGACATTATCGCGAATGATTCCAATATTGCGAATGATGTGGTCTCGGAATTCAAACAACTCGACGACGAACTCACCGCCCTTGAAATCCAGTTCCGGGATTTGCAAGCATCCGGAATCACCAGCCGCGACATCAGCAATGCTTGTGAATCAATCGGCGCGATCTGGGAGGAACTTTTTCCCGCCGAACGCTATCATCTCGCGCACCTGCTGATCGACAAAATCATCATAACCAGAGAAGCGATGCAGATGAATATCAAAACCCACGGCATGGCGTCGCTGGTCAGGGAACTTCAGGCCGGAAACCCAAATGTGTATCTTACTCCGGACATAGCCAACCACACCGTGGCATTGAAAGTTCCGGTCATCGTCAAGCACAAGCGCGGACGCAAGGTAATCCTCGCCCCGGACAGCGAGTTGCCCAACGCAGAATCCCCCGTCCAGGATACGCTATTTTTAGCACTGGCCCGAGCCCACGCCTGGACTGGACTCATCGATTCCGGCAAAGTCGCCACCGTCACCCAACTGGCAGACAAGCTCCAACTCGACATCGCCTACGTAACCCGAACCCTTCATCTGATCAATCTCGCCCCGGAACTCCAGGAAGCGATTATTGCGGGCAGAGAACCGGACGGTTTGTCGTTAACGAAATTCAAACGGGCTATTCCCGACGAGTGGGAGAAGCAGATCGAGGTGTTTGGGGTGCCGGAGGATAGCTACCGGGGTGGTACGTCGATTTCGTCATTATCGACTATGCCGCATGGCCTGTGCCTCAAATAAAAGAATCGGTCCGTTTCCAAACTACGTGTTAGTCCCAGGGCTACACCTTTCATCGCGCTGCACTCGCTACTCTTCCTTACGGTTTCAGTCATTTCACTACCGGGCGTGTAACTAATCCTTAGCCGGAGAGGCTTTCGCACCTGTGGCGATCCTCTTGACAGGCAACCATTGCCAGGTAACCCGTTTGTAACTCAATTTGCCCTCACAGTTACGCAACACAAACTTAAATTAATTATCGCTTTATTATTTGACATCTGGTGTATTGTAGTATAATCTACAAATTAGAGTATACAAGAAAATGCAACTAACAACGGAGGTCAAAATAGAAAATCTGCTGCATTAAGTCAGGATAGGGGTCACATATATTTCAGAATTCCAAATTAAACCTGAAGATTTGATTATGGTGATGCCGAGTAAAAGGCTCTTTGAACTTCAAAAAAAAACGGAAGGGAAGGAACGAATGAAAAGGCTGCACTTGTTAAGAAAAACTTTGGTGGCGAAACTGTTACTGGTCGTGGGGATAATGTTCTTCGGTGGGTATGTGTTCTCGACCACAGTAGAGAATCCAATGTCGGAAGACCTTGACGGAGGGGAATATGACATTGACAACGTGGTGAATTTTTCCGCGGACAATATCATTGCCGTTGAAACCCCCTGGTATGATGTTCGGGCGTATGGTGCAAAAGGTGATGGGCAAACTGACGACTCAACAGCTATTCAAGCCGCAATAACCGCGGCAGCTAATAATGGAGGCGGAACAGTCTATTTACCTCCTGGCACGTACATATGTGCTGGACAAAGTCAACTTTGTATTCAAAATTCAGATATTGCTCTTGTTGGCGCCGGATGGGGAAGGACAACTATAAGCTACAGTCACAATTTACGTTTCATCAATGTTTCCGGTAATATCAGCAACATAACGGTTGCCAGACTCAAGTTGACAAGTTCAGGCTCCTATGTCGAAGCCGCGGCCGGCCGGGGAGCGATTCATTTTGACGCCGGCGCGACCAGCAATGTTACTGATTCAGTGGTTTCTGAGGTTATGATCGATACGGTGGGTACCACTGGAATCAGCGGAGGCGGACAACGAAACGTGATCAGGGACTGTATTGTGCGCGGTACCGATGAACATGGAATTTACCTGGCTAACGCTCAAGATTACAAGGTCGTCAACAATTATGTTTATGATGTTGGCAACGGGAGTGAGTTAGAAGGTGGTACTTGCGGCATCAAAATCGCAGGAGCTTCAAGCAAGGGAGTTATCATAACCGGAAACCATATAGAGGATTTTCCGGATTATGGAATAAGTTTTCAGGACGACGCCAGTGGAATGGCGGCAAATAATCATCTGAAGCTGGACGATACAAACAGTGTAGGGATTCAGGTCCGGGGAAACAGGACACTTGTCGTTGCTAATACCATAGATGTAAGCTCTGGCGGGCAAAATGCCGTTGCAATTAAAGTTACGGATGGAAATGGCGCAATGATTTCCAATAACTATATTTACGGAACTCCCCAGACAGGTCCTATTCAAGTTCGCGACGACGCCGAAAATACCATAATTACGGGCAATGTGATTGAAGCGGGGCCCAGCGGCGGGTGGACCGTATATTTATATGCTTCAACAAATCCATATCTGGCAAACAATATTATTCTCGGCGGTGGTGATTACGGAATTCATTTGGGAACGGCATCAACCCCCTGCCTGGAAGACAATCAAATCGCTTCAGCGTACCCATATGAGCTGTATTATCAGAATCAGAAAGCGAATCCTGACTATCTGATTCGGGAAACCAATGATTACAAAACCGGTGGAAACGGAGGATTGCAGATCGGTTCGGGAACGAAAATCACTCAACATCTTTCCGGGACCACTACATGGGACCCTGCCGCAATCAATAATACCGCTACTACGAGCACAACCGTAACTGTAACTGGAGCTGAAGTTGGCGATACTGTTGCAGTAGGGTTCTCTCAACCTGTTCCTGGCGGAGCATTGCTTGCCGGGTCGGTAACTGCCACTAATACGGTAACGGTTACTTTGTTCAACGGAACTGGATCCTCCCTGGATCTTGCATCAGGAACATTACGGGCTGACGTCTGGAAGCACTAAAATATAAAATTACAGTATAATAACAAGTATCCCCAAATCACTTGCGCTATTTTCAAGTGGTTTGGGGATAGCGTTTCTAAATCAGATAAAATCAAGTGAGAGTTAACTGCCGGAGACAAATTCCACGGTGTTTATGGTTCCCTTTTGCTGTAACGGGAAAAACGCATCCTGTTGAGCAACGCCGTTAAATTTTATAGTGGGCGGCAAACCGGCTTTTCTGGTTATAGCAATTTTGTAGCAGGTGCCTCTGAAGTTCTTGACAAGTTTTACATCGTTCCATTCCTCAGGCAAGGCAGGTTTCAGGGAAAAGCCATCTGGGCCCGCTTTAAAACCAATGATTTCCGTTATGAAGGTAAGATACAACCAGGAAATAGTTCCAGTACCATAGACATGTGTGGAAAGACCTGGGGTATGCTGATTATATGGCTCCAGATAACAGTTAGGAATATTCAGCGGCAATTGTTGACATTTTGATACTGGATTATTTTTTGTACCGGGTATAAGATTGCGTAGTATCGCATAAGCTTTGTCTTTGTATCCGCCTTTCAAAAGCGCATATGCAAAGAAAACCGCGGCGTGGGAATAGACTGAACCATTCTCGTTCACTCCCGGTGCTTTCAGGGTAAGTTTTCCTATATTTTCATCCATTTTCAGATACGGCGGAAAAAGAGTAACAGGCAATCCATCACACATTAAATATTTATCGACGGAAGCAATAATTTTTTGCTGCTGCCGCGGACTGCATACGTCACTTATCAAAGCCCAGCTTTGAGTATTTAAAAATATTTTACCCTCCCGGTTTTTGCTTGCCCCGAACGGCTTGCCTTTGTCCGTCGTTCCGCGGATATACCAGTTGCCATCCCATCCGTATTTGTTAATGTTCTCTTTCAGCTTAGAAACCTTTTCCGTATATTTTTCAATTTTCTCTTCCCGGCCAAATATTCTAGAAACCTTAATCCACAAATTGAGAGCATAGACCAACGCTTGCGATAACCAGAGAGACTCTCCTTTGCCCTTTGCCCCTGCCATATTCAAAGGATCATTCCAATCTCCTTCTCCAAGCAATGACAACCCTCGTTCGCTTAAATCCGAAAGCAGAAATTCAAGTCCTTTGTCAACATGTGTGAAAAGGCTTTCCTGGGTTGAGTCGTCATAATACCCCCCTGTTTCATTCAGGATATCAAGATCACCGGTTTCCATCGTATAGTAATAGAGAGCAATAGGCCACCAAACCGGCATGTCTCTGTGTGGTATCAGGTTTATGTCGCTGACCTTAACACCAGGATAAAGGGCTATGCCGTGAAAGATGGAGCCGTTTATCTTTTGCGCTTCCATTACTTTCAGTAAATTGCGCCTTGCAATCTCCGGCATGTGATAAATCAGACCCATGGCGTCTTGAATGAGATTCCGAATACAGGCCTGATTCGCAAATCGATAATATTGACCATTATATTGCGCCTGCTTCAAATACCAGTTATTCAAATATGCATTAAGGTTTTTGTCCGGAGTGGTTATACGGATTTTTTGTGAAATTTTTCCAAATGATTCAACCTTATCCTTTTTTAATTCACCAAACGTTTTCCCGCATAAGTACCGGGAAATATCTTTGCTGATTTGCGACAGTTTGTTTGTTGTTCCGCACAATAAATTAATATCTTGCTTTTTATTGGCTGCCAGCTCCAAATCGAACTGCAAGACACCAACCGTATTACTGTACATGCTTTTCATGCTTGACAGTTTGCCCTGAGTCAAAGCCCGTGGATGATGTTTACTGTACCCGTCCAAAAATCTTCCCAATGATGTCTCATAAGCCACAGGAGAAATATCCGATGCAAGATATCTGTAATTATATTTGTCTTTCAATAAATAGTAATCGTTAACTTCGGCGTAATACGGAAAAATATAACTAATCAAAGCATTTATGTCCTCTTGGAAGTACGCCTCTTTGCGCACTTCCATGGCTTGCTGGAACGGAAACCATGTGTACAGAGAAATGTTTCTACCGGTATCACCGATGTTTTTTACCGAAACAAACCATCGTTCGGCCAGCGAGTTCTCAGGCAGCAATAATTTTATTTTTATTTGAAAGTCAGGAATAGTTGCCTGCCAGGTAATATCCGATATACCAAAAGAAACATTGTAATCTTTGTATTTTTTTTCTACGGGAGAAAAAGGTAAACTCCAGATTTTTCCTGTAGAATTATCCTTGATATAAAATGAACGTTCACCAACAGAAAAGAAGGGCTCAACCGGAGGAATACTTATTCGCTTGGAACTGCCATTTTCACTCATGGTAATGCACATTTTGTCATTGAATAAAGTCGTATCGGCATTTGGAATAGACATCAATTGGTTAATAGTATAAACCGTACCGTCATGTGAAAAATATTGATTTTTTGCCGTGTTCATTTTATTAAATATTCCTTCAATTGCAGGTTTCCGGGGTTCGGCTGTGTTCATAGAGCATGGTTATGGTTCGCATAACCTCATATGTCTGTTCGATGGGAACGAATGGCGGTTTATTTTTGCCAAAATACTCAAAGCATTTGTCATAAAAGCAGTTTGCCGGCTTATCGGGTGCAAGTTCCTCAGTTTGCCATGAAATATCTTCCCCGCTGAAATAGGAACGATTGCTGGCGGCCAGAGAGTTTTGTGCGCTGATTGGAAATGTTGTTGCCGGGTCGTAATATTTAATTGTCCACATCCCATCATTTCCGTAGAGTGCGGCACCATTCTCTCCAAATATCTGCATTTCCGCAACCGGAAGCGCCGCGGCCAGATTGATATCAAGATCAAATGTTATATCCTTTGCGGTTTTAATCACAGCTTTAACACAGTCTTCGGCATCGCCTGCAGTTGCGATGCTACGCAATTCACAGAATACCTCTGTAACGGTAGTGTTGCAGAGATACAGCAATTGATCAATAATATGTGCGCCATGATTTATCAGCACTCCTCCTCCGTATTTCCGAAATGCCTGCCAATCATTACGGTGGTCGAATAGAGTCATTGCACGTTTGATCAAAAATATTTTCCCAAGCTTACCGGATTTCAGGATTTCATTGGCGCTATATGCCAGGGGAGTTATACGATGAGGTTGGTAAACCATAAGCTTACGCCGGGATTTTTTCATGGCGGATATAATTTGCTCCACTTCTTCCAATGACACGGCAAGGGGTTTGTCGCAAAAGACATCGCAATTGTTTGCAAATGCCTGCAATATCTGATCCTTGTGGAATAATGTCGGGGAGGCAATGACAACAAGATCAAGCGGCAATTCCCTGAACATATCATCCATGTTCCCATAAGCTTTTATCCTGCTGAATTTTCTTTCAGCTTCGGCAAGGCGCTCCGGAAGCGGATCAACTACAGCGCTTAGCTCAAAGTTGTCATGGTCAAAAATTTTTGCGGTATGATACAACCAGCCTATTCTGCCAAGTCCAATCACTGCGGTACGTAATTTATGTTCATTCATGAAAAACCCCTGCTTTTTCGGTTATTCTTAACTTATTTCAGGAACAGGAAAATCATCTCCGTTTCTTTTCAACCATTGGGCAAGTTGCGTCTGGAGACATTTACGCTGGGCAAGGTATCTGCGGTCAAGCGCCAGATTGACCAGTTCATAGGGATCCTCATTCAGATTGTACATGACCCAGGGTTGATGTTCCAGCACGGCGTACTTCCAGCCACCGGCAGTGACAATTCCCCGCCATGGACGCTCCCGATCTACGGCAAACCCAGTCGGTCCCCAGCCTGGATTAACCAATTGCAGGAAAGCGGAATCTGGGGTATCGCCACATGGCCTTCCAAAGACTGCCGGGCTATAATCGAATCCCCGCATCCATTCCGGAATTTTTATGCCGGCAATTCCCAACGTAGTAGGGGCGATATCGACATGGTTCAGAGGGTACGAATATTTCCGCGATTTCCGCTCCAGACAACTTCCGCCTGAAACTATAAACGGAATCCTTATTGACTCCTCCCAGGGAACACATTTCAGGATTTTACCATGAGACCCGTGCATGTCACCATGATCGGAAAAGAAAATGACATAAGTGTTTTTTAAAATATCCAGATTTTCCAACAGTTGAATTATTCTTCCCACGTTGTAGTCTAAATTTTCAATCATGGCATAATAACCCGCCAGATCCTTCTTTGCTTCTTTTCTTATTCTTGCAACTGGAGGAACATTACGGCGAAGAGAAATGCCGGATGGAGTATATTTTTCCAGCCATTCCCGCGGCGCGAGGTACGGACAATGCGGTGGTTGCACTGAAAGCGCCGCAAAAAAAGGCGATTCCGCAGCATTATGAGACTGAATGTATTCAAGGAAAAGTTCCGTAAGGGAGTCTGTTTCAAACTCCGGCAACTGGAAATGCGGCACTTCATTTCCGTTGTCGAAGTGCCCATGAAGCCAGCAATCCCATTGACTGTTGTTGTTTTCATATCCCAGCCACGTATCGAATCCGCCGCGCCTTTCCCGTTTCACGCATTGAAATGCTTCGCGGGTTTCCGGGGAGCGATTCTTCGCTCCGTCAACGTGCCATTTCCCGAAGTAGGCAGTTTTATATCCCGCATTTTTGAAAGGTTCAGATATCATCGGCATTGCGTCCGGTATTGCACAATCGTGGCCGGAAACACATTCATGAGGATAGCGGCTGGTCAGCATGGAACCTCTGAAAGGAGAGCACAGCGGACACCCGGCAACCGCCCGGACAAAATTAACTCCATTGGCGGCAAGATAGTCAATATTTGGAGTTCTGGCGTTCGGGTCTCCCATGCAGCTTAATGCCTGGCCGCGATGCTGATCTCCCAATATCCAGATAATATTTGGTTTATCTGATATTTTCATCAATCACTTCTGGACTTTACAAAATAAACTGAAGATTTTAATATTCCGCGAGCCTTTTGGCGGTTTGCATCATCGCTTTCATATTTGCTTCCGGAACGTCACGGGGATTCATTTCTCCGGTGTTGAAAATGTATCCTCCACCCGGCTTGCAAATTTCCATAATTCTCTCAACTTCCCTGGCAATGGATTCAGGGGACCCCCTCCATAATACTTCAATGGGATCAAGGTTGCCGCTGACAGCCTGCTTTCCTATGGTTGCTTCGCGAACTTTTCCGATATCAGCATCCGGTCCGATCGACTCGAAACTTACTCCAAGCGGACAATGCGAAAGCACGTGGGGAACAGAAATTTCACTGTTATGCAACCAAACCATAACTCCAAGTTCCATTTCCGCGTACTGGACCAATTCCCTGGCTATCTGCAAAACATGTTCCTCATACTGAGCCACGGAAAGCAAACCGCTAAATGTGTTGCAGTCTCCCAGCCAGACAGCATGGGCTCCAGCTTCGGATTGAGCTTTGATATAACGCATGTAAAACTCTTTCCAATGCTGCATTGCCTCATGAAGCAATTGTGGGTCGGTTATCGTCATAATCATCGATTCTTCAATACCCCACATCAGTCCGGTTGCGGAAAATGGCGCAGCACAGGAACCAGTTATCAGTGCTGTATCGCCAAAATGTTCCCGCAGTCTTCTGATAGCTTTAAGTTTTTCCGGCATCCGGCCATCGGTTTCCGGATTCATTCTATCGATTGCCTTAAAGATTTCGCGGGACGGTTTAAGGGTTCCGTGGGTAGCGCGTAAAATGTTTTCCTGTCCGGGACAATCAATACCCAATGGCTCAAATTCAAAGCAATCGTCAATCTGAACCCAGGCCCAGTCGTAATCAAATTCCTCGATTGCCGCTTTCCACACTTCGTAAATCTTGTTGCCATCCTGACAAAGATCCTCATAGCAGTACTTTCCATACCATTTCACATCAAACTCTTCACTGCAGGCCACACATGGAACCCGGTTGGGAGTTCCAGAATTCCGAATGGTTTTAAAATCTTCCACGACTCCATTATACGGCATAAAAAATCTCCTTGTTTGATAGTTAAATTATAATTTCACTGGTTTCCCAGCCTTGGCGGAAGCTACGGCCGCAAGACATACGGATACTGTTTTTGCACCTTCCTCCGGGCCGGGAAATACCGGCTTATCATTGATAACCGCATTGACAAATTCCGCAATTTCCAGATCAATATTGTGTGAACAAACTTCCACCGGAATAGAGGCAAAATTGAAATTCTTTTCCAGGGAAAAAGATTGGTTGCAGAGTTTTATCACCGGAGTTTCATTATCACAGATGATAGTTCCCCTGCTGCCGTAAAAAACCGATCTCATCGTATAAGGCCTGACGCACCCGATTGAACAGGTCACTTTCCCGATAACGTTATTTTCATGTTTTGTCAACGCTATTGTAAAATCATCAACCGGCCAGTCAGGCATCGTCTTATGGCTGCTGTAAGCAAACACTTCCGTTACTTCTCCGCCGATCCATCGCAACAAGTCCACCGCATGACAAGCTCCCCCCAGGAAAGGATGCCGTAAATGAGTTTTGCTTTTCCGCCATTGATCAACACCGGCGGCATTTCCGTAATTATGACAATATTCTGATTCAACAAAAAACAGTTCGCCGATACCATTTTCCGTAATAATTTTCCGGGCCAATTTAAATGCAGGGGTATAACGGCAGATTTGCCCGACCATAAATTTGCTTTTTGCCTGGTGTGCGGCGGTAATTATTTCATTACAGTCTTTTTCGGTCAGAGCCAGAGGTTTTTCACACAGGACATATTTACCGGCGGTTAATGCCGCCAGGCATTGTTCTTTATGACAATGGTCAGGAGAAGCGATAGACACCAAGTCGATATTCTGCCGCGATATAATTTCGGCATAATTTTCAGCCGTAACAGAGATATGATATTCGTTTTGCGCCTTTTTTAAAATCTTCTTATTACTGTCGCAAATTGCCGCAACTTCCACGTTCGGATTATTGAGATATGCCTCCAAATGCTTTTTGCCCATTCCCAATCCGATTACCGCGGCTCTTAATTTTCTTTTTCCTGCCATATTAAATTCCGGTTTATTTTTTTCAGTTTTTTTTAAGCTTGATGTTTCCGCTTATTTTTCAGTCGATATGCCAGGTACAGGATGCCGCCAATACCCGCAATTCCTCCTCCGCTGCCAAGAAACGCAATTCTTCCGGTCAATGGATTGGGAATCAATGCGCATAACATAACCACCGAACCATAAATCAGACACAAACCGCCAATCAGCAGATACTGATTGTTATCGCTCCTGGTATCGTCTTCTTTTTCCAGTGGCGTCCGCATATCGGCAAACAGTTTTTCAACTTCATCCGAATTACGACCGCCTGATGTGATCCCGGCCAGCCGCAAGTACGGGAAGCTTTTGCTCAGCAACAATTTTTTACGGTAGAAGCAAGTTGTGAACATGAACCATCCAAACGATAGCGGCAGGATAAATATGTTTGCAAAAATAAAATACAAATCCTCGTATTCCAGCTTGTTCAGCGGCAAGGTAAATCCGAACAAGGAGGCCAAGGCATTGACATCCAGGTTCTTAAGAATCAGACTGATCACCAGTCCGAAAATCGCAGTACTCCAGAAACTCCAACTCGGAGTTCGACGGTACAATAATCCCATTACCAACGGAATTACCAGCGGCATCCCGGTTATTGTCCAGAGAAATTGCCCGAGAACAAAGTTGTCACCCCTGCGGTATTCCGTATAATACCAGGCTCCGGCAAGCATCATCGCCCCAAACAGGACGGTAAAAATCTGCCCGGCCCGGAGCAATTCTTTTTCAGATGCTTTCGGGCGCAGAATATCGTTATAAAAGTTTTTGACAAAGTTACCGGCGTTTGCGTTGAGAGCTGTATCCATTGTAGACATGCTGGCTGCGAACATGCCGCAAACCAGCATTCCCATCATCCCGGAGGGAAGCAGCTTATTCGCCAGCGCCAGGTAAACTCCTTCGCGGGGAAATTGCATCGTGACACCATGTTTTGCCAGTTCCGTAGCGATATCGGCTTCCGTCGGAAAAATGATGGTTGCCACCAGTACCGGCAGGAAAAATATCCACGGAGTAAACATACTGCAAACAATAATCAGCAAGGTCATCTTCCTGGCTTCCGGTTCGTTTTTCACAGTCAGGTATCGTTGCCCCTGCCCATTCATATTGGAAGCGTTGATCAACTGAAGCACAATAGCGCTTCCCAGCCACAGGAAAACAATCACAGGCCGTTCAAACAACGACCAATTAGTAATCCGGGGCGGAAGTTTAGAGATAAAACCTGAAATCCCATCAAGTTCCCGTATATTCATCGAATAGACGCAAATGGTAATGGTAATGACTAAAATCACCAACATTTGGACGAAGTCGCTGGCCGCCACAGCCCAGCGTCCGCCGCTCATTGACATAACCGTAACCGTAACCGCCATCACAATGATGGTGAGATACATGTTGACCCCCATGGCGGATGACACGAACAAAGCGATCACGTGCAGGCCGATTGCGCCATTTAACAGTCCCGCGGGAATACTCAGCCACAGCATGAACTGTTCGCCGGAAGTTCCGTAACGGCGCCGGATGATGTCACATACGGTAATTGCCCGGGTACGGCGAAAGCGATGCGCTAGGAAAAAATAAATCACCACTAAAGCAGAAATACTGCAAAGATAGGTAACCGGCAGCAGTATTCCGGTCTGATAACAACGTGCGGCTCCGGCGGTAAATGACCATGCGGTGAAAACCGAAACATATGCCGATATACCCGCTATCCACCACAACATTTTCCCGCTGCCGCGAAAATAGTCGGAAATGTTTTTATTAAGCCGTTTGAATACCAGGCCGATACTGCAGATAAAGACAAAATAAAATATCATTATGAAGTAATCCCAAAAGCCAAGCATCAGACAACTCCGGATTCGTAAATTGAGGTTAGTGATTTCAAAAACATACCGGGAAATATACTCATTTTATTTTTTTCATGTGCAAGGTAAGTAATCTCTCATTATCAGGAATTGCAATCCGGTACTTGCCATTTTTAATGGGTACACTTTCCAGCGAATATCCCGGCGGAACCGCGAGGTCCACTATCGGCTTTTGAGTATCGTTCGCAAAATTCAAGACCAAGCTCAGCCCTTTAACATTCATAGAAACAGGACCATTCGCGGAAAGGACGTATCCTTTATATGCAACCTGACCTGCCGCTCCGAGGGAAATGGTCAACGTATTCTCCCTATTCTGAATACAGGCGGCATAGCCGGTAATACGAATGTCCTTGAATGCAGCTTTGGTTTTAATATCCGAAAGCAAACAGTAATCTGTCCAGTTGTTGCCTTGCATCCTGATTATCTTTCCATTCCCGACAGTATCAAACCGGGGAACGTCCAAATCACCAGCGGGCCGGGGGTAGACCGCAAGATAATAATACCCGGCTCCCGGCAACTGCAACTGGAGAAGATCCTGATATTCGTGCCAGTCGCGATTCTGGAATCCTTTTTTAATGCTGTACCCCCAGCGCAAAGTATGTGCAGGCGAATTGCAGGGATGAGCAACAAAAAGCTCAATATCAACCCCGAACTGCCCGAGCCCGGTGAAGCGACTCCCAGTAAGCTTCCTGACCGGAACCGATTTATTCCCGGGAGCGTCAGCCAGGCACGCCCGGCGATTTTTCGCATCTTCCGGAGATACTATTTTCTCCGTAAGAAACCAAAAATTACATACGGTCGGTTGATTTCCTTTTACCGTGTCCCGAAAAATGTAATAGGAACAGGACTGCCTTGCCCTGTTTTTTACGAACAAAACCTGCCTTGTCCAAACAACGTTACTTCCTTTGGTAATTGCGGCAGGACGAGGCCATTTGGGTAACGGGAACTTTTTTTCCAGTCGGCGAATGGCACCGGCAGGCCCGCTCATGGCCCTGGACAACCGGAACTCTTCGGCTGTATAGTCCATGCCTGGAAGACTTGAAAAATCCCTGATTCGGGCATCTCCTACGGTTCCGGCATTTCTGGCTCTTTCCGCCACGGTTCCCGGAACCCTTGCCAGATCTACACGATTGGCAAGGAACGATTCATAGGTAAAAAGTTCATATGAGCCGTTAAAAGCCACGGAAAGCGGCTTGCCAAGGGCGTAGAGATTGAACGCACCCGGCTGACTCCGGTAATAATCCCCGAACCGCGCCAGAGGAAGATAAAGACCATATTCTTCCGGAGAGCCAAAAGCTTCTCTCAAAATCACGCTCGCGCCGGGAAATTTTTCCGAACTCCAGGCAGGCATTCGCGCTGGCGATTGCTTATTCTCAATGTATTTCTCATATCCCCCCATCCTTTGGGCTTCCGAATAGAAATCGACATTATTTTCCTGGTTCCAGGCCCATTGCAGTGCTTTGGAGTAATCAGGATCATTGGTTGCGGTTGCTAGTGCGATTTTCCCAAGCAAGCCGGTGCGTTCCGCACGATAATTCCGGTATTCCGGCGGCAGGAACCTTAAATTCCCCAATCTGACGTCAGGCGGCGTAAGTTGTTTGGCAAGATATAAAAAGACATTCTTCAGCTTCTCATCTCTGGTGATGTCTTCAAACCCGGCAGCTTTTACGGCCAACGCATATGCCATTATGTTTTCCAGCGAAACACAGGCATAATGCAGGTTTTCCGGCAGCCAAACCCCATTTTCCCCAACTTTCTCATCAAGCCTGATCTTTACCCATTTCCGGCCTTTTTTAAACCACGCCCGGGCTTGCGGATGATCAGGTAAAAGACATGCCGTCAACGCCAGTTGGCAGACAAAACTGAGCCACATATTGTTGCTGTCGCCACTGAATCCTTTGTCTACGTCCCAAATATAGTCAAGAGTATACCCGAGAAAGGCCATTTGCGCCGTCAGTAATTCCCGTTCTTCCCGGGACAAATTCCCGGCGCCCAGCAGCAGATCATACAACCTGAGCAAATACCAGCTATGACGCATGAAATCAAAATTAGAATCGTATTTTCTCCCGTTTTTGCCGTAAGCAGTATCAACCATAAATTGAAAAAGTTTACGTCCTGCAACTCTTTTTCTTTTGGAATTGATTTTGAAATAACGGTAAATACTATTCTCTAAGTGTTTATTCTTTTTAAGTTCTTTTTGCATTTCAGGAGCCTTACTCCTTGAAACGTATAAGTGAGGATTTACATTTTTTTTATCGAAATCGCCGATCAAGGCATAATCTTTAATCATGTCAAGGGTTTGACATCCGTATTTTCCGTCTTGTACGGCAAGCGCCTTTTTAATATTATCATCGGGGCCAGCCTGATATGACATTGGTGCGATATACCATTTACGAACTCCCATTTTATTTGAACAGTGAAGGATGATCTTACCCGATTTATCCTTTATCAGGGGAATGTCTTTAAAAGTCCGTAACTCATTATTTAAAGTTCCCGCCGGCTTCAAGGAAAATTTTTTCTCCCATTCCGGCTTTATCCATGAATGAAAATCATAACTACCCAGGGCAATCGCCTGTTTGAGTTTGGGAACCCGCAAGACGAAAACGGTGTCATTATGCCCGTCCCACCAATCCTTGAAAGGCGCAAGCCGGTAAAGCTCTCCCGGCTTTTTATCCGCGAGTTTGACATGCCCGAAAGTTTCATTCGGGAAATTCCACTTCCTCCATTTACCGTCACCATGAGCCCAGATTGACAAGATGGCAGGAGATACTTTTTTCGCCAAAACCATGTTCCAGCCGCAATCAGGAAAGTTTCCGGAAGAATCAGTTTCAATGAAAACTGCATTCTGTTTCAAAACCACCCGCACTTTCACCTTCAAGGTTGACTGGTCAGCGTAATGGTAAATGATATTGGCTTCCGCAAACACCGGCCCGGATATGACCTGCGATTCGTATGCCGACATTTTGTGTTTCCCAAACATTAATCCCGTTCCGAACCATTGACCATTCTTTCCCCGGATTCCCATAATCGGCGAAGGCACGTTTTCGGGTGATTCGGGTTTGGCATACTGCCGGTTTCCGTTTGGGACTTTAACTTCAATACTGCCGTTGGACAGAATATCATAATGGTCTTCCCGGCTGGAAATGATTTTGACGTCAGTTCTATTTTTTTGAGACTTTGCCGCCGGGGTGGGACCATAATTCACAGTATATGTTTTCCGCTCCCGCGCCGCCAGATCCGTGACAAAAGACAAAGTGCAGCTTTTTACGAATTTTGTTCCCGGATAATATTCCGTCCCGGATATTTGAAATGGCACCGCGCCGTCAGGCGACTCCAAATCTATCGATTCTATAACACAGCTTGACGACTTAAAATTCAGCTTATAATTGACAAGTTCGTTTTTCCAGTTACGATTGAGATATTCGTTAAGAGCTATTTTTTTACAGTTTATATTATGGTTTATTTCACAATATGTTGAAAAACTCAACAAAATTAAAATTGATAAATTTAGAATATTTTTAAGATACATTATTATCCTCCGTGACCATCTGAAGCGTAAATTTAAGCTCTGTTACTCCACCAGCAGATTATTATGATCGAATTCAAGTTCATGATGTCCATTGACATGCCCGTCAACAAATAAAAAATTAGCTTTTCTGGCATGAAGATAATAAGTCCTCGCTGAAGTTCCATAGAAAATGTAATCCCGGAGATGGGTTGCATTCCAGACTCCACGACCGGTTCCGTCTGAATGAATAATTTTCTCCGTCGGCCTTAAAACTGAAACTATTCTTGTTTTATTGGCAAAGAAATAGTCATTGTAATTATAATTCTTACCATTTCCGCCGTAATCGCCATCGTAATAATCGGCATATCCTTTCAACTGATTTGCAGGACAATCTACAATTGGGTCAATGCCAGCCGTACCATATGCCCCATTTATATAGTCCTTTATGCCGTAATAATCCCAGAATCCTTTTTTCGTCGGATAGTAATAGATGTAACCATTATTCTCGTCAACATACATTGCGTGTCCATTCCCAATTGTTTTCAGGTTATTAACGCAAGTTGTCGCCAAAGCCGTTGCCCTAGCCTTGCTTAAAGCCGGAAGCAACATGCTAGCAAGTATTGAAATTATTGCGATTACAACCAGTAACTCAATCAGAGTAAAATATTTAAAATCTTGTATTTTCATAATTTCCTCCTTTATCTTTTCTTGTTGCACGTTCCACGTTTAATAAACTTTTGCGAAATCAATACTGATTCAGGCTGTTTTCCTTTACTTATGTATTCAAATAGTTTTTCTACTCCAAGCCGGCCAATCTGGCAAACATCGGTTTGCAGAGTCGTTATCAACCTGTTGACGGAAAATGGGTGAAGGTGACCAATGGTTTTTACTCCTTCCCCGCCAATTATGCTGATGTCCCTGGGAATATTCATCCCAGCTTCCTCTATCGCGGTGATGCACCCGTTAATAAACGCATCTTCACAAAGAAACAGTGCAGTGGGCATATCCTGTTTCAACAATTTTACAGTGGCTGTATAAGGTGATTTAACATCATACAACACTTCTTTAATGAAGATTTCCGCGTCTGGAGCAAAAGACTTGAGCGCATTTTCAATGCCGGACAACTGCCTGTCTTTAACAAAGTTATCGAAATTAGGGGCAAGTACACCAAACTTACGGTGCCCCAGATCATATAAATATTTTAATGCAGTACCAGTTCCAGCTACGTAGTCCGTCATGACAGAACAATAGTCCTTAACGTTGTCCAGTATATAGTCGAGAAACACAAATGGTAAGTCTTGTCCTATGGCATGATATACAATCTCTTCTGGGGTGCCGGATGTAAAAATGGCCCCGTCTATTGACTCATACAACCCATATATTTTGTCCAGATAATTACCCGCGCAGTTTTCGTAAATCATATGGTAGGAAGTATTGGAAAGGCTTTGCATTACACCGTTGAACATTCCGGCAAAATATGGATCCATGATGTACTTTCGGTATTCCGAGGAGGAAAAGAAACCGATTTTAAAAGTTCGCTTTTTATGTTTTTTCCGCTGTAATGCAACATAGGTTCCCCTTTTGGGACGTCTAACCAAGGCTCCGACCTTCACCAGTTCGGTTATAGCTTTTCGCGCTGTCAATCTGTTGACCTGGCATATTTCTGCCAATTTCTCTTCGGAAGGAATTTTTTCTCCGGAATCCCAGATTTGTTCATCAATATTCCTGGCAATATAGTTTTTTACTTGCTGATATAAAGGTTCGACAGTTTGCTTAGTGAATTCCATAATTATCCTCAGTAGGTCATAGCAGTAGTTTTACCCACCGCATTGACTGGTTTACGGATACTTTCCTGCACGGGAATGATTATCTCGGGCATTGCCATTTTTTTTCCTGCTTCAAGCGATTTTGTCGCCATAATTGCAGCTATTGCGCTTTGCGCACAATCAATAACCGGGGTAGACACCTGGCTTCCCACATTGATTGCATTGATAAAATCTTCGACTTCCCGTTCAAAACCGTGCCCATGTTTCTCATCATATTTTTCATATTGCAAAGGCTCCCAGCCTGTTTCATGGTCATAACAGACTTGATCACGCCATACACTGGCCTTTGTTCCATAGACCGCAATGTTGTTGCAGTAGGCGTATGGAGCTACGGGGCCATACAATGCAGTAACTTTCGCCACACATCCATCAGCAAAATTAAATAACGAAGTTATGCAATCATGGCGCTTCATCTCCGGAAAAGCGATATTGTTCCCTGCTGAATATACGGAAATAATTGGTTTGTCAATAAACCAGCGCAATACATCAAGCGGATGGCAACCTCCACCTACCATTGGCATCTCGTCTTCCAGATACCAATTGTATCCCATTGCCGGGTTGAAACTTTTCGGGGCTGCCTGAAACAAAAGATTATGAATGTAATCTCCTTCCATATAAAAGATGTCGCCAAACTCTCCAGCATCCGCCATCTGCTTAATTTTCCTGTTGATTCCATAATATCTCAGGATATGACCTGAAGCAGCCACTAAGCTGGAATTGCGCCTAGTAACGGTCAGCATCTCCATTATTTCCTCTATCGAGTTTCCGACCGGTTTTTCCACAAATACATGCTTTCCGGCATCTAAACATTTTATATATGGTTCGGCATGACAGGAATCAGGTGTAAGGACAAAAGCCGCATCAAATTCCGCTTCTCGAATAAGCTCATCAACATTCTCAAAAACCGGAATATCCGGATTTTTCTTCGAAAACAAATCCCTGCTGCCGGAATTAATATCACATCCCGCTGAAACCACGGCTCCTTGGCATTCAGATATCGCCTTAGTAAATACTCTCCCGATTTTACCCAAACCAATTATTGCACATCTTACCATATCTCTATTCCACATCCTTAATGATATCACCTTCTAGATTGCTCTTGCTTTAATAATATACTAGACTATACCAGATGTCAATAGAAGATTGCCGTTATTTCAGGAAAATTTAACTTTTTCTTTATGTTTATACATAGGCGTGTGATATCGAAGTATATAAAAAATTCATCTGAGTACAAATTTGAGTACAAAACCTGCTTTGTTTTCGAATTCGCAATGGATTCATGTATTTTGTCTGTTTTGATTAGAATTATAAGCAGGTATGAATATGAAACGGGATTTCTGAAAAGCAGTCAAGTTGTTGCTGGCGCAGTTACTTGACTTGAATATTATACCATTTCGCTATCTATCATAGACTATCCAATCAAATAGAGTCAGGGATTTTATAGTTTCCCGGTGTTGAATGCATTCCCTCAATGCCGCACACAACGCGTCTTCAAGTTCGTCCATGGTTTTCCAGTAGCAGTTGGAAATATATTTTTCCCTGAGGTGTTCCCAAAAATGTTCAACCGGATTAAGTTCGGGGCTGTATGGAGGCTGGTACGCAGTGAGAATCGACTCCGGTTGCCGCAGTTTACCACTTTTATGCCACGGCGCCTGATCCATGATCAACAATGCCGGTTGTCCGTTAAGATGTTCAGCGAATTCTTCCATGAAAACCTGCATGGTATCAGTGTCGGAATATGGGAGGATCAATGAAAAGACATCGCCATCCTCGGGGCAGATGGCGCTATACACATAGGTGTACTCCCGGACCCGTTGCATGGGCAGTTGCGGACGAAAGGGATACGGCGCCCAGCACGATACCGGATTTGCCATCCGTCCAAAGCGCCCCTCGTCCTGAAAATAGACTTTCAGTTTTTCCGGGGAGGAGAGTTTTAACTGTTTTCGGGTGGAAGCCAGCAAGTCCGGGAAGTTTTTTTAAAAGCCTCCCGGGTTTCCGGATTTTGCTTCGGATGATGCGTGTGTGGCATAATTTTCCGCCAGCGGTGGCGGTGAAGAAGGTCATAAGCATAGTCTTTGGGCAAATCGCGGCCAAGGGCCTTTTCCGCGACTTTCTTCACCGCCAGGGCGGTGATGACTTGTCCCTTTTGGGCTTTTTCGGAAAGCCGCGCCAACAGCGCGATTTCCTTATGTTCGGGCATCAGACCGCGCCGCCTACCGCCCTTGCCGGACAAGATATATTCATCCGGACCAAATTTATTATATTGCCAAGTCCACTGCGTCACGGTGCGGTATGCTACCGCGCACAATTGCGCAACTTTCCCCACAGACAATTCCGGCTCGCTCAACCGCAGGAAAATAACCTGATACCTCCGGAACTGGTCGATGCTGCAGGCGCCAGACATTCGTACTTGCAGTTCCTCAACGCTCAAATGATCAGCAATAACGCTCCCTGACTTTCTCATGGTCCCCTCCCGATTGTTGTCCATGAGATATTATAGCATAATATTCCCTAAATGTCTATGATAGATAGCGAATTAGTATTAATGAGCAGTTATTGTTTGAAAACGAATATTTACTGGAAGAACTGCAGGTTTACAAAAATCAACACAAGCAATCAGGAAAGTAAGCATCTGTTGGGAACACATCACTGGGAAAGCGGTCAAGCTACGGAGGGGGGATGCGGCGGATTATTGAACGACTGGTTGGCAGAGGTGGAAAAGCAAGGTGTTGATTTATATGCGGGTACTTTATTTTAGACAGAGCACAACAGTTTTCCTCCGAACGGAAGGGTTTTAATAATTTACTTCCGGCAAAATCAACACAAAACCACCCCAAAATGAACCTGAACCACTGGTCCCGAGTTCGTAAAACAACAGTACTCCACTCCACCATAGCAGGCAAAAACGGTAATGCAATTTGATAATCATTCCTATTTAGCACAATAAACCCTTGATAATGAGGGAGTGGAAGTAAAATTAAAAAATTTCCATTTTACTTGTCCCGGACAAGTGAAACTGAGAAACAGAGAAAAATGATGCCGAAAACAGCCCATGAAAGCCAATTTCTGAGAGCCATTCTGGACAACAGAGATTCTTGCAAAACCCTTTGGTATAAGGGGTTATACGCATATCGCTTATTAAAAACTGAGAGTGGTTCAAGTGAAATAAATGGTGGAGCATAGCCGGAGTGAAACGAACCGTACTACTTTTGCAAGTTGTTTATAATAAACTGATTGGCGTTTTGAAATCTGGCTAAAAGATTGCACTTTTGTGAAATCTGGTTAAATAGTTTCATCTCGGTTTGAACCTGAAACCCCAACGGGGAACTTGAGTTCCGGAACCGGAAGGAAGAGGTTCCGGTCCAGGCTGCTGATTTTCAGTTGGCGTGTTTGATCGTCGTACATCATGATGAGTACCCTTTCCTTGGTGAGGTTGTCCGGCCATCCGCGTGACGGCTTTTGAGGGTACTCTATTTTCACTACGCTTGAATCGGGATTCTTGAACTCATTCCATAAATCGTCAACGTCCAAGTCTGTTCTCCCTCTTTTCGCAATCATTCTACTACACCTTGCACTTCATTCCATTTTCAGACTTGGCGACGCAAGCCGTGTGAACGGGATGCAGCCGAGTCCTCGGTATGGGAGTTGGCTTGACCGTTAAAACACCTTCCGAGTTTTTCGGGAGAAAAATCTCCATAACGCCTGGAATATTTTGTTCATACCGGCAACTTACCCGAAGTATCTAAAAACTCGTCTGAGCACAATTTTAAGCACAAAATCTGCACTGTCTTTGATTTTGGACTGACGTCGTCTATTTGGGCTGTTTAACTTTGAATTAATACAGATACGATTGTAAGACCGGCAACATTACTGAAATAGCATCGCAAACTGGTTGCGAAGTATAGCTTCATTTGAATATTCTTAAGTCATTTTTCCGTAATGCGTCACTCTGGTTGGTAATAATGTTTACGGAGTTGTTTTCAGCTCATGAAATGAGCGTGACAAGATAGCCCATAGCGTCAGCTATGGGATTTAATCCGAATAAATTTCCCAGCCCCCGAAGTGGGGCGACACAATATTCCGGCATAATTTTTTGTACCGCCCCGCTTCGGGGGCTGGACATGGTGGGGTCCAATAAACCCACGGCTTGCGCCATGGGCTGTCTTGTTTCGCGGGCTGGAAAGCGCTGAAAGCGCGGCATAAAGAATATCGATTACGATGGCGATTACGAGTTGCGATGGCGAGGAAGACAGAGTGACGCGTTGCCATTTTTCCAGTTTTTACCTCCTTGTTACCTCTCTCCCCCTTGACAAATTTACGGATATAACCTATAATATTTCACATAAACAAACAGTTTCACAATAAGAAACAATAAAATGATAAAAGTAATTAAAAAGGCCGTCTCGATCATAGATATAATTGCTTTAAAGGGAGTGGTTGGGTTTTCAGAAATCCAGAGGATTTCAAAACTGAATAAGTCAACATTGTCCCATATACTGACGACGTTGAATGAATCAGAATACGTAAAAAAAGATTCTTCCGGAAATTATACGCTGGGCAATAAACTCTACCAGCTGACGGGAAAAGAGTCCTCCGAGAGCATATTGATAGAAATATCGCAGCGGCATGCAAGTGAACTCCTGCTGGAAATCAATGAATCCGTAGTAATGGCAATGCGTCATGAATGTGACCGTCTTAACTTATGTAAGTTCAGGCCGAATAAAAGCTTACAGGTTTCAATCGGCGACATCGCTCAACATCCGTCCGGATGGTATACAACCGCTACCGGCAGAATTCTTCTTGCGTTTGCTTCAGAGGAAGACCGCGGTGAAATAATATCGCAAATCGGCCTGCCGCCAACTTCATTATGGGCGGAGGCTTCTGACAGGAAGTCGCTGGAATTTGAACTGGACAGAATAAGGAAGGAACAGATTGTCAGTTTGAGTTTTGACGGAATTGTGGATGCCATTGCGGTTCCCGTGCCGGATGCAAGCGGACAGTCATTAATTTCCGTTGCATGCGTATTTCCGGTGGCTTCATATAATACAATAAGCCGGGATGCTTTTTCCAGATATCTCCGGCGCACGGCCAGGAGGTTTACAAAAGAGTTGATTCTTAAAGGAATAAGTGTTTCAAAGATAAAAATATAAAACGGAAAAAAAGGAAGATACGCAAAATGGAACTTATACAGGAATATCGGGAAATAATAAGCCAGATCCTGATGAAGATTACAGATGAAGAAGCTGAAAATATAAATAAAGCAAGTGATATATTGTCGGACTGCTATGCGGAAGACCGGCTTATCCATATTTTCGGGGCGGGCGGGCATTCAGCGATAGGCGCGATGGAAATATTCTGGCGGGCGGGTGGTTTAACGAAGATCAATGCAATGTTCCCGGCGGGAACCAATATTATTTCAGCGAACCCGACAACCGCCAAGATTACCGGACTCGCCCCATACATCCTGAACTATTATGAAGTCCGGGAAGGAGATCCGCTGCTGCTGGTCAATTTCTATGGACTGAATCCGATTGCCGTGGATGTGGCCCTGGAGGCAAAAAAGAAAGGGGTTAGGCTTATAACGGTCAATTCCCACGGGTTTGCCCATCAGGTTCCGGAGGATTTTAAATGGCGGCATCCTTCGAAGAAGAATATTCACGAACTGGCGGATGTGGCGGTAGACAATCACGTGCCGTATCCGGACGCCGTATTGAAGGTGAAGGGGATTGACGAGACGGTAACTCCCACGGCGACGATCGCCACATGTTTCACCTTGAACTGTATTATGTCTGAAACCATCAGGAAACTGGTGGAGAAAGGCGTCAAACCGGAAATATGGATCAGCAATAATATTCCGGGCTGTGATGAGCACAATAATCCCCTTGTGGATAAGTATAAACACCGGATTCATCATCTTTATCCGGTAGTTTAATTATAAAAATCAACGTAAAATATTATAATGCAGACGAAAACTGAGAGGTTGCCGTGCCGGAACTGACCATTGTAATGCCATATCAGGAGGCTGACAGGTTCTGGAATATCTGGGCGGAATCAGAACAGGAGATTGATTTCCGCAAAGATTGTTTCAAGGCGGAACGCTGTACCACCGCTTTCGCCGCCCTTGAACTGAAATCCTTTCTCGGTAAAATGAATTGTGATTTCGCCGTTCACATAAGCAATAAGAAGCCTGAAAAGAAGCACTTCATTGAATTGAATATCGAGCCGCAGGACTCTTTCGGCGGTTTCAAGCTGGTCCCGTCGGATAACGGTTTGCTGATCAGTGGCCATTGCCGGAACGGTCTCCTCAACGGGATATATGAATTCCTGCGGATGCAAGGGTGGCGGTGGCTCGAACCCGGCATAAAGGGAGAATGCCGTCCGGACCGTTCCGATTTGAAATGGCCGGAAAAAGCAATTGAAATAACCCCGTCGTTCAAATATCGGGGCATTGACGCTTTCCGCGAATCCCAGGATTCCGTGGAATATCTGCTTTGGATGGCGCGAAACCGGCTGAATGTGGGTTTTCGGAAGGCGGCAACCGGTAAACTGGCGGATAAACTGGGGATGTTCAGCCGGACTGGCGGACATTTGCTTCAGCGGATGTTGCGGCCTGACAGGTATCTCGAAACCGGAAAAACCATCTGGGAGGAGCATCCGGAGTGGTATGGACTGCCGGAGAATGGAATACGCCGCAAAAATACCGCGCCAAAAACCCAACTCTGCATCTCACAACCGGACCTGCTCGAATTCATCGGCCAGGACCTCCTGAAAATGCTGAACAACTCATTACGCGATATCGACATTGTGGACGTCTGGGGATTCGATACCTGGGGCGCCATTTGCAATTGCCCGGACTGCCGGAAAGCCGGTAATGGCGCGGACCACAATCTGCGGCTCCTTTCCGCGTTGAGAAAAACCCTCGACAAAGCCAGGCAGGACGGACTCCTCGACCGGAAAGTGCTACTTGGTACTACCGCTTATGAAGGCACCGTTACCCTGACGGGGCCGGAAAATCCCCTGCCGGAAGAACTGCGGACTTCCGGCGATATCTGCATTTTCTATCCGATCAGACGTTGCTACCGGCATGGACTCGACGATGAAGAATGTGAAATCAACCGGAAATACAAAGATGCATGGCTGGCGTGGAATAAAGATGCAAAAGGCATATCAATCTGGTCTGGAGAGTATTACAATGTTTCAAAGTACGAAGATCTGCCTCTGTTGTTTTCAAAAAAAATACCGGACGACATGCGCTTCTACTACAATGCCGGAGGAAGCGGCGCAACTTACATGCATGCGGTTTTCGTCAACTGGGCGATGCGCTCTCTGACTCAGATGCAGCATGCCCAATATTCCTGGAATATTAATACCCATGACGAGGATTTCCTGGAGGATTATTTCCGAAGCAGATACGGAAATCATGCATCCGAAATGCGCAAAGCATATGCGCTGATCGAAAAAGCATCCGCTGACATTTCCGCATGGCGCAACTGGGGAACCGGAGTCCTGGATATTCTGATGACATGGGACGGAACGGTTCCCCGGAAAGAACTGAAGTTCGGTCATTTTCAAAATTCTGAAGAAGCAATCCGGGCGGCCGGTCAGGCAATTGAATGTTATCGTCAGGCCGCCGGTATTATTGATGACCGGTTGAAATCGGAACAGGCGGAAAACTGGAAAAAACTTCCCGCGCCGGATTATGTCCCGGTCAATCCACTGGAAATGGAACTCTTTACGGCATTTGATCATATGGAGTACCGCCTGGGGGAAAGCCGGAGACTGTTGAAATACGGAATCGACACCATGCGTCTGCTCACCGCAATATTAAATTATTATAATTCACTGTTAAACGAAAATTTCCCGAAAGCTGACGGATATTGGGAAATCATCGAAAACACTGCCCGGGAAATGAACAATTATTTTCTCCCGGTTTCCTTTGAAAATCCCGGAGCCGGATTGATCAGCAAGGATGCGCTTACCAGAACTCAGTTTCGTCCCCTGATCACCCGCTGCCGTGGAGCAAGATTGCATAAAATGAGATAATTTGAAATTAGTTTTTCATTGAAGATGATTAACAGAAAGAGAGGGAATGATGAAAGACGATGAAACGCGGCATTCGAGGGTATTCCATTTACTGAAATTCACTCTTATCGAGCTCCTGGCGGCCTGCCATCCGAAGCGCTTTGTGCGTAGGACAATTCGATTAAGGTTTACGCTAATTGAATTGCTTGTGGTAATAGCGATCATTTCCATACTTGCTTCATTGCTGTTTCCGGCGCTCAGTAAAGTCCGCGACAAAACCAACAGGATTGCCTGCGCAAACAATTTGAAACAAATCGGCTTGGCACAGGCAATGTATACAAACGACTACCGGAACTGGATCGTCCCGGCTTATATTCAGCAAGGCAATACTTATATGGCATATGAGTTGTTGTCAAACTGTTCGCAGTGGCCGTCAAAAGCAGCTCCCGGAACCTCCGGTTACGGCGTCACTTACTATGGAGCTTCGCAATCAAAAGGCAGTTTCGTATGTCCGGCGGAAAAAATCGGTTTTGGTGAATCCGATGACGGGTTGTTTGAAAACACCCATTACGGATTCAATTCTTATCTCTGCGGGGTAACCGCGGGGGGAAGCAACATTTATTCGCATCATAAGCTGTCGGCGGTCACGAGTCCGACAAAGACAATTTTCGGAGGCGACAACGAACGGCCGATTTCATGCTCCGTCGACTATATGGGCAGGTTTTCGTTTCGGCATAGTGGCGTCAATGTTGACGTATCCGGCAGTTTATATGGCACGGGAACTGCCAACATTGTCTACATGGACGGACATGTTCAGGGACAAAAGTCTACGGGACTGCCGGCTTCCTGCAAGGATCCGTTGTATACCGGATTTAATTATTGACAGTAGTGAACCGGAGCAGTTGATGATTTCGGTATGTATAAATCCGCCTCAGCAACAATGAAAAGGAATCGCAATGCAACACGCAGACAGTAAATTCACAATAAACGGACTTTATAAATTTTCCCAATACCTGGGGATTTTATGGCTGCTTCTGTCCTGGAATATGTTTCTGGAGGCTGGGGAAAAGCCGTCATTGGGCTATGAACAGGTAAACGTTGCCGCGGAAGCTAATGGCGGTGAAGCGGTTTGTTCAGTTCGGGGAAGCTCAAAAAAAAGTTTATATCCATATTTCGCCATTGATGGAAAAAGAGACAATGCATGGGTTGCGCCAAGTTCAAAATCCGGAGTATTGCTGGAGATTAATTTTATCCGTAACTACCCGATATCGCAAATAATACTTTACCCGTCCGCCGCCACGGTTTCGTCCGAATATAACAAGGATTATAAGTTGCAGTATTACGATGGATCGGAGTGGAAAGACGTTGTGGCGGAACACATTGAACGCGCCGGAAACGGCGCGGTGCTGACTTTGTCGATCAAACCGGTCAATACCCGCAAAATTCGGTTTTTATCTTCAAAAAACGCCAGGCACGGGTTATGGGAACTTGAGGCATACGCGAAACTTCCCGGGGCTGTCAGATTGAGTAATGGCAGCTTGTTTACGGAACGTGAGATGTCGCTGTTGCCGCACAGTCTGACCGGACGGGAACTCAAGCTGAACAAAGGATGGAAGGTGAAGATTGGGGATAACCCCGATTACGCCGAACCCGGCTGTAATGATTCAAAGTGGAAGAAAGTGTTGAACTCAAGAGGATTGCGTCAGGGGAAAAACGGAGAATGGGTTTGGTATCGGGTGAATTTTGTTTTGCCCGATGGGTGGGAAAAGAAGAATGTTTTACTGGATGCCGGACAGATGTCATCTTTTGAAGAAATCTATTTAAACGGAAAAAAGGCGGTTACTTTCGGTGATCCTGACACTGGGTTCATCATTCACGGTTTCAGGGGACTGATGCACAGTAAATACTTTCTTCATCAACGTCTGCCACTGCCTGCCGGAATCCTGAAAAGTGGTAAAAATGTACTGGCAATCCGCCTCAGGGTGACCGGGAAAAGTCTGTTCGGAAGTTATGGCGGTTGGCCTTCGCTTAAGGAGTATCAGCCGGTTTTCGGCAGACTTGCATTGAAAAGCGATGGAGCTGATGCGATAAAGACACTCCTTACAACGGCCGCACATTTAAACAAATTTTCACCAGGAGAGGAAGTTATTGTCAAACCGGAATTGTTCAGTCTTTCGGGAAAAGTTTATTCCGGAAATATTTGTTTGGACGTTTACAATGCGGACAATCAGAAGGTGCTTGCCGTAAAAGCGCCGGCAAAGTGTACGGACCGCAAGGGCAACGTTGAAAAGCTGATCCGGTTCAACGCTCCCGCCAGACAGGGTAAATATCGTGCTGAATTGAAATTCGTCTCTGGAGGAAAAACGCTGTGGCAAAAAAAACTGGATTTCACCGTTTGTGATAAATTGACTTTTTCCATGCCGGTTAATCCGGCTATTAATCAATATCCCGCGAAAGATTTTACCGTTGAAGTCAGCAAGAAGGTTGTCGGGGCTTACGGACCGGGCCGCACGGATTTCAGGAAAAAGAACCTGTTTGACGTCATGCCTGATCTGCGGGGCGGTCTGGTCTGTTCGGCTTACTTCAGCGAAAAGGCATCGCCGTTGTTGTGTTCTGCCCAGGTGCGGTCTGCTCCCCTCAGACCGGTCCCGAGACCAGCCATGATCAACTGGCCTGACGGCTGGGAAGATGCCTGGTTCTACGGCTATGTTATCCCAGGGGAGAGACACGGCAAGTTTGACGTGAAGCTGATCCGGGCTGACTGGTCCGGACGAACTTACGCATATTCATATCCTGACGGCGTGAAAATGGATTTTTCCATCAGCAACGTCAGTCCGGCGCTTCGAATAAAATCCAATACGCAAAGGTTGAAATTGTTTGACCGGATTGCTGATTTCGGAATCGGGCTTCCAACTCATATCGCTTATCAGGGCAGGAACGGCATTAAGGTTGTCGCCGCGGAAACCGGCACTGAGGGCAAAGACATGGGCGCAAACTGGCTGTTGGTTTATTTCAACGGCGCAAAGGGCTGGAAAGAGTTTGACGTACCGTTCCTTATTGTTCTGGAAAAGCGTCCCGTCAGGATTGAAACCGCCGGCGGCGCGCTCCGGTTGGATTTTCCGGAAGCCGCCGGAACGGTTCAGATAATGCCGCTTTACGGCGTAACCATCCTGCCTCCGGATAAAACCGCAAAATGGCGGAAAACATTGCCGGGAACAGTTGTTGAACGCTGCCGTTTCTGGTCACGGGTGCTGACGGCAGCTCCTGCCGGGGTTGTCCGGACGGCAATGATTGACTACGGCAAGGACCTGGTTGTTGTCCGGGACAAATTCAGGCATCTGGGAATAAAAGACGATTGGAATACCACCCCGATTAAATTGGCATTTGTTTCACCCACAATGACACTTGCGCAAAGCGCGGGTAATATTTCAATGGCAACAGGCAGTCCGGCGCGCGACTTGCATTACGGCACATTGCACGGCCCGTTGCTTGCTACGGAAAACAGCGATGAACAACGTATCGGCATAAGCAACCTGCTGCACTTTGTCCGGGAAGTCCGTGTGGTTGAACAGGCAAATACTCCGCGGGCACAAAAGATCATTGGGGAACTGAACCGCGCCGTTAAAATTGCCTGGCAGAAAAATCCTTCGTTTCTGGATCGGAAAATAAATCAGCAGGGAAGTTTTTTCGTGTCGAAAGCCCTGCTTGCGGGCAATGCTGAACCGGTTTTCACAAATACTTTGCGGATCCTGCCGCTACTGGATCAACCGCTGCGTGATGAAATAGCCAAAGGGATTCAGCGGGAAATTAAGAAATATCTTTTTTACAATGACAAACCCGAGAAAGCCTGGAAGAAAAAAGTGCTGCACAAGGATATCCCGCAGCTTTTCAGAGTCAGCAATCCTCAAACGGGATTGACAATGAGCTTCACGCCGCATTACAACTGCGGTACGGATGCCGCCTGTTGGGAGTCTTTGCGCATATATGTTGCCTGGCGCTACGCATGGTTTTTCAACGACTACAGCTTTATAAAACAACATTATCAAACCATAAAAGAAATTTACAACACCGCGAGAAATACCCATGACTGGCAGATCAGCGCCACCTGGGACGCATTTGCCGGGGTACGGGTCGGCAACGGTCTCCAGGAAACAGGGACAATTCACGGTGGCGCAGTTGCCATGGCGCGTCTGGCAAAGAAGATTGGTGATAAAACCACATTCGCTTGGGCTTCATATCATGCGGTTGTCCAGATAATCGGCATGCAGGCTCAACTTGCCGCTTCCGGCTTCCGGAGAGCATACCGGCCATGGAGCAGCGGCCATTCAAATGCCGCGCGTTATGAAGATCAGGAAATCTTACTCCCGCGTTATTATGCCGAACAGAATGCCTATGCGGGATTTTGTTATTCAACGATTGGTTCCAAATTTAACGTAATAGGCGCAAGCCGCTCATACTGCATGACGCAAGTACCTGAAAATATGCGCCCATATGAATTATGGACTGATTGCGGCAATGACTTTTTCAACAATCCGCACACATATGAGTTTTTGCATGCCAGTCCAATATATTGGACTAACTTCGACGCTGTTTTCTATCTTACCAAAAATATTCCGCTGCCATGGGATGATTTTATGAAGATGCGTTTAGCCTACGCCAAAGCGGCGCGGAACTGGGATTCACTCGCCGACTTTTGCGGAATACTCGATTATCTCGGGAAAGTCAAATATGAAAAACTCTGGTAAGATACAGATATTTCCGTGAGGTTTGCTGTTGAAGAACTTCCCGAAAGATTATTTTGAGAAACCTTCTCTTTTCGTATCCGCCGCAGACGGGATGGTGTAGGTTGTGGCTGCTCCCTGAAAGACTGTCTGTTTTTACCAGAGCAATATTTCTTTTATTCCGCTTGAATAACTCATCCATATATTGAGAAAACGCTGATTGATAATCTATGTTGAGATAATTATTGTTTTTATTTTGTTTTTCCGCATACAGATTCAGGCAGATGAACGGGAATTTTTCTTTTTTGAGCCTGGTAAGCAGTTCATAGTTTTCTTTACGGGGAAAAATGATCGCCAGGGTTGATATCCCGGTGTGAGGGCACATCGACTTAAAAACGGGAAAATTGCTGAAAAATTCTCGAATGAGGCTTTGAGCTACATTGCAAAATACCTATTTTTTGAGAATGGACAGGAATAATTCCTAAAAATGAGCACCTATCTTCTTTTTCAAGACAGCAGGTAGCGCAATAAGAAAGCCATCCTGCACTCAGGCAGCTTTCTTTAACTCGATAACCGGCAAATGCTTTCTACCTTCGAGGTATGAAATTTTGAGCTTCATTTCAGGGACTTCGGAACCATATACAGTCTTCCGGTATCCCAAATACCTCCCTCTGCTTCTCCCACTCAACCGGAATAGCCCGTTTGAATTTTCTTAAGGACAACCCGTCCGGTTCATTACCCGCGATGATCGCCTCCTGGAGTTCCGGGGCGAGATTGACCAAGTGCAATATTTTGGTTACGTAGGCGATGTCGAGTTGGAGCTTGTCCGTCAATTGAGTGACGGTGGCGACCTTTCCGGATTCGATCAGGTTGCGCCAGGAATGCGCCCTTGCCAAAGCCAGGAATATCGTTTCCAGGACAAGGACTCACTGTCCGGGGCGAAAATCACTTTACGTCCGCGTTTGTGTTTGACGATGACCGGAACCTTCAACGCCACGGTGTAATTGCCGGAATCCGGAGTAAGACACACATTCGGGTTCCCGGCCTGGTGTTCTTTGACCAGCGACGCCATCCCGTGGGTATACAATGCAGGGATTGTCAAGGTGACGTTTTCATGTTTTATCAACTTTTTCAACCCGTAGTATCCAATTATTGATCCCGTCATTTTTTGACAAAATGACGGATGGATGTGAATATGACGGATTGGATTTTTGATAAGGTTTTGATCGAAAAATCAGAAGATTATCCGATTTTGGAAAATTTTTCACGGCAATTGCCTATTGCAAGCCATAGAACAGCATCCGGAAACGGGTTGTCCAGGTTCAGAGGGAAGTTTTTGCAACGGAAAAGTTCAGGTAGCTTCACGATAATAATATTTAAGCAAACCACCCAACCGCTTTTTCGTTTTGATTTCACCGGAAGATTCTCCGACATGTTCTGCTGGAAAAGGAATCGTGTTTTCCAGTCCTTGGTGATTTCTTTCTTCGTGATAATGGAAAATGAAATTTTTCATGACCCGATGCAAAGATTTTTCACCGAACAGGATCAAATTGTCAAGACAAGTCTCTTTTACTGTTCGCACAAATCTTTCAGAATAGGAATTCAGATTAGGACTTTTGAATGGAGTTTTTAATGGCTTTATTTCAGAACTTTTCATTATCATATCGAATTGAGCTGTATATTTTGTGTCGCGATCATGGATAAGATATTCTGCATCTTCAAGTTCTCCATCCCAACCGGTAAGATTCCTGGTGACTTGCCCCATCCAGTTACCATCTGGATGATCCGCAATACCTCCAAAGACTATCTTTCTGGTACTGAGATGAATGAAAAATAGAACGTAAAAAGTTTTGAGTCAGAATGGAGTCCACACTTCAGCCGTGAAAAATCACTGGCCCAGATAGCATCCATATGAGTTCTGATGAATTCCGCCCAGGTCATTCCACCTTTCGTTCTGTCACCAGACGGATTGAACCCATTCCTTTTCATGATATTCGCAACGGTAGATGGGCAAATCTCGTAACCCAAGTTTTTCAGAGCGCCGGAAATTCTGACATAGCCCCAAGCCTTGTTTTCCCTGGCAAATTTTAAGACCAATTCCTCGATTTCATTAGAGGTTTTTGGACGTCCCGGTTTTCTTCTAATTTTCGACGTGTCAAATTTCTTCGCAACCAGTTTACGATGCCATTTTATCAGTGTTGCCGGTCTCACAATCGTAACAACTTCATACAATCGCTTGCCGAGAGCCTTGCCTTTTATCGCCAATGACTTCCTCTGTTCATCTGTAAAGATAAGCCTTTTTCCTGATTGCTTGTGTTGATTTTTGTAAACCTGCAGTTCATCCAGTAAATATTCGTTTTCAAGCAATAACTGCTCATTAATATTCAGGTCAAGCAACTGTGCCAGCAACAGCTTGACAGCCTTCCAGAAATCCCGTTTCATATCCATATCCAAACCTGTTTAATTCAAAATCAAAACAGGCAAGATACATGAATCCATTGCGAAATCAAAAACAGAGTAGGTTTTGTATTCAAATTTGTACTCAGATGATTTTTTACATACTACGGGTAGGGTACGCGATCTGTGATTTTTCTAACCCGTGACAAGAAGCTTAGGTTCAAATAAACCTGTTTTTCCGTTGATTTTACCAGAAGTAAATTGTGAAAATCTTTCCGTTTTTAGGACTGCAGGTTTAAATTCCATTACCAGTTCCGTCACAGCTTTAAGCCATGAATCAGGTTAGCCGCTTACCTCGTTACGATAATTACTGACATCTTCCCTGCCAGTAAGCCCAGAGCCAATTGGTAATAGAATCACCACTAAGAAAGCGAGTTTTGAAACACAACCTGGCAGGGAATCGCTCCGGTTCGTCAAAGTAGGTAAAATCGTTAATATCCAGTCTTGACAGGATATTTTGAACGTTTTTTTTCATTTCCCCGTTTTCAGGATAAAAATGCAAAGCCTGCACAGCGGCACGAGCTATCATTGAACTCCAACCGGTTATTGAGGTTATCAAATCACATGGTGCAGGGCGTCTTAATTTGCCTGAATCCATATCGGAAAGTATCATGTAATATGCTTTACCGTTATTGGTTAAAACAAGTTTTGCCTGGTTCCACATATCAAGGATTGATTGCTTCCATCTTGAAACAAGAGGATTGTCCGGATCATTAAGCAAAAGGTATTCCAGTTCCATCATCCGCATAGTAAAATAGTCAGGCATGGAAGAAATTATCCATGCATGAAACTTTTTTTCATATTCTCCTGGTTCAACAAGCCCTTTCTGTTTATTCCCCAGAAGATTAAATTGCGGGGGATAATTTTTTTCCCAGTCACTTAAAAGTCTTTCGTATTCATTTTTGAATTTATCTTCCCCCGAATGTCTATAAGCTATCAACATGAATACAGGAAACCGGAATACCGGCCACTGCATGTTTTTTTGATGCCAGTAATCATATTTATATTTACGTTTTCGCCAGAAATCAGCAATGGCTGGAATCATACTGTCAATATCCTTTTTTTCTTCATCCGAAGCAAATTCATAAAATTTATCCAATGAGCGGATCGCGTATAAGCATTGATCTGAACTTGTTTCCTGTGAAAAACGTCCACCATATATTTTTGGAAAAAAACCGGTTTCCAGGTCTTTGCCAATTTCAAAAATATATTTTAAAGTTTTGAAACAGCGTCTTGCTTTTATTAAAGTTTCCTCATTTCTTTCGATGGAATAACGATAAACTAAAGACATCAAATAGGCGCCTGTGCACATCCCGCAATTTTCATACATGGCGACATCCCTGCGAGAGAATCCGGGAACACTGAAGTCAATAATATTATGCCGTTCCCCGGCATCGGCGAAAAAATCGTCATCCGGAGGGGCTTGCGTTTTTTTATCAAGGAAAGTATAAACACATCCTTTGTCGTCGACAAAGTGTTTCTGAACGAATTCCTCTATTGCCAGTGCTTTTAACTGGAGATCATTTTTCATAATATATTATTTCAGAATAATCTGTCCGAAATCTGAGGGCTTTCTGTTACTTTCAGCATTTCCCTGCCAAACAATTGTTGATTTTGCGATTGGCAGCTTATCCGCATCGTTAATATAAATGTTCATACCGATGATTCTGCCTGTTTCCATATCAAGGTAAGGGAAATATTGTTTTTGAATAGGGATTTTCATTTCCACGATGTATCCGTCCGGGGTTATTTTCGTGGCTGATTGAATCAAGCCGGCAATTTTTTCTCCCATGGGGCCTTTTATTCTGATCAGGGCTTTATCTGAATTCCCGGCTCCGGGAGAAATAAAACAATGCCTTACCCCTTTTAATATATTATAAGGATCATCGCCCAATTCATTAGGATTGCGTCCATCCAGGAATAATTCAAAACCGTCAGTAGCACGGATCTCATCACCCCTTTTCAGGATATTTCTTTCCGGATCGGTTATTTTGGCAAAAACGTAAAGGTTTTCCGCATCCCAGCACAGCCTGAAAATACCACTGAGATCTTTTGGTCCGACCCAGTCACGGTCAGGATTGAAATGTTGCACATCCAAACTGTTAAGGCCCCTTCTAACTTGATCCTTATTTCCCAAATAAATATTTTTACTGGAAGCAGGCCAATCGGAAAAGTCACCGTCGAGACTGATTTTGCCTGGTGCTTTATAGATCGGAGTGGGACTCTTCTGGATAACCGCACTGACATTTTTTATGATTTCACCGTATTCATTTGAGTTCAATCTGATTTTTATATTGAGTTTACCTTTTTCACTTCCCCTTGCCAGGAAAGAGGTCATAATATTTTTTATTTTTCCCGGCTGCAATGATACGGTGAAATGTTTTTTATCAAGCTCAACATTATTATCGGCAAACAAGTCCACTGTCCAGTTGATTGATTTATTTTCGGAATTTTTCAGCTCTATAAGAATCTTACATAATTTATCCGGAACAACAGTTTTAGGTAATGACACCGTCAATATGGTTTCAGCTTCCGCAATATTTCCACCTACATTTTCCAGATATACCGGACTTTCGGTAAGTTCAAGCAATAAATTATTTCTGACGAATTCACATTTTATCGGATTTCCCCAGATATCAAATAATTCCGGATGTAACGAATCCGCATTGATTAAAACACTGCGCTTGTTCTCAAATGACCATAATACGGCCAGATATTTTTTGTTTTTTGTGTCGTAAAAAAGATATGCATACATGTTTTTATCGTGCATTGGTATTTTTCTTACAAATTTCGCCGCGGATAGTTTTTCTATCATGTTTGACCATGCAATTCCCGGCAATAACACTCCGGTATTGTAACTTTTCAGAAAGCGCGGGTTAATTTCGGAATTATAAGTCATCGCCCCGACATTGTGGCGTAAATGCAGGTTAACGCCCTCGCTCAAGCATAGGATCATTCTTCTTACGGTAAATTGTGCCGCGGTTATTTCATCATGACTTGTTTTCATATATTTTGTGAGATGCGGAGACCATAAAAAATTCGTTGTATAGAGTTCTTCACGCGATATGGCTTTCTGCAGCTGACTCTTTGACATAGGCCGGGAATCTTCCGCCCCCCGGCTGCATGCCACATATCCGGTTTCACTATCGATTATGGGTAATTTCAGACCGTATTTCGCCAACATTTCCCGGCTTCCTTTGATCCCTCCGATCACCGATTCCTCCGGGATCAAATAATATCCCCCTGATCCACCGATATAATGCGTATCAAGCACATCCCAATATTTTCCCGCACCAGCTTTCAGGAAACGTTCTGTTGGTTGATCCCATCCTCCCCGCCAGGCGCTGGGTCCGCCTATAAATGCATCGGGATCGCATTCCTGTTTTACTTTATGAAAAATTTTTGCGATCCGTGTATAAAATTCCGGTGATTTTCGAAAACATTCATGAGCATTTGCTTCGCCAATTATATCATATCCGCTGATCTTTCCTTTATATCGATTCAGTACTTTTCTTACCATTCTTTCATAATACTTAAAATGGTCTTCATTATCAGGATTAATGAATTGTCTCGCTTTACCTCCGGTTATCCAACTTGGCGCCCAAGCCATGAACATCATATAGATTTTATTTTTTTTCTTATAATTGTAATTTATAAGCTTATCCAACCTGGAAAAATCAAATTTATTTTTCTCAGGTTCAATGTGTAGCCAGCAAACATTTACCCGCTTCCATTTTTCGCCGAAATCCGCGCATCTTTCCTCAGGAAATGTATAGCAATAGCCGAATGGTGAGGTTGGAGGAATTTCTTCAGTATTACGAATGGCGCCAATGGAATATTGATTTGAACGTTTGGCTATGACATTCCCGTCATTATCCGTCAGAACAACATCTATCCAGAAGCATCCGCGAGTATCCTGCGGGATATTGAGTTGATAATTATTTTCCCGCAACGGTTTCAGTACGACCGGGAAAGAGCTTTTATAAACTTCTTTTCCATTATGGTCGGTGCATTTAACTGATATGGATCCTCTGCGAATTGTATTGCCGAAACTGGAAATACCTATATCTATAATCTTGGGTTCATTATTTGTGAAGAAATTGAGAAAGTGCGGAGTTTTTATCTTGATCGCAAATTCCGGCTTTTTGTTTTGCGGATTGTCAAGAGAGTAAAACTTCAAATCTTTATATTCAACTACTGATCTCCCACCCAATAAAGCATTTACATGACCAGGATATAATTGGGGATGTTCATAATACAGCGTTCCTTTTGTTGAAAATGTTTGCTGTTTTCCGTTGATAATAATAGTTAAATTATCTTCATTGAAAGTGATAGTGCATTTTGAAAATTTATTGATATTCAAACTTGCTTTAGAAGTAAATTGTTTTTTGACCAACTTGCCGTTTTTATCCTTGAGCAGCATAGCTGCTCTAATTCTGTCTTTGCCGATAATTTGAACGCTGAATATGTTATATACCGGATAAAAAAGTTTCTCCTTGTTTTTCCATGTCAATGTGCGGTCTTTAAGGTAAAATGGAGTTACGAATAAACTGAATATCTCGGCATGGTTAACAGCTTTAAGGAGTTTGAAATCCAATTGGAGAGAGAAATTTTCCGGGGTAATTATCGATGAACCTGGAATATGAGCGCCGCAACTGGAGATGATCAAGCCCCCGTTTCTTTGCCAACCGGCAACCCCGCCGTATTCAGCCCCCATCACTTCCGCGTCATTATGAAAAGGGGAATGATCCTTGATTTTAAGACCTTTCCCGGAATCAAAACGATAGTCTATCAACAACATTTTTCGCGGAATTGAGTCTGTTATGCCGGATACGGAGGCACTATTATCCGCAGCATAATATTTTTTCAGCGGCACATCCTTTGTATCTGGCACCTTAATCATTTGTTTTTCTTTATCAAACAGGATCGATAAAAATTTTTCATCTTTATCTTTCGTAAAAATCTTTACAGAGGTAATAATGCCTTTAAAACATCTTCCGCTTGATCTTCCCAGCCGTAACTGAATATTTTTTTTCGCGGAATAATTTATATCCCGGTTTTCTGTGCCGGTTTTTATTTTTACTCCATTTACAAAAAGTGACACATTTTTGTGGTCATATATAAACGCAAGGTTCGTGAATTTATTTTTCGGAATAAGCCCAAAAGAAAAAACTCGCGGTTTCCTGTCGCCAAAATTAATATACAAAACAGCTCTGAAAGAGTCAGTTCCATGTTTAAACAGCATAATCCGGAAACCATTATAATTACCATCCCCGTAAGCGCCTTTAATAATTCCCTGCAAAGGTTCAACGGAAGAATATGGCTTAAGCCAGAGTGAAAAGGCAAAATCCTGCAATTTCAATCCGGCGTCAGGTTCTATGAGAAGAGCATCATCTTTTCCGTTAAACTCCAAAAAGGAATTTGTCCCGAGTTGAATCCATTCAGGACTGCCCAATTTCATAATTTTATGTTTTACTGAAGATTCATCAAAAATATTATTGAGTAAAGGAGCATCAAAAACAGTTTCCGCCGCGGATATGGAAACAGAAAAAAGATTAATTATCAATAAACAATACATTAAGGGAAAAAAATTATTTTTGCGTTTTACTCTAAACATAAAGATCATCCTGTATTATTGGGTTGAAAGTCTTAATTCAATTCATGTACTCAGTTATTTTATACATTAGAACGATAATCAGAAATTCAGCTTCCAGTCAAGATCAAATAACTGACCGTATTTTACTGTAGTTACATTACCTTCTTTTTGTAAAATATTGCTGCTGTGCGAATGCCTGAAATCCATGGCATATTTTTCATCGGCACTATAGATCCAGTTAGCTTTTGTAGTTGAAGGATATGGTATTACACGCCCTCCGCCAACAGTATCTTTATATGCAAGATACCGCTCCATCAGAATCGTGGAACCGGGAGTGACTAAATGAAGTTTTTTTGCTTCAGCGCGTTGACTCACGGCTTTGGTCCAGCCTCCATAAACGGTAGAGCCTCCGCTTATTTCAGAAATATTACCCAATTTTACGGTTGGGTAATATGAAGTAAGTACTACCACATCCGGATCCGCTGAATAAGGGGCCGTATCCGGACAAATAAACAGTCCTTCCATTTCAGTCTTGACTACAGCGTCATCAGGAATGCTCAGGTAAGGTGCAAGATTAAAAACATAATCGCCGTTGCCTGTGGCCGGCAAATAGCCGTTATACTCGTCTACATAGAGAAATGCAGCTACGCCATTCTGCTTCAAATTATTTGTGCAGAATATCTGAGTTGCGGTCGCTCTGGCCCTCTTTAATGCCGGAAGCAGCATTGCCGCCAGTATGGAAATTATCGCTATAACTACCAATAATTCGATAAGGGTAAAACACGATTTCCTTGATTTCAGGCTCATATCAATTCCTCCCTGATAAGTTTTGAAGTTTTAACGGCATCACCTTCATTGATGGCGTCAGTGATATTTTTTAAATTTTTCGTTAAAATATCATCAAATTTCTTCAGCCAGTTTACAGATTCCGAAATTGCTCCAACCGCATCTTCACGATACGGGTACTGGTCCATGGAAAACCATCCGTCATAACCGCATTCATCGAGCCAGTAAAGCAGCTCAATATATTCGATACTGTGGATCGAGCCCACGATCATATCGTCATCCCAGGCTTTATAGTTATCATTGAAATGCATGTGGAAAAGCTTATCCCCTGCCTGCTTTGCCAAAACCACGGATTCAGCAACGTTCTCCCCGCCGAGAAATGCATGCCCGGTATCGATTGTGACCCCAACGTTTTCGTAGCCGGTTTGCAGGCAAACCAGTAAAGTGTCAGCCATCCGCGCTAGGTAAGAGTGGGTTCTTGGTTCTTTCGCTTTGTATTCAAGGGCAAATTTAAGATCGGGATAGTCTCCGGCCAGAATCGCGATATTTTCGGTAAGATACTTTCTTTCATCCAGGAAATTTCCCTGTAAAGGATAATCGTAACCGTCCTGGCCTGGCCACAGGTTTATTATTTTGCAATTCATTTCCCGGGCAATTTCACACATTGTCCGCATGTAATTCACGGCTTTTGCGCGCACTGCCGCATTGCGGCAGGAAAGACTGCCTCTGCTCCACAATTTATCAGCAAAAAGATCGGGTATAATGGAAACGCATTCAAGGCCAAGATTCTCTATGGATTTCTTCATTTCAGAAGCATTGTCGGGGCGGATATCCCAAGTTCCGACCAATTCGATACCCGTAATGCCTTCAATTTCACCAGCCCTCTTAAGCATTTCTGTTGTCGACGGGTTATCCTTGTAGCTTCCGCAAAACCTGTCACAGGTATTTCCAAGGTTGCCAAGTATTGCCGAGTATTGCCGCATTTTGCTGTTCAGTCCTCCTAAAATGAATTTTTATACTGTAATTATAAGCCTGAACAAGTAAGTGCACAATGGATTATTTTCAGATTACCATGTACTATTATCAGATAATGGCGCAATATCTTCAGATGAACCGGGAACGTTAAATTTTTCTCCGGTTTCGATATTTCACGGGTGATATCCCCAAATATTTTTTGAAAATCCTGGAAAAATAAAATTCATCATTGAAGCCGGTTCCGTACGCAATCTCCTTGACTGACAAGCCGGTAAAAAAAAGCAATTCCTGTGCCTTGTCAAGCCGCTTTGAGATTAGGAATTCGATGGGGGATAGTCCGAATATATTTTTAAAAGCGGTAGAAAAATAGGTAGGTTGCAAATGCACAATATCCGCCATCTCCTTCAAGGTAACTTTCTTTGAATAATTTTTCTCCAGATAATTTATAACGGGGGCAAAAGGTTTAATATTCTTAATCATATTGGTAATATCTTTATCGTTGTCTTTCCTCATTAAAGACAACAGATACTTAGTAATGGAATCTGCTTCAACCATTAAAAAATCAGTTGGCGCGGTATAAATCTCATTCAACCTGGAAAACATATATTTGACAACATCAAGATTATCCAGTTCAATAGCGTCATAAAAATCCATCAAGGAATAAATACTGATATTGTTATCGAATTTTGCATAAAAATGAATAAAATACTGTTCCAGCGGCGAATCCAAGGTAAAATAATCCGCGGGTTTCAGTGGAGGAATCAGGTAAAGTTTTCCCGGTTCCAGGATAATTTCCCGGTCCGGATACCGGACAATGCCTTTTCCACGGAGGATAAAATACATTTTCATGAAGTTTTGAGCATAATTTCTGTACCGCCATTCTTTCCCCAGGACGGCATGGTCGAGGTGAAGAATATCCAGAGACACTTCCTGAAAGAGTCTTTTTATTTTCATAATGCAATTCCGGATCTTTTTTTTGAATTTCTGATAATAATACATGGTAATCTGAAAATAATCCATTCCAGTTTTATCTGATGATGGTATCTGTATAATATAAAACTGCATTTTCAGGTAAATAATATGGAAATAAGAAGAATACTCGTAAACAAAAATCCCTTCCCGCAAAAGAAGGATTGTCATCACAGACAAAAATCCCTGTCGCCTTGCCGTTGGATATCTGCTCCCGGAGTAGCGCCGGGGACTCCCGTCGTAATGGAATTCCAATTAAACTTTTATATGAGTGTGGACATTACATTCAGGATACATGTCAGCGCGGATCAGCAGTATCAGCTTTTTGTCGATGAAGTGTTTACCGGGCGCGGTTGTGAACAGAAATCGCCAGAAAATTGGTACTTCGAATCATACGATCTTACTCTGGAAAAAGGCCATCATTCTCTTTCCGCGCTGGTGTGGAATTATGGAGACTTTTCCCCCATGAACCGGATGAGTTTGTTTCCGGGGTTTATACTGATATCGGATTTGCCGTATACGAGTTTATTGGGAACTGGCATCGCTCCCTGGCGGGTGAAATTTATAAATACACGAAGCTTTAATGCCATGCAAAATGTAAAAGGAGCCTGGATGTCTGTAGCTCCGTATGAAAAATATGACTTTAACAAAATACACTCGGAGAATTGGCTTGAACCGAATGTCCTGGAACAAGGCACGGACGTGGCGATCAAACAAAGTTATGATCGGCATTGTCTGGTTCCGTCCCCCCTCCGGGAATTTAATTCGGATGAAATATCTTTTCACAATATTATTATCTTTGATAATTATGATAATGGACAGATCCCGTCAGGAATGAGTAAATTATCCGATATTCCAAGGATTTTTCCATCTGAAACTGAAAAAAGAATAATAATTGACTTGGGGAATTATTACTGCGCTTTTTCAAAACTAAAAATTAATGGCGGCAAGGGATCACAAATAAGAATCACCTGGGCGGAAACCGCTTTTTCTGATCCGGAAAAACCAGTAAAAGGTAATCGAAATTCTCTTGCGGGTAAATATTTCAGGGGCGTCTGGGATGAAGTTGTCCTTGACGGAAATACTCACGAATGGTCCCCTCTGGCATGGCGTTGCGGCAGATTTGTTGAACTTCATATTTCTACTTCCAACGAAACTTTGGAACTTGAAAGGTTCAGCCTGCAGGAAACAAGATATCCATTGGAAATGGATGGAGATTTTGAATGTAATGATAAATTTTTGAATAATCTTATCCCGTTTTGTTTCAGAACATTACAAATGTCTGCGCATGATAATTTTGTTGATTGTCCTTTTTACGAACAACTGCTTTATGCAGGAGACGGAAGGCTTGAAGCGCAGGTTAACCTTGCTGCCTGCAAGGACGATGCATTAGTAAAAAAAGCGATCACCACACTTGCATTATCACGAGATACCAAAGGTTTTACCATGGCAAGGTGGCCGTCACGTTCCCGGCAGTATATCCCTTCATTTTCACTGTGGTGGATTGCAATGCTGCATGATTTTGCCCTGTGGCGTGATGATAAAGCATTTATAAAATCCCACATGGCGACCATGAGAACGCTTCTCGATAATTTTCTGGGGCGAATAAATGAAGATGGATTCCTTCATGGAAAAAGCGGAGAGTGGAATTTTATCGATTGGGTCGACGACTGGTATCGCAAATCCAAGTCCGGAACTCCTCCGGGAATCGAGAGTTCTGTAAACGCCACTTACAATTGGCTTTTCGTTTACATTCTTGGTTTAGCAGAAAAACTGGAATATTATGCCGGAGATGATAATACGGGAAAACGCTGGAAAAAAACAGCGGACGAATTATCAGAAAAAATATTGAAACGATTCTGGCTGCAAGAAAAAGGGCTTTTCAATGAAGACGATTCAGGAAAACATTTTTCCGAACATGCCCAGATACTTGCAATCCTCAGCGGAAAACTTGAAGATGAATATATTAAAAGTCTTAAAAAATCATTGCTTAAGGAAAATAAGCTTGCTAAATGTTCCATATTCTACAAACACTATCTCTGCGAAGCATATGCCGCTCTTGACCTGCCGGAGAGAATTATTTCCGAATTTGAATTGTGGAACACCTTCCTGAAAAAAGGTTTCAAAACCGTTCCGGAAACTCCGGAAAACCGTACTTTCAATCAACGCTCGGATTGCCATGGCTGGGGTTCTCATCCCATTTATCACCTGATTACGAATATCGCGGGGATAAAACCGGCAAACATGGGATTCGAAAAAGTAACAATAAAACCACGGATGGGACAGCTTCGAAAGCTCCAGGCAAAATGCGTCCATCCGCAAGGAATGATATCGCTTTTCCTGAAAAAAGAGCCTGATGCTCTGAAGGTGAAAATATCTTTACCACCAGGTATTACTGGAGATTTTTTTTACGAAAAAAACACTATTGAACTGAAAAGTACTGAAAACAATTTTCCAATAAAGGTTAATCATACATGATCGAGTTTTTAAAAATAAAAAATTGGTGTCGACGCAAAACAATGTTAATATATACATATTTACTTCGCAGCAGCGCTGGTTCCATTGGCAAAAATACTTTGATTTGTCCGCCGTTCCAAAGTTTCAATATTAAGGAAATGCATGTTGGAAATAATACCCGGATATCTGAACATTGCTGGATTGAATGTATATCACGTTATGCTGATAAGATGTTTTCCCCGTATCTCGAGATTGGAGATAATGTGCATATCGGGCGCTTCGCACATATTATCGCCTGCGGAAAAATGAAAATTGGCAAAAATGTTGTCATTGCGGAAAGAGTTTATATTTCCGACAATCTCCATGGTTATGAAAATACCGACATGCCGATAATGCCGCAGCCGTTGAATCATCCCGGTCCAGTTACTATAGAAGATGAAGTCTGGATTGGAAACGGCGCAAGCATTCTGCCCAATGTTACCATCGGGAAACATTCAATAATCGGAAGCAACGCTGTAGTTACGAAAGATATTCCTCCATTTTGTATTGCCGCAGGAGTCCCTGCAAAAATAATAAAACAATATATTCTGGAAAGTAAATCATGGGAAGCTGTAAGATCCCCCTGTGTAAAAAAATCAAAGTGACGGTTAAAATCGTATATTAGTGATTTTGCGTTGGTTGACTCCTGCCCCCCAAGAAAAAATCACAACGGCCTTTCCCATTTATGAAACATCCTAAACATCCAAACCCAAAAGGAAGCGAATTATGCCAACCGCCGTGCTTATTGACGGAGGGTTCTTTTTGAAAAGGCTCTACTCGATATCCAGCAAAATGACATCTATTTCGATCCTAAGCAGAAATGGGTTGATATCAAGATCGGGATCGATATCGCGTCTCTCGCCTACAAGAAACAGGTGAATCAGATTATTCTGATTTCAGGTGACAGCGATTTCGTACCAGCCGCCAAACTGGCGCGACGCGAAGGTATCGACTTTATTCTCGATTCCATGTGGCATAATATTCATGAGTCGCTCTTCGAGCATATCGATGGTTTGCAGTCGGTGGTGAAAAATCCCGATCGCACGGAAAGCGAATATCAGAATTATAACGATGATGATGACAGCGGAGGGAATGGATATCGGGACGGAGGCAACGATTATTCTACATCCCGCCGGTCACCACGCTATAACAATCAGGAATATTAATTCGGGGTGCATTTGAACTCACAGCCGGGCTTTTATGACTCGCAAAAAGGCAATATGGAATTACGGAAAAAATCGTCAATGCTGCAGCAGAAGCATAAAGAATATAAGCTCTGTTACATGTCGTATCCATTTTTTTTGTTAACAATATAATTCATTGCCGGGGAATTTTCCGACACAATGTTATTCCCCATTGCTGCCTCTGCTCCTCCCACTCAACCGGAATTCCCCGGCGGAGCCGGTTCAGGGACAACCCGTCCGGCTCGTTCCCCGCGATGATCGCCTCCTGAAGTTCCGGGGCGAGGTTAACCAGATGCAGAATTTTGGTTACATAGGCGATGTCGAGTTGGAGCTTGTCAGCCAATTGAGTTACCGTTGCAATTTCGCCGGATTCGATAAGTCCTGTCTAAAAGGTTATGAGAGTGATACATCATTCCCCCCGTGACAAGTAAAAACGGCTTATAGAAGGCCATTTTTAGCCATTTTCTCTCCGTCTCTCTGAAAGTTCTTGTCACGACCAGAACTTTTGGAAATTTTTTTAATTTACTTCCACTCGTTCATTGCTAACAACTTATCGCGCTACATGAGAATGATTATCAAAAAGTGTTCCTTTTTTCACCGGATATGCTATGAACAAAACCATCCACATCTCGAACCCGTGACAAGAAGATTAGACTAATTTTTTCCTATTTTTCCGTTGATTTTACCGGAAGTGGATTATAAAATTCCTTCCGTTTTTAATTGGAATCAATGTTTATAATTATGTATTGCTGGTGTTTTGTTTAATGGAGGAAGGCGTAGGGAATTCCAGGTTAATAGCGCTTCCGGTATTCAGACGGGGATTGTTTTGCAAGCGCCGCGAACTGAGTTGAGAAATGTTGGGTCGTTGGATATCCGAGCTCGTAAGCGATGTCGGTTATGGAAAAGCCGGTTTGTAGGAGCAGTCTTTTCGCTTCCCTGATTTTCGCTTCAATCTGGTATTGTTTCGGCGAATATCCGTAAATATGCATGAAGTGGCGCGCAAGCTGGCGGTATGAAAGGGGGATTGCTTCCATTATCTCCGCCACTCCACGATTCGTGCAAAGGTTGGCGTCGATGGCTTCATGCGTCCGTATGGCCCAGTAACGGGCATAATCTTCGGTATTGTTTCCGGCGATTTTGTCCTTGCCGGAATTCCGGGCAAGAATAAGCGCCAGGCTGCGTCCGATATGTACCAGAATTTCTTTGGTTCCCCGTTGCGGCGTGCTGGCTTCCTGCTCCAACAGCGCAATCATGGTTTCAACCGCGGCGGACGTTTTCAAACAAGCGGTAGCCTCACCCCTGAATGCAGTTTCCTGTTCAGCATAAGATGAATAGTGTATGCCGGAGTAGCCTTTGTCCCGATTCGTATACAGTTTAAAGGCGCTTCCCCGGCGCAGCAGCAACGCGGCTCCGGGCAGGATAATCCGCTCTTTCCCGTTGGAAATGAATCCCAGAGCTCCTTTCCTGATGCAGATCATCTGGAAATGTTCATATTGGGAACTCCGGAACGAATATCCGGGAGGTCGGGACTTTAGTCCGCTGACGTGATGAAAATCTCTATGTCTCATTTACGAACAAAATATGTCACATATGCGGAAGCTTTCAAGGTGTCCGAATATTATTATTAAGAATATAAATCGAGGAACTAGGACAACTGTAATCGGCGGAAAGATAAATAATAATAAGGCCGATTTCCGAACAGTGAATAATAAATTACAGGAGGTGCGCCGGAAATCAAGTCAAATAAAGTACCGCAAAACAATTGGTAAAAACTAATTATAAGGAAATCATTCAAATGGACAAATTAAGAATTACCGCAATCCGAAGTGACTGGGCAATGCAGAGATGGTATATCGCCAAAGGGGTTCGCCGGAAATCGATACGCGGGGAAGAAGCTGGAGCATTGGGAAATAATGACCTTTCATTGAACAACATCGGCAACGTTTTCGACTGGGTTAGCGTCAATCAGGCGTCAGGCGAGACTGTGTATGTCGTCAATACCCGGGAGGACCTGGTCCGCCTGATACCGCAAACCGATCTGTTTGTGGTGGTGTGCTGTGTAAATGATTCAGTGCTTGAGGCGATTCGGGACAGCAGGCGTCCGTGCCTGGCGGGGTGGAACCCGTGGGGCTGGGATTACGACAGCCGTTATGTCCGCGACGTTCTCCTGAATTATCCGGAAATGTTCGTCCCGAACCTGTTCGGCAAAGAAGATCTCCAGGTTGCTCTGGAAGCCGCCCGTGGCATGAAACGGCTCCGGGAAACCAAGACGCTGTGCGTGGACAAATGGCCTTCGGGAACCGTTAGGAGCGGTATCGATGTCCAGAGAATATCGGACATTCTCGGGTTTGAAATCATCTTCATTCCTTCGTCCGAGTATGTAAAGGCAAATGACAAGCAAACCGATGCGGATATCAAAAGCGCCCTGGCCGGATTCAAGGACAAATACGGTATTTGCGTTGACAGTCCCCACGCTGTGATCATGGCCCGTAATTACCTGGCGATCAAGGAACTGACCGGGAAGCACCAGGTCAACTGCTTCACCATCGACTGCCTGTCCAACCCCGATATCGACTATAGCCCCTGCGCGGCGCTGTCCATCGTGGAAGACGAAGGTTTGGTTTATGCGTGCGAAGCGGACCTTCCCTCACTGGTTCCGCACTTGCTGATGAGCGGGATGTCCGGGGGGAAAGGCGGGTTTCTCGGAAATTTAAATATGGTTCACGTCAAACATTCCGAGATCGAAAACAATACTATCGGAATCGAACACGACGTGCTTCCGCCGACTTGGTGCGGTTCCGGCTGCAAGGTGCTCGATCACCACGGCAGCGGCAAAGGTTCGACGCTTTGGGGCGATGTCAAGGTCAAGGACGTCACGGTAAGCGGTGTGGCCAGCAACGGCAATGCGGTTCACGCTTTTACCGGGGAGGTCGTGGACGTAAAAGACTTGGTTCATTGCCGGACCGGGTTATGGATCAAGACGGACCAGCCCATCCGCCAAGCGCTGAGCAATGTCGTCGGACATCACCAGATTGTCATGCCGGGGAAATGGCTGAAACAGCTTGAAACCGCCACTAAATGGATGAATAAAACTCCACTGATGTAAATTGCAAGGCTCCCGCATGTAATTTTGTGCGGGAGCCTGTTTCTTTCAGCGGGTTGCTTACCGATCCTGCTCGACTATGCGCAGGCCGTAAAGTTTGGCGAGTTGCTTAATGGCTCGCCGATAGTCGCTGTTTAAAAGACTGCAACAGCCTTGCGGATATTTTCTCTTTATTTTCGTCACTTATGTAATTGCCAATTCTGAAAGATTAGATTTTTCATATGTCACCGGCGCATCAGATGAAACAACTGACGATGGCGGCAATGGCGGCGTAAATCAGCAGTGGGATTATCGTGCGCTTGATGATAAAACCCTCCTGGGCGTAAATTCCGAGGATCGAACAAACCGCCACGATATTATTGATGCATACCATGTTGCCCATTGCCCCGCCCACCGACTGCAAGGCAAGAATTGTGGTCAGATCCAGCCCCAGGCTGTTCGCTATCGAGGCTTGAATGCCGCCGAAAGTAAGGTTGGAAAGAGTGTTCGACCCGGAAAAGAACGCCCCCACCGCGCCCAGGCAGGATGCGAAATACTGCCAGTTGCGGCCGGACAATTGCGCGAAACAGCGGCCGATTATGGCGGTGCATGAATTATTGCCGCCCTCCATCAGCATATTTACCATTGCCAACGCACCCATCAGGGCAACGATCGGCGCTCTCATGCGCGTGTAAGTATCGTGCAAGATCGCCGCGACGGTTTTTCTGCTCAGTTTCATCAACATCATGGTTATGCCGGAAATCACGAAAAACGGAATAATAGACGGCACGAACAATGCTTTCAGGCACCAGGATTGTGTGGTTCCAAATATATTTTTCAGCGAAATCACGCAAGACGGGGTAAGGGTAAGATCGGCGAAGGAACCGAGTTTGCAAGTCCAGCTCGGACTCTGGTCCGTAAGCAGTCCTTTGATTTTTAATTGCTTGATCCGGGTAATGGTTAACAGCAGCACGCTGCCCCAAATCGGGAAGGATGCCGGGATAATTCCCCGGGACTGCGGCGCATCCCCGGCGGTTCTTTTCTCATTCGAATTCGCGAGTCCTATTCCCCTGGCGGCCAGCAGCGCGGAAATGATAACTCCGGTAAGGCCGCCGATCAGTGACGGAAATTCAAAAGAAAACCGCGCCAGAATAAAATATGGAACCGTGCAGCTCAGGATCGACAGATACACGAATACGATATTTTTCTTGATTTCGCGCCACGGAACCGCGAATAACAACGCAATCACCGGAATAACCAGCGCCGCGCAGAAATGTATCTGCGACGTTTTCCGGCCGACTTCCAGCAACTGTTCAGGCGTCAGGCCGAGTTTGCCGAACCCGAACCAGGTGGGAGTTCCGACCGCCCCGAAAGAAACCGGCACACTGTTCATGATCAGACACACAATAGCGGCGCGGACCGGCGGAAAACCCAGCCCCACCAGCAACGGCGCGGCCAGCGCCGCGGGCGTGCCGAAACCGCTGACACCCTCAATCAGAAAAGCAAAAGCCCAGGCAATGATCATCAATTGCGCCACCCGGTTGCCGGTTATGCCGTTCAACCAGTTCCTGACCCTGTCCATGCTGCCGGAATGTTCCATTGTTTTGAACAGCAGCACCGCGCCCCAGATAATCAAAATCGGGGTCCAGGCGTTCAGCATTCCGGCGACAACGGCGGCGTTGACGGCATTCGGGTCCGACTGGAAGTAAATCAGCTTGACGGCATAGGTCAGAAAAGCCGCCAGCGGCAGCGCATAATGGGCTGGCATGCCTGGTTTTTTTGTCATCAGCGCCACCAGAATAACCACCGGGGCAAATGCAATCAGGGCAGGAAGCAGTTCGTGATTCATAAAGGAATTTCCCAATCAGTTTCACATCGAAAGAGCAAATTTCATAAGTTTCCGGCTCTTCTACGTTAGTTTATCTTTCATTTCTTGCCTCGTATTTTTTATCATTGTTGTGCCAAAACTTCTGACAACTATCCTTTGACGCCGCCGCCGATATTGATGCCGCGAACCAGTTTTTTCTGGCAGATGATGAAAATCAGGATCAGGGGGATAATGCAAATCACCGTAGCGGCCATTAACAGTTCGGCGCGGCCGCCTTTGTCGCCCATGAAACTCAAAAGGCCTATCGGAACCGTGCGGAGATAATCTGATTTGACCATAATCAATGGCCACATCAGGTTGCGGTAACTTGCAAGGAAAGTAAAAATTGACAGGGTAATGATTCCCGGTTTTGCCAGAGGCAGGATGATTTCGGTAAAAATCTGGAAGTGCCCGGCGCCGTCCATCCGGGCGGATTCGTCGTAGCTGAGTGGAATTCCGAGCATGAATTGCCGGAGCATGAAAGTGCCGAATGCGGAGCAGGCCGCAGGCAGGATCAATCCAGTAAAGGTGTTAACCAGTTGCAACGATACCATGATCTGAAACCGTGGGATTGTCAGTACCAGCCCGGGAATCATCATGGTGGCAAGATACAGCATGAAAACTTTGTCGCGTCCCAGCCAGTTAATGCGGCTGAAAGCATAAGCAGCCATACTGCTGGTAGTCACCTGAAGCACTGTCACCCAGCTGGCAATAAAAACGCTGTTCAGAATATAGCGAAGCAGCCGCACCTGGAGATACTGCCCGGAAAACGGATCTTCAATTGCCCGCAGGACAATCAGGAAGTTTTGCGGGTGAAACACCTTTGGCCAGAAGTTGACGCCTTCAATCTCCCCCTGTCCTTTGAAGGCCGCGCACACCATCCACAGAAACGGGACAAACATTAAGGCGGCAACGAAAGTAACCAGAAAGAATTTTAATAAAATTTTTAATACTGCAAAAAAATGTGAATATTTCGATATCATTATTATTCTCCGACGAATAGATTATTTACTGATATTCGTTTTGCCGGTTTCCGTATTTCCAGTTAAGCATTGTAAGTGTAAATATTATTGCGAACATCACCCACGACACCGCCGAGGCGTAACCGAGCCGAAGTTCTTCAAATCCAGCGGTAAATATATAATATGATAAAGTGGTAGTGATCCCGGCCGGACCTCCCTTGGTCATGATCCTTGCATTGGCGAAACCACCCTGAATACCCCCGATGGTAGCCATCACCGATATAAAAAAGGTGGTAGCCGCGACCGATGGAATGGTAATATGCCAGAACTTTGAAAGGGCTCCGGCTCCGTCGACTTCCGCGGCTTCATACAGAGAGGAAGGAATGTTGGCAATCGAAGCAATATAGAGAATTATGTTGTTGCCGCCAATTCCCATCCAAAACGTCATTATCATAATTGCCTCCCTTGCGCCGAGTCCGAACCCGCCGTTTGAAAACAGGTTGGGAAGCGGTAGGAACCCGAGAAGATTTTTCGTGCTGGTCAGCCAGGTCGGCAGTTCCGGATGCAGTCCCAAAAAACCGAACACCGCGTCAATCGCCCCGTTTAACAAACCGTAGTGGGGATTGAATATCTGCATCCAGAGAATGATCGTTGCCACCCCGGACGCGAAATTAGGGATATACAACATTGTCCGGTAGGTGTCGCTGCCGAAAAGTATACCGAAAAATGCCCCGGCGTAAACCAGGGCAAGCAGCAACGCCCAGTCTGGAGCTCCGGCCAGGAACAACCATCCGCAGGTTATCAGGCCCACAATTGCCATTGTCGCCGCCATTTTGATCCGGCGGGAAACGCGTTTAATCAGCATGTCGTCAACTAACAGACTGGCCGCCACCAGGCTCCCGAACACCGCAAACGGGATTCCGAACATGAAGTAAACGGTGTTGTATAAATAAAACCAGAACTTGCCGTCGGAAATCAAGTCGACGTAATTGCTGAAGCCGGTAAATTCAAGCGGAACCGATTTTTTAAGGCTCCAGTTGGTGAAACTCATGTAAAAACTCAAGCCAACCGGAAAGGCCATAAAAATTAAAAACCCGATAAAATTAGGCAGAAGAAATCCTGATGCCGCTAACAATTCCTTATGCTTTCTCGATAAATTCATTTGTTGTCAACCTTGTCAATTTTATAATACAGCGCGGGTTCACCGCCGTTTTCCAGGATTTTTTCATAGAATAAATGGAGCCGTTTGTTTTTCCGGATATTTTCGGCAATCCTCCGGTTGATTTTTCCGGCGGAATAATCGGCAAGTTCCTGGATTCCCTTTCGGGTAAGATGAGGATTGGATTGAATCTTTGCGCTGAGTTCCTTGAATTCCCGCGTGACCGTAATATTGTCAATTAATGGACTCAATTCCTCCATGCGCCCGTATTTCCCCGCCTCAATGGACATGTCGTGGATTTCCTTTTCCTCCGGATATTCCCTGCTGTAAAACAGTTCCTTTTTATGGAATTTTTTATTCGGCGGCTTGCAGTCGGCAACATCGATAATCTGTTTTGCATAATCCTTGCCGGCGGCATATTGCAGAAATTTCAACGCTTTGCCGGCATTCGGACTTGCCGCGTTAATTGCAACGTTGCGACCGCCGCAATCAGTGTATCTCGGACCGTTTTTGAATCTCGGAACCTGACATGCCCCGAAGCGGTACGGTTTTGGCCCGGAGTATATTTTTTCATCAGGATGGGCTTGCTTCCAGGCATCGATTTCCTTTTGCCGGTTCCGGAAATAAGGACGCATCATCATCAGGTACCACCGGGCGCCGAAAGCCATCGCCAGACGACCATCGGCGAGCCAGGAGTAGCTGGCCTTTTTGCCATTACTGGTAGTTACCCCGGAAGACATCGTCGCGGTGGGTTCTACCTTGTATTTGTAAATAAGATCATGAAAGAAACAGAGAGAATCAACCGCCTCTTTGCTGTTCAACAGGCATCGAGTGCCGTCCCGGTTCATAATCCGGCCACCTTTTTCCCAAATAATTGTTTTCAGCGATGCGCCCCGGGCTCCGAAGATCAGCGGAATCCTGTCATCTTTGTCTTGATAAATGGTCAGCTTTTTTGCAATCTCGATATATTTTTCCCAGGTAAGGTCTTTCGGGGGATAAGGCACTTTATATTTATCAAAAATATCTTTGTTGTAGATTATATAATTATCGACAATATTCATGGGATAGGCAAATTGCCGATATTGAATATTGCCGTTTTTATCAAGAACCTTTATCCGGATCGCCGGATGGCATGATTCGGGAACGGTGTCCAGGCCAAATCCCATTTCCTTTGCATCATCCGTGATGTCTTTGAGAATTCCGGCGTCCACATAGGTTTGAATATTTTCCTGATTTACAAAGTCTATTATATCCCCCCCCATGTTGGCGGAACATTGCACCACCACCTTCGTCACTCCCCCGTTGTCAGGATCAATGGTAAGTTTGCAATCCGGGTTAAGCTTATTGAATTCTTCCGCCTGACAAATCCTCTCCGGCCCATTCCAGCTCAACCAGCTTAAATGGGTTTTGCCGTCAGTTCCCGGTTTGGGGATTGACCACCATACCAGCAACGAGAACAATCCCAATCCTGCATATATTGATATTAATTGTATTTTCATAATTGATAAAAACTCATATAATGTTTTTCAAAATTTTCAGTCCATACACCATTCAGGCCAGGTTTTCCGGTTCCGCGAGTTCGATTCCGGGAGGACATAAAATCCGTTTGACCGGGCTGGGACCGGTCCAGTCCCATTCCGCTTCAACCGGACCGTGCGGAGTAGGCGCTGCGCCTGCGGCTTTACGTCCCTGTGTCATCAAAGGTTCAAAGCGGATTTTTTTCCATCCCGGAGCGACTTGTCTGACTCCGAGAATAAGCTCGGAAAAATTAACCAGCGGATGGGCGCTCCAGGCATGACAGCGGCTGCCGCTGCCGGTTTCCATTTTTTCGAGCCAGTTTTCCGGGGTCGTGGAACAGTCATTCGCGGCGAATTCTCCCCACCAGCGCCCGATACAGCCGATTACGTCCCGGTATCGGCCTTTGAGTTTTACCGCCTCGAAGATGTAGTACATGAAATAGGAGGACGGCAGAAGCATTCCGGTGCGATTGCCGCGCAACAGCGGGAGCAGGATTTCTTCCAACCATTGTTCGTGCGCCTCCGGAAACAGACCGGTAATAATCGCCAGCGCCGCGGTATGGGGGGCGCAACTGTCCGCCTTTTCATCCTGGAAGGTGATGCCATCGGAAAGTCTTTTGCTGGCGCGGTCATATAACTTTTCGGCAATGGCGGCTTTCAACGCCTCAATCCGGAGGGCGTAATCATGACGGCGCGGCCCGTCGCCGGTCACTTCGGCCAGTTCGAGGGCGGATTGCAGCGCCCAGAGGTAAATCAGGTTATAAACTGTCGGCGCGCCATTCTTGAAAAGTTCCGGGCACCAGTCGAGAAAGAGCCAGTAACGGTCGTCGAAATTCAGCAGGCCGTTGCCGCTGGTCTGTTCGGAGAAATAACTAAAAATCCTGTCGGCGGCATCGCGCAGTTCCAGCCACATGGCTGGAGTCCCGGTTTGCCAGTAATGCGCGTACAGGGTAATTATCCACATCGCCGAATAGTCCGGCAGGATGCAACTGTGTCCGCAGGTGGGAGCCATGGCGTAAGTTAACCCGTTCGGCGCCGTCTGCGAGGCGATCTGCCGGAGGCCGCGTTCAAACAACCGGACGTCGCTGCTCAATTTAAAGGTGTTTTTAGCCTGAACCAACGCATCGCCCCACCACTGGGCGTTCTCGCGCCACGGACAGTCGACATACGCGTCTACCATGCAGCAGCGCTGGGTATGTTCCGACATTTTCCAGATCGCATTCAGGTTTTCATCGGAAGCATGGAATTTTCCGGTGATTTCCAGAGGATAAACGGTCTGCCGCACGAAAACCTTTACGCTGATATCGCTCGGATCGCGTCTGAATAAAACCAGGTAACGAAATCCCCACGGCATGGTCAGTTCGTGCCGGTTCACTCCGTCTTTCAGAATAATCCGGCCGGCGAATGAGGTTATCACGGACCTGTCTTTATCGGGAAAATCCGGGCTGTTCCCGGTCAACGATTCACATACCATAAAACCGAGGATTTCGCCGGCCCCGGCGTTTTCCACCGTAAAATTCACCGTCCCTACTACTTCCCGGCCGAAATCTATAACCTGTCCGGTAACTTCCGGGTTGAATTTGACGTTTTGCGCGTTTCCTGATGCGTTTTGCCAGGAAATTTCCTCCTGGTAATATATCCTGCAAAGGTTCCGGTTGTTCCGCCAATCCGGCACGGGCCGGTGTTTGGCGATCGCGACGATCCCGGTGGGATTAACAATATTGTTAGTCAGCAAAGGAATGTTTCGTTCCTCGAAATCGTGCCAGGGCATCGAGCCGGCCACGCGCTGCTCAAACCTGCCGATATTCCGCCAGTCAGCATCGTCATAATTTATTTCCCGCCAGTTGTCATCCCCGGTTCGGCAGTCGAAAAACTCCTGAAACCCGTATTGGGTGGACGCCCGGGCGACCGCGCGTAAATATCCCGGCGCTTCCCGGGCCTTCCATGCGGCGCCGGTTCCCAGATTGATGCTTCCGCTCTGTCCCGAAAGCAACAAGCCCGAGGCGTTCTCATAAGCATAACTGTAATTTGAAATGCCATACTGATAGACCATTACCGCGATAACGTTTTTCCCCGCGCGTAAAAACGGGGCCGCTTCTATCCGGTCAAACGGCCAATGCCGTTGGAACCCTCTCGCGGGGCCGCGATTGACGTATTCGCCGTTGATCCACAGGATATAACAGGAATCGGCGGTGATTTTCAATTCAAGGGATTCTGGCGCGGATTCAAGTTCGAAAGAACGGCGGAACTGTACCCGGCGGTCGCGTTCGTCGTGTTCACGAGATTGCCGCCAGATCCAGGCGGCGTCGGGAAAAAGCAATTTCGCGGAACATGGTTTATACATCTTTTAAATACTTTTCTTGATGGATTTTTCCATACACATTCAAGCCCGGAACAAATCATCCTTCCAGTTCCGGATATCCGGCAGGTCGCAATAATGCTGGATGCCGGGGAGGACAACGCTGCTGATGTCGTAATCGTCGTAATGGCGTGAAGATATAAATTCGGCAAAGCTTGAAATGGCTTGAACTTCGAGCAATAATTTTATCCTGGAATCAACCGCGGCTGCCAGCAGAGCATAAACGCCATGGCTTCCGCAACCGTAAACCTCGGTTTCATCAGTAACAATGTCCGGAATTTCCCGGACCACATCCAGCGCCCGAACCACATCATACGCCCGGAAGGCGGCAAGGGAATCACCGAGCCATAACAGATCATTCGCCAGACAGGATACAGTCCCGTACCAGGTATGCAATGCCCTGGCATTAATCGGCAAAGGTTCGATTGCGCCGACCCCGGAAACGTTCAGCGCCATTACCGCGCGTCCATGAGCACAGGCACGGCGCAGCCATCCCAGATGTTCTTGCAACCGGTTTGTCCCGTCATTCCACACCGCGATCGTCAGCGGCAGTTTCCGGGCAATGAAACGGTAATCCCGGAAAATCAGCGCATGGTTTATGACGTTCTCCTGGGAAAACCAGAAAATATTGTTAAAGCAGAGGTCGTCGCAGTGTCCGGAATTGATCACGCGCAGGTTTTGCCGACACGGTTTGCGGTTGAAAAAGATGCGCTCTTTCAACCAGGCCAATGCTTCAGTTTTTAAGGTTTTCGCCGGTTTGCTCATTCGTTGTTTTTGCAGCATGTTCAGGTTCGAGACATTCTCTTCATGGACGAATCTGGCGTTTTCAACTTCGCCGCGCAACTGTCCGGTTTCGGTGCAGCACAGCCGGGAAGGGGGGATGGGCTGGATTACGGAATTATCGACTTCAACCTTTTTCCCCAGCAAATGTTCCGAGAAAAACTCCGCGGCTTTCACCGCCATTTCCCTGGTATAGTGGTGATCGACCGTTTGCTCGAACATTTCCAGGTTTTCGCTTTTACCGTGAATGTCCCAGAATTTTTTTGCGCGAGAGACCGTCCACCGGGTGGCTTCGATGGGGAAAAAATCGTAGCTTGCCGCCAGGACTAAAACCGGACGCGGCGACATCATCAGCAGGATGTCCTCATGCTCGAATCCGGCGGCGGTCATGCCGGGCCAGACCTGTTCCAGGTCCTGCCCTCCTCCGGTATGCATCCAGCCGTTGGAACTCATTAAATAAGTGCCGGGAGCGGCGGCGGCGATCCGGTCGTCGCAAAGCATCATCAGGGACGTTTGGGTTCCGCCGCCAGAATTGCCGGTGACCCCGATTCTGGCTTTGTCCACTTCCGGACGGGTAGACAGGTAATCGATGCCGCGCATCGCGTCATGGACGAAATATCTGGCGATGCTCTGGCCCAGCGGCAGGCACTGGATTCCGGCGTAATCGTGTTCGCCGGTTCCCCAGCGCACGGTTGTCGTGCCGAGTGAAGGCTCGTAATAACTGATTCGTTCACCCTGTCCGACTGGATCCTGGGCAAAAACCACCAGACCGGCTTTTACCAGTGTCCGGCAGACAATCTGGTATTCATCGGCATGTTTGGAGGTTTCGTGATGTCCGCATAGGAACTGCACCGTTCCGCACGGGGCATCGGCATCCTCCGGAATGTACATATTCGCCGTAACATAAACTTCCGGACGGGATTCAAAAATAATTTTTTCTATCCGGAAACCATCTTCCCTTACAATCCCGGTAACCTTGGGATTGAGTGGAGCGTCACTTGCGGGCAGACCGCCGATGGAAGCAAGGAACTTTTTCCGAATGCTCTGCTGCCGCCGGGTGATGTCCTTGACATCGCGGATAGCATCGCGTTCGGCATTGCCCCTGGCAAATTCGGCGTCGGCAACTTTGTAAATAAAATCCTTCAACTGGTTTTTTGCGTCATAAGCGCTCCAGTTGCGGTTTAAATTTTCCAGTTGCGCAAGCGGTATTGGATTACTGTAGTCTATCATTTACATTTTGTTCCTGTTTGCCGGAAAGCCTTAAACACGGGCTTTCCGGCAGTAGGGTATTTTTACTTCATGGCGAATTCGTCTTTGAGGCGGAACTTGTAGCCGGGTGACGGTTTCGAGGTCCGGCCTTTTTCGTCGCGATAAACCAGGAAGGCATAGAAATCGGTGTCCGGGCAGAAGCCCCTGACCTGTTTGCCGGGTTTATTCAGATTATTCCCGAGTTTAAGCGCTCCCTGTCCATCCGGATAACGGCTCAGCCAGATGTCGTAGCCTTTCGCGCCGGGCATTTTCTTGAAATCAACAACCCCGCGGGTGCCGTCATTCATGGTTTCAGGATGGGTAATCGAAATGATTTCACCAGCCGGCAGCGTGCCGGTTTTCGCGAGTTCCGCGATCGGATTGATCCGTTTCTCGGCCTTGATGGGCGGCGGTTCCGGCATTTTAACCCGCGAAATCGCGATTATGGCATCGGTCATATCGGTTTGGGCCGCGTATTCAGCGTAGATATTACCGAGCAGCACCGGCGCGGGATTGGTCTTCTCCAGCGAGTTGACGTACATTGCCTTCGGACGCCGTTCGATCATGATCTTTTCGAGCTTGAGCGGCAGATCGACGATCCCGTCTCCACCATTCGAGCCCCACCAGACAGTCCCCGGTTCCCGGTAGTTGTCATAGGACGAATGGGCGGGAAGTTCAAACTTCAACAGCCGCCAGCCGTCGAAACAGAACTTGCTCCAGCCGTGGGTGTCGTCGCAGTTCCACTGGCCTTTGGACCCGACGCTTATCCACTGTTCGCCTTTGGCGTCACGCAGCGAATAAACCACCCGGCCCCAGTCGCTGGCGGCCTTCCCCCATAAGCTCAAATATTGGGCTTTCCCAGGTATCACCAGAGGCTCGGGCGGGTAGAGTGTAGTGAAAAACGGCATCACGCCGCGGTCCTTCGGCTGCGGCGGGAGGGTGATCGACAGCGCTTCGCCGCCGTATTCCGCCGGGACTTTCACGGTCGCGAGCTTCATTTCCGCCGGGAAGCGGCGGATACAGTCAGGAAACGCTCCAACATAATATTTGTCGTTTTCCTGGACTTGTTTCCAGGCGATTTTACCGGCGTTGCCGAGCAGCACGTTGTTTTCGCCGAGTTGGGAATCGGAGTTGTCCGGTTTGCCCAGGGCCAGTTTCGGATCGTTCCCCGCGCCGTAGACGAATACCGGCTCCGGCCTGGTGGTGAATGTAACTTTGCCGTCCTTGTTGGCCGGGGTCTCTGCGTTGTCCATGAAGTCGTAAACCGTAACCTTGGAGTCAGGATTAACGGACATGGTCACCGGCCGGGTCCCGCGCAGAGTCCAAAGCGCGTAGAACGGCTTGCCGGTCTTGACGTTTTTATACTTCAGGCAGTATGTCGAGAGACTGCCGGTGGGCATCCAGCCGATGAATTCGGCCGGGGTCAAATGCCGGGTGAGGGTAGCTGTCGAGCCGCAAGTGAGAGTAGGATTGAGCCCGTTATAATTACTGACCAAACCGCCGTTGTAATGCTGTTCCCCCCAATAGGAAGCGGCGGCGGCCGGAGCATTGGTGGAAAATTGCCGGGTCACGCCGTATGCCCCGATGATCATGGCTGCCCGCATGCGATGCGATGCCGCCTGCTTTGGCGTCAGCGACATTTTATTGGGATGCGCCTTGGCAATGCAGGGGCCCTCGAGCGCAACCAGCGTCGGCGGTTTATTCTTGCATTTATCCCAAACCTGGCGGAACTGCCACAACCGGTGCAGCGAACATTGATGAAACTGCTGTTCCGGGAGGCGTTCAAAGTAGCCGATGTCAACTCCGCAGCCGTCGACCAGCTTGCAAATCTCGCCGTTTTCCTGAAGGAACGGCAGGATAAAGGACGTATCGCCGTGTGGGGACAGCAGAATAGCGTCCGGATGTTCCTCCTTTACCGCGTTCAGCGAAATTTTCAGTTTCTGTTTGTAGGTTTGGTATTTTTTTTCCTGTTTCGGGTTTCGTTTGCGGCTCGGTTCATTATAGGTAAAGGGCAGACTGCCGTGAGTGCCGATGCCGCCGGGTTCGGCGAGAATAGTTACCAGCTTGGGTTCGACCAGTTCGCTTGGTTTCTGTTCCCGCGTTCGCAAAAATTTCTTCAGCGCGGCTTTCATTTTTTCCGGTTTAGAAGGATCGTATTCGCAGCCTAAAAATTTCTTCGGACGGTAGAACCCGAAAATTCTGGGAACGGAACCGTAGAGCATATAGTCGCGAAAGTTGTATTTCCTGGCCACGGCCAAAGATTCCGGGGTGGTGTGGCGGCTGTAGATGCCATGGGTAAGGGTTTTAAAACCAACTCTGCCGGCAATTTCGAAACCCTCGGGCTGTTTCGGAGTAAGATGACCGCCCCGGGTGTCCCAGAACCCGAAAATGAAGCCGGGATCGTTGAATTTTTTTGGCAGGTAATCCCGTTCGCGCAGATACGCCAGCGAACGTTTCCAGGTGTATTTCTTGCCGTTGTCATTCCAATTCAGCAGGACCTGGCTCCAACCGAAACGCTTGGGTGTAAATTTGAAAGTGGCCTTCCGTTCCGCGTTCGGAGGCAGTGCGACCTCTTTGCTGAACGCCTGGCGGCTTTTGTCGTCGAGACCGGCGACTTCCAGATTTAATTTGACGTTTTGGGCCTTGGCGGTCCGGTTGCGCAGCTTGACGGTATAGGAGGCGACTTCCGGTTTGGTCCAGATATTGGCGTACTGGTCCGGGGTGAACTCAACCTGCACCGGCGGCAGTCCCAGGGTCATCGCGAACACCCGCACGGCGCTTGGCAGCCCCGCCGCGTGAGTACTGTAATACATCGGGTCCGGATAGGCCCGGTAAGGTTTGACTTGCTTGGTGAGTTCCAGTTCCACGTAGGGCAGGTCGCCGAACTTCTGGAGCGCGGCCGGATCCACCGGAACCTTGACCAGATAGAGATTGCCCTTCGAGCCATCCTTGAATGACACCGGCAGTAGCTTCAAGTCAGACGCTTTGGCCGTGTAAAGAGGAATTTCCGGGGCCGCGTACTGCTGCGGAAAGCCGCTGGTCGGACGGTAAAACTGTACGGTCAGCTTCGGGATTGTGTTAGCTTTGGCGTCCGATGCGGCAATCAGGTAAACGGCATTGTAGCCGCCGTTCGGGACGCGGAACTGCAAACGGGTGGGATTCCTGACGAACGCACCAGCCCAACGCCCGCCGAAACTGCCGCGGTCAGATTGCTCCATGCCGGCCAGGTTGCCGCCGCGGAACCAGCTTGCGCCAATGTCGAGGTTATCGTTCCCGGCGGCGTCCGGGGCGGGAAAAATGAACGGAATGCCGTCAACGTCAACAGCGCCGTCAGGCTTGGGAAGCGCCCCGGCGGCCAGTTTTTTTCCGGCGATGCCGGAAGCGTTCAGGCGCTTGGAGATGTCGACCGGACGGTAGAGCGGATTAAGCGGCGATAATTGCGTCACTTCCGGTTGCTTGAGTTCCATTCCGGGGGACAGCGTGAGTCTGAAAGGTTTAGTGTAAAAATCCGGATTCGGCTGCCACTCTTCGAGAAAAATCCCGTCGAGGAAAGTTTGACAGGAATCCTTGCGGACAATAAAACTGATCTCGAACCAGCGTTCGTTCAGCGGCGCGGCCATGGCCTGAAAATATTCACTCCACCCGAGCAGGTCATCAGACCAGCGGAAATTACGTTTGGTTACGCCGTTGAAGAAGTAACAGCCATTTTGCGGAGCCCAGCGCCGGTTTGTCCGGACAATATTTTTACCCTCGTCATTGATCATTCCCAACCTGACAAGTTCCCTGCCGGGGTTGGTTGCGATCGACAGTCTTCTTTTTTTGCCGCCGGAGTAGATCAGACAACTCGATCCGCGTTTACCGGGCGAGGCGAATTTAAGTTGAAAAGTGATTTTTTCGCCGGGTTTGGGCGGGGTCGAAGTTTTAAGGTTGAGACGTTTGGCGCCACTGGAGACGACTTGTTCCGTTACAGGCTTGCCTCTGCCGGACAGCAAGGCCATTTCCGTTTTGTCTTTCGAGGTTTCAGCCGACTGCCACCAACTGCCGCTGCTCAGGCCTAACATTACGAGCAGGACCGATACGCATTTACTGATTTCCAACATGAGAAACTCCTTTTTTATTTTAACTTACAAATTTTATATTGCCGCCCGACGGTTTTACGTCATTCTTGTGTAACTTCACTTGTCAAGCTCCAAATAATCGCGCACTAATGCGCATATTTCCGAAGTGTCACGTTTGCCTCTGCCTTCCTTTACTGCTTCACGCATGAGATTAAGTCCGCCATCCAGCAAAAACGCCGGAACATTGAACTTATCATAAAGACGCCGCATATAGTTCATATCTTTAAGCGCCAGTTCGAGGGAGAAATCCAGATGATAATCCTGTTCAACAAATTTACGCCCGTAGAAATTGAAGATTGGATTTCCAAAACCGCCATTATTCATGATGTTGAAAATATTCTTTGCGTCAATGCCGAATTTTTCCAATAGCGGAAATGTCTGCGCCGCCAGGGCCGCATACATGAGACCGACAAAATTCATCGATATCTTGATGATGTGAGCATTGCCGATATCACCAAAATAATCGATAGGCGTGGCATAACAACCCACCACATCCATAACCTTGTCAACGGCATCCTTGTCTCCGGATATCATGCAGGGGGCGTTGCCGGCGGCGGTGTGCGCCGGGGAACCGTTTAACGGCGCATCAATAAATTGACATCCCGCCTGCTTGAACTTCGCGTACAGCATCTTGGTTGATTCCGGATAGCTGGTTGACGCGTCAACGATAAATTTGCCCGTAACATCCTGCTCCAGGAAATCCATGCATGCCGACTCGACCTCTTCCGAATTCGGCAACGAGAAAATGATGATGTCGCTTGCCTGTAAAACCTCAAGATGAGAAGCTGCCGTCGACGCTTTATCGCTGAAGTAATCAAGCGCTTCTGGCTTCCGGTCATAAACCGTTACCTGATGACCTTTTTTTATGATGTTTTCACACATTCCACGGCCCATTTTACCGACACCGATAAATCCGATCTTTTTCATGCCATCTCTTTTTGTTTAATTAAATTTAATCCATATACCATGGATGATATTATAAAATTACAGTCTTATTCGATTGGACTGACTCTCTTGCCGCCAGACAAACCGACAGCGCCAGGCGCGCGTCCCTGGCCGTACATATTTCAATTTGAGAATCGTTCTGAACGCAGTCCGTGAAGTACCGCAATTCATTGAAGAACGGCCCCGTTTTCCTGAGTTGCGGTTTAATCGGAGGCATGCCCGGTTTGTACACCGTCAGTCCTCCGGTTCGTTTGCCGTTTTGCAGTCTCAACTGGATTTCGGCCGTCCCTTTTTCGCAAAGCGCCCTCATGTAGCTGGAAAACGGATAGTCTTTGGGCATAAGGAAACTGGCTTCGGCAAATACTTTCACGTCATTATCATAAGCAATGGAGCTTAAAATATGATTGCAGCCTCCATCGGCCGACAGGACGCCCGACGAGTAAATTGTTTTGGGTTTGCCGAAAAGCCAGTTCAATAAGTCCACATCGTGGATGTGGATATTGATTGCCGCGCCACCGCTCTGGGACGCGTTGCTGAACCACTGCCCCCAGGCCGGCATCGCGTCGATCCGGTAGGCCGTAGCGCTCAACGGTCGTCCCAGTTCATTGTTGGCGATCAACCGCTTCAACGCGGCATACTCGGGAACGAACCTGAGGATATGCGCGACCATGAACTTTACACCCGCGTTTTCAGTTGCTTCGACGATGGCGTCCGCATCGTCATGAGTCAACGCAATCGGCTTTTCACAGATCACGTGCTTGCCTGCCTGAACCGCTTTCAGGACATACTCCCGGTGAAATACCGGGGGAACGTTGATGTCCACAATGTCAATCGACTCATCATCCAGCACATTATCGAAGGAACCGTAAACCGCGGTATTATGCTTTTTTGCCAACTGAGAGGACTTTGCGCTGTCATTATCCGCGATGCCGGCGATTCTCACATTGCTCATTTCAGCATATGCGGACGCATGGGTTTGTCCCATGAAACCAGCGCCGATTATCGCGACGGCAAGCGTTCCTTCGCCATTTGTTTTTACCATGCCAGCCAGCCCCCGTCAACCACCAGGTTATGACCGGTAACGTAATTCGAGGCGCTGGACGCGAGATACACCACCGCGCCCTTCAGGTCTTCTTCGTTCCCCACGCGTCCCAAGGGAGTACGGTCGCACCAGCGTTTTTCAAACTCATTACCGAATCTGACCGCAGCGGCCGCCCTTCTGGCTTCATCGATGATAAACCCGCCGGGGCTGATGGAGTTGACGTTGATGTTGAACCGGGCCCATTGAATCGCCAGGTCGCGCGTAAAATTCAGCAGCGCCCCCTTGCTCGTTGGATAGCTCAATTCCTCAAAGACGCCGTCCTTCGATCCTGTATAGATGAACTGATCAACTCCGACGCTTCCGTATATTGATGCGATGTTGATGATTTTTCCGCTTTTTTGACTGGTCATATATTTGCCCGCCATCCGGCAGCAGAGAAATGTTCCGGTAACATTCACATTCATAACCTGGGTCCATTCCTCGATGGTTGTCTCGAGGGTCGGGGTTACCTTTCCGATGCCGGAATTGTTGACCAGGATATCAATTTTCCCGAACTTCGATATGGCGCTCTCAACCATTTGCCCGACATCTTGCGGGGATGTGACGTCCATCTCAACCGCAAGCGTTTTCACGCCCAGTTTGCTGAGATTATCCGCCTCTTTTTCACAAACCTCCAGACGCCTTGAGGCAAGAACGATATCAGCGCCCGCCTCAGCCAGGGCTGTCGCCATCTGCAACCCGAGTCCCGAACCGCCCCCGGTGATTATCGCAACCTTCCCCGTCAAATTGAACATATCCATAACTGACATATTATTTTCCCTTATTAAAGATGGTCTTCTTTTACCACTTCCCCGGGAAGCAGCAGGGCCGAAGGCGACAGCGCCAGGCAGTTTGGCACGGTCAAAAACTCAATTACACCACAGGCGCGGTTCAGCCGCCATACTTTTCCGTCGCATCCCGGCGGAATCTGCACGGAACCGAAACCTTTGGTTCTTCTGAAAATCACCAGCTTTTCGCCACCGGGAGCAATGATCTGTCCTCTCGACAACCGGCAGAAATATCCCAGGGTTTTCGTGCCTTTAGGGACATAAAAATAGAAACTGCCGTCAAGCCCCTTTTTAGGCCGGGGAATTACCGTGACCTTGCATTTTTTGTCCCACTCGACCCGGGTTCTGTCGCCCCCGTCGCTGACGACGATCTTATGCAAACCGGCCTGTTTCGGGCGCAATGTAACGGTTCTGGTTTTGCCGTCCGGGGGAACGCTGTCATCCGTTTGGATCAGGGTTTCAAGTTCGCCGGTATCCGATGCTCCGCCGACTTTATAAAGCATGACTTTCACATTGCCGCGGTTGCGGTATTTTGTGATCAGCCCGCCGGTGACGGCAAGTTCCAAGGGCTTCGGATTTTTGCCGAACCAGATATAATAGTCGATGGTTCCGCGGCGAGTCAGGCCGGTTTTGCCCGGTCTCCGGATCGGGGTTTTCAACGCCGGGGCAGGTTCGAGTTCCTCGGAGTAACTCACGGGTTTGAAGTTCAGCAGCTTGTTGTTCTCGATCCCCTTGTCGATGAATTCCCCGATTTCCGCGACCGTGACCGGGGGGGAGTTTTTCCAGTCGATTTCGGGAGGCTGTTTGACTTTATAATGCTTGAACAAGCGTCTTGCCGTTATTCTGTATGCGGCGGATGTGTGGACCATCTGGGTGTTTTTGATCCTCGCGGCAAATTTAAAAAATTTCGTCAAGGCCGCGATTTTAGCCCTGCCGGAGGCTTTTTCATAATCCATCAGGAGTTCGCTGTATCTGACATATACCGCCAGATCGTTAAGCCGGGAGATTATCCGGGGATTCCCCGCAGCTTCCTTCCGGGCTTTTTTCAATAACCGGTAGAGCCTCCCGATCAGGTCCTGGGTCAATCTGGGCTTGTTGACGCCGTCGATCAGTTCATAGAATTTGCCCATGGTTTCGGCGGCCGGGCCGAAGCAATTCTTCATAAATTCCCGGGTAAGTTCCTCAAACCGCTTTGTTTCTTCCACATTCCACAACGCCCGTTGTGCCAGGAAATAGTCGAGTCCGGCGCTGCCCCAGCCGTCCGTGGCTTCGGCGTTCATATATCGGGCGCCTTTCCGGTAATATTCAGGAATGGTGCGCTTGAGGTAGCCGGTATTGTCGGCTCTGCCCCGTCCGGGAGCGTTCATCGAGTGGCTGTAAAGGTCATAATAATCCCTGATGCCGATTTCCGCTTTTTTGCCGCGCCATCCCTCGATAAGTTCGTCAATCGAATATCCGCCTTTGATAAATCCCATCGCTATATTAACGATGATACTGGGATGAAGATCGATGGTCGGCGGCGGCGAATGCATATTGTACGCGGAGACGCCGACCCTCTTGTCCGGATAATGCTTGTGCACCTCTTTCGCCACTTGATTCGCCAGCAACACCACCCGGTCGGAAACGGAACCGAGCTTGGCGCATTCCTCGCATTCGCACCAGCCGCCGCCGTCGCTTGCCTCTATGGACACAGTGTCGCGATTGGGATATTTCTTGAAATAATTAACCGCGTAATCCGCGACCAGTTTGCGTAAACCCGGGTTTGAAATACAGAATTTCGATCCTTTCCGCTTGCCTTTTCTCAGCGCGAGATACTCCGGGTGCGCCTCGAACTCCTTTTTGTTTCTCCGGATAATCTGGCCGTAAGCGTGTCCGCTCGATAAATGGAAGCCATCGGCGCGGTTGGCTTTGCTCCAGGGTTTTCTTTCCTGCCTGAACTCCCGCCACATACTGCCGGACGCCCAAATCAGGCGGTAGTAATAATCCGGGGCTTCACGAATATGCGACGCCAGTTTAAGGCTCTTTTTCTTCGGGATAATTTCCCATTTTTTCATGGGGAAATAAGGACGGTAACCAAAACGGAAAAGCAGATCGTAGACGGCGTAGTTCACGGCTTGCGGGGTTGCGCCGATTATATACACGCCGTTGCCGTGCGACTTGATTTCATAACCCTGCCGCTCGCCGGGATCATTAGTGTCGAAGCGTGGTTTGAGCGGGATTTCCGGGAAATCCTTGAGGGCGCCGACCGCGATCCCGGTCTTGCCGTTGCCGCTCTTTACCTTGAATTTAGCGCCGCTTATCTTTGTAAGATACTTCGCCAGAGTCTGCGCAGCCTCTCTGGTTTCTGGCGAGGCCTTCGGCGAAACCACTATCGGACATGCCGCCTTGCCGTCCGACGCCAGAATAAACGGTTTCGATGCTTTTTCAAGATGTTCCCCCGCGCTTGCCTGGGTCGCAATCAGACAAAAGAGCGCAAAAGTCCCCGCGAAAACTTGCTTCAACATAAATGTTCCCTGTTTTTTTAGTGCAATAATGCTTGTTTTTTTACAATAAATGGGTGTTATAAACCTGAAAAATAAAATATACGGCCGTATAAAACTTCACTTACCTGAACCAACTGTTCTTATTAACGTTGTCCCACACTACATAATGCTTAAACCCGACAGTTGGAGTCCACTCCACATGGCCGTCGATGAATCCGGTATTGGTTCCATCTGGATGCGGATTGGGGCAAGTGAGGCCGCCCGCCAAGGTAATGGCGCCGGTCTCCGACCAGAGGTCCCCGCATAAGGGCTGTTCGGTGGGAGTGGCAACATATTGATATTTCGCGGTTGCCGGATCGGTGATAGTCCGGCCAGTCATGGTCAGCCTCGGACACTGCCCCCGGACGTCGCTGGTTTCCGTTGGCCCTTTATTATACCAGCCGAACCAGGCAGTACGTTCTCCCACCCCGAACATCAAATTGTAGCTCGAGTAAATCCGCCCGGAAGTTAACATTATCCCTGCGTGGGAACCGTTATTAACATCTGCGGGGGCGCCGGTGATTCCGGGGCATATCAAAAATTGAATCGTATATTCGGGTTGCACGCCGTCGGGATACAGATAACCTTCAAACCGGCCAACCTCTGAGTCGTGACTGTAATACGTTCCAATTTTGGAATATCCGCCGTCCGGCCCCCAGGAATTCGAATCGTCGGCGTAATTCAACATTGCCACTCCGAGTTGCTTGAGGTTGCTCTGGCAGTTCGCCTTGATCGCCTGCGCCCGTGCCTTATTCAGGGCCGGCAGCAGCATTGCCGCTAGAATAGAGATAATGGCTATTACCACAAGAAGCTCGATAAGGGTAAAATTGCTTTTCTCCCGGCGAATCCCTCCCTGACTGATCTTTCGATGGTTCGCGTTCATTTTTCGGTCTCTCCTTAATTATATAAATTATTTTAATGAGTATCGCTTGTTCTGATATGGGCAACCGGCTCGATGACATGCTGGCAAGGCGTGGTGAGTATCGATTCCTCAGCCACCAGAATGTCCTTGCCTACTTCAATCCCGTTGCGGATAAAATAATTGGCGCCGCCGATCGCCATTTAGTCCTCCTTGAAAAACACGGCGTCCACTTCCTGATAATCTTTTTAACCTCTTAAAGTCACCGGAACCAACTGTTTCCAGTACCACTGTACCATCTTACATAATGTTTCATATCGGTAATTGGAATCCACTCCACATGGCCGTCGATAAATCCGGTGTTGGTTCCCCCTGGATGCGGGTTGGGACAAGTGTTACCCGGCAGGGCAATGGTGCCGGTATCCGACCAGACATCCCCGCATAAAGGCGCTACGGAGGGTTTTGCAACCCATTGACTCTTACCACTCACCGGATCGGTGATATTCCGGCCGGTCATGGTCAACCTCGGACACTGCCCCTGGATGTCGCTGGTTTCCGTGGGGTTTTTGTGGTACCAGCCGTACCAGGCGTTGGAACGGTTTCCCACCCCGAACATCAAATTGTAGCTGGAGTAAATCCGTCCGTTAGCGCCCATTCTCCCTGAATGATAGCTGTCATTTATATTGGCGGCGTCGCCGGTGATTCCAGGGCATATCAAAAACTGAATCGTGTAAACGTCATTCACGCCGTTGGGATACAGATAGCCTTCAAACCGGCCAGGTTGATTGTCGTAACTGTAATACGTGCCGCCGCCGTAATATCCGCCGTTCGGGCCCCAGGAATCCGCATCGTTGGCGTAATTCAACATTGCCAGTCCGAGCTGTTTCTGGTTGCTCTGACAACTCGCCTTGAACGCCTGCGCCCGGGCTTTCTTCAGGGCCGGCAGCAGCATCGCTGCAAGTATGGCGATTATCGCGATTACAACCAGAAGCTCGATTAAAGTAAATTTTCTTTTTTCCCGGTTAATTTTTTTTCTGCACAATTTTTGATGGCGAGTTTCCATCATCAATTCCTCCTTTTAAACACAAATTATGTTCATGAGTATCGCTCGTTCTGATATGGACAACCGGTTCGATGACATGTTGGCAAGGCGTAGTGATTATCGATTCTTCCGCCAGCAGGTTAACCACTTTTTCCAGATTGTGCGAAACCGAAGAAATCGGATACGGATAAAGTCTGACCGCGGGAATATTGTTGAATCCGGCCACCAGGATGTCTTTACCGACTTCAATTCCGTTGCGGATTAAAAAATTGGCGCCCCCGATCGCCATATAGTCAGTCATGAAAAATATGGCGTTTACTTCCGGATAATCCTTAACTATCCGGGCTGCGCTTTCCCAGCCGGCAACGCTTGAATCAATCGCGAGGAGTTGACGGGAATGGATTGAACTTGAAGGAACAATATAGCAATCGATAATCTGCTTTTTGCTCAGTTTCGGGAACAATCGCTGCAAAGCTGTTAGCCGGGTATTTTTGTCAAGACGGTCTTCCGGGCATACCAAACGGAAATTGCGTCCCTCGTCCAGGAAAAAACGGAAGACTTTCATTATCCCGGCGGAACTGTCAATATAAACATGACGCTTCCAACTCTTGCCAAGCCCCACCAGCGACCGGCCGCCTTTTTCAATTTCCCGCTGCAAGTCAAGACACCCCACCGGCTCACCAAGAAAAACAAAGTGTTCGACTCCCCTGGAAAGCAAATCCCGGACTTTTTCCAGATTATCCTCGGCCGATAAAGTGAAAAGCCTGAAATAAACCGAATAATCCAACTGGTTGAACTTGGCCATCAGCTCGATAATCAGTTCCCGGAAATGTTCTTCGGAATTATTGGTGATCTCAGACACCAGAATCGCGGCTGTCCGCGTCTTCTGACCCTGAATCAAACGGTAACCGTAATGAGTCCGGTAACCCATTTTCTTCGCAACCTGCTTGACACGCTCGCGGGTTTCCTCCGAACTGTAATTACAGGGCTTGTTATTAAGTATCTGTGATGCGGTCGCCGGCGACACCCCCGCTACCTTGGCGATGTCCCGCAACGTGCAACTTCTGTTTTTAACGACGCTTTTCACTGTAACAAACCGTGTTTATACAAATTGTGTTTGTATAGTTATTTTACCAGCTCATTGCGCGTTTGTCAATACCGTTCTAAGAAAAAAATGCCATTTGCTGTATAACCGCAACGCGTCACTCTGTCTTTCTCGCCATCGCAACTCGTAATTGCCATCGTAATCGATATTCTTTATGCCGCGCTTTCAGCGCTTTCCAGCCCGGTTTACCGGGCGAAACAAGACAGCCCATGGCGCAAGCCGTGGGTTTATTGGACCCCGCCATGTCCAGCCCCCGAAGTGGGGCGGCACAAAAAATTATGCCGGAATATTGTGTCGCCCCACTTCGGGGGCTGGGAAATTTATTCGGATTCAATCCCATAGCTGACGCTATGGGCTATCTTGTCACGCTCATTTCATGAGCTGAAAACAACTCCGTAAACATTATTGCCAACCAAAGTGAAGCGTTACATAACCGCAACGCGTTACTCTTTTGGGGCATTTCCATTTCTTCGCTATCGCCATCATGATCGTTGTCGTAATCGATCCTGTGAAATATCAGATAAACGTGATGGCTCAGGAATATGCAACAGGTTAAACATTAACGCGTAGGGGATGTGGAAATCCGGAAATCCCGATTAAGGTCACGATAGCAAGTTGCGATGGCGAGTTACATAACCGGTGTAATGGGACAGCGAGTTGCACGCGGAGAATAAATGTTCAAATGAAGCTGAATTACTTCAAAATTTTATTCCCTATAACCCGGGATTATTTCTGATAATTCGTCGGGCTGCGCCGGTAATATTTCCGGAACACTTTTCCGAAGTAGTTCGCATCGCCGAAACCGCATTCCGCGGCAATTTCCTTAACGGACAGTTTGCCGCCTTTGAGCAGTATTAATGCTGATTCGAGCCGGAGCCGGGTCAGGTGGTCGCTGAAATTTTCTCCCGCTTTTTCTTTGAATAGCCTGGACAAATGGCTGGGATGCAGATTGAACTCTTTCGCAACGCTTTCGCGGTTGATATCATGGTGGAAATTTTCAGCCAGATAATTGCTGACTTCCCTGTAAGTCCTGAGCGCTTTTCCAATGTTCGTTTCATCTGGTTTCCGCAATTCCGCCAGCGCCAGGTGAAACGCGGCTGAAACCAGATTATTAAGAGGAACTGTGCAGTCCTTACGGCTTTCGGTAATACCGTCCAAGGCGCGGAGAATATGGTGAATCGGGTGATTGACACTCTCGTGCCTTTGGAACAAATTAGTGGAATGGAGGAAACTTTCCGGTGAATCAGTTTTAATCCCGATGAGTAAATATTGCGGATCACCGATCAGGGAAATTACGGTATTGATTTCTCTATTGATGGATTTGTGCCAGCACGATGTTCCGGCAAACAGCGTTTCCCCCCGGCGCAACGCGATTTCAGCCGGCATTCCGTTATTTTCGATAAGATAATTCCGGCAACCGTCAAGTGTCAGCATCAGCCTGGGGCGTCCAGGATTCAATACTCCTTCAGGCGGATCTGCTTTGCTTCCACCTATACGGCATGCTCCAAGGCCGGACTTCAAAATTCCGCTTAAAACGTTCTCAATTGTTGATGCCTGATTCATTAAAATGATGTAATGCCACAAATTGACGTACAATGTTATAATATTGCCTGTTGTTTGATTAATACAATATAAAAATATCGTTTATATTTATAGGTATATGTTACAAAACAACTAAAAGGAGTTGAGTTATGCAAAACGGTAAACCTAACATCCTCTATATTCTCGCGGACGACCTCGGCTGGGGAGATGTCCGTTTCCACGGTTCCCCGATCCGTACCCCTAACCTGGACCAGTTGGCTGAAACCGGCGTTGAGCTTGACCGCCATCACGTTTGTCCGATGTGCACCCCGACCAGGGCATCGATCCTGACCGGCTATTATCCCGGACGTTTCGGGAAACACGCAACTTCGCCAGCAAATTTGCCGGTGCTGCCGGAAAAATTCCCCACATTGGCTTCCATGCTTAAAGCTGGCGGATATGACACCGGTCTTTTCGGCAAATGGCATTTGGGATCAAAAGCGGAATGGGGACCGAACCATTACGGATTCGACTATTCATACGGAAGCCTCGCGGGAGGTGTTGATCCTTATAATCATTGTTATAAAAAGGGCGAATACTGTGTTACCTGGCATCGCAACCACGAGCTTATCGAGGAACGCGGTCACGTTACCGACCTGATTGCCGATGAAGCGGTGAGATGGATCGAAAACCGGGAAAATCCATGGTTCTGCTATGTTCCTTTTACCGCCGTCCATATCCCGGTCAAAGCGCCTTTCGACTGGCTCGAACTTTATGAATATGAAAAATATGACAGTGACCCCAAACGCGACCGGTCTTTCAAGAAATATGCCGCATATGCTTCCCAGATGGACCATGCCATCGGCAGCTTGATGGAATCCCTGGAACGCACCGGGCAAAGGGAAAATACCGTTATCGTTTTCGCCTCGGACAATGGCGCCATTTCAGGCACGCCTCTTCATGCCTCCGACATGTATCCCGGCTGGCAGGAGGAATATCCCAGACTCGGCAGCAACGGCCCGTTACGCGGCCAGAAGTGCCAGCTTTATGACGGGGGAGTTCGCACTCCGACTATCGTAAACTGGCACAGCCAGCTTGATCCGGGAAAACGCACCCAGGCAGTTTGCGCAACAGACTGGACGCCGACTCTTGCCCACCTTGCCGGATGTATGCCTGAAAAAGCCGGTGAATTGGACGGCAAAGATGTGTGGGACCTTATCGCCAATGGCAAGGAATCAGATCATGACAGAGCCATGTACTGGAACTTCAAGGAGTATGATTTCGGCGCTTACCGCAACCAGTGGAAGCTCATCGCCCAAAGAGGATTCGCTCCCGATCAACTTGAACTGTACAACCTGGACGAAGACCCGCAAGAAAACCGAAATCTTGTTCATGACAAACCGGACATCCGGGACCAGCTTCTCGAAGTGATCCACGAGGAGCGCAAGAAAGACGATATTCATAAACGCAAGGATGTGAATTATTAATCACCAGAGGTAATTTCAAAAGTATTGGATACTTGGGGAAAAAGAAAAACCGAATTGAATATCCAATATCCAACAAGGAATGTCCAATTACCAAGGAAAAATTCCTTGCATTGCCAGCGCAGCGAAGCAATGCCGGTATAATCCAAGGATTATCCTTGGCCCACGAAATCAAATCTTTCAGACTTTTGAAATTAACTCACCAGTCTGAAATCAGCTCAGGTTATTTCAGGTATGATGGGGTATATTCCCTGGCGTGGTTGAACATGGCGAGGATATTTTCCACCGGAACGTCCGGCTGGAGATTGTGGCAGGAGGAAAGCACGTAACCGCCGCCTTCGCCAAGTTTTTCCACCATGTCCTCGACCATCTTTTCAACGTCGTCGACCGTTCCCAACGGCAGGATTTTCTGAGTGTCCATGGCTCCCCAGAACGCCAGCTTGCCTTTGTATTTCCTTTTCAGGATTTCCGGCTCCATGCCCGTAGCGGTGGTCTGGACCGGATTCAGGATGTCCACCCCGATCCCGATCAAATCGTCGATGATGGCGGCAACCGATCCACAGGAGTGAAACAGCAGTTTCGCGGGAGATAATTCGTGAATTTGGCGGAAGTATTTTTCGTGTCTGGGCTTGACGTATTTAAGGTACATTTCCCGGCTCATCTGGAGACCGGTCTGGGTTCCAAGGTCATCGGCGCAGATCACGATGTCCACCTCGTCCCCGACCGCCTGCAATTCGTGTTTCGCCACTTCGAGGGTGATTTCCAGCACGGCGTCGAACAGCGCTTCCAGGACTGCCGGATTCAAAGCGAAATCGCAGAACCAGTCCTCGTATCCCCGGAGGTATTGGGTGATATGGATAAACGGCGCGGGTAGGGAAAGAATCGCCGCGCAATCGGTATTTTTCCGAATCCATCCCACTCTTTCCGCAAGGCCACGGATAAATCCCGGATCGTCCGGGTCCGGCCAGGGGTAATTGACAATATCCGTCACTGAAATATCGCCCGCGAGTGGAAATTTTTCCTGATCGAAGTAATACCAGCTTTCGTGCTTAATGCGCTCCACGCCCCAGATATCGGTGTAGCCGTCCTCGCGGATTTCCTGCTTGTTTGTTTCCGCCGCGCCCATGAAAACCGCGCGGGTATCGATGTCCAGTTCCCGCAGAATGGCTTCATCCACGTTCACCACCCGCATCATTCTTTCGCAGAGCCGGATATCGTCCCGGATACCGAAGTGTTTTTTTCAGCTTTTCGTAGCCCTCGACGACAATGCTTGAGTCCCTGGTTCCGGCAAGGTCGATCGGAACCGTGTCCGGCTGCCGGTGCGACACCGCCGCCATCAGTCGTTCCCGGTGCGTCATCTTGTTCATCTTGCTTTCTCCGGTAGAATTTTACTTTACCAGGCGGTCCAGCCGCCGTCAACCGACAAGGTATGGCTGTTGACCATTCCCGCCTCCTCGCTGGCCAGGTAAACCGCCGCCGCGCCGACATCTTCCGGATAGGCCAGTTCACCACGGGGAATTTTTCCGAGCACGAATTTACTGAATTCCGGATTTTGCAACCGCTTCCGGGTCAGGTCGGTTTCAACGAATGTCGGGGCGATGGAATTGACGGTGATCCCGTGTTTAGCCCACTCCACCCCCAATGTCCGCACCAGTTGAATCACCGCGCCTTTCGTCGAACAGTAAACCGGTTGTCCGGGGATGCCGATCAGCCCGGACTGGCTCGAAATGAAAATGATCCTTCCCCAGCCGTTTTCGATCATCGCCGGAGCCGCCGCCTGGGCCACGAAAAAACCGCCGCGCACATTGGTATTGAAATGATCGTCCCAGTTTTCCGGCGTAACCTCGAGCCCCGGCGACGGACGGTTGATCCCTGCGTTGTTGACCACGATGTCGGTCCTGCCGCATTTTTCGAAAACTTCCCGGATCCGGGCAAGGTCTCTCACGTCCATGGCATAGTCCGTGATTTCATGTCCGTAACCGGCGACCTTGGCCCTGGTATCGTCGAGCGATACGCCGGGCCTGTCGGTTATGACGATATCGGCCCCGGCCTTGGCGAGGGCCACGGCAATGGCCTGTCCCAGCCCGGTCGCGGCCCCGGTTATCAGCGCGGTCCTGCCGTCCAGCCGGAAAAACTGATTATTCATTCTCATCCCTCCTGTGAATAGCGTTCCACACGAACCTGGGCGGTGATGCCGTGGGCCAGCATCCGTTCGATTTTGCACTGCCGTTCGGTAACTTCTCCGATCAACCGACTGGCGGCGGGAGTCATTCTCTGATAGGTGCAGGTTTTGAGGAATTTCCCTACCCAGACGCCCCCGGTGTAGCGCGCGGAACGGCTGGTCGGCAGGATGTGGTTGGTGCCGATGCACTTGTCGCCGTAGGCAACGGTGGTTTCCTCGCCGATGAACAGCGAACCGTAATTGGTCAGTCGCTCGAAATAATAATCGAGGTTTCGCACGTGCAACTCCAGGTGTTCCGGCGCGTAATCGTCGCTCAGTTTTATTGCTTCGTCCGGGCTTTCGGCAATGTAGATCCTGCCGTTGTTTTGCCAGGAAATTTCCGCGATGTTGCGGGTCGGCAATACTTCGAGCTGGGCGTTGATTTCCTTATCGACCGCTTGTGCGAAGTTTTCGCTGAGACAAACCAGTTCGATGCCGCTGTTGGGGTCATGCTCTGCCTGTCCGAGCAGGTCGCAGGCCACGAGAGCGGGATCGGCCGAATCGTCGGCGATGATCAGGATTTCCGTCGGCCCGGCCAGCAGGTCGATGCCGCAACGTCCAAACAACTGCCGCTTGGCTTCCGCCACATACTTGTTGCCGGCCCCGCACAGGACATCAGCAGGTTCAACCACGCCCATGCCAAAGGCCATCATCGCAAACGCCGGGACGCCGCCAATAATGAAAATCCGGTCCGCCCCGGCCTTGTGCATGGCGTTAATCGTGGCCGGATAATATCCTTCGCCCTTCACCGGCGGGGTGCAGGCGTAAACCTGTTTCACCCCCGCCAACCTGGCCGGAATAATACTCATCTGAGCAGAGCCGAACATCGGGTAGCTGCCACCCGGAATGTAGCTGCCCACAATATTCACCGGAATGTGTTTGTGCCCGAGAATCACCCCCGGCCGGATTTCAGTTTCGAGCGGATGCATGGTCGCCAGCTGGGCTTCGGCGAAGTCCCTGACATTTTTCTGGCAAAAATCTGTATCCTCGATAACCTGTTTGTCCAGCTTGCCGATAGCCTCCTGTATCTGGGCTCCCGACAATTCAAAATTTTCCGGTTCCCAGTCGTCGAATTTCTTGCTGTACTTCCGGACGGCGTCCATTCCGTGCTTTTCCAGGTCGATCAGCATTTCCGAGACGATGTGCGCGGTTTCCGGGTCTTTTTCAAACAGGCGGTGGCCGCCTTCCTTGAATACTTTCATTTTTTTTATTCCTTATTTGTCGTTACTTCCAAGTGGGAATGGCGTCGTCATCCTTCACCACGAAAATGCCAAGTCGATGGCGATGGACTTCCGATTCCTGGAAATCATCTCCGGTTTTTTCCAGAAGCTGATTTAATTTTGTATCGAGTTCCGCCTGGATTGCGGCGTATTCGGGGTTGTTGATCAGGTTGTGTTCCTGGTACGGGTCTTCTTGATTGTCGAACAGCATCCACGGCCCCTGGAGCATCCGCGTATAGGTGTACCGGCTGGTGCGGACGCCGCGGTATTCCCGCATTCCCCATGAAGGATTGCTCAGGAACGGCGAAACGATCATGAACAACGCCGCGTCCGGAACGTCTTCGGTCTTGATGCCGGTAGTCACCAGTTCCGTAAAGTCGGTTCCCTCGACGCAGTCCGGCACGGGAACCCCGGCCAGCCCCAGCAGCGTGGGCATGATATCGACGGCGTTGAACGGAACGTCCACCTTCTCGGGTTTTTTAATTTTGTCAGGATACCGGAGCAGGCACGGGACCAGGATCGATTCGTCGTAGGGCCACTGTTTGTGATACTTCCGGTGTGAACCCAGCATATCGCCGTGGTCAGAGGTGAACATGAAAATGGTGTTGTCGCTGATTCCCTTCCGGTCAAGACACGCCAGCAGTCTGCCGATATACTCGTCCAGCGCAGTGATATGGGCGTTGTAGCCGAGGATGTTTTCCCGGACAAGATCGGGCAGAACTCCCTGGTAAATAGTGGGATCTTTCCGGAATTTATCCAGCGGATAACGCTGTTTGTAGCTCTCCATGTTTTCGGGATTCCGCACATAGGGATTCATAAAATTTTTCCGGAGCTCCAGTTCTTCCATTTTGTAAAGGTCGCGATATTTTTCCGGAACCTGATCGTACGGATCATGCGGAGTGCCGAACGACAAAGTCAGGAAAAACGGCTTTTCATCGTCGTATGAATTGATGTAATCGATGGCCATTCCGGTCTGGGCTTCCGGCTCGTAACCGTCCCATTTCTTCATGTCCGGCTCGTCCGTATAGTAGAACCCGTCGAAATAACTATGCGATATATTGTAAGCGGCCCAGTAGTCGAATCCGCCCCGTCCTTCTTTGGGAATATAGTCCCGGTGCGCGGGGCCGTTGAGGTGCCACTTGCCGATGTAGGCAGTGTTGTAGCCGTGCTGCTTTAAGGCCTTGGCAATGGTCACTTCATCAGTCCGGAGCGGAGCATCATTCATTATTACCCCGGTCGACAACGGATATTTTCCCGTCAGCAGACACGCCCGGTAGGGGGTGCAGATCGGACACGTCGAGACGGCGGTGGAAAAGTTTATCCCTTCTTCGCTGAGTTTGTCAAGATTGGGAGAGATGGCATTAGGATCTCCACCATATCCGGTCGACTGCGCCCGCATCTGGTCCGCAAACACTAATACAATATTAGGTTCAGTTTTATTCATTGTTTTTTCCTGTAATTAAATTTAGAATCTGCGATAAGTATAATTCACGGCCAGCAGGACCGCGATTTCCTTTCGTTTATTAATAAACTTGTGCTTGATTCTGGAATCGAGATAAAAACTATCACCGCTTGACAACTGGTAGGTTTCGCCTTCATAGATTAGTTCCACGCTTCCAGAAACGAGATAAACGAATTCCTCGCCGTCATGCTTCAGGTTGCCGGTTTCCCCCCCGGGAATTTCGATCAGGAACGGCGACATGTATTTATGGTGCGAACTGTTCACCAGCGGACGGAAGGCGTATCCTCCGCTCGATGGGATGAAACCATCCTTTTCCGAATGCCTGACTATATCAATGTTTCTGGTGGTTTGCTTAACTGGAACCGGCTTTTCAAAGAAGTCACTGACATCCATTTCGAGCGCCTGGGCAATGGCTTCAAGCGTGGAAAATGGTGGTGGACTCGGCGACCGCTCGATTTTCGAGAGATATCCCTTACTCAGTCCGGTAAGCGCCGCAAACTGATCAAGGGTCCATCCCTTGGCTAAACGCAGTTCTTTGATTTGCTTATTAATTTCCATATTAGAAATATAATTTGCTTAATTGTTTCCATTATGGAAACATAATGCCATGGATTACTTATGTCAAGTCGACTTTCCCTATTATCTTGATTTCGCATATGTGGCAGATGGCGAAGTGATATAGCGTGTTTTGAAAAACAGAGCGTGAAAGGCCGTCATCTCGCAAACAATATTCCCGTTTTTAACCCCACGAAGCAATACCCCAGAGTCTTTTCTGTTCATTCCACTCCACCGGAATTTCCCGGCGGAGCCGGTTCAATGAAAGACCGTCCGGTTCATTCCCCGCGATGATCGCCTCCTGGAGTTCCGGGGCGAGATTGACCAGATGGAGAATTCTTGTAACGTAGGCGATGTCGAGATTGAGTTTGTCCGTAAGCTGCGTGACGGTGGCGATTTTGCCGGACTCGATAAGTCCCGTCCAGACATGTGCTCTGGCCAACGCTAAAAACATCGTTTCCTGGACGGGAGATTCGGCGTTGGGTTGTTCGCTGTCGGGGGCGAGGATTACCTTGCGCCCGCGTTTGTGTTTGACGATGAGTGGGATTTTCAATGCCACGGAGTGGTTGCCGGAATCTGGAGAAAGACACACATTCGGATTTCCGGCCTGGAGTTCTTTGACCAGCGACGCCATTCCGTGGGTTTTGATGTTCATTTGCATGGTTTCCCTGGTTATGATGATCTTGTCGATCAGCAGGTGCGCGAGGTGATAGCGTTCGGCAGGGAATAGCTCCTCCCAGATCGCGCCGACTGACTCACAGGCCTTGCTGATGTCGCGGCTGGTAATTTCGGATGCTTGCAAGTTCCTTTTTCTTAGTGTAAGCGATGCCCAACGCTCCCCTTATCTTTCAGTCTCCAGATGGGGCTGGACCAGGCTATTGAGCCGTCATGCTGATGTACCCGGATGTAATACCAGTTGAAATCAGAACTGTCACAGAAATCATCAGTGTATTCCAGGCGCAGATCTTTGATTCCGTTATTTGCCGCGGGACTTCGCGTTACACTATCCAATGAGCTGGTGTAATGCTGCCCGCCTGAATCGGCGCCTGTAACCCGCTTTACGGGTATGTTGTTTTTCACCAGGTCAACAAACGCTATTCCGGACGTGCCGTGGACTTCGGCGTTGAATTTGCAGCCGTTGCGCAATTCGCCGACATCCCCCATGGTCAGTTCCTCCGAGTCGAACAGGATAATTATACGAGCGCCGGTAGTACCGTAGGTATGACGGCTCAAAAGGTTTTCCCACAGCAGATCCCGGGTTACTTCAGGAGACTTTATCGCGCACAGTGTCGGAGCAAATTTGCCGGGGATTCCCACATCACGTCCGACACAGCCGTAATGAGCGTCACTCGAAGCGATACATCCGAGAATGCATCCGCGTTGCCATGCGGTTTGCACCGAACCGTAAGAATTTTTGTGAAGGAAGCGATGTTCGGCATGGGGTGAAATGTTTTCCAGATCCGCTGCCATTTCAAAGGGATCATTATATTCACTGCGGCAGTGGATAGATGCAATCTCGACAAAGTATTCTATGTTGCCGTCAAAGTAAGACCAATCTGTTTTACGGTTATGCGGATGTGATGCGATAATCAACTCCGGATGGGAGCGTACCGCATCCAGAAATACCTTGCAGTCGTAAAATCCGGGTTTCCGGCGGTGGTAGACCGGCAATTTTACCGGATCCTTGGTGTAAACGATCCGGTCTCCGCCTCTGCCGCACCATTCATAACTCTGAAACGAAATGAAGCGGCCTTCTTCGCTGAGTTCCGAGGACAAATCGGCCAAGGCCTGCGGTTTGTCCGGAACGATTTCCCCGGTGGCAGGAACAATCGGGCTGGACAGGTTATCGGCATGGTCGCATATGGACATGAATTTCAGCCCGAGCTTGTCGCGTCCGAATTCAAGGATTCTGCGGGGTTCGCCAATGCCGTCGGAATAATAACTGTGCACATGGAGGTCGCCCCAGTGGATTGGAGTGGCTTGCTTATCGCAAAGGACCGGGTTGCTCTCAAATTTTTGTCCATTGAAATCCATTGTCAGGCGGTGTATTCCAAGCTGCATCAGAATGGCCGGCAATTTCAGCAAATCCGTTCCCGGTGCGCACTTTACTTGAATAATATCATTCCCGATAGCGAGGAAGCCCTTGTATTCTTCCGTCAAAATACTTGGATTGCCGAATTCGTCGCAGAAGTTGACCAGCAATTCAAAATTTTTCCCGGGACGCGCCACGGAAGGCGCATACAGCCTGAGTCTGACGGGGGGAGCGGGAATTATATTTATCCGGGGTGAATTTTCAATTTCGCGCGGGGAAGCATAGCAGCAGAAATGTCCGGGATCTTCCTGGGCCAGTTCAAGCACGGGATCCATTTCAATGCCATATATGCAGGCGATCCGTAACGTGCGGGGTACTGTTAATACGTTGGTTCCGCTGCCGCCGCCGTTGCGGTCACCAAGCTCTATTTCAATCTGGTCACCCTCGGTTATTTCTCCTTGCACGAGCTTTACTCTGACAAAATGCATAGCCCGGCGTTTCGGGGGACGGAAAATATCAACCTCCAGTTCCACTCCCTTTTTTTTTGCCCTTGCCGTGGCATAGGAAGCCCCGGCTGGATTATCGGTCTGCCACAACTTCCATGCCGTCGGAGAACCGCAGAAGTGCAGCAGCAAACCGTTTTCCCTGTCAATTCCCTTACTCCCGGCAGTGTATGTGAGGGTAAAAGCGTGGCAGGAACCGCATTTTACCGTATCCGGAAATATTGAAACGCGACCATATTGCCGGGAGTCCAGGAACTTCCCGGTAAATCCGCAATCCGTTTTGATATCGTTCATAGCATATATCCTATCACAAATTCAGGTTATAAAAAGCCCCCCGGATGGAGACTTTGGTTGAAAAATGTATTCAAAGTGATCTTTTAGAATGGATATGCATACCAGAAAACATCACTGGTAGCAGGTGTGGCAGGCTGTCCTTTTTGGGCGTCCACATGCAAATCCGAATATAGAATATTAGAGAAGTTCTCGTGCCGTGTAATGTCCATTATCGAAGATTTGCTGATCCATGCTCCGCGTTTACCGTCTTCAACCGGGTCGGAAGTGCTGTCGGCAACCATGAAAGTTACCGATGGCTGGACGAATTTGATCCGCTTTAAACCATTTAGGTGAAGGCGTGACGCCGTAGTCCAGTTGGACCTGATGCAGGAATTGAAACCATATGAGTAATATGCTCCCTTGCTTGCTTCGGGGGCCAGGTCCGAAGGGCATATAAAGGGGGTTTCCATAGAGTATCTTTCCTGGAAATTCAGGTATTGATCCGCGATATAGTTCCGCCATAAAGCAATGGTTGATGCCGTGGGGCTGAATATTTCATAATACCCGGAAGTCGGCATGACCCCGTCATTGTCGTCGAGATACGAATTAACCCCAACTCCGATTTGTTTGAGATTGGAAGCGCATTGGATTTTATGCGCTTTCTTGCGAACACCGTTTACAGCCGGTAGCAGCATGCTCGCAAGGATAGCAATTATGGCGATTACCACAAGCAATTCGATAAGAGTAAAAATTCCCCTTCCGTGAAATTCGTTATTCATAGCTATACCTCATAAACGATTGAAAAAGACACCACAGCTCATACTTTTTAAGTATAGCGGAAAAAGTATGAAAGGTCAAGGCGGTTATGGATTTTTTATTTACTTTTTGCAATTACCTGTTGCTGGTTCCGGAAAAATGGCGTCCGGGGTAAGTTCATTCCAGATCAAATTGGCCAATCCGCGATAAATCATATCGTCTTCGAATTTGTATGTTCTGATTTTCGCGAAAGCAAAACTGCTCTGGAGAAAACTCTTGCAGCTTATGCTTTCGCACAGGCGACCGAAAAGGACGGGATTGTTGCGGAAAATTCTGCCGGTTATCAAAATTATATCCGGATCGAGCAAGTCGACCATAAACGCGAGCGCGTATCCAAGCAAATCAAGCTTTTCGTCCATTAATTTTTTAGCTTCGCGGTTAGTCAGGTAGCAATTGTCAAGTTCTTCAATTTCAACGACATCTCCGGCGGCTTGCCTTGCGGCGTCCAGGAAGGCTTTTGCATTTGCCTCCTGCTCCAGGCAGCCGTTGTGCGGAAGGTAGCAAGGTTTGCCTTCCGGGGTAAATACCGAATGTCCGATTTCTCCAGCGGCAAAATTGCTGCCTTTGTGAACCTGACGGTTAATTACCATTCCGGCTCCGATTCCGTGGCAGATATCGACACATAGTAAATTGTTTACGTTTGGGAATGACAGGAAAGCGCTCCAGGCCGTAATGCGGCCGGTGTTGATAACTGAAACATTATAGTGCAGGGCGTCAACCAGGGTGTCACGGATTTTATAATCGGGTTTGGCTAACAGGGGATGGCTGTGAATGACGCCGGCTTGCGGGTCAACTACGCCAAGAGATCCAATTCCTATCCCGAGTAAATTTTTTTTCCATTCATCGGCAATGTTGTCTAGAATCAGCCGGGTGAATTCATCATGTTCCATTGGTTTTTTCAGGTTTATCCTTTTGGTTGCAATGCGGTTAAAGCCAAAGTCGATCAACGCCAGCTCAAGGATGTCAAGATTGAACTGGATCGCAATAAAGCAGTATGATTTCGAGTTGATTCCCAGCAACAGTCCCTGTCTGCCGCCGGTTGATTTGCTTTTCCCCATTTCGGACACGTATTTATATTCCAACAGGTCTTTTGAGAGCGCTGCCACCGTTGTGGGACTGAGCCGGGTTCGCTTGGAAATATCATATCGGGAAATCATGCCGGTTTCGCGTATGGTATGCAGGATCAACATTGTGTTGTGAAATCTTACCGTGCTGGTATTGCCTTTTGCAAGCTTGTTCATGCGTCAGTCCTGTGAAATTTGATATTTGGTTTTTCTGAATTATATCATCTCATATTATATGATGCAAAAAGTTAATGCAATTTAACCGCTATCCGTATTTGCAAAAACATCTTTTTCCAGTATACGTAAAAAGATGTCGGTGATTATTCTTTGAAGAAAGGGCTGTGAATATGACTGAGCGTGAAAATATTTTAAAGGCATACCGTTTTGAGAAACCGGAAAGAATTCCGTTGAAAGCAGTGGTCAACGGCGCCTGCTGGGCACATTACGGGAATGAACTGGATGACGTCCTGGCGAAACATCCTGTACTCTTTCCGCAATATGCCAATGGGGTAAACAGGGATAATATCCGGATACAGCCGATTTATCAATCAGGTGAAGAATTTACTGATAAATGGGGCTGTGTATGGGAAACGAGCGTCGACGGCATCGCCGGGTGCGTAATTAAACATCCGTTGCCGGACTGGAGCGGATTCGCGGATTATCACGGCCCGGATCCGGCGAAATCCAACAGTAACAGGGGCATTGATTGGTCGGAAATCCGCAGGGAAGCTGAACAGAAACGCGACGCCGGGGAACTGCTGACCGCCGGGATTGAACACGGTTTTCTGTTTTTGCGCCTGACTTACATTCGCGGATACGAAAATGTGCTGTTTGACATGTATGACGGCAATCCCAGGCTTGAACAGCTTATCGAAATGATCGTGAGTTTCAACGAAGAGCTGGTAAGACGCCATTTGGAGTTGAAACCGGATATTTTCCATTATCCCGAAGACCTCGGAATGCAGAACGGACCAATGATCTCACCGGATTTATTCAGGAAATACATTATTCCCGGTTATGACCGACTGATGAAGTTGTCACGTGATGCCGGAGTTATCATCCATATGCATTCAGACGGGCATATCTTTGACCTGCTTGACGATATTCTGGACTTGAACGTAAATGTCATTAACCTGCAGGACGTCGTCCACGGCATCGACAACATCGCCGCCAGGTTAAAAGGCAAGGCCGCAATTGACCTGGATATCGACCGCCAATCCTTGACCCGTTTCGGCACACCGGAGGAAATAGACGCCCACATCCGCCATGCGGTTGAAGCTCTCGGTTCCCCGGAGGGGGGATTATCCCTGATTTACGGACTCTATCCCGGAACGCCCCCGGAGAACTTCGACGCGGTGTTTACCGCGATGGAGAAATATTCCACCTATTATTAATTTGAGCTATTTTAGTCGGTTATGAAAAAGTCGGAATTGCCGCCTACCCAGTTTTTTATGCTTATACCAATTGGCAATCAAAGATAGACATTTGCTTGTATATCTCCTTCAGAGAAAAACTGGGAAAAATGACATATTCCTGGGGTAGCCGTTGGCAACCCCAGGCTGAAATAATTTAACTGCGTTGCAGTAAATTCTTTTCCCCAAAGGGGATATACATATACAGCCTATGGTTGGCAAAGCCTACCATAGGTGTTGTTTTTTACAAGTAATTCGCTGAAAGCGATATACAAAAAGTATATGATAGAAAGCGAAATGGTATTACTTAAAAAATCACCAGGTAAATGTAGTGTTTAATTCAAAACCTTGCAATTTCGTTTTGCTTTTCAGTGGCCATTCCTCCCCATTTCACACCGTCTGCTTTGTCAATTTTACCTCGCAGTGCACAGCACAGCTTCGGTTTATTTCCTCGCATCCGGTGCAAACTGGGGTTTTTCATAACTGACTATTTTATCAAAGTCAGTCCGAGCAGAATGATTTTCATGTTATTGCCGTCCAGGCCCCGGTTCACCAGCGTCAAAGATTTTACCGGCTTTTCCGGAAGAGGATTGACAAATTCCGTTTGCTGCACATTGACGTCGTAGTTTCCGGCGCCGGTTTTTTCCGCGACGGGGGAATTGCCCAGCCAGGTCCAGCGCGCCCATATCGGGTAACGGCAGAACGCATATCCGTTCCACGTATAGATGTTGTAGCCCAAACTTACCGGCAGTTCCGTTTTCGAGCCGTCCTGGTAGGTTATGACCCATTGTCCCAGTTGCAGGCCGCGCGGGGATCCTTTTTTCGGCGCCAGTTGCGCCGCTTTCCTGATATTTTTTATTTGCGCCGTATTCATGGCAACGAATGCCCGGATGCGGTCATTTACCGCTATAGGCTTAATAGCTTTTTCCGGGACGGCGGCCTTGCCGTTGAAGACAAACGGAACTCCCGCGATAACCTGATTTCCTTTGGGGAAGTTGGCCAGGTTCATGCCGTTTTTATTGCCGAACCATCCGTCTTTCTTTGTTCCCGCTAAAGGCATGGTGCAGATTTCATCCAGTCCAACCTGAACCAGCTTGGCGTCCTGGTAGCGCGGGGTCTGCTGATAAAGGGATTCGAGTTGCCGCCCGTAACGTCCGAACAACGTATTGAGAGAGGCATTTCTGAATACCTTGTGGTTCCAGATACCGCAGCCGTTGATAAACTGGACTCCCGCCCAATAGTTCGCGGTGCGGAAAGGTTCGATATGATTAAAGCTCAACCAGGAAAACTTGCTGAATATCGCCAGTCCGTCGCCTTGCAGATATTTGGCGTCCTTGAAAAATTCCCCGAGTTTTTTCTGCGGGAATCCGGTGTTGGCGCGCATTACGGTAAATCCCATCTGGGCAAAAGGTTTTGCGGTTTCGCCGACTCTGCCCCAGGGCATCATGATAACATCGCGGGGGAGTTCCGGGAGGATATCCGCCGTGCGGTATTCGCCGCCGCCGTTCCAGGCCGCGGTCAGCATATCGTTCCAGATCATGACCCGGCGGCCTTTGTCCCGCATTTTGTCGCGCAAAAACTTGATTTCCTCGAGCAGCAAGTCTTTTTTCGCTATTCCCTTGCAGAGTTTACAATGCATTTTTTCGGGTTTGCGGCTGGTTTCCCAGCGAATCTCGTCATGCCCGAGATGCACCAGGTTGCCGGGGCCGACAGCTTCGATTATTTCATCGTAAACGCTCAGTACCAGTTTCTTTGATTCTGGATTTCTGGTGCACAAGACATTTCTCGATCCATCTTCGCCGAGTTCCGGGTACCTGGAGCAAATCCAACCGGCATGCCCAGGTGAATTACTGCCCGGAATCGGGGTTATGTAGTTTTCCCTGGCGAAATCGGCGATTTCCCTGACCGTCTCGGGGGACGCCGCATTGCGTTCCGCCAGCTTGGGATATGATTTGTACTTGAAAGAGCCGTTGAAAGCAAGAATGATCCTGTTGTAGCGCGCTCCCGCCACTACCCGGTAAAGATACTCCTTGAACAGTTTGACATCCGACATCTGCCCGAAATTGTATGTTCCCTGGTTCAGGTATATGAAAATTATCCTGTTCGGGGTGTCCGGCCAGTCGCGGACTTTTACGCACCGGGCAACCGGAGGCTGATTGAACAAAGTTGACTTTTCAACGAGCTGCAATAAGGTTCTCACGCCGTAGTACAACCCGGCGGGATCCTTGCCGTTTACGACAATTTTATCCGTCCCGACATCGAGTGTGAAACCTTCGTTCTTCAGATTTGCGGCGGCTCCGCCGACAGCCAGTTTCACCGGCGCGTTGTTCCCGCCCCGTTTAACCTTGATATTGAAAAGCTTTTGCATCTGCTTTTCGAACAACCGTAAAACGTTTTCCGGGCATTTTTCGTCAGCGGTATAAGTTAACTCCTTTCCCAGCTTGAAATGGCCTTTCATGAGTTTGCATTCCTGAGGTATAGGCCACAACACAAGTTCCCCGTATTTCATCGGTTTGAACGGGGTAGACACTTCTATAGCGCACCCGTAAAACCCGATTGTGCGCCGTTGCTTATTCATTAGCGTCATAAACAGCGAAGCCACGCCGTTATTGGTGAACTTTGTTTTTATTGAAGATTTCACGCTTCCGGGAAGAAGTTCTCCAGTTTTCCTGAGGATGTTCTTTGCTCCCGGAATCCTGGCGGACAGCACAAAGTTTTCGGATTCTTTTACCACCGGGATCAGCATATTTATATCCTGTTCCTGAATTTGCAGCGAGAAATCCCCGGATTCCGTGAATTTCCAGCCGCCGGGTTTTAATACCAAGGCGGAAAGCAATCCGGAGACACGGTTTTTTTCAATAATTTGCCTTACCTTGGGCGCCTTTGCGCCAGAGTTGTAATCGAAACTGCGGATATTGATCCCGACCGCATCTCCGGCAGTGACTTTTTCGGCTCCGAGGGAAGCAAACGGAATGGCCAGTTCCAGCAGCCACTCGTTACCGGAAACCGTTGATTTATTTGTCAACGGACCGTTCCAGTCCCTTGCGCGTTCGCTTGACAGCTCGAACCTGAAATCTGCGGAGTTGACCACGATCATATAAGTATCTTCCATCCCGGAACGCGGCCTGAGATAAAACTCGAAGGCGTCATCCTGCCATACTGGAGCGTCGTGGGCCTTGATGCTGGTTTTGGGCGGTTTGGTAAATTTCCGGCGGCATAAAAGATAAAGGTTTTTATCATCCCAGGCGGCTTTCCAACTGGCTTCATCGCCTTTTCCAGGAATTTTGATCCAGGGGGTTTTGCTCCATACGCTGTCTGTTTGTTTTCCATCGATGGTTACCGGTTCGGGAGTATTTTCAGCCGCATTGGCGGTTATGCGTTTAAAACTTGCGGGATTCTTCATCATTGCCAGTTCAAGGTTTTTAATTTCGAGTGTGCATTCGGGGGGGATTTTTATTTTGATAAGTTCGAGTTTAGAATAATCCGGCATGGAGTTATATTTTGCCCAGGTGGGAGCAAGGGTGAATGATTTGAATTCTTTAGTCGCCAGGAACCTTGCCGCGAAATTTGATTTCTTCCCTTTAAGGTCAATCCCGCTTAATCCCAGCGCCAGACGTTGATCTTTTCCGTCCGGGGATATAATTCTGGCGGAAAAACGTATTCCCTCGAATTTAATTCCTTCCAGGGCAGGATCGCCTTTCAACAATAGCCAGACCTGATTGGCTTTCTTCCCCGCGGTTGTAGTAACGCAAACGCCGCCTTCAGGAGTTTTCCTGACCGTCTGTTTCGCGTCGGGATGACGCCGGAACCGCCATTGGGGTTTGGGACCGTACAGCAATGACAACGGATAAGTCAGTTCCGCCGAAAAAGAAGATACCGAATAAACCGCCAGTAAAAATGTGATAATAAGCTTTTTCATTTTTTTATTCCTCCACTACATCATTAAAATCGTTTTTGTCAAGAATGAAAGTGCAATCGTCGTGCAATTGCAGATATGACGCCGGAACCATCGGGGTAACCGGCCCGAGCAGGGCTTTTTTCAGGATATCGTAATCCCACCCGGTTGCCCGCATCAGAATCTTTTTAGCGGAAAGGATTTCCTTCATGCCCATGGTCACCGCATAAACCGGCAGAAACGGATCAGTTCTTACATGCCGGAAATTCTGGACAATGGTTCGCGGGGTCAGGCGCACGATCCTGGCGGTCAGTTTCGCGAATTCCGCCACACTGTATTCTTCTTCCCTTTCCGGCGGTTCGTTGAAGGCGATATGCCCGTTCAATCCCATTCCGAGGTAGGCGATGTCGAGGCCGTCCCCGCCGAGAATCATTTCCGGATAAGCGTCAATATTGCCGGGATCGGGGAAATGAATATTTTCGAGCCTGATGAAATTTTTCAGGTTTCCCGGAAGCCCGAAAAAGCAGCGCTCCATCATGCCCCGGAAACTGTACCATTTATCGATTTCCACATAACGGTGGTAATTATCGAGATATTCATCCAGGTTGAATGTTTTCACCCTGGTAAAGTCAAGATCGTCACGGTCGAAAATCTCCACAATGGGCTTGTAAATGTCCACCGGCCCGACCGGCAGACCCCATAACGTGGCTTTGCCGGACTGGTTGTTTTTGAGCGTGACGTCAATGAAATCCCGGGCGACCAGCGCCGGGGTATATTCCTCTCTATGCGCCAGCTTGACCTTCGAGTTGGGATTTTTCGATCGATAGTTTTTACAATTCATAACCACTCCTCAATTTAGTTCCTGATAAAAATCACGATGGGTCATAAAGCGGATGTTGTTGCTTTTGCCCAATTCGATAATCTTTCCGGCCGCTTTCATTTCGGGGTCGGCGTATGCGGTTGACCAATCGTGAAAACCGGTTGACCATACCGCTCCTTTAGCGGGTCCGGCGGCGAATTGCAGTTCCATCAATTCCAGAAAAGCTTGGTTGTTGCAATCGTTTTCGGGATTCCACCCGTTGTTGTTGAATCGCCAGTTGATGTCGAACCAGCCGCAAACGGGAATTTCCAGCAATCCGCCGGCATAGTAAAACGGCTGGACATCGAAAGGCAACGGGGAACAGCCGTTGAAATCCCGGCCCCAGCTCCTGGTATAACGGAAGCCCAGCTCGAGCATTGCCGCCCTGATTTCCGGCAGGTCATGCAGACCGCCCTGATAGGCGTAAGGACACGCAATGCCCCGGCCGGGATTTTCCAGTTTATCCAGGGTCCGGCGGCCCTCGCTGAGTTCCTGTATGCTTATTTCAAAACTTTCCCCGTCGATTGAAAAACGTTGTTCTCCGTTCACCATTTCCCTCACGTTTTTGTAGGGTTTATGTGAATAGCCGTGGGAACTGACTTCGAACAATCCGTCCCTGGCAATCTCCTTTACCAAATCAAGGTTTTCCTCGATGGTGACGCCGCTGATGAAGAAGGTTGCCGGAATCCCGGACGCTCTATGCATCTCAACTGCTTTGCGGAGAAACCTGTCCGGCACGTCCCGCAGTCCTTCGTTGGAACCGAAAAAGCGTTTAGCCGCGCCAGGGGGAGGATATTGACCGCCGCCCATCATGGTTTCCACGTCGTAACCGATAAGTATTATCCCCTGCTTCATTCTTTTTCGTCCGGCTTGATTATAATCTTGAATGCCTGGCGTGAACGCAGCAAGTCGAAGGCTTCCCCAATCCTCGACATCGGCAGAACATGACTGTAAAATTGTTTAACGTCCACTCTTCCCGAGCGTATCAGCTCAATTATTTCATCATGCGCCAGGTGCTGTCCCTCTGGGAAAAATAATTTATGCAATCTGACATTGTTGGGCCATTTGCTCAACGGCGCCTCGATCTGCCCGGAGGTATTTACTCCGTAGAGGCCGACAATTCCTCCCCGCCTGACCATCCTAAGCGCATCCGTCAATATCCGGGAACTGCCTACTGCGTCGATTACCAGGTCGAAACCGTTATCCGGCAACACGGAGTGGAGCGGCTGCTTTCCGGTATTGATAACCCGGTGGGCGCCAAGGTTTGAAACAATATTCAACCGGGCGTCATGACGTCCCGCGCAAACGATTTTGTTTGCCCCGTAAAGCCCGGCGAACATGGTCAACGCGGCGCTGACCGGACCGTCGCCGATGATTAACGTGTCCATCCCGGGTTTAAAACCGAAGTTCCTCAATCCGGATAATGCCTCCTTCAACGTACATAAGATGGTTGCCGCCACCGGGTCAATATCGTCAGGGACAATCTGCATTCTTTCCATCCAATTCATCACTTTCACGCCGTCCCGGCGCATGGCCTCGACGTCCTTTGCCACTGTATAACCGGCAAATCCTCCCCAAGCCTGTTCCAGCCCTTTGACGCGCGGTTTGCCGTAGGAATCCGTAACCATGGTTCCGGCAGGCAGGTTGCGGGCCCGGGAACCTGCTTCTACAATCCTGCCGATAGCTTCGTGTCCCAGGATAAACGGAAAACCGCACGGCCTGATTTTGCCTTCCAGGAGTTTTACGTCAGTTGAATTGCAGATTGCGCAGGCTTCCACTTTGAGGATTGCTTCATACGGATCACCGATGACCGGATCGAGAACGTTCCAGACAGCTATTTTTCCGGGAGCGGAAACCACCGCGGCTTTCATCGCAAACCTCCTTGGTTCAGTTCATTGAACGGTATCCATAACAATTCGTATAACTGTTTTTTCATATTATCTGTTCATTCCGGGAAATTATTTCCAATTGCAGCTTGCGGTCCAGTTTGTGAAAAAATTCGTTGAATCCCGCAACCCGGACAACAATGTTCCGGTATGCTTCCGGATTGTCCACGGCTTCGCGGAGCGTCTTTGTCGCAACCAGATTGAAGACCACTTGCGCGCCGCCGCCGCAGAAATAGGCTTTCAGCAAAGCTTTGAAACGTTCGCGGCCGGTGCGATTATTTAAAAATCCTTCGGGAAGTTTGAAATTGACCGCGACCCCGCCGGGAGCGTTGGAAAAGTTGATTTTACAAACGGAATTCAAGGCCGCCGTCAAGCCGGAAACGTCACGTCCCTGAACGGGCGAAGCCGCATCGCTGAGCGGCGCCCCGGCTTTCCGGCCGTCGGGAGTTGCCCCGAGAGAATTTCCGGCATTGACATGGGCTATATATGACGCCAGCAGCGGCAGATAAAATTCCCCGTCCGGTCCGCGATGTTTAAGCACATGCCTACAAAAAGCGTCGGCTATACCGGCCGCCAGGGAATCAACCTCGTTGACGTCATTGCCAAATTTATGGATACGGTTGATAAGCCGCTGACGCAGTAATTCATGATTGAAAAAATCGTCATTAACCACTTCCAGGAATTCATCCACGGTGAGTTCTTTCTCATCAAATACGAGTTTTTTCAGCACGAACAGCGAGTCGGTTGCGGTTCCAAGGCCCACCCCCCAGGCTCCGATCGCGGCAGGATAAACCGCTCCTCCTCTGTAGAAATCACGGCCTCGTTCAAGACAATTGTCTATCAGGGCGGAACCGAACGGGTCGCATCCGATTTTACGCAGATCCCTGTACCTGTCCTTACTGATGGCGAAAAGCCGGTCAATTTCCGCGAACAGGTTTTGTTTGAATTTAAACAGAAAACCGCTGAAGTTATGGTAATTGGTTTTTTCCCGCAGAGTCCGGAGCAGTATTTGCGGAAACCTGAACGACGGGCCGAACTCCCATGAAGGCATTTTTTCCGGAATCATGATTTCAACGCACCCCATGACGCAGTAATTCCTGGCGTCATGTAAATCGAAACCTGACTTTTCCAGCGCCTTTACAAATATTTTGTCATTGAACAATGCCGGTTGACCGTGGCCGGACGCGACCGTGTCAATACAGGCGTCAAAATATTTTTCTGGCGGATTGTAACTGAACCTTGCGGACAAATTCGGATAAGGCATGGCAACCGCGTTGGCCGCTTCAAGGCATAAATAGGTTAAGTCGTTTACCCCGTCTTGGCCGTTACCGGTCATCCCCCCGATGGTCAGGTTCTGGACCGCGCCGATCCTGGGTTCGTTGAAACGCACCCACAGATTGCATAACAGTTCCAGCGCTTCTCCTGATGAAATTTTGTCCGCCTGGAGATAGGGAAGCATATATTGGTCGAAACGTCCCGCCGCCAGGGCAATTCCACCCGCGGTTGCCATAATGATGTGGGTAAACCAGAACAACTGGAGAGCGTCCCTGAAGCTTTTTGCCGGAGCTTCGGCCAGATGTCCGCAACCCTCATACCGGCGGATATAATTCGATGCCGCGGTTAAGCAGATTTCAACGGCGTCATAAAATTCTCCCGCTTCGCCGTCCGAGGTGGAAAGACGCAATTTTAGCGCCTTTTCGCGCAATCCGCCAAACCCATGTTTCAGCACTTTCCCGTAATTGACCGCCAAATGATTGGCGCTGTTCCATAAAAAACTTTCGGCGTCCACTTTCAGCAGAGATTTTGTTCCTCCCAAGGCTTTGGTGGTTGTCGAGTATATTTGCGGGGAGATGGAAAAGAACTGCTGGAGGGTGGAAAAAATTGCCTGGCAGGAAAGGGTTTTATACTTGCCACTCAGGATGCGGGAAATTTCTTTCAGGTCTTCATACTGCAAGCGGCATCCTCGGTAGTCAAAATCATGTTCCATCAAGGCGCGTCCGGTATTGAACGCATGATTTTTCTCCAACAATCCGGCTATGTGGGAATCGGCTTCCTCCAGGAGTGAATCGAAAGAAGGCTGGGGCGTAAGCAGCGGAAAGAGTCCGATAATCGAACCGGCAATGAGTTCGCCATCATAACGGTGAATTGGAGTTTTTTCCAGCAAATACTTGAAAGCCTCGGCGCGGCGAAGTTGCCGGGGTTTGTTTTTATGCGGTTCCAGCGCTTCCCTAATCAGTTTTTCCCGGATCGACAAGCGCACTCCCGCCTGATCGGCCTCGGCAAATTGCCGTTTCAATCTTTCGGCTGATTCAAACATGATCTTTATTTCTCCGACATCCGCGGCCAATCGTCGGTCCTGAACGGCGCCGCAGGCAGGCGGTTTTTATCATACAGGCGGCATTTCGGGTTGTCGGTCCAGCCGTAACGCACTGCCACCGGGTCCTTCACTCCCGGACTGGACACAATGACGGTATTTCCGCTTATGACGGCATTTGCCGGAACGAATTTTTTGTCTTTCCCGGCAATCTCGAAGCCGGTTGATTCGTTGTTTTTGAAAAAGAGTCCGTCGGCTTTGTCAAAGAAAATCCGTATGCTTTGGTTTTCTTTTTTCATCCTGCGGTAAAAAGGGCCGTATGCCGGAACATTCTTCATTCCGTAAACGTTGCGCAGGGCAATGGCGGCCAGTCTCTGCCCGACTTGCCGTTTGGTTTTCGGATGAACGGCGCCGTCCCCAGTGTCGATGGTTACGGCCATGCCGGTGTTTTTGGTGTTGCGCCACACGTATTCCTGGGATTCCCGGAGTTCCGCGAGACACAGCGGAGACAGAACTTTATAAAACAGGTTGTAGTTGGGCAACTGAACGAAAATGAACGGCATATCGGGGCGTTTCCATTGTTTGCGCCAGTCGTCGATCAACGCGGTCAGGAGAACCCGGTAAAAATATCCCTGCCACTTGTCGGCCTCTCCCTGATACCAGATCACCCCCCGGAATACGGCGGGGAGTAGCGGACACGCCATGCCGTTGAATTCCGCGTGGGGACGGCGGTGCGGCTTTGGGCGGAGGTTTTTCGGAGGCTCTTGTTTTTTTGATTTATATTCCTCGATTTTTTCCAGCACCTTTTTTTGTCTGCGCTCATATATTGCCAGGTAGTCGGGGCAATTCGGGATCGAAGCGAGTTTTTCCTGACTCATCCACTGGGTGATGTCGGTGCCGCCGTAAACACAGCGGATGACGCCGACCGGAACATCAAGTTTTTTCAACAAATCGCGTCCGAAAAAGTATGCCACGCCGGGAAACATTTTAACCGATTCCGGGGTACAGACTTCCCAGACGCCTTTGCAGGAATTCTGCGGAACCGTATTCGGCGTGCGGTCCATTTTATAAAACCGCAAGCACGGATACTTTGCCGCCGCAATCTCTTTTTGCGCATTGACGCACCTGATGACCGGAACCCACATGTTCGACTGTCCGGACGCAAGCCAGAGTTCACCGATCAAAACATTTTTGAAAGTAAGTTCGTTGATTTTCAGTTCATAGGGTCCGCCCGCCCGCATCGTCGGAAGCATGACTCGCCACTTGCCATTTTCGCCGACAATTCCTGAAATGCGGTTTCCGGCAATGTACACCGTTACTTTTTCTCCCGGCTGACCAATGCCCCAGACGCAAACTTCCATGTCCCGCTGGAGCAGCATGTTGTCGGCAAAAAACGAATTAGGCGTAACTTTCGCATGTCCGGTAAAGGTTATCAGGATAAAAATTATAAGCGCTGTGGATAACTTCATTATTCTCATTTTGTCCATTTCCACTCCTTGAAAGTTTCCGGTTCGAGGCGCTTGCCGCCATTCCAGAAATGCTCGGCGGAATATTCCAGGCAACCGTGCCGGTTATTGATAAACATCTTGTGCGAAACCGGGTTCATGTACCAATTGGTCAGCATCATCCCGGCACCCAGACCTTTGCCGGCGGTTTTTTCCTGGGGGAGTTCGCTGACGTATCTTGAAAAGTTTTTGCTGTGATCCGCAAATTTCTTGAATCGTTTATATAATTTCCCGTTCATTATCGGCTTGGTTACGGTGGCGCCGATAACGTCAAATCCGTTGTCGGTGAAGTAAAGAGACGACGGATAGTCGGTGCGCGACGGTTTGTCCCTGCCAGGATACGGACGGGTAAACGGGTAGTATTGCCAGTCGGCGATGATTACGTCTTTCGGCAGCTTGCGAATCGCCATCCAGGTTGGCGCGCCCTGGTGATTGCCATGAGCGGAGCAATTGAACGCCCGGGTGCTTAACAGCATATCGCCCCAGATCATTATCCTTGCGTTGTGTTTGTTTTTGCAATAATCGCGGAGAAAATTCACACTGTAGGCGAAAAGTTCGGGAATCTCGGTTTGTTTTTTGCGCTTGACGAATTTCAACGCGCTGCATTCGTCGTGCCCAACATGGATATATTTAGGCTTGAACAGCGCGGCCACTTCATCAATTGAGGCCTTTACTATTTTCTGGACCTCGGGATTGTGCGGGTCGTAAACCGGTTCCCAGTAGAACATGTCGTCATATTTTCCGACACTTTTCTTGGGGTATTGCCGCAATTTAACCAACATAAGGTCGGGCCGGGCCACGGCGAGGAAATGTTCCTGGTGACTGAACAGGTCAAGCAGTGGAACCGGGTCGGCATAATATTTTCGGATCAGTTCCACTATTGGCTTAAGTTCTTCAACCGGAACTGACTCCGGCAATGCCATCTTCGGATACGCCATCAACCGAAACACATTGTTGATGTCGATTGCAATGGTGTTGAGTTTACGGTCGAGGGAACTTTGGGTTGCCGCTTTCAGTATCGGGAGAAAATCTTTCGCCGTTTTGTAGTTTGCGTATAACCGGAGATTTTTCTTCGGACGCCATTGCAACATGTTCCAGCCCTGAACGGTGTAAGCGGGAACCTGGAGCATATTGCAGCGCATCCGCAAAGACGGCCAGTCGACGATCCTGCATACCGGCGCCTTGCCCTGTTTGTCAAACAGTTGGGCCAGAGTCAGCGCGGCGTAAACCATTCCGCGCCGGTCAGCCGCGCCAACATAGATGCGTTTGGGACTGACATCGATAAAATAACCTTCCTCCGGCAACGGTTTTTCCGGAAGTTTCACGCCAGATTTTTTCAACAATCCGTAACCGCCGAATCCGTCAAAGACCACGCAAGGCGAATCAGGGAGCGTGTTTTCGCGGACAATCCGCGCATCGATTCCTTTCCGCTGGAGCTTTTCTTTAAGGATAACTGCCCCGTTGGCGTCGGCTTCGGCAATTGCCGGAGAAACAACGATCTTGAGGTTTTTCGCGGTGAACGAACCTTGTCCCGTTTTGACCTGTTTCGGGTATGGGTTCAATGCCGGACCGGCGGCATTTCCCGTCAATGCAATTGCCAGAGTAAATAAGATTAGAACTCGCTTCATTATATTCCTGCCAATTCCTTTGTATAGGTTGATATATCAATTGATCCTGATTGTGGAACTAAGAGCATTTTGTCCAGTCAACGACGACTCCGAAATAGTCATCGTTGCCGGTTCCGATCTGTTGATATGCCTCGGCGAAGTTTTCAGGATCGATGGTTTTAGTCCATACCGGAGCCAGGTTGATTGCGTTATTTCCCAGCCAGCGGAAAGCGTTTTTCAGATTTGCTTCAACAGACGCGACCGGAGAAGCGCCGGCACTCCGGAAAGGCAGCATTAATTCCCAGCCGCCGCGAACCGTCAGATGACGCAGATGTATCTCGCTGATTACGGTTCCAAGGTTCTCCTGCACTCCCTGCCAGGCGCCGCCGAGGGTGGAGACTTCCCCGCCGGTTGTGGTAGCTTTGAGCAAGTCGATAAAAGGGGCGGCCAGACCGGTGGCGCTGACCGTGAGATCGGCCCCGCCGCCGGTCAGAGCTTTAACTTCACTTGCCAGGTCAACGCTGAACGGATCAAGGACCGTGTCGAAACCGGCTTGCATTGCTTTTTCCCGGCGCACCGGATTGGGATCGGCGCCGATTACCTGGAAACCGCGTATCCGGCCAACTTGCCCTACTAGGTTTCCCACCGGTCCGAGTCCGGACACCAGGACCGAACCCATCGTTTTGGGCGAGGCGTTGCAGTAAGGGGTCATTGCGATATTGACAAAGCGCGCGAAACAGGCTTTGTCCGTTTCAAGGGCTTCAGGGATTTCAACGAGCAATCCGTTCCTGCGCATAAGTTTAACGGAAGCATGACAACCGGAGCTGTCGTCCGCGGCGGGAAAACAGAATACTCTTTTGCCGGTCAGGTTTTGCAGGCGTTCATCTTTCGATTCGAGCAAAATTCCCGCAGCCACGTAACCAGGCTGATAACTATTGTTGAAACCTTCATCCCGGAGAATATTGATTTCCGTTCCGGGACTGATAAGTGAGTAATCAATTTTTACTATTGATTCATTATTCCCCGGAGATTCCACAGAGAACGGTTCGAGGATTACTTTTTTCCCGGAAGTAACTGTTATGCGTTGACCGTTCATCACATTCTGCTCCTTGAATTTTTACGAATTTACCGCCGTTTGCGGCTGATTTTTCAGCGGCCGCCAGCGTGGCAATAATATTAATGGTTTCCCCGGCATCGACCGGGGATTTGCCGGTAAGGAAAAACTTGACGATCTCATTCAGAAGATTGAAATAAAAACCTTCTGAATTATCCGCCGTAACAGTGCGCGCCTCCCCGCTGCCAAATAAATTTACCTGGAAAGTGTCGGATATCTCTTGAAAAGCGGACACCGTAAAACGGGCGCCGCCGGTGAATTCAACCGTAACGATATCTCCTTCAATTGTGCCGGTGTTGGCGACAGCGGCAATAGGCATTCCAACTATCGAGCAAAGCATTTCCATCGCATGTATTCCGTAGAAAGTGAAACTTTCTCCATACTTACGGCAGATTGCCGAACCGGTTGCCAGTATCCCGCATTGGCGCCGGCCGTTCCGCAAGGCCGTGACTTCATCAGCAAAACGCAGGGCCGACGAAGAAAAAAGTTTCGCCCCGTATCGTTCCGCGAGCCTGAAAAATTCCGTTGCTTCTCCGGGACTGGATGAAATCGGTTTGTCAATGAATATCCGCAATCCCGCTTTGATGAACGGCAGCGCTTTTTTCTGGTGTGTCATGGAGCAGTCGTCTGTTATAATCACCCCGTCAACTTTCCCGATAACATCAAGGAAGTTGTTGCGGACATTAGGGATTCCGCATATTTCCGCGACTTCCTCCGCTTCCGTCCTTACCGGGTCCCAAATATCGGTAATCCGGGCGCTTCCATCCAGAACGGTATTGTATTGCGGCGGCCATTGTTTTTTCGCCGCCTGCTCATGGTCATAGCCATTGATAATCTCCGAAAACGTCATGCCGTGCCATTTTTTCGCGCCGCCGATCAATCCTATTTTCAACATATTCACTCTCGCTCCGCAACTTGGTTAAAATTCATTATCCGCCGGAACATCACCAACTTCCGCCATTTTCCGGTGAAGCTCACGCTTTAATTCCGCCACGATTGGCGCATACTCGGGAACATCATATACGCTGAACATTTCTTCGGGATCTTTTTCAAGGTCGAACAGTTCCCATTCCGGAGCCCATGATTCATTGCGGGTTCCCGAACATCCCAATGATTGCGCGTAATAAAAAATTAATTTGTAGCGTTCAGTCCTGACGCCGTAATGTGAACAGACGTTGAAATGCCCAAGGTGCATCCAGTAGCGGTAATACATCGAATCTCTCCAGTTGTCCGGTTCCTCGCCTTTCAGTAGCGGCAGCATTGACCGTCCCTGCATTATTTCCGGCGTCGGCACTCCGCAGCAGTCGAGAAAAGTCTGGGCAAAGTCCGTGTTCAGCGCCATCCTGGCGCATGCGCTTCCGGGAGCAATGATGGCGGGAAACCTGATCATTAACGGCATACGAAGCGACTCTTCATACATAAACCGCTTGTCGCACCAGCCGTGGTCGCCGAGGAAAAATCCCTGGTCCGAAGTGTATACGACAATGGTGTTTTCAGCCAGACCGTTTTTATCAAGATAATCCAGCAGGCGTCCGGTATTATCATCGATGGAAGCGATTACCCGCAGATAGTCCTTGATGAATTTCTGATAATTCCATTCTTTCAGCTCCTCGATGCTCAAACCTTCCGGGGGCACGTCATTGTCATTGAACAGAACGTTCATCATTTCAATCCGCTGGGTACTTGCGGCCGCGGCCGATGCGCGGTTTTCATATGCGTCGTAAAAAGTTTTCGGCCGCGGCATTTCAATGTCTTTGAACATGTTACGGTGTTTATCATCCGGTTCCCAGGGATCATGGGGGGCTTTGTGATGGCACAACAGGCAAAACGGCTTTTCGGGATCGCGCCGTTCAAGCCAGTCCAGACAGGAATCGGTAATCAGGTCCGTGACGTATCCTTTTACTCTCCGGGTTTTGCCCATTTCAATGAATTCGGGATTGTGATATTCTCCTTGGCCAGGCAGAATGTTCCAGTAGTCAACGCCGTTCGGGTCAAATTTTCCGCCATGCCCCAAATGCCACTTGCCGATTATCGCGGTTTGAAAGCCATTCCGCCCCAATAATTTCGGAAAAGTCATACGGCTTTCTCCGTCCAGATGGTCGGCAAGGGTTCTGACCCCGTTGACATGGTTGTAAGTTCCGGTCAGGATGGTAGCGCGGCTCGGAGAACAAATGGAATTTGTGCAGAAGCAGTTGTCAAACCTCATGCCCTCGTTGGCAATCCGGTCCAGATGCGGAGTCTTGTTGATAACACTGCCGTAACAACTCAGCGCGTGCGCAGCATGGTCGTCACTCATTATAAAAATTATATTCGGCCGCTTCACTACAGTTTCCTTATTCGTAATATTGCATGAATTCAATAACCGCCCCATCGCCGTTCTGGTAAAAACCGACCCTGGCAAAACCGCCGTCGAAAGGTTCCAGCAGCGCCTTCATTCCTTTTGCGGCAAACTCGATATTGTCAACCTTGAATGCAATGTGCGGTTGGTTGCGGACCGGACCGGTGACCGGGGAATCCTCTTCGAACCTGAGCCATTCGATACTGTAAGGATGTCCGGCCGGTTCCGTGACCCATACTTTCGTTGCGGGAACAAACCGCTCATTTTTCTGTTTCTTTGTGCTTATCATACCAATGTGGTCGAACTTCACTTGATCCTCCCGGTTCATAATTCAACGACTTTTCCGGATGCGGCCGATTCCTCCGCGGCGCTCATAACCGCCACCGCCATCCGCGATTCCTCCGGAGTGATTATTTCCGGCTGGCTGCCGGTCAGAGCGCAACTGACAAAATACGATATTTCGTCGCGCAGCGCTCCGGTCCGTTGGCCGAACAGGTCAGGCCAGTATCTGGTATCCGGAAGCGATATGCCATTGGCGTCGTTAATGCTGAGTCCGGCATTGCCGCAGTCAATCGACAGCGCTCCGGCGGTTCCGATAATTTCCATTTTCGCGTCAATTGCATAAGGCGTGTTTTCTGGCAGATACCAGGCGGTCTCAATCACTCCCAGGGAGTCGTCCTCGAAATTCAGCATTGCCCAACCGATGTCGGGATAAGCGAAATCGCGGATTCTGACGTTTCGCGCATACACGCTTTTGACCCGTGATTGACTGAACCACAACATCAAGTCCGTATCGTGGATACCGTCGCCCATCAATGGTGAAATCTTATCCAGAGTTTCCGCGCTGATGTTTTTGGGGAGATTGCGCTTTGCGCACATTGTCACGATCTTTCCGAGCCGGTTTTCGGCTATTGCTTTTTTTGCCAGCGCTATCCTGGTGTCAAACCGGCAAATGTGGCCGATGAAAAAAATTCCCCGCGCATTTTTCGCGGCGGTAATCATTGCATCACAGTCCCCGGCATTTCCCGCCATCGGTTTTTCCAGAAAAACATGTTTCCCCGAGTTCAACGCGGCAATTGTGATGTCGCGATGGTCGTCGATATGGGTTACGATACTTACGGAATCAATTTCAGGATCGGCAAGCAGATCGCGGTAATCCGTATAACGTTTGGGTACATTGAAGCGGTTTCCAACCTCTTTGAGCCGTCCGGGACGCCGCGTACAAATTGCCGTCAACTCCACCGGACTGACGTTGGAAAATACTTCGGCATGTTTTTCACCGAAAAATCCAAGACCGATTATTCCATGTCTGAGTTTTTCCATAAATACTCCAGAGATTAGCCGATATACTTTGTCGGGGTGCGTTCAGCTCCGCTGCGCCGGAATTCCATTGCGGCGTCCGCGATCTTCAGGATATCCCATTCCGGGCGATACCCAAGAATCGATTTCGATTTCGATAGATCATGGCGGAAATCATGATATTCAGGATTTATAAATTCAACAACGGGAATATCCAGCTTGGCCGAAATATAATTTGCCAGCACATCATAGGAAAACGGGGACGGTCCCGCAATCGTGAAGGCTTCGCCCAGCGCCGCTTTGTTGCCCAAAGCACACATGCATCCATGTACAACGTCCTTTATCCAGACCACGTGGCGGATACAAGGTTTGCCGTCTTCGTGAATCATACAGGCCGACGCGTCGGTATCGTTATCAAAATAACTTTTCTGTTCAGGCGTTTTTGCCAACTCCCGCCATACCGGCACCCCGAAGTTAGGTTCCCGTAACGTGCAATGCGCTAGGACGTCGTCCTCATCGAATACCCAACAGAAGCGCAGGATTGTTACCGGCAATTGCCACGTCCTGATATACTGCTCGCAAAGCGTCTCCTCCAGTATTTTTGATAACGGATAATATCCCGGATAGCCCCAATGCGGAAATGTTTCATCGATAGGACAGGGGCGCGGGAAGTAGTAGATTCCCGCCCGTGCGTCCGATCCGGCCTGGATGAACTGTTTAATGCCGCCGCATCGCAGGCAGGCATCGAGAAGATTAAAGGTTCCGCCAACGTTTTCACGCATAAAGCGGTCACGATTTTCCTTGACATTCGCCAGATGAATAACCGCATCAATATCCTGAACAGCTTGGGGAGCCATACCGGGATCGCCCAAATCCCCTTGCATGATTTCAACCCCCGGACAGGTGACCAGGTCTTCATCAAACTGCAAAGCCCTGATGTTGTATCCAGATTTGACCAGTTCCGGGAGCAATGCCCGCCCCACCTTTCCCGATCCGCCCGTGACGAAAATGTTTTTGATATTCATTGCTGACCCGTTATTTGATGAGTTTCTTTATCAATACATACACAAAATAAACTTTGCTGCTGTCCGGTATTGCCAACTTCAATTGTATTTGAACAGTTCGTCATTTTTTTAGCCGCTTTTGAATTTTTTCGAGTGCGGAAATGTTTCGACACTTTTTACGTATACTGGAAAAAGACACTAAAAGCAAGTGGTGTTTTTAAAAAATGAATAATATTTATTGAAATAGATAACGATTAAAGTAAGTATTATGGTAGCGGATGCAGCACATGTTTCAAGCTATATAACGGTAATTTACATATACAGGAAAAAGATAATTGAAGCGATTGCGTTATTGCCGGGGAATTTCCCACTACAAGGTGACTCCCAAAAGCCATTTCTGCTTCTCCCACTCCACCGGAATTCCCCGGCGGAGCCGGTTTAACGACAACCCATCCGGCTCCCGGCCCGCGATGATCGCCTCCTGGAGTCTGGGCGAGAGATTTACAAGGTGCAATATTTTAGTCACGTAGGCGATGTCGAGTTGAAGCTTGTCCGTCAGTTGAGTAACGGTGGCGACCTTCCCGGATTCGATCAGTTTACACCAGGCGTGTGCTCTGGCCAAAGCTAAAAACATCGTTTCCTGGACGGGGGATTCGGCTTCGGGATGCTCGCTGTCGGGGGCGAGGATCACTTTTCGTCCGCGCTTGTGTTTGACGATGATCGGAACTTTCAACGTCACGGTATGGTTGCCGATGTCCGTAGTCAGACACACGTTCGGATTCCCGGCCTGAAGTTCCTTGACCAGCGATGCCATCCCGTGGGTTTTGATGTTCATCTGCATGGTTTCTCTGGTTATCACAATCTTGTCGAATAGCAAATGCGCAAGATGATAGCGTTCGGCGGGTAAGTGCTCTCCCAGATTGCGCCCACTGACTCACAAGTCTTGCTGATGTCCCGGCTGATGATTCCGGATGCCTGCAAGTTCCGGAGTTGGATTTCGAGGACGGTGAGTTCGTCATCGAGTTGCTTGAATTCAATTACCACATGAGACACGGCATCGGCATTATTCCCGATAATTGCGCTCCTGAGTTTGTCACGTTTTCTGCAAAGCTCGTTTACGCGATAATATATTTTATCAGAAATTCCCTTACGGCGCACTTGACAGACGGGGAATATTCCGATATACTATTAGCAAACAGTGTTAGGTAACAGTATATGTCGCGAGTAAGTCAGCAACAGATTGCAAAACAGCTTGGAGTAGCCCAGATAACGGTAAGCAAAGCGCTTCGGGGCGATAAGGATATTTCGCTGAAAACCCGTGAGCGGGTACAGAATCTGGCTGAACAGCTCGGATATGTGCCGAACCTGCTTGCAAGGTCACTCGTCGAAGGCTGCACGCGAACCGTAGGAATCCTGCTGCCGCAGCTGCGCGGCAAATATTTTTCAGGCCTGCTCGAAGCTCTGGAAGCGGACATCCGTAACAGTGGATATACTCCGTTGCTGGTGAAGGCCGGCGCCAGTGAACGTGCTGACAATCAGGCGCTCAAGCTTTTGATCCAGCAGCGGGTTGCGGGAATCATCGTATTTCTCGGCGATCCCTGCTGGTCCCCGAAGATGGTTGCCACGATCAAACAGCGGAAGATGCCGCTGGTAATCATCGGGAAAAGTGTTGTCAACGAAATCTGCAATGTCTACTGCGATGACAGCAAAGGGGTGAAAATGGCAGTGGATTTCCTGATAAGCAAGGGACACAGCCGCATCGCCATGCTCACTTATCATTATTGCGGCGATCCGGTTGCGGATTTGCGTCACAACGGTTTTAAAAACGCGATAAAGGCGGCCAAGCTGCAGTGGAAGCCGGATTACCTTATCACAACCCGGCAGAATAACGAATATCAGACTGTCAAAGAGTTTGTTTCAGCGAATCCTGAAGTAACCGCACTGTTCTGCCTGGGAGATGAACTTGCTTTTCCGGCCATGAGGGCGATCGAGGATTCCGGACTTCAGATTCCGGGAAATATCTCTGTGATGGGCTACGGTGACAATGTGGAATATCAGGAGTATATGAAAATTCCGCTTACTACCATTACTCATGATCCCTCCGCTATCGGGTGGAAGGCCACTGACCTGCTCCTCAAACAACTCAACGGGAAAACTATAATCGGTGATTTTGTACTTGAAAATCAATTAATACTGAGGAAATCGGTAAATAAAATATAAACAACAAGACGAGGCGGTCATGAAGAAAAAATTCACTCTAATCGAGTTACTGGTTGTAATAGCAATCATTGCCATACTGGCGGCAATGCTGCTTCCGGCCTTGAAACAGGCGCGGGAAACGGCGCAGCAGGCAAGCTGCCTGAACAACCTGAAGCAGATCGGCACTTACATCGCCGTCTACGCAAACGATTATGATAATATCATCATGCCGGGAGCAACCACTACCCCAGGGGTAGCCTGGGATGACCTGCTTTATCAAACCGCGGATATCAATAACGGGGTTCCGCCACTGAACAAAGGTTTTTTATACTGTCCTACGTTTTTCGGCAAAGGTTACACGCAGGGAACCGGTTATAAAACCACGTACAACTACAACCTGTACCTGATGCATGTACTCTCGGCCACCAAAAAAGGTATGAAGATGAACCGGGTCACGAACATTACCCGGAGACCGCTGCTGGCCGACAGCCGCGATCCCGCCAAGGCCGGATTCCAGACCTCCCAGTTCGGAACTACCGACGATATGAACCGGCTTACTTCCGTCTGGTACCGGCTCGGGGGATATCACGGTCCCGGCGGCGAAAACTGCATGGGCAATGTCGATATCCTTTTCCTTGACGGACATGTTGGTTCGATAAAATACAATCACAATATTTCATGCGTCAAACCGGTCAATACGACTCTCGGACTCGAAATTACCGAATAATAAATTTTACAAATTATCAACTTTGGATACTTCTCAAAGGAAAAATATTTCCTGAAAATTAAAATATTATTCATAATTATAAAACAAAACTTGTGAGGTTAAAGGAATTATTCTTTTTATAAATGGTTTATTTAAAACTTGATTTTTGATGACAGAAAGGAAATCATAATGAAATTAAGATCTCATAATATTCATGCATTTGTTATTGCATTATTATTTATTTTAGCATCACTGCTATGCGGGAATGTGTACAGTGATTATGTCTACGTTACTGATTATGGCGCAACGGGTGACGGCGTTACTGATGATTCAGGTGCATTTCAGGATGCGCATGATGCATTGGGAGCAGATGGTGGAACTATTTTTATACCATCAACCAATATACATTATTTGATTTCTTCCGGTGTTACATTCACAAAACCGGTAAGACTTCTGGGAGAGGGATGGTATGGATCAGATATTCTAACTAAAACCAATGATATTACGGTTTTTACAACAAATAAAAAATTGGATATCGAAAATATCACCTTCACTGCTTTAGATGATGCAGAAACAACTGCAGCTTTTATTTCTGTTCTATCCACGGCATCAGGACATGGACATAGTACAATAAAAAATTGTTATTTTCTGCATGGGGAATATTCTTATAAAACGGAAAGCGCAAATTCAATTGTTGTAGAAGGCTGTAAGTTTGGTGGCTATAAGTATGCAGGATTATATCTGAAAAACTTAATTAATTCGGATATTGGCGACAGTTATATTATCAATAATGTCTTTTCCTCTTCTTCTGAGGATGCGATTGGAATTGATGCGCCGACAACTGCCGGATTGTATATCTGTAATAACAAATTTTTAAATGAATATTCTCATATTTATATTAATCCCGGAACAAATGCCACGGGAAACTACTTAATTTGTAACAATTCATTTGAAGGACATACTGATTGTGCAATTGAATTAGCGGCGACAACCGGAACCATTACTAAAACTGCAATTACCGGAAATCAGTTTTCCAGTGAATCTGATTATCATATTATTTTAGGCAACAAAACATACAATACCATAATAAATGGAAATATATTCAACAATACAACCGCCTCTGAGGGAACAGGCATTTCAATAGAATCCGGAGCAAAAGATGTGACTATTACGGGAAATGCTTTTCACCAGATATTGAATGCAGTGGTTTCAGATTCAAGTAATAATGCCGGTATTACCATGAGTGGGAACCGGTTTGCCAGTGATGTCACAACTTTATTTTCAGGTGAGAATGGTATAAATTTAAATTCCAGCGATAAAAAAATAACTTTCACAAGATTCGTATCAAATACCAGTGATACAACATATGTTAACTCTGTAAAAGTTGTTGGTCATACTGTCCTTGAAGTGAAAATTCACGGAGTTGTGCAGGGGGTGGCAAGGAGTACATACTACACGAAAAAACTTATTTCTGGAACAACTATTTCCGATCTTGTTGCACCTGTTAGAATAGGTGGTAACTTTGATGTTCAGATTGTACCTGACGGCAGTGGGGTTATGGTAGGCATCAAAAGGGCCTCTGGAGTTGGATCTTCCGTTACAATGTATGTTACAGTGACCGTTGATGGTTATGTAACTGAAGTTACGGCATTATAAATTATAAAAATAAGGATAAAATTATGAATTTTTCAGAAAAATTGATGACGGCTTTTTTATGTTTAATTATTTTCGCTCTAATTCCTCGGGTTTTTTCAGAGTCTGAAAAACAACTCGATAAGGGACTGATTTTTTATGCGGATTACGATAAGGGACTTGACGCCGTAATCGCAAAAGGCAAACCGAAAGCAACGGTCAAAGGAGATAAGAAAATTATCTGGGCAGAGAAAAAAGGTTTGAAAGGCGGGGCCGCGCTGGTCAACGGAGGCAAAACGGAGCTGCGTTACGAAACGGCTGGAAACATCAATCCGGAAAGCGGATCGATAGTCATGTTCGCAGGTTCTGACAAGTTCTTTTTCGACGACAAATGTTTCCGGGTGTTTTTCGATTCTTTCGGTCCGTCGAAAAACTCGGAGATGATGCTTATATATAAATTTTTCAATCAGCCTAACCAGATAATGTACCTGATCGGCATTCGGAACAAGCGCAACAAACCTCAGGTGATCAGGAAAGGCGGCCTTGACTGGCGTCCGGGACAGTGGCACCAGCTTGCCGCCACCTGGGGGGAAGGAAAGATGACATTCTATCTTGACGGAAAAGCGGTAAAGTCGCTGAATCTGCCGGATAAACCGGCCGGTTTCGGAAAATACTTTTTTATCGGCGCCAGCGTCAACCGGTGGGGATATCAACCAGTCGAACCTGATACCCTCATCGATGAACTGCGGATCTATGACCGGGTATTGAGTCCGGAAGAAGTTCTGGACCTTTACCGGCAATTCAATCTTATAAAAATCAACCGTGAATCCCAACAGAAATTAAAGGAAAATAAATTGTCGGAAAAAAAAATTCTGATTAGTATTCCCGTTGCGCTCAAACCACCGGTCATGGACGGAAAAGTCAGTCCGGAAGAATGGCGGGACGCCGCAATTGTCAGTGGAACAATCTCGCTGGGGATGAAGCGCCTGGCAACCAATCAGGTCAGATTTCTCATCACCTACGACAATAAAAAACTTTATATCGGAATGCTTTCGCCGATTCCTCCGGGCGGCAGACTGATCGGGGAGAAAACCGGCAAGCGCGACGACGGCAGCATCTGCCAGAGCGATTCGCTGGAAGTTTATCTGGACCCGGGATGTACCGGCGATGAAAAACAGGTAATACAGTTTCTCGGGAACTTCCAGGGGGATATGTTTGACCGCAAGGGAACCAACAGAGACTGGAATGCCGATTGGGAATTCCGCAATCATGTGACGGATAAGCTCTGGAGCGCGGAACTGGCTGTGCCATTTGCCTCCCTGGGCGTTAAACCTCCCTCCAACAATACCCGCTGGGGTATCAATCTGTGTCGCGATTTCGCCGTCGGCAACGAAAAATGGACGTCGATTGCCGGGACCACTTACGGCGATCCGAAACAATTTCCAGTCCTGATTTTTACAAAAGACTGTGTGGCGGTGCAGGCCCCGAATCTTGCCGGACTCGATTCGGCTGACAAAGCCTGCAACTGGCATTTCATGAATCCCGCGGCAAAGGGCAAAAACCTGCGGGTTTATTCGCGGTGGTTTTCACCTCACGGAACCCTTGTTGACGTGAAAGAACTGGAGCAGGTGATAATCGACGGCGGACAATCAGGAGAAGTCAGGATCGACACGGCGGTGGCGAACCGGTTGAAGACCGGAGATACGTATCTTTACGAGTTCGCGGTTCGGGACGGCCGGGCTGGAGATGAATTCTACCGGCTCCGGATTCCGCTGAAATTCATTCCCTCTAAAGACCGGGCAACAAAAAAACTGTCACCGGCGCAACTGAAAAAACTCCAGGACAAATTCGCTGAACCGTGGCGCGGCAACAAGCTGGGGATCGACCACTCCGTCCCGCCGCCATGGACCCCGGTAGATTATTCCGGCGGTAAAGTCGATGTCTGGGGTAGAACTTATGATTTTTCTTCAAATTTTATACCAAAACAAATAACAACCCAGAAAAATAAACTTCTGGCAAGTCCGGTTTCCCTGATAATTAAAATTCCTTCCGGTTCATGCAATCTCGCAAAGATTCCGGTTACAGAAAATGCAAAATTCAATGACGAAATAATCCTGAAAGGAACTGAAAGTAAAGGAAAACTCACTTTCACGGGAACCGCGGAACTTGAATTCGACGGCATGCTACGTCTCGACCTGAAGATAATCCCGAAAGGTAAAGCAAAAGTCGATTCCCTGGAACTGGTAATTCCATTCAATCCAAAGTACGCCAAATATGTTCATTATTTCCTCGAGAAATGGCAGAGCACATACGCCGGAAAACTTCCGAAAAACGGACTCAGTCTGCCATACAAACGACAGGTATGGATCGGTGACGATAATGTGGGACTGGCATGGTTTTCTCCGGGCATGAAAGACTGGCGGGTAAAGGGAAATGAATTGATAACTTCTGAAAAAAGCAAAAATGCATATTTGCTGAAAATCAAATTTATTGATCATCAGGTGGTAATTGATAAACCCCTGGAAATTACTTTCGGACTTATGGCAACCCCGGTGAAGGCCCGGCCGAAAGACTGGCGCAAATGGCAGAACGTTCGTTTCTACAATAAAAAAATCCCTGGCAACAAAAGTCACTGGAGCCCGTGGCGGTATCAGACCGCTTTTTCCACCCCAGTTCCGGCCGATCCGAAAGAATTCGCCGTGCGGGTGAAGAAGTCGCAGGTAAGTGGTAAAACCGTAATTCCATATGCTTCGCCGGGATTCATGGGCAAGCCTGCTCTCGACGTCGAAAAGGTCAAGGAATCGAATTATGCGAAAACCGTCATGAAAGACGAAATGTCGCGAGAATACCAGTTGTTTTACGACCAGTGGCAGACCGTGCCGCCAGTCGACTGGGGCATGTGTGTTACCGTGTGCCCGAACAGCGAATGGGCCGATTACCTGGTGTGGTGCTGCAACGAACTCACCGAAAAATACGGTACCGACGGCTACTACTTCGACAGTTGTTTCGTCAATCGCTGTTCCAATGACAAGCATGGCTGCGGGTATTTCGACGAGCACGGCAAGCAACAGGCGGAATATCCGGTGTTCGCCCAGCGCGAAATGAAGAAAAGAATATATAAACTTCTGAAAGCAAAGAAAAAAGATACCCTTATCGTCGATCATTCATCGGCGCTGCTGGATGCGCCGCTGCTGTCATTCTGCGATATAATGTTCGACGGAGAGCAGGTTTCTCTCGGGCCGGACGACAATTATTACGAAACCTTTCCGCTTGACAAAATGCGGGCGGAGTTCACCTGCCGGCAGTGGGGATACATTCCCTGGATAATGGCAATGTTCAAAACCGATCTCAGGCGGGTGCAGAAGATCACCGCTCCGACTGAACAGTTTATCGGTATGGCGTTGCTGCACGATTCGTTGGTCTGCCTGTTGTGGAGCAACCGGAAGGCGGCAATCCGCTATTACGAGATGTGCGCAAAATTCAATATGGTTGGCGCGAAGTTTTTGCCGTATTGGGAGAAACCTCAAGCCGCCGTGAGTGACAAACCGGAAGTCAAGGTCAGCGCCTATAAACAACCGGGAAAGGTTCTGCTGATCGTGGCAAACACTTCCCCGGAACCGCAAAGCGTCACCCTAACTCTTAATCCTGAAGTTATGGGGATTAAAAAGCTTCCGCTCCAAGCCTCTGGTTTGTATCATGGCGGGAAATTTCCGATAACCGGAGATAAATTAAAGGTCAAACTGGAAAAATATAATTTCCGCGCCCTGGAAATTAAGAATTCCGGAAAATAAGGATAGTCGTATGCCTATTATTGCCGATGGAAATAAAATAACGATAAACAGTCCTTTTTACCGGAGAGACATTAATATTGGCGAAGGTCCGTTTTGTTGTGATGTTTTCAGCCGGGCTCCGGGTAGCGAAACCTGGCTGGGCAGTCATCACCGTTCCGGCTGGGGGCTTCCGTTCGAAGCTGCCGTTAAAGTGAATGACGAGTGGCTGGAAGTTGGGATCAATACCCCCAAGTGCTATCTCTGGAAAGACCGCGGCAGCGTTTTCCGGGTTGTCGACGTTAAAATTTCCGTGGGCGAATTTGGCCCGGCAGCTGAGTTGATCTGCCGTCCGCCGGAGGAGTTTCAGCGCCAGATTGAAGTTACGCTGGTTTATGAAATTTCCGAGGAACTGCCGTTTTTCAAAAAATGGGTAAAGGTAAAAAATATTGGAAATAAAGAGATATTGATAAACAATATCGTGCCGGAAATATTTTATTTCCGGCGGGTGGGATCCGACATTCTGGCGCTGCATGATTTCCGCATCGATACCAGATTCAATTATCCGGTTTACTTCAACTACTTTTCCTGGGCTTTCCCATCGGACATCTCCGTAGAACTACTTCCCGGTGAATCATTGGACAGTTTTAATATCTATCAGATAATCACTCCGAACAGTTATGAAGGACGCGCTGTCTGGAAGAACCGGGTGTTAAAACAAATCATGCCGAATCCACCGGCATCGGACATAACCTTTCAGATGTCGAATATTGAATCCGGCGACGGCCCCAACCCGCTGCTTGAACTTATCGATCGCTGCGCAAACAACGGCATCGAAACCATTGGAGCTTTCGTCGATCAGTTGTGGACAAATATCGGCGACTACATTCCAAGGGAGGATTTGTTCCCGAACGGTATCGGCGATCTTAAAAAGGTTATTGATTATGCTCATGCCAAAGGACTCAAGATAGCCACTTATGCATCCTATTCCATCGCCTGGCACGGCAGTGACGCAAGGGAAAAACACCTTGACTGGGAATGCGTCGGGCCAGATGGCGAAAAATTCGATCCGGCGGCCTGGGGAAACATGTGCTTTCTTTCCGGTTGGGGGGATTTCATCAAGGAAAAAATCAAATGGCTTGTCGAACTCGGTTTCGACCGGATTGATATCGACGGACCTACGGAAATCCCCTGCTGTGACTCTCGTCATCAACATACCACGCCCGGAAATTATGAATATTGCAACTGGTTGTGGGAAAAAAACTTTTTCGGGGAAATGGTAAAACGGGGAATCCCGGCAAAAGTTCCCCGCGCTGAAAACTATCTGCTGATGGGAGCTTCAAAAATTCCCGGCGGATATTGCGAAGAGGATTTTTGTCACGCCTCCGGACTGGAACTCATCAACAACTACCGGCGGACAATCTATCAGGCGCGTTACTCGACTCCGGCATGGGCCACCTGGGGATTCGTGGCGCTCGGGGAGTATCACGGAAACTCAATCGAGCTTGACGAATCCCGCCCGTACATCCTCGATCATGCGCTCGGAGGATTTTTCGGCTACGGACACACAACGTCAATGACTGGAGACACTTTTTATTGCGGCCCGGAAACGGAAGCGGTGTTCCGGAAATGGATCGGATTTGCACAAAAATACCGCAAAACCATGCAGGGGGATTTCATTCACCTTGCCGCCCCGGACGGGTTGCGGCCTGATGCCGTGATGCACACGAATCCCGATGCGGATGTGCCCACCGTGATTGTTGTTTTCAATCCGGCGGATCAAATACAGAATATCGAACTTTACCTGCCGATGGAATACGCGGGATTTTCCGCCGGAACGGAGATAATTATCGGGGATTATCTCCGTAAAATCCTGGACGATCGTGCCGCCGCGTCCCTGCACCTGGAACTTGCCCCGTTCGAAGTAAAAACAGTTTCGATATGCGCACATAAAGATTAATTCTGAAAACAATCATCGGATAACAAAAAAATGACAAATTTGGAAAAACCGTTACTCAAAGTGTCAACGGTATTTGTGGACATCGATGCGACCCTGACCGACCCCAAACCGGGCCGGGCAGCCCCTGCCGATCCGGGAATCGTGCTGATAATGCAGCGAACCGGCAAGTCGTTCGCGGAGGTTTGCGATTGGCTGGAAACCGAATACGAAAGGAATGCCCCGTTTCAGAACAGAACCTGGCCTTTCGGAATTTTCGATAAGTTCGGTATTTCCGAAGAACAACTCTGGATAGCGCTGTGCGAAACCTACCAGGAACACCTGTTCATGTATCCTGACGCTAAAAATTTCCTGATCCGCCTGAAGCAGGAATTTCCCGGCATCCGGGTTTATCCCGCAACCACCAATCCGGGACAGATTATTCTGGCAAAATTATCGCTCGGAGGATTGGCCGAACGCAATCACTGTCCATATCTGACTGACTGGTTCGGCGGTGAGGTAATCATTGCCGGTGGCAAGTCAGGTTCTGAATTTTATTCCGCGCTGCTTGAACGGACCGGCGCCGCCGCCGAAACCACATTGATGGTTGGCGACAATCCGCAGGCGGATCTGGCTTTTGCCAGAGCGGCCAGAATTTCTCAGGTAGTACTGCCCCGTCGAAATCAGGGAAATAATTGGATAATTGAACCGGATGGCGGTATTTATGTAAAAAGTCTTGAATCCGTTTTGGATTTTATAAAGGAAACAGGAAAATGAATCATTTCGGCCATCCCCATCTGGTCAGACTCGCTGTGACCGCACTTCCGGAAAGTTCGGTTTTCAGAAGATTTACTGGGGACATCGAGTCTACTTGTTTGTACCCCGATACTTTTGCCGTCGCTTACGGAGAAGGACGAACAGGTCCGTGGCGGCAATATTTTCCTCCCGCTTACCGGCAGGAAGTCGATGGCAGTCTGCATTCCCCCAGAAAACTCCGGAAAATGTTTCCGCCAACCGGATATTATATCAGGAAAATAAAATCACAGTTGAAAATAAATCCTGTCGAAGCCGCAAAATATGCCGGGGTTTTTTCGCATTATCTTGGCGATTTCGCGCAACCGGCCCATTGGTATGGAATCGATATCTACTCACTGATGCCGCCGCCGGGAAATTTCCGGAACTGTAATCTGCATCAGGTGGTGGAAGCCGTGCAGTCCGATAGTAAGGGAACTAGACGCAAACCTGAGTTGCTGGGCATGTTGGAACCGGATATTATTTTGCGGATGGAAGCGCGGTATCAGGCGATTGCCAAAACTGCCGTAGCGGCGCTTGTTCCGATGCTCCAGGCTCTGTACAAGGGAGATGAAAAAGGCACGGTCAAAGCCTTCAATCCGGCAATGAATGAGGCGGCGGCAGCCTTTGCCGATTTTATTTACTCACTCGAGCGGCTGGCGGATAATTCCTTCACTCTAAAGGAAATAGAGCGAAATAAGGTTTTTTCCCTGCTGGATATTTTTCCGTGGGACTGGGACGTGGAAGGCCTTTACGGGAAACGCCCGTTGCTAGATTTTGTTTCCGCCAATGGTGGAAATAATATCTATCCGTTCCGGATCAACCGGAAAACCGGAAAGAACATAAAAACGGTAAATGTACGCGGGATTGTTCCGGTACCTTATGCCTTGCCCGCCACTGGCCGTGAACTCTGGTCGCGTATCGAATACCGGTTGCCAACAGGACGGTTTTCAAAATTTACCGCCGAAGCCGCCCCGTGCGCAAAAATTCCTAATCAGGCAAAATGCCGCTTTGTTGTCGGAACCGAAAAAGGGGAAGTATTCTCAAGCCGGATGCTCGGAAGCGAAGATCCCGCTGTTAAAATCGATGTGAATATTTCCGGTTGCCGAAAATTGCTCCTGAGCGTCTATACGGATGGTTCAACTGACAAACTGGTCTATCCCGTATGGGCAGAACCTGAATTGTCATGATCCAGGAAAGATTTTACTCCGCCAGGAGTTACAAACGGTAAAAAAATGGCAGATAAATCTAATTGAAACTATCTGTAAAAAGCTCAGAAGATCTTGCAGGGCATGTGTTCCTTTCTCCGTCGAATACGGTGGGGGGCGCGATCTGTGATTTCTCGAACCCGTGACAAGAAGATTCGCCTCAATCGCCCCTGTTTTTGCGTTGATTTTTCAGGAAGCAAGTTATAAAGATCCTGCTGTTTTTCTGGATTTAGAGCAGCGTCTGGAAACGGTTCAGGTAGCAAAGGTGAGTTGTTTACCGCGGAAAAACTCAGGCGGCTTCACAATAATAATATTTCAGTATACAAGGAAATGGCAATACTTCATCGCTTCAAAATTCTATTTTTGATAGAAGTTAAACCCGAAATCCTCACCTTATGCTCGTAATTACACCCGGATTAATTTCCGGGTAGCGCGCCCACCCAGTAACGCGTCACTCTAATTTGTGGAGTTAAGCTATTTTCTGTGATTTCTGTTCGGGGAAGAGCATTTTGGTTATGTCATCCGGTCTGTTTTCGGCAAGCATATTCATGGATTTCCGCAAGAATTCGGCGGGGTCATGTCCGCGAGCCTGAGCCGTATGCAGGATGGTCATGAGTATTTCTCTGGTCTTCAGGCCTTTTTCGGATTGCGACCCGAAGCTTATTTTTCTGGAAATAACGGTGGGGCGAAGTTCCCTTTCGGCATAATTATTATCGGCCGGGACATCCGGCGACCGCACCCATTGAAACAACTTATCGGGATTTTCCCTGAAGATGTTCTGGATGTGTTGCACTGCCGGATGATTGGCCTCGCTCTGACAAATTTCAACAATATTATTTTTGAGTTTTGCGGCAGCGGAAAGGTATTGTTGCATGCTCAAATCCTTTGTTCTCAACGATACGGCTTCGGACAGAAGTTTTTTCAGGTCGGCGGAAAACTTTTGAACTTCCTTTTCGTCGGGAAATTCCTTCTCCATTTCCTTGACGTCACGCAGCAGATGCACGTAGCAGAACTGGCGGTGGACCGGCAGATCTTCAGTATATCCTTTATAGCGGTCCGTGACCAGGACCATCTCCAAAGGTTTTGCGCCAAGCACGGTTTTAGGCACAATACTGCTCCGGGTATGCCTGAAAATGAAAATTTTGAAGTCATCGTTGCCAAAGAACCACGCATATCCCCCGGCGCCGTCCATTCGCCATGGGGTTTCATCGGCATGAGCCACGGCGCTCTGCTTCCGGAAGCAATCGATAATCTGCTCGAAATGCGGTTCCAGCGACAATGCGGTGCGGTGGGCGGCCTTGAAAAAGGTTCCATGGTTCATTCCCCAGCGTTCTTCAATCTCTCCGACCGTGTGACCATGCAAATAATGCTCGGTTATCAGCGAAGCAATCATGCGGTTTCCATACAGGCAGCCGCGCATTACCCCGGGAGTCGGAGCCGCCGCGCAGGCGCGGCAATTGGCACAGATGAATTGCCGTTTGCGGTAGATATGTTTTTCCACCCTCGCGGGGATAAAGTCATATACGGAATGGGAAAATACCTGATCCATTTTCCAGTCGGTTCCGCCGCATTCGCATTCAAGCGGAGGCTTTTCAATTACAATAATATGGTCAGCTTCCGTATCCGCCGCCCATGGCCTGGATGGCCCGCTTTCGCGCCTCCGCGTTTATTCCGGTTGCCCTCACTCGAATTCACCTTGTTGATACGCTTCGACGACGGCGTCGCCAAACCGTACGGCTCCTCGCGCCCCGTGCGGATATTCAAAGCTTTTTCGAGCTTTTTGACCTGCTTGTCCGACTCATAAAGCGCATCCTGCAACTTGCGCTGGTCAAGGTATTCCTGCTGCATCTGGCGGTTTTCGAAACGGAGCCGCGCAAGTTCCAGCCGGGCGTCATGCAACTCTTGCTCCGCAAGCTGACGGCGCGTCTTCTCCAGGCTGAAATTTTCCCGCATGACGCCTTCATTTTTCTCCGCATATTCAAGGCGCGAAATCAAGTCCGTTGAATAAATTTCCAGCTGCTCGATGCGGTCATGCAAATACCTGGACCAATGCTTCTTCACTTTTTTCTGCGCAGCTTCGCCAGCTTTATGCAACACTCAATCCATTCATCCTTCAGCTCATTAAAGCGGCGGTAGCCGGCAAGCTGTTCACGGACAACTTCAACATCTTCACGCCGGACGAATTCACTGGTGCTCTTTCCTTTCCAGGTATAACTGAGCTGGTAATACGGACCATGTTTTTTAGGGTTTTTCTTGTCCTTGCAACGGCAGTTCGGATTGCCGCAAACATTGTACTGTTCACTCAATGACCCCGGACGCATTTCGCCAAGATTGCCGATTTCAGCCTTTATCTGCTCAATTCTTTTCAACAACTTTTCCATACTCATTCTCCATTTTAAATTAAACCGATAGCAATAAACAGCTACCGGATTGAATATGCAAATCATAATTGCAGAATAGAGAATTTTTTTCTCCACAAATTAGAGTGACGGGTTACGCCCACCCACTATTTTCATTCAAGAAAATTATTCGTCCCCCTTGACATATTTGGGTAATGCGGTATAATATGATTAACCGGTAAAGCAAGTACTTTGTAAACAACAATCACAATCATCTGGGGGGAATTTAAAAGCGTCCTGTGAGAATATTCAAACTGACGGATAGAATCAGCCGGGATGAATGACGAGGAAAAGGCGCAACGAACGGTTAGCGTCGGAACCGGTGCAAGAGAAATCAAGGTGTTCGACAAAGCGTGTCTATTTTATGAAACAGAATTATCTACAAATAAAATAAGTTGGAATTAATGCCCCAAATGTTAACTTGTCCCCAAAATAGAACAACTCTCAAGGACATTGCTGAATCGCTGGGAGTGTCTAAGACTATTGTTTCTCAAGTTATTAATAACAGTCCGCATGCAAGAGCAAGTCAAAAACTGCGAAAGAAGATATTGGATACAGCCAATTCGTTTAATTATTCTCCGTTACGCTCTGCGCAAGCGCTAACGACCAAAAAAACCAGGCAAATAGCGTTTCTGCTATCCTCACGGACTACCCTCGGCTTAATTAATGACTACTATGGCAGAATTCTGGCAGGGGTGAGTGAAAGTTGCAGAAAGCGAAAGTATCAGTGTATAGTGGACGTCTACGACCTGTCAAATATTGAAGAATTTATTTTCCCACATAACTTCCAAACCAGAAACATTGACGGGTGTATTTTGTTGGGATTTTATAATAATCTGGTAATGGAGAAATTTTCTACAGTCGATATCCCTACCATTGCAATTGGCGGCAGTCCCGACAAGAAAACAATTCCAGTGATTACAAGCAACCTGAACAACTACTTCGATCGACTATTCGATTATTTAGAAAGTATCGGTCATTACAATGTCTGGCTGGGTTATGGCAATGTATCTGAAAGCACTAATAATGAAATCGAAGTATATATGGCCCGGCGAGAGACTAAAATAAACGCACAAATAGTGGGGAAGGCATGGGCGGGTGATTCTTTGGATGAATTTGAATATGGACGACGTTCAGCTGAGCTGTGGATGTCGCTGCCAGTTGAAAAACGTTCTACACTAATTTGTGGGACTTCCCACTGGTGCGCAAGTTTCTCATCCACGGTTCAGGATGCCGGATTCAAATGTCCTGAGGATATAAGTATTGTTGCCGGATGTGACTCCGAGTTGGTACAATGGCATTCACCGCCAATCACGGCCTATTCCAATACTCATTGTTATCAATATGGTCTGCTAGGCACCAATTTGCTGCTTAATGTCCTGGAGGGAAAAATCAAATATTCTGAAGCTTTTCATGCGGCTGCGAATATAAAAATTATGCCTGAACTAATAGAACGCAAATCGGTTCTTAATTTAAAAAAGGGAAGAAAAGATGAATAAGCCCCTAAAGCTTGATAGGAGTTTCACTTTAATTGAGCTTCTTGTTGTAATTGCTATAATAACAATTCTTGCGGCTATACTGCTGCCTGCGCTAAGAAGGGCCCGGGAAACGGCTCAACGCGCAACATGCTCAAACAATCTTAAACAGATCGGATATGCGTTTAATATGTACGCCGATGACTACAAGGGCATGCTTCCAAATTACTCTTCCGTTGCTTTAAAGACTTGGGATTTCTTAATAGCCGATTATCTTGGTTACAAGTCTAATGGATTGGGAAATGGGAATATTCCGGTATTCTACTGCCCTTCAGGCGCGCAATCGGTAAATGCCTCCAATACAGCAGGAAATCAAGGTTATTTTTATAACAGGTATATTGCAACGAATTACCAGGGCAGCAACGAAAAAATCTTCCTGGACCATAAATATAATCCGCAGCAATTGCTTTCCGGAGAGTTCTGGAGGGCAAACCTTGACAACGCTCCGGAAACATATGTTGGTTCGTTATTGGGCCAAGTGGATGGACTTAATGCCAGTGTAAAAACACTCTATTTGGCATGGAGGCATAATAAAAGAATGAATTTTGTGCGAAAAGACGGCAGTGTCGCAACAAGCGACCAGGGAGTAACAGGAAGCGGACGGGAGATGATCTGGGTAATTTACACAAGTGTTTATCCTGGACAGGCTTTAATGGACGGAGTGCGGCTGCGCTAGCGTCGATAAACTTTTAATAAAGACAACACAAGAGCAAAATAATGGAAATGAGATTGATGGCCAAAACGTTGTTAATGCTGATAATGCTATTCGCGCTGTTTGCCATTTCCAATGCCGCGGAGTTAACCGGTTGGATCAGCCACAGCAGTCCGTGGGGAGTTTGGAAGCCTACTTATAACGATATGTTTCCTGTAAAAGAAATTGTCCGTGACCTAGCGGCGATTGACTGTGACAGTGTAATGTTATTGGATCAACATCCTCGCGGGGGACCATTATCACATCCCACCCGTGTGACCTGTTGCATTTCGGACAAACGCCTTGAAGGACGTGATTATGTAAAGGAATTACTTGAGGAAGCTGCAAAATACAAGATGAAAGTTTGGCTTGGTTATTCAACGCCAGCTTACGGTATTCCCTACGGTAAAACGGATTATATGGGGCTTAATCATCCTGGGATTTTAAATATTTATCGTTCAATAGTCGATGAAATAGGACGTAAATACGGGAAATATAAAAACCTCGCCGGATTTTACTGGCATGAACTCAATGCAAGTGAAGGGCACAATCCGCATAGTAAGGATATCAAGGAATTCTCGAAGTTTTGTGAAAAAAATTTTGGTGAAAAATATAATCGAGATAATATGCCGGAAACTAATCCAGATGACAAATGGTGGCGGCGTTTCTATTTATACCGCATTTATATTATGTCTGACTTTCTCAGCGAAATGCGAAAAAAAGCGGAATTATATGGTCTGCAAACAGCATTTTGCGCTTACGCTCCGGAAACGGCAAATAGTCAGTCATGGCGTTGGGGTTATGGTATAGTTGAGTTAGAAAAAGTATGTGATCGCATTTGGTTTATTGGCACCCGCGACAGTTCACGGCCATATCAGAATGTTCGTGGAACCTGGCTGGACTTCGGACCAAGTTACAATGGTGCGAATATGGCGAAAAATTTCACCTATGCTTTTCACGGCAAACCGCTTTTCATGTTTGAAAACATGGCCGCGCTTTATCCTGATATGCTGAGGAAATACTATAGCAGGATTCCCAAATATAAAACCCTTGGAGATATTTACATTACAGTTAAGGGGCAAACCCGAAAGTCAATGAAAGAGTTTTATGGCAAGGATAATATAAAAAAATGGATAAAAGTAATTACCCAGTGGCAGGGAGGCAAAACCGTGGCTGACATCGCATTGGCGGTTAATCCAACTCCGTTTATTTTACAGCACCCGCTCAATCCGGGAATGAAGTATAGAGCGTACGTCGATGATTTGGAAGCCGCCATCACGAAACGCTACAGTATAGATGCTTTTGTCATGAACAGCCTGGAGGCTGTTTCTCCCCAAATAATTTCCCGCTGGCCATTGATCATCATCCCTACCGGCATGGGGTATGGCATTACGGCTGAAATGGCTAAAAGTTTACAAGCATATTTGAATAACGGCGGAACTCTGTTAGCGATAGCTGCGCCATTGCGGAAAAGCCGCCGGGATTTAACCATGTCAACTGATCTGTGTGAAAAATTTTTCGGGGTGAGAATTGATGGTTCGTCTCCCGGCGGATATGTAGCGGCCAAAGGATCAGATAAATTCTGGACATCAAAAATAATTGAGGTGAAATCTCTCCCGGGCACGCAAATTGTTGTTGCTGATTCTAATACCGGGAGGCCGATATTGACTCGCAAAGGCAACGCTTATTTTATGACCATTGGGTTTAATAAGGAAAGCGCTCCATTCTTCCAGAAAATCCTGGAACGACTAGTAAAACCTGCGTTGAGAATAGATGCAAAAGGTGAAACGCGTATTATTAAATCCATCATCAAAAATAAGGTGGTATGCTTGGCAATGTATGGCAAGGGAAATGCGACATTACGCCTTGATGCAAAAAAACTCGGGTTGAAAAGCAAAGAATTTCTGGTCAGGGACATCGTCACCGGAAATATTATCAGTAAAACGAATGCCGCGGTTTTGGACAGGGATGGAGCGCCGGTAAAAATCACATATAAAGATCAACCCGTGATTTTGGCAATTGGCGGATCGGAAAATGTAAGAAAGGTCAAAAGTCTTACATACAAAATCAGCGATTTTGATAAATTGTATACGATTGCCGGCATAGAAAATCCTGAAGTGCCAATAATTGTGCCGAAGAAGAAAGGAGCCAGAGTTGCGGTTTATCATGCCGGGAAAGGTGCTGCTGAACTTGTAAAAACATTAAATTCTTCCAGCAAGCTGAACGTGTTTCTTGTTCCAAGGATCGGACCGGAGGTTTTTGGCGCATCCGATGTCCTTATCATCCCTCATTCCGATCAACAGTCCTATTTCAACGGTTCAGGTGAAATGATTCGTAACTGGGTCAAAAATGGCGGGAAGCTAATTCTCACTCATGATGCTGTAGGTTTCAGAAAACATAAAGTTCTTTTCCCGGAAATTGGTCAGGGAGCAGCGATAGTGGGCGGGGCATTTCCGGAAAAACGCTTCACGGAAACGTTGGTTGCCGCGGTATTTCCAATCATTGCCTCCTTCAAAAAAAATGATGTCATAATACACAGCTATACCGACCATGTTGCGATAAATCCGGAAAAAAACTCAGTGGTGCTGGTAAAAGACAAAATGGAAAATCCCGTGCTTGTCGCCGGAAAATTTGGTAAAGGCATGGTAATTCTTAATGGCATGATACCTGGCTGGGTGTCGATCGGTTCCAAAGCTTATGACGGCAAAGCTGGAAAACCCTCAAAAAGTGAGTTGCAGTTACTTATCGACATAATCTCATATCTGGCCTTGGAAAACTCAGATGAAAAATAGATTGTCATTCCTTATCATAATGTTTTTCTGTTGCTGGGGGGCATTCGTTTATCCTGAAACCGGCAAAAAATCGATAGAAAATAAACGATTTTCCCGTGAATTGGCCGTAATAGATTATTTCAATAATTACCGTAACGTTCCTATGGGAAGGTCATCAAGTTATTTATTCAATAAATTATTACATGAATTAAAAAATAGAAAACAAGCCTTTGCTTTGGAGAGTCAAACTATTTTCAATCCGGAAAACAAAACACAACGGGAGCTTTACAAGAGAATATACATCCCTGCCGGCGCACACAGTTTTTCAGAAAAAATGTATCAGGGAATGGCTGATTATGTTGAAAATGGCGGTCTGCTGATTACTGACAGCGCGATGGTTTATGTTGACGGCAATAGCGATGATGACGGAAAAAACGATAAATTATCGCCTCTTTCCGAGACGCTGGTAACGGGGATTAAAGGACGTCAAAGCGGTAAAATAAACCAGATCAAATCTGTTGTGGAATGTCCTTTAACAAGAGGACTGAAAAATAAAACATGGCAGGATATTGTTAAAGATGTGTTTGTTCGAAGGTATATTAAAGCTTCAAATGCGAAAGTGCTGGTTCTTTGTCAGGAAGTTGATCAAACAGGCGCTTTGTCTGGCGCGCCGAAGCCTTTCCTCTGCTTCAGGCATGAGGGACGTGGCGCCTGTGTATTTCTCGCGGGAAGAATGGATACTAATGCTTTTAAAAGTAAACTTATATCTCAGATTTTCGATAATTTATTCGACAAAAAAACGCTTGACTGGCTTTGCCTTCAGAAATAATACCGGGTGGCATTCTCAAAATCATCCTTGTCATTAATAACTTTTAAATTGCAATTGGATACTTAATGGAAGTACGCTGAAGATAAAAACTGCATACGGGAAAAACTTAGCCTATGAATATTACCATGGCCATCGATTATTATGATTTAATCTGGAAAAGCAGAAAACTTTTCGGTCGGGAACATATAAACTGTTTTCTGGGACAATGCGCGGAACACGGCATTGACACGGTTCAGTGGAGATTATCTGTCTGCGGCAAGCTGCTTTACCATACTAAGACTGGAGACATGCTCGAATCTATTCCTGCCGAAGATTTACAGGCGATGCAAACCCCGCATTGTTCAATAGTAGAAAAGGCAAAAGCGATTATGGCTGAAATTGATCCGCTGGAAGTGGCTGTCGAACTTGCTCACAAGCATGGATTGAAGATTTTGCCGTGGCTGACGCTTTATGATGACAGAGGTTATTTCAGGTTTAGTCAGAGTTCTCTGGTAGCAGAACACCCGGAATTTTGCTGGCGGTCTGAAAACGGGGAACAATACTATTCAGGCGTGACCTCATACGTTTATCCGGAAGTGATTAGTTTCAGGATGCGGCAACTCAATGAAATATTAAGCTATGGCGGTGACGGCCTGCATTTATCTAACCGTACCCATAGCCGTCCACCGGAGTATTTCACTAAACGGGACGACTTCCTGCGGAAAAACCCGGATGCCAATCACAATATATGGTTGCAGGTTGTCGGAGAATCCCTGGCGGAGATTATACTCCAATCCGCCGGACAGTATGGTTTTGATCCGCCGGCAGTGAACGCTTATAAGAAAATTACTGGCAGATTGCCGGGGAAAACCGATGCCGAATGGTGGAATTTCCGTGGCAATTATTTTACTGATTTCATGAAAGAAGTCAGAAAAGTAGTTGACGGAACTCTTTCCTTTGGACTCCGTTATATTTCCGGGAGCCCATATCCTTATGGGGATAAATTTTTTGATTGGAATACACTTTTAAATATCGTAGATGAACTCCACTATGAGCTGCCGGAAAACAAATCGGTTCCGGCCATGCTGGAATCCTGCCCGGAACTTGAATCCCCTTCACGATCCCTGAAACTGGGGTGGTGCTGGCTTGGGCCCCACTGCAGGGAGGAAACTATCCGTCTTAAAGCTCCTCCTATAAAAGATTTAATTGAAGCCGGGTTCCTGAATGGAGCCGTCCTTTTTGAAGCCTGCAATTTCTGGGAGAAGCCCGAATATTGGAAGCTGATCAGATATTTTTGCGGCTGTTGACAATTTTCACGCACTATTTGAAAATCGTTCAATCCGTATCAAGGTTTTTGCATACACCTTGCGGTTGTGTATTTCATTACTTAAGGGCGATATACCCTATTGTCCTTAACACCTTCATCTGCTTCTCCCACTCAACCGGAATCCCCCGGCGGAGCCGGTTCAATGAGAGGCCGTCCGGCTCTCTACCCGCGATGATCGCTTCCTGAAGTTCCGGGGAGAGATTGACCATATGCAGAATTTTGGTTACGTAGGCGATGTCAAGTTGGAGCTTGTCGGCAAGTTGAGTGACGGTGGCGATTTTGCCGGATTCGATAATCCCGGTCCAGGCATGTGCCCTGGCCAGCGCCAGGAACATCGTTTCCTGTACGGGGGATTCGGCGTTGTGTAACTCGCTGTCTGGGGCGAGGATTACCTTCCGTCCACGCTTGTACTTGACGATGACTGGGACTTTCAACGCCACGGTGTAATTGCCGATGTCCGGAGTAAAGCACACGTTCGGGTTCCCGACCTGGAGCTCTTTGACCAGCGATGCCATCCCGTGGGTTTTGATGTTCATCTGCATGGTGTCTCTGGTTATCACAATCTTGTCGATCAGCAGGTGCGCAAGGTGATAGCGTTCGGCGGGAAAGAGTCCCCCCCCCCAGATCGCGCCGACTGATTCGCACGCGGCACTGATGTCCCGGCTGGTGATTTCAGCCGGATGAATTTTCGGAAAGGAAGCAAGAGAACTTAATACAGGCCATCCGGGTCGCGCATGAAGTAATATTTGTCGGTTCTGCCGGAAAGTCTCTGCCATGCATTTTTTTCAGCTGAAACGTGTCCGTCTCCCCACAATACGTTGGCTCCCCCCTGATGCAAGTCGTGAATTGCCTGGCCGTTCGTCAATACGTCGTCACTAAGGACTGAAGCGCCGCGGTCATCACTGGCGTCGTGCCGGTTGCGCGCATCTGCAAGGCAGATGGTTTCCGTAGGTTTTCTGAATTGAACCGTTCGTGCCGGGATATATTGATCACCGTCCAAAAGCCAGGTGGTTCCGGCGCGTGCTCCGCCCACGTGCATACTGTTGTATCCGTAACAGGTATAATAATAAGCGGATCTGTATGCAGGCTTTTGCACACAGTCGTTAATTCCGAAAGTATAATTATTGAGCAGGATCGTACTGGCGGTTGGGCATTGGTAAAGCTCCGTCTGGGTAATATAATCCTGCCGCTGCAGGATGCAGTTCCAGTATAAATCGTTGGCGTTGGAATATTTCCATGGCGGAAAGTAGCCGTCAAAATCATTATTGTAGCCGATAACAGCAAGTGAAATTTGTTTCTGGTTGCTTCGGCAATTGCTGGCTTTGGCGGTTTCCCTTGCGTTTTTAAGGGCGGGAAGCAGCATTGCCGACAGTATGGCAATTATCGCGATTACAACCAATAATTCAATCAGGGTAAAATTCCTGCCGTCATTGTTACGGAGCTTGTTTCGCGGATAGAGCCTTTTCATATTCAGTCTCCATTTTTTGCATTGTATTATAATAATCCCAAAAAAGAAAATCGATCAGGGTTGTTTTTTTGATTGAATTCTTTTGAATTTACAGGTTTTTCACCTCCCGGATAAGAATAATTGTTAATTAACTGTATGATTATTGTACTTTAATAAGACATAAATGTCAATGCCACTAGAAAATAAATTCTAAAATACTTTTCTGCAAGCTTAAGCGCATCGCCTTTTATTTGTATATAATATGGACAATTTTGCAGATATTTCTTGAACGGTCTTGACATTTTATTGTTTTGCCATTATTATTATACATATATGTCACTATAATGTTATTTAAAGGTGTAAAATATGCCGCAAATCATTGACAGAACTTCACGCCGGGTTATGCTTGACGCACTTCGCAACGCTATTTTGACGCAAAAGCTGAGTCCGGGGGAAAAGCTCAAGTCCACCGATGTGTTGGCTTCACAGTACGGTGTTGCATCCCGGACTGCCCACCGGGTACTGAATGAACTGGTAAACGAAGGACTGCTGAAACGGGAACGCGGACGCGGCACATTTGTGCCGGAATGGCGTGAGAGCCGTAAGGTTGAAGCTGGCTCGGTAGCGCTGTTGTTGCATGCTGGAGGCCATGTCTGGGGAGAATTGTTCCAAGGATTGAGTCGTGAATTGAAAAGACACGGCTACAAGCCGTTTTTATATGATCTCAGCGAGGACATTGACGAAAGTATACATGAAATCCTTGAGAATCCCCTTGATGCGGTAATAACCCTGAACCTGACCGCGGCCGGCAAGATTGTTAAACTGGCTCCGAAAATGAAGGTGATCGCCATTTCCATATCGGAACAATTAAACTTCCCCGGCGATATTATCGGTCCTGACGGTTATGAGTCGGGAGCACTGGGCACGAAACATTTGCTTGGTCACGGAAAAAGGGAAATATGTCTGGCTTGTCTCCCGAAATCCGATACCCAGATCAATGCCGATCTCTGCGAACCGGACCTGATCAAAAAAGGTTATGCCGCGGTTATGCAGGAAGCTGGCCTTCAAGAAGATGTGGTAGTATTTGAAAACAGAGATGCCTGGAAGGCGGCATGGGAACATTTCAAAGATCGCAAGCTTCCGGAGGCATTGCTGGTGCAGAACGACTGCATGGCCGCCGAAATCATCGATTCCCTGCGGGAACACGGGGTAAGGATTCCCGGAGATATTGCGGTTGTATCCATGCACAACACCCCATGGGCTGACGCCTACAAACTTACCTCGATAGACAGCCGTTTCAGGCTGGCGGCGGAATACTGCGCGGAATTAATTGCCGATCAGCATCGCGGCAGCCGCCAAAGGATCAGAATCAATCCGGAACTGGTCATAAGAACTTCCTGCGGGTGCAAAAGAGAGAAAATAAGATAACCGGCACTAACCGGAAGATACAATATTCGATTGTGGGAAAAATTAAGGGAAAAACATAAATGAAAAAATTTAAAAGTGTAATATCTGTCATAATAACACTTTGCGCAACTCTGTCTATTGCGGAGGAGATTGAATATTCCAGAAGCGAATACATCGACAGGTTGGAAATGCGGCCACGCACAAGCATGACGGGTAGACCATATGTCTTTCCCCGAATCTTATTTAAATACGGACAATTCCAGAACTATCTGAACTGGTGGGTGGACCGTCCGCTGATAATGCAGCGTTCTCTGCGCTATCCAACCGGCTCTTTTACACATTTCCTGAAAGCCGACTTTCTGCAAAACACCTATCCACTGGTTAAAAAATATGATTTCGATGGAATGCAATGTCTGCCTCCCCCTAAGCAATCCGGGCGAATGTATGAAATAATCTGTAAAAGCCTGGAAGAAATCGGAGCGAAAGATTTCTTTACATTATTACAGTTTTATGGCGGAGGCGGAATTGACAATAAATCCTACCGGTACGGGTATTATGACCGGATTACCAAGGTGGCGCTGGCATCACCGAATTCGTTTCGCGTCAACGGAAAAGTTGTTATTTCAAACTATCTGGCATACTGGTGGAAAAAGCCTGGAAACCTGAAAAAACTGCTAGATAAACTGCGTAAGGACAATGGAGATACTTTTTTATTTGTCGCCGATATGGGAGCGCAGATAGCCCGATTGACCCGGGGGATGGAAAGAAAAGGATTGAAAGCCGATCAAGCGCCGAAAGCGCAACTTGAAAAGCTTAAAAACGAGTTCAGGGCTTGGCTCGATGTGGCTGACGGGTTGGAATTTGCCTCGGCGTCGCATACGAATTGCCACAGCAACTCATATGACAAAAAGTTCAGCGAAAGCATTTATCGCGATGTAGTTATTCCAGCTATGCTGCAGGTACTGAACGAACCGGAATACCGTGATAAAAAACTTCTGGGGCTCTCGGCGTCAATCGGATATACTAACTTTTTCTCCGGCGCAAACAGTTCGGAAATGAATACCCGGCGGTTGCGGCAGTCGTTTGAATCGGCAATCAGTGCCAGGCCGGATTATGTAACCCTGCCGGAATGGAATGAAGTAAACGAAAACACCTGTATCCAGCCGACAGTTTCCAACGGCTGGACAACACAGCGGATATTCAAGTATTTGATGAGTTTTGTCAATGGACAAAAACCCACGCCCGATGAAGGTGACAACCTGAATATTCCGAATGTGGCGGTTTCATATCGCAAAACTCTCAAATACGGGGAGGTTCTGGCAATCGAATTACTTAATATTCCGGACTCTGAAACATCAGATAACTACACGGCGCAATTAACACTGAAAAACATAAATAATAAACTTGTTCACAAATTTCCTCTTGAGACGTTCACCGTTAAAACTATGAAAGATATTACCTATTATATCCCGACAGGACAGTTTGCATCTGACGTGGTGTTGTATCCGGAACTTACAGTGACGAATCCCATGGGAAAATCCATGCGGTTTTCCAACCTGCATTACATAAGACTGCATCCAACCGTATGCCGGGATTACCAGAGTGTAAAACAGTCGTTGCGCGATCAGCTTAAACCATCACAAGTGGATTTTACCGTAGTAAAAGTTGACGGCGGAAAAGTTGAAATATCCGGCCGATTCGAGTGTAATGAAAGCCTTGCATCAGTAGAAGCGCTGGAAAACGAACGTGAAGTATTTGCTTATGACCGTCTCAAGGAATTTGACCCGAATCGCGATTGTGTAATTTATGTGGAAGCACTCGCCGCCGGCAATGAAATGCTTTCGGGCAATATAACGATTGAAGGAACTTCAGAAATTTATGTCCGTCCGATCGAACATCCAAACAGCGATTTCACTGGTTTAAAGACTGATGGCAATGTGATAAAAGTCAACCAGAGAATCAATCAGTTGCATCGTTCCTTTTATATCCGTATCCCGAAAAAAGACGCGAGTAGAACCGTGTTAAAATGCAACCTGAACGGGAAAATTTTCAAATTGCCGGTAAAAAACCTGTTGAAAAAGCGTGTATTCGGTCTGGCCTTGAATGAAAAACAGACTTATCTGAAAATAAGCCGCGTTGATACGCAGCCGGATATTCCGGTAAGGATCAATGCCAAATCCGCGGAATTCAACTTTTCCGCGATTCCTCACCGCAAATATCCGGTTTACAGTCTTCGGGCGATCAGCGTTTCCGGTAAAATCTACCGGAGCAAAGCGATAATGCCGTTCAAGCCGTCACCGGAACCGAAAGTTAATTTGAATGTTTGGGATGAATTTGCGAACAAGCCGGTAACCATTAGAGTCGCCAAAAGCAGAATCCCCGATCTCACATATAAATACGATCCCGGCAACGGCGATATATTGGGATGCAAATGGGGAGATCTCTGGAACGCGGAAATGGGCGGAGGCATAAAATACGGCGACACGTTTCACTACAGAAATTCGCGGTATCCCCGAAATGCTCCGGCAGCATCACCACGAAAAATCAAATACGCCGACAACCGGTATCACTTCGAGTTCGACGGCAAAGGCACTTATATAACAATGCCGCAGGAGGCCTTTCCTCGCGGACCATTCACCCTGAGTTTAGACATTAAACCGCGCTCGGAAAAACCACAGGTAATATTCAGACATTACGGCACTTTCATCGGTTCCCTGACCCTAATGCTGGAAAACGGAGAACTGGTTGCGAATTTTACCGACAAGACAGTAAAGAATCATAAATTCAATACCGGATTGCACATCCCTTTTAATAAGTGGTCAAAACTGAAAGTTTCCTATGATTATAAAATTTTAATATTTTCAGTAAACGGTAAGAGTAAGTCATACCCGTTCAGCAAGCGCGGATTTTATTTCAACCCATGCGTGTTCGGGGGGCAGACGCGTCCGGATTTCGGCGTCAGGAAAGGCATGAATTTCTTTAAAGGAGATATCAAAGATATACGGATCGTTCATAATACTGAATAATCACTAATTTAAAATTTACCAGAAGAGGAAAAAATGATTTTCAACACTCAATTGCATGATCTCAGTCTGTGCGGAAAAGTGGAATCACACCGCAGTTCAAGTTATGCCAGGGATGGCAGCAATCTCGATTTCCGGCGAATTCCCGCTGGTAAATCCATTGAGATTCTATCAGTGGAAGGTCCGGGGATTATAAATCATATCTGGTTTGCGCTCAACAGTATCGAGCCGAATTACCTGCGCGGATTAGTGATCCGCGCCTGGTGGGATGGTGAATCAGAACCTAGCGTAAACTGTCCTTTAGGAGATTTTCTTGGGGTTGGGCATGCCATAACCAGCAAGTACGAGTGTGCGGCAATGAACATGGTGCGTGGGAATGGTGAACGGGGAGGCGGCACCGGGGGAAATGTCTACATTCCGATGCCGTTTGAGAAATCAGCAAGAATCGAAATTGCCAATGAAAGTTATATTACCTGCTTTGCATGTTACTACCAGATCGAGTGGATGAAAGTCGATGCCGATTCCGTGAAAAACTCCGGAAGATTCCATGCTCTCTGGCATCGGGAAAATCCCTGCCGGGCTACCAGTAAAGAAGGATACGACAACATTGCGGAATTCTGCCGGTATGAACGCAACATTAACGGCGGCAACAATTTCTCTCATCCGTTCATCGAGGGAACAGGACGCTTCCTCGGATGCAATCTCAGTATCGACAATATTGATCCGGAACACTTCAACAAAGAAATGTGCTGTTACAACGAAGGTGACGAGTGGATTTATATCGATGACCGGAAAAACGCCAGGATTCGCGGAACCGGAACGGAAGATTACTTCAACGACGCCTGGGGAATGACCGGACATGCCGGACTCTGGGCAGGCGCGTCCCTGTTCGAGGAAACGCAGAAGGAAATGGGCAAACGCCCGAAAGGAACATGCTACCGTTTCCATATTCCCGACCCGTTGTATTTTAACGAATCATTCCGGATAACTTTCGAGCATGGCCATGCCAATCATCAGGCCAACGACCTGGCGGTAACCTGCTACTGGTATCAACATGAACCCCACGCAAGCTTTCCGCTGTTAGCAATTGATAAGCGTCTGCCGGTGAGAGATATTGGCGATCCCACTCATGAGGATGAACGCAAAGTTGTTTCCCTTATCGGCGCGGTAGTGGACAGATATTACGATATCTTCCTGAATGGAAAACGCAGCCAGATAAAGACATTTAAAAACTTCAGCGCCATGCAGACATTCTATCAGATCCTTAAGGATTTCCAGTCCGGAACCCAACGGGATTTTACCGTCATCAACGCCACACTTGCAGAAATCAATCAGCAACTAAGCGAAATTGAAACGGTAAATTGACTGGTTGTTTTATGAAAAAGCCCCGGAATCATTGCGTCTTTTGTTTTTATTTTCCCGCATCCGGCGCAAACTGGGATTTTTGATAACAGGCAAGTGTCAGCATATTGGGATATTGACGGATGCTTTCATAACCTTGTGTTATCATTATCGATGCCGTGAGATTACCAAGCATTCCCGCATCCTGCCAGGTGAAGGTTCCGTTATCAAAAGATGACATGTTTTTTATCAAGTATGCGTAAAAACCTGCCCTGAAAGCGTCACCGGCGCCGGTTAAATCATGTGGCTTCTCTGTATGCCAGGGAGATGGAACAAAACCTGAATTGTAACCGTTTATATTCCCGTAAGCGATATAAACTCCGTCAGGAAGCGTTATTCCCATTATCCTGTATTTATCCGCGTCATCAGCCGGGAAAGATTCAATAATTGCCATCAGCATTTCACGAGGATTATTCCTGCCTGATATCTGTTTCCCTTCAGTTGCGTTGCAGAAAAAAATATCCGTCCGTCTTAGCGGTTTGACCAGCATCGAATAATCGTCATTCATGGTATGGGTGTCAAGTGCGGTTTTAACCCCAGATTTTTTTACAGAGGCAAAAAGATCAGCGATTTTTTCCCCGTTGTCACGATCCATTTCCGGCAACAGTCCGGCATAACCTACAGTAAGCAAAGCCGGTTTTGTTTTTCGGATAAAAGCCATTGTTGCGTCATCCCAATCCAAGGTCATGTTAGCGCCGATATTGTGCTTAATGTATCTTTCCGTGGATGTCAGGTTTATGATCGAATGGCTGGTCGGTTCGTCAATGAGACGCACTGCTTCCGTATTGACGCCGTGATTGTTTTCCAGAAAAGTCTTTATCCCGTATCCGGGGATGTCTTTCCCCGCTTGTCCGGCAACGGCAACCTTGAAACCCATTCGACTTAAGACGATAGCCAGGATTGAAATTCCACCTATTGTAAAATCAAGCTTGTCATAAACCAGTTCCAAAGGTTGATTGTCAATTTTTTCTTTTTGGCTGGTAAGTCTTTTTCTGTAATCCAGGATTATTGATCCGAAACATATGCAATCAAGACTATTCATTTCACGCCACACCATTCCAGTATAGTATAAGCATATATTTTTGTTAGAGAAATTAAATCATCTACAAAAACAAATTCATCGGCGCCGTGGGCATTACCTCCTCCAGAACCGAGAATTATGCCGGGAATGTTCCAATATTTATTAAAAATAAAAAGGTCGCAGGGATACGGCGCACCCTGAACATTGGCTTTATCGCCGGTATTTTCTTCATATATTTTTCCGGTTGTTGCAACCAGCGGGTGATCTTCCTTTATCTGCGACCCCGGCATCCATCTCAGGGAAAACTCTTTTTCCGGGGGATTTTTCTTGAAAAAGCTGTCCTGAGCGCACCACTCATCAATGAAGTCGAAGAATTCCTGTTCGATTTCTTCCTGAGCTTCCCCCGGCATCGTTTGCCAGTAGACTTCCAACCTGCAGGTATCGGGAATTGTCATTGGAATTCTGAAGCTGAATTCCCCGGCTTGCAGTTTCGTAATAAAAACCGGAACGGGATCAGGATCGTTTTGATAAATCGGTGGAATTTCAACGTTAAGTCTTCGTTGATTTCTGAATTGCTTTATACTTTCGATCAACCGTCCTAAATGCTCAACCGGATTTTCGAGTTTTTCCCCGGCAAAAGCCATTCCTGAATTACCTTTGAGAATAAGATGCACTATCCTGAAACCTTTGTGGGCGGGATAAATACTCATATTGCTGGGTTCCGATAAAATCACGGCATCGGCATTATGCCCGATCAGCCTGTTTGCCAGGGTTCCGTTGCATCCGGCATGTTCTTCATCCACGACACTCTCAAACAGCAGATCTCCTCTTAGCTCTACTCCTGAATTGACAATAGCTTTAATTGCCATAACCATAGCGCCGATGCCGCCTTTCATATCGAAAGCCCCTCTGCCATAGAGCTTTCCATCATGAATTTCTCCGCCAAATGGATCACACGTCCACGCAACATCCCCCACCGGCATCGTGTCAATGTGTCCAGAAAGCAACAGTGATTTCCCGTCACCGCCTCCAGGATACCTGGCAATGAAATTTGGTCTGTCGTGATAATTTCTGCCGTGATAATACGCATCATGGTCTTGCAATCCGGGAATACTGTCGAGGTTGACAAAAGAGTTATTTACTTTCAGGGAATCAAATATCCTTTTCAGATATTCCTGTGCCGGTTTCTCCCCGCCGTCAGGCGGAATATTGACTGATGGAATTTGTATTAATCCTCGAACTGCCGATATGATTCCATCCCGCGAATCATCTATTCTATGACCCAGTTCTTTTTTTATTCCGTTAAGTTGCATTTTCAGTTGTCTATTTGTTTTTAATATGGTTTTATTACTGGAGCAGACGCTGTCACCTTGTCAATGATAATATTAAAATTGGGATGTCTTTTAAGAAACGTCCCCGGATATTCAATGGTCGGCTCCTGGAATAATGTTCTCCTGAAAACGGTTTGCTGCCACTGTCCGCAGTAAAAAACGCCAATCATTTCTTTTGACGCCATTATATCCTTCATTCCTATAGTAACGGCAAAAGGAGGAAACATTTCACAATTTCCTCCGGCTTCTCTGACCGAGTTTATAACAAAAGTATCATCCGCCAAGGCAACAAGATGAGTCCTCGCATTCATAAAATCATCTTCTGAAATCTTATACCAGCGTGAAATAACAGCCTCGTTAAATGCTACATGCCCATGATATCCCACTCCCGCATAACAGGCATCGGCAGGACCGTATAAATCAAAAGCCTCATCCATTTTTTCCAGACAATGTATATCGGGGAAAAACATCTTATTCCAAGGAATGCGAATCGCCTCGTCTATTTTACTCCACAACATCTGCTTGATCGTATTTTTGAAACTCATCTGATGGTCTTCAGGAATCATTTTTCCCTGCCAGTCCAGATATTCATCCATGTGAAAAGTAACGACATTGCGGCAGTCAATCTGTTCACGGTTGACGATGTCCGCAAAGATCGGGTATTGCATGGTGGGGCCGACCGGAAGAATTAGACTTGTCGGTTTTCCTGCCTGATTATTGCGGGTAACCACATCAGCCATGTGCCGCGCCAGTTCCTGGTAATAAGAATCCATATCCGAGTAAATTTTTATCGGGATATCAGTATGTTTTGAAAGTTCGGCCGATGGAATTGCAAGCATTTCATTGATTTTCATTTTTTTCTCACTCACTGAAATTGTGTTGTTCAAGTTGGTTTGCTAATTCAGGGATATCAAAAGGCTTTCCTCCATTGCGGATGGAACTGGTTCCGAGATAACCAGTGGCTACGCTGTACCTTGCCGCCTGCGGGGTAATATTGGGTTTGCTTTGTCCGCGAATCATTTCAACAAAATCATTGATTATTTTCGGATCAGCGCCTCCATGCGTACCAGATGTTGGCGGAGTCCGGTACGTAATATCACCTGAAAGGCGAAAACGATCTTTGCGCTCAGTCCAGACTTCAATGGTGGTGTCTTCAAGGCAGTCACCATAATTTTCTATTCGTCCTTTAGTTCCAATGACAGTGTAATTACGATAAGAATCAGGAGTAAAATGACATTGCTGATAAGAAGCTTGAACTCCGTTGCCCAGTTGCATTGTAATCATGTTGATATCTTCAACGTCGATGATGGGATTAAAACCTTTCTGCGCATGAGAAGGCCAATGATCTTCATTTAATTCAACGTCAACCGGAAAAGGTTTACCAACTATCCTGGGCAATTTACTGTAAACGCTTAAACTGCCGAAGCCGCATACTCTTTCCGTATAATCTCCGGCCAGCCAATGAATAATGTCAATATCATGAGCTCCTTTCTGAAGTAACAGGCCCGTTGAATATTTACGTTCAGCATGCCAGTCACGGAAATAGGCATCCCCGCCGTAACTGATGAAATGGCGGCACCAGATTGCTTTAACTTCGCCAATCGTGCCGCAGTCAATGATTTCTTTCATTTTGTTCGTAAAACTCATATAGCGCATGTTATGGCCCAGCATGAGTTTAGCTTTGTTTTTATATGCGGTTGCCAAAATATGATCACATCCCTCAATTGTAATAGCCATGGGTTTTTCAAGATAAACAGCTACTCCCGCTTGAAGTGAAGCTACCGCATGCTCTTCATGGCAAAAATCAGGAGAGGTTATAAATACGCCATCAAGCTTTTCTTTTGCGAGCATTTCACGGTAATCCAGATAAAGATTGACTTTATGCGCAAATTTTTCCTGATAACGCTTCTCAAAACGTTTGAGTTGATGATCGTAAATATCCGCGCCAGCGACTATCTCGACGCCTGCTGCCGGATTATGGGCCAAGTCACCGAGCCTTCCTCGACGACAAGTGCCAATAATGCCCAATCTTAATTTTCTCATTTCTCAGTAACCTTTCTATATTTTTATTATTATTTTATGAATTTCCGGGTTTGACGTTTCCGCAATTGCTTGTTCCATTTTCGCAAGTGAAAATATTTTTGTTTTAAATTGGGAAAAGAAGGCACGGTAATGATGTGTCATTTCCACGGCCTTTGTAAAGGTATTCGGATTAAGCCATATCCCTTTGATCTCAATTTCCTTCTGGGTGATTTCCATCCAGGGGATTTCTTCTTTAAGATTGTTTGCAATCAATCCTGTCAATAAAAAATGTCCGCCCTTTTGCAATTTGCGGATTCCCTGGACCAGCGCCTGTATTTTTCCACTACATTCAATTGCACAACCGACATTTTCGACGCTATTACCGAAGTTTTCAGGAGACAGACAAGTGATTCCCAATATTTCATTTATGAATTGCCGTCTTGTTTCATTCGGCTCGATGACAACTAATCGGATTTTATCTTTGACTTTTAACGCCAGTGTCGTCAATATCCCCATGATTCCTCCTCCGAAAACCGCAACAGTTCCAATTCCGTCCGGGATGGATTGAGCGGCATGAATAGCACAGGAAAACGGCTCGATAAAGGTCCCGGTTTCATCGGTAATTTCATCCGGCAGGGAATGAAGCATCCGGAAATCAACGGCGGTGAATTCCGCAAATCCGCCATTGCTTTTTACGGGACGGGTTTTCAGGTTATCGCAAAGATTTGGTCTGTTAATTATGCAGTAATAGCAATTGTCGCAATTAATATTAGGATTTATTACCACTCGCTGTCCGACCATAAATCCGGATACATTATTTCCCATTTTTTCAACAATGCCGCAAAACTCATGACCTGCGGAATATGGAAATATCTTATGACCGCTTCCTTTGAATGCAGCCACATCCGAACCGCATATTCCACAGGTTTTGATTTTTACCAGGACTTTATTTTCATCCAGTTCCGGAATTGGCCGTTCTTCAAACTTAATGTGTTCTTTTGCCGTGAATATGGCAACTTTCATCGTTCACCTCCACGGATACAACATTGGTTTGCAGCCATCAGCGGCAGTCGTGAAAAAAACTTCAGGATCAGTCTCCAAGGTGAATTCTTCCGGACAGCAAAGGTTTTTCATGGAAATGCGCTTTTCGGCAAGCCATTTCAAAACGGTTTCCATGGTTTGCGTGGAACAACCGCTGGTGCCGATAACTTTACCGATGCGGTAATGCAGTTTATCAAGATCAATCCTCTCTCCGGCTTCCCTTATTCCCGCAAAACACGCCGCGACGGCATAACCATTAGGATTTAGCATATCTATCATATATCTTTGCGCATCAATTGACGGCGCCGCCAGGATTACGTCGTCGAATAATTCTCCATTGGTCAAATCGGAAAACTCCAGTTGAAGTTCCTTTTCAATTTTAAGTTTATCCTCAAGCGGAAGCTTGGAGTAATCGGGCAATATTTTAATTTGAAATCCGTTGCCCAGTCGTTCTCGTATCAGGTTTGCCTTGGCCTGTGAGCGCACCACAAACCAGACATTCTCCGCGCCTTCCACTTTCGCAAGCAAGCCATAAATCATCGCCAATGTGCCTGAACCGATGATAAAGGTGCGTCCGCCTGTCATTATCCCGCTGCGATAAATGTGCCTTCCATCAGCGTCAACCGAAACCGGATGCGGGGTTGCGAAGATACTTTCCAGAGCGCAAGCGGCAGGTTCGGTCAACGCCGCTTCTTCATCGCTGATCCCTTCCGGAATCGGCAGTACCGCACCCGACCGGATCATGTCTTCGGAAATTTTCATGTATTGCGAATATCCCCCCGGAATCCAGAACGATAATATCTGCAAAGGATCTTTCATCAACATCACCCCGTTGGCATGATGCCTGGCAATTCTTGATTGGACCGTAACCCGCTGCCCTTCCGAAAAAATTTCCGGATTTATCCGCCGACCTTCCTTGTAGCCGATTCCGGCAGTGAGTTTTTTCACGTCTTTGCCGATTTCCACGATTTCGCCGGTCAATTCATGTCCAAGCACAACCGGAGTTCTGACACTGGGATGGGCTTTCTCCCATAAACGTTTGTCAGTGCCGCAACGTCCGCAGACATTGATTTTAACTACAATATCAGTGGAGTTGCAAATAATTTCCCGCGAAACTTTTCTAACGTCGCCAGGACCGTAGTAAATAAAACTTTCAGATTTATATTTTTCCATAATTTTTATACTTGTTTTATTTTTAGTTGTGTTTCCATCAACTCCTTAATTTGATTTTTATCCGCTTCCTTGCCTGTAATGATCATGGATATTTCTTCCGGGCCGGCAAATTTAACAAAAGCATTCTTCCCGATTTTTGAATGATCCGCCAATACAATTGTCTTATCCGCGCTGGCAATCATCTGCCTTCCGAAACGGGCCGCTTCCATGTTCACGGTCATCAACCCGCCTTTCGCGGAAATGCCGTCGACGCTGATGACTGCATAATCCACATGATATTCCTGCAGGTTTTTTTCGGCCATGCCCCCACTCACAATGAGACGCTCCGGACGGAAAATCCCACCAATCACCAGAATTTCCATGTTTTTTGTATACTTGAATACCTCAAGAGCCAACAGGGAACTCGTAATGACTCTGACGTTTTCAGGATCCCGTTCCGCAAGCAAACCGGCAAATTGCAAAGCCGTGGTTCCGGTGTCGATAATGATCGAATGGCCGGGTTTGATGATCTCCAAAGCGGCTTGAGCTATTCTCTGCTTTTCAGGCAGATTCGCCAATCTTCTGCACTCGAATTCAATGAAAAATTTCCCTTGCGAAGTTATAGAGGCCATTCCATGCCCCCGTTGGATCAAATGCCGGTTTTCCAAATCAATCAAATCACGCCGGACCGTTACTTCCGATACCTTCAATTTCCTGGCCAACAAGTGAATATCCAAGTCGCTTTTATATAAAATCCGTAAAATTTTGTCAGTTCTGTTGCTCATTGAACGATCATTATATTGATTATTAAAGCTTTAATATAATCATTATAATGAACATATCAAGTGTTATTAGCATTTATTTATGAATATATAATAAAATATAAGTGATGTTGCGCAAATAATTATGTTTGAGATGTCATTGTCACGACCAGAACTTTTGGAAATTTTTAAATTTACTTCCACTCGTTCATTACCAACGACTTATCGCGCTACATGAGAATGATTATCAAAAAGTGTTCCTTTTTTCACCGGATATGGTAGGGTACGCATGTTGTGATTTCTCGAACCCGTGACAAGAAGATTAAACTCAATCGCACCTGTTTTTGTGTTGATTTTTCCGGAAATCCGTTCTAAAAATCCTTCCGTTTCCCAGAGACGGTGAGTGGCGCGTTATCCTTACCTCTGGCCATCCGCCGTTCAACCCCCCACTCCCTCCGCAAGCATTACCGAGAGAGAAAAATCAATTCTGGAAAACCTGTCAGCGCTTTTATTTGATATGGGGATTTGTCTTTTGAGGATATTCCTTGCCCCGTCAGGTTGCCGTTGAAATGGAAAAGAGCGGAAGTGTATTCATCCGGAACATACTCTTTTTCGGGAGGCTGAAAATCTTTTGAGTATCTGGCTGTTCTTGATATCCTGAGTTCATCGAATTCAGCTTTCGCCGGAAACGAACCGTTGGAAGAGCAACCTATTTGGACGGGATAGGGGAGGGATTTGCGGAAGATATTTACCAAATCTATAAAAATTTTCCTCTTTTTTCCTGATTCATAATAAGCGGTTCGGGCAACTTTTTTGGCGTCAATGAAAAATTCAGTGATTTTTTTTCTGTCTTTACGGTCAGAATGCCATGTTATCGCCAGATGGCGCCACTGATTCTCTTTTGAAATAACATATGGCGCGGAAAAACGCATATAAGAAACCATTGAGCTGAAGTAACAACATAACCCGCCTGTCTCTCCTGATTTGAGCCATAACTGGAATGGCGCGCGGGTATGCGCCGTAGTTCCCCAGCAGAATAAAATTTTTTTTATCTCTCTGGAAAAATAATCATATTTATAATTGAGCTTCAGCCAGAATTCGACAGTTCCCTGTGAGCCTTCAAAAATATCCCGTTTTTTTCCATCCGCTTTTTCCGTGTGGAAATAGCACGGATATGCAAGGGCTTTTCCGAATTTTCCGGCAGAGTAGCAGCTTGCTGAATCATCCGCTTTTCCCTGCCAGTCGTTTAACCGGAAAAGACGTTCCGCTGAGCCTTCATCGCTTTTTATGCTTATTTTAAGCGCCCCTTTCTTTATTACCAGGGGAAATTCATAAACAAGGATTTTAGACTTGTTTGAATAATTTATGATTTTTAATGTCGTTAATTCCCGTGATCCGGTTTTTTCCCCTTTGCTGTTGTAGCCTGTCACTGTCGCTTTGACATTATGCAATACCGTGTTTGATTCGACGTGCAGTTTGAAGCGCGCAATTGACGCCGCGCCTGTAGTCATAAGTTCCGTTTTTATTGACAAATCTTCCAGATTAATATTTATATCAGGAGAAAATTCCTGATTATTTTTCAGCCATTTTATTTCCCGGAAAAGCTTGTAGTTATGAAATGAGAGTTTTTCCTGATAAGGCATCGTGGAAGACGGTTCGATGATAGATCCGCATTTTGAGATTCTGCAGTAATTTGCCTTAATTCCTTTTATTGAGTCGCCAATTGAACTGAAAGGGATTTTCAGCTCAACGATATATTTATTGTCATTTTCCTGTTTAACCTTGCAAAGCAAGCCTTTGCATTTCCAGTTCAGGTCGCGGTTTTTTATGGGGATTCCCTTAAGGATTTTCATGTTCATGAACTTTTGGCTGATTTTTCCCGATCGACAGATTTTAAGATGAGCATAGCCATTTTTTTGAGCCGGATTTTCCAGGAATATTTCAACTTTATCCGAGTCATCCATTTTCAATCCTTCCGGAGCGTAGCACTCGAAAGCTATGTAAAGATTTTTATTGTTGTACACTGTGCGGACTTTTGTAAAAGACTGCGCCAGTTTCAGATCTTTTGTGTTTACGTTAAAGCTTTCTATCGGGAATGCCTTTTTCCATGCGGGTTCGTTCAGAATTCCGTCAATCTCAATATTTTCTTTGCCAAGCGGGACGGCAAGTATTCTTCTGCGCCTGAATATGCGCTCTTTTTTTAACATGGGAGATAAATGCCTGGTTTTGTTCGCGAGGAACGGAATTTCTTTCATAGTGTTATTTAAATCTGACGCTGTTTTTGAAAAATCGGCGACCGCGGCAAGCTCCAGGTACCATAGCACGGGTGGCGTTTTGGAAAGGAAAGAAGGGAATTTCTTTCCAAGGCGTTTTTTCAGGTTTTTCGCGGTGTTTTCATAATATTTAAAGATATTGTATTTAAACCATTTTCGTTCTTCAATGAGAACCCGCATATTTTTTTTAGCTTCGGGGATCAGTTTTAATCCTTTCCTGGCGTTTTGTTCGGCCTCTTTTATCTTTCCCTTTTCGGCTGAATCTCTGGCTAAAAGGTTTTGCAGTTTTATCTGCGCCTGCCACTTGCTCTGATGAAAAGTCTCCCTCAAATAAATAAGCATCATGGTTTGTCTTGGGGACAAGCTGGTTTTATCCTTCATGAACTGTTTCCATACATCATCCAGGATATCGGCGCCCGAAGATGCGATTTCCATTTGCCGCTTCATTTGCGTGGCATTGTTTATTAATGGTTTCAGGTAAGGGGAACGGAAATATCCTCTCAGGGAGGCTGGAATAAGTTTCCCTTTCTGGTATGCCTTTGCGATTCCGGTTCCGAATTCAGTTCCGAATATGTTCCTGAGAAGATAAGGCAATATTACCTGATACACGGGATCGTCTTTTTTTATTGCTTTGAGAGCTTCTTTGCTTCTTTCCTGCGACCAGGTGTAAGAGTATTTCCAGTCACCGTTGCCCATGGTTTTTCTGTTCCATGAATATTGCCTTATAGCCAATGAGTTAAGAAGGATGAGAGGATCGCAGTAGCTGGAGGTCAGAAGATTATCCCGGTTACAGCAAAAAGTTTTTATCCTTGCGGTGGATTCAGAAAAAAGCGGCCATAAAATATCAGTGGCTATCCAGAAGTAGGAAGGTCTGCCGGGAATGAATTTATTAAAGTTTTCAATATCGCTGACATGGGATTCCCTCAGGCACCATCTCACATTCATGGGAAATGTTTTATGGGCCTGTATAATCATCTCTGTATTCCGCTTGTAGAGTTTATCGGCCAATTCATCAATGTTTTTTATGTTTCCGTAGCGTTCCTGAATTTCTTTTTTCAGTTTTTTCCGGTCAAAATCACTTGGCATGTATGGAACCATCGTGCACATAATTTTTATGTTCGGACAAACACGGTTCAGTTCTTTAAAGTAAATCATATATTTATTTATTGTGGCTCCTGCGTAATCATTGCCCCATCGTTTCCGGTCTTGTTCGCTGCGGTCTTCCCACTGCGCGGGGTTGGTCAATCCGTGCAGGTCGGAATCGTGAAACCCGACAAATCCCATGTCGAAATATTTTGCGTGGGCAGCCTGATGTCCCGCTGTTTTTTTTCTGATGTCGTCCAGTCCCCAGCAACGTATCCATTTATCATAAGTCTTCAATATTGATGGCAAAACGTCGTATTTGACATATTCCGGATAATCTTTTTTTAATCCCACGAACGGGTGTTCCGCATAATGCATAGTCAGGATGCCCCGCTCTTTCGCGTATTTTATTACTTCCCTGTAAACCTTGAAGCGTTTCCAGTTTTCAGATTTGAATTTTTGACCGTAGAGTTTAGGCAGCCGCCTGAACATCATAACAGAAAATTTTCTCCGGAGCAGATAATCACAACGTTTTTTGAGAGCTTCCGCCATTTCCCGTTTATCTTTTTTCGTAGCTCCGGGGGCAGTCCCTTTGAGCACAACAGACAGAGTTTCAATGTAAATATTATTCAAGGAAGGACCAACATAAAGCACGTCCGGCCAGTCTCTTATTTCCGCCATCGGCCAGTATGTTTTTCCGCTGTTTTTGTTTAACATTTCGCTGAATGTAACGCAGGAATATAAGCAGCCGACAGGATCTGCGCCGACAAGATATATATCTTTGTTATTTTCGTCAATTCTTATTTCATAGCCCCTTTTTCCCGGATTATTTTTCCCTGTATTAACAATTTTATTTTTCACTGCCTTTTTTATATAAGGATTGTCTTCCGGGTCGCCGATTATAATATCCCATGCTTGCGGAGAAGGCGTTTCTGACAGAACTGGACGCATGCTCCCGTTCCGCTTTATTTTTTTCTGAATCCACTGTGCTCCTATTTCAGACTGCCGTGATTTGTTTTTGCCGAGAACAATTCTGACCGGAGAATCAAAAAAGAGTTTTTTTCCGGTAAGTTTGAGTTGCTTCGGCATCGGGACAAGATTTAGTTTCTTGTACAATTCCGGATTGTTGCAGGTTTCCGGCAAAGCTTCAAATCCGGCAAGTTTTCCCCCGCTTACTAAAAACAGCAGGAAAAGAAATCTGGCAATCAGGCGCATAATGTTAATCCTTAATTTCCTAATTCAATTCGGGGCCGGGCGAACCGTAATTCCAGATTTTTCCCGGTTCCGCCAGCAACGGTTCTTCCGGAATTTTCCCGGGGGAAAGTTCATTTGAAAGTTCAATACATGCTTTGCTTATAATTTCCGCGCTGTCAGGTTCGAAACAGGAAAATGAGGTCAGCGCGGTTTCATATCCTCCGCCTCCTTCTCCGAAAGCGTCTTTTGTGGGGATATAACCTAGTCCGGCAGTATAAGCGACTATCCAAGGGAAAGGGAATTTCGAAGCCGCTTTTACCTCAAGCCCGGTTTGACAAAAATTTTCCCCCGGCATTGAAATGAAAACGGCCGGGCCTATTTGCAGCGCCTGTATATCAAATGAGACATCCTTATCTTGTTTTGCCGCATAGTCCAGAAGCAGACGCTCTTTGGCAAAACACCATTCAAGGGAACGATGGGTTTCCGGACTCTGAAGATTTTCTTCAATTATCCTCCGGGCCTTTTCCACATTTTCTTTTGCGGGAAGACGTTTTTTTATTTTGATTTTCCGGCTTATTGCCTCAAGCGGTTCTCCTTCGCCTTTTTCCGCTGAAACCAGAACTTTCAATGCTTCGGCGCCTACTCTGCAACCAACATGCCTTGATGAATCCACACGATCCCTGTTCTTTCTTAAGCTGAGATTATCCACCTGGGTTACGTCTCCGCAAGCGCCGTTCAGGAACACGGTTACAGCCTCGGGATTTCCAATTCCCCCCTTGATTGTGTTCTCCATGTGCCCCACCCAGCCGGAGGAAGCGTCCGAGCCGGAAAACGTAGTGCCGTGACAGGTAAAATTCACGACACAACCGATAAGCTCATTTTTTTTGTTCCAAGCTCCGATCACGCCAACTTCAGGATCTATCGGTCCAGCGGGAGAGTCTATATCGGGATTTTTTTTGCCCGGATGGGTTATGGTTTTTCCTGATTTCATTTTAAAACGGCGGTTGAAAGAAACTTTATCCTCATAACCTCTGCCGAACGAGAGCAGGACCTCCTCCTTTTTCTGGTCGGCTTCCATGATTGCGGCGGCAATTTTTTCAATCACGGAATTTTCATAAAGGGGATCAATTTTTACACTGAAATCAAAAGCTAGTTTCTTTATAAGTTCAGGGGCGTCCTGTAAATCTTCTTCAGGATGAAATCCCCACAGCGGACCGCCGGTATGCGTGTGCGACGCGCCTATCAATACATTTTCTTCTTTTATTCCCGACAATTCAAATATCCGCCTTTTGGCCTTTAGCGCCGTTTTACGCTGAAACACACATGTGTCGATTCCCGCAAGGACAATTTTTTCGGAAGCGTTATCAAAAAGCGCAACTCTTACTTTAAGCGGATCATGCACTGATTCTACATAGCGTTTTATGTAAGAGCCGGGGCGTTCCATTCCTGTTGCGGGGGTAATGTCAGCCTCGGCGAATCCTGCTTTCATTGGTAAATATCCCCAATCTTGACCGGGGCTCCCGTTTGAGATGAAATCAGCGCGGCTTCCCCGAAAGCGACAGTGCGGGTTCCCTCATAAACATCGGTCGGGCATTGTTCGTCGCGTTTTATGTACTCGATAAACTCCTCAAGCTCGGATGTGACATTGTGATTGTCAACCTTGACCGGAATTTTGCAGAAGTCCTGGCTTTTTGAAGCTTCGCTATATTTTGTCTTGTACAGTTGAAGCTCAGGACTGGTATTGTCACAGATCACAGTTCCTTTTGTTCCGTAGATTACTGTTCGCATTGTATATTTGCTTTTTATGCCTGTCGATACAAAGACTTTTCCTATTACTTTATCCGGGAATTTGAAGATTGCCACAGCCGTATCATTTGTCGGCCAGTCGGTCAGGAATTTTTTATTGCTGTAACAAAACACTTCAACTGGATTACCCGCGATCCAGCGGATAAGGTCAAGCGCATGACATCCGCCGCCGATGAGGCCTTCCCGCTTGATTTCCGGGGCTTTACGCCAGTTATCCCTGCCGGGACTGCGGCTGTAGTCGTGCGCGTATTCGCTTTCTATGAATGAGATTTCTCCAATCTCACCGCTTTCAACAATGCTTTTGGCAAGACGGAAAGCCGGCGCGTGCCTGCAGACCTGTCCGATCATGAAAAATCTGTCTAAAGCTTCCACTTTCGCTATAATCTTTTTGCATTCCTTTACGGTTAAGGCAAGGGGTTTTTCACAGGCAACATGCATTCTGCGGTCCAACGCCCGTATTGACTGTTCAACATGCAAATGGTCCGGGGTGGCGATAACGGCAATATCCAGATCGGATTCGAAAAAATCATCTTCCGACTTTGCCGGCGTGACATTGTAAACTCCGGCTTTTTCCGCTTTGAGTTTTTCATCTTTGTCGTAAATTACACTCAGTTCAGCTCCGGGTAGATTCTTCGCTCCGGCGGCCCATTGGGCTCCCATTCTTAAACCAAGTATGCCAACCTTTATCTTTTTTTCCATTAAGAAGTCACTTTTTTATTATTTGGAATGTTATTTATTCTGAATTGCCAACAGGCTTGTTATTTACTGCCGGTCCCAGTGGTTCTCCGTCCTGCCTCTATAGGTATAACGTCCCAACCTGAAAGGAAAACTCAGATAGCAGTTGGAAGTTAAATCTACCGCCTCGGAGCTGGCGTGCCCGTCGCACCATAACACATTTACCTTTTTTCCATGCATGGCGGTAAGAGTTCCCGAGTACTGATAAGTGGAATAATTAGGATTCACAATATAGTAACCTGCGCTTGGATCATCATTAAAAGTGGTTTCCGCCAGGAGGATTGTCTCTGAAGGACGCTTTATTTGAGAATTTTTTGCCGGAGGGTAATGGGGCAGTATCGTGGTGGCGCCGCTCGATCCGTAACTGGAACCTATATACTGGCTGTTATAGCCGTAAGTGGTGAAATTCAGATAACTCAGGAAGTCAGGATCATCATCATTTACGGCGTGGTTGTAAACATCGTTTGAGTAAGCGCTGGAAGTTCTGTTCGGACAAAAAAGCATTTTTCGGTTTTTCATATAACCTTCGGTGAACAACTGGCGAATCCAGATGGTGTCGACCGTTGTTGAATCCGGTAAAAATACGGTATATGGCGGATAGGAGGAATTTGAATCTGTCATGTAATTATTGAAAATTACCCCCATTTGCTTGATGTTGCTCAGGCAGGATATCTGCTTAGCCATCATTCTGGAGTTTTTTAACGCAGGCAGAAGCATGCTCGCCAGTATCGCAATTATTGCTATTACCACCAATAATTCTATTAAAGTAAATCCTCTGCTTGTTTGGGATTTGCGCGACAAAGCCATCCTGCCAGGGAAACCGCGCGTGAAGTTTTTCCCTGCACGGCATCCCACCTGAAATTCATTCCACGTCATTTGTCTTCCTCCGTAATAATCGGGGGATGCAGAACCGTCCGTTTTCATGCTGACAGGTATTTTCCAATCTGCTCCCTCTAATGTTATTTATAACTTCATTGTCCGCGATGCTCGGTTGCGCTTAATCATTTTTGCCACGCCTCTTACAAGTTTTATTTACTCGATAAAGAAAATTATAGTGTAAAAAAGGGCAAAGCACAATATATTACGATTAATAAATCGTCCTGTACTGTTAATATTTAAGGAGGGTGTTTTTGAAACTTATCAAAGCAGATATCGAACTGGCGCCGGAAAAGCCTTTCCGAATAGTTTCCGCGCCTAAAAGACCGTGCCCGTATTTTTTCTGCGATATGCATTATGCCTTGCAGGTATGCATTGTAACGGAAGGAGAACAGGAAATAATCTATCCCGACAGTAATGCGTACGTCCGGAAATTGAAAAAGGGCCAGGTTTATTGCTGTTCCTGCTGGGAGCCGCACGGCGGGAAAAATCCTGACGCCCATTCGGAAATAGTGGCCATTTCCTTTTACCTTGAATATTTAGTGCGTAACCTTTCCATTGACGGAACCGAATTACTCGCTCCTTTTCTGGTATCCCCGATGAACAGGCCATTTGCCGATCCGCCTGAATCAAGGAAGAAAGTCCTGGCAATAGTTGAAGAAATAATAACTCTCGAAAAAGAAAAACCATTTGCTTGTATGACTCTCCAATGGCTGAAAATCCACGAACTGCTGATTTTGATCCAGGAAGGATGGCATCTTAAGGAAAACCTCAAGAACATCAGTTCGATAGGACGGATCATGCCCGCGATAGAATTGATAAATACCTGTGAGGATAAAATATTATCCCTGGAAGAAGCCGCTTCCGGCTGCGGACTGAGCCGAAGCCGATTTTCAAAACTATTTACGGAGACAATGGGAATAAGTTTTCACAAATTCTACCGCCGTTCCAAAATGACCAAAGCAAAAAACCTGCTTTTAAACTCAGAACTGCAAGTGAAGGAAATCGCCATCATGTGTGGTTTCGGTTCACCGATAAGCTTCAACCGTGCTTTCAGAGATTATTTTTTATGCACGCCTCAGGAAATACGATTTATCAATTCTTCTGATAAGATATAGGCGCTAATTGAAAAAACTCTGAGACACATGCCAGGAAAAGGAACTGCTCCATTGACTGTTGACTGTTGACGAAATGAAAGTTATCCGCAAACTGCCCCGAAAACCTTTGCTTCTCCCACTCCACCGGAATTCCCCGGCGAAGTCGGTTTAATGACAGATCGTCCGGCTTATTTCCCGCGATGATTGCCTCCTGGATTTCCGGGGTGAGATTAACCAGATGCAGAATTTTAGTCACATAGGCGATGTCGAGTTGGAGCTTGTCGGCAAGTTGGGTTACGGTGGCGATTTTCCCGGATTCGATCAGGTTGCGCCAGGAATGCGCCCTTGCCAACGCCAGGAATGAATAAGATTGATTCCAGATGATATTCCTACTGCTATGACCGAAAAAGTCAAACTTTGCTAGTCCCCTGGCAAAGCCGGGGGGGCAAGTTAATTAAAACTGAACTTATTTTATAATATGCGGTTAAAGTATTTTTCTGGAATTTACTCATATCCTGGATAAACTTGTATTTGAGTAAAACGAGAGTATTAGGTTAGCTGAAATTTGATAATTTATTATGCTCCCGTTAGTGACTCAGAAAAGTACGTTAAGATTTATTAACGCCGTGTGCAAGTTTCTCACGGCAATATTTTCTCAAATTGCAGGATGGGATTGCCCAGCGTATGGTTGATAAAACAATTCACAGTGTGCGCCAGCAATTTCCGTCCTATGCGAACAGTCAGATGCCACATATCCCGAGCCCTGACTTTTTCAATATTAAATCTTTCGCTTAATTGTCCGATTACGGTTTCAACGAGCCTCCTTTTCCTGTTTATAATTTTTAGAAATTCTTTTGGTCTGTCATCTTTCATATTGCCTCTAAAGGGAGTGTGGATATTGATTCCTTCGTGGCGGATTTCTTCTTTTCTTGAATCAGAACAGATATACCCCTTGTCGCCAAGCAGGTCTGTTGCGGACTTTGAAGCCATTTCAAAAATCATTTCCCGTTCATCAATGTTCGCCGCCGCGACAGCGCAATCAAGAATCACGCCGCTTTGATCTATCAGCAGATGCCCTTTGAAGCCGAAATAACGCAAGTCTTTTGCGGCGCAATATCCGAACTCCGCATTGCCTTTGAACAATTTTGAAAAATGGGCGCGCCTGAATCCGCAAACAGGAATCGGATAGCCGTCAATTACGCTTAACTGGCTTCCTGACGGCAAAAGTTCCCGAGCTATTTTTTTTCGGACTTCCTGTTTGACCGCCCAAAGATTTGCGGCTTGGCGCAAGAATGTTGTGCGGTTGCCGAGGCGGGGAAACAATCTTTTCCAGTGATCCCTGAAATAACGATGGATAGATTTATCCTTGTCAAGTCCTTTGGACTCGCCTACTATTTCCATCGTGATGACTTCGGCATCGGACAATTTAGGCGAAGGACCTCGTTGTCTCAGTTGAATTTTTACCAGTTTTTTCAGCATGTCGTCTACCAAACAATAAACTTTGATGATATAATCTTCGGTGAGCATGAAGAGCAACTCCTTAAATTAGATGTAGTTATCCAATTTAAAGATTTGATTTTCCATAAAATGGAAACTTCATGCTCCTTTTTCAAACTCATTATTCAAATTCCTATAAAAAAACTTGCACACGGCGTGAAGTATATATAAAATAATTAATTAACGCGCCGTAAAATATGTATAAAGTACGCTTAAGTATGTAACGAATGATTATTTCATCATCAGCTCAGCTTGAATTTATCGGGTTCAATCATGTGCCGGAATGTCCGGCGTGGGTCGATAAGGAGTTTTCCTATTATGTGATCCAGTATGCCGAAAGCGGAGAACTCGACCTGCAGGAAGGAAACGGGAAAATTCACCGGCTCTCCGGGCCGGTGGCATGGATGACTTTTCCCGGACCGCATTTCCGTTTCGGGAGGAGAGACGGCGGCAGTTGGAACCATCGTTTCGCATCGTTCCACGGCCCCCTGGCGGATAATTACGCGAAACAGGGAATCTATCCCGGACCGCGAAACCCGATAGTTAAAATAGTCGAAACCGGACGTTTCACCGAAACTTTCGACAAACTGCTTGAAAGATTGAATCGTCACGGGACTTCCCCGGATTACCGGACTGTACATATCCTGGAAGACATTATGCTCCAGCTCAATGAACAGCCCCGCGCCGGAATTCCCCACACCCCGTCAAGGGCCAAGATCATCAATCTCATGAACCGGATCGAACTTCATCCCGAGAGAAAACTCGACCTGAAACAGGCGGCGCATAAACTCGGAGTGTCCTATCCTCATTTCAGGAAACTTTTCCGCGAAATAAGCGGAATGCCTCCAGCGCAATATGCCCTGGACAAAAGACTTGTCAAGGCGACCGCTATGTTGCGTGATCCGGAATTAAGCATTTCCGAAATTGCCGGGGAGTTGGGATTCTACGATGTTTTTCATTTTTCCAAAATCTTCAAAAAGAAACACGGCATATCACCGGGCAAATACCGCAAAAACCAGTTTCCTTCGTAATCCGGTTCAGCGTTTGTTCCTGAATTCGGACGGGAAAAGCTTCATACATCTTCTTGTGTTTTATGAACCGGATTTTCTGCTTCGGGCATTTCCAGGAAGACCTCAAGTTGCCTGCCGCATTTCTGGGAACAAAATTCCGCGACAAAGTGTACATTGAATTGTGAGATCGGCTCTTTTAGCAAATCAGCCCGGACACCAGGCGAATAATCGTTGAATATGGCGCGGATTCTGTGAAATCTCCATTCTTTTCTTAAAATCTTCCATATAACTTTTTGCGGTAACGTGGTAAATGTATATCACATAGTATAAGCAACGGCTCAAGCATTTTCATTCTGAATCTTTACAAGGGAGTTCTTATTAATGTTCAATGACGAACGCGATTGGTTTTTTGAGAAGCGTTTTGGAATGTTTATTCACTGGGGAATTTATGCCATCAGTGGCTGGCAGGAGCAGGAACAGTATCGCCGCCGGTTGCCGCGAGCAGAATACACTCCGCTGATGAATAAGTTCAATCGGGAAATTATGATCCTGAACAATGGCTCGATCTGGCTGAAAGCGCCGGAATGCGCTATCTTTGTTTTACCGCCAAACACATCGATGGATTCTGCATGTGGGACACAGCCTTGACCGATTACAAGGTGACTAACACCCCTTACGGAAAAGATATCCTCAAAATACTCGCGGATGCTTGTCATAAAAGGAAATTTCCGCTTTGCGTTTATTATTCGATCGCTGACATGAACTGCAAATATTACCCCAATTCAGGAAAAGCTTATGAACTGCCATGCCCCGAAGACGGCGATGAGCCGGATATAGACAAATACACGGAATTTATGAAAGCCCAGGTCCGCGAATTATGCACAAATTATGGAAAAATTCACGGCTTCTGGTGGGATGCGCATATGATTGGCCTGAACGATGAAACCGTAAATAATGAAATTCGCAAACTTCAGCCGGGAATCATTATTAACAATCGCGGCCTGGATTCCGGGGATTTTTCCACTCCGGAACGCGAATACGATGTGCATGATCATATCACCACGCAACCTTTCTACAACAAACCTACTGAGGCTTGCGAATCGATGGGTAAGGAAAGCTGGGGTTACAGAATTAATGAAGATTATTTTTCCGTCCGTTATCTTACCGGCAGCATCGACAAACATATGGCGAAAGGCGGAAATTACCTGCTCAATATCGGCCCCGGACCCGATGGTGAATTTTCCCCGGAGGCGATCAGGATTCTCGCGCGCCTCGGGAATTGGTACGGCAAAGTCAAGGAGTCATTTCTCGGCGCGAAGCCGGTTTCCGGACTGACTGAAAACGAATCCATTATCATTACCGGCAAAGACAAGGAGCTTTTCGTTCATTGCACGGGACAGCTTAACGCTTCAGGAATCGCCTTGGAGAATCTCAATATTTTACCGGAATCGGCCGTGGCGCTTAACAATGGCGCTTCCCTGAATTACGAAATCGATATGATGCCAAGTTTATTTAAAGCCGGAAAGACGTGTCTGCATATTTATGGAATCCCTGTCGACGAACTTGCCGGGGAAGCAATAATTATAAAACTTACATTTGCCAAAGATATCGAACAAAGGGGGGAATAAAAAAATGAAAATTCCCGGTTATCTGGAGGATTATGAAAACATCTGGATGAATGAAGGCCCGAAGGCCGCCGCGCTCGAATGGTTTAAAAATGCAAAATATGGCTTGTTCTTCCATTACGGGCTGTACTCTCAGCTTGCCGCTAACGAACACGCCTGGCGACTGCAGGATTTCACCCGGATCAAATATGAAAAACTGAAAGATACTTTCAATCCGGAAAAGTTCGACGCCGATTATTACGTGGATTTCGCCATCGCCTGCGGCATGAAATATATCAACATGATTACTAAGCATTGCGATGGTTTCAGCCTGTGGGACAGTAAAGCCACCGATTTTACCAGCGTGAATTCCCCGGCAAAACGCGATCTGGTGGCGGAAATGGCCGAAGCATGCCGCAAACGGGACATGGGGCTGTTCCTGTTTTACGAACACGGCTTGGAGTGGCGGCATCCTCACGGCCCGGCACACTGGGACTGGACAAACCCCCGGGTGAAAACCGTCGACCGGCTCCAGGGCGGCGATCCATGGTATGCGTCCGGAGATGATTACAACATTAATCATTACGTGGATTTCGTGGCCGGACAGATAACCGAACTGCTGACGAATTACGGCCCGGTGGCGGGGATCTGGCTGGACGGCATCGGGGTGCCGCTTTCCGGTGACTACCGGAAATTCAGATGCGATGAACTTTACGCGCTGATCCGCAAGCTTCAACCGCAAACACTTGTGTCATATAAGCAGGGCTTGCTCGGAACCGAAGACTTCTTCGCCCCGGAACACCGGATTCCCGGAGCGGAACAGGGAGACCCGGATTCCCTCGTCGGTAAGATCGGCACGGAAAAGAAAAAAATCATCGAGATCTGCACCAGCATGACTCCCACCGGATGGAGTTATATAAAGGAATATGACGGACAGCATAAAAATGCCGATGAAGTTTGGCGGACTCTGGAGAAAGCCCGGCGCGGTAACGCAAACTTGCTGTTGAACATCGGCCCCTTGCCGGACGGCTCCATTAATCCCGAGGACGAAATCGCATTGCGGGCAGTGGGCGAAAGGCTCCGCCAGAAAGGATTTTCCGAATGAACATGACCAATAAAGAACGTTTTTATGCCACAATCGAACGTAAACCGGTGGACCGGCCGGCGTCCTGGCTGGGATTTCCGGTGGAAGCGGCGGAACAGAAACTGATGAAGTTTTTCGGCGTCAACAATATCGGTGAACTTAAAATGCGGCTGGACGACGATATCTGGCCGGTTGAAGTTCCTTACGATCATCCCCCCGCCAATCACATTGCCTGTGCTTTTGATTTCGCAATCAGCGAATCGGATTACGAAGAGCGCACCTTGACGATGCCCGGATTCTTCGCCGATTGTTCAGACCTGAAATCAGTTGAGGATTTCCCCTGGCCAGTCCCGAAGGCACACATGTCCTCCGAAGCCTGCGCCGCCACCTTTGCTGGATTGCCGGATGACAAGGCGATCATGGGCATGATGTGGTCGGCGCACTTTCAGGACGCCTGCGCCGCGTTCGGCATGGAAACCGCGATGATGAAAATGCTGATCGAACCGGACATGTTTCGCGCGGTGATTGACCGGATTACCGAATTTTACCTGGAAGCGAATCAAATCTTTTACGAAGCGGGAAAAGGAAAACTCGACGCCGTGCTGATCGGCAACGACTTCGGAAGCCAGACCGCCCTGATGTTATCCCCGGACCTTCTCCGTGAATTTGTGTTTCCGGGAACGGCGAAGCTGATCGAACAGGCCAAAAGCTACGGCTTGAAAGTGATCCACCACTCCTGCGGATCAATCGCGGAAATCATCCCGGACCTGATCGAACTCGGCGCCGACGCCATCCACCCGATCCAGGCGCTGGCCAAAGGCATGGACCCCGTCGAGTTGAAAAACAAATACGGCGATCAAGTTTCATTCTGCGGTGCGGTGGACGTCCAGCATCTACTGGTTCACGGCTCCCCGGAAGATGTTCGCAATAAAGTTACGGAGCTGAAAAATCTGTTTCCCACCGGACTCATCATTTCCCCCAGCCACGAAGCCGTCCTCCCCGACGTTGCTCCGGAAAACATCAAAGCTCTTTTTGATGCCGTTAAGGAACCCAAGTAAATAACACAACACTGAAATAATGGTTTCTAATCAAATTAAAAACTTCAAGAATACACTGCCGACAGAGAAAGCTACTTGCCTGATAAATCCAGAAATTTAGCTCAATCGCGCCATCAAGAATGCGATTATGGTTGAAAAACGGAAGGACTTTTAGAACGGATTTCCGGTAAAATCAACGCGAAAACAGGTGCGTTTGAAGCAAATCTTCTTGTCACGGGTTCGAGAAATCGTAGCGCTTGCACCCTACCATATTCGGCGAAAAAAGGAACACTTTTTGATAATCACCCTCATACGATGCGGTAAGTTGTTGGTAATGAACGAGTGGAAGTGAATTTTAAAAATTTCCAAAAGTTCTGGTCGTGACAAGAACTTTTAGAGAAACGGAGAGGAAATGGTGCAAAATGGCCTTCGATAAGCCGTTTTTACTTGTCACGGCCGGGATGGCATTTCGCTTGCATAACCTATTATTACAACGACTTATGCGATATATTCTAAAATCCACAGAGAGGATTTTGCGTGGGGGTGAATGGTGGAGCATAGCCGGAGTGAAACGGAACAGTCTATTATTTTCTCTGTTACGTATGTTGTTTATATTGTTTTGCTTAAGAATGGAAATAACGTAAAAAACGTTTCACTCGCTGAACCAAACATGGAAATCCATAATAAACCATTTCCATGAGTCCGTTCAAGGTCTTATACAGGATTCCGGCGGATGGCTGATCCTTGCTGGATGGAGGACTTTTACCTTCTGTCTTTCACAGGCTTTGACCAACGCTTTCGATGAGTTTTCGGACTCCTACAGGAAAGATCCTTGCGTTCAAAAAGTCGTTAAGTTATAACTCATCTCATGCAGTCGAAAAGGAAATCGAAACCCGTACCGGAAAGTACACAAAGATTGTTCCAACGCTGCCCGAAAAAGTTCGGCGGCAAATTATCGGGATGACCGATTTTAAACCGGCATTACGGAACTCAAAACCATGACAAAAACCATTCGGGACAAACTCGACTGCATTACCGCATTCTGGACATTCAGACAAATCTTCAATAATAAAATCAGATGACTTATCCGGCAGGCATACGGCTTCCGGGATCGCGAATACTTCAAATTGAAAATCTTTCAACTGCCCGAAATTTCGTGCGTGAAACAATTGTGATTTATGGTATAAAACGACGATGAAGCTGAAAAATTCACCCTTGCCCCCGTCTTTGGGGAAGAGCCGAAAAAAGAATGGGGTGGATGAGGGGATTTGAACCCGTGATACAGCCTCATTATTTAATGTTCTAATCATTTTTCTACCCGGTTGGGGGATGATTTTTTCTTTTGGAATCAAATGGAACATTGTCAAGTTCAACCTTTGGCAAATCAGTTATTACCTTTGTTGTTTCAGGATTGTCAATGTATCCAGCCGTAACGGTTTCCGATACATGGCCCACAATCCCGGCAATCTTATTGCGCGGTATGCCGTGCTTTTCCGCCCTGGTTGCAAACGTTGCACGGAGCGAATGAAAGCTGGCCTTGCCCCGTTCATTGTCTTTTACCTTGGCTTTCTCAAATGCCTGCTTTAAGCCGCGCTGCATTTTACCGGACCACCGCACCTTTGCCAGATCAGGAAAAACATATTGTCCATTACGAGACATATTTGAAAATAACGCCACAAGTTCGCTATGCAAATATACCCTTACGCTCCGGTTGTATGCTTTAGTTTTAGCCGGAACAAGCTCTATGTACTCATAGCCATTTTTAAGGCTTTTCCATTGCAAGGTAACAATATCTTTCCAGCGTAGTCCGGTATAGAAAGAAATAAGCATTACCGACTTAAGCCAGTCCGGGGCATGCTGGAAAACGGCCGCAAATTCTTTATCCGATAATGCCCGGTACTGTTTTGAATTGCGCTGGCGCGGCGGCAAGTCCATCCAGGGGTTGCCGCATTCATGCACTGAATTTAAATAACGCCATGCTTTAGCTAAAGCCGATTTATAGTTATTATAGTTATTCCCTTGATACTGCTGTAAAAACTTCATGCAGTCGCGCTTGGATAACTGGCTGATGGTTTTAACTGTTGGCAGCTTATCCTTTGCATAGCGCAGGAACACCGGCAGGCGGCGGTTGATAGAATCAGATGGCGAGGGGTCGAGTTTATTGTACTCTTTAAGCGCGTTCCGGATCTTTACGGCGGCCACCGGCTCCGGTGCTGGTTCGAGTCCGGCCTTTATCCTTGCGGCGCGTTTTCGGAGCTCTACTTTAAGTTCATCGTGGAACTCCCGTGCTTCCTTTTCCTTGGTGCAGCCGGTGGCCCGCCATGTCTGCTTGCCGTTAAAGCGGATTACCGCATAGTAATATTTGCCTTTTTTAACGAGACTCATATCTTTGCCTATTCCAATTTATTGCCGCTTTGTGTGTCTGCCGCCCAATAAAACTTTACTGTTTTTATATACTTTACCCCGCCTGTTCGACATCAGAATCCTCCAACCCGTCAGCTTTGCGTTCGTTATCCTTTTTCCGTCTTAAATATTTTTCATGTGCTTCAGCCATCACTACAATTTCATCATATGGAAACCCAGCACATCTCAATGTTTCTATTAATCCAAGTTTTTTTCCGGTCTGCATTGCCGCATCTGCTTTGCCGGTGATTTTTATCTTGTTCAGTTCATTAGCTTTAATTAGTGATACTTCATGTGTAGGAGTGGAACTTTTATGTACATTTTTATCTTCGCCTTCAAATTCAACGCCCATATTTTTTAAAGAAATTCCTAAATAATCTGATATAGGTTTAATCCTGTCTGGAGGAACACTATCTTTTTCTCCCATCCATTGACTTACGGCACTAGCGTTTATGCCAAATAATTTAGCAATGTCTTGTCTTGATACACCATACATGTCCAAGATATCTTTAAGTTTTTTACCTTTGAGCTTCATAAGCAACCTTTATTTAATTATAAGCTATAAACATTTTTCTCTGCATAAGATAACATAAGATGTTTTAAACACATTTACAAGTACAAATAAGTAAAATTTAGCAAATAATTAATAAAAACCCTTGACAGATAAGCAAAATCAAGCTAACATAAGATATGCCAAGAATAAAATTATGGAGGATGGACAATGGCAAGCTCTTTCACCATGACAATGAAACCTCAAATCCGCAAAGAACTCGACTCCCTCGCCAGTAAGAATATGCGCTCCACTGGAGCAGAAGTAATGCTGGCAATTAGAGAACACCTGAAGCGCGCAAAGCGCAGGAAATAGAATATTAAGCACCCAGGGAGGGACACCATGCAAATAGTAACAGCGGACCAGGCGGCGGAAAAGCTGATAAAGCTTGGTTTTCAGGGCAAGCCATCAAGTATTGCCAAGAAACTCCGCAACCTTGCGCTTAAAGGTAAGATTCCATCATGCCCAGGGCATCCGGTGCAATTTATTTTCGATGACGTAGTAGCAAATTTATTCAGCAAGCAATCTAAAAATTAAAGGGAGAAAATGGAACAGCGCGAGAAAGAGTTAAGAATGAAGAGTGAAGAGTTAAGTCCGGGGACTGAAGCCGGGCGGCCGAAGCCTGACCTGAAGCTGTTCTGGGACGGGGAATATTTTGTGGTGGAGGAAAATTTGACCAATGCGAATTTCCGGATTGCGGATTATCTGGGAATCAATGTGGTGCATGTGAACTGCATCGAGGTTGACAAGTGGCCGGTGACGTTCTGGGAAGTGGAAGTCGGCGGGACGGTTTTCGAAGAAATTAAAGTCTTCTCCCATGAGGATACGGCCAAAAAGTTCCGGTACAGCCAGGTGGTGGAATATGAAGCACATGTCCATCCGATGAAATTTCCGCAAAACACGTTGAATACGGTGCTGGAAATTGGAGACGATTTACGCAGATCCGAGGACATGGCGGCAAAAGTATTTCTGCGAATCGTGGTTTTCGCTGTCGCAATGGCCATTTTAGCTATTTTGGCGTACCTGGGATGGAGTTGGATTTTAGGGGCAGGGATTAGTTAAGAGGGAAAAGTTAAGAATGAAGAATTTAAAATAAAGGACGGGCGGAAATATGGGTAAAAGAGAAATAATCAGAGTGGGTGACAGATTTAAGCATACGATGATGCCGGCCGGTTTAAGGGTTATTGCAAAGCGGGGGAGTAAGTTCTTGTGTGGCGGCAGCGACGGAATCATGTGGATTGAGGATTTGTTTGAAAAATCAGAGCTGCTGCGATTCGGACGGATGAATACCGGGACGCTGGCACACGAGGCGGCGTTTGCCGCCAGTTTTAATGTTCTCGCGGATCAAGCCTTTGCCACCGCTGAAAGAAAAGGCTTTCACGAAGGGGAAAAGCCTCTCCCCGGATTAATCGCCTTGATGCACTCTGAGCTTTCGGAAGCCCTGGAAGCTGACCGGCACGGCAACCCGCCAGACGACAAAATACCTGAGTTTTCCGGGGTTGAGGCAGAGTTTGCCGATGTGATTATCAGAATCATGGATACGGCAAAAACTTACAATTTGAAAGTTGGCGACGCGGTGATTGCTAAAATGCGATTCAACGAGGGCCGCCAATTCAAGCACGGCGGCAAAAAATACTAATTCCCCCTAAATCCTGAGAGTTAAAAGTTAAAGGCTAAAAATGGGATACATGGAAATAAAAATTCGGCGGCGGTGTCCTGACGAGTGTGAGGACGGAAAAAAACGAAATGAGGAATGGGAAAGGTTTTACCGGGCCGTCGAGAACGGGGAGGACGGCGCGGGATTCGGTCCGGAGTTGTGGTTCATGGACCTGGGATACAAACCGCATGAGATCCCAGAGGAGTTTGAAATTTGTTGCGAGTGCTGCGGTACCGGATGGGTGGAGGATTGGATTTCCGTTGAAGAACTCAAAAAGAATTTTTACCACGAAGAGCCGGATTGTCCGGCAAATGAAAGCCGGGCCGGTGATTGAATTTCCTAAAGCCTAAAAAAGGAGCTTTTACCATGAAAGATGAATTTGAAGTATCGGAGCCGGAATTGACACGGGAAAAAGTTTACCTGGGGATTGTGATTTTCTGGATTGTGTTTTTTCTCGGGATAGCGGTAGGAGGGGTAATCAGTACCTGTATTTAACTACTAATTGACACTGATTTTCATTTAACGGAAAATTTTCAAACGGGATAAACGGGATTATGAATTATCAAGAGTTTATTTTAAACAAATCTCAGATTGGAAGAAACTACGGTTTTGAACCGAAATTCATTCCGGGGATGTTGTTTGATTTTCAGCGTCATTTGGTCGAGTGGTCGCAACGCAAGGGGCGGGCGGCAATCTTTGCGGATTGCGGGATGGGTAAGAGTCCGATGGAACTCACCTGGGCTTACAACGTTGCGGAAAAAACCGGCAAACCGGTTTTATTGGCCACGCCACTTGCGGTCGGAAAGCAGATGCAGCATGAAGGTCAGAAATTTCAGATCGAATGCTACCGGTCTCCGAACGGCAACTGGCCAAAGGACCAACGGATAATCATAACCAACTACGAACGGCTGCATTATTTCAACCCTCACAATTTTGGGGGGATGGTCTGTGATGAGTCGAGTATCCTGAAAAACTATGACGGCAAGACTAAAGCCGCGATTACTGAATTTATGCGGTGTCTGCCTTACCGCTTACTCGGGACCGCCACCGCCGCCCCAAATGATTACATTGAACTCGGTACTTCCAGCGAGGCCCTCGGAGAGATCGGATTTATGGATATGCTCGGGCGGTTTTTTAAAAAGTGCGGGAGTACTACCAGCCGGAAAGATGAATTACAGGCGGATAAATGGCGTTTCCGGGGCCATGCCGAGCATGATTTCTGGCGGTGGGTTTGTTCCTGGGCGCGGGCAGTCCGGAAACCATCGGACCTTGGTTATGATGATGGCCAGTTTATTTTGCCGGATCTGAAAATCAATAATCACATAATCCAGGCTGAAACCATGCGGGATGGATTTTTACTGGACCTGCCGGCGGTTTCGTTTTTTGAACAGCGCGAGGAAACGCGCCGGACGTTGCAGGAGCGCTGCGAGAAAGCCGCGTATTTGGTACAGAATACCGGCAAACCGGCGGTAGTATGGTGTCATTTGAACGATGAGGGCAATTTATTGGCCAAGTTGATAGACGGGGCGGTACAGGTGTCAGGAAAAGACTCTGACGATTTCAAAGTTGAAGCATTTGAAAACTTTACCGATGGCAATATCCGGGTGCTGGTAACAAAACCGCGAATTGCTTGTTTCGGCCTTAACTGGCAGCACTGCAATCATACCGTGTATTTCCCGAGTCACAGTTTTGAGCAATGGTATCAGTCTATTCGCCGGTTCTGGCGGTTTGGTCAATCGCAACCGGTAACGGTTGATGTGGTGGCCACTGAGGGACAGCTTGTCACTATGCAGAATTTACAGCGCAAAGCCAAGGCATCCGACCGGACTTTCTCCCGGATTACCGAACTGATGAACGATGAACTCAGACTGCAAATCAAAAATGAATATACCAACGCGGAGGAGTTACCCAAATGGCTGTAAAAGATCAGGTTATCACCGGTAAATATGCGATTTACAACGGCGACTGTAATGAGGTTATGCCTACCCTGAAAGATCAATCGATTCATTTCAGTATTTATTCTCCGCCGTTTTGTGGTTTATACAATTACAGCAGTAACCCGAGGGACCTGTCAAATTGCCGGAGTTACGACGAATTTTTTGAGCATTACAATTTTGTGGTTTCAGAAATTACCCGATTGACGTTGACGGGCAGGCTGACGGCGGTCCACTGCATGGACATTCCGAATACCGGGGCTTGCTTGGGGGGCGGATACATCGATTTTCCCGGTGATATAATTCGGCTGCACCAGAAACACGGATGGGAATACCACGGGCGTCACTGTGTCTGGAAAGAGCCACTTGGGGTCCGGCGGCGCACGATGATGAAAGGATTGGCGCATAAACAGATTGTTGAGGATTCAAGTCTGGTTGATATTGCCGTTGCCGATTATTTGCTGCTGTTCCGAAAAAAAGGTGATAACCCGATTCCGATAGCTCACCCGACCGGATTATACGATTATGCCGGGGAGCGCAAGATTCCGGCGGAACTGTTACACTACCGCAGACACAAGGGAAACCAGATTGAAAACCGGTATTCTCATTGGATTTGGCGACAGTACGCCAGCGCATTTTGGGATGATGTGAGGATCGACCGGGTAATGCCGTACCGCGAAGCAAGGGATGAAGATGATGAACGCCACGTAAACCCCCTTCAACTGGACGTAATCGAACGTTGCGTGATTCTCCGCACAAACCCCGGTGAGATTGTTTTTACCCCATTTATGGGTGTGGGTTCGGAAGTTTATGGAGCGATCCTTAACCACCGCAAGGCTGTCGGTATTGAATTAAAGCCGACGTATTTCAGTCAGGCAGTGGAGAATATCAAGGTGGCGGAGCAGGAAGCCAGACAGGAAGATTTGCTGGAGTTTGCCGGGATCGCGGAATGAACAAAGACGTAAAAATATGTGTTTCTCTGCCTGCCGAACTCATGGAGAGGTTGCGGGAAGCGGAGGGGCTGTTTGGGATTGGAATTGACGAGATCATTCGGAGGAATCTGCGCCGGGCGGTCAACAAAACGGTATGGCAAAGCGAAAAATGCAAAATGCCATACCGGGGGAAAGTTGAGAAGAGGGCCGTCAGGATGGACCGGGGATTGATTGAGTATGTCGATTCCGTTTGTGATGGCAACCGAAGCGAATTTATCAGCCGGGTTGTCAGTGCCGGGCTTGCGGTTGACATTCCAAAGGCGAAGCGGCGGCACAGTCCGCTATCGGCGCAGGCAATTAAAGAGATTGGCAAGCTCCGGGATTGTGAAAGGTATGCGGCGCGGTTAAGGCTGGAGCTTGGATGCTGAAAGCAGACTTTGGGCTTTGGGCTTTAGACTTTAGGCGGGCGTTGCGCCCGTTGAGCGGCGGCGATGCCGCAGAAAAAGAATTTTAGACGGGATTAACGGGAGCCGGATTGTCCGGCATAAACAGCGGCGGAGCCGCAGTAAAACAGGCTTGAAGCCTGGGGAGCGGAGAAAGATGAACACTTATGAATTTGCTATGGGAGAATGGCCCCATGAAAGAACTGAAACTGAAATTGCTTTAACCGCAAGCAAAGCACGATATCAACTTTATCGGAAACATGCTGATTGCTATGAAAGTTTTTGGCAGTTCTTATTTGACATTAGATCAACAAAATTGATTCACAAATTTACGGTATCTGATTTATTCGGAGACAGGGAAAAATTCAATCACACCAAAAACTATAGAAATATTGAATTTGCTGAAATCGGGATGCGGATAGAAGTTGACGGAATGATGGGAACTATCTGTGGTTCAAATAGAAGCGCAAATCTTGATGTCTGCTTTGACGGTCAGTACTGGACATCGAATTGTCATCCGTGGTGGATGACAAAGTATTTTGATAAAGACGGGAAAGTGATTGCGGAATATGGGGACTGAAATTGTTTATGAAGCGGAAGAAATTGTTTAACCACGGAGAACACAGAGGGAGCGGAGTGGGAAATTATGGCTGGCGATTGGATAGCGGTAGAACATAGCACTCTGGAAAAAGAGGAAGTTTTTCAGATTGCGGAATCGGTGGGGATTGATCCCGATGCAGTAATTGGCAAATTGTTGAAGCTGTGGGTTTGGGTTGATCAACAGCATACAAAATGTAACGATGTGACCGTTACAGAATTCCTTGTAGACCATAAAACCGGCGTTACAGGGTTTGCAAAAGCACTGTCGGAAGTGGGTAAAAAGGACGGAAAACCCGGTTGGGCGTCCCTTAAAAGCGGGAAAATCACCCTCCATAATTTGGACCGGCTCAACGGTCAAACCGCAAAAGACCGCATGATGACCGCCAAGCGGGTAAAGAGCTGGCGCAACAAGAAACAGACTCAAAGTAACGATATCACCGTTACAGATTCCGAAACTGGTAACGGTGATGTATCGGATTTGCAACGGTCAGAGCGTCCCCGACAACAACAATCACAATCAAATCAAAAAGAAGAAAAAGAAAATTCAATAAAAGAAAAAGGAGAAAAAGTTATAACCGGTGATGGACTGAGTGATTGTGGATTGACTGATGATGATTTGAAATTTAGAAAAAATGGGGAAGATCAGGAATCAGACCCCAGGAATCAGACCCCAGGGGGAAACACAACTGAAGTTGAGAACTCCAACGCAGGCGTTGCGCCTGTTGAAAAGCGGCCAAAGCCGCAAGAAGAGAATACGGCTCGCGAGGCCGCTCGCCCTCCAGCCGGATTGTCCGTCAAGAATGGCGGCGGAGCCGCAGCAACCGGCAAACATCGCGGTTATCCGGAGTTGAGTATTGACGAAATTCAGTGCATTGAGAGGGCCGGGATAGAATTGACTCCCAGGATGAAAACAATGTACAGGAAAGCCAAGGCAAAATTAGGGGAGTTGGATTTTTCCGAGGAATGTCACATACTGAAAAGCCGGTGCCTGGAGGGAAAGGTAGACAATCCGCCTGCGTATTTTTCCACACTGTTGGCAAATGCGATTGAGGCAACCGTTGCGGCTGATTAACGGCGGCAAGCCGCAGGGTATTTGACCAAGCTCTGCCGGAAGTCGTTACAAAAAAATGAAAAATAAAGAAAGGGAAAGAAGATGAACAAAAAAGAAATTCAAAAGCGCGTATTGAAAGACGGGAAGCCTTTGGCTTTATCAAAATTCAGTTGGGATGAAAAGACAAAAACGTTTGCGAGAAATGAAAGTAGTTTGGTTATTGATTTTAAAAATATCAACTCCTCGACAATCAAGGCCAGTGACTCCTCGACAATCGATGCCGGTTACTACTCGACAATCAAGGCCAGTGACTACTCGACAATCGATGCCGGTAACTCCTCGACAATCAAGGCCAGTGACTACTCGACAATCAAGGCCGGTAACTCCTCGACAATCGATGCCGGTAACTACTCGACAATCGATGCCGGTAACTCCTCGACAATCGATGCCGGTTACTACTCGACAATCAAGGCCAGTTACTACTCGACAATCGATGCCGGTAACTCCTCGACAATCGATGCCGGTTACTACTCGACAATCAAGGCCAGTGACTACTCGACAATCAAGGCCGGTAACTCCTCGACAATCGATGCCGGTAACTCCTCGACAATCGATGCCGGTTACTACTCGACAATCAAGGCCGGTAAGGAATGTGTAATTATCCGCCGGGATATATTTGAAGTAATTCAGCCCGGCGAGAATGAAATTGTTAAATTATGCCCGCGCGAAATTCCCGGCTACCTGATTAAAAGAGGCGATAAGTTTTATTTGAACGGGGACGAATCGCTTGGTGAACATGTCATTATCGATAACATTCTTTCCAAGGTTGTCTCACGCAAAGGTAATGTGCTGCGTGTAGTCAACTACGGGCAAAAAAAACGAAGCTACATCGTTCTGGATGGGGATCTCTCTGCTCACGGAGACACCATTAAAGAAGCCAGGGAGTCACTGCTCTATAAAATTAGCGATATTGACACGACTGAATTTAAAGGGCTGGATATTAACCAGAAGCGTCCGCTGAAAGAAATTATCACGATGTATCGGGCAATCACGGGGGCCTGTGAATCAGGGGTCAGGTATTTTGTCGAGTCGCGCGAAAAAGTTAAAAATGAATACTCGATAAAAGAAGCGGCGAAAATCACCGATGGACAATATAATCATTCCAAATTTAAAGAGTTTTTTGGCATCCGGGAAATGGTTTAAAAATGACGGATTTACAATCTGATCTACAAAGCATTGAAGAGATTCTTAAAGCCGCCGAGGTGTCATATACGCCCAAACTTGCCACCCCTAAAAAAGAGGGCACTAAGAAATAAATGAGTTCACGGTTGACAGTTTACAATTCACGGGACGGGAAAGACGGTTTTATTCCTGGTTTGGAGGATTCCGGAAAAGATGAAAAGCCAAATTATGTTTTGTCGATTTCCGGGGGCAAGGACTCGACGGCCATGATGCTTGAAATGCTGGATCGCGGGGAAGAAATCCATTCCGCCGTATTTTTTGACACCGGCTGGGAGTTCCCGGAAATGCATGAGCATATCGAAAAGCTGGAAAATTTCACCGGGGTGAAAATCTGGAAACTGCATTCAACGTTGCCGTTTAATTACTGGCTGTCGGCGCGTCCGATCAAAAGAACAAAAGGAGATAACAAGGGGAAATATTACCGGATTGGAAATAGCTGGCCGTCAATGTCGCGACGTTGGTGTACACAGAAAAAAGTTGATGCTATTAATCTTTTTGCGTCACCGATAAAAAACTGTTGTCATTGTATTGGGTATGCCAAAGATGAAACTCATCGCAATAAACTTAAGCTAAAGCAGTCACACTGCTATCCTCTCCAGGATTACGGGATTACCGAAAGCGAAGCTCTGCAAATCTGCTACCGGCGCGGGTTTGATTGGGGGGGGCTGTACAAACATTTCAAGAGGGTATCTTGCTTTTGCTGTCCGCTTCAGGGGTTAAACGAACTCCGCACGCTCCGCAAGCATTTTCCGTCACTCTGGCAACGCATGATCGACATGGACAAGAGCATCCCGGTCAACCTGGGATTCAAAGATTACACAACCGTGCAGGACTTGGAAAAGCGGTTTGAAAATGAGGAAATTTTAGCCGGGTTGCCCGGCCTAAACAAAAGAGCGAAGGAAAAATGAATTCCGGGCTTAATGGCCAAAATCTAAATGCCAGCTGCTCGACGAGGTATGTCGAGGTGGAGTGTCCGAGGTGCGGAAACCGTCACCGGGTGGATTTGGGGATCAGGAAAGAGGACGATCCGGGACTGTGGGAGACGTCGCGGAAGATCGCGGACATAATGTGGTGCGAAAGCTGCGGATGCGCGGAATATTTCAGAAAAAGAAACGGGCGTGCGGGAAATCCGAACAGGCTTGAGCTAAAAGGAACGAAAGGAAAACAATGAGCAGATCAGCGTACATATCCGGGCCGATTACCGGCATGGAAAACGGCAATGAAAGAGCGTTTAGCAAGGCGCAGAGAAAACTGTATGACGAATATGGCTGTCATTTTGTTGTCAATCCCCAGGAATGGTTTGAAGGGGCAGAGGACGATGCCGCGTTCAAGGGGTGCATCAGAATTCTTCTGGACACTGACTTTGATTTCATCTACATGCTTCCGGGATGGGAAAACAGCAAGGGCGCGGTTGCCGAAAAACACCTTGCGGAAAGGTTGGGAATTGAGGTTGTGTATTCCCCATCCGCAAAAGATTTTAACCACGAAGAACACGAAGGGCATGAAGGAATGAATAACCAATATTCATCAAGGAATGATCAAAGGGGAAGGAATGAATAAAGATTTTCTAGCGGTGGATTTATTTGCGGGGGCCGGGGGAACCAGTGAAGGTATCCGGCTGGCATGTGAAGAAAAAGGATTGAAACTGGAACTTACGGCAATCAATCACTGGGAAATTGCGGTTGAAACGCACAGCAAAAATCATCCACGGGCTAATCACTTTTGCCAGTCGGTATTTGACATTTCACCGCGTAAAGCTGTACCGGGCGGCTATCTGGATTTACTGGCGGCGAGTCCGGAATGTATTTACCATTCGATAGCCAGAGGCGGGGGGCCGTGCAATGAACAGTCACGCAGCGGAGCGGATGAAGTTGGGCGATGGGCGGAAGAGTTGGACATATCATGTATTCTGATCGAGAACGTAAAAGAGTTTGTCAAGTGGGGGCCACTGTTCAAACGCGGGAAAAAGAAAGACTACCCGAATCCGCGTCTTGCCGGTTATTATTTCCGGAAATTTCTGCGGAAACTGAAAAGCCTCGGATACCGGATAGAATGGCGGATTTTGAATAGCGCTGACTATGGCGCATTTACCGCACGCCGTCGCTTTTTCCTGATCGCCGTCAAGGGCAACCGAAAAATAAACTGGCCGCTCGTTACTCACTTTGAAAACAAGTATCTTGAAAAACAGGAAATTCCGGATTTGTTCAATCAGCCCTGGAAACCTGCGGCGGGTATAATCGACTGGAGTATTCCGGGAGAGTCGATTTTTACGCAAAAGGAACTTTGCGAAAATACTCTCAAGCGGATTTGTCACGGGCTGGAAAAATACTGCAACCTGCATCTTACGCCGTTCCTGGTAATGCTTTACGGGAAAAGCCGCTCCCGGGGAATTGATTTACCACTCCCGACCATTTTAACCAAAGGCGGACATATTGCCGTTTGCAGTCCGTTTTTATACCCGGCAAATTACGCAGCGAGTGGAGCAAGTCGAGTAAATTCGGTTGATAAACCTCTTCCGTCTCTGACAACAAAATCAAGTTACTATCTCTGCAATCCGTATCTCGTGCGGCATTTTACCGGGAGTTATTCGGTATCGATCGGAAAGCCGTTGCCTACAATCACCACCACCCCGACACAGCTTTGTTTATGCAATCCTTATTTCATCAAATACCACGGGGGGAGTCCGCGTGTACATCCGATAAACGAACCGATGAAAACGGTTGATACGCAAAACCGGTTCGGACTGATTCACCCGTTCCTGGTGAAATACTACAGCAACGGGAAAAATTATCAGTCGCTTAGCGGTCCGTTGCCGACCGTTACCACGGATGACCGGTTTGGATTGGCGTGTCCGGCTGTCGAACATGGTACGTATCATCTTGATATTCTTTACCGGATGCTTGAACCTCACGAGCTTTCCGCAGCAATGGGATTCCGTCGCGACTACAAATTTACCGGAACCAAAACCGACATAAAAAAACAGATCGGAAACGCGGTTGAAGTAACTCAAGCCAAAGTTTTAGCCAATTCAATAATAGTCGTTGCGGCTGATTAACAAAAAGGACGGGCGTTGTGCCCGAGGAACAAGCCGGGTTGCCCGGCAAAGGAAGGTAAAAAATGAACACAGCTAAATCTGAAAACAAAGGGAATATCATGTTTTTGATTATTGTCTTAATTGTTGTTAATGCAGAAATGATCTTTACTTATAATTTAGGTAAATCGGCCGCTAATAGCGGGGTATTTACCTGCCTTGTTGCATATACATATCAAGTAAGCAATCCCATTGGCAGTGGAAGGATTAATTGTACTGGAGCGATTAAGGTTGATATAAAATATCCATTGACCAAGCAAATACGCAGCGAACTGGAAACAAAGCTAAAAGAATACTTAAAACTGGAACTGAAAGAAAAAGATAAATTTTTCATCCTGTCAATTACTAAATTATATAAGGTGGAGAAATGCAGACCAGAAAGCTGAAAAGATTTTTGAACGATACTAAATACATCATCAGCAATTGCGGTGATTATTTAGCTGTCGGTAGCGGGTACATTCACAATATTATCAGTGTGGATGTAAAAACACTGGACCTGAAAACATCAGGAAACAGAGGAAGGGATGACCTTGCTTATGATGAATTGAAACAGATTTACGATAAGCTTCGGGAATTGATTGATAACGGAGCAATCAAAGAAATTATCGAGCAGGATGATGTGATTGAAAGCCCGGTTTCCGTTTATACTTATGACAATGGACGGATCATTACCAAATACGCTGAAAAATATGGCTGGCCGAATGTGACCCATGATGGTTTTCTGATGTATGAAAATCAATATTTCAAAACTCCGCATGAGGCCGTTGAAGCTGGTATGGAAAATTATAAGGCCAGTATTGAATTATGGGAAAGATCAAGACTGAACGTGCTTGATAATTTGCAAAAAATCGACGATGGAATAGCTGAATCTAAAAAGTACCTCAATGAATTATTAACCCTGAAGCCTGAAACCTGAAAAAAGGAGATTGAATATGGCCGTGACTGATCCACTGGAGAGACATCAGCAGCTGGCACTGATGCGGGAGCTGGCCCAGGGCGAAAACGGACTGAGGAATCTGTGCATGTGGACGCTGGGGGTTGCGGCCGGATACCGGGTGCAGGAAATGTTGAACCTGCAAAGGAAAGACGTATTGGGCGCTGACGGTGAAGTGGTGCGAAAATTGAGCATAAAGCCGGGCAAACGGAAAGGAAACAACCTGAGAACGGAAGGGATAGGGGAAGGTGCAAGGGAAATTTTGCGCGACCATTTGCTCAATATGGAAAAGTGGGGAAGGCGAGGCCGGAATGATTGGGTTTTTTCCACTAAAACCGGGAAACGGCCACTGCATAGATGTTCGGCCTGGGCGGTGGTGAAGAGGGCGTCGGTTCTGGCGGGATTGACCGGTATTAACGTGGCGTGTCACAGCTGGCGGAAAACGTACCTCCTTGAATTATATAATGAACTTAAAGAAAAATATCCTGACCATCAGATTTACGTGATACTGCGGGACAAGATAGGGCATATGGACATCAACACAACACTAAAATATACGCCGTTTCTGCGGGAGGGGGACACCGATAACGCTAAACGGAACATCGACGGCTGGCTGACTGAGGCTGTCAATGAGGCCAAAAGGGTTGTTAACAGTTTTAGAAAATGATAAAAATGGAATCTCAAGAACATGTCAAAGACCACTAAAATACGTTCAAGCAACACTAAAAAACCCACCGACGAACTAGAAATGCTGTCAACGGGGCAGATTTCAAGGTTAATCGGGGTTTCTCCGCCAGTCATCCGTAAATTAATACACTCAAATCAGTTACAAGCAAAAAAAGTCGGAAGGGAATTTCGCGTCGCAAGGTGGCAGTTGAGAGAGTGGCAGGCAGAATCGTTAATAGTCAATAAAAAATCATCAAATAAAAGTAAAGGATGAATGATGTATAAATGTTCGTCTTGCTCGTGGCATGTTGTTAAAACAAATAAACACTATTCATACTGCCCGGATTGTCATGCTGAAGTTATTATAGATGAATCTGTTACAAATCCAGACATTTACTTCGATGAAGACGAAAAAGAAACGGCAATTTATACCAAATCAGATTTATTTAGGCTAATGTACGAAATATTTATGCTGGACATAAAAAGCTTTCATGTAGTCCAAATAGTTTTTTTAAACCAAACCTATTCCTTGTCGCAAGTAGCGGAAGTGTTTGGCACTTCAAAACAAGCCATGGATTACAAGATAAAACAAATTAAAAAAGATCATCCGGTATTTAATTCTTTATTGGATTTTTCAAAACACAACAAAAGCGGACGGATTAACCAAGTGTCTGATAATAAAATATATACAAAAACATTTAAGAAAATAAGGAGGATTATCAATGAACAATCAGACAGGGAAAAGGATAGCAGAAATAACCAAAAAAAGGCTTCAGATAGAAAAGAAACGCAAACAGCTAAATTTAGCTAAACGCAAGTGTTATGAAGAGTTCAAGCGCGCACATAAAAAACTATCACAAGATGATGATAATCTTAAAAAAGAATTGTCGGAGCTTTGCAATGAGCAAAACTGAAATGTCATATCAAATTCATAACCACCCCCCTGGTAGGTTCTTTTCAAGACACATTTTCCCTCTCAGGTTATGTTTTTTGCCATTCAAACACATTTCAGTTTCAAAATCACAAGTTCCGCTTTGGCTGAAACGGGAAATGCTCACTGTAACTGGTTAACCGCAAGATAAGAATATGGACAAAACGATCATTGAGAAAACATGTCTAATAAAGAAAAAAACAAATTAACTCCTTCCGCTTTGGCTGAAATTATCGGATGTTCCGAACGGGCATTGAGAACGATGCGAAACGAGGGATTGCCTGGACGGAAGCGGAAAAATCGAATTCAATACGATCCATTGAAGGTAAAGGAATGGCTGCTGGCAACGGGAAGAATTGACAAAGCGCAGCTTTTGGAGGACTGGCTGGAAGCGGAAGTAACTGAAACTGTAAAAAATGAGTTGAAAAACCGTCTAAAAGCGGAAGAAAAATTACCTGAAAGCGGAAGTAAAGCGGAAGTTCCGGACATTAATGTGCTTTTAGCGGGTGACGATGTTGATTTATTTCAGATAAAGGAAATGATCGGAAAAGAGTTTGTTGAATCAATTGTGAGAGCTAAAAAGCTTTCCGGGGCCAAAAAAGCCGCCGAAACCCGTACCATGCAGTTGCTTTCCGCCGAATACCGCCATCTGGAAATGGCCTGTATCGATATTGATGAAAAACTTGGGCGCGTTTGTCCGATTGAGGAAGTCATTGCTTTTATCGGCAGGATGACCACACAGGTGAAAACCGATATGCGTTCACTGCCGTTTTCGCTGGCCGGCCGTCTTGCCGCCGAAGAAGACCCCAAAAAAATAATTGAAATAATTAAAACCGGAGTAGAAGATGCCCTCAGGCACCTTGACAAAAAATTCCGCGCCGCCGATTCCGATACGGAGTAGGTTGTATGCCAGGCGCAAAGGTTACCGCCATAAACGGTTTCGCGAAACGGTAGCGTCCGGGTTTGCGCCCCCCGGCAACCTGCCGACACCTGATTGGGCGGAAAAATCCATAGAGCTTTCACCCCGTGTAGGGCCAAAGCCGGGACCGTTGCGGCTGTATCCGTATCAGCGCCGGCCTCTTGAGTGCCTTAAAACATACGAGCAGGTGCTTTGTCTGTGGGCGGCGCAAACCGGAAAAACCATAATCATTCAAACTTTCCTCGGTTATGTCATCGATCAGGACCCCGGACCTGTCATGGTGGTTTATCCTGACGAAAAAACCTGCAAAAAACGCTCACGCAAACATATAAAACCGATGATCAAGGACTCTCCGGTATTGGCGCGGCACCTTACCGGCCGCAAGGATGATTTCCAGCTTTATGAATTTATTCTTGACCGCTGTAATGTTGTAATGGCCTGGTCCGGGTCTCCGGCGCAAATGGCATCAGAACCGATCCGCTATTTGATTCGCGACGAAATCGGCAAATTCGCGGGGCAGACCGCCACTGAAGCCGGTTCCATTAATCTTTCCGAGGTTCGTTTGCGCGCTTACGAGTATGTAAGCAAGATCCTTGATGTTACCACTCCGTCACTTAAGGACTCATACGAATGCAACACATTTGAATCTGGCACGGCGGAAGAATATTTTGTGCCGTGTCCGCACTGCAAGACCATGCAGGTTATCACGTGGAAGCAGATAAAGTATCCTGATATTATTCCCGACGAAAAACCTTCTGACTATAAAACCAGAGTTAAACGCGACACCTATGCGGAATGCTCCAACCCGGCCTGCAAGGGAAAAATCACCAATAACGATATGGCGCGGATTATCTGGGACGGCGAATGGCGCGCCAGGAATCCGGGGGCCGATATTGCCACGTTCCATCTTGCGGCCTGGTATGCCCCGTACGTTACTTTCGGGAAAATCGCATGGGACTGGCTTTCCGCCCAGGGCGACCTTGACAAACTCCGCCACGTTATCAACTCCCACTTTGCCGAGGGATGGGAAGTTCCCGGCGAATCAGCTGATGAAAACCACATCCTGCTGCATAAAGCCAGCTATCCTCCCGATACCGTGCCCACAACCGAGCCGGTTATTTTGGTCGGAACCGCCGATATCCACAAGGAACACCAGGATTATGTTATCCGGGCGCATTCCCTCCGCAAGTCATGGCTGGTCAATTACGGCACTTATGTAAGCATTGACGAGCTCGATGAAGTATTCGAAGCGGAATATCCTGACCTTGACGGGAACCTTCACGGCGTGAAACTCGTAATGATCGATTCAAAATATTCCACTCCGGCGGTTTACGAATACTGCGTGGAACATCCCCACGCAGTCCCGATCCGCGGCGAGGAAAACCTCCGCACGGTAGTCAAACCCTCGGTAACGGAAAACTACCCCAACTCAATGCGGAAGCTAGGCCGGCCCATCCGTCTCTGGAATATCGATTCCCGTTATTTCCGGGAACAGCTCCTTATCTACCTTTCCCACGGTATGAATAACGACGGCACTATCGATCTCGGCCAGGCCGACTGGTTTATTCACCGCGACGTTACCGCCAGGTACGCAAAAGAACTCTGCGGCGATAAAAAAATCAAACGGAAAAACCGGATGGGTTACGAGGAGGAAGTATGGAAGCAGGTTGGCCCTAATCACTTCGGCGACCTGGAAATATATCAGCTTGGCGCTCGGCATATCCTCCGCCCCCAGCTTGAAATAATCTCAGGCGTCCGGCAGCAGCCCAAAGGCCCGAAGGTTACTTATCAAACGCTGGGGAGGTAAAAAACAGGATTTAAAACAGGCTTTGGGCTTTAGGCTTTGGGTAAAAAATAAAAAGCCGGGCAACCCGGCAAAGGACTTAAAATGAATAAAATTAAGATAACCTGTAAACGTTGCAATGAAGAATTTTACATTACTGAAAAATGGATAAAATTTAATCACGGACCTGTTACCAGATATGAATTTTGTTGCCCGTACTGTCAAACCCCATCTGGATATTTTCTGAAAGAATTGGAAAACAAAAGCATCAATCAGCCTATTCCCCCAAGTAGAGGATGGCCAGGAACTCTTATCGGTAAGTGCGATCACGATCCAGAACCTTGATCCTTGGATATTCCTTGCTGATTATTGGATATTCCTATCCTTCGCGCCCCTGTGGTTAAATTACCTTTCCCAAATGTAAAAAATTTTGACGAACTCCGTGAATTAAAAAGGAGATCGTCATTTTGGCAACCTTATCTGAACTGCAAACTGAACTTGCCGCGATAAACACCGCCATCGCCGCCGTTCTGGACGGCAACGTTTCCGAATACTCCACTTCGAATGTCAGGGTCAAACGCCTCGACCTTAAAACCCTCTATGCCGAACGCCGCCGCATCGAAAACCAAATTGCTTTTCTTACCAGGGGCAGGTTGTCCGCTCCCGACCTGAAAGGAGGGTTCCGGTAATGCCGCTGAAAACCTCCATGCAGCTTGTTTCGCGCAAATCGTCCCCGGTGCTGTGGATAAACAAACACCAGGCGGTGCAAATGTCGTACCGGCAAAACGGCCCAGGCTCCCGGATGCGCCGTTATTCGTATCAGCTTGAAACCGAGGATGAAACTTTCGATGCCAATGACCGCGACATGGTTACCGCCACCATGCGCCGTTACCGCCGTGAAAACCCGCTGCTTGCCGGAATCCTCAACCGCATAGTTGACAATGTTTGCGGTCCCGGCGGCCCGGTCCTGCAAATTCAGCACGAGGATACCGGCGAAGGCGATAAAATTGAAAAAGACTGGAAAATCCATTCCCGGTACATCGACGCCAGGGAGCAAATGGATTTCCGGGAAATAATCCGCACCTGCCTTTCTGAAAAAATCCTGGTCGGGGACGCTGGCATTATCCATGTCGGCGCGGGCCGGTTCTTCGGGGTGGAGGAAGACCAGATCCGCACCCCGGCCACTTTTAGCGAAATTTCCGATAAAATAAAAAGCGGTGTCCAGTACGATGTTATCGGCAAGGCCGTCCGCTACTATGTTACCGACCGCGCCAATCCAACCGATTACCAGGATTATTCCCCGGAAGATTTTAAACTGTACGGCGATTTTGACCGCTTCAGCCAGCTCCGCTGTGTTTCCCCGCTGCTCCCCTGTATCGAGCACCTTGAAGACCTTGACCAATACCTGGAAGCTGAAAAGGCCGCCGCTATTTTTAATTCTTCCATCGTCTTTAAAAGCAAATCCGCATACTCTTCCGCCACCGGTACCATGCTCGGCGATATCGTCAACACCGCCGAATACAATCAAACCGATGCCGACGGCAACCGCGTAACCATTCCCAAATTCCGACCGTCAACCGCAATGAATATCGAACTCGGCCCGGAGGAGGACTTCGACGTCATCAAGGACGAGCGCCCCGGAGGACAGTTCGCGAACTACATTGAAATGATCTGCCGCCTTATCGGTGTCGGCATAAACCTTCCCCTTGAACTTGTGCTGCTTAATTTTAAAGACGCCTCATGGTCGAGTATCCGCGCTATCCTGCTTGAATGCCGCCGCTCATTCCTGGCCCACCGCCGCTCCCTCGCGAAGCTGTGCGGCTGGATGTTTGTCCGCTGGTACAAAGCAAACCAGTACCGCTATAAAATCCCCGTGAATGAGCTTGAATGGGAATGGCAGTGGGACGGATGGCACCTGATCAATCCCAAAGAGGAGCTGGAAGCGGCGGCGCAGGCCATCGACATGGGTATTTCCAACCTTAAGATCGAATGCGCCATGCTTGGCCGCGACGAACAGAAGATCCTTGCCCAGCGCGTCAAGGAGCTCGCCGCCCGTAAAGACAAAGTCCCGATACCCGTAGGCTCCCCCGGCCAAACCATCCTGAATCTCCCCGTCACGGCTGATTCGGGAAGTTCCGCGTCCAAAATAAATAATAAAAAACCGTAAACCGTGAACCGCACGGAGAAGTCTGTTTGCAACTTTTTTTGACGAAACCGGTGAATTAAAAAAGGAGTGATCGTGAAAAACTGGTACCGCTTTAAAATGCTCAAGCAGGATGTTGCCGAACTTACCATTTACGACTATATCGGCGAATTCGGCATCACTTCCCGCGATTTTAAAAAATCCCTCGATGAGTTTGCCGGTGCAAAAGAAATCCACGGACACTTTGACTGCATCGGCGGCGACGTGCATCAGGGGTTTGCGATTTACAACCTGATCCTCGCTCATCCCGCCCCGGTGAAAATCGCGTATATCGACGGGCTGGCTTATTCAATGGGGTCGATTATTCCAATGGCGTTTAATCAGGTGAAGATAGCCGATACCGCGTTTTACGGTATTCACAATCCGTGGGTGGGAATGTTCGGCAACGCCGATGAACTGCGCAAGGAGGCCGATACCCTCGACAAAATGCGCGATAAATCCATCACGGCCTACCAGCGCCATTCCCATCTTGATTACGGCGCCATTAAGGAAATGATGGATGCGGAAACCATGATGGATTCCGATGAAGCCATGGAAAACGGCTTTGTCACGGAAATTTACAACACCCCTAAAGATATGGCCGCCTCACTGTATCCGCACTCCGCCGCCCACTGCGCCAAACTCTTTTCATTCTTCAAAGCCGGATCATCCGGCCTGAACGGCGGCTCTGCCGCAAATTCAACAGGCGCACCGCCTGCCATGAAGCCTAATCTACAACCAGAAACCAAAATAGAGGAAACCGAAATGACGGACAAAGAAATTCAGGAGATGAAAGACAAGCATGAAAGTGACATGGCCGCTCTCTCCGAAGAACTTGAAGGCCTTAAGTCCACCCCCGGCGTGGATGACTTCAAGGCGCTCGCCGACAAGTACGGATATGACTTCGCCAAGGAAAATTTCGGCAAAACCAAAGAGGAAATCGCCGACGCCGTAATTGCCCTTGCGGACGGCAGAGTGTCCGAACTTGAAACCGCAAACGCTGAACTCAAAAACCAGCTTGAAGAAAAAAACCGGCAGGAACCATCCAATGCCGGAGGATCTCCGCCGCCGCCGTTCAATCCCGCTGGCGAAAACGGCAATCCCGCCCCGAAAGCTACCGCCAAAGAACGGGAAGTCCTGGCAAACCTCGGCATCGAAGATCCTGCCGAACAGGACAAGGTAATCGCCACCGGCATCAAAGGCTCGAACATGAAAATGCAACCCGAAAACAACGACTGAAAAATTTCAACCCAAAGCCTAAGGCCTAAAGCCTGAAGCCAGATTTAAAAGGATTTATACCATGAGCGAACTTACCGCTAACAGAAATACCAAAGAACGGGTCCCGCGCCAGCGGCGCTGGTCCATTCTCGACGGAGAGATCATTTACGCCGGCGGACTGCTTGCTATCGATTCCACTCCGGAAATCCAGATGGCGTCAGACACCGCCGGACTGATCGTTGTCGGCGTTTCGGAATTGTACGTCGATAACACCAGCGACGGCGAATACGCCACCGCTAAAACCGGATGCTTTAAATTTAACAATTCCAGCGGCAACGCCGTTACCGCCGAACACATCGGCAAAACCTGCTGGGTGGAAGATGACAACACCGTTGCATCCGATCCCGGTACCAACGGTATTGAAGCCGGGGAAGTTTACCAGGTTGACACCGATGGCGTATGGGTAAAAGTAGGGGCCGGGGTAAACGCCGCTCCCGTGGCCGCCGCCGTTTCCGATCCGGCCGGTTGCGCTTCCATGACCCAGGACAGCCTGACCGGTAACTCCGGCGGCTCCGCAACAACTACGCTTGCCGCCGTTACCGCCGCAAGCGAAATCACCGACAACTCCGGCGGCACTGACCCCGGTGATGATACCATTGCCGCCGTTACCAATACCACGGAGTTGACCGATTCCGGCGCCGGTTCCGCCGACGGCACGGTTGAAGATGTCGCGGATATTGCCATCAGTACCAGCGATACGTATTCCGATGCCGCCGTCAATACCGCTGTTAACACCGCAATTGCCAGCATTTCCAATAACTTCAAGGAAATGACCACCGAACTGGCGGCGCAGCGTACCGCCAACACCGGTATCCTGGCCGCGATTGCGCAACTTGCCGCCAAGCAGAACACCACCGGCACCGCCATCGGAGTACTTGCCGATGCCGTTGCAAGTTTGGCCGCGCAGCTCGCGAAGGTGAAAACCGATAACGCCGCGGAAAAAACCGCAATCGACGCCAATAATACCGCGGTCGATGCGGTAATCGACAGCCTCCAGGCCGCCGGCCTGATGGGAAGCTGATAACAAACAGTTAACAATCAGGAACCAGGAATCAGAGGTCAGAAACCAGGAAAAACCTGAAACCTGAAACAATATCAAGAAAGGTTACGATAATGGATATTAACCGAGGAAACCTGGACCTCCTTTTCAAGGGGTTCAACAGAAACTTCACCGATGGATTCGGCATGGCCCCGGATGAATGGACGCGGTTCGCAATGACCGTGCCGTCAAAAACCGCAATCGAAATTTTCGCATGGCTGGTGGACTTTACCGGGATGCGCGAATGGATCGGTGACCGCGCAATCGACAACCTGGAAACTTACAAAATGGAAGTTGCCAACAAGGATTACGAAAAAACCGTCAAAGTCAAAAAGAACGATATCGAGGATGACACCTATGGCATCTACGGCAAACGCTTTCAGAAGCTCGGGCAGGTGTCCGGGAAACTCTGGAACGACCTTGCTCATGCCGCGCTGGTTGATACTTCGTCAACATGGGTGGATGGCCTGACCTTCTATTCCACTACCCGGACTTATGGCGATAACACCATCAGCAATAAAACCACATCCGCCCTGAGTGACACCACTTTCCAGGCGGCCTATGTTGCAATGATGAGCTATCTGGGATACGGCAATCAGCCGATGGGCGTGGTCCCGAAGACACTGATAGTAGGCCCGAAACTCCGGAAAACCGCCCTCAATATCGTTGATAACCCGTTTACCTACAGCTCCACCGATAAAGTCCAGATCGCCAACCTGGACCGGGGAATTGTTGATGTGGTTATCGATCCTGAGCTGATCGGCGATTACGACGATTACTGGTTCCTGAGCGCCGGTGACGGCATCTACGAACCTATCGCCGTTCAGCAGCGGCAGAAGCCGAAGCTCACCCGGATGGACAATGATAATGATGAAAACGTATTCATGCGCAAGGAATACCTCTACGGCACCGATGCGCGCGGACGCGCTTTTCAGGTACTGCCGCACCTGATCTATGGGGGTATCGTTGCCTGATTTCCTTTCCTGACGTCCCAGCGGGGCGGGGGTTTTTTCCCGCCTCCGCCCCGCAACTTTAAGCCGGGATTCAGGAGCCGGGATTTTAATTTTAAATTTGCAAAAACGGAGCTTTTATTGTGACTTTGGCCCTTGGAAATATCGCACGAAAATATGCTGACGACGCGGAAGTGGGCCGCTTTAAAAAGCACCTTCCAGGGATGTTCCGCGCCGCCCTCGAGGGCACGTTTAAATATTGGCACGAAAAATACGCTAAACTGCATTTTTCCCGCGCCGCGTACATGCGCTATCCCGATGAATACCGCCACCACTTTAAGAAAAACCTCGAAAAATTTAAAAAACGCTACCTCCGGCGCATCGAGTCCGGCGGTCAGTCAACCAATCCCCTTGTTGCCACCGGCGCTTTAAAGCAAGCTTTTCTGTACGGCAGTTACCGCTTTCGCGGCAATAGTTACCGTATCGTCGCGGACTGGCCGCACCTGCCGACTTATTCATATATCGACCGGAGTAAAAATTTCAGCAAGGCAAAAGCCGTCACCGCCGTTAATGCCCCGGAAGCTGAAACCCTTGCGAAAGTGTTCGATTCCCTTATGGCAAAACAAATAAAACAATTCGAAAAATCACGTGCCGGAGGCGGCGGTTTTACGCCGCTCCGCACTTACGGGGCGTTCTCCCCGGCAATATAAAAAAATGAAGAGTTGAGAATGAAGAATGAAAGCTCATAAATCCATCAACTCTTAACTCTTAATTAAAATAAAAGGTTTTTAAAATGTCTGATCTGTCTAAACATACCCAGTCCGGCGTGACCGTAAATTCAACCCTGGAAAGCGGAATTGTCCGCGATTCCGTCAAAGCAAGCTCCAATCTCCGTAAAATCATCCAGTTTGCCAGCGGCGCTATTTTGCCGTCTTTCGGCGGCAGCTTCGGCGCGGCCCCGGTTATCGAATTCGCCACCCATAATATTAAGCTCCTCACCGCCCCGGCGGTTTACACGAGCGGGGCCCTTAAACTTTGCTTCCGCGCCTATTCCGATGCCGGGGGGCTTGGCTCCGGATACATTTCCTATGTGGCCGATAAAGCCTTGTTCGTGCCGGTAACACTTGCCGCCCAGCGCGGCGCGGAAGCCGTGCTGACCATCCAGGCTTATCTGTTGTCAAGTGACGGCGACACCGCCCCGCTTACCGTCGGGACCACTTCCGACGATCTTTCCGTTACCCAGAATATTTATACGCTTGGTGAAGTTTCCCTGGGTTCCGCGCTTTCCGGCGTGAATTCCGTAAACTTCGATTTCGGTTATCAGGTGGTGACGAATGAAAGCCAGGACGGGCTTAATTATCCCACCCATGCGCTGGTTCCGCGGCGCCAGGCGTCAATGACCGTTGAACTGGAGGAACTCGCCGCCGCCTCCGCCGCCCGGCTTCTTACCGGCGAATCCGCAACCAGCGGCATCTATGCCGAGTTCCGCAAACTCCAGGAAGGCGGCGTGGTCACCGATACCGGCAAAGCCACCGTTACCATGGCAAAGGCCCTTGCCGAGATTTCAAACGTTGCCGGGGGATCGCCGTCCAGCGTAAGCCTGATGCTTACCCCCGTGGATGACGGCGCCGGAAACGACTATGTAACATTCAGTTGATCAAAATAAATAAACGGGAGGAATAATGACCGGCAAAAAACAATCAAAGCAGGATGGCCATGCCTGTGAAAAATGTAAATCAAACTCCGTCTCACGTACACTGGACGGCAAACACGGGCTCCGTAATCACTGTTTGCGGTGCGGCCACGTCTGGAAGATTACTCCGCAACCGGCGGCAAACCCAAAACCTGAGGACTGAAACCTGAAACCTGGAAAAAGGAACTTTTAAAAATGAGCAATCCTGAAGTAAACCTGGATGACATCACCGGCACGGGCGCCGCGCCTGCCGAACAGGGCGGCGAAGCCGCCGAACGGCAAACGCAGGGCAATCCCGCCCCCAAAACCCAAACCCAAAAGTCTGAAGTTTTAGCCGCGGCGAAGCCGCCACTCAAGCAGGATACTCCTGCCTGTCCGTGCTGCAAAACCCCGGCGGCGGAAAAAACCTATCACAAGGAATTCGGCGTAAGGGCAAAATGCTCCAAGTGCGGCGAAGTGTGGAAAGTTTCAACGTCCATCGAGGACATGCCGGCCGGCCCGGAATGCCCGTGCTGCAAGTCCGCCAGCACCATCATGATCAATTCCACCCATGCCAGGTGCTATAAGTGCGACGAAACCTGGCAGCCGGAGTTGCCCGGAACTAACGGCGGCAAAGGTGCCGCGGCTGATGAACGGCAAACGCTGGGCAATCCCGCCAAGGCCGCAAAAGCCCCGGCAAAGAAAAAAGCCCCGGCAAAGAAAAAAGCCCCGGCAAAGAAAACCCCTAAAACCTAAAGGCCTGTTCATGTCCCTCACCGGTCACAGCGGCAAATGCCTGGAACTGCTGAAAACCGCGCTTGCGGCGTCTTCCAATTTTCAATCGCTGGTAAGCGCCGCTGATGCCGCGTCCGCCGCCGAAAAGATTTTTATGGTCCAGCACCCCGGCACGGATGATGAAGGCGGGGAAATCACCCGGCCTCTCGCCGTTATCCATTTTGGCGACGGCGACGGTTTACAGTTCTCCAGGATCGCCGCCGGGCCGGGCTTGAATTCGTTCAGCGTGGGCAATTCCGCCACCGTGGTAATCGAGCAGGACCTTAAACCGTATACTTATGACGCCATGGTGACCTTTTGCAATGTTACCGACGCAATCAATAAAGACATCCTCGATTACTACAGTTCCGCCGAAATGCTGGAAATCCAGTCGGGCGAACTGTTGCCGCCAGGACATTTCGATAATCTGGACAGCGGCGTTATCGCCCGCCCGATCCGTTACCAGTGGGGAATTGACTGATGGGCCTTAAAGATCAAATCCAGGCCGATGCGGATAACGCCGTTATGAATACCAATGACCTTGCCAGGACGAGCGCTTACACCCCCGTTTCAACCGGAGAGTCCGGCAATGTCCCGATTATCTGGAATATTCTGAATTCCGGCGTGGAAATGGAAGATTCCGGACAGGTCAAACAGCGCCGCGCCGAACTGGAACTTTCCGCGTCGGACGTAACATTGCCGCGCCGCGGCGATATCGCGGCGTATCCGGTTGACGGCGCGGAATTTTTCGTGATGGGCATAATCAGGTCGGACGGATTTACCCATCTGGTTGACGCCGTTGAAAATATCAGGATAACCCACGGAAACATCACAAAGGAAGTTTAAAAAATGTCAGCAATGCAGCTCGCGCCGCTAATTTACCATTTCACCGTGCCGTCGGTTAACGACATCCCGGAAAAATGGCAAAACAGGTTTTCACTGAATAAAATCCACGGGCAAGGCCCCCGGCACGATAAAACCCCCGGGATTTTCGTTGCCCCGTGCAGTTCAGCTAACTTTTACGTTGCCAGCGAACCCGCAAACCAGAAATGGCATCCGGTAGACAAGAAAAACAATGTTTATCTGGCCATCCGCTCCAATCCCCCGGTAAAGCCGGAAGAGCTGCTGCTGCCGAACGCCGCCGGCGGCATCCCCACGCTGCTCGGCGATAACCGCGAATGGCTGATACCAGCGGCAAAACTCGACGGCCCGAATTTCACCCTGCCGCGCTACCATGCCCCGGACGCTGAAGGCGCCTGGAAATGGCACGTTGACGAAAAATACCGGTTCCTTACCGAAATCGCCGAAGAGCTATGGGACAAAGTCGATGATTCCGGGGAATTCCGCCACGATGATGAAGAACGCCTCCGCGCCGCCTGCGCCACCGCCCTCAGCGTGAATTACAATATCACCGCCGCCGAGGCCGGGCTTATGAAACTTTTTGCCGAATCGGCACGGGGGTCGGCATACTTCGGAATCGTCCGGGCCATCGTGGATTTTCCCGGACAGCTTGAGATCATGCAGCATATCCTGGATAAAAAAAAACCGTCCGCGGAATGCGCCACCAGATCTGGAGGGCCGGACTCATGAAAAATTATGAACCAACATTCGCCGATATGAGAGGCCGGTAATGAAACAATATCCAAAGCCCAAAGCCCAAGGCCCAAGGCCTGATTTAAAATTTCTTATTTTTAATTCGCAAACCGGAGGTTTGCCGTGGCCCAGATAAATTTCGCCATCACCACCCAGAATGAAAAGGCCCTGTTTGACGAACTCCGCAAGGCCCAGCGGGAAATCCGTAAACTCAACCGCGAAATGGGTAAAATCGGCAAAGAGGGCAAAAACTCTTTTTCCGGCATCGCCGGGGAACTAAAAAGCGTGGTCGCTTCTTTAATGGGGCCGCTCAGTATTTCCGCCGCCATCGGATTACTGGTAAACCAGTTTCGCGAACTTTACCAGATTATGCAGCAAAATCGCAGGGAGGCGGATAAAACTCATTTAGATGCAGGCGCGGCACGTGCGGCAGCGTTAAACTGGCTGCCGCGAGATTTTAAAGGAGGATGGCAGGAATTCGATAGAATGGTTGAAAGAGTTGCAAAAAAATCACAACTTCCAATTGCTCAAGTATATACTGTAAGTGAAAAGGGATTGTCGGCAAAAGGGGCGGCGAATAATCCACAGCTTGAAGAAGCGTTAACTCTGGCATCAATGCTTCAGGTAAGAACAAAAGGAAAAACCCAGGGAGGCCCAATGGTTGGGTCTATTCTTGATTTGTTAAGTGTCACTGGAATTAAATCGGCAAAAGCAAATTACGGATGGTTGCGGCAAATAGGTTCATCCGCAAGAATTGAAAGCGTTGAAGGTTTAATGGATTTAATACCCGGCATGGTTACTGCAATGTCGTTTGGTGATACCCCGGAGCAATCCGCGGAATTATTGGCAACCGCAACCAAAACCATGGTTGATACCGGCGGCGAAGCTTCAAGAACCGCAATTCAAAATCTTTCCAAGGATTTATATACGGAAAAATTAATGCCAATTGGGAAAAAAGCCGATAAATCCGGAAAACTTAATATGCAATATGGCAGACTGCCCGGCAAAAATTCACAGGAAAGAATGGCCGCTTTAATGGAAGCTTTTGCAAAAGCCGACAAAGAAACTCAAATAGAAATGATTAAAATGATTGGAGGCAGGGCTAAATCATCATCACTTATTATGGGAATGCTTAATAATTCTGTACAATTCCGGAAAAACCTCGAATCCTCAAGGCGTCAGATTGGCGCGCCCAGCCTGGAATCGGCAAGTGAAGCTGATATATATTTTAAGCAAACTTATCAAGGTAAATACGGGAAAGTATTAAAGGCGGATATTGAAACTGAAGCGAATATAGATAAGATAAAGGCCGCAAATACAGCCGGGGCCCTGGAAAATCAATCTTACAAAAAATACAAGGAAACACTGACAGCCTGGGGACAGAGTCCACGCTGGGAAGGAACCGTATCTTTTTTCAGATTTTTTAAAGGTACTGGTTTTACCGAAGAATTAATTAATCAATTAAAAGGACAAAGACGGTACTTAAAACAGGATGTGCTTAAAAGTAGTGTTACTGATGAAAAAATAGATAAACTGATTCATGAACTTGAATTACTTGGACAGGAAATAAAAAACGCTAGAAATATTCAAGAAAAAATAACTAATCTCCGCGAAAAACAGCAGAACAAAGAATCCGCTCCCCCGGCCCCGGCAAGTCAGGAGACGTACTGATGAGCATGAAAATCAATGATTACGAGTTTATTTACATGGAGGGGGACCTTGGCGCTTACGCCAACCAGAACCAGGAGAATTCCCGGTGGGGAGTAGACGGCCACTCATTCCGCAAGCTCGGCCGGCGCGGAAGCCGCGGCACCGTGGTCACCCGTTCCACGTTCAGCTCGATCGAGGAGGCCAGGAACACCATCACCGGCTATGAGCAGCTCCAGAGCGAATTCGCCACGTTCATCAAGGGCAACCGCACCATTCCGCAGATTTTCGTCCATTCCGTTACTTGCGGCGATGTCCGGGGCCTCGCCGTTTCGTCCGATGGTAAATCATACTTGGTGGAGACTTCGTGGAACATCCAGAGAACGCTCGAATAACGCAATGCGTTATTCGCGAATTAAAGATAAAAATTAGAAATTAAAACCCTGAAACATGGAGCCCGTTACATGTCCTCAACATCATACAACTGTCAGCAGCCGGTTATTTATATCGGGGACGATCTCGGCAGCCTTGCAATAAACGAATATGTTTTATGCAACAGCCTGAATATGCGGATGTCCCCGAATTACTCCCGCGCCATGCTTTTGCACCGGGCCGGGGAAATTTCCCGCCAGGGGGTGAACAAATGGGAAAAAGTCGCCCCGCTGTCAATGTCCGGCAAATTCTGTAAAATCGTGCTGTACGATCTTTCCGGGTCCACGCCGTACAATATGTTTTACGGCGTCCTGAACAATCCCACCGATAAAATTTACGGGACCACCGTGCAGCCATCGGGAAACGTTTACAACCAGGACAATTTCTGTGAGGCCTTTTCCCTTGACAAGCTCCTCTCCCGTATCACTGTTGACGGCTCGTATATTTACAACGGCTCCGAAGCGGTGAAAGTCGATACCGTGTTCCCATTCAACGGCAACGGCTCGGAACTGGAAACCAGCCGCCATTCTTCCCTGGTGGACGGCAAACACTGTTTTTCCTACCGGCAGACCGATACCGCCGTATGGAATTTGCTGCAAATAATCCAATACCTGCTCGATCATTTCACCTCCGGCACCGAATTGTCATGGGAGCTTGCCGGTGATATCTCCGCCCTGGAAAATATTACTATCCAGTACAACCCGTCCCGCAAAACCGTGCGCGACTGCCTGGTGGACCTGCTCGCCCCGGCCCGCGGCTACACCTGGTTCGCGTATTACAATGAAAATACCTCCACCGCCCAGATCCAGGTGCGCTCCATTACCGAAACCGCCATAGAAATAGACGGCAGCGCCATTGTCCCCGCCGCCGCCAACACCACCAGCATCAACAGTAATGTCGAATCTTATATCTGGGTGGAAAACTGCACCATTACCCAGATAGAGGATTCGGCCTACTCTTATATCGAAGTCCGCTCGGAGCCGGTCAGGGTAATGGCAACATTTAAATTGGGGAACGATACCGGGGGGCTGGCCAGGGCGTGGACATCGGCGGAGGAAGCTTCCTATGCCGGCGGTGACGAAAAGGCCCGGCGCGATGAACAGTTCGCCCACGTTTACACCCGGTTCCAGATTTCCGATGCCTGGAACATGCAGGATTATAACGGCCACGGCCTTGTGCCGGTTGTTGATCCGTCCACCCTCGCCGTTTCGCTCGGCTCGGAAAACCCGATTGTGCCCCGCGCCCATGCCTTTGACCGCGAATTGCCCCTGGAGGCCGCTTTCCAGGACGATTCCAATACCCGCAAGGAATACCGCAAACCGTTCGTGCTGGTAAAGGACTCGGACGGCGCTTACCATATATCCGACAAATTGAGCCACGACGGAAGCGGGGCCCCGAATATCGGCCTCCGGATGCTGGACTCCCGGCCCGGTATCCAGCTCCGCCCCACCTACAACCACCAGCTGGCGAAAACCGATTTCTCCGGAACGTCAGATTACGCCGGGTTGTACGATTACACCGACTGCCTGCTTACCGCCAGCTTTTACTCCGATACCATCCTCCGCTACGTCACCGCCGGCGCAACCGTGAACGGCAACGAACGCACCAAGGTGGTTAATATTCCCGGCTACCACGTGTGGGTTGCCGCACCGGGCACTTATTATGACAGGGAAGGATCATATTCCGCCGTTAAAAATATTCGAGATGATCGTTTGGAATTGCAAAATCTTGCGGGATTGGTCAAGGCATGGCACGGCAGGCACCGCAATACCGTGTCGATTACCGAAAACCGCGTATACGCTTTCACCCAGATCGGCAAAGTGGTAACTTCCATTTACAACGAAGGGTCGTTTTCCCCGGTAGGTACCGTGATGAGCGCCGTGGATTACGATTTCATTAACCAGACCCTGAGCTACAGCACCGACTTCTTTACCCTTGACTTTTCCAGTATCGGCCGCCGCTCATATTACAATACCGTTACCGGGCTCGCCCGGCGCATCACCGCCGTGGAAGACGCTACCCGCAATATCGATACCCGCGTTGCCGGGGGCGGGGGCGGCGCGGGACCGGATTTGCGCCTTGCCGTGGTTACTGCCGTTGGCGATTACCGCACCTACACCGTGGATATTTACTCGAATGCCGACAAAGACGCAATAGCTGCCGGGGAAACCATGAAAGTTGTTACCGGCGGAATTGATTCATTAGATCAAATCGATGTCGGCTCAAAATTCTTTGTGATTAAATTTCCGCACGGTGATCCGGCTGAATTGTACTGGACCCCGATTGCAATACCAACCTGGGCTTAAATTATGGCTGGATGGACAGATTACATAACCGGAGGATCTTTTAAACACAGGTTTTCGCTTACTATCGAGGCCCTGCGCCTTGCCGCCCAGGAACGGTATTTTGTCGCTTACGGCACTGATTTTTCGTCATATGCTTATCTTTCCGCTACTCCCACAAAAGGACGCTTGCGCGAATCCGGGTTTTATACCCAATTTGAGTATGTAATGGATTTGCTTTTAAACCATCGATTTGCAAATCATACGGTCAATGAAGGCAATTTCGGCGGATTGACGGAAATTCCTCTGTGGACCCGCGATTCAATGCTTGCATATTTAGGGGAAAACAGATATTACAGCAATAAGCTTTTTTCTTCAAATTGGGCCGAACAGCAATACAAAATATTAAATTTATTGCGCTGGAGAGTTCCTGTCGCAAGCTTTGGGTACAAAGGAGGGAAACAAAATATTACCAATGATCCGTGGTCAACGGCAAAAGCTGATTTTCTCGCGGATAGCTGGAATGATTCACCTACCTATGGTCCGTCTCAAAACTATGCTACAAGCTGGTCTTATTATGCCCATCGCCCATACAATGTAAGCAACGATTTTTATATCCAAGGAAGCCGCACCGCCGCGGTCATCAACGATCAGATTTACGGCGGCCTGAAGGCATCTTACGATATATATATAATGCCGCGCACCATACCCGATGACGAAACATGGACACGCATTTTTGTTCCAATTGGTAATGCCGATACCCTTGACGTTTGGAACCTTGTTCAATCGGACACCACGGAATATGGAGCAGGCGACGATGTCAGATACCAACTTTTCCCCGATTCAGAATCTTTCAGCCATCCGGAACCGGCGGAATATGAAGAATATTATTTCTATGCCCCGCCTCGTAATGTTTATATTGCAAATCCTACAGAGTGGAGCTATAAGGCAATCCTGAAATTCGATGGCGCTAACGGCTTTGAATTCCGTGACTGGTAACAGGCATTGCACCTATTGAATGGCGGCTTTGCCGCGAATGTCCGGTAAAATTTAAAATTCATTCAGTTTTTGATTCATCCTCAACCGTAAGGTTTTTCAGGAATTCCATCATCCGGTAATTGGTTTCCCGCGCCTCCCGACGAATTTCACTCAAATATAGCGCGCATTTTAACGCGAAGGCAGTAACGATTAAAGCCAATCCGGAAATAAATTGCAGTTCGCGGTTGATTTTCCTGGTATCTTCATAAATCTGCTGAAATATCGTATTCGCGGTGCCAAAATAATCTCTGGCATTCATGCAGCCAAAAATTAACCCGATTCCCCATAACATCAATATTACAAAAATTATATTAATAAAACAAATTGCAACTTTTTCTGTTGAACGGTCAATGATTTGATTTTTACATAGATCTTCAAGCTCAGAATCATCAGAGTCAAACATTATTGGACCTGTTTAAATGAATAGGTATAGGTTTTAGTGGAAGGATGATAAGTTTTTAATTTCTGATATTTAACTTCATCCTGTTTAAACTCTTTCAGTTTTTTGGGATAAAATTTACCGTCTTTTCCTTTGTAATAATAGATTTCATCTTTCCAGGTTGCGCGCCTGCCGGTCATTTTATAATTTTCCTCGGCGCAGTCCACGGACTTCTTTTTTTCCTTGCTGGTGTCGGTGAACAGGCTTTTATTCCATCCGTCTTTTTTCTCCCGTGCCGTTGTTGAGCTGTCCGCCGCCGAAAGGTTCCCGTAAAATCCCCCCGCCAGCATCGCCAAAGCAATAATAACGATCTTAACGGAAGCCTGAATTCCCATCGCTTTCATCTTAATTCTCCTTTTTATTCTCCGTACTTATTTTACCGGACACTCTTAACTCTTAATTCTTCCCTTTCTTCAAAGCCTGAATCCTGACCTAAATAATACCCTTATTTTTATAAAATGCAAAACAAATGTTTACTACATTTCGGCCACTCCATGCAAAGTCTGTTTGCCGTCGAAGTCGCAAAGCACTTCGGCCACTCCATGCAAAGTCTGTTTGCCGTCGAAGTCGCAAAGCACTTCGGCCACTCCATGCAAAGTCTGTTTGCCGTCGAAGTCGCAAAGCACTTCGGCCACTCCATGCAAAGTCTGTTTGCCGTCGAAGTCGCAAAGCACTTCGGCCACTCCATGCAAAGTCTGTTTGCCGTCGAAGTCGCAAAGCACTTCGGCCACTCCATGCAAAGTCTGTTTGCCGTCGAAGTCGCAAAGCACTTCGGCCACTCCATGCAAAGTCTGTTTGCCGTCGAAGTCGCAAAGCACTTCGGCCACTCCATGCAAAGTCTGTTTGCCGTCGAAGTCGCAAAGCACTTCGGCCACTCCATGCAAAGTCTGTTTGCAACTTTTTTTGACGAAACCGGTGAATTAAAAAGGCGGACATTGTGCCGCCGGAAACATTTTTAATTTACTATTTTTAATTTGCAAACCGGAGTTTTGCCGTGAGCGTTCCCTACCAGCAAATCAAGCTTTACCTTAATGTCGAAACCGGTAAATGGGTGAATGAAAACAATGCTGTGGTGTCTGACCGCGCCTGGCCTAATCTCCGCTACCGGTCAAAATACATTTTATGCATCACCTGTTACAATGCCGACGATTCGGCGGCATCTTTCAATCTTACCGATTCATTTGAATTTTTTCTCGACGGCGATTTTATCCATACCGATAATCTTATGCTGTCGTCAGACAACACAAAATTCAACGTTTCCGGCGATTGGGACGATCTCGATGTCGCGAACGGTAAAATATCCTGCCGGGTATTTTGCAACACCGGTGAAGATTTTACCGGATCGAGCGGAATCAACGATCAGCAGCGCGCCAATGTGTGGGGGGAAATCAAACGCTATGTTTCCGGAGAGGAAATGGTTATCCTCCAGGACCAGTGCATTGCCTGGAACGTGGTGGAGGCCGGCGAAGGCATCCCCGATGAATCAGACCCGCTTTACCGCACCGCTTCCGCCCAGGACTCCATAGACGCCACCCTGCTCAAAAAAGATTTCACTGGAGAATACAGCGCAAAATCCACCATCGTTGACGCCGACATGGGAATCCTTAACGATTCCGCCGACTCAAACACCCCGAAATATTTTACATTCTCCAATCTCTGGACGTGGATACTTTCAAAAATATTTACTTATACCCAGGTAACCATAACCGATGATGCCGATACGGACATAACCCTGGGCGCAATTGCCACCTACCGGGCGTTCAAGGTTGAATACTGCCTGGAATCAGGAAATAACATCGAGCAGGGAGAAATAAGCATCAGGCATGCAAACAGCATTGCCTACCCTGCCAGCCCCAATGACGGCAGGATTTATTTTTATGGGGCGTCCGATGCTTTTGCCCCGCCTTTGATAAAAATGTACGGCGTGATCGACAGCGGAAACCTGCTGCTCCGCGTGACCGCCGCCAGTGTGGGGGCCAGCCCCAAAATGAATTATCGAATTATCAATAAAACACCAGTGGCCAGTTAAGGAGCAAAAATGAAAAAGATTTTGTCAGTAGCAATTTTTACCCTGTTCGCTTCGGGAATCTTCGCGCAGAGTTTTCCGGATATCGAAGTAAGGGGAACGGTAAAAACCGATACCATTACGGAAAAAACCACGGATGCCGGGGTAACAATCGAAAGCGTCAATCTCAAAGATGGCGCGATAACTTCAGGATCTATCGATGCTGATGATGTAACAATCACCAATATTGAGGTCGATAACCTTAAATCCGGGGTGCTGGATACCGATCTTTCCAGCGTATCCGGTTCTGACGATACCATCCCAAGTGCAAAGGCAACAAAGGCCGCGCTGGATGAAAAAGTTACCGGGCCGGCAAGCTGCAACACTCAAACAATCCCGGTTTTTTCAGATACTACCGGAAAAATCGTAGAGGCTACACCTCTCGGGATTACCCCTGCTACGGGAAAATTAAATTTCCCGGTGAATAATTCAACCGGGGCATATAATTTAACTCCGCGATCAACAGAACCGGCAACTCCGTATCAGTATGATGCATATTTGGATGACGGGACAAATACAGCATCCGGCAATCTTAGCTGGCGGCAATACAACGGCGTGGCGTGGGAGGATATCGGGGCTATAACCGCCGGCGACATGTTTAAATCCACTTACGATACTGACGATGACGGCACGGTTGACTCAGCCGATATCGCCGATGACGTGGACATATCAGGATGGGCGGCGCAGGCAAGTCCGGCCAGCGGAATGAAATTTTTGATCGATGATTCGGGGACCCGCAAATATGTCGATTACGATTATCTTCCGGGAGCATCCGGCGGCGAAGTCAATACCGCCAGCAATACCGGCAGTTCCGGGGTAGGAATCTACAAACAGAAATCAACCTATGATCTGGAATTTTATAAACTGCTTGGGGCGAACGGTGTTTCCATTGCGCTTGACGGTACGGATAAAATAGATGTAGGTCTCGATATTCCAACCCTTACCGAGGAATCCAGCCCCGCCAGCGGTGACTATTTTGTTATGTACAAAACCGGAACCGGATACCGCAAGGTAGATTCCGATAACATGCCCGGCTCAGGCTCAGGCGGCGGGGAATACGGTACGGCCAGTGATTTGACCTTGTCGAGCGGATCGGTCACCCCAACCGCCACAACCCATAAGTTCAGCGTTATTCCGGAAAATTACGCCGGGTCAACCATGACCGCCAGCCCGTCCGCCACCGATACCACGATCACCGTTACCAGCGGTACAAACTTTGCCCAGGGGCAACGGGTTAAAATCCAGGACAATACTTACAGCGAATACGGCTGGATTAAATCAGTATCGTCAAATACCCTCACGCTGTATTCCGGACTGACCAACGGTTACGATCACACGGACGGCGGCGAAGTCCTGATAATGTCTGACACCCTTACCACGCTTGCCGCGACTAACGTAAACGAGGGGACCGTTATTCTGGTCAAGCCCAAATATGACGGCTCGATTATCGAGGTCGATAACGGCGGCGGAAATATCATTGTTCCGGACGGCTGTAACGCCTACCTTCCGACTACCGGCGAAACAATGTTTGTATACGACGGCTCAAACTGGAAAATGTTGAATAACTACGGGGTTTTGTTTGAAGATATTGTGATATTTTTTGATAACTCAATGTCCGCCAGTACAATCAATGGCCTTTCCGCCAGTGTGCCCAGGAACATGGGGCCAAACAACCTTACATTCCAGTTTTTGGACGGGACTTATTCAGCGCTTTCGGAAGCTTTATCATTTAATGGTTTTATCGGTTCCGGTACATTGTCTATATTAGGGAATTCGGGTGATTATTCATTGTCAACTTCCAAAAGCGTTGAGTTACAGTTTAGTGCTGGATTAAACGGAATCAATATACTTAACAATACAAATTCAATTATTGCACTTTATGCGTTAAAAATATCAATCCAACAGCAGTCCGGCGTAACAATTAGCGGAATCAATAGTAATGGAAATTCAGCATATACCTATTGCCGATTCAATTATATTCTGTGTGATGGGAAAACATATACATCATATGGCATATATGTAAATTACAATCCTGGAACATTTTGGGCGCAGTCAAATTATGTAAGTAATCTCACCACGGGAATATACGCCTCTAATTGCGGAAATGTAATATCAACTAGCAATGATGATACCGGCACGGCCCCCAATTATGGGTTAGCTGCAAACGGTACCACAATCCATGGCAATACAACACAACCTGATGGAACGATAACTCCAACAAATACACTTGGTGGCGGGGTTATTAGCTTAAACTAAAAAAGAGATTATAAAATGAAAGCTATTTACGGCAAAACGGACGGAACTATTCTGGATGTACATCCCGATTCAGTGAACTTTCCGAATTTACGGGATGACCGGGGAATTTATCAGTCTGACAATTTGACCGAATCCGACATTGGAAAAAATCTCACCGAGATTGACGGCGCGATCGAGGCGGTAAAATCCGGTTACATTACGGAAGTTGAAACAATCGCGGTTGAATACGCCCGGGAAAAGTATAACATCGAAACCCGGCAAATCATGCTCTTGCTGATGCTTACGGGCAATACCGTCCAGCAAGCTTTGGCATCCCGGGTTTGGGAATGGATACAGACAGTCCTGTCGGAATACCTGGGCCGCTTGACCACAATCCAGGCCGCTGAAACCGTCCCGGAAATATTCGCCGTATCAGATGATTTTGTCTCTTTTGACGCAACCAACCCGAATATCGAACTTTCAACCATCTTAAACGCAAGCGAATAATAAACGTGACTGATTTTAACCTGTCAGAACTGCAAACCGGCGACATTGTTTTGTCGAAAAATTACTCGTGGATGGGGTGGATTATCGCCGCGAGTTTTTACGCCGATGCCCCCGCCGCGAAATACTGGCAGGACAAAAAGAAAACCCGCTGCTCGAACCATAACGCTATTTTCGTGCGCGACAAGCATGGCGAGTGCTTTATCTTGGAGTGTATCGGCGAAGGCGCGGTAATGACCCCGATTACGGAATACCAGCAGGACGTCATGAATAACAAAGCCTCGATCATGTTCATTCGCTGGGGCGGCGGTTTGTCCGAAGCTGAACAAAAATACCTCTGGCAGCTAATCGATGAAAACCTCGGCAAATGGAAATATGACTACCTTTCATTTGTCCATCATATTTTTTACTATACGCTGCGGTTTTCCCAGCTGTACCAGCTGTTTGATTCCGACGGCCCCGGCATAAACTCGGAACGCGAATTCTACTGCACTGAATTTGTCCAGTTCATTTATCAACAGATTTTCGGAATTGACGTTTTCGGTAAGGTTTTGCCCGCGCCGGTCACCGTCGAAAAGCGCTTGATGAATCCCGATTACAATTTCCGGTTCATTCAGGAATGGCACTTCCAGCCAGATAAATACAAAAAATGAGGAGATATTTGCATGACCCAAAATAAAAAATCCGGCTTAACAATTACCGCAATCATTGCCATCCTGGGGATCATCGTAACTGTAGGGATTTTTTGGCACAACAGCGAAAAATGCCAGAATGATTCTATCGCGGCATATGCGGAAAAAATCAAGCACCTTGAATCCATCGTGCCAAAAATAGATTCGATCCAGGATGATATTATCCAGGTCCGCCTCGACCTCATAAAAATTAAAACCATCCTGAGGCCGGGCGGTGATATTGATGTTGCAATTGATTTGGATATGGATGAATTCAGCAAATTTATTGATTTAGCTCAAAAAAAACAGCCCGCTCTGTGACCTCCGCGTCCTCTGTGGTAAAAAAGGAGTTTTTCTTATGCGCTTAAATTCAAAACTACATCCTGGGGCCGCGATTGTGGCCCTTCTGGTCCTGATTGTAATTATCGCCGCCTGTTGCTCCGGATGCGCCACCTATCAAAAAAATGAGGACGGATCATACACCAGCTACGGATTTCTCCGGACATTGACCGTCAAAGAAAAATTTTACGAATCGGGGGAACTGAAGGAGCGGACAATCTCAACACAGAGCAACACCGGCGAAGTGCTGCTTGGAATGAATGAAATAATCAAAACAGGCGTTGACTACGCCGGGAAGGTAAAATGACGATGGATATTTTATCAAAAAAATTTGGGAAACGCCGCGCATTGTTGGTAGGAGTTAACAAATATAAAATGGGTTGTGATTTGCGCGGATGCGTTAACGACATAAACGAATTGGAAAAAATTCTTTATGAACAATTTTGTTTTGACGCAATCAGAAAACTGCTCGATGCTGATGCCACAACTGCGAACATTAAAGATGGCTTGCATTGGCTAAAATTGGAATCAACACGAAAAGATGTAGGCAAATTCGGGGATTCTTCCCACGGCTCAAATGTCGAGGACCTGTCCGAGCCGGATCACTTGTCGGAGGTTTTGTGCCCGTATGACTTCGATTGGAGCCCGGAACACATGATTACCGACAAATTCATGTACAATTACCTGGAAGATTTCCCCGGCATCTTTTATGCGGCTTTTGATGCTTGTCACTCCGGCGACGCGCTCAGGAATATCGCCGCGCCGCGTTTCATCCCTAACCCGGCTTTAAAGCCCAACCTGACTAAAACCGCGTTCCCGCGCCCGGAACACCGGGGGATACTGATGTCAGGTTGCCGCGCCGACCAGACCAGCGCTGACGCCTGCATCGACGACCGCTGGTGCGGGGCTTTCTCGCATTTCCGCAACAAAGTCTGGAAGGCGCACGATTACAAAATCGCCAACTGGCGGCTGATCGATGAAACCGTAAAGCTGCTGAAGAAAAACAATTTTTCCCAGGAGCCGCAGCTCGACTGCCTCCCGGAATTTACCGTACACGAACGTTTCCAATTCCCGGAATAAAAAATTTAACCAGCCCAAAATGGGCCAGGGTTTAACCCTGATTAACAATGCCGGACAATCCGGCAAAAAAAGAAAGGTACAGCAAAATGAAAAAAATGCTGTCAACTATCGTGCTGGGACTGACCGTCCTGGCTGCCGTCTCCCTCACTACTGGATGCTCAATGTTCGAATCTGACGATTCGGATTCCGGTTCATCCAGCGAAATTCTCACCGCGTTGTCAACTGTCGTTGATGGGGCCGTTGATGTTGCCGCGCAGGTACTCGCCGATGAAGGAACGCAGGCCATGGCTATTGCCGCGATCCAGAGTTACGTCAATGCCAATGTCGATGACGAAGAACAGGCCGCAATGATCAATCAGGCTGTCGAGTCGATGGTTCCGGCGATCGCAAACGCCGTGGCCACTCTCGCGGATGATGATGATTCCAGCGATAAAAACGGCTTGAAGGGCAAAGCGCTACTGGACGAAATCAAAGCCAAAATCAAAAACGATCTGAAAGAAAAACTCGGAATAAAATAAAAACCGGACAATCCGGGACCCCGGCCTAACCGCCGGGGTTTTTTATTGTTTTACCTGTTAAGATATTTTCTAAGTGCTGAAATTAGGTGAATTTAATCGGATTTTTTATTATCTTAAGAATGATTTTATCATCCACCCCCATACATTATTGATATCCGATACGGAAAAATCGTTATAAGATAGGCAATAAAACAAATTAAAACAATTCCGCTAATTATGGATGCGCTGAATGTTTTTCCAAAACAAATAAAACTTAGCTTTTCCATCTGGGCGCGAGAAATCAACTTAAGAAATATAAACAATATGGGTAAAAATAAAGTTAGGATAAATCGATTTTCGCTTGCAATAGGGGTATACCAGGCATAAAGAAGCGTATATCCAGCGAAATAACCAACCGTAAAAAGCAAAAGGCTTAGATTGGTTTGCTTCAAAATAAACAATGTTTTATTAAAATTTTGTCCAAATAATAAAACAAGGGTAATCGCATAAATTACCAGAAACTCCACATATCCATAAGATTGAGCCATTTGCCTGTAAGTTTTTGCCAGGCCACTGACGAAGCGTCCGGCAATTGCCCCAAATGAATGATCGCTGATATATTTTCTAAACGATGGTATTTGATCTTCCGGCATCTCGGGCCATCCTTTCCGGTCTCCGTGCGCCCTTGTCCCTTGTTTGCATTGTTCCCATGAATCATACCACATATAAAAAGTGCTGTTAACATTATAAAAATATTGACCGAAGCGCTCCTTGCTTGTTTGCAGATAGGGAAAAACAATAATAAAGAAACAGCTTAATAAAAGAATGATACAACCACTAGGTATTATTATTCTTTTTATGTTTTTCTTAAAAGAGGTAGCCATATTGCGCTTGCTCTTGAGTTGCCATATTCCGCCAATTAACAAACATACACAGGCAAGCAAAATAGCTGGCAATACTGAAGCTTTAGTTAAAAATCCTACACCAGCAACAACACCGGCAGCCGAGGCAAGCTTAAAGGTTGGTTTTTTGACAAGCAAAAACAGAAGATAGAATAAAATAAAGGAAATTCCGTAATATAAAATCTCTGCCTGAAAATAAGGAGATTTGTAAGCAAATACGGTAAACAATGCAACTAAAACCGCAATATAAGCATCGAATGAGGGCGCGGCTTTACGAAATAAAAATAGTACTAGTGCCGCCACTAGTAAAGCCAAGGCAATACCGATAAACTTGCCTGTTTGAAAAAATTCATGATCCGTCATTTCGTCGTGGTAAAAAAGCGCCATTAAGCTTGGATATATTGGCATCCGGTTGCGTCCGCCAACATATTGATAGTTTGTTTGGGACATTCTTTTGGCATAAAACATATAAGCCCCCTGATCCCCGGCAGTCATATCGGTATTTACTAATACGGCTTGTTGCCAAGCCCCCCATAAAAACAAAATCATAAAAAATACCATTAAAGCCTGAATTTTGAATGGATGCTTCATCTATCATAGCTCCTTTTGTTTTATTAATTATAACGCCAGTTCTAATTTTGGCAATATCCTTTCTAACGATTTTTCTAATTATCCGTCAAATTCTAACGCGTTCCATTTTATTCCATTTTATTCCATTTGGGGCTAAAATCCAAAAATCAGCTAAAAAAATTGGGGTGATTGAGGGGATTTGAACCCCCGACCTCCTGGGCCACAACCAGGCGCTCTAACCAACTGAGCTACAACCACCACGTATGAGGAACGAATAAATTAACCCTGACTTAGAAAAATACAACCCCTTTTTTATTATGAATCCAACGAAAATTGTATATTATGATAATTTATATGCCAGACAGGGAAAATGACGCAACCCCAATACCGTGGTTTTTTACCGGAAAACAGGTGTTGAATGGTTTTAGTGAAAAACATCGCTTTCCTGGCATTACCTGATTTCATTATTCGGAAGATAATTTTATTGGGAGATTTTCCGGACGATCCAATTTTATTTTTCGTCACTCCAATGCTATATTCATCAAAAGGTTAAGGTACAAAAAGTTCACCGTTATGAAAGCAATAGACACTTCCATTTTCGATTTATTCAAGATCGGCCCCGGCCCTTCCAGTTCTCATACCATCGGACCGATGAAAATCGGCAAATGTTTTCTCGACAGCGTCCGGACGCTTCCCGACAGCGAAAAAGAAGCTGCCGACAACATTAAAATCCACCTTTACGGATCATTGAGTTCCACTGGAAAAGGTCACGGTACTGACCGTTCGGTAATCGCCGGGTTGCTTGGCTGGGAGCCGGAAAGTTGCGATACCGCAGCTTTTTCAGGTTTACTTCATGACCCGAAAATGAACTATGAAGTAAAGCTTAAAAATAAGATCATTCCGGTTAATGCCGGAGATATTATTTTTGATGCGGAGATTCATTCATTTCCATTCCAGAACACGATTCGCATGTTGTTGAGGGCAGGGGAGCGCGTGATTTTCGAGAAGCAATATTATTCTATCGGCGGCGGATTCATTAAAACTGAAGGCGAGTCCGAGCCGCCGCGCCCACAGCCGCCGTATTTGTATCACAGCATGAAAAGTCTGCGCCGGGTTCTTGACCAGAATAATTTGTCGCTTTCCGAGTTGATGCTGGCCAATGAAAAGGCTGTTTCCGGACTTGACCGCGACCAGGTTTTCGACCGGTTGCATCACATTGTCAAGGTCATGGAAGACGCTGTTGAACGCGGCCTTAAAACCGAGGGCGTCCTGCCGGGACAAATTGGATTGCGGCGCAAGGCTCCGGTGCTTTACCGGAAACTGCGCAATCTCGGTCCGGAAGCCAGCAGGTTTATCGTTAGCCTGAATGCCTACACCATGGCGGTTTCCGAGGAAAATGCCGCCGGGAACAAGGTGGTTACTGCTCCCACATCCGGTTCCGCCGGGGTGATTCCTGGGGTGATAAGCCAGCTCTGCCGCCACTGTAATACTTCGCGTGAGGAAATCTGCGAAGGATTGCTGGCCGCCGCCGCCGTCGGATTTATTGCCAGGCACAATGCGAGCATTTCCGGGGCGGAAGTGGGATGCCAGGGAGAGATAGGCGTATCTTCGGCCATGGCCGCCGCCATGGTTACCTACCTCGATACACTCTCGATCGAACTTACCGAGAATGCCGCCGAAATCGCCTTGGAGCACCATTTGGGCATGACTTGCGATCCAGTCGACGGATATGTGCAAATTCCGTGCATTGAGCGGAATGCGGTCGGCGCGGTGGATGCATATAACGCTTATCTGCTGGCGTCGGTTGGTGATCCGGCAAGGCAGAAAATCACGCTTGATGAAGTTATCGAGGCAATGCTAGAAACCGGGCGAGACATGTGTACGAAATATAAGGAAACGTCAAAAGGCGGGTTGGCCGTCTGTGCCGTTAACTGTTGATTAATAAATTGTATAGGGGGATAAATGGATACCGGCAAGGGAAAATTTCTTTATGTAGTTACGATTGCATTTCTGATTACCGGTAACCTTGTCGGTGCGGGAATCCTCGGGCTGCCGGTCAATACCGGAATCGACGGTTTTATGCCATCGCTGCTGGCGATGCTGGTTTTTGGCGGTGCGATGTTTTTTACCGCCGTGATCCTCGGGCGGGAAGCCGCCGCGACCAAACAGCAGTCTTTTAACTATCCGAGTCTTTACCAGCGCTATCTCGGTGCCGGGGGGAAATGGGTGGCGATCCTTGCAAACATGTTGATCCTGTACGGACTTCTCACCGCCTACCTTACCGGCGGAACGTCGATTGTCGTAAATCTTTTCAACATCAAATCGAGTTGGGGCGGTCCGTTGATTCTGTTGGGGATTTTTGTGTTGCTGACCGGGCTTACCGTGCTGGGGATAAGCGTTATCCGTAAATATAACACCTTGCTGATGGTATTGTTGTGGGCGTCGTTCGCGGTGATTGTGATCTTGGCGGAACCGTCTGTCAAACCGATTCGGCTTACCACCGCCGACTGGGGATTCCTGCCGGTTGCCATCCCGATTATCGTTACTTCGTTTCACTTTCATAACATCATCCCTAATATCTGCGGCAGTTTGCAGTGGAAGATGTCGAACATCTGGAAGGCCATGCTGTTTGGAATGATTATCGGTTACATTATGAACGCCGTCTGGATCGAAGTCGGTGTGGGTTCATTGCCGCGAAGCGGTGGGAGCGACAGTTTGATCTATGCCTTCCAGCACAACATTCCGGCAACAGTGCCGATGGCTAAAGTTATTCACTCCAAACTGTTTACTACTTTGTCAATGCTGTTTGCGCTGCTGGCGATAACTACTTCATACATTGCCAACGGTCTGGGGCTGATGGGATTCAATGAAGACTTGCTGAAAAACTTTTTCAAACGTTCCAGCAGGCCATTACTGGTTGCCATGACATTTCTGCCGCCGCTGGTGATTTCCTATCTGTTCCCGAATATTTTCCTGAAAGCCATCAATTTGGTTGGCGGCGTAGGGATTGTGGTCCTGTTCGGTGTCCTGCCCAGCATTATTGCGTTTATCAAGCTGAAGCCCAAGTCGTTGAAAGTGCTTTCCGTGGTGATGGCGATACTGTTCGCGGCGGTGCTGGTGTTCCAGATTTGCGAGGAATGCGGATTAATCCATCTTACCCCCAAAGCCGACCATGTAGAGAAAAATGTCAATCAGGCCATTGCCGATAAAGCGAAAAAATGATATTCGGGCTGTTAATATTGTTATTCCGGTGTTAGTTTTTAGCAAGTTGAATTTTATCAATGGAAGGAGTTTTGAAAATGAAAAAGGCGTTGAAGATAATTATCGGGATTGGGATTGTTCTGCTGTTGATCGTGGTGATCGGGGTGGTCGTTCTGTTTGTGTCCATGGAATCGATCATTAAAACCGGGGTCACGACCTACGGGCCGCCGATTACCGGAACCAAGATTGAACTCGACAGTGTCGGGATATCGTTTGTAAAAGGCAAGGTTACGATCAATAATTTTGTGGTCGGAAATCCGAAAGGCTACAAATCCCCCTACGCTTTCAAACTCGGTAATCTGGTGCTGGATGTCGATATCAATTCCCTGTTTACCAATGAAGTTGTGGTAAACAAGATATATATCGAGAATATGGAAGTCAATTTCGAGCCGCATCTCACTACCTACAACCTGCGTGATATCCAAAAAAATATCGAAAAATTTACTAAAGGGTCTGACGAGAAGGTTAAGGAGCCTGAGGCAGAACCGGAAAAAACCGAAGAAGCTCAAGAACCCACAGGCGAGAAAAAGCCCGAAAAGAAATTCAAAATCAAGACTTTCGACCTCAAAGACGGCAAAATAACCGTATCAGCGACCCTGCTCGACGGCAAAGGTATTACAGTCACCATGGCCCCGGTGCATATGGAAAACGTCACTAAAGACAGCGCCGCAAGCATCGATACCGTGGTTCTGATCCTTTATGACGTCATCCTTAAAACCATTGTCAAGGCCGTCGAGGACTCCCCCGAAACTCTCAAGGAATTGAAGAATATCGATCTTGATATTGACACCGGCAAAGCTGTTGACAGCATTGAAAAAGGCGCTTCCGGCGTAGTGGATAAAGTAAAAAGCCTTTTCTAACCCCAGACTGCAAGTCTGGACTGAAGCGGCCGGAATGCTTTGCGATTCCGGCCACTCGATCCAAACACACTGTTTGGCCGGGGAGTATCCCCGGATTGAATGGGCAAAGTGCGTTGCGACTTTGGCGGGAGCGCGAAGCATCCCGGCCACTCGATCCAAACACACTGTTTGGCCGGGGAGTATCCCCGGATTGAATGGGCAAAGTGCGTTGCGACTTTGCCGGGATTGCAAAGCATCCCGGCCACTCGATCCAAACACACTGTTTGGCCGGGGAGTATCTCCGGATTGAATGGGCAAAGTGCGTTGCGACTTTGCCGGGATTGCAAAGCATCCCGGCCACTCGATCCAAACACACTGTTTGGCCGGGGAGTATCTCCGGATTGAATGGGCAAAGTGCGTTGCGACTTTGCCGGGATTGCAAAGCATCCCGGCCACTCGATCCAAACACACTGTTTGGTCAGGGAGTGTTCCTATTGCCCGAAAAACTGTTGTTTACAATTTCAGCGGAGTTTTATATCTTTTGCGATTATGAATAGTTCGTAGGAACCTGTAGAAGGTTTATGATGATTAAAGCCGTATCAAAGAATCAAATCAATTTTATAGTGGCAATGATCTTTTTCATTGTTGCTCTTGCGGTAATTTTCGGAATAATCTTTCTTCGTGAGAAAGCCCGGAGGATTAACTGCGGTTCGTGTTTGAAATCAATCGGTTTGGCTTTGGAAATGTACTCGCATGATTACCGTGGGGAGTTTCCTCATAAATCCGGCGCGGCCGGACTTGAAATGCTCAGGTCGCTTGATTATGTGACCGATTACAAGATTTATGTTTGTCCAGCCAGTAAAACCGTACCCGGTATTGGAATCGCACCTTTGACAGAGAAAAATGTATCGTATTATTATCGGGGCGGATTATCAAAAAAAGATTCCGCCGACAGTCCTATTATGTGGGATAAATCCGGGAATCATGGGAGTTACCGTAACGTGTTATATGGTGATGGCAGTGTCCGGGGCGTGACCGGGAAAGACCTGTCAAAAAAGTCAGGGAAATTGTTTAACTTGGAATGGTTCTTTTAGGAGTAAATTATGCCAGCTAAACGAAATAAACAGTCGTCGCATATAGTCGTAGCGATAATTCTTTTCAGCCTTGCAATCATTTTAGTTTTTCCGGTGAGAATAGCGCTGAACAATGCCCGTGAAAAAGCCCGGAGGATTTCCTGTGCGTCGAATCTCAAGGCAATGGGGCTTGGTCTGGAAATGTATTCAAACGACTATGGTGGATATTTGCCAAATAAATCCGGAGCGGCGGGATTCGAGCAGTTACGCTCGCTGGATTACATCACTGATTACAAAATATTCGTGTGTCCGAGCGATGAGAAAGCGATTGTAGGTTCAGGTTGCCAACCACTGACGGAAGCCAACGTTTCCTATGTTTACCGGGGCGGTTTAACCAAGAAAGATTCGGCGGACAGCGCTGTCTACTGGGACAAACCCCGAAACCATAAAGGTTTTTATAATGTTATGTTCCTTGATGGTTCCGTTGAGGGTGTTCCCGAACCGATAACTTCACAACAAACCCCGGTGTTGAAAAAACTCAAAACTCACCACCCATAAAAAAATGCCGCACCGGATGTTACTCCGATGCGGCTGGTCCAAACAAATTTTGGATGATACTTCCGGGCTGTTTCACGAGTCCGGTAAAAACACAGCTGAAGCTGTGAACTCCAACACCCGGCCTTGCCGGGAAATTCGAAATTTCGCATTGCCAGCGTCAGCGAAGCAATGCCATTTCAATCCAAGGATAATCCTTGGTTATTTGAAGCCGGGGAGGAAATTTTCTTCGGCTTTGAACAGTTCCATGGTCATCTTGCGGATCTCGCCCGGGCTGCATACCGCGGCGGTGAGCGGGTCCAGCATCAGCGCGTGGACTGCGGCCTCCTTGGACTTTTCAACGCATGCGGTTGCGGCGAGTTCGTACATCCGCATTTGCCAGTCGCACAGCGCCACGACCTGCGGGGGCAGGGGGCCGAAATGCGTGGGATGTACGCCGTTAGCGTCGATCATGCAGGCCACTTCAACTACGCCGTCCTGCGGCAGGTTTTCGATCAGGCCGGTGTTCGGCACGGTAACGTGCGCGGTAAACGGCTGATGGGTTTCCATTGCCTGGATGATATAACTGGCGTATTCCCAGGTGCGGTTGAAATCGAACTTTTCTTCACCGGAGATAATCTTACGGCGTTTTTCGTCGTGTTCTTTTCTCCAGCCGGGCCATTCGTTGGCGTAGAAGCTGCTGCCGCCGCGATATTTTTCGCCGCAATGCTTTTCGATCAGTTCCGGACGCTTCCGGTAGAACGGCAGGTACTCGCTGAAGTGTCCGCTTGATTCGGTTACGAAGTATCCGAAATGCTTCATCATGTCAAAACGGATCGGATCCTTTTCAAGCAGTTCCTTGTCCTTCTTGATTTTTTTCTGCAACACCGGGTACAGGCTTTTGCCATGGTGTTCAAGCTTGGTAAACCAGGCCAGGTGGTTGATGCCGCCGCATTCCCAGCGCAATTCCTGATAGGGTACTTCGGCGTATTTTGCGAGCAGATGGCTGGTCCCCTGGACGCTGTGGCAGAGTCCGATAACCTTGGCGCTGCTGGCGCGACGGGCGGAAAGACACATGATGCTCATTGGGTTTGTGTAGTTCAGCACGAGCGCGTCCGGACAGAATTTTTCAACATCCTTGAGTACTTCGAGGAACACCGGAACGGTACGCAGAGCCTTGAACAGACCGCCGGGGCCGATGGTGTCGCCGATGCACTGGTCCACGCCGTATTTCAGGGGAATATCGTTGTCGAACCGGACACAATCAACGCCGCTGACCTCGATACAGTTGATGATATAGTCGGCGTTTTTCATTACCTGTTTACGGTTTTTCGTGGCGGTGATCTTCCAGTCCTTACCCATTTCCTTCAGGACTTTTTTCGCTACGTTGTGGGCTAGATCAAGCCGCATTTCGTCCACGTCAACCAGTCCCATTTCGCCTTTGTCGGCGCCGGGGATGCTCATTACGTCAACGAAGAGTCTGGCGAAGAAAGCGCTTCCGGCTCCGAGAAATACAACTTTCAAGGGGCGTTGCACTTTTTCGTGGATACCGAGATTTTCCGCTTTCTGCATGTGTGCTTCATGTCCGACTGATTTTCCGGCCATTGTTAAAATCCTCCATTGTTCTTGGATGTTTTTGCTTGGTTAATAAAAATAATATGCTCTATTATTTGGCGGTGGCAAGTATAAATATATGTAAATAACTTGCCATATATGGTAAAATTATGCTCAATGAGTTAAAAAAGTGCGAATATGGCGGACACAATTTCCTGTTTCCTGTCCGCCAGGTGAATCTCCATGCCATGCTGGTAAATTGCGGATGGAGGCGCGAGGAGCGGTGCTATGACTGGCGGGGGTTGAACCGCGGAGCAAATGAGTTCGCGATCTGGCAGTACACGGTGTCCGGGAGAGGCCGGCTTGATATTGACGGAACAATGCATGATCTGACTCCCGGCAAAGCGCTGCTTGTGCATGTGCCGCAGAACCACCGCTATTTTCTGCCGCCGGATTCGGACCACTGGGAATTTCTTTTTATCACTATGAACGGCAGGGAACTGATGCGGCTATGGTTTGATATTGGTAAAATTACCGGGGGCGTGGCTGAGTTTGCTTCCGAATCCGTGACCGTAAGCACGGCCGTTGAAATATACAAACTTGGCATCGACGGCAAAATCAATACTCCCTTTATCGCTTCCGATATGGCATACCGGATGCTGATGGCGGTTTATGAAGACCTTGCGCCGCAAAACGACAGCGGAAAATCCCGCCCGGAATTCGTAACCAGGGTTATTGAATATTGTCTGAACAACCTTCAAAAGGACTTATCGGTGGATGATCTGGCGGAAGTGGCGGGATTCAGCCGCTATCATTTTACCCGTCAGTTCACGGCGTTCCAGGGAACATCCCCGGCGGCGTTTCTCCGCGAGTTGCGCATGAAACGCGCTTTTAGAATGCTCCAGATGGAAAATTCCAGCGTGAAAGAGATAGCTGAACGCTGCGGCTTCAAAGACGAAAGTTATTTCTGCAAGGTTTTCCGCCGGACCTTCAGCATGTCGCCCATGGAATTCAGGCACAGTGAATCACATTGATTTGATATAACCTCCGCCGGAATTATCTTAACTGAAAATTGAGGAATTCGTTTTGATTGATAAACTGAATAAAGCGGCAATGTATCCTGCCGCGCTGAAAATAATCAGAACTTTACAGGATAAAGGTTATACCGCTTATATTGTCGGCGGGGCCGTGCGCGACTCCCTGCTGGGAATCACTCCCCACGAGATCGATGTGGTTACTTCGGCGCTGCCCGGAACCGTGGAGGATATTTTTCCCCGATGTCATAAGATCGGTGCGTCGTTCGGGATCATTACGGTGACAGAGGAAAGCCACGGAATCGAGGTTGCCACGTTTCGCGAGGAACGCGATTACCGGGACGGACGCCATCCTGAAGAAGTGCTTTATACCGATGATCCCGAACTGGATGCAGTCCGGCGCGATTTTACCGTGAATGCCATGTTCTACGACCCGATTGCAAATAAACTTCTGGATTTCACCGGTGGCCGCGCTGATCTTGCCGCCGGAATCCTGCGCACGGTAGGGGAGGCGGATACACGTTTTCGCGAAGATTATCTGCGGATTCTCCGTGCGGTGAGGTTTGCTACGCGGTTCGGATTTAAATATGCATCCGGGATCAAAGAGTCGATAAGCAAGCTTACGGATAAACTTTCTTTACTTTCCGTTGAAAGGATCAGGGACGAGATTAACAAAATGCTGACGGGACCGAGACCGGCAGTGGCTCTCCGGATCATGCACGAGCTTGGTATTTTGAACGTGGTACTGCCGGAACTTGCCGAACTCGAAGGCGTCGAACAGCCGGAAAAGTTTCATCCCGAAGGCGACGTTTTCGTTCATACCGTCCTGATGCTCGAACACATGGCACTGCCGAACCTGGAGCTGGCGTGGAGCATCCTGCTTCACGACGTGGGCAAACCCGAAACCCAGACATTTGACGAGGACGGAATTCCACACTTTTACCGGCATGACCGCGCCAGCGCTGATCTCTCGGAAAAGATTTTGTCGAGATTGAAATTTCCGGGAAAAATCGCCGAAAATATTACTCATGCGGTGAAAAATCACATGCGTTACGCACATGTTACGAAAATGAAAACGGCAAAGGTTAAGCGGCTCATGGCGGAGCCGACGTTTCCACTGGAACTGGAACTGCACCGCGTGGATTGCATTAGCAGCCATGCCCGGCTCGATAACTACGTTTTCCTGCTCGATAAAGTTAAGGAAGCAGACAACAAGGTTGAAATCCCCCAGCCGCTTATCACCGGAAATGATTTGCTCAAAATGGGATTCAAGCCCGGACCATTTCTCGGAAGCGTTCTCCGGGAAATTGCTGATATGCAGCTCGAAGGTGAACTTCTTAACAGCGAAGAAGCAAAAGAATATGTGAAAAAAAATTTCATGTCATAATCCTTTTGCTTCCGATGAATGGCATTTTCAGGCATTTGTGCTAATCTTACCGGTTGAAACCAATAAATCCTATATTTTTTATGAAAAAACGCAAAACACAATTATCCATGCCGCTGGTTTACCTGGTGAGTCTCGGATGTTCGAAAAACCTGGTGGACACGGAAACCGCTACCGCCTCGATGCTGCTCGAAGGTTTTGGTATCGCCACCGATCCGGAAGCCGCGAAAGTTTATTATATCAATACCTGCGCGTTCATTCCCCCTGCCAGGGAAGAAGCGGAAGATGCCATTCAAACCGCCGTCAACTGGAAGCGGCACAGCCCGAGAAAACGCAAGCTGGTTATCTCAGGGTGTCTTGTCCAGTGGGATACCCGGAAAGAGTATTTTGAGAAATATCCGGACGTTGATCAGTGGATAGGCATTGATGAAGTTCCCCGTACCGGGAAGCTGATCGCTGGTCTCTTGGAACGCAACCCCGGAAAACGGAAATTCCTGCGGACGGAAAAACCGGAGTTCATGGCCGGTCCGGAAACCCCGAAAATGGCACTTACTCCTCCGCATTACGCCTACGTGAAGATTGCCGACGGCTGTGAAAATCGTTGTTCGTACTGCAGTATCCCGGACATTCGCGGAAATCTCCGCTGTCGTGATCCGGAAGTGATCGTTGACGAGGCAGGCAACCTCCTGCGTCAAGGCGCAAAAGAACTGCTGATAATCGCTCAGGATGTCACCGCCTATGCTTGGAAAAACGGAGCCCATGTTGTTGAGTTGCCGGAACTGCTCAGGCGGATCGATGCATTTACCGGGGATTACTGGCTGCGGCTGCTCTATACTCATCCGGCGCATTTTTCCGAAGAACTCATTAATACATTTAACGATACCGACCATCTGCTGCCGTATGTGGATTTGCCGCTTCAGCATATTTCCGAGTCCGTCCTGAAAGCAATGGGCAGAAAAATTTCCGGCGCGAAGATCAGGAAACTGCTGGATAAAATCAGGGGAAATATCCCGGAAATGGCGCTTCGGACCACTTTTATTACCGGGTTCCCCGGTGAAACCGGCAGGGATTTCGAGGAACTGCGCGATTTTGTCAGGGAACAGCAGTTTCACCGGCTGGGAATCTTCCAGTATTACCCCGAACCGGGAACCCCAGCCGCGGAGATGCAAAATCAGGTGGACCCGGAGATTTCGCGCGAACGCGCAACGGAACTTGTTGAGATTCAAAGAGAAATTTCGTTAAAACGCAACCAAAAACTTGTTGATCAGGAAATTAATGTTATAATTGATGAGGTTCAGGAGGACAAAGCGTTTGGCCGCACTTGGATGGATGCCCCTGAAATCGATAATATCGTTGTGTTGGAAAACGTTTCGGAAATCGAACCCGGACAGCGTATCGGAGCAGTTGTGACCAGCGCCCGTGAATATGAGCTCCACGCAAGAATTTTAACTCTGAAGTTGTAACGTAAAATGAATTTACCGAACCAATTGACAATCGGCAGGATTTTCCTGATTCTGATCTTTCTGATCCTCGCAAATGTCGATGACAATATTGTGGGAGATTCGGTTGCTTATTGGTCATATGTCGTGGCTTACGTTGTCGCCGTAATAGCAGGAGTTACTGATTTTCTCGACGGTTACATTGCCAGGAAATATAACCTGGTCAGCGATTTCGGGAAACTCATGGATCCGCTGGCCGATAAAATTTTCGTTACCGCCACTTTGATAACCCTGGCTGAATTCCGGGTTTTACCCGCTTGGGTAGCCGTTATTATTATTTCCCGGGAATTCATGGTTACCGGACTGCGGCTGCTCGCTACCCAGAAAGGCGAAGTCATTTCCGCCGATAAACTGGGAAAGATCAAGACCGTATACCAAATGGTCATGCTTGCGGTCGGCGGCGCCGTCTGGGTGAAATGGATTTCCTTTAATAGTTTTTCCTTTGTTACTGATTTTGGAGGGCAACCGCTGCAAATTTGCCCGATCAAAATAATCTGGGTTATTGGCTATCTCGGTTGTGTGCTGATTACCGTTTATTCTGGGGTTGGCTACTTTATTCGGCACAAAGACCTTTATATTGAAACGATCAGAAACTCTTCCGGAAAATAACCAGCGGCATACCGTTTTTTACCATCATAACTGAACTTTTTACTTGTTTTAAACCGCATTTGAAGTATAATACATGCTCCCGGTAATAAAATATTACCACGCCTCAACCAGGAGAGATGACCGAGTGGACGAAGGTGCAGCATTGGAAATGCTGTGTAGGGGTAACTCTACCGAGGGTTCGAATCCCTCTCTCTCCGCCAAAATCCTCCAACTTACTGACGCTCTGCGACTTACATGTGATTTAGCCTCATATTTGCAAAAGCCGTTGTACCAAAGGGTTTTGCAAGAATTTTAACATCCTTTTGCTGGCACTTCAAGGCCAGTAAAAAAGCCTTTTTCACCCCCTTTTCTTGTCTCTGCGGAGGCTCTATCTCTGGGGGGCGTCACTAGGTGACGGCACCCTGAATATTTGCAACAGGCTCAAAATAAGCTATTTACAGAAAATCTCTATTTTTTGCGGTGCGAAATTACTGTCTCCGGTTCGGTCGTAGAATAACACAACTCTCCCAGCCTCAAATCCATGAAAAAAGTTGAGAAATCTGTAAAAAAATGCTTTCTCACAAATCTAGCAATCAAAACAGGAAAACGCAAGTATATTATGCTTTGAACAGAAGAACGGAAATTTATGTTTAAAAAGAATGGAAGCGGCAATGCGCCAGCCCCGATTGATGTTCGCTTTGCCTTGAAAACGGCAAAGCCACTCTTAAGCTCAAGAGGGAAAACACAGGCAACGGGGAAAATTGCAATCTTCGCGGCTGCGGTAATTTTGCTTGTGATCATTCTGCGGCAGCGGTCTTTATTTGCATTCGATCACATTCATCATGATGGAATAATTAATGATACTTATTCCAGATTAAAACATGATCATATTTTGGGCAATAAAACGTTCATGTGCAAGTCCAAGTCATTCGCGAATTTTTGAGTATGATTTTGATGGCCACCATGATGATGAGCTTTGAAAGGATGTTAGAGCTTTATCATATTGCATTTCAAAAGTTCATAAAGAAAGACTTTTGAATAGATAGCTATTAACGTTAACATTATTTAGCTTGTCTTGGCACATTTCCGTTTGTAATAAATGGAAATATATGCTAATTGTGTTAAATAATTAGCATTACGTATTACTACTGGGACGGGGCGGCATATGGGTGATTTTTCAAAAAACAATGAAAGTGTAAGCTTAAAAGATCAATTAGAATACCTTCGAATATCTTCTAAAGGAGCTGTCGTTGATGGGAACGATGTTCTTGACGATCCAATAAAAAAATATTTACACGTTGATCGAGCCCTTGATGATCAGTTTCATGAATTGCTTTCTCAAGCATCGGCGCGAGAAGATGCTCAACTAATAATGCTTATTGGTAATGTTGGAGATGGCAAGTCACATCTTCTTGCAAATTTAAAAAGAAAAGATCTTAAGCTTTTAAATAATTTTGACATTCATAATGATGCAACAGCTAGTTTTAAAAAGAGTCAGACATACATTGAGACCTTGGATAACTTACTTGAACCATTTTCTGACAATTATACTGAAATCACAAACAAAAAGGTGATCTTGGCTATAAACCTTGGAACTCTTGCCAATTTTCTTGAGGCGAGAGGTGAAAAATATGCATCCCTGAAGCAATATATTGCAAATAAAGGTATATTCACTGAAGCCGTTGATAATAATAGAACCTATGAAAACGGTTCAAATTTTCAGTATATAAATCTTACAGATTACCATCTTTTTTCGTTGACTAAAGACGGTCCTGTTTCGAATATAATTGAATCATTAATCAAAAGATTGACAGATAAATCTGATGAAAACCCATTTTTTCAAGCCTATAAGAATTATTATAAAAACAAGTCTTGGTTAAATAAGTGCCCTATCAAGTTTAATTACGAATTTTTGATGAAGGATGAAGTAAAAATAAAACTTGGGCGAATAATAACAGAAGCAATTATCAGAGAAAAGATGGTTGTTTCAATAAGAGCTTTACTTGATTTTTTATTTCACGCGCTTGTTCCCGTCCAGCTAGCGAATTTATCATCAGAGAAATATGAGGCCAGGATTAATAATATTTCACATGATGAATATCTCTCGATGTTAATGCCTAATTACATTTTTGAAAATCCTGATATTTCCGATATTTTTTGTTCGCTACATAAATTAGATCCTTTAATCAACTGTTCTGAAAAGGAAGACAAATTATTATTAATTGCAGCGGGAAACAATAACAGTTCTAGCATTAAAATCATTCAAGAAAATAAATTACTAAAAGAGTATCTTCAAGAGTCTGATACAAACATAAGATTAAAAGCAATTCCGAGACTGTTCTTCTTTGAGAATTGCAGCGGCTTTACTCCTCTGTTCGAACAATATTCCAAGCAACTATATTTTTTCCACAAGGGTGAAAAGAGTAATGTAAAAAAATTATATGAGGATACTATATATTCAATTCGTCAATGGAACGGTTCTGCTGGAATCCGTACTGATTCAATACTGCTTTCCGGAATTAAAAGCAGAAAATATAAAATATCTTCAACTGTTAATCTTTCCCTGGATGCAGATAAGATTAATCATTGCTCTGAAGATATCATTTCTAAATTTAACCTGTTTTTTTTATTGCATTTCAAGGGAATCAATAAACCTTTGAAAATTGATTACGACTTATATTCTTTGCTTCAAAAGATAAAAAAAGGATATATTCCCAATTATCTTGATAAAAGAAATCATGTTAATGTTCAAAGATTTATTGAGCTCATAATTGCCCAACTGTCAAATCGAAAAGAAATTTTCATTAGAAAAGCTTATTCTTCACATGCTATAGGATACTCTTTGTCTATTGACGAGTTTAATGACTTTATTTTTGAGGAGATCACGCAATGAATATCAAAGTCAATCAACAAGCATTGCGGGAATCCTTCTTGGATAACAATGATAAACTCTCTCATCATTCGGGAAAACTTATCAAGCTTTTTCCATTTGTTACAAATAAATCAAAGAAAGATATAGTTCTAAAGGAATTAGTAGATTTCTGCGGAATTACAGGGAAGGCACTGAGATTACTTTTTAAAAAAGAGCTTCCTTGTATGGATAATGTCCTTGAAAGGTTGATGGACGCAATAAAACCACCAGAAGAAAATGACGTTTTGAAAAATATTTTATTGGATGTTTGCTTCGACGACAACAATAATATGTCTAAGTTCAATAAAAAAGCTTTATTATATCAGGATGTTCAAAACCCTCATCCAACATTGAATAATTTTTCAGAGTATATTTACGAGATATTCCTTAAGGATATTGATATTGACCTAACTGATGTGAGTTCTGAGTTGATCTTAGATAGATTACTTGAATTAGCTATTCCGGAGTTAAAAGAAAAGCCCACCAACAAAAAAAGTAATTATTATTTGGGTTTTGCTCAGATAAGAGAGTTGTTCAGGAAAGATGTTTTAATCTTAATGAAAGATGATAGATATTTCATCGAAAACATTGACAATTTCCTTAAATATTATTTATATTTCTATCTCACCCAAATGTTTTTTTCATTAAAAAACTTCGGGGAGGATAACTCTTCTCTTCGAAATTGTTTTTATTCTGTTGATTGGGAGTCACTATCTGAATCCAGAGATGCATATAAATTTGGAATGAAGCTTTTTAAAGGGCAGAATGCTGAATTATTTCCACATGTGATTTGTCTTGAGTTGTTACACTATATTGAAGGATTAAAAATAGATAAATTTACATATAGTGAACTAAGACTGTTGGTATGCACATTAAATCCCCCAGAAATACAAGCATTATCAGAAGCTGTTAATGAAATTTACAAATTTTATACTTCCTACGTAACTGATGTTTCATGGGATGACTTTGAAAATAGTTATAAATCTCCTAATTATGAAAATTTGGTTTTTGATGCCATTGATAAATTGATTGGAGCAATCAGATATCAATTTGATAAATCATCTCGTCACTCTGCCAGAGATGGATACGGCAGTTGGTTAATTGATTATGGACAATGTAACTTTGGTAAAATGAGAGGAAGATTGGGCTGGACGCATGTATTAAGCCAAGATATTCTTCTACTTTTTATAAAAATAAGCATAGGAAACTCAAAAGATGCTCGTTTACGGTTGTCAGACCTATGGATTGAATTGGAACGCAGGGGCCTTTCCTTTGACCAATATTCAAGGACTGAAATCATTCATTTTCTTGATAAAAATAATATGCTTGAAAAAAAGAGTGATAGCGGAGACGCGCAGTATGTAACGGTACAGGAGTAATTCAATGACAATTCAAAAAAGTCTATTTTCATATACAACAAAACTTCTGATGCATTTTTTTGAGACCCGCAATCTTAGTAGCGGCGAAAGGTTTTTTATTGAATATCAAAGAGAAGAAGAGGTTCAGGGGCAATATGAAGCATTAAAAGAAAATGCAAGATTTCAGGTAAAAGAGTGGAATTGGCTAGATGCAGATTACAGCTCTTATTGTATTAATATAAATGGTATAGACCTTATTGTTGCAGCCGCCCTAGATGGGGTAAAAGAAGATTTTCTAACAGGATTGCGAAATATTATTGATGCAGAACAAATTCAATTTAAAAATCATTCTATTCTTTTCTTATTGCACAAGCCATTGGATAGTTTAATTAGCGGCAGTGATAATTTGTGCAAGGGAGGGATGCCATTACACTTGACTCAAATTTCCGAATCGATCCGAGGCGATATTAATAAAAATGATTCTTTGGATGATCATCAGAAAAATATACTCGATTATTCACTCCGCAATAAGACGAATAGCTTTTTTATAAAGAGGCGATCTCTTTTTGATTTAGCCGTTTTCTTGGAAATCCTCGGCTTAGGACGCATTGACGACATTCACTATAACAAATTAGGATTATTTAAAGATTGCACTTTGACTGGAGTCCCAATAGGTGAAACAAAAAACATAGAAAATCGTTTAGATAAAAATTCAAAATGGCATGAGCAAATTCTAAATGCCCATGAGTATGGACATGCAGAAGACTACCTCGAAAAAGTTTTTTCTGATGAAGGGGTAAAATTCCTTGAAAATTCAGAGAAATGGATGTTAGCTGATTATCTTGATTTAGTCAGATGGGCCGATGAAAAACAAAATCAGAAAGGGGTTGAATACGTCAACAATAATGTCATTAATTCCACCCCAGAAGGATTAATATATTGGGATAAATCAGATGGAGAAAGCTCTGCAAAACTACGAAGACGAAATATATGTATATTCAACCCCGAAAAGCTTGAGGAAGTTACACTTGATTTTGAATTTACAGGCACCATATATTCTAGAGGGCGCAATGTGACAACTTCCTTTCATATTGATCAGCTTTCAACTTCAGGAAAAACATTGACGGCAAAAATTAAAGTTGATGATTCAAACGAATTAAAACTTCACAAATTTGGATATAATGACCCTAATTCAAGCAACAAGTTCGTGTTTAAAGTGTTGATATTGCCATTTGATGAAAGCCTATTTTCAGGCATTAAAACATACTATGCAATAGATAACAACAAAGCAATCATTGAAGTCAATCCAGACAGAAACATTGTTTTTAATAATTGCGATAGAGATATAAGAATAATAAAGCTGGAAAATAACAAGGATTATGAGTTGTCAAGTGATTTTCAACTTGAACTAAATACAGATGAGTTAGATCTGCCAGAAGGGAAAACAGATGTAGATTTCACGGTTTTGTGTTCTGGAAGCAATGTCTCTTTAAGGTATGTTATAGAAACACAAAAACCAGATTTTATTAGTGGTTTGCAAGTTTGGCTTGATAAAAGAGAAAATAAATCAAGCTTCAAGCCGCTAATATATTCAGATAATAAAAATCGTGAAATTATTTGCCTGGAACATGGAACAAAAAGATATTATGTTCAAGGAGAGTATAGAGACAATATAAAACGGGAAAAAGAAATAATTACCCAGGGAGGTCTATGTTGGCGTGAGTCAGTGAAAGCACATATTGAAAAAATTAACCTGAAAGTCCCCGAAGATATTAAGCAGGCTTATGAGGCTATACTTAATTATTATAAAGATAACAAACAGTTGCCGTCCTGCTCATATCAGAACAAAGACATAACCCATTTATACAATAATTTTATTGATATATTGGTGCGCTATTTAAATATAGATTCACGAGAGTCATTATCCCCGGAAATAAAAGCATTGTCTCAGCTAGGAACATTATCCCTCTCTCACGGCGAAGGATTAATTTTATTTACACCGCTGCATCCCATAAATATTGCATATCAGCTAATGGCAATGCAAACTTTATCTGACGAGAAGATTACCCAACAGATAGCTGAACGCTTAGGGGCCACAAATATTCTGCCATATTTGAAGAAAAACAAGGAGGAGCTATATGCACCAATAGGTCAATCACATTCTCCTGAATGGATTTATTATTCAAATACGGGCCTTGGCAGCCAGACCATTGCAAAGAATTTTGTTCCTTTACTAATAAAGCAGAAAATAAAAGAGTTCAAGAATCATTTCTACCAGCTTTTCGTTGATCCAAGACGTCCTATCAGAATTAATTTAATCAATATGGGAAATTGTTCTGAAGCTCTTACTGGTATATTTGAATACTATCAGGATTATTTTAACTCCAAGAAAAATATTACCGAAGAAGATGTATCCCCTATGATTGTGCACATCTATGCACATAAAAAACAGGTTACAAAATTTGAGGAACTATCTCAATATACAGATATAGAAAAAATAGAAAATGAATTTAAGTTGAATCTTCATAAATATAATGATTATGATCCACAAGTGTGGCTTGATATTTTTCATTCCAAAGTACATTTCTATTCAAGTGGAATTCAAAACAACAATTATGAATACGCGCATATTTCCTTTTTTCAATTTGATTCGACAAAGGCAAGGGTTTCAAATTATGATATAGAAAAAGTTCCCTCAGGATTGAGTTTGGGTGGATTAATTTCGGACCTATCATCAGTTAATGAAAACAATAATTATCGCAGTTGCTTTGGTTTTGAAGATGAAGATCCTGATCAGAACAAACTTACCAAGCTTGCAAGATTATACAATCCTCTGATTCATGTTGCAGGAACTGATGATATTTATGATGATAAACAGACTACAGCAACTGTTATTAATTCAGGCGTCAGGGGCGAGTTGGAAGGAATATATCAAGCTTCTCAGTGGATTACATTTATTGATCCCAAGGTAGATTTAAGCTTTTTTAAGGAGAGTGAGGATGTCGTAATAATTCATTACAGCGACCAATATAATAATGCCAGTGGCTATGATGCCATTACTGTGACCAAAAAATGCAGTCAATACCAAGAAGCTCTTAAACAAATTATGGAACAGGATTCTATCCCTCTTGGAACAGATGATGTTAATCGAATTATCGATATTTTCAATGCCATTAACGGAGATTGGTTATTAAGGCTTAATTCCCCGAAAAATCGGGCTGGCTTTAAGGAAGAAAAGATTAGTATACTTGCCGCAGTCAAGGCTGGTTTAGCTTTGCTTGATACACCCGATATTACATGGATACCAATATCGTTGGAAGAAATTCTTAGAGTTTCAGGTGGAGTGGGACTTAGCCAAAAAGATGGACTATTTTCTTCAAAAAATCTTGGAGAAGCAGGAAAAACCAGTGATGATGTATTATTTATCGGACTGCAAAGAGATCAAGACAATGTAAAAATGCATTTATTCCCAGTTGAAGTTAAAGCTGGAAATATTAACGCTGGAACTGTTAAAAAAGCAAAAGAACAAGCGCTTCGCACTCGGGAATTGTTGGAAAAACATCTTTCCCAAGATAACATTTCCGGGAAAATATATCGTAATTTTTTTGCAAAAATGGCTCTAGCCGGTGCCAGTAAACTCTCTCTTTACAATGTATGGCCAGAATATAATAAACGCTGGGAAAATGTAAGAAGCTTTCGTCATCAACTACTGAATGATCAATTTTCTCTGAGCTGGAAATTAGATGATATTTTAGGAAATGCAGGTTTTATTTTATTTAACACTGCGCCACGCTATGGTATAAGGTCAGATAAAAAGAAGCGTGACTCACTTTATCAAATTGAATTATTGCAATCGGATTTAGATAATTTCCTAATATTCAATATTGAAAATATAAAGCAAATATTGTCAACAGAAATCTCGGTGATCCCGCCTAGTAACAATTCGTCAACAAATGCAATTCTCCCCAAAAATGGAAATAATGAAAACCCCATATCGTCAACAGTAAATTCACCCGTTTCAATGAATAATGGCAATATACAATCGGAAAACACTATGCCGGCAAACGAATCCGAAATTCCTCAACTACAGCAAAAATTATCCGATGAGGCTCTACGGCATAAACAACTTATTATCCTTGATACATTTGACGAGTTCAACGTTAACATTTCTCTACCTCAAGAGGAAAATCGTCATTATACAGAAGGCCCATCCTCAATAATTTATAGAGTAAGGCCGGGAACTGGAGTCAAGCCCAATAAGATATATGACCTAACCGAGACTTTGAAGCTGAACTTATCTTTAGCCGGTGAACACCAGCTCGATTTTCGGAATGCTGATGGATTTATCAATATTATTGTCCCCAAAAACGAAGATGAAAGATATTATGTTGATAGTTCAACGATGTGGGATCATTGGCAAGGGCGATCCTCGGATAATTTAATAGTTCCAATCGGGGAAGATCAAACCGGAAATATTATTGATTTAAATTTTTCTTCTGCAAATTCCCCCCATCTATTAATTGGAGGAACTACAGGGAGCGGTAAATCTGAAGCCTTGCTAACAATCCTAAAAGGAATGGAAAATTTTTATTCACCAGAACAGCTTAGATTCCTGCTTGTTGATCCCAAGGGAACTGAATTGGTTTCATTTGAGAACAGTTTATACTTGGAAGGCCAGATAGGCTGGGATGCCGATGATGCTATCTCTATTTTGTCTAAAGCTATTGATGAAATGGAAAAGCGATATCAAAAGTTTAAATCTGTTCATAAAAGAGATTTACCAAGCTATAACAATGCCGTTGATCTAACTGAAAGATTTCCGTGGTTGGTTATCGTGTTGGATGAATATGCTGATCTGACCGCAAATGATTCCGAAAAGAAAGATATTGAGCAATTATTAAAGAGAATAGCCCAGAAAGCAAGGGCCGCCGGTATACATGTCATTATTGCAACGCAAAAGCCGAGCGGAGACGTGATTAGCACAACTTTAAGGTCCAATCTTCCAGCCCAACTTGGATTAAGAGTAAGGAGTGGCCAAGAAAGTCGCGTTATTTTAGGCGAACCAGGCGCAGAAACATTAATTGGCAAAGGAGATGCATATCTCAAAGCCGCAGGAAAATTAACGAGAATTCAATGCGCAAGAGTAAGCAGTTAATTAATGGACTATTAATTATTTATTTTAAAAACGATATTGTTTTACTTTTGAGCAAAGTAAAGGGAAAGGATTTATGAATATCGAACCAGTATATACAGCGGTAGGAAGCCTGTTTCAATTCAAACCGATGTTTTTTGTTCCAAAATATCAACGCGCATATGCATGGGACAAAGATTCCATCTCTGATTTTGTAAAGGACTTAATGAGTTGTTTCGATTCGCGAAAGTCAGACAACCCAATAAACCATTTTTGGGGTGGAGTGCTAAGTGTAAAGCACAATGTCTCAGGAGCAGTTAACCAGCATAAATATGAAATTATCGATGGGCAACAAAGAATTACCTCTTTTATTTTGCTTGTTCAATCAATGATTGAGATATACCAAAGTTTGCACCAAGAAGCTCAAAACACAGGAGATCAACCTAATGCAGATATTATTAATAATCGAATTCAAGATTTAAATAAAAGATTTATTCAATTTCAACATGAAATACAACGTATGAATCGAACTGAACAAGTACTAACACTTTCAAGGAGAGATCAAAACTTTTTTGTCGAGTTGATAACCTTTTTAAATCCAACCCCTCAGCGTGATTCTCATGAAAGGCTTTTAGATGCATATAAAAGCATCTTATCTGTAGTAAGAGAAAAAATAGATTTAAATCAAAACTTAATCAATAAAATTGATGATCTCGAATTATTCCTCAATATATTAGATGAGGATTTTACTATTTTGCACATGGTAACTTTGAATAAGCGTGATGCTTACAGACTTTTCCAAGTTATCAATGACCGAGGTACTAATTTGACAGACGGAGATCTATTAAGAGCTAAGACTCTTGAATTATTAGAAGGAGCTAACAGTCAACAAGATGCCGTTGAACTATTATGGGATGAGATACTTCAGGATCATCCAAATGACACAAAAAGTTACTTGAACTGGATATTTGAATCATATAAAGGAAAAAGGCCGGCTTCAAATGCTCTATTTGATATGTTTATGGATGCATTTTATCCTCAACAATCATCATCTAGCTTGACAACATCAGATCACAATAATATTTATGCAAAGACAAAAAATATAAGGGATGATATTCTTAAATGTAAAAAGTTAGAAAAAGGTCAATGGTTATATAATCAGCGACAACCTATTACGGGATGGGATGTTTCACGTTTAAACTTACTGCTTGTTGAGCTTGGTCATACTCTAGCAATACCACTTTTACTAGCCGCAGAGAAAATGGATCATCGTAAATTTTCTGAAATCATTCAAATCTTAGAAAAGACATTTTTTAGATATAAAATAATCTGCAATCAACACGCAACTCCATTAAAAAATATTTACGGCGAAGAAGCCCTTGAAATAAGGCGAAATCCAGATAGCTACAATGTCAATTCACTAAGAAACAAGTTGAATGATTTAATAAACAACAAGGCAAATGACTCTTCATTTAAACATTGTTTACAAACACTTGAATATAGCGAGTCTGGTGGCAATAAGCCTTTGAAATACTTTTTAATGACAATAGAATATTATTATCAATGGTATAGGGCTGGAGCAAGAGGAAGACCTAAATGTGTGGATAAATCAAGGGTATATGATTTTGCAGGAACGTCTATAGAACATGTCTATCCTCAAAATGCTTCTGGTACTGTTAAAATATCAGACAACGAACCTTTAAAAAATTCATTAGGAAATTTGACAATAATGGACCCTAGTCAAAATGACATTGGAGGAAACCGAAGTTTTGTAGACAAGAAGGTGATCTATCAAGCGTCAACTGTCTGTTTGACGAAAGGCATTGCAGGAAAAGCACAATGGTTAAAAGCAGACATTGAAAATCATCAAAATTATTTAATAGATATAGCCTTAAAAATATTTTAAAATAATTTAATAGTGGACTAACTATTTAATGCAAATAAAAATATTAAAAGAAAAAATTAGACATATTACCACTTGGAAAAGGGGCTCTCAACGTGCTCCACATAAGCCATTGCTGATTTTATATGCATTAGGGAGATTGTTAAATAATGACAGGCAATTTGTTGAATATACAGATGTGGATAGAGATCTTAAGGAATTGCTTATTGAATTTGGTCCCCTTAGAAAGTCATATCATCCGGAATACCCATTCTGGAGATTGCAGAATGATGACATATGGATTCTTCAAAATGCGGAAAAAACGAAAACGCGGAGAAGCAATACTGATGCATTAAAGAGTGATCTATTGAAATTCAATGTCAAGGGAGGATTTCCTGACAAGATATATCAAATGTTGAAAAATAATCATAAACTTGTCTTTGAAATAGTACGACAATTGTTGGATGACAATTTTCCAGAATCAATTCATTCTGATATCTTAAGGGCAGTTGGCATTGATGAGGAGTCTTTTGGAAAGGGGCATATTGCTAAGAGAAATCCGGAATTTAGAGAAAGAATTTTAAAGGCATATGAATACAAATGTGCCGTGTGCGGATTTGACATTCGACTACGCAATAGAACAATTGGCTTAGAGGCTGCACATATAAAATGGCATCAAGCTGGAGGACCTGATACAGAAGAAAATGGAATAGCTTTATGTGTCATGCATCATAAGTTGTTTGATTTTGGCGCTTTTTCTCTAATTCCGGCTGAGACATCTTTTGAATTTCATGCTTCTGATTCTGTTCACGGGACGAAAGGCTTTGATGAATGGCTGATGGCGTTTCACAAAAAACCAATCATCCCTCCTCAGCACCCAAAATATGCGCCAGATAAAGAATATGTTAAGTGGCATGTTAGAGAAGTATTCAAAGGATACGGCAGGTATTAAAAATCAAAATGCTTCAATGAGCAGATTTGCTATTATCTGAATATCGGCTTCTCTCAAACTTCGGCCAAGCCCCAATCTAATCGTTTGATAGGTTTCTTCTTCGGTTCGGCCAATTGCAAGAAGTACGTGCGATGGTTTCACCTTAACCGTAGAGCAAGCTGAACCTGCGGAAAAAGATAACTTTCCCTTTAAGGAATGCATTAATGCTTTTGATTCAATGCCAGGAATCGTTATGTTAAGGTTGTGAGTCAGTCTAAGTTCAGGATGGCCGTTTAATTTTATTGCAGGCATTGCTGACTTTAGAGACTCATATATGGAATCTCTAAGTTTTTTCAGTCGCTCACGTTCCTTGTTTTTTTCTGAGTCAGTCAGCCGCAATGCTTCAGCCATGCCGACAACGCCAGGAACATTTACAGTGCCGGATCTGAAACCTTTTTCCTGACCACCACCATGAATAATGGGTTCAACTCTGACCATAGGAGAAAATGACCGCACAAATAAACCGCCAACACCTTTAGGTCCATAGAACTTATGGGATGAAAATGACATAAGATCAATATTCATTTTATAGACGTCAATTTTTTCATGCCCCAATCCTTGGGCTGCGTCACAGTGGAAAATAATCCCTTTTTCTTTGGTTAATTCTCCAATTTCTTTTATGGGCTGAATTGTTCCTATTTCATTATTAGAAAACATAACAGATGCTAGAATCGTGTTTCCCCGGATTGAATCCTTGAAATCATCAATGCGTATCCGTCCGTACCCATCAACGGGTAATAGAGTCACCTCTGCTTTTTCATGTTTTTTCAGAAATTCCAAAGTTTCAAGCACACAGGGGTGCTCTATCGAAGTGCTGATAATATGGTTGCCTTTGTCTTTATAACGCCGGAACGCGCCGACTAAGGCAAGATTATTAGATTCTGTTGCTCCACTCGTGAAAATTATTTCAGTATCTCGGCGGCATCCCAAAATTTTAGATATAATGCTCCTTGATTCATCAGCGGCTTTTTTTGCTGTATTTCCATGAACGTGATCTATGCTTGATGAATTGCCATATTCTTCAGTAAAAAACGGCAACATTTTTTCAAGAGCTCTTGGATCAAGAGGAGTCGTCGCGTGATTGTCCAGATAAATGCCAGAACTCATGAATCTGAGTCTCCAATTAGATTTATTAATTCATCAAACCCTTTAACGCGATTCTGTAGCATCTCTGCTCCTCGGTTAATATGCGCCATTAGGTAAGAGTAATATTCTTTTGAGGGAATATTCTCATCATGGCACCAGATAATAAACAGCGAAAGCAAAGGCAATTCATGTTCCCCGAGAAATGTATAACGGTTGATTATTTGCCCGGAGTCATCGGATGCATATAATTCTTTTGAGGGAATGTTGGCGTCAGCAAGGGAAAGGGATAAGGCCAAGCGGCAGGAAACATTAGGGGTTAATCCTGTTTTATTCTTGAATGCTTGACAGCAACGAGTCGCTGTTTTTGATAACTTAATTTGTTTAAAGTTCATTTTAATCATTTGAAAAAATATCCTTCTTCGACTTGAGTTTTTTTGCCAACATTGTCATAACCCAGTTTGTAGGTTTGACATATATGTGGTTCAAGGATTTTATAATATTCTTCGCCTATTTCCGTGTCTGTAGATAAAATAATCATCTGGTGGGAAATATTGGGGAAAAACTTTTTGACCAGGTTGGCTCTATGTTCAGTATCAAGACGGCCAAGAGGGGTATCAATGATAAAAGGCAAATTCATCCCGGACGTTTTCGCCAACGCGCTTAACAATGAAATTGCGTATATTTCCTTTTCTCCCGATGAAAGCTTGTCTACTATTACCTCTTTGCCTTTTTTATCGAACATCGTAATTGTCAGGGAATCAGGACATATCTCAATAGAACTTACTACATCTTCTTTTCTGTGAAGTTCATTAAAGGCTTTGAGAAACTCTGATTTTAAGTGGTTTATGCGGCTTTCTACTAATTTGCGCTTGTATATATTCAATACTTTTTCTGTTTTCTTAGTAAGTTTCAGCTTCCTATCTCCTTTTTCCGCCTCAGAAATTCGTTGAGATATTTTGGATTGCTCAATTTCATATCCTGCTTTTTCTTTTTCCAGCAAAGATATCTTATCCCCTATATAAGCCTTTTGGGTTATTAACTTTCCTAACTTTTCGCTTCGTTCAGCCAACTGGTCATACATGGTTTTTACAAGTTCATCATCGGGAACTCGGCTAATATTACGTAAAATATTCTGGAGTTTTCTGAAGCCCCTTTCATACTCAGAATTTAGTACCTTAAGTTCGTCTGCTGCTTGAAAACCACTTTCAATTGCCGATGTTATTGTACTGACCTGGGAGGAGGAATATTTGAAAATTTCATTGATATCAGAATGCTCATCTTCGTTTTCAAATACAACGCTCAATTCATCCTTTATACTTTTTTTGTATTCTTTATCGAGAGATTTAAAAATAGATTTTTTAGAGCGCAATAATTTGAATATTGCTTCCTTTGCATCTGTTAACTTGTCGAATGCAACTCTGTTAACATACTGTTCTTCTTCTAATTCAACTTGTTCTTTTAAACATTTTGCAAGTTTGCCGGCAATTGCAAGAGGCAAACTTCCAGATGCAAGTTCCCGTAAACGTTCCTTTATTTGTTCCAGTTCATTTTCTGTCGTTTTTTTCTGGATTTTGAATTCATCTTTTTGATTAAAAAAGGCGCCGCCATCAGCCATGATTTTGCTTTTACATTGGTCAACGCTATTTTGAGCCTTTTTTATTTCGGTTTCAACATCTGCTTGATCATCTTTCAAGAGATTAATCTGTTCATCGATGCTGTCAATCTGCTTCTCAAGATCATCGAGCTTGTTTAAATCTTTATCCGTGGATAGTTTTTTAAGATTTCTGTTCTGATAAATTTTAATGTCAGCCTGAAGACGTTCTATAATATCAATGCCGAGCAGCGACTTTACTGAGTTCTGAAACTCAAAATTATTGTTGTCAGAAATTATATTCTGTATTTTTTCCCCGTCAAAAAAGAATAACTGAGATACGCCAACTGGGATGAGTTCTTTGATGAAATCCTGCCAGTTTTCTTTAATGTCTTCCAGCTTGGAATTATTCTTTGATATGATAAGAGCTTCATCCACCTTGCCGTTTTCAACGCTCCACGAACGTTCAACGTAATAAAGGTTTAATTCTCCCTCTTCAGAAAATTCAAATTCGATACCTATAGAGGCGCTATTCGGAAGCAATAACATCTCCTCAGAACGGTGTATTTTATCTTTTAAATACTTATAGTAATTCGCTTCAGAAATATGTTTGAAGATATCTTTCCCATACAGACATAAACGGATTCCATCAAAAAGAGTGGTTTTCCCGGCCCCATTTAAACCGCCAAATAAAACAATTGGCTTTTCGACATTGGCAGTTGAAAAATTAAAAGTCCTTTTGCCTTCATAAAGACCAAGATTATTAATGTTTATCCTAGTAATTTTCATTCAACCACCATTTCCCGGTCTTTCAGATCCTGTAATACCTCATCTTCATCTCGCCATTCCTCTGAAAAAACTCTGTCTATTTTTGAAATTATACCGGCCCGTCGGCTCATTCCATGAAGTTTTAACTCTTCGTCAATAAGCCTGGCTATTAACGCGGATGAAATATCCTCTTTATCACAGATGCTTTTAAGGATATCCATGTCATCCTTATTGAATCTTATGCCATCTTCCGGTCCAAAATCAATTGTGCGGCCATAGACTTCCTTGTAGATTAAAGAAACTGAGTCCTCCCAGTCGGCTTCTTCGTCTTTCCAGATATGCCTGATCTTGGCAAGTTCATCATAAGATATCAATAAAAATTCAATATCTGGACCATATTCTTGAATGTCCTTTTGAGTTTGAAGCAACATCTTTAAAAATTCTTTTCTCCATTCCATTAAATATGGACCGCGTACAATTTTGGTTTTATCGCGGTTTATTGATATATATCCTCCGCGTCGTTTATAATCTCTGTATTTTTTCTTCTTTGCAGGATCTTGCGTTGAACTGAGAAAATCTCTGAATTCAACTAAAGGCATCATCCAATCCTCTCCACTGTCAATCAGATTTTCCATTGAAGTATCTTTCTTGACCAAAGTACAAACCCAACAACCAAAGCGACTATTTCCACATGATGGAGTTGACGTATCTACTACCATTGGACATTCGCCACCAGAGGCATTCTGATACATTGCTGATAAATCGCGGTTGCTTCCCCCCCAAGGGGTGTCGGGATTTTTCAGGAGATACTCCCATACTTCGTCATCTGAAAGTTTTTCAATAGGAGTAAAAACGTAGGCTCCAGGAAGAGACGTGTGTTTTGAAACGCCAAGAGGATCACGAGTTTTCTTTTCTAAAACTTGTGATCGCGATGAACTTTCTGCGCTACGCGCTCCCAAGATCATTGTTACTTCCCCGAATTTGTTGGCATGCTCTTGGACAAATTTATTTGCCGGATCAATTTTTAACCTTTGAGTGCACCAACGAAACATTTGTGATGGAGCAGGATAACCTTTGCCTATAAGATTTACCCAGAAACTACCATCCAACTCTGGTATCAATTTGAATGCTTGAATCGGAAGTCTTCGTTTTTTGGCTGTAGCATTTATATTATTTACGGTGGAATTTATAAATGAAATTATGTATGGTGTCTCAACTTGTGTATCCACCGTTATAACATAAACATCATTGACTCTTTTTTTCTTTGGCAATTCTTTGACGGCATTCCAGGTCATTTGGAGGACTGCGGTTGAATCTTTTCCGCCTGAAAAACCGATAACAAAAGGTCTGTCGTATTCACAATAAACCTTTTTAATATGTTCTTTTATTTCATCAAATTTATTCTTCATAGCATTCCTGTATTTTATAAAGAACGAAGGTATTCTTTTTCGACCTTCATCTCATCATCGGTTAATGGCAAGCCTAAGTCTTGTTTGATTTTATTGGTCGTAAGAGTAATGCAAGTATGTGTTTTGCTTATTTTTCCTTGGATCATTGCGCGACCTTCCCAGATAGCGGCATTGCTTCGCCGCCAGTCAATATTGGGCAGACCTTTCAATACTTCCCGGTAATCATAGTCTTCATTTATATCAATGTATGCACCAATTTTGCCAAGGGCTTGCATTGTTAGTCCGTGAGAATGAATACAATTCTTCCGTAGTTCTTGTGTCGCAATATCCTTTTTTGAAGCCAATTTCCAATCGGGCATATTTTCGCAGACATGCGTCCAATAATCTATAGCAAAATCTTCCTCTTCCCTTGCCAATTCCTTGCACCTTGCCGATTTTTGAAGCAAGGTAACTGTCCCTTGGAAAATACTGCTGATAGTGAAAAGTTTTGTCGACCGGTTTGATATGGAAGATTTTTCCATTTCTGTCAATCCGCGAAAAACGTCCACTTCTTCGACAATCGTTCTAGCTAAATCTGATAAAGCATCACGCCTATCGTAGAGTATTCCAATTGATTTATTGGGCCTGACAACATGCTTATTTAAATCTGAAAACATTTGCTGACTATGCTCCAAGCCTACATCAACAAAAAAGACAACAGAAATATTCTCGTCTCCAATTTCCGGACACTGTTTTAAAGCTTCTTCAATGGCTGCCCGTCGATGTTGACCATCGTTTATAAGGAATCTCGAATCCATCGATGTACGCAAACGCCCAACGTTGCGTAAATGTTTATCGGTTTCTGAAAGAGGCTCAAAAGCAACATCCCCATCAATAGAAGCCGTAATCGATGAAAAAATGTAATCACTTTTGTTGTCGACAATATATCGCGCAATATCCGGAATTCTGGCTTTGTTCAAAGTTCTTTGTGCTCTAAGCTCGGCAGGAATTTCTTCTTCTTCAAATAAGAATAGCTTTGGAATTAGCTTTAAAGGACACATGACTGTATAATATCGTCGACCTGCTTGACGGCCTCGCAATGCGATGAACTCGTAATCAAACATTTGACTTCCCCTTTCTGTGTAATTAACTTCCAAATACTTTATTGGAAGTTAATTCACGAAGTGCTTTTTTTCAATAGAAATCAGATAAATAATCGAAATAATACCTATAGAAAATTATTAGTTAAATATGAGTATAAACAATAAATTATTTTTCATACTTCTCGTGGGCAACTTTCTTCTCTATTTCGGCCTCAAAATCCGCGTTGTCAACATCGCGACTGTATACCGTCCAAAAAACATCCTGGATGTAGTCGCTAATATCGCCGATATCCGCGCCATCCTCTTCTATTTCATGGATAACACCCTCGGCAATACCCACGATATCCCAGTTTTCAGTTTTCAGTTTTCATGCTCAGTTTTCATGCTCATCTCGCATTTTTTTATTTAGTAGAAACATGGACTTTTACCGTTGCGGCGAGTTTGGAGTCGCGCAACACCATTTCCGTGGCAGTGTCGATGCAAACGACGCCCTTGTCGACCTGATGTGCCAGAGAGCGCAGTATCCGCGAAAATTCCGCAAGCGGGTCTTTGACGGTCGCCATGGCGTCCATTTTAATTCTTACTTCGGCTTTCATTGAGGCGTTCCCTTCATGCTTTTCCGGACAACTGTTTAAAGGTACGCTCAGTTTTTTCTCAATCAAATCGCCAATGAGCAAATCTTCATCGGCTTTCAACGGGCCATACGGCGAATCAAAATCGGGAAGAGCCCGGCAGTATGAAAAGAACTCGTCTCTAATTTTATTGTCTTCAAAGTAATAGCGGTTCGCGCCTCCCTGCCCATCGTTGTGGACAGTCGCGGCAAAGGCTCCATCAATATACAAACGGGCTGAAAAACAAAGCGTTTCCTCGCTGTTTGCTTCGAGAATTTCAAGTTTTTTTAGATCAATTTTCATTTTCAAGTCCCTCTATGTTTTTTATTGCTTCCAATCCTTTCCTTGCCTCATTTGCCGGATACAACTGTTCACTTGTTATTTCGCCGCTTTCGTACCGCCGCCAAGCTTCTTCTGCGAAGGGTTTTAACTCTTCCGGCCAGCCGCTGTCATCTTCCCAATAGCCATCGATGTGTAAGCCTGGATAGAGGAACGCAACTGCATTCCAAGTCTTTACAAAGGCTTCCTTGTCAAGACACTTCAGGTCATCGCAGAGCAATGCCTTTTCGAGAGTTTCTTTTCTTTCATGCATGGTGCGCCTCCTTTTTCTTTTTAAAACCGAACATTTTTCTTTGTTCTTCCCAGTCGTCCGGGAAGCCGGAAACAAGTTTTTCCAAGCTGAGACCGTTGGGCTCTTCGCCGTTTATAATGGCGTTGACGATGTCGGGGGCCAACGCGGTCAGCGAAAGAATCCTTACGACATACGAACGGCTGAAATTCAGGCTTCTCGCAAGCTCCGCAACCGATGGAAATTCGCCGGATTCGAGTTTTTCCCGCCATTGATGCGCCTTGGCAATCGCCTGAACCATCGGCTCCTGAACCAGATCGGGGCTTTCGGGATTTTCGCCTTCCAGGGTTTGCGGTGTGATGATTGTTTTGCGACCGTTCTTGTATTTGAAAGTTGTCGGAACGCGAAGCATGATCTTGCCTTCCGGCAACACTTCAGGCAGGAGGGATAATTCCTGCGCCTGACTGGCGGACTGCTCCGCCTTGTTTCGTTGCGGAGCTTGTTCCATTTCGGCGAGTTCCATGATCAGCGACGGCATCTCGTCAGTCTTGAAAATAATATTTATGGCGTCCTCGCGAACGATAACGCTATCGATCATCAAACACATCAGCCGGTACTGTTCGGCGGGGAAAAGCATCTCCCATAGACTTTCAATATTGGATAAAACGTTCGCAACATCCTTCTCGCTTATAGTGTCCCTGTCGCATTGTTCAAGAACCTGTTTTACTTCGGTAAACTCCCTGCTCAATTGCGTGGCCTTTTCGATCCGGGAAGTTTTTTCAAGGGACTCGCCCTCGGGAAGCGCGAATATTTCATTGCGGATTTTTTCGAGTTCTTCTTCAAGTTCCATTTTCCTTTTAAGAAGGGCGTCCCGCTCGGGTTGTTTTGATTCGCGCGCCTTGACGATGGTCGCGGCCATCAGCGTCGGCGTTCTGAAAACCGCGCTCAACTGCTGAAGAATGGCTTTCTCGATGTCGCCTCCGGGAACGCGCTTAACGGGGCAAACGCTGATCGCGCGCTTCGAGTCCTTCTGGCAAAAATAATATGCATAACGTCTCTTTCCTTTCATACTGTAAGTGGGCGACATCGAGCCGCCGCAGTGTCCGCATCTGACAAGTCCGCGCAAAGGGGTGATTATCTCCGACTGCTTTTTTCGTTTATTTCTGCTGTGCGGTCCCGACTCAAAAAGCTCGCGGATTTTGTCCCATTGCTTCTGTGTGATAATTGCCTTATGTTCGCCGGGATATGTCTTATCTTTATGGACAACCTTTCCAAGGTAAAGCGGGTTGTCGAGAACTTTATAAATGTTCGCGGTTGTCCATTCTTTGCCGCCGTGGGTGTTGCCTTTCGCGGATGTCCATTGCTTCGTCAGCCAGCCTTTTTTGTTGAGTTCGGCGGCCACCTTTTTGGCGGAGCCGAATTTTAGATAGCGGTCGAAAATGTGTCTGACAACCTTTGCTTCTGCTTCATTCACCATCAATATTTTCTTTTCAGGATCGGGATCGTAACCGATGACCGGACTGCCGCCGCAATATTTTCCGCGACGTTTTGCCATGGCTATTTTATCTTTAATTCTTTCGGCCAAAATTGCCCTTTCGAATTCCGCGAAAGTCATTAAAATATTCAACATCATGCGTCCCGCGGAATCGGTGGTCTGGATATGCTGGGTCACCGAAATAAAGTTGACATTGTATTGATTAAGCACTTCGATAAGCTGGGTAAAATCCATCAGCGAACGGGAAAGCCGGTCAATTTTGTAAACAACGATGCAGTCGACTTTACCGGCTTTTACGTCTTCCATAAGCCGTTTTAAAGCAGGACGTTCCATGTTGCCGCCGGAGAAGCCGCCATCGTCATAATGCTCCGGCAAAGCAACCCACCCGTTTTCCTTTTGGCTGGCGATATAATTTTCGGCGGATTCGCGTTGCGCATCTAAAGAATTAAATTCAAGCTGCAAACCATCCTCGTGAGATTTTCGAGTGTAAATTCCACACCTGACTTTTTTTTCGGTGTCCATATTATGCCCCTTTATTATTTCTTCTTTTTATCTGATCGCGTCTTCCGGTCGGAACGCGGCAGACCAAAAAACTTGCGCCCGTTCCAGTGCGCTCCGGTGATCTTTCGCGCGACCGCCGACAATGATCCGAACTTCTGTCCTTTGTAAACAAAGCCGCCGTCTACAACCGTGACTTCATGCTCCTGATCGCCCCAAACCCGCAGAAAACGAGTTCCAATGGCAGACGCGAAATTCCGTTTTACTTCGGCCGGATTTTGCGGTCTGCCAAGCAGTTTTCTTTGGGTGTCTGTTTCCAAACCGCCATAAAAAAGTTCCTGGACGCGATAAGCCAGTTGCCGTATCAGAAACTGCTGGCTGTAATTCGGCGGTTCGCTTCCGTAGAGATCGCGCCACTTTTCCTGCAAGTCATGAAGCGACATTTGCTGTAATGCGGCTAGTTGCCTTAAAACTGAATTTCTGTTCCTGTCTTCAGGCATTATTATTTCCTCGGCTGGGGTTTAATTAAAAATTTGCGGTAGACGCCGGAGAAATAAAAATGGTTCAAGTCCATTCCGAGAAACGAACTCTCCGCTTCTCCGGGCCAGAGTCCCGTCCAGCGCGAAAACTGCGGATCGTGTCCCTTGCAATCACATCCTAAACGTTGTCCGCCGCAGACAGAACAACGTTCAACGTCGCAACTGTCGTGATGCGGTTCGCCGGGTTTTACATCGCAGTCGGGACAATTGGTGATTTTTCCTTTGCACATTTTTTATGCTCCTTTTTTGACTTGCTGTTTTCAGGAATACTGTTCCCATTTTTTGTTTGCGAAATTGTAAAAGAACTCCGCCATTAATCCGTTATGACCTCGGAAATGGGAGTAGGAATAGTCAAGGTTCAAAACAATTCCCGTATCAATTACCTTCACAAATATTTCGAGTCGCATCTTTTTGAATGCCGGTGAAATGTGCGCTGGTATGGCAAGGTCGATGCCTGCAAGTTTGATTCTTTCATTATTTTTCAGGCATGGTCCGAAATACAGGGAAATGCCGATTTCTTCCTCAATTTTCTTGAGGGCTATCTTTTTGATTTCGGTTTTCGACAACATTTTTTCACCTCGTTTGTTTGGGGTTTCTGTTTTCCGGCCAGACGCCATCCGGCAGGTATCTGGCGGACATGTGGATCTCGTCCATCGTGTAAACGTAGGCGGTCGTCACCATTCCATTGTCCTTTTTAACTGGCACAAGGACGCGGTCATAGTATAGAGGAAAGCCTTCCAAACGATCCATCTCAGGGATATCCCGTTCGGGATCGGCAAAGGTCATAAATTCGCCGTGAACGGTGTCCCAACCATCGTGGATTTTGAATTCATTATCGCCGCTGTCATTTTCCATGTACTGGTTCTGAGCATCGGCGAAAACATCCTTTGTCCCCTGCCAGATAATGCTTTCCTTCGGAACTTGCATCGCTGGATAGCCGGGCGGCAATTGGTAAAGTTTTCCGCAGACGGTTGCCTTTTCTATGCTTATCGCCCGTCGACAATAACAATGATTATGAAACCATCTCTTGAGCGTACCGTAAACAAAAACGCTTATTTCGCACATGATAAGATTCTCCTTTTTTCTGGTTTAAAGTTGAATGGCAATGTTTCAAATTCCGGCAGGTTTCCGGTGTTGAAAACCGCGCATGACATCGGGGTTAATTTGATTTCCTTCCAACCGACGTCATCTCTCAGCGCAACGGCAAGATGGAAGGCTTCGGACGAGTAAATAATCGCCCGTAATTTGGGGTTGTAACGCAGACTGAGAGGCTTGTTTCCCTTCAGGACTATTATCCTTTGCGGGTCAAGCAAAGACGTTACAACCGCGCTGATCTGCCCCCGGCAATGCCTCAGCGAATGGACAAAATTCTTAACCTTTATCTCGCCGTCCGGTGCATGTTTGTCCGCCAGCCTTGCGATGAATTCGCTGTCGACTTCGGCAAAGCGATTGAGTCTAAATTTCCTGAACAAATCATCGGCATTGAAGATGGTGCCGTTCGCGGTCGCAAGACAGCAACCCGATTTTATGGGGTGTCCGTTGGCCATTTTTTCGACGCTTCCCACGGTGGCGAATCTTGCATGCCCCATCAGGAGCGGGGTTCTATTTGACAAGTCCCGCAACACGTCACGGCACTCCAGCAAACAGACAAATTTGCTGGCCGCTATCGGCCTTTTCAGGAGCCGGTACTGCCCATCTTTTTGGACAAGAACCATGCCGGATGCGTGTTTGCCGCGATATTCATTCAGGGCTAAAAGCCGCATGAAAATGAAACGCAACCGCTCCATCTTGTCCTGCCTTCTCCTGCCGTTGTCGGCTAAAATTATTCCTGCTTGTCCGCACATGGAACCACCTCGCTTTCTGGAATTGTATCCGGTTCGCCAACCGGCAGGAATGAAAGGAATCCCTTGGACGCAAGTTTGGTCAGAAATTCGGTCGCATCGAGTTCGGTTGATTCGTCTTCCGGCATGAACTTTGAAAGGACATTGTCGATGTATTGCCTTTCGCTCATATCCGCCGTGAAAGGCGACTGCATTTTCATGACCTCGATCACTTCATAGGCATCCTCGCCGGAAATGATTTTCCCGGTTCCGGCAAGGGGTTTGCCTTCCAACGTTGTCTGGTGCATTTGCAATTTTATCATTGCTTGTTCCTCCTTTTTAGGAGGGGGCTTTCGCCCCCCGGTTTTTATGTTATGCTTGCGCCCTTTGCGGTCTGCCGTTTTTCCAAGCGGCGTCGCCGGGCATGTTTGCCAAAAGGTGCTGGCGGGCGGTTTTGAATTTTGGTCCGATAAATCCGAGCGAAAGGAGAACCACCCGAAGGTCGTATTTTGCGCTTCCGGGATTGAATTCTTTTTTCTTGCATGAAGCGGCTTTGGAATTTATCGCTTTCGCGGCAAGGGCAAGGACGAGAAAAATGTAACTTTTGACCTTCCCTGCATGAAGGACGCTATTGGCGGCGCGCCACTCTATTGTATTGGCGTAAAAGGCGTTGTGAAGGTTCAGGATGTGGTATCTTTCCCTGTCGTAGTGGTGCGGATTCCTGTTCATCCTTCCGTAAAGAGCCTGATTTAATTCGTTCATGGTTTGGGGAGTGCGGCGTTCAATTCTGCGGATGAAAGCTTCGTCCATCCGGCGGGTATAGCTTGCAAGCCTTGATTGATTTATCCCAAGGGCGTGGATAAAAAGTTCTTCGTTTTTGTAAACCATTTTCGCAAGGTTCGCCAGCTTCTTTGCGTTGAAGGGCGCGCTTTCAACATGGATGTGAATCCCACAATTCGAATGGCACTTTGCCTTGGCTTTGCGCAATGCCCTTACAACTTCCTGTAACTGCGGGATGTCTTCGAAAGTCAGAACCGGGCTGACAACTTCGGATTGAAGGCTTGATGGAACCGTGCTGAGCGAACTGTCGCGCACCACCTTCCATTTTCTGCCCTGCAGGTCGGTTACGCTGTAACAGTCGTAAGAGCCGCCTTCGTAGGCTACCCTGCCGCCGACCACGCTTTGCACCGCTTCGGCGGCTTTTCTGCGCTCAATCTTGACCGTTTCGATCTCGATTCCCCATTTCAGATCCTGCATGTTCATTTTTCCGTTCCTTTCGCTTATGTTGTTGTTATTCAAGGCTTTATCCTTTCTATCTCTTGCTTCTGTGTACATGATAAGGCATGTGTGGAGATAAAGCCAGTCTTTTTTGCATTAATTACAAACTTTATTATCCCTTTAATATCAACAACATAGGCATACCTGGCGCGCTATTTGCATGTCCACTTGAGATTACCCCCGAAGGGGGGCGATTACGCCCCATCGACGAGAGAAAACAGCCCTTTTCCGGTCTTCTGGAAACGGGGATTTTCCTTGTGCCGAATCTCTTTGCTAATTGCAGCCGAGACGGAATTCCAAGGCGTGGCTCCCTTTGGACTTTTCCAAAGTCCGGCATCTTCCATTGCGACGATAAGTTCCTTTGCCGACATGGAATGCGAAACGCCCTTCAGAATTTCCGCCGCCGCGTTAAGCATCGACATTTTGGGCTTTTCCTTTCCCTTTTCCGAAGCCTGAGTTTCAGGCGGATTTACGGCGGGAGCCTCGGAAGTTACCGCTTCAGGATTTTCGAGATTTTCCGCGACCGTTTCAATGTCATCGTCCTTCAGGAACCGCGATTCTCCGACCGGGAATTTCTTGCCCGATGACGATTCGACGATCCACGTGTTTCCCTTCTGTTCGAGGACGGTCACTTCGACTTCATTTCTCCCGATTTTGATTCTCTGCTTGCTTCCGGCTTTGATTTCGCTCGTGTTCATTTTTCCACTCCTTTTTTTAGTGGTTGGTTATTTAATTCCGGCATCAACAGATGCCGAAAAAGGTTTTGAATTCTTCCTGCAATGCATCGGATAGCTCATAGAACAAAGTGTCCTGAGCATCCAGATACTCGCAGAACTCCGATTCGTAAATGAAATCCTTATCGTCACTGTTGATCTCGACTTCGGTAATGATTTTTTTAACCATTTCGGCAACCTTCAATGCATTTTCGGTTCCGATGTCTTCGAGAGTGTAAATGGTTATTTCGGCAAGCTCCCCGTAACCGTTCATCAGCCATTGCTGAAACCCGCCGTTGCAGACTTGGCTGTGCAGGATTTCAAAGGCATTAATCCGTTCGCTCGCACCTGCGATTTGTTTTTCGATGAAGTCTGGCGCTTCTTCTCTGGAGCATTTTCCACCTACTACAAGAATTCCAATGAAGGCTTCGCGCAGGATGGTGTTTGCCCTTTCATGACTGAATATTTCGGCAAGGTCAGGCCAGCTTGCGTTTGCGCCTTTGCTGACTCCGCACTGCTTCGCGATCAACTGTTGAAGGATTTTATTTTCCTTTGCTATGTCTCTTTGAGCATTCATGATTTCAGTCTCCTTTTTAGAACTGCTGGACTAAGCCAGCAGTTCTGTTTCAATGTCCAGTTCATCGAGGGCGTCCCTTTGGAATGCCAAAATTTCAATCAGCAGTTTCCGGGTATGTTCGAGGTCGCCGACATCCCCGTAATGCGGATTTTCCGAAGCCTGATTTTCCAATTCCGCTCCTATCAGTTCCAGCAGTTTTTCGTTTTCCTTTTTCAGCCTTGCGCATTCTTCTTTCGGTGTCTTTTTCATTTTGCCTGCCTCCTGTTTTTGAGTTCATTCTCGATTTTTTGGTGCATTTTTTCTTCTTCGTCCGCTCCACGCATCCATGTCAGAAGTTCAATCTGGCAATGTTTGATGTGTCCGAGGCTGCCAACGCCACACCAATCAGGGTCTGCCGCCGCCCATGTTTCGAGTTCATCTCCGATCATCTTGAGAAGTTCCCGGTTATCGTTTATCAGTCTTGTGAATTCGCTCTTCGGATTCTTTTTCATCTCATGCCCCCTTTCTGATTTCGTTCAATTTGGAAAGGAATCTCAAAATGTGTCGAGGAGAATATCCGCATGCCATCATTGCCTTGTTGATGTCATCCCATTTGTAAAGGTCGTCATTGCCTTTTACCGGCGCGGTTTTTTTCGCTTTTCCCTTTTTCATCTTCCAGCCTCCTTATATTGTTGTGGCTTAACGCTTTATGCTTTTCTAGTGTACATGATAAAGCATTAATGCAACAAAGCAAGTCATTAACCGTTAATTACCAACTAATTAAGCATTATTTGCTTAGTTTTTGCGACATTCCGGCAATGTTCCCAATTATCCCATAATTTTGGGCCAATAGTCCCGGAACCCTAAGCCGATATAAATCGGCAATGGGTTCCGAAATACAGGCTGGCCCCACGCCACAGGGCCAGCCAGCCGAATGAGATAATCCATCAATGATCGAACAATAAAAAAACTCTTGCATGAATATGAATATCCTTTGATGAACCATTGCCCCGCCCTTAATAATCGATCTTATCGATGATGTATGAACCGGCTCCGCCTGCGCCGCCGTAACTTGTTTTGTTATTGGAATGCGAAACCGCCGACGCGCCGCCCTGAACTGAAATAACCCCGGTGTTTGAATAAGTCCCGGCATAGAGGATGATGATGCGTCCGCCTCCCGATGAACCTCCAGCGGAGGCGTAATATGAAGCATTCGCGTTTCCGCCTTTCATCCCATCGGCTTCGATCCGGCCGGTTGACGCGATGGTTAGATTTCCAGAGACAAAAAGAAAAATGACGCCGCCGACTCCCGTCTCCCCGTCGTAACAGGTGTATGAACTTTTGCCCGATCTGCCGATGCCTCCCGGATTTCCCGCGCCGCCGCCCCCGCCGCAACTGTTGTCCCAGACAGACGGGCAATCTCCACCCGGTCCGCAGTATAAAGTCGCGTTTCCCTGCGCGCTCCGGCTTGTCGCCCCGGCCCCTGCGGAACCTCCGCCGAAACATGTCCCGGCCGTGCCGTATCCGCTGTAACATTTATCCGCCCCACAACCGCCGCCTCCGCCGCCGCATCCATCTGTCATGGTTCCGCCAGGATTGCCGCTGGCCAGTCCGGCGTTCGGCCCATAAACCCGGGCCCCGCCAGCGCCTCCGGTCCGGGTGATGGTGTAGATTTTCCCGTTGGCGCTGATGCCAGCCTGGTTGCTTTCAGCGCTGATCAGCACCGATCCACAACCGGCCACATCGGACGCAGACAAGGTTTCCGCAGCCCCACTTTTCAGCCTCGCCAGGCGAATTCCGGTCGATGAAACTCCCGCTGAACTTGGGTCGGCGTAAGCGCCTTTGCCGGTCATAGACAGAGTCCCCGCGATGTGTGCATCCCCGTCGACATATAGCGCCAGGCCCTTGCAGCGGTTGCTTACGGTGACGGTGTGTCCGGCCCCGATATTGAGCCCGGAAAGATGGGCCACCTTTACATCGCCGTCCGCTTCCGATTGGAAGGTGTAATCGGCGCTTGTTTCCAGGAGACCGTCCGCGCGGCTGCCCCAGAAATTTGTGGCTAAAGCGGTGATGAAAAAGAGAAAATTCGGAACGCGTTTGATAATCATTTTATACTTCCCACACAGTTGTTACTTGGAGGTTTTCGGCGTCGCCGCTGCCGATATCCGTGACGCAGATATCCAGGACGTCGCCCTCAGCGATTGATGAATCGGTGATGATTTCCGATGATTTATCGCTCTCGGAATTGGCGCTGGCCGGGCACAAAAAAGCGTTTGTCAGGTCTGTCCAGGCGCTTCCGGAATATTTGCGCAGCTTGATCGTCGGGGCCGTGCCTGACGCGGCCGTACCCAGCCGCACAAACACACCTTTCAAAGCGCCGGTCCCCAGACGCCAGGGGAACGAAACGTTCAGGACTTCCTTATAGAATTCGGTATAGGCGCTGTCGATGGTTTTGGGCACTTCCATGATTATCTGGACATCGTTTTTTATGCCCAGCGCAGTCAGGAAATCAGCCAGGGATACGTCCTCCGGGTTTGCTGAATTTTCCCCGATGTTGGCCTTGACCGTCCCCGCCGCCATCGGGTATAAATGTTTGTTTATCGTCTTTGTCATTGTTCCTCTTTCTTTTTGTTTCGCTTTCAGCGCCCAACGCTTTCGCCGTTGGATCACGCCCAGAGCAAGCTCTGGACAGAGTGGTTCGCTCCGCTTCGCTGGCTCACGTGAAGTCGCGAAGCACTTCACCATCTTGGTCAAGGGCATTGGCCCTTGTTTATCGTCTTTGTCATCACTCCTCCATTTGTGTGTTTCTGCTAGAAAAAACGCCCTCCCACAAGCGTAAGCTGAGTGGGAGAGCAATAGTCCAGAGTTCAACTCTGGTATTCCAGGATGAGAACGTCGTCCTCTTCGATGTCTCCGGAGAGACCGGAGGCCGAACCGTTGTTGTTGATGTGGATTTCGGTGTCGTTCAGAACGTCGAAATCGGGCGTAGCGCCGGTGCTTCCGACAACCTGATTGTTGGCCTGCATCGGCCCGCCGGAAACGGTCATTCTGACCGCCTGCGCGTTGACCGGGGTGTTGGACAACGAGAAGTATCCGGCCGTGACTTCCGCCGCCGTCACCTTGTGCATTTCCTGGGTAATGTTTTCCCCGGAAAGATCGCCCAGCGCTTCATCGATCCCGGCCAGGTGCGCGGTCAGCTCCGCCGCGTTGTCCACCTGTTCGGGAGTGGTGGACGGAGTGTAGTTCGACGGTGAATAATCGATGTCGATTTTGTCGCCGTCAATCTCCGCGGAACCGCCCCGAAGAAGGTCTGAAGGCTTCACGGAAAGTGTGTTTCCGGTCTTATCCAATCCGGGTCCGGGATTGATCGCGCCAGCCCCGCTGAACTGCGTGAATGCCAGGTCGTTTGTGCCTACCACGTCCGAGCCGTTGTCGGAGGTGCAAACCCACCCGGAGTCGGCGTAAGTCGTTCCCTCCTCAACAAAACAGAACGCGCCGGCCGCATTCATTCCGGCAGCGAAATCGGCGGCCCTTTCCCAGGCGCTTGTCCTGACGATCATGATGCCGTTTTCGCTGGCGGTGGTCTGGCCGGTCAGAAGGACGCGGTCCCCGTCGACGAGCGAAACGTCGTCAATGGTCTGCTCTCCGGAGAGAGTGACGTTTGCGTTTGACAGCGCCCTTACCGAAGCCTTGATATCGAAATCCAGCCCCAGCGCGGCGCTGTCGACATAGGCTTTTGTCGCAAGTTCGTTGTCCGAAGTCGGGGTCGCCGAGGCGGTCGGAGGATTGGTAAAATTCCAATCACCCGCGACGGTCTCGTTCTGATCAAGGCGCGCGATGTTCGCATTGTCGGCCAGTTTTTCAAAGGCGATATTGCCAGCCAACTGGTCATTCGTAACCCCGCCAGTTTTGATATTCAGGCCGTCCGCGGTGCGCTCCAATGCGCCCGCCGCGTCCACTTTTACCCGCAGATTATTGCCGTCGTTTTCCAGCGACTGCGAGTCCTTGTTAATCCACTTTGCATTCATTTTAGACATACTCGTTTCCTTTCCCAGAGCAAAGCTCTGGACTTCGAGGCCCCAAAGGGGCTTTTTACAGCGCCTTACGGCGCCGGATTTTCCGTGATTTTTAAATACTTGATTCTGATTGTGTCGCCCTCGGCGAGAACGCCGTCAAGGGCGTATCCATCCCACGTGACAGTGGAATCATTGATGGTGAAGTCTATTCCTTCATGTTGTTCTGTCCCTCCTATTACGGTTAGGGTTATTGCCTCTGTATCGACTGGCGCGTCCGCCAGGATTATTTGTTTTGCGCTGATTTCAGCGGCGGTAAGTGTGAAATCTTCGAGCACCCAATCTTTCTCAGGATGAGTGTGATCGATGTCTGATTTGCCGTCGAGTAAATCGTTAATTTGCTCGATTGAATATGTCCCATTCAGAACCGGGGTTGGGATGTCAGTTCCGGCTGTGCCGCGACGATTTCTGACGGTCACATCGAACTGGATCAGGAAGGCCGGATCGTCTTCGCCAGTCTCGAATCCTGCCAGTTCCGCGCCCAGTTTGACGCTCGCGGAATTGCCCAGAACCGCGATGAGCTCCTCGGTGTTGGTTTCATTGAGAGGAATATTTATCTGGGAATAAGTCTTATCCTCAATGGTGACTTCAGTAACGGTGATGTCCGTTTGCATCCTAATCTGCACCGGCGTCGCGGTGTTCCAGTCATGCGCCAGGACAAAGTCCCAACTGTCGTAAGTCAAGTCCGCGGCCGCGACCGGATTCCCTTCGGTATCAAGCAACCGCAAATTCAAAATCGCGCGAATCCCGCGTGTGATTGTGGGAGATGATTTCGCCGACTGGTTGTACTCGTCGACAACCGTGGCCGCGACGTCCCCGGCCCGTAAATAAATAATGATATTCTGCATAAACTATGTCCCTTCTATCTCGTATATGGATGGAGTTGTGAAGCGCTTTGCGAGAAACTCCTTTATCCCATATTCCAAACCACGGTCGTTGAAGCCCAGCCAGGTTTTTCCGGCAATTTTACGCTCGATCCCGCCGCAACATTTGTTTTCTATTGAAGCTTTCACCTGCTCCTGGAAATTCTGCGGTTCAGCGCCGATGCTGTTGAAGTAAAGCGTGTTGACGCAGTAACCGAGGCCGTTTTTAAAGTCGTAGCTTTCCATCACTTCAATGAACTTGTGTTTGTTCATGAGCTGCGGGACGTGGCTGTCGAAATGATGCAGAGAATGGCCGCGAGATTTCAAAACTTCAGCCGTGTTTTTCATGCGGTCACGCCAACGGGAACCGCCGTATGACGCGATGTTTCCTTTGTTCGCCACCGGCCCCAATTCACAGCCCATAATAGGTTTCAAAAGAACCTGGTCGTCGCTCCAGAAAAGAAAGTTTTCGCTGAGTCCATCTTCCCGGCAGGCCAGAAGAATTTTGTTGATGATATTGCCGTCCTTGTTCTTAGGAAGCGGGTCGCCCTGTTCGAGATGGGTTGCATTCGCAACCCAAGCGGGCAGCGTTTCACACACCACATAAACTTTGCCCAGCGACAGGAAGTATTTTTCCATGCTCCGGAGCGCATAACGCAACTCGTTATTGTCCCATTTCGATCCGGTTCCCAGCGGAATCACCACATCGATCTTTTTGTCAAGATTGAGGTAATAATCCAGATCATTTCCAATGAAATTCTTCAAGATTTTTAATTCCGGGTCCTCCCTGTTAAGGCGCATCGGATCTTTGTGATCGCGTGTAAGTCCGGGACGTTTTGAACTCAGTCCTTTCATGCCGACATTCAAATCAAATTCATCCAGTTCGGAATAACCTTTTTTTCCTTCGAACCAACTCCACAGCCCGATATCGACTTTCCATTTTCGTGTCCTGTTGCAGGCATCGAGAACTTCCGGGATGACTTTTTTGGTAAATCCGGTGACGCAAAGCGACGCGTTTTTCCGGTTGACAATCCTCCGAAATCTACGCGCGGGAAAGTTGTAGAATACCGTTTCTCCAAGCCCGTAAAGATCGTGATCTTTTAACCCGGCCAGCATGGTTTCGAGATATTTCGGATGGTACCAATCATCGTCTTCCATCATTATCATGTAACCGGTCGTCGTGAGTTCCAGCGCGGCGGCAAGATTGTATTTTAGGGTGTGTTCAAACTCGTTTTCTTCCGGTTTCCTGCGATGATATTTGAGACCGGGAAAGCCTCTGACAATAGCCTCGGACGAAACCTTTCCATCGTCAACCACGATCCATTCTGCGGGCTGGATTGTCTGACGTTCCAGATATTTCCTTAATAAATAAAGAGTTTTCGGACGGTTGCCGGTCGGAGTGATCACCGAGAACGGTATGGACTTTAAAAGCAGCCTGACAGCTCCCTCCGGAGCCTTCGGAATCACACTTTTTCCCTCGCGAAGAGCTTTGTAAAGCAACTTGAAACTTTCCAGGTGAAAGTGTGTAAGTTTGAGCGTGTCACCCGGCGGAAACATCTCGATTCTGAGATTGCGTATCCGGCTTGAAATATCCGGCATGATCCCGACAAGCTGCTCGGCCGCTTCGTTGAGATTTCCCAGCAAAAACATCTCGTGGTCCGTGTTCCAATAGCCGTTTAAAATCTCCCTGCCGATAACCGCAGCGGAAGCCAGATGCTTCATCGCGCACTCTTTGCAATCATGGGTATTGATACGCCCTGTCCACACTGGCCCGTCCTCGACAAAGCGCGTTCCGGAATTGCCCAACATTTCCGCGTTCGCAACCGGCGGAATACTCGACAGCGCAAACTGATGCGCCGATTCAAGGTCGGGAAATCTGTCCGGATTTCGCTTTCGCAAATTTTCAGCGAAGTTTTTAGCTTCCTGTTTTCGGCTTTCGTTGCTTCTGAAAAATTGATGGTTTGTCATTATCTGATCCTTTTTGTTGATTGCTACATGCAGAAGAAAAACGAGGGCATTCCGCACGCGTCGCAGGCTTCCTCACAGGTGTCGTAAGGTCCGTGATACCAGTGTTTCCAGCTATACGCGCCCCCGGAATTTTTACAGACGCCGTGTTCCGCTGGCCTTGATGAGTAGTAAATGATGCCTATTACAACAGGACTTTCTGCGCCCGAACAATCGCTGTTGGTCCATTCGGCGTATTCGACGTAATACCATCCGGGACCGGTATTTTCCGAACTCGAAGATTCCTCCGGGGAGCTTGACGATTCCTCCGATGAACTTGATGATTCTTCCGGAGAACTTGATGATTCCTCCGATGAACTTGATGAAGATTCTTCTGAAGAACTCGATGACGAACTTTCGGAAGATTCCGAAAAACTGGAGGATGAACTCTCGGACGAACTGCTTGAGGAGTCCTGGCTTGAAGATGACGATGAAGAGTCCGAATCGTCCGGGTTTATGATCTGGCTGCTGCTGGTGTCTTCTCCGCCGCATTCGAGTTCCTGAAGCTCCGGTTTCTGGTAGTAATAAACTCCCCAGCCGACCAGGGTTCCGGAGGCCGTGTAAGCCTCTTCGCGGACGGTTAAAACGCCATCCCCGTCGAAGCGGACTTTATGGGCGATTGTGTCCGGCAAATCCAGCGGCTGCGGAATGATCTCATCGTAATCGAAGTAAAAAATATGGTAACAATTTTTGTCCTTATCCCAATACGGAACTCCGCTCAGGATAAACCAACCGTTCACAGGCGGATCGGGATAGCCGACATATTTATTGAAGCGCAGGAAGAACTCCTGATCCGGCTGCAGCAAACCAGCAAGGTCGCAAAGGTAGTAGATGTCGAACAGCCCCCATCCCAACGCGCTCAGAAAATAGTACATTGTTTCGGTCGGCATATCAAAATAGCAATCGCAGTAATCCACCGGTTTGATCTCTTTGCCGGCCAGATACCATCTGGTATTCCAGTGGACATTAAACGGACAAACCGCTTCTCCGAGCAGTCCTTCCGGAACCGGAAAAATAAGTTGCGGCATCCAGGAAATTCCGCAGATAAAACAGCAGCACTCGCCCATCAGCGCGATATTGCCGTCCACCTCCTTGGCAAGCAGACGCGGAAGCGCATCCACTTCCGGGTAAACAAATTGCAATTTTACATTTCCACTTAACGACACAATCATATCTCCGGACAATCTGCGATTTCGATTATTACTTCTCCGCTGCTGGATGAGTCAGAGTCATCAGTGCATGGAATCCGCACGAGGCCGATGCCATAAACCGCCCTTAACGCCATGCTTTCGAGATCGAAAAAAATGTCCAGCAGAATGGTCTGTTCCTGATACGCCTGAATGAAAACCGTCTGAAAAAGTTTCTGAACAACCGACGCGATTTTGCCGTTGTCGCTGTCCCATAAAATCTCCGCGACTTCGAAGTAAAAATCACAGTTGTTCGCGGCGCTTGGCTCGGAGCTTTCGACGGTAAATTCAAACTCCCAGGCAGAATCTTCTTCACTCCAGTCAACATGCAGATACACACTCGAATCGCCGCTGATGTCAAGGCTGACATCCGTATCCACCTCGAACCTTTCACACCCGGCGATTATCCAGTTATGGTACGGGAAATCGACTCCGTCGTAGGCTTTTACCGTCACCGTATATTCGTCTTCGATGACAACTTCAAACGGTCCACGGCAAGCAGACGCCGCCGCGCCACCCAGATGGATAACGGCCCATTTTTCGCCGGTGTCAGACTCTTTCCAGAGGATGCGCGCAAGGCCCTTATTGGAAGATTTCAAACCATTTTCATCCGGCTTCGCGAACTCGTGACTTTCATCATCAATTACCACTTTTACCGGAGTGATTCCGGCCAGCATTGCAGGGCCGCATTCATTCTGCTGTAAAGGTTTTTGCAGGATGCCATAAGGCTTTTCATTGTTCTCGGACGTTACCAGTTCGGCCTCAAAAACCGGGATATTGTTCCTGAAATCAGCTTCGTTATCGGTCGGGGTAATCAGCAAATCACCCAGCGACACTGCCGCGAACTGACTCAGCTCCTGGCCGGTTGCGTTCCGCACCAGGACAAGCCCCGACTTGGTGTCGCGCGACGGCGTTTTCACGGTCATTCCCACCTGTCGCTGCTTCGCGTACAGCGCGGCGTCGATGAACGAATTCCACGTCTTCGCTTCAGGTTTGAAAGAATCTCCGGCCTTAACTTTTTTCATTTAGATGCACCACAACATTTTGTTTTTGCGACCAGCCCAGATTCCTGCTCGTATGCTTCAAGAACGAGCCAGAAAACTTCACAGATTTTGTCCAGTGTTTCATCAGAGGCAAGTCTCAGGTTTTGGCGCATTTCGAGCTTGAGCGCGCGGATTTCATCCGCAAGTTCCGGCCAGCTTGTGACAGCCTGGCATTCGGCCTCGGCAATATTCCCGAAAGCCAGCGGCAGATGATTCGGCTTGTGAGTTATCCCATCGTATCCCTTGAGATATTCGCGGTAATTTTCGGCGGCCTTTCCCATGTGCTCCATCGCGCAAAGCAAACACTGCAAGGGATGCGCATCATGATTTTTCCGTGCAGATTTCTTCGACTTCCGGTAGATTTTTGAGATGTGCCGCGGGACTTCTATTTTCGATGCGTCGATCTCGACCTTTTCTTTTCTCAGGACTTTGAGAGCAAGCTCTCCTAAAAACTCCAGCGAACTCAAATCGCGGCCATGAAATGGCAATTTAACAAGCTCTTTCAGAATCTTTTCGGCATGCCGGTTCGCTGTACATGCAGAACAATTTTCCTTGGCAATCGCCGCTTTGACTTCGGCATAAACCTCTTTCAATTCAGGGTAAACGCTTGTCACTATTTCTTCATGCTTCAGCAATGCCGCAGGCGAGATGCCGCCGAATTTCTCAAGGTAATTTTTCCTGTCAGAGATATGCTTTCTTACATTCTCCTCAGACTTCTCTTCCGGGATAAAATAAAGAATGCCGTTCCTGACAACAAATGGATCGGTCGCGGCAATCAGCCTCAAAAAGTCCTGATGCGAAATCCCCTTTTCAATCAAAAGCTCCGCGCGGTCGTCATCGGCGTTGTACACGCTCCGGTCAATTTTAAATAATGGTTTCATCCTGTCTCCTTTGGGTTGATCATCAATCGTGCGAACAGCACATTTCCACGACGTATCGGTATTCTGGGGGATACTGCGGAAACTCCCGGCAAACCCATTTGATGAAGTTCCAGCCGGACATCTCATCGCAACGCCAGGAAAATTTCGAGAGCGCGTCTCCGCAGGAAGAGCCGTCCCACATATCCATTGCAACGCTGCCTTCCGGACATTGATTGGAATAACACTCATACGGCGGGTCGCCGGGGTCATAATTTTCGGCAAATTCCTGGCAGTCGTCAGGGCAATGCCCCTCGATATCGATGGTGAAAGTCGCGGATTCGTAATCTTCTCCCGACCAGCTTCCAGACGTGTCCGGCTCCTCCACGGTTTCGCATGAACCGCCAGCGGAGCTTTTCTCCCAGCCGTCAACTCCACACCCGAAACTGACGCTGATCCGGCAGTATTGAAGTTCACTCGGACAAGCCGATTCGAGGTCGTCTTTCAGCGACTCCTCGTTCTCGTTCATATAAACCAGAGCTTCGCTTTCAACCTTGTAGCCGGACTTCAAAACGTGTGTTTTTATCTTGTCGGAACTGCATGGTTTGATATCCTCTTCGCACTTGACGGCGAGCGATTTTTTCGAGCGGCATTCCTGGCAATCAGCATCATCGCACTCGCAGTAGCCCACAATCACCCAGGACTTTCCGGCGCAAGAATCCTGCAAACTTTGTTCGAGACTCGGATTGAAATCGATGTACTCATTGGCGTCGCTTTGCGTGTCGAATCCGCAAGCGATGATCCGGTAGCTTTTGGACATCATTCCATAGGACAATGACGACCGCCTCCGGCACTTGCCATCGAGATGATGCGCGGTTGTTTCATTGGTCACGAAAATCTGGGAACTCACGAGGCAACCGGCGCAGTCCTGATTGGAAAACAGGCAGCTTCCCATCACGCAGAAGTCGATGTCCTGGATGCAGCCCAGCGAATAGACTGCGGGAATCTGATATGACTGTGTGAATTCGCGGACTATCTCATCGTCGCTATTGTAAATCCTGATGCTAAATCTGATGTATTTTTCTTTTGTGAACGGATATTCCGGGATGGAATGGTAATCCGCTTCGCAGTGATATCCGGTCTCGATATCTGTGTGTTCCCAGGCCGTTGCGGTGAAACCGATCTGTATTTTGTAAGAAGCAAGATAATCCTCTCCTTCATACACATCATATTCATAAATAGATTCATTTTTAACGGCAAACGCGCTTCCGGGAATATCCCAGAACGCAGTATCTGACGGCAGATTTTTGAACAGGATTGTCAGCTCGACTCCATTTCGCGTCGTGTAGCCGCTTGCGGTCTGCAACATGAAAAAATATTTGAGAACCGGAGGCGAACTCCATATCTGTTCAACGCTTATCGCGCCGAAACACATGCCGAGAATCCCGCCGCTGGTGTTATAGAAATAGTCATTGAACGCGAAATAATAGACGCTCCGTCCCGGCGAATCTCCGCACTCAAAATACGGCAATGTCTCCCAGGTTTTTGTGTAAATATCGTAGTAATCATATGTCACTTTGTGAGGCCAGTTGCTGTAATTGGAGCCGTTCAAAGGCAAGACGTCTTCAAGCCCGTCCCACATCGGGAAATAACAGAAATATCCCGGTATGGGAATCTCGTCTATACATGGGCACTGCGCGTCTTTGCACACCAGGTGATTGGCGCTCACGATTTTGTTTTTTCTAAGATGCGGTATCATCAGCAAGCCCCCAGGATTATCCCATACATCACGCCATAGTGCTGCTGGGTAGGATTCAGGATTTTCGCGTTTTCGCCGTCCCATTTTACGACTGCAATCAGCCCCTTGAACATGTTTTCTTCAGGAAGCGGAAAATTCGCGGACTGCTCGATTGTAGGCTCATTTATCGTTTCAGTGTCGGTGTTGTAAGTAGCCTGAAGATAGATGTAAGCCGTGCCGGTGATCTCCAGTTCGGCGGCAAAAGTATTGTCATCATCATCGGTGAGTGAATTGTCGATGACGCTGAAAAGCGTGTCGTTAATCAGGGCGTAACCGGAAGTAATTTTCACCTTCTGGGAGTTTTCATCAGAAGAATTGACCGCCTTGAAATACCCGTCATAAGTGTCCCCGGCTCCGGATGCCCCAAGATGGACAACCGCCCATTTGTTTTCGCCCTCTTTCGGCTCTTTCCAGAGGACGCGGAGCGTCCCGTTGCTGGATGTTTTCAGTCCATCCGCTGTCACTTCGGCAAACTTGTGATCTTCGCTTTCAATATTGATCTTTACCGGAGTCACCCCGGACAGAAGCGCGACGCCCACTTCATTTTCCTTCAGTGGTTTTTGCAGGATCACAAAGACTTCATCGAGGTTCTCATCCGAGACAAGTTCCGCCTCGAAAACGGGCAACTTTTCCCGGAATTCAGGCTCGTTGTCGGCAGGCGTGATTATTAACGCTCCCAGTGCGACAACCGCGAACTGTGCCAAATCCTCACCGGTGGAATTCCGCACCAGGACAACGCCGGATTTCGTGTCCTGGCGCGGCGTCTTTGCAGTCAAATTGCTCTGGCGCTGGCGCACATAAACAGCGGCATCGATAAACGAATTCCACGTCCGCGCCTTCGGCCTGAACTTTTCTCCTGTAACGACTTTATTCATTCATTCTCCTATTAAAATCCGGCGTAGCCGGCACGGAAAATACGGAAGTATTTTCTCGAAGTGCAGAGTTTCACTCTGCCTTTTTGATTACCCACATATCGGAGGTGAGAAACGAGTCTTTGACGAAGGCATAGGGCAATGTAAAGTTGCCTTGATTGCCCCAATCTTCTCCCCATGAATTGCGGAGGAGAAAGGTCTCGCTTTCATCGTCATAGCCCACGATCATCACCGCGTGACCGCCCAGCAAATCCTCCTTCACCGTGTCCGGCATCGGGACAACTCCGGTCTCCTCAACCTCTTCTGATTCAAAGGATTCATAAACCATTATCCCGCAGACAATCGGGAAACCTGCCGCAAGCGTCCGCTTGATGAGCCGCAGGGAATTGAAAATGATGCGGTCATATTCCAGAGCCTGAAAATCGAGCGCTGCTTCGATTGCTTCTTCGGACGGCTTTTCGGTAAAACGGCTGATCTCGTAAGGATGCATGGTCTCCGGACACGCGCCCTTTTTTACCGTTACCTTGATGCCGTCGCGGATCGACGCCCCGGAATCCTCGTTGATAGTTCCCATCAGTTCGCGCTCGAAATAATAAATGAACAAACGCGACGGATTGAAAAACTCCTCGCCGGTGGACTGCACATGGATCATGTCCAGCAATGCGCCGATAGCCTGCGCGGTGCAGCTTCCGAGATTGCCCTGATCGTAAACCGGGGGGCATTTCCCGCTCAAATCCACCGACGACGGCAGAACGATCCCGGTGAACGGCGGCGCTTCCCAAACGCGGTCGCGTTCATCGATTCTGTCCTTTTTCAGGTTGTAGATGTGCTTACTCATATACCTTGTCCTTTCTGTTGTTTTCCGCATAATCGCGGGGTTAATTTCCGATGCCTAATGCGCCGAAATTTGAAATCTTGTAAACCCGCTCGATGTAGACGGCGGTTGGTTTTTTAACGAGGGTTTTCTTTGAATCATCGACCTCGTCGGCATACCGAACCCACATGTAATCCCAGCCGTATTTCTGGGAAACGGTGATGTCGCCGACCTTGAAACTTGTGCGGTTCGTGGACACCGCGAATTTGTAAGTCACTTCCCAGGGCGTGTCGGAATCGTCGCCTTTTTTTGTCCCTGACGCGCCCATGAACAGAACCTCGCCGGGGTCGTAGCCGCGAAAACTCGACTTGTTCATTGTCCCGGTAATTTTGGATACGCCCTTTTTATATGAAGTGGTGATTTTCGAGTCCGAGAGATAGTGTGTTTCCGCGAAATTTGAGACTGGTTGAACGATGTCGACTCCGGCCACTTTTTCGCCGTCGTAGTTTATGGCGCCTCCGTAATCGGGCGCGTCGGACGGGTATTTCCCGACCGTTTCGATGGATTGTGTCAGATGCTGAGTCCCGCCCCCGGTGTCGAAAGAATAGGTTGACTCCTGCTCCTCATCATCGTCCGAAGAGGTGGTTTCGGACTCTTTGTACTGGACAACAATTTTAAATGTTGTTTCATTGATGCGCTCATCGACCTCAACGCTATCGAGAGTCAATCCGTTGAAAGTAGTCGCCGCTTCATCATAGACCGCCTGGATCGCGTCCTCCTCGCTTTCAACCTCAAAAACAAAGTACGGAACCTCGGCGGTGGTGTAAGCTCCGTCGCTTCCCATCGCCTGGGTCCTGTCAAAAAATGCCTGTTCAACTCGCGCCATAAATTTCTACTCCGGCCTATTCGTAAACCAGCTCGCTGGAACTTTGTTTCTGCAGAAGCTGGTTTGTCTTTTTCGTGTTTTTCTTGATGTCCTCGGTGGCTTTCGCGGTGCGATCCGCGGCGTTCCCGGAAGACAGCGAACGCACTGCGTCGGCATAGAAAGTCCCTGCCACTTCGACCTTGCCCTTGACGGCGGCAATTTGTGAAGACGCGCCTTTCATTGCCGCTTTCACATCGTCGAGACTGAAATCTTTTCCCTTGGAATCCTTCAGTTTTCCTGACTCCGCGCGCTTGGATTTCGCCTCATCAATCGCCTTTTTCCATTCCGCTTTCGCCTTATCCAATTCTTCCCGTGACTTGCGCAGAGATTCGGCATTTTCAGTCTCGATGCCTTTCATGTCGGTTCCCATCTGCTGCTCGATCATGGCCTGTTTGTCTTTGCGTTCCTTCTCGATGTCGGCCTTGTCTTTGTTGCTTTGCGCAGACGAGGATTTCAGGGCGTTGTCGAGTTCGGTTTGCGCTTCCTTTTCGAGCATTTTGGATTCGGCGTCAACCAGTTTTTTCGCGGCGTCAACGTCCAGGCTGGAATCGAATAATCCCATCAGATCGAGCCAGCGTTTTTGCAAAAAGCTCTGTGAGGCGTTCCACGCGGACTTGAGATTTTTGATAAAAATGTTCCACACATCGAGCAGGTACGAGACGGTGTTTGTCCAGGTGGTTTTCAGCGAAGCCCACGAGTCGGTGATGATTGACAACGCGCCGTAAAAAATCTCGGAAGTCGTTTTCTGATACCAGCTTTTGAACTCGATCCACAGCTTTTTCAGTTCGTTGATACCGGCCAGCCATGCGATCTGTAAAGACTTCCATAGAATGTTTGCGGCAAGTGAAAAGTCACCCGCAACCAGCGCGTCCTTTATTCCCTGAAACGCGGCGCTCGCAAAGGAACTTAGTTCCTTGAATTTTTCTCCCAGCCAGCCCAGCATCTTGCCGCCAAGCCCACTGTAATAAAGGATGGCCGCGCCAAGCGCCACGACAGCAACGGTAACCAGGCCAATCGGGGAAAGGATTGCGCCAAGAATAGCGCCCATAATGCTGATCGCAGTTCCCACTCCGGTGATGATCGCGGCGATGCCGCCAAACACAAACGCGACTGTCTGCCCAATCGCGCCGATGGTAATCAACGCCGCGCCAGCCAGGGCAATCGCGCCCACAATTTTCAGGGCAGTCTTTACCACTTTTTTATTGTTGGCGATCCAGTCCCGGATCAATCCCATATAACGGACGACAGTTTTGGAAATGTCCTTGATGGAGCCGGACAAAGCGTTGCCGATTTCGACAAAGACGGCAATCCCGGCCTGTTTCATTCTCGCCAGAGCAAGCGACAAAGTCTTGCTCATTTTCGCGTAGGCCCGGTCTGCGGCCCCGGCGCGGTTCTGCATCGTCTTCAGGTCCTCGGCAAAACCCGACATATTCTGCAATGCCGGAAGCACCCCGCGGATTGCGCGTTTATTGGGAAATAATTTGCTGATGGCATCCGGAGGCAACTTTGCGATCTTTTCAAACACACCCTTCAAGCCAATGGTTTTCAGGGTCGTAGATGATAACTCGAAACCGAGTTTTTTCGCATACTTCGCCGCGTCATCAGTGGGCTTCAGGAAGGTGGCGATTATCGCGTTCAATGCGGTGACCGCGTTTTCGGTCCGCACTCCGTTTCGGGTCATCGTTGCGATGGCCGCGCCGAACTCGTTTAAATCCACTCCGGCGCTTGCCGCAGTGGTTGCGACAAGCCCGATTGAGGGCGCTAATTCCGCAAATGTGGTATTGTGAGCAACAATATCGTTGGCAACAAAGTTATGAAGAACCGGGACGCATAAATCGTATACCCGCTCTTCCGGGAGTTCCTCTATTTCCGTAATTCTATCGAAAAAGATGGGTTGATGAAAATCTCTAACTCCGCATCCACGGTAAGGTTGGTAAAGTTTATTGTCGTTACGTGGAGTTTTGCCGTATGAAGTTAGCTCCTTAAGTCGCTCACGATTATATGTCGGATGATAATCATTAAACAGTTTGACGTTTTCGCGTTCGATACCGATAAAATCAAGAAAGCGGCGAATGTCGACATAACGCTTACTTTCCAACATCCACGCATTTATTGAGGTTTTTACGACCCGTGTGACAATGCCAAAACGGAGCAAAAGATGTGCTATGTCCTCAACAAGCCTGCGTGATACGGAACAATATCCTAATTGAAAATTTCTGTTTCTCCTTGAAGGCGCCAGCCAACCATCGCCGGTAAACAAAGCTCGCAAAAGAAGCGCCAAATCCTCTTTACGCCAACTGAAACACTCTTCGGGAATGAATTTTCCATAACAGTTTTTACCCCACAATCCGTATTCACGTAATTTGTCAATGACAGGATTCCCGCCTGAATGTCCACGATAACCAGCAACAATGTCATAACTTGGCGCTTTTCCAGGCTGTTGTTTAACTTGATGAAGTTCACATCCCAAGGCTTTTGCCGAAGCTTCCAATTCAGCAACAACCTTTGGTATTGTGGTGGTAACGCGGGGTGAGTTTCCCAGAATTGAGCCTTCGGAAATCAGGTAGCCCAGCAATGCAGGCCAACCTTCCGGGGCGTGTTTAGTTCCAAAAAACGGCAAGGTTACCGGCAATGCAATTTTATCGCCAACCTTTAACTGATCAACCGGTCGCCAGCCATCTGGAGTGAGATAAGGATGCTCCGGCGTCGTCCGGATTTCGCGCCCGAAAGAAGTGCGCATACGGACAATCCGCTTTTTCCCCATATCACACCACCTTGCCATTGCCGGGGTGAAGTTGCGCCCGTCCCATGAAACAACCTGCACATCCCCGCACAGCGAGTCGATGCGCCGATATTCACCGTTAGCAAGCAATACCCGCGTATCGCCTGTCACGCATTTGCCCTTCTTGACAATTGAGAAGAGCCAATCGGAAACATCGCCAGCTTTTTCAGCCGACATACCGTAAGCATTTAACACTGTCGTAATGGCATCCGCGGCGACTCCGGTGTCGGTCAATCCGGCCCTTGCCGCCTTCGCCGAAACGGACAAAACATACAAAGCTTTTTCGGCGGGGATCGATGCCGACAAAATGTCGTACAATCCTTTCGCAAGCGTGTCCGTGCCCTCGCCAAACTGGATGGACATATCCCTTACGCCGCGCGTAAGTCTTTTCATATGTTTTTCGGGCTGGTCAAGCATGGTCGAGACGTTCGCCATTTCCTCTTCGAAACTGGCCGCCGCCTTGACGCCAATCGCAAACGGCATCGCCATGATCAGGCTTGTCGCCATAAGCTTTTTGCCGATGCGAGTTGCCGACGCGCTGAACGCTTTAAGCTTTTTCTGCGCGGAAATCAGCCCCCGGACAAGCCGGTTGTCCTGGGTAAAAAGCTCGACATACGCCGCGCCTGCTTTGATGTTTGCCGCCGCTCCCATTATCCTTTGTTTCCGCCTCCGTCAATGGTGAAATCAAAACTGTCAATGCTCTCGCAAGTGTCCGGAAAATTGGTCAATCGGATGCAAACGCACTGCCGCCAATTGTTCTTTTCATACATGCCGACAATGACCAGCAATCCGCCCTTTTTGCTTTCTTCGAGATCGACCGTGATCTCTCCTTTTTTCAGTTTCCTATAACCCATAATTTTCACTCCTTTCACACTCGCGAAGCGAGTCATTTCGCTCCGGGTCGTACCCGGTCTACGAACACATCTTTGAGAACTCTCAGCCCTTTGCCGCGAAGGATTGTCTTCACTTTCCGCTCATGCGGATTGATATCTTTCGGGCTTACCGCGCGCTTCTTTTTGGGGTCGCGATTGATGTTGATCAGCAATGCCAAGACCGCTGAAGTGTGGTTCCAGTTGTCATGACTTTTCGCCTCCGCCATCACCACGAGTTCCCGCAATGTCAGCGGGTCCGGGTTCACTCCGGCGATTCCGGCAAGCTCCCAGATGAATCCGAAATATCGCTCAGAATCTCCTCGATCTTTTGATCGAACGCCGGGCTGTCCAGATAGTTGCTTGCCGTCTCGATCGCCTTCGTCTCCAAGGTCTTGAACTTCCCCACCGCTTTGCGAAGCACCCGGCGCTTCGCCTCGGGGAAAAAATCCACAAGCTCCTCCAGCAGCGCGGTGGTGGCGTGCCCTATCGCATCGCCGGCCATTGCCTGACCGAACTGCTCGTCCGTGATGTTCTGGGCATCTGCATCAGGTTTACAAATCGCGTAAATCACGTCGCAGAGAAGCACCGGATCGGTCGCAAGTTTTTCGATCAGATCGCCATCTATCGCATCCATCAGGTTTACGCCGACCAGCGATTTTACCCGTTTTGTAGTGGCAATATTTACCGCAACCGTCCATGTCCGTCCGGCGTTGTCTTGGAATGTTTTCATTACGTAGTGGCCTCCTTCCATGCGGGGGCTCGGGTTGAGTAAGTAGGCTTGGCCGTGACGCTTACCGTCATTGCCTCTTCGAGCGGTTCTCCGCGCGAAAAACTGGTTATGGAAAAGTCCGCATCCAGTCCCTCGCCGTCCGCTCCGTCGAGAATTGCCAGGGCAATTGATGTCCCATTTATGTAGGCATTTTTGATGGCCGCGAATCCCGCGTCGTCGGTATCCCAGACAAGATCAAATTCCACGGAGGCGTCCTTTAAAGCGGCCACCGTCGCGCGCCATCCGTTGTTCCCGCGAGTCGTGACATCCGCCTCGGCCGCCTCAAGATTCAAGGTCACATCTTTGGCGTTTGTGAGTTCATTTGAAGCCGTGCTTCCGGCGTCGCCGTAGTACAGCTTTCCTTCCAATCCAAGTTTATACATAAGAAAATTCCTTTCGTTTTTATCGGATGCTCCCAGCCCATAATCTGGGAAGCTTTGATTCATTCTCCTTAAGGGCCGGTCCCATGAAAGCGCGTTTGGGATATGTTTCTTTCCGGTATCTGCCCCCGAATTCATGGGCCATTGCCGACCGTCCGACAACTGTGTAAACAGGCCCGATCAGCACGCGCCCTTTTCTTTTGTCGACCGCATACCGCAACGACCTTTTGAGTTGTCCTTTCCTGGTATGCGGGGGAGCGCCTTTTCGCGACGGGCGTTTGTTCCTCCGGATGCTTCGCCTTGCCGTTAGTCGGATCGCCGCGCCAGCGTGTCCAAGGTTTCTGAACGACGCTTTTTTCGCCGCGTTTTTCACCCGGTCAGGATGAAATTCCCATCTGGTTCTGAACCCGATCATGGCAACACCTTGAAGGTCAATGTCACCACGCTGGTGAACTGATGGAACTGCCGCAGATGTTCCGGGTCATAGATGGGATCATTTTCCTTCTTGACACAGATAGCTGTGGGATATCCAGACAATCTTTCCGGTTGGAACAGCGCCACGATGTCCTCGACCAGTTTCATGAGTCCATCCAGTTCGGAATCGTCAGAAATCTTTTTCTGGATTCCGATGTCGATCTGGATTTCATCAATGGTAAGAACCCGCGCGCCCTGCGTGATCTTCCGGCCCTTCGGAACCACCGAAACTTTCAGCGTCTTCAGCGTCTTTAGATCGTAGATCGGCAGCAGCGTCCGTTCGGCGGTGAATTGTGGGGTCAATCCTGAACCGTTCAGAATCGCGACAACCGCGTCGGCAATGTCCGTCAGTTTACCCATAAATCACCTCACGATTGTAGCGACAATCGAACCGATGGCGGCAAGCAGTGCGAGTATCGCCGCGCCAGCCGCCGAGAGCATTGTCCGCCTCATTTCATCAACTGCACGGCAAGGCGGATGATGGTGAATGTTCGGGTCAGATATATGCATTTTAAGCATTCCCTTGAGCTCCGCCAAATCTCTGCGAGCCTCATTGACAGCAATCCAAAGATCGCGGTGATCGGGATTTTCAGAGCCGTTCGGCATATCACTTTCCTCCTTTGAAAAAATCGAAAACCATCTGGATGGAATTTTTAGATTTCTTTTTTTGCGGCGGCACATAGCTTCTGAAATGCTGACGCACAAGGGTGCATTTCGGCGCGCCAGTGACTTCGCTGATTTCCCCATAAACGGAATCGGACATTACGGAGTCTATGATTTTCTGCTGCCTCTGGATTACTTCATCGCGCTCGTTGATTTTGGAAATCGCCTGTTCAAACAACTCGACAATTCTTTTCTCATTGGCCAGCGGATTAATCGCCGCTCCTTTGTGAAAATAATTGTAAAGCGCCTGATAGCATTCCTTCTGGTATCTGACAATGGCATTGCGCCTTTTTCCTTTGTAACGGGAAGCCGGGACTTTGAAAAGCCAGCCGTTGAGATATTCCAATGGAAGGCATATCATTTCACGTTGTTTTCCGTCTTCGGCAACTAAGTGCGTAACACACCTGGTTGAATTCAAAACAGGATCATTTGCTATTATCTTCTGTTGATCTCTCCATGTTAATCCCAACGCTTCAACAATTGGTTTCATTGCGACAAATTGTTTGCCATCTTTCTCGATGACGAGAATTTCATTCCCGTAAAACGGGACTTTGACGATTTCATTTTTTCCTGACATTGGTTATTCCTTTCCGGTTTGCTTAGTGTGAATCCGCAGGGTCTGCCGATGAGTGTCGGAATATCTCCATTCCGGCTCGTTCGCCGGGGCCATGACTTCGTACACGAAGCCGTCCTCGATGATTTCATCGCTTCTTTCGGGGGTGATGATTGTCCCATTCAGAACAAGGTCCGACGCGCTGATGAGATAGTCACGGCTCTCGTAATGAACGATTCTTCCGTACTCGTCTTCGATGCGAAAAACGGTTTTACCGATGGTGGCCGAAACCTCGGCGGTGTCCTCTCCCCTCCGATAAGTCACCAGAGAGGAAAGGTGTGCTTTACGCTGGGATTCCAGCCACGACATTCCGTTTTTCAGCATGTCAGACATCGGCGTTTTCCTTACTGCAGAAGGTGGACTCTTATCGTTTCGTCATTCTCTCCGGCCTCGGTAATAGTCGCGCCCAGGTATATCTTGGAATTGTCGGTCGTGACAATCTGTTCCGAAGAATCCCAGTAGATATTGACTCCGCGCTGGATGTCCTCTCCGGTGCCCGTGGCTTTGGGCATATCGTACACCCCGACAAGGCTCAGAGCGCCAAGCTCTCCGGCCGCAATATCGAGCTTCGCTATGCCTATAAGATTTGGGCCAATAACAATCACGTCTCCGGCGTCCACATCATCGTCGGGAGTGTAGTCAACCGAGTCGCCTCTTTGCACATATATCGTCATCATAAAAACCTCCTAAATGAGTTTAATTTTGTTGTTTGATTATGGGGTCTGGGGCCGTAGCGCATTGCGCGAAGCATGCCCCAGTAACTCGCCCGGCAGTGCTTACTGCCCCGCGGATTTGACCATGCCGCGGAAGTCCTGCTCGCGGACGCCGAGGTCGAAATAGACGCGGAACCACAGTCCGAGTGTGTTGAAATCCGTGTCTCCTCTTTCTACTGTCGGAGTGCGTTTTCCCCTCAGAAATCCGATTTCGCAGGTGTCTACGGAAGCCGGGTCGCCGAAGAGATACCAGGCGGTTGCGCTGTACCCGTCGTAGCTGGAATTTGCCAGGTACGGGGAGCTCACAACTTGCAGGTTTTCATCGACAAGTGAATTCAATGCCGGACGGATTGTCGGGGTCGTGTCGCCACCGGTGATGATCAGCGTCGCGCCCTTGGTCAATTCGATGGCCGTGTGTTTCAAACCGGTCGGAACCAGCAGAAAACGCGGTTCGATATTGATCGGCTGACCGTCCGAATCCACCTGATCAAGAAACGCCTGCACAGCCTGACGCAATCCCTCCGCGGCAAGCACGCTGTCCGTCCCGGAGAGATAGTTTTTGTGCTCCGTCGAAAAGAGCGCGTTGCCATCGGTCTGGTCGGGATTCGCCAGCAGCCTTCCGAAGAAAAGCTGGTCGATCAGACGCGCCGCGCGGTTGCCCATCGCAATCGGAACTTTCATGAAAGCGCCGAGATCATCATTGATGATCATTTTGCGAGTGAGACAGAATTTCTTTCCGTAGGTGTCGAGCTGATTAGTCGCGCGCTCTTCGGAAAGACCGCCTTCCTTGATCTCGCCATCCGCGCCAATGGGCTGCAAATCCCCCGCGTCGGTGAGGCGAAAACGCTCGCTTTCCTTGAAGTCGTTCAGGTCGCCGGAACTGCACAGTTTGTTGGCAATGATAGGCTGGGCGTTGTAACTCTGCAGGAGTTTTTTGTTCGCCACATTGGACAAAATTCCCGGCAGAGATACGGTCGAAAACGCCGCCTGAATCGTCTCGTTCCCAAAAGACGAAGGCGCGGGCCTTCCCTCCAGATGGAGGCACTGCATCAGCAGTTCCTTCATCGGCATATCGCTTTGTTCGGCCCCGGCGTCAACCGCTTCATCGCCGTATTCGGCAAGCAGTTCATCGCCCGAAATTCCGATGCGCATGCACATCGCGGCTTCCAGAGACTTCCGGTGGACAACGCCCTCTGGTTTCCTTTTAACGGAAAGGTTTACATCGGCCGCGGGACGGTTGTCGCGGATGGCTTTCAACACTTTTTGTGATGCATCCTCGGCACTCCATCCGGCACTGATAGCCTCCCTTTCGATGTCAGGAAATTCACCGTTGCAGATCACCTGAATACGCCCGACGCGTTCGCGTTCATCCTTGATCGCCTGTAAGGCAACATCCGCTGCGCTGGCGGTTTGTTCCGGCTTTTCAGGTTCTTTCGGCTTTTCAGTTTTCGCTTCGGGTTTTTCGCTTTCCTTCGGCTTTTCGGTTTTGGCCTCGGGCTGTTTTTCGGGTTCCTTTTTGGGATCATCCTTCACAGATTCTTTCTCCTTTTCTTTGGGTTGTTCCTGGGGTTTATCCGTTTTGGGTTCGGGTTGCTTTTCGGGGGTGTTTTCAGCCTTTGCTTCGGGCTGTTTTTCTTCCGGCTCTTCGCCGATACTGAAGCTGGCGGCGACTTTCATTTTTGTGGTAGCGTCCGCGCCGCACGGAATCACCGAAATTTCTCTCAAGGTCGATTTTAAGACGTGATAAAACTGCGGCGCATGCTCGCGTCCGTTGACCGTTTTTGCGCTTCTCGCAAGTTCCGATTCAATCACATCCGCGTGAATCGAAAGCTGCCAGTCACCGCCTTCTTTCGCCTGGCTGACAATTTCATTGGCCTGATCGCTTTGAGATAGAATCTCGCCGTCGATCACCAGCGTATTGTTCTCAACCTTTGCCGAAACCATGCCCACTCTCGACGCCACTTTGTTTTCGTGGTTTGCGAGAAGCGGGACGCTTTCGGGGATTTCCATCCCACTCAAATCGACCACTACCGGCTGTTTCCAGCCTTGAAGTCGCATCTTCCCGCCGCCGTAAGCGAGTCCCATCACTTTCGGTTTGCCGCCATTGAGAGCGGCTTCGATAATTAAGAATTCGTTACCCATAATTTTTTCCTTTCCTGGTTGTTTCATGGGTTAGGTTTTTATGTCAGAATCGGTGAGCCCGAGTTCCTGCATCAGCTTTTTCTCACGCGCCAATTGTCTAAGTTCGGTTTCCCAATCTTTTCCAAGCGCGGCATAAATGGCGGCCAATGTCGTCATTTTGTTTTTCAGCATAATTTCTTGACCGCGAGCTTCTTTTAACGGGTCAAGGTAATGAAAAACACCATCCCAAAACCAATAATGCTGGGGCAACGGGTATCGGGTAGTCATGGCAAGCGGCGAGCGCAACAGAAAATATTCACGCAGCCATTCAGTCAGAATTCTATCCAGTATCATCGAGGCCATAAACGACTGGTCAACGCGAAGCATCCGGGCGTAAGTTTGAACGTCGAGTTTGGCGGATGAAAAATTTGAATCGGCTGAAGACAACTTGGCGATGAGCAATGGCATCATTATGCACCGCACAATTTCATTAATGATCTGCTCCACAAATTCCGCGTAAGTGGTGCTTGGTTGTTTGGGGTCGAGTTGTCCCATCTTCCAACCGCCCGGCATGGTCATGAGCATGTTTCTTTCGAGTTCCACCATCGCCATCGGATCGACCTCGTCGGCTTCGCCGTTTGCTGGCGCATCGGTGTATAAAATCCCGGAAAAATTGGCGCACGATTCGGCGTTAGCCAACACCGCCTGGGTATATCTTCTAAGTTGCGCGAAAAGCGGCAAAGCGGGCGTAATTTCGGGAATCCCGCGGTGTTGCCCCGGACGGTCCATCCGGAAGATGTGAAGCATTGCCTCGGCGGGAATAATCGTCGCCGAACTGTCATAATTATAATTATTCCCGCCGGGATGCTGCTTTAACACACGATATGAATCGGGATTGCCGAACGCGTCAAAGGTTATGCCGTCAACTTCGTTGTCGTCAAAGGATATGTATTTTCCGCTGGTGACCTGGTCGGCTTCGATCAACATCAGGTCGAGTTTTATTTCGTGCATTACCCGTGGATTGTAAGCCATAATCGCAAACGCCTCTCCGTCCTGACATCTTGCAAGACGCATAGTCCGCAGCTTTTCCGGGAGCCGGACGGCGTTTGACCACATCATGAAATCGAGTTCAACTTCCCGGTTCAGATCTTCGTAGTCAGTCAGCATCTGCAGGCGCGGGCCGGTGCCGATCACATCATTCGCAAGGGTCAGCAAAATTCCTTTGCCGTATGAGTTATTGGCAATCTCGTAACGCGCCCGGCTGCGGAGAATCCTTCTGACTTCCGGCGATGCCGCGGCATCGGCGCTGAGGTAATCCGCCATCGCCCAGTGACGGCGATTGTCATGGGTAGTCTGCGCGGCGTCATAGCGTGAGATAACTTGCCGGTTCCAGCCGCGACTTTTTCTCACCGGCGTGGACGGAGGCAAAGGCGCTTTTATTTCCAGAGGCTGGCCGTTAGAGCCTAAAATTGTAACGTCTCTTTGTCCCACTATCGCACGCTCCCCGGAGGAATAAGTTTGCCGAGTCTTATTCCGAAGTTTTTCTTCTTGACCGCTTCTTTTGAGTTCAGATAGCGGTCGGCTTCGATCTGGTCGTCGATGGAATGCTGCTCGACTTTCTGTCCGTCGCTCTCTGCGGATTTAGGGCCGATGGCGTTGTCCTTTATTGATTGATCTATTTCGTTGTCAGACATTTTTATCCTCCAAATTATGGGTAAGGTTTTCGATTAGTTGGATGCGCATTCCGAGCCATTCCATGGCATTCCGGCACATCGAATTCCCGCAGGCTTTGTAGCGCGGGCCATCTGGACAATCAGCCTCGGACTTGCCGTTCCACTTGATTCTTGTGTGGTTGTCCGGGAAACCCATTAATCTCTCGGCTTCAATGGGCATAAGCCTGCGGACAGTTGAGTGGAAACACACACCGTGGGGCGCGGATGTGTTTAATGTGTATTCAATATCTTCCTGAACGCCTATGCCATTGCCGCCGTTCTTTTCCTTGCGTCCGATGATGTTTTCAGCGATTCCGTAACTTTTTACAACGCCGTAATTATCACATCCTCTTCGCAAAGTCGGGGCTATATCGGGTTCATAACCGAGGCTCCCGGCCTTCGTTCCTTGCCCCGGAAGGAAACCGGCAGTTTTTACTAACGGGAGATTCCCACCGCCTGTTCCTGAGCGTGCGTTTATCTGCGAACACACACCGTCTTTAAGTTCTTTTATCCTGGAATCACCCGGGTGATTTTCATAGCAGACAATTGGCGGCTGTTTATAATCGCTTGCCCTTAAAGGGTGATTGACTTCTTCTTCGGTTTTAAATTCCTGCGGCCGGTTATTGAGGCATACAACAGTCGTTGGCTCCGCGCCGTTGGTCTTGACCGGACCTGACGCTTCATCTTTTTTCCAATACCCTTGTCCACACTCGCGGCAGACGATTGTCTGGTCATTGCCGGAAGCAAGAGTGTGAGATAATTCATTTCCTACCAATGGGCCTTTCCCTCCTCCGGAACAGCCGGAACGCATCCTTATGCTTTTGCACACAATGGGAGCTTCGTGATTACAGTTGAGAGTCGGAGAGTTATCTTTCAGGACTTCCGCATTGCCCTGGCCATGCGCCATACAAAGCATGCCTGTCTGATTGCGGATTGCGCCGTCTTTGCACTTCGTGTCGAGTGTGGAGCTTACTTCCGATTGACGACCTCCAGAAGCGCCGACTTCAAATCCGACGGCAGTTCCTTGCCCCGTTTTGCGCTCCGGCGGAGTATCCCCAGACAAGCTTTCTTCGTCAAAAAGTACCGCCGCGGCACGTTCCCAACTATCAAGATGTCCGACAAGGAACAAACGCCTTCGTCTCTGAGGGACAGCCCGCGGATGCCCGTCCACTCGCACGTATTGAGCGTCCAGAGTTCGCCATGCCAGTCCGTATTTTCCGGGCGCGGGAGTGACGATTCCGCTGTTCTTCCAACCCCTGACAACTTGTCCGTTTTTCTTTCTTCTGAGAACAGGAACTTCAACCTTCCATCCGCAGAAAGCAGATAGTATTTCAGCAAATGCCTCTCCAGACGACTGGGACAAAATTCCTGGAACATTTTCAAATGCCAGCCATCGCGAACATATTCTGTGAGAAAGCTTTGCAAACTCAAGCGCGAGATTCCCTCGCGGATCGTCAAGACCTTTTCTAAGCCCGGCCACGCTAAATGCAGTGCAAGGCGGGCCCCCGACGAGCAGATCGATTTCTCCGTCATAATCATCCTTTTCTATCTTTGTAAAGTCCCCGAGATTGGGAATCTTTCCCCCGTCCGGAAACTTGTCGATTTGCTTTTTCCAGTTCTCGCGTTGCTTGCGTTCCTTCTCCGTCTGAGCATGAGCGGGGTCGAGCGGACGCAGGGGCTTCGTAGCCCCGAATTTCTGCATCAGAACCGCGCAAGGGAACGGTTCGACTTCCGCAAAAAAAGCCGCTTTCCACCCTAAAGGTTTCCATGCCAAGGTTGCCGCCTCGACCCCACTGCATATGCTCCCGTATCTCATAAATTCCTTTCGTATATTTTGGGTTAAATATTTTTCAAAAAAGCTCAATCAACTCTTTGAGGGTCATGTCAGAGCAACGCCGGAATGATTTCATTGCGATCCAATTTTAGATGCTTGATCTCGTTGTTCCTCCGATAGTGATTCCATGCTTTAAAGATCAATCCGATGAGGTTGCGGAGAGGCGTTTTTGACAGAAGATGTCTGTTATTGAGAAGCCGGTTGCGCAACACCAGAACCGGATGGCCCGCATGAAGATTTTCTCCAAAAATAAGTTTATTGAGAAATGCATCGGCCATCTTTTTGTCTTTCTTTGCAAAAACAAAATGACAGAAAGCCAACGCTGAAGGACTGCAGATACTTTTGCCGGAACTCGCTTTTTCAACACTGTATTCAATGCTGTGATGCTTTTGAAAAAAATTCAGTAACGCCTCGATATAAATGTGTTCTTCGCCTGAATCGCTCAAAGACCGGTCGACTTCAAAGTAGATATATGCCAGGCGAAGCGCCGCCGCCAGCAATTTGCCGTGCCTGCATTCGAGCATTTCCAATACCTGTCCGTTGGTGCGTTTGCACCCCTGATCTATTGTGCTGAAATGTTCTTCCGCAACTCCATAAACAATCACCATCGGAACAGTCGCGCCGCTTCTGAGAATTCCCATCAGCCGACTCTGTCCATCCAGCAGGTCCCCTTCATCAGAGAAAACGATAGGTTCGCCGTTAAGCTTCCAATCGCCGGCCCTCATGATTCTTGCATACAGTTCAATCACTGCATTGTTTACGCGGCGAGCCTTGGTGTTGTTTTTTATAAATGTCACCGCCATTTCCGGAGTGACATGAATGACGGAAGTAAAACCTTCAAAGGGAAACTCTTTTGCATCCCTTACCGCATCAATCACCTCATGATCCAGAGGATTCTTTAAATAAAGTTCCTGCCATTTTTCGTCCTGCATTCTCATGCTCCTTCTTTTGGTTATTGGTTTTGGGGATTGCTTTTCAGCTTCCCTTTTTTCTTCATCCGGAGGATTCCGTTGGCGAGAATTTCCGCGACCTCACTGATCACGCCGTTGTTTTTTCTGTTGATATCCGGGGGGATATTTTTCGCATTTTCACCCATCAAAAAAACTCCTGTGTTTCTACGGGTGAAATACGCAAAAATTCGGGCAAGCGGACACCCTAAAGGGTCGCGGGAAACGTTTTTAAAAGAAATTTCCCGATTTTGGGGCCTAAAACTGGGAAAAAGTGGGTAATTTTGACTTATCCGGAAAAACTGTTTATATTTGAGGACAATTCTTTTTAACCATATATAAAGAAAGAAAAACGGAGGAAAAAAAATGGCAAGATACGTCAAGCCACTGCAGGAAGAAATCACAAGGCTCGCGCGCAAGGAAGCGGTAAAAGTTGAAAGGCCGCTGAAAAAAACTATCGCAACTCTCAGGGGTGAAAACACCGCATTAAGAAAACGAGTGAAGGAGCTTGAGAAGATTTCCGCGACTTTTCAGAAAGCCGTTGCCGCCGAGAAACAGGCCAAGGTCGTGCCGTCCGAAAATGAAATTAAAAATGTGAATATCCAGCCGCGTTCAATTACCGCCATGCGGAAGAAACACAATCTAAGCATGCTGAAGATGGCCGCGCTCCTCGAACTCAATCACAAGTCAATCGCGCGTTGGGAAAAGGGAACCGGCAAACCCCAAGCCGATTCAAAGAAAAAACTTCTCGTCTTCAAAAGCCTGAGCAAAACCGAAGTTAAAAAGATGCTGGCAGAACTTGACGCAAAACAACCTGCGCCAGCGGCCCCGGCCAAAAAGAAAGCTGCTCCGGCAAAGAAGAAAGCTGTGAAAAAGGCTCCGGTGAAGAAGGTGGCTCCGGCAAAGAAACCTGTGGCGAAAAAGACTGCCGCAAAGAAAACCGTGTCTAAAAAGACTGCGCCAGTGAAGAAAACGACCGCGAAGAAAACAACAAGAAAAAGAACAGCGAGAAAACCTGCAAAGAAATAGTCGGGTGACTATTTCATCCCAATATAGCCCTGGACTCCCCCGTCCGGGGCTATTTTTTTCAGTTCAACTTCTTTTTGATTGGATTGAGAAGTTTGCGTTCGCCGGAGAGGTAGATTTTTTTCTGGACATTATTCAAATCAACGTGACGCCGCTGTTTTAAGGGCTTTCCGGATTCGCCGGTGGCAGGGAGGCTGGCGCCGAGGATCGATGCGGCTACTGCCGCGCCGACTATTCCGTCGAGCCAGTGGTTGTCGGATGCCTCCGGACGGATTTTCCATTCATCTACCTTTCTTCCGCGGCCTTCGGTTTTTATCCGATACTCGGATGTGAGATGTTCGGCAAGAAGAGTGTGTAAATTCGGGTCGCGTCCGTACAATGAGAGGCAGCCTCTGTCGCCCATCGCTACCGAAAGTCGGGCGTGAATGAAGCTCTTCCAGTAGTTAGCGTCAAAAAGAGCGTGACGGATCGCACGCTTTCCCCGCACGTTCGGAATCATCCAGTTGTGGCCGATCCTGTCGCCCGGCTGACGCCTATAGTCCGAAAACGGTTTTGACGATGCGCCAACGTATCGCCCGTGACTTGGCAGCAGCACTGCGGAATGTGTGTGTTGGCGGCAGAACTGATAGACAACATCCGTTGACTGTCCCCAGTTAGCGTCGATTAAACAACGCTCGATTTTCATCATGGCGCCGTCGTCGCGCCGCCACTCCTTATTAAGGTATAAGGAGCACACTTTTTCTAATCCATTATATATAGAGCCCTCCAATCCGGCGCCTGGGGCAGCGTCCTGGAGAGTCGGCCTTGCTTCGTGCAAATGAAAATATCTGTGCAGTTGTTCCGGGTAAGTTCCGTAATCGATCACGTATCCGGTGAAATCCATTTCCCAGGCGGCGATCAGCCAGTACAAAAGCTCCTTCTGGATGTCGATAAACATGGTTACAAAACTGCATCCGGCCGGGACGTTGCTCCGATTCATGCCGTTAAGTTTTTTTGCGATTTCATCGGCAGTCATGATGCGGTCTTCGCCCAAATCCTCCGGTTTTGGTTCGTTCTGGTACTCCGCCCAGAAAGCTCCTTCATCCAGAAGTTTAAGATTCATCGCGTGTTGGATCGCGGAGATTTCATCGTGATTAAATCTTTCTTCCCAGGAAATCTTTGCGCCCTCGTCCATCTCTTCCTGGTGTTCCTGGTAGAAGGCCGTAGCGTCCCGAATGTCCCCATGCTGACGCAGGGAATCGCCCCTGATTTCCGCGTACTTTTCCCAGATTTTTTTGTTCTTGGGAAACTCGTAAACCATCTTTGTGCGTTCTCCGTTCCATTCCGGGTGTGTTTTTACGTCCAGGATTTGATCTGCCATATCTCCCTGACGAATCACAGTGCATGGCATGATCCCGGATATCTTCTGTCCGGGACCTGCGAGACCCAGGACATCGCCGGCCAATACTTTCACACGTTTCCTGATCTGTTCTAAAGAATTTGCGGATTCAGAGGTTTGCGGGTCGTCAATGATGACAAGCGAAGGACGCAGAGCTTTGGCGTTTTCCGGGCGCTTGAATTTCATCCCGCGAATTCTGCCGGTTATCCCGGTAACCCGGATGATGGAACCGGAAGCTTTGCTTCCCTTTATCGTGGGAAGAACAATTTCTTTTGAAGTCCATTTGATGCGGGTGCGTTCGCCGTCGCAAAGCTGTCCGGGGCATTTATTGGAGATGCCGTCAAGCTCGTGAATCGGATGCACAACCTCCGGGAAATCTTCAAACAGAAGTTCGTTCTTTTCCAGCTCCGTTTTAATAGATTCGAGCATTTCCAATGCGCCTTTTTGCGTGGCGGAAATCAGCACCACAAAATCACGATGCCCGTAAAACATAGCCCATAAACAGGCTATTTCTGATGCGGAACTTTTACCTGCCCCCCGCGGCATCGCCATTGCGAACAATCCGCCATGCAAAACGGCCTGTTCGATCTTGGCTATAACCTTTAAATGGTCCTCCGACCAGGGCAGACTGAAAGTCTCCGGAAAATACTCCTCGCAGAAGAGACGGAAGTTTCTTTCACACATTTCTTTGCGTTCCGGATCGATCACTTCCGGGATCGGGCCGACATCGCGCCCACTCCGGGATTTAGCCAGATTCCGGGCGCGAGCCGCCTCTTTCATCGCCTCGTAATCCATCGGCGGAGTCACTACCCGGCGATTGTACAGATCGCGCAGCCAGGCCGTATATTTGACTAGATTCACAGTATGGCCGCCATCGTCGGAAACGTTGAATCCGGCCATCTCGCGGTGACGCCGCAACTGGCGGTCGCTCAACACCGCCCCCAGTGGTGTGGAATTAACAAGCCGCGTTAAATCTATGGGCCGTAACTTTGCCGGATTAATTGCCATCTCTGTTTACTTCCTTTATCAGCCATGCGGTGTAGTGGATAAGATTTACGGACCCGTCCGGATTAGTAGGCGCGCCGTTTTCGATGTCCTTTTGAAGCGCCGCTTCCGAAGCGAAGCGACTGCCCGCCCGCTTCAAAAGCTTTGCCAGATCAGAAACGCTAATCGCCGTCAGCTTGAGCTGGCTTTGATTCACACTATCCATGCGTCGTACCCCCAGTCATCGCATCGCTTCTGCGCGCGCCATGCGACCAAATACCTCCAATACCTCAATGGCGAGTACCAGGGAGTCCGTTCTTTTGCAAGGAGTTCCGCGTTTTCTCCGAGACGCCGATTGGCCGCGTGGAATTTATCCTGCGTATAATAATTTACGGGCCAGAAACGCGACGCGAATTGGAACTCCGCGTCATGGATCAGGATCGCTTCCTTGGCAAATCCCAGAAGCCGTGTCAATATTTTCCGGATGAGTTTCGGGGTCTTGTCGCTGCCCGCGCCATTGTAGCATTCGGCCAGTTCCTCATAAGTCAGAAGCTCGAACCATTCCGGGGTTTCCAGCTCCAGTTTTTTGATTGTTTCACACATGACTTGTGCCTGTGCGGGGGTGATTATCAATTTATTTTTACGCATACGTTCTCCATGTTTAATATTCGCGCCGCCAGCGAATGCGAAGCGGCGCAGTTTCAGTCCAGGGCTTGCCTTGGCCTACTTAATCACGCTGATGTCCAGCGGCACGATGTTGATCTGTTTGTTGTCGCCTTCGGAAAATCCGAAAGTGAACGACTCATCCGTCTGGGTGTTGTGTGTGGTTTTTTCAGAGACAACCTTGCCGTCCTGGTCAAAGGTTTTCTCGGTGATCTCCGTGATGATCTCCACGTTTTTGCACCCGGCCAGCGTTGCCGCAAGGACAACTGCCAGCGCGATTTTTGTGAGTGAATTCATGCACTCCCTCTTTCTGTTATTGGTTAACGGTTTCCGTTTCCGTAATCGGTTTGGTAAGGTCAATCCAGGCGCAGTTTTCGCCATGAACAAACTCCGCCCAGCGTTTGCGGATCACGTCGCAATATTTCTCATCGAGCTCCATCAGATACGCCTTGCGTCCGGTCTGTTCGGCAGCAATAAGTGTGCTTCCGGAGCCTCCGAAAAGGTCTATGACGATGTCGTCTTTCTTTGAGGAGTTTTTAATGAGATAAACCAGCATTTCGACGGGCTTCATGGATGGATGCTCTTCGCTACGTGAAGGTTTGTTAAATTCCATGATGTTCGATTGACATCGGTCAGAAAACCAGCGGTGTGCCGCTCCGGGTTTCCAGCCATAAAGACAATTATGAGTTACGATTCCATCCGCGATGTAAAAATGATACTTTTCGACATCCAGAGAATAAACTCGTCCTTCATATTCCTTGTGTAGAACTTTGTCGATAGTTTCCCAGTCGAAAGTTTTACAACGCGGAGTATCCCAATGTTTATAAGGAATAGGCAGTTCCATAATTCTGGGGATCAAATTACAGGCAGGAACCAGGGTTGTTATTCGTCTGCTGAACTTGTGCCCGCAAGCGGCTCGGGTTAGAGCTGGATATTCATAGAGTCGGTGGTAATCCTTAAGTAAGCGATGCGCATTAACTTCCATCACGTTAAGATCAAGCCGCAAATATATGTCTTCAATGTGTTCTTTATCTCGGCATCTCTCACTTTTTCGAGGAATTCCACGTTCCGGTTCCCAATGAGTCATAGGAATTCCATACTTTATGGCTGTGGCATGTTCAGCAGACGAGGCATCCTTGTAGCCCTTATGAGTTTCAAGAATCCAGGCGGCTTCCGCCTTTTCCTGTTTGAGTCGGATCTTCAGGCCGTATCCCAACTGGTTAAATATGCGGCACATTCCAACACGCCATAAACGGCCGCGCTTCATGAGATAAGTACACCAGATATTTTGAGAGCCGGTTTTAAACCTGACAGCAAAGCGATGTTCCGGAGTTGTCCACGTAATTTTGTCGTCGACTTTGATTCCATATAATTCACCAGAATATTCGCGGCTGGCTGTTTTCACAGGGAAACCGGTATGACGATAGCCAAGCATTTCGCCAGCACTTTTGTCATAGGACATAACTTTTTCGCCATCTGCCAGTTCTTCTATAGGTTTGCGTCCGTTGCCGGCAGTCCAAATAATTGTTCCAGCCGGTTGACATGGTTCCGACTTGTAATGATAATCCAAACGACTAAGTACAATTGCGTTTTTTACCCAATACAATGTTTCATGAACCGGCAAACCCGCATCTCGATGCGCCCCTCTGAAATTATAAGCTTCAGCATCTGCATGAAAACAGTAAAATGATGCCCCTGGCTTCATAACACCCGCAGCACATCTGAATGCAGCAGTTAGAAATTCTCTAAATTTGCCATCCTCCATGTTGTCGTTCTGAATGGTGAGACGTTCGGCAGTCGCGCCCTCGTAATCGACATTGTACGGAGGGTCCTGGACTAACAAATCAGCCTCATTACCGCACATCAAAGCTTCAACGTCCACACATGCAGTCGAGTCTCCACACATCAACCGGTGGTTGCCAAGCTGATAGATTTCACCGCGTTTGCTGACCGGCTCTTCCGGAGGCTCCGGAATGTCATCCGGGTTGGTCATGCCCTCAGTGACGTTGTCTTCGCCGTTGAGAAGTTTGTCCAATTCCGATGTGTCAAAGCCCAGCAACGACAAATCAAAATTCGCTTCCTGAAGTTCCGATAATTCTATTGGCAAAAGCTCGTAATCCCACTCCGCAATCTCACCGGTTTTGTTGTCGGCGATGCGGAAAGCTTTGATCTGTTCGGGCGTGAGTTCCTTCGCCACATGCACCGGGACTTGTTCAAGTCCCAGGAGCTTTGCGGCTTTTAATCTTGTGTGGCCGCAGACTATCACATCATCTACGTCAACAACAATGGGCTGATGCCAGCCAAATTCCTTAATGCTTTTTGCAACCGCCTCCACTGCGTCATCATTAATGCGCGGGTTCTTTTCGTAGGGCTTGATCTCGTCAATATTTCTTAATTCTATCTGCATATTTTCTCCTTAAGATTTCGCTTTCAGCGACAAGCGCTTTCGCCGCTTGACCACGCCCAGAGCAAGCTCTGGACAGAGTGGTTCGCTCCGCTTCGCTGGCTCACAATTTATCGATCAGTAACGACTGGGATCGTAATAACCCGGAGGCATCGGCGGCTCTGGCGGATAGTATTCCAGAAGCTGCTCTTTTACTGTCGGGATGCGGTTGATAGCGCGGTAGATAATTTTTCGTTTCCGGCTTCCGCAGGCGCTCCGTCCAGGCTGGATGGAAAGCTCGGTTTCGTAACGCTTGGGATTGCATTGCTCAACCTGCGCAATCCGTTCTTTCCGGGGAACCCGGATCAGTTCAAGGAATAGCTCGACCGCCTTCTGGCCGAGTCTTCCCGGATACCGTTTTATAACGCACGGGCCCGGCGCGGTGATCCGGTGAAACGTGGTGTCGTCAAGCGCCATGAATCCGATCTCCGGGCCGATCTCGATTCCCTTCGCCTGCATGGTCTGGAAGCAATGACGGCCGTGGACGGAGTATTGGTAAAAAATCGCGTCGGGACGTTTTTCCAAGGCAAGCCAGCCGTTTAGAATCTTCAACGCAAACTCCACGTCCTCGGCATAACCGGTCCCGAAATCCTCAAGGTTCGCTTCTTCAAGAGCCCGCTTGCAGCCATCGATAAAAACTTCGCCGTTGTAGCTTCGCCGTCCCACAAAGGCAATGCGTTTGTACTTCTGGTCAATCAGATATTTCGTTCCCCAGTATCCGCACTCGTAGAGCTGGTCGTCAACCATCCAGCAGTTGATCCCACCGCCGACCGACAGCATCGGAAAGCCGGACGACAGCAGTTCGCCGAAAAGGTCATCGTCCTGGCGCAGCAGCGCGTGTGGAAGTCCGAAAATCATCCCGGCGTAATCGCCATTCGCAATGGTCCGTAAGTGTTGCCGCATCAGTTCGAGCTGGCCGTGGTGGGTAAGCAGATCAAAAGTCCAGCCCTTGATTCCCAGAAAATATTTGATTTCCTTATATATAATGTTCCAATGCCCGAACTCGATGTCAGGAAACAACAGCGCCACGCGCTTCCAGTCGTTTTCCGCAACGACTATTGTCTTGCCGCCGGGATGGGTTTTTATCAGATGCTCATCCTTCAGTAGCTCCATCGCTTCTCTTACCGGATAGATTTTTATGTCAAAGCCTTTGCTGATTTCCCGGAGGCTTGGCAGTTCGCTTCCCGGAGGCAGAGCTCCGCTTTTTATCCGTTCCCGGAAGTGGTCGGCAATTTGCTTTCCAGCCGCTTCATCGGAAGACTGTTCGATAGTTGCTTGGGTTAAGGTTTCGCCATCCATACTACTTCTCCTTCTTGGTATTTAAAACTCGTATGCTTCTACGGGTGAAATACGCAAAAATTCGGGCAAGCGGACACCCTAAAGGGTCGCGGGAAACGTTTTTAAAAGAAATTTCTCGATTTTCATAGTGATTTGGAAAGCATGGCGACTCCAGAAAAAAGAGATGACCTGGCGCCAGATGGCGCTATCTCCATTTAGCGTAACAAAGAGGAGAGATTTCGGATATTTTTTGTTTACCGGCAAAAACGCACAGTTGCCAAAATCCGGGGTTTTGAGCATTTGAAGTTTCGCACAGTGGGGTTTTCGCCGTTTTGCCGTTTCGCACAGTTGCCGAAATCGGGCTTTTCGGGCGTTTTTCATTTCGCACAGTGGCATTTTGAGGGGGTTGCCGTTTCGCACAGTTTGATTGGCTTTTTTATCCAGGCAAGTAATTGAGCGCGTATGCGCCTGATAATCAGCCATTTAGGGCGTGTTTTGCGTGAGAGAGCATGAAGTTTACAAAAAGTTCCCGGCAAGAAGAAACCGGACAGCCCCCCGGTGAAAAATGCGAGTCATAAGTCTTTGATTTCCAGCGCAGTTACAAAAAGCGGACAGTAAAACAAACTGTGCTGAAAAGCCCTCCCTCTTCCCGCGCCCTGTAAGTCGTTGATGCTGAGGAGGAACCAACTTATTTTAGACGGTTTTTGCGTCATGATTTTGGGCCAATGATCAATCATTTTTGATTGCCTTCAAAACGCGTTACAACGCGCGCCACCGCGTTTTATTGTCCCATCTCATCCAGTCTCCTCAATTGCCGTTTTCGAGCGTTAGACAGCCTTTTCTCGCGTTCTTCACGCAAAATTTGATTTACTCTCCGGATGCTAAGGCCGACGATGGGCGCTATCTCCTTCGGGTCCATATCCTGCTTGCGAAGGGCAAGGACAAGTTTTCTCTTTTCTTCCGGCTTGATGCTGTCCGTGACGTACAGCGTTCCCAAAAAATGTTTCTTGACTTCCTCGAAGAGCTCCTTTGGCAACACGTCTTTTGCATTGGCGTAATTTTTCTTTTTCTTCATATCAAACTCCTATTGATGTTTTCTTTTTGCTTTGGATGATGATAGACGTCCCACAGATTGTGGGATGTCTATTGTGCGGTGAGGGAAATGTACCTGATTTGACAATTGCGCAAGGTTGCGCTTTTGCCATTTTTCTGCTCGTAACGGTCATTCCCATGTGTTTCACCATCTCCGCTCTCTTACTTGATTTACCGAAGCACCATGTGGTGCTTCGGTGGTTTTACTGACCCCAAACGTTCTTCGTCTGTCTGTTGCCACACCTGTGGCATCGGCGTGAGTGAATTTTCAATTGCCCGATATCAGGCAATTGATTTTATCTGTGCTCTCCGGGTCTACCTTTCGCTTTTGATGCTTTGCCAATTGCCCGATGTCAGGCAATTGCCACTTTCGGACCCGAAATCAGCGCAACCTTGCGCTAATTTCTCATTTTTTCAGCTATTCTGTTTTTTTATCGCCTCCATTGATGACGATGCCCTTGGCTTCATACGAATATTAAGCCAAATTCTATGATGCCCTCCATCTATCCTTTTTCGCATTCTTTGCGCATTAGGGAAGACTTCTTTGAGCATGCGGAAAAATGCCGTTGCGCTTAAGGGGCGATATCCATTGGGCCTGCAGAATTTTTTCACATAGTCTTCGTAAAGCTTCCCGGAAAGGATGTAAGCTTTATTTTCTTCAACCAGATTTTCCTCTATGAACTTTTGTCCCCGGTATTTGGTGCATCTTACATGTGGGATTGAAATATTTTCCATTTCATTTTTTTCCGCCGGAGACGGTTCAATTTTGTTCATTTCAGTTGCCTTTGCAGGAGAAATTATCTTGATCTCCAGACGCTCACAACCACAGACCGCGCACACAAACCACTCTTCAACCGTCTTTCCGCGCTTTTCCCTGGGTTTCCACTTCATGGGCCTGTCGGCCCGGCAGATTGGGCAGTGCGCGAGCGGCTGGTGTTCCGGTACAGGTGGATTTTTCTCACAATCACAATTCCGATTTCGTTCTTGATCCCGCCGCAATACTTCCGACAACGGCGGTGGCCGGTCTTCCGGGCTATAGCGGTGTCCCTTCGGCAACGCCGGTTTAATATCCGGCTCGATTCGTTGCGGTTTACTGATTACCACCCTGGGATTCCTGGGGAGCTTTCCCGCCAGGGCATTCGTTTTTTCAAACAGTTCATTGGCGACTGACATATTTATTCCTTTCATCTTTTGGGAAATTTTTTAAAACGATTTCATGCCTTTAGGGTCTGGGTCGCTTTCGCTAATATTTTTGGGTAGGAAACTTTTTAACACCATTTCCCCGACCTTCGGCGCTGACCCGTTTTTTCGCTCCGGCTCCCGATTTTTGAGGCTAGTGTGAGAAGTGTGCAAGCTATATATGCTGCGCGTATAATTAGCGACAGCGACCCTCACCCTATTGAGGGTCTGGGTCGCTTTCGCTAATATTAAAACAGTAGTAAACGGCTTGCACACTTCTCACACCCCCTAAAGCTCGCTTCTTTTCGCTATGTTCCGTAGCAGTGTTTTCTGGTTTTGGATCGCCCTTTCCCTTGTTTCCTCAACATCGGGAAAAAGGCGTCGCACTTCCTGGTAAAAGTTTGCCGAGTTCTTCGGCCGATAACCGTTTTCCAGACAATAATCGCGGTATGCGCGGTAAAGCTCCGTTTTGACAACATAAGCGCCGTTGCACGCTTCATAATACTCGCTCAGGAACTCGCGCTCGTGATCGCAGTTCGCGCGGTGTTGCCGTTTCTGTTCCAGCCCGCCGGGACATTCCGGGAATGCCCGCAGGTTGCGGAGCATGGCAAGGCCGTGGACGGCCCAGAGAAAAATTCCGGGAAGTTCCTCGCGAACGATCTCGTATTTCAGATTCTTGTTGTCCCTGCCGGTGTCGCGGAAAACCTGATCAAAGGGAATGATGCGCAGGCGGCTCCAGATGCCGTTCGAGCGGTCGGCGAAAGGCGGCATGTCATTTGTCCCGAAGATATTTCTTGCAATAGCGGGCGCGCTGAGCGGGTCTTTGCCTTTGGGTTCGATGGGCAGATTGCCCCCGCTGGCCGTGTCTTTTAACGTGCCTTCAATGGAATTGAGCCCGGAGCGACCGTCGCTGGTCGGCAGGTCGCCGACGATGTTCAGCAGATTCTCCGTCAGGAGGTGAAGGCTGTGTTTTTCCGTGAACTTCGAGAGCGGCAGACAGCAGCAGTTCTCAACGCCGACAAGATGCTCCAGAATATGCAGGCAGACGCTTTTTCCGGTGCCGGACTCTCCAAATAAAAAGAACACCACTTCATAGCGGGTATCAGGGACGAGACTCAACCCGTAGAGCATCTGGATGATTTCACGAGCTTCGGGATCGGGCTGGACGCCGCGCAGATATTGATCGAACCTCGGACACTTCGCGTGGGGATCATAGGCGTATGGCGCGGCGAAGGATGAGAATAATTGCGGGGTGTGATCACGAACGAAAATATCCTGCGACAATTTCTTCCCGTTAAAAACCTGAGCGAGATTTTCGATATTCAGCAAACAATTTTTCATAGCGAACCAGCCGGACGCATTTTCGCCGTCCGGAAGCCAGAAAGGTGGCTGCCAGTACGACGGCATATTGCCAATGCCGACAGAATCAAGGTTGCCGATGACGTTGTTTCTTGTCGAGTTCAATGCCTGGAACGGCGCTTCCTCCCGGATGAATTTCATGACGGCGGCGCGAATATCATCGGCCATGATCCGGCGGTAGAAGTTGTCCTGATATAGAAACCACGCCCCGCGATGCGAACGATAGCGACAGAAGCCGTCGATGCTGTGATTTTGAAGGAACATGTCGGTCAGGACTTTCGGGGATATGTTTTCGTGCGACTGCCTGCGGCTGCGGCCTCTCCGCGCGTTCTCGCGGTTCTTCTCGGACTCGTGGGACTTGAGGCTTTCCTTGATTTCGGCGAGATCGGTTTCAGTGAGCGACGCGGTCGCGCTGACCATTTTCAACAGCTCCGAGCGGATCTGGTCGTCGGTAAGGTTGTTGGCGCGCTGCGCTTCCATCCAGTCGGATACATCGCCCTTGTGTTTAAGATTAGGCAATTTCAGAATCCGGATGCTCGGAACTTTGCCCCATATTTGCGGCACGATTGTCTCATAATGCCGTTTTCCTTTATCATCGTTGTCCGGGATGATTACAATCGGCCGGCCGCTTACATATTCGTTGTAATGATCCAGGTCCCAATTTCCGGCGCCGCCGGCGTTGGTAGTCGCCTTGATACCAAGATCGCGCAGATTGTTTACATCTTTCTCGCCTTCGACGATGAACAGGCGTTCGGTTTTGGGGGCGTTTATCCAGTCCGGGAGGCGGTAGAGCGGTTTCTTGTTGATGCCCTTGAGCGACCAGACATGGCCGCCGTTTCTGCCCGGACGGCGTTGCTTGAAATCTTTGTCTTTGCCGTCTTTTCCGGGCTCGAACCGGACAGACTGAAAGATGAGTTTGCCGTTCTCATCCTTGTAATCGTAAATGCCGGTGATTTCCTGTTTTACCGGGACGCTTTTTGCTTTGGGTTGCTGTTGATTTTTTCCCTCCGGAATTTTCATCCCAGCATAATCGGCAAGCTCCTGGACTGCCGTCTGAAAATCACACTCCCGCAACTTCCTGATAAATTCGATGGCATCGCCGCAGTCGTCGGCAACGTAATCATACCAACTATCTTCTGTAACGTGAAAGCCATTGGAATCCGCGCCCGGACGCCACGGACATGGAAACCGGTCTTTGTAGCCGGACAGCGGCCGCAAGCCCTTTGCGAGGGCGAAATCCAGCAGATTTACGCGGGATTTCAGCTCATCTATAAACTTGTCCGGAATATATTTCTTATTGGTATTGCTCATTAAATATCTTCAGATTTTTATTCCGCTCTTTTGATGCGGGGAATGTTTTCAACGTCGCCGTCCCAGTCTTCGTCGAGACGACGCTCTTCCATCTCGTTCATCGGGCGCGAACCGACATGCGCAAAGGGGCTTGGCATGTCCAGCTCATCACGGCAGTACCAGCAGACCCAGCCGCGCGACGGCGGAACGGGATGCTCCCAGTCGATAACTTCTTTGCAGCGCGGACAGGTTACGGTTTCGGGTATGTCAGAGGACATTTTTTTAGTCATGGGAATTCCTTTCATTGGGAAATGATCTTTTATCTCAATCTGGTTCATTCATGAATTTCTTTAGCCCGCGCATGCCTCTCCTTCGCGCTTCTTGTCATTCAGCGCTATGCCCCCGTCAAAGATATTTTCCAGAGCCTCTTCCAGGGATTCCGGTTCAAATTGATAAACTTCGCCGGGTTCGCATCTCTTATATTCTTCGAGCTTCCGCTCCTCCATATCGTTCATCCAGCGCGGGTGGAAATACGGTGGGGGATTGTGCATGTTGAGAGCCCGGCGACAATACTGGCATATCCAGCCGCGCGACGGGGGATTGGGATATTCCCAATCGAATACTTCCTTGCATCGCGGACAGATTACGCTTCTGTAGATATCGGAAGACATTTTTTTATTCATAGGAAATCCTTTCATTGGGAAGCAGGTGGGATAAAAATGTTTTGCGTTCGCTGACCTGGCGTTTCTGGGCGCAGTTGCGGATGCCCCAGGCGTCGCCGATAATGATCGCGGTTTTCCTGGCGCGGGTGACTCCTGTGTAGAATAAATTTCGGTGATGCATAAAGCTGTGGGCTTTGTGAACGAGAACTATTACGCACGGAAATTCCGATCCTTGGGCTTTGTGCAGACTTAACACATATGCCAGTTGGATGTCGCGCATTTCCGCGGAGCCTTTTTCTATTTCCACGATTTTGCCGTCGAAATCAACCGCAAGGTTGCCGCGCATGTCCGCATCAATGATGTAGCCGATGGTTCCGTTCATAATGCCGGTTTCGTAGTTGTTCCTGGTCTGGATGACCTTGTCATGAAGCAGGAACGGCGGGCGTTTATTGGGCAGTATCGGCGGAACAATTATCCCATTGCATTTCTTCTGGATGATGCGCTGGAGCGCGATGTTGAGCTCCCTTGTTCCCAGCGGTCCCTTGTGGGTTGGCGTGAGGATTTGCACGTCCCGGACAAGATCGAAACCGAAGGTTGCAAGCTGCTCTTTTACGAGCTTGCATAAAAAATTTTTTGCGTCCGAGGGGTTGGTGTATTTGTTAACCAAGTACCAGTCGCGGCAACGGCCCTCGTTCGGCGCGCTGGTGGGCCGGACATCGCCATTCAGGATCGCCATCGAATTTTCCTTTAATGCCCCGGCCTGCCGCATCACTTCATCGAGAATAGTGGTCGGGATGACTTGCGATTGGATCAGATCGCGGAGGATGTTGCCGGGACCGACAGGCGGCAACTGATTATGGTCGCCTACTAAAACGACGGATGTTTTATTGAGATTGATGGTTTTGAATAATTGCCACGCCAACGGAACATCAACCATGGACCACTCATCCACCAGCAGGATATCCGCCTCAATTTTTCCGACATTGAAATCCTTCCCGTCATAACCCAGCAACCGGTGAATCGTCATGGCCGGAATCTTCACCACTTCCTCCAGACGTTTCGCGGCCTTGCCGGTTGGCGCGGCAAGGATAATTTTTTTATTGGCTTCGCCGGCAATTCTTACAATCTCGCTTACCAGGAACGTCTTGCCGGTTCCGGCTCCGCCTGAAACCAGACTCAGCTTATGACATAATGCATTCTCAACCGCATGACGCTGTTTTTTATTCAGTTTGGGGGAAATCTGCATTATGCTTCTGCCAACGCTAAACGAAAAATACGATTTCTGGTTGTTCCTGTTCGTAAATATTTCCGCAAGCTCCGATTCCATTTTCAGAATCCTGGGATTGGCAACCAGGATGCGTCCGCCGTGCGACTGACAAACCAACACTTTTTCATCCAGCAACGCATTAAGATGGGCTTCTATTCTTTCGCGGCTGTCAAGGTTGTCCATTATTAAAAGGGCGTTTGCCCTGTCGATCAGTTCTTGAAATTCCACATAGCAGTCCCCGGCATCCAGAGCCTCTTCGACGCAATATTTGATTCCCGCTTTGATTCGGGACGGATGTGTTTTCGGCGTGCCCATTTTTCGAGCTATCCGGTCCACCTTTTTGAATCCGAAATTCTTTATTTCACGGACAAGGATATACGGATCGGCTTTGATAATATCGAGACAGTTGCAACCTAATTTATCCACCAGCGTCGTCACCTGATGGTGGGTAAGCTCAAATGACGAAAGCCAGGCTCGCACGGCATTGGTGGTTCGCTTATTTTGCCACTCTTTCTGCAGGAGTTTGACGGTGTCCATGGACACTTTTCCTGCCTTGGCAAATGCCACCGGATTCTTCATCAGAGTCTGTTCGAAATTTTTACCAAAGGCATCGACAAGCAACCGCGCCTTCACCGGACCGATGCCCTTGATGTCGGGATGATTCGCCAGGTATTTAACAAGGCCGTCCGCATCAAGATCGAGATTGTGTTCGATGTGTTTTACCTGGAACTGGCGGCCATACTTGCCATGCTCATTCCAGTTTCCGAAAAGGACAACATGTTCTCCCTCTCTGGCATAAAGGTTTCCGGCAAAGACAACAATCTGTCCACTTTGTGTTCGAAGTTTTCCGGCTGAAAAATCCGGATTAGCATAAAACACCTTTTCTATCGTGCCGCTGATTTTTTCATTTTTATCCATTGGCATACTTCCATTTAAGATTCCGCCTTTGGCGGCCAACAGTTTCGCTGTTGGATCACGCCCAAACGTTACGTTTGGATCGAACAGGCGAAGTGTTTCACGACTTCGCCGCATGTTTCAAATACTCCTCCGTGAAGCGACATGCAGATTGCCGGTCACCGCAGAAAAACACCGGTATTCCGAAGTTGATGGTAATCGCCACGGCGCTTGCCAGAAGAGCATTCGGATGCGCGCCGCTATGGTAACGGCCTGTCAGCAGATCGCGGAGATTGCCCTCGACAACCACACAGGCATGTTCATAATCCTGAAGGGAGCGAAGCTCCTTGTAGAACCGTTTCCGGCCCCGGATCATGGTGTTTACGAAATCTTCCAGCGACTTCCGTTCCACTGCCACGCGGTCTTCAAATCCCTCAATGGAATAGTCCCCGGCATCCAGTTTCTTTTTAACCGAGGGGCAGGAAAAGCTGTAGCCTTCCTGCTCCCTCGTGTCGATTATGATTGTGAAATTTTGGGACATAACATTCCGTTCGAATTGATGAGAATTGTTACCGTGCCGCCAGCGTTAGCGAAGCGGCACAGTTATAGTCCAGAGCTTGCTCTGGCAGGATTTCATCCTGCTAAAAGGGAACGTCGCCATCCATGTCATCTTCTGGAATGTCATCCATCACGATGCGGCGGTTGAGATAAATATTTTCATTGTCGCCGCGGGTGCGCTTGGTGACTTCCAGTTTCACGTCCAGCAATTTTTCCAGGTTTGCCGGAAGCTCGGAAAGCTTTTCAAGCTCAAGTCCGCAAACGTGCAAGTCGGATTTCAGCCATTTTACATTTTCCGGCGTAACCAGCATATTGTGCCGCCAGAGCAATCTTCCCTGATGCGTCGGACCGAGAATTTTCAAGGCCCATTTCAACATTGGGTTACCCGAGCTTTTAGAATGCGTCAGCTCAATTCGATCAATTATCGTTTGATATTTGCCATCCGGAACGGGCTCAAAATCGCGCTCCTCAACTTCCGCTGAAGCATATTCCTCGTCGAATTGCTCAAGGCCGAAATCATCATTCATGTTTTCCGTCATAATTATTTTCCTTCCTGCGAAGCAGGTTTTATTGTCACTTCGTGACCCGCGAAGCGGGCTTTGTGGTCACTTTGTGACTTTGTTAATGGGGGTATTACGTAATTTTTGCGGTCTTTAAACTCGGATTTTTTTCCAACGTTCCATTGAGCCACGGGCCGAAAATAGCCACACGGCCTGCTCCATATCTCGCACTCCCTTCCACACTTAGCCATGCTTTATCTCCTGTTTCGGAAGCTCTTTGAGGGCAACGTCCGGATAAAAACTGACAAAGCATTTCTGCTCCGTATCAAGCCTCCTCAACTGCATTGCATACTTCTTCTTCCCGCAATAATTATTGAGGCGCGCAAGGTCGTGGAGGACATCTCTTCTCCGGCTGTAAACGGAGCTGACTACCTGTCGCGACCTGCGCTCGTAGATTACCCATTTCCGGCGTATCATTTCTTCTCTTCCTGTTTGGGGACGGCAGCGCTGGTTCCGTTAAAAGCCTTAAGAAATTCCTTAAAGTCCAATGGCAGAACTTCCGGCAGTCGTCCGGTTCTGTCCCCGGCATCGTAGTTCAAACTCGGCTTGGTGCGGATCACCCTCCGGTAAACCTGCTTACCGCTGTCGTCCTTGTTGATTTCAAGATCGCAGTAGAGGATCAGATCGACCAGGCCAACCACCATTTTTCTTGCCTTGTCCGGAAGCGTCGGCACCACCCGCATTATTTTTCCGGTGCGGGTTTCAAATTCGCGCTCGACGCTGTGTGAAATCAGGATCAGGCCGTAGGGCAAGAAAGCGAGTTTATTTATAACTCGTTGAAATTCAGATGCAACCAGCGCATAACCTTTGCCATAAGACAGGTCTGATTCATGATCGACTCTGTTTTTCTGACAGACATAATCGGCGCACATTTTATATGCATTGTCGATGGTGTCGAGGATGATTGTCCTGAAATCGTGCTTGCCTTCGGCAAGTTCTGAACATGCCTTCAATAGCTCTTCCCAATTCCTGATCGGAACCTGGAAAACCTCCAGAGAATTCAGTCCCGGTTCGGTTGCCAGGAAGATCGCGTTTTCAGCCTGGGAACACCAGGTCGATTTTCCGATCTTGCTTGGTCCGTACAAAAGCGCGGTCAGATTTGAGAGTGATACTTGTGGTTTCGTTTTTTCCTTCGGCAACATAAATGCCTCCTTCTTTTGGTTTGGGTTGCTTAAAAAATGGGTTCGTTATTTGCGTTTTGACTTGCGAGCAGAAGCTCCTCGTGCGGAACTTTATGTAGGTACAGATTCTGGATTACATTCGGATTGCCGCCGGAACTGCACAGCGGATAATAGGCGCACGGACGGTTGTACTGGAAGCAGTAGCTGGTGTTCCGGTAGAAGGCGTTCCGGCGTTTGGCGCCAAGCATGGATTGAGATAACTCCCACAGCTCGGCCTGAAGTTCCACAAACTGATCGCGGCTGATGTAAAGGAGTTCGCGATGGAACATCTGTGGATCGGAATACTTTTCTGTTAAACGGGAATAAAATTCCTCATCAGACTCCGGCATTTTGCGTTTCGCCGATGATTTTCCTGTCTTGGATTTGGCGATCAGCGCATTGCGCCGCTCCTCAAATTCCGCTTCGGTTTCACCCTGGGACTGCTTGAGTTTCGCCTTGGCAAGGATGTTGTAAACCACCCCGGAAATCTTGTATCCGAGATACTTTTCAACATACCATGAATACAGCACGATTTGGAAGTCAGTCCACAAGCGTTCCAGATACCCGGAGTCGATCTGCGACGCGGTTTTGTGTTCCAGCAGATAGTATAAACCGTCCAGCTTGACGATGCCGTCAACCTTTCCGGCCAGGACAAAACTTTTCGATTCCGCGCTGGTTTCCGGATTGATGATCGGACCGCAGAACTCTTGTTCAAGAGAAACAACCTCGAAGTTTTCCTCCGGATATGTCCGTGCATACCCCTCCATCATCGCACGGGCCAGATGCCAGTCGGCTTTTTCCTTTGGGTTGCAATCTTTTTGTGAATAAACAAGGTTCAGAAACCTCATTACGTTGTCAAGACTCCGGTCGCAATGCCATTTCTCCAGGCAGCTGTGAATTACGGAGCCAAATGCGAAAGTGTGCGTCTTTTCAATCGGCACAAGCTCCTGGAAATACCTCCAGTCACATGCCTTCCGGCAGTTCTTGAACGACTGCCACATCGAATAGGTCGTAATCATTTTTTTAGTCATTCGATTCCTCTTCATTTTTATCTGTTTCTGTGAAGTTCAACGCGAGCCGTTTGATAAGCTCCCGGATTTGCTCCTTGTTCAGCCGCTCGTTGATGATGTCGATAATCTTCTCAACACTGGCGATCTCCTCGGCGGCAAGTTCCAGGGATTTCTGGCTGCCCTTTTCGAGATTTCGCGTTTTGTTGTAAGCAGAATTAATAGACATATTGCCTGATTTGACGGCCTCTTTGACTTCGTCGGATGTTTCTTCTAAGACAACTCTAGCTTTTTCAACTTTTCCTCTTCCAATTCCAAGTAGTTTCCCTGTTTCTACTGAAGATTTGCCAAAAGTCACAGGTGTGACTTTTGCCACTTTTCCCTTCGTATATTGATTTCCGTGGTTGCCACCTCTGGCTCTCCTCTTATCCAACTCATCGACACATCTCATTATTTCCCGGTCAGTGAGATTGCGACGGTTCCGCTGGCACTTGATGGCGTACTCCAGAGCCTCGTCCTCCGTGTCAAACCTCTTTAACACAACCGGAACCTGAATAAGTCCGGCTTTGTTCGCGGCCCGCAGCCTCGTGTGGCCGTCGAGAACGATTGATCCGTGACTTTCCCAGAGCGCGATGGGTTTGCTTGGATCAAACCCATTTTTTTGCATGTCCCAGTAGATTTCCTTTATGAGCCTGTCACTCATTGGAAACAAGTCCCGGAACGGCGATGCGGTCTTGATATCTCCTATAAACACCCGGTTCTCCTTTCGATTTTATTTTTCAATTTCAAAAAAAAATGGCCTTTTGGGGCTTTAAAAAAACTCCTGCGTTTCTACGGGTGTAATACGCAAAAACGCGGGCAAACGGACAGCTTAAAGGGTCGAAGGAAATGTTTTTAAAAGAAATTTCCCGCGCCTCTGCCTCACCCGGACACCCCGAAAAACAGCTCGCGTTTTTTGAATTCCTCTTTTATGCGGACGATGTTTCGGATTGCGGTCCTCAAGGGGATTTTCCGTTCCCGTCTGACTTGCTTTAGCGGTTTGTTCTTCAGTTCATTGCAGAATTCGCGGAGGTTTTCAGGAAGGCCGCCGATGGCCTCATTAAGGTTTTCAGGAAGGTCGAAATCCAGATGGCATCCGTTCCAACTGCAAAAATCCTGCCGAATGAGATGGTTATCGTCGATCAGGCTTATCAATTCCTCATACTCGTTTTCATCAATGCCGATAATAGTGTTCAGCGAAAGGCACGAAACGTGATGTTTTTTCGTTTTGCCTCGCCGCGACCGCAGGATCGAACGAAGCCGGTTGTGCGCGACCCGGAAAATAAAAGCGTTCTTTGAATCCGCTCCATTGCGCATGCTCTTTAAAGCGGCAAGCGCGGCAAGCATCAGTTCCTGTTCGATGTCTGGCAGGTCGCTTTTGGTAAGTCCGGTTCTGCCGATGGCGCGACGAGCGGTTCCTTTTACAATTTTTACGAGTTCAGGGTCGATTCCTTCATAGGTGTTTTTATTCATTTTTTCCTTTCCCGGACGGGAAGGAAGGATGTGGATGTCAACCGAAAAAAAGACGCAATGCAAAGGTGTATGAACATCGCCGTTCTTCGGCGACCCCCACAAAAACCTCCGCTTTGCGTCCGATTATTTGTCTGGTGTCCCAAACCAAGGTTTGGATTAAGTGGTCAAACTGCTCCGCGAGTTTGACGTTTTTATATTGTTATTTTCTCTATCGTCTGAATCTGGACCGGCAGTCCGCCGCGAATTTCAATCTTACGGATGAAGCCGTCCTTGATTTCCATAAGCTGTTCAAAGAATTTGATGACTTTCTTTTTGAGCTGGAAATCCTCTGTGCTTTTTATTCGAGTGTCATCTGCGTCCAGCTTTAAATCCCGTTCGATGCTGGAGTCCGGGGAAATCACCGGCTCTCCCTTTTCCACTGCCAGGTTGTTGATCCGGCCGTAGCCGACTTTTTTCATTAATGTCAGCAGCTTTCGCTGCGGAACTGATAATTCATGTCTTCTCATCTTTTGCCTTTCATTTTTTCATCTTCTTTTTCTGACAGCGCGCGCTTTTTGATTGCGGCGGTAGTATACCTTGCGATTTGGCAAAAAAATTTTTCTATACTGCATTCTATACTGCACCCTTTTTGAAAACAGCAATTTTTATTGTATCTATAAGGTTGTAGACTAATGTGTTATAAAAGTTGAAAAAAATTCAGAAAAAATCGTTTCTATACTGCATTCTATACTTGACAACATTTTCTGCAAAGCGCACTCCATAATCCACATTGAATGTGATATCAATTCCCAAGCGTTTACGAAGATAACGTAAATTTTGTTGCATTCGGCCAGGATCGGTGCGGTCTTTGCCATAGTATTCCTCCTCTGTCCAACCTGTCATGTTGATGAAGGTCTGATGCGCTATCCATCCGTTTCCAATTTCCCTATAAAGAAGATTGAGAATTCTTGCTTTACGGCTGTTTCGACGTTTGTAAATTTGCCCTATGGGTTTGCCGTCAACATACCAGTAATCATTCTCCCCATCCGTTTCCTTATATATATGGCGTTTGGCGAAGGGGAAAACGTGCTGGACGGGGTACGTGGGTTCCGGGGGGGCTTCAACATGGACATCGATTGTTTCCGGGAGCAGGAAAACTTCGGGGCGTTTGAATCCGTTCTTCCTGAATGCGTCGGCGATGGCTTCTATGAGGGCGTTGATGTCGAGCCGGTATACGACAATCTCCTCTACGGGGACGTGGAAATAGTCATTTTCATTGCGGGAGCAGACGGCTCTGATCCTGCCGTTGGGGGCATTGACGATCTTTCTGATCCGGCAGCGTTCGGAACACGGCATCACACAGACAATTGTGTCGGAAATCTCACCTGTGAGCGTCAGGAAATTGTCCCTGAAAACCTCAAAATCCAACAAGCCTTCAAGCATGCGCCGCCAGTTGTAAAGCGGGGCCGTGATTTTAAAATTCGCGTCAAGGTGTTTTAAAAATGCTTTAAACGTCATCCTTTTCTTTTTTTCTTGCTTTATTAATGTTTTCTTCATTTATGGTGCAGGATGGATGTCCTGCTCGCTTCCCGGTGCGAACAACCGGGTCGCTTCGTGGACGAAGCGAAATTGCGCTCGAAATAAAAACAGACAAATCCGCCCCGCGCGATTGCGGGACGGATCTGCCGGGTGTTTCGGGTTCCTCAGACTTGCGATTTTTTTGCCATAGTGTCCTCCGCTATTTTTCTGGCTTCCTTCAAGTCGCCGAACCTGGCGGCCAGTTTAGACGTCTGGAGGAATGTAATGGCGTTGCCAAGCGCCATTTCCAACCTGGCGGTCCGTTGGATTCTGTTATGCTCCGGGTTGATTTTGTATGCGTTCACAACCTCCTGATACATGTCGCCCAGTTGTTTGAAACGCTTTATCATCGGCGCGTCCTTGAGCAGATTTATAAACGCCGCGGCGCCCTCTTCGAGGATTTTGAGGCGCGGGATCACCAGATCCAGATCGTCCGGTTCATCCGCATCAATTTTCTGGGATGAAGTCCCGTTTGTGGCCTCCTGCGGCTTTTCTGATTCCGGGGACGAAGTCCCTTTTGTGGTCTGCGGCGTCGGCGGCGCTTCCGGTTTTGGAGTTGGCGGCGCGACCGGAGGCTTTGCCTCCTCTGCCTCCCCGGTGGCTTCGAGAATGGTGTCGCGCAGATTCTCCAGCAGCTTAACTTTGCAACTGGTCTCCGCGATGTCGCGCTTCATTAAGTCGATGGCGCGCTCCAGCTCCTTGAACATCGGATGGTCCTTTACCGAGCGATCCTTTTTTTCACGCTCCTCGTTGTTTGTGGGACGCGGTCCGTTGAGAAGTTCAAAAACAAAAAATTGTTTCATCATAATTTCCTTGTTTTTATTGTTTACGTTTTTAGATGCAGACCAACGGCCTGCGCGAAAATGCCAAATCTCTTCGCGGGTTTGGACTTTGGTTTTACTTTCCTATAGGCAGCCTCCCTTTGTTTTGTTTTTTAGTGAACTCATGACACCCTTTCCGGACTCATCTGGCTTTGCCTTTTCGCCAGCGTTGAGTCCAGGCACTGGCGGCAGCTTTTTTGGCGTTGCTCCAGAAATTTCTGCATTTCTGGAACTTTGTCTGATGTTATGATCCCCTTTAAATTTTCCAGGCGGCCGATTGCGTTTTTGAAACTGCCGTCAACTTCATGCAAACGCTTTATAACGCTCTTGCCGTCGGCCGGACCGCTCAGGGGGTTGCCAAGGTCGATGCGGAATTCGGCGAGAGTTTTTATTGCCCTTCCGTTGATATCCGGCCAGGTGTATGTTTCATGGCCCAAACTCGTCAAAATGCTTTTGACGATGGCAAGCTCCATGTTCCGGAGAAAGGACTCCTCGGGGGTTTTGGGTTTGCCCAGAAGTTTATTTAATTTTTGGGGATTATATTCGGCGCATGACAGCATTAACATTATTACTTCGGGTATCCGGGTCATGTTATTACGTTTCCTCTTTTGGTAATATTCGACGTAAAAAAAAAGAGGCACAGGCGCAAAATGGTTATTGCCATTAATTGCGCCTGCGCCTCAACCTAAGGGCTTGTCGTTTAAGGATAAACGAGATCCCTCCTGAAAAGACACAAACAAAAACGCAACCGTCCTCAGTCGGCTACGAATAATTCATTTCTTGAAAAGTTAGTTCCGGAGTTCAGCTTATAGGCATGTTCCTTTGCTGTTGAAATTTTAATTTGTCGCCGGCGTTGAGCAGGCCGTCGATGGTGTCTGATGCGTTTTCAAAAGGATGCGTCGCCAGGAAAACTATTTCCGGCATCAGCGACATAATTTTATCCAGGAATTTCGCGGCCGTGATCCGGCGTCCGGGTTTGATTTCCATCATTTTGAATAAGGAATCGTTCAGTTCTTCGTTGTAGATATGCTTCGGGATGGCCGGAGTGAATTGCGTAAAAACATCGCAGCAGAGTTTGCCGGAATTCAGCCACGGACATCTTTCGCAGACGTCGTCGCTTCCGGCAACAAGCTCGAAAACAAGGAAAGGATTGTCCCATAATTTTTGGGACAATCCATGTTTCGCGTCTCCATAAAGATGCTCTCGCGGATGCACAAATCCTGAACCCATGTGTTTGAACAGGTCAAGCGCATGGGCCGGGGTCAAATGTATTGTTTTGTCGTCAGATTCCATTCTCGAAATATTTAAAAGTTATCCTTTGGGTTTTTACTTCTTTACTTGATTAAAACGATATTTCCCAGGCAGATGGTGCGATCTTTTACCGGGAGCATGTCCTTCACATAGACCTGCCAGTCGCGCATTATGAATTCAATTCTATTAATGGCAATGGGGAACTGGACGTTGCCGTCCTCATCGCCGCCGCTATACCACCAGGTTGTTTTGTCATACGGTCCGTGAAAGTCACAGCCCAGATAGCGTTTGGGAATATTCCATACCAGAAGGCGCCAGCCGTCATAATTAATTGCGTTCTTATATTTATAACCGACACGCATGGAATACATTTCACCGTTCGCATCTTTAAACGACCAGCTCAGTTGGCTCCAACTGGAATTGCCTTTTACCCAAAAGCCGATCTGTGACACTTTTTTCTTTATAACCAAAGGTTTTTTGAAGTTGAAATATATGGAATATCTCCCCGTTTTCGGAAGATGTAGTTTGCCGTTGACTGTTATCTGTGTAACCTTTCCTTGATCGGGATCATCTATCACTTCAAGATCGCAGTTGTCGCCTCTTCTTTTTACAAGGTCCCCGGCTATTTTTATGACCTGATGCGCCTCGGAAATTTGAATATCATACTCCGGTTTGCCGGGGATGATTTTCGCAATCGGTTCCGAAGTTTGCAGATACGCGGGAGCAGTTGTCGCAGTCAATTCCACTTTCTTGTCTTTCACTTCCGGACTGTCAGTATTTCCCATGCAGTCAGTGTAAAAAACCTTTTCAGACGAGTCTAGGAATATCGTCATTGGCCGTTTGCCCCGCAACGTCCAAAAGGCATAGATGTAAGAATTATCTTTCTTGAATTCCAATACATAGAGACTATGCGAACCGGTATCCAGATAACGCGCATATTTCGCGCCGTCCAGGATGCGCGTCATTGTGGCATAACTCACATATGACGGCTTGGGATAAAAAAGCGGATAGCGATGCAGAAAACCGCCAGCGCCCCATTTTGTATAATAATAACCATCGCCGGCATCGCATAATGTTCCCGGATTGATAGCATCAAAACCATATGCCAGATTTTGAAGGGAGTCACGAACAAAATAATCTGATTGTTCACGTTCCGTCAGGCCACCTTTATTGGTGCTGCGATGAATATACTCACAAGCGGCAGTAAGAGGAATATCTTCATATCCATAAAGACGCTGCATTTCCTGCATAATCCAGGCTTCCTGTATGGCTCCGTACCGAGGCGTCAGTTCCGGCGGATAATCGCCACCTTCGGTTTCTAATCCGAAATAATCAATGTATTTCTTCGGGAAACCATGACGCATAAACTGGATCATCAGTCCGGGACGGCTGTTCCCGAAAGATATTTTCATATTGGGGTGTTCTTTCCGAAAAAAGTTGCACCATTTTTCAGCAAATTTCCAATATTGTTTAAATACATCTTGCTGGGAAGCTTTCAATTCCGGTTTTTGTTTTCCTGATAATTCAGGGGGGAAACCAATGCCGGGAATACTCCTTTCCCAAAAAACCTGGGCAATTCGGACGCTGGGGTTCTTCTTAATAAATTCATTTATCTGATCATAAGTTATAGTTGTGTTTTTACGTCCTTTTTTGGGAGGATTAACCATAGGAAGCATCGTGTAAGTCAGGTTATAAGGTTGCAGGTCTTTTTCGCAAATCCCTTTATTTAATACTTGATATAAAGGGGGAATGTGCCGTATTCCCATCTTCTTCATAAGCGGTCCGACAATTTTAATATCACCACATGTGCCATTTTCTCCAGCAAACCACCAAGTTCCATATGGTGACTCATTCCCGGCCTTGCGGGTGTCCGGCGGCAGCAGCGCAAAACTTGCGGGTTGTTCCCATAACACTTTTCCTGACTTGTCTTTCAGCGTTACTGTTATATCGAAATATCCCAGTTTTGATTCTTTTAAGGGAATATCAACAACTTTTTTCCCGGCTGCCGAAAGTTCGATGTTTTTTGAGTAGTTTTTTGTCTTCTTGTAATAGTCCGTTATTTTCCAGATAAGGCTCAGAGATTCGTCCTTGTTTTCACAGTTTTGCAGGTGCACTTTCAAGCAGGGATTATCTTGTGCGTAAAATATATTGCCTGTGGCGTCAGACGTAATTCGCACATCCACCGGTGAACGTTCAAGCGTTATTCCGAAAACGTGCACGGCGCTTTGCTTGCCAAGGGGTTTTTCACGGAACATTCCATCAATATAGTAATGCCTGGCAAGCCGGACAGCCTTGGTCAATTCCAGGTCAAGATAGCCATTGCCCCGACGTTTGGAGTCTGGCGAATTCTCCCCTAACAAGTCGGAAATCTCACCCAATTTAAGGGGAATGGAAACCAGATAAACCGGAAGTTTTGTCTTTCCATTTTCTGATGAAATTTCACCTGCTTTAATTACGTTTTTCGGGAGAAGTCCTGATGCATTTCGGGGCAAATACACCGTCGTGTCGGCATAGGCTTCGCCGCGACCTCTACCTTGAAAACGGCTTGCGCGCAAAGTCAGAACCGCATCCTTTTTCGAGTCGGGCGCCACGGCGCATAACACATAAGCGGTCGTAAAATTTTCCTTGGGTATCTGCAAAATAATTGATTCCGGACAGCCATCAAACGCATGCCGCGCTCCGTCAACATCAAAAAAATCAAAAGGTTCAATTTTTTCTCCAAGCCATCGACTCAAACCAACATCAATATTCTTTTGCGGGTTGCCGCAAAAGACAGGCACTCCTTTAATGTCATTTACCGCATTATTCTTTATGCCCGTTATGGATGGTTTAAACTTATAGTTACCCGGTCTGGCATAATCCGCTAGGTCAAGCATTAAATAATTTTCATGCCAACGGGAGGGCATAGTGTACGTATTCTGCAATACATTTCCCTTTGCCAAATCCAGCTCCCCTGAGACAATATTTTTGGCGTTCGGGATTTCTTTCAGAAAGCGTCCGTCCAACCAGAGCGACAAACTTTCCTTTGTCCGTTCCAGGCTGATATCAACCATTTTTTCAAGCGCAGACGGAAACTTGGGATAAGCTTCAATCGCCTTCTTTCTGTCATCGAACACCGACTTATCCATTTTGCGAAAGAAACGAAAATACTTAAGATTTCGTTGGGTTTCCCCAATATAAAAATTCAGATTGGGTTTCGTAAAATAAGGCATATCATATATGATTTGCCTATACTCTCTCAAAATAACACTCATTGCTGTTTCTGGAGATTTTATAAGCGCCATTGATTTTTCATCATCAAAATTTGATCCCTTCCCCGGTTTATGCTTAACAATTTTCGTAATATCATACTTTCTTATTCTGGCAGGCGATGAAAGGATTAATCGTAGAGCTATTTTTTTTTCTTTATCGTAGAGTAAAACTTGGAATGGAGCCTTCGGTTGTCCAAGCTTTACCGACAAATTCAGCATCTCTCCCACCTTCGGAATGCTGAACGACATTTTTTTCGGACCGTTAATATTTTCCTGTTTTGGCGTTTTTTCGCCAACACTCTTAAGCTCCACCTGCCTCAATTGTTCCGCAGCCGACCATAAACTGCTGGTCACGGCAATAACCATAAACAGCACGGTTATTAAAAAATGCTTTCTACTCATTTATCGTTTTCCTTCGTTTTTTTTCTTCGCTATAGCGAACCTGGTTGACACAGAGATTCTACCTGCTCACCTTGCTTTGTGGCGCTCCTTTATGCGTTCAATGCCTTCGAGTTCTCTCTTGCACTGGTCTTCCTGTTCTTTAAGTCGTTCCGGGGAGGTTTCGGGGCATTCGATAAAATCAGCTTCGATATAGTATTTAGCGGGTATGCGTCCCTTTTTCGGCAGTCTGCGAAACTCTTTCAGCTTCCCGTACAGCTTCACTTTATGACGATGCTGCAGTTTTCCGACAATAACATCCAGGCCGCTTTCCTTTTTGATGAAAACCGGCACGTTGCGCGGATCGATCCTGAGCTGGAAATATTTCTCCGGCTTGAAGCCGTTTTTCTCAAAGTATACGGGAAATGATGGAACAAGGCCGTCTAAAGTAGCGCTTAAAACGATCTTCTCCTTAGTGTAATATTCGGCGTCCTTTTCCAGAGCGTCGGGCTTCACTTCCGCGTATTTTTCAAGGCGACACTTTTTGTCTACGGCTTCTTTTATTTTTCTTATCTTTTCAATTTCCTGAAGCCTGCTTTTAAATTTATCTTCATATTCTTTAAGACGCTCTTCCGCGCTTTGGACAACTTCAATATGGTCAAGGTCAAGATAGTATTTCGCGAATATCTCTCCTCTTTTGGGCAGTTTTTTGAATTTCTCCACTTCCCCGTATATTTTTATTATCGCGCGGGTTTTCAATTTTCTCACGATCTCCGCCATGTCGCTTTTCTTTTTTAGAAGAACGGGCACATGCTCGAAATCGAACATTCTGAGGCAGTAATATTTATCCGGCTTGATGTGGTTTTTCTCAAAATAGTCTGGGAATCTATCCATCAAATGCCCAAAACAACACTTCTCAAGAAAGATTTCCTCTCCCTTGTAATTTTCAGGATTCCGTCCTAAATCCTGTGGCTTCACTTCCTTGTACTTCCCAGGATTAAATCTTCCAGCCGCCCACAAATCGCCACTCAAGAGAATGCCCAACAACAACCCCACCATCAAAACATGCTTTCTACTCATTTATCATTTCCTTCTGTTTTATTCTTGTTTCGCGTTTTGCGCGCCCAACGCTTTCGCCGTTGGATCACGAGCAGGCCAGCGGCCTGCACATAGTGGTCGCGAAGCGACTTTAAAAGTGGCTCCGCCACCACATTAGTGCAGAGTTGCACTCTGCTCCAGAGCTTCAACTATTCCATAAATGTATTCAGAATTGTTCATGCCGGAATTGAGCAGGATAAATGACCTTGACCCGGCGGTTGAAATTTTCAATTCGACATAAGTTCGGCAGACATTTATAAAATATGCCAGGCTCGCTATTACGATCAAAATTCCGAACAGGCAAAGGTGATTGTAGAAATAACAGCCCACCCACACAAACACTATCGACAGCATAAATGCCCCAAAAGAAACTGCCAGCCTTGTCGCCTTGAAATTGACCATGATTTTTTCAATCCTCTCAATCGGCACCGTCACATTTCTGGCCGTAATTCTCAGATCGGTCACCTTAACATTTTCGTCCCTGTAATAAACTTTTTCTTCCATTTCATCACCTCCGCCAGCTATAAGCCGGACATATTTAAATCTTTCGCTTCGTGCCGAACCACCCAGCGATGCCGCCGGGGGCGAAGCCCCATTTTTAAAGCCACTCCGTGGCCGGCCAGCCAAAGGCTGGACAAAGTGGTCGCGAAGCGACTTTATAAGTGGCTCCGCCACCGCAAACATTTTCTTTCGCGCCGTAAGCAAAGCTGAACGGCGCCACTTTAATGCAAGGTTTTACCTTGCCTTTCCTTCATTTGTCGCAGACAATCCCTGCAAATCCCGTGCGATATTTTGGTTCTTCTTTCATCCATCTGCCACCTGGAAATCTTGCACAGCCTTCCACACCAGGCACACACGATAGGCACCGACTTATGCGGCAGCCTCTTCATTTTTGTCGTGCTGTCAGTTTCCATAGTTCCATCCCTGCCGTTAAAAAATTCATGAAAATTTTATAAATCTCATTCTTCCATTAACACTTGCAGTAAATCATTTTTGATCTTTTCGATCTGTTTTGAGCGGAACGAATGTTTTGTTTTTTCAAGCGCCGTCACAGCGTCCCATATAGCCTTTTTTAACTGACTCTCCCGGCTCATGTTCGACCCGGAACTGCTTTGCCTTTCAACGCCGGCATGCCGCAAAGCCTTAAGAGAATCCTCAAGCCTGGCGGCGGCCTCATCGCACAAAGCAGTATATTTATCCGAGTCGGACTTATTCATTCATCAAAAACCTCCGAAAAATTATCTTTCAATACTTCCCTGATTTTCCACATCCCCAACGGCCTGTCGAGAAAGCCGTTGACGACGCATTTTTCGCAACGCGAGCCGAAACGTTTCTTTGTGAGATAGCTTGCGGTGCAGATGATTTTCAAGCCGTTGTTTTTTGCCGATTTCCTTATTTTCCTTACCGCCGTATAACCTTCCATCCCCGGCAGTGAACACTCCAAAAAGACCAGGTCAAAATCCCCCAATTCGAGTTTGACCAGAACCTCGTTGCCGGACTTCGCAAAATCATATTCGCAGTTGAAATTGCACAGAATCCGTCCCATCAAAACCAGGTTGCTCTTGTAACAATCCGCAACCAGGACCCTGACGGGGTTTTCCGGCTTCTCGGCACTTAAATCCTTTTCCATTTTTTTCTACTCCAACTATGTTTTCAATGATCCTCTTTTTTCGTTAAATGGACGAGAGATAGTATTTCAAGTCAAAAGCGACCAGTCCGGAGGCGTTTCCGGACTGCCGAGCGCGCCATATGCATTGCGAACAATGCGCCGGTGACTATCGAACCACGGGATATACTCCCTGTCATCTGCAAATTTATCGTTTCGTTTTTGCAATAATTCATCAAGATTCGCAACCAGGCTTTTTTCCAGTTCCTGCGCATCTGCGGAACCGGAAAGATTGTTCATCTGCAGAGGATCGTTCTGGATATCGTAAAGATGTTTTTTCCCATCAAGACTGCGAAAATAGGAATAACGTTTTGTTCGAATTCCACGCCAGATATTCTGTCGGGAGGATGCTATTTTTTCCGGGTCGGATTGGAGGAAACAATAACTGCTTCCAAAATTCATGGTCAACAAGGCATCTTGTTCAAAAGCTCCATCTTTTCCGCAAACAGCTTCTGACAGGTCGTATCCTTCAACAGTGCGCGGAACCGGAACGTTGCACAAACCGCATAAGGTGGGAAAAATGTCGGCCGGACCGATCAAGGTTTCCGCGATATGTCCCCCTTCCAGCGCTCCCGGCAAATGCATAATTAAAGGAATATGGATGGATTCTTCATATGCCTTTGCTTTCTGCCATGGACTAATTCCATGAGCGCCAAATTGTGAACCGTGATCGGAAGTCATGACAAACAACGTATTTTCAAGCAGTCCCTTTTTTTCGAGGTAGTCAAAGAGTTCGCCAGCCATGTCGTCAAGCGCCAGGATCATAGCCAGATAATCCCGGTAAGCCTTTATACAGTCTTCGCGTTTTTCCTCCGGCACGTTGTCCGGCAAAGTCAGGTTTTCCGGCAACCGGGCATAATATTCATCAGGCGCATGGGCGTCGACAAACGTCTTGTGGGGCTGATGGGGAGAAATGAACAGGCAGAAAGAATCATCGCCAACGCTTTCCAGAAACTGAAAGGCATAACGGTTCAGGGCGTTTGTTTCATAACCTTCCCAGGTTTCATTTTTCCAGTTGTCAAGGTTTACCCAGCCGTTGAAATAATGCTCATGCATGTTGTAGCCGCGCCAGAAATTAAATCCAAGCCGTTCCCGTCCTTCCGGAATATAATAAGGTCCTTCCTCGCCTTCCTTCATATTTCCTCCTGGCCATGCGCCCACCTGGAGATGCCATTTGCCGATCCATGCGGTTTTATATCCCGCATGCGCAAATGCATCGCCGATGCCGATCTCGTCATGGCGGGTTCCGACGAAATTTATAACATGCCCGGTAGTTTGCGGATGCCGTCCGGCCAACATCATCGCCCGGTAAGGCGTGCAAAGCGGACACGTCGAAATGGCATTCGAGAATGTCACTCCTCTTTTGGCAATCCGGTCGATATTGGGAGTGCTTATCTGTTTTTCACCGTATAACGGCAGTGACGCGGCCCGTAACTGGTCAGCCAGCAGGAACACTACATTTGTTTTTTTCGACATTTATTTTTCTCCTATATTGATGATTTTGAATTAAAGTTTTTTTCTGTAAAATTGTTATTCATAATTTTTGCTCCATTTTTTATTCTTAATTTTTCACTTTTAACTAATCTATTACCGGTATCACTATTCCTTTAAGGATTATTTTCTGGCAGGAGATGAACAGGAGGAACGTCGGGATCGAGGCGATCACGAAGCCTGCGCTGACGATCCACGGAGAGCCTCCCCACCACTGCGACGCCTGGTAAAGCCAGACGGCGATTGTCAGAATTCCTACGAAGTTTATTGCCAGTGATTCATCCCGAATTGAGTTCCCGTTCATTTTGCCTTTATTTTATGTTTGCCGGTTCACGATAATTTTACAAATTATTCCTACACAATCAGTTTTTCGGTTTCGGCATCGAAAACATGAGCTTTTGGCAGGTAGACGCCTAACTCCAGATATTCGTTGACTTCGGCTTTTCTGTGTGCATCGACCCGGGCGATGAACGACTGCGTCCCGGTACTCAAATAAAGATAAGTTTCCGAGCCCATTGGCTCCATCACTTCGAGTTTTGCTTTGATCTTCGGGGCATTAGGCAAACGTTCCGCCTGCTCTGAACCGATATCTTCCGGACGTGCGCCGAACACTGCTTTTTTGTCTGTATACGGAGCCAGTTTTTCCTGCCACTCGTCCGGCAGTGCGAATGACAAAGTGTCTTCATGAAAGGCCAGTTTGCCGTTCTTCTTTACGATCTCGCCTTTGGAAAAGTTCATCGGCGGTGTGCCGATAAATCCGGCCACAAACAGATTCGCCGGGGTATCGTAAAGGTTGATCGGGGTGTCAACCTGCTGGATGACTCCGTCCTTCATCACCACGATGCGGTCGCCCATGGTCATCGCCTCGACCTGGTCATGCGTCACGTAGATCATCGTGGTCTCCAACTGGCTGTGCAACTTGCTTATCTCGGTGCGCATCTGAACCCGCATCTTGGCGTCGAGATTGGACAGCGGCTCGTCGAAGAGGAACGCCTCCGGTTTGCGGACAATCGCCCGTCCTACGGCCACTCGCTGCCGCTGCCCCCCGGACAAAGCTTTGGGGCGGCGTTGGAGATAGTCGGTCAAAGCGAGCATGGCGGCGGCCTCTTTGACCCGCGCGTGTATGTCTGATTTTTTGAACTTCCGCAGCTTCAGTCCGAACGCCATGTTGTCGTAAACGGTCATGTGCGGATAAAGCGCGTAATTCTGGAACACCATCGCGATATCGCGGTCCTTCGGCGGGATGTCGTTGACCACCCGGCTGCCGATTTTAATCGTTCCGGCAGATATCTCTTCCAGTCCGGCGATCATCCGCAAAGTGGTAGATTTTCCGCACCCCGAAGGCCCTACCAGAACCAGAAACTCACGATCTCTGATTTGCAGGTCAATCTCATTAACGGCCTTCACGCCACCATCATAAATCTTTGATACATTTTCTAAAATAACTTCAGCCATAATAAGCTCCAAAAGATTGCAATATTTTATTTCATTGACGGAATGACTATGCCGCGAAGGATGATCTTCTGGCAGGAGACGAAGAGCAGAAAGGTCGGGATCGACGCTATCACAAAGCCAGCGCTGACTATCCACGGGGAACTGCCCCACCATTGCGACGCCTGGTAAAGCCAGACGGCGATTGTCCACATTTTTTTGTCCTGACAGATGATCAAGGCCCATTGCCAACCGTTGTAGGCGATGATAAAGGCGGTCAGGCAGTTAATCGCCAGGATCGGCTTGACCAGCGGCATTGCCACGATCCGAAAAATCTGCATTTCACTTGCGCCGTCAATGGTAGCGGCCTCGAAGAGTTCCATCGGCAGGCTGTCGAAAAATCCTTTCAGGATGAAGATGCTCATGCCGTTGGCCGCTCCTGGAATCACTAATGCAAGGAAGGTATTCAGGAGTCCAAGATCGCGCATCAGCAGGTATGCCGGAATTGCGCTGATCATCGCCGGGAACGCCATGGTAGCCAGCAGGAAAAGCAGGATTTTATCCTGTCCTCGCAGGTTGAAACGGGAAAGCGCGTATGCCGCCAGCGGGTTTACGGTAAGGGTGCAGGCAATGGTCAGGATGATCAGAAGAAGCGTTACCCAGATCGCTCTGCCGTTGAACAGCAGAAAGTCCATGACGGTTGTGTAGTTGTCCGCCATCGGACGGAATGAAAGGTTGTATTGATTGTTCAGAAATGTGACCGTGTAGGCCGTTGCGAAAGGCGGAAAAGCTTCCTCAATATGTTTTAAGTTCCAGGAGTATTTTTCATTCACCGCGCCAAGTGAGCCGTACTTTTTAAGCAGGAATTTCTGGTAGGCTTTTTCCGATGAACTGAACGTCTTTTTCCCTACCGGGAGAGTCTTGACAAAGTTCTTCCAGAGGTCGCGGTGGTTGCGTTCATTTTCGGTAAAACCTTCGACGGGTTTTGCGGTCAGATTGAATTCGCTCCACGACTTGCAGTCAGTTCCGAGGAGCTCGTTTGCGATCCGCAGATGCTGAAGCGTTTTCTTTAAAAACAAGGCAAAGGCTTTGCCCATCTCTGGCGTCGGATTGATCTTTACCAGACGCAATGGATAGCGTTCATTCTGGAATTTTATCCACACCTTCCGGATTCCGGGAGCGAAAGATTCCGGAACTGGAAACGGGGTTTTGTAGAGACTTTCATAATTCGTTACGGCAAGTTTATTGTATTGTTCAATATTAAATTTCTGTCCTGTTGGAATTTTCAGGAATTGCGAAATCTCCTCGCTTTCGAGATAGGTATACCATGCTTGGCGCATGGCGAATGGAATCGCCGGGGCAGCCGGGGCCACCTCTTTTTTGAAATCCAGCCAGAGCTTTTTCAATTCCTCCGGCTGATCCTCCATTACCGGGAATACCGTTTTGCCGTTGCGCGGATAAGCCTTTTCCTTGAGGTAGGCAAGCCATTTGCCCTTGATGCCAGGAGTGAAAAAATGCGCGTCAACCGCTTCCTTGAACTGATTGTACGCCTGATATTTTTTGTCCTGTAACGGCGGGAACCATCCCTGAAAATCCATGGGATACATCATCTCTGTGTAGAAGCTGATATTGTAAAAACTCTCGAAAGGAAGGTTCCATTCCTTGCCCAAAAGTTCCAGCGCCGCGTTGCGCAGTTCTAAACTCGACATCTCCGCTGCTTTTTGGGGATATTTTTTTTTGTATTTTGCTTCATAACTGGACATCAGGAATTTGATAACAGTTACCTGCGAAGCACAAACCACCTTGTCAGACAGCGGATAATTCTGGGTAAATTCGGCGTAGTCAGCGGCGATAAGTTTTTGCGTTATCGGGTTGTTTCTGAAGTCGGAAATATACCGATCTGAAATTTTATCGACACCTTTCACATCGCGCCCGATAAGCGACCAAGAACTCCAGTGATCCGGCATTTCCGGAATTGAAACTTTCATCTGTTTTGTCCAATTGCGATATCCATTAAAATAAGGGACAAGACACTTCATGTATCGGTCGTCCTGGCTCCAGAAATACCGCGGCAGAGGCCAGAACCGTTCGTAGTCAAATTTATTGGACATGCTGCCGGTTATCGTGATCAGAAAAGGCGTCACCATCGTAATCCCGAGGATGACAAGCACCAGGTAGCACAACGTTATAAAAATTTTCGGTTTCAGGCTTTTTCGCCCGACTGTAGCTAATAAGGCCATATTTAAAACTCCATTCTTTTAATTAATCTGCGGCTCGTTTGTATTCTACTTTTTTAAGGAACTGAATTTGGACAAAAGTGAGCCCGATCAGGAGCGATCCCAGTATCCACGCCATGCTTGTGGCCATGCTGAAATGCAGATTGTTGTAGGCTTCGATCCAGATTTTAAGACCCACAACCGTCGTAGCTTCGCCCGGACCGCCAAATGTCAACAGGAAGATGTTTCCCATATTCTGGAAGGTGCCGATGAATGTGCCCACAAAATTGATGATGATCAGCGGCAGCAAACTTGGAATCGTTATTTTCAGAAGTTTCTGCCGGATTCCGGCACCATCGATGTCGGCCGCTTCGTAAAGGTCGGTCGGGATCGAATGCAGAGCCGCCAGATAGATCAGGCTCGCGATCCCCATGCTGGCCCAGACAATCGGCAGCACACAGCAGATCATCGCCAGCTTCGGGTCGTTCAGCCAGGTCTGCGGTTCGATGTGGATAAACGGAATATAGTTCAGATACGATATCGCCTGGTTGAAAAAACCGGACGGCGTGGGGTTGTACATCAGCTTCCACATCAACGCGATCACGATGCCGCTGGTCATCTGCGGCAGAAAAAACAGCGTCCGGAAAAAGAGTTTGAAGCGCGTGATCTCCGTCAGCATGACCGCCAGGATTATCGGCGCGGTGAAGGCCAGAAGCATGTTCAGCAGCACAAAGTAACAGGTGCGCAAAAGGCTCATCCAGAAGCTCTTGTCGAGGAGCAGGACAATGAAGTTGTTGAGGCCCACGAACTTCGCGTCACCGGCGATCTTGTAGTCCTGGAACGCCATGAACATCCCGCGGAACAACGGATAATAATGCCAGGAAAGAATGATCAGCACGGCGGGCGCGAGCATCAGCGCCGGCAGCCAGCGGCTGTAGACGGACGCGCGGCGCTCTTTGATATTCCGGGTAAACGACCGGACGATCCTGCAGAAAAGGAAAACGATGACGCACAGCACAACTATGACAATCCCCCGCACCAGCGGACGCCACTTGTCGAGAACCTTTTTCGGGGTGTCGAACATCAGTCCGGAATTGGCCTTGTGCTCGATGCTTTTCAACGCCGCGCGGTAATCGAAATCCTCGCCGTTCGCCCCGAGCATTATCCCGAAACATTCGCGGTTCAGCGCGGTAAAGATCAAATACCAGAACCCCGCCCAGGGCTCGGTGCGCGACTTGATCCTGCCGCTTTCAAGCTCCGAAAAATTGCGTCTCAAGGCGCGCGGAATGTTGCGGATATATTCCTCATAACCGAGGCGTTTAAGCTCCGACGGCGGCACAAAACGCCCCAAGCCTTCAAGGACTTTCGCGGTCACGTCGTTGTCGATAACTTTCTCGCTGCAGACCGCCGTGAGGGTTTTCCAGACGGCGTCGCGCTCCGCCTTCGAACGCTCCCCGACGCCGGTATACATTATCCCGTAGTGGTTGTAAATCTGCACAACCCGGACGCCTTTCGGCCCCGGTCCCGCGGGAATCGGGAACCAGCTCAACAGATTCGGATCGAGGTTGGTTTTCGCGCCCATCGCCTTCAGGTCGTCGACCGCCGCGATCATCATCGCCACCTCTCCATGCCCGAGCAAATCCACGTCATTCATCCCGGCTCGATAAGCTCTCGTCCTTGCCACGCCCTTAATTACATCCTCGTTTTTAAACACAAGTTTCCGTCCCTTGACCATCACAAAACCGTTCTCGACATCTTCATCAGAAAGCGTCACCGGCTCTTTCGTTTCCGGATCGATCAGCCATTTGCCCCAGCGAAGCTTGTAAAGAAAATCCGCCGCCTTCAAACCGTCCTCAGACGCGAACGTCGCCTTCCACACCGACTTTTCCTTCGAGAGATTTTCTCCGTCCGGCGTTATGAATTTTGTCTCATTAAGCGGAAACGCATACTTTTTCCCAGTCTTCAGACTGGTGCGATATTGCAAAAACGGCTCCCCTCCGGCGGACTCCACCCACGGCAGAAAATAATGTCCGTGAGGCGGAAGGCAGATGCCTTTCTGACCGCTCTGAATTATCGCGCCGGGAACCGTTTTGTCCGGGTCGGTCAGCTTCTGACACCAATAGTACAACTCGTCCCAGGTGCGCGGCGGCTTGTTCGGATTCAGCCCCGCGGCCTTCACCATGTCGATGCGGAAAAGGATTGCCGACATGTTCTTCACGGGAACGGGAATACCGTAGACTTTGCCGTCAACAGTCGCCACCTTGCGCCACAGCGGCGGGACATTTTTCCATCCGGGCCACTTGGCTTCGTCATCGTCGATCCGGCCATTGCCGTTGGTGTCGAAACCAATCCATTCGTTCAGCGGATAAAGGAACTGCTGCTTGATCTCGTTGCGGATGGTGTGGAACCATGAAATCCCGATATCCGGCGCCGTTTTCCCCGCAATCGACATCATCAGAGAAGCACGTTCGCCTTCAAGAATCGATACCCCGCCCCACTTCCGGACTTCGATCTCCGGATGCTTCCGGGTAAAGTCGATAAGCTGACGGGTATAGGCATTCTCCGGGTCATTCGGATTGAAAAAAGTATGCACCTTGACTATCGTCTTTGCGGAAACGCTTTCCCCCGCAAACACGCCGCGCCCACCCAAAAAAAGCAGACATAAAACTGCCAATGCAATTCTATAACGGAAACATTTCATTCAACTCTTCCACCTCCGGTTGCCGTCCGTATTCCGACAGTTCAAATGTCTCGGCATATTTTATTTCCGCCGCCTTTTCTCCATATCTGGATTTCAGTTTTTCTCCGGCCATTTCCGCCTGATCCCGATTGCGGAACAACCAGCCGTCCGTCAGGAATTTCTTGCGTTCCTCCCACGTTTCAGGCACATCATCAAGCCGTCCCTGATTGTAGGGCAGCCATTCATAAAACTGCGACTCATGACAGTTCAGCATTTCCAGCTTCCGTTCCATCACATCGTCAATCGCGACAGCCATATCCGGCGAAAACGGACAAGGTTTTTTAAACGTGTCATAACTGAACATGTAAACGGGATTGACTTGGGGAATGGCATATTCCGGACAGAACATCGGCACAGTCACCAGATACGACGAATCCTGAACCAGGTGCGCGGCGGCGCGATGGTCAGCCATATAATCACAGATGCGATGAGAAATCACAACGTCCGGTTCAAAATCGCGGATTATCCCGGTAATTTTCCTGCGCAAATCCAATGTCGGCTCCAGTTCACAATCGTGATTGTCCAGAATTTCATACTCCTCCAATCCGGCGATCTCAGCAGACTTCAACGCCTCCTTTTTGCGCCTTGCCGCCAACTCTTTAGATGACATCCTGAAATGCCCGCAATCACCATTGCAGCACGAAACAAATTTCACCTTATGCCCCGCAGCAACCAGTTTCAAAGCGCATCCGCCAAACATCAACTCACCATCATCAGGATGCGCCCCGACCACTAAATATCTCTTGGTTCGCATTAATATTCTTTCTTGTTAAAAAACTATTTCATTTCTAATTACCGTCTTTTTCGCTTACCGTTTATTAGCCGTAATTCCAGGCCAGTCATCCGTCCGGAATGGGTTGGCCGGCAATCCTTCCTTGTTATATAGATTACAACCAGCCGGATTGTTGGCCCAAGCATAGCGAACTGCTACGGGAACTTTTACTTTATCGCTCCAGACAACCACGGAATTACCCTTGATCTCTGCATTAGCCCACTTGAATATCCTGTCTTTTCCGGCTATCGCAAATTGTTTAAGAGGGCCATCCTTCGCTATAAGTCCACTACCGGCATTTTTGAATTTAACGATAATTTTATTGTCGTCGATCTTCATTGATTCATACTCAGGTCCCGCATAAACAATATCCTGGCCGTAGGCAATTTTGCGCGCCGCCAACGCCAGACGTCTGCCCACATCCTGCTTATTTTTGGGGTGGATGTTTTTCGCTTCTCCGATATCAATGGCAAGCGCCAGACCGCAATTGGGAAGCTTTTTCGCTGTCATAGTCTGTGCTTCGCGAAGCTCCGCCCATGCTGAACTTTCGGGATTTTTGGAAGGAGTCATATAATTAGCCAACTGGACAATAAGAAAAGTGAAATTTCCCTGTTGCCAGTTTTTTCGCCAGTCCTTGATCATTGCGGGAAGGAGCTTACGATATTGGTACGCGCGACCGGCGTTGGATTCCCCCTGATACCAGATGACTCCTTTTATGGCATAAGGAATGATCGGATGGATCTTTGCGTTGTATAATACCGACGGCGCGTTATGGTGTCCGGGGCCATATGGCCGTCTCAATCTCTCCGGTCTCTTCAGTTCTTTTTCCACTTTGTATTTCCAAACTCCGACAAGAGGTATTTTTTTTCCGCCACCTTTAGATTGGAGGAACATCTTACCCGGCTTGCCGGTAAAGCCGCCAGCACCCACTTCATTCACGATTTTGACTGCAATTATGGACTTCCCAGGATTAACCAATCCCCCCGGAATCGTATATTTCCTGGGGATTTCCCAGTAGTGATGGGCTTCAAAGCCGATGGAGCCTATCTCATTGCCGTTGAAAAAGGCAATATCGCATTCATCAATGGCACCAAGAGACATAATCAAATCTTTCCCGGCCCAGTCTGAAGGAATTTCCACTTCCTTTATGAAATCGGCTATTCCTTCGAAATTCTTCATGTCCTTTTGCCAGCCGCCGGGCTGTTCCATTGTTTTCCAGTCATTGGAGTCAAAGCCGGGTCTTCCCCATGTGCATCCTGTCTTTCTGCGCTTTTTGCCAAATTGGCTTCTTAACAGATTCTGCTTAAGAATCTGCTGCCTGCGATGTTCCATGTATTCCTTGATTTTTTCCAGAACTTTTTTATCCTTACAGACTTTTTTGTAGTTTTCGATAAAAGGTTTGTAAGCCGGATCGCTTTCAAGCGTTTCCATTGTGGTCCAGGCTTCCGCCGCGGATGCTCCGCGTGAACTCTGGATAAGACCAATTGGAACGTTCAGGCTTTTGTATAGATCCCGTCCGAAAAAATATGCTGCCGCCGAAAACTTTTCGACTGAAGAAGGGGTGCATAACCGCCATCTTCCCTCAAGCGTTTTTAACGGTTTGTCACTTACTTTTCCCTTGAGTTGAAAAAGTCTGATCTCGGGATAATCTGCTTCCGATATTTCTTTTTGAGCATTTTTCGAGGAACACACCCACATTCCCATATTCGACTGCCCGGAACATATCCAGACATCGCCAATCAGGATATTTTTAAATTTCAGATTTTTTTCTCCGGCAATAGTCATTTCGTATGGTCCGCCTGCTTTCATGGGGTCAAAATATGTTTTCCATTCTCCATTTTTCCCAACCTTAGCTTGTTTTGTTTGGCCGTTGAATTTAATTTCGACGGTGCCGCCAGGAAGAGCTGCCCCCCAGATGGGAACTCTCATATTCCGCTGCAACAACATATTATCCCCGAAGAGCGAAATAACTTTTAAGTTTTTTGCGTTTGGAGCGGACAACACAGCAAATGCTATAAACATTCCGCATACAAAGATAATTCCTTTTTTCATGTCATCTCCCAACTTCGTGATAAATATTTGCGCTGTGCGGCAGAGCACACGCTAGAAAATCTTTTTCTGTCGACATATCTTCTATTCCTGTAATGGTTTTATTTTTCTAGCGGTCTCGATGGCCAGTTGTGATTCCTCCGGGAGGCATTTTTCCGGTTGCTTGTGCATCTCAATGCACTGTGCGAAATAGTCAAGTTCGTTTGCATATCCATCGCCTTTTACATCGATGGTTTCCGGTCCGGAGTCCGTGCCGATGTGGACAATCCCCGGCTCCAGGGTATTAAAGCGAATGCTGCCGTTACCAAAGGTCGCTATGCATTCCGAGGCGAATGCCGTGTGCCGGTTCAGGAAGCCGCCCTTGATACTTATTAAAGCGGGGCTTGCCCCGTATTTGATCTCAATTTCCCAATAGTCATCAACGTTGAAATTTACTTTTACGTCTGAGGGAACTCCCAAACATGAGTTGGCAAAATCGATGTCGTGAAGGAGCAGATCAAGCAGGGCTCCGCCGCAAGTCTTTTTAATCTTTTCATCCTGCCAAACGCCCCAAGTCGGTTCTCCGCAACTTCTGGATGTCGAAAGCATTTTTAGTTTGCCGTAGCGTTTGTCCTTAATGCATTCAGCCAGAAATTCCCACGCCGGATCGAAACGAATGCAGTGCGCGACCATCAGGATTTTATTTTTTTCTTTTGCCAGATTTATCAGATCACTGCACTGACTGACTTCCGGACAGAACGGCTTTTCCAGCAACACATCAAGTCCGAGATTCAGTGCTTTTTTCGCTAATTCATAGTGCAGGAACAATGGTACGCAGATCGATACGGCGTCCGGCTGTTCGTTTTCAACGCATTCCTCAAGCGTTTTATAGACAGGAGTTTGTTTCAATTTATCGACCGGCAGATCAATTTCCCCATGATTGCCGGTTTGCCCGATCCCGTCAAAAATATTGTTTCGGCTGTCAATGATCGCACACAATTCGAGTTTATCGTTTTCAATAATGTTTTTAGCGTGTACCACGCCCATAAAACCGAAACCGATTACCGCTATTTTCTTTTTCATCAGTAAAATCCTTTATTCAAATTTCAATATGTCGAAATGAAGGCAATCGTGAAATGCCCAGAAACCTCCAACGAAGGCTGCGGAACAACTTAACTCGCGTCCGCGCACTGCGTCGCCGCGCTGTTTTGCATCGTACTTGAACCCGGTTCCGTAATTCTGGCGAGCCAGATTAAAACGCCACTCATCCCCGGAATGTGGAGTTTTGCCGGGCATGACTTCCCATGACAATCGCAACGTTACTTTCCAGCAACCAGGCTCCCTGGTCTCTTCGCACAATTCCCAGCCGGTTGCCATAACCTTCTGACCATCGCCCATATCCCCCGAATAACTCGCTGCCCAAACACGTCCATCCACGGTAGCGTGAAATTCATAATACGGATTTTTGCCGTCAGGTTGCAGGAATAATTCGAGCGCATCGCTTTCCCAAGTCACCGCTTCCGGCAACGCGAAAAATTCGTCGCACATGAGTCGGGCTGACACATACAGGAAATTCTCGTCCCAAAGCATACAGCACGCGGTTTGTTCCCGCGCAGCCGGACGCGCTTTCTGTTTTTCCGCAGTGTCTTCTGAAAAATGAAACAATGGCCACAACGGCATCGCCGTCTTCCAGGCAGATTCAGCCGGTAAATTTCCAGAAAGCCCTTCCGCCATCCGGCAGATATAGATTTTCGGATCAAAATTTACCGACTCTGTACTCATTCGGCATTGTCCCAGTTGAAGATTATCCCCATGTCCTTTGAACGGTCATTAAGCAAGTCCTGGTAGACTCCCGGCGCGGCAGTATAATCAACCCGCCTGCTTATCAAACGTTCCATGTCCAGTTCGTCGCGTTTCAGCAGGTCGAAAAACAACTCGACATGCCGCGCCATCGTCCAGGGGTTGTCGTTTTGCGGATATGCCGGATGCGAAAAATTATGGCAGCCGATGATGGTGTAACTCGGCCAGGCGCAGTAATCCTGAAAATCGAAAACTACCTTTTCCTTGGGACTGCTCAACAGCAGCAACCGTCCTTTTTCTCGCAGTACTGAAAGCTCTTGTTCCAGCAGCGCCGCGTTGGCAGTGACTTCAAACACCACGTCCGCCATCCGGCCATGATTGTGTTTTTTTACCGTTTCGAGCACATTCTGTTCTTTGGGATTGACCGGAATTACTGCCGGATCATCCGGAAGATAAGCCAGGCGATCAGCGGCGACGTCCACAGCAAACACCGGGGCCGCCCCGCACTGCCGACAGAACCGGACGGCGAACTGTCCGAGCAGTCCCAGCCCGTAAACCACGGCGCATTCGCCCCAGGTGACTTTGGAACTGCGAATGCCGTTCATGACAATTTGCGGAATCGTGAAAAAGACAGCATAATCATCATTTATGGATTCAGGAAGATCAAAGGTTCCGCCTTTGCCCTTTGCCTGAAGCTCTCCGGCATTGGCGTCGGTGACCGTTACATCCTGAACCGCAGCCGTAACGTATACGGCATGAGTGCCGTTTGTCGCGAGTTTTTTGCCGATCATATTTTTGTCAACACCGGGCCCGACATCAACCACCGTGCCGATATTGTTGTAACCGGGATAGTAGGGGCAACTGAAGAATTTTTCCCAATTGGTGCCTTTGGGGAATTCGCCGCAGAACGCGGTCATTTCGGTGCCGATACTGATCATCGTCCTGGTTGATTTTATCAATACTTCACCTGGACCGGGCACGGGCATTTCAAGGTTTTCAATTGCAGCCTTTTTCGGCTCGGGAAATACAATTGTCGGATTGGTTTTCATTTGGATAAATCCTTTTTATTTGTTTTGAAAAAATGGTTCTGCCGTATTGAATGGAAATGCAGGAAGTCCTTCCTTATTGCAAAGGTTTGGTTCGGCAATGTTCTTCCAGCCGTATCTTACGTATTGGGGATGTTTCACTTCAGGACATTTTGCCTTTACCATATTGCCAATTATTTCCGCCTCCGCTTTAAAAAACTTGTAGTCGGAACCGGCGACTTCAAACCAGTCAGGAGCCTTTCCATCCCTGATGCTTAAACCACTGCCGCAATTGTCAAATGTGACAACGATTGAGTTGTCTACTGTTTTTGCAGATTTAAAAGTCGGACCGGATGCAACAATGTTTTTCACTCCATAAGTGTCACGTAATGCCAGCAACGCCAAGCGTTTCCCCACATCACGTTTGTTTAACGGATGACAATTTTTAATGTCGCTGATGTCGACAGTTGAAACAATTCCGGTATTTTTTGTATCGCGCACCGCCTTATATTGTTCAAGCCAGAATGTTGGCAAAGTCAGATATCCTCTATATGGCGCTATTTGGACAATGTAAAATGGAAAATTTCCTTCATTCCAGAGCTTTCTCCAACTGTCAATAAGTATTTTCTGTTTTTCAGCATATTGCCTGTCTTTGTTATTTGTTTCCCCCTGATACCAAATCACCCCTCTGATACCAAATGGCACAATCAAGGCCATTAACGAGTTATATAAGTGCGCCGGTTTTCTTACACTCATATGCCCGAATATTTGCTTGTATTTATCAGCTCTGGGCTTGCCGTCTTTCAGATAGGCTTTCCTCCTATTTTTTGTGCAATACTCCAAAAACACACTTTCAATTTCTTCTTTGGATAGTTGTTTACTCTCATATTTGGAATAAAACTCCTGAAATTTCTTCATTTCATCAAGAAGCCTGTCACCATTGATGTCAACAAGTGAATCATTTTCAACAAGGCTCTTCGGGGTCATCCAAGCTTCAATAGATGAGCTTCCTCTGGATATATTTATAAGGCCTATTGGAATTTGCAGTTTTTGCCAGAGATTCAATCCGAAATAATAGCCAACGGCGGAGAAGCTTCGTAAGTTTTCTGTGTTGCAAAGGGACCACTTCCTGCCGCTGGTCAATCGTATCAATGGGTAATGAACGCCTTCGACCTCTTCCAGTATTTTCAAATATCTGAACGAAGACCGCATGTTCGACTGTCCGGAGCACAGCCATACTTCGCCAACCAGTACGTTTTTGAATTCTTTTTTTTCTTTGCCTGCGGTTATGGTTAATGTTTCACCTTTTGCGGATGTTGACAACGGATCAAGGCGAATCATCCACTTACCTTCGCTATCAGCCTTGACGGTTTTCTCCTGTCCCTTGAATTTTACTGTCACCCTATCTTCGGGGTTGGCCTTTCCCCAGATTGGAATCGGCATATTCCTTTGTAACACCATGTTATCGCTGAATATTTGGGGCATTTTCAAGTCAGCCCAAGCATTGAATGTCATGATCATCATTAAAATACAAAATAATATTTTTACCTTATTCTCCTTGATACGGTTTCGGTTAAAAAGATTTGGCCCATTCATATTTTCTCTTTTGATGTTTTTCATTTTTCCTTTTGCTCGTGTTTATTGTTAGTTTTTTCGTGTTCCAGATGTTCAAATTCCTCCTTGTCAGCCAGTGAAACATGTCCTTCAACCCAGCCATCATCCAAAGGATTATCGACGCGCGCCTTAAGGTCTCGGAACATCCGGAAAAGGTCGATGCTACCGCCGATCCCGAACCAGACCGCCGAGATTGCCGCCATGGCTCCCGGAACCACCAGATAAACGACGAAAAAGTATTTTCCCCACCACTGGATCGGCCACGGAGTAATCGCGTTCCAGATAATCACCCCGACAAAAGTGAGAACAAATCCCCAAATGATACTGTAGAAAAATAACGACCAGGCGATGACTTTATCGCCGATTGTATATTCCTTGGTGATGCCGAGGAGTTTGCTGAATATGGTGTGGAAAGACCAGTTGAAGCTGTCTTTTTTGTCGTGATCAAGGTTGTACTTGCCGCGGTGGAGCATGCGGTCGAGATTGAACGGTTCTTTCATCGTGAAATACGACACCGTACAGTAGAGGAAGAGCGTAATCAGCATGGTCATGAAATAAATTTCATAGCTGTTGATCGGGAATTTGACCGGACTCATTTCCCAAACGATGTAGGGACTAAAAGGACTGGACGCGGTCGAGAGAAAATTGCCGATCGGCTCGACAAGACCAGCATGATCAAGCCACGGATAAACAATATCAGCCCAATTGCGCTTAACCAGAACACTGCCTATGGATATTGACATTCCGGCGATCAGCGAAGTAAACGCCCCGGCGGTCGTCCCAAAGCGGCTGTAAAGTCCGAAAAGCATTACTGGACCACAGCCACCCATCCACATGGCAGTCATCAGCGTAACAAAAAGCTGGATATAGTCAAGTTGCGCCATGAAATAAGATCCACAAAAGAAAAATATGCCGATGCAAATTGCCACGAGACGCAGCACCATGACATGCTGTTTCGGCTCGAACGGTTTTTTCCGGAGAGGCATGATCACGTCCTGGGTCAGAGTAATGGTGGCGCTATAAATGCGCGAGTCGTCGGTGGAAATCATCGCCAAGATCATCAGCAGACAGAACAAACCAAGCATCACCGGCGGCAACATCTTCCGCATTGACTGTCCAAACATCATCTGATGGAAGAGCGTCCGGTACTGCTGAAATTTGGCGTTGCCTTCGGTTTCGCCGTTGAATTCCCTGAAAGTTTTATGCGCGGTTTTCAGCGTTGGAGTATCCAGGTTGGCATTCTGGGACAAAGGTTTGTCAACCCCGATTTGGTGATATTGGGACGGAACCGAGTTGATTCGCGCGTTGAACTCCTTGCGCTTGGTTTCGTCAGAAATCAACTCTTTGGATATATGAGACGAAATATTGCTTCGGATATCTTTGGCCTGTGGCGCCCAGTTGCGATGATTCAGCAATGTGATAATGGTAACCGCGATCAGCACGTAAAATACTAAGGTCACTGAACTGCGCCAGTTGCCAAGTAAGCTTGCCATTTTCTGTTCGTGCGGAGTTTTGGCGGCTCCGCTACTGCCGGCCCCAAGCCAACTGCCGCGATGAAGGATAAGAGAAAAAACCGTTACCACCAGAAAAAACAGGTTAAAATCACGCAGGTTTGACAAGTCATAAGGACTAAGGAAACTCTCTCCCTGGACGCGGTCCATCATCACTGGGACAATTTCGTTCGACCAACTGAATTTGCAGAGGATAAAGATCACAAACGTGGCAATAAGCGGAAAACAAAACATCCCTTGGATGGAGTCGGTGACAATAATTGCCAGCGTTCCTCCCATGCAGATCAAACCGATCGCCACCGTCAGACAGATAACGATAATTACCATGAAAGTCGGGATCGCCAACCCGCAGATATGCAGCGTGTGCGGCAGGTCGAGAAAATAAATGAAAAACCGCGCCGCAATGGCTGGCATGATCATGTTCGCCAACATCTCAGAAAGACTGCGCAACGCCGCGGCGAAAATACGCAGTGAACGGTTGTAACGCATTTCGAGGAACTGTCCAAGCGACAGCGCCTTGGTTTCCCGGAAACGGTAAACGCAGAATCCGGTCAACGCCAGAAAAATCCCCAATGGACCAATTATCTTGCCCCAAAAACCAAGGGCAAAACCGGTTTTGTAATGCACTTCGACATATGCAACCAGACCAATAATTGAAAGCCCATTAGCCATATCACCGACACTGATCACATAACGACCGCAAACTCGACCCGCCGCCAGAAAGTCCGCCACCCCGCGAATATATCTTCTCGAATAAAACCCGATCCCGATGATAATCACCACCGGAATAATCACAATCAGCCAGTCAATCAATCCCATAAAAACAACCTTCTCGTTAATACATTAAACTGGAAGTAATTCATTTGATTCTCCTTTTCCCTTATCTTGATGTTGGCGTTTCTTTAATAAATTTTGCTTAAATTAAGTTGCGTATCTGAAAACCTTCACTCTGTCACACTTTTCAAATATGCTTGATTGTCAATTCCTTTATGAGCTTATGTTTATTCACCGTCATAATCATTTGAATCCAGGGATAAAATCACCATGGGCCTCCAACATTTCATCACACATATCGCGAATTTCATCAAGAGTTAATTCAGATGAAGTATGCGGGTCCAGCATTGCGGCATGATAGATATTTTCTTTTTTTCGGGTGACGGCAGCTTCAATAGTCAACAGATGCGTGTTGATATTGGTTCGATTTAGGGCCGCAAGTTGCTCGGGCAGTCTGCCAACTTTTGTCCCGTGGATTCCACTGGCATCAACCAGGCAGGGAACTTCAACAACCGCTTCATCCGGTAAATTTGAAATGAGCCCGTCATTCAGTATATTTCCTCCGATTTTTGCCGGAGCATCCGTGAGAATCGAATCCATAATGACTGATGCATATTCGTTTGAGCGTTCATGAGTCAGTTTTGGATTATCCACGAGTTCCTTGCTTAACGTGGCCCACTTTTCAATCTGCCTGACACAGGTTGCCAAATAGGTGTCAAGAGTAATGTTAAATTCATCAATTAAATGTGGATATTGTTTTTTGATCCAATAAGGATAATATTCCGCATTGTGCCCACTTGACTCAGTCATGTAATATCCAAAGTACCCCATCATATCCAAACGCACCATATCCCAGGACTTGTCCTCTTTCTTTGCAGTGCGCCATTCTGAAATTTTTCTTCTTGCAAGTTCACGTATTTCCGGATAGATGTCTTTACCGTCACGTTTTATTTCCAGCAACCACCCCATGTGATTAATTCCGGCAATATAGTCGGTGATGCGCCAGGGATCATATTCCATCCCCAAAGCTTGGAATAATGCTTTTGAACACACTTGAACCGAATGGCACAAACCGATGGTTTTAATATTAGTATAGCGTTGCATGGCGCCAGTCAGAATGCTCATCGGGTTGGTATAATTGAGAAACCACGCTCCAGGACATACTTCACTCATATCTTCAGCAAACTCGAATAATACCGGAATGGTGCGCAATGCCCGGAAAATGCCGCCAATGCCTATTGTGTCGCCGATAGTTTGACGCAAGCCATATTTTTTAGGTATCTCGAAATCAATCACCGTTGCCGGTTTGAAGCCGCCAACATTAATGGCATTAATAACGAAATCCGCATCTTTGAGCGCGTCCCTCCGATGTTCAGTCCCAAGATGAGTTGAAATTGTTGCACGGCGACTGTTGATGTTGGCATTCAAGGTATTTACCATTCTCTCAGATTCGCTCAAACGGACGCCATCAATGTCATATAGCGCGAAATGAGAGTCCTTCAGGGAATCGCAAAGCATACAGTCCCCGATGACATTTTTGGTGAAAACCGTGCTTCCGGCTCCCATAAATGTTATTTTGTGCATTTTATGTTTTTCCTTTCAATTTCAATAAATCTTTTATAAATTCATGTTAAAAGCTACCGGGACAAATTCAATAAACCCATTTCTTTCGGATTGTAAATGCTAAGCCGCACACGATATTTCAGTGGTTTGCCGCCCCATCCGGCTATTTCCTTATTATTCTTTATTCTTATAATGGAAAAACGCGCGGTTTTATCATTCCCCTCCATTGGTATTTTTACCTCAGCTTTCCAGCCGTTAGATGTTTCTGATATATGGCATGAGCAACCTGGTTTATTAGAGTCCGTATATCCGGATTTATACAGGAACATTGTCATGAGGGAAGACTCCCTGAACATGACATCGATGAAAAACTGGTCGGGATTGCCCCGGTTAGGACACTCAAGTTCAAGAGTCAGAAACTTATCATCGTTGGAGGCTTTCCAGGTAAAAGCTTCGCAGTCTTCACAAACATCGCTGTTGCAATTATAAATCTCATCAGTATCAACCGGAACAGGCAATGGGTTATTGCGCGCTTTGGGGAAATCTTCCCTCAATAGCAGTTCAAGCGTACCGATGCGCCATGTAAGTTTTTCAGGAAAATATTTATAGCCCTCGGCCTCTGAATGGAATCCCAATCGAGAATCGTTTTCGCAAAGCTCGATCATCCGTTTGCTTATACCTATTTCCTTTAAAACGATAGCTTCCATCTGATCAAGAATATCGTTTTTTGAATCATCGGAATCCTTGAATAATTTTTCGCGCAACGCATAAAAACACAGAATGCCATAACCGCTTGAAAACTGTAATCCTATTGCATCAGCCAGAGCAATATCCTTCAACCGCGCAGAATTGCCGGAAAAATCTTTGCGCAGATTTTTCATAATCGCAACACCCTCATTCCATTTTTCCGACATCCGGCGGCAGAGTTCCATTGCCTCCTCGATGCTGTAGTCACCCAAGCATTCTCCAATACAGTCGCCGCTGGTTCCGCTGTCCAGCAGCCAGGTTGGGGCAAGCGGCATCCAGGCAGGGAAAAGATGCAGGGGCCAGACCACGCCATCGTGCATTGGGCCATATGATTGAAATATCATTGTGAACGGATAATTTGAATAGGCATCCGCAAAAATCTCCCAGGCTTTTACAACCTCACCGGAGCTTTCTCCCCAATCAGGACGGGCAAGCCTGAACAGAAAATCTTTTTCGTTGTCACTGAAGTCTTCAAATGCCAACATCCCTGCGGCTTTATTCATTGATCCCGGATAATTGCCGAAGTACCAGCATTGCATTACATGGGAAACGCCAAGTTTATGCATTTCCCTGTATTTGTGATATAGCAACGAAGGAACCGGAATGAACGGGATTGTCGCAATCTCATGAGAACAACCGACTTGAATTTTTGCGGACATCTGAATGCCGGAAGAAATTGCCGATTCAGCGATCCTTTTAAATCTTTCAGCAGGTCCGACATAAGACAGCCAGTAATCGCCACCGATATGTGTTTTACCCAAGTGTTCCAGTTCTCCGCCGGATTCAAAATTAAACTGAAGTGTTACATTTTCAGGCGTATGTTTGGCAATCTCATAATACCAGTCCGCCCATTTGCCGGTTCGCGGAGCATAAAGCCAGCTTATCAGGTGTGCGTCAGGCGCCGCGTCTCTCATGCCTCTTTCCATGGCGGAAAGCGAGGCATGTAATATTTCCCAGTTTTCTTTACCCGAACATATCGGACAATCGACAGATTTTGCCTCCGACGACTCAATGCTGCTCAGACATGTAGTGGATCTTTCGCCGTGGGATATATTGATCATGCCGCCTAAATCGGGAACAGCTTTGAAAATACTGTAAACGGATTCATACAAGTATTTCTGGGAGATATCTGAAAAAGGACAGAAATATATAACGTCGCCTTTTTTCGCGCCGCCAAGTTCCGGATGGCGGAGCAATATCGGATCATCTATATTCCATGCGGCAGGCTCAATGCAAAATATATAGGTTTTTATTCCGTAACGAAGGCATTTATCAACGGTTTTTCGTAATTTGGCAAGACGTTTCTCTGCATCACAGCCATATTCCGGAATGACGGACGTTCGGCAAAGGTCTTTGAACTCTATGGTCAGCCATAATACGTTTACGCCTTCATGCGCTAATTTATTCAGGTATTCGTCAGGATAATAATCGATATCATCCATCAGTTCGTCACGGTTAAAAGGCGGCCTTTTTATCGGGCCGAAGAAACAGCGGGAAATCCTTGTTTTGATCCAAGTTTTCTTTTCAATTTTCCCGAGTTTGAGAAAAGGCCCATCATTGTCAAGCAGTAAATCCTCAAGATAATAAATTCCCCGCCTTATTCCTTCACTGTCACTGGCAAGTATTCGACATTCTTTTTTGTCGATTTCTATTTGATAGGACTCGAATTCCATCCCCTGTTTTTCAACGGTTATTATCTTATAGCCTCCAGTCTTGATTCTCGCTTCACGGAAAAAACCCCACAAATCTTTATAGGCGGTTTCAAGCAGTTTCCGGTTATCTGGAAACCCCGGTAATATTTCAATGCCTCCGCTTAAGTCAGCTTCTCCTGCAGTAGGTTCATTTCTGTTCCAGTTAAAAATCCTTTCAATCGGACTTTTAAGCTCGTTAACAAATCCCCATTCTACAGGTTGTTTGGGCTCATTTTTATATTTCATAGAGTTGCCTTTGAATTTTCATCACCGGGTAAAGTCAAGTTAAATACCTGATATAAGCATTTTTTAATATCCTTTGGCTTTATTTTATACCAACCTATACCACGAGGGGTATTATACTATGATATCGAAGCATTGTCAATAATGATCAAAAAAAAATACCAGCAGCAAAGAAGAAGATTATTATCAGTCAATGTTCTCTCGCTATCACCAGCAGCAATTACCATACTATATACCTTAATTTCAACAGATATGTTGCTAATGCGACGCACTACTTATGCCGAGAAAAAAGCTTAGAGAAAGAAAGATTTCATAACGATTATCTGTTTTGGTAGCTATTCATGTGGTTACGTAAAATCCAGATTCCTTCTCTTGGAATGACCTGCTTCACTATTCACTATTCGCTATTAGCAAAGAATAAGCGTTATGAGTTACAATTTCTCAACCTGCGATTTCAAGTCAAAATTCAATGAATTCCCCCAATGGACTGACTTTTTTTCTGAGTATTATTGACAATGCTTCGATATCATAGTATAATAATCTTGGTACAGCATGGTATAATTAAGAACTTTTAAGTATAAGGATATTTTATAATGCCTAAATCATGTATAGAAGAACATATGAGGCTCAGGCAATATATTGTCAATATGGCTATGCGTTCTGAAACGGATGTTGCCATTCCGACAGAACGTGAACTGGCAGCAATGTTCGGCGTTGCGCGTGGTACAATCCGCCGCACTTTGGAACATATGGTGTTGGCCAATTTTCTGACAAAAGTTCCCCGCCGCGGTTATTTTGTGAATCACAACGCTGGTATTAAATATATCCGGGACAAAAAACTTGTTGGTATTCTTCTTATAAATGGCGGACTGCCTTTTTTTGAAGCAGAAGCTGCTCGAGTCATGCGTGTGTTTCTGGAACAGGCAGAACGCCTAAAGTTCAACGTGGAAATGGTATTTGTATCCGATTTGGATCGCCTCTCTGAAGAACTCGCTGAATCCAGACTCGATGGTCTTTTCTGGTGGGGAGTTTCTGATAATAATATCAGTCAGTTTGAAAAAATTGATGCTTCCGGCCTTCCTGTGGTTGCTGTGTGCACTGGAAAGCATCAGCCTTTTTGCGGTCACTACATTTGGCTTGACCACGCACGGGAAATATACGCCCAATTTGAATATTTGCTTTCGCGTAGAGCTAAGCGCATTGCACATATAACCACTGTCGACAAGAAACGTTTCATTTCTGGTTGCAAACGTATCTTCAAAAAATACAATGTTCCCTTTTGTCAGGAATTGTTCATGCATGATTCTGAATTTAAAGAAAAATTTCCAGCAATACTGAAAAATATTGATGCTGTGATCTGTCGTCTTGATCAAGCTGACGTCATACGCGAAATGGCGGATGAGCATGACATCCGCATCCCTGAAGACTTACAGCTTATCACTGGATTCAGAAACACAGATTGGCGTCCGACAATGTCTTGCAAACCCCATCATGAAATCATTTCCCTGGCAACTGACAAGCTCGTTGAACTGATGGACGGAAACAATGGAGACTTTCTGAACAAAACCGATTTCGATTGGAATATGGTAAAGGGTGTAACAACAAAAGAAAAGGTAAGAGGAATGGTACAATGAAAAAAACGTTTTCTCCGCAAAACAACTCTAAATCCTAATCCAGGAGACGTAAACAATGAAAAGGAAATCAATTTTCACGCTCATCGAGCTCCTCGTAGTGATCGCAATTATTTCGATACTTGCCTCATTGCTGTTGCCGGCGTTGAAACAGGCGCGGGAGTCTGGGAGAAGAATTACCTGTGCTGGCAACCTTAAACAGTATGGACTTGTCCATGCCAACTACACCAGTGATAACAATGGTTGGTATGTATACAATTCTACTAATTATGGCTACTGGTGGATAACACTTATAAATAATGAATATGTTCCGTCTATTACAATCGCCGGGAAAGAGACTCCGGTTCTCCGTTGCCCGTCTTTTTCCTGGAAACCGACAGGCACGGTGCAGTGGAACCATTATCTTGGAACTTACATGTTGAACGGGGTCAATGCTGATGCAAGCTCATATGGCGGCACGTATGGATTGGGCGGCGGTTTGAAGGGGTATCGGGACATTGATGACGGTTGCAAAACTGTTCAAATCAAATCCCCTTCAAACTTCATTGTCATGGGAGAAAGAGCCGATGACTTAGGAAGTGACAACCCGAGTAGTTCAACCGTTTGGAAATATGCGTTGTGGAGTATAAAAAACTATCAATACAATGGAGCGAGTCCAGTGGGTCTTGCAGTATATCGATTGGATATGCATGGGAATTCAAGCAATCATCTTTTTGCGGATGGTCATGTTCAAGCCATAAATTTTCCTGAAATTACGTGGGAACCTTTTGCCATTCGTCAAACAAATTACTCAAGCAGAAGATTTGAATAAGAAATTGTAAAATCATGAAATAAACAGTGAGAAAAATACAAAAGGAATCAATAATGAAGTATGCTTTCCGAAAAATAAGCAGATCCACAGTTGGAAAAAATAAAAGACAATTAAATTTCTTGCGTCAGGGATTAATATGCCTAAGCGTTTTTGTGCTGTCAGGAATATTATACGCTTGTAGTTCACTTTCACATCCAGAAGAAAAACTCCCAAACCCGCCTGCTCCATTCGAGAAAAAGAACTCGCAAAATCCAAGTGTCCAAGTTTCACCTGTCTTTGACGGAGCGAAGCGTGTTATACGTTTCGGAACTAAAAGTCTCCAGGTGTTTAACAGTGGGGTTATGGTGTATATGGGCGAAGGACATGAAATCTCAAAAATATATTTTTACGCCAAGACTCCATACTCTCCGTGGATAAGCAATCAAAACGCCAATATAACAGTGCCGTCTCAATTCGGGAAGCGTCTTGGCGTTACAAGTTTTACCGTTGACGAAGCCAGCAAATCTTTCATCATTGCCGGAAGAGTACCTTGCCACGCAAAAGGAGAAACAGAACGTTGTGGAAACTACAAAATGACGATATCGTTGCTTTCCAGCGACAAAGTGGATATACGTTTGGAACACGATCTTCCTGTACTGACGGGAAAAAGCGCCATGAACCTGATGTGGCAGACTTCCAACGCTGAAACATACAGCGTGAATGGCAAAAAATCGGTTTTTCCGAAAAATCGCAGCCAGCAAATGTACGGGAATCCTGAAAAAATTCTTGTTTTTACAGAGCCGTCCAGTAGCAGCTTCGAAATAGATGTTGAATCCAAACTGGCGATGTTTGCACGACAGGATGGGTTACTGGCTTTCCATCCCCGCGCCAATAAGGCGAGTCCGGGAAAACACACTATCAACCTGAAGTTTGCACCTCTCGAATATGGGGGATCGGCGGAAACAAACACCGAAGATGATCTTATGGCAAGTGTCGACGCCCTTGATGTTGCTCCATCTCCTACGCGAAACCTGGCACACAATCCTTATTTTGCACAGGGACGCCTTTTTCTCACAAACTGGAATTTAATCGTCCCCTGGCTGTCCACCGAATTGGTAACGGTATCGGAAGACGATCCGAAATTCGGGAAACATTGTTTAAAGATGACTATGCCTCCTAAAGGGCTCTCCAATTTCATTTTTTCGCCGATCCCCGTGGAAAACAGCGGGGCTTACACGATCAGCTTTTATGCCAGAGCTTCCAAACTGCCCGTTCAAGCAAGCGTAGCGGTTACGAATCATGCATATAAATCCTACGGAAAGAAAAGATATTCCCTCACCACCGAATGGAAACGCTACAGTTTAACATTCAAGGCGCCGTCGAGAACCTGCCTGACCCCGCGTTTCGTATTTAAAGCGCCAGAGGGCGGAGTGGCCTACCTTGATGGTATCCAGATTGAGAAAGGTGACAAAGCCACGGCGTTCGTCGCCCCGCCTGTCTCCGCCATGCTTCTGACGTCCTCTCCGGGAGATTTCATCGAAAGCGGTAAACCTATTGACGCGCGTTTAACGCTCTCCACGCTGGAGGATTCCGTATCCGGTGAGGCGATGGTGACTGCCAGCAATATTTTCGGTGAGACGTTTTACCGGAAAACCATTAACTTCAACTTCAAAAAAGACGAAACTCCCGAATTCAAACTTGACTTGGACGGAAAGACTCCGGATGGCGTGCATACGGTTAAAGTCGCATTCAAGGTTGGTGCGTTAAAATATAACGACTTCTTCCGTTTCAGCGTGATGCCGTTCCTTGCCAATAAGCACAAAATGAAAAATATGTTTTCCAACAATTACGCCGGAGGCTGTTACTATGCGGATGCTTATCCGGGCCTGGAAAACTACTATCGCCGTAATATGCAGATCGGTTGTGGTTGTAATGTTCATCAACCATATCCAACCAAAGCCTTAGATGAACTTTGCGCGAAATATCGCTTCGAACTTCTTGATTCCAGCGTAGGGAGCAGAACAGGTAAAACGGAAAAATTTAAAAAATTCTTCCCCAAAACCGATCCGAAACCGGGCCATACTTATTTATTTTTTTATTTCACAGATTCAAGGTATGACTATTGGGCTGGCAAAGGCGGATTGCTGCCGGATTACCGTCTCTGTGGCTGTTGGACGCCAGAATACCGCGACAAAGTCAAAAAAATCGTAGCGGAGATTGTCAAAAAAGCCTCGCCTCGCCGAATTTATCTTCTCGGTTCGGAATTCCCAAAAGAGATTAAGGACGATCCCCACTATCCTGACCTTATCATGGCTGTAAGGGAAGGGGTGAAGAGCGTTTATCCCGATTCACTATTTGCCGAAGGCGGAGCCTGCAACATGGATATCGGCCGCGGCGTCAGGGAAATCGACGAATTCCTTGAGAAAGTTAAAGGAAAGATGCCAATAGAAGTCGTCCAGACCCACACTTACACCCATAATATTCTCAATCTCGAACCCAATTTCAAAGCGCTCGTTGACGTAGTGGAGAAAAAACATGGATATAAAAACGTGAAATATTACTTCGCTGAGGGTATGCATTATGGTCCTTATGAGGTTCCGGCATGGGGGCTCGAAAGCGCCAAGTGGGACAATCAAGGCTGGAGTTCCGGCACGCTCTCGTATGACATCGGCTGGGTTGAGAAACGTTCGGCTGCTTACTTTATGCGCTCGTGGCTGATCTTCATGACGAAACCGGACCAGGTCATCAGCGCCAATTCCTCGGCGACAAACCGCCCAGGTGTCTATAACCTCGACCTTGACCTGCGTCCTCGTGTATATCAGAAAATCCCCAATACACTCAGTGTTCTGCTGGGTAACGTAAAGCGCTTTGTCAAGGACGTTTCATTTGCCAACGGAACCAAGTGCCTTGTTTGGGAAGATGGCAAAGGGCGTGGCGTCGCCGCCGTCTGGAATCAGGAGCCACTTGTTGACAAGGGAATGAAACAGGGTCCGATGGCGCGGGCTGACTTTGGTAAACAGAAAGTTGAATTTTTCGATATGATGGGAGCTGAACGAACAGTGCGCAAGGACAATTGTTTTCCGGTATCACCGTTTCCGCTGTTCATTCGCGGAGAAAAGGGGAAAATTGACGAATTATGTCATGCTCTCGCACATGCCGAAATAATCGGAAAAAGCGCAATTCCACTCAGAATATCCGAAGACTTGACATCTCCAACCTGCGCAAAAATTACGCTGACAAATTCCGTAAGCAGAGATGTTTCAGGAACATTGGAGGTGGCCGGAAATACGAAAAAGCTGAATTTGAAACCATTTGTCAGTGTTGAAGTTCCCGTCAATCTGAAACTCTCTCTTTCATTCGACCGGATCGAAACCGTCAATATTCCCTATACATTTACCGGCGAAAAAGGGCAAAAGGCAAGTTCGGAAATAAAATTCAAAGGCTTTGCCGTTAAACCGTTCAAGGGAAACTGGAAGGATATTCCAGCCATTCCGATAACGAATAAATGCATATCAGCAACAAATCAGTTTCTGAAACACGGATATAAAGGCGATCTCACCGCGAATTTCCAGGCAGCCTGGGATAAGGATTATCTCTATCTTAAGGTTAATGTTGTTGACGATGTCTTCAAGCACGAAGAATACCCGAATGCCGGACAGCGTTGGAACAATGATTCGTTGCAGATATTTTTTGACACGCGCTGCAGCGCTCGTAAAAACGGGACTACTACATTTGACGAGGATGATTATGCCTATACTCTTATGCCATCAGCCGATGGCAAGAGCGCCCGAATGTTCCGCTGCCGCACTCCGGACATGCAATTGACCCTGGGAACATCGGCGCCCAAAGACAAAACCTTCGCGAATGACATTGCCTGTAAATTCACAAAAACGGATAAAGGTTATGTATACGAAACCGCCATTCCCGCCAGATATCTGCTGCCCGCAAGACTGGAAGCAAATTACTCCATGGGATTCGCCTTGTTCATAAATGATCGCGATAAAGATAAAAATGCAAAATGGGCTTTGACCATGACCCCGAAAGGAACCGGACCATATAACCGTCCGAATCTTTATCCTATAATGATTCTGGCTTCTGAAAACGATTGAAGCAACAAAAAAGTGGCTTCAATAAAGAATGGTAAACATGCCTCCGGGGGGCAGCAGACTTCCGGAGGCATGTTTAGATAAAGGAATTAAGCATGCAAAATATATTTCTAGAAGTTAAAAATAATGGGGGAGGAATGATGTTGCTATGAAGTATCTGCAACAATATAACTTCATTGTGATTCTCCTAATCTTTAAGTTCTCCAGTATCGCGAATTTCGATGGAGGCAGTTTTCACCAGCCGGACAAATGGCTCCAGATTACGACTAATGACAATTAAATTGGAGGCGCATATAAAATAACAATTGACTATTATTTTTCACATTAGAACACAAACAAATAAGGACGTAATATGAGAACGTTAAAAAAAGCATTTTTATTGTTGTGCTTTGTCAGCATTTCTGTTGCCGCCATGGCTGAAGTAAAAATTAGTGACGTTACTGATAATGGGAAAGAAGCAATATGCAAGGTTGGAGAATTACGCACTGCAGATCGATTTAAACTGAAAACGGTCCCGAAAGAACTCGAAGGACTTCAGGCAATAGTTGTTCCCAGGGGGAATCCAGGTCTGCCTGGTACTGGTTTCAGTTTTAAGGTCAGCGCCCCAGTTACTGTCTATTTATTTGTCGACAAACGATATAGAAAACCCAAGCTTGAAGGCTGGAAAAAAACTAAGATGACAGCCGTGTGGGAGAATGAAAAAAACGGAGATATTATTTACAAAAAAGATTTCCCGGCTGGCATTGTGAAGATTTCGGCAAATCCCAAATATATTATTCCGCATATGGCAGTCATTAAGGAAAAATAATTGATCATGGAAACTATCAACTTTGGAATTTGCGGGCTTGGACGCATGGGGCTGGTGCATGCACAACGTTTTTCGGAACAAAATGAAATGTATAAGCTGGTTGCGGTTTGCGACCGCGATCTGGAAAGAATAAACCAACCGGTTGAGGAATATGGATGCACAGGCTACGGCAACATTGACAAATTTTTAAAAGATCCGGATATGGAACTGGTCATAATTGCCACACGCTCCCTTGATCATGCAGACAATGCGGCACAGGCGCTTGAAGCCGGAAAAATTGTATTGCTGGAAAAACCAATCGCCATTACCCATGAAGATTTCCAAAAGTTGCAAGAAACCGACAAGAAATACCCCGGCAAATTGTTTTTTCTTCATAATCACCGTTTTGAACCGGCGTTTCAAAATATTCTCAAGATCATCGCAAGCGGAATTCTGGGAGATATTCAGGAAGTGAAGCTTTGCCGACACCATCCTTTTCGTCGCAGGGCGGATTGGCAAACCATCCTCAGTTGCGGAGGTGGACAGCTTAGTTGCTGGGGACCGCATCTAATTGATCAGGCATTGCAATTTATAAACGCCCCGATCAAGGATGTATGGAGCTGTCTCAAAGGGATCACGACTCCCGGAGATGCCGACGACCATGTAAAAATCGTCCTGCTCGGAGAAAACGGCATAATTGTCGATTTGGAGATTAGCGATGCTATGGCGTTGTCTGACGCTTACTGTAAGGTTTACGGCAGCCGTGGCGCGCTGATTTGCCCCGATGATAAAAATATTCAACTGAAATATATTGATCCTGAATATGAATTGCCGGAAATTACCGCAAGCGCGAACCAGCCTCCGACGATAGGCGGATATGGAAATGATGAAAAATTTCCCTGGATTGAAAAGGACGTTAAAGTCGAGCCATCTACAAATATATGGACGCAAGTCGAAATAGATATTGCCCGGCATTTGTATCGAGCAATTCGAGAGAATATTCCGTTTCCGATAACCAATGCACAAGCCTTTGAAGTTGTCCGCATCACCGAACTGGTAAAGAAACAAAACCCCCAGTTCAATTGGCTGTAAACACTGGAATAAAATACAATGAATAGAATCAGAATAGGTCAAATCGGCATCTGCCATGAACATGCATCGGGCAAGATCAACACCTTGCGAAAGCTACCCGATGTTTTTGAAATTGTCGGCGTAGTTGATGACAGAAAATCCACTGCCGCTAAGTTTTCAGGAGAAGACCTGAAACCTTATGAGGGCCTGAAATGGCTGACGGAAGAAGAACTGTTCAATACTCCCGGCCTCCAGGCGGTAACCGTCGAAACCCCGAACCTTGATCTTGTTCCGACCGCGCTTCGCTGTATGGAACAGAATTTGGCAATGCATATGGACAAGCCCGGCGGGGAAGACCTGGAACTGTTCGGTAAACTGCTTGAAGGTTGCAAAGCGAAAAAACTTCCGTTCCAGATGGGATATATGTTTCGCGGAAATCCGGCCATGAAATGGTGCCTGAAAGCTGTGAGTAAAGGCTGGCTCGGTGAAATTTTCGAGGTGCAGGGAAGCATGAGCCATAACTATGGAGGCAATGCTTATCAAGAATATATTGGCAAATTCCAGGGCGGAATAATGTTTAACCTGGGCTGTCATCTTATTGATTTTATTGTCGCAATGCTGGGGCGTCCTGAGAAGATTACTCCATTCCTGAAGTCCGCGCCCGGTTATCCCGAGAAAATAAAAAACAACTGCCTGACGATTATGGAATATCCTCATGCGACCGTGACTTTACGGGCATGCAGCCTGGAAGCCGATGGCGTAAATCGGCGGCGTTTTAAACTCTGTGGAACAAAAGGTTCGGTTGAGTTATGTCCGCTGGAGCGATTCGATGGGCAACCTTTGCAAATGCAATTGACCTTGCTTGAAGGCAATGAAGAATATGAGGCAGGAGCCCATATTGTTGATTTCGGCTTACAGCGCGACCGGTATGAAGAGCAGCTTTTAGAACTGGCAAAAATAATTAATGGTGAAATGGAAAATCCATATACATATAAACACGATTATCTGGTCCAGGAAGTGGTTCTTGCCGCTTCTGGCTATACAAATTGGAGGAAATAAAACATGTATGCAATGATTCTCGATGAAAAACTGAATTTCGACTGGCGCGAAATGCCGGACCCGGTCAGGAAAGATGATGAAGTCCTGATCAAAGTTCATGCGGCAGCAGTCAATCGCGCCGACTTGATGCAGAAGGACGGCTGTTACGCATCCCCTGAAGACTGGCCGCAATGGTGCGGACTCGAAGCTTCCGGCGAAGTTCTGGAAGCCCCTGCCGATGCCGCGGTCAAACCGGGTGACAAAGTCTGCGCGCTGCTGGGCGGCGGCGGATATTCGGCACTGGTCACAGCCCCTGCCGGAATGGTTATTCCCATTCCCGAAGGATTGTCAATGATCGAAGCCGCCTCGTTGCCGGAAGTGTGGGCTACGGTCTACCTCAATCTGCAGATGGAAGCCGGTGGGATGAATCCGGGCGATGTCTTCTACATGCAGGCCGGAGCCAGCGGCGTTGGTTTGGCGGCGATCCAATATGCGAAGCAACTGGGGGCCGAAGTCATTACCACAATCGATTCTCCGGAAAAAGCGGAGTTCGTTCGCAAACTGGGCGCCGACTACGTGCTGGACTATCGGGAGGAAGATGTGCGTCCGGTTATTGAAGCTCATCCGCCGACTGTCGCGCTGGACTGCATTGGCGGCAAGTTGATGGGAGAATGCTTCCGCAATATGGTCTTTGGCGGTCGCTGGATCATGATCGCTACAATGGGCGGTAGTGAATCGATGATCAACCTTGAAACCGTCTGGCGTAAACGTATCCGCTTGATCGGCAGCACTCTGAGAAGCCGGACTTCGGAAGAGAAAAGCGCGATCCTCAAGGCGCTTCAACAGGAACTGTGGCCGCTATTTACGGCACGCAAGCTCATCACCAATATCCATGCAGTGTTCCCGCTCCAGGAAGCGGAACAGGCGCACGGTGTTCTCCGCCGTTGCGAGAACATCGGCAAGGTTGTATTGACCGTCGAATAATGAAACTTTATTTGTTTCAATGTGGTACGATCATCACAAAAAAACACCTGCTGGTGGAGGGACCGGAAAGCAACGAGCCATTCGAAGTTCCGGTCCCGTTTTTTCTGATTGAACATCCGGATGGAAATGTATTGTTTGACACGGGACAGCCCATGTCGTCGGTCAATGCAACAGTGACGGGGAATTACATTCCGGCCATGGCAGAGGACGATCATGTTTCCCGGCAACTGGAAAAAGTCGGTCTAAAAACGACTGATATTTCCCACATCGTTTTGTCCCATTTGCATTCCGATCATGCTGGAGGACTTGAGGCATTCAAAGATGCAATCTGTTACATCCAGGAAAAAGAAATACAGCACGGAAACAACCAAATTCTTGCAGATAGAGATCCATTGCAATGCCGTTTTATAAATGGCGATCAAGATATTTTCGGCGATGGCAAACTTCAAATCATTTTCACACCGGGTCATACTCCAGGGCATCAGTCATTGCTTCTGAATCTTGAAAAATGGGGCAAAACGTTATTGACCGGCGATGCAGTTTATACCGAAGAAATTCTGGATCACAATCTTATGCCGGGAGTTTTTCATAATCGGAAAGCATCAATAGAAACGATTGAAAAAATCCAAAAAATGCGCACCGAAGGAGTCAGGATCATCACTGGCCACGATCCCCAATCCTGGGCAAAATTCAAATTAGCTCCGGCGCATTACGAATAAAATCAATCATAGGTACACTTTTTGACTGTGGCACAGTGAAAGTTGAGACAAAGTTTGCGATTATACACTGCTCATGCAATCGTTTATAAAAACTCTCGGTATGCTAATGCTGAAAATCAGTTGAATTGTCTTGAAGCATATTTTTTCAAAAACCGGTTGCATTATAAATAAATATTGTTATATGTTATAATTGATTTTAGATAAAAGACGGATCGTCTTGCGGGGCAGATGAAAAGGCTGTCAAGCTGAAGGCGCGACTCGAGAAGCATGCGCGGAATTTATTTCCGGCACGGTTTCTGTGGTCGCGCTTTTTTTGTTTTCTGAAATATAACTCTAAGAATATTGGACAGGTATTGAAAGACAAGGAGCAAGACGCAACACGAAGCAGAGGCAAAGTGAAACTCTGCATTAAAACTGTTGCGATAGCAAGCCAATAAGTCCAGCTTTTAGCTGGCCGTGCTCCTGCAAGGGAATTGCCGGGCGCGCAAATTATATAAGATTTTGCATATAAATTTTGGATCATTTTTCCAGCTAAAGGCTGGCGGCCGGAGGTTGGCTTGAAAGCTTAATTATGAGTTTAAATATTAAATTGATGAAATTTTAAAACTGCAAAATAAATTTGTGAAATATTTTTAATTTTCGGGCAATATATTTTATACCAGTATCGTTATACGGATTACAGGGATTAAACAGACTTTCATTTTGTAATTCGGGAACTGCATTATCCCATAATAATATTCAATGATTCAGGTCGATACAAGGTATAATAAAAAAGAATAAGGAGGGGCGATTATTGTCTGACATTGAGGCGGGAATAATTCAATAAGCATAAATTATTAATAACGAGGGACTGTTTATGAAAACGGTGGCATGTGGGTATTTTGTTGCTCTGGTCTGGAGCGGATTGTTGTTGTCGGCAAGTTTTGCACACTCTAATGACAGTCCATAAATATGGATAATTAGAATTACGAACCGCAATGAAAAAGCCAACGGAAATTGATAATATCATGCGAAAACAAGGAGAACGAAAGATGATGAAAAAGCATATTTTGCTCGTGCTGCTAACGGTATTTGCCATTCAGGTCATGGGGCTCGATGCCACCCGAAAACTGCCGGAAGACTTGGGATTTGTGGAGATGGAGGATTTCACTCCGTCCGGTCCTGGCTGGTATGTCCGCGATCATTTCAAGGGATATCCCGGCACGCCATCCGGCAACAAATTTCTTTCCGGTTATCGCAAAGGCGATGATACGGCAACAGGGACAATTGAAATTCCCAAGGCAGGAAAATATTACCTTTGGATCAGGTATATCGACCTCTTCCGCCATCGCAAAAATATGGGATTCAAACTGAAAATAAGCGCGGACGGCAAACAGATCGCAGAAAAAGAATTTGACCTGAAATCAGTGCGCACAGGTCCCGACAAAAAGTGGGGAAGAAAATGGAACAACTTTGCCCGGTTAGTCTGGGTGGACTGGCCGGTGGAATTACCCGCCGGAAAATTAACCGTAACAGTGGCAAAAAGCAGTCCATTGCCCAAAAACGGTCATGCGTTGCTGCTCGATTGCCTGGCTTTTACCCAAGACTCCAAGTACCAGCCGGAAGTCAGCGATTTTCAGAAACCGATTTATGTTAAAATTAAAATGTTGAATCCCGGAAAACGCCCGGTTGGCATTCATATCAGAGGTAGGTGCCCACATGCTATTTTCGGTTCCACCGGGCCTTACAATCTTACCAAGTCCGGATTGCATAAAGGGACAAATACAGGGCTTGACGATAAAAATATTTCCACGCTTCTCAAGGCTGGAGACGAAACTCCCTGGGTGAATATTTCGCCGTTGCTTACGATGACTGGAGATAACAAAATCCGTTTTTACGCCATGGAACATTTTCGTCGACCTCTTCCTAGAGCCGTGGATTTCACAATTTATTTTTCCGCGGACAAGTCGATGAAAGGGTTGTATAAGCAGTTTACAAGGCGGGGGCCGGGAGCCGGGATTAACTGCATGATAAACCTGAAAGAGCCGGATAAAATTTCCGACGATGCCTCAAATAGCCGGAAGAGTCTTGAATATGCACAAGCAGTCCCGGAAATGCCCGGAAAGCAACCGAAAATCTACCCGTTCATCACCTTTATGTCACTTGATCCTCTCATTGAACAGCGTGAAACTGTGGATAACGAACTGCGGGTAATGCGGATGCTCGGAATTAATTCCCTGGATTGTTCACCATCCCTGGCCGCCATGCCGGAATTCGGCAAACTAGAGTTCATAAAGTTTGTTGATCATCATTACACGTTTGGCCGTACCAAACCAAAAGGGTGCCTTGCCGCGCCCGATAAACAACGACTTTCCGTCGCTTTAAAGAAATATTGCGGGGAGTTGATTAAAGAAAAAGTTGTCGAAAAAAATTTGTTTATCAAAGTTCAAGATGAACCGGGCTTCAGACTGGTTGACATGCCAAAATGGAAAGCATGCCGGGAAGGATTCAAAGTATACTTGAAAAAACTGAAGCTTACCCCGGAGCAACTAGACATCAAATCATGGAAAGATGTAAAGCTTGAACTCGATAAAACCGGGAATCCCTATCTTTATTATTATACCTTGCGTTATCGCAATCAGATTATGGCCGACTTTTTCAAGCTGGTTACTGAATATGTTAAAGACTGTGACCGCAACCTGAGCACTATGGCAAACTTTGCCACGGCACTCACTTTTAACATGATCAGAAGGGGAGATGACTGGTTTCTTATTTTCGGCTCTGGAGCATTAACTTATGGTTGGACTGAAGACTGGTTGAATCAGACCTTCTGTTATCAGCTTTGCGGTTATCAGATGGATGTGATGCGGACAGCCTGTTCCATCCGGAATTATCCTTATGGCATCTATGACATTCTCAGCTATCCGCGGACGCGTTGGGACATCGTCTGCAAAGGATTTACCGAAATCGGTCACGGAGCCCAAGCAATAGATTTCTATTATTACGGTCCGCATTATACCTCTGGTTCCGGCGCTTCCAGTCAGCATCCATACATATACAAGGCAATTAAAGAACTGTGTTATGCCACCGGCGCGGTTGAAAAATACATAGTGCCTGGAAAAAACCCACGTGGCGACGCGGCAATGCTGCTTTCCGTGACCAGCGATATCTGGAATTGGAATATTGAGCCGAGACATTACGGAAATATTTTCGGAACGGAACGGGCTTTTCTGTATCTGCTGCTACGGCATCTGGGGTGTCGTCTTGACATTCTGTCAGAAGAAATGATAACCGGCGGAAAACTTAACGACTATAAAATGCTGTTCATCACGGGCAGTCATCTTGATAAAAGTCTGGTGCAACCGCTGACCGCCTGGGTCAAGGCTGGCGGGGTTCTCTATTTGGGCGCTGGAGCCGCACAGTTCGACCAGTTCAACCAGCCGCTTGGACTTGATTCTGCCCTCGGAGTCAAACGCGGCAAGTTTACCGCAAAAGAATTCCCCGGACGGCCAGCATATGAATTATCCAGCAGAGAAATGATCCATACCGTCAATTTCGGGAAATATAAAATTCCCGCTATCTGCGGTTTTGAATCTCTGCCCGAATCTGGAAAAATCATCGCAAAAACCGCAAAAGGACTTCCAGCCGCCGCAATGTTCGAATGCGGTTCAGGAAAAGTAATCTCTTGCGGATTTTTCCCGGCTCTTGGTTATATGCAGGAAGCTGTTAAAATAAAAAAGCAAGCGCCGAAAACTCCTGAAAGTCTGTATAGCTGCACGGAATATCCGGCTGGCCCACGCAGTTTCATGAGCCGGATTTTGGAGCTCTCGAATTGCCATCCGGCGCTAACCACCAACGATTATCTGGTGGAGGCAAACTTAATCCGGGATAAAGAGACAGCGATTATTGTTTTATCGAACTGGAGCGGCAAACCGCGGAACGTGGAAATCAAACTGCGCGGCTTTCCGAAATTTAAAAAATGCACCAGCGTAATCAATCCTGTAAAAATCACGAAAAACAGCGATGGCGAGATGATCTGCACCATGACCCTTTCAGGCCCCGGAGATTATCTTGTCTGCGAATGAAAAAATTAATCGTTCGCTTTTGCGAACCGCTACGTCCAGCCTTTGGCTGGGGAGGTGAAGAAAATGGAAGAAAAACTTTATTACAAGGACGAGAAGGTAAGAATATCAGATTCGATGTTGACGGTGAATCATGTGAGCGTGCCGCTGGACCGGATTGAAAAGATCATGGTCGGATTCAAGACGATACGGCTGGCGGTGTCATTTGCGGTGTTTATGCTGTCAATAGTGTTTGTGTGGGCGGGTTGTTATTTCTACGACCACTATTGTCTGTTCGGAATCCTGCTGGTGATCGGAAGTCTGGCGTATCTGATAAGCGTGTGCCGGACTTATATTGAGCTGAAAATAAGCACCGAGGGTTCCAGGCCGTTGCTGTTGCTCGATTGCCACATGAACAACAGAGAATACATCTATACAATAGTTGACGCCTTGGAGCAGGCGGCAGAATGAAACTTTGCACTGAAGTGGCGGCGGGGCCTCTTTTAATGTCGCTTCGCGAGCGTCTTCCGTTGGAGGCGCTGGCCGTTTATAAATAATTTCGCCCCCACCAAGACGGCCAGCGCTTCCAACGGGGGACGTGCAGGAACAAGTTCCCTGCCTCATGTGAGTGAACAATAACACATAATTAAATAGGAGTAGCAAAATGAAGATCAGGATTTTGGCAATGCTTTTGTTGTCGGGGTTGGCGGTGGCGTCGTCGGCCGGGAGTTTCAAGCCGGATAAATACCAGGAAGTCAAGCCTCTGGATTTAGGACGGAATCCCGAAAATTACAAGGGAGAGGAAATCTTTCTTGAGAAGTGTTGTTTTGGGCATTTGATGGATAGATTCCCAGGCTATTTTGAGAAAAACCACATCAAGCCGGATAAATATTACTGCCTCAGAATGTTCGATTTCGAGCATGTGCCCGTTCTTCTAAAAAAGAAAAGCGACATGGCGGAGATCGTGAGAAAATTGAAAACCCGCGCGATAATAAAAATATATGGGGAAGTAGAGAAATTCAAAAACCTGCCCAAAAGAGGAGAGATATTCGCGAAATACTATCTTGACCTTGACCATATTGAAGTTGTCCAAAGTGCGGAAGAGCGTCTTAAAGAATATGAAGATAAATTCAAAAGCAGGCTTCAGGAAATTGAAAAGATTAGAAAAATAAAAGAAGCCGTAGACAAAAAGTATCGCCTTGAAAAATATGTAGAAGTGAAGCCCGACGCTCTGGAAAAGGACGCCGAATATTACACCAAGGAAAAGATATTTTTAACTGCGGATTTAGACGGCCTTGTTCCGTCATTTCCCGTATACTTCGAGAAGAACGGCTTCAAGCCGGAAAAGTATTTCCAGCTCAGGATCGATCCGCGCAACGTGCCTGTTTTCATCAAAAAGGAAAACGGCCTGGACGTTATTGTCGGGAAGCTGCAGCATCGTCATAAAGTGAAACTGTACGGGAAGCTGAAAGAGTTTCGCAGACTGCCGAAAAAGGGACGCATACCCGCAAAATACTATATCGAAGCCGATTTTATCGAATGCCCCGAAACTTCCCCGGAACGACTTAAAGAACAGGAAGACCAGTGCAAGAGAGAACTCGAAGGCATTGAACGCATAAAGGAGCGCCACAAAGCAAGGTGAGCAGGTAGAATCTCTGTGTCAACCAGGTTAGCTATAGCGAAGAAAAAAACGAAGGGAAACGATAAATGAGTAGAAAGCATTTTTTAATAACCGTGCTGTTTATGGTTATTGCCGTGACCAGCAGTTTATGGTCGGCTGCGGAACAATTGAGGCCGGTGGAGCTTAAGAGTGTTGGCGAGAAGCCGCCGAAACAAAAAAACATTGATGGTCCGCGGAGAATATCGTTTGGCATTCCGAAGGTGGGAGAGATGCTGAATTTGTCGGTAAAGCTTGGACAACCGAAGGCTCCATTCCAAGTTTTACTCTACGATAAAGAAAAAAAAATAGCTCTACGATTAATCCTTTCATCGCCTGCCAGAATAAGAAAGTATGATATTACGAAAATTGTTAAGCATAAACCGGGGAAGGGATCAAATTTTGATGATGAAAAATCAATGGCACTTATAAAATCTCCAGAAACAGCAATGAGTGTTATTTTGAGAGAGTATAGGCAAATCATATATGATATGCCTTATTTTACGAAACCCAATCTGAATTTTTATATTGGGGAAACCCAACGAAATCTTAAGTATTTTCGTTTCTTTCGCAAAATGGATAAGTCGGTGTTCGATGACAGAAAGAAGGCGATTGAGGCTTATCCCAAGTTTCCGTCTGCGCTTGAAAAAATGGTTGATATCAGCCTGGAACGGACAAAGGAAAGTTTGTCGCTCTGGTTGGACGGACGCTTTCTGAAAGAAATCCCGAACGCCAAAAATATTGTCTCAGGGGAGCTGGATTTGGCAAAGGGAAATGTATTGCAGAATACGTACACTATGCCCTCCCGTTGGCATGAAAATTATTTAATGCTTGACCTGGCGGATTATGCCAGACCGGGTAACTATAAGTTTAAACCATCCATAACGGGCATAAAGAATAATGCGGTAAATGACATTAAAGGAGTGCCTGTCTTTTGCGGCAACCCGCAAAAGAATATTGATGTTGGTTTGAGTCGATGGCTTGGAGAAAAAATTGAACCTTTTGATTTTTTTGATGTTGACGGAGCGCGGCATGCGTTTGATGGCTGTCCGGAATCAATTATTTTGCAGATACCCAAGGAAAATTTTACGACCGCTTATGTGTTATGCGCCGTGGCGCCCGACTCGAAAAAGGATGCGGTTCTGACTTTGCGCGCAAGCCGTTTTCAAGGTAGAGGTCGCGGCGAAGCCTATGCCGACACGACGGTGTATTTGCCCCGAAATGCATCAGGACTTCTCCCGAAAAACGTAATTAAAGCAGGTGAAATTTCATCAGAAAATGGAAAGACAAAACTTCCGGTTTATCTGGTTTCCATTCCCCTTAAATTGGGTGAGATTTCCGACTTGTTAGGGGAGAATTCGCCAGACTCCAAACGTCGGGGCAATGGCTATCTTGACCTGGAATTGACCAAGGCTGTCCGGCTTGCCAGGCATTACTATATTGATGGAATGTTCCGTGAAAAACCCCTTGGCAAGCAAAGCGCCGTGCACGTTTTCGGAATAACGCTTGAACGTTCACCGGTGGATGTGCGAATTACGTCTGACGCCACAGGCAATATATTTTACGCACAAGATAATCCCTGCTTGAAAGTGCACCTGCAAAACTGTGAAAACAAGGACGAATCTCTGAGCCTTATCTGGAAAATAACGGACTATTACAAGAAGACAAAAAACTACTCAAAAAACATCGAACTTTCGGCAGCCGGGAAAAAAGTTGTTGATATTCCCTTAAAAGAATCAAAACTGGGATATTTCGATATAACAGTAACGCTGAAAGACAAGTCAGGAAAAGTGTTATGGGAACAACCCGCAAGTTTTGCGCTGCTGCCGCCGGACACCCGCAAGGCCGGGAATGAGTCACCATATGGAACTTGGTGGTTTGCTGGAGAAAATGGCACATGTGGTGATATTAAAATTGTCGGACCGCTTATGAAGAAGATGGGAATACGGCACATTCCCCCTTTATATCAAGTATTAAATAAAGGGATTTGCGAAAAAGACCTGCAACCTTATAACCTGACTTACACGATGCTTCCTATGGTTAATCCTCCCAAAAAAGGACGTAAAAACACAACTATAACTTATGATCAGATAAATGAATTTATTAAGAAGAACCCCAGCGTCCGAATTGCCCAGGTTTTTTGGGAAAGGAGTATTCCCGGCATTGGTTTCCCCCCTGAATTATCAGGAAAACAAAAACCGGAATTGAAAGCTTCCCAGCAAGATGTATTTAAACAATATTGGAAATTTGCTGAAAAATGGTGCAACTTTTTTCGGAAAGAACACCCCAATATGAAAATATCTTTCGGGAACAGCCGTCCCGGACTGATGATCCAGTTTATGCGTCATGGTTTCCCGAAGAAATACATTGATTATTTCGGATTAGAAACCGAAGGTGGCGATTATCCGCCGGAACTGACGCCTCGGTACGGAGCCATACAGGAAGCCTGGATTATGCAGGAAATGCAGCGTCTTTATGGATATGAAGATATTCCTCTTACTGCCGCTTGTGAGTATATTCATCGCAGCACCAATAAAGGTGGCCTGACGGAACGTGAACAATCAGATTATTTTGTTCGTGACTCCCTTCAAAATCTGGCATATGGTTTTGATGCTATCAATCCGGGAACATTATGCGATGCCGGCGATGGTTATTATTATACAAAATGGGGCGCTGGCGGTTTTCTGCATCGCTATCCGCTTTTTTATCCCAAGCCGTCATATGTGAGTTATGCCACAATGACGCGCATCCTGGACGGCGCGAAATATGCGCGTTATCTGGATACCGGTTCGCATAGTCTCTATGTATTGGAATTCAAGAAAGATAATTCTTACATCTATGCCTTTTGGACGTTGCGGGGCAAACGGCCAATGACGATATTCCTAGACTCGTCTGAAAAGGTTTTTTACACTGACTGCATGGGAAATACTGACAGTCCGGAAGTGAAAGACAAGAAAGTGGAATTGACTGCGACAACTGCTCCCGCGTATCTGCAAACTTCGGAACCGATTGCGAAAATCATCCCCGGCAAACCGGAGTATGATATTCAAATTTCCGAGGCGCATCAGGTCATAAAAATAGCCGGGGACCTTGTAAAAAGAAGAGGCGACAACTGCGATCTTGAAGTGATAGATGATCCCGATCAAGGAAAGGTTACACAGATAACAGTCAACGGCAAACTACATCTTCCGAAAACGGGGAGATATTCCATATATTTCAACTTCAAAAAACCTTTGGTTATAAAGAAAAAAGTGTCACAGATCGGCTTTTGGGTAAAAGGCAATTCCAGTTGGAGCCAACTGAGCTGGTCGTTTAAAGATGCGAACGGTGAAATGTATTCCATGCGTGTCGGTTATAAATATAAGAACGCAATTAATTATGACGGCTGGCGCCTTCTGGTATGGAATATTCCCAAACGCTATCTGGGCTGTGACTTTCACGGACCGTATGACAAAACAACCTGGTGGTATAGCGGCGGCGATGAGGACGGCAACGTCCAGTTCCCCATTGCCATTAATAGAATTGAATTCATAATGCGCGACTGGCAGGTCTATGTGAAGGACATGCTCCCGGTAAAAGATCGCACCATCTGCCTGGGAAATATCGTTTTAATCGAGTAAATCAAAATTGCGGGAATTGACAGTCAAAGCGGCAGCAGGCGGAAGGTGAGTGGCAACACAATCCGAGCCCCCGGCACTAGGGTGCGAGCGTTACAATTGCAACACGAGCGCAACTTGTAATTTCCTGAAAAAATGATACTTTGCTTGCCATTGAAACGGCAAAAGGAAGCGTTTTTCGACGGATTGCCTGAAAGAGAAATGGCTTTAATGAATTTCTTGAAAATTTGCAAAGCGTTGACAATAAGCATGTTGCATTAAATTTGCCCGTTAAGCTCTTTTGTTTTTTGCTTGCATCACTCCGCCATGTTTTATAATGTGCGGCTCTTCCGGCTCTTCCCCAAAGACGGGGGCAAGGGTGAAATTTTCAACTGCACAATACGATTACACGCAACCGGTAATTTTCAAAGTTTCTGAATCCGTATGCTCTTCTCCGGATCAGTTCCATTTTGGTGTGGAAGCCTTCGGTGATGCTGTTATTTTTCGTGAACCGCCACATCCTGACGATCTCCTCCTGCCATGATTCAAGGGTGTCGGAGGGTTTGCATGGAAGGGAACGCGGTGTCTTTGAGTCGTTCTATCCACTTGAGGAACTCAGGGATAAGTCGTTTTACGGACCGGTGGTTCCGGGCTTTTAAGCTGAGCAGACGGCACAGCGAAGATGATTTTCAGAGTCGGATTTGCGTCCAGGTATCTCTCCAGTTTTTCTCTTTGTTCCAGTTTAAGATTTTCCGATTTTCTCCGCATTAAAGAAAGGAGTCCGCGGTTTTTCCGGCCTTCCTGGTCGATTCTTTTCCAGGTGTCGAGGAAGTGCTGCCGGACCAGTCTGATGACATGGAACCGGGCTGAAACGATCTTTGCGTTCGGGAAAAACTTGCGCACAATTCCCCGGTAGGTGGGCGAAAGGTCGATACAGACCACCCGCACCCGATGGCGGTCTTTCATCCGGTTCAGCGCGGCGGTCAGCGACTTGGCCGAACGCCCCTTGGCAAGGTTGAAAATGCGGTGTTTGCCCAGGTCGCTGAAGGTGGTGACGTAGCCGTCCTTTTTCGTGAAAAAGTGTTCGTCGATGCCCAGTACCCGCGGACAGCTCCGGCTCGAAAACATCCGCTTTTTAAGTTTGAGAAGATCATGAAACCAGCGCTCGATGGTGGCCGATCCAATCTTGCGCTTCTCTTCTAAGCGCTTTTGCGAAATGCCGTCGCGATGGTCGTTGAATATCTCCCGGCGGAACATTTTCGGGCTAAACTTTCGTGCCTAACCTTGCGTTCGATCCGGTCCTTCGTCCGCAGTTTTACGCTCTTGCAGACCGGACACGATACCGTGCCTATGTATTCGGCCTCGATAATCTCAGGATTTGACCCGCTTATCGAACGAACCTTGACGTCAGGGTGAACCAGGTTTAACTTCTCTTCGGGCATGGGGTGATCTCCTTTGGGTTAAGTGAAAGTGCAAAATAATTTAACACTCTCGAGTCACCCTTGCCCCCGTCTTTGAGGAAGAGCCGAAAAGTTGCATAAGTAATTGTACTAAAAGGTTATGCGAATGATGTACCTGCTCCCCCGTGACAAGTGAAAAAGGTTTGTTGAAAGCTATTTTGAACCATTTTCTCTCCGTTTCTCCAAAAGTTCTTGTCACGACCAGAACTTTTGGAAATTTTGAAAATTTACTTCCACTCCTTAATTACCAACAATTTATCACGCTACATGAGAATGGTTATCAAAAAGTGTTCCTTTTTTTACCGGATATGGTAGGGTGCAAGCACTGTGACTTCTCGAATCCGTGACAAGAAGATTAGACTCATTTCCTCCTGTTTTTGCATTGATTTTCCCAGAAGTGAATTGTAAAATTCCTTCCGTTTTTTGGTAAATGAGATGGTGATGAGTTTCCCGGCCAACTCCGCTTACCCCAATTTTCTGTTTCCTTTACGCCGTCCCTGGTGTCCGTGGTGGGTGAAAAGCAAAACGTCTCAGCCTCAATTTTCCACGCAGCAGATATTTTTTTTTGTAGTTTTTTAAATTATTTCACTAGAATTCAGTCATCTACATAAGTAGAATCGGGAAATATAGTCATTCGCAATTGAGTGGAGCCCAAAGGTGCGAGAATAATGTTTTCTTTCTGTTCGATGTCTAACTGTCCAGGCAATACTGGCGTATGCCCCTGTTCAAGCTCCCAATTTTTCAACTTTAATGCGGAAATTTCAAATTTTAATGGCGCCTGTTCAAGCTTCCAGGGTTCACCCCCAGGAGAAGATTTGATGATATTTACTTTTTCTTTTTCAGATGAACTTAAAGCATAAGCCCAAAACATAGCAGGTGTCATTTCCATGGCTGAAAATTTTTCACTTGATTTTGAGTTATCCCAGCTGATTGATGTATTTGCGTTAATTGGCAGTGAGTATACCAAAGGTCCCATTTCAAGGGCAATTCCGTTCCATGGCCATTTAACTTTTTGGGGAATTGACGGCAAAGTTAATGCAACGACATCTCCATTAGAGAATTCCCGATTAATAGTAAAAAAACAGCCTGGAACAATATTTCCGGAGATTTTTTTGCCGTTTATTTTAATCTGAGGTTGCATACACCAGTATGGGATTCGTAATTTAAAAGAAAACTTTGTCATCCCTTCGGATATGAATAACTCAAAATTTATTACATCATCAAATGGGTAATTAGTTTTTTCATGGACAATAATGCTACTGCTACCCGGTCCAACTTTTGCAGCTACTGTTGATGGTCCGTAAAGTGCGGCGGCAAGACCATTGTCATTAGTCCGCAACCACATTCTCGCCATATAATTAGGTGCAATTCTGGTCAAATTACCCGTACAGCATTCTGTGTCATGACCAGGCCGATATGCCATCCTGCCTTTTGATTGATCAAACCACGACGTCCTTGCGTTCCAGTGGGACGCGGGGGCATCCGCAATAACTTGATTCGGAGAAGAATAGTATTGATGTGCGCGAAAGTCTGAAGTAACACACCCCATTCCGGCATTGAAAAAGCAACGTTCAATTTTGTCTGCCCATTCAACCTCTCCAGTAGCCTGCAACATATAACCGGTCGTCCAAATGTAATCACTGATGACACACGTTTCATGAACCATATTCGTCTGTTTGCCGCTCAATTCTTCACAAGAACTTGGTGCTCCGTCAATAAGCATATGGTAATAATCAAGTTTGTTAAAGCCGTTTCTGGCAGCTGCAAGGTAATGCTCACATCCGGTATAAATGTAAAGAATAACTGGAATTTTCAAAAACTCCATATAGGAAACGCCATGCCCTTCAGGAGGAATATCGGAAGCAAGTTGCTTGGGAATATAGGGTAACTCCGGATATAGTTCCTGAAAGGCTGAATAATATTTTTCGCAGGCATCCACCAATTTAAAATCATCAGTATATTCCGCAGTAAAACAGAAATTTTCTATATTCAGTGTATTTCTATCACCAAGTCCAAAAACATCGCTGGATTCTTTATTTATCCTAGTATTCAAATTGTCCAGGGCATATTCAGCATATTTTTTTACCGCTTTTAGTGTTTTCTTGTTTGGCTGGGACATGCATTCGGCCATTATGCTTCTCAGAAATACAGCATGGGGCCATAAATTGTTTTGATGATTATCTTTTAAATGTTCAGGGCCTAAATATCCATTGGAATTCTGATGTAACAATACATAATTAATTTGTTCTCGGGATTTCGCCAATAGCTCCGAATCGTTAAGCAATAAACCGCATCTAGTCAACCCGTCAATCCAATAACCATATTGCTCATACGGCCACCAGGCATCTCCATGTGGATTTCGCGGGTGGACAATCTCCGAAGCCCAACCCTTGGTGTCAAATGGATAACCGGCATATTCGAGATTTCCGGTCAGGCCATTTTTCTGAGTGACCAGATAATTTCGCATCCATCCCGTTGGCGTTATGGCGCTTAGTGGCAATTCATGAAACGTATGAAATGTTTTCATAAGCGAAATTTTACCTCTTTCAATCTATGTGGAAGACTTCGCGGAGTTCCTCTTCTTTTGCATTTGGCGCGGAGGGAAATTCGGACACCAAATATTTTTTCATCTCCGTCCACCATTTTCGGCAGACTTTCTGTCCGGGAAGTTTTTTGAATTTTTCTTCATCCTCTATCTCGGCATACCCGAACAATTGATTTGTTGACTCGTGGTAGAATATGGAATAGTTACTTATGCCATGTGATTTTAATATTTTAAAAAGTTCCGGCCAGATTGGATTATGGCTTTTTTTATATTGGTCGATCATTCCCGGTTTTACTTCCATTAAGAATGCTTTTCTTATCATTTATCATTCCTTTGGTATTTTAATATATACATTGCAAACATGGTAACTTCCGGGATGGTAAATTCGACCGTACTGTTGCTGGACAAATGATATTCAACCGATCTTTTGCCTAGAGTCTGGAATAACATTTGGGGTAAAATCCCATCCAGATTAATTTTTATCTTGATATTATGCACCGGAATCGGTGGAACGGTTTCCTGGTAATTGAGTATATTAATAATAAACCGGCTGTTGGGTTCATCATTAAACACGGTTATTTCGACCGGTTTCGGTGCATTTGATTCCCAGCATGGCTGGTCAAGCAAGCTTTTGATAATCCCGGAAAAGATTTTCCGGTGCTTGGTAAATGGCTGTAGTTCCAACGGACCGGCACAGTAGATTGCTTCGCCATTGCCAAAATTATTTCTGACAAGCGCCGGATGCGAAGTGTAAATACCCGGAGGGTTGCTGTTGCCGCATCCGAAACGATTTAATTCCCTGAAGTCGCCATAGGGTATTGCAAGCTTTCCAAGAACCTGTGTTTTACCTTGAGGTTTAACAATAACTTGTTCATCATTAAGCATCAAAGGATATTTGACTGAGCAATTCCCCCAAAAGCTGTCTTGCGGATTTTCGGGACTGATGTAAGTGATATTCTCCTTAGTGTGTTCTCCGTTACAGCTGACTCCGAAAACTTCAGCAAGCTGAAAATCTTTCCGCATCATGCCATTGCAGTCATATAGCGAAGTTTTGCCGCTCGCGTAAAGTTTTCCGCCTTGTTCGACAAAGTTTTCGAAAGCTTTGGCTTCACCGTCATTTATTGCCATGACTTCTGATATAATTAACAATTTATAATTATTTAAATAATTTAAATAATTATCCGTAATAATTGTAAATGCGATATTGGCATCGATCAAAGTACGGACAATTTTCTGGATATTTTCATAATAAGACGGATCAAACTTAAACTCTTTCACGTTAGTCCCATTACTGGCAAAGTTAACCATTGACGGAAAACTCCAGTAAATTGCTACGTCCGCGCAGATTTCTGCATGCGGGGTCAGATATTTTTCATAGCGTTCAACTTCCCGGAAAATTTTCCCGCCGGTTTCATAATTTGACGGATTTAACGTACCCTCCGGATCGATGGCGGAAATCAACACGTAACAGCACTGGTTGGCTATTGCGGCATAGGCTTCCATCCGGAGCAGCTCTTCGGGTTTTTCCGTGGTATGGTGTGACAAGTTTTCGCAAAACGGCATCATGAATTCGACCGGCCGGGTTTGAGTAAGGCTATTGAGCAGCTTGCATACTGTTGATTCCTCTAATGGTCCGCCGCCGAAATCACCTGCAAGATAATCGCTTTGACGGGTGAAATCATAATTGGCGCCGCCAGCCCAGCCATGCAGCAGCGAAGTTTGCTGAAGGGCAACGGTTACGCCAGGTTTTGCGGCTTTAATCGTCGATGAAACCAACTCGGCAAATTCCGCTAGCCATTCTTCCCGCTTCCGCTGGAATTTAACCCATTCCGGATTTTCCCAATCAATGATTCGCGGCAGTTTTCCTCCGGTTTCGGAAAGAAATCTGGTACGGCATGATTCACAATAACAAATTTTGCTGAACCAGCCGATCATATCGATCCATATGCCTTCAAAATCATAGCCTCCGCAAAGCTCACGAAGCTGGACAACCACATAATCTCGGAATCCGCTATTGGGGCAGCACAAACCATATCGTAAGCCGCTGTCCACTGTACCTTTACCGTCTGGTAGAACAATCCGCCATTCCGGATGCGTGTCATACGCCCAGCGAGACCAGATGTTGTAGTAAACCACAATATTGAGCTTATTTTTGCGGCAGGCAGCAATAATCTCCTTAAGGATATCCCGGCCATGCAACTGTCTGTGCATGTGTCCGGATGCTGTCGGCCAGTTGCAAATTCCAAGGCAGGACGCTGCATAGATTATTGCCGTATCAACTCCAGATATCTGCATCATTTCTGCATAGTTTTCCGGAGCTATTACTGAAAGAAAGTTTTCATTCCAGTCGGGAATGTGCATGTCCACCAGCCACCGCCGGTAACTGCTCTTGCTCCATAAAGTATTCATATGTTTCCCAATTTCATGAATTTGAATTTATATCAAAGATTGTAAATTCCATATCTCCATCAGGTTATTGTTAAGATGCCATTGTTCACTCCCAGGCAGTTGCAATATTTTGCTCATCATCGCTATTGCTAAAAGACGGGCGTATGTTGCCCATAGACTGCTTCCGCCTGGTGGGACTTCCGTAGTCAAAGTTCCGAAATAATATGATTCCTTGCGGCGGTGACAGGCAAAACCGCCGTCAGGATTCTGATTAACCGTTATCCCGTCAAGGCACTTTAAGAAACTTTCCGCAATACTTTTTTTCCTTTTAGGGGTATCTGTCAGAAAAAACATATTTGAAAGAATAAACACGGCATCATAATCCAGACAATCTTCACCGCCACTGCCGGATTCATACCCGAAGAGTCCGTCCAACTGCTGTAATCCGACAGTCGTATCAATAATGGTATCTACACATTTAATCTTACGCTGTATAAGAATATAAACGGGATAGAGATGCATGGCTCCGGCCATGGCATTCCTGATTTCACTTTTTCCCACATCGTGATATCCGGTTTCAGGATTGATATTCTCATCACAGAAATCCAGCAATTCATTAACAGCCTGAAAACCTGACTGACTGCCGGTTGAATTTGAATAATCCATCAGAAACAATGCGGCATCCATCATCATATTGCTTGAATACCAGTAATCGGCAAGGTCAAGGGTTTCACACCATTGGCGTATTTTTCCCGGTTCCAGCCATTTTTCGATAAACGAGAAACACCTAATCGGTCGTGCATTCAAGGAATACAACGCCAACAGGGCATGGCGGGTACGGTGCAAAAGCGCGCGGTCTTTTCTATAACCCGGACAGAGATTTTTTTCAGCTATGTCATTGTCATCATACCAGCCGTCTTCACGTTGAAAAAAATTGATTGTTCCTGCCCATTCCTGTTTTTGACTTTTTGTCAAAGATCTGTTGAAACCGGTTATGCCTCCGAGCATTGCGGCCAGACAGGTGGCAACAAGGCTGGAGTCATTTCGGGCACAGAACCTGAATTCCCAGGTTCCGGGTTTTCGCAAAGTCATCAGATACTGTTTTGCGGCTTTCTGTAAAATTTCCGGGGAGTGGTTAACTTTTATCATTTAAAATTCCAGATAGGTATTTCAGAATATCATGCGAAAGAATCAATATCTTCCCAGTCAAGCTTGAGCAGTTTTTCCCTGAAATCCGGTTTCAACATTTTATCAAGCTTATCTAACAATTTTTGATTGTTCATGGCGGCATCAGGCTTTCCGCGCAAAACAGAAATTATGTTATTGGTAATTTTTTTTGCCTTACGTAATTTTGTCCGAGCGGCGGCAACATGATCCAGCAATTCATCGATCCAGTCGTTCCAGGGACCTTTTTCCGGATCGGGCCACCTTTGTCTTCCATAAACATGAAATGCCGCAAAAACATGAAACTGAAATGAAAGAAGGGCACGGCAAGCCTGAACCATTGATATCAATTGACCATCATCAATCTTTTTGGTTTTAACTTCAGCCTTTTCCAAGTTAAGAAGAATTTTCCGCAAATCAGGCAAAATTCTGTCCTCTAAAGAATCGACAATATATACACAATCAAGGTAATCAATTGGTTGGAGTTCAGATATCCTGTCCAACGCATGTTCATCACACAGCCTGGGGTGCAGCGTATGGTATAAATTCCATGCTTCCGACAAAGTCAGCCATACCTGGGTACGGTCTTCAAGCTGATCTTTCCCCAACTGATATAAACAGGCTCGGATAAATCTCGAAATATCGGTTCCGTTTGAGTTCCACGCATATTCCTCCATACACAATAAGTTCATAAGGTTAACTTCAGGGCAGCTTGCGATAGAACCATCGACACCGGAAATCCCTCTTCGGATCATTAACTGGACCCATTCTTTTATATTTGAAAAATATGGCTGGGGGATAAAGCTGATCACCTGTCCACGATAATTCAGACAGCCCAAAATCCGGTTCCCGTTTTTGGTTAGTTGGACTAACCGCTCCGGAAGTTTCTTCTTATTACTGAAGCCATACGGTCCATGCCGGTCGCATTCATAATAAACCAAATCAACGTCAGGAGGAATGAGTTTCATAACCTGATCGGAGTAGCGCATGAACGAAACCAGAATACGTAAACGGAATTGAGGATGGTTTTTCCTGATTTTCCGGTTGGCCTTATCGCAGATCTTCATAAATGCGGCAATTCCTCCCCAACGGTCACGACAACTACCGCAGGAGCAATGTCCCAAGTGTTCCGGCATCCAGATAAACACTCTAGTTGGAGAAAACATTTCGTTGATTTCTTCGAGAATGCCTGAAATAATCTTTTGAGTCAGTGGATGAGAAAAGCAGAATTGCTTATCGCGCAAAGACGGTTGGCAACCTTTGGGATTTTTCGCACGGGTTTCTGGATAACGTTTACCGATTATCGCCATTTGTTCGGGATGAACTATTCCCAAGGTGATTTTCATTCCGCATTTTTTTCCATAACCAATGACGTCTCTTATTAAATCGTTCTTGTTATCCGGGAGTCCAGGTTCAACCAATTCCGGAAAACGTTTGGAATGATAAATCAATCCTTCCTGACCATGACTGTGTTCCCCGCTGACCAAGAGTTGCATCAGATTTATTTTAAAATTAGATAGTTTGTCTATCAGCCGGAACCAGTCATCGCTTTGTTTAAATGAAAACAGTTCCGAGCTTTGACGCAACGGCGCGGGATAGAAATAATCCCAGAATCCCCGCTCCTCCATGTCGGCTGAATCGGTAACCTCCAGTAAAGGCAGAATGATTTTATCTTCACTGAATGATAGCGCCTGCAAGAGGGTTTTTACCCCATAATATGTCCCTTCCGGTTCATTCCCCTTTATATACATTCTATTTTGAAATATCATAATCCGATAAGCCTGAAATCCGGCTACCTGAGTTTCTCGGTCAGGTTTGTACTCACCCAATTCTCCAATAATGATATTGAATTTATTCTCCGGTTCCAGAGACTCCTTTAGAACGGGAGTACGCCCCAATTTATTTTTTATAAGTTTCACCAATTCCCCACCTGCCTGGTACTCAAGTTCCGTTTTCTCAGAACGCACAGGGAGGACAATATTCAATTCCGCCGGATGTAAATCGATACAGCCGAGTTCTTTGATAGCTTTTGGCATGGGCGTTAGGATATTATTCATTACTTGGCTACCTGAATTAATTAATATTGTTCTAATTGAAATAAAATTTTATTTAAAAAACGAATTGACGACGGCGGAACCTGTTCTGGATTACCTGACAGCTTACGGGCTTCTACTTCGATATATCCTGAATATCCGGTTTGTTTAAGGGCAGCGAAATTGCCGGTAAAATCCATGATGCCGGTTCCCGGTTCCAGCCGGGTGTTGTCCGCGATATGGACATGGCCTATCCATTTTCCGGCATCGAGGATTGCTTCCGGAGGATTGAGTTCTTCAATCTGCATGTGAAAAAAATCGATATTCACCGCCACTGCCGGATGATTAAGCGTCCGGCAGATTTTCACGGCTTCAGCCACAGTATTCATGTATTCTGATTCATAGCAATTGACCGGTTCCAAGCAGATATTAACGCCTTTACATTTTGCATTATCCGCCAGTTCCGGGAGTTGTTCGAGCAATAGTTGATTCTGGATATCCTGATCATGGCAACGTTCAGGATTATCCATGATCAGCACGGGTGGAACCGTCAGTACCGGAATGAAAAATTCCACGCAAATATCAAATAATTTCTTTAATGATTCCCGGCAACGCTTCCGCCGTTCAGGATCGGGGCTTACCAGTGAGCCTTCAAATCCCAGAGATAGTGATGATAATGGCAATAATCGGTTCTGAAAGCATTCTCTTAATTCCGTCAGATAGTTATTCAGATAACGTTCTGGTAAGGCGACTGCGTCAAATCCGAAATTTGCGGCATTGTTAATTTTCTCTAACACGGTTTCACCGGGAAGTAATTCCAATCTGCAGGAGATTTTATTCCGTGGTTTATCGGTTGCCACATTCATTTTACACCGTTATATGCCGTAAATAGATTTCAGCGCTTCGATGAAACAGCAATAGTTCTCGAAAGGCACATCCGGGGGAACGGCGTGGTCGCAGGCCGGCAGATAACCGCCTCCTTCAATTACCGGCCTGAGCCTCTCCAGTTCCGCGATTATCGCGGCTTTCGAGCTAGACAGGATTCTTTTATCGAAGCCGCCATACATCATCAGGTCATGCCCGTATTCCTTGCGTAATTCAACCGGGTTCATACCGGCGGCAACTTCCATGGGACCGATCAGGCTGATTCCACACTCCAGCCACAAAGGAATGAGTTCTCTGATATCCCCGTCACTATCCATCCAGTGAAAATTTGCCCCGTATTTGCTGGTGATGGAAGTAATTCTCCGGTAGTATGGCGTCATGAATTCCTTGAATAATTCCGGAGAGATAAGCGAGCCGTTCTTGTATGCCATATCTTCATGATAACCGATGAAATCCAAGTCGATTTCCGGTAATACGGTATTAAGGATGTTCTCGCACAATGAACACTGAAGCTCGTTGACTTCATGAATAAAATCAGGAGAATCAAAATACATATACAGAAGGGTTTCGGTACCCGCATGCTCGTTCAGGAAAGCAAAATACATTCCCCCATTGCACATCAGCAAGCCACCGTTTTTCTGGTGTACAATTGCTTTTTCTCTCCAGCCTGGAGCGATTCTTCCGGGAGAGTTAAAGTCCAATTTTTCCCGCAGCCAACAGATGTCGTCAGGCGTCTTGACCGGATATTCAAGGAATTCGGGCATGCTGGTTTTATCCGCAAAATTCTTTTCCTTTACTCCCCGGCCGTTAATCTTGGTGACATAGCCATCATGTTCCTCCAGAATCTGTTCCGCAAAAGGGGGATGGAACACCGGGACAATATCAATCATCTTCGTATTGAGAGATTCAATATCGAAATACTCGTACAAATTGACATCCCTGGGGAGCGCCTCCTGTTCCCATCTTTGACGGGTAGCTTCCCACAGGTCGCTGATCATAATCGGTGGAGTATCAACCGGTTGAAAATTGCAGAATTCATGAAACTTTTCACGATTATTCATAATTCATTCCTGCTTTTAAAGACATTCGGCAAATCTGTTCAACGGCTCGGGAATTTCATCCTGATTTAACTTCCCGAGTCGTTCATACAACTTTTGGGACTCAGAAGAGTATGGTCGAACCGGATATGCCAACAATGCCCGGGCCAACAGTTTAGGATTTTGCATGGCAATTGCGTCACCAAGCATGGTTTGGTGAACTGCCAGAGAATTGATGATCCCATGAACGACATCTGGAATTTGATATTTTCCCGCAGGTTTGATTTCGTTGCCGTAAATTATTTGCGAATACTCAGTAACATAACGGTTGCCGATAGCTTCGATTGCCCCTGAATTAGGGCGCGAGGACGTCATTTTGATTTTTTTCAGCTTCGCAATTCCCCGTAATGCCTGAAGGAAGACACTGTGACTGTCGCATCTGAAACGCGGATCTTTTTGTGGATGTTCCCGCCAGAAAATCTCATCGAGTTCCCGATTCAGCCATTGTATAAAAGTGCGTTGCATTTCCCTGCGTCTTTCCGGACTGATCCGGGAATGAAAACGCAGTCTTTGCGCATAGGTTTTCGCTCCAGAGTCGATTTCCTGCTGCTTAAATTCCTGAAATATTTCATCATATCGGAGATGGGCGGTTCCATCATTTTCTCCGGAATAAAGCAGTACTCCAAGATCCTTATAGATTCGAACATTACGCTTTAAACCATTAACCATATACTTTTTTTTCTCCGGGGCGCAGTGAAGTATGGGAGGTTTCCAGTTTTTTGCGATGGCCTGATCAATAACCTTAAATATATCCCTGCTTTTGTGGTAACCGCGCATAACAAAACACAGGTGATTAATTCCGGCGGCGTCAATATTGAAATCGAGCGACAACTCGTCATTACCGAGAATCCGGTTGAGATCCCAGCGGTGGTTGTTTACGCCTTCACAAATTCCAAGAGCCTGGATTTTTGTGTGGTTATTGACAATGCCGCTAAGCACCGCGGTAGGATTGCAAAAATTCAGCAATACCGCATGGGGACACAGCCGTTCCATTTTCCGCGCCAGGTTCAGGATTATTCCACCGGTCTTTACTCCGAGAATACTGCCGCTGGGACTGATGTTGTCCGTTCCGACAAATCCGTGATCAAGGCAGGCCATGATGCTTTTTGCGTGACTTTCCTGCGACCCAGCCATGAAAATTGAACAAACCACATCAGCGCCGTCAATGGCTTGTTCGAGGATTTCGGGAACGGATATCCCGCATTCGATCTTTGCGTATTCCGGGGTTTTTCGGAGCATCGCAGCCATAGCTTCAGCGCTTTCAGGGTTCAGGTCATAAAGCCGGATTTCCCCGCCGTCGAAAATCCGAGGAACGCCCATTGCGCCCCGCAGAATACTTAAAAGGCGGTGTGAACCACCGCCTATAAATGCAATTTTCATTTTTTTAATTTTCGATTATTTTCAAGGTAGATTTTTTCGTTGGAGAACAAAGTTCACGTCTGCCGAAAGCGCTGCCGCCAGTTTTATCCGACCATGCCATTTTCCAGTTGAAATCATATGTGGTCTTCTTGCCCCCGACAGCTTTCCAGGGGAGGAAAATCTCCATTATATACGAGGAGGCTTTTACTTTTACATGGCTTGTTCCCTTATCAATCGGGGTAAGTTCAGCGCCTTTTCGGATAAAAGGCTGGGTAAAAGCTGGAGATGCGACCACATAAATATTGATATTATTCAGGAAAAATTCGGTAAAGTCGCCAGTACCAACCCATTGTCCGCTTGGCGTGCACAGAGCGGGATCCGGGTCTTTCACATGTAAATGGAAGCGTAAGCCGTCTTTTGTATATGCTGTTTTCAACTCGGCTTTGTAAGCATTGCCGGTATCAGGGATTTCCAGTTCTGCCTGTGGAAAAACCTTATTCCAGCTTCCGGAAAACGGATAAACATAAACCGCATTTTCAGTACCGGAATTTTCGACTTTTCTGGCTTGTCCCCAACACATTGGCTCCTTGACAATGGCATTCGTAGCGAATGGAGAACGGTACAACTTGAATCCTGCTTCTCCTGACGGATTATTGTACACAATATCCCAGTCGAAAAGGATTCTTTGCCCCGGTTTCAGGTTGTCAAGTCCCAACAGCGCAAGGGGGATTTTTATCTCGAGATTATAACCTTTCTCATCAGGCCAGATTTGCACTGCACTTTCAACCCCCTTGGGAATCTGCCATTTACCGGTTACCCGGTCGTAGAGACTGATCCGGGGACGGTTTAAGTTTTCAGTAACAGCCACGTGCAGGATATAATCGTTTTTTCGCCAATCGGCATGTGGCGGATTGGCTGAAAAATACATTTCTAAAGCATCCCCGCACCACAACGACTTAATATTAGGTCCGGTATTGACCGCCGGAGTAGGGTCACTCACCTGGAAAGCGAGGTAGAGATTTTTAGCGTCGGCCGCCATCTTGTAATGCGCATAATAGGTTTGTTCCTTATCCGGAACCACCGCTTTCCTTGCCGGAATAGTTTGCCATTCACTCAATTTTCCATCCAGTGTCACTGTCGGCGCGGAATATATCGCGGTAACATTATCAAACGTGGATGAATTTTGGCCGGAATTCTTCAACCTGTCCCGGGCAATTTGAGTCAGTTCCAGCGGCTGCTGCCCCCGTCTAATAGTCTCGTACCCGACAATTTCAAAACCGGGCAGAACGTAGTTGTGGGTATTGATGACAAAATAAACTTTGCCGCTGTTGCGGTCTTTGACCACGTCGCCGGAGAAGTTTTCTCCCCAATTGGCGCGCGGACCGGGTTTTCCCTGATTCCCGGCTTCCAACAGGGTGGCAAGGTACAGGCCATCGGTGGTATAGATATCCAGGGTCCCTTCGTATTCCAGAATATACAGGATGCCGTCCTGAACATGAGGCAGACAGGTAACACTGGCGAATTCTCCAGGTTTATCTTTAAAACCTCGGGACTTCCGCCCGGTAATCCAGCGCAGCCGGCCAGCAGAATCTAACTTGAGCAGTCTGACATCGTCCGGATAGCAGGCGGCATTTTTTAACTGACTTAAATAGATATTGCCGTTGTCATCAACTTCTTTGCCGTAAATTCCCCAACCCTTGCCGCCCAGTTTCGGGTAAGATGCAATATCCCAGATTTTTTTTACTTTAGCCAAGTCATAGATTGGATTTCCCGCCTGGTCAAAACCCTGACGGGCGAAACGCCAAAGCGATGAGGAATAATAATCCCCCAGAAACATGTCCCCGTTAGAAGTAACGTCCGCATCATTAACCGAGTAAAAGCGTTTTAGTTGTTGGGGAAATTCCTGGATTTCATCTCGCTGGATCCGGGTGTCCCGATTAGTGTCAGTCCAAAGCATCAGGTTCTTGAAATGGCCTTTCGAGTTAAGGAGGCCAAGGCGCTTTGCATCATCATATACCGGTTTACTGAGATATCCATCTAAAAGGCCGTTTCTCCCCCATTTCTGGGGATGAAACAGCGCCAGGCAGAAAACCAGTTTGTTATCGGACTTAATTTCGAAGATGCTAGGAAAACCGCAGAGGCAAAACAGATAGGTGCGGCCATTGGGTAAAGTACGCGCAAAAATAGGATCTTTGACATAAACCGGACTGAAGTCACTCCAGCGGCGGTCAACTTTCCAAGAGCCTTTTTTCCAGTCGACTGCATATCGCACAATATTGAAACTGGTCCATGGCAGCCGAATGTTAAGGTTGGCCGAATATAAAGTCTCCGGCCTGCCTGGAATAAACGACACTCCGCCGTCAATGCCGCCGAGACCATGAGCGAAGATGGTTTTAACAAACCGGCCATCCGGTCTTAAAATAACAACCCGGCCATTCCCCTGATCCGCCACCGCTAACCGGTTGTCAGGCAAAACCGCAATTGACGCCGGAAAAAAAAAGTTTTCAGGATCACCATCTATTTCCAGACTAGAACCGCGTCGCTTTCCGAATGTTTTAACCAGTTCCCCATTGGGTGAAAATATCTTGATAAGCTGGGCTGAACCAAATTCGGATACCAACACCTGGCCTGAGTTGTCGACTTCAACTTCGTAGGGAGCTTCCAGACCGGTAACAAAACGGCCTTCTTCCCGGCCTTGAAGCGAATACTTGAGAATTTGTCGTCCGCTGACCACGTAGAGGTTCTTCCCGGATACGGCCAGACATTTCGGAGATGGAATGTTTTTCAGTGTATCGATCAGTTTGCCGCTTTGCGCATCATAAATCCGGATGAGATTTTCACGGCGGAAAGGAACATACAGTTTGCCGTCCGCAACTTCAATATCGTTGACTTCCAGATAATAATACGGGTCGTTGTAATCCTTGCCCTTCACGAAGTAACGGCGCGTAAAACGCCTGCCCTTCGGAGCTGTCCTCGACGAATTTAAAGGGAGCACTGATTTTCCGGGAGCCCAAGGCACCAATTTGCCGTTTTTCAGGCTGAGACGCCATAACGCTTCCCTGAAAATCTGCCGACTCATGGCGTTCTTCTCGCTACGGTACACTCCCACAACGTAGACATAGTTTTTATCAGCCGTGATGGCGCAAAGGTCTCCGTAGATGGGATCAATTTCGGAAGTCCATATAACCTGTCCGGAATCAGGATCGAATGCTTGGATCTGGCAGTTGCCTTCCGCAATCGGGTTAGCTGCGATAATCCGGTTGCCAGCCACGGCCACACTCCGGAAAAATCCCCCGCGCACTTTGCTTTTGCCCCAGGGAGGATTGCCGGTATTTCCCACCGACACAATCCATTTATCCCGCAAGTTGTTTTCAATCCATTTCGCCAGATACCTGCCTGGAGGCAACAATTCACCGGCATCGTCACATCCGTCCCACCAGGCTTTATAATGTCCGGGAGAAACCTTTTTGCCAAGAACCAGTTGCCGCTTCAGAACACCTGAATTGTCATAAATTCCCAGACTGATCCTGCCGGATTTCGCAACGTCGTATGAAATGGGCAGTCCTTTGAATTTCGACTCTTTTCCATGAGAAGATACACCATAAATTTCTTTGATTTGTTCCGGCGTAAGTTTGTCAGGAATCAAAGATACAAAGGAAATCAACCCTTCCGGTCCCATATAAATAGGGCAAGGTTCATGAAGGATGAAATATCCGGCATAATTCCGCAAACGCCCGGAGGCATATGCAAATTCACCTTCTTTGACGCTGTTCTCTTTACCATTATGATATAATCCAGCTTTGCCATCCTGCCAGGTAACGGTATACAGCCGCCAATCCTGCTCGGGGGTTTTATCCGTGTATGGCCGTTTTACCGCTTTTATCCTAGTCTTGCCGATCGTAACACTGTCGGGACACAGGTAGAGACGTTCCCGGTTTTTTACTGGACCGTGAACGAACATATTGCCGGTACGTCCGAAAGGATTGTTGCACTTGTACCAGATCAGCAGACTTCCCTTTTTAATGGAGAAATCTTTCGTATAAACCTGGAAATAGTCTTTTCCCCGAGTTTCCGGCGCGTCACCGGTGGGAATGTATGACGAAACCCTCCACGGGCAATTCGCGATTTCCGCCTGGACGGCATCCATCAGCACATTATCAGCATCCTTAAAACTGAAACCGGCCACGTAGGTCAGATTCTCCGCCGGAGCCTTGAAAACTGCCGCCAACCGCCGCCATTTACATCCGGGATACTTGACCCAACGGAATTTTTTTACAAGATTTCCCCCCCGTTTCCCGTTTTCAATGGCATATATTACCGGTCTGATGCGTGATAGGGATTTTTCGTCCCCGCAAAAGTATCCGGAAATGCAGCCATACAGACTTTTCGGAAAAGGGCTTGCCGCTTTAACGGTCTGTAAAAGCGTTCCTGATCCGGTCAGATTTATCGCGTTATTTCCATGGATCGCTTTATCGGTTTTTTTTGTTTTCAGTTTTCCATCGGCCTGCCATGTTGATTTCAGATCCCGTTCAAATGAAGAATTAAGCGCGAAGTTAGCTGCGGCGCTTTCAAGCAAGATGCCCCGGTTTTGCCCGGCTGGATTATTCGGATATACCTCATAACGAGGATGATTCGGAGAAGCATTAATTAATTTTTCATTTTTCGAGTCATAGAACGTGGCAATTCCTTTACGCTTATATTTTGTTTTCGTTATGTTTTTACGTTTTCCAGTTGTAAAAGATAAGACAACCTCAGGACTAGTATCAGCGTTGGTAATGGTTGCTACGGCAATGCACAGTGCAATCAAATATTTTTTCATTTATTATTAAATTCCTGTTCTTTCAATTTTAATCAGCGGTCTTTGTATTGATAAATAAGGCAATTATTCTTTTATGGACTGTTCCATTTATTTTCGCTTATAACGTCATACGGTCCCAGGCATTCAACATGGCCATCCGTTATCCATACATTTGCTTTATTTTGATGGCGGCATCCATAACAGTCCAAGCTGGGGTTGAACGACTCATCCGGATAACCCGCGCCGTATTGGTAACGTCCATCGTTTAGTATGTGTTCAACATCTGATAGCAATAAAAGCTGTGAAGGATGATAAATTTTCGAGGTTTGCAAAATCGGGAACAACCAGTCTCCACTGTACATCCCCGCAACCCAACTATACACATAAGAACGGTTTATATATTTTCCGCCATTAGGATAATCCGACCTTGTCCAGGATGCCGCCGTGTAGTCAACACCTGCAGTTCGCGTCATATCCGTAGGACAGTCCACCAATTCATATTTGATATAATCACCGGCATCACGCATCCGCTGCCAGCCTGATAATTTAGTGGGATAATCATAGAGTCGAGTATACGAGGGTGGGAAAACACCTCTGAAGTCTCCCGTATAAAGCATTATTCCCGTCCCCAATTGTTTAAGATTTGATTTGCAGACTGAGCTTTTTGCCGTATCCCTGGCTTGTTTCAAGGCGGGTAACAGCATTGCCGCCAGTATCGATATTATAGCTATCACTACAAGCAGTTCTATTAACGTGAATCGGTTCCAGTAACGCTCCTTGTCCATTTTTATACTCCTTTTGTTGTTTTATCCGTTACATCAAAAAACGTTTTAACTCATCAACGCAACCTCCATGGAATTGTCTTTACTAGTCTCATTATTAAGTTTCTTCTGACTTGAAATATATTTTGAAAGCAACCATTTTGTGTTGTCATTGGCGATATAAGCCCGATTCACGTTTTGCAGGAAATATGCCACTTTAGCTTGAATACGGCTGAAAAAATCGTAGTTGGCGCTGCTGTTCAGATAATGGTATAGTTCGGAAAAAATAAATTCATTTGTCATGATATGGATCAATTTATCGGGAGGATAATACAAGACCTTTTTTGATTCTCGAAGCCGCTGAATATTACTGGCGAACGGGCTTTCCGCCAATACCTGTTCGGAAATGGGAAAACCAAGCCCGGAGCTCAGATATTCACGTTGCACGTTTTCAGTAAGTAGATGACCAATCACCCGAAGGCATTCTTCCGGGTAAAGCGTATTTTTCATAATAAAACCGCAAACCGGTGTATACGGGAATGTTTCCCGGAATGGCAGCATAAAGAACCGCAATGATGGATCATTTTGAGAACGCAAAGCCGTTTGCGGACTGGCTTCCATAAATCCCCACTGCGGCGAAAAATGCTTTTGGATATTATCCGGACTTACCGGATTGGGATAATACACAACCCAGTTGACAATCCCCTTGCGGTAAAATTCCTTCAGCGTTGACATGTTTTTTTCCCAGTGATCCTTACCTTGAAGAGAAAAACCCCCATTTGCTTCTTCGTACCATTTCAATCCCGAGGCGATAAAAGTTGTTAAACTGGTCCACATAGTATAAATGGAAGGGAAAATTTTTGATTCCTGAATCTTATGGACAATATTAAATATGCCGGTAGCATCCGGGAAATCATCCCGCCAGTTTTGCTGTCTGCACGCAATTAACGGATACGCGAAAAATACCGGGAACATCACATGCTGTTTTTTCCAGGGCGCTGTATCTGGCGCAAACAACATCCCTTCATACAGGTCGGGATAAAATTTATCAATCACGGACTGATCCATCACTTCACTGAAATCGAAACCGGTATTATTGAAGAATGAAGTGGTGGAAATAATCATATCCGGCTGTTCTTCAAGTTCCAAAACCTTGAATCCATGACGCACCTTCAATTCGATATCAGGATATTTTTTCTGAATTGCCTGAACCTGCCGCGTCCAAAATTCAACTTGCCAGGGCTGAGGGTCTTCAATCCAGATTAAAAGCTGTTTTCTCCCAAGTCCGGAATTCATAAATTGCTGGAAATGCAATCCTCTTTCCGCCGGAACCGGAGTCTTTTCGACCCTTGAATAAATTCCGCTGCCGACCTTGGCCTGAAGAAGGCCTTTCCTTATCAGGGGGGCTATGGCTTTGCTTACAATTCCGCTGCTGACACCATATTTACGCCCCAGAGCTTTTGTTGTCGGCAAGCGCGTTCCATACGCGAATTCGCCATCTTGCAAATCCTTTTCTATCATTTCCAGAACCTGCTGATACTTTGGCTTAACCGTCAAGCTTTTCTTTGTTGAAAGCTTATTACTCATTTATATCATATCCTTAAATCATAATATCTCATTATATGAATAATATGATTATAGCATCAGCTTTCTTCCATGTCAAGTATTGAATGCAAATAACTGTAAATATATTGCATCTTTCGAGAGGATGATCAATTGCTTGATAATTGTTTACTTATCGAGATTATTGCCGGAAAAGGCATGTTGAAAAAGTGGAAGCTTTGACAAACCCTGGAATATAAAAGATCAAAGATACTGCCATTAAAAAAGCCCGAATTAAATACGTAAACCTCGCGGGAGACTTTGGGTTTGAAATTATTGTTTTTCCGTCAAACTTTCACCATTTTGACGATAGATTCTGTTTTTAGTATTGATGTGCTATTTCCAGTATGGAATAGCTATATATAGTCCAATTCAAACACCTCCATCTGCTCATCCCACTCCATCGGAATCCCCCGGCGGAGCCGGTTCAACGACAATCCGTCCGGTTCCCGGCCCGCGATGATCGCTTCCTGGATTTCCGGGGCGAGATTGACCAGGTGCAATATTTTAGTCACGTAGGCGATGTCGAGTTGCATTTTATCTGCCAGTTGGGTGACGGTGGCGATTTTGCCGGACTCGATAAGGTTGCGCCAGGAATGCGCCCTTGCCAACGCTAAAAATAGCGTATCCTGAACGGGTGATTCGGCATCGGGAAGATCGCTGTCGGGGGCAAGGATTACCTTGCGTCCGCGTTTGTGTTTGACGATGAGCGGGATTTTCAGGGCGACGGTATGGTTGCCGGAATCTGGAGTCAGACACACATTCGGGTTCCCTGCCTGGAGCTCCTTGGCTAGCGACGCCATCCCGTGGGTTTTTGCCAACAACTTATCTCGCTACATGAGAATGATTATCAAAAAGTGTTCCTTTTTTCGCCGAATATGGTAGGGTACGCATGTTGTGATTTCTCGAACCTGTGACAAGAAGATTCGCCTCATTTGCACCTGTTTTTGCGTTGATTTTACCGGAAATTTGTTCTGAAAATCCTTCCGTTTTTTGCCAATTTTCGGTTTGCTTTACGCCGTCCCTGATGTCCGTGGTGTTTGTAAAGCGAAACATTATCAGTCTTTTCAGACTCAAATTTTCATTTGCCGGATTTTTTCCCATTGAAGTTTTTGAAAAATAATTTTCAAATTATTGCACTGGATTCCTGTAATTCCGCTGGAAAAATGCTGGCATATTACGGCTCGAACAAAAAATGGAAAGATATGGCTAAGAAGATTGCCAATGCCAGATTCGCGGCATCTGCAGGAACTGTCCCGCCAATGCGTTCCTAGAGTGTGGAGATTATGAAGGAATCAGCGAATATTACTGCAAAATGTCGTGCGAGATAGTAGATATATTGGGATTTGACAAATAGCGCAACAGGATGACGGGTGATGAACTGGATATCGTGAGTCACGGCATTGACATTGACGCATCGTGGAAATCCTGTGCCTGTTCAAAGATCATGGATACTTCTCTGTGTCTACCACATAATTAGTTTCGGATTCCAATGATAGAATGTAAACGTGCTCTGTTGTAAAACCTACGCTATAAATGCCTGCACCGGCCCAGACGTCACCTTGTGGTGCAGCTTTCTCATACTTCAACAAGTTAGGAAACCAAGCCACTGGACAGCCTGTAGAAAGGTTTGCAATTACGGATTCTGATTTATCATGCATGAGCATTACGTAAGTTTGATTGCGAGAGATTGCATTTGCAAAGTCAGAAGGATTGAGTTGGCCGCTTAATTCCGCTACATAGCACATTTGGGCGTCCCACACCCGGCATTCAGTGTTTGCTCTACACGTGGAGAGGAAGCGTCCATCTGGAGAGAAAGCAAGACGGCTTATACAGTCCTCATGAGCCCGAAATTTTTTATCTCGGAAGAAAATGGCAAATAGCGGGTCAAGCAGTGACCTGAATGCACTACTCAAGCCACGGAAACATAAAAGTATATCGGTTCCACGTGTTTTCTGTATCCTGACAATACCGCTCCATTGTCCTATCGCAATTTGCTGTCCATCCGGTGAAAAAGCAAGACAAAGCATTCTATCCGGCCAACATTGCTTTTTACCTCTACTATTGACAACCCACTGCAGTCCTTTCGTCCATCGTAATTCCGTTCTATCATTTACAGACCATAATCGTAGTCCGTCAGACGCGATGCTTGCCACCAAATCTCCGGCAGGGGAAATAGCAAGCCTCTGAGCTGCTATAGAACGCACGCCAATATCGTTGTGTCCAGGAAAGCAGGCGGCATTTTTCCAGGTTTCGATTTCCTTCACGAGAATTTCCCCATTTTTCAACCCGAAGGCAATTTTTTCTCCGTCAAATGAACAAGTTGCCGGAGTGGAAATGTCTCCCTTAAAATATGCTACTTCTGTATCATTGTCCATGTCCCGTACCCTTACCGACCGACCGAGTTGAGTGGTAATTAAGTAATGTCCATCTTGATTTAACCCATCTTCGCTAACAAAATTTTCAGGGATTTGAAAAGCACGGTCCATTTCGCCGGTTTTAGGGTTCCACGTACACACCATTCCACAGGCACTGCCACTCACGAGCTTTTTGCCATCTGGAGAGAAAATCAATGAAGTAACATGTTCCCGATGTCCACGGAGATGACGTCGTACCGATACTTTGTTGATGTCCCAGATTCGCACGGAAGTGTCGAGTGAACCACTAATAACCTGCCTTCCATCTTGGGAGTATACGACGCTCGTAATCCTACCTTCATGACCATGAAATACCGCCAGTGCTTTCCCCGTAGAAATGCTCCACACACGCACTGTTTTGTCTCTCGACCCGCTGGCAACATATGTGCCACAGGGAGAAAAGGCAACACACGTAACACTATCACTGTGCCCAGTGAAGCAATCTTGTTTCTGTCCCGAAACAGCATCCCATATTCGAAGTGTCTTGTCTTGTGAACCGCTAGCAATTAGGTTACCATCAGGAGAAAAGGCAACACACATGATATAATCGCTGTGCCCACAAAGGGTTGCCAATGCACTGTCATTATCGACTTCCCGTATTTGGATTGTCATACCGGACGCACATGCAATTATTGGTCTTGAGGGAGAACAGGCAAGAGCAGAAAAACGATCTTCGTAACCAAATATATTTTCACGTAAACAACCAGAATTTAAATCCAGTATATGCACATCCCCAAGCCCACCAATAAAGATAAACTGTCTTTTTTGAAGCAGCATTGAGAGACATTTGATATCTAAAAAATAATCAAAAGAAAAACAACGAAGCATTTTGCCAGATTCAATATCCCAAATTCTGATAGTGTTATCACGACTCCCAGTTACAACTAGCTGCCCGTCCGGGAAACAATAAAGAGAAGTGATAGCATCGTTGTGTCCTTGAATACAGGATATCTCTTGGCCACTGGCGGCATTCCATATCCGTAACGAATTATCTCGTGATGATATTTCTCCACATGACTGTCCCCCGCAACTCAATATGCGGCAGTGAGGCAGGCATGCAACCGCTGATATCTCTTCACGATGCCCTCGAAGGATAATTACACGCGAAGTTCCCAAGTGGATTGGGGGGGGGCGTAATGAACGAATCCAGAGAAAACCGGGGATTGCCTTTACCTTGGCGGCCCGCCAAGTTTCCAGCAGTTTGGAAAGTTTTGGACCATGACTTTGCCACGGAAGGAGTTCTTTTGTAGACCAACCATCTTCCGGTAACTCGTAATGTTTTGCTGTCTCGGGACAATCGTACCACCAGCATGTGTTCCACATGCATTGAAAGAGCGTGGTGGGGTGGCTGGCGATGAAATGGATATCGCGACGGATGGCTTCTTCAAGCAGTTCAAGCATCCGGCGCTTGGGATGTCCCTGCGGCATTGCCGCCAGTGCATTTTGAAAATCCTGTGCCAGCTCAAAGATCATTGCTGTACCTTCATTGATGCGAATTATTTACCAGCATACAACTTGTATTTTTTTGTGGAAAACTTATTACTCTTTAATACGCCTCTGATATTTGATGATGATATGAAAAAGTAGTCTATGACTTTTTTTTCTGGAATATTCCCGTGCTTTCCGTCGTCCCTTGTTGTTCAGCTTCAGCCTTAGCTTCGCGTTCACGTAATTCTTTGACTTTTGCAACGACTTCACGGAGCTCATCTTCCCGGCCAAGGTCGCCTAACGCCAATGCCTTTACTTCCCATTTAAGAGGATCGGAAGGATCAATTTCAAGAGCCTTATTTATTGCCTCTAAAGACTCTTTAGGATTGCCGCTGTACCCCAGCGACATTGCAAGCAGAAACCAAGGTATACCTCTTTCCGGCCACAATTCAACGAGTTCCCTGGCTAAGGGTAAAGCTTCTTTCGGGGAATTATATACAAGTTGATAGCATTTCCCTGCTTTTTCTTGAAATTCCATTCGATTGTCCATAGGTTTTCTATTTTGTTGTATAGCACTGTTTTCCAATCTTTTACATTTGAACCATTTCATAATTTCAACCCTTGTTGCATATATTGAAAAAAATCCGAAAAATAAATATAATTTACTGAATTTATTCCTTTAAATATTCCGATCTAACTTTTGCAATTACACGCCTTATCCATTCAGCCTCAACATCTTTGCCAATGTTTGACCAGTATTTCACCTCCTTTTCCAACATTTTTATATAATCATCCATATTGAACTGGCACAATGAATTTACAAGCGTCCTCAGCCAAACCGTGAAATTTTCTTTGTCATTACATCCCCAGTATTTCCAGAGACGTGAAATTGAAGGAAACTCTTCTATGGATAGTTTTGAATTTTCGCGCATAGGTAGAGGAACATTCTGCATCCTGTAAATATATACTGCTGTACCTATATGAGTTTCATATCCAGCTATTACAGGATTTTCCGCCGATCCGGTAACGCCAGTGGAAAAGCGATTTGGCAACCAGCCGATTAGGTTATCTCCATATAAAATTTCAGATCCTTCGGCATCATTGGTATCACGTATTTCAATGGAAGATTTTTCGCGTTTGCTGGGCGGGGTATTGTGACTAAAACAAGCCAATATACATAACCCGCTTTCTGCATCATATGCCAGGGTTTCGTCAATACCGGATTGAACCGAAATAAATCGCTCACAAGGAGATAACTTAGTTCCTCCAGAAAGAAAATATTGTGATCCCCAGAGCAATTCCTGCAGTTGGTGACGTGAGATGTCAATTATATAACATGACCTGTCATCACTCCCCGCAACCAGAGTTTTTTTATCAATAAAACATGCACAATTAATTCTGTCGTCTCCAATTATATATTGCTTGGGATCAGCCCCTTGAATATCCAGGATTTTTATCGTAATGGGGCGGCAAGTGGTGCTTACCGCAACTTTTTCACCTGTATCCGACATTGCAAGGAGATTAACTTTGGCATCAAGTTTGAAACTGCCAAGCAACTCTATTTTTTCCATATCCCATATTTCAATTTCATTGCCTGAACTCAACAGCACTGCTGACAGCTTTCTATTTTTAGAAATGGATATTGTACGGTGCGGACTTGGAATTACTGACTGGAGAATTTCTCTTTGGCTTTTGGTATTACTGGCAAAGTTTGTCTTTTCTGATGATTCAACTTTAATTACGAAACATTGACTATCGAAATTTAAAACAATGCCTTCTTCAGACCATTCTATAATTTCTGGTATTGTTTTATGTTTTTGCGGTTTATTCAAGGCGTTGTAATTTAAGGTTTGACGTGAGACAAATTTTCCTGAATACAATTCTGCAACAGTTAATGTTTTCCGGGGTTTCCAATACACAATTTTGCTATAATCTGGTGAAAGGGCAAATGCAGTATTTTCGGCAGAAGCAATTTTATCCATGATGACTTGAGTTGCAAGGTCCAAGACGTAAATATCCCCATTCCAGTTGCCAATAACCAAGAGGCCAGACAAAGTTTTTTCAATCTGTCGAATACCCCATTGTGGTTCTCTAAATATAACCCGAATATTTGTTGTCAACCGTAAAGGATGCGGTCTCACGGCTTTAAACCATGGACGTTGTCTTTTATTATTTATGTCAGATAGGCGCCATTCGTTTATCAGACAGGTAATTGATGCTGTAATTTTTCCTGTACATAAAATATTAAGTGAGTTGCTGAAGAGTTTTTCATCCTCCCATATATTGGAACCGGATGTCAAGGACTTCCATCTGCTGCGGGCCAGTTGTTCCGTAACGTAGAATTTTCTGTGTGAACCTACAGGATTCCAGCAGCATGTGTTCCACATGCATTGAAAGAGCGTGGTGGGGTGGCTGGCGATGAAGTGGATGTGACGACGGATGGCTTCTCCGAGAAGCTCAAGCATCCGGCGCTTGGGATGCCCCTGCGGCATTGCCGCCAGCGCATCGTTAAAATCCTGTGTCAGTTCAAAGATCATGAGCACTTGGTTTTTTGAAGAATAATATTACCACACGTATCTTCAAATTGTAGAAAGTAGAGGCCGCCCTTGACCCCTGCAGCAATGATCCTGCCGCGTAACAAATCAAAGGCACAGCAGGAAAGAGATTCTCGGGCGTGAAAGCCGGCAAGCGCCTCGCCCGTTTCCAGGTGCCAAACCGTCAGGAAACCATCAGCAGACGTAACAAAGGCATAACGGCAGTCGGGAGACACGTCAACTGACGTTAAATTGTTTTTGCCGGTCCGTAATACGTTTAGGCATCGAAATGTTCCAAATTCCCACACCCGCAGAGTTCCGTCCAAAGAAACACTGAGCACGCGTTGACCACGCTGTGCAAGAACGATACCGGAAACGTAGCCAGTGTGACCTTCAAGCTTGCCTTTCAGGGCGTGGGTCTGTATGTCATAAACGAAGACGCATCCCTCATCTTTTGCCGCCAGGACATGCCTGCCATCATCATGAAGAACCATGGTAGAGATTGGAGAATCGCACTTGAGGACGCTGATGCATTTCCCGGCATCAATATCCCAAACTCTCAGCGTCGTATCGAAAGATCCTGACAGGGCGTGCCTGCAGTCCGGAAATACTGATACCGACACAACCTTGGCGGTATGTCCTTCTAACGAGTGAAGACATCCCGCGGTTTTAATATTCCATACCTTGACGGTCTTGTCGTTGGTATTTATATAGTAGGGATCGCCTCCTGCCACGGAAACTGCGTACTGCCCATTCGGAGTGATTGCAACATCCCAGACGCCATCTGTATGTCCATTGAAGACCCGTAAAAACCGTCCGGTTTCAAAGTTCCAGGCTTTGAGCGTACCATCGATGGACGCAGTCATCAGGAGATCAGATTCCGGATGGAAATCCAGTGCATGCACTTCCGCAAAGTGCCCCTGCCGAGGACTTCTCGCCAAAGCAGTATCCAGATCCCACACCCGCAGAGTTCTGTCGTGAGAAGCCGAGACAAGTATTCGCCCATTTGTATGCAGAGACGCGGAAATGACTTCTCCAGTATGTCCGAATAGTGTGGCCGCGCATTCACCGGTTTTGCAATTCCATACTCGGAGGGTGTTATCCTTGGAGGTGGATATGACCAAATGCCTGTCAGGATTGGGTACCAGGGAAGTGATATCACCAAGATGCACTCTACCGTAGCGTCCAATCATTTTTCGAATGCAAGTTCCGGTAGCCAAGTCAACCTCTCGCACGAGCACTCCCATTGTTCCCAACCAGAAGAAGTTGGCGGACCCTGTAAAGACGCGTTCGCTGTTGTCAACCAATGCTAAAGAAGAAATGTTCCATTCACAATCATGTTTTACAAGGCATTCCCCGGATGCTAAGTCCCAAACAGTCAGCATGTTGCCGGAGCCAACCACTATTCGTTGACGTTCATTGTCTACGGCAAAACACGAAATTGCCCCACCAGTAACCTGAATGACTTTCACGCATAAGCGGCTTACAGTATCCCATACCCGAATGGTACCGTCTTTGGAGCCAGATAGAATCAGCCCGTCATTTCCGGTGACGGCAAGACAGGTGACGGCTTCTGTGTGGCCTTCCAGTGTAGAGATGCAAACGCCGTTTGCTAAGTCCCATATGCGGAGGGTTGTATCGCGCGATCCTGACACGACATAGTTTTCCTGATGAAAAGTGGCGAGAGCATTAACGCGATGGACATCTTGCTCAATAACCCGGAGACATTTTCCCGTTTCAATATCCCAAATCCTGAGACTTCGATCCGACCCGGCGGAAATCACCATCTGGTCACCGCAAAAAGACACGCAGTGAACGCCGCCAATGTGCCCCTCCAGTGAATGCACCAGGCCGCCGCCAGGGGGGGCAAAGCACGAAAAGCATGGCCGAAGCCAGGATTTCCACCGGGGATGAGCAACCGCGAGTAGTCTGCGAATGATGGCATCGTGTTCGTCGGCCAAGTGCCCGTGCAGCCGTTCCGGCAGTTGCAGAGGTTCGCGATCCAGGAAATATGCCTCGAGCCGCAGTGTTCCGGCAAGCAGTTCCAGAGCTTGGTACGCACCATGACTCTTCGGCATTGCCGCCAGCGCATCGTGAAAATCCTGTATGAGTTCGAAGATCATAATGCACCCCTCTCCAGCTGCAGCAACCAGGTTTTGCCAAGTGCCGCCCCGGCAATGACCCGCCGGGTTTCCGCATGCAGGGCGAATGCTGTCAGCGGGATATTGGTATTGAATATTGTCTTCGCTTCGCGTTCATCGCAATTCCATAGCCGGATGGTTCCGTCTTCCCCGATTGAAACAAACTCTTCCTCATTCAGGAAGGCGCAATCCCTGACTTCTCCCCAGTGCCCATGATATTCCGGCGAACGTTTTGCCTGTCCCAGAAAGATGGTGCGGATCAAACCGTCGCTGCAGGCTAAAAGCAGCCGCCCCCCTTCCGGGGATTCACAGAAAGCCCGAATACCAAAATCAGAGCCCAAGGTAAGCGGCACTACGGCCGAGTTTTCCGGAAAAACCATATACATGCATTCTCCGGAAATAAATAACAGGTGCTTCCCGCATTTTGAAAAGGCCGCCTGGGAAACGCCCGAATCATGGGAGCACTCTTTTGTGAAAGATATTTTTTTATCCGGGTTTCCGGAAACCGTGGAATTATACAAAATAATGCAATTATAATCAATTGCAGCCGAAAGTGTTCCGTCCTGCGATACGGCCCATCCCATTAGTGGCAGGTGTGATTCCGGCAATTCGATATCCGGCAGCAGGTAAAAAGGATCTTCCGCAAATCTGTCGGCGCACCCGAAAAACCGGTGCTTGCCATTCCAGACCATGGGAGAAGATTTATGCGGACGCTTACGATAAAACCGTTTTGCGTCGAGTTTATGAACAATGGAATGTTCGCCGTATCCGGCAATCATCTTAAAATATTCGGGGATCGGGGGTAATTTCCGGTAATCCGGCTTCCGGGAAGTGGAAGACCCATCGATTTTGTACTCAATGACGGACATTTCCGGGTGATATGCTTTTGTTTGAATGCCGCACCATGCAGAAGCGTTATTACCATCGGGCGAGAATGCGCAAAACCTGACTGTTCCAACTGTCTCATCCTGGTTTCCCTCAAGCATCAATGCTTTAGTGTCCCACACTTTGACGGAATTATCATAAGAACCGGTCGCCAGGATTCTTCCATCAGGAGATATTGTGAGTGCGCGAGTTCTGCTGTTATGCGCTTTTATGGAACGGATACATTGTCCCTGAGGCATTTTACAGACTTTGAGCTCACCATTTGCCAAGCCGAGAAAATATCCCTTGCCATCCGGGAAAAATCCGCACGACATTACCGTATATTGTAGACCGGGGCGGGTAAGTTCTACCGGCTTCCAGGTTTCTGTATCATAGAGTTCCACAACCCCCCAATTTTTTTTCTCCGGAACATATCCGGATTCCCCCCCCGCAAGCAGATAGCGTCCGTCCGGGGAGAATGAACATGTTACAAATGCGCCGCCAAATGGAGGATTTTTCAGTGTGACAACAGAAGACCGGCTGGCGGCGTCATAAACCTGTATGCCCCGGTTTCCGGCTAATGCAACTACTGACGCGGAAGCGTAGGCGCAGTCGAAGGCACGCATTCCCTCAACGTCAAATTCCCCAACGAATTTACCAGCCGCATCGTGTAGCAAGGCAAATCCGTCACCAACGGTAATAAATTGTTTTCCGTCAGGGGAAAAGCGGCATTTCCAGGGACCTGAAAAAATTCCCGGCTGAGTAAAAGCTCTTTTTTCACAGGTAGTCCACTTTCCGGATTTTACCTCATATACGTGAATCCAACCATCAGAACAGCAGCATACTATCATTTCTCCATCAGGTGAGATGTCACAGGATCTGATACCCTTTTCCAGGTCGCCAAGGAACTGCATTTGCATATTTCCGTTGGTGTCCCATCTGAAAATTGCATGGTCTTTGCCAACGGAAACAAGACTTCCATCCCGGTTTGAAAAACGACAATCCATAACCCAGTTTACATGTTTTTGAAGTGCCGTAATCAGGCCGTATTCCGAGATTTCCCGGGATACAAGGGAACGTATCCAGGCAAATCCGGGAAAGTTTTTTTGTTTTTCGTCAAGCCAGGTTTCCATTAATTGAAAGAGTTTATCGGGTAATTCGGATGATTCCCTCAAAGATGTCCCAAACTCTTTACTCTTCCTTTCTTGGCCGGGATAGTCGTGCCACCAGCAGGAGTTCCACATGCACTGAAAGAGCGTGGTCGGATGATGATCGATGAAATGGACATCGTGACGGATGGCTTCTTCTAGAAGCTCGGGCATCCAAAACCTGGGGTGTTCCGGCGGTATTGCTGCCAGTGCATCGTGAAAATCCTGTGCCAGTTCAAAGATCATGATTGTTCTACAGGTGTTTCTTCAGGTTGATAATTCGGGTTGGCTTCGGTTTTAGCTTCCAGGAATTGCCAGTCGGTCAGCAGGTCGGCCACGGCGTCCCAGAGAGGGGATGCCGGATCGTCTTTGCCGCCCAGTTTTGCCGCTTCAAGACGGTGGTAGGGAAGTTCGACAACTTTGCGGATATTGGCTGGCCGCGGGGTAGGGGGCAGGCGTTTTGCCCGTGCTTGTTGAGCTTCCAGCGACTCGGCCCAGAAATCGAGAGAGCCGAAGTAATCCGCCAGGTGCAGATGTGTCTGGATAAGAGCATCTTTCGAATACAGGTAGCGTCTGAGTACCGCTTCACCAACCTGTCGGTGATAAAAATCCATGACGATAGTTCCGTCTGCCCGGCGCATGGTCATGTAGCGTTTGATCTCCGAAAACAGGCGCGACCAGATGATTACCGGCAGGTGGTCAACCGCAGGTGATTCCGGCGAACGTTGCGAAAAGTCCTGTAAAATTCCGCTTTCCTTTCGTGACAAGACATCAATCAATTCGTCTTCGGTCAGGCCGTTCTTAGCGGCTGCCAGATAGGAAAGGGCGCGGCATACCAGCAACCGGCCGTGGTTTCCCGGTTGTTCCAGCCTTTCCAGCAATTGCACTAGCAGTCCTTCCATGGAATCGGGCAGTTTCCCGGAAACATTTTCCCATGACCGCCAGATGCGCGCCTGCTCGGATACCAGTTTTAAATACAACGGGAAAGGGCATTTAGCGAAATTCCGGAATATTTCCGCTTCCTGTTCATTGTTGAGCTTCCGGGCGTCGTCACTGAGCCATGCATTGAGCAGGGATTTGCCGGATTCCCGGTCAAGCGGTCCAATTTTTATCAAGGACTCCGGCCAAATGCGGCTGGCAGTCTCGAAAGGATGTGTGTTCTCTAGCACGGAAAATATTAATTTTACACCCGGTTTCAACTTGCGGGGGAGCCAATGGAGCATCCAGGCATTGTCTGCCTTGTTAAGTTGATCGAGGGCATCGAGAAAAATGACAATCTGGCGTCCGGAAGCCGTTACATTTTTTCTATTTCCGTTTCCCTTTTCCGTTGGCGAAAGCAACGTGCGAAAGGTTTCTACCAGTTTGTTCATATCCTGTGGAACCCTCGGGATGCCCAGTTCGCGGCAGATGTCTCCAAGCAAAGTACGTAAATCGGACGATCCCGGTGTTGCCCCGATAAAGCGGGAAACGATGATTGGTCCGGTTTCGGAGTTATTGCCGGAAAGCTCTGAAACGACTTTCGCCATCAACGCCGTCTTGCCGGAACCGGAACTGCCGTGAATAATCAGCGGATGGGAATCGTTAGAGTTAACATAAGAGTGGATTTTGGTGATTATTTCCTGTCTTCCGGTGAAATGCAGGCAACGTTCCTCCGCGAATTCCCGGTTGGCATCCAGCTCCCGTTCCAGTCCGCTTTTCTGTTCAAAAGACTCGATTTCCTGGTCGATAATTGACTTCAAGTCATTCTCTACTTTTTCGCACAGGCCGGAAATCTCATAATGCGGTTGATTGTTTTGCCAGGATGCCTGTAAGCGATGCAAGTGATTTGACGGCAAAAGTTCTTGAAGTTCTTTTTTTAAGGACTTCAAACGATTTTGCGAGTCAGTATCTACGGTGTTGCCGGTGATATCGCGGTAGATCGAGGCGGTCTGGTCTGAGGGCATCTCGTCGATTTCGCGGAAATAACAAAACACATGACTGCCGGGATCTTCAGCTTGCATGGCGCCAGCTTGAATTTCCTGATGGGTAGCGGATGCTTCATACTTGAACAGGCGGGGATCATTGGCCATCCAGCTCAGTTCTTTAATCGCGTCCGTAAAAAGCTGCCGGATGCGTTTTTCCATTGTCTGCCAATTATTTGCTTCATCTTGCCGGATACGCTTTTTGTCTTCCTCCGTGGCATTTTCCGGAAAATCGATTGTGCGGGGTTGGAGTATATACAATTCCGGTTGCGCATTACAATCTTTGCGATACCATCCTGTCCGCTTGGGGTGTTGACCGTCACGCCATGCATTAACCGGGGAGTCAGTTGTAACGAGCGATTTTTCCGCTTCGGGAATTTTTGCTAGAATTTTTTCAAATTCCACCGCTTCAATTTCAGCAGGCAGCGGACGCCACCCGTAGCGGTTTCCTAACAGAACGATGAAGTTCGGTCGGGGGGAAAGGGATTGACAGCGCCGTAGTTCCTCCAAGCATATATTCATTGTTCGCTGATTGAGAGACGCTTCCCGGCTTACTCCCCAACGCAGGTCGATGGCCTGGAAGCGCGCCCCCCGTTCCCGGCAGTAACGGCGCAGCTCCGGGAATGTTGTCTTTTGCAGTTGATTACGTTCTTCAACTAAATCGCTGAATGTTGAACTAACGAAGACTCTGAAAACTAAGTCACGCCTTGACATTGATACCTCCCTTTTACAATTTGCAGGGATAAAATAATTATTTACTGTTATACCTTATAATTGAATTATCAAAAATCAAAACTTGCTTGATTGGCAATATGACGCTATAACAGGATTTTTTTTAATGTTGATGGTCTATTTTATTTGCTTTTATTTTTTAAGGGGCATGTTATAATTCTTAGGACTATGTTTGACTGAAAATGTTTGGATTTAGGAATTATATAGCATCGGGGGATTGAATTATAAAGAAACAAAAAAAAATCGTTGTTACCGGCGACATTATTATTGACCGGATTGATTTAGTTTCACCGCCAACGAAAAATGCCGGTCCGGAAAAATGGAAAACTTATCCGGTTGTTACCAGTTCTTTTCTGCCGGGAGGGGCATTTTTACTCGGGGAGATGATCAAAATGGCAACCGGCATGGAAGTCGATTCCCCTGAACTCCTGGTTGATATTGAATCCGTCACTCCGGAACAGATTGTTCATCGGGTCGGCGAGGCAAAACCCCAAAAAAGAGCAGGAAATTCGTATATCTCGGCGCTGAAAGGTTGTTCCGGACCGCGAAAATATCCGCCGCAATGCCTGGTAAAGGACAACAAGATTGTCAGGTATCCGGAAACCGCGGAGAATTCGAAACTTGTAGTAATAAATGACAAAAAAGACGGATTCAATTCCTCCAGTTACCATAGATTTATTCAAACCATCGATCCGAGCGCAATAATTGTCCTGAAAACCCACTATCCCCTGGACAATGACACTTTCCGTGGAGTTATTCAAAAAAAGGATTTCAACAGACTGGTGACAGTGGTCAACGCTGATGATCTCAGAAAAATCAAGGAAGTTCACATCAGCCGTTCATTGTCCTGGGAGCGAACGGCAAAAGAGTTTCTCTGGCAGTTGTCGACAAATCCTGAATTGAAAAGTTTTAAAGAATGCAGCCATCTGGTTGTCCTGTTCGGGACTGACGGCGCCATCATTCACCGCGGCAATGAGTTGTACAACGAAACACTGATATTCGATCCTTGCAACCTGGAAGGCCAATTCGGCAGCGCCATGTCCGGGACAATACCCGGCATGACCAGTGTTTTCGTTGCGGCATTAGCCGCTGAAATCCATAACGGCAGACTTGCCGGTCTGGAGAAGGGCGTCCGGCACGGATTGCTGGCGATGCGGCGTTTATGGTCAGCTGGATTTTCCAACGATTCCGGAGCAATTTCTTATCCTCTGTCAGAACTGTTTGAATTTCCCGGCGACAAAACCGGCTACACGAAAATAACGGTTCCGGGTTCCGGGAAAACCACCAAGGCAGATCCCGGTTTCTGGCGGATTCTCGATCAGAAAACCCGGAACACCCGCCGGAAAGCGGCAATGGATATCGTCCGTTTCGGATTGGACAAGGGCTTGCCGGATGTTCCTATGGGAGCTTTCGGTAAATTTAAAACGATCGACCGCACGGAAATAGAAAGCTACAGCGGGATCAGGAATATCATTATTGAATTTCTAAATGACCCGAAAAAGTCACGGCCGCTGTCGATTGCGGTCTTCGGGGCTCCCGGCTCCGGTAAATCTTTCGGTGTTACGGAAGTGGCGAGAAATTTATCTTCTGACGCGCTGGAAAAACTTGAATTCAATGTTTCCCAGTTTCAGGATCAACGGGATTTACTTGCGGCTTTTCACCGGATCAGGAATGTGGTGCTTGAGGGAAAAATCCCGTTTGTCTTTTTTGATGAATTCGACTCCAGTCTAGACGGTGAAGCTTTAGGCTGGCTGAAGTATTTTCTTGCCCCGATGCAGGACGGGTATTTCCGGGAGGGTGAAACTAATCATCCGCTTGGGAAGGCTATTTTTGTTTTTGCCGGAGGAACCAGTCATTCCTTTGAGAAATTCATCAGAGAAGATGATGATTCCGATGAGCAAAGGAAGTTTGCCAGCGCCAAAGGACCGGATTTTATCAGCCGTCTGCGCGGATTCATCAATATTCTCGGAACCAATCCTGTGAGCAAGGACGATAACGCCTGCATAATCAGACGCGCAATAATTCTCCGGGATATGTTTGAGAGGTCGAAAAAGGCAAGCGGGTTATTACATGCAAACGGAGAGTTGTATATTGACCAGGGGCTGATCCGCGCTTTCCTGAATATTTCCCGGTATAAACACGGCACCCGTTCCATGGGCGCGATTATCGATATGAGTTCCCTGACGGACTGCAAACAGTTCAGCCAAACATCGCTGCCACCCGACCACCAACTTAATCTTCATGTCGACGCGAAAGCCTTTTTCTTTATCGCTGAAAAAGAGCGCTTCCGCAACCATCCGGATGAAGAACGGGAGTTGGTCGATAAGCTGACAAAAACAATTCATGAAAGAATGGAAGCTGATTTTTCACTCGCTTCTGATGAGAAATATGACTGGCGATCTTTTGCCGAGGACATCCCCCGAAAACTTGACGCCATCAACTGCGGAGTGAGAAACAAAGACGAATCATGCTGTCCGCAAACTCCCGATATTACCGATGGAGAGATTGATCAACTTGTCCGGTTGGAACATGAACGCTTCCTTCAAGAAAAGTCTCTGCCGGGTTGGAGAATCTGTAAAGAGCCGGAAAATCACGGAGCCGGGATGCCGGTATTTCTTACCGATTTTGATGTTTTGCCGGAATCGCGCAAACAGCACTACCGCCGGATGATTGAAAATATTCCGGTGGCGCTTCACTTATGCGGTATGGAAGTTTTCCGGATGCGTGAATTCGATGAAATCAGTGATGGAAGGATGATAGACGAACTTGCCCGGATTATTCACGAGGATTACTGCGCTAAACGTGCTGCCGAGGGAGATACCCCCAGTTCGAATCCTTCCATTTGCCCTTTTGATGAACTTCCCCGGGATTTGCGCGATGCAAACTTCGATAATGCCAGGTCGATTCCCGTGAAATTGAGCCATATCGGGTATCGGATCAGGAAGTTGAAGGAAGGCTGTAAGCCGTCAGCCGTTAAGTTTTCGGAAGAGGAAATTAAAAAACTGGCGATTTTAGAACACAATCGCTGGAACTGGCAAAAGCGTTTGCAGGGCTGGATACTTAAACCCGGAAAAAAGGATATCGAGAATAAAACCACGCCGCTGCTGGTGCCGTGGGAACAACTTACTGATAAAATAAAGGAATACGATCTGGAAACTGTCCGGCTTATTCCCCAACTTCTGACGAAAGCCGGATTCGAGATATATAAATTACACTGACAGGGAGAAGTAGTTATGAGCAACAAGTCCTTTAAATTGGCGGTAAGCGCGCTGATTAATGATGGAGAAGGACGCTATCTGTTGTTGAAAAGAGCAGCTATCTCAGAACGTTTTGCCGGACAATGGGAGCCTCCTGGAGGAAAAATCGATCCTGGTGAAACCTTTGATGTGGCATTGCTCCGGGAAGTGCGGGAAGAAACAGGATTATCGGTTGTGTTGGACGAAGTTGCCGGAATCACCGAATTTTCAATGCCGAAGTTCCAGGTTGCATTGATCTATATGAAAGCTCATGCTGTTTCCGGCAATTTACAATTAAGTGAAGAGCATGAGGATTTTGTCTGGCTCCGTCCTGAAGAGTTCAATTCGAAGGAACTTACACCTAAATTGGCTGATTGTAAAAACCTTAAATTTTAGTGGGGGGAATGGGGAAATGGCGCAGAACAATGTAAAAAGAAATAAGAAGTGGGCGAAACTTCAAATTGAAAATTTTAAAGAGATTCGGCCCCGGTTTGTGAAATATGCGGAAGTCCTCGGCAAGGTTTTGTCCGAAGCCGCGAAAAAATACGCACCGCTGGCAATTGTCCAAACACGTCCGAAGGCCCTGACAAGTTTCGCGGAAAAAATCCAGCGGAAAAACAAATCGTACAAGGACGCGATAAAAGATATGACCGATCTGTGTGGTGGCCGGGTGATTACCCATACCCAGGCGCATGTCGACGCTATGTGCCGGTTCATCGAGGCGAATTTCGAAATTGACTGGGAAAACAGTGAGAACGTCAGTCGGCGTTTGAAATACTCGGAGTTCGGCTATTTGTCAGTCCATTACATTGTGCTGTTTAAAACCGGAGTTTTTCCCAGCCGCGAAGTGGATGCGGAAATTCCGAAGCCGGTGATGGGGTTGAAAGCGGAAATTCAGGTGAGGACCCTGCTGCAGCATGCATGGGCGGACATCACTCACGACCTCAGTTACAAAAGCGAAATCAAATTGCCCGATAAATGGAACCGGGAGTTCGCGGCTTTGGCCGCGGTGCTCGAGGATGCCGACAAGGCATTCTGCCGGATTGAAAGTGGTTTGAAGGCTTACCAGGCAAGTTATGGCGCATACATGTCGGAAGCGGACATGCGGCAGGAAATCGATAAGCTTGAATTCGTCCGCAAATATGACCAGTTCAATCCAGACCTGGCTGGGAAAATCGGGAAAATGGCGATCATTCTCGGGAATTGGGATAAAGCGATTTCCGTGTTGTCTGAAGCATTGGAGGCAAAGTCCCGGGACGTCAAACTGGATCTGCCCGAACTGATAAAATGCTATCCTCATTACCAGCCGTTGTTAAGGGACCTGGGAATTGCTTTATGCAAACAGAACAGAGATTTCCGGAAAGGACAGGAATATCTTACCATCGCAGCGGATGAATATTTTAAAGATTCAGATGCGGTTGCCTCCCTGGCGGGAAGTTATAAAGGGAAAGACGAAGGAAAAGCGCGGGATCTTTACCGGAAGGCTTACGAAATTTCTCCATCAGATCCTTATCCCCTCCTGAACTATCTCAGTTGCGAAATAATGCACCAGAAAGATCTGTCTTTGGTAAAACTTTTAAGCCCCGTAATCAAAGATGCGATTCAAACGTGCAATGAACATATTGAAGTGGGAATGAATCTTCCCTGGGCATATTACAATCTTGGCGAATTGTATCTGCTTCTGAACGAACCTTATGAAAGTGTTGCATCGTATGCGAAAGCGGTTCTTTTCAGTTCCGCTGAATTCATGATTGAAACCTCACTGAATTCATTGGAAAGATTGGATAAGATAAGCAAAAAACTATCGGGTTATGAATGGGCGAGACAAGCCCTGCTGATCGCGCTTCTAGCCAGGTTTTCAGGCAAAATCAACCAAACAGCCTTAAACAAGTATAAGGCGCAATTACAGGAGTTATCGACGATAAAGCGGCACAATAAAAGTAAAATCAAAGCTCCGGTTGTGATTCTCGCAGGAGGTTGTGATTCTGCTGTTGAAGATGAGCTGTTCGGCTACTGTGGGGTGCTATTGGAAGCTTTCAAAAACTATCAGGGAACGCTTATTTCCGGGGGCACTGCTTCCGGCGTCAGCGGTCTGGCCGGAATGCTCCAGGAAAAAATTGGCAATAAAATTTATACTGTCGGATACCTGCCCGAGGGCAAACTCCCGAACGGCGCAATTAAAGACGAACGTTATTCAGACTATCGGCAAAGCATTGACAAAAAAGAATTTTCGCCATTGGAACCACTTCAGGCCTGGATTGATATTATGGCGTCAGGTATTTCTCCCGCGGAAGTCAAGGTGCTGGGAATCAACGGCGGGAATATTGCCGCCATCGAATACCGGCTGGCGCTGGCATTCGGCGCAACAGTCGCAGTCGTAGAGGAGAGCGGACGCGAGGCCGGGAAACTGCCGCTGGACCCCGACTGGAGCAAATTAGACCAATTCCACTGCCTTTCCGGAAATGCCAAAATTCTCAGCAGTTTTATCATGAAATAAGCTTTAAAACCAAATTTTATCTGGGATAATTTGGTGTAATAGGATTCAAAAATTTGCCATGCGTCCCGCACGCACATGAGCAATAGGCTGATATGTAATCCTGAAATGAGAAGTTGATCATGAAGCACGATGAAAAAGTTGATTCCGCCGCCGTGCGCAAGCGGATTTTGTACGTGGAAAATAACTGGTTTGCGTCCAAACCGGATTACCGGATCGTTCTTGACGGCTTGCGCGAACATTACGAGGTTGAAACTGATTTCGAACTCAGCGAGTCAACCCTCCAATTGGTGCGGGATGCACTGGAAACCCACGCCTTTGATGCAATAGTCACCCATGTTCCCTGTGAAAAAACAGATAACGTGAAAAACTACTCATACCGCGGCAGCTTAAATATCCTTCACAAGCTCAGGGAATTGGTTGATATCCCGATCATCGTTTATACCGGAGCAGGCAGACCGGAAGTGTTGATTTCCATTGAGAGTTATACTTGCGCACTTATTAAAAAGTCGGAGAATACGGAAAAAGACGTACAGATAATTCTTAGCTGGCTTGAGGAATTCTGGGGGAGACTGCCGCCGGTTAGCGGCAAACCGGAAGCCAAGCCTGAATTGCATCAGGAAAATGGCTGGACTTATGTTGACGCCGTTTTAAATTTGAATTATGGCATGGGATTAAGATCCGCATCGGAAATTGTCCGAAAAAGTATGTCACACGAAGGTGAAACAAGGTTGATATTGGATGTGGCGGGAGAATCTCCGCAAATCATAAACAGCAAAAGCGTTATGATGATTCTGATGCACTCCATTGCGAATGGTACTCCAATCAGGATTTCCGTGGAAGGAACGGATACTGAAGCCGGAAAAATGGCGTTGCAATTGTATTCCGGAATTACCTCGGAATTTTCGCTGCATATGGATTTTGACCGGTTTGAATAAGGAAAAAGCAGGAAGAATCAAGTAAAAATAATTTTTGAGGACATCCTGATAATGGAAAATGCTTGGAATATTGTTCCCTGGAACCAGTTGAGCGGCATGGCTGCCGGCATTTATATCGTTACTATTAGCCTGGGATGCCTGGGAAGTTTGCTGATTGCCTTACTGGTCAGGTATGTGATCGGACAACTGACCACCTTGAAAAAGTGGAAAATCCAGACAGTTTTCTTGGGAACTTTTGTAATCCTTTTTGTCTGGACGGTTTGGATGGTATTGGTTCCTCCGGTTAACTTCAAGAAAGTATACGTATCACCTGACGGGAACAGATGTTTGCTGTTGGAAGATATTACCGACTACCTGATATATGAAGAAATCGGATGGCGGTTGAGAGCACGGCTTATGGATGTGCAAACTAATCGTTGCTTGGGGGAAATGATAATCCACTTTTGGCACAGCGGTTTTGACGATGTTCCGCAACCTCCGCCGAAACCTGATGATGTGCGGATCAGATGGAGCAAAGACGGCCGTTCGGCGATGATCGAATATGGTTGGGTTTGCGGAATCCTGTCAGAAAGACATCAGATAGATAGTTACGCATATGTTCCTGAAATCGTGGAACGTTTTCAAATTCAGGCACATAACAGCAGATAAAATTGGAATTGCGGATGACGGGAAATATAGAAAAATATATAACAGGTTACATTAAAATGTTTCAGAGAACCCTTGTTTTGTCAGTTGAACCGTCCACGCCTGAAAAAACGGATATTATTCAAGATACTTCTGAAATACCACTACCTTTATTTATCATGATCAGTCTGCTGATCGGTGCGGTTCTTTGTTATTTTGTCCCGGAAAGGAAGTATTCGGGAGATACGCCGGGAAAAATAATTATAGTTTTATGGTTATGGTTTTACTTCACGGCATTTGCGCATCTGTTGTGTTGGATGTTTCGGGGAAAAATCAGTTTTGAAAAACTTTACCTGACCAGTATCCGTACTTTTACCGCATTATTTGTTGTGAGTTGTTTTGTCAGTTTTGTGGGAGGATTGTTGTTCCGTTATTCCACGGGATTCTCAACTATATGCTCAACGGGAAAACTTGGCGATTCCATTGTTAATAATCCGTTTTATCTGTTTTTTTTCGCACAGTTTATTTTGTTCAATATTTACTTACCGCTGATAATTAAAAGATTAACTGATTCCAGATGGATAAAGACAATCATAATTGGTGTTGCTTTATCCATGTTCTGGATTTTATTTGGTATAATATTTTCAATCGGTCACAGATAAAATTATATATCCTGAAATAACTTGAAAATATTGATAAAAATAGCTTTTTTTGAAAGGTGCGAAGTCTATCAATATGGAACCCCTTATAAACGTTCTTTTACTTAGTTGGTGGTTAAATTAGATTTATCTTTTCATTAAATAAATAAGTTTGTCATTAAAGTGTAGATGTGCAAGTTCATCGGGTGGAGGAATTATTGGCGGTCCTTCAATTATTACCGGGCGAATCTCAAACGAATGATGCTCTTTGCCTTCCTGTCTGCTTATTGCGTAGCGCACTTCTTTCATGACCCATTCCGAATCCCTGGCGGCGGAAGACCAGAACAACAGGAATATATCGCAATGGTCGATATGCCTGTATAGTTCCTTTTCCCAGCGGGCTCCGGGTTCCAGGTCAAGAATATCCTGAAAACAGTCAATTCCAAGGGTTTTCAGCATTTGAACCCTTGAGAGCACCTTTTCCCGGTCTTTTGAGGCATAGGAAATAAAAGCTTTGTGGTAGCGGCACATGTCATTACCGGTCGGCAAAATCTCATTTGGATTGCTTTGTTCAGAATCGGCGACAACCTTTATCTTGAATTTTACATGGCCAACCGGGACCGTGTCAATGCTTGCCGTAACGGTTCCGACAAAATCTCCAAGTTTGCAATCAGCCGGGGCCGATGCTGCAAACTGCACGGCTTCAGCCCTTCCGTTCCAAATTAATTCCTGCACAGGTTCGTCAATCGAAAATGAGGGAATATCCAGATGAAACATCAATCTGGTTCCCCTCTTTACCTGCAAATTAAGGCTTCTGAACCCACGCCTGGAAGTATCCTCGTCAAATTCTTTTGCCAAATGTGCCGCTTCATCTTTCTGAGCAGGCAGATGGGCAAACACCTGGACAAACACAGTATGTCCGCGGTTAAGCCGCGGAGGTGAAAAAACCGTACAATCGACAGGATCTTCAATACTTTCTTTTGATTTATCTACTTTTAAAGCATCAAGTATTTTTGAATTTTTGGCTGCCGCTTTTTCTCTGGCTCTTTCCCGCCTCTCTTCCGCCCATTCCCGGAAATATTCCACTGTATCGCCCACCATATTCCTTAAGCGGCTAAAAATGTTTCTCCGCCTATATGAAGCTTTACATTTTATCGATCCTGATCCTAGAACACGCCGTGGTGGAGCATCGCTTGATTCTCCTGAAGCACAGGCACTAGGAGGTGGTATCGAACCGGTATCATCAGCATGAGTTTTTTCATCATGTCTACGAGGGCAGAGTTTTATCGTTGCTTTGAGACCTTTTTTCTCTGAGGATCGCGGAACTGAGCCGGCATCAGTGGAAACTTCGGGATTTTCCCGTTTGATAATCGGGCGTCTTAAATCAAGAGACAGGCATAATCTTTGCAGCCGTTCTTTATATTCATCTTCGCTCTCCGGGTCCGCAAGACGTAATGATTTCGCGCAAGCGGCCATGGCTTCAGGAATATTACCCATTCGTTCATGCACTTCAGCCAATGTATCCCAGAAATAAGCAAGCGGAGCTAAAAAAACGGCTTGTCGAGCCAAAACCAAGGCTTCCTTGAGCTCGTCCTCAGACGAATTGGTTTCACATATATACCATGCCAGATTGTTGAAAAGAAGACAGCTTTCGCTTCCCAGTTCGATTGCCTTTCTCATAGACACAACTGCTGAATGCACGTCATTCTGCTGAAGGAAAAGTTCAGCGCCAACTTCGTAAGCTTTCCAGTAATCATGGTCTTCACGTAATGCGCTTTCAAGCCACTCGCTGGCTTCCCGGTATTTCTTATTATCGATGCATTCCCGGGCGTAAAATGTATAACACTGGGCATGGGATTCTTCGTAAAGTTCCGGATCCAATATTTCAACAACTTTTGAATTTAATTGCGGAGAGTCAAATATAGCCTGGTCAACCTCATCTGGAGAAAAATCAAGCTTTGCGATTCTGGACTTAATAATTTTTTCCGCTTTTTTTGTGGAAACAGGCTTCTTCTGCCATTTATCATTTAAGTCCGCAAGTAAACTGAAGAGCTTCCTGATTTTTTGCAGTTTTGTTTTAAGTTCCGGATAAGCATTTTCCGGTAAAGCGTTTATGAAAGATTCAACGATAGCGAACCATTCAAAAGGACGCGAATCACATCCAAGGCTTTCAATCTTATTACATAAAACATCAAAATGTGAACGATAAGACTCAAATAAAACGGGAACATCGTTTAGAATATCCTTGACTACCGCCAGGGACTGCTGTAACACATAAAATTCATGATGAACAATACCTGTATAAGCAGTATTCAAATATGCCAACAACTTATTGCCCAGACGGTATTCATCAAACCTGGAACCACAACGAACACAAAAAAGAGCATTTGTTTCGCATTTGTTGTGACATATTTCGCATTTCTTTTTCATTATTACCTCCCGTAAGATTACGACCTTAAGCTATTTAAAGTAATACGAAACAAAAAAAGTATGTCCTTTCCGGGCAAAACACGTACTGTTTTTTACTCTGAGGCATATGAACCATTTCTGGTTGAGTCATATACAGTCTTGTATTGCTCTTGAAAATTGCCAATATCCTTCATCGTTGACTTTGAATTCCGGCATCGGCGATTAGCTGGTTACTGAAAGCGATTTTTCAGGAGATTGAACCCCACTAAAACCAATAAAGCCTACAGCCTCTGCTCAATTCAGGTTGGAATGGATTTATTTCCTCTATTGGGTTGGCAAACTATACCAAAAGAATCAGGTTCCCGAGAATTTATCCATTTCTGTAATTCAATTTCTTTTGCTGATCTAATAATGTAAATCCTTCCATAGTGCGAGACGTTATTATATGACCTTAAAATACCTTCTGCAATGTTCTCTTTTTTTTTAAGCCTCAATAAAATAACTCCTTGTTTCCCATTTGACAAACAATATTCACAAACAGACACAATCTCTCTGACTGAATCTGATAACCTTGAGAACAGAGGCCATACCATACGATATCGCTTATTAAAGAAAAGGAATCTAAAATATTCGAGTGAAAAGTCTATATTGGCAATGAAAAAATCACATTGGCTTGACAAGCAGAAAGCAAGTGTTAATATTTTTATGAGCTTGCTCTTTCATTAAAATAGGGGCATAAAAATGCCCTCATTTTTCCCACTACGAAGCAACTCACCAAAGCTGTTTTTGTTCATTCCACTCCACCGGAATTCCCCGGCGAAGCCGGTTTAATGACAACCCATCCGGTTCATTTCCCGTGATGATTGCCTCCTGAAGTTCGGGGACGAGATTAACCAGATGCAGAATTTTAGTCACATAGGCGATGTTGAGCTGGAGCTTGTCGGCCAGTTGGGTGACGGTGGCGATTTTTCCGGATTCGATTAGGTTGCACCATACATGCGCCCTTGCCAACGCTAAAAACATCGTTTCCTGGACAGGTGATTCGGCGTTGGGCAAATCGCCGTCCGGGGCAATGATCACTTTCCGTCCGCGTTTTGTGCTTGACGATGAGCGGGATTTTCAATGCGACGGTCTGATTGCCGGTATCCGTAGTGAAACACACGTTCGGGTTTCCGGCCTGAAGTCCTTTGACCAGCGACGCCATGCCGTGGGTTTTAAGGTTCATTTGCATCGTTTCCTTGGTGATGATAATCTTGTCGATCAGCAGGTGCGCAAGGTGATAGCGTTCAGCGAGGAAGAGTTCCTCCCAGATTGCGTCGACTGATTCGCAGGCATTGCTGATGTCGCGGCTGGTGATTCCGGTTGCCTGTAAGTCCCGGAGCTGGATTTCAAGGGCGGTGAGTTCGCCGTCGAGTTGCTTAAATTACGAGGCCACATCATTCGCAATATTTGCATCGTTCGCGATAATCCCATTTCTGAGCATATCCAGATTTTTGCGAATATCGTCCATGCGCTTGCGTAATTCATCTTCCTGCTTAAGTTGCCGTTGTTTGCCCTCTGCGTAGACGGTGGCGAGGAGCGTTGGCGATTTGAATACCGAAATTTGTTCCAGGATCATGCGGTCAGTATCGCCAGCGGGAATACTCGATTAGGGGCAACTGCTTACAGCGCGATTGTCGTCCTTGATGCACTTATAATAGCAAAATGCGCAAACCGATCGCTAAACTACAAAAGCTTTGTGCGGACAGTAAAAGATACTTATCTTGGATAGTATTATTTTGTACGGTGAAAAATCCCTTTTGCCATATATAGAGCCACCCGGAAATCAGATAATCTTCTGAATTTTCGATCAAAACTGTATTAAAATTCCAATCAGTTATTTCGCAAAAAATGACGGGATGAATAAATAGATACTACAGGCAAATTATTGTTCCCTGAACTGTTTCGGAGTCATCCCGGTAGCTTTTTTGATGACTTTTGTAAAGTAGTTAGAATCATCATAACCGGTCATTGCTGCAATTTCAGTGATATTCAAATTGGATTCTTTCAGCATCGAGAGAGCTTTTCGAACGCGCACGGAAATGAGATAATCCACTGGGCTGATTCCCATTTTTTTCTTAAATAATTTGCTTAACGTTGTCCGGTGCATCCCCATGGTGTCCGCAATATGGTTTATATCTAAATCGTGTTTTTGGTACTGTTGGTTGATTACATTAACAAAATTTTCGACAATCCGGTCTGAAAGAGTTGCTATTGGCCGGCGTCCGCATGCTTGAGCAAGAATAGAAAATGCCGTGGTACAGGCGAGACGTTGTCCGTAAGGGCTGATATCATGTATTTCGTTTTCCAGCTTAATAAAAAGTTCCTCCGGGCACGGACCGGAATTATAAACATTGCGTTCCAAACCGAATCCGCTGACTATTTCCATATGGTATCTTCCATCGATAGTAAGCCAACGGTAATTCCATAAATCATTATTAGTTCTGACAATATGGCAGTCGCCAGGGAGATAGAGAAAAATCTGTTGTTTTTTAAGCATAAATTTACGCTGATTATGAAAAAATAAACCACGTCCCTCAATACACCAGAAAAACTGAATAAAATTTTTAACGGCATCTATTCCTGTGTATCCTTTGCAAACCTGATAATGTCCTACGGAACGAACCCCGAAAGGGACTTCAGTATTGGGTTCTTTAATAGGGCGGAATGTCAATTTTCTGTCGATTGTAAATTCCATGGAAGTCTCCTGTTCATTAATCAAAAATTTGAAATAGCCTGCATTACCTTTAAAGCATGGCTGGCAGTTATTATTAATGCCACATTATTTCTATTATTATCACTTTATTTCAGTGTATTATATATTGACACGGGATATATAGCAAGTTATAATGGAATCAAACGTTCACAAATTTACTGTAACGGCAAAGGCGCTATAAATATAGCAAGGTGTATTAACAGTTGATTAACGGCGAAGTTTAAAGTGTTTTTATGTATTTAATTTCAGGAGCAAAATAAATGAACAAACCTGGGAACAAACCCAAAATTGTGGTAATTGGCGCCGGAAGTTATTTTTTCGGCAAACAGGTTATTTGGAACATGGTGAAAAGTGAAGTATTGCAAAATGGAACTCTTGCTTTGGTCGATACCAATCCGGAAATTCTGAAAACCATGATAACTCTTGCGAAAAAAGTCATTACTGAAACTAATGTGCCGGCAAAGGTGATCGGTTCGGTTAACCGTCGGGAAGTCATGAAGGATGCTGATTTCATCGTCCTTGCCTTTTCAGAGAAAAATGCCTATTACCGAGGCGTTGACACCAGAATTTCAGCAAAGTACGGGGTAACCATGTGTTCGTCCGACACTATTGGCCCAGGTGGTATTTTCCGGGCATTGCGGGAAATTCCCGTTGCTTTAGCTGTGGCGAAGGATATGGAAAACCTATGTCCGGATGCCTGGTTAATCAATTTTGTCAATCCTACCGCGGTTATCGGTATCGCCTTGAGGCATTATGCAAAAGTCAGGAGTTTTGCTCTTTGTGACGGTCTTCATGAACCTCGCCGCAGGATCATGATGCTCAAGGATGTTGGGATTTTGCCGGCAGACGCGGAAACTATTCCCACGGAAATGGAAGCAAAGCTTGACTTGGCGATTGGCGGTGTGAATCATTGCACCTGGATGATCAGATTCAATTATGACGGACGGAACATTATGCCGGAATTGCGTTCGCTTGTTGCTGAAAAAGCAAAAAATGAACTTGAAACGGTCAAGGCTAAGCCCAGATATAACCTGAAATACGCCTTGCAACTGATGGACTTGTATGGAGCCTACCCGATAGCAACAAGTCACACCAAAGAATATGTTCCGTTCTTTCAGGGGTACGGTGTTACGCCAAATGAACCGGAACCGATCATCCCCTTTAATGCGGACATCAGGAGTAAAGAAATGGCTGAAGCCTGGAAAATCACGGAGCAATTCGCCAACGGCGATAAAAGCATTGATGAATTTATGAAGGATGGGCGTCAGGATCATGCCACCGATATTATCGAAAGCATGTGGGGAAAACTGGGAAAGGCATTTTATATAAACAGCGCTAACCGAGGGGCGGTGACCAACCTTCCGGAAGATGCATTTCTTGAACTCAGATGCGATATCGATATGCACGGCCCCAGGCCGCAGCCGCTTGGGGAATTTCCACGAGGGCTGCTTGCTCTCCAGCACCAGGTGCTGGATACCCACGAACTGACTGCCGAAGCCGCCGTGACTTTCGACAAAACGCTCCTCCTGAGAGCAATGATTACCGACCCGATCGTGAACAATATCGGTGACGCGAAAAATATCATGAATGAATTACTGGAAGCGGAAAGGAAAGCTCTTCCGGAAGAATGGTACCAATAAATTTTTCCGGTTCCCGTTTAACCGGGAACACGGCGGAAAAACAGGAAGCAGGCTTTACATGAATATTTTGCTGTAACATCGCCAATTTCCGGGTTTTCGTATTATGCTATGAAAAAGTACCGATACAAATAAAGGTGAAAAATGCGAGTCAGTAAGTCAGAAAAACAAACAAGGAGGACATCATGAGTTTTAGGAAATGGATTGTTGGTCCCGGCAATATAACCAGTTTATTAAAGCATTATTGCCAGTCAAACACAGCATGGCGAAACCGGGTACGCTTCACGCTCATTGAATTGCTGGTTGTCATAGCTATAATCGCCATAATTGCGGCAATGCTGATGCCCGCGCTGAAGAAGGCAAGAGAAAAGTCCCAGGATGTCTATTGCAAAAACAATTTAAAGCAGCTTGGCACCGCCGCAAATATGTATTTGAATAATTATGGCGCAAACGCCCCCGCTATTACGAAATGGGACGATTGGCTAAGGTGGGATGATTTCTATATTGAAGATAATTTGCTTGCCGCGAAAGACCGCGAACCCGGAGGAATACAATATTGTCCGTCACAGGATGAAACTGTCGGCAGAGGAGGATATACGGCCAACGTCAGAATTTGCGGAGACAGTGGTGATTATCCCCAGGTGCAAATATTCCGGCACTCGATTGCGGTTTTCCTCCTCGACAATTCCAGGACGGACAGTTGGAATTACACTAATGACCTGAATTTGAAGAGGGTTTCTTTCAGGCATAATCACAGTACGAATGTACTATATTTTGATGGGCATGTGGGGAGCTTACTCTATCAGAATAGTTCTTTCCCGTCAGGTTGGTATGGCTTTTTAGATCAATATTGATATAGGATAACAACGTTTGAAAAAAGTCGAAATATCCAACAGAAATTAATGCAACATCCATAACAGTATACAAAACTGTATGTATGGCGCCGCCTTGAAAGCACAATACTAACTTGATGGAATCACCTTATGATAAATTTAAACATTAAAAGTCACAAATATCTGTTACTTACGGGAATAATCCTTTGTGGAGCAGCTGTAATCTGTCACGCGGAAACCTACTACAAAACCGGCTTTGAAGCTCAAAACGAACCTTTCGGAAATTCCGGGTTCAGTTACTCCCATGTAAAAGGAGGAGTCTCTACGGAATCCTCCTGTCATGGCAAGTTTTCCATGAGCCCCGGTCCGGGAACTGGGAAGAATGGAAAATTTGCAAACAAAACCTTTTCCCCTCCTGTAAAAAACAGCGATGTATGGATCGAATATCAATTCCGTACCGAAGATACCGATAGCAAGCGATATATGTCTTTTTTGTATGTATATGGAGAGGAGCGCGAAAAAATAGCCACCCTGATTTTCAAACCTAATAAAATTGTGGTTAACAACTCCAAAGACATTGTCCGCAATCTTGATGACAAATGGCATCAGATCAAATTACATTTAAAGTATGAATCACAAAAATTTGATTTATATATTGATGATGGGAAATTTCCCGATATCCCGTTCCGGTGTGCGCAGAAAAACGTGATATCAACTGCCTTGGAAAGAATTGCATTCGGAGGCAGTGCCTCTCTGAATAAGCCCACTTTTTATGATGATATATATGTCGGCAATGAGAAAACTCCGGAAAACAACGGCAGCTCCAATGCGTCTTTACTGGCATTCCTTAACAGAGACAATCTGCCGATGGCAACGGCAAATTTGACTGAAACGCCCCCGGTCATCGACGGAAAGCTTAATGACAAATGCTGGAAGAACGCGACTGTGTTAACTCCCTTCCTTACGCTTCAGGGAGAATTGAATACTCATCAGCAGACCGAGGTAATGACGGCTTACGATCAGAACAATATTTATCTGGCCTTCACATGTCATGACTCATTTCTACATCCCTTACGGAATATGCTTCACATGTTCGAAGCCAAAATAAAAACGCGCGATGGGAAAGTCATAAAAGATGAAAGCGTGGAAATATTTATTGTCCCGGAAAAAAGCAGACCGCAAAACTATTACCAGATAGGCATAAATATTGATGGCGTGGTATGGGACAAAGGGCCGAAACTGGGCAATTCCTGGAATTCCGGGATCAAAACGGGAACCTTCAGAAACGAAAAGGCATGGTGTCTCGAGATCATGTTGCCGCTGAAAGACCTGAATGTTAAAAATCTGGAAACCGGTGATTCATGGCGGGTTAACTTCTGCAGGAACCGGGGTGACGGCAAACCCCGGGAGAGTACTGCATGGGCCCCGACTTTCGGATCATTTCACAATTACAAAAAGTTCGGCATCCTGAATTTCGGCGAAAATGCACCGGTGATACGATCCGCAAATATACCTAAAGAACTGCGGGAAGGAACCAACACCATAGAATTGGGAATTCTTTCTCAAAACAAAACCGAACTCCTTGTGAGAAACAAAGTCATCTATGCGGAAGCAGATAAAACCGCAAATCAAAACCGGCTGAAAATTCATCCGGGAAAAATCAACAAGGTCAAGGATGATTTCATTGTCTTTACGGAAGAACCCAGCAGGAAGAACTCGGAAAAGTGCGGCGTAATCTATCAGTTGGTCAATTCTGAAAACAGAGAAACGTACTATTCCTCACCGGGAATTTTTTATTCATGTGAAAAATCCTCTCCTTTTAAAACAAGCCTGATATCCCATCTCAGTGGAGTTTCAACCGTAAAAACAGATAAAATTTATATAGCCAACCACAGTTCTCTTTTTCGAAACATACTCATTCAGTATGCGGACAACATCAAGGGAAAATATAAAGAATGTGAATTTATCCTTGATGTGCCGGAATACATAAAAATTCTGGCCTATGTATCTGAAGGGCGTTTCAAGGTCAAATCCCAGCCAATTAAAGAGATTACACCTCAAAAAGATAAAGGAAAACGGAGAATATTCCGTGTTACCATACCGGCGGATGAGTACACTTACCGACAGGAGGAAATAAGTACTAAGCACAAATATACGATGAGGGTCAATCTCCTTTTACTTTGCGACAACAGTAAATCCGGAACACGTAAAGACATAATCAGATTCCACTCCCAGGCAATTATAGCCGGTAAAACAACTAAAGGCGCGAGTGTGAGTCTGCCCTTGGAAGTACTGCCGGCAATTAATGGGAAAAGGCCTGCGAAATATCCGATTATCAGTTCCCTTTCATCATATAGCCATTGGATTCTGGGAACAAATACCCCAGAGGAACAGGAAGCATTATTCAAAAATATAGAACAGGCTGGCTGCAATGTTTTTTCCGTCAATGCCGGTTTGTTCAATGTTGATAATAATTCGTTTGTTAAAGAAATAAGAAATAGAGGATTGAAGCTTCAAAAAGGATTTTTCCCGCTGAGAAATGGCTGGACCCATTTGCTGCCTGATGCCAGAGAATATTTAAAAAAATATCCGCAGCATGCAATGGTCCGGTATGACGGAAAAAAAATCAACAACGAGGTTAGCTTTACCCACCTGTTCGATAACAAAAACAATAAAGAATATATGGATATGGTCGAAAAGCATATATCCAAAATAGCAAAGAGTTGTGACTGGGTTATTTATGATGTTGAAAAATCAACCGTGGGGAAGAATTCTTATGGTTACAGCGAGGAGGATCTGGAATCTTTTCGCAAATTTGCAGGTATCAGCAAAAAGGTAACCGGAAAAGACGTCCAATCAGCTCAATACGTAAAAAAATGGAAAGATTTCCAGTGCAGGCAGTGGGCAAAACGTGTCGAACTCGTCAGCAGGATTGTGAAAAAAGCGAATCCGAACTGTGTTTTCGACGTCTATTCCGGGTATCAGTCGGATCCTCCGCATTACTGTATAAACTGGCGTTATGTGAAACCATACATTGACTATGCAGAATGTGGATATGGACGCAATCCGGGAGCAGTCAAAGCCACAATTAAGGCCATTGCTCCGAAAAAGCTGATTACGGGAGCAAGGTTCCGTTGCTTTTTAGGTAATTACGGCAGCGATTTGACCGGTGTCCGCAATGTTCTCTTCCAGAGAATAACCGACGGCAATGGCGGTTTATTTCTGTTTTACGTTCCCCTTGTCGACGGCCGTTTCTGGAAAGCCTTGGGGGATACCTCCAAGCTGATCAGCGATTATGAGCCCTTTTTCCTTAATCATACCCGGGATGAATCACTGGTAAAGATTATTTCCGGATTCACAAAGGATGATCTGGCGGTTTTGAGAAACGCCAAAGCTGAAAGGTTGATTTTTTTATTCAATAACGGCGGCAAGCCAAAAGAATTCAAATTCAAAAACCTCAAACGCATACCTGGAGCAAAGCTTATAGATTATTACGCGGAAAAGGATCTGGGCAATCTTGAAACAGTGGCAATAGAAATTAAGCCCAACAGTGCGAGAGTCCTGATTTATGGAATTGAGCGAAATAAATAATATTGGCATGCTGAGGGTTAGGATGTCCAGGGAGTTATAAACGAATTTTTTTTCAGCCGTCAAACTTCCGTCATTTTTGCTTTTTCGTATACTTTGGGAGACGAGGCTCCTTGAAAAAATGGCGGAAGTCCTTCCTGGATATCTAAGTGGGTGCTGCCTGCTTGTCAAGATCACTGTGATTTTTTTGAGGGATACAGTGACTAAACCAACTCGAAATCAGACTCTGCCACGGGATAAAGCTCTTCCATAAACACGCCATTGATATCGGCAAAGGGCAATCCCTGAAATATTGGCCGAAAAAAAGGCTTTCCCGTCATATACAAAATCGGCATCAGTAAAATTCAACGCCTGTCAATCTTTCTCCGCAAAATAGAAAGTTCTTTGCGTTTCCAACAAAATGCCGGCTTGGTCAAATTCAATCGGTGAGTATCCTTTTTCTGTAATGTCATCGCAGAAATCCAGCCACGCCTGATGATCCCATTTGCCGTCATGCTCTTTTACAAAATCGGCGAGGATATTTGACTCGGCAAGTGTTTTAAGATTTTCCGTAAAACTCCGACGAGCCCACATATGAGGAAACAAAAAATTTAAAATGTCCAGGAAATTTAAAAATTACTTTTTCTTTTGCAGGCGCAGCATTTCCCAATTGTGCGGAAGCAATTTATGGAGCTTGGAGTAAGGATGAGAATTTATTTTGGCCAGGGCATCTTTCAAATATTGGTTGCGGTAGGGACTGCCCTTTTGGTCGGGCAGCCCCTCGCGCAGATCCGTACGTGCACTGCTAGCGCATACGGCTCCTGGCTTGAGTTTTGGCGTGGAATCGTTCGTCTGGATAAGAATGCAGGATTTTGTCTCTGGGTAGGTATTTCTGTATCAGCCTGTCGAGTTTTTCCCAAGTCATGCGACTTTTCTGGCTTCTGCGTTTCAAGGCAAACAACCATGCTCGAGCACACTCTCGACGCATTATTTCAAGCGTTCTGATATTGCCCGGTATTGCATGGTAGTTGTAGTACCCATTCAACACTGAATTTAGCCAGTTCCCCGTCTCGGGAATAGGCTTATGCCGGTTGCGTATCAGGTATTCTCTGATTTCCTGAAGTTTCAGTTTCACTCTTTTGCGTATGCTTTTGCGCCAGACATAGGATTTACCTTGTTTCGTCTTGCCGCAATAGTGTGTGAATCCCATGAAATCAAAGGTTTCCGGTCTGCCTTTGCCGTGTTCGCGTCTCCTGATTTCAGTATATCTGCCAAATTCAATCAGGCGTGTCTTTTCAGGGTGCAAGGTTAAGGTAAACTTGTTCATTCGTTCCCGAAGTTCTTCGAGAAACAACTTCGCGTCCCTCTTCTTCTCGAACCCCATGACGAAATCGTCAGTGTACCTAACAATTATCATATTCCCGCTGGCTTTCCGTCTGCGCCATTGTTCCGCCCACAAGTCGAGGACATAGTGCAGATAGATATTTGCCAGCAATGGAGATATTGTAGCCCCTTGCGGACTTCCACGTTCCGTGACGACCTTCCGGTCTGCTTCGATGATTCCGGCTTTGAGCCATTTCCTGACTAGCTTTATTACCCGGCGATCTCCAATCCGATGCTCGATGAATCGCGTCAGCCATTCATGGTTGAGATTATCAAAAAATCCCTGTACGTCCGCATCGAGAATCAAGTTCACTTTCTTTTCCATTATTCCCACCCACAGCGCATCCAGCGCATCGTGCTGACTGCGTCCGGGACGGAAGCCGTAGCTGAATCCTAGGGTGCGAGTTTTGCAGCTTTCACACGAGCACCAGCTTGTAATTTCATGAAAAAATGATACTTTGTTTTCCATTGAAACGGCAAAAGGAAGCGTTTTTTGACGGATTTTTCGATTTTGCAACATGTAGAGAATTAACATGTTGCAGCAAATTAAGCCATTAAGTCCTTCTGTTTTTTGCTTGCACCGCTCCGCCAAAATCTTTGGCTCTTCTCCAAAGATGGGGGCAAGGGTGAATTCTGAAACCGTAAGTTCTTCCCTGGATCAGTTTTATTTTGGTGTGGAAGCCTTCGGTTATCCCGTTATTTCTGGTATACCTCCACATCCTGACGATTTCCTCCTGTCATGATTCGAGAGTGTCGGCGAGGGTTTGCATTGCCGGGAACGGGGTATCTTTCAGGTGTCCTATCTACTTGAGGAACTTAGGGATGAGTCGTTTTACGGACCGGTGGCTCCAGGCTTTTAAACTGAGCAGGCGGCACAGCGACTGTTTCGCTTCGTAGATGATTTTCAGAACCGGGTTCGCTTCAAGGTATCGGTTCAGTTTTTCTTTTTGCCCGGGCTTCAAATTTTCGGATTTTCTCCGCATTAAAGAAAGGAGTCCGCGGTTTTAATTATGGACGAAAAATAAATATGTTTCAAGACAACTTAAGTTGTCTTGAAACAATAATTTTTATCGGGAAATTTTGAGAACGAATATTTTTGCTTCGAGTGGTTTGAATTCATATGTGAGGATTGAATTGTTCAGTGCCGGACTTTGCTTGTTCGCCGGAACCAGATTGCCGGAACCGGACCCTTTTTTCCGCAAAGCTTTGAGGTTCAAGGAAAATTCCGCTTTCGCGTAAGAGGAATTGATGGCGATGATATAATATTCGTCATTTTTCTTCCAGACACAGTAGTGAATCTCGCCCGAGCGGGTTCCCTTCTTAATATTTTCAGCTTCGGGATTAGCGAACAGTTCATGGAAAAGTTTCATGGTTTCCATGTTGAGTTTGGCTACGGTGTCCCAAAGTTCATTGCTGACGGGGCGTCTCAGGTACTGGTTGGGGTCTGTTCCGTAAACCATGACAATGTAGTGTTGCGCCACGCATTCTTCGGAGGAAGGAGCACGTCCCGCGCCGAATATGCAGTACGTCTGGTAGAAATACATGCTGGGTTTATGGACAATGCAGGCATTGTATTCGAGGTCCGCCGCGATTTTGGCAAAACGTTCGAGCGGTTGGTTTGACAGCGGAAAATGTGGGATCCGGTAAGGATAATAATCAACGGAAATGATGTCCGAGCAATCCAGGGAACCATAAGGTTCCGAGCTTCTGCTGACCTGGGAACCGTGTAAGTTGTTCCACGCAAGATGATAAGGATCGACTTCCTTGATGGCCTTGTACAAGTCGAGCAGGTTGCTTTCCAGGAAACCGTTGTGATTGTGCCAATTATTGTTACCCTGTTCGTCCTGAACCCACCAGCCGATTATCGCCGGATGATCTTTGAAGGTCCTTATGGGATCAAGTATTGTTTCCTTGTAGGTCGCGAACGGCACTTTTTTATTGCCGAAAGTGTGTTTGTAGTAACTGAGCCCGGCGATCCCCAGAAAAACTTTAAAATCTTTTTTATGCAGCAAATCCAGGTATTTTTTCGTTTTTTCCTTCCAGCCTTTGCCCCTGGGGGTGGTCCGTCTTAATCCCGGGATCTGGGTCACCATAATCGTATTGTAGCCTTTTGCCTTCAGCCTTTCGAAGGCCCAGTCCTCGGAGGGAATCCCGTAATATATGCTGGGACAGAAAGGCTTGCCGTTCAGATCGATGAAGCGTTTTACCCTGTTGTATCTCGACACGATTTTCGCGGGGGGAAGTTTGTGGAGTTCGCCCGTGGCGGCAAGTGAATTATTGCTTTTGTCATACATGGCGATGCGGTATTTTCCGCAACGAAGGTCTTTGATGCCGAAAATGAAAGACTCTTTGTCCTTGGCGGGAACCGTCAGGTTTTTTCTGAAAATCTCCGCCGAATTTTCCGGGCTTATGACAATTTCCGCCGTCATTTTTTTGTCAGTTGGATTCTTCAATATGATTTTAGCGGATTTTTCAGAAGTGTAAAGGGAATATTCCGCGAAGACCGCCGGTTTTGCAATATCGAAACCCTGCCGGGTTTTGCCGAATTGCAGGGGAATTGTTTTCAGGATTTTATTGTGGTTGTCCGCAATCAGCAATTCGGGTTTTCCCCGGCCGATGTCTGCCGGGAGTTCCGTGAAAATGAATTCGCCGCTCCCGGCCGTTTCGCCGGACCGGACTGCTGGTTTTCCTTTGTACGATTTTCCGTTGCAGCGCAGGATTGTTCTGATGCTGTTCACCGGACACGCTACCCCGGAAATCCACAATGACAGCTTTCCTTTCGATAATTGCAAACTGTCCGTCCGCCATCCGTATTGTGAAATTGCCCCTGATTTCATTTCGGTAATTTTCCCAAAATGGAACGGACTGTGGAAATTATCGAAAACCCGTGACCATGAGGAAACTTCATATTTTTTCGATTCGGGGAGCCGCCGCGCCCGGCACACGTTCATGCGCCAGGTATCGGAAATATTGTAAAACGGCAGGCTTGAAAACGGGATTTCAAACTCGCATGACCACTTGTCCGGTTCCGCGCAGGCTTTGGCGGTCCATGGCATTTTGAAACTGCCGGAACCATTGCAGCCGGCTTCGGAAAATGTCGTGCCGGTAGGACTGCACACGAAGTGATAATATTTCCGGGCGTCCTTATCCGGACTGACAAACAACTCGACGGCGTCGCCTTTCCACGGGGAGTCCGTGGGTTTGAGCTTCAACTTGTCCAGTCCTGGAGATTCGCAGACAACCCCCAGGTAAAGATTTTCCGAATTGCGTCCCAGCCATACTTTGGTGGGGGCAACCTTCACTTCTCCGCCGGCGTCCGTGCTTTTGAACGCTGTGAGCTGTTTGGCCCCTTTCCAGAAATTGTCGTCGAGCTTTCCGTCCATCACCGGTTTTCCGGCAAGTTCCGGACAAATCGATTCCGGCGTTCCGGATTTTGGCTTGTTCGAGGAAAGATTTTTCGTAGTTAAAATGTCATCGAGCTTCGAGGTTTTGAATGGGGTCGCCTTCTTTCCCGCCTCGAACTGGGGCGCGCATATCCAAAGCGTTCCCGGCTGTTTAAGCTTCAGATAGCAGTTTAGTTGATTCAGGAATTTTTCTCTTTTATTTCTGTTGCTGGTATAGGTGAACCGTTTCCACTTTTTACCCGCTTTGAAGGTCTTCCGCTTATTCAATGAATGGTCGTAGTATTCGACGTCGAAATCGTTCCGGTCCGCCTTTAAATATACGGAAAAGGTATAGACGCCCGAAGGAATCACAGTTGGAAGACAGTTCGAGATGACAATAGGCGGGGTGTCGATCTTATGCGGATATTTGACCTTCAGCGCATTGGTTCCGGGTACGGGACATTTCTGACTTTTATCCACGGCGAAGTATTCGGTTTTCCAGTCTTTGAATCGGGTATGGGGGTACTTCAGAGGCGACCACCAGAACGGGATTCCCGACTTGCCGTAGTGGTTGAAAGCGGCATTGATCAGATAGTTGCCGAATTTACTTGCGGTTATTTTCTCAACTTCGGTTAGTGAAAAATCATCGAACCAGATCTTGCCCGCGTTATTGTTCGGCAAGTAGATTCTTACGGAAATTCCGTCATAATCCGCGTTTTCGGGAACCGCCAGAAACGATTCAATTTCATGCCAGTTTTTCGTACCGCACAGGACCACCGGGTTAACCCGGCTTTTGACAACTTTCCAGCCCTTGCCATGTTTTTTTCGCAACTGGAATTCAATTATTCCCTTGTTCAATCCGGAACTTCTGACCCAGCCTGATAACTTATATTTTTTGTTTTTCTCAACGGGTTTTACTCCCGAGGAAACCAGGACGACGTTTTTCCCGCCTTCCAGCATCAATGATTTTTCCCCGGCGTGGGTGTGAGAATCGTCGATCCGGCTGTTTTGCGGGGGAATATTCAGATATGCCCATTCTTCAGTGTGCCACTCCGGATTGCGTTGCACAATTTCATAAACTTTGCTTGATTCCTCAAAAGACGGATTGGCGATGATATTTTTACCGCTCTTGAGATTTACCAGTTTGAAATCGTCAAGATATATTTGGCCGCCGCCACCCTGATACCTCATAACCAAATAAATGCTTTTGAGTTTTTTGGGCAATTTACTTTTATCGATCCTGAATTCATGTTTGCGCCAGTTGTGGGTTCCGCCGTCCTCGAAGCCGCCGCCGAGCGGTAAGGACACCCTGCCAGGATGGGCGAAAAGCATGATCTTTAATGCATTTTTTTGCATGTCGACCGACTTGGTCTTGAACTCAAGCAAATAATCTGAATCCGGTGTCGCGAGAAAATGGGTAAGCTTTCCACTCCTTTGTTTTCCGGAGAATTTCAACGACGTATTTCCGGAATATTTTTCTTTCGTGTCGAGTGATACCGCCGCCGCATTGAAAGCCGTGCCGCGGTCCCAGCCCTTGATCCAAATTCTTTTCTGCTCACCCGAAGTTTCCTCGAATCCGGGGTTATTTAAAAGATTATCTTTTCCGTGGGCGCAAAATCCAGCAAGAATCGCAATGAGTACAATCAGTTTTTGAGTGGTTCGCATGGGAGGCCTTTCTTTGTATAATTTATTATGATTTCTCGTCGCAAGATTTTGTATTTAATTTTCCCGGCTTAACAAATAAAGATGGATTTTTCGTCAAGCTCATTCAGGAGCGTTAAAGGAATATAGCCGGTGATCCATCCCGCCATGATGCAATAAGCGCCCCAGTCCTTGTCTTTGTTCAAGCCGTAATATTCATTGTTGTCCATGTCGAATGCGCGCATCCAGCCGCCGTTAAGACGCGTGTCGGTGTCGTATATCTGGATGCGAAGAATAAAGTCCCGGAGCTTTTGGTGCATTGTCGACGCGCAATCCAAATCGACCGAAAAAGGATGATGCATTTGAACTGCTACCGACAACGCACACAGGACAAAATTGTTGCAATAAAGCAAATCGGCGATGTTGTCGGAATCGTCGCCGATTCCCACGCCGGCTTCCGCGTGGTTTTTCAGCCGGATTGGAGTTTCCCTGATGCCGCCTGAAGGATGCTGCAAGCTGCTGAAAAATCCCAGGCATTCATTAATTTTTCCGGACAAATCCGTTTGCAGCATTTCCTGCAGTATCAGGAGCATCAGTAAATAACGGCTGTAAGTAAAATTGTCCGAGAACCCGAAAGGTTTTGTGTCAGGAAACTTTTCCATGATCTTTTCGGAATACTTTAATACGGCGTTTTTATATTTCTCGTTGCCGGTAGACTTATGCAATTGTAGCAGGAATGAAGTCATTTCCCCGTAAAAAACCGGATTATTGTTTATGTGTTTAGTGGACTGCATCCCCTTATAACCTTTTGGGGAATTGAAACATCCGCACAGCAGTCCTTCCGGTCCGAGCCAGGAAACCAAAGCATCTCCGATTTTCCCGGCCCTTTCAAGATATTCTTTTTTTTCTGGAAACAGTTTGTACATATTGATCATCATCAATCCGGCCCTGCTGGTGTCTGATGCCCATATTGTGTGAGGCCCGGAATCTAAATCATAAAACCATTTGAAAAATCCTTTCGCTTCGCCTTCTTCTACCTGAATTCCATTATCCAGAAGAAATCTTATTAGATTATTTCCGGTTTTGATAAGTCTCTTATCATTTTTTCTTTTACCGTAAAGGCAAAATAAAAATCCCGTCATGAGTTCGGAATCCATGCGGATATTTGCTCTTATTCCAAGATTGTTTGATCGAATCATTTCAAACATTCCCCGGGAACCGTTGTTGTCCGGCAGGAGTCCGGAATTGAAATGCCATTGAACAGCTTTTTCAACACAATTTTCGATAGAGTTGCCTTCACCGCGGATGCCGACCGGTTTGAATAATTTCTCGAAAGCGGCTTCAATCCTCGTTTTCCCTATCCCGAGAATTTCATGCAACAGAAATGCATATAAACATTTCCAGCGGAACACCGGCAACATTGCCGTCCTGTCGAATTGTGTCATATTCATCGCGGAATAAAAAAAGTTGTTGACTTTGCCCATAACCGGGAACTTGAAACTGCCTTCAGCGTGAATTTTATGTGTTCCAATGCAGTCGGAGGCGTAGAGCAATATTCTGCTTCCGTAATTTGTGTGGCAGCCCATATCCCGGCCCGGATAATAATATGAATTCCTGGCCTGCAAAAGTTCCCCGTCTGCGATTTCCGCTTTTAATTCGTTTTCGGTCACAAGGTATTCATTGTAAAAATAGCGTTCCCGTGCATCGGCCAGATGGCCAAACACCGAGGAATGCAGATAGTCGCCCGCAAGATAATTTTCGATAAAGAGTTTTTGACCTTTCAATTGCAGTTCCGCATATTTTTTGATCGTTTCAAAACTCATTTCCGGTATGTTTCCGGCCCCTGCTTCATAATGAGGCAGAATGATATACGCGGCACATTCCAGATTTCCGGTACTTACCGCGGCTTCAGGGGAATCAAAACGGACAAGCATGTTTTCCGGTCCGGTTATTTCCTTTAACAATTCTTCAAATTGCTTTGTTCCGCCCACAATTCTAATTTCATTATTTTTTCTGAATTGATTATCCATAATTATCTGACGCGTTACTTCAGTTTGTTTTTCAGTTGTAGTATCGTTTTAAATGCTGTTCCACGTTTCTCTGCCGTATTTTGCCGTTCCACTGGCTGGCGCCTGAATAAGCAATGGAATCAGCCGCCGATTGAGGCATATGCCATGATGTTTGAACCAAACCATAACTATTGCGTTTTCTACATACTCCGATCATATTGTCAATACCGTTTTTATCTATCCAGGGGGAGTAAACCGTCTGGAATCCTTTGTTTTCAAAGAATTCGGGATCGCGCCAACAGGCTCCAGGGTCATTGTGGGTCCAGATATTCATCAGGATATCGCGGGGCAACTTATCCACAAGGTCAGGACTAGCTTTCCAGTACAACGCATCCATTGAAGAATAGAGCATGTCCGCCCACATTATCATTCGCGTACCATGTTTTTGGAGAAAATCGTGCAGGAAATTTAAATGACTGGCAAATAAAACATCCGCCGGTTTAATGCGGTCTTCTTCCGTAGATCCGAAACCGAAAGCCTTGTCGCAGCAGGCATGCAAAAACGGCGGATTCCGGAAAGTCTCGAGTAATTCAGTCATTATATCTTTCAGGAAATTTTTTGTGTCCGGATTTTCCGTGGCAAAACACCAGCCGCCGGGAATCCACATGCCGGTAAGGTCGGGACGCTGGTCGAGAACAACGTGCTGCCGGCTGGCAATCCGGCTCCAACCGGCGTGGCTGGTCAGATTCTGACAAGGCACTGGAATTATAAACAGATCGTCAAGGGCATAAGAAATAATATTATTTACGACTTCACTGGTATATGGACTATTCGGCCATACCGCATATGGGTGTTTTTTGTAAGGAAACATTCCCCAGAATTCGAGTATCACATGGTTGTAGCCGCTCATGGCGGCAAGTTTTATCATCCGTTTAACGTCTTCCGGGGCCGTCGCTTCTTTTTCCGTGCCGTCATCAGGATTGAAGATGCAGAGATGGACGGCGCGGAATTCGAGTTCCGGAGAATCCTGAATATGCAAATCCGGTAATTCGCCTGTCAAAGTAATGATTTTTATCAAGGTTTTTATGCCAAAGGCAATCCCTTTAATATCTTTTGCGGCAATTTGCACGGAACCGTTTGAAATTGTCAGTGAATAAGCTTCCGGGTCATCTGAATCAGGATACACACAAGCCTCGGATATTGTCCCGATCGTAAGGGTCTTGAATTCTGAGGAGACACTTTTTCTCTTCGGCGATGAGCTGAAACCTGCCTGTTTCAGTAGAAATGCAAGTTGTTCCGCCCCTTCAAAATCAGCTTTTATTTGTTGAGAGGAATTTACGGCGCGGGATTTTTCCCCAATTTGTAATTTACGCGGGTACGGTAACAACCCGGATTTCAGTAAAGAGAGATCAGTCATTCCTTTTTGTCCTGTTTTTGCTGAATTTTCCGTTCATGATATTATTCGTGGGGATCGCCTTGCGCTTTCAGGGTGGTATGGTCTTGTATAAGATGATGCGATTCCACGTTTCCGCCTATATACAGAAAGTTTGCCATCCCTGAATGCCGGGCGTCGACGCGGAGCTGATAAGTGGCCAATCCGGCGCTGCCGTCATAATCATAAACATGGTCGCTGGAATTTTCCGTCATGACGTGTCTTTGCGATGGTTTGCTGATTTGGTGAATCTTGAGCATTCCGTAACTGGGATACCACGTAATGGTTGGATATCCGAACATTTGATTGTAAGCATACCCCAATGGCTGTTGAGAAGCAACGCCTTCCGAGTTTTTCAGATAGGCGCCTTCCGAACCGCAACCCGACGGGCATATATATAACTCGAACGGGACCCGGTACTTCGGACCGAGAGAATACATCCAGTAACTCACATAACTGGTTCCGCCGCCATATTCCGGCGGAACCCAGCCGTCATGGTCGCTGGTGTAAAACGAGATTACGTTGCCCCATTGTTTCAAATTGTTGGCGCAGCTGATTCTTTTGGCCGTTTCCCGGGCATTTCTCAGGGCGGGAAGCAGCATCGACGCCAAGATCGCAATTATAGCGATTACCACCAATAACTCTATCAATGTGAACCATTTGTGATGGTTTGGTCTCGATAATTCGTTTGTTAATAGCGCCTTTTGTTTTTCATCAGGCCCAATGTGCTGTTTTTTGGTTCTCGACATTTTTGTTCCTCCTTATATTGTGGAGTTTTATAAATGAGTACCTTTATTTATTATTACAGACTCTTCACTCTTGGTTTGTATTTTTTCACGTATGCGGCGTTTTTCTCGTCGCCGCCGGGGGTGTTGGCGCTGTTCCAGACCGGCGGATTAATTCCTCGCTCCACGCACTGGCGGATCGTCTCGATTTCCAGCAGGTGGGCGATGGTAAAATCCACAACGTTTGAAACCGGCGCGATAGGGATATCGAAGCCGGGAACCTCAACGATTGCGTCGCCGACCGGGTTAAAGTCGTCGATGCAGACATCCGCCAGGTCGAAAAGGTTGGTTTTGCTGGAATGCCGGATGAAGTGGTCCTGCGGCATTTCATCCTGCCAGTATGAACTTGATACCGCAATGATCTTCACGCCTTTTTCCTTGGCTTCGAGTGCGGCGTCAATGGTTGCGGCGTTGATGCCGATATTGTGGAAAATAATCAAAAGATCGCCTTTCCGCAGATCGAAGTATTTCATGACCGAACGGCCAAAATTTTCGCAGCGTTCGAGTTCGAGGTATTTCAATGCCTGGTTGAACACGGAAATCCCGGTTTCCATGATCGGGTTGATATTGCTCAGGCCACCCGCCCGGAAAAACATTTCGCCCATCACCAGCGTAGTGTGCCCGCCGCCGCCGTAAACGCTGATAAGCCTGTCATTTTCGATGGCGTCAGTCATCAGTTTCGCCGCCGCCTTGATGTTTTCGCTTTGCGTTTCCTTCACCTGCTGAATATTGGCAAAGGCTTTTTCAATATAGCCGAAATCATTTAACATTGTTTGCCGTTCCTTATTTTTTCAGTACCCGTTTGTAGTTTTCGCCGATCCGGTTCCAGAGTTCAAGGGAGTCCGGGGCGGCCAGCACCGTGCCGTGACCGCCGCGGTAAGTCCAGGTTCCCAGCCGGTCGACGCCCAGATTCTCATAAAGGTCAACCACTTTGTCGATTTGGCTGAAGTCTTTGGGCTGTTTGTAGTAGCCCATCAGCCAGCGCTCCGACTGCTTGCCGTGTTTTTTTGCGATATCTACCGTCCGGCGGGTAATGTGTTCGAAAAAAGTTTCGGGCAGATCCCAGGCAATGATGGTGGTCGAGAAGACGTCGAAATAAGGTGAAGCCGCCACCATGTCCCAGTTGTCGTAACCGCGATGTTCTGTCACATAATAGCTGTTCAGCGTAGCATGGACGCAACAGGTGATTTCAGAGTTTGGATTGATTTCCTTGATCTTCCGGGAAGTGTCTTCCAGGATGAACAGCGCTTCACGCCAGCGGAACTGCTTGACATCGTCGTTCATCACTTTGGGCATTTCGTAGCCGTAGTAGTCCAGGAATTTTTTCATGCACACCGGACAGCGGCAGGTCCATTCGTCGGAAGCCCCGCCGGTGATCGAGGCATAGGACTTCGGGAAGGCGTAGTGGGGTTCGTCCCAGAAAAAACCGTCGGCATTGGTTTCACGGGCCAGTTTCAGGCAAATCCGCTGGAAGTAGTCACGGAACGAGTTGGTGTTGAAACAGGCATACGGCAGTTTTTCGCCGCTGATCGCGCCGACCTGCCGGTTTTCGGTGTGGTTCTGGAGGAACAGACTTACCTGTTCGCCGCCGAAATACTTGCCGATTCCCCAGGTGTCAAGGAGAACCTTCAATCCCAGTTCGTGGGCTTTGTCGACGATTTTCGGGATGTTCGGAGCCCAGAAATCCATGTTGAATTCGGTGATCGCCAGGATTACCGTGGTACAGCCGTGATCGAGCATTTCCTTGAAATCCTGTTCGGCATGCTCCACGTAATTTAAGCCGTAATAACTGATTGCTGTTTGAGTTATTGCCATTATTTACCTTATTTTGTTTTGCCGGGACATATTAAATGTCATTTAGCACAGCCTGGTACTCCATATATTTCGGGATTGTCCTTCCGGTTCCGGCCATTAAATCCGTACTCTGGCGGACAATTAGTTTCGTTTCCAGATATCTGACAATTCCTTCGTTCTTTGACGGGAATTTGAGTTTTGCCTGTAGAATTTCAAGCGCAATACATGCCATGTCCCTGACCGGATAACCAACTGAAGTAATCGCCGGATAGGTTTGTGAGGCAATAGGGAGATTGTCGAAGCCGGTAAGGGCGACCTGTTCAGGGATATTCACCCGGAGCCGGTGGCATATGTTCAGCGCCCTGACCGCGAATAAATCGTGAAAACAGAATATCGCGATCTTGTCCTTCTGGCGTTTTACAAGGTTAGACAATTGCGCGAGATCATCATTTGAATTAACATTGCTGAATTGGAGAATATTTTCCTCCGGCAGCGAATATCCATAATTATGCAATCCGGCGCGGAATCCCTGCAGGCGGGAATCCTGTTGGATATCTTTCGGGCCTATATAGCCAAAATTTCTATAACCGCATTCAATGAAATGCTCCGCCACCTGCTGGGTAGCAAGCTGACTGTTGACCAGTACGGTATCAGCTTTCGCATGTTCCAGTTTCCGCCCGATTAAGACAAATGGAACCGGCAGATCCAAATAATACTGCCGGTTGTCAAGTATCGCCCACGGACATGCGACAATTCCGGAAACCCCCTGACGGTAGAACATATCGAGCTTTTCTTTTTCGCACTGCGCGCTGTAATTGCTCGCGGCAATTATCAGTTCCGCTCCAAGTTCGCGGCATTGCTGTTCAAGTTCCCTTGCCAACATGCTGAAAAAAGGGTTCTCCAGACAAGAAACAAGCAGTCCTACCAGTATCGTTCCGTTGGCGGAAGTTGCCGGTAAAGGTTTTCGGAGATAATTGCGCTTGCCTCTGAGTTCCAGAAATGCATCATCCCGGAGGGCCCCGATAATTTGGTGTGCGGTTCTTAAAGAAACATCCTTTTCCGCAACTAAATCCCGGGTGGTCATGAATAATGAACCGGGGACGCCATATTTTCCTGAAAGGATTTCTCCTTCCAGTTCCAGTTTGACGCGCTCGGATTTTAACAGATTTCTTAACATTAATCAACTCCGGATCTTCAAAATTATAATTTAATTATAACAAAAGTAAACAAGATTGTCAAGAGCATTTTCCGCTAAATCTCAATTTTTCTATGCCGTGGATGATAGTTTTCGTCCGAAGGGAGACGCAGACGGTATCAAGGCAAATCCGCACCGTTTGCCATGAGAATAAGGTAATTGTACAGGTATGGCGGATTTCTATTTGTAAGAAATTGGTTTTTAGTGTATTATTAGGAAAATAAGGTGAATGCGGAGATTTCGGGAACTCGTAAACCGTCGCATCAGCCGCGTCGAATACTGCTAACTCGCACAATACATGTGTATTAAAGTTAAAAAGGGGTAAGGTAAATGAAACTCAAAACCAAGTTGTTTCTGCTTGTTCTGATTCCAGTTGTCGCTGTTTTCATATTTGTGATTTCTGGCTGGTTGTCCATGGATTATCAGATCAGGACCATGGACGGGGTAATTAACGAAAGCTTCAAACCCATTGTGGAAAAAGATATCGAAACCATTAACGGACTCTATAATAGTTTAAGTATAATCCTCGAAGCCGACCGCGATGTTCATCAGGCGATAATAGCGGAAAGAAGAAGCTTGAACAGTGTGGACAATAAAGAATATAAGGAAGCTCAGGGAAGCAGCCAGGAAAATATAGAACAGGCGGAAGCGCGAATGAAAAAGGCTTCGGTGGTTTTCGACAATGAAGTGAACGCCATATATCAGAAATTCCTGAAGGATTTCAGTGCCTGGAGAAGTTTAACCGCGGAAGTTGTCAATCTAGCCCGGAATAAATCAACATTGGATCAGGCGAGAAAGCTTAGCAAAGCCGCTATTCCCAAATTCGATTCGATGCGTAAATGTATTGATGATATAACCATCATGTTGAATGAACAAGTTGACGCTAAACTGGAAGACATTAAAAAACACAAAGACCAGGCGGTGGAGGATGCTGTCACTGCGAAAGACACTGCAATATACATGATTTATTTTTTCATATTTATCGGTGCGGTGATATTTTTACTGGCAATCATATCGGGTATTTTTATCGCCAGGTCCATATCACGTCCCATTCAGCACGCCGCCGATATGCTTAGAGACATTTCAGAGGGCGAAGGCGATCTTACCGGCCGTTTGGATGTGGTGGCTAATGACGAAATCGGACGAATGGCGAAATACTTCAATAGTTTTGTCGAAAAACTTGAAGGGATTATTGCCCGGATAGCGGCCAACGCCGAAACTCTCGCGGAAACTTCCGATGAAATGACCGCGGTTTCAACTGAACTTGCCTCCGGAGCGGAGGAAATGAATTGTCAGGCCGAGAACATTGCCAGCGCCACCGAGCAGATGTCCGCGAACATTAAATCCGTCGACGTAGCGGCAAACCAGATGAACCAGAATGCTCAGTCAGTTTCTTCGTCCGCCAGCAGGATTGCCGACAATATGAACAATGTGAATTCGGCGGTTGAAGAGTCGAAAACGAAGATTGCGTCAATGGCTTCGGCTTCGGAAGAAATGACTTCCACCATTAACGAGATATCCAGAAATGCCCAGAAAGCCAATGAAACTACCCTTAATGCGGTTGAATCCGTGAACCAGGCTTCAAGTCAGGTGGGCGATCTCGCCGACGCCTCACAGGAGATCAATCAGATAATCAACGTTATTGTCGACATCGCGGAGCAGACTAAGCTGCTAGCCCTGAATGCAACCATTGAAGCGGCGAGGGCAGGGGAAGCAGGTAAAGGGTTTGCCGTGGTAGCCAACGAAGTAAAAGATCTAGCCAAGCAAACCAATGAAGCCACCGAAGACATTAAACGGCGCGTTACGAGTATGCAGGATTCGACCGGTGACACCGTGGAAAGCATAAACCATATCAGTGAAGTCATACAGGAAGTCAACAATATCGTGGGTACGATCGCCGCCGCGGTTGAAGAGCAGAGTGTTACAATGAAGGAAAACGCCATCAACGTCTCACAGGTTGCCGACGGCATTCAGGACGTGGCCGGAAGTGTGGCGGAAGCAAATAACGGTGTGGGTGAAATTTCCCGGAATATAGCTGATGTTGCCGGAGGCGCCAATACTGTAGCTAAGAACACTACCGAAGCTTCCCTCGGGGCCTCGGATGTTGCCAAGAACGTTACCGGGGTAAGCGACGCGTCAAAAGATACGACCCAGGGCGCTCAAAAACTCAATACCATGGCTTCGGACCTGGCTGAAATGGCAAACACCTTAAGGTTGATGATGTCGAAGTTCAAAGTCAGTAAGAACATGGCTAAAAAAGAAGATCTTGCGGAATCGGGCCAGGCTGAATAAAAATATAATCAGCGCCGTGTGCAAGTTTTTCTCTTTCTCCCTTTCAGGGCTTTGATTGTTTGTTTACGGTCTGCTCCGGGACTTTCCTGAAATTCGCGCCAATTCCGGTTTTTTCATTACCGGCTTGTTAGTTTCACTGTCTCTTTCTATATTTGCTCACCGGCTTTTTCATAAGCAGCTTCTTTATATCGGATGGCAATTCAGTATAATTCCCGGCGGATAATGTCGTAAAAATATCAATATCGCTCTTTTGGGTATTGACAATTTACAAAGGTTGAGATAAAATATATATCAGCTGATATAATATATCACCAAGGAAAGGCTGATGCTCAAGATTTTAAAACGTCCGGGTTACCAGAAGATCGCGGAAGAACTGCACGAGCGTATCCGCCGGGGGGTATATCTCCACGGGCAGTTCCTCCCGCCTGAGCGTAAACTCGCGGACGAGTTCGGTGTCAGCAGCATTGTCATCAACCAGGCATTGAAACTGCTTGCTTCGCATAATGTGATCGAAAAAATTCCCCGCCGCGGAAGTGTTGTGAAGGAAGCAGGAAAAGTTACGACTGAGAAGTTGCGTCCCGCCGAATTGCCGGATGCCGCCGAACTGGAAAATCTGTTTTCCGAAGTAGGGGTAAACACCCGTCCAAAAGAACTTAGGATCGGGGTTTATGCCGAGCTTCCCATCTATAAAAATTTCTGGGAGCAGACCAGCAGACGGTTTAATAAGCTTCATCCTGATATAGAATTGAAACTTCGCCCGATCAATAATATAAAGGAATTATTGTTGCGGGAAGATGACGAATGTGATATCCTCCAGATTCCTGGAGTTTTTCTACCTTATTTTATTAATAATAACAGATTGTTTTCCCCCGCTGAGATCGGCGGTATAGAAATTGCGGAGAAGGATTACTATGCCGGTGCTTTGAACGGCGCTGAATTCAATGGAGAAATCTGGGGTGTGCCTCTGGCCACTTCCGTTTTGTGCCAGTATTGCGCCAAAGATCACCTTGAATGGCTGGGGCCGTGTTTTGAAACGGATAATTGGTGGGACTGGCTGGCTAGCCTAGAAACGGCAATGTCGAATCACGATGCGCCCGGATCGGCGGTTTTGAGCGGACTGCATTTACTGCTTTACGCCGCGCTTGCGGGCGTGGGAGGGGCCGGACCTGCAAGTTTTGACGACCTGATGGATTTTGCTTCCCCGGTCTATACCGATTTTTTGAAAAGATTCGAACCTTTTTTCCAGAATCCCCGATTGTTCAAACGGCATGCGAAGACGGTCAGCCAGATGTTGCCGGGATGGTTCGATAAAATGGATTCCGCGATTATTCTGGGATCAAGTTCGTGGATTACCTGTTTATCTCCGGAGCAGCGCGAACAAATTTTTATAGCTTCCCTGCCTACCGCTCCAGGAGGTTTTTTACAGGCAAACAGCAATCTGATCGTTATCGGGCGCAATACCCCGTATCCTTTTGAAGGGCTGGAGTTCCTGAACTTCATGGCCGGAAATGCCACTCAAGCCGAATTTGCCCGTGAAGAGCGGCTCACCGCCAATCGGTGCGCCAACCGGGAACTTAAGATCAGCGGCTTCGAGGAACAGTCTTGTGACAATATGATCGTCAATCTTTCTAAAAGTGATTACCTTTCCACCACCAATCCCGGATTCCAGGATTTTATCATGATGGTGCTGAATCACGAAACCCTTAAATGGCAGTTGGGACATTATGATTATGCAAAATTCCAGCAGGTGTTGACGCGGAAAACTAAATTCTTCTTGAAAAATCACCGGATTAATTCCGCAAGAAACGGAGACTAATGTCAAGTTAACGATAAAATGTCGTAAAGACGAAAAGGATTTTGAAATGATTTTGATGGAAAATATCGCCGTCCGATATAATATCGGACAAGAAATTTTTAATAAAAAGCGTTCAAAAGAAACTCGCCGCGAAGCGGTTGCGTTCTTTCATAAGCATAAGCATTCCGGACCGGAAAGGATTCGAGTTGCCCCGGCAGCCCTTCATCCTTCCCAATCCAGCCTGCTCCATGAAATTTCCGCAATCTTCACCGGCATTTTACGCCTGACTTGACACTAGTGAAAAAGGAAAAATAATTATAAAAGGTTTTATGATAATGAAAAAGCAAATAACCAATGGGAGGTATGTGATGAAGAAGCAATTCACCCTTATAGAATTGTTGGTAGTGATAGCGATTATTGCTATACTGGCGTCCATGTTGCTGCCGGCGCTTCGGAATGCCAGGGAAGTGGCCAGGCGCAGCAGTTGCGCGAACAACATTAAGCAGTTCACCATGAACAACATTTATTACGCCGATGATTCGGACGGTTACCTTGTTCCGCACATCATTACAAAACCCACATATTCGCAAAACAAACAGTGGACCCAGCTCTTTGATATGAGCGGACACATGCCGTATGAAAGCCAGAAAACACTGGTTTGCCCGGCGAATGAATATCTGCCTTACGATAAGAACCTGGTTCCACCCAAGTATATTTACCATTCCCTGCCGGGGTCTCATTATACGACTGAAAGAATTTATCACCGGCGCAACAAGATCAAGTATCCTTCGGCATTGGTGATGTTCGCGGATGGAACCGCTTCCAGAGTCAGTGGCAGCGGTATGACCGTGGATTATTATTTTGCGCATAATACCTGGTCTGATAATATCGGGTTCGAGTTGCATGGCGGCGCAAATTTGTCGTTTTGCGACGGGCATGTGGAATCACGGAACATGTCCGGCTTCGAATATCAGTGGGTTGACAAGGATTATCACACTTTTTAAGGCAGAAGCAGTATATGGATAAATTTTTTCGTTTCGGACAGATCATCTTGCTTGGTTTTGTCTTTACCGGTGTGTTATGTGCGGCGAATCCGCAATTCAAGTGCATTGACGGCACGGTCAGCGTGACTACCGGCCGGTACGAGGTGAAATTTCGGGAAGGGGTTCTGATATATCTTAAAAACCGGATTACTGGTGAAGATTACACTGTTAAACCCACGTCCGGCGAATCTAATCCATCAGTTTACCGCGGCATTTGTCATTATCCGGAAAAATCCGCGAAAAAAGAACTGGACAAGGTAAATCGGACTCACAACTGGTTCAGGACCTGGAAAAAGCGTTTTCCTGATTTCGACTTTGCCCGGTATCCCACCGAAAAATCGAAAATCAGGTTTAAACAATTGGGAGATAATAAAGCGCGGGTTGCCTGGTTTGGGCTTTCCAACGGTAAGCCGGACAGCAAGGAGTCCTTCGGATTGGAACTTGAGGTATTAAAACCTTCCGGTGATCTGCAAATCACTATGCGGGGAAAAGAAAATTCCCCCGGAACTGCCGCCGTTGCCTTGTTCTGCGAAAACTTCAACCCGAAAACAGAGTACATTGTTCCGCTGCTCCAGGGATTCAAGTTCAAACCGGCGCGGGAGAAACCTTTCGTTACCGTTGCCCACTGGCCGAGACCGATGCCCGTGCCGCTGATGATCGGCGAGACCGGCAAGGGCGCTTTCGGCATCTGGGTTGCCGAGCCTGGGACCCGCGACCGCTTTTTCTACATGTTCAACCGTCCTGACAGATTCGGTTTTGCGTTTGAAACCGTAAATCATGCACCGTTCAGGCAATATAAACAGATCACTTCTTCTCCTGTCCGGCTGAATGTTTACAAAGGCAACTGGCTCAAACCTGCCGCCGCTTTTAAAAACTGGTGGAGCAAAACTTTCAAACCCGACCTGAAAAAAGACCGTCCCGGCGCAAATATCTGCGCCATAGCCCAGAACTTTAAGATTTCAGGTGACATGCCCGGGCAGTTCGTTCATTTTGTCGCTCAGGATTGGAAAAAGTTCGATCACGTTGGCGATGGCGGTTTGTTCCCGAAAAATATCAAAAAGGGGCCGGAACTTCGCAAGCTCACCCAGAAATTCCTCGAAAGGACCCGGAAACTCGGCGGATTCAATATGGTTTACCAGAATATCGGACACATGAACAGTTCTCACCCCGATGCGAAGAAGTTTCATGATTACCGGGTGGTCAATCCTTTTGCCGATGAGAGGGAGTTAAAGCGCAAAGGGGAGGGCAATTTTGAAGTCGATCCGAAAATTATGGCGAGAACCAGTTTCCATGTGAACTGCGCTTACAAGCCGTGGCAGGACTTACAGCGCTGGTGGGCCAACCAGACTTATGACAAGTTCGGCATCAAAGGCGAATATCTTGACGTTGCCGCCGGACAACCTAACAGCCTATTCGGAAAAATCGACGGTAAAAGCGATTCGGACGGCCTCCTGGAGTTGTTCCGGATGATAAAACAGGACCGTCCGGATCGTTTCATTACCGTGGAATATCTCAGCAGTCTCACCGCCAGGGAAGTCGACGGCGGCTGGCTCGGATATGACAATTGGTTTCATCAGCTCAGCGGGTATCCGTGCGGCCCGAAGTGGCGCGCCGCGCACGTGCATCCGCTTATGGGATACTTATTCAACGACTATGCACATATTTACTGGAAAGGGCATAACTCGATCCCTGCTTTCAATGAAGCGCTTGGCAGAATTCCCATGACTCCGTTTACTAATTATTCGGAGAAAAACGCGGTAATGGACTACGCTATGTCGCAAACCTTCCCTGAATTTTGGGGAAGACTTCTCGCGAAAAGAAAACTCAAACCGGTATATCCGGAAAACTGGAATGCAGATGTTCTGGCTTATTACCGGGACTGGGCCGGCAACCTCTATGAAGTTCGCGCGGAAGTTCCCGGCGAGGGCATATTTTATCAGGTGAAACCGTCCGGGGAGCGTAGTCTGGTTTATCATCGCATATCCGGGCGCAGCCGGGCTAAAGTAGAACCCGGCAAAGGGGTGGAAGGCTGGATTGCATATGCGGACGATCAGGCAATCGGTCTGAACCCCGCGAAAAATTACTATTACTTTGGCAACCCCCGGATAAGCGATTGGGAAATCACCCGGCTGCCGGAAAACTGCATAATTAAAACTGTTTGTCCGTTTAAAACCGGACTTTTAAAACTTGATCTGGCAAAACTTAATGCGGCAAAACAGCTCAAGGGCAGCCTTAAACTGATCAGCGGCTATACGCTTCATCACGCGGTTGTCAACGGCAAAGCAATTCCAATAAAAGCAACTGGAAACGTCAGGGGGAAAAAACAATATGAGGTGGAGATTTCCGGGCCGGGCGAAGTCGATTTCATTGCCGGAAAATTCAATCAGGTTGAATTGAAACCCGGAAAAAGTTATTCCCTGCTCGATATCAAACCTGATTACGCAAAGATTGACAAGTCAGGTATCCGGAAACTCTACCGGAAACAGTTGACTCCGAGGGTTTGGCAAAATTCGTTCAAACTCTTTGGTGGCCTGAAACAGCCGTTCCAGCTCAATTTTCCGCTTTGTCTGCCAAAGGTCAAGTCAGGAGGCAAGCTTGTGCTTGAGTTTACTCCGCATGCCGCCAAACTGCGTAAACGCAATTACAAATATCGTATTGCCGTGAAGGTCAACGGCAGGAAGCTGTGGGAAAAGACTATCGCTTCGGACAAGGATGCCGGGACAATACAGGTTGATCTGACCGCCTGTGCCGGACAGGACATCATTCTTTGCCTCGACTATTACTGCTTCCTGACGGTAACTCCGTTTAGACTAGAAAATCCCCAAATTAAATATCTGCCATAATAAAGGAAAAGAATTATGCTGAAACTTTCCCGAAAGACATTAACTCGCGCCTCTTTGTTTATTCTGACTTCCATGTTTCTGAGTAGCGCCGCAATAGCCGAAGAAGAACTGGTTTTGCACGTTCCGAAGCTCAAAACCCCGCCAAAGATCGATGGCAAGCTGGAAAAAGGTGAATGGGACAATGCATCGGCGGTCACGGCGTTTCGGGGTGCCGTGCATAAAACGGCCTTTCCCGAAAGCCTGAAAATGGTCTGGTACGTTGGGTACGACGACAAAAATCTTTACTTTGCAATGGACGCTAAATTTCCCGGGCAGATCAACCTTAAAGCCAATATCAAGGAGCCGGATGACGGCCAGATCCTTTATGACGACCATGTGGAAATCCAGGTTTCGAGCGCCGGACGCCAGGGGGCAAAAACCGGCGGAAAGGGATTTTACAAACTGGTTATCAATCCCCGCGCGGTTATGCAGGATACCTGGTATAACAACGGCACTCCGGGTACGGAAGACCTCTGGAGCAGCGGGGCAATCGTGAAGTCCTCCAATGGCAAAGGATTCTGGCGGCTCGAAATAGCCTGGCCGTTCCAGACCATGCGCGTAAAACATATTGATTACCGGGATTTGATTGTGCATATTAGCCGGGCGGTAGAGGGAAGGGGATGGTACTTTGCCAGCATGGCGCCGGGAACCTGGGACATGTGGCAGGGATTCTACCGGTTCAGGCTTGATCCGAACGCGCCGTCAATTCAGTTCCTGCAAAAAGGTGAAATTGTCGAGGGGCAGCTTGACACCCTGGTAAAAGTCCGGAGCAAAAAAGGGGATAATATCGGCATCGGTCTTTCTATACGGAACGGCAAAGGGCAAACAATTTGCAGCAGCAAAAAGCAGAGCACGAATGTCCCCGCCGGTGAAACCCGTTGCTTTACTTTCAAGGCAAATAACTTGCAGATTACCGAAGACGGCAACAGTTACCGCATGGAAGTTTATGACAACATAGAACTGCTCTACCGGGCGCTGGTTCCTTTCCGGAAATACACCAAAGAATACTACGCAAAGAACGTGATTCCGTGGATGGAAACCCGGCCTGTTCCCGGCGAGTACGGCACGGATGTGGCTTATTATCCCACCGGCGGAGTTGTCATGACCAAGGTTGACCTGGATGTGTTCGGGGGGCTTCCGGAAAAATACCAGGGCGCGGTGTCTTACAAAGCAAAAATAATGAATGGCAAAGGCAAGACCGTTGCATCGGAAACTTTCAAAATCAGCGGTAATCTGGGTAAGGGAACCGTAAAGGTCGGCGATTTGCCGGAAGATGATTATGTTTGCCGCCTAGAACTGCTTGACCGCAATGGAAAGGTAATCGACGGCAAAAGCGCAAAATTTGTCCGGCGTCATTACGAGTGGGAGGGTAACAGGCTGGGTATGGATGATGTGGTGCTTCCCGGTTTTGCCCCGCTGGATATCAAGGGGAAAACCATCAAGCAGTGCCGGAATACGGTCACCATAGGTAAAGGAGGACTTCCCGTGCAAATCGTGTCGGACGGACATAAACTGCTGGCGGAGCCGATAAAAATTGAAGCCTCCGTAAACGGAAAAACTCGAAGCTGGCAGCCTGACGATGTCTCTGTTTCCCCGGTTTCGGGACGCACTTTTCCATCCGGCTGGAAAAAATACATGTGGAAAAAGAATTGTCCGGTTGTCAAAGTCGATGATCTGCCGGAAACCGACGGTTACGCCGCCAACATTACCGGTGACGGCAAAGTCGATGGAGTCAGTATCAAGGTTGACAACGAAATGGGTTACGACGGCTGGCAGAGAATCCGCCTGACTTACGGCCCGGAAAGTCAGGCCGTCAAAATCGACAGGCTCGATGTGGTAATTACTCTGGAAAAATGGGCTGATCTTATGAGGGCAGGGCGCATGTTTTCGGATGTGAAAGGTGAAGTCTTGCCGGACAAAGAGGGGATTTTATGGCAAAGCGGCGAAACCGCCGCCAACCCCCGGCATTTCCTCGGAACCTGGATTCCGTGCGCATATCTTGGCAACGGTTCGCGCGGTTTGTGGTATATGGCTGAAAGCGACAAAGGCTGGAGTCTTGACGACAACAAATCATGCGTTTTTATCGAGCGCCGCAACGGAAAACCGGCGCTCCGGCTGTGTCTGGTTAACAAGCCGACAACCATAGACCGCATACGCACTGTCGATTTCTCCCTGATCGCAACTCCGGCAAAATTGCGCCCGAAGAATCCCAGGTGGCGAGTGTGGAGTTCGGGATGTCCCAACGGTGAAGTCCGCAGTCCGGTTCTCTGGTACAACACCGGCTGGCGAAAATATGCTTATGCCGGAGACGGCTTTTATATGCCTGACGAAGGTTTCAAGGAGCTTGGTCAATGGCTTGCCAATCCCGAGGATTTCAAAAAGGTCAGAAATTGGGCCACAAACTGGACTCGCGGACAGAAGAAAGTCTACGGAGAAAAAGTCTGGAATGAACAGATGCCGGTTGTGGTTTACTCCAGCCACAGTAATTTTTCCCCGGCGTTACCGGAACTTGCCACCTACGGAGGTGAGTGGTTCGGAAAGAACAATCTCGAACACGGAAGGGATTACAAATACAGCCGTAAGATAATCAACAAAAAGATAACCAGTTTTACCGGACGTTATCCTTATGATACCCCGGCAAAAGCAGGAGAAATCCAGGGAATGTGGAATCGAAGTCTGATGGACTGCTATACCTGGTATCATCACAAACTTTTTACTAAGAGTGGGGTTAACGGCACTTTTTATGATAACGCCGGTCTGGTATGGTGGCTGAATCCTCAAGCTGGAATCGGCTATGTCCGCGAGGACGGCCACGCGCAGCCGCAGAGCAATATCTACGTGCGGCACAAATTGACAAAACGTTTGAACACCCTTTGCTGGCTGGTGGGGAAACCGCCAATGTTTTACCCGTCTGGCACTACTCTCGACATTCCCTTTGCCCAGAAGATGATGGCAATCGAGGGCGAATGGTATATCTGGACGATTGACGGGACCATTTTTGATAACAACAGCGTTGACGGTATCCGCGCCAGAATGCTTTCCAAAGGCAACGAAACCTGTATTGTCGCTGCCAAAAAAGCGCTCCACCGGAATCGTCAGCGAGGCGCTGCGCCGGGAGCGAGTCACCGGCCTTTGCGCAGCTTGTTTGCTCTGTGTCTGGCGTTGGATATCGGTTGCGACCGGACAGCCTGGGATCGCGCCGAAACCCGCAGACTGGTAAAGATGCTTAATGATGCCATCGGACTTTTCAACGAAAAAGATCAGGCCGAATTTATTCCATATTGGGACAACAAAGATGTTGCATATTTTGTTGATGAAATGGACCGGCGTTTCAAGCGGGTACGGCCGAAGCACCAGTTTTGCAGCTTGTACAGGAAAAACGGCAAAGTGCTTGTGTGGCTGGTGAATGAATCACCCGAACGCGTTCACCGGAATCTGTATCTGGACGCTAAAGACCTTGTGGGACATCCAGTTAAGACGATTCGCGATCTTGAAACCGGAGAGGTTGTTTCCCATCTGAACAGAAACCGGAAAGATCCGCTCCGCACCAGCGTATGGGCAAATCTTTACCTTCCCCCGAAAGACTTCCGCGCGTTTATCCTTGAGTAAACCGTTTTGATTGTTCGGACGAGAATATAAAAATATCCCGTATGGTATGTTGCAAATTTGCGGAGGAGCCGTCAATAAATAATCTTATTTTTTAGTTTTGAGAAACCGTGAAAAAAAATAGTAAATCTCATGGAAAGGTTGCTTTTTGAAACTATATTAAACGTTTAAACACTTTTGAATTTCACGTGTTTTAATACGTAAACAAAACTGAAAGGTCGCGGTCAGAAATGAGCGACAAGCAATTGCAATTTGGGATTATTGGGAGTGGAAGCAGGGGGATTGAAAGCTTTGGGAGGCAGATATCCGCACGCGAAGGAGCAACGGTTGTAGCACTTTGCGATCCGAACCCTGTGAGAATGAAGCACAACAGCGAAAAGCTCAAAGGAAATCAGAATTTTTACTCCACCGTTGAGGAGATGCTCGACAAGGAAAACCTTTCCGCCGTGGTTATTACCAGTCCTGATTATTGTCACAGAGACAATGCCGTGGCAGCCTTGAGCAGGGGGGTAAATGCCCTCATCGACAAGCCGCTGGCTACTACCGTTGAAGGATGCCGGGACATTATTTCCGCCGCCGAAAAGAATAATTCGATTGCCATGATGGGATTCAACCTTCGGCACGCCGCTACTTTGAAACGGCTGAAAAAAATAATTGACGATGGTATTCTTGGGAAAGTTTTCCTGATTGAGAATCGTGAGTTTTATGACGGCGGCCGTACCTATATGGCGCGCTGGAATCGCAAATACGAATGGTCCGGGGGGCTCTGGATTCACAAAGGAAGCCACGATTTCGACGTCTTTAACTGGTTGCTCGGTTTCCCGAAACCGAAAATGGTAAGCGCCACCGCCGGAATCAATGTTTTGAATCCCGACCATCTGCCCTTTGAAGCCGAGCAAGGTGTGCCGGCCGGTCCTACCTGTCATGAGTGTCCTTACGCGAAAAAGTGCCCTGATGTGAGAGTGTTTGAAGGAGATGAATGGGGCTCCGACGCCAGAGATGTTGACGGTTATGCCAAAGATACATGCATTTACATGTCCGATAAGGATGTCCACGACAACGGCATTGCAATTGTCGAATATGAGAACGGCGTCCGTTGCAGTCATCTCGAATGTTTCGTTACTTCCCTGAGTGACCGCCTGTATACCGTGGTAGGTGAACTCGGACAGGCTGAAGTAAGTCTTCATGACCGTAAGATTTTAGTACGGCCTCGTTGGAGTCAGGAAATTGATACTTACCAGATTCCGGAGGAAACTGGAGGACACGGCGGAGCCGATCCGCATCTGATCGACGTGTTTATCAAGTCGTTGCGCGGCGAGATCACCAACACCAGCACTCTGGAGCATGGACTGTGGTCGACCGCAATCGGACAGGCCGCTGAAATATCGGCACGCCAAGGCCGCATGGTTCAGATCAGCGAGTTGTTCGAGTAGGAAACTGAACCAGGTAAATTTTTGCTGGAATGGCCGGGATGCTTTGCATTTCCGGCCATTTTCATTCAAGGGCAATCCCTGGTTCAAAAGCAGGCAACCTCTGGCAAAGCATTCCGGCCATTCCATCCAATGACACTCATTGGCGTTGCCAGCGGAGCGAAGCAATGCATTTTTCAGACCAAGGACTATCCTTGGCCTTGGCTTTGGCGCTGTTTGCTGTTGGCCAGCATCCGGAGACGCAGGGCGTTAAGCTTGATGAATCCTTCGGCATCCTTCTGGTTGTATACTTCTTCTTCCTCGAAAGAGCAGATTTCCTCATCGTAGATGCTGTATTCTGAACGGCGTCCATTGACATGGCAAGCACCTTTGAACAGTTTAACCCGGACTTCACCGGTAACGAATTTCTGGCTTTCGGTGATCGCGGCCTGAAGCATTTCACGTTCAGGAGCATACCAGAAACCGTTGTAAACCATCCGGGAGTACATCGGTAGGAAGCTGTCGCGAACGTGCATGACTTCTTTGTCCATGGTAATGGTTTCGAGAGCGCGATGCGCCTGATGCAGGATCGTGCCGCCGGGAGTTTCGTAAATACCGCGCGACTTCATGCCAACGAAACGGTTTTCGACAATGTCAGTACGCCCGACCGCGTGTTTTGCGCCAAGTTCATTAAGTTTGCGCATGAGTTGTGCGGGCGACATACTTTCGCCGTTAACTTTAACCGGAATCCCTTTGTCAAAGGATACAACCACTTCTTCAGGTTCATCGGCCGCCTGGCTGAGCGGCTTGGTCATCACCCACATATTTTCGTCAGGAGCATTCCACGGATCTTCCAGGATTCCGCCTTCAAAACTGATATGCAGCAGATTGCGGTCCATGCTGTAAGGTTTTTCCTTGGTGGAGGTAATGGGGATACCGTGTTTTTCGGCGTAGGCGATCAGGTCAGTACGGCCCTTGAAGTCCCATTCGCGCCACGGGGCGATAACCTTGATTCCCGGCTCCATTGCGTAGGCGGTAAGTTCAAACCGGACTTGGTCGTTGCCTTTGCCGGTGGCGCCGTGACAAATAGCGTCGGCCCCTTCGGAACGGGCGATTTCAACCAGACGCTTGCCGATCAGCGGACGCGCAATGGAAGTTCCGAGCAGGTAAGTGCCTTCATATACGGCGTTTGCCTGCATCATCGGAAAAATGAAATCGCGCGCGAATTCTTCGGTAAGGTCTTCAACGAAGCATTTGGCTGCGCCGGTTTGAATCGCTTTCGCCTCGACGCCATCGAGTTCTTCCTCCTGTCCGAGGTCGGCGCAAAATCCGATAACTTCGGCATTATAGGTTTCCTTAACCCATTTCACGATTACGGAAGTATCAAGTCCTCCTGAGTATGCTACTACTACTTTCAATTCAGTATCTCCTTATTTTGCATTGTTTTGACTTTTCATATTCATGGTAATCTCGCGGTTTTCGTCATACGCGAGATAAGTAGTGTTGGTCGGGAACGCGAATTCGAGCCCTTCGGCGTTGAAACGCTTGAGTATCTCCATATTTTTCTCATGGTTCCACTGTTGCGCGAGCCAGTAATCGCCGGGATGGAACCACACTATGACCATAATGTTCAGCGACCAGTCATTGAATGCGCTGAAATAAATTCGCGGGGGAAGTTCCTCATTCATGCCGTCATGATTGTCATAGATTTCGTGCAGGATATCCACGGCGCGCTGGACCTTGCCGGCCGGGGTATCGTAAACCAGCGTAAGGTTGTTGAAAAACTTGATGAACGGCCTTGAAGTAACATTTTCGATGGCGGCATTAGCTACTTTCTCGTTGGGCATGGTAACCAGATGCCCGTCAAGCAATCGGATGCGGGTACTGCGGAATCCCACGTTTTCCACGGTTCCGTCGACACCTTCCAGCTTGATCCGGTCACCAACCTTGAACGGCTTGTCGAGAATAATCATCACGGAACCGAAAAAGTTGGCAATGGTGTCCTTGGCGGCAAATGCGATGGCAAGGCCGGCCACCCCCGCCCCGGCCAGCAGCGTGGTAATATTGAGTCCGAGAATGTTCTGTCCGATAAACAGCACCGAAACAACGGCCACGGTAACTTTAAGGGTTTTGCGGATCAGGTTGATAATCAGGTTGTCGAGATTGCTTTCGGTTTTCGTGGCGCGTTGGGTAAGAAAGTAATCCAATACGGTAATCAGCCGGTAAATCCCCCAGGCGATAGCCGCGGCAGCCATGGCCAGGCATATCCGTTCGGCAATTTCATCAATCTCCCGGGGCATGGATTTGAGCATGGGAAGCGCACTCACGTAAAGCCCCACCGAAAAACAACACATGCTTACCGGACCGCTGATCACCTGACACAACAGATCATCCACGTCGCTTTTAGTTTTCACCGCAAGCTTTTTGGCGATAAAGTGTTCAAGAAACCACCGGGCGAGCCGGGAGATGATGAAAGTAATAAAAATCCCAATCGCGAGGAAAATGATTTTCCAGATATCAAATCCGTTCCAGGCTGAAACCTTCCGCCAGTATTTTGACACGTCGCTTTTCAGATTAGTGAATATCGAAGAAATATCGGTTTCGCGCTGTTTGGACTCCTGTTTCTCTTCGGCCTTGGGTTCTTTCAGATCTTCCAGGACCTTGGCAAGTTCTTTGGTATCGGACGGAATAACGATGATGCGTCCGGTATTAATGGAAATCTTTTCAGATTTTTCCGCCACGGAGGACTCAGCCGCCGGTTGCGGAGATTTAGACTGAGGGCCGCCCAGCCCGGAACAAAACAGTCCGGCGGCGAGAAGCGCAGTCATTATAATTTTAATTTTAGGCATTGTCATGCTTCCGTTTTATTTCGCGGTTTGCAATAATCTCCGGCAAAACGCCGGTTAAGTTTTGTAAAATCGAAAAAGTATAATAATATTGATTCGCGCGGATGCAACAAAAAGTTTGCCTCTTATGCTAAGGATTAATCCAGAAATAATCAAAGTCAGCACTTTGCGGAAAGGTTTTTATGGCAAAGCCGGATATTTTTCACGAAATCATCGAATGCATGCTTAACGAAGCGGACTCCGGGAAATACCTGAATGTGGAACAGGAAATTATGGACAATTTTTTCAAGGATTTCCCGAAAAATACTCCTGACACGGCCAGTTCAGCCGCACCGCCGGAAGGAATTTCCGCATTCGAACAAATCAAAGCGGAAGTGGCAAACTGCACAAAGTGTCCGCTGCACGAAGGACGCACCAATACGGTGTTCGGCGACGGTGATCCGAATGCCGACCTGATGTTCATCGGGGAAGGCCCTGGCAAGGATGAAGACCGCCAGGGACTGCCGTTCGTCGGCCGCGCCGGTCAGCTTCTAACCCGGATGATCAACGCCATGCAATTTCAACGCAAAGAAGTCTACATTGCCAATATCGTCAAATGCCGCCCCCCGAACAACCGTAACCCCGAACCGGACGAAGCCGAAATCTGCATGCCGTATCTGAGAAGACAAATTGAATGCATCAAGCCCAAAGTGATCGTGCTTCTCGGTGCAGTGCCGCTGAAATATCTATTCAACAAAACCGGAATAACCAGAATTCACGGACAGTGGCTGGAACTCAACGGTATTGCCACGATGCCGTCACTCCATCCGGCATATCTGCTGCGCAACCCTCCCGCGAAAAAAGACGCATGGGATGATTTGCAGAAAGTAATGAAAATATTCGGAAAAGTTCCTCCAAAACGCAAACGTTAGCATACTTGAAAGCACTGTTCCGGTTCGTTATAGTAAGAATACAAGCATGAATATTTTGTAAAGGAATCCGGGAAACCATGAAACCACGTTTCAACACCGGAATGATAAACCGGGTAAGAAAGACTTTCAAAAAAATGACTTTCGGGTCTGATACAGCCCCGAAACGCGAAACCCTGGTTACCATTAACCTGGCCCCGCTTATGGCGCGCCGTGACGCCGCCTACGAACGCGCCCTGGAATTGATCAGCGATGACCTGTTCTCGCATTCCGATGAGAAACGCTCGGAAATTTACCAGTCGATTGCCTCACTGCTTGAAATCGCCATTGAAGCGTCGAAAATCACCTCGAAACCGACCCGCCACAGTGAAAATCCCGAGGAACGCGCAATTTTGCAGTACCTTCTGCTGCTCAACGATACCGTGCAGGCCGCCGCCAGACTCGCCAAGCATGAAGTTATCCTTTATGAAGACGAAAATGCGTTGTCGGACTTCATTGGGGAGGAAATAACTTCGCAGTTCCGGTCCGCCGACGAAGTATTCAGCGACAGCGAAATGAACGTGTTTCACTGCATTCAGGACCTGATCGAGATTGCCAATATCTCAGTCAAACGCAACCGCGAATACGGTAAGAAAAACTTCTCGAAACCCGAACAGGCCAGATATGATAAAGCCTATATGGAATTCGAAGACCTTTACAGTAAAACAGGTCCGGAACGGGAACCTGAAGCAACTCCGGAATCCGGGCCTGACAGCGAATAATCCGCTGAATCAACTCCCCTGCCTGAACGGAAATGATTCCATAAACTCCCCTTATCAAGCAAGTTAAATGGTCAAAATACTTGAAAAATCCACATCCATCCATTATGTTTGTTTGGTTTTTGTTAAGAAATGTCAAAAAAAACATGCAACAAAAAAGGGAGACGCATTGACCAGGGAATAATTACCTTATATCTGCAATAAGAGTACTTAAAACCAACTCTCAAGGGAAAAAAATGAAAAATATCACAAAATTGACAATGATCGCCGCAGCAGCATTTTTGGCGGTTTCGCTGGTAGCCGCGGAATTCAAAAACTATTCTGAAGCATACAAGGCCGGATGCAAGGCTTGGAGACAGCGGAAGCTTGATGAAGTAGTCGCTGACATGGAAGCCGCAATAAAACTGGCAAAGAGCGATGACCAGAAAGGCAGCTGTTTTTATTATCTCGGTTTGTGCAAAGGCGCAAAAAAGGATTACAAAGGCGCGGTTGAACAGTTCAAGGAAATGCTTAAACTGGAAAAAGCCTCCCCGAATACAATCGCCAACGCCAATCTCCAGATCGGGAGTTATTCACGGGCTGCTAAAGATTATGACACTGCAATGGACTACCTTAAAAGGATACTCGATGTAGAAAAAGCCCATCAAAATTACAAGTACAGCGCTTTTGTCTACATGGGGTACTGTCTTAATGACCAGAAGCAGTACGATAAGGCCCTCGAAGCTTTTGAAGAAGCAAAAAAGGTTGAAAAAATCGACGCCAATAAAATAGCCGGTGCAGATACCCAGATAGCTTTGGTTTATCAGCGGATGAAAGATTATGACAAAGCCAAGGAAGCTTTTAATAAAGTAGTCAGCGACAACAAAATAAACCCGAATATCTCGGCAAATGCAGCAAGGTATTATGGCAATATGCTTTTGGGACAGAAAAAATATCAGGAAGCCATTGATCAGTACAAAAAGGCCATCGACAATCCCAAAGCCGCAAAATACTACAAGCAGTACTCGCTGTACCAAACGGGGCTGGCTTCATTCCAGCTGAAAAAGTATCAGGAAGCCATTGATGCATACCAGAAGGTAATTGACGGCAAAGGGCTTAGTCCAAACTACTATGCCAATTCCTATCTGATGATTGGTTCCGCATATCAGAGGCTGAAGGACAATGAAAAAGCCAAAGCTGCTTATGAAGCGGTTGCAAAAGTCCCGAAAGCCAACAAGGGTTATACAGCCAGAGCCAATGCCGCTCTCAAGAAAATGAAATAAGCCAATCCCGGCAGATTTTATTGACCGCCTCCCCAAAAAGGAGGCGGTTTTTTTATTTCCCCTTAATTGTATTGAAATCCCTGATTTTGAGTCTAGAATAAGAGGTAAAATATATCTTGAAGCGACTATGAAAAAACTATATATTTTTATTTTGTTGACTCTCTGTTCAGTCCTTGCCTCGGAAGACTTGAATACTCTTGACGGCAAAACCTATAAAGATGTCAGTTTCGGAAGATACAACAAAAGGTTTAGTCGGATCATGGTTTGGCATCGCACCGGAGCAGCGCAAATCGATATAGGGAAACTGCCCGATGCTTATTTGAAGAAAATCATCAATGAACATGACATAGATATCGATCTTAAACTGGAAACATATGATGACAACAACGGCAAATGTGGTTTTCTGCGCAACGGCAGAGTCTTCATCAAAGCACAGTTCGACGGCTGCGGGATGGACTGGAACAACAGACTGATGCTGGTCGGGAACAACGGCAAAGAGGGATTCATTAATCAGTCAGGCAAATACGTTGTTCCACCAATTTACGATCCCGGAACCCGACCATTTGCCGAAGGACTCGCCAATGTTTATAAAAACGGAAAAATGGGATATATCGACCGAAAAGGAAGAGTCCGGATACCAATTAAGTTTAATGAAGGAACCAGCTTCCACAATGGAACCGCGATCGTAAACCTGAACGGTAAATGCGGATATATAAACAAAAGGGGCGTATTTATCATTCAGCCGGTGTTTGACGAGCTTGAAAGGTTCCGCAAGGGAGTTGCCAAAGCCAGAGTCGGCAACAAATGGGGATTCATAAATAAAAACGGAAAATTTATTATCAAGCCTGATTTTGAAAACATCAAAGAATTTTCCGCGGGGCTGGCGCCAGTGAAATCAAATGGGAAATGGGGATATATCGATCATAAGGGACATTTTGTCATCAAACCTCAATTCGACGATGTTATTTTCCCCTTTATAATAAAAAAAGGGAAATTTGCCGTGGTAGCAAAAGGGAAACAGATGCGGATTATCGACAGAACCGGAAAAACTATTAAAACTCTCCCTGATACCTGCAAACCCGTACAGCTTTTTCAGGAACTTGAAAAACTTCCTGAATAATTCCTTAAAGACCTTTCGCTTCGTATCCAGAAAACATTTAGACGTAAGCCTCTCGTCACGGTTGAAATCCCTGATTTTGAGTCTAGAATAAAGGGCAAACGAAAATCACACCATCCGGAGACAAACAATGAGTGAAGATAAGCAGCAGCAGTTATTCGAAGAAATACGCGGGAAACTCCCGGAAATGGGCGAAAAAGCAAAGATGGCGGCCCACAAACTGGCAGTCATGTCTAGTGCCGAAAAAAACGCCTGCTTGGAAGCAATGGCCTCCGAACTGGAAAAATGCCGGACGGAAATTATGGAAGCCAATGAGAAAGACCTTGAAGCCGGACGCAAAAACGGTCTTTCAATGGCAATGCTCGACCGTCTCCGCCTCGATGAAAAACGTATTAAAGGAATGGCTGACGGCCTCCGGGACGTTGTCCGGCTGGAAGATCCGGTTGGTAAAGTCCTTACCTCCTGGGTACGCCCCAACGGAATTAAAATTGAAAAAGTTTCAGTTCCCATCGGAGTGATCGGAATTGTTTATGAATCCCGTCCGAACGTAACCGTAGACGCCGCGGGTTTGTGCTTGAAGGCCGGCAACGCGGTAATACTTCGCGGCGGTTCGGAAGCCATCCATTCAAACCGCGCGCTGGTGAAGTGTCTGCACATGGCCGGAATGACCTCCGGGCTTCCTGACGGCGCGGTGCAGCTTATCCCCTGGACCGAACGCGAGGCCGTGCGGATAATGTTGAAAATGGACCAGTACATCAGTCTGATCATCCCCCGGGGCGGCGAAGGCCTTATCCGGGCGGTGGTGGAGCAATCGACCATCCCGGTGATCAAGCATTACAAGGGCGTTTGCCACATGTTTGTGGACGCGGACTGCGATATTGACATGGCGCTGAAAATTGTTGAAAATGCCAAGTGCCAGCGCCCCGGAGTCTGCAATGCCATCGAAACTCTGCTGATCCATGAGGACATCGCCCCTGAATTCACTGGGAAAGTCGCGGAACTCCTTAAATCCCGCAACGTCGAACTTCGCGGCGACGACGCGTTCCGCAAATTCGTGCCGGACGCCAAACCCGCCACCGAAGAAGACTGGTATGAAGAATTCCTGGACCTTATTCTGGCGGTCAGGATCGTGCCTGACGTTATCGCGGCCGTGGAACACATCAATACCTACGGCTCTCAGCACAGCGACGGTATTATTACTAACGACGAAAGCAACGCCCGGTTGTTTCTGGCCCAGGTTGATTCCTCCACGGTTTATCACAACGCTTCCACCCGTTTTACCGATGGCGGCGAGTTCGGCATGGGCGCGGAAATCGGGATAAGCACCGACAAACTTCACGCACGTGGGCCGATGGGCCTGCCTGAGCTTACCACCTACAAATACCTGGTGCTGGGTGACGGCCAGATCCGGGAGTAACCGGAGAAAAAATGAGTAAAATACTCGTGCTTCCCGGCTGGGCCGTACCGCCGGAACATTACCAGATTGTTATCGAACAGGCTAAGGGAATAGCGGAGTTCCATATTCGCGATTACGGGTTTTATTCCAGTGATCGCTCCGGTAATTTCATCTTTCCGGAACTCGACGATCTTTCTGAGTATACCGGGATTGTCGGACATTCCCTCGGGGCATGCCTGGCATTGCATCTGGCAAAGACACTGCCCCAACTTAAGTTCATGGTACTGTTTTCCCCGTTCGCCGCATTTACAGCCAAGGACAATTTTCCCGGACAACCGGAAACGGCGCTTACTGCCATGCAACTTCAGCTTCGCAAGTCACCCCGCAAACTGCTCAGAAGTTTCTTCCGCAACATGGCAAAACCGGAAAGCTGGCAACCGGAAATTCCAAATGAACTTAATCTGGAAACGCTGACTTCCGGGCTTGATTTCCTGTCTAGAGCGGATTGCCGGGAGTTGCTTCCCGGCCTGAACGTCCCGGCGCTGATCTTCCAGGGAAACTCCGACCTGATCGTCACTCCGGAAATGGTAAAAACAACATCAGAACTGCTTCCCGAAGCGGAATTGAAAACAGTCTCAGGCGCAGGTCACGTCCTGCCCTTCACCAGGACCGGAGAATACAAAGACCAAATGTGTGAATTCATTGAGAAAAATTTACCGGAATGACAAAAATCGACCACAAACTCCTGGCAAGCAATTTTTCGCGCGCATCCGAAAACTATGACCGGATTGTGTCAGCCCAGTTATATGCCGCCAGAAAACTTGCCTCCCTCATTACCGCAAATACAAAAAACTCCGGAGCGAATTTGCGGATCCTCGAACTCGGATGCGGAACCGGCCTACTCACCCGCCAGATAATGTCAGAATTACCCGGAGCGGAGTTCCTGGTAACCGACATCTCCCCGGAAATGCTGATTAAATGTCGGAAGAATACGTTGCCGCTCAGGAAAAAACACGGAATCAAAACGGCATTTGAAATACTCGACATCACCGGAGAACTGCCGGACGAAAAATTTGATATAATCGCCGCCGGCCTTGCCTTTCAGTGGGTTGAAGACCTGTCCGGCTTGCTCCGTAAGCTCCACAAAATCACGCATGTTTCCGGAAAACTTTTTTTCAGCACTCTCGCGGAAAATACTTTTGTTCCCCTGCGAAATCTCTTTGCGGAAAACAATGTGGAATATCCGGGGCCGGAATTTCTTTCACTCGCGGAAATTACCAAGGCATGCAGTTTGTTCACCAATTGCAAAATATGCGAAGAAAGCTTTCAGGAGGAATATCATTCCGCCGCCGCGTTTCTGGAACACCTGCGGGAAACGGGCGCGGGCAACGCCACCGGACATCTGGTCTCACCGGGAATCTTAAGAAAAATTATCAGGCAATACCCCCGGCTGCCCGGCGGGGGAGTCAGTGCGGAGTATCACCTGGTATTCACCCAGGGATTGTCTTTGGATTGAAACTGCCGGGATCGCGAAGCATTCAGGTCACTCGATCCAAACACACTGTTTGGCCGGGGAGAGTCCCCGGATTGAATGGGCAAAATGCAATGTGATTTTGCCGGAATCGCGAAGCATTCCGGCCACTCGATCCAAACACACTGTTTGGCGGAAAAAGCGATAAAAAAATCAAACTGATTCTACAGTAGAATTTTTCCAACTGTTGAGGGCGGCGGTAAAGAGGCGGTGCGAGACGGCAGTTTCCTCGGGAGTAACGCAACCGGAGAACTTGTTGAGGGGGTTACCTTCGGTAAGTTCGTAGATAAACGAGGCCCACATCTGGAGGATGCTGTCGGTGAATCCGAATTCGAAGATGCCGCCGGTGATGCCTTTGAAAGTTGCTTCCCAACCCATGTCGATCTGTTGCCATGACTGGTCGCCGCCGGTGTATTCGAGGATTTCCAGACGGCGCGGGTTCTTGCTTGTCCAGCGTCCACAGCCTTTCATGCCTTTAACTTCGAAATACCATGTGTCGGTTTCTCCGGGGGCGATCCGCTGGGTTTTGATGGTCAGGGGAAAGCTGCTGCCGGTGCGGGGATTGACGCTTTCGCAGAACAGCGTGGCATTGTCCCAGGTTTTACAGGGAACCAATTCGCCATTCTTGCCGGGGCGCTCTTTCACCAGATTCGACAGCACCGCACGGACATTTTTCGGATACCATCCGGCGCGGAACGGGAAGTGGCAGGTATGCATACCGAGGTCGCCCATGCAGCCGTATTCGCCGTTGAATTCGATCATGCGTTTCCAGTTGATCGCCTTTTTGGTGTTCAGGTCAGACGAGTGCATAAAGCCGGAATTGACCTCGATGATCTCGCCGAAAAAATCGTCCTCGATCATTTTCCCAAGCCGCTGCATCGGCGGAAAGAACGGAAACTCGGAACTGCATCTGACAAATACGCCGGGATGCTGTTTAATACACTCAAGAATGGCGGTATTCGCGGCAAGGTCGATGCCGAACGGTTTTTCGCCGAGGAGGTGCTTCCCGGCCTTGATGATGTCGCAGTAAAACTGTTCGTGGAGGTTGTGCGGCACGGCACAGTAAATAGCATCGATCCCGGGATTTTCCAGAAGTTCCTTGTAGTCGGTGGTAAACTGCTTGATCGCCGGAAAATTGTTCCGATACCATTCGTGGATAGACGGATTGGCGTCGCACACGGCCACCAGTTCCGGACGCGCCTTCATTTCCGTAAGATGACACCACCGGGCGCATGCGCTGGCAAATTCGCGTCCCATCAATCCTGCCCCGATAATCCCGAAATTGATAACCTTCATTGATCCGTCTCCTTAAGCATGGAAATTGCAAATGTTAATTTATAACAATAAAATTAACACACTTTTGCTATTTGTCAACAGATATAACAGAAGAAATCAGTAGCAGCTAATGTTAATTATTAACACATATTTTTACAAAACTCTTAACTATTTTTATTAACTTATATGGCGTTTGAATGAAGGCAAATATTTTCATACTTAGTTGCTTATGAAAAAGTCGAAATTCGGCACAAACTGGGGTTTTTCATAAGCAACTAATTATTTCCGTTAATATCAAGAAATGAATTGAAAACGCAGTTTATCGGGAAAAGATTAAGGTTTGCGCAAAACAAGCAGAGGGATGAGAAATGGCTGAAATGCAGAAATTGATGGTAAAATCGAGTATCGACGGTTCGGTTGAGGAAAGCCTGTTTTATTACCCGGAAGGCAAAGGGCCGGTTCCGTTGCTGGTGGGGTTGCACACCTGGAGCGCCGACCGTTTCAACCAGGTGGAAAGAATGTTGCCGTTCTGTGAAGAACGCGGCTGGGCGTTGCTGTTGCCGGAATTCCGCGGCCCGAACCTGACAAGAAATCCGCGCGCGCCTGAAGCCTGTGCGTCAAAACTAGCCAGACAGGACATCATGGACGCCGCGGCGGAAGTCGAAGAAAATTACGCCATCGATGCCGGAAAAATATTCGTATTTGGCGGAAGCGGAGGAGGCCACATGTCGCTGATGATGGCCGGGCACGCCCCGGAAAAGTGGCTCGGAGTGAGTTCGTGGTGTCCGATAACCGATCTAGCCAAATGGCACACGCAAAACTCCGGATACGCCCCGCACATTGCGGCCTGCTGCGAAGGAATCCCCGGAGATTCCCCGGAAACCGACGCCCAATACCGGGAACGCTCCCCTCTCACCCATGTGTCGAAAATAGCCAAAGCCAACGTTTTCGTGCATCACGGCAGGTTCGATAAATCCGTGCCGTTCTCCCACACTGTGGAATTGATAGCGGAAGTGGAAAAACACAATCCTGAAAAGTTTTTCTACGAAATCTTCAACGGCGGACACGATATGTATTATGATCTGGCGTTCCGCTGGTTCGACCAGCTCATTGAAGCAAGTACCGCAAAGACAGAATTGACCTCCTGATTTTTTCGCGGTCACCCACCACGACATAGTTGTATATATTTTTCAAGGAAATTTTCCTGAAATATTATTGACATCTTCCTATACCTGTCCTATACTATAGGTAAGATATAGGAAAGCGTGTTTTTATGAAATCGATCATACTGGAGCGAGACAGGGAATACCCGATCTACCTGCAGTTGGCCGATCATCTGCGGGAAAGGATCAACCGTGGAGATTTATCGCCAAACACGCCGCTTCCCACCGAAGCTGACTTCAGCCGCAGACTGAAGATAACCCATGTCACACTGCGAAAAGCCCTTAAAGAACTCCAGCAGGAAGGGTACATCTATAAAATCCGCGGCAAAGGAACGTTTGTGGCCGACCGGAAAGTTATTCCTGATATCCTTGAAGCCGGTCATATAGGAAAATTTATCGGGCTGGCTGCTCCTGAAAGTTCAGAAGACGGATTCTGCAACATCGCGGTAAATGGCGCCATCGAAGCCCTAAGCAGTGATCCGGACATCCGCCCGATGCGTATGATTAGTCATTCTCCGGCCTCTGAGCGGGCCTGCTTGAAGAGAAATATCCACCTGCTTTCAGGTATCCTGTATACCCATCAGAGGAATGCGCCGGAGTATTATGACAACCTTAAATATTATATTTCCCACACGAAGTTCCCGATGGCAATGGCAAGCAACGCTTTTCCTCATCACAATCTTTCCATCGACACTGTGCTGAGCGACGATGCGGCCGGCTCCCGGAAAATAGTGAAAAAATTCCTCAGCCGCGGCCACCGGAAAATTATCTTCCTGACATCCGAATTCAACGGTTCCAGTTTACGTCAGGAAGGCTATGAAACCGCCATGAGAGCCGCCGGCCTGACTCCCCAAGTCAAGGTAATGCCTAAAATAACCGCCGGCAACCAACAGACCTTGCTCGCATATAATTGTATTCTGGAATTATTCAAGAAGCGCAAGCATCCTCCTACCGCCATTTTATGTCTGAACGACGTTACCGCAATCGGCGCTTATCAGGCATTGCGCAAGCTTGATATAAAACTGCCTGAACAGGTGGAACTTATCGGCTATGGCGATATGTTCGCCCATACCCCCGCTTTGAGAACTCTTGATCTGCCGATCAGCACGATAAGGGTGGATTATGCGGAAGTAGGCAGAAGAGCCGCTAAACTGCTGCTGAAAAGACTTGATACCCCTGACCGTCCCATCGAAAGAATTCTGGTTCCGACTGAATACATAAAAAAGGAAACCACAAGATAAAGAGTTAAGAATTTAAAAATTAAGAGTCAAGATAGGAGACATTAAAATGAAGAAATCAACAAAATTTACGCTGATTGAGCTATTAGTAGTAATTGCGATAATTGCCATACTTGCGTCAATGCTGCTTCCGGCCCTGAAAAAAGCCCGGGCACAAGCCGTAAAAATGACCTGCCGCAACCAGCAGAAACAAATTTATACTTTCTTTGCTTTCTATGCCTCCGATTACAACGATTACTGGCCGGCGGTTATTTTCGGGGATTACGACGGTGATTATAAAACCTGGGCGGAATTGCTTTACAATCTTTACTCGCCAACCAATTATCTGTTGTACAATTGTCCTACTGACCGCGATAAAACTCTTATCCAGAACGGCGGCGCCCAAAAAGGAGTGATGATAAGCAGAAACTACGGCGTTGCATTATGGAAAAACGACGATGCCCACTGGCTGGATGAATCCCAATACACCCCGTCAAAAAACCTGTATGGCTGTTACCGCGTCTCACACTGGACCAGCCCGAGACGCCCGTGTAAAATTCTTTTCAGTGACACTATTCATCAGGATCTGGACAGGGAATACTATAATTTCACAAGGGGCAGCAACACTGCCGGAGCGGGACTGGTACACCAGGACCGCGCTAACCTCATCAATACTGACGGCAGCGCCGAAGACCAGGGATTTGATTTCTTCTGGTATACAAGCACCCTTAACAATAAAATCTACTCATTCCGGGCATACCGGCCGGCATATCCGTAATTTATAACAAACAAGATATTGACAACCTCGAAAAGTCAACCTATATTAATTGGCATATAACAGGAATATATTAAAAAATAACAAGCCATGCCTGACAAGGAGAGAAGGATGAACAACTTCACGCGTGGAAAAATCCGCCGGATCTTAACTTTAACCATTCTATGGTGTCTTATTGGAACCGCACAGATATTCGCGAAAGACAAAAATCCTTCATTCCTCGTGCTGATCGGAGCAGAGCAAAAAGGCTCACCGGAATTCTGGGGACATAAGCGTGGCGCGGCCATGCCTCATAGAATCCTTAAAGGCAAACTGGAAAAGCAGGGCTGGACTTACGAAATCGCGGCATTCTCCCCGCAAATCACCATGGATTACCTTAAACAGTTCAACGTGGTAATTCTCGGCGCTGGCGGTGAGGGCGGTCAGAGAGCGTTGTGGACCGAACTCAGCGGTAAGGTAGGCAAACTGCTGATGGAGTATGTCAAGGAAGGCGGCGGACTGCTGGTAATGCGGAATCCGGGCTGGCAGTTCGGACGCGATATCGATGAATTCAATTCTTGGCTGAAACCGGGCGGCGTCAAAATATTGAACGAACAGATCACCGACAAAGACAATCAGCTGAAAACTCAGTCAAATGCGATCATTTACTGGAGCGGCAACATCACGAACCATCCCGTCACAAAAGGCGTTGAAGGGTTTTTCTATCCCAACGTTTACAATCTCGGTTACGCCCGTTACACCGATTTCAGTTCCCCGGTAAAAGCCGATAGAAACTGGAAAATCCTCATTCGGGGATCGAAAACGGCAAAGACTTACGAACGCAAAAAGGCCGGTAAACTCCAGCCGGAAGGCCCCGGAAGTTACAAGTCCGAACCGCCCATTCTCGCCGTGCGAGACTACGGCAAGGGACGCATAGCCGTAATGCCGGTTGCCAGTTCCTGCTACTGGCAGGACGGTTATCACATCTTCTGGGACAACGGATTGATCATGAACGGCGAAAGAAAAGAAATGAAAGGTTGCGGCGAACGCTTGATGATCAATCTGCTCAATTACCTCGCCGCACCGTCAAAAGGATCCTTCGGCGGCTATGTAATAAAACCCCCTCCGAAAGGCCCAAGGGATGTAGGTTTCGCCAGAATTAACTGGGACCGGGCCAGATTCAAGGGAAAATACATGCCGCACTGTAAGAAAGGTATCATCGGCGCAAGGAGTTCGCTGTCATCCGGAAAAGGCACACCGGAAGAATTCATTGCTGCCGCAAAACAGGCAGGTTACGAGTTCATCGCGTTTACCGAAACTCTCGAACAGATGACCGAGGCAAAATTCAATAAGCTCAAGGAAATCTGCGCCAAGGCCAGTTCCGGCAAATTCAAAGCTTATCAGGGACTTGCTTACCGCGATGAATCAGGCAACCTCTGGATGGTGTTTTCAGATAGGCTTTTCTGGCCGCAAAAAGCGTGGTTCAGTAAGAAATATCCGGGACGGCTGGCAGTGAACAATCCGTTGGCCCGCGGCTGGAAATGGCCGCCAATGATTCTGGTGACCCCGGGAAAAAATCCGGAACCGGGCTGGTGTCAGGGCAACTTCAAGGTAATGAGCCTTTACACTTATGAAAACGGTAAGCTGCTGGAAAATTCTTTCCTTGAATATCTCCGGTTGCTGAACAACTCCTTCCACCTGGCCCCGGTATGCGTACATATCGCCGCAAGCCCGGAAGCAGTCAAAACCGCCTCGAAAACCGGATATCAGACTTACCTGCGCTGGGAAACCCCAAACGTGGTGGAAGCCATCTCCGGTCCGGTTGCCATGCACTTGGGACGGCGTTACTATTTCAGGTCGTCGTTCATTTCCAAAGGACCGGTCATCGAGGACAACCGGATTCTCAACTTCGGCAGTTCCGACCTTGCAATAAGGAACAACGACCGCTGGCGGCTGCACCTGATGGCAAGCTCTCCCGACGGCCTGAAAGAAGTTAAACTGATCAATGCGCAAGATGGCAAAGTGTGGCGGCGTTACCTGCTCCATGGCAAAAAACAGTTTGACAAAAATATCGACGGCTGGCACAGCCGCCAGTATAACTTGATCCCGGTAGTTACCGATATGAAAGGCAAAACGGCAATCGGCTGGGAAGCCTGGACACAAACCCAGGAAAACAGCTTCGCACGATGCGGCGACAACTACAACACCATGCCGCGCGGCAAATGGTGGGGCGAACCAAAAGACCTCCAGAATATCCACGGTTTCGAGGACTATCTGGTGGTACGTAATTTCAGGTATTTCGGCAACCCGCTGTTTCCCGGCCTGAATCTTGACGGGGAAAACACCCGTCCGGCAATTGAATACCACCCGATATTAGCCTGTCGTTTCGGCATGATCGTGGACTGTATAATCGACCGCCATTATCCAAGAAAAGCCTCCGGCAATACTGACAAAACCGACCAGGAATATGTAGCGGTTCCCAACAAATACTACAAAGGCAAAATCCGCTACACCTTTTTTTCCCCCCGGATGGATTCTTCACAAATCGAACTGGTTGAAGGGGAGTTAAAAATAAAGAAACAGTTTACCGCCAATTCCATTATTATTTTCAATGCCCGCGGCAGAAAGCTGGCCGACACCGTATGCGCTTCCGGTAAAAACGGCAGATTCCTCTCCGGAAAAATCAACCGGCAGAAACGCATCTATCATGGTACTATCCAGAAAAACGGTTACGCGGCGCTTTATCCGGACATTTTCAAAGGTTCATTGGGAATCATAGCGCTTCAGGACGGTATCATCTACACAGGATACGCGAATCCCGATCTCATATACAAAAACCTTCGTGCGCAAATTGGCAAGCGCAAACAGAGCCTGAAACCGGGCGATACCGTCAAATACCGTTATCTCGGGGTTATCAGCAAACTTAAACCGGAGCCGAGTAACAAATATATGGAGGATATCGTCCACAAACTTGGAGTTTCCGGGAAAACGGCATACAAGATAAAACCCGTAAACGGCAAAGTGATCAGCACTGACTACATTCTGAAACTCAAAGCCGAAGACGGCGGCTTCGCCGGAACCTTCACCCGTGCCAGACTGCCTCAGCTCCTGCCCGTAATGATCAAAGGACTCAATCCGAACTGGGACGCCGGTATCCTTTACAAAGGCCGCAACCGGCTGCTGGTCCCGGAGTGGGTTGTCAACGAGTACGGTGAACGCTATGCGGAACAGAAAAAACGCATCCGGATAAATGAACTGTATCATTTCCCCGTAATGAGCGATGGAACCGGTTTCCTGCAAGTAGATACCGAACTCGGCAACCGCAATGTCTATATCGGCAACCTGCTGGTAGCGGATAACCCCAACATTATGCTGCAGGTACTCGATGTACGCCCGAACAAGAAAAAGATCGAAGTTCACAATCCCACCGGTAAGGACATCACCTGCACGGTTAAACCCGGGCCCGGATTCAACCTTCTCGGCAATTTCAGCAAAAAAGTCACCGTAAAATCCGGAAGTTCGGAAATAATCGACCTTTAAGAAACAATCAACAGCTACAGGCCTGCAAAAATTTATCTTAATGAAGATAAACACTTTGCAGGCTTTTTTATACAAACGCGGTTGCAATACTCCTTTACTGCTACTATACTATAGTTACAATAAAGGAGTTTGTCTTGAAGCCTATAAGATTAAAGCGCAGCGGTGGCGCCCCGCTTTACCTGCAGCTGGCAGCGCAGGTCCGTGACCGGATCAACTGCGGCGATTACCTGCCGAACTCCCTGCTGCCCTCCGAATCCGAATTCAGCAACTCCCTGAAAATAAACCATCTCACCCTCAGAAAAGCTTTGCGGCAGTTGGAGGAAGAAGGCTACATTTACAAGATTCGCGGCAAAGGCACGTATGTTTCCGAACAGCGGGTCACTCCGGAAATCAAGGAGATGATTTCGGCAACAAAAATGATCGCCATACCGATGCCGGAAACCAGCGAAGACAGCTACAGTGCCGTCACCAGCCAAGGCGCCACCGACTATTTCCACGAACATTCGCTATACCGGGTAATGCGGTTGAATTATTACAGTCAGGCCGACGAAAGGACCAGGATCGAACGAAAACGGAACATGCTGTGCGGACTTATCTGGAACCCGTTCCTGGCTTCCAAAGAGTTCTTTTACAACCTTAAGTTTTTCCAGCAGGAACTGAAACTGCCGGTAGTTATCGCAGGCAATCTGGCAATGAATATTAAACCGGACGCCGATCACGCCTACAGCGACGATATTGCCGGGGCCCGGCAGACGGTGAAACAATTTGTCAGGCGCGGACACAGGAACATCAGTTATTTCGCAACCGTGCTCAGACCGAGAATGCGAACGCTCCGCCGCCTGGGTTACGAACTTGCGATAAAAGAAATGGGACTGACACCCAATATAATAAAACTCAACAGCATTTCAGGCAATCTTTCGCAGACTGTCAATGCTTATCATACCTTTCTTGACTTGTATCAGTCAGGAAAACGGTCGCTCCCGGATGCGATACTGGCGGAAAACGATGTTTCCGCATCCGGCATCTTCAAAGCTCTCCGGGAAATGAAGGTCAATGTGCCGGACGACATCGAACTTATCGGTTTCGGTGACATCTGGAACCATTCACATTACTATGCCGCCACCGAACCAAAACTCAGCACGGTAAGGGTGGATTATTACAAAATCGGCGAGATTGCCGCAAAGCTGATGCTGAAACGGCTGAAAAATCCCGATCTTCCATACGAAACAATTACTGTCCCAACCCGTTTTATAAAAAGGAATACAACAAAATAGCAAGGACATTAAAAAGTGAAAATCTTTACGAATAATGATCCGGAAGTTGCGAAAATTCGTGAGCAACTCAAGGACAAACAAATCTATCTGATCCCATACTGTCATGCCGACCACGCATGGATGCATACCCGCGACTGGCATATCCGCCGTTATGTCGCGGTGCTTGAACGCGCTCTGGAGTTGCTTAAAACCCGGCCCGATTTCACCTATTTTGTCGATTCATGGTCGGAACTGCTAAAACCGTGCGTGGAACATCATCCGGAATGGATTCCCGAAATCCGGGAACACCTGAAACAGGGCCGGTTCGCCATCGGCGGCGGACAATGGTCCAACCTCCGGTTCTGCCACCTCAACGATGAAACAACTATCCGAAACATGACTTACGGCAAGCGCAAAGTTCATGAGATTTTCCCTGAAGCAAGGCTCGACGCCTACGCAAATCTCGATGTGGGCATCGGGCACAGCCAGGTTCCCCAGCTTTTACAACTGGCAAATTATCCTTTCTATTTCGCCTGGCGGCCGTTGCGCGGACTCGATGAACAGGGCGTACCGCGCTCGTTCGTTTGGGAAGGAATATCCGGTGACCGGGTCACGGTTACCCGTCACTGTTACCAGGGCTGGTTCCACGCCGAGGAATTTTATGACAAAGGCAATGGCCCGTGTGATTTTAAGAGTCCGGCCGTTGAGATGGATTTCGTGGTTAAATATGCCTGGAGGCGTTATCTGGAAAAACCCGCCACGCAACCAGGGCTAAAAACTATTTCATTCAATCATGGCGGCGATGACAATGTTCCGCATTTGGACGCCATGTACGGTTTTGAACGCAATATTCCGGCAATAATCGAAGCGTGGAACAAAGGCGGTTTCGGACATCTCGAATACGGCACTCCTTACGATGTTTTCGACGCCATTTCAAAAGAGGACCTGCCGGTCTGGAAAGGTCTGCTCGACCCCGCCGAACTATGCTACCATATCGCCAGAAACGGAACAAACAGCGCTTGGCGTTTCCGGGATATTATCGACCGGGAAATCCATCTTGCCGAATTCTTCGCCGCCAAAGCTGCCGCCGGAAACACCGCGTATCCCGAAGAGAAATTCGACAATCTCTGGCTGGAATTCCTGCCGTGGACAACCCACGCCATCGAATTCCTGTTCAAGGAAGACCTGCGCGAAGCGTTCCTTTCTTTTGAAAATTCCATAGCCCAGGCAAAACTAATCAGGAAGCAGTCACTACTGGAAATGACCGGTGACAATACTGAAAACGATCCCCGTCACTTCACGGTATTCAACCCGATTCCGGAAACCAGAAACCAGGTCGTTATCCTCGACATCCCCAACGTTTACAATCATCGCCGCCAGCCGGTAGTAAAATCACCAGGCGGAGAAATCCTGCCGATGCAGATTGCCGTTGCGGGACCGCAAGCCAGATTCTTCATTACCCTGGTCGAGCTTGAACTGCCCCCCGGGGCCGCCACTCAAATCGACATCGACTGGCTTGAGGAGGATGTGAAATTCCCTGATCCTGAACCATGCGAAAATCTTGACGCCAAACTCGCCAGCGACACGCTAAAGATCACATTCAAGGCCGGAAAATTGGTTAAAGTTGAAAATCTCAAAACCGGCGACACGGTTCGGGCTGACGGTGAATCAGGATTGATGGAACCCGGTTCACTGCCGCAGGACGTTCCCGCCCCCGGCTGGATGCCGGATTCTTTCGCGGACGCTCCGCTTCCGTTTGAAGTGAAGTCCTTGGAAATCACCGAACGCGGACCGCTCCGCTCCCGAATTATCCGGTTCGGAAAGTCCGGTCCGCATTTCTTCCGGCAGGAAATCGACCTGTATAAGGGAGAATCACAAGTTCGGGTGAAAACCGCTGCCGACATTACCCACGACTCCACCTATATCGTCCTGAGCAATCCGCTGGATACGGATGCGAAACTGACCGCCGATGTTCCGTTCGGCGTGGAAGAACGCGACATTAGTAAAATCGAATACGGTTTCAAGGGAGGAGGCAATTATGAAAATGTGGAACGCCGAATCCCCGGCATCATCTGGGGCCGAAGCTGGATACACTCCGCGGGCACACCAAATTCATACGGTCTGATAACCGCGGACGGCGCAAAATATTTCCGAGACCACGGCAATCCACGGCGAATGCTCCATTTCCTGGCCTGCGTCAAACCCTACCGCGACACCGGCTGGATGCAGTTTGTCGATACCCAGCGGGTCCTGGGACGCAACGTATTTGAGCATGCGTTGGTAGTCGGCGGCAAAGATTACCGTACCGCCGGTATGATCGCGAAGAGTGAATTTCTGCGAACGGAAATTCCGTATGCACCGGGAAAAGTCAGCCAGATCGCCGCCGCGCCGTTTGAAATTGCGCCGGAGGAAGTCAGACTCAGCGCTTTCTATAAAGAAAACGGCGCTTATCTGGTAAGAATGACAAACATGAGTCAGGAGATGACCGCAACTACGGTAACATTGCCATTTGAACCGGCCTCGGCGAAACTATGCGACTTCTTCTTGAAACCGTTGCCGGATGCCGCAGAAGTTACCACTGATGGCAATAAATTCTCACTCAAACTCAAGCCGTGGCAGATAGCCACTATCAAACTCACCTGACAAGGAAATTATTATGTCCATTTCTATCCTCAATCTGAATGAAAAAGAACTCCGGGCCATCCACAATTCCGCGCTCTCGGTGCTGGATAAAACCGGCTTGCGCATCGACTGCAAGGATTATCACGGTCCGCTGGAAGCCAAGGGCGCGAAAGTAGATTCCGCCTCGAATGCGGTAAGGTTTCCCGGAACTCTCGTGGAAGAAACCATCGAGCAGATCAGACAGGAAATCGCCGGAGGTTATTGTCAGAACATTCTAAACGGGGTGGTTTCCGGCTCTACTCCCGCGCCGCTCCGGGTCAAGTTCGGCGGGGCCTGCATTGAGTTTCTCGACTGGGAAAATAAAACCCTCCGCAAACCTTCCTATCAGGACCTTGTCAACACGCTACGGCTGGGCGAGGCAATCCCGGAAGTGGGGATTGCCGGTAATCCCGTGGTGTGTCTTACCGATGCGGACGGCAAGCCTGTCGATGCGAAAATGCAGCGGATAGTTACGGCTGCTACTGTAGCTAAATTTTCTACAAAATGCGGTTCAACGGAAGTCTGGAACGAAAAGGAACTGGATCTGCTTATTGAAATTGGCACGATTGTCCGGGGCAGTTTCGAAGACTATCAGAAACAGCCATGCTTCATCACCGCCAAGGAAACCATCGATCCGCTGATCTTCCCGGAGGAAGACGGAAGGATTCTGCTGATGCTGGCAAAGCGCGGACTGCCCTGTACTATTATTCCAATGCCGCTTTCCGGGATGTCGTCGCCGGTAACGATTGCCGCCAACGCGGTCATGGGCGTAGCGGAAGTCCTTGGAGTAATGACCGCCCTCAAAGTAACGGTCCCCGAAGCAAAAGTGGCGGGAGGAGTCATCTCCGGCACAATCGACATGAAAACCACAACCGCTCGTTTTGCCGCCCCGGAAGCGATTCTGCAGGACCTGACAATGGCCCAGGTTTTCAACCGGCTTTACGGACAGAATTTCGGGATTGGCACGGGCTATATCGACGCAAAGGTCCCCGGCTCCCAATCGCTGTTCGAAAAATACGCAAAGCTCCTGGCTTCGATATCAATCAGGTCGTTCAGTCCGGCGGTGGGAATCATCAACAGCGGCAAACGCTTCTGCATGGAAGAAGCTATCGCGGAAATCGAAATTGCCCGTCATCTCGAACGTCTGGATCGTGGCTTCGAAATTAACGAAACCACGCTGGCTGAAGAACTCATAAACCGGGTGGGAATTGGCGGCAACTTCATTGCCGAGGAGCATACCTTCGAGCATTTTCGAGACGAACTGTTCATGCCGGAACTGCTGGGCGGCCGCGAGTATCCAGCGCTTGACGAAGAAACCGCCAACGAAATGCTCCAACTCGCCATCGCGAAAAAGAATAAAATCCTTGCCGACTGCAAGTATGAAATCGATCCGGACCGTTCCAAAGCTATCGATGAAGTCGTCAAAAAAGCGGAAAAGGTTTTATAAATGGATAAAGTCAGCAATAAAATCAAGGAACAGCGGTTCCGGTATCCGGATGAAGGGCTTACCGGATTCGGCAGAAAACTCGCGTGTACCCTTACGGAAAATTCATTCTGGATTGCCGCGCAGATGGAACACTCCCGGACCAACAGGATTCTCCTGAAAAAATTCTCCGGCAGCAAAAGCGAAATGGTAATTTCCGAAACCTCCGGGTACTGTCAGCAACCCGCGCTGGCAGCGCTGCCGGGCGACCGCGCAGCGTTGGTGTGGAACGAAAGCGACGGCGACCATTGGAAAATTCAACTCGCAACCGTTTCCGGCAATTCCCCGTTGAAAATGCCGAAAGTTGTCACCGTCCGGCAATCGAAAAACCTGTGTCTGTCTCCGGCGGTTGCCGCAATCGGAGCAAATATAGTTGTGACCTGGCCGGAACTCGACATCAATAACGACATCAGGATTTTCGTGTCAATTAACCAAAGCGCTCCTCAAGCGGTTTCCGAGCCTGGAATCGATGCAATGCGCCCGGTAATCACAGCCTGCGGCAGGAAAGCCGTCCTTGCCTGGGACCAGTACAGTGACGGCCATTATGAAATAGCCGTCGCACAACTCACTGGCAACGGTGAAATGAGTCATCCTAAAGTCATTGGCAACCCCGATGAACGCTGGCTGTGTCCGATACTTGCCGGGGCCGGCAAAAACGCATACCTGACTTGGCTGGGGCTTCGGGAAGTATCGGATTCGCTCGGGATTGCCGATCATTTCCCATTCGGAATGGTGGCGGAGATTCTCCCCGCCGGAATCCAGATACTCGATGACTACGGCAGCCGGGGCGTCGCCGACATGCGCGAAGGAGTGCTTGCCGAACACACTTACAAAGGATATCTCGGGTTGCGGCGACGCCCCCAAATAACGGTATCCGATACCGGAGATGTTTATTGCTGCTGGGAAACCCGGATCGAATCAGAAGGAACCGCCGTGCTTGGCCATCTGACCATACGCAAATACTTGCCGGAAACCGGATGGGCTGAACCGGAAATCATCTGCACCGAGGGTTACGGTTACACCGTGCCCCCGTCTTTCATTGGAAATATTCTCCCGGTGGCTTATTTCAAATTCAAGCAAACCGGTCCGGAGATTGTTCAGGCCGCGTTCCCGGCAATCATCGGCGGTAAAGCTTACCGGACCAGCCCGGAACGATGGAAACGTTGGAAGAAGTCGGAAATAACCGCTTTGGATAAAACAGCCGAAACCGTAAAAACCGGAAATAATGAATACAAACTGTTCTGGGCCGACACCCATTGCCACAGCAATTTCAGCGCCGACGCCGAGGGCGAACCCGATGAGATTATCCATTTCGCAAGGGACATCGCCAAACTTGACGCTCTGTGCGTTATCGACAACGATTACTACCCGAACAAAACCCTTTCCGAAGCCGAATGGCGCGTCCATAACGCCTACGCCGAACACTTCACCCAGCCCGGTAAATTCGTATTGTTTCCCGGCTTTGAATTCACGTTTCACCGGGACGACCTCAATCCGGATTTCAATCACCGCTGCGTGATCTATCCGCGTCCGGGCGGCAAACTGCTGCGCCGAATCGACCCCGGCAGCCGCAATGACCGGGAATTATTGGCAAGTCTGCTGAAAACCGATGCGATGGCGTACCCGCACCATTCCAGCTACGAAATTATCGATCAAACTAAGGAATGGAACATCGAGGCGCTGTCGTCATGGCGGATATGTCTTGCTGAAAGCGACTTCACGATCCGGCAGCTCCAGGCAGGAAAAAAACTCGGATTCATCGGATCAAGTGACGCCCATCGCTGCAATCCCGGACTCGGCGGCGCACTCACCGGACTTTACGCCCCGGAACTCACCCCGGAAGCGCTGTTCGATGCCTATCGCAACCGGCGGATTATCGCCACGCAGGGATTCGCGGCTTTTATCGATTTCCAGGTAGCGGATATATTTATCGGCGGTGACGGCGAGTGTTCCGGCCCTCCGGTTGCCACCGCGAAAATCATTGCTCCTGAAGTAATTGAATATGTGGAAATTGTCCGCGACGGCACAACCGTTTTCAAAGCCAAGCCCGGTAAAGATAACGCGGAAATTGAGTTTAAAGATGATTCAGCGGAACCCGGAAATCATTTTTATTTCCTGAAGCTGAAACTGGTTGGCGATCCCGGATACAATTTTCCGCCGCAAAAGAACACCAACCTGCCGTTTACCCTCGACAGCAAATACCCCCACAACCTGGCAAAGGCCCGTGGAGTATTCGCCTGGACCAGCCCCGTGTGGATAAACGTTTCATAAGGAGTTCAGCTATGGATAAAAAATATGTGCCGGAATTTGAGTTGCAGGAACCGGAGCGCGGCGTTGCACGGGAAAAATGTCTGAAACAGATAGCCGAATGGGGACTGGTGATGCCAGATACAGATCCGATTCTGCGTCATTTCAAACTGAACGATTTCTACCGGATCGGTGAAATTGAATTCTGGCTATGCAATCACCATGAACAGGGCTATTGCTCGAAGTTCATCTATTTGTTTGAAAACCAGGTATGCCCGTTCCATTACCACCGGGTCAAGTTTGAAACTTTTTATATTGTCAGGGGGAAAATTGAAATGACCCTCGACAATGAAGTCAGAATAATGCTCCCCGGCGAAGTGCTGGACATGCCGACCGGAACCGGTCACTCCTTTAAGGCCATCGAAGGCCCGGCGCTGGTATTGGAAGTGTCAAAGCCCAGCATCCGCCACGACAGCTATTTCAAGGACGACGAAATCGGCAAACTGTAATATCAGTTACCAATTGGTTCCAACCTCATTCCCTGCGAATTCATCGAGCAGTTGCGCGGCAATTTTTCCTGCCTGACCATCATCGGCTTCGATGGCTTTGCGTCCCCCGGTAAAACTGTACTCCTCACGTTCCGGGATCACCGGAATAAAGAATAGTTTCGCAGGAGCTTCGGCAACGGCGGCGGCATCACAGGCGCGACGGTCCTCAACGCTGTCGCCGAACATGAAAACCCGGCTGTATCCGGCATTGCGGAGCGCAGTCAACGCTTCAGCTTTCGAGGCGGTTTCCTGTCCGATAAACCGGCTGATTTCCGGGATGTCCTCGTTTTCCAGCGCGGCCTTGATCGACGTTTCGGTGGCAGTGGAAACAACAAAGAAATCCACCTTGCCTCTAAAGGCGTCAAAGATATTCTCCTTCACGCCGGGAGTCAGACCGATTTCCGTGAGTTGTCCCACCCTCTCATCAACTTCTTTGCTCCAGGCCAGGATTTTCGCCACTTCCTCAGATTCGGAAAATTCCTCCAAGGCGGCGGCATTGACTTTGCATCCCCGGCCTTCAAGCTCTTTTATCGCGGCGGCGATTTCCGGATAACGGCAGTCGATGCCGTTTTCCGCCAGATGGTCCGCAAGAGCGTTGACGCACAAAAAACGGGCCTTCCCGGCGTATCCTTTGGAAACGAAGTTGATAAAATTATACGCCTTTTTGTAGACCGGCAGCGAAGCCTGCTGAAACTTGCGCAGATGCAGAAACAGCAGCGTTGACATTATCTGGTGCTTATGGGCAGTGAACAGCTTGCAAACGCCATCGAAATCCAGCGCAACTGCCACTTCGCGACACTTAACACCGCGAAGTTCACCTGCCAGCTTGTCCGTCAGTTCCTGATTGATATTCTGCATTATTTATTCTTTATTTTCTACACAGTTGAAGCTGTGAACTCCAACAGATTTTTCGCATTGCCAGCGGAGCAATGCAAATTCAGTCCGGGGATTATCCCTGGAATAGATAATCGGTAACAGCTTCCAGACTGTCGCGCATCAAACCGTAAGTAACGATCACGGTATCGATTTCCGGAGGAATCAACAGTTCCTCATACGGATTAGAAGAGATCAGGACAATCGGCTTGCCAAACTCGCGCAAGCTGGCAATGAAATTCTTGTCAAGGTTGTTTTCTCCACGGCAAAAATCGCCGGTAACCACCATGATATCGGCTTGGGAAGCAAGCTTTCCGATCAACTCCTTTGCCCTGTCCATGGTTTTATCGGTGTAGTCCACGTAAGCCACGTCCGGAGCCTTTTCAAGCATGAATTCCCAGAGCATCGCGGGATGGTTCCAACAGTCGTTAACAGCAAGCTGAGAGCTTGTGACCCGGTCGACCAGCAGGATTTTCCGGTCCGGTTTCAATGGCAGAAGGTTTGCGCGGTCGCGCTCCAGCCGAATAACCTTCCGGGCGGCGGTGCGTCCGAGTTCGCTGAACTTCGGATTTTCCAGAACATCCGGGATCTTCTCGACGTCCACAATTCCGTGATTGTCAAACAGTTTGTAATCCCATTTCATACTCCAGATCCGGCGCAGCGACTGATCGATCCTCTCCACGCTGATGCGCCCGGATTTCACGGCGTCCACAATCGTCCGGTGCATTTCCCAGCGCAGGACATTGTCATCCTTGAGCAGGAGTACGTCTACCCCGGCTTCGATGGCAAGGAGCGCGGCCTCCCCAACGCTGTATTTGGCCATAAGCCCTCCCATGGTCATCGAGTCGGTGGTGATAACGCCGTTAAACCCGAATTCCTCACGGAGGATACCGGTAATAATGGGCTTGGAAACGGTGGCGATTTCGTTGCTCGGATCAAGCGTAGGATAAACCGAATGCGCCGGCATCACCGCCGGAACCACGCCTTCAGCGCAAAGGGTGGAATACGGTTCAAGATGCTCCCGGTACATTTGCTCACGCTCAAGGACTATCTGCGACAGTCCGAAATGAGCGTCTTCGCCGGATGGACCGCGGCCGGGATAGTGCTTCATACAACCGATCATGTCCGCTTCGCGCAAACCTTCAAGCATGACCCGTGCGCATGCGGTAACCACTCTGTGGTCTTCACTGAACGAACGGGTGTAGATTTCCGGGTTGTTCGGGTTCGTGTTAACATCCACCACCGGCGAATGGATCATATCGATACCAACGGCTTTGAGCTGTTGTCCCAGAATCTTTGAACACTGTTTCAGCAGTTCCAGGTCGCCAAGATGTCCGAATCCCATTGCCGTAGGGGTAGTGATAAGTCCCCTGGGCACGAAATTACTGCCGCCGCCGCTCTCACAGTCAATAATCGTATGAATCGGCAGTTCCGGATTGTTCCGCAATGCACGTTCCCGGATCTTATTAATCAGTTCGGCATATTCCCGGGCGGTATAATGCGGAGGAAGGATGTCGTTGTCATATACCTTTTCCATGAATGACGGCGGACGCTCCACATTCTCGATTCCCGGCGCTCCCGGCGGCAGATACCTGACAAATTTACGGGCAAGTGTAGGAGACAAGCGCAATCCGCCAATACCGAATTCATCGATGAAATGCCACATCTCCGGGTCAACGAAAGTACCAGTGATTCCCAATGCCATCATCTGGGCGATTTTCTTTTCCAGGGAAAGCTCCCCGAGTAAACGGTCAATTACTTTTTCCTTACTCATTGCAATTCCTTTTTAAATTAATTTGTTATATTTTTATGCCTGATTGATTTTAATCTTTTACCGACTTCCTTTTGATAAAATTCATCTTGAGTTTTATTCCGGAAGCAGTGGTTTTATCAGTTTCCAGCATCCGCAGCAACATGGCGGCGGCGGCGTGTCCGATTTCGCGCATCGGGCTTGCAACCACGGTTAGCGGAGGCTCCGAGGTTTCCGCCTCTTTCAATCCCGTGCTGCCGACAGCCGAAACCTGCTCCGGCACGGCAATTCTTGATTCCCGGCAAGCTTCCATTGCCCCGATTACCAGCAAATCTCCTTCCCCGTAAACCGCAAGCGGCAACTCCCCAAGCGGAGATTTCAGGAATTCACTCATTGCCGCTTTTCCGGCTTCTTTTGTCAATGCTCCCGTCTGGCGCAAATGAATTCTTTCGGGACCAACTCCCAACCGCCATAAAGACTCCTGGAACCCCCTGAGCTTAAGAGGTGGCGTATTCCCGCCAAGATTTGATGTGAGATATAGATACGACGCAAATTCACGTTCAACCAGATATTCCGCTACACGGGCGCTACCTGCATAAAAATCGGCGGTAACGCAGTTCCTGAAATTCTCTTCATCCATCCGATTCACCACCACATACGGACGCCCTGACTCGACCAGTTCATCCAGCAGCTTTTCTCCCAGATGCGCCGACATTACAATAATTCCGTCGAAACCGCTCCCGCCGGAAATAAGTTTCCGTGTCGCGGCATCAGGTGTTTTCTCTTTTACCGGAATCATTGTAGTAAGAAAATTGTTTTCGGAAAGTTCCTCCTGAATTCCCCGGAATATATTGCTTGTCCACGGCATGCTGGCATATTCAATCTTTCCGGTGTCGCCGACCGGTCCGAAACAGATACCGATATTGCGGAGTCCCGCCGGAAAATCGATTCCGTTTCCGGTCAGACTTGCGACCACCGGACGACGCCCACGACTAACACTCAGGTATCCCTCAGAAGCAAGATCGGCAAGCACCCGCCTGGTGGTTATCATACTGACCTGATAAACCTCGGTAAGTTCCGCCAGGCTCGGAAAGACATCTCCGCGACGGTATTTTCCTGCCTTGATATCGCTGATTACCGCCTGCTTTACCTGAGCGTAAAGCGGCATGGGCGAACTCTTACTGATTTTTGCGGCCTTTACCGGCATGCTGATCTCTTTATTTTTACTATGTATATTAGTATACATTTTTAATAAATACAAGCATTGTTCCAGTTTTTTTGACAGGATTCACAGGAAACGACACTTTTTTATGATACTTCGACCGTTCGCTTCACTCACTAAAGCTGCAAAGATGGTATGAGAAGGTTGACCTCCTCATACCATCTTTGTGAGAAATAATACCAATTGGCAATCAAAGATAAACATGATGGGAAAGAGGAAGATTATTCCTCAAAAAATTTTCCTCTTTCCCTCAAGAAATATCTATGATAGAAAGCGAAATGGTATAAACAGAAAATTCAATTGAAGAAGACGGTACGAATAGACAGAATTAATATTGGAAAAATTCAGGCGCTTTTGGCAAAAGCGCCCTACTTTACTTCTTGGTCTTCGTGGTGGAAATCTTATTTTCCCAAAGCCTGAAGCCTGATCCCTATTTCCTCTCCTGGGATTTGACGAAATCGACACATGCTTTGGCGGCGCAGGCGGAAGCTCCTTCTCCGCCTGGAGTAAGGGCTTCGACTACTTCGCGGATGCCTTTTTCGACTTCCTCGCGGCGTTCGCCTCCGGGGAGGATACGTTCCACCGCCGGAACCAGGGCTTCAGGGGTAACCTGGAACTGGAGGTATTCCTCGAACACGGTTTTGTCGGCAATAATATTGACCATAGTGAAAAATCCCCGGAAAAGGGTAATCACAAGCCTTGCAAGACTGAAAGTAATCGGGTTGAGCCGGTATACCACCACAAGGGGAAGCCCGGCGATGGCACATTCCACGGTAACGGTTCCGGAAGCGGCGAGTCCGGTAGAGGCTTCCTGCATGAGCCTGGCGGTTTCGCCACAGCTTATTTCGATATCCGGCAGGCGGTCATCCGGGTGTTTACGCCGGAATTTTTCGAGCATCTCCCGGGCAATATTCGCGATTTTCTCGCGGGGAGCGGCAACCGTAAAGCGAAGTTTCGGACGGCTCCGGTGAAGCATGCTTACGGTTTCGAGCATGGGATTGAAAAGCCGCTCTATTTCGTGGTCACGGCTTCCTGGAAGCAGTACAACCAAGTTGGCATCACGCTTAATTTCCGGGTCTTTGCGCTCACCTACGATCTCGACGAGGGGGTGTCCAACGAACTGTACATCGAGATCCACATGCGAGTAAACTTCGGGTTCAAACGGGAAGATAACCAGCATTTTTCGGCAGTATTTAGCCAGCCGGGGAATGTTCTGCTTGCGCCATGCCCAGACCTGAGGACTGATATACCAGATCACCGGAATCCCCCGCTTGTACATCTGCTTGGCGAACCGGATATTAAAACCGGGATAATCGATCAGAATAACGGCGTCGGGACGTTCCTTTTCGGCACGTTGTACCAGCATCCGGAAAATGCCGATGAACGTAAAAATATGCTTAAGGACTTCGATCAGGCCAACTACACCGAGATCGGCGGAGTCAACCATAATATCGACACCCGCTTCCTGCATCCGGGAGGCCCCCATCCCCGCAATATGGGCGTCAGGAAGCTGTTTTCTGATTTCCTTCGCGAGCCGGGCGCCGTAAATATCGCCGGATGTTTCCCCGGCAAAAATCCAGATAAGTTTTTTTTCTGACATTTCCGTTTCCAGTTTCAAAATTTATGAGAAAGTAATATAATCCCATTTTCCTGCAGTTGCGACACTGGCAAACAGGTTATTTTATGGTAACTTACATGTTTCACATTTAATTTAAATTAAAGCTTAATGCCGGATGCTGACAAAATTACTGGAAATATTGCGGACAATTTCAGAGGTAATCGCCAGAAATGAAGATTCCCACGTGGTGCTGTCGCAAATCGTGGATATCCTGGCGGACAACCTTCAAGTTGAGGTGTGTTCCGTTTACGTCTATGATGAAGGCAACGACGAACTGGTCCTTACGGCTACCCACGGCCTGAACCGGGAGTCGGTCGGCGACGTGCGGATGAAACCCGGCGACGGACTGAGCGGAACAAGTTTCCAGCAACGCCGGATATTCAATCTGTCGAATCCTGAACAGCACCCCCAGTTCAAATACTTCAAGACCACCGGTGAAGAACGTTACAAGTCGTTTCTCTCCGTACCGCTTACAGTCGGTGGCAAATGCGTGGGCATCCTGGTAATTCAGCGGGTGCAGGAGCAACGCTTTGATCCTTCAATCATCGATATGGTGAAATCCCTCAGCACCCAGTTGGCGAACCTGATCCTCAATGCAAGGATGCTTAAAGACCTTGCCCGGGATGAAAGCGGGCAGCCGAAACCGGAAACGCCAAGCATCGAACAGGTTATGCTGCGCGGAATTGCCGCAAATTACGGAATAACCAAAGGCCGGTGCTTTATTCTGGAATCACGTGAATCGTTCCAGGACATCACCCACGACACCCACGGCAACAAAGATAAAGAAATGAAGCTGTTTGAGGACGCCATCGAGCTTACCAAGAAACAGACCCTGGAACTGGAAAAACAGGCCCTGAGTATGATCTCGGAAGCCGACGCGTCTATATTTTACGTCCACCTGCTGTTTCTTGAAGACCGTTCGCTGATGGACAAAATCCGCAATGAAATCATCGAAAACGACCACTCGGTTGAGTTCAGCATCAAACTTCTGTACATGGAATACCTCCGCCGTTTTTCCCGGCTCGACGACCAGGTTTTCAGGGAACGGGTATCGGACTTCAAGGATATGATGCTGCGCCTGCTTGAATCAGTAAAGATTTTGCGCGGCGCAAAAACTGAAATCAGGAAAAAACTTTTCGATGGTGAAAAACTCGTCCTAGTGGCGGAAGAACTTCTCCCCTCCGACCTGATCCGCCTGCCGGTAGACCGTATCGCCGGAATCATCACCGAAAAAGGCGGAGTAACCGCCCATGTGGCAGTGCTGGCGAAAGCCCTTGATTTCCCCGCCCTGATGGGCGTAAAACAACTGATGAAAAATATTCACGACGGAGACGAAGTAATTCTGGATTGCCACGCCGAACTTATGTATATTCGTCCCGGACCATCGATTATAAGTCACTTTGACGAACTGATCAGCACCGGTCAGCAGATTGAGGCGGAACCGGATTCCGATCCGGCACTCACAACCGACAATCATGAAATAATTCTCCGTGCGAATATCTCGCTGATCTGCGAAACCAGCCTGCTGGACAAATTCGGAGCGCAGGGCATCGGGCTTTACCGCACCGAGTTCCTGTACATGATCCGCGATTACCTGCCGTCGGAAGAAGACCAGTACAACGTGTTCAGCCGGATATTCAAGGAAGCCAACGGTGATGATATTACCATCCGGGTGCTTGACGCCGGGGCTGATAAACCCCTGCCTTACATCAATATCCCGAAAGAGGACAATCCCGCGCTCGGGTTCCGGGGCATCAGACTCCTGCTGGCGCGTCAGGACATATTTAAAACCCAGCTCCGGGCAATCCTCCGGGCCGGGGCCCTCGGCAAACTGCGGCTGCTGTTCCCGATGATCAGCACGGTCGAAGAAATGGTGCAGGTGCGGCAAGTCCTCGCGGAAGTGGAAACCGAACTTCACGAAAAAAATATCGAACACACTGAAGAATATAAAATCGGCATGATGCTGGAAGTGCCGTCCGCAATTTTCGCCGTGGAAAAACTTCTGGAGGACGTCGATTACATCAGCATCGGCTCAAACGATCTGCTCCAATACACTTTCGCATCCGACCGGGGCAACGAAATGGTTGCGGAATATTTTGACGTCCTGCACCCGATATTCCTCGGCATCCTCAAACATATCGGCGACATCCTGGCAAAACACCCGGACAAATCCCTTGCGCTGTGCGGAGAAATGGCCGGTAACGTTCTGGCAATCCCGTTTATCATCGGGGCCGGCATTCACGATCTCAGCATGACCCCGAGACTCATCCCGGCAGTGAAAAAAACCGTCCGCCAACTGAATCTGGCGGAGTGCCGGAAGATGCTCGAGGAAGCAATAAAACTCAATACCCCGGAAGCCGTCAAAAGCATGGTGAAACAAACCCTCACCGATAAAGGCATTAACAACTTCTCCTAGTGTCATGTCAAGGTTGTTTTTGTAACAAGATTGCGAAGATTTTGAGATTGATTCGTATTTTGAAAGGCGGCCAAACAGTGTGTTTGGATCGAGTGGCCTGGATGCTTCGCGATTCCGGCAATTTCAATCCAAGGATACACCTTGGCAAAGTCACACAGCACTTTGCCCATTCAATCCGGGGACACTCCCCAAGCCGAAGTTGCAACGCAATTCGACAGTTATTATCCAAAAGTTTATTTGGTTCAAGGCCAGCCTTGGTTAGATTGGGACTGAGTGGGCTTTGCGGTATTTTGCTGGTGAGGTATTGCGGAGGCGCGAGAAAGCCCGGTAAAAGTTTTCCAGCGACTCGAAGCCGAACATTCGGCTGATTTCCTCGATAGGGATGGTGGTAGTTGCGAGTTGTTCGCAGGCCAGCCGGATGCGAAGATCAAGATGGTACTGGTGCGGAGTCATGCCCAGGTGTTTTTTGAATATGGAATGAAAATGCGGTTTGCTGTAATTCGACATTTCCGCGAGTTGTTCGACGGAGATGTTGCTTTCCGGGTGCCGGTTCAGGTATGACAGACTTTGCCGTACAGCCGGAGGGATTTCGTCGGTATCCGGCATCTGACTCGACTGGACGGAGTGCCAGTTTACCGTTCCTCTGGCGTAGTTGCATAAAGCCTTGCGGTTAGTTGCGGGTGAATGGAATGCGCTGATGGTTTCCTCTTTGAATAAAGTCAAGGTTGACCGGGTTGTCCAGCGGCTGACTCTCGGGAACCGTTCATTTCCAATTCCGGTAAAATGCAGCACCAGGCAGCGGTAGGGATTATCCGGGGCGGCAAGGTGTACTGTATGCTGTCCTTCGGTATGCCGGAAAATAGTGCCTCTGCCGTAATATTTTCCCCCTGATTCGTTTTCAAACCACACGGCCCCCCCGGTGATAATTTCCACTATTTCACGATCTTCGGGGATTGTCGCGGGGCGGACTTCTTTTCCCCTCGGGGCTCTGTAGTAGGTTACTTTATCCAAGTTAAGCTGGGGTTGATGATTAGTCATGTTTTTAACGCTTTATAATACTTTTTATCAAATTTACATGTGATTATACCGGACTTATAATAAAAATACAATATTTTATGTCAAAAAGTAACCTGAAAACAAAACGGGAGTGTGAAATGGCTATCGAATTCGGAGTGCAGAGTTATTGTTTCCGGAAAACCAAGGACAACGCGCAAGTGGCGGAAAAGGTAAAGGAGATAGGACTTGACGCAATCGAGATTTGCCGGGTGCAGGTGGATTTTAATAATCCTGAATGTTTTTCGGATGCGATCAAGGCGTATCAGGATGCCGGGGTAAAAATTATTTCCACCGGGGTCAACAGCATAAGCGGAGATGAAAAAGACCGTGATCTTTTCGAATTCGTGAAGGCTGCCGGATGCAAAAACATGAGCGTTGACTTCAAGCTTGAAAATCTCGACGCCCAACTTGAATCCGCTGAAGCCCTGGCCGAGGAATACGACATCAAACTCGGAATTCACAATCACGGCGGTTATCACTGGCTCGGAAACGCCACCGCGCTTGACTGGGTTTTCAGTAAAACCAGCAAACGCATCGGTCTGACCCTCGACACCGCATGGGCCATCGACGCCAGGCAGGACCCGGTTGCATGGGTGGAAAAATACGCCGACCGTCTTTATAACGTCCATTTCAAGGATTTTACCTATAATGCTGACCGCACCCATAATGACGTGCCGGTCGGTACTGGAATCCTGGACCTGGAAAAGCTGCTGGCGGCTCTGGACAAGATCGGTTTCGCCGGTATTTCCGTGCTCGAATACGAAGGTGATCCGGATAATCCGGTTCCGGCGCTTGAAAAATGTGTTAGTCAAATGAAAACTTACATGAACTGATAAACGGGAGAGATAAAATGTCCGCAGTAAAATTTGGTGTTCTTGGGGCGGGATTCATTGGGCGTTCCCACATGAATTCTATCGTTGATAATGAAGAAGCGCACTGCGTGGGAATTTTCGATCCCAGCGCGAAGCTGGCGGATGACGCGTGCAAAAACGGTCAGGCTGATAAAGCTTATGCCACCGCGGAAGAATTGATCGCTTGCCCGGAAGTGGACGCGATTATTGTGGCGTCACCCAATACGACCCATGCGGAACTTGCGGTCAAGGCCCTCGAAAAAGGCAAGCACGTGATCGTGGAAAAACCTCTGGCGCTGACCGGCAAACAGGCTTCCGGAATTGCCAAGGCCGCCAAGAAAGCCGGCACTGTAACCCTGGTTCCGCACCAGATGCGCTGGACCGGGGCCGCCCAGAAAATCCGCAAGCTTGAGGAAGATGGCGAGTTGGGGAAAGTATACTACACAAAAACCGCCTGGCTCAGACCTTACGGCATTCCCGGATGGGGAAGCTGGTTTACCCGCTTTGATGAATCCGGGGGCGGACCGCTGATCGATATTGGCGTACATATGCTCGATCTCTCCCTGTACCTGATGGGCGGAGTGAAACCGGTCAGCGTGTATGGTTCAACCTATGCGGAATTCGGTCCGCGCAAACTTGGCCTCGGTACTTGGGGAACCCCTGACTGGGACGGATTCTACGACGTCGAAGACCTTGCTTCCGCCCTGATCAAAATGGACAATGGCGCTACTCTTCATCTGGAAGTCAGCTGGGCCGCCAATGTTTCACCTGACGACGCCACTCCCCGAATTTCCCTGATGGGAACCGAAGGCGGCGCCGCGATGACAATGGGAGCAAAGAACATCAAACTGACCGGCATGAAGTTCGGACAGAGTTTTTCCATAGATTCTCCGGTTCCGGAAGTGGAAGCGCGTAAAAATATGCTCCAGCATTTTGTCGAATGCGTCAAAACGGGCGAACAGACAATTGCTCCGGTGGCCTCGGGAATGGTGAACAACGTGGTTCTCGATTCCATTTACGAGTCATCTAAAACCGGCAAGTCGGTGGATATCGACTGGGCCAGCTATCAGTAAGAATATCCAGTATCCATCAAGGAATTTCCAGGGAACAAGTAGCCCGTTTTGCCGAAAACGGGTAAAAAATAATTGCCTTTGACGCTCGTTGGCATTTTCGGCGAAGCGGGAAAATGCAGTTTCAATCCAGGGATTTTCCTTGGTTTTTCTTGACTTTGTTCAAGGCGGAAAGTATTTGGTGCTGGTTGTCATCAGTTTCGGCGGGTTTTTCTTCCGGCGTTTCCGGGGAGGATTCAGGTTTTGGCTGGATAACTTTTTCCGGCGCGATCTTACTGCGCTTGCGGCGTTTCTTACCGGGCTTTATTCCTGAAGTCCGTGCGGTTGCGGTTGAACTTGCGGTTTTGCGGAACTTGACGGCGTAACGTTTGAAGATAATTCCGGTGCGCCTTTCCAGAACTTCCAGCAGGAGTACGATCAACGCCGCGACCAGTAACCATTGAGAAATGCTTCTTAGTTTCTGTTTCGTTGGCAGTTCATTCCAGATGTCGGCCAGGTTCAGACGTTCCTTGCCGCCGGAAAGCATGCAGAGCTGTTTTATCGAAGAACGGTTTGTATCGTCATTGGCCGCCGGTTTGTACTCGGGAGAGTAGGGGAGCATTACCGGGGCGAGAACCTGCGGAGAAATTCCCGGTATCTTTACCGTGGACAAGCTGGTTGCCGCGCTGCTTAACGGGACTTGGGCCAGCAGGATGTCCGGGGTTTCCCATTTCATTGCCGCATCGACGGATTGCGGGGGGCGTCCGGGGATACCTGCCAGTGTAGTGATCATGGGACGTTTTTTGAAAGGGTCGTTTTTGCGTTCCGGGTCCAGGTGAAGTCTTATTTTATTGATTCCGTTGTTGATTTCCTGGGAGAGCATCATGCCCTGGGGAAGGGGTTGTTTGTCGGCGGAAGTCCATGCGGCCATGTCCGACAGCAGTTTGCCGGCGTCCGGCCATTTTGCGAACTTCCCGGAATATTTCCCGTCGGCCTCGCCGGTAAAGCAGATCACCCGTCCGAGTTCCGCCTGCCAGAACGCAACCGCCGGAGCTTTGTATTCATCCTGGGTAACCGCTCCGAGGGAAGCTTTTGGGCGCAGGTAGCAAAGGTTGTATCCTCCGAGTTCAAATGACTTCCCGATGTTTCTGCCGGTAACGGATCGCAGCGCACCGGTGGTTTTGACTTTGGTCGGATCTCCAACAAACGTGTTTCTGGCTACCACGAAAGTATCCTGAGTGAACAGTCGTGGCAGTTCCATGGCGTTTTTGGTGAAGAAGCAGCGGCCGCCGCCGCGCTTTGCCACATCGAGCAGGAATTTTGCGTCGACATCCCCTCTTGTTCCGAGGCCGATAACGCTGACCGTGATTCCGGCCGCCCGGAATTTTGCCAGAAGTTCTTTGTACCTGCCGGGTTGTTCAGCGTCGGCGGCGTCAGCGAACAGGATAACGTGCTTGGTTCCCGCAGTTGCCCGAGCGAGCATTTTTCCGGCGGCAACCAGACCGTTGTAAACGTAAATGCCGCCGCCCATTGATTGAATGTGGAGAATTTTATTCCGCATCGACATGGCGCTTTCCACCGGCATCATGTTAACCACCGTGTGCGGCTGACTGTCAACCGCGATTACCCCGATGCTGTCCATCGGACTCAAGATATTGAGCACTTCAGCGGAGGCGGTATTCGCCAAATCCATTTTTGTTCTGCCGTTGCTTGCCCACGCCGCCATACTCCCGGAACGGTCAAGCACCAGCACGATTGCCATGGACAGCTTACGGTGTTCTTTCCTGAGTTCCATTGAAACGGGCATAACCCCTTCCAGCGGGGAATTGTAATATCCGCCGAGACCGAAGGCATTCTGTCCACCGGTGATCATCAGTCCGGTTCCTGCTTTCCTGACAAGCTCCGCGATGGTTTGCATTCCGGAGTCGCCAATCTTATTCGAAGGCACGTTTTCAAGGATTATCGAACTGTAGCCGTTCAGGTCCTTGATGCTGAATTCGAGTTCGTGGGGTTCACGTACATGTATATTGTGTCCCGCCAGTTTGAGAATTTTGCCCAGGTTGGAATTGTGCGACATCGTCACCAGCAGCATTGGACGTTTGCCTTTGATGTTTACCAGGAAGCCGGCGGTATTGTTGCCGAGACACGGGTCTCTGCCGACGTCAGACAGCTCCAGTTTGTAACGGATCGTCTGGGGAGTAGCGGAGCAGTCACGGAAAACGAAACGGTTGATGCCTGGAACCAGTTTTAGTTTTCCTCTTAAGCGAGGTCTGCCATTGCGGAACACCATGTAGGAAATGGTTTTTGCCTGCGGGGAACTTATTTCAACATGGACTAGGAAAAATTCGTCGGCAGGCGCGGAATGCGGCGCGGCAATGTCGTTTATCGCCAGATCGTTTGCGCGGTTTACCCCGAACATTCTGAAGTCCACCGGAATGTCCCGTGACGCGCATCGCGCGAATTCCCCGGACGGGTTTTCGCCGGTCCACGCGCCGTCGGTCAGCAGCAGAATCCTTCCCGGACTGTTGTCCGGGATCAGCGACAGTGCGTCTTTCATTGCCTGATCCAGATTAGACTGGTCGCCCTGGTAATCCAGCTTCAGTCCATCGTAAGTGTAGTTCTCCGGCATCTTTTCAATTCCTGATTTCTCGGAATAGGAGATGATACCAAGGCGGCTTCCGATGGGGCGGCTCTTCCAGACGATATTCAGGATTTCCCGGATATTTGCGTCGGCGTTCAGCGGCATCGACAGACTGCGGTCGGCAACTACCACCACTGTTCCGGAACTCGAAGGCAGTTTCAACGCCAGACCAGCCATTGCCAGGACAATCAGGATAAGCAGGATAACCCGCAGGAAAAGCACCCCTTTTGACGGCGCTTTCCAAAGCAGCAGCGGAATGATCAGCGGCAACAGCAGGATCAGCCAGATTGGAGTAAAAATAGTCATGCGTCGCTCCTTTTTCTGATCATAAACCAGTCGAGGGTAAGGAGCCCGGCCGCGATCAACAGGAAAATCCATCCTATGTCGATGAAGTTTTTCCGGATTCCGGCATCCTGCATGGCTCCGTTCTTTGAACCGCTGGCGAGCTTCCTTAAATCAGACTCCTCAAAGTTAAGCGGATTTACCTGAATTTCATCATTAAAACCCTCTCCTTTAAAAGCGTACTTTCCGGCAGTGCCGGGATTACAGATGAACTGATTATTCGGCACGCGGTTTCCGGTTATTTCCCCGTCGGGAGAAATTACCTGGATTTTCTTGATGTTTTCCGGCAGATTGAAGCTTATTTTTTCTCCGAGACGGTAATTCTTCCTTTTCAGTCCGGGAAGCCGGGAGGTTGTCCAGTCCGTCAGGTTCCAGAAGAATACCGGCCAGTCCGGGGTATTCTGGAGTGTCGAGTGCGAAGGAGCCAAGTCGAAGCAAACTTCCGCTGTATTGTCCGGATGCTTTGCCACGCTCAACAGGGTGCGTTTGCCGGACATTACCAGGGGGATGCCGCGCATCGAGGCTTTGCCGGAAATTCCCCAGAGGATGCCTTTCAGATTGAGTCCCTGGGTTAGCGGATGCCGCCGGTTGATGGTAAAAGGGCCGGTGACGGACTTTGCTTTTCCCTGGTCGTAAAAGGTTAGTTTGGTAAAGTAATGCGAAGCGCCTGGGGTGTCGGTGATATACAATTGCGGGCGGGGCGCGCCGATAACGATTTTGCCGGTAACTTTCAGTGCATCGACAATTATTTTTTTCAGTTTCGCGTCTTTCATGACCACAGCGGTGCGGAGCGACTTGTGTTTTTCCGGCAGCAGGACCGCAAGGTTGTCGGTTTCAAGGGAGTCATTGCCCAGCCTGACTTCCACTTTTCCCACGCCGCACGGAACCGGTAACGTAAATTTTTTCAACTCGTCCGGCGCAAGCAGTACGTGTTTGCCGATTTTTCTAAGCTTTCCTTTTTTCGTGTAAGACATAATAATATCGTTCGAAGCCGGTTGGTCCGACATGTTCGCCACGATGACCAGACAACGGTCGTTGTCATCCGTGGACCTTACCGCATTGACAATGGCGGTGTTGGGCAGATTCTCACCGTAAGCCTGCCAGACGAAATTCTCCGGGAGGTTGCTTTTGGTCATGGTGTCGGTGAAGACGTAATTGAGGTCATGCTTCTTGCCGATTTTCCTGGTGAAGGCAATGGCGTTATCCAGCGCGGCTTCCGGCGCGGTGCATTTCCAGCGCGACAGCGCGGCGTTGGCATGGGCGGCGTCTTTGAACAAGCCGAGGTTGCGGGGAGAAGGGCCGGCAAGGATGATCCGGAAATGCCGTCCGGAGAACTCGTTCAGCACCGATTTAACTTTCCGCATGACTTTTTCCTTTGCGGATGGCGATCCGGCCAGCATCGAGTACGAATTGTCGAGGATTACATTGACGGTTCCGGCGGAGTCCCTTGGCAGCAGCGGCATGGCGGCGGCCAGCACCAGCATCAGCAACGCAAGCAGTTCCAGCAGGAAAGTCAGGGGGAGAGGAAGGTTCTTGATGCGAAGTCCGCTCTGACGTGATTTGAACTGGTCCTCCCAAAGCAGCAGCGATGATACCATTTTCGGCTGAGACCGCTTGAACAGAAAATAGATGACCATCAGCAACGGCAGCGCCACCAGTCCGATAAAGAATAGTTTGTCGTAAAAGAATAACATTATTTCAGTTCACGGTTCACGGTTTTTTATTCTGAAGTCCGGAGCCATTTTCCTTAAATTACTTGAATTATTTCCTGCCTGATCAGTGGTTCCATGTCCCATTTTTCCGCGAGGCTTTCCGCCTCGAAAGTTATAAGCCACGCGCCGTTTTCGCGACATGCCCGATACCAGTTGTCCTGATGATTGTTCAATGTTTCCTGATACTTTCTCAGCGCGGCCGCGTCTACGAAAAGTTCTTCCGATAACCCGGTTTCCGAGTCGGTCAGCCGGATGTTGCCGTACTCCTCCGGGCACAGGTCTTCCCTGCCCATCACCTGAATAATTATCACCGCCGCTGCCCCCGCGCAAACCTTGTGGAGGTAATGTTTCGGCTCCATCATCCAGAGCAGATCGGAAATAACAATTCTTACCCCGTGATGGAACAGATTGCCGCCCATTGTGTTGGCCGCGTGGGAAAAATCGGGGGCGCCGGAAAAATCTATGCCGTCCCAGGTTTCTATGGGGCCGCCGCCGTTGATTACCGGAGTAAATTCTTCGTTCATGATCCAAGCGCGCGTCTGGAACGACGCATTGGCCGCCGCCACTGCCAGGATTCCAGCCAATCCAAGTGCCGCTTCCGCTTTTTTCGATCCTTCCAGATTCATCGATGCGGAACCGTCGATAATCATGTCCAGACGGGGATTGATTTCTTCGCGGAACAGCTTAACGGTCAGTTTTTCGGTACGGGCGTAAACGTTCCAGTCGAGGGTTCGGAGATCGTCGCCGGGCATGTAATCGCGATGCTCCATGAATTCCAGCGAACTGCCGCTTCTGGCCCCGAGCCGTCCTCCGGCCCCGCCTTCGAACATTCCCTGCCGGAGACACAGCGAATAAGATGAGCCGTTACCCGCGCCGACCGCGAGAAAGCGTTTGAAATTATCCTGCATCGATTATGCCCTCCGCGCTTTCCTCCGGCCGGGAAAAACAAAGTTTGATGTAGTTGACGTAATATCTTATGTTGACCACTAGGGTTATCGCGAATATACTGACGGCGACAAAGAACGCAATATAACGGGTTTTTTCGAAGTACAAGCCGCCGGGACTCAGAATGAAGAAATAAGCTCCGTGCTTATCGACTTTATCGAAATCCATATACAGGAAAAGTGTAATAACCAGCGGAATGAAATTGAATATCAAGCCGGTAATCAGCAGATAGACAATGCCGTTGACCTTCGGGAAAACTTTTTGCAGCCTGAACCGGAGGCCGTTGACGATTCCGGCATAGGCGAGGGCGTAGACGCATGCCCCGGACATGGCAATGAAATTCTCGAAATAGCGGGAGTTATAAGTGAAATATCCCGTGTAAGCGGCAATTGCCCCCATCAGCAGGAGACAGAAAATATTGTTGTTTACCGTGCCGGTGCTGAACAGGAAATAAGGTATGCGCATCCATTTGCGTCTGCGCATTTCATTGAGTATCCGCGGACCTGGTTCTAGTCTCTCCACCGATGACAAAAAGCACATAATAATAAGGATTATGGCGTAAATCGCAAAAAAGAATGAAGTCTGTCCATAGGAACTCCAGAAAGATGAGCGGTAATAACGGCTGGATGATACAAAATGATTATATGCATTGAACCCGAAGCCCGCTGCGTAAGTAACAATTATTGAGGACAAGATAAACACCCGGAAAGGCAGCAGCCGGTTGGACGCCTTATGGCTCACGCAGGCAATTGCAAGCACATAAAATCCCGCCGCCGCAATCAGCCATGCAAGGGTATTGAAAATTACCGTTCTTACCAATAATTCATAAGAATAGTGATGATACCTTGAATGATATATATATCCCAGGAAATATCTGTAAATAAAATAACCGGCGCCAATGAAGATAAATATTTTTATGACATTGCTGAAGGGGAGAGAGGCAACCAGGATGGAGAAGGTTATGATCGGGATCATGGCGATAAAAACGATGAAAATCCCGAAAGCGACATTGGGAATGCTTATCCCCCGGAGAAAGTAGGCAACAAAAAGAAAAGGAATGCAGAGGCTGAAAAGATAAATTACCATCACCAGTGCGGAGGAAAATTTTCCGCCGATGATCCGGCGCGGTTTGATAACCGTGGTGTGCATCAGGTCCATAGTACTCCCGGAGAGTTCGTGCGTGGTCCGGAAGCAGGCCATCAATGCTACTCCCAGCAGGCACGCCAGGAACAGGATGGCCAGGATGGTGATAAACAGTTTGTCGCCGCGTCCGATAACATGCCTGGGGTTGTCCAGAACAAAGAAAGTCAGGTAGGTAAGCTGGGCGGCAAGGAGGAGCAGGGCGGTGCTGACCAGGCTTTTGCCGTTTACCGACTGCCTGACCTCCTTGACGACGATCGGATTGATAAAATCGTCGAACCAGTTAATGACTTTCATCATTTAGAATTGTCTCCCGAGTTGATTGGCGGCGGTGTAAACGAAGCTTTGAAATAGTTGGCATAGTACCTGAAGTTCATACCTATGGTGATCAGGAAGCCAACTATTGCGACAATCATCCCGAGGTTGCGGGTATCGTCATAAGCCAGCGAGGCGGGACTGAGAATGAAAAAGTATCCCCCGCTTCTTTCGATTTCCTGGAAATCCAGGAAAGCCAGCATCGCGATCAGCAGCGGAATGAAAGTAAGCAGAATGCTCAGTACCATGAAATAAATAAATCCGATCATGCCGGGGAATATCTTTTTCATTTTGTTGCGGATGAAGGTGGTCAGCCCGGCATAGAACAATCCGTAAAACGTTATCCCCAGCATGCATGTGAACATTTCCATGTTTCTCGGGGTATCTTTAGCGGTGAATATGAAAAATCCGCTTATGAAAGTTGTCAAAACCAGCAGGACAAGGCAGAACAGGCAGTTGTTGACGGCGCCGGTGCTCAACAGAAAATACAAGGGGCGGAGCAGGTGTATCCTCGGGATTTTTTTCCTGACCCTGACCGTTTGTTCCAGTCTTTCGGCGGTGGAGGTGCATACCAGGATGGTAAGACAGAATGTGATGAACACGTACCAGAACGAAAAGGTTCTTTGGTATTGCCTGCCGGAAGCATTTTCATAAATAAGGCAACCAATTATGAATACGAGTGATCCAAGCCATAAAATCAGTGTATAAATGCGGAGCGGCATCAGGCGGTTCGAGGCGCTGTGGCTGATTCCGGCCACGGATATGACGAAAAGCCCGGCGGCGATGATCAGCGGAATTATAGTGAGCCAGAAAATTGGCCAGAAACCCATTATATCAGTAAGACTGCCATATCTCAATTCGGATTTTAAAGAAATAAAAAATGCCCCGATTCCCCATAAGGCCCCGATAAAAATGATTCCCCGGATAATGATGCTCAAAGGGATGGAACCGAGGGCGATGGCGAAAGTTACCACGGGAATCATGATCATGAACATCAAATATACCCAGAAGACCACGACGGGAATACTTATGCCGCGCAGAAAATACGCCACACACAAAAACGGAACACTCATGCTGAACAGATATATAACCATGACCATGGCGGAGAAAACTTTTCCGCTGATGATCTTGTACGGCTTGATAACCGTGGTGTACATCAGGTCCATGGAGTTCTTCGCGCATTCGCGGCTGAACCGCATCGACGCGGTTGTGGCTACCCCGAAAACACAGGCATAGAGAAGGATGCCGAGAATCCACACGAACAGGTCGTCGCCTTTGCCGGCCAGCCGTTTTGAATCAAGAAAAAATATCGCCAGCACCACCAGCTGTACGGTCAGAAACAGCATGGTTGTTCCCATCATGGTCCTGCCGTTTATCGATTGCCGGACTTCTTTCACCACGATCGGGTTTATAAAGTCGTCGATCCGGGAAATTATTCTGCTGAACATTACTGGATCTCTCCTTTTGTTACCTTCATGAAGAGATCTTCCAAGCCTATGACCTGATGCTTGAACTCGGTTACCTTCAAATCCAGTCTGACAATCTCGGAGAGCAGGTTGGCGCATTCCGTGTCCTGTCCTTTTACTTCGGCCACGATGTATTCCGCCGATTCCCTTGCGTTTGCGATTTGGGGGAGCTGAAGTATTTGCTTGAGGAGGCCGGGATCTTTTTCTACGAACCTGATCAGCACGGTGGTTGTTTCGCGGGTGCTGTGTTTGCTGATTTCGTCGATTTTACCTGCGCCGAGGATTCTGCCTTTCTCGATGATGACCGCGCCGTGGCAGATGTCCTGAAGCTCGGAAAGAATATGTGAACTGATCAGGATGGCTTTTCCCTGTTCCGCCAGGACCCGTAGCAGGCCGCGCAGTTCCATGCGCGCCCTGGGATCGAGTCCCGCCGCCGGTTCGTCGAGCACCAGCACTTTGGGGTCGTGGACCAGGGCCCTGGCCAGGCTTACCCGCTGTTTCATTCCTTTCGACAGAGCTTTGAGATATTTTGTCCGGATATTTCCCAGGCCGGTGAATTCCTCGATATCTTTCAGAATCCGGGTGCGGGTAGTGCCTTTGAATCCGTAGGCCCTGGCGAAAAAGTCGAGGTATTCCCAAACCATGATATCGTTATGCATCGGGAGAGTGTCGGGCATGTAGCCGAGAAGTCTGCGGATTTCCTCCGGGCTGTCGACCACTGAAACGCCGTTGAAAAACACATCGCCGTTGTCCGGCAGGTCCAAGGTAGACATTATCTTGATGGTGGTGGTTTTACCGGCTCCGTTCGGGCCGATAAACCCGAAAATGTGTCCGGCCATGAAATCGAAGGAAATATTGTCCACGGCGCGGTTTTTGCCGAAATGTCTTACAAGGTTTTTAACTTCGATTTTCATTTTACGTCTCCCTTCGCCAGGATTCCGACAATTGTGTTTCTCGCCATGAGTTCCCCGGGGACAATTCCGGTTTTCATAAACGGAGATTCAGCCAGTTTCGCGCAGTATGTGCCTTTGCTTAACGATATGATTTTAGGAGCGAGATAATTCAGCCAGTTGCCCTTGAATTTATTGCGGAGTTCCTGCTGCATAACCGGGAGACTGGTTTTAGTGATGTCGCATTTTCTCAGGATGATCTTCTGACCGGGCAGGACCGGTTCCAGCGCGGAATAACATTTTCCGTCGAAATCCACCAGCCGGAGATTGACCAGTTTCGCGCCGAGTCCGTTCAAAACCTCGATTCCTTCAGCGGTGCGTCCCCGGATTTCCAGCCGTTCGCGCCGGGACTCGCATTTCCTCAGCAGGAAATGAGAAGGTACGCGTGACTGCAACCAGCCGGAACGCAGATTCTGTTCCTGGGTAAGATTGATTCCCACGTTGCGGAGCTTTTCCTGTTCCTTGAACGGTTGTATTTCCGTGGAACCGGAAAAGGTCAGGCCGCCGCCGGGCACGATCGGACAGTAGTAGCCGATACCGCCTATGGTTGAAGCCGTCCGGTTGTTTTCGTCCAGGAACGTGATGGTATTCATTGACACCCGCGAGTGCCATCCCTCAGACCAGAACGCATAAAATATTACGATGAATGAGAAAATCGCGGCAATCACCGGGGAGGTCCAGAGTATCCAGATGCGCTTTTTCTTCCGGTACAGGATGAAATAGTTCAACGGGCCGATGATGATTACGAAAATCAGCATGAAGATAAACAGCGGACGAACAGGAACTTTGACGTCTTTGGTTACTTTCAGGTCGCGGTTGGCGGCATCCGACGTTTTCCGTTTCCACTGGAGCAGAGTGCCGGATGTGGCCCTGGTTTCGGCCATGTACTTTCTCCAAACTGAATTTGCCCATTTTTCCGGGGGGTGTTTGCAGGTAACCTTCAAACCGAAGCCGACGTTTTCAAAGCGTTCTCTAAAAGTTGCATCCGGATCGTAAATCATCAGAACGCCGCCCATGCCGGCATATTGTTCGAGCGCACTCCTGACGTCATTGGACATTCGCTTCAAGTCTTTAGCCGACAGCATGATGCCGTCAAACCCGCCGTACAGCAGCCAGTTTTTGTTCCATTGCGAAACCGGAATATCGGCGTACTGATAATCGAACCGTTTTTCGGTACTGTAGCTGTTGAGTTTCTGGTTGCGGAACTTCATGATGTTGCCTGGAACCGACTTGGTTATCAGAATACTCACTTTTTCCATATAATACGTGCGGCTCGATAAACTTATGTTGAGGTCGTTTCCGCTGTAAGTACTGCCGTCGATCGTGATGCGGATGTCGGCTCCATGCAGGTTCATGTGCGGATAGTACAAGGTAACTTTTGCCGTGCTGGAAGGCGCCACCGTGACCGTTTTTACAATACTGCCGATCGTAAAACCGCCGTAACTGTGACGGGGATAGATATAAAACCGGATGTCCCTGGCCGAAGGTTTCCGGTTAATGATCACGAAATCATAATTCTGATATCCGTGGGCTTTGTCCTGGGGCAGGGGGGTAAGCTGGTTGATTTCCACTCCGTCCACTTCTATGCCGGCGCGGAGCGCCAGACCACAGAACAGCAAAATAAATACCGTAAATAACTTTTTATGCATTAATAACTACTCCTGAACTATATCAACTGACGGTTACATCTTTTGGCATGGACAATTCCGCTTCGTCAACCTGGTCGATGATCGAGTCGATAAGCTCGAAACAATCCACGTTGTCCATCCTGGCTTTATAATTCAGGATAAGACGGTGATTGAGGACGGCGGGAGCAACTTCGTCGACATCCTTGAAGCCCACGGCCGGGCGTCCGGCGATCAAAGCGGCGGCGCGTGACGCTTCCCCGATGGCAATTGCGGCGCGTGGAGAAGCCCCGTATGCAACGTAGTCTTTTACTTCCTTTACCGCCTGGGCGGAACCCGGATGACTCGCTTCCACCAGCCGGGCGATGTAGTCTGCCACTGCCTGCGGCAGATAAATGCTGCCCATCATCTCGAATACTTTGTCGAGCAGTTCTTTGTCCATTGTCCAGCTCGGAGTTGGGAGTTGACCGCGGCGGCGGGTCGAAATGATCTGTTTCAGCACTCCGGCATCGACGCTGGTCACATGGAGTTTGAACATGAAACGGTCAAGCTGGGCTTCAGGAATAGGATATGTTCCTTCCATTTCTATCGGGTTCTGTGACGCCAGAACAAAGAACGGGGCCGGCAGTTTGCGGGTGTTGCCGAGAAGGGTGACCGCCGCCTCCTGCATGGCTTCGAGCATGGCCGCCTGGGTTTTCGGTGAGGCGCGGTTAATTTCGTCAGCCAGCAGAATGTTGGTGAAAACCGGGCCGGGCTGGAAAACCATTTCCTTGTGTCCGGTTTCATTTTCCTGGAGAATGTTAGTGCCGAGAATGTCGCTTGGCATCAGGTCCGGGGTAAACTGGATGCGGTTGAATTCCAGCTTGAGAAGTCCCCCCAGGGCCTTTACCAGGGCGGTTTTCCCCACTCCGGGCAGACCTTCCAGGAGGATATGTCCCTGGCTGATAATTCCGATAAGGACCATTTTATGCAGATATTCCTGACCGAGCAGGAGGGCGTCGAGTTCCTGTAATACCCGGTCCAGGGTTTCAGTGACCGGTTTCAGAGCTTCCGGACTTACAAGCGCTTTTTCTTCCATCTGTATTCTCCCAAGAAGTATTTTTTAATCTGTTTTACGTTTGAAATATTCGCGCACCGAACGGCGGTGGCGCGGATGTATGGTAAATGCCGTGTCGTCTCCGGCCTTGATCTTTCCGCTTTGCAGCTGACCGGGCGAAGTTTTTCTGATTTCCCCGGCTTTTGGCGCTCCCGCGCTGGTGCCGATCAATTGACTTTTGGTGATATCCATATCGTTGGAGGTTAAAATCGTGTCCTTGAATTTCCCGTTGAAAGTCATATCCCGTTTGTGCGTGATCAACGGCGCGGTTCCGGGGCCGCGTTCAACGCCCCCTTCTCCCGGTTTCGGAATGGACATTGGCATCATTCCCATGATTTGCTTTCCTTCTGAACTCGTGCAGTTCTGTTTCAGGAACTTCATCAAATCTTCGTTGCTGAAATTAGGACAGTTACAGTTTTTTATCATTCCTGACTTCTGAAGTCTGTTCAGCATCTCTTTGAGCTTTTTGCTGTTCATTTTGCACGCCTGGGCAAGCTTTTTCAACGCCTCCTTCGACATTTTCCCGGAACAGGCTTTTTCAAGCATTTTTCTCAATTCAGGGTCATCTTTGAGCAGTTTTTTCAAGGCTTCGTTAAGTTCCTGCATCGCGCCGTTAAATTCCGTGGGATCGCATTTACCCGACTTCTCGTCAAGAGTTTTCGCAATCTTCGCCAGGGCTTCGAGCTTCTGGACATCCGCCACGGTATTTTCGGCGCTCATCATGGCCTTGTCAAGAATGCTTTGCTTGATATGGTCCATGGCTTCCCAGGTTTTTACCGGATCTTCTCCGGTGGCGTTGTTCTCAAGTTCCTTCAGCGATTCCTGCAACTGTTCGGCTTCCACCTCGGAAATAACCTTTTCCTCCTTGAGTAGTTCCAGATCGTCCTGGATTTCCTTAACGTTGCGCGAGATGTCCATTTTATGTACGGTTTTCAATTCAGGCATGATGTTCGGCACGATCAGACCGCACACGAGGAACACCGTCGCGATAATCAGCACCGGCAGCCTGCGGGAAATATCGACACTTACCTGTGGTACTTCGGGAATGGTTATTTTTTCCGGCCAGGCGCCGGCCCCAACTTCCTGAAAGGCAACCAGCATGCCGCTGCTGTCCGGGTTGTTTTTGTCCAGCAGGATGATGAGTTTTTCCTCTGACGGGATTTTGCAGAATGCATATATTGCGGCAATCAGCGGGGGCAGGACCAGGGCCGCGGCCACTAAAACAGCATCAAGCAGTTTTGAATCCTGTCCAACTGCGTGAAGAACCATTATGCAGATGCCGGAAAATATGTAGAAAAAGGTTGCACAGATACAAAACGAAGTGAAAAATAATGCCCCCCAAAGCTTTAACCTTGCAACCGCAATTATTTTTTCTATGACTTCTAAACGTATTTCTTTCGCAAACAACTTACTGGTATCTGTTAGAGTTTTAACTTAATAGACGATATCACACAATAAGAAAACTATACAACTAAATATGGCAAATAATACTCTAATTAATGAAATAATAACATGTTAAAGAATACTTTTCAAACATCAAATTGCCGCGAAATCAATTTTTCGGCAGCATTTTTACACGATGGCCCCGATACTTGATGACGAACAGGCCGCGGCAGGGCACCTCTTTTTTTTGTGAATACACTTTATCTCACTCTATTACCGTATTGCGGACATACATAAAGCCCCGGACAGAATTATCAGCATGTTTTTGAAATTATTTCCCAGGCTTTATTGAGGTAAAACCTGTAGTTTTCCAGGGAAACGCCATTGGGGATGCGGTGATCAAGTCCAGGCATACACCCCCTGGTACGGATCATCGGGGGAATTTTGTATTCAAGTTCGGCAATGATTTCCTCCTTGCTTCGCAGTAGCACATATTTGTCAATTCCGCCGTAAAAGGCCAGTTTGTCGCCGTAGATTTTGCGGATTTCGACGATATCCATGTTCGCGGCCGGTTCCATTGGAAGCATACAGTTTATGCCGGATTCGATAAATGCCGGAATCACTCTGTTCATATCGCCATCACTGTCCTGAACAAAAAGCCGGGCTCCCCGTGCCTGAAGCAAGTCCCAGATGCGGCGGTAATAAGGTTTGATAAACGTCCTGATTTCGTTGGGGCCGAACAACGGCCCGGATTTTCCGGCCATGTCCTCATGGACCGTCAGGATGTCCACCTGGATTTCCGAACTGACCTTTTCCAGAACCTTGAATGCGGTATTGCCAATGGTTTCAAGGATATCATGGATCAGTTCCGGCTGATCGTAGCAAGCGTAGCACAATTGTTCTTCTCCAAGAAGCTGGCGGGGTTCGTCGAAACCACCGGGAATCCCCACGGTTAATGCAGCTCCGGCACTCCGGGCCTGAACCGCCCGATTTTTCCAACCATCATTAAAACGGTTTTCGGCATATTCATATTTGGGTTTGATTTTTAACCAGTCGTCCATATTCCTGACGGGATAATTTTCCGGGAGGGGAATAGTGGCGAAACCTTTCTCCAGCCGCAATATTCTCCCGATATCGTCACGATAACGGATAACTTCATCAGTTTCATCAACCACTTTCATTGGAGAACCGGTTCTCCCGGTATTGACCGCAACACTGGCGATATGCGGTTGCAGGTAGCGGAAAGCGCTGAAATCAAGTTCATTCGGCGTAGCGCCCTGTTCCTCCCATTCCTCCTTCAGTCCGACAAGCGGCCCGAATAGTTCGGTGAACGGGATCCGGCTGCCGCCGCGAAAGGTCATCCAGCCGAGAAATTCCTCGCGGTCCATTTCCGGTTTCCTCTTGATCGCCAGATCGGTTGTTGTTGTCCATTTTAATTTTTTCATTGTTTCACCGCAGGATTGTTGATATTGGTTTATATAACTTTATATTAATCTGTTACATGTATTTTATAAATGGACTAAACCGGCAATATTTTACACTATTCATGCAAAACTGGCAATTGAAATATAAAATCGGCCACAACTATGATTGTCCGGCAAACTGGTCATGGCAGGTAGACGCGATGCATGATCACGACATCTGGCTAGTTTGTTCCGGGAGCGGCAGGTTGTCATGTGACGGAGTGAAGCATAAACTCGTCAGCGGTTCCAGTTTCATTTTCAAACCGGGAGTGAAAATTGATGCCAGTCACTCTCCCGATTCACCGCTGCAGGTAATTGCCGTTCATTTCGAACTCGCGGATGGACAGCCGAAGGAACTGGCCGGAGGAGAAGAACGTTTCTATTATAAAAAACTGACAAACCCGGAAATCACCGCGGGGATTTTGCGTTACGCCATGAAAAATGCGCTCAGGAATCGGCATGAGCAGGCTGATTTCTGGATTTCAGCCGCGGTAAGATCGTTTTTTGAATCGGAATCCCGCGACAGTGAAGCCGAGGACGAAATCCGGCGGAAACTGTCCGGAATTTGCGGGGAGATATCCGCCAGCCCGGAAAAAGCCTGGAACCTTAAAGAAATTGCCGGAATCCTGCATTATTCCCCGGACCATTGCCGGAGGTTGTTCGTGCAATATACAGGCGTTGCGCCAATGGAATATGTTATTCAGTGCCGGATTAAACGGGCCTGTTTTTTGCTGAAATATACCAATTTGTCACTTTCGGAAATTGCTGGGGAATTAAACTACAAAACCATTTATTATTTTTCCCGCCAGTTCAAAAAAGTCACCGGAATTCCACCCGGCCAATACCGGGCATAGTTTATATTTCGCTTCCGGGAAGAATGACAACTTCCTCGTTTTTATTCATCTTCAGGATACATGGCAACGGTAATTTTTCGGATTTATGTTTTTTTACCGTGACGCTTTTCACCCCTTTAATGTCGATGGTTATTTCACCACCTGTGAGACTTTTTATTACAACTTTTTTTACACTGCCGTTTTTCATGGATGCACCGGCAATGAAATTACCGGGCAGCCGGATTCCCGAAAACGATATATCTTTCCATTTTTCCGGGATTCCGTAAAAAAACTTTACGATCCCGGAGTGTTTATGCGCCAGCATTTCAATGACCGCGGTGGCGGTGGCCATAGTACCTTCAAGCTGCATTATTTCACATTTTTCCCTGGGTTCGGAGATAAGCTCTTTCCGGTGTGCGCTGATGCCTCTGAATCTTGGCAGGTAAACGCTTGCAAGCGTTTCATTGACAAAGACTTCCTTCCAGATATCCAGTAAAATTGCAGGAGCTTCGGAGAATCCCAGCCGGATTTGGATCAGGGCGGCCCACGGCATGCACCATTCACTCCACTGGCCCATGCCTTTGGCAATCCAATGGTCGATTGAGTTGTCGATAATACGCCGTTTTTTCTCGTCCATTTTTCCAAGCGTGTCAAAGGGGTAAATACATCCAAGATGGGAATGGTGACGATGGCAAACTTCAAGATCCTGACCTTCCCACAATGCGATTCTTTCCCCGTCCCCGTCATCAATCAAAGTATAAATCGGCAGACGTTTTTTAATATCCAGCCAAATTGGACGTGGAGAAATATTTAATATTTCAGAAGCTTCCAGCAACGCATCGATGAGCATATGGACGCAGGCAAGCTGCATGGAGGGATCTCTTCCTTCCTGAACCGCACTTTCCCCCACTTTAAAAGATACCCCGTATTCAGGAGACGGCGCCAGTGGGATGGAAAGACGCCCTTCGTATTCTTCGAGCATTTCCTCGTAAACTCTCAACACCCGAAGCATGAAAGGATATGCCCGGTTCCTGAGAAAAACCTTATTGCGAGTGTACTGAAAATACAGCCAGTATAATTGGGCCATCCATGAGGTAACGGCATGATCCAGGGCACTGTGAGTGGAAAAACTCATCTGACACTGCATCCCGATATCGTTGATGGAGTGGGTCAGAAGATACCCGTCGTCAATCCCGAACATGCTTTTGGCATTTTCCGACATTACTTTCCGGAACGGTTCCGATTCAAGCATTGTAAACAACGGTTCAAGAAACTCAAATTTGCCCATGTGAAAAGCCAGCGTATAGATTTGTTCGATGTTGATATTGATCGTGTAATTGCCGCCCCAGGGAGGAAACTGGTAGTCTTCGATCCATGGTCCCTGCAAAGGCGCTGGTTTAGCCGCTGACGGATTTGCCGCGCAAGCAAATTTATAAAAAGCGAAAGGAACAAATTTATTGAAAAATTCCGAAGGTATCTCAATATTGGGAATATCTTTCCAGTAATTTTTCCAGAAATCGGCATTATTACGGGAAATCTTATTTTTGTGAGACTTGTAATTATTAATAACGGAAAGGGCTTTTTTCTTTGCGCTTTCAGCATTTTTTCCAAGGCAAAGCGCGATTATTACTCCATCGTCAACAGTCTCACACAATGCCGTAAGCGAAGGATCGGCAGGACAATTCTGTATCCATCCCCGCAAGTTTTTTTCTTTAACGATTTCTGGAGCCTCAAACAGCCGGACTTTAAACTCTTTTTCCAGAAAGTCCCATGCCGGACGACCTTCCACGGATTCAATGCAGTCCTGCTTGTCACTGATAAAAAGGACGTCCATTCCCATACTTAAACGAAGATCAATGGACTTGGACGACTCAAGCACAATTTTCAGTTTACCTGAATGGATATTGAGTTTCGCTTCGCGCAATTGTTCCTTGCGCTTGAGTGACAATTCAAAACGTCCGCACGGAAGAAGTGTGCTTGGACAGTCCATATCTTCAAGCCGGATGCAGGAGGAATAAAGCTGTCTGACTTTATCGAAATTTCCCGCGGCGTAAGCTTCAGTTATCTTTTTATAACTTATGCCGTTATTCCTGATAGACTGACCGTTCCGATGGTCCCAGAAGTCGTTTCTGGAAACAGTGATATTGATCTGGCGGTCACTTCCCCATACGAGTGCTCCCATGCCGCCATTTCCAAGCGGAATGCCGGCATGCGTCCGTTTCAGCGGAAATTCAATTTTGTAAATATTTTTATTTTTCATCGGATTCTTCCTGAATATTTTTATTGAACCAGTGACATGCAACTGATCTTTCCCTGCCGCATGATGTCAATACCGGTTTTTCCGCATTGCATTTTCCATTTATACAGTAAGCGCACCGGGGATGAAAAGAGCAACCTTCCGGCAATTTGCCCGGGTCGGCGACTTCGCCCGAAAGTGTGAAGTTCATTTTTTTGTCCGGATCAGCTTCAGGGACGGCAGAAAGCAGGGCCATCGTATACGGGTGATGCGGATCGGCAAAGAGTTCTTTCGTTCCGGCCATTTCGACAATTTTTCCGGCATACATAACCGCAACACGGTCGCAGATATGTTTGACCACACTGAGATCGTGGGCAACAAAAATGGTTGTGAGATGAAGTTCCGTCTGCAGTTCGTCGAGAAGGTTGATTATCTGGGCCTGAACGGAAACGTCCAGGGCCGACACCGCTTCATCCGCGATTATCAGCGACGGATTCATGATGAGCGCCCTGGCAATGCCGATCCGTTGGCGTTGACCACCGCTGAAAGCATGAGGATAACGCCCTTTATGTTCCGGTTTGAGCCCGACCCGCTCCAGCATGGCATCAACCCGGCCGGTGTACTCGGAACCCCTTGCCATCCGGTGTATTTTCAAGGGCTCTCCGACAATGTTTCCGATGGTCATGCGGGGATTGAGGGAAGAAAAAGGATCCTGAAAAATCATCTGCATATGGGGCCGCATCGCCTTGAGTTTGCGGGGCGGGAGTTTTGCAAGGTCGCAGGAAATTTTTCCCGAATTGAAAAGTACTTCTCCGCCCGTGGGAGTAATAGCGCGGAGAATAGCCCTGGCGGTTGTCGATTTTCCGCATCCGGACTCTCCGACCAGTCCGAGAGTTTCACCGGGCTGCAAGTCGAAACTGACATCGTCACAGGCTTTTACATACGAAACAATTTTGTGTCTGAACCCGTGACTGTAAACGGGATAATATTTTTTCAGGTTCCTGACCTGCAGTAACGGTTTGTTACCTGTCATTTTTGTTTTTCTCCCGTTGTTTGACAATTTCATTGACGCGCAGGCATGCTACCCGGCCGTGTCCTTCAACTATTTTTGCTTTTGGCGCCCCCCCTGAATCACATAGTCCTTCAACCGCGTAAGGACAGCGCGGATGGAATGGGCATCCCGGCGGAATGTCCAGCAGCGAAGGCACGCTGTCTTTGATCGAGGGCAGACGCTCATGACTGGCGTGTAATCCCGGAAGCGATTCCAGCAGGCCAATAGTATACGGGTGTTTTGGCGACTTCATGAGTGAACGGACATCGGCTTCTTCCACAATCCGCCCGAGATACATTACCGCCACATCGTCAGTCATCTGGGCAACAACTCCAAGGTCGTGGGTGATGAGGATTATCGACGATCCCATCTCATGCTGGAGTTCCCTGATCAAATCCATGATCTGTGCCTGTATCGTTACGTCCAGGGCAGTGGTCGGTTCGTCGGCAATCAGCAGTTCCGGCTGGCAGACCAGCGCCATTGCAATAACCACCCGCTGCCGCATGCCGCCGGACAGTTCAAAAGGATATTGTTTCATACGGGCTTCCGGTCCCGGAATACCGACTTTGCCAAGCATTTCAGTAGCTTTCGTCCAAGCGGTTTTTCTATTCACTTTCTGATGCAGCAGCACCGCCTCACTTACTTGGTTGCCGACAGTTAACACCGGACTGAGGGCCGTCATTGGTTCCTGGAAAATCATGCCGATTGAACCGCCTCGAAGCCTGTACAATTCCTCGTCTTTTTCTTTCAGGGAAAGGATATCGGCGGATTTTCCATTTCGCGGATGAAACATAATTTTTCCGCCGGCAATTTCGCCGGGTTTCTGAATGAGCCGCAGGATCGAATAGCTTGTGACGCTTTTCCCGCAGCCGGACTCCCCCACTATCCCCAGCGTGCGGTTGCGTTTAACCGAAAAACTTACGCCGCTGACCGCCCGGACCAATCCTTCCTCCGTGCGAAAGTTGACCATCAGGTTTTCAACTTCCAGGACGTTTTCGCTGTTGTTCATCTTTTCTTCCTTCATCGTGACGAATAGGGATCGGCGGCGTCACGGAGGCCGTCACCCATAAAGTTAAACGCCAGGACCGCCGTCACCAGGAACAGGATCGGGGTAAGCAGCCAGGGATAGTAGGCCACCGACTTGATGTCCATGCACTGACTGAGCATTACGCCCCAGCTTACCATCGGCGGTTTCAAACCAAGTCCGAGAAAACTAAGGCTGGTTTCGCCGAGGATCATGCCGGGAATACAAAGCGTCAGGCTGACAATGATATGACTGGTAAAACCCGGAACCAGATGCCGGAACAATATCCGGGAATCGCTGGCCCCGAGAAGTTTTGCGGCTACCGCATAATCCTCTTCGCGCAACGAGAGGATTTTTCCCCGGACAACCCGGGCCATTCCTGTCCAGCCCAGCAGACTGAGCAGGAGTGTTATCATGAAATAAACCCCAAGCGGCGGCCAGTCTTCCGGAACCGCCGCCGACAACGCCAGCCACAACGGAAGTTTAGGGAGTGAATTCAGAATTTCCATTCCGCGCTGGATCAGTGAATCAAGCCAGCCGCCGAAGTAACCGGAAATCCCCCCGATCACAATCCCGAGGAAGAACGACAGCAAAACTCCGGCCAGCCCTATCGACAGCGAAATCCGTGCCCCGTAAATCAGGCGGCTGAGAATGTCACGCCCGTAAATGTCGGCCCCCAGCATGTAAAACCTTGGGGCAATATCTTTTTTACCGCATCGGCTTTGGTCTGTCCCGAAAAAGTGAATGTCTGATTTGAACATTCCGAGCAGACAATATTCCTCGCCCCTGACGAAGAACCCCAGCGGAATGGTCTTATTTTCAATTACTCTATAACTCTTCTGGAGCGTCACGGGATTTACGTCCATTACCAGCCGGTTCGTGTAGAAACCCGATTGCCAATTGAATTTAACCTTCATTGGCGGACAATATGCGCGGTCGAGATCCATCGTGTTTTTCCGCATCGGGGCGAAGAACCCGCAGAAAATCGCGGCAATATACATTACCAGCAAGGTCAGCGCGGCGGTAAGCGCCAGCTTATGCCGGGTAAACCTCAGCCAGGTCAGATGCCACTGTGAATATGTGGCGGTTACGGTTTTTTCTTCAGTTTTCGCCATTATCCTTTGCCATATTTGATTCTTGGGTCAACGATTATCAGGATGATGTCACTCACCAGCACCCCGAACACCGAAAGCAAACTGAGCAGCATCAGGTTGGCGCAGGCCAGATAAACGTCCTGATTCATGATCGCTTCGAGCATCATCGGGCCCAGGGTCGGCAGGCCGAGGACAATTGCAAGGATCGCGTTGCCCCCGATCAATGCCGGGAATATTGCGCCCACGCCGGACGCCCAGGGATTGAGCGCCATCCGCACCGGATATTTTAACAGCAGCTTTAAGGGACGTACCCCCTTGGCCCTGGCGGTGACTACATAAGGTTTTTTCAACTCGTCGAGAATATTTGCCCGGAGAACCCGGCCGCCCCCGCTGACGCACCCGATCAGCATGATTGAAAGCGGAATCCACAAATGCTCGAGGAAATCGCAAATTTTCGGCCAGTCCCAATTCGGCTGTGAGGCGAATTCCGGCGAAAGCAATCCGGATTTTCCTGACAACACCATGAGGATCAGCCCCAGCAGGAAACTCGGCACGCACATTGCCAGGAATCCGATAAACATAAACAGATAGTCGAAAAAACCGCCTTTTCTGACCGCACAGATAATGCCGATAGGCCAGGATATCGCATAGCCGAGAATTATTCCGGCCAGAGCCAGCGCCACCGTAAACGCCAGCCGTTCCCCGATCATCGAGTTCACCGGGCGCAGAGTTTTCATGGAACGTCCAAGGTTTCCCTGCAACAGGCCGGTATCTTTGCTTTTGAACGTGGTAAACCAGTAAAGGCCGCTCCAGCGCAAATAGCTTTTCCACATCGGTTCGCCGTAATGGAACATCTCCTTGAGTTCAGCGATCCGGGCCTTCGCCACCTCTTGATTACCTCCATCCTGACTCAGACGGACAATTTCCGTTTGAAGGTAGTCGCCGGGCGGGAGTTGGACAATCGTGAAACTCACAATTGAAATGATGAACAACGTAGGAATCATGATCAACAACCGACGGAGTACGAATGGGAATTTCATGATCAAAAGTATCAGTAGAACAAGCAATATCAGCGGAATTGCTATTTTCAGGAACGTGGAAAAGGCGCGTTCAAAGGTTGTTGCCCTGCCGTTTTCCGGGCCGGGTCTGAGAACGGGATTTATGATCGAGCTGGCAAGTTGGCGCTTGAAAGCCGGTGTGGTATTGTTTTTGGCGAAATAATAGGTTTCAGGGGCCGTGATGCCGATTCCTCCAAGCTCCATGTCATACATTGCCACTTTGGGAACGTTGCGAAGGTTTCTCGATACTACCACGGGTGAGGGCAGGGGACTTGTAAAGCTGATGGTATAAACCTCTTCGGCAATATAGTCCAGGAGTTTGTTGACGTATGGAACGCGTTTGTCCGGCGGCTGAAGTTCGATCTCCCGGAGCAGCTTCATGACGCTCCCGGCGCTGCCCGAGTATAATGCGCGGTATTCCTCCGGAGAAAGTTCGCCGCCGGAATGGGCATAGGTCATCCACCGCCACGGAAACCCGACCACGGCGCGCCACCCGTACATGACCGTATTCCCTGACCAGCAGGTTGAAATATCGTAATCGTTGGCCAATTGCGTATTCATGAAGTTGCCGCTTATTCTGGAGATTACCCGCAAGCCGACCTTTTTCAGATCATCGACAATAAACTCCGACGGGCCTAGTCCGATATTGGGAACATTGTCAATATAGAAACAGGCCTGGTTACCATCGGGGAGCAGGCGATAACCCTCGGAGTCCCGTTTGACTAGACCGAGTTCATCCAGGAGTCCCGACGCTTTGCCCGGATCGTATTTCGTGTAAGCGTCCTTAATCGGATGCTTGTTATACGGGGCCAGCAGCTTCATTTGCTCGGGTTTTCCGAGTCCGTAATACATGGCCTTGATGATCCGTTTTCGGTTTATCGCCAGTGAGAACGCCTGCCGGAAGCGTTTGTCAGCCAGCAGTTTTGCTTTCCACTTCGTTGCCGGTTTGTTTGGATCAACATAGCGGTTCAGGCTGAAACGCATGAAATAGCTGGTGAAAACCGGATACCACAGATAGACATCCTGTTTGCCGGACTGGAGCGATTTATCTTTCAGTTCCGTGTAGTTGGAAAAATCCAGCCCCCGCGCCTGCATTGAACTTTCGCCCTGTGCCGCGCGGATCGGCAGCATTTTGACGTCGACTAGCCGGGTTTGAATGGCGTCGATGTAGGGAAGCTGATTACCCTGCGGGTCGACCGCCCAGAAATAGGGATTGCGAACATAGGTTTGCGGATCTACAGAACTGTATGAACGGTAAATCCACGGCCTCAGCGACGGCAGTTCCGGATTCGAGAACGACTTCATGAAGCTGTAGACCGTGCGCGGCGAACTCAACTGGTAGGCATTCATGGCTTCCTTGATTTTCTCAGGATTGCCGAATTTGTAATGATACTGGCGAAGGTAATGTCCCGGCTCGTAACAATATCCGCGCATTTCATAAAAATCGCCCTTTGGCGCTTTGTACTCAATTTTGAAAGTCCGGGCGTCGACAATGGTTACCTTCGCTTTGTTTCCGTTGGCGTCCTTGAGAAATTTCGGGTAATCGTTGGAGCATTTTATGCAGTCCATGAAGAAACGCACCGCTTCGGTGGTGAAGGGATACCCGTCACTCCATCTCATGCCTCTGCGGAGATGAACCGTGAAAGTCCGCCAGTCGCCGGAATGCTCGATATTCTTGGCTACATTCATTACGCGGGGATAGCCGCAAGGACTCCAGCGGGTAAGGTCGACGTGACAGAGACGCCCCGTGACAACGTTGTTGCCGACCCGAAGCCACAATCCGCCGTATTGACCGATACCGTCAACCCCTTTAAGCACCAGCGGTTCAGAACCGACCCGCTTTTCAACGGGCGGAAGGATTCCTTTCGCGACCAGATCCTTCAGTATCGGGGCTTCGCCTTTGGGCCACCACGCCGCTTGCTTTCCAAGGGCGTAATCGACGTCCTTCTGGATGCGCGGTGGCTTTTCAGGAAGGCTAACTTCAAAATTTTTCCGGTAGTCCTCTAAATGCGAAACTTCTGATTCTGACTTTATTTTGTGAAGTTTCGGAGACAGAATCTCGCTAAGAATCCAGATTGCCAGTATTATTCCGGCAATTACGCAGGCAAGACGGACCGCAATTTTAATCATCAGTTAAGTCTTCTCGGGTTATCTGGTGGAATAACACGGGGGTTGCTATTTTGTCAAAGTAAAATTGAAATCTTTACCGTGAATACAGGCAAACTCAATGACAGTTTTATTTTTGTCCGAACTGATGAGTTTTACTCCATCGACTGGCTTTTGCAGTTTCCATTTGCCGGTGAATGTTACTTTCAGCATTTTTAACAGGCTTTTGCCACCAAATCGACCATATTCATTATCAATTTTTTTCCGGTGAGTAGCCGGATCGCCGACCACGATTTCCAGCTTGCCGTTTTGCTTACGGTACATTATTTGACATGCACGCTCAACATTTTCCACATACGGCAATTTTGTGACTTTCCCGCCACGGAAAAATATTCCGGCATAAAAATTGTCGATCTTATCATGCAGGATATGAGCAAAACCATCCTGACGCAGAATCTCAAAATTCTTGCCGCTGAATTTCGCGAATTTTGACTTGTCGCAATACGGCATTACAACATAACAGTATTTAGCGTCTTTGCAGCCGATGCCGTGATTGAGCCAGGCTGTCGCGAAATCGCCTTCGTGGTCATAGTGTTTCCAATAGTTCGATGTTCGCCCTTTCTGGTGCTTGCGCGCCACAAACAAATCTTGTCCAGCCGGGACATAGTAGCCGCTACCCTGGGGATCGATAAGATGATGAGCTTTATTTTTCGCCAGTTCCGTATCCGGCACGGGACATGCGGTGATTTTTTTGCCGTCAATATAGGTTGAAGTATCTTTCAGTTTGTGGCTTTCCGCTTTGCCCTTTAATGTTTTCTTATTCGGATAGACGATCTTTGATTCATACAAAGCTTTCTGGTAAAGATTGGTTTGCAACGGATATTTTTTGTTCCATGAAGTGATGTTGGAACCCAAAGCATAGATCCTGTCGTTGATGAAGAAATAAGTTTTTATCCCGCCGCACGGCAGCAGCAGTTTATTCGGGCCGAAGATTTTCTTGAAACAACCGTTAGTTCCGCGCCATGAAATTCCCCCGTTACCTACCACAAGGGCCGTCGCAATGGAATCTATGGCATCGGTCTTTCTGAATTGTTGATACCATTTATCGGCTTTTTTGAGCCCTTCCACATTTTCAGGCAATGGTTTGCGTCCGCTCAATATGAGTTTGATGCCGGACAGCTCTGGAATATAGAAATTCGTGGCTCCGTTTACCCGGTTCCAATCCCAGCCGAATTCCTCGGTTCCGCTGCCGTGAAATCCTTTTTTTCCTAGAATAGAAAGTGGGCCGTTGACAGTCCAGTATCCGTAATGATTGCCTCGCTGCCGCATGTCATTGCCTCCTCCCCAGGCGATTGCTACCCAGTCGCCGCGCCGTTGGGCAACCAGGGGGGCATATGGCATGGAAATATTGCCCCGCGGCGGCGCTGAAGGCTTTATTCCGTATTTTTTCTCGAAAACGGAATCGTATTTCCCGCCGAAATAAGGGACATTCCGTCTGTGGAAAGTGTGCTTTAGGTTTACATAGGCCTGGGCCAGTTCCTTGTCGCAACCGTTTTTGCCGGCCAGTGCCAGGTATCTGAGGATTCCCGGCAGCTGACTTGCTTCGTATCTGAAATATCCGCGCTCCCAATGCCTGGAAAGAACGTGGGTTCCCTGCATGAAGATAGGCAATTCGACATTGTTGCTGTAAAAATACAGGCACATGGCAACCTTCTTCAGCCGGTTGTAGGCGGCATCGGATAACGCAAACGAACTGTTGCTGACCGCATAGGCAACTTTACAGATAGACAAAAAACCTTGTTTGAAATAATCGACGGCAAAGGAAGTTCCATGATATCCGCAACCGTCGGGTTTGAAGCCGTTGTATCCCTGCACGGTAGTGATTTCCCGGCTCAGGCGGTCTCTCAGGTAGCGCAGCACCTGTATCTGTTTGCTAACGTCTTCGCTATACAAAAACACCAGATAGAACAGCGAAGGGGTTATGAAATAATAGTCCATACTCATTTCGCCAGTAGTGAACAGACAATTCTTGCTGTACTGCGAGTATTGGAATAATTCAGGCATCAATCCCGCTTTATACAGGGCTTTGCGTGTCGGATATATACCGTATAAAGTTCTCAGGTACGAAAAGGGATAAGGCGTATTGTAACCGTAACTGGTATTGAAGCTCTGGTCGATGAGGAATTTCCATACTTTAACAATCTCAACTGACAGTTTATCAAACTGTTCCTGAGTCAATCCGGCTGCCAAAGCTTTAGGTATTTCCGCGAAGACTCTGAGCAGGATCGAGTTTTTGTGGGTAGCCTGGAATCCCCGCGCCTGACCGGTCCCGAATTTATAACCGGTCACATCATTCGGGGAGATGCCGTTGAAAGTCATGTATTCCGGGCCGCCGCCGCCGTGCTGCCGTCCTAAATTTATGGGAGTTCCCCTGATGCCGTGCTCATCTTCGACAATTTTATAAAAGTCGATTACCTTCATTATCCCTTTGAATCTTTTCGTACCTTCCGCGGAAGTGGTCTTGGTTATGATTATTGGGCATAACAAGGTGTTTTTTATGCGTTTGATAGCTTCCCTGTCACCATTGTTGACCTTCTTCGGCACCGGATATTTCGCGGTATCGAAACTCGGCGCAATCCACGGAGTAGGATTAGGGAGGATGTTTCTGAACATCCAGTACCTGGGGCCGTTATAAACAACCAGGTCGAACATTATGGTCCCGTCAATATCTTTCGGCGCTTTAATTAGAATGTTGTCGGTTTTTTCCGAGACGTTGCCATGAAGATAGGTTTTTCCCCTGAAGTTTTTCAGGTGATAGCATACTGAGCCAAACTGCCAGCCTTTATAATTCAGGGCAAAATCGAAATAGGCGGTAGTTTTTTTACCGGTTCGGAACTCAAATCGCAACTGCTTGTTTTTTAATGGCTTAGGGGAGTATATCCATAGACAGAACGAGGAGTAACAACCGTTGTTTTGCAGGCCGCGCCGATTCGGATTGCCGATCGTATTGTTTATTCTGATAATGTCGCCGGCTTTAAAATCCCATTGCAGTGATTTTTTTCCGAGCTTGTAGTGCCACGGATTGATGGAAAATTTACCACTCCCTTGTATTTGCCAGGTCTTCGGGGCGCCGTCCTCAAACGACTCGTATTTCGCCGGTGTCGGAACCGCTACGTTTTTGTCTGTCCAGCTGGTCCACCCTGCTGCATTTACCATTGAGCAGGAAATACACAATATTACTACTGCGGAGAAATTTTTCATTTTTAATTCCCTTTTTATTTTTGTTAAAATATTTTGTGATTATGATGGGGAAATATGTTTATCTGGATAATATTTCCGCCCAGATTACTTTTACGTTTTTAATTTGTGGAGGCACGATCTCAACTGAGTTTTTGTGTTCCTTCAGGAACTCACAGGGAACGGGGCAGACAAGAACCGACAGCGCATTATTCGGCAATCCGCTATCAGCATCAAAGTCGAGAAAATGCCAGGTTCTCCCGTAAAATTCCTGATACTTGTTCGAAAACTTAAAAGATGTTGTCGGCTCGAGCAGATTCGTGTTTATTCTTACGGTGATTTTGCTCATATCCTCAGGACACAGCTTTTTGCTGAATCCCACCCGAAGGAAGTATTGCTTTTGGGGATTTGCACGGCCGGAAGGTATTTTCAGCATGATGGTCGTACCTCTACGGCTCTGATTGTTCCCGAATGGGTAGAATTGGAAATCTTCGGTGGGAATAAGACTGACAGGGAGAATATTCTTAACACTCTCACCCTCCGCGGTCTCCTGTGGAAAAGCCAAGCAAAACCGTTTGTTTTTTTCTTGCAGAGTTTCCAGGTTTCCGGCGCTTGTGAGGATTTCCTTGAGCAGTTCGGGAGCATCGCTCTGCCGGTAACATTCGTTGAAAAGATAGATACCGTCGGCTCCGCGCATAAGCGCTTCTTCGGCGCTGCCAAGGACAAACTCATAATCTAAAACCTGCGGTCCCGGATATGCCTGGGTACAGCAATCCGCGTGGGTGATAATTTTTGCTTTATGTTGCGTTGCGGCTTTCCACACGTCGATGGAATAATCAAAATTCGCGCTGTTCAGGGATGAACACAAACATAAGAGACCGGCATTGTCCTTTGCTGACCAGGTTATGACATCAAGCCCCATATCCAGGCATGTTTCCAGGTCGGCCGGAACCCGGTGCGCCAACTGTATTTTATGATTCCGGCGTTTTGCCGCGGAATCTGCGATTGTGCGCACTTCCGCGATAAAATCGCTGATGATTGCGCGGCCTTCGAATTCACTTCCCGGAGCAAAACAGGCCGGCCTTCTCAGCCAGTCCATTTCAAAGCCGTCAAAATCGAAACGTTCAAACAGTTCCTTGATGAATTTCAGATGATAATTTCTGATCTCCTGTTTGCCATAATCGAATGCTCCGGCACGGGGACATTGCTTATCGTAAGGAATCCGCCGTAAATGCGGATTGTTTTTCCAGAACTCGGTTGGCCAGTGATATAATACGCTGTCTTCAGGCGCATAAAGCCCGTGGATGTCGTTCATCCGCATCGACAGGAAACCTTCGACGTTGTTGAACCTGCATCGGTCCAGCCATACCTGGAAGTGGTTTATATTCCGTTCGTACAGCGTTTTAATATTTATTGCGCCATGTTCGCGGCTCCGCAATATTTCATCGCTGCCGTCATAAAACCTTTCCCAAACTTCACTGTTGAACAAGGCGCGCTGCACGTTGACGCAGAACAACACTGCCGCGACCTGGGTGTTTTGAGCGTAAAAATCGACAAGCTTTTCCAGATGTTTTACGGTCATCTCCTTTACGGTGTTGCGTCCGTAAAAGTGATGATTGTCCTGATTCATGTAGATAGTTCGCATTGACATTTTATTCCGATAGGCAGGCAAACGAATCCTTTCAAATCCGGGCTCCGCACCGCCTCTGATTAATTATCTTCATTAAGCGCGGCTACTTGTGTATGTTCCACCATTCTTTATTCATATAATTTGTCTCTGTGAAAGTATGTCTGCTGACATGACCGTCAAGCCAGACATTGTTGGCCCCGTTATTATGCCTGGTTCCCGATGGATAAGTAGGATTTACAGTATATGATAATGCCCATGCGTCCATATTTCCGTCGCCGTTGGAATCAATATAAGCCAGAGATGTTGAAGTCTTACTCAGTTTAGATATTTTAGTTGGCGGTTCAGCTGCATAACCAAAACAATATCCCAACCCATTTCTGTTTGAAGATGATGATCCCATTCTGTTTATGCCATAAGATAAATTATCATCATAATATGCAAAATTGTCATCACTGGGACAGCGAAAGATTTCCTTGTTTTTGATATAGTTATCATTCAAAACTTTAAACCAGGGAGCTTCCCATGAATAAGTGCCATAACAAGGATATATCCAGCCATCGTTATCTTGTGTATACATCAACGTGGCATTGCCCATCTGTTTCCCGTTACCGGCGCATTTTATAGTTTTAGCATTATCCCGTGCTTTCTGCAGCGCCGGCAGCAGCATACTGGCCAGTATGGAAATTATCGCTATTACTACCAATAATTCAATAAGGGTGAAATATTTGCGCCACCTGTTCCCCACTGATTCCTCTTTCATCATTCCTTCCTCCATTTTCTTTATTTGTTAAAATAAAAAATCTTTCCGTTACCGAATGCTTTCCATTGCTATTATTTTATCAGGTTCCATGTGTAAAGCTAATTTATGAGTTCCGGGACAAAGGTTGTCAATGCGGATATTGCCAACCGTCGAGAAGATTTCATTTTTCAGGGAGTTAACCAGTAATTTTTCAACTTTCCGGCCCTGTACTTTGTCAGGCAGTATAACCGTTGCCGAACAGTTGCCTGGAATTTCCAGTTCCAATTCAAGGCAAGAATCGCTTTGTCTGAAACTTGTAAAAACGGTTCCGTTTACAGTCGGCAACCGCAACGATGCTTTTTTCAGGAAACCGGGACGCGGCTGGATTAATATTTTCCGGAAACCAGGCTCCAGCGGCCTGATTCCCATCAGGAAACGGCCTATTATGTTCAACGGGGCGGTTGACCATGCGTGGTTCCAGTCCTGTTCCGGCTGCAACTCGTTGCTCCAGCACTCCATCGTCATGGTTGCTCCCTGTCTGAGCATATTTAGCCAGCTTCTCGGTCCGTTTGACGTCATAAGTTTCAGCGCATGATCTTCGGCCCCCGCCTGAAAGAGCGCTTCAAGCAGAAACTGTGCTCCCCATAACCCGCAGGGCATGCCACAGCCTTTCAACAGTTCCACAATCTTTGGGAACTCATGAGGTTTTGCCAATCCTGCCGCGACCGCATGGAAATTGGCATGCGGGGAGCTGTGAGTGCTGCCTTCACTATCGAGAAATAATCCGGTTGCCGGATTGAACAGTTTTGTTTTTATGGAATTCCCGAGTTTTGTTGCTCGTTCCATGAATTCCGCATGGTCATCGCATTTGTCAAGAGCCAGCGCAATCTCGGCGAGAGTATTCAAAGCGCGGAAAAGAAAAGAATTTGCCACAGTGTTAACCCGTCCGATTTCATAATCTCCTCGAAGAACTTTCGGCCAGTCAACAAGGTCGTTGAAGAATTCCAGTCTTGTCCTTATTCTTTTAAAGACTTCATGTTCGTCAGTAACTTTTCCGGTAACCAGTAAACCGTCGTTCCTGGTTAATTCGCTGAAAAGCAAAGCTTTCAGTTTCTCATAATATTTCTCGCAGATTGAAATGTCACCAGTATAAAGGTAGTCTGAATGAGCAATTAAAATGATTGACATAACCGCCTCAAAAGGCCAATCGGTGCCGACTTGAAAAAAATAATCGAGTGTATTTCTGGTTAATGAATATTCCCGGTCACAGCAATAATGGGAAAGCTGGTTGATGTAAGTGTCACCAGCATATGGCAAACGTTCGCGGTCACCATCGATGTATACGGTAAACGGCGTGGTGGCTTTAATTGTATATTTGCAAAAATCCCAGACGGCATCCAGTCCCGGTTCGGAACTGCTAAAATCTGACTCATTATTATCAAACGGAAAGTTTGCCGCAAGCTGGACAATATCAATGCTGTTCAGTTCGTGTTTATGGCCTTTTATTTCCAGGTAGCGGAACGGCATCAGTTCCCCGGTATGCTCCGGACAGAGAATGCAGAATTTTTCCCGATTGTTGTAATGTTTGGTCTGATAGCCATCGCTCATAAACGGTTTGGGGATTTCAACGCGATATGTTTTGCGTCCCGGCTGAAGTTCCAGGATCATTTTACGGAAGCGCCTGCCGCATTGATTGGAATGCGGTTCCGGTTTCAAAATAGAGTTTTCAGGAGTGAGTGCTTCTCCAAGATGAAGTTCTACTTCTCCTGGTTTGTTTGCGAACAAGGTTAGTTCCAAACCGGCATATGCGTCTTTTCCGAAGTCGATGAAATACGAATCCGCACCGTTCTTTCGTAATATTTTCGGATGCACCCGGTTTTCCTGAACCATTAATTGGGAAAACTTTCTATTGTCGGAAGGATTAAACGTACCTGTCCGGAACATATGCCATCCGGTGAACCCGCTACTCTTGCCGGTAATATCCCGCAACTGCAGCTTCCAAAAATATGCGGTTTCAGCCGCAAGGGTATATCCTGAGTATCTCAGCCGGCTGGTGTCACGGTTAATCATGCCGCTGTCCCAAACAATTGAATTGTCGTCGGGTTCCTTTGCCACCAGAATCCTGCAGGCGCACTGAAATGCGTTCGGTCCGGCGCCATTTACCGCCCATGAAAATAGCGGCTCCCGGTTGTTGATTATCGGGGTGCTGGAATTGCCGGTGAAATCAACCAGCATATTAGTTGCTTTTAATAATTTACCGTCATTAATACGCTGATGGTATTGCTGCATCTTAAAGTCTGTCGTTTAAGTTTTGTTTGTTGATGTGACTGCAATGGTCATAGTACCATAAAAAATTATACATTGCAATATATAGGCAATAATATTTCTTGAATATTTTTATAACTGGAGATATATTAGTTCCAGTTATGTAAAAACAAGGAGTTGTATAAATAATATGAAAACAAAAACCGAACAAATAGTGGAAAACCTGACGGATAAAATTCGTGAAGGTGCGCTGGTTCCCGGGAAGAAAGTCCCATCGGAAAGAGAATTGCATGAACAATTGTCCGTCAGCCGGATTATTATCCGAAAAGCAATGAGCATCCTTGAGAAAAGAGGAATCATAATAAAGAAAGATCGTTCAGGTTCTTACGTGACCGGGCAGGCACTGGAAAAGATCGGTTACCGGGAAGAAAAAAAGAAAACCGTAAAAGTTGGATTTGTCTTTCATTATCGTTGGGCGCGTGACAGCTATTTTTATGCAATTATCAGGGAGTTGAAAACGGTTTTGCCTGATAACGTGGATTTAAAAATCTATTTCCATAGCTTTCTTAAGAAAGACGTTTATTTGAATGAAGGTGTTAAAATTCTTTTCATAGAACATGATTATTCCGATCTTGAGATCAGTAAACTGGATGACAGCGGAATCTTCAGCATTGTTATTCTCCGGAAATCCGATACCGGAAATTGCCTGTTTTTTGATAATTATGACGCAGGATTCAAGGTTGGGGAAATGTTCAAGAAGCTCGGCCATAAAACAATAGCCTTTATCAATGATTATCCGCGAGTGGGCGAGAGCGAACTGAGAATGCAGGGATTGAGCGCCGCGGCAAAAAGGTTTGGGCTGAAACTTATTCCGGTCAACGTTTCCAACTATTCCCGTTATGGTGATTTTAATGATCCGAGGAGCGCGGTCGAATATCTGTTTTCGTCACATGAAAACTTTACCGCGATTATTGCCCCTGATGACGACCGCGCTTATATAATTTACGATCTGCTGCAAAACATGAATATTTCCATGCCTGAAGATATAAGCCTGGTCGGATTCAATAATAACTTCTTTTCATCAATGCTCAGTGTGCCGCTTACTTCGGCATGCTTCCCCGCAAGTAATATTTGCGTCGGCATGATAAAGGCGATCAACCAGTTTCAGGAGTCCGGGAATATGCAATTTCAGGAAACGATTCCGGCATCGGTGATAGTTCGTGCATCGTGCCGGAGTATAAACTGAAACCGCGGTCCTTCAGTTCTCTGCCGGAAATGATCGCTTCTTATAGGCGGAAGATTTTGGTCGCATGGATGAACAATGATTATCCCGGCGTTACCCGGAGAAAATTTTCTCCGGAGGAAGTTAACGTACCTTCCTGCCTTCCCGATTTGCCGGAAACCCGTAAAGAGCTGGCGGAATATTACGAATCGGCAAACCGGTACATCAATATCGTTCCCACCTTGCTGGATTGGGCGGAAATAAATGCGTCGCATACGTTCCACAAGGTCACAAACTACTATTCCTGCCGGTGAAAAGGCACATGGAGTTCGCTAAATACGTTTATAGATAAGCAGAAAATGTGTGTATTAATGGTGTGTGCGTGTTATGTGCGTATAATATTTTGTAAAATGCTCTGTCAGGTGTTATCACTGCAAAGGTAAAAAGTTGGGTGTAAGGGTTGTAAAATGTTGATAATAAGGTGGTGCCCGGGGCGGGACTTGAACCCGCACGTCCTTACGGACAACGGATTTTAAGTCCGTTGCGTCTGCCGATTCCGCCACCCGGGCATAAGTTTGGCTGGCAGGTTTTCAACTTACATGAATTCGCGGAAATTTCCATCCTTGAATCTGAAATTTCCTTTATTCCGTTGATCTTGAAGTTTTTGGTCTAGTGTTCTGTCAAGGCTGTTTTTCCGGTATGATTGCGAAGATTTTGAGATTGATTCGTATTCTGAAAGGCCGCCGATACCGAGGTATCGAAGGTTCTTGAAGGGTGCTAAGTCAAGCTTAAAAGAACGCAACCGCTTTGCGGCAAGCTTCTTGCAGTTGTATTTCCCCTTTTCTCCTTCGAGAAATATTCATATTTTTTCTCAGTCGAAAAAAAACAAAATCCAATCTACAATATAACTTGTCATACCGCAAAAACAGCCATGACAGGACACTAGTAGCTTGGCTGGAAATCGACGATCTGGAGTTGTGGTTTCCGTTCGTAACCGTACTCATTCATCTGGGGGATGGCGATAATGTCGAAATCATTGCGCGGGAAGGAGTCGACCGGCCGGTTAAACGCGATGAAATCCATGATTTCATTGTGGCGGTCACGGAGAATTCCCCGGCAGTGTTTTTTGCCGATTCCGTTTTTGCGGACGGTTTCGAGTTGGTTTATCCGGAAAACCGGTTGGGTGTTGCTGTGTCCGAACGGACTTAGAAGTTCAAGGTAGTTGAAGAATTCCTCGTCGAGTTCCCGGAATTCCACGATGCCGTCGTAGTTCTGATGCTCGATCAAGTCCGCGCGTGACAGCTGATGGCTGATATGATCCTCAAGCCTGCGGTAAAAAACGTCGATTTTGTCGCTGGGCAGGCCGAGGCCGACCGCCATGGGGTGACCGCCGAATCTGGTGAGGAGGTCTTTGGCGCTGGAAAGCGCTTCGACCAAATTCAGGTCCGCCATACTGCGTCCGGAGCCGTGTGCTTCGCCGTTCTGGATGGTCAGCACTATTACCGGGCGGTTGTAGTCGCGGGCAAGGCGTGAAGCGACAATGCCGATAACGCCCTGATGCCAGTTTTCCCCGGCAACGACAATGGAATAAAAATTATTGACGTCGATTTTCTGTTCGATCTGCTCTCGCGCCTGCTGGTAGATTTCCTGCTCTTTCTCCTGGCGCTCGACGTTGTATTTTTCGAGCATTTCGGCGTAGCGGTATGCATTGACAATGTTTTCGGCGTCAAGGAGTTCCAAGGCCGTATTGGCGTCGCCAAGGCGTCCGGCCGCATTAATGCGCGGCGCGAGTTTATACGTTATGTCGGAAGCTTTCAGTTTCGGCTTGACTTTTGCCATCTCGAAGAGGGCGCGCACCCCCGGGCGAAGTTGTTTCCGGAGTATTTTGAGTCCGTGTTTTACCAGGATGCGGTTTTCTCCCAGAAGCGGCACGATGTCGGCGATTGTCCCTAGCGCGACCAGGTCCAGGATATCGGACAGTTCGGTAGTGAATCCGCCGAAGTTGTTTTCGCGTCCGAATTTAAGGAAAGCGTGGCAGAGTTTGAATGCCGCGCCAGCGCCTGAAAGAACTTGGAGGTCTTTAAGGGAATCGTGCATTTTGGGATTGATTACGGCAATAGCTTCCGGGATTTCCGGTCCGGGCTCGTGATGATCGGTGATGACTACGTCTATTCCTATATTATTAGCTTCCTCGACGGCCTCGACGCTGTTTGTTCCGCAGTCCACGGTAATCAGCAGTTTGCATTCCTGAGATGCGGATTCGATGGCCTTATGCAGGGTTTCCGGAGTAAAACCATAGCCGTCATCAAAACGGTGAGGCAGAAAAGTGAAAACTTCCGCGCCGTTATCGCGTAAAATATGTGCAAGCAGAGCAGTGGCGGTAATGCCATCGGTATCGTAATCCCCGTGAATCAGAATTAATTCCCGGTTACGGATTGCCAGCCAAATACGTTCGGCCGCCTTTTCAATCCCTGGAAACCTGTAAGGATCGCTCAAACGGTTAAGCGATGGTTTGATAAATCGATCCACTTCCTCAGGCTGAACGTTCCGCGCAGCAAGAAATAGCGCGATTGGCCGCGGAAGAGAAATTTTCTTTATCAGTTCATTTACAAGGCTTTCCGGGGAATTAGACAAAGATGCCCATGTCTTTTTTCCCATTCTCCAAATATCTTTCTTTTTCCATTAACATACTTTTACAATAACCCGGCATATGTGGAAAACCAGAGCGAATGGCACTTTTTATTGCATTGTTTTTTTTATAGAGAGCTTGAAAAAGTTTTGCACTCAGTTAGATTATGAATCCGTTTGATATTTACTTCATCAAGCCGAAGTGGCGGAACGGCAGACGCGCTGCGTTCAGGGCGCAGTGTCCGCAAGGACGTGTGGGTTCAAATCCCACCTTCGGCACCATCCATTTATACCAGAGTGCCCGAACAGTTTATCAGAATAAAGTAGCCTCTTCTGCGTTTTGATCCGTAAAATCACAGTTTCCTATTGGTATCGATATTGGGCAGGTCGAAGATTTTGAGGTGGAAGTATTCCTGGTCGCGGTATCCGTAGGCTTGACGGATCAGCCATCGGACCGGTTTTTCTTTCGGCACGGTGAATTAATACCGAATTGCTTTTAGATCGCAAATCGGTATTAAAGCTTTGCCGCGGAGAGGTTTGACCGCAAAAGGTTATCCGGGGCCATCAGTTCCAGGGATTTTTTCTCCCCGGCTGATATTTCCATGTGCCTTGCCGTTCAGATTTCAAAATCTTTGCGGGGAGCTGACGCCACGCAAGTGTAGCCGTCGCAAGCGCCGTAGTATACGAGAATATCGCCGTTCATTTCCACCGCGCCGCAGGCATAAACGCAGTTGGAGGTTATTCCCTGTTTCTTTTCATATTCGGCTTCGGGTTCCAGTATCGGTTGTTCCTGGACTTTCAGCACTTTTGTTGGATCATCGAGATCGAGCCAGAAAACCCCCAGCCGGTAAGTGTTATGACGGTCACGGCCATGGAAAATGACCATCCAGGCGTTTTTCATCCTGATAGGGGGAGCGCACATGCCAAGTTTCATTTCGCACCACGGCAGGATTCTGTTGGTCAGGATCATTTTCGGGTTTTCGAAGGTTTTCAGATCGCGGCTTTCCGATATCCAGATATTGGGAATGGGCCGGTGCAGGATAAGAAATTTATCATCGTATTTTTCCGGAAAAAGTCCGGCGGTCCGTTGGGCGATGTCTTCAAGGATCAAACCGTGTTTTGTGAAGGTTTTGAAGTCCTTTGTAGTGGCCAGGGCCAGCCGGTCCCAGGAGTCCGAGGTAATCGTATAGACAATGTAATAGGTGTCGCCGATTTTTGTGATCCGGGGATCTTCGGCGCCGCTGATGCCGAAAATTCCGAGTTCGTCTTCGTCGTCCGGTGACCAGTCGATTACCGGCTCCGGGTGGCGGTAACTGATGTCGTATCCGTTTTCGGAAACCGCCAGGCCGATTCTTGATTCGTGAAATTTTGTGCCGGGATTTTTCGGTTTTTTTCCTGCCGCGCGGTAGAGGATATAAACTTTACCATCATGAATGGCCGCGCCGGGATTAAAGGCAAACTGCCATTCCCAGTCATGCTGCGGGTTGCCGGACATGACAGGATTGTTTTCATAACGTTTCAAGGTTACTGGTTTCATATGGTGTATTTTTCCTTATTGGCTTATCAGTTCCATGCTGCCCCACAATTCAGGATTCAGCAAGTTCAATTCTTCGAGCGGAACCAGGGAATAAATTTCCATCTTCTCCCTGCCTGGACGATACCTTGCAAGATTGAACGGGAAATTACCGCCGCGTTTCAGGTCCTTGAGGGGAATGGCCATTTCCACGATGTAGCCGCCTTTTGGCAATGGAGCGCAAGCCGTTTTTATTTTCCATTTCCGCTTGGGGGCGCTTGATGGATAATCGGCCTCAAAAACTTTACCTTCCCAGTCGATTACGAATTTGTGGAAGTCTTTCGAACCTTTTTTGCCGAATGCTATGTCCAGCCCATCGTGGAGCCAGAGCCGGGAGCCGTTCGAGCCCAGGAGCTTTTTCTCTTTCTCTCCGCAGATTATGCCGAGGTAGAGATAATTTTTATCCTGACCTATCAGCATTACGGTGTTCCGCGAAGGAATATCCAGATTGGGCACGGTACGGAAACCAGTGTATCTCCTGGATTTTTTCCAGTCTTTTTCATTAAGCTTTCCATCTATCCTGATTTTATCTTTGAATTTCGCCGGACGAAACTTGGGTTTGGTTGTCCGCGGAGTGAGATTCCTGCCGCTGGTGATCTTTCTGCCGTCGGCGGAACTGCTGTTGCGGGTCAAAGTAAGGTAGATTCTTCTTGCGCCGTAAAGCCCTCCGTCGGCGGCGGCCCAGAGCCAGGCTTTACCGTCCCAGCCGGGAGGGGCCCATTTTGCCAGGTCGATAGTTACTTCCCCGGTTTTCGCTGAATTTATGAAATTATCCAGTTTCACGAACTGGGATATAGCCCGGTTCGCGCCGATCGACGGCAGACGGCTTTTCCTGGCCGTCTTCATCAGTCCGAGTCCGAGCGCCACCCGTTTGACATACCCGGCGGGAGTATGGTAGTCGATCAGGATGCCGACCAGGGCAGGGGACTTTGATGAATACGTGTTCCGTTCGTAATTGCAGAAGTGTTTGTAAAAAGTATTCCTCAGCTTGATGGTGACGATTTTCAGGTTGTCGGATTCAATTCCGGCGAAGGCGTGACCATACCTGGTATGGGGCTGGTCAAGGCTTCCGCTTGATAGTGTCAGCGTATCGAGATCAACTTTCGCGTGGAGCGGTCCGAATCGGGAGTCCCATGACTGCACGGCTGAATTCAGCACGTTGATTCCGTTTATCTTGCGGTTTACCGGGGCAACCTTTTTAACTCCCGGACGTTTCCGTGGGAGTTGTTTCAATTTCGGCGGAGTGTGACCATCGGTTACTTTGAATTCGCCGGAACCGGTTTGCGCCCGGTTGCCGCTTACCGCCACAATTTCCGCGCGATAATCTCCAGCCTTGAACGTTTCCGGCAGTTGCGGATTGAATACCGGTTGCGCTCCTTCCTGGAACAAGGCCGGAGTTCCTTCGTCGTAAACGGTGAGGAAATACCGGTCTGCTTTTGCTGGCGACTCAACCCGCAGTGTGCCGCCGGCTTTCAAATTTCCGGAAATTTTCACCGTGTCCGATTTGAAGAATTCGAGCGGCTTTCCCGGTGAGGCGGTTATGACTATCCGGTTGACGTCGGCAGGCATGGCCGCGATCAGGAATTTTTTCCGTCCGATGAACACTTCCCGGATTTTCGCGGAACTCCGTAAATTATTCCAATCCCGGGGAATTGTGATCAGCGCTTCAATTGCCTTTTTACCTTTTTTGTCAATAACGATTCGGTGGTTTTTCTGGTCGGTTTTGCCGGTAAGGGTTACACCCAGCGTTTCCGGCAGCCACAGATTAGTGCGGCGTCCGCCAACGGAGAATACCAGTGCGGGGGAATTGGTCAGCATCACCATGTTAAGCAATTCTTTGTCCCAATTCCGTTTGAATGACAAGGTGGTTTGGCCGGGTTCAGGTTTGATTATTCCGGTGAATTTCGGTTTCATGATCAGGTTGAGCCCCCAGCCGCCGTTTTCGTAGGCCAGACGGGATTGTTTTTCACTCAGCCCGTATTTGCGGGGCCTGATATCCTTGCCCCTGAACAGCCAGGAATAAACCGGACGGTTGAGATCAAGCCCGAATTTTTTTGCGTCTACTTTCAGTTCAACCGGTTGCGGCAGCTTGGAATGATCGATTATTGAAATGAACTTTCCCGGTCCCTTGGACAAGGTGTAAGCCTCGGTTTCAACTGCTGAGTCCTTGCGCCAGTCGGGGGAAAGTCCCACGTCTTCGGTTTTGGCGAATTTCATCTCGAAAGCCGCATTTACGTAGGCGATATTCCGGTAAAAGACGGCCTCATAGATGTTTGAGGTGTACATGCCAAGGCCGATACAATAATTGCTGTAATAGGGATAGGTGTTGCTGCGCCAGTAGTATGGTATCACGGTTTGGAGCGGGTCGAAGTCCTGACGCATTTTCACGGACCATAAAGCGTCCCCGGACTCTCGCCAGGAATTCCGGTTGAGTTTTGTGTTGAGCCCCTCAAAGAAACCGATATCGAAATACGATCCGGTTCTGCCGTTGATGAAGAAAGCTCCGTCAGGTTTACTTCTTGCGATCTTGCCAAGTCCGGTATGGAATTTGTTCCAGTGTACAGGTGAATCGAGTTGAAGTTCCTGCCAGTCGATCTGGTTCGGGCCGCCGCTGCCGCCGTCGATGTAGAACATGTCCTGATTGAAATCGCGCATCATCAGTTTCGCGGAATCCAGCAGGTTTTCGCGGGACGCGGGGATATTCATTTTTCTCATGTAATTCATCTGCCCCACGTGATATGCTTTCAGCGGTTCGCCCCGTTTGCTTTGGCGGATAAACCAGTCAGGGTGGGCCTGGAAAGTCCGGGAATATTCGGAGCCGGTCCAGGCCCAGGTGTAGAGATTGACCTTGATGCGCGGGGAAATTTTATGGATTTTGGCGATGAACCGCTTCAGGAATTCGTTGTCGATAACCTGCCCTGTCCAACCGAGGCCGGTCTTTTTCCCGCAATACCAGTCGCCCCAGAAGTCTTCGCCATTGATGAACATGTTGATATTGCCGGTTTCATATATCTCCGTAAGTTTCCGGGCAAGGTCAAGAAAAATCTTCTCGGTTTTCGGCGTCTGAGGAATTGCCAGCGCCGGATATGCCGCCTTGAACTCCTTCAGCCATTCCGGACGGACAATTTCCTTGTATTCCGCCACGACTTCCGGCAGGTTGCGGTAACGCCGGTAATAGTTTCGCTCGTCATCACGAAAAATCATGCAATGCGATTCCAGCGACTGTGCTTCTCCCGGCTTCAAGTGCAGTGTACACAGTCCCACGTTCCAGCCGTAAGGCAGAAATACGGGGGGCGTATTGGCCTTTTCGTTCCACCGCTGCATTACTGGATAAAGATAGGTGTCGTTGATCTTGAAGAGGTATTGGATAATTCCTTTTTTAGCCGGATAATTGATCAATCCCGCGGTTTTGCTGTTGAGTGGAGCGTGCGCGGTGGTCATGGTTGGCACAGTTACTTCCGACGCCTGCATCCGTCCACCGAGTCCCCGGTCAGCGCCAAAGTACCAGCCGCCGGAACGGAATTTCCGGTCAAGAACCGTTTCCGTGGCAACGGTCAGGAAAACATCTTTCTTTTTCCCGGTATTGACAAATTCGGTTTTCTTGCGGATAATTCCGTCAGCGAGAGTGTAAACGATCCGAATTTTTATGTCCGGCAATTTTTGATTCCGGCATTCCATTATCAGAGTTTTGCCGTCAGGTGATAACTTGGCGGAAGTTACCCGGTTATCATATTCCACGGCTTGCGATTTGGTTTTCCGGGTTTCAAGATAATATTTATCGTAGGTCGTCATGGTCAGAGGCGTACCATCGAACAGTACCGGTCCGGCGATGCCGTTACTCCGCAACACCGGGACAGTCAGTTTGCCTTCTTTCAGACAGAGCCAGTTTTTGTCCGCTTTTCCTTTCGGGGGCATGGGATGCAAGCGGTAGAGTGTGAAATATTTTTGCGGGGAAGCTTTTTTCCGGTAGCCAGAAAAATTCTCCCGTCCGAAGAATTCCACTTCGGAAAGTTTAACCGGGGTGTCCGCGGCGGTTTTGTAGATGATTATTTTGATGTATCTGGCCGGAATCTCAGCCGGACATTCCAGAGACTGGACTCCTTCCGTGCGCTCTTCCGATTTGTTGATTACGTATCCCCCCACTTTCCAGATTTTGCCGTCCTTGCTGCCCAGGACTTTCACCGAAGCGATGTTGGCGGCGGGAACGGCGAAGGCTTTAAGCAACGCCTTTTCGACCAGAACAATTTTCCTGAGATCGAAGATAATTTCCGGGTCGCCTTTGGCGCTCAACCACCACAATGCCTGATTTTCTCCGCGATTGACTTTGCCGTCCAGCAGGATTCTGCCATCCTTGTCGCCGCTTTCCGGGGCGGTTCCATACCGGTAGCTTGCAGCGTTCAATCTGGCGGTTCTGCTCAATTCGGCTATTTTGAGCGATTTTACGTCGAACTTCATGCCGCCGCCGCCGAAACCGGTTCGTCCGGACAAGATTGGATCGGGGCTGCGGTCCACTGCTTCAACATGAAGTTTGCCGTTGAGCCGGACTTCTATTTTCTGTCCTTCAGCCTTGCATTCCAGTGTGTATATCACACCCGGCCGGAGTCTGGGAAGCCGTTTGATTTTGGCGGCGCGGACGTACATGGGATCAAGCTTGTAACCGCTGATTATCTTTTGAATACCGATACCGCGAAATCCGGGGCGAAGGTAAATCCAGTATGAGCGCCTTGATTTCGCGGCGCGCATGAAGATGTTCATTGCGCCGTATTTTTTGTTGAAAATTTCGCCGATCTTAAATTTGACCGTAAGCGTATAATCCGTTACTTTCGGCCCCATGACAAAAGTTTCACGGCCGCCGTTACGGGAGAATATCACTTCCCCGGTTTTTGCATCGTAAACCGGCATACTGGTGTTGTCTTTTGCCAGCGGCGCGGCTGACCATACTTTGAACGCCTTCGGGGTTATAAGTTCAATGCTTGATTTGCCGGATGCGAACCCGGCGGTTGCCGTAAGGAGGATTATATGGATGGTTATAAGGACACGTGTGGACATGGCAAAGGATATTCCTTGTTTAATTATGAATTTTATATTTTTTTACAAGCTTAGTAACAGATGGAGTAATACTGCATGACACTGCCAGTTCCCAGTTGGGAAAGCTGCCAGTTTCTTACAATTTTATCGGCAATTCCAATGGGCTGGGCGTGACCGTCCAGGAACCATATATTGGCCATCTTTGCGTGACGCAAATGTACTCTGGTGCTGTTTTTACGTTTCCGGCATGAGCGCCACTGGGTCGTCCCTTCGTGGTTAAGATCGGTTTTGATCCAGCCTGCGCAGGAAGCGCTTTCATACTGGCTGTCCAGCAATACTTCCGACATGGCCGGCGACCAGGCCTTATGGAGAATAAATTGATATACTTCCGATGTGGTTCCGGTATACAAGCCGCCCATTCCGTACCCCAGTTCCAGGGAATAATATTGAATTGACAATGGACCGGTCTTGAATGGCTGATAGGGCCATTCGGACGGACAGATAAAAGCTCCCAGGTCTTTTACATAATTTTCGCTATACAGAGACTTAGACCAAGTCTGCACGTTTGACTGATAAATTATTGGCAAATGTGCGTCGTTGTCATCGGCATACATCAGCATCCCGGTGCCAACCTGTTTCAGGTTGCTCAGACAACTGATCGCCTGTCCCCGTTCCTTCGCTTTTTTTAACGCCGGCAGCAGTATACTCGCCAGTATTGCAATTATCGCAATAACAACTAGTAGTTCGATCAGTGTGAAATTTCTTTTATGCTTCATTTTTACCTCCTTGGATTGGGTTTGCCGCAACTCTCTCTTTCGATTATATATGGTTCAAGTATTTTAACATCTTCGGTTGCCGGTTCTCCTTTGAGTTTTTTCATCAGGAGTTCAGCCGCGCCAGCTCCCTGTTCGAAATGCGGTTGTGCCACGGTGGTGATTTTCGGAGAAGTCATTTTTGACACCGGTTCGTTATTGACCGCGATGATTGACAGGTCATGGGGGATATTGATTCCCAACCGCGACGCCTCGTAAATGATTCCCGCCGCCATTACTTCACTGTTAACGAAAAACGCGGTGACCGGCAGCTTGCCAACCGCGAACCTGCCGGTCAGTTTCCGGCCGGACTCGAATGGGTCGGTTCCCCATTTCAATGTTTCCTGTTCAAAATCAAGTCCGCGTTTTTTCAATGAATCGGCGAATCCTGCCATACGGTCCGGTTGTTCCTGGTGAACCGCCAGGATCTGTTTGTGCCCGAGTCCTGCCAGGTATTCACCGGCGAGATAACCGATCTTCCAGCCGTCGACATAAACGCAGGAAGTTCCGGGGATTTCCAGGTTCCTGGCAATGAACGACAGCGGCATTCCGGATTTGCTCAGTTTCAAATACTCTTCCGCATATTCCTGCCGGTTGTCCCCGATTGCGACAATTCCGTCTATACCTTTGGCTTTCATTACGGAAATCTTATGTTTGAAGCTGTCGAAGTTTTTATACGTACCCAGTAGCATGCTGTAACCGTAATCGTTCAGGATATCGTCTACCCCCTGCAGAATTTCTGACAGAAAACTGCCGGTAACCAAAGGAAACATAACTCCGGCAAGAAATGTCTTACCGCTTCTCAGTCCTTTTGCCATGATACTTGGAGTATAATTCAGTTCTTCCGCGGCGCGGAAAATTTTTTTCCGGGTGGCTTCTTTCGCCTTGATCGGACCGGATTTATTGTTCAGCACATTGGAGGCGGTACTGATCGCTACTCCTGCATGCCTTGCGACGTCCTTAATTGTTGCTTTCATGTTATGTCCATATTAAAAAAAAGCTTTCACGCGAAACGTTTCGCTTATTCCATTATAACCATCTTCCGAGGCGTTGTCAACAGCATAAATAAATATTTTGAAAAAATCGGCTAAGGGGTGAAATGCGTCAATCTATTTTCTCGCGTAAATATTTATTCCTCACGGAGACACTAAGACAACAAAGTTTTTCGGCATTGCCGAAAAAGAAGAAATTATCTTTTTTGCGTCTTTGTGTCTTGAGTGAGTGTGGCGAACAGGCGAGATACAATTTCCTCCCCGGAAGCGAAATAATAGAAAAACCAAGTAAAATGACCGGTTACTAAAGGGGGGGGACCCGTCAGCCGGGTTTTTCTTTGCATTTTTTTTTGTTAACTTTGCATATGTCTGTTGACATTTTTAAAAAAACTATTATAATGAGTGTATGGTAAATAACAAGTAAACCATAAGTAAATTGCAGGTAATAAGGGAAAGCATGGCGTCATTTCTGAATATCGAGCTTGATAAAGAGACTCCTTATCCGGTTTATATGCAGCTTTTTGAAGCCCTCAAGGAGAAAATCAGAATGGGCGGGTTTACTCCTGATGAACCGCTGCCGGAGGAGCGGGAAATGAGCCGCCAGCTTGAGATCAGCCGTCCGACCCTCAGAAAATCCCTAAAGATGCTTGAGGAGGATGGTTTTATATACAAGATTCGTGGACGCGGGGTATTCATTGCCAATAAGGTTGACGTGCCGATGAAAAAACTGAATTACCCCCGGCGGGTGATAGGTCTTTCCTTTTTCGAGACTTTCGAGGAATCCCATACCGTGATTATGGTTAATGGCGCAATTGACCTGTTCCGGGAAAAAAACTTTTTATCTTTGCGGATGAATTTTTACAGTTCCGAAGATGAGCGCGAACATATCCGGCACAACCACCATTTGCTGGCCGGCATGATCATGAGCATTCCATATCAACACCAGAATTATGATAGCGAAAGAACCATAAACTTTGTGCGATCATTCGGGATTCCCGTGGCGATATTCGGCCATCCGGAATTTATTTCAGACAATTTCAAGGTTGATGCGGCGGAAAGTGATGACACAAAAGGCATTGGGGATGCTGTAGATTATTTTCTCCAAAACGGCCATAAAAGGGTCACATTTATTTGTTGTAATGCAAAACGGAATGTTCCCAGTCTGCGCCGGGACGGTTACAGGCAGGCCATGCGAAAGGCGGGAATCCCGGAAGACATGTTTTTTTTAAATGGCAGTCTTGATAACAACAGGTCCGTAATTAACGAGGTGATGGAGAATACTCTGGAACTTTTTAAAGTCCAAGGAAAATTACCGAGTGCTATCATTGCGGAGAATGATTTGGCGGCGATCGGCGTTTACAATGCCATCAGGGAACTTGGGATTGAGACTCCCGGCAAAGTGGAATTTTTCGGTTATGGCGACGATATCGAAGCAAAGATGTTTTTCCCGGACGGCAAACTGCCGTTTTCGACAGTGTCGGTGGACCGGGCTGGGGTAGGGCGCAAGGCCGCGGAATTGCTGCTGCGCCGTATTGAATCACCGTCCAGTCCTTATCTTAACGCGAAAGTTCCCCCGAAGATAATACATAACGGAACTACGAGGGGAAATAAGAATTAAAAATGAGAACACTAGGAGATAAGAAAGGAGAGGAATAAAATGAGAAAGGCAAGAAATTTTACATTGATCGAGTTATTGGTTGTGATAGCGATCATTGCTATCCTTGCGGCAATGCTGCTTCCGGCATTGAAACAGGCGAGAGAAACCGCCCGGCAGAGTTATTGCATGAACAATCTCAAGCAATTCGGCAATGTTCACCAGTTTTACATTAGTGATTATGACGATTACTGCATCCCGACTTATGTCGATGATACTGTCATGGGCGGATTGAAAGGCTGGTATAATTATACTCACCTTTATCTGCCGAATCCCTGCATAGTCAGTTATCCGGGCGAAAAAGGCAAGCCCCCCTATTTCTGCGCCAACAACGCCAGATGGTATTCAGGCGGAAGCTACTACACAAATTATTCCTGGAATTATAATTTAGGCTCTGTCAGTTGGAAGAACACCGGTTGCCGGCAGGTCAAGCAGCAGGAAATCCTGAAACCGTCCGAATTCTGTTTCATGGCTGATGGCGCGGACACCGACACCAACAGTTACTATCTTGCCGGGGCATTGGGGCAGGTTTTGGTTCAATACTCGAATTACGCGATCGGCAACTACCACCGGGGCGGAACCAACCTGCAATTCCTTGACGGGCATGCGGAGTATGTCAAATGTGGCGCCACTTACAAGGAACAGTGGAAGGTCAAGTACGATGGGGCGCAATATATGCCCACAAACTAAGTTTCAAAAAATTTAATAGGGATAATTTATGACGGTCAAGAAAGTGGTCTTTTTGTGTCTGGTGCTCGGTTTTTCCGTTGCTGTAAACGCTCAGGATGTCTTTGAAAAATGCTGTAAGAAGCAACTGAAACAGCTTTATCAGGCAGCTATGGGATTCGTGAAAGCCAATGACGGGTGTCTGCCACCCGCCTATATTGCCCCGAAGCTTTCTTCAAAGCTTTCCACGGGTGGCGGATGGTACGATTTATTGGCTCCATATTTAAAAAAGATGGGCCTTAAACCCAGGGCTGTTTACATCAAGGGAAAACGCCAGCCCGACAATACCGTGGTGCATTGTCCGGCCAATCCTTATTGGTACGGTGGATACGGGCCCAATTGCGTTGGGTATATCTGGAACAGGAATCTGGGCGCATTCGGTCCGAAAACCCCGAAAAGTCAGGTGAAGCTGATAAAATTCGCAGATATTGCCGACAAAGACAAAACGATTCTTGCCGCTGATTCCGGAGCTGGTCAAAAAACCAGTTACAACCGGATAGCTTCACCTTACATGGGGCATAGTAAAAGATATATCGGATTCTGGCACGGCGGCAAAGCCAACGTGCTGTTTCTGGATGGTCACGTGGAACTGCTGGGTCCCGCGCAAATCACCCCCGCAATGTTTAAAATAAAATTAAAATAACAGGAACTTTGTCTAATGAATTGGAACGTAAAACTTTTGTCGCTGCTGATGTTGTTGTTGTCCGGAAGCGTATTCGCACTTGATGAATCGTTGGAAATTACCGATTTCCTGCCGTCCGGCAAAGCGGGATTGAGCGAAGCCGGAACTTTGCGGATTGACTGTAATGTTATCGAGAAAAACGGTATTGTCAGTTTCAAGGTGGCCCAGGGGCGCAAGCTCAAATTTTCGAAGGGCGAAAAGGGGTTTACCTGGCTGGACAACTCCGAAGGGGCCGCCACCGTTAAATGTCTGGACTACATCGAATTTCCGATCCAAATCAGTAATCCCGGCAAATATCAGGTTTGGTATCGGGCATATTTTCCGTTCAAGGGCAACTGGCTCCATTTCGAGTCGATGGACAACGGCAAAAAAATCAAAAATGTCGATAATCCAAACCGGGCGGATTTGGTCGGCAAGTGGGTTTGGGTGCAGGGGCCGGAATACCAGTTGAGCAAAGGAGAGCATACCTGGCAGCTCGATGGCTGGAAAGGCGGCACTTCCCTTGATAAAGTGGTGTTTGCCCTGGACCCGAAATACAGGCCAGAGGGCAACGGTCCGGCCACTACCACCAGGCTTGCCGCCAACAAGGAATTCTTCATCTCCGGGGAGATTGCACCGGGAGTGAAGAAATGGAAAAATATCTCCTGGAAATTCAATAAAACCGGCGGGGTGAAGTGTTTTATTTCCGATGACGGCGCTTGCCGTTGGACTCCTGTTAAAAACGGCGAGGATATCGGTAAAGCCATCAAAGGGAAAGCGGTTTATGTCCGTTTTGTGCTGGCTGCGGATTCTGAAACCAGGTCGCCGATCGTCCAGGGTGTCAAACTAAGCTATGTTCCTGATCCGACGCTGTTCAAGGTACTGAAAAACGCAGACATGAAAATGGTGTTCACCCCGCGCGGCATTCGGGAAATTGTCAATCTGAAATCCGGGGTCACATTCCGGGTTCCGCAGGTTTCCACCGAGTTTTTCCGTGTCAAGGTGAAAAAACCGGGTTACAATCCGCAGGAGGAACTCTCTTCGGTTAAGAATGGTAAGTGTCTGGAACTTAAGGTTGCGGGTAATTCGCTGAAAGGCAAATACAGTTTTCTTAATGGCAAACTGATCGTGAAACCGGTTGTTACGCTGGAAAAAGACGGCGTCAGCCGCTGGAAACTTGAAGTCGACAATCACAGCAAGCTGGAAGTAACTGAGGTGCAATTCCCGTATATCCGGTCTCTCCAGGTTGGCAAAACCGGTGCTGATGATATACTGATTATCAATTCGGTGTGGGGGCAGATTATCCACAATCCCGCCAAGTGGAAACAGAAATACGCCACTTGTCCGTCGCTGCGCTTCGTGGACCTTTACGATAAAAAGGGTGGAATCTACATTGCCGACCACAACACAAACTTTTCCTCCTTTAACGATATTGGCACGTTCGTGGTTCCCTCGGAAGACGGCAACAGCATCGACTTGAACTTTTCAAAGTATATTCGCGTGGCTCCCGGTAAAAGCCGGGTGGTTGACAACCTGATCGTGGCGGTCCACGGCGGCGACTGGCATTGGGGCGCTGATCTCTACCGCAAGGAAGTTGTCAGCAAACTAAAGAAGCCGTTCTATCCCGAATGGGTGAAAAACATGGACGGATGGACATGCATGAACGGTTTCTGGCCGTCATACGGTTTCAACGTTATGCAGCGCTATCTTGACTATGCCAGGGAGACCGGCATGATGTTCATGGGGGGGAACCGGCTTGCAGTGTCAAGCCCGGCTTATGGCTATGGTGGATTCTACCCATATCCGACCCCGGTGGGCGGCAATTTGGCGGAAGTGAAGCAGTACTTCAAGGAAATCCGCGAGGAGGGCGGTGACACCGATTTCTACATCGCCGACAATCTGCATTCCCCGGAACAGTGCAAGGACGGCAAAATCATTTCCGGATACGCCCCGAAAAAATGGCTGGAAAATCCCAAGCTTTACACTTATAAATTCACTCGTGATAACTACGCCATTCCCCATGCGGGTAAGAAAATCGTATTCAAAGGCGATATGGTCGGGCTCCGGTATCACATGTGTTTGGACTCCAAAGGCTGGAAAGATTACCTCATGTACTGGACCAAAGAGTACGTAGGTAACTATAAAACCTATGTCTATTTTGACTGTACGAGCTGTGGTTCAGCTTATGGCGAGGGTAGTGTTTGCGCCAATCTTAACCACGACCACAAAGACTACGGCGTTTACTACCACGCCACCACAAAATTCCTCGAAGACACCACCAAAGCCGCCCGGGAAATCGACCCCGATTACGTTTGTTCCGGCGAGGGCTGTAACGACATGACAGGTCAGAGCGGAATACTCCACATGGTTTCCGGGGTGGTGATCCGCAATGAGATTTTCCGTTATACCGTACCGGGCCAGATTCTGCTTGACGGCTGTTGGAATCACGCGATCCGGGAGAAACTTGGCGGATGGCGGCGGTTCAACAACATCTTTATGACCGGTTGCCGTTTTAACGGTCTGCCCGATGCTCCGGATAATACTTCCGAATCTGCCCCCAAAGCATATGCGCAGGGCTTGCTGAAACTGCGAAGACAGACCAAGCAGTATCTCTATCCTGCCCGGTACATGGATGTGGTAGGCCTGACCATTACCGACACCAAGGGCAGGCAGGTTGAAAATCCGGTGATCGATCGAAAAAAACAGATCCAGAATTCCGCCGTTACCGGACTCCAGGCAAAGTGGCTCGTGCTGGACAAAGGTTATGAAAAACTGGCACTGGTGAACATCATGAACACCGAAAAGCTCAAGGGATGCTCAATCTCCCTGAAGTCGAAACTGCTCCCGAAGGTTGAGAAAGCTTGGGCGTTCACCTTTGACGGCAAGGTTGCGCCGGTTGCGGTGAAATCCATAAAGGATGGCATCAGTTTCCCGGTTCCGGACTCAAATCTGTCCACGGTGCTGTTGGTGAATCATGCCTATCCGCAAATCAGGATCGGCAATGGCATTGGTGTAATCGTAACTGCTTCCGGGGAAACAGTGAAACCGCAAATAAAAATCCGGAATGTCGAGGCAACTCCTGGTGCGGCCGAACTTTCCTGGCTGCTCCCGGATGGATGCAAGGCCGGAAAAATTGACGTTGTAACCCTCAAACCCGGTGAGGAAAAGACACTCGATGTCCCGTTTACTGTTGCTGAAAAACTTAAGAAGGGCAGATATAACATCTACCTGAAGGTCGGCTGGCGCGGAAAACAGGACAAAATTTACCAGCGGCTGTCGATTGCGGATCCAGTGCTGGTCAGATTGCGCGACGACTACCAGAAAAATCTGGAACTTATTTTTCGTAACCTTACCGCAAAACCACAGACGGTTGCCGGGAAAGTTGCGGTTGCCGCGCCGCTAACCGTGAAAGATCCGAACGTAAAAGTTGTTCTGAAACCGCATGAAGTAAAGAAAATTAACATTCCGGTGAAAGGCTGGAGCAAGGTGAAACTGCCGCTCCGGGCCAAGGCAAATCTGAATGCCGCCGGGGTGAAAGTGAGTAAGTCGCTGCTGATGTACCCATATATTCCGAACGGTGATTTCGAGTCAGACGATTCCGGTACGCTCCATCCCGACTGGTGGGCCGGCTGGACTTGGCGCGGTCCTGCCGATGGTTATAAATTCGTTCATCTTGACCCCAAAGTTAAGAAGTCCGGCAAATACAGTCTCCGTGTTGATCCTTACAAGGACAAGCGTGGATATGCGTTTGCCCAGCCGATGGTTTGTCGTCTTAAAGCCAACAGAAAATACAAAGTCAGCGTGGATATTTTACGCACCAAAAATAATGGCGCGGTTTACGCGCAGATTCAAAACAGAAGGTTGGGCAATAAGAATTTCAAACCCGGCGAGTGGCAACATTTTGAAACGGTTATTAAATACAATAACCCGATCCAGTTTCCCAACCGTAAACCCGGATACGACTGGATCCGCTGGATCAGACTCATCAACCGTTCCGGCGCCCCCGCCTGGTTCGACAACCTGAAATTTGAAGAAATTAAATACGCGGATTGATGCGGAATAAATGACGGGTGATTTTTCGTCACTTTTAACTGGCGACTGTTTATGATTTCATCCAAATAACTTTTGTATTCATAGGTTGTCAAAGAAGGCGAGTAGGGTTTTGAGGGTATTATTGAAGACTGAAAGGCGGGCGGTTTCAAAGCCGTGGCTGTTGTCGCGGACGTGTCCGATGAAGGCTATCCGGGGGGCGTGTCCGGCGGCGTAAACAAGGCTTGCGTCGGAGGCGGCCCCTTCATAAACCGCAATTTGCAATTGGGTTCCTGTTTGTTCGGCGGCAGCGGAAAATTCTTTTATCAGCTGCTGGTCGTAATGTGCCAGCCGGTCGCGGCTCCAAGCTCCGGGACGGCCGTCGAGTTTCATGGTATCGGGATCAATTACCGGACAGCCATCCACGGCAACAAAGATTTCCGGTTTTTCCCTTGCCGACAGGCATTTGGCGCCGTGTCCGCCGCCTTCCTCGTGGACGGTGAACGCGATTATTACCGGGGGTTGCGGCTGAAAGTTTTTCCGTTTCAATTCTTCCAGCAACTGCAGGAGAACAATCATTCCGGCGCGGTCGTCAAAAGTCCAGGCGGCAACCATCGGATCGTTTTCGTCTCCCATGATGACCGGGCCGCGAAACTCCTTTTTCGGAACCGCGGAAGAACCAACTCTGATCCCTTTTTTCTCAAGTTGTTCAGGGGATAATCCCGTAATAATTTTTACGTCATTCCAAGTAATCTTCTCTTTGCCGCTGGCGCTGCCGCCGTGTGCGGAACCAAATGACAGCAACCCGGAAACAGGTTCGTAATCGCCGATAATATCCACCGGGCATTCACCTGTTTTCCAGGGCAGAAGGCCTCCTGATTTTATAATTTGCAGAGACCCGTCAGGATTAATTTTTGTCACCGTCACACTTATCTCATCAAGATGAGCGGCGAAGATCATGGGGGATGCATCGGCATTTTTCCCGGCAATCCGCACAAGCACGTTGCCGGCGGGATCAGTTTCGGTTCCATAACCTATTTCCGCAATTTGTTTACGAACAAATTCAGCCATTTTTTCTTCCCGTCCGGAGGGGGCCGGAATAGCCAGCATTTCTTTTAATAATTTCATGAAAATTTCATTTTTCATTGTCAATAAACCTCACAGTTATTTTTTTATTGCCGGTTTCCAGCTCCAGGATTGTCTGCGGCATAATTCACAAATTCGTTCTCCGGTGAAATCATCCGGATAAAGGTTGCCGATACTGTTTTTATGTTGAAACAATTTTTGCTGAAAAAATTCTTCATTGCCAATTTCCGGAAGGTTTACATTATTAATTTCCAGATATTCGGGAAGTTCTGAATTTTCGTTGAAAGCCAGATAACATTTTGCCAGTGCGTTAAGGAATTGTCCGGGGCCGTATTTTCTCCCGGCAATATCAATAATTCCCGGAATTGCGCCGGTATCATCGAGCTGGCGATCTGTTTTGACCAGTAATTCCGGCAATGCCTGGGCCGGGAATGCACGGGATGCTGATTCCTCATAAAATTCATCGAGCGGTCCAAGGAGGTTCCGGAGGTACACCTGCTCCGGGAGTTTTCCTGATTCCGTGCGGACCCTGACGGCCCTGACCAGCAGGCCCAGCGCTTCCGCGGGAGAAACTGACCAGTCGGATGTTTCATAAGCATCCAGATTATCCGCATAATAACAAGCCAGTTTATTAAGGTCGCGGCTGTTAAGGTAAATATTACTGTTTGCTTTAAATTGTGAAAAGTATTGTGAAAAACTCAGGAACCGGCAATCGGGTTGTTTGGCCATATACCTGACAACATTTTTCAATTTTTCTAGCACAACGGCGGTTGATTCCGGGGGCATGTGCGCGAAATATCCGGCGGCAGCATAATCTTCATAGTGCCAGTCGTCGTGTTTGTAGCGGTCCAAAGGCAACACAATGGTTGACGGGGATTCGTGGAGATAACGGTACTCATGGGTAAATGTCCGCAACAGGTTTGATTCCACTCCTTTCAAAAGGTCATGCTGTTCATGAAACTGCATTTTTGCTTTTTCAACGGTATCGATATCGTCCCTGTAAAGGTAATCAAGTCCGAGGAGATTATTTACGCAGGGACAGAATGCGTTACAGTACCACACCGCGCCTTTGCCGCGGCCCGGAATATCTGGAACAAATCCGTTGATTTTCATTCCCGCCAGGTAAGCGCCGTAGACTGCTTGCGGCGCCTTGCTGAATTCCGTTGTATAATATTTGGGGCGGATTTCCAGCAGGTTTTCGACTTCCCGCATTCCCGGAATTTCATTTCCCAGCCATTTTTCAAGACCGCGAAGCCACGATTCAGAATTAAGATATCCTCCCATGAAAGGTCTGGCGCCATGATGGTTGCAGTGAAAGCCGATTTCATGTTTCCGCAAGGCTTCGGTTACATCCCTTCGACAGTTTCTGCGTAGAGCCCTTGCATAATCGCCGGTCAGATGGAAGTTCCCGGTCAGGCCCTCGCCGCTGAGAAAGCCGGCAATGGTTTTTACTAAGTTATGCGCCCGTTCGGAATGGGACACTTCCGTTGCAAATGACAAAATAATATCCATAATATTCCTTATTATATGTGATCAATGTAGTGATATTGCCAAAGACACGGCGTGAGTGACGAGGTCAGGTAATCCAAGTCTCCGGGAAGGACGCCGGTGGCGGTGATGCGTTCTTCGGCAATGGCGGATTTCAGGCTAAGGCGGCGCATTAACAAACGGGAAAGAGCATGCTCTTTCATCTCCAGGACAATTTCCCGTCCGGAAGCGTTGTCGGCGGCGGCATGGATCACGCCTTCGCGTTGCGGCGTCCAGACCTTTACGGTCACGTTTTCCAGTTCAGGAACGGAATTCCAGACTTTTTTCCCGGTACTTGCAATATCGTAAATATGCACCATGATCGCAGTTGCGCTTTCGTTGCGGACTTTAGTTGTTCCGCCGGAAGCAATAACCGCACCTTCAATCGCGGAACCGGGAGTAACATCGGCATAAAGGTTTTTTCCGTTTGTCCGGAATGCGGCGAACAGAAATTCAAGAATGTCTCCGTCCCAATTTTCAGAAACGGTTTCCATAACTTTGTACATGCCGCGATAAGCTCCCGCGATCAGATATCCCGCCAGCTGCCCATCTGATTCAACAACAAAAATATCAAAGCGGGTATCAGGGCCCCTGACAGCGATAACATCCGCAAAGCGATCACGGTAAAACTGAATATTCCTGATCGGGAATCCGCCAAGATTATTATGTGCCCGGCTGAATAAATCCAGGAACCCGGAACCGCGATTGAAAAATTCTTCAACGGTAATTTTTCTTACGTTTCCCGGGGCTTCCGGAGCTGGCGCCAGCCGGTAGGTTTTCGGGTATGTGACATCATGCAAGCCATTCTTGTCGTAGAATTTATACGGCCCGGACCGTTCAGCTCCGCGGTAAACCATCAGGACGTCCGCACGGTTTTTCAGGATGGCCTTTACACAATCCTGCATGCCGTTGCCGACGCCTTGCCCCCGGTACGTTTCATCGGTGCCGACCCGGTGTTGCACCCAGGCGTTGACGGCCGCACCGGAAGCAACCTGAAGGTTTACTTTTCTATGCGGAATTACGCCGATGATCTTATCACCATCCAGCGCTACGGGGGCGGTGAAATCGCCGGCGGTGCGCTGATGCCACAATTCCCGCGAAAGTTCCGCTGCCGGAAACACTTTATTAAGCATGGTCCTCGCACCCTCCGCGTCTTCCGGACAATATTCACGATATGTAATACTTGAATTCATTTGTTAATCTCCTAGTGTCAAGTCAAGCGTAAAATGCCGGTGAAGATTGCGGGAATTTCATGGAGCAGGCTGGACCGGAAAGGATGAAGGGCTGCCGGGGCAACTCGAATCCTTTCCGGTCCGGAATGCTTATGAAAGAACGCAACCGCTTCGCGGCGAGTTTCTTTTGAACGCTTTTTATTTAATATTTCTTGTCCGATATTATATCGGACGGCGATATTTTCCATCAAAATCATTTCAAAATCCTTCTCGTCTTTACGACATTTTATCGTTGACTTGACACTAGTTTAATTCAGGGCTGATTTTTCCGTAAGCCCAGGGAGTACCCGGAGCTGGCAGTTGTGGTCCCTGCGGGACTTTTCCCGGGGTCAGTTGTTTTGTAAGTTCGATACAGTTTTTAACAATTATTTCATCGGCGCCAATTTCCAGACATGAAAAATTCGTTAGAACAGTTTCATAACCTCCGCCACTTTCACTGAAGGCTTCGGCGGTGGGAACGTATCCAGCTCCGCCCGTGTATCCGGCAATCCAGGTAAAAGGAAACGGTGAAGCATTTTTGACCATCAGCCCGCTTGCACAGAAGTGTTCACCGGGCATCGACAAATATACCGCCGGCCCGATTTGAACCGCCTGAAGCAGAGTATCATTTTGAGGTATGATTTTTACCATGTAATCCAGAATAACTCTCTCTTTTGCAAATACCCATTCAGAATTGTTTAAAGTTGGAGTATCGGACTTATTAAGAAATACATCAACGGTTGCACAGGCTTTTTTAACACTTTCCGGTGAAGGTCTGCGTTTTGAAATTCTTATATTCTTATTTATAACTTTCACCGGATGAAACTCGCCCCTTTCCGCCGACACCAATACCTTGATTGCTTCCGCGCCGACCCGCGCTCCGACAAACCGCGAAGAATCTTCTTTTTCCCTGACCTTGCGCATGGTCTGCTGGTTCCATTGGGTAACGTCTCCGGAAGCTCCGTTCAGGAAGACAGTTACGGCGTCCGGCGCGTTTAGTCCGCCCTTGATGGTTCTTTCCATATACCCGATCCAGTCGGCTGAAACTGCCGGACCGTTGAAAGTTGTTCCGTGACAGGTGAAGTTCACCACGCATCCCATCAGTGTGCCGTTTTTCCGCCAGACACCAAGTACTCCAACTTCCGGATCGATCGGACCAGCCGGTTCAACAATGTCAGGATTGCACTGTCCGGGATTTGTCAGGGTTTTGCCGTTTTTCATTTTAAACCGGCGGTTGAAAGTAACATTGTCCTCTTCGCCGCTGCCAGCAGAAAAAAACGCCTCTTCTTTTGCACTGTCAGCTTCGTTCAGGGCCGTGATGATTTTTTCTGTAACGGTGCTTTCATAGCCGGGATCAATATTCACGGTACACTCGAATATTAGCTTGCGGATAAGCTTCGGAGCATCCGGAAGCTCATCAGGATGAAACCCGAACAACGGCCCGCCGGTATGGGTGTGAGACGCGCCGATAATAACATTATTAGGATTGATACAGGTTTTATTATTTATTTGATTTCTTATTTTATTTAAAGTATGGGGAAACAAAGCACAGGTATCGAGTCCTATCAATGCAGCCTTTTCTTTGCCATCGCCGAAAACGGCGGCACGGACTTTCAGCGGGTCGTGAATAGCCCCGATATAACGCTTGTTGTATCCTCCCGGTCTTTCCATGCCGATGTCGGGAGTAATGTCCGTTTCATGAAATCCGGCCTTCAATTGAAAACGTCCTCCAATTTTACCGGTATCCCGGTCGTCGCCGAAAGTAACGCTGCTTCCGCTAATGCAACAGTCCTGGTTCCTTCGTAGACGTCTGTCGGGCATTGTTCGCCGCGCTTGAGATACCGGATGAATTCATCGAGTTCGGCAGTGACATTGTGACTGTCCAGCTTTACCGGAATTTCAATAAAATCATGACTTTTCGAGTCAGCAGCCAGCCTGGAACTGTAAAACTTGACGGTGGGACTGGTGTTGTCGCAGATGATCGACCCTTTGCTGCCGTGAATCACCGTGCGCATGGTGTATTTGCTCTTGATCGCGCTTGAAACAAACACTCGCCCAATGACGCTGTTTTCCCATTTCATTACCATTACCCCGGTATCGGAGGTTGGCCAGTCAGTTAATATTTTGTGATTGGTATAACAGAATACTTCCCGCGGGTTCCCGGCAATCCAACGCACTAGGTCCAGCGCATGGCATCCGCCGCCGACAATATGTTCACGGCCGATTGCCGGATCTTTCCGCCAGTTATCAACTCCCGGAACTATGGTGTAATCATGGGCGTATTCGCTCTCGATGTAGAAAATTTCACCGATTTCGCCGGACTCCACAAGCTGTTTCGCCGTGCGGAATCCCGGCGCATACCGGCAAACCTGACCAACCATGAAGAATCTTCCGGAAGCTTCCACCGCCGCAATCAGTTTGCGGCACTGTTCAACATTTCCCGCCAAAGGTTTTTCACAAATTACATGCATGCCTTTTTCAAGCGCGGCAATGCTCTGCGGCACATGCAAATGGTCCGGCGTAGCAACGATGGCAATATCCAAATCCGCATGGAAGAATTCCTCTTCCGACTTTGCCGCCGAAGTGTGGTATTCTTCCGACTTTTTACGGGTAAGTTCCGGGTTTTTATCATAGACAATAATAAGTTCCGTGTCCGGCAAATCGAATGCGCCCTTCGCCCAGCGATTTCCCATTCTTAAACCAATTATTCCGACTCGATATTTCTTCATACCGCTTCCTTTTTACATTTATTTCCGCACACCGCGAAGTCATCCCTGGCATGAACCATGGCCTGGACATGCTCCGCGGGAGTATCGATGGTAATTTGCTCAGTGGAAAGGATATATCCTCCCGGACCGGCATCATGCAGCGCCTGCAATGCAAGGTCATAAATCTTTTCCGGCGGTCCCGGTTCGATTTCATGTACGGCATCGAGATTTCCCTTGAGGCAAACCTTGTCACCCACCCGTCGTTTCGCTTCTGCCAATTCCACGTCGCCACCGGCGCAGGGACGGTCCAGCGACTCAATTACGTCAGCCCCCGTAGCCGCCATGTCCTCCAGGATGCCATTGATCTTTCCGCAGATGTGCAACAGCGCTTTCATTCCGATTGAATGCAGGAAGTCAATCGTTTTTTTGTGATACTCAAAAAACAATTCCCGGTAGGTTTCCGGAGAATATAAGCTGCACGAAGCATAGGCGTCTCCGGTATAAACAATCTCGATTCCTTCCGACTTCTGAAACAGATAATATTGCTTCACCTGCTCCAGCCGCCGTGCCATGATCGCCCTGCATAATCCCGGATCCTCCATCACCGCAATCATGGCTTCGGTTTCACCCAGAACCGAACTTAAAATGTTTGCGGTCTGACCGGCCCCCCAGCCAATCAGCAACCGCTCACCGCCGAATGCCTGTTTGTACAGTTCGAGAGTGCGCATCGTAGATTTTTCATTGCGATAATCAGTAATTGTTTTGATCCGCATTGCATCAGGTATTTTATTAATATTATGCACATCAAGCTTTTTTACGGTTTGCTGATCATTGACATAATCATCATAATAAATAATTGTTTTACGATCATATTCCACGTGCCCGACAATATCTCCGGTTTTGCGTTCACGCAGTAAAATTCCCCCTTCCTGACGCAAATCAGCTTCCAGATCTCCAGGCAGACACGTCACCGCCCGCATCATGATCAAATCATTGTGGTATTTTTTACCCGTGGCAATCATTGCTTCCGGCAGCAACTCAGGTTCCAGATACATTTCGTGGACTCTTCGCCCGAACTGCCGGATCGCATGCTCCGGCGACTCATAAGCATGAAACGGCACCTTGTCAGGACCCCCCAACCCGATCGCCGTTAATGCCCTCTCCCGCATATTCATAATAAAATAATCCTTAAAAAGCTATTTGCCGTTTCCTGGAATTACTGCGTCAATGACACTGATTTTTCCCGGCTGAATTTTCAGTGATGCGACAGTACGGTCTTTGTAATCCTTGACGGATATCGGGGATTTCCCGAGAACTTTTTTCAGTTTTGTTCTGGTGGGAGCCGTCAATGTCACATCGGCGGCATAATTGGAAACGGGAACTTCGCGTGAAAGAGGATGTTTCATAATTCCCTTGTTGTTGATCAGGACTATTTTCCAGTGATCGGGGGAAATTTTATTTAACAGGAACTGAACGTCTCCTGAAATTTGAACCGGAAGCAGTTCACGCTGCAAGTCGACCAGTAATTCCTCTATCATCGGATGCGCGATTTGTTTTTTCTGAAGGAGCATATAATAAGGGGTTGTAACAAGCACATTGCCTTTTCCGTAATTGAACTTTGTGAGTAAAGGAACTTTGGCACGGGGTGCGGTTTTCAGAACTTTTGCGCCATCGAGCTTAACCGGAACAATGTTGTATAATTCACGTTTACTGCTCATTCTGGCAGTTTGGGGCGACAATTCCGTCCAGCGCACCAGGTCACGAAGTCTTTTTCCATCAATAACTTTCAGGCCCAGGAATTTGGGATCGTTCATCGCACCGGTGCACTGTGCGGCATTTATGACCAGGGTTCCGCCGTTCTTCACATAATCTTTCAGATTTTCAATCAGGGTAGGATTGTATTTGATTTCTCCCAGGAGGACCACAACCGGATATTTTTTCAGGTGTTCCGGTTTGATTGATCCGTTATACTGGGGCGGGTTTGCAAAGAAAAGATCACAAATGTCGCCGATTTTTGAATTTCTTATATTGGGACTGTATGGAGGAGTCTGGACTTGGGTAATTCCACCGCCCGAATCGATGAATTTGTCGACCGTTCTCAGAAAGTTTTCGTGCATATAATCGCCGTCTTTGAACAGGATAGTATGCCAGCATTTAAACTGAAGATTTCCTCCCCAGCCGTGACGCCCGTTGTGACCGTGGTTGTAATCCACGAGAAACAAAATCGGGGTGTAGCTTTCACCGCGAGCGCCTTCGGGATTTTTGCTCCAGAGATAAAGTTCGCGGTAGTTTTTACCATTAGGGCTGAGTTTGACAACTTTCGTGCCATTATCCGTGGTATTTTTCAGGAGAGCGTTTCTTGCGCCTTCCGGCTGATGAAAGTTCGTTCCCATATAATAGCCGGTGAACAGTTCGCGCCGCACTTGTGAATGAGCTTTGCCGTTATCGGGCTGATTCATGTTCGGGTGTCCGTAGCTGCTGAAAAACGCCTGGTAATGTTTCCACGGGATGTTGCCGAACTGCCTGGCTCCTCCCCGCATTGCCATCATCATTGACCGCACTGGCAGATTGGAATTCATGCCGCTAAGCTGGAGTCCTATGGTTTTGACGCCCCAGGCAGGAGCGTATTGGACAGTAGAGATATTACCGCTGTGAGGGAAAATTTCATTGAACTGGAGCTTTTGCTGCATCTTGAAGAATTTCTCGAAAGCTTTACGGCCTTCCTCACGGGTTTTATAATTTTTCATGTAGTCAGGCATATACCGGGCCGTGTATGGTTTTCCGAGCATGCCGGTAATATTGCTGTCCCATTCCGGCATGTAGAAGCCGAGGTGAGTATTCTTGTATTCTTTAATGAACTTCTCAAAACTTGCCGTGTCGAAATTTTCAGGGGTGAGTGAAAAGATGTCTCCCCGGTTGGCGCGAATGAACGCCTGCAAATAGAAAGGGTGAGTCTTAAGGTAGTCCGCTTCCTGTAGAAGTTCCGGATTTAATTTAAGCAGAAACGGCCAACCGTTGATGGCCAAGTTAAACTCCGCGGTTCTCACTGGTTTATCCGGAGTAATTTCCAGTTTTCTTGTAGTAATTTCTTTTATTTTACATGGAACTTTACGCAGTTTGCCTGATTCCATTGTCTGTAAAGTAATATTGCGGATGCGTCCCGCATCTTTAAAAGCGCCGTGTTCAATTACCAATTTTGCGATGGTATGCGGTTTGCCGAATTTTGCCTGTAAGGTTATTTTTAATGGTTTGAACTTAATTCTGGCGTTGCCGCGAAAACCTTTGGCTACAAATGTAGTCCAGTCATCGTTGTCGTTAAGCGCTCCGGTATTTCTGAAGACCGTGCCTTCTTCAGTGGTTTTGGCGCTGAATTTAGCTTCCGGGGACAAATTTTTTCCGTCCGGAGTGAGGATTTTAATTTCACGTAAAGCCAGCGTCCGGGTGATGATATTTTCCTTGGTGATAAGCGCTTTACCGCCTGTGCGTTTGGAAAAACTTCCGCGAATATAACGTCCGCCGTTTTTGAAGAAATCCATATCGGCAAGCTCGGGCATGACTTTGTCCAGGCTGGAATTAAGTAACTGCCAGTAGTCTCTACCGGCAACCTTTGCCGGTTTCCATGTATTGTTTTTGATTGCGCGTTTGGGATTTGCAACCAGCTTGTCCCCGGCAAATAAAGAAATTCCATAAACCAGAAAAAATAGAACGGTGATTTTTTTCAACATCGGTTTGCATCCTTATATTTTAACTTTGGCAAGGCCGGTTTCATATTCTTTTTTCACTTGTTCGGGAGAGAGCGGACACGAAAAGTATTTGATTTCATCCATATATCCCTTGTACCATCCCCATTTTACCCAGGGATACATGACGCCAACATAAAAAGGGGATTTTAGATTCATCATTTTCTGGGTATTGATGACTACCTCGCCTCCCGGTTGCCGAATCAATTTTCCGTTAACGTATAGCCGGACAATTTCCTCATTCCACGACAACACAATATGATTCCACCTGCCGGATTGCACCTTCGGCCCGTACATAAAAGTGATTGCCATCATTTCCGGGTCGTTGACCAGTGTGCGCCACTTATCCTTTTCAATAATAATACTCCAGAAAAACAGCCAACCCTGATTGCGTTTTTCCGGATCGGGCACAAAGCCTCCATCAACCGGTTTTGCCCACAGAGATATCGCTCCGCGTTCGATCATGGGGCTGCCGCTGGCCATCATTTGATTAAAATAACCAAGTCTGGCCAACTTCAGATACACCGCGTTTCCGCCGGGTTTGCCATCGAATTCCAGACAATATCCGGAGTTGTTTTTGATCCATTTCGGATTTCCGTGGGCGGTCATGTTGCCGATCCAGCCGGCGCGGTCATGAACTACGTTGCCGCGTCCTTCGTTGAAGTTCCAGTATCCGACCAATCCCACCGGGGGATACTTCTTAATCTTTTTTACCGTTGTCTTCCTTTTTTTTACCGGAGCAGGTTTTGGCATAGCCGCGGAGTCCGCTTTTGACGTTTCCGAAAAAGTCTTAACTTCTGAATTATAAATTTCCCGGATTTCAGACGGCGTAAGTGTTGCGGAAAAATACCTGATGTCTGCGAGACAGCCATCCAGGTGGCGCATAAAACCCTTTCTGGAATGACGCATAGCTCCGAAGTAAACGTTTTGCGTTTTACTGCTCATTTTGGATGATGCGCTGAGAAGTCCTTTGTCAAGTGGAGATTTCATTTTTTCATTACCATCCAGATAGGCGGCTATTCCGGTCTCACTCCAACTGACGGCGAAGAAATACCATTTACCAGTTTTTGGACGTGCAATCCTGTCCCTGACAATTTTTCCGTTGCCGTTTACAGCGGTAACCGCCAGATAATTGGCGGGATACTGGTAATCGACAATTAAGTAATCGGTAAATTGCATCAACCTGGCATTGACGGCCTTATCAAGTTTAAACCAGAAAGTGACCGTTCCGTTTTTCAGCAGTTTCTGATCGACCGTTCCGCTTTTCAACTGCATAAAACTTTTACTGCCGGTGAATTTCAGGACATTGCGACTTCCGCATTTGGTCCATTCACAGCTTTCAGCTTCGGCGGGAAAACCGTTGCCGGAACAATCTTTGATTTCAGCGCCGCTGCCCTCGTCCAGTTTCCAGTAACCCCTTGGTTTGGCAAGGTTCCCGGCAGTCAATGATATTGCCGTGATCAGCAAAAAGCTCATCCAGATTGTTTTTTTCATGCAATCCTCTCTTTTTCGTATTCGTTAATATTTATTTCCAATTCTTTATTATCCAGTATATCATGGCATAACGCCACGGTTTTCTGTTCGTCGGCAAAATCGCAATGCGCGGCTTTGTTGTTTTTCACGCAATCGATAAAGTAGCGGTCTGAATAGTAAAAGCCCCGGTTTTTAAGCCAGTTATCGCTTCCGGTAATATTGTAGTCCCAATATTCCCTTGGCGAGAGAAAATTGTCGTCGCGATATATTTTTGCTTTTACCAGACGGTCATCATTTATCTGATCTAGAGCGGTTTCAATGTATGCGGAAATTCCCAGTCCGTGGATTTGCCACAGTTCTTTCCTGACTCCCACCCGGACATTGCTCGAAAAAATTCCGGTGCTTCCGGAATCGAATTCAGCGAGAGCGTAAAACCCGCTCGGTTGTTTATCCGCGTTCAGTCTGCTGACTGAGCCGTGGAAGCTGGTTATCTCTGCCTCGGTATTGATATGCCGCAGCAGGTCAAGCGCGTGAATCATGTCCGCCGTGAGCCAGTCGCAGGTGTCGTTAACCCCGATTTTTTTACCTTTGTAAAAGTGGCAGTTCGCGGTAATAACCGGACCGCGTTCCCGCACTCTTTCCAGACAGAAGTTGAGCAGCGGATTAAAACGCCGGTTAACATTAACCATATTGACAACTCCTGCTTTACGGGCACGGGCCGCTAACTGTTTCCCGGTTTCGATGTCCATTGCCAACGGTTTCTCAACCATGATATTGATTTTCCGGTCAAGCATTTCAGTTACAATCTTTTCGTAAGTTCCCGGACTGCCGGGATTCAGGTTGGTGGGATATTGCGCGATTGCCACTATTACAGCATCCGGTTTTTCACAGGCAAGCATTTTATGATAATCCCGGTAGCGTTTTTTTAGCGGAGTTTTGAATTCATCACCGGCGCGTTGCAAGCGTTCTTCATCAAGATCGCAGATGCTTAAATCAGTATCTTCAAAAGTGGAAAGTGAAGCATGAAAACGGCGTCCGGCCATTCCCAGGCCAATTAATGATATTTTTATTTTTGACATTGTAATAATACTAATTGATTAATGGCTTGAGTACGTATGAGAGTCATCGTGATTTACTGATTATGGCGCTAAATTCCACATTTCGGAATTATTATAAACATCCATGTCGTTTTCCCTGCATGCGTGACCATCGTAAAATAAGATATTGGTTCCTTTTTTATGGGGATACCTCACATATATCTTGTGTCCGTTGTCCCAAAACCAGGTTTCGCCGTAGGTGTTGTACAGCGAAGGGTTGGATTCCGAGGCCATATCAACACGCCACATATTCGCGTCAAGAAAATTGATTTTTCTGCTGGGATTTTTCAAATCTTTGTGGACTACTCCCTGAATTCCGGTAGTCGACAGGTTATTCACCCCTTCCATGTTCATTCCGTATACGTATTGGATGTCCGCGAGACTGCCCACCGGGATATCAGAGGTAGTATAAGAAGTCCCAACGGTCTCATGAACATCAAAAAAACTTTTTTGAGGGCCTAACGGACACAGCCAGGAGATAGGCCAGTAATTACCGCAAATGCTTAACGATAATTTGCTGTTGAACGTATTTTCGGGTTCTTTTATGTTGAGATATTTCCTGAAAGCTTCATTACTCCACCATCTAACTCCGGAATTACTATCATAAATCAGTAAATTGCATTGGTAGTCGTCTTTGTAGAAAGCGCATCCCTGTCCGAAGTTCTTCAGATTGTTAAGACAATGTGAGCCGTGGGCAACTTCCCGTGCCTGTTTCAAGGCGGGAAGCAGCATTGACGCCAATATGGAAATTATCGCTATAACTACCAGTAATTCAATCAGCGTAAATGAACCGGATTCCGAAATCTTCTGTTTTTTCATAGCCCAAATCCTTTCATGTAATATGCCGTTCCAAATTTGATTGGTCAATCTAACCTGAACTGTTCATGAAAAATGAGCCGCCCTGCCGCAACCTGCTCGCCATCAAGCTCCCGGCGGAATCCTCGACATACCTTACAGGTATGCCTGCGGTTCGCCGAAATCTTGCTGCCTGAATACATTTTCGCATTGCATCCTCGTTTTATGAATAATCCAGACTAACCGGTGCGAAACCTGAAATTGTCTGTCTGATAAAAATTATAACGTAAGTAGGAAGTGAAGTCAATAATAATAAATAATTAATAATAAAACATAATTTATTTGCGGAGCGTGTTGTTTGATGATATGGTTTTATAGTTTGGCCAGCGTAATTGGGCTGAACACAGTTTCCATATGGAGGGTTTTTACGGAATTTATTTTTTTCGATGAGCCATAAATAAATTATATATTTAAAAATATTATGGAAAATTCAGGAAAATAACCAATGACAACAAGGCAATTCAAGTATATTGTCACCGCGGAAAAAATTCTTGAGGAATATTGCAATAAACTGCATCCCGGAGACCTGCTCCCACATCCCGCGGAATTGTGCGAACATTATAATGTGAGCATGATTACTATCAACAAGGCACTGGCGTTGCTTGTCGAACGCGGCATAATCAAGCGGACACCGAGAAAAGGAACAGAACTCCTGGCTCCGGTCAGTGGCGTCCAGACTCAAATTTCTGAGAAAAAGACCATACTTAAAATCCTGACGCTCGAAAAAAACAATTGGTCGTTCGCGCAATATATCGAAGGCATGCTGCAAAAATACTGCAACAAAAACCGCAAAGCCGGATATATGATTATCGAAAAAAGCATCAGAGACTATCGGGATGCGGTGGGGCAGGACGATTATGATATCGTCATGACCGGTATTTGGACCATGCGGGAGTTCATAACCGATCCGGAATTAAATAAACTTTTCAGACCGCTGAATGATATGCCGAATCTATGGTTTGACCGGGAATATTATATTTCCCACGTCTTGCGCTGGTGCGGATTAAAAGACCGGCTGCTTGCCCTGCCCATGAATTTTACTACGGTTCTTTCCCAATACAACCTTTCCTATCCGGGGATAGATCAGGAAAAAATCTCTGAGCAACTTACCTTCAAGCAGTTTACCAGGCTGTTGCAGGATTCCGTTCAGGAACCATCCATGCACAGCATCGCTTCTTATCCGTTTTTTTTGCGGTTCACCATGAATACCTGGCCTATCCTGATTCGCCGTTTCGGTGGAAGGATAATGAGTGATGATGGTTCCCGCTGCCTGCTCGGCAGTCCGGAAGTTATCGAAGCAATCCGCTATTTAGTTGAATTGATTTTTTACCAGAAACTCTGTCTGCCTATTGGTATCGCCGCGATTAAGCCCGGATATGACCTGTTTAATCTTGGGAAATTTCTTTGTACTTGGCAAAGTTCAAAACATGATTTCTCAAAATCTCCATTTAAAACACAGTTGGCCCCTTTGCCGCATGCCAGCGGGAAAAAGGAAAATCCCATATGGATCGAATCGCTGATGTTTCCGGAGTCAGGAAAGAATGCGGCGTTGGCTATTGACTTTGTCAATTTCCTGCAGCTTCCCCAGCACCAGGAGGAAATCAGGAATACTTGTGATATGCTGCCTCCGCAGAGAGGGCCGTTAAAAAAACACATAAAGAAGATGGAGAAATTGGTTCCCGGATTTGAATTTTACGCCGACGGACTCGATAAGGCCGAACCCCTGATTCCTTTTCCGCGCTACCGGGTGATGGGAATAATTCATGAAAAAATGTATCCGACCTGGCTGGGACTTGAGACCCCGGAAGAATCATGCGGAAAAATTGCGGAGGAAATAAATGCAATCCTCGAAAAGTCCATTTCCAGTTAATTTTCCGTACAGATTTCAATTTATTTTAACCGGCAGGCCGGTCCATCATTTTGCCGATATGGAAATTCAACTTACTGGTTTAATTTGGATTATCTTGAAATCCCACGGGGCAATTTCCGGTTTGAGAATGACTTTGCCGTCAGTGTCGTATTCAAAGGCGTAGAATGATTTATCTGACCAGAGGTCCTGGCAGGTGACAATGCCATGATTTTCCTGAAGTTTAACTTTTCCGCTCCATAAATCGGTGGAGTTGTTAAACAGGGAAATCCATGTGGAACCGTCACTGGCGTCATTGGCAATCCATTCCAGCGGTTCTCCTTTTACCGACACCGGCAGGTGCGGCCGGATAAATTCGTCAACCGCCTCCTTGCATCCCTCCAGCCAGGTCCGTTCAATCTTTTCCGGCGTGGGAAGATAGTCCGGAACCGTGACAAACCATACCTCGCCTTTTCCAAGCTTGTGCTTTGTCAATATCGGATCACCATCGACGTTAATAAATCCGGTTTCGATTAAAACTTCGGTTTTTCCGGCCGGTTGAATCTTTGCATATTGATACTCGCCCTCGGCAAACTGTCTGCCGGTCAGCAATGAATGGGTATGGTGAGGATGACGTTCCATTTCCCCGGCAAATGAAATACCGAGCCATTCGTGGTCGAGTTCAGAAACTTGAGCATAATTCAGAAGGAGCTTTCCTCCCGTTTTTACATATTCCGTCAATTTTGCGCGGAGCGCGTCATCAACTTTAATATTTCCCAGCATGATTATTGCCGGATATTCTTTAAGGACTTCCAACGGGGCGTTGCCGGCCAGTGCTTCAAAACTGTCGCCCCAGGTTGCCGGGGCAAAATACGGTTTTTCAAATGGGCGCTGGTCGAAACTTGAACCTCGCAAGCTGTTCCTGAAATTATGGCCGAATGATTTTATGTCTTTTGTTTCAGGAGTCATCCACGGCTGTTGCTTTTCATAGCTTCCTTCAGGGGCCCAGCCGCCGTCATCCATGTTGCCGGTTCCGTGCATGTCCTGATATCCCGGGAGCGCCAGCCGGAAAAAAGCGTCTATCGAATGATTTGCACGATCATCAGGGGATTTGCCCCAGAAAACCCGCGACTGACCACGATATGGAGGCATAAAACCGTGATTCTCCGCCAGCAGTAAAGCTATCGGGCTTCGTTTCCGGCCGCGTCCGGGATGTTTTTTACGACAGAAATTCGAAAAATCCCTGGCCAGTTCACCCAAGGGACTTAACCTGAAATTATTATCTTTGTCGAAATTTATGAATCCGGCTGAAGAAGTTTGAAACAAAATCATGCTTGCACCGGAAAGGTAACTTGTCAGCCAGCTTTTCAGGAGAAAATTTTCCGAAAATCCGGCGATTCTTCTGCGGCGCAGGTCGTAACAGGATGGCAAGGTGGGATAACCATGACAATCAAACGAGGCGATATCATGAAACCAGGGACGCCCGTATTGTCTGGCCGCTCCAGTGACAAACATATTCATGACCTGATTATTCAGACCAACATTGCATTCAACAAAAATAGCCGTGGCGCCAATTTTATATAATAGATGCGGGGTGAAAGGTTGACAGCAGTATAAAGTCAGATTGATGTCTTCAGGTTTTATCCCGCGTTCTTTCATATAATTGTAGGGAGAAAACGCCAGGTTTTCCGGATCATGTTCTGAAGGAAAAACTTCTAAGAAATTGCTGACGGTAAAATATTCCGTCAGCATGTCAAAAGCTTCGGCCCGGTTTTTCTTTGCCGGGAGTATATCCCAAGGGTGATTGTCCCATTCCGCGCCGAGATTCAGCCATACTCTATTCTTGTTTTCCTTTACCTGATCACGAATGTAATCTATCATTTCATCGGTATATTGTCGCGCCGTTTTTTTCTGGGTTTTCGCCTGTTTCCGCCAGTATTCTATTCTGAAAGAATCAATAAGCACCGCGCAGCCGCCTTTGGTTGCGTGGGTAATCGATTCCGGGCTGGAATTACACCAGATACGAAACCCGTTGCATATTCCCAGTTCCCGCATAATATCCACTTGATCATTAGGAAGGTTACTGTAATCACGGACATCCGTGCCGGGATTGCTCAGGTCATCCTCCATAAAGCACAGGTTGTCATGGTCGATTGGCGCAAACGGCCGGTATTCGCACAACAGCGTAATACTATCGCTGTTTCCTTTTGCGGAAGACGTTCTCATTTTTTACCTTATAGTTTTTACTGACGATCAGATTACATCCGGCTATAATTATATTATATATTGAATCTAATGTAAATTTCAAAATCCGACATAATAACTTTCAAAATCCAACTTTCACGTGGAAATGAAAAATCCGCAAATATTCTACAGGGCATTAGTGGCTTGCTTTAGAATGCACTCCGGTATTAATCATCAATTTGTCGAACACGGCATGGATAAAGTTGTGGCCGAGAATTTTATAACCTTCGCCATCAGGATGAACATTATCCGGCAGATGCTTTTGCTGTATTGGCCCAATAAGGTCAAGACCATTCAGGTAATGGATATTTTTATCACCGCGTTTCCGGAATGATTCAACTGCTTTCTGGATATCTTCACGCATCATTTCAAGGGAAATGCCGCTGGAGCTTGGTTCGCTTTCCCGCGGTTGACAAAATATCGGTGAACACATCACCAGCGGAGTATTTGGATGTCCGTCCCGAATGTTGGCAATGATGCCTAACACTACCGGGTGAAAGGTTCTTCGCGATAAACTTCCCAAACCATGAATATTTATCCCCAGCTTGACGGAAATCAAATCCGCCGGTAAGCTTCGGATCAGCCGGGCAACCATCGGTTCACCATGACATTGTCCGCCAAATCCGAGGCAGGTTAAATTCAGGTTTTTTTCCCGCGCAACTATTGACGGCCATGACTGTGATGGACTTGTCGCTCCGACGCAATGAGTAATGGAACTGCCCCAGACAATCCATCGTGGCCGATTATCCTCCCGCTTTTCAATTACGGCATTGTCGGGAAACTCAATAGAGCGAAGCTTGAACGGAACCATGGGATACAACCATAACTCAACTGTCTTCATGCGGGCGGGCAAGTCTGAAAACCGGAATTCGACATCACCGATTTTGAAAGGCAGGCTCTTGTGAAGCTTGCCGTCTATACAGAGATCAACTTTCAGGTTCGGCAAGTTTTTCACTCCGCCGGTAAGGTCCTCCGCTGGTTCAGTGTTGAATATAATCTCAGTTGAATCAGTAGCAAAGCGAACTCTTACCCCGGCCGGAAATGACGCCATTACTTGCAAACCAGGAAAAAGATCAAACTCATCATACGGCAGCCGCCACGGTTTTATCCAACCGTCTCCATACTCCAGTGAGACTGCTCCACCCCAGATTAACCGTTTGTCATTTGCCGCCAATTTCCGCATGGTTCTGCTCCTGATACTGTTGGTGGATTTGTTACAATGTAACGTCCTTTTCCGAAATTTGGAATTGTTTTCAACCTGATTTTGCGGAAACTTAGTCCTCGAATTCCGTTAGAGTCGAGCCTTCTTCAACCTGGAATGCATCAAGCCAGATAGTATCATCACTCATGAGATATATCCGGAACGGATAAGAGTTCACGGTTGTGGTTGATGCAGGAATAGTAATGGTTGCGTTTTTCCTTGTCCAATTGGTATCCGTCAATGAGAAATCCGCGATTGTTGTTCCATCGTATTTGAACCGGACGGTTGTGGGATTCTGCTCTGTTGCATTTGCCGATTTCAAATAGACGGAAAAAACGTAATTTGTTGCCTGCGCAAGTACCGGTCTGAGCCTGAAATAGATACTGTGATACTGTCCGGTCAGTTTAATTGAATAAGTTCCATGATAGGCATAGGTACTGTCCTGTTTAAATGGGGCGGATGCTTCCCCGATCAAGCCATCGACAGGATTCGGGTCCTGACTCCAGAAATAATCCGGCCATTCCGTAAAGGATGCGTCTTCGGCACTGGGATTGCAAACAATATTCTTCTCGTTGGGTCTACCGGTTTCAGGATAACCGGTGTTCAGGGCTGTCGGCGTACCGTCCATCGTAACCGTTATATCCGCTGAAGCTATGGGAGATATATTCAGGGTGTAAGCCCGGACACCGTATGCTTCCAGAGTATCTTCAAACTCGCCGTTTGTAACGGTATAAGTGTCCTGAGTAAAGAGCCTGCCAACGGTTCCCAAGCTTCCCAGGCATGACAACTCGTAAGTCACATCAACCGAATAGTGCATGCTGTTAGCCGCCAGCAAAACGTAACCGCCGCCGGGATTTTCTTTCAGAGAAACCTGGACTGCTGGAAATTCTCCATTTTCCGGATCAAATTCATCCGGCACGGTACTTGAATCATAGGTTATGTCCTGTTCCACATCCGGCTTCAGCGCAATCGGGCCAAGCGTCTGCAACTGAGTGGCGACATCAGCGAGTGTATCCCAACTATCCTCATGATAGACAGGATACTTGAAATAGATAATGCCTTTTGCTCCATAAATAAGTGAGAGATAAGTCTGACAGAATTGTTCCTGCCGCTTAATTGCCCGTTTGTGGGCACTAGAAGCAGCTTCTGCCATTGGTATCATCAGGAATGGCTTTTTCAGCAGTTTGGCCCTTTGATAGCCCTGGTAAGTGTATTGAGAAACGATATTCGGGGTATCGTTTCCCAATAACGCCGGCGCCCAATATTTATGATACCCGATCACATCCATCCAGTCGGTATTGGCGTCATCGGTAATTGCTTTCGGCAACACGATACACGGGTGATAACCGTCAGCGCTGTTTATTTCTTCATACAGGTCCCGGCCCGCCTTGCTGACATAGTCCATTGGTTCATCGAAAAGATAGTAACAGACCATATTGTCCTCAACTTTTTCATAATCGACTGCATCCAGCATATTGTCTTTGTATCCCGTGGAGATGTATTTATTATAAAAAGCTGTTTCCGTTGGATAATCTGCATAACGAATGAAAGTTTCCGAATAGCGCATAGGGCTTTCTATGACCAGCAGGTCGTAAGTATCAGCCAATTGGAGGTAGTCGTCCGCGTTATCCGGGTCATCCTGGGCCCAATGAATGACCGTGTTGAAACCGGCATTGGAAATTTCCTGAAAGTGGTCGCTCAAATCAGCCGTGGCTACAACAGCATATAATCCGATTGGAAAAAATGGTGTCCCGTCCTGCAAGAGAGTCAAATTTTTCCGGTCGGTTTTCCATTCATACCCGGTATTTGCCGCCAACTTTCTGAGCGTGACCTCCTGCTTATACAACAATTCGCCGCCAGTGGTTTTCCTGAGTTCCACGGTAATCGGATAATCGCTGCCACTCGACAGGCTGGTAATGGTGAAGTCGAGATCGACAGCGGCCGCGGTAACACTTTGCTGTCCCAGGGAGGTTCCATCGGCTTTCTTTGCATAAAGTGTAAGGCCGGACAACTCGGATGCAGGTAAATCGAGTTCACATAATGCCGTAGCCTGAGTTTCACTGGTATAGTAAGAGCGATTGAGAAACGCTTTCAGACGGTTGCCGATAAGGTTTCTGATCTCCCTTTCAGGCAGCGCCTGACAGTAAACGCCTATATTGTCAAGCGTTCCTTCGAATTTTGTAAAATAGCTGCCGATTTTGATTTCGGCGTCAGCCAAATGACTGGTCCAGTATGTGGAATTAGTGCCGTTCAGTTCACATTCTGCCCCGTCCAGAAACACTTTTGCCGCGCTGCCATCCTGGGTAACGCTTAAATGATGCCAGTCATTATCTGAAATTTCCTCCGTGGTGTATATGTCCAACATTTTAGTTCCACCGTCCTTGACGGAAACCAAAATTGAATTATCCGCCTGGATGCAGATTTTTAGGTAATTGTATCCGTCCTCGTAAAGGCAGAATACGTCCATATTCTGATCCAGTTCCGCCGCTTTCAGCCATAGGCAGACTGTACCGGTACTTCTGATAAATTGACTACCCACGTCTTCAACCAGTACATAGTCATCGGTTCCGTCGAATTCCAGGGCTTTACCGAAATGCCCGTCCGGATTTACTCTGCCGTCCACCCAACAACTTCCCGTGGACATATTTTCAAGCGATCCGTCTTGTTTCCCGGCGGAATCGTAAGCAGTGCTTCCCGATCCCGCTTCGAAATTCCAGGTGCATCCTTGAGAATTTTTGTAAAGCGCGATAACCTCGCGATCTTCCAAAACCCGGCTGTAAACTGAAACCTTGTCAATCGATCCGTTAAAAAGTTCAGTGGATTTGTATCCTTTTCCCAAAATGAACGCATAATCATTGTATATTGCCGAAATATCTATGTCCGAAGTAAAGTGGCCCGTGTACTTCAACTCGTTGTTGACATAAAACTTCACGGTTCCGTCGTTGTCCAGCGAGAAAGTAAGCATTACCCATTGATCATTGTAACCGTCAAGGGTGTTCCCGTATGTCCAGGTTTTATATAATGCGTTTTGACCATCTCCGAGATACATCTTCCAAAAAGTAGTGCTCTGCTCATTCCAAACACCGAATCCTTTTGTTTCACTGGTATAACCCGAGCCATCTTTCTTTTCGAAAAGTCCCTGGTCGTTTGAGGTGCCGCTCCAGTCTGAAGCTTTGACCCACATTGACACGGTAAATTCAGTAAGCGTACCTGAAACTCCATCGATGTCCCCGCAGTCAATGTAGTCGCTGTCTGCGCGTTGCAGGCCAACACCATAACCATTATCCACCCCGCTTACCCAAGTCGGCGAATTTTCAAAATAGCCATCGTTGTAGTATCCCGACAAGTCGTAAATAATCGAGCCGGTATTTTCATCACATTCCCATTTTGCGATGATGCCCATGTCACAAGAATGACTGAGAACTTCCTGTTCCGACAATGCTCGGTTGTAGATTTTAACCTCATCGATTTTGCCGTCAAAAGGATAGCTGGAGTCTGAAATTTCCAAGTCGGCAGTCGAAGATGCCAAAGTTACGGAAGGAGAGTCATCAACGTCTCTTTTTATACCATCTATATAAATTTCCTGCCGGACACCTGCTTCATATATCGCGGTAATATGATACCATTGCCCGGTTTCCAGATTTTCCGCGGACACGCTTGAAGTGCTGGTGCCGTCGCCGATATAAAATTTCAATGTGCTTCCTTCGAAAAGCAACTGGTAACGCATGTCCGCGGTTGTTGTTGTGACGGGTTTGCCGACAATCCCGGAATAGCTTGGCGACAAATCATTTGCATATATCCAGGTTTCTATGGTAAGTGCTTCCGTTATATTCAGACTGGTGTCGTCATCGATGTCTACATAATCGTTCGTTCCGTCAAATTCCAATCCCGTTCCTGCTTTTCCATTCACCCAACAGGACCCGGTGTCCATACCTGTCAGAGTTCCGTTGTTTTCATAAATGGAAGCGTCCAGCGCTGCATTGCCCTGGGCATCGTTGAAGCTCCAGTATCCCGCCAGGGTTCCGTATTCGTAATTAACCTGGATTTCATCCTCGCTCAGCGCCCGGTTGTATATGCGGACTTCGTCAATCGCTCCGTTCAGATATCCGCCTGAAGTGCCTCCAAAGTATTTAAGGGTAAGATCGTCGGTTGGAGTAGTGCTGCCCTTGAACTCACCATCCAGATAGAACGAAACGGTTCCGCCATCGGCATTAATAAGCACATGGGTCCATTTATCGTAATATGATGAAAACGCGGTGCTGTTGACCCAGAAATCACTGTTGGTATCGCTTTCCACCCTGAAATTGTCAACCACAACCCCTATATACTGATAACCGTAGGCCGTACTGCTCAGGATTTTTCTCAAACTTTGGGCGTCGTCCTCCATATAAAGCCAGAAAGAAATTGCGCTATCCTGGCGGGAGACCGTTATTTCTTCAAATTCGATGTAATCGTCAGTACCGTCAAGTTCCGCGCAACCCCGGATTTTACCATCTATCCAGCAGGCAGCGGTATTCATATTGGTAAGCGTGCCGTCATTGCCGTAGATCGACGAATCGGCGGCCGTGCCTCCCGAACCATCGTCGAATTTCCACCAGTAAACCAGACTGCCAAATTCATAATCCTGAATTATTTCATTGTCCGTCAATGCGTCGTCATATATTCTGATTTCATCGATTATGCCATTCATATATCCCGCTGATGTACCGCTGATGTATTTCAAGGATAGGTCATCAGAAGGTGTAGTGCTGCCTTGAAATATCCCGTTCAGATACAGCGAAACTGTTCCGCTGTCGGCATTAATAAGCACGTGTGTCCAATAGCCGTAGTATGAGGAGAAAGCAATCGGAGTAACCCAGTAATCAGCATTGGTATCGCTTTCCACCCTGAAATTGTCAAGCACAACCCCTATATACTGATAACCGTAAGCGGTATTGCTCAATATTTTCCGGCAAGACTGCGCATCGTCCTCCATATATATCCAGAAGGAAACCGCGCCGCCCTGGCGGGAAATTGTGGTTTCGGTGAATTCCACATAATCATCAGTGGCGTCAAACTCAAGTCCGCCGCCGGTTTTGCCGTCAACCCAGCAACTGCCAGTGTCCATATTGGTCAATGTGCCGTCATTGCTGTTTGCGGAGGAATCGTTTACAGTGGAACCTGAGCCTTCCTCGAAATGCCAGTTTGCCGTCAAAGAGGCGGAATATGCTGGAAAAGCTATTATTGCAATTAATATTACGGCCAGAATTTTGAGCGATGTCAACCTAACCGTTTGTTCGACTGTTTGCGCCCCATCGAAAAGTCCCAATAAGTCCACTTTCATCACACTGCCCCTTCTATTGTGAAATTTAAAAATTTTCCGCGCCACGCAAAGGAATGAATAACGGTACGCATTCTCCCCATTGTTGATTCTGCGTTTTATGTTGTCAGATAGTTACTAGATTATATCTGATTTATCTTTCCTGTCAAGAGAAAATTGAAAATAATCTAAATATTTACATTAAAATATTTAGATTTAAATAACATACAATAACGGAAAGGAAAAGTTCAGCATTTAATCGTAATGTTTCCAGGACATTACCAATAAATAATTAATTAGCTTTGTATATTCTCAACTGAAATCTTGTCACTGGCTACGGGGAGGAGCGGAAGTTTCCCTGATAATTAACTCGCCGGGGAAGTAAATTTCCTTCGGGCCGGGCGTTCCGGAATTGTTGCTGATGCGCTGCACCAGTAATTTCACGGTTTCCCAGGCTATAACTCCGAGCGTATAGTCGATAGTGGTAAGATAAGCCGGGCGTCCAAGATAAAAAGGATCGTTTCCCCATCCGATTATGGAAAGGTCTTCCGGAATTTTTACACCCGCCTCGATTGCGGCTTCGGCGGCGCCTGAAGCCAAGGCGTCGGAACTGGTGAAAATCGCAGTCGGCAATTTTTTCTGCTTGAGAAGTTGATGCATGGTTTCCTTGCCGGCCGCACGGTCATCATCGGCATCGGAACTGATTACCCACCCACTATTGTCCAGGGGGAGATCAAATTCCTTGTGTAGAATTTTTACGGCATGGTAAAGGCTGTCCTGCTTTAACGATGTAAGTCTTCTCAGGTAACCATAATGGCGGTGTCCCATGGAATAAAGATGTTCAAATGCCTGCTTCATTGCTTCATAGACACTGAGAGTGATGAAATCCACAGCCATATTTTCCACTTTCATACCCATGAATACAACGGGAAAAGGCATGGGCTTCGCGGAAAGTTGATTCAACTCCCTTGTGCAGGAATTGATGATACAGCCTTTGATGTTTTCGCTGTGTTTAAACGTATTGAGCAGGTCGATTTCAGTTTCACCCTGTTCATGTGAATTCACCAGCAGCATCAGGTAACCCGCGCGGCGCAAGGCATGTTCGAGTTCAATGGTCATGGAGTAGAAGAAGTAATCACGGATATCGGGCAGCACCACCAGAATGCTGTTGAGCAGGGTCGCGGCCGGTCGTTTCTTGACAAAAGACCCGGTTCGCGGGCGACATTCAAGAATCCCGTTTGCTATCAGGTCTTTGATTGCGCGCTTAATGGTTGGGCGGCATACATTGAAATGGTCAGCCAGGGATTGTTCCGAAGGAATCTTTTCGCCGATCTTATACTCCCCGGAGATGATCTTGCTGGTAATCCAGTCTTCTATTTCCTTGCAGAGGAAACTCTTACTTTTTGCAACGGATTTCATATCGATTTATCTCATCTTTACATTACTGTCTGGTAACTTAACGTATGTGCGCGAAAATACAAATTTATCATGTTGCAGATGGTCACCGGAATATTTTGTATGTGTTTTAAATATATTGCAAATAAGGCAGTTGCGCTGATTATTGGACAAATCTTTCGAAATCTCATTGACAATGGGTAAGATGTCAGGTATAATTTAACTAGTAACCATCTGGTAACATAATCGAGGGCCATTGACCGTAAACTTGTTCTGGAAGGAGGAAAGGTGTTATGAAAAAGCGATGGCATTACATGGATATACGAGACAATTTTACTTTGATTGAATTATTGGTTGTAATAGCCATAATTTCCATACTTGCCGCAATGCTGCTTCCGGCCTTGAAAAAGGCCCGGGAAAGCGCACATCGCACCTGTTGCGCAAACCAGCTGAAACAATACGGTTTGGCGGTCTGCCAATACATTGAAGACAGCAACGACTGGTATCCCTGCTCGAACGGGAATGTCGCGGTCAATATGGACGGCTTTGAGAAAAACGATTTGGAAGTCTGGACATGGGCAATAAGCTCCTATACGGGAAAAATTTTCAAGTGCCCGAGCAAAGGACCGGACGATACAGACGCCGGAATTGACGAAAATTATAATACCTGGGGAATTGGTGGCTACGGCTGGAATACCAGGGCTTTCGGCTATATCCCGGCTCAGCTAGAAACCGATGGAAATTATGGCGCCCCCAGAAAACTTACAACCGTATCCAAGCCAAGTATCAACATGGTTGCGGCTGACCGAATCTTTAAATCATATTACTATTTTATTTATGCGGGAACATCAAATATGCAAGATAAACCTTGTACCCGTCACGGTGGCGGGGCCAATCTGCTCTGCGCCGATGGGCATGTTATCTGGGAAATATCGTCGGATGTCTTTATCTACACATCTCTCAAAGGACACTACTGGAACTGGGACAGAGACTGAATATCCCGATAACTGACATTTTATGGCAGATTTAACAAAAGTTGTTTTGAACATTACAAACATTATCATATAGATCAATTAAGAAAAGGTTTTACGGATTCGACGATGAAAGCAATCATGGTAATGTTTGACTCCCTCAACCGGCGCATGCTGTCGCCGTACGGGTGTGATTGGGTGCACACGCCCAACTTCAACCGGCTGACGGACCAGACAGTGGTTTTCGAGAAGGCGTTTGTCGGGAGTATGCCGTGCATGCCCGCAAGGAGGGAACTTCACACCGGGCGTTACAATTTCCTGCACCGCAGTTGGGGGCCGATCGAGCCTTATGACCGTTCCATGCCCGAACTGCTGTTTTATGATGGCGGCGTCCACACCCATCTGGTTAGCGATCACTTTCATTACTGGAACGAAGGCGGTGCTACCTATCACACCCGCTACACTACCTGGCAGAATTCACGGGGACAGTCGGGCGACGGCTTCATCGGCGATTTGAATACGCCGGATTTTCCTTTCCCCAATCCCCATAAGACCGAAGGCTATCATTATTTCACCCAGGACTGGGTTAACCGGGTGCATATTAAAGCGGAGGCACAGTGGCCGCAGGCAAAAACCTTTGAAAAAGGGCTTGAGTTTCTCGACCTCAACCACAAATGCGATAACTGGTTTCTCCAGATCGAGACTTTTGACCCCCACGAGCCGTTTTGTGTTCCGGAAAGGTATAAAGAGCTTTACGATTACGATTTCAGCAAATTTTCCGAGGACTGGCCCACTTACCGGAAGTTCGCGGAAGAGGATCGTGAATTGATCGAGCATTACCGGTTTCTGCAGGCGGCTCTTACCAGCATGTGCGACAACCACCTCGGCAAGGTTCTGGATGCAATGGACAAATACAATCTCTGGGACGATACCATGCTTATCGTCAATACCGACCACGGATTTATGCTCGGGGAACACCAGTGCGTCGGGAAAAACTGGCGGCTGCCGTATTACAACGAGATCGTTAATATCCCGTTTTTCGTCTGGGACCCGAGAACCCGCAAAAAAGCCGAGTCGAGAAAAAGTCTGGTCCAGACCATCGACATCGCGCCGACCCTGATGGATTTCTTCGGCATGGAAATCCCGGAGGAAATGCAGGGCGTTCCGCTTGGAGAAACCGTCGAAAACGACAAATCCGTAAGGGATGCGGGTATTTTCGGAGTTCACGGAGGATCGGTAAATTGTACAGACGGACGCTATGTTTATTTGCGGAAACCAGTCGAAAATCCCGATGCGGAACTATACGAATATACTCTTATGCCAGCCCACATGAAACATACGTTTTCGGTCAAAGAATTGCAGGACATTCAACTTGCGGAGCCCTTTTCCTTTACCCGTGGATGCAGATTGATGAAAATTGCGGCAATGGATGAATTTATAAAAAAAACCGTGTATTTCGAAAACCTTCTTTTCGATATTGAAGAAGATTATTCCCAGCAATTTCCCCTGGATGATGAAAAAATAGAAAACGACATGATACGAAAAATGATTAAAATTATGCGTAAAAACGATTCACCCCCGGAACAATTTGTAAGGCTGGGGCTTGAGAATTATAACAATGAGGAAACTCAAAATGTATAGACTTGCGGAAATCGGGGGCGGTGCCCAGGCTTTGCTTGCAATGCTTAACCCGAAACTCGACCCGGTGGCATTCTGTGACATTTCAGAAAAAAAGCGCGGCGATATTTTAAAGATCGCGGAAACATTTAAAAAAGAAATGAAATCCGTGAAAGACCCTACCCCGATATCAGTTTATGCCGATTACCGGGAAATGATCGTTAAGGAAAAACCGGATATCGTTTTTATTACCACGCCGAATTGCTATCATGCGGAGATGGCGGTATTTGCGCTGGAGCATGGGTGTCATGTCCTGGTGGAAAAGCCGATGTGTACTTCCCTTGAGGACTGTGGCCGGATGGTTGAAGCCGTCAGAAAAACCGGATTGAAACTGGCGGTAAATCAGTGCGCCAGGACTATTCAGTGTTTCCAGTTTGTGTTTGATCAGCTTGCTGCCGGGAAGATCGGCACGCCATATTACGTCCGGGCGGAATATCTGCATGGAAGCCTTACTCCGCGTCTTGAAGATCCGAATGATCTTTCCGCTCAGGACCCGGTATTGCTCGGGGGCGGTTCACACTCTATCGACCTGGCGCTCGGACTGATCGGAGGAGCTCCGGTTTCAGTTTTTGCTTCCGGAAGCAAGTTCATGACCAGCAATACCTATAAATATAATGACCGGATGAATGTCCTGATTGATTTCGACAACGGTAAAACCGGTTATGCCGTTTCCGCACATTCCTGTTACCGCCGTGGTCTGGGTATTACCTTTGAACTTTATGGCAGCAAACAGGACGTTATTCAGACCATTACTTATGACCAGGAAAAAGGTACCGGATTGAGGGTTTTCGATGAAGATCAAGCTCAAAACGTTACCGACTTCAGTAAAACCCAGGTGGAAATAAATCTTGGACACGGCCAGGGATTTTACCGCCAGCAGGAGAACCTGCTTTATGCTATCGAACACGATGTAAAACAGCCGACTATGGCGGATGCGGTTGACGGAACAAAAACCACGGCGGTAGCGATTATGGCGGAGAAGTCAGTTATCACCGGTAAAGCCGAAAAGCTTCCCGCCTGGGAACCGTTAACCTACAAAGGCAATGCCCCGTTGTGGAAACTTGATGACTACCAGAAAGACATGTTCAAAGAATTTGTCCCGTTGTTTTCCGCGGAAAATCGCAGCAAAATTTTAGGGCGTCAGATTCGCCACTAAGCCATACGCAAACGAAAGATCTTGCCAATGAAGATTGTCCATATAGGAGCCGGGAGCTATGTCTTTACTCCCGGGGTGATAAAAGACGCAATAATAAAACACAAGCTTTCCGGCAGTGAGTTGGTCTTTGTAGACCTCAACCGGGATATGGCTGAGCTAATGGCGCAGGTCGCGCGAAATGCCGCCGGACAAAATAACGTGAACATAAAAATAAGTCACTCCACTGACGGTAACGCGGTTCTTCCCGGAGCTGATTTCGTGATTCTGTCGGCAGCCGTCGAGGGGGCCAGACGCTGGCAGAAGGATTTCGAGTTGCTGTTGAAAGCCGGAATTCCCGAGCAGGCCAGGGAATGCGGTGGATTGGGAGGAATGTTGTATGCTTTCCGTTCCATTTCAATGGTCATGAGGATCGTCCGTGATATGGAAAAGCTTTGTCCGGATGCAATGCTTCTTAATGTGACAAATCCTCTGCCCCGGGTCATTACCGCGGTCAATAAATATACACGGATTACCGCGGCGGGATTCTGTAATGCCGCGCAGGGCGGCGCGAATGGGTTTCAGTTTCTTGCCGATCTTTTGGGAAAGGATGTCAACGAGATTGAAGTTGCTTCGGCGGGACTGAACCATTTTGCCTGGCTTGGCGCCATAAGGGAACGGAAAACCGGGAAGGACCTGCTGCCCCGAGTCAGGGAGAAAATAAAAACCGGCAAAGAGAAGTTTCTAAAAAAATGGCTGGATGAATATGACGCGGTTGGGCTTTCCGGTTCAGGGCACATGAAGGAATTTCTTCCTTACTACCCGGAGTTTGCCGAGAATTATTGTAGCGGTAAAGCACATCATGTCCCTTTCCATGGAGATCAGGAACAAAGGGAAAAAAGACTCGGCCTTATTCGTGAAGTAGCATCTGGAAAAACATCCTGGAATGAAGCGGACATTCATTGCAGTTGGGAGCATCCCGTGGATTTTGCCGTGGCAATCGCAGGAAAGAATGATACTGATTTCCCCATGCTGAATATTCAGAACCGGGGATATATGCGTCAGCTTCCCGACAGCCGGATTGTTGAAGTGCCGGTTGTCGCGGGCAACGGCAAATTCACGGGCAGGGAAGTTCCCGCCTTTCCCCCAAAACTTGTGGAAGTCCTTAATAAAGTTTCGGATACCCATGAACTCGTTGCGGATGCCGCCGTAAAAGGCAGCAGGACAATGGCAAAACAGGCCATTGAGATGGATCCGGCGATAAGCGATAAGACCAGGGCCCTGAGCGTGGTCGACGAGATGATTGACGCCCACCTCGATGTTCTTCCGGAATTCAATTAAGGGACTAAAAACGACTATGCCTGAAATGCTATACAGAAAAGATGCCGATGCCGTCCGTGACAGGCTGTCGCGATGGTGGAAAGATGAAAACATTGGCCGTCCGGCCATGGTGCTTGTCGCAAAAAGGGAAAAACCGCTGGAAGATATTCCGGTCATGCCGAAACCGGAAGGCTGGACTACCGATTCACTGGCGGATAATCTCGAATACCGTTTGAATATATTGGCGCGCACCTGCAATAATTCTTATTATCTGGGTGACGCCATACCCGCCGCTATTCCGAAAATAGGAACCAATGCGCTGGCCCAGTATCTCGGGTGTCAGGCTTATGCAAAAAGCTGTACGGTCTGGTGTGAGCCGTATCTGGAAGATTATGACGGTGCGGAATTTAATTTTAATCCGGACAATTATTACTGGCGATTCACAAGGGAGCTAATCGGCAAGGGGCTTCCGTTGATCAAAGGAAAATTCATGTTGCAGTTTCCTGATTTGGTGGAGGGGCTTGATATCCTGTCTGCAATGCGTGGTCCCGAACAGCTTAATATGGATTTACTGGAAAACCCGGAGGCGGTTAAGTCTGCTGTTGAAAAAATAACTGAGTCCTATTTTATCTATTATGACAAAATTTACGAAATGATAAAAGATGAATCCGGCGGAAGTTACTTTTGGAGCTGGGCGCCGGGCCGCATAGCCAAGTTGCAGTGCGATTTTTCAATAATGATCTCTCCGGCGATGTTTGACGAGTTCATGCAGCCGGTCCTTGAAAAAATGACGCGGCGGGTGGATTTTTGCATCTATCACCTCGATGGGGCGGTTCAGCATTTGGATACGTTGTTGAAGATTGACGGTATTGATATGATCCAATGGGAACCCGGCAGCCTTACTGAGCGCCCCATGTGTCCCAAGTGGTTTCCCATTTACCGTAAAATAATTGATGGCGGAAAAAAGGTTTATCTGAGTACTTTTAAAGGTCTGGATAATTTGCGTATCCTGAAAAAGGAATTTAAAAACGATATTAATCGTTTCATGATCAAAATGCCTTGGCTGGAATCTCCGGACGAGGCAGATGAAGCTCTGGATATCGTCAGCTAAAAGGCGAGGGAAATACCTGTCAATCTCTTGCTGCCAGGGACTTGCTGCCGCCAGATAAAAGTCTATTTCAGTTTTATAATAACTGGATTTTTAAACGGCGGTAAGGTTTTAAGAACACTTTTTTGTGTTTTATCCTGAAAGACCACATTAATATGATATTCAAAATCATTAAATTTCTGAACTTTATTGTTTGTCTTTGAAATTTTATATAATTCAGTTGTTATCAGGATCGAGTTTGAGACGCGGTCTTCTCCGGTTAAGCCCTGTTCATTTGTTGTCATTGCTCCCCGGTGGACCGCATCAGGATATTTGGGGCAACTTACCGTAACAATGGCGTTCTTTACCGGATTCCCCCCGTGATCTTCGACTTTCAGTACCAAGGTTTTCATTATTCTGCAAACGGGGGAATGAAATTTATTGTTTTTTATTATATCAGGTTTGGCGGAATTTTTTATATTGCAGTCAATAAACAATGCGCCAAGTGAGTTGTATCCGCCGAAAGACCAGTTACGGTTGTTTCCCTCAAAGGAACAGTTAATTGCCTTTAACGCAAGGTTGTTTCCCGTGACGGGGATATTGATATTCCTGAAAGTGCAATTTTCAATATATTGGGCGGTTTTCTCAATAACTCTGCCGCCATTCGCAAAAACACTGTTTTTCATGGTAAAAAGTTTGCGTGGCTGCATATTGAAAAGGTTTCGTGTACGGGCAGGCATGGTTACCGGCCAATTCCCCGTGTATATCCCATAAAAAATTTTATCGGTAAAATAAGATATTTCCGAATTTTCAATATGAAGTTCAGAAGCATAACAGCCATAACTGTGTTTCTTGTATCTTCCGCTCCAGCGATGCTTCATATCCTGGGTCAGGGCAGTTATCTTGCTGTTATAGACACAAAGGCGGCCACGTATCTCAGGTTTGGACCTGGCTTTCAGCAGACGCGTCCCAATACATAAAGCGTGTTCACCGTTGTACGAGCAGTCGAATTTTATTGTTCCCTTTATGTTATGATTTTCAGCGGAACCAAGAGTCAGGCTGTTCATGAAGCTGAAGCGCCCGTCGGACCTTTCAGGGCTTTCCTTTGGAGCGATTACCCATATCGAACCTTTTATTACAAGGGTTTCATGCAAATTCCGTTCTGTTCCAATCTGAAAATATGAGTTGGCATATTTCGGTGCGCCGATCCAGAGATTGCAATTTAAAAAATATGTTTGAGTTTTTTGTTCGAACCTTATTTTCCCCCAACCATTTTTCTGGTCAGCATTGAGAATATCTTGTAATGTCGCGGGGGCTTCCTCCGGGTATCCGGCAACAATTACGGCATTTTCTTTTTTGTCATATCTTATTTCAGCTGAAAGGATACACACAAATGACAACGATATAAGAATCAGCAAAAAATATTTCATGGTTCTGTATTTCATGATCTAAAATTTAGATAGCCGAAACGCTTTGTGTTATGAAGTTTTCCGCCTTTTTCTTCTGCTTTTGGCAGAGACCATACGGAAATAGGCAAGTCGCGATTCCTCATGACCCGGAAAATATTTATCCTCCACTGGTTTTTGCCGTGATTGCCGAGTCCGAAAGCCTTGTAAGGGAAAACCGCTACGGCAGACCAATATTTCCCATTTTTATTTTTATCGCAATACACACTCCATTCAGGAGAAAACTTATAATCTCTTAAACCGTTTGTATTGGCTCTCTGATCAAATTTAACACCTTTGGGATTAAAAGCCATTTGATAATATACGGAATCTTCGTTGTCGGGTTTTATCAGGATTCCTACTGAATCATCCCTGAAAACTTCTCGTTCATCATCAGCCGTGGCTTTGATTTTACCGGGGGCTTTATCTGCGAGGATAAAACCGAAATAGAGGTTTTTGTCATCATAAAGGACCTTTACCGCAGTTGGATTCAGCGCGGTATTGCCATCTTTGATGGTATAAAAAGCCGTGCCCCAGGGGGCCCGTTTCCAGTTATCGTCATTGAGGATACTGGCCCGTATATCAAACGGGCCTTTTATTTTAACGGCTTCGATTGTCGGCAGGGATTTTATGTCTTTTTTTTCAGGCAGGTCTATTTCTCCGGGAAGAAACGCCATTTTCTTTGCGGCGTCTTCAAGGTAAAACTGCCAGAGATACCAGAAATCCACGGTTTTGAGAATGCTCCATGCCCTGGCATAATTTCCCTTGTTCAACTCTTTTTCAGCTTCGGCCGCCGTATCGAGCATGAATTTTCTCTTTTCCAGGGGGAGTACAAGTTTGATGTTTTTATGACTTACAAGTTCCCTTACTCTTTTAATGATCCGCCGCATGTTTGCCAGTTCGCTTTTTCCGATACCGGAAGTGGAATATGACTTAATGGATAAATCAGGGGATTCAACTCTGAATACTTTTAAGCCGAAAGGCTCCAGATCCACCGGCAATTTGGATTTTCCTTGACCGGCAACTTTTTTGCCTGAAGCTATGTCAAAGACGGAACCTCCGGCATCAATATCAATTTTTCCTTTTATGTCCCAGTAGCCGGGGTTCGCGACATAGAACCAGGAGTCTTTTGCGCCGTTCAATTTACGGATGGCAAGGTTTGTTGTCAAACCGGTGTTCAATACCACCGTAAAATCGCGATGCGGGATTTTGGTAAACAGGCACATGACTTCCCGGAGAGTCTGTTCATGTCCTATATTGAGAGAGGCATCACAAAATCCGGAAAGGGCAACCGTGGGATCAGAAGTTATAATTCCCTGAATCAGCGCCTCCCTTGCGTTGCAATCCGACGGTTGTGGATGCGCGCGGGTTTTACAGTGGGTCAGCTGCCAGTCAGATCCCTTGAGCCGTTTCGGTTTTTTGCGATAGGAAAATTTGCAGCCTTCGGCAACTTTATGGTTTTCATCCCAGCTGGACCTGCACATTACTCCTCTTTCAGGACTCTTATTGAAAGCCTTGATGAAATCCCGGTCTTCCTTGGCGATCCAGGTATACGGGTTCTGGTGTTCGAGCCCGAAACCCGCCCTCCAGCTGAATGTACAGCGTATGGGGATAAGGTTGGGGATCGTGGACAGTTTTCCAAGATCAATGGCGAAATCTTTCAGGAAATCATCCACCGACCTTCCGGATTCGTGCAGGAACTTAAAGAATTCGGGGTCCTCAGTGGGAATGAAGTCGACGAACTTCAGGTTGCTTCTTTTGGAGTTCAATACTTTTACCGACTTCGCGAGAAAGTCGCGGAACTGAGTGCAGCGCCATTCCAGAAACTTCTTCTGGAGCGCTTTGCTGTTTTTGATTAAATTGGCCCGTTTGCTGAAGCGCGTGGGATCGTTCCGGGAAATTCCCAGATTTATGCCGCTGTCCTTTTCAAATAATTTGAAGGTCAGGTCATCGTAGCTGAACCTTAACGGGTCGTCGTAATCTTTCGCGTATCCGAACGCGGGTGCGTAGTAATTTGATCTTTGCGCAAGCCCGTTGAGATTGCTGACCCCCCGGTAATGTTTCATTTCACCGAAAGTGCGGTTCAATCCCTTTATAAAATCAAAATAAGATTTTTGGTAGGCCGGATGGAGCCAATTGGGGATTTTACACATGTTTCTGATTTTTCCGGCTCCGTAGAATTGCCTGCCGTCCCGGTCTATCATCCATACCGTATCCGCCCCGTTTAACACTTGAGCATTATTGCTGTGTGTGTTCATGTTGAAATCCTGCGAGAACTCAATACCCGCCAGGAAATCTATGCCGTTTTCGTTCAATACATTTGAAAGCATTCTCCTTATACAAGGATAAGCACAAGGGACGTCGTTCATGAAGGCCGGGGTATATGGCGTATTGAGCGTGGTATATTGCAGGCAGCCCATTATGTGCAGATTCTGGCCGCTGAACCGTAAGTACTGGGCGAAATTGTCGCAAGCCATCTTCTGGCTGTATAATTTAACCAATATGTTCTGCACAAGCGGCAGTTTCATTGTTCCTTTCAGGAATGTCCTTGAACGTGGCAGGTCAAGCCCGAAGATACTGGCCATTCCGGAAAGATCGAAACATCTTTCCGTATGAATTCCGTACCAGCGGGAAACTCCCGTACTCACTTCCGGAAGTTTTCCCTTGATATGGTATATTTTTATTTTCTGTACCGCTGATTTCCATCCCGGATACACATTCATGATATCCAGGGCATGGGAACCGTGATCGGCTATCTGTACCCAGAAAAGTTTCTTCATCTTGCCGGATATGAAAAACTTTCCTCCTGTTTCCGCTCCGGCCCCTCCCTGGCTTCTCGGAAAGTCCGCCCTGCATGATGTGACGGAAACTTCGACACACCTGTTCCGGTCATCAGGATAATAGAGTTCGAACAGATACCAGTCGCCTGGGTGCTTGAAGTCTATCCTGTAGCTGAAACGGTCTCCGCGTTCGTTGCCGGTAACTTCCCGGTATTTCAAACCGTTTCTTTCTACAATTAAAGGCTTTTTTATGCCTTTTGCCGGATGTTTTACTGAAAATAATGTTTCCACCCATTCATGCGGGTCGTCGGGATTCGTGAAGTCTATTTCATCCTCAAGTTCCAGGTCCATACCTTCTTTGTAGTTTTTGGGCGTTATCTTTTTCTGCGCTATTTTTTTCAGAATAACGAAAGGTTCCGGGTAACGTTTTTCCAGCACATTTCCCTTGCTGTCTTTTAAACTCAGGGCAACGGTATAGACGCCGTCATCTATCTTTCCTGCGTTAAGCTGGAACTTGAGGGAATTTTTGTCCGCACTGAAATTTTTAATTGTTCCCTTCTTGATCTCAGTGCATAAACCTTGTGAATCGGATTTGGAAATTATATAATCAATAACCGGATTTTTTGTTTTCAGTCCCTCCGGTATCAAGACAATCATTTCCAGGTCATGGGATGCGGAAAAGAAAAGATCTTTTTTGTGGGGATTCCTGAGTTTGAGCAAGCCAAGCCAGGGATAACACATCTGATAATGGTTTGTTATTTCATGGCGGAACAATTGCAGGCATTTTTTCCAAGAAGATGCGTTATATCCGGCTTTTGACCAGCCTTTTGAGACTTTCGGACTGTAAGTCCAGTCTTTATTGGTGTTGATCTCAAATATCCTGCCGTCCTCCATTATCACTTTTGCCTGAAGATAAATGAAGGGTGGATGCGTAATTCTTGTTCCGTAAAACCCTATGCAATTCTTCGCTCCCGCTTTCAGATAAGGTTTCAGGTCTACCGGAACGGTCCCGTAAAGGTTGCAGTTGTCCCTTTCGATCTTTTTGCCGTTCACATAAAGGTCCGTGTGCAGGAGTCTGTATTGAACCGTTCCGCCGACATTTGCCATGGCTTTCCAGATTTTTCCCGCGGGAAGCGTAAATTCCTTACGGACATATCCTTCAAATTTTTTGTTTTCAACCTTGAAAGATTCTATCTCGAATTCCGTTCCCGGTTGCGCTTTTATTTCAAAGCTGAGACCGTCTGATATTATGGAAGGAATACTCTGAGCGACAGGTGGACAGCTAATGGAGAATTCCTGCCATTCATTGCCTTTCAGAGTTTTTGTGACAGATTTCATTGCGTCCTGTTCCTTGCCATCGTACCATTCTTTCATGGTCCATCGGCTTTTTTCGCATCCTTTCTGCCTGATCTTCATGATTATGGTGTTCTGGCAAAGAAAGAGCGACTTGATTTCTTTCAGGGGCTGCCTGCCCATATAATTTCCCCACCCCAGCACTGCTTTCCCGGAGGACATCTTAAAGCTGAGCTTTCCGTCTTTCACACTGACGTTTTTTACTCCGTCGAAAAAGGTGAAATTAGCTTTTTTGTTCGACGGTTTGAAATCCATATATTGGGTTTTTTGTGGTATTTTCAGCCCGGATGCACTTTTAAAATACTCATAACCCATTGGAAGGTCTTTGCATGCCGGGGGAGGGGAATCCTTAAAATCCGCATTTACATTGGAAATGAGAATTGAGAGTATGGAAATCGCAAATAAACTTCTTCTTTTTTGCATAATGTGTCCTGTTTGTTGTTTTTCTTTTTATAAATAAATTTAGTCCCGGTCCCAATTCCAGTAGAATCCCCTGGGAGCCGCATAATAATAAATATCCGTGTAAAGTTCCCAGGTGGCATGTCCATCGGCGCAAAGCAGGTTTGTTCCGCCGCCATGCCGTCCATACAGTTGATTTTTTGTATCACTTGCATACCCGTAAATATAATAACAATATGATGTAAAGATCCGGTCGGCCGCAATCATGCTATTGCTGCTCTGGGATACGGTAGTAAGTTTTCTGGGGGGACCGAAATTGGTGCTGACGGTAGCCTGAGCAGGGATATAGCCGAAAGCCCTGGTATTCCAGCCGTAGCCGCCAATTCCCCAGGTATTATAATTTTCGTCAATTCCGGCGTCTGTGTCGGCAGGTCCTTTGCTCGGGCACTTGAAAATTTTTCCCGTATAGGAGCTTAGTGCCCATGTCCAGACTTCCAAATCATTTTTTTCGAAACCGTCCAAGCTGACCGCAACATTTCCGTTGGAGCAGGGATACCAGCTGTTGTTGTCGCCAATGTATTGGTTAACCGCCAAACCGTATTGCTTCAACTGGTTTGTGCAGCAAGTGCGATGGGCGCTTTCCCTGGCTTTCTTCAAGGCCGGGAGCAGCATTGCGGCAAGTATGGATATTATTGCTATTACAACTAATAATTCAATTAGTGTGAATATTTTTCCGCCGGTGGTTACGCATCTGTTTCTGGCTGGATGTTGCCTCTTCATGAAAATCCCCTTTCTGTTTTCTCATATTTATAAAGTCTAAAATTCGATCCGTAATCTGTGTTCGTTTTTTGACGGACATATTAAGATTGATTCAATCTCTGGCAAATGAATTCCTCCTTGTACATTCACTGCTTGCCGTTTTTCCGGGTGCGGGAGGCGTAATACTATATTTTCCGGTAACTGATGAAAATTCATTTCGAGCCGTGCTTCGATGATTCCCTTATTCAATTTGGATTCAACTTCCAGGGAGAATGAACCAAAATAGCACTTAGCCTTTTTTATCCTGATCTTATTTCCGTTCTCCAGCCATTTCCTTGGTATTCCGGTGAGAAGCTTCAGGCAATTGTCCGCTTCAAGCCACAGCATCCAGCGTGTCCGCATCAGAAACTGCGCTTCATCCCCCACTTTGAAAGGGGAGCCGCAGTAAAAATGTTCCCAGAAGGAAAATGTTTCCTGGTCAGCCGCGCTTGCCAGGTTGTAATAAAAGTGTTTCAGGAATGCTTTTATTTCTCCGCGCTGCAAGTGTGCCCGGTCATATAGAGAGTGGTAATTAGGTTCACTAAAGGTTACGTTGTTCTGATGCATAAGGTCCACATGATAATTAATCATGATGTCGGCGGCCTGTTCGTTCGGATCAATTACTTCCTGGTATATCAGCCAGAGAGGTCCAATGATATTATCCCTGCACATGAAAGTGGAATGTGAAAAACTGCGTCCTTCCTTGGGATAGAAACAAGTTGCTCCATTTTCGGCCTCTTCCGCCCATGGGGGAACTGTGGGGACCCAGAAACCGCTGCTGAGGGGGACTGCCGGGGATTTAGTCATGGCCTTGAAAAATGATTTGCGGATATCCTTTTTTAAAGCTTCAGCTTCGTTCTTCAGATTATTTGAGATATCCGGATCAATATTTTCGAGCATTTCCGAAATCCTTGAAAGGCCGAGATATGCAAATCCGTTAAGCATAAAATATCGATACGGGTCATTAGGATCGGCGCATTTCCCTTCAATCATTCCGTAACCGATTTTATCTTCACCGCGATCCATGTTGCGTTTCCGCCAGTTGAGTAAATACTCGCAGGATTTCAGCAGTTTGTCCTTTACGCGTTTTACCCATTCTTTATCTTGAGTGTAGCGGAAGTGTTCCCCGGCGGTCCATAAGACGGCTCCGGTTTCCAGCATGTAAGTGGCCAGATTCTGGATGAATCCGTCGGGATATTGTTTATCAAAAAACGATTGCAGGGAACGCTCTGCCTGTTTGTGGAGCCCCAGGGAGTCCAGGAACTGAATTATCCAGTCACTTCCGCCCCCATAAGCAGTCCAAACCCCGGCTGAAGGCGTTAAAGGAGCATCGGGCTCAAGGCCATAAGATACCAGATCGATGTGGGTGAGTCCGTTCTTTAAGATATTTTCAATCCTTTTTTCCGGTATCTTAACCCGGCAAATATCCGTTTGCTTGTTTTGCCAGAAATTTCTGCATTCAGATAATTTATGGTCGAAATCCTGTTTCAGTAATTGCTTGCCGCGCTCATACTCTATCGGACGGTGCGGAATGAAAAACTCCAGAACGGCGCTTTCGCCGGGCTGAAGCAGAATCGACAGTTCTTCCTGAGGTATCGGAACGCCGTTCAACGTACTGACAGCGAAAATATATCCTGACTCAAGTTTTCCCAAACCTTCTTCATATTCAAAAATATCTTCCACCGGACTTAATTTGTTTCTTGGGCATATTGATTGAAACCAGGCATACCTTGGCGCTGATGAGGTGTTGGTGGCTTTTATCCGGTTGTATAGCACTATTTCTTCGCTGAAGCCAAGATCCGCTAATAACCTGTCGGTTTCCTTGTGGATTTCGGGGGAATGCTTAGATCCGCCGGTAAACGTATCCGCGGCCAAATAATGTGTACCTTTTACATTTTCATTTTTCAAAGCGCTTTTTTCAAGGCCGGCAAATGAAAGCATCCGGTACTGGATATCGCCGTCCTGCAAATGAGTGTGAAGAATTGGCATGAACCCATCATCAAGATGCCTTGAAACTTTTTGTTCACATCCAACCCCTCTGCCTGCCATGAAATAGTAATTCCAGGGATATTTTTCATCCAAACCGTATTTTTCATCCAGGGGAGGTTTTTGGGAAACTCCGAACCGGGGACCAATCAGGTGCCAGCGGAAACTGCCGATGTCATAAAAAGATATGGCAAACAGCCGGATGTCCCTGCCTATTCCAAGGTAATCAAAACCGGGATTCGCTTTGACGGCATCTACGGCCTGTTCATAATTTGCTTCCGGTTCTGATTCGATTTTTTGCAGCATGGTTGAGAGTTGACGTTCCCGGATCGCTGTCTCAATTGCCTTATAATCACGCTTGTCCTGGGCGCCGGTAACCGCAACCTCATATTCGCGAATGATTATCGGAAACTTACAATTTACATCATTGACAAAGAAACTGAATGAATTCTTTTCCGTAGTTATGGATACAATTGATTTGGGAAGTTTAACCGCTCCGGAAATTTCGTCCAAGCCAATTTCCAGTCTTGCTTCAACTGCTGATGTGAACGAAAAATTGTTTCCGGTCACTGTTCCTTTTCCCGGCGCAATGTCTGCACCACTTATTTTTGCGGCAGTCGCTCCAAAACTTCCCTGTTCTGGCCCCTTTTTCCATATTATTGCGATATTCTTTTTCATTTTTCCCGATGAACCCTATTCAAATTACTGCTTCTTCGCAGCTTAAAGAACTTTTATTCTTAATTCCGCTTCTTGAGATGGTTATGTATTTATGTTTTTCGAGGAAGATGAATTGATTTATTAATTCCCGGAGTTCGGTCCGGCCCGTTTCCTGTTCGAGCAACCGCCAGATTTCCAGCAGGCTGCGTTTGCCGTCAACCCACATCAACTGGTTGATCAACACCTGATAACCAGGGCCCCAATCACAATTGTACCGGGCATTTTTATCGAGGGTTTCCAGGGTGAGGATACCTGGTGTCCGGCGTTTGGGAATCATTGTTTCTGCTTGCCTTTTTAAATCCGGATTCAACTGGCTTTTCTTTTTCACCGGCAAGGATTCCACAATTCTGGAACAAAGCGTTTTATTGCGTTTGGCATAATTAGATAAAATCACTTTTACGGCATTGCCATCTCCCGGCATATCGGTAATTTTGTATAGTGATTTAAGTGATTTTTCGTGTTGCATAAACATAAATTCCAGATTTTCCCGCGATAAATTCCGCAAAACGGAGCCGTCCAATTCCAGGCGGTGTATTCGATGTTCAAAGTCAAGCTGGATCAATTTTGCCAGATTTAGAGCGTCCCGCTCTCCTGCATCCGCCAGAATATACAGATATGCCGCGGTGATTAAAGCGAATTCCGCGAGAACCTCGGGAACGAGTTTGTCCGGAACATCCTTGGAGTTATGCCAGATTTTCCCGCTGAATTGGACCAGGCCGGGAAATGGAATGTCAAAATACGGGTCCGCTGGAAACGAATCGCAGCCGCCAAACGGAACATTGCGCCAGGTAAGCGGGAAATCCGTAAACCATACCGGTTCACCTTTCGCCATTCCTTTAGCCTGCTGTTTCGGATTGCCCAGCGGCAGTCTTTTCTCCAGAATATAGTCGAGCAGATTGTCAGTAAAGGACGGATTTGACGCGGGATTCAAAAAGTGGCAGAGCGGAGCTTGATTCGCAAACATATCCACTCCCACCCCGTCAACGTTGATCCCGGCAGTGATTTTACGGTGGTCCGGGTGATTTGCCAAATAGACGGCGAGTCCGTAACATTCAAAACCGCTAAGGAACCTGATGGTTCTTTTGGGCCTCTCCAGCTTACCTTCAGAGATGGCTTTATTTAGAATCCGGGCAGCCTCCTGGATTACCGCGGCGCCGCTGGCATTGTCCCAGGCGCCTGGTTCAAAAAGATGACCACATGCGATTACCTCCTCATTACCAGTTCCGGGAATTGCGGCGCTTACCAGATCAATTTCATCATCATAGCTCCGGCTGTTGATCCGCACATGAATTTTGGATTTTCCGCAATTTTCGATAAGGATGTCCGAAGTTGCCTTGTCAACGGAGAAACCGAACAGATTAAAAGGATTATCCGGGTAGAAAGCGTAATTTTCCCATACATGAGCATCCGGCGTGGACAATATATTATCCCGCCAGTCACATATTACTCCGAGTGCGCCTTTTTCCGCCAGAAGTTTTTCAATTTTCCGGTCAGTCCGGTCATGGATCAACACCACGCAGCCGGGAGTGATTTTTTCAGAAAGACGCGTAAGGTCAGGGACATAGACCAAGTCCGCCTCAAGCCCAGCATCGGGCGTTCTCGCGCTGTAGTTGAATAAAACGTGTGGACAATCCTGGTAGGACGCCAGTAGTTTCCGTTGACTGGTTTCCGGGTCGATCAGTGACAATTCAGCGGAAGCAGCATCCCAGCCTTTCGGCATTATGTAATCATGGACAGTGGTTTTGCCGTCAGCCGGAGTTTTAACGATCTCCACCTGTTCAATTTCCGCCTGGCGGTATCCTTTGGCGCATATCGCGGCAGTCTGGTGGAAACGCGGAAAGGTGAAAAATCTGTCATGAGCGTAAAACTGGTCGGCGGCAGACTTAATTCCGGAGCCGGACACCAATCTGTCTAAAACCGTAAAAATATTTTCGTACATTTAAAAAACCTTGATATTACCAGATGGTTACCAGATTAAGTATAGCAGGTATCCGCGATAATGTCAACTGCATTTTCTCAATTTGCCGGATAATTTGTTATGTGCGGTAACGCGTAAATCATATTTTGGTGGATGGGAGCTTGTTTTGCGTGATATGAATCTTCGTTACTATCTGGCTGGCGGTGCGGAAGTGTCCCGGACAACCAATTCCCCGGGGAAATAAATTTCTTTGGGTTTAGCCGGTGAATTGTTGCTTATACGCTGTGCCAGCAGTTTGACGGTTTCCCAGGCAATCACCCCCATTGTGTAATCAATGGTAGTAAGGTATGCCGGGCGGCCAAGATAAAAAGGATCGTTGCCCCAACCGATTATGGAAAGATCATCCGGAATTTTCAGTCCTGCGGACATGGCCGCTTCCGCGGCGCCGGAAGCCAGGGCGTCGGAGCTGGTGAAAACGGCGGTTGGCAGGTCATCCTGTTTCAATAATTGCCGCATGGTTTCCTGTCCGGCGGTAAAATCGTCCTTTGCATCGGAGCTGACCGTCCAGCGTTTTTCAAAAGCCAGGTCCTGTTTCTTATGGTGGAGTTTGAGGATAATGTAAGGAGTGTCTTTTTTCAGGGAAGTAAGTTTCCGCAAATAACCGAAACGGCGGTGTCCAAGATTATACAGATAATCAAAAGCCTGTTTTATGGCGTCGAAAACGCTGAGAGTGACGAAATCCACCGCCATATTATCCACTTTCATCCCCGTGAACACTACGGGGAAGGGCATTGGCCGGGAAGACAGCCGGTTGAGTTCCCGGGTGCAGGAATTGATGATGCATCCCTTGATGTTTTCATTGTGTTTGAAGCTGTTCAGTAGATCCAGTTCCTTTTCACCGTCTTCGTGGGAATTCACCAGCAGCATTAGATATCCGGCGCGCCGCAATGCGTGTTCAAGCTCAATGGTCATCAAATAGAAAAAATGATCGCGGATATCGGGAAGTACTACCAGGATACTGTTCAGTAAGGTTGATGCAAGACGCTTTTTTACAAAACAACCGGTTCGGGGGCGGCATTCCAGAATTCCATTTGCGGTTAAATCCTTCACCGCACGGTCTATGGTAGACCGGCAAACATCGAAATGGTCGGCAAGCATTTTTATGGACGGAATTTTTTCTCCGACCCGATATTCCCCGGATATTATTTTACCGGTTATCCAGTCTTCGATTTCTTTGCAAATGAAATTCCTGCTGCTATCCGCCGTTCTCATTCATGCTCCATCTGGTAATGCCCTGACTGTTATATTACTTAAAATACCATATTCTGTTGCGGTTGCAAATCTGTTTTCAGTTTAACTGTGAAATTCAAATTTAACAATTGTGGGTATCTCTAAAATTGACTTTCAAGGCGAAGGCGAGAAATTTTTTCGTTCCTTGCGAGAAGCAGGGAACGGAGGCATAGCCTCAAGCTACGTCAAGTTCCCGCGACAAAGCAGGAACAAAAAAGAGCCGCCTGGAGCCGAAACCGTAATTATTAGAGGATTTAAAGATAAATTTACAAATATACTATTGACATGCTGAAAAAAAGCGTATATAATAAATCTGGTAACCACCTGACAGTTTATAAAATAACAGTGGAAAGGATGTTTTTTAACAGATCGCCGGAACCCTTGACACAGGCCATCATGACAAAAAACAAACCGGAGAATTTCAACAGAAAAAAATATGATAGATAATGGGAGAAACAGCATGAAAAAACAATCGCGTGATAAATCGATCTTGAAAAATGTTTTCCAAAAAGACCCGGCATTTACGTTAATTGAGTTATTGGTGGTAATAGCTATAATTTCCATACTGGCCGCAATGTTGCTGCCGGCATTGAAAAAAGCCAGGGAAACTGCCATGAAGTCCGAATGTACAAGCCAGATGAAACAGCAGGGTTTGGCCGTTGCCGAATATATCAGTGACAACAATATGTGGTTTCCATGCGGCAATGAAAATGTGGAAATAGCACTGGATGGTTTCGGCTTATCCGCCAGCGGAATTTGGACTTGGACGCTAGCTGCCTACATGGGAAAAATAATGCGTTGTCCAGCTAAAGGTCCGGATGATACCGACCAAGGCATTATTGATAATTTCAATAACTATGGAATTGGCGGCTACGGCTGGAATATCCGGGCTTTCGGATACTTGCCAAGCGACACCGGACTTTCCTCGAAAAATGATGCTTACGGACCACCGCGCCGCGAATCTACGGTGGCAAGACCGTCCAGCAGTATGGTCGCGGCTGACCGGACATTTCACTCCTATTATTACATGCTTAACGGCAACACAACTGCATTCGATACGAACCAGGTTCCGGCAAGGCGTCATATGGGCAATCCCAACATGCTGCTTGCGGATGGGCATGTTGAAAGCTCAAGATATGATGTTATCGGCGCCGGACGATTTTCCGAAGCAAGCAAGTATTGGTGGGACTGGTACCGCGAAGGCGATACCGCATACGCTCCCTATCAATAAATTCAATATAACAAAAGGAATAGGTTAAGTGAAACGGATCATTGTATCGCTGTTTGTTCTGACAATCGTAACAACTTTAGTGGCCCAAACTCCACAAGCAAAAATCTCAAAAGCAACCGAAATTCCGGTAATTGACGGAAAACTTACGGAGAAACTCTGGCAGCGGCAACCCGATTTTAAAGATTTTAAAATAATCAAATCCGGCAAACCCGCGGACTCCCAAACCGAAGCCTGGGCGGGCGTGGACAGCGGATGGCTGTATCTGGCTTTTAAATGTCATGATCCCAAACCGGAGGCGGTTGTCTGTAAGGTTAAAGACCGGGACAAGTCCGTCCACAACGATGATTCCGTTGAAATTTTTCTCAGTCCGGGCACGGGAGGGAAAACCTATTACCATTTTATGGTCAATACCGCCGGGATTCAAGGCGACAACCGTTCGGAGGATTTTGGCGCCATTCCACACGAATGGGATGCCTACTGGCGTTCCGCCGCAACGGTTGACAAGGCCAATAAATGCTGGTATGCTGAAATCGCGGTCCCTTTGTTTTATTTAACCAGGAATCATGGTAGTGAGACCTGGAAATTCAATCTCTGCCGGACTAAAGCGCATGACGGGAAAGAATACAGTTCCTGGGCTTCGATGAAAAACTCTTTCCATGAACCTAAAAGCTTCGGCGCTGTTACCGGGCTGGAAAACCTGAAAGCCGCGCCTTTGTTCGCGCCGGTAGTGGTTAAAAGTGAAGTGGGAGCCTTGCAGGACTTACCAGCCAGGTGCTACCCGGTAAAATTGATATTGCGTAATGATGGAAATCTTGCCGGGAAAGCAGCGGCCTATATTATTGATACCACGGATGAGAAGACCGGCAAAACCGCCCCCCTGGAAGTTGTCCTTGATCCGTTGCAGGCCAAAGAATTCAGCATCACCGTGCCAATCGAGAGTTTCGAACAACGCAAAACCAGATATGTTGTTGGAATGTCCGATAAGTTAGGTAAATGGAATTCGTCATCCGAGATAAAAAGTGAAAAAGTTATCAAACCGCTGCAGACTTTTACCGAGCGTAATTACTACACCAGCGAGAAAAAAGGTAAGATCGTTTACATTGTCAATATCCCGGAAACACTGCTTGCAAAAAGTAAAATTGAAGTAAAACTGCCCAACGGGAAAAAGATTGGCGGAAAACTTGTCAGGTCCGCCGGACGTTATGAATTTTCCCTTGAGGACATTGCGGATGGCGTTTATCAGGCTAAGGCGTCGCTTATTGGCCCTGGCGGGAAAATTATCGCGGAGGAAAACTGCGAACTCAGAAAGCTTTCCCCGGTAAAAGCTGGCAACGAAACTAAACTCGACCGCTGGAGAAGGTGTGTGCTGCTGAATGGCAAACCGTTTTTCCCGATCGGATTTTACAAGGTTACCCCGGCAAGTTTCAAAATGTTGAAAGACATGGGATTCAATACCGTAATTCCATGGAACAAATTTAGTCAGGAAGAATCGGAAAAATATGTCGACGAAGCTTGGAAAAATGGTCTGTATGTGTTTCATCATCCGGTGCTGGTTTTCAAAGGAACCCGGCATCGAAATTACAGCATGTTTGATCCAAAACTGCCGAAAAATACCAAACGAGCTGTAAAGGAAGACCTTCCCGAACTGATCGAGCGCTGTGCTCAAAAAAACGCGCTGATTGCCTGGTACGGTTATGATGAACCAGGATTCGAGCATGGCAGGATAGCCTGCAATATCATGGCCGATGCTATCCGAAAACTTGACCCGTATCACATTGTTACTCCGCTGTTCTGCCGGCAGATCCGGCATAACGAGGGTTGGCGGAACAGTTTCGATATAATTCTGATTGACCTTTACCTTAAGTTCCGCAACAATCCGGAACTGACATTCCATGAACTGAAAAAATATGTCGATTGGTTAAAACTCGCAAAAGTGGATTTAACGGCCCTCAATATTCCGTTCTGGGCAACGATCCTCAATGAATCAAATTCCGGCACCACCAGGACCGTACTCCCCCGGGAGCAGCGGGTGAACACTTACCTGGCGCTGATTTTCGAAGCAACCGGAATTTTTTATTTCATCTGGCCGGTCACTCATGTTGACAATGCCAGGAATTTCAAAGTCTTGACCGGAGAGATCGCAAAGATGGAACCGGCGCTTCTTACCCGTACCCCCGAACAAAAACTGGCCGTAACCGGGGCAAACCCGTATATGATCCACGCGCTCCTGAAGAAACGTCCGGAAGGTGGATTCTTGCTGATAGCCGTGAACATGATGGACATCCCTTGCGACGTTAAAATATCCATTCCGGGGCTTAAGGCAAAAACGGCGGTTTCAAGGATGTTCGGCAAAGGACAATACAAGGTTTCCGGAAACAGTTTCTCCGAGCATTGGCGGGGATATGAAACCAGGGCTTATGTCATTGAAAACTCCGATATAAATCCGGAAAGGCCGATTGATATCAAAATAACGGCCTCAAACCTGCCGAAGCTCAAAAAGGTAAGTGCCGGCAGCATGAATCTGATTCCCAACGGTAATTTTGAAGAGGCGGGAAAGTGGCATATCGGCGGAGCAAAGGGGGCAATGTCATTTGTTAAACAGGAACATAAAAACGGGAAAAGTTCGCTGTTCATTGACAGGAAACAAGGCATGCCTACGGTCACGGCGATAAGTGAAGAATTCAAATTGAAACCGGAAACTAAATACCAACTTAGCTTCTGGGCGAAAGGCGATTTCAAGTCATTCAAACCGCGTTGGGGCGGTCCGAGCATCAATATTTACAACAGACAGAAAAGAAAAACACTGACTTCACGACAAACCCACGCACAGCAGTTGAAAAAGTGGAAAGAGCATAAAGTCAGTTTCAAAACCGGAAGAGAACCGGAATCCGCGGTTTGCATCATCTACGGATATTCCAACAAATTCACCGGAAAAGCCTGGATCGACAATGTCAGGCTAGTGGAACTGGGCGGCAACAAAAAAAGCCGCAATTTACTGCCGAATTCCGGTTTTGAAATCGCTACCGTGAAAAAACTTCCGGATCGCTGGCGGTCAAATCCGTGGCTGCCGGTAAACGAAAATAACATGACCGGATTGCCGGGAGCATTGATAACCCTGGACGACAAAGAGGTTCATGAGGGAAAATACAGCCTGAGACTGAAAGGAATGCATCAGCTTTATGATAACAATTGCTGGTTCGGGCCGGAAGAAATTCGTTGCCCGAAGCTTGACGAAAATAAAACCTACGTTTTTTCCGCTTATGTAAAAGCCGACCGGGAAGACGTGGAAGTGTGGATGCGGATTATGGGGCCGAAAAAACAGAAATATCAGAAATTCAAAGTCGGGAAAAAATGGAAACGCATTTCCGTTACCGGCAAACCAAGGGTTTTCAGATACCGCGGCGCACTCATGAAAGTTCAGTTCCGCACCGAGGGAGCGGCTGGACTGCCGACCCCGCTCAATGACCGTTCACGGGAAAAAATGAAAGAGAAGGACGCCGCCCTTGTTTGGGTCGACGCCATGCAATTCGAGGAAGGAACCAAACCAACGGAGTATGTGAAAGACGATTTTACGGAAAGAAACCTGAAAAACTGATGATTTTAAAAGACGGGGAGTAGTGTATACTTAGATCCCTGTCTTTTTTTTAGCGAAAAAGTAACCAATGAAGCTGCAAAAAAAATGAAGACAAAAACAGATGTTTCTTCTGAGTTTGGATGTGAGATTCAAAATCCGGAAATAACAATCACCGCAAAATCATGGAACACGCCAAACACTGTCGGCAGTGAACCTTGCCGTCTGATCGATGGCGACGATAACAGCTTATGGAGCAATCCGGAACCGGTAAGGTATCCCGTGGATTTCGGTTTGGAATTCAGCCGGAAAATAACCGTCGAAGGTTTTGAGTTTCTGTGTCCGTACAGTATAACCGTAGGTAATTTTGAACCCGAAGCTGACGAGCAGGAAATCCAGGTCTGGAAAGATGGAAGCTGGAAAACTATTGAAACAAAAACGGAAAAATCCCTCTGCGTAAAACCTGGTCAGATTTCCCCCTGGAAACATTTTTTTACTCCTGTTGAAACCATAAAGATCCGGGTGGTTGTAAGCAAACTGCACGAACATTTTTCCGGCAGACGGGCAATTCCCGCTCCGGACGGGACCATTACCGACAAGCCAATGCTTGTACAAAGCATTGCGGTTACCTCGCGTAATTTGGAAAAATCGGTAAAAAGCCTGTTATGGAAATCCGTGGCAAGTGAACCCCGGAGTCTGGTGTGTTCCGCCGCCAATGACGGCAATCCTGATACTTACCTGCCTCTGGTTCCGCTTGAAGCCATTGGTTACGAATGGCCGCGGCCGGTGAAAATTAATTCAGTACTGGCCGACTTCGCGCACTTTGGGTTCGATGAGCCGGAACAGATACCTGAAGCCAACGAACAGATACTGGAATTCTGGAATGGCCACGAGTGGCGCAAAGTCAAGTCGTGGGTATCAATGGACTTCCGCAACCGGGAAAATCGGGCAAATTACGTCAATGGGGGCACGGTAACCGCCGCGTTCGGATTCAATGAGATCGAATGCCGTAAAATCCGGCTCAGGTTTACCGGCAACCGCCGCAGGGCTTCATTGAACGGTCTGAGAGTTTACAATTCAGAATCCGCTCACGAATATATTTCTTCCCTCGAGGACACTGGCGGAAAAAAACAAGATGCGGTTAAAAGCATGGACATTGACCTGCATTGCGATTTCCCGGTTATCCTCGGGCAGGAGCAGCAGGAAAAAGTTATCGATTGGATGAACATCGGCAAACTTGATCCGCACCTTATGGAAATCAAGTCGTTCAGCGGAAAACTGAAATCCCGGAAACAAACAAGTCCGGATGCGCTGACCGACGGCAAAATGGACACTTTCTGGAGTCCGGAGAACAAGCTTCCCGCTGAAATCGGCGTGGAGTGGCAGGAACCCGTACTGACCGGGCAAGTTATTGCGGTTTACCGGGCATCCGGCGATAAACGTTACGAGCCGGCCTATGACGGTCAGGAGCTTCAGTACTGGAACGGACGGCAATGGCTGAATATTCCCAATGAACCGGAGCTGGACGAAACGACGGTCGAACAAGGTTACACAACCTGGATGTACACAATTTTTCCAACTTCATCGACACGTTTCAGAATTGTGTATTCAAAACTCCACCGCTCCTGTAAGGAAAGCGACAATATTCAATTGATAAGTTTGAAAATGCTCGAAAATATCAGCCGGGCACACCGGGAATGGATGTGCGGCGGCAGGCCGGATGCTTACGGGAAATGGTTGTTGCACGGAGGGAGTGAACCCGGATACGAGGAAATTTCCGCTCATTTGTCTTCCCCGGTAATGCGTGCCCCGGTGGGGTTCCGCAACCGGGAAATCCCGGGAAAGCTGTGGCGCACTTCCGAATCCGCGGTAAGCTGGGAAGGAACCGTGCTGGCCCCTCATCCCCACAGTATGGGCGGGATTGCCAAGGGCAAATCCGCGTGTAACTGGTATCTGGGATTCGCATTTGGCGGAGTGAAAAAGCTCCAGGCCATTCCGCTTCGCGCAATCCGGCGCAAGTTGATTGACGAATATCTGCCCGGCGTGGAGCTGACCCATTATCACCGGGGATTGATTTACCGGCAGACGGTTGTCGCATCTGAACTAGGCAATGAAGGCGCGAAAGGCAAGATCGCCAATTTCATCCGGATCGAAGTTGAAAATCCCAATCCGAAACCGGAAATCGCGGAAATCACGGCTGCTACAGGCTGTCACCTGGGATATCCGGACCGGTTGATTACTTTTCCCGCTGTTTATGATAAAAGCAATTGCTCTTTGAGCGACGACAACGGCAATTTCCTGCTGTGGCACAGCGCCGGGGGGGAGTATCGCGACGGCGCGGAAAAGACCATTTCATACAAGTTCAGGCTTGCAGCCGGGGAAAAACGTCAGGTCGAATTCCGGCAGGCGCTCTTTCCCTGTTCGCCGAATGACGCAAAGGTGCTTGCGGATATTGATTTCCTGAGTGCTCTCGATCATTTCCGGCACAGCTGGAACGAACTCTTGAATTCGGGAATGCGGTTGAAAACCCCGGAGGAAAGAATCAATAACGCTTTCCGGGCAACCCTTTCACAGGTACTGCTTGGCGACCACGCAGGCGACACCGCCGATGGCTTATGGCCTTCGCATTACTATCGCGCCGTTTGGGGCATGGAGGACAGTTGGAATGCCGCTTCCCTTGCCCAGGCCGGTTTCACGGATATCGCCAAAGCTATTTATGATAAATCCGATATCCCTTTGACGGAACATTATCTGAATCATCCTGACGATTACAAACATAACACTTATCTGGCTGCGGGAATGGTTCCCTGGTACGCAATTTATACGGGTAAGATGTCGGGAGATTGCGAGTGGTTGAAGAAAATCCTGCCGTTCCTGAAAAGATGCTGCGAATGGATCAGGAAAGAACGGAGCAAAACCGTTAACCAGACCGGAATGCACCGGGGTTTGCTGCCAAAGTTTATTTACGGCGCCGATATTAAGGAACCGGCTTACTCATTCTGGTTTAACGCGCACATGTGGCGGGCTCTGCGAGATACGGGATATCTATTGGTAGAGATGGGAGACGGCCGGACCGGCAATATCTACTTGGAAGAAGCAAAAGAATTCCGGGAGCTGATTCTGGCGGCGTTACGCAAATGCAAGGTTTCAGGGCAGTCCCCCTCGGCCCCGCCAAATATCATGTACTGGCAGATGCCTTATGCATTCACCCCCACTCACTACCAGGCGTACTTCCCTGAGCTGCTTGAAACCGGTATTTTTACTCCTGAAGAGGCCGAAGAATGTGCCGGCTGGCTGGTTGAAGACGGCCGCTTGCTCTGTGGTGTCCAGAAAATTTACAGCGGTATGGTGTTAGTCAGAAAAGGTAAAAGACTTCCCCCAAATTACCTGGCCTGCGTTGAAAGTCAGTACAACTTAGGCTATCAGTACGCTTACCTGAAGCGCGACCGGGTCGAACAGTATCTGCTTGGTCTTTATGGTTTGATGGCAATCAACATGGACCGTGATTTTTTCACCGGCGGCGAATCGAATGAGTTGGCCGTTTCTGAGGCTGACCGGGGGTTTTACTCGAAAGCCGAAAGTAGATTCCGCGACCGGATATGGCTGGAATCGTGCGATCCCGACACCAATGTGGCATCGGTGTTCCTGATGATGCTCAGGCAAGCGCTGGTAATGGAGGAAGAGGACAACGATGGTCAATTTACCGGTACGGTCTGGATTAACCGCGCCGCCCCACGCGGATGGTTCAAGGACGGGGAAACGATAAGTGTGGAAAATGCTTCCGTGGCCGGTGGAAAAATCTCGTTCAAGATTAATTCCCAAGTCAAGGGGAATAAAATTGAAGCCGTGATTGACTGCCGCCGGTTTACCGGCAAAACCATTAAACTGCGGTTGCGCCATCCGGACAAAACTTTGCTGGAGAAAGTCATGGTCAATAACAAACCGGTGAAATCCTTCGACAGGAAAACTGAAACCATCGAACTGCATCCCAACACTGAGAAACTAACAATTATCGGGGAATATTATGACAGTAAATGAAAAGAGGGAAGGAAAAATCATTCCCGGAATTTTGGATGATCTTGAAAAGCTTGGGATTGATGAAGGTGACATATTAATTGTCCACAGTTCTTTCAAATCTCTCGGCCTGCGGAATTTCGGCGCCGTGGATGTAATCGCGACTCTGCTTGACGCAATCGGCCCGGAGGGAACTCTGGTAATGCCGGTATTCACATATTCATTCTCAAAAATTTATCATCCCAGGCCATTTAATATGGAAACAAGTCCGGGGTTTACCGGAATAATGGGAAATGTGCTTCTCAATTACCCCGGGGCTTTACGCAGCGCACAGCCCACCCATTCCGTGGTGGCTGTGGGAAAATATGCTGAAACCATAACCGGGAATAAACGGGACGCATCACCACTGGGAACCGGTTCTTCATTTGAAGAAGCCTGCAATCTGAATGCAAAAATTCTGTTGTTGGGGGTGGATAATGCCAGTAATTCCATGGTCCATTATGCGGAAGCTGTTTCCTGTGTAACGTATAATGATATTCCATGCCGTGAATTTTGGGGACCAAATGCCTTGATCGAGGAGAACGGAAAAATTTTTGAAATCCCCGTATCGGAACAGTATCCCGGGTGCAGTGACAATTTTGGAGTGGTGAACAAATTTCTGGAAGACGAAAATCTTTGCCGGAAAGGAAACGTTGGTAAAGCCGGCGCCATTTTAATTGAGGCAAAACCGATGGTTGACGCAATTCGCGAAAAACTTAAACATACCCCGGATTGGTTGTTATGCGGCAGTATCGGCTGTGAACCGTGCAATCTCCGCAAACACCGCCTGAAAGCATCCGGCTTGATAACCTGATTGAAGAAAACAAAATTACATCAGAAGAATTTAGAGCTACCCTTTATTTGTAGATACCCACATCCGGACAGGATGGGGGACGGGTATTTGTCCGTGTAGATATTTCTTTCTTTTCTATCTTGACTTTACCATGATGTTTTCCTAATTTAAATTATGCGGCCCCTGGCAATATTGTCTGAGTGTCAATCCGTGAAAAGTTCAGTCGCGTCAGGCAGGCAAAGGAAAGAGCTTTCCAAGTCCACTTCAAAAATCAAAGGATTTAACATCATGCAAAACCCGCAACTTGAAGAAAAAGTTAACTCGCTGCTTAAGCAGATGACCCTTGTTGAAAAGGTTGGACAGCTTCACCAGACCCACCGGACAAGTTGTCCCCACGAGAAAGTAACGGAAATGATAAAGAAAGGTCAGGTTGGCTCGGTGCTGCTCTGGGGAATTCCAACCGGTGGGAAGGACGATGAGCCGGAAAATGATATCAATGCGATGCAGAAAATCGCAGTTGAAGAGTCGCGCCTGGGAATCCCGATTTTGTTCGGGCTGGACGTAATTCACGGACTTAGAACGGTGTTTCCTGTTCCGCTGGGGATGGCCGCAACTTGGTCGCGAAAGCTGGCCGAAGCAACTGCGTCAATGGCCGCCGCTGAGTCGGCAAGCGTAGGGGTGCGCTGGACTTTTACTCCCATGCTGGATATTTCCCGCGATCCGCGCTGGGGCAGGATTGCCGAGAGTTTCGGCGAAGATACTTATCTTTGCGCGGAACTGGCAAAGGATGCAGTTCGGGGTTATCAGGGAGAGGAGTTAGGTGGGGAAGATAAAATCCTGGCATGTGCCAAGCATTTTGCCGGGTACGGCGCCGCGGAAGGTGGGCGCGACCACACAATTTCCAGTATTCCCGAACGTATGTTAAATGATATTTATCTGCCCCCGTTTGAAGCGGCGGTAAAGGCCGGAGCCGGATCGGTTATGTCGGCATTCAACGATATCGACGGAGTCCCATGCACGGTCAACCGGAAGTTGCTGATTGATATTCTCCGCGAAAAATGGGGCTTTGACGGATTTGTTGTCACTGACTGGCAATGTGTTGATAACCTTCATTTACAGGGAATCGCGAAAGACCGCAATGACGCAGCGAAGATGGCAATAACTTCCGGTATCGATATGGACATGGTTGACGGATGTTTTAGCGACAGCCTTACCAGTCTTGTCGAATCCGGGGAAGTTCCGGTTGAAGTGGTTGACAATGCCGTAAAAAATATCTTGAAAATCAAGTTTCAGCTTGGGCTCTTTGAACAGCCATACGCCGATTTCGGACGGGCAAAAAAGACGATCCTGTGCGGCAAGCATAAACAGATTGCGCTGGAAGCCGCGGAACAATCGATAGTATTGCTCCGGAATGAAGACAGCCTGCTTCCCTTGAAGCCGGAAATAAAGAAAATTGCCGTGGCGGGGCCGATGGTCGAGTGCCGCAAGGAACTTAACGGCTGTTGGGATTTGATTGGCAGGGCTGAAGACGCGGCGACTATCCTTGAATGCATTAAGGAAACCGCTCCGGAGGGAACGGAAATAGTCCGCATTGCAAACGGTTTTGAAGATACTTTGCTCAGTAACGGTAAACTTGATGCGGTTGTGCTGGTTGTAGGGGAACATCCGAAAAGGTCTGGAGAAGGCAAGGACATTACCAGCCTCAAATTGCCGTCCGGTCAGGAGGAGCTTGTCCGCAAAGTACATGCAGCCGGCATTCCGGTGGTGATGGTTGTTATCGCCGGACGACAGCTCGAACTGTCATGGGCCGCGCAAAATATTCCAGCGATTCTATATGCGTGGCATCCGGGAACCATGGGCGGACAAGCCATTGCCAATATCCTGTTCGGCAAAACCAATCCTTCCGGCAAGACCCCGGTTACTTTTCCGCGACACACCGGACAAGTGCCGATCTATTACAACTGCCGGAGAAATATTGCCGGAAAACCGGCGATAATGCAGCCGTATCTGGAGATCCCGGAACAGGGGCCGCTGTTCCCGTTCGGTTACGGTTTAAGTTACACTACTTTCGATTACGGCAATCTGAAAATATCTCCTGCCGTATTGAAACAAAACGGAGAAGTTGAAATCACGGCGGAAATAACCAATTCCGGTGATTATGACGGAGAAGAGATCGTCCAACTTTACGTCAAGGATTGTGCTGCCAGTGTCAACCGTCCGGTAAAGGAACTTAAAGGTTTTGATCGCGTTTTCCTGAAAAGCGGAGAAACGAAGACCGTGTCATTTATCCTCAAACCGGAAGATTTGGCTTTCACCAGGCTGGACATGACTTGGGGAACTGAACCGGGTGAACACGAAATCTGGATCGGGCCAAATTCCAGTACGGGGCTGAAAAGTGTTGTCAGGCTGACATAACTCTACGACCGCAATCTTTTTTCATTTTTCCATGCGGTATTGCCTTCATTTTCGCCTTGTCTTGGTATCTGTTTTTTTTAGGTGTTGACAAGTCTTTTGCCGGGAATTGTCAATAAAATGAAATAAATATGTGAAAAAGCCTTGATGCATACCTGAAATATCTTCTGTCATGAAGTGAATATCGTAAATAATGAAGTGAATAAAAAGAAATAACTTGACATGATTATTAAATTGATGTATAATCACTGTTGTAGACTTGAAAATGATGCATTAAAAAAGGATGTCAAAAGGAATTACCGTAAAAGATGTTTCGGACATATTAATAAAGATAAAAAAAAACATTGGAGGAAATAAAAGTGAGTAACAAGCCATCGCGGAAAAGAAACTTTACCTTGATCGAACTATTGGTGGTGATAGCGATCATTGCCATACTTGCGGCAATGTTGCTTCCGGCCCTGAAACAGGCCAGGGAATCGGCAATGAAGATTTCATGCACGAACAACCAAAACCAGATTTCCAAGGGGGCCATGTCATACGCCGCCGATTTCGACGGTTTTCTGCCTGCCTGGAACAAGTGGTGTGGGGATATCGCCGATTCACTGGGAATGAATTACACGGGTGCACACTACACAACCTCCACGTGTACGGAAGGTATTTTTCTCTGTCCGTCGACCGCTCCTCCTGGAAATGTGGATCTGGGATGGAGTGCTTCATACACTTACAGCGGTACTGAGTCTTTCCGTTCTTCTTATGGTTTGACTCAAGTGGCCAACCAGCCAACTAATGTTGTTAGACCCCAGGGGGGCTGGCAGTTATATCAAACTGGCACGAAAGTGCCCAAAAAACTGATAAATATCACCCCTAATACCGTTATTCTTAATGAAAAAGGATTGAACCACATAGAGTGGGGCGGTACTATTGTGGTTTCTTCAGCCGATAACGATCCCTGGAAAACTACTGGTCTTTATACAAACGGACAGGGAACCAATTTCCGGCATCGGCAAACCGCCAACTTCCTGTTCGTTGACGGGCATGTGGAAAGCTTCAGGCGCGGTCAAAGATTTACCACTGATTGGGCGCCGGAATAAGGTAATTATATTTGGGGTTATGTTATCAGATTAAGTCAGATTTATGGATTAAGGACTGAATATGTACGGCAAAGCGGAACTGGTGAAGAACCATGTCAGGAGGATGGCGGGAAATTCAAATCCCGGTGACCGGATCCTGCCTGAACAGAAACTGGCGAAAAAACTGAATGTAAGCCATTCAACCGTTCGCCGGGCGCTTGATGATCTGGTCAGCGAAGGACTGTTGATGCGCCGGCACGGGAGCGGCACTTATGTGAACGAGATAGCGAAGCTGCGGCAGAAATCCGGCAAGACAGCGATATCCATTGCCAGCTTTTTCCAGACTAAGGTTGCAGAACGGAAAACCCCGATACAAAAGCCCTTGCGTTTCGCCACATACGAGTCAGCCAGGGAAATCGCTTTGTATCATGATCTGATCAATGAGTTTGAGATAGCGAATCCGGGATATAATTTCAAACTAAATTCGTATCCGGCCCATGATTTCCAGAATCTTTCGGAGTACTTCCATGAGATTGAGGCGGATAACGGTCCAGACCTTTTTTATTTGAACCAGAATCATCTTTTCTGGCTGATCAGAAACCGTTATATCCTGCCGATGGATGATTATGCCGGTAACAATTTCGGCAATCTCGATCCGTTAGTCAAGCGCGCGATTACCTATGATAATAAAACCTGGATAATGCCGAAGAATCTGCATGTATTTTACCTGCTGTATAATAAACGGATTTTTGATGAATTCGGCGTGGAATATCCCACCCTGAATTGGTCCTGGACTGATTACCTTAACGCCGCGAAGGTCCTGACAAGAATTGACAAGAATGATGAACACAAATCCATTTTCGGGGCTGTTCCCCATCGCGATTATCTTTATTTAACTCCCCTGGTGTGGTCATTCGGCGGGGAACTGGTTGACGAAAACGGGATGGTGAAACTGGATTCCCCGGAAACCGTTGAAGCGATCCGCTTCGCTGTTGACCTGACCATGAAACATAAAGCGACTGAGCAGGTGGAGCAGTGGCAGTACTGGCGGACCACCAGGAACCCGCGTCACATTGACCGTCCGTTCTGCCGGGGAAACCAGGCAATGTACCTGAAAACCGGCACGGACTTGAGCGTTTATCTGCACGACAACCTGGATTTTGGTGTTGCGCCGATTCCGTCGGGACCGGCTGGCCGGTTCAGTCCTTTGGTCTACTCGGGTTGGGCTATATCCGGTTCGACCAGGGAACCGGACACTTGCGGCAGGCTTCTTAAATATCTGGGGATCGAGTGTATTTCAACCTTTGCCCATAACAACCTTTCTCCATTTATTACCGAGGAAACCCTGCAAAGTTATTTTACCCCGGAAAAGCCGGGAAGCGTATATAATATCCTGGTTATGAAAAACCATTTGAGGGAATATTCTTTTCACGGTCACTACTGGCCGTATCTGATGGGATATATCGACCAGATGTTCCGCAGCATCTTCGAGCGGAAATGTTCTCTGAAAACCGCAATAGCGGACGCCCGGAAACAGATGCAGTCCGCAATGGGCAATTTCCTGCGCTGGTATCATGAGTAGCCGTTAAGATTGATAAGTTGATTCCTGCCTGAAAAAATTGATTGTTCTGAAATAAATCATTTAAAAATATGAAAGTGGAAAAAAAGTAATGTTACGGAAAAAAGTTGTTAAAATTCCTTTGATTTTGTTTCTCGGTGTTTTTGCTCTGGCGTTGAATCTTGCCGCGGCGCCGAAAGCGCTGACGCTTCAACTGAAAAAATGTGCCGTTCCGCCGCGAATCGATGGCAAACTCAATGACAAGTGCTGGAAAGAGGCGGCAAGGATTGTTCACTGGTATCGTATTTCCGTTAACAATTCCCTGAAGAAGAACACAACTCAACGGGCGTTTGTTTGTGCCGACAACCGATGGCTGTATATCGCGTTCAATGTGAACCATCCCGCACCCGCGACTATCAAACCCGTGGCGAAGAAGCATGACGGAAGAGTCCAGATAGAAAATTGCGTGAAAATCCTGTTCGATCCGGGCACGGATTTCAATCCCTGGTACATTTTCCGGCTCAGTGCCGGAAACATCAAGTCCGACCAGCGCAATCTGAGGGTAAACGCCAGGCATCAGAAAGAGTGGGACATTCCCTGGCGTTCCGCCACCAGCATGACTAAAACCGGTTGGGTCGCCGAAATCGCCATTCCGCTGGCAAGCCTTTACCAGACCGGCCAGATCGACAGTGGTAAGACCAGGTTCGATTTGATAGTCAATTCATACGAGCCTCTGGACGGCAATCCGGCAAACATGAAGAAAGTGATTTACAGCTGGTCGCCGGTGTTGTTCCGGTACTGGGCTGATCCGAAACGGTTCGGTTATCTCAATGGGATTGATATTGATGATATTCGCGCCCCGTTTCTGCCTCAACTCAAACAGGTTGCGGTTTCCGGGGGATATAAGAACGGTTCGGGCGGAAAAATGTACTATACGCTTGATGCGAAGGCTGAAACTCTTTCCGGGCGTTCCGGCACGGCGGTTGTCAAGGTTAGTGACATGCCTGATGGCGGAAAGGTTTCGGTAATATCCAGAAAGGTGGACTTTTCCGGCGGAGCATCGAAAAAATTGCGGATCAAAGTGCCGGTGGCAAGCGCAGGCAAGCGTGACATCAAGGTTTTTCTGGTTTCAGCCGCGAATGGCGAGATTTGGCAGAAGTTCGAGATCGCGAACCCGGAAGCGCTGAATGTGCTGTCGGCATTTGCCGTGCTTTCCTACTATACTTCGGAAAAAAACGCTAAGGTTGCATGTGCGATTTCGCTTGATGAGAAAAGTTTGTCCGGTGTCAGTCTGAAAGCGGTTGCCGCCGATGGAAAGCTTTTAGCGGAAGCCAGGAAAATCTCGAAAGGTTTTACTCTGGAAGTTCCGGTGGATAAGCTCCGGAATGGGAAAAATCCAGTGACGATAAAATTGGTAAGCGCTTCCGGAAAGATGCTCGCCACAACCTCCGCGGAGATAACCAGACTTACTCCCAAACCTGGCTGTGAAGTGAAAATCAACCGGCGAGGGCTTATCCTGGTGAAAAACGGTAAACCTTTTATTCCTTTCGGGATATGGGGGGTGGGATACTCACCGAAATACTTAAAGGCCATAAAGGAAGCAGGCATGAATACCGTATTCACATATGAATGCTTGAAAAAACAGTTTTTTCTGGATGCGGCAAAAAACGATGTTAATTTGATTATGCGCCCCTACCGGTACTTAAGAAATCTAAAATGTAATGTTTCGGACATTGTTAAAGGGGACATGAAGAAGAAGCTTGCTAATGCCGTCAAAAACATACCGAGTCTGACTTACGATCCGAAAAGCGGGATGCTGGCTGCGCGTCCATTCAGACCGCTTCATTTCAGATTGCCTGTACTGGGCGAGAAGCTTGGAAAGAAAGTTGCCAGCGCGCTCTACAACAAATTCATGACTTCTCCGAAGGCAATGGAAATATACACAAAAGTTGTAAATGCCTCGAAAAACTATCCGGCAACATTGTGTTACATAACCTTCGACGAACCTATAATTCCCACTCTGGATGAAGACGTGGCGGGGATGGCGATGTACGAAAAATTCCAGCAACTGGATCCTTATCATCCCGTTATGGTCAACTTTTGCGGTCCGCCGTCCGAGGCTCCGCAGGCTTCAACCTTTGTGGATATTCTGTGTTCGGACACATACGGTCCGGATGTTCACGAACGTTTCAGATGTGCTGTTGAACTTTCAAAACGATGCCGTAAGGAAAAGAAGGTTCCATGGATCATACTCTGGGCCAAACTAAGAAGACTGGGATATCACGATGCCCAGGCATATGCTTGTTTGATAGCCGGGGTGCGCGGGGTTTACTTTTTCAATTTTCCCATTCTGTCCAGACAAAGAAGGGACAGGCTTGTACGTTTAGCCGGAGACATCAAGCGGATGCAGCCGTTTCTAATTACACCCCCGCTTGACTACAAAGTAAAATATCGTCCCGGAAAATATTTCCTGGACGGAGGAAATCTCCCGGACGTCCTTGCCGGAGTGTTTAAAAGCGATGACGGCAGATATCTTCTTTTGCTGTCGAACTGCAAGGATTACCCGGTTGACATTACAATGGAATTACCGTTTGTCATTAAAAACTCCCAGTTAAAATTCTTGCGGGGCGATGGTACGGTCAAGCTTTCCGGGAAGAAATTGCGGGAGAAGCTGGAAATGCTTGGGGTCAGGGCTTATGTCCTTGATAAAGAAGCAGTGGAACAAAATCCTGGACCGGATTCCTTCAATATGGAGTTGGTAATGAAATCGTATTCCGCTTTGGCTCCGCCACTTCCAAAACCGCTCAACAGGTTCAGCGGTGATAAAAAGAATATGATGTTCAATACCAGCATGGAAAAGGCCGCTTATCCCGGTTGGCCAGATAATTATGCTCCTTTCCACATCGGCATGGCCGAACTTGAGGAGAAATTTCATCTGGACAAGGACAATCCGTTCCATGGAAAGCAATCACTCCGAATGACCGCGAAAAAAGGTGAAACTTTTGGTTTTTTCATAAACCAGGGAACCGATGGTGGCTCGAAAAGCGATCCTTACATGGGCGACCCGAATATCGAATACACGCTTTCGGTCTATATGCGCGGTGACGGAAAAGGCGCCAGGATGCAAATGAAAAGCGAAAAACAGAAAGGCCGGGTAATGGGACTGGTAACCAAGGGGCATGTATCCGATGTAGTCGTACCGCCGAAAGAATGGACTCGATATTCATGGAAAATCACCATGCCCGCCAAATTGTGGTTCAATATTACCGGACCAGGTTCAATCTGGATTGACGCTTTTCAGCTCGAAAAAAGCGAAAAACCCACCGAATACGAGTGCCAATGAAAAGGGCGCATTACGATAGATAATGAAAAATATTCATAAATTGTAAATATATATTGATAAAAGTTCATTTATGTGTTAGTATCTATTCAGCGAATAAAAAAACTGGAGAGAGCTATGTACATAAACCCCTATGAAGGAATTGATAATGAAAGTCTTCACCTGAAGGCTAATTTTCATACTCACGCCGGTACAGGGCCGGACACCTGCGGAGCTTATGACCTGGAAGAAGTTATAAAGCTTTATGCCGAGAGCGGCTACAAAGTATTGACCGTTTCCAATCATGATATTTACACGGACACGCGGAAGTTCCGTGAGAAATACGGTATGGTGCTTATCAACGGTTTTGAATACAGTCAGAATAAACACATGCTTTGCGTTGGCTGCCGGGATTTAATTATTGGTGACAAGCAGGAAGCAATCGATAAAACCAATGATGATGGCGGGTTCGTTATCCTTTGTCATCCAAACTGGCAGAATCCCAAACATTACTCGAAAGAAGAGATCGGCAAGCTGCACTCTTACCTGGGAATAGAAATTTACAATGGCGTGATTTTCAGACTGGCTGGAACAGGTTTGGCGACTGATGTGTGGGATTATCTTCTTTCCCGGGGAAAGATAATCTGGGGATTCGCAAATGACGATTTTCACCGGTGGAATGACCTCGCGCGCAGTTATAATGTTGTCCTTACGCATAAAGCTGATGAAAAAAGCGTAATGGAAGCCATAAAAAAAGGCTGTTTTTATACTTCTACCGGGCTGGAGCTTTTCGAGTTGTCTTTTACAGGCAATACTATCAGGATCCATGCCAACAAAGTCAATACCCATGTCAACAAGGTTACTTACGTTTTTATCGGAAAAGACGGTGAAGTCCTATCGCGGCAATTCTCGGAAAAGGGGGAATACAAACTCATCGGGGGCGAGGCGTATGTGAGGGTGCAGGTTATCAGTGAACATGGCGCGATGCTCTGGACTCAACCCATTTATGAAAAGCATACGAATGCTTAAAGGGTTGAGATGAATAAAACTAATCCACTGCTGATTGTCCAAAGCATGTATCCATCATTTCACCGGGTGGAAAAACAGATCGCGGATTTTATTCTCGATGATACCGAAACCTTTATTGCCTTGTCCGTGAATCAAGTTGCGGCAAGAACCGGAATCGCCAGTTCAAGCATTATCAGGTTTTGCAAAACTATCGGCTATTCAGGACTCAAGGAACTGAAAATACTCCTGGCAAAAAACCTGAGCGTAAAACCGGAGGCAATTCATGAAGATCTGAAGCCGGAAGATACCCCGGGAAAAGTTCTGGTAAAGGTCTTCGAAGCCACCGTAAACAGTTTGAAGAACACTCTTGAGACTATTGATAAAAAATCCTTTTCAAAAGCGGTTTCGCTGTTGGCGAAGGCTGACCGGATCGAATTTTACGGGGTCGGCACTTCCGCATCGCTCGCAATGGACGCATATTACCGCTTCATGCGGGTCGGGCTGCCTGCTTATGCCGCCACGGATCCGCATATCAGCCGGATTTCCGCCAGTAAACTCAAACAGGGTTCGGTTGCCGTCGGCATCTCCCATACCGGCAAGACTAAAGACACCGTTGACTCTCTGAACATTGCCAGGAAACAGGGCGCGAAAATTATATCGATTACCACGTTTCAGAACAATCCAATCACCAGGGGTTCCGATGTTGCGTTAATTGTTTCTTCGACCGAAACCAAAGTCATGAAAGAAGCGATAGCGTCCAGAATTGCCCAGCTTGCGGTTATCGACAGCTTGTACGCCGCCGTAGCACTGAAGCAATATGATCAGACCATGCGGGAAATTAATACAATCTCGGACATCTATAAGGAACTGAGATATTAACCTCCAAGCCATAGTTTTATCAACGGCGCTTTTCCGGAAGTAGAAACCGGTTCGATGTGGAAGATACGGGGGATTACTTCAGATATTCCGGTTTTTGAGAGAGCAGGTCCATATAATCGTCCGACCGGTTGACCGCTGTCCTGCCGGGTTTGTCCGTTTCCAGGCGGGTGACCCTGGTCATTTCGTATGGCGGTTCCAGCCAGTAAAGTTTATGAGTTTTTAAATTGTCCAGACATTTCGCGGCGGTTTCCCTGATTTGTTTTCTTGCTTGTTCCGGTGCGAGGTGAATTGCCGCGGCATTGAATGCGATTGCTTCCTGGCTGGTCATGCCCTCGGTTGAACCGCGTTTTTGTCCCCAGATGACCGGGACCGTGTGAATTTCCGGCAGGTATGATCTGGCTTCTTCGCAGGCTGCTGAATCACCGGTCAGCATTACGGTTGGAACCTTGAAATATGCCGCCTTGAGAACCGTTAATCCGATTTCCCCGATCTCTTTGCCGTTTAAAAGCCATTTTTCCCTGGAGAACGAACCGGAATGACACAGGTGACCGCCATCAGCATTTGCCATTGCGTGTTGCCCGGTGATGATCATGGCGTCGAACGATTGATCGATAAAATGCGGATAATCCATGGGGCGGCCGCAGGCGATCTTAGCTTCCGGATGCAGCAGCGACGGGTTAAGTCCGCCCGGGCCGTGTCCGTCCCAAACCACGATTTCCGTGGCCCCGGCTTCCAGCAGACCGTCAATCGCGGCATTGACTTCCAGTGTTGCCAGTTCTTTTGCGTGTTCGTAGTATTTGCTGTATTCCGGACGGCAGTAGTCGGTGAAATTCACGATTCCGGCCACACATTCAAGATCGGCTAAAATATAAACTTTCATAAAATAATCTCCACGATCAGTTCTTCCATGTACGGGACTCCGGTTGCGGATACAACGATCATATTAAGTTTATCGCGTCCTGTGGAACCGGAGAGACCACGAAGTTTAATTTTGGTCCAATATGCCTTGATTTCAATATCATCCGGGGGCTTTAACAGTTTTATTTTACTTTCCGGGATGAAATGAAATCGGTATATCATACAATGTTCTCAACCGGCTTAATGAGTTAAGCAAGTAGGTCAACACAGGATAAGAAAAATGTCAGGCAGGCATTTCCCTGGCGAGACTGCCGTCTTTTTTCCTTTCCTGCTCTATCATGTTCAGCAGTTTTTTTACCAGTTCCGGTTTTTGAGCGGCCATGTCCTTCTTTTCATAAGGGTCTTCGGCGATGTTGTACAGTTCCGTGAAAGTGTCGTTGTCCCTGTGGGAATCAATCACTTTCCAGTCTCCGTGTCTCAGCGCGAAAAGTTTGTTTTGCATGTTCCAGTAAATGGTGCGTTTTTCCGGATTCCGGTTTTCCCCGGTCACCAGCGGCCAGATGTCCTTTGAGTCGAGTTTTGACTCGTCGATGCCGCCGCCGGTCAGTTTTGTAAGCGTTGGCAGCCAGTCGCCCACGTAAACCGGGTGTTCGCATTTACCGGGCTTGATTTTTCCTGCCTGGAAAATAAGTGTCGGAGTTCTTACGCCGCCTTCGTACATCTGACCCTTACGGCCTCTGAAGGGCAGATTACTGCCGAGGAGCGAGGTGTCCCAGTGCCATCCGGGATACAGATCGGAGCCTTTGATGTCGCAGGTCGGCATTGCGCCGTTGTCGGACGAGAATATTATGATGGTGTTTTCCAGTTGGCATGAGCATTGCAGAGCGTCATAAAGGCGTCCCACCGAATAGTCCATGTGGCTGGTATAGGCGGCATAACGCTTGAATGACGCATCCATTTCCGGATCATAATTAAAGCGTTCGGATTCATACATGCTAAGCCACCGCGATGGTGCTTTCACGGGAATATGCACCGCAGTAAAAGGAACATAACAAAACCACGGCCGGGTGCGGGTTTCTATCCATTCAACCGCCTTGTCGGTAAGGAGGTCGGTAACGTGTCCCTGTTCATCGATGAATTCGCCGTTTTTATGCCAGGTCCTGGAATATTCCCCGGTTTTATAATGATGATTATATGGATCGACTCCACCTGCCAGACTGCCGTAAGAAGTGTTGAACCCGAAATTATTAGCGCAATATTCCGGTTTTGAACCTAGATGCCATTTTCCGAAAAGCCCGGTGTCATATCCGTTTTCACGGAGATGGCTTGCCAGGGTTTTGTATCCTTCCCGGAGTACCGGAAGATTGGTCGGGGTGGTGGCGTGCTTGCCGAAACGGGCCGGAAACATGCCGGTCATTAAGCTTGCCCTGGTCGGTGTGCAGACGGGGCAAACATAGTGCTGGGTGAATTCCACTCCGCCCTTCATCAGCCGGTCAATATTCGGAGTTTTAATGTGGGAGTTATGACAGCTCAGATCGCCCCATCCCAGATCGTCAGTCAGGATAAAAAGAATGTTCGGTTTGCTCATTTTCAGTTTCCTTTAGTTGTGATAAAAAAGTAACAATTATAAGGTATGTTACACTTGATTCTTGCGAGTGAAAAGAGTATTATTATAACAACAATATCGATATTGTAACAATATTATGAATGACGACATAAAATTACTGAGAAACAAGTTCCGGCAGGTTCTTGATAACTTGGAGCCCGACAGGATTCTGTTTGCCGAAAAATCGCTGTTCGCATATCCCGGCGCGATTAACCCGCATCGCACAAGAATTATGATAGGTTTGAGTGGTTTGCGGGAAAATATTTTCCATTGCCACGGACAAACCGGCAGGTTTCCAATGGAGAAAGGAGATTTGTTCTACGCGTCATCCGATACCTGGCACAAACCTTTGTGCCATAACGCTTATTCCATGCTGAACATTACTTATGACGATAAGTTTACCAGAATTGGATTCAGGGAGCAAAAACTGAACCTTGAAAGTTCCGACCGGCGGTGTGTGCTTCCGCCGTTAAAAGCAACCATGCCCCTGTACCATCAGATTGCGGCAGTCAATAATCTGGATAAACCGAATGATACGTTATATGCGCCGCTCATGATTGAAACCATTCTACGTATGACCCGTGAATTTCTCTTGTCCGCAAAACAAAACGTAAAGACCAACAAGCCTGAAATATTGTGGACGGATATCTGCGGTTATCTGGACGATAACTTCCATAGAAATATTTCCAGGCATTCAGTTGCAAGGTCTTTCCGGATGCACCCCAACCACCTCTCCCGGCTTTTCCGGCAGCAAGGAGGCGAGGGATTTTTCGACAGGCTGAACCGTCTTCGCATGGAACACGCCATGTTTCTTCTGCAAACGGAGCAAAATCCCTCAGTGAAAGAGATTGCTTTCAGGTGCGGCTTCAATTCCCTGAACTACTTTTGTAAAGCCTTCAAGGATTTTTCCGGATCATCTCCGGGGGAATACCGTAACCGCAAAGACTGATCAGGAAACTGTAATCATTTTGTCCTTGGGGTTGAAACTGTCCGGATCACTTACTCTTGCTCCGGTTGGTGCTACCACGAATCCCTGGAGGAGGGGGTCGTTGGTTTTATGCATCCAGCCGCCGAGTTGTTTGCGCAGGCCGGCCAGGACGTCCTTGTATTTCGGGTTTTCGGCCAGGTTGCTGGTTTCCGCCGGGTCGTAGATCAGATCGAAAAGCATTTCCTGCGAGTACGGCCAGTCCTGATGTTCCACCCACACGTCCTTGCTGAATCCCTGGTCGCAGTTCGGGAGGACCACCTTTTCGCGGTCGCTGAACCGCTTGATGTACTTCCAGCGTTCAGTCCGCACTGACCGCTGGGGTTCGTAACTGGCGTGGTAGTTGATTTCGGTGAAAATCGCGTCGTTCACGCTTTCCTTTTCGCCCTTGACCACCGGCAGGAACGAGTTCCCCTGGAGCCATTCGGGTTTGTCGATGCCGAGGACATCGCAGATGGTCGGGAAGATATCGATCTGGGAAATCATCGCGTCGACGGCCTTGCCGCCCACGAATCCGCCGGGGCCGCGCATGATCAGCATCACGCCGGTCCCGCTGTCCTGGAGGTTGCACTTCATTCTCGGGAAGGCGATGCCGTGGTCGGTGGTGCAGATCACGATGGTGTTTTCCGCCAGGTTGTTGCGTTCGAGGGCGTCGAAAACCATGCCCATTTTGCGGTCGAGGCGCCGTGCCGACTCCTTGAACCTTGCCATGTCCTCGCGCACTTCGGGAGTGTCCGGCAGCGGGAGAGGGGGCAGACAGTAATTCGGGTTGTCGCTGGGGTGTTCTTCCGGGAAGGCACGGTGGGTTTCAAAGAACCCCACGCTCAGGAAAAACGGTTTGTCCGGCGCGTTGTCGAGGAAATTGCAGGCGTGGACTTCGGCCTCTTTCCGGTCGCCGAGGTACTGATCGTAGCCGATGGTTTTCCACGGTTCCCCGAACATGTCGTGTCCGGCGATGTGCTGGATTCCCGACAGCGCCGAATGATACCCGTATTTTCGCAGCGTATGGACAATATGATGTTCGTAATCGGTGATCCTGAATCCGCGGTGGGCGAGTCCGAGCATGCCGTTGCAGTGCGGCGATTCGCCGGTAAGGAGCGCCGCGCGGCTGGGCGAACAGGTGGGATTCGCGGTGAATGTCTGCCGGAAAAGCACTCCCTGTTCAGCGAGTTTCTGCAGGTTCGGGGTTGCGATAGCGTGTCCGTAAGGCTGAATGTAGCGTCCGGTGTCGTGCGAGTGAATGTACAGAATGTTCGGCTTGTCCATTTGCTTCCCTTAAAATTTTATAAAACTCTGTCAGTTACCCATTTCCTGATTTTGGAAACGGCATTGTTTTCTTTAACGATTTTGGTTGCGTCGACTCCCAGTTCCATTTCCGCGCGCATGTACATGAAAAGTCCGGTCCAGCCGTAAAACGGTTTGCGTCCGGCGCCGATATTGTATTCAGAACTGTAATATTCGCAGAATGGGTTACGGTCAAGGATTTCCTCGCTTTTTTCCGCCAGCGTTTGCGCTTCATCCATGTATCCGTAATTGCGGAGTCCCTGGAACGTATAATAGTTGGTGGGGGCCCAGGTGTGTGCCCGCCAGGAACAGCCTACGTCTCCCGGAAGATATCCGGTAACATAGCCGGGTTCGCTTGCCGCCAGCGCCGGAATCGGGTAGGGACGCCAGAATTCATTTTCATTAAGCAGGTGTTCTTTTACCAGTCTTTCCGCTTGTTCCGGAGTTGCCACTCCAGCCCATAGCGGTGCGAAAGTGGAAACGCATTTTACTTTTATCGGACGCTTTTCCACGGCATGGTAATCATAAAAAATGCCTTCTTCTTCGTTCCACAGCCATTTTCTCATAGCCTCGGCCCGTGCTTTCGCTTGCTCGCGGAAATATTCGGCATCTTCCTGCTGATTCATTAATTCGGCGATAATTGTCATGGCTTTGCATTCCCTGACAATATAGGAATTCAGGTCAGTTCCTTCGCAGATGAATTCGTTTATATCGATTCTTCCGGCGCGTTCGTAAAGATTGTCCATTCCGGTAGCTCCGGTGTGTTGCCACACGGAGAGTCCGGCTCCGCGACGGTCCTCATGGTCAAGCCAGTAATTAAGGTATTTTTTCAGCTTCTCATAACGCTTGTCCACGGTCAGCCATTTCATTGAGCCGGTTACATTGTAGATAAACAGAACTGAAACGCAGAGAAACGGCTGAATGTGGTCATTGTGGCGATGATACACCGATTCTCCGGTGCGGACGGAACGCGGGCCATGTCCGTTGCTTTTCTGTTGTGATAGAAAAATTTTTACGGCATTTTTCGCATACTCCATCGGGAATCCCATGTATGCCTGGAGGACAGCTTCAAAATACTGGTCCCAGGCAAATATGGTTCCCTTGTATGCCGTATAAAAAGGTCCGGCGGGCGGATGCCATTCCACGGCGTCCGGGAAATAGCCGGTCATCATATCATAATATGTTCGCCATTTTCCTTCTGGAAGCATGTTGTCTCCTGTCTATTCAATTATTTGAAAAATTTTGCTTTGGGGCGTAACAATCGTTTTCAAGTCTGATGATCCGGTATTCGCTGGCCGGGATTTTCAGTGAAACCACGTTGCCGTTGAGCTGATAGATGGTATCGAGCCAGGCGTCATAAGCTGACAGTTTATGCCCGGCCAGTCCGAGTTTGCCAAGATCGACGGTTATTTTTTCATCTACCGGCTTGTTGGCAAAGTTACAGACAATGATAAGCGCGTCTTTTCCGTAGTGGGAGTAGACCGCGCCCCGGCTTAGCGGAGCGTTGAATTTTACGAATTTCCCGGCTTGCCAGAACGGAGCGAAACCAGCGCTGACAGTATCGAACTCATCCTGAAGCATAAACCACGGCACAATCGGGACCGACAGATCAGAAACTCCGGCTTTGACGAAATACGGGGCGTATTTACCCTTTTTCCAGTTGCCGGCAAACTTTCCTTGCGGGGTAGTCGTCACGTGCCAGTATTTCGGATTGGTGTATTTGCCGAAAAAGCGCAGCGACTGCCCGGAGATCATCGCGTAAATGTACAGCCAGTTTGGGCCGAACCTGTGCTGGCGGCCCTTGGTTAGAAATTCCCCGTTTACGCCGAAAAGGAAGTTGTTTATATTGGAACTGTCTTCCGGGAGTTCAAGTTTTTTCCAGGTTCCGTGGGTGAAGCTGCCGCCTTCGCCGAACTGAATGACGTCACTGAACGCGGCCACCGGGGGGAGGTTCCTTGCCCCGGCATGCAGACTGATAATTCCATCTTTTATATAAACATGGAAAAGCTGATAAATCCTTTTCCCCGCTTCCCGCGTTGCCAGGAACGGGAATCTGCCCCGGAGTTTGTTGTTTTCATCATACCAGCCGCAGCCGTGAAGAGTATTTTTACATTCGTAGCAGATCAGCATGTTATCGCCGTGAATCCCCGTGACATGATTGATGTCGATATTCTTCTTCCAGCCATAAACGATGTAATCTTTCAGCGGTGACTGGAAGCAGGTCATCTCGGATTCATAACATGTCTTTTTCGGGGACAGCACGAGTTCTTTCAGAAATGGCTTGATATTTTTATCGATTACCGGAACCGCCATGCCCCCGTAAAACATCCCTCCGAAACCTTCCTTGCGGAGTTTTTCCATGTGCGATGAAACGTCAGGGGCGGCCGCGAAGTTGAGTCCGTACCAGCCGTATCCCAGGCGGCCTTTCCATTGTTCATGCTTATCGAAAATAGTATTTACATTCAGATTGTGTAGAACGTCCGCCGAAGTAACCGTGTCCCCGGACGGAATCTTTACGCCTTTGCCGACGCAACCATCGACGGTTTTAACGAATGACCCGGTAATGCCGTCCCCGGAGATTCCCTGTGGGCCTTTCAGCGGTACGGTCCGTTTTTGTGCCCTGGAAAAACGCAGTTCATCCAGGGGGTCGCAGAGGGTGAGATAGCCGGGTATGCGGTCCCGGGCGAATGCGGTGGTTGCCAGGGCCATGATGCTTGCCTTGTCCAACTGCCGTGAACCTGCCACTACGTTGTCCAGGTAGATTTTTTTACATCCGCCGAAAACGATTTGATTTTTTGATAAAGCTTTCCGCCATTGAGTCCACGGAATTGAAGCCTGCGCCGATGGAATCTTATCTCTCGGATCGGCGGCCATGATGGTAAGGTTTACCTTATTTCCCGCGCGTTTCCAGGAAATGGCGAAAGGTTCCCAGGGCGCGACATAGTAAAGTCCTTTGATACACATCAGGGCTTGTTTGGGATTTTTTATTTCCCGGTTGCCCGTATGTAACACCGGAGTGTTCGCGTATTGAACGGCCCAGGTCTGGATGATCGCGAAATGTAAAGCGTCTTTGCCGGAGCCGATCGTCATCAGCCGGTTGTATTTACTCTGTTTTGGCGCGGCTATGAAGCTGATAAATCCCTCCTCAGGATTGATTGTGTTTTTTGTATTGTATGCAAGTGTGCATTGTCCGGTCTGTTTATTGACGAATGCAGTTCCTCCGTATGCGCGGCGGTTTTGTTTTTGTTGTTTCAGACTGAGTTTTTTCACCGGCAACGCCTGAAGCGCGAAGGTGATGGTACGGGGTTTGTCAACTATCATTCCCTCCCGGCCGATGTACCGGATTTTCCAGTCCAGCGTGTTGTTTTTCGGGGTGATTTCCATTGCGGGCAGTTTGCCGATCCGCCAGTTTTTTGCCCATTCGCAACCCCAGAAAAGTCCGATTTCATAATTCCCCAGCAGGTGGTGGTAAGTGAAGTCTTTACTGACAAACTTTTTTTTATTTCTTGCCAGGTTTTTCCGGTAAGGAATATTCAGTACCATGTTGCTGAGTTTCGCGCTTTTACCTGCGGGGGCGAAAGTCAGGTCGTAGCGGATCATGCCGTCGTATTCAAGTTGCGTCCGCAGGAATAATTTTACTCCGTTTGCTTCAGCGCTGCCGGTCCGCACATAGCTGGTGTCGGATAGCTTGGTTTTACCCGGTATCCAGACAGGTTCTTTGCCGTCAACGGTCAGTGTTACGGGCGCGGTGAGGAGTTTTTCATCTTTGCTGATGATCTGCAACGGCAATCCGCTGTTGGCGAACTGATATTTACGCAGCACTACCTTTGCATTGTTGCCGGAAACTTTTACCGGAGTCCACGGGGGAGGAACAATGTTTTTGGTTCCGGCTGTGCATCCGAACCATTCGGGCTTTCCGGGGATTGTGAAATCGATCGTTTCGCGAAGGTTCTTTCCCAAACTAACTTTGATTTTATACTTACCGGGTGACTTGTCCGCCAATGACAGTTCCAGGCGTCCCGTTCTTTTGGCCAGATTTACCGGTTGCGAGGCTTTGGATAAGACCATTCCGTTTTTGTCCGTGAGTTCCGCCGACAGCACATCGGAAGCGGAGATATTCCTGACTTTGGGGTACTCCACCGGGATAAGGAGTTTCTTCGTGCAGAGGAATGACGCTTCAGGTTTGACGATCAGGAGTGGTTTTTGCTCGAACGGCAATGCTCCCGCCGCGATGATGCGGCCGTTGCCGGTGGCGGTATACAACAGGATATATTCACCGGGAGCAACTTTGCCGCTGAATTTTAGCGTGGTCCCGGCTGACACTTTTTCATCTTTTCGCGCAACGGCGGTGTAGGAACGGCTGAGTTTATCCGCTCCGGCCCCGTCGAGAATGTCAAAAAAATTCAGCTTAACTTTTTTCGGGACGAATAGTTGGTTTTCGGTGTCCATCGTGTGTGCGGTTTTGGACATCGCAACGTTGGGATTCGGCTTGATCAGTTCCGTTTCTACCTTAACGTTTCCGGATTTGCCGCCTACTTTCAGGATGGCGCCAGCCGTATCCTGATTTAATGTCCCGGCCTTTTCAACGGATACATACGGTGCGCCTGGGGCGGCAAACCATAAATTCACCGTGTTCGGCGAACCTTTCCAGCGGCGCATATACGAACTCAGGGCCATTTCGCGGAACGGGGTTTTCCGGTTGCGCGATACGATAATCCGCCAGTGACTGCCGGGAGAGGGGCGTTGCGCCGCCATTGATTCATACGGAACAAACATCTCACCTTCCCAGCCTGTTTCCGTAGTTCTGGCGGCGGCCTGCCACTTGCAAACCCAGGCGGTGTCGGTGATTTTCGATTGGCGGCGGCCTTCCTCATGATGTCCTTTGGCATTAATTATGAAATCGTATTCATAAGCGCTTTTATTTGGCTTTATCAGCGTCTCGATGATGTCATCCTTCCACAGCCGGTTTTTGTCTTTGCGGGAGTATTTTGCCTGGGGTTTGACGGCGTTTAACGGTCTGTTGAAACGGAATGCCAGATAAAATCCCCGGTCGGTGTATCCCACCATCCATTTTGCGGGATCGTCGGTGGCCGTGCCGTTTCTCATTTTTATCATGGGCATGGCTTCAGCGCAGCTTCGGTATTCTTCCTGACTTATCGTGCCGTCGAGGACCGGGGATTTTTCCATGAACGGCACGGTTATGATGGTTTGTCTCAAGGCTTGGGATTTTTCGTTTGCGGCGGCGAAAGTTTTTGCCGTTGCGAAGGTAATGAGAATAGTTAGTATTGAAAGTAATTTCATGTTCTAATTCCTATTTCTTTTCGATTCTTATTATCCGGTATTCCCTGGCTTTTACAAGTACGTTTATCGTTTCGTTTTTCAGGACGTAATCCTGATCGGTCAAGGCGTCAAAGGCTTGTATTTTATCAGGAGAAAGTCCCAGCTTGCTCCAGTCGAGCGACACTTTAACGAGCGCATCCTTGTCATTGAAATTTGACACGATTATCAAAGCGTTTTCGCCGTGATGGAAGTATAGCGCGGCATCGACACGGGCCGGTGACAACTTCAGGTATCCGGAAATCTCCCGGTAATTTACAAATTTCGCGCTTTTGGTGTCGAAGTCATCCTGAAGCATCCACCACAGGGCCATCGGACACGCCACTAAAGGCACGTTGAATTTTGCATAATATGGATCGTAAACGGAACCGGGTTTGATTTCCAGCTTGACCCGGCTCTTTTTTCTGGTGTTGTAGGTTTCGGGATTGATCCACCAGAGGTCCGGGTTCAGCATGTTCTGCATGGTCCGGACCGTTCCGCCGTTGAGCAGCACGGTCATATAGGAAAAGTTTGGCCCGTATGGGTTTCTTGCACCCTTGGTGAGGATTTCCACCGGTACTCCGTAAACCCATTGGTAATCGTCGCTGACATCTTTCATGCCATTGATTTTTGCGATGCCTCCGGACATGTAGAGTTTGCCTTCGCCGCCCTGATGCATGTTCGCCAATCCTCCCACGGCGGTAAATCTTCTGGCTCCCGCGTGAAGACTCAGCATCACCGGACCTTTGCCGTTTTCATGGAACAACCTTATCATGCGCTTGAAAGCTTTCCGTGCGCCGAAGATCGGATACGATCCCTGGAGTTTTCCGTCGCGATCTTTCCAACCGCAGCCGTGCAGCGGATTGCAACACTTGAAACGGCAGTTGACGGTGTTGTCCATGTGGAGACCGCGCAGATTATAATACTCTATACCCTCTTTGAGCTGTTTGAGCATGTAATCGGCAACCGGTGAGTTCAGACAGTACACAGTTGCGTTGTAACAGTTCTTGATTTTGCCGTTGCGCAATTCAGCGAGTTCGCCGATATACGGAGTTATTTCCTTGTCCCATTTCGCGTTCACCGCCATTGGGCCGTAGGCCATGTAGTAAGTCCCGGTGTCTTTCAGGTTCCGCTTGACCATTTCCCGCAGTACCGGACTTTTTACATTGAAACGCCCGTAAAATCCCTGCATGTGTCTGAAACCTTCATGGTAGGCCCGGATAAACTTTGCTCCCATCGAGGCGGAATTTTCCACATGGGAACGCCGCAAACCGGATGGAAGCACGATTGCTTTTTTTCCGTTGGCGTCTATCTGTTTAACGTAACAGCCCAGGTATCTGCCTCCGGCAATTCCGCCCTTGCCACCGCTGATCTTTTCCGGACAGGTCAGCTTCAATCCGCGGCTGAACCTTAACTTGTCCATCTGATCGGACAGATATAATTTTCCATCGGATTTTACCGTTACCGATGCAACCGCAACCGGCACGTCTCCGCCGATAACCAGTTTACCATTTTTAATTAACCGTATCCAGAGCGATTCCGGAATTTCGGCTTTTGCTTTTTTGCCGCCAAGCTCGACTTTAACCTCGATTTTGTTTTTGAGTTTCCGCCAGTCCATATTGACGTCGTACCACTCCCGGAAACGATAATTGCGGAGAGCCTTTGAAACGGTCTGTTCAGGCGTGGCTTTGATCAAATGCGCCCGTCCGAAACGCGATTCAGCTTCACCTTTGCCGAAGCTGTTGCAATATATGATGTTGGCGGGAGCTGAATGCGGATTGCTTAAAATCTGTTTTACCCGGACGTGATTCCAGCATTCATTCGCGGCGATGATAAAATCATACGCAATGTCCACTGCCGAACCGATGCCGATGACTTTGCCGGCAAACGCCTTTTTCCACCTTTCATAGGAAATTGTTCCGTGGGATTGAGCCAGCACACCGCGCGGGTCAAGCGAATACAGCGAAACTTTTACGTTTTGTCCGGTTTGCTTCCAGGTGACCGCCAGCGGCAGCCATGCGCCGTCCTGATTCACCCCGGTTATTTTTGTTATGATATTGCTGAGGGGATTTTTTGCATTCGCGGTAAGATAATAAACCCGCTTGTATATGGTCCGGTTACTTAGTTCAAAGCCCGTTGCCACTGCGTCTTTGCCTTTGCCGGTCTGAATAATATTGCTGTTGGCAAGGGCATGGTCGGCAATCACGCAAATACTTCCGGCTTCCGGTGAAAGTTCGCTGATTTTGATGAATTCCGCCGGACCAGACCTTGGCGGGAGAGGTTTTTCTTTCTGAACGGCGGCCAAGTCCCGCATGGGATGTTTCGCGAATTCCGGATTTAATTCCGCCAGCACTTTTTCTTTGCCGTTTTTATCTTTAAAATACAGCTGGGCAAGCGGGGGAAGATTATCTTTTTTTCTGGCTTCAAGCCTCAGTCCCAGAGTTTCCCCTGCCGAAGTAATACGTAAGAGGTTTCCCCGCAAATCCGCAAGGGAAAATTCCATATGCAAGTGGCCTTTCTGTTCCGGGAAATTGCCGGACGCCTGGTAGCGGAGCGTGTTTGGATCTGAGAACGACTCATGACCGGGACCGTATCCGTAAATCCTACGGGCAAGGTTCACTCCGGTTTTTTCCATTTTCCTTACCGGCAACGGCTGCAAGCCCCAGGTGATGATGAACGGTTTGTCAACTTTTACCCCTTTGGCGTTGATAAAACGCACGGTCATTTCCGTGATTTTACCTTTTCGAGTCACTTCTTCCGGCGGCAGTTTGCCGATCCGCCAGTTCTTCCAGTTCTCCGCGAAAAAACTGATTCCGGTGTCGCTGTCGCGCATTAGTATCTGTGGTTCAAATGTTTTGTATTTCCTGATGCATTTGGCGTCAACGTACTTGGATTTTTCCGGCACTCTCAAAGTAAGGTCTTTAAGTGTTGGGGGCCCCGAAACCGGGGTGATTTTCAGGTCATACCTGATCATGCCGTCGAATTCAATTTGTGTTCTCAGCGCCAGGGTGATTTTGCCGTTGGAAGCACGGGAACCCCTGACAAGTTTTTCCCCGGTCAGCGAGATTTTTTCCGGCTTACTCCAATTAAGATTTTTTCCGTCGATGGTGAGTGTCACTGGCGCGGCAAGCAACTCTTTCCCCCTGCTGGTGATCTTTTCGGGAAGGCCGCTGTCAGACAGGATAATTTCGCGCATGTCAACGTTTACTTTATTGCCTTCTGCCTTTACCGGGCCCCAGCCGGGGAGGGGGCCGTCGCCCTTGCCGAGATTGTGCCCGAACCATTCCGGTTTTTCCGGAAGCAGCAACGGAATCTTGTCTTCGGCAATGGTCTTTCTCCCGGCTTTGATATTGACGAAAACCTTGACATTTTTTCCGCTCAGGGTTTTGCATGGAATCTTTACGGAAGCACAGCCGGTTTTGTTGTTGACAAGCGAGGTTGCTTTCCCCAAGGTTTCCCCGCTTTTTATGTCAACCACTTTGGCGTTCAAAGTATTTTTTCCTCTCAACCTGACGCCCCTGCATTCAGCTTTTACATTTATCGCTGGTTTGAAAAGAGTTGCTGCTTCCGCCTCGAAAGAAACCGGCGGAACTATCTTGAACGGAACCGTGCCGGCAATGTATTCAACTCCGGCGGCTCCGTGCCTGACAACGCAACTGACAACATAACTGCCGGGATTGAGCGCTGTCGCGAAAACATCCGTTGATAACCTTCCGGCGGGAGCAACAGTTTTTATTTTTTTCGCGGCGATTTTTTTGCATGCGGCATTTACTTTTTCCACACCGTATTTTTTTACGGCGGCAAAGTATCCCAGTTTAACTTCCACCGGCAGGAATATTTCCTGGTTTTCCTGACCGGCGTATTCGGTGACCATTCCGGTAAAATCGCGGTTGTCGAATTTTTTCAGGATGATCTCAGCTTCGGCGCCGCCGTTGCTTACGGACAATCCGGCTCCGGCCTCTGAACCATTAAATTTCCCGATGGTGTTAACCTGTATGTCCGGTTCTCCCGGTTTCCCGAAGCGCAGAATTCCCGAAGGATTTTTTACCGGCCAGGAACCGTACCACGGCAGAGACGCAATCCGGAGATTTTTGTCCCTGCCGAAAAGCAACGCGGCCGTGAATTTGCAGGTTTTTCCAGGGGCGGGGGCGATTTTAGCTTCGGCAAGCGGAATGGCAAATTCGCATTCCCAGGAACTGTTGCCGGAAATAACCCGGCACTGCGCCGGAATTTTTTTCCCTCCGGTTTTTGCCGAATAGCGGCCCTTTCTGGAGATAGTCAGTACGGTTTTATTGTCCAGGGTCAGTTCAAATTTTTCAGAGGATCGTTCCGGGGAATTTACATAGAGCATTCCGAACAATTTTCCTTTCGCGAGTCCCAGGCGGAATACCGTGTCATGGGATACAGCTTCTCCTTTTCCTGAATCGATAAAAGGGAACATCCTGGCGCTGTGAGCCCATTCGGATGAATTGGGGGTGCCGTCGATAACAGGCTGCTTTTTCAGGCACGGGACAGTTGCCAGATAATAATCTTGTGCATACGTGAAAAAGGTTGCCGTGCAAATCAGCACGACAGATAGAAGTTTTATTCTCATCTACTATTTGCCCTTAATATGCTGAACAGCTTTACCGTGAACGCCAGTTACAAAATAACCCGGTTTTGACGAAATTTCCTTGTCTGCTTTTGCATCGGAACAATATTTTATTTTCATGGAACCTTTTTTGCCGGCAGCCGGTTCCATATCCATGAGCAAGGTGGTATGTTCGTCAACCTCCAAAGGCTTGTCACTTACTTTAAACGTTTCCGGGGAACGGGCGATATTGCTGATTCTTACTTCATCGATGGGTAAATGGAGCCTGCCCATGCGTAGCTGGTATCCCAGGGAGAACGCAAAGGGGAAGTCCTTGATGCTTTGCAGTTTTTTTCCGTCGAGATAGGTGTCAACGGTTCCTTTGTCCCAGGTTATGGCGAAATGATGCCATTGGTTGTCTCCCTTGGCAAGGCCGCCTTTGCCTAGACGTTTAAGGTTAGCGTCTTTGTCTCTTACGTATGCCATGGTGCAAAGCTGCTTCTGCTTGTTCCTGGAAAAGAAAATGATCGATATAGGTTTTTTCAAGTCACGATTTTTTTCATCGGGATTTAACAAACATACTTCCCCGAAACTGTTGAATCTTCGTGTATATTTCTCCAGGTTTTCCGGAGCTTTGAAACAGAATTCGAGTGTTCCGGATTCAGAATTCATTACATTTCGGATGCTGATCAGGGTTTGCGCGTTTACCGCAACGGTGAAGGATAAAATACAAAGTGCGATAAGAGCGGTTTTAATTTTTTTTGAAGACATTCTTTTTCCTTTTTTTTACATTAAACAGCATTGGAATTTACATTAATTCCGTGGTTTGCCTGTGATTTGCGCGCAGTAAAATCAGAAATCGGACCGGAAAACGTATCGCCAAACGTTGTTAAGGTTTTTCGCGCTTAATTCCGGATAACCTGAAGCGTAATAATCCGTTGCTTTTGCGGATTCCGTGTGCAAGTCTCCCCAGAGGATATTTATCCTGGAATTATTCAAGTGTCTTCCCTGAACGTAGTTCCATTTTATAATCTTCCAATATGCGTCGTTGTTGCTTGTTCCGTCCTTGATTTCCCCCTGCATCAGCGCGGTCGCGGGACGGACCAGATCGGTCACCCTGTGCCTGGTGTATTGATTACCCGATTGGGCCGGATCGTCAACTTCCCCGAAAGTGTAGAAATTCCATCCGTAAGTATTGACATTATTGCGGTTTGTTCCAAACATGTCGTTACTGAGTTTCGGACAATGGAATACGGTATTTTTCAGGCCTTTTTCATAATGTTCGATGTAATCCTGGAGTTCAAAAGCAATACCTGAGTTATAGCTTTGGCCTCCGCCATTTTTATCAGCATTCGAAACGGGCAGGAAATCATCGCGGTCAGTTGTGTACATGCCGATCATGGTGCCGATTTGCTTAACATTGCTTGAGCATGAAGAAGCCAGCGCCTGTTCCCTTGCCTTTTTCAATGCCGGCAGCAGCATTGCCGCAAGGATGGAAATTATCGCGATTACAACCAGTAACTCAATCAGCGTAAAAAGGCTTTTTCCGAAACTGTCCTTTTCTGATTTACCTTTCATTTCCCATCTCCAATTTTTTTAAAATTTTCTTTTTAAAAATTATCAATAATCAGGCCATCACCAGCATTTCCTGTTTAGTTGTCTTGCCGGATGCAACCGCCGGGACAAGCGACTTACGCACAACCAGATCCGAGTCCAGCATAATTCCCTGGGCCGGTTCACCGTTGATCATCCGGACCAGGATTTCCACGGTTTTACGTCCCATCTCGTAAAAAGGATGGACAATCGTGCTCAGCGGGGGATTCAGATACCGGTAGTAGTCGGCGTTATCAATCCCGATTATGCCGATCTTTCCCGACGGATCCGTTCCCGTGATCGCCAGTGCCCGGTACAACGGTCCCACGAAATATGAGTTGATGCCGGTAATTCCGAACGGAAAAATGTCCGGCTGTCCAAGCAGTCTGACAAAATAGTTGGTCAGCATTTCCTCATTCATGCCTTTGATCGGCAGTTTTTTCAGTTCAACATTTGCCGTCTGGGAGAAATCCTTGAAAGCACGGAGCCTTTCCTGTCCCGAATGGTTGTATTGCGGGGTATTCGCGGCGAAAATAATCCGGTGGTAACCGTATTCGTTCAAAGTTTGCAACGCCCGGTGCATGATGTGGTAGTTGTCATGATCGATCCAACTGATGTCAGAATCTTCCACCTGGTCCTGGTAAACCGCGGTTTTAATCTTACTGCCGCGGAAAATTTCAAGAGCGCCGGCCCTTGCCATCGCCTGGTGGATCATTACCCCTTTTACCCCGCGCAGGATTGCTTCAAGCAGAATCCCCTCATGGATGTCTTCTTTAGTGTTCCAAGGCAGCGGGATCATCACAATATCATATCCCAGGGAGAATGAAGCGTCGTACATGCCATTCAAGTGTTGGTTAATATACGCGTCATTCATTTTTACGCCTTCAGGATTGATAAGCAAGCCTATAACGTTCCGTTTGCCCTTGGAAACTTTCGGGATAAAACCGGTTTCCTTGATTATCCGGATGATTCGTTTCCGGGTGTTCGCGTTTACGTCACTGTTGCCGGTAAGCACCCGCGAAACCGTGCCTATCGACACTCCTGACTGATCCGCAATCTCGTTGATTGTGACTGTTTTCATTCGTTTTTCCTGTCTGAATCCAGGGTGGAAGCTCTTGTTGTTTGGTTACCGTGAGCCTCACGATAATCTTATTATAAAGCAATTTTTGAAAAAAGTCAATACCATGTTTTCCCTTTTATTAAATTTCGGTAAGCATGATAGGGGGGATTAAAAACCAGGTAACTCGTTTCTGACCCGGACTCCGTCCAACTGATGTGGAGCGAGTCCATCGGCCACAGCCATTGCCGCCGCGGTTCCGGCAGCTTCGCCCGTGTAGAAGCAGGTGGGCATGACCCGCAGGGAACCCAGTGCTTCGCGGTCGCAGGAGATGCAGCGGCCGGCCACCAGGAGATTTTCAATTTTGACGGGAACAAGACACCGGTAGGGGATTTCATACCAGTCGTTTTCAGCAGGACGGGTAGAATTGATGTACTCGGGACTGTATGGCAGGGTTTTACCCGGCGGGGGATCGTGCAAGTCTATCCAGAACCATGCTTTTGCGATACCGTCGTCGAATTTACCGCCACTGATAACGTCATTTGAGGTCAGCACGTATTTGCCTAGAATCCTGCGCGATTCCCTTGTGCCGAGGACGGCAGGCAGCGCGCCGATCTCGCAATTTTCAAAACCGGGCATATTGTCGCGAAGGAACCTGACAACTTTCAGCGCGGCTGCTTGACATTCCGCCAGTGCTTTACTTACGGAGCCGGGGTCCGCCGGATCTACATTTTTCAGTTCCCAGTTGCCCGGGGCCAGTTTTTTCCGCGCGTGGTTCCACAGGAATATCTCTCCTTCATGTTGGAACCACTTGTCCGGTGGCTGGATAACGCCGTCGTTACGGGCTTTGATCAGCATGGCGATAATTTCTTCGTCTGACGGCCTTTTCCGGTCATATTTTCCCCGGTCGATATTTGCGATTGTCCATCTGAAATTGGCAAGCTGAATCCGTCCGTCAGCGGGGTAGCCGTGAAGGAATTCCGCGCCGGAACTTGCCGCCGCGCCGATACCGGCCGGGCCAGCTCCGCAGACAACTATATCGTAATTTTTTTCTGAAACCATAGGTAATCCTCCGTTTATAAAATAACGGATTCAGACAGCAATGAAAAGATCAGAAACAAACGAATTTTATCAGTTCAGGTATCTTGACGTTACAATTTCCCGGACGAAAATCAACCTTGCTGAAAAATAATTTTTCCCGTTAGCTTTATTCTGGTTGACGTTTATATTGGGCCGGGGAATGATTACATGGAGGGATATATGAATAATACTATTTTAGCTGGTTCCGGTAAAGTTGATATTACCTGTCGTGACAAAGGTGTTTGGAAGGATTTGCTTTCGGAAAAAGTAAAAAAGCATATTCCCAAAGAGTACCTCGAAAAAGAAATTGCCGTAGATGATCCGTTGTTCGCCAGAGCGCTGGCGCTGGACGATGGAAATGAAAAAGTTGTCCTGATTACCATGGATGTTACCGCAATTGGCGCCCGGACTATCTCCCAGAATATCCTTAGCGATAGCGCCGATGACTTTATGCCGAAATTGCGCGGCCGGCTGGAACGTGATTTTAATATCCCCGGCGGTAATGTCAGTGTTTGCGCTTCGCATACTCATCAGGTTCCCCGGATGCTTTGCAGTGACGAGGAGCAGATCAACAAGGTTGCCGAAGCGGTAAAACTGGCAATAGATAGTATGGAGCCGGTCACGGTGGGAATAGGTTCCGGCAAAGAGGACCGTTTAACCTTTAACCGCACCATGATGATGAAAGACGGGACGGATTACACGCTCAGAAGCTGCAATCCGCCTCCGCCGGATAACGAAGTTGAAGCTTTGCGCCCGGTTGATCCGGAAATAGGAATTATCAGAGTGGACCGCCTCGACGGTTCACCTTTGGCGGTTGTCTATGACTTTGGCTGTCACCTTCTGCTCGGCTCCCCGAAAGGAACCGGCGGACACATCACCGCCGATCATGTGGGAGTTACTTTGAAATACCTTGAGGAACGTATCGGGGGAAACGTGACGGCGCTTTTCATCCAGGGCGCCGGCGGCGATATTGCCGAAGTAAACAAGTGCGACATTGAACAAACCCGCGGTTCCGCGGAATTCGGGGAAAAACTGGGCAAAAGTATTCTTGAAGGATACGGGAAAATTACCACCGGGCCGACAAACCTTAAAGTCGTCACGAAAAACGCGGAGTTTCCTTTCCGAACCGATATTCCGGACATCATTGCATCATTAAAGCAGGAACAGGCGGAAATGCAGGCTTCGCTGCGATACACAAGTCTGGACTTCAAAGCGTTCCTGCCGCTGTACCTGAAATACAAACTGCATCCTGAATATCCTTCACATTGGGCATATCGCTATCTGCAGGCGCGGGATTGCGGAAACCGCGATTTTGAAAAAATGGACGAACGTAATAAAGTTGCGGTTGAAAAGTATCTCGACAGTCTTCATAAAATGGAAATGATGGCCAGGAACGAGGAGAAAATCGCAACTCTGACCAAGCATCAGGAAATTATCGGCGAGATCGGAACGGCAACCGTTCCTGCGGAAATCAAGGGAATTAAAGTAGGCGAATGCGTACTGATAACCGCACCGATGGAAGTGCTCTCTGAAGTCGGTTTCAATGTGAAAAAAATTTCACCGTTCAAATATACCTATATTGTATCAATTGCCAACGGTTATCTGCATTACTCGCCCCCGGCCTCCTATTACCCCCGGGGCGGTTATGAAGTCACGGAATGTCTTCTGGCTCCAGAATGGGAAAAAGTTTTCATGAAGACCGTGGAGAACATCTTCAGGGAATTGTAAGGATTATTTCCGGTTTTGGCGGGATCTTAGTCTCGTGAGTTTATTCAACGCCTCTTTCGCCACTCTCCGCACGTTTTTGTTTTTTTCCGTCTTGATGAATTTTTCGATGTGGGGAATGGCTTTGATATAATCGTCCAGATCCATACATTGCAGAGCCCTGATTCTTACCAGGGAATCACTGTCATGTATAAGCTCCAGCATGCGTTTATATATTTTCTCTGATTTGCCGCCGCATAAAGCATAGGTTGCAGCTACTCTTATATCTTTATCTTTGTCGTGAGTCAAGGGGAGTAGAATGGCTTCGGATTGTCTGTTGTCTTTGAACCGGATTGTATCAATGGCAGCCAGGCGGATCTTTTTATTGTTGCTGTTGATGAATTTCCTGACAGCGCTGATCGGGAGTTCCCTTTTTGCTCCAAATCCGGCTGAATATTGCAATATGGCAATAACAACTTCCGGTGATTTGTCTTCCAGCATCGGGATGCGGTGTTTGGGGATTTCTCTTTCCGGATAGACCTGTTCCATTGCTACAACCGAGGCTTTTCGAACTTTTGACGAAGGATCCTTTTGTGCTTTGATTAATTGTTGCCTGACATCCGGAGACATATCGGCATAAGTAAAAAAATTTACCGCAAATGCTCGAAGGTTCGGATTGTTGGAATTGAAAAATTTTTTAACATGATCGTAAACCTTTTGCCTGGCCTTGACATTCTTTGACCGTTTCGTGAATCGCCCTAGAGCAAGCGCGGCGTAGGCATTGAGATTTTTTCCCTTCGGTTCCGGCGCTATCACTTCCATGATGCTGTCGAGGTCTCCCAATGCCCGGAGAGTTTCAGATGCCTGTTCTCTGACATCCGGATCGGAATCTTTGCTTAATGGTCTGATTTGCTTGACAATATATTCTCGGCGGGGAGTTGCATACATACTGCCAAGCATTAATAAGCCTTGCAATTCCTTAATAGCGCTAATTCTTTTCCGCGGTTGCTTTTGCTTCAATTGTGACACTAAATAGTCTACTTCATTTTCCGGTTTGATTTTTTCTTTGCTGGTGGCCGGCCGTACTGACAACTTGATTGGCAGCAAACCATTTTTATCACCTTCTTCTCTCAAGGTGACCCGGTAAGTCTTTCCCACATAAAGAACATATTCATGTCCGGGGCCACTTGACCAGGTGGTGACGGGGCCACTCCGGATATAAGATTTGTATGGGCCTGCGGCCCGGGAACCGTCGGATTGCTGAATCCATTTAATCTCAAGGTCCTTAAATGGTTTTTCCCCATAGCATAAATCTAAATCGCTGTTATCTCCGGGCAAGGCAACGAGACCTGTCTTTTTACACCATACAGCAAGCGTTTTTCCATCTGGAAGGACAATTGTTACTGCTTGCCCCGGGGCAAGTGATACCTGCTTTTGATATGGAATCTGTTTTTTTGTTATTTTAATTGTGGGGATTAATTTTTCAGAATGTATTTTGGCTTGGTTTTTGTACCAGTTTTTCAATATTTGCACTTGCTCGGAGAAAGCTTTGTTTGACATATTGGGTGAAGGAATTGGATTAAAGAAGAGCGGAGATATTTTCCAGACACCTTTAACTTTTATTAAATAAATTGACTTCAGGTCGGCGGACTTTTTATTGTCCGGTAATTCTTCGTAAGCGGTAACAACAGCTAAATCGGCGGTTTCTTTTACCGGACCTGTTTCTCCGTTTAACAGACACCCTAGGATTCTTGTGAATTGAAATACTATCCGTTTTTTCATTTTTGCGGTTAACTTCGGCATTTTTTCGGAATCAGGAATATACAAAAGTTTTAGTAATTCATCTGCTTTTTTTGCTTTCAGTTTACGGATAAATATTTTTACAGTCTGATATGGAGTTAGTGTCTCAGTGGACAAGATTTTGATTTTTTTCGGTTTTATTCCTTTTCCGGTATTTGTCTTCGCATTTGCATGCGTGGCGTTGATGATCAGTCCAAAGAGCAGAATGAATAAAAGAAGAGTAGCAGGTTTTGTCATTTCCATTTTTCCCGAAATTTGAGATATACTATCCAATACAAACGGTATAATCTAATTCAAAATGAAAGCGGAAACAAATTCCTGCAATAAGAAATTTTATTCGGATGACCCGAAAAATAGTTTTTCAGTCAGTATTATCAGTTGCAGGTGGGGAATGCGGTGACGCGCAGGTTGGTGCATCCGTAAGGGATTAAGGTTACGGTTTCTTGTGAGGCCGCAGGCAGGTTTACCGGGCTTTCCGGAGGATCTTCGGCGACACCTGAGACTGTTTTCCATTCGGGGATTTTTCTGGCGCTGACTTTGCAGGTGACCGGTGCGTTTTCGGGTGAGAAAACCGGGGGATTCAGCGGATGTTCGGTGAATTTCAGGCTGGCATCCGGATCATTCCGGTCAATATCCAGGGCATAATTCCACGGGGAGGCGGGAAATACTTCCCAGTCGCCGTGTGGGAGTTCGTGTCCTAGGACATCTTCATAAACCCGTTTCCATTTTTCTTCCATTTTCAATGCGTAGGCCAACGGGCCGCGTTTTACGGCAACGGAGTTGTTCATACAGTTTATAAGTTCAGCGCGCATCGGCAGAATCATGGTAAAACTTTCTCCGTTTTTCCATTGCCGCTGAAGTTTGTGAAACGTTCCCGGTTCCGGATTGACTCTTGATCCGTCCGCAAAAACTATTTTTGCTTTTTTTGCCCAGGCGGGAATCCGCAGGTGAATGGGCAGATCGCAATTATCCTGTTCCGTATTAACAGTGAATTTCAGGTTGTCTTTAAAAGGATAATCCGTGTCAAGGATAATCTCCGCGGACTTGCCGTTATATTCTGTTTTGACGGATGAGGGAGCATAGGCAATCGCGGCGATTCCTCCGTCGCGGCTTTTCATCCACAAGTGTGAAGCGAACTTTGGCCAGCCCTGACCAAAATTGGCGGTGCAGCATCCAAAATTGGGTTCGAGACCGTAAATGTTTGCGTCCGGGGAATTCGTCCAGCCGGGCTTCTTGACTATGCTGCATTCCACCTGATTGATCTGCTGGTCATACTGATGGGCCCACATGTCGGGAGTAAAGGTTGCGGGGAGGGCGTTGAAAGTGATCAGTTCAAGGCGGTCACCGTATTCCGGGTCGCCGAAAATTTGCGACAGGATTTCCAGAGAGTACATATATTCCACCACGGCGCACAGTTCAGTGCCGCGCGAAGGACTTGTGCCGCCAAGATGTTCATCGCCGGTGAATACCCCGGTGGGCATGCCATGATGTTTTTCCAGCAGCCTGATAAAGCGGTCGGTTTTTTCTTTTGCGCCAGCTTGTCCGGTCAGCCGGTATAGCAACGCGGCTTCCCTGATCATCATGGCGTTATTAACTACGTGCGTAGTCATTTTGGTTTTTTCGTGGGTCGCTTCGCGATGGGGCCAATCATCGAACATTGAAGTCCAGGAGAATCCAAGCGATTTAAACTTGACCCCGAAATCAAGAAGCCATTTTTCGCCGGTGATTTCATAAAGCCGCGACACCGGAATTAAAGCCTCGTAGGAACGATAGAGCAGCCATCCGCGCATGGATTCACAATGCTTGTCCAGGTATTTGTAGAAACGCATTGCGGCGTTGATTATCCGGGCGTCATGGGTTACGTCGTATTCCTGAAGCAGGGCTTTGGTCAGGAGAATCCCGGCCCAGATATTGAAATCGCCCTGGTTTTCCGGATCAGGCCCAAGCCATCCGTCCGGTTGCTGAAGCGTAAGTATATGTTCAAAATATTTTTCAAATTTCCCTCTGACTTCCTGATTGCCGGTAAGGTATCCGAGCGGAATCAAGCCGTCCAGCCAGTAAGGGACCCTTTCGTAAGTGTCGCGGTCCTCTTCGTCTCCGCCAATCCAGCGGTTGTTCTTTATTGAAGGCCAGAACTCGTCGAGTTTCCCCCCTGTGCTTTCGGCCTGAAGGTCAAGTTGCGCTTTGAGCCAGCCGCGGGGGCTTATCGACGTCAGACTGAATGGGGTAAATTTGAGCGGTTTCAGTCCATTGTTATCTTTTTGCATGATTTATTTACCCGATGAACCGTTTGACCGCATCCAACCAGGCACGGGCAATGAGTTCGTGTCCGGCGGCGGTGGGATGAACGCCATCCCAGAGCCAGTAAATTGCATCCGCCTGACTGCACGCGTCATCAAAGATCTTTTGCAACGGAACAAAAACCGCCTGGAATTCCCCGGCAAGTTTTCTGGTAACATTACCGTATTCAACAATGCTCTTGCGGTAGACGGCATTGAACTCTTCCCGTGCCGGAATCGATAAGGTGAAAGGTTCACATAAAACCAATAATACTTCCGGATTATGGTTACGGATTTCTTCAAGCATCAGGCGGTAGATTTTTTCAAAACGCTGAGGATCGGAGCCGGAATTGCCGTGGATGATCGATCCGCAGTCATTGATTCCCACAAGAATGCTCAGGACATCGGGATTCAACTTGATCGCGTCTTCGAGCCAGCGCCCGTAAAGGTCCGAAACCCGGTTGCCGCTGATCCCCCGGTTATAGAACTTGTAATCCGCGCCTGGATAATCCGCGCCTAATCTGGCGCTGAGCAAGTATGCGTAACCGTGTCCGAGGACATGGTTCAGGTCTTCTTTGCGCGAACGCGCCCCATCGGTTATCGAATCCCCCTGAAATAGAATTATTGAATTGTCTTTGAACATTGAAAGTGCCTTTCTTTGAAGATATTATGAGAAAGAGGGAATCAGGATTCCCGCTGGATCAGGCTGCCTTTAAGCAGTTTTTTTACGACCTTATTTTTTCCCGACAGGAAATTCGGATTCTTAATCTGTTTAATCAGTAGTTCGGCTGCGGTTTTGCCGATTTGTTCGTAAGGTTCGTCGATGGTCGTAAGAGTGACATCCGAGTACAGCCCCATGTCCAGATTGCCGTAGCCGATAATGGAGATGTCTTCCGGAATCCTGTAGCCTTTTTTGCGGAAGAAACGCATGGTAACCATTGCCACCGGATCGCTGATGCAGAGGATGCCGTTTGGTATGGATTCGACCGAGTTGCAAAATTCTTCAAGCCTGTCCTCCAGGTCTTCCATATATGGAACGTTGATGAAATAATTTTCCGGCATCTTTAATTTCAGTTTGCGAAGAGTTCTTTTGAAGTTTGCTGCCCGGACCTGTGAGTAATGCAGATGCGGATGAATCGCGACAATGGCGATTTTTCGGCGGTTCTTACAGTGCAAATACTCAACGGCCAAGGCGCAGCCGTAGTTTGAGTCAGTGTCCACTTCGATACCGGAATGGGATATAATTTCATCACCGATAACCGACACGGGAATATTAAACTCCCGCATCCGTTCCAAGAGCAAAGTCAACTGATTGTTTTCCATTGACCTGCAGACGATTACGCCGGCCAGCCGGTTTTCAATGCAGGTGTCCGCAATGGCTTCGCCATCTACCTTCGCGGTAACGAGAAGCAGTTTTACAAGGAATTTATTGGCGTCGGCCTTCAGCATGGCGCCGGATAATGCCTCGGCATTGTATTTGCTTTTTGCTTCCTTGGTGATAAATCCGATAACATTGCTTTTGCCGGTGGCTACCGAACGGGCAAGGGCATTCCGCCTGAATCCCATTTCCCGGGCCGTTGCAAGCACCGCGTCGCGGGTTTTGTTGCTGATCCTCAACGCTTCTCCCCGGTTGTTCAGCACCAGGGATACCGTGGTCTTGCTGATCCCAAGCTTAGCGGCTATGTCGCCGATCGTTATCATTTTTCCTCTCGATACAATCATGAAGTTCTCCGGTAAAATACCATTAGAGCCGGCTTTTCGCCATAGCTGTCAGCTATTTGCCTTTAAAATTTTCACCAAGCCAGTTTACTGTGTTCAACGTAAGTTTCAGTTCGTTGCCGGAAGGTTTTTCCGGACGGCCGCCAAAATTGGTTTTTCCGCCGACCATGCCGAGAAGCATTCCGTTAAGGACAACCTTGCCTTTGCCGGATTTACCGGCAACAATTACCGGCTGGTTATTTTCATCAACCGCCAGGATTTCCGCCTGATCCCCTTTGAAAAGTGAAAGACAGTCATATTCAAATGCCGGGCGGAACGGAGCTTTATCCACCCCTTTGGTAACGGGATGACCTTTAACGATTTTGATAACTGGAAATTTCGGTTTGCCGGCGCCGGCCCCGACGGTTGATTTAAACAGCGCCTGAAAACTGCGGAATCCCACGGTGAAATGATAACAGACAATTCCCCCGCCGTTCAGCACCCATTGCCGGATACGCCCGATTGCCCGGTTGTACGGACGCGAATTAAGCATCTGCAATCCTACCAGCACCTGAATTTTATTGAGCTCGTCAACCGGCAGCTTCGCGGATACCGGGACCAGGACCATTCCGGGCTTGTCTTTCAATACTTCTCTGACTTTGTCTGCGTAACCGGCGGGATAAATACCCACCCTGATCTTGCCATCTGACTGAGGCGGCAGCGGTTTAACATCAACCTGCTTCCCGGATTTCCCGGTCACCGGTTTTGATTTACGGCCGCAGGGAACTTCCCCCTCCCGCCAGACACGGCGCAGATAGATCGTTCCTCTGCTGATTTTTTCGTTCTTTTTGGGGCGCCCCACCAGCAAAGGTTCGATTTCCACCCGATAGCCTTCGGGCAGGGGAGGAACATCAAACTGAATGCCGTCGCTCAGGCCGCCGATGAGCTGCTTTTTTCCGTCCGGGGAAATGCTGTAAACCTTCATTGTATACAGCTTAACCTTGAATCCGGCTATTTTGTCCGTGTCAATATAGAAATGACCGCCAGACTCAAGATCGATAAATTTGGTTATATCGATTTTCGGTCTGGCCTTGTTCTTGACGAAATCACGGGTTTTCCATTCGTAGATTTCATGCAGACGGCACTCCGGCATCGCATCGGCAACATACGGTATGGACAGTTCCCGGACAGTGTCGCAAAGCGTATACATTGCGGTCAGGATGTGCCGCAGGCGGTTTGCAAGCCCTTCCGGGCGTTTGTTCATTCCCCAGTGCTGGAGATTGATTCTTACTTCCGCCACCAGGACATCAAGCGTATCGAGTTTCTTTGCCAGTTTTTTCGCATCTTCCGGCGAGATTTTTTCGCTTTTAAAGATATCCGATATATCATTGACCAGTTTATATATTTTCAGGAAGTTCAACACGTAAACCGACTCGTTCAGCATTTCCGTGTTGCCGGATTTCCGGGCGAGTGTCATGGCGTCCCGGGCATCTTTCAACGCAACCTGAAATTTTTCCATTTTTTCGTTGGTAAGGGCGAAACGGTGGTCGAAATTCACCTCTCCGTAGAAGCCAAGCTGCGGCTTGAAAGCCAGTGTTGCGGCAAACTGACTTATGGCCAGTTCCCATCCGGCATTACCGATTTTTTCAAGCCATTGCTCGAAGATTACCGGACTGCATATTCCGGTGATTTTAGCGTATGCACGGGCAAATGATCTGATGTTGCGGCCTTTGGCGTTCCAGCTCCATTCAGCCATTGCCATGCAATTTACTTTTACCCACAAAGGTGAAGGCACATAGTAACCGATTATGGTGGAGACCTTCTTTTTGAAGAACTCCTCACAACGCAATTTTACAAGCTGGGGACAAGAACCCGGGACCGTGGTGAACCAGGAGCCCTGCATCTGCGGAATAACCTGGAGTTCTCCGCCTTCAGCTGCAAATTTTTCAAATTCCGGAATGATCATCGGGTTTTTAAGGGGAGTATAAGTGAGGGCGCTGTCATAGAAACAAATGCCTGTTTTTTTCGCTTTCGCCAGTGCCGCTATTTTGCCGTTTACCGGCCTTGAGCCCTGAGACGTGCCAACGCGAAGTTTTAAATCAGGATATTTCTTTTTTACGTCTTTCCAGGCGTCGATGAGCATTTTCGTTTCCTGAAGGTGAGTTCTTTCGCCTTTGCATTTCGGACAGTAGCACTGGGTATAATCCTCAGTCAGCCACACCGTTAATTCTTTTTTGCCCTTACCAAGCAGTTCCGCCATGTTTTCCATGTGCCGACGGTAAACCTTTCCGGCTAATTTCGAGTTGGGACATATGCCGGGAATCCGTTTTCCGGACTTGGTTACGTTCATCGTGGATTTATATTTTTCCCGGTCTTTTTTCGATGCGAATTTGTTTGCGGTTACCATTGCATGCTTGATATGGGAAAGGAAAAATTCCCGCTTGATGCCCAACGCCTCAGATTTTTTCAGCAGGTCCCGGTAGAAAGGAATTTGTTTCTTCCATTCACCAACATTTTTCCAGGTATAAAGTTCTGTTTTGCCGTCCCAGGAAAACAGCAGCGGAGTGGCGACGTAGTTCAGCTTCCATCTTGAATACCACTGGATTTCATAAAACGGATATACGCACCAGCGCCAAACGCCGCGTTCCCTGATGTCCGGCCAGTCGACAACTTCAACCTTCGGCACGTTCATTTCGGTTACCGGCATTACCTCAGTATGCGGATCAAAATTTTTTGCTTCCGCGCGTTTCAGGTAGTCCCTGCGCCATCCCTCATCCAAGTCGTAATTGATCTGGATGAGTTGCCGCAGAGTCCTGGCCCCGTACAAGGCGCCTACAGGCGTATTTGCCACAATGTTGATTATCAGTTTCGGATTCTTCCCTGTACTCGAATAGATGGCATAAGCCTGTTCGGAATTCGGAAGTTTCGGAAGACGTTTCGCAATTTTATCCGGAACATTTATTTTCTTATTCTTCAGAAGAGCTATCTTAATTAAGACTTCCGGATTTTTACAGTCTTGCTTTGCGACTTCTTCCAGTACCCACAGTGCGGTCTTTGATTGCGGGGCGTCGGGCAGGAGAGACTGAAGTTTTATTTTTCCTGCTTCCATGCGGATAAAGGCATCAATTTTAACTTTCTGGGGAAGCGGCAGCAGCCGGTCTGTCCACATTCTGGGATTGTCGACTTTTTCCAGTTGTCCCGCCAGTAAGCCTGTGACTAGTCCCGTGGCAACCAGTAACGAAATCCATACTTTGCGAAGCTGCATAGAATTATTCCTTATCCTTTTTACTGGTTTTTTCAATTTTGTAAATTGCCGCATCATCAAGCATGATTTTCTGGCCCTTTTGGGGAGTTAGAGCATGATTGTTCTGAACAATCACAACCGCGTATTTCGCATTTGGCAATGCCGTGAATTCTCCGGAATACTTCCGCCACTGATTTGACGGCGGAATCCGGTTTTTTCCCGCGGTAAGTTTACGGCCGTCACAAGAAAGCCTGACATCCTGATTATTTCTTTTTTTCGACCAGGCGAAGTTGTTCGGCGGAATGTCTTTTTCGGAACACCATTGGCGGACATATACTTTCGCCGCGAAATCACCTTTGAACCAGAATGAAAATCCGTATTTTTCTCCCGGGGTCACCTTGAGACTGTTTTCCGGCATGTAGCCGTTGGTTTCTCCGCCAATCACAATTGCCATCGTATATAATTTCCGGTTATTTGACTGTTTTCCGTCTATAATTGTGAGTTGCACGCAGTATTTTCCGGAGTGCGGGGATTTATCCGATGCTTCCCAGGCGGCTTTCCCGAAAAGTCCGAAATAGCCCCATCCAAGAGGAACGGTTTTGCCGATTTCTATGCCGTGCAGAAATTTCCGGATCGGGTATTTATTCGTTTCAACCACGGTTTCCGCGCCTGGGTTTTTCAGCAGATTAATCGGCTTTTTCTCTTCAGAAAATCCTGGAGATGTTAGAAATGTCGACGCTAATACACTGAAAATCAGCACATAGTACCTCATAATAATCCTTTCGTGGAAATTCATTCCGTCAATTAATCATTGGAACACCAATTGGTATCAAATAGAGCACACCCTCGATAGTTCCGGCTTTCAACATGACCGTCCTTGAAAAGGAAATTGCTGGAGTGGGAGTTGTGTATCCACGCTGGCGCTTCTTCACGGTTTCCGGACGGATGAGTTAAATATGCTGTGTATCCCGGAAGATTCACACTCGGATACGGCATTCTCATATCCCATCTGTCAAAATCGATTACCCGTTCATAAACCAAAACTGATCCGGGCGTAACTTGCATGAATTTTTTATAACAGTCGTCCGCATCTTCAAACATTTCCCAGCCGCCCCACTGCTTTGGAATAGCTCCAAGATTATTAAAGGGGGTTTCTCGGTAGCTTGCCGTCACCCGGTAGGATGTGACCATTGGATTTTCGCTGACAGCTATGGGTTTAGTGCTTGGACACAGGAAAGGTCCGGTGATCGTGTCCCAGGCAACCGGGGCCCGGTCACCATATCCCGACCAGCCTTTATAGTCCGGTGTACAATTTACATATTTACCGTTTACCAGCAGCGAAACCCAGTGGTAATCGGCCCCGGTAGGCAGGTACCCGTTAAAATCGTCCACATAGTTTATTGTTCCCAGGCCAATCTGTTTCATGTTGGATGTGCAGAAGATTTTACGCGCTGTTTCCCTTGCCTGTTTGAGCGCAGGCATCAGGATTGCCGCCAATATCGCAATGATCGCGATTACTACCAGTAGCTCAATAAGAGTGAAGATTTTTTGCGTTTTTGTTGATAATGCATTCATAATGGCCCCCCTTTATTGATTTTTTATGATTTTATTGCATCGTTAAATTCATATATTTTATATCCGTAAGGATCTATGGTAACCTTGGGATTGTTTCCCGTTTGAGGATACTCAACCGGTTCTTTCCCCGGTATGATTTCCGCGGCTTTCGATAAATCAATATTGCTGTTTGCGGGAACAAGCTGTCCGGACCACGCATTCTCGGAATTATTGATCAGGAGCATTTTCAGGTTGCCGCCATTCATGTTAATTGTGTATTGAATGAAGCTTTCCCCAATTACCTTTATCGGCAGGTGCGGGGAAACGACCCAATTGAGAAAGTCGCGGCAGTGATTACTCAACGTTTTTCCGTTTCCTGCTTGCATATAAGGACGGGTGGTAGTGAAAACCTTGCCTTTGCCGAGTTTATTACAAACGATTGCCGGGCCTTCTGTTTTCTGGTAACCCCGCTTTGCTTTTACAAAAACTTCAGCATTTTTGCCGGTAACTTCAACAATGTCATGATTTACCAGTCCGTCATCATGAGTCAATTTGTTCCATGACGGTTTTACCTGTGGCAGCAACTTGACTTCGCCGGTAAGTTTTACTCCGGTTAGTTCCGCATCGGCATCAGATATCTGACGGGTATTGATAATTAACTCCCCGCCGTTTTCCACATACTTTTGCAACCGTTCGCGCAATTCATCCGTGAGTTTTATTCCGCCTAAAAGAATCAAAACCGGATACTTTTGAAGCACGTCAAGTTTGCAGTCATCGAGTACTGCGTCAATGCAGTCTCCCCATGTGCTTGCCGCAAGTGAACCTGCTTCAATTTCGTGCAAACCGTTTCCGTCCGCAAGCAGCTTCCGGCATTGGTCCTGGCCTTGCCAGCCGAATCCTTCCGGGTGAAGCGGTGACCATTTCGGGGAAAAACCGTTTTCATCATATCCCGGAAACGCCAGCTCGAAAAAGTTATCGATCATTCGTTCCGCGTTCGTGTACGGTAGTTTGTCGCCCCAGATGGTTTTGATTCCGGGTTCCCAGCCGTGATATTGTTCGAGCATTACCGCAACCGGAGTGTGCGGAGCGCCGAGGTCCGGGGAGGTGTTCAAGCTGTATTCTCCGAAATTTTTAGCAATATTTCCAAGCGGAGAGAGCTTGAACTTGCCGTCCGGGTGCTTTACCCAGAAAGTTGAATTAGAGCTTTCCGAAAGAATAAAGTCAGCCCCGGCGTGAAATGTGCAAAGATATTCCCGTTCCAGAAGACTTGCTGAAACACCCGCAAGTCTGTTTCCGGCCGCATCGAAATGACATGTCCCTGCCGATGGGCCTCCCCAAGTGGAAAAATCCATGCCCCATTTGCCATGATACTGTTTGGCGGCCCCACGCATGAATGCAATCCCGACCTGGACATTCGATAGACCCGCATTGCGCTCCAGCCAGACCAGCCCGCAACCCCATTTGTACGGATAGTGAGTTGAGAAACATTTGGATACCTGCATTGCAGTGTTTTTTTGCGAAAGTTCAACGCCGTAATGTTTTCGCATCATGGGGATGTCGGTCATTTTACGGTTGGTGTCGTAACGTCCGGGAATATTTTCAAGGATGCATTCTTCAAAGAAGCGGTAAGCTGCTTCTTTTGATTCGAAATACTGATCAGGCCAGTAAACTCCGCCGTCCTGTTCCCCGCAGATGCACCACCAGGCGTTATCCCCGTATTTCTGAATTGCTTCAAGGATCATTTTTACGCGGTCGTCCAGATACTCCTGGTAGGTCAGTTCCGGTGCGTCCACGGCGGCGATTCTTTTCTGTTGGTCTGAGGACAGCCAAAAGTCAATAAGCGCCAGGTTTTTTGTCATGTCCGCGCGTTGAAGCCGTTCCCTGCTTGGATTTGTCCACATTCTGATTGCGTTTGTCGGAATAACCTTCCGGGTTTCTTCGATTGGTACAAATTCCATGCCGGTATCTGTAGGGGAGGGGGCAACTTCCAGGCCATGTCCCCACTCGGCTTGATCGAATTCAACCATGAAATGAAAAGTCATATTAACTGCCTTTTTGGGTCAACAACGTCATTAAAATTTCATCCGCTTGTATATAGGTTAACCGATTTAGCAAGAAATGTCAATACCTGAAATAAAAAAAACGCGGATTCAGGGATTCATCATTTTTCAGAGGAATTTTCCGGGATAATTTTGATTTCCGCCCAGCGGAGTTCGCCGGAGATTTCCGGCGGGACAATCTCAATCAGATTAACGTCGTCTTTCATTATTTCCGGCGGGATTGCAAAATGCAGTTCCCGTGAAATCATTTGCCGGATCTTTTTCTTGAAACGGTTCAGTCGGTTTGACTCGATCATACTGACTCCCGTACCGGAATATGGTCTGAGCGGAATCGTATTCAGATATACAGGAAATGCGCTGGAAACAAGTTCAGGAGTGTCCGGCGAAAAACCAAGATAAAGCACAACTTTATCATTTTTTCGGGGAACCGGGCCGGTGCAGAGCTTAATGCTGATATTCTGTTCGAAGCGGCTGAAATCGTTGCCTTTTGCAGGATTGGTTAACGGAATCGGCAGCAGATCGTTAGACGGACTTCCCGGCGCGTTGGCGTTTGATGGCGCAACTGCGTGACGGCGCGGAAATTTTTGCAGTGTTTTCAGGCTTCCGAGTCGGCGAAGAAGTGAATTGAGCATTTCCGGGTTACGGCTTTCCAGATAACAGTCATTGAAAAGATATAGTCCGTCTGAGCCGCGATTTAAAGCGCTTGCGGCCGAACCGTTGTGTCCCTCGTATTCCCTGTCACTGAGGAGCGCTCCGAACCGTGAGTATGGTGACAGATAATTGGAGCAATGAGTCAGGATTCTCAGCTTGTCACCAAGCAGCAACCGCCATTCATCAAGCGGAAAATCGAAATAAGCCGTGCCGGACATGTTTGATAGCGTTACTTGGTCAAGTAAGCCTTCCCTTGCCCAGCGCGGGACATCGTACCCCAAGTCAAACGCGGCGCGGGGTTCACACGGAATCCTGGCGCCAAGCATGATTTTGTGTCCGGCCCGTTTCTCAGCGGCGGTAACCAGTTCCCTTACCTTGCGGGTGAAACCGGTGAGGATCTCCAGGCCTTCCTTTTCGCCGCCGGGTTTGAAGAACATGGCCCAGCGCAGCCAGTCTAGTTCAAAACCGTCCATATCCCAACGGCCCAGCGCTTCCTCGGCAAGCGCCAGATGATGCTGTCTGACTTCCTCGCGGGAAAAATCGAACGCGCTTTCAAAACTGCATTCTTCCCGGTATGCGGCCCGGCGCCATTCCGGATGCTGTTTCCAGCGTTCTGACGGGCATAGTATTGCCCAACTGTCGTAACTGCCGGTGTTTTCTTCGATGCGCTGGCGGTATTCCTGCAACCCGTGGGCGTCGTTCATTCGCATGGTGAGCCAGCCTTCGATTCCGTGGTGACGGCAGCGGTCGATCCAGATTTGGAAACGGTCTATTTTTCTTTTTTCGTGAAGCAGCCAGATGTTGTGGATCCAGTTACGGGCGTGGCAGTGGGAATTTATCTCCCGGAGTTCCGGTTTCAGCAATTTCAGGAACGGCTGGTCAGGGCCGCCATCGGGATCGTATCCCCGGTATACCGGTTCCCATACTTTGCTGTCGTACAAGGCCTTCTGGAGATTTATGCAGAACAGAATACCGCCAACCTGAGTGCCTTTGGCATAATAATCTATCAGGCGCTCCAAACCTTCCTGCGTCATATCTTCCCGGGGATGATACACCGTGAAGTGCGCGTCGTCCTCGTTGATGAATATTTTTCTCCCAGGTTTCATGTGAACATCTTCCGGATTCTGCCAAAAGAATAATATCCGTCCTTAAATTTGTCCTGTCTGGCTAAAATATCGTCAAGGGTGTTTTTCATTGCCGCCGGCAAATCGTTACGGGCGAATTTTTCGCGCAGGTTCTTCAGTTCATTCGGGTCCTGCTCAAGATCGAACCAGTCCCATTCGCCGGTATTCGCGTAATAATTGAATTTTACGTTGTGCTGCCTTACCATGATGTGTTGTCCATGTATGCCGGATTCAGAAATGGTGACGCGATCATTATCAAGTCCGCCGCCGTTGAAAACCGGTTTCAGCGACTGGCTGAAATCCTCCACTGCATCCGGATAAATGCATTTCCCGTCAGGTCCTTTGAGCTGGGAAACGAGCAGGTTTTCCATATCGAGAAGCGTTGGCATCAGGTCGATAAGGTTTACGGGGGCGTCCACGGACTGTTCCGGTATTCCCGGGCCGTTGAAGATCAGCGGAACCATTGATGCGCAATTGTGGAAAAATCCTTTTTGCTGCATGTAGTGATCGCCCATGTAATCGCCGTGGTCGGAAGTAAAAATCACGATAGTGTTGTCGCGAATTTCGAGTTCGTCAAGCTTGTCCATGATCCGGCCGATCTGCTTATCTACAAAAGTGATGTCGGCGAGGTAATAGGCGCGGAGCTTATCACACATGTCGTCATCAATGAACCGCCAGAAGTTGTACCAGCGTCGCACCGGGGAAGCGAACGAATCCACTTCATTTTCTCCTCCGCGCACCGGAGGTGCAAGCTTGTCGAGATACATCGAGAAATACGGTTCCGGCGGATAACACGGATTGTGCGGATGCGTGAACGACGTCCACATGAAAAACGCTTCGTTCTCGAACTCCTTGCACTTGCGCCGTTGAGTTATCTGTTCCAGTTCCCCGATGGTTTTTGTTGCGGTCCAGGCAGGACGATACCATTCTTCCGGATACTCCACTGGTTTGGTGACAAACGAATCTTTCGGATCCGTGACGGAAAATCTTTTGTAACCGGCGGCTTCAAGTTCGGCGTGATAGTCTCCGCACACGTACATCTTTTGGAATCCGGCATGACGGCGATTCGGCTGGAAGTGAGTTTTGCCGACCTGAATGCAGTAATATCCGTTGTCCGCAAGTACGCCCGGTAATGTCGGCAGAGCATCTGGCCAGCGCTGATCGTTGTAATATGCTCCGTGTTCGCAGCATAGCTTTCCCGTCATTATCGACGAGCGGCTCGGGACGCACAGCGGGTTAGGGCAATACGCGTTGTTGAAGATTGTTCCATCCGCAACAAGACGGTCAAGATTCGGGGTTTCCACCGGGAATTTCCCTAGACAGCCCAACGCATCGTAGCGGAACTGGTCGGCAGTGATCAGCAAAATATTTTTCATAATTATTTCTTGAGTGTTATAATTTTACTTGAACCTGAAATAAGTGATAATTTACAATTTAAATTTTCTAAAAAATCAAATCCTTCAGTTGTTTTTATATTGCAATTTATTGTTTTATCTGTTGGATTATGAATTTCCAGCGTCCAGCTTTTGTCACCGGTCTGAACCAGATGAAGGATAATTTCAGGATTATCTGACTGGATTGGCTGTCCGATAAATATATTTTGCTCCGCAACTTGAGGATCAATCATTACTAACGCTTTGCCATTATTGCTTCCCAATGCGCGCATTTGTTTCCGATTCCTGTCTAAAAACACAGTCGTCCAGTTTGAATTCAGACCTGAAACCTGCACCGGAATCGGGGCGATCAGCTTCGGACACTTTTCAAATTTGGCGATAACTGCTCCATTTTCAGCGGTAACCGGACAAATCAGATTAACTTTACCGGGCTTGCCTCTGATCCAATCTACTTTATACAGCGGTTCGCACCCGATACCCAGAGATTTTTTGATTGCCGCCGGAACCACTACCGGATCAGCCTGGGCCACTCTGTCGGTATAACCTTTCACGTAACGGGGGATGCCAACCATTGCGACGGTAAATTCCACTTCCTGTCCGGCTTTAGTGGGCGAATTTTCCGGAGGTATTCCAATTTGAAATCTTGGCTTGCGCAGGTTGCTGGTAACCAGCCGTAAACCCGGACTCAGACTGAATACGACAACTCCGCCTGCGTCGCCACCCAGACATGCGGCCCACGCCCCGGTCCCAAACGGGGTGGTAACCGGCGCTTTGCTGGTGCGGCTGTTGTATTTTCCAGAGGCAACGGGTTTAAAGGAACTACCTGCCGGGCCGATTGACCACAGTCTGCTTTTGGCTGGATTTATTTTTGAAGCCATTATTCCAAGCTTCACATTATTTACATATTTTATTGATTTTTTCAATTTTAATTTATAACGCAAAATTAGAAAATAAAGCGGTTCATCCGGACGCGGCCGCAACACGGTGCGGAATTCCGTCCAGGTGGAGTATTTTCGCGGCTTGAGTTTCCACATGGTGCTCCAGACATGGATAACATCCACATTATCAGTGAAAACCGAATCCACGAACCGCTTGCCGGTCATGGCGTCCATTGTGGCGGAGACGCAGGAGGATATTTGATGTGAGCCGTTTTCCTCTTCTCCTGAATTGCTCTGGAATACTCTTTGTTTGTAACGATGGTTTTCCTTGATATTAAGGAATAACGCTTCGTTGATGGTGGGATATTTGACGGGCCCGGGCCCGTCAAAAGCGGAGAACCCGAGACGGTCGTCAGCGCTGAACGGGCTGGTTGCTTTTGCAAACATGAAGCCCGTGCGTTTGTCCGTGACGGCTTTTACATGACTCAGCTTCAATCTTGATTCGTCGCGGCGGCGTTGATGGGAACTGGCCAACTGGTTGTTGCGGTCGGAGCAATTGACCTGTTGTAAATAGTGGCTTTTGTATGACAGGATTCCGGTGACGGCACGGCGCCCTTTCCGGTCGATCACTTCCGCCAGCAATTCTCTCTGCTGATCGCGTTTATCAAAATCAAGAATTACTTCAAAGGCTTTTCCTGAACATTTAAAATGACGATATAATTTTGTGCCGTCCCATATTCTCACTTCCTTGAGTTCGGCATCCGATTTTGCTTTCAGACGGATTTTCCGCAGGGCGTTCTGCCAGACAAATGCGTCTCGATTGGTAAAGGAGTAATCATGATTACCAAGGACGTCCCAGTTAACTATTACGGGCCCATTGCTTACCCACGCCTTGGCGCCGGCAGTAGCAGCCCTGGCGGAATAACCGTGACGATCCAGCCATGCTGAGAAATCTTTGAGATTATTAAAAAAGAAAAATGTTTTCCATAAATCCGGTTTTATCAACTGTCCTGGATTATTGAGAAACTCCAGAGCCACCGGTTCAGGATACTGCTTGTCGCGGCAGGCTTTCTTGAATACGGTGAATCCGGTATTGTCATGATGCTTTGGAGCCGCTTCTACTACCGGGATAGTGTCATACTGTCCGCAATCTTCGTATGGAACGGGCATGTTTTTGAAGTTATACCATCCGGTCATTACCTTGCGCCCACAGGTTCCGTACTGCCACATCATTCGCAGGTAGCTCAATTGTCCGCGCCATTTTTTCGGGTGACAGGCGATTCCGTCACCGAAGCGTTTGCCGTCCGGCGCCAGCATTTTTTTGGGCGGCCAGGGAATATTTGCATCGAAATTGTAACACTTCATTCCGATAAAGTTTTCATAAGTGAAACCGGGCAGCAGGAGAATTTTATTGTCGCTTAATTTTTGACATTCTTTTTTCAAATTATCGAGTTTTGCCGGAGTCATGTGCGCGAAATCTTCGAGGAAAACCAGGAAGTCCAGTCCAGCGGCAACAGCGGCTTTTTTCCATTCCCTGACAGTTCCCGAGCCGATGGAGTACGCGCTCCGGACACCGATGATGCCGTTTAGTGATTTTTGCGGTTTCCCTGAAAATTCCCGGCGGCTCCAGTCTACTGCCGGTTTAACCGGAAATTGGTCCCTCGGACGGAGTAAAGCGCGGTTATGTTGAAACGTCTCATGCACGGGATTTTTCCGCGACAGCCATTTAAGCGTATTGATAATTAACTGTTTGCCATAACTTTTCTTGCCTTTTGCACCTTGACCCCAGACAATACCTTCAAGCGTGGTGGTTGCGGCGTGTCCGACAAAATAGGGATATTGGATAGCTGAAATTGCGAGCCGCCCCTTGCCGAATTCCCTGATGGCGAACAGCGGAGGATTTTTCTGATAACCATTGTTTCTGGTGCGTTTCAGGAGAAAATTTGAATTTGCCTCTTCTCCTTTAGAATAGGTATTGGCGTTGCCGTAAATCACAATTTTCCAGGCGGGATTTTTAAATACGAGTCCAAGGCTTTGATGGATGGAACTGAGCCCTTTACCTTCCTTCCTGACCGCATACCACAAACCTTTGACGTTCTTGGTGACCGGGGAAGATTTGACGTTTGCAGTATATTCATAATCCACCAGCCAGGGAGTCATTTCCACTGGATTCCGTCCGTAAAGATATTCACGTCCGAGTTGAATACCCCAGGTGTCGAGAAAAACGGAACCGCCATAAAATGAAGCCACGTAACGTTCCGAGCAAAGATACAGGACTCCTCCTCCGTTTTTTGCGAAGTTGTTAATTAGTTTAAAAAGTTTTTGATGTTGCGAATCTACAGTTCCGCCAGCGTTACCGGTTCCCGCGCCGCACAGCACAACAACGTTTGTTTGCGGAAGCAGTTTTTCAAACTTCTTCCAGTGATGTTTTCCGCGTTTGAGATTCACAAATTCAATCTTGAATCCAGATTTGTGAATTTCCTTAAGCACTTCCGGGGACATTGAAAGTCCGGGAGCATTTCCGATAAAAAGAACCGCGGGGATTTTCGATGTTTTTTCATTGGCGGTCAATGAAAACATAAGGAGAAAAGCCAGTAAAAGCGTCCACGGATAATGATGACGGTGTCTCATGGTAAAGCAACCTTGTTTTTATTGGCTGGGATAATATGCGCGGAATGAATATGTTGCTCCGTTAGGAGAAGTGGAATTCCGGAAAAAATTGCCGTCCTCATCCGCGGCGCTGCCGTCGGTACGGATGAAATTCGCTCGGTTCTGATGGAAAAGTCCAGCTCCGGTTCCGTTGGATCCACGGGTAATATAGGTTTGTTCAATATCACCATTCTTGTCGATGCTGTCGCCAAACAACAACTTGCATGGACGTCTCGGGCTTGCCCAATGAGTGCTTAAACGGTAAATGCCATCAGGATAATCCGGCGCCAGTTGTTTCCAGTATTCCACCCACGGGGGATTATGATTAGTGGCATTGGCCCAGAAAAACATGCCATAGGTTCTGCCGACATCCGGGCCGTAATGCGCTCCGCCGTTCATCTTCAAGACGGTATCTTTATCATTAGGGCAATTGAAAACGAACGGGCTGGTTTCCATGTAATCATGGTAAATGTAATAACTCCATCTTTTAGTTCCGTTGTATCCCATCGGGAGATATCCGTCGTTATCGTCGGCATAAAAGATAAAATTCGTGTATACTTGTTTTTGATTGTTGCGGCATTCGATTTTTTTTGCTTGTTCCCGAGCTTGTTTCAGGGCGGGAAGCAGCATTGCCGCAAGTATGGCAATGATCGCTATCACAACCAATAACTCGATCAATGTGAATTTCCACTTTTTCATTTTATCCCTCCAATTTGTTAATTGAGATTTCCGGTTTGAATCGTTTTTGACGAACCCGGTGCGAGTTCGATTTTTTTATTCAGTTTGAAAATTTTCCAATCCGAAGCAGTTTTCAGCTTAGTTGAAATCGGCTTATCAGTCGGGTTATGGACTTCCACATGCCAGCGGTTTTCCCCGGCTTGGACGCAATGAATAATCAGAGCAGAATTGTCAGCTTGCACGGGGTGACCTATAAATAAATCCAGTTTCCGTTCTTTCGGATCAACCACGGTGAGAGCCTTGTTGCCGATAACGTCCAACGGACGCGACTGTTTTTTGTCGAGTTCAAGCAGTACACAAGTCCAATTAGGATTCAAGCCGCAAACCAGCACTGCAACCGGGGCAATCAGGTTGTTTGTCCTGAAGAATTCACCGGCAGCCTCGCCGTCTGCAGCCTTAACTTTGCAGAAGAAATCCGATGGAACCGGAGTTCCTCTTTCCCATTTTACCCGGTATGCCGGTTTGCAGCCGATCCCAAGCGATTGCTTGATGGCGGCGGCGGTTTGTCCCGGTTGTTTTGAAGCAACTTTATCAGAATACCCGTCAACCAATCTGGGAATACCCGCGATCAGCAGGGAAAACTTGATTTTTTCACCGGCTTTTTTGGGGGCATTGTTCGCGGGGAATCCGACAATGAACCGGGGCCGGGCAGGATTTCCGGAAGAGATGATCCGCATTCCCGGAGTCAAACTGAAAATAATAGCGCCGCCACTGTTTTTTCCGTAGCATGAAACCCACGCGCCCGGCCCGAAGGGAAGTTTTACGCCTTTGGTTTTACCGATGCCGGTTTTTCCGGTTTTTACAGGTTGCAGATCTTCACCGGCGGGACCGATTGACCAGGTTTCGGCTCCGCGCAGATCAAGCTCGGGGCCATAGATGCCTAATGATCCTTTGCTGTATCGGACATCCTGTTTTAAAGTCAGTTCGTAATCCCATATCCAGAAAATCAGCGGTTGTTCCGGTCTGGGACGTAATACGGAGCGGGTCTGCTTCCAGGTGGAGAATTTCCGGGGGACGGTATTCCACAACGTGAACCAAACATGGGCAACCTCGATTTTGTCGGCAAAGACATTGTTTACTTCCCGGAGTCCGATCAGCCTGTCCATGCTTGATGAAACATTTGTTGCCACATGCGGAGAACAGTTTTCCTCGGCCCCCCAGCTGCTCTGAAAATGTCTCCAGGTATATTTATTTTTTGCCTCTTTGATATTCAACCTCAGAGCTTCGAAAACTATCGGATGATTCATGTTCCGGGGGTGTCCGTCGAAAGCTCCCGTGCCGAAATAATAGTCCTTGCGGGTAAATACTTTTGCGGGTTCAGCCTGCATGAACCCGACGCGTTTATCAGGAGTGGCTTTTAGGTCATAAACTGAAAGCATTGTCCCATCCTTGCGGCGGATAAATCCCGTAGCTTTCTGGTTGTTGCGGTCGGAGATGTTTTTTTGCTGCATAAGGTGGTTCTGGGTGCGGTAGGAGGATGAAACCGCCCGGCGTCCTTGGGAATCAATCACTTCAAGTGAAAGGGCATGCTGATGGTGTCGTTTGTCCAGAAGAATTGTTGCGGAAAACTTTTTATTTTTCGGCCTGAAAGTCCGGAATGGTCTTGCGCCGTCCCATACCCGCACTTCACGCAACGGCACATCAGAAGCAACTTCCAGATGGACCGCGCAAATGGCATTCTGCCATACGAATCCGTCGCGGTTGCGCATATCGTAATCCTTGCCGCCGCGCCTGTCCCAGCTCAGGATTTTCGGCCCATCACTCACCCAGAGCTGTCCGGTAAGCGGGTTACGTTCGTTGAAGCGGATCTTCATCCATTGTGCAAAATCGTCCAGTTTATCGAAAGCGGCCCAGGTGCGTGGCAGGTTTTTATCGGCAAGCTGACTTGGATCATCCAGGAACGCAATGGCTACCGGAAGCGGATACTGGACATCCTGTGCGGCCTTAAAGTAGACCGGCAGCCCCGACCAATCGTTTTTGCCGTTTCGCCATACGTCTACCGGAATACTGTCATAAGTGCCGATTCCGGATGGATCGACAGGAAGGTTATTGAAGTCGTAATAACCGGACATTGCGCGGCGTCCGATTTTTTGATAGAGGTATGCCATTCTGAGCTGCTGGAGCTGTCCGCGCCATCCGCGATTAGCATATGCCACGCCGTTGCCGAATCTTTTTCCGTCAGGCGCAAGCATTTTTTTGTTGGGATACAGAATATGTTGTCCGATGAAATAGGTTTTCATTCCGATATAGTTTTCGATGGAGAATCCGGGAAGGAGCAGGATTTTTCCGTCACTGAGTTTTTTGCATTCGGATTTGAGTTTTTCCAGTTTTTGCGGAGTCAACGCGGTAAAGTCTTCAATGAAGAACAGGAAACGCAGACCGGCTTTAACTGCCGCATTGCGCCATTCCTTAACGGTTCCATTGCCAGTGGAATAGTTTGTCCTTGCGCCGATTATTCCCGGCAGAGAATTCATTCTTCGCCAACGGCCTTTCAGAATATGCCGGTAGACCTGACTTGGAGGAAGTATTGGCATAGACGCGGGATTTTTCAGTAGTTGCGGATCGTTGGGAAAACCATGACGGCCAGATTCAAGGGATGGCGCCGCCAGCCATTTAAGGGTGTTGATAATAAGTTTTCCGGTATCACTCTTTTTGCCGTTAAGACCTTTCGACCAGGTGATTCCGGCAAGTGTCCGGAGGGCGGCGTCGTAGATCAGATACGGGGCCTGGATGCCGCAGAAAGCCAGCCGTCCTTTGCCGTAATTCCGGATTGCGAAAATCGGGGGAGCGGCGGGATAACCGTTTGTTTTGTAAGCTTTGTTCAGGAACTCGGAAGTTGTCCGCATTACCTTTGAGTATGAGCCTTTGCCGCCCCGGACTACAATTGTCCATTGCGGGGAAAAGGAAGCGGTAAGGGTTTCGTGCATATTCATGCCGCCCGGAGTGTTCCATATCCCGGATTTTCTCATGCGCCTTTGTACGTTCGGGCTGTTGTATTGCTGATGGGTTGCATACCAAATTCGTTTAATCCCTTTGCTTACCGGCGATGGCGCAATATTATTGGTTTCGGCAAAATCCAGTCCGTAAGGAGTCTGATTGGCAACGTAGTTATTATTGAAAACCGGTTCACAGCCGTAACCGATGCCCCAGGGCTTGAGAAATGAGTGGGCGGCGGCGAAGTTTTCCTCGATCCTGTCCATTGCAATGTAAATGACGCCTCCGCCGTTTTGCGCGAATTGGAGAATTTCGCCGCTGAGTTTTTGCTTCCAGGGCAGCAGTGAACCGTTGGGTTGGGATTCACCGGTTCCGAGCAGGGCAATAACGTTGGTATGTGGAAGCAATTTATGCAATTTTTCCATCCCGGATTTTTGTTTGCGGGTAAGATCAAGGTAATTCAAGTTGAATCCGGCCGCGAAAAGCTGTTTGGCGATATCATAGGGGCGTCGTCCCGAAGCATCCTCCGCACGCAATTTTATAAGCAGCAGTCCGGGGCGGAGTTTCGCGGTTTTCGCGAAATTCGGACTGGCAATAAACAGACAGGTCAGCAATAATATTGAGGATAAAAATCGCATGTGTTTTTTCTCCCTGCGTACTCTCTTATGGTTTATAGTTTCCGGTTTTTTTTTGCAAAACAGTAGTGTCAATTATTTTTTACTTGTAATTACACAATTGCTTTCTTTTCAGCGGAATTGAAAATTATTTCGGACGGTACGAGGACTTTGCGCTTTTTCCGTTTTTTGTTGTTAATCCTGTCTATTATCAATTTTGCCGCGGCTTCTCCCATTTTTTCCCGTCCGATATCGACAGTCGGAAAATCGGAGTCTTCGTCCTTTTTTCTTAATGGGTTGCTGTCGTCATTGCCGAATCCGAACAGTAACACTTCATCCGGGGCTTTCAGTTTCAATTCCTTGATTGCACGGTTGATCCCTGCCGCAATGCTGTCATTCAATGCCATGATTGCCGCCGGGCTTTTCCGGCGCCGGAAGAATTTCATGGCGGAGTCATAAGCATCCTGCCGGACATTGTGGGCGAAATTATTGTCGAGTAAAATCAGGTTTTCATCCAGTCCCTTTTTCTTGATAGCTTGTTTATATCCGCTGAACCGGGGGGAATCAAAGTGTTCGTGATAATCGAAAAAATAGATGTCCGAAAAGCCTTTTCCGCAGATGTGGGAAATTACTTTATCAACGGCTTTCACCTGGTCGCAGTATACGCAGTCACATAAATTGGTAAGTTCTGGTGCTTCCGCTCCCGCCAGCACCACGGGAACTCCCGTGGATATCACGGTTTCAATATTCTTTTTATATAAATAAGGATTGGAAGACGGGTGAAAAATAATTCCTGTGAACAGATCGAGGTTGTGGCGGATATGGCGCAGTTCATCTGAAGGGCTGATATAGGAAACACGCAAAGTTTTATAATCATGTGCATATAGATATTTTACCGCGCTCCGGTAGAAAACATATAATTCACTGTCTTCCATAACTTCCGGAAAGCTGATGCCGATTGTCCTGGAAACTGATCCCGGCATAATTTTTTCGCTTATTGTTTTCTCGGCAACGTATGAACCGCTGCCGCGAATTTTATAAATGTATCCTTCCTGTTCAAGCTGTTTCAAGGCACGGCGCAAGGTTAGATGATTAACCCCGAGGGTTTCGCTGAACGCGGTTTCCGGCGGAAGCTGATAATTAACCGGATATTCCCCGGATTCGATTTTTTCCCTGACCGCGTCGGCAATCTGCCGGTACAACGGATACGGACGGTTTTTCAGTTTAATGTCCAAATGGAACCTCAATAACTATGCTTGATTTATATTTATTATAGTTGATATATAGTAATTTGTCAAGAGTGTATTTCCATGCAAATTCAAAATAAAAAAAATATTACCGTAGAAAAAAGCTTATCCCGGAACTTTATGTAATCCGGGACAAGTTTAATTGATATGAATAATGAATGGAATCAGATTTTGGAATTTTGTTCCCATACGTTGATGACGCGGTGGTAATTGGCCAGCATTCTGGGAGTGATTTTACCGATAGGGCCGGCGGTTGTTTGGTAGACCATTCTTTCTTTTCCGCCATCAAAAGCCGCGAGCGCCGCGGTTTCAGCGACTTTTTCATTTTCGTTTTCAAGGATTCGGGATTCCAGATTGCCTCCGAGGGTGATGCGTCCGGCTGCAAGTTGTTTTGCTTCCGCGAAAGTTATGTCGCCGTCCGGTGGTGGTTCGACCGGTTCGGTGAAGTCGGCTCCCCTGGCGATGATCATTTCCAGGGTTGAACGAACATTGCCGTGGCAATGGACATGACTGATCGCTCCGCCTTCGTGAATGCGTTTTATTAAAGGTTCTTCGTATTTCTGCACGAGTTTCTCATAAAGCATGGGGGAGCCCATCGGGGGGGTAAGCCATTCGCAACCGCCCATCCAGATGTATTCGACATTACGTTTGGCAAGGACTGCATCAAGGATGGTCATTGTCCGGTCGAGGCATATCCGGGTAAGTTCCTCGATGAGATTGAATTCGGTTATGCACAACTCGAGGAAATATTCGTATGACATCATTGCCGCGACGCATACAAACGGGGAGGAAATATGGCATTTGGTAAAGCCGCGCTGATAAAAGTCTTCAGGCAGATCATCGAATGACGGAGTTACAAGTCCTTCCGGTGTTTCCGACGGAATCGACATGATTTTATCAATATCCTCAAGGTTTTCGCAGGGATATTTGATTATCCAACTGGTATCGGATACCGGATTGCGGCCGCTCTTTGCCGTCAGGTTTCCTTTCGGGGTGTCAATGAGCACGTCCGTAATTGTTGACCCGTCCTCGCGGTCCATATGTGTTTCTTTCATTCTTTGAGGCGGTGTTACCAGAAAGCGGTTGGCTGGAACGGGAACCACCACCGGATAACAGGTTTCATTGATAATCCTTTCCTGGATTTCCCGGAAAGCGGAGCTGGCTCCTTCGGGAATTTCTCTATTTGTAAAGTTTTCAAAGCTTATCGGCACGTGGTCAACCGGTTTTCCGTGCATTACATTCAGCCAGCGTTCCCTGGGAGTCATGAGTTTCTCCATTTTTAATTAAATGTAAAAATATGATATAATATACCGGTATTGCGGTTATATTAGAATTGACAATTATTATTAAAAGATGTAAATTCGGATCATTATGCGTTGCATGGGGTTTAAAATCAGCGAACTTCGCAAAATCAGTGAAGCCAATTTTATCAAACGCAAGCCTCCCTACCAATGGGCAGTTGAAAAAGCATTTTATCCACCAAAACATTTTCTTTATTATCACCTGGGAGGACAAAGGAAAATTCTCGATGGAGACAATGTTTATGAACTGACGCCAGGTTGCGTGGTATTTTTTGTCGGGGGGCGTAAATACGTATCCCCCAAACCGGAGGGGGAATATCAGGCAATGAATGCCTTGTTTGACGTCAGTCCTGATGATTTTTACATTACTGGCGAGGCTTTGCTGTCGGACCAGGAAAATTATATATGCATTCCTTTTGTTAGTCACTTGAGAAAAGACTCACTTTTCAAGCTGCGATTCGAGGAAATCATCTATTGCGCGATGTCGTCTCAACCGCTGAATAATTTAAAGGCGAAATTTTTGCTTGCGGAATTCCTGGTGGAACTGGCAAAAGTTAATCGGCGGAGAGACCGGGAAATTCCTGCCGGAGTGGAATTGGCAATCAGCCTTCTGGAGAAATATCCGGAACAAAGTTGGACTTTGGACAGTCTGGCGGAGAGGGTCAACATGAGCCGCGCCAACCTTACCCGGAATTTTTGCAAGATAACCGGCAAGCCGGTCCGGCAATTCCATCTTGATCAGAAGATAAAACGGGCATCGACGATTATCAGAAGCAATCCGGGCATCAGATTCAAAGAAGTTGCCGATATCCTGAATTTTTATGATGAATACCACTTTTCAAAGGCATTTAAACAGAAAACCGGAATCTCGCCACGGGAATTCAAGACAGAAAAAAAGGGTTGATCTTTGTTGTGTAATACAATCCGGCGTCAATTGGGGATGTCAATATAGAAAACCGTTCCCCGGGGTGATGACTCGACGGAAATTTTTCCATCATGGGCGTCAATGATCTGTTTAACGATTGCCAGGCCGAGTCCGGTTCCGCCTTTTTTGCCGGAAGTGACAAATGGCATGAAAATGTTTCCGATAATATCCTGATCGATTCCGGGGCCATTGTCGGCAACTTTAATGTGGACATCTTTATCATCAGAAGTAATTGACAGGTTTATTTCCGGAACACTGGCCTCTTTTCCCTCGAAAGATTCAACCGCGTTTTTGATAAGATTGGAAATCACCCTGTACATTTTGTTGATATCCACGGACATGTTCAGGTGCTCAGGGCAAGTGATGTTGAGCATTACGCCTGATTGTTTTAAGATGGGTGCCATTCTGTTTTGAACCATTTCCAGCAAGTCCCTGGAGTCAATGATTATCCGTTCTACTGTTTTATTGCCGACATAATCCAGGATGTCCTTGACAAATGCCATTCCTTCACTTGCGGAATCTTTAATGGCGGAAAGCATGTCGAGGACAAATTCCCGGTCATCGATATCTTCTTCAATCTGTTCAATTGCAACTTCAATCGAACCTATCGAATTCTTCAGGTCATGGACAATCATGCCGGTTGCTTCCCCGATGGCGGAAAGCTTTTCTTTTCTTATGATAATTTCCTGCAAATCCAGATTGTGTATTGCCAATGCCGCCTGTTCCAGGAAGAGCCTGACAATATAGAGTTTTTCATTATTCAGGGCCTTGCCGCCCTTTTCAAAAATTGCCAGAATCCCGTATTTATCCATTTTAAAATACGCGAAGTCATCATTCTGGAAGATTTCTCCATCCAATTCCCCGGGAATGTTCCGCAAATATTCATCAGCGGTTTTCTCATCGCAAAGGTTGCCGATTGCCAGTATTTTTTCATAATGAGCATTCTTCTTCATGGCAATAAGCGCGGAATGGGTTCCCAGCAGATATGACACCTGCTGGAGAATATTATTAAGCAGGTTATCCATATCCCCGGTATGGCCGCGAAGCCGGGATACGATATTGATCAGGTTTTCAAGGCTTCGTGCTTTGTTCCATTCGTACACGGCCTTAGTTGCGATTTGTTCTATTTCCTCTACCGCGAATGGTTTACAGTGGTAGCTGACATTGGTTCCCACCGCGGTAACAATGTCAGCGATACTGTGATCCGAGTAAGCGGTGACAAAAACAATCTCCACCCGGTTGTCAACTTTTCGCAGATGCTGCACGGTCTCAAGACCGCTCCAGCCGGGCATACGCATGTCCACGAACACTGCGGCGAACGGTCTGCCTTCTTCCACCGCTTTTTTTACCATTTCATAACCCTGTTTGCCGTTGGACGCTTCCTCGTATTCGAAGTTGAAAGTGGCGGAAGAACGTTTTGATGATGAAGGGGGAGAAGGTTCCTGATTATCGAAAAGAACGTTATTGAGCTGTTCCAGTTCCAGGTTTTCCTGTCTGAGAGAATTTTTCGGGGACAAGATATCGCCAAAACTGCTCCTGACGTTTTCATCATCGTCAATTACCAGTATCCGGGTATTGAAATATTGATCCATGATTTTATCCTTTCTGTGAAGCTAGTGTTAAGTCAAGCGTAAAATGACTGTAAAGATTGCGGAAATTTCATGGGCAGGCTGGCTTGGAGAGGGTGAAGGGTTGCCGGGGCAACTCGAATCCTTTCCAATACGGAATTTTTCATCAAAATCATTTCAAAATCCTTCTCGTCTTTACGACATTTTATCGTTGACCTGATACTAGAAGCGGGAGCGTTATAATTGTTGTTGTTCCCTGGTTTTTGCCTTTACTCTCAATTGTTATCGTGCCGTTGTGCGACTCGACGATTGCCCGGCATTCGTGAAGTCCTATGCCCGTGCCCCTTGTTTTAGTTGTGAACCCTCTTTCAAAGAGTTTTTCTCCGGTTTCCCTGGTGAATCCTGAAGCATTATCGATAAACACAATTTTCGCTTTTTTATCTTTCCGGTCCGTTGTGACTGTTATGTCAAGTCTTCGGTTTTCAGTGGAATCGATCTCGTCAAATGCCTCGTAAATATTCTTGATTATATTCAGAAAAACCCTGATAAGACGTGTCTGGTCCCCCGAAATGACCGGATTATTGTCATCCAGGTTGATTTTAATCTTAATATTTCTTTTTTCAATGCTGCTTGCCAGCATCGTTATACTGTCTTCGAGAAGAGTTCTAAGGTTAATGTCGGAGGTAAGGGCAACGGCTTTTTCTCTCATATAGTGACGCTGTAAATCCAAGACGGAACTCATGTGTCTGACTGCATTGGAAATTTTCTGATAAAATTCAGAACTTGCGGATTTTCTTTTTTCAAGGGAGGAGATCAAAACTTTAATGAGGTTGATTAAAGCCCTGCCTTTGTCATCCCCGAAAATATTCCTTAAGTCCGCTTCCGTTGACTCGAAAAGGTTGTTCAACTGCCTTAGCGATTTTAGTTCGGACCAGTCCTTCTCCAGTTGCGGTCGCAAAGCCTGGGTGCTGATCCCGGTCAGAGCGTTGCCGATATCATGCAGCATATTGTTCGCCATTTCAATTCTTCCCTGCTGCTGAGCGTTTTCCTCGGCAATTTTCCTGACCTGTTTTTCTTCGGTGATGTCTTTGTAGCTTTTAACCACCCCGGCCAGATTGCCTTCGGCGTCGGTGTAGGGTGCAAACCGGAGCAGATAGGGTTTTTCGACTCCTTCCTGAGATGTGATTACTTTTTCCTGTTCAAATATTTTCTGCTTCTTTAGAATCCGCTTTAATGGACATTCTTCGGTGAAACACTCTTTTTCCGAATCAATTTTATAACATTTTTTGCCGATTAAATCTTTTCCTTCGAGTCCTTTTAATTTGATCAGGGATTCACTTGCGTAAACAACATTGAAATCGAGATCAATAACCCTGATGGCGTCGCTGGAAGCGTTGAGGATCTGTCTGATATCGTTTTCCAGCCGCTTATGTTTGTCCAACTCATTTAAAACCTCTTTGGTTTTTGCCTCCACCAGTTCCTGCAGGTGCTCACGGTGGGCCGTCAGGTCAAGGTTTGCTTTTTTCAGTTCTTCCGCGCTTTCCCGCAAGGCTTCTTCCCGTTCGGACAGCTGCCGGGCCATCATATTGAAGGATTCCGCCAGTTCCCCGATTTCATCGTTTGATTCAATATCAATTTTATGCTTCAAATTGTGGTCTTTAATCTCGTGGATACCCTGCATTAGCGCTTTCAGGCCGCGAGCGATGGAATTTGAGAAAAGAAAGGAAACAAGCAGGACAATGATAATTCCCAGGAGTGTAAGACTCGTAATAACCGTAGTGAAATTATAAAGGATTTTCGCTACAAGATCTTCTGGTAAATCCCGGGACATCAGCGCTGATTTCAGTATTTTGCGCGTCGAGTAGCAAATAAATATGCCAAGCAGGGATGACTGCAACAGAAAAGCGATCATCAGCTTGTACCTGATACTTGTCCGGCTTGTCTGTTTTTCAGGCATAGTTAGAATGCTCCCAGGACACGGCCGCATAAAAATACGAGAATCGCCGCAAAAAATCCGGCCAATGCCATGATCAGGGCTTTTATCCCGTTGTCGGTCATTAATTTTCCGGCATCGGCGTTCAAACCGATCGCCGCCATTGCCATGGACCACAACAGTCCGTATACCGGCTTTGAAAGCGGCAGTAAAGTGTTCGTGTACAATGCCGGATACTGTTTGTAGATAATCGAACCGGCCACTCCCGCTACGACAAAAACTATGAGTGTAAAAGACATGCCTTTGCCGTGCTTCATCAATATTCCGAACAGGGGCAGCATAAACAACAGACCAAGATATCTTGTGGCTTTGATGGTCATTGCCAATTTTACCGCATCATTAGGGGAAATCGCCTTCTTCAGGCCGGGGATGTCCGCCATTGCCGCCTTGACAAATCCCGTGAACTGAAGAACCGCACCGGTGAATATTCCGTATTCACGATTGCTCAAGTCGAACATCGTTCCCAAAAGCGGGAAAATGATGAACAGGCCCATTACCCCCACAAAAGCCACGGCCACCAGTGAAATTGAAACATCATCGGAACTACCCTTGACCGTTGGAGTGGTCAGTGCGATGGCTGACGCCCCGCAAATAGCTGATCCCGTAGCCGTTAAATAAGTAATCTCCCGCTTTTGCTTCAGAATTTTTCCAAGCGCCATGATTACCGCTACATATACGGCCAGTACCAGCACGACCCAGGCGGTCAGCCCTGACTTATAATGTGCCATTTTTACAAAATTCAGGTTAACGAAGGAATAGAAAATAATTCCGGGCATTATGAAGAAATTAGTGGACATTCGCAAAGGGGCAATGTTTTCTCTTCCCGATTTTTTCATTAAAATCGTGCCGATGGTTATCCCCAGCAGAAGTGAGATAAGCAAAGGATCGGCAATTCCGGAACCGCTGACTATTTTAATAAAATAACCGGTAAATCCGATTAAAACGACAAGTGTTATGCCGAAGAGTCGATTACTTGCTTGTGCAGTCATGCTCTTCCTCCCCCTTTTTCCACATTGCAATGCGGAAATCAATTACATGCCTGAATCACCTGTAACTTTTAATATCATAAGGCAAATATGCCGAAATGCAATTTGTGTCAGCAAAAATACGTTAACTTGATCAGGATTGATACCTTTCAATAGTGAGTGGTGATGGCAAGTAGTTGGATGCTGAATTTTTGCGTAAAATCAGAAAAATTACAACTATTTTCCGAAAAGGCTATTGCAAAATGAATATATCTTCATTATTATAACTATACAGTCAGAAGCATGAATAATAATTCAATAATAAGTGGAGATAAACTTGTCAGGAGGTAAGAAATGCCAAAGCTGACCGCGAAAATTAAAGAACTCGTAACCGCGAATATGCGTCAATCGATAATCGCGGCCAGCCGGGAGATCATCACGCAGGACGGGATTGAGGGCTTGACGATGGAAAAACTTGCCCATGAAGCGGGGATTTCAACAGGAAGCATTTACAATTACTTTGCCAATAAAGAGGCGATTGTAGGCGGAATCATGAAAGACGCCTTTATGAACATGCTCGATGCCGTTGCGAAAATTGCTTCCGGAGATGGTTCCGCCCCTGAAAAACTTATTTGCATCGCCAGTTTCATGCTGGAGGATTTTCAACAGGTAAAACATCTGCACGAGATACTTATGCAAACCCGGCGAAAGATTAAAAAGGAAAAATTCGCCCGTAATCATGGTAAGTTGCTTGAGGTTATTTCCAATACCATAAAAAATGGCGTCAAAGACGGCAGTTTCAGGGATGTGGAGCCGGTTCTCGCGGCGTCCGCGTTCCTGGGGATGATCCGGGAAATCCAGTTCGATCCGGGAATGCGTTTCGCGGATGAACCGGTTGACCGGCTGGCGAGTAACATTACTGATATTTTTATCAGGGGAATAGCAAAGGTTCAGGAGTAAAAATATGCGCGGAAAATTTTCAAAAGTTATAAAGGTCACAGCTCCGCTTATATTGCTGGTTGCGGGTATTGCCGCAACGGTAGTTTTGATTAAAACCGGTCCGAAGCCGGTAAAGCGTCCGGCAATCGAGCGCGAGTATCTTGTCAACGCTTTTGCCGCGGTTCCGGTTGACGTGACGCCAATGATCAGCGGTTACGGGGAAGTAGCGCCGGACCGGACCTGGAAAGCGGTTGCCCAGGTTTCCGGAAAAATTGTCTGGAAGTCACCGAAACTCAAGAGTGGAGATTTCTTCAAAAAGGGAGAACTCATGCTCCGCATTGATGAGCAGGAAGTAAGTCTGGCGATCCAGAAAAACCGTGCGGAAATCAAAAAGTATCTTGCCAAAATCGCGGAATTGAAAAGTCACAGGATCAATATGGAATCCAGGCTGGAAATCTTGCGGAAAGTGCATGGATTTAATAAAAGCAAATTGAACCGGCAGAAAAAGCTGTTGAAGTCCGAAGCGGTTGCATCCGTGTCCGTGGAAGAAGAAGAAATCAATGTGCTTACCCAGCAGAGCGCACTGGTGGAACTTGAAACCAGTATCAGGCTGATTCCCGCGCAGATTGACTACCAGAAAGCGGAACTGGCCGCTGCGCTGGCAAACATGAAACAGTCTGAACTCGACTTGAGCTATACAAAAGTTACCGCTCCCTTTGCCTGCCGGGTACGGACCGTATCCGTGGAGGAAGGCCAGTATGTCACCGTCGGCCAGGAAATGTTCGTCGCGGACGCTACCGATAAGGTGGAGATTCCCGTACAATTCAGCATGGACCAGCTGGCGTCGCTGATTAATCCCTCCGGGGAGAACCGGAAAAATCTTAAGGACAAAAAGAATAAAAGAGCTCCTGACGACTGGGACATTACCGTCAAAGTCAATGGCGGATTTAACGCCTATTCCTGGAAGGGCAAGTTCCTGCGGATCGCTTCCGGCGTCGATACCACCACCCGCATGATCAGCATGATAATCGGCGTTTCCGATCCGTACAAGCGAAATAACGGTAAACCGGGGCCGCCGCTTGACCGCGGTCTGTTCTGCTCGGTTACTATTCGCGGCAAAACCATTAAAAACCTTCTCGTGGTTCCCCGTTACGCGTTGCACAATGGTTCTTTGTATATTGCCAATAAAGATTCACGGCTGGAAATCCGTCCGGTCAAAACCGGTGCGAGCTATGAGCAGTACACGGTTGTCAAATCCGGCTTGAAGCCGGGAGAAACCGTAATTCTCAGTGACATCGTTCCCGCCATCAAGGGCATGAAACTGAAGCTCAGGATGGACAAGGATTTCGCGGCAAAGGCGCAAAATGAATTATCCGCGAAAAAGGTGAAAAATGATTAAGTTCTTTACCACCCATCCCACTGCCGCGAACCTGCTGATGTGTTCATTTTTGTTCCTCGGTGTGCTGACCATGACTAAAATCAAGCGCGAGGCGATGCCGGACTTTTCCACAAGCACGCTGGAGATTTCCGCTTCATATCCGGGGGCCGCCGCCGAGGAGATAGAAGAAGCGGTGGCCGTGCCGATCGAGGAGGCGCTGGAAAACGTCAACAACATTAAGAGCATCAAAACCACGGCGATGGAAAGCAGCGTATCCGTCAGGGTCGAAATGCTTGAGGGCGCCGATTACCAGCAGTTTTACAATGACATTAAAACCGAGGTGGAGGCCATCAGCTCGTTTCCCTCCGAGGTGGAAGACCTGATTATCAAGCCCTATGATCACTTGGACCGGGTGGTAAGTCTGGCGGTTTACGGTGATATTCCCGTTACGGACTTGAAAGCATACTGCGAAGACCTGAAAGACAAATTAATGGAAATCGGCGGCGGCATCCAGGTGGATATCAGCGGCTTTTCCCAAAGGGAATTCAGGATCGAGCTTTCTCCCGCCGCTTTGCACACTTACAAGTTAAGTGTTAAAGACATTGCCGACATTATCGCCAGCCAGAACGTTGAACTCCCCGCCGGAACCCTGGAGACCGGTAAGCAGGATATCAAACTGCGATTCAGCGACCGCCGCAAAAATATTGAAGACCTGAAGTCGATCCGTGTCCTTTCAAGCTCCGGCGGCGGCGAGATATTCCTCGGGGACATCGCCACCATTACCGATAATTTCAAGAAGGACGAAAACAAGGTCCTTTTCAACCGGAAACGGGCTGGAGTACTGAGCATCTCGAAAAGCAAGAGCGCCGATAGCCTGACCATTTATGAACAGGTCATGGCCATATTGGACAAAGAAAAAGCCGAAATGCCCTCCGCATTGAAATTCTCCATTACCCGGGATATGGCCAGTGAAATCCAGGACCGGTTGAACATGGTTTACATCAATGCGATCCAGGGATTTTTCCTGGTATTCGCCGCCCTGTGGCTGTTTCTGAATTTTAAATTGTCCGTCTGGGTGACGATGGGACTGCCGGTTTCATTCCTGGGGGGGCTGTTTTTCATGAACCTGTTCGGGATTTCGCTGAACATGATTTCCACTTTCGCGCTGTTGATCGCCATCGGGCTTTTGATGGATGACGCCATTGTGATCGCTGAAAATATCGCGGTTCACCTGAAAAACGGCGTGCCGCACGTTCAGGCGGCCATTAATGGAGCTAAAGAGGTCGGCCGCGGCGTACTTGGCAGTTTCCTTACTACCATCTGCATATTTTTTCCGCTGATTTCGTTGAGCGGCACTATTGGCAAAATCCTCTGCGTGGTTCCGATTACTTTAATAATCGTTCTTTCCGTGAGTTTGGCGGAGGCATTCTTCATCCTGCCGAATCACCTGGCCCATTCGTTCAAGAAGGGCTACCCGAAACCAAATCCCATTCGTAAAAAAGTTGATGCGGCAATCGACTTTGTCCGCTTCACGTTGGTGCGCGGAATGGTGGAACGCATAATTCCGCACCGGTATCTGTTCCTGACTGCTATTCTGGTGCTATTCATTATTTCCCTGGCATTATTTCCGGCGGGATACCTCAAGTTCGTGGTTTTTCCGACCGTCGAAAGCGATACGGTGGTCTGTAAGGTAATGCTGCCACCGGGAACTCCGCTGGAGGACAGCGAAAGCGCCGCCGAATACCTGACTAAAGCCGCCGAACGAATGAACAGGAAACTCACCCCGTTGCAGCCGAAAGGCAAGGAGCTGGTTGAATATATTTCGGTTAACTATTCCGCAAACCGGGACTACAGCGACAGCGGCCCGCATCTCTTTACCGTCTATGTCGACCTGCTTCCGGGAAATGAACGCAACAGTTCGGTTGACGATATTTTGCAAACCTGGCGTGAGGAGGCTGGCGAACTGTCCGGAGCATGCAGCATCAAGTTTGAGGACGCCATGACTCGTCCCGGCGGCAAAGCCGTATCCATCCGGCTGCACGGCAAAAGCCTGATAAACCTTAAGAAGGCCGCGACCGCACTCCAGGAAAAGCTTGCTTCATATTCCGGGGTTTTCGATATTACCGACAATCTCACTTCCGGAAAGCCGGAACTGGTAATGTCCCTGAAGCCGGGGGCAATGAAGCTGGGATTTACCGGTGACAGTATCGCCCGGCAGCTCCGGGCCGCTTACGAGGGCAACCGGGCCGATGAACTCCAGATCGGCAGCGACAACTATGAGTACAATGTGAAACTCCGCGATAATCTTTCCGATAATCTGCGCAACTTCGACAATTATCAGCTTACCACCACTGACGGACTGAAAGTGCCGTTGACCAGCGTGGTAAATGTCCGTTCCGTCAGGGGACCGTCGTCAATAAGCCGGTACAACGGTAAGCGCACCGTAACTGTTTCCGCTGACGTTAATGCCGCGGTAGCCAATTCCCAGGAAATTACCAGGGAGCTTAAAAAGAGTTACCTGCCCGAATTGACTCAGCGTTTTCCGGGAGTCAGTTTTTCTTTCGGCGGCCAGCGCGAGGCGACGGGCGAAACCGGAAGTTCCCTTCTTACTGGTTTCCTGATTGGTATTGCCGGTATTTTCATCCTGCTTTCGCTCCAGTTCGGTAAAATCCTGGAACCGCTGGTGATCATGGCCACCATTCCGCTGGCGTTCATCGGTGCGATCTGGGGACATGTCCTGCTGGGAAGGAGTTTCGATATGCAGAGCATTATCGGGGTAATTTCCCTGGCCGGGATTGTTGTCAACGATTCAATCCTGATGATGGAGTTCATCAAAAGCAACGAGCAGAGCGGCATGGATTCCCATGAAGCCTCGAGACTTGCCGCCGGTGACCGTTTCCGGGCTCTGGCGCTGACAAGTCTGACCACCGTTGCCGGGTTATTGCCGCTGATGCTGGAAAAGAGCATTCAGGCGCAAATGCTTATTCCGCTTGCCCTGAGTATCGTATGTGGACTGACCGCTTCAACATTGCTGGTGCTGTTCGTTACCCCGATGCTTTACCTTGTGGTGCAGGATGTCCGCGAAACGAAGAACCGCCTGTTTCACGGGAAATGATTTCCCGTTTATGCTGGATTCACTTTCTTTTCGCGGGCAGGCAGAGGAAGATTTCCAGGCAGTTGTTTTTGTCCGGAATGACTTCAATATCCGTTGTGGCGGCGGGGATCAGGAAACGGGAGGATTTTTTTATCTGGTATGTTTGCGCCGTTGTTTTGATTGAACCGGAGCCGGACAATGTCAGGGCGATGGCAAAGCGTTCGTCCAACGGTAATTGCGCCGGGCCTGTAAACGTAAGCTTTTTTAACTCGAAACAATCTACTTGAGGTGTGCCGAGCAAACGGGTTTCCCGGAGGTTTTCGTTTTCATAAATCAGTTGTGGCGCTACCCGGAATTTTGAGGTGACGGCATCGACGCTCCAAGGGGTGAAGTCGAAAATTCGCAGGGCAAAATCCGGGTCTCGGCCCATGAACCGGGCAGGCGGAGGAACCACGATTTCCTCACGTTCAAATTCACAACGGACTACCAGGTCAGATGGTTCCATGACTTCGATAACCGTTAAACCTTCGCCGATGGCATGGGGAAGTCCGCCCGGCACATACCAGGTTTCACCAGGTTTGACCGGGACTTTTTCAAAACAAGCATCCATTGCGGTGATGTTCTGTTCCAGAACAATCCTTTTCCACTCTTCCGGTTCCGGCGGATGTTGAAATCCCAGCCGGATATAAGGATCGCAATTTTCCCTGACGTCCAGAATATAATAAGCCTCAAGCTTGCCCCATTCGGAATTCAAATGCTTACGGGCGAATTCACGGGTAGGATGCGCCTGGACATGAAGCCGCATCGATGAATCCAGAATTTTCATCAAAAAGCCTGATTCCACTTGCGGCTTTCCAAAATAATACTCCGGGGCGTTTTTGATGACATCGCAAAGCATTGCGGTATTTCCGTTTTCCACCACGGTTGCGAGTCCTTCATTTTCGACTGGCGGCAAACCGGGATTGCGTGCGGTGGTAAGGGAGCCTACCCAGTCCTCAGGCTGATCACTGTCGCGGCAATTACTTTTTCCTTCGAAACGGTCTATACCGGCCCCGCCGCGATAATTCCGGCGCACCCGGTTTGGAAGTAATGATAAAATTTCAGGTTTCATATTATATCCTAAGTGAGTTATTGCGAATATTCCAGCCGGAAATCCTTACTTCGCTGTTTTTCGGGATTTTTTTCCGTTGCAGCGGTTTCAGGATTTTCGTTTCATCGGGAAGCAGCGTGAAAGCGTTATCGTCCAGGGGAATTGCAATGCCGGTGGCGTCCGGGATAACTTCCAGAATAACCATGAAGGCAATATTCCGTGAGGGATTTGTTATTTTAATTTCCCGGTCATTGTTAGCTGTTTTTAGTTCAACGGCCGGCATTTTCCGGAGTCCGGAAAAGAACACGCCGCGTTTCAGAAACTCGCTAACCTTTTTCCGGTTTGGAGTTACAGGCCGGACTTCCATAGGATACGGACAAGATTTCTGATAATCGGATTTCATCCGGATTACAATTTCATTCTCGCCGGTATTCAGGATTTTTTGCGGTATATCGTAAAACCGGGCTTTTAATTTAGGCATGGCGATCGGGTCACTGTAGAACCGGTATTCAGTGCCGGAATCTAAATTTATATCGTGCTTTTCCCTGCCATCGGGAACAAAAGCCCAGGCCGTGGTGTCGAGGTAAGCGCTTTTAAACTCATGTTCCCCGATTTTTTCTCCGTTCACGAAAACTTCATCGCTGGACTCAAATCCGGGCGTGAAAAATTCAAGGTCCATGCCTTGCATTTCCTTAGATATCGTGAACTTGCGGGAATAAACCAGTTCAGTTTGACTTTTAGATATCTTTCCGTCCGAACCACTAGCGGTTTCCAGTTCGGCGGAGTCCCCCTGCTTCAGGATCACATATTCAAATGATGGATTATCAACGCTCAGATCGTTTCCGGGAAGCTGAAGCTCCGATCCGTCAGTGCGCCGCCAGGTTCCGCACAGGTCGATTTTATGCTCCGGTTCTTCATGGATTGAAACGGCAATCCAGTACCAGTTTTCATAAAGCTTTTTCCCATTTGAGGACAATTCAGTTTTTATCAGAAGTGATTCTCCTGACAGATTTTTGGGAATTTTATAATCCAGTTCACCAATCCTGGTTCCGGTGTTGCCCGGGATTCTGCAATTTATGGTTTGCTCATATTCCGGTGAGGATGAACCAGCGGCATAAATGACGGTTTTTATTTCCGTCTTGTCTATTGCTCCCTTATCGTTTGCCACGTAAACCGAGGGATTTAATATTTCCCCCGGACGCCACAAATACCGTTCGATATCGATAAACGCCGCTACCGGCCGCGATGCTTTTATATAATGATAATAAGCGGGTTTTGGCGAACCCCAGGCATCGGCAAGTTCCCGGTGGGCGCATGGCCACGGCACGTTAAATTGCCAGTTCAGGTTCCCGGAGCATTGGAACATACGGCTTCGGCAGAATTCCAGGTTAGTGCGGCATATTTGAATGTGTGCCAGATGGTTTGCGTTTACCGCATAATAAAAGTTGTCAAGCGCGTCATATTCATTGGCGAACATAATGAATTCAGCGGGGACAGCATGAAAATGACGCCAAAGTTTTTCATCAATCGGCCAGCGGCTTTCCGGCGGCAGAAACTTGTCCATGCTCGACCATACGGGCATGCTGCGCCCGGTGGCGACTTCACTGCGCATCAATACATTACGTTTATCGCCGTAAAGGATATCGAGATACTTGTTACGGGTGCAGTACGGCGTCATTACCAACCCGCCATGCTTATCTCCCTTATACGGCGAACCGCGGCGGAATTCGCGCTCGGGATCAACTTTAGCAACGGCGGCGGCAATTTTATCAACCAGACCTTTGTTTTCCCGATTATCCGGCTCGTATTCGTTTCCGCCGGAATAGTAAACCAGGCTCGGATGGTTGATCAAGCGCTGCACGGTGTCGCGTACGCAACGGATAAAAACATCGTGATTCATGGCAGGATAATCGGCGCAGGCCAGCCAAAACTCCTGCCAGCAGAGAATCCCGTAACGGTCGCACAAATCATAGAATTCATCGGTCTCAGCGAGGCTTCCCCCCCAGATACGGAGAAAATTTAATCCGCCGTCACGCACCAGCGAAAGCTGACGGTCATAACGCCATTCTTCCAGCCGGAGCATGGCGTCAAGCATTACCCAGTTGCTTCCTTTGAGGAAGATTTTCCGGCCGTTTACCACGAAAGTCCAGTTGTAAAGTTCTCCGATCATTGACCACGGACGCATGGAGTGTCCGCTTGATTCTATCACCCGGTCCTGATCAACATTGCGTTCGAAAGTAATTTTGCGGATGCCGAATACCACCGAATCTTCCTGAATTATTTTTCCTGATTCAAGGCTGGAAATTTCACTTTCAAGTTTATGCAGCTCCGGCTTTCCCGCACCGTTCGGCCACCACAGCCGGGCATTGGATATTTTTATTTCCCTGGATACTTTTTTTTTGCAATTCGGCGGAACATTAACAATTATTTCATCATTTGCAATATTGCCGGAATCAAAGGAAGCACCGGAAAATGTGAATTTAATCTTAATATTTTCCGGTTTGCCGCTTGTATTGTTGATCCACCAGTCAATAACCAGTTCGGCGTCGGCGCAAGGAGAGGTAAAGCCGTCGGCGCCTCCGGCATCGGCGGATAAGGTTCTTACCTGGACACTTTTGACTTCCACCGGTTGTTTCACCAGAATCTTTACCGGACGCCATAATCCTACGCAGACCATGTGGGGACTCCAGTTCCATTTGTACATGCTCTGCGCTACCGCGCCCTGGCTCCGGATCTTGCCCTTTAATTGACGATGCGTGCGGGAATTGTCGAGATGCGCGTTTTCCTGAGTTCGGACGCGGATTGTCAGGCGGTTTGATTTTTCGTTCAGATAATCAGTGACATCGAATTCACCAGTCCGGAACATTCCCTCGATACGGCCAATTTGTACACCGTTTATCCATACTTCCGCCCGGTAGGTTATTCCTTCAAAGCGTATGAAAACCTTTTCGTTTTCGACGGTTTCCGGCGTAAGGAAATCTTTAAAATACCACCATTCGCGTTCCTCAACCCATTCCGACTCAATGCTGTTGAATCCCACATACGGATCGGGAATTTTGCCATGTTTGAATAAAGCAGTCCTTACCGTGCCGGGCACCACCGCGCTAATCGCATTTTCCGGCTGATAATCTTCCTTGTAAGCCTTTTCCGCCAATCCCCGTTCAGATTCAAACCCCTTAATCAGCCAGCCAGTATTTAAAGTCTTAACGATCTGGCTACCCGTTTTTTTGGCTTTCATGACCATTATTTAATTTGTCCTGATTCCGTGAAAAATCCATGTTTTAGATTTTTCTCATAATTAACCTTGCTCATGTGGTTATTCCGATATTCCGCGAAACTCATCAGAACATAAAACCAAGGTTGATTTTCTTATATTTTAGTTTTTACGTTGCATTTTGGAACCCCGAAATGTAGAGTTCAGAAAAATCCTAACCTCACTTCCCTGATCTTTTCTCCTGCCGGCAGCCACAATGTCCACCATTCCATCCCTGTCGATATCAGAGAGATACACATCCGAGATATTTTTCCATCCTGGAAAATCCAACACCCGATCTGCTTCTTTGCCGGATTCGGGAAACTTTTTATCTTTTTTCCGTTGGTAAAAAACAAGGATTTGCGGTTTTTTCTTTTTTTTACCACGTCGCGCAACAATCAAGTCCGCGCGCTTGTCTCCGTTGATGTCCGCGCTTCGCAAAATACCGGAAACGCCATTCAGGGTAATGGATGGCTCTTTCAGGTCTTCAAACCCGACCGGCGCGCTTTGAAAATAAAAAAACATTTTCTTTCCGGATTTGGAAGAAACAACGATGTCGGGCCGTCCATCGTGATTAAAATCAGCGATGTCCAAACAGGACGCAGGCGCGGGGGGGGCAAATTCAATAAAGGCGGAGAGGTGTGCCACCTCCACTTTACGTGATGTGAACGGACCGTAATAAATGCGCACGGCGCCAGATCGGCTGAGAAAAACAATATCGGGTTCATTATCGAAATCCATATCTGCCACAGTCGAAACCGCATTATCATTTTTCTCAGGCCCGAAACAATAGCCGCGAATCCACCGCTGCTTGCCGCTATTCCAAATTCGCCAGACCGGACCGTTCAGGAAGCCTGTCTCTTTTCGTTGTTTAGAACGATTCAGCATAGAAATACCGTCATCGTTCCGTTGGTTGTTGGAATTATAAACATCAATACATTTCGTAAAACCGTCTTTTCCCAAGAACAGGTACAGCAAATTTTTCTTGGAAGCGGCGGCGAGATCGGCTTTGTTGTCACTGTCAAAGTCGCCTACCAAGGCGCCCTGTGCGATTTCCGCGCGCGGCAATGCAAGCGTCTTATCGGCTGTTGCGGGATATGTCCCGTTTTTCTGATAAAAGAGGTAAATTTTGGGTTTCCGAAGGCAAAGAACCAGGTCCGGCAAATGATCGTCATTAAGATCACCGAGTGAAATTCCGGCGATTACCGGCAGATTTTTCAATGAGATGTCAGGCGCGGCCCTCTCTTCCAATGGAAAAGCATTGTTACCCAAAAAAAAGATGAAGGTCAATATAATAGAAAAAAGCAAGTTTTGTCTTTGCATCAAGTGCTCCTTGTGTTTAAGTGTTGTAACCTTTTTGTGTGTTTAACCTGAATATTTCTCGGGAAATTCACGGAGGAATTTCTCCGTACCCTTCCTGTTTCATGTCATTCCGTTTTGCCGTTCATTTTTATTTTTATATTCATCTCGTGCAAGCTGAAAACCTACAAATTGTCTCAAGATGAGGATGCCTTCCCGTGTTGCTGGCGGGAAGACATTAGGCGTGGCAATCATCAGTTCGCTGTCTTGTTGCGCAGAACAGCATAATTCAACAGAAAAAACGGCGGTCCCCCAAAACGGGAGGTATCTTCAATGTTTTCAATCAGAATCGTGTTATGGCGCTTCAGCTTTTCCGCAGGAAGCACGAAGGTATGGAGCTTCCATTTGAAGCGTTCGAACGGATTTTCGCCTTCAAAGATTGCTTTACCATTTACCGAAATCCGGATTTTGCATTTTGCTTCCGCGTCATCGTCCTGACCGCAGATAATGAGTTGATAGTCACCGGAGGGGGGGAAGGGTTCAACCCGGAATTTCGACTGCATCCGCGGATTGCCGCTCTTGGCGCCATAAATCCACGTTGCGAGGCGCTTTTCCTTTCCTCTATAGCCGTATTTCTTTGGTCCTTTGCCGCCGACAAAGTCATGGGATAAGAGGAATACATCGTTTTTTCCATTCCGCCCGACTTCCTTGACCGCCATTTGTTTCACCTTGTCCGCATCTTTCGCGAACTTGGCAAGAGTTTTATTATTGCGCAATTTTCGACAAAAATTTTCAATCTTACGCTTGAAGTCATGAGTCCATTTTCGAACAGCCGCGGGATGGTGCGCCATGGTCTTTTCAATGGCCGCATCCAATTCTTTTTCTTTACGATTGATTTCGTCCATGTTTTTGGCGGCGGCGGGAGTAATCTGCAAACCATACATGTCAAAATAGCTCAGGCATTTATTGACGTCCTCCAGTGCTTCATACGATTCCGAACCTGTTAGCTTCATGGCCGCTTCCCGGACGGAGGTTTCCGCGTCATACGCCTTCGGATTCCAGCAGTAGTCGGCCAGTGTGCCCATGGCGACTGCGCAGTGCGGCATCTTGGCTTTCACCATATACGTATCCACGTCCTCGAAAAATCCGTCGTAATGCCATTCTCCCCAAGCGGTAATGGGATCGGTTACATAATGATATCCTTCCACGTGAGGTGCGCCAAAAGCGTTTTGAAAGAAGACCGGCTTCCGTTGAATGTGCCCGGTAATCCATGCCACATTCTCTTTTGTCACCACACTGGATTTTACGCGTGGCCCAGTCCAGAATATCTCGACATCCTTGTGCAGGCGTTTGCCCAAGGCCTGGAGATACGCATTGCGTGATTCAGGAAATCCATGACCCGAGGTTGGTCCCCAATAAAAGGGCGGACAAAAAACAATTTTCGCGTCCGGATAATCCTTTTTCAGCGCTTTCATCAACCGGTTGATCATGAAAACATCCGCTTCCCGCGCCGAGCCGAATTCTTTCACATCATCCGGATGGATGGGAAACCGATGGTCATCGTATAAAAGGCAGAAGTGCCCACCGCATTTCTCTACAAAACGGGCGTATTGCAAAAGGATTTGAAAATCATCTTCATTTTTGCTGCGGATTTTATTTTCCGGCTTGCCCATTATGGGCCGCATGCCAATAGACCATTCAATACCCAATGGATTCAGGTATTTCCCCATTTTTCGAATATAAGACATGAACGAGCGACTTTTAGCCTTCAAACGAAAGCCTCCCGGCTTAGATTTCTCCCGCCAGTCCCTTAGCATGCAAATCTTATTGAATTTGAAATACAGATTGTAATAAAGGCTGTCCTTGGGCCCTTTATTCAGATTTCTCCAATTGCCAATATAGCCTCGATTCAAAATTTCAGGATAATCCCAGACCGTCGCCTTACGGAGAACAGTTTTTCCGTCCTTGACACGCACCAGTTGGTTGAGAGAAGAAACCGCCCAAACAAGCCCCTGATGATCACTCGACTCCAATACAATAACATTCCGCCTGCCCTTTCGCCCCATGCGGATGGTATAGGCCTGCGGACGGTCCGCCACTGGCGTTCCCGCCGGCAGAAGTTTTGCTCCTTCCTGATCTGCCAGCACAATGAGCGTACCAAAGTTGCCGGAAACTTTGTCCGCAACTTTGCACTTTCCTCCATAAAGCATGATACGCCCGGTGAGAATGTCCAGCAAGGCATCCGGATTCTTCACACTGTCGCCGATCAGAACACCAACGTCATCTAAAGGATAAAAGGTATCTTCATAGGTCGCTTTCTGCGGCGTTGGATAGATCCGTCCTGTGTAGAAAGGCATCATGTACGGACTCTCTGCTTTCGCCGTCTTTTCCGCGCCTAGCCCCCAATCTGCCGCTAAAATTGCCACTTCAACCATGATGCACAAACGAAACATCAGTTTTCGCATTCCCGTTCCTCCTAAAAAAAATGCCATGAAGCCAATTTCATAAGCCACCGGCTTCCTTTTGTTGAAAACTTGTTTTACGGCCCGAAAACAAGTTTCGGGGCCATCCTTCGACGATCTCGGTCATTTTTGCTGAAATCCACCAAATTTTGCGAGTTCAGTTCCCTTCCAACCTGCGCGACTCCTTTTTTTCTTTTATTGGACGGTTGCGCTTGAGCATGCACTAATGATACGGCCGGTTCGGATTGTCCCGCCGCATCCAGTACATGCTCTGATTAAATATGTTCGAACTGCCTGATGATAAAGAGGTCTCAAGCCGATATGGGTTTCCCTTCACAAATTCCGCCGCGCCGTCCTCATAACACGCCACAATCCCATCAGGATGTGTAAACACAGCATGTGGCGCATAGTTTACGAATTCCATCGCCAAAACCCGATTGGGCCTGCCGCCAATTCGCCAACCCAAGTTCTTGGTGCCGTCTGTTGTATAGTCCGCCCACATTTCCTTTGGCACAACTTTGACCGCGTAAGAACTTATGATTAACATTCTATTACCATTTATTTTTATGTTTTTTTTGTAATAATCCACATCAAAGAGTCGAGTTCCCTCTGAATATCCCTTTCTTGACGGACACTGCAATATCTCCGGTGTGATATATTCCGCTTCCAAAAGTTGATCGGCCAAACGATAAGTGTTTGTAGTTCTGTATGACAACAAAGCTGGCGCGCTCCCCGAACATGCATCTGCTATATCCGTGGAATACGGGCGAAAATATGGCGCAAAACCATCATTGTCGTTAGCATAACTCATCAAAGCCACTCCGCCCTGCTTGAGATTATTCAAGCAGTATGTTTTTTTCGCCGTGGTCCTGGCATTTTTCAGCGCCGGAAGCAACATTGCCATCAATATGCTGAGAATCGCAACCACCACAAGCAGTTCGATTAGAGTGAATACCGAATTCCGTTTCCTCAGAAACTTTTTTTGGGCCAGACACCCCGCTTTCACTTCCGGCCTTGACGAAATTTTACTTGACTTTCTCATAGGAATAACTCCTTTCTGTTTTGCCGTTCATTCTCATTTCCATGTTCATCTATTGCAAGCGAAAAGTTTACAAATGTCTTTCTCCCGTCAAATAATGATTGTTATCCCATTGTGTTGTCATTGACGAAATGACCGGTGGTACTCCGCACTACAAGTTCCGGTTCGAGTTTCAACTCCTTGACTATACTTTCCCCATCCTTATTCATTGCCATCAAGCCTTCTCTTATTAATGCCAAAGTCGCCTCTGCATATTTTTCCGACGAAACCCCCACCGCCGTCAACGGCATGGAAGCGGTGGCGGCGAAACGGCTGTTATTGTAGGTCAAAATGGAAATGTCTTTCGGTATCCTTCCCCCTTCGCTCTGAAAGCCAGCGATGAATTGATTGGCCAGCTGTTCGTTCCAGGCGACCAACGCCGTGGGACGATCTTGTATATGAGCGAAGTGTTTCCCGAGGCGCAATCCTTGAAAACCTTCTGAATTATAATTTCTGGATATTTCAGGAAAATCACATAGAAAAATGTCTTTTAATTTCAATTTTAATCCAATCTTCCGCAATTCTTTGTGAAGGCGACGGGTGCGGGCATTAGATGTGACGGTGGAAATATCATGATTTGGGACAGGATATCCCAACATGCCAATACGCCGGTGTCCAAGTTCCGTGAGGTGTTTAACCGCCAATTCAGCAATTTTCTGGCGGTTCGGCCAGACGGCGGAGCAGCCTTTCCATGAATTGTTATTTAGAGTTATTAATAAAGTGTCTTTTTTCATGGATTTTATGTCTTCCAGATGAACAACATCTTGAGCGTGTAAAATGACCAGAAACGCCTTAACCCGCCATGAAAGTATTGATTCATAAGTCCTTAACGCCTGCTCCCGCGTTTTTTGGTGCAAAACTTTCATAATTAAAGACAAACCCAAGTCTTCAAAACCGTATATTAGGCGGTCGACAATCTCCATATAGTAATGATCTTGTAAATTAGGCATTAACAAACCTAGGGAATCGCTTTGCCCTTTGCGAAACATCTGCGCGAAACGATTGGGCTTATAGCCGAGTTGTTTGGCCGTCTCTTTCACGAGATCAACGCTCTTTTGCGAGTAAGGCACCTTGTTGGCGCTGGAAAGTATGTTTCTCACCGTGCTTGCCGCCAAGCCGCACTCATCCGCCACTTTCTTAATTGACGTGCCCATAATATTCTCCGTGTTTATATATATAATTTATACAGTATCGGTACTAGTATACATACTATAGTACCATATTTTTTATTTTTTGTCAAGACTTTTGGTGAAAAAAGGGGCATTTTTTCCACCGTTTCGCTAGCAGTTCAAAGCGACATATCCTGATGTTGGGATATGCTGCTGAACAAGAAATTCGGCCCATAACCATGGAGCGACGCAATTATTTGTTTACTGGCAACAAACGCGGCAGTAAAACCGCAGCCATATTCATGAACCTCATTACCATCTGCAAGGACCACAAGATCAATTTCTGTGAATACCTTAAAGATGTGCTTGCCAGAATAAATTTCCATTCTCATTCAAAACTCCAAGAATTCCTTCCGCATAACTGGGAACGCCCTCACAACCGGAAATAATCCTATTCCTCATGGCTTAACTGTTATCCCGGGAATATCTCCCCGTCGAATGCTTACGCTATACTTCAATCCAGATAGGGCTTGTCCAAGCCATGTCCGGCCAATCTAAAGGTTCTTGTATAACACGGGCATAATACATACATGGTTCTACAATTTTCTCTTCGATTTCATAAAAAGCATCCAGACCTTCCGGTCGCGGAGGGGCAGTAAGAATAGGCATGAAAGCGCCTGCCCTTCCAAAATGGTAACACAGAATATCGACCCGTAATAAGTTGCGAGTTCCCCAGACACGTAATTTAAGGTTGACTTTCGTTCCCACATCTCGTTTGAGAATTGTTCCCATCGGCTCGTTGTCCACGGAAAAATCTACCAGAATGCGTTCGCCAGTTGTAGCATAGCAATGCCGTCTAAAGAGGGCATCGAAAAGACTAGCGGTCGTCAACTTGTCGGAGTAGACTGCGGCAATTCCACCGTGACGGATACCTGCCTGTCCGGCATGATCATCGCTAGAAGCGATTACTCCCAAGTGTTTTCCCGCCATCCAGTAATCTTGTGCATAATAGGGACCAGGATAACAGCTGTTTGATCTTCGTTCAGGCCGGCGCATCCGGTTCCATTCATATGCCAACACGTGATGAGGAGCATAGAGTTCGCTTTGACCGTGATGACTGTAAATTTCCATTACCGGCCGCAAACCATAATCTTCAGCCGCATCAAGTTTCACTGCCGGCCAGGAATCATCCCCTTTTCGCCAACCGCCCCAATTGATACCGGTGTGGTGCGGGAGGATCATGAGTTCCGGTGGTTCACGTTGAGCCTTGGCAAGGTCAAGAGGGGGATGATTGACGCGTGGAATATTTCCCTTTGCGTCGCGCCATTTTTGAAATGAATCGACATTGCGGAAGTACAGATTGTGGTGACCGGTAAAAGTTCTGGGATTTCGTTCATCCGCCAAAAGAGCGATGAAGCATCCTGGTTCCGTGGATTCCTTTGCCCATCTTAAAATCATGTCTTCCCCGACTGGCCCCAAGCCTTCCCAGTGATCGGTTATGGCCGCGAAGTCAAGGTCACTGACATGGCGGGCGTAGTCATAAACATTGGCTCCCTGTGCGTCATGTGATAGCTTACTGTGAACATGCATGTCGCCCCAGCGAATAAGCGTTGCGGTATGATCTACTCGAATTGCATTGGAAAGAGTTCCCGCGCATCGCAAACGGTAAATCCCTTCATTGCTAAGGGTAACAGGAATCCTCGTTCCTCCCGTAAACGTAATGTTTTCCTGAAGAACTGTTCCATCCGCAAGACCTAGAGTAATATCTTCCATTTCGGTTCGAGATCGGTTCTGAAATTTGTCAAGCGTTATGAGCAAGATTTCAAAGGTTTCCCCCGGCCGCACGACGGAAGGCGCAAGTATGCGCATATCAATTGCATCAAGTGATTGCGTATGGAGTGTCAAAGGAAAATCACAAACTTCATCTTTAACTTTCAACCAAAGATTGTCCCTGTCCGCCAAGTATGGGGCAAAGGTATTTGCATAGCGAATCAGAATCGGGTTTCCGGCTTCTATCCGGCTTTTTTTTAGTGTCGCCGTCACCAACCTTCCATGTCGGCAATTGCCGCCGGGAAAGAACAAATTGCGTGGTTGAATCTTCATCGAAAAGGAAACATCATCTGCTTCGATCGCGACATAATGAGGAGCTTCCGGATTTTCGCTTTGCAACTCACGTGTTAGGCTTGGACCGTTGATCAACAGCCAGGCATTAGGGAACTGAAAAGCAATGGTGTCGCCCGGCAGCAAAGTCTCAGAAAGACGAATTGTAAACTTCACATTACAATTCTGCCCAGCATCGAAGACAAGTTCACAAGGCTCAAATGTAATGTCCATGTTTTTTCTCTTGATAGTATCGATATTAGTACGCATACTATAAATATAACAAGAATTAATCTTATGTCAAGAGGTAGAAACCTTAAAATAAGGATTTTCCTTATATGGACGAAATTGAATAAAGTCCTGCCGTTGACGTAACAGAGTCTTTTCAACTCACCGCCGACATGGCGTCTTCGGGCCCACTCCGGATGGTTTCGAAGACGCTTTCGGACCACATCCATTTCTCCTGATGTTATCATTCGCCCGTGCATGCCCCGTTGATTTTTCATAAGGATATCTTTAGATGGCGCGTAAGGCGGATATTAGCCGGAAAACAAAAAAATATTTTTTTCTCTTGACAAAAGATTAATTCTTGTTATATTTATAGTATGCGTACTAATATCGATACTAGCTGGAGAAAAAATTATTTAAACACTCTAATATAATACTTATGGAAAGAAGCAAGCGTTTGAATTTAACAATAGCCCCCAATGCGGCTTTCCCAACGTGAACGCCCCCACTTGAACTTTGCCGTTGGAATTTTACTTTTAAAAAAGACATTATGGCAAATCATCCGGAAATGCTCATAAAAACATGAAAAAAGGAGTCGTTGATCACAAATGAATGATTATTTTACCTTATCTGCTACCTGTCCGATCAAACTAACTGGAAAAAAAACACAGGGCATCAAGCGGGCAATCCGTTCTTTGAAAAAAGATATGCATAAAATCTTTGGAGATCAACCCGAAACGAAGTCGTCTTGCGAGGTTGTTGTTGAGAATCTTGATTTAGGATTAAATCGGGAAAACTTCAACGTTACTCTCTCCGATGACCGGTCTCTTCTGCGTATCGTCGGAGAAAATGAGCTTGGCACCATATTCGGCATCTATCATGTGTGTGAAGAACTTTTGGGTGTTGATCCTTTCGAATATTGGACAGGTTGCCGTCCAAGTCCCAAAAGTCGAATACGCCTTTGCCATTATCACTACGAGTCTCCCGAGCCTCGCATGCGTTTTCGAGGCTGGTTCATCAATGGAGAAGACTCTCTCATTGGCATGGGAAAAGGAATTCGCATCCCCCTTAAGCTTTATGAACGCATCTATGAGACTCTTCTGCGTACCCGCAACAACATGGTCTGTCCCGCGACTTGGGTGCCAGGCGACTCTCTGGCCGCCAAGTTAGCCAGTGAAATGGGGTTGTGGCTCGCTCATCATCATTGCGAGCCTCTAGGCGCTCCTTTTTTCAACAAAATATATCCTTGTCTCACACCCGATATGTATAAAGAAAGCAAGCGTTACGAGGAAATTTATCGAAAAACTATTGAATATTACGAGCGAAACAACTTTAAAGTTGTCTATACGCTAGGTGTAAGAGGACAAGCTGACGGGCCATTCTGGCGCGAACTTGACGGTTACGACACCGACGAGGCGCGGCGCCAGTATATTCTCGATGGCTTGAAGTTTCAGCTTGAGACGGTCGAGTGTGTCACCGGACGAAATGATCATCATTTCGTCTTTCAGTTATATCTGGAAAACCTGCTTCTCTTTAAAGATCGACTCGATGAGATTCCGGAAAAAGTGATCCTCGCCTGGGGAGATAATGGTTATGGCGCAATGCGTATTCGGATGGGTGGGAAAAATGTTTCTCCGGTTCCCGATTTCGATCCTCACGCTGGTGACATAATAAGTCTTCCCGATGGAAATCTGAAACGTCCTCAAGGAGTCTATTATCATGTGAACTATCATGATTTGAGAGCCTCCAACCAACTCACCATGTTAGTCGCTCCCAAATTGATTATCAGCGAATACCTGAAAATGGGCAAACTCGGTATAAAAGACTTCTCGCTTCTCAATGTGGGGAACATCCGCCCTCACGTATACGAGTTGGACTTGCTGTCAAAATATCTGTCCGGCCGAATCAACGCTCCGAATCCCTCCCAAGTGGTGAAAGAGCATGCTGTACAGTTTTTCGACCGTCGTTTCCCAGATGCTCCCGAGAAAGTCGCTAGCATCTATCACGATTATTTTACCATTCCGTTTCAATTCAATCCCAAATACGCCGATCAGGTCGTGGGCGATGAGTTTTATCACTACTTCGCCCGTTTACTCGTCTATGCCACTTTGGATGTGCCGAACAGCACCCCCAAGGCCACGTTTTTCCATAAGGAAATGAACTTTTGGGAACAAGCGGGATGGGTCGGCGAACAATGCTTGGAAGCGTCGGAAAAATGGAAAAAGCTTTTGAAGCGGTGTGAGATCGTTGAAGCTAAGTTGGAAGGTGATAACAAACGATTCTTCAAGGAAAATATTCATCTGCAAACAATCATCTGCGGGTTTAGTTGCGAAGGATTGTTGCGAGCGATAAGCGCCAGCGAGTATTACCGCGAAGGCAAATTTCAAAAGGCCTTTGTTCACGCTCATTTGGCGTGTGAAGCGATTAGAAAAGTAGTTAACGAAATGAGTGAAGCGGAACAGGGACGCTGGAAGGGATTTTATAAATACGAGTTTCTGACCGGCGTCAGGCAGACTTTATGGCGGCTTGAAATTTTGAGGAACATGTCTAGGCTACAAGGCGAGGGATCGACCCCCTATATGGGATGGAGTAGAAAAGTAAATCCCTTCAGCAAAAATAAAGACGCTTTCGCACTCGCCGAAAGAGTTTCGATTGCAGATTCAGCCACCCTCGCCCAAGCCTTAATAGATAACACAGTGGATTTACTTGATGACAAACAATAAAAAAACTGGATGAGTTTGAATTCGTGTTCAGGGGGAAATCGGGGGGGGATAATTCGGCAACGAACTTTTCATCAACGAACAGTCAGTCGGTTTTATCGTCAACTAGTAGCTTTACGAAAACAAAACCGTCGATAAACGGAAATTCCGCGACTTAATCATCAGATACCAGCCGGAAACAAGGACGGTGGAATCTGTTGTCGCTGACAGCGGCTTTTCGATGGCAAAATCAACCGCCGTATGCCTACAGAAAAGCAGCATGAATAATCCAGGTTAGGTTGACTATATCATTACCCAAAAGTTTTTTGCTGAATTAAAAAATACTCATTCTAGTCAACATTTCATCTTTTAGGGAGAATTACCGGTTCTTCAGAATAGGAAGATTGCTGGGTGATATTGGACTTAAGAAATGGCATAATTGTGTATGCAATTCCGGTCATTAACAACAGGAGTGTAATTATAAGTCTAACGCGATGTATAGATAACCAATTGCTGGAAATGTTTCCAAGAAAGAAGGCCAATAGAATCAATGGAATATAATAAATTCCAACAAGCGCCTGGCTTAAAACGCCAACCCCAAAAGCAATCAGCATAAAAACAATTTGAACAGGTAAAAGTAAAATTATAAAACTTGGGATAAACGAACGCAATCGATCTTTAGGCCACTTGTGAGCAAGCACCCAAAAAACCAATGGTGGACCGCCAATGTTAGCAAAACCATGAAGTATACCGGAAATAAAAGATACTATAAAGCCTGATGCAACCGGAAGTTTCTCACGTGGCTTTACTCTTACAATAAATTTCAGGATAATCACAAAAATTATAATTACTCCAAAGACTTGTTTGATTATATCCGGAGAGGCCGATGACATTATTTTCAGGACTAAAACTCCGATAATCAAACCCAAAACCGCCCAAGGAATAATCATAAACAGAGTTTTCCAATCAGTGCTTTTTCTGCAATGCCAAACAAGCATTGTTTTCTGACAGGCTGAACTGACCATTGTTAAAGCCACGGCATCGGGCAAACTAAAGCCGCAAAGTAAAAAAGCTGGAACGGAAATAAGCGAAAACGCAAACCCGGCAATAGTTTGAATATAAGCGCATGAAAATATAATTATCATAACCCAAATATAGGTCATATTAGTTCTTCCAAAAGTAAGGTGTTTTGAATCGTAATAGCCGCTATTTCAATTTTAAGAACGGCAAAACAGAGTAATTTCTCCGGGCTGTTCCTGGTTCATGTCTTTCTGTTCCGCCGTTCATTCTCATTTGTAATATTCATCTTTTGCAAACTCTAAAAACTTACAAACATTCACATCCTTTTACATTAGATTTTTTTGTGGGAAGCGAGAATCGCATCAACTTCCCCGCGCAAAAATCCCTTTGCGTCCTGAAGATTTTGTTTTCGTTTTTCTTGACGTTTTTTCGCATCCGCAACCATCTCTTTTCTTACGTCAATCATGCGCTTTGCCTCTTCGGGCGCGGTGCCACCAATATGCTTATGTGAATGAATGAAAGCGACGGGATCCAGCAATTCTTGCAGTTTTTCCGTTGTGATATGAGGTTCCTTTTCACCTACAAAACGGGCCGCCTCATCCAGAAGCACGCCTGTGGTTTCGGCGGATTTCAATCCATGCTCACGCGCCATGCGGACAAAGGTGGCCACAATTCGATGGGCACGGCGACCGCCAAAACCGAGATCTTTGACCATATGCACAACTACCTCGGTTGCACAGGAATAACCTTCTCGGACATGCTCTAGCATTTGCTTTTTTTGCGGATAAATGTTTTTGAGCAATTCGCTGAAAAAACCGATTCCTTTGCGGGCATGGATAAAACTCTTAAGCACTCGTGCCGGTATTCTCACCATGGACAGCATATCGCCATGTGGTTCACCTTTGCTCAAAAATATTGTCTTCATCATTTCCCCCAGCATATCGCATGCCTCGATCCGCATCCACTCGAAGCGTGTCCCTGAATTACATTTCTGTGGCATCATCGAACTTACACCACACCATTTCGGGTCTGTGCGGATCATGTCCATTTCCTGCATTCCCCAGATATTCATATCCATCGCTGATTTGCTAAGGAGGATCATGATGTTTGCAATCGCGAAAAGAGAACAGAGGGAATGGTCCTGAGACGCCTCGCAGTCATAGGTGGGTTCAACTAAATGGTCGAATCCCAGCAAGCGAGTCAGCAACAAGCGATCAATCGGCCATGTCATGCCGGAGCAGGCTCCGCAAGCGCCGCTGTTGCTATTTGTATACTTGTATGCCAGTTCGAATTGCTCCACGCCCCGATGGATACCTTCGAAAATCGAAAGCAGATAATGAGCCAGTGTAATGGGTTGCGCATGCGACAAATGTGTATAACCTGGCATGATAATATCGATGTTTTTTTCCGCCACCATTAAGAGGGTTTCCATAAGTTCGATCAAATCGTTGCACAAGTCCACCATTTTGTCCCGCATCTGCATGCGCGACATGGGTTCCTGCGTGGTTCGGCCATAGTTGACAATGCTGGCAAGATCCTCGTCACCATTGAAATGCGCTACCAGCCTTCGTTCACCACCCTGGGTCTCTTCAATAGCGGAAAGCAACTGCGCGGCGGTTTCCCGTTCTATGATTTCCGCCTTATACAGACAAATCACCCAAGCCTTGTCCATGGTCATTGCCCAGGGATATCCTGCTTTGCCGCCTTGAATGTTTTTTTCATCCGCCTGAAACCGACGCACGAGATTTATTTTTTCCTCAGCTTCAGGTGCGCCGGCGCAATGTCGCCGATGGAACAGTCCCCGCCGGTCATTTCGTTGTGCATATTCCTTATCCACCAGATGTTTTAAGTCATTCATCGCTTTCATACTGTTTCTCCTGATATAGTTTACGTTTTGAGGGGCTACTCTCTTGTTTATGTAATTTACTTCTTAATAGTATCGATATTAGTACGCATACTACTAGTATAACAAGAATTAATCTTTTGTCAAGAGGTAAAAATCATTTTTTTGTTTTCTGACTGATATTCACGTCACACGCCATCTAAGATACCGTTATGAAAAGTCAACGGGGTATGCATGGGCGGATGGTAACTCCTGAAGAAGTGGATGGTGTCCAAAAGTTTTTCCTGAACCATCCGGCGTGGCCCCAATGACGCCACGCCGATCTGTTACTCCTTGCAAACAGCAAGTTGTGTCGCGGTCACCAGCATGATGGCCGGGCATTACCTTCACGGACAAGCCGACTGCGTCAACGGCACGACTTTCTTCAATTTCGCCCTTATAAGCAAAATTATTATTTTAAGATTTTTCCCTCTTGACAAAAGATTAATTCTTGTTATACTAGTAGTATGCGTACTAATATCGATACTATTTTGTGGTGGGGTGTTTAATGATGCTGTATCTTTGAGCCCGTGGGGATTACGTAAACATAGCCGGTTTGGCTGATGCACTCATTTGTTAGTACATCCAATCAAGAATATAAGTTTTCAGCTTGCAGATAATGAAAGGATTTTTGTCAATGAATTTACAACTAAAAACAAATGTTTCCGAGAAGAAACTTTCAAACGGGTCAACGGTTCCGGAAAAAAAATCACTTAAACACACTAAAGATTCCAGTATGTCATTGACTCAGGCACTCTCAGAATTCGTCTTGCGGCCACATACCAGGGATATTCCGGAAAAAACCACAGCAGTGGCTCGCATGATGCTACTGGACAGTTTGGGGTGCGCCTTGGCTGGCCGGCATGCGCCAGGGATTGTAGCAGTTATCGACCAAATGCGAGCATGGGGTGGTCAGCCCGAAGCTACAGTACTGACCGGCAAAGACAAGGTACCTGCGCCGAATGCCGCTTTCGCTAACAGTGCCATGATCCATGCACTCGACTATGATGACATTCACCGCCCTGGTTCTCTGCATATTACCTCGATAATAGTACCGACCGTATTGGCTGGGGCCGAGATGGCGGACGTGTCCGGCAGGGAGATGTTGGTAGCATTGGTAATGGGGGTTGAAGTTGCCTGTCGATTGGGCATTGTTTACACACGTCGACGTAAAGGCGTACAGGGATCTGGGTTTCTGCCTACTTCCGTAGTGGGTGGATTTGGCGCAGTAGGGGCTCTGGCGCGTCTTCTAAAACTTTCACCGGAAGAAACCGCGCATGCGATGGGGATTAACTATGCTCAGGCGTCAGGCAATCGACAGGCGTTATACGATAAAACTCTGACCAAACGTTTGCAACCGGCTTTTGCTACACGGTCGGCATTATGGGCAGCAATACTTGCCGCCCGTGGTGTTACTGGTCCGTTACAGGCGCTGGAAGGCCGTGCCGGTCTCTTTAGCATCTATCAGACAGCGGAACCACCTTCATGCGCAGAATTGTTTGAACACCGTGACAAGTACGAGATTGAACGGCTGATAGTAAAACGTTATACCAGTTGTGGTGCCTGTCATGCTGCACAGGAGGCAGCCGAGCGTTTGGCGCGGGAGGAGGAGCTGCGACCAGAAGATATTGCAGAGGTGGAACTGTGCGGAATTAGCAAGGGAAATTTGGTGGGACGTCCCTTTGAATTGGGAAAAAATCCGCAGGTAAATGCGCAATTCAGCGTGCGATATGCCGTGGCCTATGCGTTGTTGCGCGGACGCGCCAGTCTGCAGGCATTCACGGATGAAGCTATTCGCCGTGACCGACAAGTGGTTGATCTGGCACAATCAATCCGTTTTACACAAGAATACTGTGCAGTTCCACCGCCTGTGCCGCAAAAACCGGACGCTCCCAAGTATTCTTTGAAATATCACGCCGTCATTGTGGGTACCCGTGACGGCCGACGGTTGCAGCGGGGGAACTATCCCTGTGAATTATATGATCCTGCGCGTGTTACTCAGGGGGATGTTATACAAAAGTTCAAAGATTGTGCGACCTTCTCTGGCGATTATACTTCGGAGCAAGTTGAAAAAATAATAGCGTCTGTATTGATTTTGCAGGAGGAGTCAAATATTTTACCATTATTAAATGTCATGTGTCTTTCCGGCTAGTGTCATGTCTTCAAAGTATTATCCACAAGATATTGACAATTTTATCGGTAATCAGTTTCGCCGTTGTGACTGGCAGTTCACGTAATGAAGGTTACACTTTTTTTGCCGCGCTTCGTTATTTTCCCGAAAGAAATTTTTCAGAACAGTACGCAGGGATTTATCGCGAAAGCGCCCCGGTCAAGGCGTTGGTGGTGGATTACGGAAAAAGGTTGAGCAATAATAATGTCGGCGACAATTGAAATTTACGATGAAGGATAGCAGCAAGTCATTGAACAAAAAGCAGTTTAAGTGTCTAAATTTATATACGCTTAAAATATAGAACGTTAAAATAAAGACACTAAATAATTACAACAAAAAGATTACCCGCAAGAAAAGGTTTGTAAATGCTTATAGACATTCACGCTCATACAAGTCGATGCGACGGAATCTTGCGACAGAACGGAAGCCGTTACCCGACTCCGGAAGAATTGATAGAAACAATGGACGTTAACGGCATTGATAAGGCCGTGATATTGTCAACGATCAGCATGGAATGCCGTTTCGTGATTGTGACTCCGCATGAGGTTATGGCAATGACGAAACAATACCCGGAACGTTTTATCCCGTTCTGCAATCTTGACCCGAGAATGCTGAAAAATCACGTCAGCGCGGATTTTACAAAGATGCTTAATTTTTTTAAAGAAGCGGGATTTAAGGGCATAGGGGAGTATTATCCGAATATCGAACTTGATCATCCGTTGAACATGAATGTCTTCAGGCAGGTCGAAGAAGTCGGTGGTTTGCCGATAACCTTTCATCTGGCGAGCACGTTGAATTATAATGGTCAGTACGGTTGCTGCGATGACATTGGCTTGTCGCGTCTTGAAAAAGTCCTGAAAAGTTTTTCTCGGCAAATTTTTCTGGCGCACTCTCAAGTTTTCTGGGCTGAAATAAGTTCTGATGTCACAGAGGACAACCGTTGCGGATGCCCCAAAGGAAAAGTCACGGAAGGACGTGTTGTCGAATTAATGCGCAAATATCCGAATCTTCATGGCGACCTTTCGGCCGGAAGCGGGCTTAATGCTATTTCACGCGACTTGGATTTCGGGATAGAATTTATGGAAGAATTCCAGAACCGCCTTTATTTCGGTACAGATATCGCCAACCATCCGCAGAAATTACCGCAAATTCAATTTTTTAAGCGTTTAAAGAATGAACAACTAATTTCCGGACAGGCTTATGAAAAAATAACCTGGAGAAATGCTGCCGGATTATTTAACCTGGACATCGTCTAAATACAAAAAGTTCAATTCGAATTGTCGGAATACGGATGGCAACCAGAGGTGGAAGAATTGAATGAATTGTGCCCGTTATAGAATTGCGCTGGCGCTATTAGGTTTGTTGCTTAATAGGGAAAAAAGGATTATTGACAACATGGTTGGAGTAGAAAAAATGGAAAAAATGCAAACTGCGGGACCACACTGCTTCACAGATATTTCAACGGTTCGATCATCAACCTGGTCCGCGAGTTCATCCCGGATTTTGACTGGAAGGAATGGTTATTCGGCAGTATCCCGCAGGGATTCTGGAAAGAGCAAAAGAACCGCAAGGCATATCTCAAATGGCTCGAGAAACAACTCGATTTTACGACCGTTGCCTACTGGACAGGACCGTCGAAGCGTTATTTCCGGAAAAATGACGGCGCAGGGCTCCTGGTCGGTTATTACGGAGATTCCCCGATACAGGCGTTGTCCGAACTCATGCCCCGTTACAATTGGCGCAAACGCCGGGAAACGGCAAAGCAAAGGACTCGCGGCACTAAGCCATGGTATCGTAATGCGATGGCAGATAAAGCGCACAGAATCATTCCGAAATTCCTCGAAACCATTCGCGAATGGCGGAAAACGGAGTTGGATGCGGATTTTTAAACCATCTGATTTGCCATAAAAACGGAAGCATTTTCAGAACAAATTTCCGATAAAATCAACGTAAAAATAGGCGCGATTGAACCTAATCTTCTTGTCACGGGTTCGAGAAATTGCAGATCGCGCACCCTACCATATCCGGTGAAAAAAGGAACACTTTTTGATAATCATTCTCATGTAACGCGGTAAGCTGTTGGTAATGAACGAGTGGAAATAAAATTTAAAAATTTCCAAAAGTTCTGGTCGTGACAAGAACTTTCAGAGAAACGGAGACAGGCATGGCCTGTTTAACGGCAATTCTGCTTCGCGAGAATTGCATCTGCCTGAAACTCTGATTCTCGCAAAACTATTTGGTACAACGAGATATGCAACATTTCCTAAAAGTCAAAGAGAGAATTCCATATGGAAATCAATGGTGGAGCGTGCACGGCGTAAAACGAACCGTACTACTTTTGCAAGTTGTTTATAATAAGGTGAATGGCGTTTTGAAATCTGGTTAAATAGTTGCATTCGGTCTGAACCCAAAGTTCCTATGCTGCCGGACCTGAGTGTTCCCCTGTGAACGTTCCTACACCTCGCGGGACGTCAAGGCATCACTCGGGATTCCAGCGGGTGGCTGATTCTTACCGGATGGAAAACTTTCACCTCCTGTCTGTCACCGGCTTTGACCGGCGCTTTCCACGAGTTTTCAAACTCTATGCCCGTGTGAATTTCTGACAGAACGGGCTAGATTCAATTCTTAATTTTTATAAACATTAAATGGATCATCTTCCTGACCTGTGCCAGACTGCCATTGTGCCATTAAGCCGATTGCATTGGTGAATAGCTCTACATGTCCATCAGTAAGCAACATGTTAGTGCCTCTTCCATTGGGGTGACGTCCAAAGCTGTCGGCGGAACCGAGATTGACAGAACATGCGAGGCGCCCAAGCGGGAAATTAGCATCAGAAGAAATACGAATACGCTCGATAAGGTTCATCGTTGAAGACGCCTTTTTAATCATGGTATTTTTTATCGGAGCCCGTTCACTGGTCCACGTATCTCCTAATCCGCCTAACCCCCGGCGCCCGGAAGAAAGGTGAATCTCACACGGATAAGCATAGCTGCCGCCATACTGCTTAAGGTGGGTAAAACCACCGCTGGCAACTTTTGCAGTGGCGTCCGCGGTGAACTCAGGACAGTACCAAGGGGTATCCCAGTTGACGGCAGTATCACCGTAAGCAGCTGGCAAATAATTACAAGTTACACCCAAAGTATAGATCCATGATTTATTTACATTTAGTGAATCTGCTCCTTCATATACATATGGAAAAAATCCATTATAATCATTCTGATAAGATATGAAACCGCATCCAATTTGCTTCATATTGCTGGCGCATGTTATCGTATTCGCTTTTGCGCGAGCCTGCTTGAGAGCCGGAAGCAGCATTGAAGCAAGTATTGAAAAGATAGCTATTACAACAAGAAGCTCTATAAGTGTGAATTTTTCCACAGACAACTGTTTTTTTGTCCTTTTCATAATTAAGTCTCCTTTTTTAAGATTTCGTAAAATTTGTTTAGTTCTATATTTGTTTATCATTATGATGTTTTTGCGGAATATAATCACAAGCAAATCATCCAATGTTATTTGAATTTGGTATCCTGTATTGATTGTTCTTGAAGTAATAATCTATTTAGAAAGCGGACTGATAACGGCAGGACTTTTTCCGGGGGGCCTGACAGCTTACGGGCTTCAATTTCGATATATCCGGAGTAGCCGGTTTGTTTGAGGGCCGCGAAGTTGGCGGCGAAATCAGCGGAGCCGGTTCCAGGTTCCAAACGAGTGTTGCCCGCGATATGGACATTGCCGATCCAATTTCCGGAATCGAGGATTGCTTCCGGGGGATTGAGTTCCTCGATCTGCATGTGAAAGAAATCGATATTCACCGCCACCGTCGGATGATCTAATTTTCGGCAGATTTTTAGGACGGAATCCACGGTGTTCATGTATTCCGACTCATACCGGTTCACCGGTTCCAGACAGATTTTCACGCCATGACTTTGAGCGGTGTCCGCAAGTTCCGGAAGCTGTTCAAGCAGCAGTTTGTCTTGGATTTCCGGTTCGTGATAACGCTCCGGGTTGTCCATGACCAGAACCGGGGGAACCGTCAGCACCGAGATATCGAATTCCGTGCAAATATCGAATAATTTCTCAAAGGATTCCCGGCAGCGCCGCCGTTTTTCCGGATCGGGACTTACCAGTGAGTTTTCAAATCCCAGCGACAGTGACGACAACGGAACCGGGCTGTCCTTGAAGCATTCTTGGAGTTCAATAATGTAATCTTTCAAGGAACGTCCGGGTAGCGATACGGCATTGAATCCGATCCGGTGCGCCTGTTCCAGTTTTTCCGGAACGGAATTGCCGGTTAACAATTCCAGACGGCATGACAATTGATTCATTTTATAAATATTTCGTAAAATTATGTAATTCTTTCGGGATTTCTGCTTGATTAATCTTTCCCAGCCGTTTGTAAAGTTTTCGCGCCCGCGGCGAATATTGTTGAACCGGATAGGCCAGGAACGCCCGGGCCAGGAGTTGCGGGTTATTTTCGGCAATCGCATCGCCAAGCATGGTCTGATGCACGGCAAGAGAATTGATGACTCCGTGGACGACATCGGGGATTCTATATTTTCCAGCCGGAACGATTTTGTCCCCGTAAATGAGATGAGAATATTCGGTAACATTGCGATCGCCGATCCCGCATATCGCCCCTGAATTGGGACGGGAGGAAGTCATTTTAACTTTTTCTATTTTAGCGAATCCCCGCAACGCCTGGAGGAAAACACTATGATCGTCGCGCCCGAACCGTGAGTCTTTTTCCGGATAATTTTCCCAGAATTTATCATCCAGTTCCTTGTCCAGCCATTTAATGAAACTCTGATGCATTTCCCGTCGCTTCCGGGGAGTGAACCGGGAATGGAAACGCAATCTCTGCGCATTAGTTTTAGCTCCGGCATCGATTTCCCGCTGCTTGCTTTCACGGTAAATCTCGTCATAGCATAAATGCGCAGTCCCATCATTTTCTCCGGAGTAAAGCATAACACCAAGCTCTTGATAAATTCTGACACTGCGTTTTAAGGCATTGACCATAAACTTTTTTCTGCCTGGATCGCCCTTGATCCTTGGAGATTTCCAATTCCCGGCAATTGCCCGATTAATGGTCTGGAAAATATCTTTATCCTTATATGTGCCGCGCATGACAAAGCAAAGGTGGTTGATTCCGGCGGCGTCAATATCGAAATCAAGCGATAACCCGTCATTGCCGAGAACCCGGTTTAAATCCCAGCGGTGGTTGTTGACCCCTTCGCAAACGCCGAGAGTCCGGATTCTGGTGTGATTATTGACCAGTCCGCTAAGAACCGCTGTTGGATTGCAAAAGTTCAGCAGGATCGCTTTTGGACACAGTTGTTCCATCTTCCTCGCCAGATCAAGGATTATTCCACCGGTTTTTACTCCGAGAATGCTGCCGCTCGGACTGATATTGTCCGAACCGGTAAACCCGTGGTCGAGGCAGGCCATGATGCTTTTTGCATGGCTTTCCTGCGATCCGGCCATAAATATAGCGCAAACGACATCAACACCATCAATAGCTTGATTTAAGGTTTCGGGAACGGAAATTGTGCAACTGATCTTTGCATATTCCGGGGTTTTCCGGAGCATTGCGGCCACAGTTTTTGCACTGTCCGGATTCAGGTCATACAAACGGATTTCCCCGCCGTTAAAAATTTCCGGGGCGCCCATTGCTCCCCGCAGAATACATAAAAGGCGGTGTGATCCGCCACCGATGAAAGCAACTTTCATTCTCTTATTCCTTTGGTTCCACAAATGCTTCTTCGAAAAATGCGATCACATTTTCCAGTGGCACCTCGGCGGTCAGAACGTGAGTCGGGGAACAGAAGTAGCCGCCGTCTTCACCCATAACATTTTTCAACTTCCTGACTTCCTCCCGGACATGGTCCGGGGTTCCCCGCGAAAACACGGTTTGCGTATCCACTCCACCCCAGAAAGTCAACTCGGAACCGAATTCCCGTTTCAACCTTTCCGGTTCCATTCCTTTCGCTGAGGTCTGAACAGGATTCAGGATGTCGATGCCAGTATCGATCAAGTCCGGAATCAGTTTATGAACTGAACCGCAGGAGTGCAATGCCGCCACGGCGCCATATTTGTGCGCAATCGAAGCAAGTTTCGACAGCCGGGGTTTCAGGAACCGGCGATAGATATCCGGGCTGAAAATCAAATCCTCCTGTGTACCCATATCGTCAGAAAGAAATACCATGTCTATCTTCCGTTCCGAATCATGGGCATTGAATCGCGACAAAACATTCTCCAGCAACTCCAGATGTTCGTTCAGGAGTCCTTCAAGAATTGCTTCCACCAGTTCGGGATTCAAATAAAAATCCTCAAGTATGCGTTCGAATCCCCACATGGCCCAACCGTAAGCAAACAGACTCCCCCCGTTAATCTGCCGGAATTTATCGGCATGAGGATTTTGCTGTTCCGCAAACATTTTCCGGTAATCATATTCCGGTCGGTTTTTGGCAAAAAATTCTTCAATTTCAGAAACCGTTGAAACTTTCGCAAGAACATTGCTCCGGTCATTAATCTGCCAATTCATAGTATATTTGTTTACATTTATCGGCCAGAAATCAACCCCGAGTTTCAACCACAGAGCAAGTTCTCCGGGAACCTGGTAGTGGTCATGAATTTTTTCCGCCAGCACACCTTCCGCGCCATTATAGGCAACAGGCAGCCGATCCGGTTGTTTATGCCGCAGCGAAGTTAAAACCCGCTCTCTGCTGTTCATAAGATATTCCTTATAGAGTTTTTATAATATCGGGTATTCCCGGATTACTTTTCCAGGTGAACTTTACCCAGACGGTCGACTTCGAAGACTGTAGTATAGGGAACCCACGTGTCAATTCCGAAACTTGCCGCGGGATCGGCACACAACTTGGGATTCTTGACCCGCATTATATTCATGTAGATATCGTCCCCCGGTTTGACCGGTTTTATCAGCATTTTATTTAAGGGAAAAGCCAACCGCGTCACCCATTTCCCGCTTTTGGTGTCGGAAACGGCGGTCATCCCGAATCCCTTTTTTGTATATTCGGATGACGGGACGGTCTGGCGCCAGTTGACTTCACCATATGAATAACCGTCAACCATTCCGGTCGGCCCTGCTAAAAACTGCCGATAAGGCTGGGCTCGTTGAGTTGCAATAAATATTTCCCAATCGTCATAACAGCAGATCATCGGGGAAACATGCAGTTTTTTGGGATCCACCTGATCGATCAGTTCAAGATAGAGATATTTGCCATCGTGACAGATCCGGCCGCTGAGTTTTGATATTGCAGGGATATTTCCGCCGTTTCTATACCATTTGTCGCCGAGGGAAACAGCTTTGCTCCAATCAACCTTGTTGACGTTGCCGTTGGCATCAGCCACCTTCGGGACGTTGATTTCCGGGATGGGGGAACTTGACCGTTCCACATATTTTTTCCTGCCCTTTTTCATGTATGACCAGACTGCGTCGTCCCACATACGGACCAGATTTTTTTCCCGTTCGGTCTTGGCCGCCGCGTATGCCTGGTCCATGCATCTCTGGAGTTTTTGCATGGTTTCGGCATTGCCGAGACTATCCCAGGCGATTTTTACGTTTTGGTGTCCTGAATAGGGAGCGCCATTCTGTTGTGGGTAATTGCCAGGATTGCAGTAGCGTTCTTCGATAATCTCATACATTTCTTTCAGGGGTTTGCCCGCGGCGCCATAAGCGCTGAAATATTCATCGGCCAACTCGTTGACATCCCGGTCCGGATCGTCCATCAGCTTGTAGCTCACATAATTGTCCACATCGCCGGTAAAGCCGTCGTAAAAAACGCCTTTGATTTTCAGCTTTTTGAACAAGTCATACTGCCTTTTCACTTCGTGAGCATAGTAACCGGGGAAGCAATGAAACTTGCCAACTTTGGCAATCAGGCCCGGAAAACAGCCGTAGAGCCAAAGATACATGGGAACGTCCGGGGCCTTTTCTCTCCATTCACGAATTCGACCAATTTGTTTTGCGAGGGTTTTCTTGTCATATGGCATCCGGTTGGCGCTGAGGCAAAAATGAACCACGACATTGTCTTCCAACTTGAATCCGGTTGGTAAACCTTCGTGGCTCATGTACGCCAGGGTTGAGATTTTTTTGTCCGGATGCGATTTCTTGATTTCTTTCGCCACGCGGTTGACAAAACTGAACCAGTAGGTGCTGTGCTCGGAGGAATCTGTCCGCCGTGCCGGTTCATATTGAGCCGCACAGATTTTGCATTTGCAGAAGGAGTTGTTGTCCATCGGTTCGAGTGCATAGAAGTTCTTCCCCCACCTTGTGCCGCCGTTGTCGAAGTAGTTGCGGATATCCTTCACCACCTGCGCAACGGTTTCATCACAACCGTAACAGAGTTGCGGAGGTTTGCCGGTATATCCCTTCGCGAACAATTCCGGGCGCTTCTCGACAAAAAGTTTGGCGGTTCGAGGATCTTTGCTTTTTTCCCAAAAACGATTGTAAAAGTCGTAGAAAGAATGGTTGCACTGGGAATATTCGCCGCCGGCCTTGTGACGGAACATGAACAGCCGGTTCTGGGCTTGTCTGCCCATGGTTCTCTGCCTCGGATTTTTATACTTTTTATAAACTTTGCCGTATGCCCGGTTATTGTATTCCGGATACTCTTTGTTCTGGTTATAATACCACAACCCGCCATTCTCGTTGTAACGTTGCGACGCGTCATACGCAGCGGCCCCACCGCGATAAACCATATGTGGTTTGCGTTTTATATCCGAACCCGCGACGGTCAAAGTTTTTTCTTTAGGCACGATTGTCCCGTAGTCAGTCGGGTTGAGCCATTTGACCCCGCAATATTTCTCCAGGAAGTCGTAAACGGCATACATCGTCCCGGTTTCGTCATAAAGCGATGCCCACGTATTTACCGCGTTAATATTTTTTATGTAATCGTAAACGGGTTTGCCGAAATCCTGTTTGTCTTTACCGGCCAGAATTATTGCATCCGGCAGGAACCTTATCAAATATTCCTGACTTTTCAGCTTGGCGCAGTCGATTCCCAGCTTTTTAACCGCGGCGCTGTCGCCGACATAGATTTTTGTCCCGGTGACTTTCTTTGAATCTTTCACAATTGGCAGAATCGTCCCGGTTATCTGCTTGATATGCGATTGGAGTTCGTATGCTCCGAATTGAGCTGCTTTCGTCGGTTTTTTCGCAATGACAATCGCAGCTTCCGGCCTGCCGTTCCTTACCAGCGTCATGGATTTTGGATTTGATTTTGCGTGAATGGTTTCCGGAAGAATGAATGACATTAAAATGACAATTGTAAAAAATATTTTCATTTGCCGTAATCCTGTTTTATCAGATAGTTTAAGTTAATTTTTTCCTGACGGAAACGGCAATGCCTTTAAGGTAAGATTTTTAAATGCCAGCTTTGCGTCTTTTTTCTTGCCGTAATTCGGATTAATAAAAACCTTGACATATGCAGTTCCCGGATAAAAACAGTTCCGGTCGGACATTTTCATTTTTGGTTTTCCCAGGGTTGCATTCGCACTGAAGTTTTTCCAGGTTTTCGGCATTTTTACTCCGCATACGGTTGTATAAAGATACGAACCGAGATGCGGAATATGGGCTCTTACCTTTGTTCCCGCCGGATATGAATCCGGAACCGGATTGGCAAGCTGCAACTCAAGATTGTCGCCATTGGTAACGATTTCTTTGATTCTGTCTACTTTATAATTGGGCAAATCGGAAAAATCGTCATTGACATCAAAGGCGATAGCCTGGTTTTTTCCCCATTTCTTGTTGGCCTTGATTACTACCATCTTGTCGCCCTTTTTGCATGCCTGCGCAAGCGTTGTGGCGCTGCCGGGAATGAATAAAGCATTGATGACGGTGATGTGACGCTTATTCTTATCGTAAGATCTGAAACCGTAAAAAACTTTACTCGGCTCCTCTCCCAGAGATTTAAAAGTTCCTGAAAGGACATATTTTTCCACGGCATTAACCGGGATAAGTTCTTTGGTGATGATCATGCTTCCGGAATTTGAAACGCCACAGAATTCACCATCAATATTTTCATATTTAATCTGCCCTTCCCAGATTTTTTCCAGTTCCGGTGCATTGTCTGACCATTTGATCAAAGTTTTTTCCTCAGCAACTACTACTCCGCTTATAAGCAGCGCCATGATTCCGGCAACGATTCCAGATATCCTGCTTTTTTCAGTACCCATAATACAGTTCTCCATGTTTTTTGTGTGTACGTTTCTGGTTTTGAAAGATTTCTTTATTGGCGCCAAATTAATTCTCGCTAATTCATACCGTCATCAAGACCAAAAATGACGGGACAAGTTTTGGATAGTACGGCTACGGGTTCTTCGCGCCGGACACGAAAACTTTGACGGCATACGGAGCCAGTTTCACCATTGCCTTGCCCTTCGCTGAAAAGTTCAGCGCGGCGCCGGTCACCGCGTCTTGATACCTCGCTTCAGCCGGTCCCGGAGCCGCAATGCGAACCGGTTCGTTGCCGGTATTTACCGCGTAGAACGCCGCCATTCTCCCGGCCTGTTTTTGCCGCCGGACGACGCAGCCGTTCTCCTTGTAAATGGTTTTATACTCGCCTGCGGGGATTTGCCGGTAGGCGGCAGCAAATTCGCGCATGGATTCCTCGTGGCCGAGGGGTATACCGTCATCGCACCACATCCAGCAGATCAGTTTGGGAGTGCTTCGCGAAAGGATATGGGCGAATTGCCGCAGGTTCTGGCGGCCGGCGGGTTGGGGATAATTGCAGTATGCCAATTGGGTTCTGCGCGGGAATACCCAATCCCGGTCCGGCGGCGTAAAGACTTGCTTTTCCTCGAACTGACGGTGCAGGAAGACACCGCCGTTGACGGGATCGAGCGTGTCCCAAAGTTCGTCGCTGTTCTCCCAGCGGGAGCAGTCTTCGCGCCAATGCTTAAGATTTTTCTTCATGCGGCCCCGGTCGAACCATTCCCATGAGTCGGGCATGAGAATCGCATAGTTGAGGCCCGGTTCATTGCGGTATTTTCGCGGATCGAACGAGAAAACGCGCAGAAGCTCCAGCGCGGAGGCATTCTTCAGTGGCGGGTCCGTTACCACCCCCATGTTATCGTCCATCACGAACATTTCCATGCCGGGGGCCTGTTTCCGGAGGGCGTTCTTGAAGTCACGGTACATGTCCGCATGAGCGCGGCAACGGAACTCGGTCCACTTATCAAGCGCGTTGTTCATGATCCACTCGAAACGTTCCCGGAACCGCTTCGGATCGCCGGGCTTGCCGGGCAGTTTCCTGCCGAGAAAGGCCGCGAACCGGCGCATGGTTTCGTCGTCGTAGGTGGTGCTGTACTGGAGCGGCCATTTTTTATCTTTTCCCTTCAGCCAACGGTTGTTGTGAACCAGCGAAGGACAGGTGATCGTGCGGTTGCCGGTCATCCACGCTATTCCCGCCACGGCGGGATAATCCTTGTACAGTTTGCCGATCTCAGCCGCCAGATGGGCGTACTCGGCCTGCACGGCGGGGTGAAAGGGATTTGCCGTCGGTCCCCAGGCGGACGTGGGAATATTGCCGTCCGGGCCGATCTGCCGGATGTGGCCGGCGCCGGCGGCGATGTCGCATAGCGACGTACCGTACCCGGGCAGACGCTGGACATTGATTAACGGATTGGCTTCGATGCCCAGAAGGAGCTTCAGTCCGTTATACTCGAATATCTTGGCCATCAGCGCCACCAGATCGCCCCGCTCCATGCCGTCAATGGGGGGGACGGTGATGCCGGGGAATTCCGCGCTCCGGTAACGGACCGCTCCGTAGATATAAACGCTGTCACCACGATAACGCAGGTACTTGACCAAGTTCTCGACGGCCGTGAAGCATCCGCGATAAAACGTCTTCTTCGGCGGCAGCTTGGGACGAATGCCACGGATTGTGCCGTTCCCGAAAGCGCCCAGTCCGAGCGTGCCGCCTTCCGTAAACACGCCCACCAATCGATGGGTGGGTTCCTTCTTCAGCGTCCGGGGCAATTCATCGCGCAACTCGTAGAGACTAACCTTGGCCACGGCCGCGCCCGGCTTATCCGGCATGAACCGGGAATGGATGTTTTGCATCGTGACTGCCACCCACGAGGCGCTGGGGAAGTAGACGATGGACGTGGTTCGCGGGCCATTGTCCGAGGGATAACCCGCCCCTGTCCAGACACCGGACAGACCGCGGTTGAGCGGTATAAACTTGGAGACATTCGGGCCTTCGTTTTTGGGCTCCAATACGTTAATGGCCATATTCATGCCGTCCAGATTCGGATGCTCGATCACGATAATGTGCGGACGCATGGGATGTTTGACGCGCAACCGGCAGCCGATCCAGTCATGACGCAATCCCAGGGATTTCATCTTATCGAAGGTCAGCGTCTGCCGATAGCGTTTGCCCCCGATCTCCACGACCTTGGCTTTGCCCGAATAGCTGAAATAGTCGTGATCGCCGTCTTTCGTCAGGTCGGCCCGGTCGACAAGGTTCATGACTGGCTGTTTCCCCGGCGCGAGGACGGGCTGCGGAATCGGGCCGACGACCGCAACTTCCTGGACTGCCGTACCCAGCTCCGTACGGTCCTTGTCCAACGCCCGGACCTTTACCAGGTACACCCCCCGCTCCTTGGGAGTGAACAGGACCGGCGGTTGCAGGTTCCACCACTCCGGGCTTAGCTTGATCTCATCTTTCAAAACCACCCGTCCGGTTTTGGAAACCACGACGCTGTAGGAAAGAATCTTCGGTTTCATGCCGTCCGGAAAACGCACCTGCAGCGAGACGGATTCATCCATCCCGTAGACATGAGCCCGGCGGTCCGCCGGGACGATGGCGATATGATTGCTGTCCGGCACATAGAGTCCGGAAAAATCGAAACGCTTGTCCTCGGTAATCCGCGTGGCGCTTTCTGAAGTCAGCCACGGTTTGGCGGTTGCGTTTCGCACCTGGACCTGAAGATCCAGTGTCCATTTACCTTTGCCGTCCTTAGGCCAGGCTTTAAAGTCCGCCCGGTGGATGTTTCCCAAAAATCCGCTGTAACCTCCCTTCCAGCGTCGCGGATCGCGGCTGCCGTCCATTCTGTATTCCACCCCGTCTCCCAGGCGCATGCCGACTCGCAGATTGGCAAAAGACCAGTCCACGGCGCGCCGGAAATTAACGCTCCGGTCAAGGTCCGGCATATACCCCCAGACCAGCCCCTCCGCGCTGTCGCCGACGAAACGCTTGGAGGCGGCGTTCGGCAGATTGTATCGCATCGGCATGTAAGGAACCGGGCCCTTGCCATCCGGCGACCGGGCCTCGTAGCGGATGCTGAGGAGCCCCTCCTTATCGGCGCTGACAACTTCGCGCAGTTTAAGCCCGTGGTGGGTCATGCCCTCCAGTTCGTAGGTGAACGCGCCGCTGTCCACGTCGCATTCAAAATGTCCGTCCACGTTCTTCCAGAAGCGTTCCTTGCGGCTGCGCTGGTCAAGCAGGACAAATCCCCAAGTATCCGACCAATCGCGAATACTCAGGTTGAAGTCGCCAACGTTCGAGAAATTCGCGACTGTACCGCAGGGCAGGTAGCACTGGATGAAGGAATTAAAGCGGTTTGTACCCACGTAGGAACCACCGTCCAGGGTGCCGGCCGCCTTTTTGATCATCGGCGCGGGTTTCCATCCGCAGCGCGATTCATAACGCTCCTTGACCTCCTCCGGCGTCAAAGCCCGGTTCAGGATGCGCACTTCATCCATGGCGCCGTGGAGTTTCTCCCAGTCTCTGCCGTACAGTTTGCCGACCAGGATGTCCTTCCGCAACGGAGCAATCGGCTGAGATGTTTTGGCCCTGCGTTCACATATTTGTTTGCCATCGACATAGAGGCGCGCCGTCTGGCCGTCGTAGGTGCCGACGACGTGGTAGTAGGTGCGCCCGGGACGCGTCATTTTGCGGATGACGGTTTTAGGGGTGCGCAATTCCAGCCGGGTTCCGTCCTTTTGCGTAATATGCAAATCTACTTTCCCCATGCAGAGCCACAGGCCGAAAGGTTCCTTGCCTTTATTCCATTCGCCGGTACCGATAATGCCCGATTTGCACCACAACCGGTCAAGCGCGATCCACGCCTCCATGGTCAATGCCGGAATCGGCTGTTGCAGCGCGACCGGCGGTTTCACCGCCACGCACTGGCCGCCGCTCAACCCGGTTCCCATGAGAACCCCCCGGCCTTTTACTCCCGGGATGGGGGTTGTATGCCGCGGCGCGCCGTGATTTCCGTTGCCGCTAAGGTCCTGATACTGTTTTCCCTTCCGCGTGTCGAAATCCAGGTGAAGGACAACATCCTTATCTTTATCCTGTTTCGCGGCCGATATCGCCGGGACCGCCAGCCAGATGATGCCCAGCAAAATCCACATGTAAAAGTTCAGAATTTGGTAATTCGTTCTCAGGATGTGATTTTTTTCCTGAACCACCGGTCCCTCTGTAAATTTTTTCTTGGTAATTGTCGTTTTCAACTGAAAATTCATGAAAAATAATCCTTTCATTGTATTTTTTTACAAGATATTTTATTGCCGATACCAAAATTCGCCGTCCCTCTATTCCAATCAGTTTCAAACGGTTCTCTCTTCGATGTAATAATCAATTCTCGGGCGGTTCTCCGTATTCTCTGACCGTTTCAACAAATGCCAGCAGATTTTCCATTGGAATTTCATGACGGATGGTATGAGAGGCGCCGCACAGGTAGCCGCCCCCCTCGGCCATAATATCGATAGTTTTCCGCACCATATCCCTGACTTCCTGCGTGTCGCCGAACGGCAGAACACTCTGAACACCGATCCCGCCGTGAAAAGAAAGCACCTTTCCGTACCGGCGTTTCAACTCGAAAATATCCATTGCCTCCGGCTGACAGGGATCCAGGATATCCACGCCCGCTTCAATCAATCCGTCAATCAGATCCGTAACATTGCCGCAGGAGTGATAAAGGACGAGAATGTCGGGCTTGATCCGTTTGGCGGCGGCAATACAATCACGCATCATCGGAAAAATGTATTCGCGCCACATTGCCGGACTCATAAGCAGACCGCGTTGAGTGGCAACATCACTGCCGGTTTGCAGGATATCCGCCCCGGTTCGCGCCGCTTGTTCGGCACGGCGGATCTGGATTTCCGACATCCGCATGAACAGGTGTTTGGCTACGGCCGAACCTTCCGCCATGTCCAGCATGAGAGTATCAAATCCACGCAGATGCCAAATCGATTCAAAAAAGTCGGAGCCGCTGACAAATACCGGGTATCCGGCTTCTTGAAATTCATTCACCTTCCCGGCGAGTCCTTCGTAGCGATAAGCCATTCCAACATCTGGCCACGGATATTCGTCAACTTCCCTTTCCGTGGAGATGTTCCGCAACGGGGGAAATATGCTGGCATCGTCAGTTTCCTCAAGATAAGCCTCGGCATAACCCCATTCCGGATCGATGACTGCATTATCCGGAATGCTGCCTTCAGGAAAATACAACTTCTTCCAATCCGGAACCGCCTGGTTACTGGCTTTCGCTCCAAGCCATTGGCCGTCAAAATTGAAATACTCGCAATGATTCACCTCTGGTCCCGTCATGGCATGAAAAGCTGCTAGCGCTTTCGGACTCATGCCAAAATCAAGCGTAATCCACTGATGCTCCTGGCGACGTGCCGCCCGTAACATATTTTCCCGTCTGGTCATTATTCTGGTTTCCTTAATGAATTAAAAACAGTTGCCATTTTGTACTCTACTTGCTGAGCCAAACAACTATATCATGGAGAAGTTGTTTCAAATAAGCATTCTGGCTGTTATAGTTTCCTATATTTGGGCTGTATAAGATTATAGATGAATTTCAACAGCATCTGCCCCAAATAAAAAGCTCACTCATTGAGTGTATGCCAGATGAAAAGGTGCTTCATAATAAAGATTTGTGTATGGAGGAAAATGCATAAACGACTCTCCTGAAGGATAATAGGTTACAGCCCCTCCGACTGAGTATAAATTCATTCCCCCTCCGTAGCCACTGTGGTGCCATCCCATTGATGCATCCGTGTCTGCCGCTGCCGCCGCAGGGATAAAACAATTAGAAGGGTTCGTTGGCGAGGAGCCATACTCGAATAATAGCGCGGTCTCACTTGGAGCAACCACCCTGGTTAATTTTGCCGGTGGCCGGGTAGCTATCGTCGTTATGCTTTGTCCTCCACCCAAACCTATCGCGATATCATTTGAACACGAGTAAGTATAGGAAAAATACCACCGGCCCCAATTGTTGTTGGCTACTCCTCCGTAAGCTTGAAAAGAGGCCGGACAAACATATTTAAAGTAACCTCTGCCATACTCCGCGGAAAATTCAGTAAGGCCCTCGTTAAAATAATGATAATTCAATTTGGTGACCCAAGTTGGGGTTCCACCATTTGTACCATCTAACATGTAAGGCAAATAATCATTATTGTCCGATGCATAATACTGGAACGCAAGTCCCCATTGCTTCAGGTTGTTGGCACATACTGTTGTTTGGGCCTTGTCCCTCGCTTTTTTCAATGCGGGTAACAGCATTGCCGCCAGTATGGCAATAATCGCGATTACAACCAGCAATTCGATCAGGGTGAATCCAATTTTGTTGTGAGAGGACTTTCTCATTTTACGCTTCCCCAAAGTTAGTATTTTTATCCTGCTTTACATTAATTTTGCATATATTTCAAATGGATAAACCTTTTATTGCAATGAGACATGTCTCAATATAATCTTATTATACCACAACAGCGCAAACTGTCAATAGCTTGAAAGGTAATTTAACAAAATTATCCCGGGATATGGCATGGTGTCAGTGAATAAGAACTGCCCGTTTCCACTTTCCAGGTTAATTTTTTTCCCTCCAGGGAAAAGGAAGCGGATTCACTTCTGATATAAACGGCGCATTCGCCCCAGGGATTTACCAGAATTATATCGGCAGGGGAAGGTGCAGTATTCTGGATTTTCACAATTTGGATTCCGGATTTATTCTTTTCGGCGGAAACCAAGATTCCCCCCGGCACTCTGAGATTTGTAAAAGCAGCTGGATATTTATCGGGAAAAGCGGGAAAAATTCTGATTTCACCGCCGCCATACTGGACCAGCATTTCATTAACCGCGGCAGCGGCGCCGATTGTCCCGTCGATCTGAAACAACCGATTTCCCCGCATTCCATATTCCCCGGTAAGACTGTTGTGGCTGTTCAGAAAACCACTGAGAGTGAAGTGCTTGAGCAGGTCATTCAGTATTTGTTCGGTTTCCGCGGTCAATCCCAGCCTTGCGGCGATTATTGCCTGCCATGCCATTGACCAGCCAGTAAAATTATCGTCGCCGTAAGACCGGAATTCATGAAATGAGCGAATCCCCAGATTCAATATTTCCTCCGGACTGTGAAGGCCGATTTCCTCGCCGGGAAAAATCGGCGTCAGACGACTGGGATGACGGTGTGAAAGTTGAAATTGTCCTGACCTCACACCATCATGGAAGAATACTTTATCCGCATCTATCAGCACACCGTCTTTTAGAGGATTCTCCGGTAAGTGACTAAGCACATATTTCCATTCTTCGATGTCTTCTTCCGGTTCTTCCAATAATTCCGCCGCCTCAATGACGGCGCCGTAAAGAATCCGGAGGAAGACAAGATCAATGGCCGGATCGGTGCCGAAGCCAAAATATCGTTCGTTGTTCTCGTCACGGACAACCTGTTCCGGGGAATGTGACAGTTCAATATGATAGAGTCCGTCCGGACGCTGGCGCAGGATTCCCTTGTAAAATTCACAGCACTTTTTCAGGAACGGAAAAATACTTTTCTCAAGAATACCGATGTCCTGTGTGTAACGCCAGTGGTCCCATAGGTGCTGTGCCATCCAGGCGGTCATGCAGAGTTCCAGGCTCAAACCTCCCCAGCCGATAGCGCGCCCCAACCAATCTGAGCCGACCGGGAATGCCACTCCTGCCGATCCGAAAATCTTTGATGCATTTTCCTGCAATTCCTTATCCCAGTCGACAGTAATTTTTCTGATAAGCGCCTCTTCCAGTTCCGGATGATTGGCGCGGCAGGCGATCCACTGGCACATCTGCACGTTTGTATTGAAATGGAAATCGCAGCGCCAGGGGGGAACATTGTACAGATTCCAGATTCCCTGGAGGTTCGGCGGGGATTTGTCCGGACGGCTTGACGCTGCTAAAGCATAAACCCCCATATACCAGAGTCTTGCAATGTCATCATTCCCACATGAAACCGATGATTTTTCCCAGAATTCTTTCCACCACTGCCGATGTGACGCATCCAGGTTCTTTAATGATTGTAAAACTTCATTCAGCAATTTACGCGAAGCATCCTGCAAGTCCGCATTTCCGGCATCGGAAAGGGAAACCGCGGTCACGATAACCCGTGCGCGGCCGCATTTACCGCCAAAACTGAGCGTCCCGCTTATGCCGGCTCCACCGGCTTCAAACTCAAACATGCCTCCCTGGATATTTAACATTATATTACAATCCTGTTTTTCCGGAAGCCTCTGCAGTATGGAACAGGAGCCGTCATCAAAAAGTCTGTAGACAGGTTTTTGCGGTAATTCCATCCCAAGATTAGCTGTCAGTTTCAGGAAGGCATCCATTTTGTCTGAGCATTCAAGTTCAATAACAAGGCAATTCATTTCGGCATGGACATATGACCTGATATTCAAATCACCCGGCTGATACGCCCAGTTTACTGAATTTATGCTGCGCTGCAACTTAAGCAAACTTTCAGCATTTTCCATATTCAAAGTACGCATGAAATTGCACCATTGATCACCCATGAACCGGAATGACAACTCTCCACATGCTAATTGATGAGGCCCGGAAAGCTCATTGCTTCGCTCAAAGCCCCATCCATGGAGAACACCGGTTTCTCCCTCCAGGACTTTCTCAACAAGCTCTTGATAACCTATTGCGGAATCTTCAACTATATGGTTCCTGCGAAGATCATTTACATCGTGCTTTGAAAGGCCGAAACGCGGATTGTCGGGAGGGCCCCAAACCACAACGCCCAAATCGCCGTTCCCCAGGATATGACCATCAACCCACTCAGTTGCTGGAGAGGATGTTTCAGTTATCATTGACTTTTCCGACATTATTTATTTCCTTAATCAAGCTTTTAATTGAGACATGTCTCAATTTAGTGTTTTTTTTGTGTTTGTCAAGGGAGATAAGTTGATTTATACCTAAAAATGAGTTATATATTTTGTTAAGTAAAGGCGAAAAAAGCAGGAGCGGTCCATTGAGTGATAGTAAGTCAGACGGAAAACATGGAATAATGTCATTGCGTGCTTTTTCCGCTCGTATCGGGATTTCCCGGGTGACCGTTTCAAGGGTTTTTACCGGAAAGGGATGCGTGGCGCCCGAAACCAGAAAGAAGATACTTGAACTGGCTGAACGTTATGATTTCCATCCTCCCGTGGTCAGATCATCATCCCGAAGTGGTAAAACCTTGAGTGTGGGAGTGCTCTGGCCCGCATTCGATGCAAGTTATTTTCACGACATTATGCGCGGAATCCAAGACGAGTTAATGAAGACAAGATATTTACCCATCATTCTTGCTGCAAATACCAACAATTTTACCACTTGCATTGAACGGGTTCTTGAGCACCGGGTTGACGGGCTGATATTTTATGGAGGATGGAACAGTGCAAATCGGCGGCAAATCGATAAAATCATCCGGTTGAAAATCCCTCTTGTCATACTGGATGAAGCAAACACTACCATTGAATGCGACAGCGTATGCACCAATGACATTCAGGGGGGGCGCCTTGCCGCGGAATATCTGCTAAAGAACGGCCACCGTCATTTTATAATAGTTGCTTCTGGTCAGTCGCCAATGCGTCAAAAGGGATTCATTGATTGCCTCCGCGAAGCCGATGTGACATTTAATGAAGATCAATTAATCAGCCACAAAGCTTGTGAAACCCAAGAAGCTACCTTGAGTCGTATTACCGGTAAGATTTCCGCAATAATGAAAAAATATCCCAAAACTACCGCGATGTTTGCCAGCAACGATTTCATTGCCTCGGATACGATTGCGGCCATTCGCATCCTGAATCTGAGGATTCCGGAAGATATCAGCATCATTGGATTTTGCAACCTTAATTTCAGTAACCGTCTGTTTCCTCCCCTGACCACAATTAAACAAAACGGTTATATCGAAGGTTACGAAGCGGTCAGATTGCTTATGTCCCGTCTGGAAGGAAATAAGGAACCGGCCCGTAAGGTTGAAATAGCTACTGAATTGATCTCAAGAGCAACAGTAGCATCACTTGTTAGATAGTAATTTCTTCCCGATTATTTTGTTTCAGGTATTGACATTGTTTACGAATGAAGTTAGCCTAAATGAGACATGTCTCATAGGATCTTGGTAAGATTACTCAGGCAATATGGATTTTTTATATGACCACTAAACAACAAGAAATGGATAAGAAATATATAATCTTACTGATGACTGACCAGCAGCGATTCGACACGATTGCCGCTGCCAGCAATAGCGTGATAAAAACTCCCAATCTTGACCGGCTGGCGGCGATGGGGGTAACTTTTACTCACGCCACGACGCCATGCCCGGTATGCGGCCCGGCCCGGCACGCTTTGTTCAGCGGAGTGAAATGCGATGTTTCTGACTTCGATATGAATATTTCTCACTGGAGGCATGACGGACGGTACTTCCCGGAAATGCTGACGGAAACCGGTATTCGCACTGGAGGCTTTGGTAAATTCCATTTCTGGCCGGAACGTACACATCCGGGCTTTATGCATTATGCCGTTCACGAAGAACCGAACCCGGGAGCGTATCGTGAAGATATGGATTATATTAAATACCTGAAAGATAACGGACTGGGTTATCTTCCCTATACTTATGGTGTCACGGGATTACTTTACTTTCAACCTCAGCGCAGTCTTATTCCCGAGGAGCATCACCAGACAAAATGGATTGCCGACCGCGCGCTTGAATTTATTGAAACTTTTCACCGCGATTCGTTTTTCCTGTATGCATCCTGGGAACAACCCCATTTCCCGGTGGACGTTCCTGAAAGACTTGTGAATCTATACCCGGACGATGAGATTGAAGTGCCTGTTTTCAATGAAAAAGAACAACTCCCATGGCTGGTGGATTTAATGCGCAACGCTTCAGATATGTTCGATGACGGTAAACCTGCACCGATGGAACGGATAAAACGTTCAAAAGCCTTGTATTATGCAAGTATTTCCTATATTGACGAGCAGATCGGCAGGATTCTCGATGCTCTCGATGTAAGAGGAATTCTCGATCAGGCCTTGATTATTTTTACTGCCGATCATGGAGAATTACTTGGCGATCATCGCAGCTACGGCAAACTCTGCGGCTATGATCCGTCAGTACGGATTCCATTTGTCATGGCTGCGCCGGAGCTTGATGGAAAAGGAACCGTTTCGGATGACTTTGTCAGCCTCTACGATATTCTCCCGACAATTCTTGATTTCGCGGGAGCCGATCCTGACCCGCTGAGTGATCTGATTGGTTGCAGTATCCTGTCGCATCGCGAGGAAATAACCGCCCGGGACAAGTGCTTTTTTGAAATCGGCAACGGCAGAGACTGGTCCTCATTTATGGGAGTTCGAACTCGCAGGTGGAAGTATGTCTATTATTTTTCCGAAGGTTTGAAGCAACTGTTTGATCTTGATAACGATCCAAACGAATTAAACAATCTTTACCTGGGAGAAATGACTGGAGAATACAAAAATATTGCCGCTCAATTACATCAGAATCTGCTCGATTGGAACCGCAGGCACGGTTATCCGGAAAGACTTGACGGAGATGATTTCAAGGTGCTTGAAAGAGGGCCCGATTGGAAAGACCGTAATTCTCAATTCAATCTCTGGACACTGAATTTAATAGAATCTGAAAAAAAAGAATTGTGGTCCGAAGCCAAAGCCGTTTATGAAGCAATTAAAGATGAACCTTCCGTCGATCCCGCTGAACTTGACCTTAAATATTGGGAATCCAAACGGGGATCCGGCTGTATTGCTGAGTTGGAATCCCTGACAGGACGAAAATTATGCGATAAAAATAAAAAGGGATATCAGAATTGATGAACATTTCGATGCGGATGACAAATGATGGCGTGAAAGTGGCAGCTCCACGTTACGGTTTTACCGTGAATTTGAAGGACAATTGTTGGATTTTAAATTCAATTGACAAGCCATCTCAACCGGTTATCAGCGCGAACAACGCCTTCCCGCTGCTTCCGGAATTCAGCGAAGGCAAGCTGGAAGCTACAAACCTTACAGGGAAAATGGACGGCCGTTTTCACAAACTCCGTCTTTCAGCGGAAATCATCAAACCCTGTCATGGAAAAATAAATTGTGAAATCGTCTTCCTCGATGATCGATTGGTTGTTAACGGCTGGTATAAACTCGAAAAATCCCATGGCCTTGCATATTGGAATATCCTTTCCCACAGCAGTCATCTCGATACCGATGAAGTTCAGGCTTATCTTGGCATACACGAGAAAAAAGACAAGATCAACGGCAGAACATGGGCGCCGTCAAATGTGGAATTGTCCACAGCCAGTCATAACTGGACGTATGCCGGGGGCCTGCCGAGAGTAGTTTTTAAAAAAGGGGAATGGAATTTTTGTCTCGGAGGAACGGATATTGCACATGATTTCGGACTGGAATTGAAAAGTCAAAATGGCACAATTGAACATTTCCGGTTCAATTATGGCGGCATGGACTTCCCATATCCGGCGGAAGCCGGTGAAGTGGTCCGTTCGCCGCGATTTCAGATTCTTGTTGAAAACTCGAACTCGTATGACCTGACCCATGCGGCGTTTACCGGCGCCATGCTCAACGATGGAATTATTACCCAAAAGCGGTATCGCCCGGAAAACTTATCCTGGCGTCGCCCCTGGTATTGCACCTGGGCCGATCAAATGGGGATTTCCGAAGCGGAAACGGCCCAGGAGCAGTTGGGAAAACAAAATTATCAGGCGATTAAAGATGTCCTCACCCAGGAGATGGTTCTCAACGTTGCCAAACTCATCAGAAAAGAAAATCTGAATATCGGTGCAATTATAATTGATGACGGCTGGCAGGATTTCCGGGGCGACTGGAATCTGGATGAGAGCAAGTTTCCCGATATGCGGGGATTGGTTGACGAACTTCACGGCATGGATTTCAAAGTGGTTCTGTGGTGGGCTCCGTTTACCGAAGAATCGGGCGCGGCCATCCATAATAAACCAGGATTCATCACCGGGCCGATTCCCAAATACAAGGAACTGAATATAAAAACGGTCGATTATACCAAAGCGGAAGTTCGGACATGGGCCCTGAAAATGGTAAATAAATGGTTTTCAAACTTCCCTGACGGTTGGGATATCGACGGTTTCAAGCTGGATTTCTTTGTCGATAAAATATCTCCTTTTACGCATCATGCGGAAACGGATTATCGCGGTGAGGAAAGACTTTGGAAGGAATTTTTTGCTCAAATTGACGAAATCGCAAAGCGATATAAAAAATCTCCGTGGGCTTTAGCCATGCCGTATAATCCGCATTTAATACCGTTCTGTGTCGCAGTTCACAGCGAAGAACGTTTCGATACTTATTTAGACTACCTGCCGTTGCGGTGTGGTATGTGTAATACCGTAATACCGGGAACATGGATGGCTCCGCACTTCAATTACAACCCTGAACAAGTCCCGGATTTTATCCGGGCAGTGAAAAAAGTGGGTGGCATTGTTCAAGTTGGAAAACTTATCAGTCCAAACGTCACGCCGGGAATTTTCAATGAAATAAAAGAGCTGCTTGAAGATGCGTAATACATTGCGGTATACGGAAATTCATCCGGGCGTGAGTTCAGGTGAATTTTTGTAAAATTCTGATTTCTGGGACGGAATACCATTGAACAATTCGATTGTATTTCTTTTTATTTAAGCTCAAAAATTTAAATTCTAGATTAATCTGGTTGCAATGCTTATGTTTATATCGCAACTATTGAAGGTTGACATACATATTAAATATCTAAAGACAGAAAATGAGTGTCTGAAATTTCAGCTTAAACGAGTCGGCAGACGTTTACTGCTAATAGATGAACAAAAAAGCTTTATCCTTTATAGTCGAAAGAGATAAATATGAGAAAAATCTTTTCAGAAACAGACAAACTCGCAATAGTTAACGAAGTGAAAAAGGGTTTGAGCATTCTTGCGCATGCGCGAAATTTGGCGTATCACGCAGCGCTATGTATAAATGGATGCAATTATACGCTCCCAAGAAACGACCGGCAAAGGAAAAAACTATTAATCTTTGCAAAGTCTATCACATGGAACGCGAATTGGAGACACTGAGAGAACAAGTTATGATTTTTCGGCGCAGTGGTTGCGGTATAAATTCGTCTAATGATGAGAAAATCAAGGCTGTGGATAAATTGCAAAAAGAATTTACCGTTTACAGTATTTGTCAAACATTGGGACTTCTTCGTTCTACGTATTATCATCGAAAAATTCGCAGTCCTGAAAAGAAATGGTTTAATAAATATAATGATTTTCCAAGACCAAAGATTTTCGAGTGTTTTGAAAAAAGCAATGAACGTTTTGGAGCCGAAAAAATTACTTGCAAGTTGTGCCAGGAGGGAATTGTTACCAGTCGAGTGCATGTCTCTAAGCTTATGAAGGAAATGGATTTGGTCTGTAAGCAGGCTCGTTTGCGATATTCCAATTCAACAAACCGGAAATATAAATATCACTGAAATCGGCTCTTGGGCCAATATAAACAGACTGAGCCCAATAAGGTTTGGGTTAGCGATATTACTTACGCCAGGATAAATGAGGATTTTTATGCAATTTGCGCCGTCATTGATTTGTTTTCCAGAAAAGTTCTTTCTTATGGGATATCGAAGACGAATGACACGGCTTTAGTCCTGTCGACATTTAAGAAAGCATTCAATTTCAGAGGCCGACCGGAAGGTTTGATGTTCCATAGCGATCAAAGCGTTCAATACACAGCCTATAAGTTCAGGAAATTTCTGCGGGACAACAAGGTGAAACAGTCTTTTTCGAATCCTGGCACCCCCTATGACAATGCTGTTGCGGAATCATTTTTCAGTATGATGAAAAGAGAAGAGCTCTCACACAACTTTTATAACGCTAAAAATGAGCTTGAATGCGTCGTTTCGGAATACATAAATTTCTTCAATTCATTCCGTCCACTCCGAAAACTGGGGAACCGAACGCCGGACGAGTACGAAGAATGGCATCAAAATTCGAGAGTTTCAGTAGAAAATGAAGTTGCAGTGTGAAAATCCGAGATGTGGACTGTCCACGAGAATCTGTCCAATTTTTGCTATCACACGCAGAACTGTCTACTTTTTCTCTGTTTGGGTAATATCTTTATTTCAAAGGATTTATGAGCGGAAATTTATTTTAATTGATTTCCGCGTGGCGGCAGTGAAATTTATACGAAATTTCCGGAGGCATTTTCTCCACAGCCTCGAAATCCCGTCCTTAAATCCCGAAGATGGTACCAAATGGGGGGCCATCCGCATAACAGCCTTTGAGGGTACTCTACCTGAACTTTTCATTCATTTGAAGTAACTACAGATTTTTTGTCACGCCGTTTTGCCGGAGGCTTCTCCCCGGTGATGGATTCGAGCAAGTCTGGGGCAATGTTTTCCAGCAGTTTTCTGGTTTTGAGCGGAATTTCATATGGTATGCGCGTACTGACTTCTTTCTATATGTAGTTAACTTATGAGTCATATAAGGTAACTACATAAGCAAAAAAATCAAGCTCAAAACCATCCGTAGTTATCTCTTATTTTGAGAAAAATGAAAAGTTCAGAAAATCATAGAATTATACAAGTTGGGTCTTGACATAAGTTTTAATGTGCGATATACTGTGCTATATAGTGGTTGCGTAAAATGAATGCCACTGTACCGGTGAGTCTGATAAAAATGTCTCAAAAGGAAACATGCAAAAAAAGTTCATGAACATTGCCGAAAGGCTCGAACGGGAAATCGCGGAAGGAAAGATCGAGTCCCGCCTGCCTTCGGAAAAGAATTTGGCTAAAAGGTTTTCCGCCACCACGATCACTGTCCGCAAGGCGCTGGATGTGCTTGACCGGAAATATCTTATCACGAAAATTCCGTCTGTCGGCGTCTTTGTCAAGTCGGTCGAAAAACCTACTGTCCGCATCTGCTGGCTGACCATGCATAAGAATGATGAAGTGGAAAATATCCTGATGAATTGCGTCAGGAATCATTTTAAGGACATTGACGTGAAGTTCATCAAGGGAACCGGCGGTATTTCCGACTTTAACCAGTTCGATCTGTTTACCGTTCCGGCCACGTCTTCAATATCCTACAGCGAATTCGCCGAACCTTTTCCGGCCAAAGTGATCGGAAAGTATGGTTCGGACCAGTATTATTCACTGCCGTTCGATGTTCACCGGATCAATAATTTCTATTTCGGGCTTCCCTTTCTGTTTTCGCCGCTGCTACTGATCTTGAACAGGAAACTGATTTCGGGTTTGGATATTGACATTGCCCCGTATCATTTTGACATTGCCGCGTTACACCGGCTGGCGGACTGGGCGCGAAAGCGCGGTCTTTTCCTATGGACCCTTTCCACGGTATATAGCATGTTCAGGATACTGATATTTAATTGTTCCAACGGTACCGGGGAGGTGCGCGAAGTTAATATGTCCGAACTTGATGGTAAAATGAAAAAATTCTGGCCCCTGATGGATAAAGGTCTGGTGATTGACGATTATGACCCCGGGATTCGGGAAAAATGCATTTTGAAATGGACGTGCAGGCAAAATGATTTCTTCGATTTGGAATGCGGCGATTATGAATTGCTGCCGGTTCCGGAGGAGATCGGCGCAAAAAGCCTAATGACCGGACACTTCCTGCTTCTTTCCGGAAGGGCCGCTTATCCCGAAAGCGCTCTTGAAGTGGCGGAATTTTTCCTGTCCGGAGAAGTCCAGCGGCTGATTGCCGAATACAAGATCGGTTTGCCGGTGCTGAAATCCTGCGCGGCGGATTCCATCGATTCCCGCAAATACCGGGACGATCTGTATTTCTGTGAAACGAATAACGTATTTGCGAACAATGCCCAAGAGCAGGAATTCCTGATGCGGTTGAATTCAACCCTGGATCGGGCGCTGGAATCAGGGATGGAACTGGAAACATTCATGGCCGGGATCAATTACGAAATCGATATGACCCGCGAGAAGCACAAAAGAAAAAACAATGCTATCAATGGGGGAAACAACCATGCGGCCTGAAATTAGAAAACCAGACAACCACGGGGAAAATTGAGATATAATAATAAATGTCGAACAGGGACAGTAAAAAAATCATATATTAAAAGGAGAGGAAACAATGCAAACCAAATCCCGGCCAAAGAAACGAAACAGGCAATTCACGCTGATTGAACTGCTTGTTGTTATAGCGATAATTGCCATACTGGCGGCAATCCTGATGCCCGCGTTGAAATCGGCACGCGACCGGGCAATGGTGATCGAGTGTGCCAGCAATATGAAACAAATCGGCACCGGGTTTCAATATTATACCGGTGATTTCAACGGTTTCTTTCCATATTGCGTTCCGCCGTCAACGGAATACTCATCCGGAAGGGACCTTTGGAAGAACTGGGCAATTACCTTGAGCTGTGACGGTTCCGGCAGTTGGGGGCTTAATTATCTTCCGGCTTTTTACTCCCAGATAGGCGGTACAACCTTTAAAACGAATTCCGTCTGGTTCTGTCCGGTCATGAGATCTAAGCTGTTCGACTGGAACAACGCGGGTTCCTCCAACTGGCAGCAAGTTGCCAAGTTGGGCGGGTCATATGCATATCCGCAATATTCATACAATTCCAGAAAGGCTTTAGGCGGTTCATATAAAGTTGCCGACAATGACCCTCCGGCGAAATCTACTATTATCCATTCGCCCTCGACGGTTATGAACCTGATCGAAAGCAGCACGGAAGACGACGCAATTGGCGGATGCAATTACATTTCGGTAAGATATTCGAATTCATTTCCCGATTATATCGGCAGACATCCCACGGCGGGAAAAGGCGCTAATCTTCTGTTCGTGGACGGGCATGTCGAGTATTTCCCGGATGGATATAAACTTCGCGCCCAATGGGTCAAGGCGGACAGCGGGGCTCCAGACCAGAGAGATTTTCCGTTCAATGTGGATATGAAATAGGAATCTAATCAGTAAATAGAGAATGTGAAGAGACAATAATGAGCGTCAAGATTTTGGATAAAGAAACGGATTCCTGCCCCGTCAAAATGGACATCCCGGTGATACCCAATGTCAGGATGGAGCAGTATGCTTTAAGGGCCGAAACGGATTCCTGCTCCGTCAAGATGGACATTCCGGTAATCCGGCTGTCCACCGGGAAAAAAGGCCCGCTGCTGGCTATAATGGCATGTCAGCACGGGCGGGAATTGAACGGGATCGAGGTCATAAGACAGCTAATTCCGCGTGTCCGGAACAAACTTGAACGGGGATCATGCATCTGTATCCCGTGCGTCAACCAGTTGGCGGTGCGGATGCGTCAGCAGGACTATCCCCTGGAATACGGCCGCTATTATCCGGACGCCCCGTGTTACAACCTGAACAGGATATGGCCGGGCAGACCGGATGGATCGCTGAATGAAGCAATCGCCCATACCCTTTGGACCAATGTGATCAGGGACGCGGACGTGCTTATCGATCTGCACGGCTGGACGGGCATGAGCAGTTCCCTGGCATGGGCCCATGAACGCAACCGGGAATTGTTGCGGGCTTTCGGGCTGGAGATATTCACGGTCAAAGAGGAAAGCGGCACTGCCGCGAGCGACGTCATTAACGGCATGCTCGATAAAACTTGTTATGAAAACGGAATTGCCTCGCTTACCGTGGAATTGACCCCGCAGAATAAATTGAGCGAAAAATCCGTGAAGACCGGTCTGCGGGGAGTCATGAATGTAATGAAGAAGTTGAAAATGCTGCCCGGAAAGCTTGAACTTCCCGCGCGGCAGATTGAGTATTACAGCAGCAATAAGCAGCATGCGGTAATCGCGGAGAAAGCCGGGCTTCTGGTTTTTCACCGGAAAGTGCTGGATATTCTGAAAAAGGGGGAGGTGTTCGCCGAAATCGTCAACCTCGACAATGTACTGGAAACCTGGCCAGTGGCGGCCCCCGCCGACGGGGCGCTTTTCAACGCCGGAGGATTGATCTGGGCGGAACATTTCGTTGAATCCTCGATTATCGAGCGGGGGGGGACCTTGGCCCTGATTCAGGAAGTGTCGCAAATAATCCGGAATAAATAACCTTAAGGATTTGTTGATTTTTTATGTGGAAAAAACTGTGTCTTTTACTATTGCTTTGTGGTACGCTTGCCGGACCCGCCGCCGAATCGGAAAATAATTGCCTGACTCTTTCCCGGATGAATGATCCGTCCGAATGGAAGGGGCCGTTCCCTGCCAAGACCGTCAAACGCAAGAATGGCGGGAAGGCCCTTGTTTTCGACTTCGGCAAGGGCGGCAGCGGCGACTGGATCCTGAAAAACTTCCCCGGACGGAAAATCGACCTGGACAGTTATGATCTGCTCAGATTCGATTACCGCATCGAAAACGGCAGCGGCTATTTCAGCATCCGTTTCCGGCAATGGCCTTTCATGGGCGGATTCCTGGCACTGGGACATCACATCGATCCGCCGTTCCATCCGGAAAAATGGCAGACTATGACTTTCAATATTCATGAACCGGAAAATGCCGGTTCCCAGAGCTACAGCCGCCATGACAGCCGGATGTATCTATCATTCAATAACATAATAGCGGATCCCGGGAAAAATGTGCGGGTTTTCGTGGACAATGTCCGCCTGGTCCGCCAGCAGTTTTCCGTGGAGTGCGACATTGACGATCTTTACCTCGACTTCGGCAAACGCCGGGATCTGCCCGACGGGACGTCAGTATATACTTACACGCTAAAGCTCTATAACCGCACCGGCAGGGAACTGCCCGTCAAGTTGACTCTGGACACCTCGAAGTTGAAATTTTTTTCCGCGGCCAGCAAAGAAAACTTTTTCCGGCTTCCGCCCAAAGGTTCGGCGAATGCGGTAATCACCGTGACCGTGCCGAAATCAGCCAAGACCGGACTGTCGATTGCCTACAGCGAGGAAACATTCGCGCGGTTTTCCGTATCGGGCGATCCGTCCAGTGAACATACTGTCACGCTGCTGGCGGCGGTTCCTTTTAAGGAGAAATCCCACCCTTACCTGTTCGCCACGAGCGAGCAAATCAGGAATGCCAAAGCAAGAATGAAAAAATGGGGATGGGCAAAAGCCGCCGCTAACGAATATCTGAAACGCGCCGGGTTCGCCATGCATATCCCGCCGGGACTGCCGAAATACGAAGTCCGTCCCGAACAGCCGGGGGATAAAATATGTCCGGTCTGCAAAGACAAAACCCGGCTCCGGCCCATTGTCATCAGCAATCCTTGTTGCAACGAATGCCAGTACCGGTATCAGTGCGAAACCTGCGGCAAGATGCTCAGTTCCAAGCTTTGGAAGGGCAAAGAATTAAATGGGGTAATGCCCCGCTATCGGGAATCCGGCTACTGGTGGAGGGAACGGGACAAAGACAAGCAAAACCGGGGACATGCCATCAGTTTTGACCGGTGGGGAAACATTCTCGATCTCGCGATCGCCTGGCAGCTCACCGGCAAAAAGGAATATCTGCAACGAGTCGCCGATACGATCCGCGAATATATCAAAGTTCTGCCCACTTATCCCTACACAAATGCTGATGTGATAGCAATTCCGCATTTCAACGGTAAGGGTGGCGTCAAGGTTGGTAATTATTTCAGCCAGACGGATTGGCTGCACCGCATGGCCTGCACCCTGGACTTGGTCTGGGATTCCGGCGCCCTGACCGATAAGGAAAAACACGCAATCCTGAACGAACTGACTCAAATCGTATATCAGCGGCTGCGTATGTGGAGTCCCGGATATTCCAATCACCGCACTACCGCCGCCGGTCTGGGCGTGGCGTTGCTGTCGGACAACGCGCCGCTGCTGGCGTATGTTCTGAACGACCAGTACAGCGGAGTGCACGCGTTTTTCCGCGACAACCTGTATCCTGACGGCTTTACCAACATGGCCGGGCAGTACATGGACCCGGTAATTTTGGCATGGATGCCGATCTTCAATACGCTCCGCAATGCCGGGATCGATCTGGCGAAACAATATCCGGCGTTTCGGCGTTTCGGTATTTCAATCCAGGAATGGCTGGACCCGGACGGGCTGAGTCCGGATATGGGGGATTCGTGGTCGTCCAGATGTCTGCAATTCCGGGACTGGTTCGAGAAACTGTATGCGTGGACCGGCAATCCCAAACTTATCGTCCCCGTCCAACGCGACTTTTTCAATATCTGGAAAAGCTCCAAACGCCGTATCAAATGGGAGGATATCAAGCGCGAAAAAGGTACGCTTTTCTGGGGCACCGAAAATATCCCGCGCGGCAATCCCGAACTCCCCCGCGGCAGTTACAATTTCCCGGACTGCGGTTTGCTGATCTTCAACCAGGGGGAGAGTGATAAACGGCTGTGGGCCGCCGTCCCCTACGGCAAGTTGATGGGGCACGGACATCATGACAACCTGCATCTGGAATGGTGGGCGCTGGGCCAGAAGATGTCGGTCAAACAGGGAAGCCGGGGCCGGAAACATGCGATCCATGTGAATACGCTCCTGGTCGACCAGAAAGACCAGTTCAAACTGCCGTGCAAAGTCTCCGGCTTTGTGAACAGCGGGCCTGTCCAGGGGGCGCTGATAAGCTCGGAGAACATGTATCCGGGAACCAGGGTCAGGCGGATGATCATGCTGTATAACGGCCTTATTTTCCTGCTGGACCTTTTCGACGGCAAAGAGAAACATCTCTACGACATGGCTTACATGAATGCCGGAACGGCCCATTGCAGTCTGCCGTTCAAACTGCTGGGAAAACCGCTGGGTACGGAAAGGAATATGGAAGGAACCCTGGTCGGTTACGGCAGTTTGCTCGACGTGGAAAAAGCCCCGGCCCCGAAGGAACTAAAAATCACCTGGAACAACCTGGGTATCGCGAAAGACTGCCGGGTGCGTCAGACGCAAATCAGTCTGGACGGCGGCGGCAGCGTTCTGCGGGTGATGATGCCCCTGGTGAAACAGCACCGGCAATGGGAAAGACTCACGGGAGACCTTAAGGCCGCCGGATACCGGATGCTTCCCTGGGACCGGTTGAAGATCAGGGAAAAAAGATATCTTGAATTCCTGGCGCCCAAATTCATTTACCGCTTTGACGCGAAACGCGCCGGTCTGCTGACCATCCTGGAACCGTGTCGGGGAAAAACTTCGCGGGTGAACAATCTTCAGCGCCTGCCGCTTACCGTGAACGGAAAACAATCCAAAGAGGGTATCGCTTTGCGTTACACGGATGAGAAAGGGGTGGAGCATCAAATAATCATGTGCCCGGAAAAGGGCATCAAGAAAGCCGGGAACTGGACGATAAAAGGTCCTTTCACGGCGGGAACGAACGGTCCCTTGACTGGCTGGAAATAAAAATCCAATATGGAAGGTTTTTTCATGAAAAACAGAGTGTTGTTGTCCTTTTTACTCCTTGCCTTCGTGCATTGCCGTGCTGGCGAAAAAACTGGAAAACCGGATGATCTTGTCCCGAAATCCGTTGCCGTGGTCAAGGTTCTTGACGACCGGCTGATGATGCACGCGAAACCGGACATTAAACTCGAAGTGCCCATCGCCAAAAACTTTATTCGCCGCCGGGACGGAAACAATGTCCTGAATATCGAACTGAAGGGACGGAATTATCTTCCCCCGGAATTGGCCGCGCCCGGAAAGAAGATCGCGGAAAACCCGCCTCCCGGCGGTTCCGCGATGCGGCTCGATGCGGGTAAAACCTGGACAAGCCCGTTGATCCATATCAAGCACAAATACCGGCTCCCCAAGCATTCAGGTCTGATTTTCAGCGGATATGTCCGGGCCGCCGGGAAAGAAAAAAACGTACCCGTGAAGCTGGGACTCGACTGGATACCGGCAACGGGCAAAAACGGCGGCGCGCCGGAGAAAAAAGCGGAAAAATCCGTTACCGCCGGTCCGGAATGGAAGCGGGTCTTTATCACTCTTGAACAGGACCGGAAAGAAATTGACGGGAACGTCCGGGTGAGTGTCACCGGTTCGTCGCCGGTGGAGTTTGGGGCTTTGCAGCTCGATCTGTGGCATAATTATCCGCAATATCTTCCCAGTCCGGTTCCGTGGATGGCGGGCGGCGCTGAACGCGGCAAAACCCGGCCCGGCACTTTCGAGGCGGAAAAAATCCCCATGAACTGGAGCCGCGGCGCGATAAGCGTCCGCGTCCGGGTTCCGGATGTTTCAGGCCGGGAAGTGACAGGGGACCGGGCTGTGTTGTTCATCGGCAAAAGATGGCAAGGCATAATGCAAATTACCATGCATTGGTCAAAGGTTGGCGGCGCCAGACTGTATTCGAGAGCTTTGCGGAAAATCCTGGCCGACGGAAAAGAACATCTGCTGGTACTGAGCTGGAACGGCAAAGAAGCCTATTTTCATGCCGACGGTAAACTGCTGTCGCGCGCAAAACTTAAGAAGCCATTACCGGCGGACGCTGTGAAAGGCAAAAGATACCGTGTCTGGATTGGCACTCATGATCCGCGTTTCTGGAACATCGGGGGTGATATCCGCGATCTGCGTTTTTTCGACCAGCCGTTGAGCGCGAAGCAGGTGAAGCTCCTTGAAAAGACTCCGCCCCAGATTGCGGCTTCCGATTTTTTTTTGCCAGTCCCGGTAAGGGAGGCGTTCAGACGCGATGAGGAAAAAGTCCGCATTTCCCTGCCTGTGCATGGGAAAGCCGTCAAGGATGCAACCGTGCGGGTGGAAGCGTTGCCGGACGCCCGGTGCAAATTGATTGTCAGGAACGGAAAAACATTCTGTGATATACAATTCCAGCCCTGGCTGTATTCCGCCGGGGAACGGAAATGCGCAATTGTGCTGTCAAAAGGCAAAAAGGAGCTAGCCCGGATTCCCTGGAATATCTGGATTGTCCCGGCGGAAGCGCACGACTGCTATACCATCGGCGACTGGGGCGGCAGAGGAACGAAAAAATCCCTCCTGTGGGCTAAGGATTTGGGCCTGGGGCTGGTCGACAGCCGGAACGTTACGGCTTATTACCTGAACCTTGTTGGACGAATGGGACTGCGCGCCAGCGCCAACTTCAGGAACATCAGCGATTTACCGCATCCGGCCGCGGATATTCATATATCCAGACTGAAATATGAAGCGGATAGTCTCGCGGAGAAGCTCGCGCCTTTTCCCTGGGTCACCACTTGTATCCATAACAGTGAGGGAACCGGCAGGGATGATGTCGAAACCTCGTCGGCCACAATGCGAGCGCTGAAAAAGGACTTAGGCTTGGATGCTCCCATGTTCAAGCCCCGGAAAGGGTGGGCGGATCTGGCCCGGCGGCCCAAAGTTAACCTTGAAAAATTTGCCGGAACCGGGATCGTACCGAATGATTACTTGCCTCTGCGTTACGTGAAATGGCTGATGCGTAAGGGCGACGGAATGAATTTCACCTCCGCTATTACCACCGCCGCAGTCAGACGGAAAGCCCCGCACGTGAGGTTGGTGCAGGAACCCGCCCGGATACAATATGCCGCATGGGCGGACGTTATGAGCAATTGGCGTTATGCCAACAGTCCCGGCCCCATGCTGACTGTCTGGAAGATGGGATACGCCGCCGCGCAGGCGGCCGGAAAAGAGTATTATCCGCTGACCGGACATTGTTACTATGCGCCTGAAATATTCCTTGGTAATGACCGGAAAACCAAAGTCCCCCCGAGTGGCGACATGGCGGCGGCATTCCTGTGGACCGGACTGGCCATGCCCGCAAAGGAACTGCGGTGTTTCGGCTGGTGGAGCAAAGACTGGGAGAAAAATGAACGGCTCCGCCCCGGAAGCGCCGCCAGAATCAAAACCGCCGTCAGGGAAGTTTCGCGTCTGGGACCGGTGGTGGGCGATGTGCCGTTCCGGACGGCCCCGCTTGCGGTCCTTTACTCCGGAACGAACAAGCTCGGACGCGCCGGCGAGGAATGGTGGCACGCATATAATATGATGTTGAAAAATATCAATAACAATTTTATTGATAATGACCTTCAGATTGATTTCCTCTACGAGAGCCAGGTTTTGAACGGCGGCCTCGACAAGTATCGCTATCTTTACATTCCGGGACTGAAATATCAGCTCGATTCGGTTAATAAGGTTGTGCAGGATTGGAGAAAGAAAGGCGGTACGCTGATCCTTGACAACCAAGCCAACCCGGTCTTCAAGGCGGATATGCTTGCCCCGAAAGTTTCCAAAAACCCGAAAGGATTAGGCTTTGTATCCGACAGCGGTGAATTCAAGCGCTGGGTTAAAAAGTTCAAACGGAAAATCAAACCGTATACCCGGCTCGAAAACGGACGGGCAATCGTGATGACCAAGGAATGTCCGGGCACAAAATTCGTTTTTGTTATCAACAACAAGTGGGCCGAGGCATTTCCGGGAAAAAAACTTGCCGCAAAGGATATTGGTTCGGACGTTCTCGACGAGATGCAGGAATTCAGGGAAAAGAATGGGGCAAAGAAATTCAGCAGCAGATTGTTCGATGTGGGCGTAAAGCAAACGGTGACGGTGTCGCTGCTGGAAAAACCAAACGCCGCAATTTATAACCTGCGGACCGGAAAACGCCTGACTCCCGAAAAAGGTCCGGACGGGCGGGTTTCGTTAAAACTGCCGCTGAAACCGGGATCCGCCGCGGTGCTGGCGGTTTATCCGCAACCGCCGGAAAAACTTGTTTTCGCCTGTCCGGAACAAGCCAGATGCGGCAAAATAAGAGCAATTGATGTCAAATTGCTCGGGGACAACGGCAAGCCGCTGAAAGGGCGCCAGGGAGTGAGAATCGATGTTTACGACAGCAGAGGCCGGAAAACCGACGCTTCAGCCGTTTACCGTCTGACGGACGGACAAACAACAATTCCGCTGCGTCTGCCACTGGATGCGCCCGCCGGAACCTGGCGGATTGAGGGAAAGGATTTAGCTTCGTCTTTGAAGACGTCGTCGAAGTTTACCGTGGTTCGCTAATCCACGAAATGTATAAAAAGATGAAAAAGGTGAAGATATGATGCATGAAAAAATTCGTTTAGGCTTATATGGATGCAATCCATACCGTACTAGACAGTTAATGGATGCGGCTCGGAAAGCAGCTCCGGAACAGATGTCAGTCACCGCCTGTTTCGATATTGATAAAGACAAGGCCGGCCACGCGGCCGTTACTTACGGCGGCAAAGCATATTACAATCTTACGGAGTTTCAAAAAGCGGATTTCGATGTTGCGGTGATCTGCCTGCCTCCTTGCCTGCATCCGGATGCTTTTGCCGCTTGTGCCGAAGCGGGTAAAGATATCTATCTTGAGAAACCTGTCTGCGTAGATGACGCCGGAAGGGACAAACTGATCGACGCCATGCAGGAACATCATCCGGTATGTTATGTGGGGATTTCATCACCTTACATCATGCCGCACCGCAAGGCTTTGGAAATTCGCCGCCGTCCCGGCGCTGGTAAATTTATTGCGATCCATCACCATCGGTATTCGCCAAGTACGGGAATCATGCCGGAAAAACCCAACTGGAGGCACCGGTTGGAGGAGTCCGGCGGAGAGTTGAACCAGCACTGCTCACACGACATGCATTATTTCCGACTTGTGGGCGGCGACCCGGAGTCGGTGACCGCAATGGATTATACTAGTTCCGGCTACCAGCCTTCCTTCGAGGAGGAGGAAGTTGCCGCGTGTTTCCGGTTCAAGCAGGGGATGGGGTTATTTTCCCTGTCGCAACGCAGTCACCGGGCGCATCTTACCGGACATATCCACATGGAGAATCTTTCGGTTCAATACGATTGGTCGATTCATTCCCAGGTAAAAGTATACCGGGAACGGCCCCGCGCCGCCGAGGAAACCTACGAATGGTATCTTCACGGCGAACTCCCCTCCTGCGAAGATATGAACGTTCTCCAGATCAAAGATTTTCTCGATGCCTATCTCGAGGACGCACCGATGCCGATCACCCTGAGTGACGGAATCCAGGCATATGAAATGACCAAGGCCATCCGGGATAGCTGCCGGCTCAGGAAAGAAGTTCCGGTGCCGTCTCCGTTGTCGTTGGTATAACCCCGTCCTGTCCATAAATAGAATGCGCGAATTTGCCGGGTGTGTTTTGAGCGTAAAATTCTCTTTTTAGCGTTGCTTATCCGTTATTTTTACGATTTGCGGAACAGGGATCTTTGTACGGCGTCTTGCCATATGTTTTTATTCTTCTATATTGGGCGTTTTTGTTTAATAATAATCAGGTATCGTATGAAACAACTTTTTTGGAAGGCCGTGCTGTGTTTGCTTCGGCAGATTGGTTCGGTTGATATTAATGAGCAGTTGCTCAAAGAAAATGAATATCTACACGCTGAGCTTCAGGTTTTCAAGGCTCAACTCAAAAGCATCAATAAGCGTCCGGGATTTACGGATAAACAGCGGAAACTCCTTGCCGAAAAAGGTAAAGCTATCGATAAGCGGTTATATGAACTTGCCACCATTGTGTCTCCGGCTACAATTTTGCGCTGGCACCGGCAGTTGATCGCGAGGAAATTTGACTCATCAAAATCTCTGAAACGCAAAGTCGGACGTCCTCGGACGTTAAAGAGTCTGGAAGAATTGATCCTGACAATCGCTCTGGACAATTCTCGCTGGGGTTACACTCGAATTTTGGGAGTCATCAGAAATCTTGGATTTAAAATTTCCAGAACGACAATTGCAAATATTCTCAAGAGAAATGGGATTAATCCTTCGCCTGACAGAGACGCCAAGGGAATGTCATGGGCTGAGTTCATTCGAATTCATAAAGACATGCTATGGAGCACTGATTTTTTCACAACAGAGGTGTGGACAAAATTCGGCTTGATTACTTATTACGTTTTGTTTTTTATTAATCTCAAAACAAAAGAGATTGTAATCGGCGGAATTACCCCAAATCCTAATGGCGAATGGATGACGCAGATTGCTAGGAATGTAACCGCCTATGATGGTGAACTCATCGGCGCAAGATATCTGATCCATGATCGCGATACAAAGTACACTCAGCAATTTGACGCAATTATGGAAAGTGCTGATATTGAACCTGTAAAGCTGCCGCCGATGTCGCCGAATTTGAATGCCTACGCTGAAAGATTTGTGCTCAGCATAAAATCCGAATGCCTGGATAACATGATCTTCATCGGTGAAAAGTCATTACGAAGAGCAGTCTCTGAATACGTCGTCCATTACCATGAAGAACGTCCGCATCAAGGGTTGGATAACTGCATTCCATTTCCTACCCCGTCCACAGAGACAGAGAGTAATGATGGTGATATCGGGTGCTATAAGCGTCTCGGTGGACTTCTGAAGCATTACTATAGAGAAGCTGCATAGCGACCTATTTTTCTGAATCATTCCCGGATCAATTCCAGAGGGACTCCCATTGCCCAGACTTCAAAATTGAAGGCATTCCGATTCATGAAGGCAATTGGGAACCGTAAAATCGCAAAACTTTCCATGAAAATCTGCTGCAGAAACAGAATTTATAGCCTCAAATCATCCGTCAATCATCCGTCATATTTTTGAATCCTAATTTTGGACAAGACGGCAATTACTTCACGGAGGAAATCTTTTTGAGTTTTTCCACGGGAATCGTGATGTTTATGGCGGTATGGTTTCTTCCGGTTTTCATAGAGATATTGCCTGCGTGGGCTTCGGCGATCAGTTTGGCGCTGTAAGTGCCAAGGCCGGTTCCGCCGATTTTTCCGGAGGTAACGTATTTATCAAAAAAGTTTGCACGGATTTCCTTTACAACTTCGCCCTGGTTCCTGATTATTATCTGTACCGGGTCTCCGCTGTGGAGATCAATCTTGATTTCTCCGCCTTTCGGGGATTTTTCCACGGCGTTCTTAACCAGATTCGCCAAAAGCGAATATGAAAGAAATTCTTCGGAATAGATAATGAATTCATTATTGGAACTGGCGGTTTTACCATCGATATTTATGCTGAAGGAGAGTTGTTGCTGTCTTACTAGATTTTCAAGGTTTTGGCAGACGGTTTTAATTACCGGGAGCAGGTCGATCGGGGAAGGCTTCAGTTCATAGATTCCCTGTTCCATTTTATAGATGTCTAGGGAGTGATTGACAGTGTTGATCATTTGGCGTCCGGCTTTTTCGATCAGCGCCAGCAGGTCTTCCTGGGTTTCATCGAGTTTGGAACCCATCAATTCCCGCATTAGTGTCGGGACATTGATAATGGTGGAGAGCGGGGTTTTCAAATCATGGCGGGTGATTCTCTCCATGTCCTGATGGAGCATTTCCATTCTTTTGGGCGCCGTGATATCGCTGCCGTAAAAGTAATAAGAATTGGTTTTCGGGAATTTTCTGATAGTGAAAAGGAAAACTTTATTATCAAGCAGTGTTTCCACTTGATTGGGTTTTTTTACAGTGGTTTTATCCAGGTCTTTTTTGGTGAATCCGGGAAGGATGTCATAGATCATTTTTCCTTCAAGCTGTGAACCGATGAGTTTCCTGACCGCTGGATTATATTCCAGGATGATTCCCGACTCGCCGGTGTGGAATGACGGCGAAGGATTATTCATGAAGAAGGCCGCGCGGTCCTGGAGTTGAGCCTCGAAGTTTTTCCGCTGCTGAATGTTATGAATGCTGCTGCGGTGTCCGAGGCATTGATCATGCGAGTCGAAAATCGGTTGATATGATATTGACACCCAGATGATCTCGTTATTTTTCCTGACGATGCGAAATTCGGCGTCGCTTCCCGATCCCTGATTCAAAGCATGCTGGAATAGCTTGGTAAATTTGTCTTTATCTTCGTGATAAATTAATTTGTGGGGAAAGTTTTTCATTTTCATGCATTCGCATTTACTGTAGCCGGTAATCCGTTCCACTGCCGGATTTACCCAGCGCAATTCACCGTTGGGGCATATCCAGTTTTCCCAGTCGTAAGTATAATCGGCGATGGCGTTTAAATTGATATTACTGGCGGTCAGTTCCTGTTCGATTTGTTTGCGGTAACTGATGTCGGTAACGATGGATTCCATCCGGAAGCGGTTTTTGCTGATCTCATTGATGATAATGTTGTCTTGTAACCAGCGGTTGCGTCCATCCGGGGTTTGGAGCTGATATTCATTTTGCAGATCTTTAAGGTCCATTTCCAGAAGACTGAGCAGAAAATCCGTCCAAGCGTCGTGATCTTCGGGGAGAATCAGTTCCTCTCCGGTTTTGCCGCCCGTGAAACTATCGATGGAGCATCCGGACAGCAGTTCAAAAACTGGCGAAATGTACAGGTAGTTTACCGTCCGGTTTTCAATATCTGCTTCCGCGCTCCAGAGGAATTCGGCTCCGCCAATGAAAAGCTGCTTGAATCCTGAATGCATTTTTTTTAAGCGAAGGAATTTGTCCCGTGCGCGCCGACCGTCTGAATTCGTTTTATCATTAACCATCTGAGAACACTTTTTTCATTAAAAAATCAAATGTATCCAGTATATAACTGATACAAACAGAGTGTAACCTTGCGGGTATCACAATAGACCCGCAAAGCCTGGGTGGGTGGCGCGGAATATGTTACCAAACCTACAAAAAAAGAACCGGAAGTTTTAGGATCCGCAATGGCGATGTTAAACGCCGCATGGCCAAACTTACCGGTACATCGGGTTTGGAGTATTTTGTAATATATAACGGTATTTTATATTTTTTCAAATTAATAAAGTTGATTGATGTAACATTTTACCGTATTAGATTAACTGGAGTCACTTGGAAGGTATATGTTTTACAGAATTATAATATGGCTGTCAGCCGTGTTTGCAGGGCTTGTTCCGGTTACCGCCGGGAAGGTGAAACCGATGCTTCCTGATTGTCCGGTTCCGGAACGGCAGATCCGTGCGGCCGAAGAGCAATTGCTGAAAAATATCTGCACCACGGAAAATTTCATGGTCAAGGGCGACATGAGATCCGTGCGCGGAGCGGTTGTTGCGTCGCCTTCGTACCGGGCGCCGGGAGTCAGTCAGGATTATATGTGTCACTGGGTGAGAGAAGCCGCTTTGGTTATGCTGCGGATTGCAAGGCAATACGAGCAATGCACGGATATCAGACGTAAAAAAATGCTTTTCAATTATCTGCGCAATTACATTGCATGGACAAGGGTTGTTCACAATCAGCCGTCGAGGAAGGACTGCGACATCCGCGGAGAGCCGAAGTTCAATATAAACGGAATCGTTTTTGCCGGAAAGTGGCAGCGGCCTCAAAACGATGGTCCTGCGCTCCGGGCGCTGGCGCTGATGAAAATTGCGCGAATTCTTCTCAAAGACAAGCAGCTCCAGTTCGTGATAAAAAATTTGTACAATCCCAAAGCCCGGATGAAACACCGGCTGATGATCCGCAAAGATCTTGATTATATTGTGAAAAACTGCCGCAAACCAAGCGTGGGGCTGTGGGAGGAAATCAAGGCGTGCCATTTCTTTACCGCCATGATTCAACGTAAAGCGTTGCTGGAAGGAGCGAAACTCGCGGAAATATTGGGGGACAAGGACGCCGCGAAAGTTTATCTTTTCACCGCTAAATATTTGGCGGGAGAGCTTGAGATTTACTGGAATCTCAAGCTGAAATATTATGCGGAATGTATTTCCGGCGGAAACCAGGCGTTTAGGGGCGTCGGAATTGACAGTGCGGTTGTACTTGCGGCGGTTTACGGCAGACCGGAGTCTCCCGCCGACAGGTTTGCGCCCGACAGCGATAGAATGCTGAGTTCCGCGTATGAAGTCCGGAAGACTTTTGAACGGATGTATCCGGTAAACGGCTGGCTGCGGAAAAACAAACAGGCAGGGCCGTTGATTGGAAGGTTTCCGTGCGATAATTACGATGGTTACATGTTTATTGCCGGTAATCCCTGGATTCCCTGCACCTGTGTTTTCGCACAATATTACTACCTGGTTGCCGGCGAACTGTACCGGACGGGAATCGTGATTGTTACTCCGCTGAACGTAAAGTTTTTCCGGCAGGCCGCGCCGGGAATGAAACTGGCTCCCGGAGATAAACTCGGACGAAGCTATGATCCGGCGAGATTCAACCGGTTGATAACCGCTCTGGTCAAGTCTGGCGACGGGATGCTGAAAGCCGTGAAATTTTTTGCTGGAAATAACAGTGAAAAATTTCATCTTTCCGAACAGATCGACCGCAAAACCGGAGCCCAGGTGAGCGCAAAGGATTGTTCCTGGAGTTACACTGCCTTTCTCGATGCCGTCCACGCCAGGGGGCAGTTAATGCTACTTATAAAAAATAATTATGACTTCCGCAAGTAATCGTGGATAGTTTTGGCGAATTGCGTTCCGATGCCGGGGATTTTTTCCGCGATTTCCTCCGGGGTGGCTTTTCGGAGTTTGCGGATTGAACCGAATGCTTTGAGGATTGCCTGCTTCCGGTTATCGCCAATGCCGGGAATGTCGTCCAGCAGTGACTCCTGGATACGGCGGCTTCGCAATCCGCGATGATAATTCACGGCAAACCGGTGGGCTTCATCGCGCAATGCCTGAAGGAGTTTCAGGGCAGGACGGTTTCTGTTCAGCACCAGTGGCTTGTCCTGGCCGGGGAGAAAGATTTCTTCCTGCTTTTTTGCCAGTCCGATGATCGGGAAGGGGGGGCATTTCAGTTTTACAAGCGCTTGAAGGGCGGCGCTGAGTTGGCCTTTGCCGCCGTCGATCAGGACCAGGCCCGGCAATGGCCGGTTATCGTCAAGTTTTCGTTTGAAGTGCCGGTTGATTACTTCGTGCATCATGGCGAAGTCGTCGATCTGGTGAACGTCCCGGATGCGAAACCGCCTGTAACCCTTCGGATTCGGTTTGCCATCGACAAAGTTTACCATGCTGCCAACCGCAAGCTGTCCGCCGATATTAGAAATATCGAAACCTTCGATGCTGCTTGGCGGACTTGATAATTTCAGTGCGTCCTGCAAGTCTTTTACCGCTTCTTCCCCGGTGGCTGATGGTATTTTCGCGAACCTGAAACTGCGGTTTCTGCCTCCGAAAACCTCTTCGATATTTGTAACCATGTCGCGCCATTTAGCGGCGAGTTCGAATTTCGTTTCCTTTGCGGCGGTTTCCATCCGGTCTTTGAGATTCGCAACGAGCTCTTTTATACTGCCGTCCAATACCTTGATCATTTCCGCGACTCTGGCGTGATACTCTTCCCGGCTGACTTTACCGATACACGGTTCACAACAGTCGCGGACGTTTTTTGCCAGGCAGTGTTTGCGGTCATGTTCGGTGGGCAGCGTCGATTTGCACGACCTGATCCGGAAATAGCGGGTGAGAAAATCTATTGTAGGACGCAGCATCCCACCCTTGGGGAACGGGCCGAAATAACGGCAGCCGTCGTCCTTGCGGACTCTGGCCAGTTTCAGACGTGGATAGTCTTCATTTAAATCGATCCTGATTAGCAAATAGCGTTTATCGTCCCGCATCAGCACGTTGTAGCGCGGGGCATACTGTTTGATCAGGCGCGATTCGAGGATTAGCGATTCATCCTCGTTTTTGACCGGATACACTTCCCAATTTGTAATGGATTTTATGAGTGACCGCACTTTAGGGTCGGAAGCGTGGCTTCGCGACGGCTGGAAATACTGCGATACCCGTTTCCGCAGGTTAGCGGCTTTTCCTACGTAAATCACCTTGCCGAACCGGTCACGGAATACATAAACCCCGGGCCTTGCCGGGACGTCGCCGGGATAAAAGTCCTGTTGTTTGTTGCCGCTCATTCCATTTATTGCCGTTTCAAGTTGAATACTGGTAATACACTTCGGATAATAGCTATTTTTACAGTATTTTGCAAATTGTTTTGGCGTGATAGAAGCCGTTGAAAAATTCTTGTTTTCGCAAATTTGCTAAAAAAATTCTCATTTTTTATAATAATAATAGTTACTTTTTTTGAAAAATGGACGATAATAGTAATTAACATGATAAAAATCGCGTCTGATGTAGTGAACATTTGTACTTAAAACAAAAAAAAGGCTTTTTTCCCGGATTCGGCAGTGAACTTTTCGGCACATTTTATGCTCTAATATTTTAGGGGCGTTGAAGCCAACAAATAGAATGGCTCAGGAAAATAAGATGAAAACGCAGAAGAAAAAGGAAAAGCAGACCAGGAAAGAGCGCACCCATGCGGTTAATACAGATGCTGAGTTATTTGATAAGATTCAGGACGGGAATCTGAAGAACCGCAATCAGGCGCTTACTACCCTTATTGAAAATAATCTTGGTTTGGTTATTAAGATTGCCAGGGATTATCGTCATTGCGGTTTGCCGTGGGAAGACCTGGTCAGCGAAGGTTCGATAGGCTTGATAAAAGCCGCGGAACGTTTTGACCTCGAAAAAGGGGTGAAATTTTCATCTTATGCCGCTTACTGGATCAAACAAGCCATCCTGCGCGCCTCTGAAAACAAAGCAAAATTAATCCGTATACCTGTTCAGTCCGCCCGGAAAATGCGGAAGATCCGCACCGCCGCCGCGAAAATCAAGAAAGAGCAGGGCAGGGAGGCTGAAAATACTGAGATAGCCGAAGAAATCGGCTGCAGCCCGAAAACCGTGAGAAAACTCCGATTTGCGGATGTTACCGCCTGTTCGATGTCGGAGCCGGTTTACGCGGATTCCGATCTGGAGGTTAAAGACAGCACCCCGGATGAAAAAGTGTTGTCGCCGGAAAAGGAATTGATGCGGAAGGAATTTTACGATTATCTTGCCGAAGTTATGGAAACCCTTGATGATCGTGAAATAGAGATTCTCAGACTTTATTTCGGACTCAATACCGGAAAACCTAAAACCCGTCAGTTTATCGGCGATAAGTTCGGGATTTCACGGGAACGTGTCCGGCAGATACAGAAACGTTCACTGGAAAAGCTCAAAGCAAAAATGGAAGACGTCGAACTTGAATGGTGCGGCTGATCCGGAACTTTGAGCGCCCAGTGTTAAAATATAAAAAACCCGCCTTAAATTGGCGGGTTTTTTAATTTCCGGTTGTAGTGTGCCGGATCAGACTTTACGCATCAGGGCAATGACCTTGCCTTGAATGGTTACGTCTTCGTCACTGTATATCTGAGTTTGGAATTCCGGATTGGCCGGGCGCAGTTCCACCTTTTTCCCTTTCAGCGGATAATAGCTTTTAACCGTGGTTTCATTGTCCACCATGGCAACTACCACATCACCGGCCTTGACCGGTTCGCCGTGCTTCACGATAATGGTGTCGCCTTCAAGGATTCCGAGGTCACGCATGCTTTCTCCCTGGACTTTCAGGGCGAACACTTCTTCCATTTCCGCCCGGTTTACAAAGGAAAGATCGCAGAAAACTTCACCTTCCTTGTACTCCATGCTTTCGGCGGGCAGACCGGCGTTGATCCGGCCCAGCAACGGAATCGGCAACACAAACGACATGTGTTTGGGCTTGCGGCGGGGTTTGGTAAGTGAGATGCTCCGTGCCTTGGATGACCTGGTCAGGTAATTTTTGCGCTGAAGAGCACGGATATGAGCGAACACTGTTGAGGTTTTGATGTTGAAGCGGTCGGCGATTTCGTATACGGTAGGAGCCATTGCTTCACGTTCCTGGAATTCCTCGATGAAATCCAGCATGTTCTTTTGCTTGTCGGTCAGACCTTTCATAACTTTACCCCAAGTTGTTGGTTTTTCTCTTCAAGTATACTAATAATATTGAACTACTTTTTATTAGTTTTCAAGTCCCTTAAGGTAATTTTTCCGGAAAATAATCGTTTCCGGTGCCTTATCATGCTGTTCATTCGTTACATATTTTTTAATATGCTCCTCGATCACATCATGATAATCCATCCGAAATCTTCACCGGCAAATGTCAAGGTTATTTTTTAACGGCTCCTTAGTTCCGGGTAAGATGTTTTTTTATCCTTTCGGGGTAAGCAGGAAGTTGCGGTATTCGATGGGGGACATGCCGGTCCACTTGCTGAATACTTTTGAAAAATAGAGCGGATCGGCAAAGCCGACTTCCATTGCCACTGCCGAGATTTTCACATTTGGGGATTGTCCGAGGATTTTCCCCGCCCGTTCGATACGGAGTTTCTGGACGAACCTCATGGGGGGGAATCCGGTTTCCTCACGGAACTTCCGGCAGAAATGGAATTGCGACATTCCGGCCAGTTTCGCCAGTTCCTCAAGGCTGATTACCCGCTTCAAGTGTTCTTCCGCATATTCCCTGACAATGCTCTGAATATCCATTTCCGGGTTTGCTTCAAAGTAATTGCCGTGCAATGCCGCGAGCAGTTCCAGGAATTTTGCGTTACGGGCGATTTCCCCGGCGGCGGTGGGATCGGAGGTGGAGTGAATGATGTCCGAAAGCAGATTCGCGGCGGTATCGTTCCGTTGACGGAAACCGAGATTTTCCCGTGAGAAAAAGTTTATCCGGTCAAGCGCTTCCGAGGCAAGGTTGCCGGCGAAATGAATATATCCGAATGACCAGGATTCAATGTCGCGGTAATGATGGGCAATGTTTGGCCGGATAAGGAACCAGTCACCGGGGTTCAATTCACTTTTTTTAGCGCCTTCCAGGACCCAGGCGGAACCGCCGAAAGTATACATCAGCAGGTAGTCGTCCCTTATCCTTCCTTTACACCAGTAATCGGTTCGGTCGAACAGTATGCCGCCGGTGATCAGTTTTACCCCCATGCGGTTTGAGATGTCGGTGTGCTGAAACAGCGCACGATATTCACTTTTATATTTGGCAATATTTTCCATGTTGTAAAGCAATATTTTCCATTTTATGTTTAATTATGCAGGGTATAATATATAATAACAGAGCAAAATAATCAATATTTTATGTGTGGAGCAAAATCATGACCCCGAGAAAGAGAGTAGAAACAGTTTTGCGCGGCGGAGTTGCCGACAAAGTGCCTTTTACCATGTACAATGAGAAAGTTCCGCAGTGTACTGCTGAACGCAACATGCGAAATCGCGGATTGTGTATAGTAAAACGTATCGGGGTGTGCAGTATAAAGACCCCTAACGTCAAGGAAACCAGCCATACTTACCGGGAAAACGGCAAGACCCTGACACGCACCCAATTTGAAACTCCGGCCGGGATGGTAACTAATCTCCGGGAACCAGCCGGATTTACCACCTGGACTCATGAGAAGATGTTCAAAACCCCGGACGATTATAAAGTGATAAAATTCATGATCGAGGACATGCAGTTTGAACCTTGTTATGGCCGTGTTGAAAAATTGCGGAAGGCGCTGGGGGATGATTTTATTTTACGCACCAGTTTTGGGCTGGAGCCGCTTCAGACGCTGATCTCCGGCGGCTACATGGATATGCAGACTTACTGCATGGAGTGGATGGACAATCAGGACGAAATCCTCAAGCTATATGACGCTTTGGTGGAAAAACGGCGTCAGGTATACAGTATTGTGGCGGAGTCACCTTGTTCCCATGCAAATTACGGGGGAAACGTGGTTCCGGCGATCATCGGCGTGGATACCTTCAAGAAATATTACGTGCCTCATTATAACGAGGCCGCCGAAGTCATGCATAAGCATGGTAAACTGATCGGATGTCATTTCGATGACAATTGCAAGCTGCTTGCCGAAGAAATAGCGAAAACCGATCTTGATTACATCGAGGCGTTTACCCCCGCTCCGGATACCGACATGACTCTCGGGGAGGCGAGTAATGCCTGGCCGGACAAAGTTCTGTGGCTGAACTTTACTTCAAGCGTCCACCTCAAACCTGACGAAGAAGTTGCCCGGTTTACGGTGGAAATGCTTGACCAGCTCGATTCACCCGCCGGGGTGATCATGGGGATCACCGAGGATATTCCCGAGGAACGGTGGCGCGACAGCTGTACCGCCATCATGGACGGGCTGGACCGTCACGCCGCTGAAAATCCATCAAAATACGCGGTCGTTTAAGTCATGAAACAAACGTTTAAGTCATGAGACAAAGGTGAGGAGGAGTTAGTTTTCCCCCCTGGCGGCGGCAATGGATTTTTCCGCCCATTCCCGCAGATCATTTTCGTCTTCGAGTATCTCGATAGGTAATTCAAAATAGGGCATGTATTTGGACTTGCTGCCCGGTTTTCTCAACTGGTCCATCCCGAGAAATTCGTAATCGTCCCGGGTAAAGTCGTCAACCTTGAAATAAAGGATATCATCGATAATAATCGCGAAAAAAGTTTTTTCGAAGTAGAGTCCGACGCCTCCAAACATGTTTTTGGTTGTTACTTCACCAATACATTCGAGCTGTTCGAGTACATAGTCAACGTACTCCTGACTGACCGGCATAATTTCCTCCCCTGATGGAAAAACTGAATTTTGTTGTTGGTTTTGTGCAGTTTTTTTCGACGTATCATTTATATTAAATCGGTTTTCTTCATTCGGCAACCGATTTTAACACAATGTTGTAAATTGTTTTAATGGAAACGTTGTTTTTTTCCGCAAGTTTACGGCAATCCTCGAATTCCGGGGCATAAGATATGACTTTTCCGTTAAGGCTGCCAACCTTCAGCTGGACTTTTCCCCACGGGGTTTCGATCTCGCGGAATTCCCGGTCGAGGATCCTCCGGTTATGGTGTGATTCCCGGATGCCGAAAGTTCCGGTTTCCCGGAAAATTATTTCTTCCAGTTCCGCTTGACGGTCCGCGGCGCAGAGCACGGAGAGCAGTACGCCCGGACGCTGTTTCTTCATCTGTACCGGCGTAGCGAAAACGTCCAACGCTCCGGCATCCAAGAGCGTGTCAAACATTGCTCCGATTATTTCCGGGGAGCAATCGTCGAGGTTGCATTCCAGCTTGATACAGGTGTCATTGTTGCCGGACGGGATTTCAGATCCGGTAAATAAAACCGCGCGAAGCATATTCGGGCGGTTGTTCAATTCGCGCTTTCCAAACGAGTATGATGATGCGGCGATCGTTCCGGTTTCCGGCGGCATCGTCACCGCCAGGGCTTTGAGCAGCGCCGCGCCGGTTGGAGTAACCATTTCAAAGGGTTCATCAGTCTGGACTATCGGCATGCCTTTGAGCAGCTCCGCGGTGGCGGGGGCCGGAATCGGCATGATTCCGTGCGCACATTTCATTGTCCCTGTGCCGATCGGGAGTGAACCTGAAAGACAGAAGCCGTCCGCGCCAAGTTTGTGAAGGGCAAGACACGTTCCGGCTATGTCCACGATTGAATCGACTGCTCCAACCTCGTGAAAGTGGATTTTATCCAGCGTGGTTCCGTGGACTTTTGCTTCAGCTTCGCCAAGCACTTTAAAAACCTTTACGGCATTAGTTTTAACGGTTTCCGGGAGTCCGGAGTTATTGATGATATCGCATATCATCGGGAAATGGCGGTGGTGGTGCGATTCCTCTCGGCAGTTGACTTCCAACCGGTTTCCGGCGAAACCTTTGCGGGTGATGCGTTCTACCTCAACCGTGAAATTTTCTTCCGGCAGCAGTGACGCAAGTTCAGTGTTTAGCTCAATGGTGTCGAGTCCAAGTCCTGCAAGCGCTCCAAGCAACATGTCGCCGGATGCGCCGCCTGTCGAATTAATTTTTACAATCTTCATTATTACATCTTCAAATCTAATAGTTTTTGTATTACCGGAATGCTTCGTGATCCCGGCCAATTCAGTCCAGAGGATATCTCTGGGGGGAATAAATCATTTGTCGGTGTTGTTGTCAACTACGTACCAGACAACATTCGGGGAATTTTTAATTCCCAGTACCGGATATTCGGTTTTGTCGAGTCCGGTCTGGCCTTGGAATTTGCGTAACAGCTCAAGTTTTTTTTCTCCTTCGATCATGATAATTACCTGTTTGGCGCTGTTCAGCACCGGATAGGTGAACGTGGTTCTGGGGACGGCCGGTTTCGCGGTGGTTGGCGCCGGAACTCCGATTGTCCACAATTTAGTTTCCGACAGTGCCGGAGAATGCGGAAAGAGCGATGCGGTGTGGCCGTCAGCGCCCATTCCAAGCAGGACCACGTCGAAAACCGGGAAATTTCCCAGCGAGAGTTTTCCCTTGGTTTTGAAAACAACTTTTAAATCGAATTCATAATTTTTTGCGGCTGTTTCCGGGGAAGAATACGACGTATCCACTTCATGGATGTTTCCCATCGGAACCGGAACATGATTCAGCAGATGGGTGTTTACCATCTGAAAATTGCTTTCCGGGGCTTGTGGCGGCACTAAACGTTCATCGCCCCAGAAAAAGTGGATTTTTTCCCATGGCACACGTTCACGGTAATAATCCGAAGCCAGCAGCGAGTACAAAGGTTTCGGAGTGTTGCCTCCGGCCAGCGCCACGGTGAATGCCCCGGAGCAGGCGTTCACGAGCTCCAGTATCCGGTTTGCCGCAGCTACCGCCATCGCATCGGCATTGGGAAAGTTTTTCAAATTTTGTTTAGAAAGCATAAGTTCAGAGATGTTTTGCTGTTTCTTTATTAAGTTTAATTTGTTTATGCAACTCTATGAGGTATTGACCGAAAAAACTTTTCTTAAGTCGTTTATTGTTCAGGATATCCTGATAATTTTCACCTGTCCTGAAAAAGTCATTGAAACGGGAAATCGGATCTTTACCAAACTTGGGGCACTTATCTTTGAGGAGTTTGTGAATTCGCTCGTACAGGATTTTGTTTTTTATACAATAATCCTGAGGATACGCCGGGATGAATATGCGACTGTTCTGTAAGTATGATTGCCAGTTTTTGCTCCACAATTTCGTGATTAATGGAGCATCTTTGGAGAAGCTGATAAAAGATTTTACCGGGATAATATTATTGTGGAGCGGATCACCTATCCAAATTTTTCCTTCAGGGGATTTTATGATGCAAATGGTATGGGGTGACACGTTTTTCGCGGAATCCCAGAGCCATACTATTGCGGTCTTGTATCCTAGTTGATAAGCCAGCTCACACAAAACCATACTTTGCCTGTCGCATACTCCGAAACCTCGTTGCCAGAGATGATATGGCCACAATGGGTGTGTATCTGGTTTTTCGTAACTTTTTAAACGTTTGGATACTGCTTCGGTAAGTTTTTTCAGCGGATCGTTGCATCCCTTAGTCAACCGTTGCGCCAACTGCTGAAAGAAACAGGCGTCGCGCCACAATTGAAAATCATACTTATTGAAGGGAGATGTTAGAAGCTGGGGAGCCAGTTTTGCCTTCTGAAAAAGGAGAATATATAGTTTGTTGGCAGTGTACTGGTATTCGGAGCTTTTTACCAGCTTATCAGCCATGGCAACAGCTTGTTTTTGATTGTTGTTGCGGACAGCGTCAAGCCATTTTTGCGCGGTTGCTTTATCTGGGGCGTCTGATGCGAGGAGCGGAAAGCATGCAAAGAACAAGATAACAATGATAATTTTGTATAAAACGCCGAATGTTCTATTTTGATTTGTTTTAATCATGGTTGTGGTTTCTGTAATATTGAGTCGGCCACGTTGTTAACGGAGTGGTCGATGCCGAGTCTAAACCGTTTTCGTGATATTTTTTCAAGCTCAAGATAGAATCTTGCTAAGTGGCCGCACCGGGATGGATCCTTGATATGGTCAAGCCAGGCTTTCCTGGAGGTTTTTCCTTCCTGGATTTTTCTGGCTAGATTCAGGTCACGGAGTGTAAGGATAAAATATCCCCTTCTTGCGGCCGCCTCGTTATTATTACTGTCCCGGTTAATGAAAAACACCAGGAACTTTTCCGCTTGGGGTACATTTCCTGTATATATGTTGGCGGCAATTAGATACAACCAGGCTACGTGATCGTCCGGATATTCGGCAAGAAGTTTGGTTAATGCTTCCCGATACCCCGGAATATCCAGTTGGGCAAGATAGGTTGTACTGTCTTTTTGCCAATCCTGTTTTCTGATGACTGATTCAAATGGTCTGCTGAGAAAGAACAATACCAGGAACAGAACAAGAAATATATACAGGCGGATTTTTTGGCGCGATGAATAGTTCTCCGGAGCTTTCGTGCGGAGTTTTCGGTAGAAATCCATGACAAACGCCGCGCCGAATACGGCCATGCCGGGAACTGCCGGTATCCGGAAACGGCCGATGATGTAAAATGCGATAACCGTGATTGCCAGTCCCATGGGATAAAGATAGAACGGCCAGTAATCGCGCCAATCGCGGATGAACCAGATACAAGCACAAAGATACAGCACTCCAATCAGGCCGAAATTGACGAACAGCAGTTTCAAAATACTCGAATTTTGGCGGTAGAAATAGAAGTTTACGTTTTGGGGATAATCAACAGCCCGCCAATATCCCCATGCTTTGTGGAATTGGTGACGCCAGAACGGCCAGGTGGTCGTCGGCATCTGTCTTTCGTGAGGTTCGCGGTAATTGAAAACCGGGGAGTCATAACTGTTGCTGATTCGATAGGTGTGCGCGCCGTTGGTACTGGGAACGAATATCACGCCTTTTTCAGAACTTACGTTGTTCCAGATTATCGCCGGGGAAACCAGTATCAGGAATGCCGCTGCACCGGCAACCAGAACCGGAACCGACCTCTTAAAGGATTTGTGGGTAAGGCAGTATTCCAGCGCCACCAGCGCGAAGGCAACAGGAAAAATAGCCAGGTAGTTTGGGCGCGTGAGAACGATCAGCGCCCCGGATAAACCAGTGACAATTGCCATCCAGATACAGAAGTTGCGGCGGAGGCGGCATATCAGGAAAAGCGACAGTGTGGCAAAAAAAGCTTCAGTTACGGTGCTTAAAGGAACCACGGTTAGAAACACGAAACCACCGTATAATGACAGCATGACGGCGGCAATGAATCCCGATATTTCGTCGAACATCAGTTTGCCGATCTGATAAGTCAGGAATACTGTTGCCACAACCAGGAGTAACTGGCAACATGCGATGAACAGTATGCTGTCGCACATGGATAATTCCAAGGCCAGCAGGAACGAAATTAACGGAGCCCGATAAAAAGGACTTACAGGCCATTCCCTTTTTAATATTCCTTTCGCATTAATAATATATCGGGCATTATCCGTTCCCTCCGCAAGCATGGCATAGCTTGTACTGTCATGGCCGAATACCAATGCGTTGCGCCAGTTGCAGATATCAACGATATACGCGCACCCGATCAGGAGCGGAATCACGATGCTCAGGGCAAAATACGTGGAGACGCGTTTCTGAAAAATCGACTCGTTTTTATTTTCCGGTTCTTCACTCATGTTACTTGTCCAGAAGATAAATTTGCTGTTTCCCGAAGTCTCTGATAAGTTTTGCCTTTGGCAGTTTAAACCGGTGCTGCACTTTTTTCAGGTCATCGGTATTCCGTACTATTGCCAGGGAATTAGGCTTCAGATAATCTACCTTGCTTTTCGGATTATCCCAACTCCAGACCGTATTCGGCAATTGATAATAAATACTGCCATAGAAAAGAAGTGAATTCGGGTCGGAAGAGAAAGTAAGGTAAACCGGGAATACTTCAGGATTGCTTTTGTAAAGTTCTTTAAGCTTTTGAGTTACGGCGAACGGCTGAAAATTTTCCAGGTAATAAGGTTTGTAAAAATCGTCTAATGATCCGTTTTCAATCAGGGTGTCGCTCCAGCGGTCACGGGCGAGTTTTACCATTCCCGTCCAGAGGATCAGACAGAACATCAGTACCACCACCGCGTGTCTGGCTGTTGGCTTGATACTGTCCCATCCGGCCCGTGATAATACCGGACGCATCATGATTGCCAGCAGGAACATCCATACCGGCCACAGCGATAAAAAGATCCGGGGAAAGGGGGCGTATTCCCTGATGAAAATAAACGGAACCGGCAGCAGGAACACTTCGCATCTTACCACCAGTTGCAGAGTGCTGTATTTGGTTTGCTTACTTTTCCTCAGTCCGGTAATCGCCGCAACCAGCAGGGGGAGAGCGGAAAGCAGAAATGCGCCGTAGAGCGCCGCAACAACCATTTCCTTGCTTCTCCATCCTTCCTTTAAAGTAAGGATATTTGCCACTTTGTCGTACAGGGGCAGATAAAACAACGCGGTTGCGATCAGCGGCGCGGCTGATAGCCACCAGAAACGCCAGCGGCGCAGTTCCCGGAAATTTCCGCATGGCACAAATAAAAGACATATCCCGGAAAAAGCGATCAGATTTGAGGGCATGGTTCCCACTGCCAGAAGCGCGCAGAGGAAATATCCGGCGGCGTTTACGAATGTCCGGTGCATCCGCCACCGGCAGGCGAAATGGATACCAAGCACGATCAGGAAAATGCTCAGCATGTATCCCCGGATTGCCACGGAATATATCTCGAACGGCATTGAAAGCGTCAGGGCCAAGGCCGCGAAAAACGCGGGAAAAGTCCCCAGCCGCCGTTTCCACAGCAGGAACATGGCGCTTACGCTCAGAAGTCCAAAAATAACCGACGGAAAGCGGAACATGAAGTCTCCCATCGGCAGGCAGGTAAGTTCGCAGAAATCCATCCAGAAGCGCAGGCAGAAAGTGTAAACGATCTGATTGTTTGGGATGATGTATGCCCAGTAGATATCTGAGACGTTCGGCAGCAGCGCGAAGTTGGTAATAGTTATCGCCTCATCGCACCAGATTGGCCTGAACAGATTGTTGAGCTGAAAGTACAGAGCTGCCAGCAGCAGCGCCGCCAGCAGAAACAGATTTTCTTTCCGGTTTTTCTGATCAGTCATCATTTTCCGGTAAATTCAATATCCGCCGCATTAATTGATCTCCCCGCATGGCCCCGAGTTTTCCCCGGACAGCGAGTTTTTCCGAATATGCCATATTTAAATCGGACTTGATGTGGGGGCCGTATATTGCCACCGGCACGGGAGTCCGGGTGTGCTTGCGGAGTTTAATTGGCACGGGATGGTCCGGGAGTACCGCGAAAGTAACGTCCTTGCGATTTTTCAGGGCCTGCATCACCGGGACCACGATCCTGGCGTCGAAATCGCCGATGGCCTGCATTTTTAGTTTGATGTCGCCGATGTGTCCGCATTCGTCGATGGCCTCGACATGGAGGAAAACGAAATCGTGTTTTTCCAGCGCTTTGACGGCGGCGGCGGCCTTACCCGCATAATTCGTATCGATGAATCCGGTTGCGCCTGGTACTTTGATAACTTCCATTTTTACGCATTTGGCGAGTCCGAAAATCACGTCAACCGCGCTGATCACCGCGCCGGTTTTTCCTGCGTATTTTTCCGAGAAAGCAGGAAGGGCGGGACGGTGGCCGGGACTCCACGGCCAGATTGCATTTGCCGGATGTTTCTTGCTGCGGTTGGAGCGATGACCGGCCAGGAAAGCATTAGCTTTTTCCATGACGTCTTCAAGGAATTCCACGGTGTGCCTGGCTTCCTTTGAGTTGTCGAGAGGCGACAATTTAAGACCTGCCACCTTTTCCCCCTGACTTGAGTCAGGTTTGAAATATTCGATGTTCGAGGAGAACTCTTTACCGTGCAATACAATCAGGTTCCGATAGCTTACGCCCGGATAAAAAGTGATTTTATCACCGCCGAAATTTTTTTGCAGGTCGCTGAATAATCGTGCCGACTCGGAATTTTCAATGTGTCCCGCGGAGTAATCAAGCAACACGCCGTCCTTCACGGAGACCAGGTTGCATCGCCAGGCGATGTCGTCGTCCGCGAGTTTTATGTCCTGACTAACCGCTTCGATGGGGCCGCGTCCGGGATAGAATTTGGCAAGATTGTAGCCCAGCACTGACATGTTTGCGGCGTCGGATGAGGTAGGGAAACCATCCGGAAGCGACAGAAAAGTGCCGCTTGCGCCTTTTGCCGCAATGCTGTCCATACCGGGAGTTTCCACCGCTTCGAGCGGGGTTTTGCCGTTAAGTTCCTCCAACGGTTCATCGGCCATGCCGTCGGCCAGGAATAATACCGCTTTGGCCATTAGGTTCGTATCTCCATATTTAAAGTAATTAATTAGTTGCTGAACAAGTAATACCGATTTGCATTCTAAAGGCAAGTAATGATTGTGGCTTTCAGCTTTGCCGGGATGGGCCGGAGGAGTCTGGCACTGCCGAGGCAGTGACTGCGCTCATCCGGCAGGCTGAAAACGCAACCGCCTTGCGGCAAGGTTCTTTTGAGTTCATGCAAAAATTACTCCTTTGGCCGATATCCATATCGCACGGCAGTCGAAATTTTACCTGACTCTCAAAATCTCCCTTGTCATTAATAGCCTTTAGATTGCAATTCGGTATAATATACGCCCATTCCCGGCTGTTCATAGTCTTTTCCCGTAAAGCCAGGAAAAAATTTCCCTGCGCGCTTGACATATCCGGAAATGTACGGTAGAATAAAACCAACTAAACAGTTGGAAATATAATCATGAAACAGATTAACAATGAAATTGAACTGGATGAAATGCTGTCGAAGCCGTTGGACAGTGTTATCGAGCTAATGAAACGGATTGACGGCGATATCATTCTTCTGGGGATCGGGGGAAAAATCGGTCCGTCACTCGGCAGGATGGCAAAACGGGCAATCGATGCCGCCGGAGTGAATAAAAAAGTCATTGGTGTTTCGCGATTCAGTAATCAGGAATCGCGAAAACAGCTGGAGGAATGGGGCGTTGAAACAATTTCCTGTGACCTGCTTGACCGTGAAGCCGTGGCAACTTTACCAAAAACGCAAAATGTGATTTATCTTGCCGGGAAAAAGTTTGGCACTGATGGAGCGCAGGAATTTACCTGGGCCATGAATTCGGTGGTTCCGGCTTACGTGGCGGAACACTACAGTGACAGCCGGATCGTTGCTTATTCAACCGGCTGCGTGTATCCGCTGGAAAAGGTCACCGGCGGCGGAAGTGTTGAAACCGATCCGCCGCAACCGGTAGGGGAATACGCGCAGTCGTGTTTGGGGCGAGAACGGGTTTTTGAATATTTCTCTAAATGCCGCGGAACCAAAGTTTTGCTTTACCGGCTCAATTATGCGATTGATCTGCGTTACGGGGTTCTGCACGATATTGCCGCGAACATTCGCGACGGCAAGCCGGTAGACCTCGGAGTGGCAAAGTTCAACGTTATCTGGCAGGGCGACAACAATAACCGGACTCTGCTTTCACTTGAACATTGTGCGAGTCCGGCGGTTCCGTTGAATATTACGGGGCCGGAAAGTGTTTCCATCAAATATGCAGCGGAAAGAATAGCGGAGTTCATGGAGAAACCGGTAGAGTTTCGCGGAGAACCTGGTCCGGCGGCATACCTGAGCAACGCCGCTAAGTCTTTCCGTTTGTTCGGATATCCGGAAGTGAGTCTTGACCAGATGCTCGAATGGCAGGCGAAATGGCTGATGCAGGGAGGAAGTTCACTCGGCAAGCCCACTCATTTTGAAGTTACCGACGGAAAATATTGAAGAAGGTATTAGAGGTTAGGTAATTAGGGATTAGGTAATTAGGGATTAGGTTTGGAAAATAAAAGATTTTTTTAATCCCCGCAGGGAATGACACAATAAAAAAAATGGGCAGAAATATCATGAAAATAAATCAACTTGATAAAGGGCTAGTCGAAAATTTACGGCGGGGGATGGTGATTCCCGCGATGCCGCTGGCATTGAATGAAAAACGCGAATTTGACCTGAAATATCAGCGTGCGCTGGTGCGGTATTATATTGATGCCGGGGCAGGGGGGATTGCGGTCGGGGTTCATACCACCCAGTTTGAGATTCGCGATCCGGAAGTGGGATTATTCGAGCGTGTGTTGGAAGTCTGCGGGGATTTTATCGATAATCACGCGGAAAGACGCAATAAAAAAATCATGAAAATTGCCGGAGTTTGCGGAAAAACCGGTCAGGCCGTTAATGAAGCGGAATTCGCGTTGTCGAAAGGGTATCACGCCTGCCTGCTTAGTTTGTCGGCCATGAAGGATGCAACTGAAGACGAAATGGTATTGCACTGCCGGAGAGTGGCGGAGGTCATGCCGGTGATCGGTTTTTATCTCCAACCCAGTGTGGGCGGCAGGATACTGCCGTTTTCCTTCTGGCGGAAATTCGCTGAAATCGACAACGTAATCGCGATCAAAATGGCGCCATTCAACCGTTACCAGACTATCGACGTGGTCCGTGCGGTTTGCGAAGCCGGAAAAGAAAACGAGATTACCTTGTATACTGGTAATGACGATAATATTGTAAACGACCTGCTGACGGAATACAGGTTCATGACTGATGCCGGGGAAAAACGGGTCAGGATCAAGGGCGGGTTGCTTGGGCACTGGTGTTGCTGGACGCAAAAAGCGGTGGAGCTTCTGGGGGAAATCCATGGAGTCGTGGCTCAGGGCGGTGCGGTTCCAGCCGAACTGCTTACCCGGAATATCCAGGTTACCGACGTCAATGCCGCATTCTTCGATCCCGCGCACGGTTTTGCCGGATGTATTCCGGGAGTGCATGAGGTTTTACGCCGTCAGGGGCTGCTTCCCGGAACCTGGTGTCTTAATCCGCATGAAGTTTTATCGCCGGGGCAGAGCGAAGATATAGACCGGGTTTATGCGGCTTATCCGCATTTGAACGATGACGAATTCATCAAATCCCACTTGGAGGAGTGGCTCAGTGACTGAACCGAAAATAAAGCAGGAACGCGCCCGGAAAACCCGGAACAAGATTCTGCTGACCGCCAGGAAAATATTCGCGAAACAGGGATTTCACGGTACGTCGATGGATGCCGTGGCCGATGCCGCGAAAGCCAACAAGGAGCGGATTTACGCTTACTTCGGCAGCAAGAAAAAACTGTTCGAGGTCTGTTTGGTGGACGCGTTCAGCGAAGCCAACCGGATGGATGCCGGCCTTGAAGCCGCTATTGCAGGTGATCCGCGCAAACTTACCAGGGCGGCGCTGGAAAATTATTTTGAAATCCATTGCCGGTATCCGGATTTTCAACGGTTGCTCGCCTGGGCTAACCTTGAACCCGGCCCTTTCCACAATGCGCTTCAGGACATCAAGGAGGAAAGTTTCACTTATTTGCGGAAGATCTACCGGAAAGGGCAGGAGTCCGGGATTTTCCCGGACGCAGTGAGTTTTGAAAGCTATATCTTCAGTTTGCTGGCAATTTCATATTTCTATTATTCAAACCGGAAAACACTTTCAGGATCGCTTAATCCGCAACTGTTTACGGCGGAAGGCCGGGAACGGCTGATCCGCGAATGCACAACCCTGATTGAAGGTATATAACCGTCAATTGCCCGGAATGCTGATATTAAACTCGGTGCCTGTTGAGGAGGTTTTGACGTTAATTGTTCCGCCGTGGGCCTCGATGATCTGTTTGACGATGGCGAGTCCGAGTCCGGTTCCGCCGCTTTTGCCGTGAGTGACAAACGGCATGAACAGGTTATCTTTGATTTCTTCCGGGATTCCCGGACCGTTGTCCGCAACCTGCATAAGTATATTATTACCGGAATTTTCAATAGACATTTTTATGCATGGGGAGTCGATTTTCTTACCTTCAAAAGCCTCCGCCGCGTTTTTGATCAAGTTTGCCAGGACGCGGTATAGTTTTGAGAAATCGGCATTGAAATAAATTTTTTCAGGACAATCAACCTCGAGTTTTACTTTATGTTTTTCACATACAGGGGTGATTTTGTCTATGACCTCCTGGGCAAGGTCGGCGCCGTTGATGGAGAATTTCTCAACTTTCTTGTTACTGGTGAAATCCAGAATGTCCATTGCCAGGGCCGTGCCGCTTCTGGCTGAGTCCTTGATGATGTCGAGAGTTTCCAGCACAAAATCCCGGTCTTCGATGGCATCGGTGATCATATCGATAGCCAATTCGATTGCGCCGATGGAGTTTTTCAGGTCGTGAACGATCATGCTGGTGGCTTCCCCCACGGCGGAAAGCTTTTCCTGCCTGAGGAGCTGCTCCTGAAGCCCGACATTCTGGATTGCCTGGACTGCCTGCTCAAGAAAAAGCTGCACCAGATAGGTGCGTTCCTGGTTCAAGGGTTTTCCGCCTTTTTCAAAGATCGCGAGAATGCCGTATTTCCTGAGATTGAAATAGGCGTATTCGTGATTGTAGTAGGCTACCTCCTCCTTGATGGACGCAGGAATGTTGTGAAGGTAATAATGTGCCACTTCATCATCGCAGAGATTGCCTATGGAGAACAGTTTTACGTAGCCGTTGTCTTTTTTCATGGCAATCATGGCCGAATGGGTCCCCAGCAGATAGGCAACCTGCTGGAGAATATTTTTCATCAAAGGTTCCATCTGCCACTGCTGGGCCCGCAGTTTTGAAATTACCTGAATCAAGTCCTCAAGACTCCTGGTCTTGTTCCATTCATATACGGCTTTGGTGGCTATCTGTTCGATCTCTTCCACGGAAAACGGTTTGCAGTGATAACTTACGTTGGTCCCGACCGAAGTGACGATTTCTTCAATGCTGTGGTCTGAATACGCGGTGACGAAAATAATTTCGCAGCGCTTGTCAACCTCCCGCAGGTGTCCCACGGTTTCCAGACCATCCCAGCCGGGCATGCGCATGTCGATAAACACAGCTGCGTATGGGCGGTCTTCTTCGACGGCGATCTTGACCATTTCATACGCCTGTTTGCCGTTGGAGGCTTCATTGAATTCAAAGTTGAATGTTGCCGAAGAACGCTTCATTGTCTTTGGAACGGGAGTTTTTTCAACATTAAACAGAACCGCGCTTGCCTCCTCTAACTGGGTGTATTCTTTTCTGTCCGCTTCATCAGGCTGGAGGATCGCGCGAAAACTGTCCCTGACGGTTTCTTCGTCGTCGACAACCAGCACCCGGTTATTGAAATTTTTTTCCATGGTCCTTATTCCTTTTTATCTGAAGCATTACTTAAAATTGGCAATTTGATAGTGGTCAGCGCGCCGGAGTTGACGCCGCTGCTCTCAATCGAAAAAGTTCCTCCATGTGATTCGATAACGGATTTGCACTCATGAAGTCCTATTCCGGAACCATTGTATTTGGTGGTAAATCCGCGTTCGAAAAGTTTTTTCGCGGTTTCGGAATCGAATCCGATGGCGTTGTCTTTAAATGAAATAACTACTTGGTTATGTTTTTCATCGGTGCGAATATCAATATCCAGTTTTTTTCCCGGACCGGGTTCCAGCTGGTCGAAAGCCTCGTAAATGTTCTTTATAATGTTAAGGAAGACCCTGATCAGCCGGGTTTGATCACCGGAAATGGTTAACCCCCTGGCTTCGTTGTTTAATTCAACTTCAATTTCGCGTTTTTTGATACTTTCCGAGAGCATAACCAGAGAATCATTGATGATGGTGGATATATTGATTTCTTTCGCCAGCGGAGAATGCCGCTCTCTCATGTAATGTCTCTGCAGATCCAGCACGGAAGTCACGTGACCCACCGCGGCGGAAATTTTCGCGAAGAAATCCAGGTAACTGCAATTGCGCTTTTCCAGGGAGTTGGTCAGGGCGGCGATGAAATTATTCAGCGCCTGGGCTTTTTCTCTGCCGAAAGCGCCATTCAGCTCTTTTTCGCTCGAAGCTAGCATTTCCCGCAGTTGCTTTAAAGAACTTACCTCTTTCCAATTTTTTTCCACTTGCGGTTTCAACACTTGAGCGCTGATTCCGGTTAATGCGTTGCCGATATCGTGGAGCATGTTGTTCGCCATTTCAATTCTGCCTTGCTGCAAGGCGTTTTCCTCAGCTGCTTTCCTGGCTTTTTTTTCTTCTGTTATGTTCCGGAAAGTCTTGATTACTCCGATAACTTCTCCGTTAGTGTCGGTATATGGGCTAATGTTTAAATAAAACGGAACATCCTCACCTTTGGCATTTTTTAAGATTTTTTCCGTGCCGTAGCTCTTGCTGCCGTCAAGGATTTTCTTTAACGGGCAATTGTCTGTAAAGCATTCAGTTTCGGGATCAACTTTATGACACTTTTTCCCGATGATTTCATCATTGATGTTTTTCAGTTCATGGAAAGTTTTGTTTACGTAGATGATATTATAATTCCTGTCGATGACCTTTATGGCGTCCCCGGAAGCATCGAGGATTTGCCTGATATCATTTTCCAGGCGTTTATGCACTTCCAGTTCGATGGATATTTCCCGGGTTTTCTGCTCTACGAGCTCTTCCAGGTGTTCCCGGTGTTTTTTCAGTTCATCTTCCGCGAGCTTTCTTTCAGTGATGTCCCGCCAGGCGCAATTCAGAATTTTTTTGCCCTCAAAAATTATAACGGTAAGTGAAACATCAACGGGAAAAACCGTGCCGTCCAGACGTTTGTGACACCACTCGAAACAGTGGGAGCCTTTCTTTAATGCGGTATTAATCATTTCATTGGCTTTTTCCAGGGAGGGGCGTCCATCCGGCTGGTATTCTGGAGATAATTCCCAAGGATGAGTTTGCAAAACCTGGGATTTATTTTTAGCTCTCAGCATTTTTACGGCGCTCTCGTTACAGTCCACGAAATAACCGTCCTGCAGGATCAGCAGTGCGTCCGTTGATGCCTCAAAGTATAGTTTATAGGTATTTTCTTTTTTCAGTTCTTCGTTTGCCACCTCAAGTTTTTTCGATTCTTCCAGAAACGAGTTCTCCGAAACTGAAAGCAGTTCCTCTAATGCGTGAACAGTTGCTTCCAACTGGATGATTTTTGTTTTTGCGTCATCCATGTTTTTATCTATCTTTCTATACTTGTTTCAGTTGGAAAATATCCTGTCTTCGAATGGCAGAATAAGCATTTTTACGTTCAGCGCCAGAGTGTTGAACAAATTTGCCGTTTCCATGGAAATATGACATTTAGTGAAAATAATGATAACAAAGACGTTACCGGACGGCAGGATTCCCCCGAAACCCAAAACCGATTTGATATCGTATGGTATTACGAAATCATCCTGAGCGGGAATGTATGGGCTGTCAACTGCGTCAGGCACATAAAATACGTTAAAAGTCTTTTTGGATAAATCCGCAAGCAGTTCCGGATCAGGACTTACCACGGTTTTTACGTCCAGTCCCATCTGCTTTATCAGGTTACGCATCATTGGAATCCGGTTTATGACTTCCTCGCTTGGCAGCGGGATTGCCTGATGTCCCTTCGATAATTTCCGGTCATGCCATTCCTTTTTCTGGCCTGTGGTTGCGAGCAATGTCAAGCATTTGAATGCCGGATTGTCAGGTTTTTCCTGAAGAAGTTTTCCGGCGAACAGCTGAAGGTCTTCAGGCAATTTGTCGGCATCGTGAGTTTTGAATAACCGGACTTGGGCGCAGGACTTTTCCCCGGTTTCCTTGTCAACGAAATTAGTGAAGAAATATTCTACGAATTTATTGGCGGCGTCTTCCATGGATTCGGAGGTTTTACCCAAGGCGCGGACAGCGATACCGCACTGCACGATATCACTCATTTTAAGGCAATTGAAATCGTACATAACTCACCTCCCTCGATTAAGATAGCATGATTTCAGCAAACCGCAACCGGTTAAAACTGAACAAATCCAGGGCGCGTGGGGCTATACAAATACATGTGTTGCTGTTCATTTTTTTGTTTGATCTGTTGTTCGGAAGTGTGCTACAAAAATTCGATCCGCAAGCTATATTTAGTGATTTGAGTTTACAGAGGGAATGGTAATGTAATGCCGGATTTATTGATCAATTTTCATACCCATAATTTACCGGGAACTGATGCGGAATTATGTGTCCGCAACCTTTTCCCCGGTCAGCTTGAGAACTTTAAGCGGGATTCTTCGCGAGAATTTTATTCAGCCGGTCTGCATCCCTGGTATGTGAAGAAAAGCGCCCTCTCGTCAGATTTGGAAAAGGTTAAACGGGCATTGGAAAATCCAAAGATCATCGCCATTGGCGAAACCGGACTCGACCGGGGTTGCAAAACGGACTGGGAGCTTCAGCTTCAGGCGTTCCGCGAACAACTTAAGCTGGCCCAGGCTGTCCGGAAACCAGTGATTATCCACTGTGTCCGGGCGTATCCCGAACTTACTCATGAACGTAAGAATTTTGAACCGGGAATTCCGTGGATTATTCATCGTTTCTCCGGAAACCTTCAGGCCGCGGAACAACTCCTGAAATTCAACTGTTACTTTTCCTTCGGGCCGGATCTGTTGAAAACTGATTCAAAGGCGTACCGCGCTTTGCCGCAAATCCCGGAAGATCGATTTCTGCTGGAAACCGATGACGCCGATATCGCTGTTGCGGAGGTTTATCAAGCGGCGGCGAAACTTCGCAATACCGGTTTTGAGGAAATCCGTAAAATTCAGATACAAAACTTCCGGAAAATTTTCAAGAAAGAACTAACATGAACGTTCCTGAATGGCAAACCCGGACAGCTTTGCTGGTGGGGGAAGATAAACTTAAAAAACTCCGTGATTCGCATGTGCTGATTGTTGGTCTTGGCGGGGTCGGAGGCTGGGCGGCGGAACTCATCTGCCGCGCCGGGGTCGGCAAAATGACCGTGGCCGATGGTGATGTTGTAGACACAACTAACCGCAACCGTCAGCTTGCCGCACTGAAGTCGAACGTGGGCAAACCCAAAGCCGGGATCATCGCCGCCAGACTCCGCGACATCAATCCGGAAGCCGAGATCGTCCCGATTGAAGAATATCTCAAGGACGAGCGGCTTGAAGAACTGCTGACCTGTCAGCCGTATGATTATGTGGTAGACGCCATTGATACGTTGTCGCCCAAAGTTTACCTGATTAAAATCTGCCTTGAGAACAGCCTTAAATTGGTAAGTTCAATGGGCGCAGGCGGAAAGTTCAATCCCGGACTTGCACAGGTTGCCGACATCGAAAAATCTTACCAGTGCAAGCTGGCCCGCGCTATTCGTAAGCGTCTTCACCGTTTCGGTATCAAGGGCGGATTCAAGGTGGTTTTCTCGCCCGAAGAAAACGAAAAAAACGCCATCATCAGGCTTGAAGACCACGAACACGCCAACCAGAAATCGATTGTTGGCACAATTTCATATATGCCGCCAGTGTTCGGCATCCACTGTGCCGCCACCGTTGTCCGCGACTTAACTTTTGAATAGGAGTATATATTATGGACAAAGAAAACACCGTTATCGGATTTATCGGAACCGGAGTCATGGGCAAGAGCATGGCTGGACACCTTCTCGATGCCGGTTACCAACTCCACGTTTACAACCGCACGAAAAGCAAGGCCGATGAACTTGTCGGCAAAGGCGCTGTCTGGCAGAACACCCCCGCTGAAATCGCCAGAAACTGCAACCTGGTCATTACCATCGTTGGCTTTCCGAATGATGTCGAGGCCGTCTATCTCGGACCTGATGGAATTATTGCCAACGCCAAGCCCGGATCATTCCTGGTGGACATGACCACTTCAAGCCCGGAACTGGCGGAGCGCATCTACCGCGAGGCAAAAGAAAAAGACTCGCACACGCTTGACGCACCGGTTTCCGGCGGTGACGTCGGCGCGAAAGAAGCCCGGTTGTCGATCATGGTTGGTGGCGACCGCGAGGATTATGATAAGCTTTTTCCCATATTCGAACTGATGGGCAAAAATATAGTTTATCAGGGCAAGGCCGGAAGCGGACAGCATTGCAAAATGGCGAACCAGATCACCATTGCCGCCAACATGATGGGTGTTTGCGAGGCCATCGCCTACGCTGAAAAAGCCGGACTCGATCCCGAAACCGTACTAAAAAGTATTTCCAGCGGTGCGGCGGGAAGCTGGTCGTTGTCGAACCTCGGCCCCCGGATCATCGCCGGGAATTTTGCCCCCGGATTTTTCGTCAAGCACTTCATAAAAGACATGAAAATAGCTGTCGAATCCGCGGAACACCTGAACCTTGACGCCGACGCCCTCAAGCTCGCTCTCGAAAAATACGAACAACTTGCAAACCAAGGCGGCGAAAACGACGGAACCCAAGCTCTGTATAAACTTTATGAATAAGCAAAGGTAAAATTGCCGGAATCGCGAAACATTCCGGCAGTTCCAGTCAAAATCTGTTTGCCAAAAGCGGCCTACTTATTATTACATCATCCAGGAGAATATATACATCCCGAGGAGGATTGCCAGTATTATTGCGATGACGAACTTACCGGTGCTGACCGGACCTAAAAACAGTGATGGCGGTATCATTTTAAGCTCCTTTATTTTTACTGGACAATCTCAGTTTTAGTTTGTTGTCCGGTATCTTCTTTCATATAATCTTTTGCCATATTTTTGATCAGAAAGATTATTCCGACGCCTACCAGGACTCCCAATAGTATTGCGAACATCAATTGCCGGTTACTGACCGGGCCGGAAGAATAACATGAACAATACATTTTAACTTCCTCCTTTATCCTGAATTACTTCAACCTTGTAATCCGGGTCAAATTTTTCGTAGCTCCAGGACTGAGTGAATTTCATCATGAAAATATAATAAATTCCCACAGCCAAGGCGATCAGGACAGGGATCAGGAATTTCAATGCGAAGCTTCCCGTGCTGTAACAGGTTCTTTCCGGGATCAGCATTTTTCCGTACCTTTCGGTTGTTTACAGGAATAATACAACCGGAATAGGGTTACGGGCAAAGGGTAATTTGGGGGTGAAATTACACTGGTGGTTTATAAGGACGGGAATTCCAGTTCAAAAGCTTCCGCGTAGGTTTGAGTTGCTTCGGGGATATCTTCGGCGATGGCCTGGTTGACTTTTAAAATGCGAGTGTCGAAACCGTGTCCGCGGGTATTCAGGTTGCGCTGATGCTGGGATTTATGACAACGCAGGAGTTCGGCTTTCCATTCCGCTTCGGTATCGGAGAACCCGGTAACCACGTCATGCCGCAGGGAAATTGTTTTCGGGTCGCGGTTGAGAAACAGGGCAACAGGTTTCCCGGACTTTTCCACGATTTGCTTTACCATTTTATATGCGCGTATGTGGCTGGGATTGGTGTCGTTGCCGTGCGGCATGAATATCAGGTTGGGTGATATCCTCAGAAATTCCGCTTCCAGTTTTCCGTAATTTTCCTGGTTATTGATCAAATCCCCGTCATTATCTTCGGACAGCCGCATAAAGCACAGATTTTCTTCGGGGAGTCCAAAAAACTTACAACTCTGCTTTTGTTCTAACTCGCGGATTTTTGCTTTCATTTCAGGCGAGGGGGGAGTGAAGAAACTGTCTTCCACTCCGCTGTAGGCTCCGGTCATCACCGAAACGTGAATTTCATCGTTCCGGTCATGGAAGAACTTCAAAGTTACGGCGATGGCGTCGAAATCGTCGGGATGTGGAGCGGCGACCCAGATTTTCAATCCTTGCGAAAATTCCAGGTCAGGCAGAAATCGCGGATTTGTTTCTTGAATTTGTGTTTTTAAGCTTTGCATGTTGTATATTATTCACTAAGTAAATTATATCAACCGGGAAACGGAAAAATGAAGAAAAAGTCATCAATTATTAATAGAGTGATTGAAGGAGTTTTTTCTTTTCCGTGTCCGGGGTGCCGCGCGGAGCTTCCCATCGGTGAAAAGAACTTTTTTTGCGGAGAATGTCTGGCGCGGCTGCGGCTGTTCCGGCCGCCGTTCTGTCCGGACTGCGGCGGGGAACTCGACGGGGTCCTTGAGCGTTGCGGCGAGTGTCTGAAGCTGGCCCCGCGCGCATGGGAGCGGGGCATGGCGGTGATGGAAATGACCGGTTATGCCCGGATTCTGGTTCACCGTCTCAAGTATCGCAATGTTCCTGAACTTGCCAGGGCATTCGGGGTGTTGCTTGCCGCCCGGCTGGAAGCAGCGGAAATTTCCGCCGACATGATTGTGCCGATGCCGCTGCACTGGCGAAGGGCATGGCAGCGCGGATACAACCAGGCGGAACTGCTCGGGCGCGCCCTTTCGGAACAGACGGATGTTCCCCTGAAACGGATTTTAACCCGCTCAAGGGCTACCCGGAAACAGGCTTCTCTTACTCGAAATGAGCGTCTGGAAAATCTTGCCGGAGCTTTTTCCGTAAAAGAGGGAGAGATTTGCGGAAACAGGAGTATATTACTGATTGACGATGTAATGACCACCGGAGCTACATTGGGGGAGGCTGCCGCTGTTCTCCGGGATGCCGGCGCTGAAAAAGTCAATGTGATTGTGCTGGCGAAACGCAGTTAAAAAGAACTGAAGGAATCGAAATATGGCTCTGTTCAGAAAATCAAAATATTCTACTGTACAGTCGGGGAAGGCAGGCTCAAAAGCCGAAAACGCGCCAGTCCAGAAGAAGAAGGACATTCCCCAGGGACTATGGGAAAAGTGCAAGAAATGCAATGAAACCATTTACGCTAAGCAGAAAGAGGAAAACCTGCATGTCTGTCCTAGATGCGGATTCCATTACCCGATGACCGCATGGGACCGGATTAAGCTGCTTACCGATGAAAATTCTTTTAAGGAAATAGCTGCGGCGGTTGAGTCGGTGGATACGCTTGGTTTTGAGGGTGTCGCTTCCTATACCGATAAACTTGCGCAGAGCAAGAAGAAGTCCGGGCTTAATGACGCGATCATTTGCGGAACCGCCAAACTTGACGGCCAAGATTTTGCCCTGGGCGTGATGGACTTTCGCTTTCTCGGCGCCAGCATGGGCGCGGCAGTCGGCGAAAAAGTAACCCGCCTCACCGAACTTGCCATTACCAAACAGATTCCCCTGGTGATTGTCACCGCCAGCGGTGGCGCGAGAATGTATGAAGGCATGATCAGCCTGATGCAGATGGCCAAGACCAGCGGCGCTCTTGAGCTGCTTGATGAGATCGGGATGCCGTATATCGTGATCATGACACACCCCACAACCGCGGGAGTTACCGCCAGTTTCGCATCGCTTGGCGACCTGACGCTGGCTGAACCCGGCGCGCTGATCGGTTTTGCCGGTCCCAGGGTTATCAAGGATACTACCCAGGCCGAATTGCCTGACGGATTCCAGACTTCCGAGTTCCTGATGAATAAAGGCATGATAGACCGCATCATCGAGAGAAAAAATCTCCGCCGGGAATTGTCGCTTTGCCTTGAATATCTCTCAGGACCGTGTAAGGTTCAAGGTCAGAAGACGAAAGCAAAAGAAGCATAATTTTTTCGCTGCCGGCCAGTCGGACCCTATGCGCTGGTTTCGCGCTAATCGAGTCAGGTGGGGAACCAAGCAGCTCCATGCGATGAAACCAGGCGCCGTAGGTGAATCTGGCGGCCGGCGGCTCTTTTTACCCGCTGGAGGAGGAACGAAATGGCAAAAACCAGAGTGGACGGACGCAACGCAAATGAACTCAGACCTTTGCGGATCACTCCGGATTATCTTACCCACGCGGCCGGATCAGTGCTGGTTGAAGCTGGCGGAACTAAAGTTCTCTGTGCCGTAAGTTGCGAAGACCGGGTCCCCCCGTGGATGCGGGCGCAGAATGTGCCGGGGGGATGGGTGACTTCAGAATACGGTATGCTTCCCGCCTCTACCCATGACCGCAGCCGCCGCGAGGCCAGCAATGGCAAACAGGGCGGACGCACCATGGAAATCCAGCGGCTGATCGGGCGCAGTTTCAGGGCGGTGGTTGACTTGATGCAGATCGAGGGCAAAACTCTTTATATCGATTGCGACGTTATCGACGCCGACGGCGGGACCCGCTGCGCCAGTATCACCGGCGCTTCCGTGGCCCTCCAGCTGGCATTCCAGAAGCTGGTGGCGGACAGGAAAATAAAGAAGAATCCGATGAAGGAGAATGTGGCCGCGGTGAGTGTGGGAATTGTCAAAGGGCAGGTATTGCTGGATCTTTGTTACGAGGAGGACTCCTCCGCCGATGTTGATATGAATATCGTTATGACGGAATCGGGAAAGTTTGTGGAGATACAGGGAACCGCTGAGGAAAATCCGTTCAGTTATCAGGAAATGGAAAAACTTGTCCAGGCCGCGCAGCACGGGCTGAAAAAGATTTTCACCGCGCAAAAACAGATAGTTGAAGCCAAATTGAAAGTCGGGGCCAACTCGAACGGCCTGGGCAATCTCGGCGAATTAATGGGTAATTTGTAAAACGGGACTATTCATGCAGGAATATCAGGTAATAGCGAGAAAGTGGCGGCCCCGGAAGTTTTCGGAAGTGGTTGGTCAGGAGCATGTAAGCACAACCCTGAGAAACGCGGTGATTCATGGCCGCACCGCCCACGCCTATCTGTTCGTCGGGCCGCGCGGGATCGGAAAAACCACTACCGCCAGAATTTTTGCCAAAGCCCTTAACTGCTCGAATCCCAGGAACGGCGAACCTTGTTGTGAGTGCCAGTCGTGCGTGTCCATTGCCGACGGAAGTAACATGGACGTGGTGGAAATCGACGCCGCCAGCCAGAACTCGGTGGACAATATTCGTCAGCTTCGCGAGGAAGTGATGTATGCCCCGGCTGTCAGCAAGTACAAAGTTTACATCATCGACGAAGTCCACATGCTTAGCGCCAGCGCCTGGAATGCCCTGCTGAAAACCGTTGAAGAACCTCCGAAACACGCTAAATTTATTTTCGCCACCACTGAAGCTCACAAAGTTCTCCCCACGATTATTTCCCGCTGTCAGCGCTTTGATTTACGCCGGATTCCAGCCAGGCAGATCGCTGAAAGACTGCGCGAAATCGCCGCCGCCGAAAATGTAAAAATCGCTCCCGCCGCCGTGGATGCCATTGCCCGTGCCGCCGATGGAGGTATGCGTGACGGGCAATCACTGCTCGACCAGATGATTTCGTTTTTCAGCCCGGACGGACAAACCGAGATTGTTGAAGATCAGGTTATTTCGCTGTTCGGGCTTGCTCGTGATTCTGAAATGGAATTGCTTGCCAGGGCCGTGCTTCTGAATGATCCGGCTACCGTTGTTGCCAACCTTTACGCGTTGGCCGGACACGGCAAGAACCTTGAAACGCTATTTGATGAACTGCTTGGAGTTTTGCGCGGAGTGCAAATTTGCCGTCTGGTTTCCGATCCGGCTATGGTGCTTGAAGCCGGTGAAGATTCCCTCAATATGTATAGAAGGCTGGCTGAAGGCGTTCATCCGGAGGTGTTGAGCCGTTTGCTTGAGATGCTTGCTCCTGTCGGGCGCACTCTTCATGATGCTTTAAACAAACAGGTGTACCTGGAAACGATCATCCTGAAAGCTATGCGCGTGGCCCATGCCGCCAAAGTAGGAGATTTGATTGCGCGTCTTAACCAGATCCGGGAGAACGGCGAACTGGAAAATCTTGATAAACTTCCGAAAGTTCAACCCCCGAGTGAGCCGCCGCGTCAGCCGCAAATGCCTCCTGAACCGGAAAAGATTGCTGTACCTGAACCTGTTCCTGCCGCTACTTCACCACCTGAACCTGCCGCTACTCCTCCACCGGAACCGGCGCCATCACCTGCTCCTGTGGCGAAACCAGAACCGCAAATTGCGCCTGAACCAGAACAAGTAGCAGTTTCTCCATCTGAACCTGCCGCTACTCCTCCACCGGAACCGGCGCCAACTCCTGAACCTGTCGCTGCACCGGCTCCAGAGCCAATAGTCCCGGTATCAACACCTAAACCGGACCCCATACAGGAAGTCCAGTCTGAACTTCGGCCGGAACCGTCTCTTGTTTCAACTTCCGTTCCTGAGAAGGCGGAACCGGAAAAAGCAGAACCCCCGGCAATGGAAACTCCCGTACCGTCTCCTGAGCCGGAACCTGAACCTGAGCTTCCGGAACCGCAAGTAGAAGAGGTTGAGCCGGAACCGGAGCCGGCAACGACTTTCACGGAAGAAGTGGTTGCAACATATAGTCTCGACGACGATACCGGGGAGATGGATTTACTCGGTTTAACAGCGCCGGAACCTGTCAAAGCCGCCACCGCTTCGGGTCCGGCAGCTCCGAAGCCGGCAGCAAAAATTGATGATACTTTTACCCCTGACAGTTTGTGGCACAAGCTTGTTGAGGATGTAAGGACACACCTGGAGAATCCTATCCTGGCCAATTTCATGCAGGAGGCTACCCCGGAAGCAATCGAAGAAGCCGTATTGAAGATTGCGTTCGACGATGAATACGAGAAAGAACATGCTCAGGCTGTCAAGCAGGAGCTTCAGGTGTTGACGCGCCGTTTGCAGACGATCACCGGTGTTCACAATGCGAATTTGATTATTGAAACTAAGCATGGCATTGCCGCTGTTCATAAAAAGCCGGAACTCGATACTGAGGACATGAAGAAACTTCGCCGGAAAATGCAGCAGAATCAAATGGTTCAACAGGTTATGGAGCTTTTTGACGGCGAAATCGTCGATGTCCACGGCTAACCAGCAGGCTCTGGACTGAAATGGCCGAAGTGCTTCGCGATTTCGGCGAAATATGTGGGAAATTTAAATAATTTAAAAATATAAAAATAAGGAAGAGAAAAAACAATGTTAAAAAATCTCGGGCAAATGGCCGGGCTGTTGTCGCAGGCGTCGAAAATCCAGGATACCATCAAGGAAACCAAGGCGGAAATGGCAAACCTGGAAATGATTGGACGCAGTGCCGATGGCGCGGTGGAAGTTGTCGTATCCGGCGATATGACCGTAAAAAAGATTCAGATCAAACCTGAACTGTTGCGGAATGAAGACGCGGAAATGGTCGGCGACCTTGTTACCGTGGCGGTCAATAATGCCATCAACGAAGCAAAGAAAACCATGGAAGAGCGTATTTCGGCGTTTACCGGCGGACTTAACATCCCCGGCCTCTTCTAGCCAAGGATTGTCCTTGGATGGTAACGGCATTGCTTCGCGAACGCTGGCAATGCGGAGATTCTTTCCTTGGGAATAGGATATTCCTTGTTGGATATTGGATATTGAAAAAAATCCAAATATGTAGGGATTACAGTGGCTGATAATGGTTATCCGCAGGCGGTCAATGATTTGATCGAGTTGTTCAAGGCGTTTCCCGGGGTAGGGCGGCGCAGCGCTGAACGCATGGTGCTTGCAATGCTCGACTGGCCTCCGGAAAAGCTTGCCGCACTTGCCGGACAACTCAAGGAACTTCCGGAAAAAGTCGGAGCATGCGAGGAATGCGGCAATCTTGCCGAAGCCGGGGAAAAGTGTCAGATCTGCAAAGCCCTGAACCGCGACCGTTCCCTTATCTGTGTGGTGGAAACTCCAACCCAGATCCAGAATATCGAAGCCAGCGCATTATTCCGAGGGGTTTATCATGTGCTTGGCGGTAAGCTGTCGCCGCTGGAAGGCAAGGACGCCGATTCGCTAAACATCCACGCGCTTCTGACCCGTATCGGTTCGGGGGAAGTTAAAGAAATTATCATGGCGCTGAGTCCGGACGTGGAAGGGCAGGCCACCGGAATTTACATCGCCGAACTCCTGAAAGACAAAGGGGTGAAGATTTCCCGTCTTGCCCAGGGACTCCCCGCCGGTTCCGACATCTCCTACGCCGACTCCGCCACTATCGCCGCTGCCCTTTCCGGCCGCATTTCCCTCTGATCATTCTCATTTACCCGTCTTTTGAAAATGCCAGATTTCACCGCCGTGATCAATAACAAAATTCCGTTCATCGGGTGTGGTGAAGGTATTGGCATAGAAAGAACTGCATTTACTGATTCTTGGATGACTGACCTGAATTTCGGCAAGGTTGTCCAGTTTGTATCTGAACCAACCATTTTCGGTGAACAACCAGCCATTCCATATTGCAAAAGGAGGGAATAATTTAATTCGTCCTGCAAGTTTCAATTCAGGACTTTGTTTAAACTTTTTTTCTACCCATTTGTTTTTGGTTAGCAAAAGTTTCAGACTGTTGTTGTGTAGATTGAATTTCGCGGCGAAACTCACATCACCAAAGTTGATTTTGTTGCCGGAGCGAAATGCGTAGCAGAAAGGTGTATCAAGAGGGACGGAATGGATCAGTGTGAATTTTTCACTGACAGGATCGAATTCCCATATACCGTTGAATTTACGGTTGGCGCTGATGAACAATATAAGCTTTTTATTTGGGGTTGGACAAAGGAATCTTGCCAGGAAAGGGGACTTGTCAAAAGGATGTTTCTTTTCTTTTTTCAGTGTGGATGTGTAGATTTTTAAGTCTTTTCCGGATATGTTCCACGAACAAATGACCATTCCAAAAGGACCCCTGCTGGATCCGGACGCTGTTTTCTTTCTGTCATTGCCAATGGTTGCATAGATTCGGTCACCGAGAATGGCGAGAGCCTGGACATTGTTGGTAGGGAGTGAGTTTATAAAAAACGCCTTTTTGTCTTTTATGGAAATAACGGCAATGGCATGCTGACCACCGACCAGAAAATGTTTTCCATCGGTAAAACATGGGATTCTGTCTGAGAACCTGTAAAAAAAATTATTGTCAAGGATAAGTTTTTTTATAAATTCTTTTTTTCCGGTGTTCAGATTGTAACTATACAGATATCCCGGGGATACGTAATAATAGAATTCATTACCGAGAAGTGTTGAACAGATAACATGTCCCTTTGCATACCGATAGGGCAGTGCAACACTGATCCGTTTTCTTTTTGAGATTTTCTTAACCCATGGGATTTGATTGTGGATGATCTTTTTTACCTCACCAGAGTTTTTATCTGGATGACTACTTTTTTTGTCCGTGACTGTTTCTGTTTTAAGGGCTGACGGGTCAAGGCGGCTTAATGTGCTTATCAGGTTTTGCTGGCAATGGGCCGCATATTGCGGAGTATCAAGATTACGGTAATTTTTATCTTTAATTACTTCCAACATTTGTTTGGCACGTTTCACCCGTTCCCGTTTGTCCTGAACATACATGTAATAATGACACGCCAAATTACCCCAAATCTCTTTTCTTGAGAGCATCATTTCGGTAAGCAGTTTAATATATAGTCGTGCCATTGCCGGATTTTTTTTATTGATTGCCATATTATAAAATAAGCCGTATGAGGCGGCAAGATAGCAGCTGGATAAAGCCTTGGAATATGTTCCGGACGGGGGCATGGCGTCTGAAACCATTTTTAACAGTTTCTTCATTTCAGTTTCGGAAATTTTCCGGTTCTGATAAACATATAATGTCAGGAACGAATTAATGATTCCCCTGATTTTCCACTGAGGAATAGAACTTGAGCGCATTTTTTTCCACAATATTCCGCATGCGGCAATATTTTTCAATCGGTTACCATCGTGTAAGTGAGTGAAAAGAAAATTGCTGGCGAAAGAAGTTATTTGTTTTTTTTGACCGGGATGTTTTTTTGCATAATTTTCTACGGCCTTGATGTAGATGATCGCTTGGGGGATTTTGTTTTGATAAGCATTGGAAAGTTGTTTTTCCGGCATTTGGCGCATTGTATAAGTTAAGTAATTTGAATAATTAGAAATCTCCTTTTTCGATTCGGGAAGCTTATTGTCGTCAATTTTATAATATTCTTTGATGCAGCACTCATTGCATTTTGCATATTCGACATTGAATTGCCACATTTTTTTCAGCAACTCCTTAGGATAACTATTTAGATTTTTTATACTTCGGAACCGATTTACATAGCGAGAGCAATATTCAAAAATCCAAGGTGGTTTTCCGGGAACATACAGCTCCTTGATAAGGTTGAATGCACGAATGATTTTTGGCAGAGATTTTGCAACTTTTTCAGGCTTTACGTATCTACCTCTAATATCAATACTGGCGTTGTATGATAATATTTGGGCCAAGGCTTTTTTGTAGCTTTTCTTTTCCGGATCGAGGGCGAACGCGGTTTCCGCTGCTTGTTCGGCCAGTTTGGGTTTATTCAACTGCTTGAGCATAAGATATTCCTGATGGAATCTGGCGGCTTCCTTTTTCAGGTTGAGATTTTCCGGTAAGGTCTCATTGGCTTTCAGGCGTTTTGCGATTCCGTTGAGAATATGACACGCGAGTTGGACCGGCAGGGAAATTTTACCAGTGACGGTGAATTTTTCCGGCTTGCCCCCGGAAGCGCGGGTTAGATAGACATTGACGCTGGTCGTGTCTGAAGTTTTTCCCCGGTTGAATTCGAGTTCGACCAGGGCAGGGGAACCGATAATTGGATAAGTTATCCCGGTGAGTTCGCGTTCATGGTTTACCTTACCGAGTTCTTCGCGCTCATGCAGGGCAATGTCTTTAGACTGGGTTATCAGACGTTCAAGTATGATTCCAATGCTCCGGCAGAAATTATCGCGTGCCGGGGAAAGTTCGGCGTTGCGGACGCCAAGCAAGGCTATCCCTTTCATTTTGTTATAATTGCGAATTTTTTCCGCTGCCAGTTTCAGCAGAAATGCGATTTCTTTGGTTTTCTGTTCTGGAGTTTTACCGTAAATACCGGCGTCCACGAGACGATATCCGTTTTTTGCGTCATATGCGATGAGTCCGGTAATGGTTTTCTGTTTTCCGCCTCGAGTGAAAATCACAATGACATCTGTATGGATCAGCTTCCCCAACTGCATTGCTTTTGAACAGGAAAATCCAGAAGCAGACAGGTGTTTTTCACGTAAAACTTCTTCGATTCGGCTACGTTCAAGGAAGGTTATATTTTTGTCATTCGATATCCTTGCTATCGAAAGTGCGGCAATAATTTTTTCCTGCTGTGTCTGCGGGAGCAGGGCAATTTTGACATCATCCGCGGACAGAGCCGAATTTGCAAGAAGTAAAAGAGTTGTCGCGGTAATAATACTTTTTACTATCATACTTCACCTTATTAAACTATTTATACCACACTAAAACTGATATGGAATAAATCAAACAATTTGCGATGTTGCTTGTAAATTTATCGAAAAATTCTGGGGAGGAAGATTATCAGGCCGATGATTGTGGCGGTGATGGCGGTGACGAGTACGGCCCCGGCTGCTGCGTCCTTGGCTTTTTTCGCCAGGGAGTGGCGCTTTGGCGAGGCGAGGTCGGTAAGGCGTTCGATAGCAGAATTGAAGATTTCCGCCGTCCAGACCATCCCGATGCAGAGGATAATGATGCACCACTCGACTTTAGAAAGTTTGAAAACGAATCCGGCAATAATCACAATGACGGTTGCGGCGGCATGAATCCAGGCGTTATGTTCCGACTTTACCGCTTCGGCAATTCCGGCAAACGCATGTTTGAAGCTGTTCAGACGTGCTGAGATTTTAAAGTTTTTCCCTGACATAATTATTCTTTCTTTTGTTTCGCGTTTTCAGCGAAGCGGGAAAATGCATCTTCCGTCCGGGGACAATCCCCGGCTTGGTTATAATTCAAAGTCGAGGATTAACGGGAGATGGTCCGAGTAACGGACATCCGGGACGGTGAAATCCAGGATTTTAATTTCCCGCGAACATAAAATGAAATCCAGCTGTTTGCGCGGTTCCCATGACGGATAGGTAGACAGATTTTCCGCGTTGGGATTGATAAGGTCCAGTTCCTCTTCCAACTCGATTATTTCCTCCGGACCGGAGAATGTGTTGAAATCGCCGGCGATAATTACCGGGCCGTCGCTTTTAACCAGCTTGATAAGATGTTTCAACTGCTTTTTCCTGACGCTTTTCTGCAAAGCCAGATGCACTAAAAAGAACCTGATCCCTTTTATGTCCACTTCAATGATCAGTTTTTTGAATCCGCGCGGGAAATAGTGAAAGTTACCGGGCGGGAGTTTCTCGCGGGTAAGTACGGCGTTGCCCTGGCGGTTGAGGATAGGGACTTTGTTGCCCAGCAGGTTTTTTGCGCCGTATTTCGTGCCGCTCAGGTGAAAATGCTTGAGATGGTTGGCGATGGTTTCCACCTGATTCAGGTAATTGGTCCGGGCTGACCCGGTATCGACTTCCACCAGCCCCACAATGTCCGCTTTGCTTTCGTCGATGAATTTTATAATCCGGTCGAGGTGGCTGCGCGGGGTTTTCAGGTAGCGGTGGATCGTCCAGAGCCTCTGATGGGCGGCGTCCGGCGAACCGGTTCCATAAGCGATGTTGTATGTCAGCAGACGCATGATTTTTGAGTAATACGAATTAATTCCATTAAAACGGGTTGCAATAAAACCGATTTCTTTAAATATTACACATATTAGAAAGAAATGCACGATAAAGGGGTGAATATGTCGGTAAAAAAAATTGATGGTAAGCAGATTTCCGCTCAGATCAACGAAGAAACCGCAATGGAAGTGGCTGATCTGGCCCGGCAGTACAGTATTCAGCCGGGACTTTCGGTGGTGTTGGTGGGGGAAGACCCCGCGTCAAAAGTGTATGTGGGGATGAAGGAACGCAAGTGTCAGGAACTCGGGATTTATTCTGACCGCCGGAACCTGCCGCAGGACGCCACCCAGGAGGAAGTCCTTGCCGTTGTCGAGGAACTGAACAACGATCCAAAAATTCACGGTATTCTGGTGCAGTCACCGCCCCCGCCGCAGATCGACGAAGATGCCGTGATCGCCGCCATCAGCCCGAAAAAGGACGTCGACTGCTTTCATCCCCAGAACGTTGGTAAGATGCTGATCGGCGATACTGACGGATTTTTCCCCTGCACCCCACACGGCGTGATGGTGCTTCTGGAAAAAAGCGGTATCGATCCGTGCGGCAAGCACGTGGTTATCCTTGGACGCTCGAACATTGTCGGCAAACCCCTTGCGGCGTTACTGATTCAGAAGGCAAAGGGGGCCAATGCCACGGTAACTATTTGTCATTCCCGAACTCCTGACCTGGCGGAACATGCCCGGCGCGCCGACATCCTGATCGCCGCCATCGGTAAACCTGAATTCGTTACTGCCGACATGGTTAAAGAGGGGGCCACGGTTATCGACGTGGGCATCAACCGGGTTGACGATCCCGCCGCGAAAAGAGGCTACAGACTAGTTGGCGACGTAGCCTACGAAGAAGTCGCGGCCAAGGCCGGCGCGATTACCCCGGTTCCCGGCGGAGTCGGACCGATGACTATTGCCATGCTCATGCACAACACCGTCAAAGCCTGCAAAGCCCAGAATGCCATTTGACTGACTCAAAAAAAATTTCAGAGACTGTTGAGGGCGAGGGTAAATCGGTAAAAACGCCAAAATTTACTTTCGAAGACTGGGGCTGGGTTGTTATTTGTCTGGGAATGGGGATTGGTGCAGGGATTGCGTTCCTGCCGGTCGAAGCCGGAATGAAAGGGCTTTGGGCGTTCCTGCTGGCGGCGGCTTTTGGTTATCCTTCCATGTATTTGTTTCAGCGTTTGTTCGTGAATACCCTTTCCGAGTCGGACTCCTGCATGGATTACACCGGCGTTATAACCGGATACCTGGGTAAGAACTGGGGACGTTTCCTCGGGGTGCTGTATTTTCTGATGATGGTTATCTGGTTTTTTGTCTATACCCAGACCGTTATCAAGGACAGCGCAGAGTACCTGATGACTTTCAAGGTTGTTGATTTCAATCTGTCTGGCAAAATTTATTATATTCTGCCGGTGTTGGCGGTGCTGGTGTTTGTGGCGTCAAAAGGCGAAAAACTGCTGTTTAAGTTGTCCAGTGTGCTGGCATTGACGGTGCTGACAATAGTTTTACTGTTGGCGGTGTGGATGGTGCAGTACTGGAGTTTTGAGAACATTCATATTCCTTCCGGGCCGCTGGAACTTTGCAAAAATGGTATCGTAACCCTGCCGTTCGTGCTTACCTCGATTCTCTTTTTACAGTCGCTGAGTCCAATGGTAATCTACTTCCGTAAGGACAGCGGCAACCGGGAAGCGGCAAGAAAACGCGGGTTGCGCGCCATGAATATTGCGTTTACCGTGTTGTTTTTGATCGTGTTTTTCTATGCGCTGTCGTTTATTTTTTCGATTAGCCGGCAGGAAGCGGTTGACGCCTATCATAATAATGTGTCGGCTTTGGCAATTGCCGCAAAAGACAGTACGAGCATTATTGCAAAAATCCTGGAAGTTCTGTTGGATATTTTTGCGGTCCTGGCGTGTTTTTTGTCGGTATTTCTGGGACTCCGCGAAGCCTGCCGGGGACTGGTAAAAAGCGTCCTTGGCGGAATTGTCCGGCAGGTGCATCTTACCGATAAGAAGCTTGATTGGAAAATCGCGGTTGGTCTGATTATCCTGGGAACGGTAATGACCCTGATCAATCCTCCGATCATCTGGTACACTTGGATTTGCAGTCCTATTTTCGGGATTATCGGTTGCCTGATGCCAGCCTATCTGGTCTTAAAGGTGCCGAAGCTGAGAGCCTATCGCGGAGTCCAGCTTTGGATCATAATCGTCATGGGCATACTCCTGTGCGTGTCACCGTTTATGGCGCTGTTTTAGTTAGGCTTTGGGTAATAAGAAATACTGCCGGGATCGCGAAACATCCTGGCTGTTGCAGTCCGGAGGCAACCTCTGGCAGTTATAGTTCAGGCGATAATCCTGTTGATACGTCCCAAGACCTTGCCTTGGCATTGCCAGCGTGAGCGAAGCAATGCAGCTATAGTCCAGACGACAGTCTGGTTAGCCCTGGATGGAGTTGCGGTATTTTTCCGGAGAGATGCCGATCTTTTTTTTGAACAGCCTGGAAAATTGAGTGTAGTTGGAAAATCCGCAGGTAAAGGCGATTTCTTTCAGTTGCTTGTCGGTTCCTTTGATTTTTTCCGCGGCTTTCCGCATTTGACAGGTAAGCAGGAAGTCGTGCGGGGAGTAGCCCACAATTTTCCGGAAGAGCTTTCTGAAGTGGCTGTAGGACAGTCCGGCTTTTGAAGATTCCCTTTCAAAATCGTATTTCTTAAAGGGGAATTCAGAGATTTTTTCTCCCAATTTCATTAAAGCTTCCCTGACGGGATTTTCAAAGGTATTGCGGTTGCGTTCTTCCGCGAGAAAGCACAGCAAACGTTCCAGCAGAATCACCGCTTTGTATTGTTCCAGCCTGAAATTGCTTTTTGAAAGATGCACAAGTTCCCTGAAAATTTCCGCGTAAAGTTGCGGAGTGTGTATAAACGTATATCCGTCCGGGACTACTTTGATGAATCCTTCTTGCATGATCTTATCTCCGCGCTTGCCCCGGAATGAAACCCAGCGCTGGTGATAGGTGTGTCCCGGACAACTTCCAAACTTGAAATGATAGTCGGAACTGTGCCAGAAGATTGCTGGTTTGTCCAGAACGGTTACTTTGCGGTGTTCGAGCGAGTAATACATCTTACCTTCGAGAATCATCGCTACGGCGTGAAATCCGGGTGATCTGCCCTCAATATCCACCTTGTATTTTGGGATTATCCCCCCGCTGGTGAACTGAATGTCGTTGAAATATTCCATTGTAATAATCAAATATGTCAACCGAATAACCAAAGTTGACATTTACTTTTACTTAATACGGCTTAAAATCGCTTGTATAGAATATACAAACAAAAAACAAATATGGCAACAAATCAAGGAAGTTATTATGGATAACCGTGAACGATTTTTGAAAACCATGCGATTTGAACCTGTCGATCATCCTCCTTTGCATATTCCGGGGCCTTGGGCGGCAACCAGGGCGCGTTGGGAACAGGAAGGGCTTCCGGTCGGTGCGGATCTTCACGAATTCTTCGGTGTCCCGAAAATAGAGATGGGCATGGGAGGGATTCAAAATGTTTTCATGCCGCCTTTCGAGGAGAAAATCCTGGAGGAGACCGATGAGTTCATTATTAAGATAAATAACCGCGGAGTGACGGAGCAGAATTTTAAAGACGGTTCCTCCATGCCTGAATTCCTTGACTATCCGGTTAAAGGCAGGGAGGCGCTTTCCTGGCTTCGAAAAAAACTCAACCCGGAATCTCCGGGACGGTTTCCGGAGGACTGGCTCGAAAATCTTCAGGCCATTCGTGACCGGGGAGGGCTTACGTTGCAGAACGGCGGACAGTATTTCGCTTTCCTGAATGAGCATATGGGCACTGAAGAACTGTTGATGACCTATTTCGACGATCCGGGGTTTATTCATGAGGTAAATGAATTGCAATGCTCGCTTTGCGAGTCCATCCTTAAAAAAATACTGCCGGAATTTAAACTTGATGCGCTGGGGTACCATGAGGACATGGCTTACAAGAACGGATCGATGATTTCCCCGGACATGTTTCGCGAGTTTATGTCACCTTATTATGCCAGAGTTACCTCGATTGCCAAACAGCACGGTGTAGATCTGCATATGATGGACAGCGATGGCAATGTTTGGGAGCTTATTCCGCTCTGGCTGGAGCAGGGCATCAATATCATTTGCCCGATGGAGGTTGCCGCCGGGATGGACATAATTAAACTACGCAGGGAATTCGGGCACGACCTGATGATGATGGGGGGATTCGACAAACGCATCCTTGCCGCCGGAAAATCCCAGATCAAGCAGGAGCTGGAGCGTTTGCGTCCGGTCATCGAGGAGGGCGGATATATCCCGCAGATCGACCACGGTACTCCTCCGGACGTTTCGCTTGAAAATGCCGTTTACTATGTCGAGTGTCTCAAAACGATGTTCGGCATGAAATAACGGCGTATTTTATACCGAATTGCATTCAAAAAATCCCGTAAATTCTTTGCATTTCCCATTTTGGGATTGACGATGCAACAAAATCATGCTAAATTAATCTTTTGGGCTTATTTGTTCTTTCTTGGGGGGGCGCTTCTGTTTTTAACTGGTGACGAAAGGCAGATAGTTCGCTGTGAAACAATTGTTTTAACTGAAAAGATTATGCCATGACCTCTTATGCCAAAGCCGTTTCTAATAATGGCGAAACGAGTGGTTCTTCTTTATTTCCTGAACCATCTATCTGTGAAAATAATTTGTTTCCGGAGTCGGATTATACCACTCCGGATAAGAAGCGCAGAGGTTTCTGGGACCGTTTGACCCTGGGAACCCGGCTATACTTCTATGTGCGTCTGCTGTATATCTTCTACCATACCAGCAAATGCGCCAAGGAAGGCAGGCTTGACCGCGAGCGCCAGATCCATTATTCAAATTTGAATGTAAAACTTGTTGAAGCCTGCGGTGGAAAAATTCATTTGCGGGGGCTCGATAATCTCCGCAAAGTAGCGGGTACTCCCGTGGTTCTGATCGGGAACCACATGAGCATGCTGGAAACTGCGCTTATTCATGCGATCGTGCGGCCCCATCTTGATTTTACTTATGTAATCAAAGAGTCGCTGATGACCGCCTGTCTCTGGGGTAACATCATGCAGGCGTTGAAGGCTATTCCCGTTGGCCGGAGCAACCCGGTTGAAGATTTCAAAATGGTGCTTAAGGAAGGTGGAAACCGCCTTGCTGAAGGCCGTTCGATTGTAGTGTTTCCGCAGGCATCCAGGAGCAGCGAATTTAAACCGAACGAATTCAATACCATTGGCATCAAGCTTGCGAAGCGCGCGAAGGTAAAAGTGGTTCCGTTCGCGTTGAAAACCGATTTTCTCGGTAACGGTAAAATTGTCCGGAGCATCGGCGCCCTGGACCGGAAACAGCCGGTTTACTTTGAGTTTGGTGAGCCGATGGATATTGAGAACCCTTCCGAAGACCACAAGAAGATAATTGATTTTATCACCTCCAGGCTCGAAACCTGGAATCGCGACTGAACAATCCGGCTTGCCGCAATAATTGATCAGGCTGACCTGAGGCGCTTGAGTATTTCGATTTCGCGGTCCCGCGCTCGTCCGTCGTGCATCGGATCTATGTTTGCGGTTGCCGGATTCAGCGGCAGCGGTTTGCCCGTATCGGCATAAAGGTTCTGCATCATCATGCCGTCGAGTTTCGGATTGACATACTTCCCGTATGCCGCGTTTTGGGCAAGGCGGTAGCCTTCCAATAGTTTTTTGTCACCGGTGAGTTCGTAGAGTTTCAACGCCGCCGCCGCATGTTCCCGCACATTCCATTTCGGAGCTGACTTAACCGGGACGCCGTCCAGTTCGGCATCGAACATTCCATAATCAGAGCCGGTCAGAAGATTTATTCTTTTGTACATTAAACCGGCCTGACTGTATCCGGCCCCGGTCATGAAGCGCACCACGTTTGCGGCGGCGGCTATGATTGCGTTAGGATTTGCTTCCGGTGGAACATGCTTTGCAAAGCCGTTTTGCGTCAGCGAGGCGAATTCCGCGAGAAATCCGGCATCTTCGATAGCGTGTCCGGGATCGCAGATCCAGGTTTTGCCATCGCGCACCGGATTGTTTTCCAGGTCATTGACTTCCCACATTCGGCCGGTGTCCGGCTCCATGAAGTTTTTCATTATTCTGTTTATCCGTGAGAGGCCGGTATCAAGCAGGAATTTTGCGGTTTTGCCGAAGGGTTTTCCGGTTGCCTGGATTGTCCGAAGCGCGTCAACGCAGACTCCCAGGACAATCATTTCCGGCCCGTGCAGTTTCTGCTTTTCCGCATCCGGATTTTGTTCGCTGGCGAAATTGTCCGTGTTAATGGAGGCAGTGATTTCATCAAGCCAGCTTTCGGAGTCTTCAAGCAGCCCGGAGTCATTTTTATATATGGCGTAATTGAGCAGTCCGCCCACGCAGAACAGGTCGCTGAAGCTGGGGTTTTCCGGGGCAGGCTCCGGATATCCCGGTGAGGACAGCATGGATTTTCTCTCGCAAACAAATGGGAAGCGTCCGTTGTTTACTCTGCGTCTTTCGAGGAGTTTTTCCCGGAGGAGTTCGCAGTATGATTCATATTCCCGGCGCGGATTAACGGATTTTGCCCCGTTCCTGAATTTTATTTCAACTTCTTCATCAGGAATGGTTCCGGCGGCCAGACGGTAAGACCACAGTCCGATGGCGCGTCCGTCGCCCCAGGTCCAGTTGCGTTCTTTGGCTTTTGGCAGCCATTCCCCGCTGATGGAATCGAGTTCCGCGCAAATTCCACCCGGTTCTCCGGGGTACATGGTTTCCCACTCGTATTTACGCCTGAGAAAAAATTCCTGATGAATTTTCCGGTATCGCATGAACAGGTGCAGTAAACTGTCTATTGATCCGGAATCAAGTTCCGGGGATTGCAGTAAAAAATTATTCATGATTTAATTACTTGTGTTAGTTGCATGGTTGAAGATTTACGGACTATATTAATTTCCAGTCAATTCTTACAACTTCAAGGGAGTATTTGGGAAAATGTTTATTGATATTCACGCTCATGCATACCGCCATCCTTACCCTCCCGACCAGAATGGGCGAGTATGGTTTTCCACGCCGGAGCAGCTTCTGCCGCGTTATAAGGAACTCCAGATAGACCATGCGGTGCTGCTGCCGATTGTGAGTCCGGAAGTGTATCTGCCGCAGTCCAACGGCGAGATTCTGGAGATTTGCAGGGAATATCCGGATACTTTCATTCCTTTCTGCAATATCGATCCCAGGGTGATGACCAACACTTCCGACGCTCCGCTCGGGCATCTTTTTGAATATTACCGGGAACAAGGCTGCAAAGGTATCGGGGAGGTTATGCCGAACATGGCGTTTTCAGATCCCAAGTTGCGGAATCTGTTCAAACACGCGGAAGTGGCAAGATTTCCCCTGATAATCGACCTTTCCGGAAGTAAGGACGTCAGCTACGGACTCTATGACGATCCCGGTTTGCCACAGCTCCGTCAGACTCTCGAGGATTTCCCGGAACTGAGAATTTTCGGACACGGCCCCGCTTTTTGGGCGGAAATCTCAACTCTCGATAAACCCGAAGACCGCCGCGGTTATCCCGGCTATCCTGTCCGCGGGGAGGGGGCCGTGGTGAAACTCCTGCGGGAGTGTCCGAACATGTACGCGGAGCTTTCCGCCGGAAGCGGATTCAATGCAATGGCGCGCGATCCGGAATTTGCCGTGAAATTCATCAACGAGTTTCAGGACAAACTTTGCTACGGGACCGACATTTGTAGCTGCGGACAGGATGTAAAGATCGGCGATTTCCTTATGGATTTGCGCGATTCCGGCAAAATCAGCGAAGATACGTTCCGGAAAATTGCCCGGGAGAACGCCATCCGTTTGCTTGGGCTTGACCTGGATTAGAAATCAGTTAGATAAAATGAAAAGATAGACGAACCGGAAATCGCCGTGTATAGTAGTAGTGCATGGCAATGAATTGTTCGCAAGCAATAAAACTAACTTCCGGGAGGAAATTATGGCGGAGAAAATTCTAAATGTAGTGGAACCAGGCGTAGTAACTGGCGACGACGTCCAGAAAATTTTCAATATTGCCAAGGAGAATGAATTTGCCTTGCCCGCGGTAAACTGCGTGGGAACCGATTCGATCAATGCGGTTCTCGAGGCCGCCCGTGACGTGAATTCACCCGTAATTATCCAGTTTTCAAACGGCGGGGCAAGCTTTATTGCCGGTAAAGGCATTTCCAATGATAATGAACGTGCCTCAATCCAGGGGGCGATTGCCGGAGCATGGCATGTGCATCAACTCGCGAAAGTTTACGGTGTGCCGGTGATTCTCCATACCGACCACTGCGCGAAGAAGCTTCTGCCGTGGGTAGACGGCATGATCGAGTTCGGCGAAAAGTTTTTCAAGAGTCACGGCAAACCGCTGTTCAGTTCCCACATGCTTGACCTTTCCATGGAACCGCTGGAAGAAAATATCGAAGTTTCCTGCCGGCATCTCGAGCGCATGAGCAAAATAAATATGACTCTTGAAGTTGAACTGGGTTGCACCGGCGGCGAGGAAGACGGCGTGGACAACACCGCTATCGACAACAATGCGCTCTATTCCCAGCCTGAAGATATTTGTCTGGCTTATGAAAAGTTCAGCGCCATCAGCAACCGTTTCACGGTGGCGGCCACTTTCGGGAATGTCCATGGCGTTTACAAGCCGGGAAACGTGGTGCTGCGTCCGGAAATTCTCGGTAATTCCCAGAAATACATTCAGGACAAGCTTGGAGCCGGTCCGAAACCGGTGGACTTCGTTTTCCACGGTGGTTCAGGTTCGGAACCCGAAAAAATCCAGGAAGCCCTCACATACGGCGTCATCAAAATGAATATCGACACCGACACCCAGTGGGCTACCTGGAAGGGCATCATGGAGTACTACAAGCAAAACGAAGCTTATCTCCAGGGACAGCTCGGAAATCCCGAAGGCCCCGACAGCCCCAATAAGAAGCATTACGATCCCCGCAAATGGCTTCGCGCCGGAGAAGAGTCCATGGTCGAACGCGTTAAGGAAGCATTCAAGGACCTCAACTGCATCGACCGCCTCTAGGGAGGGAGTGTCCCTCCATTGGACTGCCGAAATGCTTTGCGATTTCGGCATGGAGTGTCCATGCGTTTAAAGGCCGGAATTCATTGTAATTCCGGCCTTTTTGTTTAGTGGTTTTGACAATTTTTTTACAAACTGAATATCGACACTGCCGCAATCCGGTTCTATTAGTAGTTGTTTACTTACATAGGAGTTTTTATGATCAGAATTGTCTGCCTGGGATTGTTCGTCGCTTCACTTGGGATTTTCACGGGATGCCGTTCAAACGGGAGAAAGTATACCCCGGTGAAAGTTTCCTTCTGGAAAGATATCGCAATTCCGCCCGGCGATGTTTACGGATTGCAGCTTGGTATGCCGGTTGCCTGGAACAGAGAGGATGGAAAGGTGAAAGGCGTTGATTTATCACTGATTTCTTACAATAGAAAAACAACCGGATTGCAACTGAACGGTATTTTCGGGAATTCTCGGTATTTTTCCGGTATTCAGTTTGGCGGGGGAATTTGCAATTATTCGAAAAGGATTTCCGGCTTTCAGCTTGGTGGCGGAATTTGCAACTATGCAAAAAGGCTCACGGGGCTCCAATTGGGGGGCGGAATTTGTAATTATACGAAACGCCTGAACGGTGCGCAAATCGGCACTGTCAATGTGAAAAGATCGAGGCTGAGATGGCGGGCTTTTAATGTTGAATCAGGTTTTCAGTTGGGGGCGGCAAATTATTTTGACGGTCTGCTTGACGGAGTTCAGATAGGCGCGGTCAACAGAATTGGCGCAGCTTACGCCCAGTTCGGAGTGATCAATTATGCCCGGAAACAGGGCTTGCAGTTCGGTTTGATTAATATCATCCGCGATGGCTGGCTGCCTTTCATGATCGGCTGTAATTTTGACTTTACCTCGGCTGACGGCAGATTGATCCGGCGGCAGGACGACTTGTTTAAAGAGTTTGACCGGGAGTTTGAAGGCGCTTCCGGATTACTTGGAGATAAACAGAAAATTCTTGTCCAGGTACTGAAGAAGATAGGTTATCTGGAGAAATCCCAAGATTTTGCCTGCGCTTCACGGCCCGTCAGAGACAAAATTAAGCAAAGAAACGCCGGTTGTATTGCAAGATTTATGGATTACGCCTGTAAAAGCGCCGAAGAAGCAAGCCGGGACAAAATGCCTGTGCATGAGGCTCTCGCATTATTAAAGCAGTCTTCCGAGATAATCCAAACCTGCAGGAATACATCAAGTTTCGGCTCTATTTCCCATAAGAAGATGAAGATATATAACGATTTTTATGAAAAGATAATTCCCGGTGCAATAATTAAAAAATCCGAAATCCTGCTGCGACAGGCGGAAAAGTCCGATAATGGTAATTTAAAGACCAATATGAGTATGGAATTGTTGAGTATTGTCGATAAATTCATTAATTCTCCGCAGGCGAAATATTTACAGGTCCGCAACCGTGAAAGTGCTCTGGGGCTTCAAGCGAAAGTCATGGCGCTCAATTCCAAAATGGTCTTTGGGAAGGTTTGCAGAGAGGCCGGAAAACTTATTGCCGATGCCGATAAAGAAACTTCCCAGAAGAAAGCATATAAACTGAGATTGAAAGCCTTGAAGACTATTTTGGATTATGAAGCGAGTCCGCAATACCGGTTGCTGCCGGTTCAGGGCCGGCAAAAGCTCAATAAACTGCAGATAGCCTTGAAGCTTAAACCGGAACGAAATTGGGAATGGCTGGTTCCGAGTGTCAATATGCAAATGGTTTATGTGGCGACTGATAAATGCAGGGCCTTCGCCGCTTTGGAGAAACAAAAAATTGAGCCGCCTAACATGGGATACTGGATCGGCAGATATGAAGTAACCCGGGAACAATATTTTGCATTGACGGGAAAAGGCCGTCCGGACAATGAAGAAAAAAACCTGCCAACCAGAGAATTGAAGATAGAAGATATTATCAGGTTTTGCGTAGTGCTGAATGTGAGGGAGCGCAATGCCGGGCGTTTGCCGGAAGGTTATGAATACCGGCTGCCCTACAGGAACGAATGGATGTTCGCCGCGATAGGCGGGATTGAAAGCAGAGGATATAAATTCAGCGGCGGCGATAATATTGATCAAGTTGCCTGGTTCCGGGGAAACAGCAGATTAGAAGTTCATCCGGTGGGTACTAAACTGCCTAATGAACTGGGTATTCATGACATGAGCGGAAACCTTTGTGAACTGTGCATGGGGTATGAATTGAGGATGAATTATTCGCCGCGGAAAACGGAATGTTACTGGGGGAAGATGCAGTGTAAAGCCGCAGGGGGAAGTGTTTGCGGTAATGACAAGGAATGTCTCGTGGCAAAGTCTGTCAGGGGATATTACAGCAATAACGTTACCGGTTTCCGGGTAGTCCTGGCTCCGGCATATCTGCCGCCGCTTCCGCTCCTGAAAGCCAGGCCGCGATTTGAATTTTCAAGGATGCCGGATATAACAAGGACGCCCAAAAAAGGCTCGCATTAAAGCGAGCCTGTAAACGCTGGTAAAAGAAAATCCGTAAAGCGGTTATTTTTTCTTGCGTTCGCGGTTGATTTTCGCGCGGCGTTTTTCCCAGTTACAGGTGGGCTTGAATTCTTCAAGCGCCTTGCGCGGTGAATCCTTGTAATATTCCGCGAGAAGTCCCCCACCGAAATTTTTCTGGAAGTTCCGCTTGGAAAGAGTGGCCCAGTCTTCGAGGGTTTTGAATCCGAGAACTTCGCCCAGCCATTTTATATAGATGCGGCGGTTTTTCTTGTCTTTCCAGAATCCCTGCGGGACGCTGCCGAAGCACCAGGGTTTCCAGTCGAAATCCGGAATGTATTCGCTTACCAGATTCAGGATGGAACCGTTGAAGTATCCGTGCAGGAGGGTAGCTCCGAAGTTTTCTTCGAGGGTCTTCCGGCTGAGTTTATACCAGTCTTCTGTTTTTTTGAATTTAAGTTTTTTGCCAAGCCATTTCATGTAACGGCGGCGGTTTTCGGGATTTTGCCAGAATCGCTGCGGTGTATTGGCGAATCGCCATTCTTCCCATTTTGCCCTGGGCAAATATTCTTTCAGGGCCGCCATGGGGGAGTCTTTATAATAATTTGCCAGCATACCATTGCCGCGACGTTTCAGAAAGGTTTCTTTCTTGAGCTGATACCAACCGTCTTTTTCAGAAATACCAAGCTCTTCTTCAAGCCATTCCATATACGAAAGCCGGTTATCTTTGTCTTTCCAGAAACCGTCTTCAACCGGTTTAACGTCCATCCAGATAGGTGTCGTTTTTGTTGTTATTTTTTTTCTGGTTTTCTTCTTTTTCAATGCGATATCCTTTCATGGGTTAACTAATACATCGCATAATGTAGCACCAATCGGAGATATTTAAACTGAATAAGCAGCTAAAATTGCTATAATTTCACTGTCAAATCAAGGCTGGATACTTCGGGCGAAACTAAATCCGGCAATTACAGATCTTCAATCTTAACCGGGTGGCAGACGGATTTTTTATCATTTGCCGCTCTGCCGCATTTGCCACAGATATATTTGGGGCTGTCCACGAGTTCCGCGATCTTCTTAAGATCTTTCTCAATATCCTTGCTTTTGATTTTGCAGAGCTTCTTCATATCCGCGTCTTTGCTAGAATTGTCCTTATCGGAATAAACTATGGTGTATAATATTGCTACAACTTGGATTAATGCAAGTTGGAAAATGCAGAGATTTCGCCGGGGCGCAAAATCCGGTATGGAGGGAACCTGACTTCCGGAGCGGCAGCGGTTCCGGAAGCGGCGTCTGCCAGCAGATCAATAGCCATACTGCCGGTAGCTTCCTGGGAGTAATCGCCGATGTAGGCAACGCCCGCAAGCTGACGGATGTTCGGATCGTCGGTAAAACAACCGAGTTTGATGCTTCTCGGTCTTAAATCCATGATTACCGGAAGCGCGGCGATTGGCAACGTGCATCCGGCCACGATTACCGCGTCAACTTCCAGATCCGGCGAGAGCAGATCCACGAGCACTTTTTCAAAAAGATCGGTGGTGGTGTCCCTGACGTATCTGAAGCCGATATTCAAGTCCGCGATTCCCTCAAGATAACCGTCGCGGCACAAACGGTGATTCGGAGTGTCGAGCCTGCCGATGAATCCAGGTCGCCTGCAGCCGTCGGCGATCATGGTTTTCAGAAGTTCCCGGCCGCATTCCACCCGGTTTTCAAGTGCGCTCAAGCCGTTCGGCTGTTCGAGCCCCAACGCTACCACCGGACGGCCCAGTTCCGATACTTTGTAGTAAATGTCCCTGTCAATCACGCCTAAATAAATGACTCCGTCACCGAGTTCCCGCCGGAATTGCTCGCGGCTCATTTTCCGGATTTCGTGAAAATGGTGGAGCTTTACGTCGTATCCGAGTTCTTCCGCCCGGTGCAGGCAGCCTTGCAGATAATAATGCTGGTATCCGGCAATCTCCTGCTTCGGGGCAGGGAGAAGCACCGAGATGAGGCCGAGTTCGCGGGTTTTTGACGCGACAAAACTTCCCTGGCGTTCCCGGCGCACGATCAGCCGTTCCCGGCGCAGTTCTTCGAGTGCCCGGTTGGAAGTAATCACGCTCACCCCGAATTCCCTGGCAAGCCTGGTATGTCCGGGAAGGCGCATTCCCGGCGGATATTTTCCGCTGGTTATCCGTCTCTGGAGTTCCCCGGCAATCTCTAAATATTTAGGTTGTGTGTTCATTCTGTATATATATACAGATAAAATGATAAAAAATCAAGTAATATCGTAAAAAATAAATATTTTCTGCTTGCTCCTGAAAAAACCTGGGCTATTATTGTATATATCAGATATATATACAGAAAAGCCAAAATAAACCAAAGGCAGAAAAATGTCATCACCGATTGTTGCCGCATTTGTCGGGTGTGGAATGTTTGCCCGTCACCAGCACGTTCCAAACATGGCCGCGAATCCGAAATACAAACTCTACGCAGCCTGCGATATTGCCGAGGACGCCGCCAGAGGATTGTGTGAGGATTTTAATATGGAATACCATACCACTGACCTGAACCGGGTTCTTCAGGACCCGGCTGTGGAACTGGTGGTTATTTGTACCCGGCATGATCAGCATGCTCCGGTATCGATTGCCGCGGCAAAGGCCGGTAAACATGTCCTCTGCGAAAAACCGATGGGACTCAACATTACCGAGTGCCGGGAGATCGCCGAAGCGGTGAAGGCTGCCGGGGTGAAATATACCGTTGGCTACAACCGGGGAATGTCGCCTTTGATTGTCAAGTCGCGGGAATTGCTTGCCCCGCTTGATAAAAAGAAGCTCATCTATCACCGGATCCAGGCCCCGTTTCCCGTCGACCACTGGACTCATATTCCTGAAGTCGGCGGCGGCAGATTTGTCGGGGAGGGCTGCCACATTTTCGACCTGCTCTGCGAACTTGTAGATTCTCCTCCGGTCAGCGTTTATGCTTCCGGGGGAATTTTCCTGCCGCCTGAACAGGTGAAAATTCCCGACAGCGGAATCATTACCATTACCTTTGCCGATGGTTCGGTTGGCAGCACTTTGATTGCAAGCGACGGGTGTCCGTGGTTCCCGAAGGAGGCCACCGAAATTTATTGCGATTCCAAGGCCATTTACATTGAGGATTTCAGGGAGATGAAATATTTCGGCTTCAATCCGGACGCAAAAGAGGAAAGACTGACGCTTCATGAGGCGGACAAAGGACAGAAGCGGGAAATCGATTTGCTGGCGGAGGCCATCCGCAATGATACCGTCCCGCCGAACGGTTTGAACAATGCCGCGCGCGCCGCATTGATCAGCTTTCTGGTTTGCGATTCCATCCGGGAAAAGCGGCCTGTCGAGATAAAAGAACCGGATTACAAATTTTAAATAAAAGGAAACGGAAAAATGTTCAAAATCGGTTGTGTTAATATCGATACGTCACACCCCAACGCTTTTGCCGGACTGATGCAGGAGCGCAATCTGGAAATGCGTTATACCGCAATTTACAATGACGGCTTCCGGAGCGACGCTGAAGTAAAAACGTTTATGGATAATCATGGAGTTGAAACGCGATATGATTGCCTGAAAAGTATGGCTGAGGTTGTCGATGCCGCCTTTATCCACGACTGCAACTGGGAAAAGCATATCGGTCACGCCATGCCGTTCATCGAAGCCGGTAAGCCGGTTTTCCTGGACAAGCCGATAGTGGGCAGCCTCAAAGACTGTTGTAAGCTTCTTGACCTGACAAACAAAGGGGCAAAGATTATCGGAAGTTCATCCGCTCGATACGCAAAGGATTTGCTGGAGCTGAAAGAAAAGATTGCCTCTGACGGCGAAACTGTCGCCACTATATTCGGAACAGCCGGGGCGGACGAATTTAATTATGGTGTTCACATAATGGAAGCGTTGCACGGGTTTCTCGGTTCCGGCGTTTATTCCACTCGCTTCCTTGGAGTTTCAAACAACGGGTCTAATCCCTGTGAACAGTATCTGGTGAAATGGAATTCCGGCATTCAGGTCATTTACCAAACCCAGACCGGACAGTGGCAGCCGTTCGTAATTACCGTAACCACCGATAAAAATATCCACCAGCTTAAGATTGACAGCTCGAAAATGTATATCGAATTATTGACCAGGATTGAAAAATTCCTGAAGACCGGGAAAAATTTTTGCGATATCAACGACTTGGCGGAGACGGTAAAGATTTATCTTGCCGGGAAGAAATCGCGCGAGTGCGGCGGAGTTGAAATCCCTCTGCAAAGCCTCAGACTCGACGATCCGGGGTTCGATGGATATGCATTCGAGGAATCATATCGGCTGGCCGCTCAAAGAAGATAAAAACTTCGATGTCGCGGCATTCGAAGTTTCTTAACCTGTCACCATTCTAATTCAGGATCGCGGGTAAGATCTTTAACCCGCTCCTGGATTATTTGTTCCGCCGCTTTTTTGCGTCTTTCGTAGCGATTGCGAAGTTCCTTCAGGCGTCTTTCGGTCTGGTTCAGCATCTTCTGGTTTTGGGCCATTTTTCGGTTGAATTCTTTGCGGGTGTAATCTTCAATTTGCTTAAGGTATTTTTTCTTTTCCTCATCGGTTTTGGCGTTGCGGTACTGTGCGGCAAGTTTCAAGACCTTTTTCCGTTCAGCTTCAGCTTTTTTACGGAGTTCCCGGGTTTTTTGCCTGATTACCTTATAAAATTCCTTGCGGTTTTCCTTGTATAACTTCTTCAGTTGTTCACGTTCTTTTTCCGAAAGGTTCTGGAGCAGGTGCATCGGCACTCTGCCGGGTTTTCTGCCGGAATATTTTTTTGTGTTCCGGCTTTCTTGTCCTGATTCATATTTGCCGTCGGATGAGGACTTATTATCATTGCCGCCGGCGTTTATCATGCCGGTGAATCCCGTCCCCAGGACCACCGCAATAGTCAGTGTGAGTATTGACTTTCCCCTTAACATCATCTACCCCTGTTTTATTTTTTATTAAGTTATAATATCTGGAATTTCGATCTGGAATTTCGCTTCTTGGGACTCTTTTTTCGGCTTGTCCGGTCCTATGTTCAGGTTTGCCATTATCACTTCTATGTCAATCGCGAGATCAACGCAATCATCCTCTAAATCGAGCTTTTGCCAGCTCAGGATGTCCTGACGCTTTTCACCTTTGAAAATATTTGCCGGAACATTGTTGTCCGCATTTTCAACCTGAATTTTCGCGGTTCCGCCCGGATTGGTCTTGAGCATTGCCAGACAGATCCAGGCCACCAGCATTACGCATGCGGCGGCGGATACCAGGTACAGCCACTGGTTCAGCATTTTCGGACGGTTCCGCCGATGCTGGATAAAGGTTTCGGCTTCCCGCATAACCACAACGTCGATTTCCTCGGGAGGAGAAAACTCATCATGAGCGGGTTTGACGTTTTGCAACGTCTGCCATTCTTCCGCGAGTATTCGGCATTCCCGGCACTCGGAAACATGCCGCCTTACTTCCGGAGTCAGCTCCGCTCCTGCATTCAGTATTTCCTGTAATGCCGCTTTGCAATCCATTTTACATACCCTGTGCTTTCCACTCGGTCAATAATTTTCTCAAGTTCCGCAACGCGTACTGCATCCTGCCGAGTACGGTGTTTATCGAACACCCCTGTACAGCCGCGATTTCCTTAAAACTCAATTCCTCCTGACGTAACAGAAACACTTCTTTCAATTCCGGGTTCAGTTGGTCGAGGGCCCATTTCAGGATCCTGGCCATCTCTTCCCGGTCCAGACTTCTCCAAGGTTCCGCGGAGTCGCTCAACAGTTCTTCTCGCCGTTCCTCAACCGGAACCGAGTCGTCCTGGCGTTTATTTCTCCGGAACTGGTCAACTGCCAGATTATGGGCGATACGGATAATCCACGCCAGGAATTTTTGTTGACACTTGTACTTCGGCAACTTCCTGACCACCTTTATCCAGGTCTGCTGGAAAACATCGTCGATCACCGCGTGTTTTCCCGGCATCATCCGGTTCAGGTACGCATACAACGGCTTCCGGTATCGCTCATACAGGATATTGAAATCCCCGGCGTCGCCAGCCAGAAAGCCCTTGATCAGGAACTCGTCCGGTCGCGGGTCTTCGCCTGCCCTGTATTCCGTCATATTCTAACCATAAAACGTTGCGGTTTGATAATTATTGCCCTGATAATATAAATTTTTTTCATGAATTTTCTATCTGCATTGAAGAAGGAAAAATTCCGCCAGTGGTTTATCGGCGGGAAGAAGTTCGCCGACCGGGATGTCCGGAATCGAAAACCAGCCGATTTCCTGACCGTCAAGATTCCGGAGTTTATCGGGGGGAGCCATCAGCATCGACCGGTAGAAACGCAGATGCACAAGTTTATCGGGATATTCATGAGTCAGCGAGGAGATAAGGTCCAGCACGATGATTTCCACTCCCAGTTCCTCGATGATCTCGCGCCTGAGACATTCCGCATAACTTTCTCCGTCATGCCGCTTTCCGCCGGGGAACTCCCAGAAACCGGCCATCGCCCCACCTTCCGGACGCCGGCACAGCAGCAGTTTTCCATTTTGGCGCACAACCGCCGCGCATACTTCAATTTTCCGCACTGTAACTCCATAAATAAAATTGCCGAATGCGGATTATACGGGTTGTTGACCAAAAAATCAAGGCGGGACGGGTTGCTTGAACCGGATTATCCAGTTATATTGCTAAGGAAATTCGAAGCACGAAATTTGAAATCCTAAACAAATTCGAAATAGAAAATCCGAATGTTTCAAACCGGCAATTTCAGTTCAGATTGAAATGAGGTAATTTTTTTGTTTGGAACATTTTATTTTTGAATCATTTGAATTTGTTTCGTGCTTCGGGTTGCGAATTTCGGATTTATCAACAAAAGGAAATACAAGATGCCTATTTATGAATACAAATGCGCCAAGTGCGGCGCGGAGTTTGAAAAACTCGTGCTGAATGTCAGCACAAAAGTGGAATGCGGGAACTGCGGATCGAAACGGGTGGAACGCCAATTGTCGGTTTTTGCCGCCAAGGTTGAGTCCGGCAGTTCCTGCCCTGCCGAATCATCATGTCCTGCAGCCGGGAGCCACTGCTGTTCCGCCGGGGGCGGATGCTGCGGCATTCCGCAATAAAGCATGCAAGGCTTCCCATGAAACTATCTGAACTGAAAATCCTGCTTGCGGAGCTTAATTTTCATCCCGCGAAAATTCTCGGACAGAATTTCATGACCGATGAAAATTTTCTCGAATACATTGTCCGCACCGCTTCCCCTGAACCGGGCAAACCGGTGCTGGAGATAGGTCCCGGATTTGGCGCATTAACCAGAAAACTGCTTTCCGCCGGGGCCAATGTTACCGCCGTAGAGTTTGATCACCGGCTGTGCAAATACCTTGAACAGGAACTGTCAGGAAAAAATTTCAGCCTGATTTCCGGTGACGTCTGCCGGGTGGATTTTACGGATTTTATTACCGCTAATCCGGAATTTCAGGTAATTTCCAATCTGCCATACTCAGTGAGCAGTATTTTCGTTGCCCGGATGCTCGAACTTCCCACTCCTCCCCAGGCAATGTTTCTGGTGTTGCAGAAAGAGATGGCCGAACGACTCGCCGCTATTCCCGGAACTAAAAATTACGGAGCGCTTTCAGTACGGGCGCAGCAGGTTTTCAATGTCAAACTTTTACGGAAGATCCCCCCGAAAGTCTTTTATCCGGTTCCTGACGTTGATTCGGCGTTTATTCAGTTTATCCGGAATGATCCGTACCCGGAACTTGAAATTCGCACAACCCTCGGACGCGTCGCCAAGGCCGCTTTCGCCAACCGCCGTAAGAAGATGTTCAAACCTCTGGCGCGGGAATTCGGCGATGAACAGGTTTCTGCGGCGCTGGAAAAAATAGGTATCGATCCCGGCATCCGCGCCGAGAAGCTCAATGTGGAGACTTTTTCAAATCTCGCGGAACTGCTGAAATGAAAAAGTATCTCCAACGCAACCCGGTTACCCCGTGGCAAATCGAACCGCCGCCGACAGTTCTCTATTCCCATGCGGTGGTAATTCCGGTGCTTGCGGAAAAGGAATATCTTCCGCATACCCTTGAAAGCCTCGCGAAAAATCCCCCGGAACTGCTGAAAAACATTTTGATTCTGGTCGTGGTCAACAATCCTCCCGAAGCCCCCACGGATGATTTTACCGAGAATCAGGAAATTCTTGAATCCTTGAAAAAAGGAGATATCGGAAAAGGGCTTAAACTTGTCTGGATAGACGCATCATCACCGGGACGCGAATTGATAAAAGGCGGAGTAGGGGCGGCGCGCAAACTTGGACTCGATGCTGTATTGCCGCACCTTGCTCCCGGAGCGTTATTGTTCAGTCTGGATGCCGACACCCTTGTCGGGCCGGATTATTTCAGTTTGGCGGTTGAGTTTTTTGCCGGTAATCCGGATTGCGCCGGGGCGATTTTCAATTTCAGCCATCAGCCGGGAGACACCCCGGAATCAGACCGCGCCATTAAAATCTATGAACAATACCTGCGTGATTATGCCGATGGGCTGGAATTTGCCGGATCACCATACGCTTACGTCGTCATCGGGTCAGCAATGGTGTGCCCGGTTGAAATATACGTCAGGGCAGGGGGCATGCGCGTCAGGACCGGAGGCGAGGACTTCTATTTTCTCCAGGCCCTGCGAAAAATTGGGCCGATTGGTAAAATTACCAGCACTGTCCACCCCTCCGCCCGGACTTCCCAGCGCGTCCCGTTCGGGACCGGACCGAAAGTACGGGAGGTCATGGAAACAGGGAGCATCCGGCAGTACCACCGGGAAAGTTTTGAATTATTGCGCGAGATCATGAAAGTTGCGGAAAACTCAACCCCGGAAGACTTCGGAAATATTTTTACCTCGCCCGATCAATCCGAGCCGATAAAAAATTATTTTACCTCAACCGGATTTGCCGCCGTCTGGAAAAAAATCCTTGCCAATACCCCGGTAACCGATCAGGCCCGTCGCCAAGCCTTCCATACCTGGTTCGACGCCTTCCGCACCCTCAAGTTTGTCCATTTTTGTGAAGAAGGTAAACAATGAAAACCAGGGAAAAGCGTTTTATTGTTTCCGGGACTACCATACTAATAGGGATGGTTATATTTAATCTGTGCCGTTTTCCATATATAACCTGTTTGATAGCCTGTAAGAATGTCAGATTTTTTAGGTCAATTTGGATTGCTGCATATTATTTATCTTGTTTTTCCTCTGCTATATCAAGGATCATTTTACCGGATAATGTTAATGTATACTCACCTCTTCGATTTTTTGTCAGTTTTTCAATGCAGGTAATCATATATTGCCTGATTGGGATGATAATCTCGTTTCTGATCTTTCCACCTGAATTCATAAAACAAAAATTTCGATCTGAAGGCAATTGAAAAGCAGATAAATAGTTAAAAAGGTTTGGAAAGGGATGGGGGGTGGGGAAGGGAAAGACTTTCCTCAAAAGGATTTCCTTTCCCCACAAAAACAATTCATTTCAAGATTTAACGTTATTCCCGTTTAAATACTTCGGCGTCGTCGATGTAAATGATGTCGCCAATTTTCATGTTTTTGGGGTAGGAAATGCCGATTCTTACCGCGGCGCGGGTGGTTTCAGGGCCGGTGAGGAATGTGCCCTGGTACTGGTGCCATTTGTCCGGATCTGGTTTGATGCCGATACCGCGTCTTAGCGTTGGCTGCTTCATTGCCGCGCCATCTATATAGAGATTAACCGGCTCCTTGACTGGATGATTGATTTTCCTGCTTTTTACGTTAGCCTCGGGGGATTTCCAGGTGAAAACCCGGACGGATACGCGTGGCAGGTTGCCTTTCATCCAGAAGCTGAAACAGTAAGTTGAATCAGGTTCAACCGGCAGGGCTTCGGAACCGTTACCGCCGTTGGTTTTTCCCAGCATTATGCCGAAGTTTGCGTCAGGATCCCCTTTGCGGTTTTTTCCCCATTTGGTTAACGTTGCATAAGCTGAATTTTTTCCGGAATGGGACGTTTCACTGGTGACTCCGAATTTGGCGCGGCCGTTGCCGACATGTTTTCCCCATCCGGGAGGAAGTTCAGCGAGTTTATTATCTGAAACCGTGATTGATTCCGCGCCGGAGTCAGTGACAAGATTTACTCCTCCTGCCAGCCAATTTACACTGTTTACCAGAAGCCGCAGTTCTTTTCCGGCTGGTTCTTTGACACGTCCGCCTGCTTCATTCGGAGCGCCGGTGAATCCGGTAAGCATGCCGTTCAGGATTACGCGTCCGCGCCCGATGTTTCCGGCCACGGTCACTGCCTGATTTTTCTCATTGACAACCAGCGCGTTTGCGGCTGAACCGGGTTCGATAATAACGTGATCATACCGAAATCCCGGACTGAAATATTTTCCCGGAGTCAAGCCTTTGGTGACCGGATGTTTCTTAACTGTTTTGACCTTCGAGAGTTTCGGATTGTCAACGCCGATCCCGATGGTGCGGAACAACGGCATCTGCCGCCGGAATCCTACCGCATCGTGCAGGAGCAATGCCCCGCCTCCGTTTTTTACCCAAGCGGCAATGTCACCGGCAAAATGGATAAGCCTAGTTGCCTGAGAGGTTTGCGGTATGATCAGCACGTTGCATTTTCCGAGTTCCTCAAGATTGATCTTTGCAAGTTGAAACGCCTTGATTCCGGCCTGCTTATTTAATGCCTTGACAATTTCGCCAGTGCCGTGTCCGCTGTATACGCCCACCGAGATTGGTTCGCCCGGCTTGCGCCGTTTTACGGACAGCCCGGATTTTGTGGCTTCCGAAGTGAGTAGTTTTGAGGCTTTGAGCGATGTGAGTTTGTCCTCTTTCATGATTCGGCGCAGGTAAATTGTGCCGATGCATTCCAGTTTGTTGACCTTGCGGTTTTCCGGATATTGATCCGGCAGCGGACACGCCGCGCTGATTGTCACTTGCAATTCCAGCTTTGTTCCCGATTGATATTTCGGCGCCGGAAGTCTGAAAAGCTGCTTGAACACGTTTGGATGCTGTCCGGACTTGCGCAGGTCGAAAAGTTCAGTTTTTTTACCGGTTTTCAGGTTGACCCGGTAGATTATCGCATTAGCAGCAATTCCCCGGTAGCCGTTCAGCCAGTCGACTTCCAGGGACATGTTTTTCCAGCGGTCCGAATTTTCCATCAGCAGGTCGGTTATGTTGAAATTGAATGTTGCGTTGCCGTCCTTGAAATCGGAGGTTTTCCATTGTCCCAGCTCGATTCCGCGCAGTTCCCGGTGACCGTCGGAAATGCCTTTCGCCAGCGCCAGCACCCGGAGAATTTCACAGGTTTTGAATAATGCCCTGACCGTGGATTCCAGACGGGCCTCACCAGGAAGACGCCGCTTGATTTTCGGCATTATTTTTGATTTCCATTCGAGCAGATTGTCTGCCACTGTCTGGGAATATTCATCGAGTTGGTCAAGCTCCGCGGCAATTTTTACTTTCTCCGCTTCGGTTAATTCCGGCCGCCTGAATTTTTTTGACAGGCTGGTTAGCAACTGATAAGCCTGCAGGCTGGCAAGCAGGAACCGGGACTCAATAAGCATATCGGGATTTTTTGCCTGTTCAGCCAGCTTGAGCGCCTGCTTTGCCAGTCCGATCATTTTCGGAAGGTCGGCTTTGTAATTGTTTTTTTCGTAGGCAAAACGGTGGTCGAAAGGTTTATCGCCGTAGAATCCCATGGCCGGATCATAGTTGAGTGAGCTGTAAAAACGGCTGTCGGCTAGTTCCCAGCCGGCTTCGCCCGCCAGCATTGCCCACTTCGCGAACAAGTCCGGGTTTTTCATGCCTTTAACTACGGCGTAGGCTTTTGCGAATTCTTCCGGGGTACGCCCCTTCGGATTCCAGCCCCATTCGGCGAACGCCATCATGTTGAATTCGTGGAACTCCCGCGAAGGAACGGTGTAAGCGGCAACCGAGTTGAGATCTTTTCCGGTAAATTCATCCAGACGGAATTTTACAAACTGCGGGCCGGTCCACGGCACGATAGTTGCCCAGGAATTGCTGAACTGCGGAACTACGCCCAGAAAACCGCCTTTGCGTGAGAACTCCGCCAGATTGTCCGGGAGCATCTCGTTGTGATCGGAAATATATGTGCGTGTGCCGTTGTAGTAAACCAGGCCAATGCCTTCGGGAAGACGATTAATGATTTTATCGTGGACTTTGGCGCGGTAGGTTCCCTGTGAAAGCCAGAGCCGCAGCCGCATGTCCGGATACTTTTTCTTTACCTGCTCATAGGCTTTTAAGATGACTTCCATCTCATGCAGTTTCGGCTCCCTGCCTTTGCATTTTGGACACGAACAGTGCCGGTTGCCTTCGGTAAACCAAACTTCAAGTTCATTGTGATGCGCTTTGGTTTTTTTCGCGATAAGCATCAGCCAGCCGCTTATGAGTTTCCGCGTAACCGGACTGGATAAACAGAGACCGTTATTTCCTTCAATCGGTTTGCCCAGTGCGTCTTTCAGGTGTTTATATTCCGGTTTGAATCTTGCGCGGGTTATTCCCGCGTTACCGGCAAGACTGGCAATGTGAGGAAGGAATGCCACCGCTTTAATTCCGTATCGGGAAGCCATATTCAGCTTGGAATCGCGAATGCGGACAATCGGATTGCCTTTTTTATCAATTCCCGGATAAGCGTTGAATTCGATGAAGTTTATCTTCCATTTACCGTACCACGGAATCGACGGTGTCGGGTCCTGCGCCCACTGACCGCGTTCTTCAAGACAGGGCCAGTCGGTCACGTCGACCACGGGCATTTCAAGTTTGGCGGAAGCATCGGTTTTTGCCGGAGGCATAACTAAAGATTGAAGTGTCCTTGCGGCATAAAGCAGTCCGGTGGGGGTAAGACTGTAAAGGTTGATTACGGTTTTTCCGTTTTGACGGAGAGAACGGATGAGATAGGCCTGTCCGGAATTCTTGAGTTTCTTCAGATAATTTGCTTCCTGACTTTCCGGCGCGGCGAACTTCATATTTACAATAACTAAAGCGGAATTGGCGTTGCCAGCTTTAGCAAAAGACTTCAGCCATTTTTCGGCGGTATTGAATTGCAAAACTTTCCCGGGGGCAGGGGAGGCGTAAATTTCACCAGCCGGAACTTGAATTGATCCGCTGACGGATATTTCCCGGGGAAGAGGAATTACCCGGTCGGTCCATTTTTTCAATGCTTTTCCGCTAAGGTTTCCGGCAAGACCTTGACTGCATAAAACAATTGCAGAAAGAAACGTGATGATGAAGACCTTAAAATCAACTGACTTTCGCGACATAGGATTTCCTCCCATAGGGTTGTACTTAAAATACCTTGGATTATAAATTATTCCCATTAATGATTACGTAAACATAACAATAAAATCAAATAATGTCAACACCAAAAGAGTAAACTGTTCAGAAAAAAAAACCGGGATGACGAATCATCCCGGCATTTATAATACAAGTTATCTTCGCAAACTCGCGAAGCAGTTTGCCCATTTTCGTCCGGGGCTTGCCCAGGGGTTAGGAGTATGATTTTACGATACTTGCCAGATCGCGGTCAGTTACCTCCTGCCGTTTGTCGGCAACGGACAGGAACCGGCGGTAGATCTGTTCCACCTGTTCCGGGCGGAAATTGTATCCCAACTGTTCCAGGCGGTGACGGAGTCCATGTCGCCCGGTGCGTGCGGTCAGTACCACGCGGCTGGCGGGGAATCCCACGTTTGCTGGGTCCATGATCTCATACGTCTCGCGCTGTTTCAGGAAACCGTCCACATGGATGCCCGAGCTGTGCGCGAATGCGTTGTCACCGATTACCGGTTTGTTTGACGGGATCAATACCTTCAGGTGCTTGGCAACCGTCCGGCTGGTGCGATAGAATTCATCCGACTTGATCCGGCAGTCCGCGCCGAAATAATCCTTGCGGGTGCGGAGGGCCATGACCACCTGTTCCAGGGCGGCGTTCCCGGCGCGTTCCCCGATACCGGTAATGGTTCCTTCAATTTGCTGGGCGCCGTTTTTAACCGCCGCCAAAGTGTTGGCAACTGCCATTCCCAGGTCGTTGTGACAATGTACGCTGATGGTGGCTTTACGGATGTTCGGAACGCGGTGGCGGACAGTCCAGATCAGCGCACCGAATTCGTCCGGGGTGGAGAATCCGGTGGTGTCGGGAACGTTGACCACGGTTGCGCCGGCGGAAATGACCGCTTCCAAAACTTTGCAGAGATAATTCCGGTCGGCACGGGCGGCATCTTCCGCGAAGAATTCCACGTCGTCGACGTAGCGTCTTGCCCTGGATACGGCTTTAACCGCCATTTCAATGATCCGTTGTTTCTTTTCGGCCAGCGTGATGCCGTAGCGATGGTGTTGAAACTTACCGCTGATATGGATGTCGGAAACCCCGATCCCGGTATGGATGCGCGGTCTTTCGGCTTTTTCCAGTGCCTTGGCACAGGCGTCGATGTCCTCGGCAACCGCGCGCGACAGCGCACAGATTACCGGACCTTTGACTTTTTCGGAAATTAACTTGACCGCGTTGAAATCCTCCGGCGAGGAATTCGGATACCCCGCCTCGATCACGTCAACCCCCAACCTGGTGAGCTGCGTGGCGATTTCCAGTTTTGCGGCGGAGCCCAGACGGGTCCCCGCCGCTTGTTCACCGTCGCGTAAAGTTGTGTCGAATATGTAGATCCTTTCCGGCATGATACTTCCTCCAATATTTTATTTTTTGTTAACTTGTGCCGTAGTAATTAGTGTTGCCGTCAAATAAATGTTTTGTGCCCCGGAGGGCAAGGACTTCACCCGGTGGGCGCGGCGGTCCGATCATCCGGATCGACGCTATGGCTGATTGTTGAACTGTTTTTTTCATCTGCTTGCCTCCTTTCGTTGATTCAGGCGTAAAAAAAGCCCGTTGCCTTGAACTCGGCAACGGGCTTGGTAAATCTGATTTGCAGCTTTGCTAGCGCAGACCTCCTTCCGTTGCGGAGTTCCCGGCAAGTACAAGCACGGGAAGCACCACGGCAAGAATAATAATGGCCAGTTTGCGGACAGCAACAACTCCCCGGAACTCATTCCGGATTGCTCTGCTCATCACTTTTTCGTAACTGGTATTCATTCTGCACTAGCCTTTTGTTTGTAATCTATATTTTACTCGCTATTTCCTTTCCTGTCAAGAGCGGTATGATATTTTGAGTGTTTCGATTTCGTGAAAAGACTCAATTTTTTTATCCGTAACCTCAAGAAGGAAAAGTCCAGTTGTATTTTTCATGCCAACGTAACATATTGGTGTTAGATGAAACCGGGTGACTGATTAATAACAATATATCGAGTAGTAATCAACTTAAATGGGTTCAGAGGGGATATATTCCCCGCTATGGCCGGATGTAATAATTAATATTGAGAGTATTCAAATGTTTAAAAAAACGATGTTAGTTCTATTCACTGTATTTGTCGCGGAAACAATTTTGTTTGCTCAATCGGATGAAGAAGTTAAGAAAAGAATGATGGAGAGGCAGAAAGTAAAGTATGAGAAACTGCTGAAAGCCCAAAAAACATTAAGCAAACTGAGCAAAATTGATGTTTCAGGGGTGATCTTGAATGATGATGGTAAACCACTTGATGATGTAAAATTGGAATTAAATTTTTCCAGAAGTATAGGATGGAAAAGCAAAGATTATAACAGAAAAATTATAAGCAATAGCAAATTTACCATATCACAATCTGGTTATACCGGACTTAATCTGTATTTTCGAAAGAAAGGATATTTTTCGGAATATAGGTATTATGGAACTTTAAAGCCATCAAAATATCTAAAAAATCATATTTTTACTAAACATGATGAAAAAATTGTATTGCGGAAAATCGGGAAATCCGCAAAACTTAAGAACTTTGAGAAGTTATTGGAATATGATTTTGGTAAAAAAGTAATAAGATTCTGTAATCTATCTACCGTTACATATGAATTATCATCACTGGATGACACGATAAAAGCAAAGAAATACATTTACCTTGATCTAGAACGGGACTTTGACGGTAATATTTTGATGACAAAGACTAAATATCGTGGAATGATACCGAAAACTTTAATTGTGAAATATGTTTCTGACGATAAAAGCGATGGTTTTATTGTAAAAGGCAAGCAAAAAGATATAACATATTTAACAGAGGCGCCAGTTTCCGGTTACGATCAAAAAGAAATTAGAACTCCTTATAATCAGGATATTTATTTTTATTATAAAAACGGTGACAGCTACGGCAAAGGCGCGTTTTTATCTCCAGAATCAAGATTAGGAAGAAGTTCAGTATGGCTGAGGCTTATGCAAAATATTGAGAGTGATCCAAAAGATAAACGGAATTTACGCTCAATAATCAAATAGCATATCTACATTTGTGGTTGGCGGCAAACTACTTGACTTTGCGGGCGTTTTGGTAGAGCTTGACGCGTTCTTTTTTGATCATCATATTGATATCGACGTCGGTATAGCCCATTTTTGCCACGAGTTTTTTCAGCAGGTCGCGTTCGGATGAAGTAACCTTGCCGTCCATCAGGCACATCAGCACCATGCAGCGGAGGAATTCCTTGCAGGCCTGGAGAGACTCCGGCTGTGGCACTTCCAATTCCCCGGCGGAAACGGAATTGACAATCTGCTGGAGTTTCGCATTGCCAATTCCCTTTGACTGCGCGAGGTTTTGCAGCAACTCTTTCTCGGTATCGTCGATGTGGCCGTCCGCGAGCATCAGCGCGGTGGCGCAGGCGAGAATATGCTCGTTGTCGGTTACCGACAGTGTAGAGTCATCGCCGGTTTGTACTCCTCCTGCCATCGTTCCGAAACCTGTCCGGGGCACGGTTTCGGCAACGGGGCGCGGCATTGGGGGATATCCCGTGAATGCTCTGATCTCAAACAGGTTCCAGTCGTGACTGCCGTCGTTTACGGGAGTGTGGCAGTATTCGCAGTATCCCTTGTCGCTCCTGGTTTCGGGTGCGCCGCAACCCGGGCAGTGACAGCTTGCCAGCACGTTTTTGCCGGAAGAGCGCGCGGAACTCTTGCGTTTCAGGATGAATTCCTGCATGTAGAGACGGGAAGCGTCAAAATTGATCGGGACATATCCCGGAACGTTTTCTTCCTCCTGATGTCCTGACCAGGTGATCTTGATTCTGGCCGAGTCCATTTCCTCCGGATCGTCAGAGGTCTTGATTTCGACCAGTTCCACTGAGCCTATTGAAGCGTCGGCGAAAAACTGGTGTTTGCCGTTCGGGAGCGCCCGGAAAGCGTCCTGATTTGTTTTGATGAATTCATCCGCCGCCAGCTTGGTGATATATGATTTGTCGGCGAAATATCTTGCGGCGGTCCAGCGATAAAACATTACCGACGAGCGGTCTTCCAGGTGCTGGACGTTGAACGCCGGATCTTTGGCGCATACGGTTTCAACGCCGGGAATGTCGCGTGGGGGCTTGTCCTGGAACTCGGAAGCCTGGGTGATTTCGGCGAGGACCCAATCGTAGTCCCCGGAGTTGACCAACGCCTTGCATGAAGGACATTCCGCGACATCCGCGATTTCCAGCGGTGAGCCGCAGTTCGGGCAGAACCCCTCGAAGAGGCCGGGCTTGTTTAGCGTTCTTGCGCCGGGCCTTCTCAGGAGCGACCAGTATTCGGTAAACATTTCCGGACTTGACGAACCATAAACCACCTTGTTCTTTTCCAGGTTTACGTATTGGTCAATCGCGGAGGCGGTTATTTTCAGCTGCACGGTGTCGAAAAAGCTGTCTGACTGGATTCCCGCAACTTCAACGGAGTGAACTGTCACATTTTTCATGGTGTTGCGGATATGACATGATTGCTGCATCCTCAGCTGAGTAGAGAACCGTTCGTAAACGCCATCGGAAACCAGCTGCCTGACAGGTTTCATGTCCTGATCGGCCCATGCCTTCTGGATTTTCTCGAATCCTTGCATAATTCGCTGTGCCAGACCTTCTTTGGTGAAGTTCGGGTCGCGTTGTTTGAGCGCCGCTTCCGCCTGCGCCAGTGAATTTGCGTCCTGACGCGAATAAGCGCGCCGGATAACATGGGTCATTCTTGCGGAGTGGCCTTTCTTTGCCGCGAAAATAAAGAAAATAATGACAAAAATAGCGACCGGGATGCCGATATACGGACATCTTATAATCAGGAAAAGGAGCAGACCTATAAGGTCGCCGCCGCCACCGCTTCCGCCGCCGCCGAATGAACCGCCACCGCTTCCGCCGCTTCTGAATCCTCCCCCTCCGCCGGCGCGCGCCCAACTGTATTCGGTCAGGACCACCAGGACCAGCAGGAGAACGGTAAAGGTGATTGTCCAGAATCTTCTGTTACGGCGGAAAAAGCGCATATTAAATTCCCAGATTCGAAAGCATAATGCTGATTCGATTTACAATACTGACAAGCTGGGGATGCTCGACTTCAAAATCCTCGATAGAGGTATTGAGTCCTTTAAGGGAGATATCGAGGACGTCTTTTTTGGTTTCCTCGCGCATGCTTTCGTTAGTGGAAATTTCGGTAAACGAAGCAATCGAGCTGGCGCGGTCGGAATCGATTTTAGCCAGATTGTTAATTTCTTTTTTCATTTCCTCGAGCAGTTCGAGCAGTTCCTTGCGGTGCTCATCGCTGAGGTTGGGGTTTGCTTCTACTTTGGCGATAAGGTTTTGAATTTTGTCTTCAGCCATGAACTTTCTTGCTCCTCTCAGTCAAAAAGTGGTAAATAATCGTAAATTGCCACAAATACGGCATAAGCTCCAAGCAGTACAAAGATATGCCAGATTTCGTGAAATCCAAATACTCCCGGCCAGGGATCAGGCTTTTTAATTGAATAAATTACCGCTCCGGCAGTGTAAATGACGCCGCTGGCGAGAATCCAGATCAAGGCTCCCACCGGGATATTGTAGACCGCCGGTTCCGTGGTAATCAGGATCGACCAGCCCATGACGATATATCCGCCGGTGGAAATCCATTCCGGGGCCTTGCGCCAGATCAGTTTGAACACAATTCCCGCCGTCGCCAAACCCCAGATTACTCCGAATATGCTCCAGCCCCAGCCGCCGCGAAGCGAAACCAGGCAGATCGGAGTGTAGGAACAGGCAATGGTAATGTAGATCATGATGTGGTCGACACGGCGGAAGCGGCGGAGCCCCTTCTTGCCCAGCGGCAGAACATGAAATAAGCCGCTGACTATGAACATGGCGATCATTCCCGCCCCGAAAATCGAAAACGCAACAATCGCCCAGGGTTTCGGTGGAAAGGAAACCCGGACAATCAGAATCACGGTGGCGGCAACCGCAAGGCCGGCCCCGGCAAAATGAATTATCCCGCTGACGGGATCGTTGGATTTCCTGTTCATATACGGAAATTCAAAGCAAAGTTACAATTATAAAATTGCGGACGGATACAGACGGTACGGATAGTGTCTCGATTCACTTGCTGCCGGTTCTTACGGGTTTCTTTTTTGACCACATCGGCGGGTGGAGACGCTTTTTGATGAGCGGATCGTTCATGTTCTGCCGAGTGGCAATTACTACCCCGGTATCAACCCTGGATTTAACCGGTTTCTTCAAAAGCGACATTACCGCATATTTTACCCCCAGGTAACCCATTCTGTAGGGATCCTGCAAGGCAAAAGCATCAAGATCGCCATCTTTCAATCCCTGCTCCAATACCCGGCTGTAATCGAATCCGACAAATTTCATTTTCTGACCGCGTCCCAAGGATTTCAGGGCCTTGAGCATCGCCACCGTGGTCGCTTCATTAGGACAAAATACCGCATTTACGTAACCGTATCTGCCGAGCATGTTCCGGCATACACTATACAATTGTTTTGCCGAACCGGGAGTCGGGGGCGGCGCGGAGAGTACCCTGACTTTCGGCGCGTATTCCCGCATCCCGGCACGAAAACCATTCTCCCTGGCCGAGGTGCTGGCGGAACCGCGCAGATAACATACCAGCAGCACATTACCCTTGTCGTCCATAAGTTTTCCCATTGTTTTCGCGCACAATTTACCGGCTTCATAATTGTCCGTGGCAATAAAACTTACTACGTCGGGAGTTCTGAGCGCGGAGTCGATGATAACCACCTTGATGCCGGCCTTTACCGCGTTTTTTACCGGACGGCGCATTTCCCGGGCATCGATTGGGGCAAGCACAATAGCGTCAATTCTTTCCCGGATGAGTTTATTGATAGCTTTAGTCTGGGAGGCAACGGAATATATCGACAATTTAGGATCAACCCAGACAAGTTCGACTTTACATTTTTCAGCTTTATATGCATCATTCGCCGCATTTAAAGCACCCTGCCGGATAACCCGCCAGAAATTTCCCCGGTCTTTAGGGATTACGGCGATCCTGAATCTTTTTGTTTGAGCATCAACTTGTACGGAAAATCCTGCCAGGATCATTACTGCGCTTGTCAAAAACAAAATAAACTTATACTTCATTATCACCTCTCTTCCCCAATTCACCATGATTATTTATGCTTAACAATATATGCAAAGCCGGGAAATGCAACCCGCAACAACCTTACTTTAAGGCTGCATTTTGAAAGCAATTGAGGATCGTCCGGCATTAATCGCGCAAATCGCGCATTTCAATTGGCTCGAAACGTTTTCGGGCGTTTTTCCTTGTCGCCGAGTCAACGTTCAGGTATTTCCAGCGTGAAAAGGCAAAATCATGCGGATGGTAATTTTCCAGCCATTTGTGGAGCAGTTGATATGATACCGGATAGCTTTCAAATATCCACGGGCACTTTCCGGTAATGTACCCAGCCATTTTCTTATATCTGGATGTGCGTTTCGGGCTGTCCGGCATCGACACGATTTGCTCATACATCCGGTCGAAAGTCTTGTCGCGATAAAATGCCCTATTGCAGCTTCCGGCGTTTCTGCCGTAAAAGAGTTGGAGAAAATTTTCCGCGTCGGGATAATCGCCCACCCACGACACCCGGAACAGTTGGAGTTGTCCTTTACGCGCTTTTTGGAAAAAACGGGCGCGGCTGTTCAGCACCGGTTTGATTTTGATGCCGATTCTACGCATGTCGCCAACCATCATTTCCGCCAGTTGCCGGTGATAGCTGGATGATCCTGTCTGATCGAAACTGAACTCCAGTGGTTCTCCCGTGGCGGGGTCGATTCCCCCCGGATATCCTGCCTTGCGTAACAGTTCCTTTGCTTGTTTGACGTCGTATTTGCTGTACGGGTTTCTGAATTTCGGATCGTGTCCCGGCACACCGGGAGGGATAGGTCCGTTGGCGGGGACCAAGCGGTAATTCGCGTGTTTGATGCGTGCTTCGGTGTCATAGGCCAGACTTATGGCTTTCCGCAGATCAAGATTTTTTCCAAGTTTCGGATCGGTAAAACTGAATCCGATGTAATTGACCTCGAACTGGGGAGTCATCAACATTTTGATTCCGCGTTTTGCCAATGACGGCACAAGCTTCATGGCTTTTCCCACAACCGCGTCAAAATTTTCCTTCGACAGCGAACTCATGTCCAATTCCCCCTGAAGGAACAACAGCCAGGCGGTAAGGGGTTGGCCTACCTGGTAACAGACAATCCGGTCAAGCAGGGGCAGGGGGCGAGTGCGGTCCTGGGGCGTGTCTGCTTCCGGGAAAAGTTCTCGGCGGTAGTTCGGGTTGCGCTCAAGGACAATCTTATAACGGCGTTCCCAGTTTGCCAGCCGGAATGCTCCTGAACCCGCTGGATGTTCCGTGAAGTTTTCCCCGAAATGCTTTATTGCCCGGCGCGATACCACTCCGGTGTAGGGCATGGCCAGCACGTAAAGCAGGCGCGGGTACGGCTTATCGAGATGGATTTCAAAAGTGTGGTCATCGATTATTTTTAATCCTTCACATCCTTTGTCGTATGGAGTTAAATCGCCCTTGGGATATTGCGAGGTGAGTTTCCGGAACTTACCGATTCCCTTTACTTTGTCGCGCAGCAGCCAGTAGCCGGGAGAGTGAATTCTGGCGTCGGCGATCCTGAGCAGGGAAAAAATTACATCTTTCGAGCTGATTTTTCGTTCTTTTTCGTCTCCCGCAAAACAAGGTGATTCCTGAAAGCAAAGATCGTCGCGGAGCTTGAACCGGTAGCTTAGCCGGTCATTGCCCATTTTCGGCATCGACGCCAGCATCGATGGCTCGAGTTTGTATGGACGGGCGGTGTAATTATATTGTAGAAGCGTGTCGTAGAAATTTGCCACCATGTATTGGCTGGCAAGGTCGGAAGCCAATACCGGGTCGAGGGTTTTTATTTCCCCGCCAAGATTCAGATACATCACCCGTTCGCCGGATTTGTTGCCATCGGACTGCCAGCCGTCACAAGCGGAAAAAAGTGCCGGAACGGCGCATAAAAGCAAATATATTTTAACGTTTTTCATCCCGTCAATGTAGATTGCCGGAAAATAAAGTCAATTTCAGGATGAAAAAAGTTTGCTGTCTATGAAATTCTCACAGGGGATGATACGCCTGTAGCCTCGGGCGTGAGTCCGCGGTACTCGGAATCAATCATAAAAAATTCTATCATGAATCCCCACAGGGGATGACGCACCTGTAGCCTCGGACGTGAGCCCGTGGAGAATCGGAGCAAAAACAATGATAAACCCCCGCAGTGGGTGACACAACTAATCAAGATAATGCTCAAGATCGAACGCGATTCCATGTTTTTCGAGAAAAACCTTCAATTCACGTTCAAACGGAATTCTTCGGTGATGCTTTTCCTGCTCGTTAATATATTTTCTAACACTTGGAAAAACCGATTTGCTTACTGAAAAACAGGAAAATCCACTTTGCCATTGAAAATCATGCATGTCCGGATAGCTTTCATGGATCCATTTTGACGAATTTGCTTTCAAGACTCTGACTAAATTGGAAATTGCCGCATCGGGTTTTACTGAAAGCAGAACGTGGACGTGGTTTTCAATGCCGTTTATTTTAAAAGCTTTTCCGCCCTGGCTGTTAATGATTCCCGTCATATATGCGAAAAGTGGTTCCCGCATGTTTTTATAAAGATAGTTTCTGCGGGCTTTGGTACTGAAAATTATGTGTGTCAAAAGATTTGAAAATGTATGACCCATTTTTTGTGCCGCCTCCTTGAGGGGGCTTGAATTTTGTTTTTCATACTTTATTCCACGGGCTTACGCCCGAGGCTACAGGTGTGTCACCCGCTGCGCGGGTTAAAATGTCCAAGATTTTTTTTGTATCATTGACAATGTAAGACTGTGGCATAACTGGATTGCCTTTTATTGTTTTGCTTTTCAGAAGTCTATCCAAAGAAAAAGGTATTTGTCTTAAAATCGGTTTGCGCCCATTATTATATAGTTCCCATAAAGCATTATACAATTTGTATGAAAATATAATTATTTTCTGAATATCATTAATGTTTGTTTCTATTACTAAATTTCTTGGATGAGCAAAGTATTTCCTCGTTTCTTTTACTTTTTCACGGTATAAAGTTTTATATTTTTCAACACATTTTTCTAAGCGCAAAAAATCACTTTTAGATGGAACGTAAACATTTTCGAGATATTCATGTATCCACTTATTTGCATTATCACTTGTACTCTGTTTACGCACTTTTAGAGATTCTTTGCTGAAAATAATCAAATTGTTTTTTGAAGTTTTTAAGATTTCTTCAACAGAATATATCCCTTCAAATAAACGTCCTATTCCTATTAACAATGAACTTTCTAAGCAATACAAACATGTCGACCAGAATTCAGGAGTCATGTTCAATGCTTTGTGGGTTTTTTCATTAGAAGATGCTATTTTATGGAGAGAAAAATAACAGTAGTAAATTTGGGAACACCTTTCTACTTCTTGGTAAAGTGACTCTAGATATTTTTTGAATTTGTTTTCTGTTTTTTTCATGATTCTCCCAAATACTATTTTTAATTGTATCTAATACTTATACAATCCTGTGCGGTTATTTACAAATCTGTACCGTCTTTCTGCGCGGTTTAAAAAATCCTAATGACCGGAATTATTCTTATCCCAAGGCCCAAAGCTTTATTTTGTGATTTTCAAATAGAGGCGGGAGAGTATCCGGGGCAGGTCTTTCATCGAACGGATAATCACGTAGCGGTGATACGGAAACATGATTTCCAAATCTTCGATTTTATTTTCTTCGGTGGAAATGCAGAAAGAGTCAATGCCTTCGCGATAATTTTCTTCGTTGGCGCGGCGGACATCGTATTGGGCGTAACGGCTGTTAGGATCGTATTCGGAATCCATTGGTTTGCCGTCGGTTATCAGCAGCAGGATTTTCTGCCGGGAGGGAACCTGTTTGAGCTTGTAACCGGCATGCCGAACTGCAACGCCGATCCTGGTGGAACTGCCGGGAGAAGCGTTAAGCAGTGACTGCTGAGAATCCTGGTTCCAGTCGCTGTCGAAGTCCTTGAAAATCCGGAATTCGGCATTCATGCGGCCGTTGCCGGTAAATCCGAAAACCCCGAACCGGTCGCCGATATCGTTAAGGCCCTCGCTGAGGATGTACGCGGACTCTTTTTCCAGTTCGATAATTGACTTGGCCTGATCGACTTTTTCCCCGGTTGATCCGCTTAGGTCGATCAGCAGCGCCACAGTGATGTCGCGTTTATTGATGAATGGTTTTTCATAAAAATCTTCGCGTCCGATGATTTTCGCTTTTCTCTGGGAAATATATTCCACCAGCATATCGATGTTGATGTTATCGCCTTCACGCAGGTATCTTTCTTTTCGGGCTATATCGGGTTTCAGACGCTCGAAAAGTCTTTTAACTTCCCGCGAATAGCGTTGATATTCAGGACTTAACGATTTAGCTGTTTTTGTAGCGGAGGAGAACCTTTCCCGGAGGCAGCACCAGTTTTCAAGGTAATCTTTTTCGTGTTCGTTCCATTCGTCATAATAATATCCAACGGGCTGAACGTCAGTATTTTTGTCTTTGTTTGCCTGATCGCCTGAAGCATCGGAATCCTCAATTTCCCCGGCCGCCTGTTTTTGGTTTTTCCGGTTCTGGCCGTCCTGGTCATTCTTCGAATCATCTTTGTCATGCTTCTTCGGGGATTTATTTTTCAGATCGTTAATGATACCTGATTCCGGAGCATCGGAAATTGTGCCTGGAAACATGAAATCGGGGAAGAATCCCAATGGGAGAAAATTACTGTTCGCAAGTATGCTTGTTTCAGGACAGTCCAGGGATTGTTCGATATTTTCCAAAGTATCGATCAGATTTTCCGATTTGGCGGTAATTTTCCGCAGATATTCCAGGCAATTACTCTCTTCCGGAGTTTTTGTAAATTTTCTTCCGGAAAAACAATTAAGAATAAATCTTTGCGGATTTCCCGGGCGCTTTAAATTAGGATTGTGATCTAAGTCCGCGCGGATCTGTTTCCGGATAAGCTTGCCGATGCCGGGAAAATGTTTTTTTATCCGCGACAATATCCGGTAGAGTTCGGCAAACATGAAAATCCGGTTGACAAGCTCCGGGTTCAAGTGTTTTTGCGAGCAGATGAATTCGTAACTTGTTGATGCATTGCCAGTACCGTGAATCAGCGGGAAGCTTTTAAATGCCAGCGTGGATGCGCCTATAACCGTTACCGCAAAATAATAATCCCGGTTCTCATGACGGGAACGGTAGAAATCGGAACGGGCCGGGTAATAGAAAAATTCACCCAGGCAGATGAAGTTGCTTCCGCGTTCGATAAGGTCGTCGGAATCCAATTCGCTGAAGTCGGCAAGTTTTATTTCCCTGCCGGAAACCGACAGCGCGATGCGTTCCAGGCGGTCGCTGATATCCTGGAGTCTTGTTTCCCTGGAAATGATCTTCAGATATTCGCGGGAGGTTTTGGTTTTGAGTTGCAAAAATGTGTAGGCGTTGCGCGGACTCCGGGCATATAGTTTCCTGGAATATTCTAAAAAAGTCTCAACTTCACGTGGACTGAGCCGTTTCCTGAGTTTCCGGTAGGCTTCAATAAATTTATAAGCGAACATGACGTCGATGGTGAAAAGCATGTTGGCCTTGTCCAGCACGAACCGGACTTCCTCCGGGGTATCCCCGAAACCGCCTTTACCCCATATTTCGAAGTATTTTACGCCCATATAAAGCTTGTTTTCGGCAAAACGCGATCCTAGATCGCACCAGTCGCTGAACAACGCCGGAAGTTTCATTATCCAGTTGTGTTCGGAGTTCAACGCTTCGAGAAAGTTTTTCAACACCTGGTCGAAGCATGAGTTGTCACCTGCCTGGTTCAGGAGTGTATTAAAGATGCCGGTGGTTTCCCGGTTGTCCTTGCCAAGCAGATTCTCCCGGTGCAGCCGGGTGATCATGTTTCTGAATATCTCGCGGTAGCCCCAGGTGACGCTTTTCAGGTCAAAGCCGTAAACCTTATCCGTTTTTAGCTGATTTTTTTGATTGCTCATTGCTGCCGAAGAATAGGTTGATTATGTCCTGAATCGAGTCGATCATGTGATCCTCATCGGTGAGTGACTGGGCGATTGCGATCCTGCATGCCACATCGGGTTCCACACCGGCATTGATAAGGCGTCCGGCGTAAACCAGCAGACGGCTTGATACTCCTTCGCTCAACCCGTAGCCTTTCAGGTTGCGGATTTTCGCGCCCATTTCCGCGAGTTGCAGCGAGGTGTTTTTATCAACCCCGGATTCGGTTTTGATTATTTCCTGTTCCACCGCGATTTCCGGATGATTGAAGATCAGCGACATGAATCGCTGTTTCGTACTTTGTTTCAGGTCCTTCATCACGTTCTGGTAACCGGGGTTGTATGAAAGCACCATCATGAATTTTTTGTCAGCCCTTATGACTTCCTGAAGCTTGTCGATGTACAGCAACCGCCTGTCATCGGTCAGTGAGTGGATGATAACTGTGGTGTCGTTTCTGGCTTCGACAATTTCGTCAAGGTAGCAGATGCCGCCGTAACGCACCGCCAGGGTCAGTGGTCCGTCTTCCCAGATGGTTTCGTTGCCCCTGAAAATAAATCTGCCGATCAGGTCGCCGGCCGTAAGGTCCTCATGACAAGATACGGTGATCAGCGGTAAATCCAGCTTGTAGGCCATGTGTTCCACGAAACGGGTTTTTCCGCAACCTGTCGGACCTTTGAGAATTACCGGAATTTTTTCGTTATAAGCGAATTCAAACAGTTCTTCTTCACTGCCGTGAGGAATATAGTTCGGCTTGAATTTCAGCTTGAACTGGCGGCATACGGTTTCTGATTCTTTCGACCTGGGAGTCATTGTTCTGTACACTTTTTGTTAATTACATGATTGTTTATAGTATATCATTACAATTAGGTAAGCCAAAGTGGAAAACGGAATTTTGGCTGGAAATATTTAAGTAGGCAATCCTAATAAAAACTCGCAAATTACTTGTTTATTCCCACAAAAGTTACTATAATTACATGGTGTAATTAAATCAATGGTCAGTGTGAGAATGAATTTATTCAACATAAAGAAAGCGTTTATCCGTACAGTTCCTGCTGCTTGTCAGACCATGGTTCTGTTTGTCATTCTTGCGCTTCCGGTGCTTCACCACTTGCACCATGCTGAACTTGGAAATTCGCACCGCCAGCATAATTGCTCTTATGGAACAGTCTATGCTGATGAAGCCGGGCAAACCGCCGCGATCAGGAAAGCACCGGTGCATATCGGACACGGTCAGTGCGCGATTTGTCTCTTTCTGTCCGTAAATCATCTGACGAAACCGGTTTCCTTTAAGGTTTTCAGCTTATATGCAATTCCGTACAATCCGCTTCCGGAAGTTCCGGAAGCACCGGTAAAGCTGCTGACTGGCAAGGCAAACTGTTCCAGGGCTCCTCCCGCCTGATTTCCACAATTATCTTCTATTTTTTATTTCTTCCCGGAATGCTTTTATTGCTTTTGGGGGGGGGATCATTACATTTTGCATAAGGAACGGAATTCATGACGAACAATACTAAATTTAAATACTTTACTCTTATAGAGTTATTGGTGGTGATAGCGATCATTGCCATACTCGCGGGAATGTTGCTTCCGGCCTTGTCACGGGCACGGGCCAAAGCACGGGAAATTTCCTGCCTCAACAACATGAAACAATGCGGGTTGTCGCTACAGGGATACATAGACGCTTCGAATGGTTATTATCCACCGGTTCATGGCGGATATTATGATTCCTCGGGGAAACATCCCGTAAGAACGCCCGGTTCAACGACGGATCCGTGCACGGAGTGGAATGAGTATTTGTACGACTATGAAATGCAGCCCAAGTTCATGCGTTGTCCGGACGATCCCTGCGTGGTTCCGAGTTATACCGGAGGGGATAAAGCCTGGGATGAACGCCAGAGTTACATGTATAACGGCATGTTCGCCTTCAATAATAATCAGAATAAACTGAAAAAAGCCTCCGACTATATTATCTTGTCGGAAAGAGGGGATTCAACGGAAGGCACTCCCGCTCCGGTAGACCATCAGGGATATGCGGCGATGCATGCGGTTGCCGACTGGGAAGGCAAAATTACCAAGAAGCGGCACGTGACAAGATCAAACTACCTGTTGACCGACGGCCATGCGGAAGGTTTTGTTTTCGAGGATACTGTCGGAGACCGTACCGTTGATGAAAACAAGCACTTCATCAACGATTTCCTTGCTGAGTATATTTGAGTTAACGGAGGATCAATATCCCTTGTTCCAGTCCACTTCGATGTTCTGGGCGATGGTTTCGGAAACCATCATGTCGGTACGCGCAAGCTGGCAGATGGATTCCGGAACCAGGGGCGAGGGCGGGCCGTGCATGACCAACCGGGCAATCAGACGTTGCCAGGCCGTGGTGGTTCCGTGAATTGAAATCGCGGCGACCTGAATCCGGTGTTTGGCCGCAAGTACGTCTTTCGGACCGATGGTTGCGGCGCGGGGCGGAACCATTGCCAGGTCGCCGCTTTTGCCGAAACAGCCATGCAGGGAATTCTGGGCCAGGGTGAACGGACTCAAGGTGACGAGTCCAGCGCCCATCTGCTTGAATGCTTCCAGGTCGGTAGTGTGGTACTCCGGTGAATCCGGATCGACGAATGCCAGGTGTCCGGTCCAGCCGGGACCGCTGTAACAAATGTCCGCACCGCCTTCATCACCGAGCATTTTACTGTAAACCGAGATATTTTCGTTGGTCGGGCCGTGAATCTGGTTCTCCGGTGGACGCAAATTCTTGTCGAGTTCGGCAACGAAGTATTTCCTGAAGGCATTCATGAAGCCGAATTTCCAGTTTTCCGGCGCAATATTGCCGTCCTGATCGGCGTATTCGTCCATGATGAAAACGTGAAGATGCGAACAGTCAATCTTGAATTTGTTGAGCAGGTATGTTACGTGGCGGTAGGTTGGATTCGGGTTCGGACATATCGCCACTAATTTTTTTCCTGCTTCTCCTGCTTCCTTGATCCGGGAAAACATGTCAACCGCCCAGACAAAACCGATATCTTCATCTTTATATACTTTGATCCTGTAGTCGGGATTGGGATGGTTTTCGATATCCTCCCGTCTGATCTTTCGCACCTGTTCCAGTACTTCGGTATTGCGAAACGGCACCCATTTCGACGGCTCATAAGTAAAAGTGTTGTTCATAGTTAACATTCTCCTTGTCTTTACAGTATTAAAACTATTTTCAGGAGAAAATCAAGCAGCGCAAGCAATTTATTGCAGATTGTTTGTTAAAAAACAGTGTTAGTAATTAACATTATTCATGAATTTGGCGCGCCACTTTTCCGCAAGTTTTTTGTCGGGTTTTATGTCGGGGGCTCCCTTTGTATAAATATTAACGAGTTGCGCCTGGGCGTTCCGGTATCCCTGGGTTGCCGACTTTTCCAGCCATTGTAATCCCAGTTTAGGATTCTTTTTGTATCCAACTTTGCCGTTAAGATACGCCATTCCAAGGATTGCCTGGGCCAGATAATTATTGTTTTCAGCTGATTTGTTCAGCCATTCTTTTGCTTCGGCATTTTTACCGAGTTCGTAATAAACCGTGCTTAGATTCAACTGGGCTTCGGAATTACCGCTTTGGGCGAGCTTGAGCAGTCCGGGAATCGACTCTTTATAATATTTGTTGGCTTTTGCCATGTCCACATGCCCGAGCAGGCCATATTGATAGATCCAACCCATGCGGAAAAGTCCGAGGGGATTTTTCTTTTCGGCGGAAAGCTTTGCCCACTTGATGCCGGTTTTGAAATTGCGCTTCACCCCGAGATCGCCGCGAAAGTAAATTCCGGAAAGAAGCCCCTGTGCGTAAGCATCACCTTTTTCGGCGCGTGCCGTCAACGTTTCAACGATTGGCGCAGGTTTTTCCGGTGAGGAAGCTGTTCCCGGTTTTGTGCTTGAACACCCGGCTATTACGACAGCGGCGGCAGCCGCACAGCAGTATAAAATAAATTTTTTCATGATAAGTTTCTCCTGGGGTTTATGCTATCAATTCTGTATTTCTTATTTCTCGAACTTTAAATCTCCGAACATCTTAGGTTGATGGTTGCCGCCGTAGAGAGCGGGATACTGCTGAAATTCCGTGCCGTCGACTTTTCTGCAACGGAAAAGCAACAGGCCCATTTTTTGATCCTTTCCGGGAGCTTTTGTTTCCAGGTTTTTCCAGGGAATCGCGATTTCAAGAGTCCAGGAGTTTGGATTTTTCTCCACGGCCCGTTCAGCGTGAAGTTCGCACTTGCGGTTGGATTTTCCGTTGAACCTCCGGGCGTCATAATCGATCCCCGCTGAATTAACGGCATAATGATAATAGTTTTTCCGGTCTTTTTTTGTATCCAGCATTATTTCAATGCAGTCATCACTGAAGACCCGGCCATCATGCTTTTTTACCTTGGCCGTGATTTTTTTTATTTCCGGTTCGTGGCATGTGAACGCCAGATAAAGATTATTCCGGTCATAAGCTATCCGGGTATCGGTAGGGACGGAAGTTTTACCGCCGTGCATCTTTTTGAAACCGCTGATTTTTTTTGCCTTTTTCCAGACGGGATCATTGAGCCTGCCGTCAATTGCCGGTTTTACCTCGGCAAATACTGCCGATGAAACCGGGCGGTGAAACTGACGGATCAATTTATCCGTGGATATTTCAAACGGCCCTTCGGTTTTGTCTTTGAATTTGAAAGTGGTTTTACATTTCGGGATCAGCTTGTTTTTTTTGTTTACCTCAACGGCTTTGATCTGAAATCTGCCGGTTTTGCCGGGGGCCAAACTGCCTTTCAACCGGTTGGGAGTGATTTTCCAGGCTTGGGTGTTGAGCCACTCAAGGTTGTATTGCATTTCCTCTTTGTAAGGATTTTTCAGCACAGCGGTAAACAACATTTCGTTTGTGGTGCATTTCGCTTCGTCAAGATAGAATTTCAATTGGCGTTTCAGGACGTTTGCCCTTACCATATCAGCATAGTCCTGTTCAACGACAATATCTTCATTGTGGATTCCATCGATGGCAAGGTTCGCCATTACCGGCCCTTTGCGGGTCATGGTAACCCACACTGTGTGGTCGAAGGCTCCCCGTTTTGCCCCGCTTAGATCACTGCCGCCGCCGGTGACGGAAAGAATAAAATATTTTTGGCCGTCACGGATATATTTTGTGTAGAGATGGAAATGTCCGGCGAACACGGTATAATCCCGGCCTTTCAATGCTTCGCGGATTTTTTTAAAGCCGTTGTCGGCTGGGGGAGTGACTCCTCCGTTCAGCCAGGTGTAACCTTCCTGATAGAGCCAGCCGGGTTTGTGCATGAAAAGGAACGTCCAGCGGACGTTACGGTTTTTCCGCAGCACCTTTACCACCCATTTTACTTGAGTTTTGCTGAAATTTGTGCGTTTGTGGCTTCCCGGCTGAACATGTTCCAGGGAGTCTAGACAGATAAACAGCACGTCCTTGTAAATGAAACTGTAATAACGCCGTCCGTACCGTGTTTCCCACAATTCCGCCATCATCTGATTGGAAATGTCGTGATTTCCCGGCAGATAAAAGAACGGCATGTCGAGTCTATTTACAATTGCATCAAATTCGTCCTGCTCCTTACTCACCTGTTTCGGGGATTTACTGTAGCCGCGGATCAAATCTCCCACGCACATTACAAATTCCGGGCGCAGCAGATTGACTTTTTTTACGGCTTTCGCGAACACGCCGGGACGCATTCCTCCGGTTCTGTCCGACATAATCGCAAAGTGGAATTCTTCGGGATCATCAAGAAACTTTTTCTTTGTCCACGGGGTAGGGCCGGAGTCGATATCATGGGTAAACGGATTGCTTTTGCAACCCGTCAAAACGATTAAAACGGCAACACAATACCATAATTTCTTCATGATTCCTCCAAATAAGTTTACCCCACGGCGTTTTTGCTGATGACCTCGCGATAGAATTTTGCCGAAAGCTTGGGAGTGCGTTCGAGGGTGCGGTAATTCACATAAAAAATCCCGAACCGTTTGGAATATCCCCAGGCCCACTCGAAATTATCAAGCAGACTCCACAGGAAATAACCTTTCAATGGTATGCCTTCCTTTACGGCCCGGTTAGCGTGGATCAGGTGTTCGCGGAGATAGAGCACCCGGTCGGTGTCGTTTATTTCTCCCTCAAGATTCATCTTGTCTTCGCAGGCGGCCCCGTTTTCAGTTACGTAAATTTCGTTGACGTTCCAGTTTTCCCAGAGGAATTTAGGCGTCCAGTAGAGAATCTGCGGGCCGAAAAACAGCCACGGCATGTCCAGCTTGGGATAAGTTGACGGATGCGGCAACTGCCGGTAGCCAAGCGTTTGTCCGGGATCGGCCACGATATAGGTTGGAGCGTACTGATTGACTCCCACGAAATCCAGCGGCGAACCGATTATGGCCATTTCTTCGTCGGTAAATTCCGGCGCGTCGGCTCCCTCTGTTTCGAGGTGATGCTCGGTATATGCGCCTTCGAGGATCGCGGTAAGGAATGTGGCGTTTACTTCCCGCATTGCTTTTCTGGCGGCGTCGATATTTTCCTTGGTTTCAATTGCGGGAACGCAGCCGAGGCAATTCTCCGCCATTCCCACCCTTACCGGCTGGACGGCATTTGCCCGGATCGCCTGTACCGCCTTGCCGTGTCCGAGCAGGGCGTTGTGACGCACTTTGTTAAGCTCCTTCCGCGGCAGGCAGATTCCCGGAGGGAACACTGATTCATTGGGTTGGCTGCCGGCGTAACCCAGGTCGGTGAAGCAGAACAATTCGTTGACGGTAAAATAGTTGGTCACCCGGTCGGAAAGCCGTTTCGTTACCACTTCCGCATATTTAGCGAAATCGTCCGCTACTTCTTTAGACTGCCATCCTCCGTACAGTTTCTGGAGGGCCAGAGGCAAGTCCCAGTGAAACAGCGTGGGCCACGGTTCGATGCCGTTTGCCAGCAGTTCGTCGACCAGCCGGTCGTAGTAGTCCAGGCCCTTTTCGTTTACCGCGCCGCGCCCGTCGGGAATAACCCTCGACCAGGAAATGGAGAACCGGTAAGCCTTCAGCCCAAGCCATTTCATCAACTGTACGTCTTCTTTGTATTTGTGGTACTGATCTACCGAAACATCGCCGCACATGTCAGCGTGAATCCGTCCGGGCTGCCGGGTGAAATCATCCCAGATCGACGGTTTGCGCCCGTCTGCATCATGTGCCCCTTCAACCTGGTATGAGGCTGTCGCGCATCCCCATTTAAAATTTGGGGGAAACTCACAGTAATGCTTATCCATGATTGTCCTCTTTTTCGCTGATTATTTTTTTAAATATCTTTTCCAGCTGAATAGCGTGGTTTTCCCATAAATACGGGCCGGTTGCGGAAATCGCGGCGGCGGAATAATCCCTGCGTTCCGTATCCGACAAATTCGCGATTTCGGTAAGGGCGGCGCTGAGTTCCCGAAGGGCCTCGGCGCTGGAAACCACGAATCCGTTTCTGCCGTTTTTTATCAACTGCGCGGCTCCGTTTTTCGCGGTGGTTATCACTGGAAGTCCGCAGGCGCAGGCTTCAAGGCATACATTCGCGAATGGTTCGTAGAGTGATGGATAAAGCAGAACGTCTGATGCCGCGTAGTAACTCCGCATGTCTCTGCTTGAACCACAGAATTTTATTTTGTCGCCGATACCCAGGTCTTGCCCGAATTTCAGGAACGGCACCGGGTCATCCCCGCCGACAATTGCCATGAATGACTTTTCCCTGATTCTGTTTCCCTGCATTCCCATTGCCGCTAATGCGGAATTCAGTCCTTTTATCTTGAAATTTCCCGCGACGAACAGACTGACGAATGCGCCGGCCGGAATCCCGAGTTGTTCGCGCAGGGAGTTTTTTTCCTTTGCATCCGCCGCCGGATGGAACTTTTTGGTGTCCACTCCGTTATAAACCACGGTTACACGCGCTTCCGGAAATTTGAACCGTTCGCAAACCTGCCGCTTTACCAGTTCGGAATTGGTGACCACCCGTTTAACCCGGAGTGGATCGAGGGCCCGGCGTTCCAGGCGCAGGATTCCCTGATGTCGCGGATTGAGGGTGGCCAGCTTTGAATAATTGATCGGCATCCATTCGGCGTGAAGTTGTTCAGTGACCCGGAACACATCAACCGGATAAGTCCGGCACATGCTGTAAATGATATCGAATTCTTCGCGCCGGAATTTCAAGACCCGCTGGGCCCCGCGATGGAATGAAACCGCCGAACTTGACGCCGGAATCATGTTCTTTGCAACCGGCATCCATTTTAACTGTCCGGTTTCTTCTGCTCTGAATTTTTCCGAAACCACCGTAACCTGATGGCCGCGCGCGGTAATTTCGCGAACAAAATTAGCCGCCACCTTTTCCGCGCCGCCGCCAGCCGGATCATATTTACGTCTTATCAATGCAATATTCATGGACAATAATTAAGACGGTCATATCCAGCTTGCAAATTGACAACCGAAATTATTACTGAAAACTTCGCGGGGATTCGTCCGCAACTTTGGAAAACATGGAACCTGATGTATTCATTTGTGAATTATATCAGACAATACTGTAATTAGCGGATTATACTATAATTTGCCTTGTTGTGTCTGTTAATTGTAGTTGTTTTGTTTTACATTTAATGCAAACCGGATAATCATATAAAACCAGAGGATAAGAATAATGAAGAAATTACGGGTAGGTGTTATTGGTCTTGGAATGGGTAAAGCGCATATCAGGGGGTATCGCCAGCACCCGATGGCGGAAGTTGTGGCGGTTGCGGATACAAATCCCGAACGGCTTTCAACTTTTGGCGCGGAACTTGAAATTCCGTCGTTATACAGCACTGCCAATGAAATGTTCGAGAAAGAAAAACTCGATGTTGTAAGTGTGGTTACTCCGAACAAATTCCATAAGCCGCTTACCATTCAGGCGCTTGAAGCCGGATGTCACGTACTCTGCGACAAGCCGATGGCGATGAACGCGGATGAGGCACGGGACATGCTGGCCACCGCTGAAAAAGCAAAAAAACGTTTGATGATTAATTTCAGTTTCCGCTTTAGGGAACAGTCTTATGCCATGAAAAAGGAAATTGAATCAGGAGTTCTCGGGGATATTTACTACGGCCGGACCATCTGGCTCCGCCGCCGAGGTATGCCCGGTTTTGGCGGCTGGTTCGGCCGGAAAGCATTGTCGGGGGGCGGACCGCTGATCGACCTCGGTGTTCACCGTCTGGATCTGGCTTTGTGGCTGATGGGATATCCAAAACCAGCCTGGGTGATGGCGTCAACCTACAATCCGATTGCTTCGGAAATCGCCAGGCGCGAGAAAAAGGAGTTTGATGTTGAGGACTTTGCCGTGGCGCTGATCAAGTTTGAAAATGGCGCAACGCTTGAACTTGAGGCTTCCTGGGCCGCCAATATCAAACAAAAAGAACTGATGCAGACCCGGCTGCTTGGTACTAAGGGGGGACTGCTTCAGAGCAACAAGGAGGAAGGATATGAGTTTGATGCTGAATTTTACCTGGAAAAGAACGGCTGTCAGTACGATATGAAACTTCATCCTCCGGTGCCGGCTGCAAAAGGCGCAATGTACAGCTATATTGAAAGCATTATTAACGATACCCCGCATCCAGCTCCCGGCGAAGAGGGATTGATCGTTATGGAACTGCTCGATGCGATCTATGCCAGCGCCGCCAGTGGCGAACCGGTGAAAATCAGTAAATAACATAATACATGGAGAGAATAATGAGTGACAAAATCCGCGTAACTATCTGGAATGAATTCCGGCACGAAGTCAAACACGAAGCTGTTAAAAAGCTTTATCCTGAAGGCATGCACAAAGTTATCGGAGAAGGTATTCAGGCCGCTGACCTCGATATTCGCTATGCCACCTTGGATGAACCTGAACACGGCCTTACCGATGAGGTAGTTAATTCCACCGACGTTATGCTCTGGTGGGGACACTGCGCGCATGGCGAAGTTCAGGATGAAATTGTCAAACGGGTTCAGAAAAGGGTTCTGGAAGGCATGGGATTGATCGTATTGCATTCAGGACACAACTCAAAAATTTTCAAGACGCTGCTTGGCACTAATTGTTCGTTGAAATGGCGGGAAGTCGGTGAAAGGGAAAGACTGTGGAACATTGAACCTTCGCACCCGATCACTGAAGGCATCGGTGAATATATTGAACTGCCGAATACCGAAATGTACGGCGAACGTTTCGACATTCCCACCCCGGACAAACTGATCTTTGTTTCCTGGTTTGAGGGCGGGGAAGTATTCCGCAGCGGCGCGGTTTTCGAACGGGGGCACGGCAAGATTTTCTATTTCCGGCCCGGACACGAAACTTATCCGATTTTCTACAACAAGGAAGTGCTAAAGGTTATCGGCAATGCCGTTCGTTGGGCCGTTCCGACTTTCTTCGGTGAACACAGCTGTCCGAAGACGGAACCGCTGGAAGACATTCCGGACCGTTCCGGTGAATTCGGCAAGGCGGGGATCAAGGGACAATAAGAATAAGCTGATACTGAATCCAAAGCGGTTCTCCACAACGCTTTTTCCCGGACTTGCGATTGATTCAATCGCGGGGACGATATAAGGTAAAGTTTTGGAGACAGATATATGGATTCAGATAATTTAGTTCAGCGTGATTTGCGGCATGTGTGGCATCCGTGTTCGCAAATGCAGGATTATGAAGCTTTTCCGCCGCTTCCGGTGGTGAAAGCCGAAGGGCCTTATCTGCATACCGCGAACGGGGACACGCTGATTGATGCGATAAGTTCCTGGTGGTGCAAAAGTTTGGGACACGGACACCCGAAAATCCGGGCGGCGGTGGAGCGCCAACTTGATCGTTTCGAGCATATCATTATGGCTAACACCAGTACCAAAGTACTGGTGGAGCTTTCCGAACAGCTTTCAGAATTGTGTCCGACGCTAGACAAAGTTTTCTATGCCGACAACGGTTCCACGGCGATGGAAATCGCCATGAAAATGAGTTTGCAGTACCACGCCCAGACTGGACAACCCGAACGCAAAAAATTCATTTCTCTGGAAAACGGTTATCACGGTGAAAGCATCCTTACTCTGGCCGCCGGTGACTGTGAGTTATATACTAAACCTTATGCTCCTTTGCTGCCGGAAATTCCCAAATTGAAACAGCTTCCCTATGTTTCCGGGCTGGAACCGGATAACTGGGATTGCATGAGTAACGGTTCCTGGAATGTTTTGAAAAAACAACTGGATCCGCTTGCTTCAAAACTTTCCGCAATCATTTTTGAGCCGATCTTGCAGGGGGCAGGGGGGATGTTGATTTATTCCCCCGACCTTTTGCGGAGGTTGCGGCGCTGGGCAGATGTTCACGGCGTTCATTTGATTGCCGATGAAATTATGACCGGATTCGGTCGCGCCGGGAAATGGCTTGCCTGTGAGTATGCCGGAATTACCCCCGACTTTGTTGCGCTGTCGAAAGGACTCACGGGGGGATGGGCGCCGATGGCGGTCACGCTTACATCCACGAAAGTCTATAACGCGTTTTACGACGATTATTTTTCAGGGAAAGCATTTCTGCACTCCAATACGTTTTCCGGATATGCGCCCGCTGCCGCCGCCGCGCTTGCCGCCATGAAAATTTACCGCGAAGAAGGAATTATCGAGCAGGTGAACGAGCGGAGCGCGGAATTGCGGGACGCCATGAAATTCGTGTCTGAAACAACCGGGGCGTTAACCAATGTGCGTGGAGTCGGATTCGTGATTGCCGCGGATATTGTCGATCCGTCCACCGGAAAACCGTTTGATAAAAAATTGCGTACCGGATACCGCTGTTTCAAGCATGCCGTAAAATTGGGTGCGCTGCTGCGTCCGCTGGGCGACACAATATATTTTCTGCCGCCGCTGAATACTCCCGCCCCGGTGATTGGGGCGCTCGGGGAAATTGCCGCTATGGCACTTAGTAAAACTATCAGGGAAAAACGTAAATGATCTATCAACTTTCCGCCGTACTGACTTTATATGTTCTGAGCAACGCTTTTGAGTATTATCTTGAGTATCTCAATTACCGCTGGCTCGAAAAATACGGAAACATCGTGCCGCCGGAGTTTTCCGGGGCCATCGACCAGTCCCGGCTGGATACCACCGTGAAATACACCGCTGAAAAACAGCGTTTCGGTATATTCAGCTCGATTTACAACGAAGTTATTCTGCTGGTTTTTATTTTCAGCGGTCTGCTGGCGCTTTACAACGGCTGGATCGATTCATTGAATATGCCGTTTGTCGTAGGCGGACTGGTTTTTCTGCTGCTCCTGCACTATGGGAAAACCGTGATGGACATTCCGTTCGGACTGTACAGTACGTTCAAGATCGAAAACAAGTACGGATTCAATACAATGACCCCCAAGCTGTGGATATTGGATTTCATCAAATCGCTGATAATTTCCGCGTTGCTGATGGGGGCGATGATTGCCGGCGCGCTGGCTCTGGTGCAGTGGCTGCCGAACTGGTGGTGGCTGCCCGTATGGGGGTTCTTTTTCCTGTTTACCTTGTTTTTTATGTATATTTCGCCCTTTGTGCTGGAACCACTGTTCAACAAGTTTACCCTGGTGGAAGATGCCGAACTTGAGTCGGAAATTAAGGACGTGATGGCGAAAGCCGGAATTACCGTTAACAAGGTTTTCCAGATGGACGCCTCGAAACGCACCAAACACAGCAACGCCTACTTTTCAGGTATCGGAAAAGTCAAACGGATTGTCCTGTACGATACCCTCCTGAAGCAACTCGGCAAGGAGGAAATACTGGCGGTGCTTGCCCATGAAGCCGGACACTGGAAAAAGAAACATGTGATTAAGAATCTGGCATTGTTTGAGTTTATTTCATTGGTATGTGCTTATCTCGCTTTCCTGGTCTTGCGCGGGGATTATCTCGGACGGCTGTTTTTTGTTCCTGAAGCAAGTTTTTTTGCCAAACTGTTGCTGCTTAGTTTTATTGCCGGGATTGTCATGTGGCCGCTGAAACCTTTGATGATGATGATGTCGAGAAAATTTGAACGTGAGGCCGACGATTTCGCCTGCGGACTGGTCGGGGGCGGGGATGCTCTCGCCAATGCCATGATCAAACTGTCGAAAGAAAACCTTAGCAATCTGCATCCGCATCCGCTTTACGCAAGGTTCCATTACTCCCACCCGCCGGCCGTCGAACGGGTAAGGTATCTGAAAAGCAGAAAGAACAGCTGAGAAATGAGAGACTGGTTGCCAAGAATCAATACGCCATCAGGAAATATATGGTTTTATTATTGGTCGGCATTTGTTTTGATCGTTATTTGCGTTTTTCTGCTTTACCGGTTGTACCGGCGGTTTGTTAAGACAATTCCGCCTGATCCGTGGGAAGACGAGATCGACCTCAAAACAATTCCGGAAAATGAGTTGAAACCGGTTTGCGAAGAATGTTTGCGGCCGATTGACAACCCCAGCCAGCATTACTGTCCGAACTGCAATCATATAACCGGCGAATTCAGCAGATATATTCCTTTTGTGAATATTCCATTTAATAATGTTGGTTTTGGTCTCGCCTGGAAAAAGATCACTGCCCGGGATTTCAATATACTCAAAAAGGGATATTATCTTCTTTTTATCATATTGGGAGCCCCAATCGTGATTGTAGCTGGAACAATTGTTCTTGTTTGGAATAAATTCAGGAAAAAGCCTGAGAAAGAAAAAACCGCCGTGTAGCCCTGCTATTTGTCTTGATACCGATTTGATATGTGCCGGGTGGCGGTTAGAATAATTCCATGATTCAAGTATATGCAACTCAGATACCATCAAAGGCCCTGCGGAGTCAGTTTGCCGGATTCACGGCAATCTTGCCCGAGGCTTACCGCAAGCGAATTGCGGGATTTCTCCGGGAAGCTGATGCCCTCCGGACAATATTCGGCTTGCTGCTCCTGCGCCGGATAATTTATGACCGGACCGGAACCGTTCCGGAAAATATGAATATAGAACCGGGTGAGTACGGCAAACCTTTTTTACCGGATTTTTCCGAGTTGCATTTTAATATTTCCCATTCCGGGGAATGGGTGGTTTGCGCGGTCTCAAACATGCCGGTGGGGATCGACGTGGAAGAGATCAAACCGGTGGACATGCAAGTGGCGGAAACCGTTTTTGCCCTTGGGGAACTGGATAAATTCAAATCGATCAGGGATGCGGAGAAACTCGATGCCTTTTATGATTTATGGACTCTCAAGGAAAGTTGCATGAAGGCAGCCGGCAAGGGACTGTATATGGAACCCGCGGGATTTTGCCTTGAGTGGCCCGGGGAGAAAATTAACCTGAAGAAGTCCGGACTGAATTTTTTCCGTTGCGGTTTTGCGGATGGATACAAACTGGCGGTATGCGGAGAAGAGGAGAGCATTTCACCGGATGTGATTTTTGTTTCAGATACAGAATGTCGGGCTTGGTGACGGCAGATGCTTCAGGCATTCGAGCAGTTCGCACGGCTTGAAAGGTTTAGGCAGAAAAGCCACGCAGCCATACTGCGAAATTTTATTCTTGATCTGTGTGTCAAAAAAGCCGCTGATAGCTACTATTCTCGGATCAATGTTCATATCATAAAGCTTGTTGATTAACTGGAATACCGAGATGCCGGGTATCTGGATGTCGGTGATTAATATGTCGACGGTAAGGCCTTCATATTTCATTTGCTTCACTTTTTTCAATGCTTCGGAGCCATTGCTTGCGGGCGCGACGTGATATCCAGCGTGGGTCAGCACCAGTTCAAGACCGCTGAGAATCCTTGATTCATCTTCAACCAGCAGAATACGCTGCCTTGGCATTTTTCCCGTCTCCAATTCTTTCCTGTTCCAACCTGTAAGGCCGGACCTTTTTATAAGAATATTCCGTGCCAGTTTCGGAGCTGGATAAATTCATGACGTAACCTGCTATGGAGCAGTTGATTGTTTGTAAAAAGGTTTGTGGGCAACTGTGTAAAAATATATTTATATCATTTTGCGTGGGAAGTTGTTATTTTCTGCAATACAGTATCTTGCGTGGAATGATTATGACTTTGGAATTTAAATAAAAGTTGAGATACTTTAGCTGGGGCTATGAAGGATAACTTTTTTCCATGGCGTACAGGGCCGCGCCTGTTCCGGCGTTGAAATGTGAATTTGGAGCGCGGCGGAGTTTGAGTTTACTGGATAATCTTATGATATTTTGACAGCTTTCAAACTTGCCGGAAAGCTTTTTCCATAATACTTCCGATTCCTCGAAGAGAACGCTGTAGACAATCAGTTCATCCGGATCAATGAAGGTAGCCGCGTTTGCCAGGACTTCTCCGAGTGAATTCATGGCGGTATCGAGGATTCCGCGTGATTCCGGTTTGGAATATTCAAGTTCCAGAGCGGTCTTTTTTCCCTCCCAGAACTTCTTTGGCGCATCCGGCAGTTTCTTACGCAAAGCGGAAAGTCCGGTTGTGTCCTGAAGGATTTTTCCGTTCCCGACAAAAAACTGTCCGAGTTCTCCTGCCTGGAAATGGCTCCCCAGGTTGATTTTGCCTTTTATGCTCAGTGCGGATGCGATGCCGGAACGGACTGCAACGTGCAGTACCGTCATTGACGCCGACTCGGGGCGTCTCCAGAAGTCGAATGTGGCGAGGTTGCTGATGTTGAAAGTGAGGAACGTATCTTTTCCACAAATATCCGCGTAAAGTTTTTTCAGCGGAATATCGGTAAAGTCAGGGAGTATCTCGTAGTTATGGATGGTTCCGGTATCGTGGTTGATGAAGCCGGGGGCGCCGACTCCGAGAGCGGAAACTTTTTCCCAAATCTTCCCGCAGGATTCTATGTTATTCCGGAGCAGCGTTTCCAACTGCGTGATGTATTCTGTCCTTGTGCCGCATGGATGGAACGGTTCTTCATGGGAATAAACAGGATTCCCGCAAAAGTCGGTAATTATGAATCTCCAGTTGCTGGCTTCAAGGTCGACTCCCGCGAAGTATTCATAATCAGGATTTATCCGTAGCGGAAGGGAAGGGCGGCCGAGAGTTTTTCTTGCGTTCAGAGGTTTGTCCTCAATGATCATACCTTCTTTGATCAGGATAGGGGCGAGGCGGGAAATGTTGAAGGTGCTCAACCGCATCTGTTTCGCCAGTTCCTGCCGGGATATGCCGGGGAATCTCCTTACCAGCGCAAGGAACTTGTTGCGCTTGCGCTCAAGTTTGGCGGCAATGTTGCCTGGAGATACAAATCTGGACATTTCATTCTCCGGTTAAGTGCCCTTAGCTTGAATTACTCATAAAAACGGCATCCTCGTTTTGAAATAATCCAGGCCGGATGATTCTTTTAAAGAACATTTTATAATATAATTTTCAATTCGGCAAATGGAATGTTTCTTTTTTGCATTGAAAACAAAATAAATGTGCGGGAAATACCGCAATCAGCCTATCAGAAAAGATGCCGGAAGCGTCCGGGATTCCATTTTTAATTTTTGCCGGAAATCTTATCCAAAGTGCCGGTGGTGGAGAATCCGGGGGTAAGGGGAATGAACTGGATATCGGTTTCGGCCTCTATCAGCGCGGCTTTTTCTTCCGGGTTGATATTGTCGATATTGTAATCTCCGCCTTTTACGTAGATGTCCGGCTGGAGTTCCCGGATTATTTCCGTGCAGCGCGGCGAATCGAAGACTACCACACCGTCGACCACGGCAAGGGCGGCAAGCACGTAAGCACGGTCATCCTGACTGTTCACCGGGCGGTTTGGTCCTTTCAGCGACTTTACCGAGTCATCGGAATTAAGCATCACTACCAGGGCGCTGCCCCGGTTTCTTGCAGTTGTAAGGTATTCCACGTGACCGCGATGGAGGATATCGAAGCACCCGTTGGTGGCTACCAGTTTTATGCCGGTTAGGCGCAGGGAATTGCGCCAGGTTATCGCGGCTTCGATGCTCATGATCTTTTCTTCGGGGGAGGGGACAATTGAACTCATTCTGCATTCCTGTATTTGGGCAAGTAAACAGTTTCAGACATTGGGAAATCGGGATCGACCCCGAACAAGGTCTTGGACGCGTCAACGATGTCTTCAAGGTTGCGTTCCGCAAGGGGACTTGAAACGGTATGGGTTCCGGAGGTAAGGTCGGCGGCGTCGACAAATAAACTTGAACCGGAGATATTTTCATCCCTGGCGAAATTATTGGTGACGGTATTGCTGTCGGTGTCGGTCATTAAATTGTAGGTTCCGTCAGAGGAGGCAACGTTGTCGCTGAATGTGGAGTCCGCGCCGCCGAACCAGGTAACCGCGGTGTCGTCGGGGGTAAAAGCCACTCCGTCGTCGCCTAAGTTCCATTCCCGGATCATTTGGCCGCTGTCGCCATATAGCCCTTCGTATGACGCCTGTTCGGATTCGGACCTGGCATTAAGTGTCACCCTGATTCGTTCAACTGACAGCGAACCAATGCAGAGCAGCCCCAGGAACACGGCCAGAATTGCAATCATACTGACCATCATTTCGGCTATGGCCTGGCCTTTTTCGTATTTCCGCTCATGCAAATGTTTTGGCATTGTCTCTAAATCCGATGTTGTTGAAAACACAAATAATGTACCCCGGAAACATGTATCAGGCAATCCGGTTACTCATAAAACGTTCCTGACCGTATTTTTATTGCCGGCAACCGTAAATTTAATGATAATCCTGTCTATGGAAAAGACTGACACAATTTCGCTGCCGGCTTTATTTCAAGTGAAAATCCGCAAGGCAACATTGTCTACGATCTGATTTTTTTGCGGAATCCGGTTGGGGTCAGGCCGGTTTCGCGAAAGAAAGTCTTGGTGAAATAGTTGCTGTCGGAAAAGCTGGTTTCGGCGGCGATTTCGGTCATGTTCAAATCGCTGTTTCTCAGCAGATCGGCGGCTTCCGCGACACGCATTTTTATCAAATAACCTATGGGGGAATCACCAGTTGCGGTGCGGAACGCTCTTGTTAATGAAGTGGCGGACATTCCCGCCGTATGGGTGATGTCTGACACGCAAATGTTGTGTTTTATGTTTTGCCGCATGAATTTCATGGCTTTTTCCAATCCCTCATGAGTGCGCATTATATGTGGTGTGGCCTCTTTGAAGGCGCGGGATAAAATGACGATAAGTTCCATGAACATTCCGGTCATGTAAAATCTGCTTCTTCCCTCTTCGCGTTCATGTTCCCTGGTCATTTTTGTCAACAGGCTCATGGTTGCATCGAAATCTTCGTCGTTCAAATGGATGAACGGCAGGGAATTATTTTCATGGGCAAACTTTTCTGGAGAGGCGAAAAGCGGTCCGTATCCCGGGAATACGTATGCGTCCCGCAACGGTATCGCCAGGGCGTCAAGCTGAAACAGGACATTCACGATGTAAAAGTTGTCCGTATTTTCGTAACGGTGTCGTTCCCCCTGAGGAATAACGAACACGTCTCCCCTCGAAACATGAAGTTTCGAGAAACGTGAAATATGATCCGCCGTGCCTACTCTGGCAATTACCAATTCCACGCATGAATGATCATGCATTGAGCAATTTTTATGTTCTTTTTGTTGCCAGTCGATGTAAAGGGGAAAATCTAAAATATTATAAAATCTACTTGCATCGATTGTCGGCATTTCAGCTCCTTCTTTCTACATGTTTACATTGGTTGGATATTACTATGATTTGGTTGTTTTGTCAAGGTTTAAGTGCTGATTTGGGATTATAATAAAGTTATTGATGGATGAAGATTTAACAATTGATTATACTAAAAGAGCCAAAATATATGGAATATCTGCGAAAAAACTGGGTGAGTGTTAATGACAGTGTGGAAGTCATGGATAAAAAACCGGAGGAATTTAACTACCTTGAAATGAGAAAAGCCGATCTGCCGTTCTGCCATCAATGTTTCAGGAAAAGTTTTACTTTGGATAACATACCTGAGAAAGCCACGGTGAGTCTGGCCGCGCGCAGTCTTTATAAATGCCATGTCAACGGCGAGTTTGTGATGTTCGGTCCGGCCAGGAGCCCAAAGGGATATGTTTTTGCCGACAAGTTTGACATTGGACGCTATCTCAGGAAAGGGCGGAATGTCATAGCGGTGGAAATTGTTTATGTCGGCCCGATTACCGAGTATGATTTCGGGGAATCCGGCTTCTGCTGTAGGCTGGAACTAAACGAAAAAATAATTTACAGCGGATCAGACTGGAAATACCATAATTGGAATGCTTATGCGCCAAGTGTTGATGCGGGAAAACTGCGGGTATATCCCGCGGAAAAAATTGATTTAAATAAAATCGATCTGCACTGGACAAGCTGTAACTATGATGATTCTTTTTGGGAAAACGTTCCCGAAGCTCGATTGGCTCAGGACAAAGTATGTCCGCGTCCGTTTCCGCTTCCTGAACTCAAAGCAATGCCGTTGCCGAAAATAATTGATTGTTCCGGAGTTATGCCGGAGACGGATAAAATAAGTATTTCAGAGTCAAGAAAGAATAATTACGTGATTCTCGATTTCGGGCGGACAGTCAGCGGGCTTTATGAAGTAAGCGGCAAACTGCCGAAAGGAGCGGTTGTTGCCTTTTCGTATCTCGAATGGCTGAACCAGTTTGACGGATCAGCGGAAAGAAGTGGTTATTTATGCGGTTCTCCGGACAGGTTTAAAATTGTTGGGGACGGGCGTGATTTCACCTTCCAGACCTTTCATCCCTACAGTTGCCGCTATATGAAGATCCATGCGGAAAATCTTGCGCCTGGAAGCGTTGCGAAAATATTCAAAGTCAAGGCGCTGGAAGTTTGTTCGCTGCCATCGGCCAGGAGCGGTCACGCATTTTGCTCGAATCCGGTTTTGAATAGGATTATCGAAGCAGCGCAAAATACTTTGCGGGTTTGTTCTCCTGACATGTATGTTGACTGTTCTTCCCACGAACGCAGGATTTACCTGCATGATTCGCTGTGGCAGATCGAAGCGGGGAACATCTTTTTCGGTGATACCGCCATTTCCAGGCAATTCATTGAAATGTTCTGCGATTGCGCGGGGAGGCTGGAAAAATATCCATCAATGATCAAGAACGGGGTTTTGTGCAGCGGCGGAGCTACAAGTATAACCCCGATAGGACACAACCTTACTTGGATATTGCAAGGTTTCAAGCACGCTGAATTAACGGGAGAATTGCTTTTCCAACGTTTTTATAGCGCAGCCAGCAGCATGCTTTCTGATATTGCATCCATAACAACCCCGGAAGGGTTTATCAAGCATAACGACAAAGATCTGGGCATGTTTCTTGACTGGTCAAAAATGTATTTGCGTAATGGTATTTCAATTGCCATGAACGCTCTTTACTACAAGGTAATGAAAAAGCTGGGCGGGAAGATAAATTCCAAGGCGCTTTTACTCCGCGCTGAGAGGTTGCGTTCAGAAATGCGGAAACTGATGACTCATTTCCTGGAGCAGGACCGCATGCGGAACGCGCGGCTGGTTCCCGATCTATTTATTCGCGGTTCAGAAGGCGAACTGGTTCCGCTGGAGTCTGCGAATTCCAATTCTTTCGGGCCTCTTAGCGCTTATATGCGCAGCGAAACCACGCAATACTGGATTTTGTGGTCGGGAATTTTGGAAAAAGATGAGCAAAAACGGTTGTGGGAAGTGTTACGCGAACTCAGGATTAACGAAGAATCCAGAATTGACGACAACCGGTTGTATGCGGTTTCACGCTCCGGGCTGTTCGGACTTTGGGTAAGAATGGCTTACGCCTTTGAGATTGGCGATGATGAAGTTGTTTACCGGGACATTCATGATATTTGCAAGCCTATGGTTGAACAAGGCGACACGCTATGGGAAAGTATCTGTGTCGATTCGCGGTCAAATGCGCACGGCTACAACGCAATTGCCGGAACCTTGCTCTATAAGTTGATCAGCGGGATCAGATACGATGCCGGACAACTGACCATTGCGCCGCGCCCTGGAAACTTCGGGCTTACCTGGGGACGCGGCTTCATGAAGCTTGAAGACGGCGTTTTGAATACCAGCTGGACCTTGGCCCATGATCTGTTCCGCTTGGAAATAAACCTTCCGGATGGTGTTTCCGCGAAAGTTGTCCTGCCGCCAGAGGCCGCTGCAATCGCCGCCCGGGGAGGCCACGTCCTGAAAAAGCTTGAATTTGATATAAATGGCTCCGCAACAATATCAGTTTGTTCTGAAAAAGGGCTTATAGTTATACTAAGTAAGTCGCCTGGATTAAGTAAGAATCAGAAACATACAGTTAAAATTAAAAAAGAAGAAATCGTACAAGCCGTGCTGTAAAACGGGTGAACAAGTGTTGAAAAGTCAATATACAAAAAATAAATGAGGAGGGGTGGTTATGAATTCTATCAGCCTGAAAATGCGACGGAATCAATTCGTGAAACTGTTCACTTTGATTGAATTATTGGTTGTAATCGCGATCATTTCCATACTGGCGGCAATGCTGCTTCCGGCCCTTAAAAGGGCCAGAAACGTAGCGCAACGGTCCGCGTGTGCCAACAATTTCAAACAGATCCATAACGGACTCACGTTTTACACCGGAGATTATAATGGTTATATGCCGATACCCAAAAACTGTGTCTATGTTGGTTGCATCAATGAGTACCTGAATCAAAAATATGATTATAAATATACATTTTCAACTGGGAATTGGACTCTCCAATGGAAACGGCCGGTAAGTCTGTATATCTGTCCTTCCATAAACGATGCGGGAAGTTCATCATGTTGGGACGGATCGGGCGTTGGGGCCTATTATCGTGCCAGTTATAGCGCTACCAGCAATGATAATTCCTGGGGTAAAGGCGGAGGATGGCAGATAGACAGAGGTGGAAGTGACGGATGGGATGGCAAGAATCGCCCGCTTCATCACATTTCCCCGGGATCCGCAATCATGACCGAGATGAATTACTATACCAGTGCTTCCGTCATGGGGGGGATAAATTATGTTTACCAGTATGTAATCTCAAATAGAGTTCAAAAGCCTGAATCCGATAAATACGCACCTAACTGGATTCATGATAAATTTTCAAACTTCCTGTTTGTTGACGGTCATCTGGAGGCTTTCAGGTATGATGGCTCAAATCTTTTTCATTCTGAAGGTGACAGTCCCGCGGCTTCAACTGAACAAGTTTGGGTTCCCAAATAAAATACTTTCAAAATTCAAAAAATTTATAAAGGAATATAGTTAATGAAAAACTGGAAAAAACTGTTAGTCTCAACGTTGCCTTTAATTGGGATTGTATTGTCCGTTTCCGGAACAGAAAAGGCAAAAACGAAAGTTAAAGAGATTACCAATCCGGTAATGTACAGCGCGGGGACAAAATCCGCCGCGGATATTGATAGATTTATAAACAAAGAGATTCCACCGGTTAAATTTGATATCTGGCACAGTAAAAAGGGCAGAATTTACCTGCACGGAGCCTGGAAATTCATCAAGCTGAAAAACACGAAGGATAAGCCGAATTGTGATTATGGTTTGAAGAAAGGTTTTGAAAAACCTGACTATAATGATTCGAAGTGGTTCAATCAACCCGTGCCGTATCAATGGAACTACAGGTATAAAACCGATTTTAACCATATAAAGCCCATAGTTGATATGAGAACAAAAAAATATTCCTGGGGCGGGGTCGGCTGGTACCGGAAAAAAGTGTTTATCCCCGGAAACCTGAAAGGTAAAAGGATAATACTCAACTGTGAATGCATTGACCACGACTCCACCATATATGTAAATGGGCAGAAGGTGAAAAGTCACAGTAATGTTCCGCTCGTAGACTGTTATAATACGGGTCACTTTACCGCAAGAAATAATAACTTTGACGTCGATATTACCGATGATCTGCATTTCGGCGGAGAAAACACAATTGTGATCCGGGTTTACGACGATAGCACCATTAGCGGAAAAAACTGGGAAGGGTGGGGAGGAATCTGGAAGGAAATATATTTGGAGGCAAAGCCAGAGATTTATTCAGAATATGCACTTATTTCTCCACTTCTCGATAAATCCGCAATTGGCGTGAAGTGTTTCATTGAGAACACCCTCAAAAAAGCAAAGAAAGTTTCACTTAGCGTTCAACTCGGTCCCTGGAAGTCCGCGCGTTATTCTCTGGCTAAAGGTGATGTGAAATCTTATCCGGCGGGAAATTTTACCTTGAAACCGGGAAAAAATGAAATCGATTTTAAAATAAAAATAGACAATCTGGTTAAATGGACAACCGAATATCCTTATCTTTACCATTTTAAACTGCTTGACAATAAAGGCATTGTGTTGGGCCAGGAGCGCTTTGGTTATCGTGGTTTTACCGTGGGAAAGCATCTGTTCAAGCTAAACGGAACGGATGTTTTCCTGATGGGCCGCCAGGTTGATGCCAGTGTCGCCGGCAAACAATTCCGCTTTCCTTTATGCGACTTTAACCGAACTGATGTAATATGGCGATTCCTCTCTGAAGTAAAAAAGGTAAATTATAATCTTTGCAGAACCCATTCCTCTTTGATGCCTGGCAGTTTTTACCAGATCGGCGATGAACTGGGATTGCTGTTTTATGATGAAATTCCATGTACGGGAGAATGTCCGCATGGAATGGCAAGCGGTGGAAAAATCAAGGGAATGGAAAGATTCTACGACTTCAAAACTAAAGAACTTACTCCGATAATGAAAAAATTTCTCCGGGAGCGTCTGTATAAATTGTATAATTATCCCTGTGTGGTGATTCGGGACGGCGGCAATGAAATATGGGATACTCCTCTTTTCAAAAATCTCCTCAGCGCAAAATATAAATTTGATTCGTTCAAACCGTATCTCGATAAAGTGGTGGCGGAGTTTCACAAATACGATAAAACCCGTCCGGTAGCGCCCTCATGCGGCAGGGCCCCGACTGATGACGCGATGGTCCAGGCAAATGCAAAAACCTGGGGACAGGCATTCGGAAAACCCGCGCATGGAGATTTTTATGATATTCATAAGTATTCGTGGCATCCGCCTTGTGAAATAGATGATGAAATAGATGATCCCCGGAGCTTCAAAGGAATTTACAAGGCATACGCCATTGATGCGGGAAAACCGCGCGCGATACTCAACGGAGAAGTCGGCGGCACTGCCATACCTGTAGCCGGGAGTGGCTGGAATCCGGTGCTGGATAAATTATTCAAAGGTCATTATGGCAATGGAAAGTTTGATAAAAAATGGTTTATCGATACCTTCGGTGAAACTGTTTTCAGAAAAATCCCTGGATATAGAAGAGCTCTTTCGCGTGCCGAATGTTTCTTTATAGAGTTTGCCCAGGCTGAACTTCGCAAACTTGCCAATGCCCGGCAGGTAAAACGCCTTTATGAAATGTACCGTCGGCAGCGCCGGTGGATTGGCGGTTTTTCAAATTGCTATACCCGTTTGTTTTACCTTACATGGCCCGGACGTCCCAAAAGTGCCGGGGGACGTTTGCTGATCAATCATCCTTCCGCGGAATATATTGCCGCATCGCTTCAGCCGCTCCTGGCCACATATGACGGAAAACTGAACCGGAACCTTGTTGCCGGGGAGAAATACCGGGAACTGGTTTTTGTCATGAACGACACGCTGGAGAAGGTTGACAATATTGCTTTTCAGGCGAGTTTCGAGAATAACGGTAAAACCGTATATAAGTTGCCGGAAATAAAAGTCGGTTCGCTGAGTCCGGCTGAAATGAAAACTTTCCCGCTAAACATTTTATTGCCGAAAAATTTTGCCACTGGACATTACCGGGGGATTCTGAAAGTTTTTGTCAACGGAAAGGAAAAAAGTTCCAACTGGAGCAATTATGATTTCTATGTATTGAATCCTGCTGAAATAAAAGTGACAAGCAAAGCGCCGGCGCTAATTTATGTGCCCGATGAGCTGAAGAACTCTGCATCGGTAAAGAATATCGAGAATGTATTTAAGCGACTCAATATCAAGTATGAAACAATTGCCGATCTTGATAAAATAACCGGAAATAAAATCCTGTTTCTGCCGCCGCTTTCATGGAAAGACGAAGCAGGTGGTGACACTTTCATGACCTGGTTGAAAAAAGGCGGTAAAGTTGTCAGTTTCCAGCAAAAGGAAATGCCGTTTGGAATTTTCGGGCGCATCGGCAGTTGCAGACGGGCAGGTTACAGAACTGAAATCCTTGATCCGGAATATCCGCTTTTCAAAGGACTTGATTATTATGATTTTTTCCTGTGGAACGGCAAAAGGTCCGAGCATATCACGGATAAATGGTTTATTACTTATGGGGTTTTTCCGGTTACTCACGCGGCCCAGGCAATTACCCTTGTGGATGATTTTAAATTCGCCATGAGTATCGCTGAAATGAAAATTGGCAAAGGACTGTGCTTAATGAGTCAGCTAGAGGCGTTGTCCCGTTTCGGAAGGGATTCAGTAGCAACAAAATACCTTGTTAATCTTTTTGATTACACATTGGGTGATTGGAATGGCGCCAACGCGGTAAAAGCCAAGCTGGGCAATGTTTCCAAAAACCTGGAATTCGACAAGAAAAAAGCTTTCTTCGTCAACTTGCGTCCATACGCGAATATGGGCTTCAAAGACGACGTGGCTCATGACAAAAAAGGCGGCTGGACCGATCAGGGGCCCAAGAAAGACATGCGGAATATTCCGACCGGGAAGGTGTCGATGAAAGGTGTTGAGTTTGACATAATCAAGCCGGATAAAAATAATGGAAAATCATGTATTGTTCTTGCGGGTCCCGGAGCCAGTAGAACTAAAGATTTTCTGCCATCAAAAGTTAAAAATATTATTGTTGGGAAAAAAGCAAAAAAATTGTTTTTCCTGATCGCTGGCGCCTGGATTCCGGTAAGTAAAAGAAAAGTTGCGGAGGTTGATGTTTATTTCGGCGATGGTAAAACCCAGATACTGTTTTCCTCTCAGACTTTTGATATCGTCAGCAGTAAGAACATTGCCGAATGGACCAGGCCAGGGAAGGAAATTCCGGAGGCCGCCGCCGGCTGGATCGGTCCCATGGGAAATGAAGCCGCAAAAGAAGTGGCTGTCTACATTGCTGAATGGACCAACCCGGATCCCGACAGGGTTATTGAAAGTATAAACTTCAAATCCACGGGAATCGCCGTGCCAATCTTTATTGCGGTTACAGGAGAGGGATTGTGAGTATAAAGAAAATCCCAATACTGGTTATTCTTATCCTCGGTGCGGCGCACTGTTTCGCCGGGGAAAAGATCAGTCTGAAAATGTTGCCGGAAACTAAAAGGCGCAAGTATAGCGAGATTAAAGTTAAAACCGGTGGAATTGAAATCGGGAAAAAGTCCAGACACTATAGTATTCTTCTTTCCACCCCGGCAGGAAAATTCAGCTTTGTCGGGTACTTTCCTCCATATCCGATGAAAGCGGAAATGAATCCTGAAGGTTTGCTTGTCCTTGATGACGAAAAGCAGTTTAAGACTTTTGAACATTCTTTTCTGTGCAGCTCCAACGGCATCAATTTGGAATGGGCCAGCGAATTCAAAATTCAGGTCGGGATTCCCGCGGTTCTGGTTGAGAGCCGCCTCAATAATCTTACAAATGAAAAAGTTTCCTGTTACCAGATGTGGACAACAAAGAGTAAGATAAATACGTATTTTTCCACATCGGGAGAAAATAAAATTTCAAAAGGAAGCGTGATTCCATTACGGTCATCCGGCGGCTGGGTATTTTTTCAAGTAAATGAAAAAGGCGGGATCGGCATGCTCATTGACAAGTCGCTTAAAGGCATGATGATGTTCAGTTTTTGTGGAAAAAATGGAAAGATAACCTGGGGAGTCCGGTCCATTTACCAGAAGAAATCCATTTTCGGCAAGAATCAGGGAACCTTCCTTAGATTCTTCTTGTTCTACGCAAAGTCCCCGCAGGACGCAAAGATCCTTTGTGAGAAGCTGAAAAAAATGTTTCGCGATAAACTTGACAAAATATAACAGGAACAGAGGAAGGAGCTGTTATGAATACGAAAATTACAAAAATGCAACGCGGAAAGCGAAGTAAGCAGTTTACTTTGATTGAGCTATTGGTTGTAATAGCGATCATTTCCATCCTGGCGTCGATGTTGTTGCCGGCGCTGAAAAGGGCCAGGGGGACCGCGCTTAAATCCAACTGCGTCAATAATTTCAAACAGATCGGCAATGGCCTGATGTTTTATGTTGACGACAATGACGGATACTTGCCGTCGGGGGATGCCAAATGGGCAGGCAGACTTAATGATTATTTCAAACTTAAATACGATTACAAGTATGCATATAGCAGTACTGATGACTATATACCTTGCATGAAGAATCGCAATGGAGTATTCTTCTGTCCCGCAGTGGTTGACGCCGCGAGTTCTCCCTGTTGGGATGGTTCAACACCAGTGGAATACTACGGGCCGAATTATGTTGCAACCAGGTGTATGTATACTGATGCGGTCAGGAGCGGAGGTTGGACCGTAGCCGGCACTGAAGGGTATCGTCCGTTGCACTATATTACTGACGGTTCGGCTATTATGACGGAGCATAACTATTATTATGTTTCCGGCGAAAGGGCCAACTTGGTGCAAAGTAACACTCCTTCGGCAAGGGTCGCCAATCCAGCTTCCGACAGGTACGCTCCCGCATGGAACAGTCATGACAATACCGCGAATTTCCTGTTCAAGGATGGCCATGTGGAAAATTTCAAATACACTGGCGGCTTTCTTTTCTATTCTAAGAATGACAGTCCGGCGGCTCCGGCGGAAAAAGTATGGACGCCCAAATAATACATCCGGTGATCCGGATTTTGGATCTGATAAAAAATAAATAAAAAAGGTACGCCGAAAAAATGAATGGAATCGCAAGGAAGCTTAAGTTTTCGTGTAAAATCGGTTTAGTGACATTGTCGCTGGCATGTCTTAATCTTACGGGTGGAGAGAAAAGCAAATCTGGCCCGGAAATTACAATTCCGATATGTAAAACCGCACCGGTTGTCGACGGAAAACTCAATGACGCCGCCTGGAAAAGCGCCGCGCATGCCGGAAACTTTTACATCGTCAGGGACAAGGACGGCAAGCAGAGCGATGACACCGAAGTTATGCTCACGAGAAACTCCAAATGGCTTTATCTTGCGTTTAAATGCAAAAACGAAAAACTGCGGGATGTGGAACTGAAACACACGGAACATGACAGCGGAGTTTTCCGGGACGACAGCGTTGAAATATTTCTTGATCCCGGTGCGGACGGTAAACTCTACTATCATTACAAGCTGAATTTTGGGAACGCGAAAGGCGACCAAAAGGTCACGGTAAAGGAAGGCAAAGATGCAGGCTGGAACATTCCGTGGCGTTCGGCGGTGAAAATAATCCCTGACGGCTGGAATGCCGAAATCGCTATTCCCATGTCGAACTTTTCCGGTCAGGGAAACCTTGCCAAGGCAAGGATCAATCTGACCAGGAACAAGGTGAACCCGCAATATGACCAGATGCAGGCGAAAGTGAGTGAAAGTACCGTTTCAAGTTCGTGGGCCCCCGTATGGCGGGGATTTCACGAACCGAAAAGCTTCGGGAAACTGAAAGGTTTTGATGCCGGAAAAATCGAATCAGCTTTTCTTCCTGAGATTAGCGGCGCGGAGGTGAAGCCTTATAAATTTGACGGAGGGAAGCGTTTTTATGAAGTCGATGTAAAAGTACGTAATTCAAGTATGGCTGCCGGTAAAGTTTGTCTGACGGTCCTTGATAAAACGGAAGACGGAAAACCCACGGAAGCTTCAGAGAGCGCAAAAGTCAATGCCAACGGTATTGCTGATGTACGCATCAAGGTTCCTGTTGAATCAGTTTCACCCCGTAAAGTAACAGTTTGCCTGAAAGCGCCTGGTACTGGTGAGATCCTGGATAGTTTTACTTTGAAGGATACATCAGCTCTGGCCTTAATGACCATTCCTCTGTTGGAGCGCGATTACTATACCGATGAAAAGGACGCAAGGATAAGATGCTGTTTCGGAATGCCGGAAAAAAGCCTGAAAAAAATGACGCTTACGGTAAAAGCCTTTGATGGGAAAGTCCTTAAGACGGCAAAGAAACTGAAAAGAAAAAACATTATAGGTTTTCCCATAACGAATATTGCCGTTGGCAAAACAAAGCTTAAAATTGAACTTTGTGAGAGTGGAAGAATTCTTGACGTCAAAACTATTGAACTTACGAAAAAGAAACCCAATCCGGGGTGCGAAGTCAAAGTCGACCAATTCAACAACGTATTGCTGAAAGATGGAAAGCCGCTCTTTGTTTACGGCATCCTGATGAGTCATTACAGAATGGTCAAAGAAAAATACCTGAAAGCTGTTTTTGAAGAGATTGTCAAAGCAAATTTCAATACAATCCAGATATGGTCATGGGAGGTTGATATTGACAAAATCATCAAGTTGGCCGAAAAGCACAATGTCTATCTTATGGACTTTATAACCTTTCATCTTCCGAAGTACAGTAAGAGAGACATATTCAGTGAAGATTTCATGAAAATACATAAAAACACCATCAGGAAATTCAGGAACTGTAAAAGGTTTCTGGCTTATCAAACCGTTGACGAGCCTAATCTCGGTTCCCCGGCGCGTCAGAAAAAAGCGCTGGAGGCAGTTAAGACTCTTGATGGATTAGTGCAAAAATATGACGGATATCATCCCACTTACCTGTTGTTCGCGCGTTCGATTGTTCCCGAATGTCTGAATTACTGCCGGATAGTTTCATACGATATCTATATGTATGGCGGCATAAAAGGCTTCCTCGGGTCCACCAATTTTATGACAAGGTATACGACGAAACTGAAAAAGGAACTGGAAGGGCTTCATAAAGTAATGTTCATTGTGCCTTCATCCGGGTATCTTGATCCCGTGCGTACTCCCCGGATGATTACGCCGATGGAGCAACGCTCGCAAACATATCTTGCGGTAATCCATGGCGCGAAAGGAATTTTATATTTTAATTCGTTAATGGTGTCCGATACGAGAATGTGGGAAACTTTTTCAATTTTAGGGAAACAGTTTAAAGAACTTGGTCCTGCTATCGTAGGAGACCAGGTGGAACAGAAAATATCCTACAGTCCCGTTGGATTATCACCTGTGAACGGACGATATCCCGATGTGCAGGCTGCTCTCTTCCGGCATCCCGACGGACGTTACATATTGATGGCGGCAAGCAGCAAGGACTATCCTTCCGAAACCACGTTTACGGTTAAAGGGCTGAATGTTGCCGGAAAAGTAAAAGGAATGTTCATAAATAAATCTTTTAACGTGAAAAATGATTCGTTCAGTGAAAAGATAGAAGCTTACGGAACCAGGGGTTATGATTTAGGGAAATTAAAACTATCCGAGCCTGTTGAAATATCGATAATTGCCAAATCATTTCCCAGGGAAAAGATCAAGGAAGTCAAGATAACCGAAAAACTGCACCGGCAAGGATGCAAAAATTTCATGTCCAATCCTGATTTAAGTGATATCGGCACTCCGGGATGCCCGAGATTCGTTTCTCCCTACCGGCTTACTTTAAGCAAACAGATCGGGAAATCGGGATGCGGATGGGAGCTTGTCACGGACAATCCAAGGTTCGGAAAACACTGTTTGCGGATTGACAGGTCAATGGAATGCTGGGGGGCGTTATTTTCATGTCATCCACCCGTATATAAGAAGAAAGTCCCCGTAGTGCTGTCGTTTTACGCCAGAGGGAAAAATGGCGGGGAGAAAGTATTCTTCCTCGGCAGGAAGAATACCTTGGGAGATGGTGATTTGAAAGGCAAAACCTTTAATTTGTCAAAGGAATGGAAACGTTGTGTAGTGAAGGGAATGCTCAATCCTCCTCCGAATGCCTCATTCAAGGGGCGGTACTTTTACATATGTCCCGGAAAATTCGGCGAAACGGTTTATGTTGATGGATTCCAGCTTGAATTGGGTAATAAGGCCAGCAAATTTACCACTAAATGAGCGGGAATCTATATAAATGAATAATATCTTGATATTCAGGATTGCCGGAATTATTACCATGCTCGTGCTTTTTACAATAAAAGCGCGAGCTGGCATCGAGTACAATCCCGACCGGAATATTGTCCGGATTACCGATTTTTCGGAAAGCCTTTCCTGTACGCCGGAAAAACTTCTCGAAGCCGACCGGAAAAACGGATGGAATAAAATCAGCCTGGTTGGAAATAATACGATAGCCGTCAACGCGCATTTAATGATTGGCGCTGATAACGGCACTGATACTTTTTTTCAACTTGGATCGAAAAAGACGCCTATAAGAAAAATGGTGATAGACGGAGATTTTATCATTTATCCGACTGGAAACGCTTCAAGGCACAATACTTTTCGTGCGGGATATGCTGATGACGCTTCCATAAAAACGGAACTGCGGATTATTTCCAGCCGGAGAAAACCGCACCGCATATATTCCGGTTATATTCCACGCAACTTAAGGGGAGGTAAGCGCTTTAAAATTATTAATACGCGTTTTCATATTGCCAATTGTCTGGTCAGCGCCGCAAAGCAGGACCCGGAACATATGATTGATCTTATCAGTCTCCGCGGAAACAGCAATCACCTGATAAACAGCACTATTTCATGGGTAAGAAAAAATATGACCGGAGGTATGACCGGCGCTCTGGCCGATACTGTTGTTGAAAACACGGTATTTGAACACGGCGGAACCGCCATTTATAACTTCAAGAATACAACAAGAGTAAAAAAAATTATCAGGAACTGTACCTTCCGCAACTGTAAAATCGCAATCAACGGAAATGTAAGGCTGATGGCAAATTTTGAAAACTGTGTTTTTGAGAACAACGAACATGACTGGAATTTAACATCATACGGCTGGCTGGAATTAGTCGATTGCACTTTTTCCGACCCACTGACAAAGAACACTTATTCCATAAATAAATATGCCATGAAGAAAAAGCGGAATACGGTACTTACTTCAAAACGGCATATTATCGTGAAGGTTGTCGACGAAAAAAATAATCCCGTTAAAGGAGCTTTGGTTCAGGCAACGTGTAAATATGTTCCGAGCCCGGTTCTTGCAGGTGCAAAGGATGGCAAAGCCAAGCTGCTGCTTACCGATATGACCATAAAAACCACCCCCGTCCCCAACAAACCCAAGGTCACTGTTTATAAATATAACATAAACGTGGAGGCAAAGGGATACATCCCGCGGAAACTCGAAAATATCCGCGCCGATGAAAGTTTAAAAACCATAAAAGTAATTATGAAGAAAAAACAATAGGGTATCAGGTAAGTAATTATGAACAAAGTAGAAAGACCTGATATTTTTTGGATCGTTTCAGATGAATACCGCTACGACGGTGTTGGGGAAAACGGTCCATCGTGGCTGAAAACCCCGAATCTTGACCGGCTTGCGGAAGAAGGTGTTATTTTCCGTAACGCTTTTTGTCAAACCCCGGTTTGCGTTGCTTCCCGGGCCTCGTTCATGAGTGGGAAATATTCACATAACACCGGCAACACCTGGTTTGACTACACCAGTCAGGATGTGACGTTCTTCACGGAATACCTGGTTGACAAAGCAAACTATCTCACTGTAGGTTTTGGCAAGGAACACCACAACAGATACAATAAAAGAAGATACCCGTCCAAGCAGGTTCTTGAGTCAGCTTTCTTAATGAAATTTCCGGACAGAAAACAAAGTTATGACGTAAAAACGCAGGAGTTCAAACAGAAAGAAGCGGAGCTGAATATAATCAGGCGCAAATACTTTGGAATGGAACCGGGGATTATTATATCCGGCACAAATCCGCTGTCCCCGGAAAAAGCCCTTACCGGTCATCTGGTCGGAGAAGCGTTGGATTACCTGAAGTCTTATAATCAGGAAAGGCCGCTATTGTTCAGGGTGTCGACTATTTATCCGCACACCCCGATTCTTCCTCCAAAGCCATTTGACTCTCTTTATTCTCCGGAGGATATGGTATTTGATTCGGATAAATTCGAAGATGTGAAAAGATCCGAATTCGACAGGACAATTTATGAAGAATGGGGCAATCTCCGGGACGTGGATTACGAGGGGATTTTGAAAATGAGAGCTCATTATTACGGGTTATGTTCCTATGTCGACGCCCAGCTCGGACTTATGTTGGATTACCTGAGGGAAAACTGGAAAAGACCCTACGTGGTAATTTTTCATTCCGATCACGGATCCCAGCTCGGACAGCATGGACTGTCGGAAAAAATGAGCATGTATGACGAGTCAATTAAAGTGCCGTTGATAATCTCCGGCCATAATATTCCCAAGGGCAAAGTAATTGATGAATTCGCCGAACTCGTGGACCTTGCGCCCACGCTTTTGAATTATACTGGTGTCGAACCTTCCCCGGAAATGGAATTTGACGGCAGAAATCTGCTGGACATTATCAATAATCCCGGCGTGGAGTGGCGCGACGACGCATTTTGCGAAGGCAATTTTATGAGTGCGCCTCACATGATGTTTTCGCCATTCTATCCGTTTGTGCAAACGGAGATTGAAGGCGTCAGGGGGTGGGAGTACGAAAAACTTGAAAAGATCGCGGAGGAAAAAGGACTCGATCTAAGAAAGCTGGAAGGTGGTGACGGTCCGTATAAATATTGGCGGCCGCTTATTCAAACTGTCCGCACGGAACGCTATTCGCTTTCGGTGAGGGCCATCTGGCGGGAAGGGCAGGGAGATGATTACATGGGAAGCCTGTATGATTTGAAGAATGATCCCCATGAAGCTATGAATTTGTTTGATGACGTGGAATATTATGATGTAAGGAACGGCTTGATCGAGAAAATAAAAAAATGGGATTCCAAATGAATAAAAGTAAAAAAGTCCGGGTGCATGTATTGCCGGCGTTTCATTATGATGTGGCGTATCGTAAAACGTATAAGGGGTATTTGCCGCAGGCACTGGAGGCTATTGCCAAAGGTGTGAAGTTATTAAAAAAACATAAAGACTTTACTTTTTGTGTAGAACAGGTTGTTCTTTTTATTGAGTATTGGAAACGGAACAAGAGTCAGCATAAACTATTGAAAAAACTTGCGCGGGAGGGGCGTCTTTATTTTGCGCCGGGGATGTTCACCATGCCCGACAGCAATATTCCCAGCGGGGAAAATTTTATCCGCAATGCTGTAATCGGAAAAGAATGGCTGCGGGAAAATCTTGGCGTCGAACCTGACTGTTGCTGGATGGCGGACATCTTCGGACACAACCCGCAGTCGCCTCAGCTTTGTGCCCATACCGGCTATAAATCTTATATGTTCGAAAGAGGAAAATCCGGAAATTGGGATACGACTTTTTCATGGAAAGGTTTGGACGGTACCGAAATTCCCGCGCATTGGCAGGTCGATACTTATTTCGGTATTTTTTTCGCATTGCTCAAAGGAAAAGATGAATCACCGGAATGGACAAAAAATTATATGCGGACTGAAATGCTTGATCCGTTGAAGAAATACTCTCCCTGCAAAGATGTGTTGATGACACCCTTAGGCGGCGATTTTCTTATCCCAACGGAAGAATACATCCAGTTTATCAGGGATTGGAATAAGACGGAGAATGATTATGAATTGATCTTCTCTACTCCGTCGCGTTATTTTGCCGAACTGGAGGAATATAACATAAATTTACCGAAGCGCTCCGATGACATGAATCCACTGCTCCAGGGATGCTGGACAACCCGGATAAAAATAAAACAATACAACCGTAAACTTGAGGAACTTGCCGCCTCCCTGGAGTTGGCGGAGTCGGCTGTCGGCGCAAACCACTCAGCATCGGACAAGCTTTGGAACACGCTTACCTGGAATGCATTCCACGATATTATTTGCGGAACGATCGTTAAAAAGGCAGTTAAGCAGACCTACAGGATGTATGAGAAAAGTTTCGATCACGCCACCGATAAATTAAATCGGAAAGCTGAGAAAATACTTTCAGAAACAGTGGATAATAAGTCAAAAATTAGAACAAAAGTATTCTTTAACAGTCTGCCTTATTCGCGAAAAGAAATCTTGCCACTTGAAAATGGTAATTTTACAGAAGCTGAAATAGATGCGAATTCTTTTTATATTCCCAAGGTGGATAGTCAAAAGGAAATCCCGGGAGCCGTAAAAATAAAAGAGGGTGTGCGGACTATAGAAAACTCTCTTGTAAGAATAAAATTAGCGGAAAACGGTACTATTTGCAGTTTGAAAGATTTGACGGCAAATAAGGAATTCGCTTTGAAAAACGACGGCATGAATAATTTAACCAGGCAAGTCGATTATGGCGACTGCTGGGTTCCGCTTTACGGCAAAATTAATCCGTCGATTTTAAGGACGGCGCCGTTTCACGATCCCCGAAGTCAATCCGGCGCAGGCATTGCCAGGGAAGGTATGTTTACCTTTTGCCGGGGTACTGACGCTTCCTGCGGAACTTTGCAGGAGTTGAAGATTATCCATGCAGGCCCTTACCAGGCAACCGTGGAATTTTATTATGACGCATTGAATGCCAAAACCGAAATTACTTTGCGGAAGGATGAAAAATTAATCCGTTTCAAAACAACATTGTTTCCCAAAGGACAGGACTACCGGATAAGGGCTGTTTTTCCCACCGGGATCAAAAATGGAAGCATCAGGCATTCCGTGCCGTTCGGTCACATTGAACACCCCGAAGGTGAATATGCCGCGCAGGGCTGGATGGACTATGCGGATGAAGAGAAAGGACTGTTACTATTGAATAAGGGACTGCCCGGAAACAACGTCACAGACGGGGTAATGATGCTGTCGCTTTTCCGTGCCAAATCTCTGGGCCTGGGACTTCCCGGAGAACCTTGGCTCGAAGAAGACGAGCATGTTTTTGAGTACGCGATCATGCCTTTCAATCCATCTGATAAGAGCTATGATCCTGCAAGGATATCTACAATGTATCAGCGCGATATTGAAGCAGTCAATATATCCGGAAAAGTTGAATCATGTGGGAATATTCATAAAATAAACCTTGTTGAATTAAAAGCAAAAGGGGCCGAAATTTCCTGTATAAGAAAACAGAAGAAATCTCTCCTTGTCCGCTTATGGGAAAGCTCCGGAGAGAATAATAATGTGGAATTGCTTGTAAATAAAGAATATAAGGCTTTCAGGCATACGGATGCGGAAGGATTGAATGGTAAATCTAAGAATAAAATTGAGAATGGAAAACTGAAATTAAAACTTAAACCTTTTGAAATTGTAACTCTACTTTTTGAATAAGTTAAGGATAGTATTGTGAGTGATAAGTATAAGGGTTTAAATCCCCAGGGCGAAAATATGAAAAGGATGATCAATTTTGATTATCCAATGTGGACTCCCGTGGCGTGCAATATCAGACCTACAGCATGGATTAAGTACGGGGAAATATTAAGTGAGTTGTTGCTTGAACATCCCCGGCTTTTTCCCAAATACAAAAAAACTGAGAAATATGAACCTCCGCAATTGAAAGGTTTACTTGCGGAAGGACGACTCACGGATTGCTGGGGATGTGTATGGGAAAACCTCCATCAGGGCAATATCGGACAGGTTGTGGAACATCCGCTTGCCGACTGGAGCAATTTCGATACCTGGAAACGACCGGAACCGCTCGAAGATGCTCTGCTCGAACCCCGCGACTGGAATAAGGTGAAAAGTAATATTGAAAGATGCAAAAAAAACGGTTCATTCCGTTTTCAAAGCGTGCTCCCGCATGGCTTTCACTACCTGTTATTGATCGACCTGTGCGGTTTTGAAAAAGTCATGCTCGACATGGCAATGGAAGAACCCATGCTCGATAAACTTGTAGAGATAATTATCAACTACAATAGTGTTGTCACAAAAAAACTCCTTGATCTCGGATGTGAGTTTCTGGGAATCGGAGAAGATTTGGGAAATCAGACTGGCTTGCCGATAAGCCTGGAAATGTGGAAAAAATACGTCAAACCGGGTTATGAAGCCACCGCCGGACAAGCTCGTGACCGTGGAGTGCCGGTATTTTGCCACACCGACGGTTATATCTTGCCGCTGATCGACGATCTGTATGAAACCGGCGTGCGGCTCATCAATCCGCAGGTCAGGCCCAACACGCTGAAGGGCTTGCGAGACAATGTGAAAGGTAAAATGTCGATATGTCTCGACCTTGACCGCCAACTGTTTCCTTTTGCCTCCCACCAGGAATTGATTGAGCATATTCAGGAAGCGCACGACACCTTGTCACAGCCAGAGGGCGGACTGATGTTTCTTGTGGAAATAGGTGAAGACGTTCCCCTGGAGAACATCGACGTCATATTTTCAACCCTCGAAAAAGTATGCAAACTGCCGTCACCCGATGATACCGGCGGAGTCTCCGTGGGATTCTAAACTGGCGCGCTGTCCTATCGACCCAATGTTGCGAGAGTAGTTAGCTCAAGTTTCGGAGTGGAGAGCATTTGAATCAGGCTAAATAAGCTTTTTCCACTTTGCGGATGGCTTGCATGATGAGTCTGGCTTCAGGTTCTCCCCAGCTTTCGTGCAGTCTAAGGTTGAATTGTTTATTCATGGCGGCAATAGCATTCGGGCAGGAAAAGTCAGCATCGGCGAAATGGCCCTTGTATTGCGGCGAAGTCCAGGGGAGTCCGCTGGAACCGAATACCCGCCGTTTTTTGAACCAGTCCATTGTATGCGGCAGTGCGGAATGATATGAGGTGGCAAGCATCAGTCCTTCGGCGCGGAGCGCTTCGCAGAATTCTGTTTTGGAACAAGTCAAGGCTTTTTCATTTATTTCAAGCCGCCACCACCAATAAGAATGTTCAGCGCCAGGTATAAGTTTCGGAATTTTTATTGCTTTTGACTCTCCAAGGCCCTTACGGACAAGCTGTTTAGCAAAATTCTGTCTGCTTTTGACGATTCCGGGGAGTTTCTTCAACTGAGCCCTGCCGATGGCGGCTGCGAATTCATCCAGATTAAGATTAAGCGATGCAGCACAATTGGTAGTTTCTTCCGGCATGAAGAACGGTTTTCCCCGGTCGGCGTATCTTCTGATTCGGCGGTAGAGTTCTTCATTTTTTGTGAAGACAACTCCTCCTTGTCCGCCGGTGCAGATGTGTTTGCCGAACATTGTGGAGAAAGCGGCGACAGTACCCAAATTGCCGACTTGAATGCCGTTAAGTTTTGTTCCGTAAGCCTGGGCGCAATCTTCAATCACCGGGATATTCCCGTGTTTGCCGGCGACTTCCATAATACCTTTGATATCAGCCGGTTCTCCTCCGATGTGGGCAACGATTATTGCTTTGGTAAGCGGGGTTATCATTTTTTCTATTTCTTGCGGGGAGGTGTTGTACTGGTCCGGTGCGGAATCGGCGATTACCGGGATGCAATTGTTGAGTGCCACCGGCATCATCCCGCCGGGATCGGTAACGCAGCCGGCAATAACTTCCGAGAACGGTTCCAGTTCCAGGGCCCGGAGTGCAACATATACCGCCGCTGTTCCGGAACTGACACCGTCCGCAAAACCGCTGCCGCCCATGAATTTTTCAAAGTCCCTGCAGAAGGCTTCTTCGTTTTCCTGCTGATAGCCGGGAGCGTTTCCCGTCGCGATGGCCTGGTCCATCAGCTCATTGACGGCCGCCTTTTCTTCATGTCCGAAATGTTCCCTTCCCTTGAACGGTATCTTTATTGTTTTTTTTCCGCCGTTTACGGCCAGCTTTTCCATGTAAACTTATCCTTTGGTTTTAGTGGATTTCACTGGAATGAGCCCATTGAGTGCCGGGAACTTTGTAACCGCCGTAAGCGTTTGAAGCTCCACGGGATTTAGCGGCAACATGTCCATCGACAAAAACAATATTCGTCATGTTCGAGTGACGGAAGGAAATATTTGGCGAAGCACTGGTTTCCCCTATATAACCGCTGGTATTGCAGTTCATTCTGACGAATCCTTCCTTGCCGGTCGAGGAGTCGGCAAAATCGCCCATCGTCACCATTATCGAAGGATTGACAATTTTCGGCAGGTGGGCGGTATCATCCTGGTTCAGTTTGGCTATGTGCCAGGAATATCCGTAACCCCGGCTGCGATAGGCATTGACGGTTGCATGGGCAACTCCCGATGGACAATGAAAAAGGCTGAATTGGTTTATATTTTTAAGGTCATCCCATTTGTAACCTATATAGGATGAAAGCTGATAATCATACAGTTCGGTGTCGATAACACTGTATGGGAGCCAGTCATCATTATCAGTTGTGTATTGGGAATTTGCATTTCCGAACTGCTTTAAATTGCCAATGCAGTTGATGCTTTGCGCCTTGGCCCTGGCCTGTTTCAGCGCCGGGAGCAGCATTGCCGCCAGGATACTGATTATGGCGATAACCACAAGCAGTTCGATAAGGGTAAACAGGGCTCTTTCCGGTTGCTTCTTCATTTTGAACCTCCTAAGTGATTTTACGTTGTTTTTCAGTAATTGAGAACGTCTTTGGCGAACCTCCTCCAGCTTTTTTCATAGACTTTGCGTTTACAACTCCCGCAGACAGACCATTCTGGCGCAGTGACAGTATTGTCGAAACCGCATACTTCCTGAGTTGAATTTATCTTTTTAAAAATTTTTCCATAAAGTTTCCTTGCTGGAAGTTCATCTCCGAAATTCATTTGCAAAATGCTTAAAACTTCCAGATCCTTTTTATCATCCCGCAAACTGATTCCGGGGACGTTCACGCATAAACCCGATTTGGGATCGTAATTTTCGCATGGGGCGCACAGCATGCAGCAGCCGCGTACCAGCACTATCGGGACATTATTGTTTTCCTTCATTATCGCAACGAATTCGTAAATGTTGTCATTTTCAAGCGGCCCATCCAAGCCGTTGCCGTAAAAACATATGGTACACAGAAGGTGATGGGGCCTGATTTCGAGTTTTTCAGCGTTGTGCATTTTTGTCACGGAATCAATTTTTGCCTGTTCTTTTTCATTCTTATTTCTTTCCGGGATGATGAGTTCCCGCCATTTTTTCAAGCCTTTTCCGTAATATCCGGAATTTGCGTAAGGACACCCCTGCCAAACCGGATTTTTAGTTTCAACCGGACCGCAAATATTTCCGCTGGTCTTAATTTTGTCTGCAATTCTGCGGAATAATTCATCCGCCGGTCTGGTTGAACCGGGAACCAAGCCAAGCATCTGAAGGATATCAAGATCGCGCTTAATTCTTTTCATTGATCCGGGAAAGTCATTAACCACGGTTTCCATTTTGCACCGGTATGCGCTTTCCGTATCACAAACGAGAGTAACAGGCGTGCGCGGGTTATTCCGCAACGCCTTAATCAGGCTGTCGTTTTCGCTGCCTGGTTTTCCACCTGCCCGGCAGATTGCGCATAGTAATGCTGATGGCCTGACCTTTAAACTCATTCAGTCACTCTTTCATGTTTGCGGGATTTTATTTTTGCGTTGAATTCCTCTTTCAGAATATCAAGCGGAACAAGTCCTTTCAGGTAATTGGCAAAGACGTCCCAGAATGGATCGAAGAAGTCCAGCTCCTCCGGGAACAGGCTTGATACGGGTACGCTTCTTGCCAGTTCCCTTTCGATATTGCCAGTTCCCCTGGCATCATTGGGAAGCATGCAGGCCGACTTCAGTACCGGCAGATTCATCTCCACGGAACTGAAATGTTTCTGGGCGTCCTCGGAAATCACGAACTTGAGAAACAGATCGATCAATTTCTCAAAATATTTGCGTGAGTTATTCTTTTTGAACCGGAAAATTGTGGTTTCAATATGCATGTTCATCGGGGAATTCAGGGGCAGTGGGAGAATTCGCAAATCCTTCTGTTCCAAAAGCCTGACGTTATAGAAGTTGCCGATCATTGCCAAAGCTCTGCCGTTATTGAACATATCCATGTCGGCTTCTTCCATGGAGACCAGCCGTTTGGGGATCAGTTGCTTCATTTTCTCCATGATCCGGACATTATTCCGGTCAAGGAAGGAAAATTCCGGATGCCCCGGTGAATGAATTCTGCCGCCGAGATTGTAAAAGAACAGAGGCCATCTGCTTTTTGCCAGGGAAAAGGCCAGCGGCAACTGATTCGCGCTGAAATCAGCGGTATTCTTCAGGGTTTTATTCAGGTTGATAAGCTCATCAAAAGTGTTTACCTGGAATTCTTCCAGGGGAATATTCAAAGACTCCCGAAGCTGGTTGTTGACAATCAGCATCATGGGAGAAAAACGGTACGGGAGTCCGTAAAAATCAAACTCCCTTTTTATGCTGGAGAAAATGTTCGGCCAGAAATTTGAGTATTCCGGAAATACATGTTTCTGGTAAAACTCCGTCAATGGTGTCACCATGTTGCGTTTCAGCAGCAGCGGCAGGTAGTAATCGGCAAGGATCATCAGGTCTACATCGGAGTTTTCCAGCATTCCGGGAATGATCTGCTCATGGATTTCATGAGATGAAAACTTGAGAATATTAACCTGTATCCCGGTAGCATAAGTAAAACGTTCAAAAAGTTTCTGGTATTCGTAAAACTGGTTGGAGAAGAACACTGCAACATTGAGATGGTGGCGGTCTTCCCGGATATCATTCCTGACCACCCTCCTGACTTTGCCCTGGAATGGTGTGGATATCAGTTTTTCCTGTTCGAGCAGTTTCAGTATCTTCTTTGCCGTGTTGGTGCTGACGCTGAATCTTTTGACGATCTGGCTTTCCGACATGAACCGGCTTCCAACCTCGAATTCCCGGTTGAGAATCGCCTCGCGGAGATTATGCAGCACTTTTCTGTATATGATTTTAGGCATAAGCAATCACCTCGTTTCCGGTTTGTTGAGAATTGCAAGATTACCGCACGTATCGAGAACGGCAATCTTTCCGTTTTTCAATTTTCTGATTTTATCTATTCTGTCCGGCATTCTGAATTCCGCCGTGATATTCCCTTGTTTATCAAGCGTCTGAACTTTGCCGGCATTGGTTCCGGAAAGAATTTCGCCATCCGGTAATACCAAAATTTCACTTACTCCGCTTCCCAGGTCCTTGCGCCATAGCTCTTTCCCATTCGCGGCATCCAGCGCATAAATAAATCCGGTGTCGCTGCCGGGGAAAACGATCTCCCGGCTTGCTGTTTTCGCTGTTGCAATTGCGGAATAGGCAAAGCCGATATTGTTGAAAGTCCAGTCAGGCCGATATCTTTTCCCGTCAAATTTGAAGGCAATGAGCCTGCCGTCTTTTGATGCGGTCAGGATATCCATGAATTTGCCGTTTCCGGCGGTGGCGGCAATGTTGCCGCCCCCCTGGACAATCATGGTATATGCGGGCTTAATCGGGTCTTTTTCCTGCCAGTCGAGGATATAGGCGTCACGCCCGGCGGTAGACAGCAGAATATCTTTTTTGCCGTCATGATTATAGTCGATGATCTTAATTCCGGTGGGACCGTGTTTAGCCAGGCTGTAATACCAGAGCCGTTTTAAATTGCGGTTGTAAATCTGCACCTGCCAGGCTTTCATGCCGATGATGATTTCCGGCGAACCGTCACGGTTGATGTCATTGGTTACAATCCGGGGTATCCACTGGCCGGTTCTGGTTCCGTACCTTCTTCCGGAAGATTCTATCGGAACCTTGACTTCCTTTTCTTTATTTCCGTTTTTGTCGAGAAGCATAAGCCTGCCGTCTTTGGTTCCAGCCAGCACCTTTTCAGTTCCGTCAAGGTTTGCGGCCGCGAGACTCATTACCGGACAATCATTATTGAAACGCCATTTTATACTGCCGTCTTGATTTCGGCAGGTTATCCGGTTTCCGGCAGCAGTGATGATCTCATCCTTGCCATCTTTATCAAGGTCTGCCGTCACCAGATCATATGCGCTCAAGGGAGGCAGTTTGCCTGGAGGTGAAACATAGGCAGTGGTAAGTTCGGGAATATTTTTTGTATGAGTTTTTTTGCCGTTTGCTTCAAGTTTTCGTGATTTGTCCTGGAGTTTTTTTAGGTCATTTTTAATTGCAAGTTCGAATTTTTTCGGCAGCTTTACTTTTGTCTTACCTTTGCCGAAACGGAACGTAAACGGTTTGCCGTCAAGCTCAAGTGATCCGCTTCCCGGCAAATTGGCAATGACCTCCATGACTTTGCCTTCAATTGACGCGGAAGCATTGTGCGAAAGTTTAAATACATCTTTTTCGCGCAATTTGAATTCACTGCCGTCAAACAGGATCAGCCGGTGTGCCGATACCAGTGTCAACTTGCCTTTAAAGCCAAAAGGCGGAACGGCTGCATTGTCAAGTATTACCAGCGCCGGATCATCGGGGACGGTATCGATCAACAAAGCCTGTTCGGAAATTCTCAAAGGCCGGTATTGTTTTTTATCTTTACGGTCAATATAAAAAATATTCTGGAAAGACATGGTTCCGCCTTTGGCAAGCTTGCCTTTCCTGACCTGATTGACAAGATGAGCGGAGATGTCTTCATTAGTTGAACGGTGCCGCTTCAGGATGCTGATGTCGCGGTCCGCGCAGTTCAGGTGAAAAGTTTGGAATGGTGTTCTTTTGACCGGGTCCTTGGCAAACGGGGCCCGGCAAATCATATTCTGTCCGTCGAATTCGTCATGCCCCCGGTTTAACAGTTTCCAGACATTAAAGAAAGTGAAATCGGCGTCGTCACGTGTGGTCAAGCTGTCGACCACCAGGAAGAATTTATCCTTGAACCAGAGGATGTTCCGGTCCCAGTCAGTTCCGTTATAATCCTTGATTGATGTCCTGGTGAAAGTGCAATCCTTGAATTCAACAATTTCCTCTAAGGCGGCTAGAGTCTGTGGCGGATTAGGATTTTTTCCGTTTTTCAGCACCGTTATCATGGTATGTCCGGTGCTTTTCTGGTCTTTGTAATCGCCGTCGATAAGGAATTTGTATCCTCCGGCGGTGTAAGCCACGATCGAGTTGGTGTCGTCATGCCCGTGGTTAGTCCTGCCGAGTCCGTCCAAAAGCAGATGTTCACCTTCCGGCTTGAACGACGACCTGAATTGAAGGCGCGTAAACGCTTTTTCAAGTGGAATATTCGGCAGCAGATATCCCAGGTTCCAGATTTTGTTTTGCAATCCGGTTTTCATGAACTCGTAATAGCCTTGGGGCATCGGGATTACTTTTGCGCCCAGCAGTCTTTTGGGAGGTGCGGGGGGCATGTTCGGGTAGTAACTCGAAACATATTTTCTGTCAGCATCTGGATTCTGCTTGTTGAACCACTGAATGCCGGGATCGCCGGAATAACATTCCAGGATATCCGTGGCCCTGCGCGGAAATCCCCAGAAATAAACACTTGGAACATCACCGGTTGCCGCCAGGTAATTATTGTTGTTGATATGCGCGAATTGATAATCAAGAAATTTTTTCAGGTTGCCGTTTTTCAGATAATCCAGCCTGCGCTCCATCAGATAATATTTGAGACATTTTTCAATACTCAGGGCTGAATAGCTGGGAGCGTCCTCGATCGGCAGATAGCTTTTGCTCTGCCCCATGAAAACCATATCGGCCGCCCGGATATATTTACGCACCGCTTCCAGTTGATAATGCGCGAGCATATATCTTGCGATTGTAAAAATTCCGAGCAGTGGGATTGTGGTGTGGTTGTATGAAGCCGTCCATTCCGGGGTAAGCTGGTTTCGGTTCAGCAGCGCGGCGTGGGTCATTAACCTGCTGATCAACTGGAGGAAAAAGTTGTCGATCCGCAAACGTTCGGCAGGGGGAAGCTTGCAATGCTCCTGAAGAAAATCCCAGGCGCACATGATTTCCATCGACGCCTTTTCATCCTTCCAGGTTACCACATACCGGTTTCTTTTCCGTTCAAAATCCCTGATGTTGCACATTAGAACCTTCAGGGCCAGATTCCGGAATTTTACATTGCCGGTTTCATGGTAAAGCGTGGTTAGAATCTGGAAATCCAGCAACTGCGTTTTTTTAGGGTTTTTCTTGATTTTCTCAATATATTCATCCTGCCTTTTATCAAGGCTGTAGCCTTTTACAAGCAAAGTTGAAGGCCAAACCAGCGACTTCGGAGTTTTCCTGATGAACTGTCCGGCAGCCTGCCGGACAGTCCTTAAATTGCTTCCGCCCAGGACTATTACGCTATGTCTTGGCAAGACCGGGAGAGGGGTGAATACGGTTTCGATAACGAATCCCTCTTTTCCCGGATAGGTGGGATTCACCAGCGTGTAATAATTCCAGTACAGCCATTCGATCAGGGGATTGTTCATCATTTGCCCCAGCGCGATCACATTTTTCGGATGCTTTTCCAATATAGTCAAATCTGAGATCAGCGAGAAATTGTTTAATCCCTGCTTTTGAAGGAAATCAAGTAGATCGTTACCTGGCTTGCGGTAGTTTTTGCTTTTAGGAACAAAGATGTATCCGCCCTTTTTAAGATCGATTTCCGTAACTTCCGGACAGGGCGCGGTAAGCGGCTTAAACTTTGGGACAACCCTCCTTCCGGCTGAAAGCTCTGCCAGCAGAAACGCCAGAATTGTGATTGTCAAAATCTTTTTCATTTAATGTCCTGAACCGGTAAAATTAAACATGAAGGAAATTTCTCCGAATGGAATATTTTCTGTTGTGCGGTTTGCAGTTCGGAGTCAAACAGATCATTTTTCCCGGTATTGTGGTTGCGGTCGAAATTGGGAAAATCGCTGCTGGTGATTTCCAGGCGGATACGACAGCCTTTTCCGAACCGGCAGGCTACCGGGCCAAGCTCGATATTGAATTCCGTAACTTCTCCGGGAGTGATAAATTCTTCTTTCTCCAGTGAATTGCGGTGTCTGGCCCTTACCATTCCATAAGCAATTTCCAGCGCGCCTTTTTCCGGGTTATTCAGAACCAGACGGGCATAAAAATCCGTATCAGGCGCCGAAGATGAAGCATAGAGAACAACTTTCGGGTAACCCGCGATTTCAATATCTTTTTCAAGTGGCGCGGTTACGTAATAAAGAATGTCTTTGCGATGCTTTAATTCGTTACGGTCCGATGGAACCGTTATCAGATTATCTTTCCACAGGGTCGGCACTGGATTGACAGGATCGTATTCATATTCATCATATTCCTTGCCGATGGCTTGTTCCGGGCTTAATTCGCCGGAACTCAGGTAAAATTCTGATAATTTGGCTGGTCGAGGCGGCCATTCGGGAGCGCTTTTCCATCGATTTGCCCCCATCACAAAATACCTGACCGCCGGTTCCTGCTTAATGCCGTTGTCAATTCTTTTCAGCCAGCAGTCAAACCATCTGATGACCAGATCTCCAAGATCAAGATTTGCGCTTGGGCCGAAATCAAACTTGCCCACGCCGCCATTAGTATTCACTGTCCCATGGCTCCAGGGGCCGACGATAAGTTTTGACTGCGTTCGGGCTGCTTCCGTTTCTGCCGACTTCCGCATACCTTCCAGGTGGCGCATGGTGTCCGAACAGTGGTCGAACCAGCCGCTGATGTCCAGATTGGGAACTTCGATATCCTTGTAAGCTTGATCCAGTTTCCAGAGCTTTACAGCCGGATTCTTCAACCATTCCAGAAACTGATTGCCAAGTTGCTCCGGCAAATAATCGGCCAGTTTCGCTACCGGCAGCACTTCCAGAAACCGGTGTTGCTCCTTGGCCCATGACTCGCGTGCTTCTTCAGACGTGTGGGGTTTTGACATTCCGGCACGTCTCCTGATGTCTGGAGCTATGGACGTAAAGAGCCAGTGCAGACGGCGTCCGAGCCTGAAAGTTCCGGGATAGTCAAGTGCGGTGATTTCCCTGGGAATAGTGTAAGCCATCATTGCCTTGAGGTGCGGCGGGCGGAGCCGTGCCAAGTTCCATTGCGCCAATGCCGAATTGGAGCCGCCAAAAGTGCCGATATTGCCATTGCAATAGTTTTGTTTCGCAAACCACTCTATACTGTCGTATCCGTCCTTGCCGTCATGCTGGTCAATTGCCAGCAGCGGCGTAAACTCACCCTCGGAATCATATCTGCCGCGCATATCCTGACTGGCAAAAACATATCCGCTTCTGACTAGTCTGACCGCAAAGAGGTCATCTCCTCCCTTTCTTCTTCCATAAGGGGTCCGGTGCAGGATCAGGGGGTGTTTAAGGTTGTCATCAGGACGGAACACCGTAGTTTTCAAGTGCAAACCGTCCCGTACCGGGACATCAATATCTTCCTTTATGAATTCAAGGCTTTTACACGGAATCGCCATATTTTCCTATCCATTATCAAGTTATTTAGATTATGTTATTTTAAATATTATAACTTATTATTATAGAAATGTCAATATAAATGGCCTTGAAAAATAAAAATTAAGCTTTTTAATCTCCGGTAACTTGCATAATACATAAGGTATATGTTATTATAAAATATAAAACATAATCTTAATAAATAAGAATTTTAATCTGAACCGGGAGGGAAGCGTACCTTGTATCTGGACTTGGCAATCATCGGGATCTATATGGTCTTTCTCATCGCGCTTGGGTATATTTTCAAGCGCTTCAACCGCAATATCAACGATTACTTCCGGAACGGCTGTCAGGGAACTTGGTGGCTGGTGGGGTCAAGCGCTTTCGTGGCGGGGATCAGCACTTATACCTTTACCGGCGCCGCCGGGGTAGCCTATAATGCCGGCTGGAGCGTACTGATCATCTATATGTCATCGGCCGGCGGATTTCTCCTGAATGCCTTATTCCTGGCCCCGTGGTTCAGGCAGATGCGCGTTTACACCGTTCCGGAAATCATCAGGACCAGATTTAATCCCAGGACCGAACAGCTGTTTATTTTGTCAACTGTTCCCATCGGCTTGCTTGGCGGTTCCCTTGCTCTGTATTCACTTGGTATTTTCGCGGCCACGATCTTCGGACTGAATATCTACATGGTCATTATAGTTCTGGGGATAATCGTTGTGGCTTATTCGTTTTCCGGGGGAAGTTGGGCGGTAATGGCTACCGACTGCATCCAGTGCATGATTCTGCTTGCGGTGACTATCGTGATAACCTTTCTGTGTCTTAAAGAGATCGGCGGAATCGGTGAATTTTTCCAGGCCATTGCCGATAAAGGACTCAAGTCCGATTACAATATTTTCAACTCTCCAGAGCGGTTTAAGAATGCTTTTACCTACTCCTGGGCGGCGGCGATTTTCCTGAAACAGCTTTTGCAGGGAAACGCCATCATGAAATCCCGCAGGTATTTTGCGGTAAAGGACGGGCGGGAAGCCCGAAAAGCCGCTTTCCTGGCTTTTGTCCTGATGCTGGCCGGATGCGCTTTCTGGTTCATTCCCCCGATGTTCGGACGGCTTATGTTTCCGGACGAGATTAATTCCGCGGCGATTGCCAAACCAGCGGAAGCCGCTTATGCGATCGTCAGCCTGAAATTGCTCCCGCAGGGAATGGTGGGACTTATGATCGTGGCGATGTTCGCCGCTACCATGAGTTCCCTTGATTCGGCGTTGAACAGCAATTGCGCCATCTTCATCCGTAATATTTTTCCCTATTACCAGAAGTGGCGGAAGTTGCCGGAACTCAGTGAACGCGGAATGCTGGTAATGAGCAGGATCTGCACGCTCTGCCTTGGGGCGTTGCTGTTGGTTCTGGCGCTGTATTTTGCCAGCCGTCGTGAACTCGGACAATTTGAGCTGGTATTGACCTTGGGGGCGCTTCTGGGTATACCCATTGTGGTTCCGCTTTTCCTGTGTATCTTTATTAAAAAAACTCCGGAATGGGGCGCAATTTTTTCCATCTGCTGCGGACTGTCTTCTTCAATCTTTTTCTTTGTTACCCCCAAGTTCTTCGATTGCAACTGGACAATTCAAACCCAGATTTTTACCAATATGGCGGTTTGCGCCGGGGCTTACTTGATAACTATTCCCTTTTTCAGGTTTTCCTCCGATGAATATAAAAAACGGGTCGAGGAATTCTTCATCAGGATGAAAACTCCCGTCGATTTTGAGAAAGAAGTGGGACAGGCAAATGACTTGAGCCAGTTGAAAATTATCGGGTCATTTGCAGTGTTTATCGGACTTTTCATTACCTTGCTGCTGTTTACCGCCAAAGATTTAAAGGCCGTCCTGTGCATCGGCTTTATCGCCGCCTTTATGCTCATAATCGGCGGACTGATGATCTTCGCCGGATACAAAAAACAAACAGGCTCGGAGACTCGTGCGGGGAAAACAACGAAAAAACAGGATAAATGTTAAGTTAGCGTTGACAATTCGTAAAAAGCTGAAAAACCGTAGTCGTTGAATAGATGCTTGTAACGGCCGCCAGAACCGTTAACTTATCATCAATAGTTAACAACCATTGTCTGGCGGACGGTGCAATATGAAAAAAATTCTCCCGGGATGGCTTCTTTTTTCTGTTTTTTTCATTGTATCCACGCAAACTATGGCATGTGGTTTCTGGGGGAATCTTGACGAATTTTGTCATAAAGCTGAATACATTGTAATTGGCGAATGCGTTGAGAAAAAATCATCATTACAAGCAAAACTGAAGATCGAAAAGATCTTTAAAGCACCTAAGTCTGATCCCAATCCGAAAATTCTTAATGTAAAGGGCGCCGGTGCCACAGGCTCCCAGTTCTCTTTCAAAAAAGGCAAGCGTTATTTTGCCTTTATTTTTAAGGAGGGAAGATGTTTCCTGCTTGGAAGTCATCATGAAATTCTCAAAGGTAACAGATTCAAATATGTATTCAGAAATACAACCGGTATGTTAATTTGCCTTGAACCGAATACCGACACTCTCAGCAAACTGGTAAGACAGGTGGAACTGGTGCTTTCCGGTAAATATAAAAAAACAGCCAGTGATGTTAGAGATATTTGTGTATGGAGACTGATACAGAAAATAAAGCCTGAAATTCTTTCCAAAGCTAATGCAATCCTTCCAAACTATACTGCTCCATGGTGTAAATCGGGAGAAAGGTCAGATATAATTGTCGATGCAAAATTTGTCAGGAAGGAGGAAATAGGAAAAACCCCTACATGCAGACGAACTACTACTGCTTATTTGTATACTTTTGAGGTAACGAATCAAATTAAAGGAAAGTTTCCTCATTCACAAATTAGGTTTATCAGGATACTTTCTCTGCGTGAGGGCGTAAAATACAAGCTGTTGACGCTTAAGGGAAACCTCAGGTTCCAGCTTAGCCTTGAATATGGAGATTACTGGATAAACAACATAACGCCAATCCCGAAAGAAGGAAAACAGTCGGAATCAATTGACATGCTCCCGGATGCGCAGGTTACCGCTCTAATAACAAAACTTCATAGGTTCATTGTTCCTCCAGAGGGTACAAGTGAAGCTGATGTTGTTACGGTTTATGGCTCGGGTAAAGTTATCAATAAACCTCAAAAAGGGAAATACGTGCCATCCATGTATCCGATGCATACTTATAAGCTTCTCCCGGCATCAAATCTGTTTCAGGATTACAGGGTTTTCCTGTACATAAATTATCAAAACGGCAAAGTCCGTCGTGCTGATCTTAATCATATATGCCAGACAAATGGCAGACCTGCCGGAATTGATCACTGCGCAGAAATTGCGAAAGAAAATCGCCAGGTGCTGAAAGATCTGATAGAAATAAAACACAAGTACGGAAGTAAACTCAAAAATGCTTCCTGGAACAGGCATTCTAACAGTATTTCCCGATAATATCATGATATGCAAATCGGCGGCTTCTGATGATAAAGCTTTGACATCCAGTAACATTGTAATAGATTGTAAGTCTTAGATATAGGTTGAATTGGCGAAATATGTATTTATGTAAAGGACAGTTTTATGACACAGCCTTCATATGTGGCCAAACGGATTTTAAGGAAAATATCCTCGCAGGACGATCTGGAGGCCATAAAATCCCGCCTGGTTCCCCGCATGCCGGAAGAAGAACCTTTGCCGGACAGAATCCCCGCCGGAAATGATTTCTCTCCGGCCGGATTGGAAAAACGCCGCAATTTTCTTAAAAAGCAAGGCATAAAACTGGATGCGCTTACTAACGATAATGATTGCGCTCCGCCGGAAAGCCTGAAGGGTAATATTGAAAACCTGATCGGACATGCAAACATACCGGTTGGAGTTGCCGGGCCGTTGCGAGTTAACGGATTATATGCGTCCGGGGATTTTTATGTTCCGATGGCGACTACCGAAGGCGCGTTGGTGGCTTCGTATCATCGTGGCGCATATCTTATCAGTCAGTGCGGCGGAGCAACGGTCATGTGTTTGGAAGAGGTGGTAATGCGTTCCCCGTGCTTTGTTTTCAGCAGTATGATCGATGCGGCCCGGTTTACAACCTGGGTGCTGGAACAGGCCGATTCGCTGCAGGAGGTTGTGGCTGCGACCACCGCCCACGGCAAATTGCTCGATATCGATACCGCAATGAACGGAAAGAACGTATACCTTACCTTCAAATATTACACTGGCGATGCATCGGGACAGAATATGGTGACAGTTGCGACTGAAGCGGTATGCAGATCATTACTCGAGCGTTCGCCGGTAATTCCTGACGAATGGTTCCTGGAAGGCAATCTTTCCGGCGACAAAAAAGTTACCATGCAGTCATTTATAAATACCCGGGGGAAAAAGGTCATTGCCGAAACGGTTATTGCCGGAAAATTGATCGAACGCATTCTTCACACCACGGCAAAAAACATGGAATTGTACTGCAAGCTTTCTACCCACGGAGGGATTTTAAGTGGTTCGGTTGGGGTGCAGGGACATTTTGCAAACGCGCTCGCGGCAATATTTATCGCTTGCGGCCAGGACGCCGCATGTATATCTGAAGCTTCCGCCGGATTGACGGATATGCAGGTAACGGACAATGGCGGCCTCTATGTATCTGTCAGTGTGCCCAACCTGATTGTGGGAACCGTTGGGGGAGGAACGCATTTGCCGACAGCCAGGGGATGTCTGGAAATGCTTGACTGTTACGGTTCCGGCAAGGCTGCAAAATTCTCGGAAATCTGCGCCGCTACGATTCTGGCAGGTGAAATCTCGATAATCGGCGCTTTGGCGGCGGGTGAGTTCGGCGCCGCCCATGCAAAATACCGGCACAAGGCTTGAACACAGTATGGATAGAATTGAAGCAAGGGCAGCGTTTGATCATATTCGTTACGCTAACTGCTGGGAAGATGCCGAAATCCTGTGTCGCGCCCTGAATCCTGAACCAGGGAAACGGATTCTCTCGATTGCGTCAGCCGGGGACAATTCGCTGTCGTTGCTGGCAGGGGGAGCGGAAGTCGTTGCCGTTGATCTCAATCCTTCCCAACTGGCCTGCCTGGAACTTCGCCGTGCCGCGGTCCGCAATCTTGATTATGATGAATACCTGGGGTTCTTCGGCATCAGGAAAATGCCGCGGCGCAAAGAACTTTATAAGAAACTGAAAAAAGATTTAAACAAAAATGCTGCCGGATTTTGGGACAATAACCCTTCCGGAATAGAGCAGGGATTCATTCACAACGGCAAGTTCGAGCGTTATTTCCATTTGTTCAGGACCAGGATATTGCCTCTGGTGCATTCCCGGAGTACCGTGCTTGAACTTCTCAGGGAGAAAGACCGGAACAAACGGATTGAGTTCTACGATAAAAAATGGAACAACTTCCGCTGGCGCATGTTGTTCAGGATTTTTTTCAGCCGCGGGGTGATGGGAAAAATGGGGCGCGATCCGGAATTTTTCCGCTATGTGGATGGTCCGGTATCGGAACAGATCCTCAAACGGACACGGTACGCTTTGACAGAGCTTCCGACTCACGATAACCCATATCTTGATTATATTCTCACCGGCAATTACACTTACGGTGTGCCGCACTACCTGCAGCCGGAAAATTTCGAAAAGATCAGGAATTCGTTTGACAACCTGACAGTTTATCAGGGGACTGTACAGGATGCGGCAAATCATTACGGCAATGACGGATTCGACGGATTCAACCTGTCGGATATTTTCGAGTATCTCGATCCGCCGACATGCCGCAATATATATAATCAGCTGTTGGAAAAGGCCAGGGGCGGAGCTAGGTTTGCTTACTGGAATATGCTGGTCCCGCGCCGTATGTCGGACGATTTTCCGGATAGAGTGAATTGGCTCGAAGACGTTTCCCGGGAGCTTTTCGCATCCGACAAGGCTTTCTTTTACAGCCGTTTTGTCGTGGAGGAAGTGCGATGATGCTCGTTCATAACGATTTTATCGGCGCCATTATCCAGGCCGGATTGTTCGCGCTGATAATCTTTATGGCCGAGGTATGGGCAAGATGCGGGAACCCGGCGCCGGAAACCATGCGCAAATTTGTCCATCTGAACTGCGGTTTGGCCTGCCTGCTGTTTCCATTCGTGGTGAAGTCGCCGTATGTGGTGCTGGGCATGTCGGCGGCATTTTCCCTGCTCTTTGTCATTGGGAAAAAGGTTGATATCCTGCGCTGTCTGAACAGCGTGAAAAGGCAAAGCCGCGGCAGTGAATATTATCCTTTCGCCATTGCCATCATCTTTGCGATTTCGCGAGGATATTTATGGTTGTATATCTCGTCGGTGCTGATTCTGGCGGTTGCGGATGCTTTTGCCGCCCTGATCGGGAAAAAGTACGGAGCCATCCGTTATAAGGTTGCGGATTCGGAAAAAAGCCTGGAAGGTTCTCTGTTCTTCTGGATTATCGCTTTTCTTGCAATCCAGTTGCCGATGCTGCTGCTCAGCGGTTTGCCGCCCGTAACCTGCATCCTGACGGCGTTGCTGGTTTCGTTTATGCTCACTTGCGTAGAGGCTGTTTCAGTGCGGGGGAGTGACAACATTTTCGTACCGGTTATCGCCTGTTACGTCTTGTTGAAAATTAGCGAAAAGCCGGCCCCGGAGATTCTTTTTCAATGTATCAGCATCTTTGTGATTTTCACGGTTTTCGGATTTCTCATCTGGCGGGCGAAGATTATTGATTTCGGAGGTACGGTTATTTTCCTGTGTTTCGCATATGCGGCGTGGTCGCTGGGATCGATTATCTGGGCGGTCCCGGTCCTGGCTGGAATTACGGTTTTCCTTGCGGTGCATATGATTTGCCGGACAAGAAAAACCGGTGCGGGAAATATCAATTCCGGCACCATGATAAGCGCACTGGTTATTCCATTGGGTATTATAATATTTGCCAATGCGTTCGGGATATACGACATTGCGTATGGTCCTTACCTTGCGGTTTTGACGACCATCGGAACCATCGGAACCTGGAGTGTAGTGCAACGATATATGCGCTTTGACCGCACAAGGCGCGTCCTGGCCGTTTTTGTTATCAGCATACTTGCCTGCCTGACCGTGGCTGGCCTGCCGTGGTTGTTCCTCGACGGTATTTCGGCAATATCCCTGGCGGGGATATTTGCGGCAACCGTGCCGATTTGTGTTTTTCACGGTTCACTGCGAGAGAGTGAAGACTTGGAAGGGCGTGCGTTCTGGAGCACTGAAAGATTTATCTTGAGTTTGACGTCTGGACTGCTTTACTTGCTGTTCCAATATTGTTGGCCGTTAATTGTATGGTGTCCGGAGTAAGAATATGGAGAAACCAGCAATCAAAGTTATCGACACCCCTGAGAATATGGCGGATTTTTACCGGTTGACGGAAAAAGTTTACCGCAATGATCCTTTTTACTGTCCGCCCTTTCCGGACAAAGTCAGACAGGATGTGGAACGGGAGGTGTTCGGAAACCGGCAGAAAATTTTTATGGTTTATCACGGCAGTGAAACCATCGGACGGGTCGTAGCCAGAGTCTCGCCAACTTTAACGGATGATGATGGTAAACCTTTGGGAATGTTGAGCTTTTTTGAAGCATTGAACGAACCCGAAGCGGTAAGGCAATTGTTGGGCGTCGCTATTGACTGGATATTTGCCCGGGGAGCAACGGCCCTCATCGGGCCGATTGACGGAGATACCTGGCATCGTTACCGCTTTAACGCCGGGCCTTTCGACGCCCGTCCGTTCATGATGGAACCTTACAACAAGCCATATTATCCGGAATTATGGACGCAATGCGGGTTTAAAGTTCTTTCCCATTATTACTCGAAACATGTTGCGGACGTCAGGGACGTCATTCCCGGGATGGAGAAATTTTATAAGCGCAGTCTCAGGGAAGGGTTCTCTTTCCGGCAGTTTAACGCTGACGATTTCGACGGAGAACTCCATTGTCTGTATAAATTGTCCCGCGAAATATTTTCCCGGAACTATCTTTATACCGATATTTGCGAAAAGGATTTTAAAGACCTGTATGCCGGAGCCAAAAATATTTTGAATCCCGATCTGATCTGGTTTGCGGTCGACAAGGATGGTGAACCTGCCGGATTTACTTTCAATGTGCCTGATTATTTTGAAGCATTGAGAAGCATGAAAGGCAAAAAGAATATTTTAGCGAAGATCAGGTTCCTTTTGAATAAAAGCACGGATACGCTCAACATCAAGACCTTGGGAACTGTCCCCAAATATCATGGTGGCGGATTGGGGCCGGCATTGATGTATCTTGCTTACAGTTCCGGCCTGAAAGCCGGTTACCGTAAAGCCAACCTTTGCCTGATTCAGGAAGGGAATTCATCCGGCAGGCTGGATGCCGGGAAAGGCGCGGTTTCCAGGAAATATCTTCTTTTCCGCTATGTGAAAGGACAACATGACTGATCCCTGCAGCATTAATGTTACACGTTATCTTGAGAAAGCCGCGGAATGTAATCCCGGTCGCCTGGCTTTGGCAATGCCCGGCGGAAACGAGATAACTTACCGGGAGCTGTGGGATGCGGTTGACCGGTTCGGTTCCGCGATACGTGAATACGGCATGGAACCGGGAAACCGGATTATCCTGATGATCCCGATGTCCATAGACCTGTACATCGCCATGCTCGGGATTATAAAGGCTGGTGGCGTGGCGGTATTTGTTGATCCCTGGATCGGAATGCGCCAGGTTGCGGAATTCTGCGCTTTTTCCGAACCGTCCGGATTCATCGGTATACCGAAAAGTCATTTACTGCGGCTTTTCAGTTCCAAACTCCGGAAACTTCCCCTTACTGTTACGACCGGAAGGCTTGCGGTTGTAAGACCCGCGAAATATAATTTCAAGTCGATGATCGGACACAACAACAGTTCACCTGTCCATAATTCTTTGCCGGAGGATTCCGCGCTGATTACTTTTACCAGCGGTTCGAGCGGAATTCCCAAAGGCGCGAACCGGACACACGGCTTCCTTGATGCCCAGTATAACGCGCTGAATACGGAATTCCCGTACTTGGACAGCGACATCGATATGCCGATGTTTCCGGTGTTTGCGCTGTGCAATCTGGCAAATGGCTTGCCGTCAATTATTCCCGACATGGATTTCAGGGCCGTCGCTTCCGTTGACGGAGAGGCTGTCTTCAGAAGAATGCAGCATTATCGGGTGACGACGGCCACCGCTTCGCCGCCGTTTTTCGATAAACTTGCGGATTACGTTATGACCGGAAATAAACCCGGCCTGAATCTGCGGCGAATCCTTACCGGAGGCGCGCCGGTAAGGGATGAACAACTGAAAAATTGGCGCAATGCCTTTCCTAATACTGAAATCCAGATTGTCTACGGTTCCACCGAAGCGGAACCTGTGTCGCATATATCGCTGGAGGAAAGATTGGCGGTAAAGGGACGCGGGGGTTTTTGCACCGGAAAACCGTCGAAATTGGTGAAAACTGAAATTATCGGGATAAACCGGGCAACGGTTGACGCCGGAGAAGATATGAAAAGTCTGGTTCTCGAAACAGGAGAAACCGGAGAGTTGATCGTTTCCGGGAAACATGTCTGCAAAGACTATTTCAACAATCCGGGGGCGGTCAGGGAAAACAAAATCACAGACTGGAACGGCGAAGTCTGGCATCGGATGGGTGACACGGGCTATTTTGACGAGCAAGGCCGTTTCTGGCTGGTCGGCCGGGTCCACTCAACCATTTTCAGGAACGGCGTGGCTGTCCATCCCCAACTGATTGAACAGGCCGCACGAAGCAATGACAGCCGGATAAGCAACATTGCGGCAATCGGATTGCCTGACCAGGAACTTGGCGAAAAGGTGGCGCTGGTAATTCAGTCATCGCATGACGAAGGAATTTTGGAACCGGACATCAAAACAAGACTCGCTGATGCTGGCCTTGCGATTGATGAGATTATCGTCAGGAACAAACCGCTGCCGGTTGATCCCCGGCACAACTCAAAAATTGATTACGCAAAACTGCAACGCCAGATATCGAAAGGATAACCACAATATGAGTAAAACCAAGCTGAGTAAAAACAGTCCTTTTTCCAAGCGTTTGAATGCTTATATTTCCGAACGTTTTTCGCTTCACAGTCACCTATGTATGGTGATAATCTATTTCCTTGCCAACCAGTTTCTTGCCCAGGCCCTGGCTGATCCCGGACAACCGCTCCGGATTGGCTGGTTTACCCTGATCGGGATGATTTTCCTTTTCTGCATTTTTTTCCATCTTCGCGTTTTCGATGAGCACAAAGACTACGAAGACGACTGCCGGCATTACCCGGACCGGGTTCTGTCACGGGGGCTGGTGACCCTGAACGATTTAAAAATCCTGGCGGGACTCGCGATTGCCGTGGAGATCATCTGCGCAATCATCTCCGGCTGGCCTGCGATTGTGGCTGTCGGGGCGACCATTATCTTTTCATGGATCATGCTCAAGGAATTCTTTATAAAGGACTGGCTGCGTTCCCATTTTATCATTTACGCGGTTTCGCATATGCTGATTATGCCGATGATGACGGCAACCATTTTCAGTTTCACCATGGACCGTCCGTTCTGGGAAGCCCCTTTGTTGTTCTGGGCGTATGCGGTCGCGGACTTTTTTGCTTTCGCAAACTGGGAAATTTCCCGGAAAATCCGTACCGAGGAAGATGAAATCGAAGGAGTGAACAGCTATTCTAAAGAATTCGGAATATATAACGCCGGATATGTGGTTTTGGTGCTGAGAATTCTTAACACGGTCATTGCCTGGATCGTGGGTGTCTACCTGAAACTTGGCATGTTTTATTACATCGGGCTGGTTGTTCTGTTTCTGCTGTGCCTGTTCGGACTGCTCCGGTTTAGATTCAATACCAACCGGAAAACCGCGAAAGACCTGGAGGCATATGGAGGCAGTTATATCATTTTGTTTTATTTTGTCCTTGCCGCCGAACTGCTCCGGATCAACGGCATAACTTTTGGAGGCTGATCCCATGACACTGTTTTATCCAGAAAATGAAACTTCCGCGCCGGTTGCGGCCATTGGCGGTAAGGGGCACAACCTGTTCAGACTCCAGAAACACAATTCCGTACCGGATTGGTTTGCGGTTCCCGTTGAGTATTTCCGGGATTTCCTTGCCATGTCCGGCATTAATAAACAGATCGAACGGAAGCTCGAAGGTTTTACGTCCGGAAAGGCGGGAGAGACAGCAAAGGAGATTCAGGAGTTGATTCTTGCCGCCCCGCTTCCGGATATTCATGCAAAAGAACTGACGGGTGCGGTTAAAAATAAGTTCAGTTCCGGGTTTATTTCCGTCAGGTCGTCCGCGGCTGATGAAGATGGCAGTACCCATTCCTTTGCCGGAATCCACGAAAGTTTTCTTTTTGTCAAAGGGGATGCTTCAGCGGCGGAATACCTTAGGAAAGTCTGGGCGTCCGGTTACCAGGAAAGGGCGCTGGCTTACCGTTTCGATAACCGGCTTCCACTCCATCCGGTCCCGATGGCGGTTATTTTCCAGCGGATGATCGATGCGGCGCGCAGCGGGGTAGTATTCACGGCGGACCCGGCAACCCGGAATCCCCACAAGATCGTTATTTCCAGCCTCTATGGACTTGGTGAAGGATTGGTAAGTGCGGGGTTGAATGCCGACCTTATCGAATATAATAAGTCCAATGACGAATTTACCGCCACCGTTGCCTTGAAGGATTCGCAATATATTTTTGACGAGGAATCGGGGGAGGGGATAAAGCAGATTGAGGTTCCCGCCGAAAACCGGGAAAAATTATCGCTTTCCGAAACACAGGTTCGGGAAGTTGCTGAAACAGCCCGGAAGATTGAGCAAATATATGGTCGTCCCCAGGACATTGAATTTTGTTATGACCCGGACGGTAAGCTTTTTATTCTTCAGGCGCGTCCGGTTACCACTGTCGAGGAGTATGGCCCCGCCGCCGGCAACCGCATGATCTGGGACAACTCGAACATCATCGAGAGTTATTCCGGGGTTACTTCGCCAATGACATTCAGTTTCATCCGCCGCGCTTACACAATCGTTTATCACTGTTTTTCCCAGGTTATGGGGATCTCCCCGCAAAAGGTGCAGGACAACCAGCATGTGTTTGAAAATATGCTGGGAATTTTCCGGGGGCAGGTTTATTACAATATTGTTAACTGGTATCTGCTTGTGCGTCTTTTTCCGGGATTCAATTACAACAAGGGATTCATGGAGTCGATGATGGGGCTCCGGGAAAAAATCGATCTGGAGGAAGATAACGAGGAAAAACCTGTTTCCGCACTCCGGCGTTATTGCGTGGAACTTCCGTCCCTGATTAAACTTGTGTGCCGTTCTCTGGGGAACTTCCGGAACATCAAAAAGCGGGTTGCCGATTTTGATAAACATTTCAGGTCCCATTACGAAAAATGGGACGTCATGGATTTTACCCGGATGCCTCCGCATGAATTGATGAAAGTCTATCGTGATATGGAAAAGGCTTTGCTCTGGAACTGGAAAACTCCGATAATTAACGATTTTTTTGTGATGATTTTTTACGGTTCACTCAAAAAACGTTGTGCGAAATGGTGTAACGACGCCAGCGGTTCGCTCCAGAATGACCTGATTTGCGGAGAAGGAGGAATCGAAAGCACCGAGCCGACGAAAATGCTCATGCAAATGGCGCTGACAGTTAAACGGAATCCGGAATTGCTGCAGTTGTTTTTGTCTGAAAAAGCCGGGAAACTGACTGAAATAATTGCTTCGAACAAGGCATGCGGCGAGTTGGCCGGGCAGATAAAAAAATATCTTGATCTGTATGGATTCCGCTGCATGAATGAACTCAAGTTGGAAGAGCCCTCCCTCAGAGAAAAGCCGGAGTTTATTTACCAGATGATTCAGAACTACATCAAGCTTAAAGATGAAGATGCGCTTGACCCGGCCGCCAAGGAGAAAAAGGAAAAGGATATCCGGAAAAGCGCGGAGAAACGTGCTTTTGCGGCCATCGGAACGAGTCTGGTTCCTAAAAAAACAATTTTCAGGATAGTTCTCCGCAATGCCCGGCTCGGAGTAAAAAACAGGGAGAACATGCGGTTTGCTAGAACCCGTATTTATGGTCTGTTACGGGAATTGATTAATGCGGTCGGGATGCATTTTGCCAAAGAGAAACTCATTGATAATCAACATGATATTTTTTATCTGACAATCGATGAGATGTGGGATTATGTCAAGGGAACAGCAGTTACCACGGACTTGCATGGCCTGGTGGAATTTCGCAAGAAAGAATATAACCATTACCGCGATGAAAATACTCCGGTTCCCGATGATCATTTTGAAACCTACGGACTTGCTTACCATCACAATCTGTTCCGGAACTGGTCGAAACCAAAAGTTCAGGCAAAGGAGGGGGAACTCCAGGGAACCGGTTGTTGCCCGGGAGTGGTTAAAAATAAAGTCCGGGTATTGCATTCTCCGTCCGGCGAAATGCATCTCAATGGGGAAATTTTAGTCGCTGGCAGGACGGATCCCGGCTGGGTTCCTCTTTATCCCGCCGTTTCCGGTATTTTAATTGAACGCGGCAGTATTCTTTCTCATTCCGCTATTGTTGCGCGGGAAATGGGGATTCCGGCAATAGTCGGCATCCCTGACCTTCTTTCCACTTTGCAAGAAGGTCAGACCGTGGAAATGGATGGTCAGACCGGCATTGTCAAGCTGATTAATCCTGAAAACTCATCCGGGTAAAACTGGTTTTGGGGAACATTTGGGACACATGCTTTTGGGAATATCCAAAGCTTTATAATTACAAAGAAATCTATAGTTTTAACCACAGCTTCATTTTAAAAAAATCCACTGATGGCATATCAGCCCCACCTCGGGTTTCTAGCCTGACCCCGGAGACGGGTAAATCTCGGGATTGCCAGTCATTTCCTGCCTGCTTCTCCGCCGCATATCACCAGATTCAATTGACTCCTTGTTTATAGGCGGTATTCAGGGAAATACGATCATCAATCATTCCGATAAAACGCACTTCTGGTTCGCCGGAGGTTATGATTACAGTTATTCCAGTCAGCCGGACAAATATGAAATCGGCATGGCGACTGTCCGCCAAGTATACGGCTTCCGGGACCGCGAATGCTTCAAATTGAAAATCTTTCAGCTGCCTGAGATTTCGTGCGTGAAACAATTGTGATTTATGGCATACCCGTTTCCCGCCATGCAAACCCTCGCCGACACCCTTGAATCATGGCAGGAGGAGATCGTTAGAATGTGGAGGTTTATCAGAAATAACGGGATAACCGAAGGCTTCCATACCAAAATGGAACTGATCCAGAGAAGAGCTTACGGTTTCAGAAGCTTTGAAAATTACAAATTGCGTGTAGTGGTGGGTTCGCGGCGCAAAACGAACCCTACTACTTCTGCAAGATGTTTATAATAAGACGACTGGCGTTTTGAAATCTGGCTAAATAGTTGCAATTTGTGCAATCTGGCACAAAAGCTTCGTATCTGCCTAATACCTCCTGAAATCCCGGCGAATTCGACTCCCGGAGGCGGGCGAGGAGGTTCCGGTCCAGGCTGTTGATTTTTACTTGGCGCTGTTGATCATCGTATATCATGATGAGTGCCCTTTCGATGGTGAGATTGTCCGGCCATCCGCATGACGGCCTTTGGGGTACTTTATTTTTTCACAATGCGCTATATTACCCCAGCGCACTTAGACTGCCGCGTCAGCGGCTCCAGTTCAAACTCTATCAATGCAATTTCTGTATCAATAGCCGAGGAATTGGCGGAGGACAAGGATGGCGGCGCCGGTTGACGCCCCTTCGCAACTTGTTTCAGAGGTTTTGATTGTAAGTTCTTCTGTATATAAAGGGAAAGCGTTTGCCATTATATTTTTCTTGATAATTTCGAGGTAGTCCGGGCCGAACTCCAGCAACCTGCCTGACAGGATCAATTGTTCCGGCACCGTGAAGTTGACTAAGTTGGCAATACCGATTCCCAGCCATCTGGCGGATTTGTTGACAACTTCGCGGTATGGGCTTATTCCCGCCTTGTATTCTTGCACAATTGTCTGGAAAGAGGTTTCCGGCATACCGCCACTGGCGGCGGCGAATTCCCGTTGAATGGCCGGAATGGCCGCCAGTGACTCCAGGCACCCGCGATGTCCGAATTGGCAGGATTGGCCGTCCGGTTTGAAAATCATATGTCCGAATTCGTTGGCGAAGCCGTTGTTGCCAAGATATGGTTGGCCGTTATTGATAATCGCGGCGCCGATCCCCATATCCAGTTCCAGCAGCACAAAGCAGCCTGGCGCTTTATTTTTCATCTGCCACATTTCATTCAGGGCGGTGGCATAAGTTCCGTCGATGATGAATGGGGCCAACCCATATTTCTTCATAAAAAAATCATAAAGGTTAAGCCCTTCCAGGGCAGGGAAATATTCCGCGCGAATTACCGTATGTTTTTTTAGTGATAATACCCCGAACGTTGCCAATCCCAGCCCGGCCAGTTTTTCCGGTTCGATTCTGGAGAGGATGCGCTGGAATATTTTTTCGGTCAATTTCAGAAATGCATCGCGGGAGATGCCGGGTTCAAAAAAGGCTTCTTCGCGGATTTTGGATTCCCCGTTCAAGTCTGTTAAAGTTGCGCTGATCGAACCTGGTTGAAATGATACCCCGATGGCGGTCCGTCCGTCAGGATCAAGTTCGATCAGTTCTTTCGGGCGGCCCCTTCCTGAGCCATGTATAATCCCTTTTGACCTTACCAGTCCATCATTCGCCAGATCACGGATAATGTTTGTAATGGTTGTGCCGTCGCAGTCAAGCTGTTTGGTGATTTCCGTTCTCGACATTGCCCCTGTCCGATGCAGCAGGTTGAGCGCTGCTATCCGGTTTTCGCGGCTGGCTTTTCCTATGTTAATAATGGCTTTTGTTTTGTTCATGCTCAAAATTTATCTATTTAAATTATTTTTTCAAATAATCTAAAAAATTATATTGACAAAACGAGACACTGTCCTATTATATAGAAATAAACTAAAAAAGAGAGATAGAGTGATTTGCCGGGGTGGAGAGGCAATGGATATGCGAGCAGTGTCTGTGTGTGATGCATCGTGAGGGGTGTAGTTGCGTGGGAGGCATGCTGATCTGTTTATTGTGATTATCTCTAAATATAAGACTAAATCTATAAAAAGACGGGCAGCCGGAGTATGACCGCTTTATTTTGGGGAAATACGGCATGAGTCCGGAAGTTGTCGTCGCAACTGTGAAAGCATTAATATAGAAGGAGCGGATAATGACATATCCCGATACAGAAAAATCGCAACTTGCCCAGGATGCGTTGAAGTACGTGATTCCGCATTTTGCCAGCAACGCCGAGCTTGCCAGAGGCCCCAAAATTTTTACCAGGGGGGAGGGATGTTATGTCTACGACATCGACGGCAAAAAGTATTTCGACTCCTTCGCTACCCTGCTGACCACCATTTGCGGACACAACCGTCCGGAAGTGACCGAGGCGGTAAAGCTGCAGATGGAGCAGCTCGAATTCTTTCCGAATTATGTGGACACTTTCACGATTCCGCTGATAGAATTGGCGAAAAAACTCGCCGGACTGATGCCGGGGGAACTTGAGGTGAGTTTCTTTGTCAACAGCGGATCGGAAGCCAACGAAACCGCGCTGAAAATGGCACGGCAGTATCACGTGGAAAATGGCGAACCGCACCGTTACAAATTTATTGCCCGGAAGGATTCGTATCATGCCACCACTCTCGGCGGCAGTTCCGTTACCGGATTGGCCTGGTTTCGGGAATATTTCGAACCGTTGATGCCGGGATGCGTGTTCGTCTCGGCGGCGCGCAGGCGTGAGTGTTCGGCGGGGATGGACGAAAAAGATTATGCGGCAAAATTGCTGGTCGAACTCGAAGCCACTATCAAATTTGAAGGCCCGAAGAGTATTGCCGGGATGATCATGGATCCGCTGCCCGGTTCAAATACCGGGTATCCGCTTCCTCCGCAAGGTTATCTGGAAGGAGTGCGGGAACTTTGCGACAAATACGGCATCGTGTTGATTTTTGATGAGGTCCAGAGCGGTTTCGGAAAAACCGGCAAGTGGTTTTTCTGTGAACACTACAACGTTGTTCCGGACATCATTACCATCGGCAAGGGGTTTACCGGCGGCTTTATCCCACTGGGCGCAGCCGTTACCACACCGAAAATTGCTGATGTATTCAGATCCCCTGGACACGAACTGCGCAGCGGCAGCACCTACGGCGGACATACCGTGGCCTGCGCCGCCACGCTGGCAAACCTGGCAATCATTGAAAATGAAAATCTGGTTGAAAACGCCGCGAAGATGGGGAGTCTGCTCGAAAGAAAATTACTGGAAATCCGCGAAAAACATCCTATAATTTCGGAAGTCAGCGGCATTGGCCTGCTTCGGGCGGTTACCTTGAATACCGATAAAGCCGCGGGAAGCTGGATTCGCGAATGGTGCTGGCAAAACGGCATGATCCTCAGGAACAACGGCAATATCCTGGTGCTGGCGCCGTCGTTGATCATTACCCCTGATGAAGTGGACATGCTGGCATCAAAAATTAATGAAGCGATAAAAAACGCGGAACCTCATTTTGGAATTGCATGATTAATGACAACTACGGGCTCAAACGGATATTGCGATCATTTGGGATTGTGGGGGACGGAACTGCGGGAGTGGGTTCCGGAGGAAATCTTTGACGCCCACGTGCATCTTGGGCCGCCGGGAATTGCGGCGAAGTTTTCGGATTCGCGCCGGAAGCATCCACTCACTACGTTCAGCAGTCTTACCGTTGACGAGTTGGAACACTGGTATTCTAAACTGTTCAGCGGCAAAAAAATTACCGGAATGTTCGCATTTCCGTTTCCGGTCCGGGAAGTGGATTTCTGCTCCGCCAATGTATATATCATCGAACTGATGCGGCTGGATAAACGCATTCGGGGTTTCCTCTGGACTAATCCCCTGGATACACCGTTATCGATGGAATTGTTTAAGTGCGCGGAATTGCGGGACGTCCGGTTCACCGGGATCAAACCTTATTTCGATCTGCTGGGCAAAAGCAATTTTGACTGCCATCCGCACGAAATCCTACCGCCGGGGATTCTCGAATTTGCCGAATCCGAAAAGCTGGCGATCATGCTCCACACCACCGGAACCGGGATGGCGGATGCCGAAAACCGGGAGTTCATCGGTTCGCTGCTCGACAAGTATAAAAATATCCGGATGATCCTGGCCCATATGGGCAGGTTTATCCGGCCAAAGGATTTCGAGGTTTTTTTCAACTCGGAAATCATTGATCATCCCAGGATTTATCTGGATATTTCCTCGGTCACTGACCGCGGCGTTTACGATCTGGTTTTGAGCAGGGAGTCGTTGTGGGAGCGGATCTTGTTCGCTTCCGACCTGCCTTACGGGCTGATTACCGGGGTGGAATACTGGTCAGAGGAAAACGGAGCGCTGTTCCTGACTCGCGACCGCTATTTATGGTCGGAACCGGAATCTTGCGGCAAGACTGACGTCACTTACAACGTTTATCATGTTCTGAAGGCCATGAAGGACGCGATTACCGATCTGAAACTGCCCGGTGAACGGGAAGTTTTCCTGAAAAACCTGATTTTTCGTGAGAACTCGGAAAAATTTGATATTCATTGATAAAAAACATCAATCTTGACTCCGGTGTCTGGCTGATCCTTGCCGGATGGAGGACTTCCCCCTTTTGTATCTCACTGGTTTTAATCGACGCTTCCCATGAATTTGCAACGGCAATGGAAAGCGGGACGACACAAAAAATTATGCCGGAATATTGCGCCGTCCCGCTTCTGGCGCTGAAAAATTTATCCTGATTCAATTCCATGGCAACTGGCGCTATAAGCTACCTTGTCACACTCATTTCATGAGTTGAAAACAACTCCGTAAACATTATTACCAACCAGTGACCGATTAGAACGCCAAAGTCGGAAACTAAAATTTTCTATTCCCTGAATTTCCAGGTCAATCATGGCGGTTCGACGGAGTTCCGCCATCCAAGCTGCTGCATTGCAAACGGTTGTCCTGAAGGGAGAAGGTCTCTTGAGCCGTTCCCCAATCTTTCCTCAAATGTCTTTTCGCGGAAAAAAGTGATATTTCTGGACTTTTGCTGGCGGCCCCGTCCGGTTACCTCAGGACTATGAAATCTTTCTTTTTATTTATCCTGATGGTTGACAATCTTCCTGACATGTGGTATGATTTAGTATACCATTTTAAATAATTAAGAAATATTGGTAGCAATGAGTGCAACATTAAAAAAGAGAAAAAGGTTCATCCCGGAAATAGAGATTGACAAAAAATCTTCACTTCCGCTCCACATTCAATTGGCTAATATTCTCAAATCAAGCCTGGTCAGGAATCGCGTCAAACCGGGAACGGCGCTTCCATCCGAGCGAAAAATCTCCGAACACTTGGACATCAACCGCAGCACCGTACATCGCGCCTACGAGCAGTTGATTTGCGAGGGATTGGCGGAAGAACTGAAAGGACGCCAGGGACTATTTGTCGCCAGCAGCGCAAGGAAGAGATACCGGCAACCTTTCCCGGCTATTGGAATTGTTATGCCGGTGGCTTTTTCGGAGTTCATTAATATCGGTTCACGGAACAGTTTAAGTTATCTGAGCGGAGTTATCGACCGTGCAACGGAACTCGATCATTCCACAATGATCCTCAATCTGCCGCCGCCGGACGCTTCACCGGAAAAAGTCCGGCAATGGTTGGACAATCACACTTCAAGACTGAGCGGAATCATCTGCCTTGGCGACCGGAAAAATCCGGAGGACACGTCTTTCAGGGAATTGGCGGAACACCAGCAGATACCGCAGGTATTCCTCAGCGGCTATGCTGATGAATTTTCCCATATCAGCTCCGTATATGGAGATCCACTGCCCGGCGGGACTGCGGCAGCGGAACTGTTGCGGGACAAAGGACATCGCCGTATCGGAATTATTGACACCTCTCCTCATTTCCGGCAGAAAGCGATTTTCAAAAATTATGCGTTGAAACGTAAGGAAATAATGCATAAATGTTTTTCTAACTGCAATCTGGAAGTCCGCCGGGAATGGAATGTATCATGTGACTTGAATGAAGAGTCCGTATTCGCGGCGCTCCGCAAAATGTTTTCACGTTCTGAAACTCCCACCGCTTTGTGGTGTCACAACGACGTTACTGCTCTGGTTGCTGTTAAGGTGTTGCGGAAAATGGGAATAGAGGTTCCGGCGCAAGTTTCGGTAATAGGTTTTGACGATATTCAGGAAGCGCGGGAGTCAACCCCGGCGCTTACCACTATCAAGATGCCCTGCTATTCAGCCGGCAGGACCGCGGTAGACCTGGCGCATGACTTGTTTGAACACGGCGCGCCGGGAAAGGCGAAATATATAAAAATCCCTACTTCACTGGTAGTTCGGGAATCGGTAACCGGAGTGAATGAAGGAATTTACCGCAAATAAGCTTCTAGCAATACAAGGAGAAGATAATGAAGAGAAGAAGAAAATTTACGCTGATCGAACTATTGGTTGTAATTGCGATAATTGCCATCCTGGCGGCAATGCTGCTTCCGGCGCTGAAACAGGCCCGGGAAACCGCGAAATGCGCAAAATGTTGTAGTCAACTGAAACAGCTTTCCCAGTATTTTCAGATGTACGTCGATAATAGTAATGAATTCCTGCCGAGATGCAAATCTTTTTCAATTGGTAACAGTTATTGCTTTGCCTCAAATTTAATGCCGGCAAAAGAATATGTCGGTTATAATTATACACGAGGTTATACCGATGAATCATTATATCGTTGTCCTTCACAAAATTCAGATGAAACGTATCGGGCAATCGGATATGGCTATAATGTTGCCCTGTGGAATTATGACAGATTAAACAAAATTTCCGTGCACCGCTTTCCTACTCAGACGATGTTGCTGGCGGAAAGAGGTTGGAAATCAACCACCAGCGGTTATCCCTGGTACGCCGCGGCGGCAACAAACGCGGCCTTTTTGGAGGGATACATCCTTGGACGGCGGCATAATCATGTTGGTAATGTAGTTTTTCTGGACGGACATGTCGAAGGTAAAAAGGACAATCCCCCGAGTGTTTACACTGATGTCTTTTATGACCGTGATTACTAAAATATCTACAGAAACAAATTGGAAAAAGAATAAAATATGAATGCATTGTTACCCTTTAAGTTTTTTTTCACGTCTATGCAAAGATTAATTGTTGTAATTCCGATATTCGCGGCATTGTTCTTGAATGCTGGAGATAATCTCAAAAATGAAGAGAAAATCATTCCGGCTAACTATGACTATAAAGACAACGAAATAAGCGATTCCCGAAATAAAAATGCTCACAGGGACCTCGATAAAACCAAACTCACGGATGGCGCAACCAAAGCGCCCAGCAGGATAATCTGGAGTTGGCGGTCAATAGGCAAAAAGAAGCCGGTGGAAATAACTTTCAATTTTCAAGTTCCGGAAGTTCTTTCAAAAGTGAAGGTGCATATATTCAGGGGCAAAAAGGCATACGGGATAAAACGCATAAGCGCTTACGGACTTCTCCGGAACGGCAAAAGCATTCCACTCGGCTCGAAAACACTTAATCAACCATATAGGAAGCCGAAAGAAGAACCGGCTTATTCGTCAATAGAGATACCCTTTGAAAATAAAGATAGACTTGTTGGTGTAACGTTAAGAGTTGAGGGAATATCAAGAGTTTCCCTGACGGAAGTGGAATTTTACAAGAAAAAATCATCTTCTCAAATAGTCCTGTCGACAAATCCTTTCGACTATCTGGGGAAAAACGTTTCTTCCGCAAACGGGCTGCGCATTGAAGCAAAAGACTTCAACAACGATGGCCATATGGATATCATGCTTGAAAATGATTATATGCTCTACATTGTCGAGCCCGTATACGGCGGAGTCGTCAATTATGCGTATGACAAACTTGCGAAACGGAATCTGGTGAAATATCACGATTCTTCCGCCTGGGGCGGGGTATTTTGTGATATTATAAAGCGTGACGGCAAGAATTCCTTCGACTGGTTCAAAGCCCCATATAAATATAAAATTCTCAGCCGTGGTCCGGAAAACGTATCTTTAAGGCTCTGGAAAGAGGGCCGGACCGGTCAATACGCCATGCTAGGAGTCGATAAAACGTTTACTTTGAGTAGAAGTTCGACGGACCTGAAAGCTGATTACCGGATAAAGCTTTCCCCGGACAATGTCGTTCCCATGAAATTCGCTTTTCTCTCCTTCAGCGCATTTGGTTCGAATACCGAAAACTGGCAGTTGTTCTATCCCGAAACAAGCGGCGTCAAAAGCTGCCGGAAAGGAAAGTCGCCCAATGTATGGAGTCATGTTCCGAGTCAGGGTTGGTGCGGATTTGTAACTGATTCCGGCACAGGCGCCGCCATAGTTGATGAATACCGGAGAATTGCCGCCCATCATTTCTGGCCGTGTGGCGTCAATTGTTCCGTGGAGACCGTCTTCGGACAATTTCCCGTCGATGCCGGAAGCGCCTTTAAAACCACGCTTTATATGGTTCCTTTTTATGGAATAGGCGGAATCCCCGACGGGGTGACCCGTTATATGGCGGCGAAAATCCTTTCTGAAAGAAAATATCAGAAAGCGCCGTCTGAGTTAGAGTTGAAACTTAAACCCTCACAGCCGGGTGAATACTCAATATTCATCGAAAAGAAACTGCAGCCTGACGGTAAATGGAGAAAAATATTTACCGGAACCAGAAAACTGTCTGTAACACCCGCCAGTGTGAAATTTCCATTTAAAGCTGAAAAAAACGGGACATATGTAATCAAAGCATCTATCACCTCCGGCGGCCGGAATGTCCTGACCGCGGAACACCCGCTGACGGTAGGGACTCCGTCAGGGGAATTTGTCATGACCTCTCTATGTGAAAGACTCATTCCCAAGGCAACCGCGGTGAAAAAAGAACCTGACCTTGACTTCCATTCGCGGGAATATGTTACCCCGCATATTAAATGGGCTCCTTCTTATGCGGGGGGCTCTCCCTCCGTGTTATTTCTCGTTCAGGAAGGTGGAATTAAGTTTGCCGTCAGGGAAATTATTGAGTTGGCCCAGCGCTTTGATATGAGTCCGCGCACAAGCTATATACCGCTTGCTGGCAATAAAGAGATTTACTACCGGCTTTCCGATTATACATTCCTTGGCGCGGCGGGATATCTGAAGCATCTGGGAAAAATGCTTTCCAGAAATAAAAAATACGATGCCATTGTGATTTGCGGCAACTATTGGAAAATTCTCAAAGCTTCCGTAAAAAGAGATATTGTCAGGAGAGTTGAAAACGGGATGGGACTGGTGCTTCTGTACCCCATCGGCGCGCCGCGGGAACTGACAGCCATCCTGCGAATAGAAAGGGAAAAACGCTTCAAGGCTTCCTGGAAAAAAGAAAAGGAGCATTTTATCACTACCGGCATTCCGTTCGGCGTTCTTCCCGCAAGCAATGTGTTTGACGGCAAAGCCGGAGGAGAAGTAATCGCTTCCGCCAACGGCAAGCCGTTAATTTCCGTTTCAAAATTCGGGAAAGGCAGAATTGTCGCGGCGTCATGGGACGGCGGCCCGTTGAGCAGGTCCGGATACAAGTACACCTATGGCACAAAGGGAATCATGCCTAAACTGAGCGTTCTTGGTGACGGCGGCCGGAAGTTTGATTACTGGGAATACCAACTTGGCCTCCTGGCGAAAATGATTTATTATGCCGCCGGGAAAATGCCCTCCGTTTATGGCAATTCCATGAAAGTTTCAGGCCGCAATCTGGAAATCGGACTTGTCAGTTCAGCAAATGAAGCAATAAAGGTCCAGGTGGAACTGACGGTGCGGGACAAATACTACAGGCTGGAGTCAGAAAAAATCGTATTTCCGCGGTTGTCTCCCGGCAAAAACGTTATCCGTATCCCCATTGAAAAACCAGTCCTGGGGGGAATTCATTTTGCCGATATCAGGATAATAACCAATGGCAAGACTCAATGGTGGGGAACTGAATCATTTAAAATTGTCCCTTGTGCCAGCCTGACAAATCTTTCTTATAATAAAAAAGTATACAAGCGCGATGAAAATGCGAAACTCACTCTGAAAATAACCGGCGCGGTTCCAAAAAATTCAATACTTGAAGCATCGGCGAAAGATTCTTTCGGCAGGATATTCGCGAAAACGTCACAGACCGCAAGGGATGGGGGTAATCACATCGTTATTCCCCTGAAAGACAGTCTCGGTCCATATATGGAAACAGATGTAAAACTCATTGAAAACAACGGCAGGGCGATTTCGGAGAACCGTGTTTCCGCCATGATTTACACCCCTCCCGATACCGGCCGTTTTACCATAATGCTCGGCTGGCCGGAAAGCCTTTACCGCGGAAACTTGTTCCTCGCGCCGTTTTTTTACCGGATGCTCAGGGACCTTTGGGGATGGAACTCATCGTGGGCTCCGAAAATCTTATACGCCCGGGAGTCAAAGCTTATCGCGGCGCAGGGAATACCTGTATCGGTATCACGATTGCCGTATTTAAATCCCGGAGGCAAACACCCGCACAAAACATTGCCAGGAAAAGGTAAATATGGTCTTTTAAGATCCCCATGCCTGAGCAATGAAAAATTCCGGAACCAATTGGAGCAAAGTCATGCCGGAACAACTCAGGGAGAAGAATTGGGCGCGATTTTTCGAATGATGCCTGATGAAGCGAACAGCATAAATAAGTGGCAGGGATGCTTTTCAGAAGACTGCCGCGAAGAATTCAGGAAATGGTTGAAAAAACAATACGGCTCACTTGAAAACCTTAATAGAGAATGGGACGCCAATTTTAAAAGCTGGAATAACGTGGAAGCAAAATTGGACACGGAAATAACCAGTAAAAAGTCCATCGCTCCGTGGCTTGATCACCGGACTTTCAATGAGTGGAACTACGCAAACGCCTTCCGGATCATGGCCGAGGGCATAAGAAAGTCGGGCAATCCCTCGAGAATAATGATGTGCGGCACCCAGGAAACTAAAAATTACAATGCGTACGACTGGTTTCTGCTTACAAAATATGTGAATGCCTTTGTTTCCTATACAGGAGAACAAAGTGTTATGCGCCGGTGTTTTCTGGATGAATCGTTCAATCTTCCATGGGTGGGATACAGCAAAGAGCTCAAATACCAAAGACGCCTTATGCTGACCAGAATGTTTGATGACGGCGCAAATGGCTATGGCCTGCTCGCCTTGCCTTCATTGAATCCGGATTGGACGCTTCACCAGTCGGGAAAAGACCTGATAACATTGAAGGATGATTTTGGAGAAGGACGTGGAGAATTGATAATACGTTCAAAGTATGAATCGCCTCCAATTGCATTTTACTACTCTCCCGCATCAATCCATGTGGATAACTTTTACAACCTTTACGACATCTATAAAGGCGATATATCGGGCGCGAAAGACGCTTTGCGAATGGCCGGCAGCGATTACGCTTATGTGGCATACGGGCAAATCGACGAACATCCCAATGTATTAAAAAAATATAAAATAATCTTCCTGCCGCTTTCAACCGCGCTTTCCGATAAGGAAATACAAGCCATTGAATTTTTTGTCAAAAACGGCGGTGTGGTCGTTGCGGATTTCCTTCCCGGCGGATGGACAAGGCACGGAAGAAAGCGCGAAAAAAATCCCATGGAGGAACTCTTCGGGATAGAATCAAATAATCCTGAAATAAAAATGAATTCCGCTACGCTGCACTGGAACGGAAAGGATAATGCGTCCATCGAAATGAGCACTATTCAGACAAATCTGAAACTGACAAGCGGTAAAGCCCTCGCTGTCATTAAAGACAACAAGCAGACCGGATTTCCGGCTGTTATCGTGAATAAATACGGCAGAGGCAGCGCTGTTCTTCTCTGCGGAGATTTTCTTTCGTCTTTCGGTAACTGGAAAGAAATGAAGTATACTCAAAAACGCAAACCGGCAACGGAAAAATTAATGGCGGAAACTCAGCAGCTCCTGAAAGAAGCCGGAATAAAACAGAACAGTCCTCTATTGAACAGTAAAGGCGAACGCATATCCCTTGTCTCCATATACCGCCGGAAACTCGGCAAAATAAAACTCATCGCCATAATCCGTGAATCCACGGGCAGCTTAAATAAAAAAGAGAAAGCCCATATAGTTCTCGACAGGAAATATTATGTTTACAAAGTGCTGTTTGGAAAACCCGAATTCCTTGGATATACGGACAAGCCGGAATTTGAAACGTCACCATCAACCCAGATACTGCTTGCGGCGATACCATACAAGGTAACCGGCATTGAAATTGATTCTCTGAATAATTCAGCGGCGCCGGGACAAGTGGTTGAATTTTCCGTATCTCTGAAGACAAACCCAAGCGGCGAGGGAAATAAACATGTCGTATATATAAAGGTTACCGATCCGGATGGAAAAGTACGGCAGGAATATGACAGTGTGGTTTCTCTTAAAAACGGCAAAGGTTCTTTCCATATTCCGTTTGCACTGAACGACAAACCTGGAGTCTGGAAAATTGAAGCAACCGACGTCGCAACGAATACAAAAATATCAAAAAGTTTCAATATGGATTAATCCGGCGCCTTGAGATCCGGCTGTATCTTTAACTCACATTCCGGGGCTTCAAAATATAACGTAAAAACTTAAGAATAAAGCGATTACCCCTGACTTGCCGCTATATTTGATAATTTTGCCTCAACCTTAAAATGACCGTGGGAGCAAGGTCAAGAAAAATCAAAAATATAAATTTACATCCGCTTACAAAGAGTTTAACACATCAACACATGCCTGTCGATAACGAACTTCAGGAATCCTTGCTGAGATTGGGATTCCGGGTGATATTCACCCGGCACGGAGCACTTGTTTTTGGGGAAGATCCCCAATTTGGTGGGGCTGATGGAGGTCGAACCCACGACCTGTTGATTGCGAACCGGTTTTTTGTAGCCTCAAGAGCGGCTGATTGTGCCTAGGATGAGCATCAAAAAGCATCAAAAAACAACATTGAAATGTAGCAAAATATGTAGCAAGATTTTGTGTTATACTGATAGTACAAAGCAAGTAAAATCTATTCAAGCATCAACTGTCATAAATAAAAGTGAGTATTGGCAGTTATTTTTCGTTGAGATGTTCAAAGTTACAGCCACAGGATTCGCGGACAACGAGTTCCGGGGTAAACTTGAAAATCTGATGGCACCCGGACTGTCGCTGCTTTTTAGCCGCTTCGAGAATCAAGGAAACACATTTCCTTGCAATCTGGTCATAATGACAGTTAACTGAAGTAATTTGCAGGGATTCAGCCCATGGGGTATTATTTTTTCCGACCCTTTTATTTTTGACATGAATTTCCCTCCAAGTCTTGCCGCGCGTATTGCGGCAAACACGCCCGTGCACCCTCCACCAATAACGCATATATCACTTTCATCAATTATTGGAATGTTTTCAGATGGCACGACTATCTCTTTCATTGTTTTCTCCTTGGGGTACCGACACAAAACTCACGTTGTGCTGTTCGAGCATCTCGGCAAGTTTCATAAAATCCTTGATCATTATTGCCGGATAACCAACCAACTCTCAGGTATTTCTTGCGTTTTACCCAGGTTGGCGGGACTTCATCAAGACGTCACAGAAGGAAGCCGAAAATAAAACGATGGCTCGTACAGGAAAAATTTTTCATCGCGGATTTCGATTTTCCTGACTTCGTTTTGGTTGTCATCATTTAATCTCCACCATTTGGTGCATTTTCAATTGGGGGATTTGAAAATGGACGGTATTATTTTGTTGTGTGAATTCCAGTTCACGGTTTTCTGGAATAAGCCTTATGCTCTTAATTATGTTATGGGATTTAAAACTGACGGAAATATCGCGGATTGGAACAATGTCTTCAATTACTTGTACTTCTCCACGCTTTACCGGGACGGCATAAAGCACATGCAGGACAAAGTGGTTTTCAATTGAATTGCGGTATAGAGTCACTGTTCCGCAAGAGGGAATATCAATTGAAAGCGTTTTGTCCTGCAACAGAAGATCAATGCAGTTAGTTATCAAGTCTCTGTGGAGCTTTTTTCCCATTTCAGCATACATGGCAAAAATCTCATGGGCAAAATAAACGATATTTCCTTTGCGCAATACGGAAGGATAACCGGCGTCATTTCCTGACGGGGGAGAGTTGCGGTGTGAACAAAAATGTCCATATGTACGATTGAAGTAGGGAGCAATTGTTCCGGCCAGTATCTCCGCATCTTCACGCTTCACGTTATAAGCTGAGTCATAATTGAGAAAAGGCATTGAGACCATGTTTTGCGATATTTTCTTGTCTTCAACCTTGGTGTAATCTATATCCCATGTCGATTTGCCGTTGAATTCCGCGCCTATATCGAATTGGAATGCTGTTTCTTCAGGATCAAGGCCGCTTTTACCGGAGATGATCATACAGCCGCCGTTTGCAAGAAAACTATCAATTTTACTTTTAAGCTCGTTATTTACCGGCACACGATCAGGCAGTATCAACAGTTTATATTTGCCGAAATCCATGTTTTCATCCAGCATATCAAAAAGGTACTGTTTTTCACCCAAAACCATGGCCGCGCCCCTGTCAGAGCAATCAAGGCCAGTGTTTTTCGCGACCGCGGAAGGACATAACACGCCGATATCCGCAACGGATTCAAGGTTAGAACACCAGTGTTCACGGTTTTCAGCATAACTATATGCTTCACCGATTATCCGGTAAGTATCCTCGTCCATCATGCCGGACGGGTGCATCTGGTCGCCGATACAGCACTTCCCCCCGAAAGTTAAAATTCTTGCACATTCATATTTCAAAGCGAATGGATTTTTGTAACCGCCGAACTCCCCCCAGGCGGTATGGAACTTCCCTGTCATGCCAAGAAAATCAATTTTTTTACTGAAAAAATATTTAGCATTGTGCGGAAAATGATTGTATCCCCAAAAACCGGTCGGCAAAGATTCGACTTCATAATGTGAAAAATGCTTATAAAGATCGTCGCGTCCTTTTTGGTTTTTTGAATTGTGGTATATCCTGGTTTCAGGATTCAAACCCCAAATAAGGCTGGAAAATTTTTCAAGGGAATTGATATATACTTCTCTGCCGAACTGTTTTACCGCAACGGGATTATCCATATCTATGTTTTTTTCAGACATTGATTTGCGGCAGGCGTCACAATAACATTCATTTTCCCCGGTAATATCGTAAAAGATTCCTTCCGGATTGAACTTTTCCATTACTTCGCCGGTTATGGACAAAAGGTAATCCAGATATGGAGTATTCATGCAGATCCTGGGCCATCCCCAGGGACGGGGAGTGTCATTGTCGGCGCATGGATCAAGCTCTTCCAGGTTGTACAACGCTCCATTGCGGTCTCGCGCGATCCATTCCGGATGTTCCCGCCCGATGAGATCGTTCCAGCCTACGGTGAGATACACCGGGGCGTCGACGCCTTCTTCCCGGCAGGCCTCCAGCATAAGCGGCAGAAGGTCAACTTCCAGTTGGGGATGCCTGCTGCCCGCCTGCGTATCGTAATAACACCATCCGTGGTGACAAAGCGCAAAGATTGTAATTGAATTAACGTGTCCTTTGCGCAGGCATTCCTTAAATTGTTCCTTGTCGAAACTTTTTCCTACATTCGGGATATGTTCCGATGTATGAAAATCCAAATGCACCTGCCGGAATTTCAACTCATCAAATCTGCTCATTCGGTTCCTTATTTCGCACCGGTGCTGGTTGTCTTATACAACGTAATCCGGTCATATTCAGGAGTTTTTATGGTTGTTCCATCGCATCGGATTTCAATGATCTGCGGAAGGTGATTACCCTTCTGCAACTGATCGCCGCCAACTCCCATAAAAGCGTCGGAAATCAAGTTAGCCAAGATAATTTCCCGGCAGTTTTCCACTAAAAATTTGCAATCCGCGAAACGCCTTCCGATTCCGCCCAAGCCGGTAATCGTTATATTTTCACTGTCATGCGTCCATATGACAATGGTATCTGATTCGTCTTTCATGCCATAAACCGCAATGTTCCGGGAATTGGCTATTTCCATTTCCGCTTTGCCGTGACAATATTGAAAATGAGAATGATAAATTGAAAATGGCCCGGAGCAGTTCTCAACCAGGATCTTTCGATAGCCATGACCATGCCTGCGCCCGTCCAAAGCCATGAAAGGATACCATCCGCCCCCTCCGTTATCTTTGACGACAACAAGAGGATAATTCGGAATTTTTTCATTCTCATCCGCTTTCGGGTCCGGAACGTTTCTGGTATGGTGGACAACTCTTCCGAGAGCGTCGGGGAAGTCGAAATTTTCCCAACTCCAGTTGTGCCAGGGATAAATTCCTTTCGACAAAGGCTCAATATCGTTTTCCGTATATCCGGTTACGGGAAATACGGAACGTATTCGTGAGTCGCCGCCACAAGTCCATTCCATCATATATGCCCCGAACGACAATTCCCGCGGCATGAAAACGCTGAACCAGGCGAGTTGGGTATCCGCGTTTCCGGCATTTTCGGTTTTGATAGCCGGACACGGATTTTTTCCCGAACAAAAATCTCCTCCGGAGGCTGCTACGGGAACAATCATACTATAAGAAGGATGAATCCCTAAAAACTTTGTTGTTGCCTTCAAACGCAGCGTCCTGGAAATGCAGTAAGCTCCTTTCGGCAGAAAAACAATTTCATTTTCGTCGATGGCCTTCTGTAGGGACGCCGTGTCGTCCGCTTCACCGTTTCCTTCAGCGCCGTATTTTTCTTTTACGTTTACCGCCCCGGGAGAATTCCAGGTGGGAAATTCAGCTTCCTTCCAGATGTGTCTGGACAATAGGTCTTCTGGGGGCGCATCACCGGAACTCAATTTGACAAAAGGAGAACTTTTAACGCCGTCAATATGAATTGCCGCGTGAATAGGGTCCTGATAGTAATGGTCTGCCGCCGCTTCCTCAACGCGAATCCACCCCGCGTCAGATTTACCAAGTTCCCCGTAAGTTATCGAATTGCAAACTGTATTGACATTCCGCAACCAGACATTCCGGAGATAAATCGATCCATGGGCATCAAATCCGGTAGCGGGGGCATCCCCTTCCGGGTAATCAACCATACAGTCAATAACCGAAGCGCTGGACATGAAATTACCGGGCTTTCTGGGGCGCAGATTTAAGACTGTTGCTCCGCGCGGCAGTTTAAATGAGCATCCGACTATATTTACCGGGCCTCTCTGCCTGTATTCAATGGCGGTGATCTTCTGGTCTTCAAAGTTGCATCCGACTAACGTGGATGCCGGGCGCGAGCTATTTAGTTTTGCTCCGATTTGTCCGCCTTTTACGGAAATATTGTATACGGTTCCGCCACTGCCCGGACCTCCAAGAATTGCGGTATATGCACTGCCGATATCGAACTTGCAATCCTGAATGAAACTGCCTTCGGCGGTATCGAAACTCACTGCCGCCGCGCCTTCGTTGCCGGGTTTTAAGACAATGTCGAATCCCTGGAGGGTCTGGTTCATACCGGTAGGCCCCTGGCGTTCCAGCGGAGCGGAAGGGGTATTGCGCCACCAGGCAAATGAAATGAAATCCAATACCGGTTTCGGGTTTTCAGGATCGTCAAAACCCGAAGAATTCTCTTTCAGGATGATCGTCGCGCGTTTTCCCGGCCGCTGGTCTCCCATCAGGACGCAGCCCCATAACTGGCAGTAGGGCAGGTATTTGAGAGTGGCGGTCCTCATATCTGACCAGCCCCCGAAACACCGGATCGTATCGCTGACCAGATAATTTCCCGCGGGAAAAAACGCGACCATTTTATGGTGCCGCGCGTAGAAAACCGCATCAGTAATCTGAATTGTGGAATCCTTCTGTCCGGTGGGGTCCGCATTGAATGGAGCCGCGGTCACATCAACAAACCCCAACGCCGCCATTTTCCGGTTGCCAAGCCTGTCGACACTGGCAACATCGTCAACATGAATTCCAAGGCAATTTTTATCAATAGTTACATCCATTTCAATATCCTGCGTTCTTGTAGTTTTTGTCGGCATTCGGGCCGTGTCCCAATTGAGAAAGCCTATCCCGGAACATCTTTATTTTATCGGAATAATCCGTTTCCTGAGCAACATTGATGTTCTCACCGGGGTCTTTTTCAAGGTCGAACAACACCTCGGGGCCATCGTCCCCGTAATACTGATATTTCAGATTATCGCGCTTGATCATAATATGATGTTTGCGCTGCTGCGAAACGGCTTCGTTATTCCAATTTGAATTGTCTCCCCGCATCAGCGGAACCAGGCTGCGGCTGTCAAGATTGTCCGGGGTATCAATCTCCGCCAGATCGCAAAGTGTCGCGTAAAGATCGCAAAGACTCACATTTTCATTTACTACCTGTCCGCCCCTGAATTTTTTCGGCCAGCGGATAATCAACGGAACCCGGACGCTACCTTCGTAAAACCGGGTTTTTTCCCAGATGCCGTGTTGCCCCAGCATTTCGCCGTGGTCGGAAGTATAGATAATGATCCATTCGTCAGGATTCTCTCCCAATTCTTCGAGTTTTTCCAGGATCATACCGAAATAGGTATCTACTGTGCTGACCATTCCGTAATAAGCCGCGGTAGCCCTGCGGACAGCCTCCGGCGAAACATTGACCGGTTTCCCCTGCTGGCTTAATGAAAGCACCGGATGGTCACACGGTTCATCCGTAAATGCAGGCACACGATTAAGGTAATAGTTGAACCATTTATGGTCCGTGAAAAACGGATAATGCGGCTGGAGTAAACTGAGTTTAAACAAAAGCGGCCGATGAGCCTGGGGACGCTGATAAACGGCGTCCTGAAAATATCTCTCCAGAAAATCCAGACTTCCGGTCATAGCCCTTTTATCAAACTTCTGGCATGGTCCTTCAACCGGACGCGCCTCATCAACTTCCCTTTGATTCGACCATTTTCCGGTTCCGGGAGCAGGGGAATACTTTGCGAATTCCGCATCGATCCTGTCCGGCACATATTTATCGATGACTTCAGCGTCGGGGGCTATCCTTACCCGCCATCCCTGCATCTGGTCGGCGCCGATATGGTGGAGTTTTCCCGCGCAGACAGTGTTATAGGCATAGCGTGAAAACTCGTGGGAAAAAGTCCGGTAGCCGGGAGCCAGATCTGTCCATCCCTCGCAGTTGCAGGTTTTTGGCAACTGTCCCGCCATCATACATTGCCGGGCTGGAACACAATGGGGCGAGGGCGTATAAGCATTGCTGAAGACAATCCCGCTTTTAGCCAGCCGGTCAAGATTGGGAGTCTCCACAATCCTGTTTCCCGAATATCCGGATAAATCGGCGCGGTGCTGATCGGTCATCAAAAATAAAATATTCGGGCGTTTCATTTTATAACCAAATTTTTCACAGGTTCTCTAATCACGATATCCAGGTATTTATATTTTGCCAGATGTGTTACAGCTTCACAATAATCTTTAATCTCTTCTTCGGTAAAAATTGATTGGGTTTCCCATTCCGCTTCCCGGATAAGGCGTTGAAGGGTTTTTGTTCCATCCATGTTTGCGAGTATCCTGGCGAAAGGACCATAAATAATCCTGTCCGGCATCGGCTTCCGTTCCGGTTTGGGAATATTAACCATGTCATACGGCAACCCTAGGGTGGCGCGGGTTGGAACAACTGCTGCCGCTTTTTCAAACCATATCCCCGGACAACCCGTCATTACGGGAGTGGTTATGTTGTCACACAATTGTCTGACCAGTCTTGAATTTTCAAACTCCAGCGCCGCAATTGTCCGTTCAATTGCAGGGACATCCACCACTTTCCTGAAATCGGCCAACTGCGCGGATTCAATCCGCCGCCGGTAACTCATCCGTTCGCGGATTTCCTTTTCAACATTGGTTCCGGGCCTGAATTCCATTTTTTTCAGGATTTCGTCAATCAGTAAATATTCATCCCGCAAATGTTGGAGAGCCAGTTTTCCGGCGTTTGATACTGTTTCATTCAGGAAGCTGTGATTCAAAGTTGAAACTGAAGCGGCCCAGGTTCCAGCAAAAGCACAAATGGTCGACAATACACCGATGTCGATCATGTCCATGGTCAGGTTTGAATGGTGCCAGAATTTCTTATTGGCGCTGCGAGTCCATACAGTAGGCAACCCGGTACTGCTGTCACTGAGAAACGTATCGTCGCCGTAATTTCCCGGCTTGATAATTCCGGCAACCGGAGGATTCCCGCAATACTCATTTGCCCATGCCTCCAGTATACTGTTCCCGAAGAACGGGGTGCCGGGAGGCGCAAGCTGCGGATTAAATTGTTCTCCCGGATTTCCACCCGGCAGACTGTCAAGATTAATGGCGCCGATAGTTTTGTCGCGAAGACAACCGCCGAATCTGTCGGCAAATGCGGCAAAACCGTAAAGCTCCGAAGCAAAAACCAGACGGATGGAAAATTCCAACGGCGGCAGTTCCCCGGCGGCAATCATGGATTTGATGGTTTGAGCAATTTCAACGGCACAAGACACTCCTGTTGCATTGTCATCACTTAAGGGTTCATAAAGATGGGCAATAATCCATAATTCCTCCTTGCGGCGGCCGGGAAGTAATGCGGTAACGCCAGGGAGGATACCCCGGTAACGCTGCCCGTCGCATTCCGCCAGTGCGGTAACCTGCCCCTGGCTGATAGCTTTCCTCAGCAAGTCTCCATTGCGGGGGCTGATGCTGAATCCGAGGAATGGACGGTCATCGCATGAAACGTGCCAGTTCTCTCCTTCGGTAAAGGAATTTGACCAGAATATGGCGTCCGGAGTTTCGTTCCTGGTATTTCTCTGGTGATCGGTAATCATCCCGTATCCGCCGCCGTCGAGGACTTTTGACAGGACTTGCGGACGCGGCGGGGCGTCAGGCTCCGCCAGCACCAGGCATTCCGCCGGGGATTCTCCGGCGAGAAACATTTTCTCAGTAATAATCCTGACTTTCCGGCCTTCGGGTGGAGTCGCAACAGAGCCGCGGATCAGATGGAACGGATGCCGCCGGTAATCCGCAATCGCCGGATCAGGAAACACCAACGGCGAGGATAAAATGGTTAACTTACCAATGGTCGCATCCCAGGCCAGCGGCATCCGTTTGTCCTGGTAAGTTGTAACTCCGTCAGCGGGAAATTCCACGGTCTCCGCGTTGGGAATACCGGCGTCCTTAATCATTTTCAGGATTTGTTTCGCAGCGGCATGGAATGCCGGAAAAGTCTGCGGCAGTTCCGCTTGCCATAACATCTCCGTATTCCGGAAAAGACGCTTGCGGTCAATCCGGTCAATAAATTTGTCAAAAATTATTTTGTTGTTCATCATTCTTTAATTTTTCATATATTTCCGAGGGAAAATTCCACGATTTCAGTTTTTCTCTCATTTCCATGCATTCCGCGCATTCGCGGCAGAAGAGCAGGTCGAAATGACGGTCTTCGAGCAGTTTCAATCCCTGGTAAATTACTTCTCGAACCGGCATTATGAAAGTCTTCGCGATCCCCACATCACCGGTGTCAATAATTTTCCTGTCGGTAAAAATCTTTTCATAACAGGTCAATTGATTGTTGGCGTTGTAAAAAGCGCGGTGTTTGAACGGTTCTTTCCCGTAAGTTATTTTTACGGTGTTTCCATTATCGTCAATATAATGATAAGCGTCCGCCTCCATGCTTGGCAATCCGGCCCAGTCTTCAAGCACGTGGAGAGACGAGTTTGCCTGCAGCCCGGAACCGATCATGACAATCTTTGCATTCATCCGGTACAACCTGCCGAAAGCCCCATTGATATCGTACGGAGAATGCGCAAGGTTGTCAGCAATAATGTATCCGGCTTTGCTTCCGCTTGCTGCCAGGCCGTGGCTGGGATGGCGGCTACGCAAAACCCCGGGACGCCTCCAGAACAGATCCGGTAATACTCCGATCCGGCAAGGGGTTTTTCTGAAATCGAACGGAAGTTCCGGATACTGCCGGATTGTATTGTAGCTGAATGCCGGAAGGCATACCGTTCCCTCCTGGCCGACTGCCTCTTCCAAGGCTCCGAATAAAGTTTCTGCTCCGTTTTCCAACTTTCCAAGCGAAAATCCCGAACTGTGAACCAGCAAGGTATCGCCGTTTTCTATTCCTAATTTACGAAGGTCTTCCACCAAATCGCTTTGGCTGAATATCCGTTTGAATTTTAACTTGATGGTTTCGTCCTGGGACATGCTTCGCAGTTTCCGCAAGATGCCGCGGATGTCAAGTCTTTCACCGCTTCTGCTCTCCAGTTCGCGGACAATTTCCAGAACGGGCTTAGTTCCATCGATGAGTGTTGCGAATCCCGGAATTACATCCGCCGTTCCTTCCGGCACTATATTGTTTGCCACGCGCTCCTCCCGATCGTGGGAAAAACATTTATAATTATGGTCCTGCTTCATTTTACCGGTTTGTTTTTCCCTGCGAAAGGTTTTCCGTCAGTTGATTTGACATACAACACTTGAATGCCGCTTTGCGGTAAATTAACGTGATACCGCCATATCCGGTCCGATTGACGTTTCAGTTTTACCGGTTTGCCGGTGAGAGCATCACTTGCCGTATAATTTCCTTTCGGAAGATTGATCTTAAGAATTCCCTTGCTCGGAGCGTAATAGCTGGTAAGGAAAATGAAAGCCTCACTGTCGCCTTTAGTCCGCATTGACGCATCAAACAACGGACGCGTATCTTTCAGCTTGTTTCCGGCCACATCGGTTCCCCGCACCCGTTCTGCCGGAACTTCGGGAACGGAGGTGAAATTCAATCTTGGGATCACCCCGGAATCCTTGAATAAATTCCCCCAGGCATTCAACAGCTCTTTTTCTGGAGCACGGTTCCAGAAATTCATGACTCCGAGACTGGAAAGGAATGAGTATATTTTTCCTTTGCCGACCCTGGCTTCGACAAGCGCGGGATTGCCATACATATCACGCAGCAAAACCTTCCCACCATGTATTTTTACGCCAACCGGAATCCCGAACGAATTGGCGAAACTCCCAACATGTTGCTCTTTGCCGTTTTCCGTTACAATACTGTTGTCCCCACGGAAAATTGAGTTTATCTGTTGCTCTGACAGGGAATAGTTGAACATGAGCAGATCATCCACCGTTCCGGCGAAAGGATAACCGCCCTCGATGGTTGCGTTGTATCCAATGCGGCCAGGCCAGCGTTTCTGCAACGGCACGGCCGGGAATGCGCGGGGAAAATGGCAAACTCTTTTGCCGTCCACATACAGATTGGCGCCGATATCACAATCCCAGGACAGGGCAATATGAGTCCACTTGCCTTGTTTCAGGGGAGTTGGAACCTGCATTCTTCTAACTCTTGAAAGCGACGGGCTTGCCGCCAGCTTTCCAGCGGTTGTATAAATTGCCATTTCCCGACCCCCGATGCGGTTTTTTCTGCGTCGTGCCATGAAATCCAGGATAACCCGCTTGTTCTTATCTTTTACCGGATCGAAATCAGGACGCACCCAGAGGCAGATGGTTCCCCGTTCCGCTGTTTTCCCGAAGAAAGCCTCCGGATCCGGCAATAATGCACCTTGTTTTGCGACTCCCGGCAGTTTCAGTCCTTTGCCTGCCTTGCCACCGGAAACAATTTTCGCGCTGTCAAGTTTGACTGTTGCTTTCCCATCGTCGGCAACCGATTTGTCCGACTCGAAATCCAGGCGCAAGCTTTTCTTGACCGGACCGGAATCGGGATTAATGACAATCCGGTTCGGGCTATTTTCATAGCCTTTAAAAGTCATCCCGGCAGCTTTACTGAACGCTTTGCCTCCGGGCATCGGATTGTATGGCTGATAGACATTGTTGTATATCCCGACCGGGCCGTCAAGAATTACCGTGCCGCCATTCCGCGCGAATTTGAGGATATTCCGTAAAGCTTCCGGGCGGATGACCGGACTCCACGGCACTACCAGCGCCCGCTTGCCGGCCAGGAGACTAAGACCGTCCTCATTGATGAAATCCATCTTATACCCATTGCGCTGAGTAAGCCAGTAAGCTCCCCAATTACCGCGGCAAGCCTGGGAGTTCCATACCGCGCCTCCGGTGCTGAGGTAACCGATACGGGCCATGTCGTCACCCATCAACATGGCGACTTGAGGCTTGTCCCGGCGAGTCGAGTTATAATCGTAAGTCCGGTTGAACTTCTTCATATCCCTGATGTAACGGTGGAACGATTCATAAGATGGATACGGTTTCCAGTTTTTATCGAAAATCCCGAACACCACCCGGACTTTCTGCCGGACGCCTTCCCGGTATTCCCGGTAAGTAAAGAAAGTCGGAAGCCGGTAACCGCGGCCCAGCAGCCACCAGCCCATTGTTTCACAATGTCCCTTCGGGAGGTTGTCCAAAGTGTATAGTTCATTCACCATGACCGGTTTGTTCTGGGCATGATACACCGACAAATTAAAATCGAAGTTCAACATGGCTCCTGAACAGTTTCCAAGAGTAGTTACCATGTCTGCCGGCAGATAGGAATCCAATCCGCCGAAATCCGCAATTTTGGATAGCGCAAAGGCGTTCTGGCTTCCGTAGACAGGCCAGCATGGCTGTTCACCGATTGGAGTGGCGCCGCCGTTGGCCTTGCGGAAGGCCGCCGCGAACTTTTTATACCATTCAATCAGCACGGCGTCATGCCACTCTCTCCAGTCCATGCCCCGTGGCCGGTCCTGCTCGAACAGTTTTGCCCAGTGCTTGCGATAGTTCTTTTTAATTTTAAGGTTTACCCGTCTGATCTGGAGATCTTCCTGTTCCTTGTCAATGTCTTTTATGGAACCAAGCTGATTAATTTCGTTCCAGTTGCGATATTTTGAGTTCCAGGCTTTGTTAAGCTTTTCCAGAGTTCCGTAACGTTTTTTCAGCCATTCCCGGAATGAGCGTGTACAGTGTTTGCAGTAACACGGCGGATAATTGGTTGCTTCCCCGGCCATAACCATTGCCAGCACCGCCGGATTGTTCCGCATGGCTTCCCCGAGTTCGGATAAATGTGCAGCCAGCTTTTTAAATTTTTCCGGATCGGCACAGACGATATTGTTATGCTTGAAACTGACTACCGGACCTCGCCATATTTTCATGCCGTTTTCCAGCCAGTTTTTCAGGTCGCACCGGAATGACGTACCGTCCTTCATGGCATTGCCGTTGTGGATAACTACCCCCACTTTGTCTTTCAGGAGGTGTTTTGTAAGTACCTTATATGCGGCGTCGGAAGCATAATTCTTCTGAGTTATATGTTTGCGCAAGTCAAGAATATCCGTCATCCTGACAGCCACTTCATTTATGTTTTTCAGGTTAGTTTTCGAGGTGAAATATATCCTTCTTCCGTCAATCCGGACAGGTTTGCCGTTTGCGGCTTCGGCATACAGTTTCAGATCCGTTCCACATGGAGGGAATTTCTTATCAAACTGAACTTTAAAGCTTACGGTTTTTCCCTGAGGAACTCTCAAGGCAATCCGTTTTTTTGTAACAGCCTTGCCGTCTTTCCCCGCAAGTTCGGCGATAAAGTATCCGGAAAAATCTTTTCCGGTATCGTTGAAGATGTCACATGGAATAGTGAAATGTTCATTGGCATAAAAAATCACCGGTTTCGAGCTGGGAATCTCAAATACCAGCCCTTTGCGCTCAATAGCTGATTCATGACTTGACGGCAGGGAAACTTCCCGCTCAGCAAAACCGTCACCGGCCATGATCCTGCCGCGTAAACGGGTAAGAGGAGCAAAATCCTGAGATAAATTCATTTTCGCGGATTTGCCAGGGGCAAGCAATATCCGCCGGTCTGAAGGGATAATTTTACAGGGACCGGCGCTCCATCCTATGGTGTTGAATCCGGCGGGAATAAAACCATAAAACGGAAATTGAAGATATTTTGCAGGCGCCCAAAAATCCGAACTGACCGTGACTGATTTGGCCCCATTATTGGTAACCGTGAACATCCCATTTTTACCGGGAACGATCCGGAGATCAAGCGTCTCCGGGTTTACCTTCGCCAGAGCCGCCGCCTGTTTGTCGTCAATGTAGTAATTCATTATCCGCAGTTCATCGATACTTCCGGAAAAAGGATACCCGCCGCGTATGACCATGCAACCGATCCTGCCCGGCCAGTAACTGTCAAGTTCCACCGGCTTGAATTTGCCTTTGCTTTCGGCCGCCTTTTTTCCGTTGACATATAGCGCCATGCCTTTGTCAGCGTTCCAGGTTAAAATCAAGTTTGTCCATTTGTCCGGCGACAGCGGATTGCCGATTTTCATCAGTGGACCAAACCCGGTAGCAAACAGTTTGTCATCCCTTATATAGATAATAATTCTCTGTCCGCCTACGTGGGAAACCCTCGGACATTGCTTCATGAAATCGGCAATAACCTGTGTTTTTTTGTCAATGGCATCGGGCTTAATCCATAAAGAAATAGTTCCCTGTACAGCCTTTTTGCCGAAAAACGCCGCTGGATTCTGCAAATATACTCCATTCCTGGATTCACCGGAAAGCTGGAGTCCCTGTCCAAAACGTCCCTTGCCGATAGAGGATTTCCATATCGTGGCAGGCAAAGGAGTGATGCCGCTGCTGCGTCCGGGCTCTTTGGAATTTTCAAATCGGTACCATGCGCTGTATTTCTCAGAACTTTCAGCAAAAGCTTTCCCCTGAAAGACTCCAAGCGCCAAACACAATCCAAACCCCACAGAGACAATGTTTTTAAGTTTCATTCATTTTCCTTTATATAAGTGTTTTTTATTTCAACTGTATTTTTATTCACCGTATCGAAATGGTCTTTGCGTGGGGGTTACCCGGTTGTTCGGTTCAAAGAAATGGACGTTAAGCCATGACGTGTTTGGCTGGTTTTCCGCGTGGCCATCGACAAAGCAGATGTTGTCTGAAGACCTGTGCATACCATAAAAATTGGTAAGATATGCCGATATTTTAGAGTCGGCGAAGTATAAAGTGTCAGACGGACGCCTGATCTTGCTGCTTATCATTGGAACTCGCGGAGTAGTGTTGTTTTTATAAGCGCCAACTCCATAATAAAACATTCCATAACTGATACGGTCATAACGGTTGTTCTGGTTTATTGTCGAATCCGGCAAACTCGGACAGAAAAACATACTCTCCTTTCGATCATCCCAGAACCTGGATAATTTTCCGCGGCTGTCAGTCTCAAAACCGTTTACGGTGGCAATCGCGTAAGGCCATGTTTTTACGTCTCCGCTAAGCTTGCCATAAGCCCCGATCAGCGGAACAATGTAGCCATTAAAACTTTCATTATATGTGTTCATATACAGGAACAACTGCTTTTGGTTGTTCATGCACTGAATTTTCAACGCCTGGTCCCTTGCCTGTTTCAATGCAGGCAGCAATATAGCGGCAAGTATAGCTATGATGGCTATAACAACCAGCAATTCGATAAGAGTAAACATTGCTTTACGTATCTTTAAATGTTCCTCCGGTTCACTGCGGACGGATAAGGTTATCGATGTTTCAGTTTTCATTTCATGCTTCCTCCCACATTTTCGTTTGGAGCCTTTATATATTATCTTGCTGACCATCAGATAAACTCCACCGGTATATCATTATTCCTGAGAACCAGGGAAGGTTTGATTTTCCACGACACCGGAGCGGGACTGTCAAGCGCCTTTAAAGCCATTTGTGCCAGACATTTATTTTGGGGATCGATTGAAGGCAGGTTATAAAATTGCGCCCAGGGAGTATTCCCGTAACCTACCGCGTCAAAATCTTCACCTAATTTCAATCCCCGGCGTTCAGCGGCCCTATGCACACAATGATAAAAGAAGTCTCTTATGCAAATGATGCCATCGGGGAAATCGCCGGCACACAACTCTTTGATCATTTCATGTTCATCGCACAGATGCTGGTCGATATATTTGTAAAGTTTCAGTCCCGCGCCGTCAAGAATTTCCCGGACACCGGAATAAAACATTTCGGAAATCCAGCCGGGTTTTCTGGTAAACGAAAGAACCGCAATTTTTTTCCGTCCCTTCTCCAGGAGATGCTGGCAGGCGATTCTGCCCCCTTCCCGATAATCTTCAAGCAGATATGAGGCGTTATCAATATGTTTACCCTCGAAACGTCTGATGAAAATCAGTTTTGTCGGTGGTTCAACCCAATCGAGGATCTCAAAATTGAACAGGGAATAAGCGTCAATTAACACCGCATAAGGCTTCTCTCTCAACAAATCCCGGATATTGCTGAACAATTTCTTTGAATGAGTCCCGTGAATATCGAAAACGTAACTCATGAAATCTTTTTTCTGAATTGTCGACGGCAAAATAATTGGCAGCCGCGCATGGACGTCCCCGGTTCCGTCCAGAAGCAGCACAACAGTGCGGGAAGATATCGAATCCGGTTCCGAGGCAACAAACGTTCCCCGGCCGACATGGCACTCGATCATGCCTTCTTTTCGGAGAATATCAAAAGCGCTTTGAACAATCCGGCTCGTAACGGAATACTTTTCCGCCATTTTCCGGGTGGAACATAACCGTTCATTTTTTTTGAGATTGCCCGAGAGTATTTCTCTGCGAATAATCTCCGCAACCTGAAAGGACTTTGGAGGCGCTGTTGTTATCTCAGTCATCTTTCACCATAATTATTGTAACATATTGATACATGATACAGCACTATGTTGCAATTGTCAATAGGCATAGCTGATAAAAATCATAAAAATGATAGCTTCACCAGGATGGCGACGGACCCCTTTACCGGCTTTTCAAACCTTAGCAGGATAAAACCATCACGGAAATAAACCGGAGAATCAGGGACGGACTCATGAACAAATTGAATTTACTGGAACTCCTGGCAATAACCAGAGAGAAAATCGCCAAACCGCCGGACTGGAACAATCATAACCGGCAACCCGACCTGTTCGGACCGAACTTATAACTAAAACTTTTACCAAACAGTAGTGATATAGTAATATTTACTTAATTAAATTATTTAAATATTTCACTGACTGAGGTAAAACTTTTTCCGGTTCCCCGGAAAGCTTCCTGGCTTCGATTTCAATGTAGCCGGAATAACCGTTTTTCTTTAGGGCCGCAAAGCCTGGGGGGAAATCCAGAGAACCGATCCCTGGTTCAAGCCGGGTGTTTTCAGCGACATGGACATTACCAATCCAAGCTCCTGCGGCAAGGATGGCTTCCGGAGTATTCAGCTCCTCAATTTGCATATGAAAAAAGTCGATATTAACCGCAACTGCCGGGTGTTGTAAAACCCGGCAAATTTTCAAAGCATCCGCTACGGTATTCATATATTCTGATTCATATTTATTTACCGGCTCAAGACAAATTTTAACGCCTTTGCTTTGTGCATTATCCGCAAGTTCCGGAAGCTGTTCAAGCAACAGTTTATCTTGAATTTCAACTTCATGATAACGCTCGGGATTGTCCATGATCAGAACCGGGGGAACAGTTAAAACAGGAATCTTGAATTCCGCGCAAATATCAAACAATTCTTTAAATGATTCCCTGCAACGCTTCCGGTTTTGAGGATCGGGACTTACCAGGGAGCCTTCAAATCCCAATGACAATGATGATAAAGGCAACGGGCTGTCCTTGAAGCTTTTCCTTAAATCGTCTATGTACTCATTTAGGAACCTTCCCGGGAGAGCCACGGCGTCAAAACCAATGCGCTTTGCCTGATTGACCTTATCCAGAAAAGAATTGCCCGTTAACAATTCCAGACGGCAGGATAATTTATTCATCTTAATTCTCCAGCGGTAAACCGATCTGACAATTTTCCTGCCAGCTGCGTTCGATTGCCTCGGCCAGTTCCGCCGTCTCAACGGCATCCCGGATAGGCACTTTCATCGGGATATTGTTTCGCACCGAATCCAGAAAATCACCCAGAATAAGATGGTCCGGCATACTTCCAGCGCCAAAAGTTCTGCTTTCCGGACCAATATTTTTCGTGTAGGTGGCGCGACAGTCGAAAGAACCGTCTTGCCGCAATGACTTCAGGGGGGGACGCTTCCAGATGTTCAGGCCGCCGTTGAAGTCAATAGTGTAGTTTTCCGCATGAATCACATAAGAAATCTCGGTCTTATAAGCCATACTGCAATAGTGAAAACTGCCGATTGCTCCGCTGGCAAATTCAATGGTGGCGATCACTTCGTCCGGGCTGGGATAAGGACGGTCAATCTGCTTCAAGCCTTTGGAAGTTACACGCGTTGCCGGTCCGCCATACAGCAACATAACATCCAGGGAATGGCAGCAGTGGAACGGGATCTGTGAAAGCTTCATCCTGAAATTATCCGGATTAGTGTTCAGGCAGTTAATCATTTCGGTTTCGCCGGGATGAAACCAGCGGCAGTTGACACTAAAAATACGCCCCGGATCATTTTCCTCAATGAACTTCCGGGCCTCAATGTGCTTTTGCAGATAACGCCGCATGAAACCAACGTGTACCGGGACATCATTTTCTTCCGCCATGTTCATCATCTTTTTTGCTTCGGCGGCAGTCATGGCGATGGGTTTTTCCATAAAAATCGGCTTGCCGGCTTTGAGAGTTTGATAAAACGCCTGAGGATGGCAAAGCGGATCAAGGCTGATAATGAATGCTTCAACATCAGGACATGAAACAAGTTCGTCCGTATTATCACAAACTTTCCCTCCGTATTTTTCCGCCGCGGATTCAGCAGATTCCTTCCTGATATCATAGAGCGCCGAAACTTCAAATTCATCATCGTAAAAAAGCGAGTCAAGGAGCGCTCGGGTGCGATTTCCGCAACCATACAGTCCTAACTTGATTTTCCTCACTATACCATCTCCAATTTTCTATTCCGGTATTTCCCGAATTGTTGGTGTGCTTTCAACATTGCCTGATAGTTCTCGTACTTTATACCCGGCATTACGCTGTGACTGGTTCCGAATATATATCCCCCACCTGGGTTACATGTCTCCAAGTATTTCTTTGCGGCATAAAAACTCTAAAATTGTATTCGAAAATGTCTATCGCTAGGGGATATTAGGCTCTGACCGTAATTTTTCAAAAGCTTGATTTTTCATAAAGCATATTTACTTTTTCGTTTAGTGTTGTTAGTTTCCCATATTAAATGCTTATCCTGATTTTCTTTTTACAGTAATTTTGTGAATATTTGTCAAAATTCATAGAGTGTACGAGATTATAACCTATCTCTTTATAGCCTGTAAGCAGGTTCTCGCAATTTAGCACTTTTTCACACAAACTACTGGGAGTGTAATAATAATGATTGCTTGCTTCAAAGCCAATTCTGTTGTCATTGAGAATTATTCCATGAAGGATCTTTGCCAAGGCAATTTCCTCTTTCAGAATTTTTATGGTCTTCCGCACTACATGTTCATGACTTTTCATGACACGCAGCTTGGTAAACTTGATTTGCAAATAAGTACTGCGAAAATGACAGTAAACAGCGGTGGCAATGTCATTTAATTCTCGCCAGTTCGCAATTTTTTCTGGAGGAACTTTTTTCCTGGCCTGTTTTAAGAGTTTTAATCCTTTTTTCCATCCGTTGCTCAGAATCAGGAACTGAGATTGATAAACGTCTGTCGGATAATTTGCTCGCCACATCTCTAAATCATCGTATGGCATTCCCAGCATGGTTGCGCGATAACCTGTCGGGCTAGCAAACAGCAGATTGACCGGTCCGTAATTGACTGGTCCGTTATAAACATTGCGAGTTCCATCATACGGAAGCTCCCGGAAAGCTTCGCTAAATATTTTATAACTTTCAGAAATCAACTCGGCGGCAGCTCCAAAGTTTTCCTTAACAATCATTTCTGATGTCTTATCAAGCAGTTCTAAATTTGGTGAAGGATATCCGCCTAAAGTCCAGCTCAGCACGTAGTCATTAATTTCCAATGAGGCAAGCTTATATAGATGTTCTTCAATAAGGTGATTAACCGGAAGGTACGGAACAGCGGAGCATTCCCAAGAATTATTGACTTGGATTTTGGCAACGACTTTCAAGCCACGGTTTTTAGCCCTGCTCCACAATTTTTTAGCGAAACCAGACGGACCTACTTTGGAAATAGAATAATCACCGATTTCGCCATTTATTCCCCCAACTTTTGTTGGCAGTTTCGCCTCGCTTACGCACATGAACTCCACGTTTGGGGGCAACAGGTCTATAGCTCGCGCAGCCCAGTTCTCGTGCCACCCCCAGGACCAGACTATCACTCGTCCACTTGGCTTGGCCGTATGAACGCCTTCGGCTATCGTACGATTTACCTCGGAAATTACCTCCTCTGGCTGACGGCTGTGGCATCTTGGGCACTGTTCAATATGATGAAAAGAATAACAGTTTGTTGGGTTTTCCGACATGGTTACAGTAAATACTCCCGCAAGTTCTGGAACTTGCCTAAACAACTCAGTCATGGCATGACGCAAATAATCACGAACCTCAGGCAGGGAGGTACAAACTCCAATACCGTAATCTCCGTAATCCGGACCATTTATATTATGGAATTTATGTGCAAGTTTTCGAGGTATGGATCTTGGTTCGTTAATGTAAAGATAAATTCCGATACCGTATTTTCCCGCTCGAACTGCAAGTTTCCGCAGATTACGCAAGCGCTTTTCCCAGCCCGTTGCCATTTCTGGTGCCCGGTGCCACGGAATTAATTTATAGAGCACCCCCTGCAGCCAGCATCCATTTATTCCCAAATTGGCATAACTTGCCAACAAATTATCAGGATAAGGATCTAGGAACGAATTTTCAAAAGGATCACCGTATACTCCAAAATATGAATATACCAGCCGCAAAGGAGCATTTGCTTTTAATTCAATATTATCTAATTTTCTATTGTCACTTTGAAAATTTTTCGAAAAATTGAATGGATGAAACTTTTCCCGATTAATAACCGGAAAATGCTGTCGCACAACATCGCGCAAAAGCCGGGTTCTGGTCTGTTCCGTACAAGTCAGAGACCGATAAATAATCCTAGGGCATTTAGGTTTTAAGCGACCTAATTTATTCCAGCAAAAATCATCTTCTTTCAAAATATAAGCCATTTTTTCTGCCGACCATCCCAGCAGTGTAAGTAATTGTTCGTAGGGGAGCAAGTGCCAATTGTTACGTAAAATAGTCATATATCCGTGCTGCAGCCACAGGTTCTGCTGTACATTACGGTTAACAGACAATCCCATTGCTTCTGCCAGTTGATTAATATTAAACTCCGAAGTTCCAAGAACCTCTGCCAGTCTCACCGAAGTTATCATTTCCCAATTTCGCCAAATTACAGCTTGCATTCTAGTTGGGAAATGGGGGAATTCCAATGCTTCAGGGGATTCTCCTGGCGGTAAATTGGCTGAATTGGATAAGTTGACAGCTTTCACTTTACTATTTTTCCATTAATGATTAAGAATTTGGCATTATTTAATTTCCGAAAAATACACCTGTTTAAGTACTTGTTTGGTCGCAAGCATAATTTTCTCCATACATATCATAAAGAATTTGTGGCTTATCTTAACGACATTATATATAATCATATTTTTTGCATGACGGCTGTAACAATTTCCCAACTTTTCTTTGGCGCAAAGTCTTTAATGATGGTATTTTTATAACCAGGCGCGTTTACCGTGATGGTATACATAAATTCAATTATTTTCGGTTGATTTTTGATCGCAGTGGTCTCCAGAATAACTTGGGGAAGAAGAACTGCCAACTCAGAATCCTTTCCTGGAGTTTCACCATTATCCCCGGTTTTTGCTACTGAAGGCTGTTTACTGTTATCGGTAGTAATGGTAATTGTAGCTCCGGTTATTGGCCTGCCGCTGGAATCAGTTACTTTGATAATAACATGTCTTTCTGAAGTTAATTTTATAGACAAGTTGCGTTTGGCGCAATACTCCTTTAAAGCATAGTAATTGTTTTTCTGCAAGTTTCCGAAATCACAATCAGTTAAATTGATAAATCCGGCGGCAATAAGTTTCCAGTTTAAAAGGTTGTCAATAAATTTACAATTTTCAAGATATATCTTGATTACACTTGTTGCATTAATTGCAGTGCCACAATTCTGGAAGCGACAATTTTTGATTACTTTTTTAAATCTACGGTCCCTGGATGTAGAAAAGTCGCGGAAAACCATTCCTCCATTTTCAAAAACCGTATTTTCAATTTTTGTTTTGTCCATAAGGTAGCCACGTAAACCGCAGGTCATTTGCCCTTTTACCCAGGAAATTTTACTATTGACAAGTTGAGTGTTAGCGCCAGCCATGACAATTTCCCGGATAGCTCCAGCTTTGTTTGCATCTTCCGAAGTGACTTCACTATTGAAAACCTGAAGTTCGCCACCTGCGCCAGTTTTATGACGGTGATATTTTATATCATGAGGAATGCAGCTGATATATACTCCCTTGCGTTTATTTTTAAACTGGCCTATTGCCAATATTGTTTTCACTTTGGGATTTTTCTCATCACCTAGAATCAAACGGTTAATATTTTTAGCTTTAGTTGCCTGCGGTAAGGTTGTGGGAAAAACAAACACATCTCCGCGTACGATAAGTTTAGTTGATGGATATTTTTTATTTCCGATCTGAAAATAAGTATCAACGCTTCCGGTTTTACCAATATGGAGATCTGCGGAAATAATGTAAGTATTAGTGTCCTTATGATATTCAACCACGTTCCAATTGTTCCGCTGACTGGCTTTAAATAGAATCTGCAATGTACATGGAAGACAGTCAGGATAATTGTATACTTTCAGGATATTTTTCCCAGGGTCATATTCGATTTCGGCTTGGACCGCAGGTGCCACCAGAATAACTCCTAAACAAAGTGTAGCAACTTTAAAATGTAGATTAAGTTTTCGCATCCTCATTATTTTCTCCTGATTTAAACTTTATTTCGTGGTGAACTTAGTTGGGGTTTCGCCTGCTTCAAATTGCAACCCGTCAAACCACACAGTGACCTTCTTTCCTTTCGGATTTATGAACAGGAATTCCCGTCCCCGGTTACCAGTAGAATTAGGTTGTAGGATGCCTTTCAGAACATAGCGTTTCCACTTCCGTCCCAAAATAAATTGTTTTCCTGCAAAGAATGGAGCGTTCAAAGTAAGTTTGCAGGGGTGGTCAGCCTTCATGTATAATGATAATACATATGGGGCTGGCTTCTGTAAAGGGGGAGGATAAGCGATTGCGAAAAATCCCCGGCAACGCCTGGCTTCCAGCGCTAACCGCAACGCCTTTTTTCCGAATTTTGGCTTGTGGTGGTCAAGCATCCACGGCGAATTTTTCGAACCAATCCCCGGAAATGGTCCCATTCCGAAAGGCATGAAGAACTTTGGCCATCCCGGCAAGACCTCCTGAGAGAAATCACCATTCGGAAAGAAGTTTTTAGCATTTACTCGCATCAGTCGATCTACAACTTTTCCCTTGAGAAGGACTTGTTCAGGATGAGACTTTGCCATGACCGCTACCTTCGCCGTTTGTGGCAACTTCAGCTTTCCGAGTTCGTAAACCCGAGTTTGAAACGGAGCAAAACATTCTGAAAAAGTATCATCTTTCACTAGGAGATTCGTTTTGGCAAAACGGGACTTGACTGTACCGATTTTACCCAGTCCCTTGATGCGAATTATAGTATCCGAAGGGTAGTTCCTACTGTTAGCGGCCAGTAGCAGGTAATTGCCGTTTGGAGCTTTGAATAGCCGAACTTGAACATCTGGATATTGCGAGTTTTTCGGAATAAAACTCACCGGGGAATAGGAAATTTGTTGCGGCACCTCTGGTGCCGTCAATACAGGAGCTATTGACGTTATTTCCCCTGCCAAAGCACTGAGGGTTTTCCAGTTTGCTTCATGGAAAATATTATTGAGATGAAAGTAGATCAGTCCTTTGGCGCCGTGAATAACAGCCAGGTAGGTCTGAGATCGCTGTTCTGCCGGAAATATTGGACGGGGGGTTCGTTGCAAATTCAGAGATTCTGACGACAACACTATCCACGGAACCAGATTTGCCTTTCGGCAGATATCAGCGAGCCGGACGGTATATTTAGTTACGTAATTGGGGGTGGCGATTTCAAGATTAGTACCAGCCCAGAGATATAAGTCGTATGATACTATTTGGCTGTATTTCCTTGCGCGTTCCAATTCAGGAATCTCCCGGGCATAGAGAATTTCTACTGGATGGTAACCGTCAAGCTGCATTATCAGGTTGTATAACTCTTTTGCCTCTTTCATTTTAGTTTCATAATGGCCTAGATTGGGTTCATCTATGGTTTGGTAGCCTATCAATCGGGAATACTTTTTGAATTGTTTTATTCCGGCAATGATATTCGGCATATTCTCCTTAACCTTGTATCGGTTTGTCCAAAGCGGAGGCGTTACCAACTCTTTGATAAATACACTGTTATACAGACCATGCTGATCGCAGGCGGCAATAAACTTTTCTACGCTGTCTTTACCCCATCCCCAATTGCTCCAGTATTTGACAAAATTGAAGCCTGCGGCTGCAACATATTTCATATCGGTTTCAAGTACTTTACCATTGGTGTTGGAAAAAAAGATTCCGAAAGGAAAGAATGGTTTATTATTTACCAATACCACCCTGTTAATTTGATCTATTTTTACCTCATGACCGGGATGGGGAGCTTTTTTGATGATTGAAACCTGTTTTTCCGCAAGTTTCATTCCATTTTTCTGTAAGAGTACTACATTGAAAACATGAGTTCCCGCCGCAAGATTACTGATTGGCACACTGATGCGTGTATTCGGCTCTATTTTATCTGATTTGACAAGGATTTTTCCTTTGGTATCCATGATTACTGTTTGCGTATCCCAAAGAAACTTCTGTTTGCAGCCAAAGTAGCATAGTATAGTTGCCTCCTTCTCCGAGGTGTAATAATTCCTTCCAACCACCGGTAGCTGCATTAGTGCCAGTGCTGTAGTATCCCGGATCGGGTACTGCTGGAGTACTTCACCGCTCTGCGGATTACGCAATGCTAGCTCCACTTGGCGCTGAAATAATCCGGAAACCGGAACTTTTACCGCAAATTCCGTGACTTTATTTCCGGGCAGAACAAGGTTTTTCTTAATGACCGTCTGCTTTCCGGAAACCGGCTTATCAACCACTGCGAGTTCCACACTCCCTGAAGTTTGATTATAAGTTCGTACTGTTCCAGCTACCTCGTAGGAGTTGCCGGATTTATTCAATTGGTATTTTTCGACTTCAGCCTGTTCAATGGCAGGGAGAAACGGCGGCTCTGGATTGACCTCCGTCAGTCCCTGTAGCTGACCGAAGTTTTCTGGTTCATGAAAACCGTGTTTTACCGGCGACCAGCTTGAAAATTCACGTTTCTGAAAAACCTTCAATCCCATCGTATCATAAACTGGATTAACCTGATTTCGGCAAACATTCAATTTAGTGTCAGCCAATTCTCCATAATTCATCAGTGCGGAAAGGGGCAGAGCGATTTCCGCAGTCCAGCCTTTACGATCAACCTGTACTGCCGAACGCCACGGCAGATTCCAGCCAAGATCTTGGCCTTTACTGATCGTGATCATCCGGTCGGCGCGGATATTCCTGAAACTTAAAAGGAAATGATAATAAAGTTTGCCATCCGTTCCAGGATCAAGAAAAATTTCCACCGAATCATCCTCATGGATTGAGTCATCGTATTCCAAATGCTTCGCTTCAACATCTTTCATATGGGGATTTCGGCAGGCAATACCGAAATAAAGCCATGAATTATCACGGCAGATTTTGAATTCGGAACTGTCGTTTTGCTGGCCTGACTTAAAGGTCTGAAATGCTCCTGATAACGCAGCGGTCTTCCAGCATTTGTCATCCAGCTTCCCATTAATTACAGGCGGCTTGGCACATACCGGGGTTGAAATTACTTTGTTGGAACCAAAGGCAGACAAAATCATCAGCGATAACAATACGGCAAACAGCATGACCAATTTAAATTTTATAATTCTTCTTTTGAACTTGTATTTTCTGATTAAGTAAAATCTGTTTCTTAAGAAAACTGTTTTTTTTAACATTTTTTCGCATTCTCCAATTCGGAAATTTATTTTAGCTGAAAAAAATTATTCCGCCTTATGCCTTGCTGTTTTTGCGATAATCAATCCGTGGTAAACGCGGTTGCGCTAGAGCCTTGTTCTACCTGGATCGCATCGACCCATACTGTTCCATCGTCTATTACCCAAATGTAAAAGTTATTGTAGAGGCTGAAATTAGCGGGAATTGAAAAAGTTACCTCTTTACGTTCCCATGACGTTGACAGCGTTTTTGTTTCATTTTCATCAAGAGCTGTGCTTCCTAGCTGTACCCGTGTTCCAGCTACATTGGCTTTTAAGTAAACCGAAAAAGTATAATTTTGTGGTGTTTGATTCGTATGTTGTGGTGAAAGGTGGAAATAAATTCCGTTGGTAGAACCACTTCTGATTATCTTTAAGCAATTGTTGCTATGGTATGGATTATCCGTTTCCAGTCCCCATCCCTGATTTTGAGTGTTTATCATAGGTTCAGCGTACAATGGCCAGCAGTAATCCGGCCATTTTGCTAAAGTTGTATCTTCGAGGCTTGGATTTTGCATCAGGTTGGTTTTTCCATCACGTCCGGTTTTTGGGTGTACCTCTTCAGGGGATGGGGGTGTTCCCAGGGGCATATCCACATCAATTGTTATTGATGCTGTAGAAGCACTTGTAAAAGTGTATGCCCTGGTTGCATATGCTTCCAGCGTGTCGCTGAAATTGCCATTGGTTATCGAATAGGTATTCTCACTAAACAAGCGATTAACCGTGCCACTGCTGCCAAGGAGTGAAATAGTATAATCCACATCAACCGAATACGGCTGTGTATTTGCAGCCAGAAGAACATAGTCATAATTTTCACCAGCCGGAGCCTTTCTCAGGCAGACCTGCACATCAACAAAATCGTCATTTGCCGGATCGAAAGTTTCCTCATAATCAATTTCCTGTTCCAGATCTGGCGTCAACATTATTGGAGATAGCGTATTTAACTCTTCCGCGATATTCTCAAGTGCTGTCCAGGAACTTTCATGTAATACCGGATATCGGAAATAGAAAAGACCTTTCGCCCCGTGGATCAGGGCCAGGTAGGTCTGACAAAATTGCTCATTTTCGGTTATAGCGCGTTTATGGCTGTTGCCAAAGTATTCCGCGAGTGCTGTGATCCACAATGCTTTAAGGTCTTGCCAGGTGCGTTCTTTTCCGTGAATAATCCATTTCGCAACCCAGTTAACAGAAGTCTGCCAGTTCCCACTTACAAAAGGAGGAATCCAGTATGGATCAAGAGAAATAATATCACACCAGTTTGTGTAATATTCACCTTCCGGCACTCCGACATCGCACATATATGTGAGTATTGTTGGATGATACCCGTCTTCATCATTTGTGTTTGAATAAAGATATTGTCCCACGTCAAGTTGAGTTTCGGCGGGCTCATCAAATGTATAGTAACCAAGCAGGTTTTGCTCTAGTTTTGCATAACTGACAGCATCAATAATTCGTTCATTCTGGTCAACGTCAATTGGATCTTCACCCAAGCCCCAATATGCATCCCAGAAAGATTGTGATGAACTGTTGTATTGCTTCAGGATAACAGTGGAATATGCCTCATGTCTGTCAACAACTAACAGTCCATAATCATCGGCAGTTTCAAGATAAGTTGTCGCATCAGTGGAATCAACATATAAATTCCATCGAATAACACTGTTAAATCCGGCATTCGCTATTCTCTGGAATTCAGAAGTGTCATCTGAATTTATACCATACATGTAGATGCCGATAGGAAAGAAACCACTGCCATTTCGGAGTACAATTCCATTTTTCTGATCAATTTTTACTTCATTGCCGGTATTAGCCGTGCATTTCATAACCTCGATCGGCGTATTCATCACCAAGATTCCGGAATCGTTTCTAAGTTCAACCGTAACTGTAGAGGCAGAGCCATTAGTCAGGCTGGAAGTGCTGAAAGGAACATCCGTTTCGATTCCTGCTGAAGCGGAACTTCCGAGTGCCGTTCCAGAAGAGTCTTTAGCGATCAGGTAACAACCTGAAAGGCCAGTATCGGAAGTTATATCAAGAGTGGATACCGCTGTGCCAGTCTCACCGGTATAGTAGTTGCAGTTTGGAAATGCCGATAGCAGATTCATTGCTCTAATCTCATTCGCGCTGAGTACCCGCCTGTAGATTTTTACTTTATCCATAGCTCCGTCAAAGAGATGCGCAACAGCACCTGACCAATATTTACCGATTTGCGTATCATATGCCTGTAGTTGAATTGAGGTTACGGTTGAAGTTTTGCTGGCATCCAGTTCCCCGTCTATATAGATTTTTACTTCGCCGGAATCGAAAGTTACGGCAACATGATGCCATTCGTTGCTTGGAATGCCGGACGTAGTCTTCAAATAATCTCTTGTTGTTCCGTCTCCCCAGTGAAACCTTACCTGATAAGGAGAATAGTTTAATATTTCCAGCCAGTATACTTCTCCCGAATCCGTAGCATAGCCTCTACTTACGATAGTATTGTCATATGTGAACGAGCCGTCAAGTTTTATCCATGCAGTAATGGTAAGTGCATCAGACGGATTCAAGCTTGAGTCATTTCCGCAGTTTATATAATCGTCCGCTCCATCAAACTGCAAAGCATTTCGAAAATAACCATCTTTATCCAAATGCCCTGAAACCCATGGCGAACTCATATTTGTCAGTGTTCCTGTATTGTCATTTCCGGAGCTATCAGTAATTGTTGTTCCAGTTCCTTCATTCATTTCCCAACAACCGCACAATTCATCATAATAATTTCTAATAACATCCTCATTTAATACATAGTTATACATTCTTACATCTTCAATAGTTCCGTCAAAGTAGTGTCCTGTCGTCCAATATTTACCGATTTGCGTATCATATGCCTGCTGTTGAATCGAGGTTACGGAGGAAGTTTTGCTGGCATCTAATTCCCCGTCTATATAGATTTTTACTTCCCCGGAATCGAAAGTTGCGGCAACATGATGCCATTCATTACTGGAAATTCCGGTTGTTGAGTGCAGCCAGTCCCTGGTCGTCCCGTCTCCCCAGGAAAACATCAACCTGTGCGGTGAGGTGGCTCTAATAACCAGCCAATATATTTCTCCAGCATCTGTGGCATAACCCTTGCTAACAATGGTATTGTCGCATTCATATGAGCCGTCAAGTTTTATCCATGCGGCGATGGTAATCGAGTCTGTCGGATTTAAACTGGAATCGCTTCCGCAATTGACATAGTCATCCGTACCATCAAAGTCTAAAGCATAACCACCGCTTTTGCCTGAAACCCAACCCCCCCCGCTCATATTGATTAAAGTTCCGTCATTGTTATTTCCTGATTCATCCTCTGCAACAGTTCCAGATCCTTTATTGAAACGCCATAAACCAATAAGGCTGTCTTCTGCAGCTAAACCTTTGTACAACATTCCACATAAGATAAAAACAGAGACAAACCTCAGGTAATTTTTTAAAACATTATTCATACTGAGTGCCTTTTTTTAAGTTTGCAGGTTCCGCAATTATAATTTTATCCATAAATTGTTGCGACGCGCGATGTCATTACAACTGTTTAACTGAAAGTTTTACATAGAAGTCTGGTTATAAGGAGTTCCTAGTCTAGGGGTACCATATAAAGAACCACGAGCCGTGGAGAAAAAATATACCCAGAATATGTCATTGTCGGTAATACCCCATCCTTTTCGCCATGTAACATGGCCGTCAAGGAATAAAAGATTAACTCCATTGTTGTGGCGAAGGACAGTAGGATTACTTGACAGTGTAGAAATAATATAATTTCCGCCATCAGCAAATACACCAATGCCCGAAGCCCGTTTAGCAACTTTTCCGGAAAATTTTACCGGTCTTGTCGCTCCATCATATAAATAGTTATTCATTCCATATGAATAACTATCAGCAACAGGTCCAGAAGATTTTGAAAAGTCGAATTTTATTGGATTGGCCGGGCAAGTTAGTAGATTTTTAATATGATTAGAGTTCGCTATATCTGCTCTGGTATTGAGATTGTCAGATATATAATTCAGCAAATAGGCCTGTTGATAATATGGGTCACACCAGCGAAGGTTATTCATAACATATCCATTATGGTCTTGACAATACAGCTCAACTGCTACACCAAACTGTTTTAAATTACTGGCACAAGAAATTCGATGAGAGGCCTCTTTTGCTTTTTTTAAAGCCGGGAGGAGTAAACTAGCAAGTATTGCAATTATCGCAATAACTACCAGTAGCTCAATAAGGGTAAAATGTAACTTCCGTTTCCTCGGTCTTTCCACAAATACATTGTTGCCTGATTTCATTTTTCTCCTCCTTTTTGATTGTGGGTTCCATAAAATTGCATATCTGTATTTCTGACTATCAGTTTACACGGTACTCTGACGATATCTGGTGTTATATTGGAAGCAATATGACTGTTTTTTAACAGCAGGTCAACTGCTGTTGTACCCAGTTTAAAATGGTCTACCCTGACCGTAATCAGTTTTTCAATTCCATGATTGAGATTTGTGAAATCATCAAAACCTGTCACAACTATTGGTTTTCTGATTCCTGCTTCAAGCATAATTTCTTTAAATTTGATAGCGACATCGTCCTGCGGAAACATTATTGCTTCCGCAGGATTTTTATCCTTAATTGCAATAATCAAATCGTTGAAACTGCCAGAATCAATAAAACGCGGTTGTAAAAACCGTTTTTCCATCGCCATTTTATACCCCAGAGCTCTTTCGCTTTCATTTATAGATACTTCGTAAGGACAAAATTTTTGGGCAAAAATAATTTTCGTGATGTTTCTACTGGTTAGATAAGCAACAATCTGTTCCATGCCGGAAAAGTTATCTGTCAGAACGCAGTCCGTTCCTACCATGATTGAGTCTATAAAAACTGTTCTTATCTCTTTCCTCAGCAACAATGCTCCAGTTAAAAGGTAAGCTGGACCTGATGCAATTACAATATATCCTTCATCAGGCTTCGGAGAACATGGGAATTCTATTGTTTTCTCTGAAATATTATTAGGATTAATGAACTCCCCCCTAAGGTCGATGTTAAGTTCCATCGCTCTTGCTTCAATCCCGTTGAAAATTTGATGGCAGAATGAAGAGGGAGTTCCGATATTAAACTTAAAAAAAACGATTTTTTTGAGTAAACTTTTACTTTGCAGATATCCTGTGATATCTGCGGAATCAGTGACAAAAACCCCACGTCCCTTTATCTTCCTGACAATCCCCATCTGTTTCAATTCATCATGCACTCTAACTGCGGTCATACCGCTTATGTTGAATTCTTTACACAATTCCTTTCTCGAAAATATTCGATCACCTGATTTGAAATGACCATTTTTTATTTGCAAAGCAAGCTGTTCCGCTATTTCTTTATATAAAACCATTATTCGTTTCCTTGTTAAGATACGCCACCTGTATACATGTATAGTATATATGTGTTATTTTAAAAAGCAATACCATTTCTATAAAAATTTAAAAATTTTCTTGAATAGCTTTCGCAACAGCTTTGACAAAATTAATATTGCCATCAGGCGGAATTTGGTCAGCGGACCCGACAATAAACCTTGTATCTCCATCGAAGATTTGTAGAAGGTGTTCAGTATGTCTGACAATATCGTCTCTTTTCCAAGGCTCGCTGAACATCGCTCCCGGAACGCCTCCCCAAATTACAGTATCTTTATTGTTAGCAACAGATCTGATTTCATCAATTTTGATGTCGCCTACTGGCGCTGGAGTTATTGCTTCGACTCCGTCAAAACCGCAGGCGGCAAGCTTACCGAGAAGTCCTCTGACGGAACCATCGAGATGAACAACCGCAAATTTCCCGGCCGCATGGATTTGTTTAAGCCGCTCCGTATAATATTCCTTCATGAATTCATCAAAGTAAGAGGCACTGGCTGAACTGTCAAGGTTATCGCAAAAATGGAACAGTTCAACATTACTTTTTAGTGCGATTTCAAAACTGGGAATTACTGATTTTTCAATAACGCGCAAAGTCTCAATAACTTCTTCCGGAGCATCCATCATAAAATAGATAGTATTCATAACTCCGCACCAGTCCGCAAGAAGCGCGGGAAACGGACTTCTAGCGAATGGGCATATCGGCAAACCTGAATCCCCCAGGAAATTGACTGTGGCATTATAAGTGTCATTGTTCTCGGAATAATGAAGGTTTGCGAAAATTTCCCTGAGAACCGCTAGATCGGAAATACATTTTACCGCATATTCAGTATGAGCCCAACAGTAACTTTGCCTGATGTATTCCCATTTGTCAGAAATTTCTCCGCTATTTGTTTTCCAGGTGCGAATCCTGACACCATCTTTTTCTTCTATGACTAATTCAACTCCCTCGAAAATTGCTTTAAACATCATAGCTCCGAAACTGTAGTAGTTGCAAACGCCAAGTTCCTCGTGAAATAGTTTTACCCCCTCTCTACCACAATATTTTTTTGCAAGTTTATTCTGTTGCTTCATTGCTGAATACCAGTAACTCAAATCGGCAAGCCAGGCTGGTCGATCCGGCTTTATTCCTTTAAATGGCGCCAGTAAGCGTTCACGATTGTTCATGATTCATCTCCATTAATTAATAGCATATAAAATATTAACCTTATTTTCCCGGTAATCCAATTGACAATCTTATCAAATGGATGGATTATATTAACATATTCTAAGTGATCCAAAGGATTTCCGAATGGGATTGCATTTTAAAATTTTAAACGCGGGACGCGCCGACTGTGGCCCAAACTGGGGAAACGGAATTACCTTTCTGGTGCCATATTGCAGATTTTATTTTATTGAAAATGGAATGGCGTCCATATACTTAGCGGGGAAAAAGTTTGCATTGGATGCCGGCAACGTCTATTTCATTCCCAGGGGCATTTCTACGAAGAATGAATGTCCAGTTACTGCAAGAATCATCTGGACCCATTTTTCCGCAAACACATATGAGCTTGAACAACTGCTGAATGAAATAAAAACGATACACCACTGGTCATTTTCAAGACGCGACATGGAAAACAATAACCTGCTTGAAATGCCTGATCTTGTTTCTGGCGGTGGTAATCCTGAAGCCTTCGGTATCTATTCGATCATGTATAAATTGATCCTGGAATTGTACAAAGAATACAAAAACAGAATCAGTGATAACAACCTAACTTATATGAAAATCAAAAAAGCAATTGATTTCATGGATAATAACTATCTTAACCATCCGGACTTAAAGACAGTCGCCGCAAAGGCCAATATGGCGCCGAATTACTTTCACCGGATATTCAAGAAAGTATTTTCCAATATGACGCCATATAAATATATGAACAATAAAATCATGAGTGATGCTTTAAGTCTGATAAAATCCGGCCGCCAAGTTAAGGAAATTGCCGAAATGCTGGGTTACAATGATGTCTTTTATTTTTCCCGGTCTTTCAAAAAAGCTTTTGGATATAGTCCCAGTGAGTCAAAAACCTTTAAACCATAACAGTCAAAAACTCTTTTTATGTTGACCGGAGTTGCTGGCGCGGCAGTCTGAGCGCGTTGGGGTGATATAGTGCATCGTGAAAAATAGAGTATCCTGAAAGGCCGTCATTCGGATGGGCGGACAACCTTACTACCTGAATTTTTCATGATGTAGAGATAACTATATTCACATTGAGGCGAAAATCGAAAATTTGTAGTTATCTGCCGCGGTAACTACGCAATTTTACCATTTGAGTTTAAAATCGTCGTAGTTATCTCAATAAATCAAAATTTGTGAAAAGTTCAGGTTACCATCGAAAAGATGCTCATCGTGATGTACGACAATCAATAGTGCCAACTGAAAATCAGCAGTCTGGACAGGGAAATCATCAACCGGCTTCGGAAGCCGACTCCCCCGTTGAGCTTTCAGGTTCAGACTGATATGCAACTTTTTAACTCAGCTTCACAAGATTGCAATCCTTATAACAGATTTCACAGCATTTAAATCTCAGATTACAAACAACTTCCAAAAACAAGACAGTTTCGTTTCACTCCGGCTATGCTCCACCAGTTTTGTACCTAAACGACTCCTCAAGGCCCCCTCCGAGTCCTCAATTAAAATCATCTATAGTACCGCAATAGTACAGCAATCAACTTGAACTCAAGCTGAACACAAGTATATTATCTTAACCAAGGTGGATGCGCCTTGATAAAATACGACATTCAAGCAGAAAAAAGGAGAACGGAAAGAAAAAATGAAAATTTTTTCTCAGGTGAAGACCTGAACAGGGTGGGTTATTTTCCCGGATGATTATAGCCCTCAAGCCTTCAAGCCATTCTCTCCCCCAGCCAGCTTCAGAATCTAGTTTTTTAAGTTTTTGACCTTTATTTCCTATATCTACCTAAAAAATGATTGAAAAATCACATTGCCTTAAATATATTTCAATGCAAACTTCAGAAAATTCTGTTTTCATATATTGAAATAGTTGGGTTATTATAATTTAAAACAATAATCGCCTATATGTGACAATCCACAAAGCATGTTATAAAACTCGCGAGATTTTTTCAATGCCTATTGGGTCATTCGGAAAAGTTGCTTTTGTGACAATTAATTCAGAAATTTTCAATGAATTTTTCCGCTTCGGCGCGTGAATTGAATATACCCACGAAGCACAGTTTTTTTGAATTGTATTCATCCCATAGTCGGCGAATGTCGTCAGGAGTTCCGGTTCGGAGCTGGCCTTTTCCCAACTGGTCGAAGCGTTTGTAGAGAGCTGTCCAGTCTTTCTTTACGGGTTCACCGGCGCCGGGAACCCACTGCATTACCTCGACTTCCGGTAGTTCGCAAATCGCCTCAAGGTGCTTAATTGCCCCTTCGCCGTCAAGATGATATTCAACAGCGTCGAGACAGGCGCTTTCACGCTTAAAACACGGAACCACAAATTCCCTGAACATGTCCGGACTGATCATGCAGGAGATATCGCATTGTAGAACGTTTATTTTGCCACTGGAATATAATCCATGCCGGTTGATGCTGCCATATTTTTTAAAGTCCAGCAGTGTTTCGAATTCCTCCATGATCTCACAGTAAGCAATGCATACCCGGTCCAGCGCCCAGACGACTTTTTCCGGAGCTATCGCCAGGTCTGTCAACAGATTTCCGGTTCCGCGTAACGCTGCCAGGCAGTCAAGATTGGCGACGAATGTAGGAGCGGCAATCAGCATCCGGCCATCCAGACGCTTGCGCAGGATTTCCGCAAACGCAACGGTGCGTTCCCACCAGAAACTGTCACGGCGGAATTTGATCTCAAAGTCGTCCCAGTCCTCAACTACTGGAGCGCTCCAACTGATGTTCGGAGTATCGGGATTGAACTCTATTTTCCCTCCCAGGAGCGCGGAAAAGTGGTCAACCCCAAATTCCAGATTGTAGTACGGGATAGCGTCCCCGATAAAATCCAAGCTTGCCGTCCACTTAAGTATCTGGTCAATAACCGGTTCAAAATTGCCGTCGGCCCCGGCAGTGTAGGGCGGACGGGCAACCGGTTCAACGCCGGGTTTTGGAAGCACGACGCGGATTGCCGGACGGGGATTGCTTCCTTCCCAGAACGCCTGCCATTGCTTTTGTGCATCCGGAAAATTCGGTGCGAATTCAAGTTCCATTTTTCAAAAGTCCTTTACTGTTTAAACCTGTTTGCGTAAGTTTGCCGCAATGCTTCATCCACAACAATTTGTGCTTTAAGCCCGTCATCACCGGTGGCCAGTTCCGGAAGCAGGGGCTTCTGGTTCCGGATACAATCCGCGAAGTCGTCAAGTAGCCAGCCGATAGCCAGTGAATGGGGCGGCGGCGCGGCGGCAATGCTCTCGTTATGGGTGTCTGAAATAAGTTTCATCACCGGTTCATGGTCTTCATCCTGATGATATTTCACCACTCCCTTGTCGCCGATAATTATTTTGCCGTGGCTCATGGTCTTTGCGTTGATGTAGGCGGCGTAAGAATAAGAGTAGGTTAAAGTCATCATGGCCCCGGTTGACAGTCTTGCCTGGACGCTGATATGCGGGGCGTTGGGAAGTGATTCGCCGAACCACGAACCCATGGCCTGAACCTCCTGCCATTCGCCGCCAAGCAGATATCTTACGTAGTCGAAAACATGGATTCCGCAATCCAAAGCCCCGGCCAGCCCGAGCAACCGTGCGCGCCGCGGAGCCCCTTCGCCGAATGCCTTGTACGAACTGGTGAAATAATGAGTATGGACCGCTTCAACTTTGCCGAGATGTCCGGCATCGATCCACTCCTTAATTTTCCGGATATCCGGGTGATAGCGGTTCTCAAAAGTCACAATCAGCTTGCGGTCCGCTTTTTCGGCTTCGGCAATCATCTCCCGGCACTTTTCGGCGCTGTCGGCCAAAGGTTTCTCGCAAATTACATGAATCCCGGCGCGCAGTCCGGCTGTCACCGGTTCATAATGTGCGTCGCAGGGAGTACAAATATACAGCGCGTCAAACTGGGAATTTTTAATCATCTCATTAAAATTGGCAAAGGTGGTAATTCCCTGTTCCGCAAGCGGTTTAAGGTTTTCCTCTCTGATGTCGCATGCCGCCGCCAACTCGCAGTTTTTTGAAGTGTCACTGATAGCCTTGATCACCGCCCACCGCGCATGGGTGCCAATCCCGACAAGTCCAACTTTAATTTTTTCTGACATGATATTTTTCTATAATGTTATTGTGTAAGATTATGTATGGTCATTTGAACATCATTCATCCATTCTTCCCGTTTTTAACTCGATGCACTCTCCCACTCCAACTCGGCTGCATTATTGATCTACATCTATTAACATAATATATGTCTATTGTAAGTCAATAGGTACTATGAGGTAAATCCCTGAAAACTTTTCCTTGCATCAAGCGCTTGAAGCAAGCACCCGCTGATTGCAATGCCTATTATACCTCTTCACCTCCTGAACGCCGAGATCCGAACCTCAAGCTTATAATCCAAAGGCTATATATCATTAAGGAAATACGCTCAATCTGAAAATATTGATCTATATCTATAAAAATACTATTGACAGATCTATGACTGTGGACTATAATAAGAGCTATGAAAACAGCTGACACATTGCGAAAAGATGAAATCCGGACCTTGTTGAAGGTGGAACGGGATACGGACATTGCGTTGCATCAACAGATCAACAGTAAAATACGTAAATTGATTACTTCCGACAAACTTCCCGCCGGCGCCCGTCTGCCCGGACATAAGGAATGCGCCCAATTATTGAACGTCAATCGACTGACGATTTCCAAAGTTTATTCCGATCTGGAGCGGGACGGTTTGATTACCCAGAAACGCGGCAAAGGCACATATATAAACACTGAGTTTCCTGCCCCCCGGCAAAATTCGCGTTTGACGATAGCCATCGTTCGCGCCGAACTGGCTGAAATAAACACCAGTCCCTTCACTGCTTATGAGATCTATGAATATTCCCTGGGAATCGAGCTTTTTTGCCGTCAAAACAACATAAAACTTGAATATTTCACCATACCTCCTTATGAACTGGAAAGGCTTCTTCGCGAGAAGAAAGAGCAACTCGATGACTATGACGCCGCCATTTTTATCGGCAATGTCTATTATCCCCTGGTCAAGTATTTGCATGATAGCAAGTTCCCTACTGTTATCTGTCAAACTGGTGAAGGGATGCTTGCCGGAGTTAATCACGTTGGTTACGATCGGCAAGCGACATTTCGGATGATGACCGAGCATCTGATAAAAACAGGTAAAACCTGCCTGGGATTTATAGGTTCTTCAAGGACTCCCGCCGGATATTTTAACTTGAAATTTTCCGGATTTCTTGAAGCCCTGGAAGCAAATAGGCTTCCGTATGATCCCCGTTACCGGATATCGCTGTCCGATATTCACCAGCCATTGTTATGGTATAAGGAGATCGCGGATAGCATTCAGTCGGCGGTCAGAAACAAAACCCTGTCTGATGGTTATATCTGCTCCAGTCACGGCATTGGTCCCGTGGCCTTACAGGCTCTCAATACCGCTGGAGTCAAAGTGCCGGAAGATGTGGCTCTGGTAACGATGGATGATCTGGATGCCGCCGACGCAACGGCGCCGTCTTTGACAATGGCAATACCACCCCGAAGAGAAATTGGAAAAGTTGCAGGTGAACTACTGCTGGAAATAATAAATGGTTCGTTTAAAGAACCGGTTTATCGACAAGTGGACGCGGTCATGAGAGTCGGCGAGTCGGTGAGTCGATGAGACAGAATGAAGGCTGAAGTATAAAGAGAGCTGTTAGAACTTTCACATAAATCAACACACTGGAACTTGACACCAAGCCAAAGGTTACTGACCACAAATCAGAAATTCAAAAGAATAAGGATTAATAATGTTGAAATTGGCAAGAGTCGGTGGCTCGTTTGAGTCGATCACCTATCTGGACGGAAGCCGGCACGGAGAATGGACCGCATGCTGTGACACCAACCAAAACGTGTTGAATGAAACAAAAAAACGTTTTCCGTCTATTACGACTTGCAACGATTACATGGAACTGGTCCGTAATCCCGACATCGACGTCGTCTGGATCCGCACTCCCAACGTGTGCCACGCGGAGCAGGCCAATGCATTTCTCGAAGCCGGAAAGCATGTTTTCGTAGAAAAACCGATGGCGTTGAACCGGGAAGATATCACCCGCATGGTGAAGGCCGCTCGCAAGGCAGACCGGTATTTAGGAGTTGATATGGAGCTGCGTTACAGTATGCTTTCCGGACAGCGTCCCCGAGACATCCTCGCTTCCGGTGAGATCGGCGAACTGAAAGGACTTCAGGTAGTTCATTACCGCGGCGGCTGGAAGTTGCATGACAAGGGGATCTGGCGGGTCCAGCGCGCTAAATCCGGAGGAATGCACATGATGGAGGCGTGTCACCCCATCGATCTGATGCGGAGTTACGCGGGAGATGTTCTCCAGACCCAGTCGTTCACGCTTCCGAACGTGCTGAACCAATATGACTTTCCCGATAATATCATGACCCATCTCTGGTTCGAGTCCGGAGTTAAGGGGTTCGTCCTGGAATCCCATCAACGGTCCTCTAATCATTGGATTTATCGCGACAGTGAAGACATTGATTTGAGAAATGAGGGACATACCCACGAATTAACGTTGATAGGAGATCAGGGCGCACTGAAGGTCGATTTTTGGAATAAGAGACTGACGGTCCTTAAATATGAGACGTTTCCAGCGAACACTGAAGGAAGGGTTGTCAGATTCGAGCGTAACGAGGATTACACAGGGATTACTCCCACCGGGTTGCATCATGACGTGTCGGGATACTTTTTCGACTTCGTGAGACGTATCGCCGAGGGAAAAGCTCCCCTGCAAACCGGATTGGACGCCGCCAAGACGCATTTAGTATGTCTCGCGGCCGAGGAATCCGCTTCGGACGAAACATCTCCGCGGCTTGATATCGATTACTCAAGTCTGGTTTAAAAATAAAGGATTGACAGTGAAACCAACAATATGCTTATTCACTGTAATATTATGCTTTGCCTGCTTGAAAGCGGAGGTATTCAAAAAGTTTGTCCGCGCGGAACATGTAAAACGATATCCGTGTATCTTCAAGGTGGACGATTCCTGTCAAACTCCCCATATCAAATGGAACAAACCATCCGCATGCGGATCTGTGAAGGTATTGGCTATCGCTCCAAGGTGGACCCATCGTGAAACCGTAGAATTAAGGCAGCGTTTTGATTTCGATATAATTCCCTTTCTTTCCGACAGAAGCAACCTTCTGGGTGATAAATCCGCAAGGCTGTCCTACGGTTCCGCCACCAGAAAAGAACGCACTAAAGAGCTGGATTTAAAGTTGGCCCAAAACCTTGACGTCATCCTGGTGGGCAGTATGGACTGGAAGGCTTTCGAGGAAAAATCCGTAAAACTGATTTTAGACAAAGTTCGTTCAGGAACCGGTTTGGTAATCGCGAACTGTAAAAACGTTCCGAAAATTCTGCTTGCCGGTAAATCGACGGAGCTTCATAAACAGAAAAGGGACGCGATTCTCACGAATGTGCCAAGCGACATCCTGACTGCTTTAAAAAGTGATCCCAAAACGCCTCCGGTAGATATACGAAAACTGGGAAAAGGTCATGTGGTTTTCATTCACTATAAGGACTCACGAGCCTATAAGAGATTGGTCTACATTACCCCGAATCCTTTCAACAAAATAAAATCCGGTGAGTATGACTATTACCTGTCTCTGGCCGGTAAAGCTATTCTAATTGCTAGCGGCCATATAACCGGCGCGATGATAAAAGAAATAAAAATGCCAAAGATAATTAATCGCGATAAAGCGGACGAGTTAAAGATATCGGTTTCCGTGGAATCGGCCGGTCAATGTTCAGCCCTGAGCCTGCGCTGCCGGATTCATCCGCTTGATCAACGGAAAGGGCCATCCCGGATTATTCATATCGGAGACCTGGCGGCGGATAAAACAGTGGTCAAGGATTTCATTTTCAAAGATTTGGATGGTAAAACCGGGCAATGGGTTGCCGACATCTGGCTTGAAGATCAGAAAGGATGTATTCTCGACTGGAGCAGCGCGCCGTTTACCATGGCTTCGGATTGCGGCATTAAAGAAATTGTGGTTTCGGGAAAAGCAGAAAGTTTCGGTGAAATACGAGGAGTTGTTAAACTTGCGGGAAAATTGAAGATGGACGAAAGCGTGACTGTCGCTCTAATTGACGGAGTCGGACGGGTGCTGGCTCGGAAGACACTTGCCGGAAAAGGTCCCGAACTAAACTATTCGCTGAAAATTCCCAGGCTTATCCATCGTTACCTTAAACTGCAAACTATATTAAATAAAGCTGGTCATGTCCGGGACGAGAAGGCCGTTCAAATTCCAGTCAGGGAGAGAACCGGCGATTGGGGTTGGAACGATTTCAGTTTAATGGGCTGGGGCGAGCCTGAAGACACTGATCCGGGACGCCATCTGGGAGCTCTATACGCGCGAATCGGGATGGATAAATGGCTTGGAGCCGCATACTTGAAAAAAGGATGGAATAAACATGCGGCTTTTGCCTCCAAATACAATGTACAATTGGTTCCGTACGTAAGTAGAATCGCCATGCGCTCCGGAAAATCTCCGGGATGGGCGAATGGCCATGCCCATAAGAAAATTGAAAAACTGCTGAAAGACTGCGCCGGGGAACTTGCTCCCTACGGAATTGACACTTATTCCATGGGGGATGAGAACATTATGGGTTCTATGGACGGCGCGGTGAAAGCGCACTTATTCCCGGAGGCTCGTGATTATTATAAGAAAAAATATGTTAAATTGGAAAACCTTAATCGGGAATGGGGGAGCGATTACAAGACCTGGAACGAGGTAATGCCGGGCATCGCTAAAAAAGACGCGGTGACGAATGGCGATAAGGCTAAATGGGTCGATCAGTGCCTCTTCCTGCAAAATGTCTATTCGCGAGTATATAAAGCTGGGGTAAAGGGGGTAAAATCTATTGACCCCACGGCCAGAGTCGGGACGGAAGGGATCTGCCATCTGGGCCCAGGGTCAGGAGCCGATTTTTCGGAATTCGGCAAATACGGCATGGAATTCTCCAATACTTATCCGGTCTCCTGGCATCTGGGCGGCGTTCAACAGTCTTTTCTGGGACCGAACGCCTATATCGGCTGGTGGACCGGAACATATCCCGATCTTATGCACGAGACGGTGCTTGAACGCATTCCGTGGCGTTGCCTTTGCGCCGGGATGAACAGTGTGCATTTCTACGGATCTTTTCCCGGGAATATGTGGGCAGGACTGGTTAATCACGATTTATCGCCGAATCGCGTTACGGCTGGATTTATTCAAAGTGTGAAAGATATAAAATCTGGCCCCGGTAAATTGCTGATAATTTCGAAAAAAATCGACTACGGCATTGGAGTGCAATACTCATATGTCAATACCTTCGTATCCGATATCAGAACTTTCAACTGGCGGCCGCTTAAATCCAATAAAGCGGTCTACCATTCAAGAATGGAAGAGAGTAGAAGTTCCTTTGCGGCCTTGATTAAAGATTGTCAGCTGCAAAATAAATGGATCAGTTCGGAACAGATCGCGAATAAGAAAACAGGCGGTCTGAAAGTGATTATCCTGCCGTTTTCCCAGGCGATCGAAAAAAAAGAGGCCCAGGCACTTAAAGAGTTCGTCAAAAACGGCGGAACCGTTATCGCCGATATCCGTCCCGGAGTTTGCGACGGACACGGCAAACTTCTTCCCAAAAGTCCACTTTCGGATCTTTTCGGAGTAAAATTCGATCCGAATGCCGAACCGGCGAAGCCTGAAAAATTAACAGTAACGGCCACTATTAACGGTAAAAAAATCAAAGGAACTATTCCCCGGGCACAAGTCGATCCGGGCGTTAGTCTGACGACCGGGAAGGCGTTGGGAAAAATAAACAATATTCCGTTGGTCATCACCAATCAATATGGAAAAGGTCAGGCGGTGCTGCTGAATTTTATCAACTATTACTATTCCATTGGATGTTATGAAAGACGTGAAATTTCCTTCACCCGCGGCACCGGGGAATCACGGGCGCAAGTTGAAATAATGTCCGCGTTATTTAAACTGGCCGGCATAACACCCTGGCTCAGTGTCGACGAGATTAATTCAGGTAAAAAAGCGAAGGTGATCGACCTCAGCGTCGACGCTTATGAATTGGACCAGGCGCGGTTTTACGGAATCACCATCAATGACGAGTGCGGAGACTTTATCCGCATATACAGACAACGCGTACTGGACCTCAATTTTACCCGGCCAGCCTATCTTTACAACATCCGGGAGAAACGCTTCCTCGGCCATACGGACAGACTTGACAAGGTTTTATTGCCTCCCGGAGGGGCGCTGCTTTTATCGGCTCTTCCTTATAAAGTTGACGGCATAGAATTATCGGTTCCTGCAAAAGCGGTTCCAGGCAAGGAAATAACCATAAAAGCTGAAATAAAGCTTGAAAACGACACGGTGCCGGTTGGAAGGCACGTTCTAAACTTAAGAGTATCAGATCCGGCGGGGCGGTCCGAATGGCTGTTCCTTAAAAACACCGTCACAAAAAATGGAACGGGAGAATTTAAGCTTCCACTCGCGCTGAACGCCCCGGAAGGACTTTGGCGGATTACCGTGACTGACGCCGCAACCGGCGTGAAATCGGCCGTTACTATATATGTGGTAAAATTGCCGCCCGGTGAAAGGATATAAGTATGAAGGCAATTCTAAATCATACACCCGCGTCCGCCGGTTGCTATAAACATATTGTGGAAGTGGATGTTGAAAAGAATTTTACTGTGAAGATTCCCGTTCATGTGGTTCGGGGACGACATAAGAGACCAGTCCTGCTTCTTGCGGCCGGGGAGCATGGCGTCGAAGTCAATGGAATGGCCGCCGTGGATTCCCTGGTGAAATCGCTTACGCCTGAAAGTCTTTATGGCACACTCGTGGCCATACCGGTGGTTTCCCCCCCGAATGTTAAATACCGTTCACACAGGTTAGGGCAGAATTACGGCGTCAAAGACGGTTCGGGGAGCAACTGGGACACTTACAAAAAGTGGCCGGGCAGCAAAGACGGGGATCCGTCGGAACGGATCACTAGCGTGTTGACGGAAGCCGTAGTCCGGGACGCGGAGTATGTCATAAATTTACATAGCTGGGAATGGAACACGGCCTCATGCTCTTTCACATCACTTAAAAACGCAAAGGCGCGTAAACTTGTTCAAGCCTTCTCCACCACCTTTGTTAGAGATATTGGTGAAAAATCAATGCAAAACACCATTTTGCGCTACGCCCTGGACAATGATAAACCCGCATTCATGGCTGAACTCAGTGGGCAGCATTGGGTTGACCGCGCAGCGATTGAACGCGCGGTCGCCGGGATGCGTAATGTGATGATAGATATCGGAATGTTACAGGAAAAACCTACCAAGCCCGGAAATCAATATATAGCCTTGGAAGATGAAATTATCAAAACAGACTTTCCCGGTATATTTATTCCTCTTAAAAGCCTTGAAGATATAGTCAGGAAGAATGATGTGCTTGGGTATATTCTGAATGTGGATAATGGCGAACGTAAGGATCTTTTCAGTCCTGTCGATGGTGTGTTATGGTCCATTGGCAGGCGAGGTGCGGCAGCCGACGTGTGCTTACGGGACATGCACGCTTTCGCGGAACCGGGCGAGGTCGTGGCGATCGTTAAACAAGTAAGTTATAATAAGAGAAAATAAACATTCAAGGGAGAAAAAAATGCGGACAAAACAGCGTTTCACTTTGATCGAGCTCCTGGTGGTAATCGCGATTATAATGATTCTCACTTCGCTTTTATTGCCTAGTTTGAAAATGGCGAGAGAGCAGGCGCGACTCGCCAGTTGCCGGTCGAACCTTAAACAACTTGGAACGGCGTGTCTCTTGTATGCGGACTCGAACAACGGATGGTATCCGCCCTCCAGATACCAATACTTTTGGATGAACAACGCCTTTTCAGGTTTGAAAACTATGTTAACGATTGATCAACCCGATCTGTCTTATGGCATATTTCGCTGTCCTTCTTACGTAATGAATGGAAATACTGGAAACGAATCATATTATCTGTTCACCTGGGACCTTGACGGGGCGAAAACCCCAACGAGTTTTCTGGGCAAAAAAAATCTCCCGTATGCCAGACAGGTTTTCAAGACTAGTCCGAAACAAGCGCTTCTGCAGGATGTATCCATCGTACACGACGATCCGCCACGCCTCAAGTATTATAACCATAATCTAAGGGGAGCAAACGTCTACTTCAATAATGGAGCCGTATTGTTCATCACGCATGATAAACTGATAACTTGGAAAGACTATAAATATCGTCATTACACCGCTCTTTATCCGGTGGGCGCTTACGGGGAAGATTATGCTCCATATTAAAAATATTTTAGAAAATGAGTAAACGCTCCAATGTGATCTGGATCTTTGCCGATCAGTTAAGAAGGCAGGCTTTAGGATGCTATGGCGATCCAAACGTTAATACGCCAAATATTGACAGATTGGCCAGTGAGGGGATACTTTGTGAAAAGGCGTATGCAAACGTGCCGCTTTGTTGTCCGTTCAGAGCGTCGCTGCTTACCGGCCGTCATCCCTGGGAAACCGGAGTGATTGGCCACGCCTACCGGATGCGCGAGGACATCCGCACCGTGGCGGACAGCTTCAATGACGAAGGTTATCAAACGGCATATATCGGGAAATGGCATCTTGATGGTCAACCGTCCGAAAATCGCCCTGTGAATGGAAGAAAGGGAGGCTTCAACTCCTTTAAAGGATTTGAAGTAAACAATAAGTTTTTTGATACAAAAGTGTTTGATAAAAATGGAAGTCAATTGAAATTAAGAGACGGATATCAAACGGATATCCTGACGGATTTATGTTTGGCTAAATTAGAAAACACCGTCTCTGAAAATGATCCATTTTTTATGGTCTTTTCCGTTGAACCTCCTCATGCTCCTTATGTTGCCCCTGAAAACTATATGGATGCGCGTAAGGAAAGGAAGATTGTTCATCGTGAAAATGTTCCTGAATCTAAACATGCCTATATCGAAAAATCAATCCAGGGATATTACGCTCAGATAGAGAACCTGGACTTCAATATCGGCAGAATCATTTCCTGTCTGGAGCAATTGAAAGCGCTTGACGACACAATTATTATGTTTTTTTCCGATCACGGCAATATGCTGGGAGCGCATGGATTGTCCAACAAGGAGCTGCCTTACGAGGAATCCGTTGGAATCCCGCTTATTGTCAGATACCCTAAAAAAATAACTCCAGGTTCAAGGTTTAAGCAGCTTATTACCAATCTGGATTTCTATCCCACTATGTTGGGATTGACTGGAATTAAGGAGGAATTATCGGTCAGTGGAAAAGATTTGAGCCACTGTTTGATTAATCCGGAATATTCCTCCAAAAGAAAAAGAGTGACATTGCATTATCCAGTTTCCACATGGACCGGATATGAAAACTATTGCCAGTTTCCCTGGCGGGCTTATATTACGGAAGACTTTAAAATTACTTTTAAGCAAAACGAATTATGGGAGATGTATGATTTACGTCAGGATCCATATGAATTAAACAATATCATTGGCGATCCTTTATATAATGAACAAAAAGAGGAATTAATCAAAGAATTTATAGAGGAATTATGCCGGAGCGGAGATGGTTTTCAGGTGCCGGTGGAATACCGGAAATCAGAATTTAAAATTTAAAGAGGTGATAATAATGATTAAACTTTCAAGATTATTCGTACTGGTTGCGGTGTTGGTTATGTCCGGAGCAATCTGCCGGGCTGAAACCACGATCAAAGAATTCAAGTCGAAAAATGGAGAATTGCAAAAGACTTCAGGTGAAATACCGTGGCTGCTGGAAAACAACAAAGGTTCCTCCAGCGCGTTGGGAAAACTGGACAATCCCGTGACCGGGAAAGCGACTTTCAAGCTGAAAATTCAAGCCGCGAAAGAAGATGGCGGCCGCAACGGATTCCTGTTGCTGAAAAGCAGCAACAATCTCACCGTCAAGGCGGGAATCTATATTGGCGGAAAAAAGTACAGCGTTTTCGGCAACGTAGCTAAGGTCATTGGAAAAAACGATGCGAAAATGGACCAATCTCAGGTATTCGACTTGACGGTTACCGTGGACCTCCAGGATAAAACTCTGACCATGACCGCTAATGGTCAGGAAATTGGGGAAACCAAACTGGACGACAATTTCAAAGATATTGCCAAGGTTGGTTTTTATGTTAAACAAACCGCAACTAAATTCAGCGATATCAGTATTGACAATGAATAGAATTTTATGTTTGAGAGTTGTTTGCCTGCTCCTAGCTTTAGACGCGATTATGTTTCAGGAAACGCTGACGGCCGCACGAGCCTCCCATAGAAAACGCTATACCCTTGGGATTACGGATGACATGCGGCATGGTCCAGCGATGGTTCTGAAAGCGTTTCGGGGCGGCGCCTGGAAAAATGAGGGGATATCTGTCAATGTCGCGGTGAAATCCGACGATGACGCCCTTTTTGGTGGTTTGAAGCATGGTTTCAAACAAACCGGCAAAAGGCGTGTAGATTTCCTGATTTGCCGGGCAGTCGACGCTCTCAACCATATGTTGGAAGGGGTGAAAATCGTTCCCGTCGCGAAAGTAGCCATAGACAAAGGAAGGACGAAGTTTGTCGTCAAAAAGGATATAGGCGGGTTGAGCGATTTAAAAGGGAAAAAAGTGGCGTGCGAGCTTAAATGCGCCAACCTTTATTTCCTGTCACATGTTTTAAAGAAAGACGGGTTGACTCTGGATGACGTGACGATCGTGGACCTTCACGGGTTGAACATTCCAAAATCATTTATCGACAATAAAGTCTCAGCCATCGTCATTGACGCTGAAGGAGCGAAGGAGTGCCTGACCAAAGGTGACGGAAAAATCACCGCCACCAGCGCGGAGTGTCCCGGTGTCTTCGACGAAATCATCTGCGTGAAAGATTATATTTTAAAGAATAATCCTGAAGATGTCGAAAAATTTATTAAAGGCTATCTGAAAGGTGTTAAGTTCTTTCTGGATAAGAACAATGAAAAACGCGTCGTGAAGTTTATCAACGCTCAACTTTATTTTTTACACTACCGGCATGATTCGAAAGACATTGATATTAATTACATCAAAGACAAATTGAAGGACAGCAAGCTGATTCTTCCGGAATCTTTGAAAGTGGGATTAAAAGAATTGAATCCGCAAGCCGCGGCTTTTTTTGATGACTGGTCCAGGAAATCCCGGCGCGGCTTGAACAAGCACACCAAACCTCCGTTAGTCAAACTTCGATCGGATTCTGTTCTTGACAACGCCTTTGGCTGGTGGCGTTTTACTCAAAAAAACGATTACTATAATTACGGAACCGCCGGTTCCGCTCTCGACCTGGTTGTTAAAGGGGATGAGCAGCGTTCTGCTCTATTCGGAATTCGTTCAGGCGATTATTACCATCGGGAGCGAGTTAAGTTTTTCGGCGGTTTTATGAACGACGGCTGTGGCTGGGCGGTTGATGGCGTAAGAAAATATCTGGAGACCAAAAACGCGTTCGAAATTAAAGGCGATTTTACCGTCTGGGTCAGATGTTCAAACCGCAATACCAAATCGACGGTTTTGATGGCCATGGGAAAATATGATGGCAAGCAGGGATTTTCGCTTATCTATAATAAAGGACCGAAACCCTGGTTCAGTTTTCGAATCCATCCCGCGAAGAACCAGTCGCTGGATCTGAAAGGAGCTCCGATCGGAACCTTTGTTGATGTCTGTTTTTCATATAACCATAAATCGGGCGCTATTCAAGGATGGATGTTCGAAACCAAAACCGGTAAATTGATCACCCGCGCCAAAGGTTCTATTACGCCTCAGGCTTTACAGTATGTTAGCATGCCGCTGACAATCGGCGGAAACCATAATCATAATACTAATCTTCCACTGCATGGAAATATTGAGAACTGTGCGATATGGAAAAGCGTGCTTAACGAAAAAGAAGTATATAAACTGACCAATGGCCCCGCGAAAGCCGCGGAACGGAACGGACAACCTGCGGACAACTGGTTTAACGTGAAAAATTTCGGAGCCGTTGGCGATGGAGTTCACGACGATACGGAGGCGATCCAACGGACGATCGACTCGTGTGTCTTTCCCGTTGATATTAAGATGCGCGGATCCAACAGATATTGGTGGAAACCCGATTATCCAATAAAACCGGGATATGGTTTTGGCGGCGTGGTTTATATCCCGCGCGGAGTATATTATACGACCAGGCCGATCCTGCTCAGGCCCAACGTTACTATTATTGGTGATAAAGCGACCCGGCCGGTAATCGATTCGACGGCCGAGGCGGGAATGGTTTTCTGGCGCAAAAACTGGTATGATCGAAAGATTGACTTCAAAGTCCGGGCTGGTTTTAAAATGTCATGTACAGGTGTGACTCTGGAAAATCTATGGGTGAAAGGACAACGTTTCGGCGCTCATACAATGGGAGTGTCAGCGAGCAGGTTGCGGATGAAAAATTGTCGATGGGAAGGAAAAGAGGCGGGATTTGTCTGTACTGGTTTCATGATGTTTTCCCAGATTAAGGACTGTCAATTCGAAAGCTTATGGATACTTTGCAAGCAAGGTTCCCGGTTTAATACCAGTATCGTGGAAAATATTGTTGTCGGACTTCAGGGAACCCGCCGCCCGGACTGGGCGATCAGACTGGAAGGATGCGTGCAATGCGTCCGGCTTTCGGAAATCACCTTTGAAGCGCGGGCCCGGGGAATATTTTTGAACGCCAACGCCGCGGGAGCCACGATTGAGATTAAGAACCTGTGGAATTATGATACTGCGGGAAGCTGTGAAGTATTAAGAATTATCAACGGCAACGGTATCAGTGTCAGCAATGTCATGGCGGTTGACCATCCCTCGACCATCTTTATTGGTAAAAGAGTGAGAAATATTTCACTCAACAACATCCTGGCCAAATCCATCACGGTTGAAGCCCCGGCCATCACTAAGCCGTTGTTCTACAACGTGCCGACTAAAAAATACAATGTCAAAGGCAGCTTGATCGAGGATGATTTCGGAGGCGTAAAGAAAACTTTGCAATAAATGATTCACTGGCCAATCAACGGGGCATTAACAATAGGACATCAACGGATGGAAAAAAATAAAGTTGGAATAGTGGGTTCGCGTTTCGCGGCCAAATTTCATTACGCTTCATATAGGTCGGTTACGGGAGTGCCGGTTGAGGTTGTCGGGGGTTATTCGCTGACTCCGGAAAAGCGGGAGGAGTTTGCGGCGGCAAGAGGAATTATCGCTTTTGATAGTTTCGAGAAGATGCTTGAGAACGTGGACGTGGTCGATATCTGCGCTCCAGGTTACAAACATGAGGAATACGCGGTAATGGCGGCCAGGGCCGGAAAGCATGTAATCGTCGAAAAACCGTTCACCGGCTACTTTGGCGGGGACGATGCAGATGATAACTGGCGGGGCAATTCTTCAGACAAGGCAGTCATGCTGGAAAAAGCCCTGGCCAGCGCCGAACGAATCATCCAGGCGGCAAAAGAAAATCATGTAAAACTGATGTACGCCGAAAACTGGGTCTATGCTCCGAGTATTCAGAAGGAAGTTGAAATCCTTAAGGCCTCGAAAGGACAAATCCTTTGGATGCAGGGCGAGGAAAGTCATTCCGGTAGTCACAGCCCGGCGTATGGAGTTTGGAAACTTGCCGGAGGCGGCTCGCTGGTGGGAAAAGGATGCCACCCCCTGACCGCGATGTTGTATCTGAAAAGTGTTGAAGGCCTGATGCGTTCAGGAAAACCGATAAGACCCGCATGCGTCAATGCCAGGACCCATTCGATCACCAAAAATCCGAACTATATCGACCAGGGCTATCTCCGGACTGACTACCTGGACGTTGAGGACTTCTGTCAGGTACATATTGTTTTCGAAGATGGCATGGTCGCCGATCTCGTTTCAAACGAACTGGTAATGGGGGGCGTACATAACTGGCTGGAGGTTTACGCCAACAACCATCGGTATCGCTGCAATATCAATCCCAACAATTGCGGCGTATTATATAATCCCGACGAAGCGCAACTGGAGGACGTCTATATCTGTGAAAAAATCGGCACAAAACAAGGCTGGAGCATGCCGAGTCCCGACGAGGATTGGATGAGCGGATATCCACAGGAAATGCAGGACTTCATGGAATGCGTCAGTCTTGATCGGGAACCCAAATGCGGAGCCCAACTCGCTGCGGACACAATCAGCGTGATGTACGCGGCCTACCTGTCCGACGAGAGAAAAGGCGCCGAAGTAGCGGCGCCGCTGCTATAAGCCGAAGCAACTCATCTGAGTACAGATTTGAGTACAAAATCCGTTCTGAGTTTGAATTTGAACTGACATCGCTTATCTTGCCTGTTTTGTTTTGAATTATAGGCAGGAATGAATATGAAACGCGATTTCTGGAAAGCAGTCAAGCTGTTGCTGACACAGTTACTTGACTTGAATATTAATGAGCAGTTATTGCTTGAAAACGAATACCTTCTTGAAGCTTCGCTTTTCACATACCACGGGCACCATGGAAATTGTAAAGCAAACCGAAAATTGGTAAAAAACGGAAGCCTTTTCAGAACAAATTCCCGGAAAAATCAATGCAAAAACAGGGGCGATTGAGGCTAATCTTCTTGTCACGGGTTCGAGAAATCACAGTGCTTGTACCCTACCATATTCGGTGAAAAAAGGAACACTTTTTGATAATCATTCTCATGTAGTGCGATAAGTTGTTGGTAATGAATGAGTGGAAGTAAAATTTAAAAATTTCCAAAAGTTCTGGTCGTAACAAGAACTTTTAGAGAGACGGAGAGAAAATGGCTCGCAATGGCCATCTACAAGCCGTTTTTACTTGTCACGGGGGGAACGGTGCATCGGTCGCATAACCTATTAATACAACGACTTATACGATATTTTCCAAAATTCAAAGAGAGGGTTCCGTGCGGGAATGAATGGTGGAGCTGATGGGAGTCGAACCCACGACCTGTTGATTGCGAACCAATAATAATTGTATATAAAATATGGAAAATGGTGGTTTATTGGTGGTTTATGTTGAAAAGTGCGCTATAGTAATGGACTTAATAGATATTTTGAGGAATTTAAGGGAGTATATAGAGAAAAAATGGCATACACTAAACGGCGGAATAAAGGGGCGGGGACAGTATACAAGCGTGGAAAATTTTATTATCTTGAATATACCGTGAACGGTCAGAAAAAGAAGACTTCTCTCAAAACTACCAAGAGAAAAGAAGCCGAAGAAAAAGCCAAGGAATTAGTACCACTGCTTCAAGCCAGTACAAAAGAGCAAATAGCCGTCCATATTGCTGAAGCGAAAAAATTACGGCGGCAATCAGGATTACTTTGTGAAAATATATGGAATGAGTATATTAAACAGCCTAATCGGCCTGACAGTTCGGAAAATACAGTCAAGTGGTATAAGAAAATATTTGATAAATTTATTGATTGGATTGGTAAGAAACATCCCGAAGTAAAATTGGCATCTCAAGTTGATAATTCTGTTGCAAATGAGTATTTCAATTATCTTTGGTCTCGTAAAATATCAACTCGAACCTATAATGCCTACTTGCAGACAATTAAATTAGTGTTTAATACGATAAAGGAAAGTGCGGCTCTGGATGGAAATCCATTTGAAAAGATTGGCAAGAAGATTGAGGAAAAAGAATCAAGGAAAGAATTTACCAAGGAGCAAGTCAAGTCTATTTTTGAGGCTTTTGATAATCCTGAATTTTATCTTTTACACAAAGAGCAAATGAATGTAATGTTCAATATTTGCTGTTGGACTGGAGCCAGGGGACAGGATGCTTGTTTGATGCGCTGGGAAAATGTCAATTTTGAAAACAATCTTATATCGTATATCCCGGAAAAAACGAGACGCAAGACAAGTAGCAGAAGTGTTTCAGTTCCCATGCATCCACAGTTACGGCAAGCCCTTATTGAAGCCTCGGAGTGGCGGCGGGATGAATATATTATTCCGGATGTCGCGGAACGTTATAAAACAAATCCCTGGGGCATATCCAAGGATAGTATAAAAGTTTTTCAGTTTATAGGATTGCAAACGGCAACTGATAAAGTCAAAACCAGGAGAAAGCTCAAAGCAAGTCAGTATTCCATGCATAGTTTTAGGCATACTTTTGTAAGTTTCTGCGCCAATTCCGGCGTACCGCTGGCAATAGTTCAGTCAATAGTAGGCCACGGATCACCAGCCATGACAAGGCATTATGCGCACATTTCCCAGGAGGCGGCAAAAAAAGCTGTTGACAGTCTACCTATAATAGGAAGTGGAAATAAGGTATTTGAAAAGAGAGAACAGCTTAAAAAGCTAATTGATATGATTCCGGAAGAAAAACTTGAAAAAGCCGCTGAAATGTTGAAAAGTACCTTAACGGACTATACGAAAAAAATTGCTTTGGCTGTAGACGAGGATTTGAATTCTGAAGCGATAGAGAGCGAAATTTAAAAAATAGATGGTTTCAGGTAGTCAAGCAGGGATGGAACCGAAGCATTGTTGAATATTTCCGGGAACGGTTAAAAGAACTATTTTTTTGATTTTGCGCTTCATGATCTCAGCGGAAGAAGTCAATACCGGAGTCGCTGAAGTAATTTTAGCGCAGCGGTTTCGTAAATAGAAGGAAATAATGGTATGCGAGGATACAATACAAAGCTGGCAAAGAAGCTGAAACGGCTTCGGCAGTTGATCGAAAAGTTGCATAAAGAGTTGCCGGAAGAGCATAGGGGATTAAAGTTTGGGTTGAAGTTTGCCCTTACTCTTAAAGACCTTGTTTATAGTATTGCAACATTTCCCAATGATACTTACAATGTTATCCTTTCGGAGCAGGGCAGGGAAGTTTTTAAAAAAGTTTCGTCAAATACTAAACGAGCTGTTATTGTTGATAACAGAGATAGCATGGTTGCATACGACAAGGAAAAAGGATACCTGTTTGACGAAGCTGATTTACCAAGGAATAAATTTGCAACTGTACTTTTCTCTATTTGGGATACCGCAAAATTAATTAAAGATTTAGATCGAATTCCAGAAAACCTGCAACCTTTAATAAGAGAAATAGATGGTTTGCTTGTAAAATGGCGTAAATTTGCGGAAGGTTATAAGCAGATAGAAGATGAGGAGGCTGAAGAATCTATAAATCAATATTCTGAAGTATTGGAAGCGTACCTAGACTATATTTTTAAACCAGAAGTTGAAAGGCGAAAAGCAAAGAAAGAACAACGCAGATCAAGAATAAAGCTTCATGAGAAATTTTTAAAATTGCGTCCTGATTATGGAAGTAATCAGGAAGTATATATAGCTATGTCCAAAGATGATTTAGCGGCACAGATCAAGCAGTTTGATGAAATAAAAAATGATTTAAGCTATCCTGATGGTTTAAAAATGAAAAAAGTTTTAAATGATAAAATCAAGCAACGAGCAGCGACAATTAAACGTGCTGTTTACCGAGGAAAGAAAGACATAGAAGAGGAAGAAAAAGAAAAACAATAAACTTTCAAAATATACTTATTTAATTTGTTTTTGGTGGTGACACTTTCAAAGTGTCACCTTTTTTTATGACTATTTTGAAAGTGTCACTGATTCTCTTTAACCATTATGTTGCAGAGGCTTACCCTTTCTGTGAATATTGAAGTTGAAAGCTTTTTTTGATTTCAATAACAAACCAAAAGAAAGGGAAAGTGAAATGAAAAAAGAGACACTTACAGCAATCAGCGCAGTTGTTAACGCTGATCCGACCTGTTCAGAAGAACAGAAAGAACAAATCCTAAAAGCCTGCAAAGAATTCCGTCCGGAAAAGCCACGCATGGGGACGGTAAGGCAAGCGGCAAAAATTCTTGATTGTCATGTTAAAACTGTTCAGCGGTACGCGGCAAGGGGAATATTGCATGCCGTCTATATTACTCGCCGTAAGGTTCGTTACGATCTGAATGAAGTTGAAAGACTTTTAATCCAGGGGGTGCAGCATGAAGCCTCAGGATGTTAAAGCTTCTTCTGATCGTGATTCTGAATCTTGTAGCGCGGAAGACGCCGGCCAAGCGCCGCAAGCGCTCAAGCCGGGGATGCGCACCGGCGCTGACGGCGGCGAAGCCGCTACTATACTTGAACAAGATAGAATAAAAGTAACCTGTGATAATAATGAAACATTCTTCCGTGCGGTTGCATGTGATTGTAAGGATTGGATGTGTCCGGATTGCAGAAAAAGAAGAGGATTGGAATTATTAAAGAAATTCCTAAAAAAACAACATTTAATAAAAACCCCCAAATTATATACAATAACAATCAATAGAATTTTATTTTCTTCTCCTGAAGAAGCATACCATTATGTAATGAAAAAGAAGTTCCTGGCGCGACTGCTTACCAAGGAAATGAAAGTCCGGCGTTGGGTATGGGTTATGGAAATTCAGGAAAAAACCGGTGACGGCTGGCCGCATTGGCATATCCTTATCGATGTTTCGGATTTGCCGTTGATGTGGTATTGCCGGGAAACAAAGGACGCTGTAAAGCAGAAACCGGAAAATCGGCAAGGTTGGATTGCTATACCGCATTTCTTTGATCTGAATAAAGTACACCGGTTGTTGAGAAAATGGGGGATCGGGGAGCAATGCTATTTGTCGGAGACAGATAAAAACGTAACAAGCCCGGAACAAGCAATCAGGTATATCATGAAATATCTGATAAAGTCTCCTGAACGTGGCTTTCCTCCGTGGGCTTTAAAAACTCCGGGAATGAGATTCTATCAGCCGTCACATGATTTCGGCTCTTTGAGCATGGATAAAGCAATGTTTGAGACTCCTAAAAAGCCAGAACCTGAGCAGGAAGAGGAAGAAGACAAAAAGGAAAAGCAACCGAGAGTGCGCCGGAGTCCCATAGAAAGAATATCAGAATGCAAGATGAAAACCCTGTTTATTGGCTATGACAAGAAAGAAGACCGCTTTTTGTTTACTCCTTCGCAATGGGGCTTGAAAGAAACCGTTCCCTTGGCAAAAAACGCCGTATGCGTCCAGGATTTCAATTTTGATAACCTGAGTTCCTATGAGTCCTGGGGCTTTAACAGCCTCGAAGACATCCACCGATTCCAGGATATTTGGGAAAAGCCCATCCTCCAAGCCAAAGTAAAACTGGAAATCCAGAAAAAACGGGATAAAATATTAGCAAGATGGGATACTTAGAAACGTGAATGATTATTGATTGATGTAATTTGCCAACTATCCAAAAAGGTGCGAATTATGCCTTCTTCACATGGGACAAAAGCAGAAGATATACTTCAGCAAGTTTGTAGTTGCATATTTGGAAATGAGCTAGTATTTAGATCTCCATTTGTAGCTGAGGAAAGTGGGAGAAAAGAGTTAACAGATATCCTTGTTCTATTTGATGATATTGCAATTATTATACATTCAAAGTCGGTTGTAATTCAGGCTTCTGATATTGATGATATCAAATTGGGGCGCATTAAGAAAAAGCATCAAAAAGCGATGCAGCAATTCAGTACGACATTAAATGCTTATTCACGAAATGCGGATGTATATGCTAAAATGCAAAATGGACATGATTTTAAAATAATTTGGTCGAGGATTAAGTATAAAATTGGGTTAATTTCACTGAATATTCCTGACTCGATGCATGAAAACCCGGAATTTAGATTTCAATATCCCAATATGTTGGATGTTTATCGAGATATTAAAATACATACCTTTATCTTAACAGATTTATGTAAAATGGCTTGCGAACTCACAACTCCTGCAGATTTTATTTATTATATTATGACAAGAGAAAAATGTATTAATGAACAAAAGCTTATTTGGGGTAATGAACTTGATTTATTGGCTTTGTATAAAATGCGTTATCCAGACATTGAGAAAAGTTTAAATGAGCAGTGTTACAATATTTTTGTTTCACCTGGGTTGTGGGAAGATTACAGGGGAATATATGCTGAAAAAATAAACGAGCGTCAAGAACGTCATGAGAATAGCATAATCTATGATAAAATTATTAAAATATTTTATGAGACTCTCCAAAAAGAATTTTATGAAAATATTAATGAATCTGAAAACCATTATTTATTGTTATTTGGAAAATTGAATAAAACAACGAGAATGGAAAGGGCGGAGATCGGTAATAAATTGTTACAAAGTTTAGAAAAAACAAAAAAGAAAAAATGTAGTTATTTTATATATACTAGCAAATTAATGAATATTAGTTATCTATTTCTTTTTGTTAATGAGAATAGAGAAATTCGTCAAAAAATTTTATCTTATTTATGTGAACAAGCATGCCATCAAATTACTTCAAAGGAGCTGATAGGTATTGCTTCAAATGGCGCGAAGCAATATGATAATGTTATTGATGCAAAATTATTTAATGTAGAAAAAATTAAAATGGAAATAAAACAAGAAAAAAATTATAAATTATTTGAATCAGAGGAAAAGAAAAAAATTTCTGAATGGCAATAATGATAAATAATAAGGGATATTCCTGCTATGTTATATAGAACAACCAAGTGTCCATATTGTGGATACAAGCTCGAAGATAGAGTAGTTTATGCAAAAAGTTTGATAGGACCACCTCTATCTACCTGTCCTGCATGCCAAAAGATATTTAAAACAGGTATGAAATATTGGGCAAGCATGTCTATAATGGAAAAGTTTTGGTATATTATCAGGGCGATATGGTTATTTCCCTTTACAGTAGGAATGTATACAGTTTTTATATTATTAATTCCAGGTATCACTATAGGTGTTCTCATGGAAACTAATGTGATTAATGGTAAAACAATTGAAAAATACGGCATCATTGGTATATGGATTGTAGGAATTATATTTTTATGCCTCTCAATTTTATATATTTATACGATAATAAAGGAAATTAGCTCATTCCCCCATGATGAAAATTGCGATAAATGAATTATTTTATCAATAATGCTAGAGAAGTAATTAATTTGATATTGAGGTGTATTTAAGAGAATGAAAACATTTTTACAATTTAAGGACAGTTTGCGGGAGTTGCCGATGGCGACTTCCTGGATGCTGTCCGATATAGCGGAGATGAAAGGGCGACAACAACTTTTTACCCGTCAGTCACCGCAAAAGTTGAAAGCCTTGCGGGAACACTCCATAATTGAAAGCGCGGTTTCTTCCAATCGGATTGAAGGGGTGGAAATTGACGATAAGCGAATCGGGACGGTGATTTTCGGCAAAAACCAGTTGAAAGACCGCAATGAAGAAGAAGTACGCGGATACCGGGAAGCCCTTAATCTTATTCATCAGAGTTACGACAATTTGACTTTGGATGCTGAGTTAATTTGTCGTTTGCATCGGATGATTCATGGTCAGATTTGGGATGCCGGACAGTTTAAGGAAAAAGATGGTGATATTATTGAAACATTCCCGGATGGGAAGAAACGTGTCCGGTTTAAGACTGTACCGGCAAAAAATACCGTTGATTACCTGAATAGCACGTTGGAATTGTACCGGGAAGCTGTAAGGGAACAGCAATTGCCACCTTTGCTGGCGGTCATGGCGTTCAACCTTGATTTTCTGTGTATTCATCCGTTCCGGGATGGAAATGGACGGGTTTCCCGGTTGCTTCTGTTATTGGGACTGTATCAATGCGGAATTGAAGCAGGACGTTATATCAGTCTGGAAAAAGATATTGAAAATAATAAGCCGCAATATTACGAAACACTTAAGATTTCCTCCCAAGGCTGGCATGAGGGCAAACATGATCCCTGGCCCTATCTTAACTATCTGCTTTTTACCGTTAAAAACATTTTCAGGGACTTTGAATCAAGAATTGGTCAAATGACAAGTCAACGCGGCGCAAAGACCGAAATGATTGTCAAAGCTATAAATGAAGGCGGTGAAACGTTCAACGTCAGCCAGCTTGAGCAAAAATGTCCAGCGGTCAGCCGTGATATGATTCGTCGCATCCTTAAACAGCACCGTGAAGCCGGAAACTTGAAATGCGAAGGCAAAGGCCCCGGCGCAACTTGGCGAAGAATAAGGGTATTACCCCTTTAAGAGGGTAATAATAAGGGTAATGTCTGCAGGTTTTTCCTGAAAACGAGATCATTCGTAATGCGCGGAGTGCTGAAACAAGTGCTATGAAAAGGATTGGAGTATAAAAAATATGCCAGAAACTTGCTCGATGAAAAACGAGTTTGAAAATTACATATATTCAAATAATCGGCCTGGTAGCAATAAAGCACCTTCCTATTTAAAAGCTCTGGAATACTTGGAGCGTGTTTTAAATGGTGTTAAGCATTTCGATAAGTTTAAAAATATTTATAGGATTGACAGTGTCCCGGAAATTATCAAGCTATACAATTTTATTCTCGATCAGCAAAAACTGGGGGACAAGGGAATTTTTAACGATAATTTTAAAAGAAGTTATTGGCAATCAAGATTTTATTCTGCGGCAATTAATTCTTATAAACAATTTCTGATCATCTATCATCATGAACGGAAGTTGAATCAAATTCTTTCTAAAGAGCTTATGACGAACCCCAAAGAGCTTAGTAAGCTTCTGCTAAAGCAAGATATAGACAATATAGATGATCTTGATTTAGAGCCTGATCGCTTTGAAGGGAAAGAGAGAATGCAAATGATTAGTGCCAGGGTTAACCAATACTTCTTCAGGAAAATGATTTTGAATAACTTTAATTGTCAATGCTGCATAAATGGGTTAAATATTCCAGATGTTTTAAGAGCCAGTCATATAGTCGCTTGGTCGGAAGATAAAGAAAATAGACTGAATCCCGAAAATGGTCTGTGTTTATCCGCGACTTATGACGCCGCTTTTGACCGTCACTTGATAACGATAGATGACGATTATCGCTTGGTTCTTGGAAAATCCCTCAAAGAATACACTAACAATCAGGCATTCAAGCAACATTTTAAGGAATATGAAGGGAAGCAAATCTTACTTCCCAAGAGAAATCTGCCTGACAAAGATTTTCTTGAAAAGCATAGAAAGAAGTTGCAATAGGGCAATTCCTGCAAGTTTTTCCCGGGAAAGCAATCACCGGGAACGCGCGGGGTTCTGGATTTGTCCAGTTTGGAGGCGTATAAGTGCTCTGTGAAGGGCCGGAGCGGTCTTTATGACCGTGGAGTTATGCCGCCGGAAAACTTGAAAAATACAGGTTCCAGCGGCAAAATAACGGCTTTTTTCGGGAAAATTCAGCGTTTTGTATGCTTATCCTGTATGCTTATCGGAAAAAAATCCTGATTCAGGGAAGAAGGAATAAGGGTATTACCCCTTTAAGAGGGCAATAATAAGGGTAATGTCTGCCTTGCAATGCCTCAATCCGAAAATTTCAAGCAAAATAGACCACCATTATGATTTTCTCTTTGAGTTCAGGCAGGCAAGAAATAAGTGGTGGTCTATTGGTGGTTTATCCGGCAAAGAACAGTAGGAATTTAAAGGAATATTGAAAGACACAAGGGGACGCTGGTTGAGTTGTAAAATGTTTGTAATTGGATGTTTAGGCTTGAATTTAATGGTGGAGCTGATGGGAGTCGAACCCACGACCTGTTGATTGCGAACCAACCGCTCTAGCCAACTGAGCTACAGCCCCGTATATAGGTTGTTTTCGGGTGCAAGCAGTAAATATAGCGTCAGAGATATTGCAATGCAACTGCAGATATGGTGATTCTATTCATATTTTGAACTTGACAAAAATGAAATATTAACATAGTTTAAAAGAAATTTGGGGTTTAAAAAAAATCTGGGCTCTCCATTATGTCGCGTGTGGGAAATAACAAAACGTTTGACAATGACAGAGACGGCAAGTCTCAGTTGCTTTCAACAAAAAATTCCGATGATGTTGATAAGAGAAACAGCGCCGTTGATGAAATTCACATTGATGAGCGGGAATCTGCCGATGCGTTGCGGATTTATCTGCGTGAGATGAGTCAAAGTCCGTTGCTGAATGCCAATGAGGAAATGGACCTTGCTGAAGATATTGACAATCATGTTACCAATTTGCGGAAGCTGGTATATCGTTTGGGGTTTGTTGCACTTGAACACGTTAAGCATTTGAAAGAGTCTGATCAGGAAAATATCAGCAACCTGTTTCTTCCGTCTTCGCTCCAGCCTGAAGGTAAAAAGATTTCCAATGTTTATCAGAAGCTCGAGGAATGGGAAACCGGGATTAGTGACATGCACGGAAAGCTTGAAGCCGCTTATATAAATAAAAGCGGCAACCTGGAAGAATTACGCGAAGAAATGATTGATTTAATGCTGAAGTATCCCGTGGTAAATGATTTTCTTGACGAGTGGCGGGATGTGGCTGAAAAATATGCCTCTGATTCAAGTCTTTCCCTTGATAAGCTCAGTGCGCGACGGCTTGATGAATTTCGCGATAAGGCAAAGCAGATTTCGGCAACGCGGCGCAGTTTTCTTGAAAATAAATTTCTGATGGACCTGGATGAATTTCTTGAGTTGATGGTCAATGTAAAACACGCGTTGAACGAGCTTGAAAGTGTTCGCCGGAAAATGCTTGAGTCAAATTTGCGCCTTGTGGTCAGCATTGCGAAAAAGTATCAGAACCGGGGGCTGCCTCTCAATGATTTGATTCAGGAGGGAAACCTTGGCCTGATGCGCGCGCTGGAAAAATTTGATTATAAACTTGGACATAAATTCAGCACATATGCGACGTGGTGGATAAAACAATCGACTTCGCGAGCGATTGCCGATCAGTCGCGGGTAATCAGGATTCCCGTACACATGATCATGACCATCAACCAGATGAATGCCGTTGAGCAGCGTTTTCTGCAGGAGCAGGGACGCGAGCCGAGTATCGAGGAGCTTGCCATAAAAATGGAGATTCCCCGGGAAAGGATCAGCGCTATCCGGAAGATGGCGCGGCAGGCTATTTCCCTGCAGGCGCCGGTATGTTATGAAAATCCCACCATGTTAGAGGATTTTCTGAGTGATTCCGATGCGGACGATCCGGTCCAGGGAATTGCGTCAAAGGTTTTGCGTGAGAAGCTTCAGGAGGCGCTTGCCACTCTTACCGAGCGTGAACAGCAGATTATTACCATGCGTTTCGGGCTCGACGGGCAAAATCCGAAGACGCTTGTGGAAGTGAGTAAAAACTTCAACCTTACCCGTGAGCGGATCCGGCAGATTGAAATTAAAACCCTGGAAAAGCTCCGTGATCCTTCGCGGCGCAAATTTTTCGATGGGTATTATCCTTGATATCGTTATATAAATATTTATTTCTGGAGATTGATTATGAATCCTAAGCTTGATTTGCTTTTTTCCCGGAGAAGCATACGGTCGTTTAGAAATGCGGATGTTTCCCCTGAAACCGTCCATGATATCCTGGAAGCGGCGATGGCCGCTCCTTCCGCCTGTGCTAAAGATCCCTGGGAGTTTATTGTAATACGCGATAAGGGCATGCTTAAGGCGGTTGCCGAAGGATTGCCGAACGGTAAATTTCTTCCGGACGGTCAGGTTGGAATCGTTGTTTGCGGAGATTTGGATAAAGCTCATGGTAACGAACTTTCCTATATGCTTCAGGACTGCAGCGCGGCGATAGAAAACCTGTTGCTGGCTGCTTCGGCTCTCGGGGTAGGGACGTGCTGGTTGGGAGTGCATCCGCGCCAGGACCGGGTGGAACATATATCCAAACTTTTAAACCTGCCTGAAAATGTGTTGCCCATTTGCGCGATAGCGATGGGATATCCTGAAACCGACATTACTGCCAGAACGCGTTTCCGGAATAGTGCCGTTCACAAGGAAACCTGGTAAACCTGGTCCCTACTGGTGATCATTTTTTGACGGCTTTTTTGCTTCCCAGCTTATAAAGCGCCAGGACATCGGGACGGATTTTTGCGATAATGTCCATATTCGCCATGTAGTATAATTCGGTAGTGGTCCTTGACCACAGCCCGTGGGAAATCATCACCATTATCGGTTCGAGAAGAATTCCCAGTCCGACTTTGGTGTCTTGGGACCAGTTTCCGCCCTTCCACAATATTTTGCCCGTGCGGGTGTCATAGATTCTCAGGTTTATTTTTACATACGAGTAAGAAAACAGCAGTGCCCAGATGTGGTCCTGGGTTGTGACGTCTCCGATAATAACCGCATCGGTTTTTAGTTCCCTGGCGACCCTGAGGGCGTCCTGGTCGGTGTAAGGAAATGATGCCAGGCGGTCAACTTCAGGCATTGGAGAGCATGGGCCGATCAGGGAAAATGCCTGGAATGTGGCCTGACGCGCCCTTGCTGAGGCATCCTTGTACCATGAAAGGTTTTTAAAAGGATATACGGTAAATGAGTTGGGATATCTTCGCGAGAATCCGTAGTTCTTTGATTCGGATACCGGGAAATAAGTATGACGGTATCCGTAGTTGACTCTGCGAAATGTTCCGCAACCGGAAGCCAACAACAGCAATGCCGGAAGCAGCATAACTTTCAGTAGCTTCAATTTACCAACCTTCCTGATCTTTACTTTTTATCTTTTTTCTTGGGTGGTTGCCAGGGAGAATTCCATATGAAATCCCGGAAGCGGTCATTGAACAACGGTTCAGGCATATAGCCGAGGAACAGAATGTCCGGTACGCCGGTGAAAGCGCGGATTCCGGTAAGTCCCGATCCTTCGACCGCGCCGGCAATAAATCCCCAGAATGGTACCTGGGTGTTCCGGTAAGCCATGCAGCGGAATACTTCCAGCCAACAAGTGCCGAAGTTTGTGAAACCGCGTCCGATCCGGTAAAAGTTTCCGTGATCGTCTTCGGGAGTTATTTCTGTTTTGGCCTGACTGGTTTTAACGGAATTTTTTGCACCATCGGCCAATACGGAGTTGCATACGGTGAAAGAAAGGAATACGGCAAGCAGGCATAATGTGAATTTGCGCATAACATAAAGTCCATCTGTTGATAAAAGGTTATGAGCAGACAATAGCATGATTGCGCGTTTTTTCCAGCGCTTCAAGCGTAGGGGCTCCGGAAGTTTTTTCGGATATACCGTTACTTTCTGAATGCTTCCGAGAGCATCGGCTTCAAGTCTTCCGGGAGCAGATCCATGATATTGATTTGCTGTTTTTCGTCGTTTGACTTGTATGCGGCGGCTGCAATAAGTTCGGCCGCGAATGCTTGATCCACCGGTGAATAAGGCTTATCCTTGCCATCCATAAGATTGTTGAAGTGGGCAACCACTCCCGGAGCGCCGTTGTAATGGATGCGGCCTTCATATTTAAATTCATGGCATTCGTATTTATCATGGTTCGGGTAGATTTCCAAGGTTCCGTCAAAATCGTCGTTGCCGGTTCTTTTCCGGTTGGGCAGCGTGAAGCAAAGCTGCATTGTTCCTTCCGTTCCGTAAACCTCATATACCCGGGAATAGAATCCGTGGGTGAAATAAGTGTTGCTGTAGGTTCCAAATACCCCGTTTTCGAGTTCAAGCATACACACTTCGTTATCCGGAACGTCTACGCATTTGGCAAAAACGCATAAATCGTTGCTGGGTTTTACATCCTTGAATGCAGGTTTGACGTGTTTTGCCATTGACTCCGGGCAGGTGTCCTTTTCGGAGCAGTCGCAACAGTGCAGATCATCGGGTTTATTTCCCCCGAACTTCTGCTGCTTGCAGATTGCACTGACTCGTTTTGGCGCCGATTCCACCCAGTGCAACAGGACATCGAAGTCGTGGGTTGCCTTTTCCAGCAGTTGGCCGCCGCCGGTTTTCATTGTCCGGCGGAAATTATGGAACATGTGTCCGCCGATTGTCTGGTTGAACCTGAACGAACTTATTTTGCCGATTTTTCCCTGGTCAAGGATTTCCTTTGCCTTTCTCACGATTGGCGAATAACGCATGACATGGTGAACCATTACCGGGGCCGGATAATCGCGAACAAAACGGAGAATCTCAAAAATCTTTTCCAGACTGCTGTCGAGGGGTTTTTCAATAATCAGCGGAATGTTTCTGCCTTTGAATTCCCGGAGGTTTACCAGGTGCTGAAAATTCGGGGAGGAAATTATTGCGCCGTCCGGATTCACTTTGTCCAGCATTTCCCGGATTGAGCTGAACCGTTCAGGCGAATGTTTGATCCATTCGCAGCCCTGGCTGTATTTTACGTCATCGGGTTCGTAGACTCCGGCAACTTCAATTTGTCCGCCGGAAAGCTCTTCCATATCAAGCCCGTGACGCTTGCCCATTTCACCAAAACCACATATTACAATCTTTTTCATTATCGGTATTTCCATTAGTTGACATTTATAATTTTACGTTCCTATTAATATAACGAGCTAAAAATATACTGTAAATAACAAATATGCTAAATACTTGACACATTTGACATGGGATACTATGACGACATAAATTTTATCGCGGTCCGGGAAGTCAGGGATTACATTGATATTCATCCAAGCACCTTGAGGGGGGCAAGTTTTTTTTCCCTGGAGTTTGTTTATAAAGGTAAAATGACGCTGATTATGGATAACCGGGAGATACTGATTGAATCCCCTGCTGCATTCTGGCTGGATACCAAACACAAATATTACTACCGTCCTTTTCAGGAGTTTCCCCGCAATCAGATTTGGACCAACTTCATTGGTACGCGCGCCGGCAAGATAAGCGCGGAACTTTCCAGGCAGATACCGGACCACACCGTCCCCATTCATCAGCCGGAACAGTATTATGCTTTGTTTCAGGAACTTATGCAGCTATTCGAGCAGCACAATCCGCGAAACCATTTCCGGCTGGTGGTTTTGCTTGAGAGACTGGCGGGAATGACAATTGAAGCATCACAAGTCCAGCGGACAAGCCGTCTGGCCGAGTCTGCGGTAATTGAGGCGATTGCCGCTAATATTCGCAGTGAACCGTTGTTGGAATGGGATTTCAAATCAGAGGCAAAAAAACTGAAGATTTCCTACAGCAACTTTCGTGACCGCTTTAAACGCTTCCTGGGATTCCCCCCGTATGAGTTCCTGCTCAGATGCCGTATGGCATACGCTGCTAATCTGCTTGCTAAAGGAGCAATGTCCGTGAAGGAAACCGCATACGAGTGTGGATTCAACGACTTGTCAAGTTTTTCCCGGTTGTTTAAAAAGAAAATCGGTGTTTCCCCGCGGGAATACTACCGTTCATTATCTTCTATCTGATTGAAAAATTTTGAAAAAAAATGAAATAATAGTAATTATTACTAACACTTTTTCTTTTTTTAGCGTATTATCATAATTAGATGGACGAAGAGAGGAAATAAGAAAACTCATCTGGAAAGGAATAAGATAACTGACAACCAGATAAAGAGATTCACTGCTCTCCTTATTCTCCTGTGAATGCCCGGTATGTCGACCCCGATTCTCCCTGCCGGGCATTCCTTTTTTAACTGGTTGCGGTGATCGAATTCCCTCCAGATGATTAATGCGGCCCGGCAGTTTTACGCTGCCGGGCTTTTTTCATGGACAATTTGTCCGTTTAGTGTTTATGAATCTGGCCGTGACGGTGCCAGCGGATTCCGGCGTGATTGAACAGCTTGTAACACCATACCTTGATAAAGTCGGAGATAATCATTCTTTCCACGAATGCGTATACCCAGATCAGGGCGATGTACTGCCAGTCAACCGAGGGGATCAACCCGAAACAACCGCCGATTTCATGTCCGCCGATCTTTGCTCCGAACCAGTTCCAGCATACTGCCGAAATCAACAGCTTCGAGAGCAGTGACGCCCAGAACAGGCTCTTACCGGGAATAATCGACCAGAAATGCCCGACGGTCCGGCAGATAAAGATGGTGAAGTTACCGGCAATCAGCAGTTGCAGGAACGCGATAGTCTGCAACTGTTTATAATCAATGGCCGAGAAAATGTCCTTGATCCATTGCGCGGCATATTTATAGTTGTCCACTGGTGCGGCTATTGCCTTGTGGACAGACTGCGAAACAATTGTGGAATCCTGCAGCAGGAAGTTGTAACATAGCGCGAACAGCAGCAGGGTGAATCCCACGTCGAGGAATCCTACAATTGACGATATGCCTATTACTTTGCGCATGTTCCACTGTTCCGGCTTTCCGGAATACTTCACGTTGTCGTAGGCGATTGCCATGATCGGGAAGTCGTTGAATACCGCGAGCAGGATGATCATGATCGGGTTGACCGGGAACTTGTCCCAGATCAGGATGGCGATTACGGTAAAGAACAGCACGTCGATGGTTTCACCGATACGGTAAATGGCGTAACTCTGGAGCCGCTGGAAGATCCTCCGCGCTTCCATGATGGCGTCCACGATAACCGACAGCCCCGGAAGGGTCAGTACGATATCAGCGGCACTCTTGGCGGCGTCGGTAGCGCCGTCCACGGCGGTTCCGCAGTCGGCTTTCTTCAAGGCGGGAGCATCGTTCACTCCGTCACCGGTCATACCTACGATGTGGCCGTTTTTCTGGAGCAGATCAACGATTTCGAACTTATGCTCCGGAAACACCTGGCTGAATCCGTCCGCGCCTTCCACCAGCGGAATTGCTTTGCGGTCGGGCAGGTCGTTAAGCGATTTTGCTTCCAGGATGTTTGGGCCGATACCAACCTGCTTACAGGTTTCCTTGGCAATCGCGCCGTGGTCGCCGGTAATCATTTTAACACTGACGCCGAGTTCGTGGGCCTTCCTGACGGTTTCCGCTGAGTCTTCACGCGGCGGGTCCATCAGTTCGATCATACCCACGTATTCCCATTCGCCTTTGTCGTTGGTTTTACCTACTCCGAGGGTGCGGTAGCCGTGAGTTCCGGCCTCGTCGACCATTTTCTGGACTTCGTCGGAAATCTTGTCTTTGTCTTTTACCAGTTCCAGAATAACCTGCGGAGCGCCTTTGCTCACCTTGAATTCAGCGTTTTCGCATTTGATCTCGGCTTCGGTGCGTTTTGACACCGGGTCGAAGGGGATCAGCTTCACCTGCTTGCAGGTTTTCAGCTTTTCCTGAATATCGTTCTTTTCCTTGACCATGCCCATTACCGCGGCGTCGATCGGGTCTTTGCTGTCCGACTCGGTTGCCAGTGCGCCGTACAACTGGATATCTTCTTCCTGGAATTTTCCAATTTTGAGGAATCCGTTTACGGTAAGTTTGTTCTGGGTGATGGTTCCGGTTTTGTCGGAACAGAGGATATCCATTCCGGCCATTTCCTCGATTGCCATAAGCTTACTGATAATGGCCTGTTTTTTCGAGAGTGCCAGCGCGCCGACGGCCAGGGTTACACTCATCACCGCGGGGAGGGCGGCGGGAATGGCGGCTACGGTCAAGACTAAGCAGAAAGTGATTTCACGCCACCAGTCGATTGCGTGTTTCCCGAAGAACACGGCGTCGAGGATTACCACGCCGATCAGCAGGAAGTTCAGCACGATCAGGTACTGGCCGATCTTTACCACGGCGGCCTGGAAATGGCTTTTGGTTTTTGCGGCCCCCACCAGTTTTGCGGTGCGTCCGAAGAACGTATTCAGGGCGGTGCCGTAGACAAGGGCGGTCATTTCGCCTTGTTTTGCCACTGAACCGGAGTATGCCACGTCGCCGGGATGTTTTTCAACCGGCAGCGATTCACCCGTGAGGGCGGCCTCGTCACACAGCAGATAATCGCCGTCCACCAGCTTTACATCGGCCGGAAGCACGTCACCGAGTTTGAGTTGGATTATATCTCCGGGAACCAGTTCTTTTGCATCGATTTCGGCCCAATTGCCGTCACGCATGGCTTTTGCCTTGCTAGCCAGGCTTGCTTTAAGCATTGCGATAGCGTTGTCGGCCTTGCGGGATTGCATGAACTCGATCATGCCGTTCATGATCAGCAGGAACATGATCACGCAGAAATCCGCCCAGGCGCCGGTAACGGCACTGAGAACGGCGGCGGCCTCGATCATGAACGGAATCGGTCCCCAGAAATTTTTCAGAAATTTCAGAAACGCGTTCTGTTTTTTCTCCGGGATTTCGTTAGGGCCGTATTCCTGAATGCGGCTTTGGGCATCGGATGCGGTCAATCCCTTGGTTTTGTCGGTATTGAATTGTTTTACGAGGTCATCCACCGGGGTTTTTTTGGCGGTGTCCGTATCAATCAAGTTTGGCATGGTTCCTCCCTTTCAACTTGTTGTTTATATAAACTATTTGCAGAAAAAACTGTTTAGGAAATCAAGGCCGGAAATGAGTATGAAAGGATGGCATGATTTCCACAGGATATGGTTTTTGATACGCCCTCCCGCTATAATTCGGACAGGTTAAATACGCTGAAATTATGCCCGGCCCAGACAACGTCACAGCCCTCACCATATCCCAAAATATCACGCACTCTGCAATTTACAAGTAATTTTCAGAAACGAAATAAGAAACAAACATTAACCTAAAAGTTATCCCATCCGTTCGCCGGCGATTTTTGCGGCGCCAAGCAGGGAGTCTGATTCGGTATAGGTAAGGGGGGCGTCAATGGCACATGAAAGCAGTTCCCGCCAGATAGTATTTCTTGCGCCGCCGCCTGAAACCAGGACTTCCCTCCGGTCCAGGTCCGGGGCAAGTTCTTTAACCAGTTTCGACAGCCTTGCGCAGGAGAGTTCCAATACTTTCCGGGCGCGCTGGGCGGCATTTCCGCTGCCCTGCCAGGAAATGGCGTTGCGTGATTCGTCCAGACTGATTTCCAGTCCGGGGGAAGGTGGAGCTTCCGCCGCCGCTTTGAAGAACTCCGGGAACCCGGCAAGCTCCGGCTCCGATTGGAGAAAAATACTGATCAGATTGCCGCCGTAACCATCGACGGCCATCCGGTAGGAGCGTCCACCGGGGTAAGGTCCGCGAAAAAACTTTTCCGATGACGGCGGCAGTTCAGGTGAACTCAGATAAGCGATCTGGGCGGTGCCTAGTCCGATCAGGATACCGTTGTGAGTGTGAACGTCGGCGCTGTAGGCTACGGCGGTTTGGTCGTTTCCTGCCGGGAAAACCGGAATTCCTTGCGGAAAACCGTAAGTGGCGGCCTGTGCTCCCGTAACCCCGGCAGATTCGCCAAGGTCCAGTAATTCAGGGAACTGTTGCTCCGAAAGCCCACAATAATTTATGGCGTCCTGCCACCAGTTTCCGTGTTTCAGTGAGTAGAAACCGCTCATTGCGGCAATATTGCGGTCCGTTACAAATTTTCCGGTAAGTTCCTTAATGAAGAAACTCGGAAGCGGAACTATTCTTGCGTCTTCCGGCAGCTCTTTTTCAAGGAATTTAACCAGACACAATTGCTGGGCGGGCAGCAACTTTCCGGTTGAACTGTGTTCAATGTAGTCGGTGAATACCGGTTCTTGCCGCATCGATTCGCAAAGTTTTACCGCGCGCATGTCCAGCCAGCTGATAAAAGGGGTGAGGGGATGGCCTGAGCTGTCCAGAACGGTGAAAGTCTGGGCCTGACTGGTGAATGCCACGGCCCTTAAATTTTCCGGCGGGGAAATTTCCGCGATCAGTTCTTTTATCGCATTTACCGCGGTATCCGCTGAAAGCTCAACCTTGATATCGCGGGTCTGATAGCTGATTTCCCGGCTGGCGGACGACAAACGTTTGAAGTCCGGATCGAACAGCGCCGCCTTGAATGAGGTCGTTCCCAGATCGAAAGCCAGAAACATAATTTTCCTTTAAGATTTGTTTAATACTACCGGTTCAAGTCCGGGAATATAGCGGCAGGCTTCAACCAGCGCCCGCGGGTAATTGCCGTAAATCATGGCGGTGTGATGAATGAATGGGCCGTTCATCAGGATTTTTTCCCAGCGCGGCCAGTCGTCCACCTTGAGCCAGCAGTAATTATTCTCGGTTTTCGGACCTTCCATAGTTTTGCCGTTGCCTATTGCAAGCTTGTATTCGCCGTGGTCTCCGTCGAATCGGGCGAGAGTGATTTCGCCGTCTTTCATCCGGAAATGGGTTCCGCCTGAAATCTTCCCGGTTTTGATTATCCAGTGGCGTCCGAGCCTGATTTTTTCGTCAGGATGCTTCATGCTGAGAGGCGGAGCGAAGTGCCAGAGCAGTACGCCGTTGTCGTCTTCCGGGTGACGCACGGTGAATTCAGTAAGGAATGTCGGTTTTGCGTTGAGAGAGGCGTGTTTGAGCATTAGTCCGCTGATGGCCCCGTGGATGTCTGATTCCGTGCCGATCGGGTATTTCTCGCCTACCTGACTGATACCGTAGTTGTCGTAAACCCCGGTTTCGGTGATCAACGACATAAAATCCTGGATTGAGAAAGCGTCGATGCCGTGTTCCTCTCCAAGTTCCAGCATCCGGTCGCGCAGCGCGAACACATAATACATCACCGTTTCATCCTCGAAACCTTCAAGAATCGCGGTTTGTTTCAGTCTGGACAGTTCATCGGCATAAGCCTTTTGTTTGTCCTTGGCTTTTGCCTTGATTTCCCTGATAAAATCCACAAGGTCCATCGGCTGAACCCGGATATTGAAGCGGTCGAGAAGTTCGCTTTCATTGATGATTGTGGTCCAGAAAAAGTCAATTCTTTGCCCCAAATGTCCTATTTTTGTGCCACTCCTGAATCCCTTGGCTACTGCTGCCGCCCGGAGAAAAGTATCTAGACCTTCTTCAAATTGTGGATCGGTCATCCGGCAGTTTTCCAGATATGTGTATGGTACGCGGAGTTTGTGCAGCACTTTGGTGGAGGCGAACAGTCCGCAAAGGGTATCGCGTTCGCGGGTTCCGTCGGGCAGGGGAGTTCCATCGCGCGGTCCCCAGATCAGAACCGGAACGCCAAGTTCTTTGCCGATTATCCCCACTGCGTTTTCCGTGCCGAAGTTGCCGTGCGGCATGAAAACCGCGTCAACATTCTGTTGGCGAAGACATTTTACCGCGGCCTGGGCGTCTTCCAGGCTGCGGACAATTCCGTCTTCAACAGCTTTGTCGATTCCGGCGAACGGGATATTCAGGGCGTTAAGTTTTGTTTCCAGTTCCGCCTTGATCCGCTTTGCCGCCTCATGGCTGAACACGAATTTTCCGATAGTGCAGAGACCCAGCTTGGGTAATTTTTCCCCGTTTACATATTGCATGACCGTTATCCTTTAAGTTCTGTAATCAATTTTACGGCGGCGTCGACCATGATCTGGCCTGATTCCGGTGTGAACACGCTGTTTCCCGCTTCGTAACCGGTAGCTCCGGGAGTGACAATATATCCCTGGAGTTCACCGTTGACCAAACAAACCGGGAAAACATTTCCGCCGGTTTTTTCCTTGATTTCCAGGCCGTATTCCACGAATACCTCGCCAGGAATTCCGGCAAGGATACCTTCGCCGATTTTCAATGCCTGCACGTCAAGGTTGCCGTATGCCTGCATGTATTCGTCCAACTTTCCGTTTTCCTGACACTTCGAAAGATAAAAAGATTCCTCCGCGCCAAATACCGCGCATTCCGCCGTGCGGATGTCTGCCCGGGGTGCGTTGTTGTCCTGCAAATCTTTGAAGGTCTGCCGTGCGCGGTCAAGGTTTATCCGGGCATCTTCAACATTCGGGAAGCGCTTACGGATAAAACTCACTTGCGTCATTGCGCCGGCAAGCTCAGGAGTTGAAGTAAAATCTGTGTCGCTAAGGGCATCAACTTCTTTTGCGATGAATTCCCCCAGGCGGCGTCCCAGACGTTCCGCTTCCGAAAAAGTCTGACCTTTCACGTGGTGGCGCGGACTCTGATTGCCTTCCGGACCGGTATGGTACAGCACGGTAAGATTATCGTTGAACTTTTCCCTGAGATGTATCCGGGTGTATCCGGGGAAGTCCGCCGATACCAGCCTGGAATCTTCGTGTATCACCGTCGGGTGCATGGAATACGTTAGCGATATAGCAAAAAGTTCTTTGGTTGCCGCGTCTCTGACCGCCATGATGCCAGATTCCGGGTCGCGGGGAGCGTCCGGACTGTGCCGGTTGCAACCCACGCCGTCAACATTCGCGCTGGTCCAGGCGAGTTCGGCTTTACGCAGATTTTGCGAAGCTTCCTTTGCGGCCTCGACTACCTGAGTAAAGATAAATTCCAGATATTCCTTATCGACGTCCGGTACAACCGAATCGGCTTCCGAAATCAGCATTCCGGCGGTCACCGGAGCTGAATGAGTGTGAGTGCAGCTTATGAATACATTTGTCTCCGGCGTATTGGTTGTGTCAGCTACTCTGCGACGGAGTTCCCGCGCTGATTCAGGAACCAGCATCAGGATATCGAGCGATCCGGTGATTAGCCGGTTCTCGCGGCAGTCCAGGCACATTACTGAGGCAAGCAGAGGATCGTGAATGCCCTCAGACGTGCGTTCCACATGCGGATATCCGTGCAGGAACATCGGTTTCTTCGGCGAAATATCGCGGACAGCGACTCCAACAGATAAACTCATTTGCTTAATCCTCCGGCTGGTAATTGCCGCCGATGGGGATTCGGCGGTTCTGGAAATAATTGTCATCAATGCGGCACGGTTTGGATATTTCCAGCAGCAGGGCAGGACCTTTTCCCGTGAAACCGTGCGGCTGATTTACGTCTACCTTGAGGGCGTCGCCAGGTTTCATTGTCCGCTTTTCCCCGAGAAAGGTCATTTCCACCTCGCCCTTGACAATGAAAAAGGTTTCCACCTTGTCCTTGTGCCAGTGAACCGGACAGCTCTGCCCATCGAATACAAACAGGTACTTTCCGCAGTATCCTGCCTCGAATTCGTTTGAAATCCAGTATTCCACCAGCCCGGTTTTCGCGAAATTGCCAAGCCCGAAGTCAAGAACCAGCGGTTCCACATCCGGCATGGCCATATCCCATTTGGCAATCCGGGAGTTGAAGCGGTTGAGGATCTCCTTTGCCGCTTCCCCGGTTACCGTGATTTGCAAGGCATTGTCCAGTTCGTCCATATCCGCACCTTCATAAGCAACTAGTTAGATACCTTAATATACTGTGAATTTACAGTAATTCTTTTTCGGTTTCAGCGATGGCTTCCTCGATCATATCCATACCCTTTTGGGCGACGTCGTCAGGCATGATAATTGGCGGACTCATCCGGAGGATGTGACCGGCGGGAATCCAGGCCAGACCTTTTTTGAACGCTTTCTGGTAAACGAGCTTTCCGGCTTCGTCGAAAGGAGTCTTGGCGGTTTTGTCCTTGACCAGTTCAACACCCATCAGGCAACCCTTGACGCGGGTGTCGCCCACGATTTTGTATTTGGCTGTCCAATCTTTCATGCGTTCGCGGAACAGGTCTTCGAGTTCCTTTGCGCGTTCCAGCAGACCTTCCTCCTGAATCACTTCGATGCTGGCGAGAGCGGCGGCGCAGGCCATCGGATTGCCGCCGTAGCTGGTGGACGCGCTGATTTTGTCGACCGCGTCGGCATACGGGGTGCGGACGGCCATGGCGGTTACCGGGAAGCCGTTGCCGAAGCCTTTACCGAGGGTTACCACGTCCGGAACGGTGTCCCAGTGTTCCATGCAGAGGAATTTTCCGGTGCGGCCCATGCTGGTGAGGACTTCGTCAGCCATCAGCAGGATGTCGCGTTCATGCAGGAATTTCTTGAGTTTCGGGAAGAAGTCGTCCGGGGGCATGATCGATCCGCCCCAGCCCTGGATCGGTTCCAGCACGAATGCCGCAACCTGTCCGGTGGTGCTTTCCATGATGAACTTATCATAAAATTCCAGATATTTTTCGGTGTCTAGCGAACCATCGGGACGAGTCCACCAGGGACGGTAGGTATCGGGGCGCGGGACCATGTAGAATCCGGCGTTGCGGGTGGGGCCGTTGAACTTGTTCATACGGGCAAGGCTGACCGCATGACCGCTTTTGCCGTGGAAATCCATGAAACAACTGATGAATTCGTATTTGCCGGTGGCGGCGCGGCAGGTGCGGAGTCCGGCTTCAACGGCGGTTGTGCCGCTGTCGTAAAGCTGGAAACCGGTCAGGTCGCCGGGAAGTACTTCTGCCATTTTTTCAAGAAGCTTGACCTTGACCTCAGTTGTGAAATCGTGGGCGTTCATCAGCGTGTTGGCGTATTTAGCCACGGCTTCGGAAACTTTCGGATGGCAGTGTCCGAGCGTGGTAACATAAATGCCGCTCGAAAAGTCGATGTACTTGTTGCCGTCGGCGTCCATCATTGTACAGCCTTTGCCGCTTTCAAATGCCACCGGGAACAGTCTGACCTGTCCGGAAAGCCCCTTGATGTATTTGGCGGCACGGGCGTGGAGCGCCTGGCTCTTCGGGCCGGGGATTTCGGAAGTGACGATTTTGGGGTACTCGTTGAGATCGATTGCGTAGCTGGAGGGATCGTACTTACCCATTGTAATGTCCTTTTTGTTAATTATTGACATAATTCTGTTAAGTAATGTTATAATTTTACATAATATAGCAAAAAAAAATAATGTCAAGGGTAAAAATATGCTTGACAATATTTTTTTGCAATGTTAGATTTTAACATGAATACAAGACAAAAGACATTATTGGAAAAGCTGCAAAGCACCGGTGAAGTGAGTATCCGCGATGAAGCCTTGACCTACGCTGTTAGTGAAATGACCATCCGGCGCGACCTTCAGGAGTTTGAAGATGCCGGGCTGGCGGTCCGGACTCATGGCGGAGCGGTATCACGGGGCAACCGTTTTAACGAACTTTTGCCCGGTCCCGGCTCGGAATTTCAGCGCAGGATTGCCGGGGCCGCGATGGAATTCATGCCGGAAAACGGCACGATCATGCTCAGTACCGGCGGAACCACTTTGGAAATTGCCCGTATACTGGCATCGGCCGAATTGCGTTTGGGAGTAATTACCAATTCGCTTCCCGCCGCGGCCACGCTGTTCCGCACCGAATACGATGTAATGCTGACCGGGGGAAGCCTCCGGCGGCAGTCGATGGACCTGGTAGGGCCAATCACCGAAAACAATATCGATCAGTACTATATGGACGTGTTGTTCACCGGGTGCGATGGCGCAAGTTCCGATACCGGATTCTACACCAGCGACCTGAATATGGCGGCCATGGAAAAGAAATCCGTGGCCCGTGCCGGGAAAGTGATCGTCGTTACCGAGAGTACGAAGTTCGGATGCAAATCGTTTTCCTGTTTCGCCGGATTTGAAGAGGTCGACGCGGTTATCACCGATTCACGGTTGGCGGACGCAGACCGCCGCAAACTCGAAGCCGTCCCTGGCCTTCAGCTTGTTTTAGTTTAAATTTTTTTTATTGAATAATAAGAAATGCGGAGTGATTGGGGAGAAGGCAAAAACTTTTGTATGGACAAACTGAAAATACATCTCGCAACGGATGTTCCCGCGATCGGGCTGGCTGTATTGATTTTTTCTCTTGTAAGGATTCCATTTGTGTTTATTACACTATTTTGGATACCGATGGCGCTCTGGCTGGTTATTGCCTTCGTCTCCTATATCATCGGACTGGGACTGTTTGTATTGAATACGAAACGAAAATCCTCTTTGTTAGTGTTTATTGCTGCTGAACTTTTGATGTGTATTTCTCCGGTAATTGCCATTCTCTATTTCTGTTTTTCGGAATATTGCGGACCGTAATGTTTCCCGTATTGTGAAATTCGGATTTCGAATTTTCTTCCCCCTCCCGGAATGTTCAGGAATTGCTAAACGGGGTTCGTCAAGCTTTTTATGTTAGGGGAGTGTTAAGAAGCAGTATTCCTTCAGTTAGTTTACGGTAAATGGGGTTGGATAGGGTAATTTAATCGTTCATTATTTATATAAAGCGCGAAAAGTGGTAAAAAAATGAACGGGAGAAAAAATCATGGTTAAGCTGAACAAGCCGGGGAAGTATGGTAATTCCGTAAAGAAACAGGAACTTATGAATTCCATCCGTAAAATGATCCAGGTGAAGAACGATGTGTTCAAGCACTTTGTTGAGTTGGCCGGGGCCGACGGCAACGCCTGGGTACTGCAACAGATCGAACTGATTTCATTTGAAGAGCGTTCGCATCTTTCGGAACTATTATATCTGCTTCGCGAATTTGTCGGTGAAAACGAACCTGCTTATGCCGATATTTTCGGACAGTTGCAGATGGAAGTAAGCCAGATGAAAAAAATCTGCAATACTCCGGCGCATAATTTTGATTCCGTGGTAAACGGCTGAAGATTTTACGATTTTACAGGTAAGACTGAAAGTCCGAGGTTACTGCCTGGATTGCCTTTAGATACTGTTCTACCTGTGCGTGAGTTCCCCGTACACTCACCATTCCCGCATATTTGCCGTCAACGGTAGGTACGCGCAGGTTTCCGAAAGCCATGAATCCCCCGGTTGAGATATCGCTGAGCGGAGTAAGGAAAAGTTCCGAATCCTTGAGCATGGTCAATCCCACCGTTCCCACGAATTCTCCAAGCGCCTCCGGGAACAATTTGCTGGTAAACAGATACAGCCACGGGGAGGTAAGGGCGTAGAGTTCAAGCAACTCAAAGCTTTCGCTCCGGCGCTCCCTGGTTTCCCGTAAACGGCGGCTGAATTCGCGCTGAAAAGCTATAAATCCCTTCAGCGGGGCATGTGGGGAAAAATATACCGACGGACGGATAAACATCATTCCGAGAGTTCGTTCCCTGCCGGTACGCAGACATTCCGCCAGGTCTATCGGGAAAGCGAATTTGCAGTTTCTGAAACACTTGTGGCGGCAGAGTGCCCACATCAGCATACTCACCGTGGTTACCGGATCGCCGAATTCAGCAAGATATTTACGGTTTAGTTTCTTGCGGGTTTCGAGCAGATTAGCCGAGTCAAAAAAGAGCTGTCCGTGGTAGGATGCGGAAAGGAACGTGTTAGCGGAACCAAGCCGGGTGATTTCCTTTGAGTGTTCGTCCAGCGCCGGATAGCACAGTTTACGCGATATTCCCCAATTGCTCTTGAGCTTGTCGAGGATTTCCTGCATAGGCAGGCCATCGACTGGCACGTGCTGGAACTGGAACCACAAATCGGCTTCGGTAAACTTGGCGTCGAACCGGCAGAGAATATTGATAAGTCCCCAGCCCGGATGTTTGCGGTGGTAGAAATCCGGTGTGGAAAATTTGCGCCTGACGCTTTCTTCGGCATCGCCGGGAAGCTCCTCGAAATGGATATAAGTTCCGCTCAGGATTCTCCGGATGAAAAACAAGCCTTCCAGAAAGGCTTTCCAGGGGATCGATTTTTCCCGTTCCAGCCACTTTCTCAACTGTTTTTTCAGGAGATACGGACGGCGTTTTTCGTTGACGTCCAAAACTTCATTGTAGGTTTTTACCATGATTTTACAGATTAGTTCGCGATGTTCTTCGGTCAGGTGTTTGAACGTGTTGCGTTTTGGGTCCAGGTAGATGGTTATTTTTTTGAGATTATTGCTGTCCGGATAGAATTCGCCGTGGATAATATCAATATAATTAAGTTTTTTCCTGACCGCCCAGTTCCTTGACCACTGCAAGCGCCAGTGACATGCACGGGTGTCGCGGAGAAACGCTCCGAGTCTTTTTATAAGGTGTTCGCGCGCCTGCTGAAAAGATGGTTGCGCCGCGGGGCTTGGCACATCGGCCCCGTAAGCAAGGTTGAAGACGGCCAGAGAGAACTTGGAGTGTTCAGCCCGGAGGTATGCGCTTGCGGCGTTCCGCCAGCCTCCCTGCCGGGTTTTGATTCCCAGGAGTTTCAGGAATTGGAGGAACTTTACCACCACAAACAGGAAAGTAACCGCGGGTGACCACTTGTCCACCAGCTTGCGCATTTTCAGTTTCGGCAGACCCGGGGGAGACAGGGGGCGGCTGGTTACCGCGTCGATTGTTTCCGGCAGTTTTTCGCCGGAGATGAAAGCCTGAATCAGTTTTGCGGTTTCGGTTGGCAACTCTTCATGTGGAGAGTGACCGCATCCGGGAATTACCGCCAGATGTGAATCGGGGATATCCTCATGGAACCGGTGTGCGTCGCTTACTTCGATAATCTTGTCTTCCTGTCCCCAGATAATGAGGGTCGGCAGACTGAGTTTTTTCAGGCGTCTGCTCAGTGTGTTCGGGTTTCCCGTGGTGATCTGCTGGGCACACTCCACCAGGCATTCCTTTGCGCCGGGGATTGTGAGGATAGTTGAATATTCATTTACCAGGTCATCGGTTATCAAGCTTTTGTCGTAATAAACCTGGTCCATGATCAGTCGGGTCAGCACCTTTGGATGAAAGTGCCGCATCGCGAGCTGTCCGGTGAATGAATCGCGCAGTTGGGCGATAAACCACGGGAGCTGCTGGAAGTAACCGGCGCTGTCAACCAGGATTAATTTGTCGATACGTTTATTGAGTTTTCTCAGGAAGATGCAGAAGAGACTTACCAAGCCGCCGAAGGAATGCCCTACCAGGATAAAGTTTTCCAGGTCCAGCTGTTTGACCAGTTCGATCACGATTTTTGCCTGATCGTAGGGCGCGAACATGCCGTCATTAGTTTTGTCGGAGTGTCCGAATCCTTTCAAGTCAATACCAACCATCCGGTATCCTGGAGGGAGTTGCCGCCACATGTGCAGCCAGGTGTAGGAGGACTCCGCGAATCCGTGGATGAACAGTATCGGGCGGCCCTTGCCGCCGGTGTCGCGGTACATGATACCGAGTCCGTCTATAATTATTTCCTGGAGTTCCGTGTTCATTTTATCCTTGGCTTCGTTGACATTTCAATTCGATAATTGCCGTGCCGTTTGCGTGTGGCTTTATCGCCGGAGAATGATGCTTTAAGGTCGAACAATATACCATCGGTACTGTCATATATAGCGTGATAACCTTTTTTTTGCAGATGTTTTGCCAGCGGCAGGTGCTGATAAGAAATAAAGGCATAATCCGCTTTGGTGATTGCTTTCAATTCGTCCGGGAACAGCCATCTTTTACCTTTGCAGAACCGTTCGAGGGCGCAGATTTCTTCCGGATTTGACGCATAAGCGAACATTGGGTCGAGTCCGGCCAGGTAGCGGTATTGCGGCAGATTGTAATACAGGATCGGGAAATCGGTCCATACAACGTTGGCGATCAAGGTTCCGGCGGGGATGGTTGATTTTTTCATCCAGTCGGCGAACCGGGGCAGGGGAGTGTAGCGCCGGTAAGGAGCAAGCGTAACCGCATAGATTGCCAGAAGAACCAGTACCGCGAATGCGGCTGTACGGACTTTGCGGTAATTTCCTGAAAGTCCAAGTACCCCGGACCTGAGCGCTTCAGAAAAAAGCAGTCCGGAAGACAGCACCGTAAAGGGGACCGCGTATTCCATTGCCCGTTTGCTCAGGAGGATGCACCCGACAAAGAAAACCGCTACAACCGGAAGCGCTGAGACCGCCGGGGAAAGTTCCTTAAAACCCTTTTTGCGGAACAAATGCGAGTACAGCAGCAGATTCACGTAGGTGAGTAACCAGAGAGGCAGACAGTTTTTCAGTGTCCATAACAGGCTTGGACGGAGCAGTTCAAAACCGGATTTAATGGGGAGCTGTCCCCGGATATTCTGGATAACCACGTCGATACATTGGATTTTCCAGTTTATGAAGGTGTTGGGAAACTGCGGATTGAGCAGGTATCCGAACGCGATTCCGATGACGGCGGCCGCGGGAGCAATTAATGCCGCGAATTTCCGGTCCGGAAACCGGAACACCGCAAACGCCAGAGCCGGAAACAGAATGAAGTGCGGATTTGAATAACTCCAGGCATATACGAATCCGGCAAGTATTACCGCCCAGCACCGGCGCGGTCGGTCGCTCCAGGCGATTATTCCGGTTGCAACGAGTAGCAGCGCAACGGAGAAAACATGCGGACGCAGCATCAGCATCCGGTTGCTGAAATACGGAGCTATGAATATCAGCATAAGCGAAAAAATATAAATGTCTTTCACCTTGAAATAGTAGGCTGTTCCAACGAACGCCGCCAGGAATGCGAATGTAAAACACAGCGAAGAAAAATGAAAAGGCTGTCCGCCGCTGATTCCAAAAGCTTTGCCGGTTGCGCGCAGTCCGTAAAGCAGAATGTGGTACAACGGTTCTTTATCGCTGAATCCCTTGTTCCATACCGACAGTGTCAGCGGGGGAAACTCCTTTGCCATGAAAGTACCCGGTCCGGACTCGGCGATACGGACATGGTAGTAGCAGTCCATGGCGTTTTCCGCCCCGATAAAAGTGGTGAAGCGGAACAACGCGAGCAGCGCAAAAGGCAGAATTACCGCCAGAACAAGTTTAAATGTATGTGAACTCTTTTTGTCTGAGACCATTACTTTGCTTTCAATCCGTTTGAAGCAGTTAATTTACCCCGGCATGACCCGCCTTGCCAGTTTCTGGAGAAAATCATGGAATTTTAACAATCCCGGTTGTTTTGTGAATATAATGGTATTATAATAGATACATGCGTATTATAAAAAATACTTAAAGGGGCGGTTGTTTTGAAATCAGCAAGCATACCGGGGCTTGAAAGAGGACTTAAGGTTATTGAGTTTTTGGCGGTTCGCGGCGAACCCGCAAGTTTCTCGGAGATAAACTCCATTCTGCCGGGAGTGAATCGTTCCACGCTGTCACGCCTGTTGAAAGTGCTGATGCAGCTTGGATATATTGAGAAATCGGAAGCAACCGGGCTTTATGCGGCAGGGGAGAAACTTGGATTATATGCCAACGCTTACAAAAGGGGATTGCCGGAAGCGCTGAAGCAGAAATATTCCGGGATGATGCGTGAAATTTCCGACAAATACAACATAACCTGTCTGCTTTTTGTCAGGTCCGGCAACTATCTTACCAGCATCCACAAAACCCTTACCTTGAATTCCATCAACATGCAGCCGGTTGGAAACACTATGGACATCAATAACGAGCAGCCGGACTCTCTCTGGTATGTGCTGCTGATTGCCTGCGATCCAAAGGTTGCTGACAGTACAAGCGTAAAGTACGATGAACAAATGATTGCTTTTACCCGGGAAAACGGCTATTCGATTGATAATCAACTCCATAACCGGGGTATTATAAGAATGCATTTCCCCGTTTTTGACCGGTCGGGGAAAATGATTGGCAGTATCGGTGCCGGTGGAACGCCATACCAGATAACGGAGGAAAATAATCAGTTAATAATTGCGGAGATCAAGGAAAAATTAAAAGAGCTTGGAAACGTATATCATATATAATTCACTATAAAAATAAATAAGGAAGAACAATGAAGAAGCAGCCTAACGTACTGTTTATTATGTCTGACCAGCACAATGCCAACTGTCTGGGCGGTTCCGGCCGGCCGGACGTGAGAACCCCGAATCTGGACAAACTGGCTTCGGAGGGAGTCAGGTTTACTCATGCCTACTGCAATAACCCGATTTGCGCGCCGTCGCGAGTTACCTTCCATACCGGACAGTACTGTCACACCCACCGGATGCTTGGGAATCGCGTTTTTGGTTTTAATAAAGAAACGCGGGAGACGCTGGGAAAGCAATTCAAGCGCGCCGGATACCAGACAGGGATTACCGGGAAATCGCACATGGTGAAAGCCTGGAATGAAGAAGCTTATGACTATATCCGCTATTGCGATTTGTGCGACGCCGATGCGGATAACGTGATGTCGAACCATTATTACAAGTATCTTCACGGCCTGGGGCTGGCCGACCATTACGAAGATGGTTCCCTGCCGAAGGGACGTTGCAATCAGTTCCTGTACGGGACCGCCAAACTGCCGCTCGAACACACCAACGAGTTGTGGACTGGAATGATGTCAAGAACGTTTATTGAAGAACGCGATCCGGGCAAGCCCTTTTTCCTGCACATGTCTTTCGAGCGTCCTCATCCGAACTTCCTGATTTCCGAGGAGGTGAAGGACATGTACGATCCGGAGAAAATTAATCTGCCGGATTCGATAATTGACGCTTATGAACACAAATTCGCATCGAAACCGGAGCTGTTCAGGGAGCAGATCAAGCGAAGAAATCCGTCGCGGGACGAACTTAAGGTTATCCTTGCCCACTACTACACCCTGATAACCATTATTGATAATGAGATCGGTTCGGTCATTGATCTGCTCAGGGAGCAGGGGGAACTTGACAACACCGTGATCATCTACACCGCCGACCACGGCGATTTTGCCGGTGAACATGGTCTGGTAATGAAGAATGTGGGCATTTACGAGTCCATACACCGGATTCCGTTTTTGCTGAAGTATCCCGGCGGGCCGCAAGGCGCGGTCAACGATGCTATTATCGAATCCGTAGACCTTTACCCGACACTTTGTGAATTGGCCGGTGTCCCGGTTCCGGAAGAAGTCGATGGCGTTTCACTGCTGCCCGTTGTCGAGGGAAAAAGCCCCGGCAAGGAGTATGCCATCTGCGAATGGGACAGATTTACCGACGATGACCGGATGGTTAACGCCATCCGCACCCGCCGCTACCGGCTGACATATTACGACTCAGAAAATGGCGGAGAATTGTATGACCACGAAACCGATCCAGGCGAGATCCACAATCTCTGGGACCACCCCGATTACCGGGAAATCAGATTTGAATTGCTTATGAAGCTGTTCGACCAGGTTTCGTCATACGAGAAAAATACAAGTTTCATGAAGGACATTAAAATTGCAGCGGAACTGGAAAGTACCGAAACTTTTATGATCCATAAACACGCCAAGACCTGGAGCGAAGTGCAGGAATTGAAGAAATCAGGCGCCCATTAATTTATCTGCTTAGGTGTTCATCGAGCTTAAGGAATCGGTCAAGGTCAATCTGGACTAATTTTGCAGTGCGTTTAGCCGCGGTTTTCAGAGACTCTTTTTTCAGGTAGATACTTTCAAACATTTCGAAGATGTGTTTTCCGAGGAACGGACAGAACTTGCCGTTACATGGGAATTGCCGGATATAATCCCTCATTAGCAACAGGTTGAAAGTGTTTTTATCTTTGAATTGGGAAAAATAGGCATCAAGCAGGGAGCTTTGGTTGTACGGAGTTAAATCGTGTCCGGCAAATTTTTTCGCGGAGTCCGGCGATGCGGCGAATTTCATGAATTCGTTGCAAGGCGCCGGGTGGTTAGTATTTGCGCCGATTGTCAAACCGGAAAACGTAACCGGGGTGAATCTTCCACATGGACCGGAAGGCAGCAGCGCAAAATTCCAGTCAAGGTTCTCAACTTGATTTAATGCCAGGGGCATATCTGAGCATATCGATGGTAAAATTGCGATTTTACCAGCCATAAACATTTTTCTCTGAACAGGCTTCATTGCTGAGTTGTATCCCCAGTGCCACTTCTCAACCGGCATGGTGATTTTATGTTTGAATACCATATCAACAACATATTGGATTGTATCAAAGGTACTTTTCTTGTCAATGAACACTTTGCCGTTGCAGTCAAAAAAATCGGCTCCGTAAGCCCAGGATATGAGTGAAAGGTAATAGAGGTCACGAAAAGGTATTGTTCCGTATTGGCCGATTTCTGGAATGGTTAACTCTTTTGCAACTTCGGTAAGTGTTTGCCATGTCCATGAGTCATCAGGATATGGAATGCCGGCTTTGTCAAATAATGTTTTGTTGTAAACAAGATATCCGATGTGCATGTTTCTCGGGATCATCCACAATTTATTGTACCAGAAAATCGACTTCTTTATGTGTGGATTGATGGTATTGAAAGGGAACTCCCGATCGGGAATTTCAACTGGATTGATATTTTTATTGCATACGAGACAGAATAGCTGATTCAAATTTGTTTCGAGTAAATCCGGGACAATTCCTTTTTCTATGTCGTAAAAGTAATATGGCAGATTCTTATGGAGTTTATGGCGCTCGATACTGATATTAGTTGATTTGTTCTTATCCTGGAATTCTTTTGTCAATTCCTCGTATAGAATATGGATTGTTCCCGAATCTGGAATTGCAAAACGCAGGTGTTCGGTTTCCTTGATTTCTTGCGTAGAGACAGGCGTGGTCAGTAAATCATTGAAGCTGAATGCTTGAATTTGGGTTTTATCGGGATCGGAAGTTTTAATGAAAGTTCCGCTGCCGCGTATTCGATATAAATATCCGTAATCAACCAGTTGTTGCATGGCGCGTCTTATGGTGATCTTGCTTACGTTGAATTTTTGACACAGGTCTGTTTCTGTGGGAAGCTGATCTCCAGGGGTGCCGCTTTTTACGTATCCCATTAGTTTACGCTTTACCAGGGTTGTTTTCTGCATCCGATTTTTTTCCTGAATTATCCGGTTTAGAGTAAATATATCATTTTTTTAGTATTTTGTCAATATATAACATTTCCATTGAATGATACTGGTTGCGTTTGATTTATATTTCAGGATATATAGTTTATAGCGTATACTGTAAGTATTTGCTGTATAAGTTGTAATAATTTGATAAATGGGTTGAAAATATAATTAATATATAATTAAAAAAATAAGTTATAAAAATATTATTTTGCCTCTTGCATTGTTTGCCGGGGTATGTTAAAATAATCCTGACAGAAAGAAATATAGCAAATAAGGAAAAGAGAATGGATTATTCTATCGCCGGATTGTTGGCATTGGCCCTTATGGTTGGTAACGTAGTTGATTGCGCGAAGGCTTCTCCGCCGGAAGTTGACATCAAGATGTGTGAAGCTTCTCCGGTTATAGACGGCAAACTCAATGACCCTTGCTGGCGGGATGCCTATAGTTGTGGCGATTTCTATGTTTTTCATGATAACGCAAAGAGAGTGAAAGATACTACAATAAAAGTCACAGCTGACAATAAATATCTCTATATGGGGTTTAAATGCCGACACCCGAAACCGCAAGAACTGAAGATGACGATATTCAAAAATAACGGCGGACGGGTTTTTGGGGACGAATGCATAAAAATGTTTGTTTTTCCGGGAGGGGATAAAGATAAGTATTTGCGTTTTGTTCTGAATCCGGCCAACATTCACAGTTTTACCAATCATGGGGGACGCAACTGGCGGACAACTCCGTATTTGCCCTGGCCGTCGGCTACCAACATTACCGCTGATGGCTGGGAGGCTGAGGTTGCAATATCTTTATGGTATCTGGGAGGTTTTGTTAAAAAGGACGGCGCCATTAAAAGGGGAAATTTATCCAAACTCAGGATGAATGTTTTCCGGCGGAAAGTTTTGGTGCGTCTTGACGAAAACGCCGTGCCAATGGGAGAAGAAAGCGTTTTGTCCACCTGGGCGCCGGTTACCCGCGGTTGGGTGGACTATCCTAACCTTGCCAGAATCGAAGGACTGGGAAAGGTCAGGCCGGTGAAACCGTTTATTGCCTCGATAATGAAGTGCAACATGTCTAACCTGAAAATTCAGGATGGCAGAAAATTTTACGATATTGTTCTCAATTTGCGTGCCTGGACCGCTCGAAAAGGGAAATTGCTCCTGGAAGTTACTGACAAACCTGAATCCGGACGGAAACAGATTTTTACCAGGAAATTGGTTTTTACCAGCAATATTCAGGAGTTTGAATACCGGTTGCCGGTGGAATCGATTGGTTCCAGGAAAATAATCGTGCGGCTCAAGGATTTGAAAAACGGCGGCACGATAGATTCTTTCATGCTGGAAAATACGGAAATGTTCGATGCTTTCCTTGACCGCAATTATTATACCACGGAAAAGAACGCGAACTTGATTGTCAAAGCCGCCTTGCCTGCCGAATTCCTTGCAAATACAATGGTAATTGTACGAAATGACAAAGGAAAAACCGTTGCGGAAAGATCAAAACCCAAACAGGAAATCACTATTCCTTTGGTTTTGAAACATATATCCAATGGCAAGCATGAATTGAATGTGGCTTTTACCACTCTCGCAGGAAAGAAGCTGTTTTCAAGGAAAGTGGTTTTGATGAAATTGCCGCCGAATCCGGGGCATGAATGGAAAATCGACCGGGTGAACGGGATAATCCTGGATAACGGCAAACCGTTTTTCCCATATGGCACATGGGGCCGGATGTCCGAGGGCCATGTTAAAGACTACATTGATGCCGGATTCAACGTTATATATTTACTTGGCTTAAGGCATGATTCGATTCCAAAACTTCCGGGGATTCTGAAATTTGCGGAGAAATACGGCCTGAAATTAGTGCTCAGGTGCAGCATATTTCCGGACCCGGAAAAACTCGATACTCTTGAGAAATGGATTAATAATCCGAAAGTTAAACGAAAAGTTTACCAAAAACATGGTGAATTTATCAACCGGCTTAAAGGAGCGTTGTTGCTCGACCGGGATATGCTGAGACTTACCCGGCAACAGCGTAACGATATTTTTGACGAGTGTTTTCAGAAGTGCCGGAAAAAAATGCTCAAAGCTGTGGAAGCCACCCGGAATTCATCCGTGTTATTGGGATATGCCAACCTGGATGAACCGTTTTTTTCATCGTTTGATATGTTTCTGGTATTAGAGAAGATTTATGAATTATACCTGAGAGCCGCTCCGTACCATCCGGTGTTCCTGCTTTATCCGCCCAATATTCCTGTTCGTCCGGAAGCCACGAAAAATACCTGTGACGTGCTTGGCATAGATCCGTACTGGGTGCCGGGACGCGCCGAAGGGGGATATAAAGCGTCAATTGTCACGGTTGCGAAATATGTTTCGCGGCTTGAGGAGCGGGTGGAACGTGACCATCTTGTCGCATGGGTTATTCCGGCGGCCTCGTGGTACAGCAATACTCACAAGCGTCCTTTTACCGGCAAGGAGATAATCTGCCAGGCGTATCTTTCGCTGATTTACGGTGCGAAAGCAATTACGTATTATCTGTTTCCCACTGTTGATCATAGCGAACAGTATGACGCATATGTCAGGCTGGGAAAAGATATCAAACAACTGACTCCGATACTGTTGGCCGCAAAAGTTCCGCAGAATATAGATTATCGTCCCGGCGGGATAGATTTTTCAAAAGGCATTGTTCCCGAAATTCATGTGCGGCTGATGCGTAATCCGGCCGGAGGCGCAGTATTGCTTGCCGCGAACTGCCGCAATTATCCGGTGGATACGATTTTCAGCATTAAAACGCTTTCCGGACCGGTAAAGGAGTTGTTTTCCGGAAAGCCTTACTCGCTGAAACAGAACTGTTTTTCAGACCGGATTGATGCTATGGGAGTAAAGGTATACAAACTGGAAAAATTCGTTATATCTGATACTCCTGTCTCGATAACCGTGGATATGAAAGCCGATAAAGAAAGATACTGTCCCGAAGTCGGAACCCAGGTGACAGGATGCAAAGGGAAGAATATTCTGCCTAATCCCGGATTTGAAGAGCAATCTTTACCTAACTGGCCGGATTACTACCGCTTGCTGGCTGATCCGTCTCCAAGTCCGAGAGTCGGCAAAACGGGCTGTCCGTGGGGAGCGGTTTCCGAAAATCCGAAATCAGGAAAATACTGCCTGAAATCCAAAGGTTATCGCTGGTTCTTTATTATTGCGCCTCAACATAAAAAACCGCAAAAATATTGTTTTTCCGTCTATATGCGTACCGATAAACCGGGAACTAAAGTATATTTTGGATATGGATCAAGTAAAAAAACAGTAAAAATCGAAGGAGATACCTGGAAACGTTATGAGTTCACCATAACCGTTCCGGCAAACACTTCAAGGTTGAGCAAAGTTTATGTGACCCCGCTTGACCGCAATGCAACGGTTTGGTTTGATGATATGGCAATGAGTATTGTAAAATAGATAAAAATTCGGAGGATCGATTATGAGAAGGAAATCACAATTTACGCTGATCGAGCTACTGGTAGTAATCGCGATAATTGCCATCTTGGCAGCAATGCTGTTGCCTGCGTTGAAAAACGCCCGGAGCGTGGCTAAAAAAAGCGCGTGCATGTCAAATCAGAAACAGATTGCACTTGGCCTTGGATTGTATATGTCCGATAATCGCGGTTATTTACCTCTTGCAGTCAATCCTGATTTTTCTAAAGAATACTGGTGCGATGTGCTGGCTAAGGAGGATTATATACCGGTGCCGGGAGAAAAGCTTTCTAGCCGGGTGGTCCCAAGATGCGGTGGGGACTTCAATAAAACGGTATTTCTTTGTCCGGCAATGGAGGATGTTAATTATCAATACTGGTCGAGCGCTTCTTTTACAGGGGGATATGATCCCCGGGAAATTTTTTGCACGTATGGTTCTACTGCCGGTGGAGGATTCGATTATACCGGATTCAGTTATCGAAGCAACTATTGCGGAGAAACTGCGGCGGACAAATACCGGCATCAGCAGATCACCAAGTGTACTCAGCCGTCAAAAACAGTTTATTTAACGGATTCCCCGGTAACCTCAAATCATTGTCCTATGATAAAAATGTATTATTACGCTCTTATGCTTGTTCCGAGACATAGCAACGGGATTGAAGCCATGCTGGCGGACGGACATGTCGAGAATATTAACGCAAATCCTTATGTCAATAAGTATGTCGGTCCCATAAATACCTGCGATTGGATCATGAGATGATTCTGCCCGATACAGGCATGGAAAGTATAGATTGATCGTATAATGCTAAAATAGAATAAATAACAATAATAAAGCAATTGTTGAGAAATTAATGATCAAGAATTATTTGATGTGAGTTGATCAAGTTTTACAAACAAAAAAGGGGGGCAAAATGAGTAAGAGCGGACAGGAAATTGATCGTTTGTTGGTGGATGCAGTTGTTTATTGTCAGGATATCAGGATACAAATGAAGGTCTTATTCGTTTTTTTAATTACCTTTATGTTTTGTTTTTGTTCTGTTGCCGATGATGATGGGATGGTTGGTTTCTGGCGCTTCAATGAAGGAACCGGTTCAGCTGCCGCGGATGATTCTGGATATGACAATGATGGAACTATTTCTGGAACCGCTTGGACAGGTGGAGAGAATGGTGGCAGTGCCTTGAGTTTTACCAGTAGCGCCGACTATGTATCCTGCCCTGACGATTCCAGTTTGAATTTCGGAACCGGTGATTTTACGGTGGCATTTTGGGTGAAATTTCTGGAAGGTGCGGCAAACTACCAGGGGATTATTGGCAAGTTGGATTCTTCCTGGATGGGGTGGGGCCTGCAGCGTTTTGCAAACGGCAATTTGGATTTTTACCTGAATGGATGCCACAATTTTATATCATGTGATACTCTTGCAAACGACATTTGGTACCATGTTGCCATTATTCGTAAAAGTCAGGATGCCATACTCTACATAAATGGAGTGTATATAGGTAAAGTGACGCAGACGACAAACGCAGATTCCGTTTCCACAACGGCAAATCTTATCATTGGAAAATGCCGCGCTGATTTCGGTGTTTCCTGGAGCCATATAATAGATGAAGTCAGGATTTATAATCAAGCTTTAAACGAAGATGACATTCGAGTTATATATAACGGTCTTGTCGGATACTGGAAAATGGATGAAGGAGAAAATACGACAGTATATGACAGTTCCGAATATGGTAATGATGCGGTATTAGTTAATATGGATGAAGATGATTGGGATACTGGTCATATCAATTTCGATGGATATTTCAGAACCTCTCTAAATTTTGGTGGGACAAATGCTTATATTTATTGCCCTGACGATTCCAGTTTGAATTTCGGAACCGGCGATTTTACGGTGGCATTTTGGGTGAAATTTCTGGAAGGTGCGGCAAACTACCAGGGGATTATTGGCAAGTTGGATTCTTCCTGGATGGGGTGGGGCCTGCAGCGTTTTGCAAACGGCAATTTGGATTTTTACCTGAACGGTTGCCACAATTATATATCATGTGGTACCCTTGCAAACAACATTTGGTACCATGTTGCCATTATTCGTGAGAGTCAGGATGCCATACTCTACATAAATGGAGTGTATATAGGTAAAGTGACGCAGGCGACAAATGCAGATTCCGTTTCCACAACGGCAAATCTTATCATTGGAAAATGCCGCGCTGATTTCGGTGTTTCCTGGGGGCATATAATGGATGATGTCCGGATTGCCAATCGTGCATTAAGTACAGAAGACATCCAGGCATTATTAAATTATGATCTGTTGTCATCATACCCGGACAGAACATATTACACCACCGAGGGCAGCGCCGTCGCAGTATGCAATATTGACATTCCCGCAACGGAGCTGGCAAATTGTTATATTACGGCGAAAGACGAGCAGCAAAATACGCTTGGAACCAATACAATTCCGGAAGATAATACCGATTTGACTTACAGCATTTCCTCTTTGTCTACTGGTAGTCATACGATAACGGTGGAACTTCGACATGATACCGGGGAATTGGCTCTTACCTGCAATATGGATATAATAAAGCAGGCAGCAAATCCGGGTTTTGAAAATAAGGTAGACCGGAAAAACGGAGTATTGCTCCGTGACGGAAGTGAGTTTTTCCCGATTGGTTTTTATATGATTAGAGTTTATTCAAACAATACTGTTGATTTCAGCGACGTTTCAAACGCAGGATTCAACAGTGTCATCAGGATGGGAGCAAATCTTGATCCCTCTGATGCAACAAGCTACCTTAATGCGGCGGATGATTATGATTTACTCGTAGTTGACAAACATGAAGCTTATGCCGGTCTCGATAAATTATCCGAAACTTTTTACAATGATTATCTTGCGGTCAAGGATGACATCCTTGACGCCGTTGACTACGCGGGAGAAGAAGCGAACCTGCTTAGTTATTACAGCTTTGATGAACCTTTGTCCAGCCAGGTTTCGGCGGGAGAAGACTTGTATGCTCAGACAAATTTAACGGATGGATATCACCCGACATTTGTTGTTTTCGGTTCCAGGGTCCACCAGACGAATTGGTGCGATATCGTGGGGATTGACCCTTATTGGATTCCGCCAAATGATTCCAGTGATTTACATACTTCCCTGAATTGGGTTACCAAATATGTGGATGAAGCAAAGAAACGTGTCGGTCTGGATCATAAGGCATTGTGGGTAGTGTTGATGGCGGAACGCTACAGTCAGTGTCACAAACGCATCATTACCCCTGATGAACAACGCTGTCAGACTTATGTTGCTTTGATCAACGGAGCAAAAGGGATTTTCTATTATTCCTATCCGATTTATCATGATGATTCATGGAATATGCTGTCGGATTTGGCCGGGGAAATGGATGACTTGGCGCCATCCCTGATGACTCCTGATCTTGACCAGGACGTTACATATTACAGCAACTCCGCGGAAACTGAGTTTGATCCGGCAAATGAACAGTTTGTTGATGTGCAGGTTTGCCTTCGCGAAGCGCCTGCCGGTGCAAGTTACGACTATGTGCTTCTTGCAGCGAATACCCGGGAGTATTCCGTGGACGTGGATTATACTGTTTCTCTGCTTGGAAGTTCCGGAACCGTAAGCCGTCTTTTTGACGCAAGCACATATACTGTCACAAATGGCGAGTTCAGCGATACGCTGGCGGCTTATGCGACTCGGGCATATACTTTCAGCAGCGCTTCAACCAGTTCTGTAGCGATAGATGTTGACGTTACTCCGGGAACTCCTCCAGCCTCCGAGACCGCGTACCCGAAATCCGGCCGGAGCGGATATGCTAACCTGATGCCTAATCCAAGCCTGGAAGATGCCGTTGTTGTCAATTGGCCCGATTATTGCCGTCCCAAAAGTGCAGTACCGAGAATCAATACCGCAAATCAGGCATGGGGACTTGACGCTTCCAGTCCGTATCATGGGAGCAAGTGTTTAAAAATGAAAAATACTGGTAATGGATTCCAGTTTTACTTTGTTCCGGAAGCCGCCGACCTCGATGAGGATTATACCTTCTCCATATATTTGAAGGCGGATAAAGCCAATTGCAAAGTAAGAATCAGTTACAATGGAGAAAACGTGGTGGAGAGCACCATTACAACTTCATGGGCACGATATACTTATACTTGCAATATTTCTGATGACGTAAGTTCCCTCGCACAGTTTGTTGTACAGATATCTGATGACGCGGATGGAGGAGTTGTTTGGGCGGATGCCGTCCAGGTGGAAAAAGCTTCGTCGGCATCGGCGTTTACCATGGATTAAGGTTGACGGAAAAAAATCAGGTATAATTTTGCGGGAAATGGAAAAGATTTACATATTTGCTCCTGTATTTTCAGGATTCAAAAGCTTTCGCAATGGAAAATATTCTCACCTGATTTATATTAAGTTTAAATTAATTGAACATTATTGGATTGAATGAAAGATTCTATCTGGGCAGGTTGTTCAGGTATTGCTTGAAAATAATAAAGGGATGTGAAGATGCATAAACCGAAGTGGTGTTTATTCTACGACAATCATACCATGGCGATGGTTCCGGACGTAGGCAAGGGATTCGATGTTGAACGTTTTACCGATCGGGTGAAAGCCTGCGGGGTGGACTTCATTACTTTTCATGCCCGGTGCAATCAGGGATATACTTATTACGATACGAAGATCGGGATGCGGCATCCGTCGCTGGATTACGATCTGTTCGGGAAGCTGGTGGAGTCGTGCAAACGCAAAGGCATTGCGATTTCCGCGTATTTCAACGCCGGGCTGAGTCACGACGAGGGACAGAGTCATCGCGAATGGCTGCGGTTGAGTCCGGAGGGACAGTTGTATTCCAGAGACTGGGCCACGCCGTTTTACAAGTCAATGTGTTTCAATACCGGATACGGCGACCATCTCGAAGCCATGATAAAAGAGGTTGTGGAAAATTATCCTGTCGACGGGCTGTTTATCGATGGAACTTCCACCCCTATTGGTTATCCATGCATCGGCGAGGAATGCGTCAGGGAAATGCGGGAACTCAACATGGACTGGCGCAACGAAGATGAACGCAAAGAGTTCGGACGGCTTACTTCCATCAAGATGATGCGCCGGATTTGTGACGCCGCGCTGGGGATCAACTCCGATCTGCTTATTTACTTTAATGATCCCGGACCGGAAACCATGAAGGAATACGCCACTTACTACGAGTGCGAATGTCTGCCCACCCATCAGGACTGGGGATACGAATCTCTGCCGGTGTACTCCCATTATTTCCGCACCCTCGGCAAGGAAACCGTGCTGAACATGACTGGACGTTTCCACATCAAGTGGGGCGACTTCGGCGGCATCCGCACCCGGCCGAGCCTGGAATATGACTGCATTTACGGACTCGCCAACGGCATGCGCCCGAACGTGGGCGGTCATTTTCATCCACGTGGCGACATCAATGACGCCGTTTTCGACCTGATCGAGGATGTCTATAAAGATTTACAACAGTATGATCCCTGGTTCGAGGACGCCGAACCTCTTGCCGAAATCGCCGTGGTTTCCACGAAGGAACTGCGCGGGGCAAATATTGAACCGATGAAATCCCCCGCAAGGATACTTTCGGAACTTCGGCAGCAGTTTGATATTGTCACTAAAGCTGGTGATTGGGATAAATACAAAGTCATTATTCTACCAGATGAAGTTGTTTTTGACGAGGAAATTGCCGCCAGGATCAGGAAACATCTGGACAATGGCGGAAAGGTTATCTCAAGTTACCATTCCGGACTCGATCCCGAGAAAAAACAGTTTGCCCTGGAAGCATGGGACATGGAATATCTTGGCGAAGACCCGGTTAATCCGCCGTACTTGCAAATCGATGGCGATTTCGCGGAAGGAACCCCGAAGATGCCGCTGTGTCTTTATGATCCCGGCTCCGGGATCAGGGCAGGGGAGAGCGCCGAAGTTCTTGCGCGAATTGTCGATCCGTATTTCAATAAGGGATTTGACGGCAGTCACGCGGTTTATTACACCCCTCCGGACAAAGTTACGGACAAGCCGGCGGCTGTCAGGTGCGGTGAAATTGTTCATTTCAGCCATCCGGTATTTTCTATTTATTTCAATCACGGACCTTTGTATATCCGCCGGATGATTTCCAACGCCCTGGCGGAACTGTTGCCGGAGCCGTTGCTGAAAATCGACAATCTGCCTGCTTTCGGGCGCACTTCCGTTACTTCACAACCAAACCGGCGGAACGTTTTCGTGATGGGCTATGTGCCGGAAAACCGGGGTGCAAGCGCCGTAATGATCGAAGACCGCATCTCCATGCCCGGAATCAAACTGGCATTACGCCTGGACGGACGCATTCCGAAAAAGGTTTACCTTGTCCCGGACGGCCCTGAACTGACATTCGAGATCAAGGACAATTATATCCATGTGGAGCTACCGGAAATTCGCGGGTACGCAATCGCCGTATTCGAGGAATAAATTTTTTCCTCAACCGTGAACTAAATTAGTTTGCCACAATATTCACGAGGCGTCCGGGAACGCAGATAACCTTGCGGATGGTTTTGCCGGCAATCGCTTCTTGCACTTTTTCGTTGGCCAGGGCCAGTTCCTGCATGACTTCCTGATTTGCATCGGCGGGAACCATCAGCCGGGCCTTGGGTTTGCCGAGAACCTGCACCAGGATTTCCACTTCCGCAACTTTCAGGAATTCTTCGTTGTATTCAGGCCACGGTTCGTAGGCATTTGATTTGTCGTGTCCGAGAATCTGCCAGAGTTCTTCGCCGAGGTGCGGCGCGTATGGCGACAGCATTTTAACGAACGCTTCGGCGGCTTCACGCGGCAGTTTGTCGAGTTTTGAAAATTCGTTGACAAAGATCATCATCTGACTTATAGCGGTATTGAAGTTCAGCGTGTTGGTGTCTTCGGTGACCTTTTTGATGGTGGCGTGTAATACCCGGAGCTGTTCTTCCGACATTTCCAGACCGTCAACAATTTCGCTTTCGGCGATTATCCGCCAACCGCGTTTCAGGAAACGGTAAACGCCCTCTACGCCTTGGGTGTTCCACGGCTTGACCGCTTCGAGCGGGCCCATGAACATCTCATACAGCCTCATGCTGTCGGCGCCGTATTCCTTGATAACGTCGTCGGGGTTGACCACGTTTTTCAGCGATTTCGACATTTTGGCGGGAAACTCTTCCAGCTTTTCGCCGGTTTGCTTATGGACGGGGCCGTTGGCGCTTAATTCCACCTGGTCGGTCGGAACCAGAGCGCCTCGCGAATCCTTGTAGGAAATCCCCAGGATCATGCCTTGATTTACCAGCTTCTGGAACGGTTCTTTAGTTGAAACCACTCCTGCATCGTACAGCACTTTGTGCCAGAATCGCGAATAGAGCAGGTGCAGCACCGCGTGTTCCGCGCCGCCCACGTAGAGGTCAACCGGCATCCAGTATTTTTCTTTTTCAGGATCGAAAATCCGGTCTTCGTTTTTTGGGTCGATATAGCGCAGGTAATACCAGCAGGAACCTGCCCACTGCGGCATGGTATTGGTTTCGCGCCGGCCTTTCATTCCGGTCTCCGGATCGGTGTAATCGAGCCATTCGCCGGCGTTCGCCAGCGGGGATTCGCCGGAACCGGACGGACGGAAGTCGTCGACCTCGGGGAGTTCCAGCGGCAGTTCGGATTCGTCAAGCAGCTTGATCGAACCGTCTTCCATGTGGGCCACGGGGAACGGTTCGCCCCAGTAGCGCTGACGGCTGAACAGCCAGTCGCGCAGTTTATAATTCACGGCGTACTTGCCGATGCCCTTTTCTTCGAGCCATTCGGTGGTGCGGCGTTTGGAGTCCTTGACTTCCATGCCGTTGATATCGAGTCCGTCGTTGTTGGCGGAGTTGATCATGATGCCGTTGCCGGTCCAGCAGGCTTTTCCGGCCTTGACCATTTCCGGATCAGCGCCTTCGGTTTTCGCTTCTTTTTTGTCAGGATCGATAATGCACTTGATCGGGATTTCAAACTTGCTGGCGAATTCGAAGTCGCGAGTGTCGTGACAGGGAACCGCCATGATCGCGCCGGTCCCGTATGAGATCAGCACGTAGTCGGCGATCCACACCGGAATCTGCGTGCCGTTTACCGGATTGATTGCGTATGCGCCGGTGAACACTCCGGTTTTTTCGGTATTCAGGCCGGTGCGTTCGAGGTCGCTCATTTTCGCGGCGTGTTCACGGTAAGCGTCGACTTCCGTCTGCTGTTCTTGTGAGGTGATTTTTTCCACCAGCGGATGTTCCGGGGCCAGCACCATGTAAGTTGCCCCGAACAGGGTGTCGGGACGGGTCGTGTAAACACGGATAGTGTCATCACATCCGGCGATTTTGAAATCGACGTCCGCGCCGATGGATTTGCCGATCCAGTTGCGCTGCATTTCCTTGATGCCTTCCGACCAGTCGAGATCGTCAAGACCTTCCAGCAGTTCCTCCGCGTATTTGGTGATCTTCAGCATCCACTGCTTCATCGGTTTGCGGATGACCGGATGGCCGCCTCGTTCGCTCTTGCCGTCGATAACTTCTTCATTGGCGAGGACGGTTCCAAGGGCAGGACACCAATTCACGGGCGCTTCACTGATATATGCCAGTCCCTTTTTATAGAGCTGGAGGAAAATCCACTGTGTCCAGCGGAAATAATGCGGATCAGTTGTATTGACTTCGCGGTCCCAGTCGTAGCTGAACCCGAGCGACTTGATCTGGCGTTTGAACACTTCGATGTTCTTTTTGGTAGTTTCGGACGGATGGGTTCCGGTTTCAACCGCGTACTGTTCGGCGGGAAGCCCGAAAGCGTCCCAGCCCATCGGGTGCAGGACGTTAAAATTGTTCATCCGCTTGAAACGGCAGTAAATATCAGTGGCGGTGTAACCTTCCGGGTGTCCGACGTGAAGCCCGGCGCCGCTGGGATACGGAAACATGTCGAGCACGTAAATTTTTTCCTTGTCCGAAATATCTTCGGTTTTGAAGGTTTTGTGCTCGTCCCAGTATTTCTGCCACTTGGGTTCGATGGCCGCGAAATCATATTCCTGATTATTCATTATCGTATTCCGACTTGTTATGCTCAAGTTAAAAGTTTTTAAATTATCAGTTTTCGCCGAATTTACAATTGTTTTTTTACTTGAAATCCGTTCTAATGGGGCGTAATTAGTAATATTGCAATTTATGGATTTGGTATTATATGGGAAAAAAAGCACATGGTTTTCTTACCGGGGCGGGGATGCCGTTCCGTGCTGTCGGAATATTTTTGAAGAACCCTAAATACTGGAAATACCTTACCTGGCCGATTGTTATCAGCGTAATACTGTATGCGGCGCTGGGGTTCCTGTTTTTCTGGTATCTGATGCCGCTCGCCACCGACTGGCTGCCGAATGTGCATAATTCCTGGTTGAGATGGTTGTATGACGCCTTGGAGATAATCATCAAAATCCTGTATGTGTTAATTGTGATCGGGCTTTTCCTGATAACGTTCACCGCGGCATTCATGGTGGTTGCGGCGCCGTTTATTGACTTTCTGGCGTTGCGTTATGAAAAAGACGTTTACGGTTTCGAGCCTGCCAAGGCCGGATTCAAAGCGATGGCCGGATACTACTGGACTTCAGTGATCAACAACCTGGTCCTGGGGTTCTGGATTGTATTCTGGTCGATCGTGTTTTTGCCGGTCAGCATCTTCTTCCCGTATTTCGGGTTCATCGCCGGGACGCTGGTACTCGGCTATCTGGTCGGTCTGACATTCCTGGTGTTCAGCGCCGAACACCGGCGCATTCCCCGCCGGGACTTCAAGAAGCTCCTGCGCGGCAACCGGATGCTGATTCTCGGCTGTGGCGTGGTGGTGTACTTTCTGCTGTTTATTCCGTTCGTTGCGATTGTGTTTCTGCCGGTTTCCGTGCTTGCCGGAACCATCATTTTCAATGAATACATGCTTCCGCGGCAGCAACAGATGTCCGTGACGGACGAACAGAAAAAAATTCCCGAATAATTTTTATTTTTAGAGTATAACTCCGTAATCAATGTTATTGTATTAAGTATGAATTCTAACAACAAATCCCTGAAGCGTCAACTCCTGTTGATCTTGAGTATTTTGCTGATCGCCGGATTTCTGACCGTGAGTCTGGTAAGCTATTACGTGGCTAAAAATTCATTAAGCAAGCAATTGACAAGCAACGAGCTTCCGTTGACCAGCGATAATATTTACTCGGAGATACAACGCGATCTCCTGCAGCCTGTTTTTATCACTTCGCTTATGGCTAACGATACTTTTCTCAGAAACTGGGTTTTGCAGGGAGAAAAAAATCCAAGGGAGATAGCCCAGTATCTTGATGAGATAAAAAGAAAATATAAAACCTTCACCAGTTTTTTCGTTTCCAATCGAACCGGCAACTATTATTATCCCAAAGGCATCATGAAGAAGGTTAGCCCTGACGAACCGCGCGATGCCTGGTTTTACCGGGTCAGGAAAATGAAGCCGGATTTTGAGATAAACATCGATCCGGATATGGCGAACAACGATACCATGACCATATTCGTGAACCATAAAGTTTTTGACTTTAAAGGTTGCTTCATCGGGGCCACCGGGGTAGGGTTGAATATCAACCGGGTACTCAACCTGATCAAGGAATACCACCTGAAATATCACAGGAATATTGCTTTTGTTGACAAGCTGGGCAAGGTGATTCTCAGCAGTTCCAGCCATACCGCATGCGGCGACAACATCAATAAGCTCGAAGGACTTTCAAAAGTTGCCACTGAAATATTCGACAACGAGCGGCATTCTTTTGAATATTGCGCAAACGGCAGGGATATTTATCTCAATACCCGTTATATCCCGGAGCTTAATTGGTATTTGCTCGTAAGTCAGACAGAGGACAGTATATTGGAAAATGTGTTCAATACCCTTATCGCTAATCTGGTGCTTTGCGGTATTGTTATCCTGTTCGCAATCCTCATTACCTGGGTGACCATCAATTCCTATCAGAAAAAACTGGAGATAATGGTTATTTCAGACGAAGCGCTTCAAGAGAAGAGTCTGCAGCAGCAAAACGAGATCGAACAGAAACAGGAAAAGCTTGCGCAACAGGAGGAGAACCTTAAAAAGGCCCTTGACGAAATTCAACAGCTCAGTGGTCTGCTTCCGATTTGTTCCTCCTGTAAGAAAATTCAGGACAAAAACGGCAATTGGGAACAACTCGAAACCTATATTACCAATTCCGGTTCCGGCGCTCAGTTCAGTCACAGTATATGTCCGGATTGTGCTAAAAGACTGTATCCTGACCTATAAACTTCCAGCTTTATTTTATCTTGCGGGGGTTGCAAATTCCTGCTATACAGCCGATATTCCTAATTCCTGATATTCTTTTACAACATTCGGGTTTTATCAGTCTAATGCAGAATTCCCACGCAAGATACACTCATGGCTCGATTGGCGGGACCATGCTGAAAACCGCCGCGGCCATGATCCCGGCAACCGTGGCTATTTCCGGTTACAATATTGCGGATACCTATTTTGTTGCCAGGCTCGGCACTCTGCCCTTGGCGGCAATGGGATTTACATTTCCGCTGATCATGCTTATCGGGTGCCTGTACAGGGGGCTGGCGGTTGGCGCAATGACGCCCCTGGCGCACTCTCTTGGCGGCAGAAAAACCACGAAAGGGGCGAAAGTAGCCAGTTCCGGACTACTGCTGATTGTTCTTTGCGGTATTGTCATTGGTGTGTTCGGGCTGCTGACCATGAAGTGGATATTCAGGCAGCTTGGGGCCAATGAAGAAGTTATGCCGATGGTTACTTCATATATGTCGATCTGGTACTACGGGAATCTTACCGTGGCCCTTGGAATGACCTGCAACAATCTGCTGATTGCTTCCGGATCAACCAAAAGCGCCAGTGCCATGATGATGGGCGGTATGCTGTTGAACGTTGCTCTGGATCCGCTGTTTATTTTTGGTTTAGGTCCGTTTCCCGCTATGGGGATCAGTGGCGCGGCGCTGGCTACAGTTATAGCCCAGGCCCTTTCCGGAGGGGCGCAGTTGGTAATCCTGCACTTCCGTTTTCATCTGCTTACTGCGAGCGTTTTCCATTTCCGGTTGTTGAAGAGCGCCTGGAAAATAATTATCCGGGTGGCGGTTCCGTCGATTATCGGCACGTTGATGATGCCAATCGGGAACGGAATCATCACCAGGATTGCCGCCGGTTTCGGCGATGATGTTGTTGCGGCCTGTGCTGCTGGCGGAAGGTTAGAGCTGGCGGCGTTCATTGTCCCGATGTCGCTTGGGATTGCGTTGATGCCGATGATCGCTCAGAATTACGGCGGCAAGCACTATGACCGCATCGATCAGTGCCGTATTTTTGCCATGCGTTTCGCGGTTATCTTTGAATTGTTCATGGCGGTAGCCTTTTTCTTTGCCGCTCCATACCTGGCCAGGCTTTTTTCCGATGATCCGAACGTGCTCGGGCCGCTTGTCCTGTATCTCCGGATAATTCCGTTTGGTTTCGGGATGATGGAAGTCCACCGTTACTGCGGATTCATTTATACCGGATGCAACCGCCCGGCCGCGGCCGCATGGCTCAATGCGCTAAGGCTGCTCGGATTGCTTGTTCCGCTTTCGCTTCTGGCGCTCTATCTCAGATCGCTGTCCGGACTGTTTGTCGCACGGCTGGCCGCCGATGTTTTATCCGGGCTCATTGGACTCTGGCTGGTCCGGCGGCTGACAATGAAGCTTTTTCACGGCCATATCGCCAGATGATTCTGTTGACTATATCTTGAGAAGCTGTACATTTTTTTTAAGTTGAAAGGTTCTTTTATGAATAAAAAAATAATGGCCGTGGCTGCTCATGCCGATGATATTGAACTCAATGTTGGTGGAGTTCTGTCAAAATATCTTGACAATGGATATGAAGTTGTTTACGTGATGTCTACTAACAACTTTGCCGGTTGCTGGAGTAAAGTGAGGAAGGATGGAAGCGTCAATATTGAACGCGCGGTTCCCGAAGTAATTATGCCTCAACGCAAACTGGAGGCGGACACCGCCGCAAAAGCCCTTGGAACTGAAGCCATACATCTTGATCATCCCCAGCGGCATTACAATCTTCCCGGCGGAGCCGTTCAGGAATTGAGGCATGGATGCCCTGATGCGCCGGGGGTTGCGCCCGGAACTCCGACTATTCTTACGGCGCACGAGGACCCGGAAGCGGTAAACCGGGTTAAAGAACTGATTCTTAACAACGATCCGGAGTGCGTAATGACTCACGGCATGGACCAGCAGGACATGGAGCATCTCGGAACTGCGATTCTGGTAACTAAGGCTTATTGGAAGGCTGTTGAGGAGGGATATCAGGGGGCGATGCTGCAATGGCGGTCAGGATTCACATTCCTCGGTTATGCAAACTGCGGATGGGAAACATTTATTGATATTTCCGGATACCTTGAAAAGAAAGTGGAACTGGTGGCGATGCATGCATGTCAGTTTGCCTGCCCGTATGATAAAAGCTTGTCTTTTTACCGCCGGGCGCTGGAGTGGGGGACGGCTTGCGGTTGCCGTGCCGCCGAAGTGTTTACTTTCGTGCAGAGACCTGCTTATGCGGCTTTGTATCCGGCCCTGACTCTGGAATTAATCAATAACAGCCGCTGACTTCCCGGCATTTTTCATGGTGAAAAGTCTACTTTCTTTCCGGCCGGCGAATTCTCCGTTACTGACAATTATCGTGCCTCCGGCTATTACGGTTTCCGGGGCCGTACATTCCCGGTCAAGAATAACCAGATCGGCATCGGCCCCGGACCCGAGGTGACCTTTATTTTTCAAGCCCAGCATTCCGGCTGGCTGGCTCGAATTTTTCAGTACCAGTTCACTCATGGTCAATGCTCCGAACTTTACCAGCGGCAAGCCCTGAATCAACGTGGTGTTCCGGGGAATTGATCCGCCGTCGGTGCTGATCGCGCCGATGATGAATCCTTTGTCGTCTTTTGCGGCTGCCAGTGTGATCGCGGCAACCGGGGAGTTTACCTTGAAACAGATGTTTACCTTTGTTTTAGCATTACGGAATGCCGCGAGTCCCGCCTCCGGGGAAAACAGCTCGTTTTCTTTGTCTTTCCTGCCGAAGACTTTTGCCCAGCCGTCGCGAATAGCGTCTTCAATGCCGGAAATGCCGGTAGAGTACCCGCGCCTTTCCAGACAGGTTTTCGTGACGTTGCTTTTTGCCTCGCCGTTAACGATTTCTGCGCTGCATCCATTGATCAGCGCAAGATAAGATTCAGTATTGAAATGACTTTTTCCTTTGAGCATGTCCAGCGCCGCCAGCGCTTCTCTGGGGGGATCGCCGGTGATTTGTCCGCGGCAGTAGGAATTGATGTGGGCAATATGCAGGGGATTGTTTTCCGCAAGTCCGATCAGTTCTTTAAGTCCGTTGATATTACTGCCGTTTACGGTAGTACCCGCATGGACCGCGCAGTAGACATTCATTTCCGCCGCACTCGCGATGGCCCGCGCGGTTGCTTCCGGGGTCAGGGGAAAATGTCCCCCGAGAATTTTTATTCCGGAGCCGCCGGTTTCAATGGATTCGCCGATAACCTTGCACAATTCGTTTTTGCCTGGATTTTCCCCCGAAACGGTTTTGCCGGGAATAACCGGATACAGGAATCCGGCGGTCAAACCGGTTTTCGCTTCCGCCAGTCTCCGGCGCATAGGTTCGCCGTAGCCACTCATGTCCAGACAGGACGTGACTCCTGCTTTCGCCAGCATGTAGTGGCCTTCAATGCTGGAAGAAATATGAACGTGACTGTCAACCAGTCCGGGGATGACGAATTTGCCTTCCGCGCTGATTTCGCCGCAATTATCTGATTGCGAAATGATTTTATCGACGCACTTGATACGGCCATTCTCAATCAGGATATCATAAACGCCGTTGGTTCCGTTTGCCGGATCGACCAGGTGACCGCCTTTGACAATCAGCTTTTTCAATTACAGTTTTTCCCGCTCGATTTTGTCGATCAGTTCCTGTGGAACGCCGTTGATCCGCCCCCCTTCCAGGTCGAGTTCGTGAAGTTTTACCATAGGCTCATCCTTAACCGCTTCGATAACTTCATCTCCGAAGTCGTTTATTGCCGCAAACTCTTCCTGGTCGGCGATGTTTTCCGGGAATACCGGAAATTGTCCATTGCGTCCGGGCCGTCCGGTGAAAACTTCTTTTGGGAAAGAGATGAAATCTCCGTTTTCGACGTATCCTTCCGGTCCCCACTTTTTCTCGAATTCAACGAGTTTCCGCCGCAGTTCGTCGCGGATAGTTTTGATTTCCGGATCATCCTGCGAGGTATAGAGCAGGTTTACGGTTTCCTCCGGATCGCTTTCCATGTCGAAAAGCTCTTCTTCCGCCCCACCGTAATAATAATTGAATTTATAGGATTTATTACGCAGGGAAATCCACCGGCGCTGATTTTTATGATGTTCGATATATTGATACTTTCGGTCTTTGGCATCCCCGAAAACTGATGCTCCCGGCAGTTCCGTGTCTTCCGGATATTCCAGCCCGGCAACATCCAGCAAGGTTGGAAGTATATCGTTAAGGTCGGCGAAATCGTGTCGGACGCTCCCCGCTTCCGCCAGCTCCGGATATCTGATAATATACGGAATCCGGGCGCAGCTGTCATACGGCTGCATCTTCTGGAAACAGTTGTGGTCGCCCAGCATTTCCCCGTGGTCGGTGGTGAACAGAATAAAGGTGTTGTCGAGTTCCCCGATCTCCTCCAGCGCCGACAGGATCTTTCCGATATTGTGGTCCACGTGGCTGACCATCGAGAAATATACCTCCCTGACCCGTCGCAGATATTCGGTTTCTTTTCCTTCCGGGATATCGCAGCAGGGGCGGGAGGAATGGAACTCCTGGATCGGGGTTTCACTTTTCAGGGGCAGGGGCAGGTCGGCGTCCTTGTACATGTCCGCATAACCTTCCGGGACGTTGAACGGAGGATGAGGCGCGATCCAACTCGACCAGAGGAAAAATGGACGCTTACCACCATTTGTCTTTAAATATTCTACGGTGCGGTCGGCAACCCAGGTGGAACCGTGATGTTTTTCCGGAACCAGTGCGCGCTGCGGGGTCATGTAGAGCAAGTTCCTTATTCCGTGGATGTCCTGCACATTCCCGTAACCGTTTTCTTTTAAATACATAAGATATTCGTCGTCCTGACGGAACCGCGGAATTTCCTCCATGAGCTCCATCTTCGCGAAGCCGGAATGACGTCTGGGCGGCTGGAAATGCATTTTGCCGATGGCCCTGGTGTCATAACCGTTGTCAGAGAAAATTCTGGGAAGAGTGGGCAGACGGAAATTGAGCGGGTGTCTTGCGTTCGAGAAGTAACCGTGAAACCTGGCGGGAAGACCGGTGAGCAGGTTATGCCGGGCGGGGACGCATACCGGATTCGGGGTGTAAGCCTGGTCGAAACTTACGCCCTCCCGGACCAGCCGGTCCAGGTTCGGGGTATTCATGTACGGATAACCGCAGGCATTGATGGTGTCATAGCGTTGCTGGTCGGTAAACAGGATCAGGAAATTCGGTTGTTTTTTTTCACTCATCTGGATTTATCTCCGGTTTTATTCGTTGTCGATAATTAAAGATAGCCCGTTTTGCGGTTAACGGCAAATTGGTTATAGAAAAAAATAAATTGGACTGTCAAATAATAAAAATAATGGCTTTATGGTATTGACAATGTATTTAAAATAGTTTATAATAGACATATAACAAAATAAAAAATGGCAGTCCTATGATTCAAAGTATAGAAGTTGCTACAAAAGAAAAACTCTCAAGGCTGGTTGAGGAAAAGCGGCAGGCCGGAGAGCTGAAATTGCCTCCGGAACGTGATCTTTCCGAGCTGTTTGGGGTGTCACGTTCTACGATCAGTAAAGTTCTGTATCAGCTTGCCGGCGAGGGGGTGGTTACCAGAAAAAAGGGCAGCGGCACTTTTATCACGGAAAATGAAAGACTCAATTCTCAGCTATGCATAGGGGTTGGCTTTGAGAATATCTATCATCCCGACTGGGGGTTTTACGGAAAAAATGTTGAAGGCATTTACAAAGCAGCCTACGAAAACGATATAGACATTCAGATTTTCGACCGCCTGGGCGAACAGTTTGACAGAAGTTTTGAACGCAACCGGATTGTAAAGATTATTGAGGCAGGACTGCTTGACGGCATGATCCTGGCGAGTAAAATGTCTATCCAGACTGCCGCTAAAATCAGTTCCATGATCCCGGCGGTAACCTTGGGTGGGGATGTTGACTGCATTGATCTTCCTTCGGTAAAACCGGACTACTTTGCCGCCGGTTTTCTTGCGGCCGATTATTTGCTCAAGAACGGTCATCGCAACATCGGCTATGTGTATCTGGATGATAATTGTTCCCAGGTGTCGGATATTTATTCCGGGGTAAGGCTGGCCATGCAGAACTCGGGAGTTGCCGCCGGGAAAAATTTATGTCTTGATGTGAAAGGCAAAAATCATATCAGTCAGTTGCCCAGGGCGCTGGAATATTTTATCCGGAACAATAACATTACCGCCATTGTTGCTGAACATGACCGGATTGCTGCAAAAATTATAAAATCCCTTGAATCCGCCGGAATAAAACTGCCAGGGGATATTTCGATTGTCGGTTTCGGCAATCTGGATGTCGGCAATACGACGCCGTTGGATTTTCTCACAACCGTTAACATGAATCTTGAACAACTGTCAAAAACGGCGCTGGAAATGCTTCTGGATAAAATCAGAAACGGGAGCAAGCGCGATTGTGGGTCCCTGGAGAGGATTGTTCATCCTGAATTGATTATAAGGAATTCCGTCAGAGAACTAAGTTGATATATAATAATGTAAAATGGAATTGAAAAGAAGAATGAAAAAGAAGCTTATTGCATCTTTGTTTGCGGCGCCTTTGTGCCTGGTTTGCGTTAGTGGCAATTCAGCGGGTAAAGATTGCGGACTCAATGAAATGTACCGGGCAAGACCGATTGCCTTCCCTTCACATGATAATGTTAAAACTTTCAAGCCGGCGGAAAACCGGGCTGATTTCACTGATTTCAGAGGACTCAGGGATGTAAAAATAGAGAATGGTAAACTGGTTTTTACGCTGGCTGCGAAAAGAGCGGTCCTTGGCTGGGGGAATTACATGGGCAGGCAAGCGGCGTTGAAGGTGAAAAGCTTATGGGCGGAATCCGATAAGGTGGAACTGAAGTTGCGGCAGTCCGGCAAATCCAGCGCCTGGACCATGTATTACTGGAGCAACGGCAAGCGAATGAATACCAGAAAGGGCAAGGCAAAATCCCATGCAACCATGAAAGGAAGCAGCGAACAAACGTTGAAGTTCACCCCTCCCGATACTTTGTTTCCGGTTCCTGACGGTCTGGAATTTGAAATAAAGGGAACTCCAGGCGATAAAATCGAAATCTCCGGACTCAAAGTTATCCAGAACGCTTACAGTGGATATTGCCGGAATGAATTTGAACTTCCGGAAGGGAAAATCTGGAAAGCGGTTTTTAATGTCGGGGGGCCGTGTCCGTGGTTTTCCGGGGCGGGAATCCGGGCAATTCACACCAATCTTTATATCAATGGAAAAAAAGTCCGCCGCAGGGGAGCACCACACATTTACCATGTTTCCGGAGTGGACGTAGCATCATTTCTCAGGCCGGGAAAGAACTGCGTGGGAATTTACGGGGAACGCTTTGAACAGCCGCCGTTCATTTATTTGCAGGGCGCCGTGATCATGGAATCCGGCAAGGTGATAAATATTGACACTGGCCCGAATTGGCGGTTCAGTGAATCGGCCGGCAAAGAATGGTGTCTTCCCGGATATGACGCCAGAGACTGGCGGCAGGTAAGCACGAGGAGAATCCGTAACTTTAAAAGTATGCTTTTACTGCGGGGAAAAGACGGCCGTTTGGCCATACCTGCATATGAGGGGATGATCAAATTGAAAAATCCCTTGAAAAAAGATTTATTCTATCTGAATACAAACAAGACTCCGCTGGAAATCCTGATCCCGGAAGGTCTGAAAGCCGGGAACCCGGAAATTGAATATGTGTTCGGACGCGCCAGGATGGACGGCACAACGGAAAAGCTCAGGGCAGGAGTCCTGAAGGAATTTACCCGGAGCGGTGACTCCCTCTTGTATAAAATTGACTTTGGCAAGCTCAATGCCGGTGTTTACACGGTGGCATTGCAGTTGAAGGACAAGGGTAAGGTTATTGCGAAACGCCCGAGGGAGCCGTTGGCGGTTATCAGGAAACCGGATTCAAGGATTATTATTGGAAAAAACTATTTTGAAGGACTGGATACCGAACTTGAAGACAGCATCGACTTTACCGACCCGAACGATCCTCATCCGTGGATAGAAGCCGCCAGGCCCGACAACCGGAAGAAGCCCTATCTTAAAATCGATAAACCGAAGATTGTCGAGAAAGATGGATTGAAGTATCGGGAAATAACCGGCAAATATCATACTTCATATTTTTCTTATCAGCTTCAGTTCAAGCATCCCGGTGATTTCTACGTGATTGAACTGGAATATCCCGATAACGCCGAACGTTCTTTTACCGTTTCGATTTCATCGAAAAAGCCGGGGATATGGAGTAACAGTCAGACCGGCAGCGGAGTGGACGCCGGGAGAAAATACAACAATACCGGAAAGATGCGGAAGCTCCGTTTTATCCATGTTGCCGATTCCGGACCGCATTCCGTGGATATTATCAACATGGCGGAAGGCATCAGCGGGGCCGCCAAATCGCTGAAGATTTACCACGTGAAAGGCGGTCTGCCTAAACTTGACGCAGGAAAGGGGCGTAAATTCGGCATTCATTCCGAACGTTGTTATTACAGTTCCGGGATCGGCCGGAATTTTGGCGTTGACCATCATAAATTCAGGACGTTCAGGGCGGACGCCGGGGTTCCGCTGCGTCAGCAGATGGTCCGCAAGTTGGTATGGACTCTCGACACTTGCGGGAGGTATGCCCGCTACCTGGACTTTACCGGGCAGAATACTTTTGTCATGGGGTGTTATCAGTACATCGAAGCCAATACGCCCATGGCTGTTCCCGATGAAACCGGCAGTTCCAGCATTCAGGATTGCATGAGAAGCGTTCTCGCGAATGTTCTGGAGGCTAACGGCATCGACTTTTATGCAGGTCTTGAGCTGAATATGTTTCAATACCTGATGCCGCCGTTCAATGACGCCCAGATAGCTCAGGGGCATTCAACAGTGTTTATGGTGGATGGCAAAGGACGCCAACAGATGCAGTACCTGAAAGCTGTTCAGAACTGGCTGCATCCGAAGGTTAGGGCGCTGATAATGGATTTGATGAACCAGTATGATACCGAATTTGGCGATTTCTCACACTTTAAAGGCGTTCACTCGCTGTTCGGGCCGGTCATCGGGCGTGACGGCTACTGGTTGCCCGGCTTTGCGCTCGGATCAAATTATTCTGATCCGTTCAAATGCAGTTACGACGATCTGACCTTTAAGGAATTCAGTCATGATACCGGCATAGAATTTCCGGTTGACGTCAAAGATCCGAAGCGGTTTGAAAAGAGAAGAAAACTGGCAACTTCACCGAAATACAAAGAACAGTTCGTGAATTGGAGGTGTGTAAAATTCGCCGGATTGCTTGAGCAAATGGTAAAGGCGCTTAGGAGCGGCAAGCGCAAAGATCTCGATCTGGTCGGGATTGTCTGTATTGAAAACGAGGGATTCATCAAGTTCTGGCTGAAGTCGGGGTTTTCCTATGACCAGTTGCTCAAGATGTACGGACTCGACCTGAAATTGCTGGGTAATCTGGATGGCGTCTGGATGGGGCGTTGGACTTTAGGCTGGCGGCGCAGTCTGAAAAAGGACAAAAACGCCACGCAGATGCCGTATTCCTGGGTATTTAGAACTGACAAACGCATTATTTCACCATATAACTCCTGCAAAAAACGCTGTGTCTTCGTAAGGTCGAGCTGGGACGAGAATTTCAAGATTTCTCCGGGGAAAACTTTCACTCGTCGCGGAAAAAGCAAACTGGTCAAAGGAACCGACTGGGTGATTGACGCCGAACGGACCCGGACTACTCCGCAAAACGCAATCTATCATAGCCGGGAGGCCCTTATCGAAGCGATTATTTCGGCGGACCCGGAATTGATTGTCGGCGGATTCACCGATTTGAACATCAATGTGGGATGCGAACAGTACATCCGTGAACTTACTAAAGTTTTCACGAAACTTCCGCCCGACAGATTTAAAACTGTCCTTGATACCGGTTTTGAAAGCAACTTCGCGATCCGTCAACTCAACCGGAAATCGGATGCATATTTCTACGTAGCCAATCCCGGTTACTGGCATATAAACGGCACGGTGACTATCAAGACTCCGGGAAGAGTTTACAACCTGGATACCGGTAAGTTGATAAGCCCGGCCAGGAAAGGCGGACAGCTTGTTGTTCCCGTGAGATTGAAACCTTACGGGCTTGCCGCATTCAAAATCGATTCCCCTAAGCTTGAAATTGTGTCATTCGCGACGTCGGCGATCTCCCCGGACGAACTCAAGCACATGACCGGGATTTTGGACCGGATAGGAAAACTGATCGGCAATTCTAATGTACAACGTGCCTGTAGCTCTGAAGACCGCATATACGTTAATGAAATCCTTAACCGCGCGAAGCAGGCATTGGGTTCAAAGCATTATGCCAAAGCCTGGCAGTTGCTGAAGTCCTACCGGTTATGGTGTATCTGGAAGGAGCAGCTCGAAAAAGCCGCGGAAAATATGGCTTTTCTGCCGGATTCAGTAAAGAAAGTTCCCAATCGGCCGCCCTGTATCTTGAATGCTGCTCCATTAACCGGAAAAATTGTGATTGACGGCGAACCCGATGAACCTGCATGGAAACGGGTTCCGTTTTCCGCCGGATTTTATCTTCCCGGCAGGAAACCGGCAGTGCCGGAAACCGGTGTAAAGGCGTTGTATGACGGCAAAAATCTTTACCTAGCTTTTATTTGCGCTGACAGTGAAACGGAAAAGCTCAAAGCTGTCGCGGCCGATCCAAAAGGAGTATTACACTGCAAGGACGATGCAATTGGGATCGTACTCCAGCCGGCCCCGGATGTCCATCAATATTGCCAGCTTGCGTTTAATCCCGAGGGCGTGAAGTTCAGTCAGCTGGTTACCGGTCACAGCCGGAATTATAACTACAAACCCGGCTGGAAAGCCGCGGCAAAAAAGCGTTCAAAATACTGGACCGGCGAAGCCGTGATTCCTTACAAGGCTTTCGATCTCGCAGGGCACGGCAAAAATATCTGGAAAGCAAATTTTTTCAGAGTATTCAGGAATAACCAGGCGGCAACTTCATTCTGGAGTCCTGCCAGCCAGGTTCATGATACAAGCAGTTTCGGAACGATAAAATTCAAATAGGAGAAATTATGAAAACACAAAAATGCTGTGACGGAGCGAACCTGAATCGCTATGTATTCACCCTTATCGAGTTATTGGTGGTGATAGCCATAATTGCCATACTTGCGGCAATGCTGCTGCCGGCACTCAAGCAGGCGCGGGACACCGCCCGAAAAATAAGTTGCGAAAATCAACTCAAACAGTTCGGATTGGCAACTTTTAATTATGCATCTGACAATGTTGGTTACTTGCCTTTATGTGAAAGTCCCGGCTATTGGTATCATCCCCGGAAGGATGGATACATTGGTGAGTATCTGGGCTGGGTCCCGCAGTGGTCGACTGCCAATGTAGATTATGACATCAAGAAGCCGCCGCAAATTATGACGTGTCCTGCCATGCAGTGGGAGACCGATGATCACAATATGGCAAGTTATTCATCGTATGCGATGAATGCTATACTGAACGGTCATAGAGTCTCAAATCCTTATCTTTCCAAATATGGCAGCCGGGTTGGTATTTTTGTTGATTCAAAGAACGATTATTGTTTGAAGGAACGCACTTACGATATTCCGTCAAGGATGGAGTTGCGCCATCAGAAAGGCGTCAATATTGTATTCCTCGACGGGCATGCGGAATGGCGTCCCGGGTACGGGATTACCGATCAGGACATTGTCTGGGAGTACGATTTAAATACCGGGCAGTATACCGGGGCCTTTGGAAAATCAGACATTTAATGTAGCCGGAAAGCGAATCATGGATAACCGTAAGCCAAATTTTATTTTCGTTATGACTGACGAACAGAACCTTCGCGGACTTTCCTGCTACAAGGGAACCGTTTGCCAGACCCCGACTGTTGACCGTATGGCTTCGGAAGGCGTCCTGTTTGAAAATGCCTGTTGCACCAATCCGATGTGTATGCCTTCGCGTGGAGTATTTATGTCGGGCAGATATTCCCACACTACCGGACTAAGGATCAACGGCCAGACCCTTCCGCAAGCGGAATTGCCGCTGCCGGAAATTTTCAAATCTGAAGGTTACGCCACAGGGCTGTGCGGAAAGGACCATTGTTTCAGGTTGGATCAGCGGCAAAGAATTTTTGATGAGTGTTCAGTCACCGCCATGCACATGGGGATAATAGATGAATTGTCTGATGAATTTTCGGAAATGGATCGTGCCGCCCAGAAGTACTACCAGAATAAACTGCGTGACGAAGTGTTTGCGCCATTTGGAAATGCCACCATTCCGTTTCCCGGGGAAAATTGTGATGCCGGAGTGATTACCACCGCCGCCGTCAATTTTATCGAGAAGAACCGCAATAATCCTTTTTTCCTCTGGCTGTCGTATCCCGGACCCCACTGGCCGTTTGCATGTCCTGAAGAATACGCGGATTTTGTGCCTCCTGAAATGGTTGATATGCCTCCTCAGGGGGAGTCGGGCAACAAGCCGCTTCATCAGGAGCTTACCCGCAGGCTCCTGGCCGCGGACAAGGCGGAGGAGAAAGATTTCCGAAAAGTCATTTCCAGATATTACGGCAGTTGCCGGTATATCGATGACCAGATAGCGCGGGTTTTCAAAATGCTTGCGGAGCTTGGTATCGACGAAGACACCATTGTCTTCTTCACCAGTGATCACGGCGATTATCTTGGTGAACATCGTCTTATGCATAAGTCCCGTTCCGTTTACGACTGCCTTATGATGGTTCCGTTTATATTTCGCTGGCCCGGCCATATAGAATCCGGACAGCGTCGCGCGGAATTTGCCGACAATGCCGACCTGCTTCCGACAGTCCTCGATTTGTGCGGTATCGAAATCCCTCCCGCCGTTCAGGGAATCAGCCACGCGCAGGCGCTTCTCGGCAATGAACCATATCATGACCGGGAGGCCATCTTTGGAGAACACGGCGCCGAAGGTTCACCTTATACGGAAGAAGATTTTAAATCCGCCCAACTTCCGGAAAATCCGTATTCAACCGCTCCATCCGACTGGGTGAATGGCCCTCCGGGATTTTATTGCGGCAGGATTAAAATGGTCAGGACCCATAAATGGAAGTTTGGTTATTATCCCGAGAAAACCCACGAACTATATGATCTTGAAAACGATCCCTGGGAACTACACAATCTTTACGGTAATCCGGAATATAATGAAGTTGTCGCGGAGCTTATGGAAAAACTGCTCGAATGGGAGGTTACCACGGAAAATACGGCGCCGCCGCTTGCCCAGTTTACTCCCCTAAAGAGAGTCGTTTCGAAAAAATATCTATGGAACCACCAGAAAAGCCGATGGGAGATCCGGGACTCAAAAGCAGCGCGAAAAGTGAAAAAAACGGTTAAAGTTGAAGTCTGATAGAAATAATCAATTCAGTTTTTCCAGTTCTTCGGCATCAGCTTGATCTTTTAGCCGCGCGGAGTTTTTCTTGCATTTAATAAGGTCTTGCAGGGATATTATATTTGTTTTTATTCCATCAAATTCAATTTGTCGCATATTACTGAAAACTAATACCAATTGGCAATCAAAGATAGATATCATGGGAAAGACAGCAAAACCTTTTTGGAAAAAGGTTATTACTTTCTTTCCCATACCCTTTCTTTCTTTTCCAAAAACTTTTGACCTTATCATCGCTTGCGTCGCAAGCGGTAATAAATCCAAACAGGTTTTTAAAGGTGATTGGGAGTTTGAGGGAAAGAGGAAGATTTTTCCTCAAAAAATTTTCCTCTTTCCCTCAAGAAATATCTATAACAGAAAACGAATTGGTATAAATTGATGTCAATGCCTTTCAAGCTGGTCAAGAGATCAATCCGGTTTGGTTCTGAGCCAAGGTGAATTACTGTTCCTTCACGTTCAAAATATTCTTAGGGAATGCCTGTTTCGCCAAACCCGAAGTCCGTTAAAGCTTTCATTGTTTTCTGGAGTTTTCCTTAGAGGGGAACAGCAGGATAGCGATGTCCTGGGTTGTTCGTACATAACCATAAAAATTAACCGCAAATCCCCCCGTCAATAAGTATTCAACTTTGTGGCGGATAAATAATTCCAGCAAATCTTTCATATCATCTGTAAAAAGCATTTGATTACTGCCAATCCAGAATTTCGTAACTTACGATTTTTTTTATTGGAATCCTGGTCCAGTTCTCACCCCAGGCGCGTTTTTGGAGAATGGCCATTTCCTGCCAGCGTTCCGACGGCGTCATTTTGGCGCGTCGGCGGATGTCGGCCTGTTCCGCGTCTTCAGGGCTTGAAAAAATATCGATTTTCAGGTTTCGTTTTTTCATAAATCCATGTGGAGTTTCCTTTCTGAATATTATTTGCGCAAAGAAAATCAATTGGAGTTAAAATAAAAAAGGGCCGGAGATGCCGGCCCTGATAATGGATTCACGGGATGTGAGATTTTTTATTCCGAATCGCTGGAACTGCTTGTTCCGCCTCTGCGTGATTTGATATCGTCCCGCATCTTCTTGTATTCCTGGGGATCGATATAACCGTTGTGATTGCTGTCGTATTTCTTTTCGAAGCGGTTGTTCACTTTATGTTTTTGCTTCCAGGCGTGGAGTTCTTTGCCGTCGACTTTACCGTCATCGTTTTTGTCGGCGCGTTCTTCCCATTTTTTATCGACGTCTGATTTGTTGTCGAGGTAATTTTTTCTGGCCTCGTATGCTTCCTTGCGGCTGACATGTCCGTCGCCATCCTTATCGGCCTTTGCCTCCCACCTGGTGTCTACTTTTGAACGTTCGTAATTTTTGCGTCTTGCGGCCCGAGCTTCAGCCGGGCTGACTTTGCCGTCGCCGTCTTTGTCGGCCTTCTTTTCCCATCTGTTGCTGACTTCAGAGCGGTTTTCAAAGTATTTTTTTCTGGCATCGGCAGCTTCTTTGCGGCTGATGTAACCGTCACCGTCCTTGTCAGCCTTCTTTTCCCACCGGTTATCAACTTTTGCCTTATCCTTGTAGTAATCGCGTTTTGCGTCACGTGCTTCGCGAGGGCCTACCCGTCCGTCATTGTTTGTATCGGCCTGTTTTTCCCATTTCGTGTCGACTTTCGATTTTTCACGATAATTTTCCCGGGCTTTAGCTGCTTCGCGCTTACTGACCCGTCCGTCGTTGTTTTTGTCCATTTGCCTTTCGCGTTTGGTCTCGATCTTCGACCTTGCGGTTCTGCTGCGGGTTCCGCTGGCGCGAGCTCTTCTTCTTTGTCCAGCATCAAGGTTCAGGGTTACCGCGAACAGCACTGCCACGACCAGTCCAACGATCCAATGTTTGGTCTTCATGGTCATCTCCTCCTTTTTCTGCCCTCTGCCATATAAAACGATACACGACAATATAATATTGCATGTTTTTGGGATAAAAAACTAAAAAATGGAAAGATTTTTTCTACTTTTCAATGAAAGATGACGGTGGACAACCGAAATATTTTGAGAATTCCCGGGAAAATTCATGCAGGCGCGGATATTCCAGATATTGGGCTATTTCGGAGATGTTCATACCTGAGTAGCGCAATAAAGCCTGGGCTTCTTCGAGTCTGAATGCCCGGAAATACCGGGTCGGGGTCATGCCCCCGGTGGCGGCGCGGCAGGCACGGGCCACCGTGGCCGGACTGACCTTGAATTGAGTACAGATGTCATCGATCGACGGACGGTATTTTCTTTCCCTGCGAATCCAGCTTTCAATTTTAGGCCACAGTTTATGCTGTCCGGGGGAAGTGGTCTCGTTATTTCCTGTTTCCGGAATCAGGTTTTCCAGGATTCTCAGCAGTTGATTGTGGCATTCCACTTTTTTTATATAACTGTCGGGCTGATTATATTTCTCGAATAATCCTGTGAACATTGCGGCAAGCCGGGTATCTTTCGTGTGTATAAAGCGTTTTGACAAAGGGAAAGGGGACATCCCGGATGCGAGAAACGATACGGAAATAAAATCTAGATCCTCCCGGACAATGCTCTTTACCTCCTCAAATTCATAGTAATAAACCACATCCCCGGTTTTTAAGGAATATTTTCTGCCGTTGACGGTCAGGTCTTTCTTGCCTTTCAAGATATAATGCAACAGGTGACCTGCGGTAGACCGGGCGAGAATCTCACGATCACTTTTCTCCCGGGACATATGCCACACCCCGCATATACACTCGACCGGCGCGGTTACATTTCCCGAATCAGGACGCATATACGTTTGCGGTTTATTCTTTTTCATGAAACTTAAGCTAAATTCATTTGCGATGATAGCAAGCCGGAAAACACAGTTATTGATAAAAAGCAATAAACATATTTTTAGACTTTTTTAACCCGTATATTGGAAAAACAGCCTTGACGGAACATTAGGATGAAAGGTCAAAAAGGTTTACCAAAGGATGGGGTGTGGGGAAGGGAAAGACTTTTTTCAAAAGGGTTTCCCTTCCCCACGAAATAAAATCTTTCGATGAATATTTTTCAATGATGCTTGTGGGTCATGATGTCGAGGATGGTTTTATCGGTCTGGCGCATGCCCTCGGTGACCGTTCCCAGATTCTTGATGACCTGTTCGACATCGCGGTCAACGATGCCTTCGTTTTCAGTGACCCGGATATTGTCAAGCCCCATCAGCGCGGCTTTCACTGCCGCGGCAACAGAAGACGAAACCTTGAGCGAGCAGCTTGTTTTTGCGCCGTCACATATTATCCCGGCCACATCCCCGATCATGTTTTCAATGGCATACTGGGCCTGTTTTAGCGTTCCGCCCATCAGGAAAACCATGCCGCAGCTTGCACCCATTGCCGCCACGGTTGCCGCGCACAGCGCCGAAAGGCGTTCCAGGTGGCTCTTGATATGGATTGCCATCAGGTGGCTGAGGATCAGTGCGCGGATCAGATGTTCGCGGTTTGCCCCGGCGCGTTCCGCCACTACCACTACCGGTATCGTGGCGGTGATGCCTTGATTGCCGCTGCCGGAGTTTGCCATAACGGGCAATTCGCAACCGTCCATCCGGGCGTCGCTGGCGGAAGAGCTGCGTTCCATTACCTCGGTAAGCAGGTCTTTCTGGAGAATTCCGCGCTCGATATTCTTTGCCATGGTTTTGCCGACTTTAAGTCCGTAATCGCCTTTCAGTCCTTCTTCGGAAATCTTTTCATTAAGTTCCACGGCCTCATAAATGAAATCGATCATGTCGAGGGGAGCGTCGATGGCGAATTCCCAAACGTCGTGAGTATCCATGTTTTCCGCCACCTTATGGAGTTCTTCCCACTCTTTGTCGCCGCCGCTGCCGGACGTGCCTCCCTGGAAAATAGTTTCGCCGTTTTTCGTGATGCTGACAATATTCGTATGGTCGTCCTTGATGATCACCGTAACTGAATCGCTACCGGCTTTGAGGGTAACTTCCACGTAAAGGATGTTTGGAACGTTTTTGACTTTGACGGTTACTTTTCCAGCATCGATCATGGTTTTTGCGGCTGATACGGACTTGGGGGTGAGTGATTTCAGCACTTCCAGTTTCGCTTCGGGATCGCCGCCGATGGCTCCCGCCGCCGCCGCCACGGGAAGGCCGACCATGCCGGTTCCGGGAACGCCTACGCCCATGCCGTTTTTCATCAGGTTGCCGCTGACCCAAACTTCGATTTCATCGGGGTTCCTGCCGAGGTGTTTCTTTGCCACGGCGCATGCCAAAGCCACCGCCACCGGTTCCGTGCAGCCCAAGGCCGGTACAACTTCATGTTTAATCAGCGCTACGTACTTTTCCCAGTCCTTTTTTGGCATTTTGTTCCCCCTGTATCGTTAATGTTTTTTCAGGTTTTTTTTCTGAATTTTGTCCGGTGAATTTTACGGAAAGGTAGTAGATGTACACCAGGCTGAAACCGGCAAGAAAGACAATTCCGGTCCAGCTCAACGCCCGGAGCCATACAGGAGGCCGGTGTTTCTTGGGCATGTGTTTGGACGTTATCACCCGGTAGTTGATGAACGCGAAAAACGGGGCCGCCAGGAATGAGAGTATTGTGGCGAAAGTGACCAGAGTCATCATTGAGCCGATAAACCAGAAAATAATTGTCAGTGACAGTACTGCCAAAATCAGCATGATTATCCAGTACATGCCTTTCATTTTATGGCGCATGGGCTTGAAGCTTAAACCGAAACAGGCGGAAATTGTCCTGGGGTAGGCGTCAACCACCGCTAAGGTGGTGCTCAACATCGTAGCAAAAGCGGCAATTGCAATCAGAAATCCAAGCCAGGGGCCGAGACTGATTTCATACATATGAACAAACTGGGACGCAAATACCGCCCCTTTTGGGGACATTTTTTCACCGCTGCCGTACATCACCATTGCGCCCAGGCCGAGGAATGCCACCGCCAGGATCAGGGTTGCGCCGTAACCGGTGTAAAAGTCTATCAGCGCTTCCTTGACTGTTGGTTTGTGGTGAGTTTCCTTTTCCCGTTCGAGCATCCACAGCGATGGCCACACCGAAATGTCGATTGGTCCCGGCATCCAGCCCATTAGCGCAATCAGGAACGGCAGCGCCGCCAGCGTCCACGGGGAGGTGTGGGAAAATTCCGGAATCACATTCCGGCCGTGACAACACGCGGCGATAAACGCGATTACCGTGGCGATACTCAGCAGAATTACCTTGAATTTCATTACCCGGTCCAGCCACTTGTAGTGTCCAGCCAGCAGTACCAGGATGCAGAACAGCATAATAATTGCGCTCCAGACACCGATGGATAGTCCCTTGCAGATCATATGACACGCAAGTCCGGCAGTTACCATAGTGACAACCGCGTAAGTGGGAACCGAAACCAGGATTGCAAGTACCAGAAAAGAGTAAAGCGTTCCTTTTCCGACCCGCCTATAGCCTTCAAGCAGACTTTCCCCGGTTGCCCCGGTGTAACGCTGGGCGAATTCAAAAAACGGATATTTCAGGACGATCGTGGCGATCATCAGCCACATCAGCGCGAATCCGTAATTGGCTCCGGCGCGGGTTGCCTGAACCAGATGCGAAACCCCTATTGCCGCGCCAGCCAGCAGAATACCCGGCCCCATGGTTTTCAGCAGGTTCCGGATATTCGATACCGGTTTTTCCTCTGACTTGTGGTGTTTTTTACTCATATGAGTATCCTGTTACAACGGTTTAATCCTGAATCCGTCCGGGGTATCTTCCATTACATAACCTTTGGCGGTGATTTCATCGCGGAGAGTGTCGGCTTTCGCGAAGTCTTTGGCTTTTCTCGCGGCACGGCGTGCCTCGGCCATTTCCACGATTTCCGCCGGGACTTCCGGTTCGGCGGCGGCGTCAACATTGAGGCATCCGAGAACTTTGTCGAAGTCCCGGAACTGTTCCAGTATGAGTTCCGCGCCGGACTTGCCGAGTTTGCCCTCGCCGATAAGCCGGTTGGCTTCGCGCTGGAGCCCGTAAACGGCGGCCAGCGCTTCGGAAATATTCAGGTCGTCGCCGATGGCGTTTTTGAAAGCTTCCTTTGCTTCCTCGGCGACTTTCCCCGCTTCGGTGCTGTCGGCGTTACCATCGATTTCCCGGAGACGCAGGAAGAAATCCCGAAATTTCTGAAGGGACGTTCTGGCCTGATCAATGGCGTCGAAAGTGAAATTTAGTTTCTTGCGGTAATGCGTACCAAGCAGTACCCAGCGAATCTCATCACTGGCGTATCCTTTGTCAAGCAAATCGCGTAAAGTGTAGAAGTTGCCGAGGGATTTCGACATCTTTTCGCCGTTAACGATCAGGTGGTCGCAGTGGAGCCAGTAACGCACATACTGCTTGCCGTTAGCGGCTTCGCTTTGGGCTATTTCATCCTCATGATGCGGGAACATGTTGTCGATGCCGCCGGTGTGGATGTCGAAAGTTTCGCCGAGGTATTTCATGCTCATGGCACTGCACTCGATGTGCCAACCGGGACGGCCTTTTCCCCACGGGCTGTCCCAAACCACGTCGCCGTCGGCTTCATCCCATGCTTTCCACAACGCGAAATCAGCTACGGAGTCCTTGGCATATTCATCGGTTTTGATTCTTACTCCGGCACGCTGATTGTCCATGTCGATTTTTGCGAGTTTTCCATACTCCGGGAACTTGGCGATTGAATAGTAAATCGAGCCGTCCTCGGCTTTGTAGGCGTAACCTTTATCAAGCAGTTTTTGCACCAGTTCGATCATTTCCCGGATGTGGCCGGTAGCGGCGGGATACTGTTCCGCCGGTTCGATGTTCAGTGTTTTTAGGTCTTTAAAGAAAGCTTTTTTGTATTTTTCGGTGAAGTCGTTGAGCTTCATTCCGGCGGCTTGGGAGTCGCGGATGGTCTTGTCGTCAACGTCAGTCAAATTCATCACCTGGGTTACCTCGAAATCGTGATACTTGAGCGCCCGGCGCAGCAGATCTTCAAACATGTACGCCCGGAAGTTTCCGATAGTCGCAAAGTTGTAAACCGTGGGCCCGCAGGTGTACATGCCAGCCTTGCCTGGGGTCAACGGCACGAATTCTTCCTGCTTCCGGTTAAGTGTATTGTAAAAACTTATAGACATTTTTTCGCTCCTGTTTATTGTCAAAAATAAACTAACAAACTAACCTGATTTTAACTCAAATCAAGACCGGCGCTACCGGAAAATAAAAAATTAAAAAGAAGAAATTAAAAAAATTTGCCTCTTTGTGAGAAAATCAATTTTGAAGTTCATCTCTCAGGAGTTGGTAGAACTTATCTTTTGCGTGAATTTCTTTCCAGGGTGAGTGTCCGCACCTTTCCAGCAGGATGAATTTGAAGTCTTTAACAATCCTTTTCAGTGGAACTTCGATTCCATCGGCGGGGGTAGGATCGTAGTCGCCGTGAAAGGCAACCACCGGGCACTTTACCTGTTTTCCGGCGTTCAGGAATTTGCCATCGATTCGCATCTGGTGTGCTTCCCCCCAAACTTTCACATGCAGATCGTACTGACACTCGATTACGTCATTATTTTCATCCGGCACGGGATTGAAATCATCGGCTTTACTGCACAGTTTGCCGAATCTTTGCATGATTTGATTTTTTTCCGGACCTTGGGCATTTTTCATTTTTTCCATGACGGCGTCAAGTTCGAGTTTTTCGGTCACCGACAGTCTTGCTAGGCGGGTAGGCATGATATTCTTTGCGTATTCTTCCTCGAACGTTCCACTCCCGACCATGATCAGTTTTTTTACCAGTTCCGGGAAACGCGCGGCGAACAGAAAACCAAGCATTGCCCCCCACGACGAACCGACCAGTATCGCCGGGGCGTCGGCATTTTCCATTAGTACGGTTTTGAGTTCCTGGATTTGTCCTTCAACCGAATCGGCGGTCTGCAATGGTTCCAGCGTTCCGAAATCCTTTGACAGTTCCTGCGCCACTGCCGCCACCGCGCCCGGCGCTCCCGGGCCGCCGTGCAATGCCGCAACTTTGAACGGCGCATCGCCATATTTTCTTAAATTCTTCATTTGGTATTTTTGATTCCCGCTTCTTTTTTTAGCTTTTTTATATTCTGTTTATTGATCCATTCGATCAGGTTTTTCCACACTGAATGATAGTTGTATCCGCCCTTGGTCATTTCCTCGATGGCCTGCTTTTTTGTCCAGCCCTGAACGGCGATCCGGTAAAGCGCGCACATGGTTCCGGTGCGGTCGGCGCCGTGCTGACAATGCACCAGTACCGGCTGATACCTGGGATTGGTGACAATTTTCAGGAACCTTACCGCTTCCTTTTCTTCCGGATGCCAAGCCTTTACATACATATGGACTCTATTGAATTTCAGCTTGCCGATTTCATCGTCATTGGAATGAAACGAACGCAAGTTGATGATTGTCTTGATGCCCAGTTTCTTTAAATTCTTAAAGCCTTTCGCGTCTGGTTGTGCGCTGCGGTACAGACCGTTGTTGATTTTGTGCAGATTCGGGACTCCCGCCATTTTTATCGGTTTAGCCCAATTTGCCGGACGTTTTGATTTATCCTCACCGTAAAAGGTTGTCGAGATAAAAATTATCAGAACAACCAGAACTATTTTATTCATAATACTTCTCCAGTTATATGTAATGTTCGGCAAAAAACAAGAATTTATAAACCACAGAGAACACGGAGGGAGAAAAAATCCTGAATTTCTCCTTCACAGAGGTAAGACTAGAGAAGTTGTGATCAGCTTTCTCTTCTATTCTCCGTGTCCTCTGTGTCCTCCGTGGTTTTCAAAATATTAACCGGACAGCTATGTTCTCCAGTTATATGTAATGTTTCCGCCAAGGCGCAAAGACGCAAAGTTTTTATTTTTAATTTCTTATTTTTCATCAGAAACTTTTCCCTGAAGACGGAATTCGGATGGCGAACAGCCGAAGAATTTTTTAAATGCGTGGGTAAAATGTGGGTTGTCGGCAAATCCCCAGTCCGGTCCGATGTTTTTCACCGGTTTAAGAGTGGAAACCAGTTCGCGGGCGGCGCCGGAGAGTCTGGCCCGGAGCGCGAACTTTCCAAAACTTTCATTCATGATTTCCTGAAACAGCTTGCAGAACCGACTTCGGCTGTACCCGCATGCGGCCGCTGCCTCGGGAACATCTACCGGACGGCAAAGATTGCCGCGGACAAGTTCAATTGCGGGGAGTATCCGGCTGAATTCATCGATTTCGGGAGAAGCGTTTTTTTCTCTTTCCGGTTGCCAGTTGCGGCACAGGAACATGATAAGCTGATGAATTTTCAGCCAGACCGATAATCGCCAGTGGCCGGGTTTCGCGGATTTAAGGTTTATCAGTTCCGATGCAAAATCCATGACAGTCTGCCGCTCATCAGCGGTTTTTAGCTGAGGGCGTTTTTGTGGCGGAGACAGAAACGGGGTTTGCCAGGAAAACTCCCCGAACGTGTCGATATTTCCCAGCGACTCCGGGCTGATGGTGATCAGCAGCAACGCCGTATTGTCTTCAAGGATCGGTCCGGTATGCGGTTCCCAGTAGGAAGTCCACCACACATTTCCGGGCAGGTTTACCTGGCTGAAGCCGGAGTAGACAGTCCGGCTTTTTCCTTCAAGAAGGATACCAAGGTGAAAATCATAATGAATATCAGGCAGTGGAGAGGGGCGTTTCGGAAGCCCGGTGGAATACATCAGGGCGAAAGGCCGCCGCACCGACAACTGAAAGTCAGCTTTATAGTATTTTTTCTGATTGTGCATGGTTGTTTTCAACAAGTTAACAGGATAAATAGACAACTGTTTGCGCTTGTCTTCAACATAAACTAAGCGGATATTTTAATTAAAGCAAATATTAATCAACAAATAAGGAGTTTTGTTTATGGACAAGGTAAGAGTTGGGATCATCGGTTGCGGAGGGATGGCGAAAGGACACGCCGCCCGGTTTGAAAAAGTAAAAGACAAAGCGGAAATTACCGCCGCCGTGGACGTCGATAAAGATTGCGCCCAGGCCGTGGCGGACCTACTCGGCAACAAACCTGTGGTGGCTACTGATTACCGGGACATTATGGACGAAGTTGATGCGCTGCTGCTGGTACTGCCGCATCATTTGCATTGCGACGTAACCCTGGAATGTATGGAAGCAGGCAAGCATGTGTTGGTGGAAAAGCCGATGGCGAACACCGAGCAGGAATGTATCCAAATGATTAAGAAGCAGCAGGAAACCGGGTTGACGCTGATGGTGGCTTACTGCATGCGTTTTCATCCGCTGGTACTGGAAATGAAAAGAATTATCGACGAAAAAGTTTATGGAGACATTTTCCAGTTGTCGATCTGGACGGAGCAGTTTACAAAATATGGGCCGGGGCATTGGGCGGAGAGCGCGAAGAAGCTCGGGGGAGGACAGCTGTTCAGTCACGGATGTCACTACATTGACCTGATGCTGTGGTTCCTTGGACAGCCTCTGTGGGGGAGCCATATCGGATCGAACAGGTGCATTCCATGGATGGAACGCGAAGGAACCAGCAATGTTTCCATCGAATTCGAGAATGGCGTTCTCGGATATCATTTCGGCACTTGGGGAGCACGCGGTTCCCGGCTGAAATATTCCTTCCATGCCCATTGCGAAGGCGGCATGCTGGAAATGGATTTGGCAAAAGGGCAGCTCATCGCCCATGTCGGAGCCAAGCATCATAAACCCGGGGACGAAGAAAACTGGGAAGCGGAAAAAGTGTTGCTGGAAATCCCGCACGCAAAACCCACGGATGTTGAGACGGCACACTTCATCGACTGTATCAGAACCGGAAATAAACCGTTGACGGATCCGGTGGAAAGCCTTGAAGGTTTACAGGTTATCTGGAAACTATACGAAGCCGAGGAAGAGCATATTCTTGCTGATCTGCGTGGTAGCGGTTTCGGAAAATTTCAGATTTGACATCATAGCTGTCCGGTTAATATTTTGGAAACCACGGAGGGCACAGAGGACACAGAGCATAGAAGAAAAAGCTGAACTCAGCTTCTCTGGTATTACCTCTGTGGTTTATAAATTCTTGTTTTTTTACTGGCCAGTAGTGATTTGACATGATTTTTTTATCTTCCGGGACTATAGTTAAACTTCCCACTTAATAAAACCCGGAAAGAGAGATCATGATTTACGAAAATGTGGAGTTGTTTAATATCGCTGAAGTTTTTGAAGATGAAAATACACCAGGTGCGGTTGGTTTTCAGCGAGTCCCTGAATCCGTTCGTCAACACCTGAATGAACGGGCCCGGATAGTGGTGAGAAATCCGGCTTCTTCGGAAATCAGGTTTGTCGCGGACGGTCCGGTGAAAATTACTCTTTCATGTTCCGAAGGGAAGCTTAGGGTGATGCCTTTCTTCGGGGATTTTCAGGTCGGAATGGGATATAAGATAGGTTCCGAACCGGAAACCTTGGAAATTGTTTATCCGGAACGGCTGAAAGAACTTCCGGAAAAATTTATCAAAGATCTGCCGTTTTCAAAAAAGGTGTGCCGGCTGATGCTTTCCGGCGGAGTAGTCAGGCTGCATGGTATTGAAGGTGAGGGGATTCGTCCGCCGCAGACCGATGAAGTGCCGAAACTAACTTATCTGGCCTACGGAACCAGTATAACTCATGGAGGATGTGCTACCGGCGGACAGCTCTGTTACGTTTCGCAAGTTGCCAGACGCCTAAGCGCTAATCTGATCAACCTCGGTATGGGCGGAGCGTGTCAATGTGAGTATGAACTTGCCGATTACATTGCAGAACGCGATGACTGGGATTTTGCCACACTTTCATTGTCGGTGAATATGATCGGGGCTAAGTTCGCTTTGGACGAATTTTACAACCGGGTTAAATATATGGTTGAGCAGGTTGCCGGTAAAAACCCGGACAAACCGGTTTTCTGTATAACGATTTTTCCACATTTCCGCGATTGGATTGACGGTGTTGACGCTGATCCTCCCAAAGGCACTCCCGATGAATACCGCGAACAGTATCGTCGGGCGGTCAGGGATTTGAATTTGCCGAACGTTACTCTGGTTGAAGGTCCGGAAATCCTGGAAAGTATTGCCGGACTTACCCCGGACTTGATTCACCCGGCTGACAACGGCATGATTCAGATGGGGGAAAACCTTGCCAGGATCATGAAACCGGCGGTTGACAAGCTGAAATAAAGATCAGTATCGTTTGAAGATATAGGCGGTAAACTGTTCGTGGGGCTTTTTCCGCTCAAGTTTCAGTGGCAGATTTTTGACATAATTTTCCGGATCTTCACGGTCGGGATGGTCAGGCACTGTTTCCCTTATCCTGGCAATACCCGCTTCCGTCGGTTCGATTATGCAGACTGTTCCGCCGGGAGAAGTTACCCGGCAGCATTCTTTCAGAGCGGCGTCCCGATCCGCAAGATGATGAAAAGACCCCATAATGAATACAGCATCGAACTCGCCATTTGAAAAAGGCATGGATTCGGCGGCATAAGGTTTGAATTCAATTTTATCTTCAACGTTAACTTTTCGGGCGTGTTCCCGCCATTCTTTCCGGGCGTATACGGAATTGTCGTCGGCAGGTTCGCCGGTGACAACCCGATATCCGTTGAGTGCCAGAGTTACCGACATTCTTCCCGTGCCAGTGCCGACGTCAAGAACTGTGGCGTTGTCCGCTGGATTGATTTCCCTGACAAGTTCGTCGAGAAAATCTGTGAAAGAACAGAACTCTTCACCTAAAATCGGTTTGGCTTCTGTATATGTAAGCATTAAAATAGTCCTTCCGGGTTGGTTGGTGAACAATACAGCCCGGAAGGAATTTTTCAACGGATCAGTGCGACATCTCCAGGACAATACCCATTGCCTGGTCCGGAGTGCCGATAAGCATGTCCGCTGCCTTCCCGGCTTCTTCCAGCGGCAGATTATGGGTTGTCAGGGGATCGACCAGAAGTTTATTTTCCGAGATTAGCCGGACAATCAATTCCAGGTTGCGAGTGGTGGTAAACTGTATGAATGCGTTGGGGTAATCCGCGCCATATTCCCATGCGGGATCGTGATATCCGGGGCCGGTCCTGGCGGAAGACCTGACGTCAATATTCCCGCTTGCCGCGCCGCCGCCGATTTTAACCTGGCATCCGCCGACCAGCACGATTCTGCCCATCTGGTGTCCGTCGGCTGATACCTTCATGCAGTCCAGAACCGACTTGTATGCGGCATCACCATCGCCACCGAACGCGAATATCGCGAAATCATTGCCGTAAGGGGCCGCGAATTCCTTGGCAGCTTCCACGGCATCCTCTTCAAGGTAGTTCACTATTTTGGTGATGCCGCAGGCTTTGGCGATTTCCGCCCGGGTTTTCAGCGATTCCCAGCCCAGTACCCGTGCGCCGCTGAGCTGGCACAACTGTGATGCAAGGTTGCCGACGATTCCCTGGCCGAGCACCATTCCGTATTCCCCAAGCTCGGGAACCGTTCGCCTGACCGCTTGAAGCGAAGTTGCTCCCAGGCAGGCGTAGCTTGCCTGACCGTAACTTACATTGTCGGGGATAGGCACGATCAGGTTAACCGGCACACAGGCGTAATTTGCGTGTAAAGCGAAACCACCTCCCATCGCGGCAATCCGCATTCCGGGTTTAAGTCCTTTCGCATCGCCCTTGATCTCCAGTATCTCTCCGGCGTTTGCATACCCGAACCGGTTTTCCTCGTTTTGGTCCACAGGATTAGCGCGTCGATTTTTAACCCCGTTCATTTCGGTGCCGGGACTGATCAGGGAGGCGTGTACCTTGATCAGGGCTTCGTTTTCCTTAAGCTCCGGGACAGTCTCGGTTTTGGTGGTTACCTGTCCGTCACCGGTGATAATTGCCAGTGTGCGTTCCAGCATTCTTCTCTCCTGCAATTTATGATATTTGAATTTGTTTCGGATTTTTTACATAACAAGTTTTCCTGGCAGGTAAATCCTTTTGGGGATGCTGCCTGGGTGATTTATGCGGTAAATGCATTCCTCCATTGCGTAGCGTCCCGCGCTTTCCCAGTCAAGGGAGATTGTCGGGGCGAGGTGATAGTCTGGATCGATCAGACACTTTCCGTCCATGCTCAGGACAACGGTGTCGTCAGCAAGTTTGCATCCGGTATTCTTTTTATGAAGTTCCGAGGCCGTTTGCAGTAATGATCCGGTAGTAAAAAGATATCCCGATTTTTTATTGGATTTTTCCGAATCAGGAATTGTTAAAAGTGCCGCTTTATTTCCCTGTTGTTTCCATATTTCCGCGAAAATTTCTCCCCGGCGAATATAAGCCGCTTGATTGCCGGAGATTACATTAACCGTTTTTATATCATGATTGTTGAAAAAATCAGCGGCCTGCCGTGCGGAAGTGAACGGATCGAGTTCTACCAGTGAAATCCTGCCCCCGGAGGAATTATCCATGCAGATTCCAGCGGCCGGGATTGATATCTGCAAGTTTGATATCGCGCTGTCGTATTCACCTAGAAACAATGCTCCCTGGCATCCCTTGATGGCCTGCTGAAAATATTCGCTCGTAAGCTTTTCCGCTCCAATGTAGTTCAATCTCAGGGATATCTGTTTTGACGCCGCCAGTATTTGAATGCCAAGAAGTACGGTTTGATAGATGCCCGGACGGAATTCCGCGGAATTCCCTTTCATGAATACCGCTATACTTAAAAGGGAACCAGTATTGTTTTGGGGCTTGCGGCGTTGTTTTACAAAGACTCCGCGCCCGGGAAGTTTTTCCACAAGCTCAACTTCCGCCAGATAGTCGATGCCGCGCTTCACCGAGCCATACGAAAGCTCGAATTGTTCCATCAGCACCCGGATTGACGGCAGTTTCGAGCCGCCGGGAAATTCCCCGCCATGAATCTTTTCCTGGAGGAATTTTATCAGCTTCAAAGGTTTGTCGGGAATCTTCATGAATAAAACATATTGTTATTGATTTATAATAATAGCTCAATATAGCTCAGTTGCAAGGGGGAAATATAATTTCAGGATTTTTTTCTCTGGAAAGATTATTCAAAAGAGGGAATTATGCTTATAATATAATTACTTGTGATAACCGATATATGATATTTGTGGATTTTGTTTATGGAAAACAAATCAAACGACGACGTGATCGAGCCGGAGATTGTTTCGGATGCGGAGTGGGAACAGGCCGAAGCGAGAATCCGGGACGGCAAAGATAAGAAAGAACCCGTTTCAAAGCCGGGAGGTGTTGGTACGCTGCTGCACCCGATGAGCGGTATTTTGGTGATTGCGTTGGATTATCTTTGTTTCGGCGGTGAGATTACGGGAATCCTGATCCCCGTGGCGGTTGTTGTTGCGTTCGTAGCGACATTTATCGGGGTTTATATTATCCAGCGCAACTTGTCGGAGAATCCCAAGGGCAAAAGTCTGTTCAAGGCATTTATCTGTGGGGTGATAACCGCTTTCCCCCTGCCGATTTTTGGTACGGTCTTGGGATCAGTGGTGCTGGCGGTTTCCGGCTTGCAGTGGTTTGAAAAGAATTTTAAGAATATCAGCAACAATCCACAGGGAGGGGAGAAGTAAATTATGGGACTATTGGATGGAATTCAACGGGCGTTCAATATTGGCGGCGCGAAGATAAGCATTCACACCGAACGGGAAGTGATTTCCCAGGGCGGGGTGTTGGCCGGGGTGGTGGTGGTCAATGCACAGAATCGGCCGGTTGACGGAAAATCGCTCTGGATCAACCTGGAAGAGTTCTGGACGGAATATCACGGCACGGGAAAAACCCGGCATAAAGTTACCGTTCGGGAAAACCGGAACATTCTGATGTTGGCGCAAAATTTTGTTCTTGAACCGAATTCGGAATATAGCTATCCATTTGAAATGCAACTGCCGCTCAACAGCAGGCTGTCTACCAGGGAAACCGGTTGGGCTTTGCAGGTAAGTATAGATGTCCACCACGGTATCGATCCCGGACAGCGTATGCGGCTGAACGTTGGGCTTGCCGACGATTTCCTGGCGATTGTTCAGGCGTTCCAGTGGAAGATGGCGTTTAAGGAAAAAGAAAAATCGCGGCGGTGGAAAGGGGATAAAAATTGCACCTATTTCCGGATATTGCCGGATGAGCAGTGGGAAAAGGAATTCGATTACATTGCTTTCGAGCTTACGCAATTGCAGAATGGCGGCGTTACCGGCAAGGTGATTTTCAACCTTCAGGAGAAGTCTTTTACCGACTATATCAAAGCCATGTTTATGCAGGACCGTTCGGTAATGCCGTTCAAACTTACCCGCGAACAGCTTTTCCTGCCGGACGGCAATGTGAATCAGGAGGAAATAGTAAGGTCCTTGAAATCGGTAATGGACCGCATTGCCAAGGAGCGCGACCCGTATAACAAGTTAAGTTGACCTGAACGATTCATAAAAAAAGAGGCATTCTGCCGCAACGTTTACGCATTGTATCCTCGATTTATAAAAAATTTGCTTACGGCTCCTAAATTAAAAAAACAGGAAGGGCATAGCTATGAATATAATCGTTGCCGGAGGGGGATGGGCCGGATGCGCGGCCGCACTTGCAGCGGTGAACTGCGGAGCGAATGTTGTCCTGTTGGAACGGACGGACCTGCTTTTAGGAACCGGACTTGTCGGCGGAATATACAGAAACAACGGGCGTTTCACAGCTACCGAAGAAATGAATGCGATGGGTGGCGGCTGGCTTTTCGAGATCATGGATAAATATTCCAGGCACAAAGGCATCTGTTTTCCCGGACACGAACATGCGAGTGTTTATGACGTCAACCTGATCGAGGCGCCGGTGCGCGAATATCTTTTAAGTGCGGGAGTGGATATAAAATTTGAGAGCAGAATCGTCGATGTTTCCCTTAAAAATGATAAAATTGAATCGGTGATAACGAAAGATGGCGAAATCTTCTCCGGCGACACCTTTGTCGATGCCACCGGAACCTTCGGGCCACAGGGCAATTGCGTCAAATACGGACAAGGTTGCGCTATGTGCATAATGCGCTGTCCGAGTTACGGGCCAAGAGTTGGAATATCCGGAAAAGCCGGAGTTCCGGAATATCAGGGAAAAAATGTGGGAGGACAAATTGGCTCCATGAGCGGCTCCTGCAAATTGCTGAAAGAATCGCTTGACGGTAAGATTGTGGAAAAGCTTGAGCTGGAAGGGGTGGTGGTGATTCCCCTTCCGAAAAAACTTGTAGATGGCAAAAAGTTGGGAATAAAGGCTTGTCAACAGTACGCGCTGCCGGAATTTTCGGAAAACCTGATATTGATTGATTCGGCCACGCAAAGATAATGAGTCCTTATTTTCCGCTTACGTTGCTTCGCGGGATTCCGGGATTTGAAAAAGCCAGATATGCCGATCCGTACTCAGGGGGCAAGGGGAACTCAATGCGCTTCATGTCGGTTTCCCGTTGCGGCAACGACCTCAAGGCGGAAGGCGTCGATAATCTTTTCTGTGCGGGAGAACGCGCCGGACTGCTTGTAGGTCATACTGAAGCAGTATGCACTGGAACGCTGGCCGGGCATAACGCGGCAAGAAAAGCGGCCGGCCTCAGCAGCCTTGTCCTTTCTGAAAAAACGGCAACAGGTGACATGATTGCCTATTCCAGATACCTTGCGGTATCCCCGGACGAACATCAAAACAGATGTACCTTGTCCGGCTCGGTATTTTTTGATCGCATGAAGGAACAGGGCCTTTACTCCATGGATAAGGCAGCCATTTTTCAGCGTATTGCCGCGGAAAAATTGACAAATTGCTTTGCCGGAATGGGGCGGAGGAGCTGAAAGCCACAATCATTACTTGCTTTCAGATCTCAAATCGGTATAAATCCTGAAAATTGCGGACGCATTGCCGGATGCGATGGCGGCGGCGTCCGGTTCGGAAATATCGGCCCGTTCCAGCTTCAGGATATTCGACTGCATGTAAAACAGCGGTGCGTTACTGCCGAAAATAACCTTGGTATTGCCGATGGCATTGATTGCCTGTTCGATGCAGTTTACGCCGTCAAACCAAGATGTGTCGGTAAAGAAGTTGTTGCTGGTGAAAGCTTCCCGGTTAGCGGCAAGTTCGTTCATTTTTATTCCTGCGAATAAAACCGGAATTCCCGGGAAAGCCGCAAGTAATTTCATCCACGGTTCCAGCGGACAGTCCGGAACCAGGAATGCGGGATGCTGACAGCGGGTATCCTCCATCCTTATCTGAATAATCAAAGGCAAGCCGATTTCCTGAAGCAGTTCCAGGAATTCACGTATCGCGGGTGAATCTGCTTTCAGCGACTGGTATTCCGGGGCGATCCTGACCGCTATAATGGAATATTCCTCCAGATACTGTTTTATATTGTCGGCGTAATCAGCCATTTCCGGATTGATTACCGGCACGGGGGACAGCGTGTGAAAATCGCGGGTCCGCTCGAGCATATTCATATTTACGGAGTGCGGGGTGTGATGAAACATGGCTTCCAGCGGAGAAATCAATGATCTGGAAATACCGGCGGCGGACGCTGCGTCGGCCAGTTCCACCGGGAGAGTGAACGGCAGTTCACCGAACGGCCAGTTTCCGGTAAAAGCATTGCAGTCGATAATCATAGTTTTAGCAGTTTCCTTGCGTTGTCATATAGAATCATTTTGCGCTCCTCCTGAGTCAGGTTAGCCCCGAAAATTACCCCCAGGGCGGCTTCAAAGCTCCTGCCGGGGGCGTCGGAGCCGAACAACAGTCTCTCCGGGCCTATTGTTTTTATTGCGTATTCGGTGATGCCGGTTGCGGGCCATCCCCCGGAGGTGTCGAGATAAACATTGGGGAAAGACGCAAGCTTGGAAATTCCTGAGTGGGCGAGTCCGGTAAGATGAGGCGCGATAATTGTCAGGCCGGGAAATTTTTCCGCAAGAACGGCCACATCCGCCGGGGCGGATTCGTGCGGATGGTTGCCGGTTGTTTTCAGGAATGCATGCTGCTGCAAAAAGACCCCGGATTTCCCGGCATGTTCCGCAATCGGGAACACCCTTGGATCTGATGCTTTGCAGGCAATCCAGAGTTTAACCCCTTTCATGCCGGCTTTCAAACAACGTTCCAATTCCGGCATGGAGCCTTTAGTGTCGCACGGATTCAGATAACAAAAGCCGATGATTTTGTCTGGAAATTTTTTCATTGCCGCGATTGTGGCATCGTTGCAGGCGGTGATTTCCTCCGGGGAAGGGGAGGGCAGGTAGCCGTTGAGTCCCAGGTTCGACATGCATACTTTATCGATCCGGTTGTTGACCGCGGAAGCGATAACGGTATCCAGGTCATTGCGGTAATGGATATGGATATCGATGATCATATTTGTTATTTTTTCTTGTAATAAACGGTTTTGCCGATGCGTTCAGATTCAAATTTCGAGGTCAGGTATAAAGTGTTTTCCATGGCGCCGAGGAGCATGAACCCGCCTGGAGTGAGGATTCTGGAGAACTGGTCGAGAATCGAAGTTTTGTGCTTGTCGTCAAAATAAATCAGCACGTTCCTGCAGACGATAAATTCGAAGCAGCCGATTCCGGTAAATGGTTTGATCAGGTTAACCTGACGGAACTCGACCATCTGCCTGATCCGGTCGTCAATTACCCAGAAGTTCCCCTCCTGCCTGAAGTACTTGTTCCTGTGTCCTCGTGCGAGGCCGCGGCTGATTTCCAGTTGGTTGTAGATTCCGCTCATGGCGCGTGAAAGCACCTGGCTTGATATGTCGGTGGCAAGAATTTTGAAATCATGAACGGTTATATCGGCGTAATTGGGGTTTTCCAGGAATTCTTTGATGATGATAGCGATAGAGTACGGTTCCTGCCCGGTGGAAGACGCTGCCGACCAGATGCGGATCTTATGGTTGGGATTAGATTCTTTCCGGCGCATTTTTCGGAAGCTTGCAATCAGCTTTTCAAGGATATGCTTTTCAAAAGTTTCAAACGGGTGGGAGTCCCGGAAAAAACTGGTTTCGTTGGTAGTAATGGCCTCAATTACCTTGACCCTGTATATCGGATGGGTTTCCATATCCATCAGTTTCCGGTAAAAGTCCCCAAAGTTGGAGCAATCCAGTTCAAGCGCCAAAGGCGTCAGGCGCTGGGTAATCAGGTATTTTTTATCGTCCTTGATGACAATACCGCAGTTCTGATAAACCAGTTCCCGGAGAAGTTCAAATTCGATTTGAGAAATTTCCATGATCGTCAGCGGCGGTTTCTGCCGGATTTTTCGATGATTTCAGCAACTTTTTCAGGGATATTGAACAGAGAGACAAGCTCATCCACGCATCCGGATTTTACGGCGTTCCCCGGCATGCCCCAGACTACGCTGGTTTCTTTGTCCTGGGCAAGGACATAGGCTCCGGATTTTTTCAATTTCGGAAGGTTACGGGAACCGTCCTGCCCCATGCCGGTCATTACGAGAGCCAGGATATTACCGAGTCCGGCATTGGACACGGAATTGAATAAGACGTCGACTGAGGGACGGCAGCCATTGAGCGGGGGACCATCGTTGATATGCACTTTGGGAGTTCCATTGTTTTTCACGGTCATGTGTCTGCCTCCGGGGGCGATATAACAGTGTTTGGGGAGCAGTTTGTCGCCTTCTTCAGCTTCCTTGACGGTGTAATTCCGGCATTTTTGGTTCAACTGGTCCGCCATTGACTTTGTAAAAGTTGGCGGCATGTGCTGGACGATCAGAATAGGCAGAGAGATTTTTTTGGTCAACTCAGGCATGATCATGCTTAATGCTCTCGGGCCTCCGGTTGAAATGCCGATGACGACAGCCGCGTATCCCTCCGGCGCGGGATCCAATGCCGGTACGACTGTCTCCGGCTTTTTCATGAACATGCTTGTGGCTTCGGCGGCATTTCTGAATACATGCCATACGTTTATCCTGGTCATCAGTTGGTTGCTCAGGGATTCAAGGTTCTTTTCGATATTTCCGTTGCTCGGTTTGCATACGAAGTCGAACGCGCCAAGTTCCAGGCACTGGTAAGTGATGTCGGCCCCGGTTTGAGTGAGGGCGCTGACCATGATAACGCCGATAGGGAGGCGTTTCGGGTTGGCGGCATTGAAGTCTTTGATGGCCTTCAGCACTTCAACCCCGTCCATTTCGGGCATTTCCACATCCAGGGTTACAAGATCAACAGGATATTTGTTTATGAAATTCATGGCTTTTTTACCGTCAAAAACAGAACCTACAATTTCAATGGTAGGTTCGTCCTTGAGGGCCATGGCCAGAGCCCGCCGGAATACCAGGGAATCGTCAACAATCAGCAATTTTAATTTTTTATCCATATCCGCCTATTTATTCTGAGCCTTGTCCGGAATTATCCCGGAACGCGGGATACTTTAACAGTTAATTATTCCGGCTTGGAGGATACCATTTTCTTGTATCCCGAACGTTTGATCTTAAATGATGAGTTATTAATGATTTCCTGTAAGGTTCCGGCCAGTTTTGCCAATTCCCCGGCGGAAGCGTTCACCTGACTGGCGTTCGCGCTGGTATCGCCGGCGGCAGTGCTTACTTCCCCGATATTCGACGATACGTCGGAGGCGCCGTTGGCGGCTTCGCCTGCGTTCCGGGACATCTCGGTGGTTCCGGTCGCGACTTCCTTGATCGAGGATGCGATATTGTTTACCCCGATATTTGCTTCGCCGACGTTTGCGGAAATATCGTTGGCGGCCTGGGTTTGTTCTTCGACCAGGTTTCCGATAAGGGTAACCGATTCGTTAAGTTTGCCGATGATTCCGGAAACCTTGTTTATAGCGTCGACCGACTCACCGGTCCGGCTCTGGACATCCTCGATTTTCTGGGTGATGTCCTCGGCGGCCTGGGCGCTCTGATTGGCAAGTTCCTTGATTTCATTGGCAACTACCGCGAAGCCTTTGCCGGCTTCCCCGGCGGATGCGGCTTCGATAGTTGCGTTCAGGGCCAGCAGGTTGGTCTGCTGTGCGATCCGCTTGATGACTTCGGTCACCTGGCCGATTTCCTTGGCGGCGGTTCCGAGAATATTCATGGTTTCCGTTGCGGAATCGGACATCCGGATGGCTTGCCCCGCTACCTCCACGCCTTGGTGGGCGCTGTCGCCGATGGTGTTCATCGACGTGCTCATTTCCTCAATGGCGCTGGCAACGTTGTTCATGTTCTGCGACATTTGTTCCGACGCGGAGGAAACGCTCTGGGCGTTCACATTCATTTCCTCGGCGGCGCTGGCCATGGCGTTGATGTTGGTGGACATCTGCTCGGTCGAGGCGGAAACGTTGTTTGCCTGACTGCTCATTTCCTCGGAGGAACTCAACAGATTGCTGGAGACGGTTGAAAGCTCTTCGGAAGAAGCCGCCAATGTATCGGCGGTGTCCGCGATCTGGTACAGCAGCAGTTTGATCTCCGTAAGGTCGGTAACGAATTCGGCGGCCCCGACTACTTCCCCGGCCTTGTTCTTGATCGGCACGCCGGTGTAAAGGATTTCGAGCTGTTTCCCGCCCGGGGTTGCCGTTGTCTCCTGGCTGCAGGTTTGTCCGGTTGACATGGCTTTGCCGACCGCGCAGTTGCTGGTCTGACAATCACCCGACCTCATGCTCTCAAAACATTTGCTGCCGAAAAGCTTGTCAACTGAGCTACCCGCGATATCGGCCACGGCTTTATTAGCGTAACATACATTGAATTCTTTGTCAATAATCAGGATCGGCACGGAACTGGTTTCAATATAGTTACCCATTGCATCCGCAAGGTTGTTGCCGTTTTCAAGCAGTTCCGCGTAACCGCCCTCGAAACCGGTTTTGTCGCAACGGCTGTTCAGGTAACCGTGCATGATTTTTTCAACCGTGTTATTGAATTCCGCGAGAACCCGGTTGATTGCTTCCGGAAGGTTGTCCAGTGATTTTGCGAGGATGCCGATTTCATCGTTGCGGTTCAATTCAAGGCGCTTCGACATGTCACCCGCGGCTACCGCTTCAGCCACTTCAACCGCCTTGTTCATCGGTTTGACGATATTCCGGGTAATATAAATTGCCAGGGATAGGCCAATAATAAAAGATACAATCATTGCCGCGAGGGATACAATAAAAACTGAAATGGCGGATTTATGAGTTTCGACAGCGGCATGGTTGCTGTGTTCCAGAGACTCTACGCAGTAATCACTTATCGTTAAAATCGCGGAGTTGCACTGTTTGATAAGGTCTTCTTCGGAAACCTTACCTTTGCCTGCTTGTTTCAGGGCAAGAAGCTTTTCATCTATTCCCAGGGTAGCCTTTTCAATTTCTTCAATTTCTTTAATGAATTGTTTGTCATTGCTGAATTTTTTCGCTTCAATTATCGTTTTGTCAAGCTGCTTTAATAAAGCGACTGCTTTATCGTAATTTTCTTTCTTTGCATGGTAAGCATAATTATTCGCTTCCAGCACAAAATTTGCCATAATGTGGTTAAGTTTTGCCTGATAAACTGTTTCCGGAATGTGTTGCTGTGCTATGGAGCTTGCGTTATTTGCAATATTCAATCCGCTGATAAGCGCGAAAGCGCCCATGGCCAGGATGATTATTATCATTACTCCGAAACCGCCGCTGATTTTTACTCCCAGTTTCATAATTTACTCCCCTTTGTGATAATTATTTATTTGAATTGTTATTCTTATCGATGATGTTTAAAAGATGTCTGGCGCTGATTATTTCCATCAACTCGTTCTCCAGCTTGCAGACTCCGCTGGTAATTTCGGAGAAGTTTTTGTCCGGTTCGTTGGACGCGTCATCATCTCCGTCTCCGTGAAAATGTCCTTCAATAAGATTTTCCGGTGCTTCCACCACATCGCTGATGCTGTCAACCAGTATACCGAAAAGCTCTCCGACAACCGGTTTGAACAGGACTACGCAACTGTTTTCGTCCTCCGGTTTCGATTCAAAACCAAGCAGTTTCCTTAAATCTATGACCAAGTTGATCTGACCGCGAAGGTTAAGATAACCCCTTACTTCCGGGGGGGCGTGATAAACCGGAGTGAAAACCGTTTCCGAAGTGACTTCTTTAATGTCCAGGATGTTGATTCCGTATAGCCTGCCTTTGATGCGGAAAGAGCAGAACTGCCGGATTGCGGCGGAATCCGTTTCCCTGTCCGTTTCCTGTTTCAATGATTTTTTCGGCATCGGTGTAAATCCTTTTATCTTAACATGGAGGCTACCATTTTCAGCAACCCCTCGCGATCGATTTTAAGGTGATATTCATCGTAACCCGCCATAAAACATTTGCGCTTGTCTTCCGGCGAACTAAGGGCGGTCAACGCGACTGCTTTGATGTTATTGTGTTTTTTCTGTTTCCTTACGGCTTTGATGAAATCCCATCCGTTCATTTCCGGCATTTCGATGTCGGAAACGATCAGGTCAAAATCTTTTTCCGTGAAAATATCCATGGCGTGCTTCCCGTTTTCGGCGGACTCCACTTCATATCCGTCTGCTTCGAGATAACTTTTCACCATTTGCCTGAAGAACGTGGCGTCTTCTACCAGCAGAATTCGTTTTTTTGCGGTTGGGAGCGGATGGGCGTCGCGTCTTTCCTTGAACCATTCCGGTTCGAGTTTTTCGATAATGCGGTAGATATCCGGGTACAGGGTCATCTTGTCGCGGATAATCGCGGATCCCAGCAAACCGTCTTCAAGATAACTTTCAGTATTTAAAGTTAGTGGGGATTCCTCAATGTCGGCCAAGGCGGAAACCAGGATGCCGAACGGTTTGAGGATATGCTTGGGCAGGATCAGGAACATTTCCTCCTTTTCCTCGCAAGGGGATATCTGGAAAACATTGTCGAGTCTGACAACTTGGGTGGAAATCCCGTCGATAGTGATAAACTCGCGCTTGCCTACCTGTTCAATGTCCTTCAGGAAAATCTTTTCGATCCGTTTAATCAGCGGTAGCGGAATGGCGAACTGTTCCTTCGGGCCGTATTTAAACAGGAGTACGGTTTGGGTTTCTTCTTCCTGTTGCTTTTCTTTTTCAAATTCCATTTCCTCGGCATTTCTGGCGTTGGTGGCGGCGAAGTCGATTCCCGCGTGATGGGCGATGCCGTTGATGTCAAGGATCATAGCGCACTGTCCGTCTCCCATTACCGTTGTGCCGGAATAGATATTGAGCGTTTTCAGTGACGGGTGTACGGCCTGGACAACGATCTCCTCGGTTCCGATAACTTTGTCGATGATCAATCCGAACTGGTTTGAGCCTACTTTTACTACCGCGAAATTGAGCATCCGTTCTTTGGTAACAATCTCTGTTTGCTGTTTATCGACTTTTTCCGGTTTTTCGTTATCGTCTGAATGGGTGCGGTATTTTTCGGTGATCTGGTATTTGTCGGTTTCAGTAAAAGTTTGCGGACGTTCGAGTATTTCGTTAAGCCGGACCATGGGGAGAAGGTTGTCACGCAGCCTGAATACTTCCTGGTTGCTGTCGCTTTCGATTTTGCTTACCGCGTCATCATCGTACAGGCATACCACTTCTTCGAGGTTGACCTGCGGAATCGCATACCGGAAGCCGGCGACTTTGACGATCAGGCACGGAATGATTGCCAGGGTCAGGGGCATCCGGAGCAGAATGGTTGTTCCCCGGTTGGTTTTTGACGAGATATCGAAAGAGCCGCCAAGTTTTTCAATGGCGTTTTTTACCACATCCATGCCCACGCCGCGCCCGGAAATATCGCTGACTTCGTCGGCGGTTGAAAATCCCGGCAGCATGATCAGCCTGATAAGTTCATTTTCGGTCATCTGGGCAAGTTCCTCACGGGTCCGGAGGTTGTTCTTGAGGACTTTCTGTTTTACCTTTTCAATATCGATGCCGCGTCCGTCGTCAGTGATTTTGATGTTGATCTGGCCGCCTTCATGATAGGCCCTGACAACAATTCTTCCCGCTGGATCTTTCTTTCGTTTAGACCTTTCTTCGGGCAGCTCGATGCCGTGATCGCAACAGTTCCGGATAATATGGGTGAGGGGATCGGCCAGTGATTCCAGTATGGTCTTGTCCAGTTCCACGTCTTCACCGATAACAAATATTTTGATAAGTTTGCTTTCGCGTTTGGCGATGTCCCGGACTATACGCGGGAGTTTTCCGAATATGTTGCCGACGGGCTGCATGCGGGTCTGCATAATCGTTTCCTGGATCTCGCTGGTAACCAGGTCGAGGCGCTGGGTGATATTGCGAGAGGTGGAATTGAACATATCGGAAAAAGCCATCAGGTGCTGGTTCCTGACCAGCACCAGTTCCCCGGCCAGGGTCATCAGTTTATCCAGAATGTCGACATTTATCCTTACGGTTTCCTTGTTGTCGTGAATGGCTGGATTCTGGGGTTGTTGTGAATTTTCCTGCTGATCCGCACCGGTTTCGGCCGGGCCGGTTTGAGTATCCTGGGCGGATTCATCAATGTCGGAGACTTCGGTTTTATCGGTTGTGTTTTTCTTGACGGCGGCATTTGCCACATCGATTTCAATTATTCGGTCGTCCGGCAGCCGCGATGCAATGGTTACAAGCTCACGGTCAAGGATGCTGGAGTAAAGAATATCATATTTGAGCGGGAAACACGATAAGTTGTCTTTCAGGCTTTCCGCGGCGGTGCTGATCCTTGATTCCAGTATGTCCCCGGTGCAGAGCAGTTCCCGAACCAATGCTACGGGTGACGGCCCCCCGGAATCCTGAAGTTCAGATAAATCAAACCTGAGTATGTAAAGATAACTATGTTCCTTGGGACGACGCTCGAGTGTGAGTTCATCAATTTCAAATCCGGCTTCGGATATCTGGGGAACGAGAGAGAGCCGTTCCGCAATATCAGCATTGTTTGCGGCTGCCTTTTTCGAGCCGGCGGTAGCTTCCTGGCGCTCCGAGATTTCCACCAGGTGATCGTGAACCTTGGATATATCGACTTTTTCATTGTCATGTGGTGCTTCGATCATGTGGTTCAACAAGTCCGCGCCCTCGAGCAGGATGTCGATCATTTCGGAATCCGGTTTGCTGCTCCTGTCTCTGACCTTCTGCAGGACAGTTTCCATTACATGGGAAAGATCGCTGATATTCTTGAACCCCATAAACCCGGCCGCACCCTTGATGGAGTGAGTTGCCCGGAACACTTTGTCGATCAAGTCCTGTTCCAGTTTATCTCCCTGTTTTTCTATTTTAAGAAAATCTTCTTCCAGGGTGGATAGATGCTCCTTGCATTCCGCAATGAACTCATTAAGCATGTTTTCATCTATCGCCATATTGTGTCCTCTCGTGGCCGGTCCCGGCATCAATTTACTTTTTGCTTTTTCCGTGGGTTGTTTGCTGTCGGGAAACGGTAAATATTGTCCAGATGGGTCATTTCGAACAGTCGGGCAATATCTTCACTGGCGTTGCGGATTTCCAGTTTCGGGTTGATTCCCCGGTTGTGAAGGCATCTGGACAATACTATGAAAGCGCTGATTCCGTTCGCGGAAATGTCCCTGACGCTTTTCAGGTCAAAGCGGTATTTATCTATGCCCTGTTCAACAAGCTTGTCCAGTTCGTGAGAGAGGCGGGCGGCGGTTTCCGTATCCAGATCCGCATTCAGGGTGATTGTCGTAAATTCTTGATCAGATGACACTTCAAATTTTTCAGGCAGAACTTGCTCAGGTGAGGTAGAGTTTTTCCGTGTCTGCTTTTTTGCCATACTTTCCTGCCCCATTCCGGAATCTGGTGAACATCTCCGGAAATATTCTTAAGTCTTTAAGAGTAATAGAATATTATAACCGCTTTTGGTTTAATTTACCAGTTCCTTGACAGATATTTTTTTGTATCTGAAAGGAAAGCGGTCAGGCGGACGGAAAATAGTGGTAATTGAGTTGGAATGAGCGAGTTTCTTTTGAACGCTTTTTATTTTAAAATTCCTTGTCCGATATAATATCAGACGGCGATATTTTTCATCAAAATCATTTCAAAATACTTTCCGGATCTTCTCAAGCAGTTCATCTTCGCGGAAAGGTTTCTCCAGAAAATCAGCGCATTTGTATTCCGTGATTTTCCGCAGAATGTGTTTGTCGCCATGTCCGGTAAAAACGATAATTGGTATTTGAATCTTTTTCTCCTGAAGTTTTTCAATCAGTTCAATTCCCGACATTTCCGGCATTTTCAGATCGGTGAGCAGCAAACCCGGTTTGACCGGCTGATCTTTATCTTCAAGAATACTCAATGCTTCCTTGCCGTTGGTGGCGGATTCAACCTTGTAGCCTGCGCGTTTGAGCAGTACCTGAAGCACCAGCCGAGTATGTGGTTCGTCTTCCACTACTACAATTTTTTTGTGACTGTATCCGTTGCTTTTCATAGTAACGGATTTTGGAGCATAATTCGTGCCACACGGACGTATCGGCATGGTTTGAATATACCGGCAAAACAGGCAGGGACATACCCCATACAATATAAGTTGTAGGAACGCTGTTTGGGGCTGTAATCCTTGACAAAGTAACCAAGGAACAAGTTAAGAATGAAGAGTTAAGAATGAAGAGTTAAGCTTGTGTTGCGCTTCCGGCAAACTCTTGATTTTAATCCAAGGGTATTCCTTGGTTTTTGAGGCGTTTGCTCAGGGCTTGCTGTGAGATACCCAGAAAACGGGCGGCGATGCTCTGGTTGCCGTCGGATCGTTTCATTGCTTCGTTGACTAGTGTTTCCGCGCATTGTTTCAGGGTTGGGAGTTCGGCGGGAAAAATGATTTCATTTACGGAAGTTTCATTGTTTGGTTCGCTGCCCCCCCTGGCGGTCAGAATTCTGTCCTTGAATTTATTCAGTGACAGCATTCCGGATTTATGTTCGCTTATCGCATCATAAACCATTGAACGCAGTTCGCGCACGTTGCCCGGAAAGTAGTGGTTTTTCAGCAGGATGATTAATTCGGGAGGATATGACGGGGGCTTCTTGCCGAGTTCTTTTGATGCGAGTTCAATAAAGTGATTTACCAGCAACGGCAGGTCGTCGAGTCTTTCCCGGAGAGGAGGAATTGTTATCTGGTGGGTTTGCATCCTGAAAAACAAATCCTTCCTGAATCCGCCGGAACTCACCATTAAGGCAAGATCCTTGTTTGACGCCACGATGATCCGGGTTTTTGAATGTTTGAGCTGATCCGATCCCAGCGGCGAATATTCGCGTTCTTCAAGCAGGCGCAGCAGTTTGATTTGACCTTCAAGGCTTAAATCGCCGATTTCATCGAGGAACAGTGTTCCCCGGGCGGCTTCTTCGATCAAACCTTTACGGATGCTTTCCGCGCCGGTAAACGCTCCCTTTACGTGTCCGAACAGCGTATCGGAAAACATATTGGAGTCGAGCCCGGCCAGATTGACGGGGATAAACTTGCCTTTACCGGAACCGAGCCGGTGAATCACGTTCGCGAAAAGTTCCTTGCCGGTTCCGGTTTCCCCGGTTATCACCACCTCCTGGTTGCTGGGAATGATAGCTTCGCAATAGTTGAACAGGGCCAGCATTTTCGGGTTTCTGGTAATGATTTCGGCGAAGGCTTCCGGATTCTTCAGCTTTCCGCCGAGGAACTGTTCTTTAATTTGCAGGTTTTCCCGGCGCAGCTCGATCATCTGTATTGCCCGGCGGACGCAGGAGAGCAACCGGTTTTTGTTAACCGGCTTGAGCAGGTAATCCGAAGCGCCTTTTTTCATGCACTCGACCACGCTGTCGACGTCATCTTTGCCGCTGACGATGATTATTTCGGTGTCGGGATGCTCCCGGTGGATCTCTTCGATAAGTTCCTCTCCGGATTTTATGGGCATCCGCAGGTCCAGCAAGACAATTCCGGGACGGTGTTTGTTCATGAGGTTGAGGGTGGATGGACTTTTACCGCATTCCAGCAGGTTGCTGATTCCGTTCGAGCGCAGAGTTGTGCAAAGTCCAAGCCTGGCGTAGTCTTCATCGTCAACTACAAGGATCGGGAAATCCGGTGTTTTCTCCGACATATGCTTTGCCCCACTATTCTCAATTAGCACATCCTGAGTCCGTGAGAAATTTAATTTTAAAAGTGGTAATATGTTTAATATTAATAATTTACCGTGGTTTTTCTTGTTCACCCGTTGGGTGAAACGAAAAATCCGTAAAAATTCTCCTCCGGGAAAATCCATTGCGGCGCATCTGCTTCGTTAGCTGCGACTTGCAGTGGATACCACGGCTGCGTTTTGCTGCCTTGCATTTGCACCGTACTGAATTTTTCACGGATTCAGGCACATGTTAATTATTGCCGTCGTTTACGGGGATTTCAACCTGTTTATCATTTTTTATTGCCGGAAGCAGGATGCGGACGGTTGTTCCTTTGCCCTTGACGGAGTCAATTTCAAGGGTTCCGTTCATATCGTTGATTATCCCCGATGAAATCGCCAGGCCGAGACCGGTTCCCCCGGAATCAAGTTTGGTTGTGAAAAACGGGTCGGTTACCTGGGTAAGGTTTTCCTCGGAAATACCGACGCCTCCGTCTGTTACCGTGATGATCACGGTTTCAGGTTTCAGGCGGAAGCCGGTTGAAATGCTCAGGCCGCGGTCAGGCGACGGCAAAGCCTGGCAAGCATTCTGGACCACATTGATCACTACCTGCTCGATCCGTTGCGGATTTCCCCGGACCGGCGGGAGCGGTTTCTGGTAATCCACGGTGAAATGGCGCGTGGATTTACTGATCATGTTTTTCAGCAGACCGAGGGAATTGTAGACAACTTCGTTGATGTTCACGACTTCATCAAGCTGGGAACTGTCCTGACGGGAATAGTCTTTCAGTCCTTTTACAATGTTTTTTATTCGTTCAGCTCCGTGAATTATACCATCGAAAAGCGACGGGGCAATCTCCCGCATTTCCTCATAGGACAATCCCGCCACTGAGAAATCGCCGAATTCGCGGTAATAAGCGTCCAGTACCGGCAGGATGCTTTTCCATGCTTCCTGAAGAATGGGGGCGTTGAGCATAATGAAATTTGTCGGATTGTTGATTTCGTGCGCGACCCCGGCAACCAGCACTCCCAGCGAGATCATTTTGTCCGCCTGGATCAGTTGCAGACGGTTTTTCTCCGCGGCCTTCTGTTCGGAGATATTGACGATCCCCGAAAAGATTGCGTCTTCGCCCTTATATTTCGCGATCCGGCTGGACACTGCCGCGTCGAAAGTGGTGTGGTCGGTTTTGACCAGGGCCAGTTCGGTGCGTTCCATGTAAATGACCTTTTTCAGTTTATCGGCCAGTTGACGGCTGGCTTGCCGGTCAAGGAAGAAATCCCCGGAAAAATAAGTTCCGTTTTTTTCCAGTTTGAACAGTTCAGCGGCGGCGGGATTGTAAAACATTACTTTTCCGTCGGAAACCCGGATGATCACCAGCGCAACCGGGCTTATATCGATTACCTGCAGCGCGGTTGCGTAGTCCTGTGGAATGTTTTCTTTTTTCATCAACGGAGCTTCCTGATATGTATAGAACCTATTAATTAAACGCCGGGTGCTTCCGCATCCTGTTCCGGAACCGGCGGCGGTTCTTCATCATTAATGATTTTATAGTCATCTCCGAACTGGACCAGGAATTCAAGGCTGAAATACCGGAAAACCACCGGAACCGGCAACACCAACTGGCTGAACAGCAAGCCCAAAAGCAGACTGCCGACCAAAGGGATCTGCTGGATACAGTACAGGGAACAGCAGGTAACGAACAATATCAGCATAAGGAAAATGCTTGCCAGTGTATAAAGCATGAATTTGAACAGGAGATAGCCGATGAACGAGAAAGGATGGCATCCCAGCAGCGACAGAAATATTTTCCAGCCGTTGAGCGCCCCGCTTCGGGTTTTGTACATTATCGGAAGGACTGTGTCGTTGAAGAAGGTATTGATAACGGTTGCTGTTATGTTGACGATGAAATATGCGATGCCGCAGACTATCATGGTTCCCGGAATTAGACCGGGCATTGGCGGTATACCTTTAAATTTAATCAGTTCGTTAAACCAAGGCAGACAGATGAGAATGAACGGAATGAGGATAATTCCGTAGAAAATGTAAAGCACGATGTTGTAAACCAGATACCACCGGAATGCCGACCAGCCCTGCCTGGAGGTGTTTTCCCATGGTATTGCAATATCCCCGCGGTTCCTGGCCAGGTTGTCGATGAATACGAGTTTACTCCTGGCTTTCAGCCACAGCAGGAACACCCAGGTTATCAGGTAAACCACACAGAGAAAAACAATCAGCAGGAATCCCAGCCCCATGATCATGGCTTTGGTCTCTTCGGACATCTGCTCAAGAATTTTGCGGACATCCTCCATGCCGTTTTTGCCCGACACATTTTTTAACAAATCCCAGGAAAGGTTCGGTGAAAACTTTGACATGGGAATAAAATTTTCAGGAACGAGATAATATCCCAGCCAGACCAGGAATCCCAGACTCAGCCATTTTCCGAAGTCGAAAGGCTTGAAAAGCAGCCTTGCCATCAGGTCCCAAGCCCGCATGAAGGGTTCAATATATTCAATTTTTGGTCTGGAATTCAAGTTTATGTCCTCCCGGTAAAACTGTAACTCCTTTACTATTATCGCGGTTTCCGTTAAAAACTACTTTTTACAACGGTAAATTTCACCGCTATTTTGAGTAAAAGCCCGTAATTCCGTGAATTTTGATTGATTTAAGCACGAATCGGCATTAAAATAACACTTTTGCAAATAAAGATAAATTCTAAGGAGATAATCCAACGTGGCCAAGAAAAAACCGACCGGATCAGATTTCGCATCCGCCCTGCTTGACGATTTCGATCGTTTCGAACACTTTGCAATGACTTACTGGCGTCAGATCATAATTGCCTGCGTGGCAATTGTTGTCATCGTGGCGGCGGGAACCACCATCTATGTGGTAATGACCGCAAAAGAGAGAGACGCGAATAACCGCATAGCCAATGCGGTAATGGAAGCGGAACTTCTGAAAGTTATCTCCGAATATCCGGAAAATCCCGCACTTTGCTCGGTCAGGACCAGGCTGGCGGTTATCTACCGGAATGAAAAGAAATATGAACAGGCGGTAAACCAGTACCGGTCAATTGCGATGGGAAATTACCCGGACGAAATTCGCTGGCAGTCTCAACTGGCGATGAATGCGGTTCTGGAGCTTGACGGCAAAAAGGAACAGGCGGCCCGGGGATACAAAGCCATCGGAGCCAATTCCATGATTTCCCCGGCGATCCGTTCGGAAGCAAATTACAGCGCCGGCAGGATTTACTCCGAGCTTGGCGACGACGCCAGTGCCAAACTTGCTCTGACTGCCGCGGTCAAAGCCGAAAACAGGACGCAACCGGCAACCTATTTATGGGGGGAACTCGCCAGGCCGATGCTTGAGCGCATTCAGGGCGAGGCTCCCGTAAATCCGAAAGCGTCCAGCACGGCCGACATTGAAGCTCTCCTGAAAAAATCCGAAGCAAAGCCGAAAACCACCAAACCCTGAGCCAATATTATGGCCGAGCTGACAAAACGCCAGACTGCGCTTATCCGTTCCCTGTATAAGCGGCATGGGCGGAAAAAGCACCGGCTCTGCGTCTGTGAAGGTTTACGCTGTTGCCGTGAACTAGCGCTTCTGTGTCCCGAACTTATCGAGTTGGCGGTTTGCCGTGAGGACTTCGACGCTTCGGAAATTTCCGCTGAATTCATGCGTGTTTCCCCTGCTGAATTTGACTCCCTGAGCTCCACCGTCCATTCCCAGGGAGTGCTGATTGTCGCGAAAATTCCCGAACCGGAAAATATTCAGCCAAAAGGACCTTTCCTGGTCGTTCTCGACCGGTTGAACGACCCTGGGAATTTCGGCACGATCCTGCGGACAGTCCGGGCGCTGGGACTGCCGGAGCTATGGTACACTTCCGGAACCGTTGATCCGTTCAATGACAAGGTTATCCGTTCCGCGCTGGCGAGTCAGTTCGCGGTCAGGCTTCGCGAATTTTCCGGTCTTGATGCAGCGGCTTCCGCCTGCCGGGACGCCGGTTACTCCCGGATCTACCGCACCGATCCCCATACCGGCAAAAACTGTTTTGCCGAACCGGAATTGTTTGAAAAGTCAGTGATAATTCTGGGCAGCGAGGCCGGGGGCGCCGGGGAACTTGCCGGTTCCGTGCCGCTTACCATTCCCATGCCGGGCGATGCGGAGTCGCTGAACGTGGCCCAGGCCGCCACCGTCATTTTATTTGACTACGTGCGCAGAACAACAAGCATATAAAAAATGAATAGAATTTTTTACATCAGTTTTGCCATGATTTTCATGGTTTGCTCCGGATGTTTCATGATGCCCGAAAGCAAGCCCGGTTCCGGGACGCTGATCAGGAACATCAATGCCGCCATGCTGGATCTGAAACCGGACACAAAGCTCAAGTCGATATTTCTGGTAAGCGGTCTTGAACAAAAAGATGCGAAAAAACGCGAATTATTTCGGGAAGTTATCGATTCATATTTCCCGAAAGAATCTCCACCGGGGATATTTTTTTGCGAGTTGTCCCAATTTGAAGAGTCATGCAGGAAAACTTTGTGGAAGACTTACCTGTTTTCTCCACGGATTTACTGGTTGAAGTATATCGGGGATAATGAAGTTAATGCACGGATTCAACACACGGCGGGCATTATGGGAAATGACTACGGCAAACTGGAGTTGCCGGAGAAAATTCAAGCGTCGGATTTGCGTCCGTTGAAAGTAAGATGGAATTTTGAGATTCGATTAAAGCGGCATATCCTTGAAGATGAACTGAAAGGCGAAAAGATTATCGGCAAAAACCTTTGCTCCGATACCGGCTCTGAAGGCAATGGGATATGGCTCAACGGCAAAGACGCCTGCTTGGAGATTCCGCGGAAATTGTGCTCTCGCGGCGCTATGACAATTTCATTGATGGCAAAACCGGCTTCCGGTTGCAATGGTTATCTGATTGAGTCAAGATGGAATTTTTCAATATCAGTGCGCGGCGGGAAGGGGAAGATGGCTGTCGGGAAAAAATCCGCCGAATTTAAGCTTCCGGAAAACCGGTGGAGTGAGGTAGTGATTATTAAAAACTTTGACAGGGAAATCCTTGCTTTGTATGTGGACCGCAAGCTTGCGGCTAAGTTCAAGATTGTTTCCCGTGATTGGGATTACGGCCCGATTGATATCGGTAAATCCGCCGGTTCCCCAAGCGGTTTTTTTACCGGTTCCGTTGACCGGATTGAAATTCGCGGAAGCAAGATATTTTCTGAGTTTTTTGCAAATTCCCGCTGATATCTGGCAAATTTCCGGTTTTTCTGTTATTATCAATGAATATACAGTGAATCTTTTATAAGATGATGTAGATGAAATACTGGCTTATATCGCTTGTGATTGTCATTGTAGTGGCGGTAATTTGTGTTACCGTTTTCCGAAACGGTGGCCGCGTTCCGGTAAATGTTCCCGGAATTAATTCTTCCATGGAAAACTCCCTGCCGGCCGATCCTGCCGGCAACAAAAAAATAGTTTCAAGATTTAGAGGTAAAAGAGTCCTTGAAATAGATTCCTACCACGAAGGGTTTGAATGGACTGCCAATATGACCAAAGGGATTCGTTCCGTGCTTGGACCGGAAGGGATTATCCTGAAAGTGGTGAGGATGGATACCAAACGGAACCCGTCGGAAGCATTCAAGAAACAGGCGGCCAAGAGGGCGAAGCAGGCCATCGAGGAATTTGATCCCGACCTGGTTATAGTCACTGATGATAACGCCGCGAAATATCTGTTGGCTCCATACTATAAAAACTCGAAATTGCCGTTTGTTTTTCTTGGAATTAACTGGCAGATAGATGATTATTGCCTGCCTTATGCAAATACCACCGGGCAGATCGAGATGACTCACATCCAGCCGCTTATGAAGTTACTCCGGCGATATGCGAAAGGCGGCAAACTGGGGATTCTGTCCGCCGGCAATTTTACCGAACACAAAGATGTGGAATACTTCAAGAAACTCTTTAAGGTCAAGTTTGCAAAGGAATATTATGTTAAGAACTTCAAGGAATGGAAAGAAAAATATCTTGCCTTGCAGAATGAAGTGGACATGATGATAATGGGGGCTTTTGCCGGAATTCCTGATATGGATATAGAGAACGCGCAAGAGTTTGTTTTGCGAAACTGCGCAATACCGTCAGGTGCTTACAACCGGGAAATAATGTCTTGTGCAATGATTGGTATTGTCAAGAAACCCGAAGCTATCGGCAGATGGGGAGCTTTGGCCGCCTTGAAAATTCTCAGCGGGACAGCTCCGGAAAAAATCCCGATTGCAATGAATACGCAGGGACAACTTATCATTAACATGAAAATCGCTAATAAACTCGGAATTGTTTTTTCGGTTTCAATACTGAAAAAAGCATTGATAATCGAGAAGGACTAAAAACGGTTGCAAGCATGAAGCTGAAGTCAAAAATCTATATCTATTCATTGCTTATTCCGGGAATTACCGCGTGCGCCATCCTGTTTGTCGGGATTATTTCCATTGACCGGGTCCTGGCGCATCTCAACTTCTTTATTTTTAAAGAGCAGTTGGGTCATATCGCCAACGAACTGCGTGATGAATACCGGGTACTCGAGGATGCCGGGGTGGAGAAGTTCGAGTCCTACCTTGAAGCTTCACAAAAAAGTATAATCAGAAAAATAAAAAGAAATTATTTCAATACTAATGGAAAATTATTTATTGTTTCCGAGTCGGGCCGGATAGTATATCATCCCGATTTTCCGCGGAATGCCGATGCCCGTAAGATATTTCCCGGCTTCTTCTGGAAGAATGCAGATAGAAGTCTTACTTATGATATAAAAGACATTCCCCAGTTTTGTGTGTATCAGAGGGTTCCCGAGTGGGGATGGATCATTGGCATGTCGCGTCCGGAGGGCATGGTGTTTCATCCTACCTGGGAATATTTTCAGATAGTGACGCTGATAACCGCGGCGGTGTTGGCGATAAGCCTTACGGCTTCGTATTTGTTCGTAAGGAAACTTGTCCGGCGCATTGAAATGTCCCGCACCTGTGCCCAGGAAGTGGAATCTGGAAATCTCGACGCCAGAATACGGGATATCGAAACCCGTGACGAACTAGCCGACTTCCAGGTTGGATTCAATAAAATGATTGACCAGGTACAGCAGATGGTTGTCAAGCACGTAGCTGTCCAGAAGGAACTCCGGAACGCGCGCGACGAGATGGAACAGCGGGTGTTGCAAAGAACCCGGGAACTTAGTGATGCAAAGAAAATGGCGGAAGCCGCGAACCGGGCCAAAAGCACGTTCCTGGCAAATATGAGCCATGAGATCCGCTCCCCCATGAACACTATTGTCGGATTTTCCGAATTGCTTTCCGAGGAAAACCTTGACCCGTCGCAGCTCGAATACGTGCAGGTGCTGATCCAAAGTTCAAATTCGCTGCTTCAGATCATCAACGATATCCTCGACCTGTCTAAGATCGAAGCGGGAAAACTGGTTATCGACAATGATAATTTCGACTTGAAAGGTTTTCTGCTTGATATCGAATCTACGATGCAGTCAACCGCAACCGCTAAATCCGTGGAATTCCGGGTGCTGCTTGCTGATAATCTGCCGATGACCGCCTGTTCCGACCGGATTCGTCTCCGTCAGTGCCTTGTAAACCTGATCGGCAATGCTTTGAAGTTTACCAGGAAAGGGCATGTTTACCTGAAGGTTTCAAGCGATGAAGACAAGCTCCGGTTTGATGTGGAAGACACCGGTATTGGTGTCGATCCGGAGATTCAGGAGCTGATCTTCGAGCCATTCCAGCAGGCCGACAGCACCACGACAAAGACATTCGGCGGCACTGGACTCGGACTTTCCATTACAAAACAGTTGATCGAGCTTCTTGGCGGTACTATTTCACTGGACAGTACGCTCGGCAAAGGATCGACTTTTTCCATCTGTCTGCCGCTGGACAATCACAAGAAAACCGAAAAAAAACTTACCCGTCTGGAAGGCCACGAAAAAGCAAACATTAATCCTAAAAGAGAAAATATTCAGCTCATGGGAAGGGCGCTTGTAGCCGAGGATTTGCCCCTGAACCAGAAGTTTTTCCTGAGAGTTCTGGAGAAAGCCGGAATTCAGGCCGACGTAGCTGGAGATGGACAGGCCGCCCTTAACATGGGGCTGAGCAAGCAATATGATTTGATTATTCTCGACATTCAGATGCCCTGCATTAACGGATTCCAGGTTGCCAGCGAACTGCGGAAAGGTGGGGTCGATACCCCGATTGTAGCCATAACCGCCCATGCCATGAAAGGCACTGAGGAAAAATGTTTTAAAGCCGGATGCAGCGCATACCTCACCAAGCCCGTCCATAAAGCCGACCTGATGGATGTTCTTGCAAAATTCCTCCCGGAAAAATAGTTTTTTTTAGCTGGCCGGGATTATTATTGTTCCCGGCAGGACAACCGCCACAATGCCGATGATCGCATAAAACAGCGGTTTGTAGTTGAACCGGTTGTTGTTTAACCGCCGTCAGGAGGGAAAGATGCAGTTTATTCATCTTCCTCCTCCTTTTCCGGCGGTTCCTTGTCATTTCCGGTGTCGAAGTGGTCTTTGAACCGGATATAAATGATCGCGCCAGCCAGGATTACCAGTCCGAGAACTATGAAGGCTATGATGCGGGAGAGCTGTTCAAGACTGCTCAGATCCACAAAGAATACTTTGAGAGTTGTGACCAGGAACAAAGCAAGCCCGGCATAGCGCGAAAATTTGGATTTTTTCAGGATACCGCGAGTGATGAAAAACAGCGCGAATATTCCCCACAGGATCGATACTCCACCCGCCCGGAAACCCGGCAGGTAATTATACAGGAACGTGCTGGTTTCAAAGGTGAGGTAGAAGAACAGCAGCGCCATAAAGAAGAAACCGAAGATTCCCGACAGCTGTCTGGCGTCTTTCCGGTTTATCAGCAATAGCCGTCCGAAAGTCAGCACTCCCAGGAGTGGCAGGAAGTCCAGTACCCGCATGAATGTCCATTGCGGATAGTTCGATACGGCATAAATGAACTTATCGTTGAAATGCCATGTGCAGGAGTCGATAAGCAGCAGTTTGATGGAAAGCGCGCATAGCAGCACGAGCATTACTGTCTGATACACCTGTTTTCCTGTCTGGTGGTAGAAGCAGAGCATGAACAGGATTGCTCCGGTCCATACGGCACTCATCAGCGGCTGCCGCAACGGTAGATAGACATACTCGCTGAACCGGTAGAATTCAATCTGTAAATAAATGCCTGTCATGGCGAAAGAGAGCCAGAAAAAGAACCGGATCATGCCCTTGGGATTCATGTCCGCCAGCGGCAAGTCGTTATCCGGATCAAGCTGATGGTTGCCGGTAAGTCCTTCCTGGCGTTTCAGCAGGAAATAACCCGAGATTCCCGAAAGGGTTATCATTCCCATCGACAGGAAACGGTTGAGCAGCGCCTGCCAGTAAGTTCCCCCGATATCATAGAAACTGCCGTGCATATCTAACACGAACATCCGGAAAAACGCCAGCATGTACACAAGATAAGCAGTGAGCCGCAGGAAGTTGCTCTTTATCTTGATGCTCATCCACAGCATCAGTACCGCCAGGATTGCCCAGGACGCCGTAATCCATTGTCCGGAGAGTACCAGCGGGAACGTGATTACCACTGAGAACGTGGCGAACGCTGTGAGCATGATCATCAGGTTGCGGTCTTTGATTCCGCGTTTCAGGAAAAACAGGATCTGGACGATAAAGAACGCCGCCGTACCGAGACTCACGATTGCCATGTTGCCTCGGGCGTATATTTCCGTGATCAGCTTGAAACTGGTCACATAGAGTATTGTTGTGTTGGCAAACAACATCACCAGTTCTATTGCGGAGCTATGGTTCTTCCTGATGATATTGTGCATTATGGTCTGGGCCGAGAACAGTACGAAATACAGCCCCAGGAAGGTTATCGCCACCGGGAAATCCGCGGACGAATCGTAAAACTTGTTCAAGGCCGCGAAGTACAATATGTAAGTGAAAATGAAACTGAGGAAATTCAACAGTTTCCAGTCGCGGAAACGGGCCACGAAAAGCGTCCCGGCCCCAAGCAGCAGCATGTATGCGTAAAGTCCCTCCAGGTTCTTAACGCCGGTATTGAGCATTATTGGCGTAAAATATCCGCCGATCAACCCCAGCAGGGCCATGAACAGCGAGTTGAATCTTACCGAAAGCACCCCAACGCCGGCGGTAATGATCACCATCAGCGCGAATGCCGGAGTGAACGCGATAAGGTGATACATCTGCATGGCGGCGAATACGGTGAAGTAAAGCACTACACTGCCACCCCCGGCTATGCCGTGTCCCACCAGGTTGTATTTCTTCCCGATCATTTTTATTCCGCCGATAATCATGCCAATTCCGGCCATTCCCGTAAGGCACACCCGGAGTTCCGGTGAGATCAGGTTGCGTTCGATGGAAAGCTTCAGGAAGAACCCGATGCCGGTAAGAATGATGATAATCCCGATCCTGACCAGCCACGCCGTGGCTACAGCGTATTCGGCCGACACACCCTCTTTGCGGTAGTCATCGCCCACGATTATCCACATCCAGATTTTCTGAAGGATTTCCTTGGCGCGTTTTTCAAATTCCGCCGGTTCCGGCGGCGTCCACTGTTTTGGTTTATATGAAGGTTCAGGCGTGGAAGGTATATAAGGTTTCGGTTCTTCCGCCGGTTCGGTGTGGGAGTAAATGCTTTTCAGTACTGCCGCTGTCCGGTGAATTTTTTCCTCTTTCACGACAGGCTTGGGAGCTTCGGTAACTTCCGGCGGAGCCGGTACGGACGGTGGAGCCGCCGGTACAACCTGTACGACCGGTTTCGGCTCGGGTTTTACTTCTTTTGCCGGTTCCGGCTTTGCCTCTTTTGGTATTTCCGGTCTGACCGCAACTTCATTTATCCGGTTGCGCAGTCCGTTGATTTTGAAATCGATGCGGTCAAAGTTCTCCCGCATGTTTTGTTTCAATGATGTCATTTTAACAATCAGGACAATGCACATTACCGGCACACTAAATATCCCGATCACCACCAAAAAGATCAGAACTCCAATGCCTTCACCCATTTTTGCTCCCCTTTCATTTTGTTCTCCGGGGAATAATGTAGCGCAAAGCGAATGATAACTAAAATTGATAATAATAAATTAAAACATTGAAAATAATGATGTAATGGCGTTATGAGAAACTAATTATCTTTACAATAATAAATCTGGCAAGGTCAAGTTCGATGGCGGAGAAGATGACGGCGATGGAGACCAGCCGGAGGGTGTCGCGGATCATCCGGGGACGGGCAGGGGAGCCTTCCTGATTCATCACCGGATATTCGCGGGACTGTCCCTGATAGTAATTGAGTCCGCCGAGTTTGACGTTGAGGAATCCGGCGGCGGCGGCTTCCAGCCAGCCCGAGTTTGGACTGAGATGCCGGGCGTGGTCGCGCACGGCGATTTTAAAGGTTTTCGGGGAACGGCCGGAGAAAATGGCGGCGAACAGGAGTCCGGGAAAGGCGGTCAGGCGTACCGGGAAAAAATTCGCGAGGTCGTCGAGACGCGCCGCGGCCCAGCCGAAGTTTCTGTATTTGTCGTTTTTGTATCCGAGCATGGAGTCCATGGTGTTGATCGCACGGTAGGCGAATGCGCCGGGAAGTCCGAATATCGCGAACCAGAACAGCGGCGAAACAATGCCGTCGCCCAGCGCTTCCGATGCGGTTTCAATGGTAGCCCGGCAGACATCCGCGCGGCTGAGGTTTTCGGTGTCGCGGCCGACAACTCTTGCCAGGAGCTTTCTTGCTTCGACGGTTTGAAAACGGCACAGCGCTTTGAGGATCGGATAAATATGAAAAAGCAAACTTCTCCAAGCAACGGTTAACGAGGCTGCCAGTGCAATGACCACAAGGTTCCAGGGAGATGGAATCAGACGGGTCATGGCAAATTGCAGCAACCAACCGGTCATTCCGGCCATTGCGGTAACCAGGATTACCAGTACGGTCCCGGCGAATTTAGCCCACGCGCCGTTTTGCCGGTACAGTCCCTTTTCCAGCAGAGTGATCGACTTGCCGGTCATGACCGTCGGATGAAGCGCCGCCGGCAGTTCGCCTATCAGCAGGTCAAACAGGATTATCAGCAGACAACAAGGCAAAACGGATACCTCTTTATTTATTTTCCGAAACTTGCGTAATCGAAGGAATACTCATCGAGGAGTTCAGGCACGGGCTCTACGCCGCATCCGGGCTTATCGGATAATTTAAATTGCGACGGCGCGGAATGAATCATTGGCGGATTTCCCAGGTCGCGTTCGTAAAATCTTGAACTCGGGAAAACATCGGCCGGATACTTGATGTTCGGCAGACTCGACAGTGCCAGACTGAGTGCGGAACCGAGTGCCGACTCGCACATGCCGCCCACCCAGCAGGGAATTCCGGCTTCCATGCAGACGTTGTGGATTTTTACGGCGTTGGTAAGTCCGCCGGTTCGTCCGAGTTTAATATTTACCCAGCGGCACGCCTTGAGTTTTACAGCTTTTGCGGCTTTTGCCGGAGACGTGATACTTTCATCCAGACACACCGGGGTTTTCAGATGCGACTGCAATTCGGCGTGATCAAGCAGATCGTCGAATGCCAACGGCTGTTCGATCATGGCAAGGTTGTATTTGTCGATTTCTTTAAACATATCAAGATCGTCAAGACTGTATGCGTTGTTGCAGTCGATGTGGATCACGGCATCCGGGAATTTCTTCCGGACCGCCTGTACCATATTCAAATCCCAGCCCGGACAAGCCTTTAGTTTGATACGTTTGTAACCGGCGCCGACTGCGCCCTGTATTTTTTCAAGCAAAATATCAATAGAGTCCTGAACACCGAAATCAGCGCCGACATCGATAGTGCCGGTAACTCCGCCGATGAGTTTCCAGAGCGGCTGTTTCTGCATTTTTGCGTTAAGTTCCCACCAGGCCAGGTCGAAACCGGCTTTTGCAAAGTAATTTCCCTTTATACCTGAAAGCATTTGCTGGAGTTGGTTGCCTGATTCGATATCCTTGCCGCACAGCAGGGGCGCGATAAGGTCCCTGACCATGATAAACTGGGTCCGGGCGCATTCCGGGCTGTAGGCGGGGAACTTCAGCGGCAGGGATTCGCCCCAGCCCGTGAGGTCGCCGGATGTCATTTTAACAATACAACCATCAAAAGTAGCGCTTTTCCCGAAAGAAGTTGTGAATGGAGTTACTGCCGGCATCGATACGCCGTAGATTTCAATGGAGTCGATCTTCATCGTTAGAATCCTTTAAATATGATCAGTTGCCTTTGAGGACGGCAAGTCCGTTTGAAACTAAAAGCTTGAGCTCGTGCAGCGAACGAATACCGAACAGCCGCTTCAGCAGATATGAAGGACGGCGGTAAAATCCCCGGTTGAGTTTTTTGCGAAGGTCAACGATTTGTTCCGGGGTGAGATGGTCGGTTTTCAACGTGCCGATACTGCCGGTCTGGTCCATAACGCCGTCGGTGTCGATCACCCATTCGTTTTCATGGGCTTCCTTGCGGATTTCGGTTCCCATGCGCGGAACCAGCACGTTGAATGACGCGTAATCAGGATTGAGTTCCAGCGCGAAATCGAGCATTTCCAGGTTTTCCTGGTAAGTGGTTCCGGGCAGTCCGACAATAAACGTGGCGACCGTTTTAATCTTATGTTTGCGGCAGGTTTTGAATGCCTGCCTGATTTGTTCAAGGGTTATGCCTTTTCTCTGGACATCAAGAATTCTTTGCAGATTGGATTCGATACCGAACATCAGCAAACGGCAACCGGCGCGGCGCATCAGGTCAAGCGTTTCGGATTTTACCAGATCGACCCGGTAAAACGCCACCCATTTGAAACCGTAATTTTTCTCGATCATTACTTCGCATATCTGTTTGAGTAAACCGGGTCTTGCGCCGAAAGTCTGGTCGGAAAAATAAATGTCCTTGAAGCCGAGTTCCTTGATTCGGTCGAATTCGGCGATCAGGTTTTCGAGCGGCTGGTGCTTATAGCCGATCCCCGGCATTACGCAGAAATGGCACTGCCACGGACACCCGTAGCTTGCCATGACCGTGGCAAACGGCATCCGGCTTACGAACGGATAAGTATATAGTTCGTTGGGGAACAACTCGTAACGGGGACAGGGGATCGGCATCTCCCGCGACTTTACTCGTTTGGGGAACTCGATTGATTCCTGAGTGAAGTCAACAAGATTTTCCCAGGTTTCTTCCGAACCCAGCAGTTTGTGCCGCAGGTAAGCCGCAATATCGCCGGTGGTAAAGTCCAGTACCGCCGCGTCGAGCCAGGGGGCTTCCTGTTTTGCATCGGCGAAGTCTCCGAGCAGGTAGTCGCCGCTGCCGATGGTAACACAATCGAGCTTTGCCTTGATCTTGCTGAGGAATTCCTGGTCTATCGGTTTTGAGACCGCCCCGGTAATAAAAAAAACGGCGTCCGGTTTCCAGGCGAGTATCTTTTTTTCCGCATCTTCCGCCGGAATTCTTTCCACAATGCAGTCCATCACTTTGACTTCGAAGTCCTTTGCCAGCCAGCCGGATTGCACCAGCAGGTCAACCGGATGGTAAATGTAATCTCCCTTGCTCAGTTTCGAGCAGTAGTAATCGCGAAGATAAATTTTATCGCCGGGAGGATTCAACAGCAGGACTTTTTTACGGGACATTTTTAATCAATTCCTTTGAGAGGTTCCAGGACGGCTTCAAACACCTCCTCGGGAGTTATCACCTGCAAACAGCGATTGTTTTTGCACGGGGAGTTGCGGTGGTTGAACGCGGACAGGCACGGGCTACAGTGGAAGTCGCTGAAAAATACCGTCCGGTTGGGGCTTAACGGACCGTACAGTACCGGCGTTTCCGGACCGAACAGTACCACGATATGAATATCGGTAAGTACCGCAAAGTGGGGCGGGCCGCTGTCGTTTGAAACCAGTACTTGAGAAAACGAAAATAGTTCCACAAGGTCTTTCAGCGAGTCTGTCAGGCCGATAAAATTGATGCATCGCGGATCGTTGATTTCACCTGTGAATTGTTCTCCCCACTGTTGTTCTTTCGGCAGACCGGTCAGGAGTACGTATGCGTCGGTTCCCGCGAGGATTTTCCGGGTTAGTTCGAGAAACGACTCCCGTTTCCAGGCGCGGATCTTCAGGTATTCGCCGGCTAAGGTATTGAGGATCACCACCGGCTTTTCCAGGGTGAAGCCAGGATTCTTGTCTTTTATTCTCGACAACAGCTTTTCCCGGCGTTCCGGCTCGGATTTCCAGTGCGGCATCGGAATGTCGTCAGGTTTGTGCGGAGGCGGAAACGGCAGATGCCGGGTGTCGGTCAGGAAGGCGTCAACCAGCGACAGGAAATTGTGCTGCATGTGTTTGTATGGATTGTAGCTTATCTTGTGGGTCAGGAAGCCGCCCCGGTACAATCCTTCACTGTAGTAACCGTGGAATCCCACGATCCATCTTGCGCCTGACAGAAAACTCAGCAACAGGCTGCAACGGCTGAACAGTTCGAAATCGAAACATACATCAAACTTGCGGCGCTGGAAAATGAATAGCCGAAGGATGTCCCAGGTGAAATGAATAAGGTTTTTGTCCGAGATTGTCAGGATTTTATCGTCGTCGATTACCCCGGTGAGTTCCATGCTATCCCGGTTGCGGGTGAAGATCAGGAAATAAGTTTCGGCGCCGGGCAGACTCTGCTGGAGTTTTTTGATGGCGGTGGAAGCGATAATTGTACTTCCCATTTCAGAGAGTTCGATGAACAATGCGCGCTTGACTTTTTCCGGCTTGGGAGCACGGCGTCTGACCCCGGTAAGTTTGATCAGAAAGTTCAGGGTGGACATTATCGCGCAGGCGGGGATCCCCACATACAAGTCAATGAATCTGACAACATTGATGTCCATCCGCGGCTTTCCATTTTTCCATTATTAAAACCGCAATATAATTCCCGCCGCCAGACTTTGCCAGTTTTTCTTGATATTGATATGTTTATAAAGTATTTTGCTGGTTATGCAAAATAACAAAACAAGCGGAATTGATTTCAAACGGTTTTTACATGATAACGGCCGGATGTTTTTTATCTGTCTTTGCTTTGGACTGTTTATTATAGCGTGTTTTGTTCATTGCTGGCAACTGGCGGCGATACCTGCGGGTTTTTATATTGACGAAGCCGCTATTGCGAACAGTTCCTGGTCGGTCCTGCACACTGGGGCCGATGAATACGGGACACGTTTGCCGATGTTTTTCCGGTGTTTCGACAACTATCACGATCCGGTGATGGTTTATTTCCTGGTTCCGCTGATGGCGGTTTTCGGCAAGGGGATTGCCGTGGTGCGGTTTCCTGGCGGATTTTTCCATATTGCCGCCGGCATAGCTTTTGCCTGTTTGGTTTGGAGAATGTTCCGGAATAAATACCTGGCGGCGTTCAGCGGATTTATTTTCGCGGTTCTGCCGTGGGCGTTTCCGCTCTCGAGGAACACCTCCGCCGGATACATGCCGATGCTCCTCGGCATCTGTTTCGGATGGTTGTTCATGATTCCGGCTTTCAACAGGAAATCCTGTCCTGCCGCGATTTTGTCAGCGCTGGGCTGGGCGTTCGCCATGTACTCTCACAACTGCGGACGCCTGACCGTGGCCCTGTACCTGATTGCGTTCGGACTTGCGTTTAATTTCCTGATCCTGAAGCGCTGGAAAGTATTTGTCATGTTTTCGGTTTCGCTGATAGCTTTCATGTTGCCGATGATCTTGGTTGTACTGCGGCGGGGAGCGGCGCTTACCCAGCGTTTCAGCACTATCAGCGTCTGGCACGATTCGCCCGGAACGCGGGAAGTTGTGAACAGGATAGTGGTCCGGTATCTGGATTACTTCAATCCGTATTTTGTGTTTATCACCGGCGATTCGAATCCACGTCATAATTCCGGGGTGGGACTGCTGTTTCTGTTTATGCTGCCGCTGGTGATAATCGGATTGTACGTACTGGTAAAGTATTTTCTCCGGAATCCCTGGTACCGGTTTATTATTGCCGCGCTTCTGGTTTATCCGGCCGCCGCGATTCTGACCGTCGACCGGTTCCACTCGACCCGGAGTCTGAACGGTGCGCCGTTCTGGTGCATGACGGCGGTGGCCGGGGCGTTGTGGTGCTGGCGGCGCCGGGAAAAGCTTAAATTGCTGCTGGTTGCGCTGGCGATATTCGCGGCCGGTGAAGTCTCCTACTATTTTTATGACTATTTTACCGCTTATCCGAAGAGTGTTCGCGGTGCAAATGACGCCGCGATGCTCGATTCTTTGCAGGCGGCGGTGAAACTGAGGAAGAATTCTGAAACTGTCTGGATTTGTCCATCCGCAATGCCGATGAGGGTGAATCACAATTTTAAACCTTATTACTATTCGCACCTGGTTTATTTCGGCAATATTCCCCCGAAACAGTACCGGAAATCCGGGATACCGCCCGAAAAATTCCGTTTATACGGGGCAAGGGACAAAATTACCGCCCCGGCATGGCTGCTCCGCCGGTCAATGGTTAGGATCTTCAATAACGGCCGCCTGGAATGGATATACAACGGCCGTCCGTTGCCGAAGGGAGCAGAGCTCAAGCTAAAGATTCCCGCCGACGGACCGGGAGAATATCAAATTTACAGAATAAAGGAATAGGATTTTGAAAATATCCGATACAGGGAAAAAGGCCATAGTTTGGACTGTTGCGGTGTTGTTGCTGTTGATTTATTTTCTGCTAGGGACCGGCAGTATAATGGACAAGTCTCCCACATTTGACGAACCCACCCATCTTGCTTCGGGATATTCCTATCTGCTTTTCAACGACTACCGGATGAATCCGGAAAGCGGAGTTCTGCTTCAGAAGTATCAGGCGTTGCCGCTGCTGGTCTCAGGATACCGTTTTCCGGGTGGAGATTCTCCCGGCTGGCGTCAGATCAAGGCGTTCAGGGTTTCCCGCAATTTTTTATACCGTTCGGGAAACGATGCCGGAGGAATAGTCTTTTCTGGCAGGATCATGAACCTGTTGCTCGGAATATTGCTCGGACTGCTTGTTTTTGTCTGGAGCCGGGAACTTTTCGGCACGGCTGGGGGGATTATTTCGCTGGCATTTTACGCGTTCAGTCCCACAATTCTCGCGAATGCGCGGTTGTGCACTGCCGACCTGGGGGTAACTCTGGCGTTTGTGGCATCCGCCTGGGCGTCGTGGAGGTTGTTTCAAAAACTCACTCCCGGACGGTTTGCAGCGAGTGCGTTTATTCTTGCGGCGCTGTTTCTGGTGAAGTTTTCGGCGGTGCTGATGGTTCCGGTCTATCTGGTTATGCTTGGCGTGAGAATTATCCGTAACAAACCGCTGCCGGTGATTGGATTCGGGAAAAACTTTACTATTCCGGCCGGACAAAAAGGCAGGATGCTGTGTTGGCTGGTCGGAACAGGCGTTGCCAGTGCGCTGGTGATCTGGCTGTGCATATGGGGCGCGTATAATTTCCGCTATTCGATGATCAACAACGATCCGTATGTGCGGAGAGTTCAGGACAACTATTGGAACCTGGCTTTGCGGAAATCCGATCCGGTTACGAAGGTTGTCAGGATGGCGAAGGAGGCGCATCTGCTCCCGGAGGCGTACCTGTACGGATTCGCGTATATGTGGCATTGTTCCACCGGTCGGGTAGCATTCATGAACGGCGAGACCCGCCGGAACGGTTGGTGGTACTTTTTCCCGTACTGTTTTTTCGTGAAAACGCCGTTGCCGCTGATCATGCTGGTGCTGTTTATGATGGTGATGTCCGCCATGAAATGGGCGGTCAGGCCGCACAGTATCTATATGAAGCGGAAACTGAAGCTCCGGATGTACCTTTTTACACCCCTGTTTGCATTGCCGGGAATTTATCTGCTGTTTGCCATGGCCGGGAACCTGAATATTGGACTCCGCCATATCCTGGTTTGCTATCCTCCGCTGTTTATCTTTGCTGGTTCGGCGGGAAAATATTTCCGGAAGAAAATCCCCATGATCCTGCCGCTGTTTATTGTGTTTGTGGTGACCGTTTTTGCGATGATTTCATTTTCCGCTTTTCCTGATTACCTGGCTTATTTCAACGGATTCGGGGGCGGGAAGGACCGGGCCTATCTGCATCTGGTTGACAGTTCGCTGGACTGGGGGCAGGACTTGCCCAAACTCAAGAAATGGCTTGACCGCAACCGGCAAAACGAAACGGTATACTTGTCATATTTCGGCACTGCCGATCCGGATCATTACGGGATTGACGCGAAAGTGTTGCCGGGGTTCCTGCCGCGCAGTCCCAAAGGGTTGTTCAGGCTGAATGAGGGGATTTACGCGATCAGCGCCACGATGTTGCAACTTACCCCCGAACCGAAATTTGCCGACTGGGATGTCGATGATGAGCGCCAGTACCGCTTGTTGTCCGAAGAAATGGAGAAATTTATGGAAGCCAGGAAACATCCAAAATCTTTCAAGGGATTTCTCGGTAAATATCCTTCAGGTTATTGGGCCAAAACCGCCAGAAGCTGGGATGTTTACCGGATGTGCAAACTGGCGCGTGAGCTTCGCGGTCGCCGGCCTGACGCCAATATCGGCGGGTCGATCCTGATCTACCGGTTGAACGATGAAGCGCTCAACAAAATTTATAAGGAGGTGCGTTGAATTTGATATTTCCGCCGATTTCTATTTTTTGATAAAAAATAAATAACTTATTCCGATTAGGCGGTGTAAATATCAAATAATCGTGTTAATATTATATAAAATTGGGGCTAGAAGAAATATGTTTAAAGCAACTGCGAAGCGGAGCTTGTTCTGCGTTGGCGAGCCGTATGTGTTGAAAATTGAATATCGGCATGATGCGGCCCCGGCTGATGCGGGAAGTTCGCTACTTGTCGGATACCACACCGGCGACGGTGCTGGTATGGTTCAGGCCTCGGATCCCGAAAGTCCGAATTATCTTTGGATCGAAAGTGACTCCGATGCGAAATTTACTCTCACCTCCGGACAACAGCGTCACAGCCTTACCCCGTTTCCGGGAACTGTGCTTGGCGATATGTTTGTTTTTGAACTCAAGGTTGTTTCCGGAACTTTGCAGCCGGGGGATACGGTAACGTTCAACTTCGGTGAAAAAGATAATCCCGCTTCCTGGTTCCTTCCGGGGAAATCGGCGGAAAGTCCGTTGAAGTTTTATTATCAGCTGATCGGAGTCGCCGCGGGAGCTGCCGGACATCTTGCCGCCGCTGAAACTCCCGCGCCGTATGGGGGCAAAACTTCGTTGCCGGCGTTTGAGGAAAACCGGGAGTGGCAGTACACCGGCGTTAAATTCGATATAAAGGCAGGCGATCCGGTAACGGCTGATGTGTTGTTGCCTAACGTTGTAGAACCGAATCAGGAAAACGAGATCCGGATTGTGGTTTACGACCGCTATGCCAATCAGGTGAAAAACTTCGACAGCCGGGTGATGCTGGACTTGAAGGGCGCCGTGGTTTCCGGTCTTTCCGCCACCGGATTTTCTACCGGGCCGGAAGGCTATGCCCTGGTTCCCATGGTTTTCGAGCGCGAAATGCCGTATGGATGCATGGAGTTCAATGTTACCGGGCTTGGCGGTTTGAAAACGAATCCTTTCAAGGTTTCCAGCGATAATGGGAAGAACCGGATTTTCTGGGGTGACCTCGATGGCAGATCGTCGCTGTCTGATGGCGGACCCCGCAATCCCGATGATTTTTTCCGTTATGCGCGCGATATTCGCGGCCTGGATTTTGCCGCGTTAAGCGATTCCTGTCTCGGACTCGCAAGGCCGGGATGCTGGCAGAATTTCCTCCAGTCTGTTGACAACAACAATTTCGACGATCTGTTTATTGCGCTGGCCGGATACGAGATGTTGCCTGTCGGGATCGGCCCGAGAACTGTTTATTTTCCCGACTGTGCGGGTAAGTTGGTTGTTGGTGTTTCCAAAGGTTCCGAACCGGTACTTAAGCAGTCCGCTGGTGGGTTTACTTTTGTCGACGCGATCCATCAGCTTCAGGATTTCGATGGCATTTTGAAAGAATTCGGCAAAAGCAAAGTGCTGTGGTCCGGAAGGCGCTGCGGCAAGTTATGTGACACTGACACGAAAGCTCTCGGGCTTTTCGAAGTGTATTCCGAATGGGGTGCTTCCGATGATCTGCCGACCCGGATTGATGATTCGGTCACCGTCAGCCAGGTTTTCAAGCAGGGCATGTCTCCGGGATTGATCGCCGGGGGCGGCGGCAGGACAGCCAAGGCCGGATTCACCGGACATCAGGTAAGCAGCGGCGGCGGACGTTATCCTGCCGGATTGACCGCGGTTCTTGCTCAGGATCTGACCCGGAAAGATATTTTTTCCGCGCTGGAGAAAGGTCACTGCTACGCCACTACCGGCAGCCGGATCGTTATCGAGCCGAAAGTTAAACTCCAGAAAAACAAAATTGAGGTGAAATTGTTCGTTGCGGGCACTGCTGACCTGGATCACTGCCGGGTTTTCAAAAACGGTAAGGAAGTTCATTTGGAACTCTTCGAGGGCGGTGACAACGCCGTAATTGTCTGGGAGGACGACAAATTCTCCGCGAATGACACCTGTTATCTGCGTATCCGCCAGATGGACGGGGAAACCGCCTGGATCAATCCGACGCCGTTCGCGAAAAAATAGTCATTTGACGATAATCAAACCGAAACCGGGAGCGCCTATTGGGTGGTTTCCGGTTTTTTTCAGCAATCCGGTTTTCTGATCGATAAGATATGACCATACGTCATTGGAGCCCATGCAGGCTGAGTAAAGAAATCTGCCGGTGGGATCGATCAGCATAAATCGCGGGGTGTCTCCGGTTTTTACCGGCTTTATCATTTTCATCTTTCCCTGTTTGTCCAGTTCGATGCAGGCGATGCTGTTCGGCCCCCGGTTCGCCACATAGAGAAATTTGCCGTCAGGGGTGATCTTGATGTCGGAGGTTGATTTTCTGTCCTCGAATTTATTTATGATCGTTGGAATGGTTTGAAGCAGCCTGAGCTGTCCGGTTTTCTGATTGATGGAATAAGCGCTTGCGGTCATGTTTTTTTCATTGGAAATATAAATGATATCCAAAGTCGGATGCATTATTCCGTGTCTGGGTTCGGAATCGGCTGACGCTTCTATCCATGCGGGTTCCATGGGGGTGAGTTTTCCGCTGCTTTTATCGAAACTGAACTGAAAGATTTTATTGGGCCCGGTATGGGGTGAGTACGCGAATTTTTCCTTGTGGCCGAATGCGATGCAGTGGGCTTTTTTCGGGGTTATTATTTTTAATGCGTGTTTTTCAGCCGGAATGCCATTTTTATCCAGCGGATAAACCAGGATTTCGCCATTGCCGTAGTTTGCGGCAAAAAGGAATTTTTTAGCACTGTCCATTGTGAGGTAACACAATCCCCGTTCCGTTTTTATGGAATTGACGATACTGGTTACTCCGGTTTTCTTATTAACTTCAAACGTCATGATTTCGGCGGGACGCCGGGGCAGGGCATAGATTTTGCCGGTTTTATCATTGTAAGCGAGGAATCCGGGAGCGCTGGACATCGGGAGTTTCCACAGCGGTTTCAGTTTGCCGGTTTTTTCATCAATCCGGAAAACGGGGAGGAACTTTTTCTTCAGTACTCCCACATAGAGCAGGTTTTGCGAATACAGCGACGAGATAACGCTGAACATGACCAGCAGTGAAAGAATTTTTTTGTTCATTTGGATACTCCCGGTTATTTCTCACAATATCGCCCGGATTGATTCGAAATGCAACATGATTTGATTCTTTCCCTATGGAAGTTTATAGTGCACCTTACATTCTGGAGTTTAACCAATTAATGAATATCGAAATAGAAAATCTTGACGGCGGCAATCTGCGGATAAATTCGGAATACCGTGATTTGCTGCTGGCAAGCGGTATCGACAGCGCTGGCAAGTTGTGGAATTTGCAAAGCGAGTCGGTGAAGAATATCCGTAAAGAGCGCGGAACCGATCGGGTATGGCTCGTTGGTCAAAGCGGCGAAAAGATCGAAACTTTTATCAAACGTTACCAGCCCGTATCGTTTCGCGAGTGGCTGAAGAATGCGTTCAGTTTGAAATTTACCCATTTCGACGCCTGGCACGAGTGGGAATCGATAATAGCTTTTCACCGCAACGGACTGTCAACCGCCGTTCCCCTGGCGGTGGGACGTAACCATGACGGAACTAATTGCATTCTAACTCTCGGAATAACCGGTTACACCCGCGCATCCGATTTGTTTGAAAAGTTCGGCGGTGATGAAATCGAACGCAAAGAATATCTTATCGATAAGCTTGCCGTTTATGCCGGAACCATGCACAAAGCGGGAATGGCGCATCAGGACTTTTATCTGGTGCATTTCTTTATCCGGGAGCAGGATAAAGACGCGGTATATCTGATTGATTTGCAGAGGGTTATTCTTCAACAGCCGTTGCGGGAGCGTTGGATAGTAAAGGACCTCGGGCAATTGTTGTTTTCTGCACGGAATGTGGTGACCGATAATGAAATCCAGTGTTTCCGGGAGAAATATGAGGAAGTCAGGGGCGAAAAACTCTCTGGTTCTCTAGTCGCTTCCATCGCCCGGAAAGCGGCAAAAATAACCGCCAGGGACGCCAGAAAATCCCAGTAGGTTTTTTACTCTATATTAAATCTGTGCCGATATCTTGTTTTTCTGTTTGAATAAAGTATATTTTCAGAGAAGGTTACGAAGATAATGCCAGCCGGTACAGATAATTTTTGAACGCGAAAGGCTTCAAATGAGTAAAATAAATAAAAAAAACGATCAGGCTACTGTAGTCCCCGGCGCTGATCTTGTGGCTGGAATTGTATTGGATTTCAGGAAGGAACTGACGGATCTGATCAAGGACGGATGCAAAAAAATCAGGATAGACCTGGGCAATGTGGGAATGATCGATTCGTCCGGGATCGGAGTTTTGATTTCCGCGCAGAACAGCCTGAAGAAGATCAACGGAACTCTTTCGGTTTTCAATATTTCCCCCGATATTTTGAAAATGTTCAAAATCATGCGTCTGGACAAGCATTTCGAGGTTGCGGAAAAGGGGTAATTTCCGGCTTTGATACAATTCAGGTATTTTTCAGGGGGGAACATGATCGGCAATTTTTCAGTAAATCTTCATGCTGGATTCTTCATATTTCATGAATAATCCAGGCCATACTGGTTATAACTTGCGGAAGCAAAGGCGAGGTGTGTAATGGCTCATCAGGCAGGCGACGAAGAAATAATTAAAATTTTTTACGAAGAATCCAAAGAGCATCTTGAGGGAATAGAAGACGACCTGCTGGCCCTGGAAAAACAGGGCGAAGATATTGACGTGGAACTGGTGAACAGTATTTTTCGCGCCGTTCATACCATCAAAGGCGGATGCGGGTTTTTCGGTCTCGACAAACTCAGCGCCCTTTCGCACTCCATGGAAAATGTTCTTGACCGGATCCGCAAAAAAGACATTGTCCCGAACAATCAGATCGTCAATGTCCTCCTCCAAGGCGCGGATCTGCTGAAAATATTGGTCAATGAACCTGACAAAACTCCTGAAGTCAATATCGATCCGGTTCTTGAAGACGTGAAAAAGATTCTCACCGGTTCAATGAGTCAGGAAGAACAGGAATCGTCCAAGGAGACAGTCGATATCAAATTGCCGGACGGACGAGTGATTTTCTCGGTTTCCAAGTATGAATTCGAACGTGCCCGGAAAGCCGAGAAAGGCGGAAGCCAAACCTACCTGATCGAATATGATCTGATCAACGATATCGAATTGGAAAATAAAACTCCGCTCGATATTATTTCCGAACTTCAGCAGCTTGCGGTTTTCATTGACAGCAAGGTTGATGTTGACAATGTTGGTGAACTCAGGGAAGACGGCAATGTTTCCTCGATCCCTTTTTATGTGCTGATCTCCACGATTATTGAAACCGACCTGATTTATGACTTCCTTGGCCTTGACGAAAAGAGAATCCACCTGATTTCCGAAAACGGAGAGTTCATGGAACCCGGTGTTAACGAGGAAAAAGAGATAGCCGGTATCTACCCGGAAACTTCCCCGGAGCCGGAAACGACCGTCCCAGCCCCGGAGCCAACTGTACCCGCCGAGCCGGAAGCCGCACCTCCTGAAATTCAGGAAGCGCCTCCTGCCGCCAAACCGGAACCGGCTGTCGCCGCTCCATCGCCTGCTCCTGTTCCCGTTCAGCCTGAACCTCAGGATTTTGACGAGATAACCGCGGTGGCGGAGCGGGAAGTGAAACGCATAACCACTGAAAGCATCCGGGTTAATGTGAATTTGCTCGACACCCTTATGAGCTTGGCCGGTGAACTGGTGCTGGCAAGAAATCAGTTGCTTCAGGGAACCGGTTCCGGGAATATGGAATTGATTCTTGCCACGTCCCAGAAAGTTGATCTGATCACTGCCGAGATTCAGGAAGCGATCATGGCGACCCGGATGCAGTCAATCGGGATTGTATTCAACAAGTTCAACCGGCTGGTGCGCGATATGGCCCATGACTTGAAAAAGGAGATAAAGCTTACCATCGACGGCGAGGATGTTGAGCTTGATAAGTCCATCATTGAATCGATTGGCGACCCCCTGACCCATTTGGTGCGCAATTCACTTGACCATGGTATTGAGCTTCCGGCTGAACGGCAGGCCGTCGGCAAGCCCGTGATCGGACAGCTTAGAATCAGCGCTTATCACGAGGCGGGACATGTGGTTATCCAGATTTCCGATGACGGCACCGGGATCGATATCGGCAAGATCAAGGCAAAGGCCGTAATGCTCGGGATTTACTCCCAGGATCAGATTGATCTGATGTCGGATAAAGACCTGACCAAACTGATTTTTCGACCAGGATTTTCCACCGCTGAGAAGGTTACCGATATCTCCGGCCGCGGCGTGGGGATGGATGTGGTGCAGACCAACCTGAACAAGCTGGGCGGAAGCATTGATATCGATACCGAATTCGGAACCGGCACTACTATTACGGTTAAATTGCCGCTTACCCTGGCAATTATTCCCAGTTTGCTCCTTTCCGCCGGAGAGGACAAATTTGCGATACCTCAGGTCAATCTGGTTGAACTTGTCCGGATTGCCACTTCCGATGCGCAGCGCAAGATTGAACGGGTCGGCAATGCTATGGTCATCAGGCTGCGCGACCGGCTGCTGCCGTTGATCAAGCTCAGTGATGTTATCGACGAGAGCGCAACGCTGGAATACAATGATGTCAGCGATTTGACGGCTGGCGCGGCTGACGGCGGGGATGCTTCCGCCGCCATAAATATTGCCGTGGTCATGGCAGGCAATTTACAATACGGACTGATTGTTGACAATCTTCTGGATACCTCGGAAATTGTGGTCAAACCCTTGGGGCGTCATCTCCAGGAATGCAAGGCTTATGCCGGAGCGACTATTCTCGGTGACGGGCACGTGGCCCTGATTCTCGACGTAATTGGTATCAGTGAGATGATGGAATTGGTTTCACTGGCCGCCAATGAATATGACCTCAATGAAGAGGAGGTTGAGGACATCTTTGATGAGAACGTGGATGTCAGGGACAAGCAAACCCTGCTGATTGTCCATAACGCACCGAACGAGCCTTTCGGAATTCCGCTGGGGCTGGTTGCCAGAATTGAAAAAATTTCCGCAGGTGAAATAGAGGAAACCGCGGGGCGCAAGACCGTCAAGTACCGTGACGGAACCTTACCGTTGTTCCGGTTGGAGGAAGTTGCCACGGTTACTCCGGTTCCGGAAGCCTCCAATTACGTGGTTGTTGTTTTCAAAGTCGGCGGACGCGAAGTCGGGATGATGCTCTCGGAGATCCTCGACGTGGTTGAAACCGACGCCAAGATCGATGACGTTACTCACAAGCAGACCGGTATATTCGGCTCCGCCATTATCAATAACCGCATTACTTTGCTGATTGACCTGTACGGCATGGTTTATTCCCTGATGCCTAACTGGCTTGAGGAACACAAAGGAGAGACCGTGGTCAGGGAGCATGTCCGCGAGGAAGCTCCGGTGGTGCTGGTGGCGGAGGACTCCAGGTTTTTCCTGTCGCAGATCAAGGGATTCATGGAGGACGCGGGATACAAGGTGGTCACCGCCGAGGATGGGCTTCAGGCCTGGCAGGTTCTGGAGGACAATCCGGACGGCATTGATTTGGTCCTTACGGATATAGAGATGCCGAACATGGATGGTTTTGAGTTCACGGAAAAAGTCCGGGATGATGTGAGGTTTCAAACTTTGCCGGTGCTGGCGATTACCTCTATTGCAGGTTCCGCCGCTGAACGGCGTGGACGTCAGGTGGGGCTTGACGAATACCTTATCAAGCTGGACCGGGATGAAATTGTTGAAAAGTGCAGTTATTACCTGAAACACGGCCGTAAATAAACGCGGAATCTTTCCGGTCCGGAAAAAAGGAAATGGAGAATTTTCAGGATGAACAAAAAGAAAATTAAGCATAAGCAGCAGCAGTCCGAGCGGCACAGCACGGTAGAACTGGGGATTTTTCATGTCGGGGAGATTACCTGTGCATTAAAAAGCATTGAAGTTCAGGAAATAATCAAGATTCAGGAAATCACCAGAGTCCACCATGCCCGGAAATACGTCAAAGGGGTAATTAATTTGCGCGGACAGATCGTAACGATTATCGGCATGAGGGAGAAATTCAATTTCCCGGCCATGACCGATTGCGGCGTGATGCAGGTGGTGATTGTTAGGATGGGGGAAGAATGCATCGGACTTCTCGTGGACAGCGTGGATGATATTATTGTTGCCAGCGTGGATGATATTGAGTCTCCGCCATCGAATCTCCGCGGGTTGAAGGGGGCGTTTTTTACCGGTATTTACAAGAAAGAGGATGCCTTGGTTGCGATACTCAACATCGAAGAAATCCTTGCTCTGGAAGAATAAAAAAGGATTGGACCTGCGCCGGCAATGGATAAATTGACCGTTCTAATTGTTGACGACTCCGTACTATACCGCCGGATTCTCGCCAATATTCTTGCCGATTTCACGGAGGTTGAAGTTCTTGGTTCCGCCCACTCTGGAAAAATGGCGTTGGATAAGATTCGCCGTCTGCAGCCGGACGTGGTAACGCTGGATTTTGAAATGCCCGAAATGGACGGTATCCAGACTTTACGGGAAATCAAAAAGATTGACCCTTATGTTCAGGCGGTAATGATAAGTTCCCACAGTGAATCATCGGTCAATTCAACGGTTAATGCTGTTGAACACGGGGCTTTTGACTTCATAGAGAAACCGGATTCGCATGATCTGGTGGAAAATAAAAAATATCTGTACCGTCAGTTGAAACCGATTATCAATGTGTTGGTAGTCAAGAAAAATTTACAGGGGGGGAAGCGCAGGAAAAAGGGTGTACAACCGGTCACGGCTTTTTCCCGCAGGGAGATACTGGGGAAGAAAACTGAGCCTGTAAATGAAATCAGGCGGCGGTTGCGTCATATAGCGCGGGGAAAATGCAAAGTGGTTGCCCTGGCTATTTCCACCGGAGGGCCGAATGCGCTTGCGAAGGTCATTCCCCAACTGCCGGGTAACTTGCGGGTTCCGGTGCTGATCGTTCAGCACATGCCGCCGGTATTCACCAAGGCCTTGGCAACCTCGCTTGAAAACAAGTCGTCGGTTACCGTGGTCGAGGCACAAAACAATATGGAGATCAAACCGGCAACGGTATATATCGCGCCCGGGGGAAAACAGATGAAGGTGGTCAGCCGGGACGGAAGTAAGTTTATCAGGATAACCGACGATCCTCCGGTGAACAACTGCCGCCCTTCCGCGGATTACTTGTTTGAATCGGTTGCCGAACACTATAAAGACGAAGCGCTTGGAGTGATAATGACTGGAATGGGCGCGGACGGCGTAAGAGGTCTTATCGAGATGAACAAACATGGGGTGAAAATTATTGCCCAGGACGCCAAAACCTGTACGGTTTTCGGAATGCCGATGGAAGCCATCAAGGCTGGCGTGGTGGACGTGGTTTGCCCCTTGGATAATATCGCCGAAGAAATAATCAATTCCGTCAGATAGGGACAACCTGCATGCAATCGATAGGGTTGCGCGGCGGGTTGCCGGCACACAATCCCCTGACAGGGAAAAGTTAATGCGTATAAAGATAAAACCAGAGGAAATTGACCTGCTCGGGAAGTTTGTGCGGGAGCGGTCGGGTATTATGCTCGACCAGAGTAAAAGTTATCTCTTTGAAAGCAGGCTTTCCACGATAATGGAGGAATTGGGATGTTCCTCTTATGAAGAGCTTTATCAGCGTGCTATCCGTGACTATACCGGAGCTCTCGCCATGAAGATCATTGATGCGATAAGCACCAACGAAACTTCGTTTTTTCGCGATAAAACTCCGTTCTATCTGCTTATTCATAAACTGGTCCCTGACTTTTATGAGAAGTCGATGACTGCCACTTTGAACATTCTGAGCGCCGCGTGTTCAACCGGGCAGGAGGTTTACAGCGCTATCATGATGCTGCGGGACGCGGGAATTATGCCGCCTAAATTCCGGATGCGGATCGTGGCGGTGGATATTTCCGACACCGTTATTGCCAAGGCCAGCAGGGGCAGATATTCTAAATTCGAACTGGCGCGGGGAATGGACAGCAGCAAGCTCCACCGTTATTTCGTGCCGGACGGCAATGAATATGTCATTAAGGATGAAATCCGTGCCCAGGTATTGTTCCGGAGGGCTAACCTGCTGTCAACCATGGATGTGCTCAGGCTTGGAGGGTTCGATATCGTGTTTTGCCGCAATGTGGCGATTTATTTCAGTGTCGAGGATAAACGGCGGCTGTTCAACAATCTTGCCAGCGTGATGAACAGAAATGCCGCGCTGCTTATTGGTTCCACTGAGTCGATGGTCGGGATTTCCGAGCGTTTTGTTAGACAGGATTTTCGGGGGGGTATATATTACCGCAAGGCTTAACTTTTTTAACTGCTGAAATGAGACAAAATGACTCCAATCGATCATCATGAATACATTGATGAACTGCTTTATACGATAAAGCGGAAAGATTCGATCAAAGCGAATATTCTGCTCCGGCATATCGATCAGCTTGACGAACAGACTCAGCGAAGGCTGATTTTTGAGTTGAGCCGTACCGACGATGCCTTTTCCCTGCCGTTGCTGGCATCGCTGATTTCCGGTAATCCGGGGATTGCGGTGAAAGTTTCCAGTCTCAAGCAAATTCTGATCGGGAAGTTCCTGGACAATCCGGCTTTGCTTGTGCCGTATATCGATCCTAAAAACAAAGTTTCCAATCGGATGGTTTTTGTGGAAATTGCCGGAGAAATCCGCTGTGAAGACGCGGCCCCGTATTTGCTGGCCCTGATGAAAGCTGAAGAGAAGAACCACGACAATCTTGTAATTATTATTGCCGCGGTGGGGGAGCTTGGTTATCCGCTGGCCCCGAATATTGTCAGTGAGTACCTTTATCATGACAACCATCGGGTTGTCATGATTGCCGTGGAGAGCCTGAAAAAGCTTGGCGGACAGGCCGCGATCCAGCGGCTTGCGGAAAAACTTGGCGGAAATCCGGAAATAGACAAGCAGATCATCGACGCCTTTTCCGATATTCAGGACAATTTTGCCCTGGAAAAACTCAACGAAACCATGATTTCCCATGATATTGCGATAAGGAATTATGGCAAGACCAAGTTGATCGAAATCGGTTCAAAAGTAGTGCCGATGTTGCTGGAAAACCTGCACATGGAGGATTCCGACTGGCTGATCCATTCCCTGAACGTCCTGGCCGAGATCGGCGACCATAGCGCTGTTGGGCCGATTCGCAAACTTTTGTTTCAGGAGCCGGAAGATCCGAACGTCAGGTTTGTAGCTTATGAAGCCTTGGGCATGCTCCCGCTGGGGAAGGGCGAGTACGTGCTTGCCGCCGGGCTTGCCGATCCGGTTGAGAATGTGTGTATGGCGGCGGCGCGCGCCATCGACCGCAACTACAATGAAGTGCTGGCCGCCGGAATCCGCAATCTGCTTAACGATGTGGGTTCGGATTTCCAGAAACTTACCCGGGTGATTATTGATTCTGAATCAGGGAATATCTTCATGGATTTGATCGAAGACGAATTTTTCAGGAAGTATTCCGTGTCATATATTCGTACCACCGCGCACACGGACGTCCGCAAATATTTTATCAAACTGGCGAAAGAGAGCGGCGATGAAAAGCTTGCGGGCAGTTTGAAATCCAAGCCGGTCAAAGCTGTCCGTAAGAGCAAGATTCCAAGGGCGGTGGTTGTGGATGATTCAAGGATGATCCTGACGGTCTACCGGACTATCCTTAATAAACTCGGTTTAGCGATGGACCTGTTTGACAAGGGCGAGGATGCGTTGAAGGCAATTCTTGCGAAAAAACCGGATGTGGTATTTACGGATTTGAATATGCCGGGGATGACCGGTGTCGAAATTACCACTCGGATCAGGGCGAAATACAGTTCCGGAGAGCTTCCCGTGGTGATGATTACCACCCAGCAGGAACTCCACGACGCTGAAGCCGGATACAAGGCCGGAGTTGATCTTGTGGTACATAAACCGTTTAACGATATTGATATTATCGAAGCACTGGCTAAAGTAGGGATAGAAACCCAAAAAACCGGGGAGTAGTATTATGGCGGATGAAGTCTTTACTCCGGAAACCAGGCAGTTTACTGTCCTGATCGTCGATGATACCCATACGAACATTCTGATCCTGAAGAAGACCCTGAACAATGCCGGATACCGGGTTATTGTGGCGGAGAATGGTCCGGATGGGCGGAAGATGGCGGAAAAATACATGCGGATCTGATCTTGCTGGATATAATGCTGCCGGAGGAAAACGGTTTCGAAACTATTGTCAAACTTAAAGCCAATACGCATACTTCGTCGATTCCGGTGATTTTCCTTACCGCCCTTTCCGACGTCGATTCCAAAGTTAAGGGCTTCGAGCTTGGAGCGGTGGACTTCATTACCAAGCCGTTCCACCCGGCTGAAATCAGGGCGCGCACCCGGTTGCACATAAAATTAAGTATCGCCACCAATGCCTTGATTGAGTCGCAGGCGGAAAAACTCAAACTGATCGAATCAGCTCAGAAATCAATGCTGATTCAGCCGGAGGACATGCCGGACGCCGCTTTTGAAGCCTATTACGCTTCCCTTCAGGAGGCTGGCGGAGACTTTTATCATGTAATCAAGATAACCGACAATACTTACGGCTATTTTGTGGCTGATGTGGCCGGGCACGATATTGCCACGAGTTTTGTTACCGCCGCCGTTAACGCCCTGCTCAAGCAGAATTGTTCGCCGATCTATTCACCGGTTGAATCGATGCGGATGATCAATCAGGTCATCTTCGATGTTCTGCCTGATGATAAATATCTTACTGCCTGTTATTTAACAATTAACCGAAAAACTTGCAAAGCGGGTATTGTCAATATGGGGCATCCGCCCGTATTATATTTACCAGTGAGTGGTGATCCAGAGGTTATTATCTCCAACAGCGATGTCCTCGGGGCATTCCGCGATGTGATGTACACCAGCCGCGAAATAAAAGTGAAATCGGGCGACAGGTTTTACATTTATTCCGACGGGCTGGTTGAGAATGTCGAGGGCAATAAGCTGTGGTCTAGCAATCTTGACGGGTTACTGAAGGATTCCGAGGCGTTCAGGGATTGTGACCTGAAGACGTCGGTGAAGCGGATTAAAAACCGCTATTATCCGCACAACCGGAAGCCTGACGATGACATTGTTATTCTGGGGATAGAGGTTTGAGCATGAAGTATTTTGAAGTCGAGCAAGAACTTAAACGCCTGAAAATTGTCTTTTCCTCAGAAATAAACAAACTGGAAAAAATCGTCGGTGAAGCGGTTAAGTTTCTCCAGGAACATGATGTGGATGTAGATCTTTTCGGATTCAGGCTTTCGCTTTACGAGGGATTTTCAAATGCCGTCAAGCACGGAAATAGTTTCAATCCCGAACTTACCGTCTCTTTTGAGATGCGGATCAAGCCGGATGTTATTCTCATCAAGGTTGCGGATCAGGGAGACGGATTCGACTGGCAAGATATTCTGAACCGTAAAAAAGGCGATATCATGAGTCCGGACGGGCGCGGCCTGATGTTGATCCGGGCTTATGGATACGTTCCTGAATATAATCAAAAAGGCAACGAACTTACCCTTACGAAAAAGTTGAAATAGTTGTTAATTGGCTGTAATTGTTATCTGAAATGTATTTATTACCTGAACCCACATTATTTTCAGGATTCTTTAATTATGAAAAAGCTGTTCTATTTATGTCTGCTTTCCGCCGCGTCCGGGGCGTTGTTGTTCAGCGGCTGTTTCAGCTCGAAACAGGATGACCGGCCCACGAAAATACTGACCGTTAAAGACTTGATGGCCCCGGTGCGGGAAGACGGTAAGCTGCTTAAAATGAAGCCTGTAGAAACCGCCTGGAAGAACGAAGGTGAAGTGCCTCCTGCAATAATGCAGGCTTTCGTGGACAAGCTTGCCGGCAAGAAAAACAATAAAGCGGTGATTACCCGCTCTGAACTCAGGAAGGCGAGTATTATCCCGTATGTTCTCGGTATGTGGACAGATAAGAACTTTCTCCGTACTCCCGAGATGATCGGAAAAATGGCCGAGGACTATTCAATTCTTACCTCGGTCAAGCCCAGCGAAAATATCTGGCGGGGATGGCCGGTTTACCATCCGCCGAAACAGGATTTTGTCCGCCGGATCATCCGCAACAACAATCAGCAGAGCGGTATAAAACTTTACGTGCAGCCTCTGCCCGAAGTGAAGCCCGCGCATAGATCAGCAAAGGGATACGCGCTGTACAGTCAGCCTGGATATTTGTATCTCCCTAATTCCTATGTGGCGCCCGGTGAAAAATTCAATGTAATGTCCGGCTGGGACTCCTTTTTCATTATCCGCGGGATTCTTGACAGCGCCGAGTATATCCTCACGCATTACAAATGCAAGATTTATTCGAACGGAAAACTCAGGAATGCCGACCTGGATGATGCGAGGGAGCTGTTTTATCTCGCCAAGGGTATGGTGGATAATCACATTTATCAGATATATTTTTACGGTGGGTTTGTGTTGGACGCCAACCGTACCTATTGCATGGACCGCTCGAATCCCCCGATGCTGACCCGGGAAGCCATGGCGATTCATGACTTCCAGAGGCAGTACGGGAAGCTCCTTAAATTACAGTATCTGGAAACTTTGGCAAGATATTTCAAAACCCGTTATTCTGATTTTGTTCCTCCCGCCAATTACAATGAGTGGATTACCCGCGAAGTTTTACCCGCCTCCGCAATTTACTTTAATTACTGGGCAGGCGCCACCACATATTACCGGGGCTGGGATCCGATTATTACCAGGACGAAACAGCGGAACCCGAGGGTGGTGTATGTCAACCGGGCAGGTGACTGCCGGGATGAATCAGGTATTGGCGCGACTCCCGCGTGCCGGTATTATACAGGCGGATACGGTCCGAGGCCGGAGCTGGTTTACAATACCGATCCCCAAGCCGTATATCCGTATCAGAATACCGCCGTGTTTTTCCGGAAGTACCCGAAACAGAACCCGCTCGATTTTGCCACCGGACAGCGGCGCTTTTACGACCTTGAATCTAAATTTTATGCTAAACTTACCAGGCAATACTATGCCGCCGACCGCGCTAATCAGGCGTCGGGAACGGCAATGTCGGCAAAATTCGGCCCGGAAGGACAGTTTATATGCGACTACGCCAACCTTGAACTTAATGTGCTGGTTTATCAGATGGCTGTAGATGTCAGGCACATGCTGAATAGTTTTATTACCGACAAAAACGAGAAAAAAACGGTTGCCAAGTTGATCGGATACTATGACCGGCAGATAAAGAACTTCAAATATGTGGTTAACGACCTGATGTGGGTGAGTGCCGGCAAAGGGGGATATTTTGCCGATCTGAGGATAAAAATTACCGGCAACGCGCCCAAACATACCTATTTATCGGCATCTGCATTCTGGCCGCTCTGGGCCGAGGGACTTATCACCCCAAAAAAGAAGTATGCGACTTTGAACCATGCGGTAGTTGCCGGAGAAGTTAAACAGGATGAAGTGATTACCCGGAGAACGGAAAAGAAGATCGCCATGCGCTGGTTTAACGACAATCCCGGCTGGATATTCCGTTACGTTCCCGAACGCAACGCATACATTTCAGATCCTGCCCCGAAAACTTCCATGATAAACATTTGGACGGTTCCCGATCAGCGCAGCAGGAGCTACGGGCTTCCCACTAGCCTGATCGAATCCGGACATACCTGGGATTATCCCTTCGCGGTTGCGCCGATGCAGTATTTTGCCGCCGAAGGTCTGAAGAAACTTAATCCGGAAAAAGACTCCAAGATCGACAACACCCTTCGCAATCTCCTGAACGGCTGGATCGATGCCTGCGAAATTCATTTCGCGGAAACCGGCGGATTCGCTGAGAAATATTCCGTTTACAATCCCTCTAATACCGCGAAATTGAAAAATAAAGCACCTTCCCGGACTGCATGGAGCGGCGCGATGTATCTCCATGCCCTCATGACCCTGGAAAAACTTGATAAGAAATGATTCAGGATTGCGGAATGCCGGGGTAAATGTTTAATAACTGGATACAATATGCCGTTGCTTGAGTTAAAAGATATCTGCAAGGCTTTCGGGCCGGTTCGGGCGTTGCATAATGTCGATTTGCGGGTTGACCGGGGGGAAGTGCTGGCGCTGATCGGCGAGAACGGCGCCGGAAAAAGCACCCTGATGAAGATACTCAGCGGCGCTTACACCCCGGGCAGCGGCGAGATCAGGTTTCGAGACAAGGCGTTCAAGCCGGGGAATCCGGCGGCCGGAAGACGCGCCGGAATCGCCATGATTTATCAGGAACTCACCCTTGCGCCGCATCTTTCGGTGGCGGAGAACATTACTCTCGGAATCGAATCGGCAAGCATGGGATTTGTCAGGAAGGACCGCGCCAGGCTCAGGGAGTGCCTTGCTTCGCTTGGACATGGTGATCTTGACTTCAATCAGCCGGTGGGACATCTCAGCATCGGCATGCAGCAGGTAGTGGAGATTGCGCGCGCCATTTACAGCAATGCCGAAGTGATCATTATGGACGAGCCGACGAGTTCACTTAGTCAGGCCGATACCGCCGCACTGTTCAAGATCGTGAAAATTCTCAAAGAGAAAAATCTTGCGGTGATCTATATAAGTCACTTCCTGGAGGAGGTCAAGGAAATCGCCGATAACTACACCGTGCTCCGCGACGGAGAATCCGTGGAATCCGGCAGTTTGCGCGATACTTCAATCGATGGACTTATCGAAGCAATGGTCGGGCGCAAACTCACGGAAATGTTCCCCCGGATTCCGCACGGGATCGGTGTTCCGGCGCTTGAGGTGAAAGACCTGTATCTTGACAAGGACCTTGAGCCGGTTTCATTTACTCTGCATCGCGGCGAGATTCTCGGAATCGGCGGACTGGTCGGTTCGGGGCGCACCGAAGTTTTGCGGCGGCTGTTCGGGCTTGACAAAGCGGAGTTCGGACAAGTGGCCATCGCAAACGGCCGGAATCTGAAAATCAGCGGGTTCAGTCCGGCGAAAAGCCTCCGGCACGGACTCGACTTTCTCAGCGAAAACCGCAAGGAGGAGGGGCTGGCGGTCAAAATGAGTATTGCCGCTAACGTTACTCTTTCCGGAATGAAACGTTACCGGCGCTTCGGTTTCCTGATTCCGTCTAGAGAGACCGCCGGGGCGGGAAAATGGTGTGAAAAACTCAATGTCAAGCGCCGGAACGAACTCCAGCCGGTATCCGGGCTTTCCGGCGGGAACCAGCAGAAAGTGGCGCTGGCGCGGCTTCTCCATCACGACAGCGATATCTTTTTCCTCGACGAACCCACCCGGGGGATTGACGTGGGCAGCAAAGCCGAAATTTACCGTTTGATAATGGAACTCGCTTCCGCCGGTAAAAGTATTGTCGTGGTCAGTTCATATCTGCCGGAACTGTTCGGCGTTTGCGACTCCCTTGCGGTCATGCACCGCTTCCGTATGAGCCCGGCTAAACGCATCTCCGAATGGAATGACGCCTCAGTAATGAAATTCGCGACTTCGGGCGCATAAGGTCGAATCAAAATAGTTTTTAGTATATGAGGAGAAGACAAAAGCTTTTGGAAAAGTTTATTTTCTTCTCCCCAATCCCCACATCTTTTTTCCAAAACCCAAGGCAAGCCTTGGATTAAAAATGGCAAATTGCTTCGCGAATTTGCCGAAGTCGCGTAGCACTTCGGCCGTTCCATCCAAAATTTTCAGAGTTTTGCATTTACCTCAGGAACGAATAGTTGATTAATTATTAAGGCTGTTTATATTGATTTACTTGTGATTTTAATCAGAAATTAAGATAACTCACCGAGGGGAAAAGTATGGCAACGCATTATCTTGCATGTGACTTGGGTGCTTCGAGCGGCCGCGCAATTCTGGCAACTCTGGACAACGGGAATATTTCGCTCCAGGAAGTTCACCGGTTCGTGAACGGACCGATCGAGAAGGACGGTTCGCTGTTCTGGGATTTCGATAGCATTTGCAACGAGATCAAGACCGGGCTGAAGAAAGCGCTTGAAGTGAACCCGGAAATTTCCAGCATCGCGGTAGATACCTGGGGCGTTGATTACGTTCTGGTCCAGCCTGACGATACACTGGCGCGTTTGCCGTATCACTACCGCGACTCCCGCACTGACAACATCCGCGACGAGGTTTTCGCGAAGATTTCCGAAAAGCAGGTTTATTCCGTTGCCGGGATTCAGTACATGCAGCTTAATACGCTGTTTCAGCTTGCCGTTCACATGAAAACCCATCCCGAAGATTTCGCCGACGCCACTTTCCTTACCATGCCCGATGCGTTAACCTGGATGCTCTGCGGCAAAAAAGCCTGTGAATACACTAATGCCACCACCACGCAGTTGCTGAACGCCGAAACCAAGGACTGGTACTGGGAATTGATTGACGCTATCGGTGTGCCGCGCGATATTTTTCCCGCGGTGGAAATGCCCGGAACCACCGCCGGAACTCTTCGTCCGGAACTCCAGGAGGAATTCGGATGCGGCCCGATCAAGGTTGCCCACGTGGGAAGTCATGATACGGCTTCGGCGGTGGCATCGGTTCCCGCCCCGATGGATAAAACCTGGGCTTACATAAGCTGCGGAACCTGGGCGTTGCTCGGGGCTGAACTCGATTCCCCGCTCCTTTCCGGTTCCGCCCGGAAAGCCAACTACACCAACGAAGGCGGTCTGGCCGGAAAGATTACGTTCCTCACCAATATTATGGGTACTTGGCTGCTTCAGGAAACCCGCCGGGTATGGAACGAGGCCGGACGCAATATTTCGTTCCCGGAAATGGCGGAAATGGCAAAGAGCGCCAAGCCGATGCAGTTTCTGTTGAACCCGAATCACCAGAAGTTCCTGGCTCCCGGAAATATGCCTGAAAGTATCCGTGAGTTCTGCCGCGAAACCGGGCAGGGGGATATTCCGGATGATGCCGCCGTCCTGCGTTGCATTTACGATTCGCTGGCCCTTTGTTTCAAGGCAAAAATTACCGATCTGGAAAATATCCTGGGCGTAAAATACGACTGCCTGAATATCGTCGGCGGCGCGGTTAAGGACAAGTTCCTGATGCAGCATGCCGCCAATGCCGCCGGTATCCCGGTGCTGGCCGGGCCTGATGAAGCAACATCAATCGGCAACGTGATAGGACAGGCCATGGCCGATGGCGATGTGGCGGATCTTGCCGCCGGACGCGATATTGTCAGAAAATCCTGCGGTGTCGAGGAATTCACACCCGCCTCATGTGGCTGTGTGGATATGGATGCCGCACTTGAAAAATTCAATAGTCTCCCTTAACAGGAACAAATAAAAGCGAAAAAAAATCATGAAAATCTACGTCATGGTGGATATGGAGGGAATCAGCGGGATCTGTCTGTCAAGCCAGGTAAAGCCTGACGGCAAGCATTACCAGCATGCCCGGAAGTATCTCACTTGGGATGTGAATGCGTGTGTCGAGGGGTGTTTTCTCGGCGGAGCCGACGATGTTATAGTGCGGGACTGCCACGGGCCCGGCTACAGTTTTATCTGGGAAGAACTTGATGCCCGTGCGGAATATATCCAGGGCAATTCCGGTAAATTCAGGATGCCGAATTTAAAAGGTTCCGCCGGTTTGATCCTGCTGGGCTATCACGCCATGGCCGGAACTCCGGAAGCTATCCTTGAACACACCATGAGTTCCGTCGGGTGGCAGAATTTTAAAATGAACGGCAAGCTTTGCGGGGAAATCGCCATTGACGCTGGAATCGCCGGTGATTACGGCGTCCCCACGATTATGGTCAGTGGCGATGACAAGGTTTGCAGGGAAGCAAGGGAGTTTGTTCCGGGGATCGTTACCGCCGAAGTGAAAAAAGGGCTCAGTTGCGAAGGCGGGATCATGCTTCCGAGAGAGATGGCGCATCAGATGATACGCGAACGCACCGCTGAGGCTGTCGGCAAGGCTGAAAAGATTAAGCCTTACAAGGTTAAGTCTCCGGTTACCATGCAGCTTGAGATGGTTTCCCGGGGCAGAGTGCCGGTAACGCGTACCTCCGCAAAAGTTATCGACGGGCGGACATATAAAGTTAAAGGCAAGAATGTTCAGGAAACCTTATACCGTTTGACGTCCGGCTGAGTATCGGCTGAAAAGAGTTAAGCAAAGATTGTACCCATTCTGGAAATATTTCCGGAATGGGTATATATTTATTTTTCGAATACTTAAACGTTTAAAATTACTCCAAAAAGAGGTGAGAATGGACTTTCTCGATGACAAATATCTGCTGAGCAGTGAAGTCGCGCTGGCAATCTACCATACCGTGAGAAGGCTGCCGATTCTTGACGCGCACAATCACGCGGATGTTCAGGAAATCGCGGACAACGAAAATTATCCGAACGTGTGGCAGTTGTTTGCCGCTACCGATCATTATGTGTGGAGTCTTCTCCGCAAGCGCGGCGTGCCGGAAAAATTCATTACCGGTGATGCCACCCCGAAAGAAAAATGGATGAAAATGGCGGAAGTTTTTCCGCAGTTTGCCGGAAATCCGGTTTACGAATGGATCCACCTTGATCTGAAACGTCACCTGGAAACCGACGATGTCCTCGGACCGGCTACCGGAGAAAAAATATGGGAAGAGGCAAATCAAGTTCTCGCCAAGCCCAATAAGAGGCCGCTTATCCTGCTCAACGAAATGAAAGTTGAGTCAATGTGTTCGACCGATGACCCGGTTGATCTGCTTAAAGAGCATGACGACGTTAATGAAAAGGCCAAGCGGAAGCTGATCCGCCCGTCATGGCGTCCTGACAAAGCCATGAACATTTACCTGCCTTCCTGGAAGGATTACATTAACAAGCTCGAAGAACGCTTCAATATGAAGATTGATTCGATCAAGGATGTTGTTGCCGCGCTTAAAGCTTCCCACGATTATTTCGCTGAACACGGCTGCGTGGCCAGCGACCACGGCATCGTGGTCCCATACGCCGCAAACGCGGATGAAAAAGACGCGGACGCGGTGTTCAAGAAAGCCAAATCCGGCAAAGAACTCACCTGTGCCGAATGCGAAACATATATGAGTTATATTTTCGGCGAAGTCGCGGAAATGGACGCTGAGAAAAACTGGGTATTCCAGATGCATATCGGAGCGGTCCGGGACGTGCGGGACTGTCTTTTTGAAAATCTCGGCCCGGATTGCGGCGGTGACGTTTCCGACCACAATCTGGATATCCTTACTCCGCTGAAGATCTTCCTCAATCGTTTTGAAGACCGCCTGAAAGTTGCGTTGTACTGTCTGGATGCCGGGCATCAGGCTACTCTGGCAACTATGGCCCGGGCATTCGGGGCAAAAGTCAATCTGGGTTCCGCCTGGTGGCTGAATGATCATCCGATCGGGATGCGCCGTCAGCTTGAGTTCATCGGCAGTATCGACCTGTTGTCGAACTTTGTCGGCATGGTTTCTGATTCCAGAAAGCTGTTGTCATACGGTTCGCGCCATGAAATGTTCCGCCGGGTTCTTTCCGACGTTATCGGCAGCATGGTGCAGATGGGCCAGATCCCATACGCAGTGGCGGAGAAACTCGCACAGCGGATGTGCTATGACGGACCTAAAGAATTCTTTGGTCTGTAAAATCCCGAGACGGGAATGATAATATTACTTCCGGCCGGTAAGGCCGGAAGATTCGCTATTGGGGGATGGGGCGGGAGATAGATAAATTTTTTTGTGATTTTTTATTTTTAGTGATTTGTAGAAAGAGCAGGGATGGCCATGAAGGAAAAATTTATTTATAAAATTGCCGACTCTAAAGAGGAATTCGAGCAGATACACCGTTTGAACCACGACACTTTTGCCGGGGAAATCCCTCAGCACCGGAAAAGTTCTGACGGACAGCTTATCGACAAATTCCACCATGAAAACACCTACTTTATCTGCATTAAGAACGGTGAACTTGCCGGAATGATGGCAATCCGGGGGAAGCGTCCGTTTTCCCTGGACGCCAAACTTGAAAACCTCGATTCTTATTTGCCGCCGTTTACAAATGCTTGCGAGATGCGGCTGCTTGCCGTTCGTCAGGGAGTCAGGGGCGGAGCTATTCTTGGAAGTCTTTTCCGGCTGGTGGCGAAATACTGTCAGCGGGAAAATTACGATATAGTCCTTATTTCCGGGACCCTCCGGCAGCTTAAGTTGTACCGTCATATTGGATTTGTTCCATTCGGGCCGGTGGTTGGAACTCCCGAAGCCAGCTATCAACCCATGTACCTGAAGCCGAATAATTACCTGTTCGGAAAATTTATCAAAATGAGGACTTTGCGCGGGGAGCAGTCCGGGAAGGCTAATTTTCTGCCCGGACCTGTTGGTATCCGGGCGGAAGTGTATCAGGCGTTATCGGAACCCGCGATATCGCACCGGTCAGAAGAATTTCTGGAACTGCACCGGAACATCCGGGGGCGGCTGTGTAGGATTGTCAGTGCGGGAAATGTGGAGATATTTGTCGGAAGCGGGACTGTTGCGAATGACGTGATTGCCGCACAACTTTCGCTGATATCCGGCAGGGGATTGGTTCTCAGCAACGGGGAATTCGGCGACAGGCTTATTGATCACGCTGAACGGTTCGGTCTTGATTTCCGGGTTATGCGCGAAAATTCCGGAAACAGTTTTGATATTGAAGAAATCCGGAAAAATCTGGATGCCGATATCCGGTGGCTATGGTTTGTTCATTGTGAAACATCAACCGGTGTGCTGAACGATTTCGAAGCAATTAAGGTGCTTGCCAGGGAGCGAAAAATATTCCTGTGTTCCGACTGCATCAGTTCAGTTGGGGCAACTTCTGTCGATTTGCGCGACGTTTATCTTGCTTCCTGCGTAAGCGGCAAATGCCTTGGCGGAGTTCCCGGTTTGTCAATGGTGTTTTACAATCATCCGCTCCTGAAATCCAACGGGAAGCTGCCGAGGTATCTCGATCTTGGTTTGTATGCTGAGAAAAACGGGGTTCCGTTTACCGGGTCGTACAACATGCTCAAGGCGCTGAAATGCGCCTTGGATGGATTGGAGCTAGATAGGAAAATGCGGGAGTGCCTGGAAAATTCCGGACGCATCAAAAAGGTATTGAAAGATTCCGGGTATGAGCTTGCCGGCAATGAATCCAATACAATCCCCTCGGTTATTTCGGTCAATCTGCCTAAGTCGGTTCTATCTTCATTTGTTGCGGAGCAGTTGGCGGAGAAAGGAATCTATATCAGCTACAACAGCGAATACCTGATCAGGAGCAACAGAATCCAGATTTGCCTGATGGGTGATGTTTCTCCGTGGGGGCTTGAGGCGCTTCTGGAATATTTTCGCGACCTTGCCGTTATATTGAAATACACTTGAATTCGAGTTGTTTTGCCAGTTTTGAAATAGCAAGTTCCTTGGCTTTTGCTTCGAGGTCGATGGTTACGTTGAGATTTTTCCAGCATTCCGGGAAGTCATCAGGATTGATGTAATCGGCGTGACGGCGCGGATCAGCGCCTTGCCAGCCGTCCTTCGGTGACGACAGGTGAAAATATGGTTCACCGCGCTTACTGCTTTTCCAACTCGTAATTGCCGCTTCGGTAGCTTTCTGAATACTCATGTTATCGGGCTTGCAACGGTGGTGATGGACATCGTAAACCAGCGGGATGCCAAGTTTTTCGCATAACGGCAGCAGGTCTTCCGGGGTATAACTGTTGTCGTCGTTTTCCACGGTGAGCCGGTGTTGCAGAGACTTGGAAAGTCGGGTGAAAGTTTTAGCGAACCGTGCCAGCGCTTCTTTTTTGCAGCCGTAAACTCCGCCGCCGTGAATGTTAATGACGTCCGCGCCTGCCATTTCCGCAACGGCATTCTGGTATTCGAGTTCGGCAATGGAGCTTTTTACCACTTCCGGACGCGGCGAGGAAAGCACCACGAACTGATCGGGATGGAAACTCAGCCGGATATCGTGTTTTTTCCGAAATGCCTTGACATTAGCAAATTTTGCGGTGATTTCCTGACCGTCCGGCAGGTCGTCATATCTGTATCCAGCCTTCGGGTGAGTGTAAAGCGGGAAGAACTGGGAGTTTATCCGGAACGCGCCGATCTTGAGCCGGGAACAGGCTTTAACCGCTGCCAACAGGTTTTCAGCATTGTGCAGACAAATATCCGAGAGGTACTTCAGGCGTTCTTTCCGGCTGAAACGGCTTACGTATCTGAAAGTAGTTGTCCGGAATTTTACCGGCTCCTTCCTGAAAATACAGCATAATCCAAGCCTGATCATAATCATTCCTTTCTGTTTTTATAATGCTTCGTGTTTTTGATGGCGGCAACGATTTTGATATGATTTTTACCGGTTATACCCGCTTTTGGCAAAACGGGCTGCTTTTCCTTCATGATTTTCGTGCTCTCGGTGGTAAAATAATTTCCCGTTACGACACTCGCAAAAATGGTGTTTAGGGTTAAATTAACCGTTTACGTTATTAATTTTACTTTAAATGATAAGGACATGACATGGCTATTGAGAAAACCCCGGAGTTAATGGACAAGCTGGTATCGCTGTGCAAGCGGCGCGGATTTATTTTTCAGAGTTCGGAGATTTACGGCGGCATTAACGGTTTCTGGGATTACGGCCCGTATGGAACGGCGCTGAAGCGCGCACTCGAAAAACTGTGGTGGCACGAAATGGTGGAAAGCCGCATGAACGTGGAGGGACTTGATTCCACGATTATCTGTCATCCCAAAGTGTGGAAGGCTTCCGGCCACCTCGACAAGTTCGGCGATCTGATGACCGATTGCCGCGACTGCAAGAGCCGTCACCGCGTGGACCAGATGGAAGACGAGTCGGTGTGTCCGAACTGCGGCTCGAAGAACCTTACCGAACCTCGCGAATTCAACCTGATGATGAAAACTTACGTCGGGCCGGTTTCCGACGAAGACCACGTGGCGTTTCTGCGCGCTGAGACTTGTCAGCCGATTTTCGTTGACTTCCACCAGGTGCGGATTGCCGCCCGTCAGAAGCTGCCGTTCGGGATCGCGCAGGTGGGCAAAGCGTTCCGTAACGAGATCAATCCGCGTAACTTCACTTTCCGTTCACGCGAGTTTTCGCAGATGGAAATGGAATTTTTCTGCGCCGGGGAAGAGGACATGCAGTGGTATGAATACTGGAAAGATGTGCGCATCAACTACTGCAAGGAAAAGCTGGAATTCGCCGAAGATGAAATCCGTATCCACGAGCATGAACAGCTTGCGCATTATGCCAAGGCTGCAATTGATATCGAATTCAAATTCCCGTTCGGCTGGGGAGAACTCGAAGGCGTTCATCATCGCGGCACGTGGGACATGAGCCGTCATCAGGAATTTTCCGGCGAAAAACTGGAATATTTCGACCAGGACAACAACCGTCATTTTGCTCCCACGGTCATCGAAACCTCCGTGGGCCTGGACCGTACTTGCCTGGCGATGCTCTGCCACGCTTACGACGAAGATATGGCCGAAACCCAGAAAGAGGGTATGGACAAAGATGTGCGCGTGGTGCTGCATTTTCCGGCCAAGGTTGCGCCGGTACAGGTGGCCGTAATGCCGCTGTCGAAAAAGTTGGGGGATGAAGCCGAAAACATCTACAAGATTGTTAGGGAAAGTTACCGGAGCGAATTTGACATTACCGGTAATATCGGCAAACGTTACCGCCGCCAGGACGAGATCGGTACGCCGTATTGCGTAACCTTCGACTTCGATTCCCGCGAGGACAATAAAGTCACCGTGCGTCATCGCGACACCATGAACCAGGACCGGGTTTCCATAGATCAGCTCAAGCAGTATTTTGCTGATAAGATTTGATTAGGTTTTGGGCTTCGGGCCGGGGCAAAGTGTAAAATGCCGTTGAAAATTCAAGTTCGCTTCCCGCGGAAAAGCGGGTATAGTAATTTTATATTTACTTTATAGAGGAGATCAGCGGATATGAATGACAGCGAAGATAAAAAAAGCAGCCGGCAATATTTAATGGGTTGTGTTATCCCCCTGGCTGTAGTAGTGGCCCTTCTTTTCGGGTTGGCCATTTTTCTTTCCAGGGGCAAACCGGTGAAGCCTTCCGCGCCGCCTGCGTTTATCGCCAATGCCGCTGAAAAAGTTAACGAGCAGCGGAAAAAACTTACTGACCGGGTCAAGGAATTCTTCCTGAAACGCAAAGACAAAAAAGATAAGGAAGATGAAGAAGTTGGCGTAAAATCCAAGGACAAGGAAGTATTGTTGCCGGTCAAGTCTTCCAAGAGCGAAGCGAAACCGGGATTTAAACTGCCGAAGAAATCAATCAGTTTTGATACCGGAAAAGGTGATTATGATATTGATCAGACCATCAAGGCGTTATTCTCGATAGAAGCGGCATTGGCCGAGGCTGAGAACTTTGAAGACCTTACCGCGTTCATTCTCCAGAAAGATTCCGACCAGGTTGCGCCGGATGTGCTGAAACTGAAATACGACTTTTTCAACCTGTATAAAAATCTGCTGTCGATTGAAGATGAATACAACGAACTTACCTCTATTTACAATGTTACTACCGGAACACTTCTGGACTTGCTCGCAACCGGCGGTTACGTGAAATTCAATCTTGATTTCAATCGCGCCAAGCACATGTGGAAGCGCCGGATGCAGGAAACGAAATTGAAGAGGGAAATTCGCAAACGTCTGGAACTCAGCCGTCAGGAACTTCTGGAATTCTTTTTTCAGTACCTTAAAGTCAGCAGTAAATACTATCGGGAGTGGAACGAACTGTGTGCCCTGCGCGACCGCGCTTATCTGGCTGTCTATGAGGGGGATTGGAACGAGGCCGTCAAGTGTGCTGCTGGCGCGGTCAAGAAGTCTCCCAGTGAAAAGGAGGCCCATATCCTGATGGCGATGGGATTGCTCGAACGCGGCGGGGAAGGGGAGGTGTCACAGGCCAGAATGCTTATCGACGATTATCTCAAAAAGAACCAGGGACAGGAAGCGCCGGGTTATCTGCTCCGCGGAGTTGCAAACCTGAAGGATGGCAAATACGATCAGGCCGTGTTGGATTTCGATCAGGCCGCGACTTATTATCCGAAACAGCAGGAAGCGCTTCTCGACCGCCTTAACCTGTATAAAAAACGCAGTTTCCTGAACAAGAGCAGGGAAGGGCGGATGATCCAGAATATCTACCGGAGCTTTATGACCGGTTCCGGGTATTTCAGCCCTGATTTCCAGAAAGCGCGGATCTATGTGAGCCGGAACCAGCCGGACAAGGCCAAGAAGAAGATATTCGACCACTTTTTCCGCCGCCGCCGGCAGGGACAGTGGGACCAGGTGCTTACCGATTTCCTTTACTGCAATAAGTTGATAGAATCGGATATTTATGAAATTTCCGATGGCGACAAGATCAACCTGGAAATCGCCCCGGCGTTTTTTACCAACAGCGTGATCGTGACCGTGAACAACAACAGCAATAAGAACATACACAACCTTACGGTGTTGTTGTGCGTGAGATTCACCGACATGTTCAAGAAAGATTATATTTCTTTCCCGGTGGGGGAAACCGTGGCGTTGCTCAAGGCCGGGGAAAGCGTTACCGTGGGGCGTCAGTACATTTCCGGGATTACCCGGGAAAAACTTGGGATGGTGAAGAAATTCAAGGACATTATCGAATACGCGGCGGTGCTGATTTCCGACGAGACCATTTTGTGGGTGGAAAGCGCCCAGGTTGAGGAGATAAGGGAGCGCCAAAAGGATAAGAAGTCGCAGGTGGTCGATAGTATTGTCAGGATCATGAAGGATTCCCTGAGTAAGGTAAAGGAAAAAGACTGGAAAAAAATATCTTCCGATACCGCCCATAAAGTAGTGTCGCTTATTTTCGAAACCATCTCCGAGAAGGACAAGCCCCTGAATAAGGATGATAAGAAAAAATTAATCGAAAAGAATGAGCGATTGCTCAAGGAACTTATGAAAATGACCGCTGATCAGGTCAAGCAAAAAGTCCTGCGGGACGAAAAAGATCCGGAAAAACGCCGTGAGATCCAGAAGATCATCGATAAGACAATGGACAATATCGCCAAGGAAAAATCCAAACTTTTCAAGAAGTAGCCCCCCAATTTAAAAACTCTGAAAGATTTGATTTCGCGGACAAAGCAAGTGGGCGTCACCTGCGCCATAGCCGCATTTCCAATGCTTTGCTGAAAATGTCAATTCAGTCCAGGGGCAACCTTTGGTTTTTTGTAAAACTGATTTGAAGTTCTGGAATTATCTTAATTCCGTATATATATTGTATATCAGAGGGTTTCGCTATTTGGAACCTGCCGTTTTACCGAAAGTAAATCATAGGAGGGAAGTATCATGTTGGATCTGTTGAAAAAGAATTTAATGGTTGGCGTCGGACTGGCTTCCATGACTCAGGACAAGATCAAGGAATTCGGCGAGAAGCTGGCGGAAGAAAGCAAACTTACCCAGAAAGAAGGCGAAAAGCTGGTCAAGGACCTGATGAAACAGGCAGAGGAAACCAAAAGCGGCTTTGAAAAACAGCTGAATGACGTCATAGAAAAAGTATATTCAAAAATAAAACTTCCTTGTACTGACCGGTTCGACAGCCTGGAAAAAGAAATCAAAAGCCTGAAGGCTGAAATCAAGAAACTCACTAAAGGCAAATCCGGTTCAAAGAGCAAAGACAAGAAAAAATAACGGATGAGTTTTCGCCGCAAGCATCACCGCATCCGGAACCTCAAGCGGTATCAGCATATTGTCGGCGTCCTGATCAAGCATGGTTTCTATGATTTTGTCGATCACAGCAATCTGCTGCAATATGTAAAGTTCCGCGAGCGTTTTCTGCCGGGAAAAAAGTTTCCCCAGGGAGTAGCCAGCAAACTGAGCCACTGGGAACGGATGCGGTTTGTCCTGGAGGATTTGGGGCCTGCGTTCGTTAAGCTCGGGCAGTTCCTCAGCAACCGCACCGACATCCTGCCGAAGGCGTTGTGCGCGGAACTGGAAAAGCTGCTTGACTCGGTGTCGCCGTTTGATGGTGAAGTGGCGACCCGGACCGTTGAAAAAGCATTCAACAAGCCGGTTGATAAGCTGTTCCGGCATTTCGACCATAGCCCCCTTTCTTCCGCTTCCATTTCCCAGGTGCATGTGGCGGAACTTGAAAGCGGTGAAAAAGTCGCGGTCAAGATTCGCCGTCCGAACGTCAAGGAGGACATTGACACCGATCTGGAGATCATGCGCCATCTTGCCTCGCTGATCGAACGCTTTATTGAAGGCATGGATGTGTTGCAGCCAAGCACGATTATCGATGATTTTGAAGTGGAGGTTGACCGTGAACTTAACTTCAACAACGAAGCGCTGAACATCAGTAAATTCGCCAGGCTCAATAAAAAAGACTGGCGGGTAAAGGTTCCGAAAGTTTACAAGAAGCTGACCTGCGAATCGGTGCTGACCATGGAGTTCATCGATGGCGCGAAGCTTTCCCATCTGGAGTTGAAGCCGGAGATAGTTTTTGATCCGGATATAATTACCGACCGGATCGCGGATTTGGTGCTTTTACAGTTTTTTGAGTTCGGCTTTTTTCACGGCGACCCGCATGCCGCCAATGTGATGATTTTGCCGAAAAACGTGGTTTGTTTCATTGATTTCGGGTTAATGGGGATACTGCCGCCCCAGCATATGCACGACCTTTCGGAAATTATCGCGGGATTGTCGGACCACGATTCCGAGCGCATTACCGAAGCCGTTATCGGGTTGTCGATGACCATGGAAGTCGAAAACCGCCGCAAGCTGGACATGCAGGTGTTCAGGATCGTGGAGGAATATGCCTATATTCCGTTGCGCGACATCAATATCGGAAATTTTCTCAGCGACCTTTTACGGGTTATCATCGATAATAAACTGCGGTTGCCGTCAGATATTTATTTGCTCTTGAAAGCCCTGATTTCCCTGGAAGGGACGGTACGGAAGATTAAACCCGACTTCGACATGATGAGCCATGTGCGGCCGTTTGTCAAAAAATTGATGTTCGAACACAATAATCCGTTGAAAATGCTTAAGAATCTTTATTCCTCCGGGATGAAATATGCCCAGCTGTTTCAGGATTTTCCCTACGCCCTCCGGGTGCTCATGGAACAGCTTAAAAACCGCAGGATCGCGGTGCAGATTGAACACCGCGGATTGGAACCGATGTTGCACAAGCACGACCAGATCAGTAACCGGATAGCCTATTCTATTGTTACTGCGTCAATGCTGATCTGCTCCGGGCTTATTCTCCATGCCCGTATTCCCCCCATGGTTCACGGTATCTCTCTTATCGGGATACTGGTGTTCATTTTTTCCCTGCTCCTGGGGTGCTTCCTGATAATCTCCATCCTCAAACACGGGAAAATGTAAGATTCCCGCACGACACCAGTGTCCTGTCAAGGCTGTTTTTTCGGTATGACAAGTTATATTGTAGATTGGATTTTGTTTTTTTTAGACTGAGAGGAAATCTGAATATTTCCCGAAGGATAAAAGGGAAAATACAACTGCAAGAAACCTGTCGCAAAGCGGTTGTGTTCTTTTAAGCTTGACTTTGTATCCTTCAAGAACCTTCGAGACCTCGGTATCGGCGGCCTTTCAGAATACGAATCAATCTCAAAATCTTCGCAATCATACCGCAAAAACAGCCTTGACAGAACACTAGCGCATGAATTTTTTGATAAAGCGCGATATTCCGCTGCTTGACTCTGTAACGTTTAATCTGTAACTGCCCGATAAGTTTTCATCGGCGGGATAATCTATCTTTTCCATAAAGGTTTTGACCATGTTATCCGGGGTGTATGGAAAAACAATTACTTTGTCAAATACTTGTTCAAGCAGATCGACTTTTTTTTCATAATCAAACAGCCAGGAGTCTTTTCCTGTGTAACGGTGAGAGTCTTTGTCATTGCTGTATTTCTGTCCATGTTTTTTCAACTGCCGCATGTATGATTTTCTGTATGATTTGAATTCCCGGAAACAGCAAAGGCATACAACTTCAGATGATCTTTGCTTAAACAATTCGAGGAGCCTTGTATATTCTTCAGTTGAGTTCAATAAGTACAATCCTTCATTGGACCAGATTATATCATTGCATCCTTGATTATGCGCGTTCAGGTAATGATTTGAAATATCTTCCCGTAAGTTTTGTTCCAGGCTTTCGAAAAATTCCGGCGGTTTGGTCGCCAGTAAATGATTCTTCATGGAGGAATGCCTGTTTTTATTCAGAGCATAAACATTCAGGAAATAGTGCGAAGGATTTTCATCACCAAGCAGCGAATCAGGCACATACAGCCCTGATTTCATTAATTCGTTTCGATTGTCTCTCAGGTAATACTGTATTGACGTTGTGCCGGTCTTGTGTTGACCAATGTGGATTATCGTTCTCAACTATCCATCTCTTTGCAGGCTTTGAATTTTATACAATATAGATAATAATAAAGCAGTTACAATCGTCGAAAATTGAATTTTTCAGTGGCACCCGGGAGAGGAATCGAACCTCCGACCAATAGTTTAGGAAACTACTGCTCTATCCGCTGAGCTACCCGGGCAGGAAATTTTCCTAAGAGGTATTATATTTAGATAAATAACGCGGAAATGCAAATCGGAAAGCGTTTTTTCCGCTTAATTTGATTGAATACGGGGAAACGGCGTAAATATGCTGAGATATCTGTTTAAAAGATTATGTCTGGCGTTGCTGACTTTGCTGGTAATAATGCTGGTGAGTTATATGCTTTTGCGGATAGCTCCCGGTGATCCCACCCGCAGTACGATTCTCGGGGAAAATGCCGGTACTGCCGGATTGTCGGAGGACAAGGGAGCGTTGGCGGAAAACAAGTCGTTGCGTGAAAGTCTGCATCTCGACAAACCGAAACTGGTGGGATTTGTCCTCTGGCTGAAAGATATTGTCATACACGGGGACCTTGGCAAATCCGCGTCGGTGGACCCCGGACGTCCGGTTGCGGGAATAATTCTTGAGCGTCTGCCGGTTACGTTAAGTCTGAATTTCTGGGCGATCCTGTTCGTATATATGTTTGCGATCCCTATTGGGTTGAAGGCGGCGCTGTCTCCTGACTCCCCGTTTGACCGGTTCATGACTTTCCTGTTGTTTTTCATGTATTCGGTGCCGGTGTTCTGGATGTCGCTGACGCTTCAGGCGAATTTCTGCGTAGGAGGGCGTTTCCCGCTGTTTCCCGACCGGGGGCTGGCGGTCCTGAACACGGAAGGGCTTTACACCTGGCAGATTTTGTGGCGGACGGCGTTGCATTATGCGCTTCCGGTATTTTGTTTGAGTTATGCCGGATTCGCGGGGCTTTCCCGTTTTGCCCGGACGGGGATGATCGAGGTTATCCACCAGGATTATATCCGTACCGCCAGGGCCAAGGGATTGCCGGAAGGGGTGGTGATTCTCAAGCATGCGTTCCGCAATTCGATGATTACGCTGATTACGTTATTCGCCGGACTGCTCCCCGGATTGGTTGCCGGCAGCATTATCATTGAATATATCTTCAGTATTCCGGGCATGGGGGCTTTGTCGATTAACGCTTTGACCAGCCGTGACATTCCGCTCTTAATGGCGTTGTTCGGTTTTGGCGGAGTGCTCACTTTGCTTGGCATATTGCTTTCCGATATTTTATATGTTTTGGTTGATCCCAGGATTTCTTTCGAAAAGCGCAGCTGATACCGATTTGCCGTTTATAATCGACTGAAGGATAGGGTATTTCCGGGTTGTGTTGTAGTGGTTTAACGTGTACAGTACCCTCTTTGGATATTCCTCAAAGTCAAAGTGAGATGTAAAGATGGCCGCGAAGCACAAAAAATTAACGGAACAGGAACTGAAGGAGTTGCTTGAGCGCAACCGGGTGGAAGAACTTCTCCATCGCTTCAATGAAACTGATCCTGCCGACGCGGCCGACCTGATAGAAGAGCTGGACTCGGATAATCAGGACAAGGTCTTTTCCCTGCTCGATCCGGAGGTGGCTTCCGAAGTCATCATGGAGATGGACCCGGAAGACGTTGACGATGTTGTGGAAAGTCTTTCTCCCGGCCAGTTGGCGGGAATGGTCCGCGAAATGGCGCCTGACGATGCCGCCGACTTTTTCGGGGAGCTGGACAAGCAGGAACAGACTTCGGTTCTGCGGTTGTTGAACGAGCAGGAAAAGCGCAGGTTCGGCGCTTTGCTGAATTATCCGGAAGATACCGGGGGCGGGATCATGACCCCGGAAATCTGCGCCGTTCCCGCCGATGCTACTGTAAAAGAAGCTATCCAGAAGCTTATCAATGCCGATTTCTCCGACCCTATTTCCGTTATTTTCGTGGTAGACAAGGACGGTAAACCAGCGGGAAGCATCAATGTTGCCGAACTTATCGCGAAGCCTCCCGCAAGTATCATCAGCGACGTGGTTAACCCGATCCAGGTTTTCGCCCGGGTGGACGAGGACCAGGAGGAAATCGCCAATGACTTCCGTAAATACGATTTGCTGGTAATGCCGGTGGTTGACGAGCAGGGCAGGCTGGTCGGGCGGATTACCTTTGACGATGTAATGGACGTTATGCATGAGGAAGCCAGCGAAGATATGGCGCGTATGGCCGGAGCGCCCGACATCGAACACAATATCGATTCCCCGGTAAGGATTGTCAAGATGCGGCTGCCGTGGCTGATCATTACCATGTTTACCGGGATTGTGGTTAGCTGGATCATTCAGCGGATTATCGGATTGAACATTGCGGCCTGTCTTGCGGCATTCGTTCCGGTGATTCTTGGAATGGGGGGCAATACCGGCATGCAGGCTTCGGCGGTTACCGTGCGCAGTATCGCGCTCGGGGAGATCAATATGGGAAAACTGATGATGATCATTGCCCGGGAAATCGCGGTCGGGGCCATGATGGGAACGGTTTGCGGACTGGTGATCGGTATAATTGTCTGGATCAATCTTCAATATTTTAACGTGAGTGGAATGAATCAGCCGTCGATCAAGCTTGCGGTGGTGGTGGGAGTCTCGATGCTGACGGCCATGACCTTTGCGGCGGTGGCAGGGACCATGATGCCGATCTTCCTGAATCAGCTCAAGATTGATCCGGCCGTGGCTTCCGGGCCGTTTGTCACTACCGGCAATGATTTGTCGGCGTCGCTGATCTATCTGTTTATGTGTTATGCGCTTCTGAGTGTGTGATTTCTGGCGCGGAGAATGAAATAATGAGTAAAAGCAACAGGTTTTCAGGGGGTGGATATGTCGCGCTATGAGGAAATCAATCCCCGGTGGTACTGGTTTTTCTTTCTGCTGATCGCGTTTGCGCTGATCTATTTTCCGTTGCAGCTCGGTGACCGGGAACTGTATTGGGACGAAGGAACATATGCGGCAATGGCAACGGAGATGAATTTTCAGTCACCGCTGACTGTTGCCCACGGTGAACTTATTCCCAACTCATTTCCGCTGTTTCCGTATCTGGCCGCGATCCTGCACCGCTTTTTCGGATTGCCGATGGAATATGCTTTGCGGCTGATTTCAGTATTGTCCTTGTTCGGGCTGTCGCTGCTCTGTTGGGAGGTCGGGCGGCGGGCGCTGGATTTTCAGGCGGCGCTGGTTGCCTCGCTTGTGATGTTTTCCTCGGGGATTATCATAGAAAAAGGCATCGACGGCTATCCGCACATGCTTGCGCTTTTCTTCCTGTTTTCCGGGTGGCTTACCTGGTTTACGTTCGGGGTGGCGCGGGGAAGCTGGAACAAGGCATGGATCTACAGCATTTTCTTTTGCGGACTGGCATTATATACGATCGGCTGGTCCGCGTTATTTTATTTCTTTCTGCCGCTGCTGTTCATGCGCCGGCCAATGACGGTCTGGCCAAAGCTCCGGAAACCCGGATTTGTTATTGCCATGTTGGTATTGGCGGCGTTTATTTTGATGTGGGGGATTCCGCGCTGGAGTGTCGGTGAGGATCTGCCCCGGCCGCTGCAGATCGATCCCCGTTTTACCTGGGTTCAGCTTAAGGATTATCTGCTGCATCTGGCGGTGTATCCGTTCGAAATAACTCTAAGGTTTCTGCCGTGGTCGATTTTTGCCTGGGCCCCGCTCTGTGTCGCTTTCTTTCCTCTCGATAAAAACCCCATTTTCAGCCGTTTTCTCCGGACGATTTTTATTTCGCTTGCCATTATCATGTGGGTGAGTCCGTGGACGGAATCGCGTGATCTGATTTTCCTGGCCCCGCCGTTGGCGGTCCTTACCGGTATAAATTATTGGCTGGTGGCAAGGCGGTACGGACATCTTATCCACCAGATGCTGCACTTTTTTTCCTATGCGGCGATTGCGGCCGGGATTCTGATTATTGCTTTCTACCTGATTCCGCATCGCTGGATTTCCGAATTCTACACCTTTTCACGTGATATTTCATTCAATACCAACATCTGGTATTTCGTAATGGGACTTTCACAGGGAGGGCTTTGTATTGTCATTGGTCTTTATCTGCGTTTCTGTGTGTACCGTAACAATCGCGGACGTTGCTGGGAACATATTATTTTGATTACCATTGCCTTTGCGCTGATGTTCTGGGCGATTGTAGCGCCGTACCGTGCCCAGGAACGTGATAAACGCGAGTATGCCAGGGAGGTGAGGAACGCGATTAAAAAGTCTAATCATTTCTCCGGCAACCTGATGATTTATCAAGGTCCCAGGCTCGACGGCATGTTCGGGGAGGGGTACTATATCGGCTGCCGTATCCGTCAGATCCATGATCTGGATGAACTGCCCGGTGACCTTCCCCGCGCTTATCTGATAACCGATGAAGTGCCGGTTTCCGCTAACCGCAACTGGACAAAACTGACCGACAACAATTATCGCGGCAGGAAAATTCAGGTGTGGATGGGCGACAAAATTCAGAAACCCCAAGGACATAAGTGAACTCAAAACCTTTTCTAGTTTCTACTGCAACCGAATCATTCCGCGATTACCTTGAATCGGTAGGTGAACCTGCATTCCGGGCTAAACAGATTACGGATTGGATTTATAAAAAGCTGGAAATATCCCCGGACGCAATGTTGAACGTCCCGAAGAAGCTGCGCCAGCGCCTTGCCGAAGACTTCCTCTGCGAGTCAATGAAAATATCCGATACAAGAGAAGCCGGTGACGGCACGAAAAAGCTTTTATTCGAGCTTCACGACGGTGAAAATATTGAATCCGTGATTATTCCTTCCCCCAAGCGGGTCACGTTTTGCCTGAGTACCCAGGTAGGATGTCCGGTGCGTTGCCGGTTCTGTGCCAGTGGTTCGACCGGACTGACCCGGAATTTGTCCAGCGGGGAGATCCTGGAACAGTTTTTCCTGACCTGCCGCGAACTGGGAAGTGTGCCCGACAATGTGGTAATGATGGGAATCGGGGAGGGATTGCTTAATTTTACCAATCTGGTCGAGGCTTTGGAGATTATTTCCGGCACTGACAAGGTGGCGTTTGCCGCAAGGAGAATAACGATTTCCACCAGCGGCTGGGTATCGGGGATCAGGAAACTTGCCGATCTTAAACGGCAGTGGAACCTGGCGGTGTCGATCCATGCCGCGGATGACCAGCTCCGGGGAACGCTTATTCCCCCCAAATACCGTTGCTCCCTCAAGGAGATCAAGGAGGCGTGCATTTATTTCCGGGAAGTCACCGGACGGATGGTTACCTTTGAATATACACTCTTAAGTAATGTCAATACTTCCGGCAATGACGCCGCGCGTCTGGCCGACCTAGCCAAAGACTGCCGCGCCAAGATCAATTTGATCCCGTATAATGCGGCAGGCAACAGCAGTTTTGACCGGCCGCACCCGAAGGAAATCCGAGAGTTCCAGCAAGCGCTTGAAAAGTTCGGCTGTCAAGTCACGGTTAGAGTCGAAAAAGGTTCTGATGTTGCCGCCGCCTGCGGACAGCTCCGCGCCGAAAAGAAAAAATAATTGCCTTGCCTTGTGCATAAATACGGTTCAAGAATTTGACGAGTATGTTTTGAGCGTAAAAAACTCCTGTTGGGCATTTATCCGATATTTTTTTTCACAAAAACCTATTGACTTATTAATCAATATTGATATATTTAAATATATGGATTAATCTTGATAAGGATAGAAGCACAAAGAGGAGCAGAAGATGGATCGTATAGAAAAATGTGTAGAGCTGTTCAGTAAAAAAAATACATGTTCCCAGGCTATTTTGGCAACATACGCGCCGGAATTTGGTGTTGACAGAGAAGCGGCACTGAAGCTTGCATGTTCTTTTGGCGGTGGAATGGGATGTATGGGAATGACTTGCGGTGCTGTTACCGGAGCGTATATGGTAATAAGTTTAAAGTACGGACGGATAGATCCTAAGGATAATGTTTCCCGGAGAAAGTCAGATGAGCTTGTCAGGCTGTTCACTCAAAAGTTTAAAGAACGTCATGATGGCAAGGTGAATTGCAATGACTTGCTTGGCTATGACCGCTCCAATCCTGAAGATGTTAAAATAATGAGGGAAAAAGGGATATTTAAAAAAATCTGTCCAGAATGTGTGAAAGATGCTGCTGAGATACTTGAAGAAATCTTATAGGTTCCTAAATGTTTATCAAAAAATTTAATGTCAATATTATTCTGTTGAGTATTGGATTTTCAGTTTCACTTTTCGGCTTCAACGGTGTGTGCCAGTACATAACCGCCTTTTTTTCAGAAATGGGATTTCCCAATACGGGTTTTTGGGTTCTGATACTCCTATATACATTTTTTCTGTTGAGCAGCCCTTTTGCCGGAATACTTATTTCAAAATACGGCGCAAAGCTGTGTATGCTTGTTTCTATATTATCATATTCGCTGTTTGCATTAAGCCTTTTAAGTAAATCTCAAATTTTAGTTTGTCTTGCCGCGTGTCTCGTAGGTGGCGCTTCCGCTCCATTATGGGTTGGGCAAGGCTGTTACCTGGTTAAGGCCAGTAAAAAGGAAAGCTACGGTGTCAATTCCGGTTTTTTTGTGACTTCAATCATGCTGGGCAATACGTTAGGGATTTTTTTTCTGGGATTCCTGATTTCCAGGTTTTCATATTTCAAGGCGTTTGGTTTTTACTCCATTTTGCCATTGGCAGGTTTTATACCTTTATTAATGTTAAAAGATTTCAGAGAAACAGAAAAAAGAGGAAATCAATGGTTGCTTGTTGGGAATATAATGAAAAACAGATTGGTCTTGAAGCTATCAATATTTGGTTTTTATTCAACTTTTATAAGGGCGTTGTTTGTGGGAATTATTCCCTTGAAAATTATCAGCATTTTCGGCTCGGAAGATTATATCGGTATTTTGTGTTCTATGTATTATATGGGGCCAATCCTTCTTTCATATGCCTTCGGACGATTTTCCGACAAAACCGGCCGCAGATTTATGATTTCTCTGTCTTATGCTATTTGCATTGCCAGCTTGCTTATCATTTATTTTTTTAATATCAAATGGCTGCTCATCGCAGGAATAGTGTTCTCGGCAATAAGCTTTTCAATCTGCCGTCCCTTAATGATAGCGTTAACTGGCGACATATCTTCAAAAAACAATGTCGATTCATTAATGGCATTCTTTATTCTCACCCAGAATGCGGGTTGGATAATCGGCTTCTTTCTGCCTATATTCGTCAAGGGTAATGAGATTTATCTAATCGCGGCTTTTGTATCCTTGATTTCCTGGATTATTTTATCTTCAGCACTAAAAGAAAATACTGAAGATATAAAATTAAAACTGGACAAAGAACTTAGCTGTGGAGTAACAAGCTGAACTGAACATGAAAAAAATAAGATATGCAGTAATAGGATTGGGTGCAATTGCTGAAAATCGTATTATCAGCGAAGGATTTGCATGTGACAAATCCCGCTTTCCCAAACCCATCCCGGATGCGACACTTACGGGTGTTACGGATTACAATCAAAACAAACAAAAAATAGCAGCTTCTCTCGGAGTGAAGTGGTTTTCTTCTGAGGAAATATTTAAAAGCAAAGATATTGATGCTGTAATCATTGCCACTAATAACGCTTCACATATCTCCCTGGCAAAACAAGCTATTGAATCCGGCAAACACTGCCTTGTGGAAAAACCTATGGCAATAACAATTGATGATGCGTTGTCAATGAAGCAGCTTGCCCAAAAACATAAGGTAAGCCTTGCCGTGGATCATATGATGCAACACAATGTTTTTAACATTACATCACGGGATTTGCTTGAAAAAAGACGAATCGGTACAGTTAATGATATTTGCCTTCATATGGAATTGAACTACGGTTCAACTCCAACGGAAGCTGCTTCCTGGCGTTGTTTTCAGCCTGAAAATCTTGGGGGACCTGTTGCCGACTTAGGAAGCCATTGCTTTTATATGGCGGAATTTCTTCTGCAAAGTAAAATTACATCCGTTTCGTGTGTTTATTATCCCAAGACACTGACGATAAACGTTGAAAATGGTGCATATGTCAAGTTTGAAACCGAAAGCGGAGTGAGTGGATCAATTCGGGTTGCATTCAATGAATTGCGTGGTGGCCTGATGAGTTCATTGTCAAATCTTGGGTATGAAGTCTATGGAAGCGAAGGCGTTTTAAGGACATATGCCACTCTGTTCCAGCTTTCCGGCCATAAAGATGAACCAGCCCAATTGCGTTTGGATATTGAGGATACGAAAAGTTCTAAAGAATACACCGTGCCTGAAGTGAAAAATATATATCAATCTGTAATTTCTGAACATGCTCAATCAATAATAACTGGAAACCTTGATGATGGTTCAGAGGGGGTGCGCAACCTGCGTCTTATCATTGCAGCACATGATTCTGCATCAAAAAATGGAAAAAAAGTATGGATTTTGAAAAAATCTTCAAAGCCTTAGGCGACCCTTTGCGCTTAAAAATACTGGAACTGTTACCATCTGCTCCAAGCCTGCGAAGCTTTAGACACGGCTGCAATGTTAATCAACTTGTTGAAAAGCTTAAGGGAACTCAACCCAACATATCACATCATCTCAAAATCCTGAGAGAAGCCGGCATTGTTTGTCAGGAAAAGGTCAAAAACAATATCTATTATTATAAAAATAACGAAGCTTTACGTCAAGCAGGAAAATTTTTAGAAAAACTCGGCGACTAGTTTTAAAACTCCTGACAAGTCTCACAAAGAATAGTAAAGATCCAGTTCGCACACTCACTTAAAGTCTGAATTTGAATATTTATACCTTACGGTATATCTGCTGACATTCTTCCTGATCCTTTAAATATTTTTTTTCTGTGTTCAATTACCCGTCATTTCCTCCGCATGAATTTCCGCATAGTACGTGACGGAAATGGGAAATGGTATACGAGATGTGGTTAAACAAGAATGCTATCTGTTCTTCTCCATTTTTACTATTAGTTTAAAATTAATGACTTAATCTATAGAAATATTTTAAACCACTTCACCTGGCAATGCAACTTTTTAAGACGAATTTCCATAAACAGAGAAAACATGCTTTTTCAGAAAATCGCTGTTGATGACAATTTTAGAAAAGTTTTCCGCCATATGCGCATAACCATGATGGTTAGGGTGCACACGGTCCGGCATTAAATATTTTTCATCATTCAACAAGTCCAGGCCGTTAAAATATGCGATTTTTTCATCGCCACAATCAATAAGCCGGTTAACGGCTTCCTGTAATTGCTGACGCATTTTGACAATGGTGAAAGCTCCTTCTTCCGTTATTTTTTCACTGGCGGGAAAAAGAATTGGTGAAATTGCCGCGATGGGGGTGGCAGGATTCTTTTCCCTGATAATCCTGACCATTCCGATTACGGCGGGTTGAAAATAACGTATATGCATAACTCCCAATGCATTGGTGCTCAAAATCATAGAGATGAAATCGGGGTGCAGATCCCTTATCATCATTGCGACCATTGGCTCCAGGTGACAGTTGCTTCCGTAGCCCAGGCATGTCAGATTCAGGTCATGTTTTCTCGCGACAATCGCAGGCCATGTATACCCAGGACTTTCAGCTTCAGCGCATTGCGTTATGGAACTGCCGTAAGTGACCCATTTTATGCGCCTGCCATCAGCCGGGACGGCGTAGGAACCTTCATCAATCAACATATGCTTCAAGGTCATTTGACGATTATGATGATCCAGCCAGAACTCGATAAGTTTTTCTCTTCTACCAAGGTTGTCTATTGTTATATCGGTGGCAATTTCACTGGCTTTCACTTTTTTAACGATTTTTCCGTTAACTGCAATGTCAATAACCGCCTCTGATTTTCCATGAATATTTTTGTCAGGGATTCCGATAGCAAGACTGGCGGAAGATGAATTTGTTTTGAAACGTATTCTTATTCCGCTTTGTTTAGCGGCAATGTCTTCGAGACCGTAGAATAGTTTTTTTTCTTTATAGGGAATGCGCCACAGGCGCAACCCACTCTCAGTTTCTTCGATGGAAACTACGCCTTCGAAAAATTTTTTGTCCCAATTTATTTTTTTCATAAAGAATAATGTTTTAGATCTTTAAAATCAAAAGAGTATTTATTAAAGTATCCATCAGGACGTTTCAGGTCAAACTCTTTTTTTATGATATCCGGGAAATTTACAGTACGATCGTGTGCCCGGAAACGCTTTTAAAATGGCATCGCAAACTGGTTGCGAAGAAATTTGACTCGTCGAAAGTTCCGCGAAAACTTGGACGTCCGAAGACCTCTGATGAAATCGAGCAATTAGGGTATTACGGATCATCCAGATGGTAACTGGATGGCGCAAGTTGCCAGGAATCTTACCTACCGGTTGGGATGGAGAACTTGAAGATGCAAAATATCTTATCCATGACCGAGGCTCGAAATATACCAGACAATTCGATACTATAATGAAAAACTCAGGTGTAACGCCATTAAAAACACCATTAAAAAGTCCTAATCTGAATTCTTGCTCGGAGGGATTTGTAAGAACCACAAAAGAAACCTGCCTTGACAATATGATCCTGTTCGGAGAAAAATCTTTGCGTAGAGTCATTAAAAATTTCATTTTCCATTATCACGAAGAAAGAAATCACCAGGAATTGGATAATCTTCTGAATTTGCGCTCAAAACCTTATCAAAAATCCAATCCGTCATATTCAAATCCATCCGTCAATTAAGTAAAAAATGACGGGATGAGTTTTTGGATATTACGGGTTTGCTGAAATATTACTATCGTGAAGCCGCCTGAGCTTTTTCGCAGCAAATAACTTTCCTTTGAACCCGGATAACTTATTCCCGGATGTTTTTCTATGGCCTGGAAAAGGCAATTGCCGTGAAAAATTTTCCATGATTTGAAATATTTCTAATTTTTCGCTCAAAACTTTATTAAAAATCCAATCCGTCATATTCAAATCAATCCGTCATTTAGACAAAAAATGACGGGATGAATAATTGGGTACTACGGTTGGGTGAAAAGTGGATGGTACGCCCAGAAGGACTCGAACCTTCGACCCGATGATTAAGAGTCATCTGCTCTACCAACTGAGCTATGGGCGCATAAGAAGCAGGGCAGATAAAATAATAGCATTAGGTATAAAGTCAAGCAACGAAATGCATTTTTGAATAATAACCAGGAAATGAGTATTGTCGGACGGCCCCGCCAAAAGTCTCCGTCAGTCATAACTCAATATAAATCAACAAATTAAATGTTTTAGATCTTTCAATCGGGTGGTTTGCGTGCTATAGTTAAGTATTTAATATTAAGAAGGTTAAATATAAATGATAATTCGCAACGATTTTCAACAAAACCGGCTGTTCGGGCGGGTGGACGAAATTTTATCGTCTAAAAGCAAGGCCCGGCTGGAAAACGACTGGCCTGGGATTTTCCGCAACAGTTTTCTGCGGATGATGCCGGTAGAAGACTTGGGCAAAGGCTTTTCGTCCGACATGGGCAGGCCGATGAAAGAACATTATTCGATTTGCGGACTGCTGTTGCTCAAGGATTACTTCGGCTGGACCACGGAAGAAACTGTCGATCAGTATTTGTACACCTTCAAAATTCATTACGCGCTGATGATCGAGCCGGACAATCTCTACCTCGGAACCCGCACCCTTGAGCGTTACATGAAAATTTTCCGCAAAAATTAGCTTGCCATGAAATTAATGGACGCCGTTGCCCGGAAAATCATCAGCGAACTGAGCATCCAAATCGACAAGCAGCGGCTGGACTCGACTCATGTATTCAGCAACATGGCTGAATGGACCCGCTCCATGCTCATGTTCAAAACGGTCAAGCGTTTCCTGGTTCAAGTCAAGCGTCATGAGTCGAAGCTGTATCATGAGCTGGACGCTGAACTGCGTCGGCTTTATGAAGCAAGCGGGGATTGGATTTACGCTGAAAAACCGCAGCTCCGCAATGTCCGCTACGGCGGACACGTGTGCGGCAACAAGGAACAAATCGGCTGGGATATGCTGAGACTGATCGAACGTTTTGAGGACCATCCGAAGCTTTCCGGAATCAATACTTTCAAGGACCTGGTCCGGGTTTTCAACGAGCAATGCGAAATTGACAACGGCAAGGTGAAAATCCGCAAGCATCCCGGCAGCGAAGCGTTGGTCAATCCCTCCGATCCGGACGCGTCTTTTGATAACAAGGGAGTCGGTTATCAGGTTCAGGTAACTCAGACTTTCCATCCGGAAAATGCAGTTCAAATCGTCACCGCCGCGCAAGCCCAGACCGCCAGCGAATCCGACTGGAACGCCGTCGATACGATGCTGAAAAAAGCTGAAAAAATAATGCGAAACCCGCGGAGTTGCTGGCGGATTCAGGCTACGGTTCCGATGAAAACGTCATGAATTCAGCCAGGAACGGCGTCGAGCTTTTGTCCCCAACCACAGGAAAGGAAAAAGACCGGCTGGGGCTTGAGGAATGCGAGTTCGATGAGCATAGCCGGCTGAGCAAATGCCCATGCGGCAAAAAAACGATCAAGAAAACTTTCGACGGACAAAAAGGCAGAGCGGTGTTCGCCGGTAAAACCTGCGGCAAATGTCCGAAATTCAAACAATGCATAGCGTCCAAAAACGGACAAAACTACGTTATCGCTTATGACTCGCGCACCTTGCGGTTGCGGAAAAGACGGCTTCACGAACAGACCGACGAGTTTCACGAACGCTACCGGATGCGGAGCGGCATCGAAGCGCTGTTTGGCAATCTGAAACAAAACCCCCCCCTGCGGCGGGTCGGATTCAGAGGCAAAGAGGCCGTATTTAATGCAATCTACGCGATCCTGACGGTCCACAATATTATGCAGATGGCAAGATATTACGCGAGCATACCCCGCAAATCAGGGACTTCACCCATGATATCCTTAATCCGGACGCTGACATACCTCACATTTCCACCCCTGAAGCCGGTTTCCGCCATGAGAAGCCTAGTCCCGCACTTTTTCCACGCCGCCTGAACCGCCACCACAAACCGCATTTACCCGCTTTCCGACTTTTGGCGGGGCCATCTTGTCGGGGATCATTTGATTTCGGTTTTTCGATACTTTCGGGAGCGGCTCGACATCCAGCTTGCCGCGATTTTGAGGATCAGCGCAACCATACTTTTTCCGATGGGGCCCATTTGAGTCAGAGAGTCGATCTGGTGGATTTCCTTTTCCGCGAGCTTTTGAACAGGTTCGGGAAATTCCGAATTGTGCAGGGACTTCAAAATGGTTACGCCTTCTTCGAATTTCAGGTTTACCAGATACCACTTGGCTAGTTCCACTCGCATTTCTACTTCCAACTGGTCTAGTTCGAACAATTTCTCGGCACTGCTTATTACCTTGTCATTATCGTTCAGCAGGTAATATTGGGTGACATCCCGTACATAAACCGGATTTTCCGGATCAACATCGAGTAATTGTTCGAGCAGGGGTTCCGCCTGTAATTCGCGATCGGTCTCCAAGTATATTTTTGCCATTGCTTCTTTTGCGTCAAGGTTGTCCGGGGCAATTTCGAGGACTTTATTAAAAGCGGTTTCAGCCAGTTCGTAATCCAGGGATACCCATGCCAATTTTCCAAGTTTCAGAGCACTGTCCAAATCGGGCGATTTCTGGAAATCTTCGGCGGCTTTCTGTAGTCCCGCAAGTTTTGGCGCCCACTGGCGGATAAAGTTGGTTTTTGCTGAAAAAACAGCCTGACAAGAATCAAGTTTTTTTATAAAACCGAGAAGTTCGGCGAATGCCGGGGCCTGGTAGGTGCCGTGAACACATTCCAGGATAAAAGGTCCCAGGAAGTCGCCGCCGGCAAAATAAAATTCGGTATTATACTGGAATACGTTGCCATCGGTTCTTTCCGGCACGGAAAATACGTAGCCCAGGTTGCGCCACTGAAAAAGGTAATCGGAGTCTGAAGAATTCTGCTGGCGGATGCCGGTATCGTCGAGCTGATATCTTCCGTAGGTAATCATAATTTTATTCTCCGGTTCAAGCTGGTTCATTCCGCACTTATTTCATGCGAGTATTAATTAAGCCCGGTTTTTCGGGTTGTCAACAACGATTTCAGGGCAGTGCCACGTTCAGGCAGAAAGTTCGCAGTGCAAGTTCTTCTTTGACGGTCCATTTCAAAATATTAAGGAGTTCCTCCGCGTACTGAAACTGCTGATAAGTCCTTGTTTCGTCCAGTTCGGGAAGTTCCCGTCCGGCGCAATCGATGATTTCCGGATTTGGGAGCTGATTTTTCTCTGTTCCCCGGCTCAACTGCCAGATTTGCGCGAACCAGGTATGTATAGCGCTAAGAAAATAAGTGCGGAGGCGCAAATATTCCGCGCGTTGGTCGGTTTGTTCGCGGTCTTCGGCATCTTTAAGCATTTTCCGGGTGTTGCGGTCATCATTTTCCTCGATCAGGTTTTCCAGTAACTCCCTGCGTTTCCGCCATTTTTGACAGCTGAAGTCCGCGGCTTCCTGTTGCAGCATTGCAGAGAGACCGATGATTTTTTCCGCGCAGCGTTCGGCGTTGGAAAGTTGATTGTTTGACTCGAACTGAAGTTGATAAAGAGTCTGGAATAGTGGAGTTGCTGCATCAAAATCGTATGCGCACTGGTTTTCGAGCACCGGCAGCAGTTGGCAGCGTGACCGGGTGGTGGGCAACAGTGAAGCCGGATTGCCGGTAGTGAGAATGAAAATTGTATCGGCGGGTGGTTCTTCCAGGGTTTTAAGGAAGACGTTCTGGGCTTCGTTTCGCATTCGGTCCGCGTCCTGGATGATGCCGATTTTTTTTCCGGCGCCACTGGTGCTGGTAAGGTAAAACAGGTCTTCAAACCAGCGTACGGTATCGGGTTCCGGATTGTGCGAGTCGCCCACCGGGATGACCCGGCCTCGTCCGCTTGGCGACAGCACGTACAGTTCCGGATAAGTGTCGTTAGCGATCTGCCGGCAGGTTTTACACTGTTCGCACGGGGAGCCGTCAGGTTGCACTTGCGGGCACACTGCGATGGCCGCAACGGTTCTGGCGAATTTTTCTCTTACTTCCGCGTTGTCTCCGTGGACTAGGTATGCGTGTGCCATCCGGTTGCCTGTCCTGGCGGTCTTCAGGCATTTAGTCAACAACGGAAATTTTTCTTCAGTAAAGCTTACAGGCACTTTTCACAATCTCCACGATTTCAGAGTGAACAATTTCTACCGGACGTTCCGCATCGACGATCCAAACCCGGCCAGGTTCCTGACTGGCGATTTCCAGGAAACCTTCGCGAACCCGGTTGTGAAACTCGAGTCCTTCGGCTTCGAGCCGGTCATGATTGTATTCGTTGTTGCGTTCGTTTGCTCTTTGCAATCCCACTTCCGGGGGAAGGTCCATCAGCAACGTTAAATCCGGGATGCAGCCGTCGACGGCATATTGGTTCAGGCGCTGGATAAAATCGAGATCTTGCTCACGAGCGTAACCCTGATATGCCGTGGTTGAGTCGTAAAAGCGGTCGCAAAGCACGAATTTTCCTGCTTCGACAGCTGGAAGGATCACGTTTCTCACATGCTGGGCGCGGCTTGCTTCGAACAGCAGGACTTCCGTTTCATTGGCCACGATTTCCTCGCCCTGGAAATGTTTGACGATTTCCCGGAGTTGTTCGGCCAGTGCGGTGCCGCCGGGTTCGCGCGTAATCACGCAGTCGGCGCCGTGTTCCGTCAGATATTCTTGCAGCATACCGATCTGGGTGCTTTTACCGGAACCTTCCGGGCCTTCAAAGGTTATAAATTTGCCTCGTGGCTGAGTTGGCGGGGTATCTGTATTCATATAAATCTTTCGTTTTCGAAATTACGCATGAAAATACATAATAGCCCGGTTTGCTAAGTTCGCAAAATGGGATATTGTTTTATTTGCAAAAAACCACAATTTAAATCAGAATATAATACAATCCAGGAGGGATGTAAATGTCCGACGCCAAGCTTGACCGCAAGAGTTACCTGTCGAAAAACGTGGGGGATTTTCCGGAAAAACTTACCATCAACGATCTTGAGTATGTAAAGGTCGAAGATTTGCGGTACGGCACGAATCCGCATCAGCCTGCCGCCTACTTCAAACCGGTTGGCAAGCCGTCCCCGATTGGTGACATGGAAATCCTCAAGACCGGCAAGAGCGGGCTTTCCCAGACCAATCTGGAAGACATTTCGTATTCGCTGAACATTGTCAAATTTTTTCCGGTTCCCGCCTGTGCGGTAATGAAGCACGTAAATCCCAGCGGCGCGGCGGTACAGCGTTCCGGACAGACCTTGAAAGAGGTTTACCAGCGCGCCCGTGACTGCGACGCCCGGGCCGCGTTCGGCAGCGCCGTGGCGTTCAACGTTCCGGTTGACATTGATACCGCCAAAGAGATCATGAGTTCGTTCGTGGAGTGCGTGGTTGCTCCCGATTATGAACCGGGCGTACTTGATGTGTTCAACGATTCCGAAACCTTCAAAATCAATAAGAGCATTCGGATTATCAAGTGCGGCGATATCGATTCGCTGCCGAAATACACAGGGGAGGCCGCCGCCGGCGACTGGACTTTCAAAGTCCTGGCCGACGGTTCGCTGGTTGTCGCCGCCCCGCTGACCACCAGCCTGAAAAGCGTGGCCGACCTCAAACCCGCCGCTGGTGAAAACAAACGGGTTGGCGCTCAGGCTTCGAAGGTAACCGCAACTCCGGAACAGCTCGAAGACCTGCTCACCGCCTGGTATATCAACCTGAATGTTCGTTCCAACGGTGTTGTGATTGTCAAGAACGGTCAGACGCTGGCTGTCGGAACCGGCGAACAGGACCGGGTAGGGGCGGTCGAAAAGGCTATTGAGAAGTTCAAGAAGTACGAAGGCGTTGAAACCATCGAAAACTCGGCAATGGCCAGCGACGGATTTTTCCCGTTCCCCGACGCTGTGGAAGTTGCCGCTGCCGCGGGAATCCGGGCGATCGTGTGTCCCGCCGGTTCCCTGCGCGATGCCGACGTGATCAAGCGCGCCAACGAACTGAACGTGGCCCTTTATTACGCTCCAGAGCGGATTTTCTCGCATCATTGATCTATATATAAAATCAAGACATTACGGCCGGAATATTGAATAATGACCGGAACCAGGGAAGCGCCGGGCTTACTGAGCATACTTTGCATGGCGAGGTGAGCCGGGTTGTTTATGAGAACGACGATCAGTCGTATACCGTGCTCCGGATGATCGACCATCAGGGAGTTGAGCACACGGTGGTCGGGAGCATTTTCGGTGCTTACCAGGGGCAGGGGATCGAAGTGTCCGGCGTTTGGGAGAGTCACAAGGAGCACGGGCGGCAGTTCCGCGCAAAGAGCTACAAGTTTGTTCTGCCTACCACCAACAAGGGAATCGAAAGTTATCTCGCGTCAGGCATAATTCCCGGTATCGGCCCAAAACGGGCGAGAGACATTGTGGCCCACTTCGGTCTGCGGACACTTGAAATCATGGACCGCTACTCTTCCCGCTTGAAGGAAGTGCGCGGACTCGGTAAGAAAACCGTTGACGGCATCCGTAAGGCTTGGGCGGAGCATGCCGACCGCCGGAATCTATATATTTATCTTCAGGGACTTGGGATCAGTACCGCATATTGTCAGCGGATTTACCGGGTATACGGCAGTCAGGCCGGGGAGGTTGTCAAGGAGAATCCCTACCGGCTGGCGGCTGACGTTGACGGTATCGGTTTCAAAATGGCGGACAGGATCGCGTTACAACTCGGCATCGGAAAAAACGATGAAAAGCGTTTGGCGGCAGGGGCTGTTTTTGCTCTCGACCAGTTGCAGATGAGTGGGCATGTCTGCTATCCCGAGGAGGATTTTTGCAATTACTGTGCTGAAATTCTGGAAGTCGGGGACGAGGAAGCCAGGCGGGGCATGGCGGCGGCGGAAAAAGCCGGAATGCTGATGATCGACCAGTTTAAATCCGCGAAAACCGGAACCGTGAAAAGGCTGGTTTACGACCGTTCAATGAACAGCGCGGAAACCGAACTTCCTATCCTGGTGAAAATGCTGGCTGACGCGAAGAATCCGCGAGGCCGGAAGATATTGCAGTTTCAGAGTCCTTCGAAGCTGGAGTTAAGCGACGAACAGCGAAATGCCGTTGAGCGCGCCGGATACTATCCTTTAAGCATTATTACCGGTGGTCCCGGGGTCGGGAAAACCACGGTGGTGGGGGAGATTGTCAGACGGGCGAAGGTTGCGCGGCTGACCGTGGCGCTGGCGGCCCCCACCGGACGCGCTGCTAAACGTTTGACGGAAAGTTCGGGGATCGAGGCGAAAACCATTCATCGATTACTGATCTGGGACCCGTCGGAAAAGAAATTCGTTTACGGACGGGAACGGCAGATGAAGTGCGATTTGCTGATTGTTGATGAAGTGTCGATGCTGGACCTGTCGCTGGCGGTGCATCTTTTCCGGGCGATAAGGCCGGGGACGTCGGTGGTGCTGGTGGGGGACGCCGACCAGTTGCCATCGGTTGGGCCGGGGAGGGTGCTTCACGATTTTATAAAGTCGCGGAAATTTGCGCTGACCCACCTTTCAAAGATTTACCGGCAGGGGGAGGGAAGCCGGATCATTACCAACGCCCACCGGGTAAATGCAGGACAACTTCCCGAAATCCCTGACACGAACCAGCAGGAGCTTCAGGATTTCTACTGGATAGAGCAGGACGATCCTGAGCAGGTGGTTGAGATGATCCAGATCATGGTAAAGGAACGGATTCCCAAACGCTTCGCCTTTAATCCGATGCGTGATATTCAGGTGCTTACTCCGATGAACCGGGGAAGCTGCGGCACTAAAACCCTCAATATGGTGCTTCAGGAGGCTTTGAACCACGGTGATAAACCCCAATTCAAGAGCGGTGAACGTATTTTTAAGGCCGGTGACCGGGTCATGCAGACTGTCAACAACTACGACAAGAACGTATTCAACGGCGACCTTGGGCGGATATGTCATATCGATTCCTCCGAGAAGGTTTTCCGGGTAAGGTTCGAAGGCATCGAAGTTCAATATGAATTCGTGGAGTCGGACCAGCTTACTCTGGCTTACGCCACTACTGTGCATAAGTCACAGGGGAGTGAATTCCCGGTGGTGGTGACGCCGCTCCTGACCCAGCATTTCATGATGCTCCAGCGTAATTTGCTTTACACCGCAATGACCAGGGCAAAAAAACTTCTGGTGCTGATCGGCAGCCGCAAAGCCGTGGCGATGGCAGTAAAAAACGCCCGTCTCGAACCCCGCTTCTCAATGCTCCTTGCCAGGCTGAAACATATCTGATTTTCTTTTTTTCATTATTTCGGCGGGGGGATGGCCGGTGACTTGTCTGAACTGTTTTGAAAAGGCGTATTGATTTGGATATCCTAGTCTTTCGGCAATTTCCTTGATTATCATCAAGCTGTTCTGAAGCAGATATTCCGCGGCGCGGCAGCGTTCCCTAATAATGAAATCTATGGGGGTTGTGCCGGTTTCCCTGCGGAAAAGCCCGGTAAAATATTTTTGGGTGAGTCCGGCCATTTTCGCCAGTTCGTCCAGGGATTTGCGGGTTTCCGGATGTTTGATTATATACCGCCTGACTCTGTCGATTCTGTGGTCTTTTATCAATTCCCGGTTTTTCAGAAAATTATATATTTCCAGCATTATCTGAAGCAGAAGCAGATTGGCTTTTAGCTTTTTCTGTTCCGATTCCCGAAGACAAAAACAGTCGTAAAGTTCTTCAAACAGATCGGGGAGAAGATAGGAAGACTGATTCGCGAGGCAAATGCTCACGGGAGGAGAGTTGAAAGGATCACCGGCCAGTTGGCCCGTCGCGTTGGAGTAAACCCCGAACCTGACAGGGATAATCCTGGGATAGGGGGCGCGATGATAGTGTCCGGATGAATGCCTGAAGCCGTTACTCAGGAAGATAACTTTTCCTTTTTCAAGTATTTCGGTTTTGTCCTCAAGTTTATAGAATCCTCTACCGCCTTTGACGTATATTAAATGCAGATCGTTTACCGTTCTCTCGGAAAATCCCCAGCGTTCCCTCACGGTTACGTTAAAGCACTTATGCAGGCGGAAATGATATTTTTCCGGGAAATTCCCCAGAAACTTTTCAAGCAGAATTAAAGTGTTTTTATTATTTACCGTATCTGACATCATATTGTTGATATTTGACATTCAATAATTCATTTTATGATTACATATTATTTACTGTATTTGATATAAATCAAGGAGGAATCCAGAAATGAGTAAGAAACCGAACATCCTGTTTATTTTTACGGATGACCAGAGATTTGACACTGTCAGCGCACTCGGCAATGATGAAGTTATTACCCCGAACCTGGATAAACTGGTGAAGCGCGGGATAACTTTCACCCATGCCCATATTCCGGGAGGAACCGCCCCGGCGGTATGTATGCCGAGCCGGGCAATGCTCAATACCGGCCGTTCCTTGTTCCATCTTAATGATTGCGGTCAATCGATTCCAGAAAAACATACGACAATCGGGGAAGCGTTTCGCTCGAACGGATATTTTTGTTACGGCGCGGGGAAATGGCACAACGGCAGTGAGTCGTATCAACGGAGTTTTGACGATGGCGCCGAGCTTTATTTCGGAGGCCCTATGGACCACTGGAATATCCCTGTGTTTAATTATGATCCCGAAGGAAAGTATGACCAGACTATGCCTTTGGTCAAGGAACCTTACAAGTCCAATGAGGTAACGGAACGTCCGGGCGACCACGTAACCTGCGGCAAACATTCCACTGACAACATTGCGGACGCTTCGATATCGTTTATAGATAATTACGACAGCGAAAATCCGTTCTATATGTACGTGTCTTTCCTGGCTCCGCACGATCCGCGCACCATGCCGAAGAAGTATCTGGATATGTACAAGGACCGGAAAGTATCTCTGCCGGATAATTTTACCGGGGGGCATCCTTTCGACAACGGGGAACTATACGTTCGGGACGAACAGCTTGCTCCTTTTCCGCGTGAACAGGAAGACACCGTCAGGCAGATTAAGGAGTATTACGCAATGATAACCCACGTGGACGACCGGATCGGCGACCTGGTTAAAGCCCTGGAACGGAAAGGTATCATGGAGGACACTATTATTGTGTTTGCCGCGGACAACGGGCTTGCGGTTGGGCGTCACGGGCTTTTCGGGAAGCAGAATCTTTACGAACACAGCATCAGGGTCCCGCTGATTTTTTCAGGACCGGGAATCCCGGAGAATGTCCGGACGAATTCTTATGTTTATCTTTTAGATATTTTCCCCACACTCTGCGAACTGGCCGGAATCGACATTCCGGAATCGGTGGAAGGCGAAAGTTTCAGGAAAGTTTTTGCTGATCCGGATCAGCAGTGCCGGGAGCAACTATACCTTGTTTATAAAGACTGTCAGCGCGGTGTAAAGGACAAGCAGTTCAAGTTAGTAGAGTATGTTGTTAACGGACAAAATACCATGACGCAGCTTTTCGACTTCGTGAATGATCCATCTGAATTGAAAAACCTTGCGTTTGATCCCGCTTACCGGGGCAAGGTTGAAGAGTTGCGCGGTTCCCTTATGAAGTTCAAGGAAGACTGGAATGATCCGGCTCATACGCGCGGGAAAATATATTGGGATGGATTTCCGAATAAAAGCGAGTATTTAAAGTCGCTTACGGACTGATAATTTCCGTTAGGAGCAATACTGGTCTCTAAACGTTATTGTATGTGGGGGAATCTCGAATCAGTTATCCCGCGACAATAAGTGTTGTTTTTCAAAAAAGTGTTGGAGTTCATAGCTTTAGCAGTGTCTTTATTGCCCGCTTTCGGCAAAAGCGGACTACTTCCGGGTGAGCCGGAAAACGGGAGCGTTGAATAATTATTCTTCCGTTGCAACAGGCAGGCGGAGGATAATCTCGGTGCCGTGATCATCGGGGAACTGTTTGCGGTCTTTCGATTTTATATCGATGCTCCCGCCGTAGGTTTCGACGAATTTCTTAACCAGCGGCATGCCGAAACCGGTGCCGGATTCCCCGGATGTTCCCGGACGGCTGGTGGCTTTGTTGATATCGAAAAGGTCATTTACCAGTCGTTCAGGCATGCCCACGCCGAAGTCTTGTATTGATACTTTTACCATGTCGCCTTCAGGCTCCGCGCTGATGATTATCTTTCCCTTGGGAAATGAAAACTTAATAGCGTTGGAAAGCAGGTTGTTCATCACCGAGTTGACGAAAGAGGTTTCCTCGACCATTACGCAGATATCAGAAGGAACCTTGATTTCCGGTTCGATTTCCTTTGCCAGGAATTTCTGCTTGAGGATCATAACCGATTCGAGCGTTGAATTCCTGAGTCTTACCGGGATCATTTGCAGAGTTATTTTGTTCTCTTCCAAGGCGCGGAGTTTGCGGATGAGGTCGATGATTTCGAGTCCGTTATTTGCCAGTACTTTCAGGTTGCCCATCATTTCCTTTGAATCTTCATTGACATTGATAAGGTCGATGAAGCCAATGATCGATGCGAACGGATTGGCAAGGTCATGACAGAGCACGTGGAGCAGCTGTTTGCGTTCGTTGCTGATTTCCAGGGTTTCCTGCTGGCTTTTTTCTAGTTCCTCGTGGGCCACTTTCAAGTCGCGGAGGTTTTTCTTCAAGCGGCGGTTAAGGAGGATTTCCCGCAGATGTACCCCTAGCCTTGCCAGCAGTTCTTCCTTGAGGAACGGTTTGTCGAGATAATCGCTGGCGCCTGCCTTGAAGAAATCCAGTTGAGTGATTTTGCTGGAACTGCCGGACACGATCATGATCGGGATGTCCTTTTTTCCCAGTTCGGTCCTGACTTTGCGGGTCAGAGTCAGACCGTCCATTTCCGGCATTTCATAATCGGTAATGATCATGTCGTACTTGTTCGGGTCCGCCTCGAACAATTTAAATGCTTCTTTGCCGTTTTCCACCTGGTCGACAATCACGCCTTGCTGGTCGAGAATTTCCGCTACGATAGAGCGGTACGTTGAACTGTCGTCCGCCGCCAGCGCCCGTAGACCTTCCAGGGTTTTTCTCGGCCGCAGGATGCGGTTTACCACGTCGGTTATCTCATCCGCCAGGAATTCTTTACTGATAAAGTCGGTGGCGCCGGCTTCAAAGCCTTTTCTGCGATTTTCAAGCGTATCATTCGAAGTGACGAACAGTACCGGGAGCATTGGGCGGTTTTTCGGTTTGAAAACTTCCTGGTATTTTTCCTTGCGGATTTCCTCGCAGGTTTGGAAACCGTTCATTTTCGGCATTTCCACGTCGAGGGTAATCAGGTCGATAGTGCCGCGGTTTATCATCAACTGGCGGAGGGCGTCAGCGCCATCGGGAGATTCGATAACCTCGTAATGGGCTTTTTCAAGCTCACGACGAATAACCTTGCGCATTAATTCGCTGTCATCGACAACTAATACGCGTAATTTTTCGGACATCTTGCCCGAAGATTTCTGGTCATCAGTTTTTAACATTTTTTGCCCCAATCAACAATACCAAGTTTAACAGAGATATAACTGAATGGCAAGAGTATGGAATGAAAATTTCCTCGCGCACTTATTCTTTGTCTCCATGGAACAAGCGGATATGCAGCCCGGGTTTTCGCTGCTGTTTGCGGATAGCTTTTTTCACTGCTTCAACTTGTGTGACAAACCCTTTGTAATATTTTCCAGTCTTACTGGTGATCGGAATCTTAATGGTTTTAGCCAGATTTATTGTGGAGGGGAAGACAAAACATTTGGCTTCCGGCCTGCCTTTGTCATTTTTCTGGACATTCACCACGACTCCGACAAAATTTCCTTCTTTAGTCAGCACCATGTCTCCGGGTTCGGCGTTAGTTGCGGCGGTGAGCCGCGAGGTGCTGTTGCTGATGTATAGATAGGTCTTTTTGCTGGCAAGATTCAAGGACACCCGGTTGCTGATATCGCAGGAACCTTTGCCATAGCTGTTTTTCTTGAACAGGTGCAGATTTTGCAACCCCCGGTTTTTCAACTGGTCAAAATTGAGCGGCACTAAAGCCTTACGGGTTGGCGGGGTTGGCAGCATGCACACCCGGTTATCGATATCCAGGGAAAGGATCGGCTGATCGAGATTCTGGGCGGTGGCAACTTCTTTCGATGGATTAACGATCTGGTATTGAAGTTTCTTGACTTTGCTGAACGATGTGCTGCCGCTGCCGATACCGAGCAGGTCATTGAACTCAACGATCAGGTAGTGATTGTTACCGAGGGATATTTCCGGCAGATACCAACTGCCTTTTACCTCATGATCGCCCATGAAGCGTCTTTCGGTGATCTCGAAATTAAGTTTCACTGTGGCCGCGGCATATTTTTTCAGCACATCGGATTTAAGCTTTGACTCCACTTCAGAAAGCTTGTCCTTGGTCTGCGAAAGTTCCTTGACAGCGCTCGACAGGATTCCTTTGGTGTTGTTCAAGTTTTTCTCGGTTGTGTTCAGTTCGGTTTTTGCGCTGCCAAGCTGTTTAACGGTATTTTCGAGTTTGCCCTCTGTATAGAACAGTTCTTTTTCAGTGGTGCTAAGAACTTTTTTAGTATTATCCAGCTTCATTTCCGTCACTTCGAGTTTACCTTTGGTTGATTCCAGATTTCTCGAAGTCAGGTCCAGTTTACCTTCGGTTACCTGTAGTTTGCCCTTGGTGCTGATAAGTTCTTTTTCCGTAATATTCAGTTTCTGGTTGGCCAGTTCAAGATTGTTTTTTGTTTTGCTGAGCGCTTCCTTGGTTCCGTCCAGGTTTTTCCTGGTATCTTCAAGCCTTTCCTTGGTAATTTCCAGACGGCCTTTGGTACGGGTGAGTTCAGTGATGGAATCGGTGTATTTGTTCTGGGCTTCCGACAGTTTTTTCTCAAGTGAACTCAACTGGTTTTTGGTCAGATCAAGTTCCTTTTCCTTAAGGTCCAGCTTGCCCTTGGCCTTGTCCAACTCGCTGTTGGTGCTGCCGAGGCGGTTTTTCAGTTTATTTAACTCCTGCTGGTAAACGTTGAGCCGTTTTTTCGACGCATCGAGTTGTTCCTTGGTTACTACCAGCCGCCCCCGGGTTTGATGATATTGCTGCTGGATCAGATCCAGGTCCTGGGCTTTTGCCTTCAATTCGCCTTTGGTTTTATTCAGTTCGCCGGTGGTTTTACTGATCGTGTCGGAAGCTTTTTCCAGCTTTACATTTTTGCTGTTGAGTTCTCCGATGGTGTTTTGCAGTTTACTGGATGCGGTTTGGAGCCGCCCTTCGGTTTTTACCAGCTTCTCCTTGGTTGCGCTGAGTTTGGTAACGGTACTGCTGAGTTGGTTCTGGGCCTGGGTAAGTTCACCTTCGGTAATGCTCAGTTTCGTGCGGGATTCTTCAAGTTTTGATTCAGTGGCTTCCAGTTCCTGGATCATCTTGCGGATATGGTCTTCGCTTACGATGTCCACGGGGACCGGAGACTGATACTGCCCGACGCCGGAACTTAATGAAAGTACCGACAGTACCAGAAAGTCACAGATTACTATCCAGATAGAACGGTTCACAATTAATCCTGAGTTGCGGTTTCCGGAGTTTGAGATTCGAACTTTTCTGCGTCAAGCAGCTCCTGACGGAACGGAAAAAGCAGGAATACCCGCAACAGTACGCTGATGATGATTCCCACCAAGGTTGATGAGTACGCGAGTAGTCTGCCGATCTGTGGGTTTAGCGCGATAATGATAAACGACGCTACTGTCCCGAACAAACCGATATACAGCGGCAGGTCCAGAAAAATATCGGCGTTTTCAAGCTTTCGCAGTTTGATTTGGTACGGGTCTTTGCTCCGGCGGATCTTGCCGATTACATAACTTGCCAGGAACAGTGCGACCATCTGCATCCCAAGAACCAGGAAAAACAGCGTCATAAGCAGCGGATGGCTTTCCTGGTTGTATGCCTTCTTTGGTTTTTGTGATATTCCGAGTCTGCGCGATACGTCTCCACCGGCGGTGATCGGGATTCCGTCAGCCTTCTCGATTCCCTGGCCGCCGGAAGCATCCTGAGGTTTCTGGAAAATATAGCTTGCCACAAACAGCCCGATAACGATGATGCATATCATCAGTACCGCGGTAAATATTACGTTTTTCATCAAGTTGCTCCTGTGATTGTCTTAAACCAATGATTTATCCGGGATTGCTCCGTGCTTAATTATCCAGCGATAAAATCAAATTAAAATACCACGAATCTCCTGTAAATAAAGCTGAAATTCAATTCTTTAATCTAGATTTAACCCAGACAGCCAGTTTTTCACGGAAAATCTTGACATTATGGCGGATATCCACCGGAAAGCCGGGATGAAAGATGAAATCCTTGATTTCGGCGGTGAAATCGTAGTCTTGCCCCAGTTGCCTCAATTCTTCGATGATTTTTTTCGGATCGTAATTAGCTTCCGGAATCATTTCAATTACAATTACCGGACGCTGGCCGGTGCTGTCCCCTACGCCAACCAGAGCGGTCCGGAATACCTGCGGATGAGTATTGAAAATTGCTTCGCAGCAAACCGGATACAATATCCGGGATGAAGTTTTTACCACATGGTTTTTCCGTCCGCAGAACCACAATCGCCCTTTGGTGTCGAAATAGCCCATATCGCCTATCCGGTGGATGACTTTACCATCCGTACCGGTGATTTTTGCGGCGGCGGTGGCTTCCGGCTTCAGGAAATATTCACGGGTCACCACCGGACCTTTTACAACGATTTCCCCCACGGTTCCCGCCGGGAGTTCAAGGTCGTCATTCCACTCCGGAACCGGTGTGTCGGATGGGTGCATTATCTTAATTTCCATCGGGGGGAGGGGATATCCCACGCAGTAACCTTTGCCTTGTGAGCTGAGCGCTGCGGTTTCTCCGAGCATTTCCGTTCCGTTGAAAGCGGCTATCGGCATTGATTCGGTGGCGCCGTACGGAACCAGTGTTTCACCGTCCTGATGAATGATCCTTTTCACCATATCGTGGAGTTCGGCGTTCACCGGGGCTCCGGCCATCAGTACCCGTTTCAGGGATGGAAGGACAATCTTATTATCAATGCAGTAAGTTGCCACTTTACGCCAAAGTGCCGGGGAACCGAATGAAAATGACACCCCATGATTGTTGACTGCTTCCAGTATCTTTACCGGGTCAACCTCCGCCGGACGCGTGAAATCCATGTCGGGAATCACCGAAGTCATGCCCAGCGCTACCGCGAACATCGCGAACAGCGGAAAACCGGACATGTCGACTTCTTCCGGCCCGGCCCCGAAACCTTCGCCGATTACCTTGATTTGGGTGTTGAAAATCCGATGCGTGTAAACTACTCCTTTCGGGGGGCCGGTGCTGCCGGTGGTGAACACGATTGCCGCCGGGTCATCCAACTCCATCGCCAGCGCGGGGAATTCCGGGGCGGGGGAGGCGTAATCGAGCTTTTCAAGCCTTTGGCAGCCCGGCGGAGGAAATCCGCCCAGGGAAAACCGAGTTTTTACAGTCTTGAACGCGCCGGGAAAAATTTTACTTATCCAGTGGGCGCGGCTGATGGCAACCATCGCTTCCGGTTCGGTTTTTTTGATGCAGTCCAGCAGGTTGTCCTTGCCCATGCCGGGGTCGATGAAAACCGGGGTCGCCCCGGTTTTGAAAACCGCGAAACCAAGGGCAATGAATTCGAGACTCGGTTTGACCAGCATCAATACCCGGGTGTCCTTGCCGATTCCCGATTCTCGAAACGCCGACGCATACCGGTTGGAAAGTTCTTCAAGCTGGGAAAAAGTCAGTTGGGAATATGTTACCCGGCTGGCACGGTCGCGTCCGTCCGGATACGCCAGCGCCGTTTTGTAAGGGAACCGCGCCGCCATTTCCGGCAGGTGATGCCCCACATTATTGCAAGATTCAGCCATGATATACCTAAACGGTTAAGAAAATTGTAATATACTCCCGGGCAATAAATTTTCATAGCGATTTATTTAAATGTGTCCGTAGTCGACAAATCGCTTTGGGTTGACTATATTACCGTGATAGAGAAGTGGAGTTAGGGGTAATGGTAGAACTTGGAGAACCGCAGAAAAAAAAGTTTCCTCCCGGAGTTTTCGGGAATGATGCCGAACGGGAGTGGCTTAATACCGCGTTTATTATCGTTGTTCCGATGCTGCTGTTCAATTACATTGTTTATCCGGGGATGTTGTCGGGAATAGAGAATCTTCTTATCAAGTATCCTTATCTTAATATTTTTCTGAGAGCAATGTTCTGGCAACTGGTTATTCTGTTTACACTGCTTGCGGTTGGACTTTGTTTTTTTCCGAAAGTTCCGTTTCGCGAAAAGTTTGCGCTCCGCGGATGGAAAGAATTTGATCCGGTTATAATATTTGTCATGGCGCTGCTGATACAGCCCGTTATCTGGATTGTTTATTTTATTTCCAAGGTGTTTCTCGAAAAATACGGCATCGAAACACAGATACCGGATATTATCAGGATAGCCAGAACTATTTCGCTTCCGGGTTTTATATTGCTGGCGGTTGCTGCCGTGATCGTTGCGCCGGTTGTCGAGGAGTTGATTTTCCGGAGGATATTTTTCGAATTTTTCACCAGGCTGATGGGAGGCGCTTTTTCGCTGATCTTTACGTCGCTCCTTTTTGCGCTGGTGCATTGTACATTGGTGCAGTTTGCCGCGTTGTTCCTGCTGGGAGTGGCCTTTCAGCTGGTTTATCTCAGGCGGCGTTCGCTTTATCCGGCGATTCTTTTCCACATGACCCATAACGCTTGTGCGTTCCTGATGATCCTTTACTGCCGGATTACTAGTTTAGATTTGCCAATATGAGTTGCTCTATGGATGATATAAGTCTTTTCCCCTATTTCACCGCAGGCGAGATAAGCTTCGACTACATGCATAAAATAGATTTGGATGTTGTCAAGGAAAGCCTCAACCGTCTGTACAAAGGCAAACTGACTGATAAAAACTTTACAATTATAGACGAAAATACCCTTAAGTTAGAAGTGACTCCATTCACTGGGGGATGGAGACATGAAATAGATTCCTTGGCGGCTATCCGCGGGATTAGTCTTATTTACTGCCGGATAAAAGATGATGCCGGAAAACAAAAAATAGAGTACTCTTTTTCATCCAATAGTTATAATTTGGTCCATATCCTTTTGGTTGTTATTGCTATCCCATTTCTAATTTTCGATATCCGGGTAGGGGGCTTTTTTCTGATTTTTATTGTATTTTCATATGTTTCATTATTATCGGCAGATAAGTTTATGTTACAAAAATTTTTAAAAGACTCATTCTACGATCCTGATTGCTGAGATTATTTGCCAGCCAAGCTTGGTTTTTCGGTTTGTTTTTTGAGCATGGTGATTTGCTCATTCAGGCTTTTACCTTCCGCATATATTGATTGTATGCGTTGAGTGTAGTCCTGAACCATTTTCTGATATTCTTTTTTAAGCTTGTCGAGATCTTTTGAAAGTCTATTTACGGTTTTCTGGCATACTTTGGCCTTGTCATAATATTTTTGTGCTGCCGCTTCCCCGGCGTTCTTTCCGCTTCGGGAGTAAACATATTCGATGCGTTTTCCCCTGATGCGTTTCTTGTATGTGCTTAAAGGTCTTATCTTGCTGTCTGGATCAGATTTATATCGCCAGCCGATTCTTTGCTTTTTCTTGTCAGAGGATGTTCGCAGTTTGCTTTTTTCCTTTTTTGCCATATTCATGTAATTTTTCAACGCTGTATTTTCTACATTGAGCTTGTTTTGAAGTTCGGCGATTTTGGTTTGAATGTCTTCGGCCTTTTTTCTGCCTTTAGACTTCAACTGGATATATTCGGCTTTTTTTGAACTAAACTCGGCTTGAAGGCTGTTGAGTTTTTCCTGTACAGGATCTTGCTTCGGGGCTGACGGCTTTATTTCCGGTTTTTGGGCTTCTTTGACGGAAGAAGAAGCTGAAGGAGAAACGCTGGCTTGCGTTTTTTTTGCGAGTTCTTTTTGCCTGGTCTGGCGTTGGTTTTGCATGCTATATTTTCCCATCCACATTGATACTCCGACAATTCCGACAATGACGATTGCGAGAAAAACAACTACGGTTCTCATGTTTCCGTCTCCACTAATTTAAGTTAAATTACAATAAATACTTCTAATAATATTAAGCGTAAATATATAATTGCAACTAAAATATATTAAATAAATGTTAAAAATATTTGTTCCGGCGATAGTGATGGGATTTGACTTGTTGACTTGCAAGCAGTTTTTATTCTCTAATAAAAAATTTGAATCCTAACATAAAAAAACTCCTTGTATTAAACGGGGTTTTCTTGTATTGTAATCGTTCCTGTTTTTATTAAGAATAAAAAATAAATTTAAATAATAACCACTGAATTAAGGAAACTCGAGAATGAGTAAAATTCACGCGGAACATGTTTTCACTTCGGAGTCTGTTTCCGAAGGACATCCTGACAAAGTATGCGACCAAATTTCCGATGCGATCCTGGACGCCTGTTTAAAAGAGGACCCGAACAGCCGGGTTGCATGTGAAACCCTGGTTACCACTGATTTGATTGTTATTTCCGGTGAAATAACCACCCATGCAAAACCCCATTGGGAAAAGATTGCCCGTGAAGTGGTTGCCAATATCGGTTACACACATGCCGACATCGGATTCTGCGCCGAGTCCTGCAAAGTGATGATCTGCATCCATTCGCAGTCTCCTGACATTTCCCAGGGCGTCACCGAAGGTTCCGGTCTCCACAAGGAGCAGGGCGCCGGTGACCAGGGCATGATGTTCGGATTTGCATCAAATGAAACCAGGGAATTGATGCCCGCCCCGATCATTTACTCGCACAAAATCGTTCACGAGTTGGCAAAGCTCCGCAAAGAGCATCCGAAAAAATACGCTTTCCTCCGCCCCGATGCTAAAAGCCAGGTTTCAATCCGTTACAAAATGGGAAAACCTGTAGGCGTGGAGACCGTCGTGGTTTCCCACCAGCATACCCCGGACATGAAGAAAGCCGAACTGACCGAACTGGTCAAAAAAGTCGCTAAAAAAGTGATTCCCGCCAAGCTGATGAAAGGCAAAATTACTTATCATATCAATCCCACCGGCAATTTCGTGGTTGGCGGTCCTAATGGCGATACCGGTCTTACCGGACGGAAAATTATCGTTGACACTTATGGCGGCGTGGGTTCTCACGGCGGCGGCGCTTTCTCCGGAAAAGACCCGTCCAAGGTTGACCGTTCAGCTGCGTACATGAGCCGTTACATCGCCAAAAATATCGTGGCTTCAGGTCTTGCCGACAAATGCGAAGTTCAGCTTGCTTACGCTATAGGCGTTGCCGACCCGCTCAGCATCAACGCCGACACCTACCGTACCGGCAGACTCGAAGATGACGCCGTTCTCGAACACATTATTCGTGACGTCTTTGACCTCACTCCGTCGGGCATCATCAAAACCCTTGGTCTGAAGAAACCCCACAAGAACGGCTGGTGTTATCAGGATACCGCCGCTTACGGACACTTCGGCCGCGACAGTTTCCCGTGGGAAAAGACCGACAAGATCGAAGCCCTTCAAAAAGCCGCGAAAAAATACGAGAAGTAATCAAGTACGATGGCTGAAAAAATAAAAGTGCTTGGCGCCGGGTCGCCGATCGTTGATATTCTTGTCAATGTCAGTGAGGAGTATGTAGGTTCCATTTCCGGCGAAAAAGGCGGTATGGAGCTTGTCGGCGCCGATGAACTGGAAACACTCTTAAACAATTCCGGCGCGGTCCCGGTGAAAGCCGCTGGAGGTTCCGCCGGAAACACTATTTTCGGGCTGGCAAGGCTCGGGACGCCAACTTCTTTCCTCGGTAAGGTTGGCGCGGACGCAGATGGCGATTTCTACCGCAATCAGCTTAAAGCTTTTGGTGGTGATACCGTCAGTTTCCGGGTTTCGGAAACCGTTCATACCGGGCGGTGTCTGAGCATGGTTACCCCCGATTCGGAACGAACCATGCGTACTGATTTGGGCGCGGCCGCCACGTTGGAACTCGACGAAGTTACCCCGGAAATGTTTGGGGGAATTACTCACGTTCATATCGAAGGTTATCTGCTGTTTGCCGAGCCTTTGTTTCAAAAGATAATTGCTGCCGCGAAAAACGCGGGATGCACTACCAGCGTTGATATCGCGTCTTTCGAGATCGTGCGGATACACCGCGATAAATTCCCGCAAATCCTTACCGATTACGTGGATATCGTTTTCTCCAACGAGGATGAAAGCCGGGAGTTCTGCGGCAGCGGCAACCCAGACGACGGCATTGCTGCTCTGGGGCAATACTGCGAGACTGCCGTGGTGAAACTCGGCGCGGAAGGTTCGGTCATCAAGCACGGTGATGAAATCGTCCGGGTAAAGGCTGAAAAGGTGAACGCCGTTGATACCACCGGCGCGGGTGACCTGTGGCATGCCGGGTTCCTTTATGGATTTCTCAATGGCAAGGACCTTGAAACCTGTGGAAAATTCGGTTCGATTCTCGGCGCCGCTGTGGTCCAGGTGATGGGCGCGGCCATTCCCGAAGAAAAGTGGGACGAAATCAGGAAACAGCTCGGATGAGAATATCTTCTTTAACTCTTTACGGTAAACTCCTGGAAAAGGCCGGCGGTTTTTAGAGCCCGGCTTTCATCCGTTCTTTTACCGCACCTGAAAAACTTATACCTTATCTAATACAATTATGGAGAAATAATCATGGATTATAAAGTTGCTGATATCAATCTGGCTGATTTTGGCCGGAAAGAAATCGAAATCGCCGAGAAAGAAATGCCCGGCTTGATGGCTACCCGGGCAAAGTACGGTTCGCAAAAACCGTTGAAAGGAATCAAGATCATGGGCAGCCTGCACATGACTATCCAGACCGCGGTTTTGATTGAAACCCTCGTGGAACTCGGCGCGGATGTGCGCTGGTGTTCCTGCAACATTTTTTCGACCCAGGACCATGCCGCCGCCGCTATCGCCAAGGCCGGCGTTCCCGTGTACGCCTGGAAAGGCGAAACCCTCGACGAATACTGGGATTGCACCTTAAACGCCCTTACCTGGCCGGATGGCAGCGGCCCTGACCAGATCGTTGATGACGGCGGCGACGCCACTCTGTTGATCCATCGCGGTTTCAAGGCTGAAAATGACGCCTCGATCCTGGACGAACCTACTAAAGTTTACGAAATGCAGGTTATCAACAAACTGCTGAAGAAAGTTTTGGCTGAAGATCCTCAGCGCTGGCACAATGTAGCGAAAGAAGTCAAGGGTGTTTCCGAGGAAACCACCACCGGCGTACATCGTCTCATCCAGATGCAGGAAAGAAATGAACTGCTCTTCCAGGCCATCAACGTGAATGACTCGGTTACCAAGAGCAAGTTTGACAACACCTATGGTTGCCGTCACTCCCTTACCGACGGAATCAAGCGCGCTCTCGACGTGCTGATCTCCGGTAAAACCGTGATGGTTTGCGGTTACGGCGACGTCGGCAAAGGTTCCGCCGAATCGCTCCGCAATGAACGCGCCAAGGTGATGGTCAGTGAAGTCGACCCGATCTGTGCGCTTCAGGCATGTATGGCCGGATTCAAGGTTTGTACCTTGGAAGACGCTTTGCCGGAAGCCGACATTTATGTTACCACCACCGGTAATAAGGATGTCATTACCGCCGAACACATGAGCAAGATGAAAGACCAGGCGATTGTCTGTAATATCGGTCATTTCGACAACGAAATCCAGGTTGACGACCTCAACAACTGGCCCGGAATCGTGAAAGAGGAAATCAAAGGCAGTTTCTGTCCGGTTCATCGTTACACGTTCCCGGACGGACACGCTATATTCATGCTTGCCGAAGGCCGTCTGGTCAACCTCGGTTGTGCCACCGGGCATCCCAGTTTCGTGATGTCGAACAGTTTCACCAACCAGACTTTGGCGCAGATCGATATCGCCGCCAATCCTGACCGTGAACTCGGAGTATTCCGCCTTAGCAAGAAGCTCGATGAAGAAGTCGCGGAACTGCATCTGGAGAAGCTCGGGGCCAAACTTACTAAAATGACCCAGGAACAAGCCGACTACATCGGCGTTCCGGTAGAAGGACCTTACAAACCGGAACATTACCGCTACTAAGGCAAACAAATTTTGCATGGAACGGCCGGAATGCTTTGCGATTCCGGCAGGCAAGCAAACCTTTAATGAAAAAGCCGGGACTTTTTATGATCCCGGCTTTTTTATGGTATTACGTTCCGGAGAATTATCTTCTCCTGCCGCCGCCCCTGAAGGAGGGACGTTCTCTAGCATGATCAGAGTACCCTCTGTTATTATATACGCGGTGGTTGTTTCCGTGCGGATGTCTGTTGGGCGGGTAAGGTCTGTAAGGGGTGTGGGGGTGATGGGCCCAGTTATTATTATACCAAACTGGCGGATAGGGGTTGCCGCCAATATAATAATATGGTTCACCATCGTAATAATCATTATAATCGATATCGCCGGACGTATCACTTGTATTGCTGCTGTCTGTTGTACTGCTGCTGGTGTCGCTGTCAGAGGATTGCTGTTGTTGCTGTGACGCCCCGTAATCACCATACATATTAAGGTATTCCTGTTGGAGTTTCACCGCCTGGTTGAGGTTTGTACTGTATACGGGGATATTTTTCAAATTTCCATAACCTGCTTTTATTCCCACCGGATAAATAAAGCCGCTCCATGTGCTGCCATTACTGATATTCAGGCCATTAACCATGATTCGTCCGGTCGGAGCTTTTCCTGAGTAAGTTTGTTCAATCACGGCAAGTACGCCTTTTGAAGTAGTGCCGACAGCTTTCAATTTAACCGAATTTCTATGGGAAAAAATCAGTTCCCCCGTATTGCTGTAATTCAGATCGACATTATAGTCACCGCTTTTTTGGTTCAATTCCTTTTTTAGCCGGGTTATCTCTTGCTGCTGATTCTGGACCGTATCATACAGGTTTTTGCTGCTGTATTTATTTACTTGAGCATTAAATTGGGCGGAACTTGCCGGATCATGACCGTATTCTTTGCAAATATTTGCAGGCAGGTTGGAAAACTTCAGTTCTTTAACAACCGTAACGCCGGAAGCATTTTTATAACTGATATCGATTCCGCTTGGATTACTGTCGATAACATTGGCATTTTTGTATTCTACCCCGTTGAGGGTCTTAATATCCTTGGAACAAGCGGAAACAGCCAGAACCGATATTAATATCGCACCGATAAATTTTGAGTTCATCTTCCATCCTTTCAAATAAGTTTACTTTTGCATATAACCGCATTCTATATTGGCCACAATATATTTTTCGATCAAAACAAAGTCAAATGGGGAAAATGCGGCTGACATCCGCATTCAATGTCCCATAACCGGAAAAGAAATGATTTTTTAATCATATGTTAATATTCCATGCCGGAAATATATGGAGATGTGCAGAAAAATGGCGAAAGACAATAACGGCGTTATATTTTCCGGAACGATTGAAGGCAAAGTGAAATTAAAAATGATTTGGATCAGCAGAAATCTGGCTCTGGACGACAACGATGTCGAGGAGGAATTTGTTCTGGCGTCTGGACCTGGCGGACAGAATCTTAACCGTCGCGCGACCTCGGTACAGCTGCGGTGCAAGCTCCGCGACACTGTTTCACTGCCGGATGATATCAAGGCCCGGTTATTGAAGAAGCTTGGAAATCAGCTTACCGCCGATGGTGAATTGATCATTGAAGCCAAGCGTTACCGTACCCAGAAACGCAACCGGGAGGATGCCGTTGAACGGCTCCGGGAGATTCTTCGCGAGGCATTGAAAACTCCGAAAAAACGCAGGCCGACCAGACCCGGCAAGGCCGCGAAAGCAAAAAGAATGGACGCAAAAACGAAGCTGTCGCAAAAGAAACAGCTCCGCGGAAAAATCTCCCGCGATGATTAATCCGTGAACTTCAATTCGAGATTTTTTGAAAATTCACTGGGAGTGCAATTCACGTAACGTTTGAAAACTGTGGCAAAGTATTGCGATGAGGAAAAACTAAGCCTGAAAGCAATTTCCGTAAGGGACAGTTTATCTTGAGAAATTAATTCAATCGCATGGTCGATTTTCTTTCTCATTATATATTCCGATAGAGTGATTCCGGCCTGTTTCCTGAATTTCTGCCTGAGCCGGGACGGTGACAATCCGACAACTTGCGCTAGTTTGTCGAGTTGTAGATTTTTCTCCGAATTTGCTTCAATAAAATTAATAACTTTTCTGATGTCTCCGGAATAATTTGATGTTGAACTGTTGCGGCTATCGTCAATTAGTTTAAGCAGAGCCTGAATCATGGTCTGTCTGACAATAGTTTTCCGCAGCGGCATTTCCGGGGACGTTTTGGCGGTAATGATTTTATCGAACAGGTTTTTCAGTTCATTCGTGCTTTTGAAAATCCGGTTTAACTTGAGGAGTCTATTCACCATTTCACGGTTTTCCCCGGGAAGGCCGAAGGAGTGTTCCAAGTTGTCCGGAATTCTGATAAGCAGCCAGTAGAAGTGATTTTTGCTTATCGGATGGATACCGGAACTATGGACTTCATCAGGATAAACCACATATACGTCATTGCCGCGCAGGACGTATTGTTTATTATTCACCCCGACAATCTGGAAACCTTTGTACATATAAAGGATTTCCAGGGTTTTTTCGTGAATATGTTCATGCCACGGCCGTCTGGCATTCAAGTTATTGTTTCGTCCCAGGCTGATGACTGCGTCAAGCCCGAGTTCTTCAAAATCTCTAACGAGTGTCCGGTATTCGCTCATATTCCCCCGATGTTCAAAATTTGACTGTACCCGGATTCTGAAAGCATTGCTGAATAACCTGGAATATAATAACCGTATACGACAAGTAAAGAGGAAACAGTAATGAATAACAGAGAAAATCTCCTGTGTGCCGTCCGTTTTGATAAACCTGAACGAATTCCAATATTCTTCGGGATAAGTTCAGGTTGTTGGGATTACTATCCACAGGAGGAGTTGCAGGAATTAATGACGGCGCATCCGCTTCTGTTTCCGGGATTTCAGAAGAAGCCGGACGGAATTAAGCCAAACTATGCTCCCTGGCGCCGTGCGGAACAACCCTACACTGACAGTTGGGGATGCGTATGGGAAACAGCGGAAAATGGTATTACCGGAGCCGTTGTAAAACATTCGCTTTCAGACTGGGCGCTTTTTGACGGCTTCCCTCAGCCGTCACCGGAAATACAAAACGGGTGGGGAGCGGTCAATTGGGAGGATATTCGTTCACGGGTATCCAAAGCGCCGGACATTGGAAGGCTGCCCATGGGACACCTGCGCCACGGTCACACCTTTCTCACGTTGACGTATATTCGCGGTTATGAGAACCTTATGTTCGATATGTATGATGAACACCCGAAACTCCCGGCGCTTATTGACATGATTGAAGTTTTTAATCGTGGTCTGGTCGATCGGTTTATTGATGCCGGTGTCGAGTGGATGGGCTATCCTGAAGATTTGGGAATGCAGCAAGGTCCGATGCTGAGTCCCGACATGTTCAGAAAGTATATCAAGCCAAGTTACCGGAGGTTAGTGACTCCCGCGCGTGACGCCGGATGTGTCATTCACATGCATTCCGATGGTGACATTCGCGAATTAATGGATGATTTGATAGACGTGGGCATCGATGCGATCAATCTTCAGGACTTGGTCAATGGAATCGACTGGATCAGGGAGAACTTAAAAGGCCGGCTCTGTATTGATCTGGATATCGACCGTCAGAAAATTACCCGTTTCGGAACTCCCGGCGAAATCGAATCGCATATTCGGCATATTGTAAAAAACCTCGGTTGCATTGACGGGGGCTTGATGTTGAAATATGGATTATATCCCGGCGTTCCGCTGGAAAATATAAAAGCGTTGATGGATGCAATGGAAAAATACTCCCAATATTTTTCATAATGCCGGGAGCATAAAGACAAATATTTAAATGATGGTGTAATTAATCGGGAACGACTTCCGATTCAAACTGGCGGTAATCTTCCAGAAGATTGTCGTAAAGCTCTTTCAGTCTCTTATTGGGCTTGATCTTTTCTTCCGGTTTGCAGTAAGCTTCGGTTAGTTTGTCCCAGTCAACTTTTCCGGCGCCGTTGGCGGCGCGCATTGCGGCCCCGAGAGCGGCGGAATCCGGGATAGCTATTTTTTCGAGCCTGGCCTGGAAAACATCGGCGAGGATCTGGCAGAATCCTTCACTGCGCGACGCTCCGCCCGTGACCCTGACCACTGAAAAATCGTCGCCGATCCATTGTGAGTGCAGCCGCATACTCAGTGCCTGGGATTCCATTACCGCACGGATCTTAACCGCGGCGGAAGCCTCGCCTCCGGTAAATTCCCGCGTACCCCGGCAGCGCAATCCTTCTTTCAAAACCGGCGGGGTTATTTCCGGAACGAAATACGGAAGCATCAGGTTGCCGTCATTGCCGGGAGAGGTTTTTTTGCATGCCTTGCCGTTGAAATAATCCCAGTCTTTCCCGCACTCGTCCTTGATTCTTTCGCGCGCCAGCGATCCGTTTTTGAAGCAAATCAGACTCATGAATCCACCGGCGGGATTGCCGAAAACGTGTCCGCATCCGTGCGGGTCTACTTTGGGATTGGACATTGCCGCGAAAAAAGTGTCGCTGGTTCCCAGGCTGATGACCGCGATGCCCGGTTTGGCCGCGCCGCAGCCGATCAAACTATTGGGATTGTCTCCCGACCAAATGACCACCGGGATTCCGGCCTTGAGTCCGTAGCGGGTAAAATACCTGTGGAGGTGACCGCCCACCTGGTCCGGGGACACTGCCGGAGGGAGTTTGCTAAGGAGTTGCGGAGCCGTGGCTTCCGTTATTTCCGGATCCCATTTGAGCGTTTTCAGATTCAACAGGTTCATTCCCGCGCCGTCGCCGAAATCCATAGGGGCGTTTTTCCCGCAGAGCAGAGAGGCCATAAATGAACTGACCAGATGGATCACGGCGGTTTCCTCATAGGCTTTGGGAGTTTCCTTCCAGAATTTGCGGATCTGCGGTCCGGTAAAGCGTTCAATGGCGGGAGAACCGGTGTCATCCTGTAATCTGGCGCCGATGGCATCGGAGATTTCCCGGCACTCCTGACTGGTTGAGCTGTCCATCCAGATAGGCGAGGTTTTCCTGCTGAGCGCGGGAGCAAGTTGGGACGGGAGTTTCAAATTGGTGGAAAGATTTTCCAGAATGCCTTCGAATTTATGATTGAGATACACGGAACCGTGCTGTTGCCCGGAGCCGCTGATGCCCTCTACTTTGTCCATAGGGGCGTTTTTCTGGTTCATGCGTTCCAGAAGCAGATCGAGCGCGGCGGCCCAGAGCAGCGGATCGGAATGTTTGACCAGCGGGTTCGGGTTGTCCAGCACACCTTCCTGACAGCGGAATTCGGGGAGATCTTTGCCGAAATTCACTGCTTCGGAAAAGACGATCTTCTGTTTTTCCGTATCGATTATAATACCTTTGAGGCCCTGCGTACTGCTGTCCAAACCTAAATATAAGCTCATGTTTTCTCCATTTTATTTTTGATTAACAGTTGATGTAATATTGCGAAGTGCAAGCCGTATTTTGAATTTTTTTAAATCGTTTTCCATATAATTTTCTGTTTCTCTTCATTCTGACTTGAACTCATGGTGCATACCGGATAAAATAATCATTCAGCTAACTCACGAAAGCAAATATTCTACAACAACAGAATGGGAATCCGGCAGTTGCCGGAGACAAAGAAAAATGAAGGAAATACCGGGATTTATCGACCTGCAGGTGAACGGTCACATTAAAATTGACTATTCTGATGCGGAACTGAATGAAGAAGACTTTATCCGAAGTTGCGACACGTTGCTTGCGGAAGGCACGGCGGCCTTTCTGCCGACCGTGATAACGAGCCATGAAGATACTTACCGTGCGGTGCTGCCCAAACTCGGCAAGTTCATCAAAAGCGGAAAATATGCGGGCAAAGTGTTGGGACTTCATATCGAGGGGCCGTTCATTTCTCCGGTTTCCGGCGCTCGCGGCGCACACAATCCGGATTTTATCTGCAGGCCAGACGTTGATTATTTCAAAAGGATGATCGAGTGGTCGGATGATACGATCAAGATTTTAACCGTGGCCCCAGAGGTTCCCGGCGCCGTGGAACTTACCGAATTTGCGGTAAGTCAGGGAATCGTAGTCAGCATGGGACATCACCTCGGCAGCGTGGAAGACGTGAAAAGACTTACTGACGCCGGAGCAAAGCTTCTTACCCATCTGGGCAACGGGACCCCGAATGAAATCAACCGGTTCAGTAATCCCATTTGGGCGGGATTGGCCGAAGACCGGCTCATTGCCATGATCATAACCGACGGACACCATCTTCCCGATCCGGTAATCAAGACTTTTGTCCGAACCAAGGGGATTGATAATATTATAGTTACCAGTGACGCCTCCCCGCTGGCCGGGTGTCCTCCGGGAGTGTATAAGGCGCTTGGCAACAAAGCTGTACTCGAGGAAAACGGCTATCTGCACAATCCGGACATCGGGTATATGGTGGGGTCGTCCGCTACGATGATCAAGTGTGTCAATCACCTGGCCGGCCTTAATCTGGTCAGCCCGGAAGATTTGATCAAAGTTGGATTCGACAACCCGCTGAAGCTTATCGGGGTTGATCCGTCCGAACTTACCGCCGAAACCAGGATCAAATACGATCCGGCGGCAAACAGGTTTTCATACTGATTACAGTGTGCCTTGATGGGTGGTGGTCAGCCGGGTTACCGGTTTGAAAGCTTTTACGACCCCGGTCATGGCTTCGAGGATGAAAATATCCAGTTTTTCGTTCTGGGTGAGGAGGATGTTGTCCGGCAGTTTTTCTTCCGGGATTTCTGCTCTTGCCATAGTTCTGTGTCCGCCGGCGCTGCCGAATTTGCTGAAGGCTTTTTCCGCGAGAGTGCCCGCGCTTTTTTTATAGCCGTCGCAACGGAATACAATCACCAGTTTATGGTTTACCGAACCGGATATCACGGCCCATTCCGCTTCTTTTACCCTGATCAGGAAGTCGGCGGTCTGGGCGCAAACGTCTCCTGACGGCACGGAGCCGATATTTGAATAAAGTATGCCGTTTGCATAGCGCAATTTTATCAGTGCGATGCTGAAGTAATCGAGCCGTCCGAGTGAATATGAGGAAAATTCAATCCGCCGGACCATGGAGCGATCGATTTTCGATTCCAGGAAGTGTGCCGAAGATGTATCGGTTTTCGATGGGGATCTCTGTAAGTTACGGCTATCCGTCTGCAAACCATAGTGGAGTGCGGTCGCAAGACGTTTGCTGATGTTGATGTTAGCTGCGCGCAGATATTCAGTGATGATCGATGAGGCTGATAAGGCCCGGGTGCGAATTTCCGTAAAAGCACAGGCTTTAGAGCTTTTCCTTGGATGGTGATCAAAAATAATATCGCAGCGGGGCAGGGCAATATCGCTGAAAAACTCCGGTTGAGCATCCACCAGGGCGATCATATCGGCATCATAAAACTCATTTTCGGAAACCTTTCTGGCTGGAATATTGAGCAGATTCACCATGGTTTCGTTTTCGAGCCTGCCGATTGCGCCGGTGTAGCCGATCTTCGAGTCGCAGCCGAATGAAAGCAGTAGTTCCTTAAGTCCCCAGGCGCTGGCGAGGGCGTCCGGATCGGGGTTGCTGTAGATCAATATCCAAGGGTTTTGTTTATCCTTAACCAGCTTTTTCAGCCGATCCAGATTGGCGCTCAATTTGGTGTTGCCGGTTTGTTTCCTGCCTGCCATTTGCGGCCTCCTTATCAGGTCAAACAATACTGCCGTTGAATTGTTTATTCAAACCTGATAATATTAGGCTGAAGATGAAAATGATAATTTTTATCAAAAATAAAGCTTGAAATAATGTATATAGCAATGCATTAGTATTATTGATAGTGAAAGGAGGTGAGAAGGAGCAATTCTTTTTTTACGTCAACCCATAATAGTCCATTCCAACAAGAGAGGGAGTCTCTGATCATGAAAAAAATGATTGTTTTTTTAGTGCTCGCGGCAATTGCTATCATGTTCGTTGAAGGTTGCGCAACCGCAATGTCATCTAACGAATACGCTGTTGACATGCTTTCCAAGAAACCCGGTGTGAGTTTTCAGATTTACAACCGTAAAGGCAAGTATATCCATCACGGCGTAACTCCGCAGATAGCCGTACTTCCTTCTTCGAGTGATTTCTTTGAAAAGCAGATACTGACCATCAAAAGTGTTCAGGGCAAAAAAGTTGTCAACGAGCGCACTCTTACTGGTGCATATTCTCCCTGGTTCTGGGGGAATATTGTTTCAGGGGGATTGGGTTGCATTGTTGACGGTTTTACCGGCGCCATGTGGTCATTCCCGAAAGATTGCTATGTCGACAAAGGCAAAGAACAGTATGAAAAGATCATGCATCTGAACCTCTAGGATTTCGAATAAGAAACAAACCCGTTCCGCGGTTTAATATCATGGAACGGGTTTTTTTATGTTTGCTGTTCAAATTCTTAATTTTTATCCAGCGGATAGCGTTCGTCCTTGACTTCAGCTTGGAGGCGGTGCAATTCGTCCTTTAGTTCCTTAACTGTGTCGGCATAGGCCGGGTCATTGTAAACCGAAACCATTTCATACGGATCTTTATTCAGGTCGAATAACTCCCATTCCATCGGCATGACAGGATCGTTTGCGCCGGGCTGTCCGAGAGGATCGTTGTAGTAGCAGATCAGCTTGTAGTCGTGAGTGCGGATGCCGTAATGAGCATGGATATTATGTGAACCGTCGGCATGCATCCAATAGCGGTAATACATTGATCTCCGCCAACCGTCCGGCGTATTGCCGTTCAGGATTTCACGAAAGCTTTTTCCCTGCATTTCCTCGGGGATTTCCGCTCCTGCGTAATCCAGGAAGGTTTCAGGAAAGTCCACGTTCAGAACCATGTCCTCGCTGACGCTGCCCGGTTTGATTTCTTTCGGGTAACGGATGATGAACGGCATCCGGAGGGATTCTTCGTACATGAACCGCTTGTCGTACCAGCCGTGGTCGCCGAGGAAAAATCCCTGGTCGGAAGTGTAACAGATGATGGTATTTTCGGCCAGACCTTCCGCATCGAGGAAGTCCAGCATCCGCCCGACGTTGTCATCGATGGAAGCCACGCAGCGCAGGTAGTCCTTGATGTAGCGCTGGTATTTCCATTTTTTTTCTTCATCCGGGGTAAGTCCTTCCGGGACCGGTTGTTTCAAGTCAACATCCCTCAGGTCACGGTCAATGCGGCATTTGGCGTCACCGGGGGCGCTTGACCGGTTCTGGTAATCGTCGTTGAAAGTTTCAGGGTAGGGGATTTCCACGTCTTCATACATGTCCGCATGCTTGTCGTCCGGTTCCCAGCGGCGGTGCGGTGCTTTGTGGTGATACATGAGCATGAACGGACGGTCTTTGTCGCGATTTTTGATCCAGTCCATTGATTTATCGGTGATGATATCGGTTACGTATCCGGGGAAGACTTTTTTCTCGCCCATTTCGATGAATTCCGGGTCATGATAAAGTCCCTGTCCGGGCAGGACGCTCCAGTAGTCGAATCCGGTGGGGCAGTGTTCCGGTCCCTGCCCGAGGTGCCATTTTCCGACAATTGCGGTTTGGTAGCCGGCCTGTTGAAGCAGTTTGGAAATGCATTGCTGGCGGTTGTCCCAGTGGGTTGTCAGCGTGGTACAGCCGTTGATGTGGTTGTAGGTTCCGGTGATGATAGTTGCCCGGCTCGGAGTGCAGATGGAATTGGTGCAGAAACAGTTGTCGAAACGCATTCCTTCGTTGGCTATTCGGTCAAGGTTCGGGGTCTGGTTGATCCGGCTGCCGTAGCAACTCATGGCATGGGCGGCGTGGTCGTCGGACATGATGAAAATGATGTTCGGGCGCGAGTCAGACATGGTTCGTTGTTCCATAATTTGTTGCGATTTATGGAAACTTTAATCTGAATGGACCGCTTGCCCAATGCAAATTTTTGCGTCTATAAAGCTTGATTTTTCAGCATAAAAAAAGGAGAGCGGCTAAAAAGCCGCTCTCCGTTCCAAATATGAAACAGGGAGTGTCCCTGAATTAGTTGAAGGCGCGTCCGGCGGAACCGAGAACGCACTTGTTCTTGTGCATATAGAGTTCTTTGAGCGCAACTCTGGCCGGGCCGAGATATTTGCGCGGATCGAATTCTTCCGGATGTTCCGCCATGTGTTTGCGGATGGCGGCGGTCATGGCCAGCCGGCCATCGGAGTCGATGTTGATCTTGCAGACAGCGGACTTGGCGGCTTCGCGGAGCTGATCTTCGCCGATACCGATGGCGTCCTTGAGATTTCCGCCGTTTTCATTGATGATCTTTACCAGATCCTGCGGAACCGAGGAGGAGCCATGCAGGACAATCGGGAATCCGGGAATCTTCTTTTCGATTTCGCGAAGAATATCGAGACGGATCTTCGGATCGTCGCCGGGCTTGAATTTGTAAGCGCCGTGAGAGGTCCCGATGGCGATAGCCAGGCTGTCAACGCCGGTTTTTGCCACGAATTCTTCAACTTCTTCCGGACGGGTGTAAGTGTGGGTTTCTGCTACAACTTCGTCTTCGATACCGGCCAGGACTCCAAGTTCGCCTTCAACGCTGACGCCGAACTGGTGCGCGTATTCAACAACTTCCTTGGTGTACTTGATGTTGTCTTCGAAGGAATGGTGGGAACCGTCGATCATCACTGAGGAGAAACCATAGTCGATGCAGCTTTTGCAGGTTTCAAAGTCCGGGCCGTGGTCGAGATGGACAACGATCGGGATGTTTTTGCCGCCGTTGAGTTCCTTGGCGTATTCCACCGCGCCCTGGGCCATGTAGCGCAGCAGGGTCTGGTTTGCGTAATCACGGGCGCCGCGTGAAACCTGGAGAATCACCGGGGATTCGGTTTCGGTACAGGCCATAATGATAGCCTGGAGCTGTTCCATGTTGTTGAAGTTGTACGCGGGAATGGCGTAGCCGCCGTCGACCGCTTTCGCGAAGAGTTCTTTGGTGTTGACGAGACCGAGGTCACTGTACTTAACTGCCATGATTAATGACTTCTCCTTTAGGGGTTAAAGAGCATCTGCTCCCGTTAAAAATTAAACAGATATTCGCGAATAACTTGCCAAACTACCGCAAAAAAGCAAGCCCGGAACGTAAATTACCCGGAAATATTCAAAGGTTGGGTAACCGTTACTATGGAAGGTAATACCATCCGCGGAGAGCTTCTCCGCTCATAAAACGTCTTGCTGCGACCGGGACGCCTCGTTAATGATGGCTAGCATCCTTGCCTGAAATTTATCTTCCGGGACCATCCTGCTCCCTTAAATCCTTGACTTTCTTTTCCATATTAATATGACAATTCAAGCCAATGTCAAGTTCTCGGAAAAAGGAAATTTTTTACCGCGAAGTTCATGAAGAGCACGAAGGATATTGAGAGTTTTTCTTAACCTAACCCCTAAAACCTAATTCCTAAAACCTCAACTCAGCGTTTCTTAGAGTTATTCTCTTGGGGGAGAGATTGAGGGAAGGCTACATGTCTCGGAACTTGATGTTCCTCTACACCAATTTGTCTAATTTTTTTTGATTCAAAATTTTTTTCAAAAAAATCAATAAAAAATTCTTCTTCACTACTACTAACTATTTTTGCAAATGCTAATCCCAGTATTAACCCAAAGATAAGCGACAAACAAATGACAAGATAAATGAAACTAAAAAAGTCACTTTTTTGAATGATATTTATAACATTAAAACAAGATATAGCTAACAATAGCAAAATAAGACCCAAAGACATAAAAATAGCAGCTAAAATACCACAACCTGATAGCGAAAATGATAACTCAATAATTGTGCCGTTTGAAACAGGTTTAAACTTCCCATTCCAAATAGGAAGAATTGATTGTCTATATTCCCTTTTTTTATGAATTTGAAACGTTTGGCCATAAATGGTACCTAAAACTTCCGATTTTCCCGTGAAGCCACCCATAAAAGAAATATGAGGCTTGTCGATCTTTGTTTCTAGTGTTTTAATACAGTAATCCAATGATTTACTACTTAAAAATAAATATTTTGATGGTTTAAATAAATCGAACATTAATTTTTCCCTTTTACAACGGATTTTCGGGTACCCTATTGCCCCTGCTATCCATGAAATTTTAAAAACAAATCAATAAAACGGACTTTTTCAGGAAACCCTATTTATATCTGACGAGAGGATGGGTACACTTTGGCATGGATTAGTAGATGTATCTTTGCCCTTTGTGCGGTACAAGCATAGGCACATGTTCATCAATTTCGCACTGTCTTGCCTGCCTTGTCTATCACCGTGCCGATCTTTTTGCCGTGTGCTGTAACATTTTTCTTCTTGATTGAATCCAGCGCAATTACGGAAGTTCGGCTGGTCGGGACTTCGATTGTAATAGTTTCATCCATATTAAACAATCCTCTGTCTATATACCATATATTTATGCCGGATACGTCAAATTGCAATTCCATCAGCATGATTCTTTATAAATTGAAACCACATTTTTGACATCAAGGTTGCGAGTTTTTCTCTGTCAAGTCTGAAATTCCCTCAAATTAGCTGTCTTTTTCCTTTGGATGACACTTTTTCAAGGTGATGTCTTACGGAGTTAGGGGGGCAGGTGGGGGTGGATTAAGAATTTTTCCGTGAACCGTGAAAAAAAGCTATGAATATTCCGATTTTGGATTAATATTAATATCTTTTGGGTTCTTCTAATAATAGCGTTTTCGGCTCTTGGCAGTTCTTTTGCGTCCTTGCTTTGTCGCGGGAACTCGACGTAGCTTGAGGCTGCGCCTCTTTTAGAGATGCCCTTTTGCTGAAACAATTTCGGAAGATGTAATGTCGATTGGGGAAATAATTCTGATAGCATTTGCGTTGGCGGCCGACGCCTTTGCCGTGTCGGTTGCCTGCGGACTCACCGCAAGGAAAGTCCATCTGCACCATGCGTTGTCCACTGGGGTATTTTTCGGCGGTTTTCAGGCTCTGATGCCGGTGATCGGCTGGTTGCTCGGACGTTGGGCGGCCACATATATCCAAGCCTGGGACCACTGGGTGGCATTTGCGCTGCTGGGGGCCATAGGTGGAAAAATGCTTTACGAAGCGTTGTTTCCGGACAAGGAGGAGGAGGAACCTAAAAATCCTTTCCGGTTCAGCAACTTACTGCTGATGGCAATATCGACCAGTATTGATGCGCTGGCGGTCGGGATTACGTTGTCGCTTTTGAATGTATCGCTGGTAACGCCGGTAATAGTCATTGGAGTGATTACCGGAATATTGTCATTTTCCGGAACTTACATCGGCATGTTTTTCGGGCATCTTTTCGAGCGCAAGCTGGAGATTGCCGGCGGTTTGGTTTTGATCGGTATCGGCGTTAAGATTCTGTTCGAGCATCTTCTTGGGTGAGTCGACACAATACCGATTTCTGGATAGTAAACGAAAACAGGGTACCCTGTCCCACTTCCGAAAATTCGCATTTGAAACTTCCTCCGTGTTCCTCAATGATCCTTTTGATGATCGCAAGTCCCAGCCCGGAGCCTTTTCCCATTGGTTTTGTGGTGAAAAAAGGATCGTAAATGCGTTCAAGAATATTGCGGGGGATGCCTTTGCCGCTGTCGGCGAAATCTATTTTTATCAAATCGTCCTTTGCTATGGCGTCTACATGAATACTGCCGCCGGTTATTCCTTCAAATGCGTCGAAGGAGTTCTGGATCAGGTTGATGAAAATCTGTTCAAGTTCAATCGGCGGGCTATTCACGGGCGGCAGCTCTTCCGGCACATTGTTATAAAGATTGATCCTGCGCCGCATTAATTTGTTGTTCATCAGCACCAGGGCGTTTTTCAGCGCCTTCTGGACAAGGCAAGTTTCAGCGTTGGCGTTTTCCTTATGGCCGTAACTGTTCAGGTGTTTGATAATGTAGCTGATGCGTTTTACGCAGTCATCGGTTTTTCGCAGGTCGCCCATCAACGTATTATGGCACAGTGACTGGCTTTTCAGGCCGGCGATATTATGCTGAACCACGGCCTTGATAAACGCCAGTGGCTGACTGATCTCATGTGCCACGCTTGCGGCGACTTCTCCCAGGGCGGCCATTTTTCCATGAGTCATAAGTTTCAGTTCTATGTTCCGTTTTTCTTGCTGGATGCGTTTTTGATCGGTAACGTCTACATCCATGCAGAATATTTCTTTTACCTTGCCGTGTTCGATGGCCGGGAACATATTTGAAAATACGGTCAGCCTTTTGCCGTCACGGTTGAGGACGGTCCATTCTCCCGGTTTCGCCGGTTTTCCGGTTTCCCATATTTTTTCCACAACGGATTCGAAAATTTCTTTCTGGCTTGATGAAAGCAGCAGATCCTGAACTTTCCGGCCAATGGCTTCTTTTGCTGAATATCCGTAAAGTTTTTCGCAAATAGGGTTCCACAGCCTGATGGTCCCGGTCCGGTCAAAACTCTGGATGGCAACCAATGAACTGTTTTTGATGAGTGATTCAGAACGGGCAAGGGCATCGCGGAGCGCTTCTTCCATCTCTTTTCTTTCGGAAATATCCGTGCCGATAATCAGCAGGTAGGTGTTGCCTTTGATGAAGATTGGCACTGCCGAGATAAGCAGTGGTATTTCTTTGCCGTCCTTGCCGTACAGGACGATTTCCGTATTGTCCAGCCGGTTATTCACCCGCAGTTTACGGATGAGCTTTTTCAGTTTCCACGATTTCATTATATTCAGTTCATCGAATGTGCTTCCCAGCACTTCTTTGCGCTTGAAGCCGGTTTTTTCCGTGAAGCAGTTATTGGCTTCGATGAACCTTCCTTCTTTGAACGTACAGATTGCCATCATATTGGGATTGGCGTCGAATGCGGTATAAAACTGTTCCTGGGCTTCCTGGAGTTCTTTTTTTGCGTCCATCCAGGAAGTGATGTCGGTGGCGATACCCAGCAGCATCGGTTTTGAACTGCCGTTCCCGACTTCGATTTTGCTTTTTATCGCCATGAAAGTATGAGGGCCGTCGGGGAACTCCATGGTTTCTTCAAATTTGCCGGTTTTGCCGGTACTGAATACTTTCAGGTCGTTTTCATGGACTACATCCATATCTTTTGCGGGAAATATTTCGTTGTCCCGTCTGCCGATGAGTGCTTCTTTAGGTTTGCCGGCGAGTTCGCAAAACATTCTGTTTACCAGCACAAGGCGGAAATCCTGGTCTTTCAGGAATATCAGTGCGGGAGCATTATCGAGAATGTTGCTGAGGAAGTTTTCCTGGTTTAATATCCCGGTTTCCGCGGTGCAAACCTTCTGCAGCGCGGCTTTCAGTTCGGCGTTTTCCCGCTTAAGCTCTTCGAGTTTTTTTAGCAGTTGCTCGTTGGTTTCGGCATTTTTTTTCATTACCCAATCCCATTCGACTATACAAATCTATGGGATATTCCGCAATAGTCAAGATATCAGACAAAGCACCGTGCATTATTTGCAAAATTTTAGTTGTTTATGCGTCCGGGGTGCGGCGGTATGCGGAAGGCGTGATACCCCGGAATTTTTTGAATTGCCGTGAGAAAGTATAAATATCGGGATAATTCATCCGGTCGGCGATTTCCCCGATGGAAAGACCTTGATTCAACAGCAGTTTTGCGGCGGCATCGAGCTTTTTGTTGATGATGTAACGGCCGGGTGATATCCCGGTTTCAAGCCTGAACTTTTCCCGGAAGGAATTTTTATTTACGGCGCAATGTTTTGCCAATTCCCCAACGGTGACCTTTTTTTCCGGATACGCCGAAAGGTATTTGTCCACCTTGTCAAGCAGGTTGGTTTTTTTGTGGTTTCCCCCGCTCTGGAACAGGACTATATCGGTAAACAGGTTTTGTACACGGTTGACTGCTTCAATAAGACGATTTTCAGGAAGCGTTTCAAACAGGCCGCGGACAATCCGGCATTCCTCCGTGAAATGCGTCACGTCGTACCCGCGAATTACCGGACAGGCGGAAAACCCGTCTCCACACAGTAATTTGATCAGGTTGAACACCGGGCACGGCGCGGCAAGGAAACTGGTAGCCCCCTTTTCATTCCACTCGATTGTATGAACCTGGCCGGGGAAACGCTGAAGAATACAGCCTGGCTCAAAGTCCCAGCTTTTACCTTGATAATCCATGTAGCGGCCTTTGCCGGAAATAACTCCGAGCATGGCGTATTCGTTGGTGACAAAATTCTTTTCTCCGCCTGCGGGACGCGCAACAATTCCGCAACGCAACATCAGGAACGTTCCGGACTGCCTGCCTCGCGCTAATGTGAAATATTCCAGTATCATTGTTCTGTTTTATTCGTCATATATAACAAATAATAATGCATAAATAACATTTACCTGCTGGTAATATAGTATTATATTCAGATATCAACAAGTTATATATAACAAATATGGAGTGGGCGATGAGCAAGCCGAACGTGATTTTTATCCTGATCGACGATATGGGGTGGAAAGATATCTGCTGCATGGGCAGTGAGTTTTATGAAACCCCGAACATCGACCGTCTGGCGACGGAAGGCATGTTGTTTACCGATGCCTACGCCGCTTGCCCCGTCTGTTCTCCCACCCGCGCCAGCATTATGAGCGGTAAATACCCGGCCCGGGTAGGCCTGACGAATTATATCCAGGTAAACAGCGATACACATTTCAGGCAGGGAGGTGAAAAAGGCAAACTGCTCTCAGCTCCTTATGTCCCGCATCTCCCCGCGAGTGAAAAATCCCTTGGGACGGCGTTCAAAGAGCGTGGTTATCAAACATGGCATGTTGGTAAATGGCATCTCGGAAGCGAAGAATATTTCCCGGAAAATCATGGTTTTGACGTGAATATCGGCGGATGTCACTGCGGATGTCCTCCCCGTCCGAACTGCTATTTCGCTCCGTTCAGCATTCCCACGCTGGAAAACAGACCTGGCGACGAATATCTAACCGACCGCCTGGGAGATGAGGCCGCCAACCTGATAAAAAACAGTGACGGCAATCCGTTTTTCATGAATATGTGTTTTTATCAGGTGCATACGCCGCTGATGGCGAAAGCCGATAAGATTGCCAAGTACGAACAGAAAGTGAAGGACATGGGGCTTGATAAAGTACAGGCGACAATTCCTGGGGATTTCTTTCCGGGAGAACATAAGAAAAATATGCGGATTGAACGCCGGGTGATACAGTCTAACCCCGTTTATGCCGCGATGATCGAACACCTTGACGAAAACGTTGGGAAAATTCTTGACGCGCTCGATGACAAAGGTATTGCCGACAATACTATCGTGATATTTACCTCTGATAACGGCGGATTAAGTACCGCCGAAGGCTCTCCCACCTGCAATGCGCCACTGTCGGAAGGCAAAGGCTGGATGTATGAGGGCGGGACCCGTGAGCCGATGCTGGTCCGCTGGCCCGGAAAAGTTGACCCCGGAACTAAAACCGATGCGATTGTCACCAGTCCTGATTTTTACCCGACTCTGCTCGAAGCATGCGGCCTGCCGCTGGAACCCGAACAGCATGTCGACGGCAGAAGCTTTATGAAGGTTCTTGAAAACGGTAATACGGAATATGATCGCGGCCCGGTTTTTTGGCACTATCCGCATTACGGCAATCAGGGAGGAACCCCCGGCTCTTCCGTCCGGCGTGGTGATTGGAAACTTATCGAATTCTTTGAGGATAATTCAATCGAACTTTATAATCTCAAAGATGACGTCGGCGAAAAGCATAATCTTGCTCCGGAAAAACCGGAGCTTGCCTCGGAATTGCTATCGCTCCTGCATCAGTGGCAGAGCGAGTGCAACGCGCTCAAGCCCGTGCCGAACCCTGATTTTATTCCCTGGCGCGAAGCCGATCTGAAATCAATCGATTGATTTCAGTCATGTCCTGACGGCAACGGGCAGGGAAGTGCGTTTTTTCAGTAAAATGAAGTACGGAACCACGATGATCAGGAAAACTACCCAACCGGCAAGCAAACCACGGCCAAGCCCCCAATACGGTTCAACCAAGTAGCAGGTCAGCTGTAGCGGCAGGAGTAATAGAGTAAGGATGGGTATCTGCCTGACGTTTGTCCACAGGCTTTTCCGGCATTCGTATGACGCCACTACACCTACCATCGGAAACAGCGTGATGAACCCCTCCATCCATTTCTTCATGATGATCAGGAGTATTACAACCGATATAATTATTATCAGTTTAAGCGGCGCCGGCATCCGGGAACGTTGTCCTTGCTCAGGTTTTGACGGCATGAAAAAGAGAGCAGCAACTGCTCCGGTAAATACCACCATCACCGCCACCCAGAACCATAAACTTCCCTGAGGAAGCACCGGGGCCAGCAGGGAAGCCGCCACACAGTAGACGGCAGCGGCGGCCACAATAGCCGCAACGATCCATATCCGCAGTTTTTTATGGAGGTAATAAACCAGGTAAGTGTATACGAAAAGCAGGATGAATGCGGTAATATTCTGGATACCTACCGGCCGGTTTACCGCAAGGCAGGCCACTGTGAATGGAAACGGCAAATTCAGCATGAACGCTTTCAGCCGGGGATGGTGAATATAGGCCAGCAGTGTTCCCTGGACGGACACAACCGCAATCAACAGCCAGTCGTAGTATGAAAAATTCAAGCTCAAATTATCTCAATACCCAGTATTGAACACAGATTTTCTAAAATACCTCGATTGTTGCCGTAGGAGATAATGTAATGCTGTCCCATGACTTTTTGAATAAAATCTTCGGCCGATTTGTCGAAAATCATATCTATGCTTGGCAGTTGCGGCGCGGGTGGGGCCCAACCCGCTTCCTCCCATTTTATCGGCGGTTCGGCCTTGCCAGTCATGATATGCATCCGGTATTTAGCGCCAGTGTAACCGAGCCGGCAGATTGTGGCCGGACCGGTCTTTAGTTTCGATACGTTGAGCAGGCCTTCGCCGAAATCCCCGAACGCGTTCGGCAGCACCGTGACCTTGCCATCGACAATTTCTTTCGGCACGTAATCTGGAACTCCCATCAATGCGCCGTTGTCCATAAATTCATAAAATTCCAGATAAGCGCCGATTTGTCCGGTCAGGTAATTCACGATTAATTGGGTAACCGCCCCCATACTGTCGTTTTCCGGTACGGTAGGGACAGCTATTTCATCATGCAGCAAGGTCATTGCTCCGGCTGGTGCGAATCCGAACAGCTTTTTAATGCCGTCAACGTCCATATAAGAGAACGCATCATAACCGCGCTCCTCTATTTTTCTGCGTATTGCAAGATAGAGTTTTACTGAATTCGGAACCGTTTCCGGCTGAGGCTTTTTTTTGAATTCCCAGCGCTTAAACAGTTCCTGCGCCAGCGGAGTTATTTCGGAATCGGTGATTATATCCATCAGCTGCTTGAGTTCCAGCAGGTCGAAATGTTCGATCTCCGGGCCGATTTTATCCTTAAGGGAAACTCCGTCATAGAGAGTTCCGTAAAGCCGCATGTCGCGATAACCCGCCATGCCGATTTTCGCCGATTTCAGTTTGTTTACGGTATTGGCGGCGCGGCTGTAATTCACAATATCAGTTATTGGCGGAGAATTACCACGTTTTGTAACAATATATTTAAATGTATAACCCATGTCCGACATTGGTTTGCGGAGAGCGGTTGTTCCGGCCTGGTCTGCGGTGGTGACGAAACGGCCGTTTTTCTGCCAGCCGGACAAACCCAGCAGTACCATCGGTTTGTGTTTGAAAGGCTCGATAACCTTGAATACCGCCCATGACGGTATCCAGCCTGCCACGCAGATTATCAATACATCAAAATTGTGTCCGGAAAGCTCCGCAACTGCGCGTTCAGCTTGACTGCCGTCCGGATCATCCGCTACCGGTGCGGTTTTTACCAGTTCCATTCCGTTTTTTTCAAGTGTGTCCGCAACCGCTTCGCAACGTTTGCCGATAAATTCCCTGGGAGTGTTAACTTCTCCGAATCCCACGAATCCGGCCGTAATTCCTGTACAATTTTTAGTTTTCATTTTGATCCCATTCCTGATATGGTGGTGAGGTTTCCCGGCGGCTTCCGGTAAAATTTGGTTTCACGGTGGCATCTTTGTATTTTTTGGGTTCCGGGAACAATTCAGCAATTGTTTGAACGGTTTTTTCAACGAGAAGACAGCCTCCTTCCGGCCCGACCCAGTTAAGGTTTACTTCCGCTCCGAAACCGCGATTGGCGTCAGCGTATTCGGTGGGCAGGTAAAAACCATAGGCATCGGAGAGTTGGACAAGGAATGTCTGCAAAGCTTTGCTCCGGGCCTTGATCCGGATGCCGTAACCCGTGAAAAGTTCAAAAGGGTTGGTGGCGATTACGCAGTCTCCGATCCTGATGATGTGCGATTCAAAGCGGGATTCCTTAACCTTTTTCTGGTATTCATAACGGTTGGTAAGGTTACTTATTAAACCGGTGGGAATTTCTATTCCGGAAGTCTGATATTTATACAGTTCTTCGTCCGTTACTATCCGGTGCGGCAGCAGAAAATGCTTTACCTCATGCCGCATGACAATCTTGCTCTCGATGTCCTTTTCGGCGGGTTCGAAAGCATTTTCAATGGCGAATATTATCCGTTTGGCGATAGCCTGTTTGTGGCTAATGGAACGGCGTTTTCTTAGGTCCGCTTCCTCGCGGATATTTATCATTGGGTGGGGCGACATGTCCCCGGCGGCCCCGCACAGGGGAAGCAACTGAACATCCTGATTAAAACGATCAGCAATTTCGATCCGGACTTCATGCCAGAAATCGGCTGAAATGAAGTTGCCGAGTTCGTCGGTCTGTGCCGGGCATGCAAGATTACAGATAATGCCGGTAAGTTCTTTTTCTTCGTTCCAGGTAAACAACATGTTTACGGAGTGGTCCTCCACACTCTCGAGACCGGTAAAATCATCCTGTGTGGTTTCGCCGTACATTATTGCTTTGCCGGTTTTGTACAATGCCCGGCGGCAACATGCCACTTTTGCATAGTCAAATCCGCGGCTGATCCCCCCGGATGTACGGGAGTTCCACGCTTTGATTATCGCATTGCTGAATTGTTCGAGAAGGAATTCCTGGTAAACCAGCGGGTTCATGAACTCGTCATGATCAAGATCGGGGAAAAATCCCGGAACGGAGACTGGAGCGTTATGGGTATGGGTTGAGTTTATGGTCAATTTAATCAGATCAAATCCGGGATTTTTGGTTTTAAGACGATAAACAAGTTTATCTTTAAATTTAATTTTCGGCAGTTCGGGGGAGACGAATATTTCCTCATCGACCACCGGGAAATCGCAGGAAAGGAATATTGCCTGGTCGATGGTTTTATCGTTGCTGTCGCGGGTTTCGAGTGCCAGAACGGTGGCGGTTACGGGACTTACTACTTCATCAGATATCCGCGGATAGAACTGTCCGATAATCAGTACTTTTTCTTCCGGCGTAACATCTACCTTGTTCCAGCCGATATATAATTTTCCTGAATCCATAATCAGATTACCTTAATACTTTTATCTTAATTTACGCCGGGTTGTTCGGCTTCGGGGCACGGCAGTACGTAATTTTTTGGGTGCGGATCGCCGGGTTTCGGCCACTGATACGGATCTTCCGGATGTACCGTTTCGTCCCATTGTTTGAGAATTGACCGTTCCAGTCTTTGCAGTTTAATTTGCTTCTGTACGTATTCGGGATCCCAGTTCTCAAAGATTCGTTTTGTCATTGATTTAACGGTTTCCCGGCATGCCGGAGCTTCGGCAAGGTTTTCCATTTCGCCGGGATCTTTTTCCAGGTTGAACAACTGAGGTTCATGACCGTTGTAATAATTGAGTTTCCATTGGTTGTCCCGGAGCATTCGTTGCGGCGGATTGAAATATTCAGAAAAAGCTTCATCTTTCCAACTGCTTGCGTCGCCTGAAAGTACCGGTTTTAAGCTGCGTCCGGCTGAATTCGGCAGTTCCGGGCCGCCGGCAATGTCGATCATGGTGGCGCCGACGTCGAGCAGGCTTGCCACTGAACTGCTCCTTGTGCCGGCCGGGATATGCTCCGGCCAGGAAGCGATGAAGGGAACCCCGGCGGAACTTTCATAGAAAGTGGATTTGCACCATAAGCCGTGGTTTCCGGCCTGTTCGCCGTGGTCGGAAGTGTAAATAATCATGGTATTGTCCATCAGTCCGTATTCGTGAAGGGCGTCGAGAACGCTGCCAGCCAGGTTGTCGAACCATTCGATCATGCCGTAATAGGCGGCGCGGGTGCGCCTGGTTTCCATTTCCGTAAGGTCATCAGTGCGAGTGGTTTCTCTCCATTTATGGTGAGTCGGGTGCAGTTCTTCCGGCATCGGCACGGGCGGCGTCATATTTTCAAAATGCTTGCGAAAGTATTCCGGCGGACACACAAACGGGCAGTGCGGAGAGAGATATCCGTTGACCAGACAAAACGGGCGTGAATCATTGTTTTGAGCGCGCGCTTTTATCCATTCGATAGTTTTGTCCCTGATGAGCTGGTCGTATGCCAAATATCCTGTCCAGCCGGGGCCTGATTTTTCCATGCCGGGGCGGTGTGATCCCGGAGTGTCTTTCAGCGGTCCCAGCACCGGGTCCAGATTGTAACCGCCCCACAACCAGGAAACGAAATCGCCGATTGGACGCTGTTCGAATCCGTGAAGCTGGTCGGGACCCAACATGTGCATTCTGCCCGACAGCACCGTTTCATAACCGGCAATTCCCAGACTGTGGGCAAAAGTGCCGATTTCCGAAGACAAAGTATCGTTGTTTGTCCAGCATTGGTGCTGCCAGGGGTGCTTGCAGGTCAGGAACGACATTCTTGAAGGAACGCATAACGGGCTGTTGCAGTAGAAGTTATCGAATACCATGCCGGAGGCCGCAAGCCGGTCGAGGTTCGGAGTGACGGCATGCGGATTACCCATGCATCCCATACCGTCCCGGCGATGCTGATCGGACATTATAACAACAAAATTCGGACGATCGGACATAACGATCCCCTTAATGATTATATTATGTCTTATACCGGCTTGTGATCAAAAGCAACCTTGTTATTAACAGCTTTTTGATTGCATTCGGTATTAAAATATCACCGGAAAGCTTATATAGCCATGAGTAAACAAGGCAAAAGTATATGCTAAATTATCATTTACTGTAAGGTTGACTGGCTCTTTTTGTATGGAAAGTTAAGTCAGGGAATTTTGACGGGGAAGGATACATTTACTTCGGTCCCTTTGCCGAGTTTGCTTTCTATTTTGACTGAACCGCCAAGCTGTTCAAGCATTCGTGACACTATTGCCAGTCCCAGGCCCGTGCCTCCCTTTGACCTGCTCGACGATTGATCTACCTGATAAAACGGAGTCATGATTTTGTCAAGCTTTTCCTTTGGAATGCCTATGCCGGTATCAACGATTTCAATGTGTATATTTCCACTGTTTTCATCAAAGTCGGCAACCACTTTGACGCTGCCGTTGTCAGTGAATTTTATGGCGTTACCAAGCAGGTTGAACAAAATCTGTTTCAGCCTGAGTTTGTCAGCTATAACTGTTTCAGGCAGATTTTCCGGGATGAACATAAGCTCGATATTTTTCTCCTTTGCTCTGAAAAAGAAAGTTTCGACTACTGAATGAATAAGAGATTCAGGTGAAAATTTTTCTTCAAATTTCTTAAATTGGCCTGATTCTATTCTGGAAAGTTCGAGTACGTCGTTGATAATTCCCAGCAGGCTTTCCCCGCATTGTTCTATTACTCTGAAACTTTCGGCAACTTTTTCGTCTTGTTCTATTTCTTCCTTAAAATGTTCAGCCAGCAGACTGGTAAATCCGATAATGCCGTTCAAGGGGGTTCTTATCTCGTGTGACATGGTTGACAGGAATTCGCTTTTGGTCTGACTCGTTGATTCGGCGGCTTCTTTGGCTTTTCTCAGGCTGTCTTCTTCCATTTTTCTTTCAGTTACGTCAATGCCGACAGTGATTGCGGCCCTTGAGCTACCGGAGAGCCTGCCCAGCGGCGATGAACTCAAATGCCATATCCGTTTTTCTCCGGTACTGGTAATAATTTCATATTCACCGGTTAGATCATTGCTGATTTCATATAATTTGCTTATGAGGTTCTTTACATAATCATAATCTTTTTTCTCGTGAGCCCGTTTTATCCATTCCGGTATGGTTGGAATATCATCAATGGAGTATCCGGTAATGTCCGACCAGGCTTTGCTGATTGCTAATACTTTGCCGTCTTCCGAGTGGATCATTACCGGGAAGGGGGCTTTAGAGATGGCGTTTCTCAATAATTCTTCACTTTTGCGGATTCTTTCTTCGGTATTTTTCTGTTCGGTAATGTCCTGAAACGTTCCGAATATCTTAACACATTTACCGTTTTCCCGGATTGCCTTGCCGAATACCCGGCCCCATTTGATATTGCCTTTGACGGTTTTGAACTTTGCGTCATATTCAACTGGAGTGTCGTTTTCGATCAGTTTTGCTATTGAATCCCTGACGAGACGCCGGTATTCGGGCAGATAATAATCCACATGCTGATCAGGTCCTGGAATTGGATCGCCTTCATCAATTTCCACTATACGGTAAGATTCCTTTGTCCATTTTGCTTTACGGGTAATCAGGTCCATTTCCCAGCCGCCGATCTTGGCGGTCCTGCCGACATCATTGAGCATGGCTTCGCTTTTCCGCAACGCCTCTATTGCCTGCTGGGCGGAATTTTCCGCGTCGTCAATGGCATTGCCAAGGTGACGGGAAAACCATGTAGACATTAATCCCGCAACCAGCGAGGCTAAAACAATAAACATTGCCGTTAGAAGCGCCAGATTCATTTGCGTATGGTTTATCGTGTATACAAGGAGCAAGCTGCTGAAAATAACCGGCAAAACGCATAACGGCATAATGAATTTCAGCAACCGGCAACGCATGGAACTGCCAACAAATAAAAACAGTGGGAAAGTATCCGGACCGGCAAAAAAGATTGCTGCTGTTTCCAGAAGCATAAACGCCAATGCCGTGTTGAATGCAAGTGGTATCAGTGAACCTTCTCCGTACATCATCGGAGAGCCATAGAGATAAGCAAGGGTTAAAACTAAATTGCCAAGCAGCACCAGGCAACTGAAGATTCCGCCGATATTTCTCCGGGTGCTGTTGCGGAACATTGACAACAGTATTGCAATACCGGAAAACATGAACATAGCTCCGGCAACAGGAGACATTCTTCCTATGGGGATTTTTTCGAGAAAGCCTTTTCCGCGAAAAATTTCATCTTCTAAGCTTATATCTTTTCCTATGTAGTATTCAATTCCTTCGAGAAATCCGAACAGAATACATGCGGAAGTTCCCAAAATCAGCAGATATCTGAGGAATTTTATCTCCGTTTTACCGGCAATGATGGCCACACTGAAAACGATAAAACTAAGTGAGGTTGCAGGTGCCATTGGAATATAATCTTCCTGGACGCTGCCGAGTACTCCCAGGCCCGGAATATAATATCCTATCAAGCTGATTGCGGCTATGAAAATGACGCAATATGCCGCGAACAGGGTGATAAGTCTCAGATTTTTGCTTATCACGTTTCCATCGCCAGCTAAGATATTTCTTTCATTATTCGGGTCGTTTCCCATAATCAATGCCCCGAAGAAAATTGAAAATATAAACAATCGCTCCTGCGATTATATTAACACACAAAAAAATATAGTGTAAGTGCCGAACGTTTTTTTACTTACAACTCAGGTTACAACTTTTTTGTCCAGTACGTCACTCCCGGCAAAGGATTATTGTAATATGGTTTAGTGTGGATAAAACCCATTGATTCATAAAGCCGCATTGCGCTTTGCAGTTTCTGGAGGGTGTCGAGTTGCATTTCGTTATATCCCCGGTAAGCAGCTTCGGCAATGATCTTACCAACCAGTTTCCTGCCGAGCCCTTTACCCCGGTATTCAGAACGCACGAAAAGCCGTTTCATTTCACAGCCGTTCCCGCCGCTTTTCCGCAATGCCACGCATCCTGCCGGTTTTTCTCCATCCATTGCGAGCAGAAGCGCGCCGGATGGCGGAGCGTAATCACCAGGCAATGACGCCAGTTCGTTGTCAAAGTCCTGAAAACACAAGTCTACTTCCAGGAAATCCCGGTATTCGAGAAACAGCTCTTTTGCCATTTGCATCTGTTTCGGGGTTTTAGCTTGAATTATATCCATATTTTCCTCAAAAAATGCCTTCGGGACGGATTGCTTGCGAGTAATTGTCTCCCGGTTTAAAGTCTTTCAGGTACTGATCGACCTGGTGGGCTTTTTTATAGTCCTCAAAGCTGATTCCAGGACGGTGTTTTATCCCGCCCCCCTCGAATGCCAGCCGGTCGGAATAACCGTTCAGGCACAAGCGGATATCAAATTTGCGCGCCGGTCTGACCTTGCGGATACTCGGAATCAGCGAAGTTGTACAGTTGAATACAATAGTATTGTAGAATTCCGGTTTTTCGTGGTAGCGGTTTACTTGGGAAATAAGATCCAGAAACAGAATCCTGACGTCTTCCGGAGTCAGCGAAGTCGGATAGACGTAAAGCTTTTCCTTACGGTAATTCGAGCGTAATTTAAACAGATCATCCTCCGTGCCGAGGATAAACATGGTTTGATATTGCTTGTAAAGTCCTTTGATGGCGTTTTGTTTCTGCCCTTTTTTCATTCGGGTTTCGGAGGAAATCACCAAATGCCGGCCATCGGAAAATCCGAAAGACAGCATTGTATGGGCCACCGCCTTATTGCCGTCCCAGTAGGAATAAGCCAGGTCCACCGTGCGCAGGTCATTGATGTTATAAGCTTCGGTGATGTATTTTACGGTGAAATCTTCCGGGGTGCGGTATTGGAAATCACGGATATTGTGGATGACCATTTCATTCTTGTGAATGGCCGCGTACGGCATCCGGGAATATGATACCATCCAGTCACCCTCATTGGACGCAGGAATCAGCTCCCACCAGACATAGACGCCGATCAGCAGCGCCAGCGCGCAGGGAATTGCGGTTTTCGGGCGTTTCTGTGCCAGGATTGCCAGGAATATCGTAAGCGCGGCAAAAATAAGCGCGGCGGTTATGCGCAGCCACTCCCACGGTAGATTCGAGTACCATACCGCGCCGAAACACCACAACGCAACTATTCCGTAAATCAGGTATCCGAACACCTGGAAAATAATGCTTATGACTTTTCGGTTTTTCATTTTTCGTCCGGTTTCTCCTGGGTAGTTCCCGTTGTATGATTCAGGGGAAACTTAGCACCGGAACAGGAAAATGCTATTACTTTATCAGGATACGTTTGGCGTCTTCGTAAATGTTTTCCAGTTCTTTCTGCTGTTCACCGGGCAGGGCGAAGTTATATTGCTTGAGCAGTTCCCGCTTGCGTTCCGAAAGCTGTTTGAGCAAACTGTCGCTGCCGGTTTCCTTTATGGCGGCAAGCTTCTTGTGTACGAAAATTCCTGGTTCCGGGAATAGTTCGCGCAGATATTTCATCGTAGAACCCGCCATCATGAAACTCACATCGTTTTCAACGTAATCGCCTACTTCTTCCATAAGTCCTTCCATATCCATGAAGGCATCGGCTTTTCCGAATTGTCCAATCATTTCCCGTGCGTATTTGACCAGCTCGATGTCGAGAAGAAGCTGTTCGCACGAGAATACGTCGTCTACGCACAAATTACCAAGCCGTCCGTACATTTTGCATCCCATCAGATGCCCCATGATCGCGGTTGAAAGTTTTTCCGACGCGGCCTGTGTGTCAGGGAAGGGGCTGCCGGTCCAGAGTCCCTGTTCGGCGTGAGGGTATTCACGCCAGTTTCTGCCCAGCGCGGCATGGACGAGGATGTTATTGGCGAAATGGCAGAAATTCTGGCTGGGATTGCCTAGGGCCAGGCACATATTCTGAAAGTCGACCGGGCCGAGTCCTACCGGGCCGACCGCTTTGGCAATATCGAATCCGCTTTTGATCAATGTCGCGGTGATCTTCAGTCCCATGTGTTCGGCAAGGCATAAAGCCCAGGAACCTCCGGTGGTGATCGGGTAGTTCATTCCGCTCAGTCCGTATCCTACCGGCACGATCCGCAGTGATTTCGGGGCAACTCCTTTTTCGATGAAGTGGCGGATAACCTGTAAATTGGTTTCCTCTATCCGGAACGGCGTAACAATCGTCATGGTGATCGGCATTTGCGCTTCCGGTCCGAGTACCTGGTGCATCCGGTGGATGATGTCCGCCTGTTCTATTCCGGCGCAGACGTGCGTACAGCTTACCCTCGATTTTGTGAGGCACATGAAATGGGCGGCGATATTGCGGAGCCGTGGATCGCAGTCCGTGGCTGTACAGGGATAATGCCCGCCGATATTCAGCACATCGCATAGCATCAGTGCTTCTTCGAGGTCTTTCGCCGTCGATGCTCTGGCTGTCCCTTTTTCAACATCGTAAACCGACATTGCGAATCCCCCGGCGCGGAACCGGTAGCCGTCATTTCCCTCCTGATTGCCGCGGTAGTGAAATGAGTCCTCGGTGATATCACAGAAAAGTCCCTTGTCCTTGCTGCCGAACGGAATCATTTCACGCACAAGTTCCTCTGAGTAGAAAACCCGTTCACCTTCCACACGGGTTCCTTTATGCTGAAGGATGCGTTCCCGGCAGAAATCGTCCTGCACCAGCATCCCATATTTAACTTGCAGTGCAATCGCGGTTTCGTAAATTTTTTTGCCTTGCGATTCAATTTTGTCAATATTAAATTCAAACATCGTACTTCTCCATATGAAATTAAGCATATTTACCGGTTAATATAATTCTGAAAGCGTAAATAAAAAGAGATTTTAGAAAAAAACGCCTGGCTTATTGGTGCGATAATGTACCACTATGTTGTGCAAAAGCTGTCTGCTTGATCTGAAATGGTATATTCATCAGTTGGATATGGGGATGAGCTTACCGGAGTCCAACTGATAGCTTTTGCCGGTGGTTTCGCTGAGAAACTCCGGGTCGTGGGAGACAACGATCATCGCGCATTCTAGTTTCCGCAATAATTCAATGAGCATGGTCCGGTATTTTGTATCGAGTCCGGTTGACGGTTCATCGAGAAGCAGGATTTCCGGTTCCATTGCCAGTACCCCGGCAAGCGCCACAAGTTTTTTTTCTCCGCCTGACAGGTGGTAGGTAATCCGGTTTCCATAACCTTGCAGTCCGATCCGCAAAAGCGTGTTTTCGACAATTTCCATTGCTTCTTTACGAGATTTTCCGAGATTCAGGGGGCCGAATGCCACGTCCTCGCCGACAGTGGCACAGAACAGTTGATCATCCGGACTCTGGAACACCAGTCCGGCTTTGGTGCGGACTTCATGGAAATCGTGTTCCGTTACCCGCTTTTTGCCGAATGCTTCTATCTCGCCGGAATCGGGTTTCAGCAGTCCGGTCATCAGGTGGAGCAACGTGGTTTTGCCGCTGCCGGTTGCTCCCTTGACCGCTAGCCGCTCTCCGGGATTTACGGTGAAATTCAGTTCAGACAGTACCGGTTGCTCTTCCGGATAAGTAAAGCTCAGATTGCTGATTTGATATAAAGTTTCACTCATGGCAATCTCCAGATTTCGGCGGCGATTTCGGCAATGGCAAGAAGTGCCGCGACGCCCAGGAAAACCCAGTCGCGAAACTTGAAGCTGAAAGTTTTCGCCAAATGGAATTCGCCACGGAACCCCCGGCATTTCATTGCCTGCATTACCCGTTCGGAGCGGTCATAACTTTTTACCAGCAGCATTCCGGCGAATGATGCGATACTGCGATAACAATGCAGGCGGTTTTTTAACCGGAAGGCCCGGGCGCGCATGGCATTGCGGAGTTGGGACGATTCCCGGCTCAACACTTCGAGGTATCGCACCGTCAGCAGCAGCAGAACCGCCAGCTTTTTCGGAACATACAGTTGCCGGAGCGCATGGCCCAGCGTTACCGGGTCTATTCCGGCGAGCAAGGCCGAACAGACCAGCAAAATCGCGTTGCTCCTGAGCGCAATCGCGATACATTTCAGAAATCCCACTTTCGAGTACCCGAAGCCGCAGACACTGAACAGTTTTATTCCGTGAACGTTCCACGGCACGGTGACGAACAGAACCAGAATGAAAAAATTCAGTATAAGCACTCGTTTCAGCAGAATTGAAGACTTCAGTTCCGAACTGGTCCAGAGGATGAGTCCCGCAATCAGTGAAAAGTAGAATACCGGGAAATTCATGCTTAACGCCAGCAGAACCGAGAGCGCAATCGCGGTCAGTAGACGGGTGCGCGGGTCAAAACTGGAAAGCCATGTTTCCCGCCTTTCCTGGGAGGTTATTTGCTCCAGATGTGATGTCATTATATCGGGTCCAGAATTATTTTTTCCGGCTTTTCAACCAGGCGTAAAGTCCTGCGATCCCGATAATATAGCCGATCCCACCGAGAATGTCACGAAACCTTACGCGGTCTTCGTAGCTGTTAAGCTGTTCGCGTAGCGGAAACAGTCCTTTGCTGACTTCCTCGGCAACGATTTTCCTCAATTCCCCGGTGTTTTTGATTTTCGCAGTATGTTTGACTGGTGAGGGTGATTTTGATTTTTTGACAACTGTGATGTTCCCGAAAGTGACTTCGGTCCTGGCGGAATGCCCGCCGCCCGAATCGACGATGAATGTGTATTTCCCGTCGGTTTTCGGGGTAAAGGAGAATTCCCCTGATTTGTCCGTGGTGACTTCAGTCAGCTTGACGCCGTTATATGAAACGTTTACGGCAATATTTTTGCCTTTGCCACCGCCGCTGAAATAAACGCTGCCGCGAATGTGTTTGCCTTCCGGGGCCGCGAAAATTCGCAGGCGGTGCGCGAAAATGTCCTGACCGGAAAACATTGCCAGGAAAACCAGCATCGGCAGTAAGCGGTTGCGGAACATTATACCGGCTCCTTGATTGCTGACTCACGCTGTGGGATTGTGAATTCAAAAATTTCCGGGCGTACCTTCTTCAGGAACACCACCGCCGATCCGGTAATGAATCCTTCAAGCAGCATTATCGGTAAATGTACGGCCCAGAAAGCCACGGCAACCGCTGTAAATCCGCGACCGGCGAGGAACAGCGAACCGGCCACCATTATACTGGAAAGCGCGATTGCCAGGGCCCCGGCAATAAACCCGAAGCCGAAAATAACGCCGTCCTTCCGGGCTTTGCGTATCCGGGGAGCGCACAGGTAATACACTGTCAACGCGGGCAGGGCCATATTCAAAGTATTTATCCCCAGGGTAGTAAGACCGCCGAATCCGAAAAACAGCGCCTGGAGCAGAAGTCCGATCAGGATCGCCGGAAAAGCCACCGGGCCAAGCACTACGCCAAGCAGTCCGTTGAGTACCAGATGAGTGCTGGCAGGGCCGACGGGAACCTGGACCAATGACACCACGAAGAAGGCGGAACCCAGTAACGCGGCTTTCGCAATCTGGTTCTCCGCCAGCCGCCAGAGGCCGTAACCCGTGCCGGCAACCGTGCCGGCAACCCCGGTGGAAAGTACCGATGCGGTTAAGACTCCTTCAGCTATATGCACAATCGCTCCTTAAACAGTTAAATCAGGGACGCATATCGGTAGCTTTGATCCAGATCAGCGCTCCGAGTTCCACCGGCACTTTTTTTCCTTTCGGACCTTTGCGCGGCTTGCCGTCGAGCAGCGCGGCGAATCCCCACCATCCGGCGCGGGGCACGGCATAGGAAAACACGCCGTTGGCGTCAGTTTTGATTACCTGGGTAATGAAAGCGTCGGCCGGGGCTTTGACTTTACGTCCGGGATTGTAATATTCCACTTCCACTTCCGCATACGGGACCGGTTTGCCGTCCTGCTTCACGATTCCCCGGAAGATATTCCCCGTCCAGAGTCCGTAAGGACGAGTCAGCGGTTCGATTTCCACGGGGAAGCCAACCATTTTGTCCCAGCCTTCGCCTGCGCCGAGAACGTCGACTACCACTTTCGTGTAGTGAATAATCAATTTCCCTTCGGCGGGTTCCCAGTACGGTGCTGGTTCAATGTAGAAAATATAGTCTCCCGGACGGCGGAAGCGGTAATCGAGTGTGTACGCGGTTTTGTTCTGGAGTTTTACCGCTTTGAGCTGCTTGAGCAAGTCGTGTTTTTTTCCGTCGGTCATTACCCCGAACTGCGTCGGCTTTCCCATTTCCATTACCGGTCCGTCGCTCATTGGGTGCGTGAACATTATTTCGAAACGGTACGGACGGGAAATATTTTCCACGATATCGGTTTGCGGCAGAATTAACTGGAAATGAGCATTGGCGTAAATCGCAAAACCTGCTATTATAATCGCCGGGAGTATGTAACGAATTTTACGGGACATAATGGATCCTGTTTTGGTTATTAAATATTTCGATTGCGTAATACGTAATAATGCCGCCTTTGCGGATAATCAAGCCGGGAAACTGAAAAACCTTACTAAAATAGTTGCCTATGAAAAACGTAAAAAGCTGAATAGCATTGTAAGGTTTCAGGCAAACGTTATATTTATCTCGGATTTTTCCGACTTTTTCATAAGCAACTAATAGTGGAGAATAAGCCATGGCTAAACTGGTAAGACTGAGTTTGTCGATTGAAGAACCCCTGTTCAATAAGCTCGAGGAACTGGTGGAAACCCACGGTTACCAGAACCGCTCCGAGTTCGTCCGCGACATGATTCGCGACAAGCTTGTCGAGGAAGCCTGGGAGGGAGACCAGGAAGTCGTGGCAACCGTTACGCTGATCTTCGACCATCATAAGCGCGAACTCAGCGAAAAACTAACCGAACTGCAACACCATCATCACCACCAGGTTATGGCTTCGACGCATCTCCACCTGACTGAACACATCTGCGCCGAAATGATTATGGTCAAAGGTACTGCGAAAGTGGTACAGGAGCTTTCCGACTCCCTCCGCCAGCAGCGCGGCGTCCTCCATTCCGGAATCACCATGAGCGCTACGGATTTTTAATGGCTGATTGCCGGTTATGATTCGCCGCTTCCGTTATCGCTCGGGAGACTGAGGGTTTTTGGCAGCGACAGGTTCCAGCGGACGGCCAGCATTCTGATTCCGAAAGTAATGCAGATCGAGATTATTACGGCCACGGGGTTGTCCCAGTGCATTTTGTACATGGCGATCAGGGCCAGCGATCCGCAGACGGAGGCCGTGGCGTAGATTTCCCGGCGCAGTACGTAGGGTCTGAATCCGCAGAGCAGGTCGCGCAGCATTCCGCCGACAACCCCGGTCATAACTCCCATTACCAGCGGCAGCAGCCACGAGTATGTGGTGGGGAGTGTCTGGCTCGTGCCGATCACCGTGAAAAAGGCAAGCCCGGCAGCATCGAATACCGTCAGGAACCTTTCCGTTTTCACCGCAATTTTGGCGACAACGAAAGTGGCGATTGCCGACAGGAAAATAATCAGCAGATAAACCGGGTTTTTTACCCAGAAAACTGATTTGTTGAGGATTATGTCGCGGAGAGTTCCGCCGCCGATGGCAGTAACCGACGCGATAACGATGATCCCGAAAATGTCCATGCGGTTTTTTACCGCCGCAATCGCTCCGCTGATGGCAAATACCGCCGTGCCGAAATAGTCGGCAAAAAGCATGAAGTTGTCAAGGCTCATTTAAAGGATTACGGGTTAATGGTCATCAGGTATTTGGTGGTGAATTTTTTGCCGTCCGGCACAACTTCCAGGATCACGCCGTTTTTCTGCACGTTTCCATCTTTGTCCACGGTGATTTTACCGGTAACGGCATCGAATTTATTGAGTTTGCAGAGTCCTTCGACCACCTTGGCCGGGGTCGTGCCGGTTTTCAACGCTTCGATCAGCATGCTGGCCGAGTCGTATCCCAGAGCGCCGAAAGTTCCTGGTTCTTTGCCGTAAACCTTTTTGAAATCGCGGATGAAATTCTGGACCACCGGACGACTGTCCCCCCGGTAAAATGCCCCGACCAGGAAGCAATTGGTTATGTTGTTGCCCGAACCGTTGATCACGGCCTGGTTGTCCCAGCCGTCGGCCCCGCACAACCTGGCCTTGTAGCCGATCACTTTGGACTGCTTGATAATCAGCGGTACTTCCGGCGGATAGCCGGGAACGAACAGGGTTTCGGCTTTCGAGGATTCCACATTTTTCAGCTGGGGACCGAATTCGGTGTCTTTCTGCTGATATCCTTCGCTGGTTACCACTTTGCCGCCAAGGGAGATAAACGCTTTTTTGAACCTTTCCGCCAGTCCTTTCGAGTAATCGCTGTTCATGTCTACCATGATTGCGGCGGTTTTGCATTTCCTTACCTTGAAAGCATATTCAGCCACGGCCTTGCCCTGGAAAGAGTCGTTGAAACAGGACCTGTACATGTAAGCGTTTCTCAAGGTGACTTTGTCGTTGGTTGCGGTGGGGGAGATTACCGGTACTTCCAATTTTTTCGCTTCGTTCCTGACCGCCAGCGAGTTGGTGCTGGTGATCGGTCCGAGGACGGCGGATACCTTGTCACTGGCCGCAAGTTTCCTGAAGACATTCCTGGTTTCGGTTGAATCACCCTTGTTGTCCTCTTCGATCAACTTGATCTTGCGTCCGTTGACTCCCCCGGCCTTGTTGATCTGGTCTATCCTGAGCTTGATGCCGTCATACGTGGCTTTGCCGTAGGACAGCAGACTTCCTGAAAACGGCAGGACTACCCCAATTTTTATTTCCGGCTTTGCTGCCGGTTCTTTCCGTCCAGTTGACGTATTCGACGGTTCCGAATCACCGCATCCGCATAACACTGCCATACCAGCCAACACTGCCAGCCATTGCCAAATCTTCATTCTTATCTCCTCTTATTTTTTCAAGTAGGTCGCTCGGTCCGAGTGCGACCATTATTGCCATTGGGCAATCTCGGATCGATTGTCCTGTTTTTTGTAATCCGTTTACCTGACCCCTAAAACCTAATCCCTAATTGCTTTTTAAAGCGCCTGCCTCAGCGAAGCCACGAAGGATTCGATATCCTGGAGTGAGCCTCTTTTTTCGGCCACGGCTTCTACCTTGCGGACAATTGCGCTGCCGACCACGACGCCATCGACGCCGGTTGCGGCGGCGGCCTTGACGTGTTCCGGGGTGGAGATACCGAAGCCGACAACCACAGGTAAATCGGTATGGGCTTTAATTCCATCGATTTTTTCCGACACGCCGGAAGCGAACTCGCTCCGTTCGCCGGTTACACCCTCGCGACAGACGTAATAAATAAAAGCATTGGCATAATTACATAACACCGGAATCCGTTCTGCAATGGTGGTCGGGGCTACAAGACTGACAATCCGGATTCCCGCGTCATCAAGGGCCTGACGGTAGTCATCCGATTCTTCCGGGGGCATGTCCAGCGGGAGCATGGCGTTTACCCCGGCTTTGGCGGCGGCATCGCAGAATTCGCCGAAATCACCGGCGTAAGCCACGGGATTCAGATAGGTAAACAGCACGATCGGCAGTTCCGGATGGCGTTCACGGATCTTTCCGGCCAGCTCGATAACCTTTTTCGAGGTCATGCCGGAGTTCAGCGCGCGTACCGCCGCCTGCTGATTGGCTTCACCGTCGGCCAGCGGATCGGAGAACGGCACACCGAGTTCAAGGATGTCGATACCGGCTTTCGCGAGGATGCCGGCCACTTCCAGACTTTTATCAAAATCCGGGTCGCCGGCGGTAATGTAGGCTACGAATGCGGCGCGTTTTTCTTCACGGCATTTATCGAAGGTGTTTTTGATCAGGTTGCTCATAATTTAAATTTATCCTTAATTTTAGCTGCAATTTCATCTCTTTCCGTGTCACTGCCATAACTGAGTTGCCGCCAATTCCAGTGGAAGCCGTCGTCGACTTCCCTCGGAACCATGTGCAAGTGGGCATGCATCACCACTTGTCCGGCGCATTCGCCATCGGCAAGGTGAAGATTGAAGCCGTCCATATCGAGTCCGCGCTTGGCGGCCACGCCGAGGCGTGAAGCCACGGTCATCATGCGTCCGGCCACGTCCTCCGGTATGGTGGCGCAACTGTTGTGATGTTCTTTCGGGATTACCAGTAAGTGTCCGAAATTGATCGGTGAAATATCCAGGAACGCCAGCACCAGTTCGTCCTCGTAAATCTTGCATGACGGTATTTCTCCGGCGATAATTTTACAGAAAATGCAGTTTTTCATAATGATTCTCCAGTTTTATTTCAAGCGATATCGTATTCTTTAAGTTTCCGGTGAAGGGTCCTGCGGCTGATCCCGAGCTTTTCAGCTGCGCGGGTGCGGTTGTCGCCGCATTCCTCCAATGCTTTTACTATCAGCATTTTTTCATTTTTATCAAGGTCGAGAGTTGCGGGATTGAAGCCTTTTCCGGCGGCGGAGATTTCCTTGCGCCGGATTTCCGATGGCACATTCTCCAGTTCCAGCTCATTTCCGCGCGACATTACCACCATGCGTTCCACGCAGTTGCGCAGTTCACGGATGTTACCCGGCCACTCATAAGAGCACAGCGCATCCATGGCTTCATCGGATATCCCGCTGATTTCCCTGAGGTTTTCCCTTGCGAATTCAGCAATGAAATGCCTGATCAGCAGTGGAATGTCGCCGCGCCGTTTCCGCAGGGGAGGGAGTTCCACGGTTACCACGTTAAGACGGTAATAAAGGTCTTCCCGGAACTCACCAGTGCTGACCATTTCCTTGAGGTTGCGGTTGGTTGCGGCCAGCAGACGGGTATCGGTATTGATGGTTTCCATGCCGCCGATCCTCTCAAAGCTCCTGGTTTCCAGCGCCCGGAGCAGTTTGACTTGGATCTGGGGATCGATTTCCGAGATTTCATCGAGAAACAGCGTACCGCCGTCGGCGAGTTCAAAACGTCCCTTGCGCTGATCCACGGCCCCGGTGAACGCCCCTCTTTCATGTCCGAACAACTCGCTTTCGAGCAGATTCGCGGGGAGGGCGGCGCAATGGACGGCCACAAATTTTCCCTTGCGCCCGGAAAGTTGATGGATGGATTGCGCGATCAACTCTTTGCCAGTGCCGCTTTCGCCGGTGATTAGCACGGTGGTGCGGCTGGGTGCAACCTGCCTGACGGTGTCCAGCACTTCATGCATGGGTGCGGATTTGCCGATAATGTTTTCGATACCGAATCGGCTGTTGAGCTGCTTTTTCAGCGCCAGGTTTTCCTCTTTCAACTTCTTGGATTCGAGGGCGCGCTCAAGAACGATCTCCAGTTCGTCGAAGTTCAGCGGTTTGGTGACGAAGTCGAAAGCGCCGGCGCGCATTGCTGCCACAGCGTTCTCAATCGAACCGTAAGCAGTAACCACGATGCATGGCGGCGGCGGTTCCATTGCAAGTGCGGTTTTCAATACTTCCATGCCGCCGGTGCCCGGCATTCGCATGTCGGTGATGATCAGGTCGAAATTACGTTTTTTCAGGATGTTTTTCGCGATTTCACCGTCTTCCGCTAAAGTTACCTCATATTTCGGACGGAAAAATTTTGCCATGACGTCCCGCGTATTGCGTTCGTCATCAACTATCATCAGGGTTGGTTTTTTCTTTTTTTCCATATTTTACATCCCTTTCGGGTTATTCAGCATTTTGCCACATTTTAAAAAATATTTGTATATCCTCCACGGAAGCATCGATAACTTCCAGAATAAAATTCTCAATTTCATGGGCGCGGCAGGCGGTAATTACCCTTGGGAGTTCCATTGCATTGGGGATGGACAATGGCTTGTGTCCGTCGCTCCAGGTTTCCTTGGGGGAACCGGGCATGAATGGTGAGGCATGCAGATGGACCATTTCCACGCGTCCGGTAGCGAGAAAACCGTCGATCATTTCCATATATGGACGGTCATGAATGTTTGCCGAGGCCCATGCGTGGGCAACATCCAGGCACAACGGGCCGGGAATTTTTTCCAGGTGTTCGGGGAAGACGAGTCCGCAACTTGATACGGGATAATCATTTTCCACCAGAAAAGTCAGATCGGGATACTTTTCCCTGAACCAGCCCAGACGCTCGATTACCCTCGGAAATCGCTCATGATACTCTGGAATGTCATAAAAATCCCGGTTGTTGGTGGAGTCCGGCAGGGCCAGCTCCGTGCGGAAAAGTTTTTTGAAGCTCTCCATGAACGGCCGGCCGCGTCCGAAAGCCGGGATTGGCGGATCAATCATCATAAACGCATGAAACACCGCCTTGTTTACTCCGAGTTTCCGCATCCATTCCACATTTGTTTTCATGCTTTCGACAGCCGGGGAAAAATCCTCCGCGGCAAGATTGAGCAGGTAATCTCCCATTACCGGCGCGTGGAATGATAGCGGCAGATCCAGTGCCACGACTTTTAAAACTTCCTCTTTATCGGCGGTGTTGTGGACCTGGACGCCGAATTCAGCTCCGCGTTCCTCACAGAATTGTTTAGCGGCTTCGACTTTTTCCTGACAGTCTTCACCACGCAACGCGGTTGATGTGTATTCGATTTTTAACATGATTTTTCAGCTTAAGTTATGAGATTTCAGTTTATTTAAAACAGTTTCATCTGCTCGGAATCATTGTTGTCAGCATCGATCAGCAAGTCTTCTTTCGGGGCGGGAAGTACCCGCATCCGGCGTCCGCCCCTTGGGAAACGGATAGTTATCACGGTTCCTTTGCCGGGGGTGCTGTCAATAGCCAGCTCGGCGCCGTGTTCCCGCACGATTCTTTCCACGATCATCAACCCCAGTCCGGTTCCATGCTCCTTGGTTGTGTTGTAAGCGTCGAAAATAGAACCGATGTCTTCCGGCTTGATCCCGACACCGTTATCAGTGAATATAAGATTTACAAAATCGTCGTCGAGTTCGCAGTCGATGTCGATGCCGCCGCCCTTAGGCATGGCGTCGAGGGAGTTTTTCAGGATATTGTAAAACGCCTGCTTTAGTTGTCCGGCATCGCCCTTGATCCGGGGGAGCACGTCGGGCCAACTGCACTTGACTTCGACGTCGCGGTTTTCAAATTCCCAGCGCATGAAGTTCAAAGATTCAATGATCACTTCTTTTAAGTCCAGCGGGGCGAGAATGGGCTTTTTCGGTCTGACCGCGGTAAGGAACTGGTTGATGATCGCGTCAAGACGGTCTACTTCGCTTTTCGCGGTTTTTACCAGTTTCCTGGCTTCATTGCGATCAAAGTTTTCATCGCTCAGGGAGCGGTCGAGGAGTTGCAGGTGGAGCGACAAGCTGTTCAGGGGATTTCCGATTTCGTGGGCAACGCTGGCGGCAAGGGTGGAAAGCACCTGCATGCGCCGTGATTCCATTTCGGAGTCGGCCTTTTTCCGGGCCTCGGTGACATCATGCAAAATGACGGTGGCGGTGGCGGGGGTAGCCTCATGCGAAACCAGATAGAACTGGAGAATGCGGCGCTGGGGGTACATTACCTCGATTTCCTGCCGCGATACCCGCTGCCATTCGTTTTTATCCTCCTGAAGCATCAGCCGCCAGTCGATTCCGCGCAGAAACTGGGATATCCTTATTTCGCTGGTATCATCGGGCAATCCGAGCATTTCCTTTGCGGCCTTGTTGTAGTAGCGGATTTTCAACCGGCGGTCGATTTCCACGATTCCCTCGCGGATCGCGTTAAACAAGGTTTCCAGGAATCCTTTTTCCCGGGCAAGGTGCATGATGAACGCCTGGAGACTGCTCGAGTCAATCGTATCCAGCCGTTCGATCATACGGTCAAGAAAACTGCTTTTATCGCTCATTAACGCCTCGATTGAGAAGAAGTGACAATTTGTCTCAAAATAATACGGGGAAGGAAATTTTCAAGGCAGGAGCGACAATTAATCGCAGGAAAGTCTGTTACGCTCGATTTCTACCGCAACGCTTCGGGTAAAGCGCAACGCTCCCGGTTTATCTAGCGTCACTTTGACACCTTCTACTTTTTGTGGTTTGAGGCAACAGTCGGCGATAGCTTCCGCCAGGCTCTCAATCAACTTGTAACTCGATTTTTCCACCAGGGAGATGATCTCTTTTTTGAGGGATTTGTAGTCTACGGTGTCGTCAAGGTCATCGGTTCTGCCGGCCTTGCTGAGGTCGCAAGAAAGTTCGATGTTGAAGATCAGGTCCTGTTTTTCCCGGCGTTCCTCCGGAAAAATTCCGATGATCGTTCGCAGCCTTAAATCGCGTATGTAAATCTTGTCCATAGATATTATCTCCAAATCAGGTTCGCCATCTTTTTCATATTCGATTACAATCACGAGTGGCGATAGCGAAACTTGATCAGTGGGATATAAAGTATACTCCCGGACAAGATATGCAAGAAGTTCTTTTTCTGTTTATCCGTGAGTGTAACGGGCCGGATTGTGTAACCCGGCCCGTTAGATGTCAGAAACTCTACTTCTTCACGAGTTTGATAATTTCTTCCTGAGGTGCGCTTAACCATCGCCATACGCCGTCAGGTAAAGTTACCTCCGTTCCAAATCCATGAATTTGCGGTTGCTGGGTCTCGATAAACCAGCGGATCAGACGCAGTTCAAGATCGTGTTGAATCCAGGCATATGCAGGATTGCCGTACAGGTTATTCATCTCGCGTGGATCGTTGTTCAGGTCGAACATTTCACCCCAGGAATGATTTCCTTTCCAGCATACCGACAGTTTGTGGGTTTTAGTCCGCACGGTTTTTATGTAGGGCGTTTCAAAGAATACAGCGTCTTTACCGAGCCAGGGCGCACCGCAGCGGGTGTTGCTCATCAGGATCGGGCTGGCGAAACTTTTGCCCTGAACGGTCGGCGGGACGGGGATTTCGCAGAGGTCCAGAATGGTCGGCATTACGTCTACCATTTCAGTTAGCTCGTGGAACTGTTCCCTGCCGGTTTTGCCTTTCCAATACCAAAGCATCGGGATGCGGTAGAGCACATCGTAGGTGCTGACGTTCTTACCGAACTGACCGTTTTCACCGCAGAAGTCGCCATGATCGGCAGTGAACAGGATGATCGTGTTTTCGAGTTCGCCCTGGGCTTCGAGTTCTGCGATGACCCGGCCGATCTGGTCATCAATCATGGAGATCAGACTGAGATAATTGGCGATGGCCTGTTTGAGCTTGGCCTCGCCGGTCTGGAATACGTTCCAGGTGTTTTCACATCCGGGACGGCGGGTGTCGGGCAGATTGTACCAGCGTTCGTCGTAAGGCGGAAGCTCGATGTCGTCCGGATTGTACGGGAACGGATTGTCTTTCGGGACACAGGTGGGGGCGTGCGGACGCTCGAAGCTGCTCCAGAGGAAAAACGGCTTGGACTTGTCCCGGTTCTGGAGGTACTTGATGGTTTCGTCTCCGGTCCAGGCTTCAACGCTGTGTTTGTAGGGGATTTCCGAAACGTATGCGTCGTAAGCTTTCACTGCCTGGTCGGTGCACCAGTTTTCATCCAGTCCGTTTTCCTTGAGATATTTAAAGTAGTCGTTGGTTTCGCCTTCGTTCGTGCCGGCGCAAATTTTGAAATAATCGAACCCGATCTGTCTGGAGTTCCCTGAATGGGTTTTCCCGACGGCGGCGGTATCGTAACCATTCTGTTTCATGTATCCGGGAAGCATCAGAAGATGTCCCATGTCGGCAAACTTGCTGTTGCTCTGGATTCCGTGGGTGTGGAGATATTGTCCGGTGAAAGCGGTCACGCGCGACGGCATGCATATGGCCGATTGTGCATAAGTGCGTTGGAAATCTACACCTTCCTCCATTAATTTGTCAAGGTTCGGGGTTTTCAGCAGTTGGTAACCGTGACATCCCAGGCATTCGTAGCGATGCTGATCGGTCATAAAAAACAGCACATTGGGTTTTTTCTTTTGTTCACTCATTTTTTCCTCCTTTAAAGTTTTTTCTTTTTATTTTTATCTGTTAATTCTCCCGATTGATTCACCTAAGCAGATTTCGGGAATAATTTTATAATTGTGCTGGCGCGGCGGATTGCCTGAAAGAATTTTCATCAGCGTCTTTCCAGCCGCGGTTCCAAGCTGCCGGGAGTACGATAAAATGTCCGTGCAGGTTATAGCTGCCGGGGAAATGTTGAAAAAGGTGTTGGAATAATAACATGAGGCTACAGAAACATCTTCCGGAATTTTAACGCCCCGCTCCAGGCATTCCCGGATGAAATGGTTTGTGATATATTCATCTACCAGTAACCATGCGGGGGTATTTTGAAGGCTGTCGAATATCCGGGAAATCCGTTCAAATTCAGGTTCGTCTTCCTCCCTGTCCCTTAAAATGATAATTTGACCGGCTTCCGGATCATCGCCGAACACTTCACGATGAACATTTTGGAAATTTTCCACCGGCTTATCGCTGTATGCAGCCAGGCCGCAGCGTTTGTGTCCGGTATTCTTCATTTCCGTCAGGAAGTTTCTTGCCTGGGCATAGTTGTCAAAGCTGAAATCATAAGAATCTTTCAACTGGGGGCGGATACCGGAGCCGAAAGTAATTACCGGGATATCCATGTCGTTTATCATGACGCATTCGGAGGGATTGAGCATTCCGTTAATGACCAGTGCATTGAATTCTTTCAAATCTTCAGGGGAGTAAGGGAAACTGTCCGCGGTGAACGGCAGCAACCTGAAATTAAGGTTCCGGTATTGTCGCTGGATGCCTTCAACCAGGGTAGTTATCTGATACTCCCGGGTTATGCCTTCCCCTTTGACGGGGTTGTTCATATAGAGAATAGCAACTGTCGAGGCTGCGGGGACGGGCGCTTCAGCCGCGAAATATCCTGAGCCGTGAACTGCCTTGATAATACCTTCGGCGGCAAGACCGGACAGCGCGGAGAAAATTGTCGTCCGGCTTACTTGCAGGCTTTTTTCCAGTTCCCGGACAGTAGGCAGTTTGTCGCCCGGTTCAAGGCTTCCAGAAATAAACTGACGAAGGCGGTCTCTGGCGAGTTCCACCTTTCCCTGGGACTGCAATGGCGCGATTATGTTTCCTTTTGGCATGAATTTCCGGTAATTGTTGTGATTATCATAACAATTTATACTTTTGAAATTAATACTCTTTCCGTGATTTGTCAAGAGGGATTAGGGATGAAAGGGAAACTATTTCCGGCAATACTTTGCAATGAGCGTAAAGTCCGGCAGTTTTGTTGATAACCGCACTTTGTCAACAAGTTATTAACAGGCTGTGAGTACAGTAATTCCGGAAAGCCTGTTTTGGTGGACTAATCGATCAGGTTATAACATGAGGCTAGCGTTCAATTAATAAGCTCTTAATGAAATCTTAACTAACTGTTAGTTGGCCTGTTTTGATTTTGTTAGGGTGTATTGTGTTTGTAATAAACGGATTATGTGGTTATTTGCCGTTTTTTTTAGTATCTTTTTGAACTTTTTCACGAGCTTTGGTATACTTTTCGAATTCATCAGTGGCGTTTTTCATATCCTGAGGGGTAATGACCCAGGTTTTGCCGGGATTCGGAAGCTTTGGCTTGTGATTTTCATCAACGATATCATCAGGTCTCAGAACTTTGATGATTTCGTCGTCGTCAGGGGCAGTTTCATTGCCGGGGGCGAGATCTGAGAGGGCTGTTTTGATACGGATCAGTTTGCGTTCGGATTTGCCGCTGGGACCGATCTTGAAAACCTCTTTCCGGTCTTCGTTCGATTGTGTATCTTTATCACTCATTTCAAAGAATCCCCCCAATTATAGAAAATAAGGCTCTTTATAATATACGTCCGTTTTGCCATTTACACCAACCAGGATTGTAAATATAAAAAGGCTATTTAAGTTTTGGCGCTCTTGGTTTGCTGGTATTAGGGGTTTCTGTTCTTATTTTCGGCAGTTTCGGTTTGTTGTTTTCCGTTGATCCGGCAGTGATTTTGGGCGCTTGGGGTTTTGCTTTTGAGTTCCAGGTTTCACCGCCGTCCGGCAATTTCGGTTTCGGCCTGACGCTTTTTGCTGCGTCTGATTTAATCTTCGGAACTTTCGGTTTAGGCGCTTCTTCGCCAACTTCCCTTATCACCATGGCCGGGGTTTTTGGCGCAATTGTGGCGTTTGGCGGTTTTACCGGTGGGGATTCTTTTTTGACCGTATCGATAGTGATGGTTTTTTCCGGCATATCGACACTGGAGAACACTTCCGATTCGCGTTTCCTGCTTACGGTTTTCAGTTCAATATTCGTGTAGAATGGGTCAAGGCGCTTGGCAACCGCCATCATGCTTTCCGGCCGGTCCTCGGGGCGCTTGTTCAGACATTCCATGATCAGGTCGGCGAGATTCTGATCGAGGCCGGGGCGGTAAATCTTAATGTCGGGGGCAGGCTGAGAAAGAAGCATGCCGAAAAGGGCTTCCATGTCATCGCTGAGAAATGGCGGACGGTAAGCAAGAAGCATGTACAAGGTGCTGCCGAAGCTGTAAATATCCGAGGCCGGAGACGGCATTCCTCCCCGGCAGAGTTCCGGGGCGATGTAGTAAGGAGTCCCGACGCATGCCCCGGTGCGGGTAAGCTGGGGAGCATTAAGTTTCCTGGCTACTCCGAAGTCGGTGAGTTTAGGCATGCCGGTGGCGGTCAACATTATATTGTCCGGTTTGATGTCGCGGTGAATAACTCCCACTTCATGGGCGCGGGCAATGGCCCTGGCCACGGCCCCGCCGATGCGTCGTACTTCCAGCTCCTCGATTGGCCCATGTTCTTCCAGTACTTTGTCCAGCGACGATCCCTTGATGTATTCCATGGCGTAGTATGGATGGCCGTCAACTTCCCCGGCGTCGACTACGCGGATAATGTTCGGGTGATTCATGGCGCGGATCAACTCGATTTCTCGGAGAAAGCGGGTAACTGACTCCGTATCACTGGTGTATTCCGGCAACATCTGTTTGAGCGCCACTTCCTCCCCGGTGCGGGGATGAATGGCACGGTAGACCACGGCCATGCCGCCGCGTCCGATTTCCTCGAGAAGGCGGTACGGCCCGACTTTGGTGTGCAGTACCAGCGGCCGCCGGGTTGGAAAACTCACCAGGATAAAAGTAACCGGCATTGCCAGGACCGGGTAACTTAAATATAGAATAGTGCCGTAGCTTTTTGCCAGCCAGATGTCCAAAACAACCAAAAGCAGGGCGATCAGGGAGAATGACGCCGCCAGCATTTGTCCGGAACGGAACATCACAAAATATCCGGAAAGCAGAACGACGAGTCCAACTATTATCATTTCCATGTACCAGGGAACCACGCCCGGATAGGTGGACGTTATCAGCGAAGCAAGGATATTGGCCTGGATTTCCACTCCGGAGCATGCTTCTCCGGCCCGGGTAAGGGGGGTGGAAAAAAGGTCGTGGGCGTCGACGAAGGTAACTCCGATCAGGACGATTTTGTCCTTGAACTTTTTCATGTCGATCATTCCGCCGAGGATCAGGTAGGCGGGGACAACGGGGAACGTGGCGGACTTACCGTAGAAGTCAATTCCCGGATTGGGTTTTTCCGGCAGGGCCGGTTTGCAATCGAAAGCCTTTTCATACACCGCTACAGCGAAGGACGGGTAGAGATCGTCCCAGAAATTGTAATACGGATAAAACCCTCGGACAACCGCCCCGGAACCGAGTTCAAGGTTTACCACGCCGCGTCCGGCATGTTTCCTGAATGAGGGATTGGGCAGGACAAGTCTTTCGCCTTCAGCCGCAACATCTTCATCGGGATTTTCCTTGTCGAGAAAAGTCCGTTTGATGCCTTCGAGTTTGGCGGCAAGCACAACTTTCGGGTGTTTCTTCAGTGATTCGGCAAGTTTTGCATCTGAAGCCGGATTACGGGAAGGTTCAATCAGGAGCAAGTCGATTCCAACCGCCTTTACTCCCGCCGCGAAAAGTCTGTCGATCAGCTTTGCGTACAATGCCCGGTCCCACGGCCACTGCTGTTTGATCTCCGCCATCGATTCTTCGTCGATGGTAACCAGCACGATGCCGGTTTCCGCCGCCTTTCTTGGCCCCTTGGCGCGGATACGCATCAGCAGGTCGTAATTGAGGCTGTCGAGAGGCCTGAAAAGGTGGAATCCGGTAATCAGGAGCATTACCGCCAGCGACACCAGGCAGGCCAAGCCTGCGAGCATCAGGACTTTACGAGAAGTTGCCGCTGCCGCGATCACCTGAAATCACTTCTTCTTTTTAGGCTGTTTGTCATTGGTGACAAGGGGATCTTTTCTCCATTTCCGGCGGTTCTTCTTTTCTTCTTTTGCGTCGGTTTCCAATTGCGCGAAACCGTATATGACGGATTCGTCATTCTTGTTTCCGAATACCTTGTCAATACCCGCGGAGGAGATTTTCAGCATTGGATTTCCCTTGGGGGTCTTGAACATAATTACGCTGTAGGTTCCGCCGAACGGGTCTTTGAAATCTGAATCTATATAAGGGCCTTTCCACCTTCTGATCTTCTTGCCGTCCTTGTCCTCGTTTTTTACGAGACATGTCCAGCCCTTTGTTCCTTTTACCGGGCTGCCCTCGATCTGCGGATAATATCCGGTATCGGCGTAGAGACGTGCGATGGCCTTTTTCAGTTTCACGAAGTCTTCGCGGATAATTCTTTCCCCCTGTTTCTGAAGACCGATTTTCTTTATTAATTTTTCCGCTTTATCGGTCTGCATCTTGTTCATTTCCATCATTTTCGCGCCGGCCTGAGTGTACTTGTTGACCAGATTGATGTTTTGAACATTTTTCCGGAATTCTTTTTCTTTCCTTATTTCGTCCATTTTCATTTTGATCGGATCAACCAGGGGCTTGTTGTAGAGGACGATTATTTCGTAATTGGGCTTGACCATTTTTGCCTGCCCTTTCATCGTCATGGACCTTACCTCGACAAGACCTTCCCATACCCCGATTCTGGCGGTTTTGGTTTTTGCGTTGGATTCCACGAAATACTTGGTTCCGCGCACGGCCGCCACGGCCGCCGGGGTTCTTATTCCCATTCGGGTTTCGTCACCTTTTCCTTTTTTCAGTTCGTTGTCGACTCTGCCGCATTTCATGTCAATGCCGATAGTGGCCCCGGATTTTGTGTCGGAGAGCTTACTGAGCCTGATAATGGTGAGTTCGTGGATGCTGATAACGCTGATTTCGCCGATTTTAAGGGTTGCCTTTGCTCCTTCGGCGGTTTTAATGATCGCGCTTTTACGCAGTTTCATCTTTGCTTTGAGCCGCATCCAGGGGGTTTTTGCTGAATCCTTGAAACTGACTTTGCCTTCAACTTTGATTGCTTCGGCTTCAAGCGCCAGAAGCTGCCCCGTGAAGATTACCGAAATGATTACTATGAGAACATACCGCATTTTCCCCTCCTGGAATCCTGAAATTTATATCAACCCCGAATATTAACTTTTCCATTATAGTACAAAAAACGGCGGGAGTAAAATTTTTACTGGAACAAATTTCTCAGTTCTTTCAGCCAACCGAAATAAATACCAAGCAGTAACGGGCCGAAAAGAATCCACAGGTATACCGCTCCCGCCAGGAACGGGCCGAACGGAATCGCTCTGCTGAATTTTTCTTTTTTGTAGATGATAACGATAGTGCCGGCAATTGCCCCGGCAATCGAACCGACCAGGACGGAAAACAGGCAGGCCATGCCTCCCAGACAGGCGCCTATCGCTCCCAGAAATTTAACGTCGCCCCAGCCCAGTGCTTCTTTTTTGAATATCAGCTTGCCTATAATGGCGAATATGGCGAAACCGATAAACCCCACGGCAAAACCGCGCAGGGAATACAGGAAAGCCCACAAGTGGGAATCCGTGTTCCATATGGAAGGGAATATTATGGACCAGATCAAGCCGAAAACTATTGCCGGAAAGGTTATTTCGTTAGGTATGATATAGAAAACCGCGTCGATGAAGATCGTGCAGATCACCAGCATGGTTATCACGAAATAGATTATTACCAGCGGCAGCGGCTCATGATTGATTATCACCTTGAACCATACCAGGAAAAACATTACCCCGGTGAGTAGTTCCACCGCAAAATAGCGGAAAGGTATTTTTAGTTTGCATTTCCGGCATTTGCCCCCAAGGACAGTCCAGCTTACCAAGGGAATGTTTTCATACCATGACAATACGTGGTTGCATTTCGGGCAGTGTGATGGCGGATTGGCAATGGACTCGCCTCTGGGAATCCGCCAGATGCACACATTAAGAAAACTGCCAATGCAGGTCCCTACGATAAAAACCGTTATGTGCCACAACGGCATCATTTCAGGCGTGAACGGATAGGCGTAAGGATAAATCATTATTTATCCCTTTCCCGTTCCGCGATAGCATTGTAAAGGGCTTTCCGCATGACTTCCACAGGGGCATCCATCCCGGTCCAGATCGACAGTGATCTTGCGCCCTGATGCAACAGCATGCCGCGCCCGTCCGCGGTTTTTATCCCGCGTTTTTCGGCTTCTTTCTGCAATGCCGTCTTGTGGTAGATAGTATCGTAAAGACAGGTTTCCTCTGGCAGCCATTCCGGGTTTACCGGCGGGGGATCATCAGGTTTCAGGCCCAGGCTTGTTCCCTGGATGACAACACTTGCTTCCGACAGCAGTTCCCTGATCAGAGGCTCGTTGTCGAGTCCGGAAGCTGCCGCTGCAACCATCGGGTAAGCCCCGGCTACTTCTTTTGCCAGTGCTTCTGCTTTGCTTTCGGTCCGGTTGATGAATGCCAGGGACTGCGCGCCTTGTTCGGCAAAGTAGAATGCCACTGCCCTGACTGCTCCGCCGCAACCGATAAAACAGAAACGATTATCAGGAATTTGAATTCCGAATGCCTCGTCAATGGCGGCCGAAAGACCGTAGCCGTCCGTGCTTTCGCCGTAAAGTTTTCCGTTGCGAACCGTGACCGTATTGACGCTTCCGGCAAGCCTTACGGCGTCACCGGTTTCGTCCAGGAACGGGATGATCGCTGATTTGTGAGGCACGGTTATGTTGAATCCGGTCAGTTCTTCTCGAGCGGACTGGGCAAAATCGGCAAGTTTGTCCGGGGGTACATGGACAGCCACGTATTCCGCGTTCAGTCCAAGCGACGCCAGACCGGCATTCTGCATCACCGGTGAGAGCGAATGGCTGATCGGATCGCCGATAACGGCGAAACGCTGTCCTTGATTAGTCATGGCCCCAATTTCCTGTTGGTTTTCGCGCGAAAAGAAATCTATCACTCCGTACCGGCTTTTCAAGGAAGCCAGAGCAGGCCCGAGGCTGAAACGGCATTTTTCCGCTTCGATTAAAACTGTTTACAAGAGGTTGTCCAGGATTTTCTGGCTTGTTTTGAAATGGGTTTTCGCTACCTTGTCGAGGATATCGGGGCCGTGTTTCGCCACGAGCAGTTCACCAACCTCAATAACTTTTGCGCTGGCGCCTTTCGGCAATACCACTCCGTAATTTTCCCCGAGTCTTTCAATTCCCCTGACAAATACGTCACGGGCGAGGATGGAGGCCGCAGCCACCGCAATGTCGCTTTCCGCCTTGGTTTTCTGTTCCAGGATGACTTTTTGCCCCTTTTTCAGCAAGGCATTGCGGATCAGGGATTCGTTGCCGAATTTGTCGGCCAGCACCTGGTTGCATTGCGGAACCTTCTCCAGGAGATTTTCCAGCGCCCTGGCATGTCCCCAGGCCAACAGCCGGTTGAGATTGCCGATATTGTTGTAAAGGCGGTTGTAGGCTTCCGGGCCGATCGGGACGGTTGCGAAGTTTCCGCCAACGACATTTCGGAGCTTGTCGGCAATTACCCGGATCTTTTTATCGCTCTTGATGACTTTTGAATCTTTCACTCCCAAGTCCAGGAGTTTCCGTTCCTCCTCGTAATCGACAAATACCGTGGCAATAACCAGCGGCCCGAAAAAGTCGCCCTTGCCGCTTTCGTCGATTCCCGCGTGGGGGACGAATTCGGCCACTTTCCCGGTTTCCGGGTCCACATTTTCGTATCCCAACCTGGCTTCCTTAAGGATTTCCGGCTCGAGAATAAAAGTTACGAATTCTTCGGTTTCTTTTCCCTGGACCAGTAATTTCCCGCTTTCATAAGCTACAACGTTGGTCTTCAGTTTCTTTGCTCGCCAGGATGCGTGGGGAGCGGTGCTGAATTCCCATCCGCGTTCTTTAAGCAGGGAAGCGAGTTTTTGAGATTGGGCAGGGTTGATTTTTTCGCTGTAAGAAGTTATATTATTTTTTTCCATGGAGTAAGTGATTTTATGTGCTTTTAACAAGTTGCAAATTCGGGCATTTTCAGTTAATATATAACCTGATATGGCAGTATGCGATTAAAAAAGTCTGAATAAGCAAATTTAACTTTTAGGAACTGTCGGGAATGAATTCAGGATTACTTAAAAGAAACCAGATGACGAATTGCGCGGTATATTGTATTATCTTGATAGTGATGTTTTTTTCTTCCTTAAGTCTTTTGGCGCCGCCCAGGAAAGGGCCGGAACTTTCCAATGAACGCATCAGTATGGTGCAGAAAATCATAATGTCGTTTATCAGGAATGGCGAAAACCTCAATAATCCGGACACGATAGCGGCGATTTTTCAGAAAATTGGAGAGAATCTTTCCCTGACGCCTGAAGAAAAACCCGATACCCGCACGACCAAGGAATTATATGTGGAAGCCAGGAAAGAGGCCGCGAAGAAATTTCCTTTCAGCATGGCGGAAATCGCGAAACGCGCACGGAAGGCCGCGGATAAAAAATATAAGGTTGCCCAGGAAGGCGACGAAGTGGTTCTTTATTATTACCGCGGCGGCAAGCGATATAAAGCAAAAGGGAAGTTTTATTACGGGAAAAACAGCGTGGTGATCAGAGACCGTCCTATTGCGGTGTTTGACCTTGACGACGAATCAAAATCCAAGGTGATAAAAAAATACTGTGAAGATAAAAAAGAAAAATATATTTCTCAGAAGTGCCGTGAATACGCTTCACGGAAAAGTATGCACACCACTGATATATTCCGGGGACTAAGGGCAAATCAGGTTAATAAAAATGAGAAGGCCGGATATATTTATTGCTCAAAGCAGTGGATGACCCCCAAAGAGGTTACCTCGATAATGATCAGCACGGCCAAGGCCAAGCTGGAAAGAATGGCCGCCGCGAAAAAAGAGCGCGCAAGGAAAGCACGGGAAGCGGCTGCCGTTGCAGGTAAAGATGGAACCGGCGCCCCAGCTTCTCCAACCGCACCGCCTGATACTCTTCCCAGAGACAGAGAACCTCCGGTTGCGAGAACCGGTAAAAAAACTGATTCTTCCGTTGCGTCAAGGACTCCCGCGAATCCTGATGCGGCTCCTGTTGATGACAGTGCGAAAATTCCTTATAACATGATGGCTAAATCATATGAGGAATTAATGAAACGGGCAAAAGAGAAACAACTGGAAATTGCCGGCAAGTACGCCGGTATTGATGCTGACCAGGGATATAAGTATGCCATGTGGGGGGACAAACGCAGTGAAGTGGAACTGCTTTTGTTCGGCAAAGAAGACAAAGGCGCAAGTCCTGAAGCCGCTGAAGAGGGTAAATCCGCTCCTGATGCAGGATATACGGTGGTCAAAACTGATAACTCGATTATCTTGAAATATGCCGAGGGCCCTATTCAGCAGATTGAACTTAACTTTGCCTACGACCTTTTTTATCAGGTTGTTATCAAATTCAGAATTGCCACCGACGAAGCAATGAAAGCTCTTTACCAGCGCTTCACAAGTATTTATGGCCATACCGATGAAACGAAACAGGACTTGAAAAAGACCAAGGTCAGTTCGGAAAGATTTGCCCAGGAAGAACTGGCCGGAGATGTCAAGGACGTCAAGAAAGAGGAGCCTAAGAAGAAGAAACAGCCTAAAAAACCCAAGCCTGTTCCAGTTGAACCCGGCTTGCCTGGTGAGGAAGGAATTGAAAAGAAGAAAGCAAACGCCCTTAACGCACACTGGACCGGAGAGATAACCAGAGGAACGCTTACGATAATTTTAAACAGTCAGAATCAGTGTCAAGAATTTATCCTTACACGTGAGAGTCCCAGTATCAAAGAAACCGCCAAGGCTTATTCTATCCAGGAAAGACAGCGGATAGAAAATGAAAAACGCCGCAAAGTGCTGGAAACTTATCGTAAAACCAATATTGATATTTAAGCGTTTACAGCGGGTCTTGCTTATCTCGGGTAACTTTACTGCTGTTTTTTCATTTCCGTGGAAATGTTTTGCATCAGCTGGTCCTGCAGTTCTTCCATTTTATCGAGGGTTTCGTAGACAGCCTCCACTTCCGAATCGGGAAGAACTTTATCTGGAGTATTGATCAATTCCAGCATCTGGCAGAGTGCCCCTGCAGCTTTTGCAAGTTCTTTCATGCTTTCTTCGGGCGGAGCTTTGGTTCCCTCGTAGATGTCCTGCATTTCTCGCAGCCACTGATTCCTTGCTTCCACAAGCTCAAGAATTCTGCTGCGCACCGGGCCTTTAAGGTCGTCATTGAACCGGTTGTAGCGGTCAAGATGGGCTTCCCATAGCTCTTCCACGAAGTTTTGGAAGATAGCTTGCTGGGCGTCATCGGCAAATTCGAGTGACAGATCGTCGAAACAACGGGAGTAGAAGGCATCGAAAGACGCTTCCCCGTCGAACATTTCGTCAAGGATGTATGCTTCGATCTCAGCGGGGCGGAGTGGACATTTTATATCTTTCAGTATCTCCTGGAGCGAATCGGTGGCGCCTTCGGATATCATGATTCCCGGAGGCGGGGAGGAGTCTTCGTCTTCTGACGCATCGGCTTTCCGGGTGAGTACGGTCCTGCCGCCGGAAAATCCGAGTTGAACTGCATTGGAGCGATTCGGGATTTCATCAATGCCGCTTACAGGTGAATCCATCAGTTTGTCCGGGGACCGGAAAAACGCTTTGGCCAGTTGTTCGGGAATATCAAAATAGTCGGCATGGTCGTCGATCACCGCCGGAAGCACATCGTCCAGTGCGTCTATCCATTTGGATATCCGTTTTTCATCACGGTCGTTTTGCGAAAGATACTCGAAATCCAATTTGCCGGTTTCCCAGTTCCGGATCTTAAACCTGATTGCGTCTCCGAAAGTAAAATTATGGCGTTTATAAAATTCCCCGAAGTCATAAGCTGACAAATATATTTCTCCGGAAATATTGTCTTGTTTAAGGATGTCGTGATTGCGCTGGTCTTCAACATAGAAATTTTCCATCATCTGTTCTGAGCCGAGTAATGCGTGCAACACTGCCGCCAGGGGCAGGGGGCAGCTTATCTGTTTGCATTTGACCGGCTTGGATTTTCCGTTTTCCCGGAGGGTCAGTTCCGACGGATAAATTTCCTTGCAACAGAACGGCGCGAACCGGTGTCCGGGGATAAGCACTCCGTGTTTCAGTTCGTATTGAACGGGAATCGCCAAGAATTCTTTATTCAGGAAAAAATTCCGGCGGGGAAAAAACTTTTCGTAATCTCCAGTATCCCGGAAAAGCCCCGGCGCGGTGTCCAGGTACTGTTCAAGGTCGTTGAACAGTTTATCCTCGAATTCCGGGTCCCAGTCGCTGATTTTTTCGGAGATGGCGTCAAACATATCGGCAACGGAGAACTCATTTTTCGCTTTTGCCAGAAAATCATCCACCAGTTCTTCAATTTGTCTTGAGTCGTATTGCATGTTTAGAAATCGGTGAATTTATTGATTCTGGAAAGCTTTTCATGGAGATATTTCAAAAGGTGGAGCCGCAGATCGTCCTGTTCCCACTCTTTCAATGTTTCCACGGTCACTGCATCCTGCAGGTCGAACCCGCCGCTTTTTGTCCGGCGCAGATTGAAAAGAGCGCCGCCGCAACCGAGTTGTTTGCCCAGGTCCGAACACAGAGTTCGAACATAAGTTCCCTTGGAACAGGTAAGGGTGAAATCCGCATAGGGCGGATAAAACTTTGTCATCTTGATACTGTGGATCTCGATTTCCTTTGGTTCACGCTCGATCTCAATTCCCTTACGGGCAAGATCGTATAGCCGTTTGCCGTCCTTTTTTACCGCTGACACCATTGGGGGAAGCTGTTCCTGTTTGCCGTGAAACAGTGCCAGCGCATCGATAAACTGGTCTTCGGTGATGCCGGAAAAGTCGTTTTCGGCAATGATTTCCCCGTCCATGTCCTGACTATCGGTTTCGGTTCCCAGCAGGATCGTGGCATCGTAAGACTTGTCTTCGCCGCTGAATTTGCCGCTCAGTTTGGTGAAACGTCCGATCACCAGCACCAGCAAGCCGGTGGCGGCGGGGTCAAGAGTGCCGCAATGTCCCACCTTGGGAACGTTGAAGCGCATCCTGATGAAATTAACCACGTCGTGACTTGTCCAGTCTTTGGGCTTATCCACCAGGATAATACCGTTTTCCTTCATTGGCGGAAGGTGGTGCTTTTTCGGATTGAATCTTTTACCCATTATCTCATTTCAATTTATTTTTTACTTTACAAAGCCGATTATAGTAACAGTCTTTCGCGTTTTTTCAAGCTTTACGGCAAATGCAATCATGGCTTGCCCTGATTGAGTTCGTTTTTCACGAATTGGAGCAACACCTTTTCCGCTTCCGCAAGGTCCGGCGCGAATATTTTGCATCCTGCCGCCATTTCGTGACCTCCGCCGTTGAGCTGACGGGCTATTTTTCCTGCGGAATATTTTGGGTCTTTTGACCGCAGGGATACTTTGAAATAATCCTCGCGTTTTTGCATCAGGGCCACGATATCGGTTCCTGCTATCGACCTGATAATGTCGATCAATCCCTCGGTGTCCCGTAAATCCACAGTGTATTTGCTTATCATTTCCTCCGGAATGAAAAACCACGCGAACCGGTCACTGAACGCCGTCCGCAGGTGATCTGACAGCAGTTCCGCCTCGAAGCGGAGATAATTCAACGGCCGTGAAAGGTGCATTGATTTAATTATCCGGTGATGATCGGCTCCAAGCTCCAGCAATTCCCCGGCTGTCCGAAAAGCCGCCGGGCTGGTATTGTCGAACCGGAAAGTGCCAGTGTCCATCATCAGCCCCAGGAGCAGGGCGGTTGCGGTGGAGTCGGATATTTTCCGGTTTGGCGACTTTTTAAAAATCCGGAACAGGATTTCCGTGGTAGACGCCGCATCGGGGACAATCACATCCTCGCTCCCGAATTTTTCATTGTCGGGATGGTGGTCGATATTCAGCAAGGGTTGTTTGATTGCCTCAAGGGAAATTGATTCCAGTCCACAACGGCCTTTCGCGGAGTTGTCCAGACACACAACAAAGTCGAATTCTTTGAGTTTTTCCGGGGAAAGCTTTTCCGTTATCCCGTTTTCCGGAGCGAAACTTTGGTAGTTTTCCGGGATTCCTTCCGGCAGCAGTACAGTTGCGTTGCCGCCGTTGTCAGTGAGAAACGAGTGCAGGGAGAAAACCGAGCCGAAAGCGTCCCCGTCGGGATTTTCATGGGTGAAGATCAGGAAATGGCCGGGAGCGGAGAGAAAACCGGAGGCTTTTTCGAGTCCGATTGACGCATCAGGATTCATCTTGTTCAAGTTCCCTGATGATGTCGAGCACCCGGTCACCGGCTTCAAGATTGCCGTCGATGACAAATTCCAGCACCGGTGTGTATTTCATCACCACGTGCCTGGAGATGTTCCGCTGGAGGTCATTGCGGTTGCGGTTGAGGAAACGCAACGCGTTCTTTCTGCTTTCCTCGTTACCGCCGAACACGCTTATGTTCACCCTGGCGTGGCGCAGGTCCGGGGTAGTATCGACGCTGGTTACCGAAACCAGGCAGTTGCTTTCGTTGAACTGCTTTTTCTCGATAAGGTCGGCAATTTCACGCTTCAGAATTTCGTTAACGCGTATGATACGTTCGGAAGCCATGATTCAGTCCTCCGGATTGTGTGGAATTAATTATTAACTGGGATTAGAGAGTAGCTTTCTTCAGCTCAATTTCATAGAACTCGATCTTGTCATCCTCGACAAAGTCCATGAAGTTATCTAGCCGGATGCCGCATTCGAGTCCCTGCCGGACTTCCTTGACGTCATCCTGGAAGCGCCGCAGAGATCTTACTTCACCATTGAAAATCAGTTCGCCATCACGATATACCCTGGCCTTTGCCCCGACCCTTACCAGACCGGTCTCGACCATGCAACCACAGACTTTCGGGCCTTTGGAAACCTCGAATATCTGGAGAATCCTGGCCTGACCAAGCGGTTTTTCCCGTTTGTCCGGCTCCAGGCGGCCTTCAAGGGCGTCGGTGATATCTTCAATGAGTTCATAAATAACACTGTACAGACGGATTTCAACATTTTCACGTTTGGCAACGTTGTTCACGCCGGGATTGACCCGGACATGGAACCCGATAACCACCGCGTCGGAAGCGGCGGCCAGCAGAACGTCATTTTCGGTAATGGCTCCGGTTCCGGTGAGAAGAATATCAACGCTGATCTTTTCGGAAGGCAGTTTTCTTAGCGAGTCGGCAATTGCCTCGCCTGAGCCTTTAACGTCGGATTTGATAATCAGTTTAAGGTTTTTCTTGCGGTTTTCGCCGAAATTGTTGAACACGTCTTCAAGCGTTGCTCCTGAAGGCCTAGCAAGCTGTTCGTTGCGCAGAACGTCATTACGCTGACTGGCAATGTTCCTGGCTTCCCTTTCCGATTTGCAGATAACCATTTTTGATCCTGCGTTTGGAACGCCGGAAAGACCCACGACTTTGACCGGCATGCTGATGCCGGCGCTCTTTACCCGGTTGCCTTTCGCGTCGATCAAAGATTTGATCCGGCCGTAATATTCGCCGCACAGGACAATGTCACCCACATTCAGCGTACCGTTTTTGACGAGGACGTTCGCGGTTGCCCCGAGGCCCTGTTCAAGCTCGGCTTCCAGTACTATTGCATCAGCCGGACGCTTGGGATTGCCTTTAAGCTCAAGCATTTCCGATTCGAGAATGATCCGTTCAAGGAGTTCGTCAATCCCGTCACCGGTTTTCGCGGAAACTTTTACGGTCCCCACTTCCCCGCCCCAATCTTCACTCATGAGGTTCTGCTGCTGCATCTGGACCAGGATTTTATCCGGGTCGGCGCCGGGAAGGTCGATTTTATTGATAGCTACGATGATCGGCACATTTGCCGCCCGTGCATGGTTCATGGCTTCTATTGTCTGGGGCATGAAACCGTCGTCAGCCGCAACCACCAGGATTGCTATGTCAGTTACATTCGCGCCTCGCGCCCGCATTTGGGTAAACGCTTCGTGGCCGGGGGTATCGATAAAAGTAATGGGTTTGCCGTTGGAATTTACCACTGATGCGCCAATGTGCTGGGTGATTCCGCCGGCTTCGCCATCAACTATATCGGTATTCCTGATGTAGTCCTGAAGGGAGGTTTTTCCGTGGTCGACATGACCGAGGAACGTAACAACGGGAGGCCGTTGGACCAGGTCTTCAGGATTGTCAATGAATTCAATTTCTTCCGGGGTGATATCGATTTTTTCGGTTTCAGCTTTACCGTGGTCAACCTTTTCGCGTTTATCCACCACCAGTTTAATGCCGAATTTATCGCACAGTTTAACCGCTATATCCGGTTCGATGGTCTGGTTGATAGTGGCCAGAACGTTGAGCTGCATCAGCTTGCTGATGATCTCGTTGGGTTTTTTGTCAATAACTTCGGCAAGGTTCTTAACAATTACCGGGCTTTTGACATGAATTTCATCCTCGGAGGATTCCTTTTCTGTCGCTTTCAGCCTTTTTTCCGTCAGGGTATCATTAAGGTGTTCCTCGACCAATTCGATCATATCTTCCGGAATAACGCCGGAAGCGCCCTTAACGGTAACGCCTTCGGCTTCCAGTTCGCGGATGATCTCCTTGGGGGATATCCCGTATTTTTCAGCAAGGTCTTTTACTTTAGTTTTCTTCACAAGCACGGACTCCCGGCCGCTCAGTTCGGTTCAATTCAAATTCGTATTTATGCTTCATCTTCGTTTTTCAGACCGTCAAGCGCCTTGACAATCTGTTCGACTTCAGCTTCTTCGATGCCGTCGACAGCTTTCAGGCCCGATTCGCCTGCGGCTTTCACGCCTTCAACGGAAAGGAAGCCGTTGCTGACCAGTTTTTCCGCCAGGTCCGGATCAATATGCAAACTGTCCGAAAGATGATTAATGGTTTTTTCTATTTTTTCCTCGAAGGACTCTTCCTTTTCTCCTTCGTCAACTTCTATCTTAACTTCCCATCCCACCAACTTCGAACACAAACGCACGTTCTGGGCGCGTTTTCCGAATGCCAGCCGGGACTGATCAGGGTTCACATGCACAATCAAAGTGTGATTGGGTTCGTCAACTTCAATGCTTTTGGGTTTAGCTGGTTGCATTGCGTTGGCGGCAAAAACCTTTACATTACTGTCGTAACGGATTATGTCAACCCGTTCTCCGCCGAGTTCACTGGTAATGTTTTTTACTCTCATTCCACGCATCCCGACGCATGCGCCGATGGGGTCAACCCGCTGATCATGACTGTCGACGGCAATTTTGCTGCGGCCGCCGGCTTCACGGGCCAGCGCCACGATTTCGACTACGCCGTCATGGATTTCGCTGACTTCCCGTTCAAACAGGCGGCGGACGAAATCCGGATGCGATCTCGAAAGGATCAGGCTCGGGCCTGAACCGGAGGTTTCAACCCGCAGAAGCAGGGCGTTGATCCGGTCGCCGGGCATGTACTGTTCGCCGGGAATCTTTTCCTTGGACGTCAGGACGCCTTCGGCTTTCTGGAAATCTATAATGATGTTTCCTGCTTCGAAACGGCGCACTATACCATTGATAATCTGGCCTAGCTTATCATCAAATTCTTCTTTGACGATTGCTTTTTCGGCTTTGCGGAGCTGCTGCATGATCGCCTGTTTTGCGGTCTGGGCGGCAATTCTGCCGAAGTTGGACGGGGTAACTTCCCAGCGGATGGTTTCACCCAGTTCCGCTTCCGGCATTCTTTCCTTGACCCGTTCCAGGAGGATCTGGTCAATGGTTGGATTGCTTTCCACGACTTCCAGATGTGCCCACGCTTTGATGTCGCCGGTGTCACGGTCAATTTTTACTTCAAGCTCATTGGCAGGGTGAATGCTCTTGCGGGAAGCGGTAAGCAGGGCCTTTTCCACGGCTTCCACAAGAAGGTCGCGGCTGATTCCGCGTTCCTGCTCAATATATTCTAATATCGTTAGTAGTTCGCTATTCATGATTATCCAGTCAAAACTCCAATAAAGTTATCATTTTATCAACATAAAAAAAGCGGGTAAAACCGCACCCACTTTAAATTCCTGCACGGAAATAAAAACTGTTGAAATGATAATATATCCGGGCATGACAAGATTGCAAATCATATCGGTGCATGGATTTGCCGGAAAATATTTTCGATTTTTTCCCGTTTTTTTGTCCTGGAGGACTGGCGAAATAAAAAATCCCTGATAGATTATTCGGTTCTTGTTTGAATCAAAAAAGAAGGAATTGGATTTAATATGCCTAACAAGAAATCAGCTTTCAAGCGCTTGAAGACCAGCGAAAAGGCTCGGGCGCTCAACAAATCACGGAAAAGCGCTTTGAAAACCGTGGAGAAAAAATTCCGCGATGCAGTAGCGGCCGGTGACGAAAAATCCACTGAACTCCTGCGGGAAATCACCTCCCTGCTGGATAAAGCTACTAAAGGCGGCGTTATCCACCGGAACAAAGCCAACCGTAAAAAAGTTCAACTTTCCACACTGCTGAACCAGGCCAAAACCGGCGCCAAGGAAGAAGCCGCAAAAGCCTGAACCGGGCACATCTGACTATGGCATGTCCCCGGTGTTTCCTGCCAGGGGCATGTCCGTTAAAACCTATCGGTATAACCCAATGCTGGACTGTCATAACCATACTAACCGCAGCTATTGCGCGGATGAATGTATGACCGTCGATTTCTACCTGGAGAAGCTTCAGGATAAGGACGAACCCCGAAAAATAGCCATTACCGATCATGGCATGGCCATTTATTTCAAACGCGAGGACGCCTGGCGTTGGGAATTTATCACTGACAGCCGGATTTTCGACCAGAACCGTGACCGCGGCAATAAAATCATGGCCGAATATCTCGATGGAATCAAAAAGTATCCGGCGGATAAGGTCGTTCCCGGACTCGAAGCCGAAATGATGGAAGACGGCCGCCTTACCTTTGACCCGGCATTCAGAAATGAATTAAAGGTACTGATCGGATCGGTCCATTATCTGCCTGTCAACGCCGAGACCGCCAACGAGCAGAAAATCATTCGCTACTGGGAAAATCATGTTTCGCAATTGTTAAATTCGGACATAGATATTCTCGGACATCCCTTTCGCTGGCTTTGCAAGCAGATTGAAGTACAGGATTCGCTGGTTTCCGATCTTGTCCGGAAGGCCAAAAACGCGGGAGTTGCGGTAGAAGTGAATTCTCATTTCCATACTCCAACCGATTCCCACTTGCTTCGCAATGCGCTCGAAATTGGCGCGAGCGTGGCTTTCGGCACTGATTCACATTATCCCGAAGAACCCGGCGACCTTTCTTATCACATGCGCCTTCTCGAAAACCTTGGAATCAAGCTCGAAGACATCAAGCTTTTTGGTATTTGAAGCTGTTGGCATTTAGGTTGTCAGGGATTAGGTTCAGTGGGCATCTTATTCGGCTTGATACTCTATAACCATTGCGGACGTACCTGATTTTTCCGCCAAGGAAACATTTTCAGAGAAATCTATTTCATTGTCCTCGTCATCGAAATACTCCCTGACTTCATCCCAGCTTACCGATTCACCGGGGGTGTATCCCAAGTCGTCGATCATTTCGTGAGCGATTTCCTTCAGGCCGTCCGTATTTTCCTTTTTTATCCAGAGGTTGATAACGGCTTCAGTATCACTGCCGTCTCTTTTATCGGCAAAAAAGGTGAGCATATATAAGTTCATTTTTCGACCGAGTGAGTAATTTGTTCGCAGAGGGCTTTGGCGGTTTGGTAGATGAATTTGAGGATTTTTTCATCGATCAGCGAATCTTTTCGCCAGGCGATAGTGAGGGAAATTGCGCCGAAAATATCCGGCTGGGGTAGGCAGACGACTTTGTGGTCAGCCAGCAGGTCAGGAGTGGGCTGGGCCATCAGTGCAATGCCGATTCCCATTTCCACGTATTTCAGCGCGGCCGCGATCGAGGTGGTGGACGCGACATATTCCGGGGTTAGCCCGTATTGCGACAAGCCTTCTTCCAACTCCTCGTTTCTGGCCTGCACGGATATCCATTTTTCCCGTGCGAAATCGCTTTTCGGCCAGAACCCTTCCTTGACGAACCGGTGGTTCTCCGGTACGATCATTGCCATTGGTACACTCATAAGTTTTTTTGCGGTGACCGCTTTCGACCGGATCAGGTCGACAAATGAAATGGCAATATCGATTTCGCGGTTGATCAGCGCGGTGGCGCCGTCATAACCGTCGAGTTCGGAAATATAGGGCCGGACTACTGGAAATTTCTCGATCATCCGCCGGATAAGTTCCGGAAGATAGTTGGAGGAAATCACCGACGGGCAACCGAAGCGGATACGTACCCCTGCATCGTCTTTCAGTGCCAGCAGGTCGGATTCCAGGTTGTCGAAAAACCTTGCCAGACTCCGGTAAAGTTTGTCTCCGGCCGGACTCAATTCAAACGGCCGCCGCCGGAAAAGCTTCACTCCCAGGTCTTCTTCAAGCTGGATAAGCTGCTGGCTGATAGCCGGTTGCTGGATACCGTAGGGGATGATCTTTACAGCTGATGAAATTCCCCTGGCTTTCGCAACATAGTAGAACAACTGCAAATGATGAAGATTCACATTCATTTTTCAATCCCTGAGTTTTATGTAAGAATACTATATTTTGGGGACAAAGAAAAACCTGTTTGAAAAAAGTTTATTTCCTTCTCCCCAACCCCCACTTCTTTTTTCCAAACCCCAAGGCAAGCCTTGGATTGAAAATGGCAAATTGCTTCGCGAATTTGCCGAAGCCGTTTAGCACTTCGGCAGTTTCCATCCAAAATTTGTTTGGCGGCAAAAAATTATTTAAAACGCTCCCGTAATTTGCTGAATTCTCCCGCCGTAATCGCCTCGCGTATCTCTTTCATAAGATTTATAAAATAATACAGATTGTGGTAAGTCAACAGCCGCAAACCGAGAATTTCACCTACTTGCACCAGATGCCGGATGTAGGCACGGGAAAATTTACGGCAGACCCGGCATCCGCATGCTTCGTCGATCGGGCTGAAATCGTCCGCGAAGCGCCCGGCCTTTACCGGAATGGTTTCGCCATTGTTCAGGAACGCGCTTCCGTGCCGCGCCAGCCGGGTGGGGATTACGCAGTCGAACATATCCACGCCGCGAGCTACCGCTTCGACAATCTGCCGGGGAAGCCCGGCGCCCATCAGGTAGCGCGGTTTGGTTTCCGGCAGGTGGGGAACGGTCCAGTCGAGACATTCATACATCTGGTCTTCGGGTTCGCCAACACTCAGTCCGCCGATGGCGTAGCCGGGAAAGTCCAGTTCCACTAGGCTCTTTGCCGACTGTTCCCGCAAGTCCTGGTAAACCGAACCCTGGACTATCGCGAAAAGCTGTTGATCTTCGTTCAAAGGTTCATCGCGGCAGACCGTCTCCCATCGGGTGGTGATTTCCAGAGACTTTGCGGCGTCTTGGTGGCTGCAAGGGTAGGGGGTGCATTCGTCGAACGCCATGACAATATCAGAACCGAGGTCGCGCTGGATTTGCATGGATTCCTTTGGTCCCAGGAAAAATCGGGAGCCGTCAATGTGCGAGGAAAATTCCACTCCGTCCGGCTTGAGTTTGCGAAGTTGGGCCAGGCTGAACACCTGGAATCCGCCGCTGTCGGTCAGGATCGGCTTTTCCCATCCGGAGAACCGGTGAAGGCCGCCGGCTTTCCGGATAATCTCCATGCCCGGACGCAGAAACAGGTGATAAGTGTTGCCGAGAATGATCTCCGCGCCGAGTTCTTCAAGTTCCTCCGGTGACATTGCCTTGACTGCGCCGCGAGTTCCCACCGGCATGAAAATCGGGGTGTTGATTTTTCCGTGAGGGGTAGTTAACACGCCGCGGCGGGCGGCGCTGTATCCATCTTTAACGGTAACTTGAAAACTCATTCCGGCAGTTGCTTCCCAGTTCAGTCGTTGTACATCATGCCGTCGAACAAGTCTTCGATTTCCGCTTCGGTCTTGCCCAGGGCAATGGCTACGGCGGCGGCGAAGTCGAATGACGCTCCCGGACCTTTTCCGGTAACTACAGTTCCATCGGTTTCCGCTTGTTCGGCGGTATATTCCCCCTCGGGGATTTGTTCTTCAAAGCCGGGATAGCAGGTGAATTTCCTGCCATCAAGGAGTCCGGCATGCCCCAAGGCTATCGGAGCGGCGCAGATGGCGCAGATAAGACTTTTCGCGGAGTTGGCTTTTTTCAGGAATGTTATGACCGCGTCGGAGTTTTTCAGGTTCAGGGAACCGGGCATGCCGCCGGGCAGGACAACCGCGTCGACCGCTTCCGGATCCACCGACGAAAGTTTGCATCCGGTATCGAAAACAATACCGTGGGCTCCCTTTACAGCGGTTGATTCCATTCCCGCAAGGGTCATATTGAATCCGAGCCGCATCCAGATGTCCGCCGGAGTGATGGCTTCGATTTCCTCAAATCCGTCCGCCAGAATTATCACGATTTTCTTACTCATGGTTTTCTCCTACTATTTTTGACAAGATTAATCAGGATATACCGGATCGGTTTTGATATCAAGTCAGCGAACGGTGAACAACGGCAAATTGCCGCTTAGAGGCAATTTAGTTTTACTGTAATTGTCGACCCTCGCCCAGCCGGGACCGGACTTCATCCATTCGGCCATACGGTCCACTTCGGATTCTTCGCCCTGGAAAAGCGCTTCTACTTCACTCGGCCCGACATTCCGGACGTATCCTTTGAGACTCGGAAAAGCGGCGGCCTGCCTGACCGTGGAATATCTGAATCCCACGCCGGTTACCCGGCCTTTAACCACAACTTTGCATGCTGTTTCCATATTTACCAAACAAATTATGGATGGCTTTGCCGGAGTAACCCGCTTTTGCCGAAAGCGGGTATAAAACACAACTGAAATTGTGAACTCCAGCAGTTTCCCGCTGGAATCGCAACGCATTCCGGCCATTCCATCCAATGACACTCATTGGCATTTCCAGCGTCAGCGAAGCAATGCCGTTTTAATCCAATGCCTGCATTGGCAGGATTCAACCCTGGCGCCAGGGCGGGGCTTCGGGCAATGCCTTGTCGAATTCCGCCAGAAGGCTTTCCTGATATGCTCCGGCATAGGTTCCGGCGAAGAAACGTTCCGCGGATTCTTCAACCAGTTGGGCCCATGAGTCTTCTTCGTGTCCGGGGATGATCGGAAAGAACAGCGCGTTGTTGGCACGAGCGGCTTTGAGGTCGCCGGGGGCGTCGCCGATCATCAGGATTTTATCTGAATCGTATTTGCCTTCGGTTGCGTATTTGAGATGTTCCGTTTTTGTGCCAAACTCCTGTCCGGCGATGATATCAACGTATTCGTCGATGCCGTTTTCTTTCCACTCGCGCTCAAGGGCCTCCACCGGGGTCTGTGAAACCACGATCATGTCAGCTTTGGGATGGGAGTACTTCAGGAATTCGCGGACGCCCGGGAACGGTGGAATATCATGTACCATTTCGGCTATCGTGTCATTTACTTCGGTACTCCACTTGAGCAGTGCTTTGAGCTCTTCGGACCCTGAGGCGTCAACTTTAGCGGTAAGCGCGGGATTGCCCAGTTTTGTTTCAACGTCAATCCATGCGTGCATTTCGGGCATATCGGCGATTTTAATTTCACGGTCGGAGAATTCGTGACGGTTTTTCATGAACTTAAGACAGTCCCTGACGGCGAGGAAACGGTTGCAGCCGCGGGTTTTGCTGTAAAGATTAACGAATTCCCATACTTCCCGGGCATACTTGCTGCCGGCCTGGAGATTGAAATGTTTGATGAAATTCGGGCAGAAACATTCCTTATGCTTCACCTCCATTGTGTCGAAAACACAGCCGTCACTATCGATTCCGACAAAGAAATCATTTTTTTTCGGCAGTTCCTTCAGCGTTGCAACGTAGTCCATTGCGTTCCCTTTCTTAAAACTTAAAGTTGTTGGTTGCAAATGGTAAATTACTTTGGGTTTGGCATGAAGTCAATTAAAAGCATAAAAATCTAACGTGGGAAACCTGGTTATGACGTATAACGGTATTGGTTTACTCGGGTATTTTCCGGACGGAAAGGCTTGCTCTGCCGTTGAAACGGCTGTATTTTTAGAACTTGCCGGATGTTCCGGGGTTAATTCAACAGAAGTTTATTAAATACGGAAAGAATAATATGTGGTGGTTATGGCTGATACTGATCCTTTCCGCATGTTTCGGTTCATGGTGGTTTTACCAGCGTCTTCAAAATACCTCCGATAAGAAAAACCTGTTGTATCTGCGTATTTGCGTGGGAGTAGTTGCTTTCCTGTTTCTTGTTCAACTCGGTTCGTGTCTGTTTTCCGGCGGGTATGATTCCGGTTCCCGGGAGATTGTAAAAGACCATTTGGAATATGCCGGGGAATACGTTGGGGATTACATTCTCAATCACAAGCTGACCGGTAAGAAAACCGGAGTTCTTATTATCGATTATCCGGATGGCACGGATTTTCCGGGCGCTGAGTATTCAAAAGTTGTCATTGACGGTATTGATACTTCATTTAAGAATAACAAGAAGAGCAAGGAATATATTTGCGGGGTGGTACGGCCGCGGATCGATGAAACGGCAAAAAACTACTGGCTGAGCTGCCAGGAATGGGACCGCATAATCGACGAACATTCGGAGGCCGGTGTGGTTGTTTCGCTGGTAGGACTGCCAAAAGAGTTGAAAAAAATGAAGTCCTGGCTTAAAAAAGACGCCCCGAAAATTATTCTGTTCAAGGGAAAACTGAAATTTCTCAAAAAATGTTTCAAGTATAAGTTGATTGTCGCAGCTTTGATAGCTGTGCCGGGACAAAATATCAAAAATGAGAAAATCCCTGAAGAAGGTTTGAATCCGGCAGTGCTTAAAAAATATTTTATCTGGGTTACGCCGTCAAATCTCGACAGAATAGTGAAAAAATATCCATCTATGTTCTAAGTTGCTTTTTATTAGTTTGTTATGCTTGATCTTACTGTTGTCCCGTAAAAAAGATTTGTACCTGTTGGATATATATGCAGGATACTTTTATTTATAATTATTTTTGTGAATCTTGATGGTGTGGCATGTATATTGCTAGATATGCTGATGCCGAAAATAATAAAAGCAGAGAAAAAAATGAAAACCGCAAAGAATAAAAAGTTTTTCAGCTTGACTGAGCTTCTTGTTGTCTCTGCTATTATAATGACTCTTGTCTCTCTGATCCTGCCCGCGCTTAACCGCGCAAAAGGAATGGCGAGGAGAATTTACTGTTTGAATAATTGCCGCCAGATTGCCCTGATAGCTAACAGTTATCGTAATGATCACGACAGACTGCCCTATACTTCGGTTTGGCTGGTGGACTTTTCTTTTCTCGCTGATTATACTTCCGCCTATGATGTAATGATATGCCCTGACACTGAAGACGTTGTTCGGAATGATAGCGACCTGATCGGCAACACCAGTTATCATTATATGGGGAATCGTGAAGACTGGCTGAAAAACAATGCTTCCAGTGGTGATGGTGCGGAATTCGGTTTTGACTCGACTAATTCAAGTATTACCAATATGCTGTCCCGGCGCAATGAAAAAGTAGTCTACGACCGCACCGATCTGGTGCATTACGGTTTTTTCAATGCCGTATTCATGGATTCAATGTCCTCGGTGAGTTCCGGTGGCGCGAATTACGGCAATTACTGGTACTACTCAAATGACGGAACCTTGGACTACACCGGAGATCCGGTAAATAACTATTACCGCAATCCCGACCGGAATGTTTCGGTTGCGGATGCAGGAAATTACGAAGGTTCCAGCTCTTCTTCGGGCGGTTCCAGCAGCAGTGATGATTCGAGTTCTTCTTCGAGCAGCGGTTCCAGCAGCAGTGATGATTCGAGTTCTTCTTCGAGCAGCGGTTCCAGTTCGGATGGTTCGAGTTCTTCTTCCAGCAGTGATGATTCGAGTTCTTCGAGCAGTTGCTCCGGTTCTTCGGGGAGCGGCAATAGCGGTAACTGTAACCAAAACCAGAACCAGAACCAGGAGCGCGAAAGAGAATGTGAAGGCGAAGGTGATGGTTCCAATGCTGATAACACCAGTTCAGACGACGACAGCAGTTCAGACGACAGCAGTTCGAACAGCAACGGTAACGGCAACAGTAATTCTAATAGTAACAGTAATTCCGATACTAACGATTCCGGTTCTTCCTCTAGCGGCAGCGACGATTCGAGCAGTTCCAGCAGTTCAGATGATTCGAGTTCTTCCTCGAGCTCAGATGATGATTCCAGCTCAAGTAACGGTAACAGCAATGGCAACAACGGACACGGAAACAACGAAGACGGTTCCGACTGCAGTAATCCGGGCAACGGCAATGGCGGCCCGAATGCCGATGACCCGTCGGGTGATGTAGATGACGAAAAGGAAAAGGGCAACAGTTCAAGCAGCAGCGATGATGACGACGATGACGATGATGACGACGACGGTGACGACGACGATGACGACGATGATTCCAAATCAAACAATGGCAAGGGAAACGGTTGTAACAAATAAACGTTACCGGCAATTTGGAACAGGATAAATGCTCAAGGACCCAAAACCTTGAGTTTTTTATTTTTGCGGATTATTGGCTGGGATTTTCCAGAATTTTTCTTTCCAGAATTTTACCTTGAGGCCACTGATTTCCACATGGTCCTGGGGCATGTCGATTTGAACCGTGTTGGTTTTCGGGTCGTTTATGCCGAAAGCCTTTAATACTACCTGGGAACGGACTGAGACGGTGCGGCGGGGCACAATTTGGATGGCGTTGCTCCAACTGCCGATAACCAGGTCTTCCGGGCTTACCGGATCAGAGAAATACGAATCGACCCATTCTAACACACTGCCGCGGGGCAACCCTAGGAACATGGTGTTGATGTGGTCGGCCTCGGGATGGAGACACAGATTGTAGAACGTTGATTGAGGATGGTTGCGGAGATACGGGACCACTGCATCCATGGAGTTCCTGATGGAACATGCGGCGGCAAGATAAACAATATTTTCATACGGGAGAGTATTGTACTGTTCCAATATGCCGTTGATCAGCAGAGGCCCCATGCTGTGTCCGATAAGGGTGAACGAATAGGATTTGTCGGTTTGATATAAAACGCTGAGTTTATCCATAAGTTTTGCGAGCGCGCCTTTTTCCGGGAACAGCGCGAATTTGATTTTATCTTTTCGGGTGATTTCAAGGGGATGAACGGGATAGAATGCGGTGCGGGTGCGGCGTTTCATCACGTCCCAGGCGCTTTTGCCGAAAGCGTCGATCAGGGGCGTTGTCACTATCCGGATTGGGAAACAAACAATATATACGCTCGACAAACCGATCTTTTTATATATCGAAGAGTTGTCGTGACCGATATAAGCCCTGATGCCTTTCTTCTTCATTTCCTCGCGGATTTCCACGTCGTCAAACTCCTCGCCGTAGTCGTCGTAGAAAAGCCCGTATGATTGATAAACCAGGTTTACCGGCAATCGTGATACGGCGCGGGTGATGTCCATAAGGAAATAGAAAGGGGAGAGCATGGGGCCTGAGAAGTAGCTGGTCCTGCCCCGGCGGATGAAAAACAGGTGATCGAAATAAGCGTCGAACAAACTTGATTTCCAGCAAATGAAGATAGGGTAAAAATCCGATTCCTTGCTGATGGTCCGGGAGTATTTTTCGGTATAGCCGATGGTTTCATCTAGGTTGTTCAGTCCGCCGAAAGCATGGATCAGGATTTTCTTTCTGCCGCTCCTTTTGATGGATTCAACGATCCGGTCGAGATGGCGGTCATAATTAAATTTACTTTTCGGGATTGCCGTGGACCCGGTTTTCACTGAGTACGGGTAAGGGAAGCCGTCACCGTCGACGGCGATCATCCGTTCGGAAGCGAATTTGGATACTTCAATGGAACTGCACGCGGTAAGTCCGGCCAGCAGAACCGGCATCGCGAGTATTCCGGTAAATTGGATTACCAGCTTTTTCATTTATCTGTCAGGATTTCAAGAATTTTTCTTCCGGCGTCGGGCCTTCTGATTATATCTATTTGCTCAAGCATGTAATTCAATCTTTCCGTGGTGAGGAGAACTTCTTTATAGATCAGGCTGATTTCGTCGTATGCCTTGGCTACCACGGAACGTTCCAGCAGGTAATCGGCGTTGCGCTCCTCCTGGCCGGGAATCGGGTCCATGATGATCATGGGCTTGCGCATTGCGAGACATTCGGAAGTGGAGATTCCGCCCGGTTTGGATACCACCGCGCCGCATACGGCAAGATACTTCCATACCTCCTTGGTGAAAGGCACGGGAAACAGCCTGTCCGGATATTGTTCCTTCAGTTCATTAAGCTGTTTCAGTACCTGTTCGTTTTTACCTGGAAGCGGGACGAAAGCGTAATTATCGAAGCGTTCCAAAAGCATTTTTGTCAGGTTCAAAAGCTTGTCTTTGCTTTCTCCGCCCATCATTAACAGTATCAGCCTCAAATCGGTGTTGAAGCCGAGTGCTTGTTTTAAATCTTTGATTTCATCATCGGTAAATTCCCGGCAGAATTCGGGGAAAACCGGGATTCCGGTAATATGGATTTTTTCCGGGGGGATACCGCTTTTCTCCAACCGGAAACGGAGTTCGTCACTGGCAACGAAAAAGTATTCCAGACTCGGTTGCAGATAAATGTTGTGAAGCGAATAGTCGGTGACCAGCGAGGCCGATGGCGCGGTGACCTTGCCTTCCGCTTTCAGCTTGTCCACCAGTTCCGCGGAAAGATAATGGGTGCAGAGGATGTAGTCGGCGTCCTGGCGGATGATCTCCCGGAGAATATTTTTCGCGGTGGCGTGTCTGAGCCAGGTCATGAACCGGGAAATCCGGGAGGTTGCCGGCGGACGGTCGGTGGTGTAATACACGAACCCCCACAGGAAGGGATAGTTGTTGACCAGGTAAGCATACATCCGGGCATAAATGAAACGGACGATCCTGCCCATGAAATCGGCCACGTTGATATTGGTGACCCTTAGTTCGGGGTATTCTTTTTTTGCCCAGGCTTCGACACCGGCCGCGGCGCGGACGTGACCGCTCCCCATTGGCCCACTGAGAATCAGCAGATGTTTTTTTGAATCATTTTTTTCCATATTGTCTCCGGAAAATTCATCCTAACATCAACTTTTTTCACTGAAAGTCAAGCGCTCGAAGCGGTTATTTATCGAGAAGCTTGCGCGACGGCCTGGGTTTTTTACGGTCACGGGCGGCGATGCGGTTGATGATCCGGTTGGTTTCGGCGATCATGGCTTCGTCAGGAGGCAGTTCCGGAAGGCGTTTTTCGGGAACGAACAGCGATACCAGAGAATGCCACCAGGGCATGTGTTTGCGGTTGACCGAGTCCAGTTCCCGCCGGATGCGGATAAGGTTCTGGGGCGGGGCGCGGCGGTCACCGAGATTTATCGCCGCCCGGTACTGCACCTTGGCCTTGCCGTAAGTGCCCTGTACGGCGTATACCCGCGCCAGGAAGCAGCGATACAAAATGTTGTTCGGGGCCATGTTTACGGCTTGCGTAAAAAGTTTCTGGGCTTTGATGTAATGTCGCTGATAAAACATGTTTTTGCCTTCCCGGTAGGTCATGAAAACATTTGTGCGCTGTAAGTCGAGCAGCAGTGTGGCAAGCGTTGAGTTGGGAGGGACGCGGTTGCCAGTGACCAGTTCTTCAAGAACGTCATCCGCCGGAGTGTCCATGATCGAGTTGAAATTTTCCCGGAAGGTCTCTTTTGCGGAACTTCGTTCTGTCCTGCCGATGTTGAGGGTTTGGTCGTAACGGTAGCGTTTTTCCGGATCGGACAATACGTCGAACGCCGCCACCAGGAGCTTGAATTCCTCTTCCTTTACGCGAGAGTTGTCGAAAAGGTCGGGATGACACTGTTTCACCCGGCGGTAATAGGCTTTCTTTATTTGCTTGAAGTCCGCGCCATATTCGATGCCCAGTCTGGCATAATGGGTTTGCGGCATAATTTTACTCCGGTTCATTACATTTGATTATATACCGCATAACCCCACAGTGTCAAACCCTTGTCGCTTATATAACGGAAAGTGTTTTCGAAAAATTATCAACGGAGTTTGAATGCTGATCGCTTAAACGATAATATAATTACCAAGTTGACCGTAGTAGTAAAATATAAATCAGGAGGACCAGGGAATGTGGAAGCAATTAATCTCGTGCTTAGTTCTTGTCGGAGGACTGTTTGTATTTATCGGTTATGCTGATGAGCGCGCGCAGGACTCTAAATCATCCGCAAGGGAAAATTATATAAAGTTCGAACAAGCCAAAGCTTTTATGCTGGGCAAGGAGATCAGCAGGCAGTATCCCAAAGGAAAAGTGTTGGTGATTGTATCTTACCATTATCATAAAAGCAATAATTTAATGTCTGTTGTCGATAGTTTGGAAAAAGGGCTTGGCGAGAGGGAAGTTATTGTTAGAGAAACGAATATCAGCCCAGCGAAGGAGGGGGATATAGAAATGACACCCATTGAGGAAATTGTTAAAGCCAGGGATTTTGATGACCTGATTAATACCCATAAAGATGTTGCGGTGGTTGTTTGCACATTCGGTTTTCCCTTGGATTTGAAAAACATGCGCACGTTGCGGAGGGCCATCAAAGGAACTCCGAAATTCGCCATGCTTACCGGTGATACTTGCCGGCTTAAAGGTTTTATCAAAGCCGGGGCAATCATTGCCATGACAACTTACAAGCCGGGAATTCAATTCAAGGACGAAGTCCCGCCGAAAGATCCCGCAAAAGCGTTTGATATCCGGTATTTAATGATTACGCCGGAAAATATTGATAGCCTGCCCGAAGAATATAAAAGAAAATTATTTCGCTGAACCTTGTTGAAAAAAATGTTGATTATATGGGGGAGCAAAGACTTTCCTCAAAAGGATTTCCTTTCCCCACATAATAAAATCTTCATGATTTTTTTATAAGCTTAAATTACTGTAGCAGGTAGAGATAGAATTTCTTTTTGCGTTTATAGGCGGATTTTTTGATGAGTTTAAGATTGTTGAAATCCATAGGGCTGTCTTGGTAGAGTTCCTTCAGTGCTGCCGGGGATTTTTCCGAGCACAGGAAGTACAGGTTTCCAGCTTCCGGTTTGAGCTTGAAAAACGCCTCTTCGTTCATGTCCTTGTATTTTTTTACATTGTCGTGTTTGTAGATGCCTGCGTAATAGAGTAGTCTGGTCAGGGATGTGGAGTCTGCGTAGACGATACGGTTGCCTTTGTGTTTGGCAATTACTTCCGCCATTGTTTTGATGTAGGTTCTTTTAGTTCGCGGTCTGATTTCCTGTGCGACTTGGGTAACCAGCAGTGCGATAACGAGTACTGTCATTATTCCTTTTGTCAGTTTGTCGGGTTTGAATTTCCGGAAATACAGGTCGGCCAGTCCTGCCGCGCCGCATCCGGCGAATATGATCAGCAAGTAAGTTTCAAAGAGCAGGTATCTTTTGGAAAAGTAGTTTTCTGGGAGTGCGAAATTCATCAGCATCCGGATCGCGTAGTCAGCGGCCAGGAGCGTGACTATGAAGAACATTCCGCGCGACATTTTGATGTTTTTCAGTATCAGCGCGGCAATGATCAGGACAATAATCACCGGGTGGAACATCTTAAAGGTGTCCTGAAAGAAGAAATCGTAATATGCACTGGGATCAGAGAATCGCATGTCTAATTCCTGACCATTTTCAGATATTTGAGAAGTTTATATATATCGATTACCCGCCAGTTGGTATCGGTGTCTTTCATGATCCACTGGAAGATGAAGCACAGGACGAAGAAGATTGCCAGCATGATGACGAATCCCACGATTTTTTTTACCGCTTCACGTTTGGACATGATAAAGAAATTGACCACGCACCAGCCGCTCATAACGATCAGGATCACCGCCCCTTCTTTGCGGATGAGATAGGCCAAGGCGCTGAATATTCCGGCCGCGATCCAGTTCCAGACGCCGTCTTTGCGGTATTGCCTGACGCAGAAGTAAGCGGCGCATATCATGAAGCAGATGTATGTAGGCTCCCGGGTCAGAACATGTGAATATTCCAGCAGGATCGGATGAATTGCCGCCAGAAACAACACCCATAGTCCGATTTTTCGGGAAAACAGCAGCGTGGCGATGCCGTACAGCGGCAACAGCAGCACAATACTGGTAATGAATGAAATCATATATGCCCCGGCAAGACCCGGAATTCCGCAAAATATGGGAATCGATAGTATCATCGGATATAGCGGCGGAATATCGGGACAGTAATTCATTCCGGTAACAAATTCACCGTTCGCGATCTTGTCGGCCATGGAAAGATATAGTACCGTGTCACGATTAATGACACCGGCCAAGCACAGCGCAGTCAAGCGCAGGAGCGCGGCAAGACAAAACAGTAAAAACAGCTTCTGACGATCAGTCAGGCTAAAAGAAACGTCGTACAATGTCCCGAATGGCGAAGCTATTTTATGAATGCTTTTACAACTTGCATTCTCATTGGGTTTTGGATTCATCTGGGGAATGGTTCTCCAAAGGTTTTGTCGCGGTAATTATAAAATTGAAGGCTAAAAAAGAGTGCCAGAAGTAAATCCTGACATTATTGATCCGTTTTATAACCAGACCGGAAATCCCTTTCTGGCAGAAGTCGGTATTTCCCGCGACACAAAGCACGGAATGGTTCCAGTCAGGATCGGCAAAACCCGCGGAAGCTACGGCTTTACTTAATTGTTTCTTGTTTCTGTAGCTGATATGGCCGGGCATGCCGCCCATCAACCGGTGGTCCCAGCGTCCCAAAAGGAACAGCAAACGGTTGGGAAACCATTGGATATTGGGCATCAGGATAATAACCTTGCCTCCGGGCGCGAGTTTATCATAAGCCGTTTCCAGCATACTTTCCGGATCCATTATGTGTTCCAGCACCGCACTTAGCACCACGTAATCAAATTTTATTTGGGGGAACGGTTCTTCGCCGCTGTCCAAGTTCATCAAGGTTGCGTTGTAGCCGTTTTTGCGGGAAGCGTCAATTGCCACTGACGAAATATCTGTGCCATACATCCGGCAGCCATATTTTCCGATCAGGAATTTGCCCAGCGTTCCGTTGCCGCAGGCGATATCGAGAATCCTTGTCTTTTCCGAAATTTCAAGGTTATCAAATAATGGAATCAGGGACGTAAGATATGGGGGAAGGTTTTGGCTTTTCCACATCTCGTCATAATGCGCTTCAAAAGGGTTTTTCATGCAGTTCCTGTTTTCTATAAACGATATAAACGGTTGTGAATATATGTCGTTAAACATTCTATTCAAGCAAAAGGGATATTTTTCCGCATGGCTTTACGACGATTCGCTTTTGTATTGTCGGTTAGGAAAGCTATCTTACCACGTCGGAGAAATCGTGTCGTTAGAGGAGATTGCGTGGGTACGCTGATGAAGATATTGTGCTGCTTCGGAGAATTCAACTACGGGGATGATTTACGAGGGGAAAGTTACGAATATTACCATTTTTTCAGGGCATTCAAGGCGATGGGGCATGAAGTCAAGCTTTTTGATTCCTGGAACCGGAAAAAATATCCGGCAATGGACATTGTCAACACCAGGCTGGTAGAGGAGGTTGAATCGTTCCGTCCTGATATTTTATTTGTTGCGGTACTGCTTTGCGAGATCTGGATGGAAACCATTGACTATATCAGATCTGAATTTGGAGTTAGAACCGTTTGCTGGATGTCTGATGATTCCTGGCGTTTCAAGGAATTTGGAAAATTTACCGGAAAGCATTTTGACTTGGTAACCACTACTTATCCGGATGTTGTGCAGGGGTATCGTGAGTCGGGTATGGATCGGGTTTTCCTGACAACCTGGGGGACCAACCGGGAAAACCTGCGGCGGCCTGTCCCGGCAAAGGACTGTAAATACCAAGTGACGTTTATCGGTACGGCGCACGGTGACCGCAAGGAAAAAATCGATCAGCTGAAGACCGAGGGAATCGAGGTGGAAACATTCGGTCACGGCTGGCCCAATGGTGCGGTTGCGTCCGCTGAATATGATGCAATCATGCATGACTCGGCAATAAGCTTGAATTTTGCCAACGCCGCCAAAGGGGGGAACCAGATCAAAGGGCGCACGTTTGAAGCGCCGGGAATGGGCTCCCTGTTGTTGACGGAACCTGCCGAAAACCTGGAGAATACTTACGAGATCGGCAGGGAAATCGATGTATTCCACAATATCCGTGAATTGGCGGGGAAAATTAAATATTATCTTGACAATCCCGGTATTCGCGATGAGGTGGCTCGGCGTGGATATGAAAGAACCCTCAGGGATTATGTTTATGAGAATACGTTCAAAGAGATCATCAATGAAGTAATGCAAACGCCGCAATGTAATTCCAAGGTGAATTTTCAGGAAGCGCTTAAAAGGCATGAGTTGAGTGTCGCCGACCGGATTCTGAAAGTATTGATCAAGCAGCCTTTTACCCTTGTATTCGGGAAAAAGCGTGGCGTAAGGGCCGCACGCAAAGTCATGTATGAGATATCATGGCGAATTCTGGGCGAAAAAACTTTCAGTGCGGCGGGGCTTCCAGGTAAGTGTTTCCCGGAAGTTTGTTGATTGAATGATAAGGAGATTATGAATATATGGCAAGTCCTGTAGTAAGCATTGTTACTCCAGTTTACAATGCCGGAGAGTTTCTGGATAAAACCCTGGATTCTGTTATTGCCCAAAGTCTTACGGATTGGGAGCTGATTGCCGTTGATGATGCTTCCCCGGACAATTCGCTGGAGGTGCTTCAGGAGTATGCCGCCTCCGATTCCCGGATCAAAGTTGTTGCCCTTCAGGAGAATCAGGGGCCTGGGGCCGTTCGCAACATCGGACTTGAAAAGACAACCGGCGAATATGTGGCGTTTCTCGATGCGGATGATTTCTGGCATCCCGATAAACTGCAACTGCAACTTGATTTTATGACGCGGAATGATTTGCTGTTTTCATCTACCGGACTTAGACGAATCAATCGGGAAGGAGCGCTGATTACGCCTGGAGTTTTGACCAGATTGAAATTCGGACTGTTCCAGGTCCGCAATGAAAAGCAGTTTCGCCGGCTTTTCATCATCAACACTATCTGTACTTCCACGGTCATGGTGCGTAATTCCGATGCGGTGAGATTTCCTCCATCTCTCAGGGTTACCCAGGATTTATACTTATGGTTTGAGTTGCTTGCTAAAGGGAAATATGGCCACCTGGAAGACGAACTCACTGATTACCGGATTCTTGCCGGATCAATTTCAAGGGAATCGTTGGATAATTCCTACCGGGAGCTTTTGGAAGTGCTTGAACATTTCAACTGTGATTGGCGTACCAGAATAATTTTGGTTATCAAGCACTTGCAGATTTGTAAAGGAAGAAAAAAGAATGTGGAAAATCCAGTTTAAAGAGGACATTTTCCGGTGATTATCGATAAAATCAAAAAACTTGGTCAAGAGGCCTTTCTGGTCGGACTCGGGTTTGCCGGTTCCACGGTTGTAGTCATTGCCGGGGTCCGTGTCCTTACAAGCTTGTTGCCGAAAAGCGAATACGGCCTGATCGGGTTGTTGCTTTCCCTTGTGAACTTTCTTTCGTATACTTTCGGTTTGAGTATCGGGTCCGTGGTTGCGCGTTTTTTTGTTGCGGCCCGTGACCGCGGGGAAATCCGGTTTATGTTCCGGCAAATATCAGTATGGGTAGTGCGGGTAGTGGGCCTGATTATTTTTCTGGCGGTTTTGTATTTTCTACTTAACCTGTATTTCCAATGGAATTATTCGCCGCTTTTAGTGGTGGGATGTACAATTTTCTCTATCTTTGTGTTCTTGAATTCCGTAGCTTTGGGAATTGAAAACGCTGCCCGGCTTCGCGGAATTTCCGCGTTGCATCAGGCCAGTTTCGACCTTGGCCGTTTTATTCTTGCGGTTGCCGCGATAATCCTGTTGAGCGGCAGTGCCTGGGCGGTTATGTTCGGATTTGCGCTTTCGAGTTTTTTTATTGTTTGTTCGCACTGTTATTTTCTTCGGAGATACTTTTCTGATCCTGCCAATACCGCTGCTTCATGCGTTAAAGGCGAAAATACTTCCGGGTCAATGATCGATACCCATTTTACCCGATACCTGCTGCCGCTTTTTGTCTGCGGGGCTTTCCAGTGGGTGTATTTGTTTACCGACAGATGGTTTCTGGAAGATTTTGCATCCCTTGCGGATGTCGGAGTTTATTTTGCCGTATATCAGCTCAGTTTCGCTCCGGCAATGCTGGGCAGCAGTTTCCTGGTGGCGTTTCTTATGCCGATTTTCTTTCAGCAGGTTTCGGATGGGGCCAATCGGGATAATCACCGCAAGGTATTGATGTACAATTTCATTATTTGCGGGGCAATGTTTTGTCTGGTTATAGTTGGGGCAGGCGTACTTTATTTTCTGAAAGGCTTTGTCTCCGATATCCTGCTTTCCAAAGATTATCGCTCCGGGGCATGGATTTTTCCTTGGATGTTCCTCAGCGGAGGAATGTTTGCCATAGGTCAGCAATTATTGGTGAGTGTGATGAGCAAAAAGAGCACAACTTCAATGATTCCCCTCAAGATCGTGCTTGCCGTGTTAGCGGTTGCCATATATTATTTTGCCGGGAAACAGGCCGGTCTTGCGGGAATTGTTTTCGGATCGGTAATATTGAATGCGGTTCACCTGGTATGGGCTTTCATTTTGACAATTTTTGTTCATGTCAGTATTAAAGAACGGGAAATTGATCCGGAAATTATGGAGACGTCATGAAAAAGAAAATGGCAATTGTCGTTTCGTCGCCAATGACGGTGAAGGCATTCCTGCAAGGACACATCGATAAACTCCGGGAAAAATTCGATCTTTCAGTGATTGCCAACTGCGTCCCGGAGGAACTTGGCATGCTGGACAAATCGGTAAGGATCATCCCGGTTCCGGTCGAAAGGAAAATTTCCATAACCAGGGACCTCAAGGCTTTGTGGATACTTTACCGGCTGTTCCGGCTGGAAAAGTTCGATGTGGTTCACTCGGTTACCCCGAAGGCTGGACTCCTGGCGATGTCCGCCGGATTCCTGGCGCGGGTCAAATACCGTATCCATACCTTTACCGGCCAAGTCTGGGCAACGAAAACAGGGGGCAAGCGGACTGTCCTGAAGTGTTTCGACAAGATACTTGCCGCGCTGACCACTTCCGCGTTTGTAGACAGTCCTTCCCAGCGCGAGTTCCTGATTAAAGAGAAAGTTGTTTCAGCCGGGAAATCCAAAGTGCTGGCGGATGGCTCTATCAGCGGTGTGGATATCGAACGGTTTTCCGCGGCCCCGGAGACCAGGAAGAGGATTCGGGGAGAACTTGGAATCGGCGAAAACCAGGTGGTTTTTATTTTTCTCGGCCGCCTGAACCTCGACAAAGGCGTAATGGATCTTGTCGCCGCGTTCAGTAAGATTATTGCCGGTCGTGATGTTATTCTCCTTATTGCCGGTCCTGACGAGGCGGGAATAAAGGAAAAAATGCTCGAAGCGCTTGGAGAAGAGCAAAAGCGTCTTATATTTGTGGGCTACACCAGCCGGCCTGAAGACTATATGAATGCGGCGGACGTGTTTTGCCTGCCGAGTTACAGGGAAGGATTCGGATCAGTAGTGATCGAGGCGGCGGCCGTCGGTATTCCCGCTGTCGGATCGAACATTTACGGGGTGAGTGACGCAATCGCGGACGGTCTTACCGGATTTCTGCATGAAGCCGGGAACCCTGATGATCTTGCCGCGAAAATGGCGGAACTGGCGGACAACCCTGAATTGCGTACTCAGTTTGGTCAAAACGCCAGAAGAAGGGCGGAAGAACTGTTCCCGTCGGAAAGGCTTTCCGACGCCTTGCTGGAAGAATATATTAAATTACTGGACATTAAATGAAACGGATTTTTGATTTAATTGTAGCGCTTTCCGCGGGAATCATCCTGTTTGTTCCCGCGCTGTTCCTGGCGCTGCTGGTGAGAATAAAACTGGGAAGTCCGGTTTTGTTCATTCAGGAGCGTCCCGGATACAAAGGAAAAATATTCAGGATGTACAAGTTCCGGACCATGACCAATGCTAAAGACGAGTCGGGAAACCTTTTGCCGGATGCTGAGCGCCAGACCGCTTTCGGCGGATTTCTCCGCAAATCCAGCCTTGACGAACTCCCGGAACTGATTAATGTTATCAAGGGGGAAATGAGCCTTGTCGGGCCGAGACCGCTGCTTGTACAGTATCTGCCGCTTTACAACGAGGAACAAAACAGGCGGCACGACGTGAAACCCGGAGTTACCGGCTGGGCACAGATCAACGGGCGCAACGCTATCGGTTGGCCGGAAAAGTTCAAGCTGGATGTCTGGTATGTCGACAATCAGTCGTTTATGCTGGATGTGAAGATTTTACTGATGACGTTCATAAAAGTATTCAAGCATGATGACGTTTCCGCCGAGGGACACGTTACCATGCCGCCATTTACGGGGAATGAATAATGAGCAGTGACAACGGAGTTTATGTTATCGGGGGAGGGGGCCACGCCAAGGTGGTGGCTGCTGCTTTGCTCGATGCCGGTCTTAAGGTTGCCGGGATTCTTGACGATGATACTTCCGCCTGGGGCCGGGAAATCTCGGGAATAAAAATCGATGGCCCATGTGCAAAACTTGCCAAAATGGAAAATCCCGAGGCCGTGATCGCTATCGGTTCCGGAAAAATAAGAAGAAAAGTTTTCGGGGAATTCAGCAATGTTTCCTGGCGGACTGTAATTCATCCTGCCGCGTATGTTGCGCCTGACGTTATAATCGGCGTCGGGACGGTGATTTTCGCGCATGCCGCGATTCAGCCGGGAACCGTGATCGGGGATCATTGCATTGTCAATACCTCGGCCAGCGTCGACCACGACTGCAATATCGGGGACTTCACCCATATTGCTCCCGGCGTTAATCTGGCGGGAAACGTGACGGTCGGTGAAGAGACCTTTGTCGGGATCGGTTCGGCGGTTGCCCAATGCGTGAATATCGGCTCGAAAGTCATTATCGGCGCGGGGGCGGCGGTGGTGAAGGATATACCCGGCAACTGCACCGCTGTAGGCGTTCCGGCAAAAGTAATAAAACGGCATGACGATTAATTAATACTGGTTTTTAAATGATAAATAAACGTATTTTTCTTTCTCCTCCGCACATGAGCGGAACGGAAATGGACCTGATCAGGGATGTTTTTGACTCCAATTATATTGCTCCGCTCGGGCCGATGGTTGACCGTTTTGAAAAAGAATTCTCCGAGTACACCGGCATTGAAAATTGTCTGGCGGTGAACTGCGGAACCGCTGCCACTCATCTTGCGCTGCACTGTCTGGGAGTTGGCCGGGGAGATATTGTATTGGCTTCCAACCTTACTTTTATAGCCAGTGTCAGCCCGGTTACTTTTTTCGGGGCCGCGCCGGTATTTATCGACTCGGAGGAATCATCGTGGAATATGTGTCCGGAACTGTTGAAGAAAGCCATTGATGAATGTGCCGCTGTAGGCAAACTGCCCAAGGCCGTGATTCCCACCGACCTCTACGGGCAATGTGCTAATTATGACGAGATCATGGCGGTTTGCGCTCCCCGCGGGATTCCGGTGATAGTGGATTCGGCGGAAGCGGTTGGCGCGAAATACAAAGACAGACACGCCGGCAAAGGCGCTGACGCAGCGGTTTTCTCATTCAACGGCAATAAAATTATTACCTCGTCGGGCGGTGGGATGCTGGCGTCGGACAACGCGGATTTCATCCAGCATGCCAGAAAACTTTCGATGCAGGCGCGCGAGCCGTTCCCGCATTACGTTCACGAGGAGATAGGTTACAATTACCGGATGAGTAACGTGGTGGCGGCGATTGGCTGCGGCCAGCTCCAGGTTATTGATGACCGGGTTGCCCGGAAACGGGAGATTTTTGATATTTATCGTGAAAACCTTGAGGGAATCGAAGGTGTCGAGTTTATGTCCGAACCCGCTTACAGCACCGGCAACCGCTGGTTGAGCGTTATGCTGATTGATAAAGAAATCACCGGCAAAGAGCCCGAAGACTTGCGATTGTGCCTGGAAGAACATAATATCGAGTCCCGGTCTGTCTGGACCCCGATGCACATGCAGCCGGTATTCAAGAATTGCAGTTTTTTTGCCAATGGGATAAGCGAAAAACTTTTCGGGGAAGGATTGTGTCTCCCGTCAGGTACAGCCATGAGCGATTCGGAGCTTGAATACATAATTTCTCTGCTTAAAAACAGTTTAAGGAGCTAGGAACGTGAAGCATATCAGAAATCGTTTTTTCCTGATCAGTGACATAATATTTTTGATTGCGATTCCGTTTGTCGCGCTTTTCCTCAGGGTGAATCCAGCTGATTACAAAACTTTCATGACCCAGGATTTCATGATCTTTGTGATCATCGCACTGTTGATCAAACTGCCGGTATTTTATGCTTTCAAGCTGTACGCCCGGTATTGGCGTTACGCCAGTATCGAAGAGATGATCAGCATCGTCTGGGCGGTGGCGATTCCCGCGATCATCCTGACTGGATTGGTGGGGCTGGATAAAGTTTTTGCTATTTTTCCCGTGGGATACGGAGTTCCGCGTTCGCTTCCCATTCTCGATGCGATTTTGACATTTATCGTTATTGCCGGAACCAGGTTTTCACCGCGGCTGGCGCCGTGGAATTTTAAACGGACCATCCAACATATCCATCATGACCGCAAGCGGGTGCTGATTCTTGGCGCCGGAGGCGCGGGAGTTATTCTTTTGCGTTCGATGCGCAGCGATCCGGGAAATCGATATGATGTTGTCGGATTTCTCGACGATGACACGGCAAAACACAACCTGTCGATTTCCGGAGTCCTTGTTCTCGGTACAATTTCGGAACTTCCTCAGGTTGCGGAGGAGTATGATATCGATGAAGCCATTATTGCATTTTCGCAGGTGAGCGGACAAAAGAGCAAAGAGATATTTGAGCTTTGCGAACGGGCCGATGTTACCGTGAAGGTGTTGCCGAACCTGAGTGATATTATTGGCGGACAAGTAAATATTTCCAAGCTCCGGGAGATTAATCTTGAAGACTTGCTGCGGCGTAATCCCGTGAAATTGAATTATGACGCCGTGGTGAAAATGCTTTCCGGCAAAACCGTGATGGTTACCGGGGCAGGGGGATCGATCGGATCGGAAATATGTCGCCAGATTGCCGGATGCGGACCTGAAAAACTGTTGCTGCTTGGGCATGGAGAGAACAGTTTGTTCAGCATCAGCAATGAGCTGATCAGAAAAAATCCCTACCTGAAGATCGAAATTCTGGTGGTGGACATCAGGGACCGGAAGCGAATGGAAAATATTTACCGGAGGTTCAATCCAGAAATCGTGTTCCATGCCGCCGCTCATAAGCATGTGCCGATGATGGAAATGAATGTTGAAGAAGCGGTGACAAACAATGTTATGGGCACACGGACAGTGGTGGAACTGGCCGAAAAGTACGGCGTTGAACGTTTTGTTACCATCTCAAGCGATAAAGCGGTGAACCCGACCAACGTAATGGGAACTACCAAGCGAATTACCGAATTGATCGTCAGGGCCGCTGGATTCAGAACTGAAAAACCTTTTGTTTCCGTCAGGTTCGGCAATGTTTTGGGGAGCCGGGGCAGTGTGGTTCCGCTGTTCAAAAAACAGATTGATGAAGGTGGCCCGATAACCGTAACCCATGCCGAAATGACCCGTTTTTTTATGACCATTCCTGAAGCTACCCAGTTGGTGCTTCAGGCGGGGGCAATGGGAACCCCGGGAGATGTTTTCGTGCTTGACATGGGCGAGCCGGTGAAGATTGTTGACATGGCCAATGACCTTATTAAGCTTTCCGGATTCAAACCCGGTGTTGATATTCCGATTAAATTTACCGGTTTGCGTCCGGGAGAGAAAATGCACGAGGAGCTTTTCGGCGGACAGGAAGATCCGGTGAAAACCGAACATGCGAAAATATTCAGGGCGCCGAACCAGGAACTGCTGGAGAACCTTGATTCGTTGCTGGATGAGCTTATCGGACTCGCAAAAGAGGGCGACAAGGCAAAAGTTCTTACCCTCCTCCAGAAAATAGTGCCTGAGTTCAACCACTCACGGTGAAAAAAAATTCCCGGCGGAAATATAATATCCCGCCGGGAACAAATAAATCTCATTTATGCCGGATTATTTTTGCTCCATGTCATCGATTTTTTTGATCATTTTCTGGGCTGCTTTTTTCTGGTCGGCACGGCCGCCTTTTACTTTCAGGACTTTTTCAAAGGCTTCCTTTGCTTTTTGATATTCCTTCAGGCTGTAGTAATTATGGCCTATGTGATACCACGCCGTGGTAATATGATAGGGATGGGCTTTGGGAAGTGACGGTGTTTTTTCCAGAACGGCGGTTGATTCATCATATTTTTTCAGGTTGCGCAGTAATAAACCGGCATCATTATTCGCCTGTGCCAAATGGTGGGGATGTGTGCCTTTAATTGTTGAAACTTTTTTGAATGCTTCAATTGCTTCATCCGGTTTTTTCTGGTCACGAAGACAATAAGCGATATACAGTTGCGACAAGCCCTTGTGATAACCCGGAATCTTTGGGTCTTTTATCGCTTCGCCATAAGCTTCAATTGCTTCGTCATATTTTTTCTGGTTGCGGTTGCAGCAGCCGATGTAGTACCAGGCTTCTCCTTTTATATTGTTGTATTTTGCTTTGTCAATACTGTCTTTAAAAACCTTTATAGCTTCATCATACTTTTTCTGGTTATAAAGACTTTTGCCAATGGCGTTCCTGGCAGTATCAATATGGGAAATATGGGATTTGGGGTCATCGATTACTTTTTGATATGTTTTTTGGGCTTCATCATACTTTTTCTGGTAGTTGAGGCAGTTACCGATACTCAACTTGGCCCAGGAAATATGAGAGGGATGGGCTTTTTCCATTTCAGTGGTTTTCTTATATTCCGTGATGGCGTCATCATACTTACGCTTTCTCATGAGATTATAAGCGATATTATTCTGCGCTTCACTTTTATGATGAGGATGCGCGCCATCCGAATCTACTACTTTCTGGAATTCGGGAATGGATTCATCATATTTGTGATCCCACCACAGACATTGGGCTGTCCTGAGTTGTCCCAGACCTTTTTGATAATTGTTTGCGCCTTCAATATCCTTGGCTTTTTCAAAAACCGTTTTTGCTTCAGCAAATTTCCGCTGAAGCCTAAGACATTCACCCTGCCGGAATAATGCATTGAATTTTGCATTAGCGTTTTTGGTTAAAGTTGCGGCTTCGGCATAATCTTTTGCGGCTTCAGGATATTTTTTTGCTTTCTCGGATTTATTTGCGGCTGCGTAAGCTTCTTTGTAATTATCAAATGCCTGGAGGCTGAAAGCAATCAGGCCGGTTACGGTAATTAATGCGATTTTCTTAATCATTTTGTTGTTTCCCTGTTTATTTACATAAAGAAGTAGTCGATGAAAGAATGGTCAGAACTCCTTTCGATTCTGTTTTTGCCCGTAAAATTACATAAAAATAGTTTTTTTACAAACTATTTCAAGTCATATAATGCATAAAATATTGGCGGACACGCAGATAAAAATAATTTGGGGGAGATGCGGGTGGGGTTTTAGAAAGGATGCGGAAGCCCGTTTCCTCCAAGGTTTGCGCCGATGTCGTGGCCGTCGCTGGCGGCGTTTTTACCGGGGGAATCTGACGCGAGCCGATAATCCCGCTGGGGGGCGTCCCGGAATTTCGGCCGGGAGATTATGCAGTGATCGGCGCTGACATATTGCCGCATTGCCTTGATCGATTTAAAGGTTTCTTCCGTTTCAAGAGGGAAATTTCCCCACAAGCCTTGCTGGTCTTTTACCAGGATTCCGTAATCTCCTTCTGAATAAACCAGGCAGTTGGCAAGTTTTATTTTGACATTGTCGGTCTTGGTAAAACGGAAACACTCCCTGATGGTATCGTTTGTGTTTCCCGCACCGGTGATTTTTCCGATAATCATGGAGTTCCGGATTAATACATTCTGGGCAAACAGGTACTTAATTGTTCTCAGCAGGCAATGTATTGCGGTCGTGTTTCCACCTGCTCCAACGAGTTCCCGTATCCGGCAATTATAAAGCAGTATATTGGCATTATTGGTACGGGAACCCACCATCGTTAAAGTGGAATCGACAATTGTCAGGTCTGTGTTCGAGGATTCGATGCAGATCATGCCGTTAAGCCCCCTGATTACCACGTTATGGCAGTCGTTAAGCTTGAAAACCATCGGATGCCAGACGAATTTGCCATTGCCTTCAATGGTCAGGTTAGACAAGCCGGAAATATTATATATATGGCTGCGGACATTTGCGTTTTCCGGCCGGAAATCAGCGGGGATGACTTCAAGAACCGACCCGTTCCTCAAGTTCTTAACGGCGTTGAACATGCCGTGCTGGCCATTTGCCCCGTATTGTCCCCGGGTTACAGTGCCGGCCCTTCTTCTGGCATCTTTTATCTTGTATGCCAGTTTGTTGTCAAGTATGGTCAGGGGATGGCAACTGCGGTCAATCAAACCTTTAAGTTCATCTATGGCCGAATAGTGTTCACGGGCATAGTTGGTTTTCATGTATTTCCGCTTATAATCTTCAAGCTCGGAGCGCAGATGTTTCGCTCTTTTAATTGACAATCGCATCCGGGAAAATTTTGAGGAGATTTTATCAGGAGGCAGTTCCGGATTGCGAATCCCAACTTTATTGAACAGGTTTATAAGCTCATTTCTGGCGTTGGCCTCTACCTTGCCGACCTGAACGGCAAATAATTGATTTTTCAGATATTCCTTAAGGGGACCAGTTTCCGCGATGTATTTTTCGGCAATCCGGTATTTGCGGATATGGACTGCGTAATAAGTGGCAAGGATGGCTCCGGAGCCCCGGTTTACATCTCCGATCCGGTGGATTTTTTCCCGCATACTGAGCATGTTCGGGGATATCCTTTTGAGGATAGTCCCCTTGTCGCCAGCCTTTCCGAGTCTAAGCTCAAAATAGAGTTTTGAATTCTTTTCAACAATCCTGACCGTTTCTTTGCCTTTTAAAGTGTAGATAACAACCGGTTTCCCCACATCCGAGGCGAAACTTTTCCGGATCGTCTGGTGAATATTTCCAAGGGGCTCGAGCATCTTCATTGTTTCCGGGGAAATCTCTTTCGGTTTGGCGGCTTCGGCAAGTTGATAAGCGTTCCGGAAGTTCCCTTTGAGAATACTATCGGCAATTCGGTTCATCAATTTGTCGTGTTTCAGGCGCCGTTCTTCTTCGGCGTGATGTTTTGCCGTTTCAAGACTTTCGGCTTTTTCCAGCAGTTCCTCGGCTTTGTTTTTCCGGTCGGACGCGGTAAGAAAAGCGTATTTTTCCCGGTATTCCCGGTATTCCCGTGCAGCTTCCGCATATTGTTTGTTTTTTATCAGTGGGGAAGTTCGCTTTTCCAGTTCCCTCATTACTGATTTTTTTGCTTTTTCCGATGCTTCATGCAGTTCAACGAGTTTTTTATCGACTTTTACAAGTATGGCGGGATCCTGCAGCTTTATCTTCTGCATATTTATATAATTGATTAAATTTTGAAATTCATCCTGGTGGGCGGAGGTATATGCCCGGATCTTTTCCCATACTTTTTGATCGTCGGCCGGGACTTTCTCCGGCGGCGCAACCGGTTTAAGAGAGTGCGGGTCCTCTTTTCCCTTCTCTGCCGGAGGAGATGAAGTTATGAGGCGGGATGGGGGGCGTTCCGGCCTGTAATCATTGTTGCCGCCGTCAGATGGGCGGCTGTCGTTTTGCGGCAATGATTTATTTTTTAGCGATGATTCGGAAGGCGGTTCAGGTTCTTTGTAGCCGGATCTTGCCATATATATTATCCCGCCGAAAATGACGCAGAGTATTGCCGCGAAAGCTATAAGAATTTTATCCAGGGGTAAAGGCTTTTTTGGTTTTGCCGGGCTTTGAGCGGATTGCCAGTTGCCTGATTGAAGCCGGTCCCGCTTTGTGACGACTGTTGAGCCGCCGGGTTCGGGGCGCATTGTCCGGGGATAACGTCCGGCAAGTACCAAATCGATGTCATTGATTAGGTCATCCCAGCTCTGTTGCCGGTCGTTTTTGTCCTTCGCCATCATGATTTCCAGCAGGGCCGCGCATTGGTCGGTAACGCCCGGATTGCGGTCCTGCGGGGGAGGGAAAGGTTCGGTGATGTGTTTAGTCAGGATTCCCATTGCGGTGGTTGCTTCGTAAGGACGTTCACCGGTTACCAGGTGATACAGGGTGGCGCCGAGTGAGTAAAGGTCGGCGCGGAAATCCAGATTGGCATCACCTTTTGCCTGTTCCGGGCTCATGTAGTAAGGAGTTCCCATGATCATTCCGGTCATGGTCAGCTGGGAGTCTTCCGCTAGACTCTTGGAAATCCCCATGTCCATCAGCTTTGGTACGCCATCGTTGTCGATCATGATGTTTGACGGCTTGATGTCGCGGTGGAGAATCTTGAACTTGTCCCAGGCATACTTCAACGCCTTGGCTATCGACAAGATGATATTCAACGCTTCCCGTTCCTGGATAAAGCGGTCAATTCTCAGCCGGTTGCCAAGTTCAACTCCATCGACGTATGAAACCGCCAGATAGTAAATGTTTTTGTCTACCCCGGCGTCGAAAGCGGTCACAATGTTCGGGTGAACGAGTTTTCCCGCCATTTTAACTTCTTGGAGGAAACGGGTCACGAATTCTTTATCACTGGTGAGGGCGGGGGAGAGGATCTTCAGGGCTACCTTGCGGTCCATTGCGGTTTGCCTCGCAAGCCAAACCTCTCCCATTCCGCCGACCCCGAGACGGCTCTCGACGACAAAACCGGCTACTTCAATTCCAGGTTCGATTCCGGGATGAGGAACCAGAATACTGTTGTTGCATTTCGGACATTGTGCGGTTCCGCCGCTCATAGTAGAATCGGCTTCAACCTCTAATCCGCACTGTGGACAATTAAAGCTGAAAAGCGCCATTGCAAACCAATTTGTTACATTCTCCCTCTGAAGAAAAGATAGGCTGCAATGAGGGAACTTTCAAGCTGGTTCCCTACACATTCCTCACTAGAAAATCATAAGCTTCCGCACCGGAGATTTCATGGCGTCCCTCGAAAAGGTCGGTTTCGAGTTTGCCTTTAGCGCCGGAAGCGGCATAAACTTTCCTGGCCTTCGCGATTTCCGGCTTGACCGCTTCGATGGGAAAAATGCGGTCTTTACTGGCGGATTCGAGCAGTACCGGACGCGGCGCGATGAGCCCGATCAGGTCGTGCATTTCCCCGAACTGGTGAAGTCCCGGAATAAAATTGCAGGCGCAGTGCGCCATTGCCAGAACGCTGTCCTTGAAGGTACAGAAGTATCCGCTGATCACTGCCGCCTTGATGCGGGTGTCGATGCAGGTGGAGAACATGGTGTGAAGTCCGCCGCCGGAGATTCCCATCGCTCCCAGCCGGCTGGTGTCGGCGTCTTGCCGGGTGGAAAGATAATCTACCAGCCGCCGGGCGTCGAGTACACGCAAACCGGCCGCGCTTCCGCCCAGATGGTTGGCAAGATTGGCCGTGTGAATACAGGTGGTTTGCGGCGGAGACGACGGGATTCTTCCTTCCGGCGCAAGGTAACTGAAGTCAGTCTGCCTTTCCCCGAAGCAGGAGATTTCCGGGGCCGCTACCAGGAACCCTTTCCGGCACAACGCGATTCCGAAGTCCTTGTGGTAACCGCTGGGAGTATCGCGTTCCGTATCGTCTTCCCAAAGTCCCACGATGTCCCTGACGCCGTAGCCGTGACCGTGGAATGCCAGCACAACCGGGAGTTTTTCACAATCTGTATTCTTCGGCTTCAGGATGTACACAGGCATTTTAGCGAATTCCCAAGTACGGATGATCCATTTTTCCCGGATGTAATCGCCCTTGTCAACCTGTTCTTCCAGTTTCGGCACGGGATCGACTTCCGGCATGTCCTGAAAGCCGACCAGTTCTCGAAGCGCTTTCCGGACTTTTGTCCGCCACTTCGCGGCTTCTTCCGGAGTTTTTGCGGTAAATGCGTATTTTGCTTTTTCCGGCTGATAAAGTTTCCACAGCCCATAGGCCGGTTGAAATTCTTTCGGTTTCTTAACGGACATTAAACATTTCCTTTAGCTTGCAATTCGGTATTAATTGGTTATTGGGCATTGAACCCGGATTGTCCTTATCCGCTTAATAAAAGCTTTCGAAGTTTTACATTTAACTTTGGTTATTCCTTGATCCAGGTGAGTGCTTCCTGAAGTTTGTCCTCTTCGTATACTTCCACCTGTCCCTTGATGAAATGGGCGGCGATTTTTGTTCCCCAGGCAACCCACTTGGGCCCGCCGACCAACGCGATTTTATCGAAGTCCTTGCTGTGCTTCATCCCGAATTTAGCATCGTCCCACATTGCGCCGAGCTCCCAGCCGTGGAAATCTTCGGCCAGGTACATCAGCACCCGGCATTTTTCATATTTTCGGATCAGATCGTCCAAAGCGGGAATGAAAACCTCTTCGTAATCCTTGACCGTGAGTTTTTCGGTTGCCTTGATAACCAGCACTTTACCTTCGCTTTCCGGCATGATCTCGATCATTTTTCCACCCTCCGTTGAGTTAAAAAAATACTACCTGACCTCAATATAATGCTCCTGAATCTCAGGAGTCCGTTCAGCTATATTTGACAAGTGATCGCCGAGTTTTTCAAGTTCCCCGAGAATTTCCACGAAAATTATTCCCACGCTCGGGTCGCAATCCCCCTTGTTAAGTCGTTTGATATGGCTCTTTTCGTATTTAGCGGTCAGTTTGTTGATTTTCTTTTCATCAGTAAGGGCCAGAGTCGCGCCTTGCGGGTCTTTGCTTTGCAGTGCCGTGATTATATTGTTTGCCTGGTCGTTCAGCAATTTCCAGATTTCATCGATTTCATCGTGACCGCGTTTGGAAACGTCCTGCTTGGTTTTCTTCAGCCTTCGGGTAAGTTGAATGATATTTTCCGCATGGTCGCCGATTTTTTCCACGTCATTGGTACAGTGCATGAGCAACGGAATGATCGCGGCCTGGGATTCGGTCAGTTCCCGCCGGGTGAGCTGTACCAGATAGTTGGTTATGTCTTCCTGCGACTGATCGATTTCCTCTTCGACCTTCTCTATCTTCTCAATGCTCTTTTCGCCGAGGTTGAGCTTGTTGAAATGCTTGTTTACGGAGGTGTCGATTATTGCCCATGATTCTGTAAGCATATTACGGAGCGAAACAATTACCTGCTCAATCGCAATTTGAGGGGTATCGAGCAGATGGGGTTCCAGCGAAGTGATCTTTATTTCGCTTTCGTCCTTGACCGGTATCACCCAGTTGCAGACTTTTTCCACCACCCCGATAAACGGGATGAACAGCGCTACATTAATAACATTAAACAGGGTGTGGGCGTTGGCAACATGCCGCATGACGTTCTGGGCCGGGTCGGCGAAAACGTTGCCCCGGGTGATGGTGTTTACCACGTGCATGAAAATCGGCGTTCCGGTTCCCGGCCATACCACGTAAAACAGGATAAGCATGTAAAATGTGCCGAAAGTCTTGGTCATCACGTGCGACAGAGCCACCTGTTTTGCCCGTTTGTTGGTGGGAATACACGCAATCACGGCGGTAATGGTGGTCCCCACGTTGGCCCCCAGCATCAGCGGCATGGCGGTGTAGAAGTTGATAAGTCCGCTTCCCGCGAGCGCCATGATGATTCCGATTGACGCCGAACTGCTCTGGATGATTACGGTAAGCAGCGCTCCGATTCCGAACGCTCCGGCAACATGCAGTACCGGCATGACGCCTCCAACCGGTTGGCAGTCGAACGAGCGGAAGAAATTTATAAATGTGGGAAAAGTTCCGATGGTTTTCAGGTCGTGCCCCATCATGCCCATGCCGAAAAACAGCAACCCGAAACCCAGGACAGTGCTGCCCCAGCCCCTGGCAACTTTGCTCCTGAACACGATTACCACGACAGTGCCGATAATTATCGAGGGCAAAGCTAGCACTTCAAGCTTGAAAGATATAATCTGCGCGGTGACCGTAGTTCCGATGTCGGCGCCAAGAACGATCCCGATCCCCTGAAACAGCTTTAACAGCCCCGCATTAACGAACCCGATAACCATTACCGAACATGCGCTGGATGACTGGATTACCGCCGTGACCGCCGTTCCCGCCAGGACCGCCACGAACCGGTTGCTGGCGAAAAACTGAAGCAACCGCTTCATGTTTTCCCCGGCCACGACCTGAAGGCCGTCACTCATCATGGTCATGCCCAGGATAAACAGCGCCAATCCCCCGATCACCGTGAAGAACAGTTGCGACAAATTCAGCCCCATTACTTCGATCGGGATACTGCGGATAAAAATGTTATTTTTCTTGTCCGCTATTTCCGCGTCAATTGTGTAGGAGCCGGTGTTGCCGCCCACATTGAAACCGGTAACCGCGATTCCGTCGGAGTTGGTTAGAACGATCTCGGAGCGGAGTTTGGCGGAGGTCTTCCTGCGCTTGCCGGGAGTGTCCGACAAATGAAAATAAACCGGAATGCCTTCGGCCGGGATATCTTTTGTCTTGAATACCTGAACGCCAAGCGGTTGCGAGATGGCCCCGCCTGCGCGAGTTTCCTGATTGCCGCCGATAACCCTTATCCCGGAAATGAACCTGACAGTCAGGCTTTTCTCGGGGGCGTCAGCCGGCATGATTTTCAGGTACTGGTCGCCGACGCTGTCTCCGGCGGTTACTTCTACCATCACTTCCCCGCATTCGTTGCTTTTTGCGTTCATGCACGAAAGTTTAAGGTCGGAACAGTCGATTGGCACAAAGAGAATTTCTTTGCCGGCGAGGGGAATGCGGTGTCCCTTACCGCCCAGCAAGCCTGGCTGATATGGGCCTTGGACTTCAATAATAAGCTTCTTCTTGAACGGTTTCCCGGGCATGGCGCACTGATTGGCGCCGCGGACAACTTTCAGCTTTTCGATTTCAAGATTATTACTTTTGTTTGAACATCCGCCCAGTGCGATTACGAGAAACGCGGCAATAATTAAAGGAATTGTTCTATACAAGGTGAGTCTTATTTTGTCCATACGTATCTTCTTTTTATTCGCCTAGATGAAAAAGAGAGGATAATCTCCCAACCCCGAAAGAAGAAAATTATCCCGAAAAGCTTTGATTGCAAGGATAAAAGAACAATGATTCACCGTAAATCGGTGCTGCGGTCGGCGGGAATGCGGTAGCGGCGGAGTATCCTTGTGGTCGCTTGCCGCGCTTTTTCCGTTTCCATCACAATCTTTTTGTGATTATCCAGGGTTATGACCAGGTATTTGTCTTTCAGCTTGTCTATCAGTCCAACCAGGTGTTTCAGGTTTTTTATCTTCGTGCCGTTGATCATTTTGACGGCTTTGTACCGGGTGTTCTGGTAGCCGATGTTGACATCGTCAGCCAGGATTTCGGAGAGGACCACCACCTGATCGCAGTCTTTGGTTATTTCTCCGGATGTGGTAAGCATGGCGAGCTGGCGTGGAGCGCGGTCCCACCAGTTTGACCACGAGTCCAGGTAATTCTGGGTCAGGGGAATAAAGAGCATGCCGCCGATAATGTAGTATGAAGGAAGAAGATCGTAATCCCTCGGCGGAACCAATTCTTCCGGGCCGGTCAGCTTATGCTTGATTTCAATAACCTTTCCGTCGCGCAGGATCGTGAATTTGCAGGTTTCACCGATATACCGGTCCCAAACGAGCGTACCGAAGAAAATAACTTCATCTTTTCGGAACGGCACGGTGGCGTCGTTGGCTATTTTGACTCCGTCTATTGCCAGGATAACGTCATTCACCTTGAATACGCCTTTGGCTTTTTCCAGCGGGGGGAGGAAAGTGATTATTATTCCGGTTTGGTCCGGTTTCAGTTTTGCCCAGTCGCGGAGGTATGGGTTTTCCATCTTGGATATTTTCATGTTCAGGCCGGGAAAGCCTTTGACGCTTTTGCCGGGGTTTTTCTCAACATCTTTCAGAAAATGCTTGACTATTGTCGCCGGGATCATATATCCCATGTTTTCGCCGCTGGAGAAGCCCTGAAAAGCCACTCCCACGATCTTGCCGTCCATGATTACCGGACCGCCACTGTTTCCGGGATTGATCGCGGCGTCGATCTGAACGGCGGTCAGGTAGCGCCTGCTGTGACTGTATAGCACGGTTTCAATGCGAGAAACCACACCTTCGGTTACGGAAATATTGTCGCCGCCGATTGGATATCCATATACCCTCACGGTGTCCTGAAGTTCCGGGAATCCTTCCGCCAGCGGCAACGGCGGCATTTTTTCATAAAACTTCGGATCCACTACTTCCAGCAATGCCAAATCACATTCGTGTCCCGTGGCAATCAGCCTTGCGATGTACTTTTTCGGATCGCCCTGTTTGCGTACCATCAGGAAGGTCTGGTTGGCCACGAGATGGGCATTGGTGAGAATGCGGTTTTTCGAGATAATGCACCCGGAACCGGTTTTGGCGGTTTGCTGATAGTTCTGCCACGGCTGATAGTAGCTCGGACGGCTGGTTACCGCGAATACTTTCACAACCGAAGTGATGGAGTCGTGATTGTTTGAATTGACTTTGCTTTCATCCGCCGTTACCGCAACGCTAAACAGCACGAACGCCGCCGCGAAAAAGTTTAATTTTGACATTTAATTTATATCCTTAATACTGAACTATTCAGGCTATTCCCATTTGGGGGTTAATACGTCTACTTCAACTACCGGATATTTCCATCCTTTCACCCAGCGCTGGGTTCCGGTTACCTTAAGCAGCTGCTTTTCCCACAGTTTCAGGTTGAACTTGCCGCTGTGGATAAAACAGATCGGCTGATATTCGTCTTTTACCCGGAGCGCCAGGGCATGGGTAACATAAACCGCGTCCGGGCCCAGCGGCAGCAGAATTCCTTCAACTTTCACTTCTTTTGACCCGGAAATGAAAGGCAGTTCCGCTGAAGCGTCCGTAGCTGTAGTTGACGACGTAACAGCCGTCGGTTTTTTGGTTGTGCCTGTATCGACCGGTTTCTTCACCGGGGGAGTCTTAAGCGATGTTGGTTTTGATGCAACCGTGGCCGCGGGTTTTACCGGTTTCGCGGCAGGTTCAAGTTTAATATGATTTGCACTTACCCATGCGGTCAGGTTTTTTGGCGGCGCGATTTTGGTCCATTCGGTGTTGGAGGTTCCGACCGGCTGGACTTTTGTTCCTTTGGCGAATACTCCGTAAGGCGTGTGTTTGATGCTCGGGCCGGAACGCAGCTTTACCGCGGTTGTCAGTTCGTTGTTTTTGACGTAGCGCGAGGAGACCCAGACGGAGGCTTGCGGCGGCGCGGCAATTTTGTACCAGCCGTTTTTCTTGTCAAGCACGGTCACCTTATAACCTTTTTTAAGGATCGTTACCGCGGTGAACCTGGTGCTGGGCTTTACCCTTACATACAAATTGTGGGCAGTGACAATTCCCGTTTCCCCGGCAAAAGCCGGCAGCAGCGTCGATACCAAAACAGCGGCTATTGTACCGGCAAACATAAAAACCCGGCAGGAAATGTTAATCATGGCTGGCTCCTTATTCATTCATATTAAGATTCCTGAGAATAATGATAAAGTTAACCGCCGAAAATTCAAGCGTTCTAAATGGTGACAAGGCAAAAACATTGTACCATACCTGTCCGGTTAATATTTTGAAAACCACGGAGGGCACAGAGGACGCGGAGAATACAAGCGAAAACTGAACACAACTTCTCCCTCCGTGTTCTCTGTGGTTAATGAATTCTTATTGAGTCTATTGGCGGTCAGGAAAGTTAAATATTTGCTGATTTGCTTGGATTTTTGGAATATTTTGCTATAATTTGAATATCGTTACGGGAGTATTATTTTGAATTGAAATTTCGAAAGGTCAAGAAAATGGTTTCAGGAAGAAATTATTGCGGAATAATCGGATTAGTCATTGCCGTTGGAGTTTTTTGCCTGCTTACGAATGAACTTGCCGCAAAAGCCGGATATCATAAAGAGGTGGAGTTCGGAAAAACCGTGTACCTTAAACGTTCGTCCAAGGCATGGAAAGACCGCAGCCGGTTTGTCGGCGAAGTAAAGAACCCCCCGAAAAAATACACCTTGGAAGTCCGTCAGTATGGACTGTCGGGAGACCCTGTCGTTAAACTTGAAATGAGTGGAAATTTCCATGTGTTCGAAAGTTCCTGGCTGCAACCCGGCAAATACGATATCACGGTCATTGCGGACGGATACAAAACCGTGAAAATTTCCGGTGTTGAACTCAAGCCGGGAACCGATTGTCTTGTGAATGTGAAATTCGGCAAAGAAGAAATGAAAGGCGGCAAAATCGCCCGTTGATATTTCGTCAGTAAGTTGATAAGAGTTTATCCAGCGCCGGTAAGAAAGCGCTGGATAATTTTTTTGGCGTCAATTCAAGCTCGGGAATAACACCGATTACCCGGATACCTGAGAGTCTTTCGATGGTTTTCACGTTATCGGCTTCAATTGGTCCCGGGGATGACGGCATGCGGTTGATTATGATTCCCGCGATGGGGATTTTCCGGTTTTTTAATGCTTCCATGCTCAATAGCGTATGATTCAAGGTTCCTAGTCCGGCAAGCGCGGTAAGGACCACCGGCACATTCAGCGTTTTAATAAGGTCGATGTTGGTATAATTGTTCCGGAGAGGAACCATAAGACCGCCGGCCCCCTCGATCAGGAGAATATCCAGCCCCGGTGTTTTTTGGGCTTTTGCAACGGCGGTTGCGATGATTTCCGGTTCAATGACGGCTCCGGCTGTTTCCGCCGCAAGATGGGGGGAGGCCGCCAGCGAAAATTCATACGGACAGGCGATTTCCGGGGGCAGGGAAGTGAGTCCGGGAACCAACTGTGCGACTGTTCCAATATCCCGGGGATAGTCCGGAACTCCTGTTTGCACCGGTTTTATGACCGCGGTTGATTTACCCCTGGCGATGGCGGCGGCGGCGATTCCCGCCGTTATCAGCGTTTTTCCAACTTCCGTTCCGGTTCCCGTTATAAAAAAAGTCGTAATCATTTCGGAAGTATCAGTTTGTATTTTTGTATCCGGAATTTTCCGCTGCCGCCGGTAAGATGCTTCACGAATTCCGTTGTTTCCTTCTTGTTTTTTTTCCCGGTGTAAATGGAATAGGTCCTGACATACGGATATTTTCCCTGGCGAACGTTTTTCGCGGATGCTTCAATTCCGTCAATTTTTATTTTTCTGAAATTCCGGTGTCCGGTGGAGTTGTCAATATAGTCGATCAGGTTGATGTAGCCGATGCCTCTGGGGTTGTTCTCAACCGACAGCAGAATTTCCGATGAATTTGCAAAAGTAATCATGTTTCTGGGAAATCCGTGTTTTTTAAGAAACTTCTTGCGTAAAATGGTGGTAAGCGGAGAATTGTCGGGGAGTTTGAACGGTATAATGCCGCCCTTAAGTTTGGATACCAGGCTCCAGTCATTGATTCCACCGCAGAAAATCCCGGTCACTTGCCTGGCGGTGAGGTTCTTTACTGGGCTGGTTCCGGCAACCACTACCGCCAATGCCAGATACGCCAGTTTTTTCCCGGAAACAAGTTCTTTTTCTTTTTTAGTTAAAGGTTTTGCGGTGCAGACCACCTGGATTTTTCCATCGGCAAGTTGTTCCGCCCAGTCTTTGGGAAGGCTTGTCGAGACGGTGTATGCCAGTGATGAATCTTTAGGAGCGCTGGTTTCGGCAACGGCTCCGAATATCGGAACCAGTTCCCGGTCGCATATTATCAGTATTTTATCCCGGCCGCCGGTTATTTGGATTTTAAACTCCGCCGGGTGCTTGTTTTTATCCGCGGCAAAGCAGATGGTGCTGATTACCAGCAAAATGGCAGTGATTTTCAGGTATTTCATTGTCTTGTTCCTGTTTGATGAATAAGAAAATAAGGCAAGGTTGGCTGAGGGTCAAATGAAATAGGTCATTTTTGTTTTTTGCCTGAAAATAAACGTCAATTCGGTTACCTGGGTTAGCTGATGTTAAAAATTTATTATTTTAACTTGGGTAAGGGTATTAATTTTGCCATTCCGGATGTATATTGTTTTTTCTTTATGTTTTCAACATGGGGGACTATTAAAAAACATGAGTGAATATCCGTATTTACAGGAAATCGACCGGGACCGGAGCAACCTGATCAAGGCGCTTCAGAAAGTCCAGGCAAAAGAGGGCTATATCTCCGACGAGGCGATTATGGCTACCGCCGCCTACTTTTCCGCTCCTCCCGCCGAAGTCGAAGGCGTTGTGTCCTTTTACGCCCAGTTCAAACGCAGCAAGCCGGGGAAATACCAGATCGCGGTGTGCGACGGTACGGCCTGTCATATCAAAGGCAGCGTGTTGATCCTCGACTGGATCAGCACCGAACTTGGCATTAAGGACGGTGAAACAGATTCCGATGGACTTTTTTCACTGGAAACCGTGGCATGTCTTGGCTGTTGCAGCCTGGCCCCGGTGATGAGCGTAAACGGCAAAGTCTATGGGAAACTTGACCGCAAAAAGACCGTTAAAATTTTAAAAGACTACCGGAAGCAGGGCTGACATGAATAATATCACGCGCATTAAGATCGGTACCGCTTCCTGCGGCATCGCCGCCGGAGCGGGTGACGTGCTGGAAGTGCTGCAGCAGGAATTCCCCGACGTTCCGGTGGTGGAAGTCGGCTGTATCGGACACTGTTATGCCGAACCGCTGCTGGAAGTGGAAACCTCGGACGCTTCCTACCTTTACAGTGAGGTTGAACCAAAACGCGAAAAAATCGAGAAGATTCTGAACCTTGACACGGAAGGGCGTTTCGAAATTCCCGCCGCGCGCAAGGCAAAGGAACTGATCAAAGTTACTAAACTCGCCGGAAAAATCAATCCGGTGGATTTCGGCGAATACATCGAAAACGGCGGATTTACCGCGCTCAAAAAGGCGCTGGAAATGCAGCCGGGCGACATTGTTAATGAAGTGAAGATTTCCGGGCTGCGCGGACGCGGCGGCGGCGGTTTTACCACTGGCATGAAGTGGGGCTTCCTGGCCGCGAAAGATTCTCCGGAAAAAGTGCTTATCTGTAACGCTGACGAAGGCGACCCCGGCGCATTCATGGACCGCTCAATGATGGAAAGCGTACCGTTCCAGGTACTCGAAGGCATGTTGATTGCCGCACGGGCCACCGGCGCAACCAAACTGTATATTTATTGCCGCGCTGAATATCCGCTGGCGGTCCGCAACCTGAATATTTCCATTGACCGGATTTACGAACAGAAGCTTAATGTTATCAATGGCAAACCACTGGAAATTGTGGTTAAGGAAGGTGCTGGCGCGTTCGTCTGTGGTGAAGAAACCGCGATGATCGCTTCGCTCGAAGGCAAGCGCGGCATGCCCCGTTTCCGCCCGCCGTTCCCCACCGACAAAGGCTGGAACGGACTCCCCACCCTCATCAACAATGTGGAAACCTTTGCCAATGTGCCGGTGATCGTGAACGAGGGCGGCGAAGAATACGCCAAACTCGGAACCGAAAAAAGCAAGGGCACAAAACTGTTCGCGCTGGCGGGCGACCTCAAGTACGCCGGACTGGTGGAAGTGCCGATGGGGATTACGCTTGCCGAAGTGGTTTACGAGATCGGCGGCGCGGTTCCCGGCGAAGTCAAGGCCGTACAGACCGGCGGACCGTCCGGCGGATGTATCCCGGCTGAACATTTCGACACCCCCGTAGATTACGATTCCCTTACCGCACTGGGCGCGATCATGGGGTCCGGAGGACTGATCGTGATCGGAAACAACCGCTGCATGGTTGAAACCGCCAGATATTTCCTCGATTTCACACATCGTGAATCTTGCGGCAAGTGTACTTTCTGCCGGGTCGGGACCAAACGCATGTTTGAAGCACTTACCCGCATAACCGGCGGAGTCGGAACCGATGAAGACGTGGCTTTCCTCGAGGACATGGGGCACAAGGTCAAGAAAGGTTCGCTTTGCGGACTCGGGCAGACCGCTCCGAATCCCGTGCTTTCAACGTTGCGCTACTTCCGCAACGAATACGATTCGCATGTGAAAGACCGGCAGTGTCCCGCGCTTGAATGTTCAGCGCTGGTTGACGTACAGCTTGATCAGGACAAATGTATCAAGTGCAAGCTCTGCATAAAGAACTGTCCGGTTGACGCCGTAAGTGATGATTTTGTAATTGACAACGCACTCTGTACCCGCTGCAATACCTGCATCGAGGTTTGTCCGAAGGACGCCATCTGCCGGGTCCCGAAAGGAGAGGGTTTTTACCGTGGACAAGAATAATAATACTGTTACGATAGACGGCAAAACGATTGCCGCTGAACCGGGGAAAACTGTCCTGCAACTCGCATCCGAGTTGGGGATCGAGATTCCCACTCTTTGCTATAATCAGAAAGTTTCGCCGACCACTTCATGCTTCGTGTGTGTGGTGAAGGACATGAAAACCGGCAAATTCATGCCGTCATGTACGGCGGTTCCGGCTCCCGGAGCTGAAATCGACGCTTCCTCCGATGAAGTCAGGGATATGCGTATGACCGCGCTCAATCTGCTGCTCTCCGAACATAGCGGCGACTGCGTGGCCCCGTGTCAGGTGGCTTGTCCGGCGCATGCCCAGGTTGAGGAATATGTCCGGGCTGGACGCGAAGGCGATTTCCTGACCGCGCTGAAGCTGATCAAGGAACGGATTCCGCTGCCGCTGTCGATTGGCCGGATCTGTCCGCGTTTCTGCGAAAAGGACTGCCGGAAGAATATCAGCGGCAAGCCGGTTGCGATTAACGATTTTAAACGTCTCGCCGCCGATCTGCATTACGACGAATACATGGAAGAACTGCCGGAACCCACCGGGCACAAAGTTGCCGTGGTCGGGGCCGGTCCCGCCGGACTTTCGGTGGCGTATTTCCTGCGCCGGCTCGGGATCATTCCCACGGTTTACGAGCGTATGCCGAAAGCTGGCGGAATGCTCCGTTACGGTATTCCCGAATACCGTCTGCCGAAAGCCGTGCTTGACCGCGAACTCGCGCATTTCGATAAGATGGGCATCAAGTTTGAATACAATCGCTGTCTTGGCAAAGATTTGCAGTTGCAGGAACTGAAAGACCACTACGACGCCGTGGCGGTAACCATTGGTTGCTGGAAACCGTCGTCGATGCGCTGCGAAGGCGAGGAATTTGCCGTCCAGGGCATCCAGTGGCTTGAGGAAATCGCCCGGAACGGCTGGCAGGGAGAAAATCCCGGCAAGACCATCGTTATCGGCGGCGGTAACACCGCTATGGACTGTCTCCGTACTTCGGTAAGGCTCGGCAGTGACGATGTTACCTGTTTCTACCGCCGGACAGAAAAGGAAATGCCCGCGGATGAGATTGAAGTCGAAGAAGCCAGGGAAGAAGGCGTAAAGTTTGAATTCCTGATCGCTCCGGTAAAACTCAGCAAGAGCGAAAACGGCAAACTTGTTCTGACTTGTCAGAAAATGGAACTTGGCGAACCCGACGCTTCCGGCCGCCGCCGTCCGGTTCCGGTCGATGGTTCCGATTTCGATACCGAAGCCGATACCGTTATTGCCGCCATCGGACAGAAAACCGATGCTCCCGTGGGGCTCAAACTCAACAAGTGGGGCGATATCGAAGTCGATACTGAAACTTACAAGATGGTTGACCATATTTTTGCCGCCGGAGACTGCGTTACCGGTGCGGCAACTGTAGTCGAGGGCGTGTCAGGCGGACGCCGTATCGCGCTGGCGATTGCCGACTATCTTACCGGTAGCAATCTGCTTGCCGAGGCGGAAGAGATCATGAATGTGTCGCGCGGTCACTGGCAGCACCTGACCAATGATGAAATCGTATTTCTTAACAAAGTTTCGGAAGCCGGCCGCGTCAAGGCAAAATATATCGACACGGAAGAGCGTAAATCGACTTTCAAGGAAGTTACCGAGACCATTCCCCGGTCGGAAATGGAAGCCGAAGGCAAACGTTGTATAGAGTGCGGATGTACCGCTAAAGGCGACTGCGCGCTGCGCAAATATTCCCATGAGTACGGGGCCAATACCGAAGCCATCAAGGGCGAAAAAGTAATGGCCGGTTATGACAACCGGCACCCGGAAATTATCCACGACCGCATGAAGTGCATCAAATGCGGTATCTGCATCAAGGTTTGCGACGAAGTGGTAAATCAGAACCTGCTGAGTCTGAAGGGCAGGGGATTCACCGCCGAAGTCGGCACTGCCTTTAATCAGGGCCTGCCGGTTACCTGTAAAGAATGCGGGGCCTGTATCGTGGAATGTCCGGTAGGCGCACTCGCTTTCAAAAACAAGTTGAACAAACAGGATAAAAAATGAGTAAACTGAGATTATTCGTTCTGGGCGACAGCATTTCAATGCATTACGGCCCGTATCTGAAAGCTATGATTGGCGACAAAATCGATTACAGCCGCAAAGGTGAAAACGCCCAGGTCGAAAATCTTGATATTGGTTCGAGCATCAATGGCGGAGATTCCGCCTGCGTGCTCGCTTATCTCAAAGAACTGAAAGACGTCGATTTCCAAACCGATTGGCTGATGATTAACTGCGGCCTCCATGATATCAAAACAACTCCCGAGACCGGAACCAGGCAGATTGAAATAGATGCCTATGAGTCAAATCTTCGGGAAATTCTCGAACTGGTCAAGTCTGCCGGATGGAAACTTATCTGGGTAAGGACTACCCCGGTAGACGACGCTCAGCACAATGATCGCGACATTAATTTTCACCGTTTTGACCGGGACGTAGCCGAATACAACGCGGTGGCCGATAAAATCTTCGGAGAAGCCGGAGTTCCGAGCATCGATCTGAATTCGTTTACCGCCAGTCTCGATGAAGAACTTTTCTGTGACCACGTGCATTTTTACGACCCGGTAAGAAAACTCCAGGCCGCATATATTGCCGGTTGCCTTTCCTGTATTGTTTCGTGAAAAATATTTTCTATTGAGGAGAAGACAAAAACTTTTTGAAAAAAGTTTATTTTCTTCTCCCCAAACCCCTCTTCTTTTTACAAAAACTTGCGAACTTTTTCTGTTTGCATCTTTTGTATCCGTGGAGCATATTGAACCACTTCAGGACTGTTATGGAAGTGGATTATGAATTATGATAAATATGATGCATTAGTAAGAATCAGATTTATTGAAACTCAAGCGGAGCATTATGGCTTCTGTTCAAGGCAAACAACTTGGCGAAGATAATGTCCATATCACATATTGTTGTCAAAACTGTTCTTGTTATGGAGGAATCAAACGGATTATTTTATCCCGGGAAGGCATTTTAGAGGTGAAGGTAACTTCGGAAGTTGCCTTGGAGTTAAAAACTGAAACCCAGATAAAAGTCGATTTTTCAAAGGCTACAATAAATATTTCTGAGCTTATATCAAGGCTGAAAACTCTTTGTGATGGTTTCGTTGACTTTCAATGTAATTCCTTGGGAAGTTTTATATGACAAAGCATGATAATTCTAGGAACTATGTGCGGAATCTTCTTATTGTTTTTGCCTGTGCCATCGGGCTTTACTGCGGATCATATTTAGTTTTATCGCTGGGAGGGCATTATGAGCCGGACACAATTGGACTTGCCGGAGTAAAGTGGTACGGCTGGAGACCTTTATTTTTCTCAAATGATTACCGACTGAATAAGTATATTATAATCCCATATTTTCCGTTGTGGTTACTGGATACAAATTATTGGCATACAGGAGATAAGGCACATGACGGCAAATATCCCATCAAGGAGCCTAAAGACATCTTTGTGCTTTACGAAAAGTGGAAGTAATCAACGGATAAGTATTATCATATCCTGTACATCCTGTTAATCCTGTCTGAAGCTTCTGAAAAATATTCTCTCTGTGATCTCCGCGCCTCCGTGAGAGAAACATATCAGATTTGCCCTACAACGATCATGGTAGAGAGTAGTGATGGCGAGGTGCAAATCATAATGGCATTAAAACCGGGGTAAATCTGGTGTTTTGCCTTGTATTTTTGCGTCCTGACCGTTACATTTCAGAACTGGGATGTTAACAAAGTTAAGTTTTACTACGGATAGAAAAAACGCATGGCGAAACTGGTATGCATAAATGGGGCGAAAAAGGGTGAGGAGTATCCTCTTCCCGAATCCGGCGAAATCTCAATCGGTCGCAGCAACAAGAGCGATATCTGTGTTCTGGATAAGAAGTCGTCACGAAACCATTGCAAGGTTATTGTCGAGGGCGACGTTATCAAGGTTGAAGACCTGAACAGCACCAATGGGATCGGTATCAACGACCTGTTTATCCAAGGGGACAGCCAGACCCTCGAGATCGGTGACCGTTTGAGCATCGGCCAGACCGTATATCTTCTCGCTAACGATGATGATATGTCGGTTACCGCAACGATGGCGGAAGCCGGTTCCGGCAGGAAATATTCCCCGACCCAGACCAGCATGTTCCGGAAGCTAAATGCCAGGAAATCCGGGAAGAAATCGGGTTTTTCCTATTTTCTCGAGAACCTGGATAAAGAAAAATCAAAAGCAGAATAAATTAAATCCTTATTTGGATATAGAAATATTATGGCAAATAACAATAAGTCGAAGAAGCGCGCTTACCCGGTTGTAAACATCGAAGTATGCAAAGGGTGCGAGCGCTGTGTCGCGGCATGTCCGAAATCGTGTTTGGTAATGGGGATTAAGCTGAACGCCATGGGGTATCCGGTTGCGGAATACACCGGCGAAGGCTGTACCGGCTGCGGTGCGTGTTTCTACAATTGCCCCGAACCTGAAGCAATTACAATTATCGTTGAAACGGATGACGAATCCGAAGAAAAGTGATATGAAAAAAACTAATCAAACGCTGTTAAAGGGAAACGAAGCAACGGTATATGGCGCATTATTGGCGGGATGCGACTGTTATTTCGGTTACCCGATTACTCCCGCCAGTGAAATTGCGCACACCGCGGCGCAATTGTTTCCGAAACTTGGCCGGGTTTTTCTCCAGGCTGAATCGGAGATTGCCGCCATCAATATGGTGCTTGGCGCCGCTTCCGCCGGGAAACGGGTAATGACCGCTTCCTCCGGCCTGGGGATAAGCCTCAAGCAGGAGGGGGTTTCCTACATGGCAACCTGCGAGCTTCCCGCGGTGATCGTGGACATTATGCGCGGCGGTCCCGGCCTCGGCAACATCGGACCGGAGCAGAGCGACTACAATCAAGTGGTCAAGGGCGGCGGACACGGCAACTACAAGTGTATTGTTCTTGCCCCGAATTCCTGTCAGGAAATGTGCGACTTAACCATCAAGGGATTCGATCTGGCATTCAAGTACCGCACCCCGGTGTATGTGCTGGCGGACGGAGTTATCGGCCAGATGCTCGAGGGGGTAACACTGCCGGAGCCGATCAAGGGGACTCCCCCGTCCTGGGCGCTGGTCAGCGGCCCAGGTACGAGAAACAATCACTTGACCTCCATCTATCTCAAGCACGATGATCTCGAACAGGTCAACATCATGCTTCAGAACAAGTATCGCGAGATAGAAAAATGTGAACAGGACGCCGAGACTTACGAGGTTGACGACGCGGAACTGATAATTATCAGTTACGGGATTTGCAGCCGGGTTGTTCACTCGTCGATCATGGAGATGCGTGAAGATGGATTGAAAGTTGGAATGATCCGTCCGCTGACGCTGTTTCCTTTCCCGAAAGATGTTATCAGGAAGGTTGTAAAGCCTGAAACCGAGGTGCTCTGCGTGGAAATGAGCAACGGACAGATGATCGATGACGTTCGACTTACTTTGGAATGCAAGAACCCGATCCATCTTTTTAATCGGATGGGGGGCAACGTTCCTACCGTGAACGAGGTCAAACAAAAGTGCCGCGAACTACTTAAAAAATCATAAACCGGATATTCAGATATGGGAAAAACAGTAAAATTTGCCAAGCCGAAAGGTTTTCTCGATACCTTCGAGCGGAAACCCGGACCGCAGAAGAAAACCACGCATTATTGTCCGGGATGCAGTCATGGCGTGCTTCATAAATTAATCGCTGAGGCCATCAGCGACCTGGAAATGCAGGATGACATAGTAATCATCGCTCCGGTCGGATGCGCGGTCTTCTCTTATTATTATTTCGATGCCTGCGGGGTGTCGGTGCCGCACGGACGCGCTCCCGCCGTGGCTACCGGGATCGTCCGGGCCAATCCCGAGAGTTCCGTTATTTCCTATCAGGGAGACGGCGACCTTGGGGCTATCGGATTCAACAATTTCATCCAGGCCGCGAACCGTGGGGAAAACATTACCGTTTGTTTCGTTAATAATGCCGTTTACGGGATGACCGGCGGACAGATGGCCCCGACCACGCTGCCCGGACAGAAAACCGCAACTTCCCCTTACGGGCGTTCCACCGTGAACGAAGGTTTTCCGCTCAAGGTATGTGAAATGGTGGCCGAGCTTGATTCGCCGATTTATGTCGAGCGGGTGGCGTTGACCACTACTTCGAATATCATGCGGGCCAGGAAAGCGTTGCGCAAGGGCCTCAAGTACATGAAGGAAAAGCGCGGATTTTCTCTTATCGAATTCCTTTCATGCTGTCCGGTCAACCTTAAAATGAGTCCTAACGAAGCCACGGAATGGGTCAAGAACAACATGATCCCGTATTTTCCGGTGAAGTGTTTTAAGGACATAGGCGAGGAACGCGACCCGATCAAGCGTCCCATCGGGATTTACGATGCGGAAAAAGTTAAGGAAATCATGTACCCGAACAAACCGTGGAGCCGAAAAACCGCCGATTTCCTTAACGAGTCGGAAGGATTCAAGAAGGAACGCAGGATCAAGTGTGCCGGATTCGGCGGACAGGGGATCCTGAGTCTCGGCCTGATGATTTCCTCGATGGGAATGCTGCGTAACTTCAATGTTACCTGGCTACCGTCTTACGGACCGGAAATGCGCGGCGGAACCGCCAACTGTTCGGTGGTGCTCAGCCGTGATCCGGTCGGTTCTCCGATTGTCGACAAGGAAGCGAATTTGCTGATTGTGATGAACCAGCCGTCGATGGATAAGTTTCTTCCCGAGCTTAAAGAGGCCGGGGTACTTTTATATGACAGTTCGATTATCGATAAACCCAAATGTACCCCCGATAAAAAAGTGTTTGCGGTCAAGGCGTCGGATATTGCCAAAGAACTTGGCGATCAGCGTTGCGCGAACTCGGTAATACTCGGGGCGCTGGCGTTTGCGTTGGATACCTTTTTCCTCGAAGGCGAGGACAAGAAGGATTTCGATGCCGCGTTCGAGGAAGCTATCGAACTGAAATTTCAGGACAAGCGTGAGTTGATCACCCTTAACCTGAAAGCTTTTCACGCCGGCAAAAAAGCCGTCGAAATTGTTACCTGAGTTAATTCCGAAACAGAGATTTACTGATTATGCTTGCAAAAAGAATTATACCCTGTCTTGATGTTACCGAAGGACGGGTTGTCAAAGGCGTTAATTTCGTTGACCTGATAGATGCCGGGGACCCGGTTGAAGCCGCGATCAGATACGACCAGCAGGGGGCCGACGAAGTGGTGTTCCTGGACATTACCGCTTCTTGCGACAATCGCGACACCATGGTTGACGTGGTCCGCCGCACCGCCGAACAGGTGTTCATTCCCCTGACCGTTGGCGGCGGAATCCGAAAAGTCGAGGACATGCGGCTGATGCTTACTTCCGGGGCCGACAAGGTTTCAATGAATACCGCCGCGATCCTCAATCCGGACCTTATCCGGGCCGGAGCGGAGCGTTTCGGGAGTCAGTGCGTGGTGCTTGCTATCGACGCCAAGCGCGCCGGCAACGAAAAACGCTGGCAGGTTTATACCCACGGCGGACGCCATCCGGTTGAACTCGATGCCATTGAATGGGCATGCCGGGGCGTGGAACTCGGGGCAGGGGAGATCCTCCTCACCAGTATGGACTGTGACGGAACCAAGGACGGTTATGATTGCGAACTTACCCGTGCTATCAGTGACGCCGTGCCGGTTCCGGTGATTGCGTCCGGCGGGGCAGGCAATCTAGAACATCTTGTGGAGGTCCTCAAGGAGGGCAAAGCCGACGCCGTGCTTGCCGCCAGTATTTTCCACTTCGGCATGTATTCGGTTCCGGAAGCAAAGGATTTTCTTAAAGAACATGGCATACCGGTCAGGGATTAACAGCAACACTGTGGAGGCCGGGCAATGAAAAAAGTTCTGATAGCGGAAGCTGACCGGAATATGCGCCTGGAACTGGCTACCATTCTTACCGCCAAAAGCTATGAGGTTTTCACTTACGAGTCAGGTAATGAGATACTGGACCATTTCAACGAACTCGAACCGGAAGTAGTAATCCTGGGGGATGCGCTGCCGGATGTGCCGGGATTGAAGATTTGCCAGGAGTTGCGTAAACGTTCCGACAGTTTCAATATTCCGGTGATCGTTACCTCCGCTCATGACGACGAAGAATATCTGCTCGGGCTGATTTCAGGCGGAGCAGACGATTTTGTGCTGAAGCCGTTCCGAAAGAGTGAACTGCTGGCAAAATTGAAGCTGATTATCGCGCGGCAGCGTGATTTTATGGATGAAGACGTAGCGGAAAACAGCGTATTCGCCAGCAATTACCTGATTAAAAATAAACTTGGTCACGGCGGATACAGTACCGTTTATTTAGCCGAGGATGCGCGAAATGCCGGCAAGGTGGCGATTAAAATTCTCGACAGCAGAAAAGTCGAGAAAAAGCGTATTTCCCAGTTTCTCAGGGAGGCATACGGACTTTCGATGCTGGACCATCCGAATATTGTCAAGCTGGTTGAGTTCGGTAATTATGCGGGAAAATATTTTCTGGTTACTGAATTCGTGGAAGGGCAGTCGCTGAAGAGTCTGGTAAGCAATTCGCCGGTATCGGAGGAATACGCCCTGTTTGTGGCTTCTGAGGTTGTCTCCGCCCTGAAGTATTTAAACAAACACGGCATTATTCATCGCGATATTAAACCTGACAATATCATGATTTCCCGGGAAGGCAGGATCGTGCTGGTCGATTTCGGACTCGCAAAGGAACAGAATCAGCAAACGCTGTCGTTCGAGGGCGAGATGCAGGGAACGCCGCAGTTTTTGTCGCCGGAATACATCAACAATGACCGGAAACTGACTACAAAAGTTGATATTTATTCACTCGGGATGACATTGTTTTACGCGGTCACCGGTAAAACCGCTTTTTCCGGAAACGCCGTTGCGGTGGTGAATCATCATCTTAATACTCCGCCGCCGCTGGTTACGGAAATAAATCCGTTGATCAGCGGACGTTTTGCGCTTATGGTCTCAAAAATGGTGGTCAAGGATCCCAGGAAACGATGTTCGCTGGAGGAGTTGGAGGACCTGATTCGTCACTGCGATCCCGAAAAAGCTTTAAATGAAGATGACGAAAGAACTAAAACATTACTCGATATAACTCAGAAGGAAAATGTGAAAATGGTGTTGGAAAAATCAAGCCTGCAATATCACAGCAGACCCGTACCAGGCAAAATTGCCGTCGCCCTGACCAAGGCATGCGATACCCAGGAGGACCTTTCCATGGCTTACACTCCCGGCGTGGCGGCTCCATGCAAGGAAATTGAAAAGGAACTCGAAAATGTTTGGCAATATACCGGCAAAGGTAATATGGTTGCGGTTGTAAGTGACGGTACTGCGGTCCTCGGGCTTGGCAACATCGGTCCCGAGGCCGGACTTCCCGTGATGGAAGGCAAAGCCGTGTTGTTCAAACATTTCGCCGATGTCGACGCAATTCCTATCTGCCTGAACCGCGTAGCTGGTGACAACGGGCGGACCAACCCGAAACTCCTCATCGAAACAGTGGAACGGCTCGAACCCACTTTCGGAGGTATCAATCTTGAGGATATCGGCGCTCCCGCCTGTTTCGAGATCGAGCAGACTCTGAAAAAGACCATGTCGATTCCGGTTTTTCACGATGATCAGCACGGAACCGCAATCATTTCCCTGGCCGGAATCCTCAACGCTTTGAAACTGGTTGATAAAAAAATCGAGGACTGCCGCTTTGTCATTAACGGTGCTGGAGCCGCTGGCATTGCCTGTTCGGAGTATTACATCAGTGCCGGAGCAAACCGTGAAAATTTCCTGATGTGCGATTCCAAAGGTGTTATTCATGACGGGCGCGGTGACCTGAATCCTGAAAAGCAGCGGTTCGCGGTTAAAACCAACGCCAGAAGTCTCTCCGGCGCTCTTAAAGGCGCGGACATTTTCCTGGGACTCTCCGTCCCTAACTGCGTGACCCGGGAAATGGTTCGGTCAATGGCGGACAATCCCATAATTTTTGCGATGGCGAATCCCGTTCCGGAGATTTTTCCCGCTGACGCAATCGAAGCCGGGGCCGCGGTGGTTGGCACTGGACGCAGCGACTTTGCAAATCAGGTTAATAACGTACTTGGCTTCCCCGGGATTTTCCGTGGCGCGTTGGATGTGAGAGCAAAAGACATCAATGAGGAGATGAAAATCGGTGCTTCAAAAGCTCTTGCGGAACTGGTTGCGGAAAAAGTTCCGGATGAAGTTTATGAAGTCCTCGAAGCTGCCTACCCGAAAGACGCAAAGGCTGGTATGTTCAGTGGTGCGATGCCGATGAAAAACACGTTCGTGATTCCGAAACCGTTTGATCCCAGAGTGGTTCCGCGCGTGGCAAGATATGTGGCGGAAGCCGCTATTAAAACCGGTGTCGCCAGGGAAACAATCACCGATTTCGACGAATACGAGAACAGCGTGGCCCGGCGTATTCGCAACGCCATTTCAAACTGATTTTATAAACTGTCGAGAAAATCCATGAAGTCGCGGTAGGCGTCCTTTTGGCATTTACGGGTTAATTCGTAGAAGAAGCCGTGTTCAGCATTTGCGTAAATTTTATATTGCGCCCTGACGCCAAGCGAGTTAAGTTTTTCTACCGCCTGTTTGATCAGCCGAAGCGGAAACATGTGTTCGTTTTCAGCTTCCATGAAAAATACCGGGCATGAATCAGCCGCGAAGTAAGTTTGCGGGGATACGTTTCTGTATAGCTCCGGTTTTTCTTCGTATGAGGCTCCGGCGATTTTTTGCATTGATACCCAAATCTGAGGGAAGATTTCGTCCCACGGTTCCATTGTAACCGGAGTTGCCTGCAGACAGACCCCGGCGGGGCTGATCCATTCGTTTTCAGGTTTGAATTCCTGAAAAGTCACGGTTTCACCGCATTCTCCTGGTTTCGCGAAACTGAGTAAGGCCGCCAGGTGTGCTCCCGCCGAGGAGCCGTGGACCATGACTTTCAAAGGACGGTTAAGTTCTTTGAGATGAGAAACAAACAAGTCGTAGCCGTGACGGATATCGGTTATCTGGTCGAAAATGTTTACTCCGGGCCCCATCCGGTAGTCGGTCGACGCAAAAACGATTCCTTCGGAGTTGAACTTGCGCATCATGTTGTGAAACCCCTGACGGCTGCCTCCGGTCCAGCCGCCGCCGTGGACAAAAAACAAAGCGGTATCGCGATAAATATCTTCCGGATCGAAAAAATCAACAATCCGTCCCGAAATGATCGGATCGTCAAAATAAACGGATTTAAATTCGTAACTCATTTGAAAACTCCATATTTTGAAGAAATATAAATTTGTAAGCTAGTCGTTAATACTGATTATGCAATTCTCCTGAATCCGTGAAAAATTCAGTGTGGTACAGATACAAGGCAGCAAAACGCAGCTGTGGTATCCACTGCAAGTTGCGGCTAACTAAGTAGATGCGCCGCAATGGGTTTTCCCGAAGGGGGAATTTTTACGGATTTTTCTTATTCACCCAACGGGTGAATAAGAAAAACCACGGTAAAGCGTTAATTTTATGCATATTACAACTTTTTAAATTAAATTTCTCACGGATTCAGGATTCTGGTAATAGTAAAAAATGTATATGAAAAAGGAGATAGCATGGCAGGTGAAAAATCTTTTAAAATGTTATTAATCATAAGTTTACTTCTTGGCGCTTTGGGGCTTTGGGGCGCTGTTGCCCGTTCGGGATCATCAGACAATTATGATGATGGCCGATACCGGATTTATACCGGTAATTATATCAATAAATCCGGAAAAAATATAACTGGTGTGTTCAAAATTGATTCCCACACCGGTAAAACCTGGCTGTTTGTTCCTCCCGGAGGAGGCAGTGTCAGGAATGGGAAATGGCAATATATTTTAAACAGCTCTTCGGGGGGCAGTTCGAAAGGTCGCGGATGTGACGGGCGATACCGGATTTATTCCGGCGATTTTACAAATAATGCTAACGAAAAAGTTTCCGCGGTTTTCCGGGTCGACACCCACACCGGAAAAGCCTGGTTGTTTGTCCCGCCTGGAAGCAAGAGTGCCAGGAATGGTTCCTGGCAAAATATTCTTGAATGACCTGACAGGTTTATCTGACTACCCGGCCTGAACCGGAACCGCCCATCAGCGCTTCCACTTCTTTCCTTGTGGAAAAATTGATGTCGCCGGAGATTGAATGGGCAAGGCATGACGCCGCCACCGCGAATTTGATTGCGGTCTGATTTTCCGCAAGTTCCGGAGTGTTCAGTGCGAAGATCAGACCGGCGGCAAACGAATCTCCGCCGCCGACCCGGTCGACAATGTTCCTGATCTCGTATGGCTGATAACTGCCGTCATGCATCGGCGCGAAACTGGCTTGATGTGTTTGGGCGCCGTAAAGCATCGCACCCCAGTTGTTGTGACTGGCTGAAACGCTTTCGCGGAGAGTTATCGCCACCTTTTTGACGTTCGGGAACTGCACGATAATTTTTTCCGCGACTTCCGGATATTTGTCTATCGCGATTTTCCCGGAAGCGACATCGGTGTTTTCCGCGTGAATGCTCAACACATCAGCGGCGTCTTCTTCGTTGGCAATCACCACGTCTACGTACGGGAGCAGGCCGCGCATGGTCTCTTCCGCAAGTTCACGGGACGACATTGACGAATCCCATTTCCAGAGCTTTTTCCGGAAATTCAAGTCGCAGGAAACGGTTACTCCGGCGGCTTTTGCGGCTTTGACCGCGTCGAGTGAAGCTTCGGCGGCATTCGCGGAAATTGCCGGAGTGATTCCGCTGATATGGAACCATGACGCATTTTTGAATATTTTTTCCCAGTCGTATGCACCGGACGGGGCGAGTGAAACGGCCGAATTTTCCCGGTCGTAAATTACGTTGCTCGGACGCTGGTTAGCTCCGGTTTCGAGAAAATACAGCCCCATCCGGGCATTTTCGGTTCGGACAATTCCCGAGGTGTTAACTCCAAGGGATTTGAGAAAGGCCACGCAGGAATCGCCCAGCGGATTTTGCGGCAGCGCGGTAACGAACGCGGCACAACCGCCAAGCAGCGAAATCGAACCGGCCACATTAGATTCGGCGCCTCCGAAAGTAAGATCCATTTTTCCCGGCATTACTTGGGAGAACCGGAGGTTTCCTTCCGGTGCGAAACGCCCCATGACTTCTCCAAAAGTGACTATTTTCCTGTTCATTTTTCAATTTCCTTTCAGGGATTTCACGGTTTCCGAAGCTTTTGCGGCGGCGCTGGTGATGGCTTTCCAGTCATTTGCTTTGATAACATCGCGCTTTGCCAGCCATGAACCACCGGCAGCCAGAATCAGCGGGTCGGAAAGATATGTTGCCAGATTGTCCTGTTTGAGTCCTCCGAGCGGTACGAATTTTAGTCCTAAATGTTGATATGGGGCTGCCATGCTTTTCAGGTGCTTGAGTCCACCGCAGGTTTCCGCCGGGAAGAACTTAAGCATCCGGCAATTGAATTCCAATGCCGCTTCAATGTCAGACGGGGTGCAAATGCCCGGCGCGAACGGCAGACCGACTTCTTTGGCGCGGGTCAAAACGCGCGGATTCAGTCCTGGGGCCACACCGAACGCGGCTCCCGCTGTTTTAACCTCGTCGACCTGTTCCGGGGTGAGGATTGTGCCGATTCCGGCAGTCATTTCCGGTACGTTGGCGATGATTTCCTTGAGCGCCCCGATTGCAGCCGGAGTCCGCAAAGTCAGCTCCATTACATCAATACCTCCGGCCAGCAGTGCCTTTGCCAGCGGAACCGCGTCTTTTACTTCGTCGATCACGAGAACCGCGATAACTCCGCAGTTTTCGATTTTCTTTGTCAGTTTTTCATTAAACAAATTATTCATATTTTATCCTCTTGTTATTTGCGGTTACATCCAGGTACAATCTTTGGGTAAATAGATACAGCTGAAGCTGTGAACTCCAACGCCCGGCTTTGCCGGGGAACTCGAAGTTCCAAAAAAGTTTCATCCAAAGTTAGTTTGTTCAGGGACGCTCCCTGGTTGTTCGGCTGAAATAAATATGGATTTTCATCCAATGTTCCGCCCCGGCGGAATCTTGTGCCCGTATACGTTTCCAGACCTGATAATGATGTTTGAGCGTGGTCGCGATCTGGTTCAAAGTGTGTTTGTGGCTGTGAAATCCGAGCAGACGCTCCAGTAAATGGCATTCCCGCATAATTTTGTTGATAAGGGTATTTCCCGCGGCTTTGAAAATCAGCCGGTGAAATTCAGCATCGGCTTTCATGTACTCAATTTCCTGTTCTGAAGACAACGCATCCTGGCCGGATTTCCGCAACTCACGGGCAATTCCAAACTGACGGTCCAGGCATGCTCTCAAATTATCTGACTCGATACGGTTCATTTTTATGGCGGCTTGTCCTGCACAGTAGGTTTCGAGGGCTTCACGGACTTCGTATAGTTCGTGAAGTTTTTGACTGTCAAGTTCTGCAACGATAATTCCCGAGTTCGGGCGATGTTCAAGGATTCCTTCGGCCGTGAGCTGGCGGAAGGCTTCGCGCAGGGGCGTGGGACTGATACCGATATTTTTTGCCAGGCTTACCTCGCCAAGACGCATTCCTGGCGGGAATTTCCCGGAAGTGATGTTTTCCAGGATATACTCATAAGCTTTTTGTTTTAACGGTTTTTTCATGATTCTATAGAAAATTATTATATTCTATAGAATATCAATAAAACCGGAAATGTCAACGTCGGATCGGGAGTTTGCCTGGAAAAAGTCTTCTGTCAAGGATGCACGGGGAACGCTGGGGAGAATGAGTGGCGATCCAATATCAAATGCCCAATAATCAATATCCCATGTCCAAGTGAAGAATTAAGAATGTCTGGACGGCGGACACCTGGATTAGCGGAGGCCGACGGCTTTGCGGACTTTACACATGGTGGCCTCGGCGGTTTCACGGGCTTTTTCTCCGCCTTCCTTAAGGATCTTTTCTACATACCCGAGATCGTTTACGAGTGCTTCGCGGCGTTCGCGATGGGGGGCGAAATATTCCCAGAGAAGCTCAAAGAGTTCCTGCTTGGCGTGTCCGTAGCCATAATTGCCGCCACGATATTTGTCCGCCATTTCCGCGAGCTGTTTTTCATCAGCGAAGAGTTTGTACAAAGCGTAGACATTGCAGCTGGCAGGATCTTTAGGTTCTTCGAGCCCCTTGGAGTCCGTGACGATGCTCATAACCGTTTTGCGGGTGGCCTTTTTGCCGTCGAACAGCGGTATAGTGTTATTATAACTTTTCGACATTTTCTGTCCGTCTATGCCGGGAACGATTGCCACGGATTCGCGGATCTTTTCCTGGGGGATGGTCAGTATATCGCCGTAGATATGGTTGAAGCGGATGGCGATGTCACGGGTAATTTCCACGTGCTGCTTCTGGTCTTTGCCCACCGGGACAATATTCGAGTTGTAAATCAGGATGTCCGACGCCATCAGCACCGGATACGAGAACAGGCCGTTGTTAGGGGTGAAACCCTTGGCGATTTTGTCCTTGTAACTGTGGGCGCGTTCGAGCAGGCCCAGCGAGGTTACGGTATTGAGAATCCAGGTAAGTTCGGTGACCTGGGGTACGTCCGATTGCCGGAAAAGGATGGCTTTTTCCGGATCAACGCCGGAAGCCAGATAGTCCAGCGCCACGTCCAGAACGCGTTGCCGGAGATCGTCAGGGGCTGGATTGGTTGTGAGTGCGTGGTAGTCGGCGATGAACAGGTAGGTTTCTCCCTGTTCCTGAAGTTCGATGGCCGGAAGGATCATTCCGAAATAGTTGCCGAGATGGGGTTTACCCGATGACTGGATGCCAGATAAAATTCGCATGATTCAATATAACTCCAACATGGATTCAAGGTTCTTGACTTTTTTATTCGCGGTTTTGACGTAATCGTCATCCTGCTTGTCGTGATATTTGAAAATGAAATTGTTCCACAACTCGATATTATAATTGATATCGGCTTTGGTTTTTGGCGGATTTTTCAGCTTTCTCCTCACGTCTTCATAATCTTTAACAATAGGGTTATTTCCCGATTTTACCGGAGCCGCCGCTACAGTTTTCTTTTCCGGTTGTTTGTCCGGTTCCTTGTTGTTGCCCAATTGTTCCGGCGGTGGCGCGGACTGCATGGAGTCCGCCGGAGCCGGTTTTTTCTCCGATGAATGACTTACTACATATAAAATAACCGGCAGGGAAATCAATCCGGCAATGATGATGATCGCTATAAGCCACACAACCGCCTGGATCTTCCTTTTCTTCACGGCCTCCAATTCGTCGATGTGTTCCTGAGTGATTGCCTTTCCGGAAGCATCCTTAATTGGTTTATCGCCGCCAACGGATTTCTTTGCGGTTTTTGGGAGCGGAGCACTGCCTTTAACGCTTTTTGCCAGAATTGCCTGAAGTTCCGCTTTTCTTTTCTCATCAATGCCGCCAGGGAGTTTTTTGCCTTTTTTTCCGGCAGGCTTTTTCCCGGATGGCTTGTTGTCAACCGGTTTCTTTTCCGGTGTCTTATCATCGGCAGAGGCCGATTTATCTTCTTTTTTATCAGGTTCAGAAGCTTTATCTTCTTTTTTATCAGGTTCAGAAGCTTTATCTTTTTTCTTGTCTTTATCATCTTCCTTGTCGACGGAATCCTTAATACGCTCGGCGCGCGCTTCCGCCTGTTTTTCAATTTCCACGCGCTTTTCTTCGTCCTTGATTTTTTCCTGCTTGCTTTCCTGTTCGGACTTTTCGAGTTTTGCGCGTCTGGCTTCCAGTTCTTTTCGCTCCCGGTCGACTTTATCTTTTTCCTCTTTTTCTTTCTGCCGGCGTTCGAGTTCTTCAAGTTCCTTTCGCTGTTTTTCGATTTCCCCGCGTTCCTTTTTCAACCGTTCTTCTTCGGCTTCGCGTTCTTTTCGGCGCTTTTCGAGTTCTTCAAGTTCGCGTTTTTCCCGCTCGATCTCTTCGCGTTCCCGCTTGATCTTTTCAATTTCTTCCTGCTTCTGCTGTTTCAACTGAAGTATTTCAAGTTCACGGCGCTGACGTTCCAGTTCTTCGCGTTCTTTCTGAAGCCGCTCTTCGGAAGCTTTCTGCTCCAGTTCCCGCTGAAGACGTTCTTTTTCCTCTCGTTCCTTGCGTAATTGGTCTTCCTGGGCGCGCTGACGTTCCAGTTCTTCTTTTTCGCGGCGGAGTTTTTCAGCTTCCTGTTTTTGACGTTCGAGTTCCTCTTTTTCGCGGCGGAGCTTTTCAGCTTCCTGTTTTTGGCGTTCGAGTTCCTCTTCGGCGCGGCGGAGTTTTTCAGCTTCCTGCTTCTGCGCTTCAAGTTCCTGTTCGAGTTTTTCCCTGGCCTCTCTTTGCTTTTTCAATTTTTCCGTTGATTCGGCAACCGGGGGAGGTGTGGAATCAGGGCCGGTATCGGTTTTTTTGTATGCGGCGTTCGAGGTGGCAGGCACGCCGCTGCCTGAACCGAAAACCCCAACGTCAACCGGAGTGGCAACCTTGAGATTTTCATATTTCAGGATGTCTTCCTTGGAGATCAAGATGGTTTCATCTTCATTGGATGGACTTTGTTTGCCGGAGGTATTCAGGGGCAGCATCAAACCGCCGCACTGAGGGCATTCAAACTCTTCCGCCGGTTCATCCACCTCTCCGATGACACCGCATTTCTGACACTTCAGTTCAAACAGTTCCTGATTGGCTTCCTCCTTTTCCTGTGCCGGTTGAGGTGCAGGTGCAGGCGCGGCGGAAACAACTTCCGGTTCCGCCGGTTGCGGAGGCGTTGGAGTTGACGTGGCAGGTTCCGGAGATTTTTCCGGAGATTTCTTTGCAACTTTAAAAGTCTTCCCGGAAGACGGTTTTCCGAAAACGATTTTTTTCTTCTTTTTGCCGCCTTTGGAAATAAATTTCGCCATGTCCTCAGTCCTCTTTTCTATCTTCTCAGGAAAACTATTCTACCTTGGTTATTGCAATTCTGCAAGAGATTCCATTGATGTCGGTATCGTAACCGTCATCCTCAAGTTCCGTGGTTTTATGTACCACCGCCAGAGTCTCATTGCAAATGTATTCGGAGAAGTTTTTCAGTGCGGCTCCGGCCATGTCCCCGGCAACGGAATAGAGCAGTTCGATCCGGTCGGAAACATCCAGTCCCATATCCTTGCGCAGGTTTTGGACCCGGCTGATGAATTCACGGGCAAGACCTTCTTCCTCGAGTTCCCGGTCCAGTTCCGTATCGAGCGCCACGGTGATGCCCTCTTCGGTGGACACCGGCATTCCGGCTTTTTCCTCGCGCTGGATTTCCAGGTCGGATGGGCCAAGCTCCAGTTCCCTGCCGGAGGGGAGGGTGATTGACACCGATTCGCCGGCGAGAACTTTGCTGATCGCTTCGGAATCGAGTTGCGGTATCAGCTTGGCGGCGTCCTTCATCTCCTTGCCGAGTTTCGGGCCAAGGGCCTTGAAATTCGGTTTGGCCCTGCGGACAACCAGCTCTTCTTCGTTGCTTTCGATAACGATGTTCTTTACATTCAGTTCTTCCGAGATGATGTCGGAAGTTTCGGAAAGCATCTTTCTGATTTCCGGATCGGCGGAAACAATTATCGCCTTGCGGAGCGGCTGACGTACTTTCAAAGTGTGCTGAGTGCGGAGATAGCGTCCGAGTTTAACCGCCACCATGGTGTTGTCCATCTGTTTTTCCAGATAGAGGTCGCGCCGGGAAGCGTCAGCGGCCGGGTAGTCGCACAGATGCACCGACTCCGGCATTTCCTCCGTGCGGAGGTTGCGGTAGATGGCATCGGTCACGAACGGGATGAACGCCGCCGCCGTTTTCGTGAAAGTCACCAGCACGTAATGAAGCGTCTGGTAGGCGTCCTGCTTGTCGCCGTCGTTCTGGCTTTTCCAGAAACGTCTGCGGCTGCGGCGGATGTACCAGTTGGTCAAGTCTTCCACGAATTTTTCGAATCGGTTTGCGGCCTTCTGGAGCTGGTAGTTGTCCATGTGTTCCTGGATTTCCTCCACCATCTCGGTCATCGATGCCAGTATCCAGCGGTCAAGCGGATTTTTCGGATCTGCCGGGGGCTTTGCTTCGCCGGGTTCGGGACGCCAGTTGTCCACGTTGGCGTAAGTTACCAGGAAACTGTAGGCGTTCCACATCGGGATCATCACTCCCCGGAGGATTTCTTTTATGCCGTCTTCGGAGAATTTCAGGTCTTCGCCGCGTACCACCGGCGAACCGAGCAGGAACAGCCGGAGCGAGTCGGCCCCGTAGTGGTCGATGATATACGAAGGATCGGGATAATTCTTTTTGCGTTTCGACATTTTCTGTCCGTCTTCAGCCAGTATCAGCCCGTTCACCACCACGTTTTTTGCGGCGGGTTTGCCGAACAGCGCCGAACTGAGCACCACCAGCGTGTAGAACCAGCCGCGGGTCTGGTCGAGACCCTCGGCGATGAAGTCAGCCGGGAAGTTTGCGTCGAAATGTTCACGTTTTTCAAAAGGATAATGCTGCTGGGCATAGGGCATCGAGCCGCTTTCGAACCAGCAGTCGAGAACTTCCGGAATCCGTTTCAGCGGCGACTTGCCGGTGGGTGACGGAATTTCCACTTTGTCCATCAGGTGCTTGTGGATGTCGTCAACCTTTTTACCAATGAGCTTTTCGAGTTCGGCAACCGAGCCGATGCAGATTATTTCGCCCTCGTTATTGCGCCAGATCGGGAGTGGGCAGCCCCAGTAGCGGTTGCGGCCGATGTTCCAGTCACGGGCGTTTTCAAGCCATTTCCCGAAACGGCCGTCCTTGATGTGCTCGGGTGTCCAATTCATCTGCTGATTGGCAGCGATCATTTTAGCTTTGATTTTATCGATGTTGACGAACCAGGTCGGCATGGCACGATAAATCAACGGGCTGTCGCAACGCCAGCAGTGCGGGTAATTATGCGCGATGGATGAACGGTGGACAAGTTTATTTTCTTCTTTAAGCCGCCGGATGATGTCTTTATCGCATTCTTTCACGTAGCGTTCGGCGTAATCAGAAACTTCGGACGTGAACTTGCATTCTTCGTCTACAGGGCAAACTTCCGGCAAACCGTGCTCCTTGCCCATTGCCGCGTCGTCCTCGCCGAATCCCGGCGCGGAATGCACGATCCCGGTCCCGTCCTCGGTGCTGACGAAATCGGCGGTGAGGACCCGGAACGCACCCGATTCCTTGCGGTCGGAGAAATATGGGAACAGCGGTTCGTATCGTTTGCCGTAAAGTTCCGAACCCTTGAATTCCGCAACGATTTCCGGTTGCTCTTTCGGATAATAAACCGGCATCCGGGCTTTGGCCAGGATGTAGTAATCTTCGCCGTCTTTTATTTTTACATAATCGATGTCCGGGCCAACCGCCAGCGCCATGTTTGACGGCAGCGTCCAAGGGGTAGTCGTCCATGCCAGGAAATAAACCGGACCGGCTTCGTCCAGTACGCGAAAACGGATGGTTATCGCCGGATCGGTAACTTCGGCATAGCCTTGGTTTGCCTCGAAGTTCGACAGCGGCGTGGAGCAGCGCGGACAATACGGCAGGATTTTGTATCCTTCATAGATCAGATCCTTGTCCCATAGTTGCCGGAACACCCACCAGATGGATTCCATATAATCGAGATCCATGGTGCGGTAACCGTGTTCGAAATCTACCCAGCGGCCCATGCGCTTGACGGTGCTTTCCCACTCTTTGGTGTAGCGGAGAACGATGCCGCGGCAGGATTCGTTGAATTTGCCGATACCGTAATTTTCGATTTCTTTTTTGCTGCTCAGGTCGAGTTCTTTCTCCATTTCATTTTCAACGGGCAGGCCGTGACAGTCCCAGCCGAATACCCGTTCCACGTATTTGCCACGCATGGTCTGATAGCGGGGCACTACGTCTTTGATGGTTCCGGCGAGAAGGTGGCCGTAGTGGGGGAGGCCGGTGGCAAACGGAGGGCCGTCGTAAAAGACAAATTCCGGTTCGCCTTTCCGGTTTTTAAGAGATTTTTCAAATGTCCGGTTTTCGTTCCAGAATTGCAGTACTTCTTCTTCCACCGCCGCGAAATCCGGCTGGTTGCTTACATCTTTAAACATGGTTTCTTTTATTTCCTGGTATCTGTTATATCAATTTATTTTACTGGTTATTATCGAGATAATCTTCTTTCAGCCAACAGCCTTTTACCTTGCTGTAAGGCATCCGGATTTTTCTGATATTATCGTTTTTGTCGATGATTTCGATGGCGATAACTTCCGGGAGACATTTAATTATCTTGCAAACCTCGATAATCCGGCCGTCATCAGTCTCAAGGATAAATGGGCCGAGATAGTCGCCGGATTCATCCCTGGCGATCAAGGAAAAATATTCCTGGTTGAACTGTGGTTCTTCCGGTGTCGCGTTTTCATCGTCTTCAGGGTTTTGCCCGGATTCGGAATCGATCCCGGGTTCAGTAGACATTCCGTCAAAAGCATTTGCTCCGGCTGTGGTACTCATATCTGATTCAGTGTCTGCTTCCGGTTCCTTTTTGGGAGGCCCGATCCTGACTTTTTCCTGGTTGTCCTTACCTTCCCGGCTGCGCATGATGGTCTCCATCTGGGCGGCCTGTAGCTCTATCTCCGAAACAGCATTGACTTTGCCGTCTTTACCCATGCTAAGGCGGAATATCTGGCTGGTGGTCAGAGCGGCGTCTTTCATGCGCGATTTAAGCTTCATGGTCAGCCGCTCGGAAAGCGATTCAAGCTCTTTCTCCTCAGTTTCCTCTCTAACCTGGATGACAATGTCGCCGACTTTCGACGGCAGAAAAATGATGAACGAAGGATAAAATACCGGCAGTGCCAGTCCACCGAAAAAATGCGCCATCCGGTTCCGGCCCTTTAATTCCGCAATGGTACACGACAGGAATCCGCTGCCGAGGTATATGGCAATAAAGACCATAATAAGTATGATCGCCATTGGCGAGGGCGACAAGCCCGATTTTAAGGCTGCCGTACCCCACCATGCCAGGAAAATCCACAAGGCAATCGCCCAACCTGCGATTATTCCCCAGATTATCTTCAGCGCCAACATTTTATCCGTATCCCTGAATTAAGTCAAAAACAAGCGAATCTATAATATATCCAAGTTCGCTGAAATTTCGAGCCGAAAAACCCGTTATCTGGCTTGCCGGGGGCTTTGGAGAGATACTACGATCTGATTTTTTTGCGGAATCCGGTTGGGGGCGGGCCGGTTTCGCGAGAGAAAGTCTTGGTGGAATAGTTGCTGTCGGAAAAGCCGGTTTCGGCGGTGATTTCGGTCATATTCAAATTGCTGTTTCTCAGCAAATCGGCGGCTTCGGATAGAGGAGTCACACCTTATATTAAGCACGGGACAAAAGGACGATCAGCTTTATTAACGTTCCAGTCAAATAGAATTTATATCTGCTTCCTTAGCGTTCATATTCCTATGTCAATTTTGTCAATAAGCTCATGACAAGGTACAAGTACGTATTTTGAGTTACGATAAGGACATTAGTTGAAAATAACCGGGAATAAATTTTACAAAATGAACCGGAAAACATGAAAAATATGCGAAAAAACTGAGTGAGTGTTCATGACGGTTTTTCCCGTTTGTAGCTTGATGTACCCTCCCGGAATCCGTTTCATGGAAATTTGATTTATTTTGCCTGTTTTTTGAGATTATGATTTTGACGAAAATGTTTTCACGTGATACAATGTCTAACGTTGGACATTATAGGTGAGGATGATGAAGTTTCAAAAGCAGAAAATTACAATTGCGACTATTGCACAAGTATAATGTTATTTCATTTTTATTTTCAGCCGTTTGATTGCTTCGCTTAACTGCTTGCATTGAGTTTTCGCTTTTTTCATATCGCCATCTGCCAAACGGCGACGGAATTCTTCCAGGTCAGCGCGGATATCGAAGACAGTCTTTTCAAGTTCTGGAGGCAGATTCCCATTGAGCGTTTCGATAGACAGCCGGGACTGCTTATAAAACTCCATAAGTTGAGCAAGTTGATTTCCTGCAAAATCCAGTTTTTTAGAAATCGTCATCGCCGGATGCTTGCCAATCTGAATTGACAGATCCAACTGATAAGCACCATCTGGGTAACTATTTAAATTGGCCTTAAGGTAGTGCCTTACCGGTTGATCAAATGCCACGGTTCCGGTAATCGTTCCGGCAAAACCGGAAATGAGCTTGTTTTCCCGGCGCAAAGCCGGAGTGATTTTTACCGGCAGAATTTTTTCATAAGCACTGGCGACTTCAATTACAATCCTGACCGGACGTTTCTGGTCGATATTATCCGGTAGGACAACATACGCGCCATTGCCTTCACTATACGCGTCGAGACCGCTCACGCCGCGCAACATGTAAAACGTCAAGTTCAAATCAATGCTGTCACCTTTTTTTACTTGCCGTTTATGGGAAAAAATTTCCAGATCATAGAAAGACGAATCCAGCCATAAATACACACAACCCAACTGTTTCGGTTTAAACGCGGTGACAAATGCAAGTTTTTCTTTGCGGTCAACCACTGCCGCCCAGCCACCCTGGAAATTTTTGAATGACTTGCCGGAATTGCTGGGGGTATAGTTATATGTTTCGATCTTTTTGGCTCCGGCAATGTAAAAAACATCGGAATTATCACTGACTCCGCCGATGGATAATTCAGGATGCCAGCGCAGTTCAAACGGTGGAGATTCCAGGTTAGGGTCCAGATTGGTGCATTGTAAGTCGTATTCAAAACCGGCTACGCCGTTATGCATCCTGATAATTTTCCGCAGAATCTTCTGTTTCAAGGATTTTTTATTGAATAACTCCAGTACGGTTTCGGTCTTTGTGTCCTTGACGAGCTTCGACGCGAATGTCTGGTTGGCAAACGGTCCGGGAACCGAGCCGATATTTTCAGAACAGGCGTTCAGGCAGCCTTGAGACGTTACTTGATTGACCTGGTCGTCAGTCAACGCCATTTCGGTAATCATTCCTCCCCGTGCGGAATCTATCCGCAATTGCATCAGTCCATTGTCGAGGATAATTGTTTTATCCTTTTTTTTTATCCGGTTGCTTTGTTCGGGGGGGCGGACATCAACCTTCTCGATGGTAACGGTACTGTGAAACGGGAATTTATAAAAATTATTTGAACTGCGAATCTTAAACGTCGCTTCCCGCATCCGGAAATAATAGTCGACGCCAACCTTGATCCGCTTTTTCTGACTGTTTTCCCCTTTGCTGACGATGATGTAGGTGGCCCCTTCGTTTTGATCGATCCCGGAGGCGATAGTGCTGTTGCGGAAAGTATACCCCTGCCATTTCAGCGCGGTGTCCGCATAAATGTTGCCATTGAAAGGCAGTTTGATATTTTTTTCGCCGGTTTTTTCCACGGTTTCACGACTGCCGGAGGGAGCGATAAAAGCCGCGCCTTTGCAGGAAGCCGACGGCGCTCCCCCTGGAATCCTGAACACTCGTCCGCCATTTGCCATCAGGGTTTTGAATGTAGTATAACCATCGGCGAATCGGGTTTTGACGTCTTTCCCGAACAAATAATCCTCGATATTACACTTACCGCGAATCTTGATTTCCAGTGGAAAGGTTTCCGGGCTTTTAGAACGGGAAGCCAAAAGCAGGTAGGTATCATTGCCATGCTTCCATTCCCGCAGCAGCACATTGTCGTCCGACACTATAAACCGCGGCGTCAATTGTCTGGACTGCCAGATCCGGTTGAGCAGTTGCTGGAAATTACCATATCTTTTCAGACCGGCGGAAAATCCGATGAAAATAATCCTGCCTTTGCCGAGGGATTTTTCCAGCACCGCCGGTTCTTTGCCGAAACTAGCCAGTGTCTTGGCTTTACCGGAAAGTGAAACCGGCGCGAACACCTGGTCCTTCCCGGCCACCGGCACGGTCGAACTGCCGATGGTGATGCTCAGTGCGGAAGTGTGCGATGGTATCACCTTGGACTCCCTGAACAGCATATTCAAAGGCTGGCCGAAGTTGTCGAATTTGCCGACGCTGCCCTCCAACACCAGCGTGCCTCCCTTCCTGGCGTATTCCAGAAGTTTTTTCTGTACCGGTTTCGACAGGTAATTTGCCTCCGGGACGATCAGCATTTTCAGATAGCCGATGTTTTCCTCCAGCAATTTTTCCTCGGGAACAACCCTCGCGGAGCGGTGAAAACGCAACAAGCGGTCATAATAATTGGTCACGGCCAAAACATGGGGTGAAACCGTTGCGTTGCCATGACTGCCCCAGCCCTGATCGTGCATCCGGGAAGTATGGGAAAAGAGGATGCCGATTTCCGGCTTTACCCGGTTGCCGTCAATGATTACGTGTTCGATTTTTTTCGCGTCTTTGACGGTGCCGCGGGCGCGGTTGCCGTATAAGGTCGGCCGTCCGGCGAAATCGACATAATTTTTCCGGGCGTCGCCGAACTGCCAGCACCATAAATCAAATCCCAGCGCGCCGCCGGTCAGTTCTTCCCATAGCTTGCCGTTCACGTAATTCAATGTGGTCGGGGTGTACAAGCCGCCCCATTCACAGGTGAGAACCCGTTTTCTGGTCAAGTCCTGATACATCCATTCCTTGGGTGGGTTAACGCAGGTTCCGTCAATTCCGTTAATATCCTGATAGCGGCTCATATTATAGAAATTGACCCCGTAGAGCGGAGATTCAAAACTGCCGGTTGATACGATATTGGATACGGCGGTTTCGGGTGAAAATTCCTTCACCGTGTCGTAGAACAATTTGGCATATTCCTCAAATTTTTTCTCCCGCAGGTTGCGCCAGTGTTCCCAGGCGGCATGTTCAGCCGGGGAAACCGGCTTCCTGACGGGTAGTTTAATCGTGTTGAACGAAGTATATTTTGTTCCCCAGTGCTTATTCAATGCGGAAATGTCATTGCCGTATTGCTTTGCCAGGTACTGCCGGAAATCCCGAAGCGCCTCCGAACCCCAGTATTTAAGCCCGAGGCCGGTTTCGTCCGCAAGCCCCATCCTGAACGGAACAATCCCGTACTTGCGCCACCGTTCAACGTCCTTTTTTAACTTTTTCCTGGACAGGTCGTATTTATACTTTTGTGGAGGAGCGTCTTTTATCGTGCCGTTGACCGGATTCAAAGCCCCTGAACGCGGTTTCATATAATAGGAAAAATAATATTGAATACTGGTACTTAGTAAAAATTTTTTCAACTGTTTCATGATTTCCGGGTTTTCGAGATACCAGTCGTGAATCGGCAACGGCCTGCAACAAACGATATTTACCCCGATATCCTTTTTCGCCTGGTAATTCCAGTCTCGCAGCATATGCATATTAGTCGGCAGCGACAGAAACGACTCGACCAGCAGTTCGCCCGGCTTGTTTTTTACCGGAACGGCGGCGGCCTTTTGCGCGGTTTTCAGCGCATTGCCGGCCGCTTGCCGCAATTTCCGGAATTGCTGTTCCGTAGCGGTCAGTTGTTTTTCCAATTCATCCGATTCAGGCTTGATTTTTTTCGGGTTCCCCGCAATCAGCGATTCATCCCATACTTCCTTTCGCTTTCTGATTTCCCGCATTCGTTTTTCCACTGAAGCCAACTGCTTATTGAAATCCCGCCATTTCCCGCTTCCGTTAAGATAACCGAAAAAGGCGGCGTCCCGCAATTCGGACAGCGTTTCGATGTAAGTTCTGCCCAGAGCGCTCCAGTCCCGATGCAGCCGGTTGATCTGTTTATAATATTCCTTTGGCTGTTCGCCGGGTAGTTTATTCCCGGCAAAATACAGCAATGCCCGCAGGACTTTTTCACTTCCGGGAGAATTCAGCAGTTCCCTTCCGACAGCGCCAAGCTCGATCAGCGTCCCGTTGAAAATATGGTTATTGAAAAAGCGGTAAACATGGAAGTCCGTCGCTTCGCCGTTTGCCCTGAGATACAACGGCAGCATCACATCCGCGGCCAGACAGAGGTTTTTGCCGCCATCGACATCCGAATCGCCGGGTCTGCCTGTAACGCTAGGCTGTAAATCCCACCGGTCCACCAGACAGTATTTTTTCCCGGGATAAGGTCCGGCCGCAGACGGCAGCAGATCGCCCACAGCCTTGGCCGCAACGGGATTCAGACCGACTTGACAGTCCAGCTTGCGGCGCGCCCAATTGAAAGGCAAATGCCGGATGAGGAAAGGTGAATACCAGCCGCGGGTATGCTGTTTGCGTTCCATTTTTCCGGTGGCGTCGCGCTTCCATACCGCCGGTACGCAACTTGCGGTAATCAGACATCCGCCGTTTTTCAGGAAATTAAATACGGAACCTTCACATTTGAATGGCATCCCGCCAAACGGCAGGATCAGAATATCGATTTTTTTTTTATCAAGTACCGCTTCATTTCCCACTTGCGCGGTATTGAGCCGGGTTACCTGCATTCCCAGTTTCTTCAAGTCCCGCTCAAGGTGGGTAATAGTGTTCTTCGCGGCCTTTGCCCCGGGAAAATCCGGCCCCGGCGCGAAAAGCGCCACGCGTTTACCGGTCAGCGGCGGCAGTTTTACCTCTTTCCCCGGCGCCGGGGAAAAAGCCTTTTGAAGCGTGTCGGCTCCAGTCTTCAACGTCTGCTCGTAATCGTGCTTGATTTCTTCCGCCGTCAGTGGACGGGAATAAATTTTGGCTTCGTCGATAATCCCGTTGAACCACAAGCCTTCAGCGGAAGCCATCTTGCCGATCGTCAAAGAGGCATAAACCGGCAGTTTACCGGCAGTGAAAGTTTTGCCTTTCTTGCCATTGAGATAATAGGTTATTTCGGTTTTCCCGTCATCGATTTTTTTTCCGGTGATCACCATCTGGGTGAAAGGATAGGTGATTCCGTCACCCGCCGCGATCCGGCAGTAGTAAACTCCGTTTTTAACCTTGCCCGGACCCGAGGCGAACGCAATAAAGGATTTATATATGTAATTCTGCCAGCCCTTGGAATAGTTTCCCCGCACCCACAAACTTCTGCCTTTGCGGTCGAAGGTTTTGACTTTAAACCACAACGACAGCGTGAAATCCTGAGTGAAATTCACGTCTTTTCCCTTGCCCAAATCGATATATGCGTCCTTGCCGTTCAGACGGACCGCCCAGCCTTCGACCCCGTTTTTCTCCCATTGCGCATTGACCAGCTTTGCGGAATTGCCGTGTCCGGAAGAATCCTTCACCTCGGTTCCCTGACCTTCATTGAATTTCAGGTAAACTGCCAGGGAATCATCCGTTGTCCCAGCGGCAGCCATACTCAGGGAGAGCATCATTAACAGACAGAAATAGACGAAATTTCTCATTTTCAATTTTTCCTTTTTTTATGGTTATCGTCTTACGTGATTACGAATGTCATTTATGTTAATAGGGAACATCGACGCCGGTTCCATCGGAATACCTGACATACCTGATTGGGGACTTTTTGTTATTGCCATTAAGGTCGGTCATGGCATTAACATTCATTCCGCTGACATGCCCGTCCGCAAACCAGATGTTGCCCTTTTTGCTTTCATGGCGCAGGCAAATGTGGTAGGAAACAACGGAAGTTGGATTATATGAACGGTAATAATAAGCCTGATCGCTGTCGGGTTGCGCTGTATCGGCAATAAAATGATAAGTCGATGGTTGCTGGATTTGCCCGGCCAGCCGATGATAATAAGAACCACTGCTGTCTTTTACCACAACACTGGACAACTTTGTATTCAAGTAGGTGCCGTAGCTTTCATAATCGTTCTTTGTCTCCTTGCAGGGACAGGATAGCTGATTCTTGATTATGTACCACGAAATATATGTATCTTCGCCTTTTCCGAGGTCCAGTTTCTGCCACCACCTTCCGCCGCTTAACGATTGGACTACCCAACCGTCATGATTCTCCGCGTAGCAAAAACATCGCAATCCAATTTGCTTCAGATTGTTTACGCAAGTCATTTCTTTGGCCTTTTCCCTGGCTCTGCCCAACGCCGGCAGCAGCAGACTGGCAAGTATTGACAGGATCGCAATAACAATCAACAATTCGATAAGCGTGAAAATCTTTTCCCCTCGCAATTTCACTTTTTTTCTTGTTCTTTTCATCTGCTATCCCTTTGGTTTGATAGTTTTAAATTATCTCCGCAAGTTATAAGAGGTTGTATTGCCGTAAATCAAATAACTCCGGCTGATGATGTGACTGTCCAGGAAAACCGGGTTCGTTCTTTCATTTTTTTGCCCGGAACCATCATTTATCTCAATAAGGCACAGCGACGCCGGTTCCGTCGCAATATTTGACATATCTGATTTGAACAGATTTAGTACTCCCGTTAAGATTGCCCATGCCATTAATGTTCATTCCCTCGGCATGTCCGTCTGCGAACCAAATGTTTGCCTTTTTGTTTTCATGGCGCAAACAGATATGGTTGGAATCAACGGAAGTGGGATTGTAATGCCGGTAATAATCGCCCTGTCTTCCGTTAACCTGGGCTGTATCGGCGATGAAATGATATGTTGACGGCTGCTTGAGCTGACCGGTCAGCCGGTGATAATAAGCATAACTGCTGTCCCTTACCACAATGTTATTCAACTGGGTGTTCAAAAAGGTGCCGTAGCTTTCGTAATCATTTGCCGACTCCCGGCAGGGACAGGATAGCTGATCCTTGATTAAGGGCCACGAAATATATGTGTCTTCGCCTTTGCCCATATCCAGTTTCTGCCACCACCTTCCGCCGCTGAAAGACTGGACTACCCAACCGTCATGATTCTCCGCGTAGGAAAAACATCGCAACCCAATTTGCTTCAGATTGTTTACGCAAGTCATTTCTTTAGCTTTGTCCCTGGCCTTGCCCAATGCCGGCAGCAACAAACTGGCAAGTATCGATATTATCGCTATTACTACCAATAATTCGATAAGCGTAAAAACCGCTTGCTCCGGAGATTCCCCCATTTCTCTTTTACTGTTCATTTTGACACCTCCAAATTGAAAGTCGTATAATTAATTCACCGCTTCCATGACCATCGTTTCATTTGCCGGTCTAACATGCTGATTTTTTCCGGTTCCGCCGAGAACCAGTTCTCCCATTGCCGCAGGATTGTAGTCCCCAAGTCTCAGCCGGTACTTCAAAGGAGAAAACTTTTGCCAGCCTGTGTATTGCTGTTCCTGATGTTTGTCCTTGTCAATCCTTATGATATTGAATCCCACTTTTTCAGTTTTCGGGCAAACCTGAATTTCAACATAACCGCCACTTTCCAAAGTCAAATCCTCCGGCGGATGAAATGGTTTTTCCTCAAGGAGAATCCGCACGGAAAAATCCGGTTTCCCATTATTGCTATTATAAACCTTAATCTTGAGTTTTTGTCCGTTATAATCAGCTTTCCAGGAAAAACTTCCAACGTTCTCTATTTTGCCGCTGTTGCACAGGTAGCTTTTCCGCTTTTTCGGGGGGAGCGGCGTTTTTCCGGTCCGGAGCCGCGCTACGGTCGCGGGAAAATCGATTTGCAACAATTTCCGCAGTGACTCGAGCCGCGTGATCAGTTTTTCCGGAGAATATTTGTATCCTTCGGCTTCCGGGTGAAACCCCAGCCGGGAATCCTGTTTACATAGTTCGATCATGCGCCCGGAACGTTGAATTTCGCTTTTCGTTATTGATTTCATTTCATCCAGAGCACTATACCATTGCGATTGCGTATTGCTATTATCCAGCAGAATGTTCCGCAAGGCATAGAATTTTATAATATTATATCCTGATTCAAACTGAATATTCAAGGCTTCCACCAAACCGATGTCCTTCATTCGCTCAGGATTGTCGGTAAACATGGGGCGGAGGCTGCAAAATATCCTGGTTCCCCGATTCCATCCCCGCGACATTTTCTCGGTCAGGCTCAAGACATCATCGAGGGAAAATTTTCCCAAGCATTCTCCATACCTATCCCCGCTGATGCCGTATTCTAGTTTCCAAGTGGGGGCAAGCGGTTTGTTTTCCGGGACAAGATACAGCGGCCACACAATTCCGTCATGCATCGGGCCATAATACTGAAACATGTTGTCAAGCGGGTAATTTGCGTAAGCGTCGGCCAGCAGATTCCATGCGCCGGTTACTTTTTCCGCATGACATCCCCAGTCCAGCCTGGCAAGGTGAAGGATAAAGTCATTCTCTGGCCGGTCAAAGTTTTCAAAAGCCAGCTCACCGGCGGTTTTATTCATTATCCCGGGATAATTGCCGAAATACCAGCATTGCATTACATGGGATACCTCCGCTTCCTTCATCTTTCCGTATTTACCGTAGAGCAACACCGGGGCCGGGATGAACGGTACGGTTGCCACCTCGTGGGAACAACCGGCCTGGATCTTCGCGGAAACCGCATTCCGGTTCTTCCGCGCGCTTCTCGCGGTTTCCAGGAAAATCGGACTTGGACCAGTATAGGAAAGCCAGTAGTCCCCGGCATGACGGTACTTCCCCTGCTGCACCTTGCCGCCTGAAGATTCAAAGTTATACTGCAATATTACATTTTCCGGCAGCTGTCCGGCAATATCGAGGATTTCCCGATCTTCCCGGTTTCCTGTGCCGTTGTCCGGGACATAGAGCCAGCTAATCAGTTCCGCTTTCGGGGCTGCGTCATGAATTCCCCGCTCCATTGGGGTCAATGCGGCGGCGATTATTTCACCCGGGAATTTACGCGAACAAACCGGACAACTGGTTCGGGAATGCACACTTAAGCAGGTGGTGGCGCGTTCTCCAAGACTAATGTTGATCATTCCGCCAAGTCCGGGAACCCGAGAGAATATCCAGTTAACTGATTCGTACAGGTGTTTCCGGGCAATTTCCGAAAACGGGCAGAAGCAATGGTTACCGTTCCAATCCAAGGCGCCTTTCAATTCCGGGTAGGACGACAATACCTGTCCGTCCGGGGGAATTGAACAAGGTTCTATGCCTAAAATATAAATTTTGATTCCGTACCGCAAGCATTTTTCGACTGTCCGGCGCAATTTATCAAGGCGTTTCTCCGCATTCTTATCCAACTCTAGAATTGAGGTTTTGCATAGATCCTTGAACTCTACGGTCAGCCAAAGCCCGTTAACGGCTTCATACGCCAACCTGTTCAGATATTCTTCAGGATAGTAATCAACTTCATCCAGCAGTTCGTCACGGTTCAGCGGGGGGCGCTTTATCGGTCCGAAGAAACATCTTGAAATCCGGGTTCTGAGCCAAGGACTGCGCCTGATAATTTCCCGCTTCAAAAACGGTCCGTCACTGCTTAACAGCAAATCTTCAAGATAATATATTCCGCGACGGATTCCTTCCGGGTCTCCTGCCAGGATCCGGCAAGTATTATGGGAAATATCGATTCTGTACGATTCCGGAATTCCGTTAGCGTCTTTTTCCGTAATTATCCGGTATTGACCGTCAAGTGGAATCCCGGTCTGCTCAAAAAATTGTTCCAGGTCATTATACGCAGTATCAAGATTGCCGGAATCCGGGAAATTACGCTTAATACTGACTCCCCCGGAAAGAGAGACTTCGCCGGAAGCGGCAGTTTGCCGAAACCAGCCGGGCCTCCGGACGATGGGCTGTGAAAGCTCCCGGGTAAACCCCCACTTGGATATGTCCACGGTTAGCGGTTGCTTCAGGTGTGGCATGTGTAACTCCGTCATTCTTCCCGGTTATATTATTTTATTATTTTCAATATGTTTGAGAATATTATACCAGCAAGCTTGCTATTTGTCAATATCACTATAAAATTTTAATCAACATTGACTTTAAATTAATATTATTATATTATATGAATATATGAACGAAGCCATCAGAAAAATATATAGAAGTCTGCTGCTGCGGATCAAGGACGAACAACTCCTGCCGGGAGATCTGTTACCCAAGGGCATCGAACTTGCCCAACAATTCAATACTAACCGGATGAATGCGCATCGTGCATTAAAGGAGCTGGAAAAAAATGATATCGTCAGCAGCAAAAAACGGGTTGGGACCAAAGTCAATCCGGATCTCGATCATGAAATGGTGCTGAAACTGCTCCACGAGTCAAACCGTTTTATATATGTGCTCTATTCCATGACTCCTCACTGGATTCACTGGAACGAAGCGTCATTTGCGGGGTTGGAGGAAATAGTTGAGCAGGAAGGATTTTCCGTCAACTATTGCAACATTCCAACTGGAAATACCCGGAAACAGTATAAGTCCCTGTTGAAAAAAATATTTGACGCGGGAACGTCTGCTTTAGTAATTTTTCCTGATATTGAGGATACTTGGTTCATGGCCGACAATGTTGATTTGTTCCTGGACTTTCCAATGCCGATTTTTATGCTCAACCGCGGCGGCGAGCCAATGGCGACGGATATGGTGTCATTTGTGTCCATGGATCCTTTCGGTGACGGCGTTATGGTCGGAAATTTGCTTAAGAAAAACCATTGTGACTATGTCCTGATGTTGAACGAAGCCACCGGAGAAGCATTCTGGGGGATAAAACGTTTTGAAGGACTCAAAATGGCGTTGACAAGAAAAGGCCATTCCCAAAAACTGGTATTACGCAATATCGCCGGAACGGCAGAAGGTGTTTCTGAGATTGCTGGAATAATCGCTGCTTCTTCCCGGAAAGTTACAGTTGTTGCCGTGAACAATGAATTTGCCGCAAGATTTATTGATTTCTGCAAGGCCAGTAAGTTATCCCCGGGATCGGATTATAACTTGATCGCTTTCGATGACAATCCTCTTTACCGTTCATACAATATAACCTCGATGGGGACTTCGATGCACGAAATCGGACAGATTTTCGGGCGGCTGATCTGTGACTCGTCCTGGATAAATACTTACAAGGGAAAAATTTCCATAAAAGTGCCTTCCGTTCTGACAATAAGACAGTCTTTTGTACCTAAGAATTATAAAACTTATCCAAAGCGAATCCGATAAATATGGATCGGTTTTGCGTAGAGGATTCCCGCGCTATCCGGAAATTCATCAGGGTAAATTACGGGCGAATTTCCTTGAGATTTAGATTAAATTTTCTTTTCTTTGTTTTGAAAGTAGAATTTCAGGTTAATTCGGCATTGTTTTTTCTCAAGGCTGACATAAATAAACAGGCGGCACTGGAAGGGGCAGAACCCAATTTTTGTAAAAAAATGGAGCGGGTGACGGGAGTCGAACCCGCGCGACCAGCTTGGAAGGCTGATTAGCGCAATAATTGTAAAATAATTGCGCTAAATATGTTGCAACTGATATTGTACATAAACTTGCCCTGCAAGGCTGTTTTTAAACGCAACTAATAGTGATTAAAAAAAATTAAAAAAAGTTGCGTGTCATGCGGATTGTCATGCGCTCCATTGTTAAAGATTTAACGATCTAAGCCTTGCCAGTCGCTTTCCGTAAGCTGTCAGCCTCCAGGAAGAAGTTCGCGCTCTTAAACGCCCTCCACGCCGCTTGACTTCTTGTTTTAGGCTGTTTATCATTTCTTCTCTGGAAATATTCTCGATCATGGATTGATACTTTGCCTTATCCTCCGCATCGGCACTTGGCGATGTCAAGGTATAAAGAGCATAACCCAACCCAATACTTTTATCCTCCGTTTTGTCGCGAATCTGAAAATCCCGGATAACAGTTTGCGCTTCATCCAAAATAGAGTTGGCTTCCGATTGGATTGTAGACGCTTTCTGTTTGGAGGTAATTACATCGCGGCGTTGCGCCCATAATCCTCTGAGTTTTCTTGATATTCTCTCTGCGTTCTTTAATTCGCCAAGTTCAGTCAGGCTTATAATTCCCGATCCTTGCTTGCGTTTCAACTCCCCAATCCGGTCATAAAAGTCGCCTATAACTCTGGAAGTTCCAAGACGAAGGAACAATGTTCCAAAGAGCGGTAAGGTTGCCGGATCACCGGGATTAATGCCGGACGGATCAGTAACAGAGCCTATCGTTGAAGCAATCCTGTTATACAGGTTGCCTGTGTATCCGTTCAGCAAATGATCGATCTTGGCCGGACTGTAGCCGCCCGGAACATGTGAGCCAATCATTTTTGCCAGTGATGATGTACGCGGCCCATATTGATCTTGAGGCATAACACTATCCTCAAGGTGAGTTGGCACAATGTCCGCGCCTTTCCAATCCTGGTTTGCGATAATATCGGCAATAGGGGAGACCATAGCAATGTTTCGCGCAAGATTATGCAAACTACCCATCTCGATAGGACTTGCTCCCTCCAGAGATTGAGTCAAGGCTTCCTTGAATGCCCCAGGGGTTCTTGTTTCTTCCAGTACGGCTACCGGCAAAGCTCCAAAAACAGCCCCAGCCTCAAAGGGCAATGGAACTCGCAACACTTTGTCATCCCATAGCTTAGTATGGATATATCCCCACTTCTCGTGTGGGGGCAATTCTTTCCACCATTCTTCATCACGATTCCGGAGATAATTCATAACAGCCGCCAGCGTTACAAACATTGCGCCTTTGGCTATTGTTTTGGCGGCGGTTTTGTGGCGTTCCTGGTTTTTAGCCCAGGGGGAAGCCTCAAGGATACCAGCGGAACGGGCCAGTTTGTCAACGGACTGAACTGCGGCATTATAGAATAGGATCACTTCATTGATAGCCCGTCCCGTTGAACCGGCACGGGAAAAGTTCACGGTTATATCCTTGGCCGCGCAAGCCGCCAGAATCGCCGCGTCATCATGGTTGCCCCATCTATCCATGCCGTATTTATAGGCTCCCTGGAACTCCATCAGGCGCGGCCCTACTTCCGAATGAGACAGGATTTCACGAAGTCCGGAAATCGGCCCCATTGCTTTAAATTTCTGCCAACTGGAAACCGCAGTTGCCCTTTTTGCTGTACGTTTGGCAATCTTCATATCCTGGCCGATCCATCCGGAAATATCCAATCCCAGGGCGTGATACATTTGTGCCTCTTCAGAGTTGGCAATATCCATCAGCGATCCCCGGATTGTCGAGAGTATAGGAACATGAAAATGATAGTCGGACGTAATCGCGGCAGTCAAGGTATCGCGAAGCGGGTTGCGTAATAAGCCAAAGGCCGGATTCAGTCCTGTAGCTCCCAAGCGTTGAAGCCCTACAACCTTTCTGCTTAACTCCCCAAGCTTCCCCGGCAATGCTCCCTCATTTGTAATATTTTCTATGATCGACACCAATTCCGGCTTAACCTCGAAGAAACGCCGGTTGCCATCAATAACAACAGAGATAATGTTATCCTTGCCCTTATACTCACGTCCTTTCGTGAATACGGTAATCTTTTCATCCCAGGTATCCATCAAGGCGGTTGTAACTTCTCCAGGATCAGCGCCAAGTTCAACGGCCTTTGTTGCCATTTCTTTTTTGATCTGTTCGGCGCTGAAAGTCGTAGCCTCCAAAGGCGCGGATACTTCGCTCATCATCTTGCCAAGCGATTTCGCTTTACCTTTATGATCGTCATAGAATCTAACCAAAGCGCGGAGAGCATCGGCCTGTAATGCGGTCTGCATGATCTTCTCTGACTGCACAATAAGGGCATCAATAGGATTGTGTATTTCGCGTCCACTTCCTTTAATTCGATATACGCCACGTCCACCATGCTTGCGGCCCTGCTTTATTTCTCCGTCTTCAAACTGCCGGGAAAACGGCACGTAGACAGGATTTAATTCTTCAATACTGGCAAACTCGCTTTCCGTCATTACACCAGCTTCAACGAGCAAATGAAGCATTCGCCTGCTCCATTCGGTAACATCATCCAGGGTTTTGTCGAAAACTTCAGATTGATATTTCTCTACAACTTTTTGTGCATCCTGTAAAGCAATGCCGGGATTAATTCCCCGTTCATGCAAATCAACGGAGCGACGGGCAATCGCATAATCAGTCCAGTTTTCAACATGCTCCTTGCCCATGTCCGCAACCGACTCCAAGGCTTTTCGCAGGCCAATGCCGTTTTTTTGCCCTTTCAAGTTGACCGTATCCCCCAGGACGGAATGCAAAGCGCGTCCCCCGGCAGTCCGGGAATACATCGTCAGAAGCATATACGGATTGTCGCTAGGCCGAACCTTAGATAAGTCCGCGCCGGTTTCCTGCATGGCTCGAAGAACCGGCAGATTAGAATCTCGATGTTTGCCCTCCAAGGCGGCTACCTTGGCCGCGAAGCGTTCCATTGACCAATCTTGCTTAAGCGGTTGCCGGAACGCTCTTACGGCCTGCTCCGAACTCTGTAGCTGATATTGTGCTATCACGTCTTCAAGCTGTTGAAGCTTTCTTGCCTCTGCCGAATTTTCAACCAAGTATTCAGTGGTAAACCACTTGTGCAGTTCCGGAACTTGCTTCTGAACATCTTCGCCAAGCAGATACTTCCTGATGAACTCCGCGAAACCCTCCGGCTTATATCCTCCAGGGGGGCGCGTATTCCCGTATAGTTCCTGACCAAGGGCCACAAGTTCAGCCCTGACCTTGGCCGGTACTGCCTTGGACTTTGACCACTTATTCAATTGCCGGTCAAAATGGTGTCCAAGTTCATGAGTCGTTACCGCAATATCTCGAACATCTGCCTGCCGAATTTCTCCAAGTTGCTGATTATACCAGCCAGCATACTTTTTCTTTTTGAATGTCGCAATCCCCTTTATGGATAATTCCGGCCAGAGCTTCTTGACCGTTTTAACAATGTCAGCCGCTTGTGTTGGTTTAACCTTGGTAATGTTTTTCTTGACTTGCCGAACAGGTCTGGCAAGCTTCGTGGTAATCGGCGCGCCCATGATTTCCGGATCATCGCCAATATCTTCCTCCGTAACCTTGCTTTCTCCCTCTTTGGTGAACCAGCGTTCTTCAAACGCCTTAATATCTTCGGTCATGGTTGCGATATTATCCATAACTTCAGCGCGGCGTTCCTCAATCTTATCAATCGCTTCTTGCCCCTCGCTGATTTGCCTCTCGGTAGTTTGAATCAGCTTTTGAGCATATGCTTTTGACCGCTCGAATTGTTCCGTTCGGCTTTTTTCATCCTTAATGCGGTCATCAGGTTCAAGCTCATTTAATCTATTCTGCCGGGAAGACAGCATTTCTTTGAGTGCCTGGAGCCGTCGTTTTTTGTCGCGTAAATATCCCCCACTGGCGTAATGTTCGTCTTTCCAGGCTGATAGTTGCGCATGCAAAGATTCAAGCGTGAAATCAACTTGCAGTCGCTTCTTTTTAACAGGATCATGCTCAAGGTCAATAAGCATTTGCTTACTGCTTGGAATTGTTCCCCCGGACATTTCCTCCTCTGTAGAAATTTCGTCAGCAATATCTTTGTCCCATATTGCCTCATTCCAACCTTTCTTTGTCTGAATCAGATTTAAGCTTGTTGCATCAAAAGAGCCTTGCATCATAAGGTAATGGATATTTACGGCATCATTTTCATTGCCGGGACGGAGTCCGCGGCCATTCCGTTGGCGTATTTCACCGGGAGTATAAGGAATGTCAAGATGATATATGTCTGTAGTTTTCACCTGCAAGTCCATTCCTTCCCCCATGCTCTTGGTTGAGCCAATGACAACCTTAACTTGCCCTTTGTTGTAAGCATCTTGAATTTCAATTTTTCTTTCAGCCGCTTTGGAGCCGGGACTACTTTCTTTACCGGTTTTCATATTGGTAATTTCCGTACCGTTGATAATAGCCACCTGTTCGGGCTTAAACCCCATTGCCACCAGACTACTCTTGAATTCTCTATGCAGGTTTTCCGGCAATACTCCACGTTTTACCTGTGTCTGCCCTGAATCGTCAAGGAAAATCAGTTGACCGGCATTGAAATTGTTTTTGAATACCTTAGCGACTGTCTCAATTGTCCATTGCATTTTATCGTTATCGGAATTATACGAACGGGAATCTATAACGATACCGGCATGAGCGCCGCCATAGAGACGCGGATCAACAGTCCCGGACCTGCCGCCGGTATAAATCGACACCAAGGTATCTTCGCCCTCAGTAGGGTTAGGAGATAAGTTTTTCTGACGCTTTATCAAATCTTCTCCGATAATCGCATAACCGGGAGACTGCTTCAGGATTATCTTGTTTTCCCGCATACCAGGTATAGTAATCCAAGGCATATCCTCCATGTTGACCTTATCCACATAGCGATTAAGCAGGCCACGGAGTTCTTGGGCGTTAACAATCGCCTTAAGGATATGTTTTGGCTGATTGTTTTTGACGTTTACCCCGGTCCCCAACCGGAAGAACGTATTCACGAAGTCCCGGTCATTGCTAATCCCGTAATCCTTGAAAATATCCCTGCCTAAATGTCGAAGCATCGTATAAACTTCCATCGGCGCATTCGGCGTAGGGGTTGCGGTAAGAAGAAATACATTGTTACCGTTATTGCGTTCAGTCGTATAATTGGACTTGAAACGGAAATCGTATGCCCTGGCTGATTGTAATGCCGTTCCGTTTTTATTGAATGTCACAGGCTTTCCAAGGCCGTAGCGTTGCAACTGATTGTTTATTCCGATATTCTTAAAGGCGTGAGCTTCATCCGCGATGATACAATCAACGCCCAGCTTATCCCAAGTCAAGCGGGTATCCCTGCCGTCATTCAAAAGAACATCTTTATAGGTGTCCATCTTTTGCTTAATCAAAGCTTCCTGTCTACCGCTTGCCTCCGGATCGTCAATATGTTCATCAAGCAACGCTTGTGCGTATTGCCCCTCTACATCAGCCGGAAGCTTGATCTGCTCGAAGCCTTCATGTGAAATAAAAACATAGTCATAGTTTGAGTTGGCTAAATCGAAAAGAGCTTTTTCGCGCTTGTTCTTTGACAGATTTCCCAAGTCAAGCACTTTTGCATCCGGGAAAAGCAACTTAGTTTCCCGAACCCATTTCTTGATTGTCTTGGCCGGTACGGTAAACATAGGCTTTTGCGCTCTGCCTCTGCGTTTTAATACACGGGCCAACACAATCGCCGCCATAGTCTTACCGCCGCCGACATCGTGAGCATTAATCCCCTTACCCTCGTAAAGAGCCTGAACAACCCATGCAATTTGATTTTTGCGCAAAGATAATGGAATCATCTTTCCGGTTTTCGGATTACGGGTTTTGGGCGCATTATCTGAAATTTCGTCAAGCACGTCCTGAATTAAATACTGTGCCGCCTGATAATCAGGTTTTACATAATTCCGGTAACGTGAATTATAGGCAAATTCGATCTTGTTTCTTGCGCTTTCATTTCCACTGATAGCGTCCTTGAGTTTTTGCAACACTTCCTGTACAATTCCTTCAGCTTCCCGCATACGCCGCATGTAGGAACCTGTGCTTTCCTGGACTCCATAATTATTTTCCCGACTGACAAGTGCTTGATTGTTCAGGTATTTTTCAAAAATCTTAGTCTCTCTGTAGCCAAGTTGACTCCAGGAAACCTTATATTTTCTCATGCCGGTTTTCTGATCGACTGATGAACTGATTAAGCCGCTTGCCAATGGAAGGAACCAGGATTCAGTACCCTTGATATTGATTTCCATAACCGTCTTGGGCGTTGGCATAATTTCTCGGAGCTTGGCATTCTGTTTATCCAGAAAAGAAAGCATTTCGGGCGCGGCGGTATCCCGTGTCTGCTTCAACTCATTGAGTTTTTTGTAGATATTTCCAGAGTAGTAAAGGATTTCATTTTGCAAGACCGGCTTATCTCCACCTTTGACCAGCGCATAGCCGGAGTCCAGTAAGACGGTAATATCTTTATCTGAAATCAATTCCTGCTCAGTAGAGAAATCAATAATCCCCTTGTTGTCTTCTGATGCTACGGCCCGTTCTTTTAGACTGGCGTTTTTACTGACCTTAAAACGTCCGCTGTCTTCATGACGGGTCTGTGCTTGGAACACTTCAGCAGGATTAAAGTTTTCATCAAAAGATGAAGACAATTCAGAGAAAAATGTTTGCTCATCGTTGTTCTTAAAGAAACTTTTCAAGGCCCGATCCTTGTGCGGGGCTTTCTTGAATTGCTTCTTATATTCATCTATCATAACAATTCCGTCCACCCCTGCCGATTCGTTTCCTGCTTGATATTCGTCAGCTTTCTCCCGAATGGCGTTAAGCGCAAGAATCTTCCTGGCATTATCACCCTTTACCGGAGCATAGACTTTTCCTTTGCGGTCAACGTCTTCAAATTGAACTTCTTCTTGGACGGCATAAACAACTCCGTCCTGAATGATTACATTTTCAGCATAATGCGAATCATTTGAAAACCGTACCGGGATATTGTTTTCATTCGCCCAATCCTGAAATTCTTGAAAGGTCTTAGGGATTTCAGCTTGAGGCTTTTCACTTTTCCCGCTCTGCGACTGTGAGCCATAAGGCTGATAGTTGATTGCAATATCTTCCAGCCGGGGTTCTCCCCTTACTTCATATGCAGGTTTGCCACCATAGAGCTTATCTATACCGGCCACCAGTTCACCCAGGACTGCTTGGGGATGTGCCTGATACCATTCATTAAGGGCAATGCCGTCATTCGTCTCAGTTGACTTGACAAACAAGTCATTTCCAGCTTGTGCCTCCTTTCTTGCCGGAACTCCTTCAGGACGTTTATGGAGAAAGATAATATCGGTAATCACGTCTGTATGCGCGTTTTTAGAAAACGTTCCGCTTGGCAACCGGAATGCGCCGATAACGTCAGCCTTGGAAACAATCTCTTTCCGTATTGATGGATCGAGTTTATCCATGGTTCCTTTGCTGGTAACAAAAGCAATTACGCCGTCATCATTCACCAAGTCCAAAGCATGAAGAAAATAGAAATCATGCAGTGCCTTAACATCCGGTCTTGCTTTTCTCCGTCCGGCTCCACGAGTTTCCAGAAAAGGAACATTGGAGATTATTGCATCAAAACCTTTACCTGTAAATTCCTCGAACGAAAGATTATAATGCTTCCCTTGAGGGTAAAGGGCTTTGACAACCTTGTGGTTGGTTTCATCAATATCTACTGTGGTCCAGTTTGACTCAGGGGAATGACCAACAAAATTACCGGAACCTACCGCCGGTTCAAGTAAATTCTTCAATTTCACCCCGGCATCATGTAAAGCTCTGAATATTGCCCGAATAGTAGGGTAATCTGTGTAATGTTGGTTTAAAGCTTCCTGACTGCCGGAAGAAAGCCCACCTTCACCGGTATACTGGCGAAGTATTTCCTTGTCTTCATCGGTAAGGTTAGGGGATTTGAAGAGAAGCCCCTTGGCTTTTGCGTTAGTTTCCTTGCGGAGCTTCTTGGTTAACCTGACTGGCTCTGCGTCTCTGAGGTCAAAATTTCTTCCTTGTGCGGTGGAAGTGTCAGCCACGGATGATTTGGTTCTGCCGGTGCCATCATCAGCAGTCCGAGTTGCCACTGGTACCACGCCGTGCTTTCCAGATTCAGTTCCGGATACGCCTCTGCTACCATTGTCAGCGGTTCGCTGTCGTTCCACTCCCACTGAAGCAGGGGGTAATTCATCTTCATGCAAGCCGCTGTCAGCATCCGGTTTAGTTGGCCGTAAAACAGACTCGCCCCCCGAATCAGCCCTGGAAACTCCTCGTGGTCCTGTGGACACTGCTTTATCAGTGCTTCCACCCGGTGCAGGTCTCTCCGCATCAGATTCATTGTCGGCTCGTGAGCCTGTTGCTTGATGTATTCCTGTATCTGATTTCGCTTGTTCATCCGCTTCTCCTGTCTGTTTTATTTTATCATCACTGGAAGCGGGTTGCAAATCCTTTGATTCAAGAATACGGAACTCCGTTTTAACGGCTCCGTGCAACTCTTCCATTGCCTTATCCTTGCCCCACAAAGGCATCGCCCCGCCTTTTTGAATAGCATAAGACTCATTGTCGCGTTGCTCATTTAAAGTCCATGCAGTTGCTCCATTCTTTAATTTCACCTCTTCAACCCATAACGTTTTACCGTTGATTGATATTTTTTTACCTGAAACAATACCTTCTCTTGCTTCCTCCAGGGTTTTGGGTTTCAGACTTTCACCAGTTTCTTGTTGAGACGGCGTTTCCGATTCAGATTCCTTTTGAGGTTTTAATTCCGGTTTTTGCTCCGGCTTCGATTCAGGTTCAGGCTTTTTAGTTTTTTCCTGAGTAGCTTCTCCCTGTTGGCCGGTTGCAATATCTGCCATTGCCGTCTTTCGTTTTTCGGCTTCTTCAGGGAATACAACAGGTTCGTCTAATTCCTGGTCTACAAGAATTTCTCGAAGATCGTTTGCAATCCTCTGGCGTTCCTCTGACGGCCGGTCCGGTAATCCAGCCTCCCTGAAGTCGCGCCGTGTTGGTTTTTCGATTTGTGCAAGCACATCAGCTTTTTCCGGGTTATCAATAGCCCATTCCGCAAGCCCCATCGGAGAAACCGCCGCTTCGTTTACAACTTCCCTGCCAAGGTTCTCTGAAAAATCCCCATTTGCATTTGAAGCCCTGTTGACAATTTCCTGGACCTTTTCATCATTCCAGCCATATAGTTCTGCAAACCCGGAAACCAGTTGCTCTTTCTGTTTCAGAGATTTTTGCTGAATAGCTCCATGAACTGATGATGTAGCCCCCATAGACATTACGGTTTGAACGGTGGTATGCTTCAAAATCTGGAAAGCCTTATCCATACTCATTTCTTCAGGATCAACGCCGGACCATACATTATTGAATCCATGCGTAATCTCTGTTATTACTTCTTCCGGCAATTCTTCCAGGAATGTTGCTTTTCCTGCGTGTTTCAGCCATGCCTTAAAACCTGAGCGAGTTAATCCCTTGCCAGTTCCCAACAGTTTTTCAAGCCCTCCAATCCCGGCAAGCTGGAAAACACCAGCAACCCCGCCCTCAATAAGCGCGGTTCGGCCTACATGATTACGAAGCTCCTTTCCCGTCAATCCTGCGTCTTTTGCTTCGGTTAATGCGGAATTAGCTTCACTTACCGCAAAGCCGCCAATAATCCCATAAGGGCCAAGGGGAGATAAAGCAGTTGCCTTTAAAACAGAATCCATAGCCCCTCTTGCTCCGGATTGCAGTATATCAGGAACAATATCACTTCGGTCGGCCAGTGCGGACACTTCCCCATCTCTTGATACTTCGCGATTCAGCACGTCAGCCGCTTCGGAGTCGAACGGCCTCATTGCAAGTGAGCCTAATTGCAATCCGGCATTCCGGAGTGTAGGAGAAATATCTCTGATAATCGGCGTTTGCGCCCCTCGTATATACGCATCCGCGCTAATATCGAGATTGCGTTCGCGCATTTCTTTTCTTTCTTTTTCTGCTCTGCTTACAGCGTCACGTGCCTTGTAAAAACCTTTCTTGAATTTTTCGGCAAAGTTTCTTTTCTGCTCTGGAGTCCACGGCATAGCATCACTTATTTCTCTGGGGTCACGTATACCCAGGCGATAGTATTCCTGGATTTCAGTATCGGAAGGGCTTCTATATTTATCTAAATCCATTATCAATTATTCCTTATCTTTTAGAGGCATGGTGTAATTTGCTCAACATAATCCTGCGCCGTGCTGTCAGTAAATCGCTCTTATGCCGTAATTCAGCCGCTTTTTCTTTTATTTTTCTAATTTGGTCAACGGCTTCTTGCTTCCTTGCTTTCCAGCGGCGTAAGTTTTTATAGTATCTTTTTGCCCCAAGCCCTCCAGCCGGTTTACGCTTGGGCTTGTCTTTTAAAACTTTTTCCAATGCCTTTTTTGCATTCGTCAGCTGATCGCTTGCCGTCCGCAAGTCCGCTATATCGTCAATCTCAACACGCGGAATAATTCCTTGTTTCCTTTCCATATCACGCTTCAAGTCGGGAGTGTTACCCTGAATCTTTGCAATTTGACTTTCTGCTTCTTGAACATACTTGACGCTGTTGTCCCATTGCTCGCTTAATCTGGAGTCGCTTGCAATATGTTCCGGCTTTTTCGTGAGGGAATTTGCCCTTGATTCTGAAACGGAACTAAGAGGGACTTGCTGAAATTCACCAGCACTGGCATGGCTATTATTCCATCCACCCGTTATTTCCCGGTAATAATTACGAGCTTTTCCCATGTCAACAACCCCATCTTTCTCTGATAATGTTATTGCGTGTTTCCATGCTTCCATTCGATCTTTGTAAGTAGGCTTTGAATTTGTGTCAGCAACTTTCTTTACATTTCCATGTGAATCCCGCGTGAATATGAAAGAGCCATCGCCCGAAGTCCACGTTTGTCCAACCCCTTGTCCTTTAGGGTACGGGCTTTTACGAAGTCTTTTTACAGGTTGAATTCCTGCCTTTTTTGCATCAACCTGCCTTTTTATATCGGCCAATTCTTCAGGGGTGTAATCTCCGGACTGGACGGCTTCCTCGTAAGCATCGTCAAGTTGATTATACAATTTTTGTTGCCTTGCGGAGTATTCCCATTCAAAATCTTCCCGGCGATCCTGTTGCTGTTCGTCCAGGCGTTCAAGGGCGTTTTCGTGTGAAGCGTCCATACGATCAAGAGCGTTACCATGTTGCTGATCCAATGCCTCAAGCTGATGTTGGTGTCCGAGCTTGGTTTGAGCCATGCGCTCCGCTGAAATTCGCCGCCGGTTCGATTCCTCCGCGCCTGCGGAAGCCGTCAGTGCGGCTCCGGGATTAAGTCCGTGTTTTAAATGAATAGCCATATTTTAAGTTCTCCCTTATTCGTAATAACATAAATTGAAGCTTTTTCGATCATAACTTGCAGTGGAAATATCCCATGGAGTGGACATCGTAAATACGTCTATATTGGATAAAGGATCATGTCGGCACACCATATATAACTTTGTTCCATCGGGACTCACGCCAACAGAACGAGGTTGCGAATCGGTAATAGCATCTGCTTTTCCTACATATACGCCAGTAGAAACATTCCATGGAGACGTAAGATTGTATTGATAAATACACAAGTCTCCCGAGTTTGCTATATATAATTTTGTCCCATCGGGACTAAAAACGAATCCAAACATTGTATCTACTGCAAAAGTCAAGGTACTTTCTACAGTCATAGATGAAATATCCCACGAAGGAGAAAGAGCAAGTTGGTATATTTTATTATTTATCCCCTCCTCATCCCCTCCCATCAAATACATTTTCGTTCCATCGGGTTTAAAGGTAAAGGCGATTTCGCCATAGCCGGGATTATCAAATGTTTGAATATATGTAGCTGTATTTGCATTCCATGGAACACTTAAAGAAAACTCCATTGTACGTGTCCGATTTTGTGGCATCGATTCGTACATAAGTATATACATACTTGTTCCATCAGGTTTGAAAGTTATATCATATGTATATATAGTAATTTCTGAAACATCTGTTTTTCTTAAAAAAGTTATATTGTCTACATTTGCATTTATTTTATATTGAAGAATATATTCTAAATCATGAAGCAGAGTATAAATTTTTATACTACCATTTTCATTGAAATAAAAGCAACTATTTAATATTCCAGCAAAAAACACAGCTTCTCCCCTACTTTCTCTTTGCACCGCTCCCAACGGCGAACGGTAAAAGGCTCCCATCGGCGTCCTTCCAGGCAGATTACTAATTCCCATTATTCCACCTCCACGGCCCAGCAACGCCCGGCAATGTTTATATCTTCCCAACGGCACTTGTAAAGCGTACCGTCAGTAAGCGTAACGTTCACTTCACGCCGGACCGCAATAATCGTTTCCCCGGTAAGGTAATCCGGAGTAATAACCTGCGCTTCGTCTTCTTCGCCGTCCTTTGAAGCCGTCCGGGAGTTATTCCCGGTAAAACTGTAACTGACCTCGTTGACGGTTTCCCCGTTGAATATGTCCCTGCGAAACATATAAGGCTTCGAGATTCTGACCTCTCGGCCTATTCTGGTGTCAAGACAAAGCAATGTGCTTGCTTCTTCCTCTATCAACTCAAACACGCCGATAACCCGGTCATCCCCCATAGGGAAGAACTTTCCCGTTATCGGGTTGAACGGAGTCTTGCGCAACCCAAATGGTCTTAAACGCTCTGACGGTGGATATAACGGCATTGTATCTCCTATGGTGAATAAGTGTTGGTGTTACCCACGCCAAGCTTGCTGGTTAACTGGCCGATTTCTCCCAGGTCCGGATAACTGTCGGTACGGCGTTCCATGAAATTCATAAGAGCCTGAATAATCGCATTTCGTATCGTGAGCTTACGATCCACGGAATTAAATAGGACATTGCGAAGCCGGTCACGGGCCGATATGAACGCCTGACGCATGGCAACCTTGGTATCGTAAATCCGATGTTCAAGATTTAACTGCATCTGCGTAATCTTGTCTTCAATGTCATTCAACGCCAGACTTCGTTCCCGTTCAATACCCGCTGATATGCTATCCCACACGGTTGAGTTATACATTCCCCGGTTGATAAGGTCTTGCTTTGTACCGGCCAGTTGGTTGTCGAATCGCGTGTTGATCTGGCTCCGGATGCTGTCACCGTAATTATCAAGACTGCCCTCAACTGAAGTTTCATAAGATGATTGATCGGTTTCAATATTGCCTATGATTGTTTCAATCAGGCTGTTGAAAACATCATCGTTATAGACCGTATTGTCATCGTCACCGGCAATGAGTTTGTCTTCAGCTTTGTCCAGCATGACACTATGGAGGGTAATAATATCGTCATACCGCTGGTCATTGAGATTGCGCCCGTCATTGTAAGCCGCCGTGAAACTTGAAATCAAACTGTTAAGAGCTAACTCTGGATCGAGTATTCGCCGTCTGAGTCCGTAGGTTGTAGTCCCGTCAGTATTCGCATGAGTGCTGGTTGTTTCCCATCCTTGGGCTTTCATCCATGCAAGCTCATTTTCCGTCAGAGTCAAGCTTTCAGTTTCGGTGTTATACCAGTTGCTTGCGCTGACAACCGCCTCCTGGCGGGGATCGGTATCGGTTATGTAAAGCAGGGGATTGATTTTATCCATGAGCTAAAGTCCTTTCGTTATGCCAGGGAGCATTGGTAAACATAGTCATCACCCTTTATATACATTTTTGTCCCATCAGTTTTAAAAAATAAATTAAAAATATTACCAGTAGTGATTTCTGTTTCTACATTAAAGCTCACACTGTCGTAACTTGCTGTGCTCAAATCCCACGGGGTTGATAAAGTATATTGGTAAACTACACTATCCATATATGTTGTTACATACATTTTACTACCATCAGATTTGATAAATAAACCAGCAACATAACCAACTGCACTAGCACCTATATAGGCACTCACACTATCATAACTTGCAGTTGATACATCCCAAGGAGTTGATAGCGTGTATTGGTAAACAGTTTTACCCGTATCGCTTATAGCATACATTTTACTACCATCGGATTTGAAGGATAAGCCATAACTTCTTGTTGTTTGCGAACTAAGGCTAAAGCTCACACTATCATAACTTGCAGTGCTTAAATCCCATGGAGTCGAAAGTGTGTATTGATAGATAGTACTCATTGAACAAGTATACATTTTACTACCATCGGATTTGAAAAATATTTGCCGAGCGCTTTGCCCAGACTCTATGCTCACACTATCATAGCTTGCAGTGCTTAAATCCCATGGAGTCGAAAGTGTGTATTGGTAAATATAATCGTTATACGTCGTCCACATTCTCGTTCCATCTGATTTGAAAAACAAACCGGTATTATTTGAGGCACTTCCTTCAGTATCAAAACTCACACTATCATAACTTGTAGTGCTTAAATCCCAACCACCTCCACCAGCCGCCGCCAGTTTCCGGCTTGCCGCCATTGAGCCTATTATGTGTCCAAACATTATGACGATTCCTCCAAGTCCCCGATTAAGTCCCATTCATCGGTGTCGATTTTTAACAAAGTTGCCGCTGAATACTGGCCGCGAAGATTCAAGGTTTCAGATTTATTCACCGTAACGCCGGAACCCTCCGCAACCGTTACCTGGCCTGCTCCTCCCTGGATAATAGGAATGGCAACTCCAACAGGAAATGCGACACTTGAATTCGGGGGAACGGTTAAGGTTATCGCGTCCGCGTTTGTTAATCGCACATATTTATATTGATCGGCTAATACCAGTGTGTAAGCTGTCCCGGTCTGGCTGTTTATGCCAAGCTTCCTGAAGTTACTCAGCGTTAATTCTTTCAGGCTGTTTGAATCCTCGCTATCCTGAATCGTTAGAATATCATCATCAACCGGGGAAGTCTTAGCTGAAAGCCCTTGAATTTTCCCAACTATATATGTCCAAATCCGGGAGATTGCGGATTTCCTGTTAGTCCCCCCGGCTCCATCATCAACTACAATCAAATCTGCGTCAGCAAGGTCAGCGCCTATGTCTACTGCGCCATCAATGTCCATATCGGTTATATCGCCGTCCCAAGGAGAAGCCGCACTGTTATCCACATACTCTTTTACGCTTTGTTGAGTTGGAACCTTGGTAGCAGAATTACTACTGAAATCATCCTCGTCAAGAACCCATGAGTAAGAAGAAACATCAGTCAATGCCGCCAGCTTTCCGGTTATCCAAGCCCAAACCCGTGTGAACGTGCTTTTCCTGTTAGTCCCCCCGGCTCCATCATCAACTACAATCAAATCTGCGTCAGCAAGGTCAGCGCCTATGTCTACTGCGCCATCAATGTCCATATCGGTTATATCGCCGTCCCAAGCCCCTTGAGAATCAACATAAGCTTTCACGCTTTGTTGAGTAGGAACCTTTGCGGCTGAATCACTTGACATATCATCTTCGTCAATAACCCATGAGTATCCGGAAATATCCGCTAACGCCGCCAGCTTCAAAGCAATGTAGGCCCATACCCGTGAAAACGCAGACTTTCGATTTGTGCCGTTTGCCCCGTCATCGATTACGATTAAATCAGCATCACCAATAGCCGAACCAATATCCGTTGCGCCATCAATGTCCAGGTTTTCAATATTACCGCTGAAGGCCTTCACGCTCTGTTGCGTGGGAACTTTCGTAGCTGAATCACTGGCCATGTCATCTTCATCAAGAACCCAGGAGTAAGAGGAGACATCGGTTATTGCCGCCAGCTTATTAACAATCCAAGTCCAAACCCGTGTGAATGTGCTTTTACGCTGAGTTCCACTGGCTCCGTCATCAACAAGGATGGTATCCGCATCGGCAATATCGTCATCAATATCCTCGCTGTCATTAATAATTTCGTTCATCTCATTGCGAACGGCCTTGGTAGTTGGAAGCATGGAATCACTCCCGGCGTCAAAACCATCCGTGCTTTTGATTATCCCCGGCCCGGCTTTCAGCGTATCCCCGTCAACCCATTGAGCCAGCAAGTCGGCAGTTCCGGAGCCGCTAATATTCCCGCCAATATATCCGGCAAGCTGTGAAAGCGTTACTTTCTTTCCAGTGCCGCTCTGGACAACGTAGAGAACATCTGTATCGGCAGGCGTTGTTACTGCGTCCTTGTCGGTTACATGGGACGCAAGCCCGGAATAAATAGCCGTGAGCAGATTCGCGTGAGTAATTTTCTTGCCGGTACTGCCACTGGTAATAAGATAAACGTCCGTATCGGCTGGAGTAGTCAAAGCGTCAAGGCTGGATACATCGAGAATGCTTGCTTTAATCGTTGTCTTGATATAATCCGCAAGCTTCTCCAGGGTAACAGTCTTTTCTGTTTCACCGTCCTTAAGTGTCATTATATCAGCGCTGTCAGGGGCAGTTTCAGCCGTCTTTCCCCACATTGCCGAAAAAACGTAATCGACTATCATATCAATATCAACCGGTTTCAGTTCCCCGTCTTGCAGGATATAGACACCATCGTCACCGGTTACTGATTCGCCAGCTTCAATCGCTTCAATCATGCTAATCGCATAATCCTTAATCTGCTCCGGGGTTATACGCTTTGGAGTACCCTCGTCCGAAGCCGGTATATTTTCACTCCCCCCAATCGCAGAGTCTAAATCCATTTCTGAAATCTTAGGCATTATCTCAATCTCCCTAGTTGTCTTGATACAATCATTACGGCTTCATAAGCCCATTTATCCATAGATGATAGCCATATCGCCGCCCATGCTCCGCGTATTCGCGGCCTGACTACGTAATTCCGTAATTCCGTCCATTGCCCGGAAGCCCTGTAATTACACGGAGTAGCGGCTTTTATGTCCGCGACGGCGGCATCAGTTACGGCCTCCGCGCTATCCCCGGCAAAAAGCCTCCAGGTCACTATTGCGCCGCTTGGCAGGTCTGCCATTATTCCATGCACTTCTGAAATCATCGCGTCCCGTGCATCATCCGGCGCAATCCGGAAAGGACCAATCAATACATCGCTTTCGATACTTGTTCCGTCATCAGTTGCGGAGTCTTCATTAAACTTTCGCAAATAACCATCGTTACACCCTAACAGGACTTCAGCTATACCAGTTCCTTCAACTCTTGCTGTTGCTACCGGCTGGTGAGACACCTGAAGCGATACCGGCCAGATTGCCTTGTTCTCGGTGTCAAGCCACCAATGCGAACCGTCCCCGGATTCCGGAGTTATGAATAAGTGAAAGCCTCTCCCCCTTGGATCATACGCCATTGAAATCTTATTGCTTGTGTCAACATTCCGCAGTTCACCGGGTATCCGTTCTTCGCTGAATCGTTTCGGAGCCGCCTCGCTTCCGGCCTGCCACACGTAAATGCCGTCATTACTCAGGAATGCCATAAGGCCGTCAGCGGACCGCGCCCAGGCGTTAGGAGCGATAATGCCAATTTCAGAACTGAGGTTGCGTAATCTTCCCGTTGCGGGATCGCCATACAGAACCCATATACTGTTACGGCAGGCGAATACCAACGCCTTATCTTCAACGGGAATGATAGCTTGCGGCGTATAGCCAATGCCGCCAGTATAAGCCAGTTGACCGGCAACGGCCCTGCCGTCATCCCCCATGTCCGCGCCGAAATTCCAATCCTCCGGTTCGCTTTGCCTTGACGCATACCAGACATGATCTTTTCCTGCCAGGATAATCCTGTCGCGGTAAACGCATACAAGCGGCTGTTCTGTAGGTATTGCCCCGTTGGAGGCCGTGACGTTTTCAATAACCCCTGTTTGAGGGTTGTAGCGTTTCAGAACGGAGTCAGCAAGGTAAAGTTTCCCATTGCGCTCCGCTCCGCAATATGCTCCGGTTTCACCAACCGGCGAACTGGCCGATACGGAAGAATCAAAAAGTATTTCTTCGTTATCATCCGTAAGAATAGGATTTCCGTTATCATCCTCAAGCCGGGAAGAAACGGAAGAAGCGGTGCTTCCCTGTAACTGATAAAACGATCCGTCAGCGATAATAACAATGTCATAATCCCGATTGCCGTCAGCGTCTATGCTTGTAACCGGGATCATGGCATTGATATTACTGCCCAGGTCAGTAGTGCATACCTTAGTCAGGCCGGGCCGCGATCCACCACGGTCACGGCTCTCGATCTGGCAGACACCGCGCACATTCACCGCCCAGGGAGCGGAGTAAGGCCGCACTTGTTTGCGATACCCCCGCCGCCGGGAAACCCCGGCAAGCGGGAATGTTAAAGTTTTAGAGGCAGTGCGCATTAATCTCCAACCGTTACAGCGTTGAAGTCACAAGCGTCCACTGTTCCCTCATTAACGTAGAGGGCAGTGCCATTGCCGCCATCGGTATGCTGGAACAGACAGCTGGTCTGATAACCAGCTGTCCCGTCTTCCGGAACGGTTTTGCCGGAAGACATCAACAACCCCGGTTCGGTAACACTTGGCGGTTTGATCCTCAACAGACTTGAAATCCTTGAAATCATTCTCTATTCTCCTTGGTTTGCTTGTTTTTAAGATTCGCTTTGAAAGCTTGCTCAAAGTAAAAGCGTAATACCGTTACATCAGCGGTTATTGTGCTTACATCCCTTTTCAGGCATTTCATGTCAGCCTTGTACTCAGCGATCAACGTGTCGATTTTTTCACTGTTGGTTGAAATCTTTTCGTCATGCCTTGTGAGTACCTCGTTTTTGTTACTGGCATAAGACAGCACAGCGACGCAGACCGACACAATTATCGCGACTATCGCGACTACATTGCTAACATTCTCTTTCATTACCATGTGGTCTCCTTGTAGGTTATATTGTAATTGGCTCCGGTATCGCCATGCCGGGGAACCGTTACGCCATTATTTCCTCCCATCGGCCCGTAGTACCTTGCTCCCTGCTTGCAATCTTCAGCAATCCCCGAACGCAAAAGCCGGATGAAGTTTTCCGTATGAATACCTCTTTCGTCATTGGCCCGTTGCTCCGCGATTGCCAGACAGGATTCAAGAACAAGCTCTGAATACCTCATGCCGCCAAGCGGATAAAGATTGGTAGCAGACAACTTGCCGTTGTAAGCCTCGTAACGGTAATGCAAGACGTATGTCGCATCCGGAATCGGCCACCAGACAACTTCAAGCCTCTGCCCTGAACCGGCTGTCTGCGCCTTATGCCTTATCGTGGCAACCTGCGGACAACCCTCATCGTCAGAACGTTGAAGCAATGCCTGAATACGCGCTTCGCTTACCTGGACGATAGAGGGCCGGTGTTCCTGGTCATCAAAGAAGAAGTCCCCAAGAACGCGGCCAAGGTCATCCGGCAAGTCTTGTTCGCCATCACCTTCAGCAGTGCTTATGCTGGTAGTAGGATTAAGGAAGGACCATACATGACCGGACTTGACACCCTCAACGGCAGGCGGGTAGTAGAATTGTCTAACCCCGGCCTGAATATACCGGTCAACCTCCGCTGTTTGCGCGGTAGACCAGTTGTCGGGAGTAGGATCATATCCAAGATACACGCCGACTTCGACAAGAAGATCGCTGTAGCTGATTGACAGTCCGGATTCAGCCATCGGTTATGACTCCTTGCTTTTACTGCTTTTCTTCGTTGAAGACTTGCTCTTTGCTTCCGAAGCCTCAACTGCCGTTTCCGATTCTGTTTCTGAAGCGGTATCTTCTTCCGAAGTTTCGGTATCTTCTTCTGAAGTCTCACTTGCAGATTCCGATTTTGACGCAGTGCTATTGCTGGAAACGGCAATATTGCCCTCCAGAATATCACCAAGAACGGACACGAAAGCAAAGCCTTCATGCGTCAGTCTACCCGGACGAAGCTTGTCTTTTCTCCGCTTGAACTCGTTGTACACCAGCACGGTCGAGTCCGGCAGACGGGTACTGTGCCCCATCCCCTTGAATGCCTGGATTGCGAATTCGTCAACCCGGTCCTCGTGGACAATGGACTTTGTTACATTTTCACTCATTGGAAATCTCCTGTTTGGAGGATAAGGGGGCTGAGACAGCCCCCGTTAAAGAACGAATCAGGAAGCCGCGAGAGCGCAACCTGCGTGTGCCAGTTCGCGCCACAACCCCCACCATTGCAGGTGCAGGAACTCGTTAGCCGCGTCGAAGGTCGCTTCCAGCAGGGCAAGCGGTGAACCGTCCCCTGCGGTTTCGATTGCGTCATTCACGGTTACCTGCTCCCCGGCGGTTGTCAGAGTCACCTGTGCGTCATTGGTGGTCAAAGCCCCAAGACACACAAAACCTTTCTTCTGACCGAAGAACGCGCCATCGGCCAACGCTCCATTGGCATCCTCGGTAGCAATGGTCACGCCGCCGCAAATGTAGGATACGCCGCCGGACATGAAAGACAGGCCGTCCCCGTCATCGTCACCGGTATTCGGGGGGCTGATGAATTCCACGCCGCCGCATTCGTCACCGTCCAGCAGGTCTGCGAGACATTTCGGATTGCCGGTGTACGCGTATCCCGTACAGGTAAGCGCGGCTCCCGGTGTTGCTCCGACTGCCGAACTGGAAAGAACCAGAACCGTTCCGCTGGTGATTGAGGAAACGGTATATTTTCCCGGAACAATGGCTTTTGAATCGCCCTCGTTTTCACCGCCCAGGAGAACAACCGTATCACCAACGGAAAGATCGTCAGTATCACTGACAGTCAGGGTTACGCCATCAGTCGCAAGCGACCAGCCGCCAGTCATACTGGCAAGGATAATCGCGGCCGCAACCGTCTGACGCGGCACAATTGAACCACGGCCACGGTATCCGGCTTTCACGAAGCGTCCAGCTTCGGAGCCGGAACCGGCGGTAAAGGAAAGAATGCCGGTATTGATAGCGACATTCGCGCCAAGCGCAACCATTACCCCCTTGGAGCCAGGGCAGTTGATTTCGATGAACTGACCGCCGGACTTCGCCGAATAGTCACGAGCGGCAACCCCGGCAAAGGCGTTGTTGTTACTGGAACTCGGACGCTCAACCCGATTTCCCCGGCGCGCATTTACCGCTGTAGCGGTACCGTAATCGGTATTGTAGCAGACACCTTCCCCCTGAAAGAGGGCATCGGAGCCGCCATACCATACCCATTCGACAATCCTGTTGCCTTGGGCTTCATGTGAATTTACACTTCTATCCATTTTCAGAATTCTCCTTTATTTCTGATTACTTGGAGATTACAACCTGACGGCGCGGGTCCGTGCAGACCATATTCAGCGAAGCGTCAATATCGACGCGGCGAACCAGGTGCTTGCCGAAAACCATATACGGCGCGGAAAGGTTGTTTTCCCATCCGGCCATCACGCCGATTGCCAGCCACTTCCAGTCCAACATGTAAATCGGATCGGAACTGTCATCGTCCAATTTCGGCGCGTAAGTCAACGGCGTTCCCTTGAACAGGGTCCGGCCATCCTTGCTGGCAAGGTCATTGCCAAGACTCATGTTATTGGCTTCAAGGATTTCCTCCAGCAAGCCGATAACGGTGTCATTGGTATAAATGCCGTTCTTCATACCGGCCAGCGAGGGGGTTGCATGGGAAACCGGCGAACGGAACTGGCTTTTCCGGTGAGCCCGGCGCATTTTCCGAATCAGGTCTTCCTTACTAACCGTGGCGTACTGCGCAGTGTAGTTGGCATAACGGGGATAATCGACACTGGAAATGCCGCCGCGTCCATCCGCGAAACCGCTGGGGTCAACACCGTAAAAACCCTCGGTAGCGGATTTGGTTACCCAATACGCTATGCCATACGGGGTTTTATCGTCACTGGAATCGGTAGGCTTGCTCCAGAGAATTCCCTCCAGAAGCTCAAATAAGCTCACCATCATCGAGACATAACGGGTTTTGATAAGGTCAACAATGGCCGTCCCGCCGCGCTGAAAAGCCTTTTCACGCTGATCGTAGATGTAGTTTGCGTTCACATGGCGAACTGACACTTCACCCTTTTTCATCGTATCGGTCAGGCTTGAACCATCGGTTTCGAAAAGGCCAACGGTACGCGCACTGTGGTTGTGGTCCATCTGGACCTCAAATTCCCAGTTCTCGCCGCCCTCGAAAGTCTTCTTGCGGCCTTTCCACATTTCACGCACTGCCACGTGATCCGTCAGATCGGTCTGCATGTCAACGAAAGCTCCACGCTGAATGAGCTTATTCTGAGTCAGCAGAACCGCATCATCAATTTGGCTAAATGAAAGTCCCATTATAGAAACTCCTTAATTTTGAATTACTTGTTGAAAAACTTGCGATCAACTTCACCGGCAATCTCGTCAAAAACGTCCCCCTTGGGAGTTCCCCGGTTTATCGAAGGACGGGCAATATGCTGTTTGCCGCGTTTCTTGAGTTTGCCTTTAGTGGTTTCAGTTTTCGCACTGGCGATTTCTTCGCCCAGGACCATGCTTGCGGCTTCGTTGAAAACCGTATCACGGTCAACTTCTTTTCCGGCGGCTTTGTATCCGGCTGTCAGGACTTCAAACTTGTCCTTGAGTTGCTCCTTTTTCTCCGGAGTAGCCTTGATTGTCTCGTTAACCTTGTCCCCCAGCCCGGTAACTTTGGCGTTAAACCAATCCCCGGCTGATTCGGAAGCATTGTTGCGAAGCTCCTTGATGGTTTTATTCTGACGGGCAATCACATCTTTCATTGCCTTAAAACCGGCTACGATTGTTTCATCGTATTCTTCCGGGTCCAGGTCGGGAATGCCAGCAAGGGGATCGTCATCACTATCCTCGCCTCCGTCATCGTCACCATCTTCGCCGCCGTCATCACCTTGCTTGCCTGCTTCTTCCAGCCGGGAAATCATTTTCTCCAGCAATGAAGCCTTGCCGAATTCCTTTGCTTCGGAAATCGAAAGGCCAGCCTTTACGGCACGTTCAAGGTGTTCATCAGTGATAGCATCCTCGGAATCGTCATCGTCTTCCTCTTCCTCGCCATCATCCTTGCCCTCTTCTTCTTCGCCATCATCGCCAGGGACTTTATCGTCATCCTGAACTTCTTCGTCTGATGGAGAGCCGTCATCAGGGTTCTTATCTTTAGGAGCGCCATCGTCTTTTTTGTCCGAGACTTTCTTGTCTTCGGTAGACTTGCGATCCTCTTCGATTGACTTCATCACATCTTCCACCCCGGCGTCAATTTCATCGGAAATGTCCTGTGGAAGCGGTTCTTTCACGTTTCCGGTTTTTTCCTGCGTGTCATTAACGTCTTTGCCGGTGTCAACATCTTTGTTTTTGTCTTCGGTGCTCATTTTATCTCCTGTGTGGTTTTTAGGTAAAACTTTGTTTATCGACAAGCCCACGAGCTTTAAGGGCTTTTCTTCTATGGTTCGCGTCCCGGTAAACCGGATCGCCGTCCGGTGTTACTTCCGTAGGTACGCCTTTCTTTTCCAGCAAGTCTCGAAGTTCCCCGGCCTGCGCCGCGTTTACCCCGGAAGCAACACACGTCATCGGCCATCCTTTTTTTGCTGGAACCCCGGCATTCTCAGCGGCGAAGTCGCGCTTCATTACTACTCCGCGCCGTAGTATCTGCCGGGGAGCTTCCCCGATAGGACAAATCTTTTCGGTCCTGATTGAACCGTCTTCATTTCTGTAACAATAAGTAGGCACTAGCTCACCATCCTTCCCATTGCCGCCATCTCACTGCCTTGCGCCCCGGCCCCCATCAGAACCCGTGACATTACGTCATCCTTGCCGGAACGGGTCGCGCCCGGACGGTTTACTCTTTCATAGGTTCTCGTGGTGTTGGTCGGCATAGTCGTAGGCTGTGGATTGCCTTGCGGTGCTTGTTGTTCGGCGGGGTCTTGGAATACAATAATGTCGGAAATCTCAGGAACGTTTCCAAGTTTACTGACAAGCAATAACAGTTCTTGCCAGTTGATTTGTCCACCGCTTTGCTGGATCATCGGCAAAGCCGGATATACAAACTGATTAAGTACCTGACTGACTTTCTGAAGCTTCAGGGCAGGGGTGTCATCCTGCATGGAATATACATCAATGTCAAGGTTGTAATCAAGAAAATCACCGTCGCGGGTTTCCGGACTCCACTTGCTCCGGATTACAATGTCAGTTCCCTTGACCGGCTTTTCAATAATCCGTTCGCGTACCGGGTCAGTCCATTCATACCATGATAGAGCCTTGAATATCTTCTTAACGAAAGTGATTGTTTCAGAGCGCATATGATTCAGCCTGGAACTGGCGGCTTCGCTTAAAAGCTTATCCTGCCCCACTGTATCCGTCATCGGGGACAAACCGCCAAGCGAATCTAGGTTTCCGGCGAAGTAACTGTACAGGTCACGGGTTTGCAGATAGAAAGCCAGTGTAGGAGCGTCAATGCCGCCTACTGTGATGTTCTCCGGTTTCTGCCCGTTGTATTTAATGCCCTCACCATCGGCGGCTTTGCGCAACGCCTCTACATCTTCTTCGTTACCAGCGGAAAACGCGGCAACGGTTTTCTTCGCGTCTGCCTGCCGTCCCAGCTTCCGGAATAGAGCGTTAGCCAGTTCATGCAGGTCGCGCCACAAAGCCACGGGAGGAAGCGGGAGCAAATTACCGGGAACATCGGAGAAGCCAAGCATGTAATACGGGCCGTGTTCCGGGCCGTCCCAATCTACAACCCTGATAATCTTATGAGACTTCACCCCATAGGTTACAACCTGGCCGGTATCGGGAAGCCAGACATCACGAAGCCAGACTTTTTCCTTGTACAAGTCCGCGCCTTCATTAGTGCTTACACCCTCTGCGCGTTCTTCCCCTTGATCGCCGTTTACTGTATGATCGTCCGGTTCAATATCGGACGGCTTACCGTCCCACATAGCTTGAACGGTTTTCAACGGAAGCCAGTAATCATTACCCTCAAACTGAATATTATCGCGCCGCTTTGCCGACATGTCACAGAAATAATCGTCAATGGTAATCAGATCAACAAAGGGTTCGCCGTAATCTTCGCCCATGACAACGTTGCCGTTGGAGGCAATGCCGACTTTGACGATACCGGCGCAGAACAATGCTTCAATCACGGCCCGGCGAATCGTTGTACCCAGGTCTATTTCTTCCGGAATTTGATTTAAAGCAAGCTCCATATTCCTGGCAAAGGGGCGTAAGGACGGTGAAGCAGTAGAAATCATAACTTGAGGAGCGCGTGCGGCAAGCTGTCTCGAATAGATCGTAACGGCCAATTCAAGCATATTTGTCGGCACGCGTTTATCACTGCCACCCACAGCATAATGATTGCCTACGTATTGCCTGACAGCCTCCACACGCTTTTGCCTAGGAGTCTCCAGTTGGCTGATAGACCAGTCAACCGCAGTCCGCAAATCCTTAAAGTTGATGTTTTTCAAACTGCTCACCATCCCACTCCCAATACATCTGCCTTCGCTTTTGCGGCGGCTTCAGCTTTAATCTTCTGTCTCCATGCCAGAGAGCCTATCGGAACTTCCGGTTCTTCGCCCTCATCTTTTTGGGTCTTGCGCTCCGATACTCCCAAACATGCCAAGGCATCCGCTATTACTTCGTCACCGTGTGCTGTTTTCGCTCCGGACGGGTCTTGCGCGTTTGCTGATGCGCTGTGTTCAATAGTGCCGTCCGGCTTGCGGATGAATTGCAAGCATTCTTCCATTCCGTGTTCGGAGCGATTGATATACTCGTGGTTAGCCAGAGCCGAACGGTAATCTTCAAGCAGAGCTTCACGGGCATCGCCGTTGAGGAAATATCCCGGCTGATCGGAAATTTGCCGGGTAACTTTCTTCTCATTACGCCGGTAGTAAATATCGCCATAGCCGAATTGCACGATACGCTGTGTGAAAGTCTTTCCTGTCGGGCCGCTTGCATCCCATACTTGAAACGCCTTGCCGAAAAACAGGCCAAGAGCAATCGCGTATTCAGCAAAAGGAGTGGGGCGAAGGTGAGGGGTCCGCAACGCCCCCACCTTCTCCCCGGTGGCCCGGTCAACCACACATGACACGGAGTTACTTGCGCCTGTACCCGCCGAAATATCCGAACCGATAACAAACCGGCGGTCCTTGGCGGGAAATCCTTTACCGTCAAGCGTTATCCACAATTCGATAACGCCACGGGGGTTTTCAACAAATCTTTTCGGCTCCAGTGAGTCTCTGTCAAATTCAAGATCACCGACAAGCATCGGCTTGCGGCAATACCTTTTCCGGAGCATTTCAATAAAATCGGGGTCGAAGAATTGGTAATCAGAACCGAGAAAGTCAATATCAAGCTCCTGGCCGATTTCCTGAGCGGATGCACAACGGGCGCATTCATTGTCATACCAGATACTTCTGGGCTTTCCTGGCTTCCCCTCAAGCTGGAATGGGTAGTTATCGGGATACATGACTTCAATCGGCGGCTCACCTTTGCGCCGAACTTTGACCATTCCCCGGAAGTCATCCAGAAGTTTAAGACTGCCGGTATTTTCGTCAATCGTGTACAGCCCTGTATTCTTTTCCGGATGATCGGCCCAATGAAGCCGGATTTCCTTTGCCGATGTATGATGCACTACTTCGTAAAAGCCGTTGTTACTGCCTTGCGGGGTACTGTTGAATCCCCGGCATTTCGTGGTGTCGCGTGTGGCATTCAAAATCTGGAATCCGTCCTTAATTTCAAACGCGGCGTGTTCGTCAATAAACATCGCTGTTCGCCGGTCTCCGCGTCCGGCATCCCCGGTAGTGGACTCCCCGTCAATTACGCTCCCGTTATCGGCGTTGCCCATATGGAGCAGGTTGCGGTTCGGGTCTTTCCAGCCCAACCACCGGCCAGTAGGGAGAAGCCAGTTCGGTTGATACTTGTGCAGAAAATCAATCTTCCAGAACAGAGCTTTCGGGTTTCCCTTTTTGTCAACGTAATCTTCATTACGGCTCACCAGCAGGAAACTTAAATTTGCCTTGAAGTGCCAGAACCACTCGAAAACCGTCAGCCCCATCCAGCTTGCACCCATATCACGGGACTTTGGCATAGTAAAATCTTCTCCGACTTCAATGCACTCTTTTATGTCAAGCATGGCCCGGTCCTGAAATTCCGGATAGGTAAGAAACGGCGTTACGCTAACCTTTGAGCGGGGGTCATAAGTCCAGCAGAAAGTATTCACGTAGAATAGTAAATCCTCCGCGCACATCTTTTTCAGTTCCCTGGCAACTGCCGGATAAGCGGCGGCACGGGTCAGCATTTCCCGCCGGAATCTTAGATTGTCTTCAATGCCCTTGGGGACAAGGTGATAATGCGGAGTTAAAGCGGTGTCGATGAAATAATAACTCATTCGTCACCCCCTGCTTCAAAATCGTCGAAATAGTCTATCGGTTCCGCAAGTTCAGCCTTGGGGGGCTTTGATTCAGACTTGATTTCTTCACTCACAGCACGTATCTGGTCGATTGCATTAATGGTTTCCTGCCCGTCAATCTTTTCATTACCCTGCTCGTTATCCAGTTGCCCCCGGCTCGGTAAAAGCTTCGTCCATATCTTCTCAATGAACATGCACTGAAAAGCCGGATTCTCACGGCAGTTACGCAATAACGTCCACGCCATCGGGTCAGGACATTCAGAAGGAACTATATTCGGTTTGTCGATGTTCCGGGCAACCCAGCGGATAACATCAGGCTCTAAAGCAGTTTGGTCCAATCCTTCCGGGGCAAGTTCAAGCCTGGATGATTCCGGTTGCTCTGCTGAAGAATTGTTGTCTTTTGCTTTTCTCATAGTTGCAGTAATAGTTGATGTAACAAGAAAATGCAAGAACAACTAATTTAGTTTATTCAATAAACACGCAAATTAACACTTTCTAACGCTTTTTGTGATGAGTGAGAATGTAAAAGCATGGACACGAGGCGGGGGAGGTAGCTTAACTTCCCTTGGGGATTTAGGCCGGGTGGTGTGGCAAAGATTCTGAGAAAGCCCGGAGTCCCGTTTCCTTTTGAGTCCCTTGCTTTGCCCTTGGGTTGGCTTCCTCTGGTCGCTCTGGCTTGGCTTGAGCTACTACATACCCCATACAGGCGAGCAAAAATGATGAAATGAAGCTAAAAGGGGATTTAACCAAGGGAACCCTTCGCCCAATTTCCCCCTGAAATCAGCTTATCATCGTGAAAATTCCACGCAAGTTCGTCCCGGATCGATCTACACCCCCGCCTGTCTCCGTCTCTGTCCCTGCTGATTTTCTGCTGTTTTGCTTTCGGCCTCTTTTTAGTAATCGCTCCTGTATTATCATTTTTGAGAAATTTTTGTCATACATAAATATAATATAATAATAATAACTAACATGTCATACATAGTCATACATAAATCCTCCTCCTCTCCCTCTCTCTTAGGATACTGTGTATGACAGTATGACAAGTTCGACAGTAGGGATTACAACAGCATGTCAATGAGCATGTTAAGGTATATTGACCCCTTGAAAATAGCTGTATGACAGGTGCATGACAACCAGTTTAGTAAACATTTAAGGGTTTTGGGGGGGTGAATAGCTGTAAGTAGCACGTTGTGAGCGTGTTGTGAGTATTCTGTCACTGATTGTCATACCTGTCATTGATTGCTATACGTGTCGTAAATTGTCGCTCTGGTCATGTACTGTCATTCTTTTTTTAGAAAAGTTGCGCTAATAGTTGCTATGGTGCTTGACAATAAATAAAACCAAGGTTAACTTGGTAATGTCCCTATAACCACTAACCACAAAACAGAGGAGTTGCTATGAGCGAACACTCACCACTCGTGCAGGGAGACTGCACACGAACCGAGACGGAAATGACATTCAGCGCGATTGTTGTTGCCGTCTGCGCCCTTATCGGGGGAATCGTCCTGATTGCCTCAACTGTCTGCGACATTCTGACCAGGAGGTTGCCATGATGAAACAAGTAGACATTGAAAAGGTAATCCAGAAGCTTGATGATCTGAGCAAAGTTGCCAGAAACAGCTTCAGAGAAGTCCACTGTGACCGTAAAGAATATTTCTTGGGCAAGGAAATGGGGTTTCGCATAGCAAAAGCACTCTTAGAGGGAAAGGATGAACACGGCCATGAAATTCAGTGAACAACGTAAGAAGAAGTACGCCCATGACCATAACGGGCTGACCTTTAACCCCAAGCTCTCCCGCAGGGCCAATCGGAAGCAAAGGAGGAAGAAGAAGTGAAACCGGAAGTTTTTAATGAACTTGAGGCTGTTATCAGCGATTTCAAAGCCGCCGGAAGCAGTAATAACCAGCGTTGGAGAAATGCCGTTAGACGGCTATCCAATCTACTGCATCATCCCAACGCGCCTGCCGATTTGTACACAATATGGAAATCCTCCATGTGCGCGAACGAGGATTTAATCATCCTATCCCTGCAACTCATCAGAGACAGGGAAAAGAACCTTGGCAAATTGACATCTATTCGCAATGACCTTTCGAGGCTGGATAATGCTGATTCGGCAGTTAAACTCGTGCGCAGACGCATACAACTATTAATACAGGAGTTTTAAGAGATGCCTACTACCCAAACCACACCTGAAACAGACCGGGAATTTGCTCTGTTCGATCAGCAGGCAAGGAAGCTGATTCGATTTGCACAGCTTACTCACATGATGCAGTATGAACTGGATAAGACCTTGGCTGACCGGAAGTTCTCACATAAGAATGTCCGGGACTTCCTTGGATTTATCCAGTTCTGTAAAGAGGAAAGCATGACCAGCAATTACATTCTGCTCAATCTGAGCCATGACCTGATTGGCCTGCATAACCAGGAGCCGTGCTTTTCTCCACGCGCTTCCGGGTATGCCGCCTATTGGGGCGAACCCGAATCAACCTTGTTTAAGTATGCCGACTGTGTACGCAATAACTTAAACGGTACACGTGTAGTAATCTGGCAAAGGCCAGTTACCCGTGAAGACTTCGAGGGTATAGGTATTATCAAGCAATGGAACAGCGTTCACGGCACTGGCCGTGTTGAACTTGAAATCCGTGCAGAGGTGAAATTTCTTGCCGATCCGGAAAGCGGGACATGCACACGCCGAATCTTTGTAGCTGGAGACTAACCAGCCCGAAACCGGGAGCAATCCCGGTCTGCCGGTAACGCCGGTACTGATGATGGGCCGAAACAATAACCACACAGGAGGTGAGTATGCCTTTAAGCATCAAAATCCACAGTACGAAAAAAGATAAGCCTAACGTGTTTCACACGGCATTTAAAAACTCTTATTGCAAACGGATCATGAATGAACGGTTGAGCAATGGAAACTATTTAGTCTGGAACAAAGTTGGCCGGTCTTATTGCGTTCGGGAACTCGACACTGAGGGCCAGACGGTCTATTTGCATGAAACCACTCATAAATCAGAGGCCGAAACCGCTTACTGGAACCGCGTTCACCAGGATAATTTAAATAACTAACAGGCCAATAGGTCGGAAAGCGAGAAGGAAGATGAACAAAAAAATTGAAAAACTGAAAGACGGCCTGAGCAAGGTCGTAACCTCCACCATGACCTGTGATCCTCGCGGGATCGCGGTCAGAGATGAACTTATATCTGAGTATAAGGCTCAGGGGTATCCTGAGAAATGTATTCAAACCGCCTTTGTTTGTGAACCGCATGGGCTCGATGAGGGCAAATATACCATCAAAGTCTATGTCCGTGAGACCTTCACGGGTACAGAAAAGATGGACATAATCCAGTCTTTTGATGGTAGCTACCACCATTGCATATCTTGCAATGAGTCATTTGCTGTAAATCGGATGCTCCACTTTGTAGCGGAAACGGAAGCAAAAATCGAAGAGCTAAGAAGAGCCCAGGAAATCAAAGCCAAAAATAAAGAAATCTTGTCCTTGTATGCCCAGGGACGCCTTTATTACCGCGCAGGCAATGGTGAGTTCGCGAAAATCTAACTATAACGCCGGGCTTGCCCCGGCTTGGGTGCCTGATGGGTATCCAAGCCGTGACAAGACTAACCAACCACACAGGAGGTCTCAAATGAGAAAACGCCGTCAACTCATGGCTACGCCAAAGCCGCGAGTTATGCAACTGGTAGTGAATGATGCTCACAACCCGCTGAAACAACACGTGTTCCGCATCTACACAGACAGACACATGACGTACAACCAGGCAATCAACGGGGTACTGTTCTACTCCCGGTTTGAACGCTGTACCAAGAGGCACGGGTACTATGGATATGCAGTCCAAGCGGGGGCTGTACGGTCATTCCGCAAAAGATTGAAACAACGTCAAGAGAAAGTGAGGTAAGCATGAGTAGCAAAGGAAAACATACGCCGGGACCGTGGAAATACTGCCCTGATGCAAGAGGCTACGGAAAAAGAGCCCAAAGAATTATATGGGGTGCAAAAGGGCCGGGATACGGCGCAATTGCCGAAGTAAGTTATTTTCCTAGTGAAGAGATTGAAGCCAACGCCCGTCTTATTGCCGCCGCGCCGGAAATGTTGGCGGCGTTGGAAAGCTTAGAGGCTTGGTCGCAAGAATGTATTCCCGATGATTGGGAGGATGATGGATACGAATTTATTCGTCAGGCGAAGCAGGCCATCAGCAAAGCCAAAGGGGAAAAATGAACACCAGAAAACATATACAAGACAGACTCATAATGATGTTCGCGACATGGCAGGATATGTGCCTTGACCCCGAAACCTGCATAGAGGTATTAAACGAGGAAGGTAAAGCAATTCAGTTTTCAATGCATACCGAGTTGAAAAATACTCCCGAAACACTGGATACCGCCGCCGTGATATTCGGCGAGTTGATTGACTTCTTGAAAAAGCCGGAGGAACAATGAACACCATCATCTACACACGATTTTCGCCCCGGCGCAATGCCGGGGAGTCTGAGTCATGCGAAACCCAGGAAGCGTTATGCCGGGAATTCGCGGAGAAAAAGGGCTGGAATGTCCGGGACGTTATCCACGATCCGGACGCATCCGGCGCGGACGAGTACCGGGAGCCGCTCTGGAGAGCGATTGACGGTCTAGGCCGGGGTGATACCCTCCTGGTCTACAAACGCGACAGGCTTGCCCGTAACGTTTACCTTGCAGAACAGATCAACCGGGCCGTCAAGGGCCGGGGAGCCACGATAGCGGCTGTTTCCGGGGACGTTGAGGGCGACAGCGCGGAGGTTGAGATGATCCGGCAGGTACTGGCCAGTATCGCGGAGTACGAGCGCAAGATGATCGCCCAGCGGACCAGACACGCCATGCGCCAGCATCAACGATCCGGGAGGCGCATGGGACGGTTTGCGCCCTATGGCTGGAGTATTGATCCGGACGATCCGGCGCGAATAGTTCCGGATGCCCAGGAGCAGGTTGCTATTGAATGGATACGAAAATTGTCTGCCAGTGGTTTATGCCCTCATGCCGTCATGCGTAGAATGGATGAGATAATGCCGGAAGCGGCCCGGCAGGGCAAATGGAACGCGAAGACGATAACCAGAATTATAGATCGACTCGCTTGACAACCACACAAGAGAATTACATACAGCCCCGTCAGGTTGCCAGCTTGACGGGGCTTCTTTTTGGTTGTAATGTTAGGGTAGCCTAATTTACAAGAGGATAGCTATGAAGATTTGGATTGCTGTAGTATGCTTTGTAATGTGTTTCGGGGTTTCCGGTTTCGCGGATGGATTTAAAAGCATGGATGAGTATAGAGATCCTTCCGATGTTATGATTTGTATGTTTTTTCGCGAAGGTTTTAGTCCAGAGGAATATGTTGCGAATATGCCGTGGACTTTGGAGCAAAAAACGCGGTATATCCGAATTTTTAAAGAAAGATTGCCAGCGGCTTTAAAAGCAGAGCGGGAAGCAATAGAAAGAAAGGAAAGAAAGCTTCAGGCCAAGAGGAACAAAAATTTGCTTTATGTTTTTTTGATTTGCGGAGGAATTGTTGTAATAATTTTCGCCGCAAGGAAGCCGATCCAAGAGATAAGAGCAATGAACGAATGGAATAGAAGTATTGATGCACAGAAGAATCCTAAGCTTGGTCAATTAGAGGAGCAATCAGCATGTCGCTATTCGGAGTTCCCAAATACACGCGCAAGGCTCATCCAAAAAACTGGAGCTTGTTTTGGATGGTTATCAGGAATTAGTGTACTTGTTGGTCTTTTATATTTAGCCGGTTCGATTTTTTCATTTCTGTTTGGCACTCGCGATGGCGGATTGGAGAGATTAACAATAGGGGCGTTTTTGATTCTGATTCCCGCCGCTTTGTGGATAATTTTATTTCTGTTAGCAATGAGAGCATGGAAAAAGAAAAAACCCTAATTTACCCCCATACCCAAACCCGTAAAACTTCACGAACGCGCTCAGAGGGCCGTTTCCGGGCTTCGTTTTTTGAGAATTATTCCTGAAAGGGGCGTTTTTGGCGGTTTTCGGGGATTTTAGCGATTTCCTGAAAAATCAGAATTGCATCCTGTACACGGGCCATCATGCCAAGCTTCGCAGTCTTCGCAGAACCAGTCACCCCTTGCCCTGAAGCGTTCCAGGATGCAATCAAAGTCGTATTCGTTCCTGGCGCGTTTCAGCGCCCCTCTGACTTCATCGTCAGCGGTAGGCGGCAAGGGGTGACTGTAGGGATTGTAGGGCATTATTTCCAGTCTTTAAGTTTCTCAACATATTGGGCCTTGGTTCTTCCACAGGCTCTGCACTTGTTACACATAACAGTGGAATATTCTGATGGTGTCCATTGATAGCCATTAAAGGCGGAATGATGACAATGACGCTGTGATACAACCCAATCCCGCTCCTCGACCGGCTTTCTACGTTCTTCGCATTTACATGAAAATGAAACGCTCATTTTTGCCTCCTCGCTTCCTTAAGGGCCTGTTCTACAATCTTCAGGGTATTTTCTACAATCTCCACAGGATCATTGATTGAAGCGCAAACAAGGCAACTACTGGCGCGTTTCAACGCATCCAGCAACTTGCGATTCTGGTCCTGGAGCTTCCTCACCCTTGACGGTTGCTGTTGCAAAGACTCAGGCCAGCCAAGCCCCTTCTTCATTTTATTTCCGAAATCGGCGGCTTGAGAGCATTGTTCGGCGTTTTTCCCATAGGTTACAACATGCGAGCTTTCACCGTCGTAGGCATACAGGATTGCGTGAGTCAGCCCCTGTTCTTTGGATAAGTCCTTTAGGGCTTTAATCGGAATTCTTTTCGGCATCTTATTTTTCCTCCTGGTTTAAAATTTCTTGCCGCCGTGCTTGTATGGCCGCGTTTTGTTAAAATCCATTTTGGCAATAACGGCTTCGCCGACTCTTAATTTCCGTGCGGCCGAGAAATCCATTATCCTTATAATTACATCGGCCAGTTCGGCTTCGACTCCGGAAAATTCCGGAATCTTGTCATCCGGGGGATTACCGTGTCTTATTGCTTCCAGAGCTTCAGAAAGCTCAGAGTGCATAAGAGCTATTGATTCACCATCGTTTGTTAGGCTTTTCCAACCTTTCTCTATGGCTGTTTCATGTGCAGCTTTTGAGTAGTCATTGAAAAGTGTAATAAAATCTGTTTTCATTTTCCTGCCTCCTTTGCGTCACATTCAGCCATGTAAAGGAGCAGGCTTTTATAATTGTCGAACCAGTGACTTATCATAAGGCGCATTAATCCAGACTGTTCACCATGAGCATAAAGCCCGACAATAATGCGATTATTGGCCCATGCCGCACCAATTTGCGCCCATGTATCAATACTGGACGGGCCAATGTAGATTACCCAATCAGCAGTAGTGGCACTGTGAATGTCAAAAGAAAAAGCATCTTTACCATCCTGACTGTGCATCCATTCCACAAAATTTGTTTCATGAGTATTTGCCTCTCGTTCAATGAAGCTTAAAACTTCATATCCCAAATCACGCAGTAATGCCGTTAGCATTTCAACTGCATGGCGGTTTTTCCAACTGCTGGCGATGTACACTTTTTTCTTCATGTTCTTTACCACCGTCGTGAGCCTTCCTGGTGTATTTCCGTGATTTCGGTTGACGGAATGCTGGTTTTATTTCCCCAAACATCGGTTACGACAACAAATCCCTGCTCGTAATCGAGACTGTTCGTATAGTTTCCCCTGATTTCTTTGAACTCCTTAACCTCACCGTTCTTCATTGTGATTCTTATTTTCATTTTTCTCCGTTTTCTTTATTCCGAAAAGCCTCTTGAAGAACCCCGGTTTTTCGGGGTTCTTCGCTTCAGCTTCGCTACCTTTCAAATAGCGTTTGCTTATTCGGTTGAATTTGTAATCCTCGTGACTGTCGTAGTTTTCAAATACGCTTCTACGCCTCTTACACAGCCCAAGGCCCAGCGATTCTTTGCCTTGTCTCTTGGTTTTATTGGGAAACGGCGGCATTTGATCCTCTCGACAGGTTCAGGTTATTATCCTTTTTGTTTACCTTGCCCAACGTTTTCTGTGTGCTTGGGCTTTGGATAATACTGGCGGCTTTGTCTGCATCCTCTTTGTTCGTGAAGTTTTTATACACTTCAATGGTTCGGTTGGTTTCCAATAGCAGATTACCGTCTTTAACGCGCTTGAAAATGAAGTAAACCAATAGTACGAGTATGCAGATCGCGCACAGGATTACCCCAATCTTGAAGTAGAAATACCCTACACCAGCTAACAGCGACACCAGTGAGCCGAAAATAATACATTGCCAGCCCAGCCCGGCCAAATTCCATAAACCGAATGATGTTGATCCTACAATCAAGAATATACCGAGAACCGCTCCGCAAAGCCCCGCAAGGATAAAGCTTAAAAACATGTTGTCCAGGCGGGTTTGCTTGCCGCTTTCAAAGTCTTCCACTTTTTTCTGAAGCTTTTCCGTAAGCTTCTGGAAAGCCTTGAATAGTTCATGTTTATCCATCAATATATTCGCAATGGAAAATAGCTTACTGGCCTCATCTTTAACTTTCTGGCATTTTGCCTCACGCCGGATCGTGGTTGCCGATTCCTTAATGTCTTCAGCGTTTTTATCAAGATTAAGGTCAGTGACTTTATTAAGGGACGGCGGTGAAGCAAACATTGAACAGCCGGACTGCGTTACCATCAGTAACACTGCCAGCAAGATTAACGTTATTGCGTACAACACAATTCTTCCGGATTCAAATACATCTTTCATCGGTTGACTCCTTTCAGTTTCCCGATAATTAATTCAACTCTCGGATGGTCCCTATCCAGCCTGAACAGGGCCGGGAGTGTAGTTAGATGTTCAGCATCATCGTCAACCAGCAACCCGGATTCGACAATGCCGTCGTATGCCGGTTTGAGCATGGCAAGATGGTTGACATCATCACGGCGGCGTTTGTCCTTGTGATAGAACACCGCCTGCACGGTCACTTTCCCCCAGGGGCCGGACTCAATCCCGGAATTCTCCGCGACTTCCTTTGCCTTTGCCCGGTAACGTTTCGCGGCCATTGCCTTTTTAAACCGGCCTCCTCTGCTCCCAGGTGGCCGGTTCGGTGACAGCACCGCAGGGGGAAGCGGCAGGATCAGGACAACGGTTTCGTTATTCATTGACAGCTTCCTTTCTCATCGATTTGTTGACGTTATATGTTTTACGATCCTTGAATTCCTCTTTTTTCCCCTTGTTCCAGTTCTTGACCGGACGGAAATAACCGCATACCCGGCTGTAACGTTCACAAGGCAATCCGCACTTAGCCATTATTCTTATCCTTCCGTTATCAGAGTTACTGATTGTTTCCTGCCGTCATCCCAACGGGCATATCCGGCCTGCACCATTGCGTCTATCGCCTCGGTAACTGCTTTCGCGTCCTTGAATCGCCTGCTGTTCATACGCATAACAAGGCGAATAGGCACGGCTTTGACCTTGCCTTTGTTTTTCATGGTCTCGAAAAGGTATTCAGCCTGATTCCGGGCATACTCGATAGCGGAGTATCCGTAAACTCGCATTTGTTCATTAAGGCACCATCTGGCCCAGGACGTGCCAGCAATGACCGATTCAACGCCAACCGGATCAGTCATCTTCGTTTTGCCCTGATTCTCTTTACAGGCCAGCCATAACCCCCGGTGGATCAGGGTTAAGCGTCCAGCCATTTCACGGGCCTTGCTTGCAAAGCCTCTGGCTTGCTCGTTCTCCATCTGGCTGATTTTGCAGGATACGAGATTGAAGTAAGTCACGTAGGCGGCTTTGGCTTCATCGGTAAGTGTCAGGACATGAGGCATGAATTGCCCGTTATTGGGATCGAATGCCGCGAACGGCCTTGTCCGGAGCCATGTAACGGCCTGTTTCCATTCCGCGTTCGCGGAGTCGGCAACCTCCGCTTCGCTCCAGAATATATTTGTTGCCGGGGGACAGGTGATTAGCAACCGGGGGACCAGCCCGGAAGCAAATTTGCCGGGATCGAAGCAGTCAACCAGGACTTTAGGCTGAATGCCTCCCATGATGCACACGCTTGCGGCGGGAATGCGAACCTGTTCATTGTTCGTCTTGCGGTCCATGTGGTATTCCTTGGCTCCCCAAAACTCAAGCCATGACTGTTCATCCCCGCCGGACTTTTTGTAGGCATTGAACGATTTCACCCAACCGGCCAGTTCGTCACGGAATACCAGGAGGCCGCGTGGATTTTCCTGAAGCCGGGCAATCATTGCTTCCAGCGTTGCATCGGATACCACCATGCGCCCTTGAGGATTGAGCATCATATTATTGTCATCAACGTCAATAATAGGAAGATTCTTACGAAGCGGCTCCGTAACCTCGTTTAGCGGCCCGGATTTGTTTGTCCCGGACGCTGATACAATCCCAATCCAAAGCGTAGGCGGCACAATGAAGCCTTTTTTAAGTTGCAACCGCCATACGTTCCCCATTGCCGCCGCCGCGACTCCCAGCACGGGAAGCGCGACAAATGATTCATCAACACAATGTGCTTCAGTTACCTGCCTCACGTAATCCGCGATTCGCGGCGGGAAGCAATCCGCTGGAAAACCTTTGTGTTGAAGTTCTTCCGGTTCTTCTTCCGGTTCTTCTTGTATCGGTTTAACCGACAATAGATTTCTTGCCGACTCCTGACCTATGGCGATTTGCGCCAGCGCGTCCTGTCCGGAACGCAGGCCGTATTCATCTTTGAGCCAGCCTCGCGGCTTCTCTCCCGGTGTACGCCGGGCCTCCGCGACCTTGCGCTCGAAGTCCCGTTTCTCGGAAGTCTTGCTCATATCCCAAGGCGGTTGACAGCGCGGATTGAATTCATTCCACAGCAAACTGATTGCCGTGCTATCGTCCAACTCGAAGCCTACCACCATCGCCCGTGCCGCCCACAACAGAGCATCGTGACCACCCGAACCTTGAACAGCCGGTTCGCATTCGGCAAGATACCGCTTGGCCCGTTCGATTATCGCGCTTCCGGCAGTCGGAAGCTGTACCGGTTTGCTTTCCTGCTTTTTAGGACGCTCCCAGGGGCGAATAACTTTCTTCGGTGGACAAATGAAGTCCAGCCATGCCGGGGGAATCTCCGCTATCGGGGTTTGATCGCCATAGGGCCACTCGTAAACCCCGCCCGATGGATGAATAGACGGCGGCACAACGATGTATCCACCATCGCCTCGAATATCAACGCCGGGACGCAAGTTCTGTTTGTTCCGAACTTCCCGTGTCGCAGGCCACCTAAAAAACAACTGACGGCCAACCCCACTCCCGGTTTTCTGCTCCAGGGTATCCGGCAATGCTCCAAGCTCGGTTTCAAGTTGTGTAAAAGATTTTGAACCCTTTTCGCCGTCAATGTCGATAACGAAAAATCCGGATTCTTTACCGGTTGCAACGCCAATGTTGCAGTTCGGGTTCGCATCCCAAAAGCGGTTCAAAATTCGCTCGTTGGTACTGGCATCCAAAAATCCGCGTGTTCCCTTTAGTGGTTTCTTCTCCCTTGGAGATAGCGGAAACACCGGCCAGCCACGAGCGGCATATTCAAGCGCATAATCAAGCAGTTCTTTCTTGGTCATGTAATCCTCGTATTTTGTAGTTAATGATTTCTATGTGTTTGCCCCTGCGGACTACTGTTATTGTTTCAGTTACGGCGGCGATCCGGTCAGACAGGAATAGGTCAAATGCTTCGTCAACCGTGATTGTCTTGGCTTCCTGCCAGCCAAACCGCATCCCCCACCAATCCCGTGCCTTGCGTTCGGCGTACCCTCCGTGATCCAGGCATACCCATTCCCGGATTGTCGACATTCCACAACGGTATTGCACCCGGATACTGTCAGGCTTTCCGGCTTTCCGGTGACGATGCACGGTTACGCCGTCAACCGGCAGTTCTTCCGGCTCAGTGCCAAGTATGGCGCGGTTTGCCGCTTGGGTTGTATGTAATTGTTTTTCGCGTTCCTCTGCCTCCATTCGCTCAACTTCCTGCTTGGGAATCTCCCAACCACAGTTAGGACAAGTTCGGACTGCACGGGAAAACACATCTCCGCAGTTCTCGCAGGTCGCCATCTTAACTTCTTCATCCTCGATACAGTCAATTGGCCCGTGTGTCTCGATGCAACGGCCATAGTCCAGCACAAGGCAATCAGTCTTTGAGGGATGCAGGCGCAGGCCGCGCCCAACCATCTGGACATATAGCCCGGCTGAAAGGGTAGGGCGCAGCAGAACCACGCAATCAACCCGTTTGGCGTTGAAGCCCTCAGTGTAGACATTGACGTTGCAGATAGCCCGGAAGTAACCCTGTTTGAATTGTTCCGCGATCCTGTCACGTTCGGCTGTAGGGGTTTTGCCGGTAACGCATGGGGCTTCTATCCCGTACCGGCGAAGCTCCATGCTCACGTCATGGCAATGCTTGACATCGACACAGAAAAAGACAATGCTCTTACGTTGCTCTGTATGGATGATTGTCATTGCGGAGCGGACGGCCTTTTGTACGACTTGAGGAATATCAACCGCTTTTGCTAGGGAGTTAATTACGTAATCGCCTCCGGAATTGCGCTTGACGTTTTCCATGTCCGGCTGAATATCGCCAATCTTGGAACGCAACTTACACAAAAATCCGTCCCTGATTAAATCCCCCACGTTGGCATCATAACAGACTTCATGCAGAATATGGTCCCGGTGACAGATCATCCCGCAACCCATCCGGAATGGTGTCGCGGTGAAACCTACGATCCGGAGTTTTGAATTTTGTGACCGGCATCCTTTGATAAACTGCCGGTATTTTCCTTCCCCTCTGGCGGGAATGCGATGGGCTTCATCTATCAGCAGACAGTCGAACGGCGGGAAATGCCCCCATTTGTCATAGACCGAATCAATACTGGCATAGGTAATGGAACAATCTATATTGCGCTTTCGCAGTCCGGCTGAATAAATTCCAATATCCCCGGCAGGCCACAGGTCGATTAATTCTTGCGCGTTTTGCTGTACAAGCTCTTTGCGGTGAGCCAGAATACAAACCCGGAAAGGAGGATAGTCGCATTTCCATCTCTGGATTGCCCAAGCTATCAGGATGGACTTGCCGCCGCCGGTAGGAATTACAACACAGGGGTTGGTGTCCTTTGTTCTCATGTGATCGTCAAGAGCGTCCAAAGCTTCAGCTTGGTATGGGCGAGGTTCTAAAGCCCCAAGGCTTACCACAGGTTTAAAAAGGGTATTCATTTTGCCTCCTTGAATACAGGGAATTCGCCGCATACCAGGGGAATGTTTTCTTTTTCGGTTGGAATTGAATTATCACGGAACGGATAGGGGATTATGCTCATAAACGGCACAAAGACTCCCCATTCATTGTCATAAGGAAAAAGCAAAGGGGACTCACCGGCTCCGTTATAGACAATGTTATTGATTCGTTTCCAAGCGAACCATAGAATTGCCTGTAATTGACACGGGAGTAATCCAAGGTCAGCGGCTATTGATCGATATATACGGGCAAGGTTTTTGTATTGTCCTTTTGTGATACTAGCCTCACTCATTCCCTGAACAACGCCACGGGAAATATTAACCATGTGGCCGTCAATGGTTATTGCTTCAGGGTGATTCGGCTCTGTAAGGTTTCGCCAAAAATTACGAACCTTAAGCCCTTTGAAAACGGAATAGAAATGTTCCCCGTTTAAAATCCTCCAGGCTTTTGTTCTGTTATGATTATAGGTTGTAACTACACATTCACTCTCTTTTCTTCCCTCGGAAAAACCAAGGCAGACAGTCAAGCAGGAACTCAGGTTTTTAGCGTAATCGTTATTGGGACTCAGGGCGGCGAAAACGCCAGCCACTTTAACAAGGGGAATCTTGGTATTCTGAGATATGCCCTCAAGGGTTTTGTGGTATCTTTCATAAGCCAACATACCCTCGCTTTTATCGCAGTCGCTTGCTTGATCCCAAACTCGTAATATGTTGCAAGTGATTTTCTTCATTCCTGGTTTCCTACGATGTTACGGCGTAACGCCCGTTTTGCTTCTTTAGCCGTCTTCCGCTTCCGGAGTTGGCAACGAAAACCACGCCCCGGACCAGCGAACGGCGCAAAAACTCGGTAAAGGAGTTTCCCGGATCGAAAGCCCGTTCATAGCATTCCCGGCAGAGCTTCAGGTCTTCAACGGACAAGGCAATCTTGACCTCTTTGATTCCAGCCGCTCTCCGCTTTTCCCGGAGCCGCTTTTGTCTTTCCGCGCTACTGGTCACTTCCTGCCTCTTTTCTTTTTTGAGTTCAACTTTTCCAGGTGTTCACGGAAGCGGTCACGGTTATGTGCAACGCGGTCTACATCATGCGGAGCAACGTTACCCGTCAGGTCGGCCCATCGCGCCAACATGCCGTGATAAGTCGCCAGTTCGATATTGGCCTGCTCAAGCGGAGTTTGATCCCTTTTGTTCATTGGGCTTCCTCCTCGTTTGCGTATTCAAGGTAATCGAGTTGGGCTTGAGCATCATTTAGAGCGGCCCTGATGTCCCCTTTGGTATCCCCTGCAATTCTACGCGCATTGCATTCCCTCAATTCAGGCCAGTTTTTGTATAGGAAGTTTATTACACTTGCCTCTACTGGCCGATTAATTTTGATGCACTGAAACCGGCTCTGAAAGCGGTCGGAAAGTTCTTGCATCTTTAAATTCGAGGTACATAAGACAGCGCTCATTTCAGGGAGAAGATCAAGGAATTGAAGCATCAATATCTGAACGGTAGGGTTCATGGCGTCACATTCCTCAATGTGATAAATCCTCCATCCGCTACGCATGTATTTACATTCTTCAATCCAACCACGAATCGTATCGGCTGTTATCTGACAGGCCGATACATGACTAATGTTGCCAGTTTCGGCAATGCTGTTGGCTATGATCCGACAGGTAGCTGATTTGCCGCAACCGGGTTCACCGTACAGTAGTAATCTGATTCTGCTCTTGGGGTGATTCCGGGCGCGTTTAATTTGCACCTTGGCAACTTTTCCGGCAATGCCTAAAAGGTCATCCGGCTTCTGTGGTGTCCATTCATTCGGAGTCGTCATAGGGATTGGTCCTTTTCTTTGCGGGTTCAAGGATGGAGAGAATTATGCCTTTGCGGTTTTCTACCCAGCGGCCAGACAGGTTGACGTAATTCTTGCTTGGCGAAAATTCCATGACCTCTCCCTCTGATAGGAGAGTCGAGGACTCCGACTTATGAAAAACGACACGTTGACCTATATGCTCAAGATCAAGCCGTTCCGGTACATTTGCTTCTGGTTGGTAAGTCATTCTTTTCCCTTCCATATTGCTCCGTGATTGTCATCAAGATAAAGAACCAACAGTTTTCCCTCTGCGTATTCCCATGCTTCGTATTCATCGGTTTTCTCTTTGTTGACAACCGTTAAATCGTCTACAAAAAGATCAAGACCTCTCATTATGTCGATTTCAGGGCCATCCCACAGAAGCGTTGAATCTTCATGGGGGTATTTTTCGATTAGGGATTGATGCTCCTTATCGTCAAGGGGAGTTGGCGGCTGTTTGACGGGATTCGGGTTATCCAGTGGACCGCGCCCCACTATCAGGCGTTCAGTGTTCCACGTTCCATTTAAGCCGTTTCCGTGCCGCCATGTTACCCCGTCCTTATTCTTGAATTCGATCCAGTCTTCGCCAGCGTCCACGGGTTCCGCGAATGACACAAGGCCGGGAAGAAGCATGTGGCTTTCACAGCCTTCCTGTTGCAGTTCAAAGGGAAGATTGAAATCTTGAATTGAAGCGCAACTCCATCTCGCTTCGCTTCCCCCCTTGTCTATTACAGGCGTGGCATGACAGCACGTCCGGCAACTTACGCAGGGCAGGGGAACTGCAACATTTGACGTGTCCCCCCAGCAAAGCTCCTTGGCGGCACAGAATTTGCATTGGAAACAGTCAGGACGATTCGCGATCCGTTCCGGCGGTTGTTGCGCCTTGATGATCCGCTCCGCTTTTGCCATGAAGCCGTTGAATTCGGAAGCGTTATACCGGATTCGTTCGGAATAGAGTTCATCCGTGTCTTTATTACGGGCCAAGTACAGGGCGCGTTTCATTCCAGCCAGCCCCATGTACACCATCATTTGTGCATAGTGCTGAAACTTGGATACGCGGACACCCTCTTTTTTTAGCTTGGCAAAGGACTTAGCGTTGTGGGTTTTGAATTCAAGGACGTGCCACGTTTGGGGGGCTTCCGGGATTCCCAGGGCAACCCCGTCCATGTGGCCGGAAAAGTGACCGCCAAGGGCTTTTACCTCGAATTGCTCTCCGTTTTCGTCAACGTCATGGACTTCACAGCCGATAGCCCGTAGTTCTTTAACGAAACGCGCTTCTTCGAGATCGCCGGTTTCAAACAGGCGGTACATTCGCCCGTCAAAGTTAGGCTTAACACAGTTGCGGAACGTGTACCAGAGACACCGTTCGCACTCATGGCCGATGATACTGGCTCCGAGATAGCCGCGTTCCGGTTCGGAGTCGCCTATTTCTTTATGCCAGCGGTAAATCGCCTTGACGGTTTCACTTTCTTGTGGTATATATTGTGTCAGGTCGCTCATTTTATCTTCTGTGTGGTTATAGGGGTGATTTCAGTGGCCTTGGCCCCCTGTTGGCGCAGGGGGCCGCTTCGTTTTAGCTATCCGAGCTTCAGAGTAATCGAAACCTTGCGGGGTGTCGTTGCCACGAACTCAGACAACATTGCGGCAATGTCCGGATGGTTTTCGCGGACATTCTCATACGCTTTCTTGTCGAACTCGTAACCTGCCGGGACCGGATCAGTAGTCTTCAGGGGCATTACTTCTTCCGGAATGTCCAGAGCGCGAATTGCGTTAATGTCGGCTTTGTAAGACAGTTCCCGTTTTACCGTAACCTTGATACCGTTTCCAGCGTCAACCGTCTTGCTTCCGTTTTCCGAGGTTTCAATGAGGGCCGCAATCTTTTTCTCAATCTCGACTCTCTTTTCCTTTGCTTCGCTCTCCGCTTTTTTTGCGTCGAAAAGAAGCCCGGTAAGTTCCTGTAATTTTTCTGACATATCATAAATTCCTTTGCTTTGGAAAAGGGGAGAGGCTTGTATCCCACACATTTAAGGCTCACCAGTTAAGGGCCACCTCTTTTATCCCCTTATAATCGTTATCGTTCCCACGGACGTTTGGGAGCCGCCCCGTTGCCTTGTGCCGCCGGTGGCCGGTCCGTGTTGCCGTACCGGTGCTGATTCTGCGCCGGGGGTTGCTGTTGAGCCTGATTAGCCGGAGCCTGAGTCCGAGCCGGGGGAGTCGCCCCGATCGGCCTGTAAGCGGTGACTACGTTATCCGGTTCCCCGTTTCCACTCTTGTCCGCCGAGACAACCTTGACACGTGCCTCGATCATCTTTCCCAGCAGGTCATTCGTGTCAGCAATGGCATTCAGTCCGCAAGCCTGCCCAACCGCCGCCAATTCACGCATACCGATTTCAACGGCTTTTGCGTTCGGGTTCATCAGGTTGATGTTCGGAAAGAGCTTTCTCCCGTTGTAGTTTTCGCCGACAACGCAGAGTTCGAGATGCAGAAACTTGCCGGTTTTGGCCTTAGTCTCTTTGATTTCCGCGTTTTCGATTTCCACCTGATACCAACCCGCCGGAAGTGGATCGAAACCAGTTGCCGGTTCAACGGAATTCGGGTCAAATGCCGCGCCGCCGTAGATGTTTGAGATGTTTCCCATTTCGTTTTTCTCCTATTGGTTAATTTGTTTCCATGTTCCACGCCACGCCGCGCCCCGCCGTGCCTCGCCTTGCCGCGTTCCTCGCCCGGCCGGGCCAGGGCTTGCCGGGGCTTGCCCTGCCATGTTCCAAGCCTTGCCTAGCTCCCAGCTACTACTTAATAGGACTTACTTCGACGCTGAACCGGCCAAAGGTTCCGCTTGCTCCGCTGGAGGGACGCCAATCGCCAAGGCCGCACAGGCTTCCGGCCTGCTTGAGGATCGTTTCCAGGATTTCATAGGTCAATCCCGACTGTTCTTCATCAAGCACCGTCAGAGAGCCGCACAGCGTCCAGTCCCGGAACATCGGGCGAACGCGAACATGCTTGGCCCGTCCGACTACCGCACGTTTGACGTTCAATTCAAACCCGGATTCTTCAGCCGCTTTCAAGTGTTCGCCGAAATCCAGATTGCCGATCAACTTTTTAAACGGATCAACGCTAATGGTTGCGCCGTCTACCAGCAGGTCAAACTGTTGCTGGTCCAGCATGATACCGGCCTGAGTCTGCTTCTTGTACGTGGCCTTGCCCTTGGAGGCCACTTTCGCGCCGCCCTCACGCAACATCGTCATCAGGTTGTCGCTTGGCATTCCGATAACTTTTCCGTCATGGTAGAGATACCCGATCCAAGTCCACGCCGGGGAGCGGTCATCACCCGCAACCGACTGCTGTTTGTTCGCCGGGTCTTTCTGCCATGCCTTTACCTTCTCCGAGAATGCAACATTGTCCTGGTGCATGAGCAACGGAGTTTGTCCCGTCAGTTTGATTTCGTACCTTTTCATTTTCTTCCGTACCTTTCTTGTGTGTGGTTGATTAATGTTTCCTTGCCGCGCCTTGCCCGGCCGTGCCGTGCCACGCCGGGTTCCTCGCCATGCCTCGCCCGGCCGGGCCTTGCCATGCCGCGCCTCGCCGTGTTCCAGGCCATGCCCGGCCCTGCCCAGCCTAGCCAAGCCCCGCCTTGCTCCTCGCCAAGCCCTGCCATGTTCCTTGCCGCGCCTTGCCACGCCTTGCCCGGCCGGGCAAGGCCTCGCCTTTCCTTGTTCCTAGTCTAACTGAGGAAGTTGCGCAATGCTTTTAGTTTGCAGAACCAGCAGACCGGCGGCGGCTTTTCGATCAAGGAAATCCTGCCGTTTGCGTTCATCATCTGAAAGATTGTTCCGGTCGATCCTGATGCTTACGTCACGCGAACGCCGCATAGCCCGGAAACTACTTTTGACTTTGCCCTCCTGAAGCTGGAGCTTTTCGCTGTCGCTCAGAACTTTGAAGCCAACACCCGGTTCCCGGCCAATTACCGCCCCGCAACTCATTTCAACGGTTTTTCTCCACTTCTGAGTAACGGTCTGGTAACGGTCATGCGATTTCCGGCAACCAATAACTGTTTCCATATCAGCGTCAGAGATTATCTGCCCCTCCGTTAAAGTTTCATCCGGCCATTCATCCCGGATACGTTTCACATCCGGAGCAACGGGAATACCGCCAAAGTGTAATTTTGCGTCTGCTGTCATTATTTACCTCCAGCCACTTGTGCAACTGCATTTTCAAACACGGACCAATCCAAGGAAAGCTCATAGGGAAGCTGACCGTAATAGCCGCGCCCTCCACCGGGATGGGCCGGGCGTTTCTGCGTGAACAGGAAACGTTGACCGCCGGTTGTGTCAATGCCGCGCTTCTTGTCCTGACCGAATCCGGCATCCTCTTTCTTGACTACAACTTTCGTGTTGCAGAACAGAATAAGGTCAGCCCAGCGGAAAAGCAGATTCGCGGCCTTTTCGTTGATATCGAACTGGTACTGGTCGAAAGATTCCCCGGTAGGATCGTCAAAGCGTTTGACTTTGACATGGCCGATGATGATGCTTGCCATGTTCTTCTCAGAGCGGAGCGCGTCCAATCCTTCCAGCAGGCCACGCCATCTATTGACGGCTTCCGTGTAGCCCTTGCCGTAGCCTCCACCGATTTTCTCAATGCTGTCAGTGTTGTACTCCCGGCAAAGCGTGTCCCAAATCAGCGGTTCAAGCGCGGATGCTGAGTCAAGAACCAGAGTCTTGAACTCATGCTTTTCCTCATAAAGAGAGCCAAGGGCTTCCATGACTTCCTCAAAAGTCTTGCAGGCCGGGAATACTGGAACGTCCAGCGCGTCCGCGCCTTCTTCTCCCTTGGCGGGGATTACAACGGGTGAGTTGATTGCGGTTTCAACGAGTTGACCGTTTTCAAACTTGCTACCGCAAGCGAAACAGGTCTTTCCGATTTTCTCCACGCCCAAGACGATAATTCTCGGAGCGCGGATTTGTGCACCTTTTGAGATGCTTGCTAACGAGATAGCCATTTTTTCTCCTGTGTGGTTATAGGGATGATTTAGTTACCGTTGATAAAATTATCAACCGATTCGCGAACCCATCGGCGATGACCGCCAACAGTAAGATACTGAATTGTACGGATGTCTCCTGCACTTCGGTATCGCTTACGGCTTGGACCCTGTCGAAGGTATTTTCGTAACGTAGCTCGTGAAATGCGGAGTTCGTCACATAACTCAGCGTCCGTCATTAGCCGCTTCTTTTCCATTTTTCCTCCTTTCTATGCTTTGTTCTTGCTTTATTTGTTCGTAAACCTGAAGTTGTTTTTCTCTGGGGAGTTTCTTGAATTCTTCTAGCAATTGATCCGCGCTCATACTTTCAGCCCTTTCATTTTTACTTGCTAATTGCTGTAAAATAAAGCAATAAGTTGCGCTAATTGCTTGTATATTATTATGGAAATATTCAGTTTTCAAGGGATTTAAAAGAAATTTTATAAAAATTAGTTGCAATAACGAAACTAACCGCTATTATTGGAAACTAATGAACATTTCCTGCAATTACGAGTTCTGCCGGTGTGGTTCCGGAGGGTGAGTGCAGGTTAAACAATAAACAGGGGGTGCTTATGACATCCAAGCGAATTGCCATCAATGGTAAATTGTTGCGCCAACAATTAATAAAACACGGCATAAGTCAAATAGACTTAGCTAATAGTGTTGGTGTAAGTAAATTCACCGCTTCCCGGTGGTGCAGGAATTCTATTCACCAAATAAAAAAAAGCAATTTTGAATCAATAGCTAATGTCTTTAAGGTTTCCCTGGAAGAACTGGAGCGTCAAATTATAAAACCAGAGAGTGAATGCGCCGCTAAACTTAGTGAACAGGAAGCGGAATTAGTTGATGCGTTTCGAAAACTCTCTCAAGTTGAAAAAGCCAGAATAAGGCTTGCGATAGAAGATATTATCCAAGAGCAATCATCGGAGGAGTAGCGGCGGCTATTATTTCTGCTTCAATTGCCGCACGGGTGTAACGGTCAGTAATTCGTGTACCATTTGAGTGTCCCAGTACAGAACGTGCGGCTTCAACTCCAAATTTCCTTCTGATTCGCGTCCCGCAAGCATGGCGCAATTGATTTGGCGACCAGTGTTCAAGGGGAATTCCGTCTTTCTTTGCATTTTTAACTGCCAATTCTATAGATCGCGTATAGCTTCTTGTTGGACACGGTTCATTTGCTTTTAATTTTTTAACGAGGATTTCCGGTGAAACAAATATATTCTTTTCGCTTTGCCAATTTATACTCTCTCCAAGAAAGTCGGCCAATATCGCTACGGCTCTTGGTCCCATGACAACGATTCGAGTATTGCCTTTGTGTTCTGTCTTATGAAACGCTGGCCGATATATCCAAATCCTTCCACGTCTTTCAATATCATATGGACGCATTGAGCATATTTCTCCAGGCCTTGCTCCGCACAGTTCCTGGATTTGAACCATTACCTGTACTTGCTTCGTAAGATATGGAATAGTCTTTTTTACCGTTAAATGAGTTACCGGCATTACCGGTTTTCCTTCAGGGGCTTTTGTCCGGTTGCGTTTTAAGCTCCCCATCGCTAGCCATTCACTTTTTGTCGATGCACTGCACAAGCGATTATCCAGAGCCCAGGTTATAAACCGTTTCCAGATACCTATACGTTGATTGATAGTGGTTCGGTTAAGTCCAGATGTTTCCATTCCATCTCTAATATCCAATAATGAAGTATAGGCTATATTGTCCAGAGGCTCTTCACGAAGATATTGACGCAAAATTCTAAGGGCAAGCTCACAGTTATCTCTTTCCCTTGTTGAAGCCCCATCTGGCCTGCGATAATAGGTATCTGCCCATGATAGGAACTTCCCAATTGCCTGATCGACTGTTATTCTGGCACTGTCATTCGATTGCTTTGAGCTTTTTCTGGTTGCCTTGTCCCAAAGTCGCCAAGCTAGGGATTCCGCAAGGTCTTTACCTTTTTCTTCCGGTATTGCTTTTATTTGATTGTGGAGTTTTAAAGGAAAGTTTTTTCGTTTTTTTTCGCCGGGAAGCTTTACTCGCCAGTTCCAACGCCCCCGATTTACCCATAAAGTCCCTGGTAAGCAGTCCATTTTGTCTCCTGTTTTGTGTGGTTATAAGGTTATTTATACCATGAAACAGAAGAAAAAACAAGTATAAAGTGTCATGCAAGTGTCATGCAAAGTTGCGGCAACTTTTTAAGCGTTCTGTAAGCTGTTGATAATCAAGAAGATAAATGGAGCGGGTGACGGGAGTCGAACCCGCGCGACCAGCTTGGAAGGCTGGGGCTCTACCATTGAGCTACACCCGCGTTAAGAGCTTTTATTATAATGGCATGAAGAAAATTTTCAATCCATGTTTTCCGCTTTATAGGATAAATAATGGTTTATATACCGAATTGCAATCTGAAATCTATTAATGACAAGGGAGTTTTTAGAATTATGAATAGCGGGTATCGGTTTTATTTGCACAATCAGAAGGGATCAGTTTGCGCCTGTTCCTGGTGATATTCCGCCGCCTAGACCGGACCGGTCTCCAATAACAACACCGGGCAGGGCAGTGAGATACAGCGAGAACATTACAAAATTATCATTTTCCTTTGCCCCGTCGGATTTTCGGCTGATGCTCTGGCCGAATTCAAGGGCCGCTTCCCAGCAATGCAGACTGCGAATGATCTTCATCCGTTTTTCACGGATGTATCCTTCCTCTACGTCATATTGCATTTCAACCGCCCCGAATGTTTTATCGTCAATTGGAATGGGAAATTCCGCCCCCACGGTTATTACCTGATACCTTTCAGCCTCACCACGGAAAAAATCCGTGCCGGAAACAATGTCGGTAAGGGTTGATCCCATCGAGTAAGCGGAACGCTCCGCGTAAGCGTCATGATAATTATAACTGCCGTAGATTTTTAAATCATCAAGAATCTGATAGGAAATAGTGGTTTCCCACTTGTCAATCCATTTATTGCTTATTCCTTTGCGATCGATATTCTGGTTGTTACGGATCGTATCAGGCTGCTCGTTGCTCTGGCCCACGTCAAGAAGCAATTCCGACTTGACATTAAGACCGGGGAAAGGATTGAAGTTTAAAATGGTTCCAAAGAAACCCAGTTTGCTGAAGCTTTTCTGTCCGACAAAATGATAATCAATGTAGTTTTCAATTGTCATCCAGTCATATATTTGTTCCCCTCCGAAGTTACCTCTGCGGGTTTGCAAACGGTTTTTCAAGCCTACACGGACAAAGTTCTGTCGGTCAATCCTGTCAATATCATCAAAATAGTAGAGGTGATCGCGGGAAACCGTCGGTTCCGGAATATAATTGTAATTGACATATGGTACCATTACGTGACGAAGGCCGTCAAGTTCCCAGAATGAATTCTTCACGTTGTTCCATGTTGCATAGAACTTGGTATTTGCTTCAACCCCGAATTCACCGACGAACCGGGCTTTTCCGCCGCCGTTGTCATCATAATTAACTACGTCCAGTGAGGATTGGTTAATATCATCATCCACGATAAACATATTCCCCAGGTCTTCGGTGGAAATACCGAGTTTTGAGCTTTTTGAATATGCGGTAAAGCGGAATCCGGCCCGGGGAATGACATTTACAACGTTGAAGAGCTGGAACGGGAAATAGAACATGTGCAAAGTATCAAGACGGAAACTTTCATAATCTTTCGGGTCTACCAGATTCCCGCTTGTTCGCGGGTTGTCCCAATTGCGCCAGTTCATTTTCATATATGCCGCACTGGTTTGCCCCTGGTAGTACAGGTTGTACATCAGTTCCTGACGGGGGAAATCAAGCCTGAATTCCGGCAGTTTCTCAACAGTAGTGAAAAAATCATTCATTCTCGGCCTGACCAGAAGCGATGCTGAAAAACGGTCAAACTGATACTCCAAAGCCCCGAAAGTGATCGGTTGAGGTTCGGAATTATACCGGGTGTTGAAATAATCAGAGAGGAACTGATAATCACTCAGCGCTTCGATATGTCCGCGAAAATCCAGTCTGGGGGTAATATGGGTTATATTGCTTAAACGGATGTCCCAGCGCCAGTTCGGAATCTTGAGCCGGTCATTTGTTCGCTTGTAGAGAGCGTCACGGCCACTGTCCACCGTATATGGATCTTTGTCGTAAATACCATAAGCGAAAAACTCGGTATATGATTCATCGGTGACCATGTTTGTCATATTTCCATACCCGACACCTCGGCGGCTGAAAAAATCAAGATAGAATCTTGTTCTTATGTATGGGTAATCCATTAGCCGGAAAGATTTCGACAATTGCAGGAAGTACCCCCATTCCGTCGACTCACCGGCTTTGAACGATACCAAGCTCAAGTCTTCGCCCGGAGGTTTGTATAGCATTGGCGTCCATATAATCGGCAGGCCGAAAACTTCAAACCGGCAATTGTATGCCCAGATACTATGTTCACGGGAAGCGGTATTGTAGCTGGCAAAATCTCCCGACCCCATGGCTTCTTCCGTGGGAAAGATTTTAATTTTGCTGGCGCGAATTGAATAATGCTCATGGTCATCAAGTATGTATTCGCATGTCGTAAGCTTAACATCTTTTACGGTAATTACACCGTCAGGAGCCCTGACCGCGTCTTTTCCCATTACAAAATATGCATCGATCCTTGCCCGGAAATTCTGAAAGAAAATGATCCCGGTGGAAAGACTGCCGGTAACTCTGTCGGCTTTGAACATTTTAGCATCCCTGATAATCCTGACTTTCAATTCTCTTGAACCCACGGGAGTGGTTTTGTAACCAAGCAGGATTACCCGGAGATCGGGGTCTTTCCTCATTTTAATAAACTCATCGAGCGAAACGGTTTTGTTTTCCTCCATGACCTGAGTGAAAGTTATATGGCCAACCGCTTCTATGCTCTTGCTGGCAACGTTCACAATCGCTTTATCGCCATTGATGATCATATCCTTGTAGCGGATTTCAACATTGCCTTTGGCTATGATGTTGGTTCCTACAAAGGTAAGAGTGTCGGCATTCGCATTGACGTCGCCTTTGCCAAGCGGGACGCCTTGCTTACTGTCGAAGATTGAAGCTGAGGCTGGTTGGGGCATCACGGCGATCAAGCCGATAAAAAGGAATACGCTTAGTGTTGTAACACCAAATACTTTCTTCAAACTCTCGAAACCCCTTTTGTGTTCTTCCCCGAACTATCCACCGCAAGGGCGGATAATGGATTAAAACGCATAATATAATCCGGATTTAAATCAATTAAACCCGGGTTTGTTAAATGTTGTGAATTTTTTTAACGGTTTTATAATCCCGGCTTTTAAATGACCGGGATATACTAAAGGCAAGCTATTTTGAATACTGATCAAGCATTTTGTCTTCTGTCCGCATGGTATAAAAACCATTGTCATCCAGCGTATCGACAAGCTCTTCTCCCAGGTCTTTTAAATCTTCGATCGGGGTAAGTGGCATATTTTCACAGCCGGGGAAAATAACCGTCTTGCCGGGGAACTTTGCATCGATAACGGCCTGCAGGCCGTTTTTGAGGTCACGCATGCCGCCGATTGCCGCAAGTGCGGTAACCGGTTTGAGCTTTCCGGTTGATGCAAGTTCAAGGGTATGACGCAGATGAGCAGTGCGGCTTCCGCTGGAACCGATAAACCGGCAGCCTTTTTCCGCGATATCTTTTACGTTCAAACTGCCTTCGTTACCGGCGGGAATTCCGGCAAAGATATTCATCAGGCCGTCTTTGCCTAGGAACGGAGCGGCATTGTTGACCACGGGAATTACCGGAACAAGCATCACGATATCGTCGAACCCTTCCGGGGCAAACTCACGGAGAAACTCGTCAAATGCTTCCTGTGAGTCAAGGCTCTTGGGATTCATTATCTTAAGTTCGATGCCGCGTTCCTTTGCGATCGGGTCAAGCAGTTCGTGCAAATGCTCGATCCGGGCGTCGTCCATATCGGTTACCAGAATTTTTGCGGGACCGCCTTCGGTTTCCACTGCCAGTTGAGAGTGCATCTGGCCCATTGCTCCGGCGCCGCCGGGAAGCCAGCATGTTCCGCCTTTTTTCAGTTTGCTCCGCACATTGCGTCCGTATCCGGCGGAAAGATCGGCGCCGGTTGCTCCCTGGTAATACCAGCCCTCGTAGTGGATGTTGCCAATATCGAACGACCAATATTCCTCCGGATATTCGCCGATGAAATTGATGATCCCGTTACGCTTTGCACACTTGCCCAAAGCTTCCGCCTGCTCCTGATCAGTCAGGTTGCACAGGAAAATATCATCAAAAGAGACGCCTGCCGCCAGGTTGTCAACGGAAACAATTTCCGAATCCGGCAGGGCTGATTTCAGCGCGTCGACCGCGGCTTCGGAAAGGTTAAGGGCCGTAACTTTTTCAGGAGCATGCTGCTTGAGCAACTCGCCGGTTTCGTAGACATTTGTATCGCCGGGCAGGGCGGCAATCAGCATTTGTCCGTCTTTCAACGGAGTTTTGCGGATATCGATCATGTAACTTGCTAGTACGCAGGCCCAGGGTTCCATCAGCGCGGCAATAGCGGCAGGCACGTGGTCAGCAAGCGGCAGAAGATAACAGCCTTCATCACCGTTGAGAACTTTCTGGTTGATGACACTGTATTCGGCCATACCACCGTTAATTGCATAACCGTAAGCCCAACCGACCTTGTCGACATAGATATCTGCCTGGATAATGAAGCGCTGGCCAATTTCGAACTTGTCTTCCACGGCTTTGCCTACCTTGACGATTGTCATAACTGCTTCGTGTCCGGGGATAACCGGATCTTTCGACAAGTCTTCGGAATAAACCCGCGGGTGCTTTTCACCGGCGCGGATCAGTTTCACGTCGGAAAAACACAATCCGATGGCGTCGATTTTTACCAGAAGTTCGTCTTCCTTGATTTCCGGCACCGGAATCTCGCAGGGCTGGTCGTTTTTTCCAAGACACTCAAACCCGGCGCCAAAGAGTTGCCAGGCCAGCATTTTTTCAGGAATCTGAGGTTGTTCCATGATCTTTTCTTCTCCATATATTGATTTGATTGATTTCTTGAATCGTATTAGCGCAAAGAAGAAAACTATGACCGCAATTTCCGGAATTTCAAACCACGAAAATAGTAGATTTATTTCAGATGGCTAGTTTTGCGTAAGTTTTTTCAGTGTTGCCGCATCCTGGAGGAACTGCGCTTCAGTGTTGTCCTTGACGAACTCAAGCATGGCGCAATGTTTTTTGCCGGTATTTGCCGCAAGCCCAAAATAATGTTGCCACTTTTTTATTCCTCCTGATAATGGAAGCCTGATTAAGCTATCATCGGTAACTTCCCAGCAATAAACATGGAAATTGGTAAGGTATGGAAGGATGCCTTTCAAGCCGTCAATATGTTCATCTTCCGGTATACTGGGCAGGGGCTGCCAGTAAGTGAACACGTTACATCCCTCAAGCTCCCGCATCAAGTTAATTGCGGATTCATTCGTATCGGTAAGTGTGCCGCCGTGAAATTCCAGACTTATTTTAATTTTATGCCGTCCGGCAAGTTCCCCGATTTTTTTTAAGTCTTCGATGACTTTTTCGCGGTATTCCTGAGTGGCGTCAGCGGAACCATTTTTTCCCGACCAGACGCGGATATTATCCGTGCCAAGAGCAATTGCTGAATTTAAGACTTCAACAAATTCAGGATTCTTATCGTCCGGTGGTTCTCCCGCGCGGTAGTACGAACCATACGCAAGTATTTCCAAACCGTTCTTGCGGGTCAGTTCCGCTACTTTATTTGCGGTTTCAATATCACCGTGAGGCACGTGGACATCTCCCCCCCATTCGATGCCGTCAAGTCCTGCTTCGGCGGTAAGCTCAATGATCCGCTCCGGGGAAAGCTTCCTGAAGGTTATTGATACTAACCCAGTCTTCATTTTTTTAACTCTTTCTTTATTTCTTTCAATTTACCGGCTTCCGGGAGTTGCTTGTAAAACAGATCCAGGGGGTAACAGCCAGAGACAAGACCGTGCCGTGGCGCGGTTGTACAGTCGCTGATTGTGCGGCAGAGGCGCTTTATGTTGATGGGCTTACCGGATAAAATATCAGAAACGATATCCGGGTACGGTAAGGCCATTCTGCCAAGTCCAACCATATCAGCCATGCCGCTTCCGGCAACTGCCTGGGCCACGTTAGGCAAGTAGTCCTGTAAATAAGTATATGCGCTGCCGATAAAAATCAATCCCGGAAACGCTTTTTTCATTTCCGCCGTGGCGGTGATTTGCCTCGCGACTCCAACAAGCGGGTCTTCCGGCGGCAGATAACCGTCTGACGGGGGAAACATCGCAGGACGCTGAACATGCGGATTGTAGTATGGACTGCCGGCAGTAGCGCAGATAAGTTTTATTCCAAGAGACTGAAGCAGCTCCAGGAACTTCTCCGTTTCGGATAAATTAATTCCCAGCCCCGTGCCGTCACCACCAAAGGCATATTTATATGACAATTTGTCATTTTCAGGTATGCCAACTCCATCTTTTCCCTTCTTGAACGGGATGAAGTCGAACATGCTCAATCTTACTCCGAGCTCAATCCCGGAAACCTCATTCTTTATTCCATCGACAATATTCCGTAAAAACCGGGTACGGTTTTCAAAAGATCCGCCATATTTTCCAGGACGATCCACGGCAGACAAAAATTCATGTCCCAAGTAGCCGTGACAATGTTTGACGTCGACAAAATCAAATCCCGCTTCTTTCGCTAGTCCGGCGGCCTTGACGAAATCCTCTATTAATGTATCGATTTCCTCATCCGTCATAACCGGCAGATTGTCTGGCAGGCTAAACTTCTTATCAAGAATGGGATGACGGTACAGTATCTTTGCCGCCAGATTCTTGTCATAGGGGCGTGAGAAGCGTCCGGAATGGGTAAGTTGAAGGCCGACAGCCAGGTCTTCCGTATTGCCGTGCATTTTTCGGTGTACTTCCAGCATTTCTTTATACATTGAAACAATGTCCGGGAGAGTTTCGCGATTAATTGTAAGCTGTCCTGGATTGCTTTTGCCGTCCTCGCGCACGGCGGTTGCTTCCATCCAGAGCAGTTTTGCGCCGCTTCCGCCAAAATTCCGCCACCTTCTCCGGGTGAATTCAGACGGACGACCGCCGGGACAATCCCAACCTTCCATCGGCAGGATGCAAAACCTGTTACTAATGGTTTTGCCGTTGATCTTCAATGGCTGTGCAAGCGGGGAATCCTTTCCCGCGATCATTTTCCGGTCAAACGGAATAGAGATATTGAGTTTTTTAAGATGTTCCAGGAATGCGTCTGGAGTTTTAAATGAGGAGATTTTAGGATATTTCATGATCATTCCTTATATGAAAAATTTCAGGTACGGTTCGTTTCTAAGCTGTTTCAAAAGATACAGGGCCGCTTCCATGACGTGGTAATCACCCCACATACTTGATTCTCCACATGGGATATTGCTGCCTTCGGGAATGTAGTCCCATCCGTTCGGACGATGATAAATTGAATGCAGAATAAGCCCCTGATGTTCCGGGTTATCAGAAATATAAGGTTTGTCCAGAAGCGTTTTCATTACGGTAAGTCCGGCCTGGGTATATTTTTTCTCTCCAAGGTAGTTTCCCAGCCTGAGTAATCCCTGGGCGGAAATAGCGGCGGCGGAACTATCGACCGGCTCATAATCGTTGTACGGATTTGACGGACGATCCAGGTAGTTCCCGAGTTTATGCAGGAGCGGGGCGCCGGTGTCCCAATATGGAATGCCGTCATTTGGAGTATGGTTGATGTAGAAATCAGCTGTGGCGGTAGCGGTTTTTAGAAACATTTGCTTTATGTTTTCCTTGCCGCCGGCCGGTTCCAATTCTGCCGGTTCGAGCGTGTCAATGAATTCGAGCTGTTCCGGATAGCCGCAAAGAATCCAGGCGAGTCCGCGAGTCCAGGTAGTAAACGGAGAAAATCCCTGCTGGGAGTTTGGACAACGATAATTCCCGTCATTCAGGTTAAAGATGCTTTCATGGGCAACGCGTCCGCGAAGGTCATAATGATCGCGTCCGTTACCGTAATAAACATTGTATTCAGCGGTAGTAGAGGCATGCTGTACAAGGCGCTCCAGTAAAGATATCTTAGTGTCGTTTTCCCCGGATATGCAGTGCCCGAGTTGATGCGATACCGCAAGCGCCCGTAAAGACCGTACCGTATCGGCGAACAGTGAATGCGGCCCGTTAAATGAGTAAATGTAGCCGTCGTTAGGCAGTTGCGTCCAGCGTTTTGCCTGGACAGCTCCGGAGCATTTTAACGCGAGTTCGTAGTAATTCCTTTCCCACTGGTTTTCCGGAATTTTGCCTTCGTTCATCAAACGGAGCAGGTTGCCGAAAGTGCTGATGTTGTTGAAGCCGTGATCATGAACACCGAAATGGGTGACATGTCCGGGCATGTGTTTCGTGGTGTTGCCGCGTCCGATATCCAGGAATTCGCTGTTGCCGGTAGCGTCGAATTGAAGCAGCATCATGCCAAACTGGAATCCCTGGGTCCATTCAGTCCAGCCGCGCGAGGTATATTTACCCGCAACGGTAAAGACCGGGGCGCCTGCATCCGGATCGTAACTGTTCGCAAGATTAACGATCTTTTTACCGGAAATATCAAAGAATTGTTCAAGTTGAGGCTTAAGGTCACTGACGTTCATATCCATATCAATGTTAATCATGGGCTAAAACCTTTTTTGTTTTTTTAGATGAATAATTATTAATTTCGTGTCCTTGACGGCTTCATAAGTGTGTTCAAGCATGGCGTCGAACTGGATTGCATCGCCCGGTTTCAGGTTGTGCTTTTCACCGGGAAGAAAAAAATCGAGTTCTCCTTCGAGCAGCCAGCATATTTCATAGTCGTCGCCATGGATCTTCGGGCGCGAAACCCGGCTTCCGGCTTGTGCCGTACCATAGAGACACCGGACATTCCCGTATTTCACCTCCCGGAACCTGAAGTTGTCCGAATCATGCCCAGTTTCAGTGACCTTGTGAGCGGCACGGGCTTCGGCAAGAGCGAGCAGGTCGGAAGCGTTCATTCCAAAGACTCTTGCCAGGCGATAGATTGTTTCGAGTTCAGCGGCGCTTAGATTACGCTCTAGCTTGGAGATTACAGCGGCGGATATGCCGGAACGTTCCGATACTTCAGCGATGCTCAGATTCTCGCGCTTGCGCAACTGGCGCAGAATTGCAAAGTCATACATTTCCTTCATTGAATCACCTGTAACAATATTTCTCTGGCAATATAATAACACATATAATATATTATCAAAGAAAAATATTTAGATTTTATGAAAATTTTCGGAATTTTTGATACTGAGTCATATCCTGTTATAGTAGACTTGATCGTTCGTTGTATAAGTCATCACAAAAAAGCAGAATATCATGTGTTTTCACCGTTCCTATTCAAAAGCCCGGTTTATGTTCATGAAGTCGCATTACGACCAACTTGGCATTAGAAAAAAATTCTTTGAAAAAGAAATGCCGCAACCTGACACTTACCCGCAAATACGAACCGCCGTAAATATTCCGGCAAAGGGAGCACCCGCGGATGTGGCCATCGTTAATGCGAAAATACACGGCCACCCGGACGCAGACAGTGTATTGCTTAAAGGCAATCAGATAATGTTTATCGGGAAAAACAGTGTTGCCGAAGAATATATTAGAAAATCAACCCGTATTATAGATGCGAAACAAGGTTATGTATTGCCTGGTTTTTGTGATTCGCACGTTCATCTTACCATTGGCGCCGAGTATTACCAGGGATGTGATGTTGATAAAGTCGGTTCATATAGCGAGTTGTCTCAAAAGATAACCGAATTTGCGTCAGAACATCCTGAATTGCAAGCGTTGCATGCTTATGGATTGCATTATCTGACCCCGCCAATCATCCCGGCCGAAAACGCACGTCAGGTGCTTGATAAAATTGTTCCGGACCGGCCACTGTTCATTTACGCCCATGACCTGCATACTGGCTGGGCAAATACAAAAGCGCTGGAAGAGGCCGGTATCATGCAAAAAATGCCGCCGTTTCCTGAAATAATTGAACAGCTTGATTTGTCCGGCAATATAGAGCTTGATGATAAAGGGTTTCCAACCGGTGAACTACGCGAACCGGAGGCTTACTTCCTGGTAGAAGGCGCGCTACGGACAAAATTTCCATTGAGCGCTGAGCAAAAATTGGATTACTTGCGCGAAACCTGCAATTATCTGGCCGCCTTGGGGGTAACCAGTGTCCATAATATGGGATTGGCGTTGCCGGAAGAGGATATTGAGCTGCTGATATTGCTGCTCGAACTGGAAGAACGTGGTGAATTGCCGGTGAGAGTCGCAAGTTCATTTTCGGTAGTCTCAGATGAAAATATGTTTACCGATATTGATACCGCCGCCCGGATACGGGATGCTCTCAGGGATGCCCGTGAAGGACTTCTCCCGCTGGGGGATTTGCATAAAATGCTGACGGATGAACTGCATGAAGCTTCTCAGCTCCGGCATCAGTCCTGTGTTTATGCCGGAGAACGACATCCTGAGATAGATAAAGTGTCCCATGTGCATCACCGCAATTCCGAACAACTTTTAAGCATGGTTCATGGCATACATGTTAAACCTCATTTGGAACGGCTTGCAAAAAGGATTAAGCAAACCGAAAATAAAGCTTTGTCAAAATCCGGCAAAGTTGAATTGCATGCCGTTAAAATATTTATGGACGGGGTAATCGAAAAAAACACCGCATACCGCAGTGATGTCCCGCCGCTTGCCGGGATTCCGGCCTTCTGCCATGACGAATTAATGGCCGCTGCCATACGCGCTGACCGTCTCGGGCTTCAGGTTTCCGCGCACAGCATTGGTGACGCGTCGGTCAGCGCGGTGCTGGATGCGGTCAAAAAATCCCGGTCACTGCATGAGAATGAAGATAAAAAACGCGGTCACCGTATCCGCCACAGAATAGAGCATATCGAGCTTTGCGCTCCGGAAGACATTGACCGTTTTTGCCGGGAAGAAGTAATTCCCTCCATGCAGGCGCTCCACGAACGCCCTCCGGTCACCTTGTGGCATCAAAAAGTGCCGGAATCAAAATGGGCAACCGCATTTCCCTGGCAAAGCCTGTTGCAAACCGGAGCACATCTGACTTTTGGCAGCGACTGGCCAATCGTTTCCTGTAATTGCCTGGAAGGATTGCACCGGGCGGTAACCAGAGAACCGTGGAAGCCTGGACTTCCCAACCAGGGGCTGACTTTCGAGCAGGGACTCAGTGCTTTTACCACGGGGAATGCGTATGCGGGCTATCAGGAACAAGTCCGGGGGAAACTTATTCCCGGCATGCTGGCTGATTTGGTTGTTATTGCCGGAAAACTCGATTACGATGCTCCTGATCCGGAAAAACTTAAATGTGTTTGCACTATTTGTGACGGTGGAGTAACTTATTCCGAACTCTGACATTAGCCGGAGTTTGATTAGTCGCAAAACCGCGTAATATCCAATATCAGAATGCGGGATAAAGGGGAGGTTCACCAGTGGCTGATTTGAAAGTCATGCTGGTTGATTCAGACGTGGCGTGCCGCCAAGGTATCGCCGCCGCCCTTAGTAAAGACTACCACATCATCGAAGCCGGCAATGGCAAAGATGCTTTAAGATTATTTCGCAAGCACTCTCCGCAAGTTGTCATGATTGCCCTTGAAATGCCGGTAATGGATGGTCTGCGGTTTCTGAGTAAAGTTCATCCCAAGCCGGATTCTCCATTTGAAGTCATTATCATTGCCGAAAAAGACGATCCGGAAAAGCTGGTCAAGGTATATGATCTTGGTGTTGCGAAGATTCTTATCAAGCCTATCCTGGCGGAAGAGGCGAAAAGGGCGGTGGCGCGGAGCATTGAATTCAAAAGAATGTCAAACGCCAACCGTGAAACCAAAGACATTATTCTGGGACTTAGTCGTCAGCTTGAAGAGAAAATATCAGGAGAAACCGCCGATCTGCGCCGGGAAGTGGAAGAATACAGCAAGTCAGAAACGAAAATGCACGACCAGCATATCAAACTTGAATCGCTTGTGCGGGAAAGAGCAAAAAACCTGGAGAAAGAAATTGAGGAACGCAAAAAATTCCAGTTGCTTCTGGAAAAGCGCGACAACTTGTTCAAGGCAGTCGCTGATTCCGCCCATGCCATGTTGCGCCTGACTCCGCTTGAACGCGCAACTTCCGTAGCGCTTAAGTCTTTAGGTAAAGTAATCAAAGCTGACAGGGCTTATATTTGCGAAAGCCGTCCGGATGAGTCATCGAGAGATATTTACCTTGATCGCCTGTTTGTCTGGGAGAGAAAAGTCAAGGCGGTAAAAAACAAGAGCAATCCGTTTGAGAACCACTCGCTGAAAAAGTTTGCTCCCCGCTGGCGGAAAATGCTTTCGCGCGGTGTGCCGGTAATGGGGAAGCTGAACGACTTTTCGCGTAATATCCGGAATATTCTTGGCGCAGCCGGGATAGTGGAAATAATGCTGATCCCGATTATCATGAAGAATAATTTCTGGGGAGTTGTTGGTTTCGATGCATGTCGCGGAGAAGTTAACTGGGGAGAAAGTGAAGCGGTTCTGCTCAGGGCGGAGGCCGCGAATATCGGCGCGGCAATTGTGCGGGCAAGGATTGAGCAGGAATGGCGGAACCTCAATGAGCAACTGGAGAAAAAAGTTGAAATGCGCACTTCCGCGCTCCGCAAAAGCGAATCGAGACTTTCCATGGCGCTGGAGTCAGCCAGCGCCGGAATTTGGGACTGGGACATTGCAACCGGAAAATTGTTTGTCAGTAGGACATTCTGTGAAAGATTCGGATACCACCAGGATGAAATCAAAACTTACGACGCATGGAAAAGAATCGTTCATCCGGAAGACAGAATGGCGGCTGAACAAACATTGAAAAATTATTTCAATGGCGAAAAAATGTATATTCACGAATATCGCGTTCATACAAAATCGGGGAAGTGGCGCTGGCTAACCTCGCGAGGTAAAGTTGTTGAAATTGATCTGAAAAGCAAAGCCCCGGTGCGGATGACGGGAACAGTGGTGGATATTGACGAACTAAAAAAAACCAGAGAGGAAGCGGATTTAAGGTTTCATCAACTGCTTCAGACTGATAAACTGGCCTCGCTGGGCAGGCTGGTGGCGGGGGTGGCCCATGAAATCAACAATCCAACCAATTTCATAACCCTGAATATACCGATTCTACGCGAGGTATGGGAAAACGTTCTGCCTCTGCTTCAAAAACGCTATGAGCGGGAAGGGGACTTTGCCATCGGCAAGTTCAACTATTCCCTTCTCAGGAAACATATCGATAAACTGCTCGAGGGAGTTACCCACGGAGCGGAGAGGATCAAGAACATCGTTTCAGAACTTAAGGACTATGCCAGACCTGACGAAGAAACGTTAAAAAACGATTTACGAATAAACCGGATTGTCGGCAACTCATTAAAACTGCTCCAGCCGGAGTTGGAGAATATTCCGGATTTCATGGTTTCTTACGGACGAAAAATTCCGCCGGTAAAAGGCGCCCAACACCGGCTTGAGCAGGTAATAATGAATCTGGTGAGAAATTCCATGGAGGCATTGACAAAAAGGAACGGAAGCATCCATATTTCCACCCGATACGTTAAATCTGAAAAGATGGTTAAAGTAACTGTTGCCGACAACGGTACAGGCATGGACACTACCACGTTAACCCATATTACCGAGCCTTTTTTTACCACTAAGCGGGATTCAGGGGGGACTGGGCTGGGACTTGCGGTATCCATGAATATTGTCCGCCTCCACAAGGGCACAATGGATTTCATTTCGGAACCGGGGCACGGAACCACCGCAATAATAAAGCTGCCGGCGGTTAATCCCGGCTAAAATACTTGACAAAGCACAAACCATTAAGTTTATTAATACGGTTAGTACAATAGGGATAGTAACATAACCAATCGGGAGTTCGGGAAAAATGAGCACTAAACATATTCTGGTAGCTGATGACGAAGCTCATACCAGGGACACCTTGAATTTGATCTTGAACTCCCGGGACTACCTCATCACTGAGGCGTCGGACGGAATCCAGGCCCTCGAAATCCTGGAGCAGTCAAAAGTGGACCTGATCATTCTTGACGTTCGGATGCCGAGAATGGGAGGTCTGGAGTTCCTCGATGAACTGGACAAGAGAAAGCTGAACGTGCCGGTTATCGTTATAAGCGGTATCACCGAGACCAATTTTATCGCTCAATTGGAAAAAAGCGGTTGCGAGGATATCGTTTTTAAACCATTCAATGAGGATGATATTCTCGAAGCGGTTGACCGGATATTTGAAAACTGATCAGGGATAATTATGTGCGGCAGATTTACCCTCGCACTTGACGCGCAGGCAATCAAAGAATTGCTCAAAGCGGAAAAATGGGACGGAAATGAGGAATATTCTCCATCCTATAATATTGCGCCTGGACAGCTTCCGCCCGTATTGCTCCGGGAAGGAAAAAGGGTGCTCCGCAATATGGAATGGGGGATTCCCGGCAATCAGTATTTCAACAAATCAGGTTCCGGCGGGAAAGCAATTATAAATATCCGCAAAGAAACTCTGCGTGACCGCCATACCTTTACGAAAATTTTCGAGTCCCGCCGCTGTGTTGTTCCAGCCACCGGTTATTATGAATGGAAAAACCGGACCCACCCATACTATTTTAAACCGCAATCAGGCAAACTGATGCTGTTTGCCGGATTATGGTTTACCGCTAATTATCTGCCGGGACGCGCCGATCACTGTTTTTTTTCCATTATCACCTGTGCCGCTGCAAAAGAAATCAATGAAATTCACGACCGCATGCCGGTAATTATTCCCGATTCAAAACTGGACCAATGGCTTAAGGTTGACAAAACACCTCCGATTACCGCTATGGAGATAATCGGCAAAAATATTAAAAAGCTTGATTTTCATCCGGTTGGAACAATGGTAAACCAAGTGAAAAATGATTCTTCCGCCAACATCGAACCTATTCAACAATTTCAGCAACCGGACCTCTTCTGAATTTCATGACTGACAATACCAGCAAAACCGTTGCCGCGGAAACCATCGGATGCCGGCTCAACCAGGCTGATACCGCTTTGCTTTTCGACAGGTTACGGCAGGCCGGATACCGGATCGTTCCCGCCAATACCGATGAACCGGTAAGCGTTATGCTTGTTAACACCTGCACCGTAACCGGGACGGCCTCACAAAAGAGCAGGCAGGCCGCCAGAAAGCTGAAACGGAAGCATCCGGAGAGTTGTCTGGTTATTGTCGGTTGCGGAGCGGGAATTGACCGGGAAGCATGGGAAAGCGAACCCGGCGCGGATATTGTACTGCCGAATGACCGCCGCGGCGAACTTGTGGAACAGTTGGCGAGACATTTTTCAGGCGGAAAAGCGGAAGCGGTAAATCATGAAACCGTTTGGCAGCCGGAAGTATTCAGGGAAAACGCAAATGCCGATTATCCGTTTAAAACACGGGCGTTGCTGAAAGTCCAGGAGGGATGCAACGCTTTTTGCTCCTATTGTATCGTTCCATACGCCCGAGGGCCTGAACGTTCGCGCGACTGGAATGAAGTTTTACGGGATTTTCAAAACCTGCTTGATTCCGGCTATCGTGAAATTGTAATAACCGGAGTAAACACCAGCACGTACAATTGCAATGGAAAATGTCTGGCTGACCTGGTTTCCGCTCTAACCGGCTTTCCGGGAGATTTTCGTGTGCGGTTGAGTTCAACGGAACCTCACCCCCGGAACATCGAACTGTTGGAATTGATTGCGGATAATCCGAAGATTTGCCGTTTTCTCCATTTGCCGCTCCAGCACGGCAGTGATTCAATACTGAAGGCAATGAACCGCAAGTATAACACTGAAGAATATTACACGTTCGTTGAAAAGGCCCGTGAGCTTGTACCGGACATTCATATCGGGTCGGACTTTATTGTCGGCTTTCCAGGGGAAACGGAGAAACAGTTTGAGGAAGCGGTGGCATTTGTCAGGAAGGTCGCGTTTGCCAATCTCCATATCTTTACGTACTCACCGAGGAAGGGAACTCCCGCGGAAAAACTGCCGGGCCGGATTTCCGGAGAGGAAATGAAGCGGCGTTATAAAATATTGAGTGACATTGCTGCCGGATCAGCCGCGAATTACCTGAATGCTCAAGTCGGTAAACTGCTGCCGGTTATATTTGAAAGAAAAAGGCGGGAGCATTACCTGGGATGGAGCGATAACTATCTGAGGGTAAAGGTTGTTAGCGGAATGTTAGAAAAAGGTGAAATCACCCCCGTTTTGATTGAAAATGTTACCAATGATGGCAATTTACAAGGACGGATAGTCACCCGGGATAATCACCTGTAATTCCGGTAAACTTACCATTGGGGAAAAAAGGAGAGAGAAATATGAATAGAAGTGAAATTGCGGCTCAACTTTACACCTTGCGCGAACATCTGAAAACCCCGGAAGATATTGCCAAAACCCTGAAGAAAGTCAAGAAGCTGGGTTTTAATGCCGTTCAGGTATCCGGAACAGGGCCGATTGAACCGAAAGAACTCAAGAAAATCCTGGACGGAGAAGGATTGATTTGTTGCGCCACTCACGAACCCGGGGCGGACATTATTGACAACCCGAAAGCCGTAATCGAAAAGCTTGACATCCTCAACTGTAAATATACGGCATATCCTTATCCGCACACTAAGCCTAAATGCAAAAAAGATTTTCACGACCTTGCGATGTTGTTGAACCGTGCCGGAAAGCTCCTCAACGAAGCTGGCAAAATCCTCTGTTATCACAATCATGGCATTGAGTTTCAGCGCTGCGGAAAACGTACCGGCCTCGATATTATTTACGATGAAACCGAACCGCGCTACCTCCGCGGCGAGCTTGATACTTATTGGGTCCAGTATGGCGGCGGCTGCCCGGAAAAATGGTGCAAAAAACTGAAAAAACGCCTTCCGCTTCTTCATCTCAAAGAATACGGCATTGTCGATAACCAGGTAAAAATGCTGGAAATCGGCTCAGGGGTCCTAAACTGGAAAAAAATCGTCAAAACCGCTCGTAAAGCCGGAACCAAGTGGTTTATTATTGAGCAGGACGTGTGCGAAATTGATCCGTTCGATTCGCTCAAAATCAGTTTGGAGTACCTAATCAAAGAAGTGGACTGAAATGTATTTTACGGGATTCGCCGACGAAGCAGGTGGCGGTGATCTGGACAAACAGATCCAGGCTACTAAGGGACTTGGCTGGAAAAACATCGAACCGCGAGTGCTGTATGACGGCAATCTTGCCTCTATTACCGATGCTCAGTTTGATGAGGTTTGCGAAAAGCTCGATGCCGCGGGAGTAAAATTTAACTGCTACGGCAGCGGTATTGCTAATTGGGCCAAGAAAATCAATGAACCTCCGGGATCCAGTTACGAAGAATTTTCAAAAGCCATCCCCCGCATGCACAAACTCGGAATCAAAATGGTTCGGGTAATGAGTTTTGCCGTGCCGGTGGAAATCCAGGAACAGCCGGAACTCTTCGACGAAGCCGTCAAGCGCATGAAGGTTATCGCCAAAATGGGCGAGGATTCCGGCATTCTCTGCGTTCATGAAAACTGTTCCGGATGGGGCGGACTTTCCTACGAACACACCTTGCGGCTTCTTGAAGCCGTTGACTCACCGAGCCTCAAGCTGGTATTCGATACCGGCAATCCGCCGAATCATGATGACGTGCGAGGCGAGAAGCCATATCTCAGGCAGTCAAGCTGGGAATTCTACAACAATGTCAAGGAACATATCGCTTACATCCACATCAAGGATGCCTATCTGGACGAAGACGGGAATTCCGTTTTCTGTTTCCCGGGATACGGTCATGGCGATGTCTGGAGGATTCTTCAGGACCTGTTCGCTAACGGCTACGACGGTGGTTTGTCGATTGAACCGCACATGAAGGCGGTGATCCATCAGCACACTCGCGACACGAAAGAAGAAGATTGTTATCGGGTCTATATCGAATACGGTCAGAAGTTGATGAAGATCGTTGATAACATTAAGGGTATACTTGCCGGATAACCCATCCGGTTTGATTCATGTAACAAAAAAGGAGGTGGAATGTGAAGAAATTCGCAATCTGCGTGATGGCCTTGGCAGTTGTTTGCTGGGCTGCCGTATCCGTTTTGGCGGATGATGCAAAAGCAAAGAACCTGCTGACCAGCAAATGGAGAATTTACGGAAGCAATAAAAACACGGTAATTGATAAGGACGGTGTTATAGCCTGTGTGAGTAAAGGAAAATCCAAAAAGGATGTTTCCGGAGTTATGCAAAATGTCATCTTGAATCAGAAAGAAGCAAACCCGATTACTTTTTCCGCTGAAAGCAAGTGTGAAGACGTTACCGGCAAACCCGCTCCAACTTATTCTATTTACCTGGATATTAAACACACTGACGGAACCAGTACTTTCGGACGGATTGTTACATTTAAAACCGGCACTCACGACTGGGAGAAGGCTGAAAAAACTTATACGCCCAAAAAGCCGATCAAAAGGCTGAATTATCTGTTGCTGTTCAGGTATCGCCCGGGAAAAGTATGGTTTCGCAACGCCGCCCTTACCGAGGGTAAATAGCCGGCTACCGGCAAATGTTTATTGATGGTGTGGTTGAATAGAACTGCACCGGTATATCCGGGTATGCCTCCTGAAGAATATCGGCAAAATTACTAAGTCCGATATTTTCGCTGAGGGCATGCCCGGTTTCAATTAATCCGATATCGCATGACTCTACAAACAACATCGCGATTTCATCTGACTCACCGCCGATAATCGCATCGGCGCCAAGTTCAGCCTGCCTCCGAAGAAAATACTGATTGGAGATAAGCGACACTCCTCCCCAGCAATTCCCGATCTTCTCAACGATTTTATCAGGATCGCCGATATAACGCAGGCGTGGCATGTTGAGTTTCTGCCTGATTGCTTCCGCCAGGTCTTTAAGTTTCATTGGCTGAGGCAAGCGGAAAATCTTTTCATAAATATTTCCACTGACAGTCTCGGTAATTCCAAGGAAATTCAGAAAATCCTGGTAAATGCAGAAGCGGTCAAGGCCGTAATGAATCTGTAACACCGTCAGGTTGTCGGATTTGATGATATTATGCAGTTTCCGGTTGGGATGTGCGGCCCAGTTTTTCGGTTCGGGGTAGGGGCCCGGCATCCGGTACGGTTCCACCTCATTGCGCTCAATGAAATACGGAGGTTCGTGGGAAATTACCAGATTGAGCCCGTTTTCGGTCGCGGTCTGAAGCGCTTCCCGGCTTGACCACCAGCATACAAGAATCCCTTTTACTTCAGTATCATCATCGCCGTTGAAAAATCCGCCATCGGGAATCTCGGAAACCTTCATTCCTATTCCGGAGGCTATCATATCAAGTATTTCATGTGCTTTCATAATATCCCTTATGAGTTTCCAACTAATTTTACCTTGCTTGATGTATTTTCAATTTATATAGACGGAATAATTGGTTTTATGCCAATTTTTTAATCTGCTTGAGCAATAAAATAATGGAAACAGGAAATCCGACTTCCATTTGAATTCTTAACAAGATAACCTAAGTTAAATCCGCTCGGGGATCATACCTCGAAAAATTGCAAATTTAAGGGGTGTCATAATGGGATATTTATTTAAAACGTTAATATGCTTGAGTGTGATTATATCGATTTCGGCTTTTGCGGATGTGAAACTTCCGAGCATCTACGGCAGTCACATGGTTCTCCAGCGGAACCGTCCGATCAAAATTCGCGGTTGGGCCGATCCCGGCGAATCAGTAACCGTTGAACTTGCCGGTAAAAAAGCAATAGCCGCAACTGGTCCTGATGGTAATTGGCAGGTTGAATTGCCGGCCATGAAAGCAGGCGGACCGTATACCGTATCGATCCAGGGGAAAAATAAACTAAAACTTGATGATGTACTCATAGGTGAAGTTTGGATATGTTCTGGACAGTCAAATATGGAATGGCGGCTTTATGCCAGCAAAAACGGCAAAAAAGAAGTTGCCAACGCAAAGTTTCCGAAAATCAGATTGTTCGATGTTCCCAGGCGGCCGTGTCCGATTCCCGCAAAAAATATAAACTCCAAATGGTTGGTCTGTTCCCCCGCTACTGTAGGACCTTTTTCCGCGGTTGGTTATTTTTTCGGCAGGAAATTACATAAAGAACTTAATGTTCCGGTTGGACTGATCGGTAGCAACCGGGGCGGTTCCAGGATCGAACCATGGACGCCGATTCAAGGATTTGCGGATATCCCCAGGCTGAAGCACATCAAAACCAGTGCTGAGAACGTTGCGAAAAATTATATTTCTTCTCTGCCGGAAATAATGAAAAAAATCGACGTATGGGCAAAGGAGAATCGGAAACTTATTGCTGAAAAAAAGGAGCCGTTGCCGCTTCCAAATATATCAAGCGCCACTCCCAGTCCCGGTCTTCCTACTGTCTTCTTCAATGGAATGATAAAACCTCTCTTGCCGTTTCCGATCCGTGGCGCGATCTGGTATCAGGGGGAGGCAAATGTTTACGACGGCATGTTGTATTTCGATAAAATGAAAGCCTTGATCAGCGGCTGGCGAAAAGTATGGGGACAAGGCGATTTTCCGTTTTATTATGCTCAGCTAGCGCCTTACAAACGCTACAGGCGCAAGGATGCGCTCCCCATGTTATGGGAAGCCCAGCGAGCCAGTCTTTCCATTCCGAACACCGGTATGGCGGCAACCATTGACATCGGCAATTTTAAAGATATTCATCCCAAAAACAAACAGGACATCGGTAAACGTTTGGCGCTCTGGGCGCTGGCTAACACTTACGGTAAAAAAGAACTGGTTTTTTCCGGCCCGATGTTTAAATCAATGCAGATTAAAGGCAACAAGGCCGTGATTTCTTTTGATCATGTTGGCGGCGGACTCAAAACAAAAGGGGACAAACCTCTTGCCGAATTTGAAATAGCCGGTAAAGACTTGAAATTCGTAAAAGCCAAAGCTGAGATCAAGGGGGATAAAGTTATTGTTTCAAGCGCGGAAATCCCCCAGCCGGTGGCTGTTCGTTACTGCTGGAGCAATACTCCAAGCCCGAATCTGATAAATGCAGAAGAATTACCGGCCCTGCCGTTCCGGGCCGTCGACGGAAAACTTTTACGCTGAATTATTTACCGAATACCCGCGTATAATTGCGGTGCATAATGTTTTCGTATTCCGCGGAAGTAAGGGCCTTTTCACGCTTGGCGTTTTTCAGCACTCCGACGATTTCCGGGGTTTCCTTGGTTTTAAAAAACCTGTCAGTGCCGAAGAAAAGTTGCTTGTTGAACTTTTTAAGGAACTTACGTCCTACTGCCGGATCGCGTTTGACGGCATTACATCCGCTTCCAGCGGAAAGGTCGCCGTAAAGATTCGGATACTTTTCCAGCAGTTTCCACAGCCTGCCTTCTTTCTTAATCGGACCTTCCGGATACTGACCGCGGGTTTCGTCCGTAACATTGCCGTCTATCTCGCTCCAGAAGCTCATGGCATGGCCGATAAAAATGGTATCAGGGAATTGCTTCAGCATCTTTTCAAGCTTGGGCATGCCCAGATCGTCAACCGCGCCGTACACTCCTCCTTCTTTGCAGGCCAGATGAAACAGCACCGGCAGCTTTTCAATGCCTGCATGGTGGAACAGGTTCTGGTAGACATCGCAGTCAATCGGGATATTGGCGCACACTTCACCTATTCCTTTACAGCCGTGATCTTTATAAATTTTCATCAAGTGCCCGAGGTCGGCCTCCGGAGTATTGAACATTGCGCGGGGGTCAATATTGCAAAACTGGATCAGACGATCGGGATGCTTTTTGCAGGTTAGAATGGTTTCATTATTTCCCGTCACCCCGAGGTAATCAATATTTTCCGGATTGGTCAAAGGAAGGATCACGGATTTATCAATACCGTCCTGGTCCATGTGTTTAAGCAGATCTTTATATGTGAAAGGACCGTGCCATCTATTTGCGAATTCCGGAATTTGCCGCGATGAAATGTGTGTGTGGATGTCGATAATCATGTTTTTTGCCTTTTTACTAACATAGGTTAAAAGCAAATGAATATATATATACCGCAGGGGAAAGTCAACAAAAAAACCGCGTTCCGGAGGAGGAACGCGGAAAAAAACTTGCCTTGTAGCGGATTATCTGTCGAGTTTTTTCCAAACCGGCTCAAGATCGAGAATTTTTTTCTCAATCCTCGCCTGATCTACTCCTAATGCCACTACCGCGCTTTGCAGTCCTTCGTCGCCGCTCGATTTCGGCGTAGTATTGTTGACCATCGACTCATACAGTTCGTCCATGATTACCGGGTCGCCTCCGGCATGTCCTCCTGCTGAGTTGAAATCGAATTCTTCGGTTTTATTTTCTCCAAGCTGTTTAACCCATATCTTGTTCTGGTACAGCTCGGAAATGATAGTGCCATCCGTGCATGAAATATACATCCGCCGTTCAGGGGCGGCGTTTGACATTGTTGCCTGGAACATTACCCGGACCTGATTGCGGTACTCAAGAATCGCCACCTGGTTGTCGATCAGGTCCTTGTCGGAGGTGAACGGATTATCGACTCTATGTGGATCTTCCCACCCGGAGAAAATATCCTGGCCTTCTTTTGTCCTGTATTTCTCAATATATCCTTTATTTTCCGGAACAAAGAAATTAAGGCCGCCGAATGACGCGACCCGGCTGGGAAGGCTGTCGACCAGCCAGTTCAGTATATCCAGGTCGTGACAGCACTTCTCCAGAATATGCGGCCCGGCCAGTTTTGTGTGCCGGCGCCAGTTCTGCATAATGTAGCCGCCGTGTCCCGGTGAAATATTTTCATTGGCGTCAATGCTGATGACTTTGCCGACCATGCCCGATTCCAGTATTTCCTTGATCTTCCGGTAAAGCGGCATGTAGCGCATAACAAAACCGGTGGCGAAGAGCTTGCCGCTTGCCTTGTGTGCTTTGTATATTGCTTCGCAATCTTCGATGGTCGTCGCCATCGGCTTTTCGCCAAACACGTTCAAACCGGCTTTTAGGGCGGCGCAGATCTGCTCCCGGTGATAACAGTTAGGGGAACAGATCATTACCCAATTTATACCGGGAGTGTTGACGGCCTCCATATAATCGTCACATACTTTCACTCCGGAAAGGTTGTTTTCCTCGATGAAACGCTCTTGAAGAGACTTGTCGGGATCAAACAGGGCCACCGGCTGAACACCGGAACCTTTGCTTAGAAGCTGTTTTGCCAGACCTCTGCCGCGGGAGCCGCAGCCTATCAAACCAAATTTCACAGTCGACATTATTTTCTCCTTTAATAGAAATATCGATTGCCGTTAATTTTGCACAAAATGCATTTATAGACTATATTATAACTCGTAAAGCATGGAGTGGTATGACAAAAACGATCATAGAATATGACAAAAGTGATCCCAATTGCGATATCCATCGGCTGCCGAAAGGGATTCAGGAGTTTCATCGCCGCTTCGGGTTGTGGGTATGTTCGTTCGGGCAGGGAAACCACGGAACGCCGATACCGGAAATCCAACCACGCTATTTCGAATTTTACAGCCTCTCCCATATGTATGACGGCAATGGATATTACTGGACGAGGGAAAACGAAATAATGAAAGTAAGTCCCGGACAGGCAATTTTAAGCGCGCCCGGATTTGTACATTTTTATTCCGGCGATAACGATTATTATATCGAAGACAGCATTTGTTTTACCGGGCCGATGGCCGATCAATTGTTCAGCAGCGGCATTATCAGCAACGGGATCATGAACTTCGGCCTTGAACGTCGCTTGCTGCCGATCATGGACTTATCAATTGATCCGGCACAAAGCTCACAACTTAAGGCAAATATGGCGCTCCTGAATTTGCTTACTGACCTTTGGCTGGAAAACCGGGCATCCGGGGAAAAGGAGCAATATCCAGGAATCGCGCGACTCCTCCAGGAGCTTCGCGAACGCCCGGAGAAGTGGTGGACGGTCGAGGAGATGGCCGAGTATTCAAATCTAAGCCTGCCTCAGTTCAGACGGGTTTTTCGGCGCTACACCGGTATGGCCCCGAAACATTATATCGAAAGTCTCAAAATCCAGCAGGCGGCGCAACGGTTGCTGGGAACTTCGGTTCCGGTTGCCGAGGTCACGGCCGAGTTCGGCTATAAAGACCAGTTTCATTTCAGTCGCAGGTTTAAAAAAGTTACCGGCATGGCCCCCGGACAATACCGCCGGGAAATGGCTAAAGTTTACGGGCACAAGGCAAATTCCTGATATTTATACCCAAAATTCAGCTTTACTGTACTTGAAACTGACGTTTTAACGGCTAGCGTACCGGTTCGGCTGATTTTAAAGATAAATCATTTTGAATATATGGAGTGAAAAATGAGCAAAAGTTACAATGTAGCGGTGGCAGGAGCCACGGGCGCGGTCGGCGCTGAAATGCTTGAAACGCTGGAAAAGCGTAATTTCCCGGTAAACAACATCCGTCTGCTGGCTTCCGCCAGATCTGTTGGCAAGACCTTGAAATTCAAGGGCGAGGATATCCCTGTCCAGGAACTTACCGCTGACGCCTTCGGCAATATTGACATTGCATTGTTCAGCGCAGGCGCTTCCCAGTCTGAAAAATTCGCTCAACCCGCGGTAGACTCAGGCGCCGTGGTAGTCGATAACTCCAGCGCGTTCCGGATGGACCCGGAAACTCCGCTCGTAGTGCCGGAAGTAAACCCGGAAGATGCCAGGAACCATAAAGGCATTATTGCCAACCCGAACTGCTCAACGATAATCATGGTTGTGGCGGTGAATCCTCTGCACAAGGCCAGGAAGCTGAAACGCCTGGTTGCGTCCACTTATCAGGCCACCAGCGGAGCTGGCGCCAAGGCCATGCAGGAACTCATCGAACAGACCCGTGAACTGTTGTCCGGCAAGGAAGACGTTACCCCGGAAGCTTTCGTTCACCGGATCGGTTTCAACCTGATCCCGCATATCGACGCTTTCCAGGACAACGCCTATACCAAGGAAGAAATGAAGATGGTCTGGGAAACACGCAAGATACTGCACTTGCCTGAACTCCAGGTTTCCTGCACTTGTGTCCGGGTTCCGGTTCTCCGCGCACACTCCGAATCCCTCAACATGGAATTCGAAGAAGAAATCACCCCGGAAGAAGTCCGCGAACTCATCAGGAACGCTCCCGGCGTGGAATTGCGCGACAAACCAGAAGACAACTATTACCCGATGCCGATCGATGCCAGCGGTATGTACGACGTTCTCGTCGGACGCATCCGTCAGGACTGCTCACGCGACGATAATCGCGGTATCGACATGTTTATCAGCGGCGACCAGCTTCTCAAAGGTGCGGCCCTCAATGCCGTACAGATTGCCGAACTTATTACCAAATAATCAACGGCATCAAGCTGTATTTCCGGGCGGGGCCTCAAAACCCCGCCTTTTTTGTTTGCCTGGAGGAATAATAGATATAAAATTTCAGAGTGAGAGGACTTCTTTGCCTTTGAGGATTTTCAGGCCGCCTTTAAGGAGCTGGTCAACGGCTTTGCCGATATCTTCGATGCGCAGAATCAAAATGGCGCTGTCGTGTTTTTTCTCTACGAAAGCATACATGTACTCGATATTGATACCTGCGTCATCGATAATTTTCATGGCTTGAGCGAAACCGCCGACTTTATCTTCCACTTCCACAGCGATCACATCGGTGATTTTAGCGGTAATGGAGTTGTCGTTCAGAGCCTTGCAAGCGACTTCAGACTTATCAACGATGAGTCTGAGGATACCGAAATCAGCGGTATCGGCTAAGGAGAGGGCGCGGATATTGACGCCTTGTTTTTCCAGGATCGAGGCTATTTCGGAAATCCTTCCGGATTGATTTTCGATGAACACTGAAATTTGTTTAATGAGCATGGTATTTATCTCCGGGTCAGTTGTTTGAAAGTGATCTGCGGTCGATTATTCTTTGCGCTTTACCTTCGCTGCGCGGGATGCTTTTTGGGTTTACCAGTTTTACCTTGGCGTGAACATTCAGTTCGGAATGGAGTTCTCTTTCGATAACCTGCTCGGTTTCTTTTAGTCTCCTTATTTCGTCTGAAAAGAGCAGGTCGTTCATTTCCACGTTCACTTCCAGCCTGTCCAGCTTTCCCTGTTTTTCAATTATCAGCTGGTAGTGCGGTTCAACCCCCTCGAACTTGACCAGGACATGTTCAATCTGTGACGGGAAAATATTTACCCCGCGGATAATCAGCATGTCGTCGGTCCGGCCCAACAGCCGATGCATCTTTCGGCTGGTTCTGCCGCAAGGACAGCTTTCCGGGAGAAAGCAGGTAATGTCTCTTGTCCGGTAACGCAGGATCGGGGTGCCGGTTTTGGTAATGGTGGTGATGACCAGTTCGCCTTTTTCCCCTTCTGGAACAGGCTGCCCGGTAGCCGGATCTATGATTTCCGGATAGAAATGATCCTCGAAGATGTGCAGTCCGTTCTGTTCCTCGCATTCGGATGCAACCCCCGGTCCGATAATTTCGGTAAGGCCATAGATGTCGAAAGCCTTGATGTGGAGCTTGCTTTCGATTTCCCGGCGCATGTTTTCGCTCCACGGTTCCGCGCCGAACATACCGGCTTTAAGGTGAAGGCTGGCCGGATCGACACCCTCTTCAGCCGCGAATTCGGCAATGTACAGACTGTAAGAGGGAGTACAGGTAAGGATAGTACTTTTAAAATCCTGCATCATCGTGAGTTGGCGGCGGGTGTTGCCGCCGGAAATTGGGATAACGGTGGCGCCGATCCTCCTTGCTCCGTAGTGCGCGCCCATTCCGCCGGTGAAAAGCCCGTAGCCGTATGCGTTCTGGACCACGTCTTCGTCGGTGCATCCGCCCATGCTCAGGGTTCTGGCCATGGTTTCGCTCCAGGTGTCCAGGTCTTTCTCCGTATATGCGTCGACAACGGGTTTGCCGGTGGTTCCGGAGGATATATGTACTTCCCTTATCTCTTTCCGGTCAACCGCCAAGAGTTCCATGGGATACACTTCCCGCATTTCATCCTTGGTGGTGAAAGGCAGCTTTACGATGTCGGAAATGTCCTTGATATCGGCTGGAACCACCCCGGCTTCATCCAGCTTTTTCTTATAGAACGGAACTTTATCATAGACGTTTTTTACGAGTTTTTTCAGGTTTTCTCCCTGGGCTTCCCTTAATTTATCCGTGGGGATGGTTTCGTTGATTTTATCCCATATCATGTTTTCATCCTTGTGTCTGTAGATTTAATATTTGCCTTTTTCGAATGCCACCCAGTTCATCGCGGCGGTTCCTTCGGGTGCAAGAGACTGGATGGCCTCTTTCCAGCAGTCTTCCGGAATATCCAGCTTAAGTGACACCAGGCCGAGTACGGCCACGTTTACGGTTTTGGGGCTGCCGGTCTTTTCTTTGAGTTCTTCAGGATCGAGAAAAGTTAAGCCTTTGAAGTCCTTGCTGATTTCTTCTTCCACTCCTTCAGGATACTTTTCCACGCCGAACGGAGCTATCCGGTTTTTCAGGACAATTATTTCAGCGTCGGGGGAGGGGAAATCGATCCATCTGAGGGTTTCCATTTCTTCAAGGGAAATCAGGATATCGGCCTGACCGTGAGCAATTACCGGGGAGTACACTTTCGGCCCGAAGCGGACATGGCTGAATACCGATCCGCCGCGCTGACTCATGCCATGGATCTCGCTCTTTTTTACGTCGTAACCGGCATTCATTGCCGCCCTCGACAGCATATTGCTGGTGGTGATGATGCCCTGTCCGCCAACCCCGCACATTAACACATTACAGATTTTATCCTTGCTCATTGCGCCGCCTCCTTCTTTTTCTGCCGGTTCAATCTTTTCCTCAGGATCAGGCATGGTCCTTTAACCACGAGCAGGGAAAGCCTTCCGGCCGCGAGGAACGCATCAAGGGCCTGTTCTATTTCTTCCCGCTTGTATGCGTTAACGATTTTTACGTCTGATGCGTCCATTCCGGCCGCTTCGCAGAGTTTCACATAGTCGATGTTCACGGTTTGTTCGCCGGTGATGGTATTGCCGGAAAACGGGTTAGGCTGAAGACCGGTCATGGCGGTAGTGCCGTTGTCCAGCACGATCAGGATATTGTGCCTGCGGTTGTAGGCGGCATTGAACAGTCCGGAAATTCCGGAGTGGGCAAAAGTAGAATCCCCCATGATTCCCACAGTGTGTTCCCCGGCCTTTACGCCCTGGGCCATTTCCACGCCCTGGGCGGCGGTGAACCCTGCTCCCATGTCCAGAAGGGTATGCATGGCCTGGAACGGCGGAAGCGTTCCCAGGGAATAACAACCGATATCGCCGGTGACATTAAGTTTGCGGTCACGGAGAACTTCGTAGACTGTCCGGTGCGGACAGCCGGGACAAAGCATCGGCGGGCGCGGCGGAAGTTGCAGTGAAAGCTCCCTGGTTTCAATCTTTTCCCCTGATATTCCCTGTTTTACGATATCAGGAGTAAATTCGCCAATTGCCGGAAAGCATTCCTTGCCCTTTACATTCAGGCCCATTGCTTTAATCTGTTCTTCGAAAAACGGGTCCAGTTCCTCGACAACATAGACAGTTTTGTATTTAGCGCAAAATTCCCGGATAAGTTTTTCCGGCAACGGATAAACCATGCCCAGTTTCAGCGCCGGCAAATCAGGGAAGACTTCTTTAACATAGCTGTAGGGAACGCCCGAGCAAATAACCCCGCAATTCCCGGAACCGAGTTCGATCCGGCTGATGGAAAGAGTGTTGGCTTCTTCAGTCAGTCTGCGTATTTTTTCTTCAACCACGAAACGGCGTTTTTTCGCGTACAGCGGGATCATCACATACTTGGGAATATCGACTTTGAATCCTTCCACATTCCGTTCTTCACGCATCCCTCGTTCGACGATTCCCATTGAATGCGACAAGCGGGTAGTGGACCTCAGCAGTACCGGGGTATCGTATTTCTCCGAAAGCTCGAATGCCAGTTTTGTAAAATCTTTTGCTTCCTGTGAATCCGCCGGTTCGAGCATGGGAAGTTTCGACGCCCGTGCGTAATGCCGGTTGTCCTGCTCGTTCTGGGAAGAATGCATTCCGGGATCGTCGGCGGTGAGAATAACCAGTCCGCCTTTTATGCCGGAGTATGACGCCGTGAAAAGCGGATCGGCGGCGACATTCAATCCCACGTGTTTCATGGTCACCAGGGCTCTGGCCCCGGCAATGGCGGCGCCGTAAGCGACTTCCAGCGCAACTTTTTCGTTAATAGACCATTCAACATTTACCCCGGAGCACTCGCAAAGTGTTTCGAGCACTTCCGTCGATGGTGTGCCGGGATAACCCGTCCCGACTTTCACCCCTGCTTCAACGGCGCCGAGAGCTATCGCTTCATTGCCGGAAAGGAAAACTTTTTCCATTGCGGATGTAAAACTCCTGATGTATATCTTTGCTGTTGTTAAAATCAGCTAAAATAGTTCCAAAAGAGGCGTTTAGCAACATAAAACCGCGGATTTGGTCAATAAAGTGTTTCGAGGAAGGCTTCAATCCTGACCCGGAGTTGTTCGGTATCTTCCAGACTGTAGTCGGTGCGGAGATTAAGGAAGGAAATTTTATTCGCTTTCATCGTCTTTTCCAGCCGGAACGTTTCCATATCAAACAACTGGCAGAGCCGCAGGGAATAGTTCACCACGCCATCGGCCCTGGCGGTTTCAAGCAGGTCTTTTATTCGGTTGAGACGGGTTGTTTGTGAGATGAAGCACGGGCAGATCGAAGCAAAAACGTATTTATTGGTAATGGCGCGGAGCAGGGCGGTTTTGCCGTGTTCACCGGTTATAATGGGATCGAAACAGCTTTGTGCGCCTGTGCAGAGGGTATCGGCTACTACGTCCGCGCCGCATTCTTCCAGGACGTTCAATACTTTAAAATTCGGCCAAACCATCGGTGCGCCGGTCAGAACCAGGCGCGGACGCAAATTCTTGCGCTCATCTTTGAATTCCTTCAATTCCGCAACAACCTTTTCCGTTTCATAGAGCCACTGGTCCATGTCGGCAGGCTGGAACATTCCTGACTGAATAATCAGGAATAAATCAGCGGGGGCGAGGCCGCGCGGTTTTTCTATCCGGAACTGTTGGAGTTCGCGAACCAGTGCGGTTTGCTTGCGGGAAACATTCACGGCTTGCTTAAGTAGCTTTCCGGACAACCTGGTTTTAAGATGTTTTTTCAGAAAGCCGATCAGTCGCAGAGTTTCTTTGTATGCCTGCTGCGCGAACCGGGCGTGATTTTGTTCCGGAGGAAGGTTATACATGAATACCGGTTTCAGATCATTCAGAACTTCACCCATTTTTCGTTTGGCGTCGCAGCTGGTGGGCATGATAAGGGCATCGCATTGATGTACCGGGGACTCCGGATTCATAAACATGCCGAACGAGGCTTTCGCCAACGGACAGATTTCCCCCGCGAACATTTCCTCGCCAAGAATTGCCGCCGCGCTGTTGCCGCAGTCGAGACGGACGGCGTCGGCGCCCATCGCCCAGATAACTTCCCTCGGAATCATGTTGCAAAAATATCCCACGCGGGGCCGGGGTTTAGAGGACGCCTTCCGGTGGTACAGCAGGTTTTCAAAATATTCGATATTCGCCGGGCGCTGAGGAAGTTCGCGCTGCATTCGCTTCTGTTCGTCCTCGATAAACTTCTGACGTTTCAGGTTGCCGGGATTTTCCACGAAATCGGGAATAAGTTTTTCGGTCTCGGTAAATTGTTTATCCATTTTTCTCAGCCTGTTTTTTCAGTTTTGCGGTGTAGTCGGTTTCAGCCAGAACCTGACCGGCGAATTCAAACCGCAGACATTTGTCCTGAGGGCAGTTGTCAACGCATTTCAGGCAGTAGAGGCAATCGAAACTGGAAACGTCTTTCTTAACCATTTCCTCCTGGACAAGATGAATGTCCATCGGGCATACTTCGTTGCATGCACCGCAGCCGTTGCATTTTGACACGTTTTTCTTGAGCGCGAGCATGCCGCCCCGGTTGAAGATTCCGCCGAACATTCCCATAGGACAGAACCGGCACCAGAGCCTTCGCGCGGTTATAAACCCGAACAGGAATACTGCCATCAGAACAATTACCGACACGGTAAAGAACCCGAACAGCCATTCAAAACCGGGCAGGGGGGTATATTCGCCCGGGCCTTTCGAGGCTATCGGACATACTTGCTGTCCGGGACAAATTTTGCAGAAGGGATACAAGGGGATCCGGCAGCCAATGAATTTACCGTCGGGGCCGATATTGGCGTAAGCCTTGGAAAGAAGCAGGCCGAAGAACGCAAACGATATTCCGGAAATGAGATAAGTCAGCTTTACGGTCCGGGTCGGCTTCAGGTATGGCATGCCTAATTTTCGGCGGAAGAAATCGAAGACGTCGCCCAGGGTAGCCAGCGGACAGATCCAGCCGCACCACCAGCGTGCCCCGGTATATGCGAGGATTATCAGGGTCAACATAGCTCCGAGCGCCATTGAAAACAGCGCGGTGAAGCTGGGATCGCCGGATGCCACCTTTGACCAGTCGAGTTGCAGAAAGCGCTGTCCGAGTTCCATCACGCATCCCTGCACGTAGCCGCCATCGGCGCTGAACCGGCAGGGCGCGCCGGGAACATAGCTAAGGCGGTTGTCATGCTTCATTACCGGCACGGTTTCGGTGAGTTTCAGTATACCTGTTTTGAATTCCTTTTGCCGGCTGATTGCCTGCTGGTAGTCCAGATAGTTCTGCCGGAGCGCAAATCCGCCGTAGATTAACACCAGAAAAACACTGACCCGGACCACCTTACGGAAGTATTCAAGCGAAAGAAAATTCTGCACGATTACGAGTGCGCCGATGAGTCCGGCGAACATGAAGCCGGAACGCATTGGAAACCAGAAAAAACCAGAGCCGGAAGGAGCCATGCGGTACTGGTAAAATACTTCACAGATCATCAGTACGATGCATCCGGCGGGAATGAGCAGAAAATACTTATACCAACGGTTGCGGGAAAGGAAAATCGCCGGCATAACCAGCACCACAAATACGGAAATAAACGGCAGGTTCAAGCGGTAAAGCCATTTGGCCGCAGCCGGGTTCAATGCCGCCAACCGGTAAGCGCCCCAGAAGATCAGCGAATAGGCAAAAAGCGGAAGCACCCGCTTCCAGGTGCTCGTTGTGAGTTTTGACAGCACGTAAAGAATAACGGTGAGTCCGAGCAGGTACAGTGGAGAACTCAGCGGTTCAAGCCAGTATGCCAGGATATAGTACAAATCGTTCATTTAAGATAGACTTTTTTGAGTCCGAGTAAAATAAAAACCAGGGCCATGGGGAGCAGATACCAGAGATAATAGGTGTCCGCATAATCATCGACGATCACTTCAATGGTGGCAAATCTCGAACTGTTGCTTTTGCCTTGCGGACGAACCACCAGATTGAATGTGCGATATTTATTAAGATTCTTCCGGTATACGTTTATTTTCGGGATTTCGCGGTTGGTCTGATCGTTTATGTCCGCGCCCCAAATCAGGACTGGAGAACCTTTTGCCAGCGCCGCTTCACTGATTCCGAAAGCAATCCTGAGTGAATTTATCTCCGATTCGTCAAATTCAGAATATACTGACGCCTTATCTACAACAACGGGCAAGGTTTTACCGTTGGTGTCTTTTACGGACAACTGCCTGATATTTTCAATGGCAAACTTTGGCAGGTTGATTTTTCCGGTGATGATAAAATCGGCTTGGGGAAATATAGGATCAGAGCCATTTTTCGCCTCTGCCGCAAAATCCTCAGGCGCCGGTTTGATTTGTACCAAGGCCCGGCTTTCCCCAAAGAGCGCAGCTGCCGCAAACAGCAGAAATGCAATTATGACCGAATAGCGAAACATCATATCAATTAAGGATGAAATTTGCGTAAACTATCGGGTTCTTGTACGACAGCCTGTTGCCTTTCCAGTACGTGCGGGTGCGTCCGCTGTTCCTGGTCATGTTTGCCAGGAAGGACTTCTTGCCCTTTATGCCCAGAATCGACATTGGCATGGATATTTCAAGCATGTTCCGGAAACGGGTCACCTTGATTTTTGAATCACTCCTGCCGTTTACCGTAACGGATTTGTTCTGGAGATCGGCTTTAATTTCCAAGGGGGTGGAATCAGAATCCGGGCTGATGTAAATACAGGCTTTGTCGCTTCCGGTGTCCTTGCGGAAGTTGACCAGACAGAGGATGTTGTTCTGGTCGTGGTAAAAGTAGAAGCTGGTATTGACGTTGGTGTCATAATTGTTTTCAAAATAACGGCCGCATTTTTCGTATTCGTACATTTTTTTACAGATCAGCGCTTTTCCCCACTCAGACCTTTTCGCGCTCCCGTCAACAGCAAGATTTTTCGGGGCCAGTGGAACTTTACGGGCGGAGATGGCGGCATTAATATCGACATCCTTGAATACCATGCTCGGATCGCGGCCATTATAAAGATGCAGTTCAATTTTGTATTTTCCGCTGGCGGTTCCGCTCTTGCGGGTCAGTTCTACTTCGAAATACTCTTTCTTGCCGCCGCGTTTGCTGGTTTTCAGATAGGGATAACGCCGCCAGGCAGGGGAGGGGGTTACCTCGGATTTAAAGGCGCCGGATTTTACGTCAAGCCGGATATCGACAATATCACGGTCCATGGTGTTAAGCAGGTAAACCCGGAATTTTCCGGTTTTGTTGATGCGGAGCTGGTCGTCGCGAATATCAACCTTGACGGCAAGATTGTCTTTTGCCTGTATAAATACATCGTTGCAAAGATGGGCAAAAGCCGGGATTGCCAATAAAAAAAATATTCCCGAAAAAACAAAGAAACGGCTTCTCATAATCATCCTCCGCTTTAATTTAATTATAACCAGAATTATAATATAGCTTTATTTTATGCGAAAAACAGTAACCGTAATTTAAAATTAACAAAGCTCGTGGCGGCATACGTGAATTCAAAATATTTAAAATTGTTTATTTTTTTGCATATTGCAATTATGCTTTCCGGCATTACGATTTGCGCCGGAAATAATAAACTTTTCCTTGAAAAGAACACTCCATTTTTTGAACGTCCGGAAAGAGGCGCAAAGCTTCTTTTTTTCAATAACAAACCTCTGGAAGTGATAGTTCTTGAAGACAAATCACATTTTTGGAAAGATACTCCGTTTGCGATAGAGATGAACTTTTCCCGGGTAGAACTTCCAGGTAATAAAACGGTATGGGCGGCTCCGGATTTCAAGGTAAATCCGTCAAAGTCAAAAATAACGATTGAAGCCAGAAAGATGGCATTTACGGATAGTCCGTTTGCGGCCGGGCTCATATTGACCGCTGGGCTTGGTTTGCTGTCCGGATACCTGGCGGTAAGAAAAAAAGTAATTGCCAGGATGTTTTTTTGTGATAATGATCTTTCCACTACTGACAAACTGCTGGGCATCGCCATGATTGTCTCAGTAAGCTGGTTTATCTTATGCCTGATTTTATTATTTACCGGCAATGTCTACAATCTGCCAAACGATGAACGGGCCTATTTCAGGATTGCCGGGGATATAGCCTCAGGGAGATGGGGGGTATATAATCAATGGGTTTATACCATTGGTTATCCTTTATTTCTTGTTCCATTGAGGAGTTGCATTCCGGCCGCTAAATACTGCGAATTCATGGTCTCGCATTACTATTTTAATGCTTTCATCATATATCCATTGTTTTCGGCAATTACATTTTTATTTCTCACTAAACTGTTCAAACGTTCCGGATTTGCTTTCATCGCCGTTATCACCGCAATATTGCTGCCGCTGATTTATTTCCCGCAGGAAAACTGGAATGCCGGTGTGTTCGGTTCAATCATTACCTTTCCGGACATGTTTTCACGCAACTGGCTGTGGTTTTACCTTTTTCATAATTACGGTCTGCTGGGACTGAGCAGCGGAGCATCTTTCCTGATGGTCATGATTTGCCTGCTGTTGTCAATTATCCTGCCGAAAGTAAATATTGTTTATTTTGTTTTAATTGCCGCGCTGTTTTCCTTTGCCTGCCTGATCCGGATCAACAATATTTTCTTTTCCCCGGTTATTGCCTGTGTTTTCTGGGAGCGGCTGAAAACCGTTAAAAACTTGAAACTTTCAACCATATTCATTTATATGGGGATATCCGCACTCGTTTTCCTGTTGGTGTTTTTGCCGCAGCTGATAATCAATTACCTTAATTTCAAGTCGGTTCTGGCTTTTCCTTATTATTTGCACGACCACGGCAGGATGGCCGAAGGATTTGCATTCGATACGTTACTTGAGGGAATATATTTCCTGATCAACACTAACTATATTTATTTGGCCGTCGCGGTCTGCGGAATAATGTTCTGTGGCAATAAACGAAACAGGATATTGCTTTCCCTTGCGATAATTCCGAGCTTTATATTTTTCTGCGGGTTTCCGGAAATCGGCAATCATCCAATCCGCTTTGTCAGGGGGGCATATCCGCTGATGCTTGCCGCTGGACTGACAATTCCAATCTGGCGTGATGAGAACATTAAATTATGGCGCAAGCTGTCGATGGCAGGCATTGTGATCGTCAATCTGGTTGCCGTAAGAATATACGGATTTGAATTTTGCCACATTTTCCGGGTTGGCCCGGTGTTGATGGTTATACTTTATGGCGCAATACCTGTTTTTTCGATATGTGGAATTTTAATTCTGACGGCAGGGAGATTCAAGCTTGGGATTCCGCTGCTGGTATTTATCGTTATTGTATACCTGTCAGTGCCGTATGTGATTTTCTGCCTGCTTGTCGCATTGCTGATATGGGCGTTCTACGATTGGGGAGTGGAAATTTTCGGTTTCATGAAGGGCCGCTGTTTAGTCTCCTGATTCAATAATCCTTGCAATTTGTGCCAGTAACGTTGTCTTGCTGACCGGTTTGGCGATAAAACCATCCATTCCTGCGTCCCTGCATGCTTTTTGGTGGGTTTTTCCCGTGTGGGCCGTCAATGCTATAATCGGAGTGTATTCAGCTTTTGAATTTATTTCATATTCTCGAATGAGTTTTGCGGCGCTGATGCCGTCGATATCCGGCATTTGAATATCCATCAAAACTAAATCATAACGATTGTTTTTTATATTTTCCACGGCATCTTGGCCTTTACCATTCACCGTTAACTGGAAACTGGTGTTTTTCAGGATTTTCTTAATAAGCAGGCAATTTGTTGAATCATCTTCAACAAGAAGAATTTTTAAATCAGGTGACCCGCTTTTCCGTTCCTTGTCATCCATTTTTGTTGCCGGAGATATTTTGGCTTCAGCCGTTGAAAAAGTTACGATGATCGTGAAGTGAAATATGCTTCCTTTACCTGTACGGCTTTCAAGCCAGATAGTTCCGCGCATGTTTTCGATAAGCTTTTTGCATATTGCCAGGCCAAGTCCTGTCCCGCCATATTTTCTCGCAAGAGTTTCGTCCACCTGGGTAAATTCTTCAAAAACCCGGTCTTTCATGTTTTTGGGAATACCGATTCCGGTATCAGATACACTGAAATAAAGTTCAACCTCCCCGGGAGAAAGATCAGCTTTTGGTTTCGGGGGCAATTCAACGCTCAGAGATATTTTGCCGTTTTCCGTAAATTTAACGGCATTGCCCAGCAGGTTGAAAAGAACTTGTTTCAGGCGTAGTGGATCTACATGGATTGTCCCGGGAATTTTATTAGACACTTCCAGTGAAATATCAATATTTTTTTGTTTAGCTTTTGGTGAATAAACCCTGACTATTTCATCCAGTAATTCCCGTAAATTCGTCTTTTCCGGTTTGAAGGTTATTTTTCCGGATTCAACTTTGGAAAAATCCAGAAGCTGTTCAATCAATGACTGTAAATCCCGGCTTCTGGCCTTCAGGATTTTTAGATTTTCCAGTTGGTCTTCGTCGAGATGTGAATCCAGGAGCAAGTCGCAGAAACCGCTTATCGCATTCAGGGGAGTCCTGATTTCGTGGCTGATGTTGGCCAGAAAAGCCGATTTTGCGCGATTGGCTTCTTCCGCCTGGAGTTTTGCCATTGTGAGTTCAACTTCCGCCTGTTTGCGGCTGGTTATATCAATAATGATCCCCTGATACTGTACAGCTTTGTTTGTTTTCGGATCGCGGATAATCCAGGTATGGTCATCAAGCCAGAGCACGTCCCCGTTACGGGTAATGATCCGATATTCCTGGACAAAGTCGGTCTCGCCGCTTTTTGTGAAATCGCCTACCTCTTTTGATACCCGGTCGATATCGTCAGGATGAATTATATCGGCAAAATCAATTTTGCCCGAATAGAAATATTCAGAGCTGTAACCGAAGAAGTCTTTGACATTTTCTGATACATATTCAACGGGCCATCCCGAAGCGGCCTTCCAGAGAAACGCGACAACCGGACTGTTGTTTATTATCTGTTCCAATTGAGTCCGCATCCGGCTTTCCTTGCGAGTTTCGGTAATGTCCATTACGGTAACGATTACTTTTGACAAATCTTTTTCCGCGCCGGGAGAAACCTGCAATTTAATAATTGCGTAAATCAAATCGCCATTCATTTTGTGGTGTGTTGATTCATATTCCCACGATGTTTCCCCCTCTGCCAGCTTAATCAGCTGTTCCCTGAATACCATCAACGCTTCTTCTGTAAATAATTGCGACAGATTATCAAGAATTTCCATTTTCGAATTAGCGCCCAACATTGTCAGGGTTGCCTGGTTAACGTCAATTATCTTGACAAGTTGCGCGCAGAGAATGACCGCTTCGGGGTTTTCCTCGAAAAACTTTTTAAAATCCTTAACACCATGCTTGCGTTGTTGATCCAGATATTTTTTTACTTCGGTATAGTCCTCTTCCCAAATTGATATAGGGGATTCCTCAAATAGTGTCCGGTAGTGCATCTCGCTTTCCTTGAGAATCTTTTCCGCTTTTTGCGATGCCTCTACCTGGGCTGTTATGTCCTGCGATACTTCTATTACCAGTTTGGGTTTTCCGTCAGGATACCATTCGGCGGCATTGGAAACGCACCAGAAATATATTTCCTTTCCGGTTCGGCTAACTACTTTTGTCTGGTGACTGTGGGATTTGCCGTCAGCGAAGGTTTTCTTTACCAGGCAGTCTTTACATGGTGAATTGTCCATATGATAGGCTTTGTGGCACTTGCAACCGATGATATCGTCTCCGAATGTGTTTCTGGCTACATTATTTGCCCATATAATATTCATATCTTCATCAATTATACTGAGATGGGAAGTGACGGCCCCGATAATTCCGCTGAGCCTGGATTCGCTCTGAATCAGCTGCTCTTCCATTTCTTTGCGCGAAGTTATGTCAGTGTGGGTTCCAACCATTCGCAGCGGAGAACCGTTTTTATCCCACTCAAATATCTTTCCTTTTGCCTGAATCCAGCGCCATCTCCCAACACTGGCTTGCATCCGGAATTCAACATTGTATTCTTTGATTTCTTTATGGATGTACTTTTTGAGTAAATCCAGAATTCGGGCTTTGTCGTCAGGATGGATCAGCGACTCCCAAGTGGCGTAGTTTTCAGGAAGCTCATAAGGCTCGTAACCCAGCATAGTGTAATACCGGGGGCTGAAGTTTGCCTCTCCCGTCTGGATATTCCAGTCCCAAAGTCCCTCGTTGGCTCCTTCCAGGGCCATTGCCAGCTGCTTACTTTTCTCCTGTAATTCTTTTCGGGTAAGTTCCAGTTCGCGTTGCGCGGTTACCTTTTCGGTAATTTCCTCAACCACGGAAGATATTTTTAACAGTTTTCCCGCTTTGTCGAATACCGGCATGGTGTGCCAGTTGCAGACTATTGGCCGTTTGTCTTTAGTCACGCACTCAACGGTGTATCGAATGCTTCGCGGGTTACTAAGCAAGTCCTGCCAGACTTTATTGACGTCTTTCTGCGTGTGTAACGGAGCCATCAGCTCGAAAGCGTGTCTGCCTACCGCTTCATTGGCGTTAAAACCGAAAATTTCCTTTGCTCCCGGATTCCAGGTATGAACAGTGAAATCCGGATTCCAGTCAATAACCGCCAACGAAGTGTGTTCGGAAAGAAAATTGAGCTTCTGCTCAACATGATCTTGTTTACTTACTTTGATATTTGCCGTGCGCTTGCCCACTTTCTCCCCCCCGGGAATACCTCACGCCGGACAAAGAGGTATCCGCTTGCCGTTAGTTTAGATCATGCCGGAATTTCTGGCATAATTAAAAATGCCGCCGCTGTCGATCACGTCCTTAACATCTCCTAAATCGCGCAAATTGAATACTTTTCCGTCAGAGCAACGGGTCAGGGTTCCGGCGTCAAGGCTGATTTCAGCTTCGTCGCCGGTCTTGAGTTCCTTGTTAAGGCTGTCCCCGGTTTCCACGGGATAAACTTCACCGGTGGAAATGCAGTTGCGGAAGAAAATCCTGGCAAAAGAATTTGCGATGACGGTTTTACATCCTGAAGCCCCGAGACTGATCGGGGCATGTTCGCGGCTCGATCCGCAACCGAAATTGTTGCCGCCTATGATAATTGGATAGGGTGTCTTGCCGGTTTCCGGGGAAGTGTACCGGGTTTTATATTCGTCGGGAAGTCCGCACAGGGCGTAGGAACCAAGCTTTTCGTATTCCTCGGGGATAGTCGGAACAAGGTTCAGGTACTGGGCGGGTATTATCTGGTCAGTGTCGATATTGTCGCCAACCACGAAAACTTTGCCTTTTATAATATTTTCAGCCATTGTTATTTCAATCCTGCTTTCAATTATTTAACGTATTCGCGCGGGTCGGTTATGTGTCCGGTCAGGGCTGAGGCCGCCGCCGTGTACGGCGATGCGAGAATTGTTTTGGAGTCTTTCGATCCCATTCTGCCGGGGAAATTCCTGTTGGTGGTGCTGATGCACACTTCCGCGTTGTTGCAACGGCCGTAAGTGTCCACCGGACCGCCAAGACAGGCCGCGCATGAGGGCGGGGCAGGTTCTTCACAACCGGCTTCCGCAAAAATTTCCATCAGGGTTTTGCCGCCGATGGTTCTGTTCATTTCCGCTTCAACTTCAACGGTGGCGGGAACTATAAACGTGGGAATGGCAACTTTGCGGCCATTCAGGATTTCCGCGGCCATTTCAAAGTCTTCGATTTTACCGCCTGTGCAGCTGCCGATGTATGAACGGTCAAGCTTGACGTCCGCGGCTTCCCGGGCGGTTTTCACGTTGTCCGGGGAATAGGGCAGGGCAACCACCGGTTCCAGGTCACTCATGTTGTATTCGTATACGGCAAGGTATTCGGCGTCAGGATCGCTTTCAAGGCATTCAAACGGTTTATCCGTCCTGTTCTTTATAAACTCGATGGTTTTTTCATCCGGAGCGATAATTCCGTTTTTCGCGCCTGCTTCAATAGCCATGTTGCAGATAGTCATGCGCTCGTCGATACTGAGAGCATCGATAGTCGAACCACAAAATTCCATTGACTGATAGGTTGCCCCGTCGGTACCGAGGTCGCCGATGATTTTCAGGATGATATCTTTGGCTGAGACTCCGGCCGGCATGTCGCCGTTAATGATAAATTTAAGTGAGGGCGGAACCTTGATCAGCAGCTTGCCGGTGCCGATAATAAATCCGGCGTCGGTATTGCCGATACCGGTGGCGAATTCGCCGAATGCGCCGTGGGTGCAGGTATGGGAATCGGTGCCGAACAGTACTTCACCCGGACGGCAGTGGCCTTTTTCCGGCAGTGTTACGTGACACACCCCGGAATAGGTTTCGGTGCCTGGATCGTAGAAATACGGAAGATCCTGTTCTTTTACGAACTCACGCAATACGTTGACGTTGCGATGGCATTTCTCGTCGGCGGTGAATATGTAATGGTCGGGAATGATTACAAGACCTTCCTTATTCCATACTTTCGCGTCCTTGCCGAACTCACGCTGAAAAACGCCGATCGAACCCGGGCCGCATACGTCGTGTGTCATCAAAATATCCGCATCAACCCAGATATTGTCTCCGGGTTTAACTTCCGGCCGTTTTGCGGCTTTGGCCAGAATCTTTTCGGTAATGGTCATACCCATGTTTTTTCACTGGTCCTTTGTCATAAATTATTAATGCTGAATAAGCTTAAGAAATTAACCCGATTTCGTGCCTTTGTCAACCCCGGTTCGAATTGAAATTCATGGATGTAGTTTATTCATCAAATGCTTGATGTTGCCGGAAACGGCGTGATATTAACGGAATTTGAATATTGGAGAAATAAATACATGGACAACTTACGTTTGAGCCGGTTTGCCGGAACTTTGAGTCAATCATATATCCGTTACATGACCCGGGAGTGCGAAAAGGCGGGAGGAATCAATTTGTCGCAGGGCGTTTGTGATCTGCATACCCCGGAAACCGTTGTGGAAACCGCAAAGACAGCCATCGATGCCGGATTCAATACCTATACAAGATGCAGCGGAATCCAGGAACTTCGCGAAGCCATAGCCAAAAAAGCCGGGACATTTAATAATATAGACTGCAATGCGGACAATGTTGTCGTTACCGCGGGAGCAACCGGGGCGTTCTATGCCGCTGCAATGGCATTGCTTGATCCGGAAGATGAAGTGATCGTTTTCGAGCCGTATTACGGTTATCATGTAAATATGTTGAACGCCCTCGGGGTAAAGATGAAGTTTTACCGCCTGCATCCGTCCGAATGGAGTTTTTCAATCGCGGAACTGGAAAAACTTGTTACCCCCCGGACACGCGGCATTCTGATCAATACTCCGGGAAATCCGTCAGGTAAAGTTTTCAGTTTAGCGGAATTGAAAGAACTTGCCGGACTCGCAAACTCCCGGAACCTGATCGTATTTACGGATGAGATTTACGAATATTTTGTTTATTCCGGTAAGAAACATATTAGCCCGGCTTCACTGCCGGAGTTGAAAGACCGCACGGTAACGGTTTCCGGATACTCGAAAACTTTCAGCATCACCGGCTGGCGGATCGGCTACTGTATTTGTCCTGAAGCCTGGGCGGAAGCCGCCTCATGTGTGGGCGATATTGTTTATGTCTGCGCTCCGTCACCGCTTCAGCTAGGGGTTGCCTCGGGAATTAAATTGCTTGAACCGGAATATTACGGGGAGCTATGCAATAGTCTCCAGCATCGCCGCGACAAGCTTTGCTCGGCCCTCGAACATGCCGGAATGCTTCCTTATATTCCAGATGGGGCTTATTATGTTCTCGCCGCCACTTCAAGTATACCCGGAGAAAAAAGTCCGGAAAAAGCAATGTACGTGCTGGAAAAAGCCGGTGTCGCTTCCGTTCCGGGTTGCGCGTTCTATCATGATAAAGACGGAGATAATCTTCTAAGATTCTGTTTTGCCAGGAATGACGAAATTATCGCGGAAGCATGTAAACGGCTCGTGTCAATCCGGTAAAACAGGGTTTGCCAAAACAACTTGACGCATTTATCTTATCAGTGTTTCAAGCATTATAAAATCACAGGACCGAAAATGAGTAAAATAGATTATTCCGCTCTGCCTGACGCGGAGGGATATTTCGGGGAATACGGCGGACAGCAGATTCCCGAGTTTCTTGTCAAGATCATGAATGACATCCGGGATTCATACCTGGAAATCCGGCAGATGAAGGAATTCCAGGACGAACTGGATGAGCTTAACAAATATTATGTGGGCCGTCCCAGCCCGATTTATTTTGCCAGGAGACTCACCGATTCTCTCGGAGGAGCCAGCATCTACCTCAAGCGGGAAGACCTGAATCATACCGGCGCGCACAAGATTAATCACTGCATAGGCGAAGCGTTGCTGGCTAAATACATGGGGAAAACCAAGGTGCTGGCTGAAACCGGCGCCGGACAGCATGGCGTTGCCCTCGCCACCGCCTGCGCCCTGGTTGGGATCAAGTGTGAAATCCACATGGGTGAGGTTGACATTGTAAAAGAACATCCGAACGTAACAAAAATGAAGATTCTCGGCGCGGACGTTATCCCTGTCAGCCGGGGCACGAAGACCCTTAAGGACGCTGTCGACAGCGCATTCGACGAACTTCTCCGTGACCCGGAAAACTTTTTCTATGCCATCGGTTCCGTGGTCGGACCGCACCCGTTCCCGATGATGGTGCGCGACTTCCAGAGCATTGTCGGAAGGGAGTCAAGGGAACAGATGCTGGAACTGACCGGTAGACTGCCGGATTGTGTCATGGCCTGTGTCGGCGGAGGCAGTAATGCCATCGGTATGTTTACCGGTTTCCTGCCGGACGAATCCGTCAGGCTGATCGGGATTGAACCGGCTGGAAAGGGAATCAATACACCTGATCACGCCGCGACATTGACTAAAGGTTCTCAAGGAATGCTCCACGGTTTCAAATGTTATGTTCTTCAGGATGATACAGGCGAACCGCTGCCGGTTTACTCTATCGCGTCCGGCCTGGATTACCCCGGCGTAGGACCGCAGCATTGTTTGCTCAAAGATTTGAAACGAGTGGAATACGTGGCGATTGATGACAAGGAATGTCTTGACGCTTTCATTACCCTGTCGCGCCGGGAGGGAATAATCCCGGCCCTGGAAAGCGCCCATGCCGTGGCTTATGCGATGAAAGTCGCGCCGGAACTCGGCAAAGACCGCAACATCCTGATCAACCTGAGCGGCAGAGGGGACAAAGACGCCGATTTTGTAGCAAACAGATTGAAGCTCTAAATAACACACGGAGGCACTAAAATGCCTGGCCAGAATCAAATTAAAAAAGTTGAGAACGGCGGACAGAAAGTACATGAACGCCGCAGGGAGGAATACCGTAAACTTCACCGTGACCTCAGGGGACGGCTTCATGACGTACTTGCGGTCCTTCCTGATGATATTGAACGGCATCAAAAGCATATCGATGCCTGCCGGGATGCACAACAGACTTTCCAGAATGTGCTGGAAACCCTTGAACGTGAGCCGGAGACTGACACAATCCAGGATGAACAGTTCAGCGAATTCAACGCGGCAATGAAAGACCTTGAAAACCTGCGAGTTGAATTCAAACGCGCCGCCGTAAAGCTGGAAAACACCCTTCAGGACAACAGCGAAGGCGGAAGCGGGGGAGGGGGCAAGCATCCGGCTTTTGGCATAGAGATAGCTTCGCTTTCCTTCTTCCAGCTTTTGAGGCTCGGATTCTGGTTTTTCATGCCGTTCATGCTGATTATGATCTTTATGTTGTTTGTATTAAGCATGGCAATTATTTACTCAATGCGCTATGTATAAATGGTAAAACGCGGCAGACAGCAACCTGTAGATTACTGGCGGCAGCAGCAAGCGCGCCGGCGTCTGGCACACTACCTGAAGGCGGGAAGTTTCCGGAAAATCGCCGGTACGCCAATCTTTGGACGAAAAATCATGCATCGCCGGGTTTGGCTGGCAATTCTCACGGTAATTATTTTCGCGGTTGGATTCGGTTTTGTCATCTGGTAATAAGGGGGAGGGCTATGCCGAATGTGATACAATTGGCTGTCGGCGGATTTGACGACAATTTCTCCTACATCATTCACGATCTCGCCAGCGGTGACACCGCGATTGTTGATCCTTGCGGTGATATTGCCGTCATGGAAAAAGAGCTGGCCCAGCTTAATTTCGTCAATCCCACATACATTTTGGTTACTCATTCTCACCACGATCATATTTCCGGACTGGATGCAATCAGGAGAACATTTAACGGAAAAGTTTGTGCGCACCCGGACTCAAGTTGCGCTAAAGATATTGTTGTGAAGAACCGGGAAAAACTTCCGTTCGGAAATATTTCCATAGAATGCCTTTACACTCCCGGACACACCGTGGACGGCATTACTTACCATCTTACCGACGATTCCGCCATTTTTACCGGCGACACCCTGTTTATTGACTGGTGCGGCTACTGTAATGCCAGGACTATGTTCAAAACCATGCGTGAAGTTCTTTTTCCCCTTGCCGGTTCAAACGAGGTATACTCAGGGCACAATTACGGAAGAACCCCGCATGCTCCACTAAGCGAGGAAAAACTCAAAAACCCTTACCTTTATCTGACTGACTTCAACGAATTTAAACAGGCATTGAAAGATTTGTAAAAAAATCAGGCTATCTCTAATAACAGCGATTTTGGTTCCGGTCTGTTTTCTTTCGTCCTTGCTTTATCGCGGAAACTCAACGGTAGCTTGAAGCTGCGCTTCCGTTCCCGGCTTTTCGCCGGAAAAACCGATTTTCAGAGATACCAATTTATTTGCCTTGCTTGCTTTTCCAGGCAGTCATGGCGGCATTGACTTTCTTCTGGGTGCTTTCCAGGGTTTCCTTGCGCTTTTCAGGGGCAACATAAGGAACCATTGCAAGCTGGGTTTTCAGGTCAGGGGTAAATATGTGAATCTGCGGAATATTACCGAGGTTTTTATTTTTCTCAAAAATATTCATGATGATCGGCGGGACATTCTGAAGCATGTTTTTATTCTGCAGATCAAGGAGTAAGGCATAATTGTCCTTCTTGATAAATCCCCAGTAATCTCGATTTGCCTGGTTAACCTGTGGGCAATTACTTTTTTTCACGGAAAACAGAACAGCTATCGCCTCGCCTTTATTTGCTGACTTTTCTGAAGCCTTTTTCCAATAGGAGTTCAATGGAATTTCAGGAAGTTTTGGGGTGACCGGAGCGCTCATGGGTTGAATCGTGCCGGAAGATTCTCCCGTATCATTGGATTGGTCGTCGCCACTATCCGCTGTTTCAGTTTTTGCGGGAAGCTCTTCTCCGGTGGCTAACGCCATAATCTGATCGCCGCATTCCTTGTACACAAACCAGCCGCCAACCGCGAGTGCGGCCACGAACAACAGAAACAAAAATAATTTCATTCTTGCTCTCCTTTTTATACTACGTTTTACTATTAAAAAATTATTGTTGGGGCAGGGGAGGCGGACCCGCCGGGAAAAGATGCGTCAATTCCGGCACCTCTCCGGCTTTTGTCCAATTGGCCATTCCCTGCTTCCAAACCAACGAATCTTTATTCAATTCCCCGCTTGCAACTTTAGCGCGTAAATCGTTATCCCCAAACGGGCCTGCCTGCTGTCCATTTACAGCGACGTAGAAACTTTTATTCTGCTCCGGAATCGGGGGAGGGGCGGCCTGCTGATTACTTGCCGATGGTTGCTGCTGTTGTTGTTGCAGAACATTCCCCATACCCGACGCCAGATTGCCGCCGACCATCATGCCCATCATGTTTCCTGCGCCGCCTGGATTATTTGCGGCATCTTTCAATGCCTGCGCCGCCTGATATTGGGAATAATTGTTCAAATTGCCGATAGCGCCCATGGAAGCGCGTTCATCCATGGCCTTTTCAACTTCTTCCGGGAGAGAAATGTTTTCCAGGGCGAATGATAAAAGCTCAAGCCCCAGCCTTTCAAACTCTTTGCGAAGCTTTGTTTCCATGGCGGAACTGATCTCATCATACTGTCCGGAAAGATCAAGCGCCGGAATTTTCAACTCACCGATACAGTCAGAGAAAGAAGATACCAGCTTGGTTCGAATCTGGTCTTCGAGTTCGTCCGCGGAGTAGTCCGGTTTTGCGCCGACAAACCGGGAAATCATATCGGAAGATTTCCCCACCTTGTATGAATAATTTCCGCGACAGCGAAGCCTGACTATTCCAAAATCCTGGTCCCGCATCATCACCGGATTGGGCGTTCCCCATTTCCTGTCGAGCTGCTCGGTGGTCTTGATGAAATAAACTTCCGCCTTGAATGGCGACTCAAAACCGTAAGGCCAACTCAACAGCGTTCGTAAAATCGGCAGATTCTTAGTTGAAAGCGTGTAAGTGCCCGGATCGAATACGTCGGCAATTCGTCCTTCATTCACAAAAACTGCGGATTGACCGGGGCGCACCACCAGCTTTGCCCCGTACTTGATTTCATTATCATGGCACGGGAAGCGGTGTACGAGAACACCATCACCGGTATCAGCCCATTCTACAATATCAATGAGTTCGTGCTTAAGTCTGTCAAATATCCCCATAGCTGATTCTCCCGAATTATTAGGATAAAATATATCATAAATCCATTTCCGGTGCAAATGTTTAGAGAGTCCACCGGTTTATTCAATATAAGTATAGCATCGGTAAAACAAAACGAAAAAGTGTAAAATCTTTGTAAAATTACACCTTGCAAGGGCAGGGGGGCTCAGTCAATAAGTTCTGCTGCTTCGGAAGCTTTTTTCCGTTTGTACATGTCAATGGTAAAATAAATAATTGCTGAAAGCGCCAGAAGGGCCGCGGTAACCTCGAACATCTCCTCGATTCCCTTTATGCGCCAATTTTTGCTGTAATTGAAAAACTTGGAGCGGTCAAGTATCTGGGAAATTACCAGGAAAAGCCCCCAGAAACCGAAAGCCACCGCCCAGGGAGTTCCCTTGAAAAATTCTTTTATCATAGTGATTCCATACATTAATATCAGGTAGGCAAAGAAAATAAAGAACGGAAAGAAAATTATAGCCGCAATAAATTTTACACTTAAAGGAATTTCATCAGAAGTGTAGAATTTGATGTTGTCCACATTCTTTGCGGTGAAAAGCCTGTGGAAATCCGCTTCGCGAAGTATATATATTTGCAATACGTAAAACAGCGAGAAAAAACCAATTTTATTCAAAAGTTTACGCGTTATGCAGAAATGCCAGACGGTAATTGCCTGGACACTCATAATAACAAAAATATTGAATACAGACATCCAGCCGTTATCTTCAAGTGCATTGCGCGCGAATCCCTCCTGAAAACAGAAACAATGGATAAAATAATAATTAATCATAAAGATGACGATTATAATATTAACCGTATTCTTTCTCATAGCCTCTTCGAGATCAAGCTTCTTAATCAAACTGATCATGATAAACCTTTCATGTAATAAAATAAAAGACCAAATATATTAGGATTGCGTTAAAAAACAACAGAAATTACAAACTTTTAGGGTAGGGGCTGCTTATTTTTTCATTGAGATCATAGGAATAAAACCGCAACCATGAATATATTTGAATACGGTTTTTATGGTCATATTGTCTGTACCTGTTTCCAATTGCGCGATTCTGGAACGGGATGTTCTGAGTTTTTCAGCAAGTTGTTCCTGGGTCATTCCAGTGATTTTCCTCAATCTGATAAGGCTCTTTACTATATTTTCTAATGGAAGCGTAATAAGATGTTTTTTTTCTTCAGTGAAAATACCAATTCCAGGCTCCTTCCCGCAAGCGGAAAAATATTTTTCGATTAAATCCAAGGTTGCGTTTGAAGATTTCTCAAGATTCTTGATTCTTTCACGTGATACTCCAACAACTTCAGCTAATCCGGACTGGGTCAAGCCAACATTCTTTCTTAGTACGGAAAGATTTTTTCCAAGCATTTTGAATTCACTTTTTATTTAAATGGTATAATTACAAAACAATTATTTTCTGGAACATTAACATGACCTTTGAATATGTTATTTCAAATCAAAGATAAAAATGTTTTAAAAGAAAATACACCTGCCGCTTAACATAATATATATTATGCGACGTTATAAGTTGGGTTGTCAACCTGTTTTTGCAATGACCAATAAGGTTGCTTTTATTGCCGCTATGGATATATTTTTTCATGCAGAATATTAGGACACAACATGTGGAGCATATATTACAGAAGGAAAACAAACATGGCTATTATGCGATTATGGCATGGAGAAGTTGCAATTGAAAAAGCAGACAAATATGAAAAATTAATGATTGAAAAAGCTGCTCCAGACTATGGTTCTGTTGAGGGGCTGCTTAAATTGTATTTTCAGCGTAGAAATGAAGGAAAAAAAGCACATTTTCTGCTGGTAACACTATGGGATTCAATTGATTCTGTTAAAAAATTCGCTGGTGATAATCCTGAAATCGCAAAGTATTATCCTGAAGATGATGATTTCCTATTAGAAAAGGAAAAGCATGTCGCTATGTACGAGGTTTTTTATGAGAAGTAAAAAAAGGGCGTCTGATGGCTAAAATGCCACCTAATTATAAGAGGGGAAATTAATCCCCTCCTCCACTTCCGGGTTAACCTGATCAATTCAGGAAAAAAGTTTCTCTTCTTTTATTTTTTTGCCAATGTTGAGAAGCACTGGAACATCCTGCGGATCAAGAGATCCATCGGGTAATGGACCGGTATTGAGCAGGAGGTTATAGCCTTTTGAGACAGCATCGGTAAGCTTTTCCCACACTTCCTCCTCGTTGCGATGGACGGCATCCTTATAATACCCCCATGACAATGGCTCTTTAATCATGGTTGTGCAGACTTCGATAATTTTTCCCTGGTTGTCTTCAAGCGCTTTATGCTCTGGAGCAAAGAAGTCTTCTGTGCCGTGCAGTCCCTGTTTGTATGAAACCAGGGCGTGTGGCGAGGAATTCCTGATGAGGTCATAAAGTTCTTCACATTTGAATTCTTCTTTTTTGTTCATTAATGGTACAGCAATACCGTCAAGCCAGATACCGGCAACGGTTGGGTAGTTATCCAGGAGCTCTTTTACCTGATTTGACATGAATTCGAGATAAATATTAAGATCGTGCTCATCACCGTATTTGTATGAAGGTTCCGGGGGTTCATAGGCAGGGGCGGCATTGCCATTGGGATATTTATCGTTATGAGGCGCATGCGGATGTTTCCAGTCGCGTCCGTGCGAGTAGTAAAGGAAGAAACCAAGTCCCTGTTTTTCGCATGCTTCGGCAAGCTCTCCCACTAGATCGCGTTTTGCCGGACTGTTCATGATATTGAAATCGGTGTACTTGGTTGGCCAGATGCAGAAACAATCGTGGTGCCTGGTTGTAAGGTTGATGTAGCGCATTCCACAATCCTTGGCAAATTTGGCAATAGCGCCGGCGTCGAAGTTTTCCGCGGTAAATTTCTCGATCAGCGGCTCATAGTCAGCCACATATATCTGCTCCTTGAATTGAATCCATTCATGGCGCTGGAGCAATGAAAACAAGCCATAATGGATGAACATGCCGTAGTGAGTGTTCTTGAACCACTCAAGATTTGCGGCTCTGGGATCATTTTCATACTGTGCCGCATAGTCTTTCAGGTAATTGGGAATCTTTGTCATTATTATCCTTCTTCCGTTGTGTTAAAATGATTGAATAAAATTTTAAACTAGAACACGTAAAACGCCAATGCAAGCCTGTTTTGCAATTTTGCGTTGGCAAAACTCCTGAAACATTGTTACTTTACCCGGAGGTTTTATTATTATGATTAAAAATACAAATAATTTGGCTGCGTCCCTGGATTTATCATGGGCCGAGGCGTCATTTGCGGTTAAAGATCGCGGTTCCGGGGAAATATTGATTGAAGAGTTTTTGCCGATGCGCGCAAAAAAGTCGGCAAACCTGCTGAAATGGATGACCGGTGTGCTTGATGCAAACAAGCTTGAGATGGCGGAGGTAATGTCCTGGGCGCTCGGAACGGGGCCCGGAAGTTTTACCGGTCTTCGTTTGGCATCAGCCATGATCATGGGTATATCCTATCAAAAACCGGAAATTACAACCAGGGGAATACCTTCCGCGTTTGCCCTGGCAGCGTCTTGCAATGCTTCTCCAGGCGACATAATCGGAGTTCTGTACGACGGCAGAAACAAAGAAATTCTGTTGTATGAGGTAAAGAAAACGGAAACTGGATTTGTCAAACCTGAGCAAATAACAACCTTAAGTAAAGATAACTCCCCTGCCCTGTTGGAGAAGCACCGTTTTTTCGTGGCAATGGATAAAGACAGAAACGCGATTAGCGATATTCTCGGCAATAAAATATCCGAAAAAACTAAATTTTGCCCACACCTGCCGATAAGTGAACTCCTGAAACTTCCGGAAGAACAACCGGCGGGAAGCGTAAGTGAGCTTGAATACCTGCGTCCGGCAGTATTCGTAAAACCTGTCGAACCCAGAGAACTTAAATTTTAAGGACACGCCAATGAGTAGAAAAAAGAAGTTTATTTTAATCGTGGTATTGATATTTGCGATACTGATCCTGTCTGTATTTGGAATTATTACAGGCTTAACCGCCGCTGCCTTTTCAAGTACCCCCCTCCCCTTGAAACTTCCAAAAATCTCCAACGAGCAAATGTTGGATACTTTCGGCAAGATGCCTGATATCCGGAACATTCTGGAAAACGCCAGGCCGGGCGATGTTCAAACTATAGTTTTCGACCAGGATGATGTGAATACGTTGATTGTCTGCGCCTTGAATACCAATGACGTCTTAAACAAAAAGAAACCTCGCGATTACACTGTCGAATTCAAAAACGGCAAGTTTATCATTACCTATACAAAAAAACTGGACGTCAAAACTCCTTTCGGGTCATGGGTTAATGCCAAGGCCGAGGTTGTTCCTGACCTTACCGAGAAAGGACAGAATGTTATTATTAAAGGTGCTCAGTTAGGAAACCTAAGTGTCCCTGTCTCACTTGTTGAAGACCGGGTAAACAACCTGATGGGGGGAGTTAAAAGCAGCAGGAAATTCAAAAAATTCATGGAAATAATGGCTGAACTGCGGGTTGACAAAGATAACAATCTGGTTATATCGTTCCGCCCCATGAAGCTGAGAAAGCTTCTCCCCCCCAATTTTGACACTCAAAACCTTTCTCAAGACCTCTTTAAGGAATTAATGAAGTAATGGACACTGAACAAGAACTGAAGCGCGAAATCGTGGATATATGCCGTCGGATGTACCGTAAGGAGTATGTTACCGCTCTCGATGGCAATGTAAGTGTGCGAATCGCCCCCAACCGGATAATATGTACTCCCAGCGGTATCTGCAAGGGAATGATCACCGAAGACGATCTGATCATTGCCGACCTGGACGGAAACAACCTTGAAGGTGACCGCAAACCTTCATCGGAGCATCGCATGCACGCAACGGCGTATCATCTTCGCGATGACATAAAAGCGGTGATCCATGCACACCCTCCGGTGGCCATTGCGCTGTCGATTGCCGGAGTTACGCTGACGGATCCCGTATTACCTGAAATTGTCTTTACCGTGGGCTCTATTCCCACCGTTCCATACGCCACCCCGACCACTGAAAAAGTGGCGGCGGCAGTGAACGAATATATAGCAGATCACGATGCGCTTATTCTTGAAAAGCACGGCGCGTTGACAGTTGCCGAAACCGTTACGGACGCTTTCTATAAGCTGGAAAAAGTGGAGCATTGCGCACGGGTAATCTATTACGCCAGGACTTTGGGAAATGTTGCTCAGTTAAACGGCCCACAAGTTGAGGACCTTTTGGGAATATGCGATAAATTCGGCACTAAACGCCCCAAAATCATCCGTCAGGATTAATTTTCTTTTATCGCGATTTTCGCAATAACGCCCTGGTGGTCGGAAACTTTATCGGGAATTACGTGATAGTCTTTGAATTCAAACTCTTTTGAGATAAGAATCCAGTCCAGCCTTGCGCCGCTCATCCTGAATGTAGCAAGGTCTTTGGCCTCCGGCCGATATGCCTGAAGATTGAGCTTTTCGGTCATCAGTCTCACCGCTGACCCGTTTTTTGACCATGCGGAATTAAAATCACCCATAATGATCATTGGTCCACCGCGTTTACGCAGCCACTTAACCAGTTCTTCCACTTGTTGTTCCCGTGCGCTGATTCTAGAAAAATCCAGGTGGAGCGCCACCACCGTAAACTTGAAATCATTACGTCCGGGCCATTCGGTCGTGGCCATGACAAATCCTTTACAGAAAGTCGGCGGGGTTGGTTTGAAGGCAACGGAAACCGGATCGGTAAGGGGAAATTCTGAAATAATTCCGGTGCCATAGGCAAACTCCTTGGAGTTTACATGCTTGCCCTGAACCGAGTATTTGAATCCGGCGGTTTTCGCGATAAATTTGACCTGATTGAAATCGCCGGTCCAGAACGCTGATTCGTCCGCTTCCTCAAAAGCTACTATCTGCGGCGCTTCCCGATCGATAACATTGGCTACAATCTTAAGATTTGCCTTGATACTTTCCGGTTTCTGAAGATAGTTGTTTGCGTTTTTACCCCTTCCGTGCGCGAGATTTTGAGTCATTACCCGGATTGTTTTTCCTGAAGCCTTAGCTTGTGCGGGTAACGTTTTTAAATTGGCGCGGGTATAGGACATCACTTCCGGCTTGGAGTTTTTACCCGCCAGAAAGTATGTAACAACATATGATCCTAAATACAGGGCGGCAATCCCCCCCATAATGCAGGCGGCAAGAATTTTTATTCTGTGAGGTGTGATTAATTTACGCTTCATGGCTGCACCTGGCGGTTATGGATATTTGCGGTGCGAGAAAAACAATACTATTTTTTCTTTCTCGGATTTTCATCGAGAATGCGGCGTATTTCAACTGCCATTTCTTTGATTCGATGGGGTTTGCCAAGAAATCCCTTTGCGCCTTGCATGAGCAAGTCGTTTACTTCTTCCTCTGACACATACCCGCTGGAAAGCAGAATATTCGCATCAGGATCAATTTCCCGGATTTGGTAGAATGTCTTGTGCCCACCCATTTTAGGCATTACCATATCGAGCAGTACCAAGTCAACTTCAGCGGGATTATTTTCATAAATTTCCACGGCGTCGATGCCGTTTTCGGCAAGAAGGACGGAATAGCCAAGGTCCTGGAGAGCTTCAATCAGGAAATCCCAGATGGTCTCCTGGTCATCAACAATCAGAATAGTTTCATTTCCACCGGGCAGTTCCATTTTTCCGTCAGCCATTCTAAACCCCGAATCGCATTCATTGACACGTGTTATCATCGTCTTTCAATATTTTATAATAATAATCTGAATTGATCAAATTACAAGACAAGTTGTCATAAAATTGCTTTAACTTTCAAATATTTACAACAATTGTCAGTCGTGAAAAATCACTTCAGAATGAGTTCGAGCTGTTTCTTTATCTCATTGAAGCGAGGGGATGCTTTAATTTTTCCAAGAAGTGTTTTTGCGCTGTTTACGGCAGCGGAACGGTCAGTCATCGACTGATAACGGATATTGTCCAGTGCCTGATTAAGACTGACATTAAAGACCGTCATCCAGAACGAGTTTTCCTTGATTCCGGCTCCGGCAGACAAAATACCTTTTGAGCAGATCAACACTGCCGTTTCAAGATTGCTATCCGGATTGCCGGGAAAGGCTTTCCGGGCAAGTATCAAAAGTTGAGACACAGTCAGATCAGACCATGTTTTTTTCTCTATCTGCCTTGTCACCGTGTCCCGATATATAATCTGGCCTTTATGAATCTCCAGGATACTGCCGAGGGCCGGGACTTCAGCGCCAGCCAGTTGAGTGCCGCTTTCAGTCAATACCTGGTCCATCATTGCAAGTTTCTTAAACTCTCCCGCGGCTTTTGAAAGCTTGGTTTTGATTGCGGAATTTTGCTTTTTCCCGGCTTCCAGCATGATCATTGCACACGCTTCCTGATACCTTGCGGAATCAACCATTGTCACTGCGCGTTTGACTATCTCCATAAACCTGGCTTTCCGGAGTTCAGCTTCAAAATTTTTTATTTTCTTTTTCAGAATCCGGTTTTCATTTTTTATCTTGCTGGTTGTTTTGCTGATATTTCTCAGTTGCCCGGTCTTGTGTCTAACTTGTTCCCGGTTTTTTTTGAAATTTTCGGACAGGTTCTGATACTGTTTTTTCAGGCGGCTGAAATTATTTGCGGTGCGCTGTTTTTCACTTTTGGCGTTATTCAGGTCCGATTCGAGTTTCCGCGATGCGTATTCGGTAATGGCCAATCGTACTTGTGTTTCAAGGAACCTTGCTTCAAGTGACGAAACCCGTCCCAGCCGTTCGAGGAGTTTGTTTCCCTGCGTCTGAAATCCATTGACCGGAGATTTTCCGGATTCAGCAGTTTGAATACAATACGCTTCTACTTCCTGGCGGAGTTCCTGCATTTTCGCCCGGTTGTGATACCGGTAAAGGAACCATACTGTCAGCAGCAATGCCACGACCATGATCAAAAGCACGAACAAAACCTGATATACTTTCATCCGCCGTTTCATCTCCTCGCCGATATACTTGCGAGTATGCTGCCGAACTTCTTTTACCTTTGTTTGCAGGTTATAATCCAGCCGTTTCACTGAAATGGTGTGAATCTCAGGCACAAGTTCTTTATCGGGGGCGGTTTTCTGACGGATTTTCCAAATCTGCTGAAGTAAATCTTCCATATTCGCGTAACGGTCATCAGGATTTTTCGCCATCATTTTTTTTACCATAACGGCAACATCGGAAGGAATTTTCGGGTCGAACTTTTTTATCGGAACCGGATTTTCATAGAAATGCTGCTTGGCGACCGTCCGCAGGGTGCTTCCCTGAAACGGCAGGCTTCCGGTAAGCATTTCATACAGAGACACTCCCAGGCTGTAAATATCGCTTCTGGTATCGAGTTTTTCCCCGGCAAACTGTTCCGGACTCATATAAGACGGACTGCCGGAAATTTCCGTATCCTCCGTCCATTCCCCGTGACTGATTGCCAGACCGAGATCGGTGAGCTTCACGATCCCGTCCTGAGTTATCATGATATTTTCCGGTTTGACGTCCCGGTGGATAAGTTTTGCTTCGTCCCATGCGTAATACAAGGCTTCGGCAATCTGCTGAATGATATGCAGCGACTCGTCAACCGCTATATCGCCCTCGCGTTTTATCCGGTTCTTCACCGTTTCGCCCACAAGATAGTTCATTGCCATGTAACAGAGCCCCTGCTCTTCTCCCACGGCAAAACACTTCACCAGGTTGTTGTGGCTTAGTCTCGCGGCCGCCCGTGCTTCTTTGAGAAAGTCGGTTACGCCCTGAACGTCAGTATATTCTGGTGAGAGTATTTTCAGCGCTACGATCCGCTCAAGGGACAACTGGGAAGCTTTGTATACTGTCCCGATTGACCCCGCCCCCACCTTCGAGGAGATTACAAAATCACCGAAAACAATGCCCTCCTCGAAAAGAGTTTTCGGCATTGTTACCCGCTTGTCGCAGCTTGGACAGAACACCATTTGTCCCATGAAGCGCTCTTCCGCCGGGATTATGTAACCACAGAATGGACACTTGTATCGCATTATATTCTCATGTTATTTTTCATCAAAAAAGATATGCAAGTTAAATCCCAATTGCCAATATTCAAACGAATTCGGCAAATGTTGTTAAATATTGTACACCCGATTTCAATTTCGTTCCAATAACGCTCCGAAAGCGCCGTCAAAATTTTCATCAGGCAGTAGCAGCAAGGACTTTACCAGCTTGAATTCGCAATGGCTTTCAGCAAATGCTGCAATCTGTTCATCATTTTCTTTTGGTTCAATGCTGCAAGTGCCGTAAATAAGTTTCCCGCCCGGTTTAACCAGTTTTGCCGCCGCGCTCAGAATTTGCCGCTGCAATTTTACCACATCGTTCAATGTGTTTTCCGTGAAACGCCACAGAGTGTCCGGACGCCTCCTGAACACACCGGTGTTTGAACAAGGCACATCCGCAAGGACAAGGTCAAAAGATCCACTCCTGAACGAAGGGGCCAGCGCTGAAGCGACAACAACGGAACTCTGGAATTTCCTGCTCGCGAGGTTTTCCAGCGTAAGCCGCTGACGCTTTAAGGAGCGGTCGCAGCCAACCACCGTTCCGGAAGCAAGCTTTTCGCCTATCAGTATTGTTTTTCCTCCGGGAGCGGCACAAAGGTCGAGAACAAGTTCATTCCCGGACAACTCCGCGAGATTTGGACTCATTGCCGTAGACGGGTCCTGAATGTAAACGATCCCGTCTTTCAGCCAGTTTTTTTGCAACAAAACTCCGGGATCAGGACAGGAAAAAAAGGCGGCGTCCCCCGCCCATTCCGGCAAGCCGATCCTTTCCGCTTCGATAGAATTTAATTCCGGCTCCGGCAATTCTCCGCACAAACGGAAGCTGAACGGAGCTTTTTGAGCAAGCATATTGGACAGCTTTTGGATTTCTTCTTTTGAAAATCTTTTTTTCCAGAGCCGCCAGACAGTTTCCGGCAGATTCATACGCACAAACTCAGGTTGTTGCGCGATAAATTTATCGAAATCCATTCTTGTGTGATTCCTCAGTACGGCATTCACGAATCCCCCGGTTTTCCGGCCGAATTTCCGCTTTGCATAGTCAACCGCCACATTAACCGCCGACTCCGGCGCAATCCCATCCTGATGCTCCATCTGGGTCATGGCCGCAAGCAGTAAGTGTTTTACATCCGGTTTTATCTTCCCCCGGCACAAGTGCTTGATAACGGCCTCAGTTTTCGCGCGATGCCGGAACAGATTAAACAACAGGTCAGCGACGGTTTTCGCGGAATTATGGTTTTCTCTTCTGATCCTGTCAATATATTCATCCAGACTTATCCCCCGCCGCCACTGATCAAGTCCTTTTAGTGCTTTATGTAAAATCTGTTCTGAGATTCCCGGCATTTTTAATCCTTTTAAAACGTTGTCAAGGTTTAAGATAGCGGAAAACACTGTATATTTCTTTTTCTTTATTAAAAATAACTTAAGAATTTAATTATGCCCGAAACCTTGAAAATAATTGCCCTGGCCGTGGTCCAGGGGATCGCCGAGTTCCTGCCGATAAGTTCCTCGGGACATCTTGCCGTTCTGGAAAAGCTGTTCAATGTGGCGTCTGAAGACTCCGTTGGCATGATAATTGTGCTGCATGCCGGCACTTTGCTGGCTATCGTGGTTTATTATTTCAAGACCTTGCTCGAACTGATCCGTCCTAAAGGGTGGAACATGATTCCCAAACTGATTGTTGCTACCATTCCGGTGGGCATTGTCGGAATGGCGATGCACCTGACTAAACTGGATGAAATGCTCTATAATAACCTGATTATCGTCGGCGTTGGATTTTTTATTACCGCATTCATTCTCTTGTTCGGATTGAGCAGCAAACGGGAAAATATTGAAAATCTTGACAAGCTGCAATACGGAGGCGCTTTATTTGTGGGGATCATGCAATGCCTGGCCCTGCTGCCGGGAGTTTCCCGTTCAGGTACAACTATTTCCGCCGGCCTGCGCTGGGGATTGAAAAAAGCCGATGCCGCAACTTTTTCTTTTCTGATAGCGATTCCGGCGATAGGCGGGGCCACTTTCGTGGACGTAGTATCAAGATTCCTGAAATCCGATGTTAATTTTCAGTCCGCCGGACTGTATAATCTTGTGCTTGGATTTTGCATTTCCGCAATCACGGGTTATTTTGCTCTGTTGATTTTGTTGAAATCCTTGCGGAAAGGTAAGTTGGCGGTATTTGCCTATTACTGTTTACTGCTTGGGGTTGCGGTTGTGACCTGGGGAATATTCCGGGCCTTTTCATAACCACGAAAAAAATGGAGTTGAAATATGCGGGATATTGGAACAATTGCATTTATCGGCGCCGGAAAAATGGCCACGGCAATCGCTAAAGGTCTGATTACTGACGGCATGTCAGCAGATAAGATTCGCTTTTTCGACATCTCCGAGAAATCAGTCAAGGCTTTTTCGGAGGTCACGGGAATCAAGAACTCTTCCCCTAACCTGCCGGAAGCCGTTAAGCCTGCCGATGTAATCCTGCTGGCCGTAAAGCCCCAGAACGTTCCGGAAGCTTTGCGGGAAGTCAAGGGGGAACTCAATGGCAAATTGCTTATTTCCATATGCGCCGGAATCACTACGACCGCGCTTGAAGACTTGAGCGGATGCGACCGGGTGATAAGGGTTATGCCCAACACCCCTGCCCTTGTCGGCGCCGGAGTCTCTGCTTATTCACCCGCCATAAACGTTGCCGATGAAGATATTGCCGTTGCTGAAACTATCCTGAAGGCCGTGGGCGCGTGTTGTCTGGTGGAGGAAAAGCTAATGGATGCGGTTACCGGACTCAGCGGCAGCGGTCCCGCTTATGTATTCGACTTTATTCAAGCCCTGGCGGACGGCGGCGTTAATTCCGGGCTTTCGCGTGATTTGGCGCTTCAGCTTGCCGCCCGGACAGTTGCCGGGGCCGCAAAGCTTGTGCTTGAAACCGGCAAGCATCCTACGGAACTTCGTGATCAGGTTACTTCTCCAGGGGGGACCACCGCAAAAGCTCTTGCTGTTCTGGAGATAAAGGCTTTCCGGGGAATCGTGGCTGAAGCCGTAAACGCGGCCGCCAAACGGTCCGCTGAATTGGGGAAATCATAATTAATTACCGAGATAAATAAAATGGAAAAAACTGACCTGAACAATCTGCTGACTGTAATTATTCCGGTTTTCAACGAAGAAAACACGGTTGCCGATATTTTGCGGAAGGTGCTTGACCGCCCGGAAACTTCGGAGATCATTGTAGTTGACGATGCTTCCCACGACAACACCCGGGAAGCCATCAAACCTTTCCTTAGCGATAAAGTCAGGCTTATCTGCCAGGAAGTTAATTGCGGTAAAGGCGCTGCCGTGATTCGCGGCTTCGAAGAAGCCAAGTGTCCTTACGTGCTGATCCAGGACGCCGACCTGGAATACTGCCCCACTGATTATCCGGCGCTGCTTCAGCCGCTAGTGGATGGCAAAGCCGACGTGGTATACGGTTCAAGGTTCATGCATACCCCCGGACAAGTCCGTTATTTTCGGCATGAAATGGGCAATAAAATGATCACATTCGTGTCCAATGTGCTTACCGACATCCACCTTTCGGACATGGAAACCTGTTATAAAGTTTTTCGCCGGGAAATCATCCAGAACCTGAATTTATATTCCCAGCGGTTCGGGATTGAGGTGGAGATGACCGCGAAACTTGCGAAAGCCAGGGATATCAGGATCTATGAAGTACCTATTTCCTATAACCCCCGCCGCTATAACGAAGGTAAAAAAATCACCTGGAAAGACGGTATTTCCGCTTTTTATCATATTGTAAAATACAACCTGTTTGTCAGCCGTAAGACCTTCTACAAACGCCCCTGGAATGAAGTGCTGAAAATGGATTAATCCCGATATTCAGACGTAAAAAAAATTCCGGGTGAAATTTAAGTCCCACCCGGATCAGTTAATAAGTGTTTTCTACGTTTAACGTCGTCCGCCTCGGACATTTCCACGGTTACCGCCGCCGCGTCTTCCGCCGCGCATGCTTCCACGGTTACCGCCCCTCATGCCGCCGCTTCCTTGGCCACTGCGGTTGCCGCCTCTCATTCCACTGCGTCCACCTTGTCCGCCGCGCATACCTCCCTGCATGCCGCCGCGTCCTTGGCTGCCACGCCTGGAAACCCCATTTTGACCTCCCTGGCCTTGTCCGCCGCTTTGTCCGCCATTTCCATACCTCGGAGGTGGCCTGCGGTCATTACCACCTTGGTTGTTTTCTTGTCCGTCTTCGCTATCCTGTCCGCCGCGGCGTCTTGGTGGCGGTCTGCGTTCCATGCTTCCCTGATCGTCGCTCTCAGAATCGCTGCTGTCATCACTGTCGCCGCGTCTGCGCCTCGGCGGTGGCGGTCTGCGTTCCATGCTTCCCTGGTCATCGCTTTGATCGTCAGAGTAATCACCGTCTTGTCCGCCGCGGCGTCTTGGCGGCGGTCTGCGGTTATTTCCCTGATCGTCGCTCTCAGAATCGCTGCTGTCAGTGCTTTCGCTGTCAGTGCTGTTACGACGACGGTTGTATCTCGGTGGGGGCATTTCGCGTCTGCTTCGACGTCTTCGGTAACCGCTGCTGCCATCGGTGTTTTCGTCGGATTCATTTTCCTGCGCTAGAACCATACTTCCGGTTCCCAGCAGACCTACCAGCAATACCAGTAGAATCTTCTTCATGGTGGTCCTCCTTCCGGAGTCTGATTTGCGCCCTCTTCTCACTTCAAATAACGGGAAAGCGTGATAGATTATTGCCTTCAAGGTAAAAAAAATGAAAAAAATCCCCAAAATAAAGATAGTGAGTGGTGGTCAGTCCGGAGTGGACAGGGCGGCGCTTGACGCGGCAATGGAATGCGGTTTGCCCGTTGGCGGATGGTGTCCGCTAGGCCGTAAAGCCGAGGACGGCCGCATTCCAGACAAGTATCCGCTAACAGAAAATGCAAGTGAATCATATTCAGCGAGGACCCAGCAAAACGTGACGGACAGCGACGGAACCCTGATTCTGCACGACGGAACAATTTCCGGCGGGACCGCACTTACCGTTGAATATGCAAAAAAAGGATCAAAACCTTGCATAGCGATAGAATTGTCAGCGCCGCCCTCCCCTGAGGAACTGGCGGAATGGATTGTTATTTATAATATCCGGGTTCTGAACTTGGCAGGCCCCCGGGAAAGCGGTTCTCCCGGAATATATTGCCGCGCTTATGATTTCCTGTGTGATTTTTTCCGTAATATTACTAAAAACCGGTAAAGGGTCTTGCGGCCGGCCTGTTTGACTGCTATCATTACCCCAAAGTCAACTCAACCTGAAATAGAAAGGATTATTCATGCGGAAACTGATTGTAATGGCGCTTCTTGGAATATTATGCTTACAAGTATTCAGCGGAGACGATATTTCCAAATGCAAGTCAGTATTGGAATTGTTTCAAACTCTTAATAAATCCGTTGATCCATCGGGAAAGCTTGCAAAGGCAAAGACATATAAGCTCATTGGCAGGATGATTATGCCTATGCACAAAATGGAAATATCCTTAACCGTTTTAAATAAACGCCCGAACAAGCAGAAAAATATCTCGGTATTCAATAACGGGTTGAAAATGGTAACTGCATGCGACGGTACAGTTGTATGGCAAAAAAGCAACAGCACCGGAACCAGAAAGGTCACCGGCAATGAACGCGATTTTTATATCTTCGCGGCAAGAATGGACAATGATCCCAATGGAAAGGATTTGTTCGAGTCAATAAAGTTTAAAGGTTTTGAGAATGTTGCCGGGTCACATTGCGTAAATTTTGAATTAACCCCCAAAAAGCAATTTAACGTTGATCCAATATTTTTTAGTGTAGATACAAAAGAAATAGTGGTACGGAGAATAAAAATGACTGTTGTGACGGGAATGGGCAAGATTCCTTTCACCTGTATCAACACGAAGTTCAGAGACTTTGATGGAGTCAAATACCCGTGCGAACAGGAAATCATGCTCATGGCCCCAATGAAAATGGTGCTTGATAATCTTATCATCAATCCGGAAATTCCTGATTCCGAGTTTGCCATGCCGAAACTGGCAACGCGAAAAAAGAAAAAATGAGCCGATCAATTGTAATTATTCTGCTTCTGCTTACGCAAGGATCAGTTTTCAATATCCTTGCCGGCAATAAAGCGCCGTTATCCGTCACCTCCGCACGGGGGGATTCCCCCGGGTTCAGTCAAATTGCGCTTACGACATTTACCGAAGTCCGGGATATAATCAGCAAACGGCATTTCAGTACTGACACATCCAGCCGTCAATGGGGGGAAATCTGCAAAAAATACGAGCCGATGGCAACACGCAGCCGTTCACAAAAAGAACTCCTGGCCGTGCTTAACCGGATGTGCGGGGAGTTGAAGCAAAGCCATTTTCAGGTCATGCCGCCAGTCGGTAGGAGTCATCGAAAAATCAAAAGCAGTTTGCGAAGTTCCGGAAATCCCACTGAAATAAATGACATTCCGAAAACCAGATCAAGCAAAGCAGTAACAAATCTCAATGTGCCGGCCGATACCGGCATAAGAGCAACGCAAGCAGGGGACATTATCTGTGTTCATCGGGTGCGTCCCGGGTCACCTGCCGCAAAAGCAAAGGTTGTTCCCGGCGACCAGATTCTCGAAGTCAGAGGTTTGCGGATCAATCCCGGGAATGAAGTGGACATCCCGTGGACATTTATTGTAAGGAGACTGCTTAGCGGCAGGCCCGGAACGTTCGTTACCGTTAAATTGCTTGATCCTAATACAAAAAAAATTCGAACCGTAAAACTCGAAAAAGAGCCTCTGGATACTCAATGGATTAAATTCGGCGTCCTGCCCCGGACATTCGGCACGTTTACATACAAAATACTGCCCGGAAATATTGCCTATATTTATATTTCGCATTGCTTTCTTCCGCAAATTGTAAAATTCCGGGAGACTATCGGGGAATTGCCTGAAATCAACGGGATAATTCTGGATCTGCGGGACAACCCCGGCGGCATGCTGCTGTCCGCGTCCGGATTCGTAGGGCTTCTTTGCGACAAACAACTGGATATCGGAAAACTGGACATGCGCGGTTTAATCCTGACCCCAAAAGCGTATCCGCAGGCGGAAGCATATACCGGGCCTGTTGCGGTACTGATTAATCGCGATACCGGCAGCGCCGCGGAAATAATGGCGGCCGCCCTTCAGGATCATAAACGTGCCGCATTGTTTGGTGAAACAACTTCGGGAAAATGTCTCCAGTCCGAGTTCATGCAGTTAAGTACCGGTTACCGGCTTCAGGCCGCAACGGGTGATTATGTCAGGAGCAGCGGCAAAAGAATCGAAGGAACCGGAGTTGCCCCGGATTACCCGGTAAAGCTGGACCAGAAAAGCCTGAGCAGAAACCACGACACCGTGCTTGATGCCGCGAAACAATACCTGAAAAACCGCAAGTAATCATTTGCCTTGGTATTCCTGCGGGGAGCCGTGAAACCCCTTGCCCTTGCAGTCAGGACAGGCAATTATTTTTCTACCGCTGCAAACCGGGCATATCCTGACAATCCCGCCTTTGCCTTTGCAGTAAAAACACTTGACTGATTTGACGCAATCCAAAGTGCCTTTACCTCCGCATTTTCGGCATTTTTCCCAAGTTTTTCCCGTGCCGTCACAATACTGGCAATCCTGTTCCACGATTTCATACTTGTCGCTTCGGGTGGATTTGCGGTAATATTTCTGTCCGGAAACCTTGTGGTAGGTTTTACCGTTGTTTCCGGGATCGGTATATTTATAAACCTTGACTTTAACCTTGCCGGTTCCCTTGCAATGGGTACACTTTACAGCGTGTTCGCCGTAACCGTTGCAGGTTGGACATTTTCTCTGTCCGCTGCCTTTGCATATAGGACATGGCACGTATCCGTTCGTGCATTTCGTGCATTTCTCAAAAATTGTCCCCTTTCCATGACATCTATGACAAGTAGTTTCACCGCTTCCTTTGCACTTGCGGCAAATCTGAGATTTCTTCAGCCAGATCGTGCCGCGAAACAGGATATGGTTATTAGCCATGTGGTATCTGAGTTCGTCTCTTGGAAATGTTTTATATTGGTATATGACGATGCCGTCTCGAAGCAGGATTCGGTCAACTTCTTCAATAAGCCGCCTGAGTTCCTGAGACTTTTCCAGTGCCTTTCGATGAACCGCCGGAGGGTTTTCGGTTATATTTTTAAAAACCTCTATGGCCTTTTCCAGATGCAGCGCCGCCTCGCCCAGCTTGTTTTTGCCAATCAGTTTACCGGCAAGTTCCATCTCCATGTCGCCTTTGGTGAGAAGTCCCTTGGCAACAACATTTCTCAAGGGAGAATCTGAAACCTGATCAAGTTTTATCCAGATTTCTCTGCCGTTGTATTCAAACAGTATCTTTTCTTCACCAATTCCGCGAAGCGCCCCCACAAGTATTCTTCCGTTTTTCAGTTCAATAAATCCCTGTCTGGCGGAACTTTGCAGGTCAAACCATTTTCTATTCCTGTGTTTCATGGCAAGCGCTTCAGCTTTTTTGATTTTTTCGGCCTGTTTTACCGGAAGCCATTTGCCGCGATAGTACATCAAACCCTTGCGGCGCTGGTCTTTGGCGAATTCGTCAAACGCGCTGGCACGGCTGAACTTTATTCCCGGATAAGAATGCGGAACATATACGGTGATGATTTCATCCTTGCGCTTCAGTAGCGCAAGGTAACCTTTGCCTACCCGTGAAGTTACCGGAAGTTCTTCGCCGTGTTTAATTTGAAATGGCAAAGCGTGGGCCGTGACTACACCCCGGAAATATATGCTGTGTCCGTCAAGTGAGGTATTCATGTTGAGGAGATTGCGGGTAAGTCGTTTCACTTCGCACAATACGGCCCCGCCGGGTTGTTTGATAAGGAACACATAACTGTTGGGCTTTACCGCATATACCGGCAGCTTGGTTCCCGACTGAATTACATACTGCCGCTTTGCAGGTTTCAGCCTGACACTGTTTTTGTACGCGGTAAGATAGCCTATCTTTGATTTCTCAAGCGGAGGGATGATTTCCGGGACATCCCCTCCCCGGCTCCGCGAAATCAGCGCGAACAGCAACGATACAATAATCGCTTTAAAAAAAATGTTTCCCTGGCTATGCATAATTATATACCTTGTTCGCACTATCTGTTGTATTCTCACATCTAATATAGCCGGTCATTCCGTTTTCCTGCAAGTATTTTCCGTAAAATCCCGTTTTACCTGCATTTGGACTACTTGTTAAAAAGTCATTTCAGGCTTACATTGTAACTTTCAACTTCAATCATATTTATTCGTATGGAAAGCTTAACAAAACCGGCAAAAATGGAAAACTTGCGGGAGTTTATGGAATTCTTCAAGAATTTCCATACCGCACTTTGTTTACCGAAGGAATCCGTGTGCCAGTGTGAACTGGCCCTGGAAGAAATCCTGGTGAATATTATCCACTATGCCTATCCTGATGGCAATCCCGGCGATTTGGAGTTGAGACTGGGGTATAAGGACAACCAGTTGACTTTTGAAACCAGGGATTCCGGGGTCGAATTTGATTCCTGCAAAGCATCCACGCCCGACACTTCGATTCCGGTCGAGGAGCGGCAAATCGGCGGCCTCGGCATTCATCTTGTCCGCAACATCGTGGACAACATGTCATATCGACGCGAAAACGATCGGAACATCTTAACTATGATGAAAGACTTCTCATGAAAAAATTTATTTATTCCTTGAAACTCGTTATTATTTCTTCCGCAATGCTTCTTGCCGCTTCCGGCTGCATGTTCTGGAAATCAGAGGAAGCGCCGCCTCCGCAGGTGACCCAGGTCTCCACTATTGATGCACTCCTGGCAGGCATTTACGATGGAGTCACTACCCTTGCTGAACTGAAAGAATATGGAAATTTCGGCATCGGCACTTTTAACGCCCTGGACGGCGAAATGGTCCTCCTCGACGGCAAATTCTACCAGATCAAAGCCGATGGCAAAGTATACCGTCCCGCGCTTGGCGAATCAACTCCGTTTGCCGCGGTGGTCAAGTTTGACAAAACCAAGTACGTTCCCCTCCCCGCGAACTGCACATATAAGCAACTGAAGAAAATCCTCGACAAAGAATTCCCCAACAAAAACCTGATGTACGCTATCCGTATCTACGGCGAGTTCAGCAAAGTCAAAACAAGGTCGGTTCCTGCCCAGAAAAAACCATATCCGCCGCTAGTGCAGGTTACGAAAAATCAGCCGGTTTTCAATCTTGCCAAACAAAGCGGTGACATTGTGGGATTCCGGCTTCCGCCGTTCGTCAAAGGCGTTAACGTTCCGGGATACCATCTGCACTTCCTCAACGAGAAGCTTAATGCCGGCGGGCATGTTCTCGATTTCACCCTTAAAAAAGGTCCCGCTTTTGTCGCCGTATACAGCAGATTCTACTTGATTTTGCCCGACAGCAAGGGTTTTGCAGACGCCGATCTGACCAGAGACCGCGCTCATGAGCTTGAGAAAGCTGAAAAATAAGCCCCGCATTTTTAACGGCTCCCTAATGATTTCCTGACAATATTTATTCTTCCGCTGGTACAAACGTTCCGGTTGTGTGCTATATTTACCGTTTTGCCTAACCATAACCGACTAATTAAAGAATATTAATGAATAAAATAAGAAACATTGCGATTATTGCCCATGTTGATCACGGGAAAACCACTCTGGTGGATAACATCCTGAAACAGACAAAGGTCTTTCGGGACAACCAGGCCGTGCGTGACTGCTTCCTGGACAGCAACGACATCGAGCGCGAGCGCGGCATTACCATTCTCTCGAAGAACATCAGCGTACATTACCATAACACCAAGATCAATATCATCGACACCCCCGGCCACAGTGATTTCGGCGGCCAGGTGGAACGGGTATTGAAGCTTGCCGATGGCGCGCTGCTGCTGGTTGACGCCGCCGAAGGCCCGATGCCGCAAACCCGTTTCGTGTTAGACAAGGCTTTGAAACTCAACCTGAAACCAGTAGTGGTAATCAATAAACTGGACAAGCCGGATGCGCGGCCGCATGTTGTCCATGACAAAGTTTTCGACCTTTTTGCCGAACTCGGCGCTTCCGATGAACAGCTGGACTTTCCCACCCTCTACGCCAGCGGCAGGGATGGCTGGGTTATCGCCCACGAGGATGACGAACGCAAATCAATCCAGCCTTTGATGGATGCCATCATTAAATATATCCCCGCACCGGAAATCAGGAAAGGGGCCGTGCAGATGCAGGTTGCCACGCTGGACTATTCGGACTACGTGGGGCGGATCGGCATTGGCCGCGTCTATCGCGGAAACCTTAAGGCAAAAGCCCCCCACATGCTCATCAAGCAGAAAGGCGGGTCGCGCCAGGTACAGATTAAGCAGCTTTTTACTTTTGAGGGTATCGAAAAACAGGAGACGGAAACCGTTCATTGCGGCGACATCTGTTCCGTGGTCGGTATCGAGGACATTGATATCGGTGATACGATTGCTGATTTTGAAAATCCCGAAGCCCTGCCCCCGATCGTTATTGATGAACCTACCGTGTCGATGATCTTCCGGGTGAATGACTCCCCGCTTTACGGCAAGGAAGGTAAATACGTTAGCAGCAGGCATATTCGCGAACGCCTGCTCAAGGAAGCTGAAAGAGATACCGCGCTCAAGGTTGAAGAAACTTCCGGCGATTCGTTTAACGTGAGTGGGCGCGGAGTGCTCCATCTCTCGATCCTGATCGAAAACATGCGTCGGGAAGGCTACGAATTGACTGTCTCTCAGCCCCAGGTTATCCTGAAAACCAACAATGGCGTCCAGGAGGAGCCGATGGAAATCCTCACTGTTGACGTTCCTGAAGAATCAGCCGGTAAGGTCATCGAACTGGTTGGACTGCGCCGGGGCGAAATTAATCACATGGAAAATCATGGCGAAAGCAGACAAACCATCGATTTTATCATCCCGACCCGTGGAATAATCGGCCTTCGCAGTAAGATCATGACCGCCACCGCCGGGGAAGGAATCGTCTATCACCGCTTCCTTAAATACGGGCCGTTTAAAGGCAATATTCCCCAGCGGAACAACGGAGTACTGGTCAGTATGAGCCAGGGACGCGCCGTCCCTTATGCTCTCGATGCGCTCCAGCTTCGCGGATTCTTCTTTGTCGAACCGAACGACGTTACTTACGAAGGCATGATCGTAGGCGAAAACAGCAAGGACAGCGATCTGGTTGTCAATCTCCAGAAGACCAAACAGCTTACCAATATGCGGGCGTCAGGTTCGGATAAAGCCATCAAAATAGCCCCGGCAACAAAACTCAATCTCGAAGAAACCCTCGAGTACATTGCCGATGACGAACTGGTAGAGGTCACCCCGCTGAGTATCCGGATGCGGAAACGCTACCTTACCGAACTCGAACGCAAACGCATGAAAAACACCAAAGCCTGATTTCCGGTTTGAATCTAAGATAATCCTTGCAAATTAATTAAACACTCTGCCCATTCAATCCGGGGACACTCCCCGGTAGCCCGCTTTTGCCGAAAGCGGGTGTAAAGACACAACTGAAGTTGGCTCCAACAAACTGCTTTGCGAGTTTGCCAGTTTCGTCCAGAGGCAACCACCGGGCAATCTCGGATCGATTGCCCTATCGAATCATTTCATTTCTTTGTGTATCCCAGCGCCAGGGAGGTTCGCTTGAATTCAGGCAAACGCCGCCAAGACAGCGATTGATGCCGTTTAGTTTGATATTGTCGAGTTTCCCGGCAAGCGTCTTTTGTCCCGCGGAAGTTATTGAAACCCGCCAGCGATTGATATCCTTCAGCGCCGGTGAATCATAAAGTTCCGGATCGGGATTGATGAAATCCGAGAGTTTTCCGGGGCCGTCAAGCTTCAGCAACGGGACTTCGCAACTTGCGAGTTCGTCGATGCATTTCCACATTGAGGTGTCCCCCATGAACGGACGCGGTTCCATGTTTGAGACTTTTACAAATACATCAACAAGTTTTTCCGCTCCATCGGACACAACGTTAAGAATCTGATTCTGGGTACGGTTAAGCCCGTTGAAAACGGATGGGAGTTGTTCAAGGTGCCGGACCAGGGCATCCTTGAGGAATGGCAGAGCCGAACAGTCACCGGCAACAATTTTGAAAATTTCATTGGGATTATCAGAGGTAAACGCATTCCAGGCGCGTTCCGCCAATTTGATCTCATCCCGGCTTATTTCGTGCCGGTTTCCAAACAATTCCGGGTATTCTTTCGGATAAATTTCTCCGAGTCCCCGGTCGATACAGATCAGGCTTAATTTTGTATCCAGGTCTGTACATAGTGAAATTACATGGATCAAAATGGTTTGGTCAAACATGCAGGAATCAAACCAGAGTATGACTTCATCGTATTTATCCGCTTCCCGGACAGCTTTATATCTGTCGCGCATTCCCTGGAGAATCCCATTGAAATCCAGGTTCATCGAGGAACTGAGGAATTCCGCACGAACTCGGCAAAACTCATCTTCCGGAACGTTTCCCGGAGTCTGTCCTTCAATGTATATCTCGCGCCAGACTATCACTTCGCCGGGAACAGAACTGTTACGCAATGACTCAGCGGAACTGTCACCGCAATGAATGTGGAGATAACTCATATCGCTGTTTCTTCCGAGAACGAATTTCTTTAAATCAGCCCAACAGGGGAAACCGTAATCCAACGCCACGGCCAATTGGGTTTCGTGCAAGGTTAGATGCGATGTAAGGATTTCATCATTGGAGTGTTCGCGAAACTGCTTGAGAAGCCTCAATTCTTCACAGCATTCCGGATTTCCCTTGCGGTGCGACTTAAGCAGATCTTTCGCCTGCTTTCTCAGGTGCTCCAAATTCGGAGCGGTCGGCAATGAGCGTGTCATTATCAACCTCCTTTTCAATATTTGCGCCCGGCGTCCGCATTCTCAGGCTGAAAAGAAGATTGCCAAATCAATTATTATAAAGGAGGGTTCAACCCTTTCCGCGGACGTGGAGGCATCCTTTTATGCCATGAGTAAATATAATATAACAACAGCTCATTTCAAGGACAGGATTATCCCTTCACTACTGCGAGCGGACGGAGTTTAACCATCGGTTCGATCAGGTCCAGCTCGGAAGCGATAACATTCTCGATGTCCTTGTACGCAGGCGGCGCTTCGCTCAAGTCGTAGAGTTTTTTGTCGCCCCGCTTTTTCCACTTGCTCCTGAACTTGCTCCAGCGGTCGAAGACAATCCCCTCCATCGCTTTATTGCAGTCTTCTATGTTGAGGCTCCGCGATGCTTCCCCCCGGCCCATCCTGCGCCCTGCCCCGTGGGAGCACGACATGAACGACTCGGGGTTGCCAAGTCCATTTACAATATACGACGGAGTTCCCATGCTGCCCGGAATGATCCCGGTTTCTCCTTCCTTTGCGGATGTTGCTCCTTTCCGGTGAATCCAGAAATCCTTTCCGAAGTGATTTTCCAGCGCCGCATAATTGTGATGGATGTTGACTTCCCGGAGGAACTCGATGTCCTTAGCGGTTTCCGAAATCGCGTTTTTGAAACACTGCATCATCCGGCGCCGGTTTTCCAGCGCATAAGCAAGCGCGAAATTCATATCACGGATATAATATTGTCCCTGCTTGATGTCGGCCGGCAGAAAAGCCAGGTCTTTCGACGGAATATCCGAATGCCACTGTTCGTTGAGTTTCCTGGCCTTATTGTGGTAATGGCTGGCGATCTTGTGTCCAAGATTCCGCGAACCGGAGTGGATCATCAGCCATACAATTCCGGTTTCATCAGTCTGAAGTTCGATAAAATGGTTGCCGCCGCCCAGAGTCCCCAGGTTTTTCCGGTCAAGGTTCGCGGGCCACTCAGGTTTCGGGCCTTCCGGCAACGAATCCAGATATTGCCCGAAACCATCCCATTCCTGAACGCTCTTATGAGCGTGTCCTTCTCCTGCCGGAACCATTTCCTTAACCCGGTCCATGATCTTCCTGCGCTTCTCCATGGACTTGAGTTTCTTTGCGGGACAGTTCGTTTCAACCGCCACCATTCCGCAGCCGATATCAACTCCCACGGCATTCGGGATTACCGCGTTTTCACATGCGATAACCCCACCGATAGGCATTCCGTATCCCACATGGCAATCGGGCATCAGCGCGATATGCTTGCGGGTGACCGGATGATTTGCCAGGTTGGTTGCCTGTTCCAGTGCTTCCGGCTCAACTTTGTCACACCAGGATTTTACGGGAATCCCCGCCTGTACATCTTTCACCCATTTCATATTATCAGTCCGTTCTATGGAAAACCCCTGAAAACGCCATCGTTTTTAGCTAACTGGCGGGAGGCCCAGGTGCGGAAGGCGAGAATCTGCATTATGTCCCAATGCGGAAGACTTTTCTTATTCGGACGCTCCAAATGTGACGGCACATCGCATAAATGAGGCGAAGCATTGATAATTGTCAGGCTTTTGACTTTTGCCGCTGAAGCCGCGCGAACCAAATAGCGAAGATGTTTCGAGACAATTGACGAGTGCCAGCATGCAAATTCCGAAGTTTTATTTCCAATTTTGCACAAAGCATTTTCAGGCCATTTGCATGCGGTAAAGTCAAAGATTGTATCGGAATCTTTCGCAAAGTGATATTTTTTTCCAGGGGAAGGCAACGGAACGGCATTATTAAATGCCTCTGTCTCTTGCGGGCTTTTCCAGGAAAAATACCATTTAAATCTGCGATTGCCCGGTGGAATGGCGGTTCCTTCGGGAGGAATGATAACCTTGCGGACAATCTCGATACCGTCACTGGCGGAACTGACAGTGAAATTTGATACGCATCCGACTCTCTCCGCGCAGCGCCAACGCCAGAGATCGTCGCCTGTGCCTACCTCAAATATTTTACCTTGAGCATCTTCCAGCAAACAAACCAGGAAAGGATGGTCGGATTCGTAATATCCGGTATCCGCTTTCACCCCCTGCCAGACAGGTTCCGGCACGGTAAATTCATCTGCCGGAACCGGGACAACGCTGATTCGTTTCCATTCACCGGGAAACAACATCCCATCGATACTCATGCTTTCCGATTGCATATCGTGACGCAGTTCAACATCGGTAACGATCTGCGCCGAATTGCCGAAAATCTCAATCTTTCTGGAAACCAATGGTTCCGGCCCGAACGGAACCAAAGTCATGGTTTCAAGGCTGTGAGTTGAATCATCAAGAGTTACGTGTTCGCGGCATTTTTTCAGGATGCCGGTTGCTTCACCGACCACCCCGAAGGAAACCGGCTGAAGTTTCATTACTTCGCTTCCATCAAGCTTGAAGCTTATTTTACCCGGACACCCCGAATCAGCATGCAGCTCCCAACTGTCCGCGGCCAGGACCGGTCCATGAGAAAGGTCGTCCATCATATCAGTTCAGCACCTGGAATATTGAATTAAGGGGTTTGCGCTCGATTGGCTTGGGAGCTTTTGCCGCATATCCGAGAGGGGATATTGCCAACACTTTCCAAGGAGGGATAATATTCAGTGCGTGGTTCATTTTTTCCATTTCATAGGCACAGATCCAGCAGGTGGCGAGTCCTTCAGCGGTGGCGGCGAGAACGGCATGCTCCATTGCTATACCGATATCGATATCCGCTATCGGGTTTCCTTCCGGGCGCATCCAGCATTCCTTCATATTGCCCAACGCCACGATTATTGCCGGAGCATCTTTCAGCCAGTCACGGGAATAGACTCCGCAGATTTTTTGTTTGAGTTCGGAATTGAGTACGATCCGAAAACTCCACGGCTGGAGATTGCAAGCCGACGGAGCGCATTCAACGGCCTCGCCGATCCGTTTCAAGGCATCTTCCGGGATTGGATCTTTTTTGAATTCCCGGCAACTGCGTCTGTTTTTAATTACATCATGAAATTCCATTTCAGTATCCTCTTGAAGTTATGAATTAAATGTTTAAAAATATCTCAAAAATGATAATTGACAAATCAATGACGGCTAACGTTTGCGGAAAAATATTCCGGTGAGTTCCGGGATTTCCCTGCATCGGCAGCAGAAACCGAGAATCAGATAAAGCAGGCAGAATACCGAGCCGCAAACCAACAACGGAAGAAGATCAGCTGGAGCCGCCGGGTGAAGCTGAAAACCGGCAAACGCATTGAAAGTGTAATAGGCGGCAAGAACCGCAATCAGAGAGATGACAATACTAACCAGCAGGCATCTCAACACCGGCATAAGCGGAAACTTGCCAAGGTCTTTCCTGAGCAGGTAGAGGAGAATGGAATTGTTTAGTATCGAGGCAATTACGGTTGACAGCGCAATCCCCCCCTGCTTCAACGGCCACATAAGGATCAGGTTGAGAATGATATTCACGACAATGCAAAAGATTGATACGCGCACGGGAGTTTTCATTTTTTTTCTGGCGTAAAATCCGTTTACCGTGATCTTTATCGCCGCAAAAGCGGGAATCCCGAAAGCGTAAAAAAGCATGGCCCAGGCGGTCTCATCCAGAGCTTTGCCGCCAAATTTACCACCGAAGCAGATCACCCGGATCACCGGATACCTGAACACAACAATAAATACCGCCAGCGGTACACAGATAAATAACAAATGCCGGAGGGAAAATGTCAGTGAGGAAATCATTTCGGCGATATCGTTCTTGGCGGCTGACGATGAAAACATTGCCAGCGAAACGCCTCCGAAAGAAACCGCGAAAACTCCAATCGGGAGATAAATGATTCTGTCGCTGTAGGTAAGCGCGGGAACGGCGTAATCACTCAGCCAGCATGCAAGCAGGCGGTCAATCAGAAAGCTTATCTGGACGGCGGAAGCGCCAATAATCCCTGGAAGCGTCAGCCGCCAAAGTTCCGATATTACTGCCTTGCCGTTGATATCCTTCATGCAAAGTTTTGGCATCATTCCCGCCTTTGCCAGGAACCCGAACATTATCAGCAACTGGACCGCACCGGAAATAAGCACGGCAATACTCAAGGCGCGGAGTTTCCAAAGGCCGGTGGCTTCACCCGCTGGATATATAACAAATACGAGACACGAAATCAGGATGATGTTCAGCAAGAGCGCGGTAAGCGCGGGCGCGACAAACTTCTTAATGGAATTCAGTACCGCGCCGATTGCCCCGGTAAGACAAATGAAGAAAGCGTAAGGAATCATTACCGGCAATGCCTGCAATGGGAGCAGATACCGGGGGGTAACCACGTATGGAGCAACAAAATATGCGGCAGCGGCAATAATGATGACCAGAACCGCCAGCACTGAGCCAAGCACCGCAAGGATTACAGTCAATTCTTTCCTGGCATGATCACGGCCCTTGTCGCTGATGCTGTGGGAAACTATTGGGACAAGCGCCGTACCAAGCGCTCCCTCCCCCAGCAGCCGCCGAAACAGGTTGGGAATAGCAAACGCCAGCATCCAGCCGGTGGCAAGGAGTCCGCCGCCGAGGATGCGGGATTCAAGCATAACCCGGCCTAGTCCGAGAACCCGGCTCAGGACTGTAGCAAGCGCAACCCCCGTGGAACTGCGCAAAATTCTCCGCTGATGTTCTGCCATCGCACTCTATACATTAAATAGTTTTACCGGCAACGAATATCCGCGGAGTTTAATCCGGAATAATCAGTCTTTATCCATGCATTCCGGGGTGGTGAGTTCGCGATAAAAACCGGCAAAATGGTTTTTTTTGCTGCCCTGCCGCAGACTGATCGCCACCCGGGGATGTTCATTAAGCATACCGGTGATCATATATGGAATTATGTAACCCCATTCAATCTCATTTTCAAGCTCCACGAACACATCCTGGATACACTGCAGGACCGGTTCCACGAAGTAGCGCGGGTTTTTCAGCCAGGAAATAAGAAGTTCGAGCGGACAATTCCCGGCGCCGCGGCCAATGCCGTTGATCGTGCCATCAACATAGCTTGCTCCGGTATGCAGAGCTTTGATGCTGTTTGCGAATCCGAGCTGCAAGTTGTTATGGGCGTGGAACCCGGTGGCGTGATGCTTTAACTCGTTCATGTAAAGCTTAACCAAATGTTCGGCGTCTTCCGGAAAAAGTCCCCCATAGCTGTCCACCACGGTAACGGCTTTTACTTGGGTTTCGTTTTCAATTTGCCTGAGACCTTCGATCAGGTGATAATCGTTCACCGTGGAAATGGCCATGATGTTGATGTAGGATTCATAGCCTTTCTCCGCAATGTGGTTTGCCAGCCAAATGGCTTTCTCAATGTCTTTGAGGTAGGTGGCAACCCGGATAAAGTCAAGCGGGGAATCTTCGCAGGGAGCAAGGTCTTCCGGTTCTACCCGGCCGATGTCCACCATAACGCCAAGTTTCATGTCAGTCTGAGTATCACCGATAACGTCACGGACCATATTGTCTTCCGTAAAGCGCCACAGGCCATATTCCTTGGGGTCAAACATTTTTTTGGAAGCACGGTATCCCAACTCCATGTAATCCACGCCGGAAGCGTTAATTGCCTGGAAAACTTTTCTTACCATTTCAACGGGGAACTGCCACTTGTTGATCAAGCCACCGTCCCGGATAGTGCAGTCGACAACTTTTATATCACGATTGAACATTTTATTACATCTCCTTGTTATGTGTAAAAAAAAGCCCGCCTGAGGCGGGCTAAGTAGTGTTTTAACCTCGCCTAATTCACAACCGCGGCATCCGAATAAATGATATTATACGGATTCTCCTGTGGTGCAAATATCCACTCAGGGCGCATAATCGGACCATACCCCCAGCCTGCGTCGCGCGGATCGTCAGTGCAACCGGGCAGCGGTACGGGGAAAGTGACTATATCGATAATCCCAACCCCTTCACGGGCGAGACAATAAGTAATTCCCAGCAAAGTACCGTAAGAAATAGCGGCAAGTCCGCCTTCCTCGTGATTCATATAATAAACTTTTTTCGGGATTTCACAGCAGCCGAAGCCAACGTTAATAATTCCTCTGCCAAGCTTGCGCAACGGATTCCCCGCGCCAGCCTCAACCGCGAGCAGCATTGTCAAGGCCAGAACCATCGTAACGCTTTTCTTTGAAAAAAGTTTCATGCACAATCCCTCAAGTTATTATTAAACAAAATCATTTGTTAATATTCGCCGAATTTCTGGCAATATCACGAAAACAGAATAAAATATAAACTTATCTCCCGGAAAAGCAAACTGTTTAACAGGAAATACCGCAATAAGCGTTTTCCGGGCCGATACGAATATTTTTCAACTGATTAACGGAGCAGTTATCATGCCAGAAAAAAACGATAACCGGGAAAGCCGTTTTGCCGACCTGACGCTGCTGAAAAAGTCGCATACCGACGTCAGTGCAGGCCCGGATTCGGCAAAGCTGGAAACGTTCAAAAATCTTTACGCCGACAGGGACTATGAAGTCACGTTCGAGTGCCCGGAGTTTACCTCCCTCTGCCCAGTGACCGGACAGCCGGACTTCGGCAATATTACCATTTGCTATATCCCGGACAAAACCTGCATCGAGAGCAAATCGCTGAAACTGCATTTATTTTCTTACCGCAACCACCAGACTTTTCACGAGGAAGCGGTAAATTCACTTCTCAATGCGGTAGTGTCAGCCTGTGCTCCTCGCTGGGCTTGCGTTGTGGGAGAATTCCGGCCTCGCGGAGGGATTGCCTTGAACATAAAAGCTGAACATGGAAAGAAAAATTAAAATGACTGAATCTGATCAACTCATAACGATAACAGGTGGCGGCGTTACGTCTCCTCTCGGTTATCTGGCCTCGGGTGTTGCCGCCGGAATCAAAGAGAGCGGAAAACCTGACATGGCAATGATAATGTCGGAGGTCCCCGCAAATTTTTCCGCATCGTTCACCACATGTAAGTTCCAGGCGGCGCCGGTCCAGCTCGACAGCAGGAAAACCCTTGAACAGCCTTTTATCCAGGCGGTAACCGTAAACAGCGGTAACGCCAATGCCTGCACAGGCAAGGTTGGCTATCACGATGCCGAGGAAATGTGCAAAACCACCGGCAAAGTCCTTGATATCTCTCCTGACGCCGTAATGGTTTGCTCCACGGGAAAAATTGGCGACCGGCTCCCGATGGACAAAATAAACGCGGGAATTGAACATGCCGGCAGTCAACTTTCCGCCGATGGCGGGGCTGCCGCGGCAAAAGCGATCATGACCACTGACCTTGTCTCTAAGGAGGCGGCGGTGAAGTTCATGGTCAACGGCAAAACCGTAACCGTGGGCGGCATGACCAAGGGCTCCGGGATGATTGCCCCCCGTATGACCGTGCCCCACGCTACCATGCTGGCATTCATTACCACCGACGCAAAAGTGGAAAACGCCCTGCTGGGGAAACTGTTGTCGTGTAATCTGGACAAATCGTTCAATAGCATTACCGTTGATGGCGACATGAGCACCAACGACACCTTAATCCTGATGGCAAACGGCAAGTCCGGGGTGGAAATAACCGACGGCAGTCCGGAAGCTGAACTGCTTTCACTGGCCCTGGCGGAAGTGATGGGAAGCCTGGCGAAACAAATCGTAATGGACGGCGAAGGAGTCACCAAGTTCGTAACTTTGAACGTCGGCAACGCCCGGAGCGTTGACGAAGCGCGCGCCTGCGCTACTGCTGTTTCAAATTCACTGTTATGCAAAACCGCGTGGTTCGGCTGCGATCCGAACTGGGGACGAATCCTTGCCGCCGCCGGACGCTCCGGCGCTAAATTCGACCCGGAAAAGTTTTCGCTCTATTTCGATGAATTCCCGGTGGTTGAAAACGGCAGTTACAACCTCACTTCGATGAAGGAACTGGCGGAAGTGATGAAGAAGCCTGAGTTTACTGTCTGGATCGACCTGAATTCCGGAAGCGCCGATTTCACCATGTGGACAAACGACCTCTCCTACGATTACGTAAAGATCAACGCAGAATATCACACATAATACAATACCGAGGAAAACAATGAAAGACTTGATCGACAAAGCATCAACCCTGGTTGAAGTGCTGCCCTATATCCAGAAATTCCGTGACGCAATCGTGGTAATCAAATTCGGCGGCAGCGCCATGGAAGACCACGAACTCACCAAAAAAACCATGCGCGACATTGTGTTGTTGGAGTGTATCGGCATGAAGCCGGTGGTGGTACACGGCGGCGGCAAGGCGATTTCCGCAAAACTCAAGGAAATGGGGATTCCCACAAAATTCATTAACGGCCTGCGCTATACTTGCGGCAAAACTATTTCGGTGGTTGACGAGGTGTTGCACAATACCATCAACCAGAACCTGCTGGAAGGCATCGTTGAGATCGGCGGCAAAGGCCAGACCGTATCCGGCAAGGACATTATCACCGCCGAACGGCTCTTCTCCAGCGATCCGGAAACCGGACAACCCGTAGACCTCGGTTTCGTCGGTAATATCGTCGACGTGGATACCAGTTCGGTGCTGGAGCTGGCCGACAATGACGTCGTGCCGGTAATTACTCCTCTCGGACGCGGCGTCGACGGCCAGATTTACAACATCAACGCCGATATCGCCGCCTGCAAGGTCGCCGAAGCCCTGAGAGCCAGAAAACTGGTGTTCCTCAGCGACGTGCCCGGAATCCTCCGCGACCAGAACGACGAATCTACCGTTATCACGAGCATAAAGGCCGGTGAAATTGACCAGCTTATCGGTTCGGGAGTAATCAGCGGCGGCATGATCCCCAAGATCAAGAGCTGTCTCCACGCCCTCGAAACCGGAACAAATAAAGTCCACATGATCGACGGACGCATCATTCACGCCCTGCTCCTGGAAATTTTCACCGATGAAGGAATCGGCACTGAACTGGTCAAGGGATAACATTGGCATAGCAAGGCCCGTTGTTCCACGCATTATACTATACCATCCGCTGGGAAGACCTGTTGCGTGTCAGGTAGAAAAAAGGTGATGGCGGCCGAAGCTGGGAATTCCGGCCGCCATCCGGGGAGATAGGAAAAGCTCATTTCAGGAAAAGGATATTTTAACCAATTCCATACATCTTAACGTTGCACACCGCGATATTATTGCCTAAAGTATCAGTATTATGGAAAAAACATTAAAAATTCATCCCGGCGCGGCATATCATCTTGTCGGCATCGGTGGTATCGGAATGAGCGGTTTGGCACAACTGCTGGTAAATCTAGGCTGTGTGGTGAGCGGGAGCGACCGGGGCATCGGCGAACCGGAAAACCGGAGGATATTTCAGGCCCTCGAAGCCCAGCATGTCCGGCTCTTTCCGCAGGACGGGTCGTATATAAAGGATTCAAAGCCTGATGCTCTGATCTATTCAACCGCAATAGAGGACGACAATCCGGATTTCACCGCCGCCCCGGATGTTGCTAGGATTCATCGCGCCGAGGCACTGACTTCAGCACTGCAACAACTACCCGGCGGACGCCAACTCGTGGCGGTAACCGGCAGCAGCGGCAAAACCAGCGTTACCGCTTGGCTGGCTGAAACGTTGAAACTGCTCGGTAAAAATCCTGCGTTTATCACCGGGGGACTCGCCAATCGTTTCGCATCGCCGGAACTGGCCGGGAATTTCGTTCCCGGAAACGGCGATCTGGTGATAATCGAGGCCGATGAAAGCGACAAAAGCTTGTTGGCATTCAATCCCGATTACTCGATCATTCTGAACATCGGTACTGATCACTATCCTAAAGCTGAACTCGCCAGTCTGTTCCGGCAATTCCTGAAACAGACTCGTAAAGGGGCGGTCATTGAGGCAGACGCCCTTGATCTAATCGGCCCGGACGCCGTATCACATTTGCAGTGCATGATTTTCTCCGGCAGGTTTGATCAGGATGCAAGCACCCCTGAATCATGCCGGAGAATCACTGATTATAATTCCGGTCCGGACGGAGTTGAAGCGGAAATTGATAATAAGTGGCGGATCAGCCTGCCCTCCCCCGGTATCCATACCGCCGCCAACGCCCTGGCAATCCTGGTAATGCTTGAACTGCTTGGCGTAAAACCTGATACGGCAGCGCCGCTGGTCCCGGAATTCAAGGGTGTATGGCGCAGGTTCGATTACGCCGGCAAGATGGCGTCGGGAGCAAAAGTTTACGATGACTATGCCCACAATGTGGAAAAGATATGTTCAGTGGTCAGGGCGGCTCGGGAAATTACCCCCGGCAAGGTCGTGGCGGTGTTCCAGCCCCACGGTTACGGTCCGTTCGGATTCATGAAGAGCGAACTTTTTACGGCAATGGAAAAAACTCTCCGGCCTAACGATGTCTTTGCGCTTCTGCCCGTTTATTACGCCGGAGGAACCAGTTCGTTTACCCCGAAAGCCCGGGACGTGGCCGAAGAATATCTCACTAAAGGCAAGCGCAACTACCTTTATTTCGAAGACCGCGAAGAAGCGGAAAAATTCCTGACTTCCACCTGCGAAAAAAACGACACCATCCTGATTTTAGGCGCCAGGGACAATTCTCTTTCGGTATGGGCAAGAAAAATTACTTGCTAAATCCTAATGTAAGTTTATGTTAATGTAAGCCTTGACCCATAGAATGAGGAGCCGACATGCCGATTATAAAAGTCCGTACTTCGGGACGGAGCGATATGGTAGACATTACCCGTGAGGTTGCGGCGCATATTCCCAAAGACCTGGACTCAGGAATTTGTCACCTGTTTTGTCTGCACACCACCGCGGGACTCACCGTGAATGAGAATGCCGATCCCGACGTTACCCGCGACATGCTCATGGCTTTGGATAAGATCGTTCCGTGGAACGATTCCGAATACCGCCACATGGAAGGCAACAGCGCGGCCCATGTGAAATCCTCGATGATGGACGTTTCGCTCAGTGTGCCGATCGAAAGCGCGTGTTTGGTCCTCGGCACTTGGCAATCGATTTATTTTTGTGAATTTGATGGTCCCCGGAACCGTACGGTGCATGTACAGTTTGCCGAAACACTGTAACAGCTTCGGACATAACCGGAAATAATATAATGAAAATGACTCAGGAGATGCTGATGCGGAGAGTTTTGCTGATTCCGGCAGCGGCCGCCCTTGTTTTTCTGCTGCAGCCCATCGCAGATGGAGCCTCGAATACCGGAAGGTCTATCAAATATACTGATCTTCTCAACAAGGAGAAGATGTATGATTACTCGATCTTTCACCTCGAGAATGCCATTGCCGGGAAACCGGCGGACGTTGAACGGCTGAAAATCCAGCTGGCGCTGACTTACCTTTTAATGAATAATCCCCAAAAAGCCAACAGGCTGATGGAACAAATCCCCGAAAACTCAAAATATTATCCCAGCGCCCAACTTGCGCTCGGTAAAGCCGCCCTCCAGAAGGGAAAATTCAAAGTGGCGGAAGCGCATCTGAAAAAATATCTGAGCTTTTTCGAGAAAGCCCCTCCCAAAGACGAAGCCGGAAAACTAGAATACCGTACCGCCGTAACTTACCTGGCATTCATCTACAAGAAGCAGGGAAAAACTGACGAGGCGTTCAAAACCGAAAAGCTCCTCGAAAGGATTTCCGATGATCCGGCTGAAGTAAAACTGCGCGCCATCAGCGCCAAACTCGATGCCGCCGAAACAATGAAGGAAAACGGGAAAAAAGGCTGGAAAAAAATCGTGGAAGGCACACTGCCCCTGTTCGAGAGCATTCAGTGGGAAGCAGGCCAGAGCGCGATAACCTTGATGTCGTATGTGAACCATGCCAAGGCCCTTTATTTGCTTGGAAAGTATGACGACGCACTGAAGATGCTCTCCGGTGCGCCTGAACTTTTCCTGGCCTACGAAAAAGCGTTCAGACAGCAGGGGCAAATCGGCGATTCCCCGTCGGCATACGCAACATACTGGGGAGCAATGGTATACTTTTCCAAAGCGCAGGCGGAAAAAGACAAAAAACAACAGCTTCGCAATTACGCAAAAGCCACAAAACTGTTTTTTAAAGTGCTGATGAAATACCGGGGATTCCCTTTGGCTGGAAAAGCCTATTCAAAACTCCTCGCCTGTAAAGACATTCTCAGTGAAAAGTTCGGTAAAAATGTTACTATTCCATCCGGCTTCAAGCCGCCGGAAGCTGTTGCCGGAACAATAATTCCCGGTCCCGTTGAGCAGGCTTTTAATGACGGTGACTATGCCAGGGCGGTCCCGGGCCTGCTGAAAGCGGTACAGGACAATCGCGACACTCCAAAAGTAGCGGATGCGGTTTACAAATTGGCACACAGTTACGCCGCCACGGGAAACGAACTGGAAGCGTTTGCCATGTCGGGTTTTTTGGCCAACACATTCGCAAAGGAGGATATTGCCCCGCTCGGACTCCTGAAAATTGGTGAAGTATTCTGGAACGGTAATAAAAAAGATGCCGCTATCCGGGTTTATGAATATTATCTTGATAATATGGGCGCGCATCGTTACGCACCGGAAATTGCCACCCGGATAGCCAAGGAATATTATGACCGGGCCACCGCCTTGACGCATCAGGCGGCGAAACTCCGGGGCAAAGCAAAGAAAGCCAGGAATCTCCAGGCAATTGAAGCATTTAAGCTGGTTCCGCCTAAGTGCGAAAGAATCGTAAAATGGTACGGCAACCGCCGCGAGCTCGGGGAAGCCGCATTCGCAATGATGACCAGGTCCCATGCCGCCGCGAATCAGTTTGCCCAGGCCGCAAGCGCCGATCTCAGTTTTGCGAAATACATGCTCGACAAGGACAAATATGCCGCCGCCAACGCTAAACTCGGGGCGGCCGACTATTATTACCGGGGCGGACAGCACGAAGACAAGTTGATCAAGGAACTGAAGGAAGAAATCCTCGAAAATCCTGAAAAGAAAGATGCGCTGGAAACAAAACTCAAGAAGCTTTCGGCAAAAGCAGCGCAACTTTATAAGCAGTCGGTAACCAACACCCTGGAACTGCTTGACAAGTGGCTGGTTGCCGGAGGCACAATCGGTGCGCCCGGTTCAGAGCCAAAACTGGTAAAAACCGCCGAAAACGCGCAACTGCTGCTCGCCTGGGCTTATGATTCCTGCAACAAAAAACAGCAAGCCGCGAATGCTTTCAATGAGTTTGTGAAGAAGTTCCCGAACTCGCAACGCGCCCCGGCCGCCATGTCCCGGATGGGCGTACTGTATTATGAAATGAACAATATTGACAAGTCAACTAAAGTTCTTACCGATCTTGCCGCAAAATATCCCGACTCCAAAGAAGCCAAGAATGCGTACATCAACCTTGCCCGAAACCTGTACGAAATGGGCAAATATGAAAAATGCTTTGAAGTTGTCGGCAACATCTTCAAGGACAATGTGGAAGTTTCTGTTGCCAATCTGCGCTGGATCGCGTCGAGCCTTTACGAGTGCGGCGGCAAGCATCCGAAGGTGGGGGCCGCCCTGGCCTACAAAGCGGCGAAAACTCTTCTCGGGCTGGTAAAGAAACCGGAACCGCTCAAGGATTGGGTCGGCGCCGAAAAAGCCGCCGAACTTAAGCGCAACCAGGCGGAACTCCAGAAAACTTTGAACCTTATTCAGGATAAACTTTTACTCGATGCCGGTATTTCCGCTTTTTACGCCGGGCAAACCCGCAAGGCGCTGGCCCACCTGAACACCTTATTGAAGAACGACAAGACTCCGTATTATTATCAAGCGTTGTTTACCCGTGCGGATGTGTTTCTTGCACTGAAGCAGTACGAAAGAGCAAGGCGCGACCTTTCCAGGATATCCGCCACCGCCATGATGGGTAAAAATAAAAAGTATTCCCTTGCTACCAAAGCCAAGTGTCTGATCGGGGAAACTTACATGGCGCAGGATAATTATCAGCGTCCGTATTCTGTTTTCCGGATGCTGGCAAGAGGCGTAATTCTCCAGAATAAATTGAAAGGGGCCTCAACCCCCGTCGGTAAGGCGGTTAAGGAAGAACGCGAGAAAGAGCGCCCGTGGCTTGAATATGCAATATACCACGCCGCATTATGCGCCAGTAAGCTTAACAAACCGGAAGAGGCTGAACAATACCTGGAATTGTATAAAAAAGAGTTTCCGGAAGGAAAGTACATAAAGGATGCAACCTCCGGTAAACTCAGCTTTAAAAAGATAACCGAAAAATAAACAAGGAATACATATAATGAAAAAACTGCTGACTTTCACTCTCGCAATTTCAATAACCGCCGCCGGATTTGCCGCCGGCAAGGATTGCGTAATCAAATTCAAAAACAACACCGGGAAACGGGTCAACGCGATCAAAGCTGACGACAAAGGCAATCTGATGTATAAAGACGGCAAGTTTGTTTCCCGGGTCAGGGCTGGTGACTATATTTTCGCATGGATTCCCAAACCGTCGGCAATAACCTCGGCGGACCAGCTTATCCAGCAGGGAAAACTGGACAAAGCCCTGTCTGAATTTAAGAGCCTTTACGATAAATACCGTTACCTTGGGTGGGATATCTACTGCCTTAACCGTGAGGCGGAAGTCCTGAAGAAAAAGAAGAAATACAAGGAAGCTATCGCAATCCTTGAACCGTTGCAGAATTATGATCTAAAAAACACGGTAAAGAAGCGTGATGATCTGATGTTGTCGTATAAGCTCCTGTCATCATTATATCTGGACAGCGGCCAGGACAAAAAAGCAATGGAACTGCTGGCAAAACTCAGCCAGGCAAAAAACGATGACGTGGCAATTTATTCTTTTATCGGACGCGGTGAGATTTACGAAAAAGAGAAAAAACTCAAATATGCCACCGACATGTACCTTCAGGCCGCACTGCTGTTCCCCAAAAGCGAACTCCGTCCCATGGCGTTATGCAAAGTGGCCAACCTGCTGAAAGCCCAAAATGATAAGCGTTGGACCATTTGGGCGCAGAAATTGAAAAGTGAATATCCTAAAAGCAAGTATGTAAGCGAATTGAAATAACCCGGATTCCACATATAATAAATTATATATAGGATTTAATTAATAATAAACAAGGATAAAAAAATGAAGGCAAAACCAACCGGAATCAGACTGTTTCCGACGTTATTGATAATTACGGGCATGTTTCTGGCGTCAGTAAGTATTTTCGCACAGGATGCCGCTTCTTCAGCCGGAGGCGACGCCAACGCCAAAGTTTCAAAGTCCGCTTCAGCTACTCCCGGAGCAGTCAAGGGGGAAACCGAAAAAGAAAAAGTCACTAAAGATCCCGCGGGAAAGAAAGAAGAACAGAATTTCTGGCAGACGATTATTAAAAGTGGTCCGGTCGGAATAATTATCTGGGCTTTACTTTTCCTGACTTCAGCCGCTACATTGGCCTTGATCGTGGATGCATTTCTTACCATCAAACAAGGAAAGATCATGCCTCCGGCGGTGATCGAGGGAGTGAGGACCGCACTTGGCGAAGGCGACCTGGGCGCCGCGTTGGAAGTATGCGAAACCAATCCCGGCCCATTGTCAAATATCCTGATGGCCGGATTCAATAACGTGACCGAGGGATTCGACGTGATCATGGACTCGGTATCAACCGCCGCCGAAATCGAGAGTGAAAAGCTGATGCAGCGGGTTAACTTCCTCAATCTGTGCGGATCCATCGCCCCGATGCTCGGTCTTCTCGGTACGGTTACCGGTATGGTGTCCGCGTTCAACACGTTAGGTTCCGCCACCGGCGCGGAAAAAGAAACCCTCCTGGCTCTTTCAATCGGACAGGCCCTTTACACTACCGCGGTTGGTCTGTTGATCGCGGTTCCGGCTATCCTGGCGTTCACTTTTGTTCGCAACAACGCCAGTAAGATCATTTTGAACATGGAAAGCCTTACCTACGACCTTGTCAAGGTTCTTCGCGGCGCGGAAGTTGTCGACGCCGAAGAGGAGGAAGAGGAATACGACGAGGACATGGAAGAACCGGCGGCTGAATAAAATCTTAGCTCAAGGATAAAACAGTATGGCTAAACGCGGCAGAACTCAACAGGAAGCGGAAGTGCCGATTTCCGCGATGATCGACATTGTTTTCCTGCTGATCATCTTTTTCGTGGTAACTGCCTCGATTGACAAAGATATCCAAGATGACAAGGTTACTCTCGCCAATGCTCCTCACGGTAAGCCGCTGACCAAGAAAAACCCCCTCCAGATCACTATAAATATCCGTGAAAAAGGGGAAATTAATATTGGCGGAATGAGAGTGAACGAACGGAAGCTTCTGGAATTTCTGAATAATGTGGCGGACCGCTGGGGCAAAGATGTGCCGGTTGTGATCCGCGGGGACCGCGAAACCCAGCATTATTATATTCAAAAGGTAACTGAAGCGGTAAAGAAAACCAACAGGCTTTACCGGGTGAAAATGGTGGCCGAGATTTCAAGTCGGAATAAAGATAAAATGGTGAAACAGAAATAACCATGCGCAGAAAAAGGAAAAAAGCAAGAAGCGGAAGCGCGATCGAAGCGGAAGTACCGATTTCCGCGATGATCGACGTGGTTTTCCTGTTGCTTATCTACTTTATCTACACCCAAAAACCGGTTATAGAGGAAACTCTTCTCGGAGTGAACCTTCCCGCGCCTGGAGCAAAGAGTAAAAACGAGGAAGTCGAGTTGTTTACCGTGGACGTGATGCGTTTACAGGGAACTGACACTGATAATATTTACCATGTTGACGGCATTCCTTACACTGTTGAAGATTTGCGAACAACCCTTAAGGAAACCGCCGCCGCCAACCCGAAAATCACGGTGATCATCAACTGCGGCCCAAATGCGAAGCACAAGAAGCTTATCCGGCTGCTTGATCTCTGCGGGGAAGCCAGGCTGCGGAACCTGAATATTGTGGATGATAACTCAATTCGGCATGTTCCGCTGAAGTAAAACAATAAATTTTCTTTCCGGAAATATTTTCCGCTTTCAGATTGCATTGTCGCGTTTCGGAACAACTTTATACCGAATTGTAATCCAGGACCAGCAAAATTAATTTTATATGGAGAAATCAATGCGTAATGTTGTAATTATCGGCAGCGGCGCGGCGGGACTTACCGCGGCCATTTATACCTCTCGGGCAAACCTTGAACCACTCGTTCTGACCGGAGTCCTCCCCGGCGGATTGCTCACCCAGACAAGTGACGTGGAAAACTATCCCGGTTTTGAAGAAGCTATCAACGGTCCTGAGCTGATGATGAAGTTCCAGAAGCAGGCGGAACGCTTCGGTGCGGAAATCCGTAACGAAAAAGTTGTCTCCGCAAAACTGAAGGATGGCGGACCACACGAAATAGAGATTGGCGGAGGAGAAAAAATCGAATGCAAGGCCCTGATAATCGCCACCGGGGCATCACCACGCTGGCTTGGTCTTGAATCGGAAGATCGGCTTAAAAACCGTGGCGTTTCCGCCTGTGCAACTTGCGATGGGGCATTTTACCGTGACGTGCCGGTGGTAGTGATCGGCGGCGGCGATACGGCCATCGAGGAAGCATCCTTCCTTACCAAGTTTGCCAGTGAAGTTACCGTAATTCACCGCAGGGACGAACTCCGCGCCTCAAAAATCATGGCTGAACGCGCCATGAAGAATCCAAAAATCAAATTTGCCTGGGATTCCGTGGTTGAGGAAGTACTCGGGAAAAATCAGGTGGAAGGGGTCCGGATCAAGAATGTCAAGACCGGTGAAACCAGCGAAATCAAGTGTGAAGGATATTTTGCGGCAATTGGCCATATTCCCAACACCGAGGTTTTCAAGGGACAGGTCAATATGCACGAAACCGGCTTTATTAAGCTCAGGCAGGACAGCAGCCGAACCAACATGGACGGCGTATTCGCCGCCGGTGACTGTGCTGATCATGTCTACCGCCAGGCTATCACCGCCGCCGGGATGGGATGCCGGGCCGCTATCGACGCAGAACGCTGGCTTCAGGATAAATAAAACCGGAACTCCTGTTACTACCGGAAAGCCTGTTTTTTTTCGGTAATGTATTCTTATGGGGATGTTTATCGGCGGCTGATTTAAAAAAAAATCACAATGAACTATTGCACAAATGTTTCGCAAGGTATATATTTATTTTTCGTTAAATCGAATTCACAGGAAACAAGGTAATAAGCACTAAATGCCTGGTACACCTAAGCTTATCGTACTATCTGAACAGTTGCGCGGCAAGAGTTTTGACTTGACCCGCGACTTGCATACGGTTGGCCGTTCTGACGAACGGGACATCTGTATTAAGGATCCGACGATCAGTACCTACCATTGCGATTTCATCCGGAACGGTGAAACTTATATTATCCGTGACAACAACAGCACTAACGGAACCAGGGTCAACAACGTTCCGATCACCGAACAGGAACTACAGAACAGCGACATCCTCCAGATCGGCGGAGTGGAAATACTCTACGATTGCGACAACAAATCAGTAACCACGGTTGTCAAAACCCAGACAGGAATTAATCTCGAAGGCGCCGATATGGGAATCTCTACCGTCAAGAAAATGGATAACTTCTCCCCGTTCGGCAGTAAAGACAACGGCAAAGCCAAGAGCACAAAAGTAGTATTGATCGCGGTTATTGCGCTGGTGGTGGTGATTCTCGCTCTGCTTGGCACTCTCATCTGGATGTTTTGGAACAATCCCTCCACTTCCTGAGCCTGTTTTGCGCTTCACCTGTTTTACAGCTAAAAAGACCGCCACGACTTTGAATTCCAGAACTTATCCAGCTATATTAAATATTTACTAGAAACCGACTGATAAGGAACTTTCGCGCCAATGAGCGATCAAGACAACAACAACCAACCTGCTCCACGGCAGGAACCGCCGGCTCCCGGTAAAAAGCCTCCAATCGCATTTTTTGTCTGGATTATGATTTTTATCGGCATCGCCTTTTTGCTCATATACCAACTCAATCCCATGAGCAATGCTAAAACCATTGACCAGAACACTTTTGAAATTGAACTTGAACGCGAAAATATTCTGACCGCGGAGCTTACCCCGGAAACGGACAATGTTTACTATGTGCAGGGAAAATGCGTCAGGCCGATCGGCAGCACCGGACATGGCGCCCCGCTAACAAAAAAAGACGGCCATTACCGGACCAGAATCATTTATTCGAATACTATTGATAAGTTGCTCCGCAAGAAGCCGAACCTTGAAATAACCATTAATAACAAAGATACGCTGTGGAAAAGCCTGCTCCTGACTGTCCTGCCCATCCTCCTGATCGTGGGGCTTCTCTACTTCCTGTTTTCACGCCAGATCAAAATGGCTGGCCGGGGCGCAATGCAGTTCGGAAAAAGCCGGGCCAGGATGATTCTGCCGGACGAACACAAAATCACTTTTGACGACGTGGCGGGAGCGGAAGAGGCAAAGGAAGAGATCCATGAAATCATCGATTACCTGAAAGACCCTTTAAAATTTAAACTGGTCGGGGGGAAAATCCCCAAAGGCGCGCTCCTGATCGGACCGCCGGGTACAGGGAAAACTCTACTGGCCAAAGCCGTTACCGGGGAAGCGAACGTGCCGTTTTTCTCAATCAGCGGTTCGGATTTCGTGGAAATGTTCGTCGGGGTCGGCGCCAGCCGTGTCCGCGACATGTTTGAACAGGCAAGAAAGCATTCCCCCTGTCTTATCTTTATTGATGAAATTGACGCAGTCGGCCGTTCCCGTTTCTCCGGGATTGGCGGCGGACACGATGAGCGCGAGCAGACCCTTAACGCCCTGCTCGTGGAAATGGACGGTATGGACACTCAGGAAGGCGTGATTATCCTGGCGGCTACAAACCGTCCGGACGTTCTTGATCCTGCATTGCTGCGTCCGGGACGCTTCGACCGCCAGATAGCTCTGGACCTGCCCGATATTAAAGGCCGCCGGGAAATTCTCGATGTCCACATTAAAAACATAAAAATTACCGATGGCATCGATCTTGACCGCGTTGCCCGGGCAACTGTCGGATTCAGTGGGGCCGACCTCGCGAATCTCGTTAATGAGGCCGCCCTCCTCGCTGCGCGGGCCGATCGGGACGCCGCTGAAATGCATGACTTCGAAGAAGCCAGGGATAAAGTCTGCTGGGGACGTGAACGCAGAAGTAAAAGAATCAGTGACCGCGAACGCAAACTTACCGCATATCACGAAGCGGGACACTGTTTGGTTGCCCTGAATTGCCCGAATTCGATGCCGGTACACAAAGTTACCATTATTCCGCGCGGACAGGCTTATCTGGGGGCAACGATGCACCTGCCCAAAGAAGACCGCTACACTCAAAGCAAGCAGGAACTGCTCGACGAAATCACCGTCATGATGGGCGGCTGGGCGGCCGAAAAAATTATTTTTAAGGATGTTACCAACGGCGCAACTTCCGATATTGCAAGATCAACCGCTACCGCCAGAAAAATGGTGTGTTCTTTCGGCATGAGCGACAAACTCGGGGTTATGCAATATGGCGAACGTTCGGAACATATTTACGTTGGGCGCGACATTACCAAGCAGGAATCCTACAGCGAAGAAACCGCCAGGGAAATCGACCTGGAAATCAAGAAATTCCTGGATGACACCCTCAATCATGCTTTGGGCATCCTTAACGAAAACAGCGATAAACTTGAAAAGCTTGCCCGGGAGCTTCTGGAAAAAGAAACCCTGGATATCGCGGAAATCAAAAAGTTGCTTGATATAGAACTGGATACAGATGAAATTGATGACGGCAAAACAACTAACCCGTGGGACGATCCGGTAGTTGCGGAAGATACAACCGCTGATTCCGCCGAAGCGGAAAACGAAGGTTCCAGTCCCTCCGTTTCCTAGATGAAAGCGGAAGAACTGGAGCAGGCCGTAACAGATTCCTCCGGCGGCGGTATTTTAATTGCATGTCATATTCAACCGAGAGCCTCGCGAACTTCCATTAAGGGACTTCACGGGGGAAGACTGAAGATATCGCTGGCTTCACCTCCGGTAGACGGGAAAGCCAATTCTGAACTTATAAAATTTCTCAGTAAGAACTTAGGTACGTCAAAATCGTCGATTGATATAATTTCCGGATTGCAGTCGCGCCAGAAAAATGTGCGCGTTAAAGGAATTACAAAGAAGTCGGCAATAGATAAATTAGTTGGATAGCACGATATGTTACAAAAGCATACCATTTACTTTGCTGGTGAACTTTTCGATCACAAGGACCTTGTTGGAAATTCCCGTCTTGCACAAGCAGTTACGGAACTTTCAGGAAACAAATATCAATGTGTGCTCCCGCAGGAGCTGGATTTTTCCGGCATGGGGCCGAAAGAAATGCGTAACAAATGTTTTGAAACCTTGATGGATTGCGGCCTCGGACTCTTTAATTTCGATGGCCTTGAACTTGATTCGGGAACTGTTGCCGAATTCATGACGGCAAAATTCCTTGATATTCCCGCGGTTATAATCCGTTCCGATCTGCGCGGCGGCGGTGACCAGGGAGATAAAGGCGACAGTTGGAACCTGATGCTTTCAGGATATCCGAGAACTGAAATATTACGGATAGACGCTATGGCGCTTTGGAAAGAAGCGGCAGACGAAGCTTCTTTTTACGGTAAATTTGCTCAATTACTGATAGAGAAATTCGACAGGATTATTTCATCCCCTGCCCTGCTGGATGATGAAGAAAGGAGCAAAGCCCGTGCATCCGCGCACATTCTTACGGGCATGTCTTCCTGACGGTTATTGCCGAGGAATCTTTTTGATAGTCCACGCCGTTGCGGGACAATTTTAAATCCATACGGTAATCACCGGAACCGGGATTGAAAATCTTTACACTTTTTAAGGTAACGGTATTGTTTCCTTCTTCCATACTGATCCTGAATGATGGCAGGAGTTCGTGGTTGTCAACGTGTAAAGAACCGATCAGCGCCATTTTGCGCGGACACTCCACCTCAACAGTCGGGGTTATTTCCGCCATCATTGCCTCTGTTTTAAAAGCAATCTCGTAAACAACATTGATTATTTTAAATTCCATTCTTAATCTCCATGCAATAAAAATACCGCGTTCCGGCATACAGGCAAGCAGAATCCGAGATTTTCTCTGGCAATCATCGGCATTCGCGCTAACTTACCACCAGAGAGCAATGGACGAAAAATGATTAAACCGGCAGAAGACAAATACGAACAGCTCCGCACGGAGATGGTTGATCTCCAGCTTGTTCCACGCGGAATCGACAACGAAATGACGCTCAAAGCGTTTTACACTGTCCCCAGGGAAGTGTTCCTGACCAGCGAAATGACTTCACGCGCTTACGAAGACCGTCCTTTGCCGACAATGGATGGTCAGACCATCTCGCAGCCTTATATTGTGGCATTGATGACTCAGCTTCTGGAACTGCCGGATGACCGGCAATGCAAAATACTCGAAATCGGGGCCGGTTCCGGCTATCAGGCGGCCATCCTTGCGTTCATGGGACACCAGGTGATTGCGGTTGACCGCCTGCCCGGACTTGCTGACTTTGCCCATAAGAACCTTTCGTGCGTTCCTTACGGGAGCCGGGTCAAAGTAGTTACCGCTGACGGAACGCTTGGCTGGCCTGAAGATGCTCCCTATAATGGCATTATCGTTTCCGCCGCGGCCCCGGGGATTCCGGAAAAACTGATAGAACAGCTTGCTCCCGGAGGCAAGTTGGTTATTCCCTGCGGAAATCTTTTCGTTCAGCAGATGCTTCAGGTGGAAAAGCAGCACGATGGAGATATTGTTATCCACAAAAGTATCGGTTGCCGGTTTGTCCCGCTGATCGGTGAAGACGGATTTGACGAGGACGGCAATGATTAAAGCAATTTTCTGGGACAACGACGGTGTTCTGGTCGACACCGAGGGGCTTTATTTTGAATCCAACCGCCAGGTGCTGGCACGGCACGGGATCGAATTCGATTTGGAAACGTTTATCGATCTTTCATTGAAACGCGGCGCCGGTTTCGATTATCTGCTGCCGAACCTCACCGAGCCAGATATTGAAAAGATCCGGAAGGTGCGTAATCAGCTTTACACGGAAATGATCCGTAAAAAACACCGGGAGTTACTGCTGCCGGGAGTAAAAGAAACACTCGGACAACTTTACGGCAAGTTGACTATGGGAATCGTTACCAGTTGCCGCAAGGACCATTTTTCCGAAATCCACCGCTCCACCGGAATTTTGGAATATTTCGATTTTATTTTACAAAATGGCGATTATGAAAGATCGAAGCCGAATCCCGATCCTTATTTGAAAGCTTTGGAGATCAGCGGATTCAACCCCGGAGAATGTCTGGTGGTCGAAGATTCCGAGCGTGGTCTTCAGGCGGCGGCGGCAGCGGAAATTCCTTGCGTAATCATCTCCCATTCTCTTAACTCGAAAGCCGATTTTTCACTGGCTGTTGAAGTATTGGAGAATATTACCGGGTTTCCCGGATTCCTGGAAAGATATAATTGATCTTCTTTGTCTTTACTTGAAGATAGCTGGTTTTATTTATATATTCCAATAAAACGGGAGGACTGTATTATGGTTTTTGCGATAGTGATCACGGTTGTCTTGTGGATTTTTCTGGCGGCATTCGCGTACATATTGTCTCTTACGTGTCCAAAACCGACCCGATGGCAGGTTACGCTGTTTCTGTTCATTGTGTTTGTCGCCGCAACTTTTGTTGGGTACATTATCATGCGGAGATCAGAAATTTATATTGTTGACCGTACCGGAACCGCTCCGGTGGTTGAGTTCGACGATACAAGGCTGCCTTCAATTGCCAGGTTCCCGTTGCAACTGCTGACCTGTGAATATGCCGCGCTGGATTCAGAATTCAAAATGACCTTCTCCGAAACTCCTCCAAAATCTAAGAAGGCACAAAATGACTAAGCCCATCAACCTGCCTAAGAAAATAAACAAAAAACCGTTCCTTACTATCGGCAGATATATTGTGCTGTGCGCTGTCTTGATCTTCGGATTCTTTATTGTCATTTACATTTTTCGCCAGCAGATATTCGGCACCGACTTTGATGAAGTAGAAGGTTTCACCGCCGAAAAATTCCAGGAAAAAATGGCTAAAGAAAGACCATATGAAAGCCAGGTACCCAAGGAATCTCCACTGCCTGATAAACCTGCTCCATGAATAAACTTAAAATAGCGCTTTGTATATTGTCTTTTGTCTTTCTTATATCCTGCGGCAATGATTCCTATCAGAAATATTATCAATGGCGTCTGGATATTCACCAAAACATAAATGGCAAGAAAATTGTCAATTCCATAAACCTGAATCTCAAGGACAAGGAAAAATCTACACAATTGATAGAGGACTCGATCAGGCCGCTCTTTCATCACCCCGGCAGCTATATCACTTTAACTGGATATTGTTTCTCTACCAATCCGCTTTATCCGCAACTGACAGATGGAAAATTCCCCTATGTGCTTAAGAACTCGAAAAGGGGGGAATCAGGTTACGGATTCCATCTTCATCTGAATTCTTTGTGCTCGACACTCTGTGATTCATTACTGAGCTACGTAAAAGCAGCGGAAAAGGCTTCAAAACAGAAATAATAAAGCGGGAAAAGTAGTTAGCTTTCCCCGCTTTATAAAAGCAAGTTATATCCTAGACGATATACTTAGCTGCGTTCGAACAGGCTGCGGATTTCTTTTCCGACGATTTCAATCGGATGATCGCCGAGAGCTTTCCGTTTAGCCAGCAGGTTCGGGCAACCGTTCTTGTTCTCTTCGAGCCATGCTTTGGCGAAAGAACCGTCTTCGATAGCCTTGAGGGATTCGCGCATCCGCTCTTTAACGCTTTCGTCAATGATTTTCGGGCCGTTGTAATATTCGCCCCACTCAGCGGTGTTGGAGATAACCGCGTTCATCTTCTGGATGCCGCCTTCGTAGATCAGGTCGACAATCAGCTTTACTTCGTGGAGACATTCGAAGTAGGCCATTTCAGGCGGATAACCGGCTTCGGTCAGTACTTCAAAACCGTATTTGATGAGGTCGACGAGACCGCCGCAGAGGACGTTCTGTTCGCCGAACAGGTCTTCGTAAGTTTCTTCTTCGAAAGTACATTCGAGAACGCCGGCACGGGTGAAACCCATTGCTTTTGCCATTGCCAGGGCGATGTCACGGGCGCTGCCGCTGGGATTCTGATTTACCGCAACCAGACCGGGGACGCCGAAACCTTCAAGGAAGGCTTTGCGTTCTTCGGTGGCCGGGCTTTTCGGGGCAACCATGATCACATCAACGTCCGCCGGGGGAACGATCTGCTTGTAAACGATATTGAAACCGTGGGAGCAGGACAGCACTTTGCCAGCCTTCATGTGCTGTTCGATGTCGTTCTTGTAAACCGGGCCGTGGAATTCGTCCGGGAGCAGAATGTGGATAACATCAGCTTTTTCGGCGGCGGAAGCGATATCCATCACTTCGAAACCGTCTTTTTCGGCCTGTTCGAAGGACGCGTCCTTGATCGAACCGATGATAACGTTTACGCCTGAATCCCGCATGCACATGGCCTGGGCGCTGCCTTGGCTGCCATAACCTACAACCGCAACGGTTTTGCCGTCGAGGGTCGAAAGATCGGCATCCTTGTCGTGAAGAAGTTTAACCATTTCACTCTCCTTAAATAAAGTTAAAAACTTAGTTTCTTTTTTTCAAATACACGAAAGAGTTTAAGTTAGACGCGGATTGATTATTTTCAACCGGCCGGAAGCTCTTTTTCGCAAGAATCAGCAATGGCCCGTAAAACCTGCTCATGTTCTTCAGTCCACGGCTGGGGCCAGATTTCCGCGAACCCCTTTCGCATGGCTGCCGGATCATCCCCAAAAAGCTGTGCGGAAGCAAGCCTGCCGACAGCCGCGAGCTTGACCGGTTTCACGTCCTGGGAAAGCACCACCCGGATAGTTCCGGTCATGCGGTCGTTCCAGCTGAGTTTGCGCGGCAGGTCGCGAACAATCCGAGTCACGGCGTCGCGCAGGAACGGATTGGTCATCCTGACCAACAGGTCTTCGGCATACTCCTTGTATCCCGCCTGTGTAAACAAAGCATCGGTTCCCGCCCATTTCCGGCAAAGCGCCACACCGGATTCATCAACAAACGCCTGCCGGCCGAATTGCATTAAATCCTTATGGGCGCGAATTTCGCTCATGAATTCGAGTCCGCGGTGTCCCGCCAGGATTCCGAGCAGGAAATGGATAGCATTGTGTCCGTAAAGCTTGGCTTCTTCAAACGGATAGAGATCCGGCTTGGAAATAAGGCCCTGAACTTTGCGGTTTTCGATTCCGGGAGCTTCGCTTATCAATATCTTGTTGAATTCCTCGACAAGGTGTCCACGATCGGATCCGGGACAAAGCAGTTCAAGATTTTGCTCCTTGCAGTCGTCCATCGTTACCACGCCGCTCATTTTTCCGACTACGGTGTTAAGACAAGCGATATTCGGGAAACCGGGCCCAAGGGCCTTCATAAACTCTTCCGCCGCATGATTATTGTTTTCCGCGGTATAGATGACGCGGTATTTATCCGGGACCTGCATGAACCCCTTTTTCAACCATTCAATTACTCTTGGAAAAAAGTCTACGCTGGGCAGCGCGGTGGCAACCTCGTCAGCTTGCGCGGCAACCTCGACCAGGGCATCGAGATCAGCGGGATCGGCGGGATTTAAAATTTCCACACCTTCTATAGTTTCAGTATAAACCCGGTCGTCAGCCGCGATATTTATAGTTACCGAACCGGTGGCGTTAACGCTTTCTTTAATCCGCGGATCAACTTCAGCTATAACCTTGCGGTCAAAACCGCCCTTGCCTGCTCCGGAAAGAAAAATCCCGGACTGAATGGGCCCAAGCCCGATTCCAAGAAAAACACTCATTCTCTGTTTTTGCCTTTAGTATTTATAAATTTAAATATTGTCTGTTTGGGGACTTCCCGGATATTCGTTGCATAACAGGAAACGCGCCGGAACATCTTCCTCTATTTCGAGATATCGGGGCCTTGCCTCCAGGAACCGGTTGTCGTTTGCGTCGTCGTTAACCATTGATACCTCTCCGATCAGCGCCGTGCCGCCCTCCCCCCAGAACTGATGATAAACATAAGGTTCCAGGGTAATGCTGTTGCCCGGTTCTATATAAATAATCTCACCGCTTTTGATCTTGCGCTTAACGCCGTCCATACTGACGAAAAAATCTTCCCCGGAAAGTTTTTCATCGGGGGTGGTTTCCCACAGTTGGATAGCAAGACTGGCTCCTCCACGGTTGATAATGTCTTCCATCTTGTGCCAGTGAAAATGAATGGGAGTAACCTGCTTCTCCCTGGCGATCATGATCTTTTCCGCATAAGTTTTCGGATAATCCGGACTGTTAACGATGCCGTTGCGGATGGTAAACAAAGTAAGCCCCACTTTCATGAAGTCGCCGCTGCCGAAATCAGTTATATCCCACCCAAGCATGCATTCGCGGATCTCTTTGCATTCTTCGCCTTTTTCCTGCCACTCCTCCTGGCTCCAGTAAGCCCAATCCGGTAACTTGAAGCCGTGCTGCTTAAAGAAATCCTCGGCATAACAAAGATATTCGTTTACAGTAGATCTTTTCATTGTTTACTTTCCGGTTCATATTTTTTGATATCGTTTAACATTCTTTGCTGGTCAGGAGCCACAACCTTTGGAAAAATCCTGCCCGGATTACCACCAAGAAGCCAGCCGATCAGCCCTACATTCAGCTTTGCCACATAAACCTGCCCGTCCTGAGCTTCATAGATTGCCATCGCACAGGGAATCATTGCCGAGACTTTCCGGTCCGCGGGATTGCGGAGAAGTTCGGCGGCAAGCTTGCGGTTGCATAGATTTATTATCTTCAGACGGCTGCGATCAGGGGCCGTAGGCGGTACGCAGGTTTGCGGCTTAACCGTCCAGCCGGGATGTTGCTTGGGAATATTGGCGGCCAGATGCTGAAACGTATCCATGAATTCCAAACGGCTCGGGGTAACCTTGATCAGCGAGTACCGCAAGTACAGGAATCCGCAGATAAAAGTAATCAGCACACCCCACAGAATCCCCACCGCGAACGCAGCCCAGTATTTTCGCCGGGAATACGGTTTATTCGCTTTTTTGTTTTTATCGACTTTATCGGTTTTCATGTTATTCTCTCCTTGCAAACTCAAAAAGATAAGCGCAAAACCCGATTATGCAAAACAATCCTGATAAATCTTAACGCGAAATAATTTTTTTTGTGATAAAAGTTTAGAAGTATACTTACTTTACAGCTAGAATAAATTTGCAATAATTAACGCCGTGAGAAACTTGCACACGGCGTTAATTTAAGAAAAAAACAAGGAATGATCTATATTATCTGTACACATAAAGTATTTGATGGCTTAGAACAAAGACTAAACCTGGAGTCATCTACAAACTATGATCAAGCGTTATAATTTCTTTGTAAATACAAATCTTTTCCGGGTGGAATTTTACTGTAATACGGGCTAGTTTTCTCTGTCAGTAAAAATTTACCTTTCCTGGAGATAATATGATGGTTCGATCAGTTTATTATGGCGGAGTTGCCGCCGCGGTTGCGTTTTCAATTCTGTTCGCCGGATGCAAAAGCGATGTCATCAAGGAACTTGCCACAAGCCCAATGCTGCCGGTGGACGTAAAAGGTCTTCAGGAATACTCCCTGCTTGCACCCGAACAGGTCTCTGTTCCTGAAGTAAAGAAAATTAAACAGACTCCCATGATTTTTGACGGTCCGCTGGTGTGTCAGCTCAACAGTAGCGATCCCGGTTCCGCGGTTATCACGTTTAAAACCTCCATCCGGATTGCCGCGGAAATCGTCCTGGACAATAAAACACGATTCAGGGAAGCTTTTTCCAGGCATTACCATGAAATCAAGTTGACCGGCCTAAAACCCGGACAGAAATACCAGTACCGGATAGATACCGGGAAAGAACTTTCCGGTCCTTATCATTTTACCGCCGCGCCTTCCACCGGGCAATCCAGCGTCAGTTTTGCTTTTACCGGCGCCTGTTCTTTACCCCGGACAATTAAATCAGGCAAGAAGAATCCTCCACTGGTTTTCGACAACCTGAAAAAACTTGCAAAAATCGCCCGTAAGCGCAATGCAGGCTTCCTGATTACCGGCGGCGACTTCCATAGCGGTTCACCGGAAAAAGCAGAGTTACTGGAAAGTATAGGCAAATTCAAGGAGGAATTGCTTGAATTCTGGCGCACCCGTCCGGTTTACGTCATTCCCGGCGAACATGAAACGGTCATGTTTACCTATGAACTCGATGACGACAAAAAAATCCAGTTGGATATGTGGCCGTATGGCGAAACCAGCACCGAAGCCGTGTTCGCTTCAGCTTTTTCCAATCCTGAAAATGCTCCCGCTCCCAGTGATCCGCGCCGTCCGTCATACCAGCGCAACACTTATTCATTCCAGTATGGGAACGTAAAGATTATTTGCCTGAACAATTCGTACTGGCTGACGAAAGGCGACCGCAAAAAATTCGGAGGTAACGCCAACGGATATGTCCTGGACGATCAATTGCAATGGCTTAAAAAGGAACTGGAATCAGCGGAAAAAAATCAAACTATCAAACACGTTTTCGTGGTTACACATTGTCCGCTGTTTCCCAATAATATTTATGTCTCCAATTCCATGTGGTACGACGGCAATAATAATATCCGCTCATACACCTGTGTGACCGGAAAAGTTTATCCGGCCGCCGCCGGAATTGTCACCCGGCGCAATCAGCTTGCCGAACTGATCGGCAACTCCCGGAAAGTCGCGGCGGTGTTCTCGGCACATGATCCCGACTACTCGCGAGTCCTGATAAACAGCAAAGTTTCGGCAGGAATTCCGGAAAAGGATGACAAAAACGGCGACAACAAGATTGACTGGAGGAAAAATGAACCCGCATCCCCGCTCGCATCACTGAAATACCCAGTATGGTATCTTACCAGCGGCGACAGTTTTCCCGGACCGCGCGGAATAAAAAATATTCAGACTCCCTGGAACCAATACTGGCAAAAACAGAAAAAACCGAAAACGGGATACAATCTCATTCCCCGGGAATGCATCTTCATTGTCACCTGCACCGAAAATAAAGCCTCCCTGGAAGTCATCTCCCCCGACGGCAAAACAATCGACCGGATATCAAATCTGAAAAGCCGGAGATAGTCTTATCGGACAATTTCGCTATGACAGGGATAATCCCTGTTTGACTTCGGCGAATTTTTCCACGGCGAAATCGAGTTCCTCTTTGGTGTGCGCGGCGGAAATCTGGGTGCGGATTCGCGCCGTGCCTTTCGGAACCACCGGATAGAAGAAACCGATCACGTATATCCCTTTATCAAGGAGTTTCGCGGCCATTTCCTGCGCGAGCTTTGCCTCTCCAAGCATGATCGGGACAATCGGATGGTCGCCTTCGGGGATATCAAACCCGGTGGCGGAAAGCTGCTTGCGGAAATACCGGGTGTTGTCCTCCAGTCTATCACGGAGTTTGGTTGAACGCGAAACAATTTCAATAGCCTTGAGTGACGCCGCGATAATTGCCGGGGCCACGGTGTTGGAGAAAAGATACGGGCGTGACCGCTGGCGAAGCATGGCAATAATTTCCTTGCGCCCGGAAGTATAACCGCCACTGGCGCCGCCGAGAGCTTTGCCGAGAGTTCCGGTTATTATGTCAACGCGCCCGATAACGTTGCGGTATTCATGTGAACCTTTGCCGTGCTTGCCGAGAAATCCGACCGCGTGGGAATCGTCAACCATCACCAGCGCATCGTATTTTTCAGCAAGGTCACAAATTTCGCCGAGTTTGGCAATAGTGCCGTCCATAGAGAATACGCCATCGGTAGCAATCAGCTTGAACCTGGCGGAAGACGCCTCTTTCAGTTTCGCTTCCAAGTCTTCCATGTCACAGTTTTTGAACCGGAACCGCTGGGCTTTGCACAGCCGTACGCCGTCGATAATGCTGGCATGGTTCAATTCGTCGCTGACAATAGCATCTTCGGCGGTAAGCAGGGTTTCAAATAGTCCGCCATTAGCATCGAAGCAGGAAGTGTATAGAATGGTGTCTTCGGTCTCAAGAAATTCGCTGATCTTTTCCTCCAGTTCTTTGTGGATCTGCTGAGTTCCGCAGATAAAGCGCACGGAGGAGAGACCATAGCCCCATTTTTCCAGTCCGGCTTTGGCGGCGGCAACCACTTCCGGGTGATTGGCCAGCCCAAGATAGTTATTGGCACAGAAGTTTATAACCTTTTTACCGCCCGCAACTTCTATTTCAGGACGTTGCGGACTGGTCATGATCCGTTCGGATTTAAATAATCCGGCTGATTCAATTTCTCCGATTTGCTCCTGCAGATAATTTTTCATTCCGCCAAACATTTTTTTAATCCTCAAAGTTTTTTATTTTCACTAAACGAAAAAAATAGCAGTCCCATGCTGATTTTTCAACACTGTAAACTACTGGCAAAAGAATTATCCGGTGCTATCTTAGGATATAGAACAAATGGATATAACAATGAAAAAAATACTTTTAGTGGATGATGATCCTGCCGTCCGGGAAATGCTTCGGGAAGTGCTGGAAATGGAAGAAAAGTATGACATATATACTGCCGAGGACGGTGTTCAAGCACTGCGTCAGGTGGCTTCACTCCCAATCGACCTGATCGTTACCGATATAGTCATGCCTGAACAGGACGGCATCGGGGTAATCTTTGAAATTTCCCGCAAATATCCGGACATCAAGTATATTGCCATTTCCGGCGGCGGACGGATAAGTCCTGACGATTATCTGAAGATGGCAGACAAGCTTGGCGCTTTCAGAACCTTCAAAAAGCCTTTTGACGTAGAAGAGTTCACAACGGCAATAGCGGAAGCGCTGGAATAAAGCTAACGCTTCATTACACCGTTCACGAAAACGTTCGCCACGGCAAAATCATTCTCAAGGATAACAATATCCGCATAATATCCCGGCTCGATCTTTCCAAGTTTTGGCAGCTTGAGGGTTTGTGCCTGGTTCCAGCTTGTCACTTTCACCAGTTGCGCCAGCGGCGTACCGGATACCTCATAAGCTTTTTTAAGATTTTCGCAAAATTTCGCGGTACTGCCTGCAAGGGCGCCGGATTCTTTCAACCGGGCCTCGCCATTTTCAACTATAACCGGCATTCCGCCAAGTTCACATTCTCCGTCCGGGAGCCAGGATGCGTTAATTGAGTCGGTAATGATGGCAATTTTATCAACCGGCTTGACCTTAAAGATCAGCGCCAGCATGTCCGGGCACAAATGTACGTTATCGCTGATCACTTCAACGGTAACATCGTCGTCAAGCATACCTGCGCCGACCAGCCCCACTTCGCGGTGGTGCAGTTTACTCATTCTGTTGCAGTAGTGGCTGAGATTTTTCAAACCAAAGATTCGTCCCTGTTCGAATTGCGCACGGGTGGCGTCGGAGTGGACCAGCGACGGAGTTATACCGTTGCATACAAGATCACGGGTAAATTCCACGCCGCCTTCCATTTCTATGGCGTAGGAAACCTTCAGCACCGGCGCAATTGCGTTAAGTCTTAATACTTCATCAATGTCAGGATTGCGCACATAATCGGGATTCTGGGCCCCCAGATAGGCAGGGTTGATATACGGGCCTTCAAGATGTACTCCGGCAATTTTAGCTGAAGCCGGTTCACCATCCATGTAATCGGCAACGACTTTCAGGGAGTCAGCAAGTTCCTGTTCCGACAGGGTTAGTGTGGTCGGAAGCACGGTGGTAACGCCCTCTGACAGTTTGACCTTCATTATTTCGGCCAGTCCTTCCGGATTTGCGTCCGTCACATCATGTCCCATTGCGCCGTGGGTGTGCATATCAATAAATCCGGGCATGGCAATTTTACCTTCGGCGTTGAATACATCGCCGGTTGCGGGAAGCAGTTCACCTTTACCGAATATTTTCTTGATGCACTTGTTTTCAATCAGGATCGAAGCGCCGGGAATATCGACGTCAGGCGAAACCAGCCGGCAGTTTTTTATAAGTAGACTCATGATCCAATTCCTTAATATTATTATTTTTCCAGGCTTGGCAGGCTCGCAGCGGTAACGGCCTGTCCGTGGCGTTTCATTTTTTCATCGGGAGTACAGAAATTGATTTCCCCCGCCAGTTCCGGGAACTCCTCCTTCAGGACTTCCTCCGCGGTATTGATAATAATCTCGCCACCTGGCCCGGAAGTGACCCGTCCAAGGATCAGCAGGTTGCTGATCTGGTAGTGTTCCGCGTAATGTGCGACACTGTACCCGAAATACACCCCGATAGATTCATAAATTTTTCTTGCCCGTTCATCTCCCTGGTCCATCAGCTTCTGGACTTCCACCAGTTGCTCCGGAAGCGGCACATCTTTGCCGAAGTCAAGTCCGGCGGCAGGTACGAGCCTAGCTACAGCCTGCTGGGAGAAATACTGGACTCCGCAGCCTTCGTCACCGCTCCATTCATCGACAGGGCCGTTCTCACGGTAATCAACGGGAGCAAAGGCCAACTCGTTGAGCCAGTCGGCAATACTGCCTTCCGGGGTAACATATCCAACCGCCTGGCTGGTTCCCATTGCAATTCCGAGTACCCCGTTGGCTTTCATCGACATTGCTCCCTGAAGCGCGGTAACGTCTCCGTCATTGGCAACTACCAGCGGCACGTTGTTCCATTCCTTGCGGATATCGAGGAACAGGTTTTCCACCTTGTCCTTGAAATCCTGATCGGATACGCCACGGAAAAGCGAAGCGATCCTTACTTTGTTGTCCACGTAAACCCCGGCCGAGCTGCCTCCGATAGCGTCAACCCTTGGCAATTTTTCAGCGGCTTTCCTGATTGAATCGATAATTCCCTTGCGATGAAACTCCGGGTCTTTTTCAAAATACGGATTCCAGCCTACCTCCTCGGTAAAAACTACTTCACCATCGATAACGGCGGCGCATTTGCGGTCAGAACCTCCGAGGTCGAATCCTACCCGGCAACCATCCCAGTTTCCGCCAACCTTGACACGCTGTTCCTTTGATTCTGGGGCCTCACTAATGGCGCATCCGGCCACCTCCATGCACTTGCCATAAATGCGTTCGCCCATAATTTTATGGTCAAATTTACGGACGCCTTCAGCTGAATAGATTTCGGCAATTGCTTTTGCAATTTCCGGATTGCCGCCCACGGTTATCTTGCAGCCGCCCTTTGCCCAGAGCAGGAATTTTATAAGCCGTTCAACATATTTTACATTCAGATCAACATTCTCCCCAGAATGAGGCAGAATGGCCGTTTTATATGCAGAAACGGCCCCGTTACCGCGTTCCAGGGCCACAATCAAAGGTTCGCCTTCACCTGAAACTTCCACTGCTTTCCGGTAAGCCCGGTTCCAAAGTACGGCAGGCACAAACTCCGGGTCAAGCGCCGGAGTCATCTTAGGATCGATCTTCAACTCCATCTGTAAATTCCTTATATAAATTAAATTTTTTATATCCCTCGCGCGGCCGACATTGCATGGCAGTGCGGCGCTATCCAATTTCAGCCGGCGGCGTTCACTGGCAATCCATAATTATGTTGTAAACCACGTTCGGGGAAATGTTGCCGTGTTCCCCGAACACCGAACCGCGCTGTTTAAAACGGTCACGAATTTTCTCAGCGGCTTCCTGTTTGTCGATGCCGTAATCCGCAAGCTTGGTTTTCACGCCCACGGACTCGAAGAACTCAGCGGTTTTTGCGATTGCATCGTCTACACAAGCATCTTTGTTCTCGCCATTGAGACTCCATACGCGCTGTCCGAATTGAAGAAGCTTTGCGTTTTTCTCGTCTTTACGGTTGCGCCATAATGCAGGAAGCACAACAGCCAGCGATTGTGCGTGGTCTATACCGTAAAAAGCGGTAAGTTCGTGACCGATCATGTGAGTGCTCCAGTCTTCCGGAACCCCGCATGCAATCAAGCCGTTAAGGGCCAGCGTTGCCGACCACATAATATTTGCGCGGGAATCGTAATCTTTCGGGTTATTCCTTACCTTCGGGGCTTCTTCAACCAAGGTTTGAATAATGCCCTCCGCGAAGCGATCCTGAAGCGAAGCGCCGACCGGATAAGTCATATATTGTTCCATAACATGCACAAAGGCATCGACAATTCCATTCGCGACCTGCCTTTCCGGAAGAGAATATGTGGTTTCAGGGTCGAGAATTGAAAATTCCGGATAAACACTGGGATGACCGAAGAACAGTTTTTCAGATGTGGCTTTACGGGAAATCACGGAATTAGGATTCATTTCCGAACCGGTGGCCGGAAGCGTGAGAACCGCGCCCAATGACATGGAACTCTCCACTTTCTCTCCAAAACTAAGGAGAATCTCCCAAGGATCATCGCCTTTATATTCCGCCGCCGCCGCGATAAACTTTGTGGCGTCGAGCACGGAACCGCCTCCCACCGCCAACAGGAAATCAACCTTTTCTTTTTTTATTTCCGCCACGGCCTTCATGCAGGTTTCGTAAAGCGGGTTTGGCTCGATACCACCGAATTCTATCAGGTCATGATTCTTCAGCGCGGCGGCAACCTTATCATATACTCCGTTATTTTTTATTGAGCCGCCGCCATAGAGCAGCATCACTTTACTGGTTTTCGGCATCAGATTTTCAAGTTGGGGAATGGTGTTTTTGCCGAATACGATCTTCACCGGATTGTAAAACGTAAAATTGTCCATGACTTCCTCCACTTGTTGAATTGTTAATTTACAAGTATATTATAATGTAAATTCCCGCGGTAAAAACCTCCATGAGTAAACAATTACGCAAAATATTATTATTTCAAGCTTGAATCATTTAATTTTGTGTATAAATTTATCTGCGCAATCGTTTACCCACTAACACAGGTATATTGATGAAAAATCATCGTGCGACAATTAAAGATATCGCGGAACTTTCCGGCGTGTCCACCGCCACGGTGTCCCGGGCATTCAGCGGCAAAGGAAGAATAGGGGCAAAAACCCGCGACCTTATCCTCGCCAAGGCTGAAGAGCTTGGTTACCGGGCCAATATTCACGCCCGGAATCTCAGTTCCCGGGGAACTGATACCATCGGCTTCTTTTATCCTTCACACAAAAACCGCGAACCTGACTATTTCATCAACGAAATTTTACTTGGAGTGAGCGACACCGCTTTACAGGCTGGTAAGATTCCCCAGGCACATCCCTTTGCCTCCGACCTGGATGAAGAGGCATTGGACGATTTCAAGAACTTTATTCTCGGCGGCAGTTTCGCCGGTATCATCATTATGGGCGGAACCGAAGGAGCAAGGCGCTTTCTGGAAATTGCGGAGACCGGCAGAATTCCTTATATATTAATAGGGGAACTGCCGGGAGTGGAAAAATATACCGTAAAATACCAGATCGAACAGGGGACAAAACTCGCTGGCGGCTACTTCCGGAAAATCGGCAGAAAGCGTCCGGCTTACGTGGCCGGGTTTCTCGATCATGTGGATATTCTAAAAAAACAGGGTTTTGCCGAGGGACTCGCTGATCTTGCCGAAAAAACCGTTTATATCGAAGGCGGCAGCACGTTCCAGCATGGATGCCATGCTTATGAGCGGCTCCGGAATGAGTGCCCCGAATGTGACTGCGTGTTATGCGGGAATGACGTGCTGGCAATCGGCTTCATGAAAGCCGCGCTCAACGCAGGGGTGAAAATCCCGGAAGATATTGCGGTGATTGGTTGCGACGATGTTAAAATATCCCGATTTTACCATCCGGCTCTCACAAGTATTTCTTTCCATGAGTACGAAGTTGGCGAACGGGCAGTACAGCGTTTGCTTAAACTGCTGGAAAATCAGCCAATTCTGCCGGAAGAATCTATCGAATGTGATTTGATTGTGCGCGATTCCGCGTAACTTTAATTTCAGCAAAAAACAGGAAATAAAACATGGATGCAACTCTTTTAGTATTAGCGGCCGGTATCGGCAGCCGTTACGGGGGCTTGAAACAGATCGACCCGGTTGGACCTTCAGATGAAATCATTCTGGATTACGCCATTTTCGACGCTATCCGCGCGGGATTCAACAAGGTTGTTTTTGTTATCCGCCGCGAAATCGAACGGGACTTCAAGGAATCGGTGGGGGGAAAATATAAAGGACACATCAAGATTGAATATGCGTTTCAGGACCTTCACGACCTGCCGGAAGGTTTTTCCGTTCCGGAGGAACGCGCAAAACCGTGGGGAACCGGACACGCGATTCTTGCGGCAAAAGACGTTGTAAAAGAACCCTTCGCGGCAATCAACGCAGATGACTTCTACGGCAGGAATGGATACCAGCTCATCTATAATTACCTTAAAAATAACCCGGAAAGTTCAAATGGCGTCGCCGAATACTGCATGACCGGATTCATTCTCAGCAACACCCTTTCCGAGCATGGAACCGTGGCACGGGGAATTTGTCATTGCGGCAACGGCAATTTTCTGGACAATGTAGAGGAAATGACTAAAATCGGCAAGGATGGCAACCGGATATTCAACACCAATCCGGATGGCAGTGAAACCAAACTCCAGGGCAATGAATACGTGTCGCTCAACATGTGGGGGTTCACGCCTTCGCTTTTCGGACACCTCCAGGTTGAATTTAAAAAGTTTCTCGAAAACCACATCAGTGAACCAAAAGCGGAATTCTTTATCCCGACAGTGGTTGATACGCTCATCAAGCAGGGACAGGCCCGGACAAAAGTCCTGGAAACCCCTGACTCCTGGTTCGGCATCACATACCGTAACGACAAGCCCGGCGTGATCGATAATATCCGGAAGCTCGTAGACCAGGGTATTTACCCTAATAAACTTTTTTAACCGGAGATAATATTCCATGAGCAATACCGGCAATAATTATGACTTGAAGCAAATAGGGGCAAATTTTACCATTCATGGCGATTTCGTGAGTTCCGCTCCTTACGGCTCAGGACATATCAATGATACTTTTTCTTCAACATACGATCAGGGCGGTACGCAAATCCGTTATATTTTTCAGCGGATCAATCATAACATCTTCAAGAATCCCCCTGCCCTGATGGAAAATATTAAACGGGTAACAGAGCATCAGCGGCGGAAAACAGCCGATATGGACGAAGCATCACGCCGCGCCCTGACGCTGATCGAAACCAATGACGGCGGTGTTTACCACTGTGACCAGGACGGTAATCACTGGCGTTGTTATATCTTTATTGAAAAAGCCAAAACTTATGACGTGCTTGAAACTTCCGGCCAGGCTTATCAGGCGGCGAAGTCATTCGGCGAGTTCCAGAAAACTTTAGTGGACCTTCCCGGCGAAAGACTGCACGAAACGATTCCGCATTTCCACGACACCCCTAAGCGCTATGAAAATTTCGAAGCCGCGTTAAAAACTGATAAGTACAACCGGGCAATAGCCGCAAAGACGGAAATCGAATTTGTCCAGGCGCGGCAGACAATGACTTCAAAGCTGCTGGATCTCAACGCAAAAGGGGAAATCCCGGAACGGGTGACCCACAATGACACCAAGCTGAACAACGTGATGCTTGACGACGCCACCAGTGAAGGCATTTGCGTTATTGATCTGGATACCGTAATGCCGGGATTGGCTTTATACGATTTCGGGGACATGGTCAGGACGGGAACAAGCCCGGCCGCCGAGGATGAAAAAGACCTGAGCAAGGTAAAAATGCAAATGCCGATGTTCGAAGCGTTATTGCAGGGATATCTGAGTTCCGCCTCGGAATTCCTTACCCCAGCCGAAATCGAAAATCTGCCGTTCAGCGGCAAGCTTATCACTTTGGAAATCGGAATCAGGTTCCTTACCGACTTCCTGGAAGGCGACGTCTATTTCAAAACCCATCGTGACGGGCACAATCTCGACCGTTGCCGCACCCAGTTCAAGCTTGTGGAATCGATCGAGGACCAGGAAGACGCAATGATGGAACTGCTCAGGCAGTCTTTATGATTTACGGTTCTTTCTGAAATTGTAAATTACCGGTTTTAAGTTAAATTCTGACAAGTTGAAAGGATATTTTTAACATGCGTGTATTGGTTACCGGCGGAGCCGGATTTATCGGAAGTCACATCGTTGAACATTTTCAGGGCAAAGCCGAGGTGCGGGTGCTTGACAACCTGCGTACGGGACATCTGAAAAATCTCGAAAGTTTCGAAGTTGAATTCATCGAAGCAAGCATTATGGACCGCGATAAGGTGCGTAAAGCCATGCAAGGCGTGGATTATGTGTTTCATCTTGCGGCAATGATAAGTGTGCCTGAGTCGATGGAAAAACCTATCGAATGCGTAAAACTCAACGCCGAGGGTACATTGCTGGTGCTTGAAGAAGCCGCCGCCGCCGGGGTCAAGAAACTCTGTTTCAGCAGCAGCTCCGCCATTTACGGAGACAACCCGGAGATGCCAAAGCGTGAAATCATGCTTCCTGAACCGAAAAGCCCCTATGCGGTAACAAAACTTGACGGTGAATATTATTGCCGCATGTTTGCCGGCGAGGGACGTTTGCAAACCGCCTGTATGCGGTATTTCAACGTTTTCGGGCCGCGCCAGGACCCCAACAGCGCCTACGCCGCGGCAATACCGATCTTTACCGCTAAAGCGCTCGCAAATGAGCCTGTGAAAATCTTTGGAGACGGTGAGCAAACCCGCGACTTCATCTACGTCAAGGACATTGTGGCCGCCAACGTATTCATGGCGCAAAGCGGCAATACCGGCGTATACAATGTGGCTTACGGCAAAAAGATCACGATCAATAACTTGGTGAATCTGATAAAGAAGATCACCGGCTCCAGTTCAGAAGTCATCCATGCTCCGGAACGTGCCGGGGATGTAAAACATTCCATAGCGGCAATCGATAATCTTCTCGCTGCCGGATTCAAACCGAAAGCTGATTTCGATTCCGGCATGGCGGCAACAATCGAATATTTCAAGAACCGCTGATGTTCAATATTAGCGGTTTTACATGGGGAAAATATGGAAGTAATAATTCAGCCTGACGCGGAAGCCGCGGAAAATCTTACCGCGAGAATAATCGCATTGGAACTGCAAAAGAAGCCGGACCTTGTATTGGGACTCGCTACCGGGCGCACCATGGAGGACGTTTATGAAATTCTCGGGAAGCTGCACCGTGAGAAAGGTTTGGATTTTTCCCTGTGCCGCACCTACAACCTTGATGAATATATCGGTTTGCCACCGGAAAATCCCAATTCTTACCGTTTTTACATGAACAAACATCTGTTCAATAAAATCAACATCGATCCCCGTAACACCCACCTTCCGCTTGGGGCCGCACCGGACATTGCCGATGAATGCCGAAAATATGAAGCCAGCATCAAGCGCTGCGGCGGAATCGACTTCCAGTTGCTTGGAATTGGGCGTACCGGGCATATTGGCTTTAATGAACCCCTTTCCGCGTTGCGTTCCCGGACCCGCGAGAAAGCGCTTTCCCCTAAAACCATTGCCCAGAATTCCCCTTTGTTCAACAGTCCGGAAGATATGCCGAAACGCGCAATAACCATGGGTGTAGGTACAATTCTGGAAGCCGGGCGGATCGTCATGCTTGCAATCGGCGAGGAAAAATCGGAAATCATCGCCAAAGCGGTGGAAGGCCCGGTTACATCCATGGTCTCGGCATCCGCGCTGCAACTCCATCCCAAAGCCGTTGTTATCGTTGATGAGGCCGCCGGTTCAAGATTGCGTGAAAAAGAATACTACCGATGGATATTCGATAACGAGCCTGAGTGGGAAAAATTCCAGAATTAAGAACCGTTTAAGTTGAATAAAAACAACTTAATACGTTCTGGAATTTCTGAAATGCAAACCGGTATTACTTTGCCTTGGCAATATTGTTTTTGCGTTCCCGGAGCAGTTCTTTGAGGAGCTTTCTGAGGTCTTCCATCTTAAATGGTTTTTCCAGCTTGCCCTTGAATCCGTAATCCTTGTAATGCGCCATTACCGGGTCGTTAGAGTAACCGCTGGCAACAATGGCGATAACGTTAGGATCAACCTTCAGTAATTCTTCAATCGTTTCGCGTCCGCCCATTCCGCCGGGGATAGTAAGATCCATAAATACCATATCAAACGGCTCCCCCGACTCAAGCGCTTTAACATAAGCTCTTACCGCCTGACTGCCTTCCGCGGTGCATTCGCACTCACAGTTCATGGTTTTTAGCATTTTTTCCAGAATGACCCTGATACTTTCCTGGTCATCCATCAGCAGGATCTTACCGGAATCGATTTTGGTATCTTCGGTTTTATTCCTTTTAGCCTGTGGAACAATGATTTCTTCTGCCACCGGAAGATAGATAATGAATGTAGTGCCTTGGCCTACTTCGGATTCAACAGTAATATGCCCCTCGTGTCTCTTAACGATGGTGTAGCATGTGGAAAGCCCCAAACCCGTGCCGGTTTTCTTGGTGGTAAAGAACGGATCGAAAATTTTCGCAAGGTTGTTTTCCTTGATCCCGGTTCCATGATCCTGGATGGTTATCTTTACATATTCTCCGGGATGGAACGGCAGACTGGAGGTCTGATCAACCTGAACGGTTTCCGCATTGATGTTGATTATTCCGCCATCGGGCATTGCCTGATTTGCATTAATCACCAGGTTGTCGATGACCTGGCTTATCTGACCGGGATCAACATATACCGGCTTCAGGTTGGGGTCAAAAGCAAACTCGCATTTGGTTTTTGCGCCACGGAGAACAAATGTTGCGGCATGTTCGAGGATTTTCTCAATGTTCGCGGATTTCTTGATCGGGTCGCCGCCCTTGGAGAAGGTCAGGAGCTGCCGGGTAAGATCCATGGCGCGCTCGGTTGCTTTCTCGGTTTCAGTAAGACATTGCTCAAGCTCTTTGTTCATCGGATACATTTGCGCGAGCTGGACGTTACCCCGGATAGCGGTAAGCAGGTTGTTAAAGTCATGTGCAATACCTCCGGCAAGAACGCCGATGGACTCAAGCTTCTGGTGTTTCCTGAATTCCTCTTCAACCCGGCTCCGCTCCACTTCCCGTCGCATGAGGTCGTCAATCATGGAATTGATCCCTGTCTGCAACTCTTTGTGTTCCTTTGAAAACGGTTTGATTGTCACCCGGGAGCTGAAATCCCCCATCGCCACTTTTTTAATTGTGTTAATGATTGCCGAAACCTGCGTAGATAATCTGCGCGAGAAAAAGTAAGAAACACTCAACGCGATAACCAGAACAATCATACCGATGAAAGTTACGGTGAGAAAATACAGGTCACGTTCCAGCATCATCTCGTTCCTGGGAATCGAAACAATCACTGTCCATTTCCATGCGGGAGAAGTGTCATATATGCTGTAAATGTTCTTCTTGGTTTTCGGATCGGTGAATTCCAGTTCGCCGCTCTTTTTCCCAAGAAGCCCCACAATTACCGATTTGGGAGCAGAGAGCCTTTGGGTTGGAGTAAGGCAGTGTCCTTTCTCATCGATAATTATCACCGTGCCCTTCTGAATGACATTACCGCTGAATTTTTTTGAAAGCTCGTTCTTTACCGAATCGCGATACGCTTTGACCCCGGAAAGCCCCGACTCCTCCAGTACCTGATATGCTTCATCAAGCTGATTGATCACATTGCCGGCTTCCAGATTAAGCACCTGCCGGCTCATTTGGTAAAGCAGTTGATTAATGATCGCCATTCCCGCAAGCAGCACCGAAAAAGTGGTAACCACGATCAATACCGTGGAAAATAAATATAATCTGGTCTGTAATTTCATTTAAGGAGACCTTTTTTGCTTTTCGGGCTTATTCCGGGAGGATATATTTTCGCGGTTTTTATTATAGACAAAGGAAAAACAATTTTAAGCCTGTCACCGATTAAGGTATTCACAGTCAATCTTGTTTTCTGGTTTACCTGGACTGGAATTTCCTGAGGCTCCATGCCGCTGAGTATCTGCATTGCGGAATCGGCGGCGAAGCTGCCGAATTCTTCCGGGTTTTTCGCGAATGTGGCAAGTACATACGGCGCCATCCAGTCTTGAGCAGAACCTGTTGGGATCAAGGTATTGTCAATAGCAAATTTCTCAAAACCGGTTCTGTCCCAATTCTTGATCCCGCCGTTAGTGTAGATAATGAGAATATCCACGTCATTCTGGAACTTCAGGAAATCGTTTTTGAACTGCTTAAAATCATCCGTCAGCAAAACCTTGAGTTTGCCGTTAAAGAACAAGCGGTTGTATGTTTTTGCGACTTTCCTGGACGTTTTGTCGCCGGAGCTTAAAAAACCAACCCGGCTGCCTTTTGCATATTTACGGAGAAAGGCGTAAAGCTTTTCGATCATTTCAACTTCGATCATTCCGGTTGAGTTTTTATATGGATACCCGTAAACTCCGGCATCCCAGTTGACGCCCACAAACACTACCGGATACTTTGAGTCCTTAAAGTAAGGTTTTATCAGGTACTGCGAGGCATTATCGTCACAGGCAATTATTACATTCGGATTGAATTTCTCTATGGTCTTTTTCGCTTTCAGCGCCGCTTGCTTTATAAAATTCTCGCCGGAATTGCGCTTTGTATCCATGGTGATGACCCTGACAATAATTTTATAGTGCTTGAGAATATCTGAAGCTTTGTCAACTACCGCGTCACTCCATTCGTATCCCTTGTGATAGGAATTGACAATTACGACTTTTTTGTTTTTCAATCTGCCGGGTTTGATATTTCCGGATAAAGCCAAAGCATCGCAAGTAAGAAAAAACAACACCGCCCCAATGGTAGAAAAGCAGAGTCTGAGCGACATTTAAAAAACCTCCGGTGCCCCTGAATAATTCGTGCAAAAACGGTAAACTAAAAAATACATTAATTTTGCCCGGATTCAAGCTCGGTATAAGCTTTTATTAATTCACGCTTGCATTGCGTCAGGAACAATATACAGTTATCAATCAGCAACATAGTTAAGGAGGCATAAATTTATGAATCCGTTAATAGGCCTGGTACTGGTCTGTGTTTTTACTTTTTTTGTTCTAGTGAGCATTCTGCTGTCTTGCCTCAGGGTAATTCGTGAATACGAACGGGCGGTGATCTTCCGCCTCGGACGTGTACTTGCCCCAAAAGGTCCCGGTTTGATATTCCTGATTCCCGTCCTTGACCGGATGGTCAAAGTTGACACCAGGACAATCACCCATGACGTGCCCCCACAGGACGTTATTACATGCGACAATATTCCGGTAAAAGTGAACGCCGTTGTGTATTTTGCCGTAACCAATCCCATAACGGCGGTGGTAAATGTGCGCGACTACTATCAGGCAACCTCCCAGATCGCCCAGACCACTCTCCGTAATATCCTCGGTAAATCCGAACTGGATGAACTGCTTTCCAAAAGGGAGAAAATCAGCCAGGAACTCCAGCAGATCATCGATGAGCAAACCGATCCATGGGGAGTTAAAGTAAGTGTGGTTGAAGTGAAGGATGTGGAGATTCCGGTATCAATGCAACGGGCAATGGCCAAGCAAGCTGAGGCCGAACGTGAACGCCGCGCTAAAATCATCCACTCCGAAGGTGAACTCCAGGCATCTGAAAAGCTGTCCATGGCCGCGGAGGTACTCAGTAAAAACTCCGCATCGATCCAGCTCCGTTTCCTGCAAACTCTGGCGGAAATCTCAACCGAGAAGAATTCAACCATCGTCTTCCCTATTCCAATCAATTTTATGGAAACCTTCATGAATAAAAAAGAGGAAAAAACGTCATGAAAAAAATTCTTTTTCTGATCGCCGGACTGTCTCTGCTCGTAATGGTGGGCTGTACATCCACTCCGAAAGCTAACCAGGAAAAGGATGTCGTCTGCTTTGGCCCTCCGCTAAAAAACCCCCTCTATCTGCCACGAATTGTCGATATGAGCACGGACTACCCGGATCGGCCTCTTAACATCAACAGCGATCCGCTCCTTCTTATCCCGCTCTGGCCGTATGCAAAAACCGAGCGCGACCCTGTAATGCGCTATAATAGCCTTCAGAACAGCGTCAGGGATTCTCTTGAACAGCAGTTCGCCATCTACTTCCGTTCCTCCGGCATGTTCACAAGCGTACTTGCCGCTGATCAGGCGAACCCTAACCTCAAAGCTCCCGCAAACGCCTACAGATTACTGATTACCCTGAACAAAGCCGTCTGGATGCGCAATCTTACAACCTATGGACTTTCGAGTGCCGGTGGCGTTCTGTGGATTTTCCTGCCGGTGTCATACGGCAGTGTCACTATTGACCTTACGGCCGTACTCAAAGATCCGTCAGGGAAAGAGCTGGGAAGAAAAAAGATTAACAAGAAGATCGGCTGCACCGAGTGGATTTACGACCAGCTTGATTACCGGCCGGCAAAATCCGAAAGCCGCATGGTTGAGTTACTTCCGGTCATAATCTCTGATCTCCGCGAATTCGTGGCGGAAAAACTTAAACCCGGCAAAAAGAAGTAACCGTTTGCCAATTGCTCTACGCCATACGTAGATTTATCGAAATAACTGTTGGAGTTCACAGCTTCAACTGTGTCTTTCGTGGCCGTTTAACGGGAGTTTAAATGAAGAATCCTTTTCCATCTGACCTAAAGCATATCGCGGTAGTGGGAACCGCCGGACCGGAAAAGCCGGAAGTGGTGAAGAAAAACTGTAAACTCCTGGAGTCGCTGGGAATTAAAGTTACGCTGATGCCGCACATACACGGCAAACCCAGGGAAAAATATCTTTGTTCAACAGTAGAAGAGCGGGTTGCTGACCTCCATAACGCCTGGCGCAACGAGTCGGTTGACTTGATTTTCTGTTTGCGCGGCGGATACGGAACCATGCAGATGCTGCCGCATATTGACTGGGACTTGTTGCGTTCCCGCAAGATTCCGGTGCTGGGCTACAGCGACGTAACAGTTTTACACATGGCTATGCTGGCAAAAGGGGTGGAAACGCCGATTGCCGCGCCTATGTTCAACGTGTTTCATGAATTGTCGGAGGACAAATTCACAACGAAAAGCCTGTTGCGGGTGCTGTCAGGGCCGGAATCACCGGAAAAAGTGGTTACTCCGAAAAAATCACCGCGGGTCCTCAAACACGGGACCGCCGAAGGTACAATGATTACCGCAAATCTCTATCTGCTTCACTGTCTGCTCGGTACGGAATATCTGCCGGACCTGAAAGATAAAATTCTGCTGCTGGAAGATGTCGGGGAAGAAAATTACACACTAGACAGAGCTTTCACCCATCTGGAACTTGCGGGAGTTCTTCGGAACTGTGCCGGACTTATCCTCGGAAACTTTAAGGATTGCGGAAGTCAGATCGGACAGCTAATTGTTTTTGAAAGGATCGCCGAACTCGTTCCAGGTCCGGTATTACTCGGTTTTCCATTTGGCCACGACTTGCCAATGTATTGCGTGAATGCTTCAACCCAAGTTAAAATCACTAAAAAAGGCGAGATTTATATCTGACAAGAGTTTGCTTCTGGACGAAACAACGCCGTTTCACTTTGCTGATGGCGCAAAATAAGGAGATATGACAATGATATTTGAAAGAATCGATAATTGGCGCAGGTATCCGCTCGGAAAAAACTGGCAGAAGGCTTTTGAGTTTATCGAGCAGCTTACTCCGGATATCGAGATTGGAACATACCCCATCAATGGTGACGACGTTTTCGCGATGGTGTCGGAATACCAGACCATTCACCGGGAAGCGGCAAAACTGGAATGTCATCGAACCTTCACCGATATCCAGATGATTCTGGACGGAGAGGAAATAATCCTTGTCCATCCCGGCACGGAGCTTGCCAATTCAGTTCCTTATTCACCGGAAAGAGACGTTGAGTTTTATCGCTCCCCGGACCATCCCGACAGTGAACTGTATCTTGCTCCCGGGGTTTTCGCGGTATTCATGCCGGGCGACATTCATGCTCCGCAGGTAGCGGCAGGCCCGGAAAATGAAGTCAAAAAACTTGTCATCAAAATCCGGGCCGTAACCTTAGGCGGATAATTTTTTCAGGCCAATTTCTGCAATATCTTACCGAGGATTTCGGCCGCTTTTTCGCATTCTTCCTCCGAAATGCTCAATGGCGGCTGGAGTCTTACCACATTAGCGAATGGTCCGCCTACCCCGATAAGGATTCCGGCTTCCCGGCAGAGTTTTCTTGCTTCTTTCGCTTCGGCGGCGGCAGGAGTTTTATCCGCATCCTTGACCAGCTCGATTCCAATCATCAAGCCTTTACCGCGAACATCGCCGATAAGGGAACATTCGGCCTTAAGTTTTTTGAACGCGGTCGTGAGTTGCTCACCCCTTGCAGCGGAATTTTCCGGAAGTTTCTCTTCTTTCATTACTTCAATATTCGCAAGCGAAGCTGCGCAACTCACCGGGTTCCCCCCGAATGTTGAAAGATGACTTCCCGGAGTGAAAGCGTCGGCTATTTCCGGTTCGGCAATGAATGCCGCCAGCGGGAAGCCGTTGGCGATGCCTTTTGCCATGGTCATGATATGCGGTTCAACACCATAATGCTCAATGGCAAACATCTTACCGGTACGCCCGAAACCAGCCTGGACTTCGTCGCAGATCAACAAAATATCCTGATCGTCAAGAATTTCCTTGACCAGTTTGAAATAATTATCCGGAGGAACGATTATTCCCCCCTCTCCCATCACAGGTTCGGCGATCATGGCTGCGACATGTCCGGAAGTTTGGAACTTGATCACCGATGCAAGATGTTCCGCGCACTCGTAATTACACTTGTCCGGCCCGGAACATTTGAACGGACACCGGTAGCAGTACGGCGAGGGAGTAAACGCCACGCCGGAATAATACGGTCCGCCGGAAAGTTTGCGGCTACTGTTGCCGGTGATCGAAAGCGTCATGTTTGTGCGTCCGTGGAAACTGTGGGTAAGGGCAACGAATTCCCATTTGCCGGTATGGTGCTTAGCTAACCGTAACGCGCCTTCAATGGCTTCCGCCCCACTGTTGCCGAAAAATGTTTTCTGGAGCTTTCCGGGGGTTATCTCCGCCAGCTTTTCCGACAATTCCGCGGCCCTCGGGTTGTAATACACACAGGTACAACAATGAATAAGCTTATCGATCTGCGCTTTGGCGGCGTCATTAATCTTCTCGTGATTGTGTCCGGCGTTCACCACCGCGATGCCACTGAAACAGTCCAGATATTCCGCGCCGTCGTGTCCGCGCATCGTGCATCCTGAAGCCGATTCAACTTCTATGGGTTCGAATCCCCCTACCATACTGGTGATCATGTACTGATCGTATAATTCTTTCGCTTTCATTTTTCATCCTTAGTTTTGAATTACTCGTTTTCTTCAACACAGCTGAAGCTGTGAACTACAACATTTCACATTTTCGATGAAGCGTGAAAATGCCGTTCAGTCCAGGGACACTCCCTGGCAAAGTCGCGCAGTACTTTGCCCACTCAGTCCAGGGACACTCCCTGGTTAGTGGCCCCAGATGTTGCCGGTTTCACCGCCATCAAACCAACGTTGAATTATTGCTTTCTTCTTTGTGTAAAACTCTACGCCGTCACGACCGTGCATTTTAAGGTCACCAAAAAGCGACGCCTTGTATCCGCCAAATGAAAAGAACGCCATTGGCGCGGGAACTCCGGCGTTAATGCCTACCATCCCACACTCAATGCGGGTGCGGAATTCCCTCGCGGCTCCACCTGATCCGGTGAAAATCGACGCGCCGTTGCCGAAACAGCTTTTGTTGGCGAGTTCAATGGCTTTGTTAAGGCTTTCAGCACGCATTACCGAAAGAACCGGGCCGAAAATTTCTTCTTTTGCAATGCCCATTTCCGGAGTTACCTTGTCGAATACCACCGGACCGACAAAAAAACCGTCTTCGCAACCTTCTGGAATTTCCGGGTTGCGTCCGTCCACAGATAATTCCGCGCCTTCATTAATGCCTGTGTCAATGTATTTCAGGATTCTGTCGCGGTGCTCTGCGCTGATTACCGGCCCCATCCCGGTTTCAGCGTCCATGCCGTTGCCGAGTTTTATTGCCTTTATTTGATCTATCATCTGCTCGAGAATAGGTTCAGCGCCTTTGACGATCACTGCAACGCTGGTAGCCATGCAACGCTCCCCTGCGCATCCGAAAGCTGAACCAATCAGGGCGTCTACAGTTTTTTGGGGGCTGGCGTCGGGCATGATAATATTGTAATTCTTGGCCCCGCCGAGTGACTGACACCGTTTTCCGGCGGCAGTGGCGCTCTGCCACACGGCACGGGCAACCGGAGTGGAACCGACAAAACTAACTGCTTTGACTTCAGGAGCGTCGATCATGGCTTCAAAGGCGTCACGTCCGCCATGAACCACGTTTAACACTCCGGGAGGAAGCCCGGCTTCATGGAAGATATCTGCAATCATGTCGGCGCTGATCGGACACTTATCCGAAGGTTTCAAAACAAAGGTGTTGCCGCAGGCTATGGCGACAGGGAACATCCACATCGGAACCATTGCCGGAAAGTTGAACGGACATGCTCCCGCGACAACGCCCAGCGGCTCCCTGTACTGCCATCCGTCGATGTTTTCGGAAATATCGGACAGCCACTCGCCCTTGAGAAGCTGTGGCATGCCGCAGGCGAACTCCAGCACCTCGATACCACGCCTGACACTGCCCTTGGCTTCAGCAAAAAGCTTGCCGTTTTCCTTAACAATCGCCTCGGATAGTTCATCGATTCTGTTTTCCATCAGTTCTTTGCAATGGAAAAGAATACGGCAGCGCTTTACCACCGGAGTCGCGGCCCATCCGTGAAACGCTTCAGCCGCGGATTTCACAGCTTGCATTGCAACGTCCGCGCCGGATTCCCGGAACCTCGCCACTACCGTGCGTCCGTCCGCCGGATCGATAATCTCCCGCCATTTTCCGGTTTCAGGAGTAATCCTTTCACCACCAATCAAGTTCTTGATTTCTCTCATTTTCTTTCCTGTATATGTTATAATTTTACCACATAGCTATCCGGTTAATATTTTGGAAACCACGAAGGACACAGAGGGCACAGAGAATAGAAGAAAAAGCTGAACTCAACTTCTCGGATCTTACCTCTGTGAAGGAGAAAAAATCGGCATTTGCCTGGAAAAGATGTCCAGCAAACTGGTTTGCGGACATTTTTCCGGCGGAGACCGCCGTAAACGGCGTGAATTTCGTGTCGAAATTCAAGATTTTTTCTCCCTCCGTGTTCTCTGTGGTTAATAAATTCTTGTTTTTTTACCGGACAGTAGTGATTTTACCATTTAAATGCAATCATGTTGACCTGTCTAAAATGACGACGGGCTGCATGCCGTTATCATTCTGGCTTCAGTTCTACCTATGTTCCTCCAACTGTGCGGACGCTCGGAGTTGAAACTGAAAATGTCCCCGGCCCTCAGCACGTACTTTTCATTGTCTACGGTAAGTTCGATTGTTCCTTTGATACATATCCCGGTTTCTTCGCCGGAATGTGTATATGCTTCCTCACCGGTACTTGTTCCGGGCTGATAGCGTTCATCCATGAGCACCACCCCGGTATTTGCACTGCCCCTGGGCAGGGTAAGATATTCAATGCCTTCTCCGCTGGCAGTATTGATCAAGTCCTTGTGAGCTGTTACAATCTTGGGTTCGGATTCTTCTGTTGGGGCGAAAAATTCGCCAAGGGTCATTCCCAGGGCATCTAGAATTTTCTTCAGTGTGCTTATCGATGGAGAAATTTTGTTGTTTTCAATTTGTGAAAGCGTCCCGATTGTCGTTCCGGACATTTTCGCAAGCTCCCGCATCGACAAACCTTTATCATTGCGCACATTTCTGAATTTTTCACCGATATCCATATTACCCTATCGCTAATTAACTTATTAAACGAATTGTTTAATATACTAAACGATAAAGCTAAATGCAATACACATTCCGTTAATTTTTTTGCCATTTTGCAAACAAGGAACTAAAGAAAGAACGTATTTTACGAAAATATCGGATATAAGATTATTGGAATTAAGAAGAGCAGAACAATGAATAATGACAACAATACCGGCCACCACTTTTTGATGGCAATTGAAATTCCTATTAGTACAATGATAATCGCCACTTCCATTGCCAATATCAATAACAAGTGCCCAAAATCCAAGCCATATTTACCCGGATAATCGAACCCAATATCTCCAAAATAGATTGTCAGCACTCCAAGCGTTTGCAGAATCAAAAGCACCGGACAAATTATAAAATCAAAAGATATACTGCTAGATTTCATTGCTTGTGTTTATCAATAAGCTTTTCTACATCGGCGATTCTTTTCCTTGTGACTTCTATGCTCTTTCTTCCGGCTGAATAAGATGCTAAAGTGCCTCCCTGATATTCAGAATAGGCGGAGTCTGTCAGTTTCTTTCTCTTTTTTAGCCACAATTGCTGTTGTTTAACTGCCCGTTCTCGTTCTGCTTGAGGCAGTTTATCAATATAGCGATTGAACAGGAGATAAAGTTTTACGTTATATAGAAAAGCGATATTTGATATTGTATAATTTCTTGGTTGCTGTTGTCGGGTTTTTGACAATACTTTTTCAAGCTGCCGGATGGGTTGATCTATCTCGAGGTTCCAGTCTTTCAGACCAGTTTTTTTTGCTTCAGTTTGTTTTCGGCACGAAGCCAGAAAAAATATTAAGCTAACGGCAGCTATCCGGATAATTATCATTCCTGCTCCTCATTATCTCGCCGACAGCAATTTCAAAGTTTTTTCCAGGCGGCTATAAAAGTATAGACCAGTACGGTTTGCAATCAACGGCCCTTTACCGGTTTCGGGAGGCGTTTAAAGACGATAAAATAGAAATCGTTGTAAAAACTTGGGGCCTTCTTTGGATCCGGAAGTCCTTGATATTTCGCAATTTCCGGCAGAGAATTGAACTGTTTTGCCGGCACGTAGTTTTCCCGAAAATACGGTATTCTTACGAACTTCATGAATTCCGAGTAGCGGATGGCCATCCATTCCGGTTTCAACACTTTGATGATAGTGAGGAAATCGAGTTTTTTGTCTTTGTCGTTTACAAGCAGATCGGTAACCTCCGGGGTGGAGAGGCCGGGGTAATCCAGCATATTGCCATTGCTGAAGTAGCCAATATATCCGAGGCATTCGAGATAGATACGGTCACCCGGTTTAATATGGTCACGAAGCCAGAGGCCAACCTGTTTGCGCGTGCCGTTTTCAACAACTTCCTGCTGAATCTTCACCAGGTTAACCGCCATTTTAAATATCACGATCATCAGGATCAAAGCCAGCACAACAGCACATACACCGAACCACTTTTTAATCATGGGAACTTTGATCGCCGCTCCAACCGCAAACAGGAAACTGACAATCGCGCCTAGCCCGAGCATCGCCACCGGGGGATAGTACCACGGGTAACAGAACGGGATGAACGACAGGTAAAAGCACATCAGGCAGAACATGAACGAGAGTATGCGTCCGAGCCGGTCACCTTTAAGCGGAAATATCCAGTAGAAAAGCGCGGTGAGTCCCAACAAATATGAGAAGTAAAGCAACAGTGGAGGCCATGCCTTGAAAATCGGGTATGGAGGCGCATAAACCGAACGGATGATCTCCGGCAGTTTCCTGAATATCTGAAAAAAGCTGTATCCCATATTGTTTCGCGCATACACCGCACCCTTGGCCAGGATGGTATGCGGAACCGGGCTGCCATAATAAATCCATGCACCGGCAAACCACGGCAGGTAAACAATCGTTGCGACAATCCCTGCCTTGATTATCGCAATAACGACATTCTTCCGTGATGAAGCCGCAAACACGAAAGCGGCAATCGCAATCACCGTCACGTAGACGCAGGAATCGGGGCGTGTCCACATAAGGCCGGCCCAGGCAAGCCCCATCCAGAGCCAGGTTTTGACAATGTCTTTGCGAAGCAGATAGATTGCCCATCCGAGGAACAGGAACATGAACGCCTGTTCCATGCCGTTGACCGAGAAAAACACCGACTTGGATTCAACAAGATAGAGTAGCCCGACCATGAACCCTAAACGTCCGCCGGGATCGTCGATGCGGAAACTACGCATCAGAAACAGGCCGCCACCGATGTAGGCAGGAATGCAGAACAGTATCCGGAACAACCAGATGGCCCACAGGTAACTGGTGCATCCGCTTGCCAAGTGACAGAACGCGGGAAGCAGCACCCCCAGCGGGGAGGTGAAACCGTGAACTTTCACCCCGGGATTATAAACCAAACCGTTACCCTCGGCAAGGTTTTTACTAAACTTGAAGGTTATAAAAAAATCCTCCCAAATCTGATTGGCGTACAGACAGAAACCAAGTGTAACCGCCAGCGCCAGCACGATAAAGATCAGGTCGAAATACAGCGGTTTCCAGGGGATGTCGTTTGTGGTGTTTTTTTTATTCATTTGAACAGGTAGTGGGCGTTTGGGTTTTCCTTGAGCCACTGGTTGATATCGGTTATGATTTTCGCGACGTCGAATTTTGGCGACCAGTTACAGAATTCTTTGATCTTCCTTGTATCGCTGAGATAAACGGGGATGTCGGCATAGCGTGTTTCCGGTTCGCTGGAGATTATAATGGTCTTGCCGGTAACTTCCCGGCAGATTTCCGTGAGTTCACGGAGCGATGCGCTGATGGAACGCCCTCCCCCGACATTAAAAAAGTCTTTGCGGCTGAATTTTTCCGGTTCCGCCATCTGGAGCAGGATAAGCTGAAAAAGGTCTTCAATGTGCAGGAAGTCGCGCACCTGCTTGCCGTGTCCGCCGAATCCGATGTATTTGAGCGGTCTTTCAAAATAATGCGCGGCACACCAGAAGGCGGCGATCCCCTGGTCAGCCTTGCCGAATTGTCCGGGTCCGGCGATTACTCCGCACCGGTTGATAATTACCGGCAGATCGAAAGCGTGACGGTATTCGGCAAGCATAATTTCCGCGGCGAATTTGGTTCCGCCGTAAAGCGACCTGGCGCCAGTCATCAAAAAATCTTCCGAAACGCCTTCGCTGGAAAGTCCGGATACTTGCTGGCTGTCGCTGAGTTCAAGCCGGGTTTCAGTTTCCTCGATATTGGCGTTCGCCAGGGCATGGATCGGATACACCCGGCTAGTGGAAAGAAAAACCATTGGGGCAGCGTACTTCCGGCACAACCCGGCACAATTTATCGCCCCCTGGAGATTGGTGCCGATAAGATAGCTTGTATCGCCATCCTTACCGGAAAGCACGGATGGTTCAGCGGAACACTCGATGAGCAGGGAAATTTTCCCGGCCATTGCCAGGTCTTCAGGATTTCTGACGTCGCCTTTGATAAACTCGATCCCCGCGGCTTCGAGCCGAGGCGGATTGATTTCCGAACCGCGCCGGTACAGGTTATCCATAGCAATGATCCGGGATTCCCTGAAATGCTCTTTCAGCCGTATCGCCAGATATGATCCGACAAATCCCGCGCCTCCGGTTATCAAAATGCTTTTCATTATCTCTCAGCCGTTCTATATTACGTAATCCGATAATATAAACCGCGAACCGAAATTTTTTTAATGCATTCGGAAAATAAAATTCACCGGAACCTATTTCCTCCGGTAGACAGCGCCGATGAGTCAGGCTTGCTGGCGTTGAGCCTGGATATAGATACGGATTATCTTCAGGCGGCCTACCGTAACGGCATCTTTCCCTGGCCAGTTGAAGAGGAATACATTCTCTGGTTTTCACCGCCTTCCCGGGCAATTCTGGAGTTTTCTGACTTCCATATTTCACGCCGCGCAGGGCGTGAATTCAGAAAACGCGGATTTAAGCTGAGAATTAATGAAAACTTTTCCGCGGTAATCAGGGAGTGTTCATTTCCCAGAGCCCCTGAAGACGGAACCTGGATCACCGAAAAAATAATCAAAGCTTATTCAGAGTTCAACCAACAGGGCTTTGCGTTAAGCTTTGAAACCCTTAACCCGGAAGGAAAGCTTGTCGGGGGGCTTTACGGAGTATTGATCGGAACATACTTCTCCGGGGAAAGCATGTTCCACCGGGAAAGCGCCGCTTCAAAATTCGCTCTGGCCGGCGCGGTGGAATACCTCGGGAAGCAGGGCTTGACCTGGCTCGACGCCCAGGTGATCAGCGAGAACCTGATACAGTTCGGAGTAAAGGAAATTCCAAGGAGTGAGTTTATAAAAAAACTGAGACCGGCGATCAACAACTAACTATTTCGTCATCTGCTGCTTTTGTTGTTTTATGCTTTTTAGATAATAAAACTGGACCATTCCCTTGCCCATTTCCTGAATTTTCAGCAATTCAGGAACCAGTTCATTTCCTCCGAAGATTGCCAAGACCCTGGCGTCCATTGGAACACTTGAACCAGGAATTGTGAAGTATCCCTGCAGCCAACAGTTAAGCAGGAGCCAATCAGAGTAAAAACGTCCCTGCAAATATCGCACCAGGGCCTGAACCCTTAATTTATCCAGCGGGGGAATTACCGCAATGATAACGTTTGACGCGATGTGCGAATTAGGTTTGATTTTTTTGAGTCTGTATATGGCGCATACGCAATTATCGGTATAATCTAACAAAGTCTGATTCCCAAACACGGGAATAATCTTCTCACCTTTGCTTTTCATGCTCATTCCACTGATCCGGTCCCTGGAACCGACCAGGACAAAATAAGTTTCATCCTTTGGTGTTCTGTTGAATGTATCAATTACCACATCCGGATAGTTATTATATCGGATAGGATACGTTTCGCTGGATGGAAAGCTGAGATAAACACGCTCGGGAAACTTTCTTATCAGTTTTTTCGTAAGGGATTTCCAATCCGTGGGAGTCCAGCGCTCCAATGACGGTTGCAGGTTTATAAATGAAAAACAAACAAAACCCGCAACGAGAAGCGGCGCGAAGATATTTCTAGATCTTTCAGTTTCGATAAGTCCGAGGCAATTTATTATCCCCCCGGCGGCGGCAATAAAAATCACCGGCAAAAGCGGGGTGTAAATACGATCCGGGCCGACATTAACAAACGGAACGCAGCAAAACGGAAAGAGCAATATGACAATATATGCGATCCCGTGCAGGAAAGTTTTTCTTTTTATTAACAGACCAGCACCGAGAATTGGAACCAGAATGGCAGTCATAAAAGATAGAATCCGTATAAAAACACCCGGAATCATCCACAGGACAACAACTTCCCCGGTTATTTTTGACGCCTTAAACTGGTCATAAATAAGGTAGTACCATGTAAATGTGCCAATTCCAAGAATTATATAGGAAATAATAATTTCCGAATTTTGGTCATGCAGAATTTTCCGCAAATTCTCATCAGAGCTTCCGGGAGTATATTTATCCGGAGCAAATATGCACCAGAGAACATGCAGTCCGGCTATCGGCAGAATATACAACACTGTAGTCGGAAGACAAAATACCGCGCAATAACCTGTAAACATAAGCAGCAAATTAACAATCAGCCTTTTATATCTGCTGACAATAATATTTCGCACAAGGATAATCGCTATCGCCAGAAAGCATGTTATGAAAAAAATCTGAAGCGAATATCCCCTGGCGGTCTGTGAAAAATGGATCAGGGCGCCATTGAAAGCGGTAAACGCCAACGTCAAGATTACTGCCATGCGGGACCTGAAAAGCAAATACGGCACAAATGGCGCCGCCAGCATTAACAGAATACCGGTCACGAGTGCGGGAAAACGCATCCAGAAAACCGCGCCGGAAACAGTTCTGTAGATTATTCCCATAATAAAACTGTTCAACGGGTGATTGTTCGGGATGGTCAAATTAGTAAAGTTAGCCCAAATATTCCCCTTGGACACATAATTGTTTATGGTCCATATTTCATCATATTCCAAGCCACGGACGGAGATTCCCGACAGGCGGTAATAAATCCCAATAGAGAAAATAACCAACAGCGCCAGAAAAAATACTATATCTGTTTTTTGTAAATCACGCAGTTTCATAGGCCGTAAATATACAGCCTATGTGTGCATTTTTACAGGCTTGTGGCTTTTTTCAGCACATATTCCGCAAAGAAAATTATTCGATGCCCGATTTAATGAAGCCCAAGCTGGTTTTCAGGTCTTCAAGCGGTTCCCGCAAATGCGAATCGTGTTCGATGTGAATCCAGCCGTCCCAACCGGTTTCCAGGATAGCTTCCAGAACCGGGGCGTTGCTGAATCCGTTATTTCCTGCGCCAAGTTCGCAGAAACGATATTCCTTAATACCATCAGGGCGGACGCCGCCTGTCAAAAAAACATCTTTGAGGTGGAACACGGAAATCCGGTTGTGATATTTCCTGACAATTTCCACGGGATCGCCTCCGGCCATGGAAAGATGCCCGGTATCAAACACGATTCCTGCGTTAGGTACGGCTTTCAGGAAATCTTCAAGCTCCTGCTGGTTCTCGATGCGCTGTCCCATGTGGTTATGGATAGCGGCGGTAAGTCCCCATCGTCTGCACACTCTTGCCAATTCATTGGCGCGGCGGCAATAAAGCTCAAAATCGATGTCGCGAGAGGATTGCCCGGGAGTCATCCAGATGTATTCCTTACCGAGTCCGGCAGTCCATTCTATATTGGTTTGCACGTTCGGGCCTCGGCAAGTGCTGAAGTCCATTCCGAGTTTGTGGTACAACGCCGCTTTCTGGATTGCATCCGACGGACTGACAGCTTCCAGCCTTTCCGTTCCGTTGAATCCGATTTCCTTTAGCGCAAGCAAACGGTCCTCAATATCATAAAGTCCGCCATGCCATACATTCATACCGTAATCCGCAACACCGTATTTCATTTTTTCTCCCGTCTTTTGGTTAATGAAACTTGCAATTGATAATATGATTATTAATTTAACAACTGATCTTTTACTTGTGAATAGATAATATAAGCAATAATATAGACAATTTAATCATGGATTATTTCAACGGACTGGAATTTGTCGGTTGCGGAAGTTCCCCGCATAACCGTTCAATAAACGAACGGATATTTCCTGATTATTACGGCATTCAGTTCTGCCATGAAAGCGAAGTGGTAATTTCCGTGGACGACTCCGAGCCGCGCAAACACACCGGTTCCTGGGTACTGATCACCCGTCCGGGGCCAAAATTTCATTATGGGCCTCCTGCCGGCAGAGAAAACAACCATAATTTTGTTTGTTTCAAAGGCTCCCGCGTCAGGCAGTACATCCGCACGGGACTGCTCCCGGTGACAAAAGACGTTCCCGTTTACCAGATCACCCGTCCGGAAACATTTATTTCCACGTTGCATGAAATCATAAAACTGCTCAGTCCAATGGTGTCCCGGAATCACTCCCGTGCCGTTCACCTGCTAGAAGGACTCATGCTCCAGATCCATGAGCAGCCTGCCGCCGACAATCCGGCTCCGGAGTATCTGCTCCCCAAACTCGACGATTTGGCCGCGAAGCTCAACGCAAACTCAGAAGCCGACTGGGACTTTCACCACGAAGCGTCTTTATGCGGAATATCATATCCGCACTTCCGGAGAGTGTTTTTTCTTCGTCATCATCAGCCCCCCGGACGCTACCTTAACCTTTGCCGGCTGAAAAAAGCCGCCGAACTCCTCAAAAAAAGCGATGAGCAAATCTCTGAAATCGCTGAAATGTGCGGATTCAAGGACCAGTTTTATTTCTCCCGGCTGTTTAAGAAATACTACCGCTTTTCCCCGCTCAACTTCCGCAGGGAATTTTCAGAGAATCACTGATTTTTAATTGTACGCAAACAATCTTGATTTTTTGCGTAGGGAATAATATGTTAATAGATTGACGGGCGCAGACGGCTTCCGTTCGATTTGACAAGATGGGGTAGCAAACGAGGAAAGGCAGCTATGCAATATATAAAATCCGTTTCCGGCCGAGGCCATAGTATTATTCTGACAGTGCTAATCTTATGTGCTTTGTCGGCAACTGCCTTTGCAACTGATCTCAAGCCGGATGTTCCTGATGAGCACAGCGTCCCGAAAGCCGTCCGGGTGATTATCTGGTATTTCCCCAATCTTTTCCTTGACATCTCGGACATAGTCACCCTCAAAATCGGCGCCGGTCATAATTTCGCCTGTTTCGCGCAGGTAACCAATCTTGTTCAGCTTGGTTTTGAAGTCGGCGACAAGTATTTCATCGAAAAAGCATTCAACCGTCAGTACGGCGGCGGTGTCGACAGCGGTTATAACTACGGCTTCGCTTGCGTCTCCAAGGAATTCCGTGAAGTCAAAGATACTTTCGGAACCGTGATGCCATACTACAATCAGCAGTCAACTCTGGACGTTTATCTTCCCTCGGACCGGGTGTTTCGCTGGGGTGTCCGCGACTACTGGGCAATCGGCGCCAGAGCGGGTTGGCCGATCATGGTCGGGGCCGCAGTGCATGTCACTGAAGTTGTAGATATGATTGGCTCAATTTTCTGCCTGGACCTCTCCGGTGACTCCATCGACGATTCAGCCATCAAGATTCCGTGGCCTGAATAAGCATCAGGGGCTTTTCGCTTCTTCTGCTGCTTTCAAATTTCTCTCCAGCGCGGAAGCATAAACATCCTGCTTCTGCCCACCGACAAAACGTTCAACCGGCTTTCCGTTATTGAAAATTATAACGGTAGGAATGGTTTTAATCCCGAACTCTTTTGCTGTTTCGGAAACCTTGTCTACATTCAATTTGCATACTTTTGCGCGCCCGGCAAATTGGTCAGCGAGACTGGAAATTACGGGGGAAAGCTGTTTGCACGGGCCACACCATTCGGCGTAAAAATCAACCAGCGCGACACCCTTGGTTTCCTTTATCATGCGGTTGAATCCCGCCGGACTGTCAAAGGTGACCAAACGGGCAGACGTTTTTTCCTCTTTGCCGCCGGAGAAGTAGTTTTTGTTCGGATTGGCAATAATCCCACCGATCAGCGCTCCCATTACCGCACCGTAAACGCCACCCCTCCAGGGATTTGCCGTGAGTGGACACGCCCCCGAACTGCACTTGCCGTAATAACCCATTATCGCGCCAATAACTCCGCCGATAATTATACCAATAATTATTTTTAAAACCATTTTTCACCTCCATTCTGATGTTAATATAATACTATTGTTATATAACGCAAACATTATACCTCAAGAATGGCAAGAAAAACACCAGGATATCTCTAATAATTGGCTTTCCTGGCGAGGGCTGATAATTTTTGGTTCCTGGTGAGAAGCCAGGAACGGAGGCATAGCCTCAAGCTACGTCGAGTTCCAGTGACAAAGCAAGGACGAAAAAGAACTGCCCGGAGCCGAAAACGCTATTGTTAGAGGTGTCCATTATTTATCCCATTCGCAAACAATATTGGCGATGAGCATTCTGGAATCGGCATTTTTAACGGCCTTGAATCCGTCTTTCGGATTTATGGAAGCCCCCATGCCTGGTATTTTCATGGTGTTTTCAGGGTGAATATCCTTGATGTCCCCCTTACGGGTTTTCCATTTGTCAACTCCGGGATCATAATCCAAATCTACCCAGTACGCCTGTTTCTTTTCCTTTGCGAGTTTAGTAAAATACTTCAATTCTTCTTGCGTATCGATTCGGAGAACATGCCCTTTGAAAATTTTGCATGAATTCCTGCCGTCAGGCCGTGACATCTTGGCGGGAAGAATGCAATAATGATGCCCCATTGCCCGGAATGAACCATCCGGATACTGTTCATCCAGCGAACTTTTTAAAATCTTATTTCTTAGTGGAGCATTTGTCGCCGACGGGATTCTGTCAGGTCTCGGGGTAAGGAGTTGTTTTTTAAGTTTTCTCGCGGCTTCCGCAACCCTTTTGGCGTCTTTTTGCTTGCCCTCGCGAGTATATTTGATTTGTAAAGCCACCAATTTCCTGATGGCTTCCACGTCGGCCTGACGGCAGGCAATGTCGCATTTTACTTTTGCCTGCTCAACTGTCTTGTCTCTCTGCTTCATGATCTTCTCCACGTCTTCATTCCCGGAAAAAGCGGAAATGCTGATCGAAACCAGAGCCATTGTCAGTAAAATAATCTTCATTGTAATGTAAAATACCACTCCCGGATATTACTTTCAACACAGGGCAAAAACACTTTATAAGTGAATATCCGAATATTAAAGACCGGTTCAATCTTGATGCGTATTTTGTTAAAAATGCTTCTTTTATCTTTTCCGGTATGCCGCCGGACTTGTCCCGAAATAAGCTTTGAATCTGCGGGAAAAGTAACTACGCTCACAGAATCCGCATGCGGCGGTAATCTCCTCGATGCTCTGCCGGGTGTGTTCCAAAAGATTGGCTGAATGTAAAAGCCGCCGTTCCAGGTAATATAATTGCGGCGCTTTTCCTACCCCGCGGGAAAATTTACGGATGAACGCGTTTACACTCATATTGATCCTGTCGGCCAGCGCGGAATTGTCGAGAGGATCTTCAAGGTGTCTTTCCATGACCTGCATAATAGCTCGTATACGCGAATCACGGGGAGCGCGCGGCCAGTCATTTTCCGGAATCCGTGCGGTCAATCCGAAAATTATGGCATTCAATGATAATACAGCGCTTTGCGGAAATTTCCTCGGCTCCCGAGCTTCATCTTTGAATGCAGTCAATACCGATGTCAGGTAAACCTCAAGCGGCGTTGTTGGAATTGAGTAAACTTTTCCAGCCAGAAGATCATAAGGCAGCCCAAGACTGAAATGTACATAGAATGATTCCGCCGGATTGTCAAGTCTGCGGCCTATTGGAGTATCAGGGGGAATTAACACGGCACGTTCGGGAATTAGCGGAAAACACCTTCCGTCGTATTGGACTTCCGCGCCGCCTTGCAGATTCCAATACATTCTCCAGTGCCCGCGAGACGGTATAGCGTGTGACCAGTCGGTCAGCCGCCGGCATGCCGCCGTATGGATCTGTAAAGATTCGCTTATGTTAGAATCGTTCATAACTCAGGTGCGATATTTCATTTTAATCAATCAATATAATGCTACAATAACTAATATACAACAAATCATATAACAAGGAGATAATATGAAACAGGCGCATCCGAATGTAGTACTTGTAATGACCGACGATCAGGGATATGGCGATCTGGGCTGTACCGGCAATCCATGGATCAAAACCCCGAACATTGATGCTTTTCACGACAAAGCCGTGCGATTTACTGATTTCCACGTCTCACCACTTTGCACCCCTACCCGAGGCGGGATCATGAGTGGGCAAAACCCACTCCGGGTCGGACTCTCCGCAACCTGCTGGGGACGCTCAATACTCAATCGCGACGCCACGCTAATGCCGGAAGTATTCGCTTCCAGCGGATACAAAACCGGAATGTTCGGCAAATGGCACCTGGGCGACAATTATCCGTACCGCCCACAAGACCGGGGCTTTCAGAAAGTAGTGGCACATAAAGGCGGCGGCGTGGGGCAAACTCCCGACTTCTGGGGAAACAACTATTTTGACGACACTTATTTCCACAATGGCGAACCAGTTTCGCACGACGGCTACTGCACCGATATCTGGTTCGACGAAGCAATGAAGTTTATCGACGAAAATAAAGATGAACCATTCTTCTGTTATCTTGCGACCAACGCTCCGCACGGCCCATACCTTGTGGCCGACAAATACAAAAAGCAGTATGAAGACAATCCGAATATTCTCGAACCTGCGTTCTACGGCATGATCACAAATATCGACGAGAATTTTAAAAAGCTGGAAAATAAGCTCGATGAACTTGGAATCACGGATAACACTATCCTTATTTTTATGACCGACAATGGCACGTCCGGTGGCTGGTTTGAGCCGGAAAACGTTGGCTACAATGCCGGAATGCGCGGCAAAAAAGGCTCTTATTATGACGGTGGACACCGTGTTCCTTTCTTCATCCGCTGGCCGGAAGGCGGTCTTGAAGGCGGCAGGAATCTTGACGAATTCATCAATCACGTTGACCTGCTCCCGACATTTATCGATATGTGCGGCTTGAAAACACCTGAAAATTTCTATACCGACGGCCTTAATGCCGCCCCCCTCATCAGAGGTGAAGTTAGCGAAATTCCCGACCGTACCATTTTTGCTCAATATCAGCAGGGAACCGCCATACCCGGCAAATGGAACTGCGGCGTAATGACCAAACGCTGGAGACTTATCAAAGGTAAAGAGCTGTATGATATCAAAGCTGACCCCGGCCAGAAAAATAATGTTGCCGCCCAGCATCCGGAAATAGTGGAGAAAATGCGGAACGCCCACGAGGAATGGTGGACGGAAGTATCGCAAATCCTGGAAAATTACAGTCCGATCTCTTTAGGTAATCCCCTTGAAAACCCAACCCGTCTCGATGCAATGGACGTAATGGGCGACGTTGCCTGGAACCAGAGCCACATTAAACAGGCCATAAAAAGCTGCGGCAAATGGCGGGTTGACGTAGAGCAGCCGGGAATATATGAATTCCGCTTGCGCCGCTGGCCGGAAGAACTTGGCTTGCCTATTGATGAAGTCCTAAAAGATATTGATAGTATCAAAATCACCCCCAACCGGGCCTGGATGGAAATCGCAGGACAAAAAGTGGAGTATCAGTTGGAAAATGGCGCGGTTGAAGCAACATTCGAACTTGAGCTCCCCTCAGGTATCACCACGCTTGAAGCCTGGTTTGCCGATGACGGCAAAAACGAAGTCCAGGGCGCATATTACGTTTATGCGATAAAAAAATAAACCGGATTTTTCTGAATAGCGCCTTGCCGTGTAACGCGGGTTAGTTATATTAAGCGCCCTTAAAGGGGAAATCTTGTATGACTTTCGCGCAAATTCTGGAAATGTCATTATATTTTCTGGCACTGATCAATCCCGCCAGTAAGGTTGTCCTGCTCTCGTCAGCGGAACCCTCCTACACCTGGAAAGAGTTGCGGACTCTGACTTACAAGTCAACTTTCACGGCTTTTGTGATCCTGATAATTCTGGCCTTGGCCGGCAGCTTTATTCTTCACACGATTTTTCATGTAAATGTTTATTCCTTGAAGATAGCTGGCGGAATTGTTTTATTTATCGTGGGACTAACCGCCGTAAGGAAAGGCTGTTTCTATGAGAAAAACCTTATTGGCAATGGCGATGCTAGTCACCTGAATATCTCTATCGTGCCCTTGGGCGCACCGCTTATCGCCGGGCCGGGAACCATCACCGCGGCAATCGCGATTTCCGCTGAATCCGGCATCATTCTGTCTGTAATTGCCATAATCTTTGCGCTGGTCCTGAATATGCTGATAATGCTCGCTTCCGGCTGGATAGGGAAACTGTTCAATAGTATTTACGCAATCGGCCCGTTGGTGCGAATAACCGGTCTGATCGTGGCGGCGGTAGCGGTGCAGATGATCCTTACCGGATTGTCGGAATGCTACAAGGACCTGTTTATACCGTTGTTTAAGTAGCCTGAAACAGTGGCATCAGCAGTTTGACCGACAGCAGGACGCCGACAATATAACCGGGTGACGCCACCAGCACCGAAAGAGCCTTTGAAACCTCCAGTTCCTTTTCACTTACGTCTTTAAGTGCCGGACTGAAGTCTCTGAGCTTCGCCCACATCGACAAGTAAAAATCACATGCAAGAATGATTGCGAAAGGAATTACGCTCCATGCGCCAAAATATGCCTTTACGTTTGGATACCAGTAAGCAAAGATCATCAGCGTCAAATACCCCCCGGAAAAGAACTCGTAGAACAACATCCAGATTTTTCCGCCATACTTGAACCAGAAAACCGAATTCACCAGTATCATCAGGATAAGAAATCCGACATATATTTTCATCAGCAGCGGCATAATTATGAACCTTTGTACTTCCAGTTGACCAGAAAAATCCCTATCCCCACTAAAACACATCCGGTCAGTAACGGCCACTCGAATTTTTCTCCAAGCAATGCTATCCCTATCAACATCCCGAACAGCGGTGTGGCAAAGAAGAAAACCGAAACAGCGGTAGGACTGTGTTTTGATAAAATATACTGATATGACAGAAAACAAAATACACTGGCAGCAAGCACCTGATAACTTAACGCTCCCCAGGCAACGCCGTTAACCTTGCTCAAATCAAGCTTTTCCGTGAGTATCGCCACACCCAGACATAAAACGATCAATACCATATTACGCCAGAAAAACACGTTCCACTTATTCATCCTGGTAATCAACTGCTTGCTGTAGATGATCATAAACGCCAGACACAATGAACTAAGCAGTTCCAGCAGATCACCTTTCAAAGTCCCTCCGGGTTCACTGATTGCCTTGTGCATCGGCAAAAGGAGACCGATAAACGCAATAAAGCTTCCGGCCATCACCCAGAAATTGATTTTCTCCCCCTTAATGAACAACGGGGCCAGCAGCGGAACAAGCAACGGATACGAAAACAGGAAAAGCGTGGCCCGTCCGCCGGTGGTGAACTTTGTCCCGGCCATAAACAAAATGAGTTGAGTAAGAGTAAGGACGCCAAGCAAGGCGATAATCGCAAAATTTTTCAGCGAGATACGAAGATCGGTTTTCCGCCAGAGAATAAATACCACAATAAACGGCATAGCCAACATAAAGCGAAAAAAAACCGCCCAGAATAAGGGAATGTCTTTAAGCACCAGCTTTGCAACCACCGTATTTCCGGCCCACAAAAACACCAGCAACAAGACCCACGCCCCCATGCCGAATGACAATGGATTCAGTTGGTAATCGAGTTTAGTTTCAGGTTTGCTATGCATTATTCACGCAAAAAGGTTAATAAAACCTTAAATATAGCTTAGATTCAGCAAGGAATAAACCCGTCAGTTTGCTTTTCATGCAAATCCAGGTTTCAGCGAACTTGAAAAAGCCGGCAGATGCAGTAAGATGATTTTGGAATTTCCACGGAAAAATAAAACCTTCAGGAGAATTTATAAAAATGTCCGGTCTAATAGGTCGTTTTACTATATTTTTCCTGATCCCGGCTTTTATTTCAACTCCGTCAATATTCGCGAAAAATATACAAAAGTCTCCATCATATATGGAAAAGCTGACAATATTCAATAAGGATTATCAGCGCTCTCTGACGATGTTGAGGCCAATCCCCGTGGGCATTGAAATTATCTCGCTTTCCCCTTTGTGCGGAAACAAACTAAAATTCGGCGCGGAATTCAATAAACACATTAATAATTTCTACACTAGATTAAAATGTCAAATAATCATGAACGTCCTTAAGCACAACACCATACTCGGGACTCAATATTATACTAAAAGCACACTCGCTTCCGTGATATATGATTATCTTACGCGCGGACTGGAAGAAAAAAATGAGGGGAAACCATATAGGAAATAATGTCGGAACAAAAAACTACCAATGCAATAGTCCTGGCGGCAGGCTACGGAACCCGCCTACGTCCTTTAACCGAAATTTACCCGAAACCTCTGCTTCCGGTCTGTAACCGGCCGCTTCTGGAAAACATTCTGCTCAACCTGAAATCCGCCGGAGTTTCCCGGATAGCCGTAAACCCCCATCACCTCGGAGAAAAAATCTCCGAATCTGTTGCCGCTGGAGAATTTAAAAATTCCGTAAATATCTATCCCGAACCGGAAATTCTCGGTACAGGCGGCCCGTTAGTCAACGCAAAAGCTTTGTTAGCCGACGGCAGGGATTTCATCCTCCACAACGGCGATATTCTGACCGATCTGGATTTCGGCGGCTTGATTGCACACCACCGGGAAGCTGATGCAATTGTCACGATGGTGCTGATTGACGGCCCGGAAAACAAGGTAAGAATAAGCGAGAATGGAAATATTATCGATATCCTTGACAAGCTGGGAACCACCGGCCCGGAAAACGAAAAGCTCACTTATACCGGACTCTCGATATATACCCCGGAAATCTTTAACTTTCTACCGGAAGAACCGGTAAGCTGTTCGATTATCACGGCCATCCTTGAAGTTGTCAGGAGATGTCCTGGCCGTGCCGCCGCATATTGTCCGGATAAAATCTACTGGAACGACCTCGGTTCTCCTGAACAGTATTTTCAGGCACACGAGGACATCTTACTGCACCACAAACTAAATCCGCCTAAAATGGATACAAATTCACCGGTCATATCCGGAGACAACTGTCATATTGCGCCGGATGCCGAACTTACCGGTTTCGTTTCGTTAGGTAATAACTGCCGTATTGAAAATAATGCGACGGTTAATAACTGCGTTCTCCTGCCCGGAAGCACAATTACCGCCGGAGAGTATCGTAAAGAAGAAATTATCACTCCCGCTTTCAGTATTCATAAGGATGCGGCAGACCTCCGCAACTTGAAAATCCTTGAGGATTGGAGCGAATACCAGGCAAGCACTCTGCTTGAGCATGGATCAGACCGCCGCTTTTATCGGCTGAAATCAAAAGGACGAGTCCAGGTGCTGATGGTATCGAATAACGCTGATAAAGATTTTCCCCGCTTTATCAGCGTCGGTAAGTTTCTCCACGGCCTTAAGCTGATGACTCCGGCAATTTTCGATATCCGTCCCGAAGAGTTCTCGGTGTTAATGGAAGACCTTGGCGATGATACCGTTTTCAGGTTTACGCAAAATTATCCGGATGCCGACCTTGAAACGCTTTACCGGAAAATTCTCGACGCAATAATCGAGTTCCATTTAACCGGAATTGACGCTTTGCGGGAAACCGCCCCGGAGAGTGTTGGAATCCGAATTTTCGATTACGATTATTTTCGCTGGGAAACAAGCTATTTCCGGGAAAATTTCCTGCAAAGGGTTTGCGGAATCCCCGCAAATAAAACAAACGAGCTTGAAGAAGAATTCCACCGTTTGGCCGTCGCCGCGTTTGATATCCCCAAGGTACTGATTCATCGCGACTTCCAATCTCAGAACATCATGCTTCAAGACAATAAAGTGCGCTTTGTGGACTTCCAGGGCGCACGGGTCGGCCCGGCCGGTATCGACATTTGCGCGCTTCTCTATGATCCATATATGAATATTTCCTCCCCGGTCAGACAGAGACTGTTTTATTATTATTATGAAAACTTTTTCACCGCCGCGCCGGAAGAACTGAAATTCTCCTTCACGCAATTTGAATCGCAAATGCTGACTTGCGGACTTCAACGCCTCATGCAGGCCCTTGGCGCCTACGGCTTCCTGGGACTGGTAAAAAACAAACGCAACTACCTGGAGTTCATCCCCAACGGACTGGCCAACCTCCGCGAAGTTGCCGGCAAAACCAATGACTACCCGCTACTGGCTGAAATTCTGGATCAGACCAATAAATAAAGATTGGCGATAGTGATGCCGCTGAGCATGGCCCCGGTGATACCGTGAAATCCCTGGTCCGCGCCGCAGATAAACAAGTTAGGGCAGTGAGTACGCCCATCGCGAAGTTTATGTGGGGAGCCGTAGATCGAACCATGATGGCGTCCAGTAAAGCGGGTGATGGTAAGCGGGGTATAAAGGTCAGTTAGCACCGCGGAGCTTTCGATATTCCGCATTCCGGTGATTTCTTCGGCGGTTTTAAATAACGCTGTGGCGGCCTTTTGTTTTTCGGATTTATATTTTGAAATATCGGTAATATTTTCCCATACCTTGTGATTGGCCAGCGTTGAAACTCGAACCGATGGCTCAGGAACTATGTCATCGTCATGAAACTGGAAGTGGGCAGGGAAACAAATGATGCCGCTTGCGGTATCGTAAGCAGCCTTCGGCTGGCGGTATATAAACGTGTCATTTGTATTGAAAAATATAATTGTTTCCTTACCGCGACACGCCTCTGTATCCGACTTATCGAACACCGCCATGCTTTCAAGATAAGACAATTCACCTTTCGGAACCTTTTTCTGCTCCGGCGGTAACGATTCGCACAGATTCATTGTTTCCACCAGTCCGGCGCTGGACAGAACTTTCGCAGCCTCGATCCGTCTCTCTTTCGAGGTGATCAAGGTAATTCCATCGTCCCGGGTTTCGATTCCGGAAATGCGGCATGAAGTGCGGAGTTCGCCGCCGCAATCGAGGAAACGTTCTTTAAGCAAATTGAGCAAAGTACGAATACCGTCTCCGGCGGGTCGGCTCAAGCCGTCATGAAAGATGCTCTTGTAAACCAGGGCGAACTGGGTGAAATCCATGTCATCGGCTGTTGCGCTGCCGTAATACATTACCGGACAGCGGAGCATTTCCCGGAGTCGTTCGGAACTGATATATTCCTGCAGTATCCGGTTTGCCGAGGCAGAAGACGCCTGCAAATCAAGTTCATTATATTCCCTGATATATTTATCCAGTTTCAGAAAACCGTCGATCTGCTTTGGAAAGTTATCCCGCACGGACGCGGCAAAATCATCGAAATCATTTGTAAACCGCAGCGTATTCCCGGGAAAACGGATTTCGGAATAATTCTGTTCGCGGAGCATCAGGGCGTCGTATGGAATCCGCAACTGCCTGAGCAGTCTGTTTAACGGACGTGACTTTTCTGATTTCGCGGCAAAATTGGTAATGGCATGCAACCCGGTTTCAAGCTCGTGTCCGGCCAGGGAGTAATACGAGTTCATCCCGCCGATCCGAGTGTGCTGTTCGCAGATACAGACGTTCTTCCCGAAGTGTGCCAGCCGTATTCCGGCGGCAAGTCCGGACAGCCCGGCGCCGATGATCACGCAATCATAGCCCATACTTTAAATATCTTTCATCAGCATATTGCCGGAACTGCGGGAACTGGCGCGTTCCATGAATTCAAGGCTGTGGACAATGTGCTCGAGTTCTTCCGATTCAAGCACCGGAATATTATCACTTCCCCGACTTTCGATCTTTGCGACCACATCGGAAATAGTAAGGTTTTCAATGTTTCCGGATGGCTGATAGCCGGGGTTGTCGTTAGGATTCACAATCACTTCGGAAACAATCTTTGCCTGTTGGAGTTCGAACAAAATCGTCCTGACCAGCCGAATCGGAATCTCCAGGGTCTGAGAAATCTCATAATCATTCAGTGCCGGAAGGCTGTCGCGAAAACGGCTGACAATAAGCTGCACTACCCGTAAACATAATAAAATCCTGTGACGGTGACTAATGTTCTTGGTGTCCGGATCAAATTCATAACTTTCCACGTTCTGGAAAGCAAAGGAGATTTCCGCTCCGAAAAGCACAATCAGCCAACTGAACTGCAACCAGATAAGAAACAGCGGCAGCGCCGAAAAACTGCCGTAAATAGCATTGTATTTCGACAATCCGACCTGGGCAATAATATAAGCATACTGTAAAACCTGGAAAAGAGTTCCGGCAATAACCCCGGCAATAATACCTGGAATCAGCCGAACTTTGGTGTTAGGCATGAAAATATATACAAAAGTGAACATTATCCATATGAATACCACCGGCATTACTTTAATGCTAAGGAACAGCAGCGGACTGAATTTGTCCATGAATTCAATCTGTGAGGTTATATCACGCAATTTAGTGGCGATAAAAACCGTGATACTGCTGGAGACAATGACCAGGATTGGGCAAACCACCATCAGCGAAAGATAGTCGGTGAATTTGCGGAACCAGACCCGGTGCTTTTTAATTCCCCAAATATCGTTGAAGGAAGCCTCGATATTGCTCAATACCTTAATTACGGTATAAAACAGCACCAGCACGCCTACTCCGGCGATAAGTCCGCCCTGGGTTTTCTGCAGGAACTTCTCCGCAAAGCCGATCACTTTCTGTACCACCTCTTCATGTTCGTGAAACTTCACCAGGAGTTGATCGCGCAGCATATTGTCCATGCCGAATCCCTTGGCCACGGCAAACAGCAATGCCGCCACCGGAACGATTGACAATGTAGTATAGAATGTCAGCGCCGAAGCGCGCAGTGAACAGTTGTCTTCGATAAATCCCCTGACGGCAACCACCCATATCTGGAGTTGTTTGATAAGGAAAAACTTGCCTTTCGGCAGGTCGCGCAACCGGATGCGCCAGATGTCATACGCAAAAAAATGAATCGTCTTGGATAAAAAATTTGCCATGCCGGATTTCCCGTTGCTGTTAAGTCAAATACTTTATTACGAAATCCCGGATTTCCAAATGAATTACTTAATTTGCATCCGTGATGTTTCGACAGTATGTTATTTCAGACCAAATACTATTTAGTAAAATAGCAACCACAATCAAGGAGGGTTGAAAAATGGCTACTACAAAAGCAGCTGCAAAGAAAACCAAATCAGCGCCGGAAGTCAAACCAACTACTTCGGATATCGTTGAAAAAACCGCAATGGGCGAAATCAAGATCCACGAAAACGTGATTGGCGACGTAGTTGAAAAAGCCCTCGAAAAAATGAAAGGAACTGTTTCCCTCGAAGGCAGTTCTCTCGCCAGCAGCATCGCGGGTATCCTCGGTGGACGCAGTAAAGGCGGCATCGGCATCGACATGCACGAAGAAGCCGTGAATATTGCGGTAAAAGTCAATATCAAGTACGGGGAAAGCATTCCCCAGATTGCGGCAAAGGTTCAGTCAACCATCAAGGAACAGGTAATGAATATAACCGGAACCAAGGTTGAAAAGGTTAACGTGATGGTACAAAGCCTTTTCACTGAACCTCCGAAAGAAGAAGAGGAAGAAGAGGAAGAATAAAACTCCTTCAATCATAAATAATTATGCGCTCCCTTCCGGGGGCGCTTTTTTTATTTATACAAAATGGTTTCCACATTCAATTTTTCAGGAACTTTTCCGGTTTTCCTGAAAACAAGAAACGTATTTGTATATGCAGACTGAAGCAACGGCAGCTTTGCGATTAATCGTTTCAGAAAGCGGAAACGGCAGTCCGGTTCTGAATAGTGAACGCTTTCCGGAAACTTTTTCTGGTAAATCAATTCGAAACCGGAAGAAGTCAACACCCGCCTGATCTGGTCGGGATTCGGCAAATACACCAAATCTCGATCCGGCTGGTACGGTTGGTGCAATACCGCGGGATCGGCATTCATTTCAAAAAAAGGTTTTCCGAAAAACGATTTGAATAGACTTAAACAACGTTTTTTGAATATATTTCTTTTGCGCTCTCGGTCAAGATGATCCATTGAGGCCGGAAGATGATGCGGCAGGGCATGTCCCGGGCACAATATGATCAGGATGCCGTTATCTTTCAGCACTCTGGCCTGCTCGTGGATCCCCTGCTCCACCCAGACAAAATGCTCCATGGCATAAGTGGAAAAAACCACATCAAAAATCTTATCTTTAAACGGCAAATACCAGATGGATGAATTAACAAAACAACATTCCGGCATTTGCAGTCTTTCCCTGGCAAGCTTCAATCCGTGTAAACCTATATCGATTCCTGCGTACTCACATTTTTTATCTTTCAGCAAAACGGCATTGGCGGCGGAGCCACAGGCCACCTCAAGCACCTTCGAACCGTCGGGAATAAATCCGGCAAGCCGTTTCCGGTCATCTGAAAACTCCCCGGAATGACTCTCGGCGGTATCGAAATAGTCCGTAGCCTGACGGTAAAACTCGCCGAGTCTTTCTTCCAGGTGCGCCAAACTGTCAAATTGTGATTTATAATCTTCCATGTCAGCAAAAATAGCTAAGTATTTCTAAAAGGCAATGCAGGATATATATATTGCCTACTGAAATAGTAAAAAATTTAATTTTCACATTTTTTCATGATCGGGTATTGGAATTTTCTATTTGTATGACAATATTACAATTAAACAAAAATTTTCAGTAAAGGAAAGATCATGAATCCAGAAGATTTCAAAGGCGTATACTCCGCACTTTACACTCCGTATGACGCAGACGGCAAAGTAAATCCGGCAATGGTTGAAAAACTCATTGACTTCCACTACCGCAACGGACTTCGCGGCTGTTATGTGCTTGGGTCAACCGGTGAAGGCCCGTTCCTGGAAATGGATGAACGCAAAAACATGGCCAAAGCCGCAGTCAATGCCGGGCGCGGCAGAATGAAAATAATTATCCACGTGGGACACATCCAGAGCGCGAAAGCGGCGGAACTTGCGGCCCACGCGGAATCAGTCGGGGCCGATGCGGTTTCCTCGATCACCCCGTTCTATTATCCCTATTCCCCCGAAGTGGAATTCAGACACTACGAAACTATCGCAACCGCCTCCGCCCTGCCCTTTCTAATTTATGCTAACCCGGCCATCGCGGGAAAAGACATTTCTGAAAAAAGTCTGCTGAGACTGTTCACGCTCGAGACGGTAAAAGGGGTTAAATTCACGGGCAGCGACTTTTCACTGTTCAATAACATCATCCGTAAAGCAGACAAGGAAATTATCTGGTTCAGCGGTTCCGATCAGCTAATGATCGCGGGAATGATGTTCGGTTCTTACGGCTCCATAGGCACTTACCAGAATATTCTGCCCAGGCCATTCGCGAAATTATGGGAACTTTTCCAACAGGGAAAAATTGCGGAAGCAAGAAAGCTGCAATTCAAAATCAACGAGTTCTTGTTTTTTACCGTTGGCATAAGAGATTTCTCCTATGCAAAAATGACAATGCGTTATCTCGGATTCGACAGCGGCTGCATGAAGCTTCCGTTTAAGCAGATTTCAGAGTCAGAATACCAGGAATTCACCGGCAAGCTTAAGAAGTTCGATGAGCTTTTCAGCATGTCGAAGTAACAGTAAAATCATGACGCAACTCAAGAAGATCAGCAGGCAAACGGCTACCGAAGCGGCAATAAGCGCACTCGAAACGTATATTGTCGGGAACCGGCTTACCCCCGGTGACTCTTTGCCCTCAGAGCACGAACTTTGCGAACTTCTTGATGTCAGCCGGAGCATTGTCAGGGAAGCGTTGCAATACTTCAAAACCCTCGGGATTATCGAAAGCAGGCCCCGTGCAGGCGCGCGAATCGTTCAGTTGATCCCCAGTGACGCCTACAAAGGTTACTTACCATTCATTGCCGCCAGTAAAAAACACGTATTGGAAATTGCCGAGTTCAGGTTTTCGGTGGAAACCGGCATGGCCCCGCTGGTGATTAAAAAGGCCACGAAAGAAGACATTGCCGAACTCCGTGCAATTGCCGAAAAAATGAAAACCGCCACAAAAAAGACCAATCCCGGACTCGATACCGAGTTTCACCGTAAATTCTTGTCGATTACCGGCAACTCACTGTTCGCCAGCCTGGAACCAATGATCGTGGACTATTTTTCCGAATGCAGTAAGCTGAATTTTTACCGAAGATCAACTTTCGATGAAGTTTACCGGCAACATTGCCGGATCGTCGAAGCCATGTCAAAGCGCGACAGCCATGAATTATACGAAAGCCTTGTTGCCCACTACAAAACCATTCTGGAATTATAATCAGGAACTATCATTCGCAATGGACTTTAAAAGCTCGCTTTGGAGTTTTTGTCCGGCTGTTTTCACCAAGGCAAGCGATTTCGGAGTCCCCCTGCGTTTCAGAATGGTCAACGCGTTCCTGCGTAGCTGAGTAACCCCGGCGTATCCCATCGGCGTAGGTGCAATTAGCCTCTTTATTTCCGAAGCTGGACTCAGCAACAGCCATTCCAGATCAACAGGAAATGCTTTCGGCAGTTTCGAGCCCGGACAGCTCGCCGTACAAACATCACACCCGAAAATCCAATTGCCAAGCAGCTCCGTGTCCTTTTCGTTCAGTTTGCCTTTAACGTCCTGGGAAATGTAACTTGAACATCTATCAACTTTGAATTTTCCATCCTCGCCTATTACGTCGTTCGGACATGATTCACGGCAATTCCCGCATTCTCCGCACGAAAGCGTGAAATCATTTGCCCGGATTTCCGGGAGTTCAAAATCAATCGCCAGCGATGCGATAAAACATCCCGAGCCGTTGCCGGGACACAGCAGGCACGAATTCAGGCCGATTTTACCGAGTCCGGCGGCGGCGGCCAGCGGTTTTTCCGCGAGTGGTTTAGTGTCAACATTGCCGGAACTCCAGAATTGTTCTCCAATAAATGCCTGTAAATCTCCAGAAAACTCATGTATGAAGCTTTGCCCGCAGCGGTGGTAATCCAGTCTTGTCGCGTATCCGGCAACCATTCCGGCAAGTTCGGGATCTTTCGCTTCCGGCAGCGTCTCGGGAAGCACGGGAACATTTCTGAACGGCAAGCCAAAAAAAATCAATGATTTTGCCCGTGGAAACAATCGCCTCGGATCGCTTCTCATCATTCCCGTCTCATTCAGATACGCGGGTTGCAGTGAATTTGAAGCGAAAACTCCATCAAGACGCAAGGTCAAAGGAGTCAGTTTATCATCCGAAAGCGGCAGGACTGCCGCCGAAACCGCACCGAGTTTTTCCTTTTCCCCGGTCAGCCATTCAGAAAATGTTAGCTTATATTTAGAATTACACATTTGCGTTATCGCCTCAACAGGATTATGATATACTCCTTTTGCGCACCAGTTAATATAACTGGTTTTTTCAGAACATCATCAACATAAACTATAGGAGTAAGGCAAATGTCAGCAATCTATGATGTACATGCCCGTGAAATCATCGACTCCCGCGGCAATCCCACCGTGGAAGTGGAAGTAACCCTTGAAAGCGGTATTACCGGCCGCGCCGCGGTTCCCTCCGGAGCATCCACCGGAGAAAACGAAGCGCTCGAACTGCGTGACGGCGATAAAAAACGTTACGGCGGCAAAGGTGTTCTCAAAGCCGTTGAAAACGTCAACGAAAAAATCTTCCCGGAAATCGAAGGCATGGACGCTCTCGACCAAATCGGTATCGACGACGCCATGATTGCCCTCGACGGAACCAAGACCAAGAAAAATCTCGGCGCCAACGCTATTCTCGGCGTTTCCATGGCGGTTGCCAAGGCTGCCGCTGAATACTCCGGCATGCCGCTGTTCCGTTACCTCGGCGGCATCAATGCCAAGAAACTGCCCGTGCCGATGATGAACATCATCAACGGCGGCGCTCACTCAGACGCCCCGATCGACTTCCAGGAATTCATGATCCGTCCGCACGGCGCCTGCTGTTTCAAAGAAGGTCTCCGGATGGGCGCGGAAGTTTTCCACGCGCTGAAGAAAGTCCTGCATGACCGCGGACTCAGCACCGCTGTCGGCGACGAAGGCGGATTCGCCCCGAACCTCGACGGCGTAGACGACGCCCTCAGCGTTATCGTTGAAGCCATCAAAGCCGCCGGATACAAACCCGGTGTGAAGGGCAAAAAAGGCGCGCAAATCTCTATCGCGCTCGACTGCGCCGCCAGCGAATTCTACACCAACGGCAAATACGACTTCAAAAAAGAAGGCAAAGGCGTTAAAAAGACTTCCAAACAGATGGCTGAATACCTCGCCGAACTCGTTGAAAAATACCCGATCGACTCCATCGAAGACGGTATGGATGAAAACGACTGGGACGGCTGGGTTCATCTCACCAAAATCCTGGGCGACAAAATTCAGCTCGTGGGCGATGACCTGCTCGTAACCAATGTTGAATACCTGTCAAAAGGCATTAAGCTGGGCGCGGGTAACGCCATCCTGATCAAAGTAAACCAGATCGGTTCACTTACTGAAACGTTCGACGCCATCGAAATGGCCCATCGCGCCGGTTGGAACGCCGTGGTAAGCCACCGTTCGGGCGAAACCGAAGATACCACAATCGCTGACATCGCGGTTGCCATGAACACCGGACAGATCAAAACCGGTTCAATGAGCCGCACCGACCGGATCTGCAAATACAATCAGCTTCTCCGGATCGAAGAAATGCTCGGTGACCTCGCGGTTTACGGTTGCTGCTGTGGCAGCGAATGCAACCACAAGTAAGCGGCGGTTAGCTGTTTGATACTTCAGGCGGAAGGCAACCCCTTCCGCCTTTTTCATTTTTTGCGCCATTTTATTTCAGGCGGAAGAGTATATCCGTCATCTTTGATCAGCGGGTACTTTACTCTTTTATTGTAAATCGCGATCAACCTGTCCCTCACGGATTTCCAACCTTTGTAACGAGACGAATATTTCGCCCATCTATCAGCCAAATTGATTATATTGAGCACATGTACGGCAAACCTCCTGTCGTTCTCCCATTTCGGTTCAGGAGGCGCCTTTTCTATAAGATCGACAAGGATATCCGCATAGGAGGCTACATGGTAAAAATTAAACGAAAGCAGCACGCCTAGCCCTATAGTATACTCTGGCCGCAACTTGAAAGCTGTCATTAAAATTTTCTTTGCCTCTTCCTGGTTCGCCGGAAAACACACATTTCCGTAAAACAGGCATATGCCATAATTCCCCGGATGTTTTTCCCACAGGCTTTTTAACATAATGTCGGCCTTCTTCCGCGATCCGGTGTGCTGAGTATCGAAAAATAAAGCAACCGCATGGGTAAACTTTTCAAAATCGGAAGATTTATCATTAATCTTTGTCAGAGCTGGTATGAATGACCGGTTCTGTTGGAACAGGACGAAATCGTCAATCGGTTCATTTCCTGGTTTTCCCGCGAACAACTCCTTTGTTATTGCTTTGTACTTCTTGAGCAACACTTCATTTGAAACAAGCTTCCCCTTGATTATGGGTTTTTCCGGCAATTGGGCAAACAGGGGCAGCATTCCCGTAACAAATAAAATAACAAACAACAAAAATGATTTAACCATATCTTCACCTCTTTGCTAATCAAACAATATGTCTTTGCCGGAAAAATACAACCTGAAGCCTGAAGCCTATTTTTCTTCAAAAATCCGGCGCTTCGCGGTAGGCGGCGGGAGTTGTTCCGAGCAGGCGGCGGAATATCCGGTAAAAGAACTGAATGTCGTTAAATCCTGATTCCGCGGCAATCTCCTTGATCCGTAATTCAGAACCGCGCAGCAGGGAACAGGCGCGCTGAATCCGGCGGCCGTGGACAAATTGGATCGGGCTTTGCCCGAAAGCATCTTTAAACAACTTACGTAAATAAACCTGACTGACATGAATAGAAGCGGCAATATCGCCGGTATTGAGATCAGGCTCGCCAAGTCTCCGCTCGATGTGGGTCAACGCCGGTTGCAACCTGGACAGTTTCCTGGCTTGCCCTGAGGTAAAATTGATCTTGGCGGGGAAATTATAGATCAACTCAAAAAGCTGAATACTCACAAGGTTATTCATGTATTGCTTCCAGCCCGGTGGTTTATGCTGAAAAATCCTGCACAGTTCAAGGGAACGTTTTCCGATGTTATTTTCCGTATCCGGGAATTTGCCGGCAAGACGGAAAAGTCTGGGCGCATCGAGAATATCATAAAACTTCGCATGGAAATGCACGTTTACCATTTTCATTTCCTCGCCGGTTTCAGGAAAAAAAGAGTGCTCCCATTCCGCGGGAAAAAGGATAAAGCTTCCCGGTTCTGCTTTTATGACGCCTGGAATGTTGCGGATTTTCACCGTACCTTTACCTGACTTAATCCACGACCAGTATGAAGTGGGAAGGGTACGCGGCTCAAGCGTCCAAAATTCCGTGCACTCGTAGAGTATCGCGGATTCAGTATTTACGCTCAAATGCGGCAATAAAGCGACAATCTCCGCTTTTCCTGAATTCCCGTTTATTTCATATTCCGGAAAATCCCATTGTTTTGATGCATAGCTCATATTATCGTATAGTCCAATCTTTTTAGCGAATTATCTACTTTAATATATACTGTTTATATCGTATAATACAATTAGACAACATACGGAATCATCTCATGAACACAAATTATGTAAAACAAGCCACAGAACGTGCCAAAAACGTAAAGAAACCTGAAGACGAAAAACAATACCTGCGGGACCTGGCGGCGTTGACCGTTGAAATCGCCAACGAACCGCGCATGGAAAAAATCATTCAACGCTGGCGGGACGTGAACGGCTTGCGACGTCCGGACCGGGCGCCGGTCTGGTGCAGACCGGTCGGGTGCTGGGAGGAGCTTCTGCCACAATCGTCTCAGGTATGTAAAGATAAATTCAACCGTAGCATGGAAAGAGAATTCCTGAAGATACTGACCAAACGCGACATCGGTGATGATACTCCTGTATTCGATTATCTAAAAGTCAAAACTATATTCGATGTAACGCCGGAAAACATTTGGGGGCTGGACATCGTTCGCGAAAGCCTTAATGAAACCGGTTCCGCGTGGCAGTACAAACCCACTCTTGAAACCCCGGAAGACTTCAAGAAGCTTCAGATCCCGGAATACAACTTCAATGCGGAAAAGACTGAAGAAAAACTAAATCAGGTAAAGGAACTCCTTGGTGGGGTCATAAAAATAATTCCGGCGCATTCTGTTGGCGGCTTTACCTCACTTGCTACCCTCGGACACCTCGCCGCCGATCTGAGGGGACTCGAACAAATCATGATGGATATGATCACCGAACCGGAACTCACGCACCGGATGATGAATGTTTTCTGCCAGGGAGCGCTGAATTATCTGGATGCCGTTGAGCAAGCCGGAAACATAGTTCCTAACAACGACGATGTGATGCTGGTAAGTGATCCACTGCGTCCGGACATAGCTCCCGGAGAACATACCCTGAAAGACTGCTGGATCGCCGCCAACTCCCAGGAACTGGATCAAGTCAGCCCGGACATGTTCAACGAGTTCCTGCTTGAATACCAGAAAAAAATCTTCTCCAGATTCGGCGCGATATGTTACGGTTGCTGTGAAAACCTTACTAAAAAAGCCGGCATGGTAAAGACAATCCCCAATCTGCGCATCTTTGTCTGCAGCGGTTGGAGCGATTTTGACACCATCGTGGAAAAAGTTGATAAAAAATACTGTTTCATGTGGCGACACAAAGCTTCAGACGTGGTGTGTCCGGATGATATGTCGGAATTCAAAAAATACGTCGAAACCTGCTCGAAAAAGCTTCAGGGAAGTTATTACCAAGTGATATTACGTGAACTCCAGACTTTAATGGGGCATCCTAACCGACTTACGGAATGGACGAACATTTCCATCGACGCCGCGGAAAAATTCGCATAGAAAATCCTTATTATTTACTGACAAAAACAATTGAAAAGATTCCTTGAGAGGCCAAATTAACCCAGGTAAGTTTTTAAACCAGGTTAGGCCAAAAATGAGAAGTCAAATCGATTCCGAAATCAAGCAATTGATTTCACAAAGCCGCAATGATATTCTGGCATTACTCCGGACTATGGTTGAATGCAACAGCTTCAGCCACAACAAGGCTGGCAATGACCGGATGCAGGAAATCGTTCAAGAACAGATGCCCGAAGGCTACAGTCTAAAAGTCCATAAGAACGAAAATCTTGGCGACAATTACGTATATGCTTATTCTGGAAAAGCCACACAACCCGTAGTCCTGCACGGACATGTGGACACACTTTGCCCGGAAGATCCAGAATTTTGCACTATTTATGAGCGGGAAAACAAGCTTTACGGCCCCGGCGTAAACGACATGAAGGGAGGACTCTGTGTTCTTATCTGGTCGTTAAAAATTTTGAAAGAGCTTGATCTGTTTCCTGAAATGTCTTTTATGTGTATCTTTAATACAGATGAAGAACTCGGTTCCAGCGTTTCGAAGGATTTGTTCCGTTATCTGAACAGGGAAAATGCAAAATGCGGCCTGAAATTTGAATGCGGCGAACTTGAAAACACGGTAGTTACAACTCGCAAGGGCATTTCCAGATACCGGTTGGACATTGCCGGCAGGGATGCCCACTTCGGGAACTTAAAAGAACGCAAGGTCAGCGCCATTGATGAACTCGGCCACCAGATAAGATTCATAGAAGACTTGAACAAAAACCCGGATATCGCGGCCAATGTGGGTAAGGTATCGGGAGGATTGGCCGCGAACAAGGTTGCGGAATCCGCTTCAATGGAATTTGAAGTCAGGTGCTGGGAGCCTGAAACTCTACAAACAACCATCGAACACATTGAAAAATCATTAAAATCTCCAAACGTGGCAGGATGCACGATGAACCTTACCCGGTTGTCTTATCGTCCGCCGTGGAAGCCGGACCCCGCGTCAAGAAAACTATTTAAACTTATCCGTGAGACCGCCGAAGATATGGGGCAGCGGATCGTTGAGGAAAAGCGCGGCGGCATGTCCGACTCAAACTGGGTTGCAAGCAGCGGAACTCCGGCCCTTGATGGACTGGGGCCGCTGGGACAAGGAGATTTCACCCGTAATGAATTTATCATTACTCAATCCCTGTTTGACCGCATCGAGCTTGTTACAAGACTTTTAGTAAAGCTTGGAAATACAGAACTATCATGATTAAAGATGAATTAACCGTAGTACTTACCGACTCCGGTCTGGGAGGACTCTCAATAGCCGCTGAATTGTATGAACGCCTGAAATCCGGCAAAAACTTCCGTCGCGCGCGAATCATATTTTTCAACTGCCGCCCCTCAAATACGCTCGGGTTCGACCCTATGGAAACAGACGAACAGCGCCACCGGGTATTTTCCAATGCGCTGTATGCAATGGATGAACTCTTTTCCCCTGATGTCATACTGATCGCGTGCAACACGCTTACGGTCTTTTCCCATCATACGCCATTCGCCCAAAAAACAGCAATCCCGATGCGCGGCGTTGTCGGTCATGGTGTTGACATGATGGCGGAATACCTGGATCAGAATCCGGGGGCAAAGGTAGTCTTATTCGGAACGAAAACAACCGTCCGCTCAGGAATGCATAAACGACTGCTGATTGAAAAAGGTTTCAGCAAAGACCGCTTTTTTTATCAAAAGTGCCGAGGACTTGCCAATTCAATCGAACATGGAGCGACATGCGAACAAACCCGAAGCCTGCTTGCACAGTATACCGGAGAAGCCGCAGAGCGTCTTGCCGGCCATACAGGACAAACCGCCGCGGCTCTGCTTTGCACACACTTCGGGTATTCCACAGAGCTTTTCAGAGAAGGAATGAGCGCAAATAATATCCAGATCGATTCAATTCTCAATCCCAACACCCGGATGGTCGACAGTTTCCTGAAAGAATTCCCGGGAGGAAATTTCCCGGACAGTCTGACCACTATTGAAGTTTTCACTCAGTCGGAACATCCTGCGGATTCAAAAGAATCAATCGGGTCACTGACAGCAAAAATTTCCGAAGACGCGGCGAACGCTTTGTGCAATGACTGCTGCATTCCGGGGATGTTTGACATCAGTTGACGCAGTTTCCTTTATATCTGATCCCCAGCATGGTAATGTCATCGAATTGTGGTTCGTTTTCGGTATATTGAATGATATCGAGCCTGACGGCCACAATGGTGTCCGTGGGATCTTTTTCAGGAATAGAGTTCAACAGTTTTTTCAGGCGCTCTTCCGAGTAAAGCTCGTGCCTGGGATTATTTGCTTCGGTAACGCCATCAGTATACAGGAAGATTTTTTCACCGGGATTCAATCTTAATTTGAGAAGTTTATACAGGCTTTCGTCACCGGGCAGAGGCCCTACGGCGATACTTCCCGGAAGGTTCATGTATTCATAACCGGAATCGTTACGCTGGACAAGGGGCGGGTTATGTCCGCCGCAACAATATTCAACTTCCCCGGTAGCAGTGTTCATGATGCCGCAGAAAACCGTGGCAAACATACAACTGTCGTTTCTGACTTCCAGGGTGTTGTTCACATGCAACAGGATTTCGTCGGGAGTATGTCCTTCCCTCGCTTCGTTACGGATCAGCGTCTGGGTCCTTACCATGAACAGCGCGGCGGGAACCCCCTTGCCTGAAACATCCCCGATGCAGAAAAACAGCTTGTTCTCGTCTACGAAGAAGAAATCATAGAAATCCCCTCCCACTTGGCGTGCAGGCTCCATATTCGCGAAAATTTCAAATTCACGGTGATCGGGGAACGGCGGAAACATTCTGGGCAACATGGACATCTGAATTTCGGAAGCAACTTGAAGTTCCCCTTCAATCTTCTCCTTGGCGGCAACCGTCTCGCGCAGGTTTTTAATATACAGTTTCAGATTGACGGTCATCTTATTGAAGTTTTTCGCCAACTGTTCGATCTCATCTCCGGTTTCAACTTTAAGCTGATAATCCAATTCGCCGTTTCCGATATGGGTAGCGCCGGACTCCAGTTTTAGAATTGGATCGGTGAGCCGTTTCGCCAATACAATTGCAATCACGGTTATCACTATCAGAATACCGATGCCAATGCCGATATAGATCAACGATTTCTGCCTGAAATTGTCCGTAAGGAACTGCGTGTATTTTTTGGTGCTTGCATTGATATTTCTTTCATTCTGCACGGCCTTCTCGACTATTTTGCTGACCGGCATTGCAATTCCGATACTCCAATTTGCCGCTGGAACCGTGGAATATGCAATATACTGCTCTTCTTCCCCCTTGGGCTTGCATTGAATAATCCCGTTTTTGCCGGAAGTCATTGCTTTTGCCAGCTTTATTATTTCGGGATCATCTTCTCCCTCCGCGTACAAGCTTTCCGCATGATAAGGGTGCAGCCAGTTAAGATGTCCCTGCCTCATACCTTCCCGGGCAAGGATCCTTCCATTTGAATCCACCAGGAAAGCATATCCTTTGCGCTCCAACTGGGTACTGATGAAGCTCTGGGAAATGTCTTTCACGTTCACATCGACGGAAGCAACGCCTTGCAGCTTTCCCTGCTGATTGTATACGGCTTTACAGCAAGTCATTACGAGTGAGGTGCTGTCAATGGTGATAACCGGCCCGATCCAGGTTATTTTACCTTTTCCGGCAATCGCCGCACGATACCAGTTGCGTTTCCTTGGATCGTAATCTTTCGGGACTTTCATCCAGGGATAACCAATAAATAATCCGTCCGGCGTGCCAAGATAAATACACTCCACAAAGGGAACGTCGGAATAAGTCATCTTGAAAGCATTATACATCTGTCCGAGAACCTTGAATTTGTCCTTTACGTTGTCCAATTTTGTTCCGGGAGGAAGATGATAAAACGAATATTGCATTGGATTATTGGGCTGAATGGCGCTGAAATGCCGTAAATTATCCTCCCCGGGTTTATCAGGATACCTGAGCAAATGATAAAACATTCCAGACACGACTTTATTGGAAGTAATTACTCTCTGGAGCTGCAAGTTGGTTATGTAAGCCTGGTCCCGGACCAGGGAATGAAGTTCTTCGCGCGACATGGCAATCAACGCTTTTTTACTATCGCTGACGGCTGAAGCTCCCAATGATTTTATTTTATTCACGGAACCCTGCCCCGCCCGATGTAAATTGAGCAGGCTCAATCCGCTGATCAAGCCAAAAGAAAGCAGCACCATCAGTAAGATGGAACTGAGTATTTTTCCCCTGATTTTGAGTTTTATGCCAAGCATACTAAAAAACTTTCCCGCATTTCAAAATAATACTTTAAAAGAAAAAATTACTTAATCAAGCGCAGGCAGTAAACACCGTGCATTTTCAACAAATCCTGAATACGCTCATGGCATGTAAGGATAAACACCTGCCGGTTTTTCGCGAACTGCAGCAAGGCTTCAATGGCCCTTTCCCTCCGGCTGTCATCAAAGTTTACCAGAACATCGTCCATCACCACCGGCATGCTCTCGGAATTGTCCTCATACTCCCCGATCAATCCGAGACGCATGGCAAAATACAACTCCTCGCGTGTTCCCCTGCTGAGTTCGTCTACCTGCTTTATGTTCCCCTGTACGTCACTGACCTGAAGTTCATTGCCGTCAATCGACCGGGAAACCGTATATCTCCCGCCGGTAATGTCGCTGAAGTATCCTGAAGCATACTTTATCACCTGCGGCTGACGCTCTTTCTCATACCGCGCAACCGTCTTTTTCAACATGGCAAGAGCAATTTGGGAACGTGTCCAGTCACGGGCGGCGTCATTCATCCGGCGCTCCACAATCGAAAGCTCATTTTGCTTTTCCAGCAATTGATCCGAGCTGGTCAAATCCGAAAGTTCACGTTCAATCCTGCCGATTTCCATCTGCCGTTCTTTCTGGGCTTTTTCAGCATCATGCAAACGGTTTTCGGATTCGCCGTACAATATTGCGGTTTCCTGTTGGTCCTGACCGGCCATCGCCTTGATAAACTTATCGAATTCTTCACCCGCGCCAACCGCAACCCGGATTATTTTACGCTGAACGTCTATATGATTCTTTAATTCCAGCTTCCGGTTGTAAACGGCAAATTCCCGTAGCAGTTCTTCACGTCCGGCAACTCCGTATTCCGCATATTTTTCCGCGATTTCCTTTTCGATATCTTCCAGGTCCGCTGCCAGAGATATTTGCTTGGCCGACAATTCTCCGCTTCGTTCCTGCAATGAATTGCGGCGTTGCAAAGCATTTTCCGACTCTTTCAATTTCGCGGCTATTATCTCGATACCCGCGGAGATATCCCTGGTTGACATTCCCGGCACGAGTTCCCGGAGTTTTACCAGCAACGCTTCAGTTTCCGAGATAAATTTCCCGTGGGACTCTATCTGTTTTGCTACTGACTCCCGTTCGGCCATCTTCTCGGGCAGTTCTTCCCGGAGCCTTACCGCTTCCCCCACACCCGCGAAATTCAGTTCCGGGTCAAAGAAATTTTCCTCCAGAAAAGATTTCCATTCATTCTTAAGATTTTCACGATCCCTTACCAGGCCATCTTCAGGTATTTCTTCATTATTTTGCGATTCGTCATTCCGGCTGTTTCCGGACAACAGCATAATAAACGCGCCAATCAGGATAATTACTGAAAATCCGAACAGTATCCATGAGTAGATCATGCCTAACACAATTCCGGCAAGGGCCAGCAGGCAGAACACTAACAGCAGGATTTTTATCTGACTTGGAATTCGGACCGGTTTCAGCTCAGCGAGTTTCCGCTGCTCAAGCAACTCACGCATGGCTTTGTTTTTAGCCGCGCGCTCCTCGATCTCCCTGAATCGCTCCCGGAACTCAGCCAACCGACCTTCATTGCCGATAGTAAGCGGCCTTGATGCGGCGTTTTCCTCGTTCCAGCCGTCCCCGAGTTTAGCCAGAAGTTCAGCAATTTTCGCATTCAGCATTCCCCGCTTAATTTCCAGATTTTCCATATCCCGCAAACCGCCGCGATACTGCTCGCTCCTCTGTACCAGGATGATCACTTCATCCTGATGTTCAAGCAGTTGCTCGTTAATCTCAACCTGCTTGATCCTGGCGTCTAGTTGCTTCATTTCCTGCCCGGTTTCGCTCAAACCGCGCTTCAGGATTTCCCGCCGTTCCTCCAGTTTTCCGGTTTGTTCAACGGCATCATCATGGGAGAACTCCCGGACTTCCCCGATTTTCGCTAGCTCCTTTTCCTTTTCAACTATTTCCAGATAGTTTGGAAACAATTTTCTCCGGTTATCCAAGGTCAGCAGTTCCCGGCGCAGTTGCCTTACTTCCGCATCGGAGTTTTCACTTTCCGTCAACAGCTCTTCGCGCTTCCGGTGTAATTCGTCATAACGGGAAAGAGCGTTTTGGGCCTCGCGGATTTCACCTTCCAGCCGCCGCATTTCCCGGTACAGTTCCGGTAATATCTGCTTTCTGCCGCTGACCTTGAAAATTTCTTCTGAAATTTCCGTAAAATGTTTTCGGCAATCCCCCAACGATGCGCCACCAAGGTTGAGTCCGGCGCCGTAAATCCGGTTCCTGATCTCCTCATTGTCCAACGATTCCAACTGTTGGAGTTCATCCAGGCTTATCGCATACACATTGCGGTAAAAATGCTCGTTCATGCGGAGTATACGGTCAAGCTCCGGCTGGCCTCCCGGCAATTCCCGGCCGTCGAGAAAAACCGACAAATCGCCGCCGCTCCTGCCTTTCCCACGCTCAATCCGCAATTCTCCGCCATTATTGTCCAACTCCGCGGCCAACCAGCCTCCGTAAGCCCCGCCGTTCAGCGCCGGATACTGGTTCAATCGTCTTCGGGCGTCAGGATACCCGAACATCACCCGCCTGACAAACTCAAGAAAAGTGCTTTTTCCGAATTCGTTTGCTCCGTACACAAGATTTATTCCCGGACCTATCCCGGTAAGATGCAGACCAGAGAACACCCCAAAACCGTCAATATGGATTTCTTTTATTTTCATCAGTCGTCCACCAGCAGATCGAGCGTCGCATTACGGGCCTGACAAGCAAGTTCGAGCAGTTCTTCTTTCTCCGTCATTTCCAGGAATTTCGCGCCCTGCCAATTTTGCAGTAATGGCGCAAGTTCCTCCCTGAGTTTTTCAAGTTCCTCGCCGGAACCGTTCAATTTATCGTAACTGCCGATAAGTTCGGCAACAAAATCCCTGCCCTGCCTGAGTTCATCAAGGTTGTAGTCGCCCTGGCACTCAATCGACAGCTTTTCCAGCCACAGCCAAGGACTCCTGCCCGTAAGGTTGCTCCTGAGTGTATCGAGCAGGTCGGTTGCCACGCCGCCGCGTTTCAGTTCATTATTCAATGGAGTTCGCCCGGTGAGTTTAACGCGTAAAATCAAATTAACATCATCCTTTGCGGATTCTTCACAGCGTTTTAAGACTTCCATTATTACCGCATCGATATCCTGCACATCGCCGATATCCACCGCCACATGCTGAAACCTTACCGTATCGCAGGAATGAAACTCAATATTGCAGCTGCCGTTAGAGTCAAGAGCGACAAGGAAACAGCCCTTTTCACCAGTCTCGCGCGGATTGCGCGCCTGCGAACAGCCGGGATAGGCAATTGCCGGATGTTCAGGACTAATGATATTCCGGGTATGGACATGTCCGAGCGCCCAGTAATCCATCTTCATTGTTTTCAGATCTTCCACGGTTGCCGGGGCGTAAGACTCGTGTCCGGTGTTACTCCCCACGTTGGCATGCAACACCGCAACCGCTGGTAGTTTGCCGTCATCATTCCGCTTGAACTTTTTAGCCAGGTTGTCATGCACATCCCGTTTCGGGAAACTGGTCCCGTAAATCCACGCTACTGGTTTGCCGTCCTTTTCCACCGGCAGCATTTCCACCTTGTCCCCTGCAAACCGGTGAGTGTTTTCCGGCCATTGCAGTGATGCGGTCCAGCCATCCAACGGGTCATGATTACCGCAGGAAACAAAAACCGGAATTCCGGCATCATTTAGTTCAAGCAGACCTTTCCTGAAATCAAGTTGGGCTTTCAGGCTTTTATCGGTACAGTCAAAAACGTCACCGGCAATCGCTACAAAGTCCACCTGTTCTTTCATGGCAAGCTGAACAATTCTTTCAAAAGCGTTGAAAGTTGCCTGGCGCAAATCGCGGGCAACGGATTCGTCAACCTCGGCAAGCCCCTTGAACGGGGTATCGAGATGCAAGTCGGCGCAATGGATGAATCTAAGCATGAAATATGATAGTCCGACAACCATTTCTTTCAAACGGAAAAACGGCAGATATCAATCAAACCTGCACAGCTTTTTGCGCCTTGACAAACAGGAAAGGCGGCCGCCTTCGTTCATCGAGCAGATCAGTTCTTACTTTTTCCGCGTCTTCCGATGCATGTGGTTCCAGCATGCGTCTGATGCAAAATCCGTTATCAATTAATGTATTTACGATTGTTGATACTGTCCGGTGATATTTTATTACACCGTCAACAAACCAGCGGCTTTTGCGTATACCTTCATCCGCATAGCAATCAACCTGCCAGTGGATTTTTTCGTTATTCTCGTTTCTTTGCCAGCCGGGAAGTATTCCCTGAGTACATGTTGCCATAGGATGTTCAACTGAAAAGACAAGCAAACCAGAATCTTTCAGCCATGCATGGATGTTTCGAAAAAGCGACTCGATATCCTTAACGTAGTGGAATGCCAGCGAACTGACAACCAGATCAAAACTGTTTTCAGGTGCAGTGAAATCTTCAATAGCCATACAATGCAAATTAATCCCGTTGCATCCTTTCAATTTTTCCCGTGCAACTTCAATCATATTCCGGGAAATATCCACCCCTGCAACTGAGTATGCGCCAAGCTCAAGCAGTCTGGCACATTGACCGCCTGCTCCACAACCCAAATCAAGGGCACTTCCCCCTGAAATATTGGGCAATAGCGAGTTAATCGCAGGTTGCTCAAGCACTTCGTTCAAACCGCTTTGAGTTTTCCGTAATGTGCTGTATCCGGCAAAAAACGTTGGATCATCATATATATTCTGCTTCATATTACCCCCTGATAATCATATTAATACAGTCTATCGACAATAAATCAATCAGGAATTGTTCCTGGCCCCGCCGGACTTGGCCGCAGCAATTTTCGACGGAGACTCACCGAAAATTTTCTTAAAGGCAATACTAAACTGGAACGGGGTGGAAAATCCGAGTTTTTCGGAAACCTGGGTTATATTGCAGATTCCGGCGCGAAGTATTTCCCGTGCATACTGCATACGCATGTTGTCGTAATACTTTTTGGGTGAAGTTCCAATATTTTCCTGAAAAATTTTCCTGAATCCCCGCTCACAAATCCCCGCGGTTTCGGCAATCTTCCGGATCGAGAGTTTCTTTTCAATTCCCCTGCTCATCATGCCGATTGCCATATCCACTCTCGGGTCCCTGACCTTTTCCGGTCCCGGCTCATTTACGGCGGCAGCCTTGAACATCAGCAGCAATGCTCCAAAAAGTCCGGAAGCGGCCTCGGCACAGTTCCGTTCCTGCTGACGCATCAGGGCCATAAGCCGGAAAACAGCGTTAAACATAAAAGGATCAGGCGGCATCCGCAAAATCTGTTTATCCGGGAACGGCCGCGGCTTTTTTGAATCAAAAAGAAACCAGAGGAACCGCCAGTTTCTCTTATATGTCCGATAGCTGGCAATATGTGAATCAGGAATCAGCAAAAGCGTGTCCCGTTCAAGTTTCCAGGAGTGATTGTCCCAACTTTGAAGAACGCCCTCTCCGCCGATTGTCCAGACTAAAACCTGAGTTAACTCATTTTCGCGTTTCCGCCGGTGAGGATGATACGACATATCAGCGTCAACATCCCAAATAGTGCTGATGGCAATGCCGTTGCACCACTCAGGCTTTACCGCCAATGTCATTTTATCCTGCATAAATTCCGTTTTCAGTATATAATCAAAACAATTATCGCATTATTCAATGCACATTATAGTCCGTTTTGCAAATAATCAAACAGGCACCTTGCTTGAATCTGGAAAACAGGTAATATTATATCTTTTAACTACAGGAAAATCATCATGAAAACCATCGCAATTCTCTTTCTCTCGTCCCTGGGCATAATCGGCAACTGCGCGGACATCTTTGTTGACAACGTAAAAGGTTCAGCCAAAGGCAATGGAAAAGATCAACCTTTCATCAACATCAACCAGGCGGTCACGATCGCCAAACCCGGCGATCGTGTCGTCATTGCAAACACCGGAAAACCCTATACGCATTCAATCAGCGTGAGGCATAAAAACGGGCTTCCCGGCAATCCGATAATCTTCGAGGGAAACGGGGCGCTCATAACCGGGTTAAAAGCAATTGCGGCTGACAAATGGGAAGCTAAAGGCAATAACGTTTTCTTTTTCAAACATCCCTATCACGGCGCACTGAATCCATATCTGGTTCATGACGGCAAACCCGTACCGGTGGTAAAAAAGCTGAAAGATCTTACCCCCGGCAAACATATCTGGCGTCACGAAGGAGTATATGTGATCCCTCCCCAGGGCCAGACCATGAAAACCTGGAAGCTTTCCGGAACTTTACTTGCCAGCGGATTCGCCGTGCATAATTCAAACTACATCACCTGCCGAAACCTGAGAAGCCATTACTTCTCAAATGACGGATTCAATATCCACGGCAACTGCCGGGGACTTTATTTTGAGAATATCGAAAGCGCCAGCAACGGCGACGACGGGTTCTCGATCCATGAGGACGTTGGGGCGGTTGTCCAGGGCGGACATTTCCACCATAACAATTACGGAATTCAGGACGTCAATGCCTCCCGTTCAGTGTTTACCGGGGTTCTGGTGGAAAACAACCGGATCGACGGCGCACATTTCGCCGGAGGCTACCACAGCCTTGTCGACAGCATCGTAAGAAACAACCGCCGGGTACAGGTGAAAGTGTCGGTAGGAATGGTAAAGCATCTTGGGTTCGCGAAAAACAATCCGATGGCGGAAAGCGTGGTTTTCCTGAAAAATCTTTATATCAAAGGCGGGGAAGCCGGGCTTCGGGTAATGCGCGATACAAAAGTCTCGATGTCGCATTGCATTATTTCCGGCAGTGAGATGGGGATAAATGTCGCAAAAAACGCAACTTGCCACTTGACGGCTTCAGTGATTGCCGACTCATCGAAACATGCCGTTTTCTGTGTTTCAGGCGGAAATCTCACTATGTGGCATGATGTAATCGGTTCCGGACAAATAACCATCGACGGCAAAAACTACAACGCTTCAGACTGGTCACAACTGGAAGCTTCCAGCCCCGGCTTCAAAGGCAACATCCTGAAAAAGCCAGTTTTTGATCAGAACGGATTTGTCCTCAAGAATCCAGCACCACTGGCAACTGTATACAGAAAACGCGTTATCTCTATCGGCCCTGACAAGGCAGGTATCGAAATACTGAAGACTATGTTCAAATAAAAAACCGCGCCGTTTTACTGGCGCGGTTCTGATTTCACTGCTTATATTTTAGTGAAGTTTCGGCAATGGATTCTGCCGGTGGGCTTCTTCGATAACCTGGATCTGGCGGCGCACCTGATCAAGTTTAATCTCTGGTTCAGCGCCGTTTACCAACACATCGTAAAGGTTGCTGTACAATGCAGCTACCATTTCGGAAAAACCGGTTTCGTTGCTATTCTGGTCTTCGTGTTCCCAGGATTCCTCAATCCAGGCAATTTCTTCCTTGCAGTATTTCCGGTTATCGCTCCATTTTTCCCACATTTTGGGTGGAGGACACTCCTCCGGCTTGTAGTATTTCCACTTCAGCCCCTTGGGACTTCCGGTCAAACCGCCGAGGGTTCCACTAATGTTATACATCTCCCCTTGCGGGTATGCCTGGAAAGAATTAAGAACCACCTCGATAGTGGGATGTCCCTGTCCATACATGGTCAGGGCGCAGAAGTTTTCGGCGTCGCCGCCGGACGGATGATCGGCAAACATCCGGCAGAAAACTTCCGGGGTTTCATCGCCGAACAACACAATCGCCTGGTCTACCGGGTGCGGCCCGGTGTTCAGCAGATTGCCGCCAAGTTCCTTCTGGAGTGTCTGCCAGTCCCAGCGCCGGGCGAAGCCGCTCCAGTTGGAACGGATATAAACAATTTCCCCGAGTACGCCGGAATCAATAATCTCGCGCATTTTCTTAAAGAAAGGAAAGAAGCGGGAATTCTGGAAAGGATAAAAAACCTTTCCCGCCTTTTTCGCGGCTTCCACAATCTTGTCGAATTTTTCCACGGTCCTGGCTGACGGCTTTTCGTTCAGCAGGTGATGCCCGGCTTCAAGACCGGCAACTGCGGCTTCAAAATGGAACCGGCTCGGAGTTGCATTAACGAACAGGTCAATATCAGCCTTGTCCAGAAGCTCCTTGTAATTCTCATAAACCTCACAGCCGAACATGTCGACCGCATCCTGACGGCGCTCAGAAATTTCGTCCGCTACCGCTACGATTTTAAATTTTTCCGGGTCATTTTTTATCCAGTTGGCGTGAATTCCATGACCGCTACGCCCGAATCCGGCGATCCCAACCTTGAGTACCTTACTCATTGTTCCGTACCTTGAGTTTTTGTTTTGTTACTCTAAACAGACAACTTTTTTGCCTTTAATATTGAAACTACACCACTTGTAGATACAAGTCAATGATTATTCATGCAAACATGCAAATTCCCGTCGCAATTGATTGTATCATTATATATCATAGTCGTCATTTATTATATTTTTTCATTAATTCCCTTGTTTTCCCGAGCTCCCCACGTTAATCTTTGACTAAAAGCAAAACGGAACAATAAAACAACTGGAGAAATAAAAAAATGCAAAAGCCCACTGTAAACGCAGAAGAACTGATAGACATGCAAACCGCCCTCAAAATGCTGAAAACTTCCAGGCCGACATTCTACCGCTGGCTACGTTCCGGAAAAATCAAGGGAATGAAGATTGGCAGACAGTGGCGCTTCTACCCGCAGGACATCAAACGGTTTCTGGCAGGCCAATCACCACAAATTGAACTTTCCGCGGACATAAGCCCCTTGCAGGAAATACTTTCCAAGGCGCTTAAAGATGCCGGAAAACCGGTTCCGGAAGGCAAAACACCCGTTGAATCCGTAGCACTGAGCATGATTTACCTAGGATACATATCAAAAGCCAGTGACATCCACATAACGTCTCACCTGTCTGAAAGCGAAACGGAGCCTGTTGTCAGCTTGAGATACAGAATTGATGGAGTTCTGCACCAGGCAGCCGAATTCGACATCCGCCTTCTCCCCCCCATTATCGGGGAATGGAAAAAAATGGCAGGATGCAATTTTCATGAAAACCGCATGCCACAGGACGGGCGTTTAAAAATCAATATGAAAAAATTAAATGACAATGAACCCGAAGAAATTATTGATATCCGGGCAAGCTTTCTTCCGGCAGCACTGGGAGAATCTGTAACCGTCAGAATACTGTATAAGCAAGGCATCGGTTTTAAATTAAAGGATTTGCCATACAGCGATTCAAACAGGAAAAAGATACTAAAAGCAATAAAATCACCATTTGGCGTCATCTATTGCTGTGGTCCCACCGGAAGCGGGAAAACTACAACCCTGTATTCGTGCCTGAACGAATTATGCTCTCCGGAAAGAAAGATATTAAGTGTTGAGGATCCGGTTGAATATATCCTTCCGTGGGTGACCCAGGTAGCGGTAAATCAAAACTCTGGAATGGGGTTTTCACAGGCAACCCGCGCATTATTGCGCTCAGATCCTGATGTTATCATGGTTGGAGAATTAAGAACCCTTGACTCTCTTAACATGTGCATCCAGTCGGCGCTGACCGGACACCTGGTGCTTACCAGCCTTCACACCAATGGCGTCGCGTCCACGATTACCCGCCTGAAAGACATTGGCGCGGAACCGTTTCTCATTGCCGAAACCACCACTATGATTATCAATCAGCGTCTGGTCAGGAAATTATGCAAACACTGCCGCAAATCTTATAAACCACCTCAAGATATTATTGACCGGATTAAAAATGCCGCAATTGCAGGTGGTCTGGACTGGGAATCCATTCCGAAAAATTTCATGCAGGCTACCGGATGCAAGCACTGCTTTAACAGCGGATACCGGGGAAGAACCGTTATCAGCGAAGTGATGATGATGACTCCTGATACAGCTAAGGCAATCAGAAATAATCTTCCGCAAGAAGAATTACACAAACTCATGGTTCAGGAAGGAATGCTTTCCCTGGTAGCCGACGGCGCATCCTTGGCGGCCAAAAGAGAGATAACCATCGAGTCACTGCTGAAGTATATCGGCTAACCTTATTTCCATTTTTCGGGTTCAGAAAATACAGAAAAAGGTTGGTATCCAGTGGAGTTCGTGAAACTCTTCAATTATCTCGATTCCACCTGCCAAAATCACAAAAACCAGGGCATCCACAAGGTGTCTGCGGAAAATTTTCGGATTCACAAGGTACTGTTCCGGTTCCCGTAATTTTCCAAAATTGGGCAAGAAGCAAGGCGTGGTCTTTACGTATTTTTCAAAATTCTCAGGATGTACGCTCCTTAAACGCGCTTCTTCGTCCCTGATTACCCAGGGATAGTACAGGCAGAATGCGATTAGCAGGACAACAGGAATCAGAATCGTTTCAGAGCACATCCCCACGCCTAAAAAACCGATAAAGGAAAAAAGATAGAGCGGATTCCGGGTAACGGAATACGGTCCTTCCGTAACAAGAACTTTGGTTTTGTAACCGGCAATATATAAGGAACACCACATCCGGCCCAACGATGCGATTCCAACCAGAATAATCCCCGCAACAAAAAGAAGCGTGGCAACCATTGGCTCAAGCTGTTCCCAAGCGCTGATTGAACAGCAGATAACGCCAAAAAGAACAATTCCGAAAATAACCGACAGGCGTACCCGGAGTTTTTGCATTTTAGTTTTCATTGCATTAATACTCTCTCATAAAATTTTCGTTTTCAAAAGATTAAATATAGTTTGCATATTTCCGTATTGCCATAACTATTATCTGATTATGATATTTTCTTAAAAAATACGTATTCGGCATGAATATATAATCTCTAAATTGTTATTACAGGAGAAGGGGAAAGTGGGAGCAGTATTACTTTTAATCGGAGTGGCAATTCTTTATCTGATAGCCTACAACACTTACGGAAAATTTCTGGCACGTAAAATATTTCGCCTGAACCCGAACCGGGTATGTCCAAGCAAGGAACTGCAGGATGATCACGATTACGTGCCTACCCGTCGTGAAATCCTGTTCGGCCACCATTTCACCTCGATTGCGGGAACTGGACCGATAGTTGGCCCGGCGATAGCGGTAATATGGGGATGGCTTCCCGCGCTGCTATGGATAATTTTCGGCTCCATCTTCATGGGAGCGGTACACGACTTCGGTTCCCTTATCGTTTCAGTGCGACGGCAAGGCAGGTCCATCGGCGATGTGGTGGGCGACATGGTAAACCACCGGATAAGGATGCTGTTCCTGCTGATCATTTTTTTCCTGTTGTGGATATTCATTGCCATCCTGGGCATGGTGATTGCCATAGCTTTCGATCTTTATCCGGCGGCGGTATTCCCGGTTTGGTTTGAAATCCCGATTGCGATAGTTCTCGGGTTCCTTCTTTACCGTAAAGGCTTATCCGGCTGGTGGTGCAGCGTGATTGCGGTTGCAATAATGTATGTCACCGTTATTGCCGGCGCATACTGGCCGCTGGAAATGCCGACATTTCAGGCAATCAACGCTTCCGGACAAGTCGTCGCCGTCTTTGACCCGCTGATGATCTGGGTGATCTGCTTCCTTGTTTATGCGTACATTGCCTCAACGCTTCCGGTACAAACTTTGCTTCAGCCTAGAGATTATATCAATTCACATCAATTGTTCATTGCCCTCGGTTTACTGATACTGGGAGTATTTGCCGCGCGTCCGGAGATCGTGGCCCCGGCGGTCAATTTATCCCCGGAAGGCGCTCCGCCGTTATTCCCGCTGCTGTTCATTACCGTGGCTTGCGGGGCAATCTCAGGTTTCCATGCCACGGTATCGTCCGGAACCAGTTCAAAACAGTGCGCGTCGGAAAGCGACACTCTCTCCGTGGGCTATGGCGGCATGCTGCTTGAAGGATTTCTGGCGGTGCTGGTGATTATCGCCTGTGTAGCCGGAATCGGGATGGGCATGGAAAAAACCGGCAATATGCTTTCCGGAGTCGAAGCATATTCTCACCATTACTCAAGCTGGAAAGCGGCTGGCGGACTGTCGTCTAAACTCAGTGCGTTCGTTATCGGATCAAGCAACATGATCTCATGTCTGGGGATTCCGATGAAAATTTCCATTGCGGTAATGGGGGTGCTGGTAGTTTCTTTCGCGGCAACATCCCTCGATTCCGCAACCAGGATTCAGCGGTACATTGTGAGTGAAATAGCCAGGTTCTGCCGGGTCCCCGGACTCGCGGGAAAGCATCCGGCAACCCTGATCGCGGTAGCAACTGCGTTCGGACTTGCCTTTCACAACGGTTCCGGCAATGGCGCGTTGACTCTCTGGCCGCTGTTCGGTTGCGTCAATCAGCTGGTCGCGGCGCTGGCGCTGCTGGCAATCACCATCTATCTTGCCCAGCGCAAAAGTCCGGTATGGGTGTCCTTATTGCCGATGGTCATAATGGTGGCTCTCACTGTTTGGGCCATGATTTACAACCTGTGGAACTACATTGAAAAACATCAATTGCTGCTGTTCGTGGTCGGCGCTTGTATCGTCATTCTCGAACTATGGATGATCTTTGAAAGCGTACTGGTGCTGAAAAAAACATATTTCAAACATGCCGGGGATGATATTCCCGAATAATCGGCTACATTACTAGCGAATACGTCAAAAACACTTCATAGGAGAAACCATGTCATTAAGCACGATTACCGCGCTGTCGCGGAAATACGGGTCCGATCCGGATTATGTTCTGGCCGGGGGCGGCAATACCTCATTCAAGGACGAACGGAATCTTTACATCAAACCGAGCGGCGTCACATTGGCCGCTATCAGCGAAGACAACTTCGTAAAACTCGACCGCTCACTGCTCCGCAAGGTTTTTGAACTTGATCCCCCGGAAGACTCCTCGCTCCGGGAAGTAATGGTAAAAAAGATCATGGACAACTCGGTTTGTCCCGGCGAATCAGGACGCCCCTCGGTCGAGTCACCGCTGCACGAATCGCTTGAATTCAGTTACATTGTTCACCTGCACCCTACCCTGGTAAACGGACTCACATGCGGGAAAGACGGCAAAGAAAAATGCGCGGAACTTTTTCCCGAAGCGTTATGGATCGATTACGTTGATCCCGGATTTACGCTTTCGGTAAAAGTACGTGAGGACATTGATAAATACGTAGCCGCCAAAGGCCGTCAGCCACGGGTAATCATTCTGGAAAACCACGGCGTTTTCTTTGCGGCAAACACTGAGGCGGAAATTGAGGAACTTATTTCCGGACTCATCGGCAAACTGAAAGCACGCTATGCGGACGCCGGTGTAAGCACCGAACTCGAAACCGGAGAACTCGATCGCGCCGCCGCTTTGGAACTCGCCCCCAAACTCCGTTCGTGGCTTGGTGACGAATCGAGCCGGAAGACCGTGGTCACTTTGCCCCCGTTTGAAGTTGCGGAAGGCCCGTTTTCCCCCGACCATCTGATCTATGCCAAATCATTCCCGCTTATCTCGGATGCTCCAACCCGTGAGAAAATTGAAAAATTCACCGCTGATAAACGTTATCAGCCACTGGTTATCTCCGTACCGGGAAAAGCCGTTTTCTGTATCGGCAAAGACCTCAAATCTGCTTCTCGCACCGCTGCCCTGGCAAAGGACGCCGCCAGGGTCAAACAGCTCTCCGCCGCATTCGGCGGACACGTCTATCTGGAAGGCCGTGACCGTGAATTCATCGAGAACTGGGAAGTCGAGGCCTACCGGATGAAAGTCGCTTCCGGCGGTTCAACCGGACGTCTTGAAGGCAAAATTGCGATTGTCACCGGCGGGGCCCAGGGATTCGGACTCGGTATTGCCGGGGAACTTGCAAAGGAAAACGCGGTGGTGGCTATTGCCGACATGAATCTTGAAGGCGCGGAAAAAGCAGCAGCCGGACTTTGCGATGAATTCGGCGAAAATTCGGCTTTCGCGGTAAAAGTGAACATCACCGATGAAGAATCAGTCGAACAAATGCTTCAGGACGTAACGCTGAAAACTGGCGGACTCGACTTGTTCGTGGCCAATGCCGGAGTGCTTATCGCCGGTTCGGTAAAAACCATGGCAAAGAAAGATTTCGAGTTTGTGACCGCCGTCAATTACACCGGTTACTTCCTCTGCGCCAAACACGTTGCAAAGCTCATGGCTGCACAGAACGCGGAAGGCGGCAACTGGACTGATATTGTCCAGATCAATTCCAAGAGCGGACTTTCCGGCAGCAACAAGAACGGCGCATACGCTGGCAGCAAATTCGGAACCATCGGCCTCACGCAGAGCTTTGCAATGGAACTTGTCGAAGACAAGATCAAAGTTAACAGCATCTGCCCCGGAAACTATTACGACGGCCCCTTGTGGAGCGATCCGGAAAAAGGATTGTTCGTGCAATATCTCAACGCCGGTAAAGTTCCCGGAGCCAATACTATCGAGGAAGTCCGCCGTGCCTATGAATCGAAGACCCCCATGAAGCGCGGCTGCTTCCCGGCCGACGTTGCCAGGGCGATAATTTACACGGTTGAACAGAAATTCGAAACCGGACAGGCCGTGCCCGTTTCCGGCGGCGAAGCCATGTTGCGCTGAATATTGTCCTTAAGGGTTGAAAAACTCCCGGAACCGGACAAATTACCTTTATAAGCATGATGAAAGGAAAACATCAATGGAACAGCACACAATTTCAGTTTTAGTTCAGAATAAATTCGGCGTCCTGGCCAGAGTTGCCGGACTTTTCAGCGGTCGCGGCTACAACATCGGGTCACTCACCGTCAATGAAACCCATGATCCCAATATTTCCCGGATGACCATTGTTACCACTGGCGATGACGCAATCATTGAACAGATCGATAAACAGCTCAACAAGCTTATCGACGTTATCAAAGTTACCGACCTTACCGGCAGTGGATTCATCGAGCGTGAACTCACCCTGATCAAAGTTAAGGCGCCGCACAAAAACAAATCGGAAATCATTCAACTCACCGAAATTTTCGGCGGTAAAATTGTCAGCGTCCATAAGGATGAACTCGGAATTGAACTGTCCGGTGAAGCTCATGCCATCGAAAACTTCCTGAAGCTGATGGATGATTTCGGCATTATCGAAGTCGCCCGGACCGGCAGAGTCGCCATTTCCAGAGACGCAGGCGTTACCGAGGACATTTCCCACGTCTAAATTAAATGACTTTCCCGGAAATACGCAACAATCTGTTTCACTGCTTTAGCTGTGCCAGTGCTGGAACTGAACTGAAATTGGCAAAGTGTTGCGTGACTTTTCCGGGTCAGTGAAAAAAACAGCCGCTCGATCCAAACCACACTGTTTGTGGTTAGTATTCGACGAAGAACATTTTCTGTTGTCCTTTGCCCTTCACCTCGATGGTTTCGCGTTCCTGGAATTTAAATTTGTCTTTCACAAGCTTCCAAGTGGACTCGGAAATATTGATCTGCATAGGAGTTGAATGCGACTCCATCCGCGAAGCGGTATTAATGGCGTCTCCGAATACGTCATAGATGTATTTTTCAATTCCGACTACCCCGCCGACCACCTGTCCGGAATGCACCCCTGCCCTAATCTCCCATTTAATATCTGACTCGCTATTCCGTTTTTTTAGGAATTGCATGATCTCGATTGCGGATTTCACGATCATTTCCGCATGGGCATCGTGCGGTTCCGGCAGGCCGCAAACACATAGATAAGCGTCACCTATAGTTTTTATGCGCTCACAAGAGTTCGCCTTGATTATCTGGTCGAATCCGGTGAAAATATCGTTGAGTTCATTGATCAGCACCGGAGGAGCGAGAGTGCTGGATTTCTGCGTAAAATTCACAATATCCGAAAAGAAAATCGTCACATCTTCGTAACTTTCGGGCTGGGTTGTTCCAGTATTCTTCAACTGGTTGGCAACCCGCAGCGGAAGGATGTTGAGCAGAAGCTTTTCCGAGCGGTCACGTTCAGCTTCCACCTGCTCCTTTAGTTCAAGCAGATGGATATTGGCCTCGGCCATTTTCATTTTCTGGGCTTCGAGTTCTTCGCTCTGCTCAAGGAGTTTAAGATTGGCTTCCGCCAGCTTCATCTGATGATCTTCAAGCTCCTCTTTCTGTTCCAGCAGCTTGAGATTGGCTTCAGCCAGACTAAGGTTTTTATCATCGAGCTTGACAGGATCATTAGGGGAAGAACCCGGGATTTCCGGGGAATCGGTTTTTTGCTGTTTTTTCAACAGAACCATCACAATAATCTGTCCCGTTACGGCCACAACGGCAAAAATAATTGATAAAGCCAGCAAATATCTGAAGTCCATGAATCCATCCTCGATCAATACTGAAGATAGAATACAACTGGAACGGATTTAATCAAACGGTGGAATTTTATAACTTGAACAAACCGAAAACCTTTTTTTCCTTTGCGGGGCGGTTTGGCACTACCATTACGGTTTTTGTCAGCACCATCTGCTTCTGGGCGGCATTAATGGTTTGTTCCTTTTCCTTGAATGCCTGGTAAAGATTGATAACATCGAGGATCTGGGGAATCGCAGGTCTCGGTCCCGGTTCGTATTTCAGAGTCCGCATAAGAATATTACTCAAGCCCTCGTTTACTTCCGGACGGAGCTTATCGGGCAATTCCGGGTTCTTGAAAGGTACGTCTTTCGAGCTTACCATCATTACATCCGGCTTCGATTCGCTAAAGATTTCCTCTTTTTGTTTGGGCTTCTGTTTAACCCGGCAATAAAGGGTCTCGTTTTCAGTTTTCCCTTCATAAGGATATTTTCCGGTAAGGAGATAATAAAAAACCGCTCCGTAGCTGAATACGTCACCGCGCTTATCCTCGGAACCTTCTTCAACTTTTTCCGGACTTATAAAATACGGCGACACCTCATGGGCTAAACCGTTCATAATGGAGTAGCGGTAGATGAAATTAGCCATGAAAAAATTCTTCAGCCTTACATTTCCCCTTGCGTCGATATGCACGTTCGCGGGAGCAACACCGTGATGAACCAGTTCATGATGATGAGCTTTTGCCAAAGCCAGACCTATGTTTTTCATGATTTCAATAACATTATCAAGTTCGAGCAAGCTTTGCTGAGACTCCGGGTCGTATGAAGAAAGATCGTACCCGTCCATCTGTGGTTCAGTTACATAAAAACGCCCTCCAAACTCGCCAAAACTGACTACCGGGCTGATGTGTTCGTTACGCAGTTCCACGTATGTTTTCGCAAGCTCCCCGGCAAGCTTGAGCGCTTCATCGTAGCCTTCTATTTCGTCGTCGAGAATATAAACAATGGACGACATTTCTTTTTTTGTATCGTATCCTTCATAAACATCAAAAACACACCGCCGTTCGATCGGGCTTTGGAGCAGGATATGTCCGAATTCAAAAGGAATGGTAAATTTAGCTCCGCACTCGGGACATTCGCAGCGGGTAAACGGATCTATACCGGTAATATCCAAAACTTTCTGACAGTTACTGCATGCTAATTCACTCACACTAAATTCTCCCTTTTATACTTAAATTATGAGCTATCATATTCTATGGGATTTGCCGGAAAAATGCAAACCGGATTTTAACGACTCCCCGGATTATTCCTGATTGGAATTTTATTCTTGTCATTCTTCTTGCATTTCGCGGCACAGGCAATAATTTAAAGGTTTCGCTGAATTTAAAAGAACGGGCTTCAAAAAATAATGTCGTTAACGAATTATCAATATTACTCGATTGTATTACTGGCGGTGGGAGTAGCAAGCATGGTTGCCGCATTCGTATGGCTGTTCCTTACGCCTGACAACCTCGACAAGTGGGAAAAAGTTCCCCGCTACAGGACGCTGGGCGCAATTATCGGCCTTATCGACCTTTTGTGGTGTATTCCAAACACAAAACCGTTGCTTCCCGTGTCATTACACGTATTCCTGTTGCCACTGGCGTTCACTTTCGCTTATCTGGGCTGGCAGTTTCTCGATTACCTCCTGAGCCGTGCCATAGGCGGTTTCCTGATTCTTCTTGCACATTATCTGCTGGCAAATTCATTTGCGTTCAAAACTCCGGCTGCGCCGGTTCTGGCGGGATTCTGCATGGCAATCGGGATCGTGGGTCTGTTCTTCGCCGGCAAACCTTACCTGTTCCGCGATCTTATCCGGAAATCCGCGAAATTCCCGGTCCTTAAATTTTCCGTCAGCGCCTCCCTGTTTGTTTTTGCACTGCTTTCGATAATTCCGGGGATTATGCAGCTTGTCCAGAGGCAGGGATGAATCCCGCGGAATTGCTGCACGAGTGTCACATAAACATACCAAGCTATTGTATTCCGAAACTCCAGGAACTTTATTCCCTGCTCAAAACTGCCAACCAAATACACAATCTTACCCGGATAGACGACGAATCAGGTTACTGGCGCAAACACATTATCGATTCCCTGCTGATTGTCAGGTTAATCCATGAAATCCCAAATAATCACCTTTCCGTGGCTGATTTGGGGTGTGGCGCCGGGTTCCCTGCCTTTCCCCTTGCAATTGCTTTTCCCAATCTGAATATTACCGCCATTGATTCCACCACCAAAAAGATTGCCTTTGTTGAATCAGCGGCGAAACAACTTGGATTGAACAACATTAACGCCGTTGCCGCACGCGGCAGGGAGCTTAACCGCCAGTCTGACTGGCACGGCAGATTCGATTTGATTGCGAGCCGTGCCGTGGCTGACGCCGCAACCGTTTTCCGCGAAACCAGAAACATGATCGCCGCCGATGGCCAACTTGTACTTTATAAAACTCCAGCCCAGGCAAAAGAAGAAATAGAAGCCGCGGAAAAAGTATCGGCAAAATACGGTTTCTCGTGGAGCGTCAGTGACGAATTCAATCTGCCCGGTAATTCAGGAACCCGCGTATTCCTGACAGGTAAGAAGAAATAACAAAACTCTACTTTGTCTTTATGAATGCCAGTGGAATCCTGAGTACGCAAAGAAGGATGATACAGGGAATAAATCCAGAAGCCGGCAATAGGAAAAAAATGAAGAACCATGCCGCGAATGCGCCTCCAGCCACTTCCCAGGCCCAAAGACCGGCAACTTTCTGTGCGGTAGCACGAAGATTGAAAAAAGTATAGGCCCCGCCAGTTGCGAGTCCGGCGGCAACCAACATTACCACGATTAGGATTTTCGCGTCCCCCGGGCTGACGGATCCAGGCAGCAGCAAAAGCAATGGCAGTACCATGGAAACGATCATCACGACTTTCCTGGCGCGGACAAATTTATTGATCGTCCATGCCCCGAAAGCGCCGCCACCGATAAATATTCCGAACAAAGCAGGAATGTCGCGGTAAAGCATGCCGCAGTAAGTCTGGTAAAGGAAGAACAGAATCAACCCCAGGCCCATCGCGTAAAAACCGTTCTCGAAAGAACAGAAGTCAAGTTTCCGGTTTATTTTCCTGGACAACAGGAATCTGCAAATAAAATATACCGCAAGGAACGGGTACAGAATAAATTGCCACCATTCCGCCATTCTTTCCAGAATCAGGAGAAAGGTACTTGTTTCCAGCTTGTCATGAGAAAATATCCGCAGGTACTGATACGGCAATACCGGGCGATAGTCGTAATTTATCGGGGAAGTTTTCGCGGCAGTATCGATTATTTTAGCCAACCTGTCCTCAGCGAGTTGCGAAAAGGCAATGCTGATCATTCCCGGAATATACTCACGGTAACCATCAAGCATTCTTTCGCCTCTATCATCCAATTCCTTGAAATTCACGGTAACATTGCCACCGCCAGCGGCAAAAATCCGGTTTTTACCCGGAGTTACTACAACATTCGGAAAAACTTTTTTCAGCGTGGCGTCCACTGTTCCTTCAAGTTCAGTGGCAAAATGGCCGGTAATTCCCGCCGCCGGGGGAAGCACGGTAACAAATACGCCACCGGGACTGACAAGATCATACTTTACCTGTTCGTAAAACTCCGCGGTGTAAAAGCGGTTGTTGCGCAGGGTGTCCGGAACTTTGTCAGCCACCATGATCAGGTCGTACTTATTGAATATGATTCCGGTCTCAAGGAACGAACGGGGTTCGCCGATCAGAATCTGGAACCGCTCGGATGACAAAGGCAGAATCCCGGAGTTATGTGCAATCATCAGCAGATTACGGTTCGAGGTTATTAAGTCCACCCGCGCAACATTCGGGAAACTGTTCAGGAAGCGCGGGAGCAGGGAAAAAGGTGAAGCGATAAGCAACACCTGAAGGTTTTCGCGGTTGGGCTGGAGCGCGGCAAAAATCGCGGCAGGGTAACTGACGTCAAGTTCACGCGGCAATCTGACCAACAGCGAACCGTCGCTGTAAATAGAACGGCGGCGCGACGCAAAATATGCCCGAACGCCGGGGCTTTGATTTTCACGCAGAATGTCGGCGCGGCCATATGGGGTTTCGATGCTTTCCTCGAAAATCAGGCTGGGGTCTACCTTGCTCCATTTCATTATTCTGATGGAACGATCGCTCATGGCCACATGCAGGCACAATCCGGAGGTGACAATAATAATCAGCAACATGATGGTGCGCGGCCATTTTTCCAGTTTAACCCGATAAATCAACCAAATGGCCGACAAAGGCAAAAAGAACCCGAATACTCCAAGAATCGCCATCGGAAGCGGAAACCAGGCTAGAAAAAATGAAAACGCCAAACCTCCGAAAGCACAGCCGAACGCGTCGGCGGCGTAACATGCCCCGGCGCTGGATTGAGGAACCACACTCGACAGCATTCCATAGATCATACCGTTCACCATTCCGAATGGCAACGACGAAGCAAAACAGAAAAAGATTATTTCCCACAGGGAAACTCCCCCTTGCGGACTCGCAAGCGCCAATGCCACAAACATATAGGCAAAGAAAGCGGAAAGCGGTGAAGCGCAGGCGCATACTCCCGCCCAGCGCCTGAAACCGTCGGGGTACTGATTGGTCAGAATTCTCGCCAGTCCGCACCCCGTGGCTGTCCAGACCAATGCGGCGCTGAGTCCGATAATGAAGGTCAACTCCATGCCGTTAAAACGCGAAACCAGTTCGCGAAGCAGTACGGACTGGAAAAATATCGAATACAGTCCCTGCATGAACAACAGCAGGTATACCGGCTTGCGGTCCTGCTGGATAGTAACATTCGGGCTGACTGGCATAATTCTCCAAATAAGCAGATGATTAACACAAATCTCACATACTTTAACCGGCAGTTGCGGGAAAGCAACAGATTTTGTTTAATTCCCGGAGCAAGTAATAGAAAAATCCGGCTGACGCTGTATTATTTGGTTTCGGCCGTTTAAATTTATAGACAAGGAGATTTCCATGCCGGAACTTCCGGAAGTTGAAACAATTACCAGGGCGTTGCGTCCGCATCTTGAAGGCAGAGAATTCACCCGGATCGTGGCGTTCCGTCCCGACGTCCGTTTTCCGCTTACAGTGCATAAAAATCCGAATTTGCTGAACTGTAAAATTTCAGTGGTTCGCCGCCGCGCCAGGTACCTGCTGATCGAGCTTGAAAACCTGGAAGTGATTATAATCCACCTGGGGATGTCCGGCTCTATCCGGATAGCCCCCATCCCGGAAACGAAACGCAAGCACGAACACGTGATATTCCATCTCGATAACGGACAGAGCATGCGGTTCGATTGTCCGCGCCGGTTCGGATTCGTCAAAAATGCCAGATTATCATCACCGGGAGCCGATCCGGAGGAACTTTGTGAACTCGGCCCCGAACCTTTATCACGCAAGTTTACGGGAAAGTATCTCCATGAAACACTGCGTGGCAGGAGTCTTGCCATAAAAAGCGCACTGATGGATAACCGGATCGTCGTGGGCTGCGGCAATATTTACGCTAACGAAGCATTGTTCCGGGTGCATGTCCATCCGGTGCGTCCTGCCGGAAAACTAACCATTGCAGAATGCGGGGCGCTGGCAAAGGAAGTGAAAAAAGTCCTTAAAGAGGCAATCAAGTCGGGAGGGACCACCATCATTGACTTCAAGGGAGTCGACGGTTCGGAAGGAAAGTTTGTCCAGAAACTTCAGATATACGGTAAAGCCGGACAAAAATGCGCCCGTTGCGGTCACAACAGCGTCGAGCGCTGTGTGATCGGCGGCCGCGCAACCTATTTCTGCGGAAACTGTCAGCGCTAGTGTCAAGTCAAGCGTAAAATGCCGGTAAAGATTGCGGAAATTTCATGGAGCAGGCTGGATTGGAAAGGATGAAGGGCTGCCGGGGCAACTCGAATTCTTTCCGGTCCGGAATGCTTATGAAAAAACGCAACCGCTTCGCGGCGAGTTCCTTTTGAACGCTTTTTATTTAAAATTTCTTGTCCGATATTATATCGGACGGCGATATTTTTCATCAAAATCATTTTAAAATCCTTCTCGTCTTTACGACATTTTATCGTTGACTTGACACTAGGTTTCTTTGTTTTATTTTTTTATAGAGGCAATTTTTTCGCCGTTATCAACGTTAAATATGCGGAGGGGTGATAGTTCCGTGATTCTTGACATTACGGGGTATTACTTTTTTCCCTCGCGTAAAACTGGTATTTTCACGGAAAAAATATATATTTCCTGAGAATTTGCAGACATACGAACAACGCTATATTTGAAGGACTTTATTAGATGAGACAGAAAATGTTGTTACTGGCCGCGGTTGGATTCGGATTACTGGCATTTGCGCTTACTTATTATCAAATCAACTTTGAACGCAGAAAAGCCTTGGGCATGACCAAGGAGGTAACCCTGATAAAGGTGACAAGGAACATGAGTTCCGGGGAAGAAATCAAGGAATCCGACATGGCGAAATATCATGTTAAACGCTTTAAATCGGCGCTTCGCTATACCAAGGAGATCCGTTGGAATCAAAAACTTAAATTAATCGGGCGCAAGCTGTTGTATCAGGTTCGCAAAGGCGCCATCCTGGAATGGGACGATATTGAAACTTCCGGCGCCTCAAGACGCAGCGGACTTTCGGCGGCAATCCCCACTAACATGCGTGCAATATCTATTGCCGTTGACGCCACCACCTCGGTTACCGGACTCATTCAGCCGGGAGACTGGGTTGATATTATCGGCACATTCCGCTTCCCGGAAATGAAAGGGGACAAAGCTTTTGATACCCTGACCCTCACTCTCCTCCAAAGAGTCGGTGTGCTTGCAACCGGAACCAACACCAATAACTCTCCCGGAATGGTTAACGGAAGACGCGTAGTCCAGCGCGGATACAACACGATCACCCTGGCGCTTTTCCCGAAAGAAGTGGAGATGATTATTTTCGCTTCACAGAAAGGAAGATTGTCATTCAGTTTGCGTAACCACGAAACAACCGAAATCGAAAAAGATCTTCAAAGCGTAAACTTCAAGTATCTTCAGGAAAACATAAAGAAATACACGAAAGATCGCGAAGATAAATTGAACAAACGCCGCTATTAAGCAAACCTCCGAGTTGGAGTGGAATATGTATGAGATTGTCATAAAGCAGCCCGGAAAACGGGAGATGAAAGGTAAGTTGCCCTCCGGCGCATTTATCGTGGGAGCGGCCCCGGACTGCCATATTCCAATAGATCGTCCCGAGATATCCGGTCACCACGCCCAGCTGCTGATTAAAGACAACACCCTCAAGGTTATAGACCTGAACAGCAGCAACGGGACAACGGTTGACGGTCATCAGCTCACTCCAAACGAACCATGCCGCGTGGAAATAGGCTCGCTCATTGCTGTCGGCGAAGTGGAAATCACCGCGAAAGGGCCTGATGCGGGCGGCGGCGCCACGCCTCCCCCGGCCACAACCCGCCAAATCGACCCGAAACGGGAACAAGAACTCAATTCAAAGATGAAAGCGGCCTCTGAACAAGCTTCTAAAAACCAGGACACCGAGAAAAACCCGATCTTGAAAATCTCCGGCATTCCCGCCACATCCCGCCCGCTGGTACAGGAAATCAAGAAACGGGCGCATGTGGAACTGCTCAAGCGCATGAACCTTAAACGCATGGTTCTTTCCGGAATTTCCGAGGACGCTTTGGCGGATAAGGCAAAAAGCACCATCCATGATATTCTTTCCGAACTGTCGATCCCGCTCCCCCCGGGAGTGAATATTGAAAAAATCGAGAAGGAGCTTGTCCATGAGGCTATCGGCCTTGGGCCTTTGGAAGACCTGATCGCCATGGATAACATCACTGAAATCATGGTGAACGGTCCGGACCAGGTATTCGTGGAACACGACGGAACATTATTCAAAACCGATACCGCTTTTGCCGACGACCATCAGGTGACGGCGGCAATCGAACGGATCGTGTCTCCCCTGGGACGGCGCATCGACGAAAGCTCCCCGATGGTGGACGCCAGACTGAAGGACGGTTCCCGTGTCAACGCCATTATTCCTCCGTTGTCGCTTATCGGCCCCTCGATCACCATCCGGAAATTCTCCAAAACACCGTACCAGGTTAACGACCTTGTCCGTTTCGGTTCCTTGAACCAGGAAATTGCAAAATTTCTGGACGTATGCGTTAAAATCCGCAAAAACATTATCATCTCGGGCGGAACCGGTTCCGGTAAAACAACCCTGCTGAATGTATTAAGTTCGTTTCTGCCAAATACCGAACGTATTGTAACCGTGGAAGACGCGGCTGAACTCCAGCTTCGCCAGGAACACGTGGTAAGGCTGGAATCCCGTCCGCCAAACATTGAAGGCAAGGGCGAGATAGCAATCCGCGACCTGGTCAGGAACTCCCTGCGTATGCGCCCCGACCGCATTGTAGTCGGCGAGTGCCGCGGCGGGGAAGCCCTCGACATGCTTCAGGCCATGAATACCGGTCACGACGGCTCCTTGACCACCATTCACGCCAACAGTCCCCGCGATGCGCTTTCCCGTCTTGAAACCCTGGTGCTGATGGCCGGTTTCGATCTGCCGCTCCGCGCCATCCGCGAACAGATCGCCTCGGCAATTGCCATTATCGTCCAGATCAACCGGAACAAGGACGGGACCCGAAAAGTCACCTGTGTCAGCGAAATCACCAAGATGGAAGGTGAAATCATTTCCATGCAGGACATCTTTGTGTACAAACAGCAGGGATGGTCAGACGACGACAAGATTATCGGCAAACATCTTCCCACTGGAAATATCCCGACTTTCATGGAAGATATCAAGAGGGCCAAGCTTGACCTTGACATCAACATGTTCAGCGATGGAGGCTTCGCCGGAATATGAAGTTTTTGGAAGATCCCCAGATTACCACTTTTCTTGCCTGCTTATGCAGTATGATCAGCGTAACGCTGGCAACCGTGGTAATAGTGGATTTCTTCACGTTCGTATCAAGCCGGTACAAGGAAAGATACGTAAAAGAAGCGGCGGTGGAACTGGATGACATACTGCTCCAGATGCCCCCCAGCCGGATATTCGACGTGAGTCTTGCCGTAAGCGGAATTGCGGCATTCCTGACTATGTTTATCTTTGGATTGGGAAGCTCCACATGGTCATGGCCTAAAATAATTATTTCCGGGATTATCGCTTTCATCATCTGCTTTCCCGCTCCAAGGCTCTACCTGAGAATACTGAAAAAACAACGGCTGCAGAAATTTAACGACCAGTTGGAAGATGCATTGTCCTCCATGAGCAGCTCCCTCAAGGCCGGATTCAGTATAAATCAGGCAATTGAAGTTGTGGCGGGCGAAAACAAACGGCCCGTCTCGGTTGAATTCCGGCTGCTCATGCAAGAAATCAGACTGGGAGTGCCTTTGGACGAAGCCCTGTACAAAATGGTGAACAGGCTCGGAAGCGCCGACTTCGAACTGGTGGCGGTTGCGATAATCACGGCCCGTCAGACCGGGGGGGAGCTTACCCAGATTCTCGACCGTCTGGCAAGCGTGATCCGGGAACGGATGCGCATCAGCAACCGCCTCCGGGCGCTCACCGCCCAGGGCAAGCTCCAGGCTTACCTGATCGGAGCAATGCCGTTCCTTCTGCTGTTTGTAATGATGTACATTGCCCCGGACATGATGTCTGGTTTTCTCAACTCCCTGGTGGGCATACTGGTTCTGGTGGGAGCGGTAATAATGGTAGCGGTTGGATTCTTCGTAATTCGAAAAATAACCACCATCGATATATGAGTTTGAGGTAAAAATGCAGTTTCATTTATTTGTTACTCTTACAGCGGCGCTTTGCGCGGGAATCGCGGTTACCTGCCTTGCGCTGGCCGCATTCAACCTCATGCAGATGATTCAGGTTGACAAACTTGAAGACGTGGCGGAAATCAAACAGCTCCCGCTGCTGATAAAGATGATGAAGCCGTTCGCCGGCAATCTGACGGTGGTAACCGGCGCCGGTTTCCTGAGCCTTACCCGCAACCGGGCGGAAGAACTCATCCAGATGGCCGGATACGATCAAACAATCACCGGCGAGGAATTTATCGCAATCAGAATACTGGACGGGGTTCTTGGGATTCTTATATTCCTGTGGCTGAACTTCATCGGTCAGGGCGGCGGTGGGTTGATCATCGCGGCGCTGCTGATTTTTTATCCCGGTTTGTGGCTCAAGGCTACAGTCAAGAAACGTCATCTTGAAATTCTCAAGGCCCTGCCAAACGTACTCGACCTGCTTACTTTATCGGTTGAAGCCGGAAAGGACTTCATAACCGCAACACGCGATATCCTGGCACGGCGCCGAATCGACGCCCTCGGAGAAGAATTGCGCCGTACCCTTCACGAAATCCAGCTTGGCAAACCACGCCAGACCGCCCTGAAGGAAATGTCGAACAGAGTCAGGCAGCCCGAATTGACCTCAGTCCTGAACGCGATTATTCAAGCGGAAGAACTTGGAGTGAGTATCGGACAATTACTCAGGATTCAGGGAGACCAGCTTCGCAACAAACGGTTCTCGCGCGCGGAAAAACTGGCGAACGAAGCGCCGGTGAAAATCCTGTTCCCAATGGTTATTTTCATTTTTCCCGCAGTTTTCCTCATATTAATGGCGCCAATTATTCTACAGGCATTGAAAACCTTGCGATGATTTATAATTTAACGAAAAGAACCCATGTAGCTAAAAATCCGGTGTTCGCGGACACCTTTTACCTCCGTGTCCGGGGCATGATCGGCAGAAATTTTCAAGATTTTGACGGTATGGTATTTGAACATTGCAATTGTATCCATACCTTTTTTATGTCGGTCACGTTAGATGTTATTTTTATTGACGGCAATAACAATGTTTGCGATTTGCGGGAAAATGCTCATCCGTGGCATCCGGTAATACGCAGCCGGAAGGCGGTAACCGTAATTGAATTGCCGCAAGGACAAATCAGGAAAAGCGGAACACAAACCGGCGACAAGGTCAATCTCCGCGAAGAATTGAGCAAAGCGGAACAACAAAAACTGAAGAAAAAACTCCTGCACGGGGTGAAAACTGCGGTAACCAGCAGGTTTCGGACAGATTGTAAAAAATGAAACTCCATTTTCTCAACGGCATTAAAGAAGGCGGCGAATTTATTCTCCAGGCAGAGGAAACCACCCTGGGCCGCGAACTTGACAATGACATCAACCTGCTGGTTGAAGGCGTATCCCGCTATCACGCCAAAATAATCAAGTCAGGAGACAAATGGACACTGAAGGATCTGGGCAGCACCAACGGCTCCAAGGTCAACGGCGAAAAAATCACCGAAACAGAATTGCGGCAAGGCGATAAAATAACCCTCGGCGATCAGGACATCAGATTCGGCGATCCGGTGCTTACCGCCGTGGACCGCGAAAATGCCGACAATACGTCCCCTACCCTGGGACCGGTTGAACCCGCGACCATCAAGCCTATTGAAGACGTCACTACCCGCGGAGTAATCATCCGTCCGGTTGAAGAAGATGACAAACCGGCTCCGGCGTTGACCTCGAAAGCGAAAACCCCGGCCAGGCCGATCATCGAATTTATGCCGTCTGACCAGGAAGAAAACAAACCTGACAGCGAAACATCCCCGCCAAAGCCGGAGGAACAAGACCCGCCCAAACCTGTCTTTGAACCGCTTGAGGACACCGGAGCGGTTTCGCTCCCCTCTCCGCCTAAACAGGAAAAACCCAGCTTTGAACCGGTGGCTCCGGAACCAGAAAAAGAGCCAGTGGTATTCGAGCCTAAAGAAAAATCCCAGACCGAATCACAGGTAAAACCTGAACGCATGGACCGCACCATGACCATGGAGGAAGCAGGAAGAAGCCAGAATAAAACCGACCAGACTCGAAGTTTCCTGGCATCTTTCAGTCAAAGTGACGGGGACGCTGACGGCCCTCCCCCGGCAATCGATGATGACGTATTTAAAAAACTTAACTTGTTTGGCGGGGAAGCGGAAAAAATCGACGTCCCGGGAAAAAAAAACGGTAAAGCCAAGGACGGAAAAAAACTCCACCTGAACATGGTTTTTTATGTAGCTCTGTTCGCGGCGGCAATTATCTTCGTTGCTATCTTCATAAAAATGCAGCATGGCGCTCCTCCCGTACAGGAAAAAACAACCGCAAAAAAACAAGTTGCGCCTTTCCTGCTTAATTATGAAAAAAATATTTATTCCAAGAAAAATGACAACATTTTCCGCTTCTACGCAAACATCGAGAACGGCATGGCCACATTCGTGGTTGACGACATCCGGTCAGGGCGTCATTACCGGCTGGTGAAAAAAGTGGAAAAGGAAAATCTCCAGGATCTGGAGTCCAAGATAAAGCAAACTGACTTCATGAAGCTGAAAAGCAACACAAACAACGCAAAAACCAATGACACTATCCGTACTCTCACGGTATCCAGCAATTTAGACCTGAATACCGTAAAAGTGGATGATGCTTACGCAAGCGTTTCATTTGAAGAAGTGGAACACGCAATCGAGGACCTTGCCTCGGTTTACGGCATTCGCACTATCTCACTGACTCCGGAAGAACTTAAACGCGAAGCAATGAAGTCATTCGACAAAGCAGAAAGCCTTTTCGCCAACCGGGACGGCAATCCCGCCAACCTGCGCAATGCCATATCACGTTATCAACTGGTTATTGACTATCTGAAACAGTTCACCCCGAAACCTGATGAATGGAAGATCGCCCAGGAGCATAAGCGTGAAGCCGAAAACATGCTGAAAACAAGATTAGAGGAATTGCAATTCGACTTTGTACGCAATAAGAAGCTGGGGAATTATGCCGAAGCCAGGGACGCCTGCGCGAAAATCATGGAAACAGCCTCCCCGGAAAATCCCATTTACGAAAAGGCCAGAAACAGTAAAATCAAGATTGAAAGGCAATTGAGTAAACGGAAATGACTATGAGAAAAATTATTACATATTCTCTGCTTATCATTCTGGGCATTTCAATCCCGTGGATTTCCGGATGCGGAAAAAAAGTCAAGCCCCAAATAGCCAAGCTTAAAATAACCCTCACGCCAGCCGATGCGACAATTATCCATAACGGCAAAGTAATCAAAAAGTTAAAAGAAAACGTCACTCCGAATACCTACATTATAAAATTCGCCAAGGAAGGTTACAAACCGGTATGGAGAAAATACGTTTGCACCCCGGAAAAACCGATCAATGACCACGTTGTTCTCGAACCGGTCACGGCCTCGGTGCTGATCAACAGCAGACCGGCAAAAGCCCAAGTGGTAATCAACGATAAAGTTGTCGGCGCAACTCCAATGATTCTGCGCGACCAGCCAATCGGCAGCGGTTCCGCAATCGTCAAACTTTACGGTTACACCGACGTAAAAGTAGAATGGAAGATTACAGAAGACGGACGCCCCAAGGAGGTAATGGCTGACCTTAACTCAAACCTCGGCAACCTCGAGGTTACTACCAATCCGGCGCGGGTAAATCTTTATATCGACGGCAGAAGCCGTGGCCTTACCCCGTTCAAGGACAAAATTATCCAGGGCAACCATAAGATAGTGCTGAAGCGCCGGGGATATGCTGACGTGGAAAAAATCATATCCGTACAACGCGACAAGCTTTCCAAAATCAAGGTTTCAATGTTGTTGCTGCCGGGAAGCATCAAAGTTGAAACCTCTCCGAAAAATGCCCAGTTGTTCATCAACGGCAGACAGTATCAGAATACGCCTTTCACCCTCAAGGACGTCAATCCCGGCACATATAAAGTCAAGGTTCAGAGACACGGTTTCGACCAGGAGGAAAGAGATGTGGAGGTGCGTCCCGGAGAGGTCACCACGGTATCGTTTAAAATGGAAAGCAACACCGGCGGCATCGACCTGGTGGTGAATCCTCCCGGCGTCAGCATCTATGTCAACGGCAAGTACCACGGCAAAACCGTGGAAGATGAAAACCGCAAGGGAATGTCGAAAATTTACCGTATTCGCGGCATCAGCAGCGGTGAATATGAAATCAAAACCGCCCACAAACGCGCGGAACCTTCGGAAAAAACCTGCAAGGTTATAATTCACAAGCGGGAAACCGTCAGGCCAAAACCCATCCTGATGTGGATCCGCGATACCTACCTCAAACTGAAAAACGGACGCGAATACAAAGGCCGTCTGCATTCCGAGAACTCCAAGGAAATCATGTTCGAACCCATCCCCGGGGTCAGACAACGCTACAGCCGCGACGAAATCGAAAAAATGGAACCGCTCAAAGTTGAAGAATAGTTACCCGTTCACAGTTACAGGTATTAAGCGTGATTTCGGAGTTTGAGTTCGGCGGGGTGCGGCGACAGGTAATACTGCTCCATAAGGTATGGTTCATTGTATTTGCGAACATAATGTTTAAGTAAAGTAACCGGTACGATCAGCGGAACCAGTTCCCGATGATATTCTTCGATCACTTCCAGCAGTTCCTGTTTTTCATCAGCAGTAAGCTGTTTCTTGAAATATCCCATGATATGTTGAAGCACATTCACGTTCTTCTTTACCGTTGCCAATAGTTTAAGTGCCGGCATCATGATATTCACGTATTCATCCATAACCCTTGGCAAGTTATTATTGTTTGCCGATGCCGTCAGTTTCCCCAATTCCCGCAAATGCTTTGGCGAATGGGACATCAGAATAAGCTTGTGCCGGGAGTGAAATACAATGAGGTCTTTTATCCGTGGCTTTCCTGAAACCAGCTTGCGCCAGCGTCCGAATATAAAAATCCGTTCGATAAAGTTTTCCCGGAGCGACGCGTCATGCAGCCGTCCTTCGTCCTCCACCGGCAACAGGGGAAATTTCTCCATGAATGCTTTGGCAAAGAGTCCGGAACCGCTGTAACTGGGCATGCCGTCTTCGGTATAGATTTTCACGCCGCGCATCCCCGAACTGGGGGATTTTGTTTTGAACACGTAGCCACACAGGTTTTCCTTTTCCAGTTCCGGCAGACGTTTCGCGATCCATTTTTTCATCCGTCCGGTAAGGTCCTGCTTTGAATTGATGGTCATCAGGCGCGGGTCTTCCGGCTTTCCGACCAGGCGCATGGCAGGGCGCGGCACGGGAAGTCCGCATTCAACCTCGGGACAGACAGGAACCCACTGCACGTACCCGCCAAGAGTGTCGCGGAGATAGCGATCAAGCTTGTGCTGTCCGTCGTATCTGACATTCTCCCCCAGCAGGCAAGTACTGATCCCTACTTTGATTTTGTCATTCATAACAACCTCCGAAAAATTATATCCCGCAATTTGCAATTATGCCAATATAAATCATACTATTGTCCATGATTCACGAAGAACGCATAAAGATTCTCAACCGGGGCGTTCGCCACTCCGGACAATACGTCCTTTACTGGATGCAGGCGGCGCAACGGGCAAACTGCAATCACGCCCTGGAATACGCTATCCGTCAGGCGAACGAAAAAAATCTGCCGCTCATTGTTTTTTTCGGCATCACCGCAAAATATCCGGAAGCCAATCTTCGTCACTACCGGTTCATGCTCGAAGGTTTGCCGGAAACCAGGAGGGAGTTGCATAACCGGGGAATAAGGCTGGTTGTACAAATCACGCCCCCCGGCAAAGGCGCAATCGAGCTGGCAAAATCCGCCGCACTGCTCGTAGCCGACCGTGGCTATACCCGCATCCAGAAACAATGGCGGGAAACAGTTGCCGTCAAGGTTGAGTGTCCGGTGGTCCAGGTGGAGACCGAGGTAATCGTGCCAATTGACGCAGTATCGCACAAAGAAGAATTCGCGGCACGGACAATCCGCCCGAAGATCGAAAATCTTATCACAGAATTCCTGAAACCGCTCAAGTCAACCGCGCTGAAAAAATCATCCCTGAATATTGATATTCCCGGCATCTCCCTCGATGATATTGACACGGTTCTAAGTCAACTGGACTTAGACAGCACAGTTCCCCCCTCGCCTTTCTATCGAGGCGGGACAAACGAAGCGGAAACCAGGCTCAGCTATTTCATAAAAAACATGCTGAAAAAATACGACGAACTCCGGAACGATCCGGCGCTGGATTATCAATCCGGACTCGGCCCCTATCTGCATTTCGGACAGATATCTCCGCTGACGGTTGCGCTCAAGGCAATTTTTCATGCCCCGGAACATTGCAACGGCTTCCTGGAAGAACTCATCACCCGTCGCGAACTGAGTATGAATTTCGTTAATTTTAATCCGGATTACGACAGCTACGACTGCTTGAACAACTGGGCAAAGCAAACCCTCGCGGAGCATTCAAAGGATACCAGGGAGTATCTTTATCCATTAGCCGAACTCGAAGCCGCGAAGACACACGATCCTTACTGGAATGCCGCGCAAACTGAAATGGCAGTCACCGGAAAGATGCACGGCCACATGCGGATGTACTGGGGTAAGAAGATCCTGGAATGGAGCAAAACCCCGCGTGAAGCATTTGCCGCCGCACTTTATCTTAACAACAAATACGAACTGGATGGACGCGACCCGAATGGTTTCACCGGCGTTGCATGGTGCTTCGGCAAACATGACCGTCCGTGGGGAGAACGCAAGGTATTCGGCAAGGTCCGCTATATGAACGCCAAAGGCCTGGAACGCAAATTCAATATAAATGAATATGTTGCAAGGGTTGACGCAATCATAAACAGCGGCTAGAGTTACCATTCAGTTTTCACTATACACTTCCGGGGTAAATTATGAATCTGTTCGATTGGTTTGCGTTAATCGTCATTCTTGCCGCCGCGTTTGCAGGCGGAAGTTATCCGTTGATAAAGCGGAATCAAAAAACCGATATTGAAATGCCCGGAGCGGAAGCGTTTGCGGCCGGGGTGTTCCTGGCATTGAGCCTGATAATCATGCTCCCGGCGGCGTTTAACATTTTCAGGGTATGCCTACCCGAATTCAACTTCCCTGTCGAGTCGGTAATTGCGATTTTGATGTTCCTTTGCTTATTGTCGCTCGAACACTTCACTGTTCATCTCAAGGAACACAGCGAGCGCCGTGACGGGCGGAACTCGCCGGTAATTCCAATCATCATGACGGTGATGATAGCGATCCCGTCGTTTTTTCTGGGAACCGCCCTGGGAATCAGCACGGGAATTGCGGCCATTTTTATTTTTATAGCGATTATCGTGCATAAAAGCTCAGCCGGATTCGCCCTGGCGCTGAAAATGGTCCGCAGCACCCTCACCAGGAATCAAACCTATCTGTTGTTTACACTGTTCGCCTGCGCCACCCCGGTGGGAATTCTGGCGGGGGCTGACATTCATAATTTTTTCAGCGGCAGGGAAATGATGATTGTAAAAGGAACGGTGTTGTCCCTTGCATCCGGAACCTTTCTGTACATGAGCACGCTCCATGAACTGCGTCATGCTCCGTTGATTGCCACTTGTCATTGCCGTCGGGGATTTCTGCTGCTGCTTTTTGGATTCATCATTACCGCACTGGTAAGATTGCTGATGGGAACCGCCCACCATCTTTGATACGGCATAATTATTAGTTTTCGAACCGAAACAGCCTCTCCCTCAAACTCTTTCAACTTGAAATCCCTGCAATTTATGCTATATTACATTCTTGGATGCATTCAATAAGAGGAACAAGCAATTTGACCAGTTTCAGGCAGGATATTCTGAAAAGGTACGGAGCATCGGGAGCTGTTCTCGATGAACTGTTGGAATATAATTCCAGAGTTTTCAACCATGACAAACTTAAAATGCCCGTCAGGTTCCCGTTGGCGGATGAAAAATTCGTCCCGTTCTGGGAAATCTACGCAATGGACGCGGAACGTTTCGGCGTAATAAACGCACTCCGCAAACGCATGGTGGAATTGAACTTCCCGATAATGGAAGGCATCAGCAAAACCCCGGCCTACCAGAAAGCTATCCGCAGAGGGGTTGTGAGCCCTGGCCAAACAAACTCGCATCCAATCCCCTTTGACGGTGACAATAATATCCGGATGTTCCTGCACCGTACTCCGGCCGGAAGAATTCCCGTAATAGTCACGGCAAAACGGTCAGATTTCGTCATGCTGGTCCAGGCGCTTGCTTATCGCAACGAACCGAAAAAAGTTCCGGCGTCAATGGGAGCATGCATGGTTTCCGGCTACAATAACTGGGACCGTATCAAGCGCATGAAAAATGACTTTCTGAAGAGTAACCCAACCGACCATTGGCCACAAAAGTTCACCGAAATAATTCCCCGCAAGGATCTTTACCAGGATAAATTCATCATCATGAGCAGCGGCAACTACAGTGCGGCAAAGTCTGAACATTTCGGTCTTTCTCCCGAAGAGTGGTTTGAAAAATCCATGCTCCTCAGAAAAGAACACGAAGGGGCACATTATCTCACTAAACGCCTGTTCGGATCGACCCACAACAATCTCACCGACGAGATGATTGCCGATTATGCCGGAATTGCCGCCGCCGCGGGGGAATTCAAGGCCGAATGGTTCTTCCGCTTCTTCGGCATGGAAAACTATCCGAAATTCCGCAAAGGGGGAAGGCTCCAGAATTATCGCGGCAATCTCAGCAATAAAGCTTTTAAAATTCAGCGCGACCTTCTGCATGACGCTGTTTTGAACCTTGAAAATTTCGACCGGAAATACCGGGGGTACTTTGCCGATCCGACCATCCGGACCGCTTTTCTGCTTGCCATGAGTTCCCTGACCTTGGAGGAAATGGCGTCAAAACTGTCGGAAAAGCTCCTGGCTGAGGCATTCGTCCGCTACAAACCAATGGCTGCCTGACCACTTAATTTGTGGCGAGTTTAGAGAGTATTCCACTTGAATTTGCTGAATATTGATGTAACTTCCGTGTTTCGATTTTCGTTTTCATAAAAAATTAAAGTTCACATAATGTCAAAAACGTTACTTAAACCTCTGGTCATAGGTGATCTGACCGTTCCGATTCCAATAATCCAGGCAGGTATGGGAGTACAGGTGGCAAAGTCCGAGCTTGCCGGCGCAGTAGGCAGGGCAAACGCGGTGGGATGTATTTCCACGGTTGGCATCGGCACTCTCGAAGGACACCTGAATAACTACATAGAAGAGTCCAATAAGCGGCTCGACTGGCAATTGAAAAACGCAAGGAAACTTGCCCCCGGCGGAGTTCTGGCGGTCAATATCATGATGGCGTTAAGCAATTACGATGAGATCGTCAAAGTCTGCGTCCGCAACAAGGTGGACATGATCATTACCGGGGCCGGACTCCCGCTCAGCCTGCCCGGACTAACAAAAGGCTCAGGTATTAAACTTATCCCGGTAATTTCGTCCGGAAGATCCCTCGCGATATTATTGAAAGCCTGGCACAGGCGCTACCGGAAAATGCCGGACGCGGTTATCGTGGAAGGACCGCTCTGCGGCGGTCACCTGGCCTTTACCAGGGACCAGATAAGCCATCCTCAATCAGTTTCAATTCAAAAGCTTTTTGCCGACGTCAAGGAAGTTCTGGCTCCGTATGAAGCGGAATACCAGATGAAGATACCCGTATTGGGAGCGGAAAATATCGCTACGGCGAAAGATGTCATGAACATGTTGGCGCTCGGGTTCGACGGAGTCCAGATTGGAACCAGATTCATTCTCACGGAAGAATCCGGCATAGCCCCTAAATCCAAAGAAGTTTACCGCAAGGCAAAGGATTCGGATGTTACCGTTATCCAGAGTCCGCTCGGAATGCCTCTTCGGGTACTAAACACCGGACTCGTTCCAAGAATCCTGAACAACGAAAAAATCCCGTTCAAATGCCCGTTTCGCTGTCTCCGCGCCTGCGAAGCCGGCAAAGTAAAGTTTTGCCTCGCCAATGCCTTGGTCAACACCTTGTTCGGCGACACCGAAAATGCCGTATTCATGGTCGGCAGCGCGATTGGCAGGATCAACGATATTATTCCGGCGGAAGAATTCTTCGTCCCGTTCCGGAAAATGCTGTAATCCCAAAACCATTATATTGTGGTTTATTTGAAAGAGCGGTATGAATTATCAAATCATACGAAACAGCAAGCTTCTAAGTGCGGAATCCTTGCATAACCTGCGATTAGCCGTAAACTGGCCCAGCAGCATAGAAGACAGCCAAAAGGAACTTGAGAACTCTTATTCTACATTTTCAACATGGGACAACGGTTTTTTTTTGACCGGATATGTGAATATTATTTCCGATGGCGTTTCTGACGCTTTAATCACCAACCTTATGGTGAAACCTGAGTATCGGAAGCGGGGAATTGGTTCCGCGCTGGTAACTGAAGCGGTTTCATCGTTACGCAAAGATGGAATAAAGTTTTTCAATGTGGTCTTTGTTCCGGAATTAGAAGAATTTTACCGCAAATGCGGATTTGAAATTATATCAGGCGGAGTCATGGATTTTACCTGATTTAATACCGAATTGCAATCAAAAAGCTGTTAATGACAAGGAAAATTTTGAGAGCAATTTCCGCATAAACTCAAAAGAACCTTGCCGCAAGGCGGTATAAGTCAGGATTTTCTGAAATCGGCGGGGGGGCTGCCAATTTGCTCCCTGAACGCACGGTAGAAGTTACTGACCGATGAAAAGCCGCTTTCAGCTGCAATCTGTTCAATACTCTTTTCATTATTGCCCAGCAGTTTGATCGCGGCATTACATCTGGCTTCATTAATATATTCAGTAAGTGTTTTTCCCGTCTCCCTATAAAATACGGCGTGAAGGTGGCTCCTGCTCATGTTCACCACATTGGCGATATCACTCACGGTAAGTTTGCGGTTATAATGGGTATCGATATACCTGCAGGCACGCTTAATCCTGGTTTCGCCGGTAATTCTGCTGAACGACATATTCATATCCCCCGGCCAGCCTCCCTCGTTAAGGATTGCCAGCAGTATCTGCTGGATGACAATCCGCGAATACAGCATGATTCCGGGACTGCGGTTTTTCTGAGCTTCCACCAGTTTTAACATCAGCTTGCCAACCGTTTTCCTTCCTGACGGCTTCAGCGGAACCAGGTAATTACCGTCTTCCGCCCTGCGGCAAAGCATATCGACAATATTATATGCATCGCTTTCCCCTGGAATATCGGGAGAAAACATCTTCCGTCCAAGATAAACCACCATGCTCCTGACAAGTTTGCCGGACTCCCCGTTACTGATATGCAAATGGGAAACAGGATAGAAAAACAAATCACCTTTTCTCATTTTGATTCGACGGTTTTTGCTTAAAAACTGATAACCGCCGTTATCAACGGCATAATACAGTTCGTGAAAATTAAAATGCTTGTGAATATCTATTTTTGTGCGACAGCGAATGCTGGAAAGAAAACAATCAAACTCATATTCATTAAGGTTTTCGTTACCCATTTTTCCAGACAATCCTGTAATTAAAAGACAATCCTGTAATTCACTTGTTTAACCCAATATCACTCGTAAAATAATATCATTAATCAGACAATAATCAACAAGGTTTTTCGATTATGCAAAAAGATATCAGGATCGGCACACTCGTTCAAGCACACAAAAATCCGGTTGAATACATTAAACAAATCCTGCCTTATGGGTTCGAATCATTCGGTCTGACCTTCGGAAATACAACGGAGGGAATCAACTGGCAGAAGCTTTCCGGCGAAATAAATGGGCTGCTCGCAGGTACGGATGCGGTAATTTCCTCTCTGGGAATATACGGTAATCCGCTGGAAACGCTTGAGGGGGACCTTAAAGTTGTCAAGGGTTGGGAGGAATGCATCGAGAATGCCCATCTTTTCAGCACTGATATCGTTGCCGGTTTTGCCGGACGCCTCCGGAACAAACCCATCGATGAAAGCATCCCCAGGTTCAAGGAAGTGTTCACTCCATTGACTCAGCGCGCCGCCGACAATAATGTCCGTATAGCCTTCGAAAACTGCGATATGGGCGGCAACTGGAAAAGCGGAGACTACAACATCGCGACCATTCCGGACGCATGGGAAATGATGTTCGACGCTGTTCCGGCAGACAATCTCGGACTGCAATGGGAACCATGTCACCAGATGGTAAAACTGATCGATCCGATGCCGCAACTCCGAAAATGGGTTAAAAAGATTTTCCATGTCCACGGCAAGGACGCCACCGTTATGTGGGACGTGGTAAAAGAGCACGGCATCAGCAGTCCAGTTCCGTTCGCGTTCCACCGAACTCCAGGATTCGGCGACAGCAACTGGACTGACATTATCTCCGAACTCCGGCGGGGCGGCTTTACCGGATCAATCGACATTGAAGGCTGGCACGACCCGGTCTATCGCGGCGGCCTGGAAATGACCGGACAAGTCCATGCCCTGAACTACCTCAAACAATGCCGCGCTGATTTCGTGCCGAACCCGGAAGCTTAATCTGATTGTTTAAACCAACCTTTGGTTTTCAGGCAGATTCTAACCAGCAACAGCATTACCGGCACTTCGATCAGCACCCCGACCACGGTTGCAAGCGCCGCGCCGGATGAAAGCCCGAAAAGCATGGTGGCGGTGGCAATAGCCACTTCAAAGTGGTTAGACGCTCCGATCATGGCCGATGGTGCGGCATCCCGGTACTCCAGCCGGAGCAGTTTTGCCAGCCCGTAGGTAATCCAGAAAATCAGCATCGTCTGGATAAACAAGGGAATCGCGATCCAGAGAATTGTCAAAGGATTGGCAAGAATCACGTCGCCTTTGAAGCTGAACAACAGCACCAGTGTGGTTAAAAGCGCAATAATCGTGATCGGGGTAAGAACGTGCAAGAACTTCTGTTCGAACCATTCCCTGCCCTTTACGGCAATAATCCACCGGCGTGAAATGTATCCTGCAACCAGCGGTAACGCCACGTAAATGGCAATAGACAGCAGAAGAGCTTGCCACGGAACCGGCAGTCTTCCCACTCCCAGCAGGAATCCGCCGAGAACGCCGTACAGCACCAGCATGGTCAGTGAATTAATCGCCACCATGACCAGGGTCAGCCCGTCATTGCCTCTGGCGAGATATCCCCAAACCAAAACCATTGCGGTACAGGGAGCGATCCCCAGGAGAATGCATCCGGCCAGATAACTCCTCCACAAAGGAACTTCCAGCATTTTCACACCTTCGTGCATCACAACTTTTCCGGCGCCGTAAACCGCGCCTGCATCCAAATCCAACCCGAACGGCATCTTTACAAAATCCGTGGCGGTATCGCCGATGAAACCCCGAAAAAGAAATCCGAGGAAGAATAAGGCTATCGCATACATCGTGAACGGTTTTACGCACCAGTTGACAAACAGTGTAAGGAATACCGGTTTGCCGCTTTTGCCGGCTTTAATGACTTCCCCGAAGTCGATTTTTACCATAATCGGGTACATCATGAAAAACAGACACACCGCAATCGGAATTGAAACTACCGGGGCGCCGTTGACGTAAATCGCCATGCCGTCAAGAGTACCGGCGATACCCGGCGCAACCTTGCCCAGCATGATTCCGCCGATAATGCACAATCCGACCCACAGGGTCAGGTAACGTTCAAAAATACCCATTCCGCCTTTTTTGCCACTCATTTTTCAATCCCGCCATTCAAAGATTCAGGAAGGGTTTCAATATATCCGCGGATTTCGTCGCGGACCCGGCGATAGCAGTTAAGTTTTTCCTCTTCCGTTTCGCATTCGGCGGCCAATTTCGGCGGATCGTCGAAGCCCACGTGCGCGACCTTCGCGCTTCCCGGAAACATCGGACAAGTCTCATGCGCGTGTCCGCAGACGGTTATCACGTAGTCAAGCGGAATATCCATCATGTCATTGATGTTCTCCGATTTATGTGATGAAATATCCACTCCGGCTTCGGCCATGACTTTCACGGCATCCGGATTCAGTCCGTGGGTTTCTATCCCGGCGGAATACGCCTCTATCACGTCGCTTTTCAAATGCCGGGTCCAGCCTTCGGCCATCTGGCTCCGGCAGGAGTTGCCCGTACACAAAAACAGCACTTTCAGCCTTGATTTATTTTTCCGCATAGCCCCCCTTGGCAAAACAGCTATAAAGTTTTCATCTGAAGATTAATATCCTGCGGAAGCGCCAGACATGCGGCAGTCTGCATGGTCTTGAATATCCCGCAAGGAACAACGCAGCCTGCACACCCTCCTTTGAGCCTGGATCTTGCGATTTTCAGGATATTGCTTTCACCTTCCGGACTGATTTCCTGAAAGGCGTCGAATGGACCTTGTTCCTGAAGTTCTTTCCCCAGTCCTTTAATATTTTTACAGTCCGAAGAAATTGTAATTGCGACATTCTGCCCGTCCTCACAATCAGCCTGCACCGTAGTTTTAAAACCGCAAACTCCCGCTTCGATCACTGTTTCGGCTTTCATTAGAATTCATTCCTTTCAGTAAATTTTCAGTTCATAGATATAAACAAGTGTGTAGTAAACTCCAGCCAGTACCAGGAGCACTCCGGCAATTCGTCTGATCCATAATTCCACCCGCTGAAGACAATTAAATGCTTTTCCCAGATATTCCCCGCCGAACGCGATCAGAAACGCAAAAAATACAACCGGCAGCGCCGTACCGACTCCATATACCAGCGGCAGGATGACGGAGGAACTGCTTTTGACACATAACGGCAGCAATCCCGCAAAAAACAACCCGGCGGAAATCGGGCAGAACGACAGTGCAAACAACACTCCCAGCGGAAAGGCAAACCAAGTTCCGCTTTTCTCCGCTTTCGACTGGACTTTTTCATTCACGGCATTGAAAGAAAGAGATGCCCCGAACATTCCCAACAAGGTCATCCCCAGCAAAATCAGAATTGGCCCAAGGGCTTCGTTCATGTACCTCTGGAGGAATCTCGAAACATCACCACTGGCAAATAATCCCGCGGTAATAATCACTCCAAGAACCACATATGCCACGGTACGTCCCACCGTGTACAGCAATCCGGCCAGTAGCACTTTTGGCTTGTCACCCACCTGCCGTCCGACAAAGGAAATTGCGGCAATATTCGAGGCCAGCGGACACGGACTGATCGCGGTCAGAATCCCCAGCCACAATGCGCTAACGAATACCAGCCAAGTCATTTCCCCCCTCCTGGTGAAGGTTGCAAATACTGGCTGACCCCATTCTCGATCAGTTCATCAAAAGCCGCCGGATCGTCCTTGAGTGTCCAAACCTTATCCAGGCGCTGAAATGCAACAACCTTCCCGTTCTCAAGTTTTGTCACCACCACCGTGCTGGTAAGGATATCAAATTTATCCGCCAACACTTCATCTTTCTGAAAATTCGCCTCGGAAAAAGTCACTTGCCCGTTTTTCATCTCTTTGGCAAACTTTTTATCGAGCGCTTCGCGTGTCATTCGCTCAATCTGGTTGCAGGATGCACACCGGCGAGTCCCATGCAGATAATAAACATGCACCTTGGGCCCTGTGTCTTGAGTTGGCAATGCGGCCTCCTGCGGCTGACGTACCGCATATTTCCCAAACACATAGCCAATACTTACCAGCACAAACGCCAGCAACAAGTTCCTGATAATTTTCAGCCATCTTTCCATGCTGGAAAATCCTTTAACTGATAAGTTGTTTAATATCCTCCGGCGTCAATACCTTGCCGACGGATTTGACTTCGCCGTCAATCGCCAGTGCGGGAGTCATCATCACCCCGAACTTCATGATTTCCATAATGTCGGTAATTTTTATAACTTCGGCGTCCACGCCTGACTCTGTGACAGCCTGTTCAGCGTTTGCCGCCAGAGTTTTGCACTTAGGACATCCCGTTCCGAGAATTTGGATTTTCATTTTCCGTCTCCTTCTTTCCTGAAGCCCAAAGCCTGAAGCCCGGAGCCTTTTTTATTAAAACAGCGCTCCGTAAATAATTCCACTTACGGTAGCCATAATTATCACTAATGTAACATAAACAACCGTTTTGAGGGTTCCCATCACGCTGCGGATCACCAGCATGTTCGGCAGGCTTAACGCAGGTCCGGCCAGCAGTAATGCAAGAGCGGGCCCCTTTCCCATGCCGTTGTCGATCAGTCCCTGCAAAATCGGCACTTCGGTAAGGGTTGCAAAGTACATGAACGCACCGGCAACCGAAGCAAAAAAGTTTGACGTCAGTGAATTACCGCCAACCGCCCAACTGACCCACGCAGGCGGAATTAGCCCCTCGCTGTCGGGACTCCCAAGCAGGAATCCCGCCACCAGCACCCCGATCAGCAGCAAAGGTAAAATCTGTTTGGCAAATCCCCAAGTCTGACCGAACCACTCCCCGGCTTCCCCAGATTCAGAGGAAGTAATCAGGGAAAGCCCGATAACGCCAACGGTAAACGGAATTAAGGGCTGCCGGATAAACACAAGCGCGGCAATTATAGTTATTAACGCGGCAATAACGACCTTCCATAATTTGAATTTGAACCAGACAACCAGCACAACCGCGAATCCGGCAGTTAAAGCCGCGGTAACATACCATTTCATACTGTAGATAAATTGCCACAAACCGGTTTCCCCATCGGGTTTTCCCCAGTTCGCGAAAACCAGTATCCCCACCATTAATGCAAAGTATACGGCATTCTGCCAGAGCGGACGCGCCACTTCCGGTTCCGGCATCTGGATATGCGCGGCGGCGCGCTCACTTTCCTCTTTCCGGAAAATCAGATGCATCAAAAGCCCGATTACCACACTGAAAACGATTGCGCCCACGGCCCTGGCAATACCAAGTTCGATTCCCAGAATCCGGGTGGTAAGGACAATTGCCAGTACATTGATCGCCGGCCCGGAATACAGAAACGCGGTGGCGGGGCCGAGTCCGGCGCCCATCTTGTAGATTCCGGCGAACAGCGGCAGCACCGTGCAGGAACACACCGCCAGCACCGTGCCGGAAACCGCCGCGACGCCGTAAGCCAACACCTTGTTCGCACCGGCTCCGAGGTACTTCATCACCGAAGCCTGACTGACAAACACCCCGATCGCCCCGGCAATGAAAAACGCCGGAACAAGGCACAGCAATACATGCTCGCGGGCATACCACTTAACCAGCGCCAACGACTCCCAAAATGCATTCTGGAGCCTTTGACTATGCTTAAGCCATTCCACCGGCAGATAAAAACACAGCACAAATGCGGCAATAATGATTGCCAGTATCTTCCATTCTTTTTTCCAATTGGTCATAATTCAGTTCACGGTTCACAGTTCTCAGTTCACGGCAAAGAAACAGGTTTCGTATTTAGTTTAAAAGTTTCAACTTAACAGCTAAAAGCTAATTGCTAAAAGCTTAATTTTAATATTCAGTTCTGGCTTTCAGCACCCTTTCGATACATCCGAAAAAATCCATAATACACGGACAGCGCAGTTTATAAAAAACCTGCTGTCCGCGCTTGTCGTCTTCAACAATCCCGGCGTTTTTCATCACGGTAAGGTGCTTTGATACTGTAGACATGTCAGCGCCGACCAAATCTGTTAGTTCGCATACACATCGTTCACCCTCCGCAAGCTCCTCGATTATCAGCAGTCGGCTGGGATGCGCCATGGCCTTGATAATCTGCGCCCTCGCCTTCAATCTTGCCTGTTTTTTTGTATCCATGGTAAACTCCGGATTTATTTGCTTATTTGGCAATATAACCAAACTGCCAAGCAAATGCAAGAGATTAAAAATAAAAAATCAGAAATTAATACCGAATTGCAAATCAGTATAAAAACATATCCGGATGAATTTTGCAATGTGCGTATTGTCCGGCAAAAAATTGCATTACCTGGTTTGCGGATTATTTTAATCAGAAACAAAGGTGATGGCGTCATGAGTATCGGCTGGCAGGAAATCTTATTAATATTTCTGATCGTACTGCTGTTTTTCGGCGCACGCCGCCTGCCTGAAGTTGCGCGTTCTCTCGGCAAGGCCATCAACGAGCTTAAAAAAGCCAAAAACGATGCCGATGAAGATCCTACAAAAAAACTGGATTCTGACGAATACAAGTCCTCTGAACCCGGTAAACCTCCGGCAGAAAAATTCGCCGATGCAAAACCGGAAGAAGATCAAGAAAATAAACAGTCCTGACCCACCAATTGTCACATTCTTTTTACTTCTTCTTTTTTGATTTTTTCTTTTTCGCTGGCTTTGGCTTTTTGGGTTTTGCTGACTTTGCCGATGTTTTTTTCTTTTTGCCGGGTTTCACTGATTTCGCGGAAGCTTTAGCTTTAAGCCTGGGCCGGAAAAACAGGATCAGGCACAGGAACCAGCTTGTCAGGAAGCAATACGACATATTGCGTCCTCGAATTTCCATGAAGGTAAGAATGCCGGGAATGGCCTTGACTGAATCGCTGAGAGAGCTTTGGACAATACTTATCCCCATCAATGCTCCGCCGATCCAGGGATTCACCGCCACGGCCAATATCCGCAGGCCCAAAGAAAAGGTCCCGATTCCCATACCGATCAGGTCCTTCCGGGTAAGTAATTTTTTACCGTGGTCCGCAACCGCCAACTCAAGCATCGTTTCCAGTTGAAATGTTGAGGCGTTGGCGGGAATGTTCTTTTTCTTTATCTGGGTGGCCAGCGCATCGTAAACGACTTCGTGATACGACGGCATCGTTTTGAATGTCGCACTGGCTGCATTCCGATGAAACCAGTTGAATTGCCGCTTAATGCTGTCAACCGTGGAATCACAGCGCAAAACATATCCGATGGTATGCCGGGATATAATGTTGTTATCGTAGTAATAATTGAGTGCATCGGCCAGTTCTTTTCTTTGCCAGGGGAGCAGGCAATGCAGAATAAAGTCGGTTCTGGATGGAGTCATGACGCCAAAAAACCCCCAAAACCATGCCCATCCGGTAAGCAGAACCGCGCCGGTTAACAGGAACAAACTCAATTTAAACAGGAATTTTCTCAGCATCCGGCCGAATCCTTTTTGCTTTTTCGCCGTAACTCACTATGATACTGTATGTGAAAACATTATTGCAATAATCAGGATTAACAAGGATAAAAATGTATCAGATAATGGCATCTACGAAAAACCGGCACAAACTTGAGGAGTTCAAGAAGCTGCTGGGCGGTCAGGAAGTGGAAATTGTTTCACCGCTGAGTTACGAAGAACCGTTTCCGGAAGTAGTTGAAGACGGTGAAACATTCGAAGAAAACGCCGTCAAGAAAGCGCTGGCGGCCAATGAATATATCGACATGCCCGCTTTTGCCGATGATTCAGGACTGATGGTGGAGGCGCTGGACGGCGCGCCGGGAATCAATTCCTCGCGTTTTGCCGGGCCTGACGCAACTGACGCAGACCGGATAGAAAAACTCCTCAAAGAGCTTGAGGGAAAAGAAAACCGCAAGGCCAAGTTTGTGTGCGTGATTGCCATCGCCAACCGCGGAGAAGTAATCGAAACTTTCACCGGCGAGATTTGCGGAACAATTGCCGACGCACCGCGCGGAGACCACGGTTTCGGATACGATCCGGTTTTTGTTCCTGACGGATTTGATAAAACTTTCGCCGAACTCGGAGCTGAAGTGAAAGATAAAATCAGCCACCGCGCCAAAGCCACCAAAGCGGCCTTGGAGTTCGTTGAAGACGAAATGTCGGCCGTGGATGATTTGTAACAGGAGGTTTTTGTAAGGATCGTGTTGTTTTTTGCCTTTTCATTTGGTTTGAGCGGTTTCTTATGATAATATATGTATGTAACGCTTTAGGAGTTATTTCGGAGTTTTGATGCGCAAAGCGATTTTTGGAGGAACTTTCGACCCTCCGCATAACGGACACGTCAATTTGGCGGAAACTGTTCTCGGAGCAGCAGCCGTTGACAGTATAGTATTTGTCCCCTCCTGGAATCCACCCCACAAACGCCAAGGGCCGGTTGCCGATTATCACCAGCGCATGGAAATGGTGCGTCTGGCGCTGGACGGAGTTGCTGACACGGAAGTTTCCGGTATCGAAGGCAAGCTGCAACTTAATCCGTCGTTTACCATCGATGTAATGCAGGCCCTGGAGCAAGAGTTCCCGGATGACGAACTGTTTATCCTGATCGGGAGCGACAGCCTTAAGCTGCTGCATACCTGGCACAAGGCCAGGGAAATCGTGCGGAACTGGCCGCTGATCGTTTATCCGCGCGCCGGACAGGTCCCGACTGAAAATGAATTGGTAAAATACTGGGACGAAGACACCGCGGCCCGTTTGATCGAGTCTCTATTGTTGCTGCCGTCAGTGCAGGGCTGTTCAACCGACCTGCGCTGGAAGTTCCAGAACTCGGAACCTGCCGGCAACGAGCTGCCTGAGCGCGTGAAAGAATATATTAAAAAAAATAAATTATATCTGTAAACAACAGAGGAGTTAGAGAAAAACATCATGGCAATTCAGCAAGAAACAAAAGCTGCCGCAAAAAATAATAAACCAAAACCGGAGGAAATCGCCGCACTCTGCGTTTCAAGCGCCGAAGACCGGAAAGCCAAGGACATCGTGGATCTGCAATTGACGGAAGTTTCAGTTATTGCCGATTACTTTGTGTTATGCACCGGAAATTCCGAGCCGCAGCTTCGCGGGATCGCCGAAGGTATCCGCAGGGACGCTCTTGAAAAGCTGAAGGTCAAACCGCGCTCAATCGAAGGAACCCCGGCAAGTCACTGGATTATCCTTGATTTCGGCTCGGTGGTTGTCCACATCCTCAACCCGGAAATGCGCGAACTTTACCAGATCGAAAGCCTGTGGGGTGACGCGCCGAAAATCGACGCGGTGAAAAAACTTGAAGAAGTTATGGCAAAAGCGGATTGAAGATTTTCAAATTAAATCTATTGTTTCAACCTTAAAATAAGCGGATATTATATTTACCGTTTTTTAACTTTTAACAACATGTTCATTAACAAGGAGACTTAAAAAAATAACCTTGACATTTGCCGATGAAAATTTGGGATGAATTATCATGATGTGAGTGAACAGCATGGTAAGGCGCCAAAAGAACATCGGCCCTCCGGGACGGGATTCCATGGGTTGTCTTTTTCGTTGTTTCACCCGAAACGTATTTCAATACGCTCCGGGTTTACACCTAAAATCCAATTCCCTGTAATTCCCGCCAAATGCAAAGTTTATTTCTTAACGACTCCTAAGTAATTGGGGCTTCCATGAAAACTCCTTATAACAGGAACTGGGACGAGTTCGACTGGGAACGGGAAATCCGCGACGAGGAAACCCGTATCCATACCTACATGCAGGAACTCCGCCATTACATCGACCTTCCCAATGAGGAAGAAATGATCATGAAGCGCCTGCAACGTTATCCCGAGCTTATTACCCAGAGCGAGGAATTCGGCGACATGTGGATGTCCGACTTCTTCGAAGAATTTGACGACGACTATATTTTCAGCGACGACTGGCGTAAAAAAGACGGCTCAGACGTATATCTGCAGTTGGAAAAACTTGCCGCGCAATGGGCTGTGATTTTTGCCTCCGCCCTTGATGATAAAAACGCTTCCGCGGGTATGAGGATTCTTTGTCTTTACGGAAAAATGCTGGCAAGGACCGCCGATATCCTTGATGTAACCACGGAAAATTATCCGTCTCTCAAAGTTGCCTTGGATAAACGGCTGGTGAATGAAATCAATAAAATTATCGGCGAACTTGATGCGCTCGGGACATCGCAATCCCGGCTGTCGATCAGGACCGAAGCTCAGAAATCGCACTTGCTGACCATACGGGAAAAACTGCTGGATATCCTGGAAAAATCAAGAAAGCAAAACCAATAGTGGCGGAAACGAAACAGACTAACGGCCTGACCCTGCAAACTCCCAATGATCGCGGTCCGGTTTACGCGGAAACCAGGATGGACCGGATACCTGTAGAACCTTTCAGCACATACAGCAATCTGCTTTTCCTGGTGATCGTTATCTATTGGGCGCTGAAAACCAGAATGAACTTCAGAAAATTCCCGATCCTTACTTTCGCCATACCTATCCTGCTGATCGGATTCATCGGCGGATTTATTTATCATGCCACCCGGAGCAGCAATATCTGGCTTTACCTTGATTATATGCCGATCATGATTCTTGTTCTAATGTCGGCCATCTATTTCTGGAAGCAGATTTTCGGGAATTGGATTATAACTTTCTGCGTCACCCTTATCCCGATTTTCATATACCGTTTTGTATATGAATTCATCGAGATTTCCGATCACCAATTGATAGCTTGCGGTTATATTCTGCTGGCGCTGATCGTCACGGTTCCGATTGTCCTGCACTGCATATTGATGAATCGCAAAAACTGGCCTTGGCTTGCGCTATGCGCGGTTTCCTTTGCGATAGCCATTATCTGCCGCCAACTCGATGCGGAATCAACGTCAATCCTGCCGATGGGAAGTCATTTTCTCTGGCATATTTTCGGCGCCACTGCCACATTCTTCGGTTTGCAATATCTCTACAGTGCCGAACTTATCGCAGAAAAAAAACGTCACAAAAACGCGGAACTCCACAATACTCACGCGTGAGTATTCCCCTCTCCGCCCGAATATTCTCCAGATGGAGAAGAATTTATGAAGCGCTTGAAGTATTTACTCCCGGTGCTGACGGGAATCATAATTTTATGCGGTTGCGCGTCGCCGCGCCCGGTACTGTATCCAAACCGCTACTATTCGCGAATGGGAAAAATCCAGGCCGACAAGGACATCGATCAGGCAATGAAATTTGCCGAACAACACGGACTCAGCGCTACCAGCCGCATGAAACACGGCGGAAACGTCTGCACCGACATGGCGACAAGCACCGCACGGGGCGCGGCCCAGGGCGCGGTTTCAGGTGATCCGGTCTTCGGGACGGTCGGCGGCGCGGTCGGCGGCGGAGCCGGAAGCATAACCAGATGGATTTTCGGGGGCAGCCAGCAAAACCCCGCATACCGGCGCTTCGTGGAAATCTACCTTACCGAACAGGGCTATCGCGTTATCGGCTGGCAATAAAATAATATCCAAGGCTCGACAAGGAATTTCCGATATCCAAGGACAGCACATGTAAATTCCCCAATTTCATGGGCATAATTTCATCTGATACCAATTCGTTTTCTGTTATAGATATTTCTTGAGGGAAAGAGGAAAATTTTTTGAGGAAAAATCTTCCTCTTTCCCTCAAACTCCCAATCACCTTTAAAAACCTGTTTGTATTTATTACCGCTTGCGACGCAAGCGATAATAAGGTCAAAAGTTTTTGGAAAAGAAAGAAAGGGTATGGGAAAGAAAGTAATAACCTTTTTTCAAAAAGGTTTTGCTGTCTTTCCCATGATATCTATCTTTGATTGCCAATTGGTATGACATAGAGGATAATTTTGTTGTTTTAAAAATGTCAACAAGCAAAAGTAAAACCACGAATCAACGTTAGAACAGTTCCAGGAGTCAAATAGCCCCCCGTAGTCACCTGCTGTCCGCAAGGAAGCGGTTCTGACATTCTAGTCTGTTTGCAATGCGTTTGATAAGTTCTTTTTTTCTGGGACTGAGCCGGACAGCGCGGTTTTCCTCTAAAAGCCCCTGTTCGACGATGTCAACGAATTTCCTGATCGTTTTCTGGTCCACTGGTTGCGGGTTTGCGCTCCATTTTCGCAGGAAGACCTGTTCAGGCAATTCAGGTTTTCCCTTGGTCTGGATACTCAACGGCCGGGCATGGGTATTAATCTGATATCCTTTAAGCGCAACGATCAGACTTTCGTAATCGAATTCCTGCTGATGCAGGCGCATGAACTTGAATTCCATGGTATCTGAAGCTTCGCTCTGGTCCTGGTCCGGTTTGCTGAAATGATATTTGCGGTCGGAAAAATGCAGTGAATCGGTAAAATTCGTATCAAGTTCCTTGTCGAAAATCCGCCATTCGCGCATTTTCCCCTTGGCGTCCGACCGGAGGTCTCCGCCTAGAAGCATCAGGCAAATAAGGTTTTCCTCTTCATGCGGAACGCTGGTAATATGGGAATGCAGACCACGCGACAACTCCATGGAAACATGCAAGCTGTGCGGGGGAATATCAAGAAACTTCACAGCTTCGTTAATGACCTGGGATAGTCCCCACGGGCAATCGAACAACGGCCGGGAAAGGTCACCGACAATCTGGTAGCGTCCTAAGGCATATTCAAAGAAACCGCGGTAACGGACTTGTCCGGCAGTTATATGCCGGTGCGAATCCACGTGTCCGCCGAGTCTCCAGGTGCGCCTGTACATATCAAAATCGCCGAACCAGAAAAAGCTGTCATAGACGGAATCTTCCCCGGGTTCGGCGGTCACCGCTCTTTTACCCAGATGGCTGAATTCCAGTTCGGCGCCGATGGGAGTCGGGGTTGAATACCAGTTGCTTTCGACAAAATCGATAATGTCCAGCATTTCCTCCTGCTCGTAGATTTCCTCGACTATCTCAATCGCGGTCTGGGCATACTTGCGGTATGAACAATCAGGCACGATCACGTCAAGTTTACGTTCGTGGAACATCTTGCCGATAATGTCTTTTTTCTGGTTGTAGTACATGAATCCGAGCAGGATCGCCAGTCCGTGCCGGAAATACTGCTGCGACATCCGGACCGCATCGAGAAACTGATGCCGGATTAGCTCGACAAACTGGTTGAAAACAATATGCTGACACGCCAGACGCATGTAATTTGCCGCATAAGGTTTGAGCTCCGGATTCGCCATCACATCTTTCAACCTCGGCGGCACGGCATCCTCCAAAGCCTTAATCATAATATAGTTGCAGATATAATTCCCATCGAAGTGGCTCTGGATTATACTGTCTACCTCCGACCCCATCAGTTCGCGAAGGGCCTTCCGGGTAATATTTTCCTCGTCAGCGGCCGGAGATTGACTGATGATCTCATCGATCTTGTTTTCCAGGTACATGCTGAAACGGTCTTCAAACTTCATATCGCTGCCGAATGCCCGTTGCAAAGCTTCGATGTTTCCCACATAAGTCAAGCAGCGGTGACGCTCTTCATCCAGCCTGACAGTTACCACCCGGCGGAAATATAAGACCCCCTCGTTTTCAAACTTATCAAGGCGTTTAACCTCTTCCGGGGTAAGGTCCTTGAGAATGCGTCCGACGGTCTTCGCGCCGTTCTGTTTTACGATAAAAAAGAATCCGCCGTTGGGAGTAATCCGCATGTAGTTGTAAAGAGTGGCGGGAACGCTTTCAACCTTCCGGTTGAACAGCAACTGCACATGATGATTATTCATCAACGTGCCATAAACAAACAGGTCCTGCTTTTCCTGTCTGGCTTTGACTGATCTGCCACTCCCTTTGGAGCGTTTCGGGCCGTCAATAAATTTTCCTGATAGGCTTTTCATCAATCAATATCCAGCAGCAACGCCTCTTCGTCGCATTTATCTTTCTTGGGACAGTTCGCGCAGTCGCTCCAGATTTTCTCGGGAAACATTTCCTTGTCTACGGTATGAAAACCGAGGCGGCGAAAAAACGCTCCCCGGTAAGTCAGGGCGAATACCCGGCACTTGCCATGCTCGCGAAGCCGGTCCAGCGCATACTTTACCAGTTCGGAACCAATGCCGTGTCCGCCGAATTCCTCCAGAACGGCCAGCGACCTTACTTCAAAAAGTGAATTGCCGTAGTCCCTGACGGCACAGCATCCGGCAAACCTGCCATTCTTCTCTGCGACAATAAAATTCTCCAGGTGCGCGGCTATGTCAGCGCCCTTTCGCGGCAGCAGCAAACGGTCGGCGGCAAAATGCGCCAACAAACGCTGAATACGGGAAACGTCACCGGGAACAGCCCGGCGGATGTGGGATTTCTCGTGCATCGCCGGATTACTTTTTAGGTTCCGCGAAGAATTCGATCTCGCGATATTTACGGTATCTCTGTTCGCGAATCTTTTCGGGAGACATTCCCTTGAATTCGTTAATCGCTTTTTTCAGGTATTGTTTAAGAATTTCAGCGGTTTTCTCAGGTTCTTTGTGGGCCCCGCCGAGCGGCTCGGGAACAATCTCGTCGACAATATTCAAGCGCTTGAGATCCTTGGCGGTGAGTCCGAGTGACTCAGCGGCTTTAGCTGAATAAGCGCGGTCTTTCCAGAGGATAGCGGCACAGCCTTCCGGCGTAATCACCGAATAATAGGCGTTTTCCATAAGCATGATCTTGTTGCCTACGCCAATTCCCAACGCGCCGCCGCTGCCGCCTTCGCCGATCACGCAGGCTATAAACGGAACTGACAAGCGGAACATTTCCCGCAGGTTCACGGCTATCGCTTCACCGATGTGACGCTCTTCCGATGCAATGCCGGGAAAGGCGCCGGGAGTGTCGATCAGGCTGATGATCGGGACCCTGGCTTTGTCAGCAACCTTCATTAGCCGCAGAGCCTTGCGGTATCCTTCCGGGTGCGGACAACCGAAGTTCCGGAACACGTTTTCCTTGGTGTTGCGGCCTTTTTGGGTGCTTACCACTAACACGGGCTGGTCATCGAGTTTTCCAAATCCGGCCACTATAGCGGGATCTTCGGCAAAACGCCGGTCGCCATGGAATTCCAGGAAATCGTCGATAATCAGGTTAATGTAGTCGAGGGCGTAAGGCCGGGCGGGATGCCGCGCAAGCTGCACTCTCTGCCACGGGGTCAGGGAGTCGTAGATGGTACGCTTGGTTTCATCAATCTTTTTATTGAGGATCGCAATCTCCTGATTGACGTCAATTTTATTTGAGTCGCTGAGGTTGCGAAGTTCGGTCACCTTGTTTTCCAACTCGGCAATCGGACGTTCAAAGTCAAGAATATATTCTGGCATATTCCGTTTCCGCTAATTGTTTATTTATTATTTTGTTAATTTTCAATTGTAACGGGAGTTCCGTAAGGAACAATTGAGTATAGTTCCTCCACGTCCCGGTTTTTCATCCTGATACAGCCGTTACTCATCGAGTGTCCGATACTTTCCGGCTGCCACGTTCCGTGAATACCATATCCTTTCAGGTTGGGATTGGTGTCGCCGGTGGGCTTCAGCTGCATCCATCTCGTGCCCAGCACGTTTTCTTTATCGCCATAAGGGATTTTGCCCTTCGGGGAATCCCAGGCCGGCTTTTCGATCATTGAAACTATCTTGAAAGTTCCGGTGGGAGTGCGCCCTTGCCTGCCAATCCCGATAGAATACATTTTAAACAACTTGCCGCCATCGTAGAGATACAGGCGGTGAAGGCTCTTGTCCACCTTTATTTTCCAGTTGCCTTTATAAATGCACAGGGTCTGCCCGGTCCGGATGTTGATATCGTTCGGCCCCATGTTGTTGCTTTTCTGGATTGCCGCCGTGCTGGTATTGAATTTTCTGGCAATCTTATCGAGATAATCGCCTCTTTTCACGATGTAAAGCTCTTTCTTGCCGGGGTACGGCATGTCGCTTTGAAAAATCGCGGTATTGGCTTCGCTGAGGATATTAGCGGCCTCAACCCATTCCGGACAATTTTCAGAGAGTTTGGAACCGGTTATTTCCGATGCCAGTTTACTGGCCTTTATGTAATTCTTCTTAGCCAGGGACCCGGCGGCTTCTTTGATGATCTCCCGGTATTTGACCATTTTTTCAGGATCGATACTGGAAGTGTCGGTAGGAACCGGCTTGACGGTATTATTTACCGGTAAAGCCGGAGGTTTTACTGATGATACGGAATCGGGAACGCCGGGTTTGGGCTTCGATGCAGGCTTGTCGCTTTTCAGCCCTTTCCAAACCTGATAGCCGATCACGCAGAGAGCCGCGATCAAAAGGACAACGATCACGAAACCGATAAATCCGCAACCGCGTTTTTTTCTCCCCAGCGGAGCAGGATTAAGTCCCCTGTAATTATATTTAAAACCAGTCGGAGCCATAATGTTTGCCGTGAACCTTAACGTTTAAAGCTTGATATTCCAATATCCCCTGCCCGGAAATATTCGGGCTTGAAAAATATATCGTATTTACCGGCAAATGCCAGTTTCCGCGATGGAATTGACGGGGAAAACCCGTATTATCACCAGTCCGCGCCTTGCTTCCCTATTGAAAGATGCCGGTGAAAGGTATAAAATAGCAGAGAACCACAAGTTAAACAGGACAGGATTAAATGAAGAAAAAGAATCAGGAAAAACTGGTACACGAGTTAACCGACTTCAGGGCGGAAGACACCTGGCGGGTATTCCGGATAATGGCCGAATTCGTGGATTCATTCGAGTCCATGCACAAAACCGGGCCGCTGGTAACCGTTTTCGGTTCAGCCCGTACCGCGCCGGACCACCCTTATTATCTTGATGCCGTGGATATTGGCAAGAGGCTTGTGGAAAAAGGCTACGGAGTCCTGACCGGCGGCGGGCCTGGTATCATGGAAGCGGCGAACAAGGGAGCATACGAAAACGATGGAATTTCAATCGGCCTGAACATCGATCTTCCCGAGGAACAGAATCCGAACCCGTACCAGAATAAAAGCCTGAGCTTCCGATACTTCTTTGTCAGGAAAGTTTGCTTTATAAAATATTCGGTGGCGGCGGTTGTCTATCCCGGCGGCTTCGGGACCCTCGATGAATTTTTCGAGTCGATTACCCTGATCCAGACCAACAAGATCAACAAGATCCCGGTGGTGCTGGTAGGTGAAAAATTCTGGACGCCCCTCCTGGAATGGATAAAAAACGGTTTAACTGAAGCTAAAATGATATCCCCGGGAGACGTCAATATGTACATGCTGGCGGACAACGCCGAAGAAGCCGTTGACCTGCTCCACGCATACCATAAGAAAGTCCTCAAGGATGAAGTGAACCCGACAAAATCAAACCCGAAATCGGCAATGTGAGTAAAATGAAAAATAAATCCGCATACCAAGTTTTTTCGGCAATCGCCATAGCGCTTACTGTAATTATAACCGGTTGCGCCCCGAAATATGTCCGCTACCCGATCGGCAACGAGCGTCTCCTGGTCAAGGGCAACGTCAGGGCCTTCGGCAGACATACCGGAGTAACCATGGTCGACGGAACGATTAAGTACACACGGCTCAGTATCGGAACCCCGAAAGCATTGTACAACGGAACTCCCGGCTTCTCCGTCAAGCTGGCCGACGGCAAGGTCCTCGGCTCATCACAAGTCAGCGAAACCGTCATCAAATCCTATGCGGGGAAAGGATTCCCCCCTTACCGGCTAGGCTACGACGCCTGGCCAAAAGGAGCCATCGAATACCAGACGGACCCCGGTTATGACTTTATCTTCCTGAAAGGTAAACTTATCGGCTTCCGGGCCACTATCCACCGGAGCGAGAAAAACAACCATCCCGTCATCGGCAACGCCTATGGAACCGGCCTCTACAAGTTACCGCTTACCAGAAAAGATTTTGAATCGCTTTTCGGCAAGCCGGAAAAATCAGATATCCGCTATCAGGGATCGTTGTAGGACAGAATTCAAAACCGTCTGGCTTTCAGAGAAAAAACCCGAAAAAAAAGTTCCCGGTTTTCAGGCCGGGAACTTGCTTGTAACATATTTGCCGGAAACAGCTTATTGAGCGGCCGGCTTAGTCGGTGTGGTAGCGGGTTTTTTCGGCGCGGCAGGCTTGCCAAAGGTAGCATCATCAGCTTTTCTTACAGCCTTTCCAACGGCTTTTTCAGCATCGACCATACCTTTTTCCGCTCCAGTCACGCCTTCCTTGATCAGATTACCCGAAGCTTCTGTAGCTTCTTCTGTAGCACCTTCACCACATCCGCAGAATCCGGCAAGGAGTCCCATCGCACACAGTCCGATTAATACTTTTTTCATTTTTTATTCCTCCCCTGTAAAAATGTTAAAAATACCAGGCCTATCCCGGTAATGCGTCATAATATTGCACCCAAACATATAATATACAAGCAAATATATGTTAACAACAGAAACTTATTGACCTGCTGCCGCTATTGAATTTACCTTGCTTCATTGTATCTTAACGGCATTGATAAGTAGAATTTTCTAATTCAGCGGGAGACATACAATGGGCAAAAAGAAAGAAAAACAGAAGTCTGACAAGCAGGACTCACCGGTATTGGAAGAAATAAAGGAACCCCAAAAGTCCGGCAAAGCAAAGTCCAAAAAGCTGAATAAAAGATTTTATGAGAAAGAACTGATCAAATTTCAGATAGAACTGGTAAAACTTCAGGAGTGGATCAAGGAAAAAGAGCTTAAAGTTGTGGTGGTATTTGAAGGCCGTGACGCCGCCGGAAAAGGCGGAGTGATCAAACGCATCACCCAGAGCCTGAATCCCCGTATTGCCAGGATCACGGCTCTCGGCGTTCCCACGGAAAAGGAAAAAAGCCAATGGTATTTTCAGCGTTATGTTGCACATCTGCCGTCGGCCGGGGAAATGGTGCTGTTCGACCGTAGCTGGTACAACCGGGCAGGAGTCGAGCGGGTCATGGGATTCTGTTCCGATGAGGAATATGAAGAATTCCTGCGGTCTTGCCCTGAATTCGAAAAAATGCTGATCCGTTCCGGGATCATCCTGATAAAATATTATTTTTCCATAAGCAGCGATGAACAGGAACGCCGATTCCAGGCAAGAATGACGGATCCCACCAAGCGTTGGAAACTCAGCCCGATGGACCTGAAATGCCGTGACCGCTGGGTGGAATACTCCATTGCCAAGGACAAAATGTTCGCCTATACCGATACCAAACAGTCGCCGTGGTATGTGGTGGAGGGGGACGACAAGCGCAGTGCCCGGTTGAACTGCATCCATCATTTGCTTAGCCTTATCCCGTATAAAGACCTTACCCCGAAACCATGGAAATTGCCGAAAAGACAAGAAGCGAACATCGGTTATGTTCGTCCGCCAATGTCGGACCAAACATTTGTGCCGGAAATTTACAAGCCAAACTGACTCCGGGACGATAAATGTTACAAAATTATACCATACGTAATATTTCCAGGGAAGAACTCGATATTGCCGTAAACTGGGCGGCGTCTGAAGGCTGGAATCCCGGAATTCACGACACCGAATGTTTTTACCAAACCGATCCGGCAGGTTATTTCATGGCCTTTATCGATGATGAACCGGCAGGAAGCGTCTCCGCTGTAAAATACGGAAATGAGTTCAGTTTCATAGGCTTTTTTATTGTAAAACCTGAATACCGGGGGCGTCGCATCGGCCTGGACCTCGGGAACCGCGCCATGACCTACACCGGCAATATCCCTATCGGTATCGACGGAGTGGAAAACAAGGTGAAGAACTATAAGACCTACGGTTTCAAGCTTGCCTGGAACAACGCCCGGTATGAAGGAAAAGCCTCCGGTTACGCCGCGCCATCCGCAGTTTTTCCGATTCAGGCAATTACGGAAAAAGAGTTCTTTGAATTCGACCGTAAATTTTTTCCGGGGCCCCGGGAAACTTTCTTGAAAATGTGGATAAGCCGTCCCGGAACTATCGGGCTCGGAATAAAGTCCGGAGATAAACTGAGCGGATACGGGGTGATCCGTCCCTGCCGCGAAGGATGGAAAATCGGGCCGCTTTTCGCTGAAACTCCCGAAGCCGCCGATACGTTGTTTACGGCCCTTCAAGGCGCTATTCCGCCAGGTGACTTGTTTTATCTCGATATTCCGGTTATAAATGAATCGGCAAAAGCACTGGTGGGAAAATACAACATGAAATGCGTATTCAAAACCGCCAGAATGTACAAGAACGGCGTTCCCGAACTGCCGCTTGAGAATATTTACGGCATCACAACTTACGAACTGGGATAGTCATGGACGAAAGCATCAACTTGCAAAGAGGGCCGGTAAGGAACTTTTTCCATCATAATAAGTGCCTGGTGCTGCTCATAACGATTATGATCTGGATGATCCTGCAGCCCTTTATCGAATTCATTCCCCATGTCAGGGAATACTTTGTATTCACGTACCTTATATTCATGATGCTTGGCCCGTACATTATCAGCGGAAAAAGGTTAATGCTGTATCTCACGCTGCCGATCGGGATACCGGCACTGGCGCTCTACACGGTCCATCACGCTACCGAAGTATCCCAATTGATAATTCCGCTTGGAATTGTCGCGTTACTTTTTGATATTCTGATAACCACAACCCTGATCTGGTATATAACCACATCCAACCGGTTCACTAAAGATCTTATCTGGGGAGGTATTTTTACTTACGTGTGCCTGATCCTGAGCTTCTCCGACGCTTATTACACCCTGGACAAGCTTGGCATGGCCACTTTTTACGATAACGTTGCGGGTAAAGTATTCAACGCAATCTCGCTGTTTGACTCTTTCTACTACAGCTTCACGGTTATAACCACATTGGGGTTCGGCGATATCCTGCCGGTGAATCACCTTGCCAAGCGCCTGAGCAGCATCGAAGCGATGATCGGGGTTCTTTACGTGGCTATCTTCATCGGCAGGCTGATCGGCCTTTATAACCACGACCTGAGTATGAAAACGGATAAAAACAGCGAAACAGATAAAATCCAGTAAAAATTACTGGTCTTCTTCATCCAGTTTCATGCAAACCAGTTCAGCTTTCACGCCCTTGATAAGATTCAGTTTCCTGGCGAATTCCACGTGCTTTTCTTTATCGCCAACCAGTTCAAGAAAGATCAGTCCCTTGTCGGAACAATTTTCAAGCACTCCCTGATGCAGGCCCAGGCGGGTCTTGACCAGGCATCCCCAGGCGGTAAGGGTTTTCTGTACGTTCACGGCGGCATTTTCACGATGTCCAACCAATACAAGCATTACATTGCGTTCCATAATCACTACTCCTTTTGCTAAATGATTTGCATCCGAGGATTCCACCGGCTAATATAGCATCTTCGGCAAAATTATACATATCAGGACAAATAACAATGCAAAAAACTCCCAAAGGATTAAGGCTTCACATAGGCATATTCGGACGGCGAAATGCCGGAAAGTCAACTTTGCTCAACGCATTGACCAGGCAGCAGGTTTCGATTGTTTCCGACATAGCCGGAACCACCACCGACCCGGTGGAAAAACCAATGGAACTGCTTCCGCTTGGCCCGGTGCTGTTCATCGACACCGCCGGGATCGACGATACCGGAGCGCTCGGAGGCATGAGGGTGGAAAAAACCCGTAAAGTTTTCGACCGCACCGATCTGGCGGTCATCGTGTCGGAAACCGGAACCTGGGGGAAATTCGAGGAAGAACTGCTCGAACGCTTCAAGTCGCGCAATATCCCTGCTGTAACGGTAATCAGCAAATGCGACTTGAAAGAACCGGACAAAGAATTCCTGGATAGACTTTCCGCCGCAAAAATCCCGTTTATCCGCGCCGCTTTCAATTCAGGGCGGGGCGTTTCCGAATTGCGCGAAATCCTGATCAAAAACGCCCCGGAAGAATTCTTGCAGCCTCGCGGTATCGTTAACGACCTAGTTCCATCGGGAGAACTAGCGATCCTGGTAGTGCCGATTGACCTTGAAGCCCCGAAAGGACGGCTCATCCTGCCGCAGGTTCAAACCATTCGCGACCTGCTTGACAATGATTCATACTGCATGGTGGTGAAAGAACGGGAACTCCGGGATGCTATCAGCAGACTCAACCGTCCCCCCTCCCTGGTAATAACCGATTCCCAGGCATTCCTGAAAGTGTCCGGCGACACCCCGCCCGATATCCCGCTTACTTCTTTCTCCATCCTGTTCGCCCGATTCAAAGGCGATCTGGAAACATTTGTCCGCGGCGCGCTGACCATAGATAACCTTAAACCCGGCGATAAGATACTTATCAGCGAAGCCTGTTCGCACCATCCGATAGGTGAAGACATCGGCCGGGTCAAGATACCCCGCTGGCTAACCCAGTACGTTGGTGGAAAGCTTGAATTTCAACATGTTCAGGGACACGACTTCCCGGACAATTTATCGGAATTCAAACTGGTGATCCATTGCGGCGGCTGCACCATGAACCGCCGGGGAATGCTTACCCGTCTGGAAATCTGCCGCGAAGCCGGGGTTCCGGTAACCAACTACGGGGTGGCGATTTCCTATTCCCTTGGAATCTTCGAGCGCGCTCTTGCCCCCTTCCCCGGAATAAAAGAAATAATCAATGAACAATAAGCAAAACCACAGCTAAAGCTGTGCCTTACAGAATACAAAAAAGGTATAAAGACATGAAAATTGAAGGTATGGAACTGGCCGCGCTGTTAAGTGGAATAATTGGGTTCAAGGAAAGCGACTCCGGTATAATCCCTGAAAGATTCACCCCGGAACAGTATCCAGCATTCTCGAAAAGCAAAGCCTGGGAAATCAGGACCCGCTGTCCGGCCGGATGCAGCATTCAACTTGCAACCGATTCTGAATTCATTGAAATTGAACTGGAAATCGGAGAAGGAAGCCGTCTGTATTTCGGGCTGGACCTTGAAGCGGACGGCGTTCTGGTTGATTCGGTCAAAGGTGAATCCGAAGGAGGAAGTATTACTCACCGGTTTGACCTCACAGGCAACAAAAAGAATTATACTCTTTACCTTCCCCAGACAAAAACCGTTGAAATCCGTAAGCTCGAACTTTCCAGCAACGCAAGCATTGAACAGGTTCCGGAAAAGAAAGCAAAACTGCTGACTCTGGGCGACTCGATAACCCAGGGTATGCATGCCAAGCAACCGTCACAAACCTATACTGTCCAGCTTGCCAAAATCCTTGACATGGATTTGCTCAACCAGGGGGTCGGCGGACATGTTTACGATGTTGCTTCACTGCCGAATGAATTCCCGTTCAAACCGGAACTGATCACGATTGCCTACGGGGTTAACGATTGGAACAAAAATACGTCAAAACAACAGATTGCCGAAAATGTCAGTGCCTATTTGAACCGTCTCCTTGGACTTTGTCCTGAATCATTGATTGTGGTGCTGACTCCGATCTGGTGTACCTCCGGCGCCACCGTCAAGGAAGGTGGAACCTTGCCGGAGTTTTCAACGGTAATCGCTGAGACCGCGGACAAATTCGAGAGTGTCCGGGTAATCAACGGCTACAGTTTGGTTCCAAATATTCCGGAATACTTTGCTGACGGCGGTCATCCCACAGACCTGGGCTTTATGCACTACGCGATCAACCTTGCAAAGGAAATTGTCAATCACCATCCTTATGAATCTATCTGGCCTGAGATCGTTCAAGGTATTTTGATGGAGAGATTCCAGCCTTCTTTTTGAACAAGCGGGAAAAGCTTGAAACATCATCAAAGCCGCACTTTTCGGCCACCTCTTTGATCATCAGGTTGCCGCGACGGAGCATTCCGGCCGCACGTTGCATCCGGCAGAGGAGCAGGTAATCATATGGAGCTTCACCAATAATTGTTTTGAACTTCTTACGGAAACTGCTGTAAGACATGTGAAGTTTATCGCGGGAAAACGCTTGAAAATCCCAGTTATCCAGACACTTCTCGCGGATCTGACCGGCAACTTCGCGTATCGGATAAAAGTCTGACTTGTTTTTAAAAACATTCCGTGCCTCACTGGTCAGCAAACTCATAATTTGTTCCAAATATGCCGCCGCTATATGGGTTTTTCGCAAGTTTTCCTCCGGCACTAATTCAATAATCCGGTCAAAATAATGCCCCAACTCCAATGGATTTCTAACATGGATAAAACCTCTCGGGGAAATCTCATCAAGGCCTTTTACTATTCTTACGGCCCGTTTCCCCATAAAACAGCACCAGGTGTGATCACGGTCTCCGCCGTCAATCGGGCCGTAATCATAACTGGTATCCGGTTTCAGCCAGTAAATCACCGGCGCTTCCAGGAGGTATCTTTTTTCACCGGTAATCCCGTATTGAATTGTCCCGCGCCGGGTAAATTCCAGGGCCGCAAGGTACTGGGTATTGAATCCCTTCGCCAGCACCCGGTGATTCCTGTCTCTGCCGGTATGCAGGAATGTAATATCATCAAAATAGGACATAGACAGCCAAATGTGTAAACTGTTTTATCAAATCTGTTATTTACTTATTCAAACATATACCTTACAATAAAGGCAAACCAATATCAAATCTGTTTAAATCCACAAAGGAAATTCTTGCAATGAACTCCAAAGAACGGATGCTGTGCGCGATATCTCACCAGGAACCTGACCAGGCGCCAATGGGCGAATGGGAATTCGGCTGGGAACTTGTTTATCCGGTACTGGGAAGAAAATCACTGTATCCCTACACCCTCGACACGATCAAGGCATACTGGGATGGACGCCGGAATGACGTAATAAACGCCTGGAAAAACGATCTTGTTGAAGTTACCCTCAAACTTGAATGGGATGCCGTACTGGTGCATCTGGTTATCGATGAAAACACCACGATAGAAGTTCCTGAACCGGCAGGCGAGGAAAATACCTGGTTCGATTCCTCCGGCAATAAATTATATTATTCGCATGAGACCGACCGGATGTGCATAATCGAGAAAACCCCTGATCCCCCCGCAAATCCCGTCCCTGCCCCAACTCCGGCACAAGGCGAACCGACCGAATCCGAACTTGAGGTTGTCCGGCACGTGGTAAAAGAGCTTGGCGATACGCATTTCATCTTCGCCGCGCCGTTCCGGACGCATCCACGGATCAGGTTTGGAGACGCCACTTCAGGAGGACAGGTGGAAGGATGGGTAAAGCTATATGAAGATCCGGAAGCATTTCTGGAAAAGCGGATAAAGGCAGTAAGGAATCCCGAGCTGAAACGCAGTATCGAATTTACAAAGAATCAGGGCATCGACGGCATTGCCTTCGGCTGGGATTACGGAACCAACAACGGTCCGTTCATGGCTCCGGAAATGTTCAGGGATTACATTCTTCCTTATCTTGCGGAATACGTGTCGCTGGTTCATGACCAGGGACTGGTTTTCATGCACCATGCCTGCGGCAACAACCAGAAACTGATGGACATGATCGTGGAAGCCGGCGTGGACGTTTACCAGTCGATCCAGCCGGAGATGGACATTATTGCCATGAAGAAACGCTACGGAAAGAACATCACCTTGTGGGGCGGGGTTTCCTCCGGTGACCTGATAACCTCGAATCCCGAGGCCATCCGCCGGGAATCCGAAAAATTTCTCAAAGAGTGCATGCCGGGGGGCGGTTACGTTTTCGCAACCAGCCACAGCGTGATGCCTGGCATAAAATACGAAAACTACCTTGCCATGCTTGAGGCGCGCCGCGAATTCGGAAATTACTGATTATACCTTACTGAAAAACGGTGTTATCTCTAAAATCCAGGCAAAAAAATGGAGGCGTGGACCGGATTCGAACCGGTGAATAATGGTTTTGCAGACCACTCCCTTAGACCACTTGGGCACCACGCCATATTAAATGACAGAATAAATAATATATCCCTGCCCCGAAAACAATGCAACCCGGCCGAACCAACAATTTCCAAAATTTCGACTAGTATTCCATACAGACGGTTGTTGTGTGCAACAAGTTGAAGATATGCCGCCTAACTGCGTGTCTTTGTAATGGCAGTCGTTTTATCTCGCCATCGCCACTTGTAATCACGATCGTAATCGGTTTATACCGCGCTTCAAGTATTCACAAACCCGGTTGCAGGGTAACGCGTCACTCTAATTTGTGGAGTTAAGCTATTTTCTGTGATTTCTGTTCGGGGAAGAGCATTTTCGTAATATCATCAGGTTTGTTTTCGGCAAGCATATTCATGGCTTTACGGAGGAATTCGGCGGGATTATGTCCGCGAGCCTGGGCCGTATGAAGGATGGTCATGAGTATTTCTCTGGTCTTCAGGCCTTTTTCGGATTGCGACCCGAAGCTTATTTTTCTGGAAATAACGGTGGGGCGAAGTTCCCTTTCGGCATAATTATTATCGGCCGGGACATCCGGCGACCGCACCCATTGAAACAACTTATCGGGATTTTCCCTGAAGATGTTCTGGATGTGTTGCACTGCCGGATGATTGGCCTCGCTCTGACAAATTTCAACAATATTATTTTTGAGTTTTGCGGCAGCGGAAAGGTATTGTTGCATGCTCAAATCCTTTGTTCTCAACGATACGGCTTCGGACAGAAGTTTTTTCAGGTCGGCGGAAAACTTTTGAACTTCCTTTTCGTCGGGAAATTCCTTCTCCATTTCCTTGACGTCACGCAGCAGATGCACGTAGCAGAACTGGCGGTGGACCGGCAGATCTTCAGTATATCCTTTATAGCGGTCCGTGACCAGGACCATCTCCAAAGGTTTTGCGCCAAGCACGGTTTTAGGCACAATACTGCTCCGGGTATGCCTGAAAATGAAAATTTTGAAGTCATCGTTGCCAAAGAACCACGCATATCCCCCGGCGCCGTCCATTCGCCATGGGGTTTCATCGGCATGAGCCACGGCGCTCTGCTTCCGGAAGCAATCGATAATCTGCTCGAAATGCGGTTCCAGCGACAATGCGGTGCGGTGGGCGGCCTTGAAAAAGGTTCCATGGTTCATTCCCCAGCGTTCTTCAATCTCTCCGACCGTGTGACCATGCAAATAATGCTCGGTTATCAGCGAAGCAATCATGCGGTTTCCATACAGGCAGCCGCGCATTACCCCGGGAGTCGGAGCCGCCGCGCAGGCGCGGCAATTGGCACAGATGAATTGCCGTTTGCGGTAGATATGTTTTTCCACCCTCGCGGGGATAAAGTCATATACGGAATGGGAAAATACCTGATCCATTTTCCAGTCGGTTCCGCCGCATTCGCATTCAAGCGGAGGCTTTTCAATTACAATAATATGGTCAGCTTCCGTATCCGCCGCCCATGGCCTGGATGGCCCGCTTTCGCGCCTCCGCGTTTATTCCGGTTGCCCTCACTCGAATTCACCTTGTTGATACGCTTCGACGACGGCGTCGCCAAACCGTACGGCTCCTCGCGCCCCGTGCGGATATTCAAAGCTTTTTCGAGCTTTTTGACCTGCTTGTCCGACTCATAAAGCGCATCCTGCAACTTGCGCTGGTCAAGGTATTCCTGCTGCATCTGGCGGTTTTCGAAACGGAGCCGCGCAAGTTCCAGCCGGGCGTCATGCAACTCTTGCTCCGCAAGCTGACGGCGCGTCTTCTCCAGGCTGAAATTTTCCCGCATGACGCCTTCATTTTTCTCCGCATATTCAAGGCGCGAAATCAAGTCCGTTGAATAAATTTCCAGCTGCTCGATGCGGTCATGCAAATACCTGGACCAATGCTTCTTCACTTTTTTCTGCGCAGCTTCGCCAGCTTTATGCAACACTCAATCCATTCATCCTTCAGCTCATTAAAGCGGCGGTAGCCGGCAAGCTGTTCACGGACAACTTCAACATCTTCACGCCGGACGAATTCACTGGTGCTCTTTCCTTTCCAGGTATAACTGAGCTGGTAATACGGACCATGTTTTTTAGGGTTTTTCTTGTCCTTGCAACGGCAGTTCGGATTGCCGCAAACATTGTACTGTTCACTCAATGACCCCGGACGCATTTCGCCAAGATTGCCGATTTCAGCCTTTATCTGCTCAATTCTTTTCAACAACTTTTCCATACTCATTCTCCATTTTAAACAAAACCGATAGCATTATACAGCTACCGGATGCAATATACAAATACATATCGCAAAATAAAGAGATTTTTTTTAACTCCACAAATTAGAGTGACGCGTTACGGTTGCCGGACAAAAAAAAAAGAATTTTTTCGTAAAAGTATTGACAGTTCAGAAATATTCGGTTACAATAATTATAGCGAAACTAGTTGTGCAGTGATAATGCAGCATGCGGAAACATCCTAATAAAAAAAGGAGAACAGCCATGAAAAAGATGGATTTCAGAAAAGGCGGACGGAATTTTACGCTTATTGAATTATTGGTTGTTATAGCGATAATTGCTATCCTTGCGGCCATGCTTCTTCCCGCCCTCAATAAGGCCAGGGAACGGGCAAAAAGAATTTCCTGCGCCAGTAATGCAAACACCATCGGCAAAGGCATGGCACTGTACATTGATGAAAATGACGGCTGGCTTCCGGCGTGGCAGCAGGGAACCGGACCTACTTATCAGCGCTGGTATTCCCTCCTGAATCAGTACCTTTATCCCGACAAGGTTAATGAACCTGAATTCGACACTGAAAATTATATAACAAAAATCATGTTTTGTCCAGCGGTAACCTGGGGACAGGACGGCTCCTATGGCGGCACGGGCCAGTATTTCGGATACGGCGTGAATATTTACCTGTATGAACCACACGGCTGGATGGATTTAGACTTGAGCCAGAAGGTAAATAAGATAAAAGCGGCCTCAACAAAGATTCTCGTAGGTGACAACGGGGTATCCGTTCAGCCTAATGTATCAGTGAATTCAGGCGGTCGCGGAGCGCTTTACTTCCCAAATGAAACATTAACGCTTATTGACGGCAGTAATATGACTGACCATGCACTTAATTATAATAAGCATGAAAACACTAAAAATCTACTTTGGGTCGATGGACATGTTTCCAATGAGAACATTACCCAGATGCAAAGTAATTACAGTGGCGACAAGTCCTGGTGGACAATTGAATAACAGGTAGCAATTTTTTATTATTTTAATGATCCGGAGTATCTATGACCAAGACTGTCCATGTTGTCCCTCACCAGCACTTTGACCTTATCTGGCGCCGAAAATTCGCATGGTACTCCAAGCGCCGCGCCGAAATTTTCATCCAGGCCCTTGACCAGCTTCGGCGTTATCCCGGATATACATTCACTTTCAGCCAGGCAATGCCTATCCGGGAATTTCTCACAGATTTCCCTCAGTATCGGGATGAATTCACCAAAAACCTTCACGCCGGAAGACTTGAAATCCTCGGGGGCTGCGAAAGCATTTGCGACCTGAATATGTCTTCCCCGGCCGCGATCATCGCAAATATAGAATCCGGGCTAAACTATTTCCGCAAAGAGTTCAACTACCAGGTAACGGCGGGAGCTTTTGAAGATGCATTCGGGGTTCCGGATCAGTTGCCGTCGGTCCTGAAAATGTCGGGTTACCGTTTTTACAAGGCAGGCCGCATGCCGCGTACCGGGCATCCCGATTTGTCCGGGGATTTCATCTGGCGCGCCAAAAGCGGTGATTCAATCAGGTGCGTCAGCCCGGAAACCGGAAACTCTGACTGGGGCTGGGGATATTCCCACAATCCGGACGATCCTGCCCGGCCAACAATGAGTGAGCGTCGCGGAAAAGTACTGGAAAGTCTGCTTTCCGCCGCTTTTAAGGACACATCGGATGTGCTTTACTTCATGACCGGCGAAGAGCATGACATTGTCGAAAAACTCCCGGAACTTCTTGATCAGGCTTCAGCGGTCACCGGGGCGGCATATAAATTTTCCACCTGTAACCGTTATTATGATTCCCTGCCGGAAAGTCACTGGAAAAACGCACCGGTATATGACTCCGCCACCGATCTTTCCAGGCTGTTTACAGGTTGTTATACTTCCCGGATAGGTTCAAAGCTTCACGCGAGAAAGCTGGAATACGGAATCAGTTCTCACAACTTCAACTCATTGGATAGCAAACCGGCGAAACTGCCGCGCAGCGTGAATAATTCACTGTTTCTGCTCCAGTTTCATGACTCTATCTGCGGCTGTCATATCGATGAAAACGCATCTGTTCTAGAAAGAAGATTTTCAAAAAGCGACAAGGTTCTTTCAAAGAACCAGCCGGCGGTGGCGTTCAAAACCCGGATTCCCGATTTTAAAACCGAATCTAAAAAAGTGTACAAGCCCGACACCGGTAAAATCAAATTCGGGAAATTCCACCTGAAAATCGCTCAAGGACAACTCAATTCGGTTGAATTCTCCGGCTGTGATTACGGTAATATCTGCGAACTGGCGGCCAGAGAAGACAGCGGTACACTCTGGACCGAAGAATACTCCGGCGGAAAATTCAATTTTGCCGGACAGGAAATGATCGACTACGTATCCATCGGCCCAAACAACCTGGATATAGTAACAAAATTCCAGTTTGACGATTTCAAGTCAATGTGGCCGGGGTTCTCCATGCTGAATTCCAGAAAGCGGATGACATTCAATAAAAACAGCTCATTCGTATCGGTAAAGTTTGAGATATTCTGGATGGGCGGCGCAACCGAACTTTCAGTGCGCTGGACTGCAGCCGGGGATAAACTGAAAAAATGTCTGGTTGAAACCCCGTTCGGCAGCCGGGAGCGAACTCCCTGTCAACCGTCCACTGACACCATGACCGGCGATGCTTTCCCGGTACTGAACTGGTGCCGTACCGGAAAAACGGCAATATTCAACCGGGGAACTCCCGGACACGCTCTCCGCGGCGGCGGCATCGAAACTATTATTCTCAGAAGCCCGGTAAAACGCTGGAGCCCCTGGTTCCCGGTAACTCCGTCTGACCAGTCTCGCGACAACGGAAATCATGCTTTTGAGTTTCTGGTGGATCTGGGCGGAGGAAAAAGAAGCGCCGCCGATTTGCATCGGACCGGAATTGAATATAACTTGGGCGACAACGTCAGCGAGATCAAGGTTGATGCGTTCGCGCTCCTTCCGGATAATATTGTAATCGCCGGGGCGCACCGTGACGAAGCCGGATGCATCCATGCGCTGCTGTTTGAGGCGGAAGGCCACAATTCTGTTTGGAAAGATAGTAATTTTCGGATCGGCGAGTTATTTAAGCCTTATCAAATAAAGAAATGTATTATTGTCGATGGAAGCAAAATCCATACTTCTGCTGGCCTCGGAAAGCGGCGACGGGCAATTTCGCCGGTTGCTTGATCCGGTACTCGAATCAGCTTTCAGCCGCGCCGGACTAAACTGCCGCGAAGCATTCCTGGCGGACATTGTCCCAGGCGATCTGGCACTGTTTGACGTTATCGTATTGATGCGCTCCCCACTTCCCGGACATTCCAAGGATGATTCGCAAAAGTGGCGAAAACTGCTGCCGTCACTGGCGAAATTTGTCAATAAAGGCGGCGGACTCGTAATTATGTTTTCCGAAAGCTACGGAAAATCAGTAGGAACACTTAACGAACTCGGCAAGTTGTTCGATATCCAGTTCCTTTTTAATAAACTTGTAGACAAAGATCCTAAGCATAACACTGAATTGCCGAACATGCCCGAGGGAAAACTTATCACCTGCAAGTTTTCCGGAGAATGCGAGTTCGCGCCACAAGGAGAACTGCTTGATCTGATCGTCGACGGCGGACACGGCACTCAGCACCTTACCTGCCTGCCCGGAACGGAATGGAAGACCGCTATCCAGGGAGCGGAAACCTGTGCCAGCCTCCCCTTCCCCGACGGTCATTACGCCAACAGCGGACAGATAGAGATTTCAACACCGGTACTTGCGGCTTACCGCGAATACGGCAAAGGCAGAATAGCGGCTTTTCCCGGATCTTCGGCTTTCTGGCTTGCGAATGCCTGCCTGCGCCGCTGGGGTAGTCAAATCCTGAATCAGCATCAAGGAGCCGGGTATAATTTCCTTGCAAAACTGCTCGAATGGAGCGGAGCAAAATCTCCCGGCGGAGATATTCAGCTTTCGCAGATTCGTTTCGGAAACCGCCAGGTGCTCAAACAGCATGATTATTCATACCGGTATCTCGACAGCTGGGAGTTGGACGGCATCAAAGACCTGAAACCGCACCGCACCTGGATAGGCACGATTCCCGGCAGAGGAGAACTGCCGGACACTGTTGAAAAAATCCGCTCCTCAGGTTATGAAATAGGAGTTTTTATTGTCGATTACGCAACATTGAACAGCGACAACTGGCGGGAATTCCGCAAGCATTGCGAAACATTAAGCGTTCACGGCAAATTCCTTGCGCTGCCGGCTTTCGAGCAGGCGGACGGCGAAGGCAATTACTGCGTGGTATTCAACGTGGACAACCTGCCTGAGATGCGGAACAAATATCCTAACTCGAACATGCTGGAAGACTTGCTGGTAAAGCTCAATTCGTATTCGGCGGTGTTCGCCCGTCCGGAAAAATCCCGGATACCTCCCTGGCGGCACGGCGGTTACAACCTGCTCGAAACGGTGACAGAGGATGATTTCGTTCTGTACCATGACAGAATATCGTCAACTACTTTTCTAAGCGCGGTATACATCGATCGGAGCAACAATCCCGGTAAAGCAAAATTCGACAACTGGCTGATGGCGGCGGCGCTGAAAAACGCCCCAGCTTCCATCCGGGAAAACCGCCACGGCAATTTTGTCAGCTCCGGGCCGGTTATAAAGCGTTTTTACTGGAATTCCGGACCGGTGATGCTGGACGATTGGGAAGGATTCTGGCTGGAATGGGAAGATGGCGATACCGCGGAAATCGACATCGAACTTGCCGGCAAGGAAAATATTGCCGAAGTAAAGCTATGGGACGGCGAAAACATAATCAAAACCTGGACGCCAAACGCAAAAAGCTTTACGGAGTTGGTAAAACTGCCCATGAAAAAGGACCTGCGGCTGCATCTTACCGCAGCCGATATCTCCGGCGGAAAACTGGCCGCAAGCTGGCCGCTCTACACCCGCAACCGGAACTTCTGGGCGCATGTCGGCTCAGACCAGATGAACGATTATCACAATGTCTGGATCGAGGATCCGAACGGCTCGATCGGTGTCGGCAACCGGATTTACGAAACCTGCGGATTTGTAACCATCGGCTACGGCTGGGGCGACTACCTCAGGATTGCGCCCCCGATCAATTGGGGCGACATCATGCCGCAGGGAGTGGAGGTTTCCAGCATGGTAAGCAACCTTCAGTCGTTCCATCCCAGCCCTTTTATCAATCTGGAAAACGGTTTTGACTTTCTTAACAATCACCGGCGGAAGCTCGGGGAATGCACTTCGCACCTGCATATTGTCCACTCCTCAGCCACCGGTTCGTGCCTGGAACAGCCGGAAGTCATCTGGAAAGCTCCGGATGGCCGGAGCGTCAGCCCCACCAGAAACATAACTGAAAGCAAATTGTGGCGTGCTGAAACTGAGTATCATATTCCGAAATGGCAACCGGGGCGCAGTTGTGAAATTACCGTGGAAATGCAACTGGAATGGCTGAAAGACTATACTTTTGCTCCACACGCAACATTCAGTGTTGGACACTCCATGCATTTCCTGAAGGACAATTTACGTTTCAGGTGCGGGGACATCAAGATTCCAGCCGTGGACTTCCTGATGGATTTCAGGGAAAAACAGCCAGAACCAAATAAAGAATGGGACAACCTTAGGGCGGTCAAACTGCTCGCCACACCGGTGTTCGAAGGAATTTCAGTTGAAGTGCCACTCAACCGGGACGCCGGAACAAGCGGCGATCCGCTCGGGGATTTTCTTTTCAAGGCAATTGCGGCGCCAGGACAAGTTTACATGCGCGGCTGGCGCCACAATCCCGGTTTCATCTTAAGTTTCGAAATCAATCCTGAACAAAAGAAAGTCGAAGCCGGGACCGTAATGGACATCCGTTATGCCCTGATCGTAACCCCCGGAAACTTCACGAATTAAAAAGGAATAGCATGCAAAAACTGTTGACGCTGATCTTGTTATCGGCCGGTATAATGCTTACCGCCGCGGACAAACTGACTCCGGTGCTCTGTCTGGCCTCAAAGGACACCAAAATCCAGGGACTCGACAGCATCGATCCAAAGGCCCTGAACGCTTATCGAAAAATGGGGTATGAACTGCATTTGAATTATTACCAGGACGTCACGGGAAAAGACCTGATGAAATACAAGATCGTGGTTGGAATGATTCCGCAACTTCATCGCGGGACCAGGGCGATCAGCCCGGAGTTGGGTAAAGCCATAGACAAATACCTGCGGAACGGCGGCGGGTTCGTGCTGCTTCCCGCACCGAGTTATTACGGTGTTACCGATTTCACGCTGCGCCTGAATCCGTTCCTGAAAAAATACGGCTGTAAGCTTCTCAGCGAAATTCCGCGCGATCCGACGGCGGAAAAAACTATTGTCCGGGTGCTGGGTTACCGTTACCTGAAAACAGCCAACCTGAAAAAACATCCGGTAACCGCGGGGATAAACGAAGTATGGCTGCCGCTTGATTTCTCCAACAGCTACCTGCGAACTCACACTATGGGAATCTCCCCTGAATGGGAAAGCGTGGTTAACGGAGAAATCACCACTGTAACCTACCCGTTCGACAAACTTTCGCACAATATCAAGGAACCGGGAACCTATCGCGCCGAACCGCCTTTCCTGGCCGTCCGAAACGTTGGCAAAGGCCGTCTGGCGGTATTCACCACCGCTTCAAGGTATTTCATTTTCGATGCTTATCACTGGGCGCACGGCAGCGGATTCGTTATGAATAACAACGGACTCAAGTTGATGTGCAATCTGTTCAAATACGTTTCAGACAACGCCCCCGAACCTGAAATGCGTCCCCGCCAGCAAAACCTTGCTGACATTTCCGTAAAAGTAAAAGGCAACGTTCCGGTCTGCCAGAGCAAAACCAGATGGCTCAAAATCGCCATGCAAAAATTCCAGCCGCCCGGAACCGGAATAAAATACTACGTCGACTGCGGAGCCCAGCAGGACCTGCCATACAGCAAGCTGCGCGGTTACGGCTATATTGACATTCCATATACCAACTGGATGATCCGCTGGCCGTGGTCGGATATTTTCCACGCCACCGCCGCCAACAGCCGCGGATTCGACATCAAAACTCTAACTTACCGTTTCGACAACCTGACGCCGCAAAAAAAGTACCGGCTTGGAATTATGACATGGGGCTACCAGGAAGAGGGCGCCAGGCCGGTACTTCTCAATATTGAAGGTCATTCCGTTACCGTTCCGATGCCGCGATTCCGTCAGCAACAAGGCCCTTTGTTCTCCGTGCTGGACATCCCCCCAAGCGCCGTCAGGGACGGTTCTCTTGTTTTAAAGTTCTCTCGTGGCAAAGGCGGCAAAGGCAAGTTTTCCTCGGTTTGCGAACTGTGGCTATATGAGTCGGGACAAACGGAAAAGCTTTCCCCTGACGAACTGATGGCAAAATTTGAATCGCCGTCTTCAGGCATGGAAACCAAGGTTCGCGACTTTGAATATTTCTCCGGGCTGATCGGGGCAAAATCTAATTACACCACCGGCAAAAACACTGTAGCGGAAATGTCCGTAGCCGCAAAAAAAGCCGGATTCTCATTTCTGGTATTCAACGACGAACTCAGCAGAATGGACTTCGCGAAATACTGCAAACTGAAAGAGGACTGCCGCAAAGCGTCGGATGACAATTTCACCGCCCTGCCTGGTATGACATTCGTTTCACGTTACGCAAATGACAAACGCCGCCCGGACCGTCCCCAAACCTGGGGAGACATCTCCGCTTATGTTTTCGCCGAGCCGCTTACGGAACTGCCGGACAAAAAATCGCTGGGCAATCCCTACTCCCTGTACTGGCGTTTCTTCGGCGGTGAACTCAGCCACGGCAAAAAAAACGCACCGACCCTGCACCACCCCGGCCTCAACGGAATTTCGCCGTTTTTCCAGCGGTTCTGGCGCGGCCTCGACGTTTTTAACTTTAATCAAACCGGCAAGGCGTCCGACAACTCTGAAAAGATATATCGTGACCTGCTTGCCTCCGGTTACGGCCCCTACCCCCGCGCTTGCGGCGACTTTCGCTCCGTTGCCGACATCGAGCAAGCCGTAAAATCAAAGAACTGGTTCACCACCATTCTCGCATGGAGCAGGAAGATACTGCCGGTATTCAATTACTCGTCGAACATCAGCAACGGGCCAAAAATTCTGCGTTGCCAGTATTCGTTCAATTATCTGGTGGGCGGGGAAGTCGGCGGCGGCATCCTGATCCGCGACAACGCCAGAGTAAACCTCGATCTTCTCGTTGAACACACCGCTCCGATTACCGAAATATCGCTGTACAAAAGCGGGCGTCTGGTACGCCGATGGTATCCGAACAAGAAACACGTGGAACTCAGCGAATCGTTCCTTATCACCGGACAGCGCGAGATGCTGGTGGAAATCAAGGCCAACGACGGAACCCGCGCCATGACCGGACGTTTCCAGGCGCAGGACCGCCAGTTCCTCTGCGGCATGTGCGGCGACAATCAAAATTCGATTTGCAGCTTCACCAGGCCGCCGTCTAAATTCGAACTGGACGAGCGGGAAATTTATCTTCAGCATTCTTACTGGCACACCGGGGAATCGGGCGGACAGTTCGGTTTTCTCCGCGACTCCCGGGAACTTGTGCCGCGAATCATCGAAACCGGGATAATCCAACCGTGCAAACTGGTAAAACCATGTCCGAAGATTCTGTTCCGCAACGGAAAAACAGAGAACCACACCTACTCCGAAATGCGGATCGTTGCAGCGGGACGCGATTACAACCTGATAACCTACAAAGCCGACTACCCGGACTGCGCGTTTAAGTCTAAAGTTGATATCATAAGTTACCGCCCGGTGGCGAACGGCTCCACCACTTCCATGTTCGAAATGGAAATGACCGCAAAGCGGGATATTAAGGCAGATGAAATCAAATCTTTGCGAATCCTCGCGGTAGGACTGATGCCGTCGTTCCCGGCGCTGTGGAAGTACACCTGCGCCGATGAATCAGGAAAACTTGTCACCGGGGATTTCGCCGCGCTGAAAACTTCGGTAAAAAATTACCGGCTCCAGCCGGGAAGCCCGATCATGGCGTGGCCCAACGATGTTGCCAACCTGCTGATTGTCCCGCTGGACAATACCGCCTATAAACTTGAAGTTGGCAATTTCCAGAAAGTCTGGAACGCCCGGGAAAGATTTTTCCTGAACCTTCACAACCGCGCCTACCGGAAAGGCGAAACCGTCCGCACCCGGATACTGGTGATGCTCTATCCCGGAAAAATCAAAAAGGCGGAAGACCTGCCGGAAGTGGCCGCGAAATTCAGAAAAGCCGCTGCCGTCAAGTTGAGAACCGGACAAGTTGCAAGCAGGGGATATGAAACCAAAATCACCGCAAAAAACTATGCCGCGAACGGAAATCTGAAAATGCTGAAAAAGCGCATAATGCCGTTGCCGTTTAAATTGAACGGGGTAAATCCCAACTGGAGTTGCGCCGTTGAACAGATCGGGAAATTCAAGCTTGCCGAACAACGCGGAAAGATTCTCCGCACGGTCTTGAATCCTGAAAACGGGCCTTTCAGTCTCGGAAACCCGTTGATTTCAAGCAAACCGGACCTGGTTATCGAATGGGGAGGGATTCACGCCAGGGGCATAAGATTCCTGGCGCACAATCCATCAAAAAATCCGGTTGCGGCAACCGTAAAATCAAATCCGGCGTTCAGCACAATCCCACCAGATGCGTTTGCGGACATCAAACTCCTGGCCGGACAAAGCAAATGGTACTGGATGTGCAAAAATGGCGGATTGGAAGAAACTCCGGCGAATCAGGTAGTGAAAACAACCTTTACCCCGGATGCTTCGACAGTATATTTAAACGGTAAGAATAAAATCATCTTAAAAGGGAGAAAAGAAAAATGAAAACTCTGGGCATCTCAATCATGCTGTTGTCCTGCACCGTGGTCATGGCGGAAAAACCGCAATGGTATTCCGGGGCGTTTCAAGAATCAGGCTCCGGCAAGGTTACAACCGCCAGTACCGTCACCGGCACGGAAAACGGCGTAACCAAATACGTGTTCGGATTCAACACGGCAAAATCAAATCAGGCAACCATACAATATCCGCTTAAAGCGGAAACAGGGAAAAATGCGGTAAATATTGAAGCTCAGAGCAAGTCGGGAACGGTGAACGCGGAAGTCTGGATCGAAGCCACGGGCTGGAAATACCAGGGCAAAATTAAAATTGTTCCGGGTAAATTCACGAAATTCCTGCTGCCGTTAAAGCAATGCAAATCAGATGAGTTAAAATGGTTCCGGCTGGTAATCCCGAACAAAAACAATCCCAAACGTGACATGCTAATGCTCAAAACTCCGATATTGTGCAGCGCAAAAGTTGTGGAATCCCACACATGGCACACCGGAGTTTTCGATGCAAAAGTAAAATCGAGTTGCGAACAGACCCCAAATACGGATGGCTCGATTAATTTCTCCTGGAAATTCGGTGGCGTTAAATCCGGCCCGGTGTATCTTATGACCAAATTAGTGTCTAAAGATCCACTCGGAAATTTTGAAGTGACCGCGAAAAATCCCGGAAAGAAACCGGTGGTGTTTCAAATTTGGATCGAAGCCACGGGCTGGAAATATCAAGGCAAACTCAAGGTGGACTCACCTGATTGGAAAACCACTAAGTTTAAACTCAAGGAAGCTAAAAGCACGGAAACTAAATACCTGCGGCTGATCGCGGTCCCGAAAGAAAATGCAATGTCCGGAACCGTTATCGTAAAGGACGTAAAATACGTGAAATGAAAAAAAAGGTAACAATAAAAACCATCAGTGAATCGGCGGGGGTATCTCCGAGTATTGTCTCGCGGATATTCAGCGGTAAGGCAAAACAGTACCGTATCGCGCAAAAAACCGAACGCAAGGTGCTTGCCCTTGCCGAAAAACTCGGTTACCGTCCGAACTACTTTGCGAAAAGCCTGAACTCAACGCAAACATTCAGCATCGGGCTGATCTTCGCGAACACGGTGGACTCGTTTCTCGGGTCGATCATGGAAGGAGTGGAGGCGCGTCTCCGGGACACCGAATACCAGATGGTAGTGGCAACCTGCGACAACTCCCCGGAACTGGAGCGGGTGGAACTTGAACGCATGCTGTACCGGCAGACTGACGGTATCATTATCTATCCATCCGCCCTCCCCCTGGGCGAGGTTTATCCCACGGCACACCTTGCCCAGCAGAAGGCAAAACCAACCCCGTTTGTTGTCATCGGCCGGGAAATCCCGTTCGAGTCAGATTTCGTGCTGTTCTCAGATTACGAAGCCGGAGAATTAGCCGCGCGAAATTTTCTCGACACGGGATGCAGGAAGTTTGCCGCCGTTACGCTGCCAATAGAATGTTCCAGCAATCGCGACCGCATCAAGGGATTCACCGAAACCCTTGAAAAAGCGGGGATTGACAAAAACAACATTGTTGTTTCAGTAGCAAATCCCGATAACAGCCCCAAGCGGAGTGATCTGAAAAAACTTGAGGGAACCGACGCCATGTTCGCAATCAATTCCTCCCTGCTGGTGGAATTCGCGCACACTCTCGCAAAAGCAGGAGTGATATCTAGTCTGAAAGGTTATGCTCCCGGAATGGAAAGCTTCCAGCATCTCCTGCCACTCAGCGGAACGTTCCTGCCTATGCCGGGCAGAGAAATGGGTTGGCAGGCCGCCGATATACTGCTGGATAAAATCATTTCCGGAAACCGCGATTTTATGGTCAAACGGCTCGATTGGCCTGAACCCGTTATCATACAAGCCACATAATGAATAAAGTTGAATACGATTGCGACACCAGAATTTACTGGTGTTCCGAAGAAGATTACCGTCCCAATTTCAAAACCTTCGGAGAATTCACCGCGGACGGCTCAGGTTACCGCATCACCAATGCAAACACGCCGCGTCCGTGGTTGAATTATTTTGCCAACCCTCGTTTCGGCGCAGTATTGTCGAATACAGCAATGGGGTTCTGCTGGTACAAAACCACCCTGGTAAGAATAACCCGCTACGAACACCCGATAGATTATCTGCCCCGCGATTTTAAGGATGGCAGGAAAATACTAGTTAAGGACTTGGATTCAGGCGAATCAGCCAGCCTGTTTGACATCAGGCCAACACTGACCTGTACGCATTACTGCGGACACTCGGTAATCAGCGTCACCGCATTGGGGCTTGAATTTGAGTTTACATTTTTCGTTCCGCTATTGGAACCTTGTGAAGTATGGCTTTTAAAAGTTAATAACCCGGGGACGGAAAAGCGCCGTCTGCTATTGGAATTCTCGCAGATATGGAGTTTCGCGAAATTCGGCTCCCATACCGCCGAAGAGGGAATTCCATACGTTTCAGCTCCCGGCGAAAATATGGAGATTTCGGCAGCAACCGGAAGCATCACCTGCACCGCCGCATCCCCGGAACTGCCATGGAAACTGCACGGCGGTTTTTTCTCACCGGAAGCTTCGGCGGAGATTGAACCGCTCATTGAACAACACTCGAACGGGAAAACCTTCACGTTTCACCGGTGTATATTAAGCCGGAAGAATATTGAACTGGATCCCGGCAAACACACTCAAATCCCGGTTTATTCCGTGGCAGGCGGGGACGCGAATGAAATTGACGGACTCAGGCAGTCGGCAAACTTGGCACACGCCGCGAAAGAACTTGATAAAGTCAGGCGGCAATGGCAAGAATACCATGACCGGCTCAGTTGCGAACTTCCCCACCGGGGAATCCGGGATTTCCTCAACTACTGGCTGAAGAACCAGCTCCACCTGACTTTTCATTTTGTCAGGTCTGGCCACTGGGGATATCGCGATGCGTTTCAGGACGCCTGGGGGTACACGCTGCTCGATCCTGAAGCGGCAGAGAAACGAATAAAGTTCATGATTTCAGGAATGCTTTCGGACGGAACCGCGCCGCGTCAGCTTACCAAGTTCGAGGACGGCATTCACGATATGCGCCGCTATCTTGATTCACCAGTGTGGGCGGCGCGGACCCTGGTTGACCTTATAAAAGAAACCGGCAACAAAAACTTTCTGGATGAAAAAACGCCATTCCTTGACGGTGGAGAAGCAACCGTACTGGAACATGTAAGTCTCGCCCTTGATTATCTTTACGAGCATCGCGGAACTAACGGAGGATGTTTGACCGGCGACGGCGACTGGAACGACGCACTCGAAGGCATCAGCCGTGATGGAGACGCAGAATCATTCTGGCTGACCATCGCCCTTTATGACGCGGTGCGGCTGATGCGTGAACTCTACCTTTGGCTGGGAAATGATCAGGAAGCCGGCAGGATGCGGAAACGGGCGGAAACCTTAAGCAAGGTTGTCAATACCAAAGGATGGGACGGGGAATGGTATATTTACGGAATGACCGGCAAGGGAGAGCCGATTGGCTCGAAACGCAACCGGGAGGGCCGGATACATCTCAACCCGCAGTCATGGGCGGTATTTTCAGGTCTGGCAGACGAAAGACGCACAGCGAACGCCATTGAATCCGTCGAAAAATATCTTGAAACCCCGTTCGGCCCGGCGTTGCTCGCACCGCCGTATGCACTTGACGCCAAAGACGTGGGCCGCATCGCGAAGCTTGAACCGGGAACTTTTGAGAACGGTTCCGTCTATCAGCATGCCGCGGCATTCTACATTCTGGCATTGTTTCGCGCCGGGAAAGCTGACAAGGCCGTTGGCTGCCTGGAAAGGCTGCTGCCGTCGAATCCGGAAAATCACGCAAGCCGCCGCACCTCGGAACCTTACTGCACCGGGAATTTCTACTGCGGCCCTGGACATCCCCGCGCAGGACAGAATTTCTTTACCTGGTTCACCGGCAACGCGTCCTGGCTTCTCCGCATCGGTTTTGATGAAATGCTCGGGGTTAAAGCCGGGTTTGACGGACTGGAAATCAATCCGAAACTGCCGTCCGGCTGGAATGAGATACAGGTAAGACGTAAATACCGGGAATGTATTTACCAGTTGCATTTTAAACGGCAACCGGGGATTGAAAAGCTGATAATAACTATCGAGGGTAATCCGCTTCCGGGTAATATCATTCCACCTTTAAAGCAAGATGCGGCAGAGGTAACTATCAGCTTCCGGTAGTTTTTATTCCGTTTTTTGCGTCTCCACTGCATTCTGGAGGAAAACGGCAAGACTTTCGATACGTTCATCAATTGTCAGTTCGGAAGCAGTGTTATCGAACTTGCGGAATCCTTCGACAACAACATCTTTGCGGTTGCTTTCGAGCAACACCGCGGCGCTGTGGATGGCGCTTTCGCACTGGATCAGTTGAGCGTCCGGCTGCACGGAACCGGAAAAAGCCAGGCAGCTGGCCCAAAAAGCCAACAGCACGATAAGAACAGTTTCCACGATTATCAACGGAATATATTTCTTCTTCATAAGCATGAAAATGGTAAAAACCAGAAAAAGATTAATTCCGATCGCATACAGAAACACAGCAGTACTCGGCATGACAACACTCCGTTATATTTTTTTGAGAAGTTTCACGATTACCGGCAAACCGGAAAAAGTCAAGTCCCTGACTCCTTTTGCATGAAAAAATATCCAAGGTTAATTGCAATAACCTTCATAAGGAATATTTTCTATATTTCGTTTCAACAACTTCAGGAATCATGGATAATGGAAAAGGTCAGAGCATTACTCAATCGCGAAGAGCCCGTAAAATGGCTGTTTTACGGTGACAGCATCACCCACGGGGCCGTACATACTTTCGGGAACCGGGATTATCCGGAACTGTTCTCCGAACGGGTGAGATTTGAACTCAAAAGACCAATGGATATAGTTATTAATTCCGCGATCAGCGGAAATACCACCAAACAACTTCTCGCGGGTTTCGACTGGCGCGTTAAACAGTTTTCCCCCACCGCCGCATTTCTGATGATCGGCATGAACGATTGCTCGGACAGAGCAGTCGATATTGATCAAAATGTATTTGCCGACAACTTGCGGGAATTATGCGACAGGTTCGACGAACTCGGAACTTTGGTAATTATGCAGACGACATGTCCGATCCTGCCGGGCACGGCTCCCGAACGCGAACCGAATTTTGATGCGTTCATGGACAAAATCCGGGAAGTGGCGAAAGAAAGATCTCTGCCGCTGATAGACCACCATGCCCAATGGGTTGAGGAAAAAGACAAGCTTTACTACCGGATGAGTAACGCCTTCCATCCAAATCAAGTGGGACACCGGGAATTCGCTTTCAGGATTTTCAGGGAGCTTGGAATATTCGACGCTTCCAGTCTAACCTGCAATCTGTTCACCCCCTGATTATCTTGTTTTGCGCGCAGGGGCTCTGGGGGGAATATTGGCGTGGGCCAGCCATTTCCAGCCGCTTGCCTCGTTGACAAAAACGTCCATTCTCCAGCCGGGCTCGGTGCTTGAAATAAATTTACCGATACCGGTAATGGAATATGTAACAACAAGCATCCGGTCATCCCCGGTAACTTCAATTTCAGCGAGCTTGAAAGAGCGCAATCTGTAGTTCCGGATCAGTTTCAACTCCTCCTGGACGGAACTGGCGCCATCCTGGTGAAGCGCCTGAAAGCCCCGGGCCATCATTCGTTCGATGGTTTGAATGTCGTTTTCCTTTAATGCTCCCCATATCTGCCTGACCAGCTTTTCGCCAGCTTCCCCTTTATGAAACCTTCTTCTTGCCGCAGTGGCATCAAGAGTCAAAAACAATATTACCGCACTGACGATCAATAGAAATTTTTTCATTGCAATCCCCTCCTGTTACGATGGTTGCGTATATTCACAACAGCTTTAAGAAACTTTCCAGGCAAAAAATACAGCGCTGAATTCATTAAATCAATAATAGAAAGCTGAATTTCGTTTTTATTTATTCCCCATTATGCTGCATCCGGCATCAACAAAAATTGTCTGCCCGGTAATATTCCGGGCAAGATCAGACACAAGGAAAAGGGCAAGATCAGCGACATCTTCCGGGGCTATTTTCCGTTTCATCGGCGACTTTTCGGCGGCTTCTTTGAGAATTGAGCGGAAATTGGCGATTCCGGCGGCGGCCCCAGTAAAAACCGGTCCGGCGGAAATGGCGTTCACCCGGATTCCGCGTTCGCCCAGGTCGGCGGCAAGATATCTCACCGAGGCTTCTAGCGCGGCTTTGCATACTCCCATGACATTATATCCGGGAACCGCCAGGTCAGCGCCAAGATAACTGAGAGTAATGATTGAGGCATTTTCGGAAAGCAATTGTTCGGCGGCTTTAGTTACGGCCGTTAAAGTATAAGCACTTACCTCCTGGGCGCGCAGAAAATCCTTGCGTGGAATCTCGAGATATTTACCATCAAGATACTGTCTTTTGCAGAAAGCCACGCTGTGAATTACCGCATCGACTTTGCCGAACTCGCTCTTGACCTGTCCGAAAAAATCTTCTATCGATTCATCTTCAGTCAATTCGCACATTACCGGCAACGGGTCATGCAGCTGCCTGATGATTTCCCTAGCCTTATCCCGATGCCGTTCCTGAAAACCGACGGCAACACGACAACCTTGAGCATCAAGGGTCTTGGCGATATGCCAAGCCAGGCTGCGATGATCGGCAACTCCGAAAACCGTTGCGGTTTTCCCATGTAAATCTAAGTTCCGCATAAAACATCCCCTCTTTCATGCGGATAGTATATGATCAATTGAAAGAAAATAAAGCGTTAAACTCCAGATTGAATAATTTCCGGTGGTTAACCTATTGCACAAAGAGATTTTATGCAGTAATTTTCTTTAACGGGATCGACACAAATTATTAACTCTTAAATAACAAAGAACGCCAGCTGGAAAACTGATTTCAAAAAATTTATATTTCCAACATGCAAGGTTGTTATTCGAGTTTTTTAAATAAGGCAATATTATCAATTATTGTCAAATTCCCGGGGAGGGTCAGGGATGCCGGAAGAATCTGAACAAAAACGCAGTTGCGGATGTCTGCTCATGTCCCGACCTTTCTGGCACACTTTTCTTATGATCTTCCTGCCGATTTTCCTCATTCTTATTTTTTCCGCGAGCGGGATTTACTATTACGAATCCAATGTGATGTATAAATTATATAAAGAGAGGAAAACCCGGCGTCTGGAAATTGACCGCATCAACCTTTGCAATCAACTGATGGAAGTAAGCCTTGATCTTGCCTTTTTATGTAAAAGCCATCACCTGGAAGACTTGATAAACAACAAGGACGAAAGAAAAATTTTCCTTGCCCGTGAGTTTATGAATATAAGTGACACGATGAAAGCGTATGACCAGATTCGCTACATTGATAAAACCGGCAAGGAACAAGTCAGAGTCGACTTCAAAAATGAAAAAGCCGCAATCGTTCCGGAAAACAAACTGCAGAACAAGTCGTCCAGGTATTATATCCGGGACACCATACGGCTGGGGAAAGACCAAGTATATGTGTCCCCCCTTGATCTGAATGTGGAACACGGCCAAGTTGAAGTGCCTTATAAACCGGTACTCCGGATCGGCAGACCTGTTTATGACCGGAACGGCAAAAAGGCTGGAATAATATTAATCAACTACCTGGCAAAGGTGATGCTGGATACAATTAATTTCAAGACCACACAGCTTATAAATGAAGACGGCTACTGGCTTGAAGGGGGAACAAAAAGACAAAACTGGGCTTTCATGTTCCCCAACCGTCAGGATGAAAGTTTTTCCCGGTACTATCCGGAAATCTGGAAGAAAATATGCACGAGCAACAGCGGCCAATTTTTCCATAAGGGCGGATTGATTACCTTCTCGACAATATATCCGCTTGAAGTGACGACCAGGATTATCAATGAAGGCATTCCCGCCAGCAGATTATATTCAAAAACCCCCAATTGGACAGGTAAGGGAAGATACTGGAAAATAATATCTTACCTGAAAAATCCCGGCCATCTCGTGGGTACGGACAAGTTTTTCAACCGCTTGCTGCTGTTTTCCATTATCCTGACAATAGTTTTTGTTTTTATCGCTTTTACCGGTTCCCGGCTGATCTGCCGCAATCGCTTAACCGAGGCCAGCCGCAAGGAGAGCGAAGAGCGTCTAAAACTCGCCCTGGAAAGCTCCGACGCCGTTCTCTGGCGCTGGAACCTTGATACTGACACAATGGCATTTGACAACAACTGGGCAAGGATCCTTGGTTATCCACACGAGGAAACCCCGCACAAACTCACCGAATGGCGTCAGTACATACATCCGGATGACTTTGCTTTGATAGTTGGTAACTTCAAGAAAAATATGGAAGATAACGATGGCCTGGTAGAAGCCGAATGCCGCGTCTATAAAAAATCAGCGGGGTTGGCATGGTTTCTGATTCGCGGAAAATTGATATCAAAAACTAAAAGCGGAGAACCGGAGTGGATGATCGGGGTATTGCTGGATGTTACCACCCGAAAAGACAAGGAACTGAGATTACAGATTCTGGAAGAAGCCGTCAAAGCGGCTCCCGTCGGTTTCAGCATCGCCGACATGTGCCAGCCTGATACCCCCCTCACATATGTGAATCCAGCGTTCCAGAAAATCACCGGATTCCGTGCGGATGAAGTTTTGAACAAAAACGCCCGTATTCTCCAGGGGGAAAACACCGATAACTCCACAAGTAAAGCCATCAGGAAGTCAATCGACAATGGCGAATCCTTCAATGCGGTTATCAAGAATTACCGTAAAAACGGAGAACTGTTCTGGAACCAGATGTCCCTCACTCCAATCAGAAACCAATGGGACGAAGTCATTTTCTATCTTGGAATCCAGCAGGACATCACGGAACAGAGAAACGCCGAACTGGCGCTTCGCGATCTCACTGGAAATCTGGAAAAACAGGTAAACGAACGAACCGCCGAATTGAAACAGCTAAATGAATTCCTGAAACAAAGCGAGGAACGTTTCAGGCTTCTGGCTGAAAACACCAGCGATATTATCTCCCTGCATGACCCCGAAGGCAAGTATATCTATATATCCCCTGCGTGCAATGAAATTCTCGGTTTCACTCCCGATGAACTGGCAGGCAAGTTTCCGAAAGATTATGCCGACCAGGACGACGTTGGCAACATCCGCGGATTTTTCAATGAGAAAAACAGTGAGAATCACGAATCGCGGCTTATCACCTGGAGGGCCAGGCGCAAAAACGGCGAGAACATATTCCTTGAAACCTCAATAAGACCAATTTTCGAGGCAGATAACAAACTCCGGGGCTGGGTTTGCGCTTCCCGCGACAGCACTGAACGCATTCGCAACCGGGAACAGCTGGAACTGCAGCGGACCGCACTTGAATCAGCCGCGAACGGTATTGTGATTGTGGACCGCGATGCAAAAATAATCTGGAGCAACCCGGCGATAACGAAATTGACCGGATACACGGAAGAAGAACTTCTCGGCAAAAATCCCAGTATCATGAAATCCGGCAAGCACAGCAAAGAATTCTACCAGGAAATGTGGCGGACTGTTCTTCTCGGTAAGGTCTGGCATGGTGAAATGATCAACCGCCGCAAAAACGGCAGCCTGTACAATGAAGAACTGACTATCGCGCCGGTCAGGAACCAGCGTGGCGAAATCACTCATTTTGTGGCAATCAAACAAGACATCACTGACCGGAAACGGTCAGAACTGCTGCTTCAGGAACGCGCCGCTTTCATGATGAACAATCCGGACCCGGTGATGCGTGCAGATGCAGAAGGCATTATCTCGGAATGCAATCCGGCCGGCCGGAAAGTTTTTGGTGATAAAATAATAGGAAAAAAGGTGGAAGAAATTTTTCCGGTGATAAGGAAAGAACAGGTAAGTAATCCAAGCGGAAATGTTTTCCAGTTCGAACAGAATGTAGGCGACACCAGTTTCCTTTTCACTGTCAGAATGGATACAGAAGTTAAATCCTGGTATATTTACGGCAGTGACATTACCGGCAGAATTCATGCGGAAGAACGGCAACGGCAGCTCAACGAAGAATTGCAGGTTTCCATGAAGCGCCTTGAAGACGCCAATCTGAACCTTGAAGAAGCCAATCGGCATAAAAGCCGCTTCCTGTCGAGCATGAGCCACGAACTCAGAATTCCTCTCAACGCCATTATCGGCTACGGTGATTTGATGAAAGGGCAATTCTTCGGAAAACTCAACGAAAAACAACTCGATTACGTTAAGCAGATCGATATGAGCGGCAAGCACCTGCTTTCCCTTATCAATGACCTGCTGGATATTGCCAAAATCGATGCGGGAAAACTGGAACCGGTAATCGGCGAATTTTCCCTTGAAGAAACTGTTACAGCCATAAAATCGATGATGCGCACACAATTCGACAAGAAAAACATTATCGTGGGAATTTCCATTGCGCCTGAAATAGGGACAATCCAGGCCGACCAGAAAATGTTCAAGCAAATTATGTTCAACCTGCTTTCCAACGCATTGAAGTTCACCCCGGAGAACGGCAAAGTGACAATACACGCAACCAGCAAGAACAACAACACATTGGTTGTCGAAGTAACCGATACCGGAATCGGCGTTCCGAAAGAGGAGCAGGATAAGATATTTTCAGAATTCCACCAGGCGGATAAAGTCAGGGACCAGCAGTTGGGCGGAACCGGAATCGGCCTGGCCCTCACCAGGAGAATCGTGGAACTTCATGACGGCAAAATCGGCGTGAGAAGCAAACCGGGCAAAGGCAGCACCTTCTTCTTCCAGCTGCCCTGGCTGCGGAAACTCAAGGAAAAAACCAGGCAAACGGAAAAAGACGGTAAAGACACAAGACACGTAAAACGCAAGCAAAGCGAATATGCCGAAAAATATATCCTGGTGGCGGAAGACAATCCTGTCAACACCAGCTTGCTCCTGGATATCCTGTCTGTTCGAGGCTACAAAGTTAAAATTGCAAAAGATGGTATAGAGGCAGTGGAAATGGCAACCCAAACACACCCGGATTTAATCCTCATGGATATTAAAATGCCGCGCATGGATGGCCTTGAAGCCACCCGCAGACTGCGCCTCCAACCGGAATTTACCGAAACTCCAATCATCGCTTTGACCGCCAGCACGGGAGATGACGCGGAAGAAAAACAAGTTGAGGCAGGCTGTACGGCGCACCTTCCGAAACCTATTGATTCAGAAAAACTTTACGAGTATCTTGATAAATATTTGAAATATAACGGAGGAAGTGATGAATAATGATAAATCGAATATACTGATAGTTGACGATATGGAGCAAAACCGGGACCTGCTTCAGGACTTCGTCATTTCCCTGGGATACGAACCGACCTTAGCTGAAAACGGCAGAATTGCGCTGGAACTGTTGGACAAGCAGCCTTTCGACTGCATCCTGCTCGATATCCTCATGCCTGAATTGGACGGTTATAAAACTCTCGAAAAAATCAAGGGAAACTCCGGCCATAAACACCTGCCGGTGATTATGATTTCCGCTCTGGACGAAATGGATTCAGTAATATCCTGCCTGAGCAACGGCGCCGATGACTATCTGACCAAACCATTCAACCCCGTGCTGCTGAAGGCAAGGCTTGAATCCTCCCTGTCAAAAAAACAACTCCATGACCGCGAAATGGAATATCAGAAGGAACTGGAAAAGGAAGTGGCGGCAAAAACCAGGGAACTGGCGGAAGCCTACGAGAAACTCCAAATATTGGACAAGGCAAAAACCGGCTTCATCAACCTCATTTCCCATGAAATGAGAACTCCGCTGAACGGACTTGGCGGCATCGCCCAGATCATGTTTTCAAAAGCCCGGGAAAAGCCCGGTGAAGAAGAAAGCGAACTATATGAGATTTATCTCCGCGCTTACGAACGATTGGAGAGTATCGTTGAACAGGCCATCCTTCTGGCTGAAATCGACCTGAAGAAAGGTTTCGTATCAGAACCGCAACTACTCAATTATCTGCTGGAAATGGCGCTTGAAACTGCCGAACCACTGGCAAAAACAAGAGAAGTAACTCTCACCCATTTCGATGAATTCCCTGAAAAAATAATCGGTGACTTCAATCTGCTCAACAAAGCCTTTTCCGAACTCTTCAAGACCGCGGTAAAGTTTTCCGCTGAATCAGAATCCGTCAAAGTCGGTTGCGAATGCAAGGACGGCACGGCAAACATCATCATTGAAAGCAACGGGTATTCCATACCGGATGACCTGCTTCCAAGCTTTTTCGATCCACTGGCTATCAGCGACTCGATAACTCCCGGCGGCGACCTCGGACTCGGCCCCGTGGTGGCGTCCCGGGTAATTGAGTTGTTTAACGGTGAAATATCCGTAAAAAATCAAGGAGAAAACGGCGTAATTTTCACCGTCAAGCTCCCGGTTGCCGTTCCGGAAGAAAAGTGATTTTTATACTTTTTTTCAACATTTCTGGATTTTACCGCTTTCCGGCTGTACGATAGATTCCGAACTGCTTCGTTTTTTTAATTTAAATTCTCATTTCAGGATGATTATATGAAGAAAAATATTCTGCTGATGATCGCCGATGACCTCGGAAAAGAAACCGGGTTCATGGGCGATGCCGCCGCCGAAACTCCAAACCTTGACAAGCTCGCAAAGGATGGGGTGGTTTTCGAACAGTCCTTCTGTACCACCGCAACCTGCAGCGCCAGCCGCTCAGTTATTTACAATGGACTTCACAATCACCAGAGCGGACATTACGGGCATCATCACGGCTGTCATCATTTCGCGACTTTCGACGATGTGGAAACCATTCCGGCAATCCTTAATGACGCAGGATACCTTACCGCGATTGTCGGCAAAATCCACGTCGGCCCGGACAATGTCTATCCCTGGCAAATACGGGTAACCGAAGACATCCAGGGAGCTCGCGACGTTCAGGCCGTGTGCAAGGCCGCCTGCAAGCTCATTGAACATGCTGACTCGGAAGACAAACCTTTCTTTATCACTCTCGGTTACACCGATCCCCACCGTGGAGGAGGACGCGGCGCATGGATGAACAAGGACTATCCCGGCGTCAAACGCAGAAAATTTTCTCCGGATGAAGTAAATGTCCCTCCTTACCTGCCCGACCTTCCCGAAACCCGCGGGGAACTCGCGGAATACTATGAATCGGTAAATCGTCTTGACCAGGGAGTTGGAATGATGCTCGATCAGCTCGAAAAGCTTGGTCATTCAGATGATACGCTGGTCATGTTCATAAGCGACAACGGCGCGCCTTTCATCAATTCAAAAACTACAATTTACGAGCCGGGCATCAATCTGCCAATGCTGATTAAAACCCCGGGATGCAAATCCGGACTCCGCAACCCGAACATGATAAGTTACATCGATATCGTACCGACACTGCTGGACTGGGCGGACATCGGGCGCGGCCCGGACTCACGCTGCATGGGACGCTCAATCCTGCCAATCCTTAACGAGGATAAAGAACTGGACGACTGGTCGGAAATCAACGCATCCCACACCTTCCACGAAGTAACTAACTACTATCCATGCCGGGTATTGCGCGGACGAAAATTCAAATACATCAAAAACGTTATCTGGAAAGCCGACTTCCCGTTCGCTTCCGATCTGTATGCGTCATACACTTTCGAGGGCATCCGCAAAACACCGGAAAAAATGATCGGCAAACGCCCGTTGAAAAATTACATCCAGCGTCCGCTTGAAGAACTCTACGACCTCGAAAATGACATAGAGGAGGTCAACAACCTGGCGGGCAATCCGGAATATCAGCATATTCTGGAGGAAATGCGCGGCAAGGTTGAAGATTGGCAGCTCGCTACTGACGATCCGTGGCTGTTCAAGGACGGCACGTCTTACAAGGTCATTAAGAATTTTGTCGATCAAGGGCTGGTCATTCCTGACTGTCACGACATGATCTTGGAAGATCCAGCGAGCCGGTCTTGATCTAAGGCAAAAGGGGGTTCTTTTTCCCGCGGCGGAATAAATTATGCACGGGAGTGTTCTTGGTGAACGAAAACCAGAACAGGAACCCCATGATGACAATAAAAACCCAGTAGTCCACCGGCATAAACAGGAACCAGTTCTTGTGCCAGGAAATGTTTTCCGGATTAAATTTGCTTATCCCGTAGGCCGGATTCAGCACGAACCAGAGAAAATCCTCGACCATCCAGAACAGTTCCAGGCAGGCGATGATCCTGGCCTCGATTCTCAGCGACCATCGTTTAACCATGAGAACCGGCAGATGGAATGCCAGAATCATGAAAGTAAATATCCAGAAATGGTAGCCGGTCATCGGGCGTCCGCCCCAGAAAATATCGAGCAGCCAGTGGTCTTCGATCCTCCAGGTCGGCAGACTTGCGGCCCATCCCGCGTCACCTTCGATATTAATCTCCACTTTCGCGAAAAACAGGGCCAGCAGAACCACCCAGAGAAACAGCAGGATAAAATGCTGCCAGCGTTTCATTTTAAACTTCATTTTTCACCGCTCATCACGATTTTGACAACGTCCGTTGCGGCATGCGGCTTTCCGAGCTTCAATGCGTTTCCGCGCATCTTTTTCAGCATGTCCGGAGATTTCAGGAGCAATTCCACACGATATTTCACCCCCGCCGGGTCATGGGCTTTGAATGCGGCCCCGTTTTCCAGCAGGAAATCCGCGTTCCGCTCCTCTTGCCCGGGAATGGGGGAAACAACTATCATCGGCAATCCCATGGCAAGGCACTCGGAAGTCGTAAGTCCACCGGGCTTGCTGACGGTAAGGCTTGACGAAGCCATAATCATATCCACCTTGTTCGTAAATCCCAGGGGATAAAGCCGGTCAGGATATTTTTCCGCCAGTTCGTTCAGCGATTCCAGCAACAATTGATTTTTACCTGCAAGCGCGGCAATCTGAAAATCCTGGTCATTGATCTCCAGCAGTTTCTCCGCAAGCTCCCGGATGTTGCCAACTCCAAGCCCTCCCGACATCAGCATTACCAGCGGTCTGCCCGAATCGGCCCCGAGTTCGGCAAGGCCTGACTCTCCCGGGGGCGGCGAACCAAACGCCGGCATTATCGGAATCCCGGTAATATGAATTTTCCCCGCGGGTATTCCCCGCTGAACCAGTCGCCAGCGAACTTCATCGCAAGCCACGAAATAACCGGTCATGTTCTTCTGAATCCACAAGGAATGGACATCGAAATCGGTAACCTGCACCCAGCATGGCGGCACGTCCCTGCCCTTTTCAATGTCACGGGCAAGCAGTTCAGCGGGAAGAAAATGCGTACAAATTACATAATCCGGTTTAAATTCATTCAGGGTCTTGCGCAGTTTTCTGGTATTCATCCCCTGGATAGCCACCCGCAAACGTTTAAACTTTGATCTTTCCGGAGCTTCATCGCGGTTGGTCTTTTCGTAGAGATACCCCCACAAGGCCGGATTCTGTTCAATGATCTTCAGGTAGGAATCGGCATATAATTTCTTAAAAAGCTTCGGAACCAGATCCATGACATCAAAATGGACAGCTTCGCAACCGGGAAAATTCGCTTCAGCGGCAAGCCGCAATGCTTCCGCCGCGCGCACATGCCCCGCCCCGGCCGACACACTTAAAATCGCTATTTTTCTATTCATGTCAATTCTCCTTGGGATAGCATCCATAATAGCATTGCACAGCCCCGAATCAATCGTTTATTCCGTTAAAAATGTGTTAATTCACCTTGAATGACGGCAAATAACGGTTATTGAAAGAGCATGTTTAATCAGAGAAAGAGGAGGAGAAAATGAAATTTTCCAGATGGATTATTGCTGGATGCGTGTTGTCGGCTTGCGTTTTTATGGCAGGATGCGGTAAAAGCGATGTAAATTTTGTAACTTGCGGAACCGGCAGCACCACCGGAGTTTACTATCCGGCCGGTAGCGCCATCGCCAGAATGGTGAACAACAAACCGGCGTATAAAATCAAAATGTCGGTGGAATCCACCGGCGGCTCTGTCTACAATATCAACGCCGTGTTAAACGGTGAGCTTGATTTCGGAATCGCCCAGTCAGACCTGCAATATGACGCCTGGAAAGGCATCGGACGCTGGAAAGACAGCAAAAACCATCAGGACCTGCGCTCGGTTTTCGCGCTACATCCTGAATCCATCACCCTTGTTGCCACTCAAAAAAGCGGCATCAATTCGGTTAAAGACCTGAAAGGCAAGCGAGTGAATCTTGGCGACCAGGGTTCCGGATCGCTGGCAAATGCGCTTGCCGTACTCAAAACAGCCGGACTCGACGAAAACAGCGTCAAGCCGGAATATGTGAAACTCGGAGAAACCCCGGTATTAATCAAAGATGGCAGAATTGACGGATTTTTCTTTACCGTCGGACACCCTAACGGCAACATCAAGGAAGCCACATCCGGGCGGATCAAAGTAAAACTTGTTCCGATTGCCGGAAAGAAAATCGATGAGCTGCTGGCAGCCCATCCGTACCTGGCTAAATCGACAATTCCAAAACAGTTTTATCCGATGGCGACCAATAAGGATGACATTCAAACCATCGGCGTGAAAGCCACTTTGATCACCAATATCAGAGTATCTGACGAGGTGGTTTATGCGATAACCAAGGAAGTGTTTGAAAATCTTGACTCGTTCAAGAAACTGCACCCGGCATTCAAAGTTTTGACACCGCAAAACATGCTCGAAGGCTTGACCGCGCCTATCCATCCCGGCGCCCTCAAGTATTACAAAGAAGCCGGACTGCTCAAGCACATTAAACCGGAACTTCTGAAACCGGGTAAATAAACAAACGTGCCGGATACTGAATCCATTCCGCGGCCGGGCATCAGGAAAGGCTGGCTGGCGTTGTACCGCAACCGCCTGATTACGGTCATGCTTATCGCGTGGGCGCTTTTCCAATTGTCATTGCCGCAATTTCTGATTATCGATACGATAAAGGTAAGGTGCATCCATCTTGCTTTTGCCCTGCCCCTTGGATTCCTGGCATTTCCGTTCCTCAAGAAAAAATACAGCTGGCGGATTTTTATCGCCGATTTTATCCTTGCGGCCATTGGCGCGGCAATTTTAATTTACACGATGATCCACTGGGTTGAACTTGAAGGATTGGCCGTTCTTTCCACTTTTGACTGTCTTGCCGGAACCGTTCTCGTAATTCTTCTGCTGGAGGCTTCCAGGCGGGTTCTCGGCCCTGCCCTGTCGATTCTGGCGATTATTTTCAGCGTCTACGTTTTTTTCGCGGAATACGCGCCTGGTGTTTTTGCAATGAACAACGTTTCACTGAACAAATACCTGAGCAAGATTGTTTTCTCTTCCGAGGGTATCTTCGGGATTCCGATCGATGTTTCCGCTAACACGGTATTTCTCTTTGTGTTGTTCGGTGGAATGATGAACAAAATCGGCGCCGGAACGTTCTTCAACGACCTGGCGATTTCCCTGCTGGGCAGGCTCAAGGGAGGACCGGCAAAAGCGGCGGTGGTGTCCAGCGGTTTTACCGGACTTGTCTCCGGTTCCAGCATCGCCAACGTGGTCACCACCGGAACGTTCACGATCCCGCTGATGAAAAAGGTGGGATACCCGCCTGAAACCGCCGCCGCAACCGAAGTCGCCGCCAGTACCAACGGACAGCTCATGCCGCCGATCATGGGCGCCGCCGCATTCATTATTGCCGAATACGTAGGTATCCCCTATATCGACGTGGTCAAGGCCGCGCTGATCCCGGCGGTTGTTTCGTATATCGCGCTGTTCTACATCGCCCATCTAGAAGCTGACAAACTAAAAATGAAAGGGCTCCCTCCCGAAGAAGTTCCCAAATTTTTTAAAGTTCTCAAACACGGTTTTTATTTCCTGATTCCGCTTGCGGTGCTGGTTTTCGAGTTGCTTTACCTGCGTCACAGCCCGAAGCTGGCGGCTTACCGGGGCATCATCGCCCTGGCCGTGGTGTTTTTCATCCGTGAACTGATTGTTGCCAAAAGACAGAAACGAAGCATGTTTAAAACTCTCGGCAAAAGCGTTGCCGCCACCGCAAACGGCGTCAGGCAAGGCGCCGGCAACATGATTCCCGTTGCCGTAGCCACCGCCACCGCCGGAATAATCGTGGGAGTCGTAACCCTGGGAGTAGGCGACACCATCGCGAGCGCGGTCGAAGTGCTGTCATGCGGAAACTTTTTCCTGCTGCTGGTCATCACCGCCATTGCCAGCCTGATCCTCGGCATGGGACTCCCCACCACCGCCACCTACATTGTAATGGCAACCATCACGGTTGGAATCATCACCCAGTTCGGAGCCGGCGCAGGAATCGCGGTGGTTCCGGTCATTGCCGCCCACCTGTTCTGTTTCTACTTCGGCATCCTGGCCGACGACACCCCACCGGTGGGACTCGCCGCCTACACCGCCGCCGCCATTGCTAAATCGAATCCCATCAAAACCGGAATAAAGGGATTCATGTATGACCTGCGTACTGCCGTGATTCCGTTCATGTTCATCCTGAATCCGGCAATGCTGCTGGTGGGCGTAAAAAGCGTCTGGATGGGACTCGCGGTTTTCGCCGGGGCCACCTTCGGAGCGCTGGCCTTCACAAATGCCGTCCAGGGACGCTGTGTGGTTCGCAACCGCTGGTACGAAATCCCGTTTTTCCTGTTCGCCTCGTGGCTGCTGTTCGCGCCGAACAGCTTTGGCGACCTCACCGGCATCCCCGGAAACTACTACTGCATAATCATGCTCGGCGGACTTCTCGTCTACGCCGCGGTATTCTATTACCAGAAATTCAGAAGTCTTGATTCTAAAATAGTTACAGCCTAACATCCTGAGCTTGTTATTAATCTTGACTTTCAATTTTACCGGATTAAATTTTTTTAGTAGTCAGTGGATATTTTTAAAAGAAGTTTTAATGAACAAAAGAATCGTTTTAATTTTCAGTATTTTATTTATACAGGGATTTCTTGCTTACTCAACAGAACCATTCAAGCCTTATTTCTGGACGAGAGGTATCTTTAACGTACCTGAAAACTGGTCGGATATTTCCAGTGACACTCTCGCAAAATATTTCCCAGATAAAAGCAATGCAGGAAAAAGTATTTACAGATTCGGTTTTCAGCCATCAGATGCTTCTGCGGATAAAATCAGGTTTCCATATTTCGTTGTGCGGATTTATCAGGACGGCCCGGTTTCCCATAATTACTTGAGTCGCTTTGATACATTCCCCAGATCGTTTGACAAGATGAAAAATGGAAAAACCTATTATTCACCTTCCCTGCAAAGATTTTTCAGGAAAACAATTTTTCCGGCGGGAAGCATCAACATAGTATGTATCAGAACGCAAATCCCGACTAACTTCGGCAATATCGCAATTTACGGATATTCCGTAAAGAAAGATTTTTACAAACGGCAACAGGTTTTCAGTATAATTATGAATAAATCCTGCGTAACAAACAGTTTCGAATACAAACCGGCTTATTCGGCCCTGAAATCATTTTTTTGTCTTCCAATTGTTATTTCCGTGCTATTCCTTATAATTCTCACTGTACTAATTGTTAAAGTAAATTGGCTGAAAATATTTTATGTACAGATTATCATTGGATTTTTATTATTTTTTATTGGTTTGGTGCTTTACTTTTATGGAATTCATTCCGAAGAAATACTGGCATTACGTAAATATAATCTGCCTGAACCGGATTATCCCATCACCATGTTTTTCGCTGAAAAATTTATATCTTTAATGAAAAATTTCGGCTGCAATGACAACTTTCAAATCTGGTCGGAAACCATTTCCCTTTCGTCCTTGCTTTGTGGAGTTTTATTTACGGCCTATGGCCTGTCACTGGCAACAGCAAGTTTTTGTATAAGATATATAACCTCACTGGCAAAAACGATCCGTAATAATCGCCGGTTGTTCATAATCACGAAAGTCTTCTGGAATTCCAGAAGATAAACTTTTTTTAGGATTATCGATATGAAAACAAAAAAAATTATCTTTGTTTGCTTACTCATTTTAGTGTTGCCATTGAGTTCATATTCCATGACATGTTCTCTTACTATTCCGAAAGTTCTTTTGATGTTGGCGAAAAAATCGAAAATATATCAAAACGAAGGTGCTTTTGTAGAAGCACCCGCCGAGTTAACTGGACTCATTACCGGAACCGCCATCATGATCCCGACCATGCCTATAACACTTATTTCCGGTGACACGATAAATACTTATCAAGCATCATTCAGCATCGGTTACTACTCGGCAGGATTACCGTTTTACCTTGTCAAAAAGACTTTATGGGACGTGCCAATTGTCGCTTATGATTCAATTTTCACCAGTACCAAAGACAAAACAAAATGTACAACGGCGGCAGAAATCAGGAAACAAAAAATCACCGAGTTTGGCAAAGCATTTGCCAAGGCCATTCCTAAAAAAAGAATGGCAATAACACTAAAAGCCATAAACTCGAAACTTATAACTACTGATGCAACCACATTCCACACAACCTTTGAAGAATTGAAACAGATGTTCGGCAAAAGACTCCGCTGGCGTGGAGATTATAAATATAAAAAGAAACCATTTACATGTTATGTGTTTTTTACTGACCCCATCAATCTTCCCAAGGACTCTTTTAAAGCCACTATAATTTCTGGCTGGTATATCAATTTCTATTTTCTCAACGAATCGCTGGAAAACTATGCATTGAGCAACGTTCATAAAACCAGTGTAGGCTTACAACCCGTGTTTGGTGGATCAACAAGTGATAAATGAGCCCCCCATACAGGACACCTGCCCCCCAAAACCTAATCCCTAAAACCTTACCCGGTCACTTCTTCATTTTCTCCAGCATCTCACGGGCTTTTTCAACTCCCTGGGAGGCGGCTTTTTCAAAAAGCTCTCTCGCCTTTTCAGTATCCTTTTTAATTCCCCGCCCTTTTTTGTAACATACACCCAAATTAAGTTGAGCATAACGATATCCCTGATGGGCGGACAAACTAAAAAATCTCACGGCTTTCTTGTAGTCCTTTTTGACGCCACATCCGAAATAGCAACAGTTTCCCAAGTAAAACTGAGCTTTCCTATCACCTTTTTTCGCCGCAAGTTTGAAATATTTTAACGCCTCCTGATAATCCTTTTTCACTCCACGGCCAAGATAATAGCACTCTCCTAACGTCATTTGAGTCGACACATCATTTTTCCTCGCAGCCTTTTTTAGCCACATTACCGCTTTAACTGGATCTTTGGAGACGCCAGCACCGTAAAGATAAATCAACGCCAGATTATATTGGGCCGCGACACAATCTTGGGCGGCGGCCAACCTGTACCATTTTATCGCCTCACGATAGCTTTGCTTAACCCCTTCTCCGTTTTCATAGCAAAACCCCAAATTATGTTGTGCCTGAGGCAATCCTTGCTCCGCCGCAAGCTTATACCATTTAAAAGCTTCACTTTTGTCCTTTTTAATACCTCTGCCGTAATAATAAATTAACCCTATATTATATTGCGCGACAGCATCCCCCTGCTTCGCGACAAGCCTTAACCACTTAAGCGCTTCTACATTGTTCCGCTTAACACCAATACCATACCCAAAACATACCCCGTACATACATTGAGCATCAGACCATCCCTGTTCAGCGGCTTTTCTGAACAGCTCCAAGGCCTTTTTGATATCCTTTTTAACGCCATTTCCATTCTGGTAACATTTTCCCAAATTATACTGTCCGGTTGAGTCACCTTGCTCAGCGGACAAGCGATACAATTCAACAGCCCTTTTTATATCTTTTTTAACCCATTCTCCCTCTTGATATCTGAATCCCATTATGCTTTGTGCAATCGGATTATCCTGTTTTAGCGCCTTCAGATACCAATAGAGCGCTTTTTTATAATCCTTGTCCACTCCGAGGCCATTCTCATAACAAGCTCCCATGAAAACCTGGATATTATCATCTTTCAGATCTTTGACTCCGTTAAAATACTTAATTGCTTTAGGTATGTCTTTTTTAACGCCATATGCTTTTGCGTAGCAGATTCCCAGCCTGATCTTTGCTTCTTCATGGCCTTTTTCAGCGGCTTTTTGAAAGTATTCGACCGCTTTTTTATAATCCTGTTTTACGCCATCGCCCCAATAATAACAACAACCAAGTTTGTAAAGCACATAAGCTTGATTATTTTTCGCGGCTTTCAGATACCACTCAACAGCTTTTTTATAATCTTGCTTGACGCCATTTCCGTAGTAATAACAATTTCCCAATCGGTATTCCGCCTTGGAATAATCTTTTTTCGCGGCTTTTCGATACCATTCTATGGCTTTCTTATAATCTTTCTTGAAACCCTTACCGTAATAATAGCAATCACCCAACCAATACTGAGCGCCAGACGAATTCTTTTTTTCCGCCTGAACGAAGAATTTTATTGCTTCAGAATAATTCTTATTAACTCCAAAACCATAATAATAGCACATACCCAAAGCCATCAAAGCATACGGGTATCCCTGTTCCGCGGTTTTGCGGAAATATTCAACAGCCTTGTAGTAATCTTTTTCGACAATTTTGCCTTCATAGTACTTCTTACCAAGCCTATACAACTCCTTAGGAGAATTCGCCGAATCTTTTTTGTCTCCGGCAAGCCCGGAAATACCGGCAAGCAATATAATCGCTAAGATTATTTCTAAAAGTCTAGTCATTTGATTCCTTTTGCGCCGTCCCTATGGGGGAGCGATATATTAATCTAATTTCTATCCACGGGCTCACGCCCGGGGCTGCAGTTGTTTCGCCTCCTGCGGAGGCTGTGCCTAATAGCCAAAAGCTAATTGCTAACAGCTTTTCCCAAAGCCCAAAGCCTTTCCCAACTATTCCTTCATTTTCAATGCGTCGCTCCAGTTAAGCTTATTGATGGCGCGCTGAATAATCAGATAAGATACGACAATAAACGAGAAAGCCAGAATAATTGAGTAAACCCACGACAACGGTTGGATAATGCAAGGCGTACAATACATGTCGTTGCGGAATTGCAGACACATTCCGTAGAGCATCCAGTAACCGAGCGGAAGGCCGATAAAGGCCCCGAGCATATTAATCAGCATGGCTTCGCGCAGGAAGATAGCACCGATTTCCGCCGGACGATAGCCAAGCACCCGGAACGTGGCAATCTCGCGCTGTCGTTCGGCTATGGATATCAGCCCGGAATTAAGAATTGACCCGAAAAATATCACCGCCGCAAAAATCACCATCACAATTGTCATGCTCTTCATTTTCTTGATAAAGTCGTTAACCATCTGGGCCTTCTGCTCCGCCACCACATTGAAGGAAGTCATCTTCGGATATCTCTTGACCTGCCGGAAAATACTGTCCAACTGCCCCTTCCCGGGACGCCCTTTCATGTGCAGACAGTTCAAAGCGCTGGTTTGTCCAATCAAATCGTTAAGGAACTGAAAATTGGCATATACGGGAAGTCCGAAAGTGCTTTCCACGGTATCCGCGACAACAACTTTATGGGGGCGTCTGATTCCCTTGACAGGCACAAACGTCACTTCGTCACCGGGTTTCACTCCCAGGAAATCAGCCAGCCGTTTCGTCATCAGCAGACCTGTTTGCGGAATCCGCGCCGGCATACCGTCGATATTGCACGGACGGGTGAGTTTCGCATTGCAGTTAATACCGGTTATCACACCTTTTTTCCGGTGGTTGCCGTTGATGAAAGTACATGCCACGCTGAGTTGCGGTTCAACGTAAGTAATGCCGGGCAGGAGTTGCGCTTCGTTTATGGCTCCGCCGTCAATATCGTCGCGGAAGTTCATTATAAAATCACTCAGCATCACCTTGTCGAACTGAAACGTAACCATATAATTGAGCGAATCGGCAAGCCCGAGGGCAAGCACCACCATCGCCCCCCCGAGTGCCGCCGCGATCACCCCGACAATACTTCTGCCCTTATTGCGGAATATCCCCCGAAACACCATCTGCCAGCGGAAATCAAGCTGCCTCCAGAACAGCTTCCAGCGTTCGAGCATAATGCTCCCGCCGACAGGGGGCGGACTCGGTCGCATCGCCTCCGCCGGATTCAGCGTCACCACCCGTTTTACTCCCCGAAGCGTCCCCAATCCGGCAAAAAACACCGCAATAACAATGGCAACAAGCATGGTGACGGGATAAAAATCGCTGTCAAGCTTAGGGAAGGAAAATATGGTACGGTATAAAGAGGTCATGCCTTCCGCGATCAAGGCTCCAAGTCCGCAACCGAGAATCCCCCCGCACAGCCCGACCACCAGTCCGTACTTCAAAAAATGGAAAAAGATGCTCTTGTTACTAACCCCCAACGCCTTGAGAGTACCGATAATGACCCGCTGCTGTTCCGCCATCCGAAGCATCACCACGTTCAACACCAGCATCGCCACCCCGAGAAAAATCATCGGAAGTATCATCGCCTGAGTCTGAAGCCCAGCCATTTCCGCGCCGAGGGTAAGGTTGGAACGCTGGTTTTTAAGCGCGGTTTTAGTGAACACGCCGAAACTGTCGAGCCGTCTTGCCATTTCCTCCAGCGGCAGCCTGGGGTCCCGGCGCGCCTCCGGGGTAAGCATCCCGACCACGCTGTTACAGGCGCCGTGATACCCGAAAACGTCCTCGGCGTATTCGCGCTTGATCCAGAATATTCCGAAGTTCGCGGGCTCCGGCACAATCGAACCGGGCGGAGTCATGTACATGTATTCGGAACTCACCGCCGAACCGACAACAAACAGTTTCTTTTTCCGTCCATTCATCACCAAATGGATAAAGTCGCCGGGATTGATATTGCGGACTTTGGAAAATCGTTCCGACACAATCACTTCATCACGGCGTTCCCGGGTAAAATAAGTACCTCGGAGCAGCACAATACCGTTAATCACCTTTTCCTTGTCTTCAGGCAGCGACAGCACTTCTCCGCTTACCGGCTTGTCGACTCCGGGCAAATCAACGATCACCGGAAACTTAATCCGGGTACGTATCTCGGAAACTCCGGGAATATCAGCGAGGGGAGCAGCATCGAGTACCGGGGCTTTTTTCAGTTCCATCCAGAAATCGGCCATCCTGCAACGGGAATAATATGAAGTCCTGGCGTTCTCCAGGTTGTAGAAAGTGCCGTAAAATCCGACCAGACATCCCACGCCAACCGCGATGATCGCGATAATAGCGGCCAGCATCCCTTTGGTTTGCGCCAGGTCACGGCGGAGTTTGCGGTCGAGAACTCTCACCAGGAAATCTCCTTGACCTGTTTTCGCTTCTTGTTGTATTCGGCTTTGTCGATCAAACCGTTGCCGAGATGAACCACCCGATGGGCAAGTTCAGCAATCGGAGAGGCATGGGTGATAATGATAATTGTGGTTCCGAGTTTTTCATTAAGGTTCATCAGGGTTTCAAGCACAATCTGCCCGGTGTTGGAATCAAGCGCCCCGGTGGGTTCGTCACAAAGCATCAGCGTGGGATTTTTTGCCAGCGCCCGGGCAATCGCCACCCTCTGCTGCTGCCCTCCCGACATCTGGGCAGGGAAGAAGTCTATCTGTTTTTCCAGCTCGACAAGTTTCAATGCTTCCACCGGGTCCATCGGCTCATCGGCAACTTCCGTTGACACCTGCACGTTTTCCTTTGAAGTAAGGGTAGGGACAAGGTTATAAAACTGGAATACGAACCCAACGCTTTTTCTCCGGTACTCGGTAAGTTGGCGGTCTGTCATTTTCGCCACATTAATATCATCGAAAAAGATATCTCCGGCGGAAGGACGGTCAATACCGCCGATCATGTTCAGCAGCGTACTTTTCCCCGAACCTGAAGCCCCGAGAATTACAGTCATTTCTCCTTCATAGAGATCAAGGTCAATGCCATGCAGCACCGGCACGTCAACCTCTCCCATATGGTAAGTCTTTTTAACACCCGCAAGCCTGATCGCACACTTTTTATCCGCCATTATCGATTCTCCCTGTTACATGTAAATTAATCTGGCTTGAAGAAAATTCTAACTTAATGTCCAGGTTTTTATCTTAGTATTATATTGAAAAACGATTATATTAGTCTAACAGCGGGGAGGACCACGATGCTATACGACAATTTTAAAACCAGGATAAAAAAAGAACTGCTGGCAAAAATAATCCGGGCATTTCAGGACGACCGCCTGGACGAACTCGACCGGATCCCCATCGAGGAACGCCCGATTGACGGCGAACACTCCCGTTGCTGCATCTATCTGGACCGGGCAATTATTAAATACCGCTGCATGGCCCTGCTTGGAATGAGTATCGAGGATGAACAGGACGAACTTACCTCTTTGGCCCAATACGCTCAACAGGCATTGAAACGCGACAAAATCAATCTGCCGGTACTAACCGTTATCCATGAAGGCTGTAAGGCGTGTGTGCCGTCGCACATCGAAGTTACCAACGCCTGCCACGGCTGTTTTGCCAGCCCTTGCATCCTGAACTGTCCCCGAAACGCCATCGAGAAGATCGACGGCAAAGCCTGGATCGATCCGAAAAAATGCGTATTCTGCGGAAAATGCATCGCGGTGTGTCCGTTCCACGCCATCATCCGGATACCAATCCCGTGCGAGGAGGCATGCCCGGTAAAAGCCATCACGAAAGATGAAACAGGACGGGAAAAGATCGATTACTCAAAATGCATCTTCTGCGGCAACTGCATGCGTGCGTGTCCGTTCGGGGTGATAATGGAAAGATCCCAGATCATTGAAATTCTCCAGGCGTTGAAGTCCGGCAAACCGGTAGTCGCGGCAGTCGCCCCGGCAATTGCCGGGCAATTCAGCTGCGATATTTCTCAGTTAGCCCCGGCAATAAAGAAACTAGGTTTCGCGGGCATGGCGGAAGTGGCCTCCGGCGCAGACGCAACCAGCCGCAAGGAAGCTGACGAATTCATTGAACGGATTCAGCGCGGCAATAAACTTATGACCTCGTCGTGTTGCCCTGCCTATGACGAAGCGGTTGCAAAACATATCCCGGAGCTTAAGGACTGCATCTCGAACACCCCTACCCCAATGCACTTTATCGCGGAAAAAATTAAAGAAGAAAATCCCGATGCAATCACCGTATTCGTTGGCCCCTGCGTGGCAAAGCGCAAAGAAGGGATAGATGATCCGGTGGTTGATTATGTACTGAGCTTTGAAGAACTCGACGCACTTTTCGAGGTTAACGGGATCGATCCGTCATCGGAGTCCGGCGAACAGCTATCCGAACCGGCACACTGGCAGGGACGCGGATTCCCCGTCAGCGGCGGGACAACCAAGGCAATCGAGTCGGTGATTAACGGACGCGAAGAATTCAAACCGGTGTTGGTCGACGGTCTGAACAAAAAGAATCTGAATCTACTGAAAGCATATGCCTCAGGAAAGTGTCCGGGCAACTTTATCGAGGTCATGAGTTGCGAGGGCGGCTGTGTTGGCGGACCGGCTGTTGTCATGTCGCCGGAAAAGGCCACCGTAAAAATAAAAAAACTTGCGGATGACAGCATTTCAATAACTCCGGGAGCGAAAGAGTAAATTTCCGTGCTTACAGCACTTGCCTAACGCCGGAATCGATTATAGATTACCCGGATTCCCCAATTCAAAACAAAAAGGAATCAATAAAATGCCAGAAGAACTATCTTATTTGATCATCACCCCGTATTCCCTTAAAAAGTCCCGTACCGGCGGAATTATCGCAAGACTACTGTCGAGAACCGACCTGGAGCTGGTGGCCGCGCGCATTCTGGCCCCTTCTCAGGAGTTCGCGGAAAACTATGCGGAATCCCTCTATCAGGACATTTCCAAGCGCGACAAGCGCTCCGCAAAGCTTTACAGCAATTACGTGCGCAATAATTTCGCGCCGCTCGAGAACGGCAAGCGCGAACGTATTATGATACTGCTGTTCAAAGGTGATGACGCCTGCCGAAAACTGTATGACATAGCTGGAAATCTGGTTCAGCCGGTGGAAAAGGAATCAGTAACCGGTGAAACTATCCGCGATACTTATGCCGACTACGTTCTTGACCGGGCCGGCCGCATCCAGTATTTCGAGCCTGCGGTCCTCTCTCCCCCGAACGCTGAATTCTCCCTGCAAAAACTTAAATACTTTGCAAGCTTTGCCTCAGAACAACCTAACATCGTAGAAAATATTGTCCGCGAGGACGAAGAGCGGGAACAAACCCTGGCAATCATCAAACCCGATAACTGGCGGCATCCCAGCACCAAACCCGGAAACATTATCGATATGTTCAGCCGCACCGGGCTGCGCATCGTTGGCTGCAAAGTTTTCCAGATGTCGGTAGCCGACGCCCTGGAATTTTACGGCCCGGTAAAGGAAGTTCTCCGGAAAAAGCTTTCGCCGAAAATTGCCGAAAAAGCAAAGGAAATCCTGGAAAAAGAACTGGATTTCAATATTTCCGGCTCCAGCCTGAAAAAGCTGGAAGAATCGGTTGGAATGGATTTCGCCGATTCACAGTTCTACCAGATCGTTGAATTCATGTCAGGGCGCTGGCCGGAAAACCTTACCGAGGAAGAAATCGCCGATCACGGCAAAGTCAAGTGTATGATCCTGATCTATGAAGGCCCCCACGCCATCAGCGCTATTCGGACCGTGCTTGGACCAACCGACCCGAGTAAAGCCCCCGGCGGTACTATCCGGCGCGAATTCGGACACGACGTCATGGTAAATACCGCCCATGCTTCGGATGCCCCGGAAAGCGTGGAACGGGAAAAGAAAATTGTCAAAATCGACCAGAACAGCTTCAGTTTGGTCATTAACGAATATCTGGATAAAGTAGGATACAAAGGATAAAGGAAGCGCCATATGGAAAACCTGCAAAACACCACCGGCACAATGGGATTTTTGGAACCCTCCGCTACCTTGGCAATAACCTCAAAAGCCAAGGCAATGAAAGCTGAAGGCATTGACGTATGCAGCCTTTCCGCCGGAGAACCCGATTTCGATACCCCGGAAGTTATCAAGGAAGCCGCAATCAAGGCGCTCAAGGACGGTAAAACAAAATACACTCCGGCAACCGGTATTCCGGAGCTTAAAAAGGCCGTGGCCGCAAAATTCGTCAAGGAAAATAATATCGAGACCACTCCGGAACAAATCATCGTCGCTCCCGGCGCCAAGTTCAGCGTGTTCAGCGCGATTGCGGCACTGTGCGGCCCCGGCGACGAAGTAATCATCCCGGCCCCCTACTGGGTCAGCTATCCGGAAATGGTCAAAGCGTCCGGCGCTAAAGTTGTGGCAGTCAACTGCACCGCGGAAAACAATTACGAACTCGATCCGGCGAAACTCGAAGCCGCGGTTACGCCAAACACCCGCTTACTTATCCTGACCACCCCGAGCAACCCCACGGGCGCGGTCTACCGTAAATCCACTTTGGAAGCCATCGCCGATATCGCGGTGAAACATAACTTCATGGTGCTTTCCGACGAAATTTACGAAAAACTGGTTTATGATGCCGAACTTCCTCACGTCAGCATCGGCGGACTAAATCCTGAAATCGGAGCGCGCACGATCACCGTAAACGGACTCAGCAAAGCCTACTCCATGACCGGCTGGCGGTTGGGGTATCTCACCGCACCACTGTGGCTGGTTAAAAAGATCGCGGCATTCCAGAGCCATACCACCTCAAATCCAACCACATTCGCTCAATACGGAGCTTTGGCGGCCCTGGAATCGGCGGATGCCGAGGTTGAGAAAATGCGTCAGGCATTCTCTGCCCGGCGTGATCTGGTATATCAACTGCTTACCGCAATCCCGGGCGTAAAATGCATCCGTCCATCCGGGGCGTTTTACACCTTTTGCGACATTTCCTCATTCGGCCTTGGTTCGGATGAATTCTGCAAGCGGCTTCTCGAAGAAGCTAAAGTCGCGGCAATTCCCGGCGCTCCGTTCGGCGCGGAAGGCAATATCAGGCTTTCATACGCCTGTTCCGAAACCACAATCAGGGAAGCCGTCCAACGCCTCTCAGATTTTTGCCAAGGATTGTCCTTGGATTAAAGTGGCATTGCCTCGCGTTCACTGGCCCAATGAGTGTCATTGGATTAAAGTTGCCGGAATGCTTCGCGATCCCGGTGTATCTGTTGGAGTTCGCAGCTTTAGCGCTAATACTGTTCGCTTAAGATATTTATAGCCTCGTCAAAGTTGACTATCCGGGATTTTTTCCGTGAGGAGGATTACGGCGGTCGCGGCGATACCTTCGCCGCGGCCAGTGAAACCGAGCTTCTCGGTGGTGGTTGCTTTTACTGATATCCTATTATAGTCACATCCGAAAATAGCGGTGAGGTTCCGGCGCATTTCCAGGATATACGGGGCCATTTTAGGTTCCTGGGCAACAATAGTCAAATCAAGGTTCCCGAGCTTCCAAATTTTACTTTCATTGCGGTGAAGCACGGTATCGAGCAGTTTCATGCTGTCGGCATTGCGGTAAGCGGCGTCGGTATCGGGAAAAATATGTCCGAGGTCTCCGAGCGCCAAAGCGCCCAGCCAGGCTTCGGTAATGGCATGAGCGGCAACATCGGCGTCACTGTGTCCTTCCAGACCAAGCTCATATGGTATCTTCACACCGCAGAGGATCAATTCGCGTCCCGGAACCAGCTTGTGCACATCAAACCCCTGTCCTATCCGCATCATATCTAAATTCCCGTTTTTAATTTCTAATTTTTAATTTTACCCAAAGGGCGTATCCCGTTTAGAGATTTCCATAAGGCTGTTCATTGAATCCCGGGATATCAGATTTTTACTGTACAGTTCCCGGAGGGCTTTTTCCATGGTAACCATGCCTTCCTTGCTGGACGTTTCCATCATCGACTTCATGTGATGGGTCTTGCCTTCACGGATCATCGAGGCGCAACCGGTGGAACCGATCAGGATTTCAAAGGCGCCGATCCGTCCGGAACCATCGCGTTTCGGGATCAGCCGCTGGGCGACGATACCAAGGAGAGTTCCGGCAAGCTGCATCCTGATCTGCCCCTGCTGATGACCGGGAAAAGTATCGATAATCCGGTCCACGCTTTGCGGTGCGCTGTTGGTATGAAGCGTAGCCATAACCAGATGGCCGGTTTCGGCCGCGGTCAGTGCGGCGGCAATGGTTTCGGCATCACGCATCTCACCTACCAGAATAACATCCGGGTCCTGGCGCAGCACATACTTCAAGGCGTCAGAAAAACTGTGCGTATCGGCATAGACCTCACGCTGTTCTATCACCGCTTTCTTGTTCTTATGGACATATTCGATAGGGTCCTCGATAGTAATAATATGACAAGCCCGTTTTGAATTGATGCGGTCAATCAAACTGGCCAGAGTAGTGGTTTTACCGTGACCGGTAGGTCCGGTGATAAGGATCAGACCGTGTTTTTTGTCCGCCAGGTTAACCAGCGCCGGGGGCAGCCCGAGCTCGTCCGGGGTTGGAATCCTGCGCGGAATGACCCGAACCGCAATCCCGATGTTGCCGCGCTGATAAAATCCGTTTACGCGGAAACGGTAATTCTCCGCCGCCTTTTCCTTGCTCTTCGACCGCTTGATGTTGATGCTCAGGGCAAAGTCAAGCTCGCGTTCCTCCTCGAACACCGCCCGTTGCCGGGGGTTAATGATACTGAACAATAACCGCTTGGTATCCATGGGAGTAAGCGGCGGGGAATCAAGCGGCATAAGTTCACCGTCAATACGCACCGTCGGTCTGGTTCCCACGGTCAGGATCAGATCGCTGGCCTCATTGCCCACCGCCGACTTCAACAATTGCTTCATATTAATGTGGTATTCGTTGTCCCTGCCCTCGGTAAAATCGTCGCGGAAAGTTTCTATCCCGCTTTCCATTCCCTGGACCAGCAGCAGGAATTCGTCGCGGTTTCCGGCGGCAAGTTTGCCGGTATCCAGGCTAATCCTGCCTTCGCGAAAAAGCTCCGATGCCGCCCGGGTAAAAGTAAGCATTCCTTCTTCGTGTCCACGCTTAATGGCTTCTTCAAGCTCCTTGAAATTCCGATGAGCGATAAGGTTTCGCACATACGGGGTGATCGCCATAATTTCAACCACGGGAATCATGCCCTCCTGGTCATCACGCTCCACCAGCCGCTGGGCAACAACGCCGCGCAAGGCAAGGGAAAGGTCGTCTGCGGCCTGGGCGCGCAGATGCTCGGGAAAATGATTGATTATGCGCTCAATGGCCTGAACGGTGTCAGTGGTATGGAGAGTGGAAATCACCAGATGCCCGGTAAGCGCGGCGGTGATCGCGGTCTGCATGGTATCGAGGTCGCGCATTTCCCCGATGCAGATTACGTCCGGGGTCTCCCGCACCACGTGCCGGAGCGCCTCGCCGAAACTGGAGGTATCGGCACCGACCTCACGCTGGGTAACCAGACTCTTGTGGTCCTGATGAATAAATTCAATCGGATCTTCGATGGTCACAATGTGCTTCTGGTAATTGACGTTGATATGGTTAACTATAGCCGCCATCGTTGTGGACTTGCCGCTGCCGGCCGAGCCGGAAATCAACACCAGGCCGCGCGGACTGTCCGCAAAGTCCCGGATGGCTTCCGGCAGGTTCAGTTCGGAAAAGTCCAGATTGGACGCGGCGGGAACAGGTCGCGCCACGAGTCCGGGGTGTCCTTCCTCCATAAAAAAGTTTATCCGGAAACGGCGGTTGGCGTCAAGGGTAAGCCCGGCATCGAAATTGCCGTGACGGTCATAATATTTCCTGGCGTCATCAAGCAGTACTTCATTGCGGAACTCATCAACATCTTCGGCCTTGATCGGTTTATCGCCGCAGGTTTCCACTTTTCCGTAACGGCGGTGATAGGCCGGTTTTCCGGCGGTAATCAGCAGGTCTGATACTCCGGCCGCCTCAGTTTTTTCTAATAGCTCAAGTATTTTCATAGACTTATATTCCCTTGGACATTCACATATAGAGACTATACAAAGCTTTTTCTTAATTACAATTCCGGAAACGGCTTTGACATTTGCTCCGGGCCGGTTAAACTGTACGGATAATCTTTACAATTCAACAAGGAGAAACTATGTCCGACCCGATCATTGTCCGCTTCACCATGCAGGATGGCTGCGACGACCTCGAACCCAAAAAAGCCCATCACGACGACGCCGCTTTCGACCTTCGCGCCCGTGAAGACGCCGAACTGGTCCCGGGCAAACCCGCGCTGGTTCCCACCGGAATGTCGATGGAACTGCCGATAGGTTACGAAGCCCAGGTGCGCCCCCGCAGCGGACTTGCCATCAAACATGCGCTTACCGTCCTCAACACCCCCGGAACCATCGATGCCGGATATCGCGGTGAAGTGTGCGTGATATTGATGAATTCCGGCACGGAATCCTACCATATCAAACGCGGCGAACGCGTCGCCCAGATGGTCATCAATAAACTCCCGGACGTGGAAATGGTCAGGGTCGAATCCCTTTCCGGCAGCGCCCGCGGCGCCGGAGGCTTCGGCAGCACCGGGAAACATTGAGTTCCGTTCTCGGTTCTCAGTTGACAGTTAGAAGAACTTAGCTTATATTTCCATAAGTTAAGCCCTAATAGACGCCGGTTAGTAAAATGGCAGAAAAGATCAACTGGAAAAAAGAATGGCACATTATTGCCTGGCCAATGGTTTTTCTAATTATTCTCTCCCTGATCATCAGATTCGTGCCTGAAAGCCCCAAAACAGTTTATCCCAAAAAGAAAAAGCTTGATCCCGTACTAGCTGAACTCGCGGATAAATTCTCCGAAACATTTAAAGACCTGAAACCCAAGCTGAACATCAATACCAATAAAAACGGCAGTCTTTTCATTGGTTACAAGGTAAGGAGCTATCAAGTCCACGGCAGAAGTATGAGTGGTGAAGTAACAGACCGGGCGTATGAACAAAATGGCCCCGCATATGGCGGGTTTCTGTTGAAATTCATTCGCAGTGGTCCCGCAAAGAATGGATTGCGGCAAATTGGTCTTTTACCTGAGATGAGAAGGGATTTCTATTGGTATACTGTAAATAATTCGTATCCTTACAGGAAGGGAAAGAATTACACATTCAAGCTATATTTCCAAAATGGTATAAAAAAAGACATCATGGAAAAGATCGCGAAGCTGCTGAAACAGCCGAAAGTCATGGAAGCCTACAATTTTTATATCCTGGAAAAACCAATATGATCAGAATTGTCCGATACATTATAATCTTATTGAGTTTTTCCTTGTTTGCGGAAAACAATAATTCCTCGTCTCCTGCACTGGCGCTTCTTGAACTGAAACAAAAACTGGAAACCGGTTTAAAGTCGTTAAAACCAAGTCCAACGTTTAATTTCCCGGAAAAAGATAAAGGAAAATGTCTTGAGGTTGATTTCCGGATAAGAAAATACGAAGTCCACGCGATGCTGAAAAATGGGCATTACGCAAAAAATGCGATAAAGGTTAAAGGCCCCCAAATGGGCGGTTTCATGATGGCTCTATCAGTTCTCCCGGAAAAGTATAAATCCCCAAAAACTTATCCATTAGTTATCCGTGAACCATACTGGCACACTTATGAAAATGTATTCAGCTATAAAAAGCAGAAAATCCTTATCCGCTTAAGCTACTTTTGTTACTTCAAATATCCGAACATGCTTAAAGATATCGAGAAAAGCTTGTCGCAACCGGATATCAAAAAATTGCAGAGAAAACTTGTAAAGCCAGATTTCCGGTACATGGGAGCACGTTAAGCGGCAAATTAAACAAAAAGGGAAATCTGTTGTAATGCTTATGATCAGAAAATTGAGCTGGCAGTTTGTTTTTTTTAGCTTGAGTTTTGTTATCTGCCTGTTGCTTTATTCCTGTCGGGGTGAAACAAAACCCTCCGTTTTGAAAACCATTGAAAAAGAACTGAAAAGCGAGTTTGCGGATCTTAACAGTTCCTTTTCATACAAATTGGTCAGTAAGGGCAAAACTTTGATTGTCCGCTACAAAACCAGGAAATTTACCTTGCATGAGTTCTATCGCGGTGGGGAAATGCGTGAAGGAATCGTTGAAGTTGAGGGACCGGCATATGATGGTTTCCTGCTTAAAATTAAAGAATACCCACAGGGATACTTGCGGCAACAAGGCTTGAGGCTTTATCGCCGTGGTCCCTACTGGTATGTTTATCCTGGAAAGTACCCGGCAAGTGATCCGGATTTTTATTATGTCATAACCCTCTACTTCCGGCGCGGAACCGACCGGAAGATTATTGAGAAACTTGCAAAGGTGTTGAAAGCTCCCAAGCTTATCGATATGTATAATTACGCACAAAATAATGTTGATAAAATAAGGACAAATCATGAATAAATTTGCCGTTATTCTGCTTTGCCTGTTCTCCTGTTTTTCCGTTTTTTCAGCGGAAAAGAAAGAATCGGTTGATCCCACTTTGCTGAAGCTTAAAGAAAAACTAGAAAAGGTCACTGAAAAACTGAAGCCGAAACCGACTTTCACTTTTCCGGAAGATATGGATGGAAAATGCCTGGTCGTCAAATACAAAACCAAGACTTATTATGTTCACCACTATAAAAACAAACTCGGACAGCTGAAAGAAAAGCCCGAAAAAGAGGTGGGGCCTGACAAAGGCGGATTTTTCGTTTCCATAAGACTGACAAACCATCCCAATCAATTGCAAACGCCGCAGGTATGCCGCCGTCCATACTGGTATTGCTTCGTGAATGAATTTCCCTTTGGCAAGCCCGGTCAGTTATTGTCATATTATATTTACTATAACCGGTTCTTTGGTCCAGAGTACCTTGATTTTATCAACAAAATCAAAGACGTCATTAACGAATTTGCTCCGCCGGGAACCCGCAAAGGAAAGATCCCTTTCCAAAAACCGGAAATATTTTGATTACTACCGGCACAACAAGATGACAATTGTGTCTATTTTTTGCCGCGATATTTTCGGTATGGGTGTTTCTTTTTGCCGCGTTTGAGGACTTTGATCTGGGGACGGCGCTCTTTCAATCCCCGGTTCACATGTATCGGGTGGCCGTCGAGGGTTTTACCGGCGTAGTACATGGCGGCGGCGGCGGTCCCTGGGAGAGGAATAAAATCCTGAACCTGCTGTGGTTTCCAATTGTTGTCCGAGAGGAATTTGTCGACAACCGCCATATCTTCAGCGGTACATCCGGGAAAGTTGGAAATAAACAGCGGAATAAGATATTGTTCCTTACCACATTTCCGGCTTTCATCGTAAAAAACCCGCATGAACTCGTAGAAGTCCTCTGGCTTGTTCTTCCGCATCAGTTTAAGCACCTTGGGATGCAGGTGTTCGGGGGCAACCTTGAGTTGTCCGGGAACGTGATGCCGAATCATCTCACGGAGCGCTTTCGGCTGTCGCAAGGCCAGATCAAGCCTCACCCCAGAACTAATGAAAGCGTGTCTGATTCCGGGAATGTCGCGGACGCGCCGGAAAAGCTTGACCAGTTCATCCTGGGTAACGTCGAGATTTGAACAGATATCAGGATAACAACATGAAGCCCGACGGCATTTGCGGCAGCGTTCCCGGTTGCGGCGGCGAATTCCAAACAGATTGCCGCCGGGGCCGCCAAGATCACTGACAATCCCCTTGAAATGTTTACGTTTCTTCAGGCGTTCAATCTCGCTGATAACTGAATCTATACCGCGCGAACGCACTTCCCTTCCCTGATGCAGGCACAATGAGCAGAACGCGCACCCTCCGGGACATCCCCGGACCACGGTAATCGAATCCTTCACAATCGTAAACGCCGGGATATCCTCGCGGTAAGAAGGATGCGGACACCCAGCGTAAGGCAACATATAAATCCGGTCGAATTCATCGCTGGAAAGCGTCGGTGCTGGCGGTTCAACCACCACTAACCTGTCACCATAACGCTGGAACAGTCCCCTGCCCGATTCCGGATTCATTTCAAGCTCCATTGTCCGAGTGCTTTCCAACAACGCGTCCTTATTTTCCTGATGCTCCTTATACGATGGCAGTTTAAGATATTTATCGCCGGGAATGAAAGCTTCCGCGGCTTTCTTTCCGAGCAGTTGGGCGGTTCCGGGAATGTTATCGAGCGGGTCTCCGGTTTTGAACCGGTTAAAAACTTCTACAACCTGTTTTTCGCCCATGCCGTAGACCAGGATATCGGCCTTGCTGTCAATCAGCGCCGACTGCCTGATGCGGTCCTGCCAGTAGTCGTAATGCGCCAGTCTTCTCAGGCTGGCCTCGATTCCGCCGATCACCACTGGAATACCTGAAAAAGCGCGTTTGGCAAGCTGGGTATAAACCGTAACCGCGTGCGGTGGCCGCAGTCCGGGTTTGCCGCCTGGAGCATAAACATCCTGCTTGCGAAAACGGCGTCCGGCGGTGTAAATATTAAGCATTGAATCAAGGTTTCCGGCAGTAACCGCGCAACCAATTTCCGGACGCCCGAAAACTTCGAGCGAAGCAGTGGTTTTCCAGTCTGGCTGGGCCACGATCCCCACCCGGAACCCGGCGTCAAGCAGTACCCGGCCGATCACCGCCGCGCCAAATGACGGATGGTCAACGTAGGCGTCACCGGTAATCAACAGGATATCGAGGGCGTCCCATCCAATGGCGTCCATTTCCCGCTTGGACATGGGAATGAATTCTGGAGTAAGATTGGTCATTTGGCGGACTTGTTTTCCAGGAAATTAAACGGTTTGCCGTTCAGGTTAAGGAAAGTCAGCTTTACCGGTTTCCAATCATTCTTTCCGAGCTTGTATTCAACGGTTAAAACCGGATTGCCTTTTCCCGGATTCGGGACAATAAAAAGCAACTGGTAATTCCGGTTCGGCTCAGACTTAAGCAATTGCCATGCGTCAGTGAACTGTCCACCGGGGGCACGAAACGCCACGCAGGGGTATTCCTTTCCGGCCTTATCACGTAAAATGTAGTCATAAATTCCGATGCTCCTCCCGGGAGCAATTTTCATGGTAACCACCGCATACGCGCGCTTTCTCCCCTTGACCAGGTTCGGCCAGGTAAATTTATCGAGCTTTACGGCTTTCGTCTCCGCCGTGGTTATTTCAGCGGCAACGGCTGTCCCGGAAGGAAGTTTACGCTTGACGAACTTGTAAGCAGGAATTGCTTTAGTTTTGATTTTCGCTTTGGTTTTCGCCGATTTCGCGGCCTTCTTAGCACTCGGAGCGGCATAAGATACTATCCCCGAGCACATATAAACGCAAAAAATCATCAAAAATATTTTTTTCATGGTAATCTTTCTCCTAATCAGCATGAATATAACTTTGCTATGAGTTAAAATAAAGCCACCGGAGATTAATCATGGCAATAAAAACTATTGCAAGCGCGTTAAACGGGTGATAATTTTACTGCATTAACAAATCGATTGGGCTTTCCACGAAATGACGGTAACCGACAAATGTCCGTATTGCGGAGAAGATTTCACTTATGAGCCGGGTGCGGAACTGACGGTTGACTGTCAGAGCTGCAATAAAGAAATCTATCTTGGCCCCATCCGGAAGAACCGGACCATCGGCGACTACACCATTCTCCGGACTATCGGAGTGGGCGGCATGGGCGAGGTATTTGTAGCGCGGCAAAACTCAATGGAACGCGAGGTGGGCTTAAAAATCCTTCGCGCCGACCTGATTGACGACCAGGAATACCTCGACCGTTTTTTTCAGGAAGTAAGGTCGCTTGCACAGGTTGAGCATCCGAATGTTGTCCAGGCGTATGAAACCGGAACCGAGGGGGATGTCTGTTATTTTTCAATGGAGTTCGTTCCCGGCAAAGATCTTGAATACTATCTCGATGGCGGAAAAATATTCCGGGAAGTGCGGGGACTGCAAATCGTCAGGGACGTAGCGGACGCATTACGTTACGCCTGGAAGAAACACCGGCTGATCCACCGCGACATTAAACCCTCGAATATCATGCTCACTCCCGATGCGGAGGTGAAATTGCTGGACCTGGGGATATCGAAAAGCCTTTCCGAGGACAATAACATCACGGTAAACGGGGTAATGGTGGGATCGCCAAACTACATCAGCCCGGAACAGGCGAAGTCGGAAAGCAGCATCGATTTCCGGGCCGACATGTATTCCCTCGGGGCCACTTATTACAATATGCTTACCGGCAAAACTCCGTTCAGCGGGGAGAACGCCATCGAAGTGCTTTCGCACCAGTTGTCCTCACCGATTCCCGATCCCCGGGACATCAATCCGAATGTTTCGGAACTGAGTACGCGCCTGATAAGAAAAATGATGGCAAAGGACAAAAACGACCGGTTCAAATCCTGGGAAGAAGCCCTGGAAAGCATTGACGGCATAATCGAACATCTCAGCGACTCCCCTGCCCCGGTAAAAACCAAATCCCAACCGGTGAAAGAGGGAGACGGACTTTTATCCAGCCTGAAAAACCGCCCCAAGCTAACCACCGGAATTATATGCGGGGCGATCTGCCTTGCGGCATTAATCGGAATTATCGGAAAGTCCATGTCAGGTAACCTTAGCACGGAATTGAGCAAAAAATATTCGGAGGCCATCCGCTTTGCGGAAAAGTGCTCTCCCGGACAACGTCAGGAAGCCATGAGGAAGCTGCAAACCGTAATAACTTCGGGTAATCGGGAATTTGCGCCCCAGGCCGAAGAAATGCTTGAAAAGCTGCGGCGGCAAATAATTGAGGAAAAATCACTTGCGGAAGAGAAAAAAGTCCGGAAAGCGATAAAGTATCTGAAAATGAAGTCATACGCATTGGAGAAAGAAAAAAGGTTTTCCCAGGCAATGGAAATCTGGCAGCGTTACGCAAAAGAAGGTGAAATGCGCGACAATCCGTTGTTAAAAAAAGCAATTAAATCGAATCTGGAATACCTCAAGACCCGGTCAAAGGAAAAATCTTATGGATATGATTGACGAAAAAAAGATATTTGGAATTGAACGTCCGCATCCCAACCTGATGAAACTGTATCTGATCCGTTCGATACTTTCCGGTCCGTTGTTCTTCTTTATCTTCCCGGTAATGGTGTGCCGTTACTACACTTTGCGGTATCACTTCGACGAAGAAGGTATCAGCATGCGCTGGGGACTGCTTTTCCGCCGTCAGGTACAGCTGACTTACCCCCGGATCCAGGACATCCATTTGATATCCGGCATCCTGCAGCGCTGGCTGGGGTTGGCCGATATCCAGATCCAAACCGCATCCGGCAACGCCAGCGCCGAAATGGTTATCGAGGGCTTGCAGGAGTACGAAGTTCTGAGAACTTTCCTTTACTCGCGCATGCGGGGCTATAAAAACATGGGAAAATCCGCGAAAAAGGAAGTTGACAATCCGGAAACGGAAAGTTCAGGCTCCGCTTCTGAGTCCGAAGCCGTATCCCTGCTGAAAGATATCCTCACGGAAATGCAGGCCGCCAGAAAAGCCCTTGAAGACAAAAAATCAGCATAAAAACTATAAGCAATGTACGAATTCCTGAAAAAACTGGTTCTGAAGTTCCTGAAAGTTCCGCCGGAACCTCTCGACCCTATGGGCGACGTGGAAAGCCTCCGGGTATTCCGGGCATCGTACAACTATTTCCGCTACCGGTTTTATCTGTGGCTGATCAAAACTTTTGTCGGAATCATTATCATGCTGGTAATCTGCGGCGCGGCATTCGGAGGAATTTTCGCATCCTTGAGCAAGCTCCATGTAACTGTGGCCGTTGTCCTCGGATGCCTGGCGGTAGCGGCAATTCTAATTTACACTCTCGCCCAAACTTACCTTTCTTACATGGTGCTCAGGCTCGACTACGAGCTGAGATGGTACAAAATATCCGACCGCAGTCTGCGTATTCGCGAAGGCGTATTCCGGGTCAAGGAGCTTACCATGACTTTCGCCAACATCCAGAACCTTTCCATCTCGCAAGGCCCGATCCAGCGGTTTTTCGGGATAGCCGACCTAAGGGTGGAAACCGCCGGCGGCGGCGGGAATGCCGCAATCCAGAATCAGCAGGTAGAAATGGTAAATATGCACGTGGCGTATTTCCGCGGAGTGGACAACGCGGAGGAAATATCGGAACTGATGCGGAAAAGATTGAAAGTCCTGCGCGACTCCGGACTCGGACACAATGAGGAAAGTGAAACCGCCGCTGAAGAGATTTCACGGGAAACCGGACAATTCGGGTTCAGCCGGGAATTCCTCGGACTGCTCATGGAAATGAAAAACGAAGCCGGAAAATTCAGGGCGGCCGCGGAAAACTTATAAAAATTACCATAATCTTTGCGCGCCATCAGCCGTTTAATTAACTAAATATAAACAGTTTATCCAATAAAAATATTTCCGGTGAATTTGACAACTCGCATTACCAAGCTATTTTTATATCTGAAAACGGTACAACATCCGCCTGAAATAAGATGCGTTTATCGCAATCCGGAAAGACGGCAAACGGAGTTAGCATGGGGTCGTTAAGCAAGATTCTGATCGTCGATGATATGCCGGCAAATGTAAAACTGCTGGAAGCAATCCTCGACAAACCGGAATATGAAATAATCGAAGCATTCAGCGGTGAAGACGCCGTTGATATCGCCAGGGAAGAACACCCCACACTGATTCTGCTGGATATCATGATGCCCGGCATGGATGGCTTCGAAGTTTGCAAAGTGCTTTCCGAAGATCCCGCAACAAGCGACATTGGGATTATCTGCATTTCCGCCCGTAATTCAATTGAAGATAAAGTCAAAGGCTTGGAACTCGGAGCGGTAGACTTTATAACCAAGCCGTTTCATAAATCAGAGGTTATCGCCAGGGTCGAAACCCACATCGACCTCCAGAAAACCACCAACCTGCTCAAGGAAAGTGAAAAAAAATACGCGGCCCTGGTGGAAAATGTTCATGACGGCATCGTCCTCTGGACTCCGGAAAAAGGGATATCCTTCTGCAACAAGGCATTTTCAAAAATTATCGGGGCGGACCGGGAAAGCATCATCGGTAAACAGCTTGCGGATATCTTTACAGTAAAAGACGAAATCCGGGCATCTTCCCTTCTGAACAAAATTATTGAAGAAAAACTTCAGTCTGAAACCCCGGAACTCAACCTGCAAATGAAAACGAATTCCGAGGAGGAGGAAGTCCATACGTCATGTATCTGCAGTTATATTGATTTCATGGAAACCCCAGCAGTTCTCATAACCGTTCGCGATATCACGGACAAAATCAATCTGGAACGGCAGCTTAATCAGGCCCAGAAAATGGAAGCTATCGGCGCGCTGACCAGCGGTATCGCCCATGATTTCAATAACATTCTGGCCCTTATCAACGGATATACCGAACTGACCCTTTTCGAACTTGAAGCAGATTCACCGATTCGCGAAAAACTCGAAATTATCCATGAAGCCGGAAAAAGCGCTGTAAGCCTGACCAAGGGGCTTTTGTCATTCGGCAGAAAGAAAAGTCTGAACTTTGAACATGTAAACCTTGTAGAGGTCGTTGCAAAAATCCAGGGATTCATGACCAGGGGACTCCCAAAAAATGTAAAATTAAATCTAAGCTTGCCGGAAAACGAAGTTCAGGCATATGCCGATGCCGGAATGATCCAACAGGTCATGGTCAACCTCTGCCTCAACGCCCGTGACGCCATGCCGAAGGGCGGCGATATCAATATCACAATGACCAATACCAGTTTCGACAAACTGCCACCGCACGCTCCGGAAAAAGCAACTCCAGGCGACTACATATTGATCACGATTGCCGATACCGGCTCCGGTATCCCGGATGAGATAATTGATAAAATTTTTGATCCGTTCTTTACCACTAAGCAAGTCGGAAAAGGTTCCGGCATGGGCTTGGCAATGGTGGTAAGAATCATCCGTAATCACCAGGGATGGATTGAAGTGGACAGCAAGCCCGAAAACGGGGCAACATTCAAAATATTCCTTCCAAAGAGCAAAGACCCTGCCCAAGCAGAACAGAAATCGCAATACCAGCATCAGTTCCACGAATCTCTCAACCCGCTTCTTATTGTGGAAGACGACGAAGTCCAAAGCGCCATGCTGATTGACACTCTTGGTAAATATGGTTATGAGTGCGATGCCAACAATAATGGCATCAGCTCCCTGGCTGCCGTCGAAAACAGTCCGGAAAAATATAAATTCCTTATCATCGACCATGTCATGCCGGATATGACCGGCGCCGACTGTTGCAGAAAGATCAGGAAAATGTTCCCACACATTAAAATTCTGCTTATTTCCGGAGCCGGCAATGTTCCCCTGGCAGGTGATGCCTTCCTCCGGAAACCATTTACGTCCCTGGATCTTTTTGAAACTATGGATCGCCTTTCATAATTTGCATCATTTTTCATCCAATTCGATTTGATTTATATATTTCCGTTGATATACTAAGAACTCAGTATTTCATATTGCGGGGTGGAGCAGAGGTAGCTCGTCAGGCTCATAACCTGAAGGTCGCAAGTTCGATTCTTGCCCCCGCTACCACTTTTGTATCTAAAACACCTTCACTGTCTTTCATTGTCTGCGGTATTTCAGGAGATTAAACTCAACGGTAACTCAATGGTCGAAATTTCCTTGTTTTGTGCGTAAATACGGGCCAATCCCCCGTCAATGCAGACCAGGAAAACTCAACGATTCTGCCGCCATGAGCAAAATTCCGGTAAATTTCCCCTGATTTTTCCACCGTCAAAAGGGAAAAACGATAACTCAATGGTTCCGGAGATAACTCAATGATTTTGCCTTTCAGCTTCGTCATTCAAGATTTCTTCCCTGTGAGGGGGTAACGTCAACCACGGGTGATTTGGTTCTGCCGGGGCCATCATCAGTAGTCCGAGTTGCCACTGGTACCACGCCGTGCTTTCCAACCCCAACTCCGGATACGTTTCTGCTACCATCGTCAGCGGTTCGCTGTCGTTCCAATCCCATTGAAGCAGGGGATAATTCATCTTCATGCAAGCCGCTGTCAGCATCTGGTTCAGTTAACCGAAAAACAGACTCGCTCCCCGAATCGGCCTTGGAAACTCCTCGTGATCCTGTGGACACTGCTTTATCAGTGCTTCCACCCGGTACAGGTCTCTCCGCATCAAGTTCATTGTCGGCTTGTGGGCTTGCTCCCGAATGTAACTCTGTATCTGCTCCCGGTTGCTCATCGGTTTTATCCTCCGTGTTAAATGACTCCCGACTAAAACAGGTCACTTATGCCATAACATGCTGATTATCAGCACATTCAACTCCCGATTTGCTATTGGCCAGTTTCTCGGATTGCGTATTTCATGGTTTTTTCTGTAGAATAGCATGCTTTCTGGTTAATCCTACTGGTGCGGGTATATCCATTTATTTGTTTCTTGATTCGAAAGACCATGATTTACCCCCATACTCAAACCCGCAATAACTCGCGAACGCGCTCAGAGGGCCGTTTCCGGGCTTCGTTTTTTGAGAATTATTCCTGAAAGGGCTGCTTCGGGGGAATTACGCCCATTCCGAATCATCATGGTTGCAGATACGTGGACTTGGTAGTAAGCTATCTTTTACAGGCAAACCGGTAGCGGCGGAACTGTTACTGACACCCGCGTTCGTTACTGGTAGCCTTGACGGACTGAAGATTGGCGGATTGTCATGTACACCCGCAAGTGCGTCCCGATTCGCCTTTTTTATTCTGTCGGCCAAATCAGGGTGATCTTCCTCCAATTTCGCCAGAGCCTTTTCCAGGAACTCTCGGAGAAAACCTGCATCAGTCCGGCAACGCTTGTACAAAAACTTCGCTCCCGGACTTGGAGGCTGTGAGTATCGCCCCTCAAGGCAAACCAACAGCCATTTGACGGTTTCCGGACTCCCAGATAGATCATTGACTAAACAAGTCCAGAAGTTTGGCAACGGTGGCGGTCTGCTTTCGAGGTATTCTTCACTTTTCGGAAGATATTCGCTCAGAGCTTGGCTTCTGGCATCTTTCGGGGAAAGCCCACGGAGCTTCAGTTCGTCGCGGCGATGCTGGAACGCTGACCAATACCCAGCTTTTCTTAGAACAGCCTTATGTTGCGGTGAAACACGTCCTGCCATAATGATATCCTTTTCAACTTTCATACTCACGTGCGCGCGCATGGCGTTTTTTTTCGCGGTTCTGAAGTTATCCCCCTGCCTCTATAAGTTGTAACCCTTTTTTTAAAGTGCTGGTTTTGCTGGTCTGCTGGTCTTGTTGGTTTTTGCTGGTCTTACCCCTCTATATCCTTTGCTTCATCTGTAAAACTATATGAAAAGCAGAACCAGCAGAACCAGCAAAATTAACAGAACCAGCACTTACCAGCAGGGAAAGCAAAAACCAGCAGAACCAGCAGAAACCAGCACTTACCGGGTTTCTCCAGATTCCACCAACACACATTCCTTGTCATCAACCCAAGTGGCCAGTCCTGCTTCCACTGCGCGGTTGAGTTCTGTCTTTGCGTCATCCATCGACAGGCATTGCTTGCAGTGGTTAGTGAGATACTTTCGGATATCTGCTTTTCCCCCTTGATCGCGAAGCCAGTTCGCCACCTGCTTTGCTCGTGCCTCATTACGAATTTTTACATTTATCCCGAATGTTTTAAGCTGTTCAGAAAGCAGGTATCGCATAAGCTCGACTGCGTTGCGCATGACTTTGCCGGACACGGTACCGTCTTCGACGTGCTTATCCTGTATGACACGTTCCAGACCATGCAGTATCAATGCAATTCGACCGCAACCGCCTTGCGCTTTTGAAGCGAACATAGCAGCTATATCGTTATCCCCGTCGAGAATCTTCTCCATCTCAAGATAATGCTCAATGAAGATTTTTTTCGCTTCGTCATCTGGGCGAAGTATATGTGGCATATACCTGCTCCTGTTGGAATCCAGAGCCTTAAATGGAGTTACGCGCAACCGCAATAAAGTTTCCTGCCATAATTCAATATCTTCACGCGTCACGTCATCATCAGACCATCCCCGTGCCTTGCGTTCCATTCTCACGAAATAGAGTCGCGGCACCAGTCCGGACGCGAATTGCAATGGATCAAAACATGCCGCAAGCACTTTGGGCTGTATCGTGCCGGTGACCGCACAACTCATTACCGGAACGAAAGTATCCTCGTTGTCACCCCGGCGGTTACGCTGATATGAATCACCGTTAGTAGTAGGTTGACCTTATCGGCCATATCGGGTGGTGTGTCCGTTTTTCTGACGACTGGTTCACGGTTGGCTGCTTTAATTGCATAGGGGCGGACGTCGGCCAATTTATCCGGCATGGAATGCAGACGGTTTAACTGGTCTAGGATTTCAGTTAACCAATCAGGAAATTCATTGGTGTTTATTGGTCTTCCTTTCAAAAAAGCCGAATTATAGATGGAGCAGGACAGTTTTGCTCCCCATAATGGAATCTATCCAAGTGATTTTATGATAACAGTTTTTTTGCCCCAATAGTTTGTTGCCTTACCGGTAAAGTTAGCCAGTTCAAGGGATAAGTCAATGAGCATCGCGTACCACGCTTTGAATTTTTTAAAATTTTCGGTTTGAACTTTGACCTTGTCAAAATTTTCTAGTCGCTGAAAGATGAGTTTTAAAAAGTGAAGTAAAAATCTGCACGACTTCTGGAGTGGTAATTCGTTAAGTTATTGTCCAAAGTTCTACTCCCACATACTCCACCATTCATTCCCACACGGAATCCTCTCTTGGGATTTTAGAAAATATCGTATAAGTAGTTGTATTAAAAGGCTATGTGGATGATGCGCTATCCCCGCCGTGACAAGTAAAAACTGCTTATCGAAGGCCATTTCGAGCCATTTTCTCTCCGTCTCTCTAAAAGTTCTTGTCACGACCAGAACTTTTGGAAATTTTTAAAATTTACTTCCACTCGTTCATTACCAGCAACTTACCGCACTACATGAGAATGATTATCAAAAAGTGTTCCTTTTTTCACCGGATATGCTAGGGTACGCGATCTGCAATTTCTCGAACCCGTGACAAGAAGATTAGGTTCAAACATGCCTGTTTTTGCGTTGATTTTCCCGGAAATTTGTTCTGAAAAGGCTTCCGTTTTAACGCTGTCCTAAAGACAATGCCGCATTTGGCATCTTATAAAATTAATCTGTTGTAAATGAAGAAGCCGAGGATGCTTGTTCTACTTGGACGGCATCAGCCCAAATTGTTCCTGAATCACGCAGTTGGACATAAAAGTAATTATTCGCTGACCAATTAGCTGGAACATTGCATGTATATGAATAACGAGTCCATGACGTTGTAAGTGATACATCGGTATAGCCTAAGGTCGATCCTAATCTCACCGAACGATCCGCTTGGTCAGCTTTCATATATACGGAAAAGGTGTAATCTTTGCCATTTGAATCAGTATGGAGCGGAGTAAGATAGAAATAGAATCCGTTGTTGCCATCGCCATCCACTATTTTTAAGCATTTATTCAGATGATACGGGTTTGCAGTTTCAAGTCCCCACTGTTGATTTGCCGAATTTATACGTGGAGAGGCATACCACGGCCAACAGTAATCAGGCCAGTTGGGAATGATATTATCTTCCAGGCTCGGATTCTGCATCAGGTTTGTGCAGTTCGGTCTGCCGGAATCAGGATAAACGGTTTCAGCCGCCGGGGGTGTTCCTGGTTCCATATTAACATCAATAGTAACTGCTGACGTAGATGTGCTGGAGAAAGTATAAGCCCTCGTATCATATGCCGCCAAGGTATCACTGAATTCACCGTTTGTCACGGTATAGGTAGATGCGTCAAAAAGTCTGCTTACAGTTCCGCTTACACCCAGCAGAGAAATGGTGTAATCTACATCAACGGAATATTCGCGGGTGTTAGCGGCTAGCAACACGTAATCATAACTTGCGCTTTCCGGAGCTTTCCGAAGTGAAACTTGAACATCTACGAACTTGTTGTTTTCCGGATTGAATTCCGCGGCCACGGATTCATTGTAATATAGAATTGACTGATCAACATCTGCTGTAAGCATTGACGGAGCAAGCTCAAGCAATTCCTCCACTAAATCAGATAACATATTCCACGAATCGTCATGAAATACCGGATAGTTAAAGTAAAATATCCCTTTTGCCCCATGTATTAGGGCAAGGTAAGTTTGGCAACGCTGTTCCTCTGGACTAATTATCCGTTTGTGACACCATGCGTAGCGTTCACTCATCAGGACACACCAAAAAGCTTTATGATCTTGTTTTGCGGTTTTTGCAACCTGGCAGGTATACTGAGTGACAATATCCAAAGTACTTTCCATATCGCCTTCAATCCGAGGAGGATGCCAGTACATACCAGCAGCATAAATATCAGCCCAGCCAGAATAATTGTTATTGTCGGGCGCGCCATAAACTATTGTCGGATGATATCCATCCTCAGTATTTGTTCTCGAATAGAGATCAAGCCCCGCTTCGTATTGACTTTCATTTGGTTCGTCGAATGAATAATAACCGATAAGGTTATCCATAACTTTTGCATATCCCACAGCATCAATTATGTTGTCCCGTTCATCCACATAAGTATCCCAGAAGTATTCTGAAGTGCCAGATTTATAATCGCACAGGAAAACGTCCGGGTAGGCTTCCTGACGGTCGACAACAAGAAGGTCATATGCATCGGTATTTTCCAGGTAGGTTTGGGCATCTGAAGGATTTACGTACAAATTCCAGCGAATAACGGCGTTAAAGTTGGCGTCTGAAACTTCGGCAAAATCCGTTGTATCGCTTGAAGCGATTCCATTCATGTAAAGGCCAATGGGAAAGAAGCCATTACCATCGCGCAAGACAATGCCATTTTTACGGTCAACTTTTGTTTCGTATCCTTGATTTGCCATCAACTTTACAACTTCAATTTTACGGGTCAATACAAGCTCATCGGTTGAATTTCGTAATTCTATTGAAACATCATTTTCACCACTGGCAAGCGTGGAAATGCTGAATGACAAATCAGTTTCGACACCAGGCGAGTTGTTTGATCCGAGTGTATTTCCCTGGGAATCTTTTGCGTAAAAACAGGAGGAGCCCAAACCTCCGGATAACTCAATGTCAAGCATGCAAATAGCAATCGCATTACTTTCCGTTGTGTAGTAGGTTTTGTCAGGATAAACCTTAAGCAATTGCATTTTTTCAATTTCATCTTCATTGAGAATTCTGTTGTACAAACGAATCTTGTCGATATCGCCATTGTAATCGGAAATGTAGCCAGATCCTATTTTAACGACACTGGTTGTTGAGGCCGGAGGAGAGTAATTTGAATTGTCTGGATAAGCCACGGTATTTTCAAGCTGACCGTTCAAATATCCTTTGATTTCCCGCGTTGTCATGTCACGTGTCACCAATACGTGCTGCCATGCAGCGTTGACTACACAGTCAGAGGGAATTACAGTGGCGTCAAAATACTCACCAGCAGTTTGGGATTTTCCCTGGAGCAATCTGACTGCTCCGTCCTGATCCAGAATCAGGGAAAACTCCCCACCGTAATTTTTATCAATAAGGTTGCACTGTTTTACGCCGATCGTCGTAGGTTTAATCCAGAGAGAAATGGTTAAGTCACCCGTAATTTGCAAACTGGTATCATTGGCAACTTCAAGATAATCTGCACTGTTGTTAAATCGAAGAGAGTATTCATAATATCCATTAAAATTGAGATGCCCCGTAACCCACGGTGAAGCCGCCATATTAACAAATTCCGCATGATTGCCGAAGCCAGAGGAATCAATCGCTTCGGAACCCGCATTCTCATTCATTTGCCAGTTGCCGCACGAACCGATATCTGCCCACTGTTTTTTTATACATTCCTCATCCATTCCCCGGTTAAGTACGGTAAATTCATCAATTGCGCCATCAAAGTAATTGTTTGTGTATCCGATACGACATTTGGACAGGTTGAGATGATCAGTCCACCAGCCTCCACTGTTGATGGTCTCCACCAGCGTTTTTTCCTCACCGTCAATATAAAGCCTTACCCCATTGCCATCCTGAACCCACATCACATACAGCCATTTGCCGACATAACCACCGGGCAAATTGTCCAAATCATATGAAACACTGATCTTGGTTTCATTATTGCCTTCAATGGTCAGGCATAGGCTTCCATATTGATTTAGAAAACATGTTATGTAGTCTGTGTAGGGACTTTCATAAAAATGAAAAAGTCCGGTGGAATTCTGAACACAATCCGCCTTCATCCAAAACTCGATTGAACCAACTGGAGAGCTAAGTCCGGTCGGGGTATTTATTTCAACGTAGTCATTTGTTCCGTCAAATTCTAAGGCGTAATAACTCTTCCCGGACACCCATGTTGCGCCGGTTACAGTTCCGTCATTACTATTGGCGCTCTCATCTGTCACACTGGTTCCGGTTCCTTCGTCAAAACGCCAATGTCCACAAATAAATCGTCCCATTGACCGGTTCCGAATATCTAAATCGGACGGAGGTTGATTAAAGATCATAAATTCGTCGATTGCGCCATCAAAATAATAGTTTGTGTATCCGATACGACATTTGGACAGGCTAAGGTGATCAGTCCACCAGTCTCCACTGTTGATGGTCTCCACCAGCGTTTTTTCCTCACCGTCAATATAAAGCTTTACTCCATTGCCATCCTGAACCCACATCACATACAACCATTTGCCGACATAACCGCCGGGTAAATTGTCCAAATCATATGAAACACTGATCTTGGTTTCATTATTGTCTTCTATGGTCAGGCATAAGCTTCCATATTGATTTAGAAAACATGTTATGTAGTCTGTGTAACGATTTTCATAAAAATGAAAAAGTCCGGTGGAATTCTGAACACAATCCGCCTTCATCCAAAACTCGATTGAACCGGTAGATGAAGTAATTCCCGTTGGAGTATCTATCTCAACAAAGTCGTCCGTTCCGTCAAATTTTAAAGCTGAAACACTTTTGCCGGTTACCCACGTTGCACCGGTTACAGTTCCATCATTACCGTTGGAACTTTCGTCTATGACACTGGTGCCGGTTCCTTCGTCAAAACGCCAATACCCCACCACGTTTGTTTGGGTGTTTCCAGTATTGCAATAAAAAAAACAGGTATAAATTACCGGAAATACTCTGACGAGCACCAACAAACGTCCCCATTTCTTTTTTTGCATCGTTCTCCACCCCCTTTTAGTTTATTTTTATCTCTGATAAAATTCACGAATACTTGATGATTATTCAATACACGCCCATCTTAATATTCTCTTCTTCCATTTTCAGCTTTTCAATGAGAACTTCACGTTGCTGTTTCGCACTGGCATATGCCGCATGAACAATTGCGACATCATCAGCTACTTCCAATGTCTCATATCTGATTTTTTTTGATTTAATCGCTTCAGCAAAATTGTCATAAACCGGCATCAAAGAGTTTTCCACGGGAAAAAACTTTTCTTTTACCTCTTTACCATTATGGGAACACAGATACCAGGTGCCAGCATCCCAGAAAGCAATTCCATTTTCAAAAACAAAATGTGTCGTTTCCTGAATTCGTTTTGTGACGGGAAAATATCCTACCTGCGAGAATATCATGGTTCCCCCATCAGCATATCTGACCATGGCAGTTGTGCATGCTTCCACCGGATATTCAGGGAGAAAAGCCGTAGACGCAGCTACTGAAATTGCCTTCAGTCCGGGCAGACAGGTTCTCGCCAGCGCCAAGGCATGCACTCCCACATTGAGAAACATGCCACCACCACTTTTTTCCGTTTCAAGAAACCAAGCCGGACGCCCTTTCCTAAAGTAATTTCCCAATCCTGATATTTTCCCGGTTAGAAATCTGCCAAGTTCTCCTCTTTTGTATTTCTTTCCGGTTATAATTGCTCCAGGGGCGAACAGGTTCTGTTCTGAAACCTGCAACTGTTTTTGATTGCGATGTGCGGTTTTTATCATTGTGCAGCACTCTTCAATATTAAGAGCCATAGGTTTTTCCACCAAAACGTGGCACCCGGCTTCAAGGGCTTCACATGTTGCTTTGCAATGAAGATAATGAGGTAGCGCAATCAACACGGCATCCGGTTTCTCCGCAAGCAATTCCCGATAATTGCTGAATCCCCGGGCGCAACCGTATTTTTTTATTTTTTCTGACAATTTTCGCGAATCACTATCACAAATTGCATAAAGATCAAAACATGAATGGGTCAATATTGTTTCAATATGAGTTGAAGCTATAATTCCGGCTCCAATTATTCCCATTTTTATTGACATAGCTGAAGCCTCGCATTTATTTTTCGTTTGAGATCAGCTTCAAGTGCATTCCAACGCTTTAAGTCTTTTATCCAGCCATCTCCTGTTAAGCTGTATCCGTATTTTTTCAACTTTTCAATTCCGGCAAGGGCAACCTTGCAGTGTTCAGCACTTTCAGGATCGTCGCATTTTATCGCTTTCCAGGCTTTATAATAAAGTTTATAAACCTTGGCGGCCATAATCCAGAATTGAGCGGCTGCGTCAAAATTCTGAATCTGTCTTTTTTCTCTTTGGGTTTCAGCCGCGATTTTAGCTTTATTTATGCATTCGCGAATTAAATCAGGTCCGGTTTCCTCAATGAGATATGCAATGGTATATCCATTGGGACGGAAATATTTTTCGATATAATCAAATTCATCCATTTCGAAGTATTTCGATATTCCTGTTCCTTCTTTTTCAATTCTTCTGACCGCACGGTTGAAACCCTTATATATGGGTTTCAAAAATTTTCCTGATTCTCCAAACATTCCCAGCAGGTAGGCATCTGTGAGTTTTTCAATATTAACCTGATCTTGCCAGGCGACTCTGGCAAATGCGAGATAGTTTAAACTATATGTATTGAAACTGCCTTCGCGGGACTGGATGGTTGAACCATCTACTCCTAATTTTTTCAGAACTTCCCATTCCCGGAAAATCACATCTTCCATCGGATACGGCAAACTTTTTTGCGCCTCCATTCCCATGTAATAGGATAGAACCAGCAATCTTCCGGAATGCACCTGTTTCCATTGGGAGAGAATGTCATAGAAAAAACGGTTGATTTTACATCCGTCAGGCGCTAGAGGATGCGCGGCACACCTCCAATACATTGCCACCCAGGGCACTATATTCGATTCAAGCATAATATCCCGGGGAGGCCACTGCATGTCTACATAGGCGCTCATTCCCACTTTTATCTTCTGAAAATCTTTGCGTAATTCCCTGGCAACTTTGTTTACCAAAAGAGCATAACGATGTGTTTTTATTCTATTTTCGCCTTCCGGATATCTGAAGTTCCGCGATACCTTCCCTTCCCGATTTGACGTCTTGTCCAGATTTCTGCATGAATCACATTCGCACATCCCGTAGCCATCCTCGGGAATCACCCCTACAATCGAGATTTCAGGATATTTTTTCAGGAAGCTTTTTATATTTTCAATTAATGCATTCACGGCTTCATTATTCGATGAGCAAATACATAATTGTGAGTATTCCGCAACCCTTTTTCCGTCCTTCAGCATATACCATTCCGGATGGTCGGTATAATACTTTTCCGGAGGCAACCAATATAAAAGATTGTGATGGTTAAAATCAACTTTTAGTGCGCGTTTTTTAATTTCCGGATAAATATCCGCCTTAAACTGTTTCATCGTTAAGTAATCGTTGTTATCGATCCTGATTTTCTGTCCGGTTTCAGGATCAACAGTAACTTCACTTTTCTGGCTTATTTCCGCGGAAGTTTTTATCATTACATAGTTGTATCCGTTTTTAGACATCCAATCCAGCCTTGGGATAATCATATCTTCATGCAGCCTTTCTCCGAACTGCATTCCCCGATACCATAATTCAGGTTTTCTCCTGAGCTTTCGTTCATTAATTACAATCTTGTTGAGTTTTGGGATATGTTCGCCATCGGGAGCATATCCGCTGAACAGGCATCCCGCGTAACGCCGTAAAAATTCATAGACTGCATATACCATGCCGGCTTCTCCTCCCGTGAGGATCGAAAAATCATCATCAATAATGGAAAATTCATATCCTTCATCAGTCAGCGATTCATCATCCGTCAAGTTCATCGTTATGCTTTTATCTGATATAATTCCAGACGTTCTTCCCAAAATAGCTTCCAAATATCTAGTAAGTTCTTTGTGGGCAAAATTGCATGGTTCTGATTCAGGGATTAAATTAATAATGTTCGGGAAATTATCTTTATGTATCGTCCAATTCATTTTTTAATCATTCTCTGTTTATCATTTTTATAGTTAGGCATTTCTGCAATAGTTAATTACTCAATAATTATTTATATGGTTCCTTTTCGTTGTTTATTTCAGGTTTGAAATAATGTATGTTGTATCAATATGTGTTGTAATAATGTCATCAACATTGTTTCCCGTCATATCCGCAACTGACAAGCTAGACGCTCCACCCTCAATATAAGGCGGATAAGCAATTAGATTTCCGCTTTCGTCAAATATTCCCAGATATCGACAAAGCACTTCTTTTTTACCTCTGCCAGACCAGTTGATAGGAACAATGTCAGATACATGTGTTCTTTGACCGTGGTAACGGCCTCTTTTCCAGATTAATTCTCCGGATGAGCTGAAACAATAAACATTGCCAATGTTTCTTTCTCCAAACAAAATTTGTTTCCCTGGATAATCGTTCCGGAATTTAATAACTGAAACCATTTGTCCATGATCGAAAGCACGATATAAATTCCGGGACTCGATCATTTTTCCATGATACTCATCAAAATAGTCGGCATTTTCATAATTAAGATTTTTATCCGGACACCATCGTATTGAACCATCGGGATTAAATATTTCTCCTTCTGCAAGAATAATAACATTATCATTATTTGACTGCATGCTAAAATCTTCAATAAGTATTTTGTCCGAATGATAGTCCAGTCCTCCCCAGGCGGCGCGCCCTTCTTTTATCCACAAAACAGAACCATCATCGTCAATGCAATAAAGATTATTGTAGCATGTAAATACAACTTCATCCTTACCGTCGGCATCAATGTCTCCCACCGCCAGAGAATGCTCCATATCAGGGCCATCTATCCGAATCATCCAAATAGTATCAAGATTTGCATCAACGGCAAAAACATAAGCTTTTCCTTCAACAGCATCTTTTACTGTTACATATAGTTCTGTTTTTTCTCCATTCCCGCTCAAGTCTGCCGTTTTCAGTTTTGCAGCTTGTCCTGGGAATTGACGTTCCTTTATTATTTTACCTGATATCCCATCGATAATGTAAATGGGATTCCAGCCGAAAATAAATTCATTTCTGCCATCTTTGTTGATATCAATAATATTTCCATAAAATGGGTGTCTCCCAAGATAAAAATCATGCGGAAGATAATACTTATAACCTTCCTTATGATAATTTATTTTGTTTACATTTTGCCATAATAATGAAATTTTCGTTTTCCATAACAATGTTCCGTCTGGCTTGAATGCTTGGAGTAATTCATCTTCCTGTACAACTATCAATTCGTCCTTTCCATCCAGATCAATATCCCCTAGAAAGCTTGCAAACGATGCTGTTTTGCCATGCTTTATTTCCTGAACCTTAACTTTTTCAAGACGCTCCTGCTCGCAAGCATCACACAAAATATATGGAATTGTAACACAATTAACGTTGTTTTTGCAATCAGGAATATTTGACAGTCCTTCCGGACAATAATCAAGATCATTTGTGAGTATAATGACATCACAGCATGCTTCGGGAGTAATATCAATAAGTCTGACAACCTTTCTACCTGAATTTGTAATATTTAACAAACTTTTTTGCCATTGCCAGATATCATCACTTTTATTTGTATTTCCTCCGAAGGCATCCGATTTCCAGTCCTCAATTTCAATGTGATATGTTCCTTTTTGATCGCTGGAATAATATTTGCTTCTTGCCCAAAGATTATATGTTCCGGCTTTTTCAAGGTTTATCTCACTTACAGGATTAAGCCCTGTAAGTTTATTTCCGGAATAAAGATATCTTCCCTGACTGTATTGCCGCATTTCCGGATAATCCGAAAAACCATTTTCAAAAGAATTCTGATATACTTTTTCTTTCTCGATTAAAACCGGAAGAATGCACCAGCCGTTACAGAAGTTTTCCCCCTCTAAAACAATATATTGCATTGGATTATATTCCATTTATTCTTAATCGGGCCAGATAAAATTATTAATTAATACCAGTCATCATACGGATCAAATAAATCCGCCATTGAACTGTTGTTTGCGCCAAAGCTGTTAATTCTTTCCGTATGACCGTCAAAATGTAATGCATTAAATCCTTTACCGTGCCGGCAATAAGGGGCTCGATATGAATTCGATCCGGACGCTACATAAAAGGAGTAGCTATTGACAGCGCCATATTGATATGTACGATAACAGCTGATTTCATCAACTACATAATTTCCAGAACCATCGGTCATTATAATTTTCCTTGACGGAGAACTTATTTTATTAAGCAGCCAATACTCGTTACTGGTTATGTATCTCACCAAATAACTGTAATTAGTTAAACTATTCAGATATACGCTATCCAAGTTGCTGATTACATCGGAAATTGACATTTCGTCCCATTTCACAATTCGCCTTGTTTCGCCAGGACAAAAGAATGGAGTATTTGTTTTGTCCTGATTATTACTGGTTATATTAAGATACTGCCCGCCAATACCTTTAACTGTGTGAATCGCATCCGGCATTTCCGCGGAAGGTAAATATTTATCATTATCCATGCCATACTCATGGAGTACTAGTCCGAGTTGTTTTTGGTTATTAGCGCAGGCGATTTCCAGTGCTTTGCTTCTTGCCTGTTTTAACGCTGGCAGCAGTATAGACGCTAATATCGATATAATTGCAATTACAACCAATAACTCAATCAGTGTGAATTCATTTTCCTTTTTCATTTTTTACATCTCCTTCAGTTATTTTTTTTATAAAAATGGTAACTACTGATTTGCAATTCCCGCAATTGCATCAATTCTATACTTTTCGCCTTTTGAATCTATTCCATGTCCAATTAAATTTTCATTAAAATGGAATAGAGCCGAAGTTTCTTTGTCAAGCATAAATTCTTTGCGATCTGGGACGAAGTTTTCATTGTATCTCGCCGTCCTGGAAAACCTTAATTCATCAATAACCGCATCTGCGGGAAGCCAATCGCTATTTAACGAGCCTATTTGAATTGGATATGGTTTGACATTTTCAACCGCTACCATCTGACCATGTTTCAATCTTTTTTTATGAACTATTTTTGGTAAATCAGTAACTTTTTTGCCATCAAGATAGATTCTCATGGAACTGCCTTTGTCATTTTTTCCATTCCACACACAGGCAACATGATGCCAAACCTTAGGATTCCACCTATGGTTTTTGCGAATATTTGCAGAGGAAATCCACCCGGAGTGATTATTGTTAAAAATGCTGAAAATAATATTTCCGCTGCTGCTGTGGTAGATTGCTAATGGAGAATTATTTGTGTGTCTAGGGTAACGTTTGCGAAAAGGGCCGTAATGAACGACTGCATTATTTCCAATCCTTATTTCGTTTTTACGATAAGGTGGCAGCCAAGCTCCTCGCCGGTTTGGTTTTATCCAGAATTCAACTGTCCCGGATTTAGAATTTAGAATATCCACTTGAGTACCGCCAACAGTGATCATTGAAGGTAAAAAGCAACAACCGTTCAAAGCTTTATTCGCAATCCCATTGGTGAAAATACTGCCAATGTCATTAGCGCCCTTCCATCCTCCAAAACGTATCCAGCGTTTGCTTTCACCTTCATTCGTTCGTAATTTCACAAGCAAACCACCGCTATTGCATATCTCCGGATAATCAATCGCGAAAGTTTTATCAGATTTCCACTGGTAGAATATACGTGGAATCTCCGCGATTATTTTTTCACTTTGTAATTTTCCATTTTTATTATATGCCGTCACTTCTATTACTGCATTATTCAAAACTAAATTACTATTAATGGACAAACGAAATGATACCGAAGTCGCAGTAGCATCTTTTCGCGTCAACTTCTGAATTTTTAAATCTACAGGCTGAATCTCTATTTCCGGGAGGAAGCCTGTTTGTTGCGCCCAATACAAGCTGGGAAATACCTTTAAATCGTGAAAATCCTTTGTTCCCGGCGGCATGGTGGAACTTAAATCGAATTCCCCGTTAAAAGGATATGCCCTGCAAAAATTTGCTTTCCATCCCCATTCCATGTTTTTTGCATTTATTGATTTTCTGGGTACTTTCATCTCAACAGTCCAGAAATCATTTTTCTTATTTATGGCAGATTTAAATCCTTCACATTTCCAGTTATTGTTCTTCCGCCATTTTGTTGTTCCGCCAGCTTGTTCAGCCTTATTATACTGTTGCACTACGCTGCCATTTGCCTTGATAATAAAATGAATATAATCCTTTCTCAATCCTGCGTTATTGAAAAAACATTCAACTGCATCATTGTCTGGAATTGAATTACTGCCTGGAAGCCAGCAGGTAAAGGACAAGTAGATGTTATCCTTATCATAGAGTAATTTTCCACAAGTAAATGCTTTTGCTACTTGACCAGGTTTATGAAAACTCAGAAACGATTCTATGGGAAAAGCGGTTGTCCAGGACTTTTCCTTAAGCTTACCGTCCACTTCTATTTTTTCGTTTGTTTGACAGCCTCTAAGAATACGTCTGCTGAGTTTTTTCAGTATACGTTTGGGAATAGTTCCAAGAGTTATGAATTCTTTGAGTTCTGATTTTGTTTGCAAAAGTATTTTTTCCATTTTGCCGAAATCAGTCCTGTCAGCCATATACAAACGCCATCGACTACTCCAATTGTTATAATCTTTTCCCCGCAGCACGGGATCTTCGGGACGTTCAGCAATGAGAGATTTCAATTCTTCCGTGCCGACCTTAATGTATTCCAAACCAGTATTAATAGCTTCTTCGGCGCCTTTCAGATCATTTTTCATTGCAAGTTTTTTTGCCAACATATTCTGAGACCTTATTTTTGCCATCCACATTGATGCGTGGAATACTTCCCGCAAATAAACAAGGTAACGAATTGCATATTCATCCAAATTTAAATTAGAATCCTTAAAATTTTTCCAGGCCTGGTCTAACGCTTTTGCTCCTTTTTCCGCATTATCAGCTTGTTGTTTTATAGAATTATAATCTTGCATCCAATCATATCGCAAAAGTAAATTATCCTTAAATATTTGATGAGGGGCGACATTTTGCCTAATGGCTTCATTAACATCAGCTGTGATTTCGTGACAAAAAATATTACGTATAATTTTAGGTAATACTACATCATAGATTTGTCCATTAGACTCACTGTGTTTCCATTGTTCTTCCGGAGATAATAGATTCCAGGTTTTTGCTCCTGGCGTGTTTTTGTTCCAACTGTATTCCCTGACCGCCAAACTTTGCAGAGGAACGTAGGAATCCGCATATCTTATATAGATAAAATCATTCTGATTATCACAAAATGTACCAATCCAACAAGGAGTTTCACTGAAAACAGGCCTCCATGCATGCGACATTAAAGCAAGCCATATGAATGCGCCTCTGCCGTGAGTTATTTTTCTGAAATTATTTACTGGCGCTTCTGTTGTTTCTCGAATACAAAAAGTCGCATCTTCAGGTAAGCTGTCATGAAGCTTTTTCCAGAATCTTTCATATTTCACTTTGTATGTTTTTGCCATCTCCTTCACGGTTGAACTTTTACCAAACCTTTGTGCTAAAATATTTTCTCCAGATTTTAAATCCAAAACTTGAATCTGGTAAGGATAAAAAGTAAAATGAATCCGGATATCTGGAATTTCTTTTTTCAGGGCATCGTAATAAATTTTGTGCTTTTTGACCGTCGCAGCCGCATAGTCATCTCCCCAGCATTTTTTAGAGGCTTCACTGCGGTCATTCCACCTTGCGGGATTTTCAAAGAAGCCTGTATCGGAATCGTGAAAACCAACATCAGTAAAACCGATTGCTTTAATATATTTAGCCAGATTTTCCGCGGTTTTTTTTCTGGTATCGTTCAGTACCCATGACCTGATCCACATTTCACATCCGTCACCGCGTTCTGGTTGGAGTATCTTGTCCGATTTTGCCAACTCGGGATAATCGGCGGCGAGACCTACAAAAGGATGTTCCGCATACAATAAAGCGCCGATTCCTCTTTCTTTTCCATATTGAATGCCTTCCTTTATAATCTGCTGCCATTTTTGTGGCATGAATTTCCTGCCTCTGGAATAAAGCTTATATTCAGCACAAGTTATCTTCCAACGTAAAAGACGATCATACATTTCTTTGATATGCTTCAGATAGTCCTGCTTAACTTTTTCTGTAGGATTTTTATTTCCAACAACATTTTTAAAAAATTTTATCAGCTCCGGACTGTACATATTGGAGCAAACAAAATCATCTCCCATTGTCATATTTATTACATCCGGCCAGTCTCGAACATTTGCTTCTTTCCAGACGATAAAATTATTTTGTTTTTCGATGAGTTCAGAAAATGTTACACATGCATACAAAGTTCCAATCGGATCGATACCGGCTAAATATATTTTTTTGCCATCATTAGATATTTTTATCGCATAACCCCGTTTTCCCATTTCTTTATTATTTAAGTTTATCACATTATTGGCGGATGCATTTTTAATGGATTCATTATCATCAGATGTTCCAATGATTATAAAAATAGAATTATCTTGCGGAACAGGATTATCAATAATATTTAAAGGTTTACCATCCAATTTAATGATTTTTTCGTTTATCCAATCCGCGCCAATTTTTGATTGAGTACATGCGTTTTTTCCAATAACCAATTTTACATTATTACCCAAGGCAAGGAGTTTACCCGTAAGTTTAATTTCCTTCGGCATTGGAATAATATCGATTTTATCCCAAGGGTTAATATTATCAAGTTTTTCTTTTTCAGCTTGAATATTTATGGCAAATATAAATATAACCGTTATTAATAGCCATCGTATTAACATTTCCATTTTCACCTTTTAAATACGTTTAATTATTGACTGTTTTCAAATTTCATACATGATTTACGCTTTATAAGTGTTGCCGGAAGTATTTTTCCGGCTATACTGGTCTTTGTTTTAATTCTTTCTTTCAGAAGTTTTACGGCTTCAACTCCCATTTCATACAAGGGAACGCGAATTGTAGTTAAAGGCGGACGGATATTGTCGGCGCCCGGCAAGTCATCGAAGCCTAAAACTGAAACGTCTTCAGGCACTTTTATTCCATTTGCCTGAAGAGATTCAATTACCCCGGCCGCCTTGCCATCAGTATCCGCGAAAATAGCGGAAAAAGCTACGTTGCGACGGAGCAGCTCTTCAACTGCATTTCTTCCGGCATCCACTCCGCCTTTATAGTCTATTCTGATTACAAGCTCTTCTTTAAAGGGAATACCGAATGTATTAAGCGCAAGGCAATATCCCATATAACGCTCACGATTGCCTTCGTTGGATATTAAAGCAATATCCCTGTGCTTCAAAGAATTGATTAGGTAACCCAAGCCTTCCATTATTCCGTTCATTCTTTCAAGACCAATGGTATCGGGTTCGGCTTTGCGGTATCGGCAGTGCTGGTCTATTGCAACGTAATTAATGTTTTCGTGCCGCAAATAATGCAACATTTCATCATTAGGATTAACGTAAATAACGTTTCTGTCTTCAGGAAGAGAGCTTTTAAGGGCTACTAACAGATCGTTCGCGCGAGGAACAATTTTCACCTTTCCGACGAAAGCGTCACTCACTCCCCTGTGAATTTCATGTGAAATAAACCAGTTGACGCTTAACTCTGAATCAATCAAGGTAGGTGAAACGCCGCAAAGATAAACTGTTCCTGACACTTTCTCTGAATTTTTACAACGGTTCCTTTCCCGTTTTTTGATAAATGTGCCTTTTCCCCGGCGTCTTTCCAGCAGGCCGTGTTTTTCAACTTCCTTTATAGCACGGACAACGGTAATCGAGCTTACATTGAACTGTTCTTTCAATTCTGCCTCTGTGCACAAACGTTCTCCTTCACGTAATTCACCTGTTTTAATCGCTTTCATCAAATGATCATAAACCTGGCGATACTTCGGATCGGTAGATAATTTTATGATTGGCTCTTTTAATGTATGAGACATATTGCCATCCTTTTAGGTATAGTTTAATATATTAATATAGTAAAGTCAATGCCGTAAATAATAAAACTTGCGAATTTTATAAATGTCTGCATTACGATTGATTAATGGAGGAAAAAAATGTTTAACCCGATAAGGATATAACTTGCATTTAGCCCCGGATACTTTTCAGGAGTTCAAGGTTTTGCCGGACAAGCTGGTCGTCGATATCATCGCACAGCACGTAGGCTCCGTAGGCAATTGCCATCCAAACGGCGTAACACGGTTTGAATCTGGCGGACCGGGAAGGCAGGTATCCCCAGGAACCGTTTGTGCCGCTGGCGCACAGCGTGTATTGAAACGGACTCGCGCTTCGCAGGCGCAACACAATTTCCGAAAAAACTTCACCCGGGAACGGAACAAATGCCAGAGGGCCAAGCCGGACAATGCTTTGCCGGAAAATCCGGCCTGTTTCAATGGGGTTGCAGTATGCCGCAATTACCGCCTGAGCATGACGGTATTCAGTGTTTTCTTTTCCAGTTTTATCTTTAAAGGATTCGTATTTTTTTAACTTTTCCTTTGCTTCCTTTTGCGGCATTAACGGAGCAAAAGCAATATTGAAATCCGTTGAGACAACATCCAGTTTTAAGTTGCCGGAAAAGCTTTTAATCCCGAGCCACGCCCTGATTGCATCGGTTGCCGCCCTGTAGCCTACTTCACGGACGGCTTCGATGCCGTCACCAGCTCCCGCTGAAGGAAGTTTGTGGGCAGGATGAATGTAGTTAGTTCTCGGCCCCACATCGCCGATAGCTCCATTCACATACAAAACCGGTGCGCCGGTCTGTTTTTCCACGCGGTCTTTCATTACTCCGCACCAATCGCGCGAAACATCGCGGGTAACACCCATGCAGGTATTGTGGGCCCCGTAGTGGACGATTGAACCTATCGGCCCGTTTTTTCCCTGAAACCGCACTACGGTCATATTCGGATCGTAAGGCCCGGAAAGATTGTGGGCAAGCAGATATTCGCCTTCGGGATTTACGTAGCGGCGGTTTACCCCAACATCACTTTTGGTAACTCCGAACCCGACCTCCGCGGCTACCAGATTTTTTTTGGCGGCAACCACCGCTTCGGCAATGCCGGGAATAACCGATTCGATATATTTCTGTTCAATCTCACCCCAGCCCCAGGCATTTAAAGTATTTGGCGCCGAGTGAGTATGAGTGGTGCATATCATTATGTTTGTTTCGGGGATGCCGGTAAGTTCCCTGACCTTTTCACGGATATCAGCAACGGTGCTTTCCTCAATGCAAATCCAGTCAAGGTTTATGATTGCAGCCTTAACGGAGTCCTGTTCGAGGACAACCGCCGTGGCATGGAGCGGGTCAAGGACTCTTTCCGCCGGACGTTCAAGTATAGAATATCCCCCGAGCCTGACTCCGGGTTCGGGAGTTATGTCCGCCCGGCCAAAACCTGCTTTTAATGCTGTATTCATATCAGGTTCTTAATTTTTCAGTTCACTGTAATTTGAAACCACCTTTGTTATTATATCCCCGATTTTTACGATTTCACTTTTCGGCAATCCCAGAATTTTATGATTAAAGAATACCGCATGCTTTGTTCCGGCCGTCTCTGCGTTCGGACATCCCCCTTCAGCGATCCTGTATTCATCCGGTTCGGCGTTGTAAAGAACGTGCTTATAAACGGGACCGTACGATTCACATGCCTGAAGCCCTTCCGCTCCGATGGCGGCAATAATTGTTTGCAGAGGAATGCCGCGCATAGGTTCAGCGTCAAAAATAAATATAAGACCATAATATCCCTGCGGATCTGCTTTTACTCCGCGAGACTGAATTCTGACGCCGTCAACATCTTTAATCATTTCTTTAATAATATCGACATTGCGGTTATAAGTTTCAATTCGGTTTGGCAGGTCTTTCAGCTGCTCCCGGAGAATAAGAGCCTGAAATGCATTGCCGCGGTAATTATGGGACTTGAACTTATTGACCATGCCGTCTCCCGCTTCACCCTGGCGGACGCCGCGACTGTAACCAATATGTTTGTACTGGTATAATTTATCGGCAAGTACGTCATCGCTGGTTATGCAGATGCCTCCTTCTCCTGATGCCATGGTTTTCGACTGCTGAAAACTGAAAGACCCGATCTTGCCGGAAGCCCCGGCTCCGCGCCCGTTCCAGAAACCTCCATGCATATGGGCGCAATCCTCGACAACCGCAATATCGTGATTTCCGGCTATGGCGATTATTTCATCGAGATTTGCCATCGAACCATATAAATGCACCGGAATAACAGCCCGGGTTCGGGGAGTTATTGCACATTTGAATTTTTCAGGATCAAGACAGAGAGTGTCCGGTTCGACATCTACAAATACCGGCGTGGCTCCGACATAATGCGCAGCCATTGCGGTTGCCAGCCAGGTGAGTCCGGGCACGATCACTTCATCACCCGGACCTATTCCCAGAACCGCGAGTGCCGCTTCCAGGGTTACGGTTCCGTTTACCATGAAAATACCATGTTTTGCGCCTTGGAATTCCGCAAACTCTTTTTCAAAATCCTGCTCCGTCCGGCTGTTAAAAGACCATTGCCCGGACATATACACCTCCAGGAGTTTTTTTCCCGTGGTTTCCGATACCGGCGGCCAGGCCGGGAGTTCCAGATTCCCTTCGATTACCGGAGTTCCGCCAAATAGAGCCAGTTTTTTCATTATTTTTACACCTTTAGTTGAAATAAATTGCTGATATATTATGCTTCTGTATATAATAATAAATATAAAAGTGTAATGTGGCAATTGAATAATATTGCTATATATTGAGCATTGTTGCGAAAATGATGAATTCCGGAAAAAAAACCTTTGACGATGACGCGATTCACGTTCTTTTGCATCCGGAGAAGTGGCGGGTTGTGTGTCCGGAACTTCCGGCGGAATGCGAAATCGTAAAGAATCCGGCCCATTCCAAATGGGCGCGGGACCATACTGACCATCATCAGCACAGAGAGGTGTTGATAGCGCTTAAAGGCGGAACAGCGGGTAGTCTGAACGAAGTTCTCTATTCGTGCCTTCCGGGAACAATATTTCTTTTTGATGAATTTGCCGCGCATGACCAGGGTTATCCGCCTCAGAAAAACGATTTCGAACATCTCTGGATCGGTTTTGCCGGACAAAAAATTGTCGCGAGAAAATTGAATATGAGAGCAGGCAGAATAGAAAATATCAGCAATAATTTTATCATGGAAGAATCCAGTATTTATGAAGTCGCGAATTCCAGCTGGAAATTTTTGCACAATACAGACATGCCCGTGGAATTGCGGCGTCAGAAGATTGTTGCGGCAATCTTTCTTGTTGTTTTGGAGATTGTCAAGCAGGATATTACCGGGTCTAGCCATCAGCCTGAAGACTACCATGAAAAAATTATCAACATGATTAAACGGCATATTGATAATCATCACGGAAAGAAATTGACCATAGATAAACTTGCAAGGCTTGCCGGTTACAGCAAATTCCATTTTTTCCGGTTGTTCCGGGAACATACCGGCATGTGTGTCCACGCGTATATAACGGAGGCCAGAATCCGCAAAGTAAAAGACATGCTTGCAAAAGGATATTCAAAAAAACAGACAGCCCTGGAGATGGGTTTTTCCTGTCCATCGTCTTTCGCGCACTGGTATCGCAAACACTTTTCCTGAAACCGGAACCGGAATAAACGATTTTTTCATGAAAAGTTCTGTACGCATCCAGCAAGGACACATTACGGGATTAGCGGTCAAGCCATGGGGAATGAGATTATTTTCGGTTGCGAAGGCATTCTCAGTTATGCGGGAGGAGTTCGTTGTGTTTAGAATAAAGATGGCGGTTCAGCTTGGTAGAGCTGAAAGTCATCTGTCTATCCTCCCAAACACCTCCCTCTGCTCATCCCACTCCATTGGAATTCCCCGGCGGAGCCGATTCAGTGACAACCCGTCCGGTTCATTTCCCGTAATGATCGCCTCCTGGAGCTCCGGGGCGAGATTGACCAGATCAATATTTTGGTCACATAGGCGATGTCGAGTTGCAGCTTGTCGGAAAGTTGGGTGACAGTGACGATTTTGCCTGATTCGATAAGCCTGGTCCAGACATGTGCTCTGGCCAGTGCCAGGAACATCGTTTCCCGGGCGGGGGATTCGGCGTTGGGAAAATCGCTGTCGGGGGCGAGGATTACCTTGCGTCCGCGCTTGCGCTTGACGATGAGCGGGACTTTCAAGGCGACGGTATGATTGCCGATGTCCAGAGTCAAATATACGTTCGGATTCCCGCATCCTGTGCATAAAAATAATTCAAAAATTTACGGTTGTCCTAGCCATTTGATTGATACTTGCAGAATTTCCAACTCCGTATCCTTGGGAGGATTCTGCTTGGTTCCCGAAGTACATCCCGAGGGAATTTTATCCCAGAAAAATTTTTCATTTCAGGTATTGACAATATGCAATTTTCTTGTTATGATATATAACACTATAACACAACACAAAAAGAGCAAATGAAATGTTAATCGACGCCAGTGTTCCCGTACCGAAATACTACCAGATCAAGGAGGCGATCAGGAAAAAGATTGTCTCCGGGGAATGGAAATCCGGGGATAAACTGCCTTCCTTCCGGCATCTTTCCAAGCATTTCGGAGTGACGACGGTTACAGTGGGGAATGCGATTGCCGAACTTGAAAAAGAAAATCTGGTGCATAGACTTCAGGGTCAGGGAACTTTCATCGGCGAAACAAAATCAGAAGAATCTAACGAGCCGGTATCACGTCAACAATACGTGGGTCTCCTGATGCCGACCAGCGGGCATATGTTCGCGGATTTGTTCAACAACCTGGTAAACGGACTGGCCCAAAATCATTACCAGGCTTTGCCGGTCGACGGCGAGTTGAAGGAAGGTATGAAAATTCAGGACAAGGAGCGTCAGATAATTCAGCTCCTCGACAATGATCCGGAAATGATGCTGATCGATTCAAAGCGCGGCATACCGCTAAAACTGCTGCTTAAACTCCAGGATAAAATTCGCGGTTTCACTTTTTTCGATTATTACTGCTGCGATTTCCATTTCGATAACGCCAATTATGTTATGTCGGATTACAGCTATGGCGGGCGAATAATCGCGGAACATTTTCTGTCCGGCCCTTTCAATAAGATAATTTTTATTTGTGCTCAAGACGAGGTTCCGCCTAATACCTGGATGGGAAAATTATTGAAGAGCGTCAGTTCCGTTTTAAAGAAAAACGGACTTAAGCCAAGCGAACATTTACGGATACTGAACGATTACGATAAAGACGTCAGCGCCAAACTTATAACATCTATTAAGCAGGGATACCGCAACATCCTTACCGCCGGTGATTACCGGGCGGTTATTGCTTACAGACTTCTTAAAAACGCAGGTTTGACGATTGGAAACGACGTCAGGGTGATGGGTTATTATGACACCCCGTGGTCGGCTGCGATGGAACCGCAGATAAGTTCGGTAAATATCAGGGTGGACAAGATCGCGAAGCGTTGCGTTCAGGCAGTCCGGGAAAATTGGCGTGGAAAGAAAATTATGATCAAGCCGGAATTAAAAATAAAGGCGTCGTCGGCATAATAAAAAATCCCAAATAATAAACAAGATAATAATATCAGGGGTGGAATTATGAAAGGCAGAAATCAAAAAGTCAACGGAAGCGCGGTATTATTCACGCTTATTGAGTTATTGGTGGTAATCGCGATAATTGCTATACTTGCGGCAATGCTGCTGCCGGCCCTCCGAAAAGCAAGGGAAACGGCGCGCCGGGCGACATGCCAGAACAATTTAAAGCAGATTGGCACGGGATATCATCTTTATGCTGACGAATACAACGGGAATATAGCCATCATCAAAGCTGCTTATCCATTTTATTACAATCAGGGGACACAGCAATACTTCCAGGGAGCGTTATTGTGGCAACTCGGTTATCTCGGCGGTAAAGAAGACGGGTCTTTGGATGATATTAAAAAATCTAATATCCTGTATTGTCCGAGCAACGATAATCGTTCTTATGCCGGATATACGCCGCGTCCGTTCCGGATTACTTCACCGATCAATGGCTGGGCGGGATTCCAGGGAACGGCGTGGGGAAACGTCACCGGCATGGCGGAGTTGCCTGTCACACATGTCAAACGTCCCAGCCAACTCCCGCTGCTTGCCGACTTGATTATTGACTCTTCCACCATTGTACATAAAGAACCTAACGGCTGGAATACTCTCTATTGCGACGGTCATGTTAACTTCATTACTGATAACGACAATAGAGTACTGATCGAAATGGACAACAACAAACCAACCAGCAACATTAATAATTTGAGAAAAGTCTGGAGACAGTTGGAAGCCAAGGGCGGAGTTGCTCAAACCTATCAGGAATTTCAATAATTTTTCCATTCTAACCTGGATTATTCATAAAACGAGGATGCAATGCGAAAACATGTTCAGGAAGCACGATTTCGGCTAACCGCAGGCATACCTGTAAGGTATGTCGAGGATTACGGCGAAAGCTTGATGTCGAACAGGTTGCAGCAGGGCGCCTGATTTTTTATGAATAGTTCAGGCTAAACTATCTTATAATTTAAAAATCACAAGGAGATCAACATGATCAATGTAAGGGGCTTTTGTGCCTTTAACCGTCGATTAATCATCACCGCAACTGCTTTTATTATGGGTTTTACGCTTATGCATCAGACAGGATTCTCCCAGGAGGAAAAGGATAAAGCGTCAGGGTTCCAGCATATTTCCATGAATGTTGAATCGCCGCATTTCTCCTGGCTCGCGCCTTACGGCGGACCTTCCGTGAAAGTGTTGTTCGTATGTCAGCGGCGGCACGGGCGCGACGTTGTCGAACTGGTTCAGCGCTGGCCGGTAAAGTACCGCACGGCGATGTTTGGCGGATGGCGGCAGAAGCCTAATAAAACCACCACTGGGGAACCGGATTACAACGCCTGGATGGACGCCAGCGTCCAACCGGAAATCAACGAAAAAACCGCTTCTTATTTTAACGCGCGGTTCAATGAATTCATGTCGGAAAGCCCTCAAGTTCTGGTAATCGACTACTTCACCTGGAAAATGCTTGGCGCTCCGGAAAGAAAAACCGTCTGGGATAATGTCAAGCAGGGCATGGGACTGGTAGTAACTAAAGCCAGGAGGGAATTCTTAACTGAAATCAGAAAAAAATCTTTCAAAAGAATAAAACTCAATATACCGGAATTGCCAATTCCGGAACTCCGCAAGATGACGACTATCACCAAATGTCTTGGAAAAGGCAGAATCGCGGTTGTCAGATATCCTTCGCCATGGGGAGTGAGGTATCTGGTTCCGCGCAACTCAAACCGCCGCATTTTTGAACTGAGCTGCGCGAAAATCGCAAAAATCATCCAATGGGCGTCGCAACAGCTTCCCGCCGCGGAAATCACCGGAATTGCCGCCCCCGGAAAAAGACAATGGAAGAAAACCGGTCCGGGAACACTGAAACTGAAACTCAAAGAACCGAAATCCGACAGCTATAATCTTCTCCTGACCATGTTCGACCAGGATTGGACGGAGTTGGGCAAGAAAACCATTCCCCTTGAATCCGGCAAAACAGAACTTAAAATTGATATTCCCCCGGTACCGGCGGGAACCGATATCGCGGTAGTTCAATTGTCCTCCGAATCAGGCATTGATGATTTCGCGGCGGTCAATGTGAATATCGCGGCGACGGCGGTTTTGAAACTTGCCCCGGTTGAAAAGATTGTTGCCCCGGACCGCGATCCGGTTGCCGCAATCAGTCTGAAAAATGTGAAGCCGGGCGACCTTCTTAAAGTGGAATTATGTGACTTTTTCGGTAATGTTGCGGCAAAGGTTGAAACTGCCGCCAGGGACGGGAAAAACGAGTTCAGTCTTTCCGGCGGAAAACCGCTTTCCAGGCTGCAATTCATCAAAGCTTCACTGCTTCGCGACGGGAAACCGGTAGTATGTGTCCAAACCGATGTTATCCGCACATTGCCGTATGATCCCGCCAAATTCCGTCTGTACTGTTGGCAGCAGGTTCCGAAGAGCTTTTTCCATCGTTGCCGAATAGGCCACATGCGGGAAATGGGTTTGAACGCGAATTACACCGCGGGCAGCGGCAGCAAATATGTCAGAGATGCGTTGTGGCAAAATGTTGACCTGGCGACCAACACCCACACCTCGCCGAGAAAAAGCGGTAAAGACCAGTTGGAAAAACTTGCCAGTCCCGAATATCTGGCGGAAAACGTGAAAAAGATGCTGGACTACATGAAGCAGTCGGACGAGTTGGGCGGACAATGGGTCTGGACTCATGGCGACGAGTTATATATCAGGGGCTGGTCACCTGAAGTAAGGGATGTTTCGAAAGGCCCGAACCGGACCGCCTTCATCAGCTATCTTGAAAAGAGTTACGGCGGCGACATCAAGGCTTTGAACAAAGCCTGGGGAACTTCGTTCGAATCTTTCGCCAAGCTGGTTCCGCCCAAAAATATCGAGGTTCCACGGGAACCCCGCGCGCCCTGGCTTGATTACTGCCGTTTCCTTACCAATACTTTCTGCACTTATTTCAAAAAAATAAATGAAGCGGTTCTCAAGAAACACCCCAAGGCCATTGTAAGCATCGACGGCATCGAGCAGTTCAGTTGTTTCGACGGTATCGACTGGTATCGTCTCCAGCGCTCACAGAACGGTATCGTAATATATCCTCACGATGAGCATGACAACAAATTGTACTCCTGGCGCAGCGGTTTGAGCTTTATGCCGAAGTACGGATTCAACGGCTACTGGCTTGCTTACGCTTCGGAAATGACTCCCGACATCGCCGGGTCTTATCCCTGGCGGGCATTGTTCGCCGGGCTTGGCTCGATCGGATTCTTCCAGGCTTACGAAACGAACGATATCTATTCCGCTTTGTATCCGGACTGGAATCCCCGTCCCACCTACAAACAGGTTACGGAAAACGTAAGCAAAATCAGCAAGGGCTATGACAAACTGCTGCTCGACAGCGACCGGCAGTGGTCTCCGATCGGAATTCATTACTCCATTCGCAGTTGGGACTTGAGTTTCCCCTCCGCGAAAATCCTCCATCACGTCAACCAGATGGGAACCTACAGCCACACGCGGATCTACCGTCCGGGTTACGGGGGGCACGTGGCCAACACCGCGTCAGGATTTATCGCCATGCTACTGGATATCGGATATCAGCCGCGCATGGTTGCCACTCCGCAGATCGAGGCCGGGGAACTGTCGAAATACAAAGTTTTCATCATGCCGTTCTCCCAGTCGCTGACGGAAGCGGAGGAAAAGGAAATCCGTAAATTCGTTAAAAACGGCGGCGTGGTCATCGCCGATTACGGCACGGGACTCCGCGACGGACGCGGCAACCTGCGCAAAGACGGCGGCGGTTCGCTTGACGATATTTTCGGCATCCGCCAGCAGCGGGGACCTCTCAAGGAACAACCCGCGATTATTTCCGACCGCATCAGTGTGAAAGGAAAAGGATTCGCCTGGAGTTTCGTGAAACTCAATGATTTGTTGACCGGTCCCAATTTCAAGCTGAGGGAAGACGCCTCGAGTTTTCAGCCAGGACGCGCGGTTTTCAATCTGAAGGGAATTACCCACGGCGATGCAAAGGACGGAACCAAACTGTTTGCGGTAAACCCCTATGGCAAAGGCGTAGCCGTTTACCTGAACTTTTCCATGGAAAGCTATCTACTTATGCGGAGCCTCGATACCGGTTTCCGCCTGAAAAGATTCATGCAGCAGTTTATCTCGCAAATCGGACATGTATCATTGCCGGCCTGCTGCCTGACCGCGCAAAGCGGATTCAGGGAGTTCGAAGCGGGATTCAACCTGCCCGATTACAACGTGGAAATCAGTAAATTCGTTGATGGCAACGCCGAATACACCGGGATGGCTTGGAACTGGAAACGCCTGGACTGGGGAACCAGAAAGATCACCGCAAAATTCATCACCCCCGCGCATTTGTATGATTCCATCGGCGGCAAATATCTCGGATACACCGACCACTCCACTTTCGCCATAACCGGGGGAAGTCCGGTAAAACTGTTTGCAAGGCTTCCCTACAAAGTGGATTCCCTGAAAGTTTCACCGGAGTCCGCAACCCTGAAGCCGGGAACTCCCGCCGCATTTGAAGTCGAGGTTGTTCCCGCCGGCAAAAAATCCCCGGCAAGACATATTATCAGGGTGACTGTCAGGGATACCGCAGGCAAGGAAATTTCCTGTCTCGGGGAATCGCTGACGGCTCAAAAAGGCAAGGCGTCCTGGACCTGGCGGCCCATGTACAACCTGCCGCGCGGGAAATACCGGGCGTCATTTAAGGACGTAGCCACAGGCATGGAGAAATCCGTTGATGTCGAAGTAAAATAACCCAACCAGGATATTGATTCTGATGTATAAAAAAACAATCCCGCTGGTTATTTTCACGCTGATGATATCGGCGGGATTGACCCAGGCCGGGGACAAGCCGGAAATTACCTTCGCAAGCAAAATTGTTCCCGGTCTCGCCGGACTCTCATGGGAAAATATTCCCGCAAAAACCGAAGTAAAAATCTACCGGAAAACTCACGGCGGCGAGTGGAAGTTGCTCGCAAAACAAACCGGAAAAGACTTCTTCTACAATCCCTCTAAACAGGAGGTGAGGTACAAACTGGAGTACTCCATGGGGAATAGAGCGCTGTCCTTGTATTCCCCTGTCCTGGGCAAGGGTGAAACACTGCTCGGCAACGGCAATATGTCCTGGAACCAGGTCGGCGATGATGGGAAAGCGCTGTTTCCATGGCGAACCGTCGACAAGGAAATTCACCTGTCGAAATACATCAAACTATCGGTAAAGGAAGTCAACGGTCCCGACGGCAAACAGATAAAAGCCCTGGAGTTTTCCGGGGCGTCATGCTGGGGGCGTCTGCGTATGGCAACGGCATGGTTTCCGGCAATTCCGCAGGTTACGTATGACGTATCCTTGCTGATCAGGAGCAAAAACGATGCCCCGCCTGTTGTTGCCATTCAATATGATCCGCTACTGAACAAGGCGAGAAAATACAAGCCAAATTACAGAGCGGCGCTGAACGTGCCGGAAAAACTCGAGAACGGCTGGTATCGCTATCACGGACAAGCCTCGCTGAAATCCGGAAAGCTCCGCCGTTTCCGGCTGATGCTTGTCACCAATTCAAAACCGGACGCAAATTTCTGTATAACCGATATTTCGATTAAAAGCAACTTGAGACAGATCCTCAAACGCGAATACGCCGACTCTCCGGAAATCGCCGTCGCCGTGTCTGAAATAAAAAAAGCAATCCGCACAAAAAAAGTTCCACCGCAAGCAATTATGGAACAGATTACCAGGCTGGTTGCATTGAAGCAACAAACCGTTTCAAAGGAAAATAATCGAAAAATACAACAGCTATGGACCGGCAAAGGAGTGACGGAATGAAAATGACTTTCCAGCTGATTGTTAAGGTCGCTTTTTTAGCCTGCATTTCCATTTGTTCAGCCCAGGAACAGGCCTTGTTAGACCTTGGCCCGGAGTTTGATAAAATATCTTCGGCAGTAAAAACTCCAGCCGTCAACTGGGCGAAAAACTACCCCGGCAAACCGGTCAGGGCGCTGGTCATCGGACACCGGAACTGTCTTCGCGAAGCAGTGGAACTGATGCAGCGGATGAACATCGAATTCGACGCCATAATGTCGGAAGGAAAAACAAAGGACAAATGCGAAGCGTGGTCAATTATAACGGTTAAAGGCCACAAGATCCCGGAAGACAACCTGAACCGGGCGCGTGAAAAACTACGTAAAAATTACGACGTAATTGTTTTTTGCCTGGACTCGCTCGACTGGGAGCAGGTTCCGTCTGACATCAGGCTGTCGATCCTGAAAAAAGTGCATGATGGCGGCAGTTTGCTGTTCACGGGAAAAAAGCAGAACTGGCCGGAATCATTGAAGCTTCCCGATTCGGAATGGCGGCAGGTTCCCGGAATTACCAAGGGGAGCTGCCCGGAAGAAATTACCGACAGCCGGGGAAGAAGGGGCAACTCCGAATTTTTCTTCCGTAAACTCGGCAAAGGAAACGTTTACAAATTGGTCCTGCCAGGTTATATGCAGGAAGTGATAACCAGCGGAGCGCCGACTCTGGCGGCTTACGAACACGCAATGCAATGGGGCGTCCGCTGTCTTTTGAAAGCGGCGGCAAAAACTCCCGGCGCTAAGTGGGAATCAATAAGGATAACCGGACGCGGAAACGGTCCGAAAGAACTGGAAATGTCGGTGAGTTTACCTGTCGGCAATGCAGAAAAAACAACCGCAACCGTTGAAATTGCTGATGACTGGAACCGGAAAGTATGGAAAAAAACATTGCCGTTGCTTAAAGGGTCGGGTCTAAAGGTTGACTTGCCCACCTTGCCCGAGGGAAAATATTTCTGCCGTGTCTTTCTGGACCGCGAATCCCAACGCCTCAATTTCGCCTCGCTACCGTTCTACGTTACGTCAAAATACGCTATCCGCAATCTGAAAATTTCGGATGAACTCAAACATCCGGGCGCTAAAACAAAAATAACCATTGATTTGAGAAGAGCTGTCAAAGGTATCTTGACGGCAAAGGTTTACGACCGTGAGAAACGCCTGCTTTCCAGCCAAACGTTTCCCTTGAATCCGGCAAAACGGAAACAGACCTTTGACCTGAAATTGCCGGAAAGCCGGTCGTTAGTCAACTACCTTGAAGCCGATTTGATTGTCGGCAACCAAGTTATGGACCGCAAAAAAATTAAATTCGGCGTTGAGCAACCGGTTGACGCTGATGATTTCAGCATCGGTTACTGGGGACGCAAGGGCGGCAAGGGATTCCCCGAAAATCACCTCCAGCGCATCAAGCACGATTACGGAGTGGATTACGGCATGTTCGCGATTCTTCCCGATGGCGGGATCAAAATCATTGACTATCTAAGTATCATGCCGCGAATCGTTTGGGACCAGCCAAAAAAAGCTCCCCCCTGGCTTTACAACCGGGACTTCCGCGAAAAGGCAAAAGAAACGACAAGAAAACGTCTCACAAAAACCGGGAAATGGCCGCCTGCGGTGGTTTCGCTCCGCGATGAACCGTCATACCGCTATACTGACCGTTCGCCGGAAGCCATGAAGGACTTCCAGGAGGCCATGAAAAAACGTTACGGTTCGCTGGAAAAGCTTAATGATTCCTGGGGAAGCAGCTACAAGGATTGGAAACAGGTGGAACGGCTGTTGATCAGCGAAGCGTTGGAAAAGTTTTCCGGAAATCCCGCCGCCGGTTTCGCCGACCGCTGGTTCAACCTCAAGGCCACCGGCGACTTCTTCGCTTTCCAACGTAAATACATTCAGGAAATTATTCCGGGACTGCGTTCCGGCCCGGAAGGCGTCTGGAGCAACCCGGAATACTATTCCATTGATTATCTCAGACTGCTCAAAGAACATGGCTTCGCGGGTTTGTACACGGATAAAGATACTGTCGCGCCGGTCCGGTCGTTCCGGAATCCGAAGCTGATCGCCGGCCCCTGGTTCGGCGGATATTTCGGCCAGTTCGGACATGTGAATCTGCAACGCGGCCTGGCCTGGCAGTACCTCCTGGAAGGCAACAACTGCGCGCTGTGGTTCGAAGATTTCGGCGGAATGACAAAACCCGTCATGTTTCCGTTCACGAACAGCGGGTGGGGACTCAGCCGCGCCACTGCGCCGGTGTTCCGCGAGATCCGAAAAATCAAGTCCGGCATCGCCAAACTGCTGCTGACTTCGCGCCGTCCTGACGAAAAAATATTCATCCTCTACCCGACTAACGATTACCGAAAAACATTCAGCAAATGGGCAATCCTGCTGGAAAGTCTGGGGTATCAGGTCAGCTATGTCAACGAAAGCGGTCTTAAGGGCGGCATCCTGGAAAAAGATCACCCGCGAATGCTTGTGCTTTCGGAAGCTCTCGCGGTTTCGGATTGTATGGCGGAAAAAATTTCCGGTTATGTCAAACGCGGCGGAATCCTGCTGATCGACCGTTTCGCGGGTGTTTATGACCAGTTCGGCAAGCCCCGGAAAAAAGCCGCTTTCGACGACCTGTGCGGAATTAAGAAACGAAGTAAGTTTGAATATGTTATCCCGAAAGGCAAATTTGCCGACTTCAAACATCGACTTTCGCCGTTCCAATTCAACCCGGGCAATGTGACTCAGGCGGAAACGTCAGAAATCAATCTGCCGGTCTTTGACAAGACGGTTCCCAGCGTGATTGTCCGTTCAGTTGGAAAGGGTAAAAGCGTCTATCTGAATCTGGGCGTAAAGAACGCCTTCGGGAGTCCGGCAAAAACAAAAAAATGGCTGAAACTACTCATGGACAGTCTGGGTTTAACCCCGCCGGTTGAATTCACAATAAACCCGCCGGATAAACTGGGACTGCAAAGCGTCACTTACGAACGCGGCCCGTTGAAAATCTTTGCCTTTCACCATCAGCGCACCAGGCATACCTACAACAGGCCGGAAGAATTCAACCGCAACTGCCAACTGAAAGTCAATTTCCCGAAATCCGCTTACACATATGACGCATACACGGGAAAATATCTTGGCAAGATTAAAAGCCTTGCCACCACTTTGCCTGCCGGACGCCCGGCATTGTTGTCGCGGCTACCCTTTCATTTAACCGGGCTTGAAGTCAAACCGGAAAAGGTTTCCGTTTCTCCCGGTTCAACGATCAAATTCCAGGCTGTATTCCAGGATAAAAACGGACGCCGTCCGTCGAATTATCAAGGCGTGGCAAATATCCAATTCATCGATCCGGAAGGACAGAACGTATCCTTGCTGAATCAAAACCTTGAATACAAAAACGGCGGTTTCCAATTTACCTGGCCGTTAGCCTTGAACGAAAAACCCGGAACCTGGAAAATCATCTTCACCGATGCCGCCACCGGAATCAAAAAACAGACGGCAATCAAAGTTAAATAATTGCGGAATTATGATGCCCGTAATGTCCGGATACGGGGAAAATGACGGAAGGTTTTCCCTAAACATCCGGCGGAGACACCTATGAGGCTGCGAGAGAATTGAAATGCGCGGGGATGGAAAATTATATTTCGGTTGCAAAGGTGTTTCCAGTTGTGCTGGAGGAGTTCGTGGAGTTTTGAGTAAGGATGGAAATTGATTCTTGCGAGAATGTCAACAAGATATTCGCAGGAATTGTTTCCGTTCGCCATGCAAACTCAGAGTTGGTTAAAGATTAACAATCTCCTCCAAACACCTTCCTCTGCTTCTCCCACTCCATTGGAATTCCTCGGCGGAGGTGGTTTAATGACAGGCCATTCGGCTCCCTGCCTGAAATGATCGCTTCCTGGATGTCCGGGGCAAGGTTGACCAGATGCAGAATTTTGGTTACATAGGCGATGTCGAGTTGGAGTTTGTCCGATAGTTTGGTTATCGTGGCGATTTCACTATTTTCAATAAGCCTGAACCATGAATGCGCCCTTGCCAGCGCTAAAAACATTGTTTCCTGGACGGGGGATCCGGCGTTTGGCAACTCGCTGTCCGGGACGAGGATCACCTTCCGGCCACGCTTGTGTTTTACGATAACTGGAACTTTCAATGCGACGGTATGGTTGCCGATGTCCGGAGTCAAACATACATTCGGGTTTCCCGCCTGAAGTTCCCTGACCAGCGAAGCTATGACGTGGGTTTTGATATTCATTTGCATGGTTTCTCTGGTAATAATTATTTTGTCGATCAGCAGTTGCGCGAGGTGATAGCGTTCGGCGGGAAAGAGTTCTCCCCAGATCGCACCGACAGATCCACAAGCCTTGCTGATGTCCCAAGTGGTAATTCCGGATGCCTGTAAGTCCCGGAGCTGGATTTCAAGGGCGGTAAGTTCGTCGTCAAGTTGCTTGAATTCCGAGACCACATCATTCGCAATATTTGTATTGTTCGCGATGATCTCATTTCTGAACTTATCCCGCTACTCTAAAACACTGAAGGATTTAAATCACAAGTCTCTTTGAATGGCATTTAGCCTCATCTTAGGAGTTCACTTTTCAGAAAAAACTTGTTGCGTGTTTTTATGTGTTTGGACTACCTATTTTGTTGTATAAATGAACAGATAATATTTTAGAGTTTATTTTGTTTATGAGCTTGTTCTATAACATAAATTTGACGACGAACTTGCTCCAGTTTTATTTCTTGTTCAGCATGATTTGTCAACACTTCATAGAGATCATTATACAAAGCTTTGGCTTTGTGATAAAAACCATTTGCGTTATCGTCTTTTTCATCATATTTCCAGCAATCTTCTTTCCACGGTAATTGCTCGATACAATATTTCCGGTTTTTGCTCCATGACCGCCACAATTCCGGTGGTGGCGCTTCAGCGGGATTAAAGTATTTCCATTTTAATTCTTTAGGCCCACCGGTAAGCCCACCGAAGGTGCCACTGATATTATACATTTCGCCCTGCGGATACACCTGAAAGGAATTCAAAACAATTTCAATAGTCGGTTTTTCCTGACCAGTAAGCATAAGCGTACAAAAGTTTTCGGCATCTCCTCCAGAAGGATGATTCGCATACATTTTACATGAAACTTCAGGATATTCTTCGCCGAATAATACAATTGCCTGGTCAACGGGATGGGGGCCGGTATTCAATAAATTCCCCCCCCATTCGCTTTGCAGTGTCTGCCAATCCCAACGTCTGGCATAACCGCTCCAGTTTGAACGTATAAAGACAATGTCGCCAAGAATGCCGGAATCTATTATTTCACGCATTTTTTGAAAGAATGGATAAAAGCGCGCATTTTGAAATGGATAAAATATTTTCCCGGTCTGCCGGGCAACAGTGGTAATGCGGTCAAAGTCCGCAACAGTCTTGGCAGATGGTTTTTCATTTAAAACATTACAGTTATTTTTCAACGCGGCAATAGCAGCATCAACATGAAATTTGCTGGGTGTAGCATTAACGAATAAATCAAACTGGTCTTCCACAAGCATTTCCCGGTAGTCAGCATAAGTCTTGCATCCGAAAAGGGCAACAGCATCCTGTCGGCGTTCGGAAATTTTATCTGCTACAGCAACTACTCTGTATTTTTCCGGGCAATCCTTTAGCCAGTTCGCGTGAATTCCCCAACCGCTTCTACCCAGTCCTGCAATACCAACCGTTATTACCTTATTCATTTTTAATTAACTTTTTTTAATTTTGTTACTTAATTGTTTGTATTAAAACCGCGGATGAAGTGACAAGCCTTTGAACTGATTTTTCATATTCACACATAGCCATAATAAATTGCGGGACAATTCCCCAACCTTGAGGTCTTGAGATATAGTAATTTAAATCTCCGGTTCCAGAACCTCTGCACATACAGCATAAACCTCCATGCCAATAAATATTTTTGAGACCGCGAAATGCCTTTTTCGCCATCTCATAAAATTCCGCTTCATCGAGCCAACCTTCATTGATGCATTTCAAAAAGACATAAACAAAGCATGTAGAACCGCTACTTTCTATTCTGGATTTTGGTTCATCAATTACGTTTCGCCATAAACCGGTCTTCTGATCTTGATATTTTTTTAATCCCTTTCCCACATTTCTGATAATTTCCAGTATTTCATTTTTCAACGGACGGTTATCACTCAATTCTTCCAACAAATAAATCATACCATATAGTGCGTGTGCAACTCCCCGGCTCCATTTTTGCCCAATGGGTTTTTTATCTCTGCTGCAGTGAAAGAACAAACCATCGTGATCCTGGTGATATTTCCGGATATACCTGGTTAATTCTAAAGCTTCGAGAGCATATTTCCAGTTACCGGTAATTCGGGTTGCCGCCCCGACGGTTGGTCCTAAAAAATGTAATGACTCATTCCACATGACTTTTCTTCGCACGGTGGTTCCGGCCAGACTCCAATGACTATTGTGATTAATCAACAATGGATCGTCTTCATAACCACATCCACTTATAATCCCATCGATTCTGGGACGCCGTCGCAAAATTCCATCTAATGCACATAACATTTTCTTGAAAGGAAGTTTGTTGTCTGTATTTTCATAAAGCCATGCGGTTGCGAAAAATCCCCCGAGTTGGTCATGATGGATGCCTTCCGGGAAATTTATGCATGCAGAATTGATTGAATCAATGAGTAAAGGACGAATATCCCGATGCTGGGGAATTCCGGAAAGGCACAAAGCAGCTTTCCAGTCATGAAGCAGAAATTCGTTCCAAGAATGCCTGACTATTAGTCTTTTACACAATTGTTTTTTAAAAACAGCAAGGATTTCTGAATTTGATCGCTGGAGTTGGATTTGTTGTGCTTCCGGATGAAAAATCGTCAATTCCGCATGGGCAATAATGCTGGCAACTAGACCATCTGTATAGTGATCGCATACTGCGGCAATCCCCAGCACGCCCGTTGATTTACATGAAAGGTTTCCCATAGTAAAAATAAAGTTTTGCTTGGCAAAATTTTCAATTTTCTGCAGTTCTGCAGTTCCACTCATAATGCACCGTAGGATTTTTTCATCGATGAGAAGAGCTTTGCAGTATTTTAATCGGTTCATTACAAAACTTTTGAAATGTTTTATCTCCACTATCTGAAAAAAGATACCCTTTTCAATAAGCTTACTGCTTAGTGAAAGACGAAGTGGATGATCATCATCCAGTTCCGTGATTATTGCCAATTCAGGTATAATTGGATTCTTATTATTCATATAATTTGTCCTGTTCATGTTCTAATTGAGTCTTTTAATTTAAGGCTTAGTATTACCGGTAACTTTCTGGAAGGCCTGGGGATTTGCAGCAAGCCATGGATAGTTCAAGCCGGAAATCTGCCATACGCCTTTAGACGCGGTTATAGTAATACTAAGAACTTTTCCTTGATATTGTTTCGGTATTTTAAGCTTGAAAGCACAGTTCGGGGAATCGTCAATTTTCTCCCCGTTTTTATCACATTCGGTTCCGAGAGGATTTAACCAGCGCTCCGAAGCAATAACCTTTCCACTCGCATTTTCCAGACTGACAGCATTAGATTTACGGGTTTTTCGACTGGGCTTCTGTCTGAACCTGTATTTCAGGACAATATGATTCTTCTTTCGAGGAGCAAGGAAATAAAATTTGACAAATGCAGTTGTTCCGCGATCACGCCGAAATCTAAACCAATTGTCCGCATTTACGAATATTTCCGGAGATGAATATGAAATTGCTCCCTGACCATTATTCAGACATTCAAAAACGACCGTATATTCCCCGGCAGGTGCAGCAGCGTCAAGAGTAATTTCGTGGCAAAGATATTCTTTACCGGCAAGAGTACCTTTTGCATACTGCTTCCCATCAGGCCCGGTTACAAGATATTTGATAACATCATTACTCTTTTTAGGGTACCTCCATGCCCGGAAAAGCCTTGCCCGGTAGAGTTTTATACGGGCCAGAAAATTCTCTTTCTTAATAACCTTAACGACAAATTCACTTCTAGGGGTTTTACCAGTGAGGATATCGATACCGGCAAGATATTCCGGAGTTATTTTCGGCTCAGGAACGTTCAATTTTCGTGCGGCAGCCAAAAATTCCGCTCCCCGAGCGGCATTGGGACCAAAACCATGAGTACTTACCAAAAACCAAATCATCCGGTTGAAAAATCCTTCTATGAATTTCCTGTTACCTGTTTTTTTCGCGGCCTCCGCAAGGGCCGTAAACAAGCACCAACCACGGTCTCCCTCGACACGATAACCAGGCAAACCATTTGCGCGTAGAAGATACAATTCATTCCATTCTTTTTTCAGTCGGGCGAGATACTTGCTTTCACCGGTGGTTTCGTACATGCGCATGATTGCGGAGAGTCCCGTGCCGCCATAATAATCACGATTATATTTGCCGTTGATTTCAGTAGGCCTTCCATGGTTGTACTGCCGCTCAAAGGCTTCTCTGAAACACTTAAGATGAGTTAAATCATACAACTCCGCCAAATGGAAAAGCATTCGTGAACGATTTCTCCCTTCATATGCTTTTCCCGACCAGGCAACCAGCATGGTGCCAAGTTCTTTCGCCACTTCATATGTGCGCATATCACCTGTCAGCCAGTAATACCAGATCAGGCCGGTAATCCAGAAGTGGGCGGGACCAAACCAGTAAGTTGTGTGGATTCCGGCGGAAGGATGATGCATCAAGCGCAAATTGCCCCAATGGCAGGTATCGACATCGCGCAGGTGGCGCATCAGATTTTGTGCGCGATAAAAAATATCAGGTTTACCAGTACGAAGATATTGCGTCAACAAACAACGTAATACCGTTGTTTCATTATTCATCCATTTATTGGGAAGTCCGATTTCGCCATAGTCAAACATTCCGGTGAGATCTTCTTGTTCCGGACGTTTTGCAAGGGAGTCAAAAAAACTTCCAATCCGACGGTTGTAAAACGGGAATGATTTTGCAGTTTCCTCTTCTGGAATAAAGTGCCCGAAAACACCCGTATTCGCTACCCATTTCGGATCGGCCTGAAGCAGTAACGCCGAAACCTTTGCAGATAGTATCCGGGAAGAGTTTCGCTTCAGAGGACGATAATAAATATTCATTGTGTTTGAAATCCCGGAAGGTAAATCCAAATACCTTACATATCGGTTCGGCCACATATAAACGCCGATATATTTTTTTGATATCTCAATCGCTTTTGGGTTCATCTGCCAGAAATTTTCTACACGAATACAGGACTTGCCGACCTGCGCCCATCCGGGAGCTTTTACATTTTTCAGGAATTCAGTTTTTCTCCATCTTTTTTCATAATTATCGACAGCCAGTTCATATTTTCCTTTGCCGTAATAATCATGCAATTGAGTAAAAAGTAATCTTTGCTCGGGAGCAATGTGATATGTTTGTGTTATGCCGTTGTTTCCAAGCCATTTTTCCGACATCGCTTTGCCTGTGATATAAACAGGGAATCGCATAAACATTGTTCTGACGGTAGTATTCAATGAAGGATTATGATTTTCAATAGTATACTGAATCAGGAAATAGTCTTTGTCGGCAAATGCGTGAATCCTGACTTCATAGTTCAAAAAGAATTTTTTACCAGAAGGATCATAATGTTTACCTTTTGCGCATATGACCCCGTGAATTGGGCCATTCATTTCAATATTTATTGATTCCGGCGGATGATTCCCGGAACAATAGATTTTGCCAGTGGCATCAACTGAATAACTGCCGCTATTGTTACGGTTGCCCATGATTTTATTTTCCAGATCACTGATTTTACCGAATATTGTAAAGTCCGTTTTGGGAACTTCCGCCAAAACCGCTCCGGTATTAATAATGAACTTATCTCCGTCGTCTTTTATCATTGGCAGGGCTGTATTAACAACCTTCCCCGGCTTTCCGTATGCAAGGACGAATTTTTTCTTTTCATAAGGCTTGACTGTCGTTTGAAAATTCACCAGCAATGAGGTAACACTGCCATCAATGTGGCGGCGTGACAAGACTTTTGCCTGAATCGGGATCTGTTGTCCGTTTTCATCATAAAGACATACTTTATTTTCATCAAACAACTCGCCTTTAGGGAACGGCACTCCTCCCCAGACCGGTTCTGACTCCCAGCTTCTGCCTTCCGTTTCAACAACGGAAAGAGGAACTTTTCCGGAACCGCCCGTCGTCTTGGAAATCTTCAGTTCCACCGGACTTTGCAGAAGTTTACGGTATCGGGGATTGCTGATATATATATTACTGGGATGAAAAAGTTTTTCATAAAATCTTATTGAGCTGAATTTTCCAGGGATTAACCGATTTTTTTCAAATTGAACAGCATCAACCCAAAATTTCCCATTGGAAACCGGCCTTATCCAAATCCTGAAAATATGTGGGGCAACCCAATTGCGTTTATTTTTACTGGAAATATTACTGCTTATGTTATAACGTTTCCATGTATTATCTATCGTTACGACTTTGAGTTTTTTTCCTTCTATAGTAACGCCGCCGTCGTCACAAAAACTCAGCAGTTCGAATCCCAGTTTAATTTGCTGTTTTTGTTTTGCGCTTTTAAGATAAACCGAGAAAACATTTTTTGTTGAATCACCGCTTAATATCTGCCAGTAAAAAGGTTTCTTGCCAAATATGCACAAGCTCTGGGAGCCGTCATATTTTTCCTTTGAATCGATCTGCCAGTTATTGTCCGAGAATGAACGGTATTCACCGACAACAGGATATGTTTCCCGGGCAACCGGCGATTCTTCAAAACTTGAATTTGGCAGCAAGTTTTGAGTTTTTGAATTGTCCGCCAAGACAATCAGGCTACAGCAGAAAACAATAAATGTCAAAAGGCAATATCGTATGTTCATAAACAGTTCCATCAGAATAATGTTAATAAATATATGCTTCATTTTCCCATCTTGCACCGGCAGGCCAGTATCCGTCACGAGATGAATTGTATGGCCCTCTTTGCAAAGCTTCCGCATGTCCATCGCAAAATAATGTATTTGTCCGGTTGTCGTGCCGGTAAGAAATATAAGGCAAGTGAGTGGTCGGTCCTACAAAAGGGCCAGCATTCTTGGCCTTTAGAAAATTATAGCTTTCATTGCCACTTAGTTCCACATCAGCCATTAATACCATATTTGATGGGATAATTATTTTAACAATCTTTGCCATTTGGTCAACATTCACTTTTGTAATCCGGTCATTGTAACCATAACCCCGGCTGCGATATGGCGACTTAGCCGGATTCCTGGTTCCGGCGGGACAATGAAAAATGCTGAATCCCGAATGGGAATCCGGATTTTCATAATCATAATTGATATAGGGTGACAATTGGTAACTCCACAGCTTGAAATCTTCAACGCTGAATGGCAGCCAACCTTCATTATCCGATATGTATTGATTGTTGGCTTGTCCAAATTGTTTCAACTGGCTGAGGCAACTGATGCTTTGTCCTCTGGATCTGGCTTTCTTCAATGCTGGCAGCAACATCGCCGCAAGTATAGATATGATTGCGATAACGACCAATAACTCTATCAGGGTGAATCCAATTTTAAGAGAGTGGGTTAATGTTTTCATTGCATGATCCTTTCTTCAAAGTATTTATTAATTGGTTGTAAATGAAACAGGACTGTTTTCAGTTGTTGCTTCCACTTGGACGGCATCAACCCAGATAGTGCCTTCATTCATCAGTTTTACATAAAACGTATTTATCAAACCTTCTTCGGGAATACTACAAGTGTAATCATAGCGTGCCCAAGTTGTTGTCGGTTCAATATTATTATAACCTGAAGAACTGCCGATTCGAACACTTAAATCATTACGGTCTGCTTTCAGGTAAACGGAAAATGTATAGTTCTTGCCGTTAGGTTCCTCGTGTTCCGGGGTTAAATAAAAGAAAAATCCATTACTTTGAGACTGAGTTGAAGTAATTTTCAGGCATTTACTGCCGTGATATGGATTGTTCGTAACCAGTCCCCAACCTTGATTAACGGCATTAATTCTTGGCGTCGGGGCATATCGTGGCCAACAATAATCGGGCCAGTTTTCAAGGACATTATCTTCAAGACTGGGATTCTGCATAAGATTGGTACAGTTTGGGCGTCCTGAGTCAGGATACGGCTCATCTTCAGCCACAGCGGTTCCCGGTGTCATATCTACGCCAATTATTACCGGCACGGCAGAAGTACTACTGAAAGTATAAGCACGTGTTCCAAAGCCTTCGATCTGATCCGAAAAAGCGCTGTTGGTAACAGTATAGGTGTCAGTGTCAAACAAACGACTGACCGTACCACTGGCTCCGAGCCGGGAAATTGTAAAATCCACGTCCACTGGATAATATTGGGTATTTGCCGCCAACAATATATAATCGAAACCGGCGCCGGAGGGTGCGCTAAAAAGTCGTGCCTGAACATCAACATGCTGGTCGTTTACCGGATCAAATTCCACGATTTCTGACTCGTTGTAATATGTAATAGTCTGCGTTAATTCTGGTTCCATCATGCTCGAAGCCAAATCAGCCAATTCCGATGTCAAATCAGCCAAAACATCCCAGGAATCCTGATGTCTTATCGGGTAAAAATAATAGAAAAGTCCTTTTGCTCCATGGATCAGAGCTAGATACGTCTGGCAACACTGTTCTTCCGGACTTATTGCTCGTTTCCGGCTCTTACCGGAATACTCTCCCATCAGTACAATCCATAAGGCTTTGTGATTCTGCTTTGCATTGTTGTAAGCGCGCACAGTGTATTTTGACACAAGGTCAATGGAACTAACTCCGTCTACACTCGGAGGAACCCAATAAGGATTCGAGCATATAATATCACACCAATCAGGATAAAAATCGTCTCCGCCATTTATAACAGTGGGATGATAGCCATCCGCATCATTTGTTCTTTCATAAAGGTCCTGTCCCGCCACTGCTTGTGAAGAATGCGGTTCGTCAAAGCTGTAGTAGCTTAGGAAGTTAGATTCCAACTTGGAATAACCCACTGCGGATAGCATTCTGGCGCTTTGATCAATATCGTAAGGATCTTCTCCCAAACCTTTATACGCATCCCAGAAATCCTGAGCGGAAAAATCCTTGCAGTCGAGTAACCTGTAATCTTCTGTATACGACTCTTGAAAATCAACAACAAACAGACCGGAAAGATAGGCGTTTTCGAGATAAGTTGTGCTGTCCGAAGGATCCGCATAGAAATCCCATCTGATGATACTGTTAAAACCAGCATTGGCAACTGCCTCAAAATCAGTAGTTTTATCCGAGGCTATTCCATTCATATAAATACCAACGGGGAAAAAGCTGCTTCCATTATGCAATACAATTCCATTTTTGCGGTCAATTTTAACCTCGAGGCCGGAATTAGATACAAGTTTTAAAATATCCAGATTATAATCGAATACCAAGCTTCCCCCGTCTTGGCGCAACTCCACAGTAATAGTATTTTCCCCATTCGCTAATGAAGAAATATTAAAAGTCAAGTCCGTACCATTTTCAGGTGTGGTATTTGTCCCCAACGTAGTTCCCTGATCGTCTTTTGCAACCAAATAACAACCTGTCAATTCCTCTGCAGGCATTGCCAAACTACATACAGCTACCGGATTTTCCGTAGTGTAATAAGTCTTGTTCGGATATGCGCACAGCAAATTGTAATACAAAATTTCAACTTTTTCCGGAGGCAGAGCTTGTTCGAAAAGATGCACTTTATCTATGCAACCATTGAAATAATAACTGCCGCAACGACCTATCTCCAAATTTCCGTTATTTGAAGTTATGGTATAATCAAGCTGTGTTGATGTTATTTCTTCTCCGTTGACATAACCCCGCAAAATACTCCCATCATATGAAATTGTCACCAACCGCCACTCATTTGCGGAAAAACATGTTGTCGGCAGGCTAATTTCTCCATATGAAGTTCCGTTCCCAATACTTGCTTTTACAGCGCCAGTACTTGAAACAATAATTCGGAACGGTGTTGTTGGTAAACTCCCCCCCCACTTTCCAATAATTCCCTGGTTGGAAGTTAAATTGCCGGGCTTTATCCAGCAAGATATGGTAAATTTATTGGTTTCTGAAAAATTGAAGATGCTGTCATTTCCACAATTCAGATATTCACCTGTACCATTAAACGTTAACGATTTGCGGAAATAGCCATCCTGATTTACGTGTCCTGTCGTCCATGCAGCTTCATTCATGTTTATGAAGCTAGCATGATTTTCATGTTTGGAAGTATCAAATGCCTTTGTTCCGCTTCCTGAATCCATTTCCCAGCATCCACGGAGTCCAAAACCAGTATTATATAATGTTAGTAATTCATCTGCGGTTAAAAATCGATCAAAAATCTTTATCTGATCAATTTCCCCTTTGAAATTCATGGTGTTGTCCTGATATCCCCGCCCGATAAGCTCAAACGTCATCTGGGTTGGCACATTGCTCAGTGTGCCGAAATAGATTCCATTGATATACAATGTTAAATTGCCGTTGCCATCAGCCACCCATGCTAAATGTGTCCATTTATTAGCGCAGGCGGCAGAACTGTCAAGGGCAAAAAAGTAGTATGCCTTATTCTTGTCCCTGAAACCAAATTTATAGTCATCACTGAATTTTATAATAAAACCTTCCCGCGTTGAGTTTTTGCCTGCGTAAAACACGGTTGATTTTTCAGTTTGTCCGTCCCACTTTATCCAGTGTGTAAAAGTCCATGCATCTGTGTCTGTAAAACTCAGGTTTGTGCCGAAATCGACGTAATCATCTGTCCCGTCTAAACTTAAAACATTTCCCTTTTCGGCATTTGCACATATAGAAGCGCCCCCTGTTAATGTTCCATCATTATCATTATCTGTCTCGTCGGGTGTAATTCCTCCTGACTCGCTATCAAATTTCCAGTAGGCGCTTGGATTCCTTATTATAGCGTCCAATTCAATTGCATTTAGCGTCGTATCAAAAATTTTTATCTGATCAATTTCCCCTTTGAAATTCATGGTGTTGTCCTGATATCCCCGCCCGATAAGCTCAAACGTCATCTGGGTTGGCACATTGCTCAGTGTGCCGAAATAGATTCCATTGATATACAATGTTAAATTGCCGTTGCCATCAGCCACCCATGCTAAATGTGTCCATTTATTAGCGCAGACGGCAGAACTGTCAAGGGCAAAAAAGTAGTATGCTTTATTCTTGTCCCTGAAACCAAATTTATAGTCATCACTGAATTTTATAATAAAACCTTCTCGCGTTGAGTTTTTGCCTGCGTAAAACACGGTTGATTTTTCAGTTTGCCCGTCCCATTTTATCCAGTGTGTAAAAGTCCATGCATCTGTGTCTGTAAAACTTAAATTCGTGCCGAAATCGACGTAGTCATCTGTTCCGTCAAACGACAGCGAGTATTGACATATTCCCTCGCTCCACATGGAAGAATCCGATAATGTTCCGTCGTTGCCGTTTGCAGTGGAATCCGAAACAGTTGTTCCCGTGTTTTCATTGCATTCCCAACATCCCACCAAATCCGCTCTGACCGGTAATACGTTTATAAAAAAACAAATTACCGTTACACTTGCCGGAAAAAACAGTTTTTGCAGTTGATTATACATTTTAATCCACCATATTTTAAAGTGTTTACATTCTAATCCATTGCAATACAGCTATATGTTTTCCCCTTTCTACAACTTGTAATTTTATATTTTATTCTTTTCGTTTGTTTTTTTTCGGACAGCTTCCCCGCTCGATAACAAAACCGTCAAAAGAAGAATTACCGGCTTTTTCTCCCCGCATCAGTTTTAACAAAATATCCATTACTGTCATAGCCGCCTGATTGAAATCATGACTGATGATCGATAACGGCACAGGAGTATTAAGTTCAACAGCTTTTTCCCCATGGACAAGTACGCCAATATCATCCGGCATTTTTATTTTATGTTTATCCAGAAGGCGCAGCGCCGGATAAATTGCAGCCCAGTTCATCAAAAGCAGTGCATCCGGGATACGACTGCCAGTTAATAATTTTTCAAGGTTTTCCAATGCATTATATCCAACAAGGTTATATAAATTGCTTTCATCGACTCCCGCATCCGTCATTGCCTGTTTGATTCCGGGCAACAGCAAATGCTCAACTGTTTCCGCGTCATTGCCTACTCCTACAAGTGCAACTTGCTGATATCCCTGATTACATAAATAATTCCATGAAGAATATCCGGCTTTCCGCATATCAGTTGTGACCGTTGGGAATATCTTCTCATACTTTCTGTTAATTGTAATCGTTGGGATATTTGTTTTTTTTATTTTTTGAATATTGTCTCTGTCCAATTCACCGAAAATAATGATTCCGTCAACTTGAGCTTCAATCAGCGGGGTTGCTTTTTCAGATCCCAAATACAGCATATAACCTTTTTTAAAGGCTTCATCGTGAAAAGCGGCTAGCATCCGTGACAGCGGAATATTGCCCTTGAAACCTCGTTTACCAGGCAATATTCCCAGAACGCAATGCTTTGTCACTTTTATTCTACATGGTTTATCCGGCAAACTTGTTACATAAGATCCCATTCCGCGCTTCCGGTTAATAAAGCCATTGTCTACTAGGCGACGCATGGCTTCCCGAACCGTCATTTTTGCAACTTTAAACCTGGAAATCAACATTTCTTCAGTATAAAAAGGATCTCCTACGGCAAATTTTCCAAAAGATAGTTCTTCAAGCAATTCATTTATTATCACTTGGTAAACTGGAAATTTAATATCCATAAAGCTTTCTCAATTTCCTTGCTTTGTATAGTTACATATACTATTATACATATAATTTCAAAAAATGCAAGTCATAAGAATAGTTAAAGGGAAATAATCCTGTAATCCTGATAAAAACAGTGTTGTATTGAGGGTGTTCGTTTTTTTTAGAGTTATAATTGAAGAAATGATGACACGACGCTAACAAGGATGACAGTTACTACATTAAATTCCTTCCCTCTGTTCATTCTACTCCGCCGGAATCCCTCGGCGGAGGCGGTTTAATGACAACCCATCCGGTTCATTCCCCGCGATGATCGCCTTCTGGAGTTCCGGGGCAAGATTCACCATATGGAGAATTCTTGTAACGTAGCCGATATCAAGTTGCAGTTTATTGGTCAGTTGGGTGACGGTGGCGATTTTGCCGAATTCGATGAGGCCAGGCGTGTGCTCGGGCCAGTGCTAAAAGCATCGTTTCCTGAACGGGGAATTCGGCTTCTGGATGATCGCTGTCCAGGGCGAGGATCACTTTCCGGCCTCGCTTGTGTTTAATGATAACCGGAACTTTCAATGCGACGGTGTAATTGCCGATATCCGGAAAAAGACACACATTCGGATTTCCGGCTTGACATTGGTCAACAGGAATCTCCGCCAAATCGCTCAGCTTGTAAAACGGACCGAGTTTCACCAGTTCATCCCAATCGTAGCCGTTTTTAAACTTCCCGGCGGAAGTTAATGGGGAAGGCGCGGGGAGGATTTCCTGTACCGCCTTGATTTCGCCGATCTTCAGCTCCTTGACCAGCCCCTGCGCCTGATTTTTTTCAACCAGCAGGGCGACCCGCTCAACCCGGAAACGCTTGGCTCCGTGCGGGTTTTTCGCAGTAATCAGGGTGAAGGTGCGCAGTTGGTCCCAGCCTGGGCCTTTTTTCCGATTGGCCAGGTACCCCGTGATAAAACGGTAGACCTGTCTTCCCTTGATTAAATTGACGTTTTTAGCAATATAAGTATTAGCGGTGTGGGCGTTGAAACGGACCCGGCCATAATTGTCCGACGGGTAATCGATAGTCACGCTGATCCCCTTGATCCGGTATATCCTTCCCCGACCAACTGGTCAACCCGCTTCTGCACGCACAAGGTGGAGCGGGCTATGCCCTGCTTGCCCTGAAAAGTAAATTCCAACGCCTTGCCGTTCGGGCCGCTGACCTTCCGCGCCAGTGGGGTGTAGTCGCTTCCCTTTATCCAGTGACTGGTAGTGTTGATAAAACTCAACGGACTGTCGGTTGCTGCCTCGTAAACCGGGATTTCCTTCTCTTTCGAAGATTGGCAGAGAGCGCCGTCGGCTAAAGCGAATATCGTTACCAGCGCTACCATGCGGCAGAGAGTATTAATCCATTGAGTTCTGTTCATTTAACCTTTTCCTTTATGTAATCTTGTTATAGTTTAGTCTTAATGATCTATTGACTAGCTGAGAATTACTTGTTTGGACTTAAAGATCCTGATTCGATAAGTTTGAGAGGGAATTTGAATTTGCTTTTTCTCTCTACTACGCCTCTGTTGCCGCCGTTAAAACTGAAGCCGGTGACAATGTTGCCGGGGCCATTGTTCCAGAGGGTTATTCCGAATTTGGTGTTTTTTGTGTAAACCCGGGCAATAAGGTTGCGCCGGGGAAGCGCCCGGAGTTGGAAGGCACAGTTCCCGCCGAAAACAGAGGTGGCGCAAATAATGTTATCTTCAGTGCTCCGGTAAAGCATGACAGCGATATCGGGATTGTAAAAACGGTTGTTCAGGATCATGGAAGTATCGGCGGAATTAAGCCTCAGCGAACTTGATTTGCAATTCCGAAACGTATTGCTGACCACTCGGGCATTGCGGGTATGGAAAAGTACCAGCGCTTTCGTGCATGATGTAAAGACATTCCACGATACATCCGAATCGTTTATCAGCATCAACTCCAACGCCGAACAGCTTGTGAATACGTTATCCTGAAACTTGCAGGAACCTTTCATTACCGATATCGCGGCGTCATGGAATTTTTTCTTTACGGTCACCAGGTTGTCGAATCTGCAGTTGACGAAACTGCTTTTTGAATCCTGCAGAAGCATCCGGCTTTTTCCACGGAGCGGCTTATCCGCTGAAAACGTTGCGCCTTCGGCTTCAAGTGTAATTTTACGGCGGCAAATGAGCTGTCCGTTTCCGGTAAATTTCACTTTTGTTCCCGGCATGATCTTCAGTGTTTTTCCCCAGGCCAGCACAACCGGTTTGGAAATCAACTTTTCGCCTTTCCAGACAATCGTCTCAGCCTGTACGAAAATCCCGGCTGACAGAATGAGCAGTATCGAGAAAATTTTTCTCATATATTTTTCCCTTGTTGCAGGAAATAATTTTTGCTGACTATTTTTGCTTTCAGCGAACCCAGATGATAGCGTTTCACCTTGCCGTCTTCGATCACGTTGTCAGACATATAATACGTAAACAGCACCTTTTCATCGAAGAAACAAATACTTGTATAACACCAGTTGTATTCGGTTCCTTCCAGGTTGCCGATGATCGACCACGATTCACCGTTATCATCACTCACCGCTACAGAAAGAGGTGTTCGCCATCCCCATTGCAGGCCTTCCTCTGTGGCATATTCGAAATCGCGGTGATCGTTGTAAATGCACATCAGCCGCGACGTTCCGGAAATCATTTTGATCGATTGCGGACTCAACGGGGAAATAATTTGCCGGTCGGGGAGAAATTCGCTCCAGGTTTCACCTTTGTCCGAAGAAAAACTTTTGTACATGTATCCGCCGTTTGTGCGACACCACATCATGATGCGTCCGTCCGTAAGCTCCGCCACTCCCGGCTCCTGAGAACACACGCCCTCGGCTTTGAGGTCTTCCCAGAACCCGTAATGCGCCTCGGTAAGATTGGGCGGTTCAATGGTGTTTTCCGGAAGTATCGAAATAGTTTGGGATAGTTTCCATGAACAACCAAGATCGTCGGAATAATAAACTCCGCAAACCATCTTTTTCCCGGGTTCGGTAATGCAAACCGGTAAAAGCAGCCTGCCTGCCGCCGTCATAACCAAGCGGTCGTTATCAACAACATAAAAGTTAGCGGAGTCTTGAGGGGTTATCCTTATCGGGTAGCTCCACGTCCGGGCTTCATCATTGCTGAATCTCAGCATAAGACGGTCAATATCGGAAGTAATTTTTTCAATGTAAACAATGATGATCCGGCCGTCTTTCAAACGGATCAGACTGCATGACATCAAGTTTCGTGAATCCTTTTTATCGATGATGATTCCCCGGTCGATCCATTTGTTTTCAACCGGGTTATACTCCATTGCCGCAATGTCCGCCGGGGCGTCATCCTCCCTGCTCTCGGTATAACGGCTGTAGGCCAAGAATATATTGCCGTTTTTCAGTTGCAAGGCGCCGCCTTCCCCCGCTCTTGTCACCACATCATTGATGGGTACGATTATTTCATCAAACAAAACATGGTCACTCATCATGCGGCTACTTTCTTTCCAGCTTTACGCCGGTGAACCATTCCACGGCTTTTTCCGCGAGCATGGCGTTGAATCCGTACAACATTTTTTCTTCGGACGCAAAAGTGTTCTTGACACTGGACAGACTCAGGCATCCGTCGAAAATCACTTTTCCGAGGCCGACTTCGCCGGCAACCGCCATGGGATGTTTATCCTTATCCACGGCAAGAACGAAACCGTCTTTACCTAAAACCGGCTCGAAGAAATCGACATACATATCCTTGAACTCGGTTCCGGCCTTGATGTTCCGGAACACCGGATTGGCTTTCGTGAAAATTTTCCGGTCGAAGTTGTCGCGGCGTTCCGTGGAGTATTTACACACTTCCGGGAACGGGGTCTTGGCCTGGAAGCGCTTGTGTCCGCAAAGCGTGTGCTCGAATACCACGCCCCCGCCGCCTTTGACAACATAAGTGTGAAGGTTCTGGAAATAGTCGAAACGGTCAACCGAATGGTCGCGGAGCATGAACAGGCAGTCATATTTGTTCAGCGTTTTCAAACTGAGGTCTTTAATGATGGTTGCTTTGACATTTTTAAACTGGTCGAGGAATTCCTTTGTCCCTTTGCCGCCCAGACCGTTGTAAACCGCAACTTTTACCACTTCCCCGATCTGGCGCGGTTTAATCACGGTTTCCGCGCTCTCTATCTTCCTGGTGAAAACCGGACCGAGTTTTGCGGCAATTCTGTTGAGCTTGAATCTGGGGCCGGGATGCGGGATTTTACCCACTTGTCTCAAAATTTTATTGGCGTTGTTTAGATTTTTCCGGTAATCAACCAATCCTTCGCGGTAGGCTTTCAACGCCTCCTGATTTTTTCCTGCTTTCATAAGGTCGTCGCCGGTCATCATGTCGTAACGGGCTTTGGCGATAGTCAGCCAGTAAGGAGATGAGCGGTAATGCTTTACCAGCAGTACTTTCTTGAATTTATCCAGGTCGCCCGATTTTTCATAAGCGCTTTTCAGCAGCTTGAAACATTTCGCGGCGGCATCCGCCTGTACTTTCATCCTTGCGGCGCTGTCCACGATCAGGGTCGGAGTTTCCTTTTTCTTTTGCCCGGTTACGTTTCCTTTTGCGTGCGGATCGGTGTCCGCGAGGGGATCTTTCCGGAATTTATTCAGCAGACTGATGCTGCCGCCCGGATCGACAATGTATTTCGGCAGAATTCCCGAACCGTAAAACGCGGCCATTTCGGACGCAATTTTATCCCCCCAGAACAGACGGTTTGCTTTAGGCAGCCATTCCTTGATAATCACTTCAGGGCCGGTGTGGTCGGTTTCCACGTCATAGAAAAGCATGCCGGGATAAACGTACTCCCCACATCCCGGCGATGCCACGTTCCAGGAAAATTCGGCGGCATTGAACTGGTACATCCAGTTGCCCATGATGTTGGTTCCGGTTGACTCCATCATGTCGTTACGGCTGTACCAGTTGGTAATGAAATACCGGCACTGGGTGGAAAATACTCCCATCTGGAGCGAATGGCAGTCATCGTAAGCCATTGGACGGCCCATCAGGATGGAGCGATGCTGGTCTTCAACATCCCTGGAAGCCATCCAGGTGGCGAAGTAGATTTCCGGATCGAGACGCTTATTGACATTTGTCCAGTAATCCACAACGTTCTGCTGCCAGATTTTTTCATTTTCTTTCGTTTTCATGGCAAGGTAACCGGCATGGTATGGATAAATGCAGGCATAGATGGTCAGGTCAGGATTTTTTTCTTTCAGTATCCGGTTCCACATCCCGAGCTGGTGAACGGTGGCCTTCCAGCGTTCGTCGTCTTTCCAGCGTTTACGGCAGCGCGGACACCGTTTGCTCCACTGTTCCGGGTTTTTAAGCCCCCCGCCGTCAACCGGGTGCCACATGAAAATGGTAAAATTACATTCCTTGAGCAGATCAGCTTCGGCGTTGATCACTTTTTTCGCGGCTTCGTCATCGGACCAGCAGTAGTATGCCTCGCGGTAGGAACGCGCCTCGTAGACACAGGGCCATTCCTCCTTGGATTTGATTCCCGGAGGCAAAATTTCCAGGTCTTTCCGGGAATAAGTGTATCCATACAGATTCGACCACAAATTGCGATGGGGGTAAATTCCTCTCTCCCCGGCATATTTGTTGGCTTCTTTCCAGATTTTCTTCATCGATGCCGGAACGACTCGCGGATCAAGGGTAGAATAGTCCTTGATCATGTTCATTTTGAACCGCATCATCCAGTCCATTCCGGCCTTTATCCCAGCCATACGGTTTCCGCCTTTTCCAAGCAGCATGAGCGCCCGTTGGAACGAAATTCCCGTCCTGAACTTGAAGTCCGGCCAGTCGATTACGTTAGCATTCGCAACCTGAACCTTGTCGTTTTCCTTGTCCAGCATCTGACGGAGAGTCATTGCGCCGTACAACGCGCCGACGTTGTCGGAACCGATGATGATAATTTTGTTTCCGGCGGCGCGGATCACGTATCCCTGAGGTCCGGGATAAACCGCGCTGACTTTCAGGCTGAGCTGTTTTTTGAACGCTTCAGCGGCAGGATCATTTACGGTCAGAATGAAAATGCCATCCTCGCTGTCTGACGGAATCCCCTGAATGGTTTTACCAGATTTGCCGTTGAGTTTCTTGATTCGAAGCGTAATTTCATCGGCGGCGATTTCGCACTGCCGGTTGTTTTTCTCGATGAAAATTTTCATGCCGTCAACGTTGACCGTTCCGCCGGTTTGCTGATAAGTTTTCGGCATCGGAACCAGATCCGGGGTTTTTCCCGCGTAAATCAAACTCGTTACAGTCAAAAGGGTGGTAGTCACGGCACTAAGAATCTTCTTGTTCATAGTTTTTCCTTGTTATGAAGTTTTTAATTTTTTATAATGTGGGAAAAAGTGGATACTTTTCCTGGAATACCCAGCCGGTCCATGTCGAAACGTAAGCGCCCCGGGTCCCGGCATCCACATGACCGTCGGCAAAACCAACGTTGGCCTTCGAGTCATGACGTTCGTAATTGATGTTGTCCAAGCCACCGGTATAATCAAAAACCGTCAGGTTAGTAGCTCTGCAGAAAGTCCAGCCCTCCGCACCTTCGTAAGTCGGATAACCTCCATCGGTCATCACCGCCAACTCCGAAGCGTTATCGATCTCATTGGCCTTGAATCCCTTGTGCCCGCCAACATTTGTGTGACTGGTCAGATAACGATTGTAAACATATCCTTTACTGCGGTAGGGATAACCGGTATATGTATAAAATGGAGTACCGTTCGGACAGTGAAAAACGCTGAAAGTGCTTTTTCCACTGGCTTCCGCGCTGTTCTGGGGATAGTTCAAATACGGCATGAGTTGGTAATCCCATAGTTGCATATTGGTTTCCGACCAGGGCAGCCAACCGTCATGCTCGTCTGAATACATTGCATTCGCGGTTCCCAACTGCTTCAGATTTGCCCGGCAGTTGATCGCCATGGCGGTCATCCTTGCCCGTTTCAGGGCCGGCAGCAGCATACTGGCAAGTATCGAAATTATCGCTATTACTACCAGTAACTCAATTAAAGTAAAAATTGATTTCTTCCGCATATTACACCTCCCGTTTTTTTACGCTCCCGCGCTCAATTATTTTTCCTTCCACATATTCCGTCATTTGCGATGATGAAGGATCCTTGATGATTTGTTTCAGTTTACGCAATGCGATATAACCGCGTAATCTTCTGGCAGTGTCGAAAGTAGTCAACCCCGGACGGGTGTAGGCGGCTTCGGGGATATTGTCGAAAGACATGATCGAAAATTCTTCCGGGACTTTAATGCCGTTGTTTTCACAATACTTCAGTGCGGCGATTGCGGTAAGGTCCGACCTGAAGAAAATCGCATCCAGTTTTTTTTGCTTTTCAATAAGCTTAAGAAAAGTTTCGACCCCATTTTCCGGGGTTCCTTTATCAAAGCTTTCAACCTGGGAGTCTTCAGCCGGAAGTCCATGCCGGTTCATTACTTCCCGATAAGCAGGAAGGACCGAAAAAAAGATATTATCCACCAGGCCGATCTTCCGATGTCCCATCTTAACCAGATATTCAAAACATTTGCTGAATGAGTTGTGAAAGTCAATCGTCACATTTGGAAAACTGCTGATTGCATTGCCCAGATGCGAACCGACGCAGGGAGCGCCTGCATCCCTCAAACGCTTGAGGATATTGTCATCATAATAGAGAAGCAGATATCCATCGATATCCGGGACAACTCTCCAGTTTTCACCCGCAGGGATCATGCTGATTCTGGCGTTGGCTTCGTGGGCGCGTTCGAGAATGCCATTGAAAATATCGAATTTCAGATGTCCGGCTATCGGGTCCATGGTTTCGTCGAATACGTCCATGCCCGGAACGATGATCCCAACGGAATAGCTTTTGTTTTCGGCTTCGCGGTCTTTGACAAATGACCCTAACCCCGGCTTTCTTACCACGTATTCCTTATGGACGAGTTCATCGTAGGCTTTTCTCACGGTGTTGCGGCTGGCTTTAAAGAGTTTACAGAGGTCGGATTCGGCGGGCATTTTTTCATGTGGGCGGAGGTTGCCTTCTTCTATCAGCCCGATCAGATGATTGAATATTCTCTGCTGGATCGAAATCATTTTTTCCTCAAAATCACCGTGCGTTTACATATATTATATGCATATGTATGCACATTGTCAATAGTTTGCCCTTGCATTTTTCAATTTTAGATAGAATATTTATTTAAAAGAAACCCAAAAACTACAAGAAGGAACGACAAATGAAGCTCTACATGACTGTGGATTTTTTCGACGACGTAATACCAATCCCGTGGAATTTGGAACGCTTGCATCAGTTCATGGAACTACTCGCAAATGTTGGCGTAAAGCGCATCTGCTGGCTTTTCCACGGTAACCTTGAAGATGGTCACTGGACAGATACCGGAGTGCCGTGGCAGAATCATTTCGATGAAACCTTTGCGGCAATCGGCAATTCCGATCTGAGGGCCGGCACGGAAGCAGCGCATCAGGCCGGAATGGAAGTTTTCGCGATCTATAAACCTTTTGACCAGGCACTCCAGGCTATGCCGGTTCGCGAGGCCGTCAAGTATGCGCGGGTGCCGGTTGTCGGGGGATCTGCCCAACCTTCCTACATATTTGCGGCTGAACACCGGGAAGCTTTTATGCGGAGACGGAGCATGGAAAAAATCCCCGCCGCGAAAATAATTTTGAAATCCGCGAAGAAGCTGAAACCTGATCATCAGTTCCGCCTGTGGGCCAGTGATGACAACAAAACTTACCGTCAGACCGGCAAAACCGCCGTGCCGGAACCGGATGCCTGCCGGGTTGTTTTTGATATATCCGGGGAAGAATCCAGATTTTTCGCTATCGAAAGTATGTCAGAAGAACCGGTTGAAAACCGGGTGGATTCCATCATCGAAGTTGAATCTCCGGATGGCCGCTCCGTTCAATACAGCCTCGGGCTTCAACCAAGGAAATACCGGGTTCCCGCACAAAAGCACCACCTGAGACACCAGTTCGATATTGGCGGAGGATTCGCAACGGAAGGATTTCTCTTTGACCATATTCCCGGACTTCCGTCCGCAAGCAACAACTGTCAGGACCTGCGTTTTGATTTGTCCGGCAACGAACAGAATGTGATCGGAGTATCCCTTGAACTGAACGAAAGCGTTCCCGGCGCGCCGGAACCGGCTGAACCCGTTGCCGTGGAACACTGGCTGAAAATGATCGGGAAAGCCCTAGATTGCGGTGTCGACGGCGTGGATATCAGGATCATGAATCACAATTCGGTTGTGGACTGGAGTCAATACGGTTTCAATCAGCCGGTAATGGACGAATTTATCAAACGTTACGGGATTGATCCACGTAAAGAGGAATTCGACCGGGAAAAACTGCGCCGTCTGCGCGGAGAGTTTTACACCGCGTTCCTGGAAAAAGCCGCGGCTTTGGTTAAGGGGACCGGCAAAAAACTTTCGCTTCATGTTCCCAACGGCGCGTTCGGTTCTCTGGACAAATCAACCATGATGGAAATTCATTGGGATTGGCGGAGTTGGCTCGCCAAGGGCATTCCCGACGAAGTTACCTACAAGATCCTCCGCGCTCCCCAAAATACTTTCTCCCCTGAAGGCAATGAGTTAATAAAACGATGCAAGGATAAAAACATCCCGCTGGCGTTCTGTCCGTTCATCCATGGCCTGCCTGATCTGTCCGGATATCTCAACGATATCGAACATGCCGGAGCGGCCGCGTTTAACTGCTATGAGTCGGCTACCCTCTGGTGGGCAAAACAGGACGGCTTTGAGGAAGTCAAGCCGGATGTTATAAAAATCCTGAAAGATCACTTCATGGAGTAATCGGTTTGAACACCAGTGGGGTAAAAATATTCATACAAAACGGCTTTAAACAAGAACTTTGTATTTAAGTTTTGATATTGTTACGATTAAAAGACGGATAAACAGTACTGTTCTTACCGATATGCGCTGTATCACCTCGCAGCAGCCAGGTATATATTTTAGCTCTTTTAGTTTTTAAAAAGTTCTGTAATTTCAGGATTCCCATTACATTATCCTACTAAAATTGAACGCATAAATCCGGAAGTTTTTACCGCATCGCCTTCAGCAATTATATCGGTAATTTTATCCCGGCTTGAGGTCATGATCTTGTCAAAAGCCTTCAGCCAGCTGATGCTTTCCGAAATCGCCCCGGTTGCGTCTTCGCGGTAGGGATACTGGTCCATTGAAAGCCAGCCGTTATAATCACATTTATCCAGCCAGTAGAGCATTTCGATATACTCCAGGGAATGAATTGATCCGGCAATCATATCATCATCCCAGGCTTTGTAATTATCGTTGAAATGCATGTGAAAAAGTTTGTTCCCGGCCTGTTTTGCCAGCACGATTGCTTCGGAAACGTTTTCCCCGGCCATGAAAGAGTGTCCGGTGTCAATAGTTACCCCGACGTTATCCATACCAGTTTGCAGGCAGACCAGCAAAGTATCAGCCATGCGTGCCATATACGAATGGGTGCGTGGTTCCTTGGGTTTATATTCGAGTGCGAATTTCAAATGTGGAAATTTCCCGGCTAATTCAGCTATATTTTCCACCAGCCAACTACGTTCGTCCAGGTAATTCCCCTGGAATAAATAATCATAGCCATCCTGACCGGGCCAGAGATTAATTATTTCGCAGTCCATTTTTTCGGCGATGCCGCACATTGTACGCAGATATTCCATTGCTTTTTTGCGTACTTCGGGATCTTTAGCTGAAATGCTGCCGTTACGCCAGATTTTATCCGCGAACAAATCGGGGATGATGGACACGCACTCAAAGCCAAGATCATCGAGCGCGGTTTTCATTTCGTCAACATTATCCGGACGGATGTCCCAGGTGCCGACAAGTTCGATGCCCGTAATTCCCTCGATTTTGGCCGCGCGTTTGAGCATTTCCAGAGAGGACGGATTGTCCTTGTAGCTGCTGCAGAACCTGTCACAAGTGTTGCCCAAATTTCCTAATATTGCCGAATACTTTCGTTTTTCTGTCATTGTCATGCTCCTTTTAAAGAGATTATTTTGCGGTATATCCTCCATCCATCGGAGTTGTTGCCGCGATTATATATGAGAACCCAAAATACGATAAAGCCTTTGATATCCTCTTTATCAACCAGCCAACCGAGATAAGTTTGGGATACTTAGTATTAACAGTTCATGTTTTCCCGGGTTGAAAATCCGCCCGTCGTCACATACCGCCCTGATTCCGGGTGGCACATCCAAATTCAGCATCAATTTATTCTCCCTGTCTTCCCATCTCACACGAATGTTGCCGGACGGGGTCGGAATGCGTCCCTGGGCAAACTTCAGACCGCATGGGTTTGGCGACAGCCTGAATTCGGCGAATCCCGGCTTTAAAGGTTTCACACCAAGAATCACAGTTTGGAAAAAATCAACCGGAGCAGTGGCAAAGCCATGACAGAGACTGCCGTTTCCGCCAAATGCGGCCTTACCTTTTTTGTGGACCCCCATTTCCCAGATCGTTGGTGAACCCGACTCGACTATCGGTCCCCAGTATTTCCTGATTCGCTCTAGGGCCGCGGTTTCCTGTCCGCATAAACGCATTGCCTGAAACACGAAGAAACTGAGGTAGAGTTCCGGTTCCAGGATTTTGTCATCGTCAAGGGCGGATACAAAAGCTTTATGCCGCTCAAAAGGCACTTTTCCGCTCAACAGGGCCAATGCGTGCGCCAACTGGCTGGAATGTCCTGACAGGTTACCATCTGGTTCCAGCCAGTCAGCCAGACGGTTTTCGGTTTCTTTGAAAAACCTGCGGTTCGCGGCTTCCGCGGTTTTGATGGCGCGGTACCTATACTTTTCATCGGCAGTGATTCCGGCATAAGCGGCAAGCTCCGTTGCGGCGCCTGTTGCCATTACGTAAAGGTAATTCAATAACGAAGTGTTTTTGCCATTCAGGGAGATGCCGGTCAGCCCGTATGACCAGTCAAAGAAGTTCCAGAGATTTTCCGGCGGAACGATCAGACTGTCGTCATCGAACCACGCTTCGAAAGTATCGAATATTCTAAACACATGGGGAAGCAGTTCCTTTATCAGGGAAATATCCCCGGAATACAGCAGATAATCGTGCAGCATCAGGGGCATGAACAGGTTGGTGGCGGGAAAGATTATGCTATCATCCCGGCAAGGACACACACACGGCACCAGACCGTTGTCGCGGGCTTCTGAAAAGGCCAGGCGGAATGCGCGCCGATGGATGACGGAAGCACCGAAAAACTCCAGGGATGTTTTGTTTTCCACGATCAGATCGTTGACCCAGAAGGCCCGCTCGCGCCAGGGGCAGTCGGTGAAAATGTCGGTGGTGCAGACTGACAATGTCTCACCGCATACCTCCCATATCCGGTTCAACATAAAATCGTCGCAACTAAACGTCCCGCGATGGGGATAGGGGTAGACTGATTTCACTGCTCGGACTGAATGGATGACCAGAGGCTCATCGAAGTTCCTGAATACCGCTTGAACCATCCTGAATCCACGCTCGTTGATGGTATTCCCCACAATCTGCCGCCCTTTGCGAAGAAAGTAACGGTCTGAGAAATTGTAGCCATCTTTAATGGATGAGTTGACGGGATGAGCAGCCTTAAGGCGACCGTTCCACAGCTCTTCTTCGTGACAAAGATCGACGATGGCTCCGTCCACCCCTTCTATGGCCAGCTCGAATCTGCCTATTACTTCGGTGCCGAAGTCGAACAGGAGAACGATACCCTTGCCATCTGTGGTGGGATGCAGAATCATGTTCTCCCTTTCGTTTGCTATCCACTCGCTAAAGCCTTCCAGACGTTCTGGGGACAGGACCAGGTGCTTTTCCTCCGTTAATAATTTTGCCGTTTCATTTATATCGAGGTTGTGAACCCGTGCCACGGACGCTTTCAAAAGTATATCCTCCGGCAGTATGACAGTTTCCTTCAGGCTTGGAATGTCCCTGGGTAGAAGTTTCTTTGAATATATTGCCCTGTCGGCGGGAACCGCTATTGCGGTTGACCAGTTTTCTGTTCCTTCACCTAGAATCAATCCGGCAGGCTCCAGGCGAAAGTCACGACATTCGGAAAATCCTGTCTGCTTGGTGTAGATGGGCGTTTCCTTCAACCAGTCCGGGGCGATGGCAACCCGCCAGTCTTCCGGGCTTTGCGCCTGTCCGTCAAACCGAATCCAGAGAGCCGGTTGAGAAGGCGTCGCCGTAAAAGTGGAAATATTCATACAATAAACCAATACGGCAACCACATTTCTGCCGGGAACGAGATACTCGGACACTTCGAATGTGTCAAAATAGTTTTGCTGCCGAGTGCCACGGGCCGGACCCCGGCCGACGATTTTCCCATTTATGTATAGGATATAGTAGGATTCGGCGGCAATCTCGATAGTTGCCGGTTTTTCGTCCTCTATTATTCTCACCGCGCGGAAGTAGCAATTTTCCTTCTTCTCGCATCCCGCGGGGGCCATCCATAGATCATTCATACAAATTTCCGATTGATTTTTATTGTTATTATGATTATTTTATATGCATAAAAGTCATTCTGTAAATGAATGGAAGTACAATATTTGTGTGTTATTGTAACATTTGGTGAAGGGTATGAAAAAAACGGAAAACAATTCCGGCTGGGAAAATGTTCCTGCCATCAGATTGATTGTCAGTAAATGCCAGTCTTTGGGGCCCGGCGGCTCTTTTCATTGGGAACAAAAAGAAGTTATCGGACCTTACTGGCGGATATATTGGAATGATGCGCCGGGAGCGTTTGTATCCTGTATGGGGAAAGAGGTGGAGTTGACACCGGAAAAAATTGTCGTACTCTCTCCCAACACGGTTTATTCAACCCGGGCGGAGCAACTCATTAATCACTTTTATGTTCACTGCTTCGTGTCTTATCCGTTTTCCGGGATTAAAGAGCGAATGTTTGTGCTGACGAACCCGGAACTGGCACGGCAGGCATCGATCCTTTCGGGTAAAGTAAATAAACGGGCGGATGAGCCGCAAACTCAGATGGAATTACTGGTATATCTGCATTCGGTTCTCCTAGCGATTCCCGTGGGAAGCATCCAGAGTTGTCCGGTGTACCCGCCGAAAGTGGCAAAAGCCATAGAAACCCTTGAAAAAACACAAAAAATTTCCAATAGCGAGTTGGCCAGGTCAGTTGGCATGAGCAGAAACGGTTTTTTGTTCCTGTTCAAGAAGGAAACCAAAACCTCGCCGCAAGCATATTCCAAACAGCTCAGACTTAACGAAGCTTGTATCATGCTCCAGCACAGCGACAAATCCATTGACGAAATAGCTCTGGAAACCGGATTCTGTGACCGATATTACTTTTCCCGCGCCTTTCGCCAGAAAATCGGTTGCACACCAGGGCAATTCAGGTCCCGGAGATATCCCGCGTAGTGTCCATTTACTCATCGAAAGCGCCGGTCAAAGCCGGTAACAGTCAATAGGTGAAAGTCCTCCATCCGGGATCAGCCATCCGCAACCCGAGTGATGCCAAGTTCTTTCCGAAGGTACACTTTTTGAGTGTAGCGTGGCAAAAGCAGAGACAAAGTTTGCATTGCATACTGCTCATACAGTCGTTAATTGAAAACAAAGGTTCAAACCTGACTATTTCAGCGATCTGGTAATCGGTGAAATCGACACTTGTCCCGTCCCGATTATGGAAATAATTTATAATGGATTTCCATACTAGACTCGACGAGTGAAGAGTTTTTTAATTCATTTATACCTTTTACCGCACTACATGAGAATGATTATCAAAAACTGTTCCTTTTTTCACCGAATATGGTAGGGTGCAAGCACTGTAATTTCTCTAACCCGTGACAAGAAGATTAGACTCATTTTTACCTGTTTTTGCGTTGATTTTACCGGAAATTTGTTCTAAAAATCCTTCAGTTTTCGGGATCACAGACTGTGACTTTTACCGACCAGAAGCAACAGATGTTTGCAATTCCCTGCAATTCCAGTACCGTGACAACCGCTGCTTCCATCGCCGCTACGCAACTCCATGTTTCAAGCTGAAGACTCAAGTTTCCGACAATTCCAAGGCAGAAGACAACAATCCAATGTTTGAGTTTGATGTTCACCCGGTTTTGCAGACCGTGCATAGCGCCCCCCCCGAGCCACAAGAACGTGACCGTTTTTATATGTTCTTCACGGATTGGAACAAACAATGTTTCCGCGCGTTCTTTCAAACGACCCATTACACTCACATGTGGGGCGAAGCATGAAACAAGATCACCTTTCTTGAATGAAGTACTGTAAGCATCCGGCGGGGACACGTTTACAGGTAGCCGGGAATGGGGTATCGTTTTTCTCTGAATGAAAAATTTGGAGGAAGTGATGAACAGTGAAAGTTATGCCGACTGGAAAAAAGTGTACCGGAAGTATAAGGTTAGCGGGAAGTCGAAGGAAGAGTTTTGCCGGGAAAGTGGGATTGAGGTGAGTTGGTTTGAACGGCAGTGTCGGAGGTCGACGGCGTATGAAAAGAAGCTTGGTGAGAAAAAGAAGCCAAAATTGCCGGATAATTCGCCGGAAAATTTGAAGGACTTGTTTATTGAGTTGGTTCCGGCGGAGGTTCCCGTAGGGCCATCCGAAACGCCGTCGTTGAAGTTGAGTTTCCGGGGTGTGAGTTTCGAGTTGACGGAAGATTTCGCCGGGTCCGGATTCAAGCATGCGCTGAAGATTATCCGGGAGGTGTTGTGATGTTTCCCACGCTTGGCAACGCCAGGATTCTGTTGTGTCGTGAGGCTGTTGACATGCGGAAAAGTTATGACCACTTTGGCCGCTTTGGTTTCCGGTCATCTGGGAGAAAACCCGTTGTCTGGATCGTTGTTTGTTTTTCTGAACCGCGCGAGGAACCGGATGAAAGTTTTGTACTGGGAACGCGGCGGATACTGCCTCTGGGCAAAAAGCTTGGAAAGCGGCTCGTTCCCATTGCCGCCCGGCGACGGAAAAAAGCAACTCATCGATCCGGGAACACTGGCAATGGTGCTGGAAGGTTTGAAAGTAGTCAAAATGAAGCGGTTTTCCCTGAAATATAATTGATATAATAGCAATATTTGCTATATTTCCGAATGTGTTGCGATTGTGAAAACCTGGAGAAGGAAAAACTCCGTTAATTTCCCTGTTGCGTGAGATGCTGAGGCTTGAAAAGCTGCGCCGTTTCGGTTCCAGTTCGGAGCAAACTAATCCCGATCAGCCGGAGTTGTTTGAATCAACCGCCGAAGCCGCTGAGACAGAGGCTGCCGCTACCGAACATATCGAATACGACCGGCGCAAAGGCAAAAATAAAAATCTTAACGGCCACGCCAAACGTTGCGTTTGGATCAAACGGGCGAAGTGCTTTCGCGACTTCGCCAAACTCGCTTCAGCAGTTTGGCCGTTTAATCCAAGGCTTAGCCTTGGCTGTCCGGTTACTGGACAGCCGATGATCAGGATCGGCGAGGATGTAACCGAACAACTGGCCGTTGAACCGCCGATATTCTATGTAAATAAATATGTCCAGTTTCAAATACGCGAGTCCCGCGCGGCGCAAGGGCAACAAGGTCGGCGTTAAAACCGCGCCGCTTCCGGACGGTCCCATTGACCGCTGCCAAACGTTGCGTTTGGATCAAACGGGCGAAGTGCTTTCGCGACTTCGCCAAACTCGCTTCAGCAGTTTGGCCGTTTAATCCAAGGTTTAGCCTTGGCCGCTGTACCGGCAGGAACAAATCTTTCTCCGGCACGGCATAAAAATTCCCGCAAGTACCATGTGCGACTGGGTGAACAACTGTGCCGCGGCTGTCAAACCGCTTTATAATGAGCTTAAAAAATTTGTGCTTGCCTATGATTATGTCAACGCCGACGATACGCCGGTCGACTTGCTGCGCAAAGGCAAAAAAATCAAACAGGCGAGGCTTTGGCTGGTCAGGACCGGCGGCGGGCCGCCGGGAATGTTCTTCCATTTTACCGGCGACTGGAAAAACGAGCGCGCGAAAACCCTTTTTAAAAACTTCAGGGGATTCCTGCAGACCGACAATTATTCTGGTTACGCAAAAGTCGGGAACCGCCACGATATTGTCCCGCTCGGATGCTGGGCGCATGTGCGGCGGCGATTTGTGGAGGCAGCTAAAATCGGCGTAAAAGAAGCCGAAAGCTTCATAACCCTGAGCAACCTCCTGTACCGGATCGAACACCGCATCGCCGAACTGCCACAAACCGTGTCCGCCGCAGACAAACTGGCGTTGCGGACAAAACGCGCCAACCGGGTGCTGAACCGTTTCTTTGATAAAGTTAACAGCATCCACGCTCTGCCGAAATCCGCCTTGGGCAAAGCCGTTATTTACGCCAGGAATCAGCAACATGTGTTGCGCAATTACCTGCTCGACCCACGCTTTAAATTCGATAACAACACCGCTGAACAGGCCATTCGCCCGGTAACTCTGGGCGCAAAAACTTTCTCTTTGTCGGCAGCGAACGCGGCGGCGAAACCGCGGCCATATTCATGAGCCTCATCGCCACCTGTAAAGCCAATAAAATCAATCCCTTTGAATACCTTAAAACTGTGCTTGCCAAAATAAACTCACATCCTCACTCAAAACTCCACGAACCCCTCCCCCAAAACGGGGAACAGTTACGCAACCGGAAATAATTTCATTCCCCATGGCTTAACCGATTCTCCCCGTGATGTGTCCCCGCCGGATGCTTACGTACAATGAGTACCGGCCACACGAATACCTCGCTGGCAGAACTCCACAGGAAGTCTATAATCATTCACCGCCGAAAAAATTCCTCAAGCTTGTACATGCCTCAGAAGTACCAGAAATGAAGCTCAAAATTTCATATATCGAAGGCAGACGGCATCTGCCTGTTGTCGAGTTGAAGAAAGCTGCCTGAGTGCAGGATAACTTTCTGATTGCGTTACTTTCTGCCTTGAAAAAGAGGATTGGTGCTCATTTTCAGGAATCATTCCTGTTACTTGACAAAAAATGCCTTTATTGAATAAGCTTATTCATAGTTCCATTGGGATATTCTTCAGTCACTTTTCCCGTTTTTAACTTGATGTGCCCTCTCAATCAAGGCAATGCGCCGAAACGGCGTCATAATCATCACCGGACATGATCCGGAAACCTGGGACACTTTCAAGTTAGCCCAGGCATATTACGAATAAATTAAAAACAGATTCGCAATCGTAATTGGAGCGGTTAACGGACTTGGCGCATTGACTGCACTCAGTTTTACGAAAATCCTGAGTTACTTTAATTTAAGCGTCAATATCTGCCAGCTTTTTGTGGGTTTAAAATTATTAAATACCACTTTTCTGCCGTTTTTTTCTGCAATGATTTTGTAAGAATAATCTTTTTGATCTGGATGATTCTTGTCTTTCGTTGCAATAATAATTTTTTCGGTAAGCAGCAGCGCTTTTAATGATTCTTTGCCGGGAGTAAGTCCATCACTGCCGGTTTTCACTCCGCTGTTACTGACAAGTTTATTTCCAGGAAGTTCAGAAACCGCGGTAACTACCACTCCTTCAACAGGTGTTCCTGAAATATCGACAACCTTTACAACAACGTGACGGCGCGAAATAAACCTTGGAAATACCGTTTCCCCTTTTCGGATAAAGGTATTATAAATGTCGGGAAGTTTTGTATTGCCGATTTTACAGTCAATGCAGGTAATGCCGAAATAATACTGCATCCGCCAGTTTCTTGTATTGCCTTCAAATACACAACTATCAAAGGTTGCGTCAAGCTTGCCATAATCGACAATTGCGTTATTAAGATTTTTAAAAGTGCAGTTTAAAAACAGGCATTTTCCGGCAATTATTCCGCCTCCATCCTCGAAAACGGAATTTTCGACAACTTTATTTTTCCCGTAAAAACCGTATATGTTTCCATTGAATCTGGATATATCAGAATTCTTTAAAATAATTTTTGCGCCGGAATGTATCCATACAAATTTACCGCCGAACCGTGTATTCTCCGGTGCGGTAATTTTACAGTTAAAAGCGATCAGACCGCCACCGACCTGTAGTTTCCTTTTGTATTTTCTGATTGTTCCGATAAACAGATTATTACCTTTTGAAATTATCAGTTTTCCGGATATCTCCGGACGTTTCCGGTCACCAATGATCAGCAGATTTTCAGCTTTTTGGGTTTCCCAGAATAATTTCTTGTTTACTCCTCTTACAAAAAAAGGAGATACTGTCAGATTTCCATTTAGCAACAACGTTTCAGATTGATTGCCAGCTATTTGCAGGCAGCTATCTGAGCTTCCGGGATGGCCCAGAACAATGTTGGCGTTGACTTTATAAACGTTTTCCTTGCGGGTAATTTTTCCCCAGCCGTTGACTTTATCGGTCATGTACAAATTGTTAAGACTGCATGGCATATCCGGCGGAAAACCTTCAATGGTGATGGTATTGCTCCCGGCGTCATAAGTAATCTGCGCCTTCAATTGCGGCAACACGAACAAAAGGGCAATGGCAAAAATTAATTTTCTCATTTATTTGTCCTCGAATGGAGTGGCTTTTGTTCCTTTTTCGAGTTGAACACCGTCAACCCACAAATCACCGTCAGTTCTCAACATAATCATATAAAAATTGTGCTTCCTGGCTTTGGTTGCGTCCGGCAGTTTAAATTTAATTGAGTATCTTTTCCATTTCTTGTCTACAGTAACATATTTTATTTTAAGGTTGGATACGCGCATTTGAACTTTAGCATTATCATTGCTTGCTTTCATCCATGCGGAGAATACGTAATTTTCAGCATTTCGGTTTACAGGATTGCATCGCCAATATACTCTTCCCTTACCTCCGTTAGTAGTAAACGGGGTTTTTATCCGCATTGATTTTTTGCCGAATTTAGCTTCATTATAATCAATTCCCCATACAGCTCCGGGTTCACCGATGAACGGTCCCTTACGACGCTTTCCGAATGGACTCATGAAATAATATTCCGGCCAACCGCGAAAGCATTCTTCTTCAAAGCTTGGATTTGCGAATTCGTTCTTATGCCCCCTGCGCCAACCGCCTGGGAAAGCGCGTTCCGGAGGTGGAATTTTATTCGGTGGAATCGCTGTAACTTCAATTGAATACGGCTGATTGATTTCTGGCAGATCAAGATGGTAGGCACGAACTCCAAAATCCTCAAAATTATCAGTCCATGTTTCATTTTTAACTGGATACGTATTATTTTTAAAAATTCTTTTTACATCAGTTTTTAGACCGGATATTTTAATTGTTGTTTTCACCGGATAGTATCTGCTGTTGGCAGCCATGAGGATATATCCGCGATTCGGATGTCGTTTCAATGCTACCTGGACATCCGGGAATTTGTCCGAACCATCTTTAATTTTAAAAACTGCCACCTTTCCTTTAACCTTCTGCCGATAAGTGATTTTATTCGGCACGGCAGGCGCTGTGCAGGCAGGTCCGAGTGCTTCCTTGAATTGTTTTGCCAATGTGCTTAACGCATCCCAGCTGGCCTTGTCGTTCAACAGCGTATATTCATAATACACAACTCCTTTGGCGCCATGAATTGCCGCCAGATAAGTCTGGCACATCTGTTCCCGCGGCAGGATAGGACGTTTGCGGGAACTTGACCAGAATGTCGCCATGGGAATCGTCCAGGCAGGCTGACGGTGTTCCGTGGCGCGTCGGACCATATTGCGGGTAACCATAGAAACAAAATCCGGGGCATTCCTGCGCTCTCCGCCCGGAATCCAGTACGGATCGGTCATCAGGATATTGCACCAGTCATTAGCATGCGGAGTTTTGGGAATATTGGAACTGTAATTGATGAAAACAGGATGGTAACCATCACTTTTATTGATTTCATTAAAAACAATATTTCCGGTTTTCCACTGGTCAAAGACGGACAAACACGGCTCATCAAAGATGAAATATCCCATCAGATTATCCGTGTTTTTGCACGCATCAACTCCCTGGATCAGATACGGCAGGTTTTTCTTCACATAGGCGTCGAAAATTTCATTTTTCGCAATTCGCGGCAGTTTTTTGTAAATGCCCGAAATCAACAAGCTTTTCATTCTAGAATAATTTATTCCGGTCAAAGGTTGTTTGTCTGGAAAGTATTTTTTCAGGATATCCAGTTTGGGACACGGTTTGCAACTCATTGTATCTATAGCTGGAACCACATACAAGCCGAATTCCCCTGCGCTTTGAATAACTTGGGGTATCTGTTTTGGAGAGTCCAGCCCTTGCCATTTTCCCCATGCAATGACCATATTACATCCGCTGTCTTTCAACATCTTGAAAGTATCTTTATCCTCGGGAGAAAACTGTCCGATAAACCCGAATCCAAAAATCGGTTTGCCGTTATTCAGCAACGTCTGGTTGATATGATCAATTTTCCATTCACAACCTGGTTTCGGTTTTAATTTTATTAAATTCAATTTTAGAGAAGAAACTGTGCGTTTTGGGAAATCACACAATTTTACGGTAATTATATTTTTGCCGAACTGTTTGATACGGGCAAGCGGGATTTCAAAATAGGTGTCCGGTTTAACTTTTCCGCTACGGGCAATTTCCCTGCCGGTGGTATTTTCAGCGCTAAGGTACATCTCTTTCATGGCTTTTTCCGGCAGCCTGATATTGCAGACGGCTATAGCGTTTTTTTCGGTTGTATAATAATTCCTTCCGATATATGCGGAAAAGAGGTCCAGAGCCTCCATGTTTTTGTCTGAGAACTTTAAATTCTGCAATATTTCCCCGGTCTCAGGATTTTTAACCGCAAGTAACGTCTGACGCTTGACCATGGTATCAACCGGAATTGCGATCCGGTAGTTTTTTTCATTTCCATTGCGCGGGAAATCGAGTGATTGATTTATTATTTTCACTTTACCGTCGAAGGTTTGATCGATAATTTCCAGGTTTACCTTTCCCGGAATGGAAGTATACGGTTTTAATTTTATATCAATCCCGTAATAGAATTTACCGTTTTTCTGAAAGTATTTCGCAATTTCAGCGTTTTCAATATAAGGAAGGAATGCGGCTTTGATATTTATCTTATCCAGCCCTGAAATTTTTCCAAAATTATCTGGTTCCGCAAAATTTTTAACTACCGGAGCCCATGAATATCTGGTTGCTTTAGGGGCGTGGACGACCACCCCCTGGGCATCGCGTTCAGGAACATAGCTTGAAATCAGCAGATTCATCCGGGCATTTTTCAGGTTGTCGAACGGATAAAGCAGACATAGCGGAATTGCAAATTCCGCAGTCCAGTTCCGCTCATTATTCTTTATTGCGGAACGCCACGGGATATTCCATGAAAAAATCTCCTGGCGGTTGTTAAGTATCCTGATGTCGCGTTTCACGTTAGCGCGATTAGCTTTGAAATGATACCAGATTTTACCATCGGTTCCGGGATCGAAAGAGAATTTAACACAATCGTCGCGCTGAACGAAATCATCGTGTCCTTTTACATATTTTGGCGCTACCCTCTCCATTGCGGATTGCTTTACGTCGAATCCGACGTAAAGCCACTTGTTATCGCATGTAACAAAAATTTTATTTTTCTTGATTATTTTATTTTTCCCGATGATTTCAAATTTATTGACTGTTGCGGCATTCTTCCAACAGGAATCATTCAATTCGCCATCGATTATTGGGGGCGTTTTGCATGGTGAAATGTTAAGATTCGGGATATTGGGATGCTCTGCTTTTATAACAACTTCCGGCAACAAAATTACGGCTAGCAGCGCTGCGAATATTTTCGACATATGGGTATTCCTTGAAAAATGTGAATATAAATTTGTGGTTGTGAAAATTTTAAAATTATTATTAATACAATGTGCGGTTCGCCCCTGTGTACTCAGGACGAAACATTTTGTAATTTACATTCCGCCATTCGCGCCATTCGCAGTGACCGTCTCCGAACAGATAATTACTGCCGTTGCCACCGTGCAGGAAAGGATTAATGGTGGTATTTTTTGTTGGCTCAGTGCCATAGTGCCGTATCTGACTGTCCCAGTCATAGACGTTCTGAAAAAGAAACATTCCGCCTTTTTCATCGCGTTCGCCAACCATCACAATGTCGGAAGGGGCAATCCCACCCTGAAACCTTGAGCTTATTTTCCAGCCCGGACACACATTATTGCTGTCTCTATTGGCAAACTCATAGAAGGCGTTGATAATATAATCCCCGATACCGTTGTTGGCTCCGTCCGGCCAGGTGAAATCGCTGTAAACGGTCCGCCCGGGTTTTTTCGGACAGAACAGGTTGAATTCACGCGATGACCAGGTAGCATTATAACTTCCCGAGGTTTTATAGACGCGTTTACCGGCCGTTCCATAACCGAGGTTTATCATGTATTCCTGCCAGTATCTGTTAAATGAACCTCCAGTTCCTCCGTCATGAATCCACCAGCCGTTATTGTCTCCGCAATATTCGTTAAGGTAAAGTCCGATCTGTTTTACGTTGCTTATGCAATTAGCTTTATATGCCGTTTCCCGGGCCTGTTTCAGCGCTGGGAGCAACATAGACGCAAGTATAGAAATGATAGCTATGACAACCAAAAGCTCGATAAGAGTAAAAATTCTGTTCTTTTTGTTACGCATTTGTTTTACCTCCGTATTTTTGAAAGCTTCATAATTGTGTAATTCTCTAGTTTGATTAAACCGTCTTTTCACTGGAACCTCCGTTTTTTGTTGAAAAATCATTTACATAAAACCTTTCGCTATACCATAAATTATCTTTGTTTCATTAATCAGTTGTAAATGCCGAAACTGATGATGCCTGTTCCACTTGCACGGCGTCAGCCCAGATGGTTCCATCTTCCAGCAATATCACCTGAAATTTATTACTTGAAAGATTCGCAGGAACATTAAAAGTAAAAGACTTACGAGTCCATGAGGTTGAATCAACATAGACGTCGGTGTAACCTATTCCATCGGCAGTGCCTTGCAGTCTTACACTCAGTCCCTGGCCGTTATTTGCGGCCGCGCCGGCAGCATCGGTTTTCAGATACACGGAGAAAGTATAATCCTTGCCATTAGAGTCACTATGCTGTGGTATTAAAGTGAAGTAAAAACCGTTGAGAGTTGAATCCCTTACTATTTTAAGGCATTTGCCGCCATGGTACGGGCTGTCTGTCACCAATCCCCATCCTTGATTTGCCGCATTGATGCGGGGAGTTGCATCCCAAGGCTTGCAGTAATCCGGCCAGTTAGTTAATGATGCATCTTCCAAACTGGGATTCTGCATCAAGTTTGTCATGTTTTCCCTGCCACTCAACGGATAGAAAGTTTCAGGGGTGAAACTTCCATTAGGAGACATGACGACTTTTATTTCAATCGGATCAGTTGAAGTACTGGAAAATGTGTAAGCCCTGGTCGCAAAAGCATCAAGAGTATCACTGAATTCACCATTGGCAACCGTGTAAGTATCCTCATCAAACATGCGGCCTACCGTGCCGCTTGTTCCAAGCAGCGAAATTGTGTAATCGACATCAATTGAATATTCCCTGGTGTTGGCGGCCAGCAGTACATAATCATAACTTTCTCCAGAAGGAGCTTTACGCAGGGAAACCTGGATATCAGTAAATTGATTGTAGACAGGATTAAATAAAACAGGAGATGATCCATTCCAATAGCTAACGCTCTGATCCAAATCCTCTTCCAGCATACATCCGGACAAATCAGCAAGCTCACCGGCAAGATCAGAAAGGATGCTCCACAAACTGTCATGAAACACTGGATAACGATAGTATATAATTCCTTTTGCGCCGTGAATCAGGGCGAGATAAGTCTGACAGCGCTGTTCAGAAGATAAGACGGAGCGTTTATTGGATTGGCTCCAGAATTCTCCCATCGGGACAACCCAGAAAACTTTGCCGTCCAGTTGGGCACGCTGTTTTGCCAGGTATGTGTATTTAGTCATCCAATCTACACAACTGCGGACAGTTCCCGACTCACGCGGAGGAATCCAATAAGTGTCAACTCCAAGAATATCACACCAGTTAGTGTATTCGTCACCAGCTGGAATATTCGATGAATACAGCGCAAAAGTGGGATGATATCCATCCTCGTTATTTGTTTCTTCATAAAGATCCTGACCGGCTTCAATCATTGGGGTTGTTGGTTCGTCAAACGTGTAATAACAGAGTAAATTTTCTTCTTGTTCGGCATAACCTACTGCTTGCAGTATCCGGCTACGTTCTTCAATGTATTCATCCCAGAAATCTTCCGCGGAGCCAAGCTTGTAGTCATTAAAATTATCTACAGCATAACATTGAAGTTTATCTATAAGAAATAAATCGTAATCATCTGTATTTTCGAGATAAGTTGTCGCATCAGAGGGATCTACATTATACCCGTTGCAGCGCAACACGGTATTGAAACCCGCATTTGCCACATCCTGAAAAGCGGTTGTATTGTCCGAGTTGACGTTCGTCATATAAAATCCAATAGGAAAAAATTTTGTTCCATTATACAGGACAGCGCCGCTTGGGATATCCACTTTTATTTCAAGTCCGGAATTTGCCGCCTTTTTTAATATATCGAAATCATATTGCGCGACCAGTTCCTCTGAATTTTTTCGTAATTCTACGACAACTGTATTTTGTCCCGAAGACATTGATGAAGTACTGAATGGAACCTCTGCTTTCAAAGCCGGAGTCACATGAGAGCCAAGTTCCGTTCCCGCTGAATTTTTTGCAACCAGATAACAATTACTGGAAACATCACCAATCGAGGAAATGTTTAAACTGCAAATCGCTTTTCCTGTTTCACCTGTATAATAATTCCGGTTTGCATAAGCAGAAACAAGATTCGTTGTTGCCACTTCGTCAGAACTTAATGCCCGATCATGTACCTTAAATTCGTCAATTGAAGCATCTATAAAATACGACACGCCGTTATATCCCCCGATATAAGCGTTTTCTGTACCTGAGGGAGTTACGTTGTGAGTGTTTTGTGTCAATGTGCATTCTTTTCCGTCGACATAGATAGTTGCGATACTGTTCTCAAGAACGATTGCTACATGGCGCCAGGTATCAGTGCCGATAATCCCCGCAGTTGAGTTAGTTTGCACAATACCGCCGTCATGATAAGTGCGGAATTTTACTTGACCGTAATCTATCATGATTTCATAACCGTCACTGTTGTATACACCGCGTTCAAATACTCTTCTGTTGCTTCCCGTACTGTTTTGCTTCACCCGGAAAGTCCAACTCATGTTTTCCTGAATATCCAGTGAATCATCATTTCCCAAACTGACATAGTCGTCAACGCCATCGAAACTCAATGCTTTTCCGAAAATTCCGTCCTGATCAAGTTGTCCATCAATCCAAGTGGCGCCATATATTGTTCCATCGTTACTATATTCGGATGAATCTGATGCCGTAGTTCCGGTTCCATTGTCCATTTTCCAGAAACCGCAAATATGACCGGCTTCATATAGTTTTTCTACCTCTTCCGCACTTAGATTTCGGTCATAGATTTTTAGTTCATCGATTGAACCATCCATGAAATACGATAAGCCGCTATATGCTCCCAAGTAAGCGTATTTCGTGCCAGATGGAGTTACATTATGAACATTTTTAACATAAGAACTTTCCACGCCGTCGATATAAAATTTTACCAGACCACTTTCCAGAGAGATTACCACATGATGCCAATTCCCAGAACCTACAGTTCCCCAGACTGTATAAGAATCTACCATACCGCCACTATGATAGGTCCGGAATTTGACTTGACCGTAATTTATCGTTATTTGATACCCACTATTATTATATACTCCCCGACTCAGCACTACATTGTTTCTATCACAATCAAGATTTATCCAGAAAGACCAACTCATTGTTTCCTGGATGTCCAGAGAAGTATCATTTCCCAAATTGACATAATCATCAATGCCATCGAAATACAATGCTTTTCCTAATTTACCAGTTACCCATTGTGCGCCATATATTGTTCCATCGTTGCCATTTCCCGAATCGTCATACACGGTTGAACCGGTTCCCTCGTTTAATCTCCAGTATCCTTCAAGATCTTCCGCTACAGTAGTGACACAACAAATCCCTCCGAAAAGCATGGCAATCAGCAATAATACTTCACGCGAAAGTTGTCCTGCTTTCATCTTGCTCATGATTATCTCCTGTAATTATTTATAGTATTCGAAGTAAATTTCCATGAAAATAAATCAAATTTTTTCCAAAAACTGTCAATCTGTCTGTAACATTTTAAGTCGGAAAAATCAGTACATTTTCACCAGCGCCGAAAACATAATCATTATTATCATGTTTTTTTGTCTAAGTAAAATTATAGATACCAAGAAATATAAAGGCAAGTCTCCGCCTATGGATTATTTATCATTTATTATGGACATATTGAATAACTTTGTATATAATGACTATGTTCATTGTGAATTATTTCGACTTCTGGAATAGATTTATCGATTTGCCGCTTGTTATCCGGGGAACTGGATTATTGCATCTGAAGCCACGATTGTAGAATGTGGGTTGAATAGCAACTCCATTATTGTAATTACAGCATTTTTTTCGTTTATCTTTTTGCGAAATCAGCTGTTTATTACTCTTGTCTATATAGCAAACGGTACTGCAATGGAGTCATTCTAGTATATTTTTTAAAGATGCGGCGAAAATACAGATCATCCAGATAACCACAGTGAGAAGCTATTTCTTTAATCAGCATATCGCTTTGAATAAGAAGTTTTTTAGCATTTGCAATGCGAACACCGGAAATATACTTTTTGGGAGGATGCTTGAAATATTGTCTAAAAACCGCAGTAAATTTATATTGGGGCATATCCATCATCTCAGCCAGGTTTTCAATTACAATATCGTCTTTATAATGGAACCTGATATAATCGATGACCTTATCAAAGAACGAAACCGGATGTTTTATATCGGCACAATTCTCACATTCTTTGTCTAAAAACATGGCAGCTATAGTTGTAGCGGCGCATTTAACCGCCGCTGATTGCCGAAACGAAGGAGGCATTCTGCCGCTTTTTATCAGATCACGGAAAAGCTTGCGGGTGGAATTATCCGCGGCAATCGACAATGGCTCTAAAAAGGCAGGAAAATATTGCAGTTTATCCGAAATAAAGTGGAACCAATAATGAGAACATGGTTCTATCCCTTCATATTTCAAGGGTAAGTCATGCGGGAATAGATATGCGTAGCCGGGGCTCAATTCTGTTTCCCCGTCTTGATAACGAATTCTGAATTTTCCGGTTACCGGCAAGTAGCATCTGTAAAAAATATCTCCCTTATAGTTCATAAATGTCGGCCATACCAAAAAGTTTCTTGCAAAGCCTGTCACCAACACCTGAATATCCAGTTCGGAAACATATTGATTCCAGGCAAATTTATTTATGGTGTTTAAATTAATTTGTCGCATTTTCCGCCTCACCCATTTTCTTTATTAATTGCAAATACTTTTAAAGTTAAACTTCATTGCGTCCATAATATAATACAAAATGTCCATAGCGTCAAAGCTTGCTGAATTGTAAATGATGCATATACTTTTATTAGAAGGCCCCAAATTATTGGATGGAGCTGTTGATGTCTCAAAATGGCTAAAACTCCATCTCTAAATATGGATTTCTCAAAACTTAAAACAGGACAATATGGAGAGTTAATTTTAATTATGGAAAATCTTAAAGCAGACTGGTTCACTAGGGCAAGGTTCGGAATGTTCATTCACTGGGGGCTTTATTCAATGCCCGCAAGACATGAGTGGATCAGACATATAGAGAAAATCTCGCAGGAAGATTATAAAAAGTACTTTGAACTTTTCGACCCGGATTTGTTCAATCCGAAGGAATGGGCGAAGATGGCTCGGGAAGCTGGAATGAAGTATATTGTTATTACCACAAAGCACCATGACGGATTTTGTCTGTGGAACTCCAAGCTTACTGATTTTTCCGCCGTAAAAGCGCCTGAATGCAAGCGTGATTTATTGCGTGAAATAGTCGATGCCTTTCGCGCGGAAGGATTGAATATTGGTTTTTATTATTCAATTGCGGATTGGCATCATCCTGAATTCCCAATTGACAAAATCCATCCTGATCGAATTGATCCCGTCGAACAAAACAAAAAACGTGATATTAGCAAATACAACAAGTATATGAGCGGACAGATTCGTGAGCTTCTGACAAATTATGGAAAAATAGATATTCTCTGGTTTGACGGTTGTTTTCCGGTAGAGCAAGAAGATGGCAGTGATCATTGGGACGCCGCTAACCTTGCTAAAATGATCCGTTCGCTTCAGCCCGGCATCCTTATTAACGAGCGCCTTGCCAAGAGAATGACTTTCACTCCATATGAAATCGACATAAAAACCCCGGAACAAAAGCCGCCGGAAAAAGGAATCAGGGACGATAATGGAAATTTAGTCGTATGGGAAGGATGCCAGACTTTATCCGGAGCATGGGGATATTTCCGCGATGAATTAACTTGGAAAAGCGTTGAGGATCTGGTTATCATGTTGATTCAGCATGTCAGCCGGGGCGGCAATATGCTGTTGAATGTCGGCCCTACCTCGCGTGGAGAATTCGATTATCGGGCGCAAGAACGCTTTGAAGGATTAGCCGCATGGATGAAATACCACGGCAGGTCTATCCACGGCTGCACCGTTTCACCGGAATGGGCTAAGGAACCTGAGAATTGCCGCTATACTTATAATCCCGCCGCAAACAGGCTTTATGTGCATTGTCTGGTATGGCCTTATTCTTTGCTGCGGCTTCCCGGATTAGCCGGAAAGATAAAATATGCTCAACTGCTCAGTGATTGCAGTGAAATCAAATTCATTGAGGAGGAAGACGATGTTGTGCTAAAACTGCATGGAAGAACGGAATTGAGTTCAATGTTGAGAGTGCCAAGACCTGTGATGATGCGTCCCAACGTTACAGTGCCGGTTATTGAATTGATTTTAAACTAATACAGGAATTGTAATTATGTTTATCATTGAAAATAAACGTTTTGTCATAAAACTCACTGATAACGCTCAACGACTGTCAGTAACGGATAATGTCTCGCGGACAACTCTTGAAAGTCACAATCCTTTTCAGCTGACTTATGGTGGATTTTATCATTACAATATTGCTGAACATGCCGTGCCGAAGATTGAAAATAATGGGGAAAAATTAACGATTTATTTTAAGCATTTTGATTTTTGGGCCCGTTTCAAAGGACACGGTTACCGCAAACCTGATCCGGGGCCGGATTTGCGTTTTGGATTCGAAATAATCCTGAAGGAAAATGAAGTTGTCTTTGCGACAGAAACTCCAGAAGGACTGGATGAAGAAATATGTTCAGTAAGTTTTCCCGGCGCTTTTCTGGGTTGGGATACTGAGCAAAAAGGTGAATTCGTCTTGCCGGTTGGCTATGGTTCTGTATTCGACTTTCCTCAAAAAGCTGAATCTGTTTTTGAGTGGTCAGGATTAGCTTTACCAATATGGGGATATTTCTCGTCACGGAACGGGTTTGGCGTCTACGTTAATTCTCTCTGTGATTTTTACTGGAAATTTGATATTAATCGTACGTCAAAGGGCAGAGCTTTTGGAACTCCGGTATTCGATTTTGAGAAGAAATTTTCAGAATACCGCAGAGAATTGACTCTTACTTTTTTTATTAAGGGAGCCAATTATAACGATTTGGCAAAATGGTACCTGAACATCGTCAAGCTTGAGGGGCGATTTGTTTCATTGCGGCGAAAAATCGAGGATTCACCGGAAGTGGAAAAACTGGTGGGAGCAGTTATCTGGAAACATAATGTTTATTCCACAACTGAACTCCCGAAAGAAGTTCATAGAGATTACAGTCTGTATATAACCTCCAGGGAGCAGGCGGTTATTGAGGGAAAACCGGAAAACAGGAGCGCTTATGAGCTGTTCGAAACCGCCCATAAGCGCGGTTTTGACCGTTTATGCATATATAATACCGGTTGGAACAACATGGGATTTGACAGCGGTTATCCTACCCGGTTCCCGGTTAACCCGGAGCGCGGCTCTGAAGAAGATTTCAAGACTGCCGCCGAATATGCAAGAAGTTTATCTGACGGTTTTATTTATTCAGTACACGACAATTATTTGGACTCCTACAGGAATTCACCGGAATTTTCTTTTGATGAAATGATCCATGATAATGGAGGCGCTCCGAGGAAAGGCGGTATTTGGCGGGGGGGAAGGTGCTATCTCATGTGCGGAACTCCGGCAATAAAATATGCGGAAAGGGATTTACCGCATATCGCTGAAATGACCGGAAAAGGAAGCATTTATATTGATGTTATCGGTTGTGTCCCGTTCCATACTTGTTATTCCCCTGAGCATCCTCAGTCGGAACGTCAGCATATGGAAAACAGGCGTATAGTAATGAAAATCGCAAAAAGAAATTTCGGGTCATTTGCAACGGAGAACGCCCCGGCCGATTTTTGTGCCGATATTGTAGATTTGGGCGCGTATGCCCCATTTACTCGTAAACTGGTTGATTTGCCTGGTTCACGTCCAATTCCCCTGTGGCAACTTGTTTATCATGATTCGGTTCTTGGTTATGCAGGAGAGGGCCATTGTGGTTTTTGCGGTCGCGATTATCTGGCAATGTGCGCCCTTTACGGGTTGCTGCCAACACAATTTGACGATACTTCAAAAAAACTCTCTTTTGAATTACGGGAAGCATACAAAGCCGAAATGCTTTCTCATGAATTTCTAACCCAAGTTGAGATATTCCTAAGTAAAGGCGGCAGTTGTCATTTATCTGGGGCTCAGAAAACCGAATTCTCGAACGGGACAATCGTAATTGCTAATTTCAATGATGCTCCATTTTCATACAAAGGATATGAAGTCGAAGGGCATGACTTCATAATTTTAAACCAAGAAGATTTTTCAAAATGAAGAAAGTATTGATTAAACATTCAAAAATCACTATTCCCACTTACCCCTGGGGGGGAGACGATAAGGAAGCTCCGTTCATAAGGGATTTCACTCCGCGAGGACAACCCATATACCCATATACAACCCAGGAAAAAATATCCGGCGAAAAAGAAGACAGGAAATATGCGTCGGTTATTTTTGAAAACGAATTCCTGATGTTAACTTTTCTGCCGGAAATGAACGGAAGGCTTTATTCAGCTTATGACAAAGTAAACAATAAGGAAATGTTTTACAATAATCCGCAGATGAAACCCTCTCTTTTCGGGTTGCGCGGAGCATGGTGCGCAAATGGCGTTGAATACAATTTCCCGAACAGCCATTCAACAACGACACTGGAACCGGTAGAATGGCGGATTATTGAAAATGAGGATGGCTCTGCTTCATTTATCTGCGGGGATTGTGAACGCGTAGGCAGAATGATTTGGTGCGTGGAAGTAATACTGCGCCCCGGTTTTGCCTCTATTGAAATGCGCACGAAATTACACAATCCGACAGAATACCCGAAACGTTTTTATTACTGGATGAACGCCGCCGTTCCCATTTATAACGAAACGCAGGTTATTTATCCGGAAAGCACCCAAAGGCTCTATACGCATCCTCCGATGGACATATCAAGAATAGCCTATCTTGATTTTCCGGTTCACAAGGGACGCAATATCAGTTTCTTTAAAAACATTCCGCAACACTTTCCTGTCTTTGCGGAAGAAATGAAGGATGACTTTTTTGGTGTTTACCATCACCATCTCGATGCCGGTCTTGTTCACGTCGCGGATCATGCTTTGGTTAGGGGACGGAAAATATGGATGTTCGGAAATCAGCGCGACGGCAGGATCTGGCTCGATCTCCTGACAGACAGCGGAGTTGATTATTGCGAGGTGCAAACAGGACCGTTTTCCCTTCAATCTGATTACCGCCTGTTGCCGCCTAGAAAAACTTATACCCAGAAAGACGTATGGATTCCCACGGGAAAAATCGAAGGATTCAATGCGGCATCCGAAAAAATTGTCGCAAATATAAAAATGGAAAACAGCGTTATAAAAATAAAGCTTAATGCTGCTTCTGATCTTTCTAATTGCCTCATGGAGATTTCTTACGGCAATAAAATAATCTGTCAAAGAGAAGTATCTTTGAAGACGTTGAAAATAAAGGAGTATACTATTCCAGTTTCCGGAAATGAATTCAAAGTTGAGATTTGTGACAATGCCGGGAACTTATTGCTTTCATACGCGCCATGTGAATTTGAGAAATTACCGGACATTCCCGAATACAGTAAATATGAAAATTCAGCTTTGCAGGGAGAATACTGGGAGCAACAGGGCTATTGGGAAAAGGCATACGATTTTTATTCGACTGACAACAGTTCAAAATCGCTTGTAGCTAAAGCCAGAATGGACATGGATTGTGGGCTTTTCAATAAGGCGGCTGAAATCCTTGAAAATCTTCTGCTCGTTGATGCGTACAATGCCGAAGCTCTGTTCTATGCCGGCATATGCATGAAGAAGGCCGGCAAGTTCCCTGAGGCGGAAGCTTATTTCTCCCGATGCCGGGACAACGCTGATTTTATCATGAATGCAAACATACAACTTGCGGAAATATCAGTTATTCAAAAACAATACTTGCAGGGAAAGAATCGCCTGGAAAAATCAAATTCTTCCGCCTATGCTCAGGCTCTGTACGCCTTGTGTCAAAGGAAGACCGGAAATATGGATGCCGCGGAAAAAGCATTGAAAACCGCGAAAAAAACACTTCCGTTCGAACCTCTTGTTTTCGGAGAACATTTCCTGCAAAGCGGCGGGAAGGATTTGTCATCGTCAAGACATCAAATGCTGATTGAAACAATATCAAGGTATATTAATCTGAAAGAATATAATGACGCCTTGACGTTAATTGACGCATATCTGAAAAATGAGAATGCAACTAGTTCCCTGTTATTATATTACAAGGCATTTCTTGAAGGAACCAACCCGCCGGAACAAATTCTTGAAGACTGTAATTTTATCTCAAGAGAAGAATCGGCAAAAGTATTGGAATATGCTATTTCTCAAAAACCGGACGATTACAGCGTTCTTTGTCATCTGGGAAATTACTATGCGTCTAAAAGGCGCTGGAACGATGCTCTCAACTGCTGGAGAAAAGTTGATGGAACTTACAGGTCACTCGCGTTAAGGGGCGAAGGAATTTATTGGTGGAAAGCGGCGGGGAATCATGAAAAAGCCGCTGAATGCTATAAACAGGCTGCTGAATACAACTGTGGGGCAAAAACATTATGGGAATATGACCACCTGCTGGAAGAAATAGATGACATGAAAACCAGAGTTGAACTGTTTGAAAAGCATAAAGATTTGATTGAAAGCGACAAACGCCTTTTGTTAAGAAGGGCCGCTTGTTTAGTAAAAGCGGAAAGCCCCGAGGACGCGCTTGACATTCTTATGAACAACAGTTTTCCGCTTTGCGAGGGCAAAATACTTCCGAGATTGCTTTTTGAAGATGCCTGCCGGCAATTGGGGGAAAGGCATAGGGAAAGCAAAAACTTTGAAAAGGTTTTGATGTATTTCATGGCGCCGTTGAAATACCCGGAAAATCTTGGGGTTGGCAAACCCGCCGCAAATATGGAGAGCGAATGGTTTTGGCGTTGCGGCAGATTATACCTGGAAAACGGCAAGAAAAAGAAGGCCGAAGAATTTTTCAAAAAGGGAGCAGATATTGGCTTTGGAATTCCGATAGATTTTTTCCCATTGAGAAATCTGGTATGGCAGCATGGTCCTGAAATGATAGAATTGCCGGTATGGATTAATATTCTGTTTCGCGCTGCATGTTTCAAAGAACTTGGCAACATGAGAGAGTTTAAAAGCACAGTTTCGTTTGTATGTGATTTCATAAAGTCAAAAAAACTTGAAAAACGGGAAAACTATACGGATATCAGGATTCTCGAAAAAATTTATAATTGTCTTTTTGAAGAAAAAGTCGAACAATAGAAAACAATGGTCTTTCACTGAAAGAATAAAGACGGAACAATTTTTCGTATCCGGATAATAACAATATGACTATAAGAAAGTCTGCAATGACAAAAAATAATCTGAATGTTTTATTCATTTTAACGGATCAGCAACGAATTTCGGAGCTTGGCGCTTACGGCGACACGCCATGTCTTACTCCTAATCTGGACAGACTTGCAAAGGAAAGTATAGTTTTCGATAATGCTTATACCGAAAAAAGAAATTATTAATAACATTTTTCCTTTACAGCTATGCTTCTTATTTACAATATGTTATCAGAAATAGTGCATTTTGCTTTAACTCGCATTTGCTCTACCACTTACCAGAGAAAGCCCTTCCCAAAAGACGGGGGCAAGGGTGAAATTTTATACATGAGTCTATGCTCAGACGATTTTTTGTATACTTCGAGATTAATATCTGGTCTTACGATTAAAAAAACAGAAATTATCTCTATAATTTTTTCCATGGCTGCCAAGTGACACAATAAAAAAGCATTAGATCGCCCATAAGGAATCCGGTGAAATACTTTTCTGATACAGGATATGCGCGTCCAAGAGTAGGATCATTTTGGGCTATTCTTTGAAATATTGAACGTAACAGGTCAATCGCAAGTAATTCAGATGCCAGAATTGCGACTCGCTCTTTATCATCCATTGCAATTACCGCTCCAACTCCTAATCCTGTAGCCCCTAAGCCAATTCCCATAAATATGGGACCGGAATCAATATCCTGAAATTTACTTTTACCATTGGGCCATTCCGCAAAGCCGGCAATCACCCCTTTTTTTATCCAGAAAAACTTCAAATATTGCCGGTAAAGTTTTTTGGCATATTTTTTATTGATTTGTGACAGGATACATAATTGCAAAGACAGGTCACAACCACGAGGCTCTTCTTTACCCGTGTAAGATACAGGACTGATTCGACTGAACGGAAGTTTATACAAAGGATGCATTCCCCGTGTTTTAAGCCACCTGAAATGCTTAGCCGCAATACTTTTATGTGTATTAGTACCTTGAGCTTTATCATACAGCAATAATGAAGCAACGACAGGAATGGTATCAAATGGCCATGTGTACTCAGGATAAGAATGAAGCGGCTTGCCGGACACTTTGAGGAGAGCTTTGTAGAGTATGGCCGTTAAGTGTTTATTGAGCTGATGATATTTATTATCCTGGTATACAAGAGAATAAACAGACAAAAGCAGATTGAGCTGTCCAAGATAAGTTGCGGATTTCTTATATGAAGAAAGCTTGTTTAGATTCCCATCACGTGGACGAACTTTCTCAGTTACAGACTTGATTGTCGAATTTATCAGTTTCTGAATTTTTATTTTTGCCAGTGGAGCATATTCCGGATTCTTGAAGCAGATATTCAGATATCCAAACGCTGGATACACATATGGAAAAAGATCACCCTCGGGAAAATACCGGCATTCTCTATTTACCTTTTTCTCATATGCATCATAATTTTTAAGCAAGTCGTCAAATTCACTTGTAAGCCGCTTTTCGATTGAGGCAAGGGTTTGTCTTAGAGTGACTTGTGGAATTGTTTTATTCGCGGCAATACTTAGTGTGCAGAGAACTAATATGCAGCAGATTGTTATTCTTTGGCGCACTTGACTATTTTTTCCGAAAGGTTAATCTAATTTTTTTTAACTAAATAAATATATCACCCACATACAAAGTATCAAGATCAGGAGCAACGTGTCCCTTGGAATCAGTTTTCCGTGCGTAATAAATGACGGGTTTTTCCCGTGTAGCGCACAAAATACAACTTACAGTAACCAGCGGCCACTTGGCTAACTTATTTATTATCGCGGAATACCAAATAATCTCTCAAATTAAGTTATTTAAAATGTCCCAAAAATGGAGCCTGGACAGGATGTAGAATCTGTTTCCATTCTTCCAGCATGATATTATTGAAAGCGGTTTTCATCTGTCTTGCTGCCTCGTCATAGGCCATACCTCCAACACCCGTTCCGAGTCCAGGGCAAGCTACATGTAAAAGGTGTGACTTCTGTGCTGCTACGAGGACGGCCCGCATTGCTAAATACGCATTAATTGTCTGTTGAATCGTTCCAGGAATGCGCATCGTTGGAGCACAGATAAGCACTGGCCTCTGGCAAGGAACAGGTTCGACCACGATCGCAGCGCCCACTGGCAACTCTCCATAGAATTCTCCTCGAATCGCTTGTCTGACAGTCTGTTGAGCCGCTCCTTGAAAATAATCATCAATGACTTTGTCTACACCTCCCCCCATATCACCAAAGCTGTTTGCCGGACTGACAAAGGCATCACAGGCTATATGAACAATACTCCCTTTGACTACTTCAACGCACTCAGTTTCTGAAAAACAGTTTACAGCATGTTGTAAAAAATCCGGATTGGTATCACAGATAGTCAATCTAAATTGATCGGATGATACTGATTTCCCGAACTTCTTGAGACGTTTTACTTTGAGTCGGTTGATAATGTTCATGTAAGAAAATCCTTTTCCATATCTCTGTTTACTGGTTGTATCGCAAGTTTCAAATGATTAACGCCAATTTTTCTTACGCTTATCCTTATAAAATATGCTGCAATCAGGCATTGCCAACCTCAAACGTGCAACGCCTTGATTTGAAATATCAGTATCATCAATGAATAACGCCTGCAATTTAGGAATGTGAATCAAGTCACGTATACAATTGTCTGTAATGTGGCAGCCTGACAAATTAATTGTTGTCAGGTTGGGAACATTCTTTAAGTGACGAATGCCAGCATCCGTCACCTTACTATTGGAAAGTGTGATATTTTGAAGATTTCTGTATCCGCCCAACACCTTTAGATCATCATCATTGACAGGATCATCAATTGCCACAATCCCAGATAATTCGTATACTTCGTATTTGAAAAGAATATCTCCCAGCAATCCACCAACAACAGGAATTTCCCTAACCCGTCTTGGGGCAGAATGCCCGAAAATCGCCCCACGTGCCCTGAAAGTCGACATGATCTTCGCCCTCTGTTCTTTTTGTGACTCACGGGATAAAATAAACGTTGTAACGGTCAAAACAGTAACAGCAAACGCAACAAAAATAACTATAATTATGGATGAACTGAACAATATCCGACGACGCCGGACGGGTGGGCAATTCTGCGCCCATTCATTCCAGCGGCCAATCAGCCATCCCACGATAGGAACAGCGGCATATGCAACTACCGCCAGTGTAACCAAAAACAAGTCTTCACCGTGTGCACCAGAACACTCATTCAAGAACGGATGGGCAACCCAATCATGAAAGATCCACCCGTCCTGATTCCCCCAATACCAATAGTAGCAAAACAAAATCAATGCAACGATGAAGCGGAACACCACAAACGACGCTCTGCAATACCGTTTGGGATTAAGTACGGAAATGAAAAGAATGATAGCCATGACGATCATTCCCGCGGCCAGCAGAATCCACCACTCAGGAACATATAAGTATAAGTACCCACTTATCTGCCAGAACACCCATATCTTGAATTGCACGATGGCGAACCAAAGGAGCACAGCGGCCAAGCCATAACCAAGCAGCCTATATATAAGGTTGTATTTCATCTTATTTGTTTGACTATCAATAATACTTTACTTTTCAACTGACAAGCGATTTACTCAAGTGGGAAACTAAAAAATTTACAGCAAAAAAAACTGCCTTGGCAAATTCATGCAAAGGCAGTTTTAAAATTTATCCCACCGGAATCGCGAAGCATTCCGGCCGTTATAATCCAAAGCCTGCTTTGGCATTGCCAGCGTCAGCGAAGCAATGCAGTTTCCATCCAAAGACTATCCTTGGAGTTTGGCTTTCAGGGTGCTGAGAAGTTTTTCCGGAAGAATTGGTTTCTGGAAAACGCCTGAAAGCCCGAGTTCGCTATAGCTGGTAGTCTGGTGGAGCTGGTCGCCCACGGAACTAAGCATGTAAACAGGAGCCTCGTTTTTCAGGAACAGCAGTTCCTTGGCGAAATTCGTGCCGGAATCGACTTCCTCCATCATCAGGTCGACGATAACAAAATCGGGTTTATTGGCTTTATATTTCTTGATGCCTTCCTCGGCGGTGGCGGCTTCTTCCATGATATAGCCGTTCGCTTCAAGGATCAGGCGGACGGAATCGAGCATGTCCTGATCGTCATCCACATAAAGGATTACGTGTTTGCCGTCTTTCATAATCACCTCTCACTTATTCAATTATATTAACTTAACTGTCAATCTTCACTTCTTCGACCTGTTCGGCGCGAATTTCGGAAAAATCGCGTTTTTGCAGGGCATCGGCCAGAAACTTTATAGCGGCATCCAAATTTGCTTTGGCCTGCGTCGATAACTTTTCCCCGAACTCGTTGAAGTCGTATCCGCGAATTCCGAGAATAAAGGCGTCAACCTTCTTCCCGAACAGCTCCTCGGTGAGTCCAATCAGGGCCTTCGGCCTGACACTATGACTGCTGAATCCGAGGTAAGAATCCGTGGCATCGATCCTTTTCAGGTAAAACGGTTCGGGGCCGCGGACATCGGCATCGGCAAAAATCACCACGTCGTGTTCAGCGGCGGTTGCCGCGTCTTCCACGGTCAACTGGTAATCGCTGTCCACGGTGATTCCCGGGATCGCCATTTCTTCGATGGCGGCCGCAAGCGCCGGCCCGAGACCGTCGTCAAGACGCCCGGGATTGCCGAAACCGATGACCAGCACCTTTGTCACTACCGCTTACCCCCTGGTCTTTTTCTCGATCAGGTTGCCGTTATGATCGTGAAGTTCAACCACCAGCGGCATCCGGCCAAGCGCATGTGTAGCGCATGACAGACACGGATCGTATGCGCGAATCGCCACTTCCACCCGGTTCAGCAGACCTTCAGTGATTTCCGGTTTTCCGGAAATGTAGTCGGCGGCCACCTTCCGGACGGCGCGGTTCATCGGCTCGTTGTTGCTGGTAGTGGAAACAATCAGGTTGGCCATGACCACCTGATCGTCTTCATTTACCTTGTAGTGGTGGAACAGCGTTCCGCGAGGAGCTTCGACCAGGCCCACGGCCTCTTCGCGGCGTTCGCCCTTCTTCACCAGATCGGTTCCCTGGAGGTCTGGATCATGCAGCAGTTCCTTGATCTTCTCGATGGAGTGCAGCAATTCGATCATCCGTGCCCAATGATAAGCCATTGAGATATTATTCGGCTTGTTGTCGGTAACCGCCATGAACTCCTTACGGGCTTCTTCGGCCTCGGGAGTATCGATGAAGTCACAGGCGTTGACCCGCGCCAGCGGCCCTACCCGATACCAGCCGTCTTCCGCCCCGATTGAACGGATGAACGGGAACTTCATGTACGACCAGGGCTTGACTTCCTCGGCGATGTACTCGTAATATTTCTGGTAATCGACGTCGTCAATGATCTTATTGCCGTCCTTGTCGATGGCGCGGATTTTGCCGTGGTAGATATCCATGGCGCCGTCATCGCGAATCAGCGACAGGTGATTGGAATCGAACGAACCGAAATCAGCCAGCTCTTCCAGGTGTTCGACAGTGTAATCCTTGGCGATTTTGAGCGCGCCGCGAGACCACTCGATCTGTTGATCAAGGTCTTTAAGGAAGCTGTCGCGTTCGGCAATCGACAGATTTTTGTTGATGCCGCCGGGAATCGCCCCGGTTCCGTGGATCTTTTTACCGGCGGTGGCCTTGATGATTTCCTGACCGTATTTACGCATCATTACTCCCTGGACCGCAAGGTCCGGGAACTTCTTGATCACGCCGATGACGTTCCGGATGGCCGGGTCGGCATCAAAGCCGAACAGCAGATCCGGAGACACCAGGTGGAAGAAATGCAGCGCATGCGACTGGAAAAACTGTCCGTAGTGCATCAACCGGCGCATTTTTTCGGCGGTGGGCGTGAGTTCGTCGACACCGACAATTATGTCCATCGCCTTGGCTGCGGCAAGATGGTGGCTGACCGGGCAGATGCCGCACAGCCGCTGCACCAGCACCGGAACTTCCCAGTAGGGACGCCCCTGGATAAAGCGTTCAAAGCCACGGAATTCAACGATGTGAAGCCGGGCCTGTTCGACTTCGTTATTTTCATTCATGCGAATTGTCACCTTACCGTGCCCTTCAACCCGGGTCACCGGCTCGATAACAATTTTCTTTTTGTCATTTTCAGTTACTGGACTGACCATTTGTATTCCCTCCAGTTTCTCAATCGTATTTAATCAATTCGTAGGGAAGATCGAGCGGCCGGTTTTCCAGCAGCGCCGTCAATGCGGCCCACAGCGTGTCGGCCGGAGGCGGACAGCCGGGGAGATGATAGTCGATCTTAACCACTTCGTGACAGGGATATACCTTGTTAAGTACCAGCGGGATATCCTCGTCGTTCGGGATTTGTTTATTCGGGTTGTAGACGGTCGGACCATCCAGATATGCCTCTTCCAGACATTCTTTCAATGGGATGGTGTTCCGCAGGGCGGGCAGTCCGCCGTTGATCGCGCAGTCACCCACGGAGATCAGGATATCGCAGTTTTCCCGGAAATACTGCAGGTTGTGCACGTTTTCCTCGTTGCAGCAACCGCCTTCGATAAGGCCGACCGTGCAACGGTCAGTAAACTTTTTGATATCATCCACGGGGGACTTGTCGAAATCCACCAGTTCCACCAGTTTCAAGATCCGGTCATCGATGTCGAGAAGCGACATATGACAACCGAAGCAACCGGCCAGCGATGCTGTTGCAACTTTCGGTTTACCCATGATTATATATCCTTATAATTTAATTATGCTTTCTCGATTTCGGAACCGATCGGATTGTGGTCGTACTTGCGTTCGCCCACCGGGACCGAATATCCGACCCCCTTCTTGAGAATGGCGCCAACGGGACACGCGTCAACGGCCTTGTCGGTCACATCCAGATTTGTGTCTTTCAGGTTAGCGTCGGCATTAATGCCGATTTTGCGCTCGATGCCTCGATCGATGAACTCGAAAACGGTCTTGCCGTCGAGGTCGCGCGAGGCCCGGACGCAACGGCCGCAGGCAATGCAGCGGTTGCGGTCAATAAAGATATCCGGGTGACTTGCATCCACCCCTTTCTTCGGGAACAGATACGGATATTTGGGAGCGGTGATGCCGAACCGGTAAGCCAGGGCCTGAAGCTCGCAGTTGCCGCTCTTTTCGCAGAACATGCAGAAATGATTTCCGGAAACGAACAGCATATCAATAATGTCGCGCCGGATTTCATTGAGTTTATCGGTTTCGTTTTCCACTTCCATGTCCGGAGCTATCGGATAGGTGCAGGCGGTCTGTGGCCGTCCGTTCACCATCACGGTGCATACCCGGCAGTTGCCGGCGGGAACCAGCCCTTCCATATGACAGAGCCGCGGAATGTAGATACCCGCGGCGTCAGCCGCTTCGAGGATAGTCTGGCCGGGCTTCCCCGTAACCTCGACGCCATCGATTTTAAAAGTAATAGTATCGCTCATGGTTCGCTCCTTAATAAATCATTGACTTACGGTCGGCCACGGCTTCGGCGTCCGACAGGGCGGCGCTGATGTCGAAGTCCGGATTGAAGCCGTGTTCTTCAGGTTTGACCTTGGCTTCGTAAACGCTCCGGAAATTCTTCAAACTGGTAAGGACCGGATTCGAGGAAGTCTGTCCGAGTCCGCAACGGCTTGCGACCTTGATGGTTTCGCCAAGCTGCTGGAGATACTCCAGGTCCTGCGGTTCTCCCCTTCCCTCCTGAATCTTTTCGAGACCTTTCTTGAGGAGGGTGTTACCGACCCGGCACGGGGTGCAGTAACCGCAACTTTCCTCGATGAAGAATTCCATGAAGTATTCGGCGATGCCGATAACATCCCGGCTGGAATTGAAAATAATCAGTGATCCGCCGGTTGCAAGATCGTCGAAATCAATGGCGCGGTCGAAATCCTCCTTGCCGATGATCTGGCCGGAAGGCCCGCCAACCTGAATCGCCATCGTGTCTTCAGCACCGACGTCCTGAAGTATCTGGGATATCTTGACGCCAAACGGATATTCGTAAACGCCGGGAGCGGCACAGTCGCCGGAAATGCTGAGAACTTTGTAACCGGCACTGGTTTTCGAGCCGAGGCCGTGGAACCAGGCGGCGCCATTTTCGATGATCCGGGTGACACAGCAGAATGTTTCCACGTTGTTGACCACGGTGGGATTGCCGCAGTATCCCTTCTGGGCCGGGAACGGCGGACGGGTCTTCGGGTCGCCGCGCAGTCCTTCGCAGGAACTGATAAGCGCGGTTTCCTCACCGCAGACATAAGCGCCGGCGCCCATCTGGATGCGGATGTCAAAATCGAAACCTTCCTTGCCGCAAACGTTTTTGCCGAGGAGTCCGGCTTCACGCCGCTTCGCAAGGAGGTCTTCAAGATATTTCTGGAGGTAAGCATATTCACCGCGAAGATACATGATCCCGTTTTTGGCCCCGATGGCATAACCCGCGATGGTCATTCCCGAGAAGACCAGATCAGCGCGCTGGGTAAGGATCGCGCGATCTTTGAAAGTTCCGGGTTCGCCTTCGTCTGCATTGCAAATTACGTATTTGTCTTCGCCTTCGGCGGAACGGGTAAAGTTCCATTTCATCCCGGTCGGGAAACCGGCGCCGCCGCGTCCGCGCAGACGTGCGGCGTTGATGTCGCGGATAACTTCCTGCGGAGTCATCGGCAGGGCCTTTTCCAATCCGGCATTCGGATTTAAACCGTGCGGAAAAATAACTTCGCCGCGCTTTCTGACGTTGTTGTCAACCATCGCACGGACCAGGGGATGGGCGTTGTTGCCGTCGCCGAACCGGGTAATCAGTTTCGCCGGGTCTCCGGTTTCGCGGAGTATCTTGACGATGTCACGGGCTTTGTCACTGGACAGTCTGGTCACCACTACGTCGTTTACCAGCGCCGCCGGAGCCTGATCGCACATGCCGATACAGGGAGCGTGCTGCAAAGTGATATTTCCGTCCGAAGTGGTTTCGCCGAACTTAATTCCCAACTCCTCCTCGAACACCTTGGCTACGCCGCCGACTCCCTGCATGCGGTCGACAATGTCGTCGCAAAGCCGGATAACGATCTTGCCTTTCGGCGTCTCCGAGAGAAACGCATAGAATGAAACCGTACTCTCCACTTCCACCCTGGGAATGGAAAGTTCCGCCGCGATTGAATCCATGGCTTCGTTGCAGACACAACCATGCCTGGCCTGGATTTCCCGGACGATATCCATCAACCGGGTGCGGTCGCGATTGACCTGTTCGCAAGCGGTTTTGACATCTTTTTCAAGACTGCTGCTCATACCCTTGACCTCTGTTGAATATTTCTTGTTTAACGATTAAGTAAAAATCTTACTTCCCTACATTTGGAGACCGGTAATTATTACGATTCTCATAATTTTATTACCCACCCCTTAAACGACGAAAGCCGCTTGACAAAATGTCAGCGACTTTCCTGTTTACCGGCTTTAATATACCTTATTAATAAGGATTAATAAATTCCGGCGAATCTAACCTGCCACAACTGATATATTTTTCAACATTAAATGCGGCAAATATCACATAAAAGGCGTTTTTTTTCGTATTTTTAACAATTCACAAGCCATTTCTTAAAGATTTCACAACAAAACAGCTAGGTTTTCGATTTTAATGTTAATAGAATCGCAATATTGCTTTTTCCGTCACATCGGGTATTTTATTACAAAAATGGACAATACAACCTATGAACGGGACAAAAGAAAGCGTAAAGCGGGTATCCAGCTATCGCCGGGTGCTTTACAAGCTGAAATCGCTGGGATTCGTCAAAGTGTTCTCCGATAATCTTGGCGACGCCCTGGGAATATCCCCCGCGCAGGTGAGGAAAGATTTTTCCGATTTCGATCTCACCGGCAACAAACGCGGTGGCTACATCGTTTCAGATCTGCTTGAAAAACTTAACAAAATACTGAACAAGAACGAACTGCAGAAAGTCATCATTGTCGGTTGCGGCAAAATGGGCAGCGCGCTGATGAACTACCAGGGATTTTCCGGGGAAGGAATCAAGATCGCCGCCGGATTTGACGCAGATCCGGAAAAGATCGATCCGGAAGCAAGAGTCCCGATCCTCGACCTGACCGATATGGCTGACTTTGTCCGCAAAAATAAAATAAAAGTCGCCATCATGACGGTTCCCGAAACCGCCGCCGCGAAAGTGTTCGACACCCTCGAATCCGCCGGAGTTAAAGGAATCCTGAATTTCGCCCCCCTCCTGCTGAAAAGCACCGACAAATGCGTAGTCAATAACATCAATATCGCCCTGGAACTCGAAAACATGTTCTACTTCGTCAACAACAGCGAATAATCTCTAACGACTCCGTCCGGCTTAGCTGACAGCGCAAAAGTAGGCTGGTCTTGCCGAGACCAGCCATCAGAAATTGTTCCTGGACAGTAACTGTATTTTCACGCTTCGCCGGAAATGCGGAAATCCGAAAACGTGTTATATTAGAGCAACTTGGAATTTCCGGACAATGAAGTTTTCTGAATTAGTATACTCAATATTTTACCGGTTGCGGGACGTGGATTACCGCAAGTTTTTCATGCCGTCGTTCACCCCGGCCTATCTCATTCGGGTGGGGATAGTGGTATTGCTGGCGTTCCTTTTCTTCGGGTATGTGTGCATTCCGGCTTACATCAACGGTTCGAGCATGGTCCCGACTTATCCGCCGCTGGGAGTGAATTTCTGCTGGTGTCCGTCCTACTGGTTTTCCGGCCCGGAATCCGGCGACATCGTAATCCTGCGCTATCAGGGACGGGAAAAGATGCTGCTGAAAAGAGTCCTGGCCTTTGCAGGCGATACCGTAGAATTCCGCAAGGGAATCCTTTATGTAAATGGAAAAGCCGTCAAAGAGCCTTATGTTAAAAAACCGTGCGACTGGAATTGGGGGCCAAAGAAAGTCGAACACAATGAAATTTTTGTGGTAGGTGACAACCGCAGCATGTCGGTGGGACGTCATGACTTCGGAATCATCTCGAAAAAACGAATGATGGGAGCGCCGCTCTGGTGAAGAAGAAACTGATAATCCTGATATTGGTCATTGTCGCCGCGGGAGGCGCCGGATGGTATTTCTGGCAGCGGAATACGCCACAGGGAATAATCCGCCGTAAATTCGCTGATCTTGCTTATGCCGCCTCGAAGGAATCCGGGGAAAAATCCAGCGCCCTGATTTATAAAACCCAGATGGTGCTGCCGAACCTTTTTGCCGAAACCTGTGGACTCGAAGTTAAAGAAGCCATTCTGGGCGGCGACTACAGCCGGGAAGAAATCAGCAGTAAAGCTGCCATGGCCCATAAAAGATTTTCCAGCGCCGCTTTGCGGTTTTTCGATCTGGAAATTGAAGTTTCCGAACAGCAACCGGACCGGGCTAAAGCATATTTCACCGTAAACCTCGATGGAATCCGCGCCCAAGGCGGTGAACGCGTCAACGAAACTCGAGAAATGGAAGCAACCCTAAGAAAAATCGACGGCAACTGGGTTTTCACCAACTTCAAAATCCGCGAAATCCTGAGGAAATAGCCTTTGAGAAAAAAACAAACTCCGAAACAAATTCAAATATCTAAAAAATTTAATTTTCAAAACTCATTGCAATGAATTCAAGAAAACATAAAAGCTGTTTAGTAGTAGGGGCATCGGGCAACGTTGGTTCCCGGCTCTGCCGTGCCGCATGCGAAACCGGACTGAAAACTTACGGACTCGCCAGATTCGGAAATCCCGAAATCCGGAAAAAAGTCGAAGCAACCGGAACTGAAACCGTCGCGTTTGATATTGTCAATGACAACCCGGTTGAGCTCCCGGATGTGGATCTGGTGTTTTTCGAAGTGTGGAACCGGGCGCATATAGGCGGGGAACACCTCGAAAACCTTTGGGAACTCAATTTTGACGGCGTGGGCCGGATTATCAGGCGCTACGCGGGAGAAGCGGATTTCGTGAACGGCTCCACCGGATCGCTATATGGCCCCAGGGGGGACCGTCCGAGTCTGGAAACCGACTGGCCGGAACCGCGCGGCCAATACTCCCTGGCGCGTCTGGCTCAAGAAAAACTTTTTAACTTCTTCTGCAAGGAATCCGGCTCAAAAGTAGCACATTTGCGTTACTTCCACTCAAATTCCCCGGAATCCGGCATTCTGCGCCGCATAGCCGACACAATTCTTGCGGAAAAGTCGCTGGGAAAATTCCCGGACATGCAAGTCCAGGCCATCGGCATAAAGGATTTTGTCCGCTGCACCTTTGATGCAAGAAACAAACTCGGGAAAACTCCTTTCGTTTGCAATGTATGCCACCCGAAAATCTGGAGTTACCGGGAACTCGCCGAAAGACTGCAAAAAGAACTTGGAACAGGTAAGGTGTTGTTCGACGCCGATAACGGCGGCAGGGATAACTCCGCCTGGGGAAGCACTACCAAAATGATTGCCGAATTCGGCAATCCCGTTGAGGAACTTGACGAACTTATCCGTCAAGTCGCGGCAGCGGCCCGGCAAGATAGCAAGTAGACCTTGTTTGCGTAATCTTTTTTACCGGAAATTCCTGCGCCTCCATGAGCAATTGCCCGAAATGCATGCTATAATTGTGGCGGGTAATCAGCAGGACAGAAAGTGAGGACAACTTGGAAGGATCCGGAAAAACTCCGGAGATTCCGGAACTGATATCCGTGGACACGCGCAACCTTTGGCTGGCCGCGGACGATTCGGAACTGCTCAAGGATTGCAAACTGGATTTTTTCAAAAGCACCGGACCCGGCGGACAGAAAAAAAATAAAAGCGAGTCCGCGGTAAGGCTGACTCACCTGTCCAGTAAAGTTACCGCAAGCGCCACGGAAAGCCGCCATCAGGGAGAAAACCGGCGGAATGCAATCAAACGCCTGCGCATGGAAATCGCGTTGACATTGCGCAGCCGTCCCGGAAAATCGAAAATCCCGCCTGACATCAGCCCGAATAATCCAAAATATATTTTGTGGGTTGCCCACGTTCTTGACGTACTTGCGTCAGTAAGCTGGTCGGTAAAGGATGCGGCGGAAAAATTAGATTTGAGTTCGTCCAGGCTGGTAAGATTGCTTGCGCGCAGCCCGGAACTCTGGCAACAGGTAAACCGACACCGGCAAATTAACGGCATTGCCCCGCTACGCAAACCGTAACTTGCTAATAATTAATGATTTTCGATTTACTTTTAAATAAAATTATATTTGACATTACTTTGCCCAAAGGATAAATTGGCATAGCTGATACGGAACAGTTTTCATGGATGATACAACCAGGCAAATCGATATAAAAGAATTCAAGGCACTGAATCCTTCAAAGGACCCGGATGCCACCGCTTTTATTTCCAAGGAGAACCCGGAGCCTGAAACCGTATCGGTTGACTTCAGCAGTAATCTCACTAACGCAGCGCTTGACGAACAACTCCAGAATTTCCTGAGCGATGTTGAAAACCGGTATTTTTCCCATGAAGAGTTCGCGGAAGGCGGCTTCGGGAAAATCTACCGGGCCAAAGACCGGATACTTAAGCGCCTGGTGGCAATCAAGTCATTGAAGGATGAATGCAAAAACAACGACAAGGTGATTAAGGAATTCATATCCGAAGCGGAAGTTACCGCCCAGTTGGACCACCCTTCGATAGTGCCTATTTACAGTCTTGACACCGATTCCAGCAACGGCCTGCATCTGGCAATGAAACTGATCCATGGCGAAACCCTAAAACAGGTGATTGACGAAACCATAAAAAAATATCAGTCCGCCGGGGTAAAGCATTTCGAGGAAAAACGCGCCCTTGACCGCAGAATAGAACACTTTCTCAAGGTCTGCGACGCCATCTCCTATGCACACAACAAGCAGGTGCTCCATCGTGACCTGAAGCCTGAAAACGTAATGATCGGTCAGTTCAATGAAGTCTACGTAATGGACTGGGGAACCGCCTCCAACCTTAACAACAACAATAAAAGCGGGGGTATCCACACTAGAAAAACCCAGGAGGAAGATTCCGAATACGTGGAAGGCACCCCCAATTACATTTCCCCCGAGTTGCTCGAATCAGATAGAGAAATAGGGGTTCAGAGCGACATATTTTCCCTAGGCCTCATCCTGTTTGAAATCACCACGTTAAAACCGGCGGTAAACGGTGAAAACGTAATGGAAGTGCTCGAAAAAATCCATGCCTGCAAATTTGAACCCCTCACCCATTTATTCTCTAATATCAAAATACCTCGCGACCTGAAAGCCATTATACTGAAAGCCCTGGAAAAAAATCCGCAAGACCGCTATCAATCCGTCGATAAAATGGCCGAAGATCTCCGGGCTTACCTGATGGGGGAAGAAGTTTCGGTGCGCCCCGATAATTTTCCCCGCCGAACCGCACGCTGGATCCATAAGCATATTGCTTTATCAATAACGGTTGTTTTCATTGTAGTGCTTACATTGGTTGGAATCAGCATCTACCGGTACTACAAGGAAACCAACGCTGTACAGGAACTGAAACGGCGGCAAATGCTGCTCACCATCCAGCAAAGTAACGTGGACCGCATGGGAAATTACCTTGACCGCCACTTTCTGCATACATCGAATCTGTTGAACGGCTTCTCCGAACGACTTGCGTTCTCCCTGCGCAACCAGATATTCCATCCCGGTGAAAAATCTTACAGCATGAATGACTTCCAGCATCCGGTGGATGCCCCGCGCGACCTGATTCATTCACCGCTATACCGCCGCATGGTCAGTTTTGACTATCCGGCGTATGTAATTCCCCAAAAAGCAACGCGGCGGCTGGCGCTTCCACAAATAAAAGGCATAATCTCGCTGAGAAAATATTTCTCCGAACTGCTACTGAAGAGCAAACCCGGATCCAACCTGACTCCGCAAACCATTGACAACTTCAAACAGAAAGCCCTCGACAGCGGTCTGCCTGTCAGATGGATCTACGTAGGGCTGAAAAACGGAGTTTTCATCATCTACCCGGGAATCGCCAACATGCCGGAAGGATACGACCCCAGAAAACGCCCCTGGTATCGGCTGGGACTGAGACAGCGCGGCGCCCATTGGGGAATGCCCTATATCGGAGTCAGCGGACAGGGACTGGTGCTTCCATGTTCCGCGCCAATCTTCGACTCCCGAGATAAATTCTACGGCGTGGTCTCACTGGAAGTTACCTACGATTATATCATCAACGTGCTGATGAAACCCGATGTATTAAATCCGGCGCTGGTAGAAAGATATATTCTCGACAGCAAAGGGCGCATCGTCCTCAGTTCAAGTCAGGCAAATGAAAAATACGCCGACGGACTAATTGTCAACCGTCCATTAACGCTTTCATGGTTCCCCTACAAGGAAGTGGTCAAACAATTCCTGTACAATCGCGAGGGACAGGTGGAAATCGAAGACGGAAACAAGCGTTACCTGATTGTTTACGCCCCTATTGCCACTCTCAACTGGTACTACCTGGAAAAACTTGACCTGGAAAAACTGCTGGAGGAATCCCCGGAATTCATTGCCAGGGCCGGCAGACATAACTGATCAGACAATAATTTTATCTTGAAATATTATTGGAAATCACCTGTTTCCGCAAATATACTATAGCAGCACAAGATATACGAAGGATCGCGGTTATGCGTAAAATACTTTATCCCGGAAGCTTCGACCCGATCACCAACGGGCATCTGGATGTTATCCAGCGCGCGTCGAAACTTTTTGATCAGGTAATCGTGGCGGTGGCGGTAAATGAGGAAAAATCACCGCTGTTCACCACCGAAGAGCGCCTTGAACTGCTCAAGGAAGTATGCGCCGCATTCGATAATGTTGAAATTCTTTCGTTCTCCGGCCTGTTGATCGAAGCGGTAAAAAAATTCAATGCGGCGGCGGTTCTCAGGGGCCTGCGTGCGGTTTCGGATTTCGAATATGAATTCCAGATGGCCTTGATGAATCGGGAACTATGCGGTTCATGCGAAACTATTTTCATGATGCCAAGCACCCAATACTCGTTTGTAAGTTCCCGGCTGATCAAGGAAATCTGCCGTTGCGGAGGAGAAATTTCGCCGTTTGTGCCTCCAGCGGTGGAAAAAGCCCTGGACAAAAAGATTGGACCAGGTTAAATGATCAAGGTTCCGGTATATAATCTCGATAATCGCGGGATAGAGATCATCGGCAGGGAACCGCCCTCCTTCCTTGAGTTCGGCAACGACGAAATGCTTGAATGCCGGGAAGATATTGATTACAAACTGCACGTTAAACTGGTCAGCAGCGGCATTCTCGTTACCGGTGAAATCTCCGTGGCGCTTCAGGCAAAATGCGGACGGTGTCTGAAGGATTTCAGTCTGGAAATCAAGAATCCGGAGGTTTGTCACTTTTTTGAAAAAGTAACCCAGGCGGAACTCGACCTGACTGACGACCTGCGGGAAGATATCCTGCTTATGCTGCCTTTAAATCCGGTTTGTGAAAGCAATTGTAAAGGCATTTGTCCGCACTGCGGAGTAAATTTGAATAAAGAATCATGTAAATGTCCGGAGACTGATAACGAAGAAAGTCCGTGGAAAGAATTGGATAATTTAAACTTATAGATTGACAATTCGGCATTTACTGCTAGATTTTATGTTCTTCGCGAAAATTTTTATTATGGAGATAAATCATGGCTGTACCAAAACGTAAAACGTCAAAAATGAAGAAACGGGCACGCAAGACCGCCAACCTCATGAAGGACACGGAAAACAACAACTGTCCTTCCTGCGGAGCGCCGATTGTGCCGCACCGGGTATGTAAATCCTGCGGGAATTACAAAGGCAAACAGGTTGTTACCGTTTCCGAGTAAGCATTATGAAAATCGCGGTTGATGCAATGGGTGGAGATTACGCTCCTGCCGAGATAATGGAAGGCGTAGCCCTCGCATTGCATGAATTCCGGGAAACCAAGGAATTGAATGACCTGGAAATTATCCTTGTCGGACACCGCGATAAGCTCGCTTACTACCTGGAAAAGTATCACCTCGCCAACAATCCGAAAGTCCATTTGCATCACGCTGATTCCGTGGTCGAAATGAGCGATTCCTCAACTGCCGCCCTCCGCGGCAAAAAGGATTCGTCGATTACGGCCGCGGCCATGCTTGCCAGCAAGGGTGAGGCCGACGGAATTGTCAGCGCGGGACATACCGGGGCGGCGGTTGCCGCCACTACCGTCAAGGTCCGGACCCTGCCGGGTATCGAACGGCCGGCAATCGCCACGATCATGCCGGCTTTTCATGGCCGCTTTATCCTGGTCGACGCCGGGGCCAACACCGATTGCAAACCCCGGAATCTCGCTCAGTTCGCGCTGATGGGAGAAGCATATTCACGGTTCGCGTTCGGACTCAAAAATCCCCGGATCGGACTTTTGAGCGTCGGCGACGAAGACGTAAAGGGCAACGACCTTACCCGTGAAACTTTCAAACTGCTCTCTGAAATGCCAATCAATTTTATTGGCAACATCGAGGGCAACGACGTTTTCCAGATGACCGCCGACGTTGTCGTGTGCGATGGTTTCGTCGGCAATGTTCTGCTGAAATCAAGCGAAAGCCTTGCCCAGGCAATGATGGGGTGGCTTTCTGAAGCATTCAAGAAAAACGCGTTCCGGAAAACCGGCGCTATCCTGGCCCGTAACGCTTTCCGCGAACTTAAAGCCATCGGCGACTTCGAAGAATACGGCGGCGCTCCGCTGCTTGGCCTGAAAAGCGTCTGCATCATCGGACACGGCTCTTCGTCCAAAAAGGCCGTAAAGAACGCCATCAAAGTTGCCGGGGAATTCATTCGTTTCGGCATCGGCAAACGCATCACCGAACGGATCGAAGAATCCGGCCTCGTCATCGAATAACTTCAATCCAAATCCTGTTTTGGCCGATAGTACCAGGCTTTTTTATCGGAAAGCTTACCCGACTTGATCAGCTTTTTAATCTGCTCGATATTAACATTTCTCGGCTTGGCAGCCGGTTTAATTACCGGCTTGGTTTTGGGAACTGCCTTAACCGGCGGGGGAACCAGCTTCAAAACTTTAGCGGCAAAAGCTCTGCCTGATTTCCGTAATGTCCGGATGAGGCCATTTGATGAATGGGTAGCCCCACTAACCGCGTCAAATTTATCCTTCGCACCCGGATGAAAAATATTTTTTCCAAGGAACTGTTCGCGCTTTTTCATGACTCTGTCGAAATACTTTTTGTCTTCCTTGAACTTTACAACTTCAAAGTCTTCAATAATCCCTTTTGGATTACAACGGATCAAAGCACTGATCGGACCGCGAAATCCATGAACATTTGAGGCAAAGTCGGCAGAACTGAAAATATAAGCGGCGAGTTTTCCATCCTTACCGGTAATTTTACGGTACTCGACATTTTTACCATCGACATCAGTATGTTCAATTTTCGCAACCTCCCCTGCCCTTAGCAAAGCATCGGTCTCCCGAGGCACGGATTTTTCTTTCTTAACCGCGACTTTTTTCTCCGGTTCCGGTTTTTCCGGTTCATCGGCAAACTCCGATTCTTCATCCCGGCTTATGGCGGCAACCGGAGGTTCCTCAGTTCCCGGAGACGCGGGTGGAGCCGCAACAGTTGCTTCCGGCTTAACAGATTGCAATTTTGGCGTTGCGGGAGTTGTTCCGCTGAACAGATAAAAGACCATCAGGCCAACCGCCCCCAGAGCAAACAGATAATTAACAACATGGATAATCTTCAAACGCCCCTCCCCGGCCCCGGCTTCCCGTTTCATAATAACCGCATGGACAATAATGGCAATCAATGTCGCGACCGCCAGGAAAACACTCATGTTAACCCCGATAAGCGGCAACAGGACGATTGCACCAAGAAGTCCTCCAATCGCGCCGCCAATGTGGTCGCAAAACTCCAGGCTCGATCCGGCCGCGGCAAGCTGCGTTCCGTTGCGCTGATAATAAAACGCGGCATCCGGCAAATAAACTCCGCTGAACACCCCGGTGAAGAAAAAATAAAAGCCGAACACCACAAACGATCCGCCGCCTGGAGCAACAGCCACGATCCCCAGGAATCCGGCATAAAACGCGGTAACAACCGGCAGCTGCCAGGAACGTTCCCCTTTACAGCATAACATCACGTCCATGAGTCCGCCTCCGGTAAACAGCCCAAGCATAAACAGCGACGTAATAATCCCGAAGGTGAGGAAGATCGAACCGAACTGCACCTGATAGCGGAAAATAAGCAAAATGTTCACCACCATACCGACAATCGACGAAGCCAGCACGAAAAACCCCAAATCGAACGGTGAATATGATGATTTATCATTATTTTTTCGCCGAAAAACCCCGTAAGTGCCGCGAAGAAACACGTAACCAAGAATGAGCGCAAGGATGAGCGGAAACACCAGATTAAGCGCCAGTTTCATCCGGCCCACGCCAATGTTAACGCCCCCCAACTGCTTCATGGTCAATAATAAAGTATAGAGAAAACACTTGGGCGAATTGTCGGTATTGAGCAAGCTTTCCGGACTGTTGTGTTCAATAACTTCCCGGTATTTGCCCATCTGAAAACTGATCCGTTCGGCGGGATACATCGAATAAATTCCCTGCGCTGGAAAATACGTTTCCAGTCCGGGGGTTTTCGCCAGCCGTTGCGCCATCAGCTTCGGCGACTCAGTAAGCTGTTCTTTTTTATCCGTTGCGAAAAACCAGCTTGAATCTCCGGGTTTCAGCGCAATTTCCGGAAAAACGGCTTTAAGCGTCACCAGCAGCGATGCGCCGAAATAGCTCAATTCCGGTCCCATGAAGTTTTCTCCGCCGGGAAACCGCACCACCATGACTCCCTCGTGGTGCATGATGTTTTTGGCCATCTGAAAACTTTCCAGGGTAAAATAGCGGTTCATCACCAGTGACGCGGGATTGGGCAGATCAAAGATCACCAGGTCAAAAGTCTTATCGCAACATCCGGTAAAATTGCGGATGTCGCCCTTAAATAGCATTATCTTGTGCATGTTCTTCTTGAATTTCTCCGGCATGGAGTCGAGCATCCTGGCGGGGAATTCCGGGTCCGGGGAAACCCAAGCGACTTGCTCCACCCCCGGCAGCTCCGCAAAAACCCGGCAAAGCGAAAACGCTCCCGGTGAAATCACGATTATCCGCTTCGGATTAGGGTTCTGGGCAAGGCACAGCGCCGCGGTTTCCGCCGCCGACTGCAAATTCGGCACAGTCTCGCAAATCGAATCCCACACCGACACCACAAACTGATCGCCATACTGTCCGTAGCGATACTTGGCCTGCATGGTGTTGAAACTGCCGAGATACTTGCTGTCCGGGAGGATCTGTTCCCATTTCAAACGGTTATCGTACTCCTGCCACTTCACCGAGTACCCGCCGGCAAGGAAAATTACCGCCAGTGCCAGCGGAACCAGATTCACCACAAACTTTAACTTGATATGCCTGACCGTTTTCCAGCTCCGGAGCAAATACAGGAAAAGCATTCCTGAAATCACCAGCGCCGCCACGGTAAAAACACTCCGGCTGCCCGTCCCAAGCCCAAGCAGAACGGTTCCGGCTATCGCGCCAAGAAAACTCCCCAGCGACTCGAAAATATACACTCGGGCCGGGGGCAGCGTACTCCCTTCCAGCCAGCGGCACGCCCCGACAAACAAAAATCCGGTAATCAGGCTGACCGGGGCGTTCAGCAAGAACACCAGCGGCACAATCTTTCCAAGCGGAAAAACCTCGAAAGCCGATACTCCCGCCAGCAGCCGCGAATTCAGCAGCAGATAATCCTGAAGCAAGAACGCCGGAATATAAAGCAATACCAGCAGTTCGAACCAATTAGGAAACAGCGCCCCGGAAAGTTTCTGATTGCGCGCCGGGAGCGCGCCCAGGGCCACCCACAGCAACCACGTGCAGAAAAACAGTCCAACCGAAAGTTCGTTTCCCTCGAAAACCGATAAAAAATCGCGAAACAACAGCAGTTGAGCCAGCAGGGAAAAGAATCCCAGACAAAACACCACCATTAATTTGGCTTTATTTCCGGTTTCCGCCATGCTTTATTATTTCCCGGACTTTTTTGGTTCATGAAACACAATCGCCTCAAACACGGTAAACTTTGCGCCATGCTTCCAGGCGTCGGCGGGAAGCCTGGCCTTCATCGCCAGGTATGAAAGTGTCTGGGCAAGATTCCAACCCTGCTCGGGAGCAACCTGAGGCAGAAATACTGCTCTGCGCCCGTTCTTGGAGAGGGTCATGCCATGTTTGCCGATAACGATATCTTTATACGAATCGACCGGCTTCGATGGGGTCAGCGCGGAAATTTCGAAATCTATTTGGGGCAGTTCATCGGCAGTGACAGGCCGGAAGCGGGGATCGCGCAGTCCGGCATTCACCGCCTGCCCCATCACCGCTTTGTATAGTTCGCGGCGGGGAACAATTTCGCCGATGCATCCCCGGAGTCTGCCGTTTTCGTGCAGCGTAACGAATGCTCCCATAATCTGCTTCATGCCGGGAGTAATGGTAATGCCGAGTTGTTCAGGTGTAGGGACACGGCGGTTTTTTATATAATAAGTAAGGGTTTTCCGGGCGAGTTCGAGTAGAAGTTTTTTGTCCTTGGCGCTGAGAGTTTCGGTAATCATGCTTTTCTTGTCTTTCGTTTTGGAAATTTTTTTTACCTTTGACCAGTTGCCCAAAACCGCCGCGCACACATAACTCACCGAGCTTTTTGAATTGTCCATATTCGGTTCGGACGTGCTGTACTTAAGCAGTTTGACTTTTGCCGACACCGGCATCATCGCCAGCAGCACCCCGATGCTGGAACGTCCGCAGATAGTTGCTTTTGTCTTGTCTACATAGTTCAAAAATCCGGTAAGGTTGTGATTTTCAATCTGTTTGAACGCACCCATGTCCAGCTTGCGGATGTTCCCGGAAATGTCTTTTTTGAACGGCGCATAATGAAACCTGCGTCCATAGTGGGTGAAGTCGGAACTTATCACCACGAGTGTTTGATCGTCAATCACGGAAAGTAGGGCTTGGGCAATTCTTTTGCACCCGGATTCGTTAACCTGTCCGATCACCACCGGAACCAGGTTGAAATCCTTGAGCGCATACTGCAACAGCGGTACTTCAATTTGCACACTGTGTTCGTAGCTGTGTGCCCGGGGAATATTCATGAAACATGAATTCTCCCGCAGTTTTTTTATTGCTTCAATGTCGAGGGGCACTCTGCCAAGTGGAGTTTCCAGATGGGTAATGTCGGGAATCGAGGCATGGTTATACAGTCCCAGAGAATGACTCGGCCCAATAACAATCACCCGGGAATACTTCTTCCCCTGAATGGCCTTGATGCCGTAAGCGGCGGTTGGCCCGGACCAGCGGTAACCGGCATGCGGCAGCAGCAGCGCCATTACATTACCATCCAGCTTGGGAAGTTTCGCTTTGTCGATAAACCCCTTGAACTGCCGGCGCAAAACCCTGAAGTCGTTTGCATACCATCTTCCGGCAAGACTTGAATACATGATCTTATGACTCGACTTTGATTTTTCCGGAACCGGTTCTTTCCCGCAGGCAGTAAATCCGGCAACAATCAAAACCGCCATTACCGAATGCCATATCAACTTTTTCATTTTATCCTCCTATATTCCTTTCAAGTTATGTAAATCCGAAACAAATTTTTAAATATAAAAAAACTCATTTTCGCATTGCCGGCACAGCGAAACAATGCCGTTCAGTCCAGACGACAGTCTGGTTAGCCTATCCATTTTCCGGGCTTTTCCATTTCCTTTTCATTAAGCGGAATTACCTTGCCAGGATATTTTCTTGTCTTTATGGCCCGGATAACCGAACGCGGTAAAAGTCCGGCCAGCACGTTGGCGCCGGAAGCGGCCAGCAACGCCGCGCTGCCGCACAGCTTCAGAAAATCTCTCCGGTTTATTGCCATTTTCCGTAAATCTCCGTTTTACAGTTCGGACACTTATTATTGTATATCTTATTGAGCAGTATCCGGTAACGCCGTCTTTTAATCAGCATTTCGCGGCACTTCGGGCAATATGTACTTTCAGCGGCTTCGTCCATTACATTGCCAATGTAAATATACTGCAAGCCCTCGGCCTGGGCGATCTTTTTCGCTAGATCAAGCTTTTTCAGTGAAGTCGGCGGCAGGTTCCGCATCCGGTAGTTCGGAAAGAATCGTGAAAAATGGACAGGGGTTTCCTTGCCCATGTTAGCCTTCACCCATTTGCAAAGCGCCCTGATCATCTTTTCATCATCGTTAAGGGTCGGAATCAGCAGATTGGTTACTTCAACCATCACCCCGCACTTTTTCGCTTCCGCAAGCGAATCCAGCACCGGCTTGAGTGTCGCTCCGCAAACCTCGCGGTAAAACTTGTCGGAAAAGGCCTTGAGGTCGATATTTGCGCCATCGACATGTTTACAAAGCTCCCGCAACGGCCCTTTGTTGAAATATCCGGCGGTAACCAAAATGTTCTTGAGCCCGAGTTTGTGCGCCTCTACGCAACTATCGAAAGCGTATTCGTAAAACACGGCGGGGTCAGTGTAGGTGTAGGCCACGGACTTGCAACGCTTGCTTTTTGCCAGCTTCGCCAGCATCGCCGGGGGTACGTGATAGGCAGGAATCTGGTTCGGGAACGCCTGGGAAATTTCCCAGTTCTGGCAATTTCGGCAGTGCAGATTACACCCAACCGTTGCCACCGAAAACGCACGGGAACCAGGGTAAAAATGAAACATGGGCTTCTTTTCCACCGGATCGATATGAAGCGAACAGGGATACCCGTAGGTTACCGCGTGAAGCTCGCCGTCAATGTTCACCCGAATGCGGCAGTCACCGGACTGTCCGGGTTTGATAATGCAGCCTTTCGGGCACAGTTCACATTGCACGGCGGACACGGTTCCCTCCCTGGTTCCGGATTTAATATATACCTGTCCTGAAATTAGACAAAGTATTAATTATGGGAACTTGACAATCCGTTTTTTTGTATTATTATATTTAACAGTGCAAACTACCATATATGACAGTTTAAATATGAAAAGCGGTAAAAAATCACCGGCGCCGGCGCTGGAACGAGGGCTGGAAATCCTGGAAAAAGTCACGCGTGGCAAGAACGGAGTGGGTTTCAAGCAACTGGCGGAAGAACTGGCACTGCCGGAATCATCAGTTGTCCGGTATCTGAAAGTACTGACCGGCCGCGGATATATCCGCAAAGATTCCGGTTCCGGACTCTATTATCCGGGAAATGCATTGCGCGGATTGATAAAATCCGATTCCCCTGCTGACGTTATCCGGGCAAAACTCGGCCCGACGCTGAAAAACATCATGCGGATAACCGGCAATACCGCCCTCTTTATCCACTGGAACGGAAGCTATTTGCAATGCCTTGGCAAGGAGCTAAACGAACATTCAATAGTAATGCAACATGTCAATGAGATCAGGCACGACATTCTCAAGTATCCCTGGAGCGCGTATCTCTACAACGAATTTTCCGACATGCGAAAAAAACATGAGTTGGATCAATGCCCAAACCGTAGCCAACGGAAAGAACTGCTGGAATCAGCTTACCGGTACTTTCTTGACAACGGTTTCGGTTATGAGGAATCCGCCTCACTGCGACGACTGTGGACTCCGGTATTCATGAAAGAATCCGAATTTTGCGGCGTCCTGGCAATCGGAGGGACTTGGGAATCCATCCCCGGTAATACGGTAAAAAAATTCGGCAAGTGCCTGAAAGATTATGCAATACAATTGAATGAAGAATTAAGAATGAAGAGCTAAGAATTTTTTAACATATAAGAAAGCAAAAACAATGCAAAAACCAAACATTGTCTACATTCTGGCCGACGACATGGGTTATGGAGACCTCTCCTGCCTGAACGAAAACTCAAAAATTAAAACGGAAAACCTGGACAAATTGGCTGCTGAAGGGATGAAATTTTCCGACGCGCATTCCAGTTCCGCGGTTTGTACGCCATCACGCTACAGCATCCTCACTGGACGCTACAACTGGCGTTCGTCGCTGAAAAAAGGCGTAAACGGCGGATACACTCCACACTTGATCGAACCTGGCCGGATGACCACCGCGTCGTACCTGAAATCCCAAGGCTACAATACCGGATGTGTCGGCAAGTGGCATCTCGGCATGGACTGGATTACATCCGACGGAACTCCACTCTACAAGGGTGGCAAAGATCCAAGCTGGAGCAGCGACAACAATCCGGACATCGATTACTCCCGTAAGGTAGAACACGGCCCAACCACCAACGGTTTCGACTATTATTTCGGAATCAGCGCGTCACTCGACATGCCTCCGTATGTTTACATCGAAAACGACAAGGCAACGGAAATTCCCGACCGGGTTGATCCCGGTTACAACGGCGAAAAATTCTATTACCGTCCGGGGCCGATGGGACCGGAATTCAAGCTTAACAAAGTCACCCCGCAACTGACCGGAAAAGCATGCGATTACATTAAGGAACAGTCGCGGAAGGACAATCCGTTCTACCTGTATTTTCCCCTGCCCTCTCCTCACACTCCAATCTATCCGGAGGAATTCTCCGGCAAATCCGGAACTAACGAATACGGAGACTTCTGCCTGATGGTTGACTGGTGCGTAGGCGAAGTGATGAAAACTCTCGACGCCTGCGGCATATCGGAAAACACTATCCTGATTTTTACCAGCGACAATGGCTGCTCTCCCCAGGCCAACTTCGAGGAATTGAAAGCCGCCGGACACAATCCGAGCTATATTTTCCGGGGCCACAAGGCCGACATTTACGAGGGCGGACACCGTATTCCCCTGCTGGTCCGCTGGCCGGAAACCATCAAAGCCGGCAGCAGCAGCAACGAAACCGTTTGTCTGGTTGACTTCCTGGCCACTTGCGCCGATATCATGGAAGAAAAGCTCCCCGGCAACGCCGCCGAAGACAGCGTCAGCAACCTTCAGTTATGGCAGGGAAAAGAGTTGTCCGAACCGTTGCGCGAAGCCACGGTACATCATTCGATAAACGGCTCGTTCTCGATCCGGCAGAGACGCTGGAAGCTTGAATTTTGTCCGGGTTCCGGAGGCTGGAGCTCCCCGAAGCCCAATACTGACGAGGTAGCCGGCCTTCCCCCGATCCAGCTCTACGATCTGGATGCGGATATCGGCGAACGCGCCAACCTTCAGGATAAATATCCGGAAATCGTCAGCAAATTAACCGACCTGATGACTAAGTACGTCAAGGAAGGGCGCAGCACTCCCGGAACTCCACAGGAAAATACCGGCCCAAAATACTGGCCTCAACTCAACTGGCTAATGGAAAAGGATCTGTAAATATTTATTGAGGGAAAAGCTTCCTCTTTCCCTCAAACTCCCATTCTCCTTTAAAAGCCTTTTGGGATTCATTATTGCTTGAGATGCAAGCGATAATAGCATCAATGTTTTTTTAGCCTTGGACTGAATTGGCCGGGATCGCGAAGCATCCCGGCAACTTCATCCCTAATTTATTTTACGAAATTTACGGATTTCGGCGAGTTGGCCGGGAGTACCGATGTTCGGGGGATTTGCGCTCATGGCGGCATCAACCATTGCCTGTGAAACCTGCGAAGCAATAACGCTGTCACTGGCTTGCGGCAGGTTTGAAGCATCACCTGTATCGATAGCCCCGGCAAGTTTTTCAAACATTACGTCGAGCTTTTTACCTCCGTATGGTGAGGTTTTGTCTATTGTTTGATTAATTCCGCGAAGCAGGAAACTCACATTGGTAAAATCGTGACTGATGTTGATAGCTCCGTGTGTGCCGATAATATCGAAATATGAATTATTGCCGAGGTCTTTTGCGTGCAGTCCGTAAATAAATCCGTTGGTGATTTCAAAGGCAACACCGTTCTGGAAATGTCCGTGCGCACTCACCCACAGCGGCAACGGCTCCTCGAACATCTTCTGGGCAATAGCATGCCAACCTGCGTATTCACTGCCGGCGTACCAACGGGCGACATCGACGTAGTGCATGCCGCAATCGTGAAAAACCGCGCCCTCCGGACTATGGAAATCTGGCGGAAATACCATCTGGGTCATGTGGCAAATCCTCACTACCGATAAATCACCGATCTCCCCGGCAGCGATATAATCCAGCGCCTCCCGGTGATACCAGGCGTTGCGGTTGAACAAATTGACCGCAACGATCAATCCTGAAGCCTCGATATCCTTAAGTAAAGCTTCCTCTTCGGCAACACTGGCGCCAAGGGGCTTCTCCGCAATTACATGAAGTTTTGCTTTAAGGGCCTTGCGGATCAGTCCAGGACGAACATCGGCCAGGGTACAAATGCTTACTGCATCCAGACTTTTATCATTAAACAAGTCTTCGGCGTTCCTTGTAATTTTCACCAACGGACTCAGTGCTTTGGACTTCCGCAGGTTCTCCTCCGAAAGATCACACGCCCAGACAATCTCCCAGCGGGGATTCTCAATCGCCGCTTTGTAATGCCCCTGTCCCATTTTTCCAAGACCGATAAAACCAACACGGTATTTCTTCATAATTTTCTCCACGCTATACTTACATTATTATCCAATATAATCGACTATTTAAATAGGACAAAGCAGTTTACAGTATAATCCTGTGATTACATTATTGTCTGATTATTTTCATATTTTCAACAAAACGGAGCATTGAAATTCTTCACATATCACACAATCCTGATGCTTTATTTCTCTGCACACCGTGACTTTTCCGTTAAGTCTGCTAGATTACCCGGAAATTGTGCATTTTAAATTATAAGGAGAATTATGTCTGATAAAATAGCAAGCTGGCTGGAGTGCGTACACTGCGGCGTCCGGTATGAAGTAAATAAAATCCGTTACCTGTGCGACTGCGGCGGCGTACTGGACGTCAAGCGCGACCTTGCGGCAATCGACGGTAAGGAACTACTCAACAAGTGGGAAGCTCGCTGGGGACTCAAACGCGGCGTGGAAGCCTCCGGCGTTTGGCGTTACCGCGAACTGATTTTTGATGTCCCTGACGAAACAATCGTTACCCGTCAGGAAGGCAATACCCGGATGTACGAAGCAGGAAAAGCCGGGGAATACGCGGGACTCAGCAACTTCCTCCTCAAACACGAAGGGGAGAACCCCACCGGCAGCTTCAAGGACCGGGGCATGACCTGCGGAGCCACCGCCGCAAAGTGGTTCGGCGCAACCTCCGTGGCCTGCGCCAGCACCGGCAACACCAGCGCAAGCATGGCTTCTTACGCGGCAATCTCCGGAATGCGTGCGATCATTTTTATTCCATCCGGTAAAATCGCTTACGGCAAACTTGCCCAGGCATTGGCTTATGGCGGCCTTACTCTCCAGATCGAGGGTAATTTCGACGACGCCATGACTCTGGTGCAGGAAGTTTGCAAAGAACTGAAAATCTATCTTCTGAATTCTATCAACCCGTTCCGGATCGAGGGACAAAAGGCCATCGGGTTCGAGGTACTGCAACAGCTAGACTGGGAGGTTCCGGACTGGTTCGTAATTCCCGGCGGCAACCTCGGCAACAACAGCGCCTTGAGCAAAGGCATGCAGGAACTTTACGACCTCGGCGTCATCAGTAAAATCCCCCGCATTGCGGTGATCCAGGCGGAAGGCGCCAACCCGCTTTACAAAATGTGGAAAAATAAGACACCGTATGAAGCGGTAACCGATCCCGACACCATCGCAACCGCCATAAAGATCGGCAATCCGGTATCCTGGGAAAAATCCCTGCGCGGCATCGAGTGGACCAACGGCGTGGTCGAACAGGTGACCGAGCAGGAGATCATGGACGCAAAAGCCATGGTTGACGCCGCCGGAATCGGCGCGGAACCGGCATCATGCTGTTCCGTGGCAGGCGCGAAAAAACTGGTGGACGCAGGAGTAATCGATCCCGAAGCGAAAGTGGTGGGCATCCTCACCGGAAACGTGCTGAAAGATCCCGACGCGGTGGTCAATTACCATCAGGACAAACTGCGCGGACAGGACATCATCGGGAATTTCGCGAACAGTCCGATCCAGATACCGGCGGAATTCGCGGCGGTCAAACAAGCTCTCGGCGCTGATTAATACCAATTCGTTTTCAATTATAGATATTTCTTGAGGGAAAGAGGAAAATTTTTTGAGGAAAAATCTTCCTCTTTCCCTCAAACTCCCAATCACCTTTAAAAACCTGTTCGGATTTATTACTGCTTGCAATGCAAGCGATAATAAGGTCAAAAGTTTTTGAAAAAGAGGAAAATAGGGAAGGCAGGCCTATCAACCGTTTATTGAACGGCATCGTTCAGCTTTGCCTGCAATGCTTTCATGAAATCTTCCAGATCACCTTCAATAATCGAGTTTTCAGGGATCACACTAACACTTTTGTATTGATACTCGATAATTTTATATCCGGGAGTTGCAGCTATTCTACCTATTGTCTTATAATAAATCAGCATCTCAGAATATTTTGAATGCATAACAAGCCCGTTATCAGAGACTTCCATTTCAATTTCCTCCTTCCCGTAAGCAGGGTTGGCCTTATAGCTTTCCCGCAAATCCCTTCTTATGGATTTTTCATCACAATTAAAACTATCTTTCCTGATGCAGGCACCCCACAGGAACAAAACCGTTATCGCGATAAAATAGAGAAATATTATTCCCGTAATATAAGCAAGCATTGATATAATGATAAAAACTAAAGTTGCAATAAAATACCATATCAATCTCAGCCTTGAGACATATTGAGCATGTCGCTTCTGCTGCTCTGGTGATATCAAATAATCCTGCCAGGAACTTTCAATCCGGTCATCAAGATTTATTTTAAATTTTATCTTCACAATTCACATCTTTTCTTTTTTTTAATAGCCTTGATGATTTTATCGAGGCTCTGGAGGAATTGGGAGCGGTCTTTCGGGCTGAACGGCGGGGGGCCACCGGTGACGTCGCCGGAATCGCGAAGCTGCGAAAGCAGTTCGCGGGTAGCAAGAGCATTTCCGATATTCTTTTCAGTAAAAATCCTTCCGGTAGTCCCAATGACGGCCGCGCCTTTTTTCAGACACCTGCCGGCAAGCGGAATGTCGGCGGTAATAACGATATCGTTTTCCTGAACATGTTCGGCAATCCAGTTGTCGGCGGCGTCAAGCTGTCCGCCGACGGTTATCTGTTCAATCCAGTCTTTGCCGGGAGCGCGGAACCTGGAATTAGCCACCAGCATCACTTTAAGCTTACAGCGCTCGGCCACCCGGTAGATTTCATTCTTCACTGGACAGGCATCGGCATCGACATAAATTATTGTCGGCGGCATCTTTAAAAAGCTTCCGGGTCCTGTTCGCGGATATACGCAAGGAGTTCTTTGGCGGTATCGGAAACGGTGGTGATATTTTCATAATCGATATTCACGCCATTCAGATACTGCATGATCATCGTGTCGCCGGAAGCGGTTTCCGGCAAGATGCCGGTAAAGAAGAATCCAAGCATTTCCAGCCTGACAACCACAGTGCTGAGCATTTTATCACTGAGCGGGAGATACAATTCGACGACCCTGACCTCCTCGCGGCGCAGGTTCTTGAGTTGCGCTTTGATAGCTTCGATGAAATCATGTCCCAGTTTTTTCACCGTGATCTCCGCCAGGGCGCGAAGGGCATACACCTGGACATTAATTTCGCTTTCCGCGGGAACCGAATCACATTTCACGTTTTTCTCAATTTTCACCGGCACTTTCAAACGGTCGTAAATCTTGCTGATAATCCCGGTATGATGAAACGGCGGATAGATGGTCCTTGGTTTCGGATCAGACAAGTATTTGTATCCGACGATGTCGCTATTGCGTTGAGCCAGAGTATCGGCAATCCCCTTGAACGACATGGTTTTCGGGGAGTGAGCAAGCAGGAATCCGCAATCATCGAACCCGAGCTTGATACAGAATTTCTGGGTATACGGATGGACTGTAACTTCCCTGACCTGCATGCCGGGAAGTTTTCGCTTGAGCGCCTCCTGTTCGAGGAAAGCCGCAAGCCTTCCCGCTATTTTCTGACCACGGAATTTTTTCCGGGTTACCGCGATTCCTATTTCCGGGGGAAGTTCGTCGTAAAAAATCAGGGCGAAATGTCCCCCCATCTCGCCGTCCGGGGTAACCGCCACGGCGGAAAGAAGCTTGCCATCGTGATTCATGGCTGCAACGCGCTCCGGATAATACACGTTTTCATTGGCGTATGAATACCCATAGGCGTCATAAATACAGCGCGAAACCTCAATAGCCTCGTTGTCCTGCATTCTGCGGATAGAGAATTCCACCGGTTCTTCAACCACGGCCTCGGCAGGAGCTTCCATCTCCTCCTCGCGGCGGGAAACATGTTCATCGATGCGTGACGACGGCAAATATTTCAGGAGTCTGGTTTCCTTCCCTTCCGGACCAAGATTCAAGTACTCATATTGATCCATGAATTCTTTCATCAGGAAACTGCCCAGTCCTTTATCGGAAATCTCGTCAAGTTTATCGGCGTGGGGATCGTATTCGGCTGTCTGGCTGGGATCGAACGGCTGACCATTGTCGTGAATCCTGATTTCAATACCGTTCAGGGCTTGGAAGCATATTATGTCAAAAGTTTCGTTTGTTCCTGGAGCAAACGCATGCTTGATAACATTTGCCGACGCTTCTTCCACGGCAAGCTCAATCTTTTTTGCGGCCGTGTCGTCAAAACCAAGTTTTTCCGCTTCACTGTGGACATAAGCGAGAATTACAGGCAGATTAGTTAAATCGTTACTTACAGTAAGACGGCTCCATTTACGCGAAATGGTATCGTTATCCATGAACAGTTCCTCCCCTTTCACTGACAATGAACAAAAACAATATAATACACCTTCCGCAGCGAGCGGAAAATCAGGCAATTAAAAAATTCACAAAAGGATAATTTTTATCCCTGGAGAAATTCCGCGGCTTCGTCGTTGCTGTCGTAAATTTTGAATATGGAAGAGAAGCCACTGATCTCAAAAACTTCCTTAACGTTGTCCGCCAGGTTACTAAGCGCAACTTTGCCACCGGTCTGCTGGATACGTTTGGCAACCACGAGAAGGACGCGAAGCCCGGCGCTGCTGATGTAATCCAATCCGGCCAGGTCGATCAACATTTTGTCTTTACCCTCTTCAAGGAGAGAGCTGAATTCTTTTTCGGCGTCTACGGCTGAAACAGCGTCAAGCCGACCGTTGATTGCAACAGTGGCGACTCCGCCCTGATCACTTTTGGTAATTTCCATTTTCGTACTCGCCTTTCAATATTTTATTTTCATATATGCGTATTCGAGGTTTATACCGATTTGCAATTCGGTATTAATTCAATATTATAATATGGTTCTCAAGCCATGATTGTCAAAGGGATGTCCGGTTAATTTTTCCAGTCTCTGCCATCCGGCTTATGATTTTCGGCTTACTTTCACGGTCAGGATGTTCTTGTGATGACGGCGGCGATAATCAACTTCGTCGGCCATGGTACAGGTCAGGTGGATACCGACGCCGCCTACCGCGCGCGAATCAAGATCGCTGACTGTATCGGCGGTTTCAGTTTCCAGCGGATTGAAAAAATGGCCGTCATCAATGATTTTCAGCTCAACCCCGGCATCGGACGTATTCAGGATTATTTCAATCTGATGTTCATCCTGATCATCATAACCGTATTTAATGATATTGGTTACCATTTCCTCGAGAGCAAGATCAACCACATATACCGGTTTTCCTGAAAAGCCGCGCGGTTCGAGAACCCCATGCACCTTACGGGTGAGTTCGGGAAACTCGCCCAGATCGTTCCTGATTACGATTTTAGTTTGATCAGCCACAGCCAATCCGCCCTCTCATCCGTGATAACTTCCGCTATTTGCCTGATGCCGCTGCTTCCGCATCCTCGAGATTGTCGAAAATCGGCAATACATGATGGAAACCGGCAGTGGTCAACGATTCTTTAACCATCTCGGTCGGGTTGAGCAATACAAGCTTCACATTCCGCCCCTGCATCGCCTTCGCGACGCTCAACAGCATCCGCATCCCCATCGACGCAATAAAATCAACGCCGGAAAGATCAACAATCACCGGTTTGCCCTTAGGCGCCGTCATAGCGGTGAACTTCATCTCGATTTCCTCAACCCCGGCAATGTCCAGCCGCCCGGTAAGTCCCAAATGAATCAATTCTTTGTCGTCATTAAGCAATGTAAGTTTCATTTCCGATATCATCCCTTGTGTTATTTTCATTCATCCGACAGACTATAAATTAACTATCCGGCTTTGTCAAAGCACACACCCGAAAGCGGAGAAAAAAAATTTGCTTCAGGTCAGAACTGAAAAAACATAAATGTAAAAAATCTTTACATCGGTCCTTGCAATACCTAGACAACCAATGTACAATATACATCGACAGGCAATGCATATTACCAATGGAGGCATGTTATGGCGATCAACAGCGACATGATGCGCGGCGTGGCAGAACCGGTGATCCTTAACTTACTGAACAACAAAAAAATGTACGGCTATGAAATCATCAAGGTGGTAAACGAGAAAACCAACAACGCTTTCCAGTGGAAGGAAGGCACACTTTATCCGTGTCTGCACCGCCTCGAAGCGGCGAAACTGATCGAGAGTGAATGGCAGATAGCGGAAAACGGCAAACCCCGCAAATATTACACTCTCACCCGTAAAGGCGCGGCGGAACTGGCGGAGAAAACGGAGGAGTGGAAGCTTTTTTCCAAATCGGTGAATGCTTTGCTATTTGCTTGAAGGAGTTCCGTCATGAACAAGAAAAAAATTGACGAAGCATTAAGCAATTACACCCAGGGGCTGCGCGATGACCGCGAGATAATGCTGGAAATCCAGAGCGAGCTGCGTTCCCACCTCGACAGCAAAATTGAAGAACTGCAAAGCCGGGGCGTCCCGGAAGATAAATGCATAGATCAGGCATTGAAAAGTTTCGGCCCCCCCGTTGAAATCGCCGACGGCATCGAAAAAGTCAATGCCGCACGCATGAAACTCCGCGCCAGAATCAAAAAGTTCGGAATGCTCCTGCTGATCCCGGCAGTAATCGCCTGCGCGATATTCTCTCTTGATCTTTCAACAATATTCGATATCAGAAATTCGTTTGATCAACATGGCTTCCCTGCTATCTTCGACTCTCCTAAAGATACCAAGTTCTTCGGCCTTATCAGCAAATATACCACGGAAGAAAAACTTATTCTTTACGGTGACAGAAGCCGTAAACTGAAATGGGAACAGCAAAAAGCCATCTGGGAAAAATTCCCTGACAATAAAATGTATCTGGCAAACTATATTTTGATCCTGCTCTCAGAATTTCGAAAAAAGAATCCGGAAAAAGTTCTTCCGGAACTCAAACTTGCACAGAAGCTTGATCCGGACAACGCCCTTTACAATTATATCGCGGCGGGAATTTACCTGGAAGATGCCTGCGAACAGGAACCGTTGCAACGCAAACCCGGACAGAAAATATTTGAATACAAGTTGATAATTACCGATAAACAGAAAATGGACAAGGCCGTTGACGAGTACCTTGCCGGAACCGAAAAACCTTTTTGCCGGGACTATACTCTGAACTTGCTGCAAAAAAGATTAAAAATAATAGGCCCCCCGAAAAATGTATTGGAGAATCTTCAACAAATCGGTATATCCGCCGGCGTTATGCTGCCTCATATGCTGTATAACCGGGCAATTTCCAGGAACATCTGGGGCTATGCGGCAATCCTGGCAAAACAAGGCAAGACAAATGAAGCGGTAAGAATTGTACGTCCATGGAAAAAATACCTTACTCAGCTAACCGGTGACTCAAAGTTTTTCATTGAAGTTTTGATTGATCTGGCAATAGCCGAAAATGCAGACAAGTTCGTCCCGGAAGTATACCGGGAAGCCGGAAAAATGGAATTAGCCGCAAAGACCAAAACTGAAATTAATAAAATCATCACGATTAAATCTGAATGGGAAGAAGAACGGAAAAATTTTAATTTTGACTGCAGCCGGGAAAATTTCAAAAAAATCGCTATGCTTGCGGGAATGATGCTGCCGGCAATCGGGAAATTCGACTATACCCCGGAAGACTTTGCCATCAGCCGGAAAATCGAATATATCGCCATCGAAAAAATTGCGCTGAAAATCCTGAATATATTTTTAATTATTTGTCTGCTCGGAGCGGTATTTTCCACAATCCTCTGGCGGATCAAATCAAAACAACGCGCAATGCTGCTCCTGCCGGACAGCACAACTTTTCTCAGAGTATTCCTCTATGGCCTGATTGTTCCGATTACGGTATATCTGCTGATTTCCGAATCAGGGATACTAGGTGGCCGCGAATACAATATTCAAGCCAATTGTGCCGGATTGGCGGCACAGTTACTGATTCTGTTATTTTTTATTCCTGTATTAACTTTCAAGATGTCAAGAAAATATGTCCGTAACCGATGTTTCACGCAAAATGTCGATTTGCCAGACAATTTACCGGATATGGTAGTGAAAGTTGCGTTCATTGGAACATGTATCATTTTACCTGTGCTGGCAATGTTTCTGGTTACCCCCTTCAAAGAAACTGCATTTATTGGTATAAGCTTTTTTATTATGATTTTTCTGCTGCTTGTCCCATCTTGGGGAATATTGGCCTTTTATCAAATTAAAACTTTTCTGTTCTCGATTTTCCGCGGCGGGAAATACGCTGTTTACTACGGGGCGTTGGCAAAGACGCTGATTCCGATGTTCGCGCTGGCCATTATTCTGTTGTCGGTTACGGTAAAACCGTACCTTGACTGGCGGGAAGCAAATCTGATCAGCAAAGATAAATTAATTTACGGTTCGCCAAAAACATTCACCCGGGTCGAAAACCAGGTAACAACCAGGCTCAGAAAAAAAATACTGAAAGCGCTTGGGGAACCGGAAAATACCGTGCAGGCTACTGAATATCGTGATTAAAATACGCTATGATCATCATCCTGATGAACCAGGCCAGGACAATGGTTCCTACAGACACCCAGAAAGCTATTTTTTTATCGTCCAACGTGGTAAATATATTGAGCAATGCCGCAAGCACAAACACTGCAAGGGTTGCGCCAAACGGCACATGGAGAAATCCGGCGCAGATCATGGAAAACAACAGGTATTTGACAAACCCGACTTCCACTTTCGAGTGCAAAATAATCCACATGCTGACCATGAGAATCACTGTCGATATCCCAAAAACTATCAGATGGACCAGTAACATAGCCTGTTCTCCTTTGAGATTAAATATATAAGCTCCAATAACTTCATTCAATCCGCGGTTTTGTTTGCGTAAGGTTAATTTTCCGTAAAACCCGGCGATTTTTCTGCCCTCGAGCGTTTTCAGGTTGACGGAATGGCAATTTCAACCTAAATTGTCACATAATATAATTTGCCGGGAAAGTCATTATGATTGAACGCCGCAAACTTGGCACGGTTTACACGTTGTCGCCCTCCAAGCGGGTGAAACAATGGTTTATAAACAATATGTCAAAAATCATGTTCAGTATTTTTGTCAGCATCTGCTGGCTTGGAATACTGTTTGCTTTGGTAGGCGTAATCAACTTTCTCGGCGCGCACGTGGGTGAACAATGGGAAAAAGACATTCCGACTTTGTCGATCTACAACAACGTGGCAATGCTCCCGTTAAAAGTAATTGGCGTCATAATTGTTTTCTTGTATGTTTTCCGCGACCGTCCCACCAAGCGCAGATAGGCATTAACAGATTTAAAATTCCCGGACAAACGTAATTATGGAAAAGGTTGCGGACATTCTCCTGAAAATCGTCGAGACCAAGAAACGCGAGGTTGAAAACCTTCGCGGACGTTGTAATGAATTCAAAGCACGGGCAACCTCCCTTCCCCCTGCTTTGGATTTTCCCGCCGCCATCAGTACCGACAACCTGGCAGTAATCGCCGAAATAAAAAAAGCATCTCCTTCCGCTGGAATAATTTCCGCGTCATTCGATCCCGAAGCAGTTGCCGAAGCCTATGCAAAAGGCGGCGCAAACGCGGTGAGTGTGCTTACCGACCGCGAATATTTCAAAGGTGATCCCGGCTACATCCCGTTGGTCAGGCCGCTGCTGCCAGGCATTCCGGTACTGCGCAAGGACTTCATCATCGATCCGGTACAGATTCATGAAGCCAGAAGCCTGGGCGCCGACACCTTTCTGCTGATCGCCGCCATCCTGGAAACCAGCCAGCTGCGCGACTTCATCGAACTCGGCCGCGAACTCGGGATGGAACCCCTGGTGGAATCGCATACCCTTGAGGAACTCGAAAAATCCCGCGATGCCGGAACAAAAATTTTCGGAATCAACAATCGGAATCTGCATAATTTTACCGTAGACCTTGCCACCTCGGAAAACCTTTGCAAGGAAATTCCTGCTGACTCCGTTGCCGTATCGGAAAGCGGAATCAAAGTCCCGGAAGACGCCGCAAGAATGAAGCGCGCGGGATTCAACGCCATTCTGGTTGGCGAAACTTTGATGCGACACGGCATCGAGGGATGCCCGGATGCAATCAAACACTATCAGGAGAGCAGATAAATGAGAGTATTTTTCTTTTCCGGAATTATTATTTGCTGTGCAGCTGTATTTATTCTGACAGGATGCCAGTCAGACAAAGCGCAAAACAATAAAACCGGAGCGGCAGCCGGAGACTCCGCTGAAGCAAAAGTATTCTCCAGCAAAACCATCAAGGGAGACCAGAAAGTCAAATTCAAGTCCCCGAATTACGCAAAAATCAAGCTCGAACTGGTTTCCCCGAAACGGCTTTATTACGCCGGGCAAACAGCCAAGCTTGTCTATAAGCTTTCCAATCGCGGCAGAAAAAAACTGACTTTGCTTGAATGGCGAAGAAATGAAGTCGACAATGTGGCTCTGTACTATCATATTTACGATCCGAAGCTAAAAAGGTTTGACCCAAAAAAATGGAAATGTATAAGAACTCCGGACAAGGAACGCTCTCAACTGAACGCACTGTCCTTGAATCCCGGCAACTCCGTTCTGATCAACGTGGAATTGCCGTTCATTGAAAAAATAAAACCTGAATATGTTTCCACCGAAGGAATCAAATTTTATATTGTCTGTACACTAACTATGGACTCCGTGAAAGCTCACAGCCGACCGGAAGTAATCACAGTAAGAAGAAAGATAAATAAAAAGGTTAAAGTTCGGGAATTTCGCTTTTAACCGCAGAAAAAGGTACAATTACATGACAAAGCTCACCGCGTCCCCGGCATCAGGAAGCCACCATCTTTTTTACCGCGGCGATATTATCAAGTTCCGGCTCGAAGTGGATTCGCCTATACCGGGCAGAGCGTATGTCCGCACAAATCTTGGCAGCGCGGCCCGCCGCCGTTATGCCATTATCGCCCATATCGAGACCAGGGAAGCATCCAGCATTCAGGACTGGCACGACATCGAAATGCTTAAAACCGGCGACACCACTTTTGAGATTAACGTGGCCCTGACCGAAGTAGGCCACTTCGAGGCAAAATGCTGCTTATTCCCGGATGATACCGTCGAACCGGTCTGGCCGGACGGCGACAATGTCCACATCAACGTGGAACCCGCGGAATACTGTTGCGCCAACAGCATCTACTGTGCCTTCGTCCGCCAATTCGGACCTAACAAGAACAACGCCTTTTCCAAACCGGTTCTCCAGCTTCCCGGCGAAACCCTTAACGACCTTGACTCCTCCGGTTTCACCGTAATTCCGCCGTCTGGAAAATTCCGCGATCTGATAAAAGAACTCGACCATATTGTCGACGACCTGAACTGCCGCATCCTGCACCTGCTGCCGATCAATCCAACTCCCACGGTTTACGCCCGTATGGGGCGTTACGGCAGCCCATACGCCGCGCTTGATTTTTTCGACGTCGATCCGGCCCTCGCGGAATTCGACCGCAAAGCCACCCCTATCGATCAGTTCCTCGAACTGGTTGACGCCGTTCACCGCAAAAACGCCAAAATTTTCCTGGATATCGCCATCAATCACACCGGCTGGGCCGCGAAAATCCACGAGGAACATCCTGAATGGCTGATGCGCGATGCCGACGGCTCGATTCATTCCCCCGGCGCCTGGGGCGTTACCTGGGGCGACTTGACCGAACTAAACAAGGACAATCGGAACCTCTGGGACTACTTCGCGAAAATGTTTTCCACCTGGTGCGGACGCGGCGTCGACGGTTTCCGCTGCGACGCCGGCTACATGATCCCAGTTCCGGCTTGGGAATACATCATTTCCAAGGTGAGAAACGAGTATCCGGCAACGATTTTCCTGCTCGAAGGTCTTGGCGGAGATCCAGCGGTGACCCGGCAGCTTCTCGACCGCGCCAACATGAACTGGGCTTATTCGGAACTTTTCCAGAATTATTCCCGGCAGGATATTGAGAAATACATCAGCTTTGCCGACAGTATCAGCGAAGGCGACGGCCTTATGGTGCATTATGCCGAAACCCACGATAACAGCCGTCTTGCCGCCGAATCCACCGATTATGCAAAAATGCGGACTGCGTTGTGCGCGTTGCTTTCATGGAACGGCGCTTTCGGATTCGCCAACGGCGTGGAATGGTTCGCCACCGAAAAGATCGACGTCCATGAGGCCCGGGCGCTCAATTGGGGAAGCACGAAGAACCAGGTAAAATTCATTGCCAGGATCAACACCATACTCATTACCCATCCGGCGTTCCATCAGAAAGCCTCGATCAGATTTGTCGACTCCGGGAACCCAAACATACTCGCGGCCGCACGAACTGACGCCAGCGGGAAAAATCCGCTCCTGGTCCTCATCAATCTGGATTGCAAAGCTTCCTCCACCTGTCTTTGGAAAGCCGATGAAGTAAAAGACGCCGACGGCGCATTCTTCGATCTGATCACCGGGGAAATAAGCAACCCGGAACGGCCGAAAAAGAACCAGTTCTCACTCAAAATGCCCCCCGGACAAGTTCTCTGCCTCACCGCCAGCGTTGACGACTGCCGAAAAATCAACGAAGCTGAAGACGACAATATTATCCGTCCTGACCGGATCGACCGGCAAATAGCCAGAGGCAAAGTGCTGGATATCATGTACGCGGTAAAAAGATCACTGGCGGTAGTCGACGTTGACATTGCCGAATGCGCGGAAAAACTGCTTATCGATCCGTTTGCCGCAATCGCGTCCTGGTACGGCGAAGGCGCTGAAGTTCCACTGGTCCACTGGCGGTGGCCGGAAGACCTGCGCCGGCAAGTGATGATCCCCCCGGACCACAATATCATTATCACCGCACCGCACCGGTTCCGCGCGACAATTTCATTCGGCAACCGGATAATTTCAATATGCGACAGCCTGAAAACCACTTCCGGAAAATTCTTCGCGCTGTTCACCCCGATGCGCACTCCGCGATTCCATCAAAACCTGAATCTGGACATGGTGGTTTATACCCAGGAAAAATCCCGGCGCGACCAAAGCGAACTCCTGTTGCTTACCGCGAACGCCACTACCTGCCGGACTACTTACGGGTTTCTCTCACTCGATCAGGGCAAACACAAGTTCCTCGAAGCCAACGGCAGGGGCGGCATCCTGCATCCGTGTCTGGAATGGAGCGAGCTTCGCAGCCGTTACGATGCATTGCTGCTGGCAAATCTCAATCCGGATTTTCCCGAAGATCGCCATGTAATGTTCCGCCGCTGCCGTCTGTGGGCACGTTATCACGGCCGGCACGAAGAATTCAGGCTTGAAACCACCAAACAGGTGTTGCTTAATCCCGATGACGGCGCAACTTGGAGATTCCATATCCCGCTGGGTAACGGTATTTATGCGGACATCAGTATGCACATCACCATCGAACCCGGTAAAAACGCGGTAAGATTGAAATTTATCCGCCATTCCCAGGAAGGGGACCAAGACCTGCTGGACGACGACCACCTTATGCAGTTGATCGTTCGCCCCGACATCGAAGACCGCAATTTCCATTACGACACCAAAGCTTCGCAGGGACCGGAAAACAATTGGCCGCAAGCTGTTACCCCCGCCCCGAAAAGCTTTTCATTCAAACCGGCCCCAGAACGGGAACTTGAAATTTTCACCTCGAAAGGCTGTTTTAAATCCGCACCTGAATGGCAATACAATATCTTCCAGCAGGATGAAGCCGACCGGGGCCTCGAAGCCAATACCGATTTGTTCAGCCCCGGTTATTTCGAGATAAGCTTGTCCGGGGGAGAAGACTGCGAAATCATCGGACAGGTATTGACTCCGTCGGAACGGGAAAAAATTGAGTTTACCGAACTTTCCGCCGACCCCTTCGAAAAATCAGAGGACAGCGACTTTTCCGAAATGCTCCTCCGGGCGATGGACCAGTTCATCGTAAAGCGCAACGATTTGAAGACCGTAATCGCCGGTTACCCGTGGTTCCTGGATTGGGGCCGCGACACCCTGATCTGTCTGCGCGGCATGATCTCCGCCGGAAAATTGAAAGATGCGGAACACATTATTCTCCAGTTCGCGAAATTCGAGAAAGACGGCACACTGCCCAACATGATCAACGGCAATAATGCATCGAACCGGGACACCACCGACGCCCCCTTGTGGTTCTTCGTGGCATGCCGCGATTACTGTCAGGTAAAAGGCAGCCGGGAACTGCTTGAAATTAATGTACGCGACAATCAAACTCTGCTCGATATTCTGAAATCCATTGCAAACGGGTACATAAACGGCACCCCGAACGGCATCAAAATGGATGAGGCCAGCGGTCTGATCTTCAGTCCGCCGCACTTCACTTGGATGGACACCAATTTCCCAGCCGGAACCCCGCGCGAGGGATACCCGATCGAAATTCAGGGCATCTGGTATGCGGCATTGGACTTCCTCGCCGAAATCCTCGACGATCCGAAATGGCGAAAACTGGCCGATAAAGTTCAGGATTCGATCAAAAAGCATTATTGGATGGACAAACTCGGATGGCTGTCGGACTGCCTGCACGCCTCTCCCGGAGTTCCCGCGGCGGAAGCCTCGCCGGACGACCATCTCCGCCCGAACCAGCTTTTCGCGGTTACTCTCGGAGCGGTTTCAGATCCGGAAATGCAACGCTCGATCATTACCGCCACCGCCGAACTGCTGGTCCCGGGAGCAATCCGGACACTTGCCGACCGGGAAGTGGCATATCCCCTCCCCGTCATGAAAGACGGCAACCAGCTTAACGACCCGGAATCTCCATACTGGGGACACTACGAAGGCGATGAAGATACCCGCCGTAAACCCGCCTATCACAACGGCACCGCCTGGACCTGGCCTTTCCCGTCGTGGTGCGAAGCCTACTTCCAGGTTTACGGTGAACCCGCGAGAAAAACCGCGAAAGCGGTGCTGTCGTCGGCACAGATTGTCATGGATAACGGTTGCATCGGACAGATCCCGGAGATCATCGACGGCGATTTCCCGCATAAACAGCGCGGTTGCGACGCCCAGGCATGGGGAGTTACCGAAATCTGCCGCGTCTGGACCAAGCTATCGTCTGGACTATAACTGCATTTTCACGCTACGCCGAAAATGCGGAAACTCTGTTCACGGCATAAAGTTTAACTACCTGCTGATTGTGTTAATCATGGAACGGCTCGCAAGGCCGCTCGCTCTCCAAACAGTTGAGTTGTATCAGTCGTGCCTTTTACCCGCTTTCGGCAAAAACGGGCTACTCATGACCCCGTGAAAAATTATACCACATCAATAATCTCGCGCACTTTCGCCATATCAATGTTGTCTTCGAGGGTTTTAGCGAGACGTTCAAATTCGGCTTCTTTGATTGCTTCCTGATCTAATTCGGCGGCGGCATCCAGACTTACGCCTTTTCGGTCAGCAAGCCAGTTAAGAAGCTGTTTCCTGAATTCAGGAGAATCAAAAAGCCCGTGAATGTAGCAACCGAAGACAAGGTGGTCAGCGCTCAGATGTCCGGCGGGTTCACCGGTCTCAACTTCCCGGCGTGTTTTGATCAGTAATGGCGGCGGGTCAGCCTGCGGAGAAGTCACGCCCATGTGGATTTCATAACCTTTTAACTCCGTACCGGGAGAGGCAAACGGGAATTCCGGTTGCGTAACGCCGGAAACCTGCGCGAGTTCTTTTTCTTTCCCGAGTTCAGTACTGACCGGGAGAAGTCCGAGTCCGGCAATTTCCTTTTCCGCTCCTTCCATGCCTTCCGGATCGGAAATAGTTTGTCCGAGAATCTGGTAACCGCCGCAAATGCCCCAAACTGGAATCAGTTTTTTCACCGCCCTTTTGATCATGGCTTCAAACCCGGATTCACGAAGATACGTCATATCGCCAATAGTATTCTTCGTACCGGGAATAATGATCATGTCGGCATCGGCAAGTTCACGGGGGTTCACTACGTATTTAACGGCGACTCCCGGCGCGGTTTCCAGGCACAGGAAATCGGTATAGTTGCTGATGCGCGGCAACCTGACCACGGCAATATTAAGCACCGCCGCCTCCTGGTGTACACGCCCTTCCAGTCCGAGCGAATCCTCATCATCGAGTTGAAGATTGTGCAAATGCGGCATAACTCCCAAGACCGGAATACCGGTCAACTCTTCGATCCGGGTAATTCCAGAGTCCAGCAAAGATTTATCGCCCCGGAACTTGTTGATGATTATCCCCTTCAGACACTTCCTCAGATTGTCCGGCAGGAGTTTGACGGTTCCGTAAATGGATGCAAATACGCCTCCCCGGTCGATATCGGCCACGAGAAAAGCCGCGGCCCCGGCATACTCAGCCATTTTCAGGTTGACGAAATCGACTTCAAGCAAATTGATTTCAGCCGGACTTCCAGCCCCTTCGAGAATCATCAAATCATACTTCCGCGATATCCGGTCATAGGCTTCACGAGCGGCTTGTTCAACTATTTTCCTGCGCTCGTAATAATTCCTGGCGTCAAGATTTTCGGTAGGCTTGCCGTTCACTATCACTTGGGACCGCGCTTCCCCGGACGGCTTCAGCAACACCGGATTCATATCGGTATGGGGTTCGATACCGCAGGCCTCTGCCTGAAGTACCTGGGCGCGCCCCATCTCGCCCCCCTCGCGGGTGACAAACGAGTTCAGCGCCATATTCTGGGCCTTGAATGGCGCAACCTTGAACCCGCTTTGGGTAAAATATTTGCAGAACCCGGCGGCCATGATGCTTTTCCCGGCATTGGAACCGGTCCCGACCAACATCAAGGCGGAAACGCGCGGCGGGGAAACTTCCAATTCGATCCCCTTGAATATTTTGTTAAGTGCCGCAATAAGTTCGGCGGTTTCACTTTCCGGGCGCACCGCCAGCCGGACAAACCGGTCATCAAGTCCAGCGATTTTTGAACAATTCCTGATCAGGATGCCCTGTTCGAGCAAATGTTTCTGAAGAGAATCAGCGTTCCATTTTTCGTCAACAATCTCCGCAAGCACGTAATTTGCGGATGACGAATAACGTTTAAGCTGAGGGAAAGCCGAAAGGGATTTCAGCAGTTTTTCCCGTAAATCGGTTGTCGCTTTCCTTGACCTTTCAATATAATCTCTTTCCCGGTAGAGCAGTTTCGCTGCTTCCTGGGCGATTCCGTTAATCGTCCACGGAAGCCGTTTCTCCCTGAGCTTTGCAATTATGTCCGGCGCTCCCCAGGCGAAACCGAGCCGGAGACCGGCCACGGCAAAAAATTTAGTCAGCGACTTCACGACCAGAAGATTGTCCGGGCAATCCTCCCGGCCGATAATGGTTCGGCTTGGCGCATCCGGACAAAAATCGATAAACGACTCATCAAAGATAATGTTTTTGTGCGGATTTGCCTTGGCAAAATCAATGACCCGTTGAGGATTAATGGCTTGCCCGGTTGGATTGTTCGGAGAAGCGAGAAAAATCATATCAGGGCCAGGTTTGGCAAGCCTCATGAAGTCCGGGGTGAATATTCCGGCGGAACACTGCGCCGTTACCGGCCGGGCTTCAATTAAAAACTTTTCGCACACTTCCCGGTAACCGCTGTATCCGGGAGCACTCCACACGGCGGAACCGGGACGCAAAGCCTGCACCGCCAGCGAAAAAACCTCCGTGGCGCCATTGCCGGCAACTACGGCTTCCGGGCTGACGTTATGGGCTTCCGCGAGAATTTTTTCGGCGGTTGCGGCATCCACTTCAGGGTAACCGGAAATCAGGTTTTCAAACTCGGATGCAAGGTGCTTAACCGGCAGTGGCGGCCCGAACGGATTAAGGTTTACGCTAAAATCAAACCTGACCGCAACTGTATTATCAAAACCGAGTTCTCCGGCAACTTTCGCGGGATTGCCCCCATGAGTATCATGATTTTTTTCAGCCATCAGGTGAAATAACTCCGCAGTTTTCTTACTTTCGCGGCAATATCGTCCGCCTGGGTAATTTCGGTAACCATGGCAATCCGGGGTGCGCCAAGACTCACGAGTTTGGCAAGATGATGTTCCTTGATTCCTCCCATTATTGTAAAGGGGATGTCGAGAAGCGGAGCAGTTTCCGTAATAACCCCGGTTCCGAGCGGAGGGACAGAGGTAGTTTTAGTGCCGGTGGCGAAAATCGGGCCAAGATTGACGTAATCCGCACCTTCAGCCTGGGCTTCGAGCGCCTGATCTTTTGAATGGGTGGAACGACCAAGAATCAACCCGGGAGCAATTTTCCTGGCCGGAGCCAACGGGAAATCATCCTGTCCCAAATGGACGCCATCGGCTTCCACGGCCAGGGCGATATCAAGATGATCGTTGATAATCAGCAGCATATCATTTTCCAAAGTAATCTTCCGGTAAGCCTCCGCCAGTTTGAAATATTCACGTTTCGGCATGTCCTTTTCCCGGAGCTGGACAACTTTCGCGCCCCCGGCGGCAACCTGTTTGAGTACTTCAACGGAATCGCGTCCGGCACAGAAATCACCGGTGACAACCGGATACAGATCGATATTCCGGAATCTCTCCTGTCTTGTAAATCTATTCATAAATGTGTTCTTTCCAGGTTGAAAAAAGTAATCTAGGCTGTATAAGAGTCCAAGGCAAGTAAGATGCGGCATATTTCCTTGAAGGGAATCCGAAATAACGTTTAAAACCGGGTTGCTTATTCCTTACAAGGGAGTATGGTAATTTCCAATAATTATTTTTGAGTCTATGCGAGAAAAAGCCCCCAAATATAGAGACCTGGAAAAGGGCATTGTAAATTGTCCGGGATGTGGTGTCGATATTCCCCTGGATACCGGAGAACCGATGGAAATCGGCAATTGTCCGAAATGCAAGGAACAGGTATTTTTCCCTTACAAGGTTAAAAACTACTGGCTGTACAAGCCGCTTGGCGGCGGTGGAATGGGCAGCGTTTACAAGGCCGTGGGTGAAGACGAAAACCACTATGCGGTAAAAATTCTCCCCCGGAAACAGAAAACCAATAAACTGCTTATCGATAACCTCCTCCGGGAAGGCAAGGCCGGAAAAGACATCGGCAAGGACAAACATGTTATCTCGATTGTCGATGTCGGTCAGGCTGGCGACGAGTACTTCATGGCGTCAGAATTCATCGAAGGGGAGCGTCTCGACGTCCTGATCCGCGAGTCCGGCCACATTCCGGAGAAACAGGTTGTAGAAATCGGATTGCAGATCCTCGAGGGGGAAAAACACATCTGCGCCCAGGGTTATCTGTTCCGCGACCTGAAACCGGAAAACGTGATGGTGGAACCAAACGGAAATGTGAGAATATTCGACTACGGACTCACCATTCCGATGGAAGTTGCCGCATCGACAGAGGAACTTTCCGACGAAATAGAAGGTTCCCCGTTCTATATTCCCCCGGAACGGATCATCGGAACCCCTGAAGGAGTATTCAGTGAAATCTACAGCATGGGCATGCTGATGTTTTACATGCTTACAGGCCGCACCTATTACTCCGAAACCGAAGTTAAAGCGCTGATGATCAAGCATGTAAAATCCATGCGGATCGCGTCTGTCAGGAGTCATATTAAAAGCTGCGACGACGAAACCATCAGGATCATCGACAAGATGATTTCCCGAAGCCCCGAAGCCCGTTATCCCGACTTCGACAGCCTGAAAGAGGAACTTCTCAATCTGCAGAAAATCCTTCAGGAAAAAGCAAAAAAATCAGATAAGAAAGACAAGCTGGTACTTCCTCCGGGATACAAACCGGCCGGAACAAAGAAGACATACAACATCAAGCGCAGTAAATTGCCGAAGATAATCGGGTTCACTTTTCTGTTCCTGGTGGTCCTGGCAATCGCCGGAATAGTCCTTTACAATATTTACGGCCCGCAAATCAGGGAATATTGGATCAGGAAAAAAGCCATACTGGAAGTAGCGCACTCGCTCAAGGTTTCCATAAATGTTCCGGAGCCGGACATTAAGCCGGAAGAGGCAGAGAAACTGATTGATGAAGCCGCGGACAAAAAAATGGAGGAAGCAAAGACAAAACTTCCGGAGTTCGACGCCGTTGCCGCGGAAAAGCAAATAGCCGAAGAAATGAATCTGAAGGATGTCAAACCTCCGACAAAATCCGTTGCGGAAATTAATAAACAGATTAACTCAGAAATCAATAAAAGCATCCGGACGGCATACAAAAAACTTCCCAAATTCAATACAAAACAGCAGCAAGAACGGCTAGCGCGCAGATTAAAAATTAAGCTTCCGCTGGAAAAACCGGAGAAAACCAAGGAAGAAGTTGAAAAGGAATTGGCAAAATACGCGATGAAGCTTGCCGGGGAAAAATATCCGAAGAAAATGCTTATCGACGCCATCCTTAAGATACAAAAAGACAACCGAGGATACCGCGTGGGTGACAAAATCACCATTTTCGACGCCGCGAACCGGAGAATTACCGGAACCTATAAAGGCATTATCGGCGGTAAAGTAACCGTTGAAAAGCGTCAAGTTCCCCTGATTGATATTCCGGAATCAGAACGCTGGAAATACAGCCCTACTGAGTGCAGCACCAGAATTCAGGCAACTACTAAAAAAGCCAAGGCCTCTTTCAAGAAGTACAAAAAAGATTTCGCGATAAAATTATTCAACGAAAAACTCCCGGCCGCCATGAAAAAATTCGGCTACCGCAAGGTCGGCAAGAAGTGGATGACCGAACAACAGGTTTTTAACCGGGAATTTTCCAAGGTCAGAAGAAATTTCAATAAAAATTTAAACAAGCGGAAAGCCGCCATTCGCGAAGCTGAAACGAAAAAAATCAATCCTGACAAATATTTTATCAGCGACGGATACCAGAAAGTCGGGGGCAAATGGCTGCCGGTGGCAAGCGCGGTAAAAGAAAAAGTGGCGGAAAAACACAAGGAGTTTGAACAGGAACAACAGGAACAATTGCAGCAAATCCGCGCCGAGGCCAGAAAAGAACTCATCCCGGAAATCTACCGGAAGCACAACTATATCTTCTATGACCGGAAGTGGCGCCCAGCTAAAAAAGTTTTCGACGAACTGGTTGAAAAACAAATAAAAGCTGAACTCGAAGGCAAGAAAAAACCGGAAATCAATATTGCCAAACCGCAAAAACCGGAACCAGGCGCCCCAAAAGACGAAAAAACTAACACAAAATCAGATTCTAAACCTGCCGATAGAAAAAAAGCAAAACCCGCAAAAAAATAATCCTTCTTACTTTGATTCTTTTCTGCTGAAATCAGGACAGTCATCCATGGGATTTACGTCCCGTTTATGCAGGGAGCAACGGGTCAGGAACGGATGCACGATAAAATGGCTGCAATCGCGGCAGAACTGTTTTTCCTCTTCAGAAACTTCAATCTTTGGAGCTTCCTCCTTTTCCGTACCCAGCAGGCTCGCAAGTGAAGCCGCTGCCTCGGACTGGGCGGCGGACTTGGTAACGATCTCCTCTTTCAAATCGGCAATTTTCTCGCCGCAGGATGCGCAGGCTAAAATCTCGCCAGTCTTCGTCCAACCGTCCATAACCGATTCTTTTTTCAGAAAAGCGCTTTTTCCGCAGTGCGGACAATCCACCGTATCACCAGCTTTCATCGCAACAACTCCCATCTGATTTTGATAAAATTACAACCGTTTTCGATAATTTCCAAAAAAGCAATACAGTTGCCCGGTAAATTTTCAACTTTCCCGCAACACCCACATCAGCAACAAGAATATATTAATATACAGCAATATTGACACACAATAGAGCATACTTTATACCTATCACCCCCATTGCCAGCACATTACTTTACAGTAAATTATTATTATGTTAATTTTCGTAATAACAATGGAGATAAAAAATGGACAGAAATTTTTACCTTGATATCGCGGAACGCGGTTTGGCCATGCCGATAGGCGCGGATCTTGTTCTTAAAGAAAAAAGCGATCATGAACAGCGTCTATATTACGGCAGACTACTCGGGGAAGTTGTGATCGAAACGGCAAAACGCTTCAACACTCCGCTGGCCCTGCCCCTGATGGACCTTACCGTGGAAAAAGAATGGATGCTGACCGCCCTTGGAATCCCGGAAGCGGAAATAGAGTCATATAAATTCGCGTCTTGTCCCACTGCCGGGGATATCGATTTAATGAAGACCAACCTGCCGCGCCGGATTACCGAAAGAATGCAGTCCAACTGCGAAGCGATCAGCCATGTAAAGAAGGCCTCTGAACTGATGCCGGCCGGAATGGCAATCGGGCCGTTTTCACTGACGGTCAAGCTGGTCAATGACCCGATCACGGGCATTTACCTTGCAGGCATGGGCATGGACGACGACGAAGTAAAACTCATTGCCACGGTACTTGAAATGGCCACCGAAGTTGTCCTGAGATCAGTGTGGATGCAGATCGAGGCGGGAGCGGCGGCAATTTGTATATGCGAACCCGCGGCAAACACAACATACTTTTCGCCGCTTCAGCTGGAAAGCGGTTCCGGCATATTCGAACAATACGCAATGCGTCCTAACCGGAGAGTGAATCAGTTGCTTGGCGCGATGGACGCTGACCTGATCTTCCATAACTGCGGAGAACTAACCGACAACATGGTGAAGGAGTTCGGCAACCTTAATCCGGCAATTCTCAGTCTTGGGGCCTCGCGCAGATTATGGGATGACGCAAGGCTGATTTCGAAAGATACGGTACTTTTCGGCAACCTGCCCAGTAAACAATTTTATTCCGATTCCGATCTTCCGGTGGAAAAAGTCAGAAACATGTCCGGAGAACTGGTCAGGAAAATGCGGGAAGCAAATCACCCGTTCATCCTCGGAACGGAATGCGACGTGCTGTCGGTCCCCGAAGCCCTTGACCGGATACTTGCAAAAATTAACGTTATGCAGTCCGTCATGTCCGGCAGCTGTTCCTGCGAATCCTGCGTATGAGTTTAGCATGGCGACATTTTAGCCGAACGTGAACAAGCAGTTGAATCCAGAACGGAAAAAATTCTTGACTGGAATGCCGCAAAAACAGAAATTCTAAGGGATATCAAGTAGCCCGGCATGAAACCATAAACGATTAAGTTGAATTTTTACCTTATACTAAAAAAGAATTTGTCCTGAAAAACCACCTTTTCCGTTTGAAATTTACGGGTTTGGGCGAAATTTAAAATGGTATACTCTCAATCATTTTACGGAAAAGACATGAAAATCGTTTATCCTGAAAATTTACCGGAAAAAATCCTGCGCATCGAAGGCGTTGGCGGCAAGGCCATACAACTGCGTCTAAGCGCTTCCATGGTTGTGCGTCCGCACGAAGAGTTCAGTCTGAAACTGGCGGTTTGTGATGAAAACGGACTTCTGGCGGACAAATTCTCCGGCGAACTGAAAATTATCTCTCATGACTCGCATCTGAAACCCATTATCATCAAATTCGAACCGGAAAAGATGCCTGTAGCGGAAATTTCCGGTCTGGAGCTTGTCAGCGAAGGTTTTTACCGGTTTGAAAGCATCCTTAACGGGGAAGTGTTTTACAGCAATCCGGTTCTGTGCAGTTCAGATCCGGAAAAACCGCGGATCTACTGGGGCGACCCCCATATCCATACAGTGCTGAGCAACTGCCATGCCGACCGTTGCCGGTCATACAATTTCTGTTATACCGCCGCCAGATATATTTCCGGACTTGACTGGGCCGGGGCCGCCGACCATGTATCCAACGGCCGTTGCGAACTCGCGCGCTGGAAAGATCAATGCGCCGGGCTTGAACTGTTCAATGATCCGCCGAAATTTGTCGCCCTGCCCGGTTACGAGGCTTCTTTCAAGGGTGGCAAAGGGGGCGACAACAATTTCTACTTCAACAAGCCCCCTGCAATGTTCGTAGACGATTATGAAGAAGGCAGCGTTAAAACCGTCTGCGCGAAACTTAAAAATATGGCTGAAACCGAGAATTTCGAGTTTTTCGCGGTTCCTCACCACACTACGCGTCCGGGCAAACACGGGGAAATTCCGGACGATATATATCCCGGCTCTGAGCTTATGCCGGTAATGGAAATCCATTCAAAGTGGGGTACAAGCGAATATCCGGGAAATCCGGAAGCACTGCATAACCTCCATGACGGCCAATCATACGCTGTAGATCTGCTTAACCACGGACTGAAACTCGGTTTTGTCGGCGGCACCGACACTCATTGCACCCTCACCTTCGGATACGGACAAGGCTTTGAGTCCAATCACATTGACCGTCTCGCCGGAATTACCGCCGTCTACGGTAATGAGTTGTCTCGGGAAACTGTTTTCACAGGTATGCAAACCCGCAACTGTTACGCCGCCGCCGGCGACCGCATCTACCTCGATGTAAAAATTGCCGGTCTCACTCCCGGAAATGAATCAACCGTTACCGATAATTCCGCACCTCGGGAAATCGGGATAGTGGCGGCGGCGCCGGACAAAATCAAAACGGTTGAGATTATCCGGAACGGAAAAGTCATCAAGACTTTCGAGCTGGATAACTGGAAGGGAGAAATCTTCTGGCAGGACAAGGAAGATTTGTCAGAGTTGTTCCTGACCTCACCCCATCTCGGCGAATTCGTTTATTACTATGTGCGGGTACGCTGCGCCAATCGCGCGGCCGCCTGGAGCAGCCCCGTCTGGTTCCGGAAGTAATAACCAGGCTCCCCGTGACAATCAGTTTCCGGTGATGCGTTTGAAGAAGTTAAGGAAAGCGTCGAACTGCTTTTTCTTATCCATTTTTTCTTCCATGAGTCTGCGCCCGTTGAGTCCCATCTCTTTGCATTTTGCGGGATCCGCCCACATCTTTTCAACGGCGGAAACAAAATCATCAACGTCCCCCGGTTTCACCATGTAACCGGTTTCCCCGTTGAATACGACCTCGGGAATCCCCGCCATTTTAGAGGCCACCACCGGCACCCGCATCGACATGGCTTCCAGGATTACATTCGGCAGTCCTTCCTTGTAGAGGCTTGGAAGCGTGAGGACATCAATGCGGTCAAAAACAAAGTTCGGTTCGCTGGTGAACGGAAAAAACGACACATGGTTTTCAAGCCCCATCTCGGCGGTTTTGGCCTTGAGCATGGCTTCATCCGGACCGTCTCCGACCAGCATCGCATGGACATTCGGCAGTTTACCTTCTGCAAGTTTTTTAACGGCCTGCAACAGGATTATCTGTCCCTTGCGCTCTTCAAATGAACCAAGGGAAGCCAGTACCGGCCCGGCATTCTCCGGCAGGGGATACCGCCTGACTGCTTCGGCTTCCGTTTCAGGGGTTGACGTAAATCTGTCCACTTCCGTGCCCTGATAAACCAGCTCAACCATTTCGGCCGGGATCTTATACTCGTCGATCAGGTATTCACGGGTAAAGTTAGTTATTGATATGACATGGTCTTTAACGTCCGGATCAGGCCAGTAAAACTCACGTTTGTATTCAGGAACTATCGTGCCGGTTTTCGGAACCAGAATAGTGTCGAGCCCTCCCTCCTTGATGCAGCGGGCCCCGAAAACAGAACAATGGAAGCCATCACGCGGAGGATGCACCGTAGTTACCGCCACTTCACAAGGAGCAAGTCCCTCGATCCAGATTTTGCGGTACTCTTCCGACCCGGAAACCACATCATCAAAAGGATAGGCAACAACCCTGGCGCCATTCTTTTCACAATGTTCAGCCACCCAGGATCCGGTAGGACATACTACCGACACATCATGACCTTTCCCGGTAAAATCCCTGACCGCTTCCGTTACCCAAATCTGAGTCCCGCCATGCAACGGGGTGTCTTCGATGAATCCTATGTGCATGCATTGCCTCCGTGGTAAAGATGGTTGACGATATGTTAGCTGTTTATGATATACCATAAGTAAGGTGATTTGCAAGCCGTTAAGGACAGACGGCATAACCAGGTAGATATAACCGTAACGCTCAGGGATATTTTTTCATGAGTCCGGGATGGTCGGTTACGATGGCATGAGTACCAACATCTTTGAGCAGGCGCATCAGCCAGGGGTCGTTCACGGTATGGGCAATTACTTTCATATTCTGTTTATGCAGTCCGTCTACGAGCAACTTGTTCACTACCGTGTAATTGATGTCCACACCGTTAAGGTTCGCCGCTTTCAGTTTCTTTATAATCGCCTTTGGATTGGCCCTGAAAGTGGGATGCCCCCCGAGAGAAAGATAAACCCTGTACTTAGGAAAAGTTTTTTTTAATTTTGCGCAAAATTTGTAATTCGGAGATTCAAAAGCAATCATTTCAGGCTTGGCATAAGTGCGCTCAAGCACTTTTCTAATCAAGGAAATGATCTTATCGCTGCCCGGATTTACTTCAACGATGATCTTTTTATTGTCAGGAATAGCATTAATAACATCCTGTAGCCGGGGAATCCTCTCGCCTTTCCACTTTTTCCCTTTCCATTTTCCAACATCCAAAAGCAATAATTCGGCGTAAGTCTGATTCTTGACCTCCTTGTCAGTCTTACCGATGCGTTTGGTATCGGGATCATGGAAAACCACAATCACATTGTCCTTGGTCAGCCGAACGTTAATCTTGACGCCATCGGCCCCCTGCTTCCATGCCAGTTCTATAGCCCCCAGAGTATTCTCCGGAGCATCGCCGGAAGCTCCCTGATGGGCAATGATCTCGGTTCCAGCCGACACAAAACAATTCAGCAGCGCCAGAACCGTAATAACCATGAAAAATTTCCGCAACAATCTCTCCTGAATGAAATTAATCACCTCTCCCAAACTATTCATAACACGAGGCTGTGATGCGAAAACGTGTTCAACCGGCAATGCTTAGATGATCCGGAGACATACCGGCAAGGTATGTCGAGGATGCCACCGCCTCCCCCCCGATGGCGAACAGATTGCATCAGGACGCCTCTTCTTTATTAACAGTTCAAACTATACCATAATTCCGATATTAAATTTTTCCATACTCATTAAAATCGCTTCTCACCTTTAAAACTCCAATCCCCTCCCCCGGAAAATATCTGAATTGAATCAACCGGCAAGCTTGCAACCGCCTGAATAAGGTTTTATATTAACAGTCTTGACCTGATACGCGCCCGTAGCTCAGCTGGATAGAGCGTCTGCCTCCGGAGCAGAAGGTCTGGGGTTCGAATCCCTTCGGGCGTACCACTATTACACATTCATTACTAAAAACTTACACCACAAACAGCAACAGCAATCAGCCTCAAAATAGCACTTGCTACAGATTTTCGCTACGGGTTTGCTCTTGTAAATGAAGTTTTTCATGCTTATATATCTAATAGCGTTCGTGAGTGTCATTTACTGTTTTAAACAATGGTTTTAAAATGCCAAGACGTAAAAAACCGAAGCTTACTATACCCAAGCTTTTCCCTCGGGGCAAGAAGGGAATCTTATATTTCCGGATGCACCGGAAGGGCAAGGATGTCTGGGTTTCCACCAAGACCAATAAACCAAAGGACGCGGAAAAAGCCGCAGTCGCTATTCTGGAAGCAGAGGAATATGCCGAGGTGGTGCGTGATGAAAAGACTACACATGAGCTTTCGCAGGATATATCCGAAAAGATTATCACCAGTCTGAATGGGGAGCGTCCAGATCGGCCTCAAATAGCTGATATGCACGTCAAATGGAAGGAACTGTTTACCGTTTATTCCGATGTCAACGCAAAAACTCAAAGCTTTTACACCACTGTATTCGAGCGCTTTTTATGCTGGTGCGAAGAACAAAAGTTAAACTATGTCGATCAAATCGACACAGCTCAGGCATTGAAGTATTCAAAATTTCTCTGGGACTCGAAGATAAGCCCAAGGGCTTTTAACGCTCACATCAAACATTTGTCCCGGTTATTCTCTACGCTGGATGCCGCGTATAAGCTTCCGCACCGCGACCCGTTCAGCGCCAGGAACGTTCCCCGGAAAAAGAAATCAGAGATGAATACGGCTGGGCACATGGCATTGGAACCGGATGAAATGGAAAAGGTAATAGCCGAAGCCTCAAAGCAGGGGAGAGATTACCTTGATCTGTTCGTTATTGGCAGCCAGACGGGAATGCGATTAGCAGATGCTGTAATGTTGCGCTGGGATAGTCTTTCTGGGAATTTTATTGAAATAGTTCCTCAGAAAACCAGTAAAACCGGAAACACTGCAAGGATACCAATCTCTTATATGTTGGGACAATTACTCATGTCCAGGTCAAAACTGAACGGGGATAATGAATATGTAGTGCCCGATTTGGCAGAACACTACCAGAAAAACCCGTCATACATAAGAAAAAAGACACAGAGAATTTTTGAAGACGCTCTTGGCAAGGATAAAACCCAGAAAAAGGCGGGGAAACACCGTAAGCGCAATACTAGCATTTATTCTTTTCACAGCTTCCGCACGACCTTCATGTCGCTGCTTGCCAGCCGCCAGGTTACGACCCGCGATGCGATGAGAATCATGGGCTGGGAATCCTCAGAAATGATTCGGGTATATGAACGGGAACTCGAAAAAGCCAAAGGTGATGCCGATGCAAGAACCCTGAAGTTGGTTAGAGAAATAGAAGAACTGCATTATGCTGTTCCTGCTTGCCCTGAACCTGAAAAAGTATTGAAGCCCACTCCGGAAATCCTGGGTAAACTGGTGCAAAGTTACTCGAATATGGCTATTGGCAAAATCTACGGAATCAGTGAGACGGCTGTCAGGAAATGGTTGCGGAAGTACGGAATAGTCAGGGGTAAACGTGTAATCTCTGATATTTCCGAAGAAGATATTCAAAAAATACGGAATGAATTGAAATCCTAGCAAAAAATTCTGTTGAATTCTGGAATTTGCTAACTGCCACAAGACATTCCTTCCTTAAACTCCTGTTTTTCATAATAACTGCCTCTTTATAACCTATTTGCCTCCCTCAAAAAGCTTAATTCTACCGTTTTTTTTGTCAGTATTGAACTGTCGGGCGGTTTTGCCTGGAATATTCCGGTGGAAACTGCGGATTTTACGGAAATTTGAACAGCAGAAGGAAAAGATGGGAGGGAATTCAGAGAAAACAACTGAGAACCGTGGCTGTCGTGGAAAAGATCATCAAATTCGGGAGCTTCTGCAGGTTATTCTGGAGATAATTCCCGGGATTTTGCTGATTATCAAGCTAATCAGCCGTCTACGCAAGCCCTAGACCCAAACATTGTGTTTGGACCAAACATTGTGTTTGGATCGAACGGGCAAGGTGCGTTGCGACCTTGCCATAATAATCAACAACAAGGAGAAAATCCCTATGCTGAAACTCAATGCATCATTCAGTAAGAAAGTCCCGGCTGAGAGTGACTATTCGAGCAAAAGCTATCACGCCGCGCTTGAGTTGGAACTCCCGGACGGAATGAGTGAAGAACAGATCAGAAACCGCATTCATCAGACTTTCTCGATGGTCAAAGATTCGGTTGAATCGGAGATCAACGGTAAGCCGGTTAACAACCAGCGTCCCAACGGCCATGCCAGGAATAACGGTAATGGTCAGATTGTGATGGCGAGTAAACGTCAGGTAAAATATCTGCTTGATTTGATCGAGCAGTACGGACTCGATATCAACGCGGAACTCACCAGGTTTCCGGTGAACGAAGTCCATGAGCTTACCAAGGAACAGTGCAGTCTGCTGATCGACAGCATCCGCGCCCAGGCGTCGCGCCTGGACTGAACGGGCAAGGTGCTTCGCGACCTTGCCGTACTTCTACTAACAAAGCAACAAACAAAATTAAAATCTTCATTGGGTACCGCCACGGCATCGGCATTCCGGAGTAATTCGGGGTGCCGTCATTATTTAATCACAACAATATGGAGTAATGATTATGGTCTCATTGTCAAAGCTGCGGGAAAAACCGCATTGGAGTTTTTCCCGGCTGAACAAATTCCTGAATATCTGCAGTATGCAGTATGCGTTCCTGTATGTTTACAAGCTGGAACCTGAGCATACTTCAGCACAACTGCCGTTCGGGATTGCCTTTCACCGGGCGGCATCATGGCTGGCAAGAAAACGTCAGCGCGGAAGTTATCCGGGGTTAAGCTCGGTGAAACGGATGTTCGCTACCTGTTGGCGTGCTGAGTATCATGCATCTCAAAACCTGAAGTTCAAGGATGGAGAAAGCTTTGATACGCTGCTGGAGACCGGCAACCGAATGATCGAATGTCTGTACAAAAGCTGGCTGGAAGATGAAATTCTTGATGTCAGTTTGGCATTCAAGGTTCCGTTGCCGGGAATCGAAAAGCCGCTGATTGGTGAACTCGATTGTGTTGTCCGGGACGATAAAGGCAATCCGGTTATCATCGACTGGAAAACCAGTGCGCGTCGCTGGCCTGCCGGGAAAGCTGACAAGGATTTGCAGGCAACCTGCTTTTCCTACGCCTACCGGTTGCTGTACAGAGGAACAAAGCCGGGTTTCCGGTTCGATGTGGTGGCAAAGGCAAAGTCGTCTGCTTACGAGCAGTATCACACGTTCCGGAATCAAAACGACTTCCTGCGGTTGATAAAGTTGGTTAAAGTTGTGGAAGAAGCCGAAAAGGCGCAAATCTTCTACCCAAACGAAACCAGCTTCTACTGCGGAGGTTGTCCTTATAAATCAGCCTGTCAAGAATGGACAGGCATCGTGCCTGGACGGAACAGGCAAGGTGCTTCACGACCTTGCCGGGCTGTAGCATAAATTAGATCTGCCGGAATCGCAAAGCATTCCGGCCATAAATTGCAGGGACACTCCCTGCCCAAACGTTGCCGGGGATTGTCCCCGGATAGAATAGGCAAGGTGTTTCACGACTTTGCCAATAACAAATTCGCTGAACTCGCGCAGCAGTTCAGCCACAACCAGCAGGGACACTCCCTGCGAAAAAAGGAGAATAAAAATGAATCATCTAATGTTATCATGTGGAGCGGAACGAGTCAGCCGGGATGTACTGCGCTGGGTCGCTACCCCGAAAGAAACCGAAACTTGGAAACCGGTACCGCATCACGACGTTGCAGAACTTGTAACCAGAGCCGCACAGAAACGCGGTTACGAGATCGTTTCCGAAGAATACGGACTCAATCCCTCGGGTTCAAAGATGTTCGGAGTGTTGCGCTTCCATCCGGAAGGACACCCCGAATACAGCCGTGCCCTTGGCGTTCGCAACAGTCATGACAAGAGTTTTGCACTCGGTTTGACTGTCGGACTTAGCATAATTGTGTGTTCCAACCTTGCATTTGGAGGGGAAACGACCATCACCCGTCGGCACACCTCAGGTATCGACATCGATCAGCTTGTTCCGGAAGCTTTCAACAACCTGGAACAACAGTTTGTCAGACTGGAACTGAATGTGAGTTGCCTGAAAAGCAAACCGGTAAGCTTGAACGAGGCCCGGATCATCGCGGTTAGGGTAGCGGAACATGATGTTATTCCCAGTTGCGACATCCTCCCGGTTCTGAAGGAATTTCAGGAACCCCGTCACGAGGAGTTTTCCGACCGCAACCGCTGGAGCCTGTACAACTGCTTCACCGAGATTGCCAAAAAGCACACGCCAGTCCGCGCCAACAAATGCTATCGCGGCCTCGCCGAACTCTTCAAACTCGCAGCCTGAACCAGGCTACAACCAAAGCCGGAATCCCCCACCGGCTTTTTTACCATCAAATCAAAACCTGACATAAAAATAAAGTAATTCTTGATCCAGGTTCAACTCCCACATGCTCCACCATTCATTTCCATATGGAATTCTCTCTTTGACTTTTAGGAAATGTTGCATATCTCGTTGTACCAAATAGTTTTGCGAGAATCGGAGTTTCAGGCAGATGCAATTCTCGCGAAGCAGAATTGCCGTTAAACAGGCCATGCCTGTCTCCGTTTCTCTGAAAGTTCTTGTCACGACCAGAACTTTTGGAAATTTTTAAATTTTATTTCCACTCGTTCATTACCAACAGCTTACCGCGTTACATGAGAATGATTATCAAAAAGTGTTCCTTTTTTCACCGGATATGGTAGGGTGCAAGCACTGTAATTTCTCGAACCCGTGACAAGAAGATTAGGTTCAATCGCGCCTATTTTTACGTTGATTTTTCCGGAAATAAATTGTAAAAATTCTTCCGCTTTCAAGACTTGAAGATCAATTCAGTCGATTTTATTTGTTATCGTTGTCATCATGTTCCAGGTGTTCAAATTGAGTTTTGTCGGCAAGTGAAACGTGGTCTTCAATCCAGTCGTCGTTCAGCGGGCTATTGACGCAGGTAGCGAGGTTTTTGAACAGACATCGCAGGTCGATAATTCCGCCGGTCATGAACCAGACCGTTGAAATCGAGCCGACGATAAGTCCAACGACGATCAACGTGAAGAAGAAGTAGCTGCTCCACTATTTCACCGGCCAGGGACTGATTGTGTTCCAGATCAAAACAAAGACGAAGCATAGGAAGAAACGAGACACCACCGAATAAGCAAACATGCTCCATGCGATAACTTTATCACCCGTGGTGTATTCATCGTCGATGCCGATCAGTTTATTGTAAATGTTGTTCCAAGTCCATGGGCTGGTGTTCTCGCGGCTTTCGCCATCGCTGTATTCGCCGCAGTGCAACAGACGGTCGAGGTTGTAAGGTTTGCGATAGGTCGCTAGGGAGCCGATGATGTGGGCGGCCACGCCAAGCATCATAGTCCAGAAGTAGATCTCATAGGAGTTAATTGGACCGCTTCCAGGAGTCCGTCGACTGCGGCGTTCACTTCCAAGGTTACCAACTCTTTTGCGTGTTCGTAAAATTTGCCTGTTTCCGTTCGGCAGTAATCGGTGAAATTTATGACGCCGGCAACACATTCCAAGTCAGACAGGATGTATACTTTCATCAGAAAATCCCAAATGTTTACAGATAAAATTATTCCAGATATGAAGCTTGTCAAAGAAATCGCCCGGATGTCTAGTGCAGCCGTGATCGCGCCCAGGCAGTTCCACCAGTTCGATTTCGTTGCCGCATTCAAGCATTTTATCGCGCAATGCGCGCGCACCTTCGATTGAACAGGCGATATCCTCGGTGCCGTGGATCAGGCAAAACGGCGGCATGCCCGGATGAATATTGTGATAAGGAGAGTACTTATGGTAGTCTCCCGGAATTTCTCGGTAAGTTCCGCCCATAGTGATCCAGGCGTTTTCGAACTCTTTGAAATCCCGTACCGGGTCGCAGATCGAGGCGTTGCCAAGTACCATATCTATATTGCTTGAAAAGCCGTTGTAACCGCAATCGATATCAAATTCGGCACTTCCATTGGTTATGGCAGCCATTTGTATCCACTGCGACCCCGCTGAACTGCCCAGAGCCACGATCATTTCCTGACCAATGGAGTAAGTTTCCGCATTTGCCCTGGCCCAGCGCGCACAGGTTTTCAAATCTTCCAACGCAGCCGGACATATCTGGTATTTCGGCGGACGATAATACAGGGAAGCGAACAGGAAGCCGTTAAGTGCAAAGAACGCACCGTAAATGTCGCCGCATAGATCGGGATTTTCGCCTTTCGCCCAGTCGTGCATGAAGATTATGCAAGGACGCGGTTTTGCCGGGAATTTCTCCCGGTAGTAAAGATCAACGCAAAGCGGGAATTTACCGTCGGGACAGGCAATTTCCAGATGGTCTTCGCGAATAATCCCGTCCGGCAGTTTGCCTGAAACGTGAGTTGTTCCCAGTTTCAAATCGGCGAGATATTTCTTTTCCGGAACGATTTCAAAATTCATTTCTATTTCCACGTTTAGTTCTTCCATGTACGGGACTCCGTTTGCGGATACAACGACCAAACCAAGTTCATTGCCGCCTTTGAATCAGGAGAAATCACAAAGTTTAATTTTGGTCCAATAAGCTTTGATTTCAATATTATCCGGGGTTTTAAACAGTTTTATTTCATTTTTTTGCTGTCCTCGAATTTTTCCATGCCTTTATAGAGTGGCAGGTAATGATAGATACGAGGATTTTTGTCAACTTTTTCCGGAAAATACCATAGTTGGATAGAAGGAACTGTAATGCCTGTGGTTTGGAAACGCATGTATGGTAAAAGCAGAGTCTTCTATAGTTCACTAGGTTACGTCCGATTTACAGAAACCACCGGAAAGCGACTTTTGTAAACAGTTGATGTTGTTTAATTATATTGGGACACGCCTGATAACATATAGTAAAAAATGGAAAGAATTTAATTTAGGGTATTGACATTTTTCCGGAAGTGTAATACACTAGTCATAGTGTAATAGTACACCAACAAAAAACGGTTAAGGTCAATATATGTTCGATGTTGACAGGCAGAGTTACGAGCCGGTTTACATACAGTTAAAACGGCAGATCATTGAAAAGATCGAAAGCGGGGAATACAATTCCGGCTCAAAAATCCCGTCAGTACGGGAACTTGCCAAAATCACCGGTCTTGCCTGTGGAACCACGGCAAAAGCAGTAAACGAGCTGGTACAGGAATCGGTGGTAGTCAAGCGCGCCGGAATCGGTAATATCGTTGCCGACCGCAAATGCCACCTGCTTGGAATTACCGGAAGTTTTCAGGAACGTACTTTTTTCAAAGACAATTATTACCTTGGAATCATGCGTGGCATCCATGAAGTACTCGAGGAGCGTCATATTGCGTTTATTTTCCGCAAGACCGACAATAAAATCGGAAATACTTTTCACCGGGTTGAACCGGACGGAATAATGGTACTGGGCTTGAATACTATCCTCCGTTTTGAAAAAGAAATCGCCATGCTCGCGAAAAAAACCAAGATTGTGGCAGTTGGGGGAGCTTCCTATCTATCTGACATCAATCACGTGGATTCCGATGCTTATGACGGTGTATTCCGGGGAATGAAAATGTTGATTGAACGCGGATACAAAAGAATCACAGCATTTTTGCCTGACCGGTATGAACGTTACCGGGGATATGTATCCGCCCTTGAATCTGCCGGAATTAAGCCTGACCCCAACTTGATGTTTTTCAGGGAAGAAATTGAACCTGATGCCGCAGTTGAAAGGCTCATGCAAATCCGGCCGGATGCAACATTATCCGGTTCCGGTTCACTGACCAACGTATTATTGGATAAGTACCTTGACAAACTCCCGGAAAATACGGAAAAACCGGCACTGTTGACTTTTGACCCTCACAAAGAGATCATTAATAAATACAAACTTCCCAATATTATCATAACTCAACCACTTGAAGAAATCGGCAAAACTGCCGCGGAGAAGCTGATCGGCCTTGTAGAAGGCAGAATCAAGGAAGCTTTTCAAGTAAATCTGGAAACGAAACTTAAGGTAAATTTGTAAAACTCATATTCACAGAAAAAAGGTTATAATAAAGCAAGGAGGATGAAAATGGGAAAGCCCTGTAAAGAAGTCGGTGCTTACCGGTCTGTCATGAGACCGGGGGAATCTGTAAGGTGGGATTTTACTTTAATTGAGCTGCTTGTTGTAATTGCTATTATATCTATTCTAGCTTCCATGCTGCTTCCGGCGCTGAAAAAAGCGAAGGAGCATGGAATGCAGATCAGGTGTACCAGTAATCTCAGCCAAATCGGACGGGCGATAAAAATGTATGCCGATGACAATAATGGATTTCTCGTGCCCATGCAGGCGGATATGTCATCTTCCTCAGCGCCTAAATGGTATAACGGAATGCTTGAAGAATATATAAAAACTCCCACAAATAACGATGCATGGTATAATAGCGTATATTCTTGTCCGAGCAGGCCCATGACTCCATTAATCTTTCCGGTTGCCGACAGGGTTTACTCATACGGAATAAATTTTGGAGTTGCTCATCCTACTATGGACGGTTCGGTTATGAAGCTTTCGAAAATATATCTTCCGACGAAAACATTGCATGTTATGGACAGCAAGGAGTCCGCAGCGTTCTGTCGGAGCTATTCTTCTCAATTATACCAGATATTATCTCCGCATTCCGGCGGACGTTCCCTCAATGTGCTGTTTGTTGACGGTCATGTTCAAAATATTGAATATAATGATTATGTGGGCGGACTTCAGTATAATTCGAGCGACAAGTATGAAGATGTTAAGTATCCCGGGTATCCCGGATATTGAATAAATGTGCCCTTCAATATAAAATATTATCATATCAAGGAAAAAAATGAATAAAATTAAAATTATGTGCTTTGTTGGAATCATTACAATTCTTGGAATTATCATTCGGGCGAATGCAGATGATAATTCGGGGCTTACTTTTTACGTTCCTTTCGACAAAAACGCAGTTGCCGAATTCGCTAAAGGCAACCCCAATCCATTGCCTGGTTCAAAGCCGGGAAAACTTGTTCCAGGTATAATAGGCAAAGGTATTTTGCTGGACAGCAAAACGTTACTGGAGTACGCCACCGCAAAAAACTACAAGAATGCCAAAGGTACGCTTGAATTTTGTTTCAAATATGTAAAACCGGTGACCGGCAAGGGACAGACCTATCTTTTTTGTGAAGGAGGGAGAAAAAATGTCAATACCATTTTCTTCCAGAGACTTTATGAAGGATTCTCTTTCAACCGGATTATATGGAGTTTATACACAGGTAAATACAGTTGCGTCCGATTGGCAAACGTAAATCCGAAAACATTGGGAGAATGGCATCACTGTTTGCTTACCTGGAACAAGGACAAAGATACCGACATGTTTGTCGATGGCAATCAGGTAATGTATGGCAAGAAAACTCGCAGTTACCGCAGAGTTAGTCGTCCGACCAGCAGACAGCTTGGAAAAAGCGACACCATGACATTCGGACCTCGTAATTTATGTAAAATTGCCCGAGGCAACCAGACCGCAGCCGTGGTGATCGACGAGATTAAAATCTATGACAGAATGTTCAGTCCTGCCGAAGCCGAAAAGTGCTACCGGGAATATTTTCCGTTGACGGCGGATATCGGCAGTAGAGTATTCGTGCAGGGAAAAAAGAAATCAACAAAGATAAGTTTGGAAAATCCATGCAAGAAGCCAGTCTCGGTTGACATGAAATGGGAATTGACGGATACTACCGGAACCAAAATTTTACAGCGTGGAAATAGTGGCAAAGTTACAGTTGTGCCAGGGAAAAAAATTACTGTTGAAATCCCACTGCTGCTGAATAAACCCGGCGAATATCTGTTGCGGACTATTTTCGCTGACAAAACTGAAGCTGCAAAAAATTTCCGAATTTGCTGCTGTCCGGTTGAGACCGGTCCGGAAAAAGTCGAATTTGATCCTAAGCTTGATCTAAAATTACTCAAAGAATTCGACTGTACGAAAAAGTACAGTCTGGAGGAATTTTGTGATGACGGCATGAGCAAAGTGGTAAGTTCCCCGCTGGGGAAATACCGGGTCACCAGTGATAAAACTCCGTGGTCACGATTTGCGTACCATTTCTTTATCAACAATCCCCAGGCTCAGCACCTGGCGGTAGTCGAATATCCCGATGATCACGAATATGAAATGGAAGTGATGATCGATAATCGCGGAAACGTACTCTACCAAACTCTTGAAAACGGAGTTATCGTAGGCGGACACTACCCGAATAGCAATAAGATGAAGCAGTTTAAACTGCTCTTCTGGCCGACCAGCAGGGAATGCACCATCATGGCGATGGGATGGCCGATCGGCATCCTGGGGCGGCATGTGGATGAAAAAGTCAGCGCCGCCGCCATCAAATCCATCAAAATTTATGAAGTTATTGGCGGACTCCCCGCAGTTAAACTTGAAAATTTGCCCCCGAAAAATCTGCGCCGCACGGTAGGGACCCGTGAAGAAGATGCTACATCTTCCCGGGAATTCGGGGCTAACCTGATAAACCAGACAAACGATTTCGAACAGATTTACCGCATGCTCAACCGCAGGATCAAATACATGAAGTTCCTCGGGCAGAACCTTTACGGCATGACTTTGGTTCATTACAGTGGTGGTTTTTATCCCAGTTTTATCATGTCCAAAGACATAGCCAGGCAGTCAATGTTTCCCGACTACTGGATAGAGCTTTCCCTGTATCTGTGTGAGAAAAACGGCATCAAGGTAAATGCCGGACTTTGCCTGCTCAACAATGAAAAACTCAAGGCAATGGCAAACCAGACCAAGGAGGAAATCATCGCCGGCAAAGATACTCCGTTTAATATAAAATGGGATGGTACGTTTTTCGGCCGCGGGGCATTGTTTGCAGGCCCGCCGGATTACAATGTAATTCATCCCAAGGTACAGGAACATTTTCTTTCGGTAGTTGAGGATATTCTCAATCGTTATGGCGATTCGCCGGCATTCAACGGCTTCGATTTCTGGTTCTGGAGTACGATGTCGTTCTGGTTCGGCGACCTCAAAAGCGGATATGGCGATTATACAGTGAAACTCTTTGAAAATGAAACCGGCATCAAAGTTCCCGGCGACGTTCCCGATCCGATGCGTTTTACCAAACGATATGTTTTCCTGGCAAGAACCAGCAAGGATATCCGCAATAAATGGATTGAATGGCGCTGCCGCAAGGTAAAGGAATTCTGGATGAAAATCCGCGACCTGGTAAAAAAGAAAGATCCCAAGCTGATCATCAACCTCGAATGCTGGGCCGTCTTGACCGCGAACTTTATCAATATTAATAATGCCTCGGTTATCTGGAAACCCGGCAAACTCGACAGCATTTACAAGTATTACCGCAAAGGCGGTATTGACCTGAATATGTTCAAAAACATTCCTGGTTTTTACCTTGGTAATGTGATCAAACCTAATTTCAATCCGAAATTAAAGTACCAGTTTTTCCGGGATTACGTCTTTGCTCCGGCATACATCAAGGCGTTTCAGAACCATGGCATGAATTCGGTTTGGCTGGAACAGAACCGCCGCGAATTCGACTGCATGCACAACGCCACCCCGATGCCGGATTACTGGATCCCCGAAGGAAGTAAAACCAGATACGGCGGACAGCCTCCCCGGAAGGGCGGTAAAACCCAGAATCGCGGCAAAGCCTATCATGGACATCTGGAAAAGTCGGGCGCGGTTATGGCGAACGGTGATTTCTATCTTGAATTCTACGCAAATATCCTTGCCGAATGGGATGTCCGCCAGATCACCGACGGCGGTTTGACCACTACCACCCTCGGAGCGGAAGATGTTGTGCGGGAATTCATCCGCGCTTACCTGACTTTGCCGGCGGAATATTTTGAAGTGTTCGACAACATGACCGATCCGGTATGTGTCCGCCAGTTGAACCGCAAAGACGGCTATTATTTCTACATGGTTAATCGCGATTTCTATCCGCTTGAGATATCTTTGAATTTCAACCGGAAAAACTTCTCGGTAACTGATCTGCCGAATGCAAAAAAATTGACCGTGTCCGATAACGTGAAAGTAACACTCGGACCGTACCGGCTGATGTCTTTCAAGGCGCCTAAAGGAACAAAGCTTGTTTCCGTGAAAGTTGTTGCCCCGAAAGACAAGGTTGCCTGGCTCAAAGGAAGAATGGATAATATCAAAAAGCTGCTTGCAACCGTGAAAACCAAAAAAATCGAGCTCCCTAAACTAATTGGCCAGAATTTGCCGTGGTTTGAAAAATCGCTCGATAGCGCCTGGCGGGAAAAGCACTATGCCTGGCTCCGGAAATTGTTGGACAGCGTTTGGGCGAAAAACCTTGAAACGCTTCTGAGCGGCAAAAAAAGCGAATTGATGACCTTTCTGCAAGCAAAGGATTATGCAAAAAAATATTTTTCCCGTAAGACGCGATCCTTTAAAGCAATGAAGGTCAATTCTATTCCACCGGTCGGCTCGGACGAATGGAAAAAAGCCCAGCCGATTACCGGTTTCGGGCAGGTTTTCCTCTATTCCCCCGGCAAGGTTTTTCTGGCAAAGAAGCCTTTCGAAAAAACGGTTGCCTACTGCGTTTATGATGATAAAGCCATTGCCTTCGAGTTCGAATGTTTTGATAAAAATATCAATAAGGTGGTGGACGAAAGAATTCGCGATGCCGCTGATTTGGTTAAAATTATGCTCAGTCCATATAAAAACGGAAAACCGTATTTCTATTACAGGATTCATTATAATAACGCAAACTTTTACAATGCCAAGTGTGCCATAAAAAATGTAGGTTCGTCCAGGCGGAAGCAGTTAAAATATGATGTAATCTTCAAAAAAGAAAGAGATCGCTGGCTTGCCAGAATTGTAATTCCTTTTTCTGATCTAAGACTCAAAAAATCACCGGTAAAAGGCGATGTATGGCGCTTTAACCTGATGCGCAAGATACGAAAGGAAGGCAAGTTCGCTCTTCGCTGCACTCCGGATTACCTGCCTCCGAAAGATTGGGGATTCCATTGTCCGGCTCGCTATGAAAATCTAATTTTTGAATAAAAATTTTAGGAAAGATTATGAATTCTCGGGAACGTGTGAAAAAAGTATTGGCGGGAGAAATTCCAGATAGAGCTCCCAGAGCTTTATATGGAACTTCAATTGGCGTACATAATGCCACTACTTTGAAATTATTTGATAAAATGACCGGCAAACATCCGCGGGAAGCGTTTAAGCAGGATCTTTTGGGAGTATTTCCTGAACCTTACAGAACTCTTAGCAACTCTGAAGAACATAAAAAGGCAAGAGAAATGCTGAAGAGTACATCCCCGGTTAAGGGAGATCAACTGAAAACCGCGGCAGGCAAACTCACTTGTTGCGATTTCAATATGGATATTATTCATAAACGGTTGGAGGAGATACATTCCTCGGGATATGCATCTGTCCTTTTAGGATCTCGGACGTTGCTGGAAAGCGGATGCGCAATAAGAGGGCGGGAACAGTTCTATATGGACTTGGCATATCACGAGGACTGGCTGGAACCTTTCCTTGACGTTTTAACAGAATCGGCCATCGCTGAAGCCCGAAATATTTGTGTTATAAAACCAGATATTTTTTGCTATGGAGATGATGTTGGCGCTCAGCGTGGGCTGATTATATCACCGGCACAATGGGCGGAACTTTTTAATCCACGACATAAAAGAATTTTAGAAGCGGTAAAGGAAACCAGTCCGGAAACGAAAGTGGCTTTCCATTGTTGTGGTGACTCAGGAGCCATTATCGAGCAGTTAATTGAGATCGGGGTTGATATCCTCAATCCCATACAGCCGAAAGCTATTGCTCCGGAGCAGGCGAGAAAACTTGCAGGGGACCGTTTAATTCTGTGGGGCGGCATTTGTGTCCAGCAAACTATGTCCCGCGGAACTCCGGAAGATGTCATGATGGAAATAAAAAGCAGAATGGAAACCATTGGCAAAAACGGCAGATATATCCTTTCTCCCGCCCATATGCTGAATGATGACATTCCATGGGAAAATATTATGGCTTTCTTTGAGGGAGCCGATTTGTACGGCAAATATTAATTCTAATAATAACCAACTTGAAAGAAAAATGTAATGAAAAAGACGCTGATGTTTAACCTGGCCATACTGGCTTTGTCGTTCATGTTGAACGCACAAGCTCCGTTTATGGAGAATCCGAGTTCCGAAAAAACCGATGCGAAAAACCAACAGGCGCCGTTGGGATTTCCCGTGTATCTGACTAAACCCGGAACTGGATGCCAGTGGTCGGACAAGGCTGCAAGAACCGGTAGGAAGGGGTTTGATATCAACTTGACCGGCAAAGGTTTGACCTTTGCATGGAATAAACTGAAACTGGATACTGATATAATTTATAAATTCTCCGTTTGGTACAAAACGCAAATGGATTATCAGGCAAGAATCATTACTATTCGCGCCGCCGGAGGAAAGGCCAGTTACAGTAATATGTATCCTTCCGCATCCGAGTGGACAGAGGCCGATATTTATTTCAAAACCATTTCTCCGGATAATAATTATACCAGATTTGCAATGGTCGCCGGAGAAAACGGTCATCTTAAATTTGAGAATAAAGACGGAAAAAAAGTTTTGACAAACTGCATTACCATCAAAGGTCAAGTAGATGATTTTTATTTGGGTAAAGCTACGGAAAAGGACTTTGGGAGAAGCAATCTTTTCCAGAACGGTGACTTTGAACATGATCCGCAATCAGCTCCCGGCTGGACAATGTTCTTTACTGCTGACAATCGACTGAATATCGATGCCAAAGAACACTTTACCGGCAAACAGTCTGCGCGGATCGACTTTCTGCCGAAAGGCAAGCGGACCGGAGTACCTTTTTCAACTTTTATGCCGATCAAGGCCGGCGCAATCTATATGCTTACTTTTGCTGCGAAAGCCACAAAGTATACGCCGGTTACTTTACATTTATGCTTCGGAAACGCCATTACCGGAACTTGGAGAAAAACTGAAACGGTAACCGATAAATGGAAAGAATATTCCTATATTATTGAAATGCCGAAAAAGGATACTGATCCGAGGCAGTACACCCGCGAATGGAATTATCGCAAAAAATATCAGGGAGAAGCATTCCTGGCAAGGGCTTGTTTCAGATATCCGGGCAATCTTACCGAAGGTTCGCTGTGGCTTGATAAATGTTCCTTGAAGAAGATTTCCGGCAATGAAGAACTTGACAATTAATCCCTAGACATGGACTGAATATGGCTTTTGATGAAAAAATTGTTGAGAGTTTTCCGGTCAACAACCGGAAAGCGATATTCCGCTTACTGCACAATAATGATTTTGATGCTTTCACAAATATTCTAAAAGGTCTTTATGAAGAATCGTTGACCACTCCGCTATGGATACCAATAATTGAGCCGAATAACGAAAAATTCCGTGAGAATTTTAACGGAATCATGAAGTACATCGAACACGGGAAAAAAATTTATCTTATTGTAAGCCTTGATAATGAACCTTGCGGTATGGGTTGGGTCAATATTAATGAAGGAATGTTCGGTGAAGGCTATGGAACGTTAGGACTTCAATTATTATCCCGCGGCCGTGGCCTTGGCATTGGTAAACGTTTAATGAATTGCCTTGAACAGCTTGCTAGAAAAAAAGAGCTTAAAGGACTCGTTCTTTCTGTTGTCGAGAGCAATCCCGCTTTCGGATTATATAAGTCCTTGGGATATAAAGAAATTGGACGCAAACCCAATTACGTTCAATCCAATTTCGGAAAAGAGTCATTCGAAACCCGACCTGCCCTTGTTGAAATGATGAAATTTTTTTAATTTTCACAATAAAGCATAATCATGATACTTTACATTATTACTGATTCTTATAATAACTATCAGAACAGCTTGTGGTTCCGCCACCGCCAAACCTTTGAAGAAATAACCGGTGATACCTGTATTATAATGCACTATTCCCAGGTGAACAGCAGGATTTTGAACCGGATCAAGCCGGATGCGCTTTGCCATAGTGGCGGCAATACTCCATACGAAGAATATGATGTCCTGATAAATCCGGAATACCGTAAAATTGTGACGGAATGCAATACTCCCCAGCTTGGCATTTGTCGCGGACACCAGGTAGTTGCAAGCTTTTTCGGTAGTGAGATCGGACCAATGCGCCGTCTTGAACCGGATGAACCGGACATTATGCCTTCGTACCGTCCCGGCTTTTTCAAAGAAAATGGGATATACACGGTTAAAATTGAGAAATCTGATCCATTATTTGATGATTGCAGGGAAATAATAAAAGTCCGGCAATCGCACGGCTTTGAAGTAAAAGAACTGGCACATGACCTGGACTTGCTCGCAAGCTCAAAAGACTGCCAGGTACAGGCTTTTAAACACAAGACCATGCCGATTTACGGCGTCCAGTTTCATCCTGAACTCTTTTCTGATGATTATCCAGATGGCAAAAAAGTGTTGGAAAACTTCTTCAATATCGCCAGGAAATAAAAACAATAAAAAAGGGGGGATTGTAAAAAAAAATCAGTTTGGCATTTATATGGACACCTGCTTTAAACACAGAGAATGGGGGAGAATAAAAATGGGAAGAATCTCTGGAAAGGGAATTTTGTTGGTAATGCTGTTGTCGGTATCGTTAATTTTTTTCGGAGCTGTGATTTTACATGGTGCCGATCCGGTCGGCGATTGGATGTTCGATGAAGGCAGCGGCTCCACTGCTTACGACGAAACCGCGAACGACAATGACGGAACTCTTACGAATATGAGTTCTCCCGCATGTTGGGTCGACGATATGCTGGAAATGGGATATGCTTTGGAATTTGACGGCGTGGATGACTATGTTTCAATCCCTTATGATTCCAGCCTTGACGCCACTTCCGCGGTTACCGTGGAAGCATGGATCAAACCAGATACCAGAACCGGAGCGCATATTATAGCTTGCAAAGGGAATTACACGTATTTCTTCTATACCTGCATGAAAAGCAGCACTCCCGTAGTAGCCCTAATCATCGGAAAAGACGGACCGGATATCAATACTTTAACATATGGGCATGTTCATCTCGACAGCTCGAAGTGGTATCACGTTGCCGGTACTTACCAGGATGGTATTGCCAAGCTGTATGTTAATGGCATGCTGGATGGAATGACAGCCGGAGACGATGTTGATATCAGGACCAATAATTACGGAATTTCCATAGGTTCGGCTGACTCCTATGCTTCCACATATTATTACCAGGGAGTAATTGATCAACTCAAGGTTTACACTCAAGAACTCAAGCAAAGTGAAATTCGGCAGGCAACTGTTACCGGGGAATGGAAATTTGATGAAGCCAGCGGTTCAAGCGCCAGCGATGAAACCGATTTCCAGAATGACGGCACTCTCACCAATATGAACACTGCAACATGCTGGGTATCAGGAAAAAGCGGCAGTGCCCTGGAATTCGATGGAGTGGACGATTATGTATTGATTCCGCACGACGCAAGTTTGGATATCACCCAGGAACTTACCATTGAAGCATGGATCAAACCAGATACCAGCTCTGGCGCCCATGTTATCGCATGCAAAGGCTCCACTACCTATTTTTTAGCTGTTTTAAACGGTAAACTCATTCTATATATCGGCAAGGCTGACCCTACAACTTGGAACGTCCTCACTTATGGGGACACTGAAATGGACAGCTCCAAGTGGTACCACGTTGCCGGAACCTACAAAGATGGTGTTGGAAAAGTTTATGTTAACGGCATTCTTGACGGCACCGCTACCGGTTCAGATCTGCCGATCCGTTCCAATACTTCTTCTCTATCAATCGGTTCGGCGGCATCATACACCCCAACGTATTATAAATATAACGGAGTTATTGATGAATTTAAAATCCACCGGATCGCATTCAGCGAATCAGAATTAAGGCGTCGGTATTATTCTCAGGACATGCGAGGAAGCTGGGAATTCGATGATGTCAAGGGTTCCGGCATCGCCGCCGATGATTCCGGCAACGGCAACACCGGCACTCTTACCAATATGACAACCTCCACCTGCTGGCTTGACGGTCGTGTCGGACGTGCCGTAGATTTTGACGGAACCAACGATTACGTCGACTGCGGAGATGATTCAAGTCTGGAGATTACCGACGAGGTTACCGTCGAAGCCTGGGTAAAACCTGATACAAGTTCCGGTTCTCATGTCATCGCGTGCAAGGGATCATATACTTATTATCTCTCAACCAACAGCGGTAATGCCGAATTCAAGGTTGGCAAAGCCGACCGTTCAGGATGGAATGTCACCGCTACCGGAACAACAAGCCTTGACAGTGACAGATATTATCATATTGCCGGAACCTATAAGGACGGCGTCGGCAAGGTTTATGTAAACGGAACCGCGGAAGATACCGATACCGGCTCTAATGAAGATATTGGTTCTTATACTTCTGATTTGTCGATCGGCGCTGATTCCTCTTCATCAAGCGCCTATTTTGACGGTGTTATCGATCAGGTTAATGTTTATGCACGGGAGCTTAGTTCCACGGAAGTAAACCAGCGTTTCACTGATCATGGCGGAGAATATGGTTTCGGCTGCGAAGAACAGCCCACCGGGGATCCTGTAGGCGGAGGCTCTGGATACAGCGATATCCTGTCGATGGTTGACGCAGATTACTACGTGAACAACCAAACGGAACTGACCAATGCCATAAACAGCGCTTCAAGCGGTGAAATGATTTTTATCGATTACACCGACATAGCAAATATCGACCTGAGTGGCGTAACCGTTCCTTCCGGCGTTACCATGGTCTACGATGTAGCGGCAAAAACGGAACTGCTTGCAGTGCTCGACGATACTTATCTCGGGGATAAAGTAGATATCGTTTTCATCGACGGTTCCGTTACCATAGACTTGACCGGAGAAAACAACATCGTCATTCCTGAAGGCGTCACCCTTGCCAGTGACAGAGGATATAACAGTTCCAGCGGAGCGTTGCTTAAGACCGATACTCTGAGCGGTGTCTACAATTATCCGTTGTTTAAAACCGGCGGATCAAATGTGAGAATTACAGGACTGAGACTGCAGGGCGCCGCTCCCGACAAAACGTCGAACGATTACAGTGACGGCATTAGAACTGATTATCCTAACCTTGAAGTCGACAATTGTGAAATTTCAGCATTCGGTCATGCCGGAATCTATCTTTTTGTCGTAGCAAGTTCAACAACGTATCCGACTAACGCCTATATCCACCACAATTATTTCCATCATATCTGGCGTTCCGGGGCGGGATATGGGGTGTCGCATGGTTATGGGCTCGCGGAAAGCCTGGTGGAAGCTAATCATTTCAAATATATGCGGCACTGCATAGCGGCCACGGGAGACGAGGACAACTCCTATGAAGCCAGATACAACCTGGTAGAGGAAGCCGGCAATTTTGACATGCATGGCGGTGCGGACCGCGAAGATGGAACCAACATTGCCGGAGACTGTATGTATGTTCACCATAATACGGTTAAGACTCTTAATTCTTATTGCTGCGGTATCCGTGGTGTCCCGGAAACCGAGGCATTGATTTACAACAACTGGATCGAAGACTGTGGAGCTTTACAGTCAAATTCCAGCGGAAACGTAGAGTCTTACAGGAATTTGTATTCCACTGAAAGATTCCTTATTATCGATGATTTCGTGGAATTTGTTGATTAATTTAACAACCTAACTTAAAATAAAGGGAATCTTTGATAATTAACCAAGTATCAAATTGTCAAAGGTTCCCTTAAAAACAAAGGATCCTTTAGCAAATGAAAACTGCAGCCAGTATTGAAAATAACCTGGTGAAGTTCAATTTTCTGAACTCCGGCAGCCTTGCGGCCATTCTGGATTTGGAAAAATCCGAAAAGCTGGAGTTCGATGCGAAAAAAGTATCACTCTGGCGGATAGTCTTCCGCAAAAGCGATGGTACGTTTACAGAGTTGTATGCAAATGAATTACCTGAACCTGTCATTTCAGAAACTTCCGGTGGAATCGATATTTTATGGAAACCGGAACAACATAACGTGGAGTTAAAAGCTTCCATATTACTGTCTGATAATTCTAAAATAGCAGAATGGGGGCTCGATGTAAAAAACAATACCGGTATGGGAATTTGGGAAGTCCAGTATCCGGTGATTGGGGGAATCACCTATCTTTCCGGAAGCGGCGAAGATGACCGAATGGTACTTCCGTGGCAGTACGGAGTCGAAATTCCGAATCCTGTCGACGTAGTCAATAAAGGCGGCGCCAGGAAGCGGGAATGGATAACCGAATATGCCCAGTGCGATACGGATGAAGGAACAAACAAAATCGCATTTTCCTATCCGGGAATGTGGGCAATACAAATGATGGCTTTGTATAATACCGGTCAGGCAAAGCCGGGCATCTATTTCGCTTCTCATGACGGCGAAGCAAGAATGAAACGTTTCGGTATCTACAAGCTTACCGGCAAAACAATGTCGTTGATTATGACCAACTACCCGGATGAACGTATTGACCCGGATGTTGATTACTCTATGCCGTATCCGGTGAAAGCCGGAATTTTTAACGGTGATTGGCTGGACGCAGCCATGGAATATCGCAAATGGGCAATGAACCAGAAATGGTGCGCCAAGGGAAAGACTCGTGAAAGACAAGATATCCCTCAATGGCTTAAGGATAATGATTTCTGGCTGTGGAACTGGAGCACTCACATGAAAGACCATTTCAATTCCATGCCGGAACTTTTTGCGCCAATGGCTGTAGCATTGAAAAAGGAACTTGATTGTAACATGGCCGTCCATTGGTACGGTTCCACCTGCGAACCGTTCAATATGCGCAATCCCGAATTGTTTCCTATCAGTCCGTCCGCCGAATCCAAGCTTAAAAGCGGTTTGGATTTGCTGCATGCAAATAACATTAAAGCAATACCTTACATGAACCCGCGCCTTTGCGATCAATTGGCGGAAACCTGGGCAAAGCATAACGTTGAACCCATGTCGTGCCTGACTCATGACGGCAAAATTCATGAAGAAGTTTATATTGAAGACAAGGCCTGGATAACGATCTGTCCTTCACAAAAACGCTGGCATGATGTGATTTTTAAAATAATTGAAGACTGCATGGAACATGAGTATGACGGCGCATACATTGATCAGGTATCTTCCGCTTACATAGTTCCATGCTTCTCCGGGGAACATGGACATTCCAAAGGTGGTGGAGACAACTGGTGTGCCGGATACCGTGACATGATCGCGGGAATCCAGAAACGGTTTAAAACCGAAACATCATGTTTTACATCTGAATCTACCGTAGAATGTTACAACGACCTGTTCGATGCCAATCTGGCACGCTCCGCAAGTCGTATTACTTTTGACTTGCTGGTAAAAAATGATGTTCTCATTCCGCTGTGCAACAGTATTTATCACGACTATATAATCACTTACGGATCAACAATTCTCCTGAAGACTGACAATCCGGATTGTGTGTATATGGCCGGAGCTATGACTTTGGCCAGCGGAAACCAGCTCTCATTTGAATGCAGTACTTGGGCCGATGTTAAAAAAGGTAAATTTAAGGATTACATCGATTACTTCCGGAATCTATGCGCGTTCAGGAAAAAGTATCGCGGCTACTTTAATTTCGGAGAATGGGTACGCTCTCCTGAAGTTGAAGCAGATAAGGTTGTTCTAAACATTTCCGCTCTTAAACCAGAATGCGAAGTTCCGGCAGTTCTCAGTGGCGCATGGAAGCTTAATAACAAAATATTATACTATTTCGTTAATCACACAAATGAGGATCGTAAAATTATTTGCAATATTAATAATATTAAAAAGGAAATAATTGTTTCTGCCAAAAACGCAACCGGGTTTGAAGCGTAGATCATGAAAAATAATTTACAAAGATTATTAGGCATCGGAACCGTTTATAAAATACGGCGTGAACGACCTTTTGAAGAAATTGACCGTAACCTGAAAATGATTCGTGATCACGGTTTCAGCACTGTTACTTTCTGGCCGGCAATAACCTGGTGGGATGATCCGAAACTCAAGGAACCAAGTTGTGAAACAATATTACGGTTACTGGAAAAAGCGGATCATTATGGTCTTGGCGCAATCGTTGAAATCACAGGACAAAATCCAAGCTACGAAATCGTGCCTGACTTCCAGTTGAAACCTGAGTATCTGACAGAGGATGACATCGGGTTTTCGAACGAAATAAACTTCAATCATCCGGAAGTTAAAAAAATTGCTTCGGCCAATCTTGGATTTCTGGTGAAGCAACTCAAAGATTGTCCGGCACTTTTGGCATATGATGCATGGAATGAAACCTATTTTCATTCACGGGATAAATACACGGAATCACTGTTTCACCAATGGCTTAAGGAAAAATACGGTAATGACATAACCATACTCAATGAAGCTTGGGAAACAACATTCCGGGACTTCTCGCAGATATCAATTACGCGAAAGTATTTTGGTGCAAGCGGTTGGGCATCACTTTGTCCGGGATTCGACTGGGAAAAATTCCGAACGGATAATCTTGCGGGAATTCTTCGTGAATGGGTGGCTATAATAAAAAAACATGATCCGCACCATCCGGTGATGGCCGATAACGGAGAGTGCAGCGTATTTAACCATAGTCTCACCGGAGGCAATTGCGACTGGAAAGTTGCCGCTGAGGTAGATATTTTTGGAACTACCTATTATCCAAGGTCATCATGCGGTCATTACCTGGGGCGGGATGATAAGATCATGCAAAATGGTGATTTCTGGGCTATCGAATGTGCTTTAAATGCAACCAGGAGCGCAGCTGACGGCAAACCGTGGGTTATATCTGAACTGCAAACTCATACTCGTAACTCCCTGAAACCCTCAACTTATGTGGATCAGGAACACCTGCAGCTTTGGTTATGGCAGGCAATTGCCCTCGGCTGTCAAAGTATAACTTTCTGGAAATGGCATCCGTTTATTCGTGGCAAACAGTCATCCGGCAGAGGACTCACCGCTATAAATGGTGAGTCAACAGATAGACTTTCGGCTGTTGCGAAAATTGCTGAAAAATTTAATAATAACCTTAGTATTTTCAAGGCACTAAAGAATGATAGAAAAGAAGCCGCAATTATTTATAATCACACCGTGATAAGTTTAATGAACTTACAGGTTACTGAAGATACAAAATATTATCAGAAATCTTTGGCCGGTTGGTCGAAGCTTATCTGGGAAAAATCATGGCATCAGGATTATCTTGAATGTAACAACTTGACAGAGGATAAACTTTCTAAATATAAAATAGTTGTCGCTCCGGGAACGATGGTTATAAACCCGGAAATATTGAGTACCATAAGGCGTTATGTAAATAATGGCGGAGTCTTCATTGCCGATGGCCGTTTTGCCTTGATGAACGAAAACAATTACGTTTATAATAATGTCCCTGGTGGAGATAATGGTGATTTAACCGGTTATCGAGAATTGGATATCAGGCCCGTTGCTGATGATTGTAAAACTGTTACCGTCGGAAGTTATGAGTTTGAAAACAAAAGCCTTTTTCATTGCATAATTCATGCAGAAAATAATGCTAATTGCATTGGTCGGTTTAACGACGGTGATTCGGCAATAGTAGTTCAAAAATTTGGAAAAGGCGCTTTTATATATTGTGCATTTGACCTGGGATACACCTATTACCATGGATTTAATGCAAGTGTAAGCAAAGCTTTCAACGAGATAGTAAAAGAATATGATAGGTCATTCAGCATAAGAGCAATTGATGGAAACCGGAAAATCTCACGGCATGTATATCAGGTGCCGGAGGGACTACTGGTTTTCATTATTAATTATGACGACAACGATGCTTTGGCTGAGTTTGATTATGATACGGGTGGAATAAAATATGAAAACATAAGAGTTGTCGAAGGAAAAGAACCTGAAGTATCGTACAATAAGGAATATATCAGAATCAGAAAATTTATGCAGAGCAATGAAATTTCAGTGACATTTCTGACTGACAGGTAATGGATAATTATGAAGATTATAGGTTTCATGCACACTTACCGATGAACAAATTCAGAAAATACAATTTAGCATGATTTTTAAAATAAAAGTAAAACGAGTAAATATGATAATAATTTATTCTATAATACAACAACAGATTTACTGATAATAAAATGATAAAAACTAAGTATGACAATAATTGTGCAATCGTGTATCAGGGAGAGGTAAATGATAAACTTGGTATGGCGATGGGAGGACTTGGAACCGGGACACTGGAAATCGACCGGGCGGGAAGATTCCAGAACATCTTGGTACAGAACAACTGGAACGTAAAAGTAAAACCTGTGCCGTTTCCGGACTTCATGTCGGTATTCGCGGAAAATGAATCTGAAAAACATGGGTGCTTATTGCAGTTAACTCATCCGGCAGAGAGATTGTCCTGTATAGATAAACTGCAATATTCCGGCAGTTTTCCTTTCACTAATATTGAATATAACGATGAGAAATTGCCGGTTGATATTTCTATGGAAGCATTCAGTCCTTTTGTCCCACACGATGCCGACTCAAGTTCCTATCCTGCAATTATTTTCAGTTTTAGAATTTATAATCAGGGAACGAAAAAAGTGCGCGCTTCAGTTGCAATGTCTTGGCAGAATGATATTGCAATGGAACCGTTTTTGAACGGAATACGTCCTCAGGGAAATATTAATCGTCTTGTGGAAGCTCCAGTCAATGGAGTTCTTATGGAAACTCTGAATGACCAGGTTAAAGGTTCAGAATATTTCCTCGGAACAATTCCCGACCTGGAAGATGAAAGTAACGCTGTTGCTGACTGGTGGCAGTTGAAAGAATTTCGCTGCGTTCCCGACTTTGTCAATGCAAATGGCGATATGTTTATACATGCCGCAAACGAGGATGAAGCTGCAAAATATTGGGAAAGCTTTTTAGAAACTGGTACGCTTCCCAAACAACGTGAAAAATACGATGGACTTGGGAAATATTCATATCATTGTCCGGCCGGAGCAGTTTCCGATACTATTGAATTGCAACCTGGAGAAACCAAGACAGTCAAGTTCATGTTATGCTGGTATTTTCCACATAATATCGATAGATCCGGGCTTTATCTTGGAAATAAATATAATAAAAGATTTCCAGGTGGAGCAATTGATGTTGCAAAAGAAATTATGGATAACCATAAAGTATTAAGAAATAGAAGCCGCAACTTGCGGGAAATGGTCTTAGCTTGCTCATTGCCGAAAAAAACGAAGCAATACATTATGAATACAGCGTATCTGTTACCGAGAATTTCCTGGTGGACGGAAAACAACAGGTTTATGTATTATGAAGCCATAGCGTGTACAAGAATATATGCAATTTGCCTGGAAACATATGCTGCTCCGGGTATAGCCGCACTTTTTCCGGAACAGCATAAACAGGGATTGAAAAATATCCCGGCATTGCAACTGGAAAGTGGTGAGATACCGACAACATTGGGCCATTATGGAAGCGGAAATTGTCCTGAGTATCGGGTGTTCAGTATTGTCGACGTTCCCAATTATGTATTGTCAGTATATCTCAATGTATTGTGGTACAGCGGCAGGGAATTTGCAAATGAAATGTATGATTCTGTTAAGCGTGCATTGCAATGGGGCATGACGCTGGACAGGGATGGCGATGGCGTCCCTGATTGTAACGGAATCAATCAGGCATGGGACACCTGGCCGATGAAAGGCGCATCGGCCTATGTTGCCGATCTGTGGTTAAATGCACTGGTTGCAGGGCAGAAAATTGCTAAAATACTGGATGATTCGGAATTTGCGGAATGGTGCGAGAAGCGTCATGAAAAAATTTCCGAAACAGTGGAAAATAATCTTTGGAACGAAAGTTATTACGATCTTTTTTATAATTGTCTGAAAGAAGATAGATGTGAAACGAGTTTTCTGCAGACATTTATGGGACATGAGCTTGGAAAACTTTGCGGCCTTGACTGGCAGCATCCGGAAGATCGCGTAAAAAAGACATTTGACGCAATTTGGAAATTAAACGTTGAAACGTGTAAAAATTGCGCAGTTACTGGCGGAACACCAAGTGGTGGAGATAAAAACAGTAAGCAGTCAAATTCATTCTGCGCGGCAGCTATTGCTCCGATGTGTGCAATGGCAATCCGGGCGGGAAAGGTTGCTCCGGCATTTGAGCTATTTGAAGAATGTTCTGGAATTATTATTGAGAAAATTGAGGAACCATGGCGCGGACAGCTCTTTTTTAATGCCGATACTTGTGAATGGGTTTATGGTTTTCATTACAGCGACTTGTTTTCCATATGGCATATCCTTCACGCCATCATCGGGTTGAGCGTAAACGTCACGGATAATTCCATTACGCTTTCACCACCGCGAATTCCCGCAAAAGGACCGGTATTTACTAAATTATTCTACGGCATTGCTGAGTTCATACAAGCAGATAAAGAAATTATTTTAGAACTGACCAATAAATCTGAATCAGATTCGTGGATTGTTAATTTAACAATTCACTTGCCAAGTGGAGAAATCTATGAATTTAAAAATGTAAAAATAAAAACTGATAATAATATTCAATATAAAATTTATTGAGTCAGATGAATTTCCGGATTTGGAGGAATAATGAAAAACATTTTTAATAAATTTCACTTAGGGGTCAATTACTGGCCACGTCACCGCGGAGTGAACATGTGGACGGACTGGCACCCGGAGGAAATAGATTCGGAATTTGCGGAAATTGCCGGAGCTGGCATGGATACCGTAAGAGTATTCCTGGTATGGAAGGAGTTCCAGCCAATACGGGAAGTTTACACCGGCGGTGGTTACAAACTTAAAGTGTGCTTTAAAAATGATGAAAATGTTACTCCTGATAATAATCCGGAAATGATCGATTCGATAATGTCGGAAAGGTTTGAGAAAGTTCTTGAGCTGGGAGAAAAGCATAACCTGAAACTAATCCCCACTCTGTTTACGGTTTGGATGAGCGGAGAATTGCTGCTCCCGGAATTTCTGGATGGACGCAATATATTCAGCGATCCGGCAATACTGCGTTATCAGGCACTTTATGCAGGATATTTTGCAAAAAAATTCAGGAATCATCCCGCAATTCTTGCCTGGGACTTGGGGAATGAACAAAATAACGTCCATAAGATATCTTCCCAAGACTCCGCCTGGTTATGGACAAATTACCTGACCACTGTTTTGAAAAGGTTTGATCCTGAAACACCTGTTACTTCCGGCATACATGGACTTGGCATGAGTCGTTACCTTACGGAAAATGCCTGGCAGCTCCAGGATGTGGCCGACAACTGTGACTTCACCTCACCGCATCCGTATCCGGGATTCTACAAAGAATGTATTGACGGGCTTGATTCGCTGAGTGCTTCGCTGCTTCCGGCGTTTCTAGTGAAACTATATTCGGGAATTGGCGGTAAGCCGGCAATGTGCGAAGAATACGGTTCACTAGGCACGGGATGGGCCTCAGATGAAATTAGCGCAAAGTTTGCCAGACGTTCTTTATATAGCCAGCTTGCAAATGGTTCAGCCGGGGCTTTGTGGTGGTGCTTCTCTGATTTTTCCTGTATTTATGACTTGCCGTATTCGGTAAACCAGATGGAGCCGGAGCTTGGAATGTTCGATGTAAATGGCCACCCAAAACCGGTTGTTAAAGAATTCAAGAAATTTTCCGAATTTCTTAAAAATATTGACTATGCTGATTTCAAAAAACCTGAAGCAAAAGCTGCAATTATTGTTCCGGCATTCGAGGCTTTCAAGGAAGATCAGGCGAAAATATTCATGGCGTTTCTCCTATGCAAACAGGCGGGGATAGAAGCAGAAATCATCCGCCCGGAAGTAGACTTTTCAAAATATGATCTTATGATTATGCCGTCCTGTGCATATCGATCAAAACCGATTTCTAATAAAGACTGGGAAAGAGCACAGGCAAGAGTAAAAGCGGGAGCAGTGCTTTTCTTGTCTTATGAAAACTGCATTCTCAGGAATATAGACAAGGTTTTCGGAATTAAGACAATCCGCAAATTGAAAAACCGTCAACGTGGTCGTATTCTCAGGTTTGTTTCAACTTTTGGAAATTTCAATGTCGATGATGAATTAAAGTTTCCTGAAAATGGAAACACCTGGACTCTCGAAGTTGAGCCCGTTACCGGTAAAGTTGCGGCTTTGAATACGGAAAACCGTCCGGCACTGATAATCAACGATTACGGCAAAGGCAAGGCAATACTTTGCCTTGAAACCATTGAAACCTTGTTGGCTGGAGTTCCCGGCGTTTTTGAAAACGATGCTTATAGAATTTATTCCACTTTAAAATCTCTTTCAGGGACAAATGCCTGTGTCAGCCTGGATAATCCTTTCATTGAACGTATCGTGCATTCATGCAAAAACCATAGGATATTGATTTTGATCAATCACGGCGAACAAGAAAGGAAAATCGAAATCAAGTTTAATTTTAACGTCACTGAGACTGTGCAACTCGATAATATCTGCAAAATTATTTCTCAAGGTCCTGATTCACTGGTTGTTGCCATGAATTCCGGAGATGCGGGGGTTTTCAAGCTGAGGCATTGATAATATGACAATACATCAATATCTGTCCGGTCAACTAAAAAAACGACCTGCCAGTGCCCTATCATGCTGACTATTATATGTAAAATTAAACCACATTGCTTATACCTAATAATACGGTCAATTAGACAACTATATTGGTAAAAGTTCAGCCTTTTGAAGTTCACCTCAAAAACGGGCGATTTGAAATGGGCTAAATAATCAGGAAATGAAAGAAGAAATAAAAAAATCGAAAAAATGCTCAAAGAAGCAAATATCATGACACAAACAGCGGCACAAAACCATAAGGAAACAAAAACGCCCTCCGGTCAAACCAAAACCGGTTGGGAAAATATTTCATTCGTGGAACCGGTGATGACTCACGGAGCCTTCGGCATAGCGGGCGGGAGGGGCAATCCGAATTTGACCGTAAACCTCCCTCTGCCCCTCCCACACCATCGGAATCCCCCGGCGGAGTCGGTTTAACGAGAGGCCGTCCGGCTCTCTGCCCGTGATGATTGCTTCCTGGAGTTTGGGGGCAAGGTTGATCAGGTGCAAAATTTTGGTTACGTAGGCAATGTCGAGTTGGAGCTTATCGGCCAGTTGGGTGACGGTGAATAATATTGAGGATGTCCATGGTTATATATGAAGGTGTTGTGATTTGGTGTTGACGGGTGGGTGAATTGCTGTAAAAATCTGGATTTGAGCTGGGAAGTATTGTTGATTTGGTCGAGAATAGCTGGTGTTAGCCAGACCAAGGTTACCAGGGAAAAATAATTGCAGCTTACCTGTTCAATAATAATATACATTATTATTGAACATATTGTTCTTGTAGAAGTGATATCTATATCAGATCTGGCCTATTATCTGATGAGATTTAAGCGGGTAACAGCGGAAGATTATTGTTTTTTCGGGTAACTAATATAAATGAGTTTGCATTGCCCTGTATCAGGGGTATTTTAAATATTGTCTAACTAGCGGAAAGGACTTTAACAACTTAATAATCAACGCCGTGTGCAAGTTTCTCACGGCAATATTTTCTCAAATTGCAGGATGGGATTGCCCAGCGTATGGTTGATAAAACAATTCACAGTGTGCGCCAGTAATTTCCGTCCTATGCGAACAGTCAGATGCCACATATCCCGAGCCCTGACTTTTTCAATATTAAATCTTTCGCTTAATTGTCCGATTACGGTTTCAACGAGCCTCCTTTTCCTGTTTATAATTTTTAGAAATTCTTTTGGTCTGTCATCTTTCATATTGCCTCTAAAGGGAGTGTGGATATTGATTCCTTCGTGGCGGATTTCTTCTTTTCTTGGATCAGAACAGATATACCCCTTGTCGCCAAGCAGGTCTGTTGCGGACTTTGAAGCCATTTCAAAAATCATTTCCCGTTCATCAATGTTCGCCGCCGCGACAGCGCAATCAAGAATCACGCCGCTTTGATCTATCAGCAGATGCCCTTTGAAGCCGAAATAACGCAAGTCTTTTGCGGCGCAATATCCGAACTCCGCATTGCCTTTGAACAATTTTGAAAAATGGGCGCGCCTGAATCCGCAAACAGGAATCGGATAGCCATCAATTACGCTTAACTGGCTTCCTGACGGCAAAAGTTCCCGAGCTATTTTTTTTCGGACTTCCTGTTTGACCGCCCAAAGATTTGCGGCTTGGCGCAAGAATGTTGTGCGGCTGCCGAGGCGGGGAAACAATCTTTTCCAGTGATCCCTGAAATAACGATGGATAGATTTATCCTTGTCAAGTCCTTTGGACTCGCCTACTATTTCCATCGTGATGACTTCGGCATCGGACAATTTAGGCGAAGGACCTCGTTGTCTCAGTTGAATTTTTACCAGTTTTTTCAGCATGTCGTCTACCAAACAATAAACTTTGATGATATAATCTTCGGTGAGCATGAAGAGCAACTCCTTAAATTAGATGTAGTTATCCAATTTAAAGATTTGATTTTCCATAAAATGGAAACTTCATGCTCCTTTTTCAAACTCATTATTCAAATTCCTATAAAAAAACTTGCACACGGCGTGTTTTTTATACCGGAAATAAAAAGAAAAAATGCCAAGGAAGAAAAAATCCGCGCCATCAGTGCCGAAGTTATCCCTTCGCGGGAAGAAATACTATTTCCGGCGCCAGTCCGTATTTATTGACTACCATGTTTATGTTGGCATTATAACCGAAGAACATCCCGATTCGTCCATCGGCAATTACTTTATAAATGTTTTTGTCGTCCTCCGAGCCGGAAGACTGGAATAGCACTCCCGTGTAAATATTGCCTTTCACGCCATCGGTCAGCTTGAACATTTTTCCGGTATACGGTGATACTGCTTCACCGACGGCCAACATTTCTTCTGTAAGGTCAAACGGTTCTTTTGTATCAGGATCTTTTGTCCACTGCTGCCAACGCAATTTGTAGATAAACTTCAGCGCTTCCATTCCTTCAGGAGATTCGAATCCGGCTTTCCAATGTGTCTTGACTTTGCTGAGATCATCGCCCGTTTCCGGATCTTTCAGAATGGGGATTTCCTTGCAGGACTCAACGATCTTCCCGGTTTTGGGATTGATTTTATACCGTTTAACCAGATCCCCTCCGGCTGCCCACACCATCGGATTGAAACACAAATATCCCGGCGCAATAAAATACAATCCCCGCTGTCCTAGCGGTTTACCCGGAACCTCACCCGGCTTGAACGTCAGCTTTTGCGCATACTTCCACAACTCGTCCTAGGTCAACGGGCCCCGGTTCGGATCCAATCCAACTTCACGAAAAAGATCAGTGTGATAATTAAGCGATTGCATGGTACTGATGATATATGGCAAAGCGTAGATTTTTCCGTCCTTGACGCATCCGGCCTTGAACTCTTCAGGAATATCACTCCACGGCTTGAATTTCACCTCATCTCCGGAAATTTTCCCGTCGCCATTCAGATCATCGCCGATGAACTGGTTCAACGGAAGTACGAATCCCTGGTTGGCATATTTTAAAGTTTCATGAAAAAACATCCTCCAAATGTCGGGCGGAGTTCCCCCGGCAACACTCATCAGCTTGCCGGATTTTCGCTGCAGCGCCTTCTACCCTCAACTGTGAAAACGGTTCTATTTTGACGTTAGGATGTCTGCTCATAAACTGTTCGAACGAATAATTCTGCGCCTGTTCCTCCAACGTGTATGGTGCCGGCGAATACCAATCCGCCACAATCCGGATCTGCTCCCCATTGATTACATCACAAAACAGCAAAAAAAGTGTGATAAAGATAGTCTTCACATTCAGCTTCAATCCTTTATTGTTCCGTTATCTATGAAATCACATATTATATAAACTTGATATCATATCCATTGTATTGAATTTTGTTTATGGCTCTGATGGTTACGAACAGATTAATAACTATATTACATCGCGTGATAAAAATATCAAGAGGTTAATCACAAATAATAAGATAATGCTATATTATTTTAATTTCTGGATACAGTATAGATTATGTGTAATAAAACAGTATAAAAGCTGTTTATTATGCTACAGGTATTAAGAAAAAACGACAACAGGCAGAATGGGTGGAGAAGGAGCATATATTTTCTGGTATGGGATTGAAAGGACGATCCGTATGTTGCAAAAAATATGCCGGTTTGAATTATCAATTTGGCTTGAGCCATATTGACGTTTTCTAATTACTGATATAATAATTGAGCAATAACCGTAAACGATAAAAGATGATGTCACGAACGTTTGCTCAAAACAACTCAGGCTTTTGCAATGAGCTTAATTACAAAAATAAAATGGTCAATACTCCATTCCGCATTATGAATCAGGGCCAACAGGTGCAAACCGGAATGGAGCGTATTTGCTTTGCAATAATACAAGGTCTCCGGTTTCCTCTATCTTTTTCCACATCAACCGGGTCATGGTTTCCAATTGTGGTCTGAATTCCGGGTCTGAGGCCAAGTTTTTCATTTCATAAGGATCATTTTCAAGATTGTATAGTTCGTCGAAATCGAAACCGTTGAAAACGTATTTCCAGGAGTCCTGCCAGGTTATTCTTTGAGTGAGATAAAAGCGGGTTCCAAAGTATTCCGCATATCCATTCTGGAATTCCTCAGTATCTGCAGGATTTTTCAACAATAAAGCAAAGGATTTTGAATCGGAATTTTCAATCGGCCTGGCGTCCAGCAACTCTAGGATCGTCGGGCACAGATCGTGCGACCCTATTCTGCCATCACACACTTCACCGTTAGTTACTCCGGGTACGGAAATCAGCATGGGAATATTATATATTTCCTCATAAGCGGAAAAATTCTTACAGTAAAGACCATGGGCGCCAAGTAATTCGCCATGATCGGAAGTAAAAATGATGACGGTATTGTCGAGTTGTCCGCTTTTCTCCAGGAATTTCAGAATTCTGCCGTATTGCTGATCGATTTCTGTTATCGACGCATAATAACAGGCGGCGGCTTCACGTTTTTCCCGGTCGGTGAAATCATGATATACCTGGGCCGACTTCTGGTACAGTCTGGGAGCGTCTGCCAGACCTTCACTAGTATTCGGCTGCAGCTTGAGGTCATCCGGATTATATATAGCATAGGCTTCTTTGCCGCAAATAAACGGGTCGTGAGGTTCTGAAACACTTACGAAACAGCACCACGGTAATTCCTTTTCCACCGCTTCGTGAAGATAATCCAACGCATGAGAGACTGCCTGCCCCATCCGCCGTTCCTCGGGTGGAAGATCAATTACTCCGTAGAAATAACATTCCTGGTAACCGGGGGTAGTGATTTTTTTACTGTGAGAGAGTGTGTCAAAACCGCATTTTCCCAGTTTTGCGTATTTTCCACTACGAAAACTGAAGTCATGATTCCAGCCGAAGTCTCCCGGCGATTCGGTCTTTTCCACATGCCACTTCCCAAAATATGCGGTATCGTATCCGCATTCCCGCAACCTCTGTGCCCAATGAGGCTTATCCGTCCGCAGACAGCTCTGGTCCTGGTCAGCGCAATGGGTAACGGTCAGCACGCCGTGATTATGCGGCAACAACCCAGTCATGATTCCGGCTCTGGCCGGAGAACACACCGCGTTGCTCGTATAAGCGTTTCGGAAGCAGATGGATTTGGCGGCAAGCCGATCCAAGTTAGGCGTAATGCATTGATGATCCGGGTCAAGGACTCTGCCCTGCATCTGATCGGTCATGAGGAACAGCAGATTTTTTCTTTTCATAATATTGGAACTCATGTGATTTGTTTAATATTTTGATATTTAATATGAAATGTTTTTACGGGGCATAAGTTCCCTGCGGAGTCACAAGGTTGTCGTAAACCGAATAATTACCATATGACACACTCTGCGTTACGATACTTGTAATAACCGAATTACGCTCAAAGCGGTTATTGTATATGAGGGCTTCGTTATTTGGGATTCCTCTTATATTTACGGCATACTGATCTTGAACTTGTACGGTATTGTGATGAATATAAATATTATCCCCGGCAACATGATCATCCCCGCCTTCATCCGCACCGTGCATGTCAAATACATGGCTGGTTGAATGCTCAAGCACAAGGTTGTACCTGGCTTCGTAGCTGTTTCCGGTAACTCCGGTTCCGGCAACGCAATGCCGGTTGTAATCAAATTTATTTGCTTCTATAAGACTGCTTGCATTGCCATAACCGTGGCTTACACCATATCCCAGTCCATTGCGCTGACAATGATGGATGTAATTATGGTGGATGTCTGCGCCGGTAGCCCCCGGAAGGAGAAAAATTCCTGCATGTCCCCAAGCGGAGATTTCGCAATTATCAACCTCCAGGCCAGTATCACTGGAAGCAATCCCATCGGAGTTGTCCGTGCTGGTTGTATTCGCATCCGGGCCTTGAATTCTCAATCCAGTAATCCTGACGTTTTCGCCAGCAACAAACAGATGTTCGTTTGTGCTGGTGCTGCTGTCATCTTTGAGCAAAGCACCGCTTGACCCGTTATAGCCCCTGTCACTTGCCAAAGTAACTCCGTCTGGAATTTCAATGTCATTTTCCCCGGTAAGATCGATGGTGCAAGAACCATCGACAAAGATAATTTCGCCGCTTGTTGCGTTGCTTAAAGCGACAAGAAGTTCGGCTTTGGTATCTACCTCATAATCGGCGTCATTGGCGAATAAAATATCTGAATATCCGGAACCTCCTCCGATGGGATCACCAGTATTTTGATACTCGCAACCGTAGGATTTATAATCTTTGTGATCGATATATTTTTGATATATTTCGGTTTCGCCAAGTGGGCGGTTATAAACCATAAACTCATCAATACCGCCCTCAAAAGCGCCCCAGCCGAGTCCGAACCTGGCTTCAGAAAAACTTAAATGATCTGTCCAATAACTTCCGTTGGTAGTGACACTTAAAGTTTTTTCTTCGCCGTCAACATACAGCTTGACGCCAGTCCCATCCTGAACCCACACGATATGAACCCACTCACCCAAATATGAGTACGACAATTTATCCAGATCATATCTTATATTTACTTCGGCATAGTTCCCGTCTTCAATGACCAAGTCCAGTTTACCATAGTTGTTTAAATAACAGCGAATATAATCGGTGTAGGCTGTTTCATAAAAGTAGAATATGCAGGCATTTTGTAAAACATCGGCTTTCATGCAGAATTCAATAGTGCCGACATCGGATGACAATCCCTCGGGATTGCTGCTGACAGCTACATAATCCCCGGTTCCGTCAAAAGAGTAGGAGGTATTCAATGCTCCCGTTTGATTTATCGTGGCTCCATAGATGGTTCCGTCATTCAAATCACATTCATCGTTTGCGGTAGTTCCTTGAGTTTCATCAAAATGCCAAACAGATACATTGAGTTCATAGTCGCGTCTTATTTCCTCAAGGCTCAAAGTTTTGTCATACACCTTGAAATTTTCAATACTTCCATCAAACGTTCCCCAGCCAAGACCAACAATAGCCTCGGATATGCTTAAATGATCAGTCCACCAGCTTCCATCATAAACAACATTCAGCGATTTCTCGTCTCCATCGATATAAAGTTTGATTCCAGTCCCGTCCTGAACCCAGGCCACATGAATCCATTTTCCCGCAAAATCATAAGAAAGATTATCGAGATCATAATTTACAAGCACTTTCGTATCGTTGCCGTCTTCAATTACTAAATCCAACTTGTTATAACTATTCAAGTGGCAGCGAATGTAATCAGTGCAATCAGTTTCAAGAAAGTAGAATAAGGTTCCGGCCTGACTGTCAACATCAGCTTTCATCCAGAACGAAACGGAACCAACGGAAGAAGACATGCCGCTGGGATTTGTTGCAATAACGTAATCATCGCTACCATCAAATTCGAGTGCATTGCAACTGATGCCGTCAACCCATGAATAAGCTCCCATGTTTGTCAAGGAGCCATCATTGCCATTCCCTGAACTGTCTTCGGCGGTTGTACCGGAACCTTCATTGAAGGACCAAATCAGCACGGGTCCGTCAGCCAGTACAATATTACCCAGGCATGCAAACAGCAGAACGATCATCAAGAGCATTCCCGCAGCGTTAGTTTTTACAGTTTTTCCCATACGGCACCTCCACTTAAAATTAGTTTTCCATTGGGTCATATAAGTTATTATCATTCGCCTTCTTGTTGCCTTTGAAAACAGTTAGTAAAGTACATACACTACTATATTGCATCACGTGATTAAATTTGTCAAGCAATAATCTCAAATAATAAAGAAAAATGCTATATATTTTTGCCCGGAATTTATTGAATAGAACTGTGAAAGTGCGTGCTATTTCATTGCGCGGATGAAGAAAAGGTAAATTCCAAGCATAGATTTAAACATGAATGAAGTTCATATATTTCGTGAAGCTTGCATTGACAATCTTAGCACGTGATATATAATATGTATTAATATAAATTATGAGAAGGTAAAGTTTTTGTGAAAGAAAAATCCAACTTATCCATGCGGGAAATTGCCGAGGAACTGGGGCTTAACCGGATGACGGTATCCGCGATAATCAACGGAAAATGGCGTGAGAGGGGATTCTCCCCTAAAACCAGAGACAGGGTAATTACTTACCTGGAAAAGCGAGGTTATGTGCCTTCACGCAGTGCTCTTGATCTGAGGGAAAGAGCATCGCAAACCACCCAACGGACGGGAATTCTTTTCAGCAGCCGTTTCCATCCTTACGTGATGTATTCGCTGGAAAGGATCGTTGAATATCTGAAAAAGTCCTCGAAGACCGTAGAAATAGAAATGGTATCTTCCGGTGAAGATATTCACGGCGTGAAGGAACTGGTCGCAAGACGGGTCGATAACCTGATCTGGTTTTATCCGAATATTTCCACACAAGCTGCTTACATACCGTCAATACTACCGTATCTGAGAAATTTTAAACATTCTGTAATTTACAACTTTGATTTCAATGATCAGAGTTATGAGCAGGAGTTAATCCCCAATCGTGTCCATCTTATTGGTATTGATCGAAAAAAAGGTTTTGCCGATCTTGGCCGCTATTTAAGAAAATATGGACATAAACAGGTTGGCCTTGTTGGTTTCAGAACCAGTCCTAAGGCCTTTCAGGCTAAGGGCGTAAATTTTCATGGGATCGTACCGGATTATAATGCTAAAAACGATTTTGATTACCTTGAACGCTCAACTGACGAAGTTATTAAAGTCATAAAAGAAAAAGATATTACTGCCGTCTATATTCACGGTTTCATCAGAGCGTCAAATCTAGTAAATTCCCTAACCCGGAAAGGTGTGGATATTCCGAAAGAATTGCTGGTGGTAGGCCATGATTATGACGAACTTCCAACGTTATTTCCAGTAAAACCGTTAACGATGCTCCGTATTCCCGCAAGCGATATGATTAAGCGAACCATAAATGTGATCAATGACGTTGCGAAAGATGAATACAGGCATTGCTTCAACATGAAGATAAAGCAATTGTTCGATATAAAATAATCAGAATCATGCAGGTAAAGTGATAGGCAATTTCGGCGATACTTCAGCCAGTTCCGAGAAAGCCGGTTCCACTTGCCGTTCTTCTTGCAGTTTTCTGACAACGATTACGGGATCGAACTCGCGCGGAGTTTTCCCTGATGACAAGCTCAATGCCGCGATCAAGCCGGCGGCTTCGCCTGTTGCCATGCAGGTCTGCTGAATGCGCAGAGATGCCTGGGCCAGATAACTGGATGAAATGCAACGTCCGGCAACCAGCAGGTTATCGACTTTCTTCGTGATCAGGCATCCGTAGGGGATGTCAAACCATTCCCCCCTAGACAGGCGACGGGTAAAGGCCGCATAAGAATCGCTTTTACTGTGAAGCCAACGTTCAGGTAAAGGAGCATCATTATCAGGAGGATGGATATCAATTTCCCAGGAGGACCGGGCTATGCCTTCGTCTGATTTCTTGAAATTCCATACGTCGTCATCGGTGACCTTTGCTATGCCGCGCACGACTCGGGACGTGCGCACTCCAAGCTCGGAAGCGGTATCCACCAGATACCGTTCTGAAGGCAGTTTCGCCATTTTTCCCGCAATTTCCCTCCGGGCCATGCGCATGGTTGCGGATACCGCAAGAGGATCAAGTGGATCAACCCGCATCTGGTTGATGCGGTTGAGTTTTTCTGGGCGATATGCCCCAGTACCGCCAAATCCCGGCTGGAGACCGTTTCTATTCCCGGGAACCGGAAAACCTCCGGCTCGAAACATAAGGGACACCTGTTGCGGCCACAATTTTCCGGTAACGCCGCGATCCCAGGGAACCCCAGCATCATGACATACATCAGCATTGCCGGTAGCATCAATTACCCGGTTGGCGTGGACAGCCTGCAACCCCGCACGGGTATGCAGCACCACCCCGGTAATCCGGTCGTCTTCGACACACGCTCCGCAGATATGCGCAAGCAGCAATGTATCTGCTCCAGACTCTTCGACCATGTCGTCCCAAACGCGTTTGACGCCCTCGGTATCGACGGAACTCCTGAACCACAGGCAGTCAGAAAAAAACTTGGAATTACGAATAATCGGGGCCATAGCGTTAATTGCTCTCAGTCGCTTTGCCCATTCGTGCCAGATGCCCTGAAAGTCAACGCCATTGGTGCTCAGAACCACACAAACAAGTTGTGCAACCGTTGCTCCGCCAAGATAGCCGTTTTTTTCGATCAGGAGCGTTTTCGCACCGTTTCGAGCGGAGGTTATCGCCGCGGCACATCCTGCCGGACCACCACCGCAAACCACAACATCATATTCAGCCATTACTGGTATGTAGCGGGAATATTTATAAGTTTTTTCAGACATCGCAGTTCCTTAATTTTTTGACAATATAAAATCTTCAATACGAAGTAAATAACCTCTAGGGCTTTCGGAGCATCATCAAATTGTACCCAACCGCTGTAACCAAGGTCGCTTTGAGGAGAGTGGTCAAGTCTATGGACATGATGCGCGCGCACAGTTCCAGTGAACCGGAAGTCCGTGAGTTGCTTCCGTAAGTGGTCTTTTTTTCGTCCAGGTTCTGCCGCGATCCGTTGAATCACAAAGCATTATCCGCGTATATGACCGATCTCTGTAGTGAGTGTATTCTGAAAATACACATACAAGACGGCCTGAAGGAGTCAAAATCACATCCGGCCAGGTCTGATAGATTCCATCATCACGACTTATTGTATACTTTTCAGTCACTCTCTTATTTTCCCGTTGAAAGTATAAATTTCACGGAAATATCAATTTTTTCTAAATTCTTTTTATTATCTGTATTTTTTAGAATAAAGCACAACTGATAGCAATGATCTCCGCATTTTCTCCGGTCATAAAATATAGCGTCAAAAGGCAATGAACTGAAGTCTGGAATTATTTCCAAAGTTTTTGCAATATTGCCTTCATGCCAGGTGATAACCGCCTTGTCCCAGTTAGCTTGTCCAAAAACTTTGTTTTTGCCATTAAATGAAGAAAAAGACCTTTTTTCACTTTTTCCATTGCCGTGAAATTCCACGTTTAATCCATCGTCTTTGATCTCATAAAAAAATTCAGGGGCAAGCTCTAGCTTGCATATAAATTCATTAATGCGCGCAAACCTTGCGAAAGGTTGATAACTCACTCGGAAAGTAAATATGTTTGAGGAATCAAAAACCAGTTCTCTGTCGAGTTTACCATACTTGTTTTCAGCAGATACTTTGAAAATATTACCGGTATGTGATTTCACATATTTTGTTTTGGACGGTAAAAGAAGGAAATATTTTTTACCTGATTTTCCCAGGTACTTATCTTTCTGGACCAAAGGCCATTCATTTTCCTGAAGATGAATACCTCCATATTGCAGGCGGATCCTGAAATTACCGTTTTTCCGGAATAAAGTATTTATTGGATTATTTCCGGTATTTGCCAAAACAGATAATCCCAGTGCCAAAATAAAAGCGGAATATATTATAATTCTGAATTTCATTTTATTTTGAATCTTTCTGGTAGCGGATTTTTTCAAAAATATTGTTTCCGTTTTCCTTGAAAAATAGAATGGCATCGGCATTTTTCGTCTTATTCAGATCGAAAAATACATACCTGAACCGGGTTGTGCCTTTTTGATATAGAATTGTTGCAAACATGAGGCGCGTACCGTTGTTGATATGCATCCATTGAACGTTTTCCGGTTCCATGACAAAGGCGCAAGGGCCTTCCGACGGGCGGACACCTTTGAATGCATGCGGGTAGTCGTTCAGTTTGTCATAGAAGAGAAACCAGTACTCTTTATTGAGATGCACATAAGGCAAAGCGCCGGGACCAAGAGTCCGTTCTGAACTCATCATGTGCTTGTCCATCTCATGCTTTTTCCATTTATTCGAGCTTCCGGGGCCAGCGGGAATAGCAATCAATTTCATTTCCATGATGTGAGGTCTTTTACAATGCGGCACTACGGTTCCATCCATCAATAAACCGCTTTCCGGAGTAATACTGAACACGATCCTGACATCCGCATCGGGCAATTCCCATTTTCCTTCCACACCTTGATTGTTTCCTTGCAGGAAAACTGCTTTAAATTGAGGAATTACGTTGCCCAGTGATATTCCGTTAATAGTCAAATTAAAGAATCCTGACTGAATCCAGTTCAATCTTGAAGGGCCTCTCATTCCCAGACCGGCGGAAGGTATACCCGTGGAACGAATATTGCCGTCCTTGTCTTTCAGCACGGCCCACGGCAGATTGAATGCAACTTCAGGATTTTCAAGATAGATTGAACGGAGATATTCCGTTTTATTCCCATGTTTACGCTCTCTGACGGGGCTGATTTTTGCTTTTGCCTGGTTTTTGACAAAGAGTCTGTCCAAGGTTTTTCCCATATTGTTTAAGCGCAACACTATTCGTTCGGAAAAGGCGATATTCAGGATTTCAAAACCACGCTGTTTTTCGAATTGCCTCCACTCGCTGGTGAGGTTATTCTGGAGTTTTTTCACTTCCTGGTATTGTTTTTGCAGTTTGAGGAATTTCTTTTCCGCTCCATTTTGCCAGGGCGACAACTTGTTGTATTCCATCACTAATGGCCGGATTCTTTCGCGCCATCTCAAATAGGTGTCAACGGCGTTAGGCCCGAAAACCCGCGCGGCTAGCGAAATTTCGGACTGTTTTGCATTAAATCCAATTGGATTCCAGAGCAATGGAACCATAACGGCAGAACCTTCATAAAGGTGAGAGTTTACATAGGCTAGCTGCGTCCATTCCGGCATTTTTCTGAGGGCTGAATCCACCTCTTTTGTTGGCTTGTAGAACCATCCTGTGCTATCGCCGATATAACCAAGGCAACACCAACCGCGCCGGGGATCAGTAAATCCGGCGAACAGGTTGGAACCCCTGCTTCCCTGCTGAAAAACAGGTTTATAGGGAACTTTTTTGCAATTAATCCAGTTATCGCAAAAATAACTGCCCCCCTTCATGTTATACCACCAGGCAAAATTCTTCAGTCCGTATTTTTTCAGGAGAGTCCTGCCGTCAGCGGTAAAAACGGTATGGTAGACAGGTATTCCTTCCAATTCCGGGCTTGCAAGAAGATTTTTCAGGTACTTGTTGCCATCATAATTATTCCACCGTTTTGACCACTCTTCAGGAGTGCGGTCGAAATATACCGGAGGGCAAAATGAAAAAAGTTTTTTTCCATAACCCGAAGCGGCACTTTTCATAATTTGCAGCCAAAGCAGTTGGTTTTTCGCCAATGTATCCTTGTGTACTTTGTGATCCGGGTGATTCAGGAAAGCTTCAACATTATTTTGGGTGATATCGTCAAAATTGATCATGAAACCGTCCGCGCCAGCCATACAATACAGCCGTATGGCATCTTGAATGATCTTTACGGCCTTTTGGTCGCGCGGCGAGAAATGATTAATGCGGTAGCGCTTGCAAGTGTTGAGATAACTGAAGGCAATTATAACTTTTATTCCATGTTGATGTACATCATCAAAAAAGGCGGAAAGCTTTTTAACCGCTTCTTTTTCATTCTTTGGTGGATTGAAGAAAAAGTTTCCTTCTCTATACATAAGAAAATTAATATAATTGTAACGCAGTTTTGCGTAATGCTCAAAAAATTTTCGATAATTGCCAGTTCCGACGTTATAACCATAGCAAGGCATCCATCCTTGAATGCGGTATTTGATAACAGGGAAATCCATAATTGAAACTTGCGAAAGATAAAGCTTATCATTTTTTTTCCGGAGAAGCTGCAAAAGGGTATTTGTTCCGTAAAGAGTACCGTTGTCATCCGTGCCGGCAACAACGGCTGTTTCCCCACGGGTAAACAAACAGTAACCTTCGGATCTTAACTGTCCGGGTTTTATTTTGCAATTAATTTCTTTGAGAGCTGCCTTGACATGAGCGGAATCATACTTGCCGAAAACAAACTTAGTAACTTTTTGCCCGGCTTTTCCAGCTTTTATACCAAAATTCCGGAACAAGTCATTTTTCATTTCTTCCAAGGTATACTTTTCAACAGGAGTCGGATTTACCGGTGAAACAATATCAATTATTTTCGGAACAACCTGTTCCGCTTTCAGTATCTTGGTTTTTTGTGGCTGGGGAAAAATATAAAGATTTTCTGCAAAGGCATTGCCACTGGCTCCCATAAGTATCACGATAACTGTCAGAATAATGTTTTTCAGTTTGTAATTTAATTTCATAATTTTTCATTTTATTGCTGGTTTATATATTTAGCTTAATGTATAAAATTTTATCAATAATCAGGTTCCCAATACTTATCACTGGCAGAACCGTTTATGTTGATTTGTTGGATGCTGCCGGAAGTTTCCTGCGTGACATGGAGATCCATCCATAAAACATTTGACCCGTTGCCATGCCGGTATGCAGTCGGTTTACTTTGAAAGGTCATATAAGTATGACTTGTGTTTCCTCCTTCACCGGGATGCGCCGATTCCGCGACCAGGATTTTGTGTGACGGATTTTTCACTTCACACATTCGTAAAAATGGTTTTGTCGCCAAAGTTAATCCGTAAGATGGATTATCCAAGCTTTTTACGTTATCTTTGGTCGGATGAGTCCAAGCATACTGATCACTTGGACATTCATATTGTGAAGCGTAGCTTGGAGAATCTTTAAGCCCAAGATATATTGGGATTTCATTGCGATGCCATTTTCCGACCGAGGCATCATACCATGTAGGAAAATATCCGTCATTGTCATCCGCATACAAAGCAATTGCAGTTCCGATCTGCTTGATTTTATTAGCGCATGAAATTCTTCTGCCGGCTTCTCTTGCATTTTTCAATGCCGGAAGCAGCATAGCCGCAAGTATGGAAATTATCGCTATTACAACCAATAACTCAATAAGGGTGAATTGATGTTTTTTAGAGTTAAACAGTGGAAACTCCCTTTTACAGTAACTCATGTTGTTTTTCATGAATCCCTTCTCCTTTATCTTATTGTTAAAATAACTTCCAATTATCGGTGCGGAACGGTGATGCCGGTAAACCTTTTTTGTTATACAAATTACAGTCAGGATCAGGTTTCCATGCATACCGTACCGCAACGGGATTTCTTACTTTATCTGAGTGAACAATAACTTTATTATTTTTTATGTCCGCTTGAGCCGGGTGGAATTCCTTGTCCGCACTGGCGATTTCAAATCCTTTCAAAGTTCCTCCTTTAGCAGTTAAACCACTTCCAATATTTTTAAATGATATCATAATTTTACTATCTTCAATTTTCATAGATTTATAAAGTGGCGATTCCCCCACGATATCTTTCCCGTAAACCCGTTTGAAAGCAATCAAAGCCAAGCGTTTACCCACATCCTGCTTGTTCTTAGGGTGAATATTGTTTTTTTCTCCGATGTCTATAGTTACCGCCATACCCGTATTTTTTACTGTAAGGCACTTCAGCATGGATTCCCGGGTAATGGGCCAGTGTTTATATCTAAAATTGGGTAATTGCACATAAAAAAACGGGGCATCCCCCTCTTTCCAGGCTTTACGCCAACTTTTAATCAATACTGGCAGCATTTCCCGGTATGCGTAACAGTCTTCAGCAAAGCCCGAATTCCGTTCTCCCTGATACCAAATGATGCCCCGGATAGCATAGGGAATTACAGGTTCAACCAGCGATTTATATAGACCCCCGATCTTTCTTTTTTCATAATTGATCGCCTGATTAAATAATTTTGGACGCTTTGGGGGAATAGGCTTGGAAACTTCTATATTTCCTTTACATCTTGCGGATTTCCATGCTTTATACTTTTTCCTGAATATTTTGTTTTCCCGGATGAATTCCTTGACTTCATCTTGAACACGAGGATTACTAACTTTCTCAACAAGCTCCCGCGCATACGGAATATTCATTACTTCCTGTTTGGGTATCCATAGCTGAATGGCCGTCGCGCCAATGGACCGATTTATCAGCCCAATTGGAACATTCAGTTCTTTGAATAAATCACGCCCGAAGAAATACGATACCGCGGAAAAGTTTGCGACATCCCGCGGAGAACAAACCTGCCATTTTGAGCCTTTCCCGTTATATCTAATTAAAGGCCAATTGGCGCGGGAAATTTCTTTTTCATGATTGTTGCTTTTAGTTATATCCTTACGCATATTTGACTGGCCGGAACAAAACCAGACTTCGCCGACAAGAATGTTTTTTATTACAGTTTTTGTTTTTTTTCCGTTAACGGAGGTTGATAATATTACCATTTCACGATTATCACAGCTTGACTGCAAAGGTTTCAGTTTGACAGACCATTTTTTATATTTTCCCGCCGTGGTTTCTTGCTTCTGGCCTGCGAACTCAACAACAATTTTATCCCCTGATTCAGCGGTACCCCATACAGGGACCGGAATATCACGTTGCAGCACCATATTATCTCCGAAAATAGCCGCAGGTTTTACCTTGGAATAAGTATTCAGCGTAATAAAAGCCAGTCCGGTCAATATGAATAAGACTAATGCTTTCCTCCTTGCAATTATTGCAATATTACTTTTCATTTGGTAAAAGTCCTCTTTTTGCCTGAACAATGTATCACCTTTAATCTTTTAATTACCTTTTAAGTGTTGCATAATGCTATTATACATCACGTGATAAACCCTGTCAAGAGCTATTCCTCAATAAGTGAAAATTAATACCCTAAGTCTCTGAATATTCATGAAAAGAACTGCAATCTACTACTTGATATTTAGATATGATTACTAATTAGCATGGACTACGAATGATATTTTTCATCGAAAGAATGTCGGAGCATATCTTAGGATAAAATGATTTTTTTATAACATACAGCTCTCCCCAAAAATATTCGTTCTCAAAAAAAGGTTTCTCATTGATAATCAAGTCAAGAAACTGCGACAGTAACAGCTTGACTCGTATGGTGCGAAACTTAGAAAAGCGCAGGTCAAAGCCGGTGACAGGCGAGAGATGAAAATACTCCATCCAGCAAGGATCAGCCATCCGCCGGAATCCTGTATAAGACCTTGAACGGACTCATGGAAATGGTTTATTATGGATTTCCATGTTTGGTTCAGCGAGTGAAACGTTTTTTAATTTATTTCCATTCTTAAGCAAAACAATATAAACAACATACGTAACAGAGAAAAAAAAAGATTGTTTTTTGAAAAACAAAGAGTAAAATACAAATGTCATTGAATAGTCTTTATTCAACGTAAATTGAACTATTAATGGGCTGGCTCGCAACCCAGATACACGTCGAGCTGGGGGCTCGAGCCGATGATCAAGGAGCGGACTAGCCCTTTTTTATCAGCAGGGATGCATGGAAAATAACCATTGGGAAATATACAAAAAAAAAAGTATGGGATGATGTATATTTAAATAATAAAGCAATTTGGTCTAATACCCCATCAAAGGCTGTCGTACAATTTTTTAATATAATAAAATCCCCTGTCTTAGATTTTGGTTGTGGATACGGAAGAAACTCAATATACATTGCCCAGAAAGGATTGAATGTTGTTGGTATTGATTTATCTAATGAGGCTATTACCTATGCTAAACAAAAATCAGAAATATCTGGCTTAAAAAATACTGTTTTTTTGCAAGGTGATGAAAGAATTATTAAAGAGCAATATGAATCTATTTTATGCCTTGGCGTTATACATGGTACTGAAAGAGGGGAAAGAGACTTGATTATTAATCAATTTTATAAAAACATTAAATCTAGAGGCTTTTGTATCCTATCCTGCTTTGCTGATACTGATCCAGTTTATAGTAAAACCAATGCCTCTTCTTTTCACGGCATTAAAGTTGAATTATTATCTGAGAATGACATAGCAAAATTACTCTCGAAATTTAAAATTGTTAATCTTTCAAAAAAATGTGTTAATGATTATCATGACACCCCACATCAACACCATCAATGGATCTGCATAGCCCAAAAAACGTAAATGTGATGGTTGCAGCATGTATCACTTTATTGCAGTGAAAGCGTATCCAGATATTTAATCTGACTCTTTTAACCGTACTGTCCGAAATTCATGCGGGGTAAATGACAAAGGGTGTGAGGATAAAGCAAGTTACAAACGGGGATAATTGTGTTAAAATGCCTAAATGAAGATATAAACACCATTACAATATATATTCTTTTGCGAAAACAGGAATAATTCTTAAAAAAGAAATTATTTTATAAATTTCCTTGTAATTGTTGAGCTGTAGACTACTTTCAATAAGGAAGTGAACAGTTTCAATTATTTTATAATTCCTTGTTTAGCCGTTCAAAATAAAATACTTAGGGAAGAAAAAGAACGTTTACAGGATTGATGTGGTGGAGGATTTTTTTTTAGTAATTTCCCAAAATGGGAAATTTTTACCCCCCCGCAATATAACTTATTGCTATTAAACATGTTATAAATATAGTGCAGTTTTATTTTTTCCTCTGTGCAGTACCATTTTTGGGGGCTCTTTTCCGGATTTTCCCCAAAGACGGGGGCAAGGGCGAAATTTTCAACTGCACAATACGATTACACGTAACCGGTAATTTTTACAAAAACTTCATGAAGGTGACAAAAATGCAAAGCATTCTGGAAAGCGGTGAAACCATTCTTTTTATCGGCGACAGCATAACCGACTGCGGCAGACGTAATAATGAGAAACCACTCGGGGCTGGATATGTGAAGCTCTTTCATGATCTTATGGCAATCCGTGAGCCTGAAAAAAATATAACGATTATAAATCGCGGTATTGGCGGAAACACCGTTATCGACTTGCAAAACCGCTGGTCAGATGACGCTGTCTCACTCAAACCCGACTTTATTTCAATAAAAATAGGGATTAATGATCTTCACCGTCAGTTCCGTCCTGAAATGGAAACCATCGATCCTGATAAATTCGAGAAAACTTTCGACCAGATATTATCCCGTACGGTTGGGAAATTGCCGGAATGCAAACTGCTGCTCATTGACCCGTTTTATCTGAGTACCGATACCTCCCCACACTCATTCCGCAAACAGGTTCTCGATATTCTTCCCGGGTATATCGAGGTTGTCCATAAAATGAGCTCGAAGTATCAAACGCGGCTGGTAAAGACTCACGAGATGTTCCAGAATCTTCTGAACTACCACCGTACCGACTTGTTCTGCCCGGAACCTGTCCATCCGAACCTGACCGGTCACCTTGCTATTGCCGAAGCCGTTTACAGTGCTCTTGCAAAATAATTTTTTGTAAGAATTTGATTTAACATTATTTAGATTTATCATATCTCCTGTGTATATCGGGGGATATGGTTTTTTGTTATATGTATCGCGTCCGGGAGTAAATGGGAGAACCGTGCATGAAAAAAAGAGTATGGCGGATACTCAGCGGGACTGATAAAAGCGTTCTGTCTAAAAGCGTAAACTTGTTTATCATTGTCCTGATTATTCTGAATATTATCGCATTCATAATTTCCACGGAGCCTGCAATCGGAAAAAAATATTGTTTCTGGTTTGAACTTTTTGAAGGAATCAGTGTAGGAATCTTCACCATTGAATACTTATTACGGCTCTGGGCCTGCTCTGTAACTAGAAATAATAGAGAATCAACATTAAAGGCGCGTTTCAAATATATTTTTACACCTATGGCGCTCGTTGACTTTGTCTCGATAGCGCCATTTTACATGCCGTTTCTGGGACTCGACCTCCGGATTGCCAGGATACTCAGGATATTCAGGATATTCAGGATATTTAAACTCAGCCGCTATACTTCATCTTTGAAACTGTTGAAAAATGTTTTCATTAAACGCAGGGAAGAGCTTGTTTTGTTTTCATGTATTACGCTTGTTCTTCTTCTCCTTTCCGCCACGCTTATGTATTATGTGGAACACGATTATCAACCCGAAAGATTCGGCAGCATACCTGATTCAATGTGGTGGGCCGTGGTGACTTTAACCACAATCGGTTATGGCGACGTCAGCCCTGTTACTCCCTTGGGGAAACTGGTGACGGGAATTATCGCCGTCCTTGGTATCGGGCTTTTTGCTTTGCCGGTAGGCATCATCGGCTCGGGTATTATTGAAGAAATTCAGCACAACAAGGAAAATGGGAACTATTGCCCTCATTGCGGAAAATCTCTCAAGTCAGATGATATCGGCCAGATTCATGACAATCCTGCCGAAACGTCTGATGAGCATACTTGATTCCGGGGTGGTAACCACGGAATTCCTGAGGACTGCCGGATCTAAGCCTTCCGCCATTATTACGTCTTTCCGGTCATGGATAATCCGGTACAACTCCGGAACCGTGAATTCCGGATGAAACTGTACGCTCCAGGCATAACTGCCGATGCGAATGGCATAATTGGGATCATAAGGGCTTTTTCCCAAAACAACAGCTCCTCCCGGAAGTTCAATCACTGATTCAAGATGAGAAATAAACACCGGAAAATTATCAGGACCGGCTCCAAACAACTGATCATTTTTCGCGGAAGCAAAAAGTTCAAAATTAATGCTCCCGAGCTGACGTCCGTTAGGATTGCGCCCGATTTTACCGCCCATTGCATAATTGAGCAACTGATGGCCGTAGCATATTCCCAGAACCGGAATATCTGAATTCACTATTTCCGGGAGCCAATTGGCAACTTGTTCGCTCCATTCCAGCTTATCCGTCACCATTGCGGTAGAGCCGGGCAGTACCACTCCCAGCAACTTGTCCGGGGCGGGCAACTCTTCCCCGGTCAGTACATTGACAATATTTATCAATTCGCGGTCAATACCAAGCCCGGCTGCAATCCAGTGTTCCCAATCGCCTTCCCGCCCGGTCAGTTCCTTCGGACGATTGTCCATTTTTATTATAGCAAGACTTCTACTCATGAGTTCTCCATGAAATTAAAAGTCCTGACTATGCTACAGGTTATGGAAAAAGTCAATCTTTGTTAGCCGATTTCTTCCCTGGCGATCTGTACCCACCGGGATAAGCGTTCCGGTTCGTTATTAAGGGTGTGGACATCTTTCATGACAATTTCCAGCCGGCAACCGCGAGCAGTATCAAGCGTTTTCCGCAAGTCGCGCCTGATGACTGCTTCATCAAAGTTACCGGTGCTGATCAAGCTTGGGTTCGGTTTGCGGGAATAAACGATATCCCGCCCCAACTCCGCTGCCATTTTTTCCTCGTCAGCCCACGGCGATACCGACATCCTGGCCAGATTGGACAGACGCTTGAGAATATGAATCCGGGTATGAACGGGTTCGCAGCATCCGTAATAAATTTGTCCGAAGTGTTCTGCGATTTCAGCTTGGTATGGGAAAATAAATTCTTCAAACTGCTCAGGACCGACTCCAACGGTTTCCTGCGATTCCAGCAAAGCCCACATATCACAAGTTCGGACTTTATCTCCCGGTTTCCAGTCTTTTTGCGGAAGTTTTCCAGTGTATCCCATACTTCCAGAACCAATATAATCATTTTCATTGTCCAGGCACAATAAACCTTCACCCTCCAACCATTTGGCGAACCTGATATGATCGTCACATAAAAATGCCATCAGACGATGCAGTCCTTCAGGATTATCGAACATGTACAACATAAGATTTTCAAGTCCAATCAGGTCAATTGCGTTGATTGTCATTCCGAGCGTCCACCAGAATTTACCCCTGATCCGCACCGGGGTTATTCCCTCGAAAACTTTTTCCAGCGCTTCCTTTTGGGCATAAGTCTTGTCGCGGTTTACGCTAAACTCCCTAGGTTTTAGAAGATTGAAATCCTCATCAAGGTTTTTCAGGGGAGCATCCCAACTCCTGGCTCCGAGAGAACCATCCGTATCCGGGACATGCTGAACTGCTTCCACTCCGTAATTCCCTTGGTCAACCTGCCATGGAATATTGATAAAAGGTTCAATTACATGGTCGTCTTTGAGTTGCTCAAAATTAAACAACTGCCGATACAAACCGCGTTCGAGACCTCTTCCCTGCTCACTCTCGCATTTAAAATGGGCTTCAGGGAATACTTCCTGCTGAACGCCACCTGCCTCCGCCAATACCATAGTGCGGTCCCCTGCCCCGGAATCCAGTTTATACCAGGCATCACGGCGCTCAATGTTTTCCGGAGTTGCTTCATATTCCATAAGTTTTGCCGCAAGGCCGCGGACGATATCAATGTCTTTTTGGGGTAGCTTATCATATTTCATCGGTAATATTTCTCCTTTTTTTAATATTTTAGTACAAATTATTGCAATGTCTTTCCTTGTTTTACAGTGGTAAATATTGTACATTGAAAATATGAACGGGATCGTCCAAGCCGGCATAAATGTCAAACATAAAAGTTTCAAACTGCCGATGCACTTCAACAACGGCCTGGAAATTGTCTATATTTCCGGCGGGAATGCACAGTGGCGAGTTGATAACCATGTCGAGACCGTATATCCCGGCAGCGTGTTTTTTACGCTGCCCTGGCAATTTCACGGAAATCCGGAAAGAATATCTCCGGGGGTGGAACTCTTCTTCGTTATTCTCGAACTGCGCAAGCAATATCCTGCGCCAACCGATAATTTCCAGTTTCACGAATCATTGCTTCTCCCCCAAGCGGATGAAGAAAGAATATCCCGGACTTTATTCAGTTCATGCGCCCACTGTTTCAAGGCCGGACCGGATATAGAATGGCTGCTGCCTAAACTTGTAAAAGAATGCAGCTCAGATTATCCTGACCGCGAGTTGATGACCGCCTCGCTTGCCCGTGCGTTGATCCTCGAACTTGAACGCAGTATAAACAGTCACACGCAGACTAATGAAACCGGAATCGGCAATGCCGAAAACCGCGTGAAAGAATTCCTTGCAAAACTCCAGTCACACCCGGAAAAAACATGGACACTTGACTCAATGGCGAAAACCTGCGGAATTCACCGTACCCGGTTCAGTCAGCTTGTAAGAAAACTAACCGCCGATCCCCCGATGATGTACCTTAACCGTCTGCGGGTGGCTAAAGCCCGGCAGGAACTTTCCCGGTCAAGACTTTCAATAACCGAAATAGCATTCAAATGCGGATTCACCACCAGTCAGTACTTCGCAAAAGTTTTCAAGGACTACACGAACATGTCTCCCCGCGAATTCCGCGGGGAAAATCAATATCGTGAGTTAAAAAAGAATTTCAGTTCCTGAATTCTTCCCCGTATTTATCAATCGCCTCGGAGATAATCGAGGATGAAAATCCGCGTCCGGCAAGGAAGCGATAAGCTTTATCGCGTCGTTTCCGCAAGTCTGGTTCGCGTTGAAAAGTCCTGAGCTTTCCCTTGATGGATGCAACGGCGCGTTCCAGTTCGGCGCCGGGAGTTTCCGTGGCATCGAGCAAAGAATCGATGATCTCGCGTGAAATGCCTTTTTTCATGAGTCCGTTGCGAATGCGGAACGGGCCATACCCGCGCTGCCGGAGTTCGCTGGCGTATAATGAAGCGAATTCGCGGTCGTCGAGGAGTTTCAGGCGTTCGCATTCCGCGATCGTATTATTAACAACCTGCCAGGAAAATTCACGCTGGCGCAGTTTCGTGCGTAATTCGGCCGTGCTGTGGGCGCGCCTGCCCAGCAGCATCATGGCCTTGTCCATTGCCTTTGCGGATACTTCATTATTCATAAGAAATCTTTCGTGACAGCTTGCAAATAAGGTAATCCATAAAAAATCAATGACAAGGTAAAACGGATTAAGAGGTTGCAGGATTGTTTTTTCGCTAAACGAATCTATGATATACACTTGAATCAAAAGGAAAAGCAAAAAAATGTTCAAAGACCGGAAAGTGGTGGTGATCATGCCCGCGTACAACGCGGAAAAAACTTTGTTGCCAACATACAACGAGGTAATGCAGCAGGATTGCGTGGACGAAATCATCCTGGTAGACGACGCAAGCCAGGACAACACCTCCGAAATCGCCGGTAACCTTGACAAGGTTACCGTGCATACCAACACAAAAAACCGGGGTTATGGCGGCAATCAGAAAACCTGCTACAAAATGGCCTTGGAACGCGGAGCGGACATAATAATCATGGTGCATCCTGATTATCAATATACGCCTAAGCTGATTCCGGCAATGGCTTCGCTGATCGGCAACGATTTGTATCACTGCGTGCTGGGTTCGAGAATCCTGGGCGGTTACGCCTTAAAAGCCGGTATGCCGGTCTGGAAATACCTCAGCAACCGGATTCTGACACTGGCCGGAAACATCCTGATGGGCGCAAAACTATCCGAATACCATACCGGTTACCGGGCTTTCTCCCGCGAACTTCTGGAAAAACTGCCGCTTGAGAAAAATTCCGAGGACTTCGTGTTCGATAACCAGATGCTTGCCCAGGTACTCTGGACCGGCAGCGTAATCGCCGAGGTGAGTTGTCCGACAAAGTATTTCGCTGAAGCTTCAAGCATCAATTTCATCCGGAGCATGGTCTACGGCTTCGGCTGTTTATTCACCGCCCTATCGTTCCGGCTGGCGGTAATGAAGTTGTTGAAGATGAAAAGATTCCCAGGTCAAATAAGAAATTCACTGATAACGGAGCCGCAATCATATTCTGAATTGCAATGAAATCTACAGGCAAAGATAAAACTTCACTGCTGAATATAATTTATCCGGCGATAATCGTGCTGTTCACGGCGGCGGTTTACCTTAACAGTTGCACGTATCCTGTCCTGGAGTCATTCGACGACCACTGGTACATAACCGAGAATGTGAAAAATCTTCAGTTAAGCTGGGCCAATCTGTGGCACTGGCTTTGCACTGACCACTACGGCAATTATCTCCCCCTTACCATGTGGTCGTATATGATCGACTACAATATCGGAGGACTCAACTCGTTAATCTATCACCTTCAGAATATTTTCTGGCACGTTTTGACGGTATTGGGAGTCTATACGGGATTCCGCCTGGTGGGCATCCGGGGACTGGTGGCGTTTACGGTAGCGGTGTTTTTTGCGGTACATCCCCAGCGGGTGGAGTCGGTAGTGTGGCTTTCAGAGCGCAAAGACGTATTATGCGGCGCATTTTATATCTGGAGCGTCGTATTTTACATCAGGTTCTACCGGCAGGGGGTAGTGTGGCAGATTCCCTGTTTTGTGTTGTTCGTGCTTGCGCTGATGTCGAAACCGATGGCGGTGAGTTTGCCGCTGATCCTTACCGGATACATATTTTACCGGTCCCGGAATTGGAATCCGCTCTATTACCTGCGAAAACTCTGGCCCTACTTCCTGCTGTCCCTGGGATTCGCGATAATCGCATGGCGCTCTCAGCACGAAACGCTGAACGAAACCGACCTCGGCATGCCCCGCCAGGCCCTGGCGGTAATCCACAACCTCTACTGGTATATCGGCAAAACGATCCTGCCGGTAAAACTTAATCCGCTTTATCCCCGGATTGCCCTCACCACTACTTTTTATGCTCAACTCGGTTGTTATATCGCCGCCGCCGCCATCATTTCCATGCTGATTTACCGCTGGCATCGCGAACGTTTCCTGTATGGCTTTATTCCTTTGGTGTTCTGTTACGTCTGTTCTCTGCTGCCGGTAATCGGGATTTTTCAGCTTTCCCAGATCGATTTCAGTGACCGTTACAGCTATTTGCCGAGTATTTTCGTGTGGCTGGCCGTGGCGTCAATGATCGAACGCATCCTTAAATCCGCCGACAAGAAATCCTACGAGCGGATATTTTCTCCAATCCGGACCCGAATCCTTCTGTCGGTGATTGCGGTTTTCTACTTCGCCTTTCTGGTAATCGCCAATCAGATATACACTCCAATCTGGCGGAATTACGACAAGCTGATGGAATATTCCGCCACCCGTATCCCATTCAATCCGGGAGCCGCGCGAAGCATGGGCATCCGGGAGCTGAATCGCGGCAATCTGCCAAAAGCAATGGAATGCGCCAATTTAATCCTGGATTGCAAAGAAAAGCACATAACCATCCTGGACAAGCTTAACGCCCTCGGCTTGAAAGCAACGGTTTATTACCGCACAGGCAGAAAAACAGAAGCTTTGCCCTATCTTGAAAAGGCCGCGGCAATGCTCGGTAAAGTAAGGAAATATCGCGGCACGGACTGGGCTGAGGCCGGCTTGTTCCCAATGATGGCCGACTGCTATCTTGCCACGGGCAAACCGTTGCTTGCGGCACGTGCCTATGAGCGGACAATTAACTGGTATCGGCAGTGCCGTCCCGGAGCTTACGAGATTTATTTTTATTCCGGGATGCGCGATTCCCTTATTGGCAACCTGAATGGGGCAAGGAAAAATTTTGCCAGAGCGCTGGTAATCAATCCAAAAGCGAAACAGGCTGAGAATAATCTAAAACGGGTTGAAGCTGTACTGGAAAATCATCGAAACCCCAGGCAAAACAGATGAAACCTGAAACCCGCCAACTCCTGCTGTTTCAGGTTCTGCTGGTAATAATAACCGCGGCGGTGTTCGCGCAAAGCATGGACTTTCCCCTGCTGGCAGGCTGGGACGACCATGAATACGTGCTGAGTAACACCGGCAACCTGGTATTCAACGGTGGAATGGGGATTGTCAACAGCTTCAACCGCTGTTACGTTGGGAATTATATTCCGCTGACCATGCTTTCGTATGTTGCCGATTACAATCTTTTCGGCCTTAATCCGCTGGCCTATCATATCCAGAACCTGTTATGGCATCTGGCTTCCGTGATCGGACTGTTTCACTGTCTGCGATATTTCAGGATAAACCCGGTAGTGGTGTTTTTCATGACACTTATCTTTGCGATTCATCCGCAACGCTGCGAATCGGTGGTGTGGGTATCCGAGCGCAAAGACGTGCTTTGCGCCGCGCTGTATTTCTGGAGCATCTGGTTCTATCTGCGGGCAGGAAAACGCACATACAGTGTCGCGGCGTTCGCACTGTTTATCCTGGCGCTGCTTGCTAAACCAATGGCAATCAGTCTTCCGGCAGTATTCCTTCTGATTGAGTTTCACTTCCGGAAGGATTTCAATATCACCGCATATTTGAAAAAACTTTGGCCGTACATAATCATTGCGCTGATCTTCGTTCCGGTAACGGTTTACGCCCAGGGCACTCCGCCGGAAAAAACTGTCGTGCTTACGCGCCGGTTGTTCGCGGTTTGCCACAACGTGATCTGGTATGTTGAATATACGCTGTTTCCACGCAATCTTTCGCCGATATACCCGAGAATATTCATTTCCCTAGAAATCATAATTAGGCTGGCAGCGGGATATATTATTGCTCTGGCGGCCTGTTTCTGGCTGTGGAAACGTAATTCCAGGGATTTCCTTTATGAAATTCTTCCGCTGATACTGGCTTTTCTTGCGGCGCTGGCTCCGGTTTCCGGAATATTTCAACTGGGATCAATTGACTGGGCCGACCGCTACAGTTACATCCCCTGCGCGTTTATCTGGCTCGGCGCCGGACTGATCGTTTCCAACTGGCTAAAGTCTGGCAAATCTGAAACATCAAAGGTCAAACGGAAACAGTTGCTGCTTGTATTTGGCTGTGCATACTGTTTTTATCTTGCCGCAACCGGCTACTTCTACGCACAGACATGGAAAAGCTATCCGGCAGTACTCGAAGCCGCGTGCGAATATGAACCGGCAAACTATATGGCCCTTGCTCATTTTGGTTCTTTAAACTTCCGCAATGGAAATTTTGAAAAATCCCTTGAGCTGTCCAACCGGATTATCGAACGGCGCCCCGGCTGGCTTTATCACAATGAAATCGACGGTATGCTGAAAAGCGCCCGATGCGTGAAGGCATTCTCCCTTTACCGCCTGGGACGAAAACAAGAAGCCACCAATGAATTCAACGCCATTCGCGACAAGATGACAAGGAAGGACTTCGGAACTGAGCGCGACTGGCAGGAGTTTCTGAAAACAATACCGGCCCAGTGAGAAAGTAAGCCAGAATAACCGGAACCCGTTATTGCTGTTTAATTTTTCATGATTTAAGATATATTTATTACTTTCAAAAGCATTGAGGATTTTTTTGGACAAGCGGAGAAAAATAACATTCGGACATATAGCCGTTATCATTGCCATGATCGCGGCGGCCTTGTTCTATCCCCTCGCCTACCTTGATTTCGGCATAATTTCGCTTGCGTATATTATCAAGGTTTTCACCGTTCCAACCCTGGCGCTGTTAATGCTTTCCATGATGCTTTTCCAGCCAAAAAGATTTTCCCTGATGTTTCGCGACAATCCCGCTCCGGGGGTGTTGATCATGATTTTTACGGCAATCAACCTGCTGCACTTCTTCATTTATCCGGAGTATACTTTTTTCGACTTGTGCCTGGCATTGTCATGGATCATTATCCCGCTGTTCTGTTATATCCATCACGAAATCGTCAAGCGCTGGATGCCGTATGCAATGTCGCTGATATTGCTTTTCACCTATATCGCCACGGCGGGAGGCTTACTGCTCGATAGTGATTTTTTTCACTATCACTACACGGGACTCCCCGGTAACTGGAACTGGAATGCCACGCTTATCACAACCTGCACCCCATTTTTAGTCTTTCTCCTTTACATGCGGATCAAGAAAATCTATGGTGTAAGACCCGCGGTTATCGTATCGCTATTCCCCGTGCTTTTTTCTCTTGCGATCATGACAAAATGCGCGTCAAAGGGACAAATGCTGGCCCTGCTTGCTTCCATCGGAGTTATTGTATTCTGTCAGGTTTCATTCAGAATAAAAAAGTTGCTGATTGGCGGCGGAGCAGTTTTCGGCATTATCTTTTTAATTCTTCTGTTTACCGCCGGAAAATCCCGGTTTGATAATTTTGTCGCCACTGATGTGCGCGTTCCTATCTGGCGCGGCACAATAAACCTCATCCAGGATAATCTTATGTATGGGACCGGGATGTCGCGATTCGAAAGCGAATACGCCCCTTATCAGCCGTTAGAATACTTCCTGTGCAAAGACGCCGCGGAGCGCACCAATCATCCCCACAATCATTTTTTGTATATTGCCGTATGTTTCGGGCTGCCGGGATTTATTGCCTGGTTTCTGCTTCTGGTTTTTCCGCTGGTCAACTTGTTTACCACGTTCCGGAATCAACCCGTAATGATGAAATTGTATGGCTTCGCCTTCCTGGTAATGCTTTTCCATTCAATGCTCGATCTTGTCCTTTATCAGTGGCCTACCAATATTCTCGCGCTGTCAATTCTTGGAATATTATGGTCCATTTCCTGGCCGGAAGCGGAAATACAATCCCCCTCCCCGAAACTCAAACCGTATTCAGTCCTGACCTGGCTTTGCGGAACCTGTTCAATCCTGTTGTTGTGCGTAACCGGATGGATGGTTTTCCTGGACTTACTTTCTTCTGTTTATCTGCATAATTCGCTTTTGGTTGGCGGAAGCGCCAAAAATGCTGGAATCGCCAGTTACTTTCACGATAAATCCCTCCAGTACCGGAAAACGCCGAACAGTGCTTACAAGGCTGTTTTAAACTCACATTTTTATATGCACAGCCCGGAACTGACACTGAAGTACCTTAAACTTTTCGATGACTTCCCCGGAAAAAACCACGCTCATAAAAATGGCTTTTACGCTTATGCGCTATGCAGAAACAAGCACTACAAAGCGGCTTTGCCTTATCTGCTCAATGAAGCAAAATTGTATCCGCTTTCCACGCAAAACTGGTATAAATTGAGCTGGCTGTTAATGAAGTTGGGCAGAAAACGGGAAGCGCTTGCGGCAAATCAGCAAATGCTGGCAACGGTCAAAGCCAAAGGATTCAATGCGAACGAACATCTTCGACTTATGATCGAGAATCCAGATTACGATATGCACCCTAAATTGCTGAGAGAATATCTTGAAGACCGGAAGAATTCTCAACATGATTGAATGGCTGGAACAATTATACACTCCCAATCTGGCCCTGTTCAGCACGGCTTTACTGGTCCTTTCCGCTTATGCCGTTGGCGTATTTGTGATAAGGAACGTCCTCGACATTAAAATGACTCGTCCTTGCGCCGCATTCGCTATTTGCATAATTACCGGACTTGATTTGATAATGTTCGCAACAATGGTGCTTGGCTATTCAAAACTCCTTTCCCCGGCGGTATTCTGGATTTTCCTGTTCTGCGGCGGAACAACCGGGGCCGCGTTGCTGGGTATTAACGGCAAACACATTTTTCCGGCTTTTTCCCGGCAAAGGTATCTGCTCATTTTTATTTTGCCGTTGTTCGTGATTATGCTTGCACCCGCATTATGTCCGCCTGTCGGCTGGGACGAGCTTGTTTATCACATTTCCGTTCCTTACCGCTGGGTAAGCCAGGGATATCCGGCTGTTTACCTTGACAATCCTTACTCCGCCTTTCCGTCTGGCGCTGAAATGCTGTTCTGGATACTGATTGCCACCGGAGGAATTACCGCGCCCGGAATCCTTCTCTGGTTCCTGTTGCTGATTACCGCATGCAGCGTGTTCGCCATGCTGAACAATTCAAAAAACAATCCTTATCTGGCGATAATACTGGTTCTGGCGATGTGCCTTTGTCCGGTATTCCTGATGCTTGCCCGTGAATGCTTTGTGGAAACCGTGATCTTGGTCAACATCACGATATTTCTGCTGCTTTCAAGAAAACCGGAAGAACCCGGCCCCGTCAATCTTGCGATACTGGCGGGAATCTTTGCCGGTGCGTCGGTGGCCGTAAAACTTACCGGGGCCAGCGCAGCCGTTGCAATTTTCGTTTTATTATTGTTCCAGTATAAAACGTCTCTCCGGAAATCGATAGAAATACTCGTTGTCTTTTGTGTAATTTCCGGGGCTTTCGCCCTGCCGTTTTACCTGCGGCCGTGGCTTCTCACCGGCAACCCATTTTATCCGTACTTCAATGCCTGGTTTATTTCCCGTCCTGGCGCTCTGGTGATAAGCTCATATCATCACGCCATCGGCAACGCACGTTACGGAGCGGAGGGTATCGCCGGACTGTTCACAACCCCGGTTCTTATGGCATACGACAGTGATATTTACGACGGCGGTTTCGGCTGGCAGTTTCCAGCCCTTGTCATACTCGCGGCACTTGGACTGGTAATTGGCATCCAGACAAAAGCGCGCCGCGCCGTTGTTTATATTGCGGGAGCGCTCATTATCTATCTTTTCTGGTTTTTTACCGCACAGCAGGCGCGCTTTCTGATTCCGTTACTGCCGCTGGTCATTCTCCTGTCGGCATATTCAGTTGACCGCTTGCCGAAACAGTTTACAATCGGAATGCTTGGAGCGGTTGCCTTTCTTACGGCGGTCAGCATCCAGCTCAAACCTTTCAGGCATTATGCAAAATGCTGGGGGTTCCTGACCGGAAAGGTTAAAGTAGCGGATTTTATCTATACAGGCACTGGCCCCGTGTATCTTGAATCCATGGCGATGAGCAACATTCATGTCCCTGAAAATGGACGCGTAATGCTTTTATACGAAAATCGGGGGCTTTACCTTCCACGCGATTACGTAATCGGCACACCGGGACTTCAGGAAAAATATTTTCCAATTCCGCCACAAACACCGGAAGAACTGCTCAAAAGCTTGCACAAGGCTGGAATAACTCATGTGCTAATCGGGCTTTCCTCGAAAGATCCCGACACACTGAAAATCCTTCCCCAGCGAAACGAAAAATTCCATATGATCTTGTATGTGGCGCTTCAAAGGGGCTATTTAAAGCAGTTATGGGAAAAACAGGGCACTGACTATAAATTATTCGGCGTCAAACCGCCAACTCAGTAGTAATAGCGGATAATAGCGTTTTCGCGCAGTGTTTTTATGTAATTATCGTAAGCTTTCCGGCGCAGTTTGCTTTCAAGTTTTTTCCTGATATCATCGTCGACATTATCAAAATCCACGTCCTTTGCTTTTTTGCGGTCGGCAACCCGGATGAAATAGACGCCTTCTTCGGTTTTAACCGGCCCGGATATAAAACCCGGCTCTGCTTTCTTGAGCACTTCCGCGAATTCCGGACGCAGCTTGTCTTTCTCGATCCATCCCAGATACCCGCCATTCTCCGCATTCGGCCCTTCGGAATAAAGCACCGTGAGGGACTTGAAGATTTTCTCGTTCCGGGATTTAGTATCTCTTTGTATGTCGTTCACGGTCTTTGCAAAATTATCTTTGTGCCTACCGTTATTTTTCAAAAACAGGAGCGCCAGTTCCACTTTCGGGGGAGAACTGAATTCTTCCTTGTTCTTTTTATAATACTCGAAAATTTCCCTTGGCGTAACATTTATATTTTTGTAATAATGCCGGTTCAGCATCATGTCCACAATCACCTTTTCCCTTGCCTGCCGCCTCAACTTTTCAATTGAAGTTCCTGATTTTTCAGCCTTTTTCGCAAGTCCCTCCTGGGTTCCGTCACTGAAACTCATGGCAATTTCGTCGAGCGTATCCTCGATGTACTGCTCTGGAATCTCAAAATCCACTTTTTTATAATCTTCAACAATCAGCTTTTTGGAAATAATGTCTTCCAGGATTCTTTTCCGGAGTTTGCGTACCTGGCGATACAATTCCTTGCCTGAGTATATAGCCGACAACCTGGCTTCATCGCGGCCGGACTCCCAAATCAAATCCATCATGCTGATGGGGTCGCCATTTACGGAAGCGAGAATGGAATCTACCTGGATATTCCGCTTTTTCTTCTGGGCATGAACATTCCCGGCAAAAACAAATGCCATCGAGACCAGAAACAAAATGTTCCGAAATAATATCATTGTTAATCTTTTTCCTTGTACAAACTCAATCGCTCCCGTTCATAGGCATCGACTAAAATATATCCTTTTATCGAAATGGCAATGTTGACGCAACATGCATTTTGCACGAATCCTAAATGAAAAAGTTTATATTGTTTAAATCTTGCTTATCTCGTTCTTTCAAGGTATATTACCGAAGTATTTGATTTTAATCATGAAATACAACATTACTCGGTGTGTAATATATGCAGGAAAGCGTTGAAGAGATTATTCAGGTTCCGTGTCCAGGATGCGGTTTGGTGTTTGAGCTGACCACGGAATTCATCGGTCAGTTGGGAGAATGCACGGAATGTGGAGATATTTTCACAATCACCGATCCCAGGCGCAAACCCAAGGGGATCGTCGCCGAAGCCATGCCTCAACAACAAGTTGAAGCTGAAATTGAACCCGAAGCCGCACCGCCGACTCCAGCGCCACCGGCAACCGAAACCGCGGAAGATGAGGAGACGGTTGAAGATTTCGACAATACCGACACTGGCGCTATCCCTAAAATGCCTCAAGAGGAAGTTACCCAAACAGTTAAGCTTTCCAGGTCAAGCATAGGCATGATTCCGCAAGTTAAGGATTCATTTAAGTTCGAAGGCAAAGGGACCCAGCAAACATACAATCCTGCTTCAGCCGAAACAATTATCTCCTCCACTAAAAAACCTAAAGATGACGGCCCCGTTATTGAATTCAAGGAAGCTGCGTCCGCTCCGCACCCCAAAGAGGAAAACCGCTCCCCGGAACTCGAAAAGAAGGGGCTGTCACAAAGCGATCTCAATATTCCATCCGCCGACATCGAGTCCGTGAATAAATCCTCGAAAAAGAAGTGGTGGCAGTTCATCCTGTTCTGGAAAAAATAGCTTTCCTGAAAAAAACCCATCGTCTCCGATATTTTATTCTGGCATCTTCTTTTTTTCCGGCTATTGTACATCTTCCAATCTTGAATTCAGCTATGGACATTTATGACGAAAGAAGTTGATCTTGCACGAATTCCGGAACTCGATGAAATACGCAACATCGGGATTATCGCCCATATTGACGCTGGAAAAACCACTCTAACTGAACGTTTTTTGTTCTATTCCGGGAAGACCCACCGCATTGGCGATGTCGACAGCGGCAACACCGTCATGGACTACCTGGATGAGGAGCGCAACCGCGGTATTACAATAGTTGCGGCGGCCGCCTCTTTCCCGTGGAAAACCAGAAATAAGCAGTACCTTGTCCACCTTATTGACACTCCCGGCCACATCGACTTTACAGCCGAGGTGGAACGCTCAATCAGGGTCAGTGACGGGGCTGTAGTTATTTTCAGCGGCGTGGAGGGAGTCGAGGCCCAAAGCGAGAAAGTGTGGCGGCAATCCGACAGCTACCATGTGCCGAAGATCGCTTTTATCAATAAACTGGATCGTCTCGGCGCGTCTTTCCCCCGCGTGATGGAGGAAATCAAGAGCAAATTTTCCAGAGTAAAAGTCATCGGGATGCAATTACCGATCGGCATGGAATCAGAACTTGCCGGAGTAATCGACCTGCTTACAATGAAAGCGGTTTATTTTAAAGGGGAAGAAGGAACTGAAGTCGTATCTTCCGATATTCCAAACGACCTGATGGACGCGGCGGAAATCGCCCGTGAAGAAATGATTTCCGGAATTGCCGACTTTTCAGAAGAAATCGCCGAACTTTACCTTGAAGAACAGGAAATTCCGGCCGATCTGCTGAAGAAGGAAATTCGCCGTCTGGTAATCGGCTATAAGATTTGTCCGGTTTTCACTGGATCAGCAAAAAAGAACATCGGCATCCAGCCTGTGCTGAACGCAATCACCGATTACCTGCCCAGTCCTAACGATAAGCCTGACTTCGAAGCTATGGAACCAAAGACCGGCGAAGAAGTGAAAGTCCATGTTAATGATCCGAATTTCTCCGGATTGATCTTCAAAATAGTGGCCGGGGAAAGCGCTGACTTGTTATATCTTCGTACCTATTCAGGCAAACTCAAGCTCAATGATACAGTGTACAATCCCCGTACCGGGGAAAAGCAGCGGGTAAAAAGAATCCTGAGGCTATACTCAAAAAACATCGAGCCCATCGAGGAAGTCGGCCCCGGCGACATTGTCGGGATTATCGGAATCCAGAATGTCGTCACCGGTGATACTCTCTGCGCTGTAAATCATCCCATTATTCTTGAAAAAATCCACTTTCCAGAGCCGGTTATTTCCATTGCCGTGGAGCCAAAATCCAGCAAAGACAAGGATAAATTGCTCAACGTACTCGACCTGCTCTGCCGGGAAGATCCGACACTGCAGGTAACCAAACACGAAAGCACTGGTCAGCAAATCCTTTCAGGCATGGGAGAACTTCACCTTGAAATCAATTCAAACCGGATAAGGGAAGAGTTCAAGGTTGACGCCAGATACGGCGCACCACAAGTAGCTTTCAGGGAAACTCTTAAAAACGCTGGCTCCTTTACCGGGATTTTTAACCGCACCATAGGCGACAGCGAACTATATGCCGAAGTTGATTTCGGACTTGAGCCGATTCCCAGACTTGAATCCTTTATCGAAGTCGTTACCGGCAATTCAATAAAGGATAATATCCCCAAAGGCTGGGTGAATTCAGCCCTTGAAACACTCGATTCCGGGCTTCGTACCGGCGGCAACTGGGGATATCCGCTGATCTATATCCGCGCCACCCTTACCGGCATCAGGGGCGTACCCGAAAAAACCACGGAAAGCGCTATCGCCGGAGCCGTACTGGATGGGCTCCAAAAGGCCATAATGGGAGGCACTATCCTGCTTGAACCGCTCATGAAACTTGATATTATCGCGCCGGAAACCGTAATCGGCGAAATAACCGGTTATCTTCAGGCCAGGCGCGCAATCATCCACGGCATTGAAAACCTGCCCGACACCAAACGTCTGCATTGTGAAGTACCGCTTGCGGAAATGTTCGGCTTCAGTAAAGCATTACCGAAGCTTTCCGGCGGACGTGCAGGATTCAGCATGGAACCGTGTGGTTACCAGGAAATATCTTCCGCCGATCTAGAACGCATGGTCCACGGCAACAACTCCGCCTTCAATTCCTGACCGACCGGTTTTAACCGGAAAATGTGGCAACCGGAACGGCATCGATTTTATCCGTGAGCGGTACAATGTCCCGGCAAAGACAAATCAGCGCACCATGTCCAATTGGCATTTTCAAGTTTTTAAGTACAGAAAAATGACCTGCGTCTGATTTTTTCGGGGAAGCGGATTTCTTGAACTCAACCGGGTAAACCGTGCCATCCCTGACAATCAAAAGATCAATTTCTTTCTTGTCTTTGTCCCGGTAGAAGCAGATCGGCGCATGTTGTCCGTTGTGCCAGTAGCTTTTAATTACTTCCGCGATACACCAGGATTCAAAAACCGCTCCTGTCATAGCCCCCGCTTCGAGGTTCGCAGGGCTGGTCCATTCCGTTAAATATGAACAAAGTCCGGTATCAAGAAAATACAATTTCGGCGTTTTCACCATTCTTTTCGTCAGGTTTCCGTAGTAAGGCTCCAGCAGGTAAATAATTCCGGAAGCCTGAAGAATCGACAGCCAGTTTTTCGCAGTATTTTGCGCAACATCGGCATCTCTGGCTAAATCAGCCATATTAAGCAACTGCCCAGTCCTGGCCGCAGCTGCCCGGATGAATCGCAAAAAACGCATTTCGTCGCCAACTTTTGCCAAGTCCCGAACATCTCGTTGCAAATAAGTCTGGATAAATGAACTGTAGAACAGACCGCATTCCATGTCAGGATTGGCCGCTATCGCCGGAAAACAACCATGCCAGATTATCCGGTAAAGACTGTCTAGTTCCAGTATTGCCCCTGTTTTCATGTCTGAATTAGGCAAGAAAGGTGGAGTACCGCTGTTTCCAAACATCTCCGGCAGTGATAATCCCTGCAAATTTATAATTCCAACTCTACCAGCCAGGGATTCCGAAACGCCTTTCATAAGATGGAATTGCTGAGAGCCGGTAAGCCAGAAGCTTCCGGTCTTATGCTCACGGTCAACTTTCATTTTAATATGCGGCAGCAATTCCGGCGCATACTGGATTTCATCTATCAGCACTGGCGGCTTGTACCGTTGCAGGAAAAGTTCAGGATCTTCCCGCGCCAGAGCGCGGACAATCGGATCGTCAAGCGTAACATAAGTTCGATTGTCTTTGCTGAGGTGGCGCAGAAAAGTAGTTTTCCCCACTTGGCGCGGTCCAACCACCATGGTTACGGGAAACTGGCGGTGAGCGTTAAGAAAAAACTTCTCCAGAGTTCTGTGAATATACTTCATTAATCCATCGTCCAATTTGCATTACAAATGCAATATAGACGATGTTTAGTTAAAAAGCAAGCTTTCCTTAGTTTCGGATTTCGTGCTTTGGTTTTCCCGGTTTCCCTGCTTTTTTAATTTTTTGTTTCTTATTTGGGATTTTTTATTTCTCGGTTTACCGGGTTATCTGGTATGGTGGGCAATGGCGCGTTGGGTGTCGCGTTCGTCCTGTTTACGGCGGAGAGTGTCACGACGGTCCTGATGAGTTTTTCCCTTGGCAAGTCCCAGTTCGACTTTAACCCTTCCTCGCGCCAGATAGAACCTTAAAGGAACGATTGTACAGCCTCGCTCCTGGGTTTTGGAAGCCAGGCGCAGAATCTCGCGCTTGTGCATCAGAAGCCGTCTTACGCGTTGGGGGTCGTGATTGAATCTGTTGCCGTGATCATACACGGCTATATTCAAATTGTGGAGTTTTGCTTCACCGTTCTCAATTTTCACATAGGCATCGGCAATGGAAATACTTCCAGCGCGGCAGCTTTTCACCTCAGTGCCGCGCAGTTCGAGTCCGGCTTCGATCTTCTCCAGGATCGTGTAATCGTGGAAAGCTTTTTTATTTCGGGCAAGAGCATTGTCGCCGGATTTGCTTTTCTTCTTCCCCATATCACTTTCCGCCCATGAACGGTTTGGCTTTCTTCAAGAACGACTCCCGCATCGGATGATTTGATCCTTTGAGCGCTTTTGAATAACTCTCAAGCAGACTTTTCTGGTCTTTTTTCAAATGTTTAGGCACTTCCACCAGAATCCTGACAAGCTGATCGCCGCGATGTCCTCCGCGTAACGCAGGAACGCCTTTGCCTTTCAATCTCAGCACTGTACCGTTCTGGGTTCCTTCCGGAATTTTCATCTTGGTCTTGCCGGTAACAGTAGGCACTTCAACCACACCACCGAGTACCGCGGTGGGAAAGTCTATCGGGACTTCACAGATAATATTCTGTCCGTCGCGCATAAAAACTTCGTGAGACTTAACGATCATGACCACGTACAGGTCACCGGCGCTGCCGCCGCGATAACCGGCCTCCCCTTCCCCGGAAACCCTTAGCCGGGAACCGGTATCAACCCCGGGCGGAATATGGATCTGTAAAGTTTTTTCCTTGTGGAGCCGCCCTTCACCATGACAAGTCTTGCACGGGGCCTGGATCATCTGCCCTTCCCCGTTACACCCCGGACACGTCTGCCGGATGCTGAAAAACCCCTGTGCCATCGAGATTTGCCCTGAACCGCCACAGCGTGTACAAGTGGTTTTACCGGTTCCGGGCTCGCATCCCTGACCGTGACATCGGGAACATTGCTCCATGCGCGGAATTACAATCTTTTTATCAGCGCCGAAAATAGCGTCCTCAAATTCAATTTCCAGGTCGTAACGCAAATCAGAGCCGTCCCTGGTCCCGTTGCGTCTTCCGCCGCCGCCAAACAGATCCTCAAAGATACTGCCTCCGCCGCCACCTCCGAATACCTGGCTGAAGATATCGAAAGGATCATGAAAACCTCCTCCGCCACCGCGTCCGGAACGCACATAAGCGTCGTGTCCGAGTTGATCGTATCTAGAGCGTTTCCGTGAATCGCTCAGAACTTCATAGGCCTCGGATATTTCCTTGAATTTGTCCTCGGCCTTTTTGTCACCGGGGTTTTTGTCGGGGTGATACTTTACGGCCAGCTTGCGGTAAGCTTTCTTAATTTCCGCCGCGCCAGCTTGACGGTCCACTCCGAGTACATCATAAAAATCGTGTGCCATGATTCTGTCTGTCCGTTATTACCTACCGGATATATTAGTCTTTTTGCGTAAAATTTCAACAAAAAGCACGGCTCCGGGCGGTAATTCCCGGAGCCGTGGGATATTTTTTTCTGCCCGAAGGCTGTTATTTCATGATTCCGCCGAGTTTTTCGTAGAAAGCCATGCGCCGTTTTGCATCGGCCTCAGCTTCCTGGAACACCTGTTCGGCATCCTTCGGGGAAGTTTTCAAGAGTGACTTATAACGGCGTTCACCTTTGATAAACTCCTGAAAGTCTCCAGTTACTTCCTTGCCGTCCCAGGTAAAGGGCTGTTCGGCGGCGGGATTATAGCGGTACAGCGGCCAGTAACCGCAGTCAACCGCGCGCTTCTGCTCTGTCTGCGAGTGCATCATGTTGATACCATGTGCAATACAGGGAGAATAAGCCAGAATCAGCGACGGTCCGTCGTAAGCTTCAGCTTCGGTGAAAGCTTTCAGCACCTGATTGCGGTTGGCGCCCATTGCAACCGAAGCTACATAGACGTAACCGTAACTCATGCACATGAAGCCAAGGTTCTTCTTGGTGAGGCGCATTCCAGCGTGAGCGAACTTCGCCACGGCCCCGATCGGGGTAGCCTTGGACGCCTGTCCGCCGGTATTTGAATATACTTCGGTGTCAAGACAGAGAATATTCACGTTGCGGTCCTGAGCCACTACGTGGTCGAGTCCGCCGTAGCCGATATCATATGCCCAGCCGTCACCACCGAGAATCCACACGCTCTTTTCAACGAAGTAATCCTGGAGTTCCTGGATTTTCTTCATCACGGCTTTCTTGCTTGCGGGAGCCTTCTTGAGGGCTTCCTTCAGAGCGTCTTTAACAGCATCCTGAGCAGCCATGGCGTCACGGGAAGTATCATCCCACAGTTTCATGGCGTTTTCCAGCACCGCCTTGAGATCCTTGGTAGTTCCCAGCGACAGCAGGTTTTCAACATTCATCTTGAGTTGTGAACGGTTCTTGTCAACAGCCAGACGCATTCCAAAACCGTACTCGGCGTTGTCTTCAAACAGTGAGTTCGCCCAGACCGGTCCTCTGCCGTCCTTGCTGGTGCAGTAAGGAACGGTTGGGAATGTTCCGCCGTAGATAGAGGAACAACCGGTGGCATTCGCGACAACCATGCGTTCACCGTAGAGCTGTGTAGCCAGCTTGACATACGGAGTTTCGCCGCAACCGCCACAGGCGCCGGAGAATTCAAACAGAGGTTTGATGAATCCTACCCCCTTGAGGGAATTGGCGGACATGTTGCCGGTGATGTTATCCGGGGCGGCATCAAAGAATTCAGCATTCTTGACTTCGCCTTTTTCACGTTCTTCTTCCAGAGTGGAAAATTCCAGCGCCTTGTTCTTGGCCGGACAAGTTACCACGCAGACACCGCAACCGGTACAATCTTCAGGATAAATCTGGATCTTGTACTGGTAATCGTTGGACTTCTCGGGCTTAGCCTTAACGGTTTTGAAAGTATCCGGTGCATCCTTGAGCGTTTCTTCTTCAAAGAGCTTGGCACGGACAACCGCATGCGGACAAGCCATTACACACTGGTTACACTGGATACAGTTATCCGGAACCCATTTCGGCACCCGCGGAGCAATTCCGCGTTTTTCCAGCTTCATGGTTCCACTCGGAACTACACCGTCAAAGGACATATCCGAAACTGGAATATCGTCGCCCTTCAGGTGCATGATCTTTTCGACCACGTTCTTCGCGAACTTTGTTGCATTGGACGGAATCAGTTTTTTGGGTTTGTAGGATTCCTTGATATCTTTTACGCTCTTCGGCACTTCAACCTTGGCCAGGGCTTCAGAAGCGCGGTCAACGCACTTCCAGTTCATCTTGACGATGTCTTCGCCCTTTTCTTTATAAGTCTTTTCAATCGCATCCTTAATAAGCTGGATCGCCTGTTTTTCCGGGATGATGCCGGAAATCTTGAAGAACGCCACCATCATCACGGTGTTGATGCGTCCGCCAAGTCCCACTTCTTCAGCGATCTTAAGCGCATCGATATGATAGAACTTGATCTTGCGCTTGATAATGATTTCCTGCTCTTCACGAGTCAGACTGTTAAAAGCGTCTTTGCTGTCAACTTCGGAGTTAAGCAGGAACGTGCCGCCTTCCTTGATGCCGCTGAGCATGTCATAACGTCCGATGTAGGCGGAGTTGTGACAGGCAACGAAATCGGGATGGTAGCAGAGGTAGGTGGAATTGATCTTCTTCTTACCGAAACGAAGGTGAGAAACGGTGATACCAAAGGATTTTTTCGAGTCATACACAAAATATCCCTGGGCGTACATATCGGTGTTGTCGCCGATGATCTTGATCGAGTTCTTGTTGGCCCCGACAGTACCATCAGAACCAAGTCCCCAGAACATACAGCTTTTGGTTCCGGCAGGCTCAGTGTTGATCATTTTCTTGACCGGAATCGAAAGATTTGTCACATCGTCTTTGATACCAACGGTAAAGTCGTGCTTGCATTTACCGTCGAGGTGGTCGTAAACAGCATTGATCATTGAAGGAGTGGTATCCTTGCTGGACAGACCGTAACGGCCGCCGATGATCTTGATGTCTTTACCTGCGAGAACGGTTTTAACGTCGAGGTAAAGCGGTTCGCCAAGTGCGCCCGGTTCTTTGGTGCGGTCGAGGACGGCAATCTTCTTTACGGTCTTGGGAAGGGCCTTGAGGAAATGTTTAGCGGAGAACGGACGGTAGAGGCGCACTTTGATGGCGCCGACTTTTTCGCCCTTCTTCTTCAGATAATTTACCGTTTCCTCGACGGTATCGGTAACCGAACCCATGGCGATGATGACTTTTTCGGCATCTTTCGCGCCAACATAGTCAAACAGTTTATATTTACGGCCGATCTTCTTGGCCAGCTTGTCCATGTATTCCTGGACAATTTCAGGAGTGGCATCGTAGTATTTATTAACGGTTTCGCGGCCCTGGAAGTAAACATCCGGGTTCTGCGCGCCAACCTTGACATACGGATTTTCCGGGCGCATGGCACGTGCGCGGAAGCGCTCCACATACTTCATTTCCAGAAGCGAAGCCATTACGTCGTGACTGACTTCCTCTATCTTCTGGATTTCATGGGAAGTACGGAATCCGTCAAAGAAACTTACGAACGGAACCTGAGATTTCAGGGTAGCGAGATGACTGACAACCGCCAAGTCCATTTCTTCCTGAACCGAACCGGCGGCCATCAGAGCAAAACCGGTGTTGCGGACTGACATTACGTCGGAGTGGTCACCGAAGATCGACAGCGACTGTGCGGCCAGCGAACGGGCTGAAACGTGGAAAACCGTGGGAAGCATTTCCCCGGCGATCTTGTGCATGTTCGGGATCATCAGGAGCAGTCCCTGAGAAGCGGTGAAAGTAGTGGTAAGCGCTCCGGCGCTCAGTGAGCCGTGAACTGCGCCGGCGGCGCCGGCTTCAGACTGCATTTCCATTACGTCCAGCGTAGTGCCGAACAGGTTTTCCTTTCCCTGGCTGGACCAGGTTTCCGCCATTTCCCCCATGTCAGAAGACGGGGTGATCGGGTAGATTGCCGCGACTTCGCTGAAAGCGGAAGCTACATAGGCGGCAGCATGGTTGCCATTAACGGTTATCATTTTACCAGGCATCGCGATACTCCTTGTTATATGTTAAACTGCGATAAATTTTTTCGGACGGTATATAATACCGGCACGGCGCCAGCCCCCCTCCGGGGAAAATGGCACAAGTTGGGATAAAATTATCCGGCGAAGATTAAAAATCAAATCTGGAGAGAGGATTTTCCGGTTAATTAATACATTTCTCATGAATGCGGGCCGCTTAATCCTTCCGTGTCCAGGGAACCAGCTCTTCGTTGTCTTTCTGAAATTTTGCTTTCACCAGCTTTTTAAATTTGGCGAGCCGCTCTTCCGGACAAGTATCCGCAAGCTTCTTCAGGGCTTTTTTAACGGCGGCGGTTACTCTGTCTTTTTTGCATCCATGCGGTGGATTGAGGCAATTCAGCGCCATGATATCCAGAACATTGCCGATAGTTGAATCACTGCACTCCCATAAAGCCATGATCAAAGCTTCACAAACTTCTTTTCTTTCGTAAAGACTGGCGTCACAGAGCAGCCAGCCGATTTCATCCGCCACATTTTCAACCTCGGCAATCGGCACGTAATCATTGTCGACCAACACCTGGAGCTGAAGGGTGGCGGTTATTACATTGGGGTCGGTATGATGCAGAAACGCTACCGCCCAGCGGGTAAGCAGGGCAAACTGAGGGTCCTTGCTGGCTTTGATCATTTTGACATGATTATTGTCATCGGGCCAGAGATAAGGCAGTTCATCCTGGATAAAGAAGTCGGGAATATCGGGACTCATCGGAACGGATAATGGCTGGTCTATTCCAAACGCACGTTCTACCCAACGGTCATCAAGTTCAACAGTCTGGGTTTTCTTCTTTTTCAGAAGTTTCTGCCAGATTCCCATGTTCTTGCGGGAAAGTTTGGCCGTCTCGGAAACCGGTGTACCCAACTCTTCAGCCTGGACCTTGCCGGAATCCTTATCAGCTTCCTTTTGCATTGCCGCCTCCTCAGGGGTGGGGATTATAATTACCTTTTCACAACCTGGGCACTCAGCTTCGGAACTGGACCATTCTTTTTCCGCTTCGATTTCCAACCCGCATTCCGGGCAATTAAAATAAAAAAGCATATACTGAAATGTTTAAATTTATATCCATAGTTTTCTGCGTGTGCAACCGACTCCAAAGATAGTCTTTAAATAATAAAAAAACAAGCCGGGTAGATATTTTTTTGCATGTTTGCGTTTTTATCGTGATTTTTTTAATCCCCAGTATTATGAAACTTGGGACTTTATGCTATATTCTGTATTTTTGTGTCATCTTCACAAAGCGGAATTTATTAATACGGGAAGTGCACGGGAGTTGCAAAAATGAATAACGAAGAAATGCCTAAAGCCTATGAGGCCGTGGCTGTTGAAGATAAATGGTACCAAACCTGGTCTGAGCGCGGATACTTCCACGGCAAGCCTGATGAAAATAAAAAACCATATTCGATTGTCATACCGCCGCCTAACGTGACCGGTATCCTCACCATGGGGCATGTTCTTAACAACGCCCTTCAGGACATCCTGATTCGCTGGCGCCGGATGCAAGGTTATGAAGTTTGCTGGTTTCCCGGAACCGACCATGCCGGTATCGCCACCGAAAGTAAAGTGGAAAAATTCCTCCGCGAAAAACAAAATACCGGACGCGATGAACTCGGACGCGATGAATTCATCAAGCGGGTATGGGACTGGAAAGAGGAATACGGCGGAACGATTATCCGGCAGCTTCGCAAACTCGGAACCTCATGCGACTGGGAAAAAGAACGCTTCACCATGGACAAGGGTCTTAGCCAAGCCGTCAGGGAAGTATTCGTCAAGCTTTACGAAAAAGGCTACATCTACCGCGGCCGCCGGATGATCAACTGGTGTCCGGTTTCACGCACGGCGCTGTCCGACGAGGAAGTTATATATAAGGACGTAGGCGGAAAATTCTATCATCTCAAATATCCGTTGTCCGACGGCAGCGGTAAATTGATTGTCGCCACCACCCGCCCGGAAACCATGCTCGGTGATACCGCCGTTGCGGTTCATCCGGACGATGAACGTTACAAGGACCTGGTCGGCAAGACTGTCGATCTGCCGCTTACCGGCCGGAAAATCCCGGTTATCGCCGATGAACACGCCGATCCCGAAAAAGGAACCGGATGCGTAAAGATCACTCCCGGCCACGACCCTAACGACTTCGTTGTCGGGGAACGTAACAATCTCCAGGTTATCAACGTTATGAACCCGGATGCGTCGATGAATGCGGCCGCCGGTTCCGAATTTGAAGGACTTGACCGCTTTGAATGCCGCAAAGCCGTTATCCGTAAACTGGAAGAAGCAGGTCTCCTTGCGGAAATAGAGGACATTACCCATGCGGTAGGTTATTCCGAGCGCGGCGATGTGCCGATCGAAACCATGGTCAGCGATCAGTGGTTCGTCAGAATGGACGAACTGGTAAAACCCGCGATAAAAGCCGTTAAGGAAAGCAAAATCAAGTTTTATCCTGAACGCTGGACTAAAACCTATTTCCACTGGATGGAAAATATCCGTGACTGGTGCATCAGCCGCCAGATCTGGTGGGGACACCGCATTCCAGCATGGTACAACGACCAGACCGGCGAAGTTTATGTCGGGATGAAAGAACCATCCGAAGACGGTCCGTGGCGGCAGGAAGAGGACGTTCTCGATACCTGGTTCAGTTCCTGGCTGTGGCCGTTCTCGGTCATGGGCTGGCCGGAACAGACCCCCGACCTTAAATATTTTTATCCCACTAACGACCTGGTTACCGGGCCGGACATCATTTTCTTCTGGGTCGCCAGAATGATCATGGCAGGTTACGAATTTATGGACGAACTGCCGTTCAGAAACGTTTATTTTACCAGCATCATTCGCGACGACAAAGGGCGCAAGCTGAGTAAATCGCTCGGAAACTCCCCCGATCCGCTTGATGTTATCGATAAGTTCGGCGCTGATGCCCTGCGTTTTTCGATCATCTATATCGCACCGATCGGCATGGATATCCGGTACAGCAACGACAAGTGCGAAATCGGGCGTAATTTTGCCAATAAACTGTGGAATGCCTGCCGGTTCCGCAAACTCCAGGGGCCGGTTACCGAAGGTTTCCGCGATCTCAGCACCGTTGACCATGAAAGCCTTACCGCCGATGAAAAATGGATAATCGCCTGGCTCAACGAAACTATCGTCAGGAGCAACCAGGCGTTGGAAGAATTCAGATTCCACCAGGCCGCGCATGAAATCTACGAACTGGTTTGGAGTTCGTTCTGCGACTGGTTTATAGAAGCCTCCAAGGACCGTCTCAATCAGGGCGGAGAGGCGAAAGAACAAACCCTTAAAGTTCTCGACTTTGCCATATTTAAGATTCTGCGGCTCCTGCATCCGTTTATGCCGTTCATCACCGAAGAACTTGCGCACCAACTTGATTTCCTCGGAGAAGATGAAAGCATTATGATGGATGCTTACCCCAAGGCCCTGGTTGACAAAAATATTCCCCCGATCATGGAGGAAGAACCCGACCTTCTCGACCTTGTGGAAGCAAAATTCCAGTTGGTCCGCGCCGGACGCAATCTCCGTGCCGCATACGACATTCTTCCATCGAAAAAACTGAAATATTTTGTCCAAGCCGTGAATGACGTCAACGCGGCATTCCTGAATGCGGAACTGAACGGAATGCTCCGTCTGCTCAACGCCGAGGCTATCGAGATTACAACCTCAGACTACCCTCACGAGGAAGGCGGTCACGCTCCCTCTATGGTTGTCAATGCAGGTACAATATATCTGCCGCTTGACGGCCAAATCGACCTCGAAGCTGAACTGGCCAAGCTCAACAAGCAGAAAACTGAACTGGAAGGCTGGATAAAAGGCTCACGCGCAAAACTTTCCAACCAGAAGTTCCTGGAAAAAGCGCCCAAGGACGTTGTCGATGACGCTCGTACCCGCCTTGAGGAACTCGCGGAAAAACTGGCCCGTATCAACGAGTTAATCGCCACGTTGCAGTAGCGTTAATTTCAGATTACCAGCTTGACAATTTTTGATCCCGGCATAACTTTTCCTGACGACTCGAAAAGGAATAATAAATGCCGGTTATCCAATTTTTCCATAATGGCGTATACCGCTATTACAAGCTTCCGGAAGATCAGCTTATTGTCTTCGGACGAGAAGATCACACCGATTTCCAGTTGATTATGGACCCGGAAATAAGCCGTGAACATTTCGCCATCGAAAAAGACGAAGAAGGCAACTGGGTCCTGATTGATCTGGGATCAAAAAACGGCACTTTCTTCAATGGTAAAAAACTGATCAACGAAACTGTCCCGCTTGTCCATGGCGACCGCATCCGCGCCGGAAAACAGCACTTTATCTTCCTCGACAAGCCGCCAAAGGATTTCGGGACGAAAGTGACCCAGAAAATTATTGACGACATGGCTAAATCCATCGATGCCGGCAAAGGATTCAAGACCATGATGGACGAAATTCTACAGCAAAAACGTAAAAAATAGTCTTACTTTCACTGGAATAGTTGCTTTTTTACAAAAATGCTGTAAAATAAGCGTTCCGTCAATCTACTTGAGGGCGTATAGCTCAGTTGGTTAGAGCGCTACGTTGACATCGTAGAGGTCGCAGATTCGAGTTCTGCTACGCCCACCAGTTTTGTACATAAAATACCTTCACTGTCTTTCATTGTCTTTGATAAAATAAATCTCAATCGCAACCACATCGCAACCGATTTGTTCATCCTCACTTTGTACCTAAGGATAAACATACAATAAGTTACGGTTTACAGCGCGTTTTGCCACCAATCCCCGGATAAACAGTCATTCTCGATATTTCCCGTAACTGAATCCATGCCGGCAAAATCGGTTGCGATAATCGCAACCAGTCAGTATGAGAACCGTCTCAACGATCCGGGAGGTCTTGACATATTCCCGGCAGTCTTACTTCAGAGATGCGGACTAAAAACTGAATCCATCCCGGAAGCCTTACCTCTTATGGTGAATGACTCCCGACTAAATCAGGCTGAATGCAGTACAACGTATTGATAATAAGCAACGTCTCCCCCCCAACTTGCGAACTGGCCAGTTTGACGGCCATACCCGGTTACAGGCGGCGAAGCTGGCGGGGATTGCAGAGATTGCCGCCGTAGAGCATGAGTTCGCTGATGAAGACGAAGCGATAAACTACGCGATCCACTCCCAACGCGCCCGGCGCAACCTGACCGAAGCCGAACTGGTGAGTTGCCTGCGGGTTCTGGATCAGAGGAAAAGTAAGTCAGAGGCCGGAAAGAAAGGGCGAAACATACAACTTGGGCAAGCGTCAAACGACGCTAGCCCAAGTCAACCTGCCCAAGAACGCAAAACCGCGACCAAAGTTGAGCGAACGCGGCGGGTTGTGGATCAGGCGAAATTGATTTGCAGGTTTGCCTGATTGATGGTATAATCCTCCGACAGGCGAACCGGAGATAGGCGAGTCATCCTTTTCCGGGTGCCGCGAGTGCGTCACCGATCCGCCTTTATTATTCTATCGGCCAGTTCAGGACAATCTTGCCCCAATCTCGCCAAAGCCATGTCCAAAAACTTCCAAAGGAATACCTTGTCTTTCCTGCAACGTTGAAGCAAAATTCTCGCTCCCGAATTTGGAGGAGGCGAGAACCGTCCCTCAAGGCAAGCCAACAGCCATTTGACGGTTTCCGGACTCCCAGATAGATCATTGACTAAACAAGTCCAGTAGTTTGGTAACGGTGCTGGGCGAGATTCGAGGTACTTCTGGCATTTCGGCAGGAATTCGCTCAGAGCTTGGCTCCTGGCATTTTTCGGGGAAACGCCTTTGGCTTTTAACTGGTCGCGCCGGTATAAAAATGTCGACCAATGGCCGCTATCCTTGAGCTGCTTTTTTAAATCAGGATCAGTCCTGCCTGCCATTTTTATCTCCTTTCAGTTCTTCGCGTGCGCGCGCATGGCGTTTTTTTTCGCGGTTCTGAAGTTATCCCCCTGCCTCTATAAGTTGTAACCCTTTTTTTTAAGTGCTGGTTTTGCTGGTCTGCTGGTCTTGTTGGTTTTTGCTGGTCTAACCCCTCTATATCCTTTGCTTCATCTGTAAAACTATATGAAAAGCAGAACCAGCAGAACCAGCAGAACCAGCAAAATTAACAGAACCAGCGCTGACCAGCAGGGAAAGCAAAAACCAGCAGAGCCAGCAGAAACCAGCACCTACCGGGTTTCTCCAGATTCCACCAACACGCATTCCTTGTCATCACCCCAAGTGGCCAGTCCTGCTTCCACTGCGCGGTTGAGTTCTGCCTTTGCGTCATCCATCGACAGGCATTGCTTGCAGTGGTTAGTGAGATACTTTCGGATATCTGCTTTTCCCCCTTGAGCACGGAGCCAGTTCGCCACCTGTCTGGCTCGTACCTCATTACGAATTTTTACGTTGACCCCGAATGTTTTAAGTTGTTCCGAAAGCAGGTATCGCATAAGCTCGACTGCGTTGCGCATGACTTTGCCGGATACGGTACCGTCTTCAACGCGCTTATTCTGTATGACACGTTCCAGACCATGCAGTATCAATGCAATTCGACCGCAACCGCCTTGCGCTTTCGCAGCGAACATAGCGGCTATATCGTTATCCCCGTCGAGAATCTTCTCCATCTCAAGATAATGCTCAATGAAGATTTTTTTCGCTTCGTCATCTGGGCGAAGTATATGTGGCATATATCTGCTCCTGTTGGAATCCAGAGCCTTAAATGGAGTTACGCGCAACCGCAATAAAGTTTCCTGCCATAATTCAATATCTTCACGCGTCACGTCATCATCAGACCATCCCCGTGCCTTGCGTTCCATTCTCACGAAATAGAGTCGCGGCACCAGTCCGGACGCGAACTGCAATGGATCAAAACATGCCGCAAGCACTTTGGGCTGTATCGTGCCGGTGACCGCACAACTCATTACCGGAACGAAAGTATCCTCGTTGTCACCCCGGCGGTTACGCTGATATGAATCACCATCCCAAGCCTTTATCCATATACTGTCACCGGCTCCCGGCTTTCCCCTTGTCGCGCCATCGCGGTACCGCGAGAAAGACGTAGCCCATTGGCTCAATTCGCCGTCAATGACGCAACACCCTCGCGGGTTCGCGGCAAGCTGCCGAACCAATTCTTCTGGCGTTACATCTTCCAATACCAGCTTCCCGCCAGGAGTAAGCAAAGGCTCACGAATGCGCTCGATGGGAACGGGGTCCCTGAGCGGAGCCGTGATTCGTCTGAATGCACCGGATTTTTTACTGCCGCTTGGGGCGACGATTACGCCCCAAATCGTTGGCGATACATCGAACGATTGTGTTTTGAGACGTAATCGCACGGTGTTTCCAAGCGCGGCGCCAGATACCACCAGCAGAGGTAACGCCACTACTTGCGGCTCTACCCGTTCGGCCTCAGCAACTGCCGCTATGAATTGCCGGATAGGTTCTGGAAAAACATGATACGGGAAAGGATCAGCTTTCATGTTATCAGAAAAATCTCTTTTTTCGTCATGCTTTTCGAGTAAATTCTTGGCCGACACGGTTCCTTGCGCAATTTGCGCCAAAGTGTCCTGCCCGGAACGCAATCCGAAATCATTCAGGAGCCAGCCGCGTGGTTTTGTGCACTTAGTCCGGTGGACTTCAGAGACTTTTCTTTCAAAATCTCGGCGTTCGGCGGGATTGTCCTGGTTCCATTGCGGAACACATCGCGGATTGAATTCATTCCACAGCAGACTGATTGCTACATCGTCATTTAACTCGAATCCAACAACCAAAGCTGTTGCGGCCCAAAGCAAAGCATTGTGTCCACCCGAACCTTGAAGCGCCGGTTCGCATTCAGCAAGATACCGCTTGGCCCGTTCGAGGATTATACTGGAGGCGGTTTGCGTCACAGACTTCGGAGCCACCCGCGCTTGATCCAGCTTTTCCCAAGGACGGATTGTTTCTTGCTTAGGTGGTGCAGGTTTTACCGGACAAACCAAGTCCAATAGAGCCGCTGGTGCCTCCGCAATCGGAACCTGATCCCCTGCTGACCAACTATAAATTCCACCGCTTGGATGGATAGATGGCGGCGCGACGATATATCCCCCTTGACCTCTTGCGTCAATGCCGGGTAATATGTTCTGCCGGTTTCGGATTTCCCTGTCTTTAGGAAGCCTGAAAAAACGCTGTTCACCGCCGCCACCGGTAATTTGATAAAGCGTATCCGGTAGTTTGCCGTTTTGCCCTTCCCATTCCATGATCGAGTCTTTTCCACGTTTACCGTCAATATCTAGCACCCACATCCCAGCTTTTGCTCCTGTGGCAATGGCAACATTAAAATCTGGATTTTTATCCCAATGTCGATCAACCATTCTTTCGTTTGTTGTCGCATCGAGAACCCCCCGTGAGTTTTTCAACGGCTTCTTGCTTTTGGGCGACAACGGGAATACCGGCCAGCCTCGTTTTGCGTATCTGTGTGCGAAATCAACATTTTCCATTTTCTACACCTCCCCAGCGCGGCACATTTCGGTCAACTTTTGCTCAACTTGACTGAGCGAATATTTATCAGAACAACAATCACAAACTCCATAAAAGAAATATCGTGTTGACGTTTCTGAAATCCCCCGCTTGGCCGTTTTATAAGATTCAAATACGGCAAGATTTTGAGTCCAGTTTTTACAAAAAATGCATTGACGCGGTTTTCCATAATTTGATTGGATCATTCGGTAGACGATCGGGGGCATGAAAACCTCATCTTGACAGACGCGGTTTTCCAGGTTATTTTCTAGGGAATCTGCATCTCTTGTGTGGTTATAGGAAGATCGAGATTCATTTGGCCTGTCGAGGCTACCGCCTTGACAGGTCGCTCTGTTTCTACTTTTCTTCATTATCAACCTCTTCCCCATTAATGATTTTCTCGATTTCTGCTTCACGGAATCGAACAGATTTCGCGGAACCGGGCTTGAGGTGAATCCTTTTCAACCTGCCCTGGTCAGCCATCCGGAAAATTGAGCGTTTACAGCAATTCAATCTTTCGGCGGCTTGACTGGCGGTCAAGAGTTTGGGTTTTACCTTTACAGGTATTGTCGCAACTGTAGGTTTCGCCGCATCCATCAGCAATCTGCTGACGGAGCGAATTTCACTTTGAGGTACGACGCCTGATGCCGCGAGAGGCTTCAGGAAACCTGTAATGGTTTCGGCGGTGGACGGTGCTATTCTTGATCTCGTCCTCATATAACACTCCTATTGTTAGTGCGCTTTAGGCGGTCAACTTACAGCGTTAATCTTAGTTATAACCTGTCGCGCTTTTACTACATGTAGGAATGTCCCTTTTTTTCAGTCTTTGAGAACACAAAAAAGAGCATGGATTCGTATTTCCATGCTCAAAAAAAGATATGTTTTCTTTAAGACCTTGTCCGATTCCGCTGAAATGTCCTAATAAAAATGTCCTTTTATAAAGGGCTTTCAGGAACTGATGGGGTCATCTCCGTAAAGTCTTCAGCGAATATTATGCTCTGAAATTCATCATCGGTTGATGCTCCGAGTAAGGTTTTAGCTACTTCTACATTTATAACTGCTTTATTCTTAATCGCGACCCTGACAAGTTGTATAGGATTATGTCTAAGTGTCTTATTATACCATTTTGTATATTTTCCCTTGTTTCTCCCCTTTTCCCATCGTGTTATTGTTTTTGAGGTAATTTTCAACAATGCCGCCGCTTGCCTTGCAGATACAGATAGTTGTCGTTGTGGTGGTCTGCCCAGTTTGCTGATGCTTCCAATTATTTTATCTTCTGGAGTAAAAGTATTCTTTTCCACTGGCCTGAGATTTTCTTCCTTTGCCAGTTCCGGTGTTGATCCAAGGACGGTGGGAGTTTTAGTAGCTTCGCCGGATTCCAGGGCTTCAACGAATTCCTTTTTGGTCAGTATAGAATCTTTGTCAATTTCAATACCAAACTCCGAAAATATCTCGATCAAGTAACGCTCCGGAAGACACGGCTTGCCTGTTCGCTTACGCTCGGAAATCCAGTCTTTTAAATCATCGTCGATCATCGCGTAAGATGAAGCGAGACCAATTTCCTCTTCAAGAGATATTTCAAGCTGAGAAATTAAAGAAGACCAGCCATGACGGCGAACCCATGATTTAACTTTTGGATCATCGGAAAGAACACGGAGATAATAATCCTGAAGCGTTAGTAGTAGGTTGACCTTATCGGCCATATCGGGTGGTATGTCTGTTTTTTTGACGACTGGTTCACGGTTGGCTGCTTTAATTGCATAGGAGCGGACAATGGCCAATTTATCCGGCATGGAATGCAGCCGGTTTAATTGGTCTAGGATTTCAGTTAACCAATCAGGAAATTCATTGGTGTTCATTTGTCTTCCTTTCAAAAAAAGTCGAATTATAGATGGAGCAGGACAGTTTTGCTCCCCATAATGGAATCTATCCAAGTGGTTTTATGATAACAGTTTTTTTGCCCCAATAGTTTGTTGCCTTACCGGTAAAGTTAGCCAGTTCAAGGGATAAGTCAATGAGCATCGCGTACCACGCTTTGAATTTTTTAAAATTTTCGGTTTGAACTTTGACCTTGTCAAAATTTTCTAGTCGCTGAAAGATGAGTTTTAAAAAGTGAAGCAAAAATCTGCACGACTTCTGGAGTGGTAATTCGTTAAGTTATTGTCCAGAGTTCTACTCCCACATACTCCACCATTGATTTCCATATGGAATTCTCTCTTTGACTTTTAGGAAATGTTGCATATCTCGTTGTACCAAATGGTTTTGCGAGAATCGGAGTTTCAGGCAGATGCAATTCTCGCGAAGCAGAATTGCCGTTAAACAGGCCATGCCTGTCTCCGTTTCTCCAAAAGTTCTTGTCACGACCAGAACTTTTGGAAACTTTTAAAATTTACTTCCACTCGTTCATTACCAGCAACTTATCGAGCTACATGAGAATGATTATCAAAAAGTGTTCCTTTTTCCACCGAATATGGTAGGGTGCAGTACTGTGATTTTTCGAACCCGTGACAAGAAGATTAGACTCATTTGCACCTGTTTTTGCGTTGATTTTACCGGAAATTCGCTTTAAAAGACTTCCGGTTTTCGTCATTTTCTTGCATAATCCTCAGCAGTTCATTAAGTCTAAAGGAAATGTCCACCAATCCCTTACGGCATATTACAAAAACAGAATTTTGGCGCGGCAATCTGAATATGGGGTAAATTTTATTGGCTGGCGCTTAAAGATACAGGTATCTCTGCATTATCTTTTTAGTCAAAATTTCTAATACCAACAGTTGTATTATTGCAAGGTGATATTATCATAAATATTCTGAAATTATTCAGAAAACACAAACTATTTATAAGACTATATTATACGTATTACTTACTACTCAAGCAAGTATATATAGAAAGAATAATTATGGATGCACAAGGAATCTTACTGTTAGGCTTGGGAATTATAATTCTCGTTGTTGTAATTTGGCTGGTTGATAAATTTACCCGTAAATCCCCTCGCGGAACTATGTTAATTATAGGACTTTTTCTATATTTGGGGACATTTTGGGTTGAAAACTTCTTTAAGCTCCAGTCGCGTTTTGACCGTTTTGCATTTGGTTGTTTGGGAACTGCCGGGATATGTATTGCGATAGTAGGACTTATACGTTGTTTCTGGACGCCTTCAAAAGAAAAAAAAGAAGATGCTGAAATTATTGAGATAAAGCAGCAAAAAGAGAACTCGTCCAAAAAGAGAAAAACCGTTGACCGTCAGTTAAAGTTCAAGGAAGTGGTTGCTGTCTGGTGGAGATTTTTATGGAGGGTCGCCGCAATCGAAATTACTCTGATGATTTGTGGTGGTTATGGAATATCCTATGTCGGAAAAATGGGAATTATAGCGCCACGTTATCTGTTATACACAGCACTCATTTATAACCTTATACTTGTGATGCTTATTCCGCTGCTTGTCTTTAAATGGATTCTCGGTAAGAAATTCGGAAAATCCACGCTTGTCGTTGTTCCCGCGGCCGTAAAACGAAAGAACCCGGATGATCCGAAAGTTAGATTTTTCAGATTGCTTTTAACTTGGTGGGGATACTTTTGGAGATTTGCAATCCTTGCTTTTTGCCTGGGGTTCATAATCGGTTATTGCTTACCAATAATAAGTAATTATTTCTTTGGTAATCCACTTGGATTAATGAAGCATACAAGGTACATGGCATTATTATTTATTCCTTTGTCGTTACTTGTTTTCATACATCTGATGTGGCAGAAGGAAAAGCGCCGGAAGCTGGATATTATTTATTTGGAACCGTCACGTAGAATAAAAGCCTGAAATCTTGGTAAGGTTAGCGGCCTCTCCTGCTGATTTTGCTGGATTTCGGCTTCTTTTTGTTTTTTATTTTCTTTAACTTTGCCGTGAAATCACTGCGGTATTCATTGATATTGTTGAGTCTGGGATTGTATCTGTAGAAAACATTCCGGAAGGTACTGTATCTGACCATTTCCACTTTGTCCTTTGAATCCGGCTTCAGCGTATCCAGATATGCTAGCGCTAATTTGAATCCATCGGGATCATGGGCCTTACACAGACAGTACAATGACAGTGGATAAATAATACCATTTTGAACCAAACGGTTATTTTTATGGTGCTTCAGAAACGATTTGATTGCATCAACGTAAATTTCCGGGGTTCTTTTACTTATTTCCAAGATTACCGCGTAATGGATACTGTAGTTTTTAGGGTCTTCATCATTTTGCAGAAAATTGCGGATAATCTCTTTGCCTCTTTTATTTTTACTCGCGCAAAGCACCGGAATATAATATCTCAGGTCCTTGATGTTTGCATTCCTGAGCTTTTTTATGTTCAAATGCTTCATGGCCGTATTCACATAGGCTTCATCTGCCCCCATCAGCGTAGAGTTATGCAGAGCTGCATCCCGTAGTTTCGGATCTTTATCATTCAGCCACTTGATCATCATTTTCCGGAATTTAGCTTTATCGCGACGAGAAAAAATGCGTCCTGCCATTGAAGCAAGTTTCGGATCTTTCATCGCCTCGATAAACACAGGATTGTCCGGGAGAAAGTTGCTTCGGCTGAGCTGATACAAGAGATTCCTTTTAAGTACAATCGACGTACTCTTTCTTGAAAAAACATCCTTCAAAAAATCCATTTCCTTGGAGGACAAAGGGTAATTGAACTCCCTGGTTTCGGCGAGTCTGCGCATTCCCGGATAACGCAGTGACGAAAATTTTTCATCCAGCATTACTTGCTTGAGAAATTTATTTTCGTCCTGAGGCTTGAGTTGGCGATATTGCTCAAAGAGCTCCGCGTATTTTGTTTCATCCGCCTCTTTTACGGAAGGAATCGTATAATATGCTCCGGTAACGGTATTGCCGTCAGCGCCCTTGTGAAGCGGTAGAAGATACTTGCCATCCGTCCTGACTTGATGGATTATCCATCGCGGAAAGCGGACATGCTCATCGAATTTTTTGTTCGGCAACAGTTCAACCACTTTAAGCTCTTTTCCGCGCCCTTTGGCTTCGAGAACCCCGATTTCTTTGGACGCTTTAACCGCATCCCAGAAATACCCAATATATCCCGGACGGAACAATTTGTTTATTTTCAATAATTTTCCGCCCTTGAAAACAAACTGGGCCGGGCCGTTGAAATAAACACTTTTGCCATTGATCTGCATAGACATCAGAGCATCAATTACTATCTGCTTATTCTTCAAGGGGTGCTGATATTGCCAAACCAATATAAGTTCCGGTTTTTCCTTGGCCCTCTTGAATTTTGCAAATTCACCTTTCAAAGTCTTTAAATATGCCAACGAAACCATTCCGGAGAGAGCTTTTTTATCCATAGCCGAATATGCTTTGGAATATTTTTCCAGTAGCGCCTTGTAATCAATCGGGTTTTCCGATTCAGCGGGTTTATCTGACTTCACCGGTTTTGTTGTATTTCCAGCCTGGACATGATACCACAGCAAAAAACAAAAGGCCGACAAAACAAAACTCATCCTAAACTTACAACAATAATTCATAACCTGATCCCTCAATCAGCTACTGCGTCTTTTAATTTTCTTTATCGCGGCAACGGCGGGACCACGCAGACGGATATCGGTGCTGCTGCTGTATTTTTCCAGCAATGGCAGATCGCTGCGGTCGCCAAGGGTACCGATTGCCGCCATTGCGCTCATTTTGATGAATTTGTTTTTACTTTTCTCCACCCATTCCCGGGCAAGGGGAAGCGCTCGTTTATCCCCCAAGTCCGCGCAGACTTGGAGTCCAGAAATTTTTCCGGAATTCGAACAGTCAGGAGATGTTATCAACTTGTAGGCTAAATCCGCCACTTCTTTTTTATCGAATTCCGGCAAGTGTACCAAATGACGCATCATGGTAACGGCGGTTCCCCCGATACTGCCTTTGCGTTCTTCCACGGCATCGAACAGTCCATGGTACATTGCTTTTTTACCGGCGTTGTTCGGAGCCTTTTCATACCATTTGCCGAAAAACTGCACACAGTAGTCACGCCAGGTGGGATCAAATGTTTTATCCTTGTACATCTTCACAAGGTGGGCCGACAGTTCTTTAGGTTTTTGCCGCTGCTTCATTAAGGCTTCTACAGTTTCATTTTTAAGTCCGTTGAATGCCCGATTTCTTAGTTCCTGATCTTCGAGGCGGTTATATAAGAACTCATATAAAGCATCAATTTGGTTCTGGGGTAGATTCTTGCCCAGCTTATAGATTTCCCGGACACGCACATAATAATTCCGGGTTTTGCCCTTGCCGATTATCAGAAGGATGTTGTCTGGAAGGTTGGTGAACATCTCCTTCTTCTCTTTTTTATCGCTGACAGGAACAGGCTTCTTTGCCGGTTCGGCTTTTTTCACCTGGGAAATTCCGTTGACGCTGAACGCGAAACAGATTGAAACTCCTACAAATACCTTGAAAAATCCGGTCATTACTTTTACTCCTATTAATTCTATAAAACAGATTGATAATCTAACCCGAAATTACTGTTTCTTCAAAGACTATTTGTGCTAAAATTTCATTTAACACTGCGGCCGCGGAGCTTGATTTTAAGCGGCTTCCAGTCTTTCGGCGACAGTATTTTTATTTCCAGTTCCGCCGAGAGCAGCCTGCTGACCTTATCCGGGGTTGCCGTGACACTAAGCATATAGTTTTTTTGCTTTGATTCTTTGAGTTCCGTTTCTATCGGGAAATTGGCCTTGGGCTTTGCGAGTTCCAGCTTTACTCCGTCTTTAAGCGCTTCGATCCTGAACTTGAATTCATATGGTTTCCCGGTTTTGAGGGTTCCCATGTAGAGATACTTCTTGGGGTAGATTTTTACCAGTGGAACGGCGTTGCCGGAGATCGGAATATACAGAAAGCGCGTCTTGGGATCGTTGCTTTCCACATAGACGGCCTTCGAGAATGGGCCGCTCATCGAGTTTTTTTTGAGTGAGATAGTCAGTGTGGCTTTTTTGCCGGGGGCGATTTTCTTGCTGGAAATTTTCCTTGCGGCACACCCGCAGGTCTCCCGGATGTTCTTTATGATCAGCTCCGCGTCGCCATTATTGACAATATCTATTTTATCCCGCGGTTCCTGATTGGCCGCGAAAGTGCCGAAATCTAGTTTGGTTTTGCCCGACATCGCGATCTTCGGGGTTCCCGCCGTCATATTCAGGCAAATAATGGTTGAAAGTACCAGAAAAACTTTTGAAACAATCCTTTTCACGTCTATCTTTTCTTTTCCATATTCTGACAACAATGTAGAAATTATATGTTAGCACTGAAATCGAAAATTGCCACACTTGCGATAGCCTTGTTTTGCCTGATTTCCGTTAAAGCGGTAGCAGGGACAGTGCTGGTGGAGTACTTTTACCAGCCGAACTGCGAGGAGTGCGACCAGATAACCGAGTTCATCATGCCGCCGCTCAAGGAGGATTACGGCAAGGTAATCAGCCTGAAAAAGTATCCGCTGAACGATAAAAAGAACTTCCTGCTGCTGATTTCCATTCTCGATAAACTTAAAGACTCCAGCAATGCGCGGGTTTATATGGTATTGAACCGGAAACGGGCGCTGTCGGGGTATCCGGCGATTGAAAAGGAGCTGTTTCAGCAGGTCGAGAAATTGAGCGGGGCGGATGGCGAATCTGCCGATTCAGTGACGGCTTCGGAGGATTCGGTACATAGTGTGGGGAACAAGCTCAAGCTCGGAACGGTGATTGTGGCCGGACTGCTTGATGGCATTAATCCGTGTGTTTTTTCCACGCTGGTGTTTTTCATGAGTTTGCTGGCGGTGGCGAAGATCAGGGGCGAACGTCTCATTGCGGTGGGGATTGTGTACTGTCTGGCGTGTTTTGTTACCTATCTGCTGCTGGGGTTCGGACTCTTCAAGGTTATTCAAAGCCTGTCGGGATTTTCTGCTTTTAAACATGTGCTGAATTGGGGGATGGCGGCGGTGCTGGTGCTGTTTGCGGCGCTGTCGTTCCGGGATGTGTGGGTGTACTGGAAGTCTGACGGCGATGCGCATAAAGTGGTCTTGCAGCTTCCGGATAAAATTAAGAAGGCCATTCACGGGATTATGCGGCGGGAACTGAAAAACCGGTATCTGCTGGGCGGGGCATTGATTATCGGGGCGCTGGTGACGCTCCTGGAAAGTGTCTGTACCGGACAAGTCTATGTGCCTACGCTGGTGCTGCTGTCGAATGAAGCCGGGGTGTTTTCAAAATGGTTCGGACTGCTCCTGCTATATAACCTGATGTTTATCATTCCCCTGCTGGCGGTATTCGGACTCATGTTCAGCGGGATTTCCGTGATGAAGGCCGTTAAACTCACCCGGAAAAATCTGATCATCGGCAAAATCCTCCTCGGAATTTTCTTCCTTGCCCTTGCAATCCTGATGCTCTGGATTTAAGAATTTTTCAGACAGGATTAACAGGATGCACATGATAAAAATCATTAAAATCAAAAAAAGGCCGGAATATTTTAATTTAAGGCCATATATTTGCTGAATTGCAACTATAAGTATTTTACTATCAACATTATAGCTTAACCCGGGTTGCTATCGGGGTTTTGTTTGTGCTTGTTTTATTCGTCTTTATGGGGTCAGACCCCGATGTGGTGGGGGTCTGACCCCGATGTGGTGGAGGGTTCTTCTGTCCCGGAACTTGATGCTCACCTACAGGAACTCGATGTTCCCCTACACCGCTGTGTTTTTTTTCTAATTTTTCCATTTGTCTTAGATAGTCATCGTAATATTTAATTAGGTCAGCAAGATCGTAGTTAGACCTTTTGCTTTGAAAAAAAGATTCAATAATTGATATTGGGATATCTCTTTTTGATTTATTTGTTATTACGCGTTTTCCTGAGTTATTTGTATAGCTTTCATATAACAAAAATTTATCATTGGGGATTTTAATTTTTTCATTAACTTTAAAATCAGCTACTCTTAATTTTTCTCCGGTTATATAGTTGGTAAGGATATAATAGTGATTATAACTTAACATTAAATTATCAAGCTTTGTCTTTTCAATCAATAGAAAAGCAAGATCACCCGTTGGGTACTTAGCCCATGCTATATCGTACCAGTAAATATCCCCTTTGCATGTTTTTATAGGAAAAACATAATAACCCGGATTTTTCGCGTGATTAAAGGATATGTTATTATAGATCAAAAAAGTAATAAGACCCAATACAATACAGTTTATTATTGTTAAGAATATTTTTAGCGATTTTTTCATGAGTATTATTTCTTTACGTATTTTTCACCATAATTATTTTATTGTCAGTTTTTGTTTAAAAATCTGTTTTTCTTCATAACAATGGTCTTCTACATAAATTTCAATGTAATCTCCTTTTTTTAAGGGTTTTTTATTTCCAATTTTTCCGCCATAAATATAAAAAGATCTGATATAAACATCGTTTCCGGTGCGTCCACTCAAATTATAAGGATTAAATGCATCTAATGCTGACAATTCTCTATTTTTCCAAATATAAGCACCAATTATTCCTTTATCATTTTTTTGGGCTGGATGATTTATTAGTCCGTAAGCTCCTGCTTTACGACTTTTACCTCCCATATCTTCAATGCTATATACAAATGGTTTTGATTCTTCTTTTTCCTCTTCATTTTCTGCTTCAACTTTTACTACAATTACTAAAAGATCAGGTTCAAAAAACCATCCTCCCTCTTTATCTGCTTCGTCAGCATTTTTTTTAAGATCAAATTCAACAGCGGGTTTAGAAGAGTGCCAAAAATACGGTCCTGTTTTTACAGAAACTCCTCCCCAGCTATCAATCCAGTCCATTAAATAAATATACACAGTAACTTTTAGCAACCCTAAATAATCCCACTTATTCACCGCATTATTCCCCACCATTGCGTACAGATTGATTCCTCCCTCTTCACCTATTGGGTCTCTATTAATCCATCGGGCGAAGCGGGGGGAGTAATAGCGGAAGCCGTAGTAGTAAAGCCCGGTCGAGTTATCAAGGAACTTGGTGGAGAAGCGGAAATTGAAGTCGTCCTGCTTCGTACCACTCTTCGATATTATAACACCGAACGGGGAATATTGATAGGCCGCGACAATATTTCCGCTGCCGTCGAGATACTGCCCGACGTTGCCGTTGGCATCGTAAAGGGAGTAATAAGTTCCGGAACTGTCGGTAGCCGAGAGCAGTCCGCCGACGCCTCCCGCGCCCTGTAAAGTACCGCTTAAGTCCTGTCCCCATACAAATTTATGGGTGATCGCGCTGCTGTTCAATGCATCCAGAGTCTCGATCAGGTTCCAGCCGTCATAGACAAAGAATTCCCGGCTGGTAACCGTGCCGTCCTCGGTGATTTTCTTTTCCACGCGCCTGCCGGCATAGTCATAAACAAAGTCCATGACCGTAGTTCCCAAAGTCGCCTTGACCAAACGGTTTTCTGCATTCCACTCAAGAGTCCATGCGGTTGCTCCGCCGGGAAGCACGGGCATAGTGGTCATGTTGCCATCGTCGTCATAGGTGGGATTGTTCGTGGAGGTATCAACCGCAGTATACTGGTTTACGTTGTTCGTAGTGTAAGCGCTGGTGACGGCGGTTCCGGTTTCACTGGTGGCGGAGGTGCTGAAGTTGCCGATATTGTCATACGTGTACCCGAACAGGTAATTGGCATTTGTTGAAGCGTCTGCATTCAACAGTTCCGAACGATCATTGTAAGCATAGGTAATCGTATCCGACGCGGTAAACGCTGTCCCGCTCCAGTCAACGTCACTTCTCCGGCCAATCGCGTCATAGGTGTAGTCATACTGACTGACCGTAGTGGAGGTATTGTAAGTATTTTTCACCTAGGTTATCAAAAAAATTTCACCACAGAGGCCACAGAGGGCACGAAGGTTTTATTAACCTAAAGCCTTTTCAATTGTCAAAGAACACCCGGCACAACCCGCTTATTCTGAAATTCAAAAATCTGAAATCTTCCAAAATCAAAAACATAAAACTCATCGTTTCTCAGAGTCATTTTCTTGGGGTGGAGGTGGAGGGTTCTTCTGTCCCGGAACTTGATGTTTCCCTACACACATTGCAAATCAAGCTTTCAATTTATAGGTTATAAAGAAAAATGGATAAACGTAAGAATATAATGAAATAAAGCACATAAAAAGATCAATATATACAATAATAAAAATAGTATTTATTAACAATTTGCCTTGAAAAGACTTTTTCTTGACATACACTCCCATTAAAATAGAGAATAATGCGATTATAAATGGCCACCAAGAAAAAAAGAGTATACATTCTGTTAATCGTGGAAGTGGGGCATTTTCCAATAATTCGTTATAGAAAAAATTCATATTTATTCCAATGTTATAGCAAAAACAACCTCCCAATAAATTCATAATACCAATGAGATATAAGTGTAAATAATATACTTTTGCTGGACTTTCCTTCATTATTTCACCTCCAATAGATTTTTTATCGCATCAACCAAATATGCAGGAACTAATCCTCGTTGTCTAACTAATTCTCTAGTCATAGCATATGAGTCAATATTTCTTCCTCCAGTCCTTGCTAAATAGGTAAATTTAGTAATAGAATCACTATATCCTCCTAGAGTATGGAACAATGATTCATGAGCCATTACGTTTGCAACAACCCAGCTTTTATTATACGGAATTTTATTAAGATTCAAATAAAGATATTGGCGATCAAATGATCTGCTGTATAAAGAAAAGCTTTGTGATGAGGCAAGGCCTAAAGGAGAAGTGCTACGGCCACTTCTTTGATTAACTTCAATCCCATATCCTAACACACAATTACCTTTTGTATTTTGCCTAAAATTAGCAAAAAAATATTTGGGGTCATATTTTATGGCACGAATAAGCCCGAGTTCACCACTGCGTGGAGCCCTATCATAAAACAGTACAGCTATTTTATCATTGGTTAGTCCAGCATTAAGTCCAATATTTATTAATAATTTTAAATTTGACTTTACTGAAGGAGTAACAAGCCTTTTGCCGGTCGGGGGGGACAAATAATATACGATATAAACAGTTCTGAGTCCCAAATAATCCCACTTATTCACCGCATTGTTCTCCACCATTCCATACAGATTGATTCCTCCTTGTTTACCGATGGGGTCTCTATTAAGCCATCGGGCGAAGCGGGGGGAGTAATAGCGGAAGCCGTAGTAATACAGGTTCGTCAGGTTATCAAAGAACTTAGTGGAGAAGCGGAAATTAAAGTCGTCCTGCTTCGCGCCACTCTTCGATACTATAACGCCGAACGGGGAATATTCATAGGCCGCGACAATATTTCCACTGCCATCGAGGTACTGTCCGACGTTGCCGTTGGCGCGTCGTACAGGGAGTAATAAGTTCCGGAATTGTCGGTAGCCGAGAGCAATCCGCCGACACCCCCCGCGCCTTGCAGAGAACCGGAAAGATCCGTTCCCCATACAAATTTATGAGTTATCGTGTTGCTGTTCAAAGCGTCCAGAGTTTCAATCAGATTCCAGCCGTCATAGACAAAGATACAAGGGCGGCAAATATTTTATCTTTCAAAAGGCACAAAAATTAGCTTCTCTTTTGAAATCACCTCGACCTTTTTCGAACTTTTATTTTTAAAGCATAACAAAATGAAAGTATCTTTTGATTTTTTCAGCAAAGGACCGTTCACTGCCGTTACAATAAATGCCCTGTTATACAAAAATAGCTCATTCGGGTTTGATGACCATCCGCAAATTTCGTTTGTATTTTTAAACATGAACTCCCGAGGAACAACGTCTTTATTATCTTCATTGACAATACGCAGAAAAAAAATACCTTCCTTCTGCTTGTTGACACATGAAGATATTTCATAAATCCCTCCTTGGTCACCATAAGTAATCATGATAGAATTTTTCTTTTCTGCTAAAGAAATATTTTGAATACCCAAATTATCTGGGACATCATGAAAAACTACATTCAGTAAATAATTGACAGCGTTGATTAATACTTGTTTAGTATTATCTGGTCCTGAAGTTAATACGTAAAATGAAAACCCTTTGCACTTAAAGAAAATCTTAGATACTTCTTTGTGTTCATAAAAAGAATCAGTAGCCGTTTCTGGAATAATTATTACAGGTTTCCCTTTAGCGTTTATGTGAATCTCTTTTAATTGATGTTTAAGGTTATCGACTATATCAAGATATATTTTCATTGTAATCTGATATAGATTTCTATGGTTGTTTCTATATAATTTAAAATACTCATTCCCGATTTCCCATCTTTCATGTTTGAGATATCTTCTGATACCAACAAGATTGCCTTCCAGATCATAGCATAAACACCATTGGGGCGCTTTGGCGAGATAATTATAAAGTTCCCTTTTTTGCACTGGTTTGTTTCTGATGAATGTGAATGGCTTGACCTTATGTCGGTTTATATCAGCAGATAACCATGGAGAAATAATATCTTGCAACAATAATTCATTTCCACTTTTCTTGATGCTTCTTGGGGAAAGATTTTCAGAAAAAGAAACGAATGGATACATCAGTATAATTACCATAATAATTATTAAAAAATTTAACATTTTAGAAAATCCTTAATATATTATACTGGGGTTAGCGGGAGATACGTTTATTTTTTCGTCTGATTTGGCATCTGCTTTATAATCAATAACCTTATTTTTTATTTCGTAAAAACCTTCAATGTTGAAACTTTTAGCCTGTCCTGATTGTTGAAGTTTATACATATCTGAATCCAAAGGTCCTCCAAGAAATAAACCTAAAGCACCCCAAGCACGATTTTGAAATACGTATGTGTCAAAAGCTCTATAAGTGACAGTACCTGTGAAAATATAATAGTCTTTGTCTTTTTTACAAAATTCTCCATCATATTCCGCGTCAAAATATATATTATGAAATGCAAAGAAATAATTTGATGCTTCATTACTATCCCACAAACTCGTAGTAGGAAATGTTTCCATAACACCTTCTCCTCCATAATTAGGACTACCTTTTAAATGACGATGTATTTTATCCCGGAAGCCTATTGGAACAGAAGGATTTTTAAATTTAATCCATCCTATCATTTTTCCATCGAGTTTCCCCATCGCGCTTTTTCCCTGTTCTGATCCAAAAATATATTTAATTTCTTTTTCTGTTAGATCGACAGTCCCACCAAGTTTAAGGAACCAATGTTGCAAAAATCGCACGGCTGTTGGATATTTTTTTCGTAAACTTTTATCGGAAATTGTCTTTATCACCCATTCTCGTACTTCATCAGCATCCATTAAACCAAGATAATCCCAGCTTATTACTCCAGCGTTTGACATAAAACAGTAAAGATTATTGCCACCATATTCTGATATAGGATCTCTATTAATCCAACGGCCTAATTTAGGATTTAAATATCGGAAGTTATAATAAATAAGCCCAGTTTCATTGTCAAAATATTCCGAGCTAAACCTGATAGGAGTATTGTCTGCATAAGATCCGGTTTGGCTGGAAATCTTTCCATTAGGAGTGTACTCGTAGTGGGCCACGACGTTTCCACTTGCATCAACAAGTTCTGAAACGTTTTTATTGGCGTCAAGCAGAAAATAATATGTAGTATTCAAACTTGCATCATAAATTGAGAAAGGCAGCTCTCCATTCCATACGAATTTCTGTAGGATTGCGTCAGAATTTGCTCCATCAAGAACTTCGATCAATTTGTAGTCATCATATACAAACTTTAAATGAGTGTCAAGTTGCCATATCGAACCAGTCCATGAATAAACTTTTTTCTGTACTCTCCGTCCCATATAGTCATACGCAAACTCAAGTTTGGTGTCCTCAACTTTTTCGGACCCGATTAGACGGTTTTCGCAGTTCCATGTATAAGTCCAAACGCCATCGGAGGTCATATTTCCATCATCATCATAAGTTGGCGACAGTGTCGGATTAGTGATTGCAGTATATTGGTTCAAGTTATTAGTAGTATAATTACTTTGGACAGGATTCCCGGATTCACTTGATGCATAAGTATCACGGTTGCCGATGTTGTCATACGTGAACCCGAACAGGTAATTTGCATTTGTTGAAGCGTCGGCATTCAACAGTTCCGAACGGTCATTGTAAGCATAGGTAATCGTATCCGACGCGGTAAACGCGGTTCCGCTCCAATCAACGTCACTTCTTCAAATTGTCAAAGAACACCCGGCACTACCCGCTTATTCTGAAATTCAAAAATCTGAAATCTTCCAAAATCAAAAACAGTAAACTCATCGTTTCTCAGAGTCATTTTCTTGGGGTGGAGGTGGAGGGGGCTTCTGTCCCGGAACTTGGTGTTTTCCTACACTACAACTATCAGAATTTATTCCAATAACTATTTATGGTTTTATTAATATCATCAATTATTGGTTCGATGCCTGCGTGTACATCCCTAAAAAATTGCATGAAATGCTTAACTGTTTTAGCTTGATCATTATTAAAATATTTTATTCTTTCTTTAAACAAACTTTTTTTACATTCATTGGGATTCAATAGAAAAAAAGTACTGTCGACGGCAACATCAACTTTTATAGGATCTCGTATTATTGCAATCATGAATGCAGGTAAATAAAAATGAAATGCTTCCGCAGTTAAAAAATGAAGAGTATCTTTATTTGATAAAACGAAATCAACGTCTATATCTTGCCAGTGCTTTATATCTTTAAAGGCAAGATAGGTATCATAATAGTCATCAAATATCGATATGAATTTGGGGACAATATTCTTCTCCCCTGGATATGGCGTATCCTGGAAGTTCAAATGAATATCCTCTATTAAGGCTTGAGCGTCATTGCTTGTATACATAAATGAATTCTTTTCAAATTAAAAATACTTGCATTTTATTGCGGCAATACTTTTGCATTTAGATATGCCTTTCATTACATCTCCTACTTGTCCATCATGCTCGGAATCTCCTCCATTAAAACATTTGACCATTATTTCTCTCCTGATTGCTTTACAAGCATAACCAGCCGCAATTTTAGCCATTGACGAAAAGCATGTGTCATTACAGTTACAGCTCCTTGGAACATTACAAAAAACGTCCTTCATGAGCATTAGTGCTTCCAGTAATTCGTCGGGGCATTTCTTTTTATTTCTTCGTCCTTTTTTAGGCTTAGGTTTTATCCTTTCTATTGGAATTGGGATAGGCTCAACTCTTGGAATAGGAATTGTATCTGTATCATCTTCATCCTTAATATTAGGTCCTGAAATAGCACCAGCTGCTGCGTCATAGATGCCTGATAATCCTCTTTGTACGGAAGGGTCGTTAACTATTTTATGAATAATAATACCACCACCAATAATAAGACCACCAATTAGTAAGGTGGTTCCGGTGATTGCAAATTCCCCAAGCTTGTCAACATTATTCACCGCATCGTTCCCCACCATTGCATACAGATTGATTCCACCTCTTTCACCAATTGGGTCTCGGCTAATCCAGCGGGCGAAGCGGGGGGAGTAATAGCGGAAGCCGTAGTAGTAAAGCCCGGTCGAGTTATCAAGGAACTTGGTGGAGAAGCGGAAATTAAAGTCGTCCTGCTTCGTGCCACTCTTCGATATTATAACACCGAACGGGGAATATTGATAGGCCGCGACAATATTTCCGCTGCCGTCGAGATACTGCCCGATGTTGCCGTTGGCGTCGTAAAGGGAGTAATAGGTCCCAGAACTGTCGGTAGCCGAGAGCAATCCGCCGACGCCTCCCGCGCCCTGTAAAGTACCGCTTAAGTCCTGTCCCCATACAAATTTATGGGTGATCGCGCTGCTGTTCAATGCATCCAGAGTCTCGATCAGGTTCCAGCCGTCATAGACAAAGAATTCCCGGCTGGTGACCGTGCCGTCCTCGGTGATTTTCTTTTCCACGCGCCTGCCGGCATAGTCATAAACAAAGTCCATGACCGTAGTTCCCAAAGTCGCCTTGACCAGACGGTTTTCTGCATTCCACTCAAGAGTCCACGCGGTTGCTCCGCCGGGAAGCACGGGCATAGTGGTCATGTTGCCATCGTCGTCATAGGCGGGATTGTTCGTGGAGGTATCAACAGCAGTATACTGGTTTACGTTGTTCGTAGTGTAAGCGCTGGTGACGGCGGTTCCGGTTTCACTGGTGGCGGAAGTGCTGAAGTTGCCGATGTTGTCATACGTGTACCCGAACAGGTAATTGGCATTTGTTGAAGCGTCGGCATTCAACAGTTCCGAACGGTCATTGTAAGCATAGGTAATCGTATCCGACGCAGTAAACGCCGTCCCGCTCCAGTCAACGTCACTTCTCCGGCCAATCGCGTCATAGGTGTAGTCATACTGACTGACCGTAGTGGAGGTATTGTAAGTATTTTTCACCTAGGTTATCAAAAAAATTTCACCACAGAGGCCACAGAGGGCACGAAGGTTTTATTAACCTAAAGCCTTTTCAATTGTCAAAGAACACCCGGCACAACCCGCTTATTCTGAAATTCAAAAATCTGAAATCTTCCAAAATCAAAAACCTTAAACTCATCGTTTCTCAGAGTCATCTTCTTGGGGTGGAGGTTGAGGGTTCTTCTGTCTCGGAACTTGATGTTCCTCAACATGATTAGGTTTTCTTTTTTTTATTAAAAATATTTGTAAAAGAAAAATGAGAAAAATTGGTTTTAAATAACATACATCAATTTTCAGTATTAATGAAATTTCTTTTATATATACGTACCCCATTAGACCGGCGAAAAATATAGAAAGTTGTAACAAGATATTATAATGCCTGTATTTTATTATTTTATCCATAAGCAAAACTCATAAATGTTTTAAAACAATTAAAATAATGAAATTTGTACGGCAAAACTCTCATTCAAATTATTATTACAGTTATAAATTATCGCAACAATATATAAATTTCAACATATTATAGGAGAACAATAATTAAGGTCTGAGTAAAATACATTGGACTGGTTATGCCAATTGCCCTTTACAGCACAAGACATCCTGCTACTTCTTATTTTTCAAAGAATCATAATAACGCTCATAATAAGGTCCAGGATTTGGTATATTAAGGTGACCATATGGGTTCTTGTCACTCATGTTTCCTTCATTACAAGGATAGAGTCTTTGACATTCGTCTTTTGCCGCTGAATATAATCCAAGGGCTGCAACTCTTCCCTGTTCATACATTATATATGCAGTAGCTAATAATTTTCCTTCAGCTGCGGCAACTGCAAGTTTGCACGCAAATACTTTTGCAGCATAAGTAGATTTTCTTTTATCAAAAGCATCTTCACATGCCTTATATTTTTTGGCTGATTCCTTGTAGATTTGTCGCTCTGTCTCTTTATAGTATATATCCCAGTAATGAATAACTTTAGCATAATGCTCATCAATGCCTTTCATACATGCCTTGTATTTCTTTGTATCTATTGAGATTTGCTTTGGACAACAACGCGCACGAGCTAAACCTTTCTTTGCCCATTTAGCAGAAGTTATTTTTCCGTCTTCACAGCAGTCAAACCTTGTTTTGCATTCTTTGCCTCCACAACACCAAGCCTTTTTTCGTTTATCCCAAGTACAAGTATCGCTGCATAATCCTAAAATATCCCACTTATTAACCGCATCGTTCCCCACCATCCCATACAGATTGATTCCGCCTTTTATGCCGATTGGGTCTCTATTGAGCCAACGACCAAGTTCAGGACTATAATATCTATAATTATAGTATACCAGCTTGGTTTCGGAGTCAAATATTTCACTAGAGAAGCGATAGTCGAAATCATTTTGCATTGAGCCGGAAGACTGGGTGATTTTACCGAAAGGAGAGTATTCATAATGTGATTGAATGTTACCCAAGGAATCTAGATACTCAGAGATGTTTTTATTGGCATCGCCAAGGGCATAGTAGGTATTTTCTCCGTGAATATCAGCAAGGATTTTTTCAATGCCCCAGATACGCTTTTTGAGGATGGCATCGCTGTCTGCTCCGTCCAATTCCTCTATCTGTTCAAATCCGTCATATACAAATTTTAAGTGAGTGTCCAAAGTCCAGCTACCGGTAGAGCCGGAATATACTTTTTTCTCAACCCTTCTTCCCAAATAATCATACTTAAATTCCAATTTAGCATCTGATTTTTCGGCTACGATGATCCGGTTCTCGCAGTTCCATGTGTAAGTCCAGGTACCATCTGAAGTTATATCACCATCATCGTCGTAAGTAGGACTTACAGATGGATTAGTAATACCAGTGTACTGGTTGAGGTTATTTGTGGCATAAGTTGAAGTAACCGTTGAGCCTGATTCATCTGTTGAATAAGAAGTTCTGTTTCCAATTGAATCATAATCGAAGCCAAAATTATAAATGGTATTTGTTACAGCATCTGCCCCCCGGCTGTAAGCATAGGTAATCGTATCCGACGCAGTAAACGCGGTCCCGCTCCAGTCAACGTCACTTCTTCAAATTGTCAAAGAACACCCGGCACAACCCGCTTATTCTGAAATTCAAAAATCTGAAATTCTCGAATTTAAAAACTCATCGTTTCTCAGAGTCATTTTCTTGGGGTGGAGGATTTTCAAGTTCTGGAACTCGATGTTTTCCTACACGAGTGCCTTTGTGTTCTTTCAAGTATTCATTTAGCCTAATAATTGGATAGCTAGCATCATCTCTTTTTAAAACAATATATCCTTCATCATCAATATACCATGTTCCTTTTTCCCAAGGACGAGACCAGGTAAAAAGTCCATATAGCCGAGGATGAATTGGACCTCCTGTTGGGTAAAAACCTGTAAATTTAATTTGCCCATTATTTTCAAGAGAAATATATATATCTTCCCCTTTATTCATTTTGAATTTTGCTAGGCTATTGGCACAAGAATTCAATAGTAATAACATAACAGGAAATAAAGCCATACAAAATATCATTTTAGTTATTTGCCCTGATGTTCTCATAATGTAATTCATTTATTATTCACTTTTTTCCACGGATTAATTACCTTTCCATCTTTAATCGTAAAACCCCATTCTGCAGTTGCGTATGTTTTCCCTTTATCTTTGCCTTTAACACATTTTGCACTTGTCTTGTACTTATATACATAGTGAAGCTTTTTGAATTCTTCTATACTCTTTTTCCGTCGTTCATTATCAATAGCATCTAGAAAAGTATCTATTATATATGCCCAAACAGAAGAGGGATATACTCCTGGATAGTCAACAACTCTTGCTTCATCATCCCATATCCAAAGCCAACGATTTGTACTGCCATTACTTGGACCTATAGGACAAATCGTTCCTATAACTTGGTTATCACTATAATAATCTGAATCGTTTGCAGTATCAACCTTCCATCCCTTATCTAAGTTTTTTCCTGTTGTACCACTACCTTTTGAATATACATTATTTACTTTATCATGAACTTGATATGTTTGATACATCTTAATTTCATCACAGCAATCATCATCTTCTGGATAATAGGCAACATCAACAGACATGTATGCCATTTTATCTTCTGGACTACCATGTACTTCAAAAGTTTCAAATACCATTTCCAAACCAAGTCGGTCAGTCCATTTAATAGGATTATTCCCCACCATTGCATACAGATTGATTCCACCATATTCACCGATTGGGTCTCTATTAATCCATCTGGCGAAGCGGGTTGAGTAATAGCGGAAGCCGTAGTAATAAAGCCCGGTCGAGTTATCAAGGAACTTGGTGGAGAAGCGGAAATTAAAGTCGTCCTGCTTCGTGCCACTCTTCGATATTATAACACCGAACGGGGAATATTGATAGGCCGCGACAATATTTCCACTGCCGTCTAGGTACTGTCCGACGTTGCCGTTGGCGTCGTAAAGGGAGTAATAAGTTCCGGAACTGTCGGTAGCCGAGAGCAGGCTACCGACGCCACCCGCGCCCTGAAGAGAACCGGAGAGATCCGTTCCCCAGACAAATTTATGGGTAATCGCGCTGCTGTTCAATGCGTCCAGAGTTTCGATCAGGTTCCAGCCGTCATAGACAAAGAATTCCCGGCTGGTAACCGTGCCGTCCTCGGTGATTTTCTTTTCCACGCGCCTGCCGGCATAGTCATAAACAAAGTCCATGACCGTAGTTCCCAAAGTCGCCTTGACCAGACGGTTTTCGGCATTCCATTCAAGCGTCCAAGCGGTTGCTCCGCCGGGAAGCACGGGCATAGTGGTCATATTGCCATCGTCGTCATAGGCGGGATTGTTCGTAGAGGTATCAACAGCAGTATACTGGTTTACGTTGTTCGTAGTGTAAGCGCTGGTGACGGCGGTTCCGGTTTCACTGGTGGCGGAGGTATTGAAGTTGCCGATGTTGTCATACGTGTACCCGAACAGGTAATTGGCATTTGTTGAAGCGTCGGCATTCAACAGTTCCGAACGGTCATTGTAAGCATAGGTAATCGTATCCGACGCGGTAAACGCGGTGCCGCTCCAGTCAACGTCACTTCTTCAAATTGTCAAAGAACATCCGGCACTACCCGCTTATTCTGAAATTCAAAAATTTGAAAATCTCGAATTTAAAAACTCATCGTTTCTCAGAGTCATTTTCTTGGGGTGGAGGTGGAGGGTTAACAGCGTTGAATTTCTTAGAACGAGTAAAAGGTGATGTAGTTTGCTCCTCACAGTTTTCGTTGTTATTACTGCCGTTGCCAGGAATACAATCTTTTAAATAAAAATATAAAACCAAGAATAATGGCCATATAATAACAATAAATCCTAAGATGAATAATGTCGTAAAATTTAGAAGATCAATTTTTTCACGACAATTATTATCTTTTATTATTGCTAAAACGACAATACACCCTACAACTGCGTAAGGTCCAAGTATAAGAGTAAAAAGTATTTCGTATGACATTTAGCTTACCTTATGGGTATGATGGACAATAGTCTTTAGTACAATTCAAAATGTCTATTTCTGTTACCCAGCTTGATCCGGAATAGGCCCCAATACCTATATCTGCTCCAGCTTGAACTGCCATAGCTCCTTTTGCCCAATGACTTCCTAACCTAAGTTTTCCTATACTGACTCCAATTCCTGGTGTTACAGAAACTCCTCCCATAAAGGCTCTGCCAGCAAATTCAGAAGGATCTTTAACATTATCAAACTCCGGCATAAATATAGCCAATGCTTTTCCTCCAGCTCCCACCCCAAGTACTACAGCATGTACCTGTACTTGCGTCCTGCAACATTTTTTATCAAGTGTGCTACGAAGATCACATCGTATATAATATCCTCCTCCACCCAAAGCAAAACCAGCAGAATAACATACTCCAACATATCTAGCTCCAGAAGTTTTGCTTTCGATTTTTTCAGAAAAAAAGCCAACATTACAACATTGTTTTTTAGGATCAATTTCTTTATCTTCGCAACAACATTTTTTCCCCTGGACAGTACCTCCAGACATTTTACATTGCGCTTTAGACCATTTCCCTAAATAATCCCACTTATTCACCGCATCGTTCCCCACCATTGCATACAGATTGATTCCACCTCTTTCACCAATTGGGTCTCTATTCAACCAGCGGCCTAACTCGGGATTATAATACCGATAGTTGTAATAAACAAGCCCGGTTTCGTCATCGTGGTATTCGGAACTGAACCGGAAAGGATTGGTTGCGGCGTAGCTTCCGCTGGACGAAATCAATTTGCCGAACGGGGAATATTCATATTTGGCAACGATATTTCCGGAACTATCCATCAGTTGTCCAATATTCTTATTGGCATCGGCAAAATAGTAATAAGTTGCAGTGGCGGCGGAATCGTAAACGCTTAACAGAGTTTCACCAGCCCAGGTGAATTTCTGGACAATTGCGTTGGAATTCTGTCCGTCGAGCACTTCTATGAGTTTGTACCCGTCATAAACGAATTTCAGGTCACTGCTGAGAGTCCAGCTTGTGGAACTGCTGCCGGTATATACTTTCTTCTCTACCCGGCGTCCCATGTAGTCATAAGTAAACTCAAGCTTTTTCCCTACAGTGTCATTATAGGTCTCGATCAGGCGGTTTTCGCAATTCCATGAATTATTCCAGCCGTTGCCGTCTGTGAGGATGCAGCCGTCATCATTATAAGTAAGATTTTGCGACGGATTATCGATAGCCGTATATTGATTCAGGTTGTTGGTAGTGTAGCTTCTCTGTACCGCACTTCCGGTTTCACTGGAAGTGGAGGTATCCCGGTTGCCGATATTGTCAAAAGCAAAACCAAAGTTATATGTGGTAATGTTGTCCGAAACCGCGCTGATTACTTCCGACCGGTCGTTATAGCCGTATGTAAGGATATCAGGAGTGACAAAAGCAGTTCCGGTGCGGGATTTTGTGGTTCTTCTGGCGATAGCGTCATAAGTGTAGTCATACTGACTGACCGTAGTGGAGGTATTGTAAGTATTTTTCACCTGGGTTATCAGATTCCGGTTTGCTTCGAAGGCATTGTCGACCTTGATATTGTTCGGATAAGTGATTGACTGAATAAGGTTGGAATTAGTCAGATAGGCATAAGTAAAAGCGTCTGAGCCGGAAGTGACGGAACTCATTCTGCCGTAGGTGTCATAGGCGATTGCCGCACTGTACTCAGTACTGATGTTAACGCCGGTATAGCGTCCAATGACGCCGGTTGTCTCATAGTTTTTGGTTAAAGTCTTTGAATACAACCCGGTAATTGCTTCGGAACTCAACTGCAAGGCCGTATTGTAACTGAAAGTCCGGCTGCCGACGGCATCGGTTACGGTTTTATTCTGTCCGAGCCGGTTGTGGGTATAGGCCAGGTCGGTTGTGGAATCGGAATAATCTATACCTATGAGCTGTCCGGTATTGGCGTCATAGCTGTAGGTGGTGACGAGGGGGCTGCCGCCGGAAGTCCGCGCCCAAGTGCGGGTCAGGAGTTGTCCGGGAACGGTATAGGTATAGCTGACGCTCTTACTGTCGGCATAAGTCTTGGCGGTAACAAGTCCGCTGGCTTCGTCATAAGTCCACTGGGTAAGTTCGGCGTCGCCGGTATTGCCGGTGGGCCAGGTCGAGGCAGTCCAGCCGGAACCGCCACGGTAGGTCTTGAGCTGGGTCATTTGCCCGAAATTGTTATAAACCATTTCCGTGGGGTAAGTGGTGTCGCCCCACGACTTGACAACATTCCCCATATTGTCGTATTCAGAGTAGGCGTATTTGTTCAGGGCGTTTTTAACTGATTTTCTGCGTCCGGTATCGGAGTAGTAATCAAGAGCAGTGACATTGCTTGCGGCATCGGTAACGGTATAGACCTGCCCGATTTTGCCCGTGCCTTCGGTATAATAGGCAATTACCGATTGTCCGGTGCGAGGATCGGTAACCCCGGTTCGGCGTCCCAAGGCATCATAGGTATATGTATAAGTGAGATTTTGCGGAGACCGCTGGCTGGTAACCAGGCCATTGAGTACAACCGTTTGAGCGTCCACGCTGGAATTTGGGACATTGACGGTCTGGGTAACGGTTTTATTTGTCCGGTCAATGGAGGTGGTGGACACGGTTTCATTGCCGTTAATGTCAAGCTGTTTCGATTCAGAAACAACATTAGTCCCGAACCCGGTCAACCTGGATTTGCTGATTCCGGTGGTTGTTGCCGTGGCATCGTTTTCAACGGCATAAACTTTGCTCGTGTTGGTCAGCCACCATGCGCTGGATTCATTGGCGAACAGGGTTTCAGTATCACTGATGCGGTCGGTTGACGCCAGATCGAGAGAACCGCTTGCATCAATGTCCAGACCGGAACGAATCCGGTTGCCAAGATCGTCATAAACAAACAACGTATCCGCCTGTCCGGTCTGGGTTATCTTGATCAACTGGCTTTTGCTGTTGTAATAATACTGAGCGGTAACCGTTCCGCCGTAACCTGAGCTTTCAACTTTCACAGTCCGCCACAGCATATCAGTGGTAGTCTTCCGGCATCTCGCGGAATCGTTGCGGCCAGTGCGGACCATTGTCCAGGTGGAGCCGTCGGCGTTTACCCCGTAATCGTAATACTGGGCAACTACCGCATCCCCGGTAACGGATAATGTGCTCCCGTCAATGTAATTTTCCGTGGTGCTGGTTCCTCCCCCCGGCAAGGTAACGGTGGTGACTTCACCTTTGATATTCGATCCGGAATTGACGCCTTTCAAATAAGAGAAGGTGGTATCAAGGTTTCTGGAGTCAGTGGTTCTGGTGACTTGTCCGGCAAGATTGTATTCGGTACTGTTCCCGAGCGACAGCCCCCCGGCCGTAGTTGTTGAGGTAAGCTGCTTTCCATCGGCATCGTAAGTGTAGGTGGTGACAATGTCCTGCTGTCCGGTAGCGGCAACCCTGGTTTTTGAAACGAGCTGATCCAGAGAGTTGTAGGAATAAGAATATTGAGTTCCGTCAGCCTTAGTTTCCGACGCCAGTTTACAGCAACTGCTCCAGGTCTGGCTTTTCTGAGTATTGTTGGAGCCATATTCCTCAATAACCCGGTTAAGTCCGTCAAAAGTGTAGGCTTTCCATGCAATCCGCTCATATCCGCTGCCAGTATAGGCATAGGTTTCCTTGAACACTTCATTGCCGCGCTCATCATGAACTATCGTTTCCTTGGTGGTTTTATAAGCAATACCGTCCGTGCTGGCAGTGGTTCCATGAACAATCGTGGTTCTCAACGCGCTGCCGGTTCCCGCTGTAAAAGTCGACTGTGAAGGATCGGGATTTTCCGTCCAGTTTCCGTATTCGTAGGTGTAAGTCTTGATCGTGCCGTTCGGGTAGGTTTCCCGGTAAAGACGTCCGGCATTTGCGGTAGTAGCCGCCCCTTCCGCATAATAACGTTTTTCAGTTTTCAAATTTGAACTGTCGCCATATGCAGCGGAAGCCGAAGCACAACGTTCCTCAATTTCCACATATTGGCCACTGTCGGAGTAATATGCGTTATAAGTCTTGCTGACGGTAATCCCGAGGACCTTTTCCTCGGTTGTACGCGGACGTTCATCGTCCGGGGTAAGGGTATCGCGTGAATCGTGCGGGGTGTAGGAATAATAGGTAGCCCTGGCAGAACTTGCGGCAGAACCGAACGGGGAATTCTTGAACGGCCTGAGTTCAACAGTAGTACGCCCGGCTGAGTCATATTCGTAACTCACCCATGATCCATCAGGATAACTAACCGTTTTGGCCCTGCTGTAACTGCCTGAATCACCAGTACCGGTATAATAAGTGTAAACAGTCTGGCGATTTGCTCCATCCGGATCATCTGTTTGCACAACCAAACGTTCACCATCACCAAGTTCTTCATAGGTACGACTTGTTTTGCTGGCAACAGTTCCCGTAGGGCTTTTTATGGTGGTAATATCCGTATGAATGGTCATTGAATAGTTCCACGAGGTAGTCATGGAATCCAGCTTGGTATCGCCAGGATATTCCAGAGTCCATGCTTCTACGGCATAGCTGTATGTAAACAGCCAGATTTTAGACTGTCCATTAATTGTCTGAGTAACTTTAACCTTATTATTCTGTCCGGGATTGGGGTTTTCTATTTTCCAGACAGTATGAGCAGTTCCTGTTGGAACGTAAAGACCATCAGTCTTGGTTCCGGCATCGAGTGAGGAATAAATACGGATTTCATAACTTACTCCATTGTCAGCAACAACCACGTCAGCTAAACCACTTGCCTGTGACCATATTTGCCGCACATTGCCATAAGCATCATAAATGGCTTCTAAACCTACAGTGGGATCAGAAGGCGCAAGAATACGGCCTGTGGTAGTTTGGTAAGAAATAACATTCCCGGTTGATACGGAATACTTGATAATGGTGCCATCGCCAATATATAAAGCATATGTAGCAGGACTGGAAGTGGTTTCATCCCCATTCGAGTCCAACATTTTCATTTTGTAGTTCCAGGTAGCCTTTTCCCCGGACAAACTAGCGGTGCTGCTCCCTGAAGCAAAATTAAAGATCAGCGGTGTTCGCTTATTGGCAAAGGTAACAACTTGTCGTGCTACTCCAGACGGTAACGGGTCGCTGGAATCACTTCCATCGTTGTCTATACGGATTTTATCAAGCAAATAATTTACGTATTGAAGGTTAGTTGGGCTGTATATAGCAGGAGTCGGCTTTTTTGAATATATAGTGAATTTTCCAGGTAATGTTAAAGTGTCATTGGCAATCCGACCGAAATTGACCCAAACATATATACTACCTGTTTTACCACCTCCACCGCCATCACCATTTTTACATGTTTTGCAATCACATTCTTTATCGTCGTCGTCTTTATTGTCCTTGGCATTCGGATTGGCAAATGTTGTTGTTGTCGCCAAAAGTCCGTACAACACAAAGACAAATACTAACCATAGTTTAAAAATTGATCTGATCTTTGACATTAGATTTTTATCCTTTACTTATATTTGAATTATTTTTCACTTATTAATTACAGTAGTTGTTTTATCAACACGCCATTCTGGTAGATGTAAACATGCTGGCAGGTTGTAAAATTGGCCGGGGCCAGAATGTTATAATGCAACTCGCCACTGTCGTTGAAATCAGATGCAGTGAAAGTTTTTGTCCGTGTGCCGTCCTCGAATAGCGTACCGGTTCCAAACAGGACAACTTTTACTTCAATGTCATCCGGCACTTCATCAAGAACAACATATCCCTCGAACATAATACTGCCATCCTCGAAAGTATACAGGATTTGGTTGTAACCATCAGTAGCATGGGAAGTTGCGTTAATGACACTGATTTTTGCGCTGTCGATAATCGGACCATCTTCGCTGATTCTTGCATCAACATAAGCAGTAACATCGCTGCTGGCCTTAAGGTAAAATCTTCTGCTGCCATTATTCATACCGTAATCGGTGAATGTGATATTACGGTCTGCATTTACAATAATGTTGGCATCGATATCTGGATTGTCCCAATAGCGACCTTCATCCACAAAACAAACCGGATTGCAACTGAACGCCGCACTAATAACCTTAACCGTCAAGGTTTCGGTAACCGTGTCGCCAGAAGTAGGAGTATATACAGCAGTAATTACAATATCTCCTGCATTTTCAAACTTATATGCCATCGGAGTTCCACTGGTAACATCGTATGTTTGTCCTTCAACCGTAATATCAACAGTACCATTAACGCCTCCTGACGGAATTGCAGTCAGCAACAGGGAGTCATTAAGCCTGATCGTCGTATTGCCATCCGTGAAAATATTGGTTGGAATCCAAGTTGTTTGTCCATTTGTTACCAGAGCGCCGTTTTGGCTGGATATGGTTATTTGGATATTGTTGCTATTTACCGGATCAAGCGGTACGTCCGCATACCAGTTGTTGAATGCGGCATGTTTGACCTCCGGAGCAACCGGAGTTTCTCCAGATGGTGTATAATATCCGGTAATGGCAACCTGCTCGATGAATGTGGCGTTATCACCTTCAATACATACAGGCGATACTTTTGTGGAAACAGGGATTTGTACGGAACTCATATTATTAAGTCTGGATTCCATCCAATCAAGCACACCATCAGAATCACTGTCTGCCCCCCCGAGACTGATAAGTTTAAGTGAATTTATCTGTAGAGAAGTATCTCGATAAACATTATCCCAAACAAGTCTTACCGTTGCATTTCCTGTTGTTAGTTCAGGGGTAAAGAACCTGACAGCCGCAGAACTGCCATAAGCAGCACTGATCGTTTTACGTCCGCTAAACCCACCATTAATGTAGCAGGTTACAATGAAATCGTTGCGAGTAGCTCCAGAAGTATGTTGCCCGCCAGTAACTTCAAGTTGGAAAGTTCCATTTTGAGGAACATTGAGAGTATATTCAATCCAACCGCTACGGTCACGAGCATAAGCAAGAGTTCCTTCTGCTTCCCAACTGCCATATGTGTTGGTATAAACATTGCCATTAACAGTTAGAACGGTGGTTTCTGTGCCATCAAAATCTGCAGTTGTTACATCTGAAAATGCTTCTTTAACTTCCCAATAGTCATCCATTCCATCACCATCAGTATCAGTGCTATTGGGATTAGCTCCAGCTTCATATTCTTCTATATTTAACAAACCATCTGCATCGGTATCCACTTTGGAATCATCTTTGAGGGCATTGAGGCTATAACTAGTTTCCCAACCATCATCCATGCCGTCACCATCAGTATCAGCGTTAAGTGCATTAAGCCCATTTTCATACTCGTACATGTTTGTTAGGCCATCTCCATCATCATCTCCAGTCGGTGAAATATCACCACCACAAAGATTTTCGTAATAATCCGAAAAACCATCGCCATCAGAATCGTTGAATTCTTCGCAACCAATATCAATTCCATCCCCAGCCGGTCTGGCTTGATCAATAATATCAACTGATGGAGCTCCATCGGCCGTTCCCGCATCAATGCATGGAGAGGTGGATTTTAAACAGCCTGCTTCAGTTACTTGTGGATCTGCAAGTACATTGCCAGCCCCATATACACTGAAATCAGTTTCAGAACAACAATAGTTTACTAATAACGTACCATTTCCGTCAATTGAGTCAGCTATAACACAGTTTACGAGATCAATACTACCATCATTCTGTATACCTTCGACGGAATCATTATCATTATAACCAAATGTGCAGTTTACTGCAATCAATTCTGATCTTTCTTCTATATAAAACGCTCCGCCGCGGGAAGATGAAGTATTTAACACAAAACAGCTGTTAGTGGAATCACAGTCCGTATTGCTAAGAGATACGCCCCCCCCGGAAGCTGCATTGTTGGAGCTGAAATAACTCTGTATTATACTAAGATTTGAATTTTTCGCATAAATACCGCCACCATTACTGGCAGCCTCATTATCCTTTATTGTTGTTTTTTCAATTGAAAGATTTGAATTATTTGCGTATATTGCTCCACCGCAATCTGTAGCTTCCCCTCCAATAACAATACAATTTATCAAATTAAAATTTGACATTTCTACATAAATAATCCCACCTGCTGAATAATTTCCACTTTTTATAGTGAAACCTTCAATTTCATTTTCAAAAATTTTAGAAAAATTCAAGTACAAGAAACGATCTTTATTTTCAAGGTCGATGATTGTTGTGTTTTTACCGGCTATCGACTTAATTTTAACTCCATATCCATTATAACTGATTCCTCGGTTATTTTCGCCCGTATAAGTTCCGGCTGCGACGAGGATTACGTTCTCATAAGCAGCATCTTTTGAAATGCTTACCGCTGCTGATATCGTCTGCTTGGCGTTTGCCAGAGTAAGACCGTCGCCGGTATCCAAGCCGTTCGTTCCGTCCACATAGACGACCTTGGTGTACAACGCCGGATCGTAGCCCGTGGATATTTCCACATCGTCGGTTATTCCGTCATCATCACTGTCGTTGCTCCCGGGATTGGTGCCGAGGACGAACTCCTCAAGGTTGCTGATCCCGTCGGAATCAATGTCGCCATTGGCGTCGCTGGCGTCATTCGGATCGAGGCCTGCCGCAACTTCCACCGCATCGGGAATGCCGTCGGAATCACTGTCCTGAAGTTCCCGGCAGCCGATATCAACACCGCTTCCCGCCGGACGGCTGATTCCGGCAATATCGGTCGCTGGGGCTCCGGTCGCGCTCCCGGCGTCAATGCACGGAGAACCGCTCAGAGGGTAGCCGTCCGGATTCAGCTGAGGATCGGCTACCTGGTTGCCGCTGCCGTATGCACTGCAGTCCGTCGAGGTTATACTGTGGGACACTGAAGCCGGGGTACCACTGAAGCTTACCCGGAAAACACTGTTAAGTACGTTCACCGTGCTGCTGCTTATCCTGAAATCAACCCCGTTACGGGATTCCATATCCACCACCGTACAGTTCGTCAAAGTTACAGTGTCCTCTCCACAACACATAAAGGCGTAATTGTCTAGGGCCGTGCAATTTGCAAAATAGCAGTTCGTCAGGGTCACAGTCGTATCATCGTCAAGATAGAACACACCGCTATGGCCGCTGGCGACAATGTATTCACAGCGGCAGTTCGTCATCGTCAAATTACCGGCTATAACATAAGCTACGCCGCCTTGAGAGGATTGAATACCAATGAATTCACAATTGTCAACCGTGGTGGCGCTGTTTTTCAAGCCCAGCGCTCCACCCTGATGATTCAAGGTGCTGTTGAGGAATTTGTTGTCACACAGGGTCAATTGGGCGTTATCTCCATAGATCGAGCCGCCATATGCCGCCGTACCGTGGGAATAGCACCGGTTGCCTTCAAAAATGTTGTTCTTGACGGTCAGACCGGAGTATTTCACCTTGATTCCTCCGCCACTGTCGTTGTCAGATATTCCGTTTTTAATCGTAAAACCGTCAACCCAGCTCGAGGTGGTTTCGCCGTTGCTCAGATACACGAAACGGCCAGACTGCTGAAGGTCGATAATCGTCGTTGCCGCTCCGTCTATACTACGAAGCTTGATGTCGTAGCCGCCGAAGCTCAGGTTCTTGTTCGACGTTCCCGTATAAGTTCCGGCTGCGACGAGGATTACGTTCTCATAAGCAGCATCTTTTGAAATGCTTACCGCTGCTGATATCGTCTGCTTGGCGTTTGCCAGAGTAAGACCGTCGCCGGTATCCAAGCCGTTCGTTCCGTCCACATAGACGACCTTGGTGTACAACGCCGGATCGTAGCCCGTGGATATTTCCACATCGTCGGTTATTCCGTCATCATCACTGTCGTTGCTCCCGGGATTGGTGCCGAGGACGAACTCCTCAAGGTTGCTGATCCCGTCGGAATCAATGTCGCCATTGGCGTCGCTGGCGTCATTCGGATCGAGGCCTGCCGCAACTTCCACCGCATCGGGAATGCCGTCGGAATCACTGTCCTGAAGTTCCCGGCAGCCGATATCAACACCGCTTCCCGCCGGACGGCTGATTCCGGCAATATCGGTCGCTGGGGCTCCGGTCGCGCTCCCGGCGTCAATGCACGGAGAACCGCTCAGAGGGTAGCCGTCCGGATTCAGCTGAGGATCGGCTACCTGGTTGCCGCTGCCGTATGCACTGCAGTCCGTCGAGGTTATACTGTGGGACACTGAAGCCGGGGTACCACTGAAGCTTACCCGGAAAACACTGTTAAGTACGTTCACCGTGCTGCTGCTTATCCTGAAATCAACCCCGTTACGGGATTCCATATCCACCACCGTACAGTTCGTCAAAGTTACAGTGTCCTCTCCACAACACATAAAGGCGTAATTGTCTAGGGCCGTGCAATTTGCAAAATAGCAGTTCGTCAGGGTCACAGTCGTATCATCGTCAAGATAGAACACACCGCTATGGCCGCTGGCGACAATGTATTCACAGCGGCAGTTCGTCATCGTCAAATTACCGGCTATAACATAAGCTACGCCGCCTTGAGAGGATTGAATACCAATGAATTCACAATTGTCAACCGTGGTGGCGCTGTTTTTCAAGCCCAGCGCTCCACCCTGATGATTCAAGGTGCTGTTGAGGAATTTGTTGTCACACAGGGTCAATTGGGCGTTATCTCCATAGATCGAGCCGCCATATGCCGCCGTACCGTGGGAATAGCACCGGTTGCCTTCAAAAATGTTGTTCTTGACGGTCAGACCGGAGTATTTCACCTTGATTCCTCCGCCACTGTCGTTGTCAGATATTCCGTTTTTAATCGTAAAACCGTCAACCCAGCTCGAGGTGGTTTCGCCGTTGCTCAGATACACGAAACGGCCAGACTGCTGAAGGTCGATAATCGTCGTTGCCGCTCCGTCTATACTACGAAGCTTGATGTCGTAGCCGCCGAAGCTCAGGTTCTTGTTCGACGTTCCCGTATAAGTTCCGGCTGCGACGAGGATTACGTTCTCATAAGCAGCATCTTTTGAAATGCTTACCGCTGCTGATATCGTCTGCTTGGCGTTTGCCAGAGTAAGACCGTCGCCGGTATCCAAGCCGTTCGTTCCGTCCACATAGACGACCTTGGTGTACAACGCCGGATCGTAGCCCGTGGATATTTCCACATCGTCGGTTATTCCGTCATCATCACTGTCGTTGCTCCCGGGATTGGTGCCGAGGACGAACTCCTCAAGGTTGCTGATCCCGTCGGAATCAATGTCGCCATTGGCGTCGCTGGCGTCATTCGGATCGAGGCCTGCCGCAACTTCCACCGCATCGGGAATGCCGTCGGAATCACTGTCCTGAAGTTCCCGGCAGCCGATATCAACACCGCTTCCCGCCGGACGGCTGATTCCGGCAATATCGGTCGCTGGGGCTCCGGTCGCGCTCCCGGCGTCAATGCACGGAGAACCGCTCAGAGGGTAGCCGTCCGGATTCAGCTGAGGATCGGCTACCTGGTTGCCGCTGCCGTATGCACTGCAGTCCGTCGAGGTTATACTGTGGGACACTGAAGCCGGGGTACCACTGAAGCTTACCCGGAAAACACTGTTAAGTACGTTCACCGTGCTGCTGCTTATCCTGAAATCAACCCCGTTACGGGATTCCATATCCACCACCGTACAGTTCGTCAAAGTTACAGTGTCCTCTCCACAACACATAAAGGCGTAATTGTCTAGGGCCGTGCAATTTGCAAAATAGCAGTTCGTCAGGGTCACAGTCGTATCATCGTCAAGATAGAACACACCGCTATGGCCGCTGGCGACAATGTATTCACAGCGGCAGTTCGTCATCGTCAAATTACCGGCTATAACATAAGCTACGCCGCCTTGAGAGGATTGAATACCAATGAATTCACAATTGTCAACCGTGGTGGCGCTGTTTTTCAAGCCCAGCGCTCCACCCTGATGATTCAAGGTGCTGTTGAGGAATTTGTTGTCACACAGGGTCAATTGGGCGTTATCTCCATAGATCGAGCCGCCATATGCCGCCGTACCGTGGGAATAGCACCGGTTGCCTTCAAAAATGTTGTTCTTGACGGTCAGACCGGAGTATTTCACCTTGATTCCTCCGCCACTGTCGTTGTCAGATATTCCGTTTTTAATCGTAAAACCGTCAACCCAGCTCGAGGTGGTTTCGCCGTTGCTCAGATACACGAAACGGCCAGACTGCTGAAGGTCGATAATCGTCGTTGCCGCTCCGTCTATACTACGAAGCTTGATGTCGTAGCCGCCGAAGCTCAGGTTCTTGTTCGACGTTCCCGTATAAGTTCCGGCTGCGACGAGGATTACGTTCTCATAAGCAGCATCTTTTGAAATGCTTACCGCTGCTGATATCGTCTGCTTGGCGTTTGCCAGAGTAAGACCGTCGCCGGTATCCAAGCCGTTCGTTCCGTCCACATAGACGACCTTGGTGTACAACGCCGGATCGTAGCCCGTGGATATTTCCACATCGTCGGTTATTCCGTCATCATCACTGTCGTTGCTCCCGGGATTGGTGCCGAGGACGAACTCCTCAAGGTTGCTGATCCCGTCGGAATCAATGTCGCCATTGGCGTCGCTGGCGTCATTCGGATCGAGGCCTGCCGCAACTTCCACCGCATCGGGAATGCCGTCGGAATCACTGTCCTGAAGTTCCCGGCAGCCGATATCAACACCGCTTCCCGCCGGACGGCTGATTCCGGCAATATCGGTCGCTGGGGCTCCGGTCGCGCTCCCGGCGTCAATGCACGGAGAACCGCTCAGAGGGTAGCCGTCCGGATTCAGCTGAGGATCGGCTACCTGGTTGCCGCTGCCGTATGCACTGCAGTCCGTCGAGGTTATACTGTGGGACACTGAAGCCGGGGTACCACTGAAGCTTACCCGGAAAACACTGTTAAGTACGTTCACCGTGCTGCTGCTTATCCTGAAATCAACCCCGTTACGGGATTCCATATCCACCACCGTACAGTTCGTCAAAGTTACAGTGTCCTCTCCACAACACATAAAGGCGTAATTGTCTAGGGCCGTGCAATTTGCAAAATAGCAGTTCGTCAGGGTCACAGTCGTATCATCGTCAAGATAGAACACACCGCTATGGCCGCTGGCGACAATGTATTCACAGCGGCAGTTCGTCATCGTCAAATTACCGGCTATAACATAAGCTACGCCGCCTTGAGAGGATTGAATACCAATGAATTCACAATTGTCAACCGTGGTGGCGCTGTTTTTCAAGCCCAGCGCTCCACCCTGATGATTCAAGGTGCTGTTGAGGAATTTGTTGTCACACAGGGTCAATTGGGCGTTATCTCCATAGATCGAGCCGCCATATGCCGCCGTACCGTGGGAATAGCACCGGTTGCCTTCAAAAATGTTGTTCTTGACGGTCAGACCGGAGTATTTCACCTTGATTCCTCCGCCACTGTCGTTGTCAGATATTCCGTTTTTAATCGTAAAACCGTCAACCCAGCTCGAGGTGGTTTCGCCGTTGCTCAGATACACGAAACGGCCAGACTGCTGAAGGTCGATAATCGTCGTTGCCGCTCCGTCTATACTACGAAGCTTGATGTCGTAGCCGCCGAAGCTCAGGTTCTTGTTCGACGTTCCCGTATAAGTTCCGGCTGCGACGAGGATTACGTTCTCATAAGCAGCATCTTTTGAAATGCTTACCGCTGCTGATATCGTCTGCTTGGCGTTTGCCAGAGTAAGACCGTCGCCGGTATCCAAGCCGTTCGTTCCGTCCACATAGACGACCTTGGTGTACAACGCCGGATCGTAGCCCGTGGATATTTCCACATCGTCGGTTATTCCGTCATCATCACTGTCGTTGCTCCCGGGATTGGTGCCGAGGACGAACTCCTCAAGGTTGCTGATCCCGTCGGAATCAATGTCGCCATTGGCGTCGCTGGCGTCATTCGGATCGAGGCCTGCCGCAACTTCCACCGCATCGGGAATGCCGTCGGAATCACTGTCCTGAAGTTCCCGGCAGCCGATATCAACACCGCTTCCCGCCGGACGGCTGATTCCGGCAATATCGGTCGCTGGGGCTCCGGTCGCGCTCCCGGCGTCAATGCACGGAGAACCGCTCAGAGGGTAGCCGTCCGGATTCAGCTGAGGATCGGCTACCTGGTTGCCGCTGCCGTATGCACTGCAGTCCGTCGAGGTTATACTGTGGGACACTGAAGCCGGGGTACCACTGAAGCTTACCCGGAAAACACTGTTAAGTACGTTCACCGTGCTGCTGCTTATCCTGAAATCAACCCCGTTACGGGATTCCATATCCACCACCGTACAGTTCGTCAAAGTTACAGTGTCCTCTCCACAACACATAAAGGCGTAATTGTCTAGGGCCGTGCAATTTGCAAAATAGCAGTTCGTCAGGGTCACAGTCGTATCATCGTCAAGATAGAACACACCGCTATGGCCGCTGGCGACAATGTATTCACAGCGGCAGTTCGTCATCGTCAAATTACCGGCTATAACATAAGCTACGCCGCCTTGAGAGGATTGAATACCAATGAATTCACAATTGTCAACCGTGGTGGCGCTGTTTTTCAAGCCCAGCGCTCCACCCTGATGATTCAAGGTGCTGTTGAGGAATTTGTTGTCACACAGGGTCAATTGGGCGTTATCTCCATAGATCGAGCCGCCATATGCCGCCGTACCGTGGGAATAGCACCGGTTGCCTTCAAAAATGTTGTTCTTGACGGTCAGACCGGAGTATTTCACCTTGATTCCTCCGCCACTGTCGTTGTCAGATATTCCGTTTTTAATCGTAAAACCGTCAACCCAGCTCGAGGTGGTTTCGCCGTTGCTCAGATACACGAAACGGCCAGACTGCTGAAGGTCGATAATCGTCGTTGCCGCTCCGTCTATACTACGAAGCTTGATGTCGTAGCCGCCGAAGCTCAGGTTCTTGTTCGACGTTCCCGTATAAGTTCCGGCTGCGACGAGGATTACGTTCTCATAAGCAGCATCTTTTGAAATGCTTACCGCTGCTGATATCGTCTGCTTGGCGTTTGCCAGAGTAAGACCGTCGCCGGTATCCAAGCCGTTCGTTCCGTCCACATAGACGACCTTGGTGTACAACGCCGGATCGTAGCCCGTGGATATTTCCACATCGTCGGTTATTCCGTCATCATCACTGTCGTTGCTCCCGGGATTGGTGCCGAGGACGAACTCCTCAAGGTTGCTGATCCCGTCGGAATCAATGTCGCCATTGGCGTCGCTGGCGTCATTCGGATCGAGGCCTGCCGCAACTTCCACCGCATCGGGAATGCCGTCGGAATCACTGTCCTGAAGTTCCCGGCAGCCGATATCAACACCGCTTCCCGCCGGACGGCTGATTCCGGCAATATCGGTCGCTGGGGCTCCGGTCGCGCTCCCGGCGTCAATGCACGGAGAACCGCTCAGAGGGTAGCCGTCCGGATTCAGCTGAGGATCGGCTACCTGGTTGCCGCTGCCGTATGCACTGCAGTCCGTCGAGGTTATACTGTGGGACACTGAAGCCGGGGTACCACTGAAGCTTACCCGGAAAACACTGTTAAGTACGTTCACCGTGCTGCTGCTTATCCTGAAATCAACCCCGTTACGGGATTCCATATCCACCACCGTACAGTTCGTCAAAGTTACAGTGTCCTCTCCACAACACATAAAGGCGTAATTGTCTAGGGCCGTGCAATTTGCAAAATAGCAGTTCGTCAGGGTCACAGTCGTATCATCGTCAAGATAGAACACACCGCTATGGCCGCTGGCGACAATGTATTCACAGCGGCAGTTCGTCATCGTCAAATTACCGGCTATAACATAAGCTACGCCGCCTTGAGAGGATTGAATACCAATGAATTCACAATTGTCAACCGTGGTGGCGCTGTTTTTCAAGCCCAGCGCTCCACCCTGATGATTCAAGGTGCTGTTGAGGAATTTGTTGTCACACAGGGTCAATTGGGCGTTATCTCCATAGATCGAGCCGCCATATGCCGCCGTACCGTGGGAATAGCACCGGTTGCCTTCAAAAATGTTGTTCTTGACGGTCAGACCGGAGTATTTCACCTTGATTCCTCCGCCACTGTCGTTGTCAGATATTCCGTTTTTAATCGTAAAACCGTCAACCCAGCTCGAGGTGGTTTCGCCGTTGCTCAGATACACGAAACGGCCAGACTGCTGAAGGTCGATAATCGTCGTTGCCGCTCCGTCTATACTACGAAGCTTGATGTCGTAGCCGCCGAAGCTCAGGTTCTTGTTCGACGTTCCCGTATAAGTTCCGGCTGCGACGAGGATTACGTTCTCATAAGCAGCATCTTTTGAAATGCTTACCGCTGCTGATATCGTCTGCTTGGCGTTTGCCAGAGTAAGACCGTCGCCGGTATCCAAGCCGTTCGTTCCGTCCACATAGACGACCTTGGTGTACAACGCCGGATCGTAGCCCGTGGATATTTCCACATCGTCGGTTATTCCGTCATCATCACTGTCGTTGCTCCCGGGATTGGTGCCGAGGACGAACTCCTCAAGGTTGCTGATCCCGTCGGAATCAATGTCGCCATTGGCGTCGCTGGCGTCATTCGGATCGAGGCCTGCCGCAACTTCCACCGCATCGGGAATGCCGTCGGAATCACTGTCCTGAAGTTCCCGGCAGCCGATATCAACACCGCTTCCCGCCGGACGGCTGATTCCGGCAATATCGGTCGCTGGGGCTCCGGTCGCGCTCCCGGCGTCAATGCACGGAGAACCGCTCAGAGGGTAGCCGTCCGGATTCAGCTGAGGATCGGCTACCTGGTTGCCGCTGCCGTATGCACTGCAGTCCGTCGAGGTTATACTGTGGGACACTGAAGCCGGGGTACCACTGAAGCTTACCCGGAAAACACTGTTAAGTACGTTCACCGTGCTGCTGCTTATCCTGAAATCAACCCCGTTACGGGATTCCATATCCACCACCGTACAGTTCGTCAAAGTTACAGTGTCCTCTCCACAACACATAAAGGCGTAATTGTCTAGGGCCGTGCAATTTGCAAAATAGCAGTTCGTCAGGGTCACAGTCGTATCATCGTCAAGATAGAACACACCGCTATGGCCGCTGGCGACAATGTATTCACAGCGGCAGTTCGTCATCGTCAAATTACCGGCTATAACATAAGCTACGCCGCCTTGAGAGGATTGAATACCAATGAATTCACAATTGTCAACCGTGGTGGCGCTGTTTTTCAAGCCCAGCGCTCCACCCTGATGATTCAAGGTGCTGTTGAGGAATTTGTTGTCACACAGGGTCAATTGGGCGTTATCTCCATAGATCGAGCCGCCATATGCCGCCGTACCGTGGGAATAGCACCGGTTGCCTTCAAAAATGTTGTTCTTGACGGTCAGACCGGAGTATTTCACCTTGATTCCTCCGCCACTGTCGTTGTCAGATATTCCGTTTTTAATCGTAAAACCGTCAACCCAGCTCGAGGTGGTTTCGCCGTTGCTCAGATACACGAAACGGCCAGACTGCTGAAGGTCGATAATCGTCGTTGCCGCTCCGTCTATACTACGAAGCTTGATGTCGTAGCCGCCGAAGCTCAGGTTCTTGTTCGACGTTCCCGTATAAGTTCCGGCTGCGACGAGGATTACGTTCTCATAAGCAGCATCTTTTGAAATGCTTACCGCTGCTGATATCGTCTGCTTGGCGTTTGCCAGAGTAAGACCGTCGCCGGTATCATCTGTTGCGGTATTGTCTACATAAACAACCTTGGTGTAGGTGTTTCTGTCGTATCCATTTTCAATTTCAGTTTTATTATCAAGGTTATCTAGATCGGGGTCGAGAGCAGCATCATTCGGATCGTTTGGATCGAGGCCATTGTTGATTTCCACGCCATCAGTAAGCCCGTCACCATCGGTATCGGCATTTACATTTACATAAAAGCTCAGAACGATTTCCGCATATTCTGTTCCGCCCGAAAGAGTGCTTGTGGTTGAACCGGATTGTCCTTCAATATATTTGACGGACTGCTCTTCCTGGTGAGGAACTGCATTTACCGTCATGGTATTTCCTGCACCATTTAAAACACCACTCAAGTTGTAAACATGTCCTTTATAAGTGGGAATTGTAACTTCACCATTTGAGATTTGTACGGTACGAATATCTTCCGGGGGATCACCGTAGAAAACGTGCAGATCAGGATCATCAGCTGAAACATTTGTAAGGGTTACACTGCCAGGTAATGGATTGCCGCCAAGGTCAGTGAATTTCACTTTGAGGTTGACGAGTTCCCAGGCGGCAACACGGGCATAGCGGGACTGGTTGCGGTCATTGTCTTCGAGGGCGAGAGCGGCCTGCCCGAGTTGGGCGGCGGTGTTGAATACGTCGGAATTATAATTGTCGTAAGGAAGCAATGTCGCGAACTTTTTGAAGTATGCCATCATCGGCGTAGTATAAGCATTCTGTGCTTGGATTGACGTTGAACCGGAAAAGAAGTCGAAGAAGCGCAGATGCATATCGCGGTGTGAGTTCAGTGCGGTGGCAATTTCAGTTGCCGTACTGGTGTCGTTAAGTTCATAGAGATAAAAATATCCCAGTCTGCTCAAAGTGCTGAAAACGATTGGCTCCTGATCATCAAGGAAGTTCAGAGAAAATTCATAGAGCGCTACCGCCGCATCCCGACTGCTTGTCTTCGTTGCATCGTTTACATATGCTACCCAGTGCTTGTCAGCAAGTTCAACCAGTTTAGACTGAATATAAACATGCTCGAAGGAGTTGCCTCCGTAATGTTCCGTCAGGAAGTCGTTGAGTTCAGTCCTGAGCGCAACACGTTCGGCGGCGGTTAAAGCCGGAGTCACTTCTTTAATAACCGCAAGTTCTTCCGCGACGAAGTCGTCCAGAATGTCTTCGTCAATAACGGTATAAGTGATAGAATATCCGAGCAATGACTCCAAACCTCCCTTGCAGGCGCTGATCAATGATTCCGATGTGGTTGCGGAAAGGTCAAGCGGATTCAGGCTGTCGACAACCTGCTGCACGAGGGCGCTGTTTTCGTAAGTTACAGCCTTGATGGTGCTGAAGCTGAACGGAGCGCTTTGTTCGGTATCGGTTCCGTCCTGCCTCACGGCCTTGACCCGGTAAGCAAATGACAACCCCGGAGTCAAACCGGTATCCGTAAAGGTGGTACTGCTAATCCCTGAAACAAGCAATTCATCGTTCCGGTAAATTGAGTAAGTAACTCCCGTTTCACCTTCAAGTACGGCATCCCAAGTCATGGTGATCTTTGAATAAGTCGCCTGATCAAGGACAATTTCTTCCGGACCAGGTACTCTGGTCGGGTCAGTACCGTTCAGGAACTCCTGGTAATTGTTCACACCGTCGCCGTCAGGATCGTCACAGGAATACATGGCCTGGGTGCCGAAATAACTTTCCATCCAGGTAAAGAAAGCAGTGTAAGCGGTTTGGTCGCCGGGAGTAATGAAAATCGAACGGCTTGCGGTTGAGGGATTGTCGCTGGTATCGTAAGCTACCACCGTGTAATTATAAACTCCGTCCGGGCTTTCCAAAGGAATATTATAAGCGGTCTGTCCGGAGGTGACTGTGGCAACCAAAGTGCTGCCCCGGAAAACTTTGAAATAGCTAAGCGTAAATCCATCCGGAGATACCCAGTCCCAGCTCAAATTAAATACATCGATAAGCGGTTCGTAAGTAAGGTTATATGGATAATACGGTTTGTCCATAACGAAACTGGCTTCAGGTCCCGCGCTCGGATCGGCAAGATCGGCCGTTACCGGATCGGCAAGATTTTGATAGGTAACGCTTTTACCTATCTCATGAGGCATACCGCTGATACTGTACTTCAATGCATTTCCGCCTGCGACATCAAATGAAGCGACAATATCATATATGTGACCTTTATATACCGGCACAACCGCTTGTCCGTTGGTAATGGTAAATGTTCTTTCGTCGGTAAAAGCGGATTCAGTGTCAGGGAATACCCATTTGCTGTCGGTATTCGCGGTTACATTTGTAACTAAAATACTTCCCGTCAGGGCATTATCCGAAGAGTCCTTGCAGTTGATCGTCAGATTCACCAGTTCCCAGGCGTCAATACGATCAAAACGCTTCTGGGCATTTGCATTATCCGCCTGCAAGGTTAATGCGCTCTGGGCCAATGTTTTAGCCGAATTAAACGTGGTCGTGTCGTATGTATCGTATGCCAGGAGGGTTGGAAAGTATTTGAAATAAAGATGCGCCGGACGTGAATAACTGTTATATGCCTGGAAAGATGTTGAAGTTTCGAAAAAATCAAAGAAACGCAGATATTGGTCTTTGTGGGCGTCCAGAGCCGTGACAATTTCCGCATTGGTGCTGGTATCGGTTATTGCATCAAGTTCAAAGTATGCCAATCGGGAAAGAGTATTGGCAACAATATTCTCCTGATCGCTTAAATATTTCAAGGAAAAATCATAGAGAAGCTTTGCCGCAGTTTTGTGGTCGTTTTGCCAGTGTCGTTCCGCCAGTTCAACAAGTTTCGACTGGATGTAAACATGCTCAAAACTGTTGCCGCCGTAATGCTCGGTGAGGAAATTGTCAAGCTCCGTCTGAACGGCCAGACGCTCAGCTTCGGTCATTTCAGGCACGGTTTCCTTGATAATGTTGAGTTCCTCAGTCACAAAAGTGTTGAGGGTGTCGCTGTCGATAACGGTATAAGTAATGCTTGTGCTGAGCAATGACTCCAAACCAGTCTTAACCGCTGAAATCAAAGTTACGGAAGTCGTGGTACTGACGTCAGTGCCATGCAGACTGTCAACCACTGATTCCACGGCTGTGCTGTTGTCGAATGTGACCGACTTGATTGTCTTGAACGTCCACTCCGAAGATGCGGCCGAAGAAGTGCCGCCTGAATCCACCGCAACTATCTTATAAGTGTAAGCCGTTCCGTTGGCAAGCCCCGTATCGGTATAACTGGTGCTGGTCGCGGTTCCGACATGCGTGTTATTTCTGTATATTTTATATGAGGCGATCTGCGTGGTTTCATCACCCGGTTCCCACTCGATGGATATCTTGGTGTAAGTAGCCCTGACAAGCTTTAAATCAACTGGCGCAGGTACATCCGCAAATACTTGAAACGAAAATAAACAGACTAACAGAAAAAAGAAAATCCCCCTAAGTCTCATTATATCCCCTTGTGTATATCTTTGAAGTATATTTTAAATTTCATTTTTAATCTAACTTTACCTCTATCATACTATTTTAAGTTCAAAATTAAAGAAAGTTAACATCGAATTTATATGCATTGAAAAATATTGCAAGGAAGGTTCATAAAATCTCCGGAAAATTTAATATGGATCAAATATTTGACTATTGATATTTCTGCTTTTTAAAAAAATATCCCCAATGCTCTACTGCAAAATATCACTATAAATCCCTGCGCCGGTTTAATCAGACGGACAGAATAATTTTTATAGCAAAATTACTTGCTGAAACTCAAGAACAGGGCTAGAGTACGCTCTTTTCTGACAAAGATTGACTTCGTACATGAAGAACCTAACGAAAAATAAGTTGCGGAATAGGCGACCATTTGATGATGCTCGTAACTATGCAAGGTCATTGAAATTGAAATCACGCGAAGAGTGGTTTGATTTCGCCAGAGGCAAGCGCCCTGAGCTGGGAAAGAAGCCCGACGATATTCCCACCTGGGCACGGGAAGCTTATATACACAGCGGCTGGTGCGGATACCGCGATTGGCTGGGGCTTCCGGCAAAACGCTGGCGCTCATATACTGAAGCCAGAAGGTTTGTCAGGAACCTTGGTTTGCAGACTATCGGAAAATGGCGGCTTTACTGCAGTGGAAAATTCAACGACGACCTCGGAATCAAACCCGGCAACATTCCCTCCGCCCCCAATATTGTTTATGAAGACAAAGGCTGGCTAAGTTGGGGAGACTTTCTTGGCTACGGAACTGTTTTATCCGTGGGGAAGGCATATGATCCGTTCATTCATGCCCGCAATTATGTGCGTTCGCTGAATCTGAAATCTCAAGCGGAATGGTTTGCGCTTTGCAATGGCAAGGACATAAAGCTGGGAGATTTATATATTCCCATTTTCCCCAATACGGTGTACCGGGAACGCGGCTGGACCTCGTGGAAAAACTGGCTGGGATTGACGGCAAGATCGCCGAACTGGAGCTATGAACAGGCAAGGGATTTTGCAAGGAAGCTGAGTCTTAAGAACGTTCAGGAATGGCGAAAGTATCGCCGGGGTGAATTAATCAACAGGCCGCCTCTGCCTGATGCTGTTACCGTAAATCCGCAAGAAACCTATAAAGATAAAGGCTGGATTTCATGGGGAGACTTCCTCGGAACCGGGCAAGTCGCCACTTCGGAAAGGAAATACAAGACCTTCGAGGAAGCCAGGGAATTTGCAAGGGCTTTGAAATTAAAAAGCGAACCCCAGTGGCGAACTTACTGCAAAGGCGAGTTGCCTGAAAAAGGTGTTCCGCCAGACGATATTCCATCCTTCGCCAGCAGACACTACAAAGACAAAGGATGGGTTTCATGGGGAGATTTCCTGGGAACCGGACGTGTCGCCCATTCAAAAAGGAAATTCAGAAGCTTCAAAAAATCCAGAAAATTTGTCCGAGCTTTAAAGTTGAAGAGTAGAAGTGAATGGAACCGCTACTGCAAAGGCGAAATGCCCGAATTGTCGCCAAAACCAACGGATATTCCTGTCAACCCGTATCGCTCCTACCCGGAATGTCAGGGCATGGGAGACTGGCTTGGTACCGGCGCCATCGCCAACCAGAAGAAGAAATACCTGCCATTCCAACAGGCCAGAAATTTTGTCCGTAAATTTAAGTTCAGGAATGTCGATCAATGGCGAAAATATTGCAAGATCGGCGAAAAACCTGACAACATTCCAGCCTGTCCTGACATTGTTTACAAAGACAAAGGCTGGATATCTTATGGCGACTTTCTGGGTACTGGCTATGTCCATAGCAGTGAAAACCACTATCTTTCTTTTGAAGAGGTAAAAAAGTTTGTCCGCGCCATCGGGATAAAAAACCATACCGAATGGAGAAGCTATATTAAAGGTGAAATACCCGAATTGCCGCCAAAACCGTCAAATATTCCATCCAATCTCAACATTTGCTACAAAAATAAAGGCTGGATTTCGTGGGGAGATTTTTTTGGAACCGGGTACGTCGCCGTTTCAAAAAGGAAATTTAAGAGTTTCGAGGAAGCCAGGAAATTTATCCGGGCTTTAAAGTTGAAGAATAAAAGCGAATGGCTGCGGTATTGCAAAGGCGAAATTCTAGGACTGCCAACAAGGCCAACTGATATTCCCACTAACCCGCATCGAACCTATCGCTCGGAGTGGCAGGGCGTAAGTGACTGGCTTGGCATTTGTAACTCAAAAAAATAAATTCCTGCCATTTCTACAGGCCAGAAGCTTTGTTCGTAAACTTAAGTTACAAGGTGATTCCATAACACCTCCATCTGCCACTCCCACTCCACCGGAATCCCCCGGCGGAGCCGGTTTAATGAAAGACCATCCGGCTCATTTCCCGTGATGATCGCTTCCTGAAGCTCTGGGGCAAGGTTGACCAGATGCAGAATTTTAGTCACGTAGGCGATGTCGAGTTGGAGCCATTGGTTGGAAAATCCTGAAAGTAGAAATTCCCCGTTCGCCGGGTGCGAGGTAGGTTAACTTCCCTTCAGGAATTAGGCCGGGTGGTGTGGTAAAGATTCTGAGGAAGCCGGGAGTCCCGTTTCCTTTTTGAGTCCCGATCTATTCTTTTGGGATACGGTCGCACATGGTATGAGTTTTGTATCCTTGTTCATGAGACACATAGCTTTATGGCGTTGGTTCCGTGTTGCGTCTTTGGTTTCAGGATGCTGAAATTTGCACGGAAACAGCCCTCTCGGCGCGATTGTAGGGATTTACGGCTCTACGTTGTCTAACTGGCCTGTAATGCCTTGAGGAGCGTCAATGCTTTCCGGACGTGTTCTATGTCGGCGGTATCAGTCAGTTGGTGCAGCTCCCGCCGTTCGGGATCTACCTCAACGGCTTTTACCTCAATACTATCGTCAAATGCCTGTGCCAGCTTCTTGTCGCTTTCGAGAAGCTCACAAACGTTTTCGGCAAGCTCCGTTTGCTCTGACTTCAGGTAGTATTTGCTTAAAGTCGCGGCTGAATCGCCGGATATTTCCGATAGCTTTTCAATTGTCAGCCCTTGCCCCGCCAGATATGAAAACAGGCTTGTCCTGAATGAATGAAAACCGACAACGGTAATGTTTTGCACTCGCTGACGATTGCCCTTGTCAACGGTAGTTTCGTATCCAGCATGACGAAACACTTTAAGGCAGTCTTTCCTTATCCCGCTCGGATTCTTGTCGTAACGCTCAACGACATCGGGAATGACGAAAGGGGTTTCGTTCGCGGCGCGTTCCAGTTCCACCTGTAAGCGTCTGTCAACGGGAATATGCACCTGTTTGCCGAACTGAATGGTTTTTCGCGGATAAAGCTCAATGATCTTGCCATTACCCGCCGCTTTAAGATACTCCCATTTCAGATTTACCGCATCGATCAATCGCAGTCCGGTCATAATGCCAATGGCGAAAAGCGTTCGCATCTGTTCTTTGTGCATAAGTTGAAGATTGGGATCGTCAAACACTTTCAGCAATTCCACGCTTTCATAAAACGGAAGTGCTTTCCGGCTGGCCTGAGTTCCGTCAAGTCCGTTAGCTCCGCGCTTTGATACTCTTGCCCGTGGGATTTCCTCCCATACGTTACCGGAAAGTCCTGCCCGTTTTTTCAAAACCCGAAATATCAGCATCAGCGAACCGCGCTTGTAGTTCAAAGTGTTGGGCGAAAGCCCCTGTTCTTTCAAATGCTCCCAGTACTCACGGGCCATGTCGGGAGTGATTGAATCCGACAGGTGAGTAACATCCGGATAATGTTCCGTCATCCAATCCGCGAATTCCCTGTAGTTCCGCTTGTAGTTTTCCATTGTACCAGGGGATGAATTGGGTTTATCATCGCCGGGAGCTTTCAGGTAATATTTCCAGCCATCGACCATAAGAAGTTTTCCCGCTGTAATAATATTTCTGGCCAGTGCCGCATGTTCCATAACGACCTGCTTGCTCTGAACCTTTGTCGCTTCCTCGAATTCAGCGGCAAGTTCCATTGCGTCTTTTCGGTTTTTAGTTCGCAGGGATTTTTTGTGCCGTTTGCCTTGAGCGTCAGTCCAGTAGAACGCATAGATTCCACTACCTTGTTTAACAACGGAACCCTTGCCATGTGACCGCTTTGTTGCCATTTTGGAAATTCCTTTCATTCGCTTTATTCCATCACTGTCCCTTACAGTCACTAAAAATACAACAAAAAAACGATATTGCAACTATATCGCAACCAATTTACATTATCTTGTGCTTATAAAACTACGTTGACATCGTAGAGGTCGCAGATTCGAGTTCTGCTACGCCCACCAGTTTTGTATCTAAACCACCTCCACTGTCTTTCATTGTCTGCGGTATTTTAAGAGAAATAACGGTTCTTCTGCGTTTTGATCTGGAGATGAGTAGCCGGATGTCTTGTGCTGTAAAGGGCAATCCGGCATAACCGGTCGCGGTTACTCCCTTTTATTCCGTTTGCGCCTTGACAGCTTCAGAAATCCGTCGATAGCGACCGTTGACGGTTGAAAAAAGCAGTTTTTCAACCGCGTCACTGGAAAAGCAAGAGACTGGCGGCATAACTGTTGTTTTTTACCACAAAAATGAGGATGCTATGTCGACCAGTCTTTTGTATTTTACTCAGGGAGTCCGTGGATTTCAACATGAAAGTTTTGATTTTAGCCGGAAGTATGGAACCGTTTACCAGAAAATCGTGCGGAAAGATTTACGCTGTCCGGAATGTAACAGCCCAAAAGTTACCGCAAAGTGGTTGCGAACCCGGGAAATCAAAGGAGTCAAAAGCGGTCGATGGCGGTTGTGCTTTATCGTTGAGATTCACCGTATTTACTGCCACGAGTGCGGAAATTGGACGGTGGAGAAACTTCCGTTTCTGAGTTTACGCCGTGTGCAAGTTTCTCACGGCAATATTTTCTCAAATTGCAGGATGGGATTGCCCAGCGTATGGTTGATAAAACAATTCACAGTGTGCGCCAGCAATTTCCGTCCTATGCGAACAGTCAGATGCCACATATCCCGAGCCCTGACTTTTTCAATATTAAATCTTTCGCTTAATTGTCCGATTACGGTTTCAACGAGCCTCCTTTTCCTGTTTATAATTTTTAGAAATTCTTTTGGTCTGTCATCTTTCATATTGCCTCTAAAGGGAGTGTGGATATTGATTCCTTCGTGGCGGATTTCTTCTTTTCTTGAATCAGAACAGATATACCCCTTGTCGCCAAGCAGGTCTGTTGCGGACTTTGAAGCCATTTCAAAAATCATTTCCCGTTCATCAATGTTCGCCGCCGCGACAGCGCAATCAAGAATCACGCCGCTTTGATCTATCAGCAGATGCCCTTTGAAGCCGAAATAACGCAAGTCTTTTGCGGCGCAATATCCGAACTCCGCATTGCCTTTGAACAATTTTGAAAAATGGGCGCGCCTGAATCCGCAAACAGGAATCGGATAGCCGTCAATTACGCTTAACTGGCTTCCTGACGGCAAAAGTTCCCGAGCTATTTTTTTTCGGACTTCCTGTTTGACCGCCCAAAGATTTGCGGCTTGGCGCAAGAATGTTGTGCGGTTGCCGAGGCGGGGAAACAATCTTTTCCAGTGATCCCTGAAATAACGATGGATAGATTTATCCTTGTCAAGTCCTTTGGACTCGCCTACTATTTCCATCGTGATGACTTCGGCATCGGACAATTTAGGCGAAGGACCTCGTTGTCTCAGTTGAATTTTTACCAGTTTTTTCAGCATGTCGTCTACCAAACAATAAACTTTGATGATATAATCTTCGGTGAGCATGAAGAGCAACTCCTTAAATTAGATGTAGTTATCCAATTTAAAGATTTGATTTTCCATAAAATGGAAACTTCATGCTCCTTTTTCAAACTCATTATTCAAATTCCTATAAAAAAACTTGCACACGGCGTGAGTTAGTCCAAATCGCGGATAACCAAAGAGTTGGAGAGGTCGATCATCGAGTTGAGAATAAAGGCGTTTGGTTCCATACGGCGCACCCTGGATGCGGCGGGTCCGCATTAGTTTTACACTCACGTTCGCGGAACCGCAGTTACCGCAGATAAACGACTGCCGCTTGATCTTCTGGATAAAACTTTTCCCTTCCACTTTCAGACTCTGGTGTTGAAATCCGCGGATTCCCTGGCTATGATAAATCAGACCGGTAGACATGACTCCCTCGCTTTTGTGGTAAAAAACAACAGTTATGCCACCGGTCTTTGTTTTTGCCTGCTGTCCGGGGCCGGAAAAAGTCATTTTTCCGGACAACAACATCAGTTCAGGCTGACTCTTGAAGGAGTCAAGGTAAGCAAACGGAATAAAAGGGAGCACCTGCGACCGGTTATGCCGGATTGCAACTTGACGCCGAAAGCAGTCACGCCTATTCCATCACAACTTCATGTCACAAACCGCAGAAAAACCATATTCTTTGTGTTTTTCTTTTGATGTTATTGATATTTTATATTGTGTATTTATCATAAGCAATGCTCATTCTGACATATTTACTGCTCTGTATTGATGCTTTGATTAAGCGGAAAGGAGAATTCGTTAAATGTTCTTGAGATATGATGTAAAGCCTGTTCTGGTAACAAGAATTACTTATATTGCCCATATGGGAAAAAAAGAAAACTTTTATCAGCGTGAACACAGACATGACCCCATAGGTCACGAGATTATATTTTTAGACTATGGGGAAATATTTCTGCAACTGGACGGACAAATTATAGTATTGGCTCCTGGCGAATGTATTTTCATTCCCGGTGGAGCGAAGCACAGTTTCCGGGGTAAGGAAGGAATCCCATTCAATTTCCTTAACATTATGTATCGCGGCGAATTACCTCCGTCAATCACCCGGAAAAAAATAAATGTTTCGGGAAATGACCGCGGATTACTGGATAAATTGAAGCATGAAAGCGTTCAGGGAATGCCGTATTCAAATGAGTTGATGACGTGTTGTTTAACTGAACTCATTATCAATATTATTCGCCGGACAGAGCTCAGCTTGCCTAAAGGAAAGCCTGACGGCAGCTTTTTCCGTCCATACCAATCAGAGATTGTCAATCGTGCTTTGTCTGTAATAGCAAATGAATATTCCACGCCGTTGGATATAAAAAAACTAAGTAAGGCAATTGGAATCGGAGAGTCTTCCCTGAGAGGTATTCTAAAAAAAGAAACCGGGCAGAGCTTCATTTCCCTTTTACATGAACGAAGAATTGACGCCGCCAAGCATTTCCTGGCTGAATCAACTTTTACCCTTGGTGAAATCGCATCCGCAACAGGATACCGTTCCCAGTCTTTCTTTTTTAAAATATTCAAACGGCAGACCGGAATGACCCCTAAAGAATATGCATTAAGCCTGGGTGATCCTGAGTTCTGATCAGTTTTCAAAAATATTAAAAATGCCGGAAGATTGTCATAATGAGCAGTAAACATGTCGATTAAAGCATTGAAATCTTTGTTTTATCTATTTATAATCACTACTATTTCAGCTCCCTTCCGGAGCGAATATCACTATGGCTGAACAATTTTACAAACCGGCAAAGGAACGGAAGATGTTTAAGAAAGTATTTATAATCGCAGTATTGAGTGTTTTGGGAATGAACCTGCTTGCTGGTTTTCCGGAGGATTTTCAGAACGCGGCAAAATTATACAGGAAGAGAAAAAACCAGGAGGCTTATGAGGCTTTCATGAAGCTTGCCGGAACGGCGCCAAGCAAGCCAAGTAAAGCGGAGTGCCTCAAATTTGCGGCAATGTCTCTCGGAAATCAAAAGAAATATGACCAGGCTATGGAATTAGCTAAAAGCATCAAATTGAAACCTGTATCGGTTTACACGCAAATGGAAATTATGAACAAGAACAGGAAGTTCAAAGAACTGGTTGAAGCCTTCAGGAAGGAAGAAATAAGTTCATGGCCTGATAAATTTAATTATAAGGGATTTAAACTCAGGGGAATTGCATATGCCCAAATCAGTGAGCCGGAGAAGGCATTGAAGGATTTTGAGCAAAGCAGTAAACTCGCAGGATCGGATCTGAGAGAAAAATTCTGGATAATTAATAATATTGCTTCACTTTACAATAAGTTGGGCAATAATAAAAAAGCCAAGGAAACTTACCGCATGGCACTGGAATTATATGATGCGAATCCATCCCTGAAATCCTGGCATTGTTATCCTAGAGCTCTCTTGGATCTTTCAGCAATGGTTAAGAAAGAAAACAAGCTGGATGAAGCTGTTGCCATACTCGATAGATTTAAATTTTATAAAAAAAGAAGTTCATGGGATTGCCTGATCCTCGAAGCTTACGGTGATATTTATTCGGAGCAGGGAAAAGATGACATAGCCCTGAAGAAGTACAAGGAGGCCGTAGTTATCAAAACCCATAAATCCTTTATAAAACGGATCAGCAAAAAAATTGACACTTTGAAAAAGAGAGCAAAAAATAATGAGTAAAATAATTACAACAATATTATTTTTGCTGCTGACGCTTGTACTGTTTGCTGACGTTGAACTGATAAAGGAAGGTAAACCGGTATCGGAAATCGTCATATCCAAGGATGCGATTCAGTGTGTGAAACTCGCGGCTGAAGATTTGCGGAAGCATCTGGAGTTAATATCAGGCGCAAAACTGCCGATTGTAAATGCGCCAAGCCCCGGGGTAAGGAATCAGATATATGTGGGCGGAAGCAAGTTTACCCGAAAGCTGGGCTTTGTTCCGGCCAAATTCAAAAACAGCGCCTATGAGATCCTGGTCAAGGATAATTATGTGATCCTCAATGGCCCGGATAAACAAAGGAAACTTTCACCTTTTAAACAATCAAACTCAGACAATATTTACCTTAAAAGCAGTATAATTACCGGAAAAGTTTACCCGAAGCCAAAAAAATTTCCGTCTTCCGGTCTGAAGGCGTGGCAGGACTTTTGCGGGGAAAAATTTTCAGCCTCACACCTTAACGCCTCTCTGGGAGAGTTCAACAGGCCATTGGGGATTTATGTCAACGACGATCCCGGCACATGGTATGCCGTAGCCGCATTCCTGGAAAATCTCGGAGTCCGTTGGTACATGCCTTATGAAAACGGCACGGTCATACCTGAAAAGAAAACGGTTTCCATCCCGGAGCAGCACATCAAAAAGGAAGCTGGATTCGCCCGCAGGGAATGGTGTTATTACGGGGCGATGCGCCAGGACGCCGAAGGCATCGCGTGGTTAAAACGGCTGAAATGCGGCAACTATGTTCAGACTCTTCTTAATCACCTTACATATAATGTTTTTTACTCGTATCAACAGCAACTGCTGCATCCTGAATACCTGGCTTGCGGGCCTGATGGCAAACCTTACGAAGGATATCCTGTTGGACGGGGGATTTGCCGTTTCGGGAATCCGGGATTCAAGAACGCCAGTGTTCTTTTTATGAATAAAGTTATTGAAGCTTTTCCCGAACTCAGCGGCATCATGATGGGACAGCCGGACGGGGGCGTGAAAATCGATACGCGGGATATCAAGCTTTACGGCAAAGAAGGTGATGACTATACCCAGCTTTGCTCAAACTGCCTCTGGGACTACAATGTTCATCTGGCAAAAGAACTGAAAAAATCCCATCCTGACAAATTCCTGTATTATATGTACTATGGCGCAGCCGGACGTCGTATGCCTACAAACATGAAAGATGATATTCCGGATAATATAATTGTATTGTTTGTACACTATGGCCATACTGCTTACCGGGTACTGAAATACAATGATGAAAATATAAGGAAAAACCGGAAAAAATGGTTGTCCGCGATAAACCAGAAAGGCAAGTCCCCGGTATGGGAACACTACCTGTATTACAGCAATCCCTCCAAGCCGCGTTATCCGGTGATTTTCACCAGAAAACTGCAAGACGTAATGAAAGAAGACTTGAAGATTAGCGATGGTAAATTCATCGAAGTCCAAGCTGAAAGATATAAAGACAAAAACGGAAAACAAAGATTCCGTTTAGGATTTCCGGGATTGATGCACTTGATGATTTACTGTCAAAGCAAACTTTACTGGGATCCGGATCTAGACAGGGAAAAGATGCTTGACGAATATTACAACCTGTTTTACGGTCCGGCCGCCGCGGAGATGAAAGAGTTTTACGAGTTCGCGGAGGAGGTGTGGCGCCGCCAGGAATCACGTAATATTACCGAAACTACAGGATTCCTCAAGGAAAAGGATGTGGATAAATACTTCGAGCTCCTCAAAAGGGCCCGTGAGAAAGCCGGAAAAAACACGGTTTATGACAAGCGCATCGCAATGCTGGAAAATGAAATGCGGCCACTGAAAAAACTCTTCCCAAACCTCAAACGCAAGGGACCTGATTTCAGACTGTATACTGCTCCGGAAAACTTTAAGATTGACGGGAAACTCAGTGAATATAAAAACGGCTGGACGGTTATGCGGGAAATGGCGACAGCTGAAAAACCGGCAAAGAACCTCACAAAAGTAGTATTCGCCATCACTCCGGACAAATCAGTTCTGATAATTGGAGTTGAATGTTTTGAAAGCAATATGAACAAGTTGAAAGCGTATTGCAAAAGGCATGACGATTTCAGTATTTTCGAGGATGACGTGGTTGAAATTTATCTGAATACGCCTGAACATTCATACTTTAAAATTGTCGTTAATTCAAATGGCGCAGTTTGGGATGAAACAACTGATATGGCAACCATCGAAAAAGAAACCTTGCCGATTCTGTGGAACCCCGGAGTCAAAGCGGCGATAAAAAAATATCCAGACCGCTGGAAGGCCGAGATCATGATTCCCACAAAAGATTTCGGCAAGCTCGGACCTACAAAAAATTACCCGTGGGGCGTCCAGGTCGGAAGAACCAGATTCACAGGCGGTTCGCCTGAAATCTGGACTGTCGCGCCGATGGAACGCGGACCTTACAAAAATACGAGCAACTGGGGCAACCTGTGGATGAAGTGAAAACTCTAAGTTTTCCATCCATAGTTGCAGCAAAATCTTTATGTTTGACTGTGCCCATGGCATACGATATAATTAAGCAGTGAATCCGTATAAAATTAATTTATTACGGATTCGCATAAGTAAAATCAGCATTATCCGCGGATTGATAAAAATGATAAATAGTGAACTAAACCTTAAAATAATCAGCAAAAAATCTTTCTTTTTGAATAATCCTGGTTCCGGTCTGCCTTGGGTTGTACGGGTAGCCGCCGAACATTGGGATAAGGAATTCTTTTTCAACAGACCCGGCAAAGGAAGTTGTTTTTTGAGTTATGTCCAGGACGGCAGGATTTCAATTGAAAGCGATAATGGTACTCTTACAGCCGGTCCGGCCGACGTAATATACCTGGTTAATGAGAATTGTTGCCGTAATATTGAAGCGCTCTCAGTTCAGGGAGCAAAACTTCTAATAATCGTTATGAGCGGAGGCTTGGCCTTCGAGTTAATGCGCGAATATCTCGGAAATGAAAATGCCGTTTTCAAAACCGCGGATCCTGCTAATGTGGAGTCTTTGTTTCAGTGTATTTTCAGAAGTGCGGAAAAAGCGTATAATGCCTCAAGCGCCATTGCCGCAAATCTGCTGCTGCCCACCGTTCAGACTATCGCGGAGGAAAATAAGAAGACTTACGAAAAAACCGATTCCAATTTACTGTTGTTCAACCGGTGTCGTGAATATATAAACCGCAATTGCCTTGAAATAACAAGCGTAACTGATGCTTCGGCAAAGTTCTCGATCAGCCATGCCAAATTATGCCGGCTTTTCAAGAATTATGAAAACATCACCCCTCATAATTTCCTGCTTAGATGCAAAATGAGTCAAGCTGTATATGAATTGCATCAACAATACTGCACGGTCGGCGAGATAGCATTTAAGTTGGGATTCTCGGACCCGTACAGCTTTTCAAAAACGTTCAAACGGATCATGGGTTACAGTCCATCTGAAGCAAAGCTCTGAAGCTGGAAAATATTGTCAAAAATAAACATTATTCATAACTCCAGGTGATTAGTTTATATTTAAATAAACTTTTTTAATCAAATCACCGTTGTTAATAATAGACATTCTATTGCTAAAAATATGCATTCTCATTGTAAAAAAACAAACTATACTAGTTAATAAATGCTGAATAAAGTTTTTAAAAGGAAAATCATGGATCACGGGAAACAACCTAATATTGTAATAATGGTAAGTCACGATACCGGCCGTCATATCAGTCCTTATGGTGTGGATACTGTTTATACTCCGAACGCCGAAAAACTTGCAGGTACGGGAATCCTGTTTAACAACTCGTTCTGTACCGCTCCCGGGTGTTGTCCTTCAAGGGCCGGGTTGTTCAGCGGCAGGGCGCCGCACTCGGTGGGAATGCTTGGTCAGGCCGGATCCTGGGCGGGATTCCGGTTTTCCAGTCAGGCCACCCATGCGGCGAAACATTTCAAGCATCTCGGTTTCGAAACAATGTTGCTCGGACTGGCCCATGAAATTGCCGGAGCCGGATGCCCTGATAGTTTTTTCGACGGCGTTGGATTCGATGAATTGCGCAGAAACGATCAGCTTTGCGCTGGAACTCTGCATGAAAAAGTAACGGATATCCTTGATTCCCGAAAGGACAAAGAAAAACCGTTTTACCTGCAAATCGGCACTTACGAAACTCATACCCCCTATCTGCGGGACGGAATAAAACCTTATTCTGAAAAAGGAATCGCTATTCCCGATTCACCGGCGCTGAGCCGCGGAGACGGAACCCGCCAGCAATTTTCGGATCTGCAAGGCTCCGTTAACCGTCTTGACGAAGGTTTGGGGCATGTCATGCGAGTGCTTGAAGAACAAAATCTCTCAGACAACACAATCCTGGTGTTCACGTCTGATCACGGGTTGCCCATGCCGAGGGAAAAAACCACTCTCTATGATCGCGGGATCGGGGTGTTTCTCATCATGCGTTTCCCGGAAATGGAACGGTGCGGCATAAGGTCAGACGCGTTAATAAGCAATATCGACGTCCTGCCCACGCTTATTGAGGCTGCGGGCGGAACTGTGTCTGACGAAATCGAGGGACGGAGCTTTTATGAGCTGATCAAAGGCGGGAATTATACTTCGAGAGAAATGCTTTACGCGGAAAAAACCTATCACACATCATATGATCCCCTGCGCGCGGTGAGAACCGGAAAATATAAATATATCTTCAATTTTGAATCCGTCCGTCCGGAAAACTACTGTCTTGACATTTACAATAAACCGGTTCTGCTGGAAAGCCTTGACTTGCTTGAAAACGGAGCTTACAGGTTTGACGAACTCTATGATCTTGAAAATGATCCCCAGGAGAGAAAAAACCTGGCGGAAGGAGATGATTATCAGAATATAAGAAAAAACCTGGCGGCTGAACTGGTAAAATGGATGGCGGAAACCAACGATCCGATTTTGCAGGGGCCAGTGGCTTCACCGCGTTTTTATGACAAGATCAACTGGCTGAAAAGGCATATGCCCGTGGGTGTTGAAAGTGAATGATTCAGAAAACAAACCTTATGACCTGATGTGGCTCTCGACGCCTTACGGTCCGTATTTCGGCGATATCGGACTTGGCGTCGGGCTGGTCAAAGTTGCAAGCAATATTTCCATGGCGAAGCCGATTTGTCCGGCATTTCTACGCCTTGATCCAGCAAAAGACAAAAAATTGACGGAGTGGCTGGAAAACTCCTGCGGACAATCTTCTCCTGGAATTTTTCCCGAAGTGGAAATATGTCCTGAACTTGAACTTGTCAAACGGGAATGGTTTCCTGAGCAGCTAAAGAGCTCCTACCGCCTTAACGGCATCGGCATACTCCAGCGGACAGTGGTAAGCCGGAACGGAGTGCATTGCGGAATCAAGGCGGAAAAAGCGATTAAGCTTGACTTGTGCGGCGTCAGCTTCGGTCCGTGCAAAGTTATGCGGATACCGGAAGGGCTGCATGTTGTCGAAGTTCATCCGGCGCTTCGTCCTTGTGAATTTACTGTCTGTTTTTCAAAAATTCCGGCAAGAGTTAAATGCGCGGGAAGTTGTCTTGAAGACGATGAAGTCAGGTATTACGACAAGAAAACAGATTGGTCTTTTGAATGGGATGACGCAATAACGGAACTTGAAATATCCGTAGAGACAAGCCGTTTGTTCAATCCTGAAAAGAATGGGTTTGTTCCGCTTTCCGAGGCAAGCCATAAAAGTTTTACCCGGCACTTACAGGAACAGGCAAGCGAATGGGACGAGTTTTTCGCGAATGGAGTTCCGGTGATTGAGTGTCCGGATGCCCGCGTTGACCAGCTCAACCGGTATCTTGCCTGGGTTTACAGGGCCAACATAATCCAGCACGGCGGAATTATCCCTTATCCATATTCTATTCCGAAGCAGACCTTTGCCGGATGGTGGATGTGGGACACGGCCAAGAGCGCCATCGCCGGTTCATGGTACGGAAACCGCGAAGCCGGATGGGGCGGATTGCTCAACACTGAAAACCTCCAGTACCCGGAGCCGTTCACGGATGCGGGGGTCGTGACCAACAGTGCCCGTTATCACGGCGCTGACTGCTGGCATTCCCCGAGTCCTGATTCGGAACGTTTTTCATGTAATCCTTATGCCATCCCGGAAGAACACGGTTCAGGAACGCATCCGCCGATGTTTTCACTGGCGATGTGGTCGTTCTGGTCTGTCGACGGCAATGACCGGCTGATGCGGAGGCTCCTGAACAATGCACTTGCCTACAACGGATATTTTGACAACAACCGCGCCAGCAAACAAGTCCCGGGACTTCTCGTGGTAAACCGGTGGAGCGACAGCGGCATGGACAACTCAAAGCGCTGGGCGAATCAAAACAACCGGTGCCTTAACGGTATTCGACACTATGATGGCATTGATTGGGAACTGCCGGTTATCAGCGTTGACGTCAATGTTTATGACATTACGGAAAAGTTGTGCCTGGTGGAAATGTGCAGGGCAGCGGGTATGGAACAGGAAGCCGGCCGCCTCGAAAACGCGGCCAGGGCGAGGGAAGAAATTCTGCATCGTGAACTGTGGAATTCCGAACGCGGATCTTATTTCGACCGTATCGAATCGGACGGACGCTTTAGTCCGGTGGTTGTCCCGACCAATCTTTCGCCGCTGATGCTCAAGGGTTTGCCGGAAAGCAGAATAAAGCCAATGCTGGATTGGCTCTTTGACGAAAAACATTTCTGGGGTGATTACCCAATCCCGAGCATTGCCAAAAGCGATCCTGATTTTGAAACTTCCGGCGGATACTGGATGGGACCAATATGGATGAGTTACACTATGGACATCCTGCGCGGATTATGTTATCACGCCCCTGAAGCCGCGGGCATGCTTCTCGACAAACTGCTGAACATGATGCTGCCTAACGGAGTCCCGGCGGTTTACGAGAATTATCACCCTCTGACCGGACTCGGCATCGAATGTCCGAATTTTTCGTGGAACGGTCAAATTATTGATATTATTATACGTGACATGTTCGGCATATCCTGTAAAAACGGAACTGTTGCCGCAACCAGCAAAGGTGTTCCGCCGGAATGGGATCACTGGAAAGTAAGCGGAGTATGTCTGCATGGAAAAAGCTATACCGTAAGCGGTAAAAAGGTTCACGGTCAATGGCAGCATGAAAAATTGGAAGAATATGCATAAAAAATTCAAATTCACAAAAGGAGGAGTGTTATGTTGAGGCGTAAGATTTTCACATTGATCGAGTTGCTTGTAGTGATAGCGATCATATCGATACTCGCGAGTATGCTGTTGCCGGCCCTTAGAAAGGCCCGTGAAAAATCCCTGGCAATCTCCTGTCTGAATAATTTCAAGCAGATAGGGGTCTATACCGGCATGTACGTGTCCGACTACAACTGGCTGTATCCTTATCGATGGGACATGGTTTATGATCTGAATGTTACCAACAGCCTTCTTTGGGGCACGTGGGCGCTAACTCAGTATTCAGACAAGAAAATGGTGGGGTACGGTATTGGAACAATCGGTTTTACGACCAAGTTCCCGGAACGCTGCCCATATGCCTGTCCGGCTGTTCCGGATAACTGTAATGACTCCAGCCCCACCAGCATAGGTTACACCGACACTACCCCATACACCATCGGATATAACAATGCATTGCATAAACGAACTGGCGAAGGGATAAAAATGAAAGGCCCGAGGTTCAGAAATCCGTCCAGACTTTGCCTGCTGGCCGATACCCAGGCCGCGGCAATGGCAACCTCAATGATAACTTCCGGAGGCAACGCCGGCAAGGAAAGGCTGTCGTTCCGGCATTCCGGAGGAACCAATGTTTTGTATGTTGATCTGCACGCCGATACCCGTATGCGCACGAGTCTGCCCTGTTCCGCGGTTTCAGAACTGACCCCGTTCTGGACGGAATATCCGGACTACCAGTTCAAATCGGAGTAACAGCTCCAGGCAAAAATAAAATAATGAGTTTAATAAAACTTATGGCGATCGGCGCCTATCCCGATGATATTGAACTGAATGTGGGCGGATCATTATTGAAATACCGGGATCGTGGATATGAGATTGTTTACATCATGTCCACAAACAACATGCCCGGAACCTGGAGCGTCTTGCGTCCGGAGGGCAGGATGGAAAACCGGACGCCGCCCTGTACAGCAACGCAAAATGGAAGCGGCGGCGGCAGCCAATTTTTTCGGGACTGAAGCAATTCATCTGCCCCCCAGCGGCATTATACGGGGGGAAACGGTGAAATAGTCGAACTGCGCTACGGTAATCCGCAACCAGGATGCGTAGAACCCGATACGCCAACAATACTGACCGCGCATGAAGATGAAAAATCCGTTCAGCAACTCGCCGGTCTTATTTTAAAGCACAACCCGGAAGCAATTCTTACCCACGGACCGATCATGGTCGATATGGAACATATGGGAACCGCTCTCCTGATTGCAAAAGCCTATAAAAAAGCAATGGAAAACGGTTACGGCGGAATTCTGCATTACTGGCTGGACATTACCCTCACGATATTCGGAAGAGCGTTTACCCGGTGGAATACTCACATAGACATCAGTGATTATTGGGAACGGAAACTCAAGGCTATCGGCATCCACGCATGCCAGATGCCTGATCCTTCCAGATTGGATTTCATCCCATGAGGAAAATCCTGCAACTGCAAGTGCGCGGAAACATTCACTTTTGGAGAATACGGCAAATTCCCGATTGAAAAATCTCCCTTTTACCAAGAGATAGAGGAGCATCTTACACGATGAATCTTGACGCGGTACTTAAGACACTTTCACTTGCAAAGTATAAAGAAGTTTTTGACAAAGCTTGGCGTGAATCGGAAGAATTGCCGGGAACTATGGAATTCCTTACGGAAAAATATCTTACTGAAAGTATTGGACTTGCCGGGATAAATGCAAAGTTTGTGCAGCATATCTTTAACGCCGCAGAAATAATAAACCAGTCAATCCCCCTGAAAAGACTGTTCGCTCATGCCCGTTATCTTCTGTTTGCGAAAATTCGCCGGAAAGTATTGGCTGCGGCTTACCGGATATGGATGGGATTTGCGGACTCGACGGATTCACCTATAACCTCATCCTGGTTTTATCAGGAGTTAAATCCGCTATTGCTTATTTCAAAAAACTAAATATGCCGGAAGATGTCATTGACAACGCGTTAAAGGACATTTTTATCCGGGTTACGCATTTCCATGACAATTTTGGAATGATCGGAATATCCCGAGAATTAGTGAATTGGGAACGCGGCCTGATGAGGGGACGTCTGTTCCGTTTAGGACGGCTTCAGTTCAATGTCCGCCCTTTCGGAGGGCGGATTTCTGTTTTCAGGCATAAAGATTCAAACCGGGTTCAAGCTCTTCTGAATGATGGTATCGCGGTCAACTCCTCAGGACAATTTGACGGCGTCAATGGACAGTTCGACGGCAATGTGTTGCGCGAAACTTTGTGTCTGAAACTTGACAAATGGGATGAAGTTCTGGCCTACGAGAATCCGATTCTGGGCATTCACATCCCGGCTGGCGAAAGTCTGGATATTCAGAGTTGTGCGGATTCAATTGACTACGCACTTGAGTTTTTTCCAAAATATTTCCCGGAAAAAACATTCAAAGGATTCGCATGCAATTGCTGGTTCCTGGATAACCAATTTGAAAAAATACTGCCAGATAATTCAAATATTATTAAATTCCAGCGGGAATTTTACCTTTATCCGTTAAGTATCGGCGGAAGTGATAGCTATTCCAGAATATTCGGAAAAGACTGGATCGATCATGAATTTAAAAATCTTCCCAGGAAAACGTCCATGCAGAAAGCCGTTGCGAAATATATGTAAGATGGCGGAAGACTGCGTGCCGGAGGGGGTTTTTTGCTCATCGATGATCTCTCCTGGGGGAAGGCAAGTCTACAGAAAATCTCACGTCAGGATGTAACGAGTTGAAAATAGAAAAAATATCTTTGAAACATACCGAAATTTCCCAAAACTCTTCTAAGCACAAATTTGAATAGTGGCAAAATTAAAAAACTGTTTAATTACGTATAAGCCCACAAATACTTTTTGTTGATGCGCGGAAAGGTAAAATACGCGATGCGCCTTCTGGAAAGTTGCTGAATTTATACTGCGATGCAATTTAAAACACCTCCCTTTGCTTCTCCCACTCCATCAAAATACCCCGGCTGAGCCGGTTTAATGACAACCCGTCCGGCTCATTCCCGGTAATGATCGCTTTCTGAAGCTCCGGGGCGGGTTTGACCAGATGCAATATTCTGGTTACATAGGCGATGTCTAGTTGCATTTTATCTGCCAGTTGAGTGACGGTGGTGACTTTGCCTGATTCGATGAGTCCGATCCATGCATGTGCCCTTGCCAACGCTAAAAACAATGTTTTCTGGACGGGGGGATTCGGCGTTGGGCAATTCACTGTCCGTAGTCCGCTTTTTTTATCTGATAATGCTAAATAAAAACACGGGGCCGGCAGAAGTCAAAATATTAAATTTTCGGTCAATAGGAAATATAAGTCAACCGCAACAACTCACGGTACAAGTAGGACAATTGATCAGAGATTGCCCAGTTGCTTGAATTTTCCGCGAAGTGGGAAATGCCATTTTTCCGTCCAGAGATGGCTCTGATAATGCTCGGATCGCGTAACATACTGCTTAATCAACTTTTTGGATGGCTCCATCGCGTTAATAAAAAAAATCGTCAAAATTCGAAACGTTTCAAAAGTGCGCCTTGACAACATAACAGAGTTATTGTATAATATATTTGCAACGTTTCAATTTTATGGAGGTTTATTTTGCGAGTTGGACTTAAAGATGTCGCGCGTGAGGCTCAAGTTGCCTTTTCGACGGTATCCATGGCGCTTCGCGGCGATGAAAAGATCAACAATAAAACCCGGGAGCGGATCCGGGAGGTAGCGGAACGTCTGGGTTATATCCCGAATGTCGCCGCCCGTAATCTTGTCGGTGGAAAAACCAATGCCATCGGAATCGTCACGCTGCAAAGCCGTAACAGCACCTATATGGAATATATCATGGAGCTGGAGCGTCAACTTCTGGAGCTGGGTTACAAGTTCAGGATTTTCCTGGCGGACTTGAATCAGCTGGAACAACAGAAATATCTGCTTAATGAAATAAGCGGAATCGTGGACGGTCTGATTTTTTATCCCTTGCCCGTTAAAAAGTGGGGATATTCCTTCCAGGAAAAAATAAGAAAAATAAAGATAAAATACGTATTGAACAGATATAGCGACGATAAATTTTCCGACTGGGTTTCCGCGAACCACTGGAAAAGCGGTTATTTGGTCGGGAAATACCTGATAAATAAAGGTCACACCCGGATCTGTTCGTTCAAAGGCGAAAGCGATTATTATGGAATTCCGGAACGTATACACGGTTTTGAACATGCTTTGCGGGAACACGGTATCCGGTTTATGTGCATGAATTGCCAGAATATAACCATTGGGAGTTATCACAGCGGCTATTCAATAGCAAAAAAAATGCTTGAGATGAAACCGCGGCCGACCGCGATATTCATGCGGTCCGACTTTCTGGCAATGTGCGCTTTGAAGGTGATTTCCGAAATGGGGCTTAAAGCCGGAAAAGATATCGATGTTGTGGGTTATGACAATTCCGAGATGGGAAATTACACAATCCCCTCACTGACAACGGTTGACTGCAATTACCCGGAACAGGTGAAACAACTCTGCGGAATTCTGCTTGCCCGGATTAATGGAGACGATTCTCCACCCCAAAATATTCTTATCGAACCCAAACTGGTGATAAGGGAAAGCGCCTGAAAATGTATTTAAACCTAAAAAATAATCAGAAAAACGGAGGCTGAGATGAATACGGGAAAAAGGATAAAAAGAAGAAAGTTTACACTTATAGAATTACTTGTTGTAATTGCCATCATATCTATACTTGCGGCAATGCTGCTGCCGGTCTTGAAGCAGGCCAGGGAAAAGGCCTTGAACATTTCGTGCCTGAACAACCTGAAGCAACTCGGCGGCAATGTAACTATGTACGCAAATGATTTCGACGGGAACCTGATGCCTTTGCGCGAATTGGAAGGCAACCGGTTATGGTGGGACCAGTTGATCAGTCCTTATTTCAACCGGAAGAACTTGAATGAGGGATACGCCGTCAACGAAGGTTTCGGCTCTAGTTATATGAAGTGTCCCGTGGTGCCGGAAAGGAGCGGGTTTTCCGGTCCCACTTACGGGGCTAATTATCCGGCCGTGTTTGGTATTATGGACGACAGCCGTTACTCCGTTGCGTCAATCAAGCTCCACCAGGTGCGATCCACCACTTGTACATTTGCCGACCGCGATGATGAAATCAATACCAGATGTTATTATTCGCCGATCATCAGCTACTGGAAACCGACTATAGATCTTGACGGAGACGGGATAAACGACACTTTTAATCTGTCTTATCCGTACAATGCAACGGCCCCCCGCCATAGCGGCAGGCTTAACGTGCTGTTCGCCGGAGGCAATGCCGAAAACATGTCGACCTTGCATTTTTTTACCAACAACGATGATCTGCATGGATCGGAGGAGCTGAAACTACGAGGTTTCAGCAGCAGGCTGGTTTGGCCGTAAACTTTTTTTATTAAGGAATATTTTCAAAATGAAGTATGGTGTTTTTTGTGTCTTGAGTTTGATATCATGGTCAATATCCGTCGCCGCCGAACCGCTTTTTTACGCGCCGTTCGATGGATCGGCGGAAGCGGAACAGGCGGCGGGAAGCAAATCCGCCAGAATCTATGGAAAACCCCAATTTACCGGCGGCGTCAAGGGTGAAGCGGTTGTTACCGGCGGAAAAGACCGGTTAATCTTCAACGCGGCAAAGAACGTGGACGCCAAACAGGGAAGCTGTTCCTTGTGGGTTGCCCCGCAAAACTGGCAGCCGAATACACGGAACTTTGTCTTTTTTATTGCGTTCACTTCGACTAACGGAAAAAGCGCAAGCGACATCCTTTTATACAAATATCACAAGAACACCAACCTGACAATGCTGCTCCGGAACCGCTCTCAAAAAAAGTCCGTTCACGGCGATCACGAGATATCGTTCTGGCGTCCCGGACAATGGCATAACCTGGTAGTCACATGGAATGACAAATTGTTCACATTTTATGTTGACGGACGGAAAACATTTCAACGTCCGAGGATTGAACTGCCTGATGAATGGCGGGAAATAACTCTCGGCATCCCCTATCCTTCCTGGGCGTATCTCGGCAATGAGAAAACCGCGATTGACGAGTTTATCATTTTCCGGGAATGCTTAAGCGCCCCGGAGGTCGAGAAACGCTACCTGGAGGTGAAAGCAACCTTCGCGAAGGAAAAATCCCTAAACGGCACGGACATTGCCGCAAAGGCAAATTTTCATGTTCCTTTTGACTCTTCGGTGAAACCGGACAAGGCCACCGATCTTTCAGCGCGGACTCCCGGTTTCAATCCGGAATTTACGGCAGGAGTAAAAAACCAGGCCGTCCTGCTCGCCGGGAAAACGGACCGCAGGATAATCTACCGGACGGCAGGAAATCTCAACGGCAAAAAAGGCTCCTGTATCGTCTGGATAAAACCACTGTGGCCTCGCAATGAAAGATTCTGCTACTTCTTCGTGTCGTTTTTCAATAAGGACGGACGCCTGCTCCTGTTCAAGCCTCACAACGGGCAAATGGTCAATTTGCTGGTTCAGGATTATAAAACCAAAAAGACCGCGGTCATCAGCAAAAAGATTTCCGGGTGGCTGCCCGGAAGCTGGCATCAGTTGGCCTTCACCTGGCAAGACGGCAATTACCGGCTGTACGTGGACGGTGAACCTGCTGGAAGCGGAACCAACCAGGACGTTTCGGCATGGTCGAGTATAATCATCGGCACGGCATTGCCGAAATGGGCAAAAGTAGGAAAGAAAGAAGTAGTGTTCGATGAATTCATGATCTTTCCCGAAAAGCTTTCCGCCACCGCAATCAAACAAAATTACCAGGCGCTTTTCGTGGAAGCTCCCGCAATTAAACTCCAACGTAAAAAACAGGAAAAAATGCAAGCGTTCAAAAATAAACACGATCTGGCGCTGGCCTCCAACGGCGCCTTGATATTGAGTTCTTCATTTGAAGATTACCAGGATTTCTATACCGATAACCTGATCGATAACGATCCCGCGACGCTTTGGCGGCCAAAGGAAAATGAATACCCGCAGTATCTCGAACTGCGCTGGAAATTCCCGTTAAAAATCAACAAGGTTGCGTTCCGAGCGGCGTCCGATGAGAAGATTGAGACAGCCCTGGTAAAGGTTTTCAACTACGGTTCGGGAAAATGGCGGACAGTCAAAAAAGCGACCCCGGCTGAGATCAAAAAAGGGGAAATTGAATTCCCCACAGTTAAATGCGGCGAGCTTCGGCTGGTAATTGAAAAAGCCGACGGCAAAGTGACGTTGTCTGAACTTGAAGCATACGGTCCGCCGCAACCCGTATTCGGCCGGAACTTTCCCTATTGGGACGCCTGGTATATCTGGTATCCGGAACCCGATCAAGTTCACAAAGCGTCGCAGCCGCGCTATTTTCGGCGGAAATTCACGTTGCCCGACACTTCATTCAAGACCGCGTCTATCCAGGCGCGTTCAAACGATTATTACCGCATCTGGGTGAACGGACACGAAGTTGCTACCGGGTCCACCAGGATTGTTCCGGCAGACGTGGGGAAATATCTGAAAAAGGGTGAAAACGTGATTGCCGCGGAAGCCGATTTGGTACGTAATCCGGGGGCTTGGGGATGGGGAGAACTAATCATCGAACTGAGCATCAATTACCCGAACAAGTCGCGAAAGATCGGCACCGGGCCGGAATGGAAAAGCTTCAATGAAAAAATTGAAGGCTGGAACAGGATTGATTTCGACGATTCCGCATGGAAAGATGTTTATTGTTATAAACGTCCCCCGGATGGTAAATGGGGGAAAATCGCGTACCACTGCACAAGCATCGGGGAGAAAATCAAGATCGGGAATGTGTCGATAACTCCGAAAAATCCCGATCCAGGCTCGAAAATAACCGTAGCAGTTGAACTGACTCCGGAAACGGCTCTCGGACGCGACTATTTCTTTGCGTTCGAGCTCGGACACAAAGCGTTTAACCCCCGCAACGCCGACTACATGGTGGTACGGGAACTTGCATATGCCTCGACAAAAGGCAAAAATGCGCCATTCACGGTGAAAGCCGAAATCCCGCTGCCGCCCTGGACACCCTCCGGTAAACTGCCACTCCGGCTTTACGGATATGATAAAGCAACGGGAATAGAGCTGACTTTCCGCGGCATGAAAAACAATATTATCGCCAATATTGACATTCCTGCTCGTAAGGCTGTTGCGTCCCCGGCTGGAAAATCCGGAATCGCTTATCCGAAAGGTCAGGCCGCGTTCATGATCAACGGGAAAAAAACCACCCCGTTTTTCTGGAGGCATATTTTTCTCGCCGATCCGCGGCGGATCTACCTGATGGAACGTTATTCGGGGATAAATATCCACCATTTCCTGGTTATGGAAAATATTATTCATACTGACAAGAAAAGCTGGCCCGAAAAAATGGCGGAACTGGACAGGCAGATTACCACAATGCTGTCAATCAATCCCAAGGCTTATGCCATTGTTCAAGCGGATCTGCGTCCCACCATGCAATGGTGTCAGCTCAATCCTGATGAACGCCTGATTAACGCATTCGGCAACCGCGACGTGGTCTCGTTCGCCTCGAAGAAATACCGGCGCGAATGCCGGACATTCTGGAAATACATGCTCGATTATCTCAAACGGCGTCCTTACTGGAACCGGATCGTGGGATTTCATGTCTGGAGCTGCGGGAGGCCGGATTCTGTCATTGGCGGAGTGTCAAACAACGTGTGGCAGGCGGACCGGAACAAAATAACCGCCGGGGATTTCAATCCACAGGCGCTGGAAATGTTCCGGAACTTCCTCAGGAAAAAATATAAAAACAATGTGGACTCCTTGCGTAAATCCTGGAAAAAACCGGATGTTACTTTCGAGAACGCAACCCCGGACATTAAAGAACTGGTGGCGGAAGGCAAGGACGGCAATATTTTCCGCGATCCATCTGACGGCCGCATGACTTTTGATTACGCTGAATTCCTGCCCACGCTGATTGGAGGTTTTCACCGCGAGTTATGCCGGTTCGTCAAAGACGAAACAAGCTGGCGGAAAATGATATTTGTCCATTACGGATTTGTGATCAATCATATGAGGGGATACAACAGTCCGGGATCACAGCTAAACAACAATAACTTCGACCTGCCGGAGCTGCTCAGGGATGATTCGATTGACGGTTATATCGGTGCGCCATGCTACTCTTTCCGGAGAGCAGGTGCCCCGATGGTGACTTACTTCCCCTGGACCAGCATCCGGCTTAACGGCCGCATGTACCTGCCGGATGACGACAACCGCACATTTGTGGCGGGTACGGTCAACTACGGAAGAAACCGGAGCATCAGGGAAACCAGGGCCATTACCAGGAGAAACATGGGAGCAGACATTACCCGCAACTTCGGTTCCTGGTTTGCCGACATGAGTCAGGAAACCGGACGTTCCGGAATTTCATGGTTCGGGGAAAAGGAAGTTTCCGAAATAATCGGGGAAATGAACAACGTCTACCGCAAAGCATTGGACACCGGCTATGAATCCGCCGCCGAGATTGCCGTTGTCTTCAGTTGCAAAACTCCCAAGTTCATGGATGTCTACTATGGGCCGGTTCTCAATAATAACCTGATCAGATGGATGTTCTTTACCGAGTTCTTTAAACTCGGCGCACCCTTCGACGTGTACATGGTAGATGACCTGAAAAATCCGAAGTTCCCCCGCAAACAGTACAAATTGATCGTTATGATGAACACTTTCCACTTTTCGGAAGAAGAACGCAAAACGGTTGACGCACTGAAACGTAACGAACGGACAATCCTGTGGTTCTACGCCCCGAATTACGTCGATTGGGACAAAGGACTGGTCACCGGGAACATTTCAGACATTACCGGCATAAAGGTGAAAAAACTGCCTGGCAAGGAAAGGATGAAGGCTACCTTGAACAATACCAGACACCAGTTGGCCACCGGACTGAAAACCGGACACATTTTCGAATCGCTGGGATTCAGTTATCCGGCTTCCGCGAAATTACATCCCGCCGAGTTCGGACCAAGACTCCGGATCGTGGATGATAAAGCAACCGTTATCGCCGGATTCAGTGATGGCAAAGGAGCGGTCGCGGCGCGCGATTTCAAAAACTGGAAATCGGTCTATTCGGTCGTGCCAAGGCTTGACGCCGCATTCCTTAGGAATGTCTGCAAATGGGCGGGAGTGCATGTTTATACCGATCAGGATATCGTCTTTGACGCCAACCGTAATTTCATTGTTTTACACAACGGTTACGACGGCGCGAAAACAATCAATTTGCGCCTGCCTCGTAAAACCGACGTTTTTGACGCCGTTACCATGAAAAAACTCGGCGAAGACATCGACAGCCTGCAATTGTCCATCGAAGAGGCGGCTACCCGCATCTTGTACCTAAAATAATGGCGGAGCCTGCCACCGGAATCCCCAGACCGGAATAAAACACACGTTCGGGTTCCCGGCCTGGAGTTCTTTGACCAGTGACGCCATGCCGTGGGGCAACAACTTGCCGCTTCCAATGAGGATGATTATCAAAAAGTGTTCTTTTTTCGCTGAATACGGTGGGGTACGCGATCTGTGATTCCTCGAACCCGTGACAAGAAGATTCGCCTCGTTTGTGCCTGTTTTTGCGTTGACTTTTCCGGAAGCAGATTATAAAAACCTCCCGTTTTCAATGACAGAATTAATGGAAAATTATATTTGCATGGATCAATAAAATTAGAAATTTGCCAAATCACATATAAATCCCTATGGGTATTATTTTCTGAAGGCGAAAAGGTTTTTTCCTCTGAAGATATTTTAATAGATAAAATCAAATATTAATAAGAGGCAATATGTATAAGCTGTAACTTTTGACTCCAATAATCAAGGTCGAGATATAGACGTTTCGAGAACTTGTGCCGGTGCTGAGAAAAATGCGATCTGGTAATCGTACTCTCGCACTGTGGAATTGATCATGACATAAAACTGGCGAAAAATGTCAAAAGGGTTCGTTACGCCAAATTACGCAACCACGACTTGCCAGCCGGAAGCATAACTTCCCAGGTCAGTCCAGTTGGATGGCAAACCGTCAGCATAATAACCGAGTTGGTTATTGTCGTTTGTGAAGAGAATATCGTCCTTGCCGTTGCCGTCGAAATCGGCGCAAAGTTCAACTTCCCAACCGGCAGCGTAACTGCCGAGATCAACCCAGTTCGCGGAGCTTCCGCCACCGTAATAGCCGATCTGGTTATTATCGTTCGTGAATAATACGTCGCTTGTGCCATCACCGTCGAAGTCGCCTATTCCAACAATATCCCAACCAGCAGCATAACCGCCAAGGTCGGTCCAGTTGCTTGAGCTTCCGCCGCCGTAATAACCGATTTGATTATTGCCATTGGTAAACAGAACGTCGCTTGTGCCGTCGCCGTTGAAATCGCCGGTTCCATTTACCTCCCAACCAGCGGCATAACTGCCGAGGTCGACCCAGTTGCTTGAGTTTCCGCCACCGTAATAACCGATTAGATTACTGTCATTGGTAAACAGAACGTCGCTTGTGCCGTCGCCGTTGAAGTCGCCGGTTTCGGCAATCGACCACCCGGCGGCGTAACTGCCGAGATCAACCCAATTGGCTGAGTCACCGCCTCCGTAATAACCGATCTGGTTGCTGGCGTTTGAGAACAGCACGTCGCTTGTGCCGTCACCGTTGAAGTCGGCAATGCCGCTGATTTCCCATCCGTCGGCGTAAGTGCCGAGGTCGGTCCAGTTGGAAGGTTGGCCGCTGCCGTAATAACCAATTTGGTTGCTGGCATTTGTGAACAGGATGTCACTTGTGCCGTCGCCGTTGAAGTCATACGGCGGGAAATACGAAACGGCTTCAACATCAAAACACAGATAATTTGAATTGAGTTCCAGACTGTAAATCAAATTGCCGTATCGCAGACTTTCAGTCAGGCTGACGCTGCCGATGCTTGCGCCGTCATCGAAAACCGTCATGCTGTTGCTGAAAGTGGAGGCATTGCCGGCCAGCACATATTCGCCGGCGGCATTGTCGGTCACGCTGATATAGATACTGTAAATATCCGCTGTGACGGTACTCAAATCAGTAAGCATCGCGTCGGCATTGCCGACAGCAAAATCGCTGATGTCAAAGACCAGGGCCCCACCGCCGCTGATTGTCAGAGTGCCTGCGTCGTTCAGCGTTCCGGTAATCGTCGCGTTGCCGCCGCCGGTCAGGGACAGTGTCGCGGAGCTCAGGTCCGCGTTGCCCGCCAGCGCCACGGTGGCGTCGCTGTCGTCTATTGTCAGCGCCGAGACGGTAATCAGCGTGCCGCCGGAGATGTTCAGCGTTCCGGCAAGAATGCCGCCGGAACTGACTGTCGCGCTCCCCCCGGAGTTGATCGTCGTATCGGAGGTGTAGCCGCCATTGGAGACGCGCATCCAGGAATTCACCGTGGTGTTGAGAGCGGAATGGCCGGAAAGCACCGTAACCCCGCCGATAATATTTTCAGCAACGCCGCCACTGATAGAAAACGAGCCGTTGGTATTTGAACCGTTCAGCACTGTGGCGCCGGTGTTGCCATCAAAAATCCCCCCGTCAAGCTGAATAATTCCGCTTACCGTCCCGCCGGAGGAAACGGTCATGTCCCCGCCGGAACTTATTGTCGTGGAAGTCGCGGAACCGTTGCTGCAAACGTCCATATTTCCGCCGGAGCTGATTGTAGTTTTGTAGACGTAAGCGGCGGCTGAAACAGCCAGCACGCCGCCGTCACTGATCGTCGTGGAGGAGGCGGAACCGTTGCCGCAAACGTCCATATATCCGCTGGAACTGATTATGGTTGAAGATGTTCTTCCGCCGCTGGAAACAGTCATGATACCACCTGCATTGACCGTGTCACCGCTGAATTTGTTAACCGTTAATGTGCCGCCTGCGTTGATTGTAGTATTGTAGCTGTAGCCATTAACCGTTAATGTGCCGCCTGCGTTGATTGTAGTATAGTAGCTGTAGCTTAACATGGAACTGTCAACCGTTAATGTGCCGCCTTCGTTGATCGTAGTAGAGGTGACAGTTCCCCCGCCCGCCATCACGCCACCTGAGTTGATTGTGGTATAAATGGCGTTGCCGTTGTCAGTAAGCATTTCTCCGCCTGAGTTGATCGTTGTGGAGATGGCGCTGCCGCCGTAAAACGTCATCACGCCTCCAGAATTGATCGTAGTGGAAGTTGCGGAACCGCCGCAAACATACATGCTTTCAGTTACCGTGGTATTAACGGCGGAATGGCCGGTAAGCACCGTAACCCCGCCGATAATATTCTCGGCAACGCCGCCGCTGATGAAGAACGAGCCGTTGGCATTTGAACCGTTCAGTACTGTGGCCCCGGTGTTGCCATGGAAAATTCCGCCGTCAAGCAGAATAATCCCGTCCGCTGTCCCGCTGCTTAGAACGTCCATATACCCACCGGAGTTGATCGTCGTGGAAGTTGCGGAGCCGCCGGAAGAAACATCCATAGTTTCAGTTACCGTGGTATTAACGGCGGAATGACCGGAAAGCACCGTAACCCCGCCGATAATATTCTCGGCAACCCCGCTGCTGATATAAAATGAACCGTTGGTATTTGAACCGTTCAACACTGTGGCGCTGGTGTTGCCATGGAAAATTCCGCCGTCAAGCTGAGTAATCCCGTCCGTGGTTCCGCGGCTGAAGACATTCATATACCCGCCGGAACTAATCGTTGTATCGGAGGCGGAACCGTTGGATACCATCATTGAACCGCCTGAACTGATCGTTGTATCGGAGGTAAAAATGTTATTATAAGAAGACTGTAAATACATCTCTCCGCCCTGGCCGATCGTTGTATTGGAGGCGAAACCGTTGCTTAGAATCATTGAACCGCCTGAACTGATTGTTGTATCAATGGCGGAACCATTGTAGATGCGCATGCTCCCGCCTGAACTGATTGTCGTTTCAGTGGCGGCGCAGGTGCTGTTAACATACATTTTTCCGCCTGAACTGATCGTTGTAGCAGTAGCGACGGCGCCGTAAAGAAGAGACATTTCTCCGCCTGAGCTAATCGTCGTATCATTTGCAGAGCCACTGCCGCTGATGCCTATCACTCCGCCTGAACTGATCGTTGTATCAGCGATATAACCGCCGCTCTGAACAGTTATTGCGCCGCTGGAGAGTATTGTTTCAACAGCGCTTCCGTAGATAGTCATATTTCCGCCGGAAACCGTGGTGGATGTGGCTAAACCGCCGTAAGAGACATGCATGGAACTGGTTACCATAGTGTTAACGGCGGAATGGCCGTAAAGCACGGTAACGCCGCCGATAATGTTGCAGGCGACACCGTTGCTGATATAGAACTCGCCGTTGACATTAGAGGCGTTCAGCACAGTGGCATCGGTGTGCCCGTGGAAAGTTCCGCCTTCAAGCTGAATGACATCGCTCACAACTGCATTGCCGCTGAGATACATATATCCGCCAGAACTGATAGTGGCGGAGGAGGCGGAACCGCTAGTGTAGATACGCATACTTCCGCCTGAACTGATCGTCGCATCAGTGACGAATCCCCCGTCAGCAACATCAATATACCAACCGGAAATTATAACGGAGCTTGCAACTCCACTAACGTACATCCGTCCACCGGTAACCGTAACATCAGTAGCGGATCCGCCGCTGGAAACCCACATCAAGCCTCCGGAAATCGTGGTATTGGCGGCAGAGCCGTCGCTGAGAACTCTTACTCCCCCTGCGAGTAATGTGGTGTCGGAGATAAACCCGCCGCTGGAGACAAACATTGAGCCGCCGGAAACCGTGGTGGAAGTCGCGATGCCTCCGCTCTCAATATACGACAAGCAACTACTAGTAGCTAAGGTGGCATTAACGGCGGAATGGCCTGAATGAACCATTACGCCGCCGATGATGTTGTAGGCGACGCCGTTGCTGATATAAAACGAGCCGCTGTCGTTTGAAGCGTCCAGTACCGTGGCGGAAGTATCCCCGTAAAAATATCCGCCGTAGACCTGATAAACATTGCTTGCTGACCCGCCGTTGGAAACGTACATGGCCCCGCCTGCGCTGATAGTTGTATCAATGGCTGTTCCGCCGTTGGAAACATGCAGAGGCCCCAGGTAAGTAACCGTTGTCTTAGAGGCGAGGCCACCGTCGTAGACGTACATACCCCCAAAGTCAATCAGTGTCTCGGTGGCTGTCCCGCCGCTGGATACATGTATAAATCCTTGGGAATGGCGTGCGGTGGTGGATGTGGCTGTTCCGCCGCTGGATATGTGCAGTACCCCTCCGTATTCAAGCACTGTTTCGATGGCGAGACCGCCATCATAAATGTACATGGATCCGTAGTAACCAGTGACTGTGGTGGAAGTGACTGTTCCGCCACTGGAAACACTCAGAAATCCATTTCTTTTAACAGTGGTGGATGTGGCTGTTCCATCGTCAAAAACCGTCATAACGCCCCCGGAACTGACAGTGGTGGATGTGGCTGTTCCGCCGCTGGAGACGTGCATATAGATATTTACGGTAGTTTTTAAAGCGGAATGACCCGAGTTCACCGTCAGTCCGCCAATGATGTTGTAGGCTACGCCGCTGCTGATATAGAATGAGCCGTTGCCGTTCGAGGCGTTCAGCACAGTAGCATTGGTATCCCCGCAAAAATCTCCGCCGTCAAGTTGAACAATGCCGTCCGCTGTCCCGCCGCTGTCGACCCACATATTTCCGCCGTTACTGATCGTCGTGGAGGTGGCGGAACCGCCGACGTGCACTGTTCCATGTGAAGATATTGTTGTCTCGGCGGCAAAGCCGCCGCTGCTGACGTACATATTCCCGTAGGCGCTGATCGTGGTAAGGTCGGCTGTTCCGCCGCTGGAAGTGTACAATGCGCCGCCGGAGCTGACCGTGGTGGATGTGGCGGAGCCGCCGCTGGAAATTTTTACTGACCCATATCTGACAATGTATTCTTCTGTAATCTCGCCGCCGTATAATACCGTCTGACTTCCGTCAACTACTTCTCCTGAAACTACCATTCCGGAGCTTACACTTGATGTAAAACTCATTTCACCCTCCATCCACTATTGATATAAATAAATTCTTTTTTGATTAGAGACTATTTTACGCTGCGACCGTCATCCAGCCGCCGACCGTCCCGATTGATCGTCAATGGTATCCGGTTTGGTTGTATGTTTTAGTTTTTCCTGTTTCTGAAACCGCGGTATTTTTCTAATAATGCTGATCACGTGGTCCACGGAAATCAACCGGCTGCATTCGAATTGGCGTTCAGTGTTTTTATGCCGGGGACACCAGAGGAAGTCGAAATGATCGAAGTCTACCCGCATGTCATTCCAGCAACTGTGACAGGTATGGTAATTAATTATCCGGTACGGAGTGTCGAATTCATTGGTCGGGTGCGTAAATCCGCTGATCATGACAACCGGGATTTTGCAGCACCACGCAACCCAGGCCAGACCACTCGACAGCCCGATGAAGAAATCGGCGTGCGCCAGCAGATTGACCCGTTCCTGCAACGGAATGTCCCCGGTGAAATCCTCCGCGCCGTTGGGAATCTGGTTCCAGTTGATGCCTTGACCGTTCACCGGCAATTTGTCGATGCAGAGGACGCGATAACCGTGGTCCTTGAGGAATTTTACCGTTTGCAGCCACCCGACCGGATTGTTCCAGTATTTCGCCTGGGTGCTGCTTTGTACCGCGATGCAAACGTATGGTTCCTGTATCCGGCGCGGCGCGCTGAGATCAAATCGCGGCGGCAAATCATGCGGATCTACTCCGAGGATGTATCCGGCCGTGCGATGCAGCCCGATATAACGGAAATCAATTGGCTGATTGTCTACGTTGCCCTGGAAAAATAGTCCCATATAGTAGCAGGCATAAGGACTGTAATTCAAGGTTTCTTCTTTGGCTATAAAGGTAATGCCGGGATACTGATCACGGACAAGGTCGGCAATCCATGGAGTCATAACACAAATCACTTTGCAATTGTGTTTCTGCTGGAAACGCTCGACATAAGAGAACCAGCCGATAGAGTCGCCGATAGTGCCGACCGGCAACTGGATCATCACTTCTTTGTCTTTTGCATTGTATTCATGCTCAAAAATCGGTTCGGTTTCACCAGCGCGGAATATCTGCAATCTGAATTTGATAAAGAATTTTTTGACACTGGTGACCATTGATTCCTGTTTGATCTCGGCATTGTAGAGGATTGTTCCGGTATCGATGTCGGAAAAGCATACCCGGTAACCTCCCTGGGGAAATTTTACTCTAATCCCGTCGTTAAAATCAAAACGGATGCCTTCTACCGCTTCCTGAGTGGGGATTTCAGGCACATTGCCGTAGATCGGCGGTTGAGCGGGTTCCTGGGGTTTTGCTTCACCCGGAGCATTCTCCGGGCCTACCGTGATCGATTCCGGCTCTGCTGAAGGTGATGTGTCCGGCATGGCATTCGGTTCGATATAAATGTTGTCAACATCCATGAAAATATTCTCTATCCTGTATGGAAATCATAATAATTTCTATCAAAAACCCACAATAAGACCAATAGATTAAAGCCAAAATGACGATGTACTTTATATCAATTAAACTTTCTTTCAAGCTATGTAGATGTCTGGATACGCAAAAATACCAAGTTTTTTAACAACAGGATCTTCTTTTGACTTTTTTTGCTTCTACCGTTCATAACTTTTTTATCACTTACATTGCTTGTGTTTTTATAACATATTCCTCTGAAATCTTTTTTAAATATTATGAATATCCATTTTTCCATGTATCCAAGCCATGTTTATATATATTCACAAGATACGGAACTGTTTGCGCCTATATCGTAATAATTTGATAAAAACCGTTTGCAGTGGGAAAGGAATTGGAAAAGTTGTTCTTGCCGGTTATACTTATTTATTTAATAAAGAGGCTGGAAACTTGTTAAAATATCTGATCAGAAGAAGCGCTTATTCCGTGCTGATAATCCTCGGAGTGATGATTGTCACGTTCGTGTTATTCCGGGTGGCGGCGGGAGATCCGGCGGCGGCTATTCTCGGCAAGAACCCCTCCCCTGAGGAAGTGGAACAGCTCCGCGAGGAACTCGGCAGCAACCGTCCGCTGTTCTGGGGATGGTGGCGCAGCACCGAATGTTTCTCCGGCGCGGATTTCTCCACCGGGCAAGCCCCTCCCCGGACAAAGATCAGCAATGGAAAAATCAAAGACGGAATATTGTTGCTGGACAACGGCAGTATTGAGTTTAAGCGAAATTTCGCCGTTCCTGGCTCACGGACAAAAGCGATTGTCCGTTATCGCGGACAACTCAAAATCAGCGGAAAGGAATTCAATTCTCCTGAATGGCAAAGTGCGGATTTTATCATTTCGCGGAAAACCGTCAATTTGGTAATAGGTACGCCAGGGAGCGCGGAAATCCGCTATCTGCGATTTGAGCGGAGTCAATCATCCCCCTTGAACAGTCAATTGGCGGCCTCGTTTGGGGAACTTGTGTCTTTTTCTCCTGATTTTCCTTATATAAGCTTTCTCAATTTCGGTCGTTCTCTAACTACCCGTGAACCGGTGCGGCAGGTTTTATGGCGAGGTATCTGGCCCTCGCTGTGCCTGATGCTGCCGATATTTTTCGGTGAATTGATAATCGGGATCGTTTTGGCAATGTTAAGCGCCACCTGCCGCGACTCCTGGATCGACCGGGCAATCGTAATTGCATCCGTGGCCGGCATGAGCATCAGCTACCTGGTATTCATCATCTTCGGCCAATGGTATCTAGGTTACTATTACAATCTGTTCCCGGTATGGGGATGGGGTGACGTGCGGCACCTGCTGCTGCCGGTCATGATCGGGATAATCAGCGGACTTGGCGGCGGGATAAGATTTTACCGCACGGTATTTATCAACGAACTCAACCGGGAATACCTGAGAACCGCGAGAGCAAAAGGATGCAATAAAGCATCGGTCTACTTCAAACATCTTTTAAGGAACGCGGCGATACCGATAATCGCAAGATCCACAACCGTACTGCCGTTCCTGTTTACCGGAAGCCTGTTGTTGGAAACGTTCTTCGGCATTCCCGGACTTGGATACGCCGGAATCAATGCGCTTCACAACGCCGACCTGCAGCTGCTGAAAGCACTGGTGATCCTGGGAGCGTTGATGTTTGTGGTTATCAATCTGCTGGCCGACTTCAGTTATGCCTGGGCAGATCCGAGAATTCGATTAAATAGATAAAAACAAAGAGGATATATATGCCTGACAGTCAAATCAAATGTGTTTGCGTGGGAATGATACAGGAAAACTGCTACCTCGTCAAAGTTGATGAAACACTGTATATCATCGACCCCGGAGCGGAACCTGACCGGATAATCCCGGCGGCGGAACAGATTGATCATTCAAAAGCAAATATACTGCTCACCCACGCACATGTAGACCACATTGCCGCGTCCGGCCCGTTGTGCAAGGCAATTGACATCGACACAGTGTATCTGCATCCAGACGATCTAAAGCTATATAAAAGCCCGGACAACAATCTGATGCCGTTCATTCCGGCCGCCAGGGATCTGCCTGAAACCGCCGGGGAATATCAATCGCCGCATTTTAAGATAATCCATACGCCCGGACATACCCGCGGGGGTGTTTGTTTTCACTTTAAAAATTTAAACGTATTGTTCGCTGGAGATACGATTTTCAGCAATTCCATCGGGCGCACCGATTTACCGGGCGGAGACCAGGAAACACTGCTTAAATCGATCAGGGATAAAATATTCAGCCTGCCGGACGATCTTGTCATTTATCCCGGCCACGGCCCCACTACAACTATCGGCAGCGAAAAGCGCACTAATCCGTATGTATAGCCGCTGATAATCAAGATCCGATGATCTGCTTATCGGAATCGAGGAATATCCCCTCGAGGTTCATCTTCAGCGCTTCCTTGTTGGAAGAGGCGGTGAATGCGTCTTCTTCGGTGATGAGTCCCTCGTTGACCAGTTCGAGCAGGCTGCGGTTGAACGACTGCATGCCCTCGCCTTTTCCGGTATCGATTGCGGCCGTAAGCTTGTCAAGTTTATTTTCCATTAAGAGTTTCCGGACAACCGGGGTATTGATCATAACCTCTACGGCGGGAACCACTCCGCCGCCAAAAGCCCTGGGTAAAAGCCGCTGGGAAATAGTGGCGCACAGATTAAGCGCCAGAGCTTCCCGGATTGGGCCTTGTTCCGCATATTCGTAGAAGTCCAGAATGCGGTTGATCGTTTGAGAGGCATTGGAGGAGTGAAGCGTGGTCATGACCAGGTGTCCGGTGTCGGCCGCCTGCAGCGCGGCCTCGAAACTTTCCTTGTCACGCATTTCACCAACCATTATGATATCGGGGTCCTGCCGGAGAGCATGCCTTAGGGCGCTTTTGAAAGAAATGGTGTCGATGCCAACTTCCCTTTGCTCAAAAAACGATTTCTTGTCGAAAAACTCGTATTCCACCGGGTCTTCGATAGTAATTATGTGTCTGCGGCGGGTAAGATTGATATGTTCAAGCATGGATGCCAGAGTGGTTGATTTTCCTGATCCGGTAGTTCCGGTAATAAGGATAATGCCCCGGTCCTGTTCTGAAAGCTTCTGAATAATAGGGGGAAGTCCCAGCTGTTCATAATTCATGATCTTGTTTTTCACGTGACGCAAAGTCATGGAATAAGCACCGCGCTGTTTATGCACATTTACACGAAAGCGCCCGACATTGTCTTCCACGAAAGAAAGGTCCATATCGCCGGTTTTGAAAAATTCTTCCAGCATGTCCCCTCCGGCCATACCGTGAATAACCCTCTCCATGAATTCATGGTCGGGAACCATGTCGGTATCAACCAGTTCGCCGTCAATTCTCAATGCGATCGGGGCATCCTCCTTGACATGCCAGTCAGAAGCTTTCGACTTAACTCCCGCCGCCAGCACTTCCCGCAACAAACTTTCCGCCATCGTGTAAACCTCCGTTTATCATAAACAATAGTTTATCTGTTGATTTCTTCCAATGCCGGGAATATTTTTTTTTGTGAAACTGAATATTTGCATGTTTTGTTTCAAATGATATAATTTCACATCAACATAGGGAGGGAGTCATGAAATCACTGTTGTGTTTAGCGGTTTCTTGCGTAATCGTGTTGTTCGCCGGATGCAAAGCATCGCCAACCGAAGGACATTCCTCGTTTCTATCCAAAGCTGAAGCAGCAAAAATGAAGGAACTTGAGCTTGTTCCCGTGCAGAAAGTCTGGAAAAATCCCAAAATCGATACTGCCCATTATAAAAAATTAATGGTTAAACCTGTGGTGATCCCTGAGCAGCTTAAGCGTTCAACCATGGAAAAAACCAACGTCCGCAATATGCTTGGTATCGACAGTGGAGACATGGAAGATTTGGCGAAGTACCTGCGGCAGGCCATCATCAAAGCGGTAAAAGAAAATAAAGTAATTGAGCTTGCCGACAAACCCGGCCCCAATACAGTGGCAATACAACTGGCGCTGGTAAAAGTCGTGCCGGGAAAACCTATCGCCGGGGCCCTCGGCAACCTTGGAAACCTCACCCCCATCGGATTTATCATATCCCCGATAAAAGTTTCCGTACAAGGTTCAACCGATAACGCTATGCAGGCGTCAGTGGCAATTGAAGGCCGCATCACCGATTCGCAAACCGGCAAGACCGTGGCGGTTTTCGCCGACCGCCGCAAACAACGGGCGGCCTTCTTTAATTTCAACGATTTCACCTCGCACGGTAATCTGAGGCAGATATCCGATGAATGGGCGTTGCAACTGGTGAAAGCGTTACGGGAAAAACCGTTATCAACCGGCAAAAAAATTGAATCAAGCGGTCCCGTAACTCTGTTCAATTACTGAGGAACAGTAAAATTATTCGGGATATGCCTGCATCAGGTCAAGCATTTCCTTGACCGCCTGATACATTCCCACAATTACCGCACGCGCCACGATGCTGTGTCCGATATTGAGTTCATTCAGGTACGGTATAGTCAGGATACCATCGATATTGTCATAATCAATACCATGCCCGGCATTGACTTTGAGCCCGAGTTTGTTGGCGTGTGCAGCCCCGTCGATAAGTCTTTTCAGCTCTCTTTCCTGGTCAGCGCCTTTGGCATTCGCATAGGAACCGGTGTGGAGTTCAACATACTCAGCCCCGGTTGCGGCGGCGGCGTCAAGCTGTTTCAGGTCAGGATCGATAAAAATGCTGATAATGATCCCGTTCGTCTGGAGATTTTTTACGGCCTTGCCGATAATTTCCGGCCTTGCAACTACATCAAGTCCGCCTTCGGTGGTGAGTTCCTGACGTTTTTCCGGAACCAGGCAGCTGCTGTGTGGTTTCAGCTTAGAAGCGATACCAACCATTTCATCGGTTACCGCCATTTCCATGTTCAGTCTTTTTACGTTTTTGCCCAATGCTTCCAAGTCAGCGTCCTGCATGTGCCTGCGGTCTTCACGCAAATGCGCGGTAATTCCCCAGGCTCCGGCCTGTTCACAGATCATTGCCGCTTCAAGCGGATCAGGATATGGAGCTTTCCTTGCTTCGCGAACGGTAGCCACGTGATCAACATTTACACCAAGATTCAACATTTTCCCTTATCCCCTGATATTTGAATTTTGTTAAATATACATTTAATTCTCGGATTTCTCAATTTCCGTAAGCAAATCCCGCAGTTTTTCAACTTCCTCCTGGAATCCCTCCGCGTCACTTATCTTCGGACAGAACATCACCGGACCTGTAAAAGTAATCATGTCCAGGTATTCCAGCCACGGCTTGACAGCCTTCATCACCAGATGATTACCGATATCCGGTTCATAGATCAAATGGATCTGCATAAGGTCGAAACGAAGCCAACGCAACAGCTTTTCCGGCTCGAAATCAGGGCCGAGTTCGTGCGGATGAACTTCCGCCACGATTCCGTAGCGCATATCGGCAAGCTTTTCCAGGCATTGCCCGTACATCCTCGGCATATCCGGTTCTGAAAACGGAACCCGCAAAGGCATGCCAAGCTCAAGATTATTGCGAAATAACAAAGGCAGCAGCCGTTTGATAAGTTTGATTTTTGCCGGGGCAAGTTCAGGTTTTGTCAGAAGTTCGTCAAGCCCGAAATCCATACTGAATCCGGCTGCCTTTGCTTCCGAGGCGGTTTCGGTAAACAGTTCCATCTGGGCGAGAAAACCTTCGCAAAGCTTTTCTCCTTGCTCCGCTACCCCCTGTGTAAGGGATTTCGGCAATAAGTCTCGCAGATAAATTCTTTCCCACTTCCTGCTGATCTTCAGTGCCTTAAAGTCCTGGACCGCGTTCGCGGAAAGTTCCATTTCACGAAAATAAGCGTCAGGGGAAAACCCTGCGAGAACTTCCGCCGGATTATTGAGAGCGGCAAGGCTTATTCCGAGATTGACCTGGAACTTCACGACTCTACCACCCCGCTTTGGAAAGAGTTTTCATATCGATGTTACTGCCGGAAAAATTCGCCAGTCCCAATTGACGCTGAACATATTTACCCAGAAGATCACCTTCCAGGTTTACCGGATCACCAGCTTTGCGCTCGTGAAGATTGGTCTTTTTCATGGTGGTGGGAATTAAATGGACGGTAAAAAAATCCTTGGTTACTTTCACCACGGTAAGCGAAATACCGTCAATGCCGACGCTTCCCTTTTCTACAAGGTACGGCTGTAATGAATCAGGAGTGCTGACCGCAAGTTCAATATCAGCTCCGTTCCGGCTGATCTCATGAATTGGGGCAACCGCATCCACATGCCCGGTCATCAGGTGTCCGCCAAGGCGATCTCCGAATGCCAGGGCGCGCTCAAGATTCACTTTCGCCCCGACAGGCAAACCGCCCAGGTTCGTCCGGCTCAAAGTCTCCTCAAGCACATGAAATACGATTCCGCCGTCAGACAGCTCTTTTTCAAGGGTCAAACATGCTCCGTTGACCGCGATACTTTCACCATATTCAAGCTTGTCGAACGGCGTTTCGGGAGTAACAACCAACTTCCCGGCGCCTCCGCTTACCTGCCGTTTTACAATCGTTCCAAGTTTTTCAATCAAGCCAGTGAACATAAAATATTCCTTAGTTTTCTCCATTCACTTGCCGAAACCAGCTGTATTTTTACCCGCTTTCGGCAAAAGCGGGCTACTTAATCATGCTCAACAACGGTCAGCATAACATTATTATTCCAGTTCCCATCGCTTGCTAAAAACAATGCAGTAGGCTGGTTTTGCCGAAACCAGCTGTAAGAAAACTAATCGTGCCAACCTCCATAAGGCCACTCCATATATTCATTCACCAATCCAGCTTTAACCGGATTATTGCGAATATAACTGATGATTCGTTCATCCTGCATAAACGACCTGGACCAATGATCAAACCATCCATCTTGCCAGAAACGCTTCATTCCATTATTTTCAGGAAACTCTTTATCTGACCTAACGATTTCTAAAGCTCGATGTCCTGTCCATTTTTTAAAGGAACTTATTGCTTCTTCCAAACTTCCGTATGTTATTTTTATAAACAAATGAATATGGTTCGGCATAATAACATAGTCAATAACTTCCCAGATTTTTTCTTCTTCCCTGTGTCTGATAGCCTCTCGGATCATTGCGGCTATTTCCACATTAGCGCAGTAACAATGTCCACATCCTTTATCAAGCCATTTTTCCATGTTTATAAGGATGGAACGTCTTACTTTAAGTTGTTCATTCTCCTTGTATTTTTCAAGTTCAATCAGTTTTTTATTAATCTGTTTTGCAGCCATCACCGGTAAAGAATCTTTTTCATGAATTGTTACAAAGTAAACTCCACTTCTAACACTCCAATGAGGAAGCTTTCTTCTATAAAATGAAAGTGTTTCAGATTCTCTTTTCATTTTTTTTATTTTTCACTCGCTTTAAGCAGAAGCGAGCTACTGCCGGCAAACTCCTCCTATTTATAGTAGGGATATCCTATCACCGAAAAATCGTCTCCCAGTTTTTTGATCGACATATTTTTAAGTTGAACCGAAAAATCCAGGCTGCCCGGATCAATCCCCCCTACCCCGGAACGCGAATTGCGACCGCCAAGGATTTTCGGAGCGTAGTGAAGTTCAACTTTATCGACAATCTTCGCCTGCAAGACTGCCGCCGCAAGCTCACCTCCGCCTTCGATCAACAACGCGGTGACCTGTTTTTTCCCAAGTTTTTTCAATTCTGTTCGCCAGGAGCCGGGAGAATCCGGAGCAATCACTTCCGGGGGATTCCCTTCGGGAAGCATTCCAGCGGCTTGTTCATTCGACATGCTTCGGGAAACAATGATCCGCTCGGGCTGATTCGGCCAGTTTGCCGGTTCGCGGACATTCAGGGAAGGATGGTCTTTCCTGGCGGTTTCACCGCCGACCATGATCGCATCGCACCACTGGCGGATTTTCTGAACCCGGCGCCGGGCAACCGGTCCGGTGATCCATCTTGATTTGCCGTCAACAGTGGCAATCTTGCCATCGAGTGTCATGGCAAGCTTAAGGAGCACATACGGCATCCCGGTAACAATCCATTTATTGAAAGCCTGATTAAGTTCCGCACATTTTGTTTCTTCGATCCCGCTGGCAACTTCTGTTCCGGCGGCTTGAAGAATAGGGATCGCGGCTCCGGCATGACTTGGATTCGGGTCTAGAGCCCCGATGAATACCCGGGAAATTCCAGCATCAATAATTGCCTGGGTGCATGGCCCGGTACGTCCGGTAGTGGAACAAGGTTCAAGAGTTACGTAAATATCGCATCCGGCGGAGCAGCTTCCGGCATCGGCAATGGCATTGATCTCGGCATGAGGTTCACCGGCACGGTGATGAAAACCTTTACCAACCAGCTTGCCGTTTTTCACCAGCACCGCGCCGACCATTGGGTTGGGACTCGTTCTCCCCCAGGCTTTGCGCGCCAGCTTCAGCGCTTCACGCATCCAGTAACTGTGCATTTTGGATTCAGGCATAACGCCCCCCGCCAGAAATTTATGACTGCCCTGAATTTCCGAATATCGCTTCAGAATAGAACTCCGGATCGAACGGCTGCAAGTCGCCGGGTTGCTCACCGAGTCCGACAAAAAATACCGGAAGATCGTATTCCTCCTGGATTGCCGCCGCCATACCGCCTTTGCCGGTTCCGTCGAGTTTGGTCAGTACCAAGCCGGTAATCCCGGAGGTCTTCAGAAATTCGCGGGCCTGGACCAAGGCATTGCCGCCAACCGAAGCGTCAACCGTAAGCCATACTTCCTGTGGCGCGTCCGGATAGACCTTTGAGACCGTGCGACGCATTTTCGCGAGTTCCTCCATAAGGTTCCTGCTGGTATGCTGACGTCCGGCGGTATCGAGCAAAAGGATATCGGCGCTACGGGCTTTGGCGGATTCAACGGCGTCATAAGCAACCGCTGACGGGTCCGCGCCCTGGAACGAAGAAACAACCTGGCAATCCGTGCGTTCGCCCCAGAGATTCAGTTGTTCAACGGCGGCGGCACGGAAAGTATCGCAAGCCCCGAGCATGACCTTTTTACCATCCTGTTTCCAAAGGTGTGCCAGTTTCCCGATGCTGGTGGTTTTGCCGCTGCCGTTAACCCCCACCATCATGATAACTGTAAGCCCCGGATCAACAAAATTTATCGGTCTTGTATTACGTCCGAGAATGCCGCTGATCTCGTCTTTGGCGATTTTGATGATGTCCTCTGAAGTGCTGATCTCGCCCAGACTGTAACGCTCCCGGATGTCATCGACAATCCGCAGGCTGATATTCACACCGAAATCGGCCCCGATCAATGCGGCTTCAAGCTCTTCATATTCAACTTCGCCCCACTTCTTGACGCCAGTGAATATTCCGGAAATCGACCGTGAAACCGAAGTCGAGGTTTTCTTCAGTCCTCGTTTAAATACGGAAAAAATCGACTTCATAGCTTATCCACCGGAGTTCGCGCCGGACGGTCAAGAGTGGCCATTATGGCGTTGAGTACGCCGTTAATGAACAGTCCGGATTTTTCCGAACTGAAATCTCGCGCGATTTCAACTGCTTCATCGATACTCACAACCGGGGGGATGTCCGGACAATACAGCATTTCAAATGTGGCTACGCGCATTACATTGCGGTCAACCACGGCGATCCTGCTGAATTCCCACTTTTCCGCAACGCCGGAAATCTTTGCGTCAATCTTGTCAAGATTCTCCAGTACGCCGCCGATGATCCGTTCCGCGAAAACTATAGCCTTGTTGAACTTACGGATATCGGGAAAAGCCCCGGAAGCATCGGCCTGTTTCCAGAAATACTCCAGCGCTTTTTCGGGATTTTCCATGGCCTGCATATCAACCTGGAACAGAAACTGCATGGCAAGCTCCCGTCCCAGGCGCTTAAGATGCGTGGGCGGTTTACGTTTGCCCATGCCTGAATATTGTTTTTGAGAGCTCAATTTACATTTTCTCCCCGGGCAATACCCTTGATAGATTAGCCATTTCAATGGCCGCCATTGCCGCGTCGCCGCCGCGGTTTCCGGCTTTGGTTCCACTACGCTCGATTGCCTGTTCGATATTCCCGGCAGTGATCACGCCGTAAATAACCGGTACGCCTGATTTTATGCCGATCTCAGCCAAAGCTTTTGAAACCTGACTGTTAATGTAATCGGCATGGGGGGTAGCACCCTGGATCACTACGCCAAGTGCTATCACGGCATCAAATCTTCCGCTGTCCACCAGTTTCTTCGCGACAAACGGCAACTCGTAGGAACCGGGAACCCAGGCGGCCTCGATACTTTCAGCGCTGCCGCCATGACGAACGATCACGTCCGTGGCGCCCTGGAGCAGTTTACTTACGAAAAATTCATTAAAACGGCTGCAAACAATTCCGAAACGAAGCCCTTTTGCTTCAAGGGTTCCTTCATAAACAGTCTTGATTTCCTTACCCATCTTTATATCTCCATTTTTAGTTATCAATTTTCAAAACACGGCTGGAGCCGTGAACTCCAGCGGATTTTTTTATGTCACCTAAAGCAGGTGGCCTAATTTTTCTTTTTTGGTTTGCAGGTATCTGGCATTTTCCTCTTTAGGAGGAATGACAATAGGAACTCTTTCGGCAATTGTCAATCCGTAACCATCGACACCAACAATTTTTCTCGGATTATTTGTCAGCAACCTGATACTTTTCACGCCCAGGTCAAGGAGTATCTGCGCCCCGATGCCGTATTCGCGCAAATCGGCGGCAAACCCGAGTTTTTCGTTTGCCTCCACGGTATCGAGTCCGCCATCCTGAAGCTTGTAGGCGTGGATCTTGTTGGTCAGGCCGATTCCGCGCCCTTCCTGGCGCATGTAAACGACAATCCCGCATCCCTCTTTATCGATCATCCGCATGGATTCGGCGAGTTGTTCACCGCAGTCGCAACGCAAAGACCCGAAAACGTCACCGGTAAGGCACTCGCTGTGAACCCTCACCAGAACGTTCTCTTTGTCTTTCACATTCCCGCAAACCATTGCCAGATGTTCCCGTCCGTCGATCAGGGATTTATAAACATGAATCCGGAATTTTCCATGCCGGGTCGGCAAGTCAGCGTTTTGTTCACGCTGAATCAAACATTCCCGCTGCTGCCTCCAGGCTATAAGGGAAGCTATAGAACAAAGTTTAAGTCCGTGCTTATTTTTAAATTCCTCGATTTCCGTTACCCGCATCATCGATCCGTCGTCATTCATGATTTCGCAGATCGTCCCGGCCGGATAAAGTCCGGCGATCCGGGCAAAATCCACGGCCGCTTCCGTGTGGCCGGCGCGCTGCAAAACTCCTCCCGGCCGCGCGGCCAGCGGAAACACGTGTCCAGGAGTAACGAAATTGTCTTTAACAACACCGGGGTCGATCAGCGCGGCTATCGTTTTAGCGCGGTCAAAAGCGGAAATCCCGGTGGTAGTACCTTCTTTCACATCAACGCTCTCGGTAAATGCGGTTTCATACTTGTCAGTAAGCGGCGCCATCATATTGAGATTAAGCTCCCTCACTCTTGCATCGGTAAGCGGAACACAGATCAGACCGCGCCCGTGGGTAGCCATGAAATTAATGGTATCCGGGGTAGTCAAGGCGGCGGGTGCAACCAGGTCACATTCGTTTTCCCGGTTTTCATCATCAGTGATTATAACCATTTCACCGCGCTGAAATGCGGCTATAACATCTTCGACAGGATCAAATTTGACCGTCATTATATTTTTTCCTCTTATAATGATTCAAACAATAAAAAAGCCCTGGAAACAATTCCCAGGGCAATAAAGCCGGCTATTAATCAAGCAGACTATTCTCTTTCATCCAGACTGTACTGTCGGTTATGGAATTTCACCATATCAGTCCCGCTTAAATGGGACTCGCGGACTTTCACCGCCGGTCAGGAATTGTTCCCGTTTTCCAGGAACTCACCTTGCCCTGAGAATATTTTTATTTTCCGTTGCGTTAAACAACGGATTAAATCAGACAATCAAGTTTTCGGTTTCACCGCAGAACACGTGGGCTTTGCCCATACCGAGCGCCAGCATCATTTCATCGCCGACATTAGCTGTCCGGTGTGCATCGACACGAGCGATAAACGACTGTGAACCGGTATCCATGTACAGGAATGTTTCCGACCCCATCGGCTCGATAACCTCAACCTTGGCCTTGATTTTCGGCGAGGTCGGATCTTTTTCAGCCTGATCGGAACCGATATCTTCCGGACGTACCCCGAAGACAATTTTCTTGCCGGCATAAGGTTCGAGTTTTTCCTTCCAGGCTTCCGGCATCGGAACTACGGAATTTTCTTCATGGAAAATCAGTTTTTCGCCTTCTTTCTTGAGAGAGCCGCGGAAGAAGTTCATCGGCGGAGTTCCGATAAATCCGGCCACGAATACGTTGGCGGGATTGTCATAGAGATTCAGCGGATTGTCGACCTGCTGGATCAGGCCATCCTTCATTACGCAAATACGGTCACCCATTGTCATAGCTTCAACCTGGTCATGGGTAACGTAGATCATGGTTGTTTCAAGGCGGGTATGAAGTTTGCTGATTTCCGTACGCATCTGTACGCGCATCTTGGCATCGAGGTTACTGAGAGGTTCGTCAAAGAGGAACGCTTCAGGCTTACGGACAATTGCGCGGCCTACCGCAACCCGCTGGCGCTGACCACCGGAAAGAGCTTTAGGACGGCGGTGAAGAAGTTCGTTGATCCCCAGGATCTCGGCGGCTTCGGTAACGCGCTTTTTGATATCGGCCTTCTTGAATTTGCGGAGCTTCAGACCGAAAGCCATGTTGTCATATACGGTCATATGCGGATACAGGGCGTAGTTCTGGAAAACCATTGCAATGTCACGGTCTTTCGGGGGAACGTCGTTGACAATTCTGGAACCAATGGAGATTTTTCCACTGGTGATTTCTTCAAGGCCGGCAACCATCCGCAGCGAAGTGGATTTCCCGCAACCGGAAGGCCCTACTAAAACCATGAATTCCCGATTCTTGATTTCTAGATTAATCGAATCTACCGCTTTTACGCCACCATCATAGATTTTCGTCACGTTTTCCAGAATTACCTCGGCCATTACCGTGTCTCCTTGTTGGGCTGTCCAAAGACAGCTGTATATTTTTTATTGATAATAATACTCATTTCATGTATTGGCAAATCAAAGACATAGACTATAACACACATTCAAAATAATTCAATTCCCGATTATTAATTTATAAACAAATTTAACCGCATTTACAGTATTTCGCGCTGCCTTTGGCAACAAAAAACCGCACCTTTGCTTGCAAACAATTTCTTACTGAATACATTTACAAAACGACAGGCAACTGACAATTCAAAAACAACGGAGGCGGAAAATGAAGAAATGGACAAAACTAGCTGTATCGATGGCATTGCTTTTATATCTCTCCAGCTGTGTAATCTGGTCGGTAAATAAGTTCTACACCAAAAATCTGGTAATAAACCTTAAAGAACTCAGAGGCAAATGGAAACTATTTGTTGCAATGGGAGATAAGGTAGAAGATAAAAGCATCAACTATTGGGTATTCAAAAAGGACAAAATCTACAGCTTCGACAAGAAAAACCGACGCTCGGATTTCAAAGTAACTTATTTCAAAATCGGCGACACAACCTTTGCGGATGTGATAGGCAGTTCCCCCAAAAAAGAAAATGCTTTCTGGATATTCACCGTGGTTCCCATGCACATTTTACTCAAGGTGGAACTGGCTGGAAAAGACCAGGTAACCTTAACCCCCATGAATTACAAGTGGTTTTATGAAAAGGATAACGCAAAGGTCAAGGATTTACCCTATATAAAACATGAAGACAATTCCCGCATCTATACCTGCACCCCGGAACAATGGGTGGCATTCCTGAAAGAAAACCTATCCGACCCCGAAATGTTTAATTCAAAACATAAATTCATGCTCAAGAGGGTAGTGAAGTAGATCGAAAACCATAAATGTAAGGAACCTGAAACATGCGGAAAATATCTGTAATTATCTGTTGCTTCGCATTAGGGGGTATCTTAACTGGATGTTCCTTGTTCAAGCCGGAATCAAAAAACATTACTGATGATGGTATGAATCTCACCATCAGTATTAAGCTTTTCAAAAATAACAAATATATTGACAAAATTTCCTCTGTCATATCCCACAAGTACTTATCAATTGATTCAAAATGCATAGAAGGCGACAATAAGAACAAAAAAATAACGATAAATTTCAGAGGAGATCATTTCAAGAAACTTGCGCCAGGTATTTATTCTATGAGCTACAATATCGGATTATATGTTCCGTATTATATGTATGATGGAAAAGGAAATATTACAGGTTCCAGCACTCAACGGATCGGCAGCGCTTCTTTAATAAACTTAAAACTGAACAAACCAGTATATATTTTCGAGAATAAAACCTACAAAGTCGAAATTACAATTACCGGCTCGAAGCAGAATCAGGCCATAAACCGGTAATTTTATAAGTACAACCTTAGTCCTGCCAGTACGGAGATATCTTCCGGAGATTGGCAATAATCGGCGGCATCTTGTCGATGATAAAATCGACTTCCTCTTCAGTGTTAAACCGCGACAGGCTGAACCTGATCGCACCGTGCGCCGCGGTATAAGGAACGCCCATTGCCCGAAGCACGTGCGACGGCTCAAGACTGCCGGTAGTACACGCGCTTCCACTCGACGCACAAATCCCGAAACGGTCCATGTGCATCAGGATTGCCTCACCTTCGATATACTCGAAACTGATATTGCTGGTGTTGGGCAGCCGGTTTTCCGGATCTCCGTTGATCCGGGTTGTAGGGATAGCTTCCCGAAGCCCTTTTTCAAGTTTGTCGCGCAATTTCTTCACGTGGGTGTTCTCGAAATCCAGGTTCGTCACCGCAAGTTCCGCGGCTTTACCGATTCCGACAATCCCAGACACGTTTTCCGTACCGCCGCGCCTTCCGCGCTCCTGATGTCCGCCAATCATGAATGGACGGAACCGCACTCCGCGCTTGATGTACAGCACCCCTACCCCCTTGGGAGCATGAAGTTTGTGACCGGAAAGACTAAGCATGTCGATTTCGGAAAAGTCCAGGTTTATCGGTATCTTTCCGGCCGCCTGTACCGCATCGGTATGAAACAACGCGCCATGCCGGTGCGCGATACGGGCAATCTCTTCAACCGGATAAATGTTTCCGGTTTCGTTGTTCGCCCACATCACCGAAACGACCGCGGTATCGTCGTCAACCATTTCCTCGAGGGCGGTCATGTCGAGTCTGCCCTTGGCGTCAACCGGTATGTAGTTCACATGAAAACCGCGCCGCTCAAGCTCTTTGCCAACATTCAACACCGCAGGATGTTCCACTTTGGACACTACCACTTTGCGCTTTTTGGGGCAAAGATACAGCGCACTGTTGATCGCGGCATTGTCGCTTTCCGTACCGCAGCTGGTAAAAACGATCTGCGTTGGCGCTGTTCCGAGTAAACCGGCAACTTTTTCCCGGGCATTTTCGATATGTCCGGCAACCTGTCCGCCGAATGCATGAATACTCGACGGATTCCCGTAATATTCCGTCAGGAACGGCCGCATTGCCTCGAATACCTCCGGGGCAACTGCCGTCGTAGCGTTATTATCAAAATAGTAAACGTGTTTATCCGACATTTTTAAAATCTCCCGGAGTCGATTATTTAATTTCCTTAACGGACAATTCCGGGGAAACAAACTCCCGGAGCTTTCCTTCAACAAGGTTCTTCAGCGTGATCATCGAGGTCGGACAGGACGCACACCGTCCCATCAATCTTACCAGCACTTCATTTCCCTGGATGTCGATCAGTTCAACACTGCCGCCGTCTCTTTCGAGTACCGGTTTGATTTCCTTTTCAATCACATCCTGGACTTTCAGGACTTTCTGAACAACCGACATGGCTCCGGCGTCCGGTGCGGTCTTCGCCTGAGATGCGTCATATTCAGCCTTTTCCCGCCAGAGACCGTCAAGGATTTCCTGGATATCGTCCAGGCATCCCCCGCAGGCTCCGCCAGCTTTACAGTAATTCGTGATCTGTTCGGCGGTATGCAGGTTGTTTTCCCTAGCAACCCGGCGGATCTTGTTGTCGGTAACTCCGAAACAATGACAGATGATCCGGCCTTCGTGGTCAGCGTTTTCACCCTCACCTACAGTTGCCGTACCGTCGCCTTCACCTTTGTAATTGGCGATTGCGGCCTGCAATGCCTCCATGCCCATAACTGAACAGTGCATTTTTTCTTCCGGCAATTCTCCGAGAATTTCCACGATGTCCTTGTTGGTAACTTTCGCGGCTTCGTCGAGGGTCATTCCCTTGACAAGTTCCGTCAGCGCCGAAGAAGACGCTATCGCACTGGCACAGCCGAAAGTTTTAAATTTAACATCTTTGATCCGGCCATTCTCATCAAGCTTCAGGAACAACTTAAGCGCGTCTCCACACGACATGTTCCCGACTTCGCCAACGGCATCGGCATCAACTATCTCACCCACGTTCCTGGGTTGCAGGAAGTGGTCCATTACTTTTTCATTATAGTTCCACATAATAATCTCCAAATCATATTTTTAAGAATGATTATCAAATTCTCCTTGATGGTAATCTAACCCGCCTTATGGAATGTTCCAATATGTTTATTAACTTTATCAAGGTTTCCGTGATTGATTTCCCGGTTTTGTGAAGAATCAAATGACAGATCACAGCCGGTCAATCCAGTAAAGAGGTTCACGGGAAGTATGTTCAATGGCCAAACCGATTATTTCTGAATTGCCAGAAACATAACATACGCGGTATGGAAAACGGGGAATTTTGCATCGCCGGATGTTATGAACAAATGGAGGCCAGGCATCAGGGAAGGTTTTTATTTTTTCAACACACTTTTCAAATGCCGCAAGAAATTCCTTTTCCAAGCCCTGACTTTGAGTGTAATAATAAACCGCGGCGTCAATCAGTTCCTGTTCGGCAAGCTGTACCAGGCTGAAAGTTTTCCTGCTCATGAAAACCTTGATCTAAGATCATGAACAACATCCTCAACAGGCCGGGCGGAAGTTTTCCCGGACTTGTAAGCATTATATCTCCGGGATGCTTCTTCCCCCCAAGCCAGATCATGGTTAGTTATAAGTCTGCGTTCTGAAATATAATCATATAGTTCTTCAAATTTTTCAGGAGGAAGTTTATCTATTTCGCTTTCGATTTGCGCTAATGTCATCATTAAATCCGCTCCTTGTTCATTTTTAATAAAATTATATCATTAAATTTTTATTTTACCAACATAAGCGGATCAAGGTTTCCGTGATTGATTTCCCGGTTTTGTGACTATCCTGCTGACTTGCGCCAATGTTCGCAGCGGTTTCGGGCTGTAAATTTCCTCATTGAGCTTTTCACTGTATTCCATCGGAAACCAGCGCCGATTATCAGCCGCGACAGCCAACGGATGCGGACGCAAACGGGCCAGCGGTTTATATTGCAGGTCTGCTCTTTTGGGATCGCGCCCCTTGATATAGCATCCCCCGGCAAAATAGCAAAGCGCCTTCAAGTCTCGTAACCTGGCCTGGTTTGCCGCCTGCCGCATCATCTCCGCCGCCTTGAACCTGTAATGAAAGCGCAGATTGATATTGAGAAGATGTTTTTCCGCCAATGCTTTAATTTTTCCGGCTACCGCGCCATCCCACCAGAATGGCTTTCTTGAATCATCATCAGAAAAACCGCCCAGACAATAATGACAGTCCGGGTACAATTCAGTCCCAACGAGACTCATTCCGTAATGACGCATTAACTTGGCGGCATTATAGGAAGCCAAGGCGCGCTGGTCCAGTGAATATTTCTTGTCTTCACTTTTTCTCTTGAATTCAAGATATTGTCCCGCCACCACCGCAAGCTGGTAGGGAAAATACTTTAATGCAAGGTCATATTTCTCCTCACGCATAAGTCTGCGGGCAAGAAGATATTTCAGGCAGTTATTAAAAGCGCCAGAAGAACCCGTTTTCTCGTAAAAATAGAAATCATATTTATTCATATTCAGATTACTATCATAATCGGAGTTATAATCCTGACAATGAACATCCACGTATTGACGCAGTTGTTTTGAACTTAAAAGCCTTTCTGCTACGTATGCCATGTCATACCAGGACTTGGCTCGCTTAAAACATTCCATCGCTTCGAAAAAATCATACGCACTCACCATCACGCAGCCAAGTTCCGCCCTGACATCCCGGGTAAATTCCATTCGCCTGCTCTGATAATCAAAACATTTTATTTCCAGTTCATTGGGATATTTCGGATAAAACTTTTTTCTTTCGTCATACAACTTAAGCCAGGTTCGGAGCTTCTTTGCGGCCTGTTTGTATTCACCACGCTTCCGGTAAATCTTTGCCTGGAGCCAGATTTTTACCAGCGAATCATCCGGACACGCCGCTATCCATTTTTCACAAAGTTTAATTTTTCCTTTATTGTAAGCAAGATGCGCAATCCGATACGCTTGCCGAACCTTTCTGCCGTTCAGCTTTTTCAGGAAATCGTTATAACCATATGAACAGTAGTCATCGAAAAAATTCCTGCAGCCCGCGTAAGTACAGAGAAACTCCCGGCAAACCGGATCGTCCAGCAGATTTTCTTGGACGAATTCAGGATATTTCGTCATATTCGCCAAAACCTTGAGATGTTCGGTTATCCATTTAAACTCACCGGAATCCTCGGAACAACATCCCAGAGCACGCAATCCGGCATAGATTTTTTCAACCGGATCGGTTTCCATTTTAAATTCCCGCAGCCTGGTAGCATGAGACAACCCGAGGGAATCAGCATATCCCGATTTTGCGGCATTCCTGACTTTACGGTAACAATCATAAGATTTGGTTAAGTCCCCAGCTTGAGCAGCAAGATTTCCGGCCATATACAAAACCCAGGCGGTACGGTATTTCCGCTTATCCGGAGGAAGCTTGAGCAATGCCTGCCACGCTTTCGGAAGCACCGCTTTTTTGTTTTTCCGCATCTCCCCAACACCAATCAAATACAACTTGAATTCCTGAAGATACGGATTATCACACCAGTAACGACGATCAACGATAAGTTCGATCATATTCCCTCCCCTTGACACCGAAGTCCTTGCCGCAAGATATTCCCGGAGCAATTGCCGCTTCTCCTTTTTAGTCATCCCGGATAAGTGCTTGGACAAACACTCCTTAAAGTCTTTTTCCACCGCTTCCCGGAGAGATAAACTTGAAAAGACGGAAATCTTTGCGGGAACCTTCAATTCCTTGCGAAATTCCCTGACGAGGATAATAAGTTCTGATTTAAAATCAAAACATATGGAATTCGGTGACTCTTTGTAATTCAGATAAACCGCGGGAAAATCAGGTCCGCAGGCATAGGACGAAAGCTGCCATCCGATGTGGCAGCACAGCACCAGCATTAATTTTTTCATTTCCACTCCACCCTGAGTTTCGGTAGTTTCCTTGACTTGTAACATCGGAACCAGCCGATTGGCCTGTTGCCGCCGGGGGGTGGAGCGGAACCTTGCAGTTTTACCGGCAGAATACCCGGCATTTTCGTTTTCGAAAGGTTCTCAAACCCGGCATAAAGATCAAAATCGCCCGATCGGGATTCCCAGATAAGATAAAGTACTATCGGTCCTGTAGTCAGTACCGCGTCATTTCTCAATATTATTTCTATAAGACCGTTTTCGCCCTTTCGCAACTCGGTAAACAACTTTTTTTCAGGAATTTTACCGGATTGCAAAATCTCAACCGTTTTCCGGGAACAATTCAGCCGGTCACCAGCGACCGGGAGGCGAAACCAGACAATCCCCTTGCATGGCCCGGGCAATGTTCTTATATAACTGACAATTGCCGCAAGGTCAGTAAGATCGGGAGCCAGTATTTTCCGGATTTCACCCGGCTTTTTAATCGGCGTCTTCTCCGCGTTGAGATACAGAAATTTTCCGCTTTTCTTGTCGAACGTAAGCAAATACGCGTAAGTCGGCAGCGCCACCAGGAACGGACGGCCCAACTCCATAGCCTTTCGAATCGCCCGAACCGCCATTCTTTTATTGAATAGCGAAACTTTATCATCCAGCTTCCGGGGAATATCCAAACCATGCGCCTGCAATACATAATAATCAACCTGAGCGGTCACGTACTTGAAAGCGGCATTGTTCAAGTGGCACGGCAGCACGGTAATAGATAATCTTATACCCGGCAGTTTTCGACGGAGAGTTTTCAGGAATCCCGCATAAACCGGCAACTTGCTCTCCGGACAGTCCAGATCAAGCTGCAACTCATTTATCTTGATTCCCGCTGTTTTTTTCAACTTCAAAAAATCACTGATCAGCTTGTCCGCAAACGCTTCTGGAGATTTACCAAGAACAGGCATACAGGAAACATAAACCCGGAAAACCGGAACAACGGGAATTTTCGATTTTTTCAGCGACTGCCAGTTGGGATAAACAATTACCGGACTTTTTCCGCTCCGGAATTCCCCGGTCAGCACATAGAAAATCCCGGCTGATTTTTCTGATTCCACCACACGCCGGAGATTGGGATTCCGCCAGTCGCGCTGCCAGATGTAAAAATCATCCGCGAATGCCTTCCCCTTGAGCATAAGAGCAAGACAAACAAAAATCGCGAATAATTTTATCCACACTTTCCCATATTCCGGTTAAAGGTATTTTTGCATTTCCTCGTCGATCATGACTTTGAGTTCGGCCACGACGGTGTCGCGGGACATCAGGCGGCTTTCCTTTTCGCCGCGACGCTTAAACTCAACCTGGTTATTGGGAAGTGTTTTAGGCGACAGAACCAGGCGGAACGGGACGCCAATAAGGTCCGCGTCTTTGAACATGAATCCGGCCTTTTCGCCGCGATCATCATAAAGTACATCGATTCCGGCTTCCCTGAGTTCCTCGTATAGCCTGTCGGCGGCTTCACCCACGCCTTCCTTATTAGGATTGAGTGAGCAGATTTGCACTTGGAATGGAGCAACCGGCAACGGCCAGACCGGGCCCCAGTTATCATGCGACTGTTCGATGACCGACGCCATGGCGCGTCCGACTCCGATGCCGTAGCATCCCATGATCATAGGATGGGATTTGCCGTTCTGGTCGAGAAAGTTGCAGTTCATCGGCTCTGAATATTTCGTGCCAAGCTGGAAGATATTGCCGACCTCGATGCCGCGTTTGATCTGGAGCGGTTCACCGGTCACCGGACACGGGTCCCCTTCCCTAACGCAGGCGATATCGGTTATTTCGGCATCGGCGAGGTCGCGTTCAAGATTGAAGTTTTTGAAGTGGTAATCCGCTTCATTAGCGCCAACCACCAGATTGGAACTGGCGGCAATGGAGTTGTCAACCACGATCTTCACCTTGTCGTGATCAAGTGACAGCGGCGAAGCATAGCCGGGTTCGGCGCCGGCATTGCGAATCTGTTCGTCAGTGGCAAAATAGAGATTCGGAACTTTCAACGCGTTTTTGAGCTTGGTTTCATTTACCTCGAAATCCCCGCGAATCATCGCGAAAATCAGATTTTCGTCGTCGTCCACGTAGAATACGGCCTTGCCGGTGTTTTCGGGTTTCATCCCGAGGAACGCCGCGACATCCTCGATGGATTCCTTGCCGGGTGTATGGACTTTTTCCAACTCCAGCACATCGGTCTTTTCACCGTACTTCCAGGCGGCAACGGCCACGTCCTTGTTGGCAAGGTACGACTTGCCGTCGGGGGAGATAAAAATGGTGTCCTCGCCGCAGTCGGCCAGGGCCATGAATTCATGCGAGACTTTTCCGCCCATCATCCCGGAATCAGACTGGATCGAAACAACCTGACTCATACCAATCCGTTTGAATATTCTCACATAAGCTTCGTGGGCAAGTTCGTAATAATTATCAAGACACTCCTGGTCGGGATGAAACGAGTAGGCGTCCTTCATGGTAAACTCACGGGCGCGGATCAGGCCGGCGCGGGGCCGGGCTTCGTCGCGGTATTTGGTCTGGATCTGGTACAACATCACCGGGAGCTGTTTATAGCTGCTGACTTCGGTGCGGGTAAGATGCACCACTGCTTCCTCGTGAGTCATGCCAAGGAGCATGTCTTTTTCGTTGCGGTCCTTGAAGCGAAGCAGTTCGCTGGCCACGGTTTCGAAGCGTCCGGACTCCTGCCAGAGTTCGGCGGGAAGCACCACCGGCATCAGCACTTCCTGTCCGTCGATGGCATTCATTTCTTCACGGATAATATTTTCAATTTTAGCAATAATACGCTTTCCAAGCGGGAGCAGAGAGCAAATCCCCGCTGACACCGGGCGGATATATCCGCCCCGGATCAAATACTTGTGACTGATTGTAACCGCATCCTTGGGATCTTCCTTTATCCTCCGGCCTACCAGTTTCGACATTCTCATGGTCAAAAACACCTTATATCAATTTATTTTTTATTTTCGGAACAAGTAATATTGCTGTCAACACGGATTATTGCAATCACAAACTTTCACGGAAAATGAAAACGGCCACCGGAGTGGCCGCAAAAATCGAAAATCACATCTGGCGAAAGGTTTTAGAACCAGCCACGCTTATTATTGACGTATGTCTCCACGAATTCCTGATCGGTCTTGGTAAGATATATAATGCCTTCGATAAGCCCGATGAGCCCTCCAATACCACACAGGAACGACAATATTATCTGGATAATCCCTTCACCAATATATCCCAGGTAAAACTTGTGAATACCAAGTCCACCAAGGAGAATTCCCAATAATCCTGCAACCAGTTTTTTTTCGCTTCCCGGAACTGGTCCGGAATATTGCGGCGGAGGCTGTTGGATTTGATCGTTTTCCGGCATGATACAATTCCTTTCCGTTGAATTGACATTGTAATGGCTGTTTAAAATATATAAAGTTAATTATATTATGCAAGCTTTTCAGGGCTTTACCTTATGAAATTAATAAACAAAGAAAAAGTAAGTTACTCCGGCTTCGGCGTCTGGTTCAGGCAATGCGGCTGGGAACTGATGCTTTATATCGTATGTTTTGCGTTTGGAGTGTTTATTCTGCTGATCGGGAAAACTTCACTGCATGGAAGCTGGCTGTGCCCGTTCAAGAGGATAACCGGCCTGCCCTGTCCCAGTTGCGGAATGACCCGGGCCTGCCTGTCGTTTATCAAAGGTGATTTTCACACGGCACTTACCTGCAACCTGATGGTTTACTTTCTGATGCTGTTCATCTTGTACCGTGTGGCCGTCAGGCTTGCGGAAACATTTTTCCAGTATAGAATCAGGATTCTGTCGACTCCGGTGTTGTTTCTGGCCGGACTTTGCATGCTGTTTATATTCGGAATCACCAGGATCATCCTGATCTACTGCAATATTCTTCCGTCAATATAATCAACCGAAAGTTGAGCTGTTCCAACCCCAGTTTGACGCGGGAACATCGCAGAAGTTGATATAAATATGCTCGTGTTCGATCTGAAGTTCGGAATTAAGGCACTCACATATAACTTCACTCAAATTGCGGTTTACATGCCCGTCAAGTCCGCCGATACTCCTGACTTCAACAAACGCACCGTCAACAATATCCCCGCCGAAAGAAATCATGGCGTCGTCTTCCAATACCGCGGCGACATAGGTTTCGGGTTTTCCAATTCCGTCCGCGGTTATTTGGGACAGTTGTTTGATCAGCGATTCTTTTTTCTGAGCTTCCACCGGCTTCGATACCTGGACCTTTATCAACGGCATAACAACACCTCCATATTTTACTCTATGCTTAAATGTATTACCGATTCCCGAATAAACAAGTAATACCGATTTGCATTCTAAAGGCTAGTGTCCTGTCAACGCTGTTTTTGCGGTATGATAAGTTATATTGTAGATTGGATTTTGTTTTTTTGACCGAGAGGAAATATGAATATTTCCCGAAGGAGAAAAGGAAAAATACAACTGCAAGAAGCTTGCCGCAAAGCGGTTGCGTTCTTTTAAGCTTGCCTTCGTACCCTTCAAGAACCTTCGATACCTCGGTATCGGCGGCCTTTCAGAATACGAATCAATCTCAAAATCTTCGCAATCATACCGGAAAAACAGCCTTGACAGAACACTAGTAATGATTGCAATTCGGTATAAACGTAAATCCATCTTGAATTACCATGCCAAAAGAAGTAGAATAAATAAATCATTTACAACGAAGGATATTAAAAATGGAAAGAATTGATATACCACTGGAAGATTTCACGGCACAGCCCCTCAATCTGTTTTCAAAGCAGTGGATGCTGTTATGCGCCGGGGATTTCGCGAAAAATAAATTCAATATGATGACAATCGGCTGGGGAAGTTTCGGCACGATGTGGAAAAAACCTTTCGCCCAGGTGGTCGTAAGGCCCGGACGCTACACTTATGAATTCATGGAGAAATATGACGATTTCACCCTTACCGCGTTTCCTCCTCAATACCGTGATGCCCTGAATATCTGCGGAAGCAAATCCGGGCGCGACATCGACAAAGTAAAAGAAACCGGCCTTACCCCAATCGCGTCGTCGAAAGTAAAGGCCCCGGGGTTTGACCAGGCCGAATTGATCATCGAATGCAAAAAAATGTACGATGCCGACTTCAAGCCAAAGCATTTCCTTGATTCGGATATATCAAAAAACTACCCCCAAAAAGATTATCACCGGATTTATTACGGCGAAATAATGGCCGTCTCCGGAACCGCAATTTACCAGCAAAACTTCGGAAAAATGGATATCGAAACCGGAAACTGGAAGCTGGAAGTCGGCGACTGGAAAATCCAAACCGGAAACTGGAAGCTCTCACGCGATGATTTCAGACCGGAATCTTGAAAAATGAAGAGTTAAGAATGAATAATTAAGAATTTTTTTATTCTTCTATTTTCTTCAGTATCCGTCCTTCTGAAGCCTGAATAATCAATATGTTCCGAGTTTCAGACCTTCGTCAACGAAGAAACGGTAAGTTTCATAGTTGCAGGTGTCGGGGATGGAGTGGTCGGAATGAAGGATGTATCCGAAATCCTCTTTAAGGACAGGAATTTTCGTTTTCAGTTCCTCGCGGATGGTATCGATATTGTTCGCTACCAGGTTTCTGGCGTCCATACCGCCGAACATGGCAATCTTATCGCCATATTCCTTTTTGATTTTTATTGGATCCATTCCGGCCTTGATTTCTATAACCTGCAGACAGTCCATACCGGCTTCAATCATGTATGGGATCAGCGGATAAATATAACCGCAGGAGTGGACAATCACTTTAAGTCCGTGCGAATGGGCAAAGTCGAACATCTTTTTGTGTCCGGGCATAACGATTTCCCGATACATGTCGGGTGACATAAACGGACGTTGCTTGAATCCCATGTCCTCATAGAACCATATGCCGTCGGGTTTGCCGCATTCAGCAATAAGCGTTTCCTGAAGGTTAATGGTCAGGTCGGCGTAAGTATTGACCATATCTTTCACCCAATCCGGGTCCATTGCCATTCCCATCAGCATGTATTCGTGTCCGCAAACCGGATGCATCAATTCAAAAACGCCAATCCCGGTCAAGCAGCAGAATCGTTCCTTTTCCGTCGCAAGCTTCCTTATTTCCGTGTAACCTTCAAAATTAATTCTGGCCCGGTCCGGGGTAAGTTTAGGTTTAATCAACTCTTCCCAACTGGCCCTGTCTTTAACGGAAAAGTCAACATGCTCCGGAGTCGAGCTGTGAAGTTTATGCCTGCGCAGGAAGGCGCCATTGCCGTCTTTCTGCAGAATAGTTTCTTCATCTTCCTCGATTATTTCCGGTTCATAATCAATATCCGCCACCATTTTCAAAGCGCCGGCGTTCTGCATATCAAACCCGAAATGGTCGCTAAGGTTTTCATCTTCCCTGATATGTCCCTGGCTGGCCCATTTCTGACGTGTATCACCCCAGAAATGTTCGTAAACGCCGATCCGGTCAACGGGCTTCCGGTGGAGAATATTACTTATGCGTTCTTTACCGGTCATGGTTTCCATTTCCGCTCCTTTTAAAATTATTTCATTAAATAAATCGATTCCATTAAAACCTTACATTATCCCGTCTTTATATATAAAACAATTAATATTTATATTTGACAATTCGATTATTTTATGTAATAATTCGATATGATCACCAACAAAACTGATTTATGGATATATACTGTAAACCACGGCTATCTGACTCCTGACTGGCATTGGAAAAATCGACAGGAAGAAAAATGGCGGGGGTGGTTACTGTGGTTTATTGCCGGGGGAAACGGCAAACTCACCCTTCCCCGGTTGAATAAGACAATCCCCCTCAACCGCGGACAGTTTCTGCTCCTGCCTTTGGCCTGTGAATGCGTTGGACATCATGACCGGCACAATACCCTTATCGTGCCTTGGCTTATATTCGATATGTTCGACGAAAAGGGAATCCGCATTGAAAAACTCGGGGATGAAGTTCCATTCAGCCGTTTTTCCACTGAACCGCAAATGCTCCACGAATTACTGAAGCGATGCATCAACAGTTACAATAATCATAACCATGAGGCTGCATATTTATGGCTTCGCGCGGTGCTGCTGGAGGGAATGAATCTTCCCGAACGCAAAACTTTTAACGGCTGGGAACAGGAACAATGGGAAAAAATAGAATCGATTGTCAAAAACATCCACGAGAACCCCGGCAAGCCGCATCATGTGGACAAGATGGCCGGGGAAATGGGATGCGGCCGGGACCATTTCATCCGCTTATTCAAACGTTTCAGGGGAACAACCCCAAAGGAATTCGTCCTTCAGGAACGGATCGAAGCCGCAAAAAACCTGTTGCTTTTCTCCAATAACGACATTGGAACTATTGCTGAAAACCTGGGGTATCGCGACCAGTTTTTTTTCAGCTCGCAGTTTAAGAAAAGAACCGGATTTTCCCCGTCCATGTTCAAAGAGTATTTGCGCAGGCAATCTATTCGTGAGTAATAGTTATGATTATTGGTTTCAATTGTACGCTTGCGGCATTACATTAATGTATTAACACGTGTATTTTGGGGATATTTAATGAGGGCTTTGGCGGATTTTTCTGATCTAACTTTGGAAGCCATGATGTCGGCGGTTGAAGATTCAACCGGTGTCAGGCTTGGCGGTCTTGCCGCGCCCCTGCCCAGTTACATCAACCGGGTTTACGAGTTTGCCGCTACCGGCGGCGAAAGACTTATCGCCAAATTTTACCGTCCCGGAAGGTGGTCGGAGGAGGCGTTGCGTGACGAGCACAACTTCGTGCTTGAATGCGCCGAAGCGGACATCCCAGCGGTGGCCCCGATAAAACTTAACTCCGGTGATACTCTCGGCAAAATACCTGAAGCTTATTTTGCCATCTATCCGAAACGGGCCGGCCGCGAATTCGAGATAAGGGAGGAAAGCGACTGGCGGAGAATCGGCTCCGTTATCGCCCGTTTGCACACAATCGGCTCCCGTTCCTCCGCACCAAACCGCATCACCCTCACCCCGGAAATAACCGTCAAGGATATTGAAGAACTGCTCTCCGGCGACCTTATTCCCCGGGAGCTTCAGGAACAGTTCGCGGATGTCTGCTGGGAAATCATCACCCGCATCGAAGACGATTTTACAGACATCGACAACATCAGGATTCACGGCGACTGTCATATTGGCAACATCCTGCACCGTCCCGACGAAGGCATCATGCTTATCGACCTTGACGACATGATGAACGGTCCGGCTATGCAAGACCTTTGGCTGGTGCTGCCGGAACGCCCGGAAAAGTGCCCGGCGGAAGTGGAATGGATGCTTGCCGGATACCGCCAGTTTCGCGATTTCGACCCGGAAAGCTGGAAACTTGTTGAACCGCTCCGGGCAATGCGGATCATCTATTTTCTAGCCTGGTGTGCCAGGCAGGTCAACGACTTGCAGTTCGGCAGACACTTTCCCGACTGGGGAACAAGCAACTTCTGGAGACGGGAAATCGCCGACCTGGAAAAACAACTTTCCGTCATTGATTCAGAGAGAAAGACCATTGATTTCAACAGTGAATACGCCAATATTCACGCAACACGAATATTAACGGAGCATTGAACATAAAATATGACCGGCAACAAAAAAACCTTGCTTGTGGTGGAACCCCCGGAATACCTGGATGAATTAACCTCGATTCTGCTGAGAAAATTCACCGACATCGAACTGGTTTCCGCTTCAGACCGGGTAACCGCGACCATGCTGGCAAGACAGTATTCCCCCAATGTGGTTTTCATTGACTTGGTAATATCCGCACAAAACAATTGCAGTTTCCTGAAAAGCCTGACCAACCACAAGATGGTTCCGGAAATAATTATCACCGCCAAAAGCCTGGAAGCTCCGGAAATGGAAAAAGTTTCCGGGTTTAAGATAGCCAATTTCGTAATTAAACCTTTTAAACCGGATGAAAGGTTCTTTGCCGCAAAAGACTTCCTTGCTTCCGCTGAATCAAAACGCACAACGAAAAGCAATATTTCCGACACCTTCTCAAAGCTCGAAGAAGAACAAAAAGACAAAGACATCGAGGTACTTTACAAAAAAGAACGTTCACGCCGCAAACAGGCGGAAACGGAACTTGAAAAACTGCGCCTTATCGCCGAACGCAGCCGGTTGACAATCATTATCACCGACATCAACGGTTGTATAGAATACGTAAACCCAATGTTCAGCCGTTCTACCGGATACGGCAGGGAAGAAGTGATCGGCAAAAACCCGAGGATACTGAAAAGCGGCCACCATTCCGAGAAATTCTATCAGCGGTTGTGGGAAACCATAAAATCCGGCAGGGAATGGCGGGGCACATTCGTCAACCGCCGAAAGGACGGAAGCATTCTCCATGAACGCTTCCTGATCATCCCGGCAAAGGACGCGAATAATCAGGTGGTCAACTTTATTGCCATCAAGGAAGACATAACCGATGAACTTCGCCGCGAAGAGGCCAACCGGCGCGCCAGAAATGAACTCGCCAGCAAAATTGAAGAACGTACCGCCGAACTTCTCAATGAATTGGAAGTCAGGAAAGTAAAAACCAGCGTCCAGATGAAAGATGCCTCACCAATGGACGGCAATAAAATCCTGGTTGCCGACGATGATATCCTGATCCGGAAACTCCTGATCGAACTTCTGGGAAAAAACAATAATACATACCTTGAAGCTGAAAACGGCCAGGAAGCAATAGAACTCTTCAAGTCTGAACACCCCGATCTGGTGCTGGTTGACTGCAGAATGCCGAAACCGAACGGCTTTGAAGTATGTAAAACCATCAATGATCTGCCGGAAGGAAAAAATGTTCCGGTCATCATGATCACCGGACTGCACAATCCGGAATCAGTAGAAAAAGCCCTGGAAGCAGGCGCCGAGGACTATATAACCAAACCTATCTCACGCGACCTGCTTCGTCAGAGAGTAACCGCGGCCCTCCAGAAACGCATTGAAGCGGAAGAAGGCAATCTGCCGGTTGAAACTGATGAAGAGGCAAAAGACAGGATCACAAGAAGAATCGCCGAACTCCGCAGGGAAATCTTCAGCCGCAACACCTTGATCCAGAACTCCACCCGGCAATTTGTCAAGGCATTTATCGCTTCAGATTCAAGCACATCCGCAAATTTCATTGCCAAGGCTTGTGACGATCATTCAGTTGAGCCAATTCTCCTCAGGAATCCGCATGAACTCCTGGGAGAAATGGAATCATGCCAGCCGGGGATCATTTTTCTGCAGGACACCATCCTTGAAAAAGCCGAACACAACCTGATTACGCAGATAAAAACCAACGACATCCTGAGTGACTGCTTTATCGTTATATACACTTCTCAGGAAAAAGGATCGGATTATGCATTCAGCGCCGGAGCTGACTTTTTCCTGCCGGTCCCGTTCATCCCCGCCCAGGTGGACACCGTTTTCCGCCAGGTTCTGAGCCTGCCCAAGAAGATCATGTTCGTAGGTGATTCGGACGGTGACATGATCGAGTTGCACGAACAACTCCTGGAACACAAATTCGATATGTCATGGGTGGAAAACGGCTCGAAAGCCGTTGAAGCCGTCATGGAGATTTTTCCGGACCTTATCCTGACCCGTTACAAGCTTGCCGACATGAAAGGCTCGGAGCTTTGCCGGCTGATAAAACTTGATGGTCAACTCGCTCATATCAATGTGCTCGTTCAGGCGGACGACAATGTATTCGACATCGAAAAGGAATGTTTCGACGTCGGGGTCCGGGAAATCATCCCCCCGTTCGGAAGCATCTCAAGAAAAATGGAACTTATTTCATCCGTGGTAGCTCCCCCCACTCACGGCGAGGCCGGAAAAGTCCTGCTCCTTGAGGAAAATCCCCTTGTCCGCGGCCTGATCTCGAAACTGCTCAAGCAGGAAGGACTACTCGTAGTGTCACATGCCGACTTCTATGACATCGACAAACTGCTGGCCGATGAGGTTTTCGATATTATCCTGCTCAATTACCGAACCGAAGCGATGAAGCCGGGTAACCTTTGCACTGAGCTTCAGAAACACGAAAATACCCGGGACATCCCCCTGTTGATGTTCTGTGAACGTGAAGACGAAACGGAAGTAAAAAAACGCGCCAACCTGCTTAATATTTCAGAAACCATCGTCAAGCCATTCAACCACGACGACTTGATAAACGTAGTCAAGAAAATCATTGCCAGCACCCGCCGCGAACAGGAACGCCTGGAACTCAGCAAATATGTCCCCACTGACGCCATCCGGCATGTGGGGGACATCATTTCCGGGGTCAAGGGCGGTGAAGTCGAGAGCAAATTCATCAGTATCCTGTTCAGCGACATCAGCAGCTTCACCCCACGCTGCGAACGCCTGAGTCCGCAGGTGATCGTGGAACTGCTCAATAATTATTTCGACCTGATGGTGGCGGTAATTCAGCGTAATCACGGCATCGTCGACAAGTTCATCGGTGACGAAATAGTGGCGCGGTTCGACTCAGGACTCGCCGAGGAAGACGCAAAAAACGCCATCAGCGCCACAAGGGAAATGTTCACCACCCTGAAAAAATTCAACGAAAAAGCCGCTGAACCGATTGAAGCCAGGATCGGGGTAAATTCCGGCGACGTGGTTCTCGGAAACATCGGCAGTTCCAAACACCGCTTGGACTACACAATGATCGGCGATAACGTGAATGTTACCAAGCGGCTCGAACAGGAAGCTCCCGTAATGGGCTGCCTGGTAGCGGAAAGTACATGCAAACTCGCCAGGGAAAAACGGGTCGGAGAAAAACAGTTGTTCACCGTAAAAGGACGCAAAAAGCCGGTAACGGCATATCCTTTAATAGTAGAATAGATGCATATACAAACTCATGTTTTGTCTGGGTGGTGTATCGGGAATCTCTTTAAACTGGACTCCCGCGAGCGCCTTTTCTGTATGCTTGCCGCGTCCCTGCCGGACCTCGACGGCCTGAGCATTATCGGCGGCTGGGAGTGTTATCAAATCTGGCATCATGTTATCGGGCACAATCTGCTTTTCTGCGTACTTCTTTCATTTATTCTGGCGCTTTTTTCCAGTTCAAAACTCAAAACGTTACTGATTTACTTCGGACTCACCCAGATTCACATGGTTATGGACTACTTCGGCTCCGGTGAAGGCTGGATGATCTACTATTTCTGGCCGTTCGACAATACCGGATATCTCACCAACTACTGCTGGCCGCTCTATTCCTGGCAGAATCTACTGGCCGGGGCGTTGATGGTCGTTTTCACCATCGGCATTATCTACTGGAAAAAACGCACCCCGCTTGAGTTCATCATGCCCAAACTCGACAAACAACTCGTCGACTGGTTTTTAAAGCTCAACCATTCCAAAGTTGAAAAATCCTGAAAAGGGGAGTATCTGTTATCTGCTTCGTTTCGCTGGGAAACATTGGGGTTAAATTTCTTGTGAATAATCTTGTTGAACTGCTGGAAGAATCCAATTACTGCGTGGCTTTTACAGGCGCGGGAATCTCCACGTTGTCAGGTATCTGTGATTTTCGCGGCCCAAACGGTATTTACCGGCGCAAGGAAATCGATGCCGATAAAATTTTTTCCCTGGACTATTTCCTCCGTCATCCGGAATATTTTTATACCGCCAGCCGCGATTTTATCTACAATATCGATGAAAAACAACCGAGTATTGTTCATAATGAGCTCGCGCGCCTTGAATCCCTGGGCTACGTTAAAACCGTTATTACCCAGAATATCGACCTGCTTCACCAGAAAGCCGGTTCGAAACACGTTATCGAGTTGCACGGCTCACCGGAGATCCATACCTGCATGAACTGCCGCAAAGAGTACGGCTTTTCCACTATCCGGAAAATTGTCATGGACGGAAAAGTACCTCACTGCGATGCCTGCAACGGCCTGATCAAACCGAACATCGTTTTCTTCGGGGAAATGCTCGACAGCCGGAGCATCGGTCACGCCGTCAATGAGGCCGCCAAAGCCGACCTGATGCTAGTTCTCGGTTCCTCGCTGGTAGTCAACCCAGCCGCTTCCATCCCGGTCTACACCCTCGACAACAGCGGCAACCTGGTAATCGTTAACGACATGTCCACTCCACTTGACGGCAACGCCTGCCTCCGCTTCTCCAACCTCGAAGAAGTATTCAAACACCTCTCGGAAAACCTGAAATAGCAGGAACCAGCTGTTAGCTATTGGCTTTTAGCAATTTGGCAGAAGTGCCTTCCCAAGTTTTGAACTTTCAGTTTATTGATATTTGGATTTTTTTTTATTTCTAATTTTTTGTTTTTAATTTTCCGTCGCTTCCGGTCTGTGACCGGAAATGCGACGGTGCTGTTCCCACGTATTTTTTGAACTGGAGGGAGAATTCGAACGGAGAGGAATAACCGAGGGCGTCGGCTATTTCGGCAATGGAACGTCCGGAGGTATTGAGCATTTGGCATGCGAGGTCGGTTCGGCGCCGGATACGGTACTGTTTTGGGGGAACTCCGATCCTTCTCACGAACATTTTCCGGAACTTTTCATATCCGCATCCTATCTGGCGACAGTATTTCTTCAGGTCAAAAGGCCTGTTCAAGTTCGCGCCAAGTACCCTGCATGCTTCTTCGATTACCCCCGGTTCCCCACGCCGTGCGGTATCATGTCTTTCCAGGATTAAAATTTCGGTCAGTAGCTTTATCAAGTCGGCCATTATACCGGAAAGTTCTTCTTCGGCGGCACGTTTTAATACCGCGGCAAACTCCTCGAAACGTTTAATGATGTGCGGATGTATCCCAATCATGCCAACCGGTTGTTCAAGGTTAACGATCCCGGTATTTTTCAGTGCAAAGTGAATAGTCCTGCCAAGATCGAGAAAGCACTCAACCCAATTGCTGGCAGGGTCGATATAGGTTGAATGGACAGTTCCGGGAAAACGGAAAAAATAATTTCCCGTCTCCAACGGATAAGTTTTACCGTCAGCATCGATATAACGTCCCCTGCCCCGCAACACATAAACCAGGGCAAAATGCGGGTAATCGACATTCACGAAATCGGCATGCACTCCGGATTTACGGATTATTCCCGCGCCAATCCGCTCCTTTGAGCCCGGTCCCCCCATCGACCGGAATATCGCATCATCGCAAAGCTTCGAGCAGTCGAAAGAATCCATACCATTTTTCATATTATAAATACCAAATAAATTATTTATTTCACTTGGTTTCAGTGTTATTGTATAATACCATTAAAGATATAATACGACAAATCAGGATATTAAAAAATGAACGATTGGGAAAATCCGCGGATAACCGGCATTAACTGCGCCCCGGCAAGAACCATACTCCTGCCTTTCGACTGCAAAGAAGCCGCATTGAACGGCACAAGAGCCGCCTCGCCTTACTGCAAATCGCTGAACGGCGTCTGGAAGTTTCAGTATCACCGGAGCCCGTTGCAGGTTACGGACGACTTTTACAAAACTCTTCCCTGCCAGACGGACGCTGATGAAATCCAGGTTCCCGGACACTGGCAGATATCAGGCTACGGACATCCGCATTACACCAACGTACAGTATCCTTTTCCGGTTTGTCCGCCTTTTATCCCCTCGGAAAATCCCACCGGTTGCTATGCCCGGACTTTCCGGCTGGATGATTCCTGGTCCGGACGCAGAATATTTATCCGCTTCGAGGGTGTGGACTCCGCGTTTTACCTTTGGATCAACGGCGAAAAGGTTGGCATGAGCAAAGGCAGCAGGCTCCCCGTGGAATTCGATATCACATCGCTTGTTTCGCCGGGAGAAAACACTATTGCCCTACAGGTGATGCAGTGGTCGGACGGCAGCTACCTGGAAGACCAGGACACCTGGTGGCTCAGCGGTATTTTCCGTGACGTATATCTTGCGGCAATGCCGGAAGTGGATATCGCCGATGTGTTTGTAAAGGCCGGACTCGACGAAAATTACCATGACGGTGTTCTCGATATCAGCTCCGAAATAAAGAATTACACCGGTACAACTGCCGAGTTCAAATTGATTTATTCTTTGCTGAACTCCTGTGGCAATGAGATTTTCAACTCTGAAGAATCCGTGTCCGTTGAAAAATCAAAAACGCTGAATTCCATTTTTGACATTTCCAATCCGTCCAAATGGAGCGCGGAAACCCCAAACCTGTACACGCTGGTTCTGACTCTTGAAAACAGTTCCGGAAAAATTGTGGAAATCAAATCGGTCAGGATCGGGTTCCGTACAGTTAAAGTTGCCGGCGGCAAAATGCTGGTGAACGGCAAGGCCGTTATGATGAAGGGCGTAAACCGGCACGACGTACACCTGAAAACCGGCCGCACGGTTTCCATGGAGGCAATGCTCAAGGACATCATACTGATGAAACAGCACAACATTAATGCCGTCCGCACATCCCACTATCCAAACCGCCCCGAGTTTTACGGCCTGTGCGACGAATACGGCTTGTACATGATCGCGGAAAACGACCTTGAGAACCACGGACTGGGTTACGAAACAGAAGTAATCAACGACGATCCCGACTGGGAAGGAGCATTCCTCAACCGCATGCAGCGAATGGTGGAAGCATACAAAAATCACCCGTCAATTATTATCTGGTCGCTGGGCAACGAACTCAAGTTCGGCCCCCACCAGCGCAAAATGATCGAATGGACCCGCAAGCGCGACAACACCAGGCTAATCCATTTCGACCGCGACCTGGAAGTGGAATGCGTAGACATGATCTCCCGCATGTACATGAGCCCGGAAGAATGTATCAAAGCTGTCGAAGATACCGGCGGCAAGTATCCTTTAATCCTCTGCGAATACGCCCACGCAATGGGCAACGGCCCGGGAGTTTTCAAGGAATACTGGGACCTTTTCTACAAGCACGAAAATATGCAGGGCGGATTCGTATGGGACTGGATCGATCAGGGACTGCTGGCGAAAAAACCCGATGGCACGGAGTTCATCGCCTATGGCGGCGATTACGGCGATGAGCCGAACGACGCCCAATTCCTGATTAACGGGCTGGTATTCCCCGATCGCACCCCTTCGCCCGGCCTGACCGAGTACAAACAGGTGCTTCGCCCGGCGGCAGTTGAACCTGTAGATATGGAAAAGGGAATCGTCAAAATAACCAACCGCTATGATTTTGTGTCCTTGTCGCATATTTCCGGCGCCTGGAATGTTATCCGCAACGGTAAGATAATTGCCGATGGCTCTCTTCCCGCACTCGACATTCCGGCGGGAGAAAGCAGGGAGTTTACAATTCCCATTAAAGAAATTGAATTTTCCACCGGTGAATACTTCCTGAATTTCAGCTTCATCCTCAACCGGGATTTCCCGTGGGCGAAAGCCGGACACAAGACCGGCCACGACCAGCTTACGCTGCCTTTCGGAAAAATTGCCGCGAAATCCATGCCGGCAAAAAAATATCCGGCCCTTGTCACAAAAGACAACAAAGCGGACATCCGGGTATGCGGAGAAGAATTTGAGATGGTATTCTGCAAAATCTCCGGAACCATCACAGGCTGGACAAGCAACGGCACACCGATGTTAAAAACCGGCCCAAAACTGAATTTCTGGCGCGCGCCTATCGACAATGACCGCTTCTACACGTACTGGCGAGATAACCGGCTGAACTGCCTTGCGCATCGCACCGGGGAGGTAACTTGTGAATCTTCTCCGGACATGGCAAAGATCACGATTGAGTCCAGGATCGGGGCGCCGTCGAAGCTTCCCGGATTCAACTGCAAATATATTTATACAGTCACTCCGGACGGCAAACTGGCCCTTGAGGTGTCCGGAGTTCTTGAGGGGGAATTCCCGCATCTGCCCCGCATTGGGCTTCGGATGGAACTGCCGAGTGACATGTACAACGTTTCATGGTATGGTCACGGTCCCGGCGAATGCTATGCCGACAGTATTCAGGCAAATCCAGTGGGGCTTTATTCCACAACCGTCGGGGAAATGTTCACGCCTTATGTATTCCCGCAGGAAAACGGCAACCGCCAGGACGTGCGTTGGGCCGCATTCGGAGACAACCGCGACAGGAAGCTCTTTATAACCGGCGAACCGCTGTTCCACTTCAGCGCACATTATTATACCCAGGAGGACATCGAGACCGCAAGACACCAATGCGAACTGGTAAAGAAGGATTTCATCTCCCTGCACCTTGACCACAAACAATGCGGTCTCGGCAGCGGTTCATGCGGCCCGTCAACCTTCGAGCAATACCGGATCAACGAACGGAAATTCGCCTTCAAGCTGGAATTTTCCTGTGCCGATTATTTGTAGCAATCAAGCAAGGGGCCTTCCATCCGCCACATTTCCTCGAACAATTCGCGGATTCGCTTCAGCGTCAGCACAGCGGCAGTGGACGGATCAAGGCACAGCGCCTGGAATGCCGCTTCACGATCTTTTTCAATCGCCGCTTTAACGGTTAATTCCTGAACGTTGACATTGTTCCGGCACAGTGCCGCGCACTGCGGTGGAAGATATCCGGACTCACAGGGATGGATACCTTCTCCATCGGTAAAGCATGGAACTTCGACACAGCAGTTTTGCGGCAGGTTCTTAATCAACCCTTTGTTCATAACATTGCCGTTGAACCTGAACGGAACTTTAGTTTGAACTGCCTCCATAATCCCGGAAGCGTATTCGTGTGACCTGACCAGTTCAATACTGTCCGGACTTAATGCTTTAACGCCCATATCTTCAAAATAAGCCGTGCGCCGGTCTTTAATGGTTTTCGTGTGGCTCAGATACGGTTTCATCACTTCCTGCTCGTGCTGGTAATACGGAACGTATTCGCTCATGTGCCGACTGCTCTCCGTGACAAAGTATCCGAAGTTTTTCATGATCTCGGTCCGCACCGGCTCTTTTGCGATATTCTCCGCCTTTTCTATAGCTTCACGCAAAGCAGGATATGCATCCTCGCCATTCCTGGTGAATTCCAGAAACCATGACATATGATTGATTCCCGCAACCCAGTAGCCAACTTCCCCGTATGGCGAATCGATGAATTCAGCGAGCCGCTTTGAAGTGCCCTGAACGCTATGGCAAAGCCCGACGGCAGGCACATTGGCGGTTTCATTAATAATCCAGGTAAGCATGGCCATCGGATTCGTGTAATTGATAATCATGGATTTCGGAGCCAGACGGTTTATGTCTTTGACAATATCAATGATTTCCGGAGCTGAACGCAACGTCCTGAATACCCCTCCCGGCCCGACTGTATCGCCAACGGTCTGCATAATTCCGTATTTCAGCGGAATTTCCATCTCCGACTCATAGGGTTCGCCGTGATAAGCCGGACCGCCTATCGCAACGGAGATCACCACAAAATCGGCCCCCGGCAAAAGCTTCTCCCGGTCTGTTCCCGCAACAACCTTCGCGGGAAGATCATTCGATTTGATTACCTTATCCACATATTTGTAGACTGTTTCGAGCCGTTCTTCATTAATATCACATAAAGCGATTGTCGCATCCTTAAGAGGTTCCCTTGACAGGATATCAACGGATATCCGGCTGCCGAAAGCGCTTCCCGCGCCTACAATTACCATCTTCATCTTACTTCCTTGCACATTTTTTGATTATTTAAAACAGACACACGCTTGATATTCTTATATTAAAACAGGATATTCAGCAACACAACAACCAATTATTGATATTATACCCCAAAAGGTGATATTATGCCGATTATCTGGAGAGTACCGATAAATTGCGCATCACTGATTGGTAATTTCCCGCACCCCGGCGGCATTACCGGTCAGGAGATAAGCAGTCCGGACTATTATTACGAGGGCAGACTTCGCGGAAGCAGTGCCGGACGATGTGTATTTCAAGTTACGCTTTCCGGTCATGGTGTTTTTCGTGATAAAGCCGGAGAACACATTGTGGGGCCGGGCACGGGTTTTCTTGTGGAAGTGAGTGATCCTGAAACCGCATACTTCTATCCCGAAGAAAGCCGCGAAACCTGGCGAATTATGTACGTATTGCTTCATAACGCCAGCGAAATAACCCGGGAAATGGTTTCCAGATTCGGACACATCTATCATCTTGGCACGGAGCATCCTGTTCTAACCAGAATGCAGGAATATAAACGGTTTTCCGGGGCCCTGCTGGAAATGTCACCTGGCGAATCACTTACCCTTGCGTCAAGCATCTTTGCCGCACTCATGGACGCGGGTATTGGTAAAACGGGCATAAGCGCAAGCGCCCATCTGGTAAATAAAGCTGTAAAATTCACGTTCGATAACCTGAATCAAAATATAAACGTAAGTGATATTGCAAGTCATCTTCAGGTTTCCCGGGAACACCTTTCCCGGATATTCAGACAGGAACTGGGAGTAGGGCCGCTGGAATACCTGACAAGGGAAAAAATACGCTACGCTTGTGAACTCCTGAAAACATCCAATTGGAGTTGCAAGGAAATCTGTGAAGAACTCGGTTACGACAATTCTTCACATTTCGCCAGAACCTTTCGCCGCTTCACGGGAACTACCCCCAATGAATTCAGAAAAAAAGGAACCATTTTATTCTAAGGAATCGTTATTGTTCATTTTTTTTAAACATTTACGGTTGCGTTAATTCAGGACACGAACTAATTTATAAATACGCCAATCCTTTTTTCGGGTTGGCTAAGTTTATTTTCTCTCTGAATCAATAAAAGGCATCAGCCGAAAAATGAATTGCAACATCCCGCTCCCGGAAGAAAAAGACTGGAAATTTATTGATGAATTAAAATCTCCGCTTTGGCGGAAAATCAACTGGAAAAAAAGAGAAGCCGCGCCCGGAGAAATTTCCCTGGCTCCAGGAATAAAAATTGTGCCAAATTTTCCTGATCCGGAAAGTCTGCTCGATACCGCATACGCCGACCTGAACAACTTCTTTTCCGCCGCGGGAATTACAACCGGCGGAAATTATTCTATTGTAACGGAAAAGCAGGATACCGGAGAAAAAGAAGCGTTCAGAATTGATATTACCGGGGAACAATGCAGAATTATTTCAGGTGACTCCGAAGGCATCCGCCGGGCGATCTATCACCTGGAAGACGAAATTTGCAGGCACGGAGGACCTTATCTCACGGAAGGCGTAATTGAACGCAAATCTTTTATCAAGACCCGGGTTTCCCGTTGTTTCTTCGGACCTATCAAGCGCCCTCCCCGTAATCGCGACGAACTTATGGACAACGTTGATTACTACCCGGATGAATACCTTAACCGGCTGGCCCATGAAGGCGTCAATGCACTGTGGCTAACGCTCAGTTTCCGGGACGTCTGTCCATCTCCACTGTTTCCGGAACACGCAAAAGACTGGCGGAAACGGCTGGAAAAACTCAATAAAACCATCAAAAAGTGCACACGTTACGGGATTAAGATTTACGCATTCTGTATAGAACCAATGGGATTCGGACCGAACTCGGAATATCTTTTATCAGAAGAAGAATTGACGCGCCATCCCGATCTTTGCGGACATGAGACTGCGTCTTTCAAGTATTTCTGCACATCCTCGCCAAAGGGCTTGAAGTATATCGAAGACTGTACCCGCTTTCTGTTTGAACATGCACCCGGGCTTGGAGGACTGATAGACATCAACATGGGGGAACGCCCCACCCACTGCTATTCTTCATTGATGTCGCTAAAGGATAATAACTGTCCGCGTTGCTCAAAGCGGACCCCGGGTGAAGTTTTCGCCGATACGTTAAAGGCTTTCGCCCGTGGAATGCATTCGGTGAATCCGGAAGCGGAAATGATCGCATGGCTGTATGTTCCCTGGATCAAGGAAAGTCATGGCCTTGATGTCGAATCAACGAAAAAAGTTCTGAATAAAATTGCCGGTCAGATGCCGGAGGACATTACTTTTCAATACAACTTTGAATCAGCCGGCGAAATTGAACAACTGGGTAAAACCAGATACGCTAATGACTATTGGCTTGCCTGGGACGGCCCTAGCGAAATCTACCGGAATTGCGTTAAAAACGCCGCAAAAAATGGCGCCAGAACGTCAGCAAAAATTCAGGTAGGCTGTTCCCATGAAGTAGCCACCGTGCCGTTTGTGCCGGTTCCCGGAATCCTCTACCGCAAATACAAAGCCATGCACGAATTAGGCGTAAGCTCCGTCATGCAATGCTGGTATTTCGGAAACTATCCCGGAATAATGAACAAAGCCGCGGGTGAATTGTCTTTTGAGCCGTTCCCGGCGTCACAAACGGATTTTCTTGAAAACCTTGCCCGGATTGACTGGGGAGAAAATGCCAGGACCGTGGCAAAAGCCTGGCAGTGTTTCGATGAAGGTTATTCAAGCTTTCCCGTGGAAGTAAACTTCACCCATTACGGCCCGATCCATAACAGTATCGTATGGCCGCTTCACCTGTTCCCGGCTGACGAACCGATTGCCCCGAGTTGGAGATTCACGTTTCCGCTTGAGAGTGGAGACCGCATCGGCGAATGTATCTGCTACGGGCATACCATCGATGAAACCCTGCAACTGCTGAAAATAATGAAAACCAAGTGGGGTGAAGGGGTGCGGCTTATTGAAAAGATCGAACCGCAATATCAGGACAACCGGGCCAGAATGCTGGACATCGGGCTTGCCCAGGCCCTGGAAATCCAGATAGCATCGGCCGATAATATAATGAATTTCTATGCCCTGAGAGAAAGACTGCCTTTCGAGAAGCCGGAACAACAGCGCAAAATGCTCGATAAAATGAAGCTGCTTGTCAATGAGGAAATAACCAATGGCAAAAAACTTATCGAACTTTGCAACCGGGATTCCCGGCTTGGTTTTCATTCCGAAGCGGAAGGCTACAAGTATTTCGCGAAAAAAATCCAATGGCGGATGGAATGTCTTGAAAAACTATTGGAAAGAGACTTCCCGGCTGTCAGCGGAATGATCTCCAGCGGAAAACCGCTGTTCCCGGAATACACAGGGAAAACCCCGCAAGGCAAAGTCTATCGTTTACCCTCATCGGAACCGGATGCCCCCGGGGAAGTTTTTGAAAATGATCCAGACTGCCGCTGGAAAGCGTGGCAGGACAACGGCAATATTCATATTCACGTCACCTGCAGGCATTCCGTTCAAGACATGGACCTGGAAAATATCACGGTCAATATTGAACCTTGCAGGCTGTGGCCGGTACAGGGATTCATTGCCTACCGCAACGGGAAAACTCAACACGACAATCTGTGCGTCATCGGCGATCACACCTGGAAAGCTGACATCAGGAACGCTGACGATTGCTGGCAGGTCAATTTCACGATTCCGTTAAAGATTTTCACCGGATATCACAAGCCGGGAAGACCGTTGCGTTGCAACGTGCTTTGGAAAATTTCCAACTTCAAGGTCTTATCCAGCTGGAACACCGTCCATCCCTGGAATTCCCGTTTAGCGTTCAGAACCGAAAATACCAACGACCTGGGCTGGCTGATGTTAAACAATTAGCCGGTTTCGCTAAGGGCGGCGAGACGGCGTTCGCAGTCGACGGAGATAATCTCCTCGAGCAGCATGTCCAGATCGCCTTCCATCAGTCCCGGCAGATTATGCACGGTAACATTAAAGCGGTGGTCGGTAATACGGTTCTGCGGGAAGTTGTAGGTACGGATTCTCTCACTGCGGTCACCAGTACCGATCTGGGCGCGTTTCGACGCGGCATGTTTAGCCGCCTCTTCCTGCTGCTGCATTTCGAGCAATCTGGCACGCAGGATCCGCATGGCGGTTTCGCGGTTGCGATGCTGGGACTTTTCCTGCTGCGAAGCCACACTGAGTCCGGAGGGTATATGGGTAATCCGCACCGCTGAGTCGGTGGTGTTTACAGATTGTCCGCCGGGACCAGATGAACGGAAAACATCCATCCGCAAATCTTCCGGTTTGATCTCGATATCCACCTCTTCGGCCTCCGGCAAGACCGCGACCGTGATGGTTGACGTATGGATTCTGCCGCCTGATTCCGTTTCCGGGACGCGCTGGACCCGGTGGACTCCGCTTTCGTAACGCATGCGGGAAAAAACATTATCTCCGCTGAGAGAGAAAATAACTTCTTTGATGCCTCCGACGTTTCCCGTGGTCAAATCAAGCACTTCCTGTTTCCAGCTTTTATTTTCAGCGTACCGGCTGTACATGCGGTAAAGGTCACCCGCGAACAACGCCGATTCATCACCTCCCGCGGCAGGACGGATTTCCACGATGGTATTGCGGTTTTCATTCGGGTCAGGCGGAAGCAATAGTATCCGGATCTGTTTCTCAAGCTTCGGGATTTCCTCTTCAAGCCTGGAAATTTCCCCGTCAATCATGCCTTTCATTTCCTCGTCGCTTTCCGCGTGACTCATCTCGCGGTTCTCGTCGAGTTCGGACAGCGCCGTGGTCCAGCGCTCGTGCAAACTGAAAAGTTTGGTCAGCTTCTGGTGTTCACTGTTCAACTGTTTCGCCTTATTGGGATTGGCGTAAACAGAAGGATCGGAAAGTTCTTTCTCCAGTTCTTTGAACCGCACACGCAAATTATCCACGTAAACGGCAATATCTTCGGGGGTCATTTTCCTGACTCCATTTCGTTGCTGTATTCAGAAATCCGGGCACAAAAAAACCGGATGAACTTCCGTCCGTAAAGACTGGAAAATCCTCCGGCTTTTGCGGCTACTTGTCTTCTTCCGCGGACTTCATGCCGTACCGCTGACGGAAGCGTTCCACGCGTCCGGCGGTATCCACAAACTTCTGTTTACCGGTGAAAAACGGATGACAATTAGCACAGATACCTACCTTCATTTCCTTGCGGGTCGATTTTGTTTCCCAAACCTTGCCGCAGGCGCAGATAATCTTTGCATCGCCGTATTCCGGATGTAAATCTTTCTTCATTTTTCTGGATCCTGCGTTGAATTTATGCTTAATCGCGAATAAAATTATATTTTGATTCAGACAGATCAAAGCTGATAAATTTATCGTAAACTTTTAAATTTACAAGTCGATTACACATAAAACTGGAGAAAACTTTGTCAAAAAATGCAGAAAATCGCCCATTATGGGCCCCGTGGAGGATTGATTTCATTCGTTCACCTAAAGATCCAGGGTGTTTTCTATGCAATCACAAAGAACCGCATGACAATGCCGAGGAACCTTTGATTGTCGCGCGCTACAAATATTGTTTTGTGCTGTTGAACCGTTATCCGTACAACTCCGGACACCTGATGGTTGCCCCGTACCGGCACATCGGCGATATTGCCGGCCTTGCCCCGGAAGAGAGTCATGAGATCATGGACGCGGCCATTGACGCCAGAAAAGTTCTAGGAAAAGTGATGTGCCCGGAAGGATTCAATTGCGGATTTAATTTGGGAACAGCGGGCGGGGCCGGGGTTGCCGACCACCTGCACCTGCATATCGTGCCGCGCTGGAACGGAGATACGAATTTCATGCCGGTACTCGGGAATCCGCGGGTTGTACCTGAAGCCCTTGAAGCCACGGCAAAACTCATCCGCCAAGGATATTCCTTGGATTAAAAATGGCAAACAGCTTCGCGAGTTTGCCGGGTTCGTGAAACATTACGGCCATTCCATCCAAAATTTGTTTGGTGAATTGACTTTTTCCCGCATTTATGGTAGATTTCCAGTTCTTGTTTTGCATAAATCAAAATTTTAATAAAAAACCTGAAGACATTTAAGAGGACTACACGGTGTTTACAATTGCTATTTCCGTTGGTATCGGACTGATTATCGGTCTGCTGATCTTTTTCGTTGCTAACCTGCATATCGTTTATGCAATCGTACTTGGCTTGGCCGGATTCATTATCTGCCAGCTCCTGATCGGTTTATGGATCAGAAAAAAGGTCAACGCGGTCAATAAAAAAATCCAGGACATAATGATGGACGGACAAAAAAAGCTCAACCGCAAGGTGCAACATTTCCAGCAAAAACCGTCAGGAAGCGTAAAATCCATGCAGAAAGCCCTGGAAAAAGACCAGGAAAAGTTTATCAAGGCATCGCTTGAAGCCACCAGTGAGCTGGAAAAGTTTTTCAATTGGAACTTTCTGCTCAAAAAACAGATCAATACAATGCGGATGCAGTTTTATTATCAACTCGGTGACATGAAAAAAGTTGATGAACTGCTTCCCACCTGCATGTTCATGGAATCGTTCTCCGTATGCGTCAAACTTTCAAGAATGTATAAAAACGACGATCCGAATCTCGATAAGTTCTTCCAGAAAAAATGCAAACGGGCAAAGGCCGACAAAGCGGTGCTTCCCTATGCGGTTTATTCCTGGATACTGGTCAAGCGCGGTGATGTCGACGCGGCCATCGAACTGCTCGTGAAAGCCAGGAAAAAGACATCAAACGAAGTATTAAAGCAGAACTGGGAACATCTGGTAAACGGCCGGGTCAAGAAATTCTCCAATGCCGGTCTTGGCGACGAGTGGTTCGCCCTGAAACTTGAAACCCCGAAGGCAAAAACCCAGAAACGCCGCTTCTAGTATTACAACTATTACAACGGTTTCAGTTTTTCCGGGGCGGCTTCGCGAATGAGCGCCCTGGCAAGGATCAAAGTCGGATCTACGTAGATATCTGACTCATCGGGAAACGCCAGCGGCAATTCCGTACAGCCGAGAATGATTTTTTCCGCGCCAAGTTCCAGAAGTTCGCGCGATGCTCCTTCAAGGATTCCTTTAGCTTCGGTGGAAATGGGATGCCCCTGCGCTTTTATTCCGAATTTCGGATCGTAAATCGCCCGGTGCACATCCTTTTGTGTGAAAACCTCCGGAACAATAACCTCAAAACCTTCAGGACCAAGTATTTCAGAATAAACCTTGCTATGATATGTTCCCGTGGTTGCCAGGAGTCCCATCCGTTTAGGCCGGGTAGGAGTCCGGCGCATTGCCTCGGCAACTTCCCGGATCATGTGAACAATCTCCACCATTACTCCGCTGGCAATAACTTTAGATTCCACGGCGGCGACTATAGCCGGACTGTGGGCCGTGTTACAGGGAATTCCAACCACCTCCGCACCAGCCGCCGCCAGTCGCAGGATTATATCGCCTATGGCGTCGCCGGGATTCCTGCCTCCGCCCTTTTCAAGGTAGACAGAACGGTCGTTTATATGTGAAGGATCGGAAATCATCACCACTTCCAGATGCTCCTGATCTGTTTCCGCCCGTGTTTGGCTGCATATTTTGCGAAAAAGATCCGCACCGGCATACGGCCCTACCCCACCGACGATTCCAATTATTTTATCTTGGTTCTTTGTCATTTTGTCCTTTTTGCTACTATCAAAACAATAAATGCCGCACGAACTTTTTCCACGGAGATATTGAAAGTTTTTTAATGAAATCCAATGATTATTGGCTCACTCTTCTTCTCCAATTTCCGCATTCTGATTTTTGATGAGTTTCTGCAGTCTTTGGAGGTCGCCGAAGTGGGCTATGGCTCCACAGCGCGGACACATCTTGGCGCTGGATTTGATGTTCGAAGGCTTCAATGACCAGAACTTCGTCTTTTTGGGCATAAAGTAGTTCAAACCGGTGGTCCGGAATACCCCGTCGACCAGCTTGTTGTGGTGGCACACCGGGCATATCTCGGTAACTTTGGCAACGTCCTTTGCGCTGGGCACGATCTGGACAAACGCATCAAGGTCTTCCTGGAGGAAACGGGTTGAATCACCCACCTTGCGGTAAGTTATTTTGCCATCGCGCATCCACCGGTAGAGCGTCGGCTCCCCGATCGATAAATATTTCGCCGCTTCCTTGATCGTATACCAGCGGGGGCTGTTATTTTCGGAAATCGTCATTTTATATTCTCCCCGTTTTCAGTTCAAACAAACTCCCTGACACTATATGATAGCTCATGATAGTATACAACAACAATCAAAAAAAATCAACCAGGAACAGCACTATCATCTATAATAGACCATTTTTTTGTGCGTGAAATATTTTTATAAAAAATTTTACATATACTATTGCATTCCACATTTCGACAGTGTATGATAGTTAATGATAGCACATGACATTGTTATAGTAAAATTGCGAGGGGAGAAAAGCAATGGATAACAACAAGTGGAACGGGGATAGTTCGTCCGGGGAAATGCATAACCTTGGTGAGTCAAAAGAATCAGACAGCAAGCGAAGCATAAAATCAGTTGAAATTGATCTTGCCGCAAGATTCTCTAAAAGTACGGAAATAAGCGGTGCGGAAATACTCAAAATTCTTTTCGGGTGGCTCTACAATCATAATCCGTTTTACCTGATCAGCGCCGGATTTTTCCTGTTTGCAATGACACAGATTTTCGAAACCGGGTATGTATGGATAAATACCTGGATTCCAATGGGAATAATCGCGTCCTACACATTGCTGATGGCTGGAACCGCAATCCTGATCGTAAGACTGGGGCGTGTGTGGAAAGACGCCCGTTCCATTGTGGTAATCGTCATCTTGTTACTGGCAACGCTGCCGGTAAGTCTTGACGGTCTGCTCATCCACCACATGAATTACGCTTTGCTTCTGCTGCTGTGCGGATTCGGATTCTCGCTAGTGGTATCGGAAGCGGTAATCTGGGGCCTGAGAATGCATATGCGGAACTGTTACCGCCTCCCCTTCTATGCGATTCTCGGGCTCTTTTTTCTCTATCCCTATATCACCGCCGCGCTGGTCACCTACGTTGGGGAGAGCGCCGGAATTCTGGGAATAATGCTGTTTCCGGCGGCGGCGGGAATAATTTTCCTGAGTCTGATTCCCGCGATAGTGATGGGAAAAAGTTCGACACATGGAAATCTTACGCCCTGGAACTGGCCGTGGTTCCCCTGGACGTTATTCGCGCTACTGGCTATTGCGGTATGCGGAAGAAGCTATCTGCTCAGTCTTTCGTTCTTCGGCGGCAAGGGAGTTGGGCCGTACAGCCAGCTTGAAACCGGATTCGGTTTATACATGCTGATTCCGTTTTTCCTGTGTCTTCTGGTCCTGTTGAATGAACACGCATTACGGCATGGAAAGAAAGTTTTTCAGTACATATTACTTGTGGCTCCGGCACTTTTCTTCCTGCTTGCGGTGATCAATCCGGTTGCCAAAGCTGAACTGCACCGTCAGTTCCTTGAGGTAGTCGGCAAAAACGCTTCTCCGCTTTTGTTTGCGTTTGCTGCATCGCTGATCTACTACCTTTACGCATGGATTCGGGGAATTAAGTTTGCGGAGGCCGGAATGGTACTGTTGCTCCTGCTGGCCCTATTGCTTGATCTGCCGTCTACTGAGGCATTCTCTGTTCCCGATATCTATCCGCTAATTGGAATTGCGGTAATGCTGGCCTGGTACGCTGTCCGCTTCCGGCATTCGGCCTGGATGCTGGCGTCGGCGACAGTGCTGATCTGGGGATGCGCCTGGCAGTTCAACGGAACATGGTATACGTCATATCTTTATGCCATTCCCGCTAATTATACACTATTGGCGGCAATTGCGATAAGCTTTACGTATCGCGACAAACTGGCGGTTGTTCTCCGTTATGCCTGTGCCTATGCATTGCTCCTTGGGTTTGTGCTTTCGCTGTTCATCGGCAAGGGTATCGCTCCCAACCTGTACATTCCCGCAATGGCTTTGTATTTCGGAGCAACGCTGGGTATTTACCTTGGACTCAGAAAACTGGAAGTATTGTTATGCGTAATAATTGAACTCATAGTGCTGGCTGTTTACTGGTTCGTCTATTTTGCCATTTTCATTCACAAACTGAATGCCAAAGAACTGAAGATATTCTTCTGGGGTGGGATTTGCTTCATCATCGCGGTAATTATCAGCATGGTCAAATCCGGCATGTTCAGTAAATATATCCGCAAAATCACCCCGAAAATAAAAATTTCCCGTAAAGTGGAAAAAGATGAGGATAAACCGGGCTCAAAGACAATTATCACCAAAAGCGTCGCGGACGAACTGCTGGCAGGAATATTTAAGATTGTTTCAGCGGCTATAATTATTCTTGTTTTTCTATTTTTTCTTATGATACTTTTCCACATCGGATCAGGCGGCGGACGCGAAAAAGCCAGGAGGATCAGTTGCGCGTCAAATCTTAAGCAAATTGGCCTGGCGCTGGAAATGTATTCTAATGATTACATGCAACAGCTTCCCGATAAATCCGGCGCGGCTGGACTCGAACAGCTCCGCAGCCTCGACTACATCACCGATTATAAAATCTTTATATGCCCAAGCTCCACTGATGTCCCGCAGACGGACAACCTTCCCCTTACCGAAGAAAACGTATCCTACTGCTTCAGGGGCGGAATGAGCAAATCAGATTCTGCCGACAGCGCCATCTGCTGGGACAAAGATACCAATCACGGCAAGTTCGGAAACGTTTTATATATCGATGGACACGTCATCGGCGTTGCCGCCGCCAACTGGAAGGAGGAAATAAGATAGAAAGGTTCTTCCGGGCTGGCCCCGACCGGCCCGGAGGAATCAATCTTCGGATGTCCTGCCTTTACAGCAAAGCGGGAAGATGCCGTGAAAGTCCAGACGGTAATCTGACTGCAGGAGCCGGATGCAGTCGAGAATAGTAACATAGTTCCATAGACCGGCCGCGCCCGGCTCGCGCGGCGCCTTATAAACAAGGAGAGAAGATGAAAATATTCGCTTCAGGCATAGCTCGATTAGTAATAGGAACAGTACTGGGAGCGGTGGGAATGTATCTGGCATTAATAACATTTTGCATTATCTCAGAAATAGGGCAACCTGAAATGAAACGAAGAATAACATGCAATTGCAACCTGAAGCAGATCGGGTTGGGGCTGGAAATGTACGCTAATGACTATAACGGATTTTACCCGGACAAACCAGGAGCAATGGGACTTGAGCAATTACGATCCCTTGACTACATAACCGACTACAACGTTTTTATCTGTCCGAACTCTAAAATGGTTCCTGCCAAAAACAACCATCCTGTTACCGGACAAAACGTTTCATATTGCTTCCGGGGTGGGATAAAAAGGCAGGATAGAAAACGCGTCCCCATTTGCTGGGAAAAGAAACTATATCACAACAAAGGCGGTAACATCCTCTATACCGATGGTTATGTTGAATTCCTGCCAAGGGAAGAATGGAAAAATGAAATCAAACGTGCTGTGGGAGCCGGACACAGTCCATAGAACCCGATAGTAACATAGACGGCCGCGCCCGGCTCGCGCGGCCAACTTTTCAGAAAGGGGAAAATATGAAAAACACGGATGGCACTTCCAAAGAAAAACCGGGTGACTGCAAAATATCGATTATAATCTGGGTTCTCCTGGCAATTTTAATTGGATTTATCCTATTGGGAATGCTTATGCCTACCAGTGGCAGAGTTAGCGAGAAGGTCCGAAAAATCAGTTGTGCGTCAAATCTTAAACAAATAGGTCTGGCGCTGGAAATGTACTCGAATGACTACATGCAGAAACTTCCTGATAAACCTGGCGCGGCGGGTTTGGAGCAACTTCGCTCCCTTGATTATATTGTCGATTACAAAGTCTTTGTCTGCCCAAGCACCAGTGCAATTCCGGGAAAAGACGGCAAACCTTTGACTGAAGCAAACGTGTCATACTGCTTCCGGGGAGGCATGAGCAAAGCAGACTCAGCGAACAGCGCGATCTGCTGGGATAAAACTGATAACCATAAAAATTTCGGAAATATTTTATTCCTTGATGGACACGTAAATGGTGTTTCCGGCGCAAACTGGATGAGGGAAATAAGATGAAAAGCAACATCAATATATGGTTGTTAGTTATTTTTGGCATATTTATTACGGTTGCGGTATTCTGGTTATGGAGTTATCCCTATTTCAGCAACTGGGGCAAACGTCCGCACTGGCAGACCGGATGTATGTCTGACCTTAAGCAAATTGGGCTGGGGCTGGAAATGTATTCAAACGACTACGATGGCTTTTATCCGGAAAAAAGCGGGGCGGCGGGACTGGAACAGCTCCGGTCGTTAGATTACATTACCGATTACAGGATTTTCGCTTGCAGACGTAGTAAATATAGAAATAATCACGGTAAAAACAATCAACCGCTGACGGAACAAAGTGTCTCGTATTATTACCGGGGCGGCATGAGCAAGCAGGACGCCGCCGATAGCGCTGTCTGCTGGAGTAAACCAGATTCACATATGAATTTCGGCAGTATCTTGTATATAGATGGTTTTGTAAAAGGCGTTTCCGGCGCAAACTGGATGGAGGAAATAAAATGAGCAACCGGAATGAAACAATACTAGAAAATATAATAGCCATTGTCCTCATAGTAATTGTTCTGCTTGTAGCGGCAGCAATCCTTCTTCCTCCTCAGGGAGTTGCGAGGGAACCGGCAAAAAGGATAAATTGTGCGTCGAATCTTAAACAAATCGGCCTGGCACTGGAAATGTACTCGAATGACTACATGCAGAAACTTCCTGATAAACCTGGCGCGGCCGGACTCGAACAGTTGCGCTCCCTCGACTACATTACCGATTATAAAATCTTTATTTGTTCGAGCACAACCGATGTACCCGGAAAAGGCATCGAACCATTGACGGAAGACAACGTTTCATACGTTTACCGTGCAGGCTTGACTAAAGCCGACTCTGCCGACAGCGCCGTCTGCTGGGATAAACCCACTAACCATAAAGATTTTGGCAATATTCTGTTCCTGGACGGTCATGTAAACGGTGTGGCGGGTCACAACTGGTTGGATGAAACAAAATGAAAATAAAAGTCGATTACATCATGGCAATTGCCAGCAGTTTCGTGATTATCCTGCTGGTTGTGACAACCATGACTTATCAATACAGGCCAAGGGAAGCAGCCAAGCTTATTATGTGTAAAAGTAATTTGAAACAAATCTGGCATTGTCTTCAGGAATACGCGGACGACAACAACGGTTTCCTGCCACCGAAACCTGGTGCGGCTGGTCTGAAAAAACTCTTGAAATACGCTAAAAATCCACAATTGTTTATCTGTCCCTCCTCCAAAGGTTACATTCCGGCAAAAAAGGGAACGCCTCTCACGGAAATCAATGTTTCGTATTATTACCCCGGTGAAGTCCTGCATATTGATGACGCCGCGAATAAAATCATCTGTCGCGACAAAGCTCATAACCACAAACTATCGGGATTCGTACTGTATGGAAACGGCAGAATTGCCAAACTCAAAGACGCCGACTGGCTGAGAATGGCAAAATGAGCAAAGAAACCACAACAATTAAAATATTAACTCCTATCATTTTAATTCTGTGCCTGATTATAATAATTTCCCCTTTATTTCACTTTTGCTTTACCGATTGCATGGACGCTTTTAAGTATGAAGTCAGATTAACCTGGATGGATCTGAACTGGATTGATATATTGGCTCTCATAATCTCTTTCCTCATACTGTCTGCTCCGTTCTTTTTCAGGAAATACATGGAACTGTCGGTAGTTTTTCACGAAGCAATAAACCTAGTCATCACCTGTTTTATTCCCACAACTTTACTGCCCAGCCTGGGGATTTACTTTTGCAGTGATTCAGCATTTTTCGCAATTTTCTTCCTGGCGTTCGGATTTGGCTATACATTGTTGTTTGTCAATAAGCCGAAAGAGTATTTGCTCGATAAGGTATTGAGCATCATCGGTCTTTTCTTTTTCGGGGGTCTGATTTCCCTGTTGATTCTCCTGCACTATGGTTTACCCGAATATATGCGGCACTGACGAAACTCAATCACGGAATTAACAAAAAATTCACTCTTTCGACTGGCTATTCCCGCAAAAGCCTGTAAGTAATATATATTGAATCTTGACAACGAGGAGGAAACGATATGCCGAACGGACACAAAAACCGGAAAAACCTTAGCGACGATGAAATGTACCTTACCCCAACTTATGGGTCGCGTGTTCTGGAAAAGCCTGTACCTAAATATAAAATGCCGGAAGATGAAATGGATCCGCGCGCCGCATATCATATCATTCACGACGAACTGATGCTCGACGGCAACTCGCGCCTCAATCTTGCCACCTTCGTCACCACCTGGATGGAACCCGAGGCCAAGGACCTGATGACCGAGTGTTTCGACAAAAACATGATCGACAAGGACGAATACCCCCAGACCGCCGAAATCGAGATGCGTTGCGTAAATATCATGGCGAATCTGTTCAACGCCCCCGCCAGCGACGGCAATGCCTGCGGTTGTTCCACCATAGGTTCCAGCGAGGCCGCGATGCTTGGCGGCATGGCCATGAAATGGCGCTGGCGCAAACGGATGCAGAACCAAGGCAAACCAACCGGCAAACCCAACATGATAATGGGCATTGACGTACAGGTTTGCTGGGAAAAATTCTGCCGCTACTGGGAAGTCGAACCCCGGCTGGTGATGATGGAACCAGGCGAATACTGCCTTACCCCCGAAAAAGCGCTGGAACTCTGCGACGAAAACACCATTGGCATTGTTCCCATCCTCGGAACCACCTTCACCGGACAATACGAGCCTATCAAGGAACTGAACGACGCTTTAATCGAGTTTAATAAAGAGCGCGGATTTGATATTCCTATCCACGTTGACGCCGCCAGCGGCGGATTCGTGGCCCCGTTCCTCCAACCCGATCTTGAATGGGATTTCCGGCTGGAGCGGGTCAAATCAATCAACGTGTCCGGCCACAAGTACGGGCTTGTGTATCCCGGCGTGGGCTGGGCCATCTGGCGCGACTGGGCCGAACTTCCCGAGGAACTCATATTCCGGGTTAATTACCTTGGCGGCGACATGCCCACGTTCGCTCTCAACTTCTCGCGTCCGGGCAACCAGGTGGTGGCGCAATATTACAACTTCCTCCGCCTCGGATTCGAGGGATACCGCCGGATCATGCAATCGTGTCAGGACACCGCACTTTTCCTCTCCGTCGAAATCGACAAAATGCCCGAATTCGAGTGCCTCAGCAACGGCAGCGACATCCCCGTTTTCGCTTTCAAAATAAGTGATTCGGCCAACGTAAACTTCTCGGTGTTCGATGTTTCGGAGATGCTCCGGCATCGCGGCTGGCTGGTTCCCGCCTACACCCTCCCGGAAAACTGTCAGGACGTGGCAGTTCTCCGGGTCGTGGTCAAGGAAGGCTTCAGCCTCGACATGGCCAACATGCTCCTTGATGACATCCGGCGCACCCTCAAACACTTCGCGGAGCAGCCCGACTACAAACCCACCACCCACAGCCCGAAAAAGAAAATCCGCAAACATTGTTGACCGGGAATGTGTTATCGGCGTTTGCTTTCCGCCGGGAATCGTTTATTGTTTATACTTCTAAAGATTAGAGGTATATAGCAACAATGTTGGCGAAGACGTATTCGGCGGCGGTATTGGGGGTTGACGCCTACACGGTGGAAATCGAGATCAACGCCACCAGCCGCGGCGAGGAAAGTTATGTTTCAATCGTGGGACTGCCCGACGCGGCGGTGCGCGAGAGCAAGGAACGGGTATGGTCGGCCATGCACAGTTCCGGTTACTTTTTTCCGCAGGGATCGACGCTCATCAACCTGGCCCCGGCCGACATAAAAAAAGAAGGCGCGTCATTTGATCTGCCCATAGCTTTAGGCATGCTGGCGGTGCGCGGCGACATAGACCGTGGACAGCTTTCCCGCATCATGGCCGTAGGCGAACTTGCTCTCGATGGTTCCGTTCGCCCGGTGAAAGGTGTTCTGCCGGTAGCTCTTCACGCCGCGAGCCAGAATCATCTTGATGCCATCATGGTTCCCGCCGCCAACGCTCCCGAAGCCGCGGCGGTATCGCAAAAAGTTCCGGTGTTCCCCGTGGAAACTCTGATCGACGCCACCGGATTTTTCGGGAGCCAGCGCGCGATTCCGTTCCAGTTGGGGCTTGAAGAATATTTCAGCAGTTTTCCGCCGCGTCAGGTTCCGGATTTCGCCGACGTCAAGGGACAGGCCGCCGCCAAGCGCGCGCTTGAAATTGCCGCAACAGGGGGACACAACGTGATGATGATTGGTCCGCCGGGAACCGGAAAAAGCATGCTTGCGAAACGCGTCCCCGGCATCCTGCCGCCAATGACTCTTGATGAAGCGCTGGAAACCAGTAAAATCCACAGCATCCTGGGAAAACTCACCCGTGAAGAACCACTCCTGCGGGAACGTCCGTTCCGGAGTCCACACCATACGATCAGCGACGCCGGGCTTCTCGGCGGCGGACAGAATCCCACGCCCGGTGAAGTCAGTTTGTCGCATAACGGGGTGCTGTTTCTCGACGAGATGCCGGAATTCAAGCGCAACGTGCTGGAAGTGCTTCGCCAACCACTGGAAAACGGCACGATCACGGTATCTCGCGCCGCCGGAAGCTTCACCTTCCCTGCCCGGTTTATCCTGATCGCCGCCATGAATCCGTGTCCGTGCGGACACTACGGCGGAACTCAGCGGGTTTGCCGATGCAACCCGAACCAGATCCAGCGCTACCGGGGCAAGATTTCCGGTCCCCTGCTCGACCGTATCGATATCCATGTGGAAGTTGCCGCCCTAAGTGAAGACGAACTCATTAATGCCCCCTCCGGGGAGTCCAGCAAAAGCATCCGCGAGCGGGTCGTAACCGCCCGAAAGCTCCAGGGTGACCGATTCGACGGTTCGGGAATCTACTGCAACGCCCAGATGGAACCAAAACAACTCCAGAAGTTCTGCAAACTCGACAAAGAAAGCGAAACCCACCTCCGCCACGCTATCCGCGAGCTGCAACTCAGCGCCAGAGCCTACGACCGCATTCTCCGCGTCGCCCGTACCATCGCCGACCTTGAAAATTCCCCAGCTATAGGCGTGGAACACATCTACGAAGCAGTAAACTACCGCAGTTTGGATAGGCGTTTATGGTAGTAATTTCCCGGAGGCACAGAGAATTTAAGTTTTTTATTTTGCCTCCAGCAGTGAGGCTCAATTTCTGGTGGAGAAGACAAGGAGCTGGTTGGGGGTGATCTGGATGGCGTCGCCGTCTTTGAGGAGGACTTCGCTGACAATTTTTCCGCCGTTGACGTAAACACCGTTGCGGCTCTGTTCGTCGCGGAGGAGGTATGCTTCCGGAGTTTTTGAAATGGAAAAGTGGAGACCGGAAACGCCTTTAAAATCTATGGTCAGGTCACAACTTTCATTTCTTCCGGCTGAAAATTTATCTTTGATATCACACCAGTCACGGGTGTTTTTTTCGCTGTCGATGCATAACAGACACGCCCCGGAACCTTCCGGTGTGGGGGAGCTTTCCAGCATTTTCCTGACAAAATCAATGCGATGGAGCAGTTTCACCGGAGGCAGGTCGTGAACAATGGTGTTGCGGTATTCTGAAGTTCCTTTGACAAGTTCCTGCAACGCCTTGTTGAACAGCGAACCGCGATCATTCAGTTTTTTAGGGTCAATAGCACCTTCCCCAAGTTCAATCAGCATACCGGCAAACTCACGCTGAAGAATCCTGATAAAGCGGTCTTTGTGCTGGTATACCGTTTCCTCGCGGGAAATTTTCAGCCGCTTGGCGACCTCGGCTATCGGCAACTCCTCGAAAACAAAAAGACAGAATGACTTATAGGTAAGCGGTTCGACTTTCTCCGCTGCGTGGCGCAGGGCTTCTGAAAGTACGCTCTTGAGCCAGACAGTATCCATTTCGGCGTCGGCTCCGCCGGTTGGGGCGGTGTCGGCCAGGGACTCGATAAAGTCCTCTTCCCCGCCGTCACCGTTGGAAACAACGCTTTTGGCAATGTAGCGGGATTCGCGCCGGAAAGCGTCGGTTACCCGTCGATGGACAATTGTCTTGAGGTAAGAACGGAAATTGCCTTTTTCCGGTTGAAGCTGGAAGTCGGGCATGTTTTTCAGCAGGCAGAGCATGGTTTCCTGGAAAACATCGTTGATCATCGAATCCGGACATCCGAACATGCGCGCCCAGCCCCGGATCAAGTCCCAGTAAAACCGGGAAAATTCAGCCCAGGCATCTTCATCGTTGATATTGCGCAGGCGTTGGATCAGCGTATAACGGGTTTTGTTCTGTTCGGACATGACTATTCCATATTATCGATTACAACCACTATGGCGAATGGCTATAAAGAAAACAGCCTTAGCACCATTTTTTATTAAATTACTCAAAAAAATGCTACATGCAAAAAAATAAGGAAATTTTTTCACGATGCGTAAAATCGGCATATCCGGCACGAATTGCCTAAATAGAGACAGTCAGTATAGACTTCCGTGACAAAAAAATCGCTGGAGTTTTAAAAATACCGCAAAACAAAGTATATTTATACAGCATAAGGAGACAGGGAAATGGCAGACGATAAAGAAACCGTAAAATACGATTTTGATCCGGAGAATTTTTCCAGCTCAGTAAATTTTCCCGCCAGCGGAACCGATATAGGCAAATACGAGAACCTGCAGCGTATTGGTCAGGGTGGTCAGGCGGCGGTGTTCAAAGCCTATGATCCCGAGCTTGAACGGTTCGTGGCGGTAAAGGTGCTTACGCGGGGAATCCGCGCCCCTGAAGACCTTAAAGGCCGGTTCGAACGCGAAATAAAGATCCAGGCCAGACTGAAACTGCCCGGCACAATTCCAATATTCGGATGCGGAGAAGACAAGGGCTGGCTGTATTACGCCATGGAATATGTGGAAGGCGTTACCCTTGATACTTATTTTTCAGACAACGACCTGTCAGTGGACGAACAGGTGGACATCCTGCTCCGGCTTACAAAGATCATTGCCGGTATCCATAAGGCTGGATTAAGACACCGCGACATCAAGCCCAGCAACGTAATGATTACCAATGACGGCGAAGTAAAACTCCTTGATTTCGGGTTGGTCACAAGCCTGGATAAAAACCCGGGAATTTACACAACCAGAGTTGGCGAGTTCGGGGGAACTCCAGCCTACATGTCGCCTGAACGCAGCCGGGATGTGATGGTTTTCGAGGAAGAGAAGGAAAAGATGGCCGATAAGGATTACGATGCGGCCGCTTCAGACGTCTATTCGCTTGGCGTACTGTTTTATGAACTTCTTACCGGACGCCTGCCCTACACGATCATGCGTGAAACCAAAATCACCGACCTGATGCAAACCATCCAGACGGAAGCACCGACCTCCCCCCGCAAGTTCAATCCGAAAATCCCGGCGCAACTTGAAAAAATCGTAATGCGGATGCTTGATAAAAACCCGAAAAACCGCCCCGACGCCTACGATTGCGTCATACTGCTTGAAAAGGTCGCGCACAAAGGGTCGGCGCTGAATAAGGTTCTGGCGGTAATAGCGGGATTGCTGATTGCCGCATGCGTTGGACTGGTATTTGTTTTTGTGACCCGTCCGGCAAATATTTCCGGCGAGCCGGTAAAATCTTATCAGGAGCTGGCTGAAATCCTCGCTGACGGCATCCCGAAAGAAAAAGTGCCGGTTACACTAGGCGCGTTTACTTATTGGGACAGCGATTGCAAGTCAGTTTATTCGGCTTTTCTCCACAGGAGGATGAGCGAAGAACTCGTTAAAACCGGCAAATTTAAAATTGTTGACACAGGAAAAATGACCCCAGGACAGCTTATCAAGCTTGCGGATGCGGAAAACAAGCTTGCGGACACAAAAAACAAGAAAACATCGAAAATCACGAACGTTGACGCCATTGTCCGGGGAAAATTCCATTTAAAATACCCGAACGTAACGATTGTGGCGGATATGTTCTGGCCTGAAACTGGAGACGTTAAAACTGCCAGCGCCGTAATTCCGGTGGAAAAACTCGGCATAGAAATGTCGGAAAGCATGAAAAACGACCCTAAACAAGTAGCGTCAATCATAGTGCCGCAGAATCTGAAAAGCGGTAAGCGCAATTACGACCAGATCAAAGAAGAAAGCAAAATAATCCCTCATGATTTCGAAATCGCAATCTTCCCTGCCAACGGGAGAAGGGAATTCCAGGAAGGTGAAACTGTCAGTTTTAACGTGGTGAGTAACAGGAATTGCCACATTGCGGTATTCGCTCATCAACCGGACGGCTCTACCGTATTGCTTTTTCCCAATTCAGAATCCAGAGACACCTTTATTCCCGCCAACAAAAAAGTAAGCGTACCCGGCGCGGCCAAGAGCGGTTTCGAACTCGAGGCGCAAGCTCCGTTCGGCACTGACGTAATTCAGGTGGTTGCCTGTACCAAAGCGAATAATCTCTATGAGGAAATTCGGAAAACGTCGAAAGAACATGGCGTAGGCTACGAAGTAACTACCCGCGGATTTATTGCCAAAGCCGTCAAAAAGGCCATTAATGACGATAAATCATCCGGCAGGACCCCGGAGTGGTCCGAAGCCAATGTTGCGGTGTCAACCTATCCAAAAGTCAATAACTGAGGCTGATTTTAGTCCTCAACGATCACGGCCTTGCCGGTGGTTGAATTTTCCCGCAGACTGGCAATGGCTTTGTATTCCGGAGATGAAAAACAGGCGCCAAGGGTTGCTTTATCGGGGAACTTGAGGATCACGATACGGAGCGGCCGCCAATCCCCCATCGGCGTAATCCTGTCACTTACGGTTATATATTCCCCGTTATGTTTGAGGACAAGCTCCCTGGCTTTCTCCCCGTATTCACGATATTTCTCCTCGTCGCGAATTTCGTTGATCTGGGCCACTAAATAAGCAGACATTATTCAAATCCTCCATAGTACCATATTCTTTGGTTTTTATTTCAGTATCTTTATAAAGTTAATCAGCAAACATTGAAAAGCAATTCAGATATTACCAAGTACAAACATTACCGGACGATTTCAGTAAAAAGACCTTTGCTTTCAACTGATTAACGGCTAATGTATTCGGTTAGAAAAAAAGTGAAACCGGTACGCGGATGGAAATCCAAAAACAACAAAACAACAAATTTGCCACTAGAATTCGCCGGAATTTCCTGATCCTTTACTGTTCGTTTGGCGTTATGTTCCTGTTGATGACCTTCACCAATTACCGTATCGCGGCGGCGGGCAACGAAACCGCACGGTTATCAACGGCCGGCCCCCTCATCGAACATCACACCTTATTTTATATGGTCAAGGCTTTTGCAAACATAAAAAAGGATGATCATGCTGCACGAGTGGGTATAGAGCATCCTGGTCATAAACCTTTTGAGGACAAAAAATAATGTTTTACCTGGAAACCGCGATAAATATTGCATTGATGGGGCTGGAACTATTCATGCTGGGCAAAATCGCTTTGCGACTGCGTCTTTTTGCCGGGGGAACCCGCGGAATTCCGCTGCTTGCCAGTGAAATGTTTCTCAAGGTTGTCATGAGCAGTTTCTTCCTGATTTTCTTCATAACCTATCTAACCGGACTCTGCGGCTTCCTTAACCGTTACTCGATTCTCGTACTTACCGCCATTCTGTATTTCCTGGTAATGTATTTCTCTCCGCCACCGCCGGCTATCCGGCCGAGGGGATTCACCCGCGACACCTGGCCGGTAATAATTCCGGTTTTCCTGATCTTCCTGATTTTCTTGGCCGTCTATGCGATTCTGCCGCCGTTTCGTTGGGACGCCATGACATATCACCTTTATATTCCGGCATGCTGGGTCCAGGAGGGAAAGATCTTTCACGTGCCAACGGTCTTCAGCGACAATGCAGCCGCCTTCGCTCCGAAAAACTTCTTCCTGCTCAATGCCTGGATGCTGGCCCTGCTCAAAAACGACACGCTGTTAAACTGCGCCGGATTCATAATGCTCCTGGTTACCTGCATTTGCATTTTTCGGCTTTCCCGAACTTGTGGAATCGGCAAATATCCCTCGATTGCCTGTACCGGACTGTTTGCGTGCCAGCCTTTCATTGTTTTCGAAACCTTCAGCGCCAACGCCGACTTGACCATGCTTGCCGCCCTCTCCTGCGCTACCTACTGGCTGGCACGGTTCATCCTCCGCGACCGCGACACCGACGGTTTATTCTGCGCTCTTGCCTGTGGATTGGCGCTTGGCACGAAAGTGGTTGCCGCGATTTTCGTTCCGCCGCTGTTTATCATCCTGTTAATCCTGGCTGTTTCCAGAAAAAACTGGCCGCTGCTGCTGCTCAGTATCCTGTTGGTAATCGTGTCCGGAGGCTGGTGGTATCTGGAAAACCTGATCTTTTACGGGAGTCCGCTGTTTCCCGCGGAAGTTTCGCTTCTGGGGGTGACAATTTTCCCCGGAGCATACGGGCGCGCGGCCTTGCAAGCCGGTGAATTCCATGCACAGTCAACTTCATTGTTCTTCCGGGAAATACTATTCCGGAACGGATTGTTCCCGTCAATCATGATCGGGGCAGGTCTTATCAGCCTGACCGTATCGCTGTTCATTGGCAACCGGAAAGTAAAAATGATTCGCCTGCTGCTTTTCGGAATGTTCTGCTGGTGGTTCGCCGGATATTGGCTCTTAATCCCGCACAATCTGCAAGCGCGTTTCATGTTCCCCGCAATGCTCCCAGCAGCGGTAGGGTTCGCCTGGCTGCTGGGTACGCTGAGATGGAAAAGCCTGACAACCGCGGCGTTCATAATTTTCCTGGCGCTTTTTGTAATGATCGATTTCCAGCGCCTGATACGGTATATTCCCGGAATTCCCTGGCAAAGCTTGTTGATCCTTGCCGTATTATTCGCCGGATCGTTTGCTCTGCTTCATGCCGCGATCAAAGACCGTACCTCGAAAAAGCGCCGCTCGTCGGCCGCCGCCGGATGCGTGTTGTTACTCGCCGCTGCATGGCTGGCTACCGCTTCCGACGATTTCCAAACCCGCAAACTGACTTATTTCAAGAGCGATTTCCGTTTCTGGGCCATAGTCTCTCTGCCGTTGAACAATCTGGAAGTTCCGCCGCAAACTGTCGCATACGCCGGAATGAATATTCCATACACCCTGGTCGGACAGGGATTGAAAAACCGGGTTATCTACTGCAACGTCCAAGGCGGACTGAAAGACGGTTTTTACGACTTCTGGAAACTCGATCCCAGGAAATACAATTATCACAAGCCCGGAATCTACCGGTTCAAGCCCAACTATCAAACCTGGCTGCAAAACCTGTATCTCGCCAAAGCAGGTTTCCTGGTTGTTTTCCAGATGAACCCGGCGGCAATTCGTTACCTGGGCGCGACTAAAGAAGGATTCCCAAAAGAAGATGAATGGGCGCAACAGCACCCGAACACGTTCAAACTGGAATGGGCCCCGCCCAACGGTGCGGGAAAAATCTATAAAATAACCTATCCGGATATCAATCTACAAGATCGGGGTAAGAAGTGAACAGAGATTTTCGGCAAGTTTTCTACCGAGTTTTTTGTTCACGATCCTGCGCATCGGCACTTCCCCGGAATCCTCAAGTTCTTTGACAAACTGGTCGTGAAGTTTGTCAACAAAATCACCGCAGGAAATAACCATATCAAGCTCATAATTGAGTTTAAAACTCCGAACGTCACAGTTGCTTGATCCCATCATGCCCCATTCTCCGTCAACAACCATCGCTTTCACGTGGGAAAATACCCCGCTCTTCTCGTAAATATGGATGCCGCTTTCCATCATATTCTCGTAAAGACTGTGAGTGGCAAAATCAACATACCAGTGATTGTTGTTCAACGGAACGATCAGTTTCACTTCCACGCCGCGGGCGGCCGCCATGGTCAACGCCCGTAAAAACGCCTTGTCAGGCACAAAATACGGGGTCATTATCCAAATATACCTTTTGGCGGTAGCGGCAGCGGTGTAGAAAACTTTCTCCGAAGCTTCCGGCCTTTGTCCCGGCCCGGTATCAACTACCCGGATAACCGACTTGCCTTCCTCTTTCAGCGGCGGGAAATAAGCTTCGTCGAATACTTTTGCCGGAGACAATTTCGTGGCATAGCACCAGTCGCGCAGAAACGAAAACTGCATTTCACCCACGGCTGGACCGTGTACTTCACAGTGCAGGTCATGAATATACTTGTCCTTCATCGCCACCTTTTTCTTGACATTCTCGCTGCTGATATTGATTCCGCCGATATATGCGATTTTACCATCGATAACCAATAGCTTCCTGTGGTTACGCAACTGTACGCGCCACGGCGCCAGCAAATTCCCGCGGGTAAACGGCAGGACCGTCATGTTGGGGCTGCGTTTAGCGTATTTACGGAAAAACCCTTTCCATACCGAAGGCGCTGACCCGAACTGGTCGTAAAGAATTCGCACAACAACCCCATCCTCAGCCTTTGCCACCAGGGTGTCGAAAATCTTTTTACCGACATCATCCCCAACAATGATGAACGATTGCAGATTAATAGTGCTTTTCGCGTTCTCAATGGCTTTCAACATCAACGGATAAGCCATCGTGCCGTCACGCAACAGTTTAACCCGGTTGCCGTGCAGCGGAAGCTGTTCGGGCAGAATCCGGTCAAGAGTGAATGAACTGTCGATATACCGGGCCCCGCTTTCTTCATGGGCATGCCGGCACACAAAATCCTTTTGGACCTCAAGGTGTCTCAACAGCCCCTTGCGAAGCATTTCACCGGTTTCCTCATCCACCATATCATTGGCAAGCTGAATACTTACCCCGGTGGTTTTCAACCGGTTAACCCCGAACATCAGATAAAAAATTATGCCGACGAACGGAAATACAACCACTACCACCAGCCACAATACCGCGCTGGCAGGTTCTTCATGTTTGTTCAGCAGGATATGAATAAAAACAACCGCGTGGATGGCAATTGTCAGGGAAATGTAAATGACGGTCATTACTATACTGAAAGGGTCCATTTTGCTCTCCCGAATAAAAAAATTTGCTTCAGCGCCGGTTCTTCTCTGTATTTTGAACTGACAGTCATTATATTAGCGATTCAGGATATTTTCAATCCGGAGTACCAGCAATAATGAAAGAACATGATTTAATAAAAAAAATCATTCCGTTTTTCAACGGATGTGAAAATCTGCTTGTCGGCCCCGGCGACGACTGCGCCGTAATCCAACAAACAGACGGGACTCTGATGCTTGCGGCGGTTGACCAGCTTGTATCGGATGTCCACTACATTTCCGGCACTTCACCGGCGCTGATCGCCGGGAAACTCCTGCGGCGCAATCTTAGCGACATCGCGGCAATGGGCGGAATCCCTCAACTTGCCCTGGTAACGCTTGCTGCATCAAAACATGACAACGCCTGGTTTCTGGAATTCTACAATGCTCTCTCACTTGAGGCACAAAAATATAACACTTGTATCTGCGGAGGCGATATTTCGTCCCTCCCGAAATCCGTTCCCGGTGAAGCATGCACCCTGACTATCCTTGGTAAAGTTGAAAAATCAAAGCTCTGTCTCAGGAGCAATGCAAAACCCGGTGACTTGATCTACGTGACCGGATGTTTCGGCAATTCCTTCACCTCGGAACATCACCTTAATTTCATCCCAAGGCTGGAAGCCGCTGAATTTATCGCAGGAACATTCACCAATACCATGATCGATGTAAGCGACGGGCTGCTTCAGGACTTGTCGCATATCCTCGCCTCGTCCAAATGCGGAGCGGTTCTCGATACCGGTTTCATTCCCTGCCGCGACGGGGCCGATGCAACCGCCGCACTGCGCGATGGCGAAGATTATGAATTGTTGTTCGGGGTAGCTCCTGAACATGTAACGGAACTCGAAGAAACCTGGCCCTTCCAAGACCTGAAATTAACCAGAATCGGACAGTTCAATTCAAGTCCGGATACGATTACCGACCGGCAGGGACATAACCTGACTGAACTATATAAAAAAGGATTCGACCATTTTCAAGATGCGTAAAGTTACCACCACATCAGAAACTGAAACAACCGCCCTGGCTACGGAATTTGCAAAAACACTCAAATCCGGCACGGTCATTGCCCTTTTCGGTGACCTGGGCGCTGGTAAAACCATATTCACCAAAGGCGTTGCCCGGCAATTGGGAGTAACTATTCCGGTAACAAGTCCCACGTTCACGATCCTCCAGGAATACGCTCTGCCCAATAACGTAATGCTCTACCATCTGGATCTCTACCGGATTTCAGACTACACCGCCGCCCTCGCCTTCGGTGTAGACGAATATATTGACGATCCGGATGGCATTATCCTTATCGAATGGGCGGAACGCATCCCCGAATTACTCCCGGACAATACTGTCAAAATAACCATCCGCCATATCGACGACCATACCCGCGAAATCGAAATCCCGGAAAATCTTGATATTGAATAAAATCATAAAACTTTTTTTTGATATAATCACCTTCCTGCGCGAAATTTGCGATGTTGCGGGTGACATTCTGAAACGGCTGATGCGCCGTAAACTCACTGCCGTTTCCCTTATCCTGGTGTGTTTTTATATTATCCTCGCGGTTTCCGGGGAAGCATACCGTTTTTACTGCCGTAAAACCAATACTATTGCGGTATACGAGCAAACCGATATGGACCGGAGTTATCAGGCGCCGTCTCTTTCCGGCGGCAGCGGCTGGCTGGGAACCGACTACGCCGGACGCGACGTTTTATGGCGGGCAATGGCGGCGGCGGGAACCGCGGTAAAGATCGGGATTTTCGCCAGTATTATATCGGCGGTGATCGGAGTGACACTCGGTCTGCTGGGAGGATATTTTGGCGGCTGGATAGACGATCTGGTCGTCTGGGTTTACAGCACTTTCGCATCAATGCCCACCTTGCTTTTTATTTTGGCGTTTGCGCTGCTGGTAACTCGCGGATTCCTGTTTCCGCCCCTCAAAGCCGCATTTGAAACGGCCGCCGCCGGGCTCAATACCGATCCGGGCATGATGGCGATCTACCTTGCCGTCGGGATCACCGGCTGGGTTGGACTCTGCCGGGTGGTACGCGGGGAAACGCTCCGGCTCCGGGAAATGCCCTACGTTCAGGCCGCCAAAACGCTGGGATTCAACAATCTCCGCATCCTGCTCAAACACATTCTGCCGAATGTATTTCATCTGGTGATCATCTATTTCACCATGCGGTTCGCTTACGCTATCATGACCGAAGTAATCGTGAGCTATCTGGGACTCGGCGTGGAATCAGCCCCAAGCTGGGGACGAATGATCGCCGACGGCCAGGAGCGGTTATGGCGGGGAATCTGGTGGGAAGTCGCTACCGCCACCGTATTCATGTTCTTTCTGGTGTTGCCGCTTAACCTGCTGGGCGATGCTCTCCGCGATCTTCTCGACCCCAAACTCCAAGGGTAATTCCGGCTACGCCGGGAAATTAAAAATTAAAAATAAGAAAACAAAGGCACACTTTGATGCCATACAAATTGGGGATGGCACTGAAGTTTAACAACTCAATCAAGGGAGGCTCCCTGGGCACGGGGATGGGCTTTGCGGTAAACGGCCTTGAGGCGTTCCGCTGAAATATGCGTATAGATTTGGGTTGTGCTGAGATTGGCGTGTCCGAGCAGTTCCTGAACGCTGCGCAAATCGGCTCCGGCATCAAGCAGATGGGTCGCGAACGAATGGCGGAGCTTGTGAGGGGTCAGGTCATAAGGAAGTCCTGCGGTCATGAGATACTTCTTCAGATTGCGCTGAATCGACCTGGCAGTAATCCTGCGCCCGTCCTTATTGACAAAAATCGGGGCCAGCGGACGGTCATCGGCAGTCCATAACGCGCGAACTTTCCTGTAACGGTTAATTGCATTTACGGCAGGGGAACCGAGAGCGCACATACGTTCTTTTTTGCCCTTGCCCTTAACCTTGATGATTCCGTTTATCAAATCGAAGTCACCAAGGTTAAGACTCACCGCTTCATTGATTCGGAGTCCGCCACTGTAAATCACTTCCAGAATGGCGCGGTCGCGGGTTTCACCGAGATGGGCGTGCGCTTCATCTTTCGCTACCCCCTCCCTCAATGCCTCTTTCCAGTATTGCGAAGGAGCATCGAGAAGTTTTCCCACCTGCTCAACACTGAGATATTTCGGCAGACGCTTCTCGCGTTTTGGCGAGGTAAGCCCGGCAAAAGGATTGGTTTTTACATGCCCTTCCCTCACCAGAAACTTGTAAAAAGTACGCATACTGGAAATCTTTCGGAGAATCGAGGCCCTGGCAAGTTCGCGCCCTTGGAGCTCCCGCAGGAATCCACGGGCCTGATAGACGTCAACCTTCCCCCAGGGGGCCGATGCGTTCTCACCAGACACGGAAAAAACTATTTCCGCGAACTGTTCGATATCACGCCGGTAATTGTCGATCGTGTGACCGGAAGCCTGACGCTCATTGCGCAGGTAGCTGAGAAATGCGGTTAAAGCGGAATCGTCCATGTCCCTCCAGTTTACCGCGAAAAATTATTTCTGATTTTCCTTGGCAGCCTTGATAAAGTCGCGGAACAGCGGATGCGCGTTCATCGGATTTGATTTGAACTCCGGGTGGAACTGACATGCTACGAACCAGGGATGTTCCGGAATTTCAATAATTTCGACCAGTGATCCGTCAGGAGACAAGCCAACGATCCTCATTCCGTGAGGTTCAAACTCTCTCCCAAGCTTTGAGTCGAACTCATAACGATGCCGGTGGCGCTCCTGAATCTCCGTATTGCCGTAAGCTTTGGCGGCCAGAGAATCACTTTCCAGATTACAATCCCAACTTCCGAGCCGCATGGTTCCGCCCTTGGCGATAATCTTTTTCTGTTCTTCCATCAGGTCAATTACCGGATAAGGGGTATCGGGATCGACTTCGGTGCTGTTCGCATCTTTCTTGCCCAATACGTTCCGGGCGAATTCAATAACAGCGCACTGCATTCCCAGGCAAATACCGAGGAACGGAATATTGTTTTCACGGGCATACTTGATTGCGGTCATTTTGCCGGGAATACCACGGTCCCCGAATCCGCCGGGAACAAGGACGCCGTCAACTCCATCAAGCAGGTTTTTATCAGGGTTTTGTTCGATTTCCTCGGCTTCAACCATCCGGATATTAACCGTCAAGCCGCTGGCGATACCACCGTGGGCAAGAGCTTCATAAATGCTTTTGTATGAATCGCGCAGGGCGATGTATTTACCGACCACGGCAATTTCCACTTCACCGTTCGGGGGATTGATAACCCCGGCAACCATTTTTTTCCAGTCGCTGATCTCGAGGTCGTTCACCGGCAGAGAAAGCAGGGCCAGTATCTTCTGGTCCAGATTCTGTTTGGCAAGTTCGATAGGAACTTCGTAAATACTGTGGGCAACATCCTGTTCCTCGATTACCAGTTCTTTCCTGACATTACAGAAGAGAGAAAGCTTTTTAAAATGCTCTTCAGACATGGGGCGTTCGCAACGGCAGATAAGGATGTCGGGAATGATACCGATCTCGCGAAGGATCCCCACCGACTGCTGGGAAGGTTTGGTTTTCATTTCCCGCGCGGCCCTGATATACGGAACCAGCGTCAAATGAATAAAAATAACATTGCCGTCGCCATGCTCATGCTTAAATTGCCGGATGGCCTCCAGAAACGGCAGAGACTCGATGTCGCCCGCGGTTCCGCCAATCTCGGTGATAACCACATCCACGCCGGGAGCGTCGAAAGCCAGAATCGACTTTTTAATTTCATCCGTGATGTGCGGAATAACCTGCACAGTCCCGCCGAGATATCCCCCCTGACGTTCACGGGTAATCACCGCATTATAGATCTGGCCGGTAGTGTAATTACTGTCACGGGAGCAGGTAATTGCGGCAAAGCGTTCGTAGTGCCCAAGGTCAAGATCGGTTTCCGCGCCGTCGTCGGTAACGTAAACTTCGCCGTGCTGGTATGGCGACATCGTACCCGGATCGACATTCAGGTAAGGATCAAGTTTCTGGATGCAAACGTTAAGTCCGCGGCGTTTAAGCAACATTGCAATCGATGCAGCGGTAATTCCTTTGCCTAGGGAGGAAACTACGCCGCCGGTAATAAAAATATGTTTTGTCATTCTGCTCCCGGAGAAATTTCTGGATTCACTGTGAAGGCTCAAATTACAATTTAATATTTACTTAATTCCATAAAATTCAACAAGGCACAGTGTGAATTTTCACAATAAAAATTTTCATGCCGGAAGGTAATCGCATTCACCGCTGGAAATGGCTCTCCATTATCCTATATTAATAGACTAATAAACAAGGTTAACAATGAAGAGACATCACCATATAATCATCCTGTTTTTGCTCATGGCTTTTTCTCTGCCGGGACTCCTCAAGGCACTGGAACCGGGCGAAATAGTTCCAGCTTTCACGGTCAGGAAATGGCTGCACGGGGGTGCGGTGAATCCTGATAAAATCGCGGACGGACAACACCTGATGATCATTTTCTGGGCATCATGGTCTCCGCTCTGCGTGGAATCAATTCCGCTTATCAACTTCTTCCAGGAAAAATACGGCAAGAAATTCAAGATACTGGCGCTGACCAAAGAAAAACAGAAAGTTGCCGAAAAATTCATTTCTGAACATCCGGAAATCGAGTTTCCGATTGGTTACGACACCGGCGGCAGCATCAGCAAGAGATACCTGGGGGTAAACCTGGTAATTCCCCGGATTTTTATTGTTAACCGGAAAAAAGTCCTGGTGTGGCAGGGGGAACTTGTCGACCTTGAACGGGTACTGGAAAAAATCGATTCCGGAAAATTCGATCTGAGAAAACAACGTAAGATATCGGCTTACCGGAAACTTTTGCAGGCCGGAATCCAGGGACGTCAGCATGACGTGGTAATTGAAATGGCGGGACACATCCTCGACATCGCCCCCAAAGATCCGGTGTCGCTCAGAAGCAGACTGTTCGCCCATGAACAAAAGGGGGAATATGACGCCGCACTCAAATTTCTCGAAAACTTGATCAAACGCGTTCCCGACTACCCGCTGCCATACTTCCTCAAGCTCGATATGCTTGCCGCCAGGCCGCAGAACCCGAAAGTACTGGCCGAATGGTGCAAAAAAATCCATGAGTGTTTTCCAAAAAACGCAGAAGTGCAGAATCGGCTGACCTTGACCATTCTAGACGGAGCTCCTTTCGGCAGCGCACCGCTGGATATTGCCCTTGCCTCGGCAAAAGACGCAGTGAAACTGCTGACAAAAAAAGACCCGGCGGTGCGCTGGGCGGCATTCTATACCAGCTTATCGCGAGTTTATTACGCCATAGGCATAATAGACAAAGCAATTGAGATTCAGGACAAAGCCTGTGCGCTCCTGAAAGGAATGAAAGAAGAACCTGCCGCAAAGCGCCTGAAGGACTTCTATAACGGCATCAGCAAATTGAAAAATGCCCAGGAACAAAAACCGTAACCGTTCCGTTACGCGCTTTTGATGAAACGGTGTTTCAGGTTGTCGAGTCCGGCGGCAATCACGATAATTGAACCGATCATGATCTCCTGGACGTAATTCGGGACACCGAGCATTGAACAACCGCTGTGCAGAACCGCCATAATCAGCGCTCCGATTAACGAACCAAGGGCACTCCCCTCCCCGCCATTCAGCGATCCGCCACCGATAACCACCGCCGCAATTATATCCAGTTCCATGCCCCCTGCCGCAGTAGGGTCACCGACAGTCAGGTTGGCGTACTGCATTACTCCAGCCACACCGGTAAACAATCCGCAGAATGTATAGATCATTATCCGTTTGAACCGGACATTCACCCCGCAGAGCCGCGCGGTGGCTTCGTTGGAACCAATGGCGAAAACGTGTCTGCCGAACACGGTAAACTTCAACGCCACCGCCAACAGGACCAGCAATGCAATCAGCACCCATACTCCCGGAGCAAAAATCAGCCAGGAAGGTTCAGGATCAACCGACATCAGCCTCCAGAGGAAATTATCGGGAGTCATTACCGTCTGTTGTCCCGCTATCCATTTTGCCACTCCCCTGGCAATCTGCATCATTCCAAGCGTAACAATGAATGGAACAATTTTGCCCCCCACGGAAATTATTCCGTTAACGGCGCCGCAGACCCCGCAAGCGGTAATTCCGGCGGCGGCGGCAACCATTGCCGGAAGCCATGCAACATAATCCGCGCTGGCCCCGGCAAAAGCATTAAGCACGGCGGCGGTAACCACGGTACAGAGCGCTATCTGGGAACCCACACTCAAATCGATGCCGCCGCTGATGATTACCATCGTCATGCCCAGCGCCCCGATACCCACGATAACGGTCTGGGTGACAATAGTTTTCAGATTGTACAGGGAGTGAAACTCAGCCGGTGCAAGGATCGTAAACAGGATAAATACCAGGACAAGGCCGAATACCGGCCCCAGTGATATCAATAATTTTTTCCAGTCAATTTTCATCCCATAACTTTACGGCTGATTGGAATTTTTTCCACCCGTTAAAATGAATTCAATCCGGCTTGGAAAAATATTCTATAATTATTTTCGTTTTGGATTAGCAATGCATAATTACTTTTATATATTATCCGCGCTGTAAATAATGGAGTTGTTATGACGGCGCTGGCTTATCTTGGCTTACTCACTTTAGGCTTAACAGGTTACGGACTCTATGAGTCTTTTAGCCACCGCCGGAATTTGTCAAAAATCAGGAACCGTATTCACGTCAGCGGAACCCGGGGAAAATCCAGCGTCACCCGCCTTCTCGCCGCCGGCCTGCTCAACAACAACATCAAGACCGCGGCAAAAACCACCGGAACCCTCGCCCGAATGCTGTTGCCGGACGGCAGGGAGATTCCCTTGTTTCGTCCGTCCGGGGCAAATATTCTCGAGCAGAAACGGGTAATGGAAGCGGCAGCGGCGCTGAAACTCGATGCCCTGGTAATAGAATGCATGGCGCTTCAGCCGGAACTTCACTGGATCAGCGAGAACCGTTTTGTCCGCGCCACCCACGGAGTCATCACCAATGTCCGGCCAGACCACTTGGATGTGATGGGGCCAACCCCTGAAAACGTTGCCCAGGCGATCTCCGGCATGATTCCCGTCAACGGCAAACTTTACACGGCTGAACAAAAATATCTTGATATTCTCCGTTACGCGGCGGACGACCGCAACACTGAACTTGTGGCGATAACCGCCGAAGACTCGGCATTGGTCACGCCAGAGGAACTTGCAGGATTCTCCTATACTGAACATCCGGAAAACGTGGCGTTGGTTCTGCGGGTTCTGTCCGACTTCGGCATAAACCGAAAGGACGGGCTTCGCGGCATGTGGCAGGTCACCCCTGATCCTGGCGTTCTCACCGAACATCATCTGGAATTTTTCGGGCGTCACATAACCTTTGTCAATGCGTTTGCCGCTAACGATCCTCAATCTACCGCGACCATCTGGCAGATGATGAAAAAGAAATATCCCGATATTGAAAACAAGGTTATCGTTTTCAATCTTCGCGACGACCGCGCCTCCCGAACTCAGCAAATGGCCTTGGAAAGCACCTTCTGGCATGAAGCCGGCCGGGTGGTGCTGATGGGAACCGGCGCTTATTTGTTCTCACGGCTGGCGGCAAAAACCGGATACCCGATGAACCGTTTCGCCTTTGCCGACAACTCGCGCGTTGAGGACATCTTTGAAATTATTCTCGAAAATTCCGGCAAATCGGCGCTGGTGGTGGGAATGGGAAATATCGGCGGTCTCGGACTGCCTTTGGTAAGATATTTTAAAAACCGGGAAATCCTGGAGGAAACAACAAATGTTTGAACTGTTATCATTATCTATCGGACTCGGGCTGGTAACCGGCCTGATATTCACGGAGGTGTTCGGGATAGCCTGCGGCGGACTGGTGGTTCCCGGATACATGGCGTTATATTTGAATCAGCCCATTCACGTGCTGGTTACATTGGGAATTTCCTTCGCGACTTTTCTGATCGTGAGGATGATGTCGATGTTCCTGATCGTCTACGGCCGCCGCCGCACGGCGCTGATGATCCTGATCGGCTACCTGCTGGGAATGCTGGTCCGCGAATACTCCTGGGCCCTGGCTGACGGCGGAGCTTACATCATCGGTTTCATCATTCCAGGACTTATCGCGATCTGGATGGACCGTCAGGGCGTCATGCAGACTATCGCCTCGCTGCTGACGGTATCCGTAGTCGTCAGGCTGATCCTGATAATCCTGGTGGGAACGGAGAAACTGACATGAAAAAACTTTACTGGCGTCCGCAACGTATTTCCGCACGGATTCTTATACTTATCGCAGGAATTTCCATTCTGGGGCTTGCTTCGGTTGAGTTCCTGAAGATTACCCGTCAGCAACAGTATTACAATGAAAAACTTAAGGCGGCCAAAATTACCAAAGTGGGTTTTCAGGTCATCAGGCAGGCCAGGGAAAAACTTAACGTCAAAATTGATCCCCTGTACGATCCATCTGAATCCGGGCTGATCGGGGTGCTGTCCTCGGAAGTAACCACCAACACCGGACACCTTCCCGCAAAACAGACCTCGGTAAACCCGAACTTTTCGGCGCTGACCGTACATTACCTGAAGCAGGCGGGAATCAAGGAAGGCGACGTGGTGGCTGTAGGACTTTCCGGCTCGTTTCCGGCCATGAACACAGCGGTTATAATCGCGTTGGAAGCCCTGAATACCCGGCCGGTAATTATCTGCAGCGCCGGCGCGTCGCAGTGGGGAGCGAACATTCCTGATTTTGTCTGGCCGGAAATCCACAAAATCCTGCTTGAAAATAATGTAATCAAAACAAAAATCGCGGCCGCTTCTCTCGGCGGACTTGACGACCGCGCTCTCGGACTCAGTTCAAAAGGCAAGAAAATCCTGGAAGATTCGATCAAGCGCGACGGTATCAAGTTCCTTGCGGTAAAAAATTTTTCCGACAGCCTGGAAAAACGTATGGCGATTTTCCGGGAAGAAGCAGGCGACTCAAAAATCAAGGCATACATAAATGTAGGCGGCGGCACTACCAGCGTCGGAACCAATCTGGGCAAACGAGTATTCAAACCGGGACTCAACCGGCGTCTTCCTTACGGAACCCTGGAGGTTGATTCGGTAATGAGCCGCTTTTCACAGGAAGGTATCCCCATAATCCATTTCACCCATGTGGATGAGCTGGCAGACCGCTACGGCTTCCCTTTGCAACCGGTGGAAATGCCGCTTCCAGGACAAGGAAAAATCTTCTTCCGGAAAAGCTACAACAAATGGCTCGCAGGAGGTGTGATCCTGGTTATTATCTCCTTGCTGGTGATCTTTGTCAGGCTGGACTGGGGATTCAGGCTGCTTGGAAGCCGCCAGGAAAGCCACGGATCACGCCCCGAACCCATGATATGAATTGACTTTTCCTCAATCCGGAGTCAATTACCACTAACAAATCATTGACCTCGGAGGAATCATGCTTGACCCGGTAACCTGGAAAACCCTTGACGGAAAAACACTTACATCAGAAGATCCCGGAGCGCAACTGTTGCCCGGCAAACTGCGCCTGATCGATCAGACCTTGCTGCCCGAAAAACTCGAATATATTGAAACCAATGACCTTGAAACAATTTTCGATTGCATTAAACGCCTGGTTGTGCGCGGCGCTCCAGCAATTGGCTGTTCCGCTGCTCTCGGACTCGCGTCAGTTGCCCAGAATTTTTCATCCGTTACTCCCGGCGAATTCGTGAAACAGGTAAAGAAGGCCGCCGCAAGACTTGCCGAGTCCCGGCCTACCGCGGTAAATCTGTTCTGGGCGCTCAATCGCTGTACGGCAAAACTTGAATCAAGCGAATTAAATTCCGTTGCCGAAATGAAACTTCTGCTGGTAAAAGAAGGACTGGCGATTCTCGATGAAGATATAAAAATGTGCCAGTCAATCGGAAAACATGGCAGTGAGTTGCTGAAAGACGGAATGGGAGTGCTGACCCATTGCAACGCCGGCGCGCTGGCAACCGGTGATTATGGCACTGCTCTTTCACCAATATACGTGGCCCACGAAAACGGCGTCAAGATAAAGGTTTATTCCGACGAGACCCGTCCTCTCCTTCAGGGATCGCGGCTTACCGCCTGGGAACTTCAGCGCGCCGGGGTGGACGTAGTGACAATATGCGACAACATGGCGGCACAGGTGATGAAGGAAGGAAAGATCGATATTGTAATTGTCGGGGCCGACCGGGTTGCGGCAAACGGCGACGCCGCAAATAAGATCGGCACTTACGGCGTGGCGGTGCTTGCCAGACACCACAATATTCCGTTCTATGTGGCAATTCCATATTCAACGATTGACATGGAACTGGATCATGGCGACAAAATACCTATCGAACAGCGCGCCCCGGAAGAAGTCAGTTGCGGATTCGGGAAGCGCACCGCCCCTGAAAATGTGGAAATATACAGTCCGGCATTCGATGTTACGCCTCATGAACTGATTACCGGAATAATTACGGAAAAAGGCATCCTGTCTCCGCCATACAAGGAAAAATTTGCCGCCAGGTTGGGGTGACGGTCAATCAGGCTTGCTTCTTGAAGATCATATCGAGAATTTCCTTGTGCCGGTATGGTTTGCCGATAAAATCATCAAATCCGGCTTCTTCATAACGTTTCACATAATCTTCCGACACATGCGCGGTCTGGGCAACGTATCTGATTTTTTTGCCCTGAAACTTCTCTTTGAGCCATTTTATTACAACAAAACCATCTTCATCCGGCAAAGCAATATCTACTAAAGCAACGTCCGGAACAAAACCGTTCCCGCAAATTTCCTTGACATCGGCAAAGGATTCGGCAATTTTAAATTCAACCCCGGCCTCCTCAAGAACATGCCGCAAATACAGGATTGAAACCATACTGTCCTCAACAACCAGCACCTTTAATGACTTATCAGTTTTCACGGTCAATGAATCTCCACTGTCATTGGTTTGACTTTCTATTTCTTTCCTCTTTACATCAACAGGAAAGGCAACCGTTACAACAGTGCCTTTCCCGGGTTCACTGTCAATACTCATCGTCCCTTTCAGGCTTTCGAGAATCCTTGAAACAATAGTGAGTCCCAACCCGGTTCCTCCGAAAACCCGAGTGGAAGTCTGGTCAACCTGGGTAAACGGCTCAAACACGGCTTTCTGCATTTCCGCCGGGATGCCGATTCCTGTATCTTTGACTTCAATTATCAGGCTACCATCTTCATAACGCACTTTTACGGTAACAGTGCCCTTGTCAGTAAATTTCACGGCATTGCCAACAATATTGTAAACCACTTGCTTGAGTCTTTTTGAATCTCCATAAAGGATATCGGGCAGATTTTCGTGCTGGAAATCCAGTTCAGTTTCATTTTCAGAAAGCTTAAACCTGAATATTTCCAGACAATCTTCGAAAAGGCTTATCGGGTCGAATTCACTGACAACCTGTGCCATCTGTCCGGCTTCAATGCTTGAAAGTTCCAGGATATCATTGATTATCCCGGTAAGGGAGTTGCCGCACTCATTAATAATTTTCAAGTACTCATGAATATCATCCGGACTGAATTTATTTCCATAAAGCTTTAATTTGTTCTCAATTACGCTTCCGAACCCGATAATTCCGTTCAGCGGGGTTCTCAGCTCATGGGACATCATTGACAGGAATTCACTCTTAACCTTGCTGGCGGCTTCCGCATTTTTCCGTGCGATTTCAAGGTTATTGTAATCATTTATGCGATCCAATGCGATACCGATACTCTGTCCGATGGATTCAATGAAACCGACAAAGTCCTGGCTCAGTTCGTCTGGTTGATAATAATTCAGCTGGATTACCCCGATAACTTCCTCATCCTTAGTAATCGGAATCAGCGCCAAAGACTTATACCCTAAATCAACACACTTTACGGAAGCATCCTCCTCCTTGCTTATTTTGCTCAAATCATTAATCCATATACTTCCCTTGTCAGTAACATTTCCCGGCATGCCGTCATATTCTCCGCATATAACAGCCTCGCAATAACAGTTACATTCCGATGGCTCATCTTTTCCTGAAGTTTCATTTCCCAATTTTTTTGATTTGGTTATACAATCCTCCGTGTCAATAAACTCATCCGGGAAACCGATTGTAACATAATATGGAAAATCATTCTCTTTCCGAATACGGATACCTACGGCATCAGCCAGGGAAAATTCCTTGAACAGTTCCGCAAGTTTATAAATCTCTTCTTTAGTGATAATGTTGGTATTCAGAAGCGCCAGCACTTTGTTTGACAGATCCCGTCTATACTCAAGTCGTTTCTGCTGCGTAACATCTGAAAAAATAACGGCAAATGCATCTTTCCGTGGAGAGAAAGCCAGCACGTCATAATATTTGTCAAGTTCGCGCGAGTAATTCTGGCATGATAACGGCTTGCCGGTTTTAGCCACCTTTCCGTATTCTTCTATCCAGTAAGCTTCTGTATGGGGAAGAACTTCCTTTACGGTTTTGCCGACAATTTTTTCAGCCTTCAATCCGGTCAGTTTTTCGAAAGCCGGATTAACTTGCATAAACCGGTAATCCACGGGATTTCCTTTTTCGTCGTAAACCATCTCATGCGAAGCAAATCCTACGGTCATGTTCTCAAACAGCATACTGTATTTCAATTCACTCTCAGCTAAAGTTTCTTGCGTCTGCCTCAATTCCGTAATATCGTAATTCACCCCGGTAAGCATAATTGGCTTACCGTCAATATCGACGGAAACCTTTCCGAAAGCCCGGACATACCTTATTTCTCCATTTTTGCGGACAATCCTGAATATTGTATCAAATTTCTTTCCCCCCAGACCAATCTGTTCAACCTCATAAACCGCTTTTTCCATATCATCAGGATGCACACATTTTTTCCAAGTCTCATAATCTCCCCGGAATTCATTCCTGCTGATGCCGTAAATGGAAAACATGGAATCGCTCCATTCCAGCACATCATTTATCAAATCAAGTTCCCAAACGCCAATATTTGCGGACTCCACAGCCAAATTGAAACGCTTGTTGAGTTTTTCCAGTTCCTCTTTTTGCTCTTCAAGTTTAATTTCAAGCATTTTCCTTTCGGTTATTTCAACACCAACACAAATTATTTCCGAAAGATTTCCATTTTTATCGTAAACCGGTTGATGAGTCCAGGCCATCCAGCACCGCTTGCCGTTCTTAAATAAATTTTCATTTTCGTTCTGGTAATACTTTTCCGGATTACGGGCTATCTTGTGAAGAAGTTCATCCAAATTCCTTCCTTTTGAATCCACGACTGGAACGATTGTGCCTATTACGCTCTTTCCAATAATTTCATCAGAAGTATAACCGAAAAATTTTTGGGCATATTCGTTTATAAACAACACGGTACAATCCGGTTTCATGCGTAGAATGATACTGCTCGAATCATTGACCAATTCCCTGTAATTTTCCAGGTTCAGCCGAAACACATCTTCAAGATTTATTCGGGTTTCAGTTTCCTTCATCAAGCTGATGACCGCAAAGGAAATTATCGGATAAACAATCAGAATAATCCAGCCAATGTCCTTGATGGTCTTCAACGCCACGTCAAATCTGAGGGTAAATGCGCACAACAGCATGACCAGGTGAACAATCAGTCCAAAAAGAAAAATGAATCCGGGCGCCATTGCTTTGGGATTATTTTCTTTCAGATAATAATAAACAGTGCCAAGCAGCGCGGATGACATAATAACCGAAACCCCCATAACCATCCCCTGCCCGCCGAGGTAATATCGGCATGCAACTGAGGCCGCCGCGGTAATTGCCGCGCAAATTGGACCTCCAAACAGCGCGGCGGTGCTGATTATGACTGAACGGGTATCAAAAACCAGACCGGGAAGCAAAGGAATTGAACAAGACATAACGATTATGCTTATACAACTGAATAAAACTCCATTCACGAGCTGTTTATAGAAATCGTAACTGCGAAGATAACGATAGATACGGGAATATATAAATATAAGGACTATCAATATTGCCGCATTGAGCGAAAAGTCCCGAAGAAATTCCATACCCCCCTCCAGAACAGAACCATATTATTTTGAAAAAAGTAACACCAATAAGAAGTTTGTGCAACCTTAATAATCAATAGCGCCATTTCTTTGCGTGATATATTTTGAGTTCCTGATTATTAACAATATCCGTTTACAGATTATGAAGCGATGTTTTTCCCGAACTTTATAGAAAATGCCGGTAAAAGCTGATAAATTACCGGCGATGGGTTTTTAAAGGGGCAAAAAATGATTATTTCCTTCAACTGCAAACATTGCGGACTCTACATGGAGATAGAGCCTGAATATGCCGGAGCCAAGGCGAGGTGTCCTGAATGCGGCGGCCGGATGCTCATTCCTTCTCTGGAAGAATCATTAAGTCACAGCCCAACAATTGATTTGGGTCCGCCAATCGCTCCACCACCTGAGCCTGAACCTCAACCTGAGCCAGAATCGCAACCGTTGACTTCAGCGCCTGCGTCTCCCTCCCCGGTACAACCGCAACCTGAACAACAACCGCCTCCAGTGCAACCACAACCTCAACAGAATCCAAACCAGCCATCACCCGCACAAGCGACGCCGGATCCTCAACCGCAACAACCAGCAAACCAAGTCCTTAATGAAACCGGTTTGAGTTCAGGGGTTCTGCCGGTAATGAAGAAAAAGCCGATTACCAATGCCGGTCAGGATTTGCTGGTTACCAAGCCTCCACCGCTGCCCAAAAAACAGCCGTTGATTCAAACCGGTTCACAGCAAGCCGTGCCTCCGCCCCCCAAAAAGCCATTATCGAAAATCGGGCTTAAATCCGCGAAAACCCTGGCATCCCCCCAATTAGACATAACAAAAATTTCCGAAAGATCTGCCGCTACCCCGCCGGAAGGAACTGCCACACCTGTCCAGCCTGCCGCGTCACAAACAAATCCGGCACAATCAAAACCGGCGGCACAAACACCAGCAGGAGCTAATCCAGCTGTTCAACCACACCAGAATTCCATGCAGTGCCCTAAATGCGGCGCATTTCTAACCTCGCCGGACGCAGTGATATGCATAGACTGCGGTTACAATGTAAAATTGGACAAGCATACGCAAACTCGGCAGAAGGGTAAATTCGGATTAATCCGCAATTTATTCCGTAAATCAGAAGAATAAAAACCATTCCGTCAAGTATTTAATCCTCGACTGTCAATCTACCCCAGTTGCGCCAGCAACGCTGGAATGACTTCATTGATATCACCGGTTACCGCTACATCGGCAACGCCGAAAACAGGCGCTTCCGGATCACGGTTTACAGCAACGATGAATTCGGCATTCTGCATTCCAACCAAATGTTGAATGGCCCCGGATACTCCACAGGCAATATATATCTTCGGATGAACTGTAACCCCGGTCTGCCCGACCTGGTGAGAATATTCCAGCCAGCCGCTGTCGACTACCGACCGGCTCGCGCCAACCGCGCCTCCAAGCTTGTCGGCCAGCTGCTTAATAAGTTTGACGCCTTCCGGTCCGCCAACCCCCATTCCGGCGGTAACAATTATGTCAGTATCAGCAAGGCTGTCGCCGCCGTCTTCGAAGTGATGGTACTCAAGAATTTCTTTTCCGGGCGCGGGAATTTCACCATGAAAAGGAATCACTTCCATATTTTCTGAAACCGCCACTCCTGTTTCCGGCGCCTTGAAAACGTGGGGCCGCACGGTTGACATCTGTGGAAAAGTATTGCACAGAATGGTCGCCAGCAAATTTCCGCCGAAAGCCGGACGTGTTTGCAGCAGTTTGCCCGTATCCGGTTGAATAGCGAGTCCGGTACAGTCGGCGGTAAGCCCGGTTTGGAGCATAACCGCGGCGCGCGGCATAAGACTCCGTCCCCGCACGGTCGCCGCCCCGAGGATTATTTCCGGACGGTATTTTTTCGCGAATTCTGAAATTATTCCGGCGTAGATCTCATCCTGAAAGCCGCCAAGTTCCGGAGCGTCGGCAAGGTATACTTTCGCAACTCCGCGTTTACTGAATTCTTCATTCCACCGGGAAATATTATTTCCCAGGGCCACAACTGAGGTAACAGCGTTTCGTATATCCGCCAATTCACGGGCCTTGCCGAGTAGTTCATAAGTAGCGGAAACCGGCCCATTATCATTAATTTCCGCAATAACCCATACTTCACGTGACGGCTGCATTATTATCAACTCCGGAAGTGTATTTTGCAGTATTTCAAATACAAAAAAAAGAGGAAGCAGGTTACTCTCCGCCTTACAAGCGTAATTTAAAGCTTTGCAGCTCCGATGCATTATTGTTCAGAGGTAAACACCTGCTTCCCTCTGTTATTATACTAAGCGGAATTTCTTTATTTTGCAAGCGTTTTATCCGGAAAAAAACATCAGAAATCCGAGTTTTTTTATATCACGCAAACTTGGAAATCCGAGTTATAGAATATATGTTTTATAAACTCAACGGAATAAATATGAAATATGTACACGGTTACGACCCAAAAGAGAATATAAGACTTCAAGACCAGGCTTCGACACTTGTCGAACTGCTTCATTCAGATACTTCATATCCGGCAGGATGCAAAGTTCTTGAGGCAGGATGCGGAGTCGGCGCTCAAACTGTAACTCTGGCTCAGAATAGCCCGGAAGCAGAAATAATCTCCGTGGATATTTCCGAAAATTCTGTTATTGAAGCCCGGAGAAAAATCACGGAAGCCGGATTCAAAAATGTAACTTTCCAGCAAGCGGACATTTTCAATCTGCCTTTCGAGCAAGAATCGTTCGATCATATTTTTCTCTGCTTTGTCCTTGAGCATTTGCCGAATCCCGGCGAAGCGTTGCGAAGTCTCAAAAACTTTCTGAAACCGGGGGGAACGATCACGGTCATTGAAGGCGACCACGGTTCCGCATACTTTTATCCGGAGAACCTGAATTCAGCGAAAGCAATCCAGTGCCAGGTTGAACTCCAGAAGCAAGCCGGCGGCAACGCCAATATCGGCAGACAACTCTATCCCCTGCTTTCCGGTGCGGGTTTTGATATGATCAGTGTTTCACCCCGAATGGTTTACGTCGACGCAAGCAAACCTCAACTTGTAGAAGGGTTCATAAAAAACACTTTCACCGCTATGATCGCAGGCGTGCGCGAAACCTCAATAAAAAGCGGACTTATCGATACACAAACTTTTGACTCAGGTATTGACGGCTTGTACCGGACAACGGAACCTGACGGAGTTTTCAGTTATACGTTCTTTAAGGCTGGAGCAAAAAAATCCTGATTTCCTGTTCAATCCGCAAATACAAATCTCATCCAATGCTAACATTAAGCCTTTGAATTTAATATTTCGGGTGTCATTGTTATTCGCAGAGTTTAATTTTAAAGCCTAATCTTACTAAACGGGGAAAAGTAATTATGGTAAAGATGATCTGCCTGTCAACAATCCTGGGACTAACCGTAGGAATGTCTTCACTGACAGCCGATGAATTCACAAAAACCAAACCGGTGACCGCATACAAAAAAGGCCGTTACCAAAAGGTCTACAACAAGGCCAAGACAAAAACTGTCGTCGACGAGAAAAAAGGCAAAATGGAGTTCGCTAATACCGCAAAAAACTACAGTTCGCCAATGAAACTGAAAAAATACAATGACTACTACATGGAAACCGTACATGCCCAAAAGGGACGCGTTTACATGCTCCGGAACCACAAACCGATCAATCAGGACACAAACGTTAAACCGATCTACGCCAAAAATTTCCGTCCCAGCAACATGGACATGAATTTCGGCAGCGTCTATACCCGCCAGCAGCGATTAAAAGCCAAACTTGCCGCTAAGAAATAATATTCGGCGCAGGGCATTAAGAATACACCGCTTTCTTGTCATGAATACGAGAAAGCGGTTTTTTTATGTCCTGAATCACGATATATTATTCATGAAAAACATGGAATAAATGTGAAGATTTCAGCTGTCATTATAATTTTATTTATTGCATTGCAATTGCCGGGAGCAGACGTCACCACGGCAAAACAGGAGCCTTCTTCCGAAAACGCCAGCACTAATACCGATAACAACAGCACCTCTAAATCCACCTCCGGTCTCAGCAAGGTTTCCGCAACTATAAAAGAAAAAGTCAAAACAGCCGCTAATAGAGTCTCGAAAAATGACAATCGCCCGGTCTTTTACGGAAAGGAGCATTCGCCCAAGGATTTAAACTCACGGCAAATCTTTTCCAAAGAGAACAGTGAACTGGTTTACGACAAACGCCAGACATATAACGTTCCCCCAAGCAAGACTGAAAATCATAAAAAGACAGCACACTCAACCGCAACCAGGGGAAATGATCCGTACCAGGGACATAATTTTCGCCCCCGATACTGGAAAAATGTAAAACCCAGATATTGGTCAAACGTTCGGCCCCGGTACTGGAAAAACGTTCGGCCCCGGCATTGCAATAATTTCGTTCCGCACCAGAGAGGCAATTTTACTCCCCGCTATGGAGCCAACGTCATAAAGAGCGCCCAGGGGGTGAATGTAAGGGCCTTCCGGTATGACAAGAGCCCTGACGCGGGCAGCACCCTGGCAAGAGTCAAAAAGCGGGGAAAGCTCAGGATCGGGGTGTACCTTCAGTTCAAAGGGTTGAGTTTCATGCAGGACGGCAAACCGGCGGGACTCGATATCGCCCTGGCGAAGCTGATGTGCGAGAAACTTTCGGAAGAGGTTGACGCCAAAGTCGAACCGGAATTTGTCTCCGCCAGCTTGGTGGATATTGTCCGTGACCTGCGCAAAAAGAAATATGACGTGATTTTCTCAGCGCTAATCCCCTCCCCTGAATATTCAAAATACCGGGTGACTTACAGCACCCCCTATCTGATAACCGGGCCGGCAGTCTGCTGTCAGGCTGTGGACGGAGTGCCCAAAGGCGGCATTGACGGCAAAGTGGCGTCCCTGAAAAATGCACGGATTGTCATCATCGACGAACCTGCCGCCAGGGAAGCGTTGCGCCGTGCGGGTATTTATGTTCCGGCGGACCAGGGCAAACTGAAGACTCCTAACATATCATTTCCGCTAACCCTGACCCGCAGAGTGATGAACCGGGCCGGGGAAATCAACCCGACTGTTCCGCTTAAACAGATCATCCAACTTGGAAACATTGACGAAATTTACCGGATGCTTGCCGCCGGGAAAGTTGATGCCGGGGTGATCGACCTGCCGATTGTCTGGTGGGCCTCCCATTTTTCAGAAAAATACCGTGGCAAAATCCATGTATTCCGGGATCTGGTGGCGCAATATGACTACGTGGCCGTAACCCGGAACGAAGACCAGAGTCTGAGCATTGCGGTGGACAAGGCCATTCGGACAATGCGGCAAACGGAACAATACCGGAACTTGTGCCGCAAATGGCAGGGCAGTGTCCGCGAATAACGAATTCCTGGTGTCATGTCAACGCTGTATTTGTAGCAAAGGCCGACTGGATTTCCGGTAAAACCGGGGTATATTCCTGATGGACGGCTGTTTAGCTTCGAACAACTCGAACTTACACCTGCCCGTGACGGCGCGACAAACCAATCCGGCCCGTAATATAACAGTATGGACCAATCACTTTACAGAAAACTTTCCCCGTGGACTAAACACGGTTACGGCATAGGAACTGTCGGAGACACTCTGGCCTACAGTTGGACGTCCTGTTTTCTGATCTTTTTTCTTACGGACTTTGCCGGTCTCAATCCGGCTTTTGCCGGATTTATTATCATGCTTTCCGTGATCTGGGACGGAGTTACCGATCCTGTGATCGGATCGCTTTCGGATAAATGCAAATCAAAATACGGCAGAAGAAGACCGTTCATTATCGGCGCGGCCGGGCCCCTGGCCCTAGCCCTGGTGCTGATGTTCACGGTGGTTCCGTTTAAAGGGATGGCGGCCAATATTTACTATCTTATGGTAACCATAATTTTCTGGACCGCCTATACCACGTTCAACATCCCCTACTACTCGCTTGGGGTAAGTCTCTCATACGATGAAGCCGAGCGAACCAGCATCCGGGCTTATTCCACGGCTTACAGTTACGCCGGGGGCATCGGCGCCACCTTTCTTCCGACCATGCTGATCGGGGTTTTCAAGAGTTACGGCTACAAACCGGGCACGTCCTGGACCATCACCGCCGCGGTCCTCGCGATAGCCACCTTTCTGTTGCTGTTTATCACCTGGCGGAGTACCCGGGGCAAGGAAATCATGATCGATGCCGCCCAGGAGGACCATTTCAATTTTAAAGAATTGCTGCTGGCGCTGAAACCGCGCTCCACCAGAATTATCTTTGTCATCAGCTTCCTGTTTTATATGTTTTACACGATCAGTTCGTCCAGTACCATGTACTTTGCCGCGGCGAACCTGCGAGTAGAAGAGTCGCAAGCTTCGTACATCTATTTAACCAATTCCCTGGTAGGGATTGCCGTGGTAATCGCCCTGAGCAAGCTGTCCCTGAAATTCGACAAGAAATATTTGTTTCTGGGCTGTGCGATATTCGGTGCTCTTGCCCAGATCGCGGCAAAATTAATTGGGGTCAATTCGCTGACGGACGCTTGCGTACTCGAGGTGTTCCGGACAGTCGGCAACGGTTCGTTCTGGCTTTTCACTTTTGCGTTTATCTACGATGCCACCGAAGTCGAGGAATTCAGGTCTGGCAAGCGGCGGGAAGGTGTGCTGGTGGCGTATCAGTCGTTCATCATGAAACTCGGGGCCGCGGCCGGCGTTCTAATTGTAGGTATGATGTTGAAATATTCAGGGTACGTTGGCCGGCTTTATGACGAACCGCCCAACGTCGGGACGCTGGACCCGGTCGATATCTCGCGCGAAATGACACATGTGCAGGGCGCGAAGGCGCTCGATACCATTGAATCGCTGTTCACGGTTTATCCAGGTGTCATCATACTGATCTCGGCGGTGTTCATCTGGCTGCTGCCGCTTACCAAAAAGAAATATGCGCTGCTGGTGAAAAATCTGGAACTGAAGCGCGCCGGAAAACCGTGCGAAACCGAAGGATTCGAGGATTTGTTCTAGTGTCATGTCAACGCTGTTTTTGTAGCAAGACAAGTTAAATTGTAGATTGGATTTTGTTTTTTCGACTGAGAGAAAATATGAATATTTCCCGAAGGAGAAAAGGAAAAAACAACTGCAAGAAACTTGCCGCAAAGTGGTTGCGTTCTTTTATGCTTGACTTCGTACCCTTCAAGAACCTTCGATACCTCGGTATCGGCGGCCTTTCAGAATACGAATCAATCTCAAAATCTTCGCAATCTTGTTACAAAAACAGCCTCGACAGGACACTGGTGCCCAGCGCTTGATCAACCGCCGCAAGGCTCGAAGGCCGTGCCTTTCAATGATTCCCCGGCAACCCGCAAAACGTTTCCGCCAATAACTTTCCGGATATCGTCATCCTTGAATCCCCGCTGAACCATTCCTGCGGTAAACAGCGGCCAGTTTGTCCATGAGAGACTCAGCAATTGTTCTTCCTTGTGCCATTCAGGACTGAAGACAGGATCGTTTTTCTGCCACAAACTACGGAAAGGAGTACGGGTTTTAGCACGTTTTGCGGCAATGGCTTTGTCAGTGCTTTTTTTGCTTTCAGGAGTATAGCAGACATCAGTGCCAATCGCCACGTGGCCCGCGCCGAATTTTTTCACGGCATATTCCACGTGATCAAGGAAGCTGTTCAGATTGCCTTTGCCGCCGAGAAACGCGGGAATCGCGCAAATCCCCACATATCCCCCGGTGTCGATCACTTTCCGGATAACTTCATCGGTTTTATTGCGGGGATGCTGATTAAGCGCATGGCAGGCGGCATGGCTTAAAACCATCGGCTTGGAGGAAACAGCGGCCGCATCGATACAGGTCTGCCAGCCGGAATGAGCGCCGTCCGGAATTATTCCGACCCGGTTAAGCTCTTTCACTGCGATTCCGCCGAAATCACTCAGTCCGGCATTTGCGGGTTCCATGCAGCCGTCACCGATCATGTTTCTGCGGTTGTAGGTAAGGTGCATCATCCGGCAACCGAGCTGAAAAAAGGTTCTTACATGCTGCAATTCATCTTCGCAGTTAATCCACTGCTGCGCCAAAGGAATACCGTTGGTGGTAAAATACAAACAATGTTTATTTTCCTTTTTCGCGGCAATTACAGCTTCAGGCTTCGGGGCGCGGCGGTAAAAATCAGGAAACATGTCAACAAGGTACGTAAACCTTCCGAGACGCTTGAACATGATCTGCGGGTCCTGTCCTTCCTCGCCGGCATTCTGGAAGATCGCGGTTACCCCTGACGCTTCCCAGGCATCCTGATACTCCCGGCGCGCCTCCGCCCTGAGTAAAGCGCCAAGTGAATGTGATTCCTCAAAATAGTCCTGAACCTCACGTGCGCCAGCTCCCTCCTCGATTATTCTGATTCCCTTTTCGGCGTCAGGCGCGGCCGACGGAGCGAACCCGTATGAATCGAAAACCACGCTTTCGCGGTGTAGTTTGATTCCGTATTCAAGGTCTTTTTCCGAAATTTTGAGCAGGGCAATGCCGCACTCACGGGCACGTTTGATTTTATCACTCATCAAAAGGACTTTCTGAATATTTCAATTGGTAAGTTTTCTGACTTTATCCATCAGGATTTTAGGGTTCACCGGTTTTTCGATAAATTCTTCCACCTGGGGAATCAATTCCCCCAGGCCGTCACCGCCAAAAGAATCTTTTTCGTTGACGGCGGAAAGCATCATCACCGGAATTGTGGCTGTAGCAGGATTTTCCTTAATAGCCTTGGCAATTTTAAACCCGGCGAGGTCGTCTTCCGGGAAAATCACGTCGAGAATAACCATATCGGGATCATAAGCGATGATGTTCCCGATAGCATTTTTCTCGTCATGCTGATATTTCACTTCGAATCCCTCGGTCTGGAGGATGATGGAAAGCGACTCAACAATGTTTGCGTCATCGTCAATGATATATACTTTTTTCACCACGCTCCCTCTTGAAAAAAATATTTCCCGCCTGTAGTCTTAATTCCAGGGACGGTAAACCTATATCATATATTGCGGCGATTAGCAAGAGTGGAACCATGAAAAAAGACGTGATTGCAATGGTTGGCGCCGGGGAAGGCGGCAACAAAATTTTAGCCACGCTGCTGAAAATTCCCGGCATTTCCATCAAATATGTCTGTGACATAAATCCGGCAGCCCCGGGAATAGCTCTCGCCAGACTGCATGACATCCAGTGTTCGTTTGACCCGGACTTCCCGGAAATTGCCTCTGACCCTAAACTCGACCTTATTTTCGAGGTTACCGGCGACACTTCCGTGTTGAAAAAGCTCAACCGGATCAAGGCCCCAGATACCATCCTGATCGGCGCCGCCGGAACAAAGGTTATTTTCCACGTGCTTGAAGCAAAAGACCAGCTAACCCGGAAACTGGAAGAATACAAACAGGATCTCGAGTTGCGGATCGTCGAACGCACTGAAGAACTGGAGTGGGCAAACCATAAACTGGAAGAAAAAGTTAGTGAATACGAGCGGCTTAACGAAAAGCTCGAACAATTGACCCGGGACAAGACCAAGTATCTGCTTCAGGCTACACACCAGCTTAAGGCCCCGTTCGCCGCAATCCAAAGCTACGCCGACATAATTATCGACGGCTACACCGGACCGATCCCGGCGAAAACCATGGACATCATGAAAAAAATCCGGGCGCGGTGCGAAATGCTTTCCGGTTCGATCAAGGAAATGCTCGAACTTGCCAACCTGAAATCGCTTGAACGCGAACACCTGACAATGGTACAGGCAAGCGGCAACGCCATTCTCGAAGAAGTTGTGAATGAAGCGACAGTGCTCGCGGAAAATAAAAATATTAAACTGGTATTCTCCCCGCACAGTGAAAACCTGAGCATAAAATGCAGTCGTGAACAGATAAAAACCCTTTTCGCGGTATTGGTGGAAAACGCCATCAGTTATTCTCCCGATAATACCACGATAACAGTGAGCGCCGACCGGGAAGACTCCGGCTGGATCAAACTTGCGGTTGCCGATCAGGGCATCGGTATCACGGAAAAGAACCTCGACCGCATTTTTACCGAATATTTCCGGTCAAATGAGGCAGTCAAACAAAATGCAAACGGAACCGGTCTCGGACTTGCAATAGCCAAACGCATCGTGGATATCCATAATTTCAGCCTTAACGTAAACAGCAAACCTGGCGAAGGCACAACTTTTACCGTCATGGTTCCCTGCGAAAAAAAATAGAATTTAATCTGAATGGAAAGCATTGTAACATACATCCAGACTGTCGCGGGTATCTTCATCCTCGAGGTTATCTGGCTGATTCCTTGTGTTTTGCTGGCATTCGGAATGAACTGGACGGTGGCTAATCTCGAACTTGGGGCAAGCAACCTGATCGGCGGACGTGCCTTCATGCTGCTGTTCGGCTGGCTTGGAACATTTATCCATGAATGCGGACATTTGCTGTTCTGCCTGATCTTCAGGCATAAAATCGGCAAAGTGAAATTATTCACATTGAATCCGGAGGAACAGGTGCGTGGTTATGTTAATCACACCTATGACCACAATAGTTTTTACCAGAAACTAGGCAATTTCTTCATCGGTATCGGGCCGGTAATACTTTCCGCAATTGTAGTATATCTGTTGCTTTTGACGCTGCTCGACTTCAATTTGTTCGCGACTCTGGACAGGGAAAAACTTGCGAAAATGCTCAGCAATGGCGACCTGCTCGGGATTTGCAAAACATTCATTACTGCTTTATTTGACCTGCTTGACCGGATAATCAGGTTGAAAAACCTGACCGACTGGAAATTTTACCTGTTCATCTATCTTGCCATGATCTCCGGCAGCGCGGCGCGGTTAAGCCCCGCCGACTTCCGTCATGCCTGGCTCGGGGTCATCTTCCTGGGGACAGTTCTGCTGCTGGCAAACCTGCTCCTGTTATGGACCGGAAAGTTTGCGGCTTTTCTTCTCAGTATCGGTTTCATAATACTGATTATTTTTTACCTTGTTTTGATCTTCGTCATGATTTTCCTGCTCCCAATCGGCCTGATTTTAAACAGTTTTAAACAAAAAATTCAAGTTTAATTGCTTTCAGGTCTGTCTTATTTTTATTTTTATGATATATATTAATATGTTCTAACCCGAAGATAACTGAAATTGGGGTCTATGTAAACAGGGAAATTCGGGATGTCGCAGGAGTTTCAAGGTACTAGTCAATTAGTGGAGTTGCGCAGGCAGCTCAAATGCTTGGATTCCATGCGGAAATGCTCAAAGCATCCGCGGGAAGTCAAGCAAATCGGTGCAATTATTTTCGAGTTGGAGAATTTATTGAAACAGCTTTCATCTGATATTAACTTCCAATACGAGTCCAAGACCAGCGCTCCCCCCGAAGAACAACTGAGAATTCTGCTCAATGCCTCCGCCGACGGTTCATGGGAACGTGATTTGGTCAACAAAAAAATACAGTTAAGCCACAACTGGCTTAAAGCCCTGGAATATGAATTTCTGGAATTCCCGTCCAGTGAAAATGAATTCAGAAAGCTGATCCATCCCGAAGACCGTAAAACATTCAACCATGCGCTGAAACAGCACCTGAGCGGTAAATCCGATCTTTTCACCGCGGAATTCAGGCTGCGCGGTAAATCAGGAAACTGGCGTTGGATATTAAGCAGGGGCAGAATCATCGAACAGGATTGCGACGGCGTCCCGCTTCACCTCACGGGGACCCACACCGATATCACGGAGCAAAAACTCGCGGATGAAACCCTGCGCAAAAGTGAAGAACGTTACCGGCTGCTGCTCGACACCATCCCACATGGAGTCCGTGAGGTTGATCTTAACGGCGTCATCACATTCTGCAATTCCGCTCATACCACCAGTTCCGGGTACAAACCGGCAGAACTGGTCGGCAAGTCGATTTCTGACCTGATATTCCCGGAGCCGGAAAAGGAAAGGTTCGAAAAGAATTTCAGGGACATTATCAAATATCAGCCTAAACCTGAACCTTACTTCACCCGGGCAAAAACCAAGGACGGACAATTTATCGATTTGCAAATAGACTGGAACTATCTACGGAATGAAAATGGAAAACTGACCGGTTTCAACTGTATTATTACTGATATCACCGAACAGATCCAGTCGGACGTGCGCCTGCGCCTGCAACGTGATGTAAATCTCTCATTAAGCACGGTTACCAACCTGGAAGAGCTTGCCGATAAACTGCTCAACGCCGGCATGCAGCTTGACGGAATAGACTGCGGAGGGTTTTACATGTTCGACCGCAAAAATCAGGACATGCACATGATCTCGCTGGAAGGCTTCTGTCCGGAAAGCCGTGAAAAGGTCAGTTATATCGCTCCTGACAGCAAAATAGCAAAAGCAGTAAGGGACAGCAAACTGCATTACTGGGATGAGAAAACCGTCAGAAACGCCCTGCCCGATAATATCCCTGACGAAGAAAAAAGCCGCGCGGTCATTTCACTTCCGATCATCCATAACCACCAGTTGGTGGCGATTCTGGCTTTCGGTTCCCGTTACAGCCCCATCATCCCCGAATACATCCGCGAAACCCTCGAAGCGATTACCATCAACAGCGGAGCGGTAATCGCCCGTGTCCAGGCGGAATCGGTCAGCAAGGAAAGCGCGCGCCGTTATCGCCAGCTTTTTGACAACGTGCGCGACGGCATATTTATTATGGACATAGAATCAAACCTCCTTGAAGTCAACTTTGTTGAAGTCAACGAAAACAGCTGTTCAATGCTTGGTTATACCCGGGAAGAACTCCTGAATATGCTGCCAAGTCAGATACTTGCCCCGGAAGTTGACCATGCGGAAGTAATAAAGAATGCCGATCTGCTGAAAAAAAAGGGCGAGACGGTTTATGAAACCATCCTGCTTACAAAAGACGGCAGGCGTTTGGAAGTTGAAAGCAAAAACCGAATCTTCTTTTTAGGCGACAAAAAGTGTGCAATTTCCATGGTTCGCGATGTTACTTTGCGAAACAAGGCGAAACGAGCGCTTTCACTCAAAGCAAGATATGAAGAATCTCTCGCTGCATGCTCCGAGGAACTCCTGGCGCGGCACGAAATAAAAAAAGCGATTTCAGCTGCCCTTAAACCATTGCTGAAAGCCGTAAATGTTTCAAGGATCCGTATTTATGAGAATTTCACATCCGATGACAACATTCTCTCATTCCGCAGGGCCCACGAAATCCGTGCAAACAAAGTCAAGGCGGGGAGCGCAAATAAAGTTCTGAAAAAAATTCCATATGCTCCCGATTTAAAAAGATGGCTGAAACTTTTTTCAAAAGGCAAGCTCATTTTCGGAAATTATCATGAGTTTACCGGACCGGAACAAAAATTCCTCGACCTGGCAAAAATCAGTTCCATGCTGGCAGCCCCCTTGATGGTCAATAACGAATTTTTCGGCTTCCTGTCTTTTGAAAGCATCGATAAACCAATTAACTGGACAGTAGCCGAAGACAGCCTGATCCTCACGGCGTCAGTGATGATCGGCAGCTTCTTTGAACGCAGGAACGCGGAAGCGCAAATCCGCGAAAGTTCCCAGTACTACCGCGAAATATTCGACAGTGTGAGTGATGCGATCTTTCTGGGCAAACATGCAAAAAACTTGCTTCGAACTCCCTTTATAGAGGTTAACGACGCGGCATGCAAGCTTACCGGATACAGCAGGGAAGAACTTCTAGGCATGTCTCCGTTTGATCTCAGTGACCAGGCATTCAACAGGCATACAGACCGTGGAATCATAAGGAATCTGCGGAAAACCGGTCAGGCAATGACTGAAATCCAGCTTATCAGCAAAAGCGGAACGAAAATTCTCACCGAGATAAATGCACGAGTCGCAAAACTCAAAGGTGAAGAATATGTCATCGCCGCGATCCGTAATATTACCGAACGGCGCACATTTGAACAGCTGCTGGACCTTTTTGAATTCCAGCAGAAACTTATTGATATCCTGCCCATCCCGATCTATTACAAAAATCCCGGCGGTTACTTTATCGGCTGCAACAAAGCCATGCTCGCGGCCCTGGGAATCGTCAGGGAGGATTTTATCGGGAAGACCTTCAGCGAAGTATTCGGCAACCGGCCCCAGGCAAAAGAAGTTAAGCGGCAGGAGCAAAAACTGCTTCGCGAAGGCGGCAGTTCCGTAATGGAAATGGACATCAACACCCCATGCGGCGAAGAACGCAAAGTAATGATTCATACCGCGGTGCTGTACAGCGAAGAGTTTAAACCGGAATACCTGGTGGGCGCCTTTATCGATCTAACCGAACTTAAGAAGACGGAATCAGCGTTGATAGACGCTGAACACAAACTGAACACAATTCTTAACACAATGCACGAAATCATTCTCCGGCTTGACTCGGACAGAAGAATAATATGGGCAAACCGGGCTGCCTGCAGGGCATTCGGCCGGGAAGAAGAGATTATCGGCAAAAAGTGTCATGAAGTATGGTTTGGAACCGACGCCATGTGCCCGGAATGTCCGGCAAAGCATGCGCTGAAGAATTTCAGAATGGAAAGCGCCGTTATCGAGCACCCGGACGGTAAGAGCTTTGAAGTCTACTCCTATCCGGTTATTGACGCTTACGGCAAGTCGGCGGGCTGGGTAGAGGTCGCCCAGGACATCACCGAGAAAGTCCAGGCGCAAAATGAAGCGGAACTGCGGCAGGAACAATTGATTCAGGCGGACAAAATGACGTCCCTGGGGATCCTGGTATCGGGCGTGGCCCATGAAATAAATAATCCAACCAACTTTATCATGATAAACATTTCTATCCTCCGAAAGATTTTTGATCAGCTTATCCCAACGCTGAAAAATTTGCTTGCGGATGATTTCAACAGTGAAATTGCCGGAATTCCCACTGAACACCTTAAGGAAACAATCAAAGACCTTCACTCCGGCATTGAAGAGGGAACCGAGCGGATTTCCGATATCGTCAACAACCTGAAAGATTATGCGAGGCAAAGCCCCAGTGACATGTCCGGAATGGTTGATATTAACCAGGCGGTAAAGAACTCCATGATGCTGCTGAACAACCTGATCAAGAAATCCACGGAATCCTGCCAGGTTGAATATGCTGACAAATTACCTCGCGTACGAGGGGACTTACACCGCCTTGAACAGGTGATTGTCAACATCATCCAGAACGCCTGTCACGCACTTCAGAACCAGCGGCAGGGAATCAGCATCCGCACATATTACCAGAAAAAGCGGCAACAGGTGATCGTCGAAGTAAAGGATGAAGGTTGCGGAATTAACGAAGAAGACCTGAGACATCTGGAAGACCCGTTCTTTACCACCAAGCGCGATTCAGGAGGCACAGGTCTCGGCCTGTCCGTTTCTTCAGGAATCGTCAAAGAACATTTGGGACGCCTTGAATTCAATTCAAAGTTACTTAAAGGAACCACCGTGCGGATTATCCTCCCGGTGGCCAATCAGAACCAAGAACCATTAATACGTTTACCATAATTTTAAAATACTGGAGATGAAAAAACATATGAGCAAAAAAACGCTTTATCCCGAGAATCCTGTTTTAATTGTTGATGACGAACCGCAGGCCCTGAAAAGTTATGAATATGCATTCAAAACTGAAGGCATCAACAACATTATTGCCTGCAACGACAGCCGGGAAGTGAAAGAAATTTTGAAATCACACGACATTGAAATCATCATTCTCGATATTATCATGCCTTATGTTTCAGGCGAAGAACTCCTGGAATCAATATCACGCGAATCTCCCGAAATCCCCGTAATTATGATCACCGGCGTAAATCAGGTTGAAGCGGCGGTAAACTGCATGCACAAGGGGGCGGCCGACTATCTGGTAAAACCCGTCAGCGGCACCAGACTCATCAACACCATTAAGAAAAACCTTCAAATACGCGAGCTTCAAAGGGAAAATATTCGCCTGCAGGAACAGTTGCTTTCCACTAAAGCCGAACATCCGGAAGCTTTTTCCGGAATCATTACTACTAACAGGCAAATGCAGACAATTTTCCAGTACTGCGAAGCGGTGGCGAAAAGCCGTCAGCCGGTGCTGATTACCGGCGAAACAGGCGCCGGGAAAGAGCTCTTCGCAAGAGCTATTCATAATCTGAGCGGATGCAAAGGCAACTTTATCGCCGTCAATATTTCCGGATATGACGACAATATGCTTTCCGATACATTGTTCGGACACAAAAAAGGCGCTTTCACCGGTGCAACGGACAATCGTGACGGACTCATCGAAAAAGCCGGCCAGGGAACTTTGTTCCTCGATGAAATCGGTGATTTGAACCCGGCATCCCAGATCAAGCTTCTCCGTTTGCTCCAGGAACGCGAATACACTCCGCTTGGATCGGATATCACCAAAAGAACTAATACCAGAGTGTTGCTCGCAACCCATCAGAACCTGCACAAACTTCAAAGTGACAACACATTCAGAAAAGACTTGTATTACCGGATAGCTACGCACCATGTTCATATCCCCCCGCTCCGGGAACGGAAAGACGACCTGAAAGAACTGTTAGATTACTTTCTCAAACTTGCCGCACAGGAAATGCATAAGAAAATCCCCAGCTATCATCCTGAACTAATCACTCTGCTCAAATCGTATTTCTTCCCTGGAAATGTAAGGGAATTGCGCAGTATGGTCTTTGATGCGGTGAGTAACCATAAGAACCGGATGCTTTCAATGAAAACCTTCCAGAGACATATCGAGAAACACAGTCCGGTTTCAGAAATGGAAGCTCAGACCATCAGCGATGTTAACTGGATAAGCAAGCTGGAAACGCTGCCAACACTCAAGGACATCAGCGGTATCCTCGTGGATGAAGCAATTTCGAGGGCTGACGGAAATCAAAGTGTTGCCGCGAAAATTCTCGGGATATCTCCACAGGCGCTAAGTGCAAGACTGAAAAAACGCAGCCAGCAGTAAGAAATTGAGGGTATAACGTGAAAGATTCACGATAAAAAAGTAGGCCAACATTTTTTGATTGTTCTATTTAGTTTTCAGCACCTTAAACAACTAATAACCATATATATGCATACAATAAAAGTAAATTTATATCAACTTATATTGATATAGTTAAACAAAACAAAAAACATCATTACTATTTTTATTTAACTGATTATAAGGCACTTACAAGCAAGCATCGACATTTGGCACAAATCTTTCTTAATGATAGTAATGATTACACGCGTCATACAGGGGCATAATCGATAGTGAGAAATTACAAAGACAATATTTTTGTATCCTCGGAAGCAAAATTCCGGGAGGAATCCTCTTTATATTCCTCTCAGAATCAGCTTCAGGATATCAATGCAAAACATGATAATCTGTTAAATCTGTTTATTGCGCCGGTTCATTCCATTATAGGTTTTTCCGAGCTGCTTCTAAACCGGGAACTCGGAGATATGCCCGAGGAGCAGCTCGAGGCAATCAATCACCTGAAATACAACGCTAAAATCATGCAGAAATATCTTCAGGACTCCATGAACCTCATCCGTTTTCAAAAAAGCCTTTCATTACGCGAGGAACAACCTCAGGAAACTAATCTCGAATACCTTATCAACAATTGTGTTGATAAGATTTATGAAACTGACAGCGAAATTCAAAAAAATGAAATTACCGTTATTTTTTCAGGTCCGGACCAGCTGATACCGGTGAACGTTGAAATTCTCTGTGAAATAATCGACAAGCTTCTCAGGCTGGTCATCAAGTACTCAAAACCGGGGAACCGCACCGTTGTGAGCGTTGAATACCTGGAAGGCAAAAACGAAGAGACATCCAGGCTTGAACTGTGTATTTACAATCCCAAACTGAAAATATCGAAGAAGCAGTTTAAATGTATAGCCGATCCGTTCAGTCAAACAAAATTGATGCCTGACAAAAGCATGCAAATGGGGCTGGGATTATTTTTTGTCAAGCAGATCGTTGCTTTTACCGGCGGAGAAATTTCACTTGAAAACTCCCGCGGCAAAGGCGGTAAATTCAGGATAACACTCCCTGCGCGTTGTCCTGAAAAATCAGAACAGGGAACCGGATAACAGCCATGAACAAGCCACGAATACTGGTGGTCGATGATGAACCGGACCTGCGGGAATGCATGTGCGATGTTTTGAGTATGGCTGGATACGAAACTGAATCGGCTGAAAACGGCGTCAGCGCCATTGAGAAAATAAGCGGAAATGTTCCGGATTTGATTATCACGGATATTATTATGCCTGAAAAGGAAGGCATAGAAATGATTATAAAACTGAAAAGCGATTACAAGGACAAGATCAAGATAATCGCTATGTCCGGCGGAGGAAAAATCCCTCCCGAAGATTATCTCTGCACGGCAGAATTGCTCGGAGTTGATAAAACCTTGAAGAAACCATTTAACGTGGAGGAGTTGCTCAACACGGTTCAAAGCATTTTTTAAAATATAACCAGGAATACATCGCGCCTGTGCGATTTTTCATATTTCCTCTCTTCCTGGCGCCCCGGCGGAGGTGGGCCCCAAGCCTCCGAGCAACCGGGGCGTCACCTTTTTTTATATACACACCACTTCCAACATCGTTTTTTGCATATTTAACTTGCACCTTTCCCCAGACAGGTTAATATTACTGTACTATTGTATAAGGCGGTAAGGAAATAATGCGTATTAACGACGAAATATACAGAGCTCTGCAAAAAACCGTGGAGGGATTCGGTTCCAGGACCAGGTTCGCGAACATGGCCGGAATCAATTACGATACCCTGCGGAAATATTTAAGCCGGAGAACCAGGCGGATAACCGAAGAAACATGGGACAAGATTTTCCCTTTCATCCGGCATCATCTGCCACCGATCAGCGAAGATGCTCATCGCCACGACCGCAAAAGCCTTACCAGCAATCAGAAGATCCTGCTTGACGCATTCGCCGACCTCCCGGAAAAGGAACAGGATGCAAAGCTGATGGAAATCGTCGAAGCCGCGCGGACCGAACTCCAGAAAAAAAACAGCCGGTAAAAGCAATCTCATTCTTAATGTTATGCGTGTCCAAGGCGGCGTGGTAGGGTACTGTCGGTTTCGGCGAAACGCTCCATGAGTAGAACTTGCAAGTCACGTTTGACCTCGCGGAATCCAGGGTCATCCCAGCGGTTAAAAAGCTGTTGCGGATCGTTTTTCAGGTCGAACAGTTCACCGTAGCTTTCCCCGATATAACAGGTCAGATGGTAATCGGCCGTAACTACCGAACGCTGGCGCATGCCGAGATAGTCGGCGTCGTTCTCGATAATAACCGAGTCCTGTATATTTTCCTCTTTCCCGGTCAGCAACGACGCGAATGACTTACCGGGCCACGGAGCGCGCTGATTTTTGGCTTCAGGAACCGGCGGAACATCTCCTTCCGGAATCGGCACCCCGGCAAGATCAAGCACGGTTGGCGCAAAATCAAGGTGGCTGACCAGTCCCTGACTGACTTTTCCCTGTACAAAACGTTCCGGACAATACCAGATCGACGGCACTCTGGCCGTACCGTCAAGATGAGTCGGCGGCATATTGTAAAGCCAGTGATCACCAAGCATTTGCCCGTGGTCTGACATTACCGCGATTACGGTATTTTCCGCTAGTCCGGCTGCTTCCAGGTTACTGACGATTTTTCCGACCATGGCATCCCACTGACTTACCATCCCGCAGACAACCCGGGTCAAATCACGCTCGCACTCACGGTCAATATCGGTTTTGGCGATACGCCCGGCAGTAAAAAGTCCTTTCGTGAAAAGCTCGCGATAATGCGGGGGAAGGGAATCCAGCTCCCCTTCCCTCCTGACAGGTTCCGGAACTTCGGCATCCCGGTACATATCAAACCACGGGTTCGCCACGGCATAGACCGGATGCGGGTCCGGGATCGAACACCAGAGAAAAAAAGGATTATCCTGATCTTTCATCTCTTCAAAAAACGCCCCTGAACGTTCAGCGGCCCATGACGTATAATGCAGTTCGGCCGGCAAATTGGACTTCCAGGATACGTCCGGCGAATGTTCGACACTGTGAAAATGCGCCGGGGGAACCAATAGTTCCCTGGCGTTAGGTTCTCTTTCGAGTAGCCAGTTTTTGTAGTCGCCAGCCATTTTCCCAACCATAACCTCCACTTTATCAAGTCCGTAATAAGGTGACGGCATTTCGGTGACACGTCCGGATTCCCACATGGGAATAGCTTCCGGCCAGTCGGCGGGGTTCAGTGAATCCAATTCATAATCAGCATGCGGCATCCACAAATTGAGATGCATTTTACCTATCCCGCAAGTACAATATCCTGCGTTGCGCAAAGCTTCGGGCATTGTGGGAATGTCGCGCCGCAACGGAATCCCGTTGCATCTTACCCCGTGTCCCCTGGGTGTTCGCCCGGTAAACCAGGTTGAACGGGTTGCCATACACATGGGTTGAACGGTATAAGCACGATCAAAACGCACACCATTTTCCGCCAGACGGTCAATGTGAGGGGTCTTAACCAGGGGATGCCCGGTACAACTGAGTAAATCGTATCTCAACTGGTCAGCAACGATAAAGACAAAATTGGGCCTTAAAGAATCCGGCATTATAAAATCTCCTGATATAACAATATTAAGCCTTTATAACTCAATACAGCTCTTTATAACATATTGCAACACCATATCATCACTTTATATTATCCATTTACGAATAACAAGCACATTGATACCATATCAACTAAAGCCCGGGATTCCTTCAATTGCAACCGGGCGGACGCAACATGCGTCCAATCCCTGTAACGGCATGGGTTGAAAAATAATAAAGAAAATATCAGAATTAAGCTGCTCGATATTCCGCAAACCTTTCAGGAGAAGAATTCCTTCCGACATGACCAGTTCATTGAATGCATTTGTATCTCCGGGGGAATAATCCGTGGCAACGGCGCTACCGTATGCGACACATTTTAATTTCTTCTCCACAAACCATTCAGCCGACTCTTTACATAAATACGGACGTTTATCTTCAGAAGGAGCATTAACCGGATCAATGTGATATGGACTTTCCAGAATCGCAACGTCACCCGGGCCGAGTCTTTTCCTATCGGCGTTTTCCAGCATTTTCCGGGTAATCGGAGCCAACGGTTCACACTTAAGGTTCAGCACAACCGCTCTTCCCATAAATGAAGTAAACGGTATATCCGTAATATCATCCCAATTATCCGAGTAATGATATGGAGCTTCGACATGCGCTCCGACATGAGAATCAACTTGCATAATCGAATTATACCCCCTGGTCCCCTCATTGAAATACCGGCTGACCTTACACGTCAATCCGGCTTTTCCCGGCTTAACGATTCCGCCAAGGTCAACGAAACGATATCCTGAATTTCCAATATTCATGATTGCTCTCCATGTCTTTGAAACTAAAACCGTCCGCCTGTAATTTACCACATATACAGAAAAATTGCGAAGCCGCAACCATCAGCATCACACAGCGCGCATGGTTACATTTTTGTAACATAACACTGACTATTTATGACATTTTTGTGATCGTTTTTCTTTCTATTATATTAGTTTTATTCCCCCGTAAAATATTTACAAAATTTTTCAATTTATTTTCCTGCAACGATAACGGCCCCCTATATCTTAATTATTATATACTTACGCCCACCGCCACAGGACCGCGGAAAGCTTAATTTGTGAAGTGCTTTCAATATAACCTCATCGTCAGAAATAAAAGTTGGCATGAGTCCTGCTAAACAAAATATTCTAAATTTCTGTAAAAAATCAAAACAAAAACCTTTAACGAAAGCAAATCGAGGAGGGAAGAAAGAAATGGCTACCCTTAGTAGTCCCAAACAGGTATTGGAGCTGATGAAAAAAGAAAAGGTTCAGGTTGTGGACCTGCGCTTCATGGACTTTCCTGGTCTGTGGCAGCACTTTTCAGTTCCGGCGCATGAAATTGAAGAAGACACTTTCACCGAAGGTCTCGGCTTTGACGGTTCGAGTATCCGCGGATGGCAGGCAATCAACGAATCCGACATGCTTGTTAAGCCGGTAGCGGAATCAGCTTTTATCGATCCGTTCTTTGCCCACAAAACCCTGGTAATGATCTGCAACATCTGCGATCCCATCACCGGTGAAGAATACACCCGCGACCCGCGCAATATCGCCCGGAAAGCTGAAAAGTACATCAAGAGCCAGAAATTGGCGGACACCGCTTATTTCGGCCCTGAAGCTGAATTCTTCATTTTCGACGACATTCGCTTCGACCAGAATGAAAACTCCGGTTACTACTTCATCGACTCCGTTGAAGGACGCTGGAACACTGGCGCCGACGAAATGCCGAACCTCGGCTACAAGCCGCGTTACAAGGAAGGTTACTTCCCCGTTCCGCCGACTGACAGTCAGCAGGACATCCGTTCCGAAATGATGATCACCATGGAAGAAATCGGTCTCCAGGTTGAATGTCAGCACCACGAAGTCGCTACCGGCGGACAAGCCGAAATCGACATGCGGTTCGCTCCCCTGGTTGAAATGGGCGACAGTCTCCTTAAATATAAATATGTCATTAAAAATACCGCTAAGAAGTACGGCAAAACCGTTACTTTCATGCCCAAACCGCTTTTCAACGACAACGGCAGCGGCATGCACGTTCACCTTTCACTCTGGAAAGGCAACAAAAACCTGTTTGCAGGCGACGGCTATGCCGGAATGTCCAAAGATGCAATGTACGCAATCGGCGGCATCCTGAAACACGCACCGGCCCTGCTGGCATTCACGAACCCGACAACCAACAGCTATAAGCGTCTGGTTCCCGGATTTGAAGCACCGGTAAACCTGGCTTATTCCAGCCGGAACCGCTCCGCAGCCGTCCGGATCCCGATGTACTCATCTTCGGAAAAAGCCAAACGCTTTGAATTCCGTTGCCCCGACCCGAGCTGCAACCCGTACCTGGCGTTTTCCGCCATGCTGATGGCCGCGGTTGACGGTATTCAGAACAAAATCGATCCGGGCTCACCGCTGGACAAAGATATCTATGATCTGCCTCCGCGGGAACTGGCTAAAGTTCCGAAAACTCCGGGATCCCTGCGTGAAGCTCTCGAAGCTCTCGAAAAGGACCACAAGTTCCTGCTCAAGGGAGACGTGTTCACCAAGGACGTTATCGAAACCTGGATTGATTACAAGATGACTAATGAGGTTGATGCCTTGGCTCTGCGTCCGCATCCGTGGGAATTCGCCCTCTATTACGATATCTAAATTAACTTCCCATCCCCCATTTGCATAGGGCTGCCGGTTTAGGCCGGCAGCCCTTGCTTTTTCAGCAACTAATAAAGACGCCATCCGATCCGGTTTGGTCAGGATTGGGGGATATAGTTTTACGTATTTGCGTCTAACATGCCGCCGTCAAGCCGGCCAGCCTGAATCGAATCTATTTCGACAAAGATATCCTTGATCTGCTTGCTGGTAAAAAATGACGCGGAAAGACAAATCTTCTTGCCAGTGCGGGTTTTCAGGTATGGAGAGAATACAATCGGCAGCTTGCTGTTAGCCAAATCTATGTCCCTGACCGGAATTCTGGCCCTGGTTATACTGCCGTGGACAAAGATTGGCCCTTCAACAAACTCATTGGAAACAACGATATTATATTTTTTTGAGTTCAGAAACAGATAGGCAATGTAGTAGCCGAACACGGTGGCAATTGACAATGACACCACGGAAAAACCGAACACGGCGCCCGGAGTCATATACATGAACTCATGGAACCAGAACTGGAAAATCACCAGCATCACAAGAAAAATCAACAAAAACAAGTCTGTAAGCGACCGCGATCTACTGGCCCTGAAAAGCTTGGAATCCATACTATCCGCCTACCTCCCGTAACTTTCGTATTTATACCGAATTATATAAATGTTATATACGAAAATCAGGAAATATGCAAGCAAATATGCTCTACGCAAATAAAATCAAGCGAAATATCGGGCAAAATCTCAATACTTATTACTATGGTAAATCCTGAGAATCAGGTCGGTTGCAAGCCTGGCGGACTCTCCCGGAACCGCCGGATCGCGGTCTTCCCGGACTGCGTCAACAAAATCCCGAACAACCGACTCATGCCCCGAACTGTCGGAAACGGCGGCGCTGGATGAAGCGTCGTGCATTTCGCCAGGTTTAACCGCGGCGGGATTGTCGATGCCTTTAACTTCCCACATGGTAATGCAATCATTCTCCATGATTACCGTACCTTTTTCAGAGATGATCTTGAGTGTTGACGGAAGTCCCGGATAAGTGCTTGTTGATGCGGTGATCGCACCAATCATGCCATCCGCATGCTTCATAACCGCCACGCCGTGGTCCTCGCCTTCCATTTTGTGCAGGAAAGTTCCGCACATGCTTACAACGTCCACCGGCAGCCCGAAGAACCAGGTGTAAATATCAATATTATGGGAAGCTTGCTGAATAAACGGTCCGCCTCCGTCGATTTCCTTATTGCCCCGGTACGGCGCGCTGTCGTAGTAAGCCTGATCGCGGTAGAAAAGAGCGGAAAGCTCCGCCGCCACGAGTTTGCCGAACGCGCCTTCGTCAAGGAGCTTTTTGACGGCGATATTATCCGGCCGCAACCTGCGTTGATAAGCAACGCCAAGCTTTACATTTTGTTTCCGGCAGGCGCTGATCATGCAATCCATTGCATGGACCGTAATATCAAGCGGCTTTTCAGTAATGACATGCTTGCCAAGATTTGCGGCTTCAATGGCCCCGGTGTGATGCATACCGTTCGGGGTGGCGAGAATAACGCCGTCAAAATCAGTTTTAATTTCTTTCAGGCTTGGAGCAATCTCAAACTCCCGGTCTTCCGGAATCCCTTCAGGTTTTCTTCCGGAACGCGATACCGCTCCCACAACCTCAACATCATCCAGTTTTTTTACCGCAGCCACATATGTCTTGGCAATATTCCCACTCCCAACAATTACAAAACGAAATTTTTTCATTTCAATCTTCAACATTCATAGTGGTTTTGGACACATCCGGGAGTTTGACTTTCTGCTTATCGAATACATTATGGAGGAAACTCTTGCCGAGGAGCTTATATCCTTCGGCATCAGGATGGAGATTGTCAGGCAAATTCTTCTTCTGCATGGGGCCGAAGAGGTTAAGCCCATTCACGTAATAGATATTTTTGTCGCCGCGATTCCGGAACGATTCCACGGCGGCCTCCATAGCTTCACGCATTTCCACCAGGGTAATACCGGCGGAACTTGGCGTGCTCTCACGCGGAGGACTCCAGATCGGCGAACATATTATTAATGGAATGTTGGGATGTCCATCCCGAATTGTCGCGATAATTCCCAGCACCGCCGACCGATATGTTCTCGGCCCTAAACTCCCCTGCCCGTAAATATTAATCCCTAATTTCACGGAAACAATATCAGCAGGCAAATCCCGGATCAAACGGGCAACCATGGGTTCGCCGTGGCACTGCCCGCCGAATCCCAGGCAAGTCAGATTGAGATTTTTCTCTCTCGCCACTACCGCCGGCCAGGTAAAAGACGGACTTTCCGCATCGGCACAGTGGGATATTGAACTTCCCCAGGTAATCCACCGGGGACGTTTATCTTCACTCTTTTCAACTTTGGCATTTTCATGAAGTTCAATGCCGCGAAGCTTGAACGGAACCATCTGGTGCAGCCACAATTCAACCTCTTTCATGGTATCCGGCAGCTCGGAGAACCGGAACTCCATGTCCCCTATCTTGAACGGCAGACTTTTCTGAAGCTTGCCATCAATATAGAGGTCAAGCTTCAGATTTGTCCTATCCTTGATACCGCCGGTAAGGTCCTCGGCTGGTTCGGTATGAAAAGCAATTTCCGCGGAGTCGGTGGCAAAACAAATCCTCACCCCGGCGGGCATAGCGGCGCGAACCTGCAATCCCTCGACCGGAAACAGATCCAGATCGTTACACGGCAAACGCCATGGTTTCACCCAGCCTTCTCCATGTTCAAGCGATACAGCTCCGTTCCAGGTAATCCGTTTGTCATTTGCCAGCAACTTCTGCATGGTTCCGCTCCTTACCGGTTATCCCAGGATTTCGTCGATGGCTTCATCGAACACCGCAATTGACTCGCGGAGAGCTTCCTCGGTAATCGAAAGCGGCGGGGCAATTTTCAGGCATTCACCGCCAATACCTACCGGCGAGAACATTAACAAGCCCTTCTGATAACATGCCACATTGATTTTAGTGGCGGTTTCGCTGTCGGGGGTTTTGGTTCCGGGTTTGACAACCTGAATACCAGCCACCAGACCTTTGCCTTGTACACAACCGAGCGCTTCCGGATATTTTTCGCGAATCCGGTTAAGTTCAGGAATCAGAATATCCCCCATTTTAGCGGCGTTTTCCACCATGCCGCTATTCTGGAGAACTTTAAGGTTTTCAATGGCGGCGGCCACACACAGCGGTGAAGCGGAGTGCGTCGAGGTCATTGATCCCGGAGCGTATAATCCCATTATGTCGGAACGCCCGATTACGGCGGAAAGCGGCAGCGAAGAAGTAATGCCTTTGCCGCAGGCGATCAAATCGGGTTTGATGCCATAATGCTGGAAACAAAACATCTTGCCGGTACGTCCGAAACCGGACTGGACCTCGTCACAGATCAGCACGATATCGTTTTCACGGCAAAATTTTTCGAGCTTCTGCGCGTATTCTTTCGGCATGAAATCAGGCCCGACGCCTTGGTAGGACTCGAACATCACCCCGGCGATTTCCTTGCCTTCAATCCCCTTTTCCTTGAGAGTGTTCAGGAAAAGATCAAACGAAGTATCTTCATTTTTGTATCCATCCGGGAAAGGAACCTGGACAAAAGTTTTATCGCCGTCAACGATCCAGGTTTTCAGCTTGTCCATGCCCCCGGCCATCTGAGCACCAAGGGTACGGCCGTGGAACGCGTTATTGAAAGAAACAAAGTATTTCTTTTCCGGGCCATGTTTTTCAATTGCGTAAGTTTTGGCCAGTTTGATGCAGTTTTCAGTGGCTTCCGAACCGGAACTGAGCAGGAAAACCTGATAATTTGCCGGATCCGGGGAAATAGCCTGAAGCATACTGGTAAGTTCACCACGTTTTTCATGAACAAACACATATGTGGTCAACAGTCCCTGATCAACCTGATCATGCAATGCTTTGGTGATCGCCGGATGACTGTGCCCGATATTGGTAATCAGCACGCCACTCGACCAGTCGATCCAGCGGTTGCCCCATTTGTCGTAAACGGAACAATCTTCAGCTTTTTCCCACACGATCGGGGGTTGTCCCATCATTGAACGGGGTTCACTTTCTTTCAGTTTTTCGAAAATCGGCAGAGATTCCGGAACCGGAAGTTTGGTTTTGATGCTGCGGTACTTTGTCTCGACTTTCGGGACTTCAACAGGCTTAAGAGAATATTCAGCCATTTCTGCTCCTTTAAACGTTTAAAAAGATATTCAGTTTTAAATTATGAGTTGATTTTTTAAGTTTTATGAAAACTATTTCTGGTGACGGAGATAAACTTTCGGCTCCGGCTCGTACTCGATAACGGCAACATCGCCGTCATTGAGGATCGAAAGCCTCGCGGCCTCATGCACCAGCTCGTTCACCGAAGAATTTTTCGGGGTGGCGATCAATCCCCTGGCGTCCGCGGCCTCGATATTTTTCCGTCTGATATCCAGGGCCTTGTCCGGGTCGGCGGCAACTTCCGCCTCGATACGGCTTGCGGCGGTAATAGTGGCGGCAACGGAATCAAAACCGTAACCAACAGGCTTGAGCCCTTCGCCTTCCCACGGAACCAAACGATAGAAATCGGGGTTCACATACTGGAAAGCCTTGCTCTGGTTCTTCACAAAGCCATATTCAACTCCACGGAACTGGTCATTGTGCTGGAGAACTCCACCTTTGCCTTCACCTTCGAAATACATGTTCAGGCACTGGTCGTTGGAACCGCCGCCCTCATCCGGATAACCGAGTCCGTCAGTAACGCTCAACAGCGCACCGTTTTCCAGCTTTACGCGTCCATTAGCCCACAGATAGCCTTCCTTGCCGTTCGGGAATTCACCCTTGACGCCGGTAACCGTTACTTCAACCGGGCGCAATCCGGTAATGTAATAAGTAAGGTCAACATAATGACAGCCAACGTAAACGAACGGGTCGGTATTTTCGCAGGTAAACCAGTTCTGGAAATTGCTGTAACGGTAATAATACGGTTCGATCATCTTGGCTTCGCCCATGATGAATTCTCCGAGGTCTCCCTGCCGATAATGTTTACGGGCAAGCAAAGAACGACGGTCAAAACGCTTGTGATATTCCACCCCGACAAAACAACCGAGTTCATGAGCTCTCTTTTCAATCTCAATGCTTTGTTCATACTTCAACACCAGCGGTTTCACGCATAAAATATGCTGTTTGAACTCAAGAACATCCTTGAGAACCGGGTAGTGGAGCTGGTCGGGCAACGCAATGATTACCGCCTGATACGGATCTTTCTTTTCCAGCGCGGTCATGTAGACCTTCGGATCGCTTGAATCGCCGTCCGAAAAGTCCGGACACGGCGTAAAGCTTTGTCCGGGAAAGGCTTTGCAGATTTCTTCATTTTCACGAAGCGCCTGCAATGCCTTAGTCCGCATGTCGCAAACGGTAATGTTTGATACGCAGCCGAGGCGCTGCAGTTGATAAGCCGCCGGCAGGATCAGGTCATGCACGATCATCCCGGAACCGATAATAGTTAAGTCCAGTGCTTTTTGGTTCTGCACCATCAGTTTTACCCCCATGAGTATTTCAGTTTTTTGTTTATTTTAACCACAGAGAACACAGAGAACACAGAGGATTATTTTTTAAATCTTTTTATGCCGTCTTTAAGAATTTCAACATTGAAGTTGATTATCAAACCTGTATCAATGTTCGCAAGCTTCATATAAGAAAGCAACTGTGCCTGATGAATCTTACTCACTTCTTCGACGGCTTTCAACTCGGCAATAAGCCGATCTTCAACAAGAACATCAACCCGATAACCACAATCAAGCCTTGTTCCCTTATACTCAACAGGCAAAGGCCATTAAAGTCCAAACTTCAAGTCTGCCAAGGCCAACTCCCTCGCCAGGCATTGTTCATAAGTTGACTCCAATAGTCCCGGACCAAGTTCCCTGTGTACTTCAATCGCACAACCTATGACTTTCCCCGTCAAGATGTTTGTTTCCATATACCTCTGTGTTCTCTGTGTCCTCTGTGGTTTAATTTTTAAAAAAGACTAATCCGGATAATTTAACCTGTATAAGCTGAGCTTTCAACAAGAAAAAAGGATGTTTTACAGCACCGAGGCAATTTCATCACCAAGGTTGTCGGTGCGGTTGTAAACAATCCGGCATGCCAGTTCGGTGGCAACGATTGCCACGCGATACTGTGCGGGAATCCGTTCAAGGAGCTTGACGTCAAGCTTGCTGAAAAGTTTCGGCAGATGCTTGAGGATAATATCCGAACGGATCAGTTCCGGATGTTTTCCCAGATAATCGGATATTTCCGAAGTCTTGGCGTTGATCTCCACACTGAGTTGCTCCGTAAGTTCCGTCATCCTTTTCCCGGTTTTCCGGAAATGGAAAAAGAGCCAGTCGGCTTCTTTCCAGGCACGGTCCTTCAGGATTTCCATGATCTCCTTCACCAGTTCTTTCTTACGCTTCTTTAATTCGTCCTCACCAAGAATCAAACCGCTGAGGATTTCATACGAAGAAGTAATCACGCCGCACTTGTTGGCGGAAGCGTCCTTCACGATCCAAACGCCACGGTCCTGAAGCAGGTCGCGCGCATCCGGAGTGATGAAAGAATTCGCGCCCTCGATAATCGCCCTGGATGCAGCTTTATCATACGGGAAATACTTTTCCCAGTTGGAAACGTTTATTGTCGAGGGACGCCCGCCGCAGGGAATAAAAATATCGGCGTAATGACACATCAGGTTGTCCTGGAACATCTGCATGAATTCATCGCGGCTGATATATTTCTCATCGAGCTTACCGTTCCTGACATGCCGCATCAGGTATTTTTCAATTCCTTTGTCCATTTTCGGTTCACTGTAAATAATGAACGCGCCCTCCCCCTTGAGCTTATCGGCCGCAAACTTGTCAAGGTTTTCCTTGGCAATCATCCGCTCGAGTTCGTCGCGATCGAGACCTTCAGGATCCCAGCAAGCGGCGGGTCCATCGGTAATGGCCACGACTTTCAGGTTAGGATAAAGGTATTTGCCTTTGCTTTTTTCCAGCAACAGCTTGAGTTCGTTTCCGGCAACATCGCCGAACGGCCCTCCGGAAATTTTCACGGAGAACGGATCTTTCGCGGGATCGATTTCCAGTTCGCGCAGGGTCTTGAGCAGATATTGGTGTACTCCGAGCGACGTAACTCCGTATTCCTTGTGATTAATACCGGTTTCCGGCGAACCTGAAATAAGTCCGCGTCCGAGAATGTAGCCGGTTTCTTTAGAATAATTGCACATCCAGTTTATCATCACGTCGTACATATTTTCATCAGGCCCGATTTCAATGATCTCCTGATAGTCGAGATAATCGATCACCTTATCCTGTTTCAATTTGCCTTTCGCATCGTAGTTGATCAGGTCCAGGAAAGCGCGACAGATCGACCGCTGGGACTCATATAGATGCCGATAAGCAAAACCGTCCGCCTGTTGAAGCAGGCAGATCATCTTTGATCCGCCCTCATAAATGTCCTTGTTCTTCATATGCTGGGTATGGGCAAGCACATAGACCTCCCGGAAAATCTCGTCCTTGGCGAAAGCGTACGAATCCATCCGTTCGAGTTCGTGTCCGGTCGTTCGGGGAATAACCGTGCGCCAGCCGCCACGGGCAATCTCGGAAAACCGCACCTGGAAGCCAATGCCGTTCTCGCGGTAAAAATAGAACACCCCGAACGGACGCTGTTCCGGGAACGCCGCGGTGTATTCCGTTGCAATTCCCTCGAAGAAGCTCATGAACGCGGGATCAAGCCGAAACGACAGCGCGGTCTTGTTCTCGACATAAAAATTGGTTTTATAGATATGATTAAAGAAATTCAGCAACGCCCGGAATATGGTTTTCACCAAATTATCTTTTTCCTGCATCCCGGTGTTCATGCCGTCAATCCGTTTCGTGATCTGACCGGCAATTCTTCTAGCCTTTTTCCCGCGGGTTTCCGGCTTGGCCGGTCCCGGGTGAAATTTTGTTTCGAACATCTCAAACAGCTTTTTAAGCAGCGGTTCGTAAAGCGCCATGAACCGGAAAACGTCGTGATTATTGTAAGCGTTGCGGTCTATAAAAGAAAGCTGGGTATGGACAAATTCCCCGGCGGCGCGAATCAGGTTTGCTTGCGGCAGCAGCCAGCCGTGCTGTTCAACCAGTTCATAATGAAGCAGATCATCCATTGGAATCCAGTTCAATATCCTGATTTCCTCGAGGGTTTCCCGCAAACGTTTCGACTTCAGCACCTGCGCGGGGCTGTCGGCCTTCAAGTATAACGTGTGCATGGCTACCGGCATGCGCTGAAAATCATTATCGTCCTCCTGCCAGGAGAAGTCCCGGAGATAAGCCCTGTTGACATGGAAACCGCGCCGTGCCAGACACTCGATGATCCAGTGATAAAATCCTTTCTGCGGACAATTCGCCATTGCCATGGTCAGGCGGATCTCCTTGCTTTCCGCTTTTTCAACATCCACTTCAATGCAGTCGCGGCCCTGAACCCTCAACGCCCGATGCAAACGCTCAACCAGCCTTTCCAGCGGCAAGTCCCTGACAGAATTCCACGACAACCGGTTGTAAAGATCTTTAATTCCATCTCCAGCCTGCTTGTAGCGTTTGCGGTAAGCCTGAAGCACTTCCCGTTCAGTGTAAATCGGAGTGATCCGCACGGGAATATCGCCGGTTTCGTAAGTTTCGATAACCAGTGTGCGCGGAGCGCCGTCGATTATGATCTGCTCACGCGACTCGTGGATCTGCGCGCCGGTCACATTATGATTGCACATCATCCGCGAAGTTGTAACCAGATTGCATTCTTCACTGAGAAGATAAATCAGGATAATCCGGCTGCCGGTATTGATCTGCTGAATACCAGTCTGCCGCTGGATATTGAACAGCGCCGGAAGGATCATCTGGATCTGCTGCGGAGTGAAGGTGTTGAAGAAATAATCCGGCATCACCTTATTTAAAAGGTCAAACCAGTATTTCAATTTTTCCGTGTGCCTGGTTATCAGGTCGTCGTTGATAATCAACTTTTGTGTGTTCATTTCCCATCCATTCCCATTTGCATTGTGCCGAAAAACAATTCAGCTAACGTAGGTAACCTACGCCGGCCTCAAACAATTTTCAACCCGGATGTCCCATCATTACCGGAAAAAATTGTAAATTGCCAACTTCGGCATATTTTACAGAAATATAACATAACCAAAAAAGAAAACTACAGGACTGAATAAATTATGAAAATTTCCGGCACTTCCTGCGCAATTATCGACTATCTTTACAATCATATCAATTTCGAAAGTTCCGAGTTCAAAAAATATCTCTCCGCCACCCCGGGAGACGGTGGGCTGAATCCCGGTCACCTGGTATTTGTTGACGGTCTGGTAAAATTCGCTGGCGAGCAGTTTCCCGGAATCCTGGAGCATATCACGAAAGGCAAAGGTCCCGACACCTTTAATATCGGCGGACCGGCAATCGTAGCGATGATCAACTGCGCTCAACTTCTCGAAGGCAAAGAAGCATCCGCTGAATTTTACGGCGCTACAGGCGACGACGAACAGGCCGGACAGATCATGCATATCCTGAAGAAAACCCCGCTCAAGTATGAACATTACCGGAAACTTGCCGGACGCACCCCCACAACTTACGTTTTCTCCGATCCCGACCACCACGACGGCAAAGGCGAACGCACTTTCGTGAACGACATCGGCGCCGCCTGGAACTTTACTCCGGAACATCTTGGCGACAGCTTTTTCAACGCCGATCTGTGTCTTTTTGGCGGCACCGCCCTGGTTCCCAATATCCACGACGCCCTTACCGAACTCCTTAAAAAAGGAAACAACAGCGGCTGCGTAAACGTTGTGGGCACGGTATTCGATTTCCGGAACGAACAGGCAAATCCGGACAAACCGTGGCCACTCGGAGCAAGCAACGATTCCTATAAATATATGGACTTGCTTATCGTGGACCACGTGGAAGCGCTGAAAATCAGCGGCTGTGACAGCGTGACTGACGCCATCGGATTTTTTAAATCACATGATCTCGGCGCATTCGTCATTACCAACGGCCCCCTCCCCCTGACTGCTTACTCGAACGGAAAACTGTTCAAAGAACAGGACCTTATTGAACTACCGGTTTCAGAAGCAGCCGGGCGCGACATGGAACTGCATCCCGACTCAAAAGGCGATACAACCGGATGCGGCGACAACTTCTGCGGCGGTGTAATGGCGTCGATTGCCGCCCAGTTGATGAATACCGAAAAAGGCGAACTGGATCTGGTTGAAGCCTGCGCCTGGGGCGTGGCCTCCGGCGGGTTCGCCTGTTTTTGCATGGGAGGAACCTACATCGAGTCATTCCCCGGAGAAAAGCTTCAGAAAGTCAGAAATTATTACCGGGAATACCGCGAACAGATTGCTGATGTCTATCAACTCGAAACCAGCAGTTTGTAGTTTCTTCTTCACCGCGGAGTTCGAGGAACACGAAGGAAATTTATTATTCCGCACTCTCTGCGCGCCTCCGCAAGGGAATATTACTATCGATTACGACCACGAAAAACGAATAACGCAAGGATACAAACAAGGCGCTTTCGGCAAGCACCCTACTTCTCAACCGATCGTTTTTACCTCCTGATCCTTACACCAGGATTGTAATAGTTATTAAGCACCTGGGCAGGAACATTATAGAGGTCGCGGTAATTCCTTTTGTATTGATGGTGGGTTTTTGCGGGCTGTTTTGAACCGGTCCCTTTTGGATTCCACAGCGTTATTGCGGTTTCCAGATTGGTAACATAGCAGGAAAGTTTCAAGTTATCCAAGGCAACCGTCTGATTGATCGGGTAGATGTATCCTTCGTATTGATTTCCCTGCGGCATGCATTTGGCCACAAGGAAAATCCTGCCTTCCTGGCCGGTGGTACAAGTTTCCTGAGGAGAATCAATATAACCATCGGTTCCATTCGGATAAGACATGACGGCTTTAAATACAACATAACGCCGACCGGCCATAACCACTGCGTTGAGTTCTTCCCGGCGGCGTTCCTCGGCCTGTTCTTCCTTTACCTTCGCCTCATACTGTTCGATCATCTTATCCTGCCGCTGCTTCTGATAATAATTGACGCGGCTTTGAAAATGGGCAGCTTTCTGCGGATTGTAATGATATTCCTTGCGAATTTTCTCCGGAAGATCCTTGAAGAGAAGATTTTTGATGGCAATGCCGCCGCCGGAAGGAGTATAGGAGATATCGAATCCGGCCGGGGTAACACTGCTAATCTGAACGTTGTGATAAGTTTTTCCGTCGAGAGTGGTGATATCCAAGGCCATCAGTGAAACTCCACACATCAGTACCGCCATAATAATTACACTACGCATTTGCTTTCCTTTCGTTTATACTCCAAGCCGGTTAATTGTAATAATTTACCGGAAGTTCCGCCAATAATCAAGGCGGCATACTCATTAGTTTTAACAATACCAGCCGGTTACTTGCTGTTTACCTCGGCCTCTTCCAGGGTTGTGGCATAACACGGCAAGCTTTCCCCTTTATGGGTCATAGAGCCGCTTACCGGATAAATATATCCCAACCGGCAATTTCCCGGAGTAATGCTGCCCCCAATCAGGAACCCTTTGCCTTCAAGCCCGGTAGTGACGTTTTTGTTGGGAGATTGAATCCAACCAACCGTACCGCCTTTATCAACGGCTATGGATTTAAACAAAACATATTTTCTCCCGGCCACCAGAGTTGCGCGAACTTCATGCTGTTCTTTTTGAGTTTTTACATTATCAAGATGTTTTTTATACTGCTTCTGTTCTTTTTGCTGTTTATAATAATCCACCCGCTTTTCAAATGCCGCGGCTTTGGCGGGATCGTAATTAAATTCCTTGCGGATATCTTCCGGAAGGTCTTTGAATTTTAATCTGACCACCGCGATGCCGCCTTTCGACGGTTTATAACTGATATCGAATCCCGCGGGAGTAATGCCGCTGATCTTTACGTTCCGGTAAGTTTTGCCATCGATAGTGGTTATGTCCCGTGCCAGAACAGAGACTCCCATAACAACGGCCACCATTATTAATCCTACTTTAAACATTTTCAGACTCCTTCCCTTTCTTGAACTATGGTACATAAATTATGGCTCCGGGAGGTAAATATCAAGAGAGTTTTATCGATTGTCCGGTAATAATGTACTTGAAAACAATGTAATAGCAGGATTAATTATCAGTAAAACAATACGGAGATTTAATATGAATTTGAAAAAATTCCTGCCGGGAATCGCGGCAATTTGCATGACGTTACTTGGAGCCTGTGTCGATATTCAATACGTTGGCAAAGAATACACTCCTACCCAAAGCGCGGTAATTTATACAAAAAAATCCCAGATTCCGGTAAAGAACTACACGGTAATGGGCAAAGCGGTTGTTTCCGCGCCATACAAACAGTTTTCCGCAAAGGAAGTCAGGGCGAAAATTATAAAGAAAGCTGAATCGGTTGGGGCCAACGCGGTGCTGGTTGTTCAATACGAAGTAGTTCCAGACGGCCAGGAGCGGGAAGACCAAGCCCTCGATGACACGCCTGAAAACGCCTGGCCGGTAGATGACAATTCCGAGTCGGGCATTCAGGAACTCAATGATGAGTTCGACTACGATTACGGCGGCGAACTGCCCCAGGGAGAGGTGGAAACTTTCAAAAGAGTCTATCGCTGTCTTTTCCTGCGTTATAAAAAATGAGCTGATTTCCGCTTCGGCCGCCACTTGAAAATCCGATACAACGGGCTTAATTATTGCTTTATCTATTCACAGGAGATCACAATAATGACCTTTTTTCGTATCAGCTCAATCCTTGCGGCGATTCCGTTTATGCTGTTTTTTAATTCCTGCATGAATGTCCAGTATGTGGGAAAATCCTTTCCTCCCACCAAAAACGCGGCAGTCTACATGCACGAATCAGAAATTCCCGTCAAGCACTATTCGATAATCGGCAAGGCTGTAGCCACAGGCCATTATAATGACTATTCAGGCGACGACATCAAAGAAGGTCTTCGGAACAAAGCCAGGGAAAATGGCGCCGACGCCGTACTGATCATCGATTATGAAGTCCTGCCGAACCGGTATGTCAGGGAAGACCAGATGCTCAGTGAGAAAAGAACCAACGCCTGGAGCATCCCCGACGATTCAGGAAGTACGATCAAGAACATGCGTCAGAACTTTGATTACGGTTACGGCGACGTGGGCAAAGCCCCGTCAAACAGGGTTAAGACTTATAAACGGGTTTACCGCGCCCTGTTCCTTAAATATAAAAAAGACGAATAGTCAGCTAAAAACTTCCATTGTGCATTGACATTCAAGTAAAACCGGGCTATTATTTAACCACTCGGTTAAACCATCAGGTTAAGACAATTGGATACTAAAGAAAAAATCATTAACGCCGCCGCACGCGAATTCGCGGAACGCGGTTATCTCCGCACCACGATGAGAAATATCTCAAAACGGGCGGGAATCAATCATGCCGGCATCAATTACCATTTTTCCACCAAGGAACATCTGTATCTTGAAGTGGTTTCATATCTTTTTGAGAAAACCGCTGAATTCGATGCCCCGCGCAGAGAAAACCTTGATTCAGTAGAAACCTGGAAAACCGCCATCATGGAACATGTTCTAATGATCATTACCAATATTAGTCGTCCGAACAAGCTGATGCGCTGGAAACACAACATCATTTTCAGGGAGATGGTGGAACCGTCAAAAATGCTTCCGGTATTTTTTGAAAAATTCATTAAGCCCCAAATCGACAATCTGGCTTACTACCTGAAAATGGGGCTCCCGGAAAATGTCACGAAAAAAGAACTGGATTATTGTCTGCTTTCAGTTATTTCCCAGTGCGTTTTTTATGAGCAAAACCGGGAATTCGTCAAACTGACCGCCGGGGAAGGATTCCTGTCTGAAGACATTCTGGAAAAGCTGGCTTCAGCCATTACGGAAAACACCTGCCGCAATTTACAATTTAAAACAAAGTAAACATGAAATCACGTGCCATAATATGAAAGAAACTATTCCGCTTAAATTCACTTCAATGATAATCCTTGCACTCATCCTGGGGCTGTTCACCTGCTCATGCAAAAAGAAAAAGGAAACTTCGGTTGCCGCGGTCGGAGTAAGGACGTCGCTGCCGAGATACATGAGGTTCCAAAGCCGAATCAGGCTCCAGGGCAACGTGGAACCGAAAGAGTACGCCCTGATCTGCGCGAAAACCGATGGAACCATCGACATCATGGAGGTTGATGAAGGTGACCGGGTCAAGCCGGGACAGCTCCTGTTTCAAAGCGATAAACTGAACCTTGAAAGCGAATTGGAAGTAGCTAAAAAAGCCTTGAAAGTAAAACAAAGCCAAGTCAGAGAAGCCGAGGCGAACTACCTGCTTAACAAAGCAAAACTTGACAAAGCGGTTACGGATTTCAAACGTCATAGAAATCTCCAGGAGGTTGAAGCCATTTCCAAGGACGAATTCGAAAAAAAGGAATTAAGCCTGAGAGAAGCCTTGATTAACCTGAAAATAGCAAAAACCACGGTTAACTCCGCTAAAACGGTGGTCGAACAGTCCGAAAGCAATCTGGCCATCGCCAAGAAATATTATGATGACTCCCTGGTCAAAGCCCCGTTTGCGGCGGTTGTGACAAACCGTTATAAAGAGCCGGGTGAATATGCGAAAAAAGCCGAATGCATCCTCCGGCTGGAAAATCCGGAGAAACTGGAAATAACTCTCCTCCTTAGCTCAAAATACTATTCCCGGATAATCCCTGGAAAAACCAAAGCTGTGATCCACTCGGAAACCGGAAAAAAACTCAAGGAAACAACCGTCGCCTACAAGTCCCCCACAATTGACACTGACAGCCGGACATTTGAAATCAAAATAAACCTTAAGGAAAAAGGCTCCTTCGTTAGCGGCATGCTGTGCAATATCGATTTGATCCTCGCGGATGAAAAAGGTTACGGCGTACCGAAAGAAGCCGTGCTGATCCGGGGTGAGGACGAAGCGGTGGTATTTACCGTAAAAGACGGAAAGGCCGAGGAAATCCCGGTTAAGAAAGGGTTGTCATACCGGGGCTACACCGAAATAAAGAATTTCAACAAATCTAATCTGGCTCCAGTGGTCGTTCAGGGACAAGCTTTCCTGAACAGCGGGGCCGCGGTCAATATCGTCAACGGTAAAACCGCCCAGAAATAAGAGCTTCACCATATGTTTCTAAGTAATTTTTCAATTCGCAGACCGGTTGCAATGACCGCGTTTATCATTGTTCTGCTTTTAGCTGGTTTCAACTCATACCGCAAGCTTGGCCTTGACAACATGCCGGACATTGAGATTCCTTATGTAACCATCACCACAACTTATCCCGGCGCCAGCCCCCGGGAAATTGAGGTGGATGTGGCAAAGAAGATTGAGGACGCGGTCTGCACTATCGACGGACTCAAGCATGTAAACTCCACATGTATGGAAAATGTGTGCCTGACCACCCTTGAATTCGACCTGTCCGTGGATGTAGACGTTGCCGGCGTGGATGTCCGGGAAAAAATTGACTTGATTCTCGACGACCTTCCTGAAGATGTCGAACCTCCGGAAATTGCAAAATTCGACCCGAACGCAAAAGCGGTGGTAACGCTGTTACTTACCGGAAATCTTCCGATTGACAAGCTCTACGACTTCGCGGACGAAGAACTCTCGGACCAACTCTCTACCATCCCCGGCGTGGCCGAGGTACAGGTTTCCGGCGGCGAAGAACTCGAAGTCCATATCATTCTCGACAAAGATAAATTGTCCGCGAACGGCCTGACCGTGGCGGATATCATTACAAAACTAAATAGCAACAACCTGAAAGTTCCATCCGGCAACCTGAAAGACGGCGTCCAGGAAATAAGCGTAACATTCGACGCTGAATTCAAGAATTTCTCCGAGATTGAATCCCTGGAGGTCGGCAGCAACAAGGGCAGAATATATCTGCGAGATATCGGAACCGTGGAAATGATTTCAAAAGACAAGCGAACCCGGGCCTTCTACAACGGCAGACCGGCAGTCAACGTAAAGATCGTCAAAAAGGGCGAGGCAAACGCAGCGAAAGTGGTAGACAGGATAAGGAAAACGTTCGACAGGATAAACAAGTCAGGAATGCTCCCCAGCGGCATGAAACTGGTATGGTTCACCGATGACGGCGAATTCATCAAGGCCAGCGTTGACGACGCCTGGGGCAGTATCGGCCTGGGAGTTCTCCTCACCGCCCTGATCCTGTTCATGTTCCTGCACGAAGTCCGTTCAACATTCATAGTCTGCTTGTCGATGCCATCGTCAATTATCATTACTTTCCTGATAATGAAGTATTTTGACTACACGTTCAACAACTCCACGCTGCTGGCGCTGGGCACGTCGGTTGGGGTGCTGGTAACAAATTCGATCGTTGTAGTTGAAAATATTTTCAAGAAACTCCACGAAGGGAAAAAACCTAAACTTGCTTCCGAGACCGGTTCAGGGGAAGTGGCGCTCCCGGTATTCGCCAGCGCGGCGACAAACGTGGTGGTATTCGTGCCGATAGCATTAATGAGTTCGCTGGTGGGAAGGTATTTTATCCCGTTCGCCGTAACCATGACCGCCGCCACACTGGTTTCACTGTTTATCAGTTTTACCCTCACCCCGCTTTTGTCATCGATTTTCCTGCGCGATAAAATGCCGAAACACTGGCTGCCGATGCGTATTTTCATCAAATGCTGGGAATCCGGATATAGCCGCGTTACTCAGTTCTATGATTCCAGTCTGCATCTTACCAGTAAACAGCCGTGGATTACACTCCTGCTGGTTGTGACCATTCTGGTTCTTACCATGATGTTTGTCGCTCCCCATGTTGGTATGTCGTTCTTCCCCGACAACGACCGGGGGGAATTCATCATCAAACTGGAGTACCCGACCGACTACAATATCAATACCGCCATTAAACGCACCCTGGGGATTTCCGCTATAATCCGTTCGTTGCCGGAAGTTAAATCAACCTCCACGGTTGTCGGTAAAATCCAGGGTACCATCGGTAAAATATCCGAGGGCGTCCACCTTGCTGAAATCACGATTAAAACCACCGGCAAAAAAGAACGTAAACGTAACCTCCATGACATGAAAAAACTTTTCTGGGACGCACTCAAAAATGAAATAAACTGCATCACCTCCGTCAATATTCCGTCTATCATCGGCGGCTCGGAGTCTGAGATAGAGATGCAGATATCCGGCGCCGACCTTAAACAACTTGACAAGCTTGGTTTGAAAGCCGCAAATATGGCCACGACCAGCGGTATGATGTCCGATGTGGACACCAACGTACGTCCCGGCAAACCGGAAATCCGGGTAGTCCCGAAAAGGCCCATCCTTGAAGACATGAACCTTTCATCGGAACTGCTCGGGACCATGCTGCGCGGAAATATCGAGGGCATCAAGGCCGGCACTTACAAACGCGGTGACCGGTCTTACGATATCCGGGTGGAATTGAAAGAACAGGACGGCGTCGACCAGGTAAGGGAATTTTCCCTGATGTCCAGAAAAGGACGTCCGATGACTATCGAAACCGTCGCGGAACTGAAGAACAACCGCATCCCGATCCAGATCGCACGGGCCGAAAAGAAACGGAATATCAATTTCTACGCAAACCCCGCCCCCGGCGCGGCACTCAGCGATGCAGTAACCTTTCTCCAGCAGAACGTTCCGAAAATCCTTCCCGGCGGCTACAACATGCGGTTCACCGGCAGGGTTGAAAAGATGCAGGAAGCGCAAATGGACTTCCTTGAAGCAATCATCACGGCCGCGATATTAACGTACCTGCTGATCGCCGCAGTCCTCGAATCCTGGGTACAGCCGATTATTATTCTCCTGACCCTGCCGCTGGCGCTGGCGGGAATGTTCGGGGCGCTGTTCGTCACCGGCAACACCCTTTCGATGATGGGACTTCTCGGGGCCGTCATGCTGATCGGGATCGTGGTGAACAACGCTATTCTGATCATGGACCAGGTGATAATTCTCAGGGCACTGGGAGTCTCTCCCAGAGAAGCCATGCTGACCGCCGCCAAAGATAAATTCCGTCCGATCGTCATGACCAGTATCGCCGCCATCATCGGTATCGCTCCAATGGCGTTCGGCTCCGGCCTCGGTTCGGAAATCCGCTCGAGTTGCGGCATTACCGTTATCGGCGGACTCATCTCCTCAACCATCCTCGCCCTCTACGTGATCCCCCTAGTCTATATCCAGTTCGTCCGGGACAAAAAACATTCCCCTGAAAGCCACGAAGAAAAATAGCCCGTTTTTGCCAAAATTGGTATTAAAAAACTGCTTTGCGGCAACTTTAATCTTGTTCGAGAGCGCAACGGCAAAGCAGCTTGGCGGCGATGGGAATCGCGTCGTCGTTGAAATCGAAACGGGAGTTGTGCAGGTCGGGATAATAGTGCATGTCCGCTGGCCGGAGTCCAACCCAAGTGATGCAGCTCGGGACCACATCACCGTAGAACGCGAAATCCTCAGCGGTCATTAACGGGTGCTCCATCTCGATCAGGTTGTCCGCACCGAACTCAGCGCGAATAATATTCTCGACCACGGTGGTCAGCTTGGGATCGTTGAGCACCGGTTCGCCATGACTGCTGATTTCGACCTTGGCTTTGCAGTCGAAAGCCTTGGCCACGTCCACCGCCACCTGGGTAATATGCGGCTTGATTACTTTATCGAGCAGGTCTTGATGAATGATCCGCATATTGAGCCCGAGGGTGACTTCGTCAGGGAGAATGTTCGAGGCCCCGGCGCCACCGTGAATGTTGGTGACGCTGATCACCGCCGATTCGAAGGGATTAAGGTTTCGGCTGACTACCGTTTGCAACGCATTGACGATCTCCGCCGCCGCCACGATCGGATCGTGGGAAAGATGCGGGTTGCTGACGTGTCCACCTTGTCCTTTGATGGTGATCGTGGCCTCGCCGACCATCGCGAACATCACGCCGGGCTTGACTTGCAGCTTGCCCACCGGCAGATGCGGCCAGCCGTGAAAAGCGAACATTTCGGCTACTTCGATCCCGCCGAATTTGACGCCCAGCACTCCGGCTTCGATCATCTTCTTGGCGCCGAGTCCGCCCTCTTCCGCCGGCTGGAACACCAGTTTGACCGGCCGCGGAAGTTGTTCCTTGAGCTGGTTCAGCACCCGCGCCGCTCCGAGCAAGGTGGCGGTATGTCCGTCGTGGCCGCAGGCGTGCATGAAACCCGGATTTTCCGACTTGTACGGCTTACCGGTCATTTCCAGAATCGGCAACGCGTCAATATCGGCCCTGAGGCCCACCGCTTTGCCCATACCCTCGTGCGCCTTGCCCTTGATCCAGGCAACCACTCCAGTTTCGGCGATGCCGCTTTCATAGGGAATCCCCAGTTTATCGAGTTCGCTGGTAACCAATCGATTCGCGAAAGTTTCCTGATAACGCACCTGCGGATGGCGGTGGAGCAGGTGGCGCAGTTCCCGGACTTCCGGAAGTATCGCGTTAATCAGTTTATCGAGTTCAGCTTCAGGGGTAACGCGCATAGTATGTTCTCCTTCATTTGGAATAATACCGCCTTGCGGCAAGGTTCTTTTGAGTTCATGCAAAAATTACTCCTTTGGCTGATATCCATATCGCCCGGCTGTCGTTATTTTACCTGACTCTCAAAATCTCCCTTGTCATTATATAGCCTTTAGAATGCAATTCGGTATAAGTTGCCATAAACTATGGATATCCGCAAACCGGAATTCCAGGATTAACTGAGTTTTAAAGCCCGTTGCCGGGATTTGGGTATTTGGGTATTTTTCTGGCAGGAGTCCCAATCGCCATCGTTGCTTTTTTTCTCTCCCGCAGAGGCACGGAGTGCGCAGAAACTCACGCCATTCTGGGGATTTGGCCGGTTTCTCCGGCGGACGGCAGTGCGATAGGCAGAAAAATATAGAAGGTAGTGCCTTTGCCGGCTTCAGATTCCACCTGAATCCAGCCATTGTGGTTCGAGATGGTTCCGTAAACCATCGCCAGTCCCATGCCAGTGCCTTTCCCGTAAGGTTTGGTGGTAAAGAACGGCTCGAAAATCCGGTTGATGGTATCCTGGTCCATCCCGCAGCCGTTGTCCGACACCTTAATACAAACAAAGTCCTCGGCTTTGGCCTTGAGTTCCTTTGGCGGAGTTAACTTGATCGTTCTGATATTGGTGGCGCTGTCGGTTTTAACCGCAAGCATCAAATTCTTTTCGCCACTCTCCTCCATGGCGTCCCTCGCATTCAGGAGCAGGTTAAGTAGAACCTGCTGGAGTTGAACCGGGTCGCCCTTGATGTACATTTCGCGGTCACTGAATTCCTGGCTGAAATCAAGTCCTTCCTGAGTATTCGGCATGAACAGGTCGATGCTGTGTTCCATTAGTTCGTTCACCCGGATGGTCTTGCGGATGTACTTGCCTTTCCGGGCGAATCCGAGAAGTTCCCGGGTAAGCTTGCTGGCCTGCTCGGAAATTTCGATGATCTTGTCGAGGTGGCGCATTACCTTCTTGTCGTCAACCTTGTGGATATAGGTAATCACGTCAAGGTGTCCGAGAATGGCATGGATGTAATTATTGAAGTCGTGGGCAACTCCTCCGGCGAGTTTGCCTACCGATTCCAGCCGCTGGGCATGGGCAAGCTGGGCGCTCAATTCTTCCTTCTCCCTCGCCAGCCGGTTCTGCTCGGTAACGTCGCGGCCGAGTACGATCATCATCGCCACTTCATCCACTTCTATGCTGGATATGGCAATATCAAGATCAACCTGACTGTCCTTCGTCTTGGCATGACACAACAGCCGCTGGATATGGGGGCCATCGGTGGTGTCTTCAATCCTGAAACTCCGGCTGTACTCCCCCCATTTTACCGGACTGCCATCGATGTGAAAGATCATGTCCGGGAATATCTTACCCCGGAGATTGTCGCGAGAGCGCAGTTCAAAGATACGCACGGCGGCAAAGTTAGCGTCAAGGATCACACCCTGCTGGTTGAGCAGCAGGATCATGTCACTGGCGTTTTCCACCACCATCCGGTAGCGTCCTTCCCACTCGCGCAGGTTTTGTTCAAGGGCCTGGGCCTTGCCGTAACCGCCGAAAAAGGCGAAAACAATGTCGAGTGCGCTGCGGCTTTCACCGGGTATTTCGTTTTCGATTCTGGTAAGGTAGATAGTCGTCAGCAGGCTCAGCCAGATAATCGCGATAACCTTTGCCATATATGAAGTGCTGAAGAAAAGCCACCACTGCGGACCGTAATAACAGGCAGTAGTGTAAACCATCGTATCGATCAGCACGGTCAGAACCAGAGCGCCAAGGACACTGAAGAAAATCCGGCATCCCATGTTGCGCAACCGCTGAAAGAAAATCGGGATCAGGAACAAGTCAAGGGTTTGCGCCAGAATCGACCCGGCCATGGTCCGTTGGCTCTGCCGCATAAGATATTCCATGGAATCGGCGGTAGGCCCCTGGGAAATGGTGTATCCGGCCCAGTTACACTGAACAGAGGTAATGTGGCTCAAATAGAGATAAAAACCCAACGTAGCCATTGCCCCGATAATCAATCGCTGAGTGGTAAGGGTTCCCTCGGTGATATAAACGATCATCAAAGCGGTCAGGTAAGGCAGAAATAATACTGTGGGAGCAATATAAAAGTCGAATCCGGGATACCCCAGCACAACCTTCAATTCAGTCGCGTTCACCAGTTGGGTAAAAACCAGCAGCAACCCCAGCGAGATATAGAAACCGGCGCTGCCGATAAGTTTGCGGAGTCCGTGAAGCAGCAGCAGCGCCACCAGCACGAAAGTCATTTCAAGAAGCGCAAGTGTGCAAGTTACAAAATACTCCACAACAACCCCTTATTCTTTTTATTTTTTCCCTATCCTGCGCAGTTTGTCGCGCACCAGCGCCGCGCGGAAACTGTCGCGTTCCTCCGACTCCAGTTCCTTGCTGGCGTATTTCTGGAGATGCGCAGGCAGGATTATCATGAAAAGTTCATTAACCACCGGCAGTTCAACCGAGCTGAACATGCCAAGGTCCACCCCCAAACGCAGGGCGGAAAGCGAATTCAACGCCTCTTCGCTGGAAATTATATAGGCATGCCGCAGTACCCCGTAGGCGCGGCCAACATGATCCAGCAGGAAGTTCTGCTTGTCTTCCAACAGGTTTTGACGCGCATTCTTTTCATGGTTGATTATCTGCCTGATCACGATGCTCAATCGTTCGATAATCTGCTCTTCCGATTCTCCGAGAGTACTCTGGTTGGAAACCTGGAAAAGATTAGCCAGGTTTTCAGTGCCCTCCCCGAAAATCCCGCGCACGGTCAATCCGAGCTTACTCACACCTTGGATCACGGCGTTTATCTGGTCGGACAACACCAGTCCCGGCAGGTGAAGCATCACCGAGGCGCGCATTCCGGTTCCCACGTTGGTTGGACACGAGGTAAGGAATCCGAGGTTCCGGTCAAACACGTATGGAAGCTCTTTACTGATCCGGTCATCAAGGGAATCAATCGAATCCCATACTTCCTGAAGCTGGAAGCCGGGCCGCATGGCCTGCATCCGGATATGATCTTCTTCGTTGATCATGATCCCGAACTGTTCGTCATGACTCACCACCAGCGCCGCGCCTTCACGGTCGGCCACGAACTCCCGGCTGATCAACCGCCGTTCCAGCAGCACCTGTCTTTCGAGGTGATTCAATCCTGCCATTTCAAACTCAACCGGGGCCTTGAAACAATCGGATTTCTTCACCGCCATGAGAATGGTCGACATTGAGCTGAGAAGCTGTTCGGTTTTTGAAGCGATAGGAAACGGCACACCGGAAACATTTCTGGCCAGGCGTACCCGCGAACTAATGGCTATATCGTCATCCGGACCGCTGTCGGCAAGCCAGCTCACCCGGTTCTTGAGTAAAATTTCGATTCCTTCCTGTGACATATCAATCCATACTTTTCTTTAAGTCGTTAATTTTGTCCCTGACCACCGCGGCCTTTTCGTATTCCTCGCGCTGCACGAGTTCATCCAATTCCTTCTGAAGATTCATCAATTTCATCATCATCTTGCTGGATTCCTTGTCGGCGGTCGCACCCGGCTGTTTGCCCACGTGGAGCGTTCCCCGATGCATGTTGTTCAGCGCCGCCGACACTATCTCGCGGAACGCCGCGTAACAGCTCTCACACCCGAGCCGGCCGGTCTTGCGGAATTTATTAGTATCCCAGCCGCAGTCCGGGCAGACAATCATCACCTGGGATGATTCCTTTTCATCTCCCGGCTTGTCGACTTCACCGGCAAGGCCCATTTCGGCGGAAAAATTGTAAAGCATTTCCGCAAGATTGAACCCTTTCAGCGCCGGATGGTCCTGGGATTGTTTAGCGGCGCAGTCGGCGCAGATGTGCAGCACCTTGCCGTTTACTATCTCTTTTATATGAATGGTTGCTTCATTCTTGTTGCATATTGAGCATAACATTGTTTATTCACTTCCGTTTTTTCACCGGGTTGCTCCGGTTACGTTTACATTAAAATGTAAAACCGCTAACGGTTAAATCAATCCCCCTATCAGGAAAAGTGGGTTTTCCGTTACGAATCGTTCTTCCCGGAGATTGATATTTTCCCTGGATGAACTAGCTTATACCGAATTACAAATCGGTATTAATCCACATATTTTACAACTTATAACCCATAACCGGGAATTCATCATGAAACTTGGCATTATCGGCGGCAGCGGACTTTATGAAATCGACGGCATTGAAAATCTCGGCAACGAAACCATCAACACCCCGTTCGGACATCCTTCCGACGATTATGTAACCGGTACGCTCAACGGTGCGGACGCGGTTTTTCTCCCCCGGCACGGCAAGGGCCATACCATCCTCCCCGGTGAAATCAATCATAAAGCCAACATCTACGGCATGAAAAAACTGGGCGTCACCCACATTCTCAGCGTTTCGGCGGTCGGCAGCCTCAAAGAGGAACTGCCCCCGCGCGATGTGGTAATAGTCGACCAGTTCTTCGACCGCACCAAAAAGGGACTCGATCATACTTTCTTCGGCAACGGCATCGCCGGACACATCGGTTTCGGCAACCCAGTCTGCGGTGAATTCGCCAAGGTAACTTTCCAGGCCGCACAGGAAGCCGCGAAGGAAATCAATGATCCCGGCCACACACCGACTATCCACATGGGCGGAACCTATGTAAACATGGAAGGCCCGGCGTTCTCCACCAAGGCCGAATCACTGGTCTACCGCTCGTTCGGACACGACGTTATCGGCATGACCAACCTTGCCGAAGCCAAACTCGCGCGCGAGGCAGAAATGTGCTACTGTTCCGCCGCAATGGTCACCGACTTCGACTGCTGGCATCCCGATCACGACCACGTAACCGTGGATTTAATTATCGAAAACTTTCAGGCAAACGTACTCCTCGGAAAAAAGATCATTTCACATGTTGCCTCAAGCCATGCGGAATTCAAGGAAGACTGCGCGTGTCACAGGGCCCTCGCCGGGGCGATCATCACCAGCCCGGAACGCATCACCTGGAAAATCCGCGAACGACTGGCCCCCATCATCGGCAAATACTTCCCGATGAAAAACGCGGAGGCTCTCGACTGACAGAGATACGAGGAAATAATAATATGCTGGGAAAATACAGTATCGGATGTTTTGTCATCGAACTGCCGGCCATCGCCTATGTTTTTCTGGCCAGCCCGGGCTGAGGCGACATCACCGGGGCTCTGGCAGGGCTCCTGATGCTTGGATGCATCGCGCTTGGAATCCTCCTGCCGCTAATTGCAATCTGTATTCAGGAGAAACCCAAAAGATATTGGATTATCGGCCTTTGCCTGAATTCATTGTGGATAGTTTATATATCCCTGGCAATTACCGCCGCCGCGTGCCTGAATTGACAGCTTGAGGTCAATCAGCTTAAGGCTTCCAATACCTTTTTAGACAAGGAAAAGCGCATTGTCTTGAGCGGGTCAACAACCTGACAAACCTGCAAGTCGCCAATCAGACTCATAATCCGTGCCGCTTCATTGGCGGAAAGTTGAAATGCGTCCGTCAGGTACTTATGGGTTTTTCCAAGAACGGCTTTTTCGCACTCATCCAATGTTTTCGCGGAAGCTAAAATACAGACGGCATCATCAGTTTCCACGCATGGAGTTGGCAAATTCCCATCATAGAGAAAAACTTTCATTGTTATTTTCCCTGACACTTCAGCACCGCAAATACATACTTCGCCATCTCCCATAATGGCATGGATATCGCCAGCGGCCAGCAAAGCGCCTTCCGTATTCACAGGCAAATAAACACTGCTCCCCGCCGTTATGATTTTACAATCCATGTTTGCGCCGTGTTCACCGGGAGTTCCATTCAACACTCCCCCCTTTTCCGGAGCTGTGCCAATTACTCCTATCATAGGATTTACCGGCAGCGAAAGTTTTTCGTTGATGACAATTCTCCCGCCTGAGACCGGATACAATTTTGTTTCGACTCCTTCAGTAAAATCCCCCAACGCGCCGCCACCATGTTCCACGCACATAACGGCATAATCCCTGGTTTCTATTTCAAGAATATCCACTTTGATTTTCATGCCCGGTTTTGCCCCGTTGACAAATACCGGCCCAGTGGCAGGATTCACGGTGTCCCACATTTCCATGGTGAACACGTCTTTTGCGGTTTTTAAATTGTTGCTGTAACAGTCTTTCGTTTCAAGGCGAAACACCTCCCCGGAATCCACGCTCAGCACCGGGGTATTGTCCGGGGACATCGAATAGCACACTTCCGAATCTTTTACCGTCTTCATGCTTTTTCCTTTCCAGAATGATAAATATAATATATGGTTCTTCTGCGTTTTGATCCGGAGGTGAGTAGCTGGATGTCTTGTGCTGTAAAGGGCAATCCGGCATAACCGGTCGCGCTTGCTCCCTTTTATTCCATTTGCGCCTTGACAGCTTCAGAAATCCGCCAATAGCGACTGTTGGCAGTTGAAAAAAGCAATTTTTCAACTGCGCCACTGGAAAAGCAAAAGACTGGCGGCATAACTCTCGTTTTTTACCAGAAAGCGAGGGAATTATGTCTACCAGTCTGATGTATTTTACTCAGGGCATCCGTGGATTTCAACATGAGAGCTTTGATTTCAGCCGTAAACATGGAACTGTTTACCAGAAAATCGTGCGGAAAGATTTGCGCTGTCCTGAATGCAATGGCTCGAAAGTTACCGCGAAGTGGTTGCGGACCAGGGATATCAAAGGAGTCAAAAGCGGTCGTTGGCAGTTGTGTTTTATCATTGACGTTCACCGTATCTACTGCCACGAGTGCGGGAGCTGGACGGTGGAGAAGCTGCCGTTTCTGAGTTCGTCCAAATCGCGGATAACCAAGGAGTTGGAGAGGTCGATCGTCGAGTTGAGAAGCGAAATGAGCATCAATGCCGTCGCCGGTTTTTTCGACCTGCCGTGGCGGACCGTAAAAAACGTTGAAAAGCGTCATCTCAAGAAAAAATACCATAAGATTGAACTCAAAAACGTCAGGATAATCGGCATTGACGAAATTTTTGTCTCGCGGAAAAAAGGCGTTGAAAAGTATCTGACGATTGTCCGTGACCTGGAGTCCGGGGCGGTGTTGTATGTCGGCAAAGGCAAAGGCGTTGACGCGCTGAAAAACTTCACCGCGAAACTGAAACGCGCAAAAACAAAAATAGCAATAATCGCAATGGATATGTCAAAAGCGTACACCGCCTGGGCCGGGGAAAACCTGCCGGACGCCGAAATCGTCTTCGACCACTTCCACGTGATCAAACTGATGAATGAAAAGCTCGATAAAGTCCGGCGCAGAATCACCGCAAACCTCGACGAAGAACATCGGAAACTGCTTAAAAACCAACGCTTTCTGTTCCTGCGTAACGTCGAGAACCTTTCCCCCGACGCCAAACTGCTGCTCGACAACCTGAGAAAAACTTTCCGGGAACTGGGCGAGGTCAGCATGATGAAGGAGGCGCTGCGGAGCATCTACCGCCAAGCCGGGAACGAGTTCCGGGCCAAGGCGGCACTCCGTAACTGGTGCGACATCGCCAGGGAAACGGACATCAAGGAACTCACCGACATGGCGAAAACCATCGAAAACCACCTCGACGGCATCATCGCCTACTGGCGTACAGATAAGTTGTCGAACGCCGCAATGGAAGGATTCAACAACAAAGTCCGATGGCTGATCCGGCAAGCCTACGGATATCGCGACCAGGAATATTTCCACCTCAAAATCTTCGACCTTCCCAATATCGATACCAACAGAAAACTGTGATTTTACGGATCAAAACGCAGAAGAGGCTAATATATTTATTGTTGACATCCATACAAACACTCAACCTCAACTCCTAATCTCATTCTCTCCTGATAATGTTTATCTGAAAACTGATTACCAGCAGGTTATGACTTTCTTTCCGGAAAAGTTAATTGCCGGGTTGAATTGGCCGGGAAAAATGGTTAGATAATAGTTATGGTCTGAGACAGTGTCACACTTGCCTTAGATAAGTTTCAGACTTGATTGAAAAAATTTACTCCAGATACTACGGGAAGAAAGGAACAGGGAGGTAATGGTATCAGAATTTGTTCACCTGCACGTACATAGCGATTACAGTTTACTTGACGGCGCCTGCGCGGTAAAAGGCCTCGCTCAGATGGCCGAGGAATATAAAATGCCGTCCGTGGCAATTACCGACCACGGATTCATGGGCGGAAGCGTGGAATTCTACCAGACCATGACTTCGCACAACATCAAGCCGATTCTCGGTTGCGAAGGCTACATTTCCCCCACAAACCGTTTCGACCGCAACTCGAACAATCCCGATATCCGGGGATTCCACATCCTGCTGCTGGCCGCAAACAACAAAGGATACCAGAACCTCTGCAAATTAAACGCCAGGGCTTTCCACGAAGGCTTCTACTTCAAACCCAGAATCGACAAGGAACTGCTGGCCGAACACAGTGAGGGGCTGATCGCCCTGAGCGCCTGTCTCAAGGGAGAAATAGCTTCCGCGATCCTCCGCAACAACGTTAAAGACGCGAAAAAGGCGCTTGGCGACTTCCTGGATATTTTCGGCCGGGAAAACTTCTTCCTGGAAATGATGGATCACGGCATGCCCGAACAGCACCAGGTAAACCGGGAACTTATTCTGCTGTCGAAGGAATTCGAAGTTCCGCTGGTGGCCACTAACGACGTTCACTACCTCAAGCAGGAACACGCGGACGCACACGAACTGATGCTCTGCATCCAGACCCATTCAACCGTTAACGATGAAAAGCGGATGAAACTTTCCAGCAAGGATTTCTATTTCAAATCATATCAGGAGATGCTCGAAAAATTCAGGGAAACTCCCGAAGCGCTGAAAAACACCCTGATGGTTGCCGAACGCTGCAACGTAGAACTCGATTTCAATACCAGCCATTATCCCGTTTTCGAACTTCCGGACGGCCAGAACGACCGGAAACACTACCTCCGGGAGATATGTCTGGACGGAATTAAAGAACGTTACGACTTCGATGCCAGGACCGGTAATCTCACTCCCGAACAACAGCAGATAATTGACCGGATGGACATGGAACTCGGGGTAATCGACAACGCCGGGTATTGCAGTTACTTCCTGGTGGTATGGGACTTTATCAATTACGCCAAGCGGGAAAAGGGCATCCCGGTCGGCCCCGGACGCGGCAGCGGAGCGGGCAGCATCGTGGCCTATCTGACCAAAATCACCGGCATCGATCCGTTGCGTTACAACCTGCTTTTCGAGCGTTTTCTGAACCCGGAACGGGTTAGTCCGCCTGACTTCGACATCGACTTTTGCGAACGCCGGCGCGTCGAAGTTATCGAATATGTCCGGGACAAATACGGACATGAGAGCGTGGCGCAGATCGGCACTTACGGAACGCTGAAAACCAAGGCGGTGTTAAAAGACGTTGCCAGGGTGCTCGGACATTCTTTCGCCGAAGGCGACCGCATCACCAAACTGATCGGCAACGATCCGAAGATGACTATCGAAAAGGCCAAGGAGGAATCGAAGGAACTCCGCGACCTGATCGCCGCCGAACCCTGGGTGGCGGAAGTATTCAAATACGCTGAACCGCTCGAAGGGCTCAACCGGAACATGAGTATCCACGCAGCCGGGGTAATCATCGGCGACCAGCGTCTGGACAATCTCGTCCCACTCGCTAAAGGCGCCAGCGATGAAGTAATCACCCAGTTCCCCGCCGTCCCGTGCGAAGAACTCGGCTTGCTCAAGATGGACTTCCTCGGTCTCCGCACCCTGACGATCATCCAGGACGCCGTGGAAAAAGTCAAAAAACACCGGAACGTTGAACTGGATTTCGAAAAAATCCCGCTGGACGACAAGGAAACTTACAAACTCCTCAACCGGGGCGATACCGTTGCCGTGTTCCAGCTTGAATCTCCCGGTATGCGCGACCTCTGCCGCCGTTTCGGAGTGGAAACCATCGAACACATCATCGCGCTTATCGCCATCTACCGTCCGGGCCCCATGAAATACATTCCCGAATTCATTTCAAGAAAAATGGGCCAGACCAAGATCGAATACTATCACCCGAAGATGGAACCGATCCTGAACGAAACCTACGGTATTATGCTTTATCAGGAACAGATCATGCAGGCCGTGCAGGAACTCGCCGGATTCAGCCTCGGCCAGGCCGACATTCTCCGCCGCGCAATCGGAAAGAAAAAAGTCAAGGTCATGGCCGAACAGCGCGAAAAGTTCATCCAGGGCTGTAAGGAAGCCAACAACATCCCGCGCGAAACCGCCGAAAAAATATGGGAGGACATCGCCACTTTCGCCGGATACGGTTTCAATAAATCCCACAGTGCCGCCTACGCTTTCCTGGCGTACCGCACCGCCTATCTAAAAGCAAATTACCCGGTGGAATTAATGACCGCCGTGCTTTCGAGCGAAATCAACAATGCCGATAAAATCGCGTTCTTCATCAACGAATGCCGCGAAATGGACATTTCCATCCTGCCCCCGGACGTAAACGGCAGCGACATAAGTTTCACGGTAGCGGAATCTTCGATCCGGTTCGGGCTCGGGGCGATCAAGGGGGTTGGAAGCGCAGCCGCCGAAGCCATTATTTCTTCCCGCGAGCAGGACGGCCCGTTCAAATCTTTTAACGAGTTCTGCGAACGGGTCGGGTATCAGCTCAATTCCCGGATGCTCGAACATCTTATCCGCGCCGGAGCTTTCGATTCCATGGGCAACAAACGCTCACAGCTTGTCGCTGTCATTGAACCGGCAATGAGCGCCGCCGCCGGCAAAGCAAAAGACCGTGCATCCGGCCAGGGATCGCTGTTCGACATGCTGGACGATTCCGAACAGGAAAGCTTCTCCGTCCAGTTGCCGGACATCCCGGAGTTTGAAGAAAACGACATGCTCAAGGACGAAAAAGAATTCCTGGGCTTCTACGTTACCGGGCATCCCCTGGCAAAACATGCCGAAATAATAAAAACGTACTCCTCGATAAGCCTGAAAAAAGTGTCGGATATGCCTGACAATCAGGGCGTAAGGGTCGGCGGAATCATCAAATCGCTCCAGCGCCGGGTCAGCAAGAAAAACGGCAATCCTTATGCCATCATGCTGCTTGAGGATCTCGACGGGACCATGGAATGCATGGTTTACGGCAAAGTTTACGAGGAATTCCAGGAAATGCTGGAAGAAGACCTGCCGGTTTTCGTGGAAGCAATTACATCCAAGCGCGATGAAAGTGAAATGCTCAAGCTGATCGCGGGAAAAATCATCAAACTTGAAAAGGCCAAGGAACTGTACTCCAAAGAACTGCATTTACATGTCTACCAGGGAGGAACAAAACCGGATGAATTGGGACAGCTAAGGCAAATCTGCGGCAGCAGTCCCGGTCCGACCAGATTGATCCTGTGCGTTACCTGCAGCGAAGGCGAAATCGCGTTTATCGAAGCAGGAGAAAAGCACAACGTGCTGGTTACCGACGCATTGCTGCACCAAGTCCAGGAACTGCTCGGGGAAAACCGCTACCGTCTGAAGGCAACCGACGATCTCCCGCAACCCCGCCGCAGATATATCCCCCAGAAAAACAACGAAGACTCCTGAGACAATGAAAAGTCGCCCCGAAATTGAAGTATCTGCTCCGGCGGGATCATACGAAGCACTCTCGGCAGCGATCCGGGCAGGCGCTGATTCCGTTTATTTCGGGGTTGGCCGACTCAATATGCGGGCACGCGCCGCCGCTAATTTCACCATTGAAGACCTGGCGAAAATAGCCGGAATCTGCCGCCGTCATAAAATCAACAGCTACCTTACGCTGAACACCATCGTTTATGACACGGAACTGACGGAGATGGAAAAAATCTGCCGCGCCGCGAAAAACGCCAACGTGTCGGCGGTAATCGCCTCGGACATTTCGGTAATTGAATACGCGAAATCACTCGGACTTCCAGTGCATGTTTCCGTACAGGCGAACGTGTGCAATGTGCGGAGCCTGAAATTCTACGCACACTATGCGGATGCGATTATCCCCGCAAGGGAACTGTCGCTCCGGCAGGTATCGGCAATGACTGAAGCCATTGCCAAAGAAAAACTTACCGGTCCAGGCGGCAAACCGTTGAAGCTTGAGCTTTTTGCTCACGGCGCATTATGCGTGGCGGTATCGGGACTCTGTCAAATGAGCCTGGCGGTGTACAATCATTCCGCCAACCGGGGAAGCTGTTACCAAAATTGCCGGCGCCGCTACAAGGTAACCGACGCCGAATCCGGCGCCGAACTCGAAATCGACAATCATTTTGTAATGTCGCCAAAAGATATTTGCACTCTTCCGGTACTCGACCGGATTCTCGATGCCGGAGTTTCCATCCTCAAAATAGAAGGCCGGGGACGCGGTCCGGAATACGTCAATACAGTAGTTTCGGCCTACCGGCAAACCGTCGACGACTGGCTGGAAGGAAAGTTTTCACGCGAAACCTCCGAAGCCAGGACGGAGGAACTCCGCAAGGTTTTCAATCGCGGTTTCTGGGTCGGCGGACACTACCTGGGCGACAAGCTTGAAGCCTGGAGCGGGGTAAACGGCAGTGTGTCGCCAGTGATAAAAGTCCATCTGGGAAAAGTGACTAAATACTTTCCGAAAATCGGTATCGCGGAAGTCGAACTACTGGCCGGAGAACTCAAAGTCGGCGACGAAATCCTGATCACCGGCAACACCACCGGCGCGCTGAACGTGAAAATAACCGAACTGCGCGAAGGTGATCCCGGCACGCCGTGTACTTCCGCGCCGAAAGGCGCAATTGTCTCATTCCCGGCTCCGCGCAAAGTCAGACAGAACGACGCCGTCTATATCCTCCGTCAGCGTGAATTCGGAGATACCCCTCCCCCGGACACCACTAATTAAAAATTAGAGTACAAAAGGTACGTTTTTGCCGCCAAACAGATTTTCCGCCGGGATCGCAAAGCATCCCGGCCATTCTATCCAATGACACTCATGGGGCCAATGCCTGTCTTGAGGTTATTTCATGCTGATGAAATTGTCGAACCCGGCAATCTTGAAAACTTTTTTGATCGGCGGTGAAACATTGACGATGGAAAAATCATCTTTTAGTTCCTTGGCAATCATCAGATTGACACGCAGAAACGCAGAGGCAATATAAGTAACATTGGCAAAATCGAATACAACCGGAGCCTGGGCGGACCTGATTTTTTCCATAAGTTCCTTGTTAACTTCAGAAGTTGCAACCGTATCCACTTCACCGGTAAACAGGCAGATTAACTTGCCGTCGTTTGCGCCATATTCAATTTTAAGATTTGCGGTGTCGGTATTCTCGAATGTTTTCACGATGTCCGCAAGGTTTTCCGGGGTCGACTCCCGGCAAGCTTCGTTTTGTTCATCCATGACAATCCTCCTTCTGCCTTAATAATTTTTATTAAATTCTTTTTCAATCGTTCTGGCGCAGACGCTATCATCAAAATAAAGCTGCTGGTCGAAACTCATCATCCGCTCGTTCACGCGCCTCCGGGTAATCCGCTGGATATTAATCAGGTGTTTCGCGGTAATATTATCGGTGGTAATGTTTTTGCCTCCGCTGCCACACCCCAGGGTAAGTGAGGGGTCAATGGTATTGAAAATCCCGCCAACCGCCCCCTGCGACGACGGCATATTGACAACAATCCGCCCGGCATTCATGGCCTGTGAAAAATTTTCGATCCGTTCCGTCACGTTCGAGAAAATACTTGCGGTGTGCCCCATGCCGCCGTGGAAATTCAGGTCTATGCAAAGATTGATGGCTTCATCAAAATCATCGGCAACATAATAAGCCAGGATCGGGCACAGGATTTCGGATGACAGCGGATACTTTCCGCCAATGCCGCCCAACGAAGCAATAAGAATACGGGTATTGTCCGGAACCTTGATCTTTGCCATTTCCGCAATCTTCAATGCGGACTGTCCAACAACATTCGGACTCATTGAACCGCGTTTGGCGTCAAAAGCAATTTCTTCTACGGCTTTAACCTGTTTTTGGTTCAGGAAATAACCGCCCTGCGTTTCGATTTCCCGGCGGAATTTTTCTTCCACGCTTTTTTCCACAACCAATGCCTGCTCGCTGGCGCAGATAGTGCCGTTGTCAAAAGTTTTGGAGATAAAAATCTGTTCCGCGGCAAAAGCAAGGTCGGCGCTTTTTTCGATAAATACCGGAACATTCCCCGCACCTACCCCCAATGCCGGAGTACCTGAACTGTAAGCTGCGTTCACCAAACCGGGGCCACCGGTGGCAAGAATCAACGCAAGTTTCGGATGCGACATTACCAAATGGGTTTGCTCCCGGTGCTTAGGACCTTCTATAGCCTGAAGAATCTGCACACAGTCGTCCGGGGCACCGGCATTGAGAGCCGCCTTATAGCATATCTCGGCGGTTTCCACACAGCACGCATGTGCATTGCGGTGCGGACTGATTACGATAGGATTTCGTGCTTTCAGACAGATCATTATCTTGAAAATAACCGTGGAAGTGGGATTGGTTGTGGGAATCACCGCGAGGATCGGACCAAGGGGTTGTGCAATCTCAGTGATTCCGGAAATCTGGTCTTCGGAAATAATCCCGCATGTTTTCACCTCTTTAATACTCTCGTAGACAAACTGGGAGGCAACCACATTCTTGATTACTTTGTCTTCCCATTTACCCATGCCGGTTTCCTGGACGGCCATCTTCGCCAGCCTGATCCGGTCATTCAACGCGGCCTCGTAAACTGCCCTGACAATCTTGTCGGTTTGTTTCTGGTCGTACTGGGTATATACCGCTGCCGCGGCAGCGGCTTTGAACATTACATCGTCTACATAACTATTAATATCCTGCATTTCCATGATCCCCTTTATTTAATTTTCGTCCCGGGCATGACATTAATCCGCGGCTTTGAAAAAATCAAAGCAAATTCATTCCTGATTTATGACAAAACAGATAAACTATAAAAAAACTAACAAATGAAGAAATCTCATTGCGAAAAAATGGAAAACGGTTACAGTCGGGGTACGGTCATTCCTCCATCGAGGGTAATTACTTCACCGGTGGCATACAGCATGTCGCCATTACACAGCATGGCAACGGTTTTCCCGATATCTTCCGGAGTTCCCCAGCGGGGCAGAAGGAGCAGACCTTCTTCGATCATCTTGTCGTATTTTTCCTTAACGCCGGATGTCATATCGGTAGCGATAATGCCTGGTCTGACTTCGTAAACGGGAATGTCGAATTCCGCGAGCCGCACCGCCCACAATTTTGCGGCCATGGCAAGTCCGGCTTTTGAGATGCAGTAATCTCCGCGATTCACCGACGCAACCACGGCTGACACGGAAGTAATGAAAACAATTGAGCCGGAATACGCAGGATTGTCATGTTTTTGTTCCACCATCCAATTAGCCACCAACTGTGTGAGAAGGTACGGAGATTTCAAATTTACGCCGATCAGTTTATCGAAACTTTCTTCACCGGCTTCGAGAATGTCGGCGCGTTCGGCAGGAGCAATTCCGGCATTGTTCACCAGAACGTTCAGCGATCCGAATTCCTGCTTTATCTTCTGAATAATGTTTTCCCGATTTTCATGACGGCTGATATCTCCCTGACAGTAAACAACTTCAGTGCCAAGGCCCCGCAGTTCCTCCAGGGATGCTTCAACATCCGCTTGCGATTTTCTGCCGCAAAGAGCCAGTCGGTATCCTGCCTTCGCCAGGCAGCGTGATATACCAAGTCCGATACCGCGTGTACCACCGGTTACGAGAGCTGTTTTAGTCATAATACAATCCTTTCAGTTACTGCCATTCAGGTGGGGGAACATCAACCTTCGAACCTGCGTAAGACCATATTGTTCCCCCATTCCCGGCGGGTAATACTTCCCGTTCATAAGCAAGCAGCATGGTTTCAGACAACCAGTCCAGGTAAGTCAGCTGATCATCATCGTCACGTTGTTCAATACCAATCAATTCACTGGAAAACTGCTGAATTTCTCCGGATGCAGCCAGACTTTCCACGCACCGGGTTTGGGCCGCGGCCGCACGAATATCGCACACAACCTGATTGCCGGTTCGTATTGCATCGGCCGATTTCCACATTTTCTCCATTACATTTGTATTTGGATTACCGTAATCAATGATTTTTCCGGCTGCCGGTATTCCCCGGAAAGATGTCCCGTCAAAAATAACTTCACCATTTTCAAACAGATAACGGCAAACCGGTCCCACAGCGCTTCTAACGGCATGACTGCTGTAAAACAAGACCTCCACTCCGGAACGGGTGATTATCCGCATTGCGGCGGTATCAAAATTTTCGATAGGGTTTGCCCGGTACATTTCCCCCTGGATACTTTTCGGCCAGGCGGCTGTTCCAATGCTGTCACCAAGCAGGAACAGCGTATTAAAAAGATAATGGGCATGAGCATTGTTGATGGAACTGTCATTTACCTCGGTTCCGTTGATGGACTTGCGCCCCGCCCAGGGACTCCGGTTGTAATATGATTTGCTCCTCGGCCACAATACGAGCGCTTTGAACTTTTCAGGCTTCCCGTAAACTCCGTCAAGAATATCCTGCTTAAGTTTCAACATTCCCGGATTAAACGCCCACTGATATCCGATTGCAAGGAATTTTCCATATTGTTTTTCCGCCGCTACCATCTTGCCAACCTGTGCCATATTCGCGGCGGCGGGTTTTTCGCAAAGCACGTTACTGCCATGCTTCATTGCCAGTTCAGCCAACGGCGCATGATACTGGATCGGGGCGGAAATTACCGCAAGATCTGAGGAGTTTTTCAAGTAAAACTCCTCCAGATCACGGCAACAGGGAATGCCGAGTTCCCGAAGCCGGCCGAGTTCCGGATGACTCTCAAACGCCGGATCAACAGCGCCGGCAATTTTAACACCCCGGCTTCCGCCCTCTTCCAGTGCCGCATTTAAATAATTGTTTCCATAACCGCCGATCCCAACCAGGACAATTGAAACCGGACTCATATTATCTTTCATTATTAACCTTTCAGTATTATTTATCTAACCTCAAGAACCAACCTGACGCACTCTGACGAACTGTCCGGTTTCGGCGGATTCCTGGGCGGCAAGACAAGAATAAACGCTGCGCAACCCGGTTTCGATCGGGGTGCGGGATTCACCTTTGCCTTTGATAATGCCAAAGAAATCATGCGCGAGTTCATGGTCGCCGCCGAAATGACTCATGCCTTCGTCCGCCTTGATAACGTCGCTGAACGGCTCGAAGTGGCGGACATATTTCAAATCATTCGTATACCAGTTGAAATCCAGAGTTCCTTTGTAACCGCTGATCTTCGCGCCGCGCTCATGAGCATCCCGGCGGGTGTAAAATACCTGGGTGTAAACCCCATGTGCCCCGGATGCAAACTGCACCAGCGCACTTGACGAATCCTCGTTCATCCCGGTTTCAGGATTGCCGCAGGCCTCGCTGAAAAGACAAACATGATCGGCGTCGGAGCCGTAATGTCCGCGCATCATGTTGGCCGGACTTTCCGGACAGGTATCCGCTTCGCCGCACTCGGAACATTTAAGGCTGGCTGGCTTGTCGCCGCCGAAGACCCGGCCTTTGCAATCCATTGCGGCAACCCGGACAATCGGGGAGTCCATCAGGTACATCATGTAATCGAAATCATGAGTCGCTTTCTGGAGAAACAATCCCCGGGTCACGTCGTAATCGCGGTAGCCTTCTTTCCAGTAAACAGTACCGTAGGAAACATAATTGGTTGCGCAAATGTGTTCGGGATTTCCGATCCGGTCCTCCCGGAGATACCGGTTGGTTATCTGGCAAAGCGGAGAAGTCCTTAGCGGAAAACTAACCACTACCGGACACTTCGCATTCTCAAAGCCTTTTTCAAGACTGACAGCCTGCTCCATACTAACAGCAACCGGCTTCTCAAGATACAAAGGAATATCGTATTTAGCCGCTTCGATAGCGTAAGGAGTATGCAGATTGCACCGGGTGGCAATTATCAGACCGTCCAGTTTTCCCTTGCTTGCCATTTCCGCCAGGCCGGAGTAGAAAACCGCGTCCTTGTCTTCCTCCGACATCCGGCTTTTTGCCCCGGCTTCATCAGAATCGACAACGCCCACCACGCGAATATCCGGCTCCACCTCGCGAAACAAATTAATTAAACCTTTACAACGTCTGCCGTATCCAACCACTCCCAATCTGATCATGATTACCACTTCCCATTTTGGTTAAGATAAAAAAATTAATTTAGCGGCGGCAATGCCAGAAACAACCCCACAAAGGATACAGGCAGGAATATTTCCGGAAAAAAATTTTATATTACTAACCTGGATTATTCATAAAACAAGGATGCTGTGCGAAAACAAGTTCAGACAGCAAGGTTTCGGCAGACCGCAGGCATACCTGTAAGGTATGTCGAGGATTCCGCCAGGAACATGATAGCGAACAGGTTGCAGCAGAGCGCCTCTTTTTTCATGAATAGTTTAGGCTAAGCTTAACGATCCAAGTCGCTTAAAAATTCCCGCAGGAGAGGAAACATTTTCCGGTACTGTTCAAAGTTTTCCCGGTAAATGCGATGACGTTCCGAATCAGGCTCGAAAACCTTTTCCTTGCGATGGAAAATTTTCGCGGCCTCCGGATAATCCCCGTAAATCCCGGCGGCAACTCCGGCTAGGGAGACCGCACCGAGAATCCCGCCTTCAGTTGAAGCCGGACGAACAAACGGCGCGCCGAAAACATCGGCATTGATCTGCATCCAGGCGTCGGACTTGGCCCCGCCGCCGGTGGCAACGAATTCGGAAGTATCGACATCCAGCTCCCGGAGAACGTCAACGCTTTCAAGAAAGTAAAATGCTACTCCTTCCATTATGCTTTTCAGGATTTCGCCGCGTTTTGTGTGGGTTTTAAGGCCCACGATCACCCCGGAAGCACCGGTTACGAATCCCGGACTCCCGGTGGGTTCGAAATAGGGCAGTGTCAACAACCGCGAGGGGTCCGACGGCATTTCTGAAGCCAACTTATCATAGATGTCCTCGCCGGGACCGAGAAGCTCTTTGTCGGCAACTGCGAATGTGTCGCGGAACCAGCGGACCAGGGAACCGGCCTGATTGTAAAGGAACGAAACATATAGTCCCGGCGCCACGTGGTGTTCGATATTGAATCCCCTGGGAATTTTCTCAAGGTCGGGAATATGGTCGTAAACCGGAGTGATACACGCGAAAGTGCCAATACCGCACACCGCCTGCCCTCCACTGTAAATACCCGCGCCGAGCGCATTGCAACACTGATCGTGGCCGCCCACGACAAGCTTGGCACCGGCGGGAAGGTTGAGTTCGGCAGCCATTCCCGGAGAAACTTCGCCAACTACGGTTCCCGCAGGAACCGTTCTTCCGAGTTTATCGCGTTGAATGCCGGTCAGGTCGAGGAGCCGATCTGACCAGTCCTCTTTACGAATATCGAACAGGAGAGTGCGATTTGCCAGAGAATATCCGGCAACGGCCTCACCGCCAAGCATATAGAGAATAAGGTCTCCCCAGAGCAGAAACCTGTCGGCTTTGTTGTAAAGTTCCGGTTGATTGTCGCGAATCCAGCAAAGTTTCGGCATCGAATAGCATGCACCGAGAGGATTGGGATTGATCCTGAACAATTCCTCCTCGCTGATCTTCCCGCGAAGCTGTTCAATGTATTCAGCGCCCCGGGAATCAACCGACGCGACAATGCTGTTCCCTAATATTTTCCGGTCGTTTGAAACCGGAACCATCGCCTCGCCCATCGAACTGATACTCAATGCTTTTACCGGATCACCTTCGGCGGAAGCGGCAACCCTGGTAATTACATCCTTTATCTGACCGAAAACCGCAACACTGTCAAGTTCGAGCAAACCGGGTCCAGGACGCAGGCTTTGATATTCCCGGTACGCCTGTGACAAACACGTTCCGTCTTCCGAATATACCGCGGCTTTGCAGCCGGTAGTGCCGATGTCGATTCCCAGCAGACTCATAATTTGATCTCCCGAGGGTTACGGGTTGATAATGTCAGCCGATCCCGCCAGTTCCAGTTCGTCCTTAATCAAATGGACAGCGGCGGCGTAAACCGCGTCTTGCGCCTTCTCAACCGAACCGGTCTCGGCGAGGAGTTTTTCATAGGGTTGACGGGTGGCGGTGGCTATGTTTATCTTGCTGATCCCGTGCTTGAACGATTCCATGATGTAGTTCTTTTTGATGCCAGTGCCGCCGTGAAGAACCAGCGGACACTCTACTTCCTGGTAGATTTTATCGAGCTGACCGATGTTGATCCTGGCCTCGACTTTTTTCTCCGACTTCTTTGCCGCCGAGATCGCGCCATGAATGTTGCCAACCGCAACCGACAGCCAGTCAACGCCGCTTTCCTCCACGAATTTTTTTGCTTCGGCGGGATCGGTAAAACCTTTGCCGGATTCAAAAAGTTCCTCGTAGGGCGGCAATGGTCCTGACTCGTGGCCAAAGATGGCCCCAAGTTCGGCTTCAACCGGAATTCCTGAAACATGGGCAAGTTCAACAACCTTTTTAACAACGGCAATATTTTCGTCCAGCCCCAACCTTGAGCCGTCAATCATTACCGAATCATAACCAAGCTCAATGGCCTCCCTGATCCGCGGCAAATAATCTACTTCCAGATTGTCCTCGTCAATAACCGGAATGTGATCAAGATGCAGCCGGGTATATTTTTCGTCCTTGAGCTTGCAGTACTCATCGTAAACCGGCTGTATGCCCTTTGCGTCGAACTTAGTCCACTCCACTCTTGCCACGGTAATGAAAGCAAAACACTGGGTGTCGACAATAGCCCTGACCGTCGGCTCCATCACTGGCAGATACGGGGTGTTGAATGACGGAATCGCGACTCCAGCCCGTAAAGCGTTCATCATCAGTTCCTGTGCGCCAAGCCTGCTCATAAGTCTCCTTGATATTTCTTATTATGCACTAAATAGTCGTTTTTCGTATAATAAAATTAAATTGGTGTACACCATTTTTTCAAGTAAATTAAAAAACTTTTTTCCATTTTTCAAAACTACGCTATATTGATTTACTCAATAATACCACACTAATTTATCGATTTAACAAAGCTGCATTCCCGGGATATGTTGACAATCATAGGCAAAAGAGAAAAACGGAAAGGATGCAACAATGAAAATCTTACTGATACTGCCAGCGGTGGATCATCTGCGGGTAAGCAATTCAAAATCAAAAGTGCCAAAACGAAAAATGCTGCGGTTCAGCATCCTGCCGCTCACCACGGTGGCGGCGCTGACTCCGCCTGATTACGAAGTGGATATCTGCGATGAAAACGTAGAAGCGTTAAATTTCGACCATCCGGCTGACGTGGTGGGAATATCTTTCATGACGGCGCTGGCGCCGCGCGCCTACGAGATTGCGCGGGAATTCCGGAAACGGGGAAAGATAACCGTGGCGGGTGGATATCACCCAACCTTTATGCCGGAGGAGGCCGGAAAATATTTCGATTGCGTGGTTTGCGGCGACGCCGAGGAACTATGGCCAAAAGTACTCGACGACATTGCAGCGGGGACTCCGCAACGGATTTACCGTCACAGAGAACTGCCCGACCTGGCGGGGAGTCCCCCGCCCAGCCGCAAGCTGATGCGGAAAACCGCAAAGCATTACGCAACCGTGAACGCCATCCAGACCGGACGCGGCTGCAGTCACGGCTGCCGCTACTGTTCGGTCACGGCGTTTCACCGGACCACATACCGGCACAAACCGGTGGAGTCAGTTATCCTGGAACTCCGGCAGACAGGCAGAAACTTTATTTTCGTGGACGACAATATCATCGCCGACCGCGAATTTGCAATGGAGTTGTTCGAGGCAATGGCCCCAATGAAAAAACGCTGGGTGACACAGTGTTCAGTGGAAATTGCCGAAGACCCGGAGCTTTTGAAAGCAGCCAGGAAAGCCGGATGCAGAGGTATCTTTATCGGCCTCGAAACCCTTAACGAGGAAAACCTCAGGTCAATGGATAAGGGCTTCAACCGGCTGGAATCGTACCGGGAAAAAATCCGCAAGATCCACCGCGCCGGAATCGGCATCATCGCCGGAGTGATCGTGGGCATGGACGCCGATGACAAAGGTACGTTCGAACGCACCCTCAGGTTCCTCAACCAAACCGGCATTGAGTCGATCCAGGTGAACATCTTCACCCCCCTGCCCGGTACGCCGCTGTTCGAGAAATTAAACGGCGGCAAACGGATATTAGACCATAACTGGCAACATTACGATTTCCGGCACGTGGTATTCGATCCCCGAAAAATGAGCCGGGCGGAACTCCAGGCCGGGGCAGACTGGCTTTACCGGCAGTTCTACCTGCCGCACCGGATCATGGGAAGATTCCTGCGCACCTGGATACGGAGCGGATTCTTTCCTGCCTGGACCAGCATGCTGCTGAATTTCACCTACCTTTACGATAACATCCGGGAAAATATCCGAGGCCGGAACCCGGCTGCCGAGTCAAAGTCACACCTGATAAAATATCTGTCCTTACTTTTCAACCGGCTGCATTATCAGCATGTTTCCCGGGTCAAATGACAACCATCCGGAAAGACCTTTCCCGAGATAAACAAAGGCATCGTCAAGTACGCCTTTCCGGGCGCGGCAGAGTTCCAGCTTCCAAACTTTGCCAGCTCCGGAACCGGATTTTATGGTTCTGGCATCAGTCTGTAAAGTCACGGTTTTAAGCTCCGCGACTTGCTTACCATCAGGATTGTGCACTTTGAGAATAGCGGTCTCTCCGGGCACATTTGACTTGAGTTCGAGGGAAAACTCCTTTGTTCCGCCGGGTACAAAAAAATACATAGGAATAGGCGTCCTGCCGCCGAAGAAATGAAATCCCTTGCCCATTTTCCGGTAGATCCGGTTTCCCCGGGTATAACATGCAGACGGAACATTCTTCAGATTCATGAAATATCCGCAATAACCCGCAACTTTTACAAAGTAAAGCTTCCCCGCGGCAGCGAAAAAGCTGATTTTGCCGGACTTGAAAATTCTGCCCTGTTTGATAATCTTGCCAGTCGCGGTGAAAATAGTGTAATCAACCGTTTGGCTTTTATATTTTCTGGCCCTGACCGGGATAGTTACGTCCATATCAGAACCGACCTGGATAGCAACCAGCTGCCTGTGCCGGGCAAAAAACTTTTCAGGGATTGCGGAAAATTTATGTGACGCTGTTTTACCGGCAGCATCAAAATGCTTTTTCACGGTTGCGCTTACGACCGGATCAGTTTTACTTTTCTCCAGCTTTACTCCGCATTACGCCGTCAAATCCGCCAGGGCTTTTTCAGTTATATTGAATTTTGAATTTTCACCCTCGGGAGTCAGCAAATCCATGGTTTTAAGGATCCGGTACAATTGGACCATATCCAGCTTCAGCATGTTGAACCGCTTGCGTTGCTTTGGCAACATTTTGCAATTCTCCGCTTCCAGAATCAGTTTCTCCAACACGGGAAGATTTGCCGCATAGATATTTTTAAGCGCTTTGGGACTGATACTGTAACTGTGACGCTGATTTGCAAGGATAAACTTTTTATATTCCGCATCAAGCAAATCATAGATTTTTTTTGCCTCTTCTGCGTTTTGATCCGTAAAATCACAGTTTCCTATTGGTATCGATATTGGGCAGGTCGAAGATTTTGAGGTGGAAGTATTCCTGGTCGCGGTATCCGTAGGCTTGACGGATCAGCCATCGGACTTTGTTGTTGAATCCTTCCATTGCGGCGTTCGACAACTTATCTGTACGCCAGTAGGCGATGATGCCGTCGAGGTGGTTTTCGATGGTTTTCGCCATGTCGGAAAGTTCCTTAAAAGCACTGTCGGCCTGCCGGTAGATGCTCCGTAGCGCTTCTTTCATCATGCTGACTTCGCCCAGTTCCCGGAAGGTTTTTCGCAGGTTGTCGAGGAGCAGTTTGGCGTCCGGGAAAAGGTTCTCGACATTGCGCAGGAACAGAAAGCGTTGGTTTTTAAGCAGTTTCCTGTGTTCTGCGTCGACGTTCGCGGTGATTCTGCGCCGGACTTTATCGAGTTTTTCATTCATCAGTTTTATCACGTGAAAGTGGTCGAACACGATTTCGGCGTCCGGCAGGTTTTCCCCGGCCCAGGCAGTATATGCTCTCGACATATCCATTGTGATTATTGCTATTTTTGTTTTTGCGCGTTTCAGTTTCGCGGTGAAGCTTTTCAGCGCATCAACGTCTTTGCCTTTGCCGACGTACAACACGGCCCCGGATTCCAGGTCACGAACAATCGTCAGGTACTTTTCAACACCTTTTTTCCGCGAGACAAAAATTTCGTCAATGCCGATTATCCTGACGTTTTTGAGCTTGATTTTGCGATATTTCTTTTTGAGATGCCGCTTTTCAACGTTTTTTACGGTCCGCCACGGCAGATTGAAAAATCCGGCGACGGCATTGATGCTCATTTCGCCTCTCAACTCGATGATTGACCTCTCCAACTCCTTGGTTATCCGCGATTTGGACGAACTCAGAAACGGCAGTTTCTCCACCGCCCAACTCCCGCACTCGTGGCAGTAGATACGGTGAACGTCAATGATAAAACACAACTGCCAACGACCGCTTTTGACTCCTTTGATATCCCTGGTCCGCAACCACTTCGCGGTAACTTTCGAGCCATTGCATTCAGGACAGCGCAAATCTTTCCGCACGATTTTCTGGTAAACAGTTCCATGTTTACGGCTGAAATCAAAGCTCTCATGTTGAAATCCACGGATGCCCTGAGTAAAATACATCAGACTGGTAGACATAATTCCCTCGCTTTCTGGTAAAAAACGAGAGTTATGCCGCCAGTCTTTTGCTTTTCCAGTGGCGCAGTTGAAAAATTGCTTTTTTCAACTGCCAACAGTCGCTATTGGCGGATTTCTGAAGCTGTCAAGGCGCAAATGGAATAAAAGGGAGCAAGCGCGACCGGTTATGCCGGATTGCCCTTTACAGCACAAGACATCCAGCTACTCACCTCTGGATCAAAACGCAGGAGAACCACAAAACTACGTTATCGCTTATGACTCGCGCACCTTGCGGTTGCGGAAAAGACGGCTTCACGAACAGACCGACGAGTTTCACGAACGCTACCGGATGCGGAGCGGCATCGAAGCGCTGTGAAACAAAACACCCCCCTGCGGCGGGTCGGATTCAGAGGCAAAGAAGCCGTATTTAATGTAATCTACGCGATCCTGACGGTCCACAATATTATGCAGATGGCAAAATATTACGCGAGCATACCCCGCAAATCAGGGACTTCACCCATGATATCCTTAATCCGGACGCTGACATACCTCACATTTCCACCCCTGAAGCCGGTTTCCGCCATGAGAAGCCTAGTCCCGCACTTTTTCCACGCCGCCTGAACCGCCACCACAAACCGCATTTACCCGCTTTCCGACTTTTGGCGAGGCCATCCGGTTACGACAGGTGAGTAACCCGTCACTCTAATTTGTGGAGTTAAAAAAAATCTCTTTATTTTGCGATATGTATTTGTATATTGCATCCGGTAGCTGTATAATGCTATCGGTTTTGTTTAAAATGGAGAATGAGTATGGAAAAGTTGTTGAAAAGAATTGAGCAGATAAAGGCTGAAATCGGCAATCTTGGCGAAATGCGTCCGGGGTCATTGAGTGAACAGTACAATGTTTGCGGCAATCCGAACTGCCGTTGCAAGGACAAGAAAAACCCTAAAAAACATGGTCCGTATTACCAGCTCAGTTATACCTGGAAAGGAAAGAGCACCAGTGAATTCGTCCGGCGTGAAGATGTTGAAGTTGTCCGTGAACAGCTTGCCGGCTACCGCCGCTTTAATGAGCTGAAGGATGAATGGATTGAGTGTTGCATAAAGCTGGCGAAGCTGCGCAGAAAAAAGTGAAGAAGCATTGGTCCAGGTATTTGCATGACCGCATCGAGCAGCTGGAAATTTATTCAACGGACTTGATTTCGCGCCTTGAATATGCGGAGAAAAATGAAGGCGTCATGCGGGAAAATTTCAGCCTGGAGAAGACGCGCCGTCAGCTTGCGGAGCAAGAGTTGCATGACGCCCGGCTGGAACTTGCGCGGCTCCGTTTCGAAAACCGCCAGATGCAGCAGGAATACCTTGACCAGCGCAAGTTGCAGGATGCGCTTTATGAGTCGGACAAGCAGGTCAAAAAGCTCGAAAAAGCTTTGAATATCCGCACGGGGCGCGAGGAGCCGTACGGTTTGGCGACGCCGTCGTCGAAGCGTATCAACAAGGTGAATTCGAGTGAGGGCAACCGGAATAAACGCGGAGGCGCGAAAGCGGGCCATCCAGGCCATGGGCGGCGGATACGGAAGCTGACCATATTATTGTAATTGAAAAGCCTCCGCTTGAATGCGAATGCGGCGGAACCGACTGGAAAATGGATCAGGTATTTTCCCATTCCGTATATGACTTTATCCCCGCGAGGGTGGAAAAACATATCTACCGCAAACGGCAATTCATCTGTGCCAATTGCCGCGCCTGCGCGGCGGCTCCGACTCCCGGGGTAATGCGCGGCTGCCTGTATGGAAACCGCATGATTGCTTCGCTGATAACCGAGCATTATTTGCATGGTCACACGGTCGGAGAGATTGAAGAACGCTGGGGAATGAACCATGGAACCTTTTTCAAGGCCGCCCACCGCACCGCATTGTCGCTGGAACCGCATTTCGAGCAGATTATCGATTGCTTCCGGAAGCAGAGCGCCGTGGCTCATGCCGATGAAACCCCATGGCGAATGGACGGCGCCGGGGGATATGCGTGGTTCTTTGGCAACGATGACTTCAAAATTTTCATTTTCAGGCATACCCGGAGCAGTATTGTGCCTAAAACCGTGCTTGGCGCAAAACCTTTGGAGATGGTCCTGGTCACGGACCGCTATAAAGGATATACTGAAGATCTGCCGGTCCACCGCCAGTTCTGCTACGTGCATCTGCTGCGTGACGTCAAGGAAATGGAGAAGGAATTTCCCGACGAAAAGGAAGTTCAAAAGTTTTCCGCCGACCTGAAAAAACTTCTGTCCGAAGCCGTATCGTTGAGAACAAAGGATTTGAGCATGCAACAATACCTTTCCGCTGCCGCAAAACTCAAAAATAATATTGTTGAAATTTGTCAGAGCGAGGCCAATCATCCGGCAGTGCAACACATCCAGAACATCTTCAGGGAAAATCCCGATAAGTTGTTTCAATGGGTGCGGTCGCCGGATGTCCCGGCCGATAATAATTATGCCGAAAGGGAACTTCGCCCCACCGTTATTTCCAGAAAAATAAGCTTCGGGTCGCAATCCGAAAAAGGCCTGAAGACCAGAGAAATACTCATGACCATCCTTCATACGGCCCAGGCTCGCGGACATAATCCCGCCGAATTCCTCCGTAAAGCCATGAATATGCTTGCCGAAAACAAACCTGATGATATTACGAAAATGCTCTTCCCCGAACAGAAATCACAGAAAATAGCTTAACTCCACAAATTAGAGTGACGCGTTACGACAGGTGATACAAATCTGGATATTTTTTATCACATAGGGGTTGACAATTTAAGCGGAATATCCTATAATTAAAGACAACATGTATTACTTGTATTATCAACGGAGAATTTCATGCCGAATATACCGGCCTATATGAGGATACGGCGTCATATCCTGGGACAGTTATATAAATCTTCCGGTCAAATGGAAAAAATTATGTCCGAAAGAGAATTACGCGAGTTATTCAATGTTAGCCGGGTAACCGTCCGAAACGCCCTGAAAGATTTAGTCAATGAAGGATATCTCATTTCCTTTAAGGGGAAAGGGACTTATACAAATCCGGAAGGAAGGCGTCCTAAAAGGGAAAAATTGCTTGGAGTGCTGATTGGAACCGGCATGCTTATTGCCATCGATTATTTTCCCGGGCTCAGTCTGTCTGGAATATTGGAAACTGCGGCCAAGCGCAATATGTCGGCAAATATTATAAATATTGGGCTTAACGATGTTGAATCCACAGCCAAAGAGCTGATTTTGTCCAAATGCGATGGCTTTATCTGGCTGCGACCAAAGAAAAAAGGAAAAGAAGTCATACGCATACTTCAAAATCAAGGGCTGCCCGTTCTCGTTGTCGGCTCCTTCTCGCCCGATACAGATAATTACGCTACAACGGACATGGGTGATTTAGGATATCAGGTTGCCCTTAAACTTATTGAGCATGATTTGTCAAGAACAGTGTTTTTAATAAAAAAAGAATATATGAACGATATCTTCGCAGGATGGCTGAAAGCCTTCGCTGAAAAAAGGCTCGCCTATGATAAAACACTTTTTTATGAATATACGCCGCATATGTTCAAAAATAAATTTAAAGAATTTATTTTTTCCCGTCAGGATGTGAAGGCAATATTTGCCATAAAAGATGGAATTTATGAAATTGGAGAACTTCAAAAAGAAACTCCTGATTTCAAAAAATATAAAATTATTACCGGAAAAGGATTTTATTCACTGGCTCTGAATTCGCAACCTTTTGGTCTTGTGGATTTCCCATATAAAGAAACAGCGGCAGCCGCTACGGATAAATTATGTAACTTACTCTCTGGTTCGGATAACAAACCGATAAAAATTAAATTAAAGTCCAAACTTTTGATTACGGAATGACATAAAAAAAATACGGATAATCCTAATACAACATGAGGATCGAGCAATGCGGAAAGAAAAAACTTATAGAATCGAGCATATGCGGGATAAACGCATTTACCGCTCAGGTTATTCTGCAAAGATAACTTCAGGAAAAAGCTCAATATTTACCCTGATTGAGCTTCTTATTGTTATTTCAATATTATCTATATTAGCCTCTTTACTGTTGCCCGCCCTGCGGAAAGCCAGGGAAAAGTCCAAAGCGACTGTCTGTACGGGCAACATGCGACAAATTGGTATAGGTTGCAACCTTTATTGTTCCGACAACAAAGAATGGCTGCCTCAAAAACCTGACGTGGATTCATGGGAATATAACTGGCCAAGCCAGCTGGCTGTTTATGTCAACTTTAAATTCGATCACGGACCGGACTTGTTTTACTGTCCTGCCGGAAAGCTTTATCCCGAATATGTAGAGAACGGAAACTGGGAAGCGCGTGGATATGACCTTAACCGCTATGTGGCAACCAATTATGGCGAAAATGGCGCGAGCAGCCGTGTATCCAGCATCCCCGTACCCGCCAGACTTGGAATCTTTTTTGACTTTCATTTTGGTGAGGATGCAACTCCAGAAGCTATCAGGGGCTGTGAGGGATCAGTTTACAATAATTCAATGGCAAATATGCGCGCCAGCCTTAATACCTCCAAAACATATTACTATTCTTACGCATTCAGGCACGGAAATAAATTAAATGTTCTTTTTGCTGATTTACATGTGTCTCCAGCCGGAAGAAGCATACACATGTATCCAGAAGATGTTGTTATGTTTTTTAATAATGGAAAAGGGGTGACTTACTGAAAGATCATATCACGTTTATTTCGTATAATTCAATGCATTTGCAGGAGTTGCCATTACCGGCGCGAACCCGCGGACAAAGTAACAAGCGTAAAGAAAAAATTATTTAAATAAAATATTTATGGAAAAATCATGAATTATCGGTCTAATGAAATATTAATAAAATCTCTTTTAAAATCTTTATCCCAAAACCTTATAATTGCAATCTGCCTATTTATGATATTTTCAATATCCGAGGCTGGCAATGTGAACAATTCAAGCTTTAAGTTTCCTGAAATCGATACCGGCATGATTTCAATTGTAATCCCGGATAAACCTTCGCTCACGGAAAAATTCGCGGCTGAAGAAATTAAGCGATACTTGTCAGAAATGACCAGCCGGGATTATCCGATTGTGAAAGAATCTTCATGTAAAAGCAAACGAAAAGTAGAAGTGGGAAAAACAGAGAGAAACTCTGAGCTGGCAATCAAATTAAAATTAAAAGAAAAAGATATTGACGGTTTCATTGTCAATGCTGATCACCGGCGAATAAACCTGATCGGCAATTGCGACAGGGCGACTCTATACGCGGCATATAAGCTTCTCGAAATGGCTGGTTGCACATGGTTGGCGCCGGGAATCGATGATGTTCCAAGGAAAAAGGAGTTTTCCATACCCGGAGGAACCAGGATCGAGGAACCGGCTTTTAAGTATCGGATTATTCGTTACATCAAAGTCCCCTGCGGAAAAAAGTGGGATAAATTGTGTCTGGACTGGGCTGTCAAGATGAGAATTAATTTCGCATCCTGGGGAAAGGAAGATTTATTTACCCCATTGCCTAACTGCATCGTGAAACGCGGAGGAATACGGGGAATTCAAATCGCCCATTGCGTTGATCGCTTTATGACAAGAAACCTGTTTAAAAAACATCCCGAATGGTTCCCCTTGCTGGATGGTAAGAGAAAATGGATCAAGCGCTCACAGGTATGTACAAACGCCCCGGGAACAGCTGAATACTTCGCGGATATTATCTGCAAGTTTTTTGACAAGCACCCTGAAATTGAAGTTTTTCCAATGACACAGGCCGATGGAATTTCATATTGCGAATGCAAAAAATGTATAGCGGAAGATAGCGGGGCGGAATGGAATAAAGGTAAACCCGTAGTGACGGATCGCTGGTTGAATTTTGTCAACAAAGTTGCAGTCGAAGTAGCAAAAAAGTATCCAGATAAAATGTTGTACACCTTGGCATATCACCAAACGATGAAGCCTCCACTAAAGATTGTTCCTGTGAAAAATGTTGCTATTGAAGTGGTCCATTCACGCCCTAAATATGTGGATTTTATTCACAGATGGAACAATAAGAATTCTCCCAAAAACATTAAATTTCTCGTTGCCCTGAAACAATGGTTGCGGTTAAGTCATGGCAACGTTTTCGTCTATGATTATTATCCTCATTCAACGTTTTGGTCACTCCCCTATGGCGCATATAAAAAAGTATTCAGCGATCTTACGCTTTTGAAACAGCTGGGCGGAAAAGGATTCGAAGCTCAAAGCGCTATCAGAATCATGGGATCGTATTTGCCGCTGATGTACGCCATTTCCCAGGCCATGTGGAACCCAGCATTGTCGCCGGATAAAACAATGAAAAGCTATTTACTGAAAATGTACGGAGAATCCGGACAATACATCAAAGACTATCTTGACTGTCTGGAAACTGCAAGAGAAAATTGTCCGGTAAATTCAACGGAAGGAATATTTGCTTATCTGTCGAAAAAAACTATAAGCGACGCCGAAAAGCATATGCAAAAAGCGCTTGACGCGGCTGAATCAGCCACGACAAAAAAAAGACTGCAAGTTTTGCATGATGAATTTTTATATGCAAAAAATTACCGGCTGGGAATAATTAGTTTTGATAAATACAGAAAAACCGGCAATATAAAATTTTTAAACAAATCGGTAGAACATTTAGACTCAATCATTGAAAATGCCAAACTAATTTTAAAATCCAAGGGATTCAGAAAAATGTATGGTATTAACTGGACTTTCTTTGCCTATCCCAAAAAGTTGCGCGGAATTGTGGCTATTAACAAACAATACAAAATGATATTACAGGCAGCCAATTTAAAAATACCGGAAAAAAAAGGCATAAAAGTAGGAATATTCGCATTGAATCTTGGTGGAAAAGAATTGCTTAGGGTTCTTGAAAAAAATAAAATATTTAATCCTTTCATGATCCCAAATCTTAAGATGAGGATTCTTAAAAAATGTGATGTTGTAATCGTATCAAATACCGGAAATATGTATAACAGCTTCAATTCCTCAATCAAAAGTCTAAGAAAATGGGTAAAGAACGGAGGAAAACTGATTTTGATGCATGACGCCATTGGCAGAAAAAAACATAAAACGGCTTTTCCGGAAATCGGAACCGCGGATGAAGCCCATAGAGCAGACCGTGAAATTAAATCAACATCTAACCACACAATAACCGGCATAATAAAGGCCGACACGGCTTTTAAACACAATTATTATGGTCATGTTAATGTGATACCAACAGCAAAATCAGAAATATTATTATCTGACACAATGAAAAGACCGGTATTGACAGTAGCTACTCTCGGAAAAGGAAAAGTTGTACTGAACGGCATGTTGACAGGTTATGGAACCGACGAGTTCGGGGTAAAATCAATTCCCATGGAACCTTACGGCATGGAACTTAAGATAATAGAAAATTGTATTTTATGGCTTAGAAATAATTAAAAAACACGCGAAATTTCACCCCCCGTGTCAAATCAACGGTAAAATGTCGTAAAAGCTAGAAGGATTTTGAAATAATTTTGTTAAAAAATTCCTTGTTCGATACAATATCGAACAAGGAATTTTTCACTTTACCGGTAACCGATTTCGGCGGAAAGATCGAAATAGCGCTTCACGCCTTCAGGAGAAACGTTGAACGGGATATGATTGCCGATGCACATCATGTAACCATCGGACATCTTTGATGTTTCAACCATTGTTTCAACCATTGCCTTGATTTCAGCGGGATCATTGCGCATCAAAACCCGGCAGTCCCCTTCCCCGGCAATAAAGCAGTTTTCGTACTTTTCCGCGAGGCGGCGGTAGTTGGTAAACGGTTCACTGACAATACCGCGGGCGCCGCATGCCATCACGTCATCAGCAAAAGCATCCACGTTGCCATCGACCATGAAAATAACTTCCTTGCCTGCGTCCTTAACGTATCCCCAGAATTCCTCGTAGCGCGGGAAGATAAACTTCTTCATCCACTCCGGCGAACAAACCGGCCCGGTGGGAAGAACAATGTCGTCATGACTGATAACAAAGTTCACCGGCAACCTGGCAAATGCCTTGAACACACGACGGTTGATTTCAGCAAACTCGTCCATGATCCGTTCAAACTCCGGTTCAAGGCACATCATCAAAAAGTTTTCATAACCGAAAACCAGCATCGGCCACATGAACATGGAATTATAAAAGCCGACAGTAACCGGTTCGCCCTCCGGCGCCTTGTCGCCCCACTCTTCAGGATAGCCCTTCCGGTAGCGCTCGTAAATAATCTCCTCACTTGTGTAGTCACCGTCAACTTGCACTTTCCAGCCGGTAAAATCAGCATTCTCGAGGGGACTGAAATTAAGCATTTCTTCCATGCTGTTGAAACGATGCCCGGCAACATCCTGCTGCCAATGCTCCCGGTAAGCAGCCCCCCAGCGGCCGTGGCCCTGATCTTTGGTGTCCTCGATCCGGGGGATAGGATCATCATTTTTGGGAACCGGAATATCAAGAAAAGGATACATTTCATTCAAGCGCCGGATACTGCTGCGCGGCGCGTCATAATAATCTATTCCAGTGATATATGTGGCGGCGTCAGGATTTGAAAAATGCTCCCAGTGTGCAATTCTTTTCGGCCCGTGCCCCATAAACGAATCAAAACGTTGATTTCCCATCATTATCTCCATAAAACTGTTTGGACATTTGCCTTTATTATATTATCGATATAGATTTTACTAAATGGACAATAGTATGATTAACATGGATAAAACAAAGATTATCGCAAATTTAAACTGGGCTGGGTTCTACATCCAGATTCTTGCGTCACGCCGGGAAAACTACGATCAGCAATGGGGAAGACTTGGAAAAGACCGGCATTGTGACGACTATGACCGCCTTTATCTTCTGGAACGGGGAAACGCATTTGTCCGGGAGGAAGACACCGGAACCATTCACCTGACTCCGGGAAAATTTTATCTGTTCCCGGGCGGAACAATCGGCCGTTACTATTCGAATCCGAACGGTATGCGGCTTGCCTGGATACACTTACGGATCGAAGTAATTCCCGGACTCAGCATCTTTACCAGAAACCAGCTTGCACGTGAAATTGACGCTCCCCCGGAACTGGCAAAAAAGTTCATGGAAACAGTGGCCGCTCCTAGAGACAACACCCCGGCAAGCTCCCTTTCAAGGGCTGGAATAATCGCGGAGATTATTTCCGGAATGCTCCCCCAGGGCTGGGAAGAGATATTCCCCCATCCGGGAAAACTCGAACACTTAAAACCCGCGCTTGAAAAACTCCGCCAGAATATCGCCAAGCCTTTCAACTTGAAACAACTCGCGAAAGCGGCGTCATTGCATCCGGTCTACTTTTCAACTCTATTCAAGGAAGCCTTCGGCATGACGCCCAGACAGTATCACCAGCGCCAACGGATGATCCGGGCAAAAATGCTGCTGCAACTCGACACACGGCCAATTTCGGAAGTCGCAACCGAGTGCGGCTATAACGATCCCCTGCATTTCTCCCGCTTCTTCAAAAAATCCACCGGCTGCTCCCCCTCCAAATTCCGCAACTCCAACACCTACCCCATTCCATAATTATTCAGGACTTGTAATCAAAGAAAAGCAAAATTATTTTGCTGTATGAAGAACGTAGTTTTATATGTATTGTTTGCAATATTATGCTTGCCGGGGTTTGCCCGGGAAAACCCGCCGAAAGTAATTCACGTGTTTGTGGCGTTATGCGACAACAAGCATCAGGGAATTGTGCCGGTTTCGGCAAAGCTTGGCAATGGAAACGATCCGGCAAACAATCTTTACTGGGGGGCAATGTACGGGACAAAATCCTTTTTCAAACGCAGTACGGAATGGGAACTTGTTGCGGCAGTGAAATCCCCTCCCCCAATACTGGAACGCTGTATTTTCAAGCACCGCACAAAGGATGTCTATCTGGTTGCCGACGCCTATCAGGGAAAGCGGATCAAGCAGGCGATTACGGACTTCCTGGATGCCGCTTCCGGTAAGGTAAAGTCCAATCTCCCGGTTAAAACGTCCCAGTGCAAGGCAACACTTGGGATTCGCGGCAACGCGCGGCTTCTGGCGTATATCGGACACAACGGCTTGATGGACTTCAATCTTCCGGAATATCCTGAAAATTCCAGCGGCAAGGACAGACAGACAATTATTCTGGCCTGTAAAAGCAAACCTTATTTCAGCAGTGTTATCGCCAAGGCTGGCGCGAAACCACTGCTCTGGACAACCGGATTCATGGCGCCCGAAGCTTACACGCTTGAAAGCGCACTGCAAGGCTGGATCAATAATGAAAGCGACGCATCAATCAGGCTCCGCGCCGCAAAAGCCTACGCAAAATTCCAGAAATGTTCTGTCAACGCGGCAAAACGTCTGCTCGTTACCGGATTTTAATTCATGAAAATTCTGTAAGACTTTGCTGTGTGGGGAAAGGCAATCTTTTCAGGAAAGTCTTTCCCTTCACCCAAAATTTCAGTATCTACACAATAATTTCAAATATTAATCAATGCCTAGAGTTTCGGAAATCTTTTTCGCCACGATTTCGCCGAGGAACTGGTATCCTTCCGGAATATAGTGGTAGGCGTCGGGAGAACGCAGTTCGCGCTGATCGATAATAGCCTCGTAAAGGTTGGTCATCGAAATATCATATTTCTCCGCAACGGCTTCTACGGCGGCATTGCGCGCCAGCACCCGGGGATTTTTCTCCGGATCGTTGGTATAAACGTCATCCCTTATCGATATCGGAGTGGAATTGGCAATAACCAGCGGAGTATCACCGAGTTTTTCTTTCAGTCGGCCGATAGTTTCATCCAGGTAACCTGCATATTCCTCTTCCGAAATGGTGAAGTTGTGAAGGCCGTTATTGAAATGGACCATCCGCGGAGGATACTCGTCCAGCACGTAATTCAGTTCGCGTTCATATCCAGGATCGCCAACCGACTTGGAAGTGCACATGATGCTGATCGTTGCCTTGCCGGAAAGAATTTCTTTCACCGGGGTGTGGTAGCCGTTAACAATCGAGTCGCCAACCAGCATAATTCGCGGCAGTTCAGGTTGATCCGTGTCGTACCAGCACATCCGGCACCATTCCGTTTTTTCGCGAGGGAAATCCATCTTCATGATCCTTAACTGTTTTTCGGGTGATTAAAACAATTAATATAATGGCGAAAAATTATTTTTCCGAACAGAAGAATGGAAAAATCAGGCGAATTTCTTCCGGCGCGGGAGTCCTGCCCCATTGGGTAAAGCGGAAAAACTCCCTGGGCAGACCATCAGTAAACCCGTAACGTTCATTGGTTTCCCAATGTCGTTGCGCGAAACGTTCCACGGCTTCAAGTTCCGTGGGAGGCGTCTTGCCGTCTACCCAGGGAAGCCACTCGAATATCTGCGAGCGGTGACACATCGCCATCTTTTGTTTGAGTTCATACACTCCGCTGATATCGCAACAGGCGTCGAATCCGCGTTCACAGGCATAGACATCATCTACATTGATAATCACCGGATTGATCAATTTTTTCTTCACCGGCCCATTCATCGTGGGATAAGCATGCGGAACGGCAAGGTGATACGCAACGAATCTCACTCCCCAGGCGGTATTGTAGTGATCGATATGCACCCCTGCCAGGGGATCGGTAACCACTGGCGGACAGAATATGTAATCCGGCTCAAAATCCCGGATGGCGTTCCACAATCCTCCAAGGAAATTGGCATCTATAAGGACTTGTGCCGGCAACGGCTTGCCGTCCAAGCACTTCATGCACTCATATTCAGCGCCGATCAAAGCCGCACTGGACCTTGCCTCGCCGTCACGAACCTTGTACGTATCTTCAAGCGACATCTCATAGTGCCCGGAAGCACCCCGGTTCGTGGTCAGGATTTTGATCTTTAACCGGTCACCGTGATACTTGCGCAGGAGCGCGAACGCGCCCCCGGCATTGAACTCAAAATCGTCCTGATGGGCCATGATCGACATGACCCGGATATCATTTCCATTCTTCATTCTTAACTCTTCACTTATCCGGAAGAACTTCCTGGACTTTGCGGATTTCCTTCATGTATTCGATGCTCTTAGTCACGCCCTCGCGCTCCGGACACACCGCCGAAGCCTCGTATTCCAGCGAACAATATCCCTGGAAACCGTCGGCTTCGAGCATCGCCGCGAACTGCCGCAACGGAACCAGACCGTCCCCGGCGACACAGGCGGCAACCCGGCGGCCTGAATCCGGCGCGGCAACCGCGAAATCCTTGAAATGGACGTGGATGATATCTCCGCGCACATTCTCGTAGGCCCGGAGCGGGTCTTCGATTTCATCCATGTTGTTGGCGATAAAATTCGCGACGTCAAACATGCACTTGACGTAAGGAGAGTTGAAACGGCGGATAATCCTGGCGATTTCATAGGAATGTCCGGGCATGCAGCCGTGATTCTCCAGCGCCAGCGCCACTCCGAATTTTTCAGCCTCGGGCAGACACTCCTCGATCCCCTGGAGTACGCGTTCGATGGCCTTGGAGTGCGGCAGTTCGCCCCCGGCATTCGGATGCGGATGCTTGCCGCCGAAAATCCGGACAAGCGGCGCTCCCGCGTTTCCGGCCTCCCGCAACGCGTTTTTCACTTTTTCCACGTTTTCCTTGAAAGCATCATCATCTTTTTTAGTGAAGTCATTGCCACAGGCAAAAGCAGCAAGATTCATCCCGGCTTTTTGCAGGTAACCGGGAAGTTCTTTCAGTTCCCGTTCCGGGTCGCGCCAGCACCACGGATAACTTTTCGAATCCATCACGTCGATGCCGTCAGTTCCGAGTTCCGCGCAGAAATTGATGAATCCTTCCAGATCCATTTCACCATTTTTCATGGCTTGCGCCATGCTTATCGGGGTACAGGATATTTTCATTCTAAACACCTTTTTCTTTAATACTTGTATGAATATTTCAGGGGCCAGAAATCGCGGCTCAGGATCACTTGTTTGCGGCACCAGTCCGCGTGTACCATATCCTCAGCCTCAATCACCATGGCGTTGTCCTGCCATTTAACGAACGGCAGTTTCCTGGCTTTTTCACTCATACCGTCATAGCGGAGCCTTACTTCAAGAGTAATCTTCCCAAGATCGAACGGCCGAGTTTTGCCAATGTGTCCGAGAGCAATTTTCGTTTTTTCGCGCAGTTCCGGCTCGATAGCTTTGTATGAACGACAAATGGAAACATGGTTGCCGATTCCCTGGCAGTCGCAAACGAATTCATAAGCTTCCGGGAGATTTTCCCGTCCTTCCAGGTCGGTCTGTTTGTCGCCTGACACGACACGGTGGGGATTCCCATCGCCCCGGCCACCGCCGCACAGTAAGTAAGTTCCCCACAGTTCATGCCGTTGAGGGTTACCTTGTAGTTGCAAACACTGTTCATTGTGTGAGCAAGCACGGATTTCGGGTCACCCGCCGGGCCGTGCTGCCCGACAACGAACAATGCGTCACTGTCCTCAAAAGCCCGGTAATCGCGGCCGATCTCAATCCTGGTATCATCCGGCAGCACTCCCGGTTCAAATGTATGGGCCTCGTACACGCAGATTTTATCAGCGCCCTCATCCAACAACGTTCTCACCACCGTATTGATCTCGGCGGTCATTATTCTGGTATAATAGGGCAGCTCGCCGGACTGAGGCATTCCGAACCCGCCCCAGTTGGAACCGCTGACGCCCTCGATATCGGTAATCATGGCTATTTTCATAACATACAACCTTCCTAATATTTGTTGCTGGACTGGATTTGAATCCCTAAATAGCGGTAGAATTCCAGCAGCTTGGCCGGACAGTCCACCTGCGCGGTAAATGCGTGGGGTTCAACCTTTCCGATCCCTGGATACATGTCGGCGTGTTTCAAGTTAATATCGGAAATAACTTCCGCCGAAAATTCTCCGGGGAAGACATATTCCGGGGCTTTACCGTCATAGAGCTGAATTCCGAGCGACTCCAGATACGAGCACAGAATACCGGTTTCATCTATCCGCACACCATTAAGTTCAAGTTTTTTGACAGCCTGCAACCTCGGCTGCGGGGCAAGGTTCGGAAAATCACACCGGCAGAACGCCGCGGCGTTATAATTCCGCTCCTGGAGAATCCCGTCCAGGCCCCGGATGATTTCGGCGCGCGGATCAACTTCCATTAAGTCAACCGGAAAAGCTTCCTGAATATCAAATGCGTCGAACCCCTCGTCCGCGGCCCGGCCGATCAGTTCATTGACTTTTGCGGTCATGGTTTCCCGGTAGTCCGGGTTTTGCTGAATCTCCGGCAAGTCGTACCACGGCGGCAGCGCGTAACCGTGAAACAGCATCGCCGACACATAACGGTTGCCGGTAAAAATCAGCATGCGTTTAGCTGAATCCATTGTTCCATCCCTTTGTATTTATAATTTGATTTTTCCGCCGCGGAACTCCGCCAGCAGATCATCATATTCCTCCCGGTCAACCGGAAGACTTATTTCCTGTTTTTTAACACTGGACATCAACATGGCATTGGCCCATTCCACTGCGTGTATGCCATCTTCGCCGGGAGCGGCAAGGGTGTCGTTGCCGCGATCATTCAGAATAGCGTCGAACAGATCCTCAAAAATTATTTTGTGACCGCGCGGAAGATCGGGAATTTCAACCTCTATCTCCTCAGAAGGAATTGCGCTCATGGTTTTATCCGATTCTCTGATGTATATATCCAGCGGCTCCGCCAGTTTACGGAACCGGACTTTATTTCCTGTCCTGATAAGAGACCCCAGCGTTCCGACAATTTCAAGGTAATCTTTGCCCGGAGCCTCTCCAGTTGTAGAATAAAATTGGATTGGAATCCCCGATTCCGTGACAATCCTGGCGGAAACTTCATCTTCCGTTTCAATATCGTGAAACCGGGAAGTTGCCACGGCGTCGATAGTCGCGGCCGGGCCGAACCACCAGTAAAGCAAATCAAGATTGTGCGGGGCCTGATTGAGCAGCAGTCCCGCTCCTTCGCCTTTCCATGTTCCGCGCCACTTCTGCTCATCGAAATAAGTCTGGGTGCGAAGCCATTCAGTACAGGTGAACTCGACTCGCCGGACCTCCCCGAGTTTACCTTGCTTAATCCAATCCCTAATTACCTTGTTGCATGCGGAAGTGCGCATGGAATACATGGTGGAAAATTTTGTTCCCGCCTGCTTGCAGGCTTTCAACATGCGATCGGCTTCCGATGCGGTTATAGTAATCGGCTTGTCAACCATCACGTGCTTTCCGGCGAAAAACGCGGCCTCGGCGATTTCGAGATGAGCCGGATGCGGGGTTACTATCGCAATGCAGTCGCAATCAGCCCTTTCAATCAGTTCCCGGTAATCGGTAAAACATTTGACACCTTTATCGATAAGCTTGTCATTTTTCAGCGCTTCGATACGTTCCGGCTGATTGTCGCAAACCGCCACAACCACTCCGGCCGATGTTTCGCCAATAGTTTTAATGTGTCCTTTTCCCATCACTCCCAGGCCGACAACGCCCGTGCGAACCTGTTTCATTTCATCATACTCCTTATAAAAAACATTTGTATTTAATACCGATTTGCATATCGCTCCGCCATCGTAATTTTACCTGATTCTCAAAAATCTCTCTTGTCATTAATAACTCTTTGATTGCAATTAAGCATAATATAATGCTTACGTAAACATTTGGCAATATCCGGTAAAATTTTTAAACTCACGAATCTTCCATTCCTGTATTATCGCAACCTCCTTGATATTTCATCTTTCATTACCTTCGTTTACGGCATGACGAGCCCCGAATAATCAATTCCGGCTCTATCACCGCCGCCTGCATTTTCTTTGTTCTTCCATCCAGGCAATCCGTCATGATTTCCGCGGCGACGCGGCCAACCTCCTCACGGTAAATAGCAACGGATGTAAGCGGTGGCTGCAGAAAAGGAGCAAAAGGATGATCCGCGTATCCGGTAACAGCAATATCTTTGCCGATCACTTTTCCCTTATCCTTAATTACCATGTAAACCCATTGAGCTATTCTATCACTCATGCATGCTACCGCATCCAATTCCGGATTTTCGTCAAGCATTTTCTCCGTCAATTCAATTACGCTTTCCTCTTCGTTTTTTTTACATAACATATTTGCCGGATCAGTTATTTTTTCTTTTAATACTTTTCCCCTGAAACCTTTACACCTTTGTAACGAATCACGGTCCCTGGGATTATACATCATGGCAAAATTCCGAAATCCCTGTTTTATCAGATGATCCGCCAACATCTCCCCTCCCCGCAATTCGTCGCAAGTTACGGAAGGTATTCCATGACCAAAGTCTTTCACCAGCCAGATTGCCGGGACATTGGCTTTTTTAATCATATTGATTATTTCGCGGTCAGGAGTTTTACCTCTTGGCATCCAGAGAATACCGTCAACTCCTGTATCAAGCATCAGTTTCAGCGATCTTTTTTCCCGAACCGCGGATCCGTCTGAAACTCCCAGCAGCATGCTTCGTCCGGATTTTGACATCGGTTCTTCAATCCCGCCAAGCATTGCGGTGTTTATCAGCGGGCTTTTTACGCTCAGTACCTGTACGCCGATTAAATTGCTTTTTCCTGAAACCAGCGATTTGGCGGGAATACTTGGGGAGTAATTATACTTCTCGATAAGCTTCAAAACTCTATCTCGCAGTTCCGGGCCAACGCGCTTGTCGTCGTTTCCGTTGAATACCCGCGAGATAGTTGCAACCGAAACACCGGCCTTCTCCGCAAGTTCTTTAATTGTGATTCGATTTTTCGCCATTGTTCCGGATTTTTTTATGCGCCGCCCAATCAAGGTAAACGTTTACCTTATTATACCGTTTTATGAAAATAAAGCCAGTCCGGATTAAAAATTTTTCGAAAAAATTACTTTTTCTTGTCAGGGAATATTTGTTTCTGCGCCTTGCCCCGGATCAGGGAAGTTGGATTCTCGCTGATATCAGTGCACAATTCCGTTGCGGCGTCAAGGGTCTCGTTGAGGTTTGACATGGTGGCCGTCAATTGCCGGCGGAGTTCCGAAATCGTCTGCATCTTGTCTTCAACATTCCCGGCGAGTTCGGTAAGCGCTTTTATGCACTTGGAAATATCTAGGATCAGATCATCGATTTTCTTCGCGGTAAATGTCTTGCCGAATTTGTCCAGGCCCTCTTCAAGCTTGCCGCTGATCTTATCCATTTTGTCGATAAAATCTATAAGCTTGGGATCTTTCAGGCGGGTGTTCAGCAAATCGAGAGTGGCAGTAAGTTTATTGGTGACCTCGGTAATCTTAAGCTCAGCGAGCTTTGTATCCAATCTTGCCATGGTGCTCTTAAACTGTGCGGCAAGGCCGGTAATATTGATTTTCGCCAGTTCCTCGGCGGTTTTACTTATATTTTCAATCACAGCGGAAACATGAGAAGGACGCGAAGGAATATATACGACATCCTCCGGAACCGAAACCTCAATCTCAGGAAGATTCTGCTTGGTTGCATGCTTTCTGTCATCGAGTTCAATAAAAGCCCCCCCGGTAATCCCTGACGACTGCAAAGAACAACGCATCCCCTGTTCTTTCAGATTATTGAAATAATAGAAAAGGGAGGAATTGGTCCTGCTCTGGCTGATTCTTTTTGTTTTAGGATCAATTGAATCCATCGAGGATGAATAGATTACCATAAAAACGTCGATATAACCGGTCTGGTTCTGCATGGCAATCCTTGTGACCCTGCCGAAAGACACGCCTTTGTACTTAACCGGCGAACCGACCTTAAGCCCTTCCACGGAATCCCGGAAAACCGTAAGCACGGTAAGTTTCGGCTCGAACAGCTCGGAAAGTCCGACGAGAAAAAACGACAGGATAATCAGAAGTACGGCCACCGCCACAAAAGCACCTAACTTATATCGACTTGCTTCACGCATAATATCTATCTTCTTCCTTTTTTTATCATAACATAAAGAATATCGCCGTAACCACAGCATCAGCCACAACGATTAGAAATACAGCACTCACTACCGCTGAGGTGGCCGCGCGGCCAACACTCTGGGCATCACTTTTCGCCTGAAAACCGCGCATGCACCCGATCGCGGAAATAATTACGGCAAACACCAGGCTTTTAACAATTCCCTGGGTCAGTCCCATCGGGGTAATCACTTCAATGGTACGGTAATACGCCTGGGCAATTGAAATTCCGAGGTCGAAATATGTAACTGACATCCCGCCAATGACCCCGGCGATATCAGCAAAGATGGTCAACAGCGGCATGATAATCAGCATAGCCAGCACTTTCGGGATAATCACAAACCTGCTCGGAACAAGCCCCATGGTAACCATTGCGTCGATTTCCTCTGAAACCTTCATGGTTCCAATCTCGGCGGCGAAAGCCGACCCGGAACGCCCCGCAATAATCACCGCCACCATCAGCGGCCCAAGCTCACGGACAATTGTCACTCCGACAAGGTCAACAACATATTCGTCAATACCGAACCTTTGCAGCTGCATCACGGCCTGAAAAGCAAGGATAAGTCCAATAAGGAACCCCATAAGGCAAATAATCGGCAACGCATCGCTGCCGCTTACATCCATGTAATAAAAAGTCTCCCGCCATTTCACCCTCCGCGGATGCCGGATTGCACTGCCGATAGCAGAGACAAGTTCCCCCATGAACCCAACCATGGAACAAGAATCATCCCAGAAAGTACAAGCGCCATCCCCAAGGGCCTGGAATATTGATCTGGATGTGTTTTCGTTTACAGGCATCTGCCGGATTCTCCGTTATTTTGCGGTCTTGCTTCTTCTGCTGTTCGCATGCTTCTTGTCATCGGCCTGAAGTTTGAGGATGTCATTCCGAATCTTGACGGCAAGTTTTTTAGCATTCACGGTCATGGCCCGTGCGAATGCCTCTGGTTCCATGGTTTCCAGCTTGGTGGTCAAAGAACGGTACTGACGGATAAGAATTTTATTATCCGATTCGCGAACAATATAGTAATTAAGCCCTAATCTCACTTCTTTCTTTGGAAGATCGATTTCAAAAACATCGATACCGCCGTTCAGCAGCCAGGTCACGGTTTTGTTTTTCCTCTTAACCGGCACATCGCTTTCAAAAGCGACCCGAAGATACCTGGTAAGTAACGAACCGGGATTCTGGATCCATTTATTATAATCATCGGTTTCTATCCGGTTGTCGCTTACACGATAAGCCATTTTCAGGCGGGTGTTGCTGGAGTTGCATACATTTTCGATCTTGAAGTCAACGCCCTTAACCATCATGGTGTCCGGGGTTCCAAGGTCAAAATATTTAACCGGATGAAAAGGTTTTTCCGACAAAATACATCCCCATATTGCCACCAGTCCGGCGGTAAAGGCTGAAATTGCCGTCCACCGAAGTCCATTTCGAATCTTTGCTGAGTATTTCAAATTTGCATCTCCCAAGTTGTCAGTTTAGATTCTGTTAATAAAACCTTTAAATACTGATTTTTCAACACATTGTATAAGATAAGTCATCTACAAATTGAATTTTATCCTTGAATGCGTGACAATACAATGGTAGTTTTGGGGTTTTATTATCAAATCAGCGCCCGGAGTATCAGGCTTGGACAACAACAACACACATGGCTTTCCCTTGCTGGACAAGATCGCAAGTCCAGCCGATTTACGCAGACTGCCGGTAACGGACCTGGAAAAACTGTCGTCGGAAATTCGCCGGAAACTTCTGGAGGTTGTGGCGGCCAACGGCGGACACCTGGCCCCGAATCTTGGCGTGGTGGAGCTGACAATCGCCTTGCACTATATTTTCAACACCCCGGACGACAAGCTGGTTTGGGACGTGGGACACCAGGGCTATGTACACAAACTTCTTACCGGCCGAGGAGATATTTTTAAAAGCTTGCGGCAAACCAACGGATGCCTTGGGTTTCTGTCCCGCGAGGAGTCCCCGGAATTTGACGTGATCGGCGCGGGCCATGCCGGAACCGCAATTTCCGCGGCCCTTGGCCTGGCGGTGGCGCGCGACCGGCGGGGAAGCAGGGAAAAAGTGGTGGCAGTCGTAGGCGACGGTTCACTGAACTGCGGGATTTCCCTGGAAGGACTGAACAACATTTCCGAGGCCACTAAAGACCTTATAATTATCCTGAATGACAATAAGATGTCAATCTCCCAGAACGTGGGGGCCATCCCCCGCTACCTGAACCGGATTATTTCCGGACAAAGTTACAACCGGTTCAAGACGTTTATGAAAAACCTCTTCAAATGGATTCCCGGCTGGTCAAAGGTGATCCGGAAAATTTCCAGACTGGAAGAAGCCACCAAGAGCCTCCTGGTTCCCGGGGTATTCTTTGAAGAACTCGGAATAAGATACATAGGCCCTATCGACGGCCACGACTTCCAGGAACTAATCCGCACCATCGACGGGGTAAAAAATTTCAGACGCCCGGTGATTGTCCATGTCATTACGGAAAAGGGACACGGATATCCGCACGCCGAAGCAGCCCCGGAAAAATTTCACGGCCTTTCCAGCTTCGACCCGGACACCGGAATCTGCAACGGCGACGGCAAAGACGGAACCACCTTTTCCAAAGCTTTTGGAATGACCATGGAAGAACTGGCGGAGCCGGCCGACAACCTGGCGGTAATCACCGCGGCCATGCGCTCCGGGACCGGGCTAAAGGAATTCTCCGAAAAATTCCCCGGCAAGTTTCATGACGTAGGCATCGCCGAAGAACACGCGGTGGTGTTCGCCGCCGGACTCGCGGCCGGAGGCATTCGCCCGGTCGTGGCGATCTACGCTACTTTCCTGCAACGAGCACTCGACTGCGTATTCCATGATATCTGCCTGCAGAATCTGCCGGTAATAATATGCTGTGACCGGTCTGGAATCGTTGATGACGGCCCGACCCATCACGGAATCAACGACCTGGGCTTTCTCCGTGCCCTTCCGAACCTGTCGATTCTCTCCCCGAAAAATGAAACGGAGCTGCGCAGCATGATATTTGCCGCCTGGCAACATCCGGGGCCGACCGTGATCCGTTACCCGCGCGGCAGTTCGGGAGTTCCATTCAAAAATGACACCCCGCCCGTTGAAATTCCCTGGGGTAAAGCTGAAGTGGTAAAAAACGGAAATGACTTGGCTGTCTGGGCCTTTGGCCGCGAAACCCAAACCGCCGTTGCCGCCGCGAAAATACTCGAAGAAAAACACGGTTTATCAGCCACCGTGGTAAACTCCCGTTTCCTAAAGCCGCTTGATGAAAAACTGCTCTTCGAACATGCCGCGAAAATGCGGATTGTCACCATCGAAGACCATCAGACCCGGGGAGGACTTGCGGCCGAAATCGATGAACTCCTGATAAATGCGGAAAAACGGCAAATAATCCACTTCGGCTGGGGACATGATGTTGTTCCGCACGGCAACACTTCAGAAATCCGGAAAGCATACAAACTCACTCCTGAAGCAATTGCGGAAAAAATCGCGGCAGCGCAGACTCAGTAAACTCTAAGCAAACGGAACACCCAGTTTCCGCCTATGTTTACCATCATGATCTCGATGTAGGCAATTTCGCCGATATTGCCGAGGGTATGGCATCTGATATTGTAAATCCGGTTCTTTTCAACGGCAATCCGGTCAACAGTAAATCCTTCCCGCGAAAGCATCGCAAATTTCTGGTTAGCTTCCGTTTTAAACTCAGGAGGAATATTCCTGGTCCACTTTAATTCCAGACCGTGCATCTTTTCAGACCGGTACAATCTTACCAGATAGCGGACATACTTTTCAATCCTGAGCGCCTGCTTCTGGTTAAGATTCATCGGCAACAGGATATTTTTGTATTCCGGAGTACTGTTGGCAAACAACCAGATATAATCGAAATACAATGAGGCGATAATGACCGCCAGCACAACTAATTTAATTATAAATGCCTGATATGAAAAATGCTTTTCAATTTTATCAATATCCAACCTGGTGGTGCGTTCCAATTCGATATCGGAATGATGCTGCTTCACACGATGTGACCAGTCCTTCAGATCAACTGTAGTTTTTTGTTCTTCGCTCATCCCATGCCTTCTTTATAACGGGTCAAACAGACTGCTGTTTTCAGGCCCGAAAAAACCGAGCAATGATTTTCCCCATTCGCCCATACTGTAATTCATTTTCTCAACGGAAACACTCCCATTTACCCAACTGATCACAGCATTGTTGCCATGCCTGAAATGAATAGATGGAATCGGTATTCCCCAAGCCGGATGCCCACGGTTATAAAAATCGTAGGAATGGCAGAAACCATATTCCGCCACTTTACCGGCAATATTGATGTTGCCGGTTTTATCCACAAGCGTCGCTGCGTCAGTAAACATCACCGTGCGGCTCGGATTCTTGATCTTATTTTTATAGAAACCCAGCTCTTCACATGATTTTTCCCAGTTGTCCCAATTGAAAGCCGTCATCGCCCGAAGCGAACCTACCTTCAAATTGTAACCATATCCGCGAGTCCCCGTATCATAGGGATACTTCTCTTTCGGCAACATCTTTTTCAGCGCCGGACACATCCGGAAGCTGTCATTGTTTCTCACATAAGTTCCCAACGGCCCCTTGGTAAAATCAAACTCGAAACTGCCGGAACCGTTCCTGACGCCAAACCAGCGGAGATTACGTCCGATTTTCCCCGGGCACAACCGGTTGTCGTTATCTAACGAATATTTCAGGTTTGCATTGGTAAGCTGGGAAATTGAATCTTTACAGATAGTAGTAATCATCGTTGCTCTCACCCTGGTAAGAACAGGCAACAATATAGTAGACAGCAGGCACAGCACTGCCGCTATTACCAATAACTCGTTAAGTGAGAAGCAACGGCAGGTAACCGTGACGGCTCTAGGCGCCATACCTGAACCGCACTCACGGTCTTTTCTTTTTTGCGGTCTCACTCCAGACCCGGCTTTCTCAACCATATCTCTCCCTGATGCCTAAATCATCTAAAATATCTTGTTTATTTTATAAGATTTTAACCGGATTGTCAAATATCTTAACCGGAAAGTATTCGAATAATTATGACAAAGCAAGTCAGCTTTGTCCACTTTAGTAAAAAATTGTATATAAGCCAACACGTCTTGATTGTCATTACTCTTTATATATAAACACCTTATTCAATACGCATATTCTGCATTCAACATTAATATCTTTTGTTCAACCAGAATGTATTTTTATATTTTTCCGCGGTTTTTTCTTTTTCACTATTGGCAAGAGACAAATCAGCCATTAAATTTACCACAATCGAACAACAACAAACAAACGGCGAACATAATATGACATCACGTGAACGCATCATTCAGGTTTTCGACGGCAAAATTCCCGACAAAGTTCCGGTAACCCCAAGGCTGGACACCAAGTGGTTCAACAATGCGGGAGAAGAATATACCGAAAAAATAATCGACAAACTCGATTCGTATCTTTACGTTGATGTTCTGCCTGACTTCATCCTCTATTTCGGAGAATACGCCAGGAAAAATCTTGAAACAAACACCTCCGGCGACCTCCGTAAAGAAACAATCCACACGCCAAAAGGTCCGATAACCCGGGTACTTCACCTGGAAAAATCCATGATGGACTGGGCTACCGAACACTTTTTCAAGTCTCCGGAAGATATTGAAAAAGCCCTCTCAATTCCGTTCGAACCGGCCGAACCCGATTTATCGGAATATAACGAATGGAACGACAGGATAGGGGATAACGGCATCGTGTCGGTGGGCTACCACAACGCCCTGTGCTGTCCGGGCTTGTGGCTGTCGCCGGAAGACTTCCTGATGTACGCCTGTTGCTATCACACCGACCTGGTTAAGGAAGTACTCGCCAAAGTTACAGACAACCTGATTGTCTATGCCCAGTCCTGCCTGGATGCCGGAATCAGACACTTTCTGGTTTCGGGCGGAGAATTGTGTTCCCAAACCCTGATGGGGCCGGAATGGTTCTCGCAGCTGATAACACCCTACGACGGGAAAATGATAAAATACGCCCGTGAACGCGGTGGTTACATCTGGTATCACAGCCACGGAAAACTCTCTAAAGTTATCGAGATGATGGCTGACCTTGGCGCCCACGTTATCTCACCAGTTGAAAAACCGCCGCAGGGAGATATCACCCTCCCCGAACTGAAAAAACTTGTCGGGGGCAAAGTTACGCTGGCCGGGAATCTCGATGACCAGACCGTCCTTGCCACTGGTGATCGCGACCTTATAATCCGCGAAGCCAAAGAATGCCTGGAAGCCGGAATGCCCGGCGGCAGGTATCTCCTCGGCGGAACCGAAGGATGCGTATTCAGCCCGGAAAATGCCGAAGGTTACCTGCTGATGACGGAAATCCGCGACCAGTACGGCGTTTATTAAGTTTACCGGCATTTCCTTAATTAGATTAGAAAATTCCGCATCTCGCGATAGATTAGGGATTCAACCGGTTAATCAATAAGGAAATGAATATAATGAAAATCACCGTCAGACTCCTTGCCGTCTTACTGCTGCTCGTTTTAGCGGCCGGCAATACAATTGCCCAGGACCCTAAAAAGGAATCCGAAACCGCGGCGATAAATGCGGAAAAACTCAAGATACTAAAAAAAGAACGCGCCACCCTGGACGTTAAAATGTTCAAAACCAGAATTTACCTGATAAAATCCGACCGGGAACTTGCCAAGATCCATGACGATATAATGTATCTGCATAAAAAGCTTGCCATCCTGCTTGACCGTAAACCGCAAATGAAACGTTTGGCGGTAAAATCACGGCAGCTCGATGAAAAAATAAAAGAATTGACTCCGAAAAAGGACGGTAAGAAAAAATGATTACCCCGGAATCCCTGCTGGTCACTGGCGGCGCCGGATTTATCGGCATCAATTTTGTCAAAATGATGCTCAAGGAAAACCCGGATGTTAAAATTGTCAACCTCGACCTTCTTACTTACGCAGGAAATCTTTCCAGCCTTGCGGACTGCCTCGACAATCCCAGCCACTGTTTTGTCCACGGCGACATCCGCGACAAAGAACTTGTCCGCAAGCTAATTCAGGAACATAATATCGACGGCATCATCAACTTCGCGGCGGAAAGCCATGTTGACAGGTCGATCGAAGGCCCGGAAGTCTTTGTTGAAACCAATATCGGCGGAACCCTTAATCTGCTGATGGCGGCGAAGGAACTTGGAGTAAAACGTTTCCTGCAAGTCTCCACCGACGAAGTTTACGGTTCGCTGGGCCAACAGGGAATGTTCTCGGAAACATCCCCAATCCAGCCGAATTCCCCGTACAGCGCCAGCAAAGCCGGGGCCGACCAGATGGTACGCGCCTTCAATCACACTTACGGACTCGACACCGTAATAACCCGCTGTTCCAACAATTACGGCCCGTATCAATTCCCGGAAAAAATGATCCCGCTGTGCATCAACAATATCTGCGCGGACAAAAACATTCCGGTTTACGGCGACGGCCTCCAGGTGCGCGACTGGCTTTACGTTTACGACCACTGCCGCGCCATCTGGCTGGCATTCACCAAGGCGGAATCAGGTTCTGTTTACAATGTCGGCGGCGAGAACGAAATGCCGAATATCGAGCTGGTCAAGACTCTCCTGGACATTCTCGGCAAGCCGGAATCACTTATCACATATGTGAAAGACCGCCCCGGTCACGACCGGAGGTATGCCATCGACGCCGGCAAACTCCGCACCGAACTCGGATGGGCCCCAACCGTAACGTTCAAGGAAGGAATTAAAATAACCGTCAATTGGTATCTGGACAACGAAAAGTGGCTTAAAGAACTCACCTCGGGCGAGTATCTTAAATATTACGATCAGATGTACGCTGGAAGGTAAATTTCACCACTGCTCCGGTTTCTTCTTCCACCGGGGCAAAATTTGACCTCCGAACACCGCCGACCCAAATAATGAGTCCACCCGGCAGACAAACCAGCGGATGGTCCGGTTTATCGAATTCCGGTATTTTTCGGGCGAGGAACAACTTTTTTAATTTCACTTCACGGTTGTCGCCGAAAACTTCCATGCGGTCTCCTGGCTGCCATGACCGTAACAGCAGATTTTCCGGAAGCAGTTCCGCATTGAATACCGCCGTGGATTCATCGTCAGAACAAAAATCCCCGGCCTGTTCCTGAACTTCGGCGCTGACCGTACATCCCTTGAAAGTAATCTCCGGTTCCTCACGCCAGTTCCATAATTGCCGGATATGATTTTCACCGTTGTCAGTGGGAAAACGTTCCAGCATAAAAACTTTTGTCAGACGGCGCGCCAGAAACCGCCCTCCCCGCATCGGAACAAGGAAAGTTTCTCCTGTGCGGGAACTGATCGTCAACGCGGTTTTAAAGCGAGTCAGTAAACTGGCGTCCGGGATAAACTCCTCACCGATAAGCTCGCTGAGCCATAACCTGAGCACCCTGATCCGCAAAGCTTCAGGAAGATTTTTCCAGAACTGCACGGGCGTGGTTGCCGCTCCGGTTATTTTGCTGAACTGCTCTTTTGCGCCCTCCTCAAGGTACAGGGCGTCGCATTCAAGCACTTCCAGCGCCCGTTGCAGACCTGACAGTGAATAATCATATTCCGCGTAAATCTTGTCCAGAATTTCATTCCTGAAGAAATTGCGCAGCATTTTTATGTCGTGGTTGGAGGAGTCCTCCCGCCAGTCGCCGATTCCCTGTTCCGTCAGAAAGTCAACCAGTCCCGACTTTGGATATGCCAGCAATGGCCGGACAAACCTGACGCCATGAACATTCTGCACCGGTCTCAAGGAAGTCAGTCCGCTAAGATTGGCCCCCCTTATCAGCCTGATCAAAAGGTTTTCCACCCGGTCATCGGCATGATGAGCCAAGGCTACAACGCCATTCTCCGGACACATTTGCTGCCACTGCTGGATTCGGAGTTTCCTCGCGGCCAACTCCAGCGCGTCTCCGCCCTCGATAGCTTTTCTGACATCCAGTTTCACTTCGCGGAAAGGGATCCTCCGGGTTTCGCAAAACTGGCGACACCAGTCGGCGTCGGCCTGGCTCTCCGCGCCGCGCAGTTGATGCTGAAAATGCACGGCTTCGATTTTTAAATTTAATTCCGCCGCAAACTGGCGCAGTAAAAGCAGCAGCGCGGTGCTGTCGGCCCCGCCACTGAACCCGACCAGCACGGTACTGCCGCGAAAAGGTTTAATCACTTGCAGAAATTCAGTTAAATCCATATTACTCGCTATTTAGTTGCTTATGAAAAAGTCGGAATTGCCGCGAATTTCAGGTGACAAGCCGACGGGGTGCATAACACAGCTTCGGTTTATTTCCTCGCATACGGCACAAACTGTTTTTTTTCATAAGCAACTATTTATTAACAGTTATTTCCATTCCCGGTTTCAATCCGGAAATAACCCGGAGCTTACCGGGAACCGGGCCAGGTACGGTCCGGACCAAAAGTTTATCGCGGTTCTTATCGCGCAACACAGTAACATACTCCAATTGTCCCACATGCGAAACCGCTTTTTCCGGAATTATGATGGCTGGCTTCATTCCGAGCTTGAGTTTAAGGACGCCGAACATGCCCGGCATCAGCTTTTTCGACTCACCGATGCAGATTTTCACCAGAAAAGTACGGCTGCCCGGATCCACCGACGGCACGATCTCCCTTACCTCCCCGGTAAAATCCTTCCCGAGCGCTTCCGCAAAAAAACTCATTTTGTCGCCCACTTTGATCTTCTTCACCAGCGATTCCCTAACCGGCACATAAAGCATCAAGCGCTCCGGGTCGAAAATCGTCAATAAAATATTGTTCGGGGCAGCCAGGTCGCCGGGATCTTTGTTGCGCTCAGCCACAATCCCGGAAATCGGGCTTTTAATGGTGGCGTAGTCAAGGTTAGCCTTGGCTTCCTTGTATGCTTCGTTCGCGGCCAGTAACCGGGCGGCGGCGGTTTGCTGGGTTTCCCTGGCCCGGTCATATTCTTTTTCCGAAACAATTTCTTTCTGGAAAAGCCCTTCAGTCCGCTTGAGTTCAGAAACCGAAAGTTTATAAGCTGAAACAGCTTCCTTGATCCCTTCCTTTTCACGTTTCAGCATGGCTTGCAGGTCAGAATCATCGAGCTTTACCAGCACCTCCCCTTTTTTTACCGAGTCGCCGCTTCTCCGGGTAATATCATCGATCCTGGCGGTAATCCTCGGGGAAATCTCGATTTCATCGCGGCTATGAACTGTCCCAACCGCAGTGTAATACTCGGGAACATCAACCTCTTTCACCTTGAATATTCGCGATGCGGGGGGCATGCCCTGCCCGGAAAATCCGCTGCGTCCCGGACTCACTTTACCGGTAACGAACACTCCCGCCTGGTACGCCACGATCAAAACCAGAAGCACGATTCCCAGCAATGGCCCGAGATATCTCCAGACGCTTTTCTTTTTTATCTTTTCTTCATTCATTGAGTATTCTCCTTTAGCTGATGTTTGCGCGGCCCCGCCAGCATATAAACCGTTGGAATCACCAGCAATGTGAATAAAGTGCTGGCGCAAAGTCCGAAAATCAAGGCCCAGGCGAGGCCGGAAAAAATCGGGTCAAAGGTTATCGGCCAGGCGCCGATCATAGTTGTCGCGGCCGTCAGGACAATCGGCCGGAAGCGCACCGCGCCACTTTCCAGAATCGCGGTTTTCAGGTCGTTGCCGGCCTTGACGGAGTCCTGGATGAACTCGATAAGGACAATGCTGTTCCGAATCACGATGCCGCCAAGCGCGATCATTCCAATCATGCCGGTGGCAGTGAAAAACACCGGGTCAGGATATCCGGCAACGGTTCCGCCGGTAACCTGATTGAGCAGATAGAATCCGGGCGCAATCCCAATAATTGTCAACGGAATCGCCGCCATGATTATCAGCGGCAGGACAATGCTGTTCGTCTGGACAATCAGCAGGAGAAAAATTCCGATCATAGCAACGCCGAATGCAATTCCAAGGTCACGGAACACTCTGAGGGTTATCTGCCATTCGCCTTCCCCTGCCCATTCGGTTTCGATGCCGTCCGGGAGCGGTTTCTCCCATAGCTTCCGCCATACTTTCAGAATCAGTTCACCGGGAGGTTTGCCGGTACTTTCGGCGGTAACAAACACTACCCGCTCAAGGTTTTTATGATAGATAGGCTGCTCTTCCGTCTCATTGATAAAGTGTCCGAGTTCCGCAAGCTGTACCATTTTCCCGTTGCCGCCCTTAAGCCACAATTGTCCGAGTTGCTTGGGATCAAAACGGTCAGCAAGGGGAAGCCTTACCATCGCATAAAGCGGATTCCGTTCCCGGTCAAACCTGACTTGGGCTGCATCTACTCCTTGTAAAGCGGTACGCAGTTCGGCGGTGATCTCGTTTGCGGTCAGACCATGAAGCGCGGCTTTCGCGGGATTGACCTTGAAAGTAAACCTTGAGTGCGGCGCTTCGCTCATATCGTCGATTTCGGTGATATGCCTGGAGCCGGTTTCACGCATCCGCTGTTCCAGCGTTTTCGCGCCTTTGATGAGTTCCGCGTATTCGTAGTCCGGCCGCCCCCTGACTTCCACGGTAATGGTTGACAGTACCGGCGGTCCCGGCGGTACCTCCACTATCTTCAGCCGGGCATTGTGTTTTTCGGCAATCGCGGTAAGATCGTCGCGGAGTCTGAGCGCAATGGAATGACTTTGCTGCTTACGACGGGTTTTGTCGATCAGATTAATCCGGATATCGGCCTGATTGAAATTCATCCGCATGTTGTAATGCCTGACCAGGCCGTTGAAATCGATAGGCGCATTGATTCCCACGTATCCCTCGAAATCCTTGACCTCGTTTACCGTAGACAAGTATTTTTCCAATTCCTTCATTACCGCATAGGTTTCCTCAAGACTGCTCCCTTCGGGAAGATCGACAATCAATTCTAGTTCGTTTTTATTGTCGTACGGCAGCATTTTAAGCGGTACGCCAAGGAGCATCAGGGCCATAGCCCCGAACATCAGGAACACTACGAAAATCAGCAGCAACACGGCGTTCCGGGTCTTGAGAAACGGCGACATGACCCAGCGGTAAAGTTTCCTGATCCATTCCGGGGTAACCGCCAATGCGGCGGCGGAAGGTTCAGCCGGGAGCTTGTCTTTTCCGGCCTTGCCCTTCAGCAGTTTATACGACATCCACGGCACGAACGTCAGCGCACACAATGTGGAAAAAGATACGGTCAGCGGCACGTTGATCGCCATCGGTCCCATGTACGGCCCCATCATGCCGGTAATGAAAAACATCGGAGTGAACGACACGATTATCGCCAGCGTGGACATTATCACCGGCGGGATAACCTCCTTAACCGCCGCAAGCGTTGCACGGAAAGGATCAAGCAGGCCCATCCGGATATGCCGCTGAATATTATCGACGTTCGTGATCGGGTCGTCCACCACCAGCCCGAGGCTCAGGATCAGGGCGAACAGCGTGACCCGGTTGATCGTGTACCCGAAAACATAATTCGTGAACAGCGCCAGGGCGAAACTCACTGGAACCGCCATGCCCACAACCAGTGCTTCCCGCCACCCCATCGTAAAGATCATCAACCCAACCACGGTTATAATGGCAAAGATCATCCCGGAAATAAGATCATCAACCTTGCGGTCGGCGGTTTCCCCGTAGTTCCGGCTTATCACCATTTTAACGTCGCGCGGGACAATGCCGCCTTTAAGTTTTTCGGCGGCGGCAATGATGTTGTTTGCCACGTCCACGGCATTAGTGCCGCGCTTCTTGCTGAACGCCATGGTTACGGCAGGAAAAATTTTATCGCCGTATTGCTTGCGTTGCGGAGTCATCGGACCGAAACCGATATTCGTATAATAATCCTGCTCCACGGGACCGTCGCGAACTTCCGCGATATCGCGCAGCCTCACCTGCCGGTCTCCGTCTGAGCTTATGACAGTATCGGCGATGCTCTCCACGGAACTCAACCCCGGCTTGACGATCAACCTGAATGAACGGTTGCCTTTCATCAGTTTTCCAACGGTATTGACTGTATTATTCCGCTGCAATCTGCTGACGACTTCGCTGAAGGTAATCTTTCTTGCCGCCATTTTTTGAGGGTCGGGTTCGATCAGTATCTCACGCGGATAGCCGCCCAGAATCTGGGTAAGGGAGATGTCGCGGAGGGAATCCAGCCGCGCTTTCATTTCCTCGGCAATCCGCCGCAATTCGTAGGGGGTCCGATCAGGAGAATATACGGAAAGGGTCACGATTGGAACATCGTCGATTGCAACTGTATCGACAGCCCAATTCGTCACGCCGTGGGGAACAAGGTTAAGGTTTTCAGAAATTTTATCGCGAACCTTTACCATGGCGCGGTCGCGGTCCTCGCCCACGTAAAACCTTACCATGACCATAGCATTGTCGCGCCGGCTGATCGAATAGACATGCTCGACGCCCTCAACCTGCCAGAGAATCCGCTCCAGCGGAACCGTGACCAACTGCTCTACCTCCTCCGGGGAGTGTCCGGGAAAACTCACAGTCACGTCAACCATCGGCACCACGATTTGGGGTTCTTCCTCGCGGGGAGTAAGGGAAATCGCCATGGCCCCGAAAAGCAACGCAAGGACAATGATAATTACTGAAAGCGGCCCGGTAAGGAAAGTCCGGACAATCGCGATAATGAAACCGGAAGGAGTTTTTGACTTATCGGTTGTGTCCGGCATGGCAAATACAACTCCAAATTATTAAACCTGAACAATCCTATTTCTTTCCGGCTTCCCGCTTAATATCGTCCGGGGATTTGAATATTCGCGGATGTTCCCGGTCAAGCAGATCGAGTAAATTTCCGGTCAAACCTGGTCTGCACAGGTAGAAACAACGTTTCGGCCCGACCTGGCAGAAATCAATAATCCCGGCCTCGCGAAGGGCGCGAAGATGCTGAGACAGGTTAGGCTGGGAAACGGGAATCGCGGCATTGGTGGATGACGCACAACATGGCCCATGTCGGAGCAGACGCAGGATTCTCAACCGCACCGGATGGCTCAACGCTTTCAGCAACGCGGCCTGTTGTTTTTCATCTGCCTTCATTCTTTACTCAGAATTGTCCGGTTTGCAATAAAACCAGCGTACACGCTTCCTCAACCTCGATACCGTTTTCCCGGCAACTATCGGCAAGACCAGGGGTTTCCGTACCCGGATTAAAAATAATCCTGCGGGGCTTCAAAGCTCTTATCTGATCAGCCATACCGGAAGAAATACCCGGATTCACGTAAACGGTGAGTGTATCGACAGGAACCGGGATTTCACCAAGTCCGGTTACAGCCTGAATATCACATATTTCCATTCCTCCGGGATTTACAGGGACCACCTGATAGCCATGCTCCAACAGCATCACTACCGCTTTGTGGGAATAACGCTCCGGCTTGGGCGATGCGCCCAATACGGCAACTACTATATCTTTGTTCATTTTATCACCACAATTTTATTTATTCCGCCGCCCTGCGGGGACTCAAATATTCTGTATATTCCCGAAACCACGGACTCACGCCCGTGGCTATCATGTGTTATCCCCTGTGGGGATTTCAGGGTAAAGCCAAGTGTCGAAGTCAATAACTTCAGTTGTGTCCTGAACTCGATTAAGCCAACGCCCACAACCACAATGACGAGAGCTGATTACCTAATCCCTAACAGCTTTTACAGCGCATCCTTGACAGCTCCAACCAAGGTGGATTTGTCCTGAACGCCAATAAACTGGTTCACAACTTCACCATCCTTGAGGATAAAAATTGCCGGGATGCTGCGGACGCCGTACTTGGCGGCAAGCTGCTGTCCTTCATCTACATTGACTTTCGCGATGGTTGCATCATCACCAATCTCCTTGGCGACTTCATCAAGCACCGGACTGAGCATTTTGCAGGGGCCGCACCATTCCGCCCAGAAATCAACCAGGGCTACACCGCTGGAAGTTTCGGCTTCAAAATTTTCCGTGGTTAAATGTTTTACTTCACTCATGACGATTCTCCTTTCAAATAATTGGTTACAAAACAATATAACGCTTTTCTTATATAACACAAGTCTTATAATTATTTTTACCGGTAAATTGTTTTTTTCCCGTAAAACTCCTTGCAAGAAAGGGTTTAAGGAAATATAATCTCTTTTTCTTAAAAGCCCATGAAAAAACTTAGTAAAAATTCAATAAGATATTATTACTTCAAACTGGTCAAGCAGTCCGGTTCTCCGGAATACAATGCCAGAGGGGCCGCTATTGGCCTTTTCATCGGCTTTCTGGTTCCTTTTGGTTTTCAGATGGGTATAGCGCTGGTGCTGGCGTTCATTTTCAGGGCCAGTAAAATTCTGTCCATGGCATTTACCTGGGTTACCAACTATTTCACTATTTTTATTATTTATCCGGTTCAATGCTATGTAGGCAGCGCTATAATGCATCTGATCATGGGCAACCGCATTCTCGGTTACAAGTTTTTATCTGAAAAGTTCGAGCATTTAATCCATAAACCTTCATATTCGGCGCTTCTTGATCTCGGAATGGAAATAGTGATCCCGTTTTTCGTCGGCGGCTTTTTATTCGGGGTGGTAAGCGCATTTATCGGTTATTTCGCAACTTACGGAATGGTCCTGAGATATCGGCAGCGCAAAGACCGCCGTTTGAGACACAAACTGATGTCTTCAGCACAAAAAGCCCGGGATTCTCAACAAGAATAGCCTTTGTTTTCCTCCCTGGATTTGACAGCATGCCAACAGAACGGTAACTTAACAAATTAATTTTGAGTATTATATGAGTATGACACTGACTAAGTATGGAATTCGCGAGTGGCTTGGCGCGGGAATTATCGCGGCAATACTGCTTGCAGGCAATATTTATGTGACAATCTGGATGCGGCAACCCACCGGATGGGGAGTTTCCGCATTCATCATTCTGGCATGGCTGGCGATTGCCGCATTTTTCCGCAATCCGTCACGTAAGGTTCCGGACTCGCCGGAAGTGCTGGTATCACCCGCTGACGGCGTAATCAAGGACATCGAACTTGTAAAACCGCCGGAGGGAACCACCTGTTTCGACGGTAAAGACGTCCTGCGGGTCGGTATTTTCCTTTCGGTTCTGGATGTTCATCTGAACCGGGCTCCGTGTCTTTTCGAGGTGGAACAGGTATTATACAAACAGGGCGTATTCCATGATGCGCGCGATATTGAAGCCATTACTGAAAACGAATCCATGACCCTTGCCGGGGTTGCGGAAGTACGTGACATGCATTTCCCGATGGCCGTTCGCCAGATTTCAGGGAAAATCGCCAGACGTATCGTATGTCCGGTCAACATCGGACGGGTAATTGACAAAGGCGAAATATACGGCATGATCAAATTCGGTTCCCGGACCGAGGTTTATCTTCCGGCAATTCAAGACATCAAACTGGCGGTAAAGGTAGGTGACCGGGTCCTGGCGGGAAGTTCAATTATCGCCAAACTTAGCAGCGCCGATTCGAACAGCACGAAAAAATGGAAGATATCTCCGTCAGCCAAAACCGTGGTTCTAGATGAAGAAGCGTAATTTCCGACAATTTATAGAGAACAACCGGTGGCTGAAACAGGTTCCCAATTCTCTAACCATATGCAATTCGCTTTGCGGATTCGGCGCAATCCTCTACACTCTCTACGTGTATGACAGTGTCCGCACCCCGGAAAACGTTCTGGAAATAAGTGCCTGGATAATCATGTTCGCAATGGTCTTCGACATGCTCGATGGTTTCACCGCCAGAATCTTCAAGGCCGCAAGCATGCAGGGGCTGCAAATGGACTCGCTGTCTGACATGACAACTTTCGGGGTTGCTCCGGCGGTAATCGTGGCGGTAATGGCGCATGTCATTCGCAGGCATGAGCTGGCAACTTATCAATACCTGATCGTGTGGGCTTTCTGCGCGGTATACATTGCAGGCGCGGCCTTAAGGCTGGCCAGATACAACGTTCACGCCATGCTTGAAAAGAAAAGCGGCGAAAAGTTTACCGGACTTCCAAGCCCGGGAGCGGCCGCGGCGGTGTGCAGCCTGGTTATTTTTTACAGCATGAAACACGGAGAAATTAAGCAGGTGGTAAAATTCCTGCCTCTTTACACTGGAGTTTTAGGTATCCTGATGATCAGCAATATTCCCTATCCGCACATGGGCAAATGGCTGCTGTCGGTCCGTCGCAACAAAAGACGGATGCTGGTCGTTCTGGCTGCGCTTATCTTTGCGGCAATTCAATTAAAACTTGCTTTGGTAATCGCGGTAAACCTATATATTATATCCGGTCCGCTGGTTGCGTTCGGCATCAGGCTTGGTATTCTGCCACCGCCGCCAATGCATCCGGTTGATCCGGAGGACGAGCCTGAATTAACAACAGAATAAATAATAAATCGTTGAGGTAAAAAAAATGCACTATCTAATCACTGGCGGCGCTGGATTCATTGGCGGACATCTGGTCGAATCTTTATTGTCCGATGGCCACGAAGTAACCGTTATCGACAACCTTTCAACCGGCATGAAATCCAATCTGGAACATCTTCTGGATAACCCGAAACTAAAATTTCTGGTTGGCGATATCCTGGATATGCCGGAACTGGAAACCATTGTTTATAATTCCGACATGGTGTACCATCTCGCCGCCGCCGTGGGAGTGGAACTGGTCGTAAATGACCCCGTCTGGACAATTACCACCAATGTCCACGGAACAGAGCGAGTACTGAAAGCGGCGTCACGCTACAAAACTCCGATTATAATAACTTCAACCAGCGAAGTTTACGGAAAATCCACAAAAAAACGCTTTGCCGAAAGCGACGACCTGCTGATCGGACCTCCGACCCATTCCCGCTGGTCTTACGCATGCAGTAAACTGCTCGATGAATTTTTCTTTATGTCATTTCACCGCGCCAATGGACTGCCGGGCACGGTGGTAAGGTTGTTCAACACTGTCGGTCCCCGTCAAACCGGAAGGTACGGCATGGTAATCCCGCGTTTTGTGGGTCAGGCGCTTTCCGGCAAACCGATCCAGGTTTACGGAACTGGTGACCAGACCCGGTGTTTCTGCCATGTATCAGACACTGTCCGGGCGTTGCGCAAACTGGCCTGCAACAAAAAAGCCTACGGCAAAGTCGTTAATATCGGCGGAACGCATTCGATCTCGATCAATGAACTGGCAAAACAGGTCATCAAGCGTACCGGCAGCAAGTCGAAGATAGTCAAAATCCCCTATGAAAAGGCCTACGAAAAAGGCTTCGAGGACATGCTTCACCGGATGCCGGAAGTAAAACAGATAAAAGAGCTTATCGGCTGGAAAGCTGAACTGCCGCTGGAAAAAATCATCGACGACGTAGCTGAATTCCAAAAAAAATCAAAGTGAACCTTGGATTTAAACGGCATTTTCGGCTGAATCTGAAAGTGCATGCGAGTTAGTACAGTAATGACTCTACGGAGGAAATGATCATGGCTTCATGTTCAAATCAATCCCAAAATATGTCGCGCTGCAATTGCTCTTACTCCAGATGCAGTAAAAAAGGCAACTGCTGCGAGTGCCTGCACTATCATCTCAGCATGCAGCAGCTTCCCGCCTGCTGTTTCCCGGATGATGCCGAACGCACTTACGACCGCTCATTCCGCAAATTCGTGGAAGTCTGCAAAACCCATTACGGAATCTCCTAACCCCAAGGAAGTATCCTTGGATTGAAACTGCCGAAGTGCGTTGCGGCTTCGGCAGGGCAGGCCTTGGACTGAAATGGCATTGCTTCGCTAACGCTGGCAATGCAAAAAAACAGGTAAGCGAAAGCCTGAAACCTGAAGTCTGAGTTTACTTCCAGCGGAGATAGCAGAGGTTGTAGATCAAAATAGTGGTCAGCGGCAGCATTACCAGATAGAACACCGGACTCGCAAGCTGTTTTCTGGCTTCGGCCGGATAGTGATGGGATTTATACATCACCCGGCACATGATCCGCATCGATTCACCGAAAATCATCGCCAGTCCGAACAGCGGCAGTAACGGCAGCGTCTGGACATAATGAATTTCGCTCCAGAAAAGAAACGGAAAAGCATTGACCAGGAACAGACAAATCCCCAACAGGATCGTCCGGTTGCGGTTCCTGATCAATTCCAGTATAAACACCACTCCGACGATTCCTATCAGCACCAGCATGGCAAGGTAGTGAATGGGATAATGCTGATATCCCATACCGGGAGTTTCCAAATATTTCATGCTTCCCTGAATATCGATAAAAACCCTCGGAGCTTGAAATGCCGCCATTATGATATTTAGAAAATTGAACCAGATTAATTTCAGGTTCAAGGTAAAACAACATACACACTTTATAAGGCTGTAGTTGCCCCAGTAAAAATCCAACGCCAACCGCCAGACAAAATAGCTCCACCAGGCAATCAATACAGGCATCAATCCATAAAAAATCTTTCTTTGATTTTTCAGCTTAAATCTTAACAGGAACAGGCCAACGAACGATCTCCACAATTCAAACAGGAAATCCGGTTTATAGATAAAAGTAATGAATAGCAGAACCACCGGCAGCAAAATTGTCATTTCACAACTCAACAGCCCCAAAATAAAAGCAACCAGCGCAAGCAGCCGCCAAACTTCCCGTAGAGTATCGAGGAACTTTACCCAACCAATAATAACCAGCAAGCAGAACATTATATATAAATTTTGTAAAGAATACAGATAGAATGCCAATTCAAAACCACCAATTTGGGAAAAATCCGGGAAATATAGCATAAAAGCCGGAGCATAAAATGATATCATGAACAGAGCGCCGAACCAGGCTGTCACCCGCGACTTACTGACGACCCGCATAAGGACATAAAAAAAGACAATCCCCAAAAAAGAAGTTCCGAGATTTACAATCAGCCAGTAGAAATAATCCATCCCAAAAACGTCTTGACAGATAAATGGGAAAAAACAATCCTGTAAAGGACGATAAAAAGTATCCTGCTGCAAATATCCCCCCAAAAAAGCATTTCCAACTTGACGCCAATAATCAATGGGAAACCGGAAAGCATATAATATTTCATCCGGAAATTTTTTTATAACCGAAGGCAGAAAAATGAAAGTGTAGCAGATTGCCAGGGCGGCAAGCAGCATGAGTTCGCGGCCGTACTTTTTCAGCCAGTTGACATTGAAAAGTTTGTTCATTCCGCCGGAGAACTGTTAATTGTTATCTGCCGCCGAATTCTTTAAGCCAGGCTTCCACGAACTGGTCGAGAGCGCCGTCAAGGACGGCGGCGGTATTTCCGGTTTCAACTTCGGTACGCAAATCTTTTACCATCTGATACGGATGCAGAACGTATGAACGAATCTGATTTCCCCAGCCGATCTCGGTTTTTTCTCCCCGGAGCTGTGCTTCTTCCTGCATACGTTCCTCTTCCTGTTTTTCATACAGCTTGGCCTTCAGCATTTTCATGGCGGTGGCCCGGTTTTTATGCTGGGAACGCTCGTTCTGACAAGCAACGGTAAGCCCGGAAGGAATATGGGTGATGCGGACGGCGCTGTCGGTGGTATTGACGTGTTGCCCCCCTGCCCCGCTGGCACGGTAGGTGTCGACCCGGAGGTCTTTTTCCTCAATCTCTATTTCAATGTCGTCATCGAGTTCGGGAAAGATATCAACCGAAGCGAAGGAAGTGTGCCGCCGGGAATTACTGTCGAACGGGGAAATGCGGACCAGACGGTGGACGCCGCGTTCCGACTTAAGATAACCGTAGGCGAAATCGCCTTTTACGAGCAGAGTAACGCTTTTGACTCCTGCTTCATCACCAGCCTGGATTTCGATAATTTCGTCCTCCCAGCCGCGCGACTCGAACCAGCGCCGGAACATCCGGAGCATCATCGACGCCCAATCGCATGACTCAGTTCCGCCAGCGCCGGCATGAATGGAAAAATACGCGTTATTACCGTCGAACTTGCCGGAAAGGAAACTAAGCAATTCTATTTTATCGAGTTTAACCGAAAGCTTTCTCCATGCGCCGTCTGCCTCTTCCATCATTTCCGCGTCTTCTTCGGCCAGTTCGGCAATGGCGGTAAAATCCTCGACTTGCCGGGACAATTCCTCGAACGGCGCAATCACATTCTTGCAAGCGCTGAGCTTACCCATAATTTCCTGGGCTTGTTCACGGTTATCCCAGAAATCTGGAGCGGTCATTTTCTTTTCAATGTCCGCCTGTTCTTTGCGTTTATCGCTGATTTTTAAAAATTTTTCGAGGTGATCCAGGCGATTTTGCGCCTCCTCGCTGTAGACTTTTAACTCATCGAATGTCATATTGTTCCTCTGAAATGAAATGTAAACTATATAATGGGCCTGCAATTGGAGAAATTCAAGCAGGAAACAAATAAGAAGGGAATCTCATATGCCAACCGCAAAAAGCCGTAAATTTCTCGAAGCATTACTCAGCAGCGCCGGACCTTCCGGATTTGAAGAGGAAACCGCCAAGATTTTCCGGGAGTACCTTAACGGATTTTCCGACCGGGTTTATACCGATGTCACCGGCAACACCATCGGTATTCTCAATGAAAAAGCCCAACTGCGGATAATGCTGGCCGGACACTACGACGAGATTGGTTTCCAGATTGTCCATATCTCCGAGGAAGGTCTGCTCTACTTCCGCAGGGTCGGCGGAATTGACAACATCACCGTCCCCGGAACCGAGGTTGACGTCCTCACCGAAAAGGACAAAATTCCCGGCATCATCGGAAAAAAACCGATCCATTTGAGCAGCGAAACCGACCGAAACAAGGTTCTTGACCTCCACGAACTCTGGATCGATATCGGCGCGGAAAACAAGAAAGACGCCGAAAAGCTGGTAACCATCGGCGATCCGGCGGTAGTTAAAAAGAATTTTGAAATCCTCGGTAAAAACCGGGTGAAATCCAAAGGCATGGACGACAGGATCGGCGCGTTTATTGTTGCCGAAACCCTCCGAGAACTCAGCAAACGCAAGCTCAATGTGGCGGTTTACGGGGTCGGCACTGTTCAGGAGGAAATCGGTCTCCGCGGCGCCACTACCAGCGCATTCGGGGTAAACCCGCACGTTGGGATCGCCATCGACGTCGGTTTCGCGTCCGACACCCCCAGCACCGACAAGAAAATTTGCGGCGACACCTCCCTCGGCAAAGGCCCGATCCTGGTCAGGAACGCAGACAACAATAAAGTTCTCGGCAAACTTCTCCGTAAAGCAGGTGATAAGAACAAAATCAAGTACCAGAACAGCGCCGATTACAAAGCTTCCGGCGGAACCGATACCGCGGCCATCCAACTGACAAGGTCAGGAGTAGCCACCGCGCTGATCAGCATCCCCACCCGTTACATCCATACCCCGGTGGAAATGTGCGACCTGCGCGACGTGGACGGCGCCGTACAACTCCTTACCGAAACCATCGCCGGACTCTCCGGCAAGGAAACTTTTATCCCGGGAATGGAAAGCTGTTAGCAATTAGGTTTTAGTTGTTAGGTTAAGAAGATGAGAAACCCGAAAAAACTGAAAGCTTTTATGCTGGCTGATAAATTAGCTTTGGAAGTATATTCAAAAACAAAAACTTTCTCAAAAGATGAAATTTTTGGATTACGGTCGCAAATCCGCAGGGCCGCGGTTTCCATTGCATCGAATATTGTAGAAGGCTGTGGGCGAGACTCGGAAAAAGACTTTTGCAGGTTCCTTGAGATAGCTCACGGTTCGGCTTTGGAATTGCAGTATCAGTTTTCCCTGACATTCCGGCTTGATATGATAAATAAAACGGACTATCATGTCCTTAAGGATTTATCAATGCAAACCTCAAAATGCATCAATGCTTTGAGAACCTCAATAAAAAAGAACCTAAAACCTGAAAGCTAAGTGCTAAAAGCTGAAAAAATGAGTAAATTATATTTGATATCCGGAAATGATGAATACGCCATAAAAGCGAAAGCGGTTGATACAATCCGCGAGATTTGCGGCGAAGACGCGGAAAACGATCCTTCGATGGAAATAATCAAGGGCGATGACGATTCAAAAAAAGCCGATGAAATCCTTGCGGAGTTGATGAACTCCCTGAACACGCCACCATTCCTGAGTCCGCAAAAGACCGTATGGCTCAAGCATTTCGCCCACTTTGAAAAAGTAATGAGCGGCAAAGCCAACGCCAGGGAAAAAGAACGACTCGACGCATTATCGGAATTCATCAGTTCCGGAATTCCCGAAGAAATAAACCTGGTGATCGACGGCTCCGGCATCGACCGCCGCAAGTCTTTCTACAAAACCTGCGACCAGGCCGGAACATGTATTTTCCTGGCCCAGGCCGACCTGACCGACCGAAATTACGCCATGATCCAGGCCGAAAAAATCCGGGGATACTGTGCAAACGCCGGAATCAATATTTTTGAGGACGCCGTCCAGTTCCTCACCGACACCGTCGGCAGCGACACAGCCAGAATCTACACCGAACTCGACAAGCTTTTCTGTTATATCGGCGTCAGGGACAACATTAACCTGGAAGACTGCCGGAACATCTGCAGCCGCACCCCGGAAGCATTAAGCTGGGCTTTCGCCGACGCCCTCATCAACCGCCGTCTGGAGGATGCCCTGATCACCATCGACACCCTCATGGAACAGTTGCGCAGTTCGCGGGGCAGCGGCAACCCGGAACTTGCGATACTGTCGCTTGCGGTGGGAAATTTCCAGAATCTGGTAAAAACCAGGGCGGTAATCGACGAACTCCAGATCCCTGGGCGGCTCCGTTATCCGCAGTTCAAAAATTTCGTTACCAGCGTACCAAAAGAGCAATCCGGCAATATTCTCTGTTCATATCATCCCTACCGTGCGTTCATGCTGTACTGCCAGGCTGAAAGCTTTACGCAGACGGAGCTTAAGGACGCCCTGAACGGGTTGCTGAATACGTACCGCCACCTGGTTTCAGGAAGCGACAATTCACGGCTTGCCCTGGAGCAGCTGGCTTTCAAGATTGCGGGGAATACGCGGGATTATCAAAATCAGGCATATGGATGAAACTACCTACAATTCAAGCGATCCGGACCGGACACTCCCGATGACCAAACCCGGAGGGCCGCCGCCGCCATCGACAATTCTCCCCAGGGAAATTTCCGGGCGGTTTAAAATCCGGCGCGCGATCGGCAGCGGCACTTTCGGGATCGTGTATCTCGCCGAAGACCTGAAAATCGGCAGGCTGGTGGCCATCAAGCAGTTGTTCCCCCGAAATGCCGACGATTCGACCATTCAGCAACGTTTCCTGCTCGAAGCAAAAATAGCCGGTCAGCTCGAACATCCGAACATTATCATCGTTTACAATATCGAGGGAGACGAGCAATCCACCGCGATTATCATGGAATATCTCGGCGGCGGCAACCTGGAAGACCTGCTGAAAAAAGAAAACACGCTCAATCCTAAAATCGCCATCAATATCATGCTCGGAATCCTGAACGGCCTCAGCGCCGCCCATCATATCATGGTAGTCCACCGCGACATCAAACCCCAGAATATTATATTCGCCATCGGAGCGGCCCCCAAGATCACCGATTTCGGCGTGGCGCATCTGCCGCCCAGCGCCGGGGGCGTGGAAGAACTGTTTGAGGAGGAACGCGGTTCGATTATCGGCACCCCGCTGTATATGTCGCCGGAACAGGTGCTGATGAAAGACGTTGATTCCCGCACCGACCTCTATTCAGCCGGAGTGATCCTCTACCGGATGCTCTCCGGGCATACCTTGTTTCCGTACAAGAAAAACGCGGAGATGGAAGAAGTCCGGGATTTGATTCTCCATACCAAGCCGGAATCCATCCGGAAATTCAGGAAAGACGTGCCCAAAGAAATAGACGACGTCCTTTTCCGCATGCTCGATAAAAAACCGGAAAACCGTTACCCCAACGCCAGCGAAGTCGCCCGTGACCTGATCAAAGTATCGGCAAAGCTGAAATCAAAAACCCCGGACGGCAAAGTACCGGCCCCCATGATCGGGGAACTGCTTTATTCCCCCGCATCCATCCTGGAGGACATTATCAGCCTGCTGCTGGTGGATGGAGTCATTACTCCCCCGGAGCGAACCGAACTGGAAAAAAGAACCGAAAAACTCGGACTCAGCGAAATCCAGTCGCGCGCCATCGAAGAAAAAATCCGCGAAGAGAAAGATCTTCCCCGTCTCGAAGACCTTGAAAAACTCCGTGCAATGGCCGAACATTTTTTCGAACTCAGCCGAGGACAATGCCTGGATGAAGACCAGCTCCGGCAGCTGAAAGTTTTGCAATGCCAGTTCCGCGTATCTAAAGAAGAACTGAAATCCATCTGCATGCAATGCGCGGAAAAATTCAGTAAGAAATAGTTTTGCCACGGAGAACTCGAAGAACACGAAGTAAGTAAGGCAATCTATTCATTAACGGTTAAAGTCCGGAATTCCGGTTTGAAAATTACTTGTGGGGGTATATCATTTCATTTTAGCCTGTCGATATTATTTGAATAGAAAGGATAAAAAATGAAATCGGTAATTTTACTGATATTCTGCACCGGTCTGCTCGCAGGAAACCTTGTCATTGCTTCTGATTCACCTGAAAAACTTACCTTGTCATTGCCCGGACTGAAATGGGCGCTGGAAATAAAGGCCCCGGGGTTCGTTGTAAAAAAGTTCTCCATTGCATCAAACGGACATGCCACCTATTTTCAGGCGTCAAATGATAAGACGGGCGTAATAATGTCGGCATTCCTGGAAAAGACGGGAGGCCCGTACACCCCGCAAGCCTGCCGGAAATATTACTGGTCGAGAACCGAAAAGAGCCCGTTCAAAAAAACCGGCATAAAAAAATCCGAATCCGGTAACATGGCCTTGGTTGAATATACCATCAGCCAGAAATACAAGGACATGGATTTGACTCAGCATAACTTGAATGCTTATATGGCGGAACCGGGGTACTGGATCGATATTCACCTTTCCAAAACAAACTTCAAAACCGGTGACGGAAAACTGTTCAGGAATGTTTTAGCAAACGTTAGCATCAGCAAAAACTTCAAACCAAATACTCTTGTGCTGTTCCGCTTCGCAAATTTCTACTTCAGCGAGCATAAATACGGTAAATCCGCCATTTACTATCGGAAAGCACTCGACCGGCTGAATGTCGAAAAAGAATATCCTAAAGAATTCAGGCTGGTCATAACCGACATGCTCGGAATGTCTTACGGCATTTCCGGCGACCTGAAAAATGCCGAAAAACTGTACAAAACCGCGATCAAACAGGAACCGGAATATCCTCAGTATTATTATAACCTTGCATGCGTTTACGCCCAAAAAAACAATCTCAACGCTACCATTAAAAATCTGCAACTGGCATTCAAATACCGGAAAAACATGCTACCCGGCAGAATACTCTGCGATCCGAAAAAGGACTCTTCTTTCAGAAAATTCCTGGAGAACCCTAAATTCAAAGCCGCCCTGAAACAAATGGAGCAGGACAAATGAAACTTGTTGACATTGATAAAAGCAACGAGGGAACTTTTTTTCGCTGCCTTCATGATGAAAAACCCGCCGATCCCAGAATGATGTCCATGCGGCGGGAATGGTACAATAAGTTCAAGGACAAGGGGCTTCGCGCAAAACTGCTGATCGACGACGCCAACCGGATAGTCGGTCTCTGCCAGTACATGCCGATAGAATATTCGCATCATATCGGAGAAAAACTCATGGCGATATTGTGCATGTGGGTCCACGGGTATGAACATCTGGTCGGAAACCAGCAGAAAAAAGGCTACGGCAGGTTCATGTTAGGAGAGATCGAGGAAGATTCCCGGAACGGCGGAATGAATGGCATCACCGCCTGGGGCATGGATTTTCCATACTGGAACCCGGTGTCGTTCTACGAACACATGGGATATGTCAGAGCGGACGAGGATCAACCGGTAGTGCTTGTCTGGAAGGCGTTCAGCTCAGACGCGCAACCGCCCCAACTGCTTAAACAGAAAAAAGAATTGCCCGCCGGAAATCGCAAAGTCAATTTAGTGGCATTCCGCAACGACTGGTGCAACGGCTGCGGATATATGCTGAAATGCCGGGAAGCAATCGCCGGCTTGGGAAATAAAGTGAATTATCTTGAAATTGACACCTCAGACAAAGCTGTCAGAAACCATTACGGCATAGATAATGCGATATTCCTTGACGGCAAACCGTACCGTCCATTTGAACCGCCCTGGCCTGCATCGGAACTCCGCGCAAATATCCTGGAACAATACAAATCCAAACTTTCCTCTATCTCCAGGTAATATATCTGGCGGCTTTTTCGGCTCGTTTGCCTTTTACGTTGAGTCCGGTAAGTTCGCGGAGGGCGTGAATCCGGCGGAACTTGACAATCCTGTTAACTGTCACCGGGCCGAGTCCGGGAACCCGGAGCAGTTCTTCCCTGGTTGCCCGGTTGGGATTGACCGGAAAAAATTCGGGGTGGCGGTCAGCCCAGATTTCCTTGGGATCTTTTGTCAGGTCAAGATTGCCGTCTGAACCAAAATAAATTTCATTTTCGTCGAAGCCGTACTTCCTGACGAGAAAATCAGTCTGGTATAAGCGGTGTTCGCGCTGGAAAACTTTCTCAGGTTCGAGGCCGAAACGGTTTTCACCTGGAATCGCACGGTCGCCAAGTCCGGGCTGATAGGCGGAAAAATATATTCTATTGAAGTTCAGGCGTTTGTAAATCCCGTACATGTATTTGACTATCTCGGTGTCGGTTTCGTCAGCGGCCCCTACGATAAACTGGGTAGTGCATTTCACCCGGGAATACTTCTCCCCTTTGCCGGAGAGTTTCGACATCAATTTCAGCGGAGCAATAATATCGCGGTCATAATTTTTTGAATCCGAAAGCTGTTTAAGATATTTGCCGCCGGGAGTCTCGATGTTCAGTGAAACCGCGCTGGCTACCTGCATGGCCTCCTCGATGGCGGCGTCCGACGCTCCCGGAATCACCTTCAAATGTATATAGCCTTTGAATCTGTATTTTTTCCGGAGAATCCGGGCGGTATCTACAAGGTTAGTCATGGTGGAATCGGGCTTCCCCCCTACCCCGGAACTGAGGAACAATCCGAAAACGTCGGTATTATGGAGATAGTGCATGAAAAATTTCGCCACTTCATCGGGCTGCAAAGTACACCGGCGAACGTTTGAATTACTCCTGAGCGGACAGTATTTGCAGTCATTCCCGCAAGCGTTAGACATTAAAGTTTTGAGCATCACCGAATAACCGCCCTGGGGCAGCGACACCGGATACAGCCAGCGGCCATCCTCACCGCGCTTTCGATGGTCGTCCTTGCCGGTTCCGCAAGCGCAGGCGAGATCGTATTTTGAGTCGTCTGCCAGGATGTCGAGTTTTTGACGGGTGTCCATTCATTTCTCCAAAAGTATCGTTCGCCGGGAAGCGCGGAATCCGGCATTATTATCAGGTGGGACAATATTATACATCCCTAAATTATATTAGTCAATAGTAAAAATAAATTTTCTTCCGGAAAACTCCCTCCGCCCTTGAAAAACCACCCCTTTCTTGCTCTATTTTTATATCTTTTACCACGAAGAACACAGCGCGGCTCAAATATTGAAAAATCATTTAAAAATAGAAGGCGGAACCCCCATCGGGGGTGAAATAACCGTCAGCGGAAACAAGAACAGCGCCCTGCCGATGATTGCGGCGGGAATGCTGACCGACGAAGAACTCTTGCTGCATAACGTTCCGGACATCCTGGACGTACGGGTAATGTTGGAAATCGCGGAGGAACTCGGCGCAGAATATGACTTCTCCGGCAACACCCTCCGGATGCGCTGCAAAAAAATTACCGATGGTGAAATACCAAACGAGCTGTGCGCGAAAGTCCGGGCGTCGATCCTGTTCGCGGGACCGTTGCTGGCACGCACCGGATGCGCCAAACTCTGGCCCCCCGGCGGAGACGTGATCGGACGCCGCCGTCTCGACGGACATTTTTACGGCTTCAACCGGTTGGGGGCAAAGCTGAAAGTTGATGAACCGCCGTACCGTTTCCAGGCCGCGTCCAGACTCGCCGGGCGCGACCTGTTCCTGGACGAAGCTAGCGTAACCGCCACTGAAAACATCATGATGGCGGCGGTACTGGCGGAAGGGCAAACAACCATCCGCAACGCCGCCGCCGAACCGCACGTGCGGGAACTGGCGGATTTGCTGAACAAAATGGGAGCGAAAATTTCCGGGATCGACACCAATACTCTCACAATCACCGGGACCGGCAAGCTTCACGGTGCGGAACACACCGTTGAAGGAGACCACATCGAAGCTGGAAGTCTGCTGGCAATGGCGGCGGCAACCGGCGGTGAGTTAACCGTAAACGGGACGATGTCGCGGCATTTCTGGATGACCCGGCGGATTTTTGAACGCTTCGGAATTAAGCTGGACAATCAACCAGACCACATAATCCTGCCAGGCGGACAAAAGCCCAGGATAAAGCCGGATTACGGCAACGCCATCCCGGTAATTTCCGACGGACCCTGGCCTCAGTTTCCCAGTGACATGATGAGCTGCATGATCGTGGTGGCGACCCAATCTGAAGGCAGTGTGCTTTTCTTTGAAAAGATGTTCGAGAGCCGGATATATTTTGTCGACCGCCTGATCAGCATGGGCGCAAACGCGATTGTCTGCGACCCGCACCGGGTACTTATCAGCGGTCCGGCTAAACTACGCGGAGTTGAAATGTCGAGCCCGGATATCCGCGCCGGAATGGCGCTGATCATCGCCGCGCTGTGTGCAAAAGGGACCAGCCTTATCCACAATTCCAACGTAATCGCAAGGGGTTACGAAGACATCACCGGCAAGCTTTCCAAACTCGGCGCAGAAATCTCCCTAGTCTGAATTCCTTCCGTTAATATTTATTAATATTAAGTTAGTAAAACCTTCTATAAGGGTTTATATTAATTGTTTGGGAGTTTTTATAATATCAGGGGTGGATTTTTTGACACAAAACTGATAACTGGAACAGAATCATGGAAGAATATTTTTTAGGGATAGATATCGGCTCGACAACCTTCAAGGCTGTACTGATGAACAGCGAAGGCAAAGTCAGGCATACAACCTACCAGCGGACCCGCGCAGTTAAGTCCGGCAGAATAACCTGCACCGGGCGATGCAACGAATGCGGGGCCTGCAACCTGGGCGCCGTAAAAAAGACCCTGCATCAGTTCCTGAACGGCGCGGGTATCGAGTTTGACGACGTAAGCTGCACCGTGGTAACCGGAAGCCAGATCGTCGAAGATACCAAACGGTTCATTGATTATGATTTCCAGGTAAGTGAAGTTTCCGCCCACGTGGCCGGCGCCCTGCATTACTATCCCGACTGCAAGGCCATTCTCGATGTCGGCGGACAGGACAGCAAAGCAATGCTGTACAACGATAAAATGCAGCTCTGGACTTCCAAAATGAGCGGTATCTGCGCCGCCGGGACCGGGGCGTTTCTCGACAGCGTGGCCGTGAAACTGAACGTGCCAGTGGAAGAAATGGCCGACAAGGTCAACTATGATTCCGATCTTGAGTTCTCATCGGTATGCGCCGTATTGAGCGCCACCAGTATCAATAAATTCAAAAACCGTTTCCCGCTGGGCGACATCATCGCCGGGGCCTGCCGCGCTCAGGCCAGAACCATCATTTCCGGAGTAGGTGAAATCCTGTTCAACTACAAGGGCAACGTGGTCTTCCAGGGCGGCGTGGCGTCAAACCGGGCGGTTGCATATTACCTCAAGGAAATCACCGGCAATCAGATCGTCATCCCGGAATTCCACTGCGTAATGGGGGCCCTTGGCGCTGCCGCGCTTGCAATGAAATATTCAGCGGTGCGCAGTCACCTTGTTACAAAGAAGGCTGATCTGGGAGACAAACGCAAGCTGAAATCTATTTCAATGCGGGCCAATCTTACCCGTAAGGACTTCTTCTCCAGAAATGAAAAACCGCTGGTATGGCGTAACCTGTTTTTCCCCACCGAGATCCTTAACGCCCTCGGGGTGAGAATGCTGACACTGGAAACCTACGCCGCGTTGTTCGCGCGTAACCGGAAGCGCATCAAACAGGCGTTCGACAATGCCGCTTACAAAGGCTTTTCAGCCGAAACCTGTTCGTTCCTGCGCGTACTGGAAGGCATCGATATTCCGAAAGCCGCGTTCGGGGTTTCCACCTCCCAGCCATGCCAGCAGGGAGAACGGATTTTCCGCGACCTTACCCGCGACCATGCGGCGGAAGATAAATTCTATTCTCTCCACACCCCGGTTGACCATGACGACAATGCCGTTGAAACCATTGCCGCCGGACTCGAAAAGGCCGTGGAACTGATGGAGAATAATCTTGGACTCAAAATGGACATGGGCTTGCTTTCAGAAGCATGCCATCTTTCCAACGAGGCCCAGAAAGTTTCGCAGATGTGCAACGAACTGCGCTACACCAGCCCCCCGCTGGTTCGCGGAACCGACGCTATTTATTTTTCAATCGTGTTCTCCCAGCTCTGGGGACGCCAGGAACTGGTAGACGTTCAAAAGCAATTCTACACCGAGTTGCTGGAACGCAAAGAGATTGTTGAAGAAGATTTGTCGATCGACGACACCCACCGGTTGCTGTGGCTGCACCTGCCGCCGTTCTACGATTCAAGAATCCTGGATTTCATCGAGGAAACCTGCAATGCGCCCATCGCGTTCGAAGAGGTTAACTTCGTGGACTGGGATCCGCTGAATCCGGACGATCCTTACCGCTCCCTGGCGCGCAAGCTGTTAACCGTGGGCTTTCTCGATCCGAAGCTCCGGGTGAAATATATCCGCGAACATACTTCCAAAGCCAAATTCAACGGCTGTGTACTTTACTCGCACGGATTCGGACGCTGTTCGATGGCTGACAGCTGCTTCACCAAGCATCTGCGTGAAGAACTCCAGGAAGTGGGGCTTCCGCTGCTGCTGCTCGATGGCGACTGCGTTGACCCGACCATCGATCCATGCAGCACCCTTACAAAGGTCAGTTCCTATATCGAATCCCTCAACAGTAAAAAGTACGGCAACATCTTCGGGCCGGTTGACATGAGCGCCAAGGACATGAAGAAATTCTGGGGACAACAGTATCTGGAAAATCTGAAAACCATTCCGTTTGTCAACAACATTCAAAATTTCAATCCCAAAAAGTTAGCAAAAGAACAAACTGAAAAAATCACCAATTTTTTACAAAAGAAATCGGGAGGTAAGTCGGCATGATCAGGAAAGAACAGGAATATAAACTGGATATCCGGGAAGACATGCGCGGTGGCTCCGGAGCAATCAAAATCCAACACATCTGGAATCCGCAAGAAGACCTGAACGCCAACAACCGGCTTTTCGCGAAAATGTCCATCGATCCCGGCAACAGCATCGGACTCCACAAGCACGACAACGAAGAAGAAGTTTTCGTGATCCTGGACGGCAAAGCCGAAGTCGATGACAACGGCGAAAAGAAGATCCTGGAAAAAGGCGACAGCATCCTGACCAAAGGCGGTGAAAGTCATTCCATTAAAAGCATCGGCGAAGAACCGCTGGTATTGATCGCGGTAATTTCCTGCTATTGAAGCAATTAGCCTTTGGACAGCAGCTTTCTCATTCAATAGAACTATTTTTCTATTCTCGCAGGCAAAAAGGTTTTCATGCGGCAATGCCGTAAAAATCTTTTATTGAGCAGTATTGGCGCCGGATTCAATAATTCTTCAGGATCTTTTGCGCTTCCCGAGCAGGAGTATGTCGCGGAGTTGTTCACCGCCTTTAGCTTCCAGCCATCGCTCCTCGAACTGTTTACTCTGGATGATCTGGGCGATTGCGGCCAGTGTTTTAAGGTGATGGTTACGCATATCACGAGTCCCGGCTATCACGAATATGGCCTTAATGTTTTCGTTCTGTGGGGAAAATTTGACTCCCTGCCGGCAACGCACGATCAGAATTTTAAAAAGTTTTTCACCTTCTGCAATAAGATGGGGGACCGCCACCATCGGAGTCAGTGCCGTACTGCTTTCCGCTTCCCGCTCCTTGAGCATATCAAAAAACTCTTTTTGATCAAGTTTCATTTCCCTGGCGTAATTTTCAGCGATTTTACGGAAAAAGTCATTCAGTTCCATCGGGCCTTCCTCAATATCCATTACCGATGCCTTTTTAACGAGTTTATCAAAATCATCTTCAATCACTTCGTCACGACTGCGAATAATCTCCCGCAGCTCGTTCTCCAGGTTGCGGGAAGTAAGTCTGCGGTTGGTAATCCTCTCAATCAGGTGAAGGAGCGCATATTCACTTTTCGTCTTATGTCCGTAAAATAAAAAGATAATCAAGCTTATCGCCAGCATGCCGAGACTTATTTCAATTGCCTGGGTCCCGAGTTCAACGATCAGGCATCCAAAAATAATTATTCCCCCGATCTGGAGCCAGGGATAAAACGGGGTCTTGAAACCGGGGCGGTAACTCTGGATGCGGCTTTCACGCAGAATAATCACCGCCAGGTTAGATAATACATAGGAAGTAAGAATAACCGTGGACGCCGCCTTGACCAGCATTTCCAGCTTCATCAGGAGGGACAGAATGATGAGCAAACCGGTTATCAGGATAGCGTTGAGCGGCATTCCCGAACGTCCGCGCAGCCTGCCGAGGAATCCCGGCGCCAAACCGTCGCGGCTCAAAGCCAGCGGATAACGCGACGCTGCCATAATCCCGGCGTTGGCAGTGGTAACGAATGCGAGAGCGGCGGCGATTGTTATAATAATATACCCGGGAGTACCCAGGGTAATTCTGCCGGCATCGGCGATTGGGGTTAGCGAGCCTTTCAGTTCCGTGGCTGGAAGAATTCCCACGGCCACAACCAGCATCAAGGTATAAATCACGGTTACCACGCCAATAGAAGCAATCATGGCGAGCGGAATATTCTTCACCGGATTACTTACCTCCTCGGAAATACTGGCGGCATTGAGCAGTCCCCCGAAAGAAATGAAAACAAAACCGGCCGTAGCAATAATCGTATTGAAATTTCCATCTTTTTTTATGAACGGATCAAACCTGCTGACTTCAACGGAACTGAAACCGGTGACAATGAAAACCCCCATCAGCAGAAGCAAGCCGATAACCAGGATGACTTCCAGTTTCGCCGCTTCATTCACGCCATACAGGTTGAGCCCGGTAAAAATGGCCGTAATCACGGCAGCCACCGGGAAGGCCGGTAAGCCGGTAAGCAGATACACCAGTTCCGCCAAACCGAAAATCGCGAAGGCGGATTTGAGAATAAGTGCAAACCAGCTGAGAAATCCTGACACCGTGCCGGTCAGCGGCCCCATGCTCCGGTTGATAAAGTAATAATCTCCGCCGGCTTTGGGCATGGCCGTAGCAAGCTCAATGATACTGAAAATCCCGATCAGCGCTAAAATCCCCGCAAACAAATAAGCAAGAAACACCGCCGGGCCAACCTTTGAAAACGCCAAGCCGGGCAGAATAAAAATTCCCGAACTTATCATTGCCCCCGACGCAATGCAAAAAACATCCAGAAATCCCAGTTTTTTTTCTAAATCAGCCATCAATGTCCTTTAATGCTTGTATCCTGCGTTCATGTCCGTTTAAGATAATTGAATAAGTCGTAATTTCATTAACGATTTCAGGAAAGATCGATAAATAAGTCCTGAAAACCACCTTGCCAATACCGAACGAGTCCTTAACTAACCCGAGTTAAATAGAAGTTTTCCACAAAATATAAATTTTCCTCTTGAAAACATATATGTTCTATGTATAGATTAATGTTTTGTCCCTTTGAAAATTTTTTAATTTATGTTATAGAGGAAACTCTCATATCACATTACATAAAATCAATGAAAAGACAAATAAAGACTACCATGAAAACATTTTCTTCCGCCTTAAATTGTTCGATTTTTAAACAATTCGCGATTCTGACATTTTTAACAATCTGCGGTATCTTTTATGCTATCCCGGCAATTGCGGCGGAAAATTCCGGGGTAGCCGGACAACCCAAGACCCTGTTGCGGATAATGGGCCTGCCCAATCCAAAATCTTCGGGCGTAGAAGCTGAAGCTTCCCGAGCAATAGTACATGATTTTCTAAAGAAATATCCTTATTACAAAGTCATACCTTTTCATATGCCGTCAATCAAAGGCGGAATGGATGAAGGTCCGTTAATGGCAATTGCCACCGGGCTGCCGCCGCATGGTATTTATGTTAATTTCAGGCAGTCATCAACCTATATTGACAATGGTTTCCTTGCTCCCATGGAGGAAATTCTGGCCAGGTTGCTGAGTAAGAATCCCAAAACCAGGCAAGCGGACGCCAACGGCAAATGGCTGGCAGACCCGACCGAGGCGGAAATCAAGGACGCTCTCAAAAAGCTGATGGCGCGAGTAATTAAGCCAGTGCAGCCGGTAGTGTACCGGGCATCAAATATCAAACGCCCGGGAATTCCCGCGGGAAACCATTTCTGGTCGATGCCTACCGGAACCATTTCCAGCGCAATCATTTATCGCAAGGACGTCTTCAAGGAGGCAAACCTTGACCCGAACAACCCCCCGAAAAACTGGAATCAATTTCTTGAATACTGCCGGAAGATCAAAACCCTTCCAGGTAAATACGGATTTTATTATTGCCGGGGGCCAAATGTAAGTTGGTCCATATACAACTTCATGGTTTCCAACGGCGTCCGCTACCTGAAACATGGAAAGGACGGTAAATGGCGCGCCGCTTTCAATACCATGAATGCGGCGGAATCAATCTACTATGTTCTGGTAATGACCAAGGGACAATTCACGTTGGACGGAAAAACCTACAATGGTTCAGTATATGCGCCCATGAATTCCTCTGAAAGAGCGCTGAAATGGGACCGGGGTGAGATCGGCATGCAATTCACATCGTTGTCTTACGACCGGATATCCGAGCTTAATCCGGCGCTGGTAGGAGTTGCGCCAACCCCGTTATCTCCAACTGGACACAGAGGCAATGAACTGAACTGCCGGATGATGGGGATCTTTTCCGGAGCAACCCCGGAACAGAAACTCGGAATCATGCGTTATATCTGGTATATAACCGGCGATCAAGCCAACCGGATCAAATACAGGATATATGTCGACTACGGTTACGGCAAATTCCTCAATCCGATATTATTGAAGAAATTCGGTTACAACAACATCCTGAAAAAAATTCCGGAAGGCTGGAAAAAATCCGTTATGACCGCAATGAAACACGGAGTTCCAGAACCTTACGGGCAGAACACTCAGTTGATCTACCTCAAAGTATCAGTACCAATCAACTGGGCATTGAACCGGCCGGAACTGCTGGATCTGCCGAAAGAGGAAGCTTTGAAACGAATCAAGGAACAACTTGATATAGCAGCAGCGCGGGTTGACAAATTCATGCTTGGGGAACTTTCGGAAAGTGAATGGAGAAAACGCCGGGTAGTCGGCGGTCTGGTGCTCGTGCTGATCATGTCGGTTTTCGCTTTATCACTCGGTTACGCCTGGAGATGTTTCACAAAAGAATCGAGAAGCCTGTACAGTCATGGCCCTTTAAAGAAATATATGTACGCTTACTTCATGATCCTGCCCGGATTCGCAATGGTTCTATTCGTCAAATACCTTCCGCTGGTATTGGGAGCTCCCCTGGCACTGTTTGACTATCAGCTGGTAGTTCCCAGCGAGTTCGTCGGCATCGACAATTTCGCTACAGTGCTGTATGATAAGCAGTTCTGGTTTTCAATGCTCAGGACGTTTTATTATGTCGCGCTGGTAGTGGGACTCGGTTTCTGGCCGCCGATTCTGGTTGCGATCCTGCTTGACGAAGTACCCACCACCGCGCTTAAATACATTTTCCGGACCATTTTCTATCTGCCGACCATCGTCAGCGGCGTAATCATGGTGTTCCTGTGGCGTCAGTTGTACGAATCATCCGAATCGGGTTTCCTCAACCAGATATTGATGTACCTTAATTATCTCGGTCCGGTAACCGCAACGATAGTCAAGCTTCTGGTACTTTTCTTCTGGCTCACAATGGTTGGTTTCATTTTTGCCTGTGCGATAAAACTCAAGGAATTGAGCTGGCCGGTAAGATCAGCGGTAATAGCCTTTTCGCTGGTGCTTCTCGGGGGAACGATATATCCACTGGTAAATGCTTATATCGGCCCCAGCGCATTGGTTATCGAAGCGAAAAAACTCGACCCGGCACAAGTTTCAGGATTTGCCGGACTTATCGCCTATTTAAAAACCCTTGTCGGACAATTTCACATCGCGCCGCTCCGGTGGATAGAAGATCCCAAGCTGGCAATGATCTGCTGTGTTATCCCGATGATCTGGGCAACGGCCGGCCCCGGATGCATCCTTTACCTTGCGGCACTGAAAACCGTGCCGGAAGACCTGGTGGAAGCCGCCACTATCGACGGAGCGGGACTCATCCAGAAAATCAGTTACATTACCCTGCCCCGAATCAAATTCCTTATTCTGATTCAGTTGCTGGGAGCTATCGTCGGCGCTTTCAGAGGCGGCACCAACTTTATCCTCGCAATGACCGCTGGCGGCCCGAACGGGGCTACCCGTACTATCGGCATGGATATATTCGAACGTTCGTTCATGCAACTGAAATTCGGCATAGGAACGGCAATGGGATGGATTCTCGGCGCCATGGTTATTGTGCTGACCACCTACCAGATACGCAGAATGTCACGGGCGCAGTTCACCTCCGCGGCAACATCAGCGGCAAAACCCAAATAATTATCAATGATTTAATATAAGTGAGAGTGCTGAATAATGTCTATTTTAACAAAAGTTGAGGCTAAAAGTAGAAAAGGAAGACTTTTCCAGCTGGGAGTCCTGATTGCGTTGATTGTCGGCGGTATTACCATGATCTATCCGTTTCTGCTGATGCTTTCCGGAGCAATGCGCAGCGATATGGATATTTCAGAAATGGACCTGATTCCCAATTACATGACCAACGATAAAGTCCTCATCAGGAAATTCATGGAGTCGAAATACGACTACGACGCAATTCTCCTCAACCGCTTCAACCAAACCCGGGATTACAGTTTCAAACTTGCTTCAATTCCGAAAAAAATAAATCAGCAGGAAGTCAGTGATTTCAAGCAATTCCTGAAAGACAATCCCCTTCCGAATCATTGGCAGATATTGGGCGGCATTAAACTTTATAAAGTCACTCCTTCCCATAATTACAATCTCCTGCTGGAAAACATCCGCAAACGTTACAATGACGATCTGCAAAAGTACAATCAGGATATCGGAACCCCGATGCTCGGCTGGGATATGTTTTCCCTGAATATGCCGGAATGGGCGGAATTCCGTTATGCTTATAAAGAATCCCCGGTTTTCGAGGAATATTTCAAGTTGATCAAGGAATCGCCTGTTGCCGAGCTCGCATTTGTAAATCTTACCGGCTCGTTCCTGGAAAACGTTATTTATCCCGAGTACAGCATCACTGACGTCAAAACCTACAATAAGCGACATAAAAAAACGATAAAATCGTATGAAAAATTCGCAATCTCAAGGACAGTCCCGCCTAAAACCCAGCCGCAAACCCGCAAAGACTGGCTGAACTATGTCTATGAAAACTGCAATATGTCTTTTGTCAGAACCAAGGCAACCGACCGGCAATACCGGAAATTCCTGAGAAACAAGTACGGAAAAATCGGGGAACTCAACAATGTCTGGAATACAAAATACAAATCTTTCAACAGCATAAAACTGCCAAAAGACTACTCCTGGGTAACGTCCAACCAGCAGTTGGACTACCGCGAATTCCTCAAACAACTGAAACCGGAATCGCTGTATTTGATCGGACCTGAATTTGCCTGGCAGGACATGCTCAAGAACAAATACGGCTCCATTGCCGCGCTCAACAAGGCATACGGTACAAATTACACCTCCTGGGAGGAATGTAAAATGCCGTTAAAACAAATCGAAGCCCAGTATGTATTGGATAATTCAACCGGTCTGCGCTGGCGATACGCAATCAAAAACTTTTCTATTGTCTGTAACGCCATTTTCATTCAGGGCAGATCGTTTGTCAACACTGTTATCTATGTTATTCTGGCGTTGCTGTTCTCCCTGATCCTGCAACCGCTGGTAGCTTATGCGCTGTCGCGCTACAATCCTCCCGGAACGTGGAAATTCATCCTTATCTTCATGGCTACAATGGCCTTCCCCCCGATGGTGGCGTTCATTCCGCAGTTCCTGATTATCAAAAACCTGAACCTGCTTAATACGTTCTTCGCTCTGGTTCTGCCGGTCACCATTAACGGTTATTTGATCTTCCTGCTCAAGGGATTCTTCGATTCCATCCCCCACGACCTCTACGACGCCGCCATGATCGACGGCGCGTCCGAAATGCGGATGTTCCTCCAGATCACCATGGCGCTGAGTAAACCGATGCTCGCGGTGGTGGCGCTGAACACTTTCCGGATGGCGTGGATGAGCTTCATGTATCCCCTGATTGTATGTCCTGACGAGAAGATGCACGTGTTGGCGGTATGGCTGCACCAATTCCAGAAGCAGGCCCCGACTTCCGCGGTATTCGCCTCGATCATGGTCGCCAGTATACCAACGCTGCTGATCTTCATCTTCACCCAGCGGACAATCATGCGAGGCATCGCCGTTCCGTCGGAAAAATAAAATTCAGCGATCAGATTTTGGGCCTTAGGCCAATATTGTCTGCTTAAGAAAAAATTAAGCACTGTTGCATGGGTAATCTCGGATCGTTTATCTTACGGCGGCAAATCATGTTATTTTCCATGATATCTGTTGGTTCACAGCCAAGGATGGTTCTTGGATTAAAACTGCCGGGATCGCGAAGCATCCAGGCCACTCGATCCAAACACAATGTTTGGCCGGGGAGTTTCCCCGGACTGAATGGGCAAAGTGCGTTGCGACTTTGCCGGGATCGCAAAGCATCCAGCCCGTTCGATCCAAACACAATGTTTGGCGGCAGAGCCGGAAAAAATCTAAAGTGAACAGGATTCCGGGCTTCAATTACGTTTATCGTCATCGTATTCGACATTGCATTTCCTTGTTGCAGGGATATACTGAAATGCAAGTTTAATCATAGAACACAAGGATATGGATATGAGTGTAAAATACGTGCTTGTACTTGGCCTGATTTTTGTTCTTACGGGATGTTATTCAGAAAAAGTTATCATTAAAAAAGACTATAAATGGAAAAAAAAATACAACACTCTCCTTGCTCAACATACTAAACTCCAAAGCGATTATGATAAACTGAAAAACCAAAATTACGTAAATGAAATAAAATATAGAAAAGCAATCAAAAATAAAGCAAAAAAAATATCCTCAGACGGAGTTGAATATTATTTCGTGGGAGAATCTTACGGACAGCAAACAAATGGCAACTGGTACGGTGTAATTTCAGGCGAGGTAGTATGGGGAGATTCTCTTGAACATTACGCAACAAGCGTTGTTTTAACTCCAGGCGGGAAAAAAATATCGAATTACCGGGGCTTATTCAACAGCAAAATTATGAAATTGATTAAAACTCCCGAAATAATCCCATAAGCGATAAATTTCCCCCAAATAATTTTAAAGTTCTACAATAATTTTTCTTTTTCTTCGTTATATATGGAAAAGGGGGCAACCTAACCGAAGAAAAGGAGACTCACCAATGAATGGGAGAGCCAAAAAAGTTCGTAAGATTACCGTTCTGGACATTGTTGCGGTGCTGACCGCGGTGTTCGCCCTCGTAATGCTGCTTGTCAATCCGATTGGCTGATCAGGCTGATTCCGAGGTGTGCTTGAATGGCGGCGGCGTAAACCACCCGGGTCGATAAAGTTCCCAAACCAGAATCGACATCGCTGACGCCGTCGCCAATCAGGTAAAAATTATCGCTTTTCCGCTGAACCGTAATACTTTCCAGCGGACCGCATCCGGCAAGTCCGGATACCGCAATGCAGGGAATATTTTTGCGTTGCGTCAGGCAGAACCGGATAAGTTCAGCCTTGGCGATGGGATTGTCGAAACACTCGAAAATCAGATCAACTGATCCCTGGATTTCCATCGCGAAATTTTCTGGTGTGAGTTTAAAGTTTTTACCGGTGTAATCCAGTTGCGGATTTATCGCCAAAAGATTACCGCGCAAGGCATCGACTTTGGGTATGCCTATCTGGTTTCGGGTAAACTGCTGGCGGTTCAGGTTGGACGGCGAGACTGTGTCGAAATCCGCAACGGCCATGCCGCCGATTCCGGCGCGGGTCAGCAAGTTAGCTACGTTTGAACCAAGCCCCCCCGCCCCGGCAATAAAGACTTTCCGGCTTTGCAGTTTCTCGGTAAGTCCGGGAGGATTGGCGGAAAAGATTCCCGGTATTTTTTTCGAGTCGTTTGGCATGGCATCACCCGCCCCCGACAAATGACATTATTTCTATTTTATCACCACCGGCAAGCTTTCGCGGTTCATAATCTTCCGGGGAAATAATTTCCCCGTTAATTTCCACAACAACTTTATCAGGGGAAAGCCCACGTTCCAGAAGCAAACCGGCGACAGTTTCGCTGCCGGCAACATCAAGTATTTTCCCATTAAGCGTAACCTGCATTAAGTTTACCTCAGTTTAAGTGTGGCAAGCCCCATCAGCGCAAAAATTCCGGCCAGAATCCAGAACCGGACAACGATCTGGGTTTCGGTCCACCCCTTCTGCTCGAAATGATGATGAATCGGAGCACAAAGGAATATCCGTTTCTTAAGCAGTTTATAGCTTGCCACCTGGAGAATCACCGAAACCGCTTCCATCACGAATACGCCACCGACCAAGATAAGCACCAGTTCCTGTTTCACCAGCACCGCAACCAGCCCGATACTGCCGCCAAGGGCAAGACTTCCGGTGTCGCCCATAAACATCGAGGCAGGATGGCAGTTATACCAGAGGAATCCAATGCAGGCCCCGGCAATCGCGGCGGCAAACACCACCACTTCACCCACGCCGGGAATGAACGGGATATTAAGGTAACCCGCAAAAATCTTGTGTCCGCAAAGATATGCAAAAGCAGCGTAAGTGAGAGCGCAGAAAATCATACACCCGACGGCAAGTCCGTCCTTGCCGTCGGTCAAGTTAACGGCATTGGAAGAACCCACCACCACCGTTGCGGCAAAAATAAACGCCACCACCATCGGCAGACAGGTAATCAACGGACTTTTATAAAACGGCACAAGCACTTCGCGCATGATATTTCCGGTTTCCGGCAGAGAATCGAAGGCGTAGACCGCCATCACCGCAACCAGTATCTGCACCAGCAATTTCACCTTGCCGGGAATCCCGTCGCGGCGCCGTAAAGCAACCTTGCTGAAGTCATCGAGAAATCCAAGCGCACCGAGAGACAACAGCGTAGTCAGGAAGATCAACACCAAGGGGTTCATCAGGTTAGCCCACAACAGCGTTGAAACCGTAATACTCAGAACGATCAGTATTCCGCCCATGCTTGGCACATGGTCCTTGGAGCGGTCAATAAATTTTTCCTCCACCAGGCCATCGAGCCGGGCGGGTGCGGTGGTCCGGAATTTTCGCAGCAGTTTTACGGCCGTCGGGCCGAAAATCATACACAGGACCATGGCCGTAAAAGCGGCCCCCGCTGCCCGGAACGTGATAAACTCAAACAACCGGAACGGTCCGAAATAGATTTGTAATTCTGATAAATACTGGAACATGGTTATCTTTTCTTCATTGTTTTACGGGCGGAAAGTTTTCGGACGCAATATCATCCGCATTTACTGTAACCGCAGTTCAGACAAGTCAAGCAGTTTTCCTGAGAAATCAGCGATTTTCCGTGACATTGCGGACAAATCGAATATGCTCCCGGATTGCCTGCGCCCTCCGGAAGTTTTTCAACCTTTTTCCCGGTCTTCTTTTTGCTCTGTTTGCCGGTGATGCCGATCTTGTTCAGGTGACACTCAATAACTCTGCCAATGTCGGCCGCAAGCGATGGAACAAATTCGCCTTCGCTGAAATATCCGCCATTGGGATCATAAATGCTTTTGAGTTCATCCACCAGGAAACTAGGTTCCGGATCATGCCTGAATACCGCCGACACCAGCCGGGTCATCGCCACTATCCAACTGAAGTGCTGAAGGTTCTTGGTATTGATGAACAGTTCGTAAGGACGACGGCGGCCGCTTTCCTCGATCAGGTCGTTTATAGTCACGTACAGCGCATCCGGCGAGAGCGGCGTCTTGATCTTGTAGGTGGTCCCCTCAAGTTCGCGGGGGCGCGGTATCTGACTGTGTTTCGCCGGTTCGGACTTTTTGTCATCTTCGCGCACCAAAACGCCCTGAATGGCGGCGGACGGACGAAACGTGGTGCATCCTTTCAGTCCTCTTTTATACGCTTCCATATAGATGTTCTTGAAGTCCTCGAACGGGAAATCCTCGGGAATATTGATGGTCTTCGAGATCGAACTGTCAACGTGCTGCTGGAGTTCAGCCTGGATATCCAGATGTTCCATCGGGGTAATCCGGTCGGCGCTGATAAAATGGTCCGGCAAATCCTGAAGATCAATATCGGTCTTGCCGATGTGATTCAGGTACGCCCGATAAGCATAATCGGTAACCGTGAACTCGCTGACGTCATGCTCGTGATTGTTGCGAACCTTGCGTTTGTAGCGGAACGCAAACACCGGTTCGAGTCCGCTTGAAACATTTCCGGCAAACAAGCTGATCGTACCGGTAGGCGCAATCGAGGTAAGGTGGGAATTTCGGACACCGTGCTTCCTGATGCCATTCTGAATCTCTTTCGGGAGGGTGGCGATAAACTTTCCCGAGGAATACTTTTCCGCGTCAAACAACTGAAAAGCGCCTTTTTCCTCCGCGTTCTCGATACTCGCTTCATAAGCGGCGCAGGTAATCGTACGCATAATCTCCCCAGCGAGTTTCAGCGATTCCGCCGAACCATACTTAACGCCCATAAACAGAAACATGTCGGCCAGCCCGGTAATGCCGATGCCCATCCGCCGCTTGGAATATGCTTCCCGGCGCTGCGCTTCCAGCGGGTAATTGCTCATTTCGATTACATTGTCGAGTAGCCGCGCCGCCACTTTTGTGGTCTTTTCGATCCCGGCAAAATCCACCTTTGCCCTGGAGGAAAACGGACTTTTCACGAACTTGGTCAGGTTCAGGGACCCCAGCAGACATGCCCCGTACGGAGGCAGGGGCTGTTCGCCGCAAGGATTCGTGGCGCGGATTTCCTCGCAGTAATAGAGGTTGTTCATGCTATTTACGCGATCGATGAAAATGACGCCGGGTTCCGCGAAATCGTAGGTGGACTTCATGACAAGTTCCCATAATTCCTTAGCGTGAACCGTCTTGTAAACCTGTTCCTTGAATATCAATTCCCAATCCTGATGGTTTGCCACCGACTTGATGAATTTATCGGTTGCGGCCACCGACATGTTGAACATCTGCAGGGCCTTGTTTTCGCGCTTGGCGGTAATAAATTTTTCGATGTCGGGATGATCGCAGCGCATCACCGCCATCTGCGCTCCCCGACGCTGTCCAGCACTCATGATGGTGCGGCAGGTGGAATCGAGGACCTGCATAAAACTGACCGGGCCGGATGAATGGGCCTCACATCCTTTGATCGGAGCGCCGGCCGGCCGTAGAGTCGAGAAATCAAAACCGACTCCCCCGCCTTGCTTCTGAGTCAAAGCCGACTCCTTAACGGTGTCAAAAATCCCGTCGATGGAGTCTTCTATATTATTCATCACGTAACAGTTGAACATAGTAACTTCACTGCGCGACGTGCCGGCGTTGGCGATGATCCTGCCGCCCGGAAGAAACTTGAATCCGGTAAGGGCTTCGGCAAAACGGTTTTCCCAGTATTTGCGGCGGCTTTCACTTGCGGCGGCGGCACGGGCAACCCGCAACATGGTATCTTCCACAGTCTTATCTTCCGGAACCTTCCCGCCCCCCATGTAACGGTACTTGCGGTTCCATATTTCTTCGCTTATCGGGCCGAATTCCGGCAGTTTCTCTTTGGCTTTTCCTGGCATTTTTCACATACTTAAAATTTAAAGGTTACTTAATTTCTGTCTTTCTCGACAATCACGGTTTCCCCGAGAGTTGCATATACCGGCGTAGGATATTTTATCCCAAACGGAACCTGCGCTTTAACCACATCAATCGAACCGCCGTCATCAGCGCATTCCTCCGCGAGGTGTCCGCACAGGACTTTCCCCACCACGAGAAAATGGTGGCCTATTTCCAATTCCTTCCAGAACTTACATTCGATATTTGCCACGCACTCCGCGATCATGGGAACTTTAACCGTATCAGCGGGGACGGCGGTAAGTCCGGCAAGGGCTATCTCGTCCTGATCGGCGGAAATACGCCTGGCACAATCCTCCAATGCCTGAGCGTGCTTGACGGATGGAATATTAATGACGAACTCACCGTCACGTTTGATGTTGGCATAGGTATGGCTGGTACGGCCGATAGCGATTGCAATCTCTTCCGGCCCAACATTCGTGTAAGCTCCGAAAGTCCCGGCATTCGGCACTCCCCCCGGATTCAGGGTGGTAATTATCATACACGGCCGGGTGCGGCACAGTCCCGTTGCTTTTGCGGTAAGTTTTAATTTGCTCATTTTTTATCCCCCGTGGATGGTCGGAATTTCTATACTCAACAATATCTTAATATGGTTTTCCATTTATTAAACCCGACTAAAAGGAAAAGATGATTTTATTTTCCCGGACATGCGCTAAATTTTAATGGCCTGGATAAACATTAGCGGAGCATCAATATGACTGAAAACGAAAATTAAGACTTTTATCTACTTTTCATTATGTGGCAGGATGCATCGTGGGACTGTTCTCATGCTTTCCGGTAATTCACCTGATTGTAGGGTTGGGAATTATCCTGGGCGGAATGAGTTCCAATTCAAACTCGGCGCCTCCGGTCTTGTTCGGACTGTTTTTCGTGGTCATTGCCCTGATATTCATTGTCATCGGCTGGGGAATCGCGGTCTGCATACTCCTTGCCGGCATGTTTCTTTCCAAACGGAAAAATTACACTTTCTTTCTGGTAGTGGCTGGGGTGGAATGTATGTTCATGCCGTTCGGAACCGTGCTCGGGGTGTTCACCCTTATCGTCCTTACCAAGGAACCGGTCAAGCAGTTGTTTTCGCAAAAATCCGAACAGGACTATCCTGCGGAAAGCGTAGGAACTTACAGATGAAATATATTGGATACATATTGCTTTTAGGATCAATACTCGGAGTTTGTTCATGCTCGGGAATCCGGGATGAAGAATTCGCCAACGAAACTAATAATGGTTTCATGCTGAAGCAGGATAAAATAATTCCAATTCTTCTGCCATATGAAATAATGATACCGGGACGAATAATATACGGCGTACCGACTCCCGATTATTTAAAGAAAAAAATAGACGTCACAAAAAGTTTAATGAGTGTAAGAGAACTGCTACTTTTAATCCAGAATAAGTCTGTAAAAATAAATATTGAAGGTGGCATTCCATCCAAGAAAGACAACAAATGGGATAAACTGCTAACTCCGATGCAGACCGGAACATTCAAGTTGAGTTATCTTTTAACGGAACTCATTTCCATTATGCAGGAAATTGGACTATCTAGAAAAAGGCTGGATGAGTTCACTGAAAAGAACAAATCAAGAGATGAATTCGTGTACGCAAATTATCGGGTAATTGCCGAACTTTATCCTGATAAAATAGTTATCAGAACAATAATCGTTGGAGAATATACAGACAGCGGCCCTTGTTGCAGACCATAAAAACCTGATTATGGGATTAAGTATCTTGCCCGTTAACTACACTAACTTGAGACGCAAAGGCGCAAAGAAATAATTTTCTTCACCATTCCGGCATAAAGCGTTGTCAATTCCCCTTAGGTTTGACAAGTTTGTTCTTCGTGAGAAATCGCAGGTATTTTATTTTTGCCTCCTGGAATTCGGAAAGAGAAAGCGATCCGGAATCATAATCAAACTTGCGGAGTTCCACATATTTCTTCATATTGGCGGCTATGCCGTTAACGGTTTCCTGGCGAAGCTCTTTATAGCGAGGACCGCAGATGTCAAGAATCTTGATGAACGTTTTATCCATTGAATTTTTCACCTCCAAAACAGAAGATAATGGCAGTGATCCGGAATTGTACATATTTTGAGTCTCTGTATACACTTTGTTTTGTGCCAGCAATATTTTATGCAAAAGACCAAGACAGCGCTTTTGTTCTGATGTAATTGATTCAGGTATCCGCAATAATGTTAATTCCGGATAAGTTTTGTTCAGAATATCAACCGCATAGGTATTATATTTAGGTAAATCCTTACAACTGATATTATCAACAATTAGAGTCAATTGCAATGAATGCATGTTGGGTAATTTATCACGGGAAACCGCATACCAAACCTGATTTGTTGCTGAATATGCCCAATACGTCCCGTTTTTATGACTTTCCGGCGGCAATATTTTCAATCCCAGGGCGGCAAAAGTAACAGTTCTATCAGGAGTCAGCACAACACAGTCCCTCAGGGCAAGGTTAGGCAACATCTTTTTCCAGGAAAAAGTATTTCCGCCGCCAGAATTGCCAAAGCGGTATTTTAACGTGGTATTGCCTCCGGATTGACCGGCGCAAAATCCAAAGCGGAATGTCTTGTTTTTGCGGTCTACCTTGCTCTCGCAGCTGGAACCTGAACTGCCGTTCCGCCAGGAAAACTTTATTCTGGCTTTATCAAAAGGGAAATTATCGGAATATTTTACTTTGTAAATATACTCAAATCCAAACAGCGGATCACCCCACTGATTGTTTTTTATTACGATATATGGAATATTTCCTTTGGGAGCTTCCGGAAATGCCGTGATCAATTTGGATGAAGAATTTTCAGCTCCAGCCAAAACCATAATAAATAACAACAGACACCATACCATTACAAATTTCTTGCATAGCAGAACAGACATAATACAAACTCCATATTCAGTCACAATCGAACAATCAGTGCAAATTCATTAAATAAGGACACCTCTAATAATAGCGTTTTCGACTCCGGGCTGTTCTTTTGCGTCCTTGCTTCGTCGCGGGAACTCGACGTAGCTTGAAGCTACGCCTCCGTTCCCGGCTTCTCGCCAGGAACCCAAAAATCTTTAGCCCTCGCCAAGAAAGTCAATTTTTAGAGATGCCCATAATCTATGCAGGGATTTCCGCAAATCAAGGGAGGTGTCAAACATAAAGTATTCAGGATATAAAAAAACGCAAAACAGGCGGAATACTGATTTTTTCCGGTTTCGGGGGAGAAAAATCGCAAATCTTTGCTATATATAATAGTCTGGTGTGTTTCCCAAGCACTTGAATGGGATTGAGTATCTGTCTTTAATGGGGAGAAATTACGGAATGACATCGCAAAAGAATAAACCTGGAAGCATGAAGGAAGTAGCCAAGGCGCTTGGCATTTCCCGGACGACGGTGTCATTGTGTCTTTCCGGCAAGGCCGCAAAATACAAGATTTCCGAAAAGACCCAGAAACTGGTGCAGGATTACGTGCGGAAGATGGGATTCGTGCCAAACGTGATGGCCCAGTCGATTACCGGCGGCGAGAGCAATCGCGTAGCAATATTCTCCAATATATTTGATTCGAGCAGTAATCACGAGGAAGCGGTAAATTACGCCGCAAAAGTTCTTGGCACGGAAAAAATCGATTATTACGTTCAGCATTATGGTCCGGAAGAACTTTTCACCCAGATATATAAGCTTCGCGGGCAAAAATTCAGCAACTTTCTGGTAGTCGGTTTTTTCCATCAGCCGACAGAATTTATTAACCTGCTCAAGCCTTATCTGCGCGACATGCGGGTTTTCATTATCGATTACATCCTGCACGAGGGCGAAGAAGCGATCCCCAACCTTTACCGGATCGGAATCGACCGGCACAACATTTACCATGAAATATTTAATTATCTTTGGAACTCAGGCCATCATACATTCGCGATAGACACTCCTAAAGAAAAAGCCGTATTCTACCGCGAATTCATGGCGAAAAAGGGTGTAGAAGTAAATGAAGACCTGATTATACAAACTCAGAACGACAAACATTTCTTCGACATCGGCGTGGATATATGCGATCAGGTGGTCAAGCTGAAGGAAAAGTACGGCATTACCGCCGTTTCCCTGCACGACGACCAGGTGGCAGCGGGACTGATCAGGGCCCTTATAGACAAAGGAATGAAGGTTCCCGAAGACCTCTCGGTTATGGGTTTTGACAATATCAGCGCCGCCCCTTACTTCACCGTTCCGCTCACCACTTACGAAGTGCCGTTCAAGAAAATGCTCGACCGCGCTTTTGAAGTTATTATCCAGAATAAAAAAATCCCGAACAACCTTATCGTCGACGGCGAAATAGTTGTCCGGGAATCGGTTAAAGCCAACTAACTTACTTTTTAACTTTCTTTCCGGAGTCACTGATAACCATGCGGATAGCAATCCACGGAATCAGGAAAACCAAAATAACAAAAAGCTTAGTTGCTCCCATAAGGAAATAATTTATTGCATTAAACGCAGCGTCATTTAAGCTGAAAAATTGCGTATGAACCTGGCGCATGGGTTCGTACGCGAAAATAAAAGCAAAAAACCATATCGCAAGCAGAATCACTCCCAGCCAGAAACACCTGATCAACACCTTGGAAATCGCGTCCAAACGCTGCAAGACTTTTTTACTCACGATCACACCTCCATGTTTGGTTTATGTTAAAACCATATTATAAAAACAGGCCATTTCCAGCAATCAACATAAAATAAGTACAATATTTAGCCGCCGGTATCGCCGGGCGGTGGTGGAGGAGCCGCGGCAGCCGGATGATAAGTTTTCGCTTTCGCATCCGGCTTACCCTCAACCGCATTGTAATAAAAGCGCTGAGTAGGATAGGCAAAATCAATATCGTCATGTTTTTTAAACTCAGTCAGGACATCTTCCCAGACCGCCATCTCGCTGCCGCGCCGACGGCGCGGTTCAATAAGGTAGCGAATTGACAACAGCACCCCGCAGTCTTTGACGCTGGTATAAACAATCGGCGTGAGTTTGTTATAGAAGATCATGTATTTTTTACTGGCTTCCTTGATTCTGGATTCGGCGTCTTTACTGATGAACTCGGCATTGCGGTTGGCTATTCTCAACAGGATATCCTTTGCCTTTTTCCAATCGCTTTCAAAAGTCACCAACACGCCGATTTCGTTCCAGATGAACTGAAATCCCTCACTGTAATTGATAATGTTTTCCGACAGAATAAGACTGTTCGGCACGTGCATAACACGTCCGGTGCTCTGATCGGCGGGAACCCAGTTGCCAATCTCGACCATGGAAAACTTGAACGGCCTGATGTCGATAACATCGCCGGTCAGGTTGCCGATCTGAATACGGTCCCCCACAAAAAAAGGTCGCCGCCAGAGAACAAACAGCCAACCGGCAAGACTCTTCACCAAATCCTGCAGGGCAATAGTAAGACCGGCGGTGAGAAAACCGAAAATCGTGACAATATCAGTTGCGGCTTCAACCCAGATCCGGACTAGAATAGCCAAAACGATCAGGACATAAATATATCCAACTCCCTTACGCCAGCGGTAACGGGCTTTGGGATCATCGGTCTGCTTCCAGACCAAGCGGATAATCGCGGTGCGGATAAACCAGAGAATGACTATAGCCAGAACGGAAAAGAAAATACGGCTCTGCCACACCGAATTCAATCCGGTTAAATCCTGAACCCATTTTGAAAACTCTTCCATAAACCGTTCCCGACTTTCTCTTCATCGTTAATATAGCGGGAACGGTTTTAAATTACAATTCGTGCGAGCCGGCACAGCTGGGTTACTTCTTGAATGAAATATATTTCAGAATCTGTTCAGTATCAGGAATGCTTTTATAATCGTAAGTAAGAACAATTGATAATGCGTATCTTTTTATTACGGTGCAATAATAAACTTGAGAGTATTTTATGCCAAGGACTTCAATGTTAACAACCATCTTCCCGAAATCTCGACCTCCGATTTTCTCATTTTGAATTTTTCCGGGAAATTCAGCTTTAAGCTGTGTTTTTTTTAAGTTTCTCCGGGCAATAGTTAAAAAATCTTCAGCATTATCAACTGTGCGGAAACCTTTAAGATTTTCAGCGGAAACAAAAAGATTGGGATTAGACTGACCAATACTATCCGGCAGATGCTTGTAAGCCAACAGCAAACTCAGGGTACGCAACTTTGCAGTATCAAGTACTTTCTTCATCTTCTTATTCTTACCTGCCATCATTTTCACTCCCAGATCCATCAACATCTCGCGCTGTTTATTATCGACAATTGTCCAGTCCTTTGGCAGTTTGATGGTCATACCAAAAAACTTGTTGGTGTATATGTTGTTTTTGACAACACCGAAATCTATCTTTTCCTGGCGCTTGGAACATCCCGACATGATTACAAATCCCATGACAAGCAAGCATGCAATTGCTGTTCCCCGTCCTGATTGTGAAGTCATTTTCACTTTTTCTCCCCTGGATTTTGTTGGTCTTTATGTTATTCAAATTTTATTGAATCGAGAATCTGCTGTTGTTCCGGGGTAATTTTCTTATCGTAAGAAACGGTTATACCGAGAATATAATCTTTGATAATTGCCGCGTAATAAGTCTGCCAGACGGGCATTTTCCCGAAAAAGAGAATGCTGTCCAACTTGCGGAAGTCCTTGCCGCCAATCTTGACGGGTTCGATCTTTCCCGGAAAACGCGCATTGAATTTGCCATTCATCAGCTGTCTTTTCAAAATGGACAGATACTGCTCCGGGGTCAGATCCCCTACCCCGTTCAGGTTTTCCGCAACCGCGATAATATACGGATTGACGGCAACCCTGGCTTTAAGTGGATATTTTGAAATCATGAACAACCGTACAGTCCGCAGTTTAGCCAGGTCAAATTTCTGTTTTAGTTTAGCATCATTCCCCGCGAGGAGCTTGGTTCCGGATTCCATCAACCGCTTTTGCTGCTGGTTATCGATCACATTCCATGAGGCCGGAATCCGCATGGACATTCCGAAAAAATCATTGGTATATTTATTGTCCTGTATTTCACCGAACTCTATGGTCTCGCTCGCAATGGCTCCAATAACAGGCCAAACGACACAAACGGCGCCAATCATCATTTCAAGTAGTTTTTTCACGCATTTTCCTTGTACGGTTGTTGTCATAAAATCAGTTAACAATAAACTTGTATCGTTAAAATTGCACGGATTACAATGTTAAAAAACCGGTGATTTTACTTCCGGCACGGTTTTCCGTGATTCCAGGGCGCATCTATTGATTTATCCGGGTAATATAGCTATATTTATCCGGGTAGATAATTTTTAAAGAGAGGACAGGCTTCAAGGAACTTCGGTTCCGGGTTTTTTCATGGCCGGATTAATGATGTCATACCGGAAATATATTTTCATTGCCGCATACATGTTGTCGCTGGTAATAACCGCGTCAGCGCGTGCGGAAGTTCTGTTCCTGATTGATGACAAAAATAAATACAATCTCTCCCCATTTATTGAGATTCTTGAAGATCCCGGTCAAAAATTTACAATTAACGAAGTAAGTTCTCACAGATTCAAGCAACGCTTCAAGACCTATAAGAAAAAATACTTATCGCTTAAATCCGACACCGCTGTATATTGGATCCGTTTTACAATAGCCGAAGCGGAAGTAAGTTCAGGCAAGGGCCTCACCCGGCTTTTCTGGCTGCTCGACATCGGCCGGCTCGATTCAGCCCAGGCAAAACTTTTTTTCATCAGGGAACATGGCGGCAAAAACGTCTGGGTCCAGGAGACTCCCGAAGAACTTATGGTGTCCAACTCCATAAAGCCAACCAACCCTCTGCTGGTTTTCAGGCTGCCGATGAATCTTGCCAAACCAAAAACCTGCTATTTACGAGTCCAGGGCCATAAAGGATATATTCCCCTGACCATATCTTCCGACAATTACTATTCAATCAGGAAAGAGATTCGGAAAATGTTGCTGGGAATATTCTACGGGATAATTCTGGCAATCGCTTTTTACAACCTTTTCCTGTTCTTCGCGCTGAAAGACAAAAGCGACCTCTGGTATATCCTGCATATCACCTCCCTGGGAATATTCCTGCTGAGTTTCAACACCCTTACCCAAGAATACTATCTTGATTACTTTGAAAATTTCGAACAAGCCCGGGGCTCATTGAACATCCTGACCGCGTCGATCATGTTCATGTTCGCTTCTCAGTTCCTCCGGGCATTTTTCCAGTTTAACGAGCACTCAAAAATTTTTGACAAAATCATCCTGATCTACGCCGTGTTATGGGGATTCTGCGCGATATCGCCCCTGGTACTTCCCTTCAGCTACCAATGGCTGTTCTTCCTTGTTCTGGTGTTGATTTGTCCGGTCACGATTCTTGGCGCCGCATATGTGGCCTGGAAGCACCATACCCGTTCCGCCGGACTGTTTTTCCTTGGCTGGGCTTCGTTCGCCGTCGGGTTCATGGTCTTCAATATAATGTCGTTGGAATATCTTTCGGTAAACGTCCTCACCCACCACAGCTTCCAGTTAGGAGCGCTGATGGAGGCAGGTCTGCTCTCTCTCGCAATGGCCGACCGTTTCCGGGTCTTGCGCCTGAAAAAGGAAAAGGCCGAAAAAGATATCCGGATGATCAACCAGGAACTGGAACACCGGGTGGAAGAACGCACCGCCGACTTGCGCGAAGCAGAACGCAAATACCGCAATATCTTCGAAAACGCGCCGGTGGGCATTTTCCAGAGCGACCCGGACGGAGTTCTGCTCAGCGCAAACCCGGAATATCCCAGGATTTTCGGCTTCCAGTCAATTGCCGAACTTATGCGGCAGGTTACAAGTCTGAGCAACTGGAGTTTCACCGATGCGCAGTCTCGGAAGAAATTCATGAATATACTTAGAAATGAAGGCGAACTTCACAACTTTGAGCTTCAGGCAAAAAGAAAAGACCACTCGGACGCCTGGATTTCGATAAACGCAAGGGGAATTTCAGATGATAAGAACGAACTGGTCCAGATCGACGGCTTTATAAACGACATCACCGAGCGCAAACGTGCGGAAGAAGAACTCGCCAGGGCCAAAGAAGCGGCGGAAACCGCAACCAAGGCAAAAAGCGAATTCCTGGCCAATATGAGTCATGAGATCAGGACCCCGATGAACGCAATTCTCGGATTCACCGAAATTCTCGAAAGAAAGATTTCCGATGAAGACCAAATCCAGAACCTGGAAGCAATCTCCGCCAGCGGCAGGACTCTCCTCCGCCTTATCAACGACATTCTCGATCTTTCCAAAATCGAAGCCGGAAGAATGGAGTTTGAGTATGAGGCGGTCAATCCTCACGCAATCTTCCGCGAACTTCAACAGACCTTCTCATGGAAGATGCAGGAAAAGGGCCTCGATTTCATCGTAAACATCGATCCGGAACTGCCTAATTCCCTCGTACTCGACGGCATCAGGATCAGACAGATCCTCCTCAACCTGATGGGGAACGCCGTAAAATTCACCGACGAAGGTTCAATCACCCTGTCGGTAAAAAAGAACTTCACCAAAAAGGACAAATCAAAAATCGACCTTGTATTTTCCGTTGCCGACACGGGGATCGGTATCCCGGAAACCCAGAAAGCGCTCATATTCGAGGCATTCAAACAGCAAACCGGCCAGAAGGCCGCGAAGTATGGCGGTACTGGCCTCGGATTAACCATTACCCGCAGACTCGTGGAAATGATGGGCGGGGAAATATCAGTTGAAAGCGAAGTAAACAGAGGCAGCGATTTCAAAGTAAAACTCCGTGACGTGGCGGTTGCGTCTCTTTCCGATGAAACACCGGAAGATCAACAGGAATTCGACGTCGAAAGCATCAAATTCGATAAGGGGACCGTTCTCGTGGTCGACGATATCGCTACAAACCGGTCCCTTATCAAGGGCTACCTGGGAGCAGACCTGAACGTGCTGGAAGCCGAAAACGGCAGAGAAGCCGTGGAATGCGCCAGCATCTACAAACCAGACCTGATCCTGATGGACATGAAAATGCCCGTTATGGACGGTTACGAAGCCACGGAAAAAATCAAAACCGACGAGGCCCTGAAAGACATTACAATCGTGGCCTTGACCGCATCGGCAATGAAAAGCTCGGTTAATAAGATAATGGGAACCGGGGTCGACGGTTATCTCCGCAAACCCGTGAGCCTGTACCAACTGGTTTCCGAACTCATGAAGTTCCTCCCGTACAAGGTGCTCGAAAGTACCGGGGAAAAAGCCGCCGGCAAGCCAAAGGATACCGGCAAAAAATCAGAAGCTCCCATGAAAATATCCAAAGAAGCTCTTGAAAATATCCCGGAATTACTGGAGAAGCTTAATGAAGAATATATTCCAAGACTTGAAGAGCTTCAGAATACGATGATTATGAGTGACCTGGAAGATTTCGGCGATGACATGATCAGGCTGGGAGACCAGTACAAGATTGAAAAACTCCACCACTGGGCGGAGATGTTCTTGCGCCAGGTGCAGAATTTCGATATGGAAAATCTCCCGAAAACTATCGCCAATTTTTCAAAACTGAAAAACGCGCTGAACAAATATTATGAGGTAAATAAACATCAATCCGCATAATTTTACCGGATATTCCCGGTTAATTGGCTTGGGAAATTGATTTTCGTGATATATTATGGAAACATGATGTCGTTGGAGGACACCGATGAGTGACAAAGATAATAAAGCAAAAAAGCTGCCCCTCGTTCTGATTGTTGATGACGCACCTAAAAACATTCAGGTTTTAGGAAACGTTCTCAGCCGCGAGGACTGCCAGATCGCGGTTGCAACCAATGGCAAACAATGCCTGAAAATGGTTGAAAAGGTCCTGCCGGACCTGATTCTGCTCGATATTATGATGCCCGAAATGAACGGGTTCGAAGTCTGCGAAAGCCTCAAGGCCTCCACCGCCACCAGACATATCCCGATAATCTTCCTTACCGCTAAAACCGAAACAGAAGATATTGTCAAAGGCTTCAAACTGGGCGCGGTCGACTACGTAACCAAGCCGTTTAATTCGTCCGAACTCCTCGCCAGGGTCAAAACCCAGCTCGAACTAAAGAAAAGCCGTGACACCATTACCGACATCAGCAATGACCGCAAAGAACTCCTCCACGTGCTTTTCCACGACCTTTCCAATCCTTTCGCTTCGATTATCAGCGCTCTGGAAGTAATCGAGGTGGCGCCGGAATATCAGGACCTTAAAGAGGATATCGCCACGGTCGCAAATAATGGATTCGAAGTAATCAACCTGCTCCGTGAAATGCACGAACTCGAGGAAAACCACCTGAACCTCCACCTCGACATGGTTAATCTTAAAGAGGCCATCAGAGAATCCATGCTGATCCTCAAACAACAGTTCTCCGCCAAAAATATAGAACTGATCATCGACGTGCCGGAAAACCTCAGCGTCAATGTGGAAGTAACCTCATTCATCAGTTCCGTTCTCCATAATATCTTTACCAACGCCATCAAGTTCTCCCCGGAAAATGCCAAAGTCGAAATCAGGGCCAAGCTCGACGACGACAAAGCCGAAATTCTGGTAAAAGACAACGGCATCGGCATCCCGAAGGAAGAACTGGATAATATTTTCGACATCAACAGCGTCAGCACCCGCCTCGGAACCCAGGGAGAAAAAGGTACCGGATTCGGTATGCCGCTGGTCAAGAAATTCGTCGACGCATACGGCGGTGAAATCAATATCCAATCAGCCGACCGCACCACTACCCCGGACAACCACGGCACTGAGGTAACCATCACCCTCGATGGCTGCGAAGAAAACTCAGGAAACTGAGGAATCAGGCTTCAGGCTTTAGAACGTTTTCGAGTTCCACTAAACCCGCGCAACGAGTGGCATAACTGTAGCCTCGGGCATAAGCCCGTGGATAGAATATGCTGAGAATTCCCAAGCCCCCGCAGGATGGCGACACAGCCACCACAAATACGAGTGGCGAAGGCGAGGAATTCTGTTAATGGCCGGGATCGCAAAGCATCCCGGCAGTTATCATGCAAAACCTGTTTGCCCGGGATCGCAAAGCATCCCGGCAGTTATCATGCAAAACCTGTTTGCCCGGGATCGCAAAGCATCCCGGCAGTTCCACCCAAAATTTGTTTGGAGGTTTGACAAGGGATGGGATGCGGGGAAGGGAAAGACTTTCCTCAAAAAGATTTCCCTTCCCCGTAAGATATTTCAATCTCTAAGATATTTCAATCTCTCCCGGAAATCACGAAGGATTTTCGAGGATGGCTCCGGTGTCGGCACTGGTTGCGAGAGCAGCGTAACGTGCGAGCCAGCCGCTCTTGAACTTCGGCTTGGGGGCTTTCCACTTCTTACGGCGCTCTTCCAATTCCTTGTCGTCGACTTCGAGAACCATTTTACGCTTGGGGATGTCGATATTGATGATGTCGCCATCCTTTACCAGGCCGATGATTCCGCCTGCCGCAGCTTCCGGGCTGACGTGTCCGATACAAGCGCCGCGAGTACCGCCGCTGAACCGTCCGTCGGTGATCAGCGCGACTTTGTCGCCGAGGCCGCGTCCCATAATGTAACTGGTAGGCGCGAGCATTTCCTGCATGCCGGGTCCGCCCTTCGGTCCTTCGTAGCGGATGACTACCACGTCGCCGGCCTTCACTTTGCCGCCGAGGATGCCTTCGCAGGCGTCTTCCTGGCTTTCGAAGATAACGGCGGGACCGCTATGGACCAGCATTTTCGGATCTACCCCGGCGGTCTTGACCACGCAACCTTTTTCCGCGAGATTGCCGAACAGGATCGCGAGTCCGCCGGACTGACTGTAAGCGTTCTTGATGGTGCGGATAACTTTTCCATCTGGTTTCTTGGCTTTGGCGATATTTTCACCGAGAGTATTGCCGGTAACGGTAATGACATCCAGGTCCATGTCCTTGGATTGCGTTCCCGCTTCCTTGAGAATAGCGCTGATGCCCCCGACCTTGTCAACATCCTCGATATGAAAATTGCTGGACGGGGAAACTTTACAGATATTCGGGGTTGCCTTGCTGACCTTATCGAGTTTTTTCAGATCTAGCTTAACGCCAGCTTCGTTGGCGACAGCCAGGGTGTGGAGCACGGTATTGGTGCTGCCGCCCATCGCCATGTCCAGGATAAGGGCATTGGTGAACGCGGCTTCCGTGGCGATATCCAACGGCAGCGGCCCGCCTTTTTTAGCCATTTTGACAATCCGTTTGGCGGATTTCTTCCAGAAGTCCTGACGCTTGGGATCGGTTGCAAGGATAGTGCCGTTGCCGGGCAGAGCCAGCCCGAGGGCTTCGGTCAGACAGTTCATGCTGTTGGCGGTAAACATCCCGGAACATGAACCCGCGCCCGGACAACCCCGTTTTTCGAGGTCTTTCAGGGCTTTTTCATCAAGCTCGCCGACCTTGAGTTTACCTATGCCTTCAAAAATTGAAATAAGGTCGCAAGCTTCTCCGTCTTTCTTCTTACCAGCCGCCATCGGCCCGCCGGAAGCAAATATAGTGGGAATGTTCAGACGCATGGTGGCCATCAGCATGCCCGGAATGATCTTGTCGCAGTTGGGAATGCAGATCATGGCGTCGAACGGTTGCGCCATGCACATCGACTCGACGGTGTCGGCAATCAGTTCGCGGCTGGGCAGGGAATATTTCATGCCGCCATGTCCCATCGCAATACCGTCGCAAATGGCGATAGTGTTAAACTCAAACGGTACGCCCCCGGCGTCCTTAATGGCTTTGCAGATCAGTTTTCCCACTTTGTCGAGGTGGCAATGTCCGGGAACAACGTTGGTGTATGAGTTACAAACCGCGATAAACGGTTTCTTGAAATCGTCGTTTTTCAGGCCCGTGGCCCGCATCAGCGCGCGGTGCGGGGCGCGCTCGTTCCCCTTTTTAATGATGTCGCTTCGCATTTTTCACCTGTTATCAGTTTGATTTTCGTTCTGAAGATTATAAGTTTATTTTCCGGCAAATCAACAGTAACCGGAAAAAAATTTGTTATATACTGGAAAAACTGGAAAAACACACGGGATTATATGTTTGACAATCTGACTGATAAACTGCAGGAAACCTTCCGCAAGCTGCGCGGCCAGGCGCGGCTGACCGAAGCGAATATAGCCGAAGCAATGCGCGAAATCCGAATTGCGCTGCTCGAAGCCGACGTAAACCTGAAAGTTGCGCGGGAATTCATAGAGGAAGTCCGTCAAGACTGTCTGGGCGAGGCAGTGCTGAAAAGCGTAACTCCAGGGCAGCAGGTGGTAAAAATAGTCAATGACCGCCTGACCGCATTAATGGGCGAAAGCGAAGCCCCTCTCGACTTGCAGTCCTCGCCAACCGTTATTATGCTTGTAGGTCTGCACGGAAGCGGAAAAACCACCACGTCCGCCAAGCTGGCGAAGCTGATAACCAAACAGAACAAGCGGGTGCTGCTCACCGCCGCCGACATCTACCGTCCCGCCGCAATCGACCAGCTGGAAGTTCTCGGCAGAGAGCTGAATATCCCGGTTTATACCGACCGCGCCACTCCGAACGTTCCCAAGATCGCAGCCGACGCCCTGGCAAAAGCCAGACACGACGGCATTAACGTGGTAATCATCGATACCGCCGGGCGTTTCCAGGTGGACCAGCAGATGGTTGCGGAACTGGTCCAGGTAAGACAGATCACCGGCGCACAGGAAGTTATCCTGGTAGCGGACGCCGCACTGGGTCAGGAAGCGGTTTCGGTGGCGGAACATTTCCATCAAGCGCTCGATCTTTCCGGAATTATCCTGACGAAACTCGACGGTGACGCCCGGGGCGGCGCGGCGCTGTCGATCCGCAAGGTTACGGGATGTCCGATCAAATTCGTCGGGACCGGTGAAAAAATTGACGACCTCGAACCATTCTATCCTGACCGGATGGCGTCGAGAATCCTCGGCATGGGTGACGTGGTGTCGCTGGTTGAAAAGGCCGCTGAGGAAATCGACATAGAGGAAGCCGAGAAACTTCGCGAGAAGCTCCGGAAAAGCGAATTCGATTTCAACGACTTCCTCAACCAACTCCGGCAGTTGTCGAAACTCGGCGGCATGGAAACGATTTTAAAAATGCTTCCAGGCGGCAGACAACTCTCCGGATTAATGAAGTCAATGGACCCAAACGAGTTCAAACGCATGGAAGCAATGATCCTCTCGATGACCCCTGCGGAACGCGAAAACGCCGACATCATCGACTTCTCCCGCCGGAAACGCATCGCTGCCGGAAGCGGAAACAAGCTGGACAAGGTAAGTCAGTTGATAAACCAATTTACCATGATGCGTAAAATGATGAAGAAAACCGGTCTGTTCAGCAAACTCCTCGGCGGCAGCGGCGGCGGTATGCCTGACTTGTCGGGCGCGCTTGGTGGCGGCGGCATGGGAGGCGGTATGGGCGGCATGATGAGCGGACTCGGCGGCGGTTCGCGCGGAGGATCAAATTTCACGCCATCGAAAAAAAAGAAACGCAAAAAGAAGAAACGGCGTTAAACCGTGCTATATTACCCGGTTAGATTTACTTATATGAGGTAAAACATGAAGCTGGTTAGATTAAAAAGCGATAAGGATAAGGACAAGGACGGTCCCCCCGGCCCCCCTCCCCCCAAACAAAACGTTCCTGAAGAGGAAATGATTGATATTCCAACCACCAAGATTCCCGTAGCCAAGCCAGTTTCCGTGGAGGAAGACAAGGGGGAAATTGAAATTCCGACCGCAAAACCCAAAGTGATGGGCGGTGGCGAAAAGCCCAAAATAGTTCTCAGCAAAGCAGTCCCGGCCAAGTCCCTCAAACAGGCAAAACCAATTCCTCCCCCGTTGGGCCTGAACCAGGATAAGCCTAAACCAACTCTCGGTAATCCTGTAGCAAAAACATTGAGCAAAGAGAGCAGTCCCAGGAAATCTTTACTGTCAAAGCCGGAACAAACTTTCCAGAAAACAGAAAATCATATGGACCGGGACAAGGTATTGAAAAAAACATCCCCTGGACCTGAAGAAGTTCCAGAGATTTCCGAAGCGCCTAAACTTGGGCCAGGATTTCAGGAATGCAAGGAACTGCTGGAGGAGTATTGCAACGTTTGCGATAACCTTGCCGAGGACACAGCGCCGACCGACCTGATCGATGTACTGGAGGCTTTCGTAAAAAGTCTCGGACTCGATGCCGTTTCCCTGGTCCTGATGAAATCAGGCAAACTGGAAAAAGTTATCAGCAGGGGCTACAAAACCCCTCCCCCCGCGGAAATCTCCGGGATGTTCCAGGAATGCATTGCCGATGATTCAATCGACTGGGACAAAATGCTTGAAACCGTGGAAATGCCGGAAGGGATACTGGCCAAATGGCTCGAAAGCGAAGACCTTGCCAGGATCGGCTACATTCCGGTTACCGACGGTAAAAAAATCTCCGGTATCCTTATCTCCGCAAGCTACGGGGAACAGGAAATTTCACCGCTGGCGTCGATTCTGCTTGAAATCTGCGGCGGACGTATCGCGCTGGCAGGAATATAAGCTTCAGATGCAACTTATTACTCACAGGAACTTCCCTTTTTTTAACCACAAGCCGTGAAAATATATGGATAAAAACATAAACAAGGAATTCCTGGAAAATTGCTACCAGATAAGATTCGGCGACGACATAACATACCGCAACCGGGTCTGGCAGATACTGACCGGTAAGTTTTTTTCAAAACACGTGCAGAAAGACTCAGCCATTCTTGATCTTGGCTGCGGCAGAGGTGAATTTGTCAATCACATCCAAGCCCGGAAAAAATATGCAATGGACCTCAACCCGGAAAATGCTCATCATCTGGAAGAAAACGTTACGTTCCTTGAACAGGACTGCGCGAAATCCTGGCAATTGGATGACGCCAGTCTGGATGTTGTTTTCACAAGTAATTTCCTTGAGCATCTGTTCGGCTGGCAGGCGGTGGAAAGTGCCTTATTGGAGGTAAAAAGATGTTTGAAGCCTGGAGGAAAAGTCATTATCATGGGACCAAACATCAAATACCTGGGCGGACACTATTGGGATTTCTGGGACCACCGGACTCCGCTTACGGAAAGTTCGTTGGCCGAAATTCTTACAATACTCGGATTCTCGGTTGATTTATCCGTGGCGAAATTTCTCCCGTTCACCATGTCCAGAAAATTCAAACCGCCGGTCTTCCTGATGCGACTCTATCTGGGCTGCCCGTTATTCTGGAGAATATTCGGGAAGCAATTTCTTATCGTCGCAGGGAAAAGCTGACCGCTCCTGACGCCGGGAACAACACAACTAAAGTTGCGTACTCCAACAAATCAACCGCATTTCCAGCGTTATCGGAACAATGTCATTTCAGCCCGGAGCCTGCTCTGACTATTCGACTTTCATATGGGAAAAGTCAGCCTCGGGCTGGGGATACTTCATTTTCAACCCTTTAAGGGTTTCAAGCATAATGGAACTGATCACGTAATTCCGGTACCATTTGTGGTTGGCGGGAATAACATACCACGGCGCATGTTCGGCGCTGGTTTTGTTGATGGCGTCCTCATAAGCTTCCTGGTATTTATCCCAAAGTTTACGCTCGGGAATATCATTTACGCTCAGTTTCCAATGTTTGTCCGGAGTATCGATTCTGGCCTGAATGCGCTCGCGCTGTTCATCCTTATCGATATGCAGGAAAAACTTCAGGATGGTAGTGCCTTCGTCGGCGAGCATCTTCTCGAAGTTCTTTATGTGGTCAAATCGTTTGGACCAGACTCTTTTCGGGAAAATGTCATGCACCCGGACAACCAGCACGTCTTCATAATGACTGCGGTTGAAAATCATGATCTCACCCTTTTTCGGGGTGTGCTGATGGATTCGCCAGAGGTAATCGTGATCGGCGGCTTCCTCGGAAGGTTTCTTGAAACAGGCCACATCCACACCTTGAGGGTTCATACCGTCGAAAACGTGTCTGATCGTACCGTCCTTGCCGGCAGTGTCCATACCTTGGAGAACGACCAGGAGTTTATGTTTATGCTCGGCGTAAAGAAGTTCCTGAAGCGTATCAAGGCTCTCCTTGATTTTCACCATCTCCTTCAGAGCTTCTTTCTTGCCGTCAGGGAACAGACTTTTGTCACCGGCGTCTGTTTTGTCGAGTTTGATCTTCTCGCCCGGTTTTACCATGTACTTCTTCATTTGATCCTCCCGCTGTTGGATTCACCGCCGCAACGGTATTTTATACAACTAAAACAAATATAACGTCCGAAAATAAAATATTCACCCAGCCCTGCCGCGAAGCCGTTGCTGAATCCCCAGCAGACTGAATGACAAAAGAATCATCATAATGCCAATGATAATTGCATAAGCGGCAATAAACCAGATGATCGCGAGTACGCCTTCGCCGGGCCTGGCAATAATTATCAGGCCGAAAAATAGTGAAATAATCCCCCCGAAGGCGAGAATAAACCGTCCCCAGTTACCTCCCCGCCAGGTAATTGCGGCCAGGAGTTCGAATATTCCGCTAAGCAGCGCCCAGGCGATGATAACATAAAGCACAATAATTTCACCCAACCCCGGCATGATGAAAAAGACAAGTCCAATGATCAGGTTGCACACGCCCTGGACCAGCAGCCAGGTCCGCTTGCCTGATTCAAGCTGATATGCTGAAGCCGATCCCAGGGTAAATATCCCGTTGACCAACAGATAGGCCCCGAAAAACATAACAAAAGTCCAGGCAGTCTGTTGCGGCCACCGGAATGCGATAATCCCGAAGATCACGGCTATAAGGCCACGAAGCCCCATAGCCCACCAGTGTTGGGCCAAAATAAACTTACTCATACCCGCCAGGTTGTCTTTATTACTGCCAGCCATGTCTATACCCTCGCTTTTATTCTGCCTTTTAGTTACTTATACAATAATAACAGTTTTTACAATGATGCAACCCTGAAAGCAATTTTTTATCAATGATTAACGTTTATAATGGGAATTATTGACAAAACTGTTTTCCAGAAGCATATTGAATTAATGACTATTTACAGGAGATATTATGCGTAGTCTCTTTTTGATTATTTTTGCTCTGTCCGCCATTTTGCCCGTTACTGCTTCCGCCGGAAAAAACGACAGTCCGCAAGCCTTAAACCAGGCATTGGGAATGAAGTTGTGGAACGACCGTGACTTATGGGATGACCCGCCGGAAAAAATCGCGGAAAGGCTGAAACTCCCGCTCCTGTTTAAAAGCGACAAGTCCGGGCGTTATGCTTACGGCTCCAGCAAGGACAAGCCTAAATCGTCCCTGGGAGTAAAACCAGACGACGTGGTTCTGGATTTCTCGGTAGACAAAGACGGAAAAACAAAAACTGAAGCGGTAACAATCATGTTCGCCAACAAAAACACCATGATACCCCAGAAAGTTTTCAGCGGGAAAGCCGCCGCGGTAAATAGAAATCGCAGTTACCGGCGCAAGGCAATATTCAATGCCGAAAGCGAAATCAAAACCTCTGAGGATATTATTTACAAGAAACTGAAAGAACTGTTGGGATATCCCCGGAATTTCAGCTACGGCAAAAACAAAACCAAAGAAAAATGCAAGGCATGGGTCTGGAACAAAAACCAGTATATCCTGCTGTCGTCGCCAAACAACGAATATGTGCGTCTGAGAGTAGTTCCGCTGGAAATAATGAAGCGTCGCGGGAAGCCGGATAGAATAAGGTCACGTGATCTCGCCCAGATCCTGCTGGAAAATGTGGAAAAATTAAAAAACGGCGATACTTTGATCAATAATGTCCCGTTTTATCCCGCGAAAAACAAGAAAAACCTGGTTCCGGCTACCTGGGTTTGTTATCTGCTTTATTTCGGTATTCCTGTTGACGTCTGGCAGCTCGACTTGGCCGCAAACATGAATTCCATCATCAAAGGCTCCAATAATGATCCTTACCTTGGGGAGGAAACTTACCCGGACAGCCGCCTGCAGGAGTATATTTCGCTTGCTGACGCCGCGAATGACATCGCCAGAACCGCCGGACTCAGCATCGCCAGGATCATGACCACAATCAAGTCCAGAAACATTGAAAGATACATCAAAAAAGGCGTCCCGCTTATGTGGATGGCCGCCCCGCCACAGGATTTCATCAATAAACTGATAACCAGAAATCAGGAACGCCCGAAAGAATCCGGCGCTATCTCAAATTGGAACAAATCCCTGGCGGGTATCAGGAAAAAAGCAAGGCGCATCAAGTGCGACAAAGATAATATCCGGATTTTCATGATTATCGGCTTTAACAAAACCACCGAGGAAATGGCCGTTTCAGACAGCGCTCATCCCCAAAACCCCATCATCTGGATGACCTTCGACGAGGCCAGGGAAATCAGCAAAAACCGTATCTGGCTGATTAAGTAATAAAAATAACGCTCTGTACGAACTTTCAGGCGGTTTCCTCATTCACCAGGTGCGGTCTGTTCCTGATTTCGATCCAATATTCCTCCCGCACCTCCGGATCGATCATGATTTTTTCTCCGGCCCAAGGGTAGCGGTCACCACCATCCTTTTTGGGTCCGGAAATCCAGTATTCGTCACCAGTATCGGCATCCACATGATTCCCGCATCCACCCCGGATCTTACATCGTTCCAGTTTTTTCCCGCGCCAGTAAACAGTTCTGCCGGTCTTGGAAAATTCAACCCGTGATATCCAAGCCGGACCGTTATCATCGTGCCCCCCGGAATGAGACTTTAATTCTATATACATTATCCTGGATTTCATATGCCACACCTTTACGATTACTATGTAAAAAACATAGCATGATCAACTGGTTTTGAAACAGTTTTCCCAGCTTAACTGGTAATTTTAAACAAAGAAGATTATTCTTTTATTGTTTTTATTGATATTCACATACTCGATAATCAATTTTACTCATATTGAATTTTATTGTAATCTATAGTTAAAGACACATAGGGAGAGTAGAAATGAATCCGAAAAAATCTAATATTGAAACCGACCCGAAGAATCTGGACATTAAAGCTTTGCGTAAGCAGCACCGCAAAGAAAGACGCAAGAAGATCCGTCTGGTTCTGTACATTCTCACCGCGCTTTTCCTGCTGGTAATGTGGGTATCGCCGTCCGCCCGGACCTGGTATCGGAATTTCGTGGTGAGTCTGGTCCCGATATCGAACTACAAAATAGTGGAACTTCCTCCGGAACCGGAGGAAATGGGCGAAGCCCAGGGAGAAGCAAGGAGCATTTCCATCAAGCTCCTCAGTTACATTTATATAAAGAAAATAATCTGCCGCGACAACCAGGAAATCCTCAAGCGGAACACCGCCAAGGCTAAAGAAATATTCAAGAATATTCCCCAACGCTGGACAGATGAAATAAACGGAATCGCGAAAACCGCCGGAGTGAAACCGGAAATCCTGATGCTGGGTAATTGTTTTCTGGACCTCGGACTCTACTGCGGCGGTTGCCGCACCGTGGTTGCCGAAGCCGGAAATTCACTGTTCCACGCCCATAATCTGGACTGGGACAATCTCGGCGGCGTGGGAAATTATCTGCTGACAATCTTCCGGGTTGCCGGTGATGAAAACCGGCTGGCAACCGTTTACTTCGCGTTTCCGGGCATGATCGGGGCACTCGACGTCATCAATGAAAAAGGGCTGGCGCTCAGTTTCAATCAGGTGGGATTCGGCAGAGGCACGAAACATACTCCCATATTTATGAAAATGCGGAAAATAGCGGAAACCTGCAATACCTTCGAGGAAGCCGAAAAGATTATTAAAAACCTGCCTCCGGGAATGCCGTTCAATATCACTCTCAGCCATGCTCCCAGCGGCAAGGCCGCCGTTTTCGAGCGCGACCAAAGCATGGAAGTATTCGAACGGAAAATCTTCAACGGCATCGTTACCGCCGACAACCGTTGCTGGGGTAAAGAAAAAATGCAGGGCAAATGCGCCGTGGAAGATGCGGCAAGAATCCGGAAGATTGCAGGGGTAAATGAAGTAATTACCGTGCTTCGCAACCCGAAAGTTCTGCTCGGATGCAATATCTACAGCCTGATTTTCGACTTCAACAATAATGTGTTTTATCTTGCCGTGGGAGAAATCCCCGCCGCAAATGGAACATACCGTAAAATCCCCCTCTTTCTCAAAAAATAATCGTCTCCGGGCTTGACACCGCGCGTATTCCCGGCTATATCACCTGTATATACAAAATAAACGGAATGAGATTTTATGGGCAAACTCCTCAAAGACGGGTCAATACCGATCTACCAGCAGATAAAAGACCGTCTGCGCCGGGATATCACGGAGGGCAAATACTCATTGGACCAGAAACTGCCATCCGAACATCATCTCAGCGGAAAGTATCAGATTCACCGCTTCACGGCCCGGCGCGCGCTTGTGGAACTGGAAAACGACGGAATCATATATGCGGTTCCCGGCAAAGGCAGGTTCATCAGCAAAGATTACGCAAATCCGGCAAAATCCGCATTGAAAACCGTGGCAATTATCGGCCTGGGTTATCATCACGCCATTGATAATTTCTTTTCCGAATTCATGAACCGGCTGATGAATAATCTCCAGTCCCACCAGTGGCAGCTGAAATTTATGACGGAACACGAACTCCGGCTGATTGCGGAAAGCGGGAAAGTGCCGGAAGATATAGATGCATTTTTATGGACGTCCCCACGGGAAAGTGACATTCCGCTGATGCGGAAGATACTGGAAATGAAAACATTAATAGTTTCAATAAACCGTAATTATGCCAGCCGTCACATTCCGTCAATATCCATTGATCAGTATACCGGGTCCCGGGATCTTGTGAACCTTCTGCTCGAATACGGACACAAGGAGATTGCCTGTATAACCGGGCCTAAAAACTTGCGTTACGCCACGGAACGGCACAAAGGATATATTGACGCTCTTAAAAAGATGAAAATGTCCCCGAACCCGGAACTTGAGTTCTTTGTGGAAAAACTGGGCTCCGATTATACCGGGGAATTAAGAAAATTCTTTTCAAGCCATCCGGAAATTACCGCGGTGTTCGTGGCCGGGGAATCCCCTTTACGCCAGACAATCGAAGTTCTGGGCAATCTTTCCAGGCAAATACCACGCGATATTTCCATAGTCTGCTTCGGCGATACGCCATTACCGCCAAGTCTTCCGGCTGTAACCTGCGTCAGGCAGCCGCTCGAACTTATGGCCGACCATGCAATGGCAGTGCTGAATCAGCTCCCCAAAAAGAAATCACCGAACCTGAACATCGTTATTCCCACCGAATTCATCGAAAGAAAAAGTATCGCCGGTCGATAAAAAAACTGCCGCGCGAAACTGAAAGCTCCACACGGCAGTTGTATGTATTTTTAATTACCGGGCTTTATCCCAGGTGGCACTTGACCATTATTTCGATCTCGTCAAGGGAAAGCATATGCTTATCCCAACTTCCGGCAGTACCGCCCCATAATTGGTCAACCGTAAAACCGGTTTTTTCGAGCAGCATCCGCAATTCCATCGGCGTGTAACACTTCTCCTTAACTTCGATTTCCGGGTCGAAACCGGGATACCATTCTCCCAGCCTGACAACGCGCGTCAAGGTATAAGGATCGAATTTTCCGGCCGCGATATCCTCGTCGGAAAACTGCCGGATGAGTTCAAAACTATTCCGCACGGTCATCAGCAGCGGCGCTCCCGGTTTCAGCGCGGCCGAAAGATTCCGCAGGATCACCTCATCATGCGTCAAAGGATCGTCATCGATTGACAACAACCCAAAACTGCCCTCGCAGATGCAAATAGCGGCGTCGAATTTTCCGGACAGAGAAAAGCCGGACGCATCAGCCTGAATGAAATTGATTTTCACCCCTGCTGAATCCGCCTTCTTTTTCGCCTCGGATAATTGCCCGGAGGAAATATCCAGTCCGGTCATCTCGATTCCCTTTTCGGCCAGCGCAACAGAGTGACGCCCCGTTCCGCAACCGAGGTCCAGAACCTTCATGCCGGGTTGCAATTGCATTTCCCGCAACAGAAACTCCGTTTCAAAAGCGGTATTGGCAGTAAAGATTTCCTCTTCGTAATGAGGAGCGTTAAAGTCGTAGAACTGTTTCCAGGTATTATTCATGATGGATCTTGATTCCTTGTTTAATTGTAAAGACACAAAAATACCGCCGGATATATCTCATATACGTCCGGTGGCCAGTGAGTGACTCCCGTCACTCATATGTTTTTACACAAGCATCCAAGATCCTAGTCTGTATAAACACGGCTTCATGCCGCATCATCAGACTGATACCTTAATTATAATCCATTACGGACAAATTCCAACCCTACATCCCGAATTTAACGTCGATAAACTCCGAGGTGAGTTCGCGGACAACGTCCGGACGGTCAAAATACAGGTTCTTCCGTTCACGGACATCATTTTCCATATCATAAAGCTGACCTGGCGGAGCATACTCATCAACTTTCGGATCAGGACTGAAACCACCGGAACCGGTTCCGATAATCAGCTTCCATTTACCTTTCCTGATACCGTAAAGGTCGCGATAACCATGATGAATAATCGATTTCCTTACCGGTTTGCCATCAGTCAGCAACGGCATCAGACTGACACTGTCCTGAGCGGTATCAGGAAGATTTACTTCGGCGGCCTCCGCGAAAGTCGCCATCAAATCGGTCAGACATGCCAGTTCAGCGCTGGTTTTTCCCGGATTTATCTTTCCCGGCCACTTGACCAGGAACGGAATCCGGTGTCCGCCATCCCAGGTATCGGCTTTCATGCCGCGCAGTATCCAACTCGGATTATGCCCAAAGGTTTCAACAACCGTGCCGGGAGCTTCAAGGCTGCCGTTCCTCCCGGGACTGCCATTGTCGCTGGCAACCACCAGGATGGTGTTTTCGGAAATACCACTGTCACGCAGAGTTTTATCTATCTCTCCGACAGTATGGTCAAGCTGGGTAACGAAATCCCCGTAAATACCCGCATCGCTTTTACCTTTGAATTCTTCCAGCGGCGCAATCGGGGTGTGCGGCCCGGTCATCGGGAAATACAGGAAAAACGGTTCGTCTTTTCCCGCGGCATCAGTGATAAAATCAACCGCTATCCTTTCGAGAGTGGGCATGATCTCCTCCAGACGCCAGCCGTCGGCCATCGGTCCGGGAATTCCATACATGTCATCCGGTTTACGCTGATTGGGTATTCCAACAGTGCGGTTGTTCTCGATGAAGCAATACGGAGGAAAGTTCGGAACATCTACACCGAAATAGTAATCGAAACCGTGTTCACAAGGTCCGTTTTTAATCGGGGCATCATAATCTACTATACGGCCAAGTTCAGTTCTCTCCGGGCTCCCCCAACCGCATTTCAATCTGCCCATATCGCCCTGCTCGATGCCCGGCCAGTCCATTCCAAGATGCCATTTTCCCACACATGCGGTACGGTAACCTGAATATTTCAGCATTTGCGGCAAAGTGATCAAGTCATCTTCGAGCAGTGGCGGATCATAAGGCCCCAGCACTCCACGCTGGAGCCTGCCGCGCCAGGCATAGCGTCCGGCAAGAATGCCGTAACGTGACGGTGTACAAACCGAAGAACCGGCGTGGACATCAGTAAATGTCATCCCCTCGGAAGCAATCCGGTCCATTTCTTCCGTGTGAATTTTAGATTCATTGTTCAGACATGACAAATCGCCATAGCCCATGTCATCCGCAAGAATCAGCACAAAATTTGTTTCCCGACTCATGACCATTATCTTTCTTGTGGTATTTTATCATTATAGATATATATTAAACCTAAACTAATTTATACCTATGTAAATAGTTATAAATCAATATCAGTGGTCTATAATCACCATGAACACAATAAATAATGCGGTATTGAACAATTTGTTTTCCGTATGCCCGGAAATCAAGCTGCTTAACATCAGACTGCTTGGCCCGCATGACACAATGCTCTACAATATGCCTCGCTTCTGGGCCCTGAACATATATGACTATGATGCGGAAGTTATTTTAGACGGCAATGCATTCCAGGTTCGCAGAGGATATATCTGTTTGATGCCCCCGGGAACAACCCGCAGGTTCAAACTGAAAGAACTTTCCCTGCACCGGGTGGCACATTTCCGGCTTCCCGGGGCAAGCGGAAACACAAAGTATCCGCCGATTATTTTTGATTCAGGAACCAAACGAGAATATTTTATTTCCCGATTCGATCAGACAGTCAGAAACCATGCAACTTTTCAGAATAAGGCCCGATCGTTCTTCTGGACTTTGTTGTGGGAATTAACGGAACTGCGTACCGCGGAAAATTTTCCGCAACTGGATATTGTCCATCCGGAACTGGAAAGAGCGGTGATGCTGATCGAAAAGAACCTTTCGGCTCCACTGAAAATTGAAGACATTGTAAAAACCTCCGGGCTGTCGCACAATCAGCTTATCAGGTTGTTTCAGCAGAGATTCAAATGTTCAATTATAGGTTACGTCAGGTCCCGCCGCGCGACACTCGCGGAAAATCTGCTCAGGAACACCAACATGCGGATCAAGGAAATCGCCGCGGAAATAGACATGCCTGATCTCCAGCGGTTCAACAAATTTATCCGGGAATTCTTCAACTGTTCGCCACGCCAATTACGAAAACATCAGTAAAAAAATTCCCGGAACAGATACTACTTGCTGTTAATGGTGCGTCCCGGCCAGTCATCAGTCCGGAACGGGAAAGCCGGCAAGTCTTCCTTGTTATACAGGTTCGCGCTGGCAGGATTATCGGCCCATGCATAGCGGACGGCAACCGGATCTTTAACTTTGTCACTCCATACCAGGACGGTATCACCATCGATCTTGGCATTGGCCCAGACAAACTTCTTATTTTTCCCGGCAATCGCAAAATGCTTAAGTTCACCACCCTTGGCAACTAATCCGCCGCCCATATGCTTGAAATAAAGCCTGATTTTACCGCCATCGATTTTCATGGTGTCATACACCGGACCGTAGTGAACGAGCTTTCTGTCGTAAGTCGTACCTAAAGCGGCCAGCGCCAAACGCTTTCCTACATCCTGCTTGTTTAGTGGATGGATGCTTCTGGCTTCACCGATATCAATTGCGGCGGCAATGGCGGCGTTCGGAATTTCCGTGGTCATGAACTGGGCTTCGCGGAGTTCCGCCCAGGCGCTGGCGCGGTTCGGATCATTTGTTGTAGAACGATAGTTTGCCAGCTGGACGATAAGGAATGGAAAATCACCCTCTCCCCACGCCTGACGCCAGGCTTTAACCATTGCCGGGAGCAGTTTGCGATACTGATAGGCACGTCCGGCGTTTGCTTCTCCCTGATACCAGATAGCGCCCTTGATCCCGTAGGGAACCAGCGGATGAATCATGCCATTGTAAAGAACGGAATAAGTCCGGGGATTGCCGGGACCATAGGGTCTTCTCGGTCTTCCAGGCCGCTTCAACTTCCTGATTTCCTGCACTTTGCCTTCTTTTTTCAATTGGGCGACCTTTTTCCGGTACTCCCGGTATTCCTTCCGCCAAGCGGGATATTTTTCTTTGAATACCTTAAGTTTCTTATCATAATCAGCTTTGTCTTTGTCGCAACGGTCAATAATGGGCTGAAAGTCGGGATCGGTTTTCAGGGCGGAAACCGGCATCCATGACTCGGCCGGGGTTCCTCCCCAGTTCGTACCGATCAGGCCAATCGGAATTTTCAGTTCTTTATGGAGCATCCGTCCGAAAAAATATCCGGCCGCGGAAAAGTATTTAACACTGGAAGGAGAACACACTTGCCAGCTCCCCCGGCATTTGGTAGACGGTTCAACACAATTTGAGTTGTTCGCAACTTTGAAAAGTCTGATTTGAGGATAGTTGGCCCCTTTGATCTCCTCTTGAGCATTGATACTTCTACTCACGGGCCAGGCCATATTTGACTGCCCGGAACAAATCCAAACATCACCGGCTGAAACATTCTTGAACGTCAGGCTTTTCTTACCAGCTTTAACGGTCATGATAAGGGGCCCGCCCGGTTTCAGCGGATCCAGTTTAAGTTTCCACTTGCCGTCCTTACCGGCTGTCGCAGTCTTGGTCTGTCCTGCAATTTTCACCTCTACGGTTGCACCAGGAGTGGTTTCACCCCAGACCGGCGCTTCCATATCACGCTGCAGAAGCATGTTATTGCCAAACATCACGGGCATTTCCAGCTTAGTGACATTCACGCATACCGGAGGAGTATCAAAATACATACATGCCGGCAGTGCCAGCATACCCATCATCAGGACGATGATCTTTTTCATTTTCAACCTTTCATTTGGGAATTATTCAGAATAAAGAATATATCATCAACCGGGGTATATTTTCAAGGCTTGCGGTTTTATAATTTTTTTCCGCCCTCGCGGTACTGCCGCGGCGACACATTCAGGGCATTCTTAAAAGCGCGGGAAAAACTGTAGATTGACCCGAAGTTAAGCTCATCAGCGATTTCCGAAATTGACATTGAGGAATACACCAGCAATTCACACGCTTTACGGATAACCGCCTGCTGATGCATTGCCCTCGGTCCCATCCCGTGAAACTCCCGGAACAGCTTGCGAAAATGCGGTTCACTGAGAGAGTAGCGCTTTGCCAATTCCCTGATATTGAGCTTTTCTTCCGGATTCCGGGTAATGTCCGCCGCGGCGTTACGAAGTTTTCGGTAATGAAATGAAACCGAGGTGTTTTCAGTTTCAAGCTGATCGGCAATTTCTGCAAGCAATTCCAAAGTCATGGCGGAAAGCGGGAACACCGCCCTGCCCTGACGCCGTTCATGGATCCGGCAAATATCCGTCATCAAATCCTTTATCCGGTCAGGATTCTCCAGTTTCAGCTTTCCGCAAACGACGCCAAAAACGGGATCATCCACCGGCGGGTGCATAAAATGCTTATAATCGCTCAAGTCCAAAGTTCCCCTTGGAATGCACGCATCCCAGTGACTGCGCTCAGGGTCGTAAAACAAATCGATATGAATATAAATGCAGTGCATGGTTTTCGAGGTTCCGCTCATCGCATGCGGAGTATCGGGAGGAATCCAGATCAAATCGTCCTTTTCCACCTCAAAGGTTTCATCGCCGACCGTAAATATCCCATATCCCGAACCAATAAACACCAGCAGATAATCCAGCAGCTTTCGGGACTCCATCGCCCATGTCGGTCTCACGCTGTTTCCCGCCTGACGAACGTAAGGACGCATCAGCAGCAACCTGCGCGACACGGCCGTGTCTGGAACCGCGGCTTCCCGGTAACCGGGAATAAAACATTTGTCCATAACCCCGCTCATATTAATCGAATATGTTAAATTTAAATCGATAATGGTAAATAAATACACCATAAAACGAGTTATAATTAAATCAAACAATAATCGATAATAACAAATCAAATAATTTCAAGGAAAACTAACCGTGGACAGAAAACCTGACTTTGACAATATACGCCGGATATTAAACAGGGAATGCCCCAATCGTCCGACCTTGTTTGAATTCTTCCTCAACGGCCCGCTGTATGAAAAACTTGCCGGATATCCAACTCCGGACGGTGTTGAAAACCGGGACGCCAATACAAAATTCCTGATCGACGCTTTCCTGGCGGCAGGTTATGATTATGCCACTATCCATTGCCCTGCCGGGGTCGGTTTCAAGGTGAAGGAAGTGGACCGCGACAAATCAATTTCCGCCAATGATTACAATTCCATCCGCAACCGCGAGGATTTCGATAAATATCCCTGGCCGGAGCCGGACAAATGTGATTACTCAATTTATGACCGAATGGCAAAACTCCTTCCGGACGGTATGAAAGCAATCGTCTGCGGTCCCGGCGGCGTTCTTGAAAACGTCATCCGGCTGGTCGGATACGACGCCATGTGTATCATGACAATTGAAGATCCCGAACTGCTCAAGGACATTTTCAACAAAATAGGTGAAGTGTTGACTCGGCATTACGAACTGTCAGCTCAATTCGATGCGGTCGGGGCGCTGATTTCCAATGATGATTGGGGATTCAATTCCCAAACGATGCTCTCTCCGGCAGATTTCGAAACCTACCTGTTCCCGTCTCACCGGAAAATCACCGAGATATGCCACAAAGCCGGCAAGCCGGTGGTCCTCCACTCCTGCGGAAACCTTGAAAAAGTAATGGACGCAATCATCGACGACATGAAATACGACGGCAAACATTCTTATGAAGATAAAATCCAGCCGGTAGAGGAAGCATACGAACAATATCATAAACGGATCGCCATCATGGGCGGCATCGATCTTGATTACGTCTGCCGCAAAACCCCGGAGGAGGTTACCGAGCGCTCCCGGAAAATGCTCGAACGCACCAAAGGACGCGGCGCTTACGGACTCGGCACCGGCAACAGCGTCCCGTACTACACCCCGGATAAAAATTATTTTGCCATGACCAAAGCCGCGCTGGAATAATCGTCTATTTATCCTGTCCGGTAAAAAAACAGAATTTATTAACCACAGAGCACACGAAGGGAGAAAAAATCTTGAATTTCGACACGAAATTCACGCCGCTTACGGCGATCTTTTCTCCTTCACAGAGGTAAGACCAGAGAAGTTGAGTTAAGCTTTCTCTTCTATTCTCCGTGTCCTCTGTGTCCTCCGTGGTTTTCAAAATATTAACCGGGCAACTATGTCTACTTATTATAAAGCAAAACTGATATTGCCAAGTTTTTCGAAAAATTCTTCGATACGAAATGCTTCCGGGGGAACTTCCCCCGGTTTCAGTTCGGGATTTGTTTCAAGAAAGCGGCCTTCGCTAAGGTATGAAACAAGTTCCTGCACTTCCGAATCTTCAAAGTAGGGATAAGTGATGACCTTTTCCCCGTCAGGCGCGGTAACACGCATAGCGGAGCCGGCCGGAACTTTAAAAGTAGCCGAGTCAGGTTTTAGTTCCGATATTGCAAGCAGTTTTTCTCCGGTTGGAGATATTATTTCCACGGAACCGCCGAGGTATGGGGAGTCGCTGTTTATCCGCATCCTGCAATTCATTACTTCCTGACGCCCGTTCCTTGCCCCCGGCTTCCTGAAATAAACCGGATTGGTCATGATAAAGTTCCTTATTTCCTGTTGTTTTGAATCCGGACTATCATGTTCTCCGTAGGCCCTGGCAAGCAGATAGGAATTTTCTCCGGGATCATCCAGTTCAAATTCATAGATTCCCGGTTCGGCATACTCCTGCCTGAAAAAAACCTTTCCATGTCTGCCGATTACTTCCAGCCGGGAAAAACATGCGTCCCCGTCATCCGGATCGGCGCAAAGTTTGACCCGGTGACGTCCGCCTTGAACCTTCAGGCATCCCCCCATGAGGCAGCCATCAACCTCCAGTGTCAGAAACCCGCCGCGCCCGAAAAAACAATGTCCTTTCCCCGCGGCATCGGCAATCGAAGCGGCGGTCAACTCTCCGGGAACGTACAAGTAATTTACAAGCGGCAGTTTATCCTGATCTTCCTTTCTGCCGAAACATAAATCGTTTTCCGCGAATCCAGGCACGACATATCCCATATCGAGCAACTTGAACCACAACTTTTGATACCAGAAATGACAGGCGTCGTAACCGGAAACCACCATACCGTTAAGATAGCCATCAATTGCCAGGTGAGCGGGTAACTCAGCAGCTACATTTGTTACATATTCATCCCCATCCCTCCACCAGCTGGCGGGATGCGCCCAAATCGGAAGCGCACCGGCCTGCCGCTGCGTGTCAATAATCTCCCGGTAGGAACGGCGCCGGGAAGGTTTACCGTTCAACGGATTGATTTCCACATGGGGATCATTCAAATAGTACATTACCGGGCGGTCCTGATCGTAATCATGCCACGCGGGTTTGTCGTATTGGTAATTGAAAAACCAGAGATGTCCGTTCCGTCCCTTGGGTGTTTCATTGTCAAAGTAATTTAAGCTTCGTCCTGAACGGTTAAGCTCCCGGAAAAAATTATCAAGTTCAGCCTTGTACATCAATTTTTCTTCGCTGAAATCCCCCCGGTAATAGCGGTTACGATCAACTCCTTCGCAGCGGAGATAAGCGGCAGCTGAAACTGGCTCCCACGGAGAACACAGCCCTGTTGCGTCAATACGGTTGCGATTTTCCCAATCCAGCAACGCATTTATGGAGAGATCGAAAGCGCCGCTCCCGCGCAGCGGATGAATATGGCTGGCTATTTTCCGCCAGGATTTTCTAAAGTCCAGATTAAATGGTTTTCTCATAACCGGCTTTTTTGTGTTCTGATTCCGCAAACTGCTTGCTTTTGCGGATACTCAATGCAAATTTTATATTTTCGCAAAATTCATCACAATTACTGGATTTAATTTATAAATGACAAAAGAAAATTCAATCGCCTCAATCCTTTCGTTGAACGAGCTGGAAAGCATCACTCTCACCGCCGATTCCCAACGCTGGCAGGAAAACGACGGCAAAATAATCCTGCGCTTGTTCAAAGGGGCTTTATCTGAAAAAATCCCCATTCAAACCGTGTTCTCCCTGGAAAAGACGGACGGACAAGTAATTGAAGAGAAAAAGATTTATCCCGACCGGGACATCCCCTGGTGGTTCGGCTTCTGGATACCTGAAAATATGTTCAGGGAATCCCTGCAACTGGGAATACAGATACCCGGTCAGGCCAAGTTCTTCATTCCGGTAAAACTTGAAATCCCCCAAAATATTCCCGCTATGCCATTGATCCGGGAAAACCGCCTCTACGAATACATGCAAAAGCGTGAAACGGACGGGGATGTATGGCCCGGGGTAGACCGGAATTTCTCCGTGGCTGAATACCTGAAGAAATACAACGTAATTTATGAAAAGCCCGCTAAACACTGGAGCGAAGGACTCTACATCGGCAACGGCATCACCGGCGGCGTAGTCACCGGCAGAATGAAAGGGCAGCAACATCTCGGACTGAACAAGGCCGACATCTGGTTCACCTGCGAACAAGGTTTTGCAATGGGCAAGGGGTACGCCTGTGATATAAACTTAAAATACAAACCGGGAAGCAAAGACTTCAGTCAGCGGCTTTCCATCAGCGACGGCATTGTTACAACCCGGCACGGCGAACTGAAAAGTCAAATGTGGATCGACCGCGATAGCTCAGTTGCCATTATCAACATCACGTCCGGAAAAAAACTAAAACTGGAAGTGGAACTTTCCCGTCAGGAACTCCCGCTCCTGACCAATTGCCAGGCCGCGCATCTTAACGGCAGCTGGCAGCGGGTGTTTACCGCCGAAATAGAAAAAAAATTCCAGGAAAAACTGGAAGCCGCTCAATGGGCTGAAATCAATACTTCCGTCACAAACGGCTGTGCGCACCTTGAGTGTAAGGCTCCTAACCTTTCAGTTGTGAATACCATTCTGCTCCCGAAATCAGGGAAAGCGAATTTAAACAAACAAAGTCTAAATATCCGGCTCGGTCTGAAAAAAGGTAAAGGGCAGAACCTGCTGATTGCCGTGGAAACCTGTAAACCCGGTGATGAGGAAAAAACCCGGCAGCTGAACGCGGAAAAACTCAAGGCTTTGAAAGATCAGGAAAATCTTCAGGAAAAACAGCAGGAAGCCTGGGAAAAATTCTGGCAGCGTTCGTTCATTCAGCTGGATGACGAGTTACAGGAAAACCTGTATTATCAGGGGATATACCATACGGCTTGCAGTTTCAGCGGAAACCAGGCCGCGAGTTTCTTCGGCCTTACCCAGCCCATCGACCACTGTACATGGCGCGACGGATTTACTTCCGATGCCCAGACCGAAATGCTCACCTGGTCGGCATTTACCCCTAATCACCTCACATTCAACGCCCCCATGTTTTCCACTTATGTTGACGTATGGCGCAAAGCATCGGAATCCACCCCCGGCCCCGGCGCATTTATTCCGCACCAGTTTTTCCCGGCGAAGAATGGCGGCCACAACCGCCCCGGCAAGGTAAATCATCATTACCGTTTGGGATCAACCGCATGGCATGTGATGAGTTTCTGGTATGATTATTTGTATTCCATGGACGGTAAATTTCTGCGCGAAATCGCCTACCCGGTGCTGCGCTCCGCCGCTGAAGCAATGATTGCGAACATGGTTTATGAAGACGGAATTTACCACAGTTGCAATTCAATGGTTCCGGAACAGGACAATACCGGGAAAGACAATGTTTATGACCGGGTATGCATTCAGGCGTTGTTCGAGGCCGTAATCTCGGCTTCGGAAATCCTGAAATGCGATGCGGACATGCGAAAAAAAGTCAGGAACGTACTGAAAAACATGTTCCCGCTGCCGTCCGACGGCACAACCATTTTTGAAACTATGGAAAATCATCATCCATACCGCTGTCATCCCTGTGTCATGATGGGACTATACCCGCTTGTTCTGTGGGCGGAAGGTTCAAAGGAATACGAGATGGCAAAGGCCACGTTCCCGGTGGTGACGAGACTATTCGGATTCCATTACGAAGACCGTCACGCGCCGATTGACGGAGATCAGGGCGGCATAGAACCTAACGGACACGCCACATCGTTCCTGCTGGCATTCGCCGCACGTTTGAAAGACCGCACCGCCTTCGACCGGGTGTTCATGGCCTGCGCGGTGGGACGACAGCTCAAACGCAATGGGCTTAGATCAATCTGCGACCCGCGGCACTCTAAAGACCTTGAAGCAATGGCAATCATCGAAGCAAGCTCCGGTCAGTCCGCCGCGATCACCGAACTGCTGGTGCAGTCCTGTCCCGACAAGATTGAGGTATTCCCGTGCGCGATTCCCGGCAAACCGCAAAAATTCACAGGACTCCGCGCCATGGGAGGATTCATCCTCAGCGGAGAATGGACCGGCCGGAATATCGCCTTTGTTGCGGTAAAAAGCATTGTCGATGGCAAGCTGAATATCAAAGCCCCCTGGGGAGAATCACAAGTATATTGCCGCAGCCTGAAATCGAAAAAGACAACCAAGGCGGTATTCCCGCTGAAAATGTCTGCCGGGGAAACCGTCATTTTCAGCCAGGACAAGGAAAATCTGAACGTCCACAAGTGGGCCCCGAAAATGAAAAACAACAGCAAACCGCTGGCGATTCCGGTTTACCTCACCGATCCATGCACCCCTGACGTGCTGTATTATCCAGAAGATCTTCTGCACGGGCAGGAAGCAAAAAACGAACATATCTTTATAGGAAACCCGAAAAAAGCACCGCAAGCAAAAGCCCCGGTATGGACGGAAGAAAACGCCATTAAAAATTCCGGCAGTTCCGATCCGGCCCTCCGCCAGACCGCCGCCAGAATCCTGGGACGTTACGCCAATGACAAATCACGCGGTGAATTAGAAAAACTAGCTCTCGACCAGCAAACGGTCGTTGCCGCAACCGCTCTGGTAAGTTTGATCAGGCACAATAATAAAAAATCGGACAAGCTGGCGGAAAAACTTATGCGGGAAATCAGCAACGCCTATGTTGTAAACGAGGGAAACAAGGCTATTTCCCGGCGGGCAATCCTGAAGCGGGAAAGAAAAAAATGATCATTCGTGGACTTTCCACGTAACAGTCCAATTGAATGAGGCCTCCGGCTTAACCATCAGGCAAGTGTTTGTATCCCAGGCGTCGGTAAGTTTGCTGTCGGGTCCGGGAATAGGCTCGAAGGCGCATTCCCGGCGGCGGCATCCTGATTCATTCGGATATCCGTGATTGTTCCACCAGATGCCGAGACTGGGAAAGAGGTCATGCGGGAAGATAATTTCCAGATCGAAACCGGCAGTCAGCGAAAGCCTTACCGTACCGCCGCGCAGTTCACGCAAGATAAGCATGTGCGCTTCCCTTTCCGGACTGGTCAGCAGGAATTCCGTAACCGTATAGGGATCATGGCAGCAGATTTCATGTTCAGCCATTTCGTCGTACCAAGAACCGAATTCCGGCAGGACAATACCCTTTATCTGTCCGGGAGGCATCAAAGGATGCATCACGTGCATCAGCGGCAATGCCTGTTTCCCGTGATTGTCAATCGTGAATTTCCAATCGACGGCATCCCGTGAAAACTCCATCCGGCGGTGAAAAGTAACCGGCAGCAACTTACTGGCAACTTTACAATCGAGGAAATCTTTCCCGGCTTCCACCTGCCAGGGAACCTGCCACAATTCCCCGTGGTCTGGGGCCACAAAATCGCGGTCTGGAAAACTGCATGAATCAACGGTGGGGAAACAGTCGTCGTAACCGTAAACCGGGCGTGTTTCGTAAATTCCGTAATCAGCCTGCGGGAGAGAAAACGCGCGGAGAGGAGCAGTCAGAAGTTCCGTGTCACCACGCCGCAGATGCGACAGCCTGGCGCCATCATCGGGCAAGCAGATAACCTGCCATGCCCCGGACTGCAATTTTATCGTCCTCTCCTGATGCATAACCCTTTACAATGCGTTTAATTTGATACCGGTCTGCTCGCAAAACGCGGAGATTTCGTCGTAAAGATTTTCTCCGTAACCTAGCACAGCGTACTCGTTATTCCAAGCGCTGACCAGCTGATTAATATCGCATTTTGCGGTGCAGAACGCATGGGGCCAGAAATAGAGGGAACACTCGCGGCGGCGTTGTTCTAGAATCGCGGCTTCCGGCTCATAAACATCGCACTTGGCAAGGACCATCTCGAATTCTCCGTTGTTGCGTCCGGCTCTGGCGAGAACGCCGGGACCGGGCTTGCAAACCAGTTCCACGGAAATTCCGCCGGCTTCGCCTTCGGTAGGAATACCGTGTTCCGCGAACTTCGCGGGTTGTGCGGTTCCGGCCAGACACGGCGGGCATGCGCCGTCGCCAATGATCTTGATCTCGTTGGTTTTCAGGTCAACGTGCTGAAGGTCGCCGTAATACGGGGGATCGTCGCTCAATTCATTAAGGATGATTGAGGTAAGTGCGGTGTTGAAGTCGCTCAAGGTTGAGGTTCCCACCCGGTCATTGAGCATCATGCTCTGGGCGAAACAGGTAGCGCTGTAATCATCGCCGAGTCCGGGGAACGACTGAATAGTGTAGAAATCCCAGTTTTCTTTAGCAACAACTTTCTTCAAGGCAAGATAGAGCCGGATGGATTTGTCGGCAGTTTCACCTTCAGGGATAGCTTCGCTGAAAAACGGCTGGATTTTTTCTCTTGCCGCTTTGAGTTCATCAGTAGTAACGGCATCAGCAGTTTTAAGCAGGCCGGTGCAGTCGCGGGAATCAATATCCACGCCGAACATACGCATCCACTGCGCGGGATCGGCCACGCCGCAAGTCTGGCCCATGCCCCGGCCGCCGAACACGCCCAAAGTACTCATATTGAATCTGGCTTTCAAAGCCGCGCCACGACAGTAGGAAACAATCTTCCCGACGCTATCCGAACAGTCGGCGGGACCATAAACAAAACGGTGTTTGATGCCGACTTCGCGCAACGCGCCATGCATAACCAGTCCGCCCACCGGACGCCATCCCTGAGACCCCGGATGTGTCCAGATCACAACTTCCTTGCCGGACATCGTGTAGTCACGGATAGCGGCGATCAGGTGCGCCGACCATACCCAGGTTCCGGAAATCAGCACCACACTGCTTACGTCATCCATTTTCTTGAACTTCGACAGGCATGCGGCGGCCTCAGCTTTGCTGGCGATAACCAGATCATGTTCAACCAGTTCCAAACCTGATTTCAACAGCGCGTTCCGGGATGCGCCGATTATAGCGTCATCCACGAAAGGCAGGCCCAGCGGATCCTGCAAACCGTCTTTGTGAACTCCATAGACAATAAATCCGACTTTTGTTTTCAACATTTCGTTTCTCCTTTAAGTTTTATATAGTAGTATGTTTATTTCACTCGTCCGCTATGCTCACTCAAGACACAAAGAACGCGAAGAAAAAATTCCTAATCAAATCTTATTTTTAACGTCTTCCATCAATCCGGGGATTATTTTCAAGGCATTGCCGTGATAAATTTTCTTCAAAACATCGTCAGGAAGCCCGACACCGCAAATCATCCAGCGGCTGCCTCCGAAAGTGCCGTCGTAATCCGGGTAATCGAAATACTCGTCGAAGGTTTCGAGGAACCGGAAATAACAACGGTAAATCTCACGGGTTACCGGCATATCAGTACCGAAAAGTACGCGGTCCTGATATTTAATGAGAAACTCTCGGCTGGTATACGGCTGCCTGCCGAGTTCGTCGATCCTGGCGGAAATGTCAATACAGGCATTTGGCAGGGAATCCAACATTTCACTCACATATGCCAGGTTTTCAACAAAATTCCCCACGTGAGGCAGAATAAAAGTAGTGTTCGGGTGCTGGCGCACCAAATTGTCGCGGCGCTCAAGAAGTTCCTTTTTACGCGGGAACTTCGGATCGGCAAAACTCCACGAGGTGTACTTTTTCAGGTTTTCGTAATGCTCGTTTTCCGGGGTAACCGGTTCGAAAAAGCCGTATGGGTCGGACTGATGGATCAGCACCGGAATTCCCAGTTTCCCGGCTTCTTCCCAAATCGGAAACAACCGTTCGTCATCCACCGGGATCAACTTCCCGGAGCCATCGCGCCAGTGCAACCCGAGTTCCTTTAAAACCTTCAGCCCCCGGACTCCCTGCTCCACCCGCCTGTTCAGGAGTTCAATGCTTTCTTCGACAAATTTTTTGTGGTCGGTGAACAGAGGTTCCGCAACGGGTTTGGCAAATCCCGCCACCGTAAAACCGTAAAACCGGCCGGGGTATTTTGCCGGACAGTTCTCAAGGAAACGGTTAATATCCTCCTGATGGAAGACATAACCGCCATCCCCCCATTCCACGGTCATGTCAGCGGTAAGGTCGCAGTACGACACCACACCGAGTTCGTCCATTACCGCAATAATCTCATCCACCTTGTCCCACTGTCCCCACAGGTGATTGTGGGCGTCGACCACCGGGAATTTTGCGCGCCGGGGAATATTTTTTTCGTGGAAAAGATAGCATTTGCGCTTATTCACTCTTTCACCTCCGGCCAACTGAACCTAGCAGTAATACTTATATATTCAGGATTGTAAAAACTGATGAATAATCCGGCGGGAACTTTACCGGCATAATAGATTTCCGTGGACTGTAAAAGCGGGGATTTGGGGGGTAATCCGAAAAGTTTGGCCAACTCAGGTCCAGCGGCAACGGCGTCAACCGTCTGCGAACAGGAAGTCACGGAAAACTTCTCGCGTTTTGTCCAGGTTTCGATAAACGCAACCTGACCACAATCATCCCGCTTAAGCTTCCGGGCAAATTCCGGAATAATCCATGCCCGGTCGAAAGCAACGGCTTTGCCGCTCAGACTGTCGCACCTTTCCACATAGCAAAGCTTTCTTTTCAGGGGAACGGAAAGCTGATTGGCCGTTTCATTTCCGGCTTCCCGCCATTCGAAGGTCAAAACCTGACGGCTCAACTTTGGGGCGTGTTCCTCCATGGCGCCGGTGTAGTCGATCCGGAGCGGAATCCGGCGATGCGGCTGCGAACTGACATAGGCGCCGCTGCCCTGAATCCGCCGCAACAACCGTTCTTCTTCAAGAATACGCAGAGCGCGGCGTACCGTGACTCTCGACACCTTGAAAGTAGCGCTCAAGTCCCTTTCGGCCGGCAGCTTCTCCCCGGGCCCAAGTCTGCCTGAGGCAATACGGTCTCGCAATTCCGCGGCAACCTGCCGGTAGCTGTTTGGTTTTATATCGTTGCTCATACATATAAAATAAATTGGTGTATACCAATTTCAAAGACCAAAAAGAAAATTTTTCCGATTTTTCAATTATTACAGTGCTGACAGGTTAAACGTCGCCGTGGTATTCCTGGTATATGACCGCGCCACAGGCTTTGCAGTGGGATGCGTCAAAATCGTGTCCGACCAGACCGCATTTCGGACAGGTTATATTGCGTTTTCCGGCATCGCCGATAATCAGCAGACGCACAAGTTTCCCGATCTGCCATGGAACAAAGATTGCCCCGCCAAGGATCATGATCAGGGTTATCCAGCGCCCCGCCGGAGTTATGGTGACGTAATCGCCATAACCTACGGTTGACAGGGTTATCACACAAAAATAAAAAGCTTCGTCGAATGTTTTGATCGAGGCGTCAGGCGCTCCGGACTCGGCCGCAAGGATGAAACCGGAAGCAAGAAACAGAATAGTAAACGCGGTAAAAAATGTCCTGGCAACCTGAAGCTGGAGCCGGGAAATCGTGCCGAAGAAAAATTTCTCAGTTTCGAGGAAACGGAAAAACCGGAGAATCCGGAGCACTTTGAAAGCGCGCAGGAAACTCAATTCCGGAATCAGGAACAAAGAGGGCAGTATAGAAATAAGATCGACCAGGCCATAAAAGCTTATAATATACCTGAAAGTGTGCCTGGCTGTCCAAATCCGCAAAACATATTCAATAATAAACACGGTAACGATAAACAAGTCCACAACCAGGAGCCATACCGGATAGCTCTTCTCGGAATAATAGCTGCCGATAACAAACACGGCACAGGCGAGAAGATTAACCGCAAGCAAAACCAGGTCGATTATTTTCCCGATTCCGCTTTCGCTGTCGTCCAGGTAATATCCGATTTTTTCGCGTACAACAGAAATATCCGGCACTTCAATAATCCTCCAATCGTTCAGGTAAATATGGAAACTATTGTAAGGAATTCAAGTGCAGGATTTTTTATCGTTTATTTTATTGTAATTCCAAAGTTGGCATTTTACCTGCTAATAAAACAGCACCGATAAAATTTTTAACAAAAGAAGGATACCTGGAAGAGAGAGCGAGGGACATAATGCGCGGCACTTATACATGCCCGTATTGTCGCGAGCAATATCTGATAAAAGAGTCTGGTTCGTATATTTGCGAATGCGGTGAAGTGTTCCACTTCCCGGCGGAGTTACAAAACGTAAAAAACAACCATTCCGCCTCTGAAGCAGTAATGATGGACACCGACACAAGTATGTTGAACCGCAGCGGTTTGGGAATTTTCGTAAGCACCAGGAAAATGCGGTTTATCATCAAGGAAAACTGTATTTACGCAAGAGCGGCGCTGATATGCGGAGTGCTTGGTTTAATCTTTTTCGGAATACCCAGCATAGCAGCCCTGATCCTGGGAATAACCGGAAAAAACGTGATCGAAAAGTACCGGTTTTATTATAAAGGCGCTGGAATGGCAAAAACAGGAACCGTCTTAGGCGTCATCGGATTAATCGTATGGGGAACAATTTTCCTCAGTTTAATTTAACAAATTTGCAAAAATAAGAATTTTTTTCTCAAAAATTAAAAAAAGCAGTCTGTACCAAAAATCAGCCGTCCTCCTGATACCCCAAAATACAGACTGCTTTTTTTTTGCCAAGGATTCTCTCTGGATGGAAACGGCATAGCTTCGCTACGCTGGCAATGCAAGGGAGTACGGGCTTTGCGAGAAATTATTCGATTAACGGCCGCTCTAACGATAAATTATAGCGTGGAATGGTTATTGGATGGTTTTAATCTCAAGCCCGGACTTACTGCTTTTCAGGAAACTGACTTTAGGAGCCTGTGAAGCGTCCACCACCAGTTCCTTCAATTTGGGAAGCTTCAGCAAAGGATAGAAATTAGTAATGGAGTTGCATCCGCCGATTACCAGCTTACTGATGGGCATTCCGGTGAGGTCATATAGATTGCTGATATTGGCCCCATAAACTTTCAGCGTATTCAAATTCATACCGGCCAACGGTTTAAGGCTTGACACTTTGCATCCGTTCAGGTCAAGGTAACTCAGCGGAGCACCTTGCAAACTTTTCAGGTCCATAATTCCTGTCCCGCTTAGCGACAACACCTTCAGGGGCATTCCTTTTAACGCGGAAATATCTTTAACCTTAGTTCCGGCAAGATTGAGAGTCTCAAACTTCATTCCCCGTAACGGTGAAATATCCTGAACATTGCTCCTCAACAGGTCGAGCTTTCTCAACGGCATTCCGCGCAGCGGTGAAATATCCTTGACCCCGGAAAACTCCAGGTCAAGCGCTTCTATTGGCAAACCTTTCAGCGGCGAAATATCGGAAATATCGGAAGTGCTGAAGTTAGCGGCAACAATCTTATCATCTTTTACCGTGTAAACACCGTTTCCGGTATAGTTGGGATTAACCTTCTTTAATGCTTCGTCAACCTCTCGGACAATGGCAGGTTTCAGGGTAATTGGATCTACCGGCCCCATATCTGACGGCAATTGAGAAATCACGTACATCGCCGCGGCCCCGATACAACCCAGGAAAACAGCAGAAATAAACAACACAATCAGAAGTTTAAAAACCTTACTGTTCTTCCGCCTGATTTTCCGCTCTTGCCTTACCTTGGCTTTGACCGCCCGGTTAATTTCGGTATTGCTTGGCGGAACCTTGATCTCAGCGGAAATAGGAGGAAGGTTTGGCTTCGACGGTTTAGCGATTGACGGCAACCTTGCTTTTCCCATCGGCGGCGGAGTAGTGGGGCGTCCAGGCATACCGCTTATCTTCAGCTTTCTATCTGGAACAGCGGATTTTCCGGAGGCATTTGATTCCAGAATATCATCAATTGCCGCAAGCGCGCCAGCCCAGTCCTGAAAACGGTCGTCCTTTTTCTTGGCCATCAATTTATCCAGCAGATTACTGACGGCATCAGATAGTTTGGGATTGCGGCTTTTTGCCGGCGGTAAAGGCGCGGTGATATGCTTGGAAAGCACGGCCATAGTGGTTTCGGCATCGAATGGCACAACGCCGGTAACCAGATGATACAAAGTTGCTCCAAGCGAGTACATGTCAGCCCGGAAATCGATATCCGGTTCAGCCATCCCCTGCTCGGGGCTCATGTAATACGGCGTACCTACCACAGTGCCGGTCATGGTCAATGCATGATCGTCCGTATCCTTGGTTGACTTGGATATCCCCATGTCCATCAACTTGGCTACGCCGTTCTTGTCGATCATGATGTTGCCAGGTTTGATATCGCGATGAAGGATATTGAATTCCTTCCAGGCATAATCGAGAGCCGATGCAACTCCGCGGATATATCCCAAAGCTTCCTTTTCAGGGATGATCTTATCCTTGGCCAGTTTTTCCTGGAGCTCGATTCCATCGACAAAAGAAACCGCAAGGTAATAAACGCCCTTATCCTCCCCGCCATCATAAGCGGTAATGATATTGGGATGGTCCAGTTTGGCGGAAAGCTTAACTTCCTTGAGGAACCTGCCGACAAAAGCTTCATTGCAGGCAAGTTTAGGCGACAGTATTTTAAGCGCCACAGTGCGGTCCATCGCCACTTGCCGGGCCAGCCAGACTTCCCCCATACCGCCTTCGCCAAGAAGTTTTTCAACCTTAAAACCGGCAACGATGGTTCCGGAGGCAACCTTGGTAAGGGGAACGGTGATGATGTTATCACATTTGGGACACGGCAAGGTCTGCCCGCACATCGACATATCGGCCTCGATGTTTACCGAGCAATGAGGACAATCAAAACTTATATCCGGCACTGAGGTATTATCCCTGAAAAAATTTCTCGTTACAATAACAGACTAACCAATATACATAAGTTGAAATTAAAGGTCAACCCGAATTCGCGGGAAAAATGGATTTGCCGCGGTTAATAATTCCAAGTTGATTCAGCCTACCGGATATTTCCAAGAAAGACATTGCCGAACCCACGCTCAAGAGCAACGCTCCGGATACGGTAAAGGGTTTCCGGCGGGGTCCTCGGGCTGCTGTGATACTGGTAGTCGGGATGGTAAGCGGAAAAATGCAAAGGAACTTGTTTATCGAGATTCTTCCCGACCCAGTCAAGATAGTTAACGATCATCTCCGGAAAGTCGTTTTTATTGGGGATAACCAGATTGGTCAACTCCAGGTGATGCCCAAGCGAATAAAAATATTTGACGGCCTCCAGCACCGGATGAAGTCTCACCCCGGTCATATCACGGTAGAAATCCTCTGAAAATCCTTTCATGTCAATATTCGCGGCATCAATAAGCGGATAAATATCTTTCGCGGCGTCCAAAGTGATATAACCGTTTGTGACCAGCACAGTGGCAAGCCCCTGTTTTTTCGCCAGTACAGCAACATCATAAACGTATTCGCCGAATACGGTGGGTTCGTTATATGTGAAAGCAACCGATTTGCAGTCATGCTTGAGCGCCAGATCTATAATCCCTTCGGGAGAAACATACCGCTCCCGGTGCGGTTTATCGTAACATCCCCTGGACAAGTGATGGTTCTGGCAGAAGATACAGTTGAGGTTGCATCCGAATGTTCCCAGAGAAAATGTGCGGGTTCCAGGCATGAATTTTGCCAGTGGCTTCTTTTCGATGGGATCAACCTGCATCGCAACCGGATAACCATATGAAAGCGCGACCAGTTCACCATCGCGGTTTTCCCTGATCTTGCACTTACCGCTCCGCCCCGGGGAGATGACACAGTAATTCGGACAAAGCTGGCACTTTGCTTTGGCATTGTCCAGCTTATCGTACCATCGGGCCTGATGTTCTTTCGGCATGACAACTTCCTCCATGAGCCATATACTATAGCACTTGCGGCAGAAAAAAAACAACCCCGGAGTTCAATCAAAAACTCCGGGGTTGACGTATTTACTTTACGTTTATCAGCCGTTGGCTTTCTCGAATTCGTTCATGAAGTCGATAAGTTTTTCAACGCCCTTTATCGGCATCGCGTTATAGATGCTGGCCCGGATACCGCCAACGGAACGGTGACCTTTAAGTCCGCTCATGCCTTCCGCGGCGGCGTCTTTAACGAACTTGGCTTCAAGTTCTTCGTTGGGAAGCCTGAATACCACGTTCATTTTTGAACGGCTTGCGGGTTCCACCGGGTTGTTGTAGAAATCGGAACCGTCGATCACTTCATACAGCGCTTCCGACTTGGCGTCGTTGATTTCCTCGATAACTTTCAGTCCGCCCTTTCCCTTGATCCATTCAGTCAGAAGACCAATCATGTAGATGGCGAAAGTCGGCGGGGTATTGAACATGGAATCCTTCTCGATATAAGTGCCGTAACGGAGCATGGTCGGCACGGATTCCGGAGTGCGTTCAGCCAAGTCCTTGCGCAGGATCACTACCGCTACGCCGCTGGGACCGAGATTCTTCTGGGCGCCGGCATAGATCATGCCAAACTGATTGACGTCAATTTCCCTGGACATGATATCACTGGACATGTCGGCAAGCAGCGGAGTCTTAAGATCTTCCGGGAACGAATGATACTGGGTGCCGGCAATAGTGTTGTTGCTGGTAATATGCAGGTAGGACGCAGCTGAATCAGGCTTCCAGTGGCGAATTACGGGAATACGGTCATAATTGGTTTGCTTGCTGCTGGCAATAACCTTGACTTCGCCGAAGCCTTTCGCCTCCTTGATAGCTTTGGTAGACCAACTGCCGGTATCGACATACTCGGCAAATCCGCCGGGAAGCATCAGGTTCATCGGGATCATCGCGAACTGCATGCTGGCGCCGCCCTGGATGAACAATACGGAATAATCATCGGAAATGTCCATGAGTTCCCGAATGTTGGCAATGGTTTTCTCATGCACGGCGCTGAATTCCTTGCCACGGTGGGAAAGTTCCATAATGCCGTTACCGGCTCCCTTATAGTCACAAAATTCCGCTTGTGCCTGTTCCATGACTTCCGTTGGCAGCATTGCCGGTCCGGCGCTGAAATTAAAAATCCGCATTTGCTCCGCTCCTTTGTTAATTATTTAACAGTTACGCAATGTCAATATACTTTATAAAATGTCCGGAAAAAGCAGTTTTCCAACTTTTTTTTCCGGAATTTCCGTTTTTTCTTGGCAAATTCTTATTTGTGATAAAATTAACGCCTCACAATCACAAACAAACGACAACTGTTAATTACCTGTAATATCCGCATTTTTATTAAAATTTTAATATAACACGCAATAAATCCCGGTTTTTTGCGTTATATTAATGAAGTAAGGGGGGCAGTGATCTTTATGGAGTATAAATAATGGCGATACAAGTATACAGTGAAGAAAACATTAGACAACTCAATGCCATCCGCCTGAAATATCTGCACAACTGCAAAGGTTTTCTCACTAAATTCCGGATTCCGATATATTTTCTGATCATCACCGCCGCTCTCGACTGCATGACCACAAGTCATTTCATGCTGCTCTGCGGCGTGCAAATGGAAGCACATCCGCTGGTGCGCTACATCTCGATGCTGTTCGGCCCAATCTGGGGACCGATCACCGGTAAATTCTGCCAGTGCGTTCCCGGTCTTTTCGCCATCGTGTTCGTGAGAAAATACGCGGGAATCATCATCTGGAGCGCGGCAACCCTTTACCTCTTCGCCGCATGGTACAATATCTTCCTCACCACCAACGTTTTCAATACCCTGTTCCATTGATCGCGCAGCATCGATAGAGCTTTGATCCGGAGAAAATCACCGGATATAAAGAACAGTTCTTATTTGACATCATTCTTTCCGCATCTCTGCCTTTCTGGACTATTTTCAACGGGACCGCCAAAAAGTCGAGAGGCAAAAAAATCATCACCCGAATCAATTGCAGCTCAGCGGAAGCTTCGCCCTCCAGGATAACCGTTTGCAATACAATGGATTGAAGGGAGAGACTCTGTCGAGCCGACACGGTTAACGATATTGTCCGGGTATAGTATTTTTTTCGTTTTTAGACTTTTGGCGATTCTGAATAATAACACAGCTTTTCTATATCTTCCTGCGAATGATGATAAATAAATCCCCAGCAACAATAAACCTGACAATAACGGCAATATTGTTAATCCTGAGTATTTTTTCCATCATCAGCAAAACCACAAACGTAATACAGGATTTCTGCAAGTAATTTCTCTTGACACTCCGCACAATATATGGTACGATATATCGTACGTATAAAGGATAAAGATCATGACAAGCATAACAACAAGTGAAGCCAGAAAAAATCTTTTCAGACTGATTGATTCAGTTTCAAATTCCCATAGTCCTGTACATATCACCGGCAAAAGGCATTCAGCGGTTTTACTATCTGAAGAGGATTGGGCAGCTGTTCAGGAAACACTGCATCTGCTTTCCATTCCCGGAATGCGTGATTCAATTGTTGATGGAATGAATACACCTGTCAAAGAATGTTCAGAGGAACTTAACTGGTGAGTTGGCGAATAGTTTATACAAAACTTGCGCAGAAAGATTCAAAAAAGCTTGCGGCAGCTGGATTGAAGCCAAAAGCAAAAAAACTTCTCAGGATAATCAAGGAAAATCCGTTTAAAACTCCTCCTCCGGATGAAAGGCTGGTTGGTGACTTACAGGGAGCAATTTCCAGGCGAATCAATATCCAACACCGCTTAGTTTATCAGGTTCTGAAAGAAGATAAGATAGTAAAAATCCTCAGGATGTGGACTCATTACGAGTAAAAACAACTATTATTTCTTTCTGAATTCCCGGGTCAGGTAAGCTGCGATGTATTCCTTGGACTGTTGTTCAAGCATGGTTCCGAAAACAAAATTCCCCTGCCCGTCCGTGTTGATGCAAATGCCTTCCTGAGACACGTTATTAACTCTGACGTTAGTCATTTTGAGGGTTGCCATGGAACCCCGGCTGTAAGTGAAACGCCTGGTCCAGCCAAGGCGCCCGGCTCCCATAAAAACAGAACCTTCACCGTGATCCAGTTTGATAACTACCTTGCCAAACAACATAAACAGACAAACACTCACCAGCACAATCGAACCAATCAAGAACGGTATACCGAAAAGCGACGCAACCGGATCGAATTTACCGTTCAATATCTGGGAGCCGTAGATACCGGACGTTGAAACGCCAGCCCAGACAGCAGTAAATGGAACAATAAACAAAACAATAAGCGGGATTTTCTTGTAAACAATTTTCGTCACAGGTTCTAAATAATCCGTTCCCAGCTTAACATATTTTGGCGGATCATTCAAATCAAGATCAAGATTCCCCAACCGGCTGAGTTGCGAAAATGAAGTTGTCTTCCCGCATTGCCTGCACAGAGCAATATCAGTAGCAACATTAACGTCCACGGCGTCAATCTCGCTATTACAGTACGGACAGATGTATTTGCTCATTAACGATTCATCCGCTGAAATTGAATGAACAATGAAAGATTTACCGTTTACCGGCAGAGAGGGCGCGGGACATTACGTCCATTTCCTGAAGCACCACGCCAGTTCCCTTGGCAACGGCTTTCAGGGGGTCTTCGGCCACGAATACCGGCAACCCGGTTTCCTCGGAAATAAGACGGTCAAGCCCTTTCAGCAACGCGCCGCCGCCGGCAAGCATGATGCCGCGATCGATCAGGTCGGCGGCGAGTTCCGGCGGACACCGTTCGAGGGTGGTCCTGACGGCTTCGACAATGCTGGTTACCGGTTCCTGGAGAGCGGTACGGATTTCCCGCGCGGTTATCTTGATGGTTTTGGGCAAACCTGAAACCAGGTCACGGCCCTTGACGTCAATGGAGTGGTCATCATCTTCGGGATAAGCGCTGCCAATCTTGATTTTAATGTCCTCGGAAGTCCTCGGCCCGATGTTCAGATTGTAAACCCGTTTCATGTGCTGGGTAATGGCGGCGTCCATTTCGTCACCGCCGACTCTGACGCTCCGGGCTTCGACAATCCCGGAAAGCGAAATCACCGCAACTTCAGTAGTACCGCCACCGATGTCAACGATCATACTTCCGGAAGGTTCCGCAACGGGCAAGCCAACCCCGATGGCGGCCGCCATCGGCTCTTCGATCAGGTAAATCTCCCCTGCCCCGGCGCGCTGGGCGCTGTCCTGAACGGCGCGGGTTTCCACCTCGGTGATCCCGGACGGGACCGCCACCAGCACTCGCGGCGGCAGGAAACGGAAACGTCCCGGAATCTTCTGCCGGGCGCGCTGGATAAAGTAACGGAGCATTTCTTCGGTAATCAGGAAATCAGCGATAACACCGTCTTTCATCGGACGGACGGCCCGAATATTGCCGGGAGTACGCCCGAGCATACGCTTGGCTTCTTCACCGACAGCCAGGATTTCCCGCGTGGATTCGGTAATTGCCACGACGGAAGGCTCACAAAGCACAATCCCCTGGTCGCGGACAAATACCAAACAGTTCGCGGTACCGAGGTCGATACCGATATCGCTGGAAAAAAACCTGGTGAAGCGTTGTAAAAACATAAGCGGATTTCCTGTTACATGTAATTCCCGTCGAGTTCAAATTATACATCAACGGGTTAACATATCTTTACTTCGCGGATTATCAAAAATTTTTCCGCAAATTTCCCCGGAATAAGTCTATCAAGCCTTCAGGTAATCCGGAACGGAAGTCTCGCGGATCATGTCGGCGAAATCCTCACGCTTGCGGATCAGGCAATGATCGGCGCCGTTAACCAGCACTTCAGCCGGACGCAGCCGTCCGTTGTACTGATAGCTCATGGCATAACCGTAAGCACCGGCGTTCTCGACAATCACCAGATCACCTTCCTCGATGGTTGACGGCAATTCGCGGTCCTTCACCCAGTAATCGGTGTTTTCGCAAAGCTGTCCGCAAAGTCCGAGCGGAGCGCGCGGATCGCCTTCCTTGCCGTTCACGTAAATGCGATGGTAGGCGTCATACATGGCCGGGCGCGCCAGCGTGTTCATGCCAATGTCGGTTCCGATGATCTTTTTGTATGAATCCTTGATCGAGTGGACCCGGCCGATAATCCAACCTGCGTTGCCCACGAAATAGCGCGCGGGTTCCATCATCAGGCGCGGGGGCTTGAGACCGTATTCGTCGATCTTGGCCTTGAAAGTTTCCGCGACCAGACGGGCGGCTTTGTCGATGTCGAGTTCGTGTTCATCGGTACGGTACGGAATACCGAGACCACCGCCAAGATCAATAAATTCGAAATTGATTTTCAACTCGCGGCCGGCCTTGCCGATGATATCCATCAACAGTTTCGTGATGAATTCAAAATAGTCGGGATCGGTAATGCAGGACCCGGGCATCATATGTACGCCGAAACGCTTGATCCCGGCGTCACGGGCCGCGCGGTAGGCGTCCATCACCTGATCGGGATGCACCCCGAACTTGGCGTTCGGACCGGCATTGGTTACGAATTCACCCACGTTGCTGCGCCCGTAACCGGGGTTAACCCGGAACGACATGATTTCAGGCTTGCCGATTTTCAGCACCCGGGGCAGGATCGAGGGATCGTCGAGATTAAAAATTACGCCGCTGTCAAGTCCGCGCCTGATGTCGTCATCCGACAAAAAGTTACCGCTGAACATCACATCCTCGCCGCCAAGACCAATATGGCCGGCAAGCAGGATTTCGTTCACGCTGGCGGCATCGACCCCGGCGCCTTCCTGACGCAGGATATTGGCAATCGCCGGATTGTTGCAGGCTTTTACCGCATAAAAAAACCTGAAATCAGGATAATACTTGGTGAACGCTTTGTTCGCGCGCCGGAAATTTTCCCGGATCATCTGTTCGTCGTACACGTAAGTCGGGGTGCCGTACTGTCCGGCTATCGCCGTCACCGGCACATCGCCAATCTGAAACTGGCCGTTTACCTCTCTCATTATCTTTCCTCTTTTCATATTGATGAATGCAAAAAGATAATGTGCCTCAAGAATACCCCTACGTCAAATGCACAAGGCATGAATTCGGAAAACTACCGGATTTTGCAATTCGGTATCACAAACGATTACCACATTAATTGTTTTCAAAAAGAAGCTTTTGCGGTTGGTACGGATACTGCTTATTCAATATTAAAATTGTATTGGAAGCGTTTTCGGTTTAAAAACCAGGGAAGGATTATAAAAAATGAAAATTTTTTATCAAAATCGCGAAAAAAAGCCACCCGAGAACCCGTCAGAAATTCTGGTGGTAGACGATAATGAACAAATCCGCAAGAACTTCCGTCTGTTTTTTGAGAAACTCGGTTACAAAGTGCGTGAGGCCGACAACGGAATCACGGCCTTAAAACGACTGACGGAAAACCATCCGCGGCATTACTGCATGATCGTGCTTGATCTGGTAATGCCGAAAATGAGCGGCATGGACCTTCTCCTGAAAATGAAAGAACTGTACCGTGAAAATGAAATTCCCCCGATACTGGTGTGTTCATGTCATTCCGAAGTACCGTTCGTAGATGAAATATTTTCGCTCGGAGTCCACGACTACATAACCAAACCGGTTAATTTTATTGCGTTGCTCCAGAAATTGAAAAGCATGCTGCACTTCAAGGAAGCCGTTTAAGTTTTTTAACCGGTTCCTTCATCAGCAGCATTATTCCGAGCTGAGACGGATCGGCGTCAGAACTGGCTTCAGCCCCCCAGGAAAATTCCGCGGCTGCGTTATTGGATGTTTCGGGAAATTTCACCCTGATCCCGAGACCAATTATATTTCCCGGTTCAAGCAAAGATCTGCTGATCTTTTCTCCAAGCTTAATTTCAAACGCCGATTTCGGAATAAATATTTTCACCAGCAATTTCTCAGCAACAAGCTCTGAACTCACCTTGAACCACTGCAAATAACTCTTACCCGAGACGGAACTCTGCCGCCACGTGTTTTTGCCGTCCGGAAACAGATTTATCCTGAAATGATAATCATCCCGGTTGTAATAATCCGAATGCTGATCAACCCGGACATCCCCGTCAAGAAACAAATCAACGCTTACCGGTTTCTCCATGGTTTGAAAACTCGTTCCGACTTTTGAACTGATCTGTAAATTAACGATCAAACCATCATGATTCCAGGTTGAACTTGAAACAATCCGCCACTTGGAACCGGCATTAAACGGTTTCGTTTGCCAGGTAAAATAGTTATCCGTCATGGGAGCGGTTTTGCTGTATTTCCAGTATTTTGAATACGCAACCTCAACCGGGATATTAAACGATTTCGACTTTTTGCCGATTGCAACCATAAATCCGGCATTGCCTGTCAGCTTTGGAGGAATTTCCGTTCCATGCAGCGGCAGGTCAATGATCTTTCGGCTTCCGGGAGGAATATCATCGACAATAAGCGTATAGGATTTATTGTTCAGCCTGATTTGCCAGGGAAGCCGCAATATCTGGATGATCGGAGCCACCGGCTTCGAACCGTGATTTTTCAGCATCAAGCTTAAATACAACTTCCCTTTGTCAATCATCAGCCGCGCTTCTTCAAGTTCCAACGGAAATTTCCGTTTGAGGGAGTTTTCTACCGACGAGGGTTCTGATGATACTTTCCCCTTTACCAATATATTCGACAGCCCGGTTTTACCTTTAGAAACAAGAAACACCGGATATTCAATGCAAATTCCGGACATCCCGCCGGATTCCGGATTGCCGGTCATATCTCTCTTTATCAACCCGGAGCGAGCGGGAAGCGAAAATTCAACCTTTTGCCCGTATTTCGGACACAACACCGCGATTTGCCCGGATGCATCCTGAAAAACGTATGCGGCAAGTTTTGTTGAATACCGGAGGGTCTTAATCCATTTCGCCCCATTCAACAGACGGGTCAGATTGTTCAATACCGGCGCGGCGGAAGTTATAAGGTTCTCCACTCCGGCATCATCTTTCCTCATGAATATCCCGTTTTCCCTGGAAGATCCGAACGGAGCGAAAAATACCTTTCTCCCCTCCCCGGCAAGGGCGGCGACAGTCAAACGGGTAATTCCCCCGGCAAACTTCGCCGAAGACAGATCCGCCAGTTCAGGAACAATATAAAAGTTTATCCAGACCGGCACGGGCTTTCCGTACTTACGCATAATCGCGGTAATTTCCCGGCAATGATTTTCCAGGCTCTCCCGGGTTTCAGCGGAAAACTTCCTGATGGTGAAGTTAACGGAAAGACCGTCGCAATATTTCAATCCCCCCAGAGAAAACAGCCGGATCAGAAAAGCCCGGTGGTTTTTATTTTCCAGAGGAAGCTGGCAAACCGCGATAATCCTGCTTTCAGAATCCGCGGCGGCGGCGGCTTCATGTGTAGACCGCAACAGTTTGTAATAATTTTCCGGGGTGTCTTTCCAGGTATATCCTCCGGGAACCGCGGGCCATAGTTCCCAATACCGGAGACGTTCATTCTTCAAAGCCTTCACCGTTTGATAAACGTAACGGCTCCATGCTTTAAGGCTCGGCAGGTAACAGACGACTCCGCTTGAATTCCTGTCCAGAGGACATTCCGCCGCCGAAACCGGGGGATATCCCAAAGCCCCGAGTACGGAAAAACTCATTTCCATGTTTCCAAGCCGGTTTCCGGAAAAATTGAATTTCCCCGCCTCCGGTTCGACCTGTTTCCACGCCGTTGCCGGGACCGTTCCTGAATTTCCCGCGAGCCGCAGCCAATTGAAACCGATCTCCCTGGCGAGCTTTATCCGGGAGTTGCCAATGCCGGAAGTCCCGGCAAAAGCCTGATAAATTTTCTTTCCGGACAGTCCGGGCATCCTCTCAAGGCAGACAATCGGACATTCCGCGCCAACCGGTTTCACTGGGGAATCAACCTCGGCTTTAAGGCGAAAAACACCGTTGCCTTTTACTTTCAGCCGAAATCTGCCCTGATAAAATCCGGCATCGGAAACTTTAACTTTGCGGGTAAACTTTCCAACTTGAATGTTGGTCATGCTCCACATTGAATACTTCACCGTTACGTCTTTTCCAGCCAAACCCGGAGCCCAAAGCTGGAAATTCAAAACAACCGGATGTCCGGAAATAACCGGTTTCCTGAGATTGTCGTGCATCATGAAGAGTCTCATTTCGGCCGGGGCCCCCGGTCTCCATGAAGTCGCGCGTTTTCCAACTTCGAGCTGAATCCCATCGAGAACCAGGCCGCCTTTGCCGGAGTGGATCAACAACAACTGATATTTACCGATTTCCCCTTTGCCGGGAATGTTCAATCTTTTTTCAATCCTCTTCCATGATGAAGTCATGGGGAAAACGCCGGTTTCGGCAACAACTTTCCCATCGTCGAGGCAGTAAGGATATCTGGTTTTCACCAGAACGAACCGGAGGGTGTCATTGCCGGATTTCAGAGACTTGGCATAGACCGATACGGTGTAAGTTCCCCCGGACGGCAGATTAAGCACCGGACTTGCGACGATACCGGGAAAATCCATCCGCAAAACCCCGCTGCCGAATTTAGCCTTTTTAATCAGAACCATCGACAGCGGTTTTTCGGTGAATTTATTTTTTTCCGCGTCATGAAGCGAAACGTCCCAGCCGTTCCAAAATTCATAACCGCGCCATTGGGTGGGCAGGAGTTCGAAGCTGCTGTTCGGGAGAAGATTTCTGCCGTTGCTCTCGTACTCATAATTAACGGGAGTGCGGATATTGTCCCTTGCCGGGGCTTCGGGCTCTGGACGAATCCTGCAACCCGAAAACAGCAAAACAACCAGGAATACAGCAAAACAACCTGAACATTTGAATATTGTATTATGAATATTCATGGCCTTTACCGATTCCGGGATTTACCCGGCATTAACTATTATTTCATATTAAGAACACTTTGGTCATAATCTTCAGGGGGAACAAGCCCGAGAAGCTCCATCACCGTAGCGGCCAGGGAACTGATGCCCAAACCTTTCTTGAGTTCCGGTTCATATTCACCTTTTCCTGCCGGATCATAAAGAATGCAGGGAACCGGATTCAGCGAATGACTCGTTTTGGCGGCGGGTTTGCCGTTTTCATTGATGATAACTTCGCCTGTTTTCTTGTCATGCTCATACATGTCATCGGAGTTGCCGTGGTCGGCGGAAATCAGCATGATTCCCCCGGCTTTGTCAATGGCCTTTTTCAGCCTGTCAATGCAAACGTCCACAGCTCCCATTGCAACCAGCACGGACTGGAAAATACCAGTGTGCCCAACCATGTCGCCGTTGGCGAAGTTAAGCCGGATAAAGTCATATTTTCCGGAAGCAATTGCATCACAGACAAGATCGGTTATCTCGGCGCACTTCATCCAGGGGCGCTGTTCGAACGGAACCACGTCAGACGGAATTTCCACGTAGTTATCGAGCTTATCGTCAAACTTGCCGGAGCGGTTGCCGTTGAAGAAATATGTAACGTGTCCGTATTTCTGGGTTTCGCTGGTAGCAAGCTGGCGAATGCCGCTGGCGCAGAGATATTCGTCGAGAGTGCGGTTGATCTGCGGCGGATTAACCAGATATTTTTTCGGCACATGCAGATCACCGTCATACTCCATCATCCCGGCGTAGAGAACCTTCGGACGGGGGGAACGGTCGAATTTATCGAAATCATCTTCCTCGAAAGCGGCGGTGATTTCGAGTGCGCGGTCACCCCGGAAGTTGTAGTAGATAACCGAATCACCGTCTTTAACGGGTCCGACAGGGGTTTCGCCGTCATCCGAAATCACAAAAGGCGGCAAGTCCTGGTCGATATTGCCGGTTTCCTTACGAAGAGTTTCCACGGCTTCGTGGGCGGTCTTGAAATACCGGCCTTTGCCGTGTACGTGAATACCCCAGCCCTTCCTGACCATGTCCCAGTTCGCGCCGTAGCGGTCCATGGTAATGACCATGCGTCCGCCGCCGGAAGCAATCCGGTAATCACAGCCGTCCGTGTTTAGTTCCGAAAGGAATTCTTCAAAGGGATCAATGTAAAGCAACGCGGAAGTTTCCGGAACGTCGCGCCCGTCCAGGAGCGTGTGGATCCTTACTTTTTTTACGCCTTCAGCCTTGGCTTCGATAAGCATGGCCTTCAGGTGGGAAATATTGCTGTGGACATTGCCATCGGAAAACAGGCCGAGGAAATGCAGAGTGCTGTTGTTGTTTTTGCAGTTGGCAATAAGTTCTTTCCAGACTTCACCATCGAAAACCTTTTTGCTTTCGATTGCCTCGCTGACCAGTTTGGCGCCTTGGGCGAAAACCCGGCCGCAACCAATAGCGTTGTGTCCGACTTCGCTATTGCCCATATCGTCGTCGCTGGGCATGCCAACCGCGGTTCCGTGCGCTTTGAGCCTGGTATGCGGACACATTTCGGTAAGCTCATCGAGCATTGGAGTCGGGGCGGCCAGGAAACCGTCGCCATCGGCGTATTTGCCGTAACCGACACCGTCCATGATAACAAGCATTACCGGGCCTTCGCGCCGGGTGAATTTGGGATTTTTCCGTAAAGCAGAAAGCATAGTTATAATCTCCTCGCTGATTGTAAACAGTATAATATTGACAACCGATATTGTAAATCAGTTACAAAAAGGTTCATAAAATATAAAATTCGGGTAAATCCGGGTTTCAGGCCCTTGATTCGGAGTTGCGCCCCTGAAGCACTCCCCGCTTGGAAGTTTCAACAAACTCAATGAATTCAACAACTTCCGCCACCTGCGGGACTTCTTCCCTGATCTTGATCAAAGCGTTTTTGGCATTCAAGCCGCCCCGGTAAAAGATTTTGTATACATCGCCGACAGCTGAAATGTTTTCCCTTGACGCCCCGGAACGGCGCAAACCGATTTTATTAAAGCTGCGCACAGTGCCGTTGCGCCCGTCAGCGATCATAAACGGCGGCAGGTCCTGGGAAATCATGGTTCCGCCGCTAAGCATGGCAAGCCGGCCGATCCTGCAGAACTGATGAACTCCTGAAAGTCCGGAAATAATTGCGCCGTCGCCGACGGTGACGTATCCGGAAACTCCGCCGAATGAAACAATTATAACCTTGTTGCCGAGTTCGCAATTATGGGCCACATGACTGTTCGTCATCAACATGCAGCCATCCCCGATCACGGTTGCAGTGCCATCTTTAGTGCCGCAGTGAATCGTGCAGTTTTCCCGGATCACATTGCCATTACCGATCTTCACATAGCATTTTCCGCCCTTGAAATCGTAATCCTGGGCATCCATTCCGATACTCGCGAAAGGAAAAATCTTGTTGTCTTCGCCAATTGTCGTATATCCGCCAATATGACATTGACCAATAAGCTTGGTTCCCGCGCCCATTTTGACATTGGGTCCGACAACGCAAAGGGGCCCGATTTCTACAGTATCAGCAATTTCCGCATTTGAATCGACTACCGCGGTAGGGTGAATTTTCGGCATCTTCGTTCCTTTAAAATATTTATTTGGTTAAATTATTTAATCTGGCTGTTCCGTCGTTCCCGTTTACCACCATTTGCCTTCATCCGGGTTGAAAAACTCGTAATTTTTCTTGGCATTTTTCACGGCGCCCTGAGCGGATGAATAGTCTACCGGACCTTCCAGGAGAACCCAGGTATCTTCTTCCGTGGTAATCTTGCCGGGACGAAATACCCGGTAGAACATTCCATCGATCAGTAACGCAAGGTCTTCATGGCGGAACTGAACACTCATCTGCATCCAGATCAGGCGTCCGCGCCGGGTCAATTTAAGTTTAAGGTCGTAGAAGTTAGGCTCGTTGGCACGGGGAACCATCTGGACTTCCTCGATGTGCCTGGAGTGAATAAACGGAGTCTTGACAATCCACACGCTCCTGCCGTCATAAGCAGGCACTTTGATTTCCAGCTTGTTCGCCCTCGGGTACTTTACGAGCTGATGGGTGGAAATCACGTACTTGGGCTGATTTTCCTCTTTCATCCGGTCATCCGTCATTGCGTCCTTTATAGTTTCGCAACCGGGCAACATTATCGCGAAAGCCAAAACAAAAATAATTCTTTTATACATTATTCATCTCCCTCTCCGTTGAATTTCCGGTAAAGCGTGGCAAGGCTGATGCCAAGCAGTTTCGCGGCTTTTTCCTTGTCGCCGTTGTTGCGGTTAATGATCCTGCGGATATACGACTCCTCAACTTTCCGCAGATACTGCTTAAGCTGTAGTATGTCTTCATTATTGCTGGTCTCAACTTCCACACCGGCCGCGGCGGTAATTCCGCTGTCAACCTGACGAAACTCAGCCGGAAGTTCATCCAGCTCAATTTTACCCGTATCGTTCAAGGTAGCGAGCCGTTTAATCATATTTTCCAACTGACGAATATTTCCAGGCCATGCATGAGCACAGATAGCATTGACGGCATCAGAAGAAATCGCCACACTGCAATTGTTTTCCTTTTCGTAATCGGAAAGGAAATGGGTAATCAGCATCGGAATGTCCTCCGGCCGTTCCCGCAACGGCGGCACGTGGATGGGAATCACGCTCAGCCTGAAATAAAGGTCTTCGCGGAACTCCCCCCTCTTTATTTTCTCTTCCAGATGTTCATTGGTGGCCGCCAAAACCCTTACGTCAACGGCAATATTGTCGGTTCCGCCGACTCTGCGGATTTCCTTTTCCTGGAGCACACGGAGCAGTTTCATCTGCATGCTCAGGGGAATCGTTCCGATCTCGTCTAGGAAAATAGTTCCGCTGTCGGCAGTTTCAAACAAACCTTTTTTATTGGTATTGGCTCCGGTGAACGCCCCGCGCATGTACCCGAAAAGCTCCGATTCCAGCAGAGTTTCCGGCATGGCCGCGCAGTTTACCTTGACAAACGGCCCTTCACTCCTGGAACTTGACTCGTGAAGCGCCCTGGCGATAAGTTCTTTCCCCGTACCGCTCTCTCCCGAGATCAACACGGTGCTGTTAGTACGGGAAATCTTTTCAATCAGACGGTAAATCTTCAGCATCGGTTCAGAGTCACCGACAATAAAATTAAAATGATATTTGGTTTTAAGGGTGGTCTTGAGCATCCGGTTTTCAGCCAAGGCATTCTCATAGGAAAGCGCCCGTTCGATCGTCAGCATCAGTTCATCAAACTTGAACGGCTTGGTAACGTAATCAAATGCGCCGTTCTTCATGGCATTTACGGCGTTGTCCACCCCGGCATACGCGGTCATCACGATCACGGCCAGGTGAGACTGCAGTTCCTTGGCTTTGTGAAGCAGCGCAATCCCGTCGATCCCCGGAAGTCTGACGTCAGTGATCATCAGATCAAACACATTTTCTTTCAAGTATCGCAGGGCGTCGCTTCCCTCGTTAGCGGTAGTGACATTGTGTCCGCCGCGTTTGAGCAGGCTCTGAAGCATCTGGCAGATCGTCAGTTCGTCATCAACAATAAGAATGTCAGCCATTATTTCCTCTGAATGCAGCTGTTACCGGATAAATGCATTTCGCAAGCATTAAAGATAACCTCTCACGGCCTTTTTTGCAAATCTGAGAAAATTATTCCGCATGATTATTTTCAAGGAGCTGCAACACACCGGCACAATGTCCGTTCAGAAGTTGTTTTATACTATTCTTTTTTACAGTCCGTGATGTTGATATAATCCCTCCGTAATATATGTTATGCGGGGTATTTTAGATCGGCAGGGGAAATAGTAATTCAAGGTAAAAAATAATGGATGACAGTAATATTGACGATTTTAAAACGGAAAGTGGCGAAAATCTGGATTTATCCATTGGCAACATGCTTACCGAAAACGGGAATTCTCCCGGATCGTTAGGGCGCATTGACCGTTATGAACTTGTCGAGCAACTGGGAGCTGGCGGGTTCGGCGCGGTATACCGGGCGCATGATACCGTGGCAAGGATCGATGTCGCATTGAAAGTATTGCCGCCGATGATCTCGGCGGTTCCGGAAGAGCTGGAAAACGTCCGGTCCAACTTTGCAATGGTCTCCAAGCTGAAACACCAATACATAGCCTCGCTGGAACATCTCCACAAGGTGGAAAAGGTTGACGCCGCCGCCCAGGAACATTTACGGGTTTTTCCCGACAGTTATCTGGTGGTGATGGAGTATGTCAATGGCTCGACACTGTCCAACTGGCGCAAACAGTTCCCGGATAAAAAAGTACCGCTGGACAAAGCTCTGGACATCTGCGGAAAAGTCGCCCAGGCGTTGGACTTCGCGCATTCGAAAAAGATCATCCATCGCGACGTAAAACCGTCGAATATCATGATTTCCCCGGATGGAGAAGTTAAGGTTCTCGACTTCGGGCTTGCCGCCGAAATCCGCAGTTCGATGGGCCGGGTCTCCCGGGAACAGTTCGACACCTCCGGTACGCGCCCCTACATGGCCCCCGAGCAGTGGGCGGGTAAAAACCAGGGACCCGAAACCGATCAGTACGCGCTGGCCTGTATGCTTTATGAGTTGATCAGCGGCGGCGTACCGTTCCAGTCGGTTTTCGAATCGGGCGACGCCGGTTTGATGTTGAACCTGGTGGAAAACCGGATGCCGGAACCTTTGCCCCAATTGAATAAAAAACAAAACGCGCTTTTGATGAAGGCGTTAGCCAAAAAAGGCTCAGACCGCTACGCTTCCTGTGACGAGTTTATCAATGCTATGAGGGGAAAAGTCAAAGTAAAACGCGCCTCTAAATCCTCCGGCGGCGGCAAAATAATTGCGGTTCTGCTGATTATTCTTGTCCTTATAGGCGCTGGCGGATATTTCGGCTACACCAAATACCGGGAAGTCCAGAAGTCCAAAGCCGAACAATTGGCCAGGGAAAAAGCGGCAGAGGAAGAACGCCAGCGTCAGGAACAGCTCGCGAAAGAGACGCAGGAAAAACTCAATTCCCTTAAAAAGAAACTGAAGTCTTCATTCAGAAAAGGGGACTTGTCGGCGGCTTCGGCGGCGGCCTCGGAAATACTGTCGATCGACCCTCAAAACTCCTACGCCCGGACGATGCAGGACAGGATCAAGGAAAAAGCCGGACTCGCCGAAACCGCTCCGGTCAAGAGCCGCGCGGAAATGGTGTTCGAAAGGTTAAGCCGCATTTCTCCCGAACACGGATTTCAAAAGAAAAAAGATACTCTGAAACTGAAACTCAATACCGCAAAAACCTTGTTTGGCGCCAAATCTTACGGCAATGCTTTAGGTAAATACCAGGAAGTAATAACCGGATGCAGAAAGCTTGTAAAGCTCGATTCGGAACGAAATTCGGCAATGGTATCCTCAAAAAGATCGGAACAGGAGAAACAAAGCGCGGAAAAGAGCAACGCTTCGAGTCTGGCGAAAAGTATCTGGAACAGCGCAAAGAGCCTTGAAGATGATGGCAAGGCCAAGCTTGCAAAAGGTGATTTTTCGGGAGCTAAGAAAAGCTTCACGGCGTCTGAAAAGGAATACAAACACGCAAAGAACTATGCTATTGGAACTTCCGCACTGGCTATTATCAAAAAACAATATGAAGCCCAACTCGCTAAAGTGAAACGCGCCGATATCGACAAATTCGGCGGCGCGGACTGGGCCGAAGCCCGGCTTGCAGTATCCAGCGCCGACAACGCCGTATCCTCCGAAGACTGGGATAAAGCCCTGTCATCCTACAGGAAAGCCGTAACCCTCATTGCCAAAGCGGTAGAAAAGGCCAGAGGTGACGCGGAACTGGAACGTAAACAGACAGCCGCGAAAGCCGCTTATGATAAGGCAATGAATACTGCGCAGGGATATTTTACCAAAGCACAGGCGTCAAAGCGTGATGTTCCGTCCGCCCGTAAGTTCTGCGATGCGGCTTTGAAAGAGTTGCGCAGTGTTTCAACCACGTATCTTGACAACACGGCAAGGAGCAATTTATCCAAACTTACTGGAGAAATCGAATTCTTTTCGAAAAACTTGTGGAATATCCCCGTTAAAGATAAGTCTTGGACAGTGCCCAGGCTTGATATGAAATTCGTCTACGTGTCTCCCGGCAGCTTCATGATGGGAACTAAAGACGGATGCAGTTATGAGAGGCCGGTACACCGTGTAACGATCAGCAAGGGCTACTGGATTGGCAAGTATGAAGTAACGCAGACAGAATACCAGGCGATTATGGGAACAAAGCCCAGCTATTTCAAAGGCAGCAACAATCCCGTGGAAGAAGTAAGTTGGAATGACGCAGTGAAGTTTTGTGAGAAACTTACGGACCGTGAACGCAAAGCTGGCCGTTTACCGGAAGGTTATGCATACCGTTTACCCACGGAGGCGGAATGGGAGTATGCGGCGCGTGGGGGCAGTAAGAGCCGTAGCTATAAATACAGTGGGAGCAATGATCTTGACCGGGTAGCTTGGTATTATGAAAACTCCGGTGATTCAAGGCTAGATGATTCATCCTGGTCTGCCGATAAATTGAAAAGTAACAATTGCCGAACGCATGAAGTGGGGACGAAATCTGGGAATGAACTTGGGATTTACGATATGAGTGGAAACGTGCGGGAATGGTGTAATGACTACTGGAATGAAGACGAATATTACAGCAGTTCCCGTACCGATCCCTTAGGCCCCGGTACGGGCTCGCACCGTGTGTATCGCGGCGGCAGTTGGAACATCAATCCCTTTTCCTGCCGGGCGGCGAACCGATTCCTCGGTTCGCCTGGCAGAAGGAACTGGGACCTTGGCTTTCGCGTTGTTCTTGCTCCAAAAATAAAAAAATAAATGGCTCGGTGAAACCTCGCCCTCCAGAAAAAATGCCGCGAACAGAGGGGCTTATGGATGTTTGCATTGCCAGCGTAAGTGAAGCAATGCCGTTATAATCCAAAACCTGCCTTGGTTATTTGAGTTTTTCCTTGAAGGATTTGAGCAGGAGTCGTTCTTCGCAGGTCAAGCGGGCGGAATAAGTACGGAGCAGTTTCAGTATTTCCTGACTTTCCTTAACGTTGTCGGCGTTCGCCAGCAGCATCGCGAATCCGAACCAGAAGGCATTGTCCGGACACCCTTTATCGAACAGCGCGGCCAGGGCAGTGACCGGGTTAATTTTGTCTTCCATGTACTGTGGAAACAGCAACTCGACCCGGTTGGCCATGGGACATCCCTGGATAAACTTTTCATAAACCCCGGTCATTTTACCGGCCGTAAGGTTCTGCAGATATATTTCTTTTCCCGCACTCAGCATTTGGAGCCGGGGATAATACTTGATGGCGCAGATACGGTAATCCTTGAGGGACAGGGATATTTGCTTTGCCAGTCCTGAATGGTCGGAGGCAATGGAAAAACGCTGGGCCTCGACAGCAATCCAGAGCGGACCGCAGGTAAGATTGTCCCCCACCTGTTTTTCCAGCAAATCCAACAGCGGTCCGGCGTTTTTCCTGGTCCCGGGATAGGTAAGCATCCCCTTTGCCAGCGCCGCCGACAATATCCTTGCGGAAATTACAGGGGCAAAGCAGTCTCGCTTTATGAGCATATTTAACCGGGTCTTGCCGAGAACCGCGCCTTTCACCCAGCAGGTCACCGCCGTACCGCACCAGTAAAAGTCGTTTTCCACCTGTTTCACCGGCTTGAAAATTTGGCGGTAACGCTGCAAGGCCCGCAGATACTCTTTAACGCTCCTTTTTTCCTGCTGGACAATTGCCAGGAGATGAAGCAAAGCGATCTTGCCATCCAGCGGAGTATGGTTTGCTTTGAAATTATACTTAGCTACAAAGTCTTCAATCATTTCCGGCTTCCTGATCATCAGCGCATATTCCATGGCCAGAATCGCACAGTATTTTTTCAGTTCGCCTTCTTCGGTGGTACTGCCGGCCAGCTCGAACAGGGCATCGGCCACTTTTCCCGTAAGACTGCCGTCCAGATAGCGTTTTGCCGTAACGCCGAACCCGAACAACAACGATGGCGACCAGCTTTTCAGAGGCCCGATATCTTTTGTAAGGTAATAAAAATCCTTGCCGTATCTGGTCAGGATTTCCCGGGCGTGCTCCCAGTTGCCAAGATCTATCTCAGACGCTAACAGCAAATACGGGCGAATCGGATGGGACTTCCCGAAAATTTTACTCTTCCGGATGATCCGTTCAAAAATCCAGGCGTCACCTGGATTTTCGGCGGAACCATGATAGAAAGGAACCTTGTTGTCGCCGATCGCTTTAACCTTGGTCCGCTCCTTCAGCATCGCCAACGCCGAATTGACATTCCGGAGGACTGCCGCTTTTGTCTCAGAATCAAGTTCTTTCAGGTTTCCGTAGCGGGAATAAGCAGTCATTGCCAGATTCAAGGCTTTGACTCCGGCGCCGTCCTTTATAGCTTTCCAGCATGCTTCATTGATCATATTAACCTGCATTGCCGGGGAAATACACTCGAGCATCCGCACGTTCCGGCCGATGGCTTTCCGGTTTTGCCGTACAACCTTGGTTGTTCCGAATTTACTGGTAAGTTCTCCAAGCAATTTACCGGCATTCTCGAATTTACCGGCTTCCAGGTCTTCATCTATCCGTGTCCATATCTGGCCAGCTTCAGCTTCGGCGGCGGCGCTTTCCCAGTCATTAATGATCTCCAGCCAGACTTTCCGGCTACCGTCTTTTCCGCTGAACGGCTTTATCCATTCCCGGCTGGCTTCAAAGCGCCGGTGCACCAGCAGCCAGAACAGCACGGTCCACTGACTGCTGACATCAAGTTTGCCTTCAGTATTCAAAGGCATCAGCAGACTGCCGATCATGGCTATATACGCATCCGGCTTAAGCCTCTTCCAGCGGAGTTTTTTCCCGATAGTAACTTTGCCCTCAGTCAAAACCAGCCGCATTGCATCTGAATCGACACTGGAAATGTGATATTTTGCAAGGGACGTTCCGGGCAGACTTTTTCCTTTCAGGAGATTATTATGCCTGGTAAATACTGAAATCAGATTGTGGTAAATCACATCTGACATCCTCAGCAGCAGCTTGCCCCGTGAAGTGACCGGAGATGAAACTTTATTGTATTTCTTTTGCCAATTCTCGAGTTTTTCCTTTAATACCGACTTCCGGCGTTCATTAAGCGACAAGGCTTGGAAATCCGACAATATCCGATAGTATTCCCGGTTACATCTGTTTCTAAGTCTGGCAATTTTCTGTCTCCGCGCCCGTTCTTCCGCTCTTTTCTTTCTTTTCGCGGCCTCCAGTTTTCGCTTCCTGGCAAATTCTTTGAGCCGACGTCGCTCTTCAGCCGCCTTGCGCCTGTCAGATATGATCTTATCTATGTCTGAAGCCTTATTGCTGTATATCCGCCGATATTCCCTCGGGACAATGGGTTGGAGTTTAATATCATTTTCCAACTCCGTGAGAATTTCATTTATTCTTATTTTCAGCTCCAGGAGTTTTTTCTCCGGCAGTTTCTTCAGTTCCGCCGAGTGGATTTCCAGATCAAATGCCTCGATTTTCTTTTCAAACTCCCCGATCTGCCTTGTTTCATCCATCTGCCGTTTCAGGTCCTGGGTCAAAAGTTCCACGTCAGCAGGGGTTTTATCGCCGTATTTCGCGGAAAAGTCTTTCAGCCGGTAATATGCCTTCTCCGGATCCAGGAATTTAATCTTGATCTTCAACATTTCCCACTGCTTCACCACATCCGGTTCCGAGTCAGGGCCGACACTTTCAAGACCGTTTGCACTCTCCTCTGAATATTTATCTTCCACGCCGTTTACCTGCCCAAGATAATAAACGGCAAGCAGCAGCAGAATAATGAACAGCGGCAACACAATTTTAGTGATAAGACTTATCTTGCTTTTTTTACCCGGTTCAGGCGCGGCGGCAACTTCATCTCCGGACCGTTCGGAGCGTGCGGCGGCGGCAATAATCGATCTAACTTCCGACAAAAACCTGGAGATATCGCCCCATGATTCAGGACGTTCTTCCGGTTCTTTCGCAAGAAGCTGATCACAGAAAGCGGAAAACTCCGCCGGTATACCGGGCACAACTTCAATCAAAGGTTTCGGAGTCTCCTCCAGATGCCGCTTCATCACCACTTCCGGTTCATCATCCGGAAAAGGCGGTTTGCCGGAAAGCATGTGGTAGACGGTTGCCCCGAACGAATACATATCCGACTGCATTCCGACCCGGTGCTTTTCCCACATAATCACTTCCGGGGGGGCGTACATCGGGGTTGCCATCATATCCTTGTCATGCTCGTCATGAATGGTTTTCGCAAGACCTAAGTCGGCGAGTTTTGCTTCTCCGGCGATATTGACGATTATGTTCTCCGGCTTAATATCCCCGTGGCACAATTTTTGTTTGTCCCATGCGTAAGAAAGAGCGTCGGCTATTTTGGAAATTACATCAAGGGCTTCAAGGAACGGCATAGGCCCCGAGCGTTCGATACGGTCGTCAATGGTTTCACCTTCGATTAGCTCCATCGCAAAATAGTAAATCCCCTCAGGAGTGGCCCCGGCGTCAAACGCCTGCACGATATTCTGATGACTCAGGCTGGCCGCCGCGCGCGCCTCGCGAAAAAAACGGTCAACAAAATCGCTGTCCCGGGAAAGTTCGTCGGAAAGTATCTTCAGCGCCACATGCCGTTCAAGATTGAGCTGTTTGGCCTTATACACCACCCCCATACCGCCGCGGCCGATTTCTTTTTCAATCTGGAAGCCGCTGACTATCGTGCCTTCCGGCAGATACGAATCTACCACAATCGCTCCGCATACAACACAAATTTCCGCATTGCTGAACGGATCTTGTTTTACTTCAACTATTCGCTGGCAAAATTTGCAGTGTCGTTCCATGCCTTAAATATGGGCTTGCTCTTTATTATCAGTTGACCGGAAAAAAATTACCGGGAAATAAATCCCGGCATTCAAATAATTATATCCAGTTATCCGGCCCCGCGCCGGTCAGGTTGTTTTATTTTTGAAAAATTCATCAACCTGGGCAACCAGACGTCCGGAAAAATCAGTTCCTTTCTGCAATATTCTGATGCAGTTCTTTTCCAGGAACTCCCGCTCATCGTGTTTCAGATTTTTCGCGGTATTCACGATCACCGGAATATTTTTAATCGCGTCCGGCTGAGTATTTTTCCACGCAATCATGTCTTCACCGCTTTCCTCTGGCATCATCAGGTCGAGAATCAGCAGGTCTACCGGGCCGTTCTTCTCCAAAAACAGCTTAGCTTCCCGGACCGACAGGGCAACTGAAGCGATATAACCGCGCTTTTGCAACAGTATCTGACTGAGCCTAAGCAGCGAATGTTCGTCATCCACAATTAAAATTTTTTCAGCCGCCATGATGACCTTTCACCAAATTACGTTTGTAATATAACCTTATATAACTCAAATTAAAAGCTTGCATGCTCGGATTTTTTTTCGACGAAAAGGTTTTTTTTTGACTCAAAATCTTGCTTTTGCCAGCTAAACGGCTATTGTCAGGAAATTTTAAACGTACGGGAATACTATGCATATATTCAAAGAACTTGAAGCCCGAGGCTTCTTTTATCAGTTTACCGATAAAAATCAAATTAAGAAACTTATAACTTCCGGCAAGACTCCTGTAAGAAATAGAGTCCTCCCCAAAGTGACCTTTTACGTGGGCTTCGACCCCACCGCCGACAGCCTCCACGTGGGACATCTGCTCCCGATCATGGCCATGCGGCGGCTCCAGCAGGCCGGACACAAGCCAATCGTGCTGGTAGGCGGCGCTACCGCTCTGGTCGGAGACCCTTCCGGCAAACAGGAAGCCCGGCCGATCCTCACCCGCGAACAGGTTGCCGCCAACGCCGCGGCCCTCAAAGCGCAACTCGGCAACTTTATTTCCATGGATGACGCTATTTTCGTCAACAATGCCGACTGGTTCACCGAAATACGCTTCCTCGATTTCCTCCGCGACGTAGGTTACCGTTTCAGCATCAACAAGATGCTTGCCGCGGAATCCGTAAAGCAACGCCTCGAAACCGGACTTTCATACCTGGAATTCAGTTACATGCTCCTTCAGGCATACGACTTCTATTTCCTGAATCGCGAACATGACTGCACCATGCAGTTCGGCGGACAGGACCAATGGGGCAATATCGTGGCCGGTATCGACCTCGTCAGGAAAATGTCGTCACAGGAAGTCTTCGGCGCGACGTTCCCGCTCCTGACCGACAGTCAGGGACAGAAGTTCGGCAAAACCGCGGCTGGGGCCGTTTGGCTCGATTCCGCCCGTACCTCGGTTTTCGACTACTACCAGTTCTGGCGGAACTGTGACGACGCCGATGTAAAAAAACTGCTCGGATTCTTCACCATGCTCCCGGTTGAGGAAATCGCGCAATTGTCGGAACTCCAGCCCCCTGCCCTGAACCGCGCCAAGGAAATCCTTGCTTACGAGGCCACCGCCCTGGCCCACGGCTCCGGCGAAGCAGCGAAAGCCTACCTTGCCGCCGGGGGTAAATTCGGTTTTGCCGATCAGGAACGGAAAATCCCGACTTCCAGTAAGATAGTCGAAGTTAAGGAAAATCAGCAGGTCGGCATCCAGGACCTGCCGACTTATGAACTTCTAAAATCCGAACTCACGGGAGATGGAATCTGGATAATCAAACTGTTCACCGATTCCGGACTCTGCGCGTCCAACGGCGAAGCCCGGCGGCTGATCAAAGGCGGCGGCGCTTACCTGAACGATCAGCGCATCACCGACCAGGATTTGCAGATTACCGAAGCCGATTTCACCGATAATGCCGCAATCCTCAAGGCAGGCAAGAAGAATATCCGCCGGATTGTCCTTAGCTGAGTTTACTTCGGCGCAATCACAACGACCCGGAGTATTATCCCGGATGATATCAGGAAAGCGAAAATGGCAGTTCTGGATTGACCGCGGCGGCACTTTCACCGACATTATCGGTGCGGCTCCCGACGGTTCCCTGACTGTAAAAAAACTGCTTTCCGAAAACCCTTCGCAATATCAGGACGCGGCGTTGCACGGTATCCGCGAAATCCTTGGACTGCCGCCGGAAGCACCCATTCCCCCGGAACTGGTTTCATGTGTAAAAATGGGAACCACAGTGGGAACCAACGCCCTGCTCGAACGTCAGGGCGAACGCACCGCGCTGGTCATCAACCGGGGCTTCCGCGACCTGCTCAGGATCGCCACTCAGAACCGCCCCGAACTCTTCACGCGTAAAATCGTCCTGCCGGAACTCCTTTACGGACAAGTTATCGAAACTGATGCAAGATTCTCCGCATCAGGAAAAGAGCTTGCACCGGTCAACCGGGAAACAGTTAGCAAGGAACTCGCGGCGGCTTACAACTCCGGAATCAGGTCCGTTGCTATCGTGTTGATTCACGCCTGTTACTACCCGAAGCACGAACTTGAACTGGCGAAAATAGCGCAGGAATGCGGCTTCACCCACATATCCGTATCGCATCAGGTGAGTTCGCTGGTAAAGCTGGTCAGCCGGGGCGACACCACCGTGGTCGACGCCTATCTTTCCCCGAAGCTCCGGCGGTATGTCGATCAGGTAAAAGGCGGATTTTCAAAGGATGCAGATGGCCCCCGGCTGTTCTTTATGCAGTCGCTGGGCGGACTCACTGACGCTGACAGTTTCCGGGGAAAAGATAGCATTCTGTCCGGTCCGGCGGGAGGAATCATCGGCGGAGTCGAGATCAGCCGCCGCTCCGGATTCGACCGCATCATCACTTTCGACATGGGCGGAACCTCCACCGACGTTGCGCTTTATGACGGCAAACTCGAACGCCGTTACGAAACCGAAATCAGCGGCGTTAAACTGCGTTCCCCGATGTTGAACATCCACACCGTAGCGGCAGGCGGCGGTTCAATCCTGAAATTCACCAATCTCCGTCCGCAGGCAGGCCCGGAATCAGCCGGGGCCAATCCTGGCCCGGCATGCTACCGGCGCGGCGGCCCGTTGACCGTTACCGACTGCAATCTGGCGCTCGGACGCATTATTCCCGAATACTTTCCGCAAATCTTCGGGCCTGAAGCCGATCAGCCGCTGGATAAAGTAATCGTCAATGAGAAATTCTCTGAACTGAACAAAAAAATAGCCAGCGAGTACGGCAAAAACCAGTCGTCCCCGGAACTCGCCGAAGGCTTCCTCGCAATCGCCGTGGAAAACATGGCAAACGCCATCAAACACATTTCCGTCCGGCGCGGATATAACGTGAAGGAGTACGCTTTGTGCTGCTTCGGCGGCGCGGGCGGACAACACGCCTGCCGAGTTGCTGATGCCCTGGGAATCACCACGATTATTCTGCATCCGCTGGCCGGGGTACTGAGCGCTTACGGTATGGGACTTGCCGAACCGAGAATCATTAAGGAAGCTCCGGTAAATGCGGCATTGTCAGCGGAAACTCATGCGGAAATTGACGTAATATTCTCCCTGCTGGAACGGGAAGGCACAGAGGAAATGCTCTATCAGGACATTCACAAAAACCGGCTCCGCACCGAAAAACTGGCGATGCTGAAATACGCCGGAACCAATACTCCGCTACCGGTTATCTACGGAACCGCGCAAAAAATGGAACACGCCTTCACCAAGCTCCATCGCGAACGTTTCGGCTTTGACTGTCCTGACCGTGAAATCACGGTTGAAGCGGTCACACTAGAGTTAATAGTCTCAACGGATGCTCCCGCTCCGCAACCGCTCCCGGAAAATTCCATGCCGTCGAACCCACATAGTCACACTCAAATTTACTTGAACGGCGCATACGCTGAAACCCCGGTATATTTACGTAACAACCTGCATCCGGGGAGTACGGTAACCGGCCCGGCAGTAATCATCGAAAACGGATCAACGGTAATAGTGGAACCCGGCTGGAAAGTTGCCGTGAATCCGCTGAACCATCTGATCATGGAACGCTTCGAGGCGCTCCCGCAACGCTTCGCGACCGGCACGGAAACCGACCCGGTGATGCTGGAAATCTTCAACAACCGGTTCATGTCGATTGCCGAACAGATGGGTTTCACGCTGCAAAACACCTCGGCCTCGGTAAACATCCGCGAGCGTCTGGACTTTTCCTGCGCGCTATTCGACGCCGCCGGAGACCTTATTGCCAACGCTCCGCATATCCCGGTGCATCTCGGAGCAATGGACCAGAGCGTAAAAGCCGTCATCCATGACTGGCGAGATACCATGAAACCGGGTGACGTTTTCCTGCTGAATTCCCCGTATCACGGCGGAACCCATCTGCCGGACTTGACCGTAGTGACCCCGGTGTTTTCGGAGAACGGCGAAGAACTGCTTTTCTTTACCGCATCACGCGGACATCATGCCGACATCGGCGGAAAAACTCCCGGCTCGATCCCGCCGGACAGCAAAACCATCAACGAAGAAGGCATTTTGATTCCGTCATTCAAACTGGTGGAAGCCGGGACGTTCAGGGAAACGGAACTGCGTGAACTGCTGGCGTCATCCCCCTTTCCCGCCCGGAATCCCGATCAGAAAGTGGCTGACCTTAAGGCACAAGTGGCCGCCAACGCCAAAGGCTGTCAGGAAATCGCGCGGATGGTGGAACAGTTTTCTCTGCCGGTGGTTCAAGCCTACATGCGGCACGTAAAATACAATGCCGAAGCGTCGGTGAGACACGTCATCGAAGTGCTGAAACCTGGAGAGTTCAGTTGTCCGATGGACTGCGGCGGAACGATCAAGGTAAAAATTTCCATAGACCGGGAATCGCGCAACGCAACTATCGATTTCACCGGAACATCCCGGCAGATGACGAATAACTTCAACGCTCCGCTGGCAGTGGTCAGGGCGGCGGTTCTGTACGTATTCCGCACCCTCGTCGACAGCGAAATCCCGCTCAATTCGGGTTGTCTTGAACCATTGAAAATAATTGTACCGGCAGGGAGCATGCTCAACCCGCAATATCCTGCTGCGGTAGTGGCCGGAAACGTGGAAACTTCTCAGCACATTGTAGACTCTCTTTACGGAGCCTTGCAAGTCATGGCCGCCTCTCAGGGAACCATGAACAACTTCACGTTCGGCAACGGCGCACACCAGTATTATGAAACCGTCTGCGGCGGCGCCGGGGCCGGACCTGACTTTGCCGGAGCAAGCGCCGTCCATACCCACATGACCAACTCCCGGATAACCGATCCGGAAGTGCTGGAAATGCGTTTCCCGGTGCGGCTCGATGAGTTCTCCATCAGGACAGAAAGCGGCGGCAAAGGAAAATTCCCAGGCGGTAACGGCGTAATCAGAAGCATAAGATTCCTCGAACCGATGCTGGCGGGAATCCTGTCCAGCCGGCGAATCAACGCCCCTTGGGGAATGCAAAGCGGCGGCAACGCCCTCCCCGGCAAAAATTATCTAAAAAAATCCACGGGCGAAATCGTCGAACTCTCCGGCTGCGACTCGGTCAGCGTAAATCCCGGCGACGTTTTCACCATCGAAACTCCCGGCGGCGGAGCCTGGGGCAACTAAACTGAACTATTTGACAAAGAAATGAGCATTATGGGCAGTAACGGCAAAGTTCAAACAAGTAGATTATACAACATTTTCTCCGCGGTTCTGGGATTCATAATGTGGGGCGGATGGGCTTATTACATCAACGGCGGACACGGTATCGGAACCAGAATCACGGCAGGTCTAGCCCAGGGAACAGCCACCTTTGTCATCACGCTGTTTATGATAAAGCTTGTCACTTTTTTTTATATGAAATTACCCGGCTTCGGAATCTTCCGGTTGATTCTGCCGTCCGTATTTACAATTGCCATTACCGGAACCTGCCTGACGCTGATTCATGTCTGCATCGGCACTCCGAACATTTTTCTCACGGTAGCTCCAGCCCTCACAATGGCATTCCTGTTCTGTTTGTATACAACTTTTAAACTGAAACGCCCTGACAAAAACCGATAATGATTTGCCTTGATACATTTGTCTGAAGCTATTTGAGTTTTTTACATTATCGTTTGGAAAATCGCGTATTTATTTCTATACTATAAGGAATTCAATAAGTTATGGATAAAAATGGGGCAGCATGAAATTTTCGATTGTCATACCGGCACACAATGAGGAAGGCTGTATCGCTTCGACGCTGGAAAAGCTAATTGCGGCCATGAAAGAAAATCCGCGTGAATTCGAAATCGTGGTAGTTAACGATCACTGCACCGACAACACCGCTGAAATCGTTTCGGAAATCGCAAAAGAACATCCGGAAATCAGGCTGGTTAAAAATGAAAACGTTCCGGGATTCGGGATGGCCGTCCGTGCGGGTCTCGACCATTTCACCGGCGACGCCGTGACAATTTTCATGGCCGACGCGAGCGACAGTCCCGAGGACGTAAACCGTTACTTTGATCTTATCGAAAAGGGAGCTGAATGCGTGTTCGGCTCACGTTTTATCAAAGGCGGTAAACTAATCGACTATCCAGTCCACAAGCTGGTAATCAACCGGATGGCGAACTGGATGATCCGCATGGTATTCCGCCACGGACTGAACGACACTACCAACGCCTTCAAGTGCTACCGCCGGGAAGTGATCAACGGTTGCCGCCCATTGATGTCACGGCATTTCAACCTTACTATCGAACTGCCGCTCAAGACTTACCTCCGAGGCTACAAATTCGAGATCATCCCGATTTCCTGGACCAACCGTCAGCACGGTATCTCCAAGCTGAGGATTAGGGAAATGGGGTCGCGCTATCTGTTCATCATGGTGTATTGCTGGCTGGAAAAGTGGCTCACCGGTAAAGATTATCACCGGCAGTAGCCGGTTCAAGACTCAATATCCAACCAGGAATATCCAAGTATCAAGTTAATGCATTTTCACAATTGCATTGGCAGAGACAAGTTTTCAGCGTTAAAATATAGAAAACTTATTATGGATTTATATGTTTAAATTAGTGTCAGATTTCAAACCGGCGGGGGATCAGCCGGAAGCGATCAGCAAATTGCAGGAGGGCTTGCGTGACGGCAAGCCTTTCCAGACGCTACTGGGAGTGACCGGTTCCGGTAAAACCTTCACACTGGCAAATCTTTTCAAAAACATTGATCGTCCGGTACTGGTACTGTCGCATAATAAGACGCTGGCGGCACAGCTCTACAGCGAGTTCAAGGCATTCTTCCCGCACAACGCGGTGGAATACTTCATCAGTTATTACGACTACTACCTGCCGGAATCCTATATCCCGCAAACCGATACTTACATCGCCAAGGACGCCAGCATAAACGAAAACATCGAGCGGCTGCGCCTGGCCGCCACGTCGTCGCTGCTGGAACGCAAGGACGTGATCATTATCGCCAGCGTATCATGTATTTACGGCTTGGGCTCGCCGCAGGACTACGAAGACATGAGCGTAAAGCTTGAAGTCGGGGCGGAACTGGGCAGGAACACCTTGCTGCGTCAGCTCGTGGCAATCCAGTATGAGCGCAACGACCATTCCCCAGAGTCCGGACAGTTCCGGGTGCGCGGAGATTCAGTGGACATTTTCATCCCCGAACGCGAGGAATTCGTGCACGTGGAATTCTGGGGTGATGAAATAGAAAAACTCACCCGGTGCAATATCGTCACCGGTGACGCACGGGAAACCACAAACGTGGCGATGGTTTTCCCCTGCCGTCACTTCGTGATGCCGGAAGACCGCATCGAAGCCGCCGCCGAAAAGATCACCCGCGAAATGAAACAACAGGTAAAACTGTTCGAGGAACAAGGCAAACTGGTGGAGGCCCAGCGGCTTTACCAAAGAGTCATTTACGATCTGGAAATGCTCCGCGAAATCGGTTATTGCAGCGGCGTGGAAAACTACTCTCTCCACCTGTCGAACCGTAAACCGGGAAGCCGTCCGTACTGTCTGCTTGATTTTTTCAACGGCGACTTCCTGACCGTGATAGATGAATCGCACGCCACGCTGCCTCAGGTCCGGGCAATGTACAAGGCCGACCGGAGCCGCAAACAAACGCTGGTTGACCACGGCTTCCGGCTGCCATCGGCGCTGGATAACCGTCCGCTCCAGTTTGAGGAGTTCATGGAACTTACCGGCGACATGATTTTCGTGTCCGCCACGCCTGGCGAGTTCGAACTCGAACGCAGCGGCAAACCGGTGGAACTGGTGGTTCGTCCCACCGGGCTGCTCGATCCGCAAATACAGGTGCGTCCGCTCGAAGGTCAGGTGGATGACGTCATGGCCGAAATCCGCGAATGCGCGGAAAAGCATGAGCGGGTGCTGGTAACCACCCTCACCAAAAAAAGCGCCGAACGCCTCGCCGACTACCTCCAGGAGCTCGGGTTGCGGGTCAAGTACCTGCATTCCGAAATAGACGCCATCCAGCGGGTCAAGATTCTCAGCGACCTACGCCGCGGCAACTTCGACTGCCTGGTTGGTATCAACCTGCTCCGTGAAGGCATCGACCTGCCGGAAGTGGCCCTGGTGGCAATCCTCGATGCCGACAAGGAAGGGTTCCTCCGTTCAGAACGCTCGCTGATACAGGTGGCGGGACGCGCCGCCAGAAACGTCAACGGCCGCGTAATCCTCTACGCCGACAACATAACCGGCAGCATGGCAAAGCTGCTCGACATCACCGACTCGCGGCGCGGCAAACAGGAAGCATATAACCAGGAACACAATGTAACCCCGACAACCATCAAGAAGGAAATCCGCGAAGATATCAGCGACATTATTTCCTCCGGACTGAAATCCGAAAAATCAAAAGACGGCAAAAAAGTTCTAAGCGTCCACGAAAGCCCCGCCGCCTACGGCCCGGATGAAGAAATCCTCCCCTACCCCGGGACACCTGAATTCAATGACTTGATCAGGGAACTGGAAAATGAAATGCTGGATGCCGCCAACAAACTGGAATTTGAACGCGCCGCCGACCTCCGCGACCGCATCAGAGAACTGACTGCGTCAGCCAATTAAGAGAGAAGTATTAAAAATGAAGAATGTAATTAGCAGTTTTCAAAATCATATGTCCGCGTGGGAGTGGGTGGGAATTATTGTTTACACGGCGATTGCAAGCACGTGGGGTAGCATTGGCAATTCGGGTTCTTCGCTTGCGATGATTGCATTTCATCTGTCGTTTGCATTTTCCGCGGTAATATGCGGAAAAATCGTCACGGAACTGCTTCCCAGGGGAATTTTACGTACACCTGGCTTCGCTGCGAATTTTCTTTTCGGTTATTTCGTGATCAACACGGCGGTTTATCTTGGAATATTCATTTTTCCGGTACCGCCGGAGGTTATCTTTTATATAATAATAATCCTGCCGCTGGTAGTATTTTTCCTGCGCGGCGAAAAATTTACGTTCAAATGGGACAATAAGCAGGAACGAATCCTGCCGGTTGTCGCTTTTCTGCTAACAATGCTTGCCGCAAGTATATGGTGTCGGGAATGCATTGCCGGAATCATTGCCAGACCTGACTACCTGCTGGTCAAACCGTGGAATGACTGTTTTCAGCATGCGGCGTTCATCCGGAATATGCGTAATTATTATCAGGCGGGGATTTTGCAAAGCCTTCAAATGGGAGGGATTAAAGCGGGTTTTTATCATTATGCACCGTATGCATTGCCAACGGTACTTGCAAGGATGACCGGCGCTTCCACACTGATCATTTTCACTAATTTCATGTTACCGTTCGGCTATCTTCTTACCGGGCTTACGGGATTTGTGTTCATTAAAAATATGTGGGGAAACACAGCCGGTATCTGCGGTTTATTCGCAGCTATGCTGTTGCCGGACGCCGCGATGCAGGGATTCGGCAATCCGTGGTTCAGCTTTCACTGGCTTGTCCAAGCGTCTGCGGGACTACTATACGGAACTGCCTTGCTGACGCTGTCCTGGCTATTCATGCTAGCCGCCTGCCGGAAGAGAAATTTTATCGCTATGGGAATCTGTTTCGGACTCGCGGCGTTACTAATCGTTTACAAAGCTCAATTGTTTCTGGCTTCGGCTTTTCTCTTATGGCTACTGCCCCCATTGTTCATGCGGAAACTTTCCGTAAAAATCAGGATCGTCTGGTTTGTTCCGGCGGCGGCCATCTACTTTACGGCTGTGGCCGTGAGTCAAACCATGAAAAAAATGCCGGTAATGGGTTTTGACTTCAGTTGGTATAAGTCTTATGTACAGTTTGTGATTTCCTCGTTCAACTCTCAAGCGCTACAGAAGTTTTTCTACTCATTTGTCACTCCGAAATCCACGCTGAGCTGCGATCTGCTGACCGGAATTTCCCTGGTGCTGTTCTGCACCTTCGGACTTATGCTCTTTGCGTACATAATCCTGGTGATGATCCTGAGACGCCGTATCCGGCTTTTGTATTCACTATTTCCGGCGCTGATTATTCTGAATTACTTGGCAATGTCGCTGTTCGCGCCAAACCTGAAAGGGGTTGGGTGTGCTTACGAACTGATCCAACGCCCATTCGTATGGGCGTATTTCATGGTCACGGTGTGGTGCGGGGGAGCAGTTGGGTACATCTTCCGGAAGCGATTATCCCGCAAACATTTTTATACCGGGATTTTTGCGGCGGCAATCATACTCAGCGTTGCGGTCTTGTTCTTCAGCGGAAATGTCCGGCACGGTCCCCCGTGGCAAAAAAACCGCACTGACGACAAAATCCCAATCGGGCTTTATAATGCCTGTTTATTCGTGCGCGACAACAGTCCGGTAACGGCATTCGTCCAGGACTCGCAAAACGATCCCAAGCTTGCGGTTGCGGCCCTCACGGAGCGCCAAATATACGCAAGCAAGATGCACTTGGGAACTTATTTAAATACTCCCCCCGGCCTTAAGAAAAGAATTATCCAGTTGGAGATGTTCAAACAGTTTGACCTCCCCGCCGACATTATCAAGTTCATGAATTATTTCAAGGTCAAGTGGTATATTATGCGTCCCGGCGAAAAAACCGCCTGGCCCAAGGCAATCCTCGACCATCCTGCATACGAGTCACACGGCTACAAAGTATTTTATCTCAAATAATCAGTTTCGCATTTTCAGCGAAACGGGAAAATGCCGTTCAGTCCAGACGATAATCTGGTTGAAAGTACGGCGGGATAAATGTATCTTGGATGCTTAACATAATTGATTCCGGAAATTATATGAAAAAGTTGTTGTTTCTCTCTCTACTGACCGTGTTCGCGCTGGGACTGCATGGTGATTCAAAGCCCATCACACAGACTGCCGATGACGACGACGGGCCCGGTTTCTGGAGTACCTTGTTGAGCGTCTTTCTGCCGCACGCGGAACACCGCAAAGCGCTCTACAAAAAACAGTCGAAATACTTCCTGATCACGGTGGAACGCGATTATTTGAAACGCCGCCATCTGGTATTCCTGCCACGCAAAGGTTCGCAAGGCGTCTGGGACCCGGCGAAACCGGAAGAGATAATTTCCGGTTACTGCCGCTTCATGACACTGTTCATGCCAATGCTGGAAAAACCGCCGAAACGGGTGCTGTTTATTGGTCTGGGCTGCGGCATCGGCCCCAGGTTTATCAGGAAATATTATCAGGAAACCATGATCGACATTGTGGAAATCGACGAGGCGATTCCCGTTGTGGCAAAAAAATATTTCGGCTTCAAAAAAGATGATAAAATGCACATTACCATCGGTGACGGACGCTTTTTCATCAATCGTACAAAGAACAAGTACGACGCCATTTTCATTGACGCCTACAACGCCGAATCTATCCCGTTTCAACTCACGACCCAAGAATTTTATCGAAAAGTAAAAGACGCCCTTACCCCTAACGGAATCATGAACGCCAATATCGCAAACCTCGGTAAGGAGGAGTTCATTGCCAGCGAACTTAAAACCGTACAGAGTATCTTTCCCGGTATGGCGGTGTACGATTGCAATAACGAATCCAACTATGTCCTGTTCGCCAGGAAAAACGGGAAACTGGACAATAAAAAACTGATCGGAAAAGCAAAGTTAATTCAAAAAAAAATAAAGCCGGAACTCGACATGGCGGATATGCTTGAAGAACGAATGGATAAGGATGACATTGAAGACCTGACCGAAGACGGAAAAATCCTTACCGATGATTTCGCCCCGGTCGAAAACATGAAATAGGCAGGCTCCCGCCTGCACCTCTACAGCCGGAATGCTTCGCGATTCCGGCGGAAGCAAAAAATATGAGGCAGACAATTTTATATACCGTGGCGTTTCTTACCGGATTTGCCATGATGGGATTCGAAATCCTCGGAGTACGGGTGCTGACGCCTTATTACGGCAGTTCCGTATATGTTTGGGGAGCGATTATCGCGGTTATCCTAACCGGGCTCAGCATCGGGTATGCGGCCGGAGGAAACCTGGCGGACCGTCTTCCCGGAAAACTGCTCCTGCCCTGGTTCGTGCTGTTACCGGCAATATTGATCATGTTGTTTCCGCTATATGGGTATCTCTGCTGCGATTTCGTTTCCGGATTCAATTTTGACGCCCGTTGGGGAGCGTTGCTTCTGGCGGTAAAACTCTTTCTGGTTCCCTGCATCTTCATGGGAGCGGTGCTGCCAGTGGTAATAAAGATGCTGACAGCTGCAAGCGGCAAGGTTGGCTCGTCCGCCGGATTCGCTTGCGCTGCGTCAACCGCGGGAAGCATCGCCGGAACATTGTTCACCTCCTTCTTCCTGATCACCTGGATCAGCGTATCAAAGGGAATTGTCCTGACCGGAGCATTGCTCATGCTTTGCTTTGTGCTGAGTCTCGGGTTTTTAGGAGTCGGCAAATCCAGAAAGGGTTAACGCAGAGGGCTGGAACCGAGCGGCACAAATCTGATGTCGATACAAAAATCTTCGCCGCAAAGTTTTCTGATCTTGCCGAGAATAATGTTCTTTACCGATCCTTTCAGCTCCCTGAGCCAGGCGCTGTGCCTGACTTCCACCGTCAAAACCTGATCCCTGATATTCAGGGGTGTGGCGATTCTGGCTATCTGCGGCCCGGCTATTTGCGCCCAGTTTTCCTTGAGATCGACAAGCTGAAGATCCTCGGGACTGATAATTCCGTCAATCACCTTGTCGAGAACCTTGTCAATTTCCTCAGGAGGAGCAAGGTAAGCGTTCAACTCGGTTTCTCCGCGCTCACGCCCATACCAGTCGTTTAAGATCCAGCGCAGTTTGCCAAGGTGTGGCTTGAACTCGGATTTATCAGATGATTCGGGCATAGTTGTCCTGTATAGAGTAAATCAGCCCGTCAGGGAATATTCATTCCGATAGCATAAAGCGGGAGGCATGCGGCATGGAAACCGAGCTTTAAAGGAGCAATCCCACCATGAAACAGGTTGTAAATTCCATCTTTCAGATACCACGGACACAGGAACGTGGTCTGGAAAAAGCCAAGCGGAAGCCGGAAAACATCGATCATGTCTTTTCCCATGGCCACAAAGCCTTTCGCGGCATTGGCGAATCCGCGGATAATATAGGGGCTGGCTTCCCTGGCTACCTGAATTGCGATAGGGGTAAGAATGGCAATCGTGACCGGGTCCATGGCCTTTGCTTCCGGCTGTGGAAAAACCAGATAGGCAAACAGTCCCACCAGAAAAATTAATAATGTCCTTCTTATCATCATAACCAATCGCCCTTAAACTGACCGCCATGCCAATTATAGATCACAATTCCAGGAATTCCGGGTAATATTACTCCCGCTTCCATGATTTAAATAAAACTTGCGTTGAAATATAAATTAAAAACGCGAAAAAACAATAGTTATCGGGAAAATTCAAATTCAAAGAATTAAGAGCTAATGCTTTTTAGCTGCCTGCCAGAGAGCTTCCATTTCATCAATTGAACTCTCCATAAGCGACTTCCCCTGTTTCGCAAGTTCGCTCTCAATATACTTAAAACGATATATGAATTTCATGATCGTGTTGTTGAGCAGTTCCTCACTGCTGGGACCATTCCGGAAGCGGCTGAGATTGACTACGGCAAACAACAGGTCGCCAATCTCTTCATCTATGGCTTGGCCGTCACCTTCCCGGACAGCTTCCCTGATCTCATCAAGCTCCTCCTGGATCTTATCAATAATCTGTTCCTGCTTCTCCCAGTCAAAACCGTATTCGGCGGCCTTCTTCTGGGCTTTTCTGGCGCGAAGCAGTGCGGACAGGTTACGGGGAATGCCGTCCATCACCGAATGCTCCCCTTTGCGCTCGCCTTTTTCCCGGCGCTTGATCTCCTCCCAAAGCCCGACCACCTCCTCCGGCGTTTCCACAGACTCATCGCCGAATACGTGCGGATGACGGCGCAACATTTTTTCAGCGCTTACCTGGGCAACCTGGTTAAAATCAAAATGATCGTTTTCGCCGGCAATCACGGAATGGAAAACAATGTGCATAAGTAAATCACCAAGCTCTTCCTGAATTCCGGGAATATCTTCGTCGTCAATGGCGTCCATCAGTTCCGCGCTTTCTTCCACCAGGTACTTCTTCAACGACTGATGCGTTTGCTTGCGGTCCCAGGGACACCCCCCGGGGCCCCGGAGTCTTTCCATTACCTCTATCAGTTTTTGAATCCAGTCGATTCTATCATTCAGTTTTTCCGTCATAAACTTTCACCTCAAAAAGAAAAACCGGGACTCGCCCGGATTTAACGTTTGTAAAACATGCCTTGAGTTCAGGACAATTACTGATTTTCGCGATTCGCTTTTTGTACTGTCTCGCGAATTTCCTCCGGCATCTCATCAAGACTGTGATAAGTATGGGACTTACCGTCAATTACCACGGTATAAGTGCTTTTCGCGCCGCTGTCAGATTCGAATTTATCCAAATTCTTCCGCAATTCCGGCGGCATGTCGGACTTGCTGTTATACAGGAGATATTTCCCCTCAACTTTAATAATATATTGCTGCTTTGGGGGTTTTACCCGTATAATCATTGTCTTCTGGGGATGAGTGTTCACATCATCAGTAACATCCCTGAAAACTCTGACCGCGGCCCCGCGACTGCCGGCGTTGTCTTTTCTTCCCCCGAACAATCCAGTTAGCTTTCCCCATAATCCCATGCTTAAACAACTCCATCAAATTGTTTCTGACACTGCTCCTCAAATAATTACATGCCATGAAATTATATCCTTAATAGTAACGCGCATTATCATGAAAGCAAATAGGTATAAATCTAATTCGGACAATCAGGTATAGAAAACCGTCACGCCGCTGCCGCCGGGAATATTGTTAGTCTCGCCGGGACACACTTGCTTGACGTATGGACACTCCATCAGAAATTGGCGAATCGCAGTGCGGAGGACGCCATCTCCATGCCCATGAATTATGAGAAAACTGGCGTTCCCGTATTGAAAAGCAACTTCCTCGATTTTCAAAATCGCGTCCTCGGGCTGACAGCCGTGAAAATCGAACTCATAATCGTAAAACATCTGGGGTCCGCGATCCCCGGAAGAATTACCGCTCCCCTTTTTTTTACCCCGTCTTCTCATCACCGCTTTCGCTTATTTTTCACTTGTTCCCCATTCCAAAGCTATATTTTGCGCTCAAAAATCAATTTTACCAAAAATAATTGATATTTTCCCGGTTTTTTTTAGCATTTTACGCTTGCAAAAAGAAGTTGTAGCGATAACTTTATTGCTCTTCGCAACATGCGGGGGCGTAGCTCAATTGGTTAGAGTCCCAGACTGTCGATCTGGTTGTTGCGGGTTCGAGTCCCGTCGCTCCCGCCATTTTTGTGCCTCAATTTCCGACATCAAAACAGGCTCTTCCCCAAAGAGGGGGGCAAGGGGGAAATTTTTCAACGGCACAATACGATTACACGCAATCGGTAATTTTCAAAGTTTCTGAATTCCGCGTTATCCTGAAAATCAAGTATTCATTTTCCGTACATGGCAATGTAATGCTCCCCGATTCATCCGGAAGGGTTTCCTCTCCGGTTACCAAATTTAAAACCGTGCCTCTGATATCCCCGATTTTTGCTTCACCGGCATCTTCACTGAAATTAACAACAAGAAGATAGTCATGACCGTCAACTCCGGAAACAATCACGGCCCGAAACTTTTCAGGCAGGGATTCACTCAAAGTTTTATAAACAAAAGCCTTTTCCGAGGTTGCACCGGACCTGAGCATAACTCCGATATCCACCAGAATCTCACCGGAATTGTAAGCCTTGAAACCAGTATGATACGGACATAATATTTCATCGGCAAACAGCATACCGCCAGCTTTGGGTTTGTGCCTGATGCCAATTTGCCGCTTATCCGGATGATGAATTTTAAGACTGTCCTCGCCATAGAGACGTGCAACGGAAAGCACTCCGTCAGCAGTCAAGTATTCATCGGCGTCAATAACTGATTCCTGACCATCGCACCCTTTTAAAGTAAATTCTTTTCCCGAAACGTAATAAGTTCTGGAGCCGTTGTTAAAAATATCGTTGGGAATTTGCAATCTTAATCCCTGTATCTCATTGAGATAAACCAGTTGAACGGTTTTCGCGAATTGCATGCATATAACGGTGGCGTCGTCCGGGAGTGCGGCAAATACAATTTTCTGCTCCGCAAGAATGTCCTCCCCCTGCCCTTCCGCAATTTGCCGGGCGGATTTCGCCAATACGGTCCCGCCGGTAATAAAACCGCCGGCAAAAGTGTTCTCCCGGTGAGAAATAACATCGAGATAATTATGGTTTCCGGTTCCGAAGAATGCAGCCGCCAGATTATGCTTCCACTCAGCCATGTCGCTACGGTTGGCTGGAACACATAACCCCTGGGGGTTTTCCGCCGCTTCCCATACCCATGAAACGACCCGCTTTTCGCTCCGGTGAAGACATGCCCCGTGAAATTCGTCATGCCAGCTTCCGTTAATTTTCGCCTGTTCCAGACTTTCCGGGATGTCCGCGAACTCGTTAAATTTTCTCCGCCAATATGCGGCCATCGACAGCGTGGCGGCCTTATCCGATTCCAGCCGGGTATAATAAACTGGAGATGCTGTAATCAAAGTTTTCGCGCGTTCCCCCAGAAAAGAACCGTCACCGTTAATCCCGGTTTCCGTGCGGATAATATCAAACCATCCTTTTTCAAACTTCAGGCAATCAGTTTCACCGTATTTATCCAGCATCAAATACCACATCGGCAGCACATAATCCTGACAATAAGTATAGCGGACTCTGGTATCACCGCCGATGCGCAGAAGCCTTCCGTCCGGGAAAGTGCAAAGTTTTATCAGCCTCCACAAATCGTAAACATGATGATACAACGGCTCCGGAGCTTCAATACCCCGTTCCCGGTATGAAAAATGCAGCATGGCTATATTTGACAGGCAAATAACCATATAACCGACATTGAGGTATCCATGATGATTCAGGGAATAAGTTTCAAAGAAATTAGCGCCGGTATGCCATTCCGAAACTTTCTTGCCATCAATAACTTTTGCCAAATCCGCATCAGACGGAATGCTTATGGAATTCATCAGGAACTTCGAGCCCTTTTCCCGATATCCGGCGGCATTTTCACAATCCGGATACATCATGGCGGTGCGGTGCAAAAGCGCACCGTTCCAGATATTGCTCTCCGGTTTGTTTTCTCCGGTTTCAGCTACAGGATCGGCGACCACCTGATATTCGTTCAGGAGCCAATCCGACTCGGAAATCAAAACCTTTCTTAGCAATTCCCGGTCATTCCCGCTCAGGTACTCATAAATTGCGTCGACCGCGTGCATCATTCGCTCGATGCCGAGTACACTGATCCAGGTATGCCCCCACTTGGTGTTGTCAGTGCAATGATACGATCCCTCGATATGACTTTCCAGGGAAAAGCGCAGCAACTTCAACGCATAACTCAGCGCTTTCGCGTCGCCGAAGGCCGCAAGTACCCCGAATGCCGCCAATGCCTTCTGGTTAGTCTGTACTCCCCATGTATTATATCCCGGTCCATAACAGGCCAGATCTTTGCGTTCCGGCGGTATGTATATATATGACTCCGCGTACTCTGTCCAGTTCCGCAACAACTCGAAATAATCTTCAGAATGCATTTTCCAGCCTCTTTATTATGTTTTCAGTTTATACAGTTATAATATTTCAGTTCTCCGGGTTGAAAATGGACAACTCTGCCGTTATTTTGTATTTTCATGCTGCTAACAAACATTTATTGATAATATTATGACTTTACCAGCTGAAACGGCGATTGAAGAACTGGAAAAACTCCTGAACATAAGTGTTACGATCGTCGACCGTGACGGACGTTTCTCCGATGCTTCAGGCAAACTCCTGTTTTTCAGGCTGCGCCACTCTCACCGGAAAAATCGTATCTGCGATCTGGGCTTCTGTAAAAACTGCATTCTGCACTGCCGTCATGCCATGAATGCCGAGGGAGAAAAAAAGCGAAAACCTTTTATCCATGAATGCTGGAAAGGGGTTAAGGAGATCGTGGTTCCAATGATATGGCAGGACATCCACATTGGCTCTTTTTTTGCCGGAACCTGGCGCATCCCGAATATGGAGTCACCCCGCAACGCTGACCGGCTTCCGGGCGCGGCAATTGACGCATATCGTCAACTCCCACAGTTCGATAAAACACAGGCGGAGAGCCTCGAAACCATCCTGGAAATATTTGTTCAGGGACTCCTTGTCAATCTGGAACAGGCAAGATATCCGGTTTCCGCGGCTGATAACCGGATATCCGTAATTAAAAGCTACATTGCTAAAAATGCATCTATTGCGCCCTCGCTCAAGAAACTGGCCAACAAACTAAATCTTTCCTCATCCAGAACCAGTCACCTGGTGAAGGAACTGTTCGGGATCAGTTTTCAGGAACTCCTGAGAATCGAACGGATAACCCGCGCAAAAACGCTGCTGCTTTCATCGGACGAAAACGCCGGTGAAATTGCCGAAAGGATCGGGTTTTCCGACGAGTACCATTTCAATAAAATGTTCAAAAAATACGTTGGAATCCCGCCTGGACGCTACCGCCTCCGAGAACACAACAGTTGAGATCATGCCATGGTAGCGGCCATCTCGCGGGTAATTTCGTGCTTCAATGATTGTCCATCAAGATAAAGTTTGAGTTCCTCCACCATATAATGCCCCATCCTGCGGCATTCCGGACCCATGCTTCCGGCTATATGCGGAGTCAGCACCACATTGGGCAGATCGTACAGGGAAGAATCTTCTTCCGGAGGTTCCGGATAGGTAACATCGAGAACGGCATAAATGTCCGGACGCTTTTTCAAGACTTCGATCATAGCCGGTTCGTCCACCACCGCGCCACGGGCAGTATTGATGAATGTTGCGTCTTGTTTCATGGTTTCAAAGTGTTCCTTGCGCAACATTTTTTCGGTTTCCTTCAGCCAGGGGGTGTGGCAGCTGATAACATCGGACCGGCTGAAAACTTTTTCCAGCGACACCAGTTCTATCCCCAATTCCTCCGCTTGCTCACCGCTGACAAACGGATCGTAGGCAATTATACGCATGTCAAACATCCGAAGCATACGGACAAGAATTCTGCCAATCATCCCCAGTGAAATTAATCCAACCGTTGAACCGTATCCCCCTGGCGGGATCTCAGAACGTTTCCGACGTTTCCCATGCCCCTGTTTGTAATATTCCATGGCGGCCCAGCCGTGTTTCAGGCTAAAGATAATCTCCGCCAGGGAAAATTCGGCAACCGGCACGGCGTTCGCGGCCCAGGCCGAAACAATCCTGACGCCGCGGTCCCACATTTCCGGCGTGACCACATTCTTGATTGATCCCGCCCCATATAATATCAGCTGTAATTTCGGAAAAAGTTCAAGCATGGCGGAATTCATTTCAACCATGCCCCATCCGGTAACTATCACCTCGACATCATTCAAAGTCTCCGGTGAAACATTCGACAACTCCTCGGGATCAATCCCGGGACAGACAAATTCGAGCATTTGTTCCAGCTCCCGGCGTTCGTCATCTCCGTAAATCAGATCGTGAAAATTCTGACTGATAAGGTAAATTGCTTTTAATTTTTTATTCATGAATAATCCTGTTTGTTGAATATGCAATCTATATTTTTTAAGCAAAAATTGCAATAAGACAACTCCGGGAATAGACACTTATTGCGAAAGAATTTGAAAAAGCAGCAAAAAAAACGGGTCTGAACATATGATATCCAGACCCGGTAACTTTTTCCTTTTAACTTAATATGGAACTGATTTATAGCTCCATGAAGGAATTTTATTGTTCCACATATTTCGTGGGTTTTTCACTCTTTTCGAGTTGCAGAGCGTCAAGCCACACACTGCCGGGACCGCCGATACTGAACTTTATAATGGAAGGTATGGTTATTTTCCATGAATAACGTTTCCATTCCTTGGGCGGCACAACCACATCGGTCACATGACCTTTTTTCAACAGGCCCATCACCGTGCCTTTCTGCTTTTCGCTTCTCATCTTGATTTTTGTCATACCGTCACCGCGCATATAAACGGAAAAAGTGTATTCGACATTGGGGTCTCCAAGGTATGGGTCGCTTTTCGGGCCGCCGTCAGCACCTTCAAGAATAAAGAACGAAAAACCTTCCCCTTTTTCCGCGGTCATCCGCAGTGATTGTTTGCCGTGGAACGGATTGTCCTTATCCAAATGGAATTTTTTCTCAAGTTCGGCTCTCCAGATATGGAACGGATAAAAATAATCAGGCCATCCGGGAAAGCTGGTTTTCTCGAAGCTGGAATTGGCAATCATGTTCTTTTTGTCGCCGCTGAATCTGTTGAGCGGCTTGGCCAGAGGCGGAGCCAGATGCTTATATGGCTTCATCACTAATTTCATGTTAAAAGAATCAGCGGACGTTTTTTCTTCAACCGCATCCTTACCGATAACGTAAGCCCTTACGCCGTAACGTTCCAGTTTTTCCCGCAATGATTTACCGGAGAGTTTTATTGTACTCTTATCCCGGAAAGATTTGAACCGGCTGTCATTTTTGGCAAACGGCAGTTCCATGTCTATATCAATCGGATACTCCATGCAGTTTACCAGCAGCAGCAGATACCTGCCGTCATCACTTTTCAGTAATCCGGCCAGTACGTCAGGCAATACCCCCGTATCCAGGGAATATTTTCCGGGAGAATACTTGACGTTGCAGTCGAGTGGTGGCGTAATAAGAAACGGCTTCATCCGCTTGATCTCTCCGGCCGACTTCGCCATATTGTCCCATATCAGCCCGGAAAGGACCGGAAAATTAAAATAATAGAATCCTTTTACTCCGGCTATTATGCAAGCGTAAAGCTGGGCATTCTGCTCCTGTGGGAGCAGTCTTCTGAGGGCGACGCGTTCCGCCTTGAGAATCATCCAGGGAACCCTTTTCTCGCTGCGGCAACGCTTCGTCAGCGTATAAGCGACCCTGAAATGAACCTTAACGCCTTCTCCATACGAATCACAACAAACGATATCCGCATAAGTGGTAGCCTGCGGCGCCTCCGGCGGCTTACCGCAAAAATTGACCATCACCGGCCGGTAAGGATCAAGTTTATGATACATTTTATACATAGCCATTCCGGCCACGTCTTCATCCAGCAGCGGTATCATCGGTTCGTCAAAAACCATATAGGCAAGCGTTGCCGGCGAGACCTTGCAAATATTGACGATTTTCGCATATATCGCCATTGCCTGCGGTGAGGCCATGAATTTATTATACAAGCTGCTGGCGATGCTTTTCCCAAGTTTCTGCTGCAATACAGGAAGCCTTAAATGAAGTATATTGAACGGTTTCGCTTTCAACATTCCGGTTTTAGGATTATAAGCAAGGGTATGTATTCCTTTAACCACACTCGCGAATTTCTTTTTTATGTCGCCTTTGATAATATCCGAAACATTAACCTCAAGATGGAGTATGAACTTGTAAGGCCCCATGATCATGCTGATATTGTTATCAACGGCGTCCTGAAAATATTGTTTGTCCACGTTCCTTATTGCGAACAAAGTATTGATGTTCGCGGCTTTCATGGCCTTGAAATATCTGAGCGATGGCGGGACGCCCCATATCCCGAAGGGAACAAAAGGTTTATCGCCTTTGACAAGGGAAAGGCTGCCGCGGTCGATTTTCACCTCATAGCCTGGTTTCGGGGTAAGCCGGGTTATTTCCACACCGGTTGCGCCAAGGATGACGCCGGAAGAATTTTCCAACTTAACCGTTACGGGGTTTTTCCCTTTACGGAGTTTGTTCACCGGAACTTCAAGAATAAAATTTTTAGAGATATTTTTCGCTTCCGACAGTTGCCTCCCGTCCGCGTCAACCACTTTCAAACAAGCTCCCGCAAGACTTTTTCCGTCAAGTGAAATCGAACAACTCACTTTGGCGTTCTTTTCGGAAGTGTAAAAAGAAAGCACCGTGAAAGCCGACAGTATATTCAATGCCCGAGGGTTCTTAATTTCCATTTTCTGCCAGACTTCGCCGTTCGCCGCCGAAATCAGAGCAACCTTGATATCACGCTTTCCCGCGCTTTTCACCGGGATTTTTATTTTGAGTTTTTTCGAAGCGCCGCCGGAAAAGTCAATCTTCCTGGATACAACCGATACTTTTCCCCCATCAGGCATATCACGCACCTGAACAATTGCCTTGCCGGAACACCCGGAAAGAGTGTCCGCCACGGCATCAAGAGTGTAATACATTTTTCCATCAGGGCCGGACCGATATCCCCCTGAAACCACAACCTGTTTCAACTGAGGCAGGAAAGGAGCGCGGATATCATCGATATTAAGTCCTTTCAGATAACCGAATCTTCGCGGGTCCACCCAATAGCGGAACATCACCGGAGACCAACTGTAAATAACCTTTTTCATGTTTTTCGTGTTACCGTCAACAGGCTCGATCGAGCTTACAATCAGGTCGAGTCTGGTTTTCCCGCAGTCAATCCGTCCGGTCTGGTAAAGGCTTGCCAGCGGGATCGCGGTTTCGGCAATCCATCCGGTTTTTGTTCTGCTGGTTGCGGAACGCCATGGAATATCCCACTGCAGCTGGTAATCGCCGTTTACTCTCAAGTTGCGCTGATCCGCCCTGACATTTCCGGCGCTGAGGCGAAAAATGTACCAGGGATTGAAGTCCGTGCCCGGATCGAACAGAATTTTTATACAATTTTCTATCTGTACCCGGCCATCGTGTTTCTTCGCAACCGGTTTAATCGTGGCAGGCGCGGGGTGATTGACGATAAATGCGATATACAGCCACTTGTTGTCCGCGCAGACAAACGCCTGCTGGAATTTATTTTTCTTCAGGGAATCGTCAACGGAAATCCGATACCAGCTATTGACCTTCGCAGCTTCTTTCCAGCATTGGTCATCAAGCTTGCCGTCGATTCGCGGCGGAACCGTGCATTTTTTAAGCTGAAGCGTCGGCGGTTTTGGCGCAGCTGTCAAATTCAGCGCCAAAACAAAGCCCCCCAAAAACAACATTACCGGGAATTTAAACATTTTTTTCCGAGACATTACACTTCCTCCATTTTTTAATTTAAATCATTTTTTTAAATAAGTTACGTCAATTTAAGTCATCAAGGTCAAAAAAATTAATCTTTACGGTTGTTCCCGATACCAGCGCAGGAAATTACCCATTGCGGTCTGCATCTCTTTCTGAGCGTCAGCTATTGCGGTTTTCAGAGAACATTTCCGGTTGAAAATATTCCGGAACATCTGGTCGATATATCCCATCAAATACGGCCAGTAGTGACCGTTGAAAGAATATTCCCTGAAATGGTTTTTCATAACAAGAATACTGTATGCACTTCCCGGTTTGCCGGGAGTAAAGTAACTCTGCGTAGTCTCCTCGGTAACGAACGGGGAAAGATTGTTGCGCGCAAAAATCGGGGCGGAATCTATTCCGAGATGAGCAAGCAACCTGCCGCAAGCCTCCGGCTCCTGAGTGGTCCTGGAGACCGCCCAGCCGGAATACAGCAATGGACTGAAACGACCGCATGGCCCGACCGGAATCGGGGCAACACCGAAATCAAGCTTATCCGACATGTAATTGTTCAGATCGGTTCCGGTTTTAAGGTCCATGGCAAGCCTTCCGCTGCCGAATGGACGGTGGATATGCCTGGGATTCCTGCTCCTTCTCCAGTACTGCCACTGTTCCGGCGGATCGGTAACCCGGTGCTTCAAGGTAAGGTCAACCGCGAACTTGATCGCTTCAACGGTTTCCGGCGAATCCAGTTTAACTTTGCCGTCAGCGCCAACAAACTCCCCGCCAAAGGCCCACACCAACGGGGTAAGGTAAAGATAATCACGATGAGGGACGGTTCCGTAAACCGTTTTCCGGTCATCGTTTTCATCAATCCTCGTCAAAGCTTTCGCGGCATTCAGGTAATCCGTCCAGGTCCACTGCGAGGTAGGATATTCAACTTTGCACTCATCGAACAGGCGTTTATCATAAACAAGGTAAAACACGTGCAGATTTTTCGGCATTATCCAGGTTTTCCCCTGATAAGTTATCGCCCGTTTGACAAACGGGTCGAGGTTGCTGAAGCCGGTGCCTTCCGCATAATCATCCATCGGGAGAATATATTTGTTCCTTATCAGCCAGAAAACATGGCTCTGGTTAAGGTAAAAAATATCCGGGGTGTTACCCGCTTCGATCTCATGAAAATACTCCGGGTAATACCTTGCCGGATACGAATTCAGCTTAAAATGAAACTCCGGATAATCCGTTTCAAACTCATCGATAAGGTCATGGTACAGCGCTATTTCCTTAGCGGATTCGTAGGTTGCGAAACTCAAGTCTTTTTGCGCCTCATGTTCCACTGAATGCGATTTTGTCCGAAAAAAGCTGGCAAGGGATATTTCGGAATTATTGGCCCCTCCGCGGAGTTTTGCGATTTCATTCACGTAAGTGCCGCTGCCATGCCTGCGCATCAGCAATCCTTCATCAACCAGCTCGTTGAGGGCCCGGCGCACCGTGGAATGGCTGACTTTCAGCTTCTTTGCCAGCTTGAACTCGGGAAGTATCTGATCGCCGGGCCGGGAATGGCCGACAACTTTCCTGACGTGATTTTTAACTAGTTCCGCTTTACCGTACATATTATCCTTGTCCAGACTCCGATTAGTAATCTACATTCGTCTCCGCCACACTTCAACTTTTTAATTATTCAGGCTTCCAGGTCTCTCTATTGAACTTCTGCACCCCAAACATGAAACTCTCAACATGCCCGTCCTTGAAAAGGAAATTCGCGGTATTCTGATGCCGGAAGCGAACTCCATCATTCAGTCTCAGCCAGTTCGTATACTTGGCATAATTCGACTCGGTACATGTTACAACGCCCCAATTAATTCCCCAAAATCCTTTTTCTATTAAAAGCACTGAGCCGGTAGCGACATCCCCAAACCGTTTATGGGTTTTAGGGCCTGTAATAAAACCGCCTAATTTTCCACCACTACCCAAATTCTCCTGAAACGTAAGCCCATATGAACTGCGAAACGGCTGTCCATCATAATCGGCGGATATAGCGCCCCAGCCATAAGTAGTATTTCCGGGAGCATCAGTGGACGGACAAAGAAAAATGCCTTCCGTATAAGTGGGAGCTGAATAATGATCCCCGGAAAATGGCATATTTGACGCTTCCGCGACACTTGCCGCCCATGTATTGTAACTCGGCAGATAATCATTAAAATCATTAACATAAATAGCAACGCCTTTATATATCTGATTCAAGTTATTCGTGCATGAAATTTTCTTTGCCGATTCCCGCGCCCTTCTCAATGCCGGAAGCAGCATTGCCGCAAGTATGGCAATTATCGCGATTACCACCAATAACTCAATCAAGGTAAATCTTCTTCCGCGTTGAATTTTTTCCCGTCTCATGATGCCCCCTCCGGTTTTCATTTATTTATGTCAAGTCAAACCATATCCATTTCTCACCATCACCGCCTCAATAAGCTAATCGGCAACTCGCTGAACGCTTACCGTTCCTATAATGATTATACGATAACTATATATTTATGTCAAGTTGAGTCATGGAGTTTTTACAAAAAAAGGCGAAAAACAGCGTTTTGGAACCGTTAATGCTGCTTCTCGCCAATAATAACTATTTTTAAATTTGAATCAATTCTCCGAATTCACCTGCATGGGGATCGGGATCATTGAACAATTCCGGGAATTTCCCTTCCGCGGCCCCGCCGGTTTCATCGGTATCAGGTTTCGGCAATTCCCATCTGTTTTTCGGGAACACCGGAACCTGAAAATCATCTTGTTCAATCCTGTGACACTTTTCCATGGTATCCATGCAGGCCCGGATACATCCTTTTGCTCCGCAAATGGCGAAGTATCCGGAATGATCAATAATCTGCTTATAATATGGTATTACGGTATTTTCCGGATGCTCCTGAGACCTGCCCCATGTTCCTTTGGCCAGCGTATATGTCAATTTATAAGCTGTTTCTTCCGACATATTCGTGTTGCGCACATCCAGGTCGAGACCTGGGCAGGACTTCTTAAGGAAAGGCGAGGCCTCCCAGTTCAAGCCGTGATGAGTCAGGGTACAACGCCCCATATGGACGTCGCCCCATTCATATTCCTGATCATCGATCTTGATTTTTATCGGTTCGCGTTCACCCTTTTTCGGAATAGCTCCGCCGGGACAATCCCGGACACATTTCATACAGCGGTTACAGAGAGTACCGGGTTTGATCAACGGGTCCGGCTCAAGTTCGGCATCGGTGAGGATAGTACCGAGACGAACCCTGGGGCCATATTTGGGATGAATAAAAACTTTCGACCAGCCGATTTCTCCCAACCCGCAGGCAACCCCGGCTATCCGGATATTGATATTGACGTCAGGCGCGGGCCGGCCGTCGTTGGCCACCGGCTTCCTGCTCATCCCGGTACGCTCAGGAACCCCGGGATATATCGGCACGGCCTCGAAACCATTGTCCTCTATAAACCTGGACACTTCATAGGTGACCATTGGCCGGAACAGCATGTTTAACTTGCAATAAGAATAAAAGGTATAGTTCGCCCAATGCGTTCCTTCGGTGATTCCCCGGTAACTTCCGCGCGTTATCGGCTGGATTATCGAGATGACCGACTTGCATTCCGGGAAAATGTTTTTCGGATGCATCAATTTGGGAGCGTTTTTAAACCGTTCTATATTCGCGATCCCGACAATCCCCGGTCCGCCATGCCCGTATTTTGCCGCGATGTCCTTAACCATTTGAGAAGTGAGTTTTGACATTTCAGGATACTCCTATTTTAAGTTGGAGACTTTGTCGCAACCGATATCTATCGAGCCTGATTCAACCGGCTGACTCAAAAGGTCCAATGCCCAAGGTTTGCGCTTGCGGAACTTATTTTTGAATTTATTCGAACACTTTTCCGCTTGTTCAAGCTGGGCCACGCAAGCCCGGCCGCAAGCCGCCGCGATCCGGTCAACACCAGTGCCGCGCCCCGGCATTTTCACGGCTCCGTTCTGACATTTCTCGCATATTGAATAATCAATTTCCGCAACTTCACATTCATGTCCCTTTACACCCTTTTTGATTCGTTTTTCCGGATTATACGCTCCAAGCGGACATGCGGCAAAACACATTTCGCAATCTCCGCAAATGCTTCTGTCGCGCACCTGGTCAGGTTCCAGTTCCATATCGGTCAGAATTGCCGCGAAGCGCTGCCTGGTTCCGAATTCCGGAGTGATCAGGAAGCCGCCAAGACCAATCTCAGCAAGTCCGGCAGCCTGACATGCCACGTCAAAATCAAGAATCACATTGGGTTCCGGCTTGTCATCGGAAACCTTTACCCCTTTAGGCATCCCATCAGGATTGTATCCGAACAGCGGAACAGCCTCCGAACACTGCTCCTCGATCCAACAAGTCAGGTCGTAAGTGGTTTTTGATAGAAAATTATCTTCAAGCATCCTGAACCCGAAGAAACCGTAGGTACTGCCGAAGTTTGTCCCCTCCTCTATCCCGCGCAACGAGCCGCGCAGGATTCTTCTGCCAACCACGATAACCGATTTGCATTCCGGAAAAATCGACAGCGGATGATTTTCCGGTGCTACCCCGTCAAAAGCCTCGGCCGAAGCCACCCCGATCAAATCCGCTCCAAACTGTTTTGCTTTGTCTTTCAATTCATTCTTATTCATGGGAATTTCCATTGGTTTTAAATTTTATATTCAAGATTATTTACAGCTTTTATTTCCGATAAACAATCCCTCCTAACCTAATTCGATATTTTCCGCCAGATGCCCCAGCGCGAATGAAACGGATTCAGCGGTGTCACGAACCAACTCAAGCATCCTCTTGCGGTCCTCACCACTGAGCTCCGGATTATTGACAAAAGTGCCGATTGCGCCAATCATGGTTCCGCTGGCCCCGAAAACGGGCGCCGCCACCGCATAGGTAAATTCACTTGCCTCGCCATCCGCTATGGAATATCCCTGTTTACGGATTTTCTTTATTTCACGCAGGAATTCTTCTTCACCTGATACAGATTTTGCGGTTTTCGCTGTTAGCATGTTGTTATCCAGCAATTCACGCAGATCGTTTTTATTGGCATATGCGGCGCAAAGTTTACCGCTGGCCGTGGTATTGACAGCATTCACTTTCCCGATATTCAGCATGGTCTCTTCATCGGTCTCGTAAGAAGTGTAAATAACATCAATGATCAAAGCCCGGCCGTGATGATTAACCGCAAGATAAATCCGTCCCCCCAATTCCCTGTGCAGTTTATATAAATAAGGACGCGCCTTGTTTCTAATTACAAGCCTGCTCAAACAGGCATTCGCCAAACACAGAATCTGGACACTCACCCCGTATTTCCTGGATTTATCCTGTTCAAGATATCCGGTTTCTACAAGAGTTTTCAGCAACCTGCAAATATGACTTTTCGGCAGTTCAAACACTTCTGAAAGCTCTTTAACGGAATATTTCCGGCCTGAATCAGCCATGAATTCCAGTATCCTGAAGCCGTTTTGCAATGTATTATTCATTTTATTATCTGTAATTTTTAATTACTTTGTTCTATATACTAGAACTATAACACTAAAATCAAACATGTCAAGATGCAGAGAAATCAATTATTGGAAAAAAATTGAATGCAGGCAGGGGGATTCTATCGTAGTTAACGAAGACGCTACTTGCGTCCGTAAATCTCATCGTAATTATCTTTTTCCGGTTCTACCGCTTCTTCCTCCTCCGGCATAGTCTTTATTTTCTTCGGCTTGCATTTTGCGGCGAGTAAACCGAAAAGCAGTCCGAGCTCAAACAACAAATATGTCGGTATCGCCATCAGCGCCTGACTGATAATATCCGGCGGAGTGAGTATCGCCGCCAGAACCAGAATGAGGATCAACATCAGCATCCGCTGTTTTTTAAAGAACCGGACATCCACCAGGCCGCTGGCCGTCAGGATAAAAATCACAATCGGAAACTGGAACATAACCCCAAAACCAAACATCAGCATGGTTGCAAGCCCGATGAAATTACTTACCCCGATGGCCGGTTCCACCGATGCGGTCTGCATTCCCAGCGCAAAACGCATCACAGCGGGAAGGATAAAGTAAAAACCGAACAACGCTCCCCCAAGAAACAACGCCCAGCTGATAATTGCCATATAAAAAATCCAAAACCGCTCGTGACGGTACAGACCGGGCACGACAAACTGCCATACTTGATAAGCGATATAGGGAAGCCCGATGAAAAACGCGATCATCAGACCAACTTTCATCCTGACAAAAAATAATTCCATCGGGGAAAAATATTTGAGGGTAATATTCTCGGGAAAGCTTGACTCCTTCAAAAAGTCAATCGCCGGGGAAGATACCCAGAATGCAACCGGAAAAAGAATGATAAGGCAAACAGCTATCTTGATGATCACCATCCGGAATTCTTCCAGATGGTCGAGGAAAGACTTTTCTCCTGAAAGTTTATTCATCGCCGGATTTCGATTCCTTTTTATCGGATTCGTCCGGCTTGGCGGTGGAGTTCTGGTTATCTTTTGTTTCGGCGTTTTTTTCGGCTTCTTTCATCAACTCCTCGGTTTCGTGGGCAATCTCGTCCTTTGCCTTCTTGAATTCCCGCGACGCCTTACCCAATGATTTCGCTATTTCCGGGATGCGTTTGGCGCCGAAAAAAACCAGCACTACCAGAAAGATTAAAAGAATTTCCTGCCAGCCGATCATATCATGTCCTTTTTTTTAGGCGAGTAACGATTGCCCTGTTGACATTCATGCTATCCCGCCGTAATTTCCAATGTATATATCTTTCTCAAAGATATACCATGAATTGATTTTTGCAATGGCATTGGCTGGCGGCCGATGCTGTAATCCATGACAACTGGTAACGCCTACGGAGGAAGTTTATGGACAGACGCGATTTTCTTAAAACCGGTGTGGCGGTGGGTATTCTTGGAGCGGTATCGAATCCGTTACTGGCGGCGGCATCAAAACTTAAGTCCGGCGCCCCCGACCTTGTTGCGGTCAGCGGCGGCGGCCCGGTAGAGATGTTCAAAGAGGGGATAAAAGCCCTTGGCGGCATGGAAAAGTTTGTAAAGAAAGGCCAGACGGTTGTAGTAAAACCTAACATCGGCTGGGCCAAAAGACCGGACATGGCCGCTGATACCAATCCTGAACTCGTCGCGGAAATCGTCAAAAGCTGTTTCGGCGCAGGCGCAAAAACCATCTATGTGTTCGACCACACCTGCAATAACTGGAAGACCTGTTACAACCTGAGCGGAATTCAGGCAGCCGCCGAAACAGCCGGGGCCCAGGTCATGCCCGGTAACGCAAAAGGAGATTACCGCAACGTAGAAGTACCAAAAGGCAAGGTACTCAAAAAGGGCGCCTGCCACAAGCTGATCATGGACTGTGATGTTTTTATCAATGTCCCGATTCTGAAAAACCACGGCGGATCAATCATGACTGCCGCTATGAAAAACCTGATGGGAACCGTTTGGGACCGGCGCTTCTTCCATAAAAACGGCCTCCAGCAATGCATCGTCGACTGGTGTACTTACCGCGTACCGGATTTGAACATTATCGACGCATACAGAATGATGAGAACTCATGGTCCGCGCGGCATCGGCGCAGGCGACGTAGTCGATCAGAAAATGCAGCTTCTTTCCACCGACATCGTGGCAATTGACACCGCCGCGAGCAAAATCCTCGGCAAACAGCCAAGCCGCATCCCCTACCTGAAAATGGGACAAAAACTTGGTCTTGGAACCACTGATCTGGCAAGTCTGAATATCAAGAAAATCAAGGTGTAATTCTGACTGGCAAATACCTTAAAACGCTCAAATGGATCAGGCGCATTGCCGGTGTTCTGGTATTGGCGGCTTTCGTTTACCTGTTCTTTACCCCGGCGTTTAACGGACTGCCAAAACTCCAGACGGCCCCAACAGTCCTGCGCGTAATCTATCTGGACGGATGGGTAACGTTGATAGTTCTGTTGTCAACCCTAATAATTACCCTTTTGTTCGGCAGGATTTTCTGTTCCGTACTCTGTCCGCTCGGTATAACCCAGGACATCTGCTCCTGGACGGCGCGTAAAATTTTCCGGTCCGGCAAATTCCGATCACGGAAGAATCACTGGCTGTTGCGATATTCACTGCTGCTGGCGCTGACCATTTCCGCCGTAATGGGCCTGATCCTTCCCCTAACCGTACTGGCCCCCTACTCCTTCTTCGGACGCACCATGAGTAATCTGGTCAGACCGGCGGCTTTGTGGCTGAACAACTCCATTTATCACTGGTCGGACAGCAAATACCTTGAACCGGTGGGAATGCCCCCGCTGCTGTGGTGGGCCGTCATATTCTCCGCGACGGCGATTGTTATCCTGATAGTCGTAAGCAGTCTGTACGGCAGACTGTTCTGCAACACGGTATGTCCGGTGGGCGCGATTCTTGGTTTGCTGTCGAGACACGCGGTATTCCGGTTGAAACTCAATGAAAACTGCACCGGATGCCGCGCCTGCGAAAAAGTCTGCAAGGCCGGATGCATCGATGTTGAAAAACGCGAACTTGATTTCGAACGCTGCGTAATGTGTTTGGACTGCGCCTCCGCCTGCCGCTTCAAGGCAATCGATCTGTCTCACGGAAAAACAAAACATGCCTCCGAGACCGATAAATCCCGGCGCGTATTCCTGGCCGGACTTGGCGCCGCCGGAGTCTCGGCGCTGGTCCTCCCGCCGCTCCTGAAACCTTTGGGAAAAAGTTCAAAACTTCCGATAATGCCGCCGGGAGCGGGATCAATCGGCAAATTCACCTCCGTCTGCACCTCCTGCCACCTGTGCGTGAGTTCTTGTCCGGGTAAAGTAATAAAACCGGCATTCATGGAGTACGGACTCGGCGGAATGATGGTTCCCCGGATGGATTTCAGCCACGGCATGTGCGAATACGAATGCTCCACCTGCTCGAATGTCTGTCCCACCGGAGCATTGAAACCGCTTACTACCGCGAAAAAAACGCTGGTCAGGATCGGGCTGGTAAAATATTATAAGGAACGCTGCGTGGTGGTTACCGATGAAACCCACTGCGGCGCCTGCGCGGAACACTGCCCCACCGGAGCTATCCAGATGGTTCCCTGGCGCGACGGCCTGGTTATCCCCAAGGTTTTCCCGGAATACTGCATCGGGTGCGGCTGCTGTGAATACATCTGCCCGGTGCGCCCGGAAAAAGCGGTAATCGTCCACGGCCTGAAAGAACAGCAAACCGCCCGGAAGCTGGTATCGAAAAAAGCAAAACCAGCCAAAGCCTCCGGCGACTTCCCATTCTAAATCACAGCCGGAAGCAGCCCGCTTTTGCCGCCAAACAGTGTGTTTGGATCGAGTGGCCGGGATCGCGAAGCATCCCGGCAGTTCCATCCGAAGTCTGTTTGGAAGTTGGAAAAGGGATGGGGTGCGGGGAAGGGAAAGACTTTCCTTAAAAGGATCGCCCTTCCCCCGGAAACAATATTATTTCCGTTAAAATCAGACCGAAAGATAGTCAGCTACTTTCGAGGCGACCTGATCTGGGGTGAAGCCGAATTTTTCGGCAAGCACTTTGTACGGTGCGGAAGCGCCGAAGTGATCGAGACCGATCAGCAGACCTTCATCGCCAGCGTACTTTTCCCAACCGGTGGTAATTCCGGCTTCGATGGTCACGCGTTTTTTGCACGACGGCGGAATAACGCTGTCCTGATAGGCTTTGTCCTGTTTCTTGAAGTATTCGACGCAAGGCATCGACACCACGCGGACTTTCTTGCCTTGTTCGCGGAGCAGTTTCGCGGAATCCAGCGCAAGATTCACTTCCGAACCGGTAGCGATCAGGATAACTTCAAAACCGTCTTCGTCGTCGAGGACGTAAGCGCCCTTGCTCATGTCGACCTTTTTAGCCAGTTCCGGAGCCAGCGGTTCCAGGTTCTGGCGGGTCAGCGCCAACACGACCGGACCGTCTGCCTTTAGCGCGGCCGCCCATGCATGAGCGGTTTCGACGGCTTCAGCCGGACGAAGAACGGCCACACCCGGAATCGCCCTGAGCATCGCCAGATGTTCAATCGGCTCATGAGTCGGGCCGTCTTCACCGACAAAGAAAGAATCATGGGTGAAAATGTAGAGCTCATGCAGTTTCTGGATCGCGGCCAGCCGGATCGCCGGTTTCATGTAGTCGGAAAACACCATGAAAGTTGAAGTATACGGAATCGTCAGGCCGGAAAGCGCCATACCATTGCCGCACAGCCCCATACCGAGTTCGCGAATACCGAAATGGCAGTTGCGCCCGGCATAGTTGGATTTGCTGAATTCCCCAGCGCCCTTGATATTGCTCTTGGTTGACGGAGCAAGGTCGGCGGCTCCGCCGAACAGGGCGGGAACCAGTTCCGCGGCCTTCTGGAGGATCGTACCGCTGGAAGCGCGGGTTGCGGATGCCTTGTCAACCGGGGCGGCGGCAACGAGTTCTTCGAGAATGTTCGCCGGAACTTCCTTGTTGATGAATTTACCGATCAGCGCGGCCTTGTCGGGATTGGCTTCCAGGAATTTCTGGAATTTGCTGTCCCACTCTGCGGCAATGGCTTTGACTTCTTCACAGCGTTTCGCGCAGTATTCGCGGACTTCGGCAGGCACATAAAACATTTCATCTTCGGGGAATCCGAAATGCTTCTTCGTGACCTTGAGATCATCTTCGCCAAGCGGGGCGCCGTGACAATCTTCCATGCCTTCCTTCGGGGAACCGAGGCCGATCTTTGTTTTACCGACAATCATGGTCGGACGGCCATCGGATTTCCGGGCTTCGGCCAAAGCTTTATCGAGCTTGTCATGATCGTTGCCGTCGTCTACTTCGATTACGCGCCAGTTGTAAGCACGGTAACGTGCGGGCACGTCTTCGGAGAAAGCCAGATCGGTTTCGCCTTCAATGGTAATCGAGTTATCATCATAGAAAACCACGAGGTTGTCGAGGCCGAGATGTCCGGCGATTGCGGCGGCTTCATGAGTAGTGCCTTCCATCATACAACCATCACTGGATATAACATAGATTTTCTGGTCGCAGAGATCTGTTTTGTCCAGACCGGTAACGGCGGCGAAGTATTTCTGCGCCATCGAAATACCGACAGCTGTAGCAAATCCGGAACCGAGTGGGCCGGTGGTTACTTCGATACCGGCGGTTTCGCCGTATTCCGGGTGTCCGGGAGTCAAACTGCCCCACTGCCGGAATTTTCCGAGTTCTTCCATCGGCATTCCGCAATTGTACAGATGCAGAAGCGAGTAATGCAGCATCGAACCGTGCCCGGCGGACAGAATAAAGCGGTCACGCCCGGCCCACTCGAGGTTGTCCGGGTTAAATTTCAGGTATTTCTGCCACAGGACAGCGGAAAAGTCGGCGCAGCCCATCGGCATTCCGGGATGACCGGAGTTAGCTTTCTGGACACCGTCAGCGGACAACAAGCGGATCGTGTCCGCCGTCAAACAGCCAATTTTTGGATTCATCTTTCTTTTTCTCCTCTTATTGCTTATTTTATGGCTTTTTGATTGGAAAAATTCGGGAAATACGATACCTTGCGTAATTGGATTTGCAACCCGAAACCGAAAGTAATTATGGCTCCGGAACGTTTTATTACATCAACCTTGACCAAAAAGGACAAAGAACAGGACGAGACCTTGCGTCCACCCGATTTTGCGTCATTCCCCGGCCAGACGCGGGTGAAAGAACAGCTCCATATCTATGTTACCGCCGCAAAGCAGCGCAAACAGCCATTGCGCCACCTGCTGTTGAGCGGCCCTCCCGGACTCGGAAAAACTACCCTCGCCTACATTATCGCCCACGAAAAAGGCGCGCATATTAAATCGTCGAGCGGCCCGGTGATCGAAAAACCCGGCGACCTTGCAGGACTCCTGACCGGCCTGGAACAAGGCGATATTCTGTTCATCGACGAAATTCACCGCCTCAACACGGCGGTCGAGGAATACCTGTACAGCGCCATGGAAGACTTTTTTATCGACATCATGATCGATCAGGGGCCCGGTGCAAGATCAGTTAGGCTGAACCTGGCAAAATTCACCCTGGTCGGCGCAACCACCCGCGAAGGACTTATCTCTAAACCTCTGCGGTCGCGTTTCCCGATGACTTCCCGGCTCGATTACTACCCAGTGGAAGACCTTACCGTGATCGTCAAACGCTCGGCCGACATTTTAAAAATCCTGATCGACGATGAAGGCGCGGCGGAAATAGCCCGACGCAGCCGCGGCACCCCGCGCGTAGCTAATAACCTGTTGTGCTGGACCCAGGACTTCGCCCAGGTAAAGGCCGGAAACGAAATCACCGGCGACGTGGCGGCAAAGGCTTTGACCATGCTCGATATCGACCCCGACGGCCTCGACCAGATGGACAACCGGATACTCGAAGCACTGGTGGGTAAATTCAATGGCGGTCCAGTAGGCGTGAAATCGCTTGCGGTGGCCGTAGGCGAGGAAGAAGGCACGATTGAAGAAGTTTATGAACCGTTCCTGATCAAGGAGGGTTACATCCACCGCACACCGCGCGGACGTGAGGCAACTCCTAAGGCCTGGCATCGGTTCGGGTTGGAGCCGAAGCAAAAGGGCGGCAAAATCCCGGCTGCTGATTCCAACCAGCCGGAGTTGTTTTAATGCGGGCAGTTTGCCCGCTTTTTTTATGGGTTGAAAGGTTCTTTAAAAATTTTTATTCCCGATCTATTAACACAGTCAAGTTATAGGGGAAAAAGGATAAAATGGAAAAAGAATCTAGTGTCAAGCCAACGGTAAAATGTCGTAAAGACGAGAAGGATTTTGAAAGGATTTTGATGGAAAATATCGCCGTCCGATATAATATCGGACAAGAAATTTTAAATAAAAAGCGTTCAAAAGAAACTTGCCGCGAAGCGGTTGCGTTCTTTCATAAGCATTCCGGACCGGAAAGGATTCGAGTTGCCCCGGCAGCCCTTCATCCTTCCCAATCCAGCCTGTTCCATGAAATTTCCGCAATCTTTACCGGCATTTTACGCTTGACTTGACACTAGATAAAAAACTCCGTGACCTCTGTGGTTATAAAAGAATTAAAAAATAATTAACGATAAAAAGAAGGAAAGCTCATGAAGGAATGGATAGAAAACGTCCTTAAGGTACAGGAAGTGGATTTGCGGATCCGGAAACTTAACGTGCGCCGGGAAGCAATCCCCAGAGAAAAGGAAACTCTCCAAAAGGACCTTGCGGCCGGACAGGAAAAGCTGAAATCCGAAAAGGAAAAGACGCAGCAGATTGAACTTGACATCAAAAAAGTCGAGTCGGATATTGCCAAGCTTAGAGGTGAGATCGATAAGTTGCTTACTCAGTCATCGATGGTCAAGAAAAACACGGAATATCAGGCCATGATGCATGAGATTGAAAACTTCAAGAAGAAAATCAGCGACCGTGAAACCGATGAAATCATGCTCCTGGATAAAATAGAAGAGGCCAAAGCCGAATATCGCGAAGACGAAAAACAGTTCGCGGAACAGCAAAAAAGCGTGGCGGCGGAAATCAAGGAACTCGACGAACTCGACAGTGAACTCGACGAAGAAATCAAACGGTTGACGGCGGAGCGTCCGGAACTGGAAAAACAAGTGCAGGCCAACGTGCTCACTCTGTACCGGCGGCTATTCAAATCCCACGGCGTTCCCGTAGTGAAAATCCATGAGGGAACTTGTGGAAACTGCCATTTAAAATTAACCCCGCAGACCATCACTGAGGCCAAAAAAGGCGCATTGGCAATCTGCGACAACTGCTCCAGAATTGTCTATCTGGATGATTCCAGCGTATAGTTTATGAGCGCCAGAGACACCGAACCCCGGCGCTATCTGCTGGAAGTCAGTTTTGACGGCACCAATTATGCCGGATGGCAGATCCAACCCAACGGAGTAACCGTTCAGCAGGTGCTTCAGAATACTTTGACACGGCTGTACGCGGGAAATCCGGTGAATGTCCAGGGCAGCAGCCGCACTGACGCCGGAGTCCATGCGCTCGGATTCGCGGTGTGTTTCACCGCTCCTCCAGGCATCATCATCCAAGACGAGAAAATCATGAAAGCCCTGAACAGTCTGCTGCCCCGCGATATCAAGATCAGAAGCATACGGCGGGTTGCGGATGATTTTCATCCCAGATACGGAGCCAGGGGAAAAGCGTATACTTATGTGATCAACCGTGGGGACATCACCCCGTTCAACGGCGACTGGAGCTGGCAGGTACAAATAAGTAACAAACGTGCTGAGATTCGACAAGCATTGGACTACCTGGCCGGCACTCACGACTTCTCCGCATTCACGGTAAACCGCAAAGATATCATTGACCCGGTAAGGACTATCCACCGGATCGATATCGACGAATTCGGGAACTTGCTCTGCATCACTGTTATCGGCAACGGATTTCTATATAAGATGGTTCGCGGCATTATCGGCGCGACAGTCTCCGTGTTGCGTGGCAAAATTACTCCGGAAAGAATAAAAGATATCCTCGAATCATGCGACCGCACCAAGGGAGAAGAAACCGCACCACCTCACGGACTGTTTTTGGTCAAGGTATTTTATAAGGAAAACGAGTGGCGGGATTTCAAACTGACGCAACCGCCGTTTCATTCATGATCATCAGAAAAGTCACAACCATCCCTTTTGCCGCGATGCTTGCAAGTTTTATTGAATTCGCAGAGCGGACAGCCCGTATCTTTGCCCTGGAATATCCGCCGGAATTTCCATAACAGATAAACCGCGCATCCCAGCACGATTATCCCGACAACGATATATCCAACGTATCCGGCCATATTTTTTCCTTAAGCAGATTGCGGAATAAATGTATCCCCGCAATCCGCCAGTGCAAATAATATCGATTTGCTGAAAGCTCACAAATCCATGGTTTTAAGGGATTTTTCAATTCCTTTCTCAACCTTTTCGAATTCGTTTTCCGGGCCCCAGGCTTCGAAAAGAATAACGCGCGGATTCGACCAGTACCAATGGTCAACCACGGCAAATGCGATCATATACTGATACCGCTTGCCGCCAATTGTCTTTGCGGCGTTGATTACCCGTAACTCCGTTCCGTCATCAAGCTTGATTTCCTTACGGGAAACAATCCTGAAGAAATGGCCTTCAGTCAGACTGCGCTCAATCAGTTTCCGCCAGAATTCCGGATTGCCTCCTTTCAGGTTATCATGAACAGTCAGCTTGAGGAACACGTCCCCGGCGGAAACAGCAACAAGAGAATCATACCGGGCAAACAGGGCCACGAAGCCAACTGGCAGTTCCATATCATAAGGAAAATCATCCCGTCCGTTTGGGTAGTAATTGTTTTTCTGTATTTCGTTGCCCAGGGACCGCACCCACGGAACCGGGACACGGGCTACGAGTCTCACATGTGGAACCGGGGAATTAAATTTTATTTCAATTGTAGCGTAGGCAACCTTGTTCTTCATCAGCCGTATTTGGCCTTTAAGCCTTTCAAGTTCCCCGGTGATCCTGCCGAGTTCGTTCTCGATCTTGATCATGTCCTCAACTTTTTTTGCCTTTTTAAGCAGTTCGGTAAGCCGCGTGCGGAGCTTTTCAAGATTGTCGATGCGAATATCCAGGTCGAACATCTGATCGGTCACGTCCCGGCAACTGATGTCTTTACTGGTTACATTGCCAAGTTTGCTGATTTCATTTATAAACTTCTCAAGTTTTTTCGATGGAACCTTTACAGTCATGCTCCGTCTCCGGTTTGACTGTTTCTGGAGATACCCGCCAAGGTTTTCGGTAAGGTTTTTCGCGTCAATCATGGCTGACGTGATACTCGGAACGGTCACGGTAAGTTCCGCGTTATAGATCATCTGCCGCTGTATTTTGGGCTTGGAAAGTAGATTGTCAGCAGTCCCGGGAGAACCGAATTTACCTACACGGGCAAGTTTTGGAGGTGATTCTGCGGAAATGGCCATCAATTGATCGGCAGCACGAGGAGGTACGGAATAGCATCCCACAGTTAAAACAGTTACGGCAACAACGGCGGAGAGAATAAGGCAACGCATGGGCAGACTCCTTCTGTTTGGCGGGTGGGGATTACGATTTTATAAAGACTATGTGAATGTAATATTACCGGGATAATAATAATTACAGGTCTGATTTTTAAAATTTTCTAAAAATAGTCCTGTTTAGAATCCTTTGAACATGCGGCCGTTTTTCCGGAGCCATGCCTTGGCGTGGCGGTAGCCGGGGAGCATGGCCTCGACTTCGAGCCAAAACCGGCGTGAGTGGTTGAGTTCCTTCAGGTGGGCAAGTTCGTGGACAATCACATAGTCGATTATATCGGGTGGGGCCATCAGCAGCCGCCAGGAAAAGTTGAGGGTCTTTCTCACCGAACACGAACCCCACTGACGGTTGGCGGAATTGATCTTGATACTGGAAAATTCCAGATCATGAGTGGAGGCGAAGAATTCCGCGCGCTCCCGGAAGTATCTGGCGGCGCGTTCGCGATACCATTCCTCGAAAAAGTCACGGGCGGCATTGGCATATCTGGCAGCAATAATAAATTCGCTGCCGTTATGATAAAACGGCGCTTTCGCGTCTGTTTCGATACGAAGCGGAGAAGGGTGTCCGAGGTAAAAGAACTCCTCGCCTTCGGTGAACTGTTTCGGGGTGGAAAAATGGGAGAACTTTCGGGCTTCATGCTGTTTGTCGAGAATCCATTCGCGATTTTTCTCCACCACTTCCCAAATATACTTCATCGAAGCCTTGAGCGGCGCCCTTACCTCAAGCGCGGCGTCATCGCGGACCATAAGCCCGATTGATTTTCTCCGGCTTCTCACCAGGTGGTCGATATTGATTTCGTCATTTGTTTTCATAACTCAAATCATAGCCCGGTTTTCCGTCCGAATCCAGCAGGGAAAGTTTATATTTCAACATTTGCGTAATACTCATGGCGTCATTTGCCTGCGCCAACAGCTTTCCGACTGGAAAATGCTTATTTATTGATATATGTTACCCCATCTTAAACTTAGTGAAAGGGAGAATAGAAAATGACTAAGTCAAATGCTGTCGTCGTAGCTGGAATCGCCGTTGTCCTGAGTTTTGTTTTCTGCGGCTGTCCGTTCCAGGAAATGAAAAACGCCTTAATCAACAAACCGCTGGGATTGACAAAAACGCTTCACGCCTCCGCCCAACAGGTTAACGAAGGTATTGATGGAGCCTCGCAAAAATACGGATACTCCCTGAAACGTAAGGGCGATTATATTAACGGGGCCACTTACAAAGGCAGATATATCGAAGTTTACCTGAAAAGCCTGGATGACAACACCACCAATCTGTCGGTAAGAACTTACGTTTACGGCAATAAGCACACCGAGAAACGCTTCATGGACGCCGTAGTCGAAGCCCTTGAGAAAAAAGGTTTGAAACCTCTTGGCGGCACTCCGGCGGCAAAACCGGCAGCAAAGCCGGCGGCAAAACCGGCGGCAACCGCTCCTGCCAAATCCAAATAGGTTTTCCGCGTATAATCCATATACTGGAGTTCAATGAAACAACTTTCGGCAGCGGTTTTCCTGATAATACTCGTATTGTTTTCCGGCTGTGCGGTCCGCCGGGAACTGGTCAGGGAATCCGCCGCGTCAGTAATCCTGATCCCGGCAGAACCGACGGAAGTCGAGTTATTTGCCGCCAGTGAACTCCAGAAGTATCTGAAAAAGATATCCGGCGCCGAAATCAAAGTGACTGGCGATTACCGGCGTCTTCCCCGAAGCAAAAACATCATTTCAATCGGCAATACCCCGTTGCTGAAAAAAACGGTTCTGCCTGAAATATCCGGCGACGGCCTTGTATTGAAAACCGTTGGCGACAAACTTTTCATCCTTGGCGGCAGGAACGGCCCAGGCACTCTCTATGGAGTCTACGCATTCCTGGAACTTCTCGGCTGCCGCTGGTACGCTCCCGGCAAAACCGGGGAATATCTGCCCCGGACAAATCGGGTGGCAATAAGCAGAATCGACATTCAGGAAAATCCCGCCAACCAGATGCGCGGGATCTATTTCACCCCGGAAACCTTCGCACAGATTAAACTTACCCCGGCGATTCTCGACTGGATGGGCAAAAACCGGCTGAATACGTTGTTATTTATCGATGGTAAATCCACAACGATCCAGCCGGACAAAGTTCTTGCCGATCTATTGCCCGAACTTCGCAAACGCGGAATCCGGCACCGGTTCGGAAAAAGAAAAGACTTTAAATTCGCTCCCGCAACCACCATTTACCGGAAAAACTATCCCCTGCTCGCGGCAATGGGCTTGACCGCAATGGAAAAAGACCGCGCTCAGGATGAAATCTACCTGGATGCCGCATACGTAACCGCCATAAACACCTGGGAAACCCCTCTGCTGTGGCTGGCGGTCATGGGATTCTGGACGCCGAACGGAAATGAAATATTCCTGATCGAGGATTACTGCCGCAAAAATTTCGGCCCGGCGGCAAAAGAACTGATTAATTTTTACCAGTTGCTGAACCGGCAGGCGGGAAAAGCCGGAGTCCCGGCGGCGCTGGCAACCATCCCCGCCTGGAAATATCTTTTCCCGAAAGAAGTGATGAATAAATCCGCGGCGCAACTCGACCGGGCTTTGCCGCTTGCCGGCGCCTCGATTTCACCGGAACCGGCACGCAGGATCAAGCGTTTACAGATTCAGTTAAAAACCATCGCGATCATGAACTCCATCTTCTGGAATTCCCGCGATTTCCCGTCGAAAAGCCAACTTCAGGCAAAACTGGATAAAATAGCGGAGTTGAAAAGATTGCCGGATGGGAGCGTCGCGGAAACCGTTGCATCACTTGGCGAATTCTACCGCAAAGTTATTAAATTCATTAATTCCACCCCGATGATAACTTTGGAAAAAAATAAATACAGACTGACCTTTTCACCCGAAGCCAACGGCCGGATCCTGGAATTCGGCGGCAACGGACGCAAAGAAAATCTTCTTGCCGCTTACCTGCTCCCCGGTCAGGCAGACAACGGAGAAACAGCGGGGGGGCTGGTAAGCAAAATCAGCCTCAACCGGGCTCCGGGACACACCCCGCTGCCATTCAAAATTTGTCCCCGGAAAATGGACCGCGACACCGGGGTGCTGAAAGCTGAGTCCGGCAGTTTAAACTACACCCGGACCATAGAACTTGAGAAAGACAGTCTGATGGTAATGGACCTGGTAAAAAACTTAAGCGGAGACCCGCTGGTGTACAATCTCGACCTGGAAATGCGTTTCCCGTTCGGCAGTAAACCGGAACTTCCCGGAATTCCCGGGCATTACCGTTTGAAGCTGGTCCCGGCCGTAGGCAAAATCCCGGTGAATCTTGAAATCGCCGACAATAAAACCGTCAATTTCCCGGCATGCAGGGAATTTCACCTCTACCGGGCCGATAAAAAACCGGTTATATCCGGAAATATTCTGTCAGGAAAGTTTAATGAAGTTGAAATCAGCATATTTTCAGATACAATTACTATACGGCTGAAAGGGGCAACCTCGGTCCTCGCCGCGGGAAAAACCGGCAAAACAAGTTACCGTATTATTGCCGGAAAGTAAATTCTGAGTAAAATCATCAACATTTATTATAATTTGGGGAGGACAAACCAATAATGAAAAGATTACTGTATCTGGGCGGAACCGTTTTAAGCGTTTTAATGCTGTTGGTAGTAATGCATGGCTGCCAATCCAGTTTTCCATTGGTGGAAAACGCGTTCCCGGCAGCGGTAATTGTTACCGGCAGCAAACCCTCACCGCTTGAAACATACGCGGCAAGCGAGCTGAAAAAGTATCTGGCAAAAATCAGCGGCGTGGAACTCCCCATCCTGAGAGACAACGAAAAGGCCCCGGAAAGCTGCCCGGTAATATCCATCGGGCAGACCTCTCTGCTGAAAGCGCAAAACCTGGCACTCCCCAAAGGTGACGGCTTTGTCCTTAAAACGGTTGAGCGCAAGCTGTTTATTGCCGGTTCAACCGGCGGAGCCGGAACCTTGTACGGAGTGTACAAATTGCTCGAAACTCTCGGTTGCCGCTGGTATGCGCCTGGAGAACTAGGTGAATCGATACCCAAAATAGAAAACCCGAGCCTGACCAGCTATGATATCGTTGAAAATCCGGCCTTCGAATATCGCGGTGTGAGTGTTAATTTTCCAATGAAAAAAATTATTGAGTACGGTCTTCTGGAATGGATGCCAAAAGTAAAACTGAATTATCTCTGCTGCGCTGAAATCCCGAAAAACGGATATAAAGGATTTGATCCTTATGTAAAGGAATTGCAAAAGCGGGGCGTCAAGATAACCTCGGGCATGCAAAGCCTTTCAAAAATCCTCAATACAAAGGAAATTCTAAAAAAGAATCCTTCCTTCTACATCAGATCGTTGTCAAAACCGGACAAGCCGGTTTACAATATTACGAATCCCGCCTTGAGTAAATTCGTTGCCGTTAAAGCCGCAAACTTCGCCAAACAATGCCCTTACGCGCAATTGATAGGCATCAACCTTTCAAACCGGATCTACAACTGGGCAACCGGCAAGGAAGCGCTGATGATCGAAGGTTCCCCCGCTCAACTGAAGTATGCGCCGGGGTCGGCTGAATATTTTCACGGCTCAAACCATATTTACAGCACTCACGCCACTGACCGCGAAAAGGCAGGCGTGGGAACTGTGTCGATTACCCGCAGGAAACTATATTTCATCAATAAAATCGCTGAACAGTTCGCGAAATTGGCCCCAGGCAGGGAAATCTGGACCCGGGCGTACGGCAACAATATCAACGCACCTGGCAAAAACATGAAAGCAGGTGACAATGTCGTGATCATGTTCACTCCCGCCGGCAGAGATTACGCCGTTCCGATCAATGACCCGCTGAACGAGGTAAACAAATATTTCAATCAGCAGCTTCAGGGATGGTTGAAGTCCGCGAAAAATGTGACCGTACTCACCGGCTATGACTTCAGCTACTGGGGCGCCGCTCCTTTTCCGTGCTTCCACAGCATACGCAAAGACCTGCAGTACTATAAGCGGGCCGGCGTAAAGGGAATGTTCACCGTTTATCACTCAGACTGGTTCTCAACCCACGGATTATCGTATTATACCATGGCCGCCGGTTTGTGGAATCCCGATTTCGATCCTGAACGATTCCTGCGGAGCTACTGCCGAGGCTATTACGGTCCGGCCAGGAACAGCATGGACAAGTTTTACCGGGAACTTAACAACCTGCCGCATAAACTTCCCAGCGGTTTGTTCGCGGCCTGGAGCAATGAAGAGAAATCCATGTTCACTCCCGCACAATTGAAGAAGCTGGGAGCGTTGCTGGATAAAGCGGCAAAACAAGCGGCGGCGGCATCCGGCAAAAAGTATGCCGAACGGATGTCCAGGATTCAGCTCCAGGCGGAATTCACCGGTAAATTCATCGAGGCCATGATGTGGGACAGAAGCAAGTTCCCAACCAAGAAAGAAATGGAAAATAAAATTGCCGCAATCGCCGATATTGAACGGCTTTACAAGTGCGACGCCGAAGGAAAACGCCTTTTTGTTTTCAGTGAGGAAGCCCGCTATTACCCCGATATCTGGGCAAGGGAAATAAAGGAAATATTGAAAGTCCTCAACCCGGACCGCACGTTTGCCATCTACAACGACAACCTTATCGTGTGGATCATGCCTAAAGACGGCGGTAGAATTATCGGGATCGTTGACCGGCAAAGCGGCAAAACCCAGCTTTCCGCCCTGCTCTACCGCGAAGGCGACACTCCCGGTAAGTTCTACTTTGAACTTGGCGGATATCTCTCGAAATACGAAGTTGACGAAAACTGGTACGGAGCCGACCTGGAATATAAAGTCAGAAGCTTCAGTAAAGACCGCGTATTCCTGCAAAGCAATATCGGCGAGTTGGTTCTCTGGCGTGAAATTTACCTCGACGAAAGCTCCGTGGTCATCCGGGAAAAGATCAACAACCATACCGAAAGCAACTTCAATATCAACTGGAAGACCATTTGCAGATTCGCGGTTGGCGGCGACAACAAGGAAATGGGCGGCGGAATGATCCAGCGCGACAAGCTGTATTTTATCAACGACAAGGGCAATCCGATAGAACACACAATCGGTTTGCTTGAAAAAAGCTTCGAGTTCAAACCGAGCGACGAATTCGCGATTGTCGACTCCGCTAAAAACCAGGCCGTTTCGTGCGACCTGATGCGCGATCTTATCCAGAAGTACATCCTCAATGAAGATTACGAGGATTATGAACTTGAAATCGTGGGTAAACCCGTTAATCTTCATTACAATACAAAATGGTATAACATCTACACCTTTAAGGTATTCAATAATCCGGTAAAGATCAAACGTCTGATCAAGCACCAGGACCCGGACAAGGACGATACAAAATACCGTTTTTATAATCCGTTCGACTATGAGAAGAACAAGAAATTCCAGCAATAAACCGGATATAGAAATGGATTACCTTGGCAAGTCAAAATGGAAGCTTGATTCGCCCTGCCTGGTCGTGGATACCGACATACTTGATTCCAATATCAGGAAAATGCGGAAATTCGCCGCGGCAACCGGTAAGCGACTGCGTCCGCACGCAAAAACCCACAAATGCCCGGAGATAGCTAAACGGCAGTTAAGTGCAGGAGCCGTGGGCATCTGCGTGGCGAAAGTATCCGAAGCTTCATCAATGATCAATGCGGGAATTACGAAAATCCTGATAACTTCCCCGGTTGTGTCACCGCAAAAAATATCGCGTCTTATCAACTGCGCCGGTTCCGCGCCGGAACTGATGACGGTGGTTGACAATCCGGAAAACGCCAAGGCTTTGAACCAGGCAGCACATACCGCGAAGCTCAACCTGAAAGTGTTGATTGACCTTGAAACCCCAATGGGGCGCACCGGTATTCCGCACGCGAAAGCTCTGGAACTGGGAAAGTTCATAGGGGAGATGTCCAACCTGGAACTAAAAGGTTTACAGTGCTACGCAGGTAAAGCCCAGCATATCAAATCTTTTGAGGAACGCCAGCAGTTCAGCTTGAGCTGCATGGAAAAGGCTGCCGCCTGCTTCCGCCAGTTCAAGGATGCCGGATTGCCGGTTGAAATCCTTACCGGGTCTGGCACCGGAACTTATGAAATCGACGCGCAAATTCAGGAAATCACCGATTTCCAGGTCGGCTCTTATGTTCTGATGGATACGGAATATCTCAATATCGGCGGCAGGGAAAATCCGGAACGTTACGACACCTACCCCCCTTCCCTGAGCCTGCTCGCCAGGGTGATCAGCGTAAACCAGCCGGAATTCGTTACTATTGACGCCGGTTTGAAGGCCGTCTACCATCATGGCGACATCCCGGAAATCACCAATAAACCGGGGTTGTCCTATGACTGGTTCGGAGACGAACACGGCAAGGTCAGCTGGAATGCTTCAGGACAAAAGCCTGAACTTGGGACCGTACTTGAACTGATCGTATCGCACTGCGATCCCACGATCAATCTTTACGACCGTATTTTCGTGGTCAAGGATGAAATAGTGATCGACTGCTGGGAAATCAGTTTACGCGGCAAATCGCGGTAATCAGCTTACCGGTTCCAGAAACCTTTTGACATTACCCGAAAATATCTTTTCTATTTGTGTTTCCGGAAGCCCCAGTTTCCGGTAGATTTCCTTGTCTCGGGCTATCCAGTTTTTCACCCAGCTCACACTGTATTCACCGGTAAAATTGTCGGAGCCGAAAAATACCTGGTCTTTCACGTCGTAACCAATCCTGAAAATTTTCGTCAGGACTTCTTCGCGGTAAATTTCCGGGGTTCCGGGAGTCACATCGATAAACATCTCGCAATAGTCCGGACTTTTACCTTTGTAAACCGCCCATTTTCCGAATACGGCAAGATACTCGTCATACCAAGGCCAACCGACATGGGCCATGGCGAATTTAAGCTTCGGAATCTCAAAAAGACATTCAAAGTTGGCAGGCCGGTTGAATAGTGACGACATCCTTGGCCCGTCCCACAGAATACCGGAATGCAGCAGCAAAGGCTTTCCAGTAGCGGCAATCGCCCGGAATACCTGCATGGGTTTATCTTCATAAGGATAATAACGGTCGCAAATAACTTTGAATCCAGCGATCCCCGCTTCAAGTGCCTCCTCGACTTGTTCAACGGCATTCCCGGCTATGGCATCCACCCAGAAAAAAGGCAAAAATCCTGAAAGCCCGGCGCTGTATTCCATTACGTCAGCAATACATTTCCTGAAATCGCTTTTCCCGTTTCCCGGATTAACGGATAAAATTATCCCGCCGTCAATTCCCGAATCTTTCAATTTCCCCTGAATGTCCCCTGACGCGGGACTATCGGCATCGTAGTGAATGTGACCGTCAATCAGCATCGTTTCTCCTTCCAGCTTTTACTATTAGCCGCTAATCTAATTCCGCTTTGCCGTAATTTCCATGCTTCAACACGAAATGTTTGACTTTGTGCAGATTGAGCAATAAATTAATGTCTTACAACAAGGGAAACGAAATGTTAGGCAAATTCCGGCATCAGAAAATCTATGAGATGGTCCGTCAGCACGGCAGCGTGAACGTGACCGAACTGACGAGTATGTTCAACGTCAGCGACATGACCATCCGCCGCGACCTTACCGTGATGGACAAGCAGGGCTTGCTCCGCAGAGTATACGGCGGCGCGATAAACTGCGAAACAAAGATCGACGAATCACTGCTTTCCCCTCAAACCGTCCCCGAGCTTGACCGGAAAATCGCGATTGCACATCTGGCAAGGGAACTGGTCAGGGAAAACCACACCATCTATATCGGCGGCGGTTCGACCTGCCACGAATTTGCTAAAACCCTTTACGACGCAAGCAATATTACGGTTGTTACCGACTCCCTGCAGGTTGTCCGCGAACTTCAGCCGTTCAGAGCCATCCAGGTGATCGTGCTGGGGGGGATGCTCCAGGCTGACGGTATTCACATCGGGGGGCCTCTGGCGCTGGAAATCGCGGAAAAAATTTCCGTGGACACCAGTTTCTTCTCGGGCGGCGGATTCACTATCGATACTATTGACAATCCCACAATGATCGGGGTCGACGTTAAGCGCGCGCTCCTGAAAAATGCAGCCAGAAGAGTATTCCTGGCGGATTCGACTAAGTTCAACCACAAGGCTTTCTACGAATTGTGCCCGACCAGCATGGTCAATGTGCTGATAACCGACTCCGGACTCAGCCCGGCACAACTCAAACCTCTTACCGGCCAAGGCGCTGAAATTAAGATTGCCGAAATGACCTAATATTTTCGTTGAATTTGTGCATTTTGTTTGACTTTGTTTGTTTTGCGGTTATAATCAAACATAATCAACTCGGCAACGGCATAATGATACATCATGAATAAAATTCCAGTAATCGGCGTAATCGATCTCGGCGCTTCAGGGGGCAGGATATTTTTCTGCCGCCGCGACTCCGGCAGACTTTCCATGGAAGAAGTCCACCGGTTTGTCCATGAGCCCTACTCAGAGATTGATGAAAACCATACCAGGGAAAATGAACCGGAAGAAAAATCATTCTGGGACCTGTTCCATATCTGGAGGGAAATTGTTGCGGGACTTAAAAAAATAACCTCCCGCGGGGAACTGGAGCTGGTAAGCCTGGGCATCGACACCTGGGGATGCGACGGAGGCTGGCTTGATTCCGAAGGCAATCTTATGGAAATGATTCCCCACAACCGCGACGCCAGGTGGGAATCATCCGTAAAAGAACTGAGAATACAATTTTCAGGACAGGAATTGTACGAAAAAACCGGCACGACGGTTCAGTCGTTTTCACCGCTCAACCAAATTTACTGGTATGCGAAGAATCACCCCGGCATCGTGGCAAAGGCACACCGCTATCTGCCATTCGTGTCTCTACTGTATCATTTCTTCGGAGGAAAACCCGGAATCGACAGTTCCTGGACCAGTACCAGCCTGTTAAGCAGTCCTGGCAGTTGCGAATACAATCGTGAACTCATGAAAGAACTGGAACTGCCGGTTGAAAAAATGCCGCCAATAAATCCCCCCGGTTTTATCCTTGGCAAATGCAACGCTAAAATTGCTTCGGACCTCGGCTGTGAACCATTCAAGCTGATCCTGCCCTGCACTCATGATACCGCCGGGGCGTTCACCGCCGCCCATACCGGAAAGAACTCCGTGATCATCAGTTCCGGAACCTGGTACATGGTTGGAATGAATACGCCAGAGCCGATCATCAGCGAAACAGCCAGGGAAGCAGGATTCATCAACATCGGGGGTTATCGCGAAAATATTTTCCTGTCCGGATTAACGGGAAGCTGGCCTGCCCAACAACTCAGACGGCAATGGTCGAAAAATGAGAAAAAGGAATTATCCTGGAAAGAATTCACGGAACTTGCCAAAAAATCCCCTGCCATCGCCAGCGTGTTAGATATCGACAATCCTGTATTTTTTGCTGACTCAGACATGGAAGATACCATAAAAACATATTGTAAAGAAACCGGCCAGCCTGTCCCATCCACCCGGAACGAGTTAGCCAGGATCGTTTACGAAGGTCTGGCATTGAAAGTAAGTCATGCGGTTGAATCACTCAAGGCCATTACCGGCATGAAGTTCGATGAAATTGTCATTGGCGGCGGGGGGACCTACAACAAGATGGTGAATCAGTGGGTAGCCAACCTTACCGGTCTGCATGTTCATACCGGCCTTCCGGACGCAACTTCAGCCGGGAATGCCCTTGTCCAGGCCGTCACCCTTGGCTGGATTGACGACATTGAAACCGGAATAGTTGAACTCCTGGAAGAAAATATGGAAGAAACCTACGCTCAGCGCACTCCGGAAAAATCCATGATAGAAAAACTTAACAAGCTCCGGGAGTTGATGGCATGAGCATAAATCTGAACGAAGCGGTAAAACAATACCGGGACAAACGCCGGGGGCTTAACCTTTTTGACTGCAACGCCTGGGTTGGCGAACAGGTACTTCCTCATTTTGCCTCTCTGCCGGACATCCCGGCGCTGCTAAGAGAACTTGATCGCTGTGAAATCGAGAAAGCCGTGGTGACTTCCACCACAGCTTTGTTCTCAAATCCGATAACAGGCAATGAACGAGTCAGCGAAGGCATCCGCCCTCACCGTAACCGCCTGTCGGGGGCATTTGTGCTACTCCCGACAACCATGAACGAACAGGGAAATTCGGCGGCGGAAGTTATTAACAAGGCTTTCGGCAACGGTTTCAGAATCTTCCGGATGTACCCGAAATTCATGGGATTCACCATGCAGGACTGGTGCGTGGGTGATTTGCTTGAAATAATGGCACACCGCCGCCTGCCGCTGATGATCGCTCATGACGAAACCTCCTGGCCGGAAATCGAAAATATCATCAAGAAATATCCAAATATGCCGGTAATAATCGATTGCTCGTTCAAGAAGGTTATTTATTATTCACGAATACTGCGGCGGCGGCTGGAACGGAACCCAAACCTCTTTTTCGAAACTCACGGTCTGTTAAATCAGGAATTGCTGGAAAATCTTGCAGTTACCGGACTGGCCGAAAAGTTTATTTTCGGTTCATTCGTGCCATTTTGGGATCCGCATGCCGCTTTAGGAAACCTATGCGGCGCAAACATTGATATCGCCTCCGCCGAATTGATCGCCGGGAATAATCTGCGAAAATTGCTGGATAATGTAAAATGAGTGAAGAATGTAAAATTGTTGACGCACATTCCCATCTGGGAATAAATCCCGGCTTTGGCATGTATTCCTGGCGCTGGCCGGAAATTCTCAAGCACATGGACGTATGTAAAGTTGACCTGATTATCCAGGCCCATCAGTCGGCAATGGGATGTGATTGGAATGAAGGCATATCTGAAAGTATCAGTGCTTATGAAAACTCAGGCAGGAGAATTTACGCCTACGCCCCGTTTAATCCTAATGATCTTCAGGCTGAGTCACGCATATCGTCGGCGCTTGACAATCCAGCATTTATCGGCATTAAACTTCATCCGTCATTCCATGGGATTCATGGAGATGACGAAGCGTATCGCCCGGCATGGGAACTTGCGAAGAAGTTTAAAGTCCCCGTGTTGACACATTCTTATGACCGCACCGCCGCGAGAGCTTCTCATCAGCTTTCCTGGGTAATGCTGTTCGAGAAATGGCTGGCGGAGTATCCGGAAGTGCCTTTGATCCTGGGACACTCCGGCGGTCTGCCGAAGGGCCACCGGGAGGCAGTGGAACTTGCAAAACGTTATCACAACGCCTACCTGGATCTGGCCGGGGACACTTTCACTTATAATTTCATCGAATGGATAGTTGGTCAGATAGGCGATGACCGTTTCCTGTACGGCAGCGACCTTGACTGGATCGATACCCGCAATCATCTTTACCGGGTTATCGCCGCTGATATTCCGGAAAACTCGAAACGGAAAATCCTCGGAGAGAACGCCATCAAGCTCTTCCAGCTTAACAGCCGCTAATTGACATTGCAAAAATATCTCTCCATAATACATTAATGGAGAGGTTTTCTGATGTCGATAGTAAAAACAAATAGTAAGTCAGCAGGGAAAAAATGGTTCCGGCTGCGCCTGGCAATTCTGCTCATCATCCTGGCAGCAGTGGCAATTTTCCAGATACCCAACCGGTACGGAGAGGCTTCGTGGGTTCCTTTTTATCAGCGGATCAGAGGCAGAAATACCATCTCCGGGGTTGTCGATAAAATTCGCGGCAAGGTCATGGAAAGGCTTCGTCCGGACATGCAGCGCTCCGGCCTTGATGCCCTTACTGGAAAAGTTGCCTTGATATGCCTGAAGGAAGAAAAAATACTTGAAGCATGGTTAAAACCGCAAAACGGCAACTGGACATTACTGAAGTCTTATAAATTCACCGGCAGCAGCGGCGGCGAAGGCCCGAAACTCAAGGAGGGAGACCAGCAAATCCCCGAAGGCGTTTACCGAATCGAATACCTGAACCCCAACAGTCTTTTCTATCTTTCAATGAAAATAGATTATCCAAACGCATTCGACCGCCAGAAAGCCGGAGCCGACGGCAGAACAGAGCTGGGGAATAATATTTTCATTCACGGTTCAAACGCAACAATAGGCTGTATCCCGGTCGGTAATCAAAACATTGAAGAAGTTTTTTTCCTCGTCGCCGAAAACGGCATCGGCAACGCAAAAGTTATTCTTGCCCCTTACGATATGCGGAGAGAACAAAAAAATCCTGTCTTATCCGGAATAAGCTGGTCGGACGAACTCTACCGGAGTATCCGCGCCGAACTGGAAAAGTTCAGCGCGAAGCCCTAATTCCCGGTATCGTCACTTCATGGATGGAATGATAATACCACGCATGATGATTTTCTGGCAGAACAGGAACACCAGCAGGGTCGGAATAGACGCAAACACCAGTGCGGTCATGACCAATCCCGGCTTAGTAGCGTAACGGCTCTGGAAGTCATACAGCCAAACCATGATCGTCCACATCTTGGGGTCCTGACAGGTAAGGAACGCCCACATGAACCCGCCGTATGCCATTTTGAAAGCATTAAGGGCAATAACCGCCATGATCGGTTTAGACATGGGGAAAGTTATCATGCGGAAGCTCTGGAATTCCGTGGCGCCGTCAAGATGAGCGGCTTCATAGAGTTCGCGCGGAATACTGTCAAAAAATCCTTTCAGCAGGAAGATGGAATATCCGTTTGCCAAGCCCGGCAGGATCAAAGCGGCAAAAGTGTTCAGCAAGCCCAAATTTTTGATGAGCAGGAATCCGGGAATCATCGCCACTTCCGCGGGGAAAGCCATCGTAGCCAGGAAAAGAATAAGCACTTTCGCGGCAGTCGCCTGATTACCACGCGACAGCGCATAAGCCGCCAGCGGGTTTACGGTCAAAGCCGAAAAAATAGTCAGGGCAATCAAAACGATGGTAACCCACAAGGCGCGGCCTTTAGTAACCAGGAATTCCGCCACCCTCACATAATTGCGGAATGAAAAATTTGCCCTGGTGCTGCCAGGATTGGTCATCACCTCATAGTAGTCGATTTTCTGATACGGGATTTTAATACCGGCAAAACTCTTATAATCGGAACCGTAAGCTTTGTTCAAGCTGGCAATCGTTCCGTACTTTTTCTTCAGGAAATCGACGTAACGGGTTTCCGGCATATTCAAATTCCATTCTTTCACCGGAACTTTTTCGAGAATGAAATCAATCCAGTTCACTCGCTGGACCTTGTTATCCGGGGCTTTTGCGGGAAACTTCACCTGGCTGAAAGATTTCAAATTGCTTGACGCATGTTGATTATATCTTTTTATGTTATTCTGGTAAAGAACTTTTAAATACTTCCGCCAGGAGGCATTAAATTTCGCGGGTTTATCAAAAGAAACTAATCTGACCGGATATTTTTTCTGCAGGAACTCCTGCCAAGCCGGGTAAAGTTTCTTGTTTGCAACCGGAACAGGAAAAGGAACGCTGGAAAAGTTGTCAAACTTAAGCCCGGTCTCTTTCTTCATTTCCTGGACATTGAGAAAGCGCTTGGAAAGATATGCAACCCACAATCTTTTTGTAGCGAAAACATCGTAAAGGTCAGGAGAACAATGCTTTTTATAATCGAGCCAGTCATTAAAATCGGCCCGTTGATACGGAAACCACTTCTGCAAGTAGAGAAAACTCTTCATCGGCAGAATTTCGAGAAACTTGTTATATGCCCGTCCATGCTTCTGGTTCAGAACTGCCAGGGCCTTTTTCTCCTGCTCGGAAACCGGCATATTATCAAACTTTGCGCCGTATTTTTTCTTTGCCAGTTTCAGATATTTTTCTTTCAGGAACTCGCGATAATTATCATCCTGGTCATAATACAACCTGATCTCGCCAACGGGAATGGTTTTCCTGAATTCCAGCCAGTCATTGTTGATATTCTTCAGATAGCCGCGATTCTGGGGCGTCCAGTTTCCGGTATTGGCGGCAACCTTGCCCATGAAATTGCTGTCTTCGCGAATATCGTTCCAGTTGTTCCATTTCCCTTCCATATTGTAGCTGAGAATTAAGTCTTTAGACTGACCCTGTCCGTATTTGTCACAGACGTATTTCTTCATCAGGGCTTCATTGTCGTAAAGATATTTGGGAACAAGCACCAGATCGTCAAAGTCAAATGACGAAGTAAGTGAACTGCTGATCATCAGCATAAACGGATAGAGCATTGTAATTGAACCGACAATCAAAATCAAATACATCGCAAGCAGAATACCCCTGATCTTGATATTCTTTCTTCCACCTTTGGCAATAATTGGCATAACACAAAACCTTCAGTTAAAATTATGATTGAAGAGTTAAGAGTGAAGAATTAATTCTTTCATCTTTATCTTTTATCGTTATATTGCCATATGTCAGACAATGGAAATTTAACATATGGCATTTAAATGCATTGCACGTGAAAAAAGTTTTAATTTTGCTGTTAGAATCGTCAAACTTTCCCGCTTCCTTCAAAAAGAATATAAGGAGTTTACTTTGACCAGACAGGTTTTGCGTTCCGGAACATCGATAGGAGCTAACCTTGAAGAGGCCGAAGGAGCACAATCTGAAAAAGATATTTTTGCAAAAATATCCATTGCATATAAAGAAACCCGCGAGACCAGCTATTGGCTCAGGCTGCTTGCCGCCAGCGACTATATCAGCCAAGACGCTTTTGCTTCCATTTATAAGGACTGTGAGGAACTGCTCAAGATAATCGGTTCCGCGAAAAAGACATTGGAAAAGAAAATCAATAACTGACAGAGGAACAGTCAGTGCCTGCAAAATGCATTTAATAATTTTCTTCATTCTTAATTCTTCATCCTTAACTAAACGAATACCTAGTGTCAAGTCAAGCGTAAAATGCCGGTAAAGATTGCGGAAATTTCATGGAGCAGGCTGGATTGGAAAGGATGAAGGGCTGCCGGGGCAACTCGAATTCTTTCCGGTCCGGAATGCTTATGAAAGAACGCAACCGCTTCGCGGCGAGTTCCTTTTGAACGCTTTTTATTTAAAATTTCTTGTCCGATATTATATCGGACGGCGATATTTTTCATCAAAATCATTTTAAAATCCTTTTCGTCTTTACGACATTTTATCGTTGACTTGACACTAGTTTTCCTGGGCTCTGCGGAATTCGACTTTGCTGAGAATTTTCAGCTGCATTACGGTAAAGCCGATGAGCAAGACTCCGAGTATCCAGGCCATAGCTGTCGCCATACCGAATTTGAGATACATAAATGCGTTAAACCAGATATCCATTCCGATTACCCGGGTAGCATTGTCAGGTCCGCCGCCAGTCATAACAAAGATATTCTGCATGGCATGGAACGATCCGATAAAAACTCCGACAAAGTTAATAATGATAAGCGGCTTAAGGGTAGGAATCGTAATATGCCTGATTTTCCCGATCAATCCTGCGCCGTCCACATCCGCGGCCTCATAAAGGTCTGTTGAAATACTCTGGAGTGCGGCCTGATAAATCAGACTGCCTGCGCCGGCCGCGGCCCAAACGCCGGGAATCACAATACAAATCATCGCAAACCTGGCGTCACCAAGCCATTTAAATCCGTTTGTGGCAACTCCAAACCATGAGGCGACTTTAATAACAAGACTGTTCAGCAGACCGGCCGGGGACGGATCATAAAACTGTTTCCACAGAAACATGATAACCAGTGCGCTGGTAACCGCGGGAAGATAGAAAACCGTCCGGAAGAAATATTTCCCAAAGGGAATTTCCGTCAACAGAATCGCCAGGAAAATCGGCGCGGTGAATCCAATCAGGATCGTTAGTCCCACGTAATAAAATGTTTTCAGCAACGTCCAGTAGAAAGCCGGATTTCCGGCGATCTGGATAAAATTGTCGATCCCAACCCAAGTTACGTCGCCGGCGATTTTATAATCCTGGAAAGCCATGAAAGACCCGCGAATCAGCGGATAGTAACGCCAGAGGAGAATTGACAATAAAGCGGGAAGCAACCAAATATAAATCCAGCGAATTCTGAATTTTTTCTTCTCCGGGGAAAGAGTTCCGCCTTTTTTACCTTTTATCTGGGTTTCCACTTTCTTGTTGAGAGATTTAATCACCACCCCCATTGCCATCAGGAACAGCGCCATCATTATCGCCCAGGCAATCCAGGCAATCGGGCGGTATTTGGCAAGCACTTCTTCGGGCCATTTCTGCATTTTATCGTCGGCCAGCCGTTCTGATTCCGCCAATAATGCCTTCAGATCCACATCTTTATTCTTAATAATTTTATCGACAATCCGCGGGGTTACTTCCATTTGAACTTCCGTCCAACCGGTATTGTAAGGCTCCGTACGCTTGAAATCGATGCTCTTATCAATTTTCTGCCATGAAATGGGAAGGCTTTCAAATAATTCCTGATAACCGGCTTGTTTTAAAAACTCCGGATAAACAAATTTCCCCTTTCCTGCCTCCACCAGAATACGGATACGCTCATGCAAATTTTTTTCACTGGTAAAATCCTTGAGAATATCCCAGGCGACCGCCTCAGTAACCATGTCGCGTTTTTTGTCCTCGGATATACCAAACATTACCGGCTGATAATTGGCAATAATCGGACCGCCCTTTTCCGCGGCAGGCGGAGGCCCAATCCCCAGCTGTTCCGGGGAAACCCCATATTGACTTACAACCTTGCCGATTTCCCTGGTGTAGGTAAAAAACATTGCCACGCGCCCCTTGGCGAATTCTTCCCACTGGTTTTCATCGTTACCTGGAGGCAGCACATATAAGACCCCGACATAAATATTTCCGGCCGGGCCTTCATTGGTAAGCTTGAACTTTTTACCGGTATAGGGTGAAACCGCTTCTTTTTTATCCAGCATTTCCTTTGTCAGGTCGAAAGGCTTGCCGGTATCGGGACACTTTGCCCATTTCTGCCAGCGCAGTTTATGCAGGAACTGCATCGCTTTGAGTCCCTCGGGGGTATTGAAAGCGGTTTTCCAGCGCTCCGGAACATTTCTGAGATCATCGCCGGTTTCGGGGTCTACATTGATCAGCTTTTCTTTCGGCGCCTCAATAATTTTTCCGGTTTTGGGATTCTTTTTATAACGATGGACCAAATCTCCCCCCGCCATCCAGACCAGAGGATTAAATGTGGTATGCCCGTGGTTAATAAAGTAAATTCCGTATTGCCCTTTTTTAATTCCGGGCTTTTCGTTCGGCTTGTAAGTTAATATCTGCGCATACTTCCACAATTCGTCCCAGTTTACAGGTGGTTTGTCCGGATCAAGACCTGATTTTTTAAACAAGTCCCGGCGATAGCAAATCGCCTGAAGGAATCCCAATTCGTAAGGCAACGCGAAAATTTTACCATCTTTAACGCATCCCATTTTAAACTGTTCGGGAATATCGTTCCAAGGCTTGTATTTTACTTCTTTACCGGTGATTCTGCCGTCGCCGTTTTCATCGTAACCGATATATTTATTCAGGGGCATTACAAATCCCTGCTCGGAATACTTCAAGACTTCGTGAAACCACATCCGCCAGATATCCGGGGCCATACCGCCAGCCACTGACATCAGCTTGCCGCTTTTCGAGGCGGACCCTTGAACCCGCAAAGAACTCCACGGTTCGATTTTAATATTCGGATTTTTCTTTATATATTCCTCGAAAGTGCGGTTCTGTGCCTGTTCTTCGGGAGTGTAAGGCGCGGGTGAGTACCATTCTATTTTTAGTTTGGCTTTATCCTTGCCGGTCAGCTTCACCGGCTTGGCAAGTTCGGTCTTTGTAAAGTTGTCCCTGTAATCACCAAACTTCTTTTCTTTATCGGCTGAAAAACAAGGAAAAACTGATGAATAAAACAGGCCTGTCAGAAGCAACGCGCGAGTAATTAATTTCACTTTAAATCTGTCCCTTACGTTTATGACGTCAATTTGAAGTTATCAAAGCATGTTCCGCAATTAAACATGATTACAGAAAAAGCTACTCTACACGGGTATTTCACAATTGTCAAGTGAAATATTTAACGTGGGTTAGTAGTTTTTTTGTCAATTATTCCATAATTCATGATTTTCAAGCACTTTTTGCTAGCCGGTTATAAAACCCCAGTTTGTTCCGGATGCCGGGGAGCGTCCCATTGTGTACTTTCATAATGCACTCCTTTCGTTTGCCAGTATCAACTTACAACTATCCGGTTAAGGCTAAGTTATTCTGTAATTTTTCACATTGATAATGTGGTATTATGCCCCAACTGACACCTTACAGCTTTAAGTCATGATAAAACCAATAATACATCACGTGATAAAATATGTCAACTGTATATAAAAAAATAAAGTGATATTTGTATTTCAATATGATAATAATACGCTATCGGAGAACTATACCTTCCCCGCAAATCATGTTTATTCTGCTGATGGAAAGCCTGAAAGACTGTAATATGAAAATAATCATCCACCAGGCAAAACCAACGCGCCTTTAGCGTCGACTTTGCTCCCAGGCGGGACAAGCTCGGAGCTTGCCACGCTCTGCGTGGTGCAAACGCTATCGGCTTGTCTTCTGAAATGCGCGGCTATTCCGACTTTTCCATAACCGACTTTGTTAATAATCCGGCATGGAAAAATTATCACGCAAGATGTATAAGTAGATATATGGAGAATCACAATAAGCTAACGAGACTGGCAATATCCTGCGGGGGAACCGGCGGACATTTTTATCCGGGACTCAGCATTGCCCGCGAACTTGCGGCAAGCGGGGAATCCCCACTGCTCCTGATCAGCGGCAAACATGCGGACTCCCAACGGCAAACGGCACAAAAACACAACTTAAAACCGATAATTTTCAAAGCTGCCAAACGTCCATTGAACCCAATCCAGTTATTCAGTTTCGCGGTAAATTTCATTTCCGGATTTCTCACGGTCAGAAAGGCCCTTAAACAATACAGGCCGGACGCCCTCCTTGCGATGGGCAGTTTCGCTTCGATCCCGGCGGCATTGGCGGCGCTTTCCCTGAAGGTCCCGCTGGTGTTGCACGACGGCAATGCCCGGATTGGCAAAGCCAACCGTTTTCTCAGTGGATATGCCAAACAACTCGGCGCATCTTTTCCGCCGGTGAATGGAGACACGATTAAATGCAAATTCGCATTAACCGGTCTTCCCGTCCGCCCTGAACTGCTTGGAGAAAAGCTTACAAAAGCTGACGCGATATCGGCCATAAATGAAAAGTTCTCCGCTGAACTGAAGCCGGACCTGCCATTGTTATTGATATTCGGCGGCAGCCAGGGAGCAAAAGTGTTCAACGACAATGCCCCCCCTGCCCTCACGACGATCAGCAATCCCGGCTTCCAGGTAATCCACCTGTGCGGAAACGGAAATTCTGAAACAGTAAAACCGGCATACGGAAAAATGGAATTCCCTCACCTCATACTTGACCGTGCGGACACTATGGGCTGGTTCTATTCGGCGGCCGACCTGGTGATCTGCCGCTCCGGGGGAAGCACGGTTTCCGAACTGGCCTGCTTCGGCAAACCCGCCGTACTGGTTCCTTATCCATACGCCGCTGAAAACCACCAATATGACAACGCTGAGTTTTATGCCGATTCACAAGCCGGGACAATTCTGCCGAATGATGAATGCACTCCTGACAAGATCCGGGAAATCACCGGGAACTGGTTGAAAAACCTAGACACTTACCGTGATCATGGAAACTCCGCGGCAAAGTTGGCAAAACCTGATGCGGCAACATCCGTGATTTCAATGATTAACTCGGTTTTAAACTCTTGAATACGATTATATATTAACAGCAATCATCAGGGAGTTTTATTATGAGTTTTATATTGTTCATGATTATGTCAATTGTTGCGGTGGTGGTTGTCCGGGTTGGCAGCGTGATTCTTCAACTCACCGGGATGCCTGAAGAGCAATCGTTTTTTCAAGCGCTGTCCTGCTTTACCGGATGCGGGTTCACCACCGGCGAGTCAGAACTGATCACCCGGCATCAGCGGCGGAGACGTATCGCACAGGTGCTTATGATCCTGGGCTATGTCGGTTCCATCACGCTTATCGCTACTCTGGCTACCCATATCCAGCGGGTCATCACCGGCAACGGCGAAGTAACTATTCCATTCACTGATTATGTCCTGTTCACCATTGACCCTACTCTGCTAGCGTCACTTAAGCTCGTGCTGGTGACAATCACCGTTTACATCATCTACCGTCTGTTCATGAAAAGCAAGCTTTCCCACCGGTTGCTGGACTACATCAAACACCGGCTGCGGCAAATGAAAATTTTCCAACCCCTTACCTATGAGGAACTGGTGGCGGGTATAGGCGGATACGATATAATCAAAATGAGAGTTTCCCGGACCAGCAAAATCCTCGATAAAAGCATCGAGGAAATCAAGAAAGATCATCAGAAACTACAAATCCTGACACTTCAACGCGGAGATCAAATCTTCCATTTTCCCCCGGACGACATGAAAATCATGCCGGACGACATCCTGATCTGCTTTGGAGACCGCGTTGACGCCCTGGAAAGCCTTACCGCAAGGTAATACCGGTTTACGGTCTAAAAGCAAGTAATGATCGCGGATCGCAATTCGGTATAAGTTTGCCCGGTTTTTCCGTCAAATATAATTTTCCGCCCTTTTTTATTCGTAAAATCACGTTAGAATACTATTTTACATCGGGCCGCGGCAGAAGGCGGCCGCCTCGCCGAATTGCCGGCGGGGAGGAAAGTCCGGACTGCACAGAGCAGGGAGTCCAGCTCAGGCGGGATGCCGCGGACCATACGCCGCGGAAAGGAAAGTGCCACAGAAAATATACCGTCCTCCCCGGAGGATAAGGGTGAAAAGGTGGAGTAAGAGCCCACCGGGCGGCCACGCAAGTGGCCCCGCATGGTAAACCCCTCCCGCAGCAAGGCCAAATAGAGGATGACGCCGTTGCTCGCGACGCTTGAATCCCGGGTACTGGCCGCATTAGACAGATGGTCGCCATTCTCTTTACGGGGAATACAGAATCCGGCTTATTCTGCCGCGGACCTTATTTTTATATTTAAAAATTTAAATGGAATGGAGTAAATGAGTAAAGAAACTATTGCCGATATCCTGCGGACAATTCCCGACTTCCCGAAACCGGGGATCAATTTCATCGATATAACTCCGCTCTTGCAGGACCCGAAACTGTTTGCCGAAACGATTGATCTGCTTTCCGCTCCCTATATGGATTCCCCCCCGGACTACATTGCGGGAATCGAATCAAGAGGATTTATTTTCGGCGCGGCAATGGCCCTGAAACTCGGCTGCGGATTCGTTCCGGTAAGAAAGCAGGGAAAACTTCCCGCTGAAACCATTCAGGAAACTTATGACCTGGAATATGGGACCGCCACCATCGAAATCCATTCCGACGCCCTGAAAAGCGGCGATAAAGTTGTGCTGGTGGATGATCTGCTGGCAACAGGCGGAACCGTTACGGCCACTGCAAACCTGATAAAAAAACTCGGAGCTGAAATCGAAGCTGTTGAATTTGTCGTGGAACTCGCCTTCCTCAACGGCCGCGAAAAGCTCCCGGATATGAAAATAGAGTCATTAGTTGTGATAAATTAGTCTTCATACTCTGGAAAACGGCTTCGCAACGGTTATATTAAGAGGCTATAATTGTTTAATTAAACTGAAAAGAAATGAAAATTGGCTCCTCCAGCAAGTAAATACGCAATACTCAGTGATATCCACAGTAATACCGACGCCTTGAACGTGGTATTGGATAAATGTAAAGAAGTAGGGGTGGAAAAATATATCTGCCTCGGGGATATCGTCGGATACAACGCCGAACCCAAAGAATGTATGGACATGATCCGTTCGCTCAACCCGGTAGGCGTGGTAAAGGGAAACCATGACGAATACGCCTCAAACGAAGACTTCGAAATGGAAGGATTCAATCCTCACGCTAAACAGGCGGTTGTCTGGACCAAGGATCAGCTCAACACCGAAGACCGCCAATGGCTCTCTCAACTCCCTTACCGGATGACTATCCACGGGACCCCGATCACAATTGTCCACGCCACTCTCGACACTCCTGAATCATGGGGATATATTTTTGACGTTCATCATGCCGCCGACAATTTCACATATCAATTCACTCAGCTTTGTTTCTGCGGCCACTCCCACGTTCCGATCGCATTCTGCAAAAAACCGATGTCCGCGCGTGACGAAAAACCGATTGAGGAAATTCCGGACTGGGCATTCAAGCGCAACGAAGGCTATGTGCCTAAAAATGTAGAAGAAGCCGATTCTATTTCACTCGACATCCAACACGGATTTAAATATCTCATCAATGTCGGCAGTGTCGGCCAGCCGCGCAACCGCGATCCCCGCGCTTCTTTCGCGGTAATTGATTTTGAAGCCAAGAAGGTCAGCCGTTACCGGCTTCCGTACAACATTGCCGCCGCCCAGGAAAAAATCCGTGCCGCCGGACTTCCGGAACGACTCGCCGTGCGCCTGGAACGCGGCAATTAATCCGTTATCCGGCAAGTTCGGCAATGAAAAAACACGCTTCCAACTTTAAAGCTCTGGAAGATGCGCGTGTCCTGATTATCAAACCCAGCAGTCTAGGCGACGTTCTTCACGCTTTTCCCGCCGTATGGATGCTGGCTGACAACCTGAAAAATCCCCAAATCGACTGGATGGTGCATCCCGCTTTCAAAGAGCTTCTCGAATACCATCCCGCGGTAAACCGCACAATTATTTTCCAGAGAAAAGAGCTTGGTTCCTTCAAAAAATTCACTCCGGCATTCACTAAACTGCTGAAAGAAATCCGCCGGACAAAATACGATCTCGTCATTGACCTGCAAGGGCTCATCCGGAGCGCTTTTTTCGCGAAAACCGCGCGTTGCCGGCATATTGCCGGATTCGATGCGCCCAAGGAAAAAATTTCAAAACTTTTTTATTCCCATAAGTTCACTGTTCCTCCTGAATACAAACATGCCATTGAGCGCAACTGTTCACTGGTAAGTCAGCTTCTGGATATTCCAATGGCCCCGCAAGTCCGCACACTGCCGGTGATCGGCAAATTTGCCGGCTCAGCGAAAAAACTGCTGGACAAAGCGGGAATAAAACCTGACCGGCAGTGTATCGGAATCGTTCCCGGCGCCAGATGGGAGAGCAAATGCTGGCCCCCCGGGTTTTATGCGGAAGTTATCAATAAAACCGCAAAAGCCAACCCGGAAACCAGTTTCATTATTCTCGGCAGCCCTCAGTTTGAGGAAGCCGGAAAAAAGGTCAACAGTCTAACCTCTAATGCACAGGTTGCCAACCTTACCGGAAAAACCGGCATCGGCGAGCTGGTGGAACTTGTCAGAAGGTGCGGCGGCATTGTCTGCAACGACAGCGGCCCCATGCACATTGCCGCTATGCTGAAAATTCCGGTGTTCGCCATGATCGGCCCGACCAACCCGGAAAGAACCGGTCCTTATGGACCCGAACATCATGTTTTTCTGCCTGACTTGGGTTGTATTAAATGCCTGAAGCGTTATTGTCCCAAAGAAACTATTGAATGTCATTCCCGGATATCTCCGGATGAAGTAGTAAATAAAATCACGTCAACTTTGGGAAAATCAAAATGAATAACAGGTTTCCACATAAAATACTGCTATGCGCCGTCATACTCTCCGCGGCCTGCGTCACTTATGCCCAAATGGGAATAACCCTGGAGAGCAACCGGCAGAATTATCTTCAGTACGAAGGTATATTCGTCCGGCTGAAAATCCGCAACTTCAGCGGTTACCCCCTGGCGTTCGGCAAAAACCCGAAACTCAGCGGCAAAATCAGTTTCAGGATATTCTCCCAGGATGATGAACTGATCGGTTTGAAGGGCAAAACGCAACCTACCCTCATCGGCAATGTCATTGCCTCGAATGCCACCAAAACCATAACTATCCCATTGTCCAGCTATTACCGGATTGTCCATCCGGGAAGATACAGGGTGAAAGCCATTGTCGGTCATTCACAGCTTGCCGATTCTTACGAATCCAATACCATTTCGTTCAAGGTGGTAAAAGGCATTCTGGTATGGCAGCGCACTGTCGGCATCCCTAACCTTACCGGCAGGGTTCTCAGAGGCAAGATCAAACACCGGACATACCGGATCATGAGCATGTATGACGGATCAAACAAGGTATTCTACCTTGTAATCCAGGATGATAAAAAAGTTTATTCGGTAAAACGCCTCGCATACGAAATGAGCCATGCCAAACCGAAATGCGAAATCGATTCTCTCAGCCGGCTGCACATCCTTCTCCAGATCACCCCGAAAGTGTTTATCTACTTTGTTTTCGACATCAACGGGACCCTGGAGGAAAGGAACAATTATTTAAAGGCCAAAACCTCCCCGATCCTGGTCAGGAACAAGGAAGACGGCAGTATAATGATCGTGGGCGGAACCCGCGCCAGACGCGATGTTGACTACTCCACCGAACACGACTTGCCATTCAAGTAAAAAGACTTGATTCTCGCCATCACCGCTCGCCCAAGGAGTACCCTTGGATTGAAATGGCATTTTCACGCTGCACCGAAAATGCGGACAATCTGTTGGAGTTCAGATCCTTAGCTGTGCTTCTTCTATATTTACAATGAATTATACCGGATTATTGAAAGTATCCATTGGCGAAGTTGCCGAAGCCTTATCCAGCATCGCCGCGGGTCCGGCTTCTCTTGCGATAGCAGCGGCGTCCACGGCCATCGCGAAAGCTTTGCCCATTTGCCCTGGATTCCCGGCGGCGGCTATCGCGGTATTCACCAGCACGGCATCGGCGCCGAGTTCAATCGCTGCGGCGGCATGCGAGGGCAGCCCGAGTCCGGCGTCAACCACAACCGGGACCAGCGACTGCTCAATAATGATCCGCAGCATGGCTTCGGTCTTGATCCCCTGGTTGCTGCCAATCGGAGAGCCTAACGGCATCACGGCATGACACCCCACGTCTTCGAGGCGCTTCGCCAATACCGGATCAGCGTTGATATAAGGAAGAACGATAAACCCGTCCCTGACAAGCTGTTCGGCGGCGGCCAGCGTTTCTATCGGGTCGGGCAGCAGGTAGTTGGGGTCCGGATGAATTTCCAGTTTTATCCATTCGTATCCCCCGGCGCGCCCGAATTTAGCTATCCGGATCGCTTCCTCGGCATTTCTCGCGCCGCTGGTATTCAGCATTACTTTCACCTTGTCCTGGTCAATGCCCGACATTATATCGTCGTCTTTGTTGTCCAGCTCGACCCGGCGCAGGGCCACAGTAACCAGTTCGCTTCCGGAGGCGTCGATAGCCTCGCGCAACGCGGCTGGTGAAGAAAATTTTCCGGTCCCGAGAAACAACCGGCTCGAAAGTTCAGTATCCGCAATTACAAGTTTTTTCATATTCCGTCTGAATTATTGATTATTAAAAAGTTGAACTTAACACTCTCGGCCGCCGATTTCAACCCTCGCGGCAATACAGATACGGATTTCCCGCTTGGCTTCTTGATTTAAACGGTAAACAAATGTAATTTATCGATCTTTTAACAACCGGTGGAAAAGGGTATCATGGGACTTAATAAATTACGCGACAGCATAGACAGCATTGACAGAGAGATAGTAAAACTCATCAATGAGCGTTACAAACTCGTTATGGAAGTAGGCAAATGGAAAAAAGACCGCGACCACGCGTTTTACGTGCCGGAACGCGAAAAAGCCTTGCTCGAACGCCTGGAAAAAATCAACGATGGCCCACTCAAGGATGAAACTCTCCGCGCCATCTACCGCGAAATCATGTCCGGCGCGCTGGCCCTCGAACATCCGATGAGCGTTGCCTATCTCGGCCCCCAAGCCACCTTCACCCACCTTGCCGCACTCGGAAAATTCGGACACAGTGTCGATTACGTGCCGAAAAGCACTATCGCCGACATCTTCAAGGACGTTGAAACCGCACGCGTTGATTACGGCTGCGTACCCGTGGAAAACTCCACCGAGGGAGCGGTAAACTACACCCTCGACATGTTCCTGGACTCCACCGTGAAAATCTGCGCGGAAATCAATATGCGCATCCATCATCACCTGGTCGGCAACTGTCCGCTTTCCAAGGTCAAGAAACTTTACAGTCACGGCATGGTGTTCGGACAGTGCCGGAGCTGGCTGCAGGAACATCTGCCGTCTGTAGAGATAGTCACCACCGCCAGCACCACCCGCGCCGCTGAACTCGCAAAAGAAGAACCCGGAACCGCCGCCATCTCAAGTAAACTCGCCGCCGAACTCTATAAAGTCGATATCATTGCCGAAAACATCGAGGAACACGCAGGAAACACCACCCGCTTCCTCGTCATTTCCCGGCAGGAACCCCAGCCAACCGGCGATGATAAAACTTCAATCTGTTTCGCCATCAAAGACCGCATCGGCGCGCTTTACGACTGCCTGCTCCCGTTCAAGGACACCGGCATCACCCTGACCATGATCGAAAGCCGTCCGTCGAAGCGCCGCAACTGGGAATACTTCTTCTTTCTGGATTTCCTCGGCCACCGCAACGACGAACGCTCCATAGAAACCCTCGACAAACTCGAGGAAATGTGCCAGTCGCTACGTATCCTCGGAAGCTACCCCCGCGCCAATTATATGGTGTGAGAAGTTAATTGGACAAGATTAACATGATGTACAGGATTTTTTAATCCAGTCAATCCTGTTAATTCCGTCTAAAAAAATTCCCTTTATAGCGAGTACAAAAAAAACTGAAGTTGTGAACTCCAACAGTTTTTTCGCGTTGTCAGCGTTAACAAAGCAATTTTAGTCCAGTGCCTCCTGCTCTGGGGCTGGTAATTGTGAACCGTGAACTATTTTTCATATTTATAACGCTATTTTATTGGCATAACAACAAAACCGTTCTATAATATTCAAAATACAACCGGATTTATAAAGGGTATCTCTAATAATTGGCTTTTATGGCGAGGATGGAAAATTTTTTCATTCTTTGCGAGAAGCCGGAAACGGAGGCGTAGCCTCAAGCTACGTTGAGTTTTCGCGACAAAGCAGGAATAAAAAATGGCCGTCCGGAGCCGAAACCGCAATTATTAAAGTTACCCTAAATCTATAAGGAGTACAGCTATGCCCTTAGTGAATACCTCTGTCATCCTCAATGACGCCCGGAAGACAGGTTACTGCATCGGAGCTTTCAACGTGGTCGATTACCTTTCAATCGAATGCGTGGTGGAAGCGGCGGAAGCCCAAAACGCGCCGGTAATTATCCAGACATCATCGGGAACAATCAAACGTTTCGGAGTAAAAACTCTGGTGGAACTCACCCGGACAGCGGCGAAAAACAGTTCCGTTCCCGTGTCTCTCCACCTGGACCACGGAACAAACCGTGAAGTTTTAAGTGAAGCGATTGAATGCGGGTACAACTCGGTAATGATCGATGCTTCTTCGCATCCCTTCGAGGAAAACATCAGGATAACCCGCGAAGTGGTAGAGGAAGCCCATGCAAAGGGGATTTCCGTGGAAGGTGAAATCGGGGTTGTCGCCGGGGTCGAGGACGACATTGTCGTTTCGCACGACGCGGCAATCTACACCACTCCGGAGGAGGCAATCGAGTTTAAACAACGCACTGAAGTTGATTTTCTTGCCGCCGCCATCGGCACCGCCCACGGATTCTACAAGGTCGCCCCAAAACTTAACATCGACACCCTGCGCGACATCAACGCCAAGACTGATTATCCATTGGTTGTGCATGGCGGAACCGGCCTTTCAGATGATACTGTCAAAGAAATAGTGGCGGCGGGAGCGGCAAAATTCAATGTATCCACCCAGATCAAGCAGACCTATACTGACGGTCTTTTCGAATATATCGAGAAGAACCGCACTGAATACAATATTCTGAAAGTGCTGGAAAACGCCCGTAAGGAACTCACCGCCATGATCGGAAATTACATCCAGCTTCTTGGCGGCAAAGACAAAGCGTCAGGCATCAACCTGGAGGACTGAATTATGGAATACACTCCGCGTTACCCGTGCGACATGCACTGCCACACCGTCAGGTCGGACGGCAACGACACCCCTCAGGAGCTTATTGAGAATGCCGCCAAGCTGGGCATGAAAGTTATCGGCATCTGCGACCACGACACGCCCCCTCCCCTTGACATCGTTGAATCAGCAAAAAACCTTGGTTTAAAAGTTATCCCGGGTTACGAATTTTCCTGCGACACTCAGGTTGACGACGTACACATCTGCGGCTACGGCCTCGATTGGAACCATCCGGCGCTGGCTGAGGAAGTCCAGACGGCCAGGAACAGTAAGAGCAACGCCTACAGGGAACTGTGCGAAATCCTTACCGCGAAGGGAATAGTGATCGACTGGGATAAAGATATCCTGAACGGCCGCGGCGCCAATGACGTCGAGCGCAAACACATCTTCGAGGCAATCGCGGCAAAGGGATACTGCCCGACCTGGAGCGATGCAAAAATCATGGTGCGCGATGATCCGGAACTGAATGTGAAACGCCGAAAAATAGAACCGGTTGCCGCAATAAAACTAATCCATGATTGCGGCGGCATCGCGGTTCTCGCACACCCTTATTTAATAGATGAGGAGGTGTGTCCGGCCGGACTCGGTAAAATGAGCAGAGATGCGTATATCGATCGGTTGATCGAAGCCGGACTCGACGGTATCGAGGCGTCCTACACCTACGACAAAACTTCATATAAAGGCACACTCACCCCGGAACAGGTGGAGGCGGAAGTCAGGAGCAAGTACACAGGACGGATAAAATTTTTCAGCGGAGGCTCCGATTACCATGCCGATCACAAAAAAGGCAGCAAGAAAGTCCGGATGATCGGAGAGCGCGGCATCACCGAAGATGAATTTAATACCGGATTGCAATCTAAAGGCTATTAATGACAAGGGAGATTTTGAGAGTTTTTGCATGAACTCAAAAGAACCTTGCCGCAAGGCGGTATAAAAAAGCATTTAACAATATATAGGAGAATGGGAAATGGTTGACTTGAAAACTCTCACCAAGGAAAAGCTGGCGCGCATGCTGGACTACTCGATCCTGCCGAAATATACTCAGGAAAAGGAAATCCGCGAAGGCTGCGCGAAGGCGCGCGAATACCGGTTCGCCGCGTTTTATTCCAGCAGCGCTCACTGGACCCCGGTGATAAAGGAGGAACTTGCCGGATATGACGACATCGAAATCGGCACTGGCATCTCGTTTCCGTTCGGCAGCGCCCCCCCAGCAGTTAAAGCGTTTGAAGTCGAGGATGCCGTAAAACGCGGCTGTACCGCCGTTGACATGGTGATGAACATCGGCGCGCTGAAAGACAAGGATTACGGCACGGTAAAAGAGGAACTCAAACTATTCAAGGATGCCGCCGGACACGCGGTAACCAAATGCATCCTGGAAGTTTGTTTCCTTACCGACGAGGAAATCACCGCGGGATCAAAGCTGATAGCCGAAGCCGGAATCGACTACGCAAAAACTTCCACCGGACAATTCGACGGGCCGTCAATGGAACAGTTCCTGGTGATGAAAGAAGCTCTGGCCGGAACCGCCATAAAACTTAAGGTTTCCGGGGTCAAATTCCCTCGCGCACAGAATGCGTTGGTGTTCATCCTGGCCGGAGCCGAACGTCTCGGCACCCGCGCCGCCATAGAAATCGTGGAAGGTCTCGATACCATGAAAAAAATCGGCCTGGCATAACCAACAAAAAAAATTCTAAGCACGAATATCGAAATTCGAAACAAATTTGAATTTGTTTCGTGCTTCGAATTTAGGATTTCGAATTTAAAATTAAGGAGTGATCATGGGAAAATACCTGGCGGGAATCGACGTTGGAACCACCGGCGCGCGGTGTTGTATTTTCGACTTTCAAGGCAAGAAAGTTGCCAGCGCATATTTTGAATATGGCGCGGAATATCCCAAGCCCGGCTGGGTTGACCAGAACCCGGAAGCCATGATTTCCAGAACAATGGAAGCCTGCGCCAAAGCTATCGCCAAAAACGGTATCGATCCGGCGGAAATAGCTTCGATAGGGTTTTCCACCCAACGCTCGGTAACTTGTCCGCTGGACGCCAATGGCAAGCCGGTACGTCCAATGATTTCCTGGCAGGACGCCCGAACCGGCAAGCAGGTTGAGCAGATGGGCGCAAAAATCGACGGCGGCGAATATTACGCCTTGAGCGGACTCCCCCTCGGGACCACCTGGATAATCAGTAAAATTCTCTGGATGCGGGAAAATGAACCGGAAAATTACACCAAAACCGCCCGGTTCGCCCAGAATCAGGATTTAGTCCTGAAAGCATTCGGGGCCGATGGGTTCCACACTGACATCAGCGACATGGCCTTTTACGGCGTATGGGACATCAAAAACTGCCGGTGGAGCGAGAAACTGATGGAACTTTTCGAGGTGTCGCCTGATATGTTCGGAGAGCCGACTTTGCCGGGAACCCAGGTCGGGACAATCCCGCAATCCGTGGCCGAAAAAACCGGCTTCGCGTTCGGCACTCCGATCTGCGTCGGCGCCGGAGACCAGAATTGCAGTGTCATCGGCATGGGGGCGATCAATCCCGGCATGGCAACAGTTACACTCGGAACCGCCGGACTCGCCATTCTCGCCACGGACCAGCCGGTTCCCGGTTTCGGCGGCATGATGATTACCAATCACGCCATGAGCGGGATGTGGGAAGTCGAAGGACTGTCGAACGCGGCGGCAAGTTCGTTCCGCTGGTTCCGCGACGAAATCGCGAAATCCGAATCGGAATCCGCCGCGCAAACCGGCGGCAGCGCCTATGAACTCCTTACGGAACTCGCGGCAAAAGCCGAACCCGGCGCAAAAGGACTGCTGTTCATGCCGTATCTGGCAACCGCCGGAACTCCGCGCTGGAACCCGAACGCCAGGGGAGCATTCATCGGAATGTCACTAGCGCATGGACGCGCGGAGATGACCCGCGCGGTGCTTGAAGGCGTGGTGCTGGAAATCCGCGACATGATGATGCAGTGGCTTCACCGGAAAATGAAAGTAGACCTGATCCGGATCGGCGGCGGCGCAACCAACTCAAAACTATGGAACCAAATCCAGGCGGACATCTACGGGCGGCCGGTCCAGGCGTTGGTGGAAAAAGAATCAACGGTGCTGGGCGCGGCAATCCTCGGCGGGGTCGGCGCGGGAGTTTTCTCGTCCATCCGCGAAGGTGTGGAAATCATGGTAAAGCCGGAAGCGGAAATCGATCCTTGCGCGGAGCGGCATAAAATTTACGAAGAGATGTACCAGGCATATGTCCAGGCATACGAAGGACTTAATGGCGGTGCATTTGAAGCATTGGCAAAAATTCAACATAAATAGCAGGTGGTTGCCACCTGCACCATAACTGCATTTTCAAGCTATGCTGAAAATGCCAATTTAGTTCAGGATTCACCTCTGGATCCTGAAAAAAGATGAGTGGACCGGAGAGAAGAAAACCAAGTTTACCAAAAAGTTTTTGTCTTCTCCCGTAAACACAACATTTATACAGCTAACTAAAAATAAGGAGCAAACGATGGGTTACAGTTTTCATCAGCCGACAGCAATCGAGTATGGCGCGGGAGCGTTGAACAACCTTGGCGAAAAAGCCGCCGTATACGGGAAAAAAACTTTAATCGCTTGTGACCCGTTCATGATGGAATGCGGTCTGGCGGACAGAGTTCAGAAGATATTATCGGAAAGCGGCATCGAATCGGTGGTTTTCCCGAAAGTTATGCCTAACCCGATAGCGCCAATGATCGACGAAGGCGCGAAGCTGGCAGAACAGGAAAAATGCGAATTCGTTATCGGACTCGGCGGCGGATCTTCAATGGACACCGCCAAAGGAATCGCGGTTGCGGCAACACATCCGGATTCGGTTTGGGCTTACGCCATCGGCGAAAAGGAAATCACCGACGCGGTACTTCCGGTAGTGTCGGTCACCACCACGTCCGGCACAGGCAGCCAATGCACGATGTTCTCGGTAATCACCAACCCGGAAACCAATCAGAAACCGGGCATGGGTTCGCCGTTTATCCTGCCGAAACTGGCAATTGTCGATCCGGAACTAACCGCAAGCATGCCGAAAGGGTTGACGCTTCTTACCGGATTCGACGTATTCTGTCACGCGGTTGAAGCCTATACCTCGGCGGCGGCGTCACCGATCGGCGATATGTACTCCGAGAAAGCCCTTGAGCTCGTGGGCAAATACCTGCCGGAAGCTTATGAAAACGGCTCGGACATGGAAGCGCGCGAAGCTATGGCGCTGGCCGATACCTACGCGGGAATCGCAATCAATCACGGAGTGGTTTCCCTGGCGCATGTAATGGCGCACGTGATCAGCGGACATCTTGAAGAAATCGCCCACGGCGAAGCGTTGTTCTGGATCTACCGCGAGGTCTTGAAATTCAACTCAACGGCCTTGCAGGAGAAACATGAATTCATTGCGAAATGTCTTGATCCCGGCAACAAAGATATCGTTTCGGCGTTTGACAAGTTCTTCAACCGGTTTATTTTTCCAGAAAACCTGAAGAAAAAAATTGAAGAAACACCTGAATTGCTGACAAAACTGGCGGAAGACACTTTCACATATATGGCAGGAATTGTGGAACTCAACCCAGTTGCGGCAACAGTCGCGGATGTTGAAAAAATTCTGAAATCATCATTTTCTTAATGCCTAAAAAGCAAAATAACGGAAAAACAAAATACGCGGCCCCGGCAGTCGACGGAATGCTGGATATTCTGGAATATCTGGCGAACCGAAAAGATTTTGCCGGGGTCAGCGAGTTGTCGCGTGAGCTTGGAATATCCAATCACCTGGCATTCAGGATCATGAAGCGGCTGGAGGAGCGCGGCTATGCCGAAGCCGATTCCAGCAAGGGCTATCAGCTCAACAACCGTTTTTTCACGCTGGGGATGAAGCTTTATTCCCGGTTTGAACTCCGCCGCCGGGCGCGTCCGCACCTGGAAAAACTCAGCAAAGATACCGGGGAAACTTGCCAAGTCCAAGTTATGCGCGACGGCAGAATGCTTGCGGCCGATACCGTTACGCCCCGCGCCGACTTCTTTTTGCAGGTGGTTCCGGGGAGCCGTCTGGAAATCCACCCGAATGCATTTGGAAAAGCAATTGTTGCTTTTCTTCCGGAAGGCGAAGCTAAAGAAATTCTTCCGGCAAAACTCGTCAAACTTACCCCACATACGGTCACAACAAAAAGCGCATTCTTTGCGGAACTTGCCGAAACCAGAAAAACCGGACTGGCTTATGACCGCGAAGAATACAATATCGGGGTATTCTGCGTCGGCGCTCCGGTATTCGACGTTACCGGGCAACCCGTTGCCGGGGTCGGGGTCACCGGACTTTCCAGCCGGTTCGACAAGTCAATGATGCGGGAAACGGAACAGCTTGTCCTTAAATGCGCGCGGGATATCTCCATGGACATCGGTTACGATGGAACAAATTTCCGGAAATGGCTTTCACTTTCAATATCCTGAGTAAAGCTATTCTTTAATCGGACTTGTTTTTTTTGACTTTCAGGAAATCCCTCAAGTTTGCATGCGGAACTCTGCCGGTAATGCGGAAATACGCGGCATAAATCTTTTCCGAAGCCGGATCGGTGAGGAAAGCGGCGGCGGCAAGTTTCGCCGCAAGTCGTTTTTTGCCCTGGACTGCCATCAGCAGGGCCATTTTTGCCATTGTTTCAGCCTTTTCGCGTTCTTCCGGCGAAACAACCTTGAACACCATATATCTTTGTTCGATAAACTTAAGCACCGCTGGCGGCCTGAGCGGATAAAACCATTTCAGGCGATGAGGTTTGTTGTACATCATGAACGCCGGGGAATTCTTGTTGCTCTTTATGGCATTGGCCATATAGCGGTTAGAGTACGGATGCAGGATGGCGGCGGCGTAGCTGTATCCTCTGTCGTAAATAAAAAACTCCGCGCCGTGACTGGCGCAGAAGTCAGCCAGTTCCTTTTCCGTGCCGTGGAACATCAGGTTAATGTAATCCTCTACCATCTTCCGGGTCTCTCCGAGTTCAAACTTTGGCTGGAGAACAATTGCCGCACGGCAGTAAGCTTTAAGCTGAGGCGACAAAACCATATCGGCCATAACCGTGCGGTTGCAAATATTTTCCCGCCGCATCCATTTGATCAGATCGGCGGTCTCAGCCATATTCTGTCCGGGATATTTGCGCCCGAGATATTTCAGCGACATGCCTTTTTCTAAATAGAGCAATCCTGCCAGCAACACCGCCAAACCAATCCAGGTAAATCCCCTGATAAAATACTTCAGGCTGGTTTTACCATTTTTAACCATGCCGCTGATGTGGTCTCCGAGCAGTCCGATAATCCGGTAAGCTTCGGCTGTCAGCAAAGGCAGGGCCACACACAGGAAAAGAATGCAGAACACATGATACCGGACAAAATAGTAATAAATCCGCAGGAAAACCAACGTGAGCAACAACGGAACCAGCCCCACCGCAATAAATGATTTAATCCGGTGATACATGGCCTTGCCGGAAAGTCCGGTGACTCCTCCGGCGGCATATCCGAGCAGATTCAGCAACAGCACCGCCGCAAACCCGAACAACGTAAAAGGAAAAAGAGCGCGGGTATATTCGACGGTGGCGGACTGGAGCGCGGGAGTCCAAAGGATCCGGGCGTCAAAATTCAGTTTCCCGGGATCCGAAGGTTTGACGTTATGAAATTTTATCTTTGCCTTGACAAGTTCGTAGAAGTGGGAATAATTTCCGCTGTAAGTACCGAACGACAAAGAAATTTTCCAGATTCCGAACAGGGCGGCAACGGCAATAACCAAAACCACAATCCGGCGCAAAAAACTTTTCCCGCCGAACATGTTGACGGCTATCAGGGAAGGCATCAGCACCACCATCAGCGGCGACAAAAGCAGCTGGTGGGTTTGCTGGTACGGAACGAAAAGTCCGCACGCGGCAGCGCCAAGATAAACCATTATCCAGGTGTTGCGGCGCTTGGCATTGACCGTTCCCCCGATAAGTATCCTGACAATCTCCACCAGAACCCATAGCGAAAAAATAAGCTGGCAGACATCCCAGAAGGAAAACGCCGCAAAAACGACAAGCCCGGTCCCGAGCATTTTAAGTGGCCCGGGACGTCTCAGATTCCAGGCGACCAGCAGAAATGCGGTAATTATCAGCGGCAGGCAAAATTCCCCCCGCAAAAGGTCCTGCCCGGTGTAACGGGCAATCGCCGCCGGTGAAACCACATGGATAAGCCCGCCAACCACCGCCAGATACCACGGACAGCGCAGGACCAGCAGCCAGAGGAAGATAAGTCCGGCACAAAGACTGGCCCACAGGCGAAGCTGGAACCGCGCCCACATCGCAAAATCGGGATTGTCTTCATAAGTGGTATCAAGCTCTTTTATATCAGGCTTCCCGAAGATCAAACATTTCAGCCGGTAACCCCAACCCAGAAAATATTCGAGTCCCAGCGACATCTGTCTTGCGGTATCGATTTTCCCCATACCGGAAAGTCCGGGATCGGATTTAGGAATCCCCCTGCCCTTCGCCACATCTTCGGCGTAAGCGTACATCATGGCGCTTTCGATGAAAAACGGCACGTATTGTCCGCGGCTCAACGGTAGCCAGCAGGAAGACGGCTTGACAGACTCCCTGCCGGTAATCGCGTAATTGATGCGGTCGGCTTCCCGGTTGTAGCAATGAGTCCTTACCAGGAATGAGGCCATCCAGATCATTATGAACCCCGCAATGATGAGAACAATCCTCTGCCAGGATTTGATTGGATAAATTTGCTCGGGTTTCATTAGTCAGAATTCTTTGCGAAGGTGAGAAGACTGGATTCCCATTTCCTCGCGGTATTTGGCAACGGTGCGGCGCGCCACCGGAATTCCCTGTTCGTTAAGCATTTTCGAGAGTTTGGAATCCGACAACGGTTTAGAAGCGTCCTCTTTCATGATAAGGTCGCGAATCTTCTCCTTGACGCTCCTGGAAGAGAGTTCTTCCCCGGAATCAGACTGGTAGCCTCCGGAGAAAAAGTATTTAAACTCAAAGAGTCCGCGCGGGGTCTGGAGATATTTATTGGCAATGGCGCGGCTGACGGTAGTTTCATGGATACCGAGTTTTTCCGCAGCCTGCTGCATGGTCATGGGATGAAGATGCTCGATCCCCTTCTTGAAAAAGTCGTGTTGAGCATCAAGGATGACCTTGGCGATCCGGTGAATCGTACTCTGCCGCTGTTCAAGGCTTTTAATAAGCATCTTGCCGTTCAAAAGTTTTTCCTTGATGTAATTTTTGGTTTCATCCGGAGTCTTGGGGTCTTCCAGAAGTCTCCGGTAAAGCGATGAAATCCTGAGCCTGGGCAGATGGTCGTCGGAGGAGGTAATGGAGAATTCCCCGTCTTTCTGCTCCACGGTCAGTTCCGGGACCACGAACACCGGATTATCGGCGGAAACGGCCGATCCCGGATACGGGCTGAGCTGGCGGATTTCCCCGATAAGCTTTTTCAGTTTGTCCATGGAAAAACCGGTTTTCCGGGAAATCTGCGGCAGACGGTTCCGGGCAAGATCATCGAGATAATTTTTTACCAGTTTTGCAAGGTCACTGCGCTCGCGCCCCTGCCGGGCCAGCTGCAGCATAAGGCATTCCTTGAGGTCTCGGGCGCCGATCCCCGGCGGGTCGAACGTCTGGACGAATTTCAGGACATCCTCAACCTCGTCGAGGTCAGCGTCGGCGGCAATGGCGATATCGGCAAGATGACTGCGCAGATATCCCTGTTCATCAATGCTGCCAATGATCAGTTCAGCAATATTCCGGGTTTTCTCGCCGGCTTCGGAAAGCCGAAGCTGTTCCACCAGTTGTTCCTGCAAGGAAGTTTCTTCCGCCAGGGAATTGAAAAGATGCTGGCGCTTTTCCTCGTCTTCCGAAGTAAACTCTCTGCGGCTGTGAACTGGCGGCAAATAATCCTGCCACGAATCGGCAATCTCGATCAGACGGGAAAGATCTTCCTCATCTTCTTTTCCGTTGTCTCCGGCCTCGGGGTCATCGGCAACCGCGGTATCCGACAACGGATCTCCGGCAAGGTCTTCTCCCGCCGGTTTTTCGAGTTCGAGGACAGGATTTTCGTTAAGTTCCTGGCTGATCTTCTCCTGCAACTCAAGCATGGGCAGCATCAGCACTTCAAGAGACTGGATTTGCTGCGGGGCCAGGACCTGTTCCTGTCTTAATTCCTGTGATTGGTATAAACCTTGCTCTGGCATGTATGTAATCCCTGTTTTCAGGCTGTCAAAACGATAATTCGGCTATTTACAATACGTTAAAAATGGCTATATTAAAAGCCCGGATACGGTTCCGCGCAATTTTTTTTCTTTTTTTCCGGTTTTTCCACCCGTCCCGGCATTTGCAGAAAAAACACAGAAAGGATTACAATGGAGTTCGGCATATCGATACTTGGCAGCGGCAGCAGAGGCAATGCGCTGCTTTTACATAACAACAAGAGCGGGATATTAATTGACGCCGGGTTCAGCTGCAGGGAGATCATGTCCAGGCTGGATAAACTGGAAATCGATCCGGGAATAATCCAGGCGCTGCTGGTGTCGCACGAACACAGCGACCACGTAAGAGGCTGCCGGGTCTTTTCCGACAAACTGAACATCCCCACCTATACAACCGGCCCCACCGGGGAATTTCTCGTAAAGAAAAACCAGCTTGGCCGTCAGCGCGTGATATTTGAGCCGGGAAGCCAGTTCGACATCGATATTTTTCATATCGAGCCTTTTTCCGTGCAGCACGATGCCATCGATCCGGTAGGATTCACGGTTTCCGCGCACAATATCAAAGTGGGGGTTGCCACCGACCTTGGACACCTCAACAGCCTGAACCGTCAGCGGTTGCTGGATTGCGACGCCCTCGTTCTTGAAAGCAATCACGACCGGCAGATGCTCTGGGACACGCCACGGCCGCTAGCTCTCAAACGCCGGATACTCAGCCGCCACGGTCACCTCGACAACGAAAACGCCCTGGCCGCCCTGGAAATCCTGCTTACCAGCCGCACCAGGTTTCTGTTCCTCGCCCACGTAAGCGAGGAAGCGAATTGTCCCGACCTTGTCGAGAATTTAGCCGTGGAAAAATTGACGGAGCTCGGGAGGCCGGATATATTACTTAACGTATTGGAACAAAACCGGCCGCTCCCAACCGTTTGGCTGCATTGACAACCTTCGGCGGCGGCAGAGAGTTAGGTCACTTAATGGTTGACGACAGACGCATCGATCACGTACCTGAAAATGAATCTGACGCGGACGAGAAAATTCTCGTTCCGGCCGAGGAGGTTTCCGGCGATGAAATGTCATCCGCTGAAATTCTCGAAAACATCACCAAGACCCAGGCCATAAGCCGTGACGAAGTTGAAATTGAAAGCAACCGTCCGGTAATCGACCTTGGCGCAAGTATTTCCGCCAGTCCAAACAAAGGCGCCGTGCCCGTTGCGGACAACAAGGTTGAAGAATCGCTCGAAAAGGGCAGACGCCACCTTAAAATATCCTGCCACAAATGCTCGCAGAAAATGGACGTGACGTTTCTCGATCCTTTCTCAAGGTTCGACTGTCCGTCATGCGGGGAAGAGCTGATCGTTCCAAAGTGGTTCGACAACTATCTGCTCGAGGAACCCGGCGGCTCCGGTGGAATGGCAACGGTTTACCGCGGACTCGACCTTGCGCTCGACCGGGAAGTGGCAATAAAAGTGTTAAAACAGGAAGTGGCGGATAAAAGGGAAAGCAGCGATCTGTTCCTTCATGAAGCGCGCACTTCGGCAACCATCAATCATTACGCGGTAATCCCGATTTACACCTGCGGGGAATACAACAATCAGCCGTACATTATCATGCAGTACATGGCCGGTGGGTCGCTGGAAACCAAACTCAAGATCGATCGGGAACTCCCGGCCGATGATGTTGTCCACTGGATCCGGGACTGCGCCGAAGGCCTCGACAACGCCCGCCGGCACGGAATTATCCATCACGATATCAAACCTGGAAACATAATGCTCGACAACGAGGGCAACGCAAAAATCGGCGACTTCGGTATCGCCCAGGCACTGAACGACTCCAGAAACGAAGAAATCGAGAGAATGACAACCGCGTGGATCAGTCCGCATTATGTGAGTCCGGAAAAGGTGATGACCGGACGCGAAGACTTCCGCGGTGACATCTACAGTCTGGGCGCATCTTTTTACAATCTGATTACCGGCAAAACCCCTTTCGACAAGGAGGATATGGACGAACTGATCAGAATGCGCCTGAAAGAAGCCCCCCCCTCCCCGAGAATACACCGGCCGGAAATTTCCCAGGAAATATCCCGGCTCATTATGTCAATGCTTGAGCGCGACCCGCAATTACGTCCCGGTTACCGTGAAATCATCAAGGTCCTGAACGGATACCTTAAAAGCAGAGGCAAGGTTACGAAGCGATCAAAAATATCCCAAGGGATGAATGATCAGCAAAAGAGCAGATTATCACTGGAAAACTCCCTGCCTAAAACAGAACCGGACACTCAGCCGCAAAAAAAATCCGAACCGGACAAAAATAAGAAGTTAAGCCCCCTGAAGCTTGTGCTGATTGTCGGTCTGGCGATAGTGGGAATTCTTTCAGGCATTATCATTTCATCATTGGTAATCGGCAGCTGGAACGCCGAACCCCTTCCAGAAAATTTCCATCCGGAAATAACCGGCGCGTTCGCGGACGGCAATCCCAAGCTTGCCCAGGAACTAGCCATGAAAGCAATGAATGAAACCGCGTCTCCCGAAAGTCGCGGACAAGCAGGGCTGAACCTTTCTTTCGCTTATTATCTCAACGCCCAGTTGCGAAGTCCGGAAAACTGTTCATTCATATACGAACGGCTGGCCGCGGCCGATATCGATGAAACGAATGCGGTAATGGCATTGATCAAGTTTCTGGAGGATGAGAAAATTTCACCGGAAACATTGCGGATGAGGCTCAAAACTGAAGGACGGAAAAAGGTACTCGGCAGTTTGGCTATACTGGTCCGTCACCTTTACAACAATGCGTCGCCGGAAACCGTGAATAAAGCTTTCCATGACTTATATCAGCATTCTTCCACCATTCCGGGAGAATACTGGGGAAATCCCTGGCGTAAACGTCTGCCGGTATGGGAAAAAGCGCTTTCCGGGCAGGCAGTCGGCAAGGAAACTATCGAGCCGCTTTTTACCGCCTGGCTTTCCAACCGGACAACTGACGATGGAAACGGCTTGTCCGCTGGCAAGGAATCTTCGCTTCAGCCGTCCGCCAGTCAATTCGATCCCGGTAAAATAAATGTGGATTGGCTCAGGAAACACCGCGAATTTGCGATAAACCGTCCGATTCCGGTAAATTTCCAGATCCCCGAAAACAAATTGACTGCATATCTGAAAAAACTCCCCGCCCTGAAACGGGACAAGGAAGCAAAACGGTATCAGGAAATCACTCTGCTTGGCTCCAAGCTGAAATCCATGCTTCTGCGGATTCCGTACAAAGCCGACGATATCGAACTAAGCACCGGCCAGAGCTTGAAAGGAACGCTGTCTATTATGGGGGGCAAGCTTATATTGACAGGAAAAAACGGGGAACGGCCCCTTGAATGGAAAAAGTTGAGTTTCCGCCAGATAACCAGATTGATCGCGCATTACGCAGACGCCCGGAGCGAGGCCGCCGACACCGGCCGGATCAATATCGGCGGCGGCCGCAAACAGGCCGCGGATGACTATTTGAATCTGGCGATACTTTGCGATTGGTACGGAAAATACCCCCTGGCGGCCAGGTTCATTCGCAAGGCATGTGAAGTTGACCCTGGCATAACGGAAAAAGCAGCCGTATATTTCAAGGAGTAATCCCGATCAGGTTATATTTCAAATAAACTAAAACTGGTTAGTATATGCGAATTGCAAAAAGATTCATGTTGTATGTTGGAGGAGGGGCCGCTATTATCGCACTCGTGCTTGCGGTTTATTTCGGGATCAGCGCGTGGGTTTTCCTCAAAGATATCGAAAATGAGGAAAAACATGAATACGAACTGAATTCAAAAGTCAGGGAAATCTTCACCCAGAAAGTCAGAACCTCCATCATCACCGTGATTGTCTTCGGATTCATCGGTTTACTGCTTTTCCTGTTTGAGCTTTATTACGTTTCCAAGCGTATCGTGGCGCCGATCAATAAGACCGTGGATTTCTCCAACCGCCTCGCAAAAGGTGATTTTTCCGCAAAACTCCCCAAGGGTGGCAGCGATGATGAAATCGGCGAACTGATCAAATCGCTCAATTATATGCGCGACCGTCTCCGCAACAACATGCTGAAACTGGAAAAAAGCCATATCCGGGAAAAAAACGCCAGAAAGGAAGCTGAATCGGTCAACAGCTTCAAAACGGATTTCCTCACCAATATTTCCCTGGAACTGCGTAATCCGCTGAATTCAATCGTGGGCTTCACCAACCTGATCGTCAAAGAAATCATCAACGGAAAATACGATAAAGACCTTGAGCGGAAAGTACTCACCATCCATCACAGCGCCCAGGTCCTCAACGACCTGATCATCAACCTTCTGGAAATGTCGAAGATCGACTCAGGGGAAGTCACCCTCAATATCCGGGATTTCGATACCATGGAGTTCATCCGGGAAGTCCTTAACTTCAACCTGATGGCCGCCGAGGAAAAGAAAATTTCACTCGAAAGCCATTTCACTTCCGATCTGCCGAAGAAAATCAATACCGACCGCGACATTCTGTTTCACATCCTCACTATCATCCTGTCGGACATGATCCGGAACGCCGATCCTGGCGCCAGAATTTCATTCGGCACTAGGATATCGTCAGGAAGACTGGCATTTTACGTTCAGGACAGCGGCAGGGGCAAGGCAAGCGAACCGCTGGCCGAAATCTTCCACAAATATATCAAGAACAAAACCGAACAGATCCCGCTGCTCTCAGGCAGTTTGATGATGAACCTGACCATCGCCAAAGGCAACGCTGAACTTCTCGGCGGCGAGCTTTCCGCGCAGACCGGTGACGAAAACAGCTCAATATTCCACCTGACGTTCCTCCTTGACGATATCGAACAGCCAGCGGGAGGCGGCGAAACGTCCCCTGTCCATACCGCAACCAACTGGGGACTCAAACGCCGCGACCTGCGCGCACATATCCCCAATGAACTGAAGGACCAGCGTATAAAAATCTCAAAAGAGCCCGGTGAATTCAAAAACATTCTTCTCGCGGAAGACAATCAGGCAAACCTGCTCCTCGTTGAAAACATGCTCGAAGGCACCGAATTTAAACTCGACAGCGTCGAGGACGGGCAAACCTGCCTCGAGCACCTCGGCAGGAAACATTACGACCTGCTGCTGCTTGACCTGCAACTGCCCAAAATCGACGGCTATGAAGTTCTCGACCAAATCCGCAAAACCCCGGAACTGAAAAACCTCCCGGTAGTGATCATTACCGCATTCCTCGAACCCGGCGACAAACAGAAAATGATCCTCGCCGGCGCCGACGAGTGTTTCGTCAAACCCATCAATATCGACGAAACCATCAACACCATCAAACGCCTGACGTCTTAAATAGTATCAAAATCAGAACAAACCAAAACTACGAAAATATTTAAAAACAGCAAGATTAAGGAACGCTTTGAAAGCGATAATTTTCATTATTTCTTTATTTTCCGTATTCTCGGTTTATGCGGAAGCTGATCAAAAACTAATCGTCAAATATGACCGGAATTATAAATCTTCCGCCGTTATACATGCAAAATGGAATTTGCTTTTGCCTGATGTCAAATCCGGCTATTTTATCAATCTCAGCATACGTACCGGGAAAAAAGCAATATATGACCGTTCCTTCCGCATCGATAATCCGGAAAAGACCACCTGTACTGTTTATCTTGACAGCAATAAGAAACATGTTCCACCTGAAAAAATCATGCTTGATTTTGTTATTTGTTTCAACGTTGATTATAAAAAAGACACTCACGGATACAGTTATCTGGTTCCATGGGAATCAGCCGTTATGCTAATTCCCTCTTCCTCAACAATTCAATGGAAAAATGAAGCCGTTATAATGGAATTGAATAGCAATAATAAATCTTCAGCAAAACAATCCGGAGTTATCAGGCAAATTATAACTGGAAACGCTGATTCAAAAAAAGAAAACTTTCATTTATGCTTTTCGGCAGGTATTGCCCGTAAGGACATTTGGAAAAAAGACAGAGAAAAGAGAAAATTGGCGGAACAAAAAAAGATTGCCAAAGTACTTTCACTGGATACATATAAGAATGTAAACTTCGATAAACTTACAGACCAAGAACTGTTGAAATACAGAAATAGAGTTAAAGCGGATAAAGATTATATTGCCGACAGATATATGGCACGAAAAGTATCAATTGATGACTTGAATAAAATCCAGGCGAAAGTGATAGAGATTAATAAACCCCTGTACAACAGAGGCTTCTGTATATTAAGGTAATCATACTTAGACAAGGGTATTTGAAAATCGTGATACGTCTCCGCCTTGGACAAGATACCGCAATTATCAAAAACCCAAAAGCAGAATGCGAAAGGTGGTTTTATGCTTAAGATAACCATACTGGCAACGGTTATCCTTTTCGGCTTCATGGCGCTCAATGCCGATGATGTTATCTTCAGGGAAATACGGTCAGGCTACCATCCGCTGGAAACCGCGTTCATGACTTCGCCAAGAATCCCCGATAACATCCCCGAAGGTAAGTTTCTGCGATTGACAATCAGTTATGTTTTAAATGAAAAGCCTGAAAATTTTTCATTGGTTATTAATGCACCATTGCAAATTGATGCCGTATATTTCAGCATAACGGCAATAAAAGGTATTAAGCCGCATTTATATATTATCGGCCTAAAAAAAATAGCATCACGTTATGATGAGATCATAAAATACAGCCGGTTATTGAGCAATAAAAAATGCAATGTCATCGACCTCTACTACAATGGCAATCTGTACCTGGAATTGGGAAAAGAAACCGTTCTGTGCAGAACTTTCAAAGACGGAAAAAGCAAAGACTGCAAAAAATTCAGCGCAATCAGGCGAGGATACTATTTTGACAGCAGTTTCGATGTGGAAAAACTTCCTGACCTGGAGTTCAAGATAAAGGCGGAGCTGGTTGATTCTCCGGAAATGTTTTTACTCACAAAAGATTTGACTCCACACCTCAAGGACTTGAGCTTGACGCAACAGCAAACATGGCTGCTTAAGGAGAGAGATAAACGCCTGAAAGAATATCGCAAACATCTTGCAACCCTGGGAGATGTTAATATTATTCAGAAATATCTCAGAGAAACAGATAAAAAGCTGAAAAACGTTAACGGCAAATAACTGCCCCCGCAATCTTTTTCAGAAGCCGCCGTTTCCGATGCCGGAAATTGCTGCGTAAGTCCAGTTTGCGGCTAACAGGATGATCAGCGTCAGTAGTGAAAGGAACTGGAGATGAACGATAATCCGGTTTTTTTGCGTCCGGATAGAACAGCTCCAGTCTCCTCGAAAAAGCAGTAATACCTATAAAAATCGGGAACAGCTGTTGACATGCCGTGTGAGTCGGATTATTATAATGTGTACGTAAACATTTTCAATCAAAAAACAACTGGAAGATTCAAAATGAAAAGATCAGCCGCAATTATCCTGGCAGGAACAGCCCTGATGTTTGCCACTCACAAAGCCGTATGCGCGGAAGCTCCCGACGGTAAAATTATCGGTCTGGCAAAAAAATATGTCGCCGCCTCACCGGAGGAGCGCAAAAAACTTGAGCCGGAAATCAATAAATATAAAGGCGACATTGCCCCTGTAATCGCCGCCCTGCAAAAGCAGGAACCAAACGCCTGGAAGGTAAAAACTCCTGCCGGAAAGCCCGTGCCGTTTTCCAAGCCGGGAATCAAAAATGCTGACTTCGACAAAAAATTTCCGCAAAGCCAGCTTTTCTTTTTCACGCCTGAAAACTATGATCCTTCCAAACCCGCCGGACTGCTTCTTTATCTGCACGGGGGCGGGCCGGGAGTCCCACCCGCCGCCGCCGGCATGTACGTAGGAAAATATGAACTCGACAAACGGTTGAATGAAGCCAAAGCAAATTTTATCATCGTCGCGCCATCATTCAACAACAAAGGCGGTGGTTTCTCCCGCTGGCTGAAACCAAAGTCTGACGAGTTTCTTGACACCGCGATCGAAGAAGCTAAATACCGCTACAATATCGATCCTGACCGGATTGCAGTCGGGGGATTCTCAATGGGGGGAAGCGGCGCATGGCGTCACGCTCAACGCCTGAACGATAAGGCCTGCGCCGGACTTGCCATCTCCGGGGGCTGGAACGTTTTGAAGTTCGAACCGTTCAAAAACATCCCGATGTTCATGATTTTCGGCCAATACGATGGTTTTGTCGATCAGATGAAACGCTATGGCGGCAAAGGCAAGGCCGGAATGATCCCTAAAGAAAAACGCGTCCCGATCAAAACTGATCCAAAGACAAACTCAATCCTCTTCACCGATCAGAAACTGACGGAAGCCGGATGCGATCACGTCCTGAAATATCACCTTGGCGGACACACTCTGCTTGATGAAGCCGCCCCCTGCGTCAAGGAGTTCTGGGAATGGGTGCAAACTAAAAAACGCAATCCTTACCCGAAGGAAGTATTTGAACTGACTCCACGCGGCGCATTCTGTCATATCAAAGGAACGAATCCCACACCGCATACAGCCTGGGTAAGCATTCTGGAAACTTCTCCCGGAAGAGTAAAGACATACCGCAACGTCAACCGGCAAAAAACCGGCGGACAGTGGCGGCCTTTGGCAGGTGAAACCCCGGAAACCTATGCAAAACGCGTAAAAACCGTAATAGGTTGTTATGGCGGGGTGAAGAATGCCGCGTGGGTCGATGCAAAGAACCTGGGCGATAATAATTTCGAGGTAAAAACCAAAAACGTCAAAAAGTTTGCGCTGTGGCTTGCCCCGCAAATGGTCGATTTTTCCAAGCCGGTAACCGTGACCGTAAACGGCAAAAAACAGGAATTCAAAAACCTTAAGCCCACGCTTGTGGACGCCTTGCGCAGTTATGACCGCCGCAAAGACTGGGGCTTGATCTACCCCTGCGAACTGGTAATCGACGTAAAATAGTCTAACTTTATCATATCATGAAAAAGCCGCCGCCGGTAAAACCGGACAAAGAGATGTTTTCGCTGATGCTGGAATTCAACCAGGCAGACTGGGCCGATGGCATGGCACTCGGCCCCACGGTCACCTACTCTGGCATTGAATACACCAGCGTTGAACAAAACCTGAAAGCTATTCCCGTCAACGGCCTCCGCATCTGGACCGACCTCGACGCCGAAAAAATGCGCCGCGCCCAGCCGGAACGCAATCTGGTAATGGTAGACTGCTGGCTCTCGTCTACTCAGACCAAACGAATCGCGGAACGTTACAAAATGAAGCTTCAGGATTTTCTGGACATGCAGGTAAAACTGCTCCGGGAAGGCATGAAAGAACACGGTAAACGCGTCTGGTGGTGTCTTTGCGGCGAACAGGACGGCGGGGTCATCTGGCCGCGCAAAATGTTCAAGTCGCGCCGGGAAGCGTTCGAGTTTTACCGCGACTGCTACATCACCAACAAACCCGACCGCTACCATCCGCTCCGGAAAATGGCAAACTACCCGATGATGGAAAAGCGCTATAAAGTCAACTTTGAAAAGGAAAATATCGCCATCCACGTTTCCAAATGCTTCTCGACTCACTATCCGTTCGAGTGGGGCGCAAAACTGGTCTGGATGGAAATGACCGGGACCCTCGGCAACGCCGAGGTTTCCACGGCATTCGTGCGCGGCGCGGCTTCTCAACATAACGGCTACTGGGGCATGGACATCTCCCCCTGGAGCGGCCTTGTCGACGGAACCTGTTTCTTTGACGCCAATGGCGTCCGCAAAGCGGGAATCTCCGAAAACGTGATTCTCCGCGAGCTGGTTTCTTATTTTTATTCCGGCACAAACCTGGTCCTGCTCGAAAGCAGTTCCGCCTGCAACTGGATAAAAACCAATGACGGCAAATGGAAACTGTCGCCTTATGGCAAGAACGCCAAAAAGTTCGGCAAGCATTCGTTACTCGAAAATCCGAATCGGGGCAAACCGCATGTGCCTTTCGCGGTAATGCTCGAACATGATCACGGCTGGGAACAGCGCAGTCACCGCATCTGGAACGGTCTTTGCGAATACACCCGGGCCGACGCCATGATCGACAACTTTTTCGAATTCGTTTTCCCGGGTTGCGGGAAACTGCCTCCGCAATTCAACGAGTTCCGGCAGGATGGCACGGAACCATTCCCGCCGTGTCACGACCGCGACAAAATGCGAAAAATGCTGTGGGAAGGATTCGACACCCGCCCATATGAACATATTTTAAGCGCATCCCGCTACGGCGACAGCTTCAACGTGGTGCTTGAGGACTGTCCGCTTGAGGTTTTGAAACAATACAAAGTCCTGGTTCTGCTTGGTAATCTGAAAGTAACCGGAAATCTAGAAGAAAAGCTTTCCGAATACGTAAAATCCGGCGGTGAATTGGTTGTAAATACTACTCAGGTTCCCAAAAAATTCATGGGCGTGGAAAAAACCGGCGGCGTGGAACTCTTCGCGAAATTCTTTCCAAAATGGAAAGACATCGATTACGACGAAGGTCCAAACCCGATCACACTGGTAAGAACATCGCCTAAATGGAAAATGCTGGCTGAAGCCAGACGCTACAACCGCGCACCGTCGATTCTCCAGCGCAAGATTGGCAAAGGCACAATCTACCTTACCCTCATGCCCTACATGCAAAACACCGGCGGCAGACCGTTTTCACCTCACAATCAGGATTTCCTTGACCATGTTTTTACCAGTCACCTGCTGATTTCGGTCAAAGGACCGCGGATCCAGTATCTGGTGACGAAAAAAACTTCATCGCTGATCGTGACCCTGATCAACAATTCCGGAAAAACCTGGACCGGTGATATTGTTATAATGAAAAAAGGTCTGAACCTGAAAAGCGGGCATGATCTCTGGAACAACCGGAAATTATCCGGCCACACCGGGATTAAGGTAAAACCTTACGCATTCAGGATTCTTGAATTCCAGACTTAATCATCTGTCCACGCGGGAAAAATCCTTTTTGCGCTTTTCAAATCCGGCAAGGTAATTATATTTATCTTTTGAACAATTGCGGAATTGAAATATGGGCGAGAAGAAGAAAAAAGAAAAAAGCGCATTCCAGATAAACCTGGAATATTATCCGGCGGTGGTTTTTGTGTTCATTATCCGGGCACTGCCGTTGAAAGTGGCGTATTTCCTGAGCGAAATCATCATGGAACTGGTGTTCTTCTTCGACCGCAGACACCGAAACCGGACACTTCAGCACATTCTGCACAGCGGCATTGTGGAAACTCACCGGGAAGCGGTAAAACTCGGGCGCGCCAATTTCCGTCATCTCGGCAAGGTGTTCGTGGAAATTATCAAGATGAACCAGATCATCAATATGGACAACATCAAGGATTACGTGTCCATCAACGTTTATCCGGAATTTTACGAACATTTTTTCGGGGAAAACTCGAAACCGCTGATCATTGTCACGGGACACTACGGCAACTGGGAACTGGCGGGGAGCAGCTACAGTGCGCTCTCGCGGATTCCGCTGGTGTCGATCATGCGTCCGCTGAATAACCCGAAACTCGGGAATTTGATTTACTCGCACCGGGTTGGAGAAACCCATGAAACCGTGTCGAAAGAAAAAGGAATCAAGCCTTTGCTGGCCGCGCTCCGCGCGGGAAAATCGGTAGCGATCGTGGCCGACCAGCACGCAAGCACCCGTGAAGGACTTGAAACCGAATTCTTCGGACACCCCGCAAGGTCCCATGCCACCCCTGCCCTGCTCCATCTGAAAACCGGTGTGCCAATCTCCGTGGGCGGCCTGCGCCGTATCGACGACAACGGCCATTTCGAGTTCCGGGGAAAATGTCAGATAGACTACAAGCCAACCGGCGATAAACAGAAAGACGTCCAGGCGGTTACGCAAATGTACACCACCGCACTTGAAGACCTGATCAGAGAGCGCCCGGAACAGTGGATGTGGGCGCACCGCCGCTGGCTCGACATCAACCGCAAGAAAAAACATAAGCAAGAACCTGAACCAGAGGAAAAAGATAATGCCGAAACACCCGCTAAATGAATTAAACCATCAGAAACTGCTGGTGGCGCCATCGATCCTGGCGTCCGATTTCTCGATACTCGGAGATGAAATAAAACGCGTGACCGATGCCGGCTGCGACCTGATCCATCTCGACGTAATGGACGGTCATTTCGTGCCTAACCTGACCATCGGGCCGCCAATCGTGAAAAGCATCCGCAAGGTCACGGAACAAAGCTTCGACACTCATTTGATGATCACCGATCCTTTGAAGTACGCCAAACCGTTCGCGGACGCAGGTTCCGACCACATCACATTCCATGTGGAATGTTCCGGCAATCCGGATGAGGTTATCGAACACATTCACGGACTTGGCTGTAGCGCGGGTATCTGCCTGAAACCCAAAACTCCGGCGGAAACCGTGCTGCCGTACCTGGACAAGATCGAACTCGTACTGGTAATGACCGTAGAACCAGGTTTCGGGGGACAGAGTTTCATGGGCGGCATGATGCCGAAAGTCCAGACCATCCGTGACGAAATCACCAAACGCAACCTGCAAGTCCATCTCGAGGTGGACGGCGGCATCGACAAGGACACCGTGGACACCGCTGCTAAAGCCGGCGCAAACATGATGGTTGCCGGAACATCGGTATTCCGCAATCCAAACGGCGCGGAAACCGCTATTGCCCAATTGCATGAAGCACAGAAAAATCTTATCGTATGAAGATAATTATCGCGCCCGATTCATTCAAAGGCTGCCTGCGCAGCCCGGAAGTCTGTGAATACCTCAAAACGGGGATTCTCCAGGGAAACCCGGGCGCGGAAGTAATTTGCATTCCGATGGCTGACGGCGGAGAAGGAACCGTTGACGCGGCAGTGGCCTCCACCAGCGGAGCAATCCGCAAGGTGGAAGTTCATGATCCCCTTGCCCGGAAGGTAATGGCGGAATACGGCATTTTAGGCAATTCCGGCACGGCGGTAATGGAAATGGCCTCGGCCAACGGTCTGGAACTGCTGAAGCCGGAAGAACTCAACCCCTGGATCACCACCACTTACGGAACCGGCGAGGTTATCCGGGATATCCTGCGTCAGGGCATCCGCGATATTATCATCGGCATCGGCGGCAGCGCCACTTCCGACGGCGGCGCGGGAATGGCACAGGCATTGGGATACAAACTTCTGGATAAAAACGGGGAAAGCCTGGTTTGCGGATGCAGCGGCGGCGGCGCGGGTGATCTTGCTTCCATAGATTCATCGAATGTTATGTCTGAACTGAAAAACGCAAAAATCCGAGTGGCCTGCGACGTCACCAATCCGCTGCTCGGTCCGGACGGCGCGGCGGAAGTTTATTCGCCGCAAAAGGGCGCCGATCCGGAAATGGTAAAAAAACTCGAAGCAAATCTGACAAAATATTCCAAAGCGGTAATCGCATCCGGGCTGACGGACAATTGCGAACACCCCGGCGACGGCGCGGCCGGAGGGCTGGGCTTCGGGCTTCGCGCCTTTTGCAGCGCGGAAATGGTTTCCGGCGCGGAACTGATGGTGGAAATCACCGGACTCAAAGATAAACTCCCCGGCGTCTCCATGCTGATTACCGGAGAAGGCTGTACGGATGCTCAGACCGGCTCGGGCAAACTCTGTGCGGTAATTGCGGAAACAGCACATCAATATAAGGTTCCGGCAGTACTGGTTTCCGGCGCGTTGAAAGGAAACGGAATCGAGTTTCTGAATATTTTCAATGCCGCGTTCAGCATTGCATCTGGTCCGGGATCACTCGAAAATGCCATGAAAGCCACCCCAGACAACCTTGTCCTGATGGGCCGTAACCTGGCAAATTTATCACGCGGAATGAACGGGTAGATACACCCGGAAAGCGCTACCCTTGCCTTCCACGCTGTCGACGCAGATAAATCCGCCGGAATCGCGGACAATCCCATGAGTTTGCGCCAATCCCATTCCAGTACCGTCCCCGACTGGTTTAGTGGTGTAAAAAGGCTCAAAAATCCGTTCTATAACCTCTTTCGGCATTCCACAACCGGTATCAGAAACTTTCAGCATCATGAATTCACCCGCCGGTTGCTCATTATTTACTTGCCCATCCGCAAGAAGTTTCGCGGAAAGTGAAACAGCAAGAGTTCCGCCGTTCGTCTCCATAGCCTGTTCCGCGTTCCTGCATAAATTCATAATCACCTGATAAATCTGGGTTGGATCGGCCATTACCGGCTTGTCGTCAATAATATCCTTAACGATTTCAATGTTATCCGGCAAAGTGGCCTTGAAAAGATCAATAGCTTCATTGATGACCGGGGAAATGCAGATTAGTTCGGACTCATGTTCGGTACGGCGGCTGAAAGTAAGGATTTGCGATATCAATTTTTTAGCCCTTGAACCGGCAACACGGATTTCATTGAGATAATGAACAAGCTTTTTGTTTTCACCGGCAACGCGGATAGCCATCTGGGTATATCCCATCAACGGGGAAAGGATGTTGTTGAAGTCGTGGGCAATGCCTCCGGCAAGGGTTCCGATAGCTTCCATTTTCTGGGCGTGTCTGAGTTGTTTTTCCATTTCCCGGTGCGCGGTTATATTCCTGATGACCCCGCGATATCCGAGCCATTTTCCGGAATCTGAATAAAACGGCACTCCACTGGTCTCCAGGTAGACTTTTTCCCCGGATTCAATGTTCCTGATAGTTTCAATCTGATAAAACGGCACTTTATCCTCCACCTGTCCCATAATGAATCGCATGATCTTATCACTCTCGGATTTATCCATGAAAATCTCCGGAGTTTTAGCAAGCATTTCTTCAGGAGCCCGTCCAAAAATATCACTGGCCTGAGGACCGACAAAAGTAAATTCCGCTTTTTGATTGGTCTCCCACACCAGGTCGTTCGCGGTTTCAACGATATGGCGGTGACGTTCCTCGCTGGCGTGAAAATCCGCTTCCGCCTTTTTCTTTTCGCTCAGATCAAGTCCGAAGCAAATAAACTCCCCGGACTTGTTGCCAATCAGGGTTCCGCCGATCAGAACTGGAATTTTTAAACCGTCTTTTCGAATGTATTCTTTTTCAAATGCCTCAAGAGCGCCGGTCTCCATGATTTCCCTTATCTTCCGCCTATCCTGCTCCAGCCACTCTTCCGGAGTTATTTTCATCCAATCAAAAGGCAGAGCGGTTCTATCATAACCAAGCATATTAAGGAAAACCTCGTTAGCATCGTGAATTTGCCCGTCGACATTTCCGGTAAATATCCCAATCACCTTGGAATCATAAAATGCCCGGAACCTTTTTTCTGACTCACGCAATTCATTTTCCAGCTGACGCCGCTCATTAAGGTTCTCCCACTCCCGAAAGGCCCGCCTGACGGTCTGCGGAACGTTACGCAGGCTCTCTTCAGATTTTGCGACATAATCAAAGGCTCCGCGCTTCATCACGTCCACGGCAATCTGCTCATCGCCAAAACTGGTAATGACAACCATCGGGAAAGCAACGTCCTCACGTTTTTCAGGAAGCAGGCTGGTGGCCTTGCCGTCAACCAGGAACATATCGGATAGAACGATGTCCGGCTTTTTATCGTCAAGTAATTTTTTTGCTTCAAGAATGGTCTCGCAACTGAGCAGTCTGAATTTCTGGGGTGATTCCTCAAACGCGCGCTGGATCAACTCCCGATGAGCATCTTCATCCTCAATCAGCAATACGGTGTATTCCGGATTTGATTCCGTAAGCATTCTAAAAATTCCGTTTTTTCGTTTGATTTCGCCGCAATTGACGTAATAATATTAAAATATGATCAGAAAATATTAATAATAAGTTATTATGATTCAAATATTCGTGTTTTATTTACCGGTAGCACTATATTTTTCATTCATCAACTTTATTTTAATATAATTAATGATAATGTATTGACAGATACCGGGAATTTAACTCAAACTCCCTGAATTAGGAAATATGTGAGGGAAGCATGAGCGAGATTTCGAGAGAAGAAAAAAAAGCGACAATTACTCCAGGACAGGACTTGGTCTCCGGACATGTGCAGAGTTTCAAGAACGAACTGACTCAGCTTATCAATGACGGAGTCAAGGACATGGTAATAGATTTGAGCAATGTGGAAATGCTCGATTCATTTGGCATTGGCGTGATTCTGTACACGTTCAAGAATTTGCGGAAGAACAGCGGATCACTGAAGATCGTTAAGGCTTCCGACGATATTCTTCACATGTTCACTTTGATCAGCCTGGATAAGCATTTCGCGGTGAGCGGCAGAAATTGATTGGATTCAGCTTTTACTTAACTCTCCCTGTAGCCAGGGGAAGCGGTTCCATCCCAGCCAGTAGAACCCAAGTTCCTTCATCATCCTCGTAAACTGGTCGAAATCAACCGGTTTGACCAAGTAACTGTTGGCTTTGCATTTATATGCCATGGTAACATCTTTTTCCGCTTCCGAAGAAGTCAGGATTACCACCGGAATGGTTTGAAGCTTCGGATTGTTCTTGATCTTCTCAAGCACTTCAAGCCCGCCGACTTTAGGCAGGCGCAAATCCAGAAGAACAAGCTGCGGACGCGGTGAAGAACCTTCCCCCTTGAATTGATCCTCGTGGAGAAGATAAGCCATTGCCTGTTCCCCGTCAGAAACATGATGCAGGTTATTTGCAATCAAATGGTCCTGAAGTGAACGCCTGATTAATTCAACATGGTCCGGATTGTCCTCAACCAGTAAAATTTCCAGCGGATCGCCATGTAATTTATCCATAATCACCACTCCTCCTGTTGCTGCCCTAGAGTAAAACAGAAAGTCGCGCCTTTTCCGGCGCCTTCTGATTCAACCCAGATTCTGCCATTATGCAATTCGATGATGGTTTTCACCACCGCCAATCCAATTCCGGAACCTTCGGTTTTCGGATCAAGTTTATCGAAAATTTCAAATATCTTGCCGTGATACTCCTCGGGAATACCAACACCATTGTCCTTTACATATATTATACAACTTCCTTCTAGCATTCTGCAACCTATTACGATCATGGGGGATACATCGTCGTCCATGAATTTCAGGGAATTTTCGATAAGATTCTGAAATACCTCCCGGATTCTACTTACGTCACAGGTAACTTCCGGAAGTCCCGGCTCAATCTTTATTTCAGCATTCGCTTGCCCCAGCACACCGGCCAACTGATTGTCAATCACCTCCTGAACAAGGTCTCCCAAGTTCGCCTTTTGCACGGAATTGCGTTTCCGTCCCACTCTCGACAGATGCAGCAGATCCTCAAGTAAACCCTGCATGTGGTCGGTTGCCGCCGTGATTCGTTCTATATCTTCCCGGCAATAGTCGGTTTTGCCTTCCTGCATGTCGCGCTTCAGATGCCCAGTAAATCCTTTTATGGTTATAAGCGGACTTTTCAGGTCATGGGAAACCGTATAGGTAAATCGTTCAAGTTCGGTATTCTTGGATTTCAGTTCATTTATCAGCTCTTCACGCTCATCTTCATAGGCTTTACGCGCCGTGATATCCTCGCCCGAACTGATAGTGGCGACGATGCCACCAGTCTCATTCTTCAGCACTGAATTGCTCCAGGCTATAATTCTCTCCTCTTTATCTTTTGTCAAAACTTTATTTTCAACATATTCAAATGGTTTCAACTCGCCTGAAATGATCTTGCTGAAAACCATTTTTACTCCTTCACGGTTATCTTCGGGCAAGGCAAAATCAAACCAATTTTTCCCGACAATATCGGACTCCTCGCAACCAAGGATTTCACATGTTTTCCGGTTGGCGATACTCACATTGCCGTCCTGCCCCAGCACTACAATCATCACTCCGGCAATGTCCAGAAAATTCCGCAACCGTTCTTTCTCCAGCATCAGGCGGACCTCGACTTCCTTTTTGTCGGTGATATCAAAAGCCACTCCTTCAATCATCCCGATACCGGTTTTCCGCGGAGGCAGCCATCCGCGGTCAACGATCCATTTGATTTCCCCATTCGCGGCAATGATCCGGTATTCCGAGGCAAACGTGTCTTTTTCCTTGAGGTCATCGTTTATTTCATTCCATGCCTTTTCGCGATCATCAGGATGAATTATTGATGAAAAGTTACGTTTCCCTTCAGTAAACTCTTCCGGTTTATATCCGGTAATTTTCTCCACATACCCGGAAATATATTCCACCGGCCAGCCAGGTTCACTTTTACACCGGTAATAAACTCCAGCCACATTCGTCACCAAAGAACGGAATTCCGCATTTCTTTTCGCAAGTTCTTTATGGATCTTATAGCTTTCACTGATATCATGTATTATCAAAACCGCGCCAAGTAACTGGTCCTGATTATTAATGATAGGGGCGGTTGAGCTGTCAATGTGAATTCTATTGCCACCCGGGGTTTCAAGCAATGTTGTTCCCGGCTGAATCTGACTGCTTTTATCCTCAAGGACTTTGATTACCGGATTCTCCAGTTCGGAATTATCAGCGGAATAAGTGTGATAAATTTCCCTGACATTTTTCCCTTTAACTTCCGGCAGTTTTGTTTGCAACATATTTTCAGCGGCAGGATTTATATAACCGATATTCCCTTGACCGTCAGTGATAATAACTCCTTCGACCATGCTTTCCATAACAGTATAAAGCCAATTGGCGGTCTTTTCCGCCTCATACCGGGAAACTTCCACTTCCCGGTAAATCTTATACTTGGCATTATGATGCAGATGCAACATAACCGCCATGAAAAACGATAAAAACAGTTCCACGGCAAGCAATAAAATCATTACAGCCATAAAATGGTTAAAACAGGATCTGATCAGTATCTCTATGCACCTTTCTATCTTGTTGAGATCAAGATATAAAGCAGTAAATTGCTTATCAAACATCTGGTCAACCTTTGATCCGAGACGGCTCTTTTCCGGTGTCTGCAATCTCTTACAAGCAAAATCCATTAATAAATCATATTCGGTAAGCGCTTCCTGTATGATTTTTCGTAGTTTAGAATCCCTAACCGGATCGATTTTTACACCATCTTTCTCTCCCCCATACAGCAAAGCTCTCAAATACCGGCGGCCGTTTTCCAGATGCGTCATGGCATGTTTCGGATTTTCATTGGCATCCCCGGCTAAAATCTCCTCAAGCCAGAGATGACCGGTGGCGGATTCCGACTTGATATTTATAGTCGCATTCATCAATGGAAGATAATGGTTGGTTATCCGGGAATTGGCCCACAACAGATAAAAAAGGATGAACCAGGTGATCGCGGCAATCAGTCCGGCGCTAATGTATATCCGCCAGGGAAAGCGTTGCATTTTCCGTTTGCCGGGAGTATCAATATTCAAAAAATCCATACAAACGGCCCTCAGAATTAACTATTTGCCTCTGAAATACATATTAATAATAGCTCAACCATATATAAAAACAAGAAAAACAGGAAAATCCTTGTCAATAACTGTTTCAACAAAATTCCAGCAATACTTTTTTGAATCATGCCGCATTAAGGTATATTATTCAGTTCAATTATAATTATCCAGGAGTTTTATTATGCATTTGATCAAAGCTTTTAAAGCATTTTTTTCCGTTTTGTTTGCGGCCGGACCACCGGAAAGTAAACTGCCGGAAGCGCCGGAAAAACCAGTCGAGGCCCAACCGGAACCAACCGGAAACCAATTCAATAACGGTGCGGTTTACGCCCTGACTCTGTTGCAGCGGGAGGGCCGGCTGATCGACTTCCTACAGGAAGATATTTCCGGATACGACGATGCCCAGATCGGCGCGGCCGTCCGCCAGATCCACTGCAATTGCCGGAAAGTCCTGGATGAACATTTCAAACTTGCCCCGGTAATAGATTCCACGGAAGGACTGCCTTTCGCTCCGCCGGAAAATTTCGATCCCGCCACCATCAGGCTCACCGGCAACGTCCCTGAGTCAAAACCGGGCAGCGGAACCTTACAGCATCGCGGCTGGACCGCCACGAATGTTAATCTGCCGTCACGCGGTACAACCGCGCCGGAAGTGGTTTATCCCGCTGAAGTAAGTTATTGACCAGACTAATCTGAGGGAGAAATATCTTGAAATATCTAGTTGGCATCGACCTTGGCACTACCAATACGGTAATGTATTATCATGACCTTGAAGCGGAAGATTCACAACCGCAAATATTCAAAGTTCTTCAATTGACAGAAAGCGGCGAAACCGAATCACGCGATTCACTCCCGTCGTTCCTGTATCTGCCGGAGGATGGTGAACTTCCCCAAGGGGCATTGGCGCTTCCGTGGGCCCCGGAAAATTCCGTCGCGATCGGTGAATTCGCCAGGAAATGCGCGCCGAAACTGCCGAACAAGGTAATTGTATCCACAAAATCCTGGCTCTGCGCCGAAAATATCGACCGCAATGCCGCAATCCTGCCCTGGCATCGTGAGAATCAGGATAAAAAACTTTCGCCGGTTGAAGCTTCCAGGCGAATAATCGCCCATTTACAGGCAGCCTGGAATCAAATCATGGCGGCGAATGATCCTGACAATCGTCTCGAAAATCAAACCGTGATCCTTACAGTTCCCGCGTCTTTCGACGCCGTAGCCAGGGAACTTACCGTAAACGCCGCCCGGGAAGCCGGGCTCCAGGTTGTCCTGCTTGAAGAGCCTCTGGCCGCATTTTACGCATGGCTTCATGAACACGAATCGGATTGGCGGAAAACCGTCCAACCCGGCAACATCATCCTCGTATGTGATATCGGCGGGGGAACCTCCGACTTTACCATGATAAAAGTTGTGGACGAAGACGGCAATCTCGGCTTCGAGCGGATCGCGGTGGGACGCCACATCCTCCTCGGCGGTGACAATATGGATCTTACCGCCGCCTACACCGTGGCCGCAAAACTCCAGAAAGAACAAAACCTAAAATTGGACAACTACCAGATCACCGGACTTACCCACGCCTGCCGGCAGGCCAAGGAAATTTTGATGAGTTCGGAAGACGCCACGCCTCAACCATTGACCGTTCTCGGACGCGGCAGCAGCGTCATCGGCGGAACCATCACCACTGAGCTGAATCGCGAAGAACTTCTTGACATCCTGCTTGAAGGATTTTTTCCGCAATGTTCGCAGGAAAATAAACCGGCACGAAATGTCCGGTCCGGTCTTCGCGCTATGGGCCTGAACTATGAAAGCGATCCGGCGGTTACCCGTCACCTCGCCGAATTTACCGCCCAACATTTGTCCGGTTCTGAAGCCTTCCCCACCCACGTACTGTTCAACGGCGGCGTAACCAAAGCTCCCCCCGTGCGTAAACGCCTGATGCAGGTACTTGAATCATGGAAACCTGAAACCGCTCCGGAAGTGTCTGCGCTGACCGACAGCAATCCGGACCAGGCCGTGGCCCTCGGAGCATGCTGTTACGCAAATGTTCGGCGCGGCGAAGCCATCCGCATCAAGGCCGGCAGTTCGCATGCTTACTACGTCGGCATCGAATCGTCAATGCCGGCGGTTCCGGGATTCACGCCTCCCGTGCAGGCATTGTGTACACTCCCGCTTGGCCTTGAAGAAGGTTCTGCGTGTGATATCCCGTTCGACGGACTCGGGCTGGTTGTCGGCGAAACAACCTCTTTCCGCTTCTTTTCTTCCACCACAAGAAGGGAAGATATGCCCGGAACGGTTATTGACGATGCCGAAAACACCCCGGAACTCGAAGAACTTCCCCCGATCTCGGCAACGCTACCCGCGGACGGCAATATCCCGCCCGGAAGCCTTATCCCCGTTAAACTTCACGGTGAACTCACCGAAACCGGCACTCTCCAACTCTGGTGTACCGGACAACAGCCGAACCAGCGCTGGAAACTCGAGTTTGAACTCCGCCATCAGGAATAATCCCTGAACGGTAACGCCATTTTCACGCTACACCGAAAATGCCAAACATTGTGTTTGGATCGAAACTGCCGGAATGCTTCGCGATCCAGGCTAAAAACTTTTACGGTTGGATATTAATACGGTGCGTGAGACCGCTGACACTTCATGGAGCTTTTTATTCTTCACTCCTTATTTTCATTTTCCTACATTCCTGAACAACACGCACACCATAGTTACAATTTTGTAATTATTTAACCATTATAAACATTATTGTCACTTCTAATCATATCGTTACATTTTTTGAAACTTTTGTAAAATTTTTATTTCTCTCATAATCAACACCTTGCAAACTATCAACAATTTTTTGGCACAATACCTGTTATAAAAAGCGCCAGGAAAGACAGGAATACTCGGAAAACACCGGAGAGGGAACAATTCCCGTATTCCAGCTAGATTTAATCAAAACAGACAGGCAAAAACCCAAAACTAGTACAAAGGAAGAAAGGAAGATGAAACTAATCATCGCCTACATCCAGCCGGAAAAACTCACTGCGGTTAAGCAGGAGTTGTATAAGCGGGAAATCTTTAAAATGTCAGTAACCAATGCTCTTGGCTGCGGACAGCAGAAAGGATATCACGAAACTTATCGTGGCGCGGACATCGAGGTAAATCTGCTGAAAAAGCTTCGTCTCGAAATCGCGGTCAACGACAGTTTCGTTGGAGCAACCATCGACGGTATCATCGCCGGAGCAAAGACCGGTAATATCGGCGACGGTAAAATTTTTATCCTTGATATGGCTGATTGTATCCGGATCCGCACCGGAGAAAAAGGCCACGACGCAATCGGCTAAAACGGAGGACAAAACAATTATGAAAATGAATCGTTTATTCGGTATCGGAATCTTTCTGCTGATCTTTTTTCTTGGCGTTGGGGTCTTCGCTCAGGATAGCAAAACCGCCTCGGCGACTGCTAATAAAATCGCGGAAAACTACTTCACGGTCAACAACCTCTGGATGCTGATCGCCACTTTCCTGGTGTTCGTAATGCACTTGGGATTCGCAACCCTGGAATCAGGTTTGACCCGGGCAAAAAACACCGTCAACATCCTGTTTAAAAACACCTTGATCGTGGCAATCGGCATCCTGACTTACGCGCTGATCGGTTTCGCCTTGATGTATCCTGGCGAAAGTTGGGGCATCGGCGGTCTCCTCGGTTGCGCCGGTTTTGGGCTTAATTGTCCGGAAGGCGCCGCGGGACTGATAGACTACTGCGACGGTAAATACACTTACTGGACTGACTTCATGTTCCAGGGAATGTTCGCAGCTACCGCCGCGACAATCGTTTCCGGGGCCGTAGCGGAACGGATCAAGCTCAACAGCTTCCTGATCTTCTCCGCGGTTTACGTGGCACTCATTTATCCGGTGGCCGGTTCCTGGGGCTGGGGCGGCGGCTGGCTGATCCCCGGACTTCCGGACGGATTCGACAGTTGGAAAGCCGTGGCGGATTCCGGTAAATCGTTGCCGTTCATCGTCAAATTCACCGGCAGCGAGTTTCATGACTTCGCCGGTTCAACCTTCGTTCACTCGGTAGGCGGCTGGGCCGCGCTGATCGGAATCATCATGCTGGGGCCGCGTTTCGGCAAATATGTCAACGGCACTATCCGCCCGATCATGGGCCACAACATGCCGCTGGCGGCCATCGGGGTATTTCTCCTCTGGCTCGGTTGGTTCGGATTCAACGGCGGCTCAGTGTTGTCAGCTGAACCAGGCCCGGTATCCTATGTATTCGTCACCACCACCCTGGCGGCGGCAGCCGGAATCATCTCGGCGATGTTCACCTCCTGGGCAACCCAGAAAAAACCTGACTTGTCAATGGTCCTCAACGGCTGTCTGGCCGGTCTGGTCGGAATTACCGCCGGTGCGGACTGCGTGTCGATCACCGCATCGATCATTATCGGCTTAATCGCCGGGATCATCGTGGTACTGGCCGTACACGGTTTCGACCTGATCAGGATCGACGACCCCGTCGGTGCGCTTTCCGTTCACCTGGTCTGCGGCGTCTGGGGAACTCTCGCAGTCGGTATCTTCTGCGCGGAATACAGTTTCCTGGCGCAGTTGCTCGGAGTGCTGGCAGTAGGAGTATTCTGTCTCGTATCAGCGTTGATCATCTTCGGGATCATCAAGGTTACGCTCGGACTGCGGGTAAGCGAGGAAGAAGAACTGCGCGGCCTGGACCTTGGCGAACACGGAATGGAAGCCTACGCCGGATTCCAGATCTTCACTTCGCAGTAACACAACGACCCTCCCCGGGAATTGGACTGCCCGGGTTTTCCTTCTTTCACAAATCGTTAAAGAAAAAACCGTCCGGAGTTTTTGGAGGAGCTCCGGACGGTTCCATTTTTTATAATGACGAAAAAGAACTGCACTGAGCCAAAAACTCTATAATTAGTGATACCTATTTATAATAACGTTCAGTTTGAAAATATCTCATGCCAAATTATATTAAGCAGGATCGTAAACTATTTTATCTTTGTTTGTAAAGACTGTCGTTCCAGTGATTTGAGAAACTTATACTGAGGATATATTATGGACATATCCATAGTGATACCTTTTTACAATGAACGGGCTTCCCTGAAAACCCTTTGCCAGGAACTTGAGTCCGCGTTAGCCCAAGCGGGTGAATATGAAATTGTATTCGTCAATGACGGCTCTACTGACGGTGGTGAAAAAGTTATCAGGGAACTTGCCAGGGACAATGAGCGGATAAGTTTATTCTCGCTGAGAAAAAATAAAGGGAAGTCCATGGCGTTAAATATCGGCTTCAAAAATACCAGGGGTGATATTGTTTTAACTCTGGATGCGGATTTGCAGGATGATCCCGCGGAAATCCCCCGTTTTTTGGAATTGATCAATCAAGGTTACGATCTCGTTTGCGGCTGGAAAAAGCAACGCAAAGACTCATTGGAAAAACGACTGGCATCGAAAATTTTCAACATGGTTGTCTGTTTTAGTTCCAGCCTGCACCTGAAAGACTTCAATTGCGGATTCAAAGCTTACCGGAAAAACGTTCTGAAAAATCTCCATTTGTACGGAGAAATGCACCGTTTTATCCCCATTCTGGTAGACGACTTTGGTTTCAAGATCACTGAAATAGCGGTTAATCACCGTCCCAGGAACAGCGGACGTTCCAAATACGGCATGAAGCGCTATCTTCGCGGGATGTTCGATTTTTTGTCGGTATTTCTATTGTGCCGTTATTCGGTCAGCCCGTTTTACTTGATGGGAAAATTATTTCTGATATTCTCTTTTTTCGGTCTGCTGCTGGTCGGCTACAGCGGAGTTATGAAATTCGGCTACGGGCAGACTGGTGTGCGCCCGGCGCTGTTTGTTGGAATTTTCTTCCTGATCGCGGCGCTGCAATTGATCATGACCGGCTTCGTTGCAGAATTGCTGGTAAAAATAAACCGCGGCAACCAGGATAATGACGAGGCATATTTAGACGAGGATGAAGAATGCCGAAAATAATTTTCATTCAGCCTCCCTGGGCGGAAGTATATGGTAATTTTCATCATGCGGCAAAAGTGGGCAATGCCTATCCTCCCCTGGGAATTTGCTATCTCGCCGCCATCGCCAGGGAAAAAGGGTTCGCCGTCCGGATAATCGATGCCGAAATGGAGGGCAAAGGCATCGCCGATTGTGTCCGGGAAACCGCGGCGTATCAACCCGACTTGATTTGCCTGAGCAGCACAACCCCGATCTACCATTTGACTTTGCGGCTGGCGCAGGAATTGAAAAAGCAGCTCGATACGCCGATACTTTGCGGAGGCGCTCATGTTACCGTGATGCCGGAAATGTCCGTGCAAGGGCATCCGGAAATCGATTACGCCATCTACGGCGAAGGCGAAATTACTTTCCGCGAATTCCTTGAATATCAATTCGAAAGCCGGGAGGGGCCGGAGAACATTCATGGTCTGATCTGGCGTGACGCGGAAGGCGCAATCAAGCTCAATCAGCCCCGGTCTCTGATTTCAGACCTGGACAGTCTGCCTTTGCCGGAACGGGGCTGTTTGGACCTGGACAAGTATCAGTGGAGCGTTCCCGGCAAGGGCATGGTTCGTTTTACCACCATCATGACTTCCCGTGGATGCCCGTTCAGTTGTATATTCTGTTCCTGTCATACGGTATTCGGCAAACGGGTAAGGTTACGCGCAATCAGCAAAGTTCTGGACGAACTCGAACAACTGGTCAAGGAATTCAATATCAGTCACTTTGCGTTTATCGACGATACCCTGACGATGAATCACGAACGGGTCCGTGAACTCTGTTCCGGGATCAGGGAACGGCAACTGCAAATAACCTGGGAAGGCTGGACCAGGGCCAACACGGTTGACGCGGAAATCCTGAAAGTCATGCGCGATGCGGGATTTGTCCGCATTTCATTTGGCATCGAAAGTGGCAATCCGGAAATTCTCGCCGGTCTAAAAAAAGGCGTAAAACTTGAAGATTATAAAAAAGCATATGCGGCGGCGGCCGCCGCCGAAATCGAAACCCGCGGATCAGTAATGCTGGGACACCCTAACGAAACCCGCCGCACTGCGATGGATACGCTGAAATTCATCAGGAAGCTCAAGCATTGCCAGCAGATGTATATCAATATTGTCACCCCGTATCCTGGCACGGAGCTTTATCAACTCGCCCATGATTCCCAGGCGGGAATGAAATTACTAACCAGCGATTTCTCACAATATAAGCGCTATGGAAACGCAGTAGTTGAAGTAAACGATCTCAGCGTCGACGACCTTGTCAAGCTGCAGAAGCGCGGTTTCCGGATGTTCTATTTCACTCCCCGCCGGATTCTGTACAATATTCGCCGGGCGGGTTTACGGGCTGCATTCAGGAATGCCCGGGCGTTTTTCCTCAGCGTTATCTGGAGTACTCCCCGATCATGAAAGCGCCGGCAATACAACTGAAGAATGATTATTACCGAAAATTGAACCCGGCAAACCTTGAACGGTACATTTCCAGGCGTTGGCGGCTGATGGAGCCTTGCTTGTCATCCACGGGCAGATTGCTGGATCTGGGATGCGGCCGCGGCATGCTCTGTAAATTTTTTGCCGGGAAAAAATATCGGGTCACCGGATTAGATTACTCCTGGCAAAACCTTAAAATCGCCAGCGAATATTCCCCGGATGGACACTATCTGACAGGCAATGCGGAAAAAATCCCGTTCCGTGACCATTGCTTTGACACCGTATTTGTCAATGCGCTGCTTCACCACGTGGTGTCTCCCCGGAAAATCCTGCTGGAAAGCTACCGGATCCTTGCTCCCGGCGGAATCATGATTGTCATCGAACCCCGCCGCTGGCATCCGTTGATTATGCTTCAGGCACTTTCCCAACGTGCGGAATGGGGTACTTTCCGGCTGTCGTCAACTCGCGTCCGGCGGGATGCATGTAAGATTTTCAAACAGGCTGCATTGGCAGCCGGAGGTTTCTCCGGACTGTTTTATCCTTTCCGGAAATGGCCACGCCGTCAAATTGTCCGGTCATTTTTTGGATTTTCGGAAAGCCTTATGCAAGCTCTTCACCTTAATACCCACTTCTATATAATCATCAGGAAACCCAACTCATGAACGCAAAAAAATTCCTGGTGCTGATCCCGCCAAATCCGCTCGTAAAGAATGCGGTTCAGGACTTCCTGTACGGTTGCTGGTGCAAAGGCCGGCGGATAGGCGGGATGCGCATGCCGCCGCTCAATCATCTGTATATTGCCACCACTTTGCGCGCCGCCGGGATGGAATGTGAATTTGTCGATGCCGGCATGGAACCGGCAATCTGGAATCAGGTTTCCTCGAAACTCGATCAGTATTTTGCAGTGGCAATACTGTCCTCCACCCAGAGTTTCGGCAATGACGTGAAAACTTTAAAGGCAATGAAACAACAAACCCCAAACCTGAAAAGCATTCTTTTCGGTTCGCATCCGACTTTCATGCCGCGCTACTGCCTGGCGGAGGATACGGTGGATTTCGTTGTTCTCCGGGAGCCGGAGTTCATTATTCGCGATCTGGCCGTAAAACTGCGGGACGGCCTTGATTGGAGGGAACAACCCGGAATAGGTTTTATGGACAAAGGTTCGGTAATCATCAATCCGGCATATCCCTATATCCCCATGAACGAGCTGCCAATCCCGGACCGGAGTCTGCTGCCCCGCAATGCCGATTACTTCAATCCGGTAGTCAAACGTGTTCCATATACGACCATGCAAAGTTCACGGGGGTGTCCGGCCAAGTGCTGTTTCTGCACCGTGCCGTATTTTTACGGGAAGAAAATCCGTTGCCGGAGTACTGAAAACATCATGGAGGAAATCAGGTTGCTGCTTGATCAGGGCTACCGGGAAATTTTCTTCCGGGATGAGACATTTTCCGCATTCAAGAAACGGAACCTGGAAGTCTGCCGGACCATCATTGCCGAAAAACTCGATTTCTGCTGGATCGCCAACGCCAGAACGGACATGATCGATGCCGAACAAATAGAGGCAATGCGCGACGCCGGCTGCCATCTGCTGAAATTCGGTGTCGAATCGGGTTCGCAGCGTATCCTTGACCGGCTGTGTAAAGGTATTACGCTCGAACAGACAAAGGAGGCGTTTCGACTCTGCCGGAAGTATGGCATCGATACCCACGCACATGTAATGCTGGGCTGTCCGGGAGAAACCATTGACAGCTTGAACAAGACAATAAAGTTCGTCAAGAAAATTAAGCCGGCTACAGCTTCATTCGGGATTTGCACCCCGTATCCGGGATCACCGCTTTTTAATGAAGTCGCGGAAAAACATCCGGAAATCCGGGACGGCTCTGACGCCGACCTTTCCCGGCTTCACACCCAGGCGTTTTTCAATGAAACTTTTACGGAACTGACTCCGAAACAATTGGAGAAATATGTCGTCAGGGCCTACCGTAAGTTCTATTTCCGTCCATCGTATCTGTGGGGGCGGCTGCGAAAGATCAACTCCCTGGGAGAACTGTACCGGTTACTGATTGCCGCCGCTAATATTTTTAATTTTGGAATTTCGGGGGATAATTAAATAAATGGAAGCAACGAACCATAATGATTTTATCCGCAAGCTGACCCTGCTTCTGGCGCTGCTTGGAGTATTTGCCGCCGGCATGGAAAATGATGGATCCATTTACCAGATCCTATATTATACAACTTTTCGCGCGCAGTCCCGTTTTTTCGTGCCGATATGTTTGGTGTTGGGCCAGGCCGGTTTCTGGGCTGCCGCGTTCTACCGGGGCAAAGTCCGGCTGGAAGAACTGGTCGGCTCCGTTTGGCCCCTGATTATTCTGCTGCCGATCAATATATTGGTGTTGAGTCTGGGAACCGAAGGCTCGTTCTGGAACTTGTATTTGACCCTGTTCCTGACCGGCATCACTGTATACCGGGTACTGTCCTGCTGGCGCACTCCCGTACAAATGTCCTGGCGGCTGGCCTGGCTGATCGCAATTCTGATGGGACTGCTATTTCTGTTCTGGACTGTATCCTGGCAGATTTACATGCACGAGCGGTTTATGCTGGGATTCCACAATACCGGGTATTATTTCAAGCGACTCTATAATACTTTCACGTGGGGAAGTTTCCACCAAATCAACTCAGACCTGGTGCCATTCGCCAACCATTGCTGTCCAGGACTAATATTCCTTGTCCCGCTGATGAAAATATATCCGGATATCAGATTGCTCATTTTCGTTCAGTGTTTCGCCATCACCATTACAGGGATCATATTGATGGAGTTGGCGCGGCGGCGCGGGGTTTCCCCGTTGACCGCACTTGGTTTGGCGTTTTGTTTTTATCTCTATCCGGCCATTTCTCAGATGACCTTAAATCTGACTTACGGTTTTCACCCTCCACACCTCGCTCTGCCACTAATGATTCTGGCGTATTATTGCTTTGAAACCCGGTCCAGACTTAGCGCGATTATTTTAATTGCCCTGGTATTTAGTTTGCAGGAACATTTTTCGCTGTACTTTTTCACCTATGGAATTGTCCTTCTTTTTACAAAACGCTGGCGGGGCGGAGCAATCCTCGCCACTATTTCCCTAGCCTATTTTCTACTTATCTCCGGCATGATGCCGAAGATGTATCATGGGGAAATTCTCTCTTTAAGGTATTACAGTGCGGCTGGCGGCAATGCCTGGGAAATAATCCTGTCCCCCATACTTAAACCCGCGGTATTTTTCTCCGCGGTTTTCAGCATCAGGGCAATCCAATTATGTTTTCAATTGTTCTTGCCTTTATTTTTTCTCTATCTTTTCGCGCCCAAATTTTTATTTGCCATGATTCCTTTACTGGTCCTGAATTTGTTGCGGGGAGACTTGCCATCAACATGCATTGCGCTTCAGTACCAGTCTTTAAATGTTGGAATGTTATTCCTGGCTGTTTTATTCGGCCTGAAACAAAAAACACAAGATTCGGAAATTAATCTTCTAAAACCGGTAATGGCATGGTTGCGAAAACATTTCAATCCGGCATTCCTTTTAGGGGCCGCGATTGCGGTATCATTTTATTCAAGCTTTTATTTCGGAATGCTGCCCTGGTCTCGCTTAAACAATGCCATAAAACTGCCAAAACCAGAAACGATGACAGCCAATTATAAGGCTTACCGGGATATTATCCGCTTAATTCCTAAAGACCGAACCGTGACTAGCGATGACCGTTCCCGAGGCTTCTTTCTTTCTCACCGGCTTACAATTGACTTTCAGTACCCTAGGGATATCGATACTGATTATCATGTTTATAAGGTCGGATTCTGGAACACTCGCCCGGAAGTTGTTGAGAAGCAAGTCAGGAAGGTTCTTGGCTCCGGTAAATATAAATTAATATATCACCGTTACGGATTGTACATCCTGCGCCATAAAGATTCGCCTTTGAAAATTCCCGATACGGTTTTTTAGGCAGGAGTTTCACCGGGAAACTTCCCGGAAGATAATGAAGACCTGTTCAATTTGGCAATCGATAATAAAGCAATCATCCAGAAAGGGTAGACAATAAGAGCGATATAAACAATCCACCATGCCCCGGTCATCATCAATACTACCATAACGGTGAATGCCAGACAATGTTTCCAGGTGATGCCCAACAGAGCTTTTCCGACCCATGCGGCAATAACGGCCATAACCGGAATCAGGTTGTTCAACCAGCAGGGGATGCCGTAGAAGTTCATTTCATCGGGATACGCCGGAGAGTAGAATGCCAGCAGAAACATAAATAGAACCAGCCAAAGGATTGCTTCCTGATTCGGCTTTGAACCCCGGATACGCGAAAAGTACATTCCGGCACAGGTAAAAATCGCGGGAAATGAAATTATGATATACCGGACCGCGGAGTGGGTATTGAAAATATCCAGCATGGTGTAAAATCCAAATGGCCCCATCAGCCAGATCCACCAGGTCATACCCAACCATTTCCGGCGAGTACAGTAAAGCAGCAGCATGAATCCCAGAAACAGTTTGAAATGTATCTGAAGGAAAAAGTTGAATCCGACTTTGATCGTGTGTAATTTCATGTTGAACAAGTTTTTCCATTCCCGGCCGATATGTTTACCATAGGTAAGTCTCGGCGGGACAAGGCTCCCACTCACCATAATATTGTCAACCAATTGCGGACAAAACGCAAGAAAACCGCAAATCCCGAAAACCGCATAATAACCAATTTTCTGCTTCCATGACCGTTTTACGGCAAACAACCGCCACAAGTCAGCCCAGAAAACCACCGGCAGAATCGCGACACTGCTGTAACGACAGCAAATGGAGAAACCGAGACTTAACCCCAAACAGATATACTTGCGGTAAGAAGGACGCATTGCAAAAACAATATAAAGCCCAAGCAACATAAATAGCGCGGCCCAGGTATCGCTCATGGCGCTCCAGCCCATCAAAAGCGACTTATTGTAGAGCGTCATTGAGTAGGGGTCAGAACTCTTGACAACCATTAGCGTTTTCGCTACAAATTTGGGATCGGCAACCGCCCCCAGGCGAATTATCCACGCGGTGAGAATAAAAAGAATCATCGGAATCAGCGCATAATGGATTCCTTTGAGCGATTTGCTTAACCGGAACGACAGCAGACCGGTAAGAAAAATAATCCCCCCTCCCCCCACAACCAAGGTGAAAATCGAAAACCAGAAAATCAATTGCAGTAAATTACCGTCGCCCATGATCAACAGGAACGGGATATACAGGATGGCGGTTCCCGCACTTGCCATTACAACGGTGGGACGGTTAAACTTCAGCCATTCGGAAGCGATTCCGATAAAATTCTGGGGATCGCCGCCACCGTAAATCAAATAAAATCCGTTCAGGTAGAAAATCGCCAAAACCCCGGTAAACCAGATAGACATATACATTGCGAGTAAAGAATATAGCCGCCGCCGTCCGGAACCGGTTACCGCGGCACACCATCCCAGCCACAGGCTCAAGGCGGTTCCGGCAAGGCACCACGGCAAAAACCGGATGTCGATCCCGAAAACCGGAGTTGGCCTCCAGAATCCGGCAGGCGCTTGCTCCGTACGGTAGTGCAGCATCACCACATTTGGGGAAAACCAGTAAGATCTTCCCCCGGCTACAATCTCATAGGCAACCGTGTATCGTTTAATGTTCTGATAGGAAGTGTGAAAAGTATGGTCCAGAACAACAGTCCGGGAACTGTTAATCTTATACTCCGTTCCCGGCTTGAGAATTATATTGGTGAATTCAGTAAGCTCCGGATTCTTATAAACGGCAAGCGGTTTGCCGGGAGTAAATGTTTTTTGCGGCTCTGATTTCCGCACAAGGATAAACCCGGCTGATATTATCGCGCCGGCAAGGAATATAGCTACTCCCGTCAATAAGATATTCAATTTGCGTTTTTTAACTGACTCCACAATTGTCTCCCACCATCAATATTAAAATTTCATCGAAAAAAGTCACGAAATGTAACCGAAAATAATCACCCGGTATTTAATTCACCCATTTCCCGGTGCCATTCAATAGTTTTCAGTATACTGAGTTTCAGGTCAAAATTCACCTTCAGCCCCAATTCACGATCAGCTCTGGTAATATCCGGAACGTACCGTTCCGCCAACACTCCCGGCACAGGTTCCTTCCTGGCAATGATGTCAACCGGATAATCAACACACGACACAACGGTTCGGGCAAGTTCGAGGATCGACACCGCCTGACCAGAACCGACATTATACGCACTCAAATTCTCACCTTTAACAAGGATTGTCAACAGCCACAGCGCCAAATCAGCAGAATACATATATGAGCGAAACGGAGTTCCATCTCCTTTAATGATTATCGGCGAGTGGTTGAGTACATCGCGAATAAAATTTCCAGCGGCAAAATGAGCGTCGAGCGGCAGGTAGGGACCGACAAAAGCAAAAGGTCGGGCAATTACGGTCTCAAACCCGTATTGAGCGGAGGCTTCCCGGCAAATTTTCTCTGCATTATATTTCCCTTTGCCGTAAGCTGATCCCGGCATGACAAAGCGTTCTGAATCCAGAAAATCTTCGCGGAGTGCCGGCAAATCGGGAGGCTGCTTTCCATACACCGCTCCGGAACTCACATACAGCAGACGCTTAATCCCGAAATTGCGGCACAATTCAACAACCCGCCTGGTTCCGTCAACAATCACCGAATACATCTCTTCCGGAGCTTCCCGCTCAAGGGACTCGCTGGATTCAGTGGCAGCGTGAATCATATAATCATATTTTTTCCCGGGAACTTCAAATTCCCTGACATCACCCACAATATACTTAATATCCCGCAAATCCCGGAATTCCGGATACTTGCGGACAAAGCGGCCCGGATCACGAGACAAAACAGTAATTTCCGTACCGGTATCAAGGTTTTTATTACAATAATCAATGAAACGTAACAGCCATTTGCCCAAAAAGCCAGTTCCCCCGGTCATGAAAACCTTCTTCCGGCTAAACATGTCCGCCAGTAAAAATAAACTGCCGGTAATTCCGGAAAAACTTATATCAAGATCATGACTGCGAAAATTACTCATTAAAGTATCGATATAAAGTTATTGTTATAATACCTTTATAAGCTAGCCGGCTCAACGTCTTTCTCAAGAGTCTTTTCTGGTTTATGGTGAAGGTAATATATTAAAAATGGAAGTCCGGCAATGCCCAGAAGGATGCCGATGCCAAAATGACACAGCGATAAAGCAGTCGCGGAATCCGCATTTACCCCGAAAGGTGCAAGCAGAAAGACAAAGCCCAGTTCCCTGATTCCAAGACCGGATATGCTAACCGGTATCGCAGTAACCAGCCACATAATTGTCATAACGACTATTACATCCGAAAATGAAATCATTATTCCAAGGCTGTGGGCCAGCAAATATGTAATCAAGAAACTGCAAAAATGAATCAGAAAACAGATCAGGAAACTTTTAATCAGGCAAACCGGATTTTTTGTATAATATATCAGGGTTTCCTCCAAAATATTCAACATCTTTCCGGCCCAATGCCCCAAGCATCCCATGCGCGGCAGAAAATGGTTCAATATCTTGAATATCTTGCGATTTATCAAAACAATTATTCCCAGAAAAATTCCCGTCTGCAAAATCAGGATCAGGATCAAATAGTTTTCTCTATTGGGCAATCCCCCGACAAACAGACAAACAAACAATCCCATCAGGATAATCGACTGGAAACCAACCGCGCGGTCCGCCCAAACCGAAAGAATATTTTTGCCTCTGCTTTTCCCGCAACTCCGATATACCATCACGGACCGGACTATGTCATTCCCAACCAGACCAGGTACAAAAACGCTATAAACGCAACTGATCATTATATATGAAAAATATTGTCTGGTTTTAAGCTGCTCCCCACCAGGAGTCAGCCACTTCCAGCGAATCCCCAGCAACCAGGCCCGAACAAGACCCAATCCTACCGCAGCGCCTATTGTCCACAAGGAGATACCGGCAATGACAATAAAAACTTTTTTAAAATTGACTATTGAAAACAATATGACAAGGCAAGCAGCAAGCACAACCAAACGAAACAGCCAATTTCTTATTTTCTTGTTAAACATTGATACCCTAAATCCACGATGCTTTTATTTTACAGGACTTTATCCATAAACGCCAACTTATGCAAAACACTCCCCCCCTTTTGTCTTGATATAATAACAAAGTCACAGCAGAAAAAACCGGCAGCACAATTGAAGTATTATTTTTCTTTCAACTTTTCGAGACATTTCCGGTTGTAGATATGAAATTTGACGGCATAGTCCCACAAGAAGCGCAAAACCTTATACTTAAACTCAGATTTCGCAACAGAAACAATATCCGGGAATAACTTGGAATAATCGTTTTTAACAGTTTTCAAATCGTTTAAAATATCAACCTTGTCGTATCCCATGATTTTAAGATTTTCATCTCCTATTCTTCTCAAGTATCTTTTAAACCAGGCTTTTCTTACTGGCGAATTTAAAATATTCTTCCACTTTCCCGATGGGATGTTGCTTAATTTATTATACTCTTTAATTCCGGTGGGATCGCCTGATCTGCCTTTAAGATCAGGAGCCACTTCCAGGATATTATCGTCAACATGTCTTTTATCAAAATCCAGTTGCAAATAATTAAAAATCCTTTCAAGTTGAGCTTTCGGAGAATGAATTAATTCCCTATATTTGACACAGCATATCTTGTCTGAATATTTTTGAGTAAATTTTGCAAGTTTCACTGCTCCTTTTTCCCAATGTTCTCTAAGTGTAAAAGTATTCCAGCCTGATACATGTTTTTCCATTCCGATCTTACCATGCACCGTTGTAACAGATGATATTTGTTCAAGTGGATTACGAAAAATAACAATATATTTTGCTTCAGGAAATATCTCTATAATCTTATCGCATATAAGTGTGTAAGGAATGGATTTATCTAAAAAATATCTTTCACTGTTTAATATAAATTTTGAATATAAATCAAAAATATGACTTCTGATTGAATCATGGTAATCAACCTTCCCGCAAGGAAGATTCTCTATTAGATCATATGTTGACAAGACTAATGACTGATGCGCATATTCTGCTATCGGGCTGGGATCCATTGCGTATATCAGCGGCAGCAACCGCATGGGTTCTGCGGTTGTCGCTATTTCTTTGTGAGTTGCCAACAAACGCTGAAGCAAAGTTGAACCGGTACGAGGAAGAGACAATAGAAATATCAGATTCTCAGATTTCATCCTTAACCTTTATTTTTATATTTCGTTAAGTGAATTAAGCATATTAGACACAGGTGACTAATTTTTTCACAAACAAAACATTGTACTATTCAGTCCTGTTAATCATTAAAGTTAATCTTTTCTTCTTCAATGACCAGAGGCTTGTCTTTCACCTGGGTAAAGATAGCGCCGACGTATTCGCCGATAATACCGATAAAAATCAACTGAACCGACGAAAAGAAGAACAAACCGATCAGCAACGGCGCCAACCCCATATCAAACGAATACCAGAATATCAGCTTATAAACCAAATATACCAATGCCACCATCAAACTGATCCCCGCCAAACAGAACCCCAGGAACGTCGCCAGCCGCAGGGGTAATTTGGAATGATTTACGAAACCGGTCATGGCCATATCGTACAACGTAAAAAAGTTATTTTTGGTTTTTCCATGCTTCCTTACCTCAAAAGTATACTTAACTGTAGTTCTTTTGAACCCGATTTCACTGACCAATCCCCTGAAGTACGGATAAGGATCATGATACTTTTTCAGAGCTTCAATAAACTTTCCGGTGTAAAGTCCGAATCCGGTAAAATCGGTTATAATGTTTTTACTGTCGGAAAAATATGCAAGGAGACGGTAATAAAACTTTCTGCATAAGTGCATGACAAAAAATTCCCTGCTTTTGCTTTTAATGCAGGTAACAACCTCATTGCCTTCTTCCCATTTCTGAATAAGTTCAGCAATCGTTTCCGGGGGTTCCTGCAGATCAGAGCAAATATATACGACGGCATCGCCGGAAGCGTTAAGAAGAGCATTATATGGGGAACGGATATGGCCAAAATTGTTTGAATTTAAAATAACTTTAAAATTCCTGTCTTTCGCGGCCAGCTCCCGCAGGATCTTGCGGCTGCCGTCAGTGGAACAATTGTCGGCCACAATGATCTCATAATCATACTTGGGGAATTTCCCCAATACGGCAATCAGCCGGTCATAAAACTCCGGAAGATTCCCTTCTTCGTTGTAGCAGCTTGAAACAATACTGATTTTACGTTTCACGATCTTTCACCTTATCCGATAATAAAACAACACTGTTTCATTTATAATCCAATCTTTTTTTCAACATCTCGATTCTTTTTTCGTCCTCGTTCCTCACCCGATGATAATAACGTCTCTTGCTTTTCAGCCATAAGAGTTCAAATTCAACACCAGACAACAAACATTCCGGAAATTTTTCTATTGCTTCACGCCCGTAGACAACCTTTCTCGTTTCAAATTTATCAATAAGATCTTCTTTTGCAAGCTTTTCCAGGAAAGAAACGGACTGGAGGGAAATGGCTCCGCCCAGAGCGGTTTTCAGTCCTTTCGCCCTGGCTTTCCGGAATATGTTGCGGCAACACTCCAACATTTCGTCACTGTTGACAAAACTCCTGTCGGCCCCCATAGATGCCGTGAAATCAACCCGTCCGATGGTTATGCTGCTCAGAAAATCAATCTTTTTAAGATTAAGAATTGAGTCGATATTATTATAAGCGGTAATAGTTTCAATATTGATAGCGAATTCAATGTCTTTGCGGTTATCCTCCGCGATAAAAGTATCGATTGCATCAATGAATTTACTTGCGGCAAAAGCGGTTTCGGCCATTGGAGCGACAATACCTTTCACGCCAAGGGAAAGAGCTTCATACATATCGGTTACGGCTTCCACGCCGCCAATCTTGATAATGATCGGCAAATCGACTTTACTCACCACATCCTTCAGGCGCATCAGTTCAACCTGCCGGCTGCCCTCGTTCTCATACTCCGCCTTAATCTCGAAAACTCCGTATTCGTTTTTCAACTTCTTCAGCAGATCAAGCATTTCGTATTCGAGCAAATTCATTTATAATCCCTCCTGCATCTGGTGGAGATTTTCCACCACCTGCATTTTCCCGGTTTCTTCATGGTCCTCAGAACTGATCAACACCGAATGGCAACCGAAATTCATCGCCATCTTAATATCGCTTCCGCAAGAATCTCCGACAACCATAATTTCATCCTTGTCAACCTTATATTTCCGTGCGATTCTAGTTAAGATATAGGTATTGGGCTTGCCCACGATAAAGTCAGGATTTTTTTCTGAAGCCCCTTTAACCGCGCCAACCATTGCGCCGCAGCCCGGTAAATAAATTCCATTGCCGGCCGGAAAATATCCGTCTTCATTACATACAACGAATTTACCTCCTTTTAACAGGATAGACAAAGCCGTTTGAATCTTAATATAATTTATTTCCCTGTCGTGTCCCACGACCACATTGTCCGCGGAGGCATCATTAACCGTGGAAATCCCCCTGGATTCAATCTCCTTCCTGAATCCGTCCGAACCGAAAACGAAAACATTGTCAATACCTGCTTCCTCCAGATACATGGCGGTGGCGGTCGAGGTTGCGTATACTTCTCCGAGTTCACATTTTATTCCCAGCCGGTTGAGTTTATCAAAAATCTCCTGTCTGGTTTTTGAGGAATTGTTGGTAAAGAACACCACCTGGTAATTCCGCCTGAGCTTATCCACGAGTTCGACGGCGCCGGGAACAGGATTATCGCCAACGTAAAGAGTACCGTCCAGGTCAAAAGCAAATAATTTTATCTCATCCGGAATTTTAAACATCGCTCACCCCTGAACCTTATCTGATAATGTTGGACTCCAGCTCATCCCGGTCAAGCACCGGGGAAAGATCTTCGAGCGGCCTAGATACGATTCGTCCGTCAGGTTTCCTTTCCGAAGAAAGTTTGGGCGCAAACGCGTAATCCCCCTGCAAGACAACTTCACAAACCAGCGGTCCGGAACATGATAAAACGTCCCGGACCGTTTGTGGCATTTGCCCGTTAGAATCAATCCTGAAGTACGGAAAACCATACATTCCGGCAAGTTTAGAGCAATCCGGAAAACTTACTCCGGACTCCTTATTGCAACCGATGTAATCGCTGTTGAAAAACGCATCCTGAGTCTGTTTGATTGAGCTGTAGCCCTGATTGTTAAGAATGAATATTTTTATCGGCAGCTTATGATGGGCAATAGTCTGCATCTCCTGAACGTTCATCTGGATACTGCCCTCCCCCGTGATGCACACAACGTCCCTGCCACAGGCAACCGCCGCCCCGATCGATGCGGGAAGTGCATATCCCATCGAAGCACATCCGGAATTCCAAAACATCCGCTGTCCGGACTTGACAATCCCGGCCTGAAACAAAACCACGCATGCGGTTCCGTTGCCGGCAACCACAACAGCATCGTTGCTCAAAGCGCCGGTCAATTCATCCATGAACACATAGGGTTGAATGGACTCAATTGACGGATCCCGGTATTCATCCACAACCACGGGATATTTCGCTTTGCGTTCCTGACACCACGCCAGCCACTCGGGATCAACCTGAAAACCAGCCGGAATGTTTTCCCGCAGAAAACAGAGAAATTTCTTAGCATCCGCCCGGACCAGAATATCGCCTTGAACGGTCGGTTTGTGCAACTCCGCTTCATCTATATCGATGATTACTTTCTTCGCTCTTTCGGCAAACGAAGACCAGTTATAGCTGACCTGCCTGATGTTGTTCCGGGTTCCGAGGAAAATCGCCAGGTCCGCGCTCTGCAGCGCGAAATTACCGCCCCGGCTGCCCAGAGTGCCGATTCTCCCGATAAATTTGCCGGCGTCTGTAGCAATCATGTCGAACCCATTAAAAGTAGACAACACCGGAATTTTCAATTTCTCGATAATATCCAGGAAGTTCTCATGCGCTCCCGCGAGCCTGATGCCATGCCCGGCAACCAGTACCGGCCGTTTGGCTTTTTGAAGTTCCTCCAGAACTTCCCGGAAAAGCCCCTCATCACCAGGCGGAATTTCCGGTTCGATATTGCTTTCAACAAGCTCATTCTCCTCAATCGGCGCTCCTTGTACATTCATGGGAACGTCAAGCCAAACCGGACCGGGCCTGCCGGTAGTGGCAAGGTGAATGGCTTTATCCAGTTCCGCCTTGATCATTTTCGGATCAATCACCATCTTCGCGTATTTCGTGACCGGCCTGACAATATCAACAATGTTGATCTCCTGGTCACCCAACTGACGCAGATTCAATTCGGGAACGGAGGCTATTGAGGTTTCAAACTTGATCTGCCCGGATATATAAAGTACGGGAATCGAATCCAGCCACTGCCCGATCACCCCGGTCAAAGCATTAGTTCCGCCGGGACCGGAAGTTACACTCACAACCGCCATTTCCCCATTTGTGCGGGAATATCCTTCAGCCGCGACCGCCGCTCCCTGCTCATGATGAAAACATGTATAATTAAGCCGGGGTTCCTTCTTGAGCGCATCGTTCAAATGCATGGCGCCGCCACCGACAATAAGAAATACGTCTTTCACTCCGATATCGGCAAGTTTCTTAAAAATATAGTCAGCTACCCTCATTAATTATTCCTTTATTTTCAAAGACATATCGTCAGTTTGCACCTTTATTTCAGTTCGCTTGAGGTCCCATAGAAGAATATCAAGAATTCAATTCAAAGTCAAACAGCAAATCAAAAAACAGATTGCGTAATTTATTCATTTTGAACGCCTGGGAACAAGCTTGACAACAAACCCGGCATTCACATCAATCCCTTCCGGTCTGGGACAATTTATAACAAAAACATCTCCAGGCCTTGCAATAAACGCCGGGACTGCTCCATTGCCGAAAACTGTAAGCAGACTTTTATTGTTTTTCTCATCACTATAAATGATATTCACATTTACGTCGTAATCGACTTTACCGAGTAACCGGATAGAGACCACATTACCGCGGAATGTGTCGTTCTCAACGTTTCTGGTTTTGACCTCGAAATCTTTCGAGATATTGTCCGCCAACCGGATGTTCTCGCCAAAATTATTCCAGTCATTGTCAGTAATACTATATAGCTCCGGTTTTATCCGTGGGTACTTACTGTTCTTCGCATACAGAACAAGCACTTTGTTCGCCGCGGATTTGTGATAAATCACCCGGTATCCGCATTTTATAAGTTCTTTACGGACATCATCAAGGGCCTCATGATCATACATAAAACAGGTCAGATCAAGCAGCACATAATCCTGAAGCTCGTTGAAATTCGGATACACCCGGTTGCGGGAAATAAAGTGTCCGGACAAAAATCTGGTGGCATTCATTCCCGCATCCGGCGGAATCAATTTTTCAAGTTCCGCTATTTCCCCGCTCCAGTCATAACGTGAGACAATGCGCGAAAAATTGTTTTTCCCGATATGACTCTGCCCGAAGAAATACCATGCCATCAGAGACGATATCAGCGTTGCCGCAAGCATCCCTGTCGCAACTCTCCTTTTGCTGAATCCAGTTATGCCCCAATTCAACAACCTGATCCAGATATTGTCTCCGCGTTTCAGAATTGACCGGAAAGCAATTACGGCATTGATCCAGACCAGCGCAACAACTTCCGCCTGGTACTGCATGGCAATATTCTGAAGCTGATCACTGTCCTGAAGACAAATAAACATCACTGTCAACGCGCCACCTAAAAGCAGCAACGGTCTGCTCAAGGTAAGGAAAAACGCCGGAACCAGCAACATCAAAACAAAATACACGCAATGTCCCCGGAACAAACTCCCCCAGAATGCCACCGGTTTAAGAATCGGCGATAAACCGATAGCGAAAATGGAATTACCAAGCTGCCCAAACCGCCCGACATAATTATAGTGATTAACACCGGAAATTGCGGGGATAACCATTTTTACCACCGAAAACCAGTAAACCAGCGCGATAATAAAAATCAGCGCCCCCTGTCTGCGGTCTCCCCTTACCGCCAGAATAAATCCCATGCACACCCAGAACACCGGCACGGTTTCCTTGATCGTCAGACTGAACAGGAAAATTATAAACGCCGGAATGAATTTTTTCTTCTCGTAAAATATAAAGAAAAGCACCAACAGCGGCATAAACAGATAAATCGAGTGGAACCCATACATCAAAGTAACATTCAGATTTGCCAGCGATGGACTCAGCACCGTACAGGATGCCAAAATCAATGATACGGCAGGACTCAGTTTTTTCACCCGTGCAAAAAAATAAATCCCCACCGGCACACTGTACAGGACCAGCGAATTCAGAAGAAAAAATGCCTTATACGATGGAAACATCCACACCCACGGGCACAACAGCAAAATCGCCCCCGGACAGAAATGTTCTCCCAAAAAATTATTTCCACCTTCACTGGTAATGAACCATTTGCCTCGAAGTGTATTCGCGGCCACATCATAATAGACTCCCCAGTCCCAGTAAAGCATCGAGAGTGTCCGCATCGAGATAAGCTGCATCGACAAACCATATAAAACCGCAACCCCAGTCAAACAAAACATCAACACCATTGAAACCGGTTGCCGGTTAAGGAATTTAGGAGCGCGTCTCTCCGGAAACAAAAGCGCGATGCGGTAGCCCACCAGCGAATAAATCACGATAACCAGCAATATCTGCCATATTCCGGCAGGAAAAAGAGGCAAAGGCAGAAGCAGAATTCCCGGCAGAATCGCAAGCATGAATCTGCCCTTAGGCACTTTCATGAGCCTCTGGGTTATCGCCCCCGCCGCGCCAAGAAACATGCAAACGCCAAGGACAATTGCACAACTATTATAATCAAAATTTTCCCGGCTAATAACTGATATTACCGGAGCCAGTATTAACCACTCGACTCCCGCGGCAAGATGGAAAAGGGCAATTCCCATACTGCCGAAAGCAAGCATGCACACAAAAAACTCAAACGTATTATATAGCTCGGAAGATAAAGTAAGGGACTTGTCACTCATACTATTTGTGCCCCCCCGGTTGTTTATACTATTTCTTCAAAAAACCTTTAATTGATGTCGCCATCCAATCGAGTTTTTGTTCCGTCATTCCGGGGTAAACCCCGATCCAGAAACTATCATTCATTATTTTATCGGTATTGGGCAGGTCTCCGGAAATACGGTAATCCGCTCCCTCGGCAAAGTCGTCGAAACAGGGATGCCGGGTCAGATTTCCGGCAAACAGGTTCCGAGTCTGGATTCCATTTTTTTCAAGATGCCGGACCAGGTCGTTGCGGGTAAATTTCACGCAGTCCCGCAGCGTGATCAGGAATCCGAACCACGACGGAGCGCTTTCCGGCAAAGGTTGCTGAATGAACAGATAGCTCTCCAGTTCTCTCAGGGCATCCCGCAGGTACTGATGGTTTTCACTTCTACGGACAACTAATTCCGGCAATTTCTCCAACTGGGCACAACCTATCGCGGCCTGCAGGTCCGTTGCTTTCAGGTTGTAACCGAAATGACTGTAAACGTATTTGTGATCGTACCCGAACGGAAGCGTTCCGGACTGTCGGGAAAAACGGCATCCGCAGGTATCGTCTTTTCCGCTTTCACACCAACAGTCGCGCCCCCAATCGCGCATCGACAACATGATTTTTTTCAGCAAAGGATCGCCGGTGTAAACAGCACCCCCCTCGCCCATCGTGATATGGTGAGGCGGATAGAAACTCGAAGTGCCGATGTCACCAAAAGTTCCCGTATATTTCCCTTTGTACTTAGAACCGAGTGAGTCGCAATTATCCTCGATCAACCACAAATTATTCTGTTCGCTGAAGTCTTTCACCGCATTGATGTTAAACGGATTGCCCAAAGTATGCGCCAGTATCACTGCTTTAGTCTTACCCGACAAAGCAGGTCCCAGGCAGGACACATCAACATTCGCGGTTTCCAGATTCACGTCCACAAACACCGGCACGGCGCCATACTGAATAATCGGAGCAACCGTAGTAGGAAACCCCGCCGCAAGCGTGATAACTTCATCCCCGCGCTTTATCCGGCGGTCTTTCAGCAACGGTGAAGTCAGCGCCATGAACGCCAGCAGATTAGCCGAAGAACCGGAGTTAACCAGCAGACAATGTTTAACTCCAAGGAATTCAGCGAACTTAGTCTCAAACTCGCGGGAAAACCGACCGGTGGTAAGCCAGAACTCAAGCGAAGCATCCAGCAGATTCACAATCTCCCGGTAATCAAATACCCGCCCGGAGTAATTGACCCGGCTCTCTCCCGGAACGAATTCAGGTTCCTCCCCATGCGTCAGGGAATAATACTCTCCGGCAAGCTCGAATATCTTATTTCTGATTTCCTCTTCACGCTTCATTGCCGGCAGCTTTCCTGTATATAGTCATCAATATTCTCATCCGTCATGATCTGCTTTTCCATAAAATAACATCTGTACCATTCGGCAGTTTTCTCCAAGGTCTGGTCAATGCTCCACACCGGTTTCCAATTAAGCTTGGAGATGGCTTTGGAGCTATCCAGCCGAAGCAACGCGGCCTCGTGGTGGTCGTCCGGATTGATTTTCACCTTGTAGTTGATTTCCGGCCAGTATTTCCGCATGGTGTCGAGAACCTGCCTGACCGGAAGATTATCCTGGGGGGACGGGCCGAAATTCCACGGTCCGGCAAATTCAGTCTCCCCCTTATACAACTTTTCAGCCAGCAACAGATAACCGTGCAACGGTTCCAGCACATGCTGCCACGGACGCACCGCATCAGGATTCCTGATAATAGCTACTTCGGAACTCCCGGCGGCCTTGATCACATCCGGAATCAGCCGGTCAACAGCCCAGTCACCGCCACCGATAACATTCCCCGCCCGACAGCTTGCCAGTAGCGTCCGGTGGCGTATACCGTAATCCTCGGGATTGAAATAGGATTTGCGGTAACTGGCGGTAAGCAGTTCGGCACAGCCTTTCGAAGCGCTGTACGGGTCGTATCCGCCCATCGGGTCGTCTTCGTGATATCCACGCTCCAGATGCCGGTTTTCGTAACACTTGTCGCTGGTGATGTTAACAATTGCCCTGACAGATCCGCAGGCGCGGCAAGCTTCAAAAACGTTGAGGGTTCCGATCACATTGGTCATGAATGTTTCATGCGGGTCGGCATACGATCTTCTGACCAGCGGCTGGGCGGCCAGATGAAAAACTATTTCAGGCTGAAAATCACCAACGGCCTCCGCAAGCAGTTTTTCATTGCGGATATCAGCGCAACGCCATTCAGGATCGAGATTAAGCAGGGAAAAGTGACTGGGATCAGTAGGCGGTTCCAAGGCATAGCCGGAAACCTCGCTTCCCATCCGCTGCAGCCAGCGCGCAAGCCATGAGCCTTTGAAACCGGTGATTCCGGTTATGAAAACTTTCTTGTCCGCAAAAAAGCTCTTCAAGGTCAATCTTCGCTCCAATACTTAATCCAAGGGGCCTGACCGCTTTCCCACTTTTCGTTGAGCTTCTTATGTTCGCGAGGAGTATCCATGCATTGCCAATAACCATCGTGAATATACGCGGCCACCTGTTTGGCCTTCACTGCATCCATAATCGGTTTCTGTTCAAGGAAATGGTCTTTGTCGCCGGAAATGAATTTATCCACGAATTCTCTTTTGATTACCATAAAACCGCCATTAATATAGCCTTCAACGGGAGGTTTTTCATAGAAGTTGGAAACCGTTCCATTGGCAATCGCCATTTCCCCGAATCTTCCGCCGGGATGCACTGCCGTTACAGTCATGAGCTTGGCATTTTGATGGTGATGGTCCAGCAAAGCATCAATATTCACATCGGCAACCGCATCCCCATAAGTCATGAAAAACTCCTCGTCTTCAGGGAGCAGGTATTTCGCGGCCTGGAAAATCCGGCCTCCGGTTTTTGTCAGTTCGCCGGTATTTGCAAGAGTAACCTGCCAGTTTTCTTCACCATGATTGCCGTGGTATTTGATATCGTTGCTGCGTCCGAGCTTGATCGTAATGTCCGCGGCCATCGCGTGATAGTTCAAGAAAAACTCGATGAACGCTTCGCGCTTGTAGCCGAGGCAAAGGATAAACCGGTCCACCCCGAATGCCGAGTATGATTTCATGATGTGCCAGAGAATCGGATAAGGACCAATCGGCACCATTGGTTTCGGCAAAAGTTCGGTAACGTCCCTTAATCTTGTTCCCTGTCCCCCGCACAAAATCATCACCGGGGGTTTGCGTTTCTTGTCTGCAGGCATATTAACTCCCTTCTACAATATTATGAGGAAAACACCTCAATCTCAGCCAGTTTCAAACTCTTCCCGCTTCCTTGGCCAAGTCCCAGTAGACCTGCTGATGTCCGTTGGCCATGGCCGCCACGGAATATTTTCTCACCGAACGTTTAGCGTTGGCCGCCACGATTTTAAGCTGTTCAGGATCATCGAGCAGCCTTGTAACAACCGTAGCCGCCTCTTTCGCGTTATCGGCCGGAAACAGAAAACCGGTTTCACCGTCTTCTATGGCCTCGGCATTCCCCCCCACGTTCGACGCAACCACCGGGGTTCCCACCGCCATCGCTTCGAGAATCGTGTTGGCAAACGGTTCCCAACGGCTCGGGTACAGCAGAATGTTGAATGAAGCCATCACGTCCAGGATGTCCTTGCGGTATCCGATGAACTTAACCTTTTTATCAAGCTTGAGCTGGGTAGCCAGGCGTTCCATTTTCCCCCTGAGCTCACCATCGCCGACAACTACGAATTCAACCCCGAAAACGCTGGAACTTATTCCCGAGGCGGCTTTAAGGAAAGTATCAATCCCTTTCTGCTGGGTCAGACGCCCGGCAATCCCAACCATCGGCACATTTTGACTGATCCCCAGTTCCTTTTTCAGTTTTGTTCTATCCATATTTCCCGGCGGAATATCTACCCCGTTATAAACGCGAACCAGCTTATCAGCCGGATATCCACGTACAAGGAACTGCTCGCGCAGCGACTCGGACACCACAATAAATTTATTAATCCAGTGCGCGGTCTTCCGGTCAAGCCATTTGTTCTTTAAAAGATAGAATGCCGAACCGTGGCGGGTCATGTTCAAACGTTCCACGATCTTACAACCAAGCTTATTCAAAACCGGGGCATAAAAACGTGATAAATGAAGCTGAACAACATCCGCCGGACGCTCCTCCAGCGACTTTCTCAGCGCCGTAACAAACTTCGGTGAATACTTGATATTGCTCTCTATCACCTCCACATCCTGATTCCTGGCGCAAAGCTCTTCGTAAAAAGGACCGTAACCATTCAAAATTACCCGGACATCAAAATACTTTCGATTGATATGCTCCAGCAGCAACAACACTGTTTTCTCAACCCCCGCCATAACCGGAGGTGAATTAACCAGAAACAGTAAACGGATCTCAGACACAACTATTTCCCCCTATTATGTGTAACATATAATATTGATGCAGCAAAAAATATTTTTACAGGTTTAATACTCACAGTATGAAAGTGCCACACGACTGTTGAAATTTCAATGTTTCAAGCCAACAAAAAGTCAATTGACCGTCACCGGGAATTGGACATAATACTCATCACCTCAGGAGCCGACAACCGATAGATAAGAATCGATCCTCCGATATTGGCTTCAGGCTCCCGTTTCCGCAGCGCCGAAACCAGCTTGCCAAAACGATAATATGCCAATCTCCTGGCTAGCTCTTTCTTCCGTTTTTGATTTTTTATACCGGACTCTTGAACTGCTTTTTCAAGCAGATGCAATGTATTCTCGTTCTTTTCATCCCACTGCGCCAATTCGGGAAAAAAAGTAAGCTGAAGCATAGTGGCGCTGATCGCATAAATACCTTCCTCCAACGGAGCCGTGTCGATATTCCCTCTTGGAAGATAACACGGCAAGAGCCGCACGTTCTGTAAATACTGTTCCGGCATGGACGTTCCGAAGTACGAAACATAAACCGGCCGATCCCCCCGGTTGGCATCCAGCCATTTCCGGAGTGCGGGAAGATCCTGCCCCCAGTCAAGGGAACTGTCAACCAAGTGCCGGTATCCCTGCTCTTTCCCGCCCGCCAGTGAATTGAAAAAGGCCAGATAATCAGGATAGGCGTTCAACGATACCGCCACATACGCTGCAAGCAGCAACAAAACAATCCAGCGCATGACATTGCCGGTTTTTTCCCGAAAATACCTTCCCCCGAACCCGGCTAAAATCATCAGGAGCGGATAACACGGCAGAATGTGACGGACGCCAATGTTCAGAGAACTTGCCATTGCCATGCCAAAATACACAACAAGTAGAGTTATCAGCGGAGTTGACGGATACAGCTTATTTAAGACCGCTCCGGGAAAAGCCGTCTTTGACGCAAGAAATATGCGGTGAATTACCGCTCCGAGTAAAATCAGCAGCAAAAGCAGCAACGGAACCGGCGTTTTCACAATGAAGCAATATGGAAAAAAATACCACCATCCGTTTTTCCTGATCTCTCCGTTCAAATAAGCGGTTCTCCCGGAAGTCCACCGCCAGGTAAACGTAAATCCGTACAAATAAGCCTCCGGCAGAATACGGGTCTTCCTGACAATCCCCACCACTTTGGGAGTCAGGCCGGGTTTTTCCATTAAGACCTGCCAGTAGGCATCCTGCACTTTCCGGCCGGCCTGGTCGTGATTGATCATGGAATAGCGAAATCCATACGCCGACCAGATACACAACCATATTACCAGAGCATTGACCACTCCGGCGCCAAGCAGCCAGCTGAGGATCATGCCCTTCCGGTCAGCGGAAAAACCGCGCCTCTTGCCAAACCCGGAAATCACCAACGGCCCTCCCCATACAATTCTGACTGCCAGCATGATCAGGTAAACAGGAACAATCAACACCGCGGAATACTTCACCATAAACAAAACCGCAAGAGATAAAGAACACGCTGCGAGCCGCCACGGTGTCAGTTTTCCGAACATGCGCCAGGAGGCCCACAGCGTAGCAGTGAAAGCCAAAGCCATCGCCAGGTCAGAGGTACACAGTCTGGCACTCGCGAAAACCGTGGGGCTGAACGCGAACAGTACAAGGGAAATTATGCCCCCCACGCCGCCAAACAACTCACGGCTCCAGAAATAAATCAGCACTCCCAGCAGCACTCCCAGCAACAGGTTCATGATCCTGCCGCAAAAGATCAGCGTAACCGGATTATTGCCGCAACTATAAAAAAACTCGTCCGCCACCAGATACTGCAATGCCTGTTTCCAGCCTCTGGTGTTTTCGCCGGGGAAGTTAATGTTCATTAACACCAGCGGCAAGGCTTCATATCTCTGGATCAACACGCCGCTTTCGGGTTGGAGGCGGAAATCGTTGCGAAGCCAGTAACTGTAACCACTGGTCAGGTGAATTCCCTCGTCGAACGTAAGGGATTTTCCCGACATACTCCCGATCCCCAGCAGCAGGTAAATCAGAAGCAATATTGTAACGCTCAATGAGGAAACAAAGATACGATTTTTTAATAATGTATTTATTGACATTATGCTGATTATTTTCCGGAAGGATGCCGTTCCTGCTCCTCAGCTTCCCCGGTGTCGTGAGCAATAATGAACATTGGCCGCTGCTGAACCTGACGGTAAATCCTAAGTATGTATTCCCCGAGAATGGCAATCCCTAAAGAATTGAATCCCCCGATAATACAGACGGCGACAATCATGGAGGTCCATCCGGGAATGGCTTGCCCCGTAAATATCTTGTGGTACAGAGAAAATGACGACAACGCTACAGCAATACATAGATTGATCGTAGCCACTCCGTAAAAGACCATCAGCGGCATGGATGAAAAAGAAAATATCGCATTCTTAGCGAGGCGCAGGAGTCCGAATAAGGTGACCCTGGCACGGTCATCGTACCGTTTCAGCCGTTCCACCGTGACTCCAATCTGACGAAACCCAGCCCAGCTGCGAAGTCCGGGATAAAAACGGTCATGTTCACCGAGTTCCAGGATAGCGTCGACCACCCGGCGGTCGATCAGTCCAAAATTCCCCGCGTCAGGCGGCACATCAACCGGCGACAGAACTTTGAACAGCCGGTAAAACCAGTAAAACAACCAGCGTTTCAGGAAAAATTCTTTGCGTTTCGTCCTGATGGCATATATTACCTGATAGCCCTCGCGCCACTTTTCAACAAATGCCGGAAGGCTCGCCGGATCGTCTTGAAAATCCGCATCCATAATGATTGCGGCGTCTCCTTCCGCTTTGCTCAATCCGGCCTGAATCGCGGCCTGCTGCCCGAAATTACGGGAGAGGCGAAGCACCCTCACATTAACATGGTTTCGGGCAAGCTCAAGCAAATGTTCTCCGCACTCCGGGCCAGAACCGTCATCCACCAGGATAAATTCGCACCGCACTCCGCTTGCGGACAGCGCTTCGCCTGCCTGATCGCATAATTTATCGAGAACAGGCTCCTCGTTATAGACGGGAATTACGATGGAAATAAGTTCGCTATCAAATTTTTCCCTGGTATCGGTCATTTTTTAAACACCCCCACAATAGATAGTCCGAATATCAGCTTAATGTTCTTTCTGATCATCAATCTTTCAAATTTATTCACGGTCAACAACAGGGAATTCACCAATTTCGACACTTTCGGGAACTCCCCGCCGTGAGGTTTCGGCCTTAACTTCCGGAGACTCCGGATTACCACCGCGGGAAAAAAGCTGATTACGTTCCAACCGCTGATCTGACAGGCACTGAAACCGGCATCACCCAAATCCCGTTTCAAACCTTTCCCGGAGTATCTGCGCTGGTGTCCAAGCATTTCGTCCCAGGGTCCCATCAGCCATTTACAGGCCGGAACCGTAAGCACGGCACAACCACCAGGCTTGAGCGCACGATGAACATGACTTAACACAATACCTGGATCTTCGATATGCTCGAGGACATCCAGCATTATCACCACATCCACGGACTCAGGCTCCACCGGCCACGGCTGATTTATGTTATGCTCTTCCACATCCGCCAAACCGCGTTTCCGGCAATATTGCACGGCCTCCGGGAGAATGTCATATCCTTTCGCGGTATATCCCATTCCCTGGAAGTGCAGGAGGTTACCTCCCGCACCTACTCCGACTTCCAGAAGAACCGCTGGGGGCGGAACATATTTTTCGAGCAGATCAGTCACGATCCGTCTTTTTGAAAGATGCCACCAGTATTCCTCCTCGATCCGGTACAGTTCTTCGAGATGCTCCAGGGACATGTCTTTCTCAGGCATTTTGCATTCCTCTTCTTACTGCTGCTCTTTTCCGTTCATAAGCTTTCTAATTTCCGCATCGGACAACCGGAAAATAAGGATGGAGCCGCCAATATTGGCATCCGGCTTCCGCCGCCGCAGTCCGGCAATCAGCTTGCGGTTTCGATACTGTTTCCATGAATTCCCGACTTTCCCCCAATATTTATCCCCTTTTTCCGCGATAATTTTCCGGAAGCTGTCAGTATCCCTGCTTGCAATTATCAACTTTCGCATTTCCCGGTCAAGCAGCCGATATTCTCTTTCATCGGTTGTTCGCCATTTCGCATGCTTCGGGTTAATGAACAACTGCAGCCTGGTGGCGCTTATCGCATAAATTCCTCCCCGTAAGGGAAAAATCCGGTTTTCCACACGGTCATAAGTATCACTAAGTAGCATTGCTTTTATGCCGTAGTGATCAGGGCTTGCCGTTCCAAAATACGCCAGATAAACATTTTGCCCGTTACCATGTTTGTCCAGCCACTTCTTAAGCATCGGCAAATCCTGCCCCCAGTCCAGCGAACTGTCGACCAGATGACGGTAGGCATTGGCCTTTCCCCCGGCCAGATAGTTAAAGTAAGCAAGGTAATCCGGATACGCCCTGACGCCGGTGAACACATCACCGATCAACAACAACGCAACCGCTCCGCCCAGGTATAAATTTCTACGGAAAAAAAAGCTTCCCGCCGCTCCCGCCAACACGAATAAAGGTGGATATACCGGCAGAATATGCCGGTGACCGATATTCATTTTACTGAAAACCGAAAATAACAGATAAATAGCAACGAGGATAAACAGCGGAGACAAACGATAAATACGCATTGCGGCTCTTCTACCGATCTTACCGGACACCAATCTCTTCCGGACAATCCAGCCTGATCCGTAACATACCAGCAGCAACAAAAGCGCCAGAAACGGTAACGGGGTTTTGACCAGAATCGTATATGGATAAAAATACCACCAACTGCCTTCCCGCAACTCCCCGTTGAGGAAGGCAACCCGATAATCCATCAAGGTCTTTAATACCGAAAATCCGAAAATAAAGGATTCAGGAACCAGACGATTCCGATGCGTAAAACTGATCATCCTATCAAATGTGTCATTGCCGGAAAAACCTTTCCATGCTTCCACCTGCAATGCCTGTCCCCGCAAATCCGGGTTAAGCATGGAATAACGGAAACTGTAAGCCGTCCACATGGCTCCCCAGATAAGTAGTGCGTAAACAATCCCGACCGCAAGAAAAACCGCCAACTGCCTGACTTGGGAACGCCCGGGAATATTTATTCTGAAACCGAAAATATTCACAGGGAGCGGCCTGCGGATCATAATCCGAAGTGCGACCATAACCAAATAAACCGGAACGATCATCACCGCCGACAACTTGCACATGAACAACAGAATCAGCGCCAAAACGCTCCATCCAATCCGTGCCGGAGTAACTTTCCGCATCAGACGCCACAGCAGCAGCACCGCCAACAGTAACAGAAATGCAACCGTTAAATCAGCAGTTGCGAAACGAGCATGAGCGAGAATCGATGGACTGAAAGCATACAGCAACAGCGAAACAACAGCCCCCGGCGAACCAAACAGGTTCCGGCTCCACAAATAAATTGTTAATCCCAGAAACACGCTCAGGATAACAACCATCAACCGGCTGGCAAATACAATCTTTTCCGGGTTGTTTCCGTTTTTATAAAGGAAATCGTACCCGACTCTGAAAGACCAGTCCATACCTGTGCTTTTCTGGAAGCCATCCGGACATTTCACCTCGTCCATAAATATCAACGGCAGCGTCAGATATCTTTGCAGCATGACTCCGCTTTCCGGTAAAATACGGTAATCTCCGTAACGCCAGATAATCGTCCCACCCGAAAGGTTCAGTCCCTCATCGAAAGTGGGAGATTTATGCAACATGCTGCCCACCGCCAGCGTAACATGAATCACCAGCAATACCAAAACAATTCCAGCTTCAGCGAACTTGGGTAAATGTAAACAGGAGTCAGATATTCTCAGCGCTTTTTCAGACATTGCTTGGTAACAGTCATTATTTCTTTTTTAGCGGCAGCCAATTCCATTCCGGCCGGGTCAGGATGCAGCAAGTTGAGCACATCGGCAGTATTTTTTTGTCGCGGATCAGCCGCCGAAATTTCTGGAAAGGTTTGCCGTTCCATATCTCATTGATGTTCTTCTCGCGAAAATTCCCTAGTTTTACGCTGATCGAACACGGATACACATTCCCCTGGGGATCGGCACGGAACGCGATCCACGGCTGAAAACACTGACGCGCAAAGGCCGGCGGATTGTATGCAGTCTGCTCCTCAAATCTCTTCGCTCCGAACACCGGACTAATCACCAGGGAAATTCCACGGGTTTCCGCTTCATCTTTGGCTAGAATAAGCTGCTCTTTCACCACCTCCTGGTCATACTCGCACAATTCGCGCGGAAGCAGCCAGTCTTCCTGTTTGATCCAGGAAGTTTCCCCCGCCAGCTTTTTCGTGGCATTAAGACGCTTTTCGGTGGTATAGAAAATCCGGTTTACCGAAACCGTATCGAAAACATCACGGGGCAGTCCCCTGACAAATTCAGCTATTCGATGCTGATTGGTGGCGGTAAGTGTAAACGCTCCGTGAATCCGGGGCAATTCGCTGTCAAGCTCTTTCTTCATGACAACCAGCGCGGCAAGCCCTTCGAGGGTTTTCCGGTACATTCCCTTGCCGCGAATCCTGTCATGAACGTCTTCCGGTCCGTCAAGCGAAACAATGATATGATTGAGACCGCTCTCGACAATCTTTCTGGCCGTATCGGAATCAATAATAGTGGCATTGGAAAGCATGGTAGTTTCAAGCTTACAATGCGCGGCCGTGCGGAACAGCGAGGTGCAGTCTTTAATCAGAAGCGGTTCACCACCGGTTATTTTGAGTTTTTTTCCGCCTGCGTCGGCAAATCCCCTGATCACTTTTTCCCATTCTTCAATCTTCATCCGGTTCTTCTCATCAGGCAGGTCCTTTCCCCGTCCCTCCAGCAAGGCATAAGGGCACATCTCACACTTCAAATTGCAATGAAAAGTAAGCTCAATGGTCAACTGTCTGGGGGCCAGTGCTTCGCCATCCTTGGAACGGTACGGCAGGTAATAGTGGAAAACCTCCAGGAGGTTCCGGTTTATCCCCCGGTTCCGGAGAAAATTCTTCAATTTCTTTAATCGTTTCTTCATTTCATTTCCGTTTTTCAGCAATTACTTTCCCGAACAACTTTTCATAACGTCCGGCAAGGGCGTCCCAGTCATACAGTTCCTTGCGGGTAGCGGCACTATCTCCCAATTTCCTGCCAAAATCTGGATTTTTCAATAATTTTATCAGCTTTTCGGCAAAATCACCGGCAGCACCGGCCTTGGCGATCAATCCGGTAACGCCATCCTCGATAACATCGTCACATCCGGGAGCGTTGGTGGTAACGATTGCCAGTCCCGCGGCCATCGCCTCCGGCAGCACCAGCGGAAGCCCTTCCAGCAGCGATGGAAACGCATAAATGTCCGCCGACTGGTACAGCTTCACCAGTTCAGGATCGGGAAACTCAAGCGACATCTTCCCTTCACTCTCACGGGAAATCCAGATGCTTTCCCTTAAAATCACCTTTTCCTCAAGTCCGAGCTTTTTGATTTCCTCCGCAAGTTTCGATGTTTCGGCGCCCACGATCAGCCAGCGGAAATCAAGCCCCTGGTCCGCTACGGTCCGGGCAATCCCCGGAATCAGATGGTAGCCCTTTTTCGGATGATTACGGCCGGTGGTGATAATTACCGGCAGGTCAAGCGGCAGATTAAAATGCTCCCGCAATTCCTTCACGTCCGGTTTGCTGCTGAAACGATCCCACGGCGCGCCGTTGGGAATCAGTTCGATCTTTTCCGCCGGTACGCCCAACCCCATCAGTTCCTGTTTGATGTCCTTACTGATCGCCCCGATTGCATCCATGACATTTACCGCCCGGGCAATTTTTTCATCCACAACGGGATCAAGACGCAACCCGTAATCGAGTTCCGGGCGTTTCTGGATATCCACCCCCTGACAGGTAAGTACTTTAGGAACCTTCGGCAGGACTTTGCTGATGATATATCCGGAAGGATAAGTAATCTGCACATGAAAAACCTCGTGCTTACGCCGCGCCTGATGAAACTCGAGAATCTTTCCGGTCAGGAACGCTCCCATTTCCGGATATTTCCGATACCACCAGTCGGACTTCGGCTGGATCGGGATGATCCTGAACGACACCCGGTTACGCAATTTAATCCAGGAAATAAACGGCGCGTATAAAGTAACATCATGTCCACGCTTTGACAGGCAACTGAGAAGGTTGTAAATACACACCTCGGCGCCGCCAACCGACGGAAAAAACATGGTTGAAAAGCACCCGATATTCATTATTCCGCTGCCGTGATAAATTCCGTAACCCGTTCGGCGCTTTCGCCATCGAGTTTGTAGAAAAACGCACGTTCGATCTTCTCCTGCAAGCTTTTTGCTTCTTCCCGTTTATCTTCGATATTTTCAAGAAAATCCTTGAATTGCTCCGGAGTTGAGATGTAATCATGATAATTGGTGAAGTCAAAAAGCTGACTCATGTTGGGCTTGCCGCCGGTTTCAAGGCACATCACCGGTTTGCCCAGCGCCAACGCCTCGACCCCACAGGAGGAATAAGTGCAAGCAAGCACGTCGGAGTCAATGATAAGCTCGTGAACATCCTCAAGCGACACGGTCTGTTTGATCTCCGGAAATTCCGCAAACGCCTGCCGGAAATACCGGTTGCCGCGCTCCCCGACAATCGGGTGACTCTTGAAAATAACTTCCCTTATCAAATCACGGGTTTCCCGGACACATTCCACCGCGAAATCAACCACAAGTTCAGTATCGGTGTGTCCGGGGGTAACCAATATGGTCAGTTTTTCTTCCGTTTCAGGAACCTGACGTTCATTCAGCGCGGCCAACTTACCCGCTAAACTATCAAATCGCGGCGCGCCCAGCACATTTATTTTTGAAACGAGCTGTTTATTATACGCAGTAAGGACTTCGGCGGGAGTTTCGCCATCGACGATAAGGACATCCGGAAACAACGCCAGGAAATAGTCGTCTATCTCCGAATCAAAGTACGAATACAACCCCTTCATCGCGGTAAACGGTCCATGCTGGAATCCGACAACGTCCGTCCCCGCGCTTTTCGCCCCCAGCGCCACCGCCCGGTTCCAGCGGAACTCGAAACCGTACATCATCAGTTTACGGCAATCATGCGCTTTGATAAAATTATACGCAGCAAGCATATTCAGCAACAGTTCCGGCAGCTGGAGCAATGAAGTTTCCAGACGCTTACGCACCATCGGCCAGAAATCGATGTTCTCAAATACAAAACTGCCGCGTATCTTTTTTCTGAAATGTTTCAAATAGCGGTTCAGGATATTCCCGCCTTGCAAATAAGCGAATTTAATATCATCCGGAAAAACATATCTCTCAAGATAATAATTCGGCCCCAGCTTTTCCTTATCCAGAATATCCTTTACTTTTCCAAGACGCTCCGACATTGTCCGGCTGTTGATCGTGAGGCTTTCCTCGCGCACCGAAAACAGATAGGGATAATTCCCTTTGTCATTGCAAATCTCCGGGAATTTATGGTAATAACGGTCCTGCCAGTGTCCGCCGATCTGTTTCCAGATCAACGGCATGGAACTGACCAGCACGCCATCGGGCTTTGCCTCCGGTTCGGGCATTGAACTTAGTTCGTTCCGCAACAGGTTCCACATTCGGGCCTGCCGGAACCGGTTAACCAGGAAATGCAACTTAACCATCCAGCCCGGACGATCTCTTGTTTTAAATTCCCCGGCTCCGGAAAACAACGAAGTACGCAAAACGTCACGCTCCTCCGGGTATCCGCCGTAAACCTCCCAACTGTCAAATTTCAGGTTCGACAATTCCTTGCGGATTTCCGTAACCGCCGCATAAAGATATGTCAGGTTTATCTGGGGATAATTCTTTTCCGAAACTACGTTCAGATACCAGAGCGCATTGGGATTGATTATTTCCGGACCGGGAAAATTTTCCCCCTGAAGTTCCCGGAACAATATCTTTGCCGGCCCTTCCGCAAGAAAACGGGAAACTGCGGTTTCCGCGTTCCGGCTGGCATTGCGAAGCCTTGATTCCAAATCAATGATCGCCCCGGCATTATCCAGATTCGGAATGTGCCGTCGCAACCGGCTGGAAGCCACACAGGTTATTGCCGTGGTATTTCCGGAGATTTCCGGAGACTCCGAAAAATTCAAATCGAGAATTACAACTAGCTTAGACATAGCCGTCTAACTACCCTTGCCCGCCTGAATCCGGTATTCCTGCTCCGTAACAAGCTGCTTGAGAGGCTGTCCGAGACAGAACCGCACCGCCTCTTCGGTGGCTTCCAGTTCCATCCTGAACCGGCAGTCGGAACTGCACGATCCCATGTGGCAGGTAAGCAGACAGTTGTCAAGGCTGGTCAGTTCACCGGTATAGGGTTCGCGCTCGTAAACGTCGATTCCGGCCGCTCCGATGATTTCCTCGCGAAGCGCGGTCGCAAGGTCCTGCTGATTTATGATGCCCCCACGAGCTGTATTGATCAGCACGGCGTCATTTTTCATCAGCCGCATTTCGCTGAGTGTGATCAGGTCTTTAGTGTCGTGTTTCAGCGGCACATGGACCGTGATAATATCAGCTTCCCGATACAAAGTTTCCTTGTCGACATATTCGATTTTATATTTTTGCCCGAATTCTTTATCTGGCTCAAGATCATTGGCGATGATCCGGCAATGAAATCCCTGAAGATATTGAGTCAGGAGTTTACCGATCCGCCCCGTGCCGACAATCCCGACCGTCAGGTTCTGAAGGCGTTTTCCCATCCAACGCTTCCAAACCCCCTGCCGCATATTCCGGTCAGTACGGTTGGTCATCCGGATCAACGACATCATCATGCCCACGGTTAGCTCCGCCACCGCCGGCGACGGAGCATCCGGAGTGTAACTTACCAGTACGTCGTTCTCCCTGGCGGCGGCCAGATCGACACTGTCAAGCCCGATCCCGACGCGGGAAATCAGTTTCAGTCTCGGTGCGTTTTCAATGACTTTCCGGGTATTTGGCTCAGTCCCGGCAATGACGATATCGAATTCGGGAACAATCCGGTAAAGCTCCTCCTCCTTCATCTTGCGCCCAATTGGATTCAGCGTGTAATCAATATTGTTTTCCTGCAGCAGTTCCAGCGGTTTCGGATCGATTTCCCCGAACGGGACCGTGGTAATCAACACCCGATACGGTTTCTTTTCTCCGGTAACGGCAATTTCCGGTTTCGTCTTTTCAGTTTTGCAGAGCTGGTCATAGGGAGTAGTTACCGAACTGAACCCTCGGCGGCGGAGTAAATATTCCGCCATAGGAATCTGTGACTCGTAATCAATGTCCACCCCGGATTCATGCACCAGTGGCAAGATGTGTTCGCCAAGCCAGAAATACGATGCCTGTGAGGAACTGTCCAGCGCCTTACGAAAGGAATCCGGCCGGATGATCCACAGGATGCCATCAATGAAGAAAACATCACCAAGGGAATCGCGTTCCTCGGCATAATCAGAATGCAGTTCGGTGGTCAGTGACCGGAGGAAGCCTGAATTATCGATATGCTTAGCCCGTAACGGGTTAAACTCGTTGTGACGGGCAACGGAAGCAATAGCATCGGAATCCGGGGCGTCCCGAAGCTGACTGATGCCGTTGTCAATCATTTCCGGACTCACACCAGGGGAATTGCAGAGCAGCACGATCAGGGCTTCGAGTTTACCAGCTTGCGCGGTAATTTCGCGCAATCCGTGAGAAATAGCCTCGCGGATCGGCACTTCCTTGCGGCATAATTCCGCCGGACGATGAATGATTTCCGCACCATTCGCCTCGGCAATATCACTCATTGCCTGACTGTCGGTTGAAAGAAACACCCGGTCCACGTTCTCCGCATATTTTGCCGCCAACAACGGATAAGTCATCAACGGACGTCCGAGCAATGGCGCAAGGTTACGTCCGGGAAAACTGCCGGCTTTTTCCTCAATACCACAAAGTAATGCTGCAATCATATTAAATAATCTTCCCGGCGGTTATGCGATTTATTTATACGGAAACAGAGAATCTGTTTTCATCATTTCCTCGGCGCGTTCCAAATCCTGAGGAGTATCAACGCCAAGCGTGGCGTATTCAGTCGATTCAACGCACCGGACGGTATAACCGTGCTCGACGGCACGCATCATATCCACGCTCTCGACCTTTTCAAGCGGAGTTTGCGGCAGGGAATTGAATTTAAAGAGGAAGTCCCGGCGAAACGGAATGATGCAAACCTGCTTCCAGCGGTCGTAATTTTTTCCGCCTTTTTTCGACGACGGAACCGGCTCACGACTGCAATACAAGGTGTTCCATTTCAAGTCGAAAACAACTTTCACCTCGTTGGGATCAACGAATTCCTCATCCGTTTGGATTTTTGCGACAAGATGAACGGTCTGGAGTTCCGGCTCATCGAGGAGCGGTTTTACCGCCAGATCAATCATGTCCGGATGCATCAAAGGTTCATCACCCTGGATATTGACAATTATATCAGCGTCGGCAGCGATTTTACTTACCGCCTCGGCAGTGCGGTCAGTGCAACGCTCGTGAGTATCAGCCGTCATAACCGCCTTGCCGCCGAAAGCCTCTACCGTCTCCATTATTTCCTCGTCACAGGTGGCAATCCAGGCATCGTCGAGAAGTTCCGACATTACACTGCGCCGGTAAACGTGTTCGATCATTGGCAACCCGCAGATTTTCGCCAGCGGTTTGCCCGGAAACCGGCTCGATCCCATCCGCGCCGGTATAATTCCTACAACTTTCATTTTTTATTATCCTCAATATGTTTATGGTTCGAAAAAATTAAAACTTCATCCTTCGCTGGCAATGTTGACAGTGAATATCAAGTTCTTCAACATTTTTTGCGAATAAAAAATTCTCTTTAAATTCTTTAATACCGTTTTTCCCCATAGAAAAGACATTTCCGTAAATATCACTATTTCCGAGAAAATGGCAACACGGGCTTAATGAACAATCACTATTAACCACCATGCCTTCAAACAACATTCTGCAGTAACCTTTATTATGCATATCGATTAACACCGGCCACTGTATTTTCAGATGAGAATATTTTTCCTTCAGAAACTCTATTTTTTTTACGACCTCCGCATCTTCTCTAAACAAAGGAATAAAATCGCCAGTTCCTTCGTCATTAATATTGCCAAACATAATTAAATCAGCCTTGAGAGCATTTCCTTTCAAAATCATTTTCTCAACATGATCCAGATTATTTTTATGGAGGTCAAATTTAACTGCAACGACTATATTTTCTTTTTTTGTATCCCTGAATGCAATCATTTTTTTTATGTTATCCTGAACCTTGCCAAACACATTTTCCCCGGCATTCCGAATCTCCTCATAACCTTTCGCATCATAGGCGCCCAAGCTTACAATGAGCATATCGATATGCTTGGCAACAACATCAAAATACTTGTCGAGCAATATACCGTTTGTGACACAATTCAAACTGATATTTCTGTCTGCAAGGAGTTCAATAACTTCCGAAAACCGGGAGTGCATTAACGGTTCGCCTTCCGCCGAAACAGTACAATTATCGATATCATATTTATTAAGAATGTTTTCAATATCGGAGATACTGATCTCCTTGTTTTTATCAAAATGCTTTTTATCAAGAAGTATATATTGGCAGTGTCTGCATCTTAAATTGCATTTTCGGGTAAGGTTCAAATATATTCTACTGATTTTAGTATTCATTACAACGTTATGTCCAAATCCCGAACGTTGGAAAAAACAGTACCGTGACAACCTGCTTCTCAACGCAGCACTGATTTGCTTACATGTTTTGTCAAATAATTTCATAATTTAAACTCTCTTACAGCATTTTTTTAACATTTGCAGAACTGTTTTTTCTCGTTTTTCCGCCAAGTCAGGCACAATGGAATAACGTTCAGTATACTCATTAACGCATTTCTTTTCTTTCTGTAACTGAACAACATCTCTAATACTCTCCCCATATAACTCGAAGACATTGACATAAACACAACGTTTTTTTACAATTTCCAGGCATTCAGGAGAACAATGCTGAAAGCCAAAATCCAGAAAAACAACAGGTTTGTTGGTAGCGAAAGCATAAGCAGACGCCGTGGAAAGATAATCAACTACCAAAACATCCGCATCCAAGCAACAATCTTTAAAATCATCGTACTCAATCCGCAGCCGTGGTGTCTGCAATAGCTTTCGCCAATTTTCCTGGCTGAACCCCCAATAGGGACTTTTCGGGTGAGGTTTGTAAATTGAAACATCAAGTTGTCTGAGAATTTTTCGTTGAACGTTAAGATAAATCCCATCGGCAATATCCCGGTAAGGTCCGGAACGGACGTTATACTCTAAGGCGTTCGGCGCATACATTATTGTGGGATTGACAGCACGGCTCAACTGCATGATATTTTTCTTGGAATAAATATTCATTACAGGATTACTGTTAGCGGGAATTTCCCTGGGAGGAGGAGTCAGCCAATCCGTATTTTCATATCCGTAATTTTTTTCTTCCGGACAAATACCGAACCCGATGTAATGAGTACAATAAGTTTTTTCACGGTAAGGATAGTCCTGAATAAATCCTTCCCCGTAACTCTCTCCATGCGCAATGGTCACAACCGGTTTACCCACACGATAAGTATTGGCCGCGACAATTCTTGCATGGATGTTGAACAGAGTTCCGGTAACTAAAACATCCCAGTTAGGGCTTATGGGGACATCTGACATGCTTGACATCACAATTCCTTTATATCTATCCAACATAGCTTCGGATATTGTAATGCCTTTTTTATTTAAAGCAGTAATATTATTCTCCAGAATTTCCCATTGTGCATCAAAATGAGGAAAATATATTTTGAATTGCTCAGGGTATACAATTGTATAATTTTTTTTAAGTAATTTTTTAGTTATCAGTATATGCTGAGGGATATTTGCCAAAGCAATTTTACCGTTATTCAGGAAATTTATGCTGCTGAGGAATTGAACACAACGGTTTTTAAATGATGGCGGTTGCATCCCTTTCACATTTTTGCCCCTTCCCCAGCCATCATAATTACCTGCGGCAACCTGGCTGTAACTCAAATAAGGAAACGTGCTATTAATACCGTAAAAAGGATTATTTATTAATTCTTCGGGCTGTTCATTTCTCTCAATCTCCTGCTTGATTAAATATGCTGAGGTAAAAGACCAGAGAAGACAAACGAAATAGATACCGAGAATATTTTCACAAGGATCAATTTTCAACTTATCGCCGATCTGCCAATACGTTGTCCTCAAAACACGGTATATTTCCAAACAAGCTGTATCATCCCTGTCCATGCGTTTTTTCAACTCAGGAAACGACATGTCCGGAAGCGCAAGTTTGTCCCATGCTTTTATTACCTGTTCATGATTCATATAAGGCAACAACTCCAATTTTTTTTCGGCAAAAACATTATACACAATGCCCCTCATTGATAGTATAATTATAACCGATGTTTAGCTCTTCCCTGCATTCGCGATCTTTCGCAATATTTTTTCACGGATTATTTTTCATTTTTCAATGGATTTCATTTCAATAAGATGCCAACTTGGCAAGGCCAGTTCGTGATAATACTTGCGCCAGTAAATTGGATATTTCGGTTTAAATATCCTTAAATCGGCATGCCACGTCACTTTAAGACCGACATGAGCGGCAACTTTTTTGAAATCAGCAAGATTAAATTCATAAACATGCAGGTTAATCCGTTTTCTCTCATTATGCAATTCCGGGTCCGCAATTCTGGTTTTGTCAACATACGGGATGGAAACGAACACCGATTTCCGCGCAACACGGCCCAACTCACTCAAGGCCAAAATCGGATCCCGGACATGCTCGACACATTCAAACGACAGCGCATAATCAAAACTGTTGTCAGGTAACTCCAACTTCATGATATCACCGTAAACCGCATTGATTCCATGCGAATTCATATATTCCACATTGTCCCGATCGATATTGACACAAGTTCCATTACCGGTCAGGCCATGAATAAAAAAACCACTGTTGCCGCCAACGTCGACAATTGAAGCCTGTTTTTTCTCCCAGTCAGGTATCCTTTCCCTGAGCAATTCAAGCATCATCACCAACCGGAGTTTGTATTTCAGCAGCTGATGTGAAAAGTTTCGTTCGTCAAGAGATTTCTTCCGGATTAAACCAGCATCATACGCTTCGGTAAGACGGTAATCACTGTACAAAGACAACAACAGAGGAACGTATTCTTCATCACTCATGTCATTGACTTTCCGTCCAATTTCCGAAGAGTGGCGCAAAAATCTTCTTAAGCAATGATCGGATTGCACAATGTAATTCCCGAAAAGTTTATCGAGAATTATTTTTCCCGCTCTTTTCAATTTATTCAATCCCCACAATTTCATGTTTCAGCTCGACATCATCAGAAATTCATCCGACGCTGGCAATGCCGACAATGAACATCCAATTGGTCGACAGTTTTGGCTTTAAGGAAATTCTCCTGGAATTCCCGCAAACCGGTTTTCGGCTCAAAGACGGTTCCAAAGATATCGCGGTTACCGGGAATATAGCAGCAGGGGCTCAAGGCATAATCGCTGTTGACCACAAGCCCTTTAAACAACATCCGGCAATATCCTTTATTATCAATATCGACAAGCGACGGCCATTTTATCTTAAGCTCACGGTATTTTTTCCGCATTTCCTCAATATACGTTACGACGTCGGTATCATTCACAAACAGGGTCGAAAAGTTTCCCGTACCTTCATCGTTGATGTTACCGAAAATAATCTCATCAACATTCAAGCCCCGGGCTTTCTGAATCATCGCTTCCATATTGGGAAGCAGGCCTTTATCCAAATCGAACTTAACGGCAATGACCGCATTTGAACCCAGTTCCCGTTTGCGCTGAACGGCCAATTGGATATTGCTCAAAATCTTCTCGAAAACCTGTGCGTCACCATTCCGGGTTCTCCGAAAAGACTCGGCGTCATAACCGCTTAGACTGACGTTGATACGTTCCAGATTTTTCAGCATCAGGTCACAATACTTATCCAGCAGGATACCGTTGGTTATTCCGGTTGCCTTGATTCCTTTTTTTCGTAGAATTTTCACTATTTCAGGATAACCTGAATGGAGGAGTGGTTCTCCTTCCGCCGAAATAGTACACTTGCGGATTCCGGTCTTCTCCAATAATTCCTCAAGGAAATCCAGGTTGTCCATCTCTTTCCTGACAAAATGCTTATTCTCCTGTAACAAGTATAAACAGTAAGTGCAGCGCAAGTTGCATTTCTGGGTAATGTGGAGAGATAATCTTTCCGGTTTTTGCTTGAAGATCAACCACTTGCCAATAAAAGAACGTTGAAACCAGGAACACCGGAAAGAATAATCCTTCAACCGGTTAAAAAAACCTTCAATAAATCTCATTTCCCTCGCTTCCTCATATTAATACAGCTGTCACATGAACTATCAGAAATTTCCGATATTTTCGTCCTGATAAACCCAAATTTTATTTTTGGGTCTGAACAACTCGTAAAAAAACTTAAAAAACCTTGCGATCCGGTTCTTTCCCTTGAAATCGGGAATCAGATCCGCAAGATTGCCCATCGAATTTATACCTTTCTTCAAAACGTCGATCTCCTCGCCGGAAAAACAATTCTCGAACGAAATAACTATCTGCATTGCGTAATCCCGGTAACCATACAGCAGAGCAACGGTTATGGCCTTCAGAATCTTTGCCTTTCTCCATTCCTCGTCTTTGCCTTCCCTTGAAACAATTTCACGCAAACCTTTAATGGTTTTCAGATAAACGACGTTCGCGAGAATCATTTGTCCCTTCCGTTTTCCCAGCGAAGTTCCGACAGTCCGTTTCCATGAAACCTTCTGCATGTCAAACAAATAAAACTGGTTGTCTCGAAGGAAAGTATCAGCATCGGCGAATAAAGTCTGATCATGATAACACGAAACAAAGCAAAGCCCCAACTCCATACCCACGATATTTTCGTCAATAAACCGCTTTGCCCCTTCCAGAACCTCCAGTTCAACCCCCTGAACTTCCAGCTTAATAAAATCCCCTGAGCCGATCTGTCCGGAACGGTAAAGATTGTCAAGACAGTCAACTTCGAGTTCAACCTTTTTAATGACATCAAATCTTTCTGCTTCCGGGAACTCACGGAGAAAATCATCCTTGACAGTAAGCACTGAACTTAACTGCTGCCTTTTCGCCAAATTCAAGTTCAGAACGTTTTTTTCTTTGTAAAGCCCGATATTAAAATATTTTACTCGATCGGAATTCAGTTTTTCTAACCGGTCATATTCACGCCGGTCCGGTTCAAAGCCGATATAATCAAGGTATTTACGAGCCGCATTCCAATTCTTCTGCATCCCTTCGCTGGCGCCGCCATCGACCAGAACGATCGGAAACTTCCGGTAATAATCGGAGAATTGCGGTTCAAAGAATATTTTCATAATCACCCACGTAACTTTATTTTTTTAGAATTTTCAGTTATACAGCCAATTGCGCAAATTAGCAATCATCCTGCCGCGGCGAGTAGGATATCCCTGACAAAAATGACAGAATTCAGGAACATTGTCTCCACAGGCAACATTATCTATTGCTTCAAAGACGTTGGCGATAACTGTATCAATATTGTTTTTGTAAATATTATCAACCACGGTCTTTTTCATTATATCCCGGTTGCAAATATGGACATCGCCATCAATATCGATCACCATTTTATCGGGGTGGCAATTCACCCGTTTCACAGGATAATTGCTATCATAGACGAAGTGGTCCCAAAATGCTTTCAGCGAAATATTTATTCCATTATCGAGTTCTAGAAACACCTTGTCCTCGAGTCCCAATCCGTAATTCCGCCAATAAGCTTTCAGTTTTTTCTCCAAGTCACGAACAGTAAGTTTACCATGACTGTGACCGATCCCGTTCTCAGTCAAATGCTGCAAATATTTTTTAATATCAACGGCAAGTTTTTTATGACTCCGCTCAATAAATTTGTCACCGTGGTAAGTTCCCAGAACACGGTTCCTGAACGTATAAAAAGGATTGAAACCAATATCCAGATAAACCGGAGCCTGAAACAAATTCTGCTGCCTGGCCTTCAACACCAAATCAATTTTAGCGAGATACTGTTCATAACTGATCGGCGTACCGCGCATTTTCTGAAAGGAATCCGGATCGGCTGTCTGCAAAGAAATCTTAATTCCCTTGAGCTTGACACCGTTAATCATTTCCCAGTGCTTCTCGGTAAAAAGTGTACCATTGGTAACGAGAACCACCGGAATGTCATACCGGTTGGAATATTGAATGTAATCAAATAATTTAGGATTCATCATCGATTCGGCAATGAAAGAAAATGAAAAATATGTCATGGAAATATCTTTGATGGCATCAAGCACTTTATAGACGGTTTCAGGATCGATAAATTTTCGTTGTGACTTTTCAAGGGTTTTCCCGTACTGGCTTACCGGACAGAACAGACATTTAAAGTTACACAGCGAAGTAATCTCAAGCTGGACTCCCAGCAATTCACGCTTTTTTTCGTCTTTCATCTGATGAATCCCAAGGCTTTATTTTTCAATCTTGAAAAGAGATTCTTAATTTTAAAGTTTTTCAATTCATGAATATTTTCTTTAACTTTCCGGATTATCCCCATCAAATCATCAATATCAGACTTGTCGCCAAGAAAAACCCAGTGCGGAATCGTGAAAACATGGTTTTCAACAAGTTTTTCCGCTATAGGGCATTTCGGTTTTGATCCACTTTCAGCCAGATAAGTTTTAATCGCCGGATACGTATAACTTAAGGTTCGCATCCTGACGGGCATGCCCTCTTCCTGCAAAGCGCTTGCGAATATTTTCAGATCAACATTATTGAAATGCTCAGCCTGATAAAAACAGGAAAACAAAAATCCGGTGGCATTGGAAATTCTGGAATCCTGATTAATCCTCCCGATTCCATCAAACTCATCAATGCATTTCTCAAAGTATGCGATATTTTCAAGTTTTCCGGCAATTTGTCCGGGTAATTGCCGCAACTGCGCGAGCGCAACCGCCGCCTGGAATTCGGTGGTTCTCATATTCCAGGGAACAAGGTCAGCTCTTTCGCATCCTTTACCAAGGTCAATTATGCTCCTGCAGGTATCGTGGAGTTTCCTGTCATTAGTTGTAATAATGCCCCCTTCCCCGGCGGTAAGCGGTTTCGATCTTTCCATACTGAAAATGCCGATTGGCGCATGATATCCCGCGCCAACATTATTCCATTTAAAACCATGAGCGTGGGCGCAATCTTCTATCCACGGAATATTGTTTCGCGTACAGATATCCCGGATTTTATCAATATCGGCCATTGTATTATGAGAATGGATTGCAATGACCGCCTTGGTTTTCGAGGTAATCGCCGCCTCCAGGAGTTCAGGGTCCAGGCATAAGTTATCTTTCGAGATATCGACAAAAACCGGAGTGGCTCCGGTAAAGCAAACCGCCAATTCCGTCGGACGCGGAAACGCGGGAACGATAACCTGATCTCCAGGCCCGACGTTAAAAGCTTTCAAGGCTACGAACAGCGCCATCATGCCTGAAGTGGTCAGCAAAGCATTTTCACCCCCCTGAAACTGGGCAAACTCCTTGCAAAATTCACTCTCGAAATGTCCCATGCCTCCCCATTTCCCGCTGTCGAGAACCTGCCGCAGATTCTCAAGTTCGCCATTACCCGAAACCGGCCAGCCGTGAAAAGGTTCTGCCCGTAACGGACTGCCACCCGCTAATGCTAATTTTGCCATTGTCAACGCGCCTCTATACTTATTCCGTTAATTATTCTGATGCAGGCATCTTCCTGATATCCATCAAGCCGGAGAACCAGTAAAAATTTTCCGTGTATCCTTTTAATATATTGCTTGTCAGCTTTGACATCAACCGCCTTGTAACTCGGAATATGCCGTCATATCTTTTTTAGCATTCGCAGAAGAGTTTTTTCACGAGATTCATCAAGTCCCGCTAACAAAGAGTACCGGAATGTATATTCGTTGACGCACACTTTGTCTTTTTGTGAAAAAACAGTGTCATATATGTCCGCACCATTCAGCTCGCGAATGTTCAAATAAATACATCTCTTTTTTATAATGCCGATAGCATCCTCGGTAGGATTGTGAAACCCAAGATCAAGATAAATTATTGGCTTGGAAGTTGCAAATGAATAAGCCATTGGCGTCGACACAAAGTCCAGCACATACACATCCGCCTTGTTATATACCTCCAGAAAGTCCCCATGAATTATCTGGACTGATTGATTTTTAAGCATTTCCCGCCAATCCTCATCTGACAGGCTATGGTAAAATTGTTTCGGATGCGGTTTATACATATCAACAGGCAATGTTTTTAAAACCATCCTTTGCCATGCAAGGTAATCAAAGTCAGATAATTTCTGCATTGGCCCATAGCGATCCGACATGACAAAAGAACCGGGAACATACATTATTCGCGGCGATTCAATATCACTTAGCCTTGGAATTGGTTTTGACGTATATATTTTCCTGACCGGATTACTGTTTGCCGGAATCTCCTTGGGCGGTGGGGTAAAGAAATCAATATGCTTCCCCGAACGGAGGCTTTTTTCAGAATAGCCGCCAAAAGTAATATAATGAGAACAATAAGCTCTTTCACTGAAACCTTTTGCCTCTTCATCTATGTCTCCATCTCTCTCCCCGTGGGAAAACGCAAAAACATATTTACCTTCGCTTCTAGTCCTTGCGGCTAAGATCCTGGCAGGAATACTGCTCAAGGTCCCGGAGACCAAAACATCCCACTCCACATCCGGATTATGGTCCTGCAAATATTGCATCATTCCACTTTTTATTTTATTCAATAATGAGTCGGAAAAAGTAATTTCGTTTTGGGCAAGTTCTGACAAATTGTTGGTAATAAGGGTCCACTGTTCCTCAAATTCCGGAATATGTATTTTGAAATTATCGGGAAAAATGATGGAATACCCATGAAATAAAAGTTTTTTCGTTAAAAAAATATGTTGGGGCAGATTCACCAAAGCAATTTTTTTTCTCTTTAGATTTATAAGCTTGCTCAAGGCAATTAAAACTCGCTGCATTTTCGACAAATTTATCTCATTGTCCCTGACATCAAGAATAGAAAACTCCTCATTCTTTATCTCGGAATAACTATGCATGGGAAAAGCATAATCCGGGTTATATTCTTTCTCCTGCAAGAAAGCCCGCGGTATCTTTCCCCGCGCAATCTCAAGACGTATTAAGTGATATCCCGTTAAAATCTTATTGAGTTGAAAACCCAAGATACCAACAAGATTCTGGTGTGCTTTAAAAGCAAACTTTTCTTCAATCTGGCTGAACGACTTAATCAGCGTACGATAAATGGCAATGCATGATTCATCGTCTTTTCTAAGCAAAGAAAAAACCTTTTCCGCATTGAATTCAATTGGCTCCAATGAATTCCACGCACTAATAGTTTTTTCGCCAGTACCCATGAAATCACCTTATTGTTTATTTTTTAGTTTCAAGCGTAACAATAATCCGTCAATTTTCTGCAAATAATATTTTTTCGGCAATTTCTCTTACCGCGCCTTCGCCGCCGCGTTTTTCCGTGATGAACGAGGCTGCCTCGATAATCCGCGGATGACTGTCATTGACCCCCGCCCCGATCCCTGCGGCGGCGACACATTCCAGATCGTTAACATCATTGCCGATGAAGCAAACCTGATCCATCGGCACATGTTCTTCATCCGCCAACTGTTTGAATATTTCGATTTTATCGTCAATCCCGTGAAATACCGGAACCTGCAGTTTTTTTGCCCGAGCCGCTACCACCGGATTTTTCTCCTTGGACAAAATATAAACTTTAATCCCGGCCGCCTTGAGCATGTCAATCCCCAATCCATCGCCACGATTGCACCTGACCGCTTCATTGCCATGCTGATCCACGATCACGGTATTATCAGTCATTACACCGTCAAAATCGCACACCAGCATTTTAATTTTTGAAAAATCCGGTATTTTTTTCATGTTAAATTCCCTTTGCAAGCCAGCCGCCGTCCACATAAACATCCTGACCGGTAATATATTTTGCGGCATCGGACGCCAGGAAGACAACGGCGCCGATCAGGTCATCCGGCTCGCCCCATCTCTTCAGTAACGTGTTTTCGGCGATCATCTTTCTCCTTTCCTGGTCATTCCAGCTTTTCCTAGTCATATCGGTACGGAAATATCCCGGCCCGACATTATTCACCCGGATCCCGAATTCCCCCAAGTCATACGCCAGGGATTTTGTGAGCTGCTTAAGCCCTCCTTTCGAAGCAACATAAGCCGGATTGCCGGGAAAGCCTCTCTCCGAATTCAAACTGGTTATATTGATGATGCTTCCACCGCCCGATTCTTTCATGATTTTCCCGGCAAACCTGGACAGCATGAAAGGAACCTTCAGATTAATCTCCAAGGTACGTTCCCAGTCTGCTTCCGGGTACTCGAAGATATCATGTCCGACAGTAATTCCCGCATTGTTGACCAGAATATCAACTTGCGGAAACTCTTTCTCCACAAATCCAAACAGCCGGGGCAATTCTGACGTCAAGTCACATGAAAAGGTAACAGTATCAGTTCCCGGGATATTTTCCGAGGCAGCCTTTAATTCAGGCTCGAGCAAATCGACCATCAGAACCTTGGCCCCCGCCATTGCCAATCCCCGGGAAATCGCTTCCCCATTGCCTTTTGCCGCCCCAGTGACAAGTGCATTTTTACCTGACAGGGAAAACAATTTTTCTATTGAATTCATGGTATTTTTCCGCGTTTTTTTATTTCTTCTTGAAGCGATACGGCGACGGTGAATCGGTGTCCGGCTGGGCTTCCATATTCCAAGTTTTGATCTGCTTGACAATGTCAACGCCGATATTGCCGCTCCATTGTTTAATGAGTTTGCCAGTGATTTCACCGGGTTTGCCCGTACCTATCGATGAACGGTCAAGCGAGGTCACCGGGAGTAGACAGAACGGCGTACCGGTCATGAAAGCTTCATCGGCGGTAATGACGTCATATGGTTCGATATTGGCCTCGATCGCCTCAATCCCAAGTTGCGGGGCAAGTTCCTCAAGCACATACGCGCGGCTGATGCCGCGCAGGATATTTCGACCTTCCGGGGTAATAATTCTGCCGTTTTTGACAATGAAAAAGTTATCGCCGGTTCCTTCGGCAATAAAGCCGTCGGGATCCAGCAGCAGCGCCCAGTTATTTTTTCCATCAAGATTGGAAACTTCCATGTTGGCCTTGAGGTAATGGATCCGGCTGCGGTTTTTAACTTTCGGCTCAAGCAACGACGCTGGAATCGCACGTTGCGAGGGAATCGCCGCATTGATACCGGTGTCGAACAATTCCCCCATGCCGGTAACAGTCCATTTCAGGGGAAAAACGGCAATGATGATGTTCGGGCCGCTATTGCCACCTACCGTTTCCTGGTAGATCGACAGCAACCCCCGGGAAACATCAACCATCACCCGGTGTTCATCGTCATCGGTAAAAACCGGATCATTAGCCTCGATGGTTTCGTAAACCGCTTTTTCCATCTCATCAATGGTCATTTTCACGGGAATCTGAAGATACTTGATCGATGCATACAGCCGTTCGAGATGCTCCCGCAACTTGAATTGCTTTTTGTTGAACGAACGGGTCATTTCAAAGACCATATCTCCGAACATCAGCGCCGAGTCGTATATCGAAATGCTCGCTGCCGATTCCGGCACAAACTTGCCATTATACCAGACAACCCTTCCCACACCAGGATTTTCGCTCATTCTTTTCTCCAGATTAATTATACAGATTTTTTAGATTTTTATTGAAATAGTATTCACAAACTTCAATCTGTTCCATGGAATCAATCTCGTAAGACTGCCAGTACGGCATTTCATACATGCCGATTCTGCCGCCCAGACGATTCCGGTGCGTTTCCAGCACTTCCGGCTTATACACATAAATTGACCCGTTCTCGAGGAACAACGGAGGCCGATTCTGCCGACACCCCCGGTTAAGCGGATCGTAGGTAAGTCCCTGCAATTTGCCGTTGCACTTTTCCCAAACGCAAAAGTCGTCCAGCACCGCCATAGCGAACAGGGAATCGGCCTTCTGATCTTTCAGGGACCGCACGGCATTTCCGATATCGTCCGGGGTCCGCAGCGGCGAAGTTGCCTGTAGGAAAACTACCAGTTCCGGAAGTCCGCCTTCCTGTTTCCAGGTATCCTGAGCGTGAAGCAGCGCATCTTCAGATGAGGCCGTATCTGTAGATAGCTCATCTGGTCTTTTTATACTTTCCGCGTCAAACTGCCCTGAGACTTCAAGAATTTCCTGGTCGTCCGAAGTCACGAACACTCTGTCGCTCCATGTTTTTGCCTGAATTATGCTCCAGGCAAGAAGCGGTTTGCCACAGAAATCGATAAGGTTCTTGCGCGGAATCCCCTTAGATCCTCCCCGCGCGGGAATTATTGCGTATACTCCTGACATGTCGCCCCCTGTTCTATCTTAAATGTGCGCGAAGTTTTTCGGCAATCGGTTTTTCCTTGGGATTCATCCCGATCTTCCCGTTTCCCATAGCAACTTCAATTTTCTTCACCGCGCCAATAAGCATCCGAAGACCGTTTGGTTCAATGGACGCAGCCTGGTCGGATCCATACATTGCCCTATCCAGGGTAATATGCCGTTCGAGAGAACTTATCCCCAGCGCCGCAGCCGCATACGAAACCGCCAATCCGACTTCGTGCCCACTGTAACCGACATCACACTTGAAGCGCTCCCGCAAGACTTTTATCCGGTTCAGGTTGGCGTCTTCCTCGTTCATCGGGTAAGTGGAAACACAGTGCATGAGTTCAAACGGACAATTCATTTCCCGGAATATCTCTATCGCGTTAGCAATATCAACCTCTTCACACATGCCGGTTGAGATAAAAGTATGTTTCCCCTCCGAGGCAATCTCCTTCAGGAAATTATCATCTACCACCATCGCTGAGGCAACCTTATGGTATTTAACGTCGAACTGCCTGAGAAACTTCAGGCTGTTGATGTCCCAGGCGGAACAAAACCACTCGATCTGTTTTTCCCGGCAGTAGCGGTCAATTTCCTGATACTCATCGAGGTCAAACTCCAGCCCGGTTTTCTGGTCGCGCTGGGTATTCCCCCAGGGGCTTTCCCGGGAAGAATCCAGATATTCCTGAGTGTAGACAAGATTAATATCGCGCTTCTGGAATTTTACGGCGTCACATCCGCAATCTTTAGCCACATCAATCAATTTCTTGGCGATCTTGATGTCGCCATTGTGGTTGATTCCGATTTCAGCGATAATGAAAATCCCATTAGGCTGCTTGTCTAACTCTATCGGATAAAATCCCACTTTATCCTGTTCTTCCATAATATTTCCCTCTATTTCAATCAATTACTTTTTTTATCTTCTTCCAGTTTCTGGAATTTGAGCATTCGCGCGAAAAGCGATTCGGGCTTGTTAGCCAGGTCGTTGTAAACACCCTGCTCCGCCACCTGCCCTCCGGAAAACACATAAATCCAGTCGGCATTGCGGATGGTGGACAACCGGTGGGCAATAATCACGGTGGTAAGCTTGCCTTTCAAATTGTCGATACTGGTCTGGATCAGGGCTTCCGACTCACTGTCGAGATTGCTTGTTGCCTCGTCGAGAATCAGGATTTCCGGTTGACGGTAAAGCTCCCGGGCAATCTGGAGACGCTGCCGCTGCCCACCGGAAAGAGTAATGCCGCGGTCGCCCAGCAGCGTCATTAAACCTTTTTCCGTATCATTTACAAATTTATCGGCATTAGCCATTTTCATGGCCTCAGTCATGCGTTCCCACGCCTTTGAATCGTTTTCATTCAGATATTCCATTGCAATATTAAACACGATAGTATCATGAAACATCACGTTCTCCTGGGAAACGTAACCGATTTTCGAGCGGAGTTCCGGCAGATTGAGTTTCCGGTAATCTTCAGAATCCAATTTCACGCATCCCGACACCGGATTAATGATCCCGGTAAGCAGATTCGCAACCGTGGTTTTACCGCTGCCGGACTCACCGACAATCGCCACGGTGCGGTTTTTCGGAATTTCCAGGGAAATACCGTTCAGCACCTGCCGTTCGCCGTAGCGCATGACAACATTATCCAGAATGATTTTATCATTCAGTTCCGCTACATGCTGTTTACCCGGCTCTTCCCGATGTTTACTGAAGTTTCTTCCTGCTTCCATAAATATTTCAATAGAACCGGTTTTGGCTATAAACTTCTGCCACATGTTCTGAAATCCTGAAACCTGCCGGAAGGCCCGATACAGCAAAAACAGCACCGGAGCGGCGCCGATGATCGGCGCTCCCGAAAACCAGGTTATCAGGACATAACAGATCGCACCGGAAACCGCCACCGGCTCGGAAATAGCTTCAATAAAACCGGTTAGCGCAGCTATTTTAAAATTCGCCTCCCCAAGGTCTACAATTTCCCGGTCTACCTGTTTGCGGAGGATTTCCGTCCGGTTGGTCGACTTCAGATACTTGAAACCGGCAATCGTCTGGATCATCAGGTTCTGAAGCACGGCATTGCCTCGCGACAAATCCAGGGAAAACCTGCGGCTGAAACGGTAAATAAACCGAAACGCAAGCAGAAAGATCACCCCGAAAACGATCGCCGCAAGCAGCACCAGCCAGTTGAAGATCAGCAGTCCAAACATGTAGACAAAGATATTGGCAACACAGGCCAAGGCAGTGGAATATTGCAGAAACGCCTCTGAAGCGCGCGGACTTTCCACCGTAACGATGTTGTTAAAATAACCGGTGTTTTTCTTTGAATAAAATTCGTAACTGATGCCGCAGAAATCTTTCACCGCAATTTCCCGCATCTTAATGATCAAGTCCGCCATGATCCGTGCCTGAAGTGTGCGCTGAAACAAAATAATCAATCCCTTGATCCAGATTATCACCAGGATCACCAGCGACATCGAGAGGAGCGTGGCGGGAATTCCCGCCCAAGTGAAAATATCGTAAATAACCTGACAGTACCACGGAACATCCTTGGTCATTCCAACTTTGTCCACCAGCGGGACCAGCATGGAAATCCCCACCACGTCCATAGCGCTTCCCAAGATTGTCAGCACCATAAACAGAATGATCTTCCACCGGGAATAGGTAAAATAAAACCTGAAATATTCGCTAAGACTTGCTATCAGCGGCAATTGCATTTTATAAACTTCTCCCTGTCTAGTGTCAAGTCAAGCGTAAAATGCCGGTAAAGATTGCGGAAATTTCATGGAGCAGGCTGGATTGGGAAGGATGAAGGGCTGCCGGGGCAACTCGAATCCTTTCCGGTCCGGAATGCTTATGAAAGAACGCAACCGCTTCGCGGCAAGTTTCTTTTGAACGCTTTTTATTTAAAATTTCTTGTCCGATATTATATCGGACGGCGATATTTTCCATCAAAATCCTTTCAAAATCCTTCTCGTCTTTACGACATTTTATCGTTGACTTGACATGACGCTAGTGTCCTGTCAACGCTGTTTTTGCGGTATGACAAGTTATATTGTAGATTGGATTTTGTTTTTTTGACCGAGAGGAAATATGAATATTTCCCGAAGGAGAAAAGGAAAAATACAACTGCAAGAAGCTTGCCGCAAAGCGGTTGCGTTCTTTTAAGCTTGACTTCGTACTCTTCAAGAACCTTCGATACCTCGGTATCGGCGGCCTTTCAGAATACGAATCAATCTCAAAATCTTCGCAATCATACCGAAAAAACAGCGTTGACAGAACACTAGCTTAGAATACCCAGCAAATATTTTCGCAAGGTTTGATATTCGAAGGCAAATATCTTTTTGACATCGGTTGCGATTTATCATACAGACACACGATAATAACATCCGCCTCCGATTCATCAAGACTGCTCAACGGTTTCGTGGAGATATCAAGGAATTTTTTATGATTTTCAGCGAATACTTCAGTCAGTTCCAGTCCCCATTCCTTGACTCCGAGATAAACTATCTCCGCCAAGTCTCCAGCTCCCAAAAAAGCCACCGTTTTCTTTCCGGACGCGGCGATGTCTTTACAAACCTGACTGCTGGTTTTCCTCGCTTCTTTGTAGAACTGCATGGAAAAGTCCAGAAACTCATAAGTGAGTCTGGCTTTTTCGGCGATCCCCTTCGGGGTCAGAAAGTAATCCCACCGCCTCGAATGATGCTTTTTAACGTGCAGCAACCCCCGGGAAACCATATTGCCAAGCAGTTGGTGCGCCAGCTTAACGCTGCATCCGAGTTTATTTGCCGCTTTGCGGTTGTTCAAGAGTGGAGTCTCATCAACATGCTTGAGTATCTCAAGTTCCATTAAATCGTGTTTTTGTGCTTTAACCATAACATTAAACCTTGGTTAATGAATATCTTTCAGCTCATTTTTATAAAGTTTTGTGTAGTGTTCGTGGATAATGTCCGGCAGGAAGTTTTCCTTGATGAATTTATCCGCCCGTTTACTCATTTCGATCATTTCCGGATAATTGCTGAACGCATAATCGATCTGTTTGAAAAGGTCACCGGAATCTTTCGGTTCCGCCAGAAGACCGCGTTTGCGATGCTCAATCAGGTCGGAACTCCCCTCGATATTCGTGGCAATGGCTGGAAGCCCGGAAGCAAATGCCTCCAGGATAACGTTCGGCATTCCTTCCCAGAGTGACGGCAGAACCAGCAGATGGTAATCATCCATAAGTATGGGAATCTCGTCATGCGGGATTGATTTTTTCATAGTCACGATTTTTTCAAGACCTTTTTCCGCGATTTCCTTTTCCAGGAATTCATCGAATCCGGGGTCCGCCTCCCCCACCATGTCCAGCATGAAATCCACGCCTTTTTCCTTAAGTTTTCCGGCGGCCCCCATTAGGTATGGCATCCCCTTCTGGGTGGATTTCCGGCCGAGGAACAAAATCCGCCACGGTTCTCCAGGTCCCGGCGATTTCCTTTCCCGAAAAGAGAACAGGGCGTTGTCGAAAGAGTTTGGAATTACTTTAAGCTTTTTCTTGTTGAGTTTGTGTTCCTTGATGAACTCGCACAGGCTTAGGGAATTACACAGTATCCGGCAGTTCAGGAACGAGGTAAGCCGTTCCAGCACCAGGTGATAGCGGCGCTCTTTCTCCGCCACCCGCAATGAAGCGATTATTTTGGGAACGCCGCAGATCGTACCGATAATTTTTCCCACGAAATTAGCGTGGAACATCCAGGTGTGAAAGATGTCCGGTTTGAATTTGCGGAGGATGCCGATCAGCACCCAAAGTTTCCAGATCTTCCAGGGTTTGCTGAAATTAAGACAGTGTACAACGATACCGCGTTCCTCAAGCCATGCGGCCACATCTCCTTTACCGTGCATACAGATTACCTCGACATCGAACCCCCTTGCCGGCAACGATGCGGCAAGCCGTGCCAACTGCCATTCCGCTCCGCCGGAAAACAGTTCGATAATGAAAAACGCCACCTTGATTCTCGGGCGGGTATCCTGGTAAAGACAAGTCTCGAGAAATCGCTCGAACACCGGAAAATATTTGTCGATCGAATAGTTGGTCGCCGATTTCCGGGAATTCGCCGCTATGCGGGAATACAGTCCCGGATTTCCCTTCAGGTTCTTGATGGCCTCTATCCATTCGGCAGTGTTCGAGGCGAGAAATCCGTTTTCGTTCTCCTCCACAACCTTACAGTTTTCCCCGATATTACTGGCCACCACCGGCAACCCGGAAGCCAGGTACTGGATGATCTTGAAGGCCGATTTACCGCTTGAAAACTCGTCCTGGAACAGGGGCATGATCCCGACATGCGCCTTGGCAAGGTATTCCGCCTCAGTGCTGCTCGACCATTCTACAAATCTCATGTTCACGCCGGGAATCCTCTGGTCTTCGAGACTGGAAGTGGAAATCACGATAAGTTCGTAATCTATTTCCTCCGCCAGCTTCTGGAGCATCTCGCTGAAAGCCTGAATATATTTATAGGTGACCGGGGTGCCGATCCAAACAAGGGAAAACTTATCATATTTCCCGCTGATCTGCCGGTACAAATCAAGATCAACCACCGTCGGTATTTTGACGATGCGGGGATTTAGACCACGAATCTTGTCGAAAAGGTAATCATTGGCCACGATTACCCCGGCCGCATTCTTCACCAGCTTATCAAATTTTTTCCGGAGCAGCCACTTGTCGGTATAGTTGATCCAGACATAATCGTCGAAGTTCAACAGATATTTGCGTTTCCTCAGGAACAATTTTTCGATGAAATAGGGAATAAACGGGAAAAGTTCGTATTCGATCAATAGATGGTCGGCGCTGTTCAGTACCGACATCAGCCGTTTCAAGTAGGAAAAGAAAATCCGGTGCAAATTACGTTTGCGTCCGTAATAAAGGTTCTGGAGATACTCGATATCGAAAAACGAGTCAACCTCAAGGTTGATGTCGTGCTGATACAGCTTGTTTACATAGAGAAAGTACCGGTAGCGGCTGGACGCCCCCTGGGTACTGTACCGGGTGAACACGGTCATATTTTTCATTTATCGCCTGCTTTCGTCAAGATGAAGAATATCTCATACGGAGGAACCAGATAACACAGGTTTTCCTCGTGAAATTCCCTGGTGTAAGCACACAGGTTAGCGAAAAAACCTACCAGTCTCTTAACCGGATACCGCTCAATAAAAGGTGATTTGAAAACGAGTTTCAGCTTTTCCGCACGAAGCGGAAAACTCCCTGAATACGGCGGCAATTTCCGGCGGAAAAGATGTTTAGCGTCGGAAAAATACGCAAAGGTATAAAGTCCGAAAGTATTTTTGTGGGTCGGATCTGAATGGAAATACGGATTGGCAAAGTGCGGCACACTGCCGATCAGTTTCCCGCCGGGTTTGAGAACCCGCACACATTCCTCCAGGATGAATTCCAGGTTTTCCACGTGTTCAAGAAAATGATAAGAGTGGATTTCATCAACACTGGCGTCATCGAACGGAATTCCGGTATTGAGGTCATGAACTTTGTCCACCGCCGGAGAAGCGGCCAGGTCAATGGTGACCGCGCCATCAACCTGACGGCGGTCACCGCAACCCAGTTCCAGTTTTACAATTTCAGTCACAATCAGTAACTCCAGAGTCCCAGAATTTTAAGAATCCGATAACGAATAATCTTAACCATATAGGTGAAAAATGCTTTAAAACGGTTCTGTCCGTTGCTTATTTTTATTTTCATTTCCTCAAGAAAAGACGCAGTAATGTTTTGCGAAGCCCAACCGCCTTCACGGAAAAATGCGATATTCTCCGGCAGGTATATCGGCTTGACCCCGAACTTGTGCACAGCCCGGTACATGAAATCATAATCGCCAAGAATTTTATAATTTTCGCAGTAAACACCAACCTTGCCGTATACGGCGCTCGGACAAAACATGCCCGGATGCGGCGCAAACGCCCCCCGGAAAAGGTTGTGTTCCCGCCACCCCTTGATAACCTGCCCTTTGTGGACCATGTCACCCCAGAAAATATGGTCTTCCAGACTCTGCCCCCGGAACGCATCAACCACTTTCTGAAATGCGTCCGGATAAAAATAATCGTCGGCATTGATAATCCCGATGATCTCTCCTTTCGCGACGGCAATACCCTTGTTCATTGCATGATACATTCCATTATCCGGTTCGCTGATCCAGTATGCAAGTTTATCAGCATATTTCTCTATTATGTCCAAAGTTCCGTCCGTGGAACCACCGTCAATAATGATATACTCAAAGTTCTTATACGGCTGCGAAAGTACGCTTTCAATGGTCTCCTCCAGGTAAACTTCACTGTTGAGCGTAACCGTGATTATCGACAGCAGCGGATTAGTTCCGGATTCAGACATTTACCTCTTGAACACCGTTATGTTTTTTGATTCATATACAGCTTTATAACCTTTTGCGGCTTCGGAATTTCCCCCGGCGGTAACGATGATATATTCCGGACAGTAAAACGGCTTTTGCAGAATTCCTGAGATATTATTCACATTAACATGCCGAAACTCCGGACTTTGCTTTCCCGATTCTTTCCCGCAAAGCATCCAGATCGGATATTCCCAGTCGTTTCCACCGGTAACCAGTCCCACCTGCCCCGGACCGGCACTTTCAATAATGTCCATAGCGGTACGGTAATCTTTCCTCATACCGTTATGCACACCGAAATATAAGTCATTCCGCCCCATCCTACACCATGACTCAGCACGGTAAGGAACCAACGGACGGGTGGTATTAAGCAGCAGGAACGGCAGCGAATAAATTAGCAACAGGGCAATAATCACCACATCCAGATACTTGAACCATTTGCGGTAATAACTGACCAGCATCCCCAGCACCGGAATTGACAGTAAAAACAATGTAGTGTGAAGCCGGCTTCCCCATATCTGCCACTTTAATAAAAGGCAAAATAACAGACAACCGCAAATAATCGAAGCAATATACCAATAGACCAGTTTTTTATTCTCGATCCGTGAAAAAGGCAGCAGTATAAGCACAAACACGATCAACCAGAATTGCGGCAGATTCCCGGCAGTATCCTCATTAATGGTGAATGGAATATCAAATTCATATCCCTGCCAGGTGGTGTCGGGATTGTTCAGCTCATTCCCCAATATCAGCTTCAACCCCTTCTTCATGTATTCCCGTACCGGAGTGGCCGGAACTCCCCAGTGCAGAGCTGAGTTGCGGACAATATTACTCACAAGAGCCACAGGGGTATGCCTCTGATTGAGATATCTCTGTCCTTCCGTGGAAAGTGGATGTCCGTAAAGGTTATAGTTCCTCTGATAATGACCAAGGTTGAGGATCAATGCACCGGCCAGAATCAGAATCAAAATCCCCGTGCGTTCCAGTTTGCGGCTGAACTTTCTTGCGTGGATAATCATTGCCAGCCCAAGGACAATTCCGAGCGAGGCAATAAAGATGTACGCCGAACCTTTGGTCAGTAGCGCCAGCCCGCAACTCGCGGAACAGAAAAATCCATAATCCCATCTCAGTTCTCCGCGCAACTTCAAAAGATAATAGGCAAAAGCCAGGCAAAATACGGTTACCACCAGGTCATTCTGAGTGCTAGAGCTCTGCAAAAGCATCATGGGCAAAGTGGCGGCAATCACCGCGGACACCATTTGACCGCGCATTTTGCAGCCCAGTTCTTTTGCAATCAGCGAAGCCAATACTATTGAGATAACGAAACTACTCCACTGAACCAGATTTGCGAACAAGTCGCTTCCGGTTAATATCTGCAAATGCAGGATGCCGAATTCCGCCAACGGCATCTGGAATAACTGCCGGATGTTCGCGGTTGGAAAAAACTCGACATTTCCGTTCTGAGCCCACGCAGCTACCCGCGTCATATGATAGGTCATCGAGTCAAAATTATTAGGCGGATACAACAATGCGGTAATCAGAGTTAAGCCGGTAATTAACAGAATAATGCCAAGGTAAATTTTATCCCAAAACTTTGTATTTCTCCAAAATTCAGAAAATCCCGCTCCCGACGAATAATTGTCCCGCATCAGCAAAACCACCAGCAAAGCAATTCCAAAGGCCAGCCAAAGCACCAATAACGCACTGAAGTTAAGCAAATTGCAAACCGACAACACTTCAGTGGTCACCGCAATAAAAACAAACATGCCAATCAATGCTTTCACGGCAGACTCCCGCAAACCGCCACGGCAAAGAAGCAAAAGCATAATGAAAACAAATACAGGAATAATAAATAAGATAGTCATAATTTCCTCGCTGTTCCTTTACTTGCGCAACAGTGAAACTATCCGGTGAACAAAAGGCTTTTGGTAAATTTTATATGCCTTATTCAACATTTTTAATCTTTTTAAACATCTGAGATTTTTATTAATATCCGCATTGAACTTTTCATTAAATTTTCCCATCGATTCGTTGTAAAGTTCGATATCCAGCCGGTTATATTCTTTGATTGCCTCGATGGTTTTCACGGGAACATCCGAGACCGCCGAACGCGACTTGGTAATATTGCGTTTCATATAATACGGCCAGCCTTTCCATCCCAAAGTATTCCTGAATAAAATCAGGGATTCATCGAATTTTTCCAGAATTCCCACTCCGGCAAAATATTTTTCGATGTTTTCCCATGCCTGCTCAAGCATTGTTTCCGTGCATTTTCCGAACTCAACACTTTTTACTGTTCCGGAAATTGATCTGACCTGGCCATTATTCAATTCCGTGGAAATTCCGCTCTCGACATAATCAAGGAGAGAGTAATTTTTTGTGAGAATTTCCTCCCGGAGATAATGGTCTTTTTTCTCTCTCACGTAATAATAATGCGAAACCACACGGTCAACCGGATTACGCAGGAAAGTTATATATTGCGCGGCAGGAAGCACTTCATGCGCCCCGAAAATCATATGCCCCATCACCAGATCATATTCTCCGCGTTCCTCCGGTGACATTTCCTTAAATTCACGCATGGATTTTTCAGGATTGGAAGAATCAAAATGAAATGTTTTCTCACGTAAATAATTCCTGTCAAGAATTCCATAAAAGGTAGTTCCGCCCGCTTTAGGGATGTGCAGAAAAATCAAAGTTTTTTTTAAGTTTTCCTTATTCATAATGACATCCCGATCTTGTCAAGAAGCGGCATGACACAGCTACTGGGAGACAACACTTCTCCCGCAGTTTTCAGTGCTTCCGATGCTTTGCGGACACATAAATCTTTATCCTGTAAAAATTCAACAATAAGAGTAGCGAAATCCTGCGGGTTATCCGCAACGAATAAACCTTTGCCCATAAATGCCTTCAGACCAGCAGCAGAATGAGGATAACCTATACATATACGTCCCTTCGAAAGTGCTTCCAGGCTCTTGATTTTCAGTCCGTTCCCAACAATCACCGGATTTATCGTAATATATCCGGATTTATAAAACTCATCGACATCATGTATTCTGCCCAGGCATTCTACATTCCTGCATCTGGAAATATCTACAAAACGGCCAACATCGCCGCCAATAATCAGTTCAGCTTTCGGGACTTTATCCAGCACCAACGGCCAGGATTTGTCAATGAATTCAATTATCCCGTGAACATTCGGTGAAATACCGGAACCGAGAAACAAAACATTTTGTTTTTCCGTTTCCTCAATCGGCACTGCTTCTACTTCCATCCAGGGCAGTAACGTAATCACGTTTTTTTCCGGACACATTTTCCGGAAAACAGCGTTTTCTTCATCGTTGATGGCGATAATAACATCAAAACGGTTCAACGCATTTGCCTCTTCTTCCGGCAGAATTTCCAGCCTGCCTTTCAGTTTGCGGCTGGCAAATGAAGCCTGATGATGATGCAAAACATTATGAGTATCAACAATCTTAACTGGGTTGCAGTTCAAATTATCAAGCACATATCCGAGATCAGCATATTCCACGATTACTGCATCATATAATTTTTCGTTTAAAATGCTTTTAACCTGCCTGGTCACCTTGGTATCTGGAACCCGGTCAAAATACCGGGCATTCGATTTAACATTGTTTATTCTTTTAAGAATCCGTAGCAATTGATGACTCAGTTTAAGTTGATAGATGCTTGCGAATTCATATTCTTTTTCAATCTGTTTAATATCATTTCCGGAAAGCGCCTTCTGATGCTCGACATAAAGCAGATCCAATTCAGCACCGCATTCTTCCAACAGTTGAACCAATCCATCGATACGCCGTTGACAACCACTTCCGCGCTGCCAGAAAGGGGTATAGGTTATTAGCGCGATTTTTTTTGTTTCTTGCATGCTTCAACCATTAAAATCTTTTTGACAATACTCCAGTTATCATCACCGATTAAGTCCATCATCGTACCACTGAAAAAATCGTGAGCTCGTTTCAGTTTCCGCCGGAAATGCCGCCAAGTCCATGCCCGATAAAAACGGCCGTTTTTATAGAGATAAGTGGCATCAAGAATCTTGCAGCTCCAGACATGAAACTTGCGCAGGCCACCGGCGATTTCATAATTCCGGTTGCTTTCAGCAAGATATTGCTCCCCTTCCCTTTGCCCCTGCACATGTCCGTAATCATGGTTCTGATGGATTGCGGCAATTTCGGCGGTGGCGTCAATCACCGATATACCACGTTTCCTGGTATTCCAGATCGTCCAGTTATCCCAGCAAAACCGCCCCACGGCAAATGGTGGTAAATCGCCAATAGCTCCCTTTGAAAACAAAAAATAATCTATTGCGGCAATCGGACCGATCTCGGCATTACGCATTAAGCACTCACGAACATCGTCGGGATTCTTCTCGAAAAAATCAATAATGGAATCAACGTCGACATTAAACCGGTGTCCAATCATCAGGAATTTACCAAAACGTTTGTAAGCATCCTGCACTGCTGTAATGACTTCAGGAAACAGTATAATGTCTGAATTGAGATAACCCAGTAAATCATTCGATGCCAGTTCTTCGCCTCTGGCAAAAATATCACTGATAAGTGGAGTACCATATTCATTCCGCTTTATCTCAGGAACATGCCTGACATTAAATTCACGGGCAAGATCATCAATTCCTGCCTCGTCTCCAAACAGAATCACTTCAACTTCCGATCCAATTGCCAGCCAGCTTCCGAGTGCATTGCGTTGGAGTATCCGGGTATGCTCATCCAACATCGGTTTCGGTGCGGCAAATAATGTAAGCATCAGGAATTGCGGCCCCCACTCGAATTCTCCAGAATTTCAGTGTATAATTCCAAGTATTTTTTCGCAATCACAGTATTGGAAAATTTTTCCTCCACATTTCTTCTTGCGTTCGCGCACAATTCTCCATAATTATTCGAATTAACAACCCACTCGATTCCTTCCGCCAGGCTGCCGGCTTCAAATGGAACCGCCTTAAAACCATTAACTTTATGATCGACGATTTCTCCCGGACCGGCAGCATCAAAACAAACTACGGGGGTTTTACAGGCCATAGCTTCGGCAATGGTCTTCCCAAATGCCTCAATCTTTGACGGAGCAACAAATACATCACCCGCGGAATACAAATTCCTGAGTTTTTCGGGATCAGCAATGAAACCAAAACTACGCGACTCCTGTTGTATTTCCGGTAATATATCCTGATCATTCCCACCGAAAACGGCAACAAGATAATCATCCGGAGAAAGCCGCCGCAACGCCTTAAGAAGCAGGTCCCCCCCCTTGTATTCCGCGTCCAAGGAATGGGCTCCGAAAACGACAATCTTTTTGTCTGTATCAAGTCCAATAGCTTCCCTGGCGGACTGCTTGGCAACCGGGAAAAATTCATTCACGTCAATGTTGTTGTGAATTGTCATGCCCGGTACATCTTTTAATATCAGGCTATGCAAAGCCGCATCAGATATCCATTTACTAATTCCGACATAATGGATGTTTGATTTTGCCAAGATTTCCTGCTTTTTCCTGGCTAGATATGCCGGTATTTTTTGTCCCGATAAATAATTGAACATTCCACATTGCTGGCATCCCTTTTCAAACTTCTCACACCCAATCGGATACTGACATCCCCCGGTAAACGGCCACATATCCCTAAGCGTCCATACAACCGGTTTTTCGATTTTACGGATTGTTTGAAAATTGCAAAATCCAAGTATCCAATGTAAATTTATTATATCCGCTTCTTTGTATAATTGGCTTTGGGTAATGTCATACCCCGTAAATCCAGGAGCAAAGATCATACCACGTTTCACCCCACCCAGTTTCCTTACAAGGAAATCAATCATTCTACTAAGAAAAAAGGTGACTCCACTTATCCATCCCGGTACAAATTTATAAATGTTATTTGCTTCATCCGATTCACGGTTATTCAAAATCTTGGAGTCAACATTCAACTTTAACAACCCGGCATGCAAGCACAAAGCTCCTTTCGCCGCGCCTCCATCCAAACTCCCGGCCACAACATGAAGTACCTTTATTCCTGCTTTACCATTCATGCCAACAGGAAAAAAGTGGTGACTCATTTTATACAGTTCCGTAAAACATTAAACATTCTCGACCTTGCTACTGATTCATAATTCTTGTATATAATTCCAGGTATTTCCCAGCAATTACAGTATTAGAAAAATTATCTTCAATTTTTTTCAATGCCATTTCACATAGTTCTGGATAATTGCTGCTATTGACAATCCAATCTATTCCTTCCGCCAAGCTGCCTGGCTTGAATGGAACCGCCTTAAAACCATTAACCTTATGATCAACAATTTCTCTTTGTCCAGATGTATCAAAACAAACAGCCGGAGTCTTGCAGGCCATAGCTTCGGCAATCGTCTTCCCGAATGCTTCAACTCTTGACGGAGCAACAAAAACATCGCTGGCAGAATATATCAATCGAAGCGACAACGTATCAGTAATAAAACCAAAATATTTATACTCAAACTCTACTTTTCTTAAAAACTCATGACCGTTTCTCCCGAAAATAACGAGAAAATACTTTTCAGGATCCAAGCACTGCAAAGCGTCAAGAAAAAGATCCCCACCTTTAAAAACGTCGCAAACAGACTGGGCGCCAAATGCTATTATCATTTTATCAGTATCCAATCCCAAAGCCTGTCTTGCGGTACGTTTGTCAACCGGATAGTATTCATTCAGATCAATATTGTTCAGTATTGTTACCAGCGAAGCATCTTTCAGCAAATAGCTCGCTTTGGCAGTATTCGTCACCCATTTGCTTATCCCGATATAGTGAAATTTATGGTTGGTTAAGATTTTTTCTTTCCTCCCAACAATAAAAGAGGATATATCCCGGTCTGCAGCTTTGCCAATCAGCTTGCATGCTCCGCATCCAGTTTTATACTTTTCACATTCAACAAGATGATGGCAACCTCCAGTCATGGGCCACATATCCCTGAGTGTCCATACTACCGGCTTTCTGATTTTACGTAAAACACCTAGGGAACAAAATCCTAGTATCCAATGCAGGTTTACAATATCCGCGTCTTTATATAAAGGGCTTGTGGTAATATCATATCCCAACAAACCTGTTGAGAATATCATGCTGGAATTTATTCCTGACCAATTTTTAAGCCTTTGCTCAATTCTTCTCTTAAAGAAATCGTAAATCCTGTCTTTTCTGGACAGGTTATATTTGTAAACATAATTTGCTTCATCCGCACCAGTATTACTCAACACCTTGGAATCCACATTCAGCATTCTCAATCCTGAATGAAGACACAATGCTCCTTTTGCCGCTCCACCGGACAAATTTCCCCCGACGATATGAAGGACCTTTATTTTTTGTGAACCAGTTTTCAAAGCACAACCATTATGTTACAGAAAAAGCTATCAATTCATTGATCTTTTGAATATGACGTTCCATTGAATAATTTTCAGTAATATGCCGCTTGGCTTGAATACTCATCTTTTTCGCCAATTCATTATTCTCCGCCAATTGTTTCATGCGGGTTGCCATACTTGTTATATCATGTTCCGCGACCAAAAACCCGGTTTTCCCGTCAACAACGGCCTCATTGATGCCCGCATGTTTCGTCGAGACAACAGGCAGCCCGGCCGCCTGAGCTTCAAGGATACTTACAGGTGTTCCTTCGGTATCACCGTTATTGGCAATAACGGAATGCTGAATAAAAAATCTTGATCTAGCAAATAATTCTACAATTTCTTCTCGGCTAAGCACCCCGATAAAAGTTACACAGTCATCTATCTCCAAGTAACGGGCCAAATTTCTACAAGTTTCCAGCAATGGCCCGTCTCCAACCATTACCAATTCCAGACCAGGACAATGACGTAAAACCTTCGCAAATGCCAAAATATTGTAATACGGCGCCTTTTTATCAACAAAACGTCCAACACTGATAACGGTATTTGATTCTGTAACATCTGATTCAATTTTCAAATACCCATTATTAGAACCATACGGATTCAGAATCAACTTTTCCTCCGGCGCGCCCAACTTCAACAAAGCCTTCCGCATATATTCAGAAACGACAATAATAAACCGACTGTATCCGAAAAGCTCTTTATACGTTCCCCCAAATCTTCTGAGTACGTCAAAGCAATGGGCGTCCTTGCCATGAAAATGAACTATCAAAGGCAGATTCAGTTCTTTACATACGGGGAGCACGTCACATCCAGTCGGTCCATATTCAGCTAAAACCAGGTCAATATTATTTTTTCTGAAAGATTTTTTAAGCGCAAGTTCTGAAATATTTTTTATGCCTCCGGGAATAAGCCGGTCGCCGATTTTATAAAAAATATTTAAATCGTCCAATAAGGGCTTCCGCCCATAACAATTTCGCGGCAAACGGCCATTGTAATAGTAAAATATATTTCCGAAAACAAGCTCTCGATGCGCCTGAATAAAAGTCTCGGAATAACAGTTCTCATTAGGGCTTATCAAGGCAATGTTGTATTTACGCATCAGATTTCCTCGCTACCACCGAAATTCCGGTAATCATTGCAGCCCTGTTAAAATCAATATCTCTCCGGTCATGCCTGCATAACCAACTGATTACCGGCTTCAATATAAAAGAGAATATCCGCCGCATGAAAGTATTCAAGCCGGAACGTCTTACCCATAACCCAAGCATCTGCGCCAAACTTGCATGCCAACCGCCTAAAGCACATATTTCAATGTTCTCGAAACCAGCCTCCTCTAGCAGCTTACGTATTGCAAACGGAGTATACCGGTAATAATCAAAAGGCTGTTCGTGGAGGTTCCAGATAAACGGGGTGGTAAGAAAAAGCAGGCCTCCGGGTTTGAGAACACGGCGGATTTCTCCAAACAGTATCTGCGGTTCGAAAACATGTTCCAATACCTCCGTACTGATTACGCAATCAAAATTTTCACCGTCAAATGGCATAGTTTCCCCATCCCAGAAACAATCAGGCTCCCCGGATTTGTCAAACGTGTCCGTCAATTCAAGCCCGGTATACTTTTCCACTGCGGAATTTTCAAGAATATACTCACGGTAAGGCATTTCCCCGCAACCGGCATCTAACAACTCACCATGCAATTCCAGTAATACCGCATCCAGCGCTCTCACAATGCTGCGCCTATGATAAAAACTATCAAGATTGCGATAACTCGCAGAAATATTGATAAACTCATCCTTTATATCCATAGCCCATCAGGTTGCAGATTTTTTTGTATTGATTAATGTCTTAACAAGGCTATCCCACTTTTCAAATATCACGTCTTCATCAAAACTTCTTGCTTTCTTCATAGCATTTTCACAAAAAAGCAATCTTTCCTCCCTGTTGGCAATCAACCTTTGAATAGATTTGACTAATGCATTTACATCTCCAACAGGAACCAGTAGTCCACTCTTTTCATGATCAATTAATTCAGCCGGGCCATAATCACAGTTATAAGCAACACAAGCACAACCTGAAGACATGGCTTCAAGCAAAACATTTGGCATCCCTTCATGCCTTGATGACAGCACAAATATTTCCGCTTGTTTCATGACTCCAAATACGTCTTTGACAATTCCTGGAAAAGATACGTATTTAATAATCCCCATCATTTTTGCTTGTTCCTCTAAGCTTTTTCGTTCTTCCCCCTCCCCATATATCACTAAGCGCCAATCAGGATATTTCTTTATTATATGCGCAAAAGCCATTAGTAATAGATCAAATCCCTTCTGATATGCAAGCCTCCCCATGGCAATAATAGTATTCGGGCCAATTTTCGGCGCAGTTCCATATATTTCAACTTTTCTTGCAGGATTAGGAATGACAACACATTTGCGTCGACTTAGAAAATATCTTCTTGTCAGATATGTCGTTACATTTTCTGTCTGCGTAACAATTTTATCTGCAAACCGGAAAAATAACAATTTCTTCAACAAGTTTTTTTTAATACAATCTGCAGTTAAAGGATTATTTCTTTCAGAAATAATTATCAACTGCTTATTGAAAGGCTTCATCAATGAGGTTGCAACAATGTTTGCTTTTTCTAAAAACGAAATTATTATGTCTGGATTCTCTTTTTTGAAAAATGCTCTTACAGCCTTTCGATGCACATACCATCCTTTCGGCAATGAATTCAATGCCAAATATATTAACCTTATTTTATTGTCAAATTGAAATGCGGACTCAGTATCATGAAGGTAAATAATCACAACTTCATTCCCTTGGGCCACCCACCTGTTGGCTAAAATACTTACTACCCGTTGAGCGCCTCCACATAACAAATTCGAAATAAAAAAGCAAATTTTCATAATATCGCATGCTCATTTTATTGAAATCAGTTCTCCCACTGTGCACAAAAACTCCCAAGGTGTTTTGTACCACTCCTCACATATATCATAAAAAACAATAACGTATTAAAAAATACGTGAAACTGTTTTGAATTTAAGAATAACCACTGGCTGGTATGTCATTTATTAAACGTTACAATAGACTTATGAATTTTTGCCGGATATAGCGTGGGCAAACAAATCTTTCCACTTTGCTTCTTCATCGCTCTCGGAAAAATTATTAATAACATGCATTCTCGCATTTTCCGACATTCTCCTGAGCATACTCCGATCTCGATCCAGCATGCAAAATGCTTCCGCATGCTTTTCAATATTACCGGACTCAACGAGAAAACCATTTTTTCCGTCAATGATAATTTCTGAAGGTCCTCCGCAGTTGCCTGTTATTACGGGCAAACCATACGACATCGCTTCAATAAATACAACACCAAAAGACTCTTTCTGGCCTGTAATCAGTCCTTTACAACTATGATGCGTAAAAATGTCTGAAGCCCTGTACAAATCCTCAGCCTCCCCAGAGGTAATTTCGCCAACGATATCTATCTTATCATTGCAGTAAGACCTCTCCGCCATAATTTTACAGGTTACAAGCAGATCCCCATCACCGGCAACGACCAGTCTGCCGGTGAATCCCTTCTCCACAGCAATTTCAAATGCCTTAATAACAAGATCGGGGCCTTTTGCGTCAATCAATCTTCCAATATATAATACTTGTAATTCCCGTTTTTTCTTATCAAGCTCAACATTGGGAATTGGCACCGCAAAATATTTAAGCAATATCTTTTCGGAAATTATATAATTTTCAACCATAAGGCTACTCATAAATTTCGAGTTGGCGACAAAGTATGTTATTTTAGATAAATTGGCTAACTTGTCAGGATAATCACTTGCGTAGACCTTATATCCCCTGTGATTGCAAAGGTCTGTAGTTATATCTGCACCGTGACACTTAACAAGGACTGGCACCCGGCATTTCTTCAGAATGTCATAATATTTGATTGCGAAGTTAGCGAAATTGATAATTACTATATCATATTTCCCTTTGCGCAATATGTACCTGAGCTTAAAATCCGGATACCGGTCAATAAGTTTTCCTAAAAACAACTTCCTGATGATCCTTACCCATATACGATTCTTCAATGGATCAAGAGAAAATATATTCAGCATTCCTCTCTGGTAATTTTTCCCGTCAAAATTAGTCGTTAAAACAGTTAGGTCGAAATATTTATTGAGAGTATCCAGCTCTCTGTAAAGCCAGCCCCTTGATCCCATCATAATATTAGGAGTAAGATATAGTACTTTCATGTTTTATTTTCCGCATTGAATATTCCATGCTTTAATGAGATAATCTTGGCCTCCCAGCCGGAGTCAAATCCCCAATAACGTTTTATGTATTTTTGCAAGCATAATCCGGCTTTAATATTTCCTTGCTCAATTAATTTTAGAGCAACATTTAACCAGGGCTTTGCCAAAAGCTCAATTGAGTGCGGCAATTGAGAGGACATTTGCCATAACGGCTCAAGTCTTTTTATATCAGTTGCATAAATTGATCCGAGCTGATGCTGCCAAAAAAGCCAAAATTTCTTATATTCGCCGTGAGGTAAATCTATTTTCGCTTCTTCGCATAATACATTATATGAAGTATCGGCGGAATTTTCCCATTGCACATATTGATTTTTCTGTGAAATATTTTCACAATGCCACCGGTATTTTAATAAAATCACCGGAATGTTTGCAAGAAGCCCTTGCTTACGCATTTTTAGCCAGAGAGGATAATCCTGGGAACATGACATACGAGGATATCCTCCAACCATTATGGCACATTCTCGTTTGTAGAAAGCTAACGGATGAGTCATGCAATTTGCAAAAAGTAAAGCCGTATTTATAATGTCATCGTGTTCAGGCCGCCGTTTAATACTCAAATACATCGAGTTATGATCTATTACCTCTGCGAAAGCGCCGCAGACGACCACTTCGGGATTCTTCTCCATGAAATCAAATTGCACCTGCAACCGCTCGGGTAATGCAATATCGTCAGCATCCATGCGGGCAATGTAGCGCCCCCTGGCCTCATGTAAGCCGCGATTGAGCGTATCAGCCACCCCACAATTATTTTCATTGACAAGCAAACGTATTCTCTTATCGTTAAAAGACTTTATTATATTGATGCTTTCATCATTGGAACCATCATCAATAATCAAAAACTCAAAATTGGTAAATGTCTGCCTTAAAATACTATTAATGGCTTCCTCAAGGAATTTCCCGGCATTATATACCGGCATTAACACAGTAACTGGACATATCCCCCCCATGATTTTATACGTCAATCTCATTTATCATCTGTTGAAGCATCAATTCAAATGATATCATTGTTCCAATCTTAAAAGTTGTCCTTAGGTTTTTGTGTTTTCCACTGATATGGTCATTAACAATTTTCTCAATAAAATCGCGGTTGAAAAAGTTTTGTACAATTGAGTTTTTATTAAAAAGAACTTCCCTAATCCAGTGTGACATGTCCAGGGTAATCCAATTTTCATAATCTGCGTATTTTTTATTGATTTCCACAGATTTTTTTCCAAAAACCAGTTTAAAAGTGTTTTTCATGAATAGTTCAATTTGCCGTCGCCTATATGGAATTGTACAAAATGTCGGTGGCAAATTTGTTTTATCCCAGGGAACCGATGACAGCTTTGAATTCAGCCTGTCGATCAATGCTATCTGGAGCCACCGGCCCTTACGATAATCTTTGGGAAGCTTATAAATTGATTTCATCAGTTCCAAGTCAAGAAACGGAACCCGGTCTTCTATAAACGGTCGGTTATGGATAAAATAGTATTGGATCATTTTACGAGCGCGAAATTCAAGAGAAAACCAGTCAATCGCTAGATGCTCCGGCATGTTAATAAACGGCTTAGCGGCTTTTTTAAATGATTCTATCAAATCGCTGGCTTTAGAATCTTTTCTTTTTATATTGCTATAATATTCAAATAAGTTGGTATATCCAATGCCAAATGATTTTCTAAACAGGTCAAACAAATATGTAGATGCTTCTGATTTGTTATTCCATTTTTGGAAACTCCCCCCCATAATCACGTCTCCAAAATGCCCACTTATATTCACATCACACAATCTACTTGATTCATCAATCTTCCAGAAGTTATGCGCATGAAACAAGCAATGAAAACATTCTGTCAACTTCGTATGCAATGGAGCAACTTCCTTTAACCATTTTCCACCGGGGAAAAATATCTTATGATGATTCGTTCCAGCAATATTCGCCATTCGTTCCGCAAAAATTTGATCTCGACAATTCTCCAGTCCGTAGGTAAAAGTATCAATCTTTCTTGAAAGTTGTAATTTTGTGTATGCAGCCAATATCTGCCTACTGTCAAGTCCGCTGCTGAGATAAATGCAAAACCGGTAATTCCCGGCAAACATTTTTCTCACAGACGCTAAGAATTTTTCTTCAATATCCACGACTGCATCTTCAAATGATATAGCGTTTTCTTGAGTATAAAGTTCTTCAGGACTCCAGTATTTTCTTGTGTTCCAGAAATTGTCTTTATAATCATATACCCCTATACTCCCCGAGGGAAAAACATAAATGTCTTTAAAGAAAGTTCTATCTGCCAAAATACATTGATAATTAAAATACTCGTCAACAGAAAGTTGTTGGATTTCGACTGAGTAAAAATCCTGGGCAACACAATATTTAACCTCCGGAGCCAACACAAAATTATTCCCCCGCCACAACCAATAATGAGGTCTTAAACCAAATCGGTCATTACCGAATATTATCTTTTTCAGCAATTTATCGTTAATCCCCATAAAAAAACTGCCTTCACTCTTCCTTAATATGTCGGTTATCTCAATATTCTGGCATAGCAAGGCGTGAATCAGTTCATGGTCAGTATTCGGTATTTTTAATTCACTTTTATTCAATCCGTTCCATATTTCATCACGATTATAAAATTCACCATCAATGAACACGGCATATCTTTGGTCCTCACAGGGTTGATTTCTATTGAATATTCCGTTGCTGACTCTGCCCCAATAATTACCCGGCATTTTTTTCCCAGTCTCAAATTGAAGAGAGGGCACATGCCGCAATAATTCCCAATCTGGAGCATTTAAATTATTAACATAAACAATACCAGGCATTTACATACAAATCCATTTTTCGTTAATTATTTTACTTGCTTTCTTATTTAACTCATCGTCAGCAAACCAGCGCTTTGGCGCAATAACAGTCTTATCCGGATTCTGACACAGCCAGGCAGCCCACCAGCTAAAAGAACTGTTTGCGATGATATGATGCTTGCACTGGCTCATAAGGTAAATATCTTCATAATCGGCCGTACTTTCAATAAATATCATTTCCCCCCTGATTTTTGATTTGCACCATGAAATATCATCACTGAACACAAATATATCCGGTTTATTGAACTTTTGCTGTTGATATTGGATAGCCTTGTAATAATAGTCCACATCAAGCAATCCATAAATCCTATTAGTGGCCGGACAATCAACATAATCACCCCGTCGGACATGAACACCTACGGCGTTTCTACTGAGTAAAATCATTTTTAAATATTCACCAAAAACTTTCATATGAGAATTTTCGGGGCTGAATGTTGATATCAAGTCGCTTCGAATATCCTGAAAATATCGTTCATTTTGCCAGTATCCTTCATAGTAGTGATATTTTGTTCCACCGGCCTCACACGAATATTCGAAAACATTTTCTTCCTTCTTATAGCCATCCGCAACTTCCAGTAGAGGATAAGGCCTTCGAAATAGCATATATAAGAAGCGTTTATACATTGACGGCCGTTTAAACTTCGCACTGCAACATTCTTCTGGAGTAGCAATTTCAGCTTTGATATCGAATTTATCAAGACAATACGTCCGGTTGTTATGGTCAGGAAAACTCGAAACATCCAATTTCAACGGTTCATTGCGCCGCAAGCTCAATGCCCGTCCAAATGCATATTGGAACATCTGGTTTCCAAGCCCGCCTTTAAGTTTTACTATCAGCATAGTCTATTTATCTTTTTTCCGGGCAAAAACATGATAACCGAAACATAACAAACTACTACTGTCGTGGTCTTTATCAGAAAGCCTCCGCAACGCGTTGAGCAAAACACCTTTTGCCTTAGATTCCAGCGGCAATAAACCGCAATTGCAATACCTCTCCGCAGCAACCGGAATTCTAGCAATCTCCTGGGATAAATAATCAAAATAGTTTCCATTTGCTTGAATATCAATTACTTTAAATCCCAAACCATCAAAATGATGTTCATAAAAATATTTATTAAAGCCCGAATAAAAATGATATGGAGAAAAATGTGTTATTGAGCAAAAAGGGGCAGTTATTATAAGCAATCCATCTTTTTTCAACAAACGATGGAATTCCTTCAATGCCTTCAACGGCTCAGGCAAATGCTCAAATACCTCAATACACATAATTGCATCAAATGAAGAGTCAGGTTCAGGTATTTCCGTTATATCAGAAATAATATCCAATTGAGACTGATCCCATGAATGAGTTTGCAATCCTTTTGCGTCGCCACTCCCATTATATTTACCAAAATCCTGAGATACATAATTTAAATGCGGACAATATTTCTTTTTACCCAGTTCGCCCGCGCCGGCATCGAGCAATCTGCCTCCTGCCGGTACTTTCTTCAGAGTATTTTCCAGCCAGCATTCCCGGGCTTTCCGGTTGCATTCTCCCACCTTAACGTTTTGATAGCGGTATCTGGCAAAATATGCCGCGGCCATTCTATCCTCAATTTTATGAATTATCTGGCGTAATATATTTGTAATGCGCATAACGCTCTCACTTTTCAAACCGAAAACAGCCACAACCGTATTTCTGCTGGCTTGCCAAATACGGTGTTGCATTAACAACAAAACTGCCGTTATCGCAAATTAATGAAAATTCTATCAACTTTAAATCCATAAACATTGTTATTACTTGTTGGTAAGTGTAAACCCGATGTGCATTAAATATAATTTCAGCATTACCACCAACTGGAACGACAAAAAGTAAATTCCCCTGGGGTGCTAAAACTCTTTTTAATTCTGCAATGCTTTTCAAGTCTCCATTGTAGTCAACAGGATCGCCATAACGCCCTAAGCCAATATGTTCAACCACGTGCATACAAGATAAACTTTTTATTGAATTATCGGCAAATGGCAGTTTGAGTAAATCGGCAAAACCAACATTAACTCCGGAAATATTTAATTTAGGGGGATTAAAGTCATAAAAGTCAATTGGAATAAACGCGGAAACCAAACTGACAAACCATAAACATGAAGATATATCAACATGTTTATCTGGAGAAATCTCTGCAATTTTCCTGGCTGCCCAAGCGGTATGGTACACATAGTGACGATCAAACGACGCCGAATTCTGCTCATAAAAAATCCTGCGTCCCCGCCAGCAAAGCTCAAAACGAGTCTCTTCCCGCACTTCCTGACCTTTAAGGAGAGCAAATTGTTCCCTGACATTTTTCCGCCGCTCAATGGGGTACACCATCTTATTAATTAAGCAATTCAGGCGATGATACAAATACCTCATGAAAGGAATTTTAGCGGCATATTTTTTGATAAATATCGTCATGTCATTTCTGCTTCATGGGGAGTAGAATAGGAGTTTTTCAACAATATAGCAATTCATATAAATCGGTTATACATGCCCTTTTATAAGCATGCATATACTCCCTTGAAGCCGCCGATATAGTTTCTTTATATAATTATTTCCGGTTCTGGAAGAATTATGATTTTTTTGATTAACTGGCAAATCAAACACCGAATAGTCATAAAATTTTTCCACAAACCCAGCAACCTGGGCAATATTGCCAAGTCCAAATTCACTTGCATCAAGAACCAGCTTTGAATTAAAAAATCCTTTTTTAAACGGTTCCCTTTTGACACATGCTAAACGCATAGGATTTTCGGCAAGCTCCTGCTCAACATGGTGTAACAATTGAGGGTCATAAGCACACGCTTCCCTGATCAATTTAATTGACTCTTTCAGTTCCCGGTCGTCGTAAATTTTCAACTCTCTTATTATACGGGTGAATACGCTTTGCATGTCAACCGGAATACCTGTAATATCCAGTGCATCATGCAATTGAAAAAATGCTTCAAGTATTATTGATGAAATATTTCTAATAAAAGGCAGTTTATCGTGATATGCTAACGATGAACTCTTGTTCAGGATTTGAAATTCATTTGATATGGAATTGGCAGGCATGTTACACGCAACACCATTACTTTTTGGTCCCGCACCATTTATAGTAACCGGAAAAGGCAGAGATAAATATTCTCCAGATAAATACGCAAAGGCAAAACCTGAGTAAATATCAGGCGTAACTGAACGGAATATCCTCCCGCTGAGGGATTTCAGTTCATCTATCAATTCCCTGCTTATTGCTGAATTGTAAAGCATGGGCAATAACGTATACCCGATATTAAAACTAATTACTTTTTCAATAATTTCCCTGCCGTTAAATACTTTAGCCGGAATATTGAAAGGTAAGGTAAGTTGATTTGCCAGTTCAGCAATTATCAAATTACTCCAACTGTAATATACCCGGTCCCATCTAACGACCAAATATCCTGTTTCTTTAATTATATTATAAAGCACGGCAAGAGATCCCTTGATTAAACCGTCATCATCTCCAATAACAATCACATAGCGTCCACTAGAATTCTCAATAGCCAGTTCCCAGTTTTCTGACATGGAAAGCGGAATTTCAGACCTAATGTACTTGATATTTTTATTGGTAAAGCCCTTAACGACTTCACGGGTTTCATGACTGCCGCAATTATCGCAAACAACCAGTTCATAATCATCAAAATCCTGATCTAAAACCGTTTGCATTGCATAAGGCAATGTTTCATGCCGTTGCCGCGTGGGAATAACTATGCTGAAAAAAGGACTATCTTCTGCGTTCATTTCACCCTCTTCAAATAACCGTCAGGAGCAACAGAAATCAGCAGCTTACGCCAAATGTCATTGTCGATCATAAATACGTCATTGGTCTTCAGAAATTCCCATACAGCAGTTTTAGGATTGTTGCCTTTTCCCCAGGGGCGATCTGGAAATAATTCATCAGGCAAGTCTTGAATGACCGTATCAAAAACGACGCAATAGCTGCCAACAGTCACAAGCGGTGCATACAGCTCAAGTTCCCGCAAAACATGATCATGGGTATGATTTGAATCAAGACAAACTAGAACGCGCCCAACATCCTTCGCATAAGTATAAACTTGTTCTGCGACAGAAGGATTAATGCTTGATCCCTCTATCAGCGATATACGCTTGTACATCGGGTGTTTGACAATTTCCTTCCGGTTGTGTTCCCGAATATCAATATCAACCCCCAAAACCTTGCCTTCTCCACCGATAAGCTCAAGCATGGAGGCATAAAAAATTAATGAGCCACCATGCGCAATACCGGTCTCAATAATTAGATCCGGTTTGATTTTCCATATCAGTTCCTGCATGGCAATAATATCTTGAGGATATTGAATTATAGGTCTTCCCATCCAAGTAAAATTATAGGAATATTTTGCTTTGCATGATTCGATCAGAAAATCAAGACAACTTCCCGTCGGCAAATCATTAATCATAGTATATCTCTCATTTTTTTGATTGTCCGCCATACCTGTATTCAATTTCTCTTTTCTCTAAGTAGAATTTCAGCATTTGTAAATATCCTTAACCCACGGATGAAGCCGATAAAATTCATCCTTGGCAAGCACCATCTCAAGATACTTGAAATCAACGTACTCTCCTTCTGAACCATCATTATCATTCACGTATCTGATATCGTCCTCATTGCTAATTCTCGTTAAATTATAAAATTTGCCTTTAGTGAAACCTGCTTTTTCATATAACTTAATTGCCCTGAGGTTATTTGAAAAAACATGAAGTATCGCCTTATCAATATGTAAGTCCCGGTAAATCCAGTTTAACAGAGCAAGCTCACAGAAAAACATCAATTCTGGAGTTTTACTTGTTTCACCCTTGATTATATTATCTAACTCTGCGGTTTCGACATTAATATCACACACCCCGAAATTACCGACAATCTGATAACGGTCATCGTAAATCAGAAAAAGGATACGGTCATCTTGTGGAATTACAATTTCAGAAAGCCAGCGCGAGGTACGTTCGAAAGAAACGGGAAACTGGGTCAGAAAATACTCCATATACATCGTCCGCCATTTCATTAATCGTTCAATTATATCCGGATCAACAGCAAGGGTTTTGTTAATGGGTTTCAAACGTCCAAGGCACTCACCTTGGGAACTATAAATTTCTATAAAAAGATTGTCGCTTTCCGTAATATCTTCTAGCCCTTTCATCATCCTGATTTTTCTTGATAAATAATTCATTTCCATCATAACCTTTTTGTTGCAGTCAACAGCAACGACCTAGGTTTAGAAGCATATTCTCAACGACATGTTCAAGATCATCTTCACTCATATCGTAATAACTCGGAAGGTTAATGCCTCTATCATAAAGTCTATAAGCAACAAGGTTCTCACTAGCATTTTCGTACATTGGCAACATGCTGACCGGATAAAAAAAAGGTCTGATGGCTATACCGTCTGAACACATCTGCCGAACCAATGCATCACGGTTAAAATTCCAAGACTTGCCGAAAACCACTGTTGGCATCCAATAACTATTCTTGCAATAATCCTGTTCAATATTCATCGTGATGTCAGGAACATTTGAAAACAATTCTTTATATCTGGAAAATATACAACGCTTTCGCTCAACCAATATATCTACTCGTTCAAATTGTGCAGTGGCCAATGCGGCCTGTAAATTTGACATTTTATATTTCAACCCAACTTCATCCACCCAATACATAATATGCTTATCAGGATATCTGCCTAGATTTTCAATTATCGAGATTTTTTTCGCAAGATCCTCACGGCTGGTAATGATGGCTCCGCCCTCACCCGCAGTAAGCGTTTTTGTTCCATGCATAGAAAACACACCGATGTCAGCAATTCCTCCTGCACGTCGTTTTTTGTATTCCGAACCGACAGCTTCCGCGAAATCCTCGATAACCGGAATATTAAAATCTTCGGCAATTTTAATTATTTCATCCATTTCCACGAGATTGCCATAAAGATGTACTACTATAATTGCTTTGGTCTTAGGGGTAATTGCGGCAACAACTCGTTCGGGATCAATACACCAGGAATCGGGCAATACATCAACAAACACCGGTTTTGCCCCCAGCCAAGTAATCGGAAAAACCGAACCGACCCAAGTAATATCCGGAACAATTACTTCGTCTTCACAACCAATTCCAAGTGCTTTAAGCACAATATGCAAAGCCCCGTGGCAACTTGATGTTGGACAGGCATATTTGACATCATAATAGTTTTGTAAAGTCTCTTTCAATTTTTTAAGATAGTCGTAACAACACGTTCCCCAACCATTGGTTACGGCATCAGTAACATAATCAATTTCCAACTGGGTAATTGAAGGCTTTGCCGCTAAAATATTTCGCATATTAAAACTCTCTGATTTGTGGAATGGCCACCGCGAATTTTCCTCCCCATTCCCGGATATATGAAAGTTGATTGACTATTTCATCTTTCAAATTCCAGGGTAGAATGATGACAATGTCAGGTTTTGCCTGTTTCAAGTGTGCTTCGTCAACAATCGGAATGCGGCTGCCCGGCATGAATTTCCCTTGTTTGAATGGATTCCGGTCCGCGACAAAGGCCATCAGGTCGGGCCGGACTCCGGCATAATTCATCAGCGTATTGCCTTTTGCGGCCGCGCCGTATCCCGCCACGGTTTTGCCCTGCCGTCTGGCATCGATGAGAAAAGTCAGAAAATCGTTTTTAACTTTATTCGCCTGTTCCTGAAATCCCTGGTAATATTCAATCCGGTCCATTTTGACGGCAGCTTCCCGCTCTAAAAACCTGTGGACATTTTCACTGACGGCATGGGGCAGCACATCGGAACGTTGTGCATAAATCCGCAGACTGCCGCCATGAGTGGGCAGATCCTCAACGTCGAACACCGTAAGACCATTGTCCTTTAAAATCCTGTCTACCGCAATGAAAGATAAATAGGAAAAATGTTCGTGATAGATTGTATCAAACTGTTTGTCATTAATCAAATTCATCAGGTGCGGAAATTCAAAAGTGACAACGCCGCGCGGTTTAAGCAGAATCGAAAATCCTCTGGCAAAATCGTTAATATCCGGAACATGCGCCAACACATTGTTCCCAACCATTAAATCCGCCTGCCGGCCTTGTGCCGCAAGTCTCTCCGCCAGGTTAACGGTGAAAAAATCTTCGATCGTTTCAATTCCCTTCTGCCGGGCCGCGGAAGCAGTGCTGGCCGTGGGTTCAATCCCCAGACATGGAATCTGATGCTGCCTGACGTATTGGAGCAGATAGCCATCGTTTGACGCAACTTCAACGACGAAACTTTTTTTAGTAATTCCAAAGCGCTTCAACATTAAATTGACATATTTTTCAGCATGAGCCAGCCAGAAAGGAGAAAAGGAACTGAAATAAGCATATTCATCATTAAACAATTCAGCGGCACGGGAATAGGCTTCAGCCTGAACCAACCAGCATTTTTCGCAAACAAACACTTTCAGAGGAAACCATTTCTCTGGCCGGCGCATAGTTAGTTTGGTAAGGTAGGCATTAGTTGGCGGTGCACTGCCAAGATCAATGAGAACAAAAGAAACCTCCACTCCACAATGTCGGCATTTCATAATTCAACTCCAGTAAATTTATCATCAATGAATTGACAGTTTCTGTCTTTGTCGGAAATTGAAGTAATTTTGCTTGGCCAAGTTATTTTTAATGTGGGATCCAAAACATTCAGGGATCTTTCGTGTTTGAGAGAATAAAACTCACTGTGAAGATACATCAGTTCCGCATGGTCAGTCAAAGTCTGAAACCCGTGCGCAAAACCATCCGGGACATACAATATTTTATCATTATTCTCAGTAAGTTCCAGCGAAAACCATTGCAAAAATGTCGGCGACCCTTTCCGGACATCAACAATTACATCAAAGACTGCCCCTTTAATACATCTGACAAGTTTTTTTTCAGCTTTAGGTGAAACCTGATAATGCAAACCTCTGACCGTGCCGGCAATATTGTTTCTCGATTGATTGATTTGAGCGATTTCCTGCCCAAAACCGATTTCCCTAAGTTCATTCCGGCAAAATGTCCGGGCAAAAGCTCCGCGGCTATCGGTGCGCCATTGCAATCTAAGCACAAAAACATCCCTGAATTTAGTGGGAGTAACGATCATCCCAGTTTCCGGATATTCCATTTTAATTTGGGCCTTATCACACCAGGAATCCCGCCTTTGTAACCATAATAATCACGCTCTCTCCGGCTGTTTTCAACCACGAAAAAAGAAAGATAGCCTTTCTCGTGCAAATTGACTTTGTATCCGGAATTATCAAAAGTAGTCACGGCAATATCAACAGAATAAACTCCCGCATTCAGAAGGTTTGCGGGAATTACAACTGCCGCTTCATATTTTCCGGTTTCCATATTCCTGTTTAAATGAAAAGGCTGAATAACAGAAACACATACACCATGTTCCGTATAAATATGGAAATTGGGAACAATATAATTATCTATCTGTTTTTTTATTTTGTAAATTATACCTATATTTATCGGTTCGTCCAAAGGATGCTTGAGTTTTTCGCCTTTATCACTGGAAATATATCCTGAAATTAATTCAACAACGCTATCACCAGGTTTGGGTTTGCCATTGTCGCAGCGCTCACAAAATGGAGATGCACTATTGACCGATTTATAATACGAGTGAATGATATTGGCGGTATTCCCGTGTTCAGCAATTCTCCCATTAGAAAAAAATATACATTGAGGACAAAGACTGCTTATTGTTGACATATTGTGGCTTACGAAAAGGACGGTGCGGCCTTGATTGGTGGAAATGTCCTCCATTTTGCCGAGGCATTTTTTCTGGAATTCGATATCGCCGACGGCAAGAACTTCGTCGACCAGGAGGATTTCGGGTTCGAGGTGGGCGGCGACCGCAAAACCTAATCGGACTTTCATCCCGGATGAATAACGTTTAACGGGAGTGTCTATAAACTTTTCGACGCCGGAGAAATCGACAATCTCGTCGAATTTTTTCTTGATCTCGACGCGGGACATGCCAAGTACGGCGCCATTGAGAAAAATGTTTTCGCGTCCGGAAAGTTCCGGATGGAAACCGGTGCCGACTTCAAGTAAACTGGCTACGCGTCCGTTCATTGTAACGCTTCCGGTAGTCGGTTCGGTTATCCGGCTGAGAACTTTCAGCAATGTCGATTTCCCGGCTCCGTTCCGGCCAATGATGCCGACCCGTTCCCCCTGTTTGATCTCGAAATTGACATCCTTCAGCGCCCAGATTTCCTCAAGTTCGGTGGTTTCCCGGTTGGGGCTGAGCGGATGCCTGAGTCGCTGATAAATCCCCTTCCCAACATGCACAATCCTGTCTTTAATGGTATCGTGCCCCGTTCCGGCGGAGCGTTTATGCCCGATAACGTATTTTTTTCCGAGATTTTCAACTTTAATCATATTAGGCAGCAACCATAATTCAAATAAAATCAGCGAATTCTCTCTCCATTTTCCGGAAAGCCATAAATCCAATCACAAAAATTACAACAGACATTATTGCTGACAAGAGCAGTCCCGGCCAGTAAACGAAATCCGCCTTCCCGGTAATCGCCCATCTGAAACCATCGATTACCCCAACCATCGGATTGAGCGAATAAACCAGCCTCCATTTTTCCGGAATCACATTGCTTATGTATCCGACAGGTGAAATATACAGCCCCAGTTGGAGCAGATAACCAAGAATAGAGATAAAATCGCGATATTTAACGTTGAGAGCGGAAAAGAAAAAAGAGAGCCCCAGAGCAAATAAAACGGCTATCAGCAGCAATCCGGGCAAAAAACATATAGACACCCCCGGTATATAACGATACCATACCATGATACCCACCAAAATAGCCGAGGAAATCAGCAGATCAACCAAACTTACAAGCATAGGAGTGGTGGGAATTATGATTCTGGGAAAATAGACTTTAGTAATCAGATTGTTGTTGCTGAGTAGCGAAGTCCCACCGGAAGCAACCGTTCGGCTGAAGAATTGCCAGGGAAGCAATCCGGCAAAAACCAAGATCGGATACGGAACCCCTTCCGATGGCAGTTTAGCGATTTTCCCGAAGATAACGGAAAACACCACCATGGTAATAAAGGGACGGATTATACTCCAGGCGACTCCGACAATTGTCTGTTTGTACCTGACAAGGAAATCCCGCCAGGTAAGAAACAGAAACAACTCCCGGTAATTCCAAAGGTCCTTGAAATATTGCCGGTGTCTTTTTCCAGACTCAATAACAATAACTGATTTATTCATATGTAAAAAGAGAGGAAAAAATATAAAGATCGTGGTTTTATATTTTTTCGGGCAAAAACCGGAGTTACCGGTAAGCGCTGCCCCGTCACTTAACGAAAGCACAAGTAACGTTTCCAAAGGTAATGATACCACAAACAAACGGCATATTCAAGCGTTTCGCTTTAAATATTGCAAAAATACTTGCTTTACACAGACACGTCCTCAATATTAATCGCACGGAAAGGTTCGCGGGATAAAAGGCTTTAAGCGGTATAGACTTACGGACAAGGCGGCCTCGCGGCTTAATCATGGAGAACTGAAAATTGAACTCGAACGGTAATCAAATTGAATTGAAAAATTCATTGTTCCCCCTGATATTCCTTTTGGCTTGCACATTTACCATCCCCTTGCAGCTTATCAGGTTTCAAACGTTTGAACAAGTACCTTTGGCCATAGTCATATTTTCTCCCCAGGTATTATCGTTACTGGCCTGCGCCCTGATCTTTCTCAAGCCCAGCCAGCTTTGCCGCACGATACTCAGTCACCCCTGGATTTTTGTTCTCTGCGCCATTCTGATAATAATCTCGTTCATACATTTTTTTCTAAATCCCTGGAACCTTACCGGTTCACTTACATTGTCCCTGATACTGGTTTCCATCCCAATCCTGAGCATGATTCATGAATCTGAGTTTCGTTACTGGTTACCGCGCTGGCTGGCGGCTTTGTTCGTTTTCGACATTTTCACGAGTTGCGTTGACCTGTATTACAATGCTTTCGACTTCATCGGCATAACCGGAAACCTTAACTGGCATGCAAGTTTTCTGCTCGCAACTGCTCCGCTGGTTATCTACCTGATACTCAGCAAATGGACAGGTAATTATATCAAAGATATTCTACTCATCGGATTCGCGCTGTTCATTGCGGTTTTGTCCCTGGCCTTTATCAATCGCTGTCACACCCGGGGATCATGGCTGGCCCTCACGGTCAGTGCCGTGCTGCTGGGCTGGTCATGCCTGAACAGAAAATTCAAGTTGATTACCCTGGCTGTGTGCTTTGGGGGAATTTTTATTTTTCTGCTTCTGCTGGACTGCAATATATTTTCCATTCCGGAATATTACCTGCGCAACGAAGCCAGAATATTTTTCACGGAAGCAGGATTGAAGCTGATTTCCACTAATCCGCTTCTTGGGGTTGGAGTCAGCCGCTTCCCACAGGAATTCCGGGTATTTCTGCCTGTCGAATTTTATACAAGCATTTTTGCCACCGACATCGTATCCCATCCTCACAACCATTTTATTTATATCGCCGCGACCCGGGGAATAATCGGCTTATTTACCTGGCTGATATTGGTACTGATTCCGCTTTATAACTTGTTATTCAATTCAAAAAAATATCCTATGACTCCACTTGACCGGGTTTTTCTCTTCTCTTTCCTTACGCTTCTTTTCCACGGCATGTTCGATAAAAACCTGGTATCCTGGCCCACCAATATAATTTATCTGCTGCTTCTTGGAATGATGTGGAAACAATACTGGCCCAAACGTGAAAAAATTACCGCCGACCAGCCGTCAATTCCTTCCGGCATCATTTCGAAGCTGGTAACGGTATCTGGAATTATCCTGCTTTTCGGCTGCTTCATGCTTGCGATGAAAACGGTCGGAAATACTTTCCCAATGCAATTAATGGCGGACGGTAATTACCTTAAAAAAAATCCGGCTGCCGCTGCATACTGCTATCATAACGCGCTGGGCTACCAAAAGAACCCTACATTAATTTATTATGCTTCCGCGTACATGGCGGAAAAACTGAACAATCCCGATGTAGCGATGAAATGCTTTTCCATGTATAAAGAAACCCCTGTCCCGGAAGGACTCGGCGCCAGCAACCGCCTGAAAGCGCTGATTCTGTGCAGGCAGGGAAAAGAAAAAGAAGCGTTACCGTATTTTCAGAAACAGTTGGAATATTATCCGCTCAGTATTCGCGACTGGTACAATTTGAGCATGGCATACAAGCGCCTCCGCCAACCGGTTAAAGCCGCCGGCGCAATGGAAATGATGTACAAGGCAATGGAAATCAAAAAGATCGATAGAAGATACCTGCCGTATGTACTGAAAAATTCACTCTATGACATGCAGCCCCACAGAATGTTAAGTAAATATCCGACCCCACCTGAATGAATTTATACCGATTTGCATTCTAAAGGCAATCCGGTATTATTCTTTCCGGCGGTTCAGTAAACACAACATCCAATCCCAGGCCAGAATTATCCCCCACCCGGCAAAAAACGACAGCAATGGTGACACCGGAACCCGGAATCGCGGCAGTGAGGCCGGTCCCGGAACAAGCAAAAAGTAAGCGATCAGAATGAAGTACAGGAAAAAGACAATCTTTCGGTCTTTCAGGCAAACATACACTCCTGCCATAATTGCCGCCAGGTATTTGATTCCCAACAAGATAACTGCGGGTAAAGCCAGAAACAGCAACCAGTACCGGCCCCGGAAATAATGCTTGATTCCGGCAAATATCCCCTGGGTGTTGATCACGCTCAGTGTTCCGCTCTGCCCGATTTCGCATCCTGTCATCTGGAACACGTTCCCGATGGCAGGGAGCAGATTCGTCACATCGCTTTTCAGATGCAGGTATCCATATGTGAACGGCGACTGTAAAATCACCTCAACCGCTTTGGATTTAAGGCAAGACGCCCGTTCAGCAGGATCAGTGATATTTTCTATTTCCGCATCCAACCGGTTTTGCTGCTCGGAAAAACTTACCCCATTCCGCTTCGCCAACACCATACAGGCATTATAACGATAAAGGTTGGTTGAACTGACCGAACAAACACCGGCATAATCAACGACAAAATAATTTCTGCAAAACCAGATTCCAAGTATCACAAGCAAACAAACCGCAAACACTCCCGTCATTACCAGTTTCCTGCTCCGAAACCATACATATAGTCCAAACAAAAGCAGCACCGGCATGGTTACCGCACGAACCAGCGTGGAAATCCCGCAGGCAACTCCGGTTAACGCACTCAACCACCAGTTTCGCGAATCCTCCTCCCCCGCGGGTTTTCTGATCATTTCAAACATTAACAGCGTCAGAAGTAAAATGAAGGTATAAATTGTTTCGGACAGCACTTTATTGGCGTAAACAATAGCCACCACCGATACAGCCTGGAATCCGACCGCCAGCAAAGCAATCCTGGAATCGGAATGAATCCTGCGAACCAGCAACCAGAGCAGCCAGCAATTTGCCGTATCGATAATGACCTGGAAGAGAATAATCGGAAATACGCAGTGGGGAAACAGCCAACGCATGGGCAGGATAAAGCAAGGATATCCCGGAACACGGTTGATCTCGGAAACCCCTTTCAGTTCATATGCTCCGGTTGAAAGCAAATTATCCGCAAGTTTAATGTATTCCCGCGAATCAGGATCGGTAAAGTTGCCGCCACCATCAATCAGTGCCGCAAAACTTAATATAAGGCGTAAAATTAACGCCAGAAGCAATAACCCAATCAGCCAGCGATGAATGTAAAAGTATTGCTTCTTCATAATGGATTGTTATATTGCCTTAGAAATAAAGTTAAAGATGATTTTGATCAACCCTAAATATCCTTCATTTTATATTTTTCTGCCGTTCTTCCTCTTTTTTTACCTGTCTGACCAGTCCCCGAAAGTACATTTCGACAAGTCCGGAGTCATCGATACGATACCTTGGCACCGGCATGGAAATCCTGCGGTACAAATCGTGATTCGGGAACAGTTCTTTAGTCTTTTTCAGGTATTTCTCCGCTTCGTCATACCTTTGCATTGCATATAGCAGCAGGAACATCCGGTAATAAAAACTGGATCTTTCCGGAGAACGTTTTATTGCTTCCCGGTAAAGTTTCTCAGCATCCTTCATGCAGCCGTGGTTCGCCATAAACCCAGCAGCAGCGGCCCACGGATAAGGAGACTGAGGGGAAATTTTTTCACATTTTTTAAGCTCACTGTATACTTCACAAGGGGGAATAGCCATATACTTTTTATGGCTAATCATGTTGGCACGGAAATCACACAATTGGTTCAACTGGTTAAACGCAATATCATGCCGAAGCAAACTGACTCCGCCGTAGACACTGAAGCCAAGCACACAAAGAATCATCACAAACCACACCACCAGGAACAGGGACTTACGTGATATGGGATTCATCATTGCGTCCTCGTTGTCTTCTGGCAATCCCATAATGATAATCATCACCAAGGCGGTGGCAACGGAACCGGACATGTGAATATTAAGGTCGAGCTGACAGTGAAAAGCCCATGCGCACCAACCGGTCAAAATCGCAACCGGCAGTGAAACGGGCATCAGCTTTTTCCGGTGCCGCCAAATTTTCATTATCCCGGCAACAATTGGATAAAATATTGCCGCGGCGGATGCCAGCAGCCCCAGAATCCCGCATTGTGACGCAAATGCCAGAATCATACCGTGCGGTGAATGCGGCGCTTCTTCGGTCATAAACAGCTTGATCCGCATATAATCGTGAAAAAAATCCCCCCAGCCTGTCCCGGCAAAAGGATGCGCCAGAAACATTTTCAGGCTGGCAAGATAGTAGTCCAATCTCACGCTTCCAGACAGGAATCCGCGTCGCTTTGCAACAATAACAATCCCTATCGCAAACCCGACTGGAATAAGCGTCAAAAAGCAATATTTAATCTTCTTCGGAAACGGAAGCAGGATCAGCAAACCAAATATCGCCGCGCCAAAAGCTAAAATCGCGCCACGGCTACCGGTTAACAACAGCGGAAACAATATATACACCGCGACCGGAGGAACTAGAATAATTCTTGCCAATTGCGGCTGGTCAATCCGCTTGGCAAAATTCCATACTATCCATAAACAGAGCGGAATTGTCAGGATGAGATGTGCGGCATACGCATTACACAGGGAAAAAGTGGCGTAGACCCGCGAGTCGTTCAGGCGTTCGGCAAATTGCCCCTGAACAAAATTGACCCCCAATTTCTCCTGCTGATACTCAACAAATTTACGGGTTTCCGCAAATCCCCAGAAATACTGGTTATATGCTTCATAGGCAGTATATAAAACCGAAAAGAAAATCGCGCCGATTACCCAATCTTTCAGTTTGGGATTGTTCGAAAGCAACTGATATGCCGCCAATGCGAACGCGGCAATCCCGAACATGTGAATAATTTCATATACCGGATAGTCCCAGGTGCTGGCATTGATACTGCCAATAATCGACACAGCGGCCAAAACCACCCATAGCACAACAAACAGCAACGGATTGAATTTCCTCACTTTAGGCAGCGGCAACACAACCAGAACCAGTAATAGAAACGTCCCGGCAAAAATCGTAAAAAAAACCGGTGGCCACGGCAGAATTATCCATGCAGTCAGAGAATCCTGGTACATTGAGGGATTTTCCGGCATCACCCCAAGGGTTCCAAATTTCAGCGGCAACAGAAAAACCAGAAAAACAAAAATCGCTTCCAACCCACGCACCAGCGAAAAATGAATTATCGTGGGAGTTTCAGCTTCGAATGTTTTAACTTTCTCCATGCATGGAACTTAATGCAAATTCGAAAAAAAACAAAGAAACTGAGATAAAATCCGGGCTTTTCAACCATAGGATGATCTGCAGCAACTACTGGTGGTCTATCGGCATAAATTTATTGCCAAGTGATCTTCCTCCAATATGCGCCCAGCTTAGATAGTTGCTTATCGCATCCGCGATTGTTTATTCCCCGGTAATAAGAGTTGAACCGCAAGGCAGGCCTTTCCTGAAAACTACTTTTTCTATTTAATTTCACGCAACGTACCTGAAAACACTGCCGCATTATCAACCTGAAAAAAAATCAGTAGCAGCGCCTGTTGCGCACGACTAAGCAGAACCATCGGAAAGCCTGACTTCGAAATCGGGCAAAGCTGGATAAAATGAAACGCCATTCTGCAAGGTATGAAAAAAAGGGTTCTTCTGCGTTTTGATCCGGAGGTGAGTAGCTGGATGTCTTGTGCTGTAAAGGGCAATCCGGCATAACCGGTCGCGCTTGCTCCCTTTTATTCCATTTGCGCCTTGACAGCTTCAGAAATCCGCCAATAGCGACTGTTGGCAGTTGAAAAAAGCAATTTTTCAACTGCGCCACTGGAAAAGCAAAAGACTGGCGGCATAACTCTCGTTTTTTACCAGAAAGCGAGGGAATTATGTCTACCAGTCTGATGTATTTTACTCAGGGCATCCGTGGATTTCAACATGAGAGCTTTGATTTCAGCCGTAAACATGGAACTGTTTACCAGAAAATCGTGCGGAAAGATTTGCGCTGTCCTGAATGCAATGGCTCGAAAGTTACCGCGAAGTGGTTGCGGACCAGGGATATCAAAGGAGTCAAAAGCGGTCGTTGGCAGTTGTGTTTTATCATTGACGTTCACCGTATCTACTGCCACGAGTGCGGGAGTTGGGCGGTGGAGAAACTGCCGTTTCTGAGTTCGTCCAAATCGCGGATAACCAAGGAGTTGGAGAGGTCGATCGTCGAGTTGAGAAGCGAAATGAGCATCAATGCCGTCGCCGGTTTTTTCGACCTGCCGTGGCGGACCGTAAAAAACGTTGAAAAGCGTCATCTCAAGAAAAAATACCATAAGATTGAACTCAAAAACGTCAGGATAATCGGCATTGACGAAATTTTTGTCTCGCGGAAAAAAGGCGTTGAAAAGTATCTGACGATTGTCCGTGACCTGGAGTCCGGGGCGGTGTTGTATGTCGGCAAAGGCAAAGGCGTTGACGCGCTGAAAAACTTCACCGCGAAACTGAAACGCGCAAAAACAAAAATAGCAATAATCGCAATGGATATGTCAAAAGCGTACACCGCCTGGGCCGGGGAAAACCTGCCGGACGCCGAAATCGTCTTCGACCACTTCCACGTGATCAAACTGATGAATGAAAAGCTCGATAAAGTCCGGCGCAGAATCACCGCAAACCTCGACGAAGAACATCGGAAACTGCTTAAAAACCAACGCTTTCTGTTCCTGCGTAACGTCGAGAACCTTTCCCCCGACGCCAAACTGCTGCTCGACAACCTGAGAAAAACTTTCCGGGAACTGGGCGAGGTCAGCATGATGAAGGAGGCGCTGCGGAGCATCTACCGCCAAGCCGGGAACGAGTTCCGGGCCAAGGCGGCACTCCGTAACTGGTGCGACATCGCCAGGGAAACGGACATCAAGGAACTCACCGACATGGCGAAAACCATCGAAAACCACCTCGACGGCATCATCGCCTACTGGCGTACAGATAAGTTGTCGAACGCCGCAATGGAAGGATTCAACAACAAAGTCCGATGGCTGATCCGGCAAGCCTACGGATATCGCGACCAGGAATATTTCCACCTCAAAATCTTCGACCTTCCCAATATCGATACCAACAGAAAACTGTGATTTTACGGATCAAAACGCAGAAGAGGCAAAAAAAGGTATCCCAAATGCCTTTTTCAGTAAATAATCCCCTCTGATTCGCAATGTTTGTCTTGTTTCACTGAACAATTAACCGGTAAATTTCCACCAGAATTGCTTAATTAATACATCTAATTATTCCTAAATGCTACACGCTCCATTAAAACCAAAACATGCACTATCAAGATATAAACACCTTAATACCATGATATTACAAATTTACCACATTTAACTCCAAAAGAAAATATCATGCCAAAAACAGATTTCCCTGAAAAAAATTGATTTTTTTTTGAATACCCCCTGTTTTTACTTGCATTTGCCTTGATTTTTTGCTAATATAGTTACACAGACCGAGAAGAAATAGAAAAAGAAGACAAGAACCAAAACCAAAGGAGAGGAAAAATGGGAAATCGTAAAGATCGTGGATTTACCCTGATTGAGCTTCTCGTTGTGATCGCCATCATCGCGATCCTCGCGGGAATGCTGCTGCCGGCCCTGAACTCCGCTCGTGAGAAAGCTCGCAGAATCAGCTGCGCCAGCAATCTCAAGCAGATCGGACTCGGCCTCGAAATGTACTCAAACGACTACATGCAGAAGCTGCCGGATCGTGACAACTACAGAGGATTTGAAAAGCTTCGTTCCCTTGACTACATCACGGACTACAAAATCTTTATTTGTCCGTCCACTACTGATGTACCGGGCAAAGATTCTGATGCTCTGGTTCAAGCTAATGTTTCTTACTGCTTCGCCGGTATGTTGCACAAAGCAGATGCTGCTGACAGTGCAATCGCTTGTGATGCTGGTGGAAACCACAACAAGTTCTCGAACGTTCTGTTCCTGGACGGCCACGTCAACGGCGTAGCTTCCGCCTCTTGGTGGACTGAAACCGGTGGAATGGTCACCGCATCTCCGAACAGAACTCAGGCAACTTATTACGACGATTGTCAATAAGTTAGCTTGATCTATTGAAAAAGGAGGCTTTTCAAAGCCTCCTTTTTTTTGCTTTGTTTCACTGATTTTCAAAGAGTTGCTCCTCAAGTTATTCCTTACAGCCCCTCTAACAATTCCGCTTCAGCGTCGTTATGCGTCATGTAAAACAAATACAATTCTGGAATTTGACGTAGCTTGACGAATAGTTTGTGTGGATGAATCCTGTTTCTGCCGCAGATTTTCATGGAAAGCCTACCGATTTTACGGTTCAGCAATTACCATCAAAAGTAGTGTGGGGCAGCTAGTTGCAAACGGGAAAAATGGATAATAATTACTTAAATGATGATAAACAACATTATAGTGTTATACTTTCTTATGCAATTAACAGGAATAAGGGTAGCTTTAATAATAGCGTTTTCGGCTCCGGGCAGTTCTTTTTCGTCCTTGCTTTGGAGAACTCGACATAGCTTGAAGCTATGCCTCCATTCCCGGATTTCTAACCAATCTCCATTCCCTTTTATTGAAGGACGGGGCAGATGGAGGTTTGTATTAGGCTTTTTAGTTTTTCCATCATTATTTTTCCGGCATATTGTCCGGAGCGATGAGCATAGCTGGGGTTGGTTTCGTAGCTGTCGATGTCGTATGACTCAGCATCGGGAATATATCCGGAATAACCATTGGCATAGGCGAATATCATTATCCGGTTATTTGTGAATGCTTTTTGCAGTTCGAACTGGAACTCAATAAATATCTCCCCGGGAATTGTTACAATAAGGCAATCCAGAATACGATGGGCCTGTAAACATACCTGTTCGGAATCTTTGTCACCAAATTCTTCAAGTAATTTATATCGCCACCAGCTTGTGCGTAATATTTGATATGTCTTCCAGTATTTATCATATTCTATTTCATTCAAGGGAATATTGAATGATTCGATTTTATTGAAATAATCGATTATTTCATCGCGATTGTCAGGTAAAACTAAATTTTCGCGTTTACGGGTTAAAGGAATTTCGATTTCGGACTCAACGGAATTTAAATGACCGCGATCCGTTGTTTCAACCGCGGAAACTGCTTCGGTTAATTTCTCCGCGAGCTTCCTGCCATAATATTCCGCGCGTTCAAATGTGCGTTCTCCCAATTCAGGATTTATATTTCCGCAAGCGCCGTTAAAAAATGCGCTGAAGCCTCCCAGTTTTTCTTCAACAAGCTTATTGGTTACACCGTAATAGTCCGCCGAAATCATGTAACCTGCTTTCATGCAGCTTGTGGGGTGGGCGGCAAAATGCCAGATTATCCCCTTATAATTTCCATTCCGGTCTTCAATTTTCAAAAAGTCGAGACGGTCATCTACTTTTCCCACGTCACCATTTATCCGCGCCTGAAAACGGTTTTTTGCCACTCCCGGCACGTCCACGTGTCCCCACCCGATCCTGGCGGAAAACTTGTTTCTGACAGCTTCACCAGCGGCTTCAGCGCAGGCTTTTACAACACGGTTCACCTGCACCGAATTATTAATTCCGGGCTCCTCGCCCACTAATTCGGCGCCGTTATGTGTGTGAGTACATGCAATCAATATTTGCGGGGAGTAAATTCCGGTATTTTTAATGATTTCCGTTTTTATTTTTTTGCATGTCTCTCTGGTCATGACAATCGTATCCGCTGAAATCATAATCAAGGAGTTTGTTCCATTCGTCAGATAAAAAGCATGGGCGTGAAGCCGGTCATGAATTCCCAGGCTGCGTTTATTCGGAGCCAAGCGAAATGAACAGAACTCGCCTTTCGGCGGTGTTATATCTACTGCCTTATGGCCGATGGAAATACTATTTTGTTTTTGATTCATTTTCCCGTGGTAAATTATTTTGTGAATTCAAAAGGCTGCGAAAGAATTAAAATACGCTCCGCTTTATCATACCATCCTTTAGGCATGAATTCATCGGTATGCATATAACATTGCACCTTAACTTCTTTACTCCCGGCAGTGAATGTAAGCAGTCTGCTCTTTGGGGGATTTGGAACATGATAACGGGTCAAGGCCGCCGTGTTGATAAAATGCGTGCCCCATTTCGTTTCAATGTGCGATTTTTCTCCGACAACGGCATCCGGATGTGCATGTGTATGTCCTCCCAGCCAGATGTCCACGGCTCCCGGGTGCCCGGATATATATTTTTCAAAGGCCTGCGCATCAGGTTTACTGTCAACGAAATACAGATAAGATGCGCCGATCGGTGCTCCCTGCGGTTTATAACCGTGAAAACCGCTGCGCCAGTTGCCATTCTCATCTTTTTCCAATCCTTCCCATTCACCGGACGCAACGGTTGTATCTTTAAGCATATAATGATGCGCGGAAACAATAATGGAATCCTGATTGTCCTGAACCATCCGCTTCCACCACTCGAATGTCTCTCCGGACACAACTCCGGCAGGATTTCCGCCGAGGTCGCCACGTCCTATTGTCTGAGTAGGTTCATTAATATCGCTCATCATCAAAAACAGAACATTGCCAACCTTGAATGAATATCTTTCCCAGGTTCCTTCGACGGGATAAGGCCGTTTGTTATTATCGACTTTGGAAAATTCCGTATGTTCTCCCGTGGGATCCAGCCATTTACGCCACCACCAATTCTTTTCTTCATTCAAGCCGCTTCGGTCGTGATTACCGCAAATATTATAAATATCTTCACGCTTATGTGTTTTTAATGCCTGGAACTGCCGGACGACTTCTTCCCCTTCCGCGTCTTCCGGAACTGCTTGCCCTCCGGACATATCGCCAATATCGACAGCAATATTCCATGCAAAATTTTCTGAGTCCCGGATGGCGTCTGCCAGACTCTCGCGATTGCGTCTCAAGTCCGTCCCGGCATGAACGTCACCGAAACACCAGATTTTTAACGTTGATTTATCTTGATTTATCATTTTTTTAATTCCACCAGTGATCAGATTTCAGTATAGAACTGCTGGATTTTCTCAACGATAAATGATTTCGCTAATATCATCCGCACGGAAAAGCACTGTCTGGCTGTCAATACGTTCAGCTCCGTTTAGCTGTGCCGTCGCATCAGCAGCATCAGTGTGAAAGAAACGTTTTTCAAGCACGTAAGGCCCTTCCCATTTTAAGGGAGGAACAGGATTTTGTTCATGTTTTTTCAGCGCTGTCTTAACCCCCTCCCTGATAAGTTGCCGGGCCTTCTCCGCCGATAATGAAATGGCACAGCTTCGGCCAAGCCCCTGTTTTACGGAAACAGTAATTATTTGCGGAATCAGCTCTTCGGCCTCTTTGCAGGCCGCATCATCACCGCTGAGAAAAATCAGAGGAAGCCCGATAGCGCCCCTGCTGAGAGCGAATTGTGCGATTTCGCCTATGAATTTGTCATTCAGCTTATAATATTCTATGCTTTTGCTGTTTTGAGTATGGTTCAGATTTCCGTCTGTAATACCTGCCATCGCGTGCTGGCCGATCATCATGCAAACATCATATTTTTTCAGGATATCCAGATATGTCTGCCGTGGCGCAAGCGGACGTCCGTGAAGAAGTTTTGCCTCCGAATGCAGATTTTCAAAGACTATTGCCCCGGGGCCATGCCCGTCAATCACTAATATTTCGTCCACTCCCATTTCAATCATGCCTTCCACCGCGGCATTGACTTCAGCAGTTAAAAGTTTTTTCGCGTCCTCAAAATACTTGCCCGTCTCATAGGCTTGCGATTCAAACGAAACCACTCCTGCCACACCTTCAAGATCCGTACCGATACAAACTTTCATTAGTAATCATATCCTTTGTAAAATATCAAAAGGTTATCTTTCCTGTCAATCCTCAAGCCGTTACACTACATTCATTTTTCAATAAGTATATATGTCGGCTTGTAAATTCCTCCTGCTTTACTGTAATTGTGAACACGGACTGACAGTTCATTGTCCTTGTCGTAATTGACATGTTGAGTAATTTCCAGCATATACGGCTGATCCCAGACCTTGTTTGGTTCCCCTGTTCTTTCACCAACAAATTTTCCATTTATATATATCCAGCCTAATTCATCTATTCCCGCAAAATATAAATAAATTTTTTTCCCTTTTGCGCGAGACGGTACATCAAAACTCGTTTTATACCATGCATATCCCGTATACGTTGGGAAACCCTGGTCATTCCAGAACTTCCCGATATAGATATCCTTCCAATGAGAATCGGCTTTATTCTCAAACCATTTTTCTTTTATTCCCTTATTATCGGGATCAATTCTGAATTTCCACTTGGGGAACATTGTTAATGTGTTAAATTTTGACCATAAAACATTTTTTTCTTTAATTATTTTATTGTACTTTCTAACTTTAGACGCCGTTCTGTTGCACATATAATTTATATAACTTAAGTTATATACATAAGGATCATTTTTTCTATATGTTTTAAGGAATTTGTATAGCCGCAACCACTTATCTTTTGTTGCTAAATATCCCGCCTCGTCTTTTTGATTATTATTCCATTGTCTCATAGTGTCCATAAGGTCCTGGTATAATTTATAAACATTCCACCCTTCTATCACCCTTTTTACCCGTTTGCGAATAGTTTCATTGGGAGCTTGACTGAGAGCTTTGTCAAGATAATTATCAAGTTTATTCAAATAGGGCTTATAATTTATATAGTAAGGTTTGGGATTGAAATTAAAGGGATAGGGAGCTTTATATTTAATTATAGAAGAAGGTTTGTACATTATATCCTCTCTCAAATCAACGAATTTCCTTATCCATACTCCCGATTCTGAGTAATAATCTTTATAGTAATCATCTTCGATCTTATTTATATCGGAGTCAGCCTTCCACATCAACTCCGGAATAATATTATACAAGCATCCCTCAATACCCCATGAAAATACCGTGAATGGAAGCAAGGAATGGATTTTCTTCTCCTTAAAATAAATCATGCTTTCTCTGATAATATCTTTCATATTATCTGTTTGGGTCATATTCATAGGCGCATTAATGTGGTTTTCCCAGCAGGGACAAATAAATACATTTTTTGCCAGACTTGTCCATCCGTCAATCCGTTTTTTCCAATTTTCATATTTAGGACAACCGTAGCCGGTATATAGCTGGATAATAAGTTTATCCGATGGTTTTACAGTAACAGGCGGCTTTGAAGAGTTAGTATATGCCATGAAGTTGATGAATTTATCAGGATATTTTTTCCCTACTATTTCAGCAATTTTATTCGCCGCTTTTATATACCGGTCCGTCACATAAAAAGTTTTGCCTCTCCATATCTCCGGATTGGGCGGATCAAGTTTCCTGCACGCAGCACATTCACATTCATGGCGAGTTCCATCTTCTTTACAAAATCCAAAACCTATTGCATCCGGATCCTGATCAAATCCGGCAATCATCTTTTCCGCCATTATCCTTATGACTTCCGGATTGGATAAGCATAATTGTGCATGACTCCATGTTCTTTTTCCTTTCACCAATGGATAATACTCCGGATGCTTCTGTGAATACTGCGTAATAGGGAAAAAATACGAGTGAAAATTATGACCATTCTTTAAGAAAAATATAGCTCCGCCCCGCTTTTTGTAAAAATTTTCAATATCGGGGTTGAATTTATAAGCATAGGTAAGAATATCGTAGTTCAACCTGTTTTTTACGCACCAGTCAGCAAGTTCAAGAGATTCTCTCTTGCTTCTGTGATTGAAGGAAAACAACATTCCCCGCATGAGAAAATCCGGTTTTTCCTCATCATCTATATTGCCAATTCTTATATTTGTCCTTGCCGGAATGCATTCTCCCAAAGCCCCGGGAGAATACCATCTAACGCCTAAATATTTTTTCAGAAAAGTATATACACTGTAAATAGTTCCTCTATCTGTAACTCCCGCAAGGAAAATAATATTTTGTTTTCGTTTCATAATAAAACTATCATTAATATTATTTTCAGACTCTTTAATATTTTTGATAAGGTCGTCTTTCAGATATGATGTTTTTCCTATTGAAAAGAAATTTCCCTTTATTTCTTGAACATCAGTCTTTATCGGTAAACGAAGCTTTGTTATTTTTTCAATATATTTTTGGAGTTCACTGGCGGCAAAGGCTTCTGTTTGAGTTGCTTTTTCAGGGATAAGTATACAGTTATCTTCAGCATTGTTTATCAAAAGGTCTTGTGCCATTATAAACCTGGAGAAAAAAACACATAAAAATATTAATACTACAGTTGATTTTGGTTTTAGGTCTATTCTTTTCATATTTGTTTTCCTTTTTAAATTTTATTATCCGTTTATAAAAATTATTCAATAGTAATTGAAACATCATCATACCAAACAGTACCTGTTCCCATGTTCCAAAGGAAAATACGTATTGAATTTATATCTTTGTGACAAAGAAAAGTATTTTCATATTTTTTAAAATTGTATGTTCCCTTCTCCGCTACTAAAGCTTTCATTTTTTTAATAGAACGGTCTTTCAGATTCATATACAAATAAACCGCGGGAGGCTGTTCTTTTATATTTTCCGCTTTTATGAAAGCACTGACTTTGAGTTGTTTTCCTTTTGTAGATTCATGGCATCTTACCACTTGCGTGACATATGCACAGTCTTTCCTGGATAAGTTCGTTATACTGACCGAGTATTTCCCTGCATTTGAACTTTTCTTGTCCCAAACCACAAAAGGAGCCCCCCTCTTGATCACATAGTTCCATGCATATGGTTTTCCAGGAGTTGGATCCTCTTTTTCAAAGCTGGGGTTTGATACTGAATTGCCGGGTTTAGATGCTGAGTTATCAGCTGCTTCGACAGCGCTTAGCAAAAATATTATCGCGAGCAAACATGTAAATTTTATAATCATAAACAATTCTTTCTGTTGTTTTTAAGCAATGGAAACACGTCTATTCGGGTATGTTCCATAAATCCACTCGATTAACACGTATTTCAACGTCCCTGAACCAATCAACATGATTATCAAAATAAAGAAGATTGCTTCCTCCCGAATGCCGGCTAAGCAAGCTGGGATAATCGGTGGTGCTGATGCGAAGGTCTCCATGAGAAACTGCATAATAGATCCCAGGAGATTTACGGGAAAGACCGTCAATCAAATAAGCCTTGGAAGATGGGGTGCTTATCTCAGGAGACCTTTTGGGGCGATAAGTAGAACCAAGACCTAAATGCCGACTGTAAGTGTAAGAGCAATATATTCCGGAAATAAAACTCCAGAATCTATGTTCAGACGCATTCGCATATACCGGGCAAATAAATACAGAACTTTGGGTGAGCCTCTTCGGAGTATTTATGCTATCGGTATCAGTCAAAAGCATAGCCCATGATATATCGCCAGGAGAAATGTATGCAGGCGGATAGAATCCATCAAAAGCTTGAGTGTAATTCACACATGCCATGCCAAGCTGTTTCAGGTTCGACAAGCAATTCGTCCTCTGTGCAGTTTCCCTTGCCTGTTTCAATGCCGGCAAAAGCATTGCCGCCAAGATGGAAATAATAGCTATCACTACAAGGAGTTCGATAAGCGTAAAAACTGTTCTTGCCCTTTTCATAATCCCCGTACTCCTTTGCTTTATTTTGTTCTTGCTTCCGGAAGGCTAATCCTTTAGCTTGTCCGAACCGACTTTTTCTATTCATTGTCAATACTGATATCGCTGAATTTTGTTGCGGTTCGATAAACATAAAAACCGGCTTCAGCAATATCTTTGAAACTGTTTTTCAGTTTGGTTTTCCCTATTTCCTGACCATTGACGGTCATGGTTAGAGTTTTTGCCGGAATATTCACGGTAACCGTCAGATCAAAAACCTGGGATTGGTTCATTTTCGCATCGCTTTTACGAATTTCCTTAACTACTTCGCCGGAAACGCTGTATTGTTTCGAGCCAATCTGGATTCCCGCGTTAACAGTGCGCTTGTTGCTGCTTTTCAGCAATAAGGCTCCGTTACGGATGCGGCTTTTTTGGGCGGTTTGAACTTTCAGCTTGAAAGTCGCTTTCCCGGTCACGGGTTTGTCCAGCTTTCCCAACGCACTGGTGGAACCTTTTTTTGTTTCCAGCAGCCACGGCATTTCACCCGAAGTTTTTTTCAATTCACCAATTTCCGCCTTGAATTCTTTAATCGTGGTTTCAGCAGCCCGGCAGATGCCTCCGAACACAACCAGGGCCACAAGCAATACGACTAATTTTGAAATTCTAATCATGATTGTCTCCTCGTAATAATTTTAGGTTCTTGCTTTCTCTGTTTTGTTTGTTTAATCAAGTGATTTCCTTGAGTGCCACTTGCCTTGCTCCTTCCCGGCGCGAAATCCTGCCCGCTTCCACAATCTTGCTTAACCCCAGTATGGAAGTATAGGGAACTACCGGTTTTCGGGTCACAACCATTTTTTTCAGGTCACCAAGAATTTTCTGTCCGCTTAAGGGGAAATTATAATCATTGATCCATGGCGAAAGCAACGATCCTTTCCGTCCCCCGTAAACAATCGCCTGAAACCCGCAATTCGGGCCCATGACATGCCCGGAACGCACAATTGCATCAAATCCGCCGGGAACCCGGCCCGGTGCCGGCGGATAATGCATTCTGAGGATTTCGTGGTCATGAATCCCCATGCAGTCAACCCATTCAACCCCGTCACCGAATAAGCCCCAGGCAAGACTGAGGCCGTGGATTGCCGCATTAAGTCCACTCCTTCCAACCCCTTTGATGAACGCCTCTCCAATGGGTTCAATTTCCGGAAAACGGTTTTTAAATTGTTCAATCAGCGGGTTACAGAGCAGCAGTGACGCGTTCATCACCATAGTTCCGGATCTTTCCGCAATTTCGATGATTTCTTTCGCGCCGCTATATGTGGGGGCCAGCGGTTTGTCGATGAAAGTAGGAATTCCTTTTTCAAGGGATGGTCTGGCAAGCTCCAGATGGTCTTCTCCGTCTTCAAGGCAGTTTGCGATGAACACCAGATCGACCCCATCCGACACTTCTTCGACACTGTTGCAGATTTCAGGTTTGCCCCCGAGAAGTTTTGCAAGCAGATCCGCACCGGAAACGCCGGGTTCATCGGGATAATTTATTTCGCCATGCCGGGTTGGAGGGTCCCACAGCTTGACAATTTCAAAACCATCCACAATATCGAATTTCGGTTTATTCCGGTAATAGAAGTAATAATGGCACGCAGGCCAGTATTTTAATAGCGTCATTTCGTCGATTTTTTCCATAAGGCATGCATACCAGGCGGCATGCAAGTCGCATCGGATCATCCCGACTTTTATATTTTTTTTCATGGCAGTATTCTGGTATCCAGTTTAATCTCCACATTCCGGAATTTGTATTTCTGTGCGTAACTGTTTAAATTATAAATATCTATTTGCAAAATAGCAACTGTAAATCTTGTGATAAACTTGGATGCTTGTGCAGTATGGAAAATTCAGTAATGAAATGGCTTCCGTCCTTAAAGCCGAGGACTAAATTGCCGTTTTACGTTCTGACCGCCGGATATTCCAAAATCACCGGTAGCTTGTGGAAGGACACAATCCGGCCACAAGGCAATGATCCAGCATTAAATATTTACTGGGTACTCGAAGGAAAGGTTGCCTTTGAACTGAAAAAAACCAGGCAAAAATACGTGCTGAAAAAAAACCAGATTTTCTTCCTCTATCCCGGAGAAATTTGTTCGCGCCGGCTTATTGACGAAAGCGGCTGGATGCACTGGTGGCTGAGTCTCAACGGTCCGCTCATGGAAGCTATGCTCAAGAATTTCAACCTTTACGAGAAGCGCATCATCAATATCGAGATGTTTCCCGAATTCCTGTTTAAAGAACTTATCCGCGAAATGGATAATTTATCAGAAACCGCCGAGTTCCGCGCAAGCTCACTCGCTTATCAGATATTGGTATGGATGGCGGAACATCTGAATCGACCGAAAACTACCAGCCGGGAGTTGGAAATTGTCAGGCAATGCGAGAAAATTATCGCGGAAGCATATTCCGATCCCGAACTGTCAGTTCAGTACCTTGCGGCTGAATTTGACCTGAACAGATTCAAGCTCAGCCGCATTTTTCGAAAAACCAAGGGCATAACCCTTCACGAATACATCCTGAATTTCAGGTTGAAATCGGCAATCTCATTACTCGGAAACAAAGAACTTTCGATCAAAGAAATCGCCTTGAAATCTGGTTTTGAGGATCCTGCTTATTTTTCCAGGTTTATAAAAAAATATACCGGAGTTGCCCCACAGTTTTTCCGGAAATTAATGGATTTCTGAAATCCGGATATTTATTGTCTTCCCGCACCGGTCTCGAAATATTTTTTTAGGACTAGTGAGCATGCGCCGAGGGTTGCGTTGTCATCATGATTTTGCGCCATTGAAATTTTTGTATTTCCCATGAACAGCGGAAATGCAGTTTGTTCTACTGTTTCAGCAAAGACGTTAAAATATTTTTTTCCGAAATTCGTCATTTGTCCGGTAAAGATGATTTTACAGGTGGGAAAGGTTGTCAGGAGATTGCCGGTTGCGAACCCAATGGTTTTCGCGGAGTCATTGACAATTTTAACCGTGGTATTATCTCCGGCATTATACTTCATGATAATTTCTTCGACTGGAGCTTTCTTCTTCCAGTATTTTCCGGTTTTTTCGACAATGGCCTGGAGAGACGCAACTGCTTCGAGGCATCCTTTCCTGCCGCAGCAGCACAGTTTGCCTCCAGGCTCGGCGATGGTATGTCCGAACTCGCCGATATATCCTGCCGGGCTTGTAACCGGCACTCCGTTCATGACCGTAACGCAGGCAATACCGAAACCTGCATCGATCAGCAGAAAGTTGCTGTTCGAGCCATTTCCGTTATTAAGATGAATTTCGTATAGAGCCTTTGCCAATGTACTGTCAATGACCTCCGGAGTGATATTGAACTTTTCCTGGAACAACTCCATCCAATGGATTCCTTTTATTGATGGGAAAAAGCCGGAGGCCACAACCGTTTTCGTATCGGGGACAAGGACTCCGTATGTGCCAATGCCTGTTCCAATTAACTTCTCCGGGTCGGTTTTTGCCAGCAGGCTGGTCATGAGTTTGATTGCCATTCCGGACAATTCGGAAGAGCTCACGCTGGTCCCGACAAGAATTCTTTCACAAAATTTTATATTACCCCGCAAATCAGAAATAACCCCGGAGATATATGGCGGCTCAAAACTAATCCCAATGGCATTCATGGCGTCCTGATTTAAGTCAAGAAGTTCTTTCGGGCGGCCGCCGGTGAAATTCACTGACCCTTTTGAAACAATCAGGTTTTCACGCTGAAGATCACGGACTATATGGGTGATGGTTGTTCCGTCGCATTTCAACCGTCTGGTCAGATCAGTCCGCGAAACCGGGCCGTAGTCACGGAGCATGGAAAGCACCAGCAGCCGGTTTGACCGCCTCATGTTTTTAAGGTTGATAACTGCGTTTTTAGTCATAATCCAAATAAGATAAATATTTTTGATAAAAAATCAAGTATAAAGACTTGACAAACGGATCAGGCGCGGGAATATATAGACAGTATCTAAAAAGAGGAAAATATGCGAAAATGTCATTCCGGCAGGCTCCTTTCGATGTACAAACGGATGCTGACGATCCGGTTGTTCGAGCAGGAGGTAAAATACCTTTTCCGGGCTGGGAATATTCCCGGCGCGATTCATTCTCCCCCAATCAGCGGCCCGGAATTCATTTACGGCGCGGAACAAATCATTAAACTCCTGAAAACAATGATGAAAACCGGAAAACCGCCAGTGCCCTGTCATAAAATTATGGGATATACCGCCGTGACCGCGGCAGACCAACTCCCCCGGCAAACAGGCCACCGAGTTTATTTAAAAGATTAAAAATTGGACATAAGGAACAGTAAAATGGATTATTCATACCCGTATTATCAGATTGAACTCCCGGAAGGGCTGATGGAAAAATGTTTTTATTCCGTGGCACCTAAATTGTTGAACGAAGTCGGACTGCATGTCCCGAATGAGCGCTTTCTTGAAAAATTTTGCGGTAAAAAAGGAATCAAAATAACTGGTCAGCGTGTTTATTTCGATCCCACACTGGTTCGCTCATATATTGATGCAATGAGGGAAAGATTGGAACATATTCTTGAAAAAAGCCCCCCTGAAGCAGATGAAAGATGGAACGTAAGTACCGCCGGTTACTCAATGATGACGATTGATCTTGAAACGGAAGAACTCCGCGAAGGTACTCGGGATGACTTGCGAAATATGATAAAGCTGGCGGAAGCGTTCGATATCGGCGGAGATTACATGATTATGCCGCAGGACGTCCCCCCTGCAATGCAGGTGTTTGACTGTTTTAAAATATGCTGGGAAATGTCAGAAAAAATCAGACCTTATGATTATCAGTTGCGGGAACAGATACCATTTCTTTACGAAATGCATCAGGTTATGGATAAACCTATGGATATCCGTCTAACAATACCAAGTGCCATGGAAATCGACCCCAAGGACTTGGATATTTTTCTCGATATGTATCCTGTATGGAAGAAAAATCACCGGAATATCAATTTCTGTATCGGTAATTATCCCATGATCGGTATTTTGAAGCCGATTACCGTTACTGGTTGCGCGACCATGATGTTCTGCGAAACGCTGGCGGTAAAAATCCTTCTTGAACTTTTTGATCCGGAAATTAATGTTGGTGTTTCCATGAGAAGCGGAATGCCGACCGATATGCGGAATACCTGTTGGGCCTTCGGTTCTCCGCGCGCACATCTTTTTGAGTACCTTTCCTGGTTGATAAAATATAACTTTTGCGGAAAACAACCCCGGCAGTATGTACAAAAATCCGTGCGGCTGGAAACCAGTTCCCCGGCAGTGGACGAATTGGCTGGAATGGAAAAAATGGGATGCGCCTTGTCCGCCGCAATGATGGGATGCAGAAATTTTTCTTACGCCGGAGTACTATGCGTTGATGATGTTTACAGCGGTGCACAGTTGGTTATTGATTTGGAAATTGTTGAATATATCAGGGAGGTGATCGAGAGTTACAATCCTCATCCCGATATTATTGCGACCGAAGGCCTGTATGAGGAACTCAGGGACGTATGCTTAGGCAATGATATATTCCTTGCCCACCCGAATACGGTTGAACGCTTCAGAAACATCCTGCCATCTTCCGACTTGATCATCAGAGAGAAACTGCGTTCCTGGATGGAACACCATAAAATCTTAAAAGACCGGGCCAGAGAAATCGCTATCGAAAAAATCCGCACCTTCAAGCCCAGGTTTGTCCTCGCTGAAGATAAACGCAAAAACTTGGATACCATTTATGAACAGGCAAGAAAAAAATTAACGTGATATTAGAATTTTACGTATAGCTTCACTGGAATAATCATCAGCTGTCTATTTTTCACGTTTTTTACTTGCTGGATACTCACCTCGCTCTATCCTGCATGGCGGTAATTATTTCCCCCCGGCATAGTAGTAGTTTCTAACAACTTTATTTTTATCTTCAGTTACTACTCCCGACTCAGTATAAACCGGTAGATTCTGTTTCCCTGTTTGATGGTATATTATTCCGGTAAACTCTGCATTCTGATTTTGCAACTTCTCATCTTTCTTATCCCGTTTAACCTTCTTCACTCCAAATTCCTCGATAACCACACCGTAATTTGTATATAAAGGCAAAGTAAAGGCAGGATTGTAATTTTCTGGTTCTCTGCCGGTCCCCTTGCAATATTTACACTCTATCCTGTTGCCCCATTGGTCTAAGGCATTTGGCACGAAACCTGAACCGTTGCACTTCTGGCATAGCTTTTTCCCCCTGGAATGCTTAACAACCGTTTTACTGATTGCTTTCTTCTTTTTCTTTTTTAATTCCAGACTCTTGGCCACTCTTTTTGCTTCCCGCGCCAATTGTTTTTCCTTTTCAATCATGGAAATTATAAGCAGTATCAGCATCGTAATCAGGATAACGGCCAGCAAGCCCATAATGACGAATCCTGTTTTCTTGTTAATTTGGGGATTCCTGGCAAGTTGCAGAATATCCTCATCGCTGAACTGATTCAGTTTTTCCCTTGCCTGCTCACGGGAAATCCCCCTTGCAACAAGCTGCTCCTCGACAATTGAACGTATTTCCCCCATATTGAGAGACTTTGCGTCAAAACGAGACAACGCTACCTGATCCGCATTGGCGGGGATAAACAAATAGAAGGAAAGAATCATGGACAAAGTACAAATAAGGTATTTATTGGTCCAAAAGCTTCGTTTCATTTTTTTATTCCTTTCGTGGTATTTGAAGTTTACAAACAATGCCGAGATGTCCTTCGCACTTTCTAAGTGCATCAAGATCAGAATACGATATTTCGTATGGGCCATTTTCAGGATCATTAACGAGAAAAATTTTACGCCTCTCATTAATTCCCCTTACAACCCAACAATGGGTCAAATCTACTACCGGGGAATTTGTAATTGTGCAATATCCCGAAGCAGGAATGACTATTATTACCGGATTCCCATATTTTATTGAACTTATCAAATCATGTTCCGTAAGAGGCCCCCACCGGACTTGCAGACCGTTCTTCCTTAGAAAAATAATCATGTCGAGAACTGAAACAAAGCTCTGCTTTTCGAATTTCTCCGGTCCGGTTCCGTTCTGGAGTGCCTGCCATTCAGGATATTTATGCCGGTAGTATTCTAAAACAGAGGTGGACGCCTGAACTCCGCAAGCTCCTATCCGTCCGGTGCGTGGTATAACCTTTAAATCAATGTTATCATTACAGGCAACGGGATTATTCAACGGATATCCTGACGCGCAACCGGCTGCCGCCGCTTCTAAAAATCCAATGCATAAGATTAGAAAATATCTGATCATTGTTTTACCCTCTTCAGCCGGAAACCGCCGCCTGACTGGTGACCGCATTTCCGGATTGAGCGGTAACATGGTGTTTGACTTAGTTCTGATTTTACTTCAGGAATAATTTTTTCGGCAATATCCCCGGCGTTGATTTCCCCTTCATTTTCCTTCAGGAATTTATAAAAGACCTTACAGAATACTGAAAGTTTTTCATCTCCACCATTGGGAACCGGTTCCAACCCGCCTGAAGTTAATGCCATACGCGAATATAAGCCTGATGATTCCGCATTCTCCGGAATTTTCCGATCAGAGGTTCCGGAAAAACAGCTGCCCGAAATAACCAGAATATTTTTCGCTTTAATCATTTTCAGCTGGCCTGTGATATCCGCATTGGATATCCAATCGGAACTTGTACCTGACTCAGTGTCGATAGGAATCCAATATCCCTGATCTATTTCCGTATCCAAATATCCATGTCCGCCATAATACAGAATGAACTGGTCTTTTTCCCGCAGGAATTTCCGGAACATGTCAATTGCCTGAAGGATTTTATCCTTTCCCGCGTCCGTCAGTACCGCGGTTTTGTAGCCGTATAATTCCGAGAGAATATCGCTTAACTGCCTGGTATCATAGTCCACCGACTGCAATGCCGGCAAATCACAATATTTACTGTTTCCGATAATCAAGGCATAGCAATTACATCCACTTGTAAAAAAGTCAGAGTTCAGTTTGGCCGCGATATTCGGAAGCACCGCGTCTTTCCGCGGAAACAGCGAGTTCCATTTGTTTTCACTTATCCAGAAAGTAATAACAAAACGTTTTTTGGGTTTTTCCTTGAAAGAATAAACGTTTTTTATCATTTCTCTCCACATTGCTTCCAGCGCTTGATCGTATTTGGCAATATCAAGTTTTCGCTTATTCGCCGTTCGTTCCAATTCCTGGCGGAGTTCAGCTCTTGCCATTTTATTGGCTTCAGGAAACGTTTTTGCCTGTACTTCAATTTCCAGCAAAACCTTGTCATTTTCTTTGCAAAGCTTATTCCCGCCACCCCATACGCTGTGTGCGAGGCATAAGCCCAAGGTCAGGATAACGACTTTATATCGATATCCCGACCATTGAAAAGAACAAAAGTAACAGGACATTGATAACTTCCCGTACTGCTATCTACGCGTCTTTTTGTGTTTCGGCATCATTTTCTCAACAATTTTCCGGAATGCCAGGTTAAGTGCTTCGTTCACGTTCTGGCTGTGACGCGAAGCCGTGGCGATCCATTCAATTTCCGAGGTTGCCGTATTAATAAAACGCAGAGTAAGTTCAACTTTTGTGTAATTAGTTACAACGTTCTTATTCCCGACCAATTTTTTAAGAGTTGTTTCTTTTTTGATTAAAGGGATAAGTGGCGGTGTTGAATAAGCCTTCATGAGAAAATCAGATAACCCGGCCTGCTTCAACAACTCGTTGTAGTAAGTTACCTGGTTATTATAAAACTTTACATCAGGAATAACTAACGGCTGATCGCCATCAGCGTCTTTAATTCCATAATACGATTTTGCCTTGTTTGACAGAATCAGCTGTTTCAGTGGCTGGTTCCGGTAAAACTGCACTTTCTCACTGAAAATTTCCGCACCTTTCTTTTCAAAAATTTCCGCTTTTTCATCGAGAATTTCCGCTTCATGCATCAACTGATTCTTTTGCGCTTCAGGAAGCATCCGGCAGGCGTTTCTCAAATTATTGGCACGTTCACGCAGTATTATCGCTTGTTGCGATAAATCAAAGGTTTTCTCTCCAATCAGATTCTCCAACGACGGATATTTCCGGTCAAACTTATATGGCAGCGACCAGCCAAAACTCTGCCGCAGTCTCCGGAAATATTTCAGGGCCTTCTCATATTCGGTAGGCTCTTTACTTTCGGACTTATCTTTATATTCAATCAATTTTTGAAATTCTTTATCTTTGAGGGCCAGGTAAAGAACCGCAAAATTGTGTAATTGAATCTGGGCATTTAACGGCCAGATGGTATCCTTGATTATCGGATACAACTGATTATTATAACGAATAATTCCCTTATTGACTCTTTCGGCTTCCCTGTTATAAGCTGCAAGGTATTTCAGGTCGTACCAGTAATTTAAATTAATGGTGACCTGCTCGGAACTCCTGGCCCCGATAGTGCCGACAACATAATATTTTGTATTCTTTATGCGGTCGATCATTTGCGATATTTGTTTGCGGCTAAGTTCGGTAGACTCGTTTTTCATCAGACTTTGTTCGTTCATCAGCACCGCTAATGACTGACGCTCAACCGTCACAACTTTATTCTTTTCCAGATTCAGGTAGAGAATGTCCGTCGCCACCCGCCCTGTTATGTCCTTGCTTTCAGGACTCACAAACAAGGCCACGGCAAGCTTTTCACCAGGTTTGATTTTGAATGTGTCATTGCTGTAGGATTCATGGGCGGACATTGCGAATACTTCGTCAATCGTTGGTAAAGGACGATTGAAAACTACGGAAACTTCTTTTGGCGGAACTGGCAATTTAGGTTCCTTGATCGTAACTTTCGGGATTATATCATATGTTTTACACCCCAATAACGCCACAAGTAACATCAGGCAGGGAAGCCAGGTCAGGAATATTTTCCCTGAAAGTCCTCCGTGATACATCGCTCCATTTTTTCTCCCCGAGTTCGAACTTTGACTTTGATCCGACATCATACCTTCTCCTTTTGTTTGTAAATCTCAAATCTCCAAAATGTTTCTATATTCTGCTTCCCCGAATTTCGTTACTCCCAGGTAAAATAAATTACCATAAACTATTATTCATTAACAGAAATAACATCTGATATCATTATTTGTCAAATGATTTTCACTTATAATAAACCTGAATCTAACTATTTTACGGATGATAAACGGTCACCTCACGCGGAAACATGAATATTTTCCGAAAAATAAAACTACGCCCATTTATTATTGCCCGTTGCTCTCGGGGATTGTCCTTAGAATCCGCAATCCCAGATAGTTGATCCGGCGCGACGGCCAATACCTGACACGATTAGCCGACCTGCAATATCCCGCATCGTGATTCCAGCTGCCCCCGCGAATTACCCGCGTCGCCCCGGAGCCGCTCATAATGGAAGCAGCAACGCCGTCCGGGGAATATTTTCCATACCAGCCGCTACACCATTCCCACACGTTTCCGTGCATATCATACAAACCATAAGCATTCGGCATATAACTTCCGGCGCTGACCGGTCTTCTCCCGGTTTCTTTTGATGCATCATTGCAATTCGCCATATTCGAATCCAAACGGTTGCCGCTGTAAAATGCCGTATCTGTTCCAGCCCGGCACGCATATTCCCACTCAGATTCAGACGGTAAACGATAAGTTCCGCGCGGAACACCTTCCAGCTCACACAGTTTCGCCAGGAATTTTTGACAGTCTTCCCAGCTTACCTGCTCCACCGGGGCATCATTTCCGGCGTTTTTGAAAAAAGCAGGTTTGTTTCCCATAACTTTTTCCCATTGCCGCTGGGTTATCTCATAAACCCCGAGGTAAAAGCCTTTTGTCAAGGTTACCCGGCGCCGGGTTTCATCTTTGTCCCTTCCGGTTTCCGAATCAGGACTTCCCATCATGAAAGTCCCCGGTGGAATCAAGCGGAGCTTTATTCCGGTTTTCCTGGCCTTGACTTCCAGAGGCAAGCCGGTTTTTTCAACATATTCACGCTGTTTTTCCTGCGCTTTCCGGCTGCCCGGAGCCAGGCCGGACAACGACGCATAGGCCGCATTTTCAACGGCAATTAGATCCCACGGAAATCGCTTCTGAGCAGGTTCAACAGGCTTTGAATAGCCAGATTCTTTTAATTTTGGGCCAAGGACAACGCGGAAGCCCAAGTAGTAATCCGTACTGTCAGGTGAACTGCGGTCCCGAACCGCTATCCGGCTGTACTTGGCGTAGTAAGTCCAACAGCCGCCACGATCCACGCGATACGAGCCACTAGAAGGACCATTAGGCGCGGTGTTCGGTGAACTGCTATAATAACTTTTACCATACCAGTCGTTACACCACTCCCACACATTTCCACTCATATCATATATCCCAAGTTCATTCGGGGATTTCATTCCCACACCATGCGCCTTTTTTTCGCTGTTGCTATCATACCATCCCACACGATCAAGATCGTTACTCCCGCTGTATTTATAGCCGCGGCTTTTATTTCCCCCTCGCGCAGCATATTCCCATTCAGCCTCCGTTGGCAAGCGATATACATATCCTTCCGGTAAACGACCGGCTTTGCGTTCGCGCTCAGTCAGCCTCTCACAAAATTTCACTGCGTCATCCCAACTGACACATTCTACTGGGTTGTTGTTCCCTTTGAAATTACTCGGATTTGTCCCCGTAAACTCTTGGTATTCTTTCTGAGTTACCTCGTATTTGCCGATCCAGTAGCCCCTGTTGAGCGTCACAAGGTGCACTGGTTTTTCATCACGGTCACCGTCATTCGATCCCATCTTGAAACTGCCGGGAGATACATACACGAATTTCATACCTAGTCCGGGTATCTTAAAATTATCACCTTTCCCGGGACCACTCCATAAGTTTTTCTTAAAGTTTTCAATTTCCCCGGCAAGTTTTGTTAAACTGTTTTTTGAGGCGATGTCAAGATAAGTGGTTGAAACACTTCGCAATTCTTTCAACGCCGCATCACAATACTTCCGGGCCGACGGAACGTTGTTCTTTGCCGCCAGTGCCTTGAAAAAATATTTCCGCGCGGATTTCATCGACTCATTATAAACCTCGCGCGCGATTGCTTTTTCGCGCTCTAATGCCACTCTGCTCCGGGTTGTTTTCACCGCCCTGGTAATGTAAGTCACGGCTTTCCGGTAAGATGACAGCGCTTTATCCCAGTTTTCCGCCGCTGCCGCTTTATCGCCTTGGGATGCGGCAAGACGCGCCTTCGTCCAGTTTTCGCCGCCGAATTTGTCGAGATCGGTGCGTTTTACTTTTGCAAGTTGAGTTTCATACTGTTTTTTCGGGATAATAAATGTTGAAACTCCGTTGGCATAGTTTTTCGCGTGTATGTACTCTTTTGCGGCCACTATGAAGCTCTTTTGCGCTCCGGGAAAATCACCTTTGTCAAGTTTTGCCTTACCATCGTTTTCCAGGCTCTTTGCGTTTCTCCAGACGCTTTTGGCCAGACTTTGAGCGTTGCTCTTTTCCGCGCTTTGACGTTCTTGTTCCACTCTCCGAGCTGATTTCAGCGCCGAGTTGCGTTCAGAATCAAGCTTCATGAGCTTACCGCATCCGATTATTACTTCCTGGTATTTTGTCAGGGCGTTGCCGTAAGATTTAGCATCGAACAGAGTTCTCGCGGTATTGAGTTTCAGTTTCAGATCATCAATTTTTTCCTGAAATCCGTGTTCCGCGGAAATGCGGCCCAATCTTTCAAACGCCGCTTCCGCGCGGCTCTTGACGGGGGCGGTTTCAGCGAGTCCGGCTTTTTCCTTGATCCTGTCCTGCATTGTCCGGGCGTAGGAGTTTTGGGGATCGATTGACAATATCTCCGAAGCCGCCGCCGAAGCCGCCGATAAATTCCCGTTCCTGAAAGCGGTTTCCAGTTTTTTCTTAAGGAAATTCAGCTTATCCTGCGTTTCTTTCGCGAGCTGTTCCTGCCGCTGACGTTCTTCCTCTGCCGCCTTTTCCCTGATTAGTTGTTCCGCTTTTGCCTGCTGATTTTCCCGGTATTTTTTATAACCGTAATAGATGCCAACACCTGAAAAGGCAAGGATTATCAGCAGGAACACCAGGAACAACACCTTTTTGACCCAGCCGGAGGATTTGCCGGAGCTTTTTACTTTGACTTTGCCGCCCATTGCATTAATAAACTCATCACAGGAAGCGTAACGTTCAGAGCCGTTTTTAGCCAGCGCTTTCAGCAAAGCCGCGTTCTGCTTCTTGTTCAATTCAGATAAAGGTTTGGGCATCCTGTTTTCAACCAGGTTTAACATCAAGCCGGTATCGCCTGATTCAAATACGGACTGGAACGGCACACCGCCGCTGATCAACTCATAAAGCATACAGGCCAGCGCATATTGGTCGGAGGTTCCGTCCTGACTTTCTCCCGCCCACTGCTCGGGGGCCATGTAAGGGCGCGTACCGGAGGTGTCGAATTGTTCCTTGGAAACCCGTCCCATCGAACTGCGTATCTCGGCGGCAAGCCCGAAATCGAGAACTTTGACTTTTCCATCCGGGGAAATCATTATATTGGAAGGTTTTACGTCGCGGTGAATTATACCCTCGCCATGCGCGAAGTCCAACGCCCAGGCGACTTTACCGCAGATATCCAAAGCCTGATCCAGCGGAACTTTTCTGTCCGGGAACTGCTTTTTCCAGTTTGAGAGAGTGGAGCCGTCGACGTACTCCATTACCACCAGATAGCTGCCGGGAAATATCCTCAGGTGTTGCTGGGCGGATGCGTCGACCTTTTCAACTTTGTGAAGATGTTCCAGCGAGGCAATGTTCGGATGTTTAAGCTTGGAAACCAGTACAAAGTTGGACCGGACATTTTCCAGTTCTTCCGGGACCGCCGAGATCATCGGCGGCAGAACCTTTACCGCAACGTCAACCCGGGCCACTGAATCATGCGCCCGGTACACCGCGCCGAAGCCGCCAGCGCCCAGCTTTTCGACAAGCTCATAACGGTCAATGCGCCCGAGGACGCCGGAAGAATTCCCATTATCGGTAAGCAGATTTCCGATCGATAAATCCAGATCATTTTCCTGAACACCGCTACTTTCCGTCTTAAAATCGCCTACGCTGTTGTCATCCATTATTGTTTAACCTTGAATTACAATGACTCCCAGTCAGTCTTATATACCCCACATAACATATATTACGGAGTGATTATATCAACATCACGGCATAACTTTGAATGTCAATCAAAGATTCGCGGAAAATATTTGAGAACAGGACGTTCCCGGACGACTGCAGGATATTCATGCAGATTAAAGATGTGCCAGTTGCTTCAGCTTTTCATTTATTCTTTCTCTCGCGGGAAGGAATTCATCAATTCCGAGGGGATATTCTGAGACGCTGAGCGCGTTGCCGAAATTCTTCTCCATTGTCCCTATGGCATGTTTTCTGCCTGAAATTTTTTCAAGCAGACGCAAAGCCCGTAAATCCTGCAGGCCCTCACGCAAAACCTCATAGCGAATGGAATCAAGCGGGCCGTCGCTCCCCGGATAAACCAGATATGAATCTCCGGAAGGAAAAGCTTTTCCGGCATCGCTGGTTCTGAAAGGATCTATTTTACATAAAGAAAACTGCGAAAACCAGAAATTGAATCCCCAGTGCAGGAATCCCCGCAAATTGTATTTGAACGCGAGCATACCTATAATGCGGTTGCGGGTGGACGGCATGCAGAAAAATCTGTTCGGCGCGATTCTGGCCGGCAGACAACAGTAGTATGTCCAAGGCTCTTTCATGCCTGCCTCGATGAATTCTTCCAGTTTTGTGATGATTGGAATCGGGCTGTCGACAAACCCTCGCCTGAAGTAGCGGACATCTGACAATGCGTCAATGATTTTGCCCCCTTCCAGCAAAGGTTTCACGGTTTCAACCGCCGACCGGTAGGAATCAATATGCTTATCATGGGGTTCATCGGAAATATGGAAATAAACTTTATCCCGCAACCCGAGCCTGCTGATAAGCTTCATAAGCTCAGGAAGAAATTTCTTGAGGAAATCCCGGTATTTTTTTCCGCCGGCATCGGTTTCCCACCCGAATATTTGCTTATCAACGCCGTTTTCACGTGCGATTATCTTTGGGGCATGCCCGGCTCCCCATTGGGTGAATAAATGGGAGAACTCAACATATTTGATTCCGCACTTGTCCAGCATCTTTATCCAGCGCTCCAGAAGGCTGAAATCAAAAGCGTATTTGTTACCGTTCTTTTTGATATTTACCAGTTGAACCGTGGGTCTTTCGCCGCCTACGACAGTGTCGAGCGGAGGAGTAAAAAGCGGAGTAAGAATCATGTTTATCCCATGCGCCGACGCACTGCTAACGTATTTCCTCAGCAATTCCCAGTGACGGCGACTCCAGACTCTGGTGTTGTAATACGAAGCAATACAGTCGGTATGGAACCATTCCGTGTGGATCAGCTCCTGTTCTGGAAGCTTTGCCGCAATTACCGTAATGACAAACTCTTCCGTGACATCAATGTTTTCCTGGTCATGGCGAAAGCGGATTTTCACCGGATACCGGCCTTCGGGCAGTTCCTCGGGAATTTTCAGTGAAATCCACAGGGCGCGCCACTGGAAAGGCAGAATGTCAATTTCCGGGGATGGCAAATCCTCCAGCAGGTCCGGATACAATCCCGGAGTTTTACGCAGGACCTTGTCATCGAATGAAGTTGACGGATAATCACTGGGAATAAGTGAAACCTGCCGGAGCCTGATCAGACTTTCCAGTTCGGATTCGATGCTTATTTTTACCCCTCGCGCCAGTTTGTCGCCATAATATGCCACCTGGAATGAATAATATTCCCCCAGCAGCGCGGAACCGGAGGCAACCGCCTTGTCCCGGCACGCCGCGTCCGCGAAAACTTTCGAGAGAGAGCTTAACAAACGCGTTTTGAAAATCATACAGTCTGTTTTCTTTATTTTTTCTCCGGCAAATAGACGGGGAATTTTTTGTGCGCGAATTTGCGAATAAGGAAATTCGCGATTGTCCCGTCAGGTTGATTCTCACCAACGGAATTTGCCAGATAAAATTTATTGGTTAATGAAATGCCTTCGGATTCAGCGGCAACTTGTCTGCGTAAAATTCCGTCAATATAAATTCGTCTTCCGTCCTCTCCCCAGGTAACGGACACGTGATGCCACTGTTCCTTTTTCCACCGGGTGGTACTCACCGAAATGATGTTTGATTTCTGTTTGGATTCAATCACGCAGAAATTAAAGGTAGAGCCTTTATTGAGCCGGTAGAAATAAATTAAGGTTTTAAAGTCTTTTCGGCCTGACAGAAAAATGAATGAAGCCCGGGGCTTTTTCATTCCCGGATCAAAACCGTTCCAGGAAGGCTTGAACCAGAATTCAATAGTGCCTGATTTCGCCAGAATATGTCCTTTCACCGGATAGTTCAACTGGTCCTTGCCGGCGCCGCTTACGGCTTTAAGCGCCTTGCCGCTGAAACTGTCGGTGAAGGTATAAGCTTCCTGTTTGACCGCTGAATCCTTTTTGAAATAAGCCTTGACCTCCCCATCCGGGGATTTTGCGGTGAATTTGTTTGCGAAGTCGGTTGCAAACAGCACATCGTCCGCATCGGGAGAAAAAACTCCCGGTTGATTAAGTATTCGCCCTCCCGTCTGGAAATGGTCAGCCAGCAACGTTGTTTCGCCATTCTTCATTTTATCCAGCCTGATTGACAGTGAATTCACCGTACCGGCCGCGTTCGCGGAAAGAATATTTTTCCTCATGTCACTGCCTTGAAATTCCCCGAGGGAAAGCACGTACTCATGCCAGTAAGTATCGGGAATGGCATGAGTGGTTTTCCAGTCCTTCCCGGCAGCTTTCAGAATGAATGTCACATTACATGGAGCCGAGGCCCGTAACCAGACCGACAGGTAACTTTTGCCTTTCAGTACCGCCTGATCTTTGAAGTTTACCGTTGCGGAACATTTATCGGAGCTAAATACCAGTTTCAAAGCGCCGCCGCCGATTTTCGCTGCTCCTGATCCGGCGGTTTCAACGATGCAACCCTTTCCGGCAGCTTTCCAGGAATTTTTGCCGTTTTCAAAATCCCAGAGGACTTTTTCGTCACTCCATGCGGAAATAATTGCGATTGTATAGAGGAGAATTACAGTCAGTGTTTTAATGTTCATTCTGCAAGCCACTCCAGATAATCATGCAATATTTTAATTTCTTTTTCCGTCAATTTATTATTTTTGGGTGAATATCCCGCAGTCCCGTCGGCAATATACTTCCCTTTCCCGGATTTTCCGGCGATAATCACCGGTTTGCCGTGAATTTTGTCAACCGCCAGCACTTTTCCTTCCGGTCCTTTTTCCAGCTGAACATGGTCCTCGTAAGAATGTTCGAAGGTGTCCCCTTTGCGGAATGATTTAAGTACCTGACCGGGGTTTTTGATTACGCATACCGGCGCATCCTTTCCAGTAACACCCCAGGTATGCCATGAGCCCCCTTTGCAAATATCCGGAAAAATCACCGGATAACTGCGATAGCCGGGAACGTCGTGCCGCGCCAGCAGGGAACCTCCGGACAGCACCCATTTACGCAATTGTGCCGTACGTTTGTTGAGCAGGTTCCGTATCCACCGGTCTTTTTTGAAAGCGGATTGACAGTAGATCAGGATTTTAATTTTTTTCTTTTTCAAGACTTCCGGCCTGATGTCGTTGATAATTACCGGAGTAAATCCGGGCATCGATTTAACTGCGGCAAAGGTTTCTTTCACCCCATAAGCACGGGTGGATATCTCCGGAACGGGAAGATAAATTCCCACTTTAACACCCTTTGCGTCTGCACCTTTGGCTTTCAAACCCAATTCATCCGTTGTCGGGGTATCCATTCCTTTCCTCGCGGCGGTTCCTGCATCGATCCACTGTTGACCAGGCATAACGCCGTGGAAATCCCTCAGGCGTTCGTAGGCGGAAACGGCAATAACTTTGAACTCATTTTCAAACTTAAGCTGCAAGGGAACGCCTTTCAGCAGTTCTTCCGCTGTCCAGGAAGCGGCGTAACGGTTCAAATCCCTGCCGCCTTTGTTCCGGTAAGGACTTTCAATCACTCTGCCGGTAATAATGTCCACAACACTGAATAATGGCCTGCCCCCGGTATCGAGATATTTTCCCGGAAGCTTTTCTCCTTTGATACCCAGCGCTCCGGCGTCAATTTTCAGGAGACACGCCTTTTTTCCGGGGCCTTTCATCACGACTCCGAGTTTTGCGGCTTGCATGCTGTTGATATTCAGTTTTTTCAGCGCTGACACAATTGCCGGGTCTACTTTTTCTCCAGCAAACTGCATCGATACCGCCAGGATGTGGTCCTTCAACACCGTCTGCACAATCTGGATATTGCCTTCCGAAATAACCGGCAAATGAACCGATTTTTTGATAATTTCCTCCGGAATTTCCAGAAGTTCCTTTTTGCCGCCGCTGACCAGGCTTGTCAGCGGAAAAAGAATGCTGTAAACTTTGCCTTTGCCCAGCGGATACCCACAGATCAGCGGATCCCCTTTGGCATCGGCGGCCAGCACCTTGACGTTTTCAGACGCACCTTCCACCTGTAAAAACGGGGTTTCATCAAATACCGTGCCGGGAGATTTAAGCCAGTTGCATTTCGATTCGATCCGGCCTTTGAAAGAACCGGGGGTTTTCTTCAGCTTCAGTCCCGTTATCCGGGAGGTTACATCCTTAAGACCGGTCAAATCCTTGCTGCCCGTGGACCAGCGCGCATTGATCGTTATCAGGGTTCCGCCTTTTTTGACAAACTCCAGATAGGCGGCAAATTCCTTATCGGTCATGGCCACCGGCATGGCATGGGGAACAATGATCACCGGATATTTTTCAAGGCAGCGGGTCTGGAACAACTGGAAACCGTCGACGTCGATGCTCCGGGACAGCTCCTCAAACAGCGGAGCGGCAAATTTGTCATACATGGTCTTGGTTTCGGGATACTGCATGGTAAAAACCGGGCTGTTGACCGCTATTGCAACCTTTGCCGGGGATTTTCCGCCGGTCCAGCGGTTGAACAGCGTAAACCAGTCGCGATTGTTCTGATGGCCGAAGAAAAGTTTCTTTTCGGCATCCGTATAAAAAGGCAGGCTGGTGGTGGTTCCGCACGGATAGGCATGGTCGGAAAGGGGAACTCCGTGAAAGCACTTGGAAAATCTTTCCGCGATCCTGCCGTAAGCCATCCCCATTCCCACCATTATGTTCGGGGTATTCAGATAAGGATCCAACTGTGACTTGTCATTAGTCGATATCCAGATATAATCACAGTCCCGGCTGTAGTCTTTGAAATTCATTCCGCATTTCCACGTCCAGTTGTCGTAATCTTCAAGGTTCCGGTTGGGCTTGATAATTTCAAAACCAAGCTTATGGGCATGTGCGGCAATTTCCCGGAAGAAAGTATTCAATATATGGAAGCGGTAGAGCATTTCCCGCCGCCACCACTTGTTGTCAGGTTTGCTCCCGGAATTCTGGGGCATTTCTTTTCCCGGATATTTTTCGCCGAAATTCTTTTCACAGAAAGCGGAGAAGTCCTCAATGTCGTCGCTCAGTGGATCCGCCACCAGCGTCAACTCGAACTCATCAAGAACAAATCCGGCAATCACACCGTAATGGCCGTATTTTTTCTTTACTTCGGTAAGCTGGTCTTTAAGATGCTGGAGGTAAACTTTGCCGTTCAGGTCATAATATCTTTTCCAGTCTTCCTCCCCGTGCTTGATGATCCTTCCTTTGGCGTCGGTAGCGTAAAAACCGGCCTTCCGGCGTTTTTCCATCATGGCTTTGCCGAACTTATAACCGTCCGACTTTTCCCAACCGTAACGGCCAAGCGACTCGATGCCGCTGGACTCCCGGGGAACTTTGGAAAACCATATTTTCATGCCGTATTTCTTTGCCGCCCGGCAGAGTGCGTCGGTGCGGTCGTATTTACGATTGTATTCGAAATCCCCGGGCGGCGCGTAAGCCGTACCGGTGAAAGTCAATTCCAAGTCGGTCGGCCAGGGAACTACTCCCTTGAGAGATTCCCAAATAATATCGGTGCAGCCCCAACTTTTTAATTCACGGCACATGGCCAGAAATTTATCGTGGGCGCCCGGACCGCCGCAAAAGTTATAAAACCAGGCCCAGTAGCGAATTTTACCATCGGAAGTTTTCATTTTATCCAGTACTTCGGAATGACCCGCGGTTCCCATAAATGCAGTGATCAGAAACAATGCGGCAAGTAAAAATCTCTTCATTTCAATAATTCCTGTTTTCTGGTTACTTGACAAAATCATCATACGGAACCATCCGGTATTTTTCTCTCTGGACATGTCCGTCCAGCCACAGCATGTTTGACCCGGTGTTGTGCCAATAGCGCTGATAGTTGTATTCATAATCGTAAAATCGCGGCAGATTTCCCGTTGCGGCATTGTCGTCCGAACCGGTAAATTCCATGCATACGACTTTCATCTTTTTGTAGCGGTTAACCCGATGAGGCCCGTAATCTGTGTAGGCGACTCCGGGAAATCCGCAAATATGCGCGTTTAAGGCGTAGGTAAGGTACTTGCCATAATGATACTCGTCGGCTTCACGGTCATCAAGCGGACAAGTAAGCGAACCGTCTTTTCCGGCATAGTAAAATGGATCCGTGTTGTAATATTCCGCCAGCGCACCGGCTGATTTTTTCTGAGTGGGATTGCCGCCGTAGTTCCAATGCTGTGAATCCCAGTTGGCAACCGGCGGGAGATAGCCTTCATAATCACTGGTATAGAAATGCACATTCTTCCCCAGGAGATTCAGATTGTTAATGCAGGTTATGCCTTTTGCGCTGTTACGGGCCTTCTGCAGCGCCGGCAACAGCATGCTTGCCAGTATCGATATTATTGCGATTACAACCAGCAATTCGATCAGCGTGAACTGACGGATGCCAACGAACCGTTGCCCGTCAGCCGCAAAGTCCGACTTTTTCAATTTTGCCTTCATGAATATATCCTCCTTGCAGATTTACTGTTTTTTTCGTTCCGGACAACTTCCCCGAGGCTTTGAGAGCTTTCTCAATGCACTTCATTACCATAAATGACTCCCGGACGGAAACAGGGGACGGCGCATCCGGTTGTTTCAGGTATTCATAAAATGCCTCGATTTCCCGGGTGAACCCCTTGTCTTGGCCGTCCAGTTTTACATTATCAAATTCAGGCCCGAAAAATTCGAGACTGTTAAAATCCTTCATGACAATTATTCCCTGTCGGGTAAATATTTCCATTTTTTCCGCAGGGAATCCCGGTGAACCCATTTCCCCGGTACAGATATTCACGGTTGAACCGTCAGCGTAAGCCAGGGAGAGGTTCGCGGTATCGTGAGTGCTGATATTTTTCCTTACGGTTGTATTCAGCCTGCAATGCAAATATTCGGGTTCGTGTCCCATCAGGTAATAAATCAGATCAACCATGTGACAGCCGCTGCTGACAAGTTTGCCGCCGCCCTGGGCCGGATGAAAAGGCCAATCGTCATCCCACGGTGGATTCATCCAGCAGTAATTGATCACATAAGGCGGCGATATCCGGGAGAGAACATTTTTCAATTTTGCGGTCAGGGGCGCGAACCTGCGGTTGAATCCGGTCATGAATTTGCCGCCGGTTCTATTTAAGGTTTTGATTATTCTTTCCATATCGGCGATGTTCATGGCGGGGGGCTTTTCCGTAAAAACCGCTTTTCCGTTTTCCAGGGATTTGATTATCTGCGCCGCGTGACTGTCATGCCGGGTAAGAACGAATACGCAGTCAATGCTCTTGTCGTTGAGGATGTCCATGATATCACAGGTAACAGTACACGGAACGGAATTTTCCGCGAGCATTTTCCGCTGTCTCTCCCGGTTGTGGACAAGAACCGATTTCAATTCGAAACCTCCATGCCTGACCAGGCAGGGATGAATGACCTGTCTGGCGAATTCCCCATAACCGAGCAAAGCATATTTGAACTTGTTTTTCATCTGCATAAACTCATTTCCCAGCTTATTTTTAAATTACATTCCGGCTTTGCACAGGATACACGCAGTTTATAAGGTTTCCTGTCGTGAGACGGCATATATGAATTTATCAGTTTCAGTTCCTCTGTATGATATTTCAGTTTACAGGGACTGTTTATTGCCAGACTCAGGCCATTGCCGGATTCCGTACCGGAAATAAGATACTTTCCAGCCTTGCCATGCTGGGCCTGCATATCCATTCCACTGATAAATGAAAAGGCGAAACGGTGCGGACCGGAAGACTTGATTTCATCCACAACCGTAAATTTTGTAAGAATGCCGGAATTATCGTCAAGCAGGATTTCCTCGATTACATATGACCGCAAATATTCATCAACCAGAGATCTGTCATAAATTCCGCCCAGATCAGCTGTTATTCTGAATTTCCGGACGCGCTGGTTTGCTTCTTCGAGATATTCAGTCTCCTCCTCCCAGGCTTTCGGCATTTTCCCCGGAGACACAGCCGGAAAGATAAATGAAGGTCCTTCACCGACCTGACCTTTGCCGTCAACGGTCATGCAGTTTGCCTTGGCGGTTGAAAACTCACAAGTCGGAACCACCGGGGAAATGAGGAATTTCCTGCCGCAGAACAGCGAGAAATTCCCTGCGTAAGGACTTCCCCAATATGATCTTTTCCGTATGTCAGGCGCATTCAAATCCCTGTCCAAAAGAGTCTTCTGAAACAACAGGTTTATCCCGCAAACTCCATCGGCGTTTTTGCTTATAAGGTCATCCCATTTTTCCCGGTAGAAAAATGCCGCCTTTTGGGAGTCGAACAGGATTCGCGGCAGGTCCGCGGGAGAGATGCGACCAATCTCAGGATCATGAAAAATCAATTCCATTACCTTCCGGAAGCCATTAACCTTGACGCCTCCCTTGGGGGATTGTCCCGCAAGCTCCCCGGCAATCCATTGGGCATGTTCTGAACCGGTCAGATTAGCAATTCCGAAATAGAGACATGCCTCGCATTCGCTGAACCCGGAGAAAGTATTATTCAGACCACCGCCAAGACTTGAAATCAGCCGGGTATGCACCTGGGTGGAAACATCGATGCCGCGCATCAGGTTTTCCCCGTAGAAATCCTTGTAAAGATAAGCATAACCTAACAACGGCAGTTGCGTATGGTAAGTTTCCGGGCGGCGGTGCGCGTCAAAACATCTTGCCGCGGAATCCTCGAAACAGATCCTGCCGATGTCCAGATACCTTTTGGCCTCCGGGTATTTATCGGCGAAAAGGAATCCGCAGAGCTGAAGAGGGTACACGTTGCCGGTAAAGTGGTCGGTATTGAACTGGCATGCCCACTCCGCCAGTTCCGCCAGGTAATGACGGTACATTATTTTCGCGTGATGAAGCAGTTTCTTTTCTATTTTTTCCAGTAATGGGGTGTCTATCCGGTTCCGGCACCAGTCGTAGAAAAATATCCCCGCGAGAAACGGGGTAATTCCCTGGCACATGTCCACATCGCACCAGTAATGGGTCCAGGGGTTGCCGCATTCGTCCAGTTCCATGTGTTTTCCCCAGTGGGGACGGCTGAAAAGCCATTGTGCGTGTTTTTCCGCAACCTTGAAATAATCCTCTTTACCAAAAACCATGAAGCCGAAACTGTAACAGGCAATCCGGTCGAAAATATCCCAGTATTCCCTGCCGTCGGGATTTTGCAACGGGACTTCATCGGGGGGATCAGCAAGTTTTTCGTCCAGAAGCTTCATGAAACCGTTGAGCATTTCCGGGGAACGCACCATAAGTTTTCCTCTGAATCCGTCAGGATCGCCACAGGCAAAAAGTCTCGGATGCGGAACCTCCACCGGGGAAAGATCGTATTCCGCCGCCCGCTGCAAACGTTTCTCCATTTCGATTTTAACTGACCGCAGTTCAGGCATTCCGAAATCCTTCGGGAACCGCAATCTCAGGGAGTTGCAGCCTTCCGGGATTTCCACGGCCCCTTCTGAAGTAAAAACAAATTCCCTCGGGCCAAAACCGTCGTCGCTGTTTACGTTGTATTCATTGAGGAAAGGATATTTCTCAAGGATTTCAGGACAGTTCAGCAGTTCCGCAAGAGTAGGACAGTCAAACCATATTGAATAGTAAAATTCGTCATTTATAAAACAGTCCATTCGCGGAGGCAGATACTCGCCCAGGGTTCCGGGCCCGAATGTTGTATTAATCGGTCCCATCCTGAAAGCCTTGTCCCGATTGTCACCGGGCTGTAAATCAAAAAAAAGCCTTTCCAGGTTAAAATCACCCAATCCCGCTTCGATTGAAAGACGATACCCCCTCCCCCCTTTCAGACCTGTGATGAGAACGCTGCCGAGAGAACCGCACACCATGGAAACTCCCGGCAATCCGGTGTCAAAGTGTGCAGGTTGTTTCGTAATTGCAGTAAAGTCAGACATATAACAAACCTTATATTATAAAAGCATCTCTCCGTCAATCAGTTCCCGTCGGGCTTTTAGTTCTCTTCCTTCAATCAGATCCATAAGCATTTCCATTCCCCGTGATCCGATCTTGTCTATGGGAAGTTTTATTTGCGGCCGCGGCATCATGGTATCCCGGTCGCTAAGAGGGAAAAGCTTTATTTTTCCCGCGCAATTCTTGTTGTACAATGCTTTCATTGCGCCATTGGTCAGTTCATTGCCGCAGCTGATGACGGCATCAGGCGGGGAACCCGATTCAATAAGTTCCCGCATGAGCCAGAAACCGTCGCGTTCCGCAAACAGGCCTTTTTTTACATATGAAGATTCATACAAATCTTTTTGTTTCAGCAACCTGGAGAACTCGTCAGTCAGCTTCTCGTTCGCCATAATCACCGACTCATTCTTTATTCCCGTACTGCCGGTTATAAGTGCGATTCGCTCATGCCCCGATTCCAGAAGTTCCATGATGGCCCGGTCCATGATGGCGCGGTAATCGCAGGCTACAGCGGGAACGTCAAGGTCGCGATACTCGAACCCAGCCGCGACAAAGGGAATATTTTTTGCAAGGAGGGATTCAATTTCATCTTTTTCCAGCCAGCTTAACAGGAGAAGCCCGTCTATCCTTCCGCCGTAAACCAAATTTCTCAAAAGTCCGGCGGCCGTATCGCGGACGCTCCGGCGGCGGATGGGATTTATCTGTATGGAACACCGGTAAAGATCCGCGCACCGCTCTATGCCGGTGAATATTTCCGAATGATAAGCCGTGGCCGTGGACATCTCGAATTCCAGGATTGAAATATTCCGGCAATCGCCAATGTTTCCGGTCTTGATGAATGTTCCTACACGCCTTTTGCGGACGATCAACCCTTCTTCTTCCAGTTCATTCAAAGCGGAACGAACCGTCTTAATGCCCAGGTTGTACCGGCTGGACAATTGTTCCTCTCCCATGATCCGGTCATTTTTCCTGAGAAGCCCGGTTTTTATCTGAGAATATATATCTTCCTTGAGCCGGGTTTTACCGCCGGGTGCTTTTAAAACCTTCATATTATCTAATCTCCATCTACTTACTTTCTGCTTACCATTATAGTGCATCTTGATACTCTTGTCAATAGGTAAAACTCCCAAATCCCTGATTTGTCTGATGCAATACTACAACTGTATATATGATTCTATTTCCGGTGCTTGGTCCGCTTGACGATTTCTTCCTGAGTATCGCGGTCAAGGGTGGTAAACCTGGCCGAGTACCCTCCCACCCTCACGAAAAGATTGCGGAAACGGTCAGGATGTTTTATTGCCTCTTTCAGCGACTGAACGGAAATCATGTTACCCTGGAAAATATGTCCTCCCTGCCGGAAATAGGCGAGAATAAGCGGTTTCAGTATCTCCGGCCTGGCGCATTCTTCAGCGATATCCCACATGGTTGACGCACCGCCTGCTATTTTTTCCAGGTCCAGGTTTGTCACACTGTTCATTCCCGTGGTGATCCCATTTGCAAGGGCAGCGTTGCAGGGGGTGAGACCGTGCGCCAAAGGTTCACCCGCCAGTCGTCCGTCCGGCATGGCCCCGACCATTGCACCGTACCTGACCACCCAGAAAAATCCGAGAATCACGACACGGCAATGTCCTCCGTAACGGTTTTTGTGGGAATGGAGCTTGTCGACAAAGACTCCGAGTGTTTGGCTGGTACAATCGAGCGCGTCCCCATGACCGTCGCCATATTTATGCTGACCAAGAAGCATTGTCCGTAAGGCTTCGTACCCGCTGAAGTTGTTTCTGAGCGCATTAAGCAAGTTACCGGCATCGACTTGCCCGGTTTCAAACACCAGTTTCCTGATCGCGAACAAACTGTCGCCGACATCCGGAATCCCCACGCCGCTGCCGCCATAATCCATGTACCTGGCGCCTCCGGCATTGATGCCTCGGCCTTTCTTGAGACAATCATTGGTCATGCTTGACAGCAGAAACGAAGGCCGGTATTTCGCGTAAGCATCAAGATAAATATCAAGACGCTTCAAAAGAATATCCAGTTCCCGTTGTAATTCGGTTGAAAAATCATCAAATAATTCGTCATAATCCTGATAGTCTTTTAAGGTTTTTTCATGCCCAATTACCCTTTCCCCCGTCTGCATCAGGCATCCGCCGTTGATCACCAGCTCAAATGTCCGGGCGACATTGTGGGCAAAGGAAAACAACAGATCGCAGTTTGCGCCCTGCGTTGAGACTTCCATGCAGCCTCCGGCTGTCCAATTCCGGGCGTCTTCCGGTGCTACCCCGTCCCGGACAAGGGCTTCGATAATACGGTCATCACCGTAAATTTGTGCACGGTTCCCTCCCCTGATCAGATATTCGATGCTTTTATCGACAAACCCGGCGGGGGCGTCATCCGGCAGCCGGACGTATACCGATGGATGGCTGATTTCAAGATGTTCAATGATATCCAGCATCATTGTCGATAGAGGATTTACCGACAGACTGCCGTCAGGCTTTCTGCCCCCTACAGGAACAGCTTCCACCCAGTCGTCTTTGAGGTGGATTCTTTCATCGAGCTTGATAAACAATTCCGTGACCAGATCACGGGCATAAGACATGGTGATTTTCCGGGCTTCCAGATCCTTTTCCAAATACGACCAGAGGTAATAATCCAGTCTTCCGGGACCATTGCCGCCAAAAGGATTCTCATACATCACCGCGAGATGTTGAAAATAAAAACTCTGAACGGCCTCCTGAAAACTTCCGGCAGGATTTGCTGGAACTTTTTCACAAATTGAAAGCATTCGTTCCAAACGGGCCTTATTGTTAATATCCCGTGATTTTCCAAGCATTTCAGTCAGCTTGTTTTTATGGAGCTTCACCCATGCATCCAGGCCGTCAAGCACAATTTTAACACAACGAAAAAATTCAGCAGCTTCAGGATCAGGAGCGTTCGCAAGTTTTTTGTCACATTCCCGCTTGAGCCCACTTGTTCCTTCTTTCAGGATTACCCCGAAATCCCAGCAAATATGCCCCGGGCTTGCTCCATCATTGAAAAAAACTCCATACCAGGCATTGTCCGGAAGCTCTGATCTGACCTGGTTCTCCGCCTGGGCAACTGCGCTGAATTTCTCCCATCTCCGATCGTAAAGCCAGCCATCGAATTCCGGACATCCCGATCCGGCGCCGGTCTGGTATATTTGCCCGGCAATATGACAATCAGGATGAATATATACAGGTTCCCGCGTGAGAGCATACGCAAAACTCCGCGCCTGCCTTTCCGCCAAAGGCAGATTCTTATGCAGTTCAAAGAATGCCTTTGTCCAGTTTCGCATCTTGGGGCTTGGAGGATTGCTTCGCCCTCTTTTTAATGCTGCTCGGAAATATTTCTTCACTCTTTCAGAAATATCAAATCCGTCAATTCTCATGTTTTTTCTTCCATTTGCCGGTCTTCATTGTAGAACATTATAAATAGGTATATGTTAACATGCAATGGATTATCCGGTCAAATAATGTTAACAAAAGGTATACTTTTGTTTATATGCAGGAAAATAAAAAAGAAACCATCCTGAGAATTTCGAAACGTAAAGAACCTCCACCGGGATCGATTATCTGGCCTCTCTGCACCGGTATCATTACCGGCAGCGGCAAATCCAGCTTTTCCATAAAAGCTGATTATGTATGTTTTCATTTTGTTGCCCGGGGACGGGGAATACTGAGAGCAAACCACTCCGGCAAAAGTCTTGTCCTGAATGCGGGAGACATGTTCTGTCTCTGGCCCGGAGTATTTACCGAATACCGGAAAGTCGCGGAAGATCCCTGGCGCGTTTACTGGATACATCTGGCCGGAATGGGCGCCGGGGGATTCGCCCGGGAGTGTGGTTTCAACCGTGATCAGATACATTTACGCCCACAGGAACCGCAACAGGCATTGCACGTATTTAAAACATTGTTTGGATATATGGAAAGCGACTGCAAAATATCCCCTTATTCGATTGTCGGAAAACTGTATTTGCTTGCTCCAGCCTGCCTCCATACGGCCGGACTCCGGGAAAAGAACAGCGGCGGCACAGACGACTCCCTGGTGGATAAAATCGATACCATCCTCGAAACGCCCTCAAGTTTACAACTCAATGTTTCCGAGCTTGCTGAAATTCTTGGAATAAGCCGGGTAAAACTATTTCTGCTGTTCAAAAAATACTACAAAACCTCCCCCAGCATGTATTTGAATAATTTGAAATTGAAGAAAGCCAAGGAACTTCTAGCTAATACCGATGTGACTATCAGCGAAATCGCCTCATTAGCTGGTTTCAGCAACAACAAGTATTTCTATCGCAGCTTTCAACGGAGCACTGGATTCACCCCCGGCAAGTGGCGGACACAAAACCGCACTTAAGTCCATCACCCAAATGTGGCTAAGGCATTTTTACCTGATGTCTGGTTTGAATTAATGAGCTGTTTTTTCGTTTATTTGGTTATGCGGAATTTGCACTTTCATGACAGTTTTCGGCAAGTTGACTGGTTATGATATTCTTTGTAAAGACAACAAATTTATCACATTTTTTCAAAGGAGCGGCTACAGAACAATCCAATTTGAGTCTGCGGGAAGTTTCACTAACAACTCCCGATATCCAGCTGGACTTGCTGTCGGCAACGACATATTTCAGTTTGTTGGCGTCAATACGATGTTGAAGCTGTCCGGATTTTTCGCAGTCAGTTCCGGAACGCCACGCCTCGACAAAAAGTTCCGGTGAAAAGTTAGCACACACGGGCACAATACCGTCGGCGCCGTTTTTCAGCGACCAACATATATCGTTTTCATTGCCCTGAAAAATTTTAAATCCACAGTTTCCGGCTATATCCGAAGCCTGACGAAAATAGGATTTAGAGGCGGAACTTTCCTTGAAACCGGCAATCCATTTGCGTTTCCCCATTTCCTTCAAGCATTCGAGCGGGATTTCGGAACCAGTGCAGGACGGAATATTGTAAGCCAGCATCTGCATCGTCGACGCTTCCCGGCAAATACTGAAATGCCGGAGAAACTCGTCGGGCGTCCGCAACGTAATATAAAAAGTGGGGGTAACCACCATTGTGCCGTAACCCAAAGATTCGAGGATTTTGATCTTCCGGACGGCTCGTTTGGTAGAAGCTTCAATCACCCCTCCTAGCAGTGCACACCTGCCAGCGACAATCCGCAAGGAATGGGCCATCAAATCGCGCCAGACCTGCTCGTCGAGCATCGGCCCCATCCCGGCTGACCCGCCGGTAAAAATGCCGTCAACGCCAGTCGAAATCAAGTAGTTCAGCAGTTTCTCCAGCGCTGAAACGTTGAGTTCTTCATTGGTCAGCAGCGGAGTAATCACCGGGACAATTACACCGCGAAGTTCCGGTTTTTTGTCATGATACGGCATGGACTGGCTCCCTTTCCTCGGAGGTTCCGGCATAACGGGAAAACTCTTCAATTATGGCAATAGCATTGGCAATCGGGGTTTCCGGGGGCAGCGGCTTACTGGTTTCGAGCAGATATCCGCCTCCTTCAGCGAGAACATCTACCGCGCGGCTGACTTCATCCGCGGCCTCCAGCGGTGTGCCAGACACCAGTTTTCCCTGAGTGCCGATCCCCCCCCGGAAAGCAAGGTCGCGGCCGAACTCCCGCTTGATCTTCCGGATGTCCATGGCTTCCGGCTGAAGCGGATGAAACACCTGAAGCCCAATATCGATAAAGTCGCCCATAATAACAGTGTTGTCGCCGCAGGAATGATGCCCGGCAATCTTTCCGGCACGACGCACTTTCTCGTACAGCATGGAAAGACGTGGTTTGAAGAATTCCCGGAACACGTCCCTGCTGATCATTAAGCCGCGCTGACTCCCGTAATCATCACCAAAAGTAATGCCGTCGACCGGCATTTCCAGCAATCTATCGAGGGCGGCAAAATGCATTTCCAGCAGGATGTCCAGTGCCTGATGGACAAACCTCTTTTCCAGCAGGTAGTCGGTCATAGTCTGCTCCATACCGCGAAGGTTCCAGAGCCGCTCCCCAAAACAGGCAGTGAACTGATAGAAGATAAAGGCATCCGGATGCTTCCGCCGCATGGTCAGGATTTCAGCAATATCTTCATCCGTGACTAAATTGATAATGGGAATCATGGCGGAATCGGGCGTCGCAAGCGGCGGATTGATAAAAGTGTATCCCCCGGCTTCGCGTTGCCATTCGCACCCGAACCGGTCCTTGAAAATGTCCTGGGAAACGTTTTCGGCTTCCACGTTCCAGAGAATCCTGATCAGATCATCGGACGGGCACGGCCATTCCTCCCTCGGACCTAATATTCGCGTGAGTTGCACCGCAACCGGCTCGGACAGATACAGCGTAAACGGCAACCGGCTGGTTGTCCGGTGCGCGATCGCATTAAGGACAATCGACCTAGAATTCATTATTTCTTTTTTTCTTCATTAATATTGGATTTTGGGGAACATTAGTGTGAAAGTTACTTGCACTATGTAAAACTTACATTTTTTTATGGTAAATGTCAAGAGGCAAAAGAAAAAAAATGAATTTTACTGTTAACGCCAATTATTTTCTTTCCCATATTGCATTTAAAACAAAAGCGATGTAAAATTTACATAACATGGGGATTTATTACATGGATTTCCTTTTATACACGGGAGTAAAAACAATATGACTAAAAATAATTCAATAACTTCCATAGCCAAGCGGGTTGGGGTTTCGTATGTAACGGTGTCACGGGCACTGAACCATCCGGACAAAGTAAAACCGGAAACACTGGCAAAGATCAGGAGTATTTTCAGCGAACTTGATTTTAAGCCGAGAGTGGTTCCCAACCGTCTGAATACAATTTGTCTGCTGTTGCCGGTACCCGCTGATGCGGCAAATGAATCGCTTATTACCAGTGACATGCTCATAACCGGCAACATTCTCAGGATGTTGCACGAGCATGATATCCAGGTGCTGGTTTCACCGTATCATAAAGTGAAGGATTTTCCCGAAGTTTTCCGCAACCGATTCATTTCATTTCTGCATGACGACAAGCATCCCGACTGTATTGAAACTATCAACAAACTCAGTAAGAATGCCGTGGTAACCGTGATCAACGATACCAACGACGTCCTTTCGGACAAAGTGTTCCAGGTGTGTTCCGACCACCGCCAGGGAGTTGAATTGGTGATGAACCACTTTTTTGAACGCGGCCATCGTAAGGTTGCATACATCGGTTCCGCGGTCAACAGTCGCGGAAGTTGGGAAAAGCATGACACTTACTGTGACTGCATGGAAAAAAAATCAGAACTGAATCAGGCCCTGATTTTCACTAATTCAGTGGAACTGCTTGACAAAGGCATCGAGCGGATTATCAAATCCGGCGCTACCGCCATTTTTATTTCACAGCGTGACCTTACATCAAGGGTTTTGTATTTTATCCGCCGGGCAGGATTGACGGTTCCGGATGATATCTCAATCATAAGCGCCAATTATCCCCATGAGGACAATTACGAATATCCTCCATTAACTGAAATCATCCAACCGGTCGATCAGTTGGCTAAACGCGCCGTGGAAATTTCTCTTGACCAGAATCGGAATAATAATTCCACCGCCGGAAAAATCGAAAAGTATCCGTATACGCTCCGGGACTGTGAATCAGTCTTGTACATTTAATTTACTTACAACACGGAAATATGAATAAACAAAATCTTAATAGACTGTTGGAATATCTGCCGGAAGTTTTGGATAAAGCCCGGCAGAAGGAAATTGAAGAACTGAGTGTTGCCTCCCTCAACTGGAAGCCGGTGTCGCGGCTGCCGGTGGTCTTTTCATATCCGCTGCCGCCGGATTTCCCTTTTCAGCCGTATCCGCATTCCGAGATTTTTGATTGTCCGGAAAAAATGCTTTACAATGAACTGGTAAGCGCGTTTTCCCTGAGTATTGCCGCCAGGGGAAGAATCAACGATGACTTGCCGTGGACAGTCCGGGCAAATTTCGGAACGGTTGTGATCGCGTCGATGTTCGGGGCAAAGGTTGAACAAGTCGCGGAAAATCCTCCGTGGGTTGTTCACGACCCTGACCATGAAATACGGCTTGAGGAAATTCTGGATCACGATCCTCTTGACATTTCCCGCGGGTGGGGAATGAAAATAATTGAACGTTACCAGTTTTATCAATCGTTACTGAAAGACTATCCTAAGTTAAAAGATGCGATTCAAATTGTGCTTCCGGATTTGCAGGGGCCGTTCGACAACCTTGAACTGGTGCGGGGCAGCCGGGTTTTTGAAGATATCTGCATTGAACCTGAACTGGTAACAAAATGCCTGGAATCAATGGCAACTGCCCAGATCAGCCTTGCCCGGCAACTGCAACAATATTTACATGATGGCCCTGCGGGATTTTCCCACCAGCACGGAGTTGCGGTAAAAGGCAATATTCTGTTGCGGAACGATTCGGTAATCATGTTGTCACCGGACATGTACCGCGAGATAGTTGCTTCCCATGATGAGCGGATATTGAAAAAAATGGGTGGCGGCGGCATCCACAGTTGCGGAAACATAACCGGACATGTTGAAGCATTTATGGAATTGCCTTCCCTGAGATGCATCGACATCGGTCAACCGGAGCTAAACGATATCGACCATATATACAATATCGCGCAACAACGGAAAATCCCATTGTTACGAATTAACGGAACAGCAGAAGAGCTTACTTCCGGGAAAATCCTGAAACGATTCCCCACCGGGGCGTCCCTGCATTGTCATTCCGGTTCTCTTGAGGAGGCAAGTAAACTAATGGATTCATATATTAGAACTAATCAATGAATATGCCGGAAGGTGCCGTTCATAAATCAAGAATGGAAAAATGAAAGTTATTTCAACTATCAATAATGCCGTGCAGTGCTCGGCGGCGGCAGTTGGCGAAAGCTGGCAGGCGGCGGCGGTCGTCTATCCTGATGTCGATTCTGAATTTTTTGAAACCTTTATCCGGCTTGACTTTAATTTTAAACCGGGAAAAGATGTGACGGGCTGGAACGAAGCCCAGCGTTCCGCCGAAGCGGAAGTTGTGGTTCTCAATCCCGGCAGTCAGGCTGAAACCATTGCAAAGGAAAAATATGTCAATGGGATTTCAACCGACGGCGAAGGTGATGTTTTCGTCGCTGCCTGGACCGGGCAAAATAAATTGGAATATTTTCTCAATCTGTTTATTTCAGGGAAAATTATTTCCCTCAGGAAACAAGATGATCCCGTCAGCCGTCCGGCGGTGGTTGTCAATAATGAAAAAATTTATTGCGCTGTACAGGTTGCATCAGGAAAATTCTTTTCCAGTGTTATTTTTGATCAGAGCGGTAAGCAGGTATATCAGACTTCCGGCATTAATCCCAGGTTGGTTTCAACAGGAAACGGGCAGTTGATTTTAAGTGTCGAGAAATATAAAAGCGGCCGATACTTAACCGAATTGCATCTGGTTTCGGATAAAGATGTACAAATAGTTCCTCTGAGAAACTCTAAAGGCAATCTTTACAATTGTCAGATGTTGCCACTTGGTTCAGAAGTGTGGGTTTTGGCCCAAGCCTGCCCCTGCTGGGGATACAATGAACTGATCGGGCAATTCAAAGAACTGGCATTATGGAAACTGGATTTGAATGATCTTTCCCTGACTCCGGGACCGGGAACTGTCCGTGGAGTTGTGCCATTACCGCAAACCGCATTTTTCAATTCCCACAGCAATTTCAACCATGTGCCGGAAAACCCGAGGTTGTTTATTGACGGTTCGGGAATTCCGGCAATCGGATTTAGACAGTTCCGCAATTATGGCGACAAATGTTTCGGCTGGGATACCTTTATCAGCTTCCTGGAGGATGGAGTTTGGTCGGTTCCATGCCGGTTCAGTCCTGATGCCGGAACTCCTGACCAGGAGTGGAGTATTGCTTCCACTAAAAATAACAATGTTGGATTTTTCCCCTGTTGTGATCAGGTTGCGGCAAGGACGTTCCAGGAAATAGTGGAAAATAAATGGCGCGGTCAGACGCGGCCGTCGGAAAACTTCCGGCTGGAAATTGTGGAATTCGGCAAGAATGACGAGTTACCGGAAATTGAGGAATTCGGGGTTCCGAAAGTTCACTTTACTATTCCGCCGTCATTGGACAATGTTGCTCCGAATCCGCCGCAACTTGACACTCCGTACAATCTGGTTTGGGGCGATCTGCATGCCCACAGCGCTTATTCAAAGTGCATGAGCGCCAATGACGGTATGCCGGAGGACGTACTTCGTTATCAGCGTGACGCACTCGGGAACAAGGTGCTTACTATGACCGAGCATGTGGAATATCTGGGCATTCAGGAAACGGTTCAGGTTTTTAATCTGCTTGATGAGGCCGCCGGAGCGGACTGTCTGAAACTCTACGGCTGTGAGTGGGGCATGCTGCCCGCGCACCACACCAATTTTTACACGCTGAAGCGCGACATTTTCATGGAACTGCGTACCATTCTGCTTACCAATTACGATTTGTCGGAGGTTTTCGCGGAGATTAAAAAGAGTCTGCCGGAAAATTCGGTGATTGTCATTCGGCATTACCACGGAGTCAAGGTTGGTGAATACGGAACTCGCAGTCCGAAAGCCTCGGACAATCACGATCCAGAATTGGAACTGGCTTATGAAGCAATGCAGGTGCGCGGCAACATGATGCTCCCTACCGCAGAAAATCCGCAGAATTTCCCTGCCGGATTCTTCAACGCCGGAAAACCGGGCGGTCTTGTTGGCGGCACTGATCATTGCCGGGGGTGGGGCCCGAACCATCTTTGCCTCACCGGATTTTTCCTTGATGAATTCAGCCCGGCGGGATTATTCCGGGCAATCAAAAACCGCAAGACGATTGCCATGGCAAACGGGAAAACCGCGCTGTTCCCGAAGCTTGGAGAACATGAAATGGGCGCGGAGATTTCGCTTTCCGGTGAAGTTCGCATTAAAACCGGATTTGCCGCGGCGCGTCCGGTTGGCAGGGCGTGTCTGATCCGGGACGGCGAGGTTTTGGAATGGGTTGATGTGAACCGGAAAAGCGGAACTGTTGAACTCATCGATGCGTCCCCCGGATCCGGCCAACACTGGTATTCTGTTACTCTGGAAGGAGAATCGGTTTATATCAGGGAAAAAACTTTGGCGCATGCTTCGCCTTTCTTTGTAAACATTAAAAACTGAATTGGTATAATCATGGAAAAATCAAAACGAACCGGCAATTGGAAATATTCCGACCTTGACAATCTGCTTGGAGCGGAAAAAAATATTAACGGCTTCATCAATGATCATATGCTTGATGGAGACGGCTTGCTGCTTTCGCACTTACGCAAAGACACCTTGAAAGTGTGGACACGGGAGCAGGTCGATTCGCCGGACGTCGAAACCGCCATTATGTGTAATAAAAACCGGAACGTTACCGACCATCTGGCCTATGAAGATTCATTGATGGCTATGGGGGAATACGCCTCCGCGCAGATGACGAAATTCCGGGTGACCGGTGACCGGCAGGCATTCAAAGTCGCAAGTGAAATGATCAAAGCTATTATGGCTGTCTACCGGGAAGGTTCAAAATATGAGGCAGGATACCTCCCGAAGCCGCACGGCGGACTTAAAAAGGCCGCATATTCGCACGAAATCAGCCCTGACCAGTACATCAAGTGCGTGGTGGCGTTGTGGGACTGGCGGCAGTACGCCGCACCGGAAGAAAAGCAGGAAATCGAAGACGCAATGGTGGAAATGGCCGATTATTTCCGCAATCGGAATTACATGCACAATTACCGTGACCGCACCATTGTATCGAAGGACTCCCGTCCGCACTGTATTTCGCTGTACGTGCCGATCCTGGTATTGGCGGGGAATCTTACCGGAGAGAAAAAATATCATGACGATTTAGCGCAATTCAACGGAGTTATCGACTCCCTGGAAACCGGTGAATTCCAGGTTAATTTCAATGTGTGCAGTCTTTACCTGGAAGGATTTCACCTGGCTTTACAGGAAGGCTGGAATGATCCCCGGTTGCCGGTGATTATCAAACGCCAGTGGGACGCCAACCTGGAAACCGTGCTGGAAAACGGATACGGCATGGATAAACCCTATCCGCCTGCAATTACCAGCCGGGATTTGCGGATGCCGTCTTTCGCGAATATCGTGGATACTTATTCACCCGGAACTGAAGCATACAAAACCGGTATATTCATCCTTCACAAAATCACCGACCCCACCAAAATGACCGGCGCGGAATTCAATCCGGAGGATTTGCCTCCCGGACTTCCGAAAAGTCAACTCGGTTTCCTGAACCTCAAGGCGATGAGTATTTGCGAGACCAGTATTTCATCGTGGCTGATGGGGTATTGGCGCCTCCGCGAAGCAGCGGAAAAATAATATCAGATGAATTTGACGGATTCGCGGTCGCGAAGTTCGTATGGAACTTTATCAAACTTCTGGATGCGGGGATTATTCAGGCAGATATTCACGGCTTTCTTCGCCAAAATATCCAATTGCTGGATCAGTTCGGTAAGCTGCGGGAATTTGAAGCCTTCCCCGTGACCATGCGCAACGGAAATCAGCGAAATATCGTCGGGTACGGATTTTTCCAGCAAACTCAAGCCGTACAAAACCCTTGGAGTCAATTCCTGGTAGGGAGACAAAAGGGCGGTAACCCCTTCGCGACAGATTCTCCTGAGGCCTTCCGGCAACAGTTCCGGGGAGTTCATGTAAACCAGTGCCGGGTTGAACGAACCGGCTTTTTCCATCCATTCCCGATACGCATCAAACCGCTCTTTTTCCCCCCGGGTCCTGATTGGGCGGCTGATGAAGCCGATTTTCTTATGTCCGCGTGAGGAAAAATGATCCATAGCCAGGATCATTCCCTGACGATGATCAGAGCAAATTGTGTGAACATTGTCATCGAGTATGTCGCTGGTATCGTTGATAATTGTCACAACGGCGCTTCTGCTCAATTTATTGATGATGTCCACATTTGCCTGATTGCCTTCACCATGAAGAAAACCGATGAACCGCCCCCTGAAAATCTCAGGCAGGCTCTCAACCTTTGAATACGGGATTACCACTACCTGAATATCCTGTTCGTGAAGCATTTCCAGAATATGTTCGACGATCAGCAAGTCTCCAGCGCGGGGGAGAATATCGGCCATTTTTGTGGAATCGGTTACCAGCAGGCACAAAGTATTGAGCCGGTTTGGTACAACTCGCGGCTTAAAATTGAGTTCCGCGAATACCTTGCGAATTTTCCGTAAAGTTTCAGGTTTCACCTTCTCGGGAAAGTTCAAGGCACGGGAAACTGTGGCATATGATACGCCGACTTGTCTGGCAATCGATGAAATTGATGGTTTTTTCCTCATAATTATACAATATTCCCACATAAAGGTATTGACAAATCTCGAAAAAATATGTATACTTTGCATATGTTGTGTAAAATTTACATTAATACTAAAAAAGACACGAACATCCAAGTATGACAGTATAATATATTAAACAATTCGGAATTTGCTGAAAAATGGATAGACCAAATATCTTATGGATTTGCACAGACCAGCAGAGATGGGACACGCTGGGCTGCTATGGAAACCGTTTTTCCAGAACGCCAAATCTGGACAGACTAGCCAGCGAGGGTTGCCTGTTTGAGAAGTGTTATTCTCAAAGCCCGGTATGCACCCCCAGCCGGGTGAGTTTTCTCACCGGCCGCTATCCCCGGACTGCCCGATGCCGTCAAAATGGTCAGGACCTGCCTTCAACTGAGGTTCCCGTCACTAAACTCTTTGCGGATGCCGGATATATTTGCGGTCTTTCCGGCAAGCTTCATCTTTCTGCCTGCCATTCCGGGATTTGCCGGTCGGAAAGAAGAATTGATGATGGCTATCGTGTTTTTCACTGGTCGCACCATCCTCCCGCCGACTTATGGGGGGACAATAATGAATACAGCAGTTGGCTGAAACAGAAAGGTGTCAGCTATGAAAGTTGCTTGTATTCGGATTCAGAATATATCCGTGTAGGAATGCCAGAAGAATTTCATCATACGACCTGGTGTTTTGAAAAAGCCATAGAATTTATTGGCGAGTACAAAAATTCCGGGAAACCATGGTTGTTCTCGGTTAATACGTTTGATCCTCACCATCCTTTCGATGCGCCAGCGGAATACCTTGAACGTTACCTCGGCGCCCTGGATGAAATTCCCTTGCCGGACTACTCCCGCGAAGAACTGGACAATAAGCCTGTCTGGCAACAGATCGACCACCATGGCGCCTATGGCGGCAAAGGTCCCAACTGGGAGAAAATGACGAAAAAGGACCACCGGCTGGTCAAAGCGTCTTATTATGCCATGTGCGATTTGATTGATGCTCAGGTAGGCAGACTCGTGGAAGAACTCGACCGGGAAGGTCTAAGGGAAAACACTATAATCGTTTATACTTCTGACCACGGAGAAATGCTTGGGGATCACGGCATTTACTGGAAAGGGCCGTATTTTTATGAACCGGCAATCCATGTTCCGCTGATAATTAACTGTCCAGGCACAATCGTTCCGCAAAAATATGAAGGGATGGTAGAACTCACGGATTTGGCCCCTTCGCTGCTGGATGCCGCGGAACTTCCCAAATATGCGGGAATGCAGGGAAAATCTTTTGGGAGCGTCCTTACCGGCGGGGAAGGCAATTATACCCGGAATGATGTTTACTGTGAATATTATAATGCCATGCCGTGGCATCAAGACAACCCTCCGCAAATGACGATGCTGAGAAACGAAAAATATAAAGTTGCTGCGGTCCACGGCTGTAATCAGGGGGAGTTGTATGACTTGGCAAAAGACCCGGTGGAAAAATGCAATGTCTGGAGCAACCCGGACTATGCTTCTGTAAAGCTCGACATGTTTTCCAGGTTGATTGACCGTCTCGCATGGACCGTTGACCCTTTGCCTGAGAGAAAAGCGGACTGGTGAATGGAGGGCGGAAAGTATAAGGCGTAATGAAAAAATTATGTGCCCATTGATAAACCAGGAGAGAAATCATGAATAAGAGTTTAAAGAACACGAAATTTTCACAAATGAAGGGGAAAAGATGAATAGTAAAAAAAGGTTCACGCTGATTGAGCTATTGGTGGTAATCGCGATCATTTCCATCCTTGCGTCAATGCTGCTGCCGGCCCTGCGCCGGGCCAGGGAAACCGCGAGAAAAATTACCTGTCAAAACAACCTGAAACAGCTCGGAACCTGCATGATCCAGTATACCGACGACAATCAGGACTATATTCCGCCGGTAGCCAGTGCCGGGGCATGGCAGCATTTTATTGGTTTTCTGTATGAGTATGCCCAAAATCGCGACTTGTTTATGTGTCCGGTTTGTGAGGACGGGGAATTAATATTGTCCACAAAAATCCCTCCTACGCTATTTGATATGAATTATTCTTATATGGAAAATATCCAATGCGGGAAATATTCTTCAAGCTGGCTGTATACGTCTAAAAAAATAACTGATGCCATAAATCCCTCAGGTATAACATACATGACTGATATGGCTCCGGGAAACAATAATTATTACAGCAGGAATCTGGGAAATACAACAAGTTCATTTTATACTTCCGCGCCTCATATGAACGGACAGAATTTTACCTGTTTCGACGGGCATTCCGACTGGGTTCCGGTATCGCGGATAACCGAATTGTACAGCTCCCCAACCGATATCTTTTGGGGTGGCGCCAGATGGTGGAGATAAGATTCAGTCAGAGCCAGCCGTTTTGTGCTTGGTATACTATGAGTTCATGTCGACTCGAATCTTAACGGTGAATAACCCGGTTCAGCCACCGGGCATTGCAGCAGCCGTATTGAGAGTGGCAGGATTCAACCGGAAGGAGATTAATGCTTACGCGCCGGATTCCGTCGACCTAATTGCAGCAATGAACGGAAAAGTGCAGTTTAAAGACTATGCTGTTTGTCTTTACCGCAACACCGGCATCAACGACAATAAAGTTTATTGGGAACCGCAGGTAAATGCGTCGATGATATGTAACGGCAAATTCAAATTGAATATTTATCATAATAAAGACAACGAAGGAGAATTATTTGATCTTGAAAATGATCCCCTGGAACAAAATAACTTATGGAACAATAAACAATATCATATGCAAAAGGAGAAAATGCTTTTAGATCTGTTGAACTGGCAGATCAAAACGGAAGTTAATTATTCGGGTTCAAGAGGAGGTGAGATGTTTCCACCGAAATCGCAATGGCTGGGAAACTCCCCAATTTAAATTTCAAAAGAGGTAATTATGAACATTGGATGGAAATTGTTATTGGTTACGCTGGCAACATTAACTGCTGGAAATTTGTTTGCAAAAGATATTGATCTGGTGAAGAATGGAAAATCCGCATATTCCATTTATTATGCCGTGGATGCCCCGGTGGACATTAAAACCGCCGCTGAAGATTTACAACGAGTGATAAAAGAATCCACCGGTGCGGACCTACCGGTAGTGCATCAGCCGAAATCCCCGATGATCTGCCTGGGCAACAATTCCGCGTCCGGCAAGGCCGGTCTTGATGGCGGCAAATTGAAGCCTGACGCATTCACCATCCGCGCAATCAACAACAATATTTATATTGTCGGCAACGATACTCCCGGACTAACAAAACCATTCGGCGCAACTTTCAGGAAAAATCACATGCTTATCGATAGTCCCGTCAATCGCGGCACGGTTTACGGAGTATATACCTTTCTCGATAAATTCACCGGGGCGCGCTGGCTGATGCCCGGAAAAATGGGTAAAGACATTCCAAAGCATGAATCAATTTCCATTCCGGCAAATCTGAGCATTACTGAAACCCCAAGTTTCAAAGGCAGATCCATATCTGGCGTCCAGACCACTAAACCGGAAGTTATCAAATGGCTGCTCCGCAATCGGACGTCCGAACGTTATACCTACAGTTCCCACGCCTGGAACGACTTCCCCAAAAAGGACATTCTTCGCAAGCATCCTGAATATATGGCGCTGGTTGGCGGCAGAAGATCAAAACCCGCCGGTCATCATTACAAGTTCTGCCTGAGCAACCCCGATATAGCTAAGGCTTTTTTTGACGGCTTGCGCTCCCGAATCGACAGAAACCGGGCCCGTAAAATGCATTCCACAAGTCCCACGGACGGCCCCTATTGGTGCGAATGCGAAGAATGTAAAAAACTATACGATTACAACCTGAAAAACTGGGACTGCGATTCTGATATTTCCCGGAGTCCCGCAGTATTCAAATTTGCCAATGAAGTTGCAAGATTAATGGCAAAATATTACCCGGACATAAAGGTTGGATGCTATGCATACGCCTACTATTCTTACCCGCCGGAGCGTCCGTTTAAGCTTGAATCCAGTGTCCACATAGTTATGGCATTGATCCCGAAAAAAGTTTACGGGATGAATATCTATAAACCTGAATATATGCAGGAAATGACGAAACTTGTTGCCGCCTGGCGCAAAATCACCCCGAATCTCAGTTTTGTTTCCTACATGGGCAAGCTGAAGAATTTTATTGGCGTACCACTTCCGGTTGGGATTCCATATCTCAAGGTGATTTTACCTGCCCTGAAAAAAAATCAGGTTGAAACCTGCCATATGATCGGTGACGATATGTGGGGAGCTAGGGGATGCAGGAATTACGTAATGACCAAGATGATGTGGGATGCCAACGCCGATCCTGACACCCTTACCAAAGAATGGTGTCTCCGCGCTTACGGCCCCGGCGGTATCAATATCTATAAAATGAATCAGATGCTGGAAGAACGCTGGACTGATTTCATGAAAAACCGCAGGAGTTCTTCGCAGGACGTCACCAGCGAAATGGTGGTAAAAGTTTATGTTCCGGTATGGAAGAAAATCGAGAAATATTACACTGATATCGAAAAACAATGCAAAACCGAAGCGCAGAAAAAGCGGTTGTCATGGCTGGGCGATAATCTTAAAATCCTTTATCATAATCTGGTTGATGCCGGACTTGTTAAAAATCCGAAAAAATCACCGTTTTACATTCCGCGAAACAAATACAAGCAGTTTGTGAAATCCTGTGATCCTTTGAGCATTGGTGATCAGCAATGGCTGATTAAGAAGATCAAAGGTCCGTTGATGCTTAAACTGTGGGTTCCGAAACCGCGTAGCGCAACCATCCCGTTCCTGTCAAAAGGTACTGCCGCACCTGTGATAGACGGCAAACTCGACGATCCGGCATGGAAGCAGGCTGTGGCGCTCGATGACTTCCAGATAATGGGCAGGAATATTCCGGCAACAAATAAAACAACGGCAAAACTGCTGTATGACGATAAAGGAATTTATATTGCATTTGATTGCAAACGGGCCGAAGGCATAATCCGTCCTAATCCCGTAAAACGGGACGACAGCAAGTTTTACAGCGGCAACGATACGGCTGAAGTATTTTTCAGCTATTTCCCTAACCCGAACCAGCGCACCTGGCATATTTCGATAAATCCCGACAACTCTAAATGGGACGGAATGATCGGCAATTCCAGATACAATTTTGAATGGCCGAGTGCAACCAAAGTTGCGCCAGATAAAAAGAGTTGGACGGCTGAAATCGAAATCCCGTTTTCGGCATTGAAAATGCGTCGAGTTCCCAAGGGCCGCAAATGGAAAATTAACCTATGCCGAACCGTTAAAGATCCCAGGGAAAACAGTACCTGGAGCCCCAGTCAGAACGGCTATTTTGAGCCGGTCAACTTCGGCACAGTGACTTTCCAGAAGAAAGGGAAATAGATCATGACGAAAATCTTCTTAGCATCTTTATTGCTGATTTTATCTGGTATCAGCGCCATTGGGGGAGATACCCCGAAGGGGGTGACCGGTAAGTCTAAGGAACCGGGTCTGATTCTCGAGATGAATTTTGATAAGGACACCGGCGCCGTGGCAACCGATACCAGCGGACTCGGCAAGCACGGAAAAATCTCCGGGGCAAAATGGACTGCCAAAGGCAAAGATGGCGGAGCACTGATTTTCGCGAAAAAAAAAGGCGTTGTCAATGCCGGAGAGGATAAAACCTTTGATTTCGGTGAAAATACTGATTTCACCATCAGCCTCGATATGCAGACTGTTCCCGGGGAAAAACGCGGCTTCATGTTCCTGATCTGCAAAAAGTTGCGCGGAGGCGTCATGGAGCCGGGTTTTACGATTTTCCTGCATAAAAACGGCAATCCGGTCGCGTTGATCACGGACGGATTCAACAGTGTAATGTTGGTTGGGAAAGAAAGCATTGCCGATGGCAAATGGCACAACATCATACTTACAGCGGACCGGGACGGCGATGCCGTGTTTTATGTTGACAATGCGGAAATCGGCCGGAAATCCATGAAGGAAGTCATTGATATCAGCAATAACCTGCGTCCGCTGATGATTGGCGGACGTGGACACGACGGAAGTTTCAGGGGAAAAATCGATAATGTTAAAATTTACAATCAGGTAAAATCCCCAAAAACGGATAAAGCTGAATAATCTTGAAAATGATTATGTTCCGCGAGAAATCCTGATACTTTGTTACAGAAAATCGATCGCAATGGCGCTTATGGCGGCAAGGGACCGGCACGCAAAATATGACGCAAAAAGGATACTCTCCCTAATACCTTTATCAAATCCGTAAATCGTATTTCTGATGATGGAAATATTGTTTTATGATTTAACAATTATTTTATTATCCAATATATTTAAACTATTGACTTTTTAAATATTACTAATATGTTATAATATTCTTTCTTATAGATATTAATAAGCATAATGATTATGAATAAAAATAATAAACGTCCTAATATTGTTATTTTTAATCCGGATCAATGGCGTGGCGACGTCATGGGACATCTCGGTAATTCCGCGGCCATAACCCCGAATATCGATCGATTAGTCGAGACGGATGCGGTCTCATTCCGCAACGCCTTTTGCCAAAACCCGATATGCACCCCGAGCCGATGCAGTTTCATGACAGGATGGTATCCACATACCCGGGGACACCGCACTTTGTATCACATGCTGCATCCTGAACATGGTGAATCAAGCTTATTCCCAGTCCTCCGCAACAACGGTTATTACGTCTGGTGGGGAGGCAAAAACGATTTGTATCCCGGCGGCGAGGAATTGAAATACTGTGACTACAAGTACGTTCCAAAAGATCATGAAAAAACCTGGGATATGGACAACGCTGAAAAATGGCGTGGGGCGGAAGACGAAGATAATTTTTATTCTTTTTATGTGGGGCGTCTCCCTGAAACTCCAGGCAGGTCCTGTTATTACGATGAAGATTGCGCAAATATTGACGGTGCCGTGGAGTTCATTAAAAATTATGATAAAGACCAGCCATTCTGCCTGTTCCTCGCACTTAATTATCCTCATCCGCCGTATGCCGTTGATGAACCGTGGTTCAGCCTGATTGACCGGGAAAAACTTCCGCCACGGATTCCCGCACCGGAAAACTGGAATGGCAAACCGTCCATGCTCAAGGGAATTTATGAAAACCAGAAATTGCAAACCTGGAATGAAAACCGCTGGAACGAACTTCGCGCCGTTTATTATGGAATGTGCGCCAGGCTGGACAGTCAGTTTGGTGTGGTAATTGACGCTCTTCGGGAAAGCAGTCTTTTTGATGACACCGCCGTTTTCTTATTCAGTGATCATGGCGATTACACCGGAGATTTCGGCATTGTGGAAAAAACGCATAATACGTTTGATGATTGCCTGAGCCGGGTTCCACTGCTAGTAAAACCACCGAAAAGCGTTCCGGTAAAAGCTGGAATTTCAGAGGCCATGGTGGAACTGGTTGACTTTCCCGCTACGGTTTTTGATTACTGCGGTATCGAGCCTGGTTACACTCAGTTTGGTAAAAGCCTGGCCCCAATTCTCGCCGGGGATATCCATGAGCATCGCGACGCCGTTTTCTGCGAAGGCGGGAGGCTCAAAGGAGAAGTCCAGGCATCGGAGATTGAGAGCATTAAAAATGCGCCTCCCAAATCTATTTACTGGCCGAAACTCCAGCTCCAGATTAAATTGGATGAAAACTATCACACTAAAGCAACAATGTGCCGTACAAAAGATTATAAATATGTCCAAAGGTTATATGAACAGGACGAATTCTATGATCTTCGGAAAGATCCCAGGGAAATTTACAACCAGATAGACAATCCAGAATACGCTGGAGAAATATCCAAACTCCGGTTCCGGATGCTCCAGTGGTATCAGGAAACCGCTGACCATGTACCGGAAAAAACTGATTCCAGATAAATTTGATACGTTTGACGCATGTGTTCCTGTTATTCTGTTATAACAATTGGCAATCAAAGATAAACATTACTTTCTTCCCCATACCCCTTCTTTCTTTTCCAAGAACCCAAGGCAAGCCCTGGACTGAATTGGCATTTTCAGCGAAGCTTGAAAATGCAGTTCCATCCAAAGTCTGTTTGGAGGTTTTCAAAGGTGATTGGGAGTTTGAGGGAAAGAGGAAGATTTTTCCTCAATGAATTTTCCTCTTTCCCTCAAGAAATATCTATGATAGAAAGCGAAATTGTATTAGTTTCTCGCATAACATACGCCGGATATTTACCTATGATATAAAGCAATCTGATATAAATATAAAATTGTGAAATAATGATAAGTAATTCGTGATAATTTAAGAAAGAACAAGAAAATTAACTGGAAATAAAAATGGATATACTGAATATGCCAATTTCTAAAATGTTATCCATGTACAGAAAAATCATTTTTCACATAGAGTATACGGAATATCTTTTATTACCGGGAAAATAAGGTTTCCGGAAGTAGTTCCGGTTTTCGCAATAATTTTCCAGGAAGGATCTTTTACAACAAAACCGGCAGGAACTTTTTTTATAACGCATTCCCTGTCAATGAGTGAACTGACACATGCCTTTTTAAGAACTCCGTTTTCCCATTGTATATCCACGGTGAATCCGCCGCGCGCCTTGAATCCTTTGACTTTGCCGGACGGCCACTTAGCCGGAAGCGCCGGGAGGAAATGAAGCTCTTCATGATAACTTTGCAGGAGCATTTCAAATACGGCCATTGTTCCTCCCATATTGCCATCGATCTGGAAAATTTCCGGCGGGTGGAGATCGAGCAGGGAATCCGTTGAAAAGTCCGTGATCAGGTGCTCAAGGTGCTCAAGGGCTTTATCACCATTTCCGGCCCGTGCATAGATACAGGCTGTCCAGGCGCGGCTCCACCCGGTATGACCTCCGAAATTAGCCATCCGGATATCCATGGATTTCATGGCGGCCTTGAAAAGTCCGGGGGTTCTTTCAGGAGAAATCTGTTCACCGGGAAAAAGTCCGAAAATATGGGAAAGGTGGCGATGTCCAGGCTCCTCTTCATCAAGTTCTTCGTTCCATTCGAGAAGTTGTCCTTTTGATCCTGATTTCAGGGGTGGCAGCTTTGCGAGCATGGCTTTCCATTGGATGACTTTTTCAGGATCGGCTCCGAGTATTTCAGAGGCCTTCACCGCATGCGATAGCAAGTCCCAGACCAGTTCAACGTCCATTGCGGAAGAAACGCACAACGATACAGGTCCGGCGTTATTTGCTTCTTTAAAAGCGTTCTCTGGAGATTGCGACGGAATAATTTGCAAAATGCCGTTTTCATCTTCAATAAGATAGTCTTCATAAAAAGCTGCCACTTCCTTAATAAAGGGATATGCCCGGTATTTGAGAAACTCCATGTCCCGGGAGTACTCAAAATGCCACCAGAAATGCTGTGCGAGCCACGCACCAGCACCGACCCAGACAGTATAAGTTGTGAGTGCTTCCGCGGTTGTGCGTCCCCACGGATCGCCTTGGAGCTGAAGCAGGATTCCTCCGCAATTGTATAAATCATTCGCGGCCTTGCGCCCGTGTTTAACAAAGCTTTCCAAATATTTAAACAGCGCTTCGCAATACTTCGACATCCCGGCAACTTCCGCGAACCAGTAACACATTTCAAGATTTATATCATGATGATAGTCGCTCTGCCACGGAGGATTTATATCCTCATTCCATTTGCCCTGAAGGTTCATCGGCAAAACCCCGTCGGCCGATGACGCGCAAAGCAGGTAACGGCCGAGATTGAAATAAAGCAAAGCAAGTCCGGGATCGTTATTGTGGTCCTTCTTGAGGAGTCGAATTCTTTCCGGGGTTGGCAATTTGGGTTCTTCAAAAGGCAGTTCCAGCGAAACTGTCCCGTAATGGTTTCGGTATTCTTTTACATGCGTCTTTTTGAGTTCTTTCCAATCAGGTGAGGAGAAATTCATCTTTGAACATTCGTTCTTACAATTTATACTGTTTCGTGTAACCCCGATGTTCAAAACAATAATGATTTCCGTGGTATCCGTTACTTGCAGCTTGCCGTTGATAATTTCGGTTTTTCCGCCTTTGGGATGCAAATCGGCTTTTACGCGAAAAGCTGTTTCATGCTCAAACGCGCCATCCATAATGCAGCTTTTCCCTGCCAGAGAAAAAGTAATCGCACATTCCGGATCAATAATTCTATCGAGCCAGACCGAACAATCAAATGTATCGCCGTTCGCGAAAATTCTCACAGAGATCAAGTCTTCGGTAAGGTGGGTAAGGTATTCCCGGGTGAACGTTTTTGTTCTGTCGGCTTTGTAGCTTACCGTGACCGACGCTTCATCCAGGTTAAGTTCCCTGGTATAATCCTGAATAATGCCGTGATTCAATTCAAAACGCAGATCCCCGGCAGGCTGGAATGAATCCACGCGGCAGTCTTTTCCCGATTGATTGTTGCTGAGGAATTCTCCGCCGAGTTTTGTTCCCGCTTCGTAATTACCCTCCAGCAGCAATTTTCTGACTTGCGCCAGATCCTCGGGAGAAACTTTTTTATTGTCGCGGTCCTTGTAATTTCCCCGCCAGAGAAATTCGTGGTTCAGGGAAATTCTTTCTCTTTTATATCCCCCCATAACCATTGCCGCAAGTCTGCCGTTGCCGATCGGATATCCCTGAATCCATTCGGCGGCGGGTTTATCCGCCCAAATTCTGTTGTTGCTCATATATTTACTGTTCTTCCTGTTCCCACGGCTGCATGGCAATGTCCTTGATGCGCTGCTGCCGGTCCGGAAGCGGGGGAAGAGGTTCCGGCGAAGGATACTGATACCAGTAGGCAACCGAACAATAATCATCCGAGCGGTCGAAAAGCCAGTCGCTGGTGTCCGGGTGGACGTGCGGCCCGACCCAACCGTATTTGGCGTAAATGCGACTCAGTTTTTCGCTGTCCGGATGGGTTCTGCCCACCTTTTCGAAATCGTGCATTTCCAGGAATTTCCGGCTGGGGGCGCCAATCTGCTGTAATTCCACGCGCAGGTCAGACTCAAAAAAAATCGGATCATGGATGTGGAATCTGTAAAACGACACAAATCTGTCCTGCTCGGTTTGCGGGTCTTTCCGGCCGTAAATTTTACCGGTGTAGATAGCCGAATGAAGCCCCATGCCCCAGGCGGTACAAAGATAATCCTCCGCGCCGGTTCCGCAGATAGTCGGATACTTGTCGTCCCCGTCGATGTAGAACTTCATTTCGCCTTCGCCCCACCAGTTCGGCCCGATCGGGTTCACGCCGATAACCGCCCCCACGAAAATCCCCGGACTCCCTTTGGTGTCAAGAAGCGTGAAGTCTTTATCCACCGGACAAGGATTCTCCCGGCGGAAGTGCGCGTGAAAACGTCCGGTATCTTCGTCAATCTCATCGCCAAGAGTGTAGTCGATCTGATAATACAGGCCGTTTATATCATCGCCGGAATCGTTTTCTATTTCGATAACGCAACGCCTGGAAAACGGCATCGGGAAGTAGCATTGAAAAGACTTCCCTTCGGGCCTGCCGATATACGGCGACATGAAATGGGTGGTTCTGCCGTGCGCTATCCCGAAAAAATCGCCTATCGGTGCAAGCACCGACGGATTTTCATTGCCGTCCCAGTAGATCCTGAAGATGCAGTTCCGCACCGTTTCCGGCGAATTCCTGTTGTAAAAAGTCATCCAGATATGGCGGACCATCCCCGGACCTTCGATATCGGCAAGCCTGACGGTTTCCCCAGGTTCGACAACCCGAATGCACGGGGCGCCCTTGCGACAGTTGCCGTTGCCTTTGTCCTTGCAGCCGATGCCCTTGCCTCCAGTAGGATTTTCGCGGGAAATCGACCGCGATTTCAGTTTACTCATTTTATACGGCTGCATCGGATTAAACATAATTATACCCTTTCCAAATAATTTGATGAACTGCCATTCCAGAAGTCATGGCCGATAAATTTTTCTATGTAGTCACGTTCGGCAACCTGCGAATATTTGCCGAAAACGATATTACAGCCAAATCTCTTCATTTTTTTGTCAAATCTGGCGTAAACGGAACCATCCCAGCCACCGGTGAAAACTTCTTTTCTGAGTTCTTCAACAAGCCCGGAATATGCATCATCCTCTGCCAGATTTTTTTTCTCTCCGGGATCACTTTTCAGATTAAAAAGCTCAACCTTATCATAATTGGAATAATAGCAGAATTTCCAGTCATCCTTGCGGACCATTCTCTCGCAACCGCCCTTTCTGTAAGACTCGGCTTTTACCACGTTATTCCATTCCGGGTTATCCGTTTCAAGCAATGGACGGAGACTGTTTCCGGCAATCTCATACTGGACGTCAAAGCCGGTCCAGCCGCAAACCGTGGGGAACAGGTCCACAAGTGAAACATTTTGCGAAATCCTTTTTCCGGCGTCCGGCTTTCCGGGCATCCTTATTACGAGGGGAACTCTTGCGCTGCCCTCATAAAAACAGCTTTTATGCCAGCGCCCATGCTCCCCGATAAGGTCGCCGTGATCGGAAAAGTAAACCACGATGGTATTTTCAAGGAGTCCGTTTTTTTCCAGCGACGCAAGGAGTTCTCCAATCTGCGTATCGAGGAACTCCACAAGTCCATAGTAGGCGGCTTTCGCTTGCTTTTGAGTTTCCCCGGATATTTTCGGCAAATCCACGGAATCGATGTAGTCTTTGTGGCTCGGATGAAGCGCGTTGAATTCATCCTCGCTTATTTTCTCGAAATCTATTTTATTGTAATACTTTTCAAAAAGCTCAGGGGGGGCAATATACGGACAGTGCGGAGTCATGTAACCGACCGTCATCAAAAAAGGTCTTTCCGCTGTTTCAGCGGCGTAATTATCGAACCACAAGCATGTTTCCTGAGTTACCGCCTTGTCGAAATCCAGATAATGAGTATTTCCGGGACCGCATACGGTGAGTGGATCAGGTTTCGACGCATTCCCCAAATCGCCCTTCAACGGCGAAAAAGCATTTGGTTTGTTTGCCCAGAATGTGAACGGCGAAATATCCCCGGCAAGCCTTTCAATGAATCCGTGTCTCTGGTCCGGGCCCTTGAAGTGCATTCTGCCGGACAGCACGGTGTGATATCCCTGCAGCGTGGCGGTGTGCGCGTAGGTTGGAATGTTGCTGCTCAACGAGCAGCCGTTATGGAAGGCGTCGATTTGATACGGATACTGTCCGGTGAGAAAACTCATTCTGGATGGAACACATAAAGGATTGTTGCAATACGCGGAGTCGAAAGTGACTCCTTCCCGTGACAAACGGTCGATATTGGGAGTGTCGATGATGGCATTTCCATACGCGCCAGAAACGAACGGATTATGCTGGTCAGAACAAATAAGTATGATATTTTTCATAGTTCCTCCTGCTCTTCTAATAATAAATTCCGTTCATGGTTTCGCCCTGGGGATTGTCCAGCGTAAAACCTTTGAAGTCTTCCACTTTCAAGCTCCAGATAGAAATGTCCTTGACAATTATATCGGCGTGATCTACTACAAAGCCGATTTTGCCGCTGCCATCCCCGTAGGCTGGCAGGTACATTATCAATTCACCGTCAACAAACACTTGAGTCATGTTATCGTTACGAAATATCCGGAAGTGGTAATATTTATCATTTTTAACATAAGAAAAGGTCTTGAACGCGAGAATTTCCCTGTCCGCATCGTGGCAGAACAACGCCTTCTGAAAGGAGTCCAACTTGAAAGTTATTCCATCGGCGGTGAATCCGCCGCGTTGCTGGCTGTCGTTGCCGTTGAAGGAAGGTATCTGTAAATCAAACTCGATATCGAAGTTCCGGCACGGCCGGTCAAAAAGCGCCGCTCCCGGGGTGAAGTTGGCGGAACCGTACAGTGAGTTTTGCGGAATTGGCTGATGCCGGTTTGCCGCCATCGCCGGACTTTGATTGATCCGCCAGTCACCGCAAACAACATGCCAGAAATCATTCATTTTATTATTTTCGGAACAAAATAAATTTTCATCACGCAAATCTTTCAGGAACGGGAGTTCCCTGAAAATTATCCTGTCGTTATTTCCGGTTTCGAGTTTAAGAGGCAAACCGAGACTCTTTTTACAAAGCCGGATTCGATTGTCGTTTTCCGCACGCTCCACCGTCCTGCCGAAGAAATACCAGTCATCACCCACTTTCAGAGTTTCCGAAGCGCCGAGGTATGCCGGCAGGAGGTCCATGGTCTCGACTTCCTGATACGGGCCGGTCAATGACTCGGATACCGCGTGCCGCAAACCGCATTCTGAACTCAGGTGATAAATCATGTGATATTTGCCGCCAAGATCGACAACGTGAGGGGACTCGGTGAAGAAATGCTTTCCGGAACCCAAAGCCGGTTCAAGGATTTTCCACTCCGTCAGGTTTTCAGACTCCGCCAAGCCAACGCATCCGCGCGTATAAATTTCACCGGAAAGAGTCCGCGTACAGAAAAACATCAGATAGCGGTTGTTGTCCTCATCGCGCCAGACAAACGGGTCGCGCGGGCAGAAATAGACGCCTTTGGTCATGTCTTTGGCAACTTCCGTTTCATAGAAATCTTCAAAACCGGTATAGTCAAAATGGATAGGTTCGGGATCACTCCAGTCAAACAGGTTTTCAGACCATGAAATCTTTTGCAAACGGCTCAGGATGGCGTACCGTCCTTCATGTTCGAGGCAGAAACACGCGCCGCTGAAGCCGGTAACAATCGGCTGCTCGGTCCAGTTAACAAGGTCGGTTGAGGTGGCATGTCCGACGTGATTAAGGGCGTCGGAAACAGGTTTTCCGAAATATTTTCTCCTCTCCCCGGTAATATGGAAAAGATGATAAACTCCGTCTTTTTCAATGATTGTAAAATCATTCACGAAACCGTAACGGGGTGAATATTCCAGCATTTCCTGTTACTCCTTCTGTTTATAAAAGTGATTTTATGCAGTTTTCCAGACTGAATTTTTTACATTTATTTCATACTGGGTATAATTATACCACGCAGGATGATCTTTTGACACATCAGGAACACCAGCAATGTCGGCAGGGACGCCACAACGAATCCCGCCATCGTGAGCCACGGCGTCTGGTTCCAGACGGTGTTGGCCTGGTAAAGCCATACCGCGATGGTCCACATCGATTTTTTCTGGCAAATAATCAAGGCCCACTGCCAGCCATAGTACGCGGCAATAAAGGCGTTCAGCGAATTTATCGCCAGAATGGGCTTAACCAGCGGCATCGCCACAATCCGGAAAATCTGGAATTCGTTTGCGCCGTCAATGGTTGCCGCTTCAAATAATTCCGGCGGCAGACTGTCGAAAAACCCTTTCAGGATGAATATCGCCATGCCGTTGGCGGCCATCGGCAGCACCAAGGCAAAAAAGGTGTTCAGCAAGCCCAGATCGCGCATCAGCAGGTAGGCGGGAATTGCGCTGACCATTGCCGGGAAAGCCGTTGTCGCCAGCATGAAAAGCAGGATTTTATCCTTTCCAGGAACGCGAAAGCGCGAAAGCGCGTAGGCCGCAAGCGGATTGACGGTAAGTGTACAGGCAATCGCCAGAAGCACCAGCAGGATCGTCACCGGAATCGCCCTGGCATTACGGGCAACGTAGTTCCAGACCAGCGCGTAGTTGTCACATACCGGTTCCCAGAGAAACGCCCATTCGTTCTGGATGAAAGTCACGGCGTAGGCAATACCGAACGGAGGAAACACTTCTTCAATGCGCCGAAATTTCCAGCCGTAGATTTCATTGATATTTTCAAGCGAACCGTATTTTTTCAGCAGGAACTTCTGGTACTCGATTTCCGAGGAACTAACAAAACGTTCGCGCAAAGGCAGAGTCTTAACGAAAGCCATCCAGACATTCCGCAGGTTTTCCCTATTGTCTCCCGGAGGGGCTACTGGGAAAAGCTTGACGTCTTTCCAGTCCTTGTATGAAGTTCCCAGCAGGCGGTTGACGTATTTCAGCGATTTGTAGCGTTTCCTCAGGAAGGCACGATATTCCTTTTGCTGTTTTGGAGTCGCTTTGATACGCGTCAACCGCAACGGATAACGTTCGGTCAGAAATACCCGCCACAGCTTTTTGATTTTTTTCCCGAACGAATCCGGCACGGGGAACGGTGTCCGGTAAAGATTGTCATAACCGGTTCCCGCCAAGGCATTGTAGATTTTAATATCGAACATGGTTCCGGGTTTCAGTCCGAGCAATTTCCTGACATTGCCGCTTTGCAGAAAGTCATACCAGACCGTCCGCAACGCGTAGGGCGTAGTCGGTGAGGCCGGACATTGCTCCGCTTTGAACTCGCTCCACAGTTTTTTCAGCTTTTCCGAACTGTCAGAGGAAACGGGAAAAACTTTGGTTTCTCCGGGAACGGCAATTTGTTTTTTCCTGAGAAAATTTCTCCAGGCGCGCCCGGCTCCGGGAGTAAAACGCTGATTCCGGTACGCTTCCTTTACTTTCAGGAAGTCGATAAATTTCGGCCAGAAGCCCGGATACCATGACTGCTGCCACATGGGAATCCGCATTTCCGAATTCCGGAAAGTGATCATCTGGAAGTTCTCAATCGAAGCGTCCCATGCCTGGTTAAGTATTTGTATCGCCTTTTCGTTGGCGTTCCAGTAAGACAAACTTTCGCCTGGATGCCGGTCTTTCCATTTCTCCTCGTAATATTCACTGAGCCATACCCCGGCGCTTGAATCCACCACCGCGCAGACCGTGTCCTCGATGGAATATGAGCTTGAGAACCTTGAATAGTCGGAAGCGATCAGTTTCCATTTTTTCCATTGTTCCGGTGTCGGATTAAGATATTTTTCAGCGAACTTCGTGCTGGTTACAGTATCCTCGCCAACGTTCCGCCAGGTGGTCCAGTAATACGGCATATCCGGAAACGCCGCGCGCATTTGTTTTTCCCAGCCGGAGTAGTTGTTGTAAAAGATTACCAGCCCTTTCATGAAACGGTCCGGCTTCGACCACAGGAATTTCGGCAGAGGATGAAAACGGTCATAGTCGTAATCGTTGGTTGCCGAACTCGACAGGGTTATCAGAAACGGCGTTACCATCGTAATCCCCATCACGGTCAACATCGCGTAAATCGCGAAAATGGTCAGGCGAATCGTTGGTTTTTTTCTGCCGGTTGCCGGGATTATTGCCATAATATCAATTCCAATCCGCTTTTTTGAATTCCACTTTCCGGAGGATGCGGATTTGCAGATAGCTGAACGCGATGAGAATCGCGCCGAGTATCCACGCCATCGAAGTAGCCATGCTGAAACGCAGATTAGCGTATGCCTCCTGCCAAATGCGAAGCCCGGCCACCGTGGTCGTCACCCCGGGACCACCATAAGTTAAAAGGAAAATCCCCCCCATGTTCTGGAACGTGGCGATAAAGGTGCCGAAAAAGTTGATGATGATCAGCGGCAGCAGAGTCGGCAGCGTTATGTAACGGAGTTTGTGCATGAATCCGGCCCCGTCGATATCGGCGGCTTCGTAAAGGTCGCCTGGGATCGAATGAAGCGCGGCCAGGTAGATCAGACTTGCCATCCCCATCGAGGCCCATACGGTGGGAATTACGCAGCAAAGCATTGCCAATTTCGGATCGAGAAGCCAGGTTTGAGAGTCAATATGCACCAGCGGCAGCATGTTTAACAGCGAAATAACCTTGTTCAGGAATCCCATAGGCGTCGGGTCATACATGAGCTTCCACAACAATGTAATCACGATCCCGCTGGTAATTTGCGGCAGGAAGAACAATGTCCGGTAGAACACCTTTCCGCGCGGCACTTCGGACAGCAGCACCGCCAGGAAAATAGGACTCGTGAAAGCCAGGAGCATGTTAAGAAAAACAAAATAAACCGTGCGTCCCAGACTCGCCCACCAGCTCCCGTCCAGCGCCAGCGTAATAAAGTTGTCGAGTCCCACCCATTTGCTGCCGCCGGCAACGTGATAATCCTGAAAAGCCATCACCATTCCGCGCAGCAGCGGATAGTACCGCCACAATGCCACCAGCAGCAACGCCGGGAGCAACAGCATCCAGGGCAAAAAGATGCTGTAAACCTGTTTGCTGGTGTCGCCTTTTTTCTTCATGAAAGACCGTATAATGAAATACGAAAAAACAATGATGATCAACGTTATCACGGCAAGCGCTATTCTGGCGGCGGGGCGGTATTTGTCAAGTTCCGCCTGTGTCCGTCCGAACATCAATCCGCTGTTGGCCTTGTGTTCAATGTTTTTCAGCGCCGATTTGTAGTCGAAATTTTCCCCGGTTTCAGCGAGGAGCAGACTCAACACTTCCCGGTCTATTGCGGTCCCCATTGTCCACCAAAACCCCATGAAAGGCTCGGTAAACGTGCGTACTTTACCGCTTTCGATTTCGTTGAAGTTGCGGCGGATCATCGGTGGAACGTCCCGAAGGTAGTCCTCGAACCCCAACCGTTTCAGATCTGCGGGAGGGACAAATTTCGCCAGCCCGCCGAGAATCCTTTCCTGGAGATATGCGTCGGAAATTTCTTTGCCGGTGATCCCGGTAAGGACTTCCCAAACCTTTTCCCGTTCACCCTTTGTCCGGCCGCCAACCGCTTCGCACATGCTTGAGTAATGCTGCTGCTTCTGTACCACCCGCACACCGCCGGAGTCCGGGCCGGCCGGGAACGGAAACCAGCTTAAAAGCTCGGGATTGATATTTGCTTTTTCCGCGAATTTTCCCAAGTCGGTAACGAACCAGGTTGTCATTGCAACTTCTCCGCGCGCCAGCATCCCCCACGGCCCCTTTTCCCGCTGATTGTTGATTACCGTGCGCGCCACACCGGTAATGATGTCATTTTCAGTAAATACTATTTTTTTTCCGGATTTCATTACGTATCCGTTCAGCAGGTCCTCCCGACAGAGGGTAACCGGTTCTCCGGTTTCCGGATCGCGTATCCATTTCATCCAGCGCAACCGGTGATAGAATCCCGTCGCCGCGATAGCTGCCTTTGAAGTGAAATCAGCTTTCCAGCGCGGCTTCGCGGAGGCCAGGTTTTTCCCGTTCGGAGTAATGAACTTCGTCGCTTCCATCGGAAACACGTATTCTTTGCCGGTTGCCGGGTCTTTCCTCACCTGGACAACCGGACTGCCGCCGTCCGACTGAACCCAGGGGAGCCAAGTAAAGCCGTTCGGCAGCAGTACGATGCCCTTTTGTCCACGCTGATAAGTTGCGCCGGGGATTTGCTTGCCGGGGTCCGTCAGACGTTGACACCAGTAGGCCAATTCATCCCAGGTTTTCGGCGGATTATCGGGATCAAGCCCTGCCGCGCGAACCAGATCGACCCGGAAAATCACGCCGACGTAACTGTAGGACGGCTGAGGAATCCCGTAGATTTTTCCGTTAACCATAGCCACCCGTCTCCAGAGTGGCGGAATTTGTTTCCATGGGGCCCATTTGACTTCATCACCGGTAATCCGCCCGTCGCCGTTGTCATCGTTGCCAATCCACTCGTTGAGCGGATAAAGGAACCCCTGACGGATATCATTCCTGATTACGTGAAAATGCTCCTCCATGATGTCCGGGGCCGTTTTACCCGCAATGGCCATGACAATTGAGGCTTTACCCGAACCTTCGGGCAACTTGATCCCGCCCCAGGCGGATACCGACAGCGACTTGTCTTTTTTCAGCAGTTCCCGCACCCGCCGCGCCACCGGGGAATCCGGACGGTTCGGCTTGTAGAACTGGACGGAAACATTTACCTTGTTCCGAACGGAGTTTGCTTCCTGTCCGGAAAGCAAAACAGCTCCACACAGCATTACCAGACACAATGCCAGTTTTAAATTGGTGGTTTTAAAAATCGTATTCATCTGCTTAAAAGAATTCATAGCTCCGCGTCCAGGCAGCTTGTTGGCCCGGATCAATTTCTATTCTGAAAAAAGTCTCCGGACTGATTAATTTTTCCGTTCCCCACAGCGCAAAACGCGACAGCGGAAAAAAGCTTGTTTCCATTATCCCCAAACGGTTTGGGAGATAGATAAGTTCCCAGCAAGGACGCGCAACTTCAGGAACCTGCGGAACAGGCAAATAGAAAGAACGCCAGGGAGTTTCCAAAAAGCTTATTCCATTATTTTTCCGTGAAAGCGGACGGGGAATATTTTCTTCCGGCAAAAGAAAAGACGTTTCAAATTTATAATCCAGCCCGATTTCATGGCCGTCAATGCTGAGGAAATTATGGTTGTATTCGTCCGTATGCAAAGGTTTGTTTCCAGTGTTGATGAGAGTGTATTTTATTTCCAGAGAATTATTTTTTATCGAAACAACTTTCTCTAGCTGTGCGGAGTATCCGTGGCAGTCCCTGGGAAAAACCGTAAACGACACCGAATCCGGCATCGCGGAGTATTCTATATCGAATGGCTCAATCTGATAATTCCGGCCAAAGGCGTATTCCTCATTATCGGGACGAGTCAGCAGGCCCACTCCGAGCTTGGGGAACTGTTCTCCGGGAAGCATTTCGTCAAAACCGATTGGTTCGATAATTCCGAATTCATTGCACAAACCGCGTCCGCCGCATTTTTCCTCCATTCCGCAGAAAGTATGCCTGTCGTCCAGGATAACCTGAACGATAAAACCCGTCCAATCGAACCGCGCTCCCCGGTATAATTTACCGGGTTCGGCAATTTCAACTTCCAAGCGTTCATTTTTAATTTTCAACATAAAGATATCCTGTTCCGGAAACCGGTGATAGCGATAAAAATTCAGCGTTTTTAGTAATAAGTGTTATTGGGACGCGGTTTATAAACTTTCCATTCTCACGTCATCAATCCAGACAGTGGCGATGCGCTTCAGGAAGCAGAACCCGAAACGAATTTCCACTTCATAAGTTCCTGGAGGAGGAATAAGTACAGTTTGAAGTTTTCGTGATTTTACTTTCGTTGCCATGATGGTATTTTCCCTGACTATACGGGTCCATAACGGATGCGGCTTCGTGTCATCGAAAAAAGTTTTGACAACGGATTTTTTTCCGTTTTTGCCTTTCACATAATACCAGATACCCACCTTGAGAACGGCATACCCGCCCTTATCCCGGCCAATATCCCCCTCAGTTCTTATCCAGCAGGAAAATTTACATCTTTGTTTATCGCTCATCATGAATCTCTTGCTCCTGATAAAAGCGAATCCCCGCTCCGTCGGCGAAGTCTGGACACCGGGGGTTCCGTCATCGGCAACATCGTACCCTGGGGTCCAGCTGAATTTTATAGACCGTTTCCCTTCATGCTTGATGTTCGTATCTTCCGACACGGTTCCGCCATTCCTGGCAGTTACCGACCAGACCGGCTTGATGCTTTCACAGTCTTCATGCCAAACGTCTGCTCCGAAAACAAACCCGCTGATAAGGCTCAATGATAATCCGATAATGATTTTATGCATTTTATTCCTTATTTTGTTGTATTACCATGCCCGGTAAGTATAGGGATCGTCCATTACGTTACCGCGTTCCGGGACCGGCTCGGCGTAAAGTCCTTCACGCTTCCCGATGCGCGGAATTATTTCGTTTACGTCGGCATCCGCGCCTAGGTTCGTGAGAAGCTGGGAAATGAGATTGTAACAACGCCATTTCCCGAAACGCAGATAGCGGAGCTTTGAGTAGTCAAGATCATCGGGGGTAACCTGACAGAACACCCAGCGGCCTTCACCGACAGGAACCTCGGCGATAACTCCCGTGGAGAGCTTTCTGCCACCCGCCGGAACCTTCTTGATAACCGGCAAACTGATAAAACCTTTCCAGTAAAAATCAGAGGTTGACAATCCTTTCAGCAGATCCCACTTCCTGTCCTTGGCAGTGAGAAGAGTCCGGCAGATTTCCTCCTTCGCAAACTCTACTCCTTTTACCGGAAAAACATCGAGAATCTTCTTGTCCATTCCCAGGGCAAGCACGGCGGCGCCGTTCGATGAGGGGAATCCCTGGCGGAGAATGTTGCTCACATTTCTTTTATTGTATTCGGACAGTCCAGCGAAATTGGCGTCCAGCACCAGCAGCCCCTTGGTGGTGTCGGGAACTTTAAGGTTTTCAAGTATCTGGATTATCGGGATGGCACGGGCTTTAACGCCGATTTTCGCAAGCATTTCGACGGTATCTTTCTTGCCCTTGGCCATTACACAGATTCTTCTTCCCGTATCACCTTTGTATTCCGACAGCCATTTCAGCAGATTGCCGGCAATTCTAGTGGCGGCCGGTTCATTCCCGTATCTTCCCTGGATATCAAGCTGGCAGAAAACGATCATGCCCTTGCCGATTTTCCACGAAAGCAGCGGAGTGTAGTCAAGCCCGAATTCGGTTTGCAGTATCGGGGTGAAACCGACCAGGTGCGGTTTTTCCACTACCACGGAAGCCACCGAACCCTGATTGTTGATTTTACGGCAGTAGCGATTGGCATGCCGGGGCAACTGGTCTTTGGGAAATGACGGGACCATTGTACCCGCGCCGCGCCAGTCGATCAGGTCTTCCGGCGCAATCCCTTTCAACGCGGGATGGACTCCGGCAGTGGCAAAAACATAACGGGGAACGGTAGAAATGGTCCTGAATCCCATGCCCTCAAGCGTCGGCGCGTTCTGTTCAAAAATCAGCACCCGCTGCCCTTCCGCGACCTTATTAATATCGAACGGCAGTTTGGACGCCGGCATCGGCTCGAAAGGAACGATGCTTTTTGCCATTTTCGGAACTTTGTACCACTGGAATCCGGGGGTTTCCGGACGCGTCATGGCTTCGCGGCCGATAACCAGCAAATCGGCATCCGCTTTTCTCGGGTCGTTTACTTTTTCGACGTTCTTCAGCCACTGCGAAGTAAGTTTTTTCGGGTCGTACAGGGCGATCTTGAGCGTTCCCGGCAACTTGACTGCGTCCAGCTTCGGAAACACCCGAAAGTCAAACGACATGGTTTTCCGGAAATTGTCCGGGCCGGTTACGGATGCGGTAAGCTTGCCGGATGTCGCTTCGGACACCTCCGGGGCTTTGAAGCTGACCGGCGTTTTGACAATCGCGCCCTGGGCAAGTTTCAACGGGAAACTTCCTTTAGCCAGAGATTTGTCCCCAAGAACCGCCTGCCATTTCACCTCTCCGTTGAACGGAACGCATTTGTCATAACAGGCGATAATCTGCTTGACGATTTTCTCACCGGAAAAGAAGCTGTGGTCCTTCGCGGAAATCCGTTTTGAGTTGCCGTCAATGTAGACCAGCGGATCGGCAAGGGAGTCCTTCAAGGCGTTGTATATCGGGTTGGTCCAGTCGAGTTTGCCCACCGGACCGGTTTCCGGGAGAGATGGCAGATTGTAGTTTCTGTGCAAATGCCGGTCTGGTCCCAGCGACGGCCGCCATTTTACATAATAATCGGGATACGGATACGGCGTTTGCAGGTTGTCCTCCTGATGCGCGGTATTGGCTTTTCCGCCCTGGGCGAATTTGTGGCCACCCAAGCTGACATTGCGGAACGCCCATTCAATCATGCCGCCGGGAATTCCGTAGGCGCGCCAGGTGCGGTAGTTGTTCCTGATAAACTTTGAATGCATCGGGAAATAACCGGCTTCCTCTATACCCAGGATCAAGCCTTTCCAATGCCTGCCGCCGTAATACCATTTTTCCAGCCGCTTGTTGTAACTGTCTTTTTCAATCCCATACGCATTTTCCCCAAGATACATTGCGGAGTATTCGGTAGCACACGGTTCGCCATCGGTGAAACCGGGATCTCTATGATAAATCCCCTTTCCCCCGGCTTTGAACAATTTGAAATCCCAACTGAGCGGAGAACCGTATTCAATAAAAAGAATCGGTTTGGTTCCGTGTTTGTTCCAGTCTTCAATATAATCCTCCACTTCCTGGAGAGGCATAAAGTTCAGGTAACGGTTGTCGGTATAAACCGGGCCGAAATTGGTGCACATGTGGGAGTAAACGATGTGATCGGGATCAATGGTCTTGAATGTCTTCATGATTTTGCCCATGAATTCCCGGTTGCCGCCCCAAGGCGAGGGAAACTTCTCATGGTAGTCCCTGCCGATATAATAAGGCAGTTCTTCCCCGGGGGCCCCGGCGGAATTCATGCCAACCACGTACATCACCAGCGACGGGTGATTCCAGTACCACGGAAGCACTTCCATGATACGTTTGCGCCATGTGGCCAGCCCTTGTTTCCACACTGACGACTCCCTGAGTTCTTTCCTGCTTTTTCTGGCCCTCGCCTGGGCAATGATATATTTACGCATATACCGAAGCACGCCGCCGTACATTGGGTAATAGCTGATCAGGAATCCGTAACGGTCACACTCCTCGAACAGGATATCGAGACATGGATAAGCGCACATCGAAGCATATCCGGCCAGATAGATATGATTGTAACCGAGTTGCTTCATGAAGTTGAGCTGGCGGCGCACCGCCCGGCGGTCCAGGTTGGAAGCCCCGATACCGACAATATTCTCTCCGTTCCCGAAACCGAAACTGTAAAGAGCATAGGATTTCAGGTGAATCGGCTTGCCGTTCAACAGAAAATCCTTTCCCTTTATCGTGAAATCCCTGAACCCGAATTGTACCGGCCAAGCGCTGTCGATGACCTTGCCGTCTTTTGCTTTGGCCTCCAGAACCGCCGTGTATAGCACCGGACTGTCCAGATTCCAGAGAACCGGATTTTTCCAGTCCGCGGTAACACTGATGAATCCGGCGGGACCGGCTTTGGACGCGGTAAGTCCGGCCTTCTCCAACACGGTTTTACCTTTTGCGTCCCGGACAGTAAGCGCGTAGGAACCGATTTCGCCGGATTTTCCGTCAAGCCGGAATCTGACGGTAAGCTGCTTATTCTTCACCGATGGACAAACTTCAATGTCGCGGAGGAGTTGACCTTTTGCGGTTGACTCCAGGAACAACGAGGAGTAAACAGGTTTGTCCGTGTAAATTGCAAGAGTCTGCACCTTTCCGGGTTTGATGAACTTGCTGATATCCAGACAAGCGTTGGCAATGAATCGGATACCGGATTTTTTGTCCATCCGGGAAAAAATCTTCTGTTTGTCGGCCGGAACCGGGAACGGGCCAACTTTTTTGCCGTCAACATAAACAATGTCGCCAACGGAGATCAACCTGGTTGTCAGCCAGATGTTTTTTCCCTGAAGCGACTTCGGGATGCGGAACGTCCTGCGATACCACACACTTTTTATGGAACCTTCCGGTTTGTTTTTCCAGTTCGTGGTCCCCTTGCCCCAGATTTTGTAAGGGGTATGGTTGACACCGTGAAGCATCCACCAGGCCCCGGGAACTTTTAAATAGGCCCATTGATCTTTTTGCGGCAGTCCTTTCGCCAAATCCGCCGGTTGGAACTGCCAAAGTCCGTTGATGCAAAGCCGTGAACGCGTCGGGGTGGTTTGCTTCCAGGCGCCGCGGCTGCTCCAGTCCACTTTAGCGCCGTTAAATGAGGGAAGTTTGCCGGGAATTTGCGCCAGGACCGGAATATTATCCGGAAGCGCGTGCGGTTTGTTCTTTGCTGACACCACAACGTTTGCCATGATACAGGATAAAAGAATTATGGCGATAAGCTTTTCCGAAAGTTTCAACATTTTCCGCATTGCCTGATTCATTTCATATTTAAATTTTCTCATATACAATCCCTGACTCATTCTCCAGCTTAATATCAAAATTTATTTTTACCACTATTCTTCCGAGAATTCCCAGAACCAGTCCATCCCTGAAGGAGCGAGGGGATAATCACATGATCCCCAGCCGGTAGTATTCAACTGCTTGATCGGAGCGTCCGCCATCCATTTTACCGAACCGTCCAGATGAAGAACATTCGTTCCCTTCTCCGCATGATGTGAATAATTTGTTTTATTATAATCGAAAGTGCATGCTCCGATGCTTTTAAACTGTTCGCTGATCTTGGCAAGAGGCTGCCCCTGGATTTCGTATTTCTTGTTATTGGAGGTACTGTGATAATACCGGTATGTATACGATCCGCAAACGGCCTGGCTGGGCCACTGGAGCCGCCAGCGTTTCCAGTCTTCCTTGCTGTATGCCCAGTCTGCGTTGGAAGTGCTTGACGGTGACGGGCAGAGGAAAATGTCCCGCTGGGGCGCGTAATCGGGATACAGCCGTCCGAAACCGATTTCGCCATCGCCCACATCCGTGGTCAAATATAGATAACAACCGCGGTTATAGGTTCCATTCCAGGTACTGTTATATGGCCGGTCCGGTAATCTGCTATCGTAATCGCCGGTGTACATGATCAACCCTTGCCCTATCTGTTTCAGGTTGGATTTACATACGGCCCTCTGACTCTGCTCCCTTGCGTTTTTCAATGCCGGGAGCAGCATTGACGCCAGTATTGCAATTATCGCGATTACTACAAGGAGTTCGATAAGAGTGAATTCTTTTTCCCTATTGCAATCCTTTCCCTGCCTGTTAATCCGACCTTTCAAGAGATCTCCGACTTTATAATTTCTTCCTCGCATGATCCGATCCCCTTTTTTATTATTTCTTAACCTTATTCATCACCAACCCCGCATAACTCCATCCGGAAACAAGGCGTAATCAACGACAATCCGGGAGCCGTTAATTCGCCTGACGAAAGTTTGCGCAATACCGCAAATGCCTCGTCAACAAGTTTTTCAGGATCTACTTCAATCAGATTAAGCGAATTTCCGTATTCCCTCAAAACCGGTAATCCTTTGTTTACATGAGTGGAAATTTTAATGTGCGTTTCCGGATAAATCCCCGCTTCGCATAATTTCCCGAGAAAACCGCGGGTAAGCATATCGTCCGTGCTGACTACACCGTCAAAAGGCAAATTTTCCGGGTCGGGATTACCGCCAAACAAAGCTTCCGCCGCGATTTTGCCAAGTTCTTCATTACTTACCGGTAATTCGATGGAATCTATAGGCGGTTTCGGGGCTTTATCCCAAATCCACTCCGGCCGTCTATCCAATTTGTGGTGATTAAGAACCTGCCCATATGCCTCGATATCATCAAAGAAATCCTGGTCACGCTGATGCCCGTGGTTACTAAGCAACGCAATTCTTTCACATCCCCGGGCAACCAGCGCCTCTGTCCCGAGCCGGACAAGTTCGCCGGTATCAAAGGCAATCCCGTAAGCAGAACCGGGCCTGTTACTCAGTACAACCAGGGGAATGTCCTGACTGCCCAGCCATTTTGTTTCAGCAGGCCCCCTGGAGCCGATCAGCAGCAGGCCGTCAAGTCTGCCGGATTCCAGAACGTCGACAAGATCGCGGTTGACCCGGATATCGTGGCCCTCGATCATCACCTGCCTGGTATTGATAAAAAAGCTGACATTTTCGCGGTTCTGAGTTGCGTGTTCTTCGGCGTATTTCAACAGCAACCTCGACACCGGAGAAATTTCACTGCTGAATATGTTATGACCAAAAATAACACCGATATTTTTCTGCGCCGCACGGGGAGAAACATAAATACCGCGTTTCGATTTACGCACAATCAACTTCTGCTCATCAAAATCCCTTAAGGCCAAATCAACGGTTGCCTGGCTTACCCCGTAACGCCGGATTATTTCCGCATAGGTTGGCAGCTTGGTCCCCGGGTGATGACTCTTGATGAACTTACGCAGGGATTGCCGAAGCTTCAGGTATTTAATACTTGTTGCATCAGCCATTTTTTCCTCCGTCCATACTTCCGGTTGTTGCTTTTAAAAGTCTTTCCATGCCTATATCGATATAGAATCAGGTTAAAAAAACACGCTTCCTATATCGATATAAGTTCCATGCAAAAAATATTATACCAGCATCGGCGCTCAAAAGCTATGGCCTCGCGGAATTTTATTCTATTCAGCTTATCCATTTTCATCTGGGCCCGCCTTCAATATTTGGTTATATAGCATAATACCATATAATTCAAGAAACGTCAAGAGCAGAACATAAAAAAACACAAATTACCGCTAATTTTTCAGCTTTTCCGCGGAGGTATCCATTTGCCGTTTTCGACTCGATACATACCAGGACGGGCCACTTCCTCGCGGCACAGCCGGGTGATGCCAACAGTTTTCAGGAGTTTTTTGCCGTCTGTAAAGCCTTCAGGCCGGTCTTTGAGGATTCCGATCAGCCGCTGCCGCCAAATTTCTATTTCCGGATCAAATCCGGACTCCCCTGACAGGTTGTGCAATTCCCGCGGATCTGTTTCCAGATTGAAGTAAAACTCCTCGGCGGTTCCCGGATGCCAGATGTATTTGCGTTTGCCGTCGGTCAGATACTGCATCCCGGTTTTGGGAATGTTGTCGGGTTCACCAAGCACCGCGCATTCGCCGTGGACATATTCACGCCAGGTTGAGTCCTTACCGGTAATCAGCGGCATCAGACTTCTGCCCTCGACCATGTCCGGAATGGCAATTCCGGCGGCATCGAGCAGAGTCGGCATAACATCCATCAACTCGACAACTTCATCGCGAACCTGCCGTTGAGGAATATTCATGCCTTGGGGAAATTTGAACAAAAATGGAATCCTGGCCGATCCCTCAAATCCATGTCCTTTCCTGGCGTAACCGTGGTCACCAAGCATTTCGCCATGATCGGCAACAAATAACACGATAGTATTTTGCGGAACAACCTGGAGGATTCTGCCGATCTGGTGGTCGATGTGGGTAATGCAGCCGAAGTATCCGGCCTGGAACTGTTTCATCACAATCGGGTCTGGATTGATACGGATGGAACTGACCGGCATGCCGCGCCGGGAAATTTCGTCAACCTTGGCCCAGCCGCCGTGAGCCGGTTCCGGAATATCCATGTTCATGTACATGTTGTAATAGTATTCCGGCGGAATGGCCGGCTGATGCGGATGGTAATAACTCACATTCAGGAAAAACGGCATGGTAGGGTCGCGCCTCTCCAGAAACCGCAACGCGCAATCGGTAGTCCAGCTGGTGATGTGATAGCGTTCCTCGAAAGGCCAGGGACGCGCCGCCCAGCCGTTGCCGTCCATGCCGTGGCAGCGCGCCGCTTCCGGCATATTGAATCCGTTGTTTTCCAGAAACTTGTAATAATCATTCCGGTCATTTTTCCCGCCGGGGCCGTCAGCCCAATCAGTGCTGCAAAAGCCGTAAAGTTTGCGTTGCGGCCAGAGATGCAGTTTGCCACACAAATGGGCTTGATAGCCTGCCCCGGACAAACAACCCGGCAGAGTTGGCGTATTCAGCAAGGTATCGTAATTGCAGTAGGTTCCCTGCCCGTGCGGAGTCCTGCCGCTCATCATGGTGCGCCGGGCCGGAATGCATACCGGACACGCCGAATAGCCATGACGAAACCTGATCCCGGCGGCGGCTTCCGCATCGAGATACGGGGTTTGCAGCACAGGGTGGCCGTCAATTCCAAGACAATCTCCCCGGTGCTGGTCAGTCATCAACAATAAAATGTTTGGTCGTGAATCCATTTATGATTTCTCCTCTGAAGCCCCCTAATTGTATTATGATATAATATATTTTAAATTACAAGAATCCTTTACATATTTTCCAGGAAAAACTTCCGCAAATGAGTTGAACGCGATTCCGTTAATAATCCTATATCAAGATATGCCCCTGACTTCCAGGCTGTTTTCTTTGAATATTTTTTCCACTTTCGCCATGTCTTGTTCAGTTGCCAGCGGATGGCCCCGCATCGGGTAGGCTGCGCCGAGCGCATAATACTTTGGCTCGCCAAGGTGTGCGATCCGGACAAGCTCCAGGCGTAATGGTAATTCCAGGCTTTTTTTTCGCAGTATCTTCAGTTCCAGACAAAAATTGATGACGGCGTTTAATTCTCCGGGGGTATTGTTGTGTTCCGGAACTACTGGAAAACAAAGTTGAAAATTGCGCTGTCCGGCGCAGGCCAACCTGAGATTATCCAATACCGGTTCTGAAGAAATTCCCGTCATGCGCCGATGGGTTTCCGGGGTCACGGCTTTCAAGTCGCACATCATATAATCGACTTTACCGATCAGGCGGGGAAAACCAGTGGCGGACGCGTTGGTTTCCACGGCGGTATTGATTAAATTCGCTCTCAATAAATCTACCGTGTCCAGCAGCTGATTGATTTGCAAAGCCGGTTCGCCCCCGCCAAACGTGACGCCGCCTTCCGCCCCAAAAAATCCTCTGCCGTCCAATGCTTCTTTCAGAATATCTTCAGGGGTAATTTCCCTTCCCGCTAATTCAAAACAGGGATTTTTCCATGTTGTTATGCAATCCCTGGTTTTGCATTCGCCGCATATTTCACGATTCAGATTTTCGCCATTTACCGCACCATACGGACACACAAAGTCCACCTGCTTTGAGCTTCTTGCCGGATAAAACATGATCTCGGGTTCGGATTTCAGGCTTTCGGGGCTGGCACACCATAAACAACGCATATTGCAGCCTTTAAGGTAGAAGACCAGCCGTTGCCCCGGCCCGTCCTTTCCCACGCTCCAGCCTTGGGAAAAAATAATCATTTCGACTTCAGTTGACCGGTGAAACGATATTCCTTGGCTATCCAGCGGTTCCCGAGTTTTCGCTGCCTGGCAAGACCGTCAATCGTGGCGGAAGCCATGGCCTTTACCGGTTGGGAATAGGTTGTAATGCCAGCCGAAATTGCTTCCGGAGTACCGTCAATGCCGTAGATATCAAAATGGTCCGGGAAAATTTTCTTCAGGCCGATTGCCACCCGGTCATTGACTCCCACCAGCGCCGGTTTCTTACTCTTCGCGAAACTTTCGGCGATTTGTTTTTGCGGGTACTGGCTGATTGTGGCCTCCCAAGGCACATAGAAAACTTTGTAATCGATTTTTGCTTTCCGGCATAATTGTTCAAATGCTTCCTGGCGTTCCAAGTCACTGTCGATTTCCAGTCCGGAATAATTGACGAAGCCGATTGCATCACATTGCTGCTTTCCGGCGTTGCCCACAATGTCCGAAATTGCGCGCTGGTTATCCAATCCGACGTAGTCCGCGAACGCTTCCGGCACGACCCGGTCGAAGAACACGATATTTACCCCGAGTACCCGGATTCTGGCAAAAACGGAAAAATCAAGTGACCGGTCAAGTCCCCAGAATATCAGGTTCCGCACCCCCTTCGCGGCAAACCTCAGCGCTGCTTCCTCCTGCTGTTTAGGGGTTTCGGCAATACCGAGGATCGTAAGAATATCGTTTTCGTTACAGAACCTCTGGATTTCCTCAAGGAAGTCACGGGCAAACGAATCGCGAAGTGAAGAAATGACCGCTATGCTGTCGAGTTTTCCGGAATTACCGCGAAAAGTTTCCGCTACCCGCGAACCGGTTTTCTGGCGCCGGACAATAATTCCGGCTTTTTCCAGCTGGGCGTAGGCGCGCCGGACCGTGACCCGGCTGGTGGCGGTCATTTTAGTCATGTCCCGTTCGGTGGGAATGCTGTCGCCGGGCCCGTATGTGCCATCGAGAATGCGGGTCACGATGTATTGCCGTACTTGTTCAGTCAACTCCATGGTTTTATTCCATCATACCAATATTGTTGATTCAGGATCGAGCCTGGCAATAATATCCTCTTGAATTGCCGGCGACAGATCCAGGAAATTCACAAATGTACCATGAATCCTGAGAATGTAAATTCCGTTCGGCGCATATTTTTCCGGATCGGCCAGCACCTTGCGGAGGTGCCCGGCCTGATCAACATTAAAATACACATAGAACGGACTTATCTTGCCTGTTTTCCCTTCACAAAAGCCGAATAATGGCTTGATAACGTTTTCCGCCATCAAAACAATTTTGTCTTTCATTGTATGATATTTGCTGAAATCATTCGGGGAAAGCCCGAGATGGGAGGCGTAGCCGCCGGTCATTTTTCCGAACGGAAGTTTTTGATTGGACAACATCCTTTCCTGCAGGCCTTTGACCGCAACTCCCGGTCTCGGATCAATGCCGTAACCAAGCATTTCCCTGGAACCGCGACCATCGGGAGTCGCACCGACCCAATAGCCGTAAAGTAGGTGGGTGCTGGGCGTGGAAAAGTCCGGACAGAACGGCTTTCCGGCGGAATTTGTCAATGCTGAAATCCGTTCGCAAACCCTGTCAGCCAGAACAGCGGTCAAGTTGTCAACTTCGGTAAAGTTATTGCCGTATTTATCCTGGGAGCTTAGAAAAGTTTTAAGCTGTTCGTGCCCTTGAAAGTTGTCCCGCAACGCTTCAATAAGCTGTTCCGGAGATGCTATCTCGTGTTTGAGAAGTGCTTTAACGGCGGTCAGAGAATCAGCCAGGACGCTAAGTCCGTGAATCAGGCACCCGCTGCCGCCGTATCTGGTTCCCGGCTGTTCCGGATTGCGGCAGTCGCGCCCGGATTCAAGCCCCCCCATCAAGCTGGAAGTAAATGGCGCGGCGACTTTTCCAAGCGTCTCCGTGCATGCATTGGCGGCTTCCCGCATGTCCAGGCAAACCATGTCCAACTGTTTGAAAAACGCGGTTTCGAGATTTTCCAGAACGTCACTGATGCCGTTGTATCCAAGCTCCTGCCAACTCAAGCCCAACTTTTCCCCGGAAAGCAGCGAACAGCCATCGTTCAAAGTCAGTTCAAGCACCTTGCCGAGATTGAGCCAGCTGTTGGTGGTATTGCCGTTTTCCCTGCCCATGATCAGCGGTTCCTGACACCCGGCAATGGAATAATCAGGCAGGTCGTTTTCCGCGACGCCTTTGTCCTTGAGCATGGCAAACATGGCTTCATCGTTGAACAGCGACGGTGTCAGTTTCCCTGGGGTAAAGAAGAATTTTCCGAGTGCGTCATAAAGTTCTTGCGGCGTTCCTGAATGCAACTTTACCGACAAGGCCGGCTGAGGTTGATTAGACTCGAAAAAAGCGTCTAGAATAATGTAACTCATTGGATTGGTCAAATCATTTCCGGCCTGATCCATACCTCCCACCATCAGGTTCTGGGAAATCGCCCAGCCGCGATCCCCTACCATGAAAAACGCCAGCAGATGCCGCACCAGCGCAACGGCTTCGTCATGCGGCGTATCGAACAGGTACGGCGCCAGTATCCGGTCAAGATTACCCACGGAAAACGCATATGGATTCGGGGCTTGCTCCAAACACATCACTTGCCACAGCAGCACGAAACTCTGCATGGCTTCATGCAAATTCCTGACCCGGAATTCAGGAACTTGTTTACACGCTCTCGCTATCATGTTCAACCTGGAAACTTCGGCCGGGTCTTCACAGCAAGTAATCATTTTTTTCGCCAGATCATAATAACGTCCGGCCAGGATCACCGCCGCCTGCATCGAGCCGCGAATAACTCCCCGGTAACCGTCTCCGGCGGATAAAGCAGCAATGCCGTCGCGAAGAACCGGACGCAAGTCGGGAATTATGTGACCGGTGACCGGTTCAACGAAATATACCACCTCGCGGGTAGCGCCGCCGGTCTGCCGGTAAGCACTGTAAAGCTCTTTCACATAATTGGTTTCGGCATAATATACCCGGACTTTCTCAATCCGCTCCGCTGGAAACTCCGCATCAGGGGCAATGTCATCGTAAACTGCCAGCGGGTCACAGTATCCCGCAAATGTTTCGACCTTGAATGCCGGGTTGATCAATGCGTAACTCGGGGAAAAGGCATCGTCCTGAGTTCCCGCAAAAACGCTTCCCGACGGAATCGACAGCGGCATCCGGCTGACGCATTCACACAGAATTTCAGCCTGGTTGTCCGGCACATCCGGGTCTTTTCCGCTGGCCGACAACTCCTGCCTGACCTGCATTTTAATTTCCTGATAAACAAACCACCCGGTCAACCGCTGCTGTTCCCGCTTGGATTCAGTCAACATATCGATGCCACGGCTGATTAATTCTTGCTTTGTCATTTTATACCACATATTTAAAAAATTCACGCTTGCTTTTTGTATTATACCGTGATACCATATAATTGTCAACAGTAATTTTCAGGAAACATAAAGGGAATTTAATGCATCCGTTCAAGTTCAAGCCAAACCGTATCTGGCGGGTTTACCGCGGCGGAGCAATGATAGATAACATAAGGAACGAAGCGGCTACCGCCGACGGCAATTACCCCGAGGACTGGATAGCGTCAACAGTGCTGGCAAACAATCCGCAAATAATGAAAGCGGGTGAAGGAATCAGCACGGTAATGCTTGATGGCCGGGAAATGCCTTTCTCCGAACTCGTCAGAAATAAGCCCGTGGAGCTTTTCGGTTCGGCGCATATGGACCAATTCGGCATGGATACGGGATTTTTAACCAAGCTGCTTGATTCCGCGGTCAGGTTGCCGCTTCAGGCACATCCGGACCGGAAAACGGCAAAGCTGATTTACGGTTCCCCCTACGGTAAAACCGAAGCCTGGATCGTACTTGAAACCCGTGAGATAAATGGCGAAGAACCATATTTAATTATGGGATTCAATGAATCATTGGACGAAAAAAATTTTTCCCGTGAAGCATTATCAGGCGAATTTTCCGGAGGATTGAAAATGTGCCACAAGCACCCGGTAAAACCCGGCAACGTATTGCTGATCGAAGGCGGCATGGTCCATGCAATCGGCCCAGGAGTGTTCCTGGTGGAAATCATGGAACCGACGGACCTGGTGGTCCAGCCGGAACTTTATTGCGGAACCCAGCGGTTGAGCGACCAGGAACGCTTCGGCAAAACCGATCCCGAAACCGCCATGAAAGTATTCGACTTCCAACCGATGTCCAGAAAAGAAGCTTGGAACCGCTGCGTAATGATTCCCAAAACTATTATGAAACAGGCCGATTCCAGATTAATACAACTGATTGATCCTGGCCGGACACGTTATTTTGGCGCGGCAATGCTGAAACTCCGCGACCAGTTCACCTACGACAATCCATTCAGACGCGCCGCCGCCGGGATTGCCGTTAGAGGAGATTTTGTAATACACTCCGATGGTAAAGAATTTGATATTAATCAGGGCAATACCTTTTTCGTCCCGTATGAACATGGCAATCTTAAATTCTTCGGCAATGCAGATATCCTCTTCTCCATGCCGGGACTGGCAATGGAACCAACTGACAATGAATAAAATTTTTTATATCTTTCCAAAAACAAATAATTTTCAGGAGGAGCGTCCCAGAATCTGCTGGAAACACATGTACGGTTGGATCGATGGTTACGGGATGATGTTCGATCCGGTCATTCTCAATATGACCGGAATTATTCCGGAATGGCATAACGGACTTCCGGAAAAGATCAGTGAAAATGATTTTATTATTTGTCCGTGCTCACAGGCTTCGGAGTTTTTCCCGGGAAATGATTTACCGGCGGGTATTTTTGTTCGTCCGAAGCTGGATAATAATGTTGCGCGGATTTCCGAGAAAGAACGTTTTGAGAATCCGGTAAGAAATATGTTTTACCCGGATGACATGGAATTCGATACATATGAAAACGGTTTGCCGGAATGGAAAATAGCGGAACGTCCCGTCGTAATGAAATCAGGAAATGGAGTTGCAGTTGGTTTTGACCTTTTCGCGTTGTCTAACCGGTTAATCAACGAGCTTGTTGAATCCCGGTTATCATTGATTGCGGAAATAACTTCTAATTTTCTCAATTTTATTCTCCCCGGAAATAAAACGAAAGTTGACAATACTGATATTCTTGAAATTTTCAGAATTGATTTTCAGGCTTACGGACTTAACCGCCTGATGGTCCAGTGGCTTTCTGATATTGAAGAAAAAGACCGGTCAGCCGTCCGGAACGCCGACTCTTTCCTCCTTGAAGCTTTGGATGCCGTAAACCAGAAAAACGCGGACAAGGCCGCCGCTAAACTGAAGATAGCATTTGAAACATTGGCAAGCATCAGGCAAAGCATCGCGCCCGTGGAGTTGCAGTTGGTTGAAATTCCCCACATCGGAATACTGCTTGATAAAAAAGGCTTTTTCGAATTCGAATGGCCGGAGTATTCCAGAAATCTCCTGGATTCATATTTAGATTATTCAGAGACATCCGGCTACCGGATTGGTATCGAAGCCGGTGGTTCCTGCTGGGAAAAACTGCTTGCGCGTTATCCCAAATTCGCAAGAAAAATTAACTCGGCAGTGGAATCCGGAAATATTGAAATGACCAACGGAACATATTCGCTTCCTTATGCATTGCTGTCGCCGCTGGCATTACAGTATCTGCAATTTGCCAAGGGGCTGGATACTTTTAATAAATGTTTCGGAACAACTCCGGAAACCTACCAGTGTCAGGAAAACTCTCTATCTCCGCAGATGCCGGATTTGTTGAAACATTTCGGTTTCAAGCAGGCAATGCACATAACTCAAAATCACGGCTTCGCTCCTCCTGAAAATGAACCGTTTATCTGCTGGACAAGTCCGTCCGGATGCAAAATCGCTTCCGCCACCATGCCTGATAGAGCGCTCGAAAAACTGGGACCTAATTTTTACCTGTTCTTACCAATATATGCCAGTAAACTGAAAAACAGCAAAATACATCTTTATGCTAATTTTATGGACTTAGGATATATTCCGTTCCGGGTACACATGATCCGCGCACATTATTACGCGAATGTGTGGGGACGCTATATGGCCCCATCGAAAATTTTCCCGGATATATCATTGGAACTGCCGGAAAAATTTTATAATGCGGAGGATTATTCGCTGGCGGAAAACGTTTTTTACTGGAATGAGACCAATATCAATTCATTGAGCCATTACGAAAAATTGTTCGATATGTTCGCCAAATACCGGCAACTGAAGCTTATGAATATTAATAATAATATCGATTTCGATGATATTGAAAAAACTATATGTTTTTACGAATCACATGATTGTGCGATAGTTGGCGGACAACGGCGCGGAGAATTCTACAGCAAAAAGTCCAATGCGGATGTCCCGCCGTATTCTCGCGATACGCTTGGTGAAGCGCTTATTGAAGTAAGAACGGGTATATTTGACGAACTAAAGGATATTTTCAATGCCTGTCAGAAGGAAAAGTCAGAAGTTTTATTCAATGCCTCGGAATCGCCGCTGGCTTTTGCAAAAATCAGACATCCGGAAATGTTTTTCGCTAACGGACTGGTGGAGATAAATTCCGTATTTTATGCAACCGGGGATTTTCCCGCGTTAGGCCATGCCATGCCGGATAAATGTGAATTGCAAAGCACCGGATTCCCGGTGCAATCAGGATCATGGAAGGTTGCCGCGGACAACTCCTGGATTACACTGGAACATATTAATAAATCCTGCCGTTTCCGGGTTATGGATAAACAACTCGGGAGTTTCAATGTTTATTCCGTTCAGGCTGAAAAAGCTGGAAACCTGAACATTATAAAACTCAAACTCGATCATGATTCCGGGCAGCTGCAAACTGTTAACATGACCTTGCTGTTTTCGGCTGTTAGTGATTACGCCGAAGTAAATTTACAATATTGTCCGCGTAATAATTTCGAGACCTTTGATAAATGGCAGGATTACCTTTCGATTGAATTTGACTGCGGCGGTATTGAAGAACTTGTACAGTTCAATCCAAATGTTTACAGCGTGGCGCATAAAAATAAAATATCCAGCCCTTACTGCTTAATTGTGAAAAATGCTTACGGCAAAATCGGTCTTTTAAACGAAGGAGCTACCTTATACGAAGTTGACCGTAACAAAAAACTTATCCGCTGGCTGTTTCACGTGGATTGCGAAAGCGTTCGCAAGCGCCGGATGGCAATCAACTTCGGAAACACCGACAGTTTTCTATTGTCCCGTGCATGGAGCACCGGATTGGTCCCGTTTGACAATTGTGCTGAAAAATATTTTTCAGGAGAACTGCCGGAAGGCATCAGTATTGAAAATGTAATTGATTCAGGAACTTATTTGATCTCCAATCTGAAAAATACGGAAAACACATTTGCTATTAAAAATGGTTATACAGTTGAAAGCTTTGCCGGGAAAATTGCTTCCAAAAACGGTATTGCAACCCTTAAACCATTCGAAATCGGACTGATTAAACGGAAATGATAAATATTGGATAACGAAAACACGAATCATTTACAACGTGAGTAAATACCATTTCCTGCATCAGCATAAAATGGCACATTGTCGTCCGGCAGGATGATTTCATGTAAATTCCTTCATAATAGTATTGCAATTAATCGATATCACGCCTTGACAACACCTGATTATATTTATATACTAAATATGTACATTATCGTCATTGGTTTATTAATGCGGATCACTTGAAATGAAAAAAAGACTACAGGCTAAAGATATTATCCGGAGTTATATCAAGCAGCGAAAGGCTGCCAGCGAATACAGACTGCCCCCCGAACGCGCCATGGCTGAAAAGCTGGGATTTTCGCGCGGAACGATCGGGAAAGCGCTGGCACTGCTTGAAGAAGAAGGAGTGATTATCAGAAAACCGGGAGCCGGCACGTTTATCAGTAGAGACATAACCATTGCGGTTGTCATGCGCGCCGCTTATCATTACACCGACACTTTTTTTCGCACTGTCCTGGGCCGGATCGATACTTTTGCCAAACGCAATCATGTCAGCACCAGAATTTTTGACCGCACCATCGAACTTTTTGAAAATTCCCCTGATGACAATACGCTCATTACCGCAATCAGAAATGATGAAGTCCAAGGCGTACTGCTGATCAGCCGGATGCCGGTTGACATTGCCGGCAGGATAAGTTCGCTTTGCCCGGTAGTTGCGGTAAATAACATCTATGCCGGCCAAAGCGGGGTCCCATGCATCATCTGTGATTATTTTCAGGCCGGATTCCTTGCCGCGGAATGCCTATTGCACGCCGGACACCGTAAAATTGCCTTTATTACCACATCATCATTTTCACACTACAATACCATTGCCACATATTCCGGATTCAAATGCGCCCTAAGAGCAGCTGAAATCAAATTCGCCAAGGCCGACAGGCTTGACGCGGGACGGAACTTGAATGTTATCACCAGGCGAACGCTCGATTTCTTGAAAAATTCAAACTATACCGCCTGCGTGGTTGATGACCTGTCAACGGGAACGCAAATTTACTCAATTGCGTCCAAGGCCGGATACAAAATTCCCGGTGACCTTTCTCTCATCATGATTGGACACCGCCTGAAAAACAATCGCCGAAAAACCAACCTGGCCATGATTGACAACCGTATGGATAAAATGTGCTCGATCGGCATCGAAACCCTGTTAGAATGGATAAAATCAGGCGAGTTCCCCAGGGAACCAATAGTGCTTCTTTCCCCAAAAACAACCTCAATAAATACAATTCACAACCTGGCAAAATCAAAAGTCCGACAAATAAGGTAATCAGCGGAAATGAAAAATTACCGGAAATTTTTTACTCTGATTGAACTGCTGGTTGTAATCGCAATAATCACCCTGCTTGCGGCAATGCTGCTCCCAGCCTTAAGCAAGGCAAAAGACCGGGCGGTTACCATCCAATGCGCCGCGAACATGAAGCAAATAGGAACAGCCCTGAAACAGTATCAGGGAGATCACAACGGTTTTTATCCTAACGGCACCACCGCGAATGGTAAAGACGATAATTGCTGGAGCTATATCCTTTACAATAACGATTACCTGAGAAACAGCAAAGTTTTCCTGTGTCCCACCGATGCTACTGAGAGAGCTGCAGGCTACAAGTTCGAAGGGCCCAGAAGCTATTGCGGCACCAGCCGCTTCCTGGATTGGGGATACAACGGCGCGTTCCGATATGTGTTAGAACCTTATACAGGGGAATACTTCAAGGCGTCTGCTGTCAGATATCCGTCAAAAACCATAACAAATCTGGAACTGATGAACAATCAGTACGGCGACATCCACACCTCAAACGGCAATTTGTGCCACATGTCAAGTTCCAACTTTGCCGGGAAACTGGCAGTATTAAACTTTACCCACTTCAGCAATTCGGCAATGAACTTCCTGTTTCTTGACAGCCATGTTGAAACCATAAAAAAGCTCGCTCTAAAATACCCGGATTTTGATACCGAAAAGTAGCATGCGCTTACTTCAGTGCGGCAATTCTCATGCTCCGGGGCCCCGACTTACCCTTACCCAACATTACACATCTCACTTATTTTGTATATATATACTATTGGAACATTATAAAAACATTGCAAAAACAAGCAATTCAAACATAATATAACACATTTACCCCTTGACAAATGATTAATATTCGCTTATTATTATAAATATAATTACAAAATTGGATCACTTTCAAACAAAGAAATACCGATGGGACAATCCTGGGCAATAATGGATCACAACAACATCATCGAAATTTATCCGTCCGGCATCGGTAAACAGCGTAATTAATCAAAACAAGGAAGGGAAAAAAATGAAAAGGAGGAAAAAACTATTCACGCTGATTGAGCTTCTAGTGGTAATAGCTATTATTGCCATACTTGCTTCAATGCTGCTCCCGGCTCTCAATAAAGCCCGTGACCGCGCAATTACCATTCAATGCAACAGCAACATGAAACAGATAGGAACTGCGTTGAAACAGTACCAGGGGGATATGGACGGATTCTATCCTGCCGCGGCAAGTGTTCTCGGCAAGGACGATTACTGCTGGAGCTATCTGCTTTATTCCCGTGATTACCTGAAAAACAGCGATGTGTTCCTGTGTCCGACAGACGTTCTGAAAAGAGCGGACGGATATAGGCACGAGGGGCCAAGAAGCTATAGTGGCAGCAGCAGATTCCTCGGATGGGGATATATGGGGGCATTCAGATATGTCTCCGATCCCTATTACGGCGAATTCCTGAAAGTCACCAATGTCAGGAATCCATCCATGCTCATCAGCAATCTGGAATATACGGGAAATACTTATGGAGACATCCATACGTCAAATGGCAGTTGCGTAAATTTAAACTCTTCCGTTTTTCAAGACAAAATGAATAATTTATCTTTCCCGCACCTGGCCAATTCCGGCATGAACTTTCTTTTTCTGGACGGGCACAGCGCCACCATCAAGAAAAATAATTTGACTTTTTCGGATTTTGAAATCCAATAAATAAAAACAGGGAGCTAAAAAAATATGAAAATAATCACAATGTTTTGCCTCGTCGCCTTATCTTCCGTGCTGACTGCCGGCGCCGAAAACTGGTATAAATATGAATATGACGGCTCGACGCCTCCCGGCGAAAGCGGTAAAGCCTGGAAAACATGCAGCCACCAGACCAAGGAAACCGGTTGTTCGGACGGAATTTTCAAGCACCATGTAAAAGAAGGAAAAGGCTGGAACCACTGGCTGGTCAGAGGCCCGGAATTTTTCATTCCCGAAAACGCCAGCGGCGCAACCGTGGAATATAAAGTATGGGCTCCGGCCACTCAAAACCGGGGAATCAGGATGCAAATTGTCGATCCCGGCCGTTACATATGGGTGATGTACCTGAAAAATGATGGCGGCAAGCAAAAACTGATTATCCGCCACATAGATAAAGGCAAGTCGGTGGAAAAAATCGTTGAGCTGCCGAATGAGTTTGTGACTATCCGGGTTGTGATCCAACGCACCAAAACCTATGACAAGGCATCCCTCTACTTGAACAACGACCCGAAACCGGTCTTGAAAAGATGGATTGGTTACGGAACCGGTAAAGTGAATAAGAACGCGGAATTCGGTTTTGGCGCATACAACGCTAAAGCTGAATCGGGAACGCTGCTGGTTGACTATATCCGCTGGAATCCTGAAAAGGCCGTTCCGCCCTCCCCTCAAGCTAAAAAAAAAAGAACTCCCGGCAGATCGATAATCAAAGTGCCGCAAGTAAAGAAACCACCAAAGGTTGATGGCAAACTGGATGACGCATGTTACCGGAATGTCAAGCCGGTATACCTTCATATCTGGCGGAAAGGGAAAAAGGCCAAAACCGTCTCCAGCCCGAAAGTGTGGTTTAAAGTATGCGAAAATGGAAATAAACTTTATTTCGCGTTTGATTGCCATAGCAGCAATTCTTCCAATATTCCGAAGCAAGGGGCGCGGGACACCTATTATTCCGGTTCGGACACCATCGAAATTTTCCTTGACCCCGCGCTCAGCCGCGAAAAGTATTACCAGATCGCCCTGAATATCAGCAACACCTTGTATGACCAGTTCACAAAATTGTCGGCCTGGAACGGAAACATCACCAGCGCAGTGAAGAATAATGATTCCGGATGGACGGCTGAACTGGCTCTCGATATGTCCTCACTCTGTCATACGAAAATCGCGCCGGTCTGGGGAACCAACTTCAATTATGTTGACTCCGGCGGCGGTTCCCTCATGACCTGGGTTCCGGTAAAAAACGGGCATCATGAACCCGAAAACTTCGGATTGCTGACCTTCGGCGGACAGGCCGAAACGAAAAATCTGGCTGATAAAGTCAAGAAACTCCGGAAACAGATAGTTGAAATCAAAAGAAGATTTTCCGGCAAAGCGACTCCGGCCATGACCCAAAACCTTGACCGGCTACAGACAAAAGCCGATTTACTCATTTCCGCGTCACAAACCAGTGGCAGCACCGGAAAAATTCTTTTTCTGCTGAAAGGTATTTCAGAACTGAATAAGGAAATTACGGATATCGAGAAAAGCTGCGACCGTGAGTTGCCCTTGAAAAACATACGAAAACTGCTGCAAAAGCATCCGTGGCGCGTGGTTCCGGTGAATTCCGTTGTCAAACCGGGAGAAAAATACTGTCCGTCCGTGAACTTGCCGGACAAAATAAAAATATCAGGAGCAAAAGGTGAATATGAGTCGTACCAGCTAATCATCTATAACGGCCAGGAAAAAATCACCGGCGGAAAACTCTCCCTTACCCCGCTGACAGGCAAAACCGCGAAGATTCCGGCATCAACCATGAAAGTCTGGCGGATTGATGAAGTAAAACTGAAAGCCCCTACCTTCAACAACCCGTTTGTCATGCCGGGCGACCGGGTCCCCGACCCGCTTGGACACTGTGACCGCAACAAAATCGGAATCGAGAAGAACGGCTACAAGGCTTTCAGGATAACCTTTAAAATCCCGAAGGATATCCCCGCGGGACTCTATCAAGGGGAACTTACTTTCCGGAATAACGGTATTTCTCAAAGATTTCCGGTAGAACTGAAAGTGTGGAACTTTTCCCTGCCGGTTGTGCCGAACCTGAAAACGTCATTCGCGGTATGGGACAAAAAAGGCATCGATGTTTTTCACAACGCTCCAAGGGGAACGGCAAAAAACCGAAAAATCCACACTCTTTATAAAAACACCTTGCTGGAGTACCGTATAACTCCAAGGGAATTCCCTTACGATTTTTCTCCGGACAACCTTGAAGCATATGGCAAATGGCTCGATGAAAGACGGTCTCGCGGCGCCACGATCGTTTCAGTTCCTTTTACAGACCCGCCGGAAAAATACCTGCCTGCGCTCCAAGCTTTTCTGGAAAAGAAAGGATTGCTTGATATCACCTATACCCGGTCGGGCGACGAACCGGACCCAAAACATTTTCCCGCATTAATCAAGCGCACTGAACCTTGGAAAAAGGCCGCGCCGAAAATAAAAAATCTCGTTGCCGGCAACAATGGATTGAATGCCCTTGGAAACATTATCGGCGCATGGTGTCCGACAACCGACGCTTACTCTGTCAGTTGGGCGGCGGAGCAGCGCAAAAAAGGCAAGTTGGTCTGGTGGTATGTCTGTAACGTTCCGTATCTGCCCTATGCGAACTTCCATACTGACCTGAAAGGAATAGAGCACCGGGCGCTTTTCTGGCAGACTTTCGGCAAAAAAGCAGATGGGATTCTCTACTGGAATACAACTAACTGGCGGTTCGGAGATCCCCGGAAGCATCCAATGGGATGGCCGAGAACCAATGGAGACGGCTTTCTGTTTTATCCCGGCAATGATGAACCGCTTCCGTCACTCCGGCTGGAAATCCTGCGGGACGGCGTTGATGACTATGACTATCTGGCAATTCTCGACAAGCTGCTGAAAGAGAACAAAAATCAGATTCCGCCCCGGCTCTACTCCGAGGCGAAAAACCTTCTGGATTTAAAGTCGCTGTGCGGTGACATGCGAAGTTTCTCCCGTAATCCGGGGGAATATCTTGAACGCCGCGAGGCAATTGGAAACATGATAGACAAATTGCAGAAATATACCAGTAAGAAAAAATAACGGAAAGATTTTATGAAGAACCGGAAAGAAATAATTGAAAGCACGATCCTGGCATGCCAATGGTTGACCGATATAGCGCAAGTCCGGGAAAAACAGATTCCCCCGGAACAGAATTCACGCGGAATCGTCCACCCGGATTGGCGCGGCTCCATTCGCGGAGAATATTCCGCGGAAACCCGGCAATGGAATACCTTCTGCCCGATGTGGCACACCGGACAGGCCGCGAAAGCCCTGGTTATGGCCTGGCGCGAATTGCGGGACGACTCCCTGCTGGATGCAGCGAAACTCGCGGGCCAATTCATCCAAAGCAACCGGATAAGCGATCCCGGCAACAAAGACTACGGCATGTTGTGCTGCTATGAAGGAGAACCCGGAGAGTCCAACAGCAGCGCTAATCTTGAAACTCTGGACGGTCTTTTTTATTTGGGCGATGCTACCGGCAACAGACAATACCAGAATTGGGCTGTCGATACCCTCAGGTGGATTCAGCACAACGCTTACATTCGGGGAAGTGGTCATTTCAAGGACTTTTACTATCCTGAAAACCGGAAGTGGCTTATAACGGAATGGACGGAGAAAAAAGGACGTCCGCTCCTGGACGACGCAATGTTTCTGAAAGGCTGGGAAGTTACGCGTGATGAATCATTTAAACAAATTGCGCTCGAAACCGCCGAAGCCCTCCTGGACGCGGAAGCCCCTCCGGGTAACTGGATCAATTATGGTCCATGCATGAAAGCCAGGAAGATGCTGCATCCGCGACATGCTTACTGGTGGGGACGGCCAATGTTGAAAATTTACAAGGCCACCGGGGACGAACGCTTCCTGGAATGTTTTTACCGGAGCGTCAACTGGTACGCTCAGGCGATGCGTAAAGACGGCGGAATCATCAGAGGCACTTACTCCGATTTCAACACCGACAGTTTCGGGCATGCCACCAGCGGGGCCGCCTGTGCCGTATTATGTTTCCTTGACTATTACGAACATACCCGTGACCCGAAAATACTCGAATATATTGAGCTCGGAATGGACTATTGCATGAAAATGCAGCTTAAAAATACCCGCGACCCGAATCTGAAAGGCGCCATCCTGGAAAAAGTCCTGTCCCCGGACGGTTCAGACCGCAACCCGCTTTACATTCGCGACCTCGGGACAATTTTCTATATCCAGGCGGCATGCCGCCATCTGGAAATACTCAAGGATTCTCCGGTTGCGGAAAAAACCGAGCTGGCCGCGGAAACGGCATAGCATTTTTATCACAATTCAGCTAACATTCCAGATATTTTATAATTTTTACCATGAGTAATAATTCTCCAATTATAATTCATCTTGCCGGACATGCCCATCTTGATATGGCATGGATATGGCGGTGGCAGGATGCTTGTCAGGAAGTTCTTTCCACGTTCCGTTCGGCGGTGGAACGAATCAGGGAAAACCCGAAACTGTATTTTGTTCAGGGTGAAGCCGTTTACTACGAATGGGCCGAGGAATTCGACCCGGAACTTTTTCAGGATATCCGGAAATTGGTTTCGGCTGGAAATTGGCAAATCGTCAACGGCTGGTGGAACCAGCCGGACTGCAATCTGCCTTGTGGTGAAGCGTTGATCAGACAGGCGCTGTACGGGAAGAAATATTTCCGGAAAAAGTTCAATATAGAAGTGGACATAGCATTCTCTCCGGACAGTTTTGGGCATCCTGCCTCTTTGTGTCAGATACTAAGCCGTTGCGGGTTTAAATACTTTATTTTCAAGCGTCCGCAACGGCAGGAATTACAGTTGCCGGGCCAACTGTTCAAATGGGAGAACAATCTTGATGACCGGGGAACTTCCGGATCAAACCTGATCAGTTTCAGGCTGACCGATGAATACTCTATTGAAGAATGTGAATCGATTGAAGAACATATTATAATTTCAAAAGAAGGCACAATTCCCGGATTCAATGAAACATTGTGCCTTTTCGGGGTGGGAAACCACGGTGGAGGCCCAACAATTAAACAAATTGCAAAAATAAAGGAATTGATATCAGAAGATAATATTGGGAATATCGTCTTTGGCAGTCCGGAAAAATATTTCCAGTCGGTTGTCCGGCAGCAACCGGAAATTTCGGTCTGGAAAAACGGCCTGCAATTTAATGCTGTCGGAACTTACTCGGTAATGGCCGATCTAAAGCAGCTTAACCGGAAAGCGGAAGACTGTCTTATCAGCGCGGAAAAGTGGAACACGCTTTGCCGGACGCTCTTAGGACGCGGCGCTGCCGGAAAAGAACTTGAAATTCTCTGGAAAAAACTTCTGTTCACCCACTTCCACGACATTATTACCGGCTCCTGCATCCCGGCCGTCGAAAAAGATGCCACGCACACTTGCGGCGCAGTGATCGACGGCGCCGCCCAAATTGAACACCACGCACTCAGAAATCTGGTAATTCATTACTCGAAAGCGGAATCCCGTGAAGATTATAACGGCACAGTCATTTTCGTTTTCAATCCCACTTCTTTTCCCCGACGGGAAATGGTTGAAATCGAACCCTGGTTCGGTTGGTATGAAAACACATCGGCGGATTTTATAATCACCGATTCCAATGAAAAGCTTGTTCCGTGGCAGGAAATCCAGGCTGACTCCGCAAAGCCTGAAATGCGCAGGATTATTTTTCCCGCGATAGTTCCCCCGTTCGGATTTTCCGCTTATAAAATATCCTTGGCTAATGGAATGGAAAATAACAATTTCCCCAATGAATCCAGGATTGATGAAACTGTAATGGAAAATGATTTCTGGAAAATTGAATTCGACTCGCAATCCGGATGCATTGCGAAAATATCCGGAAAAATCAATCAGCGCCAGGTACTTCCGGGCAACATTGCAAAAGCCGTGGTAATCGACGACAAGAGCAATACCTGGGGACATGATGTAACTAATTTTGGACAAGCATCCGGACAATTTAAAAATGCCGAATTCAAAATCCTTGAAAAAGGTCCTTTACGCGTAAAACTGCGGATCAAGACTCATTATGGAGATTCATGGCTGATCCAGGACTTCTCCCTGTGCACCGGCGACAGACTAATCAGATGTGAAGCCAAGGTTAACTGGCACGAACGCCGCAAGGTCATGAAGATCAATTTCCCCATGAAACAAAACCCAGAAATCATTCAGGGAGAGACGCCGTACGGATGGAGCGAATCCCCCAAAAATCATGAATTCCCCGCACAGAAATGGGTTATGGCCGGAAACAAATCTGAAAATATTATTTTACTGAATAACGGCAAATACGGTTTTGACGTTTTTAACAAAGAATTGCGGATGACCGTTCTCAGAAGTCCGATTTACGCACTTGAAAAGAATATTAAGAATGCGGACGCCAGGGAATTTGATTATACCGATCAGGGAATTCACGAATTCGCTTATGGATTTGTTCCCGGAAGTGAACTACCGGAAACGGAACAGGCATTCGAGCTTGGAACAAATTTCAATTCTCCGTTAAGACTGCTCACCGGTTCGTTATACCGCCACAAACTCCCTGAACCGGAATCATTTATTGAAGTATTCCCACGGGAAGTAATTCTTGAGGCGTTTAAAATGACGGAGGATGATTCCGGAAATGCCGAAATTCGCCTTTTTAATACTTCATCTGGTTCCCGCGACGTAGAGATTACCGTTCGCGGATTATTGAAACATTCCGGTTTTACAATGAATCCCGGAGAAATTTTAACGTTATTGATTTCTGAAAACAAGATAAAAGAAATCACGAAACGGGAAGCCTTAAACCGGACACCAGCCCATTGAGACGTCCGTTTTCAGTGATTGCTAAAAGGAAATATCATGAACAAAATACCAGTAATTCTTGATACGGATATCGGTGGAGATATCGACGATACCTGGGCTTTGGCAATGCTGCTGAAATGTCCGGAACTTGACCTTAAGCTAGTGGTAAGCGACACCGGTGACACGGAATACCGCGCGAAAATCTGCGCGAAATTCCTGGAACGGGCCGGGCACGGCGACATTCCCGTCGGGATCGGCCTCAGACAGGAATCAGACGGTCCGCGGGAAAGGCAGAGAGACTGGGTAAAAGATTATAAACTGGAACAATATCCCGGCGGCGTGCGTCAGGACGGGGTTGACGCGATCATTGAAATAATCGAAAACAATCCGTCACCGGTTACCTTGATCTGCATCGGCCCTTCCCCCAATATAGCCGAGGCCCTGCACAGAAGTCCGGAAATCGCGAAAAGAACAAATTTTACCGGAATGTTCGGGAGTATCAACAAGCAGCATGGAGGAATACCGGGAGCGATTGCGGAATTCAACGTGGTCCGGAATATTCCGGCGGCACAGGCAGTATTCGCCGCACCCTGGAAAAACATGTCCATAACTCCTCTTGACACCTGTGGGGTTGTGCGGTTAACGGGCAATCTGTACCAGCGTATCGCGAACTCATCCGATCCGGTCGTCCGGGAACTTTTGGAAAACTACCGCATCTGGCTCCGTGCCGGAGGACAGGATGAAGAGGCCGTTTCAAGCACAATCCTGTTCGATACCGTTGCGGTTCACATGGCTTATTCCACGGAATTCCTGAAAATGCAGAAAATGATGCTGACGGTCAGGGACGACGGTTTTCTGGCTGTTGATGACAAAGCAAGGCAAATCAACGTTGCAATCAATTGGCTTGATCTGGATGCGTATCATGAATATCTGGTGAAGAGGCTGCTTAAATGAATTTACGGGAAACTTTTCACGCGATTATGGACTACGGCGAATTTGACCGGGTTCCCGTCTGGTTTTTCGGAACTTGGCCGGAAACCAAGGACCGCTGGGCAAAAGAAGGCTGGCAACGCGTAGAAAACCAATATTTAAACAGTTCCGGCGGCCCCCAACTGGATTTCATGGATACCGATTGGGAAACCAGTTTCGGCGGCGAAGGCACGATATGGAACAATCAAGGATTGGTGCGGCCTCAGCCGATTGGCGGCATCCCTGTGAAGGTTCTGGAGGAAAATGCCGAATTCAAGGTTATCCGCAAATCCACCGGCGGAATTGTAAAAAATTCAAAACAGGGAAGCTCCATTTCTCAGCACATCGAACCGGACTTGAAACCGGAAAGAAAAGACTGGGAACGTTTCAGGAAATATCTCGATCCCGATACGCCGGAACGGATTCCAGCCCGTTTCGATGAAAAAATCACGGCTTTGTCAAAAAGACAACACATGACCTGTTTCCTGGGAGGGAGTCTGTTCGGCTGGATGAATGACTGGATGGGGCTTGAAGCCGTATCGTTCCTGCCATACGACGATCCGATTCTATATGAGGAAATAATTTCATACATGGCCGATTATTTTATGGCCGTAAATGCGAAATTCCTGGATAAGGTAAACTTCGATTTCGCGTATTTTTTCGAGGACTGCTGTTTCAACACCGGCCCGATGATCTCCCCGGACATTTACCGGCGTTTTTTTGATAAGCATTACCGCCGGATGATCGACCTCTACCGGAGCAAGGGAATTAAATGGATACTTATCGATTCCGACGGCAAGGTTGACGATCTTTTACCATGCTGGCTGGATACCGGATTTGACATAGTCTTTCCCATCGAAATCGGAACCTGGAAGGCCGACCCGATGAAACTGCGAAAGCAATATGGGCGGAACTTGAGGATGTTCGGGGGAGTAAACAAGCACGTAATCGGTCAGGATGAAAGCTCAATCCGCAAGGAACTGGAACATCTGAAACCCCTGGTTGATGACGGCGGTTTCGTCCCCATTCCGGATCACCGCATTCCCCCTGATATTTCACTCGATCAAATGAGAAATTATGTAAACATATTTAATGAAACCTTTAATTCGGATATGGAATCATGAACGTCCGGCAATGCTTTAAGGCGGTAATGAATTTTCAACCGGCGGACCGCATCCCCGTAATGGAATGGATATGCTGGTGGAATAAAACAATTGAACGTTGGCAAAAGGAGGGATTACCTGAAAATCTGAACCGCGAAGATACTTTGCGCCACTTCGGTCTGGATGTCCACGAATGGATATGGATAACCCCCCGCGGTAAAATAAAACGTCCGGAAGGCAATATCAGAAGTGACGGAGTAATAAAAAATGAAATGGACTATAACCGGCTGGTTGCCCCGATCCTGGAAGACAGTCCGCAAATTGACCTGGAAAAATTGCGCCGCATTGCCGCGCTCCAGCAAAGAGGCAAGGTGGTTGTCTGGCTTCAATTCGATGGTTTTTTCTGGTTTCCACGGGAAATTTTCGGGGTTGAACAGCATCTGTTTGCTTTCTATGACCAGCCTGAATTGATGCACAAAATCAACAGTAACCTGTGCAACTACAATCTCCGCTCTCTTGAGAAAGTGTTGGAAGTATTAACTCCAGACGTTATGACTTTTGCTGAGGATCTATCCTACAACCACGGCCCAATGTTGAGCTGGGAACAATTTGAGGAATTCATCACGCCTTATTACCAGCGAATTGTTCCGTTTGCAAAAACCTATGGAATTATTCCGATGGTGGATACAGACGGCGATGTCACCGCGATTATACCGTGGCTGCAATCCGCCGGGATAGAGGGATGCCTGCCGCTCGAACGGATGGCGGAAGTGGACGTGGCTGGATTGCGGAGGCGTTTCCCTAATTGGAAAATGATCGGCGGATTCGACAAAACCATAATGCACCTTGGCGAAAAAGCGCTTCGCAAAGAATTTGAAAGGATTCTGCCGGTCATGAAACTTGGAGGCTACATCCCGTCCGTCGACCACCAAACTCCCCCGGGAGTCAGCCTTGACACATACCGCAAGTATGTTTATCTTTTAAAGGAATATTGCGGAAAAGCTCAATGCAAAAGATAATCAACTGCGGTTCACTGAATATCGATTACGTTTATGGCGTCCCCCATATCGTCAGGCCGGGAGAAACGATTTCCGGCCGCAGTTTCGAACGGTATTGCGGTGGCAAGGGTGCGAACCAGTCTGTGGCTCTGGCGAACGCCGGGGCCATAGTCGCGCATACTGGACGGATCGGCAAAGACGGCGGTTTTCTGATGGATAAATTGCAGGATTCCGGGGTAGATACGGAATTCATCTTTACCGGGAACACTCCCACCGGACATGCAATAATCCAGGTTGCGCCGGACGGGGAAAATTCCATCGTGCTGTTTCCCGGCGCGAACTGGAAAATCACCTCGGAACAGCTTGACGCGGCACTGAGTTCAGCGGAACCGGGCGACATCCTCCTTTTGCAGAACGAAACCAATATCAATGCGGAAGCAATCAACAAAGCGGCGGAACTTGAAATGAAAATCTGCCTTAATCCCGCCCCTTTTGACGATTCCATCAAAAAACTGCCGCTGGACAAAGTTGATGTCCTGATCGTCAACGAAATCGAAGCACAGGGATTGTCCTGCCTCATCAATGACGATGATATAATCCCCACCCTCTCAAGAAAATACCCCGGCGCTGATATTGTCATTACGCTGGGATCGAGAGGTGCTTTATGTATAACGGACAACGGTAAAGTCCTGAAGTGCCCTGGAACCAAAGTTGACGCAGTTGACACAACCGCGGCCGGCGATACTTTCATCGGCTACTTCCTCGCGGGAAAACTTCGCGGACTCGAACTTGCGGAATGCCTGAGGTTTGCCTGCGCCGCAGCAGCAATTTGCGTAACCCGGAAAGGCGCTATGGACTCCATCCCCCGCAAAGATGAAGTCGACAGCTTTCACATTCGTTGATCTGATAAGTTTTCCTGAATAATCCTGTTATTTAACGAATTGAAAGTACTGCGTCCTGTAAGAAAAACGATAAAAAAACCACGGTAAAGCCTTAATTTTATGCATATTACAACTTTTAAAATTAAATTTCTCACGGATTCAGGGATAAAAACAGCCCACGCATTATCAAGTTTTTTTGTGAAACCAGCCAGTTATAAAAAGGCAGGGAACAACACTCAGTCAGACTTTTCAACAAACAGATCTTCCCTTTTACTCAGAACCTGGGTGCGGGGCATGTATTCCACATGTCCGTCGCCGAAAAGCAGATTGATTCCGTCGCTGTGCCGGTACGCGCATCGTCCTGAAACAGTGCCGTTGTGCCATGCCGGAGCGCCCCAGAAATCCCGGCGTTGGAAATCGATCAGCACCGCAAGTTCGGAAAGCGCTTTGAAGCGCGAGCGCTTACTTAGTCTTACAGTGGGACGGCTGTTGAATCCATAAAAGAAATTGCTGCTGAAGTATGTTTCGTCAGACTTTGCGGACGGACACGGGAAGTATTTGCCCAATGCTTCGTTTTTAGTCATATTCTTTACCAGGTAAGTTCCCAGCATCGCATAATCGCACCAGTAGCCGAGCCCACCAGTGCCGGTAGCGGAGTTGTCGGGGAAATAATTATCATAATCGTTGGCGTAGGAAAGCATTGCCAGCCCGAATTGTTTCTCGTTATTCGCGCAACTGATCTGCTGGGCTTTTTCCCTGGCGTTTTTCAATGCCGGCAACAACATACTCGCAAGTATGGAAATTATCGCGATTACAACCAAAAGCTCAATCAAAGTGAAATTTGTCCATGCTTGTTTTCCCTTTTCCGGGGTTGTTTTCATTTGCGTTTTCATTTTGCCTCCGTATCATCTATTATAAATCTTTTTGATGTTTTACGCAATATGCAATTTACGTAACGGGTTATTGTCAAAGTCAAAACGAGTTTTCCGCCGTAGATTCCGCCCAGGTCGAGAGTCATCGGCAAAGATGGTTTCCAGTGTCCGGGGATTGGTCCGATATCAACAACCTGCCGGATAATCTGCTTCCCGTTTCGCGACACCACGGCTACCAGCTTCGCGCCGGGGATGAAAGTATCAGAACTGACTTCGGGAACAAAACGCAGCAAGGTGACGCTTGCATAAGAAATTGCCTGGTTCTTTCTGGATATATCCGAACATGAAATCACCGGATTGTCATTCCGGCGAAGGCCGGTGCGGTCACTAAAGTTTATCATGGACCAGCCCATGACACTTTTTCCGTGAAGTTTCCGCCTTAAATAACAGGAAACTTCCGCCTGTTTGCCATACGGACGCCTGCGACGGATATTGAACATCCAGTTTTTCCGGTTTCCCAGGATTTTTTGCAGGTAGTCCATTGAAATTGCAGTTTCGGCGGACCATTCCCCGGTTCTGGTCATGACGCCTGTTCTCCATACGTCGGGCGGAATTTGAACATTGCTGCCGGACTTGACAACCCAACCTTTTTTCGAGTTTTTCATATTGACCGCAAAGTGTGCAACCGGCTTCTTTCCCCGACCGCTTGCCCTAAGGATCAGCTCCACGGCGTCCTGTCCCCAGAAATATTTCGCGGGTGATTTTGGCGGGGCCCCGAGCATCCTTGCCGAGAAGTAGAGATATTTGTCGTCCCACGCCAGATGCGCGATGGTTTGATATTTCGCCAGATTTCCATTGCGATTCGTAAAAAAGTCCAGCTCCTCGGCTTCGCGCCACTCACGGGCATCAGGGGCGCCCTCGGGGTTGAACTTTGCGCCTGTCGGCATCCTGGCGACATTGACCCGGCAATGCTCTTTAATCAGTTTACGCACATGAGGTGGAATATCTCCGCCTTTTCTGGTTTGTTCAATTCTATCAAGCAGCGCCTGATAAACCGCCTTGTCGCTGTTCGGATCGAGCTTGTCGAGAATTTTTTCTTCTTTCCTCTGCGCCGGAATGATTGGAGTTGCGACAATTATTTTTTCATACGGGGACATCGTTTTCAGCCATTCAACGGTTTCCCGTTTCAGTTCAGGGATTTTCTTCATGGCTTCATGCAGGATTTTTTCAGCGTTTTCCGGAGACTGGCGTTCCAGTTCGGCTTCGGCCTTTGCCACGGGAAGTTCCAGTTCGGCTTTTATCAGCAGCAACGGCAGGTACTTGACGTAATAGAGAACCGCGCCGTAAGCGCTGCTTTTCCGCAGGTCATTTCCATACGGCCCTTTGACTTCTCCGCCGCGCAGTTTTACGAACAGTTCTTTCAGACCTTCTGACACCTTTTGCAGTTTATCACGTTGACTTTGCAAATATTTGTATGGCGAATCAAACATATCGGTATCCCAGGACCAAGCCATCTTTTTCAGCATGACCACATAATTCAGGCTCAAGTCCGATGTATATACGGGAATCATTTCCGGGGCGGCCGATCCATAAATTCCCCTGCATATTTTCGGGATCAGCTGGTCGCGCTGATAATCCGACAACCCATTGCCGGGATTCTCATACTGCCGGGAAAAAATCGTGAACGACGGCGAACTATCGGGCGTATTGGTATTCCAGAGATACTCGGCATAAGCGGCCATGAGAACTTCCGGAGCGCCGAACGACTGAAACCCTTCGCTGTAAATGTAGTCCCTGAATCCGGCCCGGTAGAACGTTTTGAAGAACCTTGCCTGCGGAATAAAACTTCCCCGCCAGCCTCGCCCCTTGCCAAGATAAATCCAGACGTCAACCGGATGATTCTTGTAAAGATCTCCGCAGGCGAGGAAAGTATCCCGTCCTGCTTCACGGAAAGTTATGTATATCTCATCGTCGAGTTTATCTCCCAGCTTCCGGGAAAAATCACTGAGCTGCTTATGATACTTCCGTGCATCGTCCTTGTTGTTGATTCCGGGCGGCATTCTGCCGCCGGGTCCGGCCAGCGCCAGCTTCCGGTATCGCTCCGGATAATCGGGGAGCGCGAACTGGAAATGGTACGGCAACGGTACAAGAATAAATTCGTTTTCGGGATTCAGGGCTTTCACCATTTGATAATAAGGGGTTGCTTCGGCGATGGTTGCGGAAACCCGGTCATTGCCGAATTTTTTCCTGTCGGCCTCTCCGCGCCTGCTCCACAAGGCCGGATTATGATAAGCTCCCGCATCAATCGGGTGAAGACAGAAGATCACCCGGGGAAACCACTTTAAGTAGCGGCGGATATATCCGGCATTTGCGCGATGTGCTTCCGAAGTTGAATAACAGTATGCTTCGGTATGTCCGAAACGCTTGATTGTGATTGCGTCTTTGAGTTGTTCAGGGGTAAGTTGCGCGTAAACATTGGAGCTGCCGAGAATCCGGAACACGATTCCTCGCGCCCAGGCATAATCCGCGATTTTCCCAATTAATTCCATTTTCCGCTTGAACAACGGATCTTCCGGCCTGGGCATGTGCGCCAACTGACTGTGGACCCGGTTTAGTTTGTAACTGAAACAGGTATCCAGTTGTTCGCGAAAATGTTTGAAAAGCTTTTCGTCATCGCCCCGCTTGAATGAATACTTATTGAGATACCTGACTTTCCGGAAATCCATGGCATGAATGTCCCGGAGTTTGAAATCAGGCCAGTCACGGATATCCGCCAGCCTGAATCCGCAATCACCGTTTTTATCCCTGACAATAAGATTTGCCAGGGTCACACAGGCATACAGAATCCCGGTGCGGTCCGTCCCCCTTACCAGCAATGCTTTTTTCCCTTTTCGGGTAATCGTATCGATGCGGTATCCCTGCTCTCCCAACTTGGAAATATCTTCAGGCAGCCTCTCTTCTCTGGCGCTCTTCCTCATTTCCGGATTACTGCCGCAACCGACAATTATATTGGCCTCATACGGATTCACAACTATTTCCGGTTGCGGAGATATCCCCATCAGCGCAAACCGGGTTTTGATAAATTCCAGACCTGCCCGATAATCGTTCACGCCGCCCGGAAAAGCAATCCGGACGCCTTTAGCGGAAATGGTCTCATCATACAAGTTGATCCACTGCGGCGCGGGAGTCAGGTTAAGGGTACATGCCGCCTCAAACTTTTTGGTGGAAGCAATATTTTCGCCCACATATGCTACTCCGGCCGACAACAACAACATAAACATAGCGAACGGCCAGGTGGCAAACCTTTTTATGAACAGCACTGACACAGGTTCTCCGTGGATTTTTTCCAGTTAAAATTTATTTTGCGCGGTTTTTCTCTTTCTTCAAGTATTTTTTCCAATGGATCGTTTATAAAACCGTCTTTTCGGAGTATCTGATCTTTCCAGATATCCAATAATGCCTGATGATGCCTTACCACCTCTTCATTCTGGCCGGCAATATTGTTGATCTGATACGGATCGTTTTCCATATCGTATAATGCCAGCGGATCGAACGGATAACCGTAATCGTCATAAGTCTCTACCATGAGATGGGTTTTCGACCGGACAGCCCGTTGGACCGCATACAAACCGCAGTCCCATACCAGGTAATCCCGGTCCAGGCCGGGTTCGCCCCGCAGGTTCCGGGCAAAGGATCTTCCGTCCCACTGTTCCGGGGCGGGAATGTTCAGCAACTCGCAAACAGTCGGGGCGAAATCGACATTGTAAAGGAAAGAGTCCGAGCAGCTGTTTTCCGGGGTAACGCCCGGCCATCTGACGATCATCGGTATTTTGTGAATGCATTCATCAGCGCAGACATGGTCGGAATAAATCCCATGTTCCCCGAAAGCGTCGCCATGATCACCGGAAATTACCAGTACACATTCGTCAAGGACGTTCTGCCGTTCCAACTCGTCGAGAATGATCCGGATATGGTGATCCACATACGCGATTGCGGCATCGTACCCGGTGACCATTTTCTCAAAATCCTTACGATTGGAAACGGTCCCGGGCATCAGCGGAAATGGCGACTTATTGTGTTTAAACTGTTCCCTGGCGGTGAAAAGTCCATTGATGCTCTGGTGTTTGGCTATCGCCTCCTCATCGGGCCAGTTTTGGGAAACCGGATGATCCGCGAAACGTTCAGCCCAGGATTCATCCATCTTATAACAGCGATGGACGTCCCAGTAATTGATGTGCATGAAATAGTTGTCTTTTCCGGCGTTATTTTTAAGCCATTCCAATGCCGGTTCGGTAACCTCGGCGGCAGTTTCCAGGCCGCCTTTCAGGTTGGGAGTGTTGTAGGAAGTCCAGCCGCACATGAACCACAAAGCATTGTGACGGTCGGCAAAATTGGAGAAGCTGACCGTATCGTATCCGTAGCGCCGCAGTTGCCGGGGAAATACTTCGTTGTCAGGATGCGGCCCGACGTATTTATTCATGCGAATCCTGAAATCGACTCCGGCGCCGTGGTTCGAGGTAACGCCATTGCGAACCCCGAAACGCCCGGAAAGCCAGGAGGTACGCGATGGCAGGCACGGAGAGTTTGAACAATAAAAGTGATTGCACCTTGTCCCTTCCCCTGCGATCCAGTCGATTGTCGGAGAAGTTGGCCGGTCATATCCGTAACACCCCAAATGGTCAGGTCTTAAACAGTCGATGTCAAAATAAATTATCCTCATGAACATTTCCCTCTTGACTAATTTGCATTTATAAGTTAATATAGACATATTATTAACTATTTAAAATAGAAATAACGGACATATAATTAGGAATTATGGACTTTATTCTAAAAAGAACCAATCTTCCGGAAGGAAACCGTGAAAGCTTCCTCCCGGTCAGGGATAATTTTCTCGGGATTTTCGCTGAACAGGGCATAGCGTCCGGAGGAATTGGAGTTCGTCCGGAAGGATATGTCTATTCCGTAAACAATCCCAGTGACTGCAATTTCCTGCTGACCTGTTCAGGAAGCGGCAGAATTGTTACCGAACACACTTCATATATACTTGAACAAGACGATATGATTTTCATTCCGCCGAGAATAACAAATTATAAAGAACCGGTTTCCGGGGAATGGAAAGCAATCTGGCTGTGGCTGGAACCGGTTGAGGAATGGAACTTCTCCATGAGCGGTCAGCCTATCGTAAAAAAATTCAGTAGAACCGGACAGCTCGAAAACTGCGTGAATATGATTATTGAGGAAGCTAACAAACCTCAGGCTTCGGCAACCCTGGTAAGTATCCTCACCGACTTGCTCTGTTCAATCGTCAAAAAGGAAATCGCGTTTATCAAGGACGACTTCATAGCATCGTGCCTCGATACACTCTGGACTCACGTAAAAAGCGACCTGGCAAAAAAATGGACTCTGCCGAAAATGGCAAAGAGCGTAGGCTTCTCCCCGCGTCACCTGACCCGTATCAACCATGAATATCTTGGCTGTTCTCCCATCCGGCATTTGATACTGTTGCGGATGAGCAGGGCAAAGGAATACCTGTCATTCACCGATTATCCGGTGGGTTACATCGCCAAGGAACTGGGTTACACATTCGAGGGAGATTTTTGCGCGGCATTCAAGAAATCCACCGGCTATTCCCCTAAAGAATACAGAAACCTGAACTGACAGGAAAATAAAAAAAGTATTAAAGATTAAACGATAAATCAAAATTCAGGAAAAATTGAAAATGACACGGATAATTGTCTTGGCCGCGATTATGGCTTTTTTATGGCCATCGCTGTACGCAAATGAAAAACCTTTAAAAACGATAACCACCGGAACCGGCATAAAAATGGCGCTGATTCCGGGAGGAAAGTTCATGATGGGATCATCATCAGGGCGAAAAAACGAACAAAAAGTCCATGAGATAAGCATCGACAGCTTTTACATGGATGTAAACGAAGTTACGCAAAAATCTTTTCAGGAACTTACCGGCATGAATCCTTCGAAGTTCAGGAACCGCAAAGGTCCGGTAGAACGGGTCAGATGGACCGATGCGGCACTTTACTGCAATGCCCGGTCTCGCCGGGAAGGACTGAAACCTTGTTACAATACAAAAACCTGGAAATGTGACTTTACCGCCAACGGCTACAGGTTGCCTACGGAAGCGGAATGGGAATACGCCTGCCGGGGCGGAACCACTACCGGACACTTTTTCAAAGGCGGGGAACGTCAGTTGGGCCAATATGCCTGGTACAGAAAAAATTCGCGGGAGAAAGTTCATCCACCCGGTTCGAAAAAACCGAATCCGTTCGGACTTAACGATATGTACGGCAACGTGGCGGAATGGTGCAACGACTTTTACGATGAAAACTATTACGCGAAAAGTCAGGAAAAGAACCCGCGCGGTCCGGACTCCGGGAAAAAGCGGGTCCTGCGCGGAGGCTCATGGGCGAGCCGCGCAAAATACTGCCGAAGCTCCGCACGCTTCAGCGATGATCCGGTAACCGCCGACATTTGCCAGGGATATGACACCTATGGTTTCCGTTGTGTCCGCAATGCAAAAAGTAAAGACACGGAGAACTGATCCATGTTGTTTCACACCTGGGAATTCGTAATTTTCTTCACGGTAGTGATGGCCGTGTATCTGCCGTTGAAAAAAACCGGATGGTGGACGGCATGGCTGTTGCTGGCATCATATTTCTTTTACGGATGGTGGAATCCGCTGTTCCTGGTCCTGATCGTCTATTCCACTTTTGTAGATTATCTGGTCGGGTTGAAGCTGGGGGATTCGAAATGGCGGAAAAGCTGGCTGGTATTCAGTCTTGTCAATAACCTGTTCCTGCTGGGATTTTTCAAATACGCCGGATTCTTCACGGAGAACCTGCAAACGCTGTTCACGCTTCTGCATGTGCCGCTGGAAATACCCGCGCCGAATATTCTGCTGCCGGTGGGGATTTCGTTCTTCACTTTCCAGTCAATGAGTTACAGCATCGACGTCTATAACGGACAATTGAAAGTAGAACGGAATTTCATCAGGTTCGCCGCATTTGTAGCGTTGTTTCCGCAACTGGTAGCCGGGCCGGTGGAACGCGCGAAAAACCTGCTTCCGCAGATGCGCCATGAACCGCTGATCCGCAAAGTGGACATTTCCGACGGCATATGTTTGTTCGTCACCGGTCTGTTCAAGAAAGTGGTAATGGCGGATTTCCTGTCCATGTATGTGGATAAGGTTTACGTTGACCCGTCAGGTTTCGGCAGCCTCGCGCTGCTGTTCGGGACTTACGCATTCGCCTGGCAGATTTATTTCGACTTCAGCGGCTATACCGACATGGCCCGGGGAATCGCGCAAATGATGGGAATCCGGCTGATGCTCAATTTCAACAACCCCTATACCGCCACCGGCCTGGGAGATTTCTGGCGGCGCTGGCACATAAGCCTGTCGTCATGGTTCAAGGATTATGTTTATATCCCGCTTGGAGGCAATCGCGGCTTCAAGTACAAGGTTTACTGGAACATCTTTCTCACCATGGCGATTTCGGGCTTCTGGCACGGAGCCGCATGGACGTTTATCATCTGGGGCGCGATAAATGCCCTGGGCCGGGTGGCGACCATTGACATAGAACGTACCCAGTTCTACCGCCGCATCCCGAAATTAGTCAAGCAGCTGCTGGTGTTCCATTTCATCTGCCTTACCTGGATATTTTTCCGCGCCACCAGCGTTCAGGACGCGTTCCTGGTCCTCAAACGCATTTTTTACGGGATCGGCGGCGACCCGGAAATCCCGGCGCTGCTGTTCGTGCTGGTGGGAGTCGTTTGGCTGTATCAGCTGGTGTTCAGCTCTAAATATCGCTTTCTGCTGGAAACCAGGCTGTTCCGTATCGGCGGAATGGTAACGATAGTGCTGATGATCCTGATTTTTTCCACTTCGGCTTACAAGCAATTCATCTATTTTCAATTCTGACCGGAGGTTATCGACATGAAAAAGGAAAGAATATTCAGTTCCAATGCCCTCCGGCTTTCCGGCAGGGAACTGATCGTGACCGCGTTGATCGTATTTCCCGTTTTTTTCTTCCTGCTCCCGTTCGTGTGGGGATTGTGCGAAAATATCTCCGCGGATAAGAATTTCCGGCTCGCATACGACTACCGGGACGACTACTGGATCTATCGGCAATGGGCGGAAAAGGCAGTAAAAAAATACCCGTTTATTTTCCTTGGCGACTCGGTTATCTGGGGTATGTATGTGGACAACAACAACACTCTGCCAGCACAAATCAATCGAAAACTCCACCGGGACGAAGCGGCGAATCTGGCAATCGACGGACTCCACAGTCTCGCCCTGGAAGGACTTCTGGAATATTACTCCGGTTCCATAAAAAATAAAAAAGTTGTCCTGCACTACAATCCCCTGTGGATGAACAGCCGTAAATACGACCTCAGCGGAAAAGAGGAACTGCGCGTTAACCATCCCCGACTGATCCCGCAGTTCTCTCCCCGCCTGAAGTGCTACACGGAAAGCTTCGGCAACCGGATGGCGATATGGAGAGAGCGCAATATCCCGTTTTTCAGCCTGTTGAATCATGTCCGTGTCGCTTTCTTCGACAATGAGGAATTCAGCCGGTGGATTATCGATCACCCATATGCAAATCCTTTCGCGGCGCTATCAATGAATTTTCCAGCAGGGGAAAAAGAAAAAACCGGCAGCACCATCGACTGGACACAGAAGGGAATACCGAAGCAGGACTGGGATTGGCTGATGCCGGATGAGTCGCTTCAGTGGCAGGCGTTTACGCGAAATGTAGAAAAACTCAGGCAAAGCGGCAATGAATTGCTGGTTATCGTCGGCCCGATCAACCCGTATTTGCTGTCGGATAAAAGCCTGAAGCGATACCGCAAACTCCAGAAACGGATATGTGAATGGCTGCAAAACGAAAACATCAAATATTATCTGGCGCCGGACATGCCGTCAAACACCTATGCCGACGCCAGTCACCCCCTTGCGTCCGGATATGAATTAATAGCCGACGGACTGCTCAAAACCGGATTTTTTAAATAATTTTCCCCGTGGAGACATGGAACATGCATAGACATATTAACAACCTTCTTGCCGCCGCGATTATGATATTAGCCGGAGTTAATTCCCTGGCTGGAGAAATTCATGTAAAGGCAAATTCCGATTGTGTCCGGGTTGACAACGGCAGGATTGTCCTGCGGGTAAACAAAAATAAAAATTCCAGCGCCGAATTACTGTACATGGATGGTAAAAAAACTGTCCGCGCAACCTTGCTCGTCCCCTTCGCATACGAAAAAAAACTGACCGTCCTGAAGTCATTCCGCATAAAAAAAGCCGATAAAAACACGGTTAAAATTGAAGCTGTTTATTCACTCCCGGAAAACAGCATGGTCCCGGTAAACTATACGGTAACGGCGGATTCCAGTTTTGCCGGGATCAGTTGTACCAAAACCCGAATCCGGTTAATTCTGGAAATTAAGAGCGAAGCATTGGTTGTTCCCGATCAGATCGGAGAGGATATCGTTCTGTATCCGCCGTCCGGTCCCGGCAAATACACGCTCCCGGCCGACGCAAGATATGCTTTGAATATGCTCGATCACGGCAACGCGATCCTGACCGTAATCTGGTCTTCCGGGCAGACCATTCTCAAAGAGGGGCGGTTGGCTGCCGGGAAAACCGCGCCTTCCGGGTTCGAGTTTATGAACATCGAACTGCCTGCCAATGAAAAATTATGGGTTGGAACTTCAGTCTCTCCCGGCATCTGGCAAAAGGTCACGGAAAAACTGAACGACATGGAATTTACCGCACTCGCCTGGAAACCTCCATTTCCCGCACAGTGGTTCATTGCGCTGAAAAAAAATAAAGGCTTTATTTCGCTTGAAAACGGACAGAATGACATATGGCCGCTTCCCGAGCGGCGCAACGGGAAAAAGCCCAGGATCAGGATCGGAATCATAATCAGCAATCCGGTCACGTGGAAAGGCTGGTCGTCCAGTTTCGGGGGCTTCATCTATCCGGGATTTATCAGGAATGGGAAAGCATTTCTGCGTTACCCAAAATTCACGGTCCCGGTTTCTTATGACGCATCGTTTCCGCCGCTCATATACCCGCTGGAAAATTCCAACGTTTCAAAAATCACGTTGCCGGGTTCAGCGGCAAAAAAACTGTTGGGGAAAAAAATATACAACCGTCTCCACTGTGTAAAAGACTCAAAGGCCGGATATCCGGCGACTTGCGGAATTACCGCGAAAATCGAAAAGATTTTTTACCGGGATGAAACGGTCAAAGAACGCGAAAACATCGCCGGGATGCTGGAGAAGATGAACATGTTTGTCGTCACTGTCCGCGAACGGATAGACAAATATCTTACCTGGCACGAACGGATGGAAAAATATTTCGCGGCGGCACGGAAAACATCACCGGAACTGTCGGGCGTTATTAATGATTTCGATCACGATCTGGCCGGACTGAAAAAGCTTTATTCCGAAAAAAAAGACGCGATGAAAACTCCGCGATACAGTGCGGAACTGTCACGAAAGATCCTCGGCCTGATTGGTTCCGGTCTTGATGAAGAACAGCAGGAGGAAGAGTGCAAAAATCTTGGGCGGGAAATCCGGATACTCGGCGGAAGTCAGGATAGAACCCTGGGTAAAATGCGGATACTGGTCAAAGCCGTCCGCCAAAAGGCCACGCTGATGTTGATGAAATCCCGTAATCCGGAAGAAATCGGGCTGTTAATGCACATCCGCAAAGAAACCGCGCGGATACTTCACACGCGTTTCGGCATGGAAGGGAAATGACAGTTATAGATACGTCATTCTCAAGTGCCGGACGGATATTTCCGGTTTTTCCATGACGGAACCCCGCAGCTCGAATTCAACAATCTTTTCCCTGTCCGGCAGCAATGTGAAACTGTTGTCTGAAAAAACTCCATCGGTATTTTCCGCGCGGAGTTCCACGAAAAACGCCGGTGCTTCAGACGCAAGCTTTATTTCCCAGTTACCGCCGGAGGCTTTCCGCACGTCACACGACACTGCGGTTTCAGGCAACTCGCAATTTTTGTATTCGGTAAAAAAGTGTTCGTTACAGTGAACCGTTATGCCGTCCGCATCGACTAGCTCCAGATACAGGAAACAGTCATTCGCACTCGGCGCCAATTCAGCAATTTTATATTTTTTGACCTGTTTTGCGCTTTGGCGTGGCACATTCACTTTTACCGTTTTATTTTTCAACACGGAACCGGAAAAATCATAAAGTGCGGCATTGAGTTCACCGGTAAAATTTTCAAGCAAGTCATTTGTAATCCAGATATCCAGATTGCCGTTTTTGTCCTGGAACGGGCTGATAATGACCGGGGCAAAAAAGCGTTTCGCATGGTAATGCAACTGCTTCCAGCGTCCGAAACAATCGATGCTTGACCAGGAAATCGCCGGCCAGAGATCGTTAATCTGCCAGTAGAGCGTCCCCATGCATACAGGGCGCAGACGACGCCAGTATTCAACGGCGGTTTTCATTGCCAGAGCATGCTGTAACTGGCTAAGATACAGAAAATTATCAAATCCCTCCGGGAAGCGGAAATACCGGGTGAACATTTCAATTATTTTGGAATTTCCGCTGGGGCTGCGCTGATGATAATCCATTACCGGGGCGGTGACGTTCCGCTGGTCTTCCGGCGCAAACGCGGCAATTGTTTTACCGCCCGGATAAGACTGAAACCCGAACTCCGAACAGAAACGGGGCGTTACGTCGTAATAGCCGTCGAATTTTTTCCCTCCGAACCACACCTGCCAGTTATGCATGTCTCCTTTGGTATCGTCGCGCAGGTTGTCGAAATCGAACGGGCCGTTACTCGGGGACCCCGGCCAGAAAGGACGGTTTTCGCCGGCGCGCTTAACCGCATTTCGCAAGGCGGAATTTCTGCGGTCGTAATTAACCAGACAGCGACTTTTATTGTCGGTATCGTCTAAAGAAAGCACCAGAACTTCGTTGTCGCCGCAGATCAGCGCAATGCAGGCATAGTCGCGCAGACGTTTAACCTGGTATTCCACTTCCCGGCATATGTTTGCCAGGAAATCATCGGTGGAAGGGTATTCGGCACATGCGAACATTAGATCCTGCCATACCAATATTCCCATTTCGTCGCACAACTCATAAAAACAATCTTTCTCATACTGCCCGCCGCCCCATACCCGGAGCATATTCATGTTGGCGGCCACGGCATCTTTGAGCAGTTGTTCGTATTTATCCCTGGTCTGGCGTTGCGGGAAAGCATCAACCGGAATCCAGTTAGCGCCTTTGCAGAATACCGGGATGCCGTTAACCTTGAAATACATGCTCCTGCCGATATCATCATCTTCACTGATAAGCTCAAGTTTACGCAGACCGATGCGTTTTTCAACAGTTTCATCCACCGTGGAAACCGTCAAATCATAAAGCGGCTGGTTTCCGTAACCTACAGGAAACCACAGTTGAGGATTTTTCACTTCAAATTCAAGATCAATGGTGTTTATTCCCTGAGACAGCATGATGCTTTTCCGCTGTGTCAAATCACCCAATTTGGCACTAATGCCGGTCTTTCCGCTCCTGACCGCGTAGAGTTCAACGGACACTTTCACGTTGCAGCAATCCGGCTGGTGTTTCTGGCTGGTGTAAACATGCTCGATGCGGCAACGGTTTACGGCATCAAGATATATATCTGAATAGATTCCGGCAGCCACCATGCAAATTCCCCAGTCCCATCCGGCATGACACTGCACTTTCCTGATCAAATTCATGTGAGGGACTTTGTTGTTAGCGGTCCACATGACCGGAAAGGGTTGCCTCCGGCTTTCCGCTTCGGCTTTTTTCACGGCGGAAAAAATTTTAACACTGATGATATTTTTACCCGGTTTCAGATATTTTTTCACATCAAATCTATAACGCAGGAACATATTCTCAGTTTTACCGGCTTTTTTTCCGTTTATGTAGACCTCCGAAAAAGTATCTATGCAGTCAAGGTTAAGGAACACCGATTCATGTTCAAGGACGTCACTTTCAATCATGAATTCCCGGCTGTATTCCCAATCGCAATCGCGCACCCATTGAACCCGGGCTTCGTTGTCCGCGTAAAACGGGTCGGGGATTTTTCCATGTTCGAGCAGCGCGGAATATACATCTCCCGGCACTTCCGCGGAGAATATTTCATCTTTGCCGCACTTCCGCAGATTCCATTGTCCTTCAAGGTTTATTCTCATGCTTGCTCCCTTTTTTTATAAATATTCATGAACAATTGCGAAAAAACCACTACCCCCTCCCATAAAAAGATACTATATTGATATAAACCAATAAACTCAGATAGAAATATATGCCTAAAAAAATACCACAAAAAAATGTATTCATATCCAGCGCCATGCCGTTAAAGGTGCAGGACAACACTTTTTTCGCCGGGGAATCGTTTCCTGAGCACCAGCATGAATATTTTGAAATCCAGCTTATTGTCAGCGGCTCGTTGATCCACAATATCAACGGTTCATCCGTGGTAATGTCGCCCAGGGACATATGCTTAATACTCCCGGGCGACAACCATTCAATTTCAACTTGTCCAGGCATTGCGTCCGTTCATCTATACAATATCTGCTTCATTCCCGAGCTAATATCGGACTTTCCCGGCATCCTGACCGGTTTTTTCCGTTTTGATATCAATTCGGAAGCGGCCTGCCGCTCGACCCGGCTCGATATTCCCGAATTCAACGATTTGAAATCGCGCATTGAATTGCTCCGCGACAGTAAATTCCCCCCTGGTTCTCAGGAAGCATATGTCGCACGTTTTTACGGTCTTCTGTTTGACGTGTTTTCCATCCTCGAACAAAATCAGAAAAGGACGGACCCGGTTCCGCCGGAATGGTTGTGCCACGCACGGGAAATGATGAGACGGCCGCGAAATCTGTCACTCGGTTTGGACAGGTTCGTAACCCTTTCGGCGAGGAGCCAGGAGCATCTGACGCGCTGCATGAAAAAATATTTCAGGGAAACCCCGCAGGGCTACATAAACCGGCTGAGAATTCAGAATGCGGCGGCGCTGTTGCGAAACACGAAAAAATCTCTCGATGCCATAATGTATGAAAGCGGTTTCCGCAATATTTCCTACTTCAGAAGATGTTTTAAGAAACATTTCTCCACAACTCCCGGACGTTACCGCAAACAGACCCGAAAAGTTTTCATGCCAAGCAGGAACAACTGAAAAATTCCCAGCGAAAAAACTATTTCCCGGACCTTGACACAGCTGCAATCTATAGTTATTATATAATTATTAAATAACGAATTTATAACCTATTTATATGCATCAAAAAGAAAAAAAACTGATTGGACTGCACAGAGGTTTTCAGATCCTCGACTTGTTGTCGCGAAATCCTTCCGGATTATCTTTCGGCAGACTTCAGGAACTGATGGACAACCTGCCCTCCCCTACCCTGTCCAGACTGTTAAAGGCCATGAGTGATTCCGGATGGGTAGTAAGGAATTACTCCGGACAGTATTCCGCGGGAATAAATTTCATTGATGCGGCGAAAAGAATGGCGGGAAAACTCAACTTATCCGAGGTAACCGCTCCTTTTGTGGAACGGCTCGCGCTGATCTCCGAGGAATCCGCCGCATTTGCCGAATTCCTTGAGGACGGCATTGTTTTCCGGGCAAAACATGAGATGCCGTTTTCGTACCATTATATCCATTTGGACTCTAAAAACTCCAGCCTTGCCAACGGTTTCAATATTGTATCCCGCGCCTATCAGACCGATACCGGCAACGACGGGGCGGCGAAAAAAATCGTCAGGGAAAAATTTTATATAAGCATCGAGCCGAAACTTGGAATCCGCTTTCTGGCTCCGGTTTTTTACGGTCCGGACGGCGGTTTTGCCGGAGTAATCGGAATCAGCAAAATCGAGATCAGCATAAATGACGAAGAAAAAAAATTCTACCGCAAACTCGTGGAAAAATCGGCTTTGCAAATATCAAAATCACTTTCTGGATTTAAAAATAAAAATTAATCAGGAGTATATTAATGAGTAACCAGCAACCCAATGTACTGATCTTTTTCACCGATCAGCAGCGTTTCGACACCACCGGCGTACATGGCAATCCAATGGGACTGACCCCGAACTTCGACCGGATGGCAATGAACGGAACCCACTGTTATAACGCCTTTTCCTGCCAACCCGTCTGCGTCCCCGCCAGAATGTCGCTTCAAACCGGCAAGTACGCCTCCAGCCTTGGAGCATACAACAACGCCACCGGAGCTCTCAAACCCGATGAAATGACTCTCGGACATTATTTCCGCGATGCCGGTTACGCCACCGGATACATCGGCAAATGGCACATGGCGAAAACTCCTCCCGGCGATACCAGAGTGCCGCAAGAAGTACGTCAGGGCTATGAGTACTGGCTGGGATGCAATACGGTGGAAATAGGTTCTGACGCCTACAATGCCTGGCTTTACGACGACTCCGGCAATAAGGTAGAAATGCCCGGATACCGGGCCGACGCCTATGCGGACGCCGCTATCCGCTTTATCTCGGAGAAGCGCGACAAGCCGTTTTTCCTGATGACCTCATGGCTGGAACCCCACTTCCAGAACACTCGCGACGATTTTCCCGCTCCGGAAGGATACGAGGAAAAATACGCGGCCGAAACCTGGCTCCCGCCTGATCTCCGGGCCCTGGGCGGAACTTCAGCCCGGCATCTGCCCGGATACTGCGGAATGGTGAAACGTCTGGACGAATGCCTGGGCAGAATCCGCGATGCACTCAGAAGCACGGGACAACTCGAAAATACGATCATTATCTTCACCGCTGATCACGGCTGCCATTTCAAAACCCGCAACCGGGAATACAAACGCTCCCCGCATGACGCTTCGGCACGGATACCAATGGCGCTTTGCGGCCCCGGCTTTGACGGCGGCGGCCGTCTCCGGGAAATGGTAAGCCTTGTGGATGTGGCTCCGACCCTTCTCGACGCCTGCGGCATAACTGTACCCGGAGCTATCCAGGGACGCTCCATCATGCCGCTGATCCAGCAAGACCGCGAAGCAAAAAAAGCATGGCTGGCAGAAGCGCTTATAGAATACAATGAGCAGTCATTCGGACGCGCAGTAAGAACGCATCGCTGGACTTACGCCATTGAACGAAAAGTCGAAAGCTGGGACAAAGTCCATGAGAGCTGGGTATTCCACGAAGCCTGCCTGTACGACAGCCTTGCCGATCCCTGGCAACTGGAAAACCTGATAAATCACGATGGTTATTCAGAAGTCAGGAAAGTCATGCGGAAACGTCTGAAACGGCGCATGGTTGAAGCCGGGGAACCTGAACCGGAAATAATCGAGGCCGAACAGAAAATGCCCAAGGGAATGCGCCGCATCAGCGAAACCGAAACCTTGCTGTAACCGGCACACAAAACTGAGAGGATATGGAATAGAATGGCAAATAACAAACTTGCATCGCCTAATATACTGGTAATATATCCCGACCAAATGCGTTACGACGCCTGCGGAGCCGGAGGTAATTCTGTCATAAATACCCCGAATATCGACCGTCTGGCGGAAGAAAGCGTTTTCTTTGAAAATGCTCATACGTCTTTCCCGCTCTGCGCGCCATTCCGGGCTTCTTTCATGACGGGAAAATATTCCCATGCCAACGGCATGTTCGCCAATCATTATCCCATACCCCTCGATCAGGTTTTCCTGGCGGACATATTCCGCGAAAACGGTTATTTAACCGGCTATGTTGGAAAATGGCACCTTGACGGCGGGAAAAAACATAATTACGTCAAACCGGAATACCGGCTTGGTTTTGAGCGCTTTATCGGATTCAGCCGCGGTCATGAATACTTCAATTCCATTTATTACCGCAACAACGATCCTAATCCGTATACGACAAATCAGTATCAACCGGATATGCAAACCGGCCACGTGATTGAAATAATGCAGGAAGCCGTCGATGCGGAAAAACCGTTTTTTGCCATGATAAATTACGGCTTGCCGCATTTACCGTTCGTTATGCCGGATAAATACCGAAATATGTACAACGCCTCGGAAATGCCCATCAGAGACAACACCCCGGAAAAGGATATTGACAAGTCCCGTGAGTTTCTGGCGCAATATTACGGACTGGTCAGCTGCGTTGATGATAATATCGGGCGTCTCATGGCCTGGCTGAATGAAAAGGAAATTTCCAATAATACAATCGTGCTGCTTGTCAGTGATCATGGTGAAATGGCTGGAGAACATGGACTCCGGGAAAAGAAAATTTACTATGAAGCATCCACCCATGTGCCTTATATTTTACGTTTGCCCAACTCTTTTTCAGTGTCCGGACAACGATGTCAGGCGCTGGTTGATCCTGCCGTAGACAGTATGCCCACTCTGCTTGACCTGTGCGGCATGTCTATCCCGGAAGCGGTCCAGGGAAAGAGTTTTGCGCCGCTTTTAACCGGAAAGACCGGTTCCGTACGGGAAGAAATATATTATGAAATCCTGATGGAAAAGGAAGGGCCGGAAAGATTTCCCGTTCCCGAACGCGGAATCCGCACCAAAGACTGGCTATATGTCCGCAACCGGCAGGCCTCTATGGTATTGTTCGACCTGAAAAACGATCCCCTTGAATTGCATAACCTGGTAGATGAAAAAGCATATGAGCCTGAAATAGAAAAACTTGCCGAAAAACTTATGGCGCATATGCAAGAAACAAACGATAATTGGGAACTGGAGGCTGTTTTCCCTCCTCCCGACTTTATGTCTCATGAAGAAGGAGAAGTATTTTTTGGGGAATTATTGAAAAAAGCACAGCTTGGATGAAATGATTTCCTGAAAATGTCAGTATAATGACAAGCATTTCACGCTCTGAAAATATCCTTCAAATTCGTGAATTTAAAACTTTTTTTATTAATTTTTCTTCTATATCAAGTGAATAGGGAGCCGGATTTTCCTCAAAGATAAAAGCGCTTGCTTCATAACCGCCATCCTTGATTGCCTGACGTGTCGGAACATAACCAATGTCCTCGTTGGCATAAGCCGCCACCGTCACTTTTCCCTTGGCGCGATTTCTTATTTTCAGTCCGCATTCAACCATCACTTCTCCGGGCAATGCGACCAGGCTGAAATCACCGATACTCAGGATCATTATATTTGCGTCAACGCCTTTTGCGAATTTTTCCCCCGCATCAATTTTTTCACCAATATCATTTTCCCATTTTTCAATATATTCATGAAATTCAAATTCTTTCTGTTTATAGTATTTTACAAGGTTTGAAAGGTGTTTGCGGTTTTTGGGGATCAGGTTGTCGTCAAATTCGAGGCAATGTTTCACCAGCTTACTTTTCAGTGAAAAGTTTTTTAATGGTTCTGATTTTTCCACGCATTTAATCACCTCCCCGGCAAGCATTTTTCCCATGCTGTCAACATCGTTAAAAGTTCCTTTAATGAATTTACCGTTCCTCATAACCGCGGGCCTGACATCTCCGCAACAGCCATTGATAAACATAGCCGGGACTCCAGGATATACCTTTTCCAATTCACTCCTTGCCGCACCCGGAAAGTCTGCTGATATTTCATAGATTGCGCTAAGGATATTGGGATGACAACATGCCTTGAAAATAATTGCGGCGAGAGTTCCAGCCTGATTTCTGAATGCCAAAACCTGGACGCTGTCATCAACAGCTCCTTCCGGGTTCGGTTGCATTTCAATGCCTTTTTCCGTTTTTTTTCTTCTGTTTATTCCGATGGATGCTTTCCCTTCCGCATGGAAAACATTGACTTCCTCTTCTCTCAACTGTGCTTCTTTTATGCCTCCAGTGAGTTTTTTGATTAGAATAGTTCCGTAATCTCCGGCAAAATATTTCTTATCCGGAAGATAGCTAATATTCTCGTTTATCAGCGGCCCGGTATGTGTATGCGATGCAAACAGGAACACCTCGGATTCCGAAAATCCGGTTTTCCCGCTGACTTCTTTTTTTACTTTTTCGCAAAATTTATCGCTAAACGAAATAAGGTCCGCACTGACGATAATCACCCTTTTTTCGCCATCGTAAAGCGACATTATTTGCATGGAGAGAGGATCGTGAACCATCTTTGATGGCTCTTTTCGTGCTCCATATCCCCCCATCCAGTAACCGACCGGAGGAGTAATATCCACTTCAACAATGCCAGCTTGAAGATTTTTATTTTTCATGATCAACGCTTTCTGAGTCATCTACAATCCGTGGTTCACAAATTGTCTGGCCTCGATCATGGCATGGAGCATATTGACGACCAGCCTTCCAACTGTATGTCCGCTAAGACCATTGAGGTCGTGGTCAGGAACCATTTCCGCAAAATCAATCCCGGCGATCCGGCCTTTTTTTGCCAAGCCAGACAACAAATCCCTGGTTTCGTGATAGTTCAATCCACCGGGTTCGGGGTGGCTTACCGCAGGAAAAACCGCCGGGTCAAGACCGTCGAAATCCACCGTGATAAAATAATTTTCACCGCTCGGGATTTGCTCGAGAATGGCGTCAATTCCCCGGTCATGGACTTCATTTTCCGTAATCAGGATATTTCCGGCGTCAGTTGCGGTTGCGAACTGTTTCGCACAAGTAAAACCATGCAGGCCAATTTGAACAGTTTGCTTTACCCACGGCATTTCAGAAACCCGCCGCATCGGACTGCTGTAACCTTCACGCACTCCGTTGATTTCATCCGCGAAATCGAGATGCTCGTCGATCTGGATAACGACAATTGGCCCGAATTCCTCATATGCCCGAATAACAGGGATAGGAATGGCGTCGTCGCCGCCAAACACTATCGGGACTGCATTTTTCCGAAGAATTTTCTTAACGGCCTCCGTAACCCCGGCAATTGAACCGTGGATGTTTGCCGGGTCGGTAAAGACATTACCGCAGTCAGCAATTATGATATTGCTGAGATTTACTTCGCGGCAGTCGCGATCAAGATTACGGGCGTTGCCGGTGGCGCGCATGAACCTGTGCGACTTTTTACGGATGTAGTCAGGAGCTGAAGCGCTGCGCCCTTGTCCCACGGCATAAGGGATTCCATACGGGACCCCTAAAATCGCCGCATCCGCAACCAGATTGTCAATGTCAGTATCCACCGGGACATCAAGGAAGCTTACAAAGTCTTTTCCCGGCGCTTCACATAAAGGCTGAACTCTTCGCTGTTTATCAATTGACATTTTTTGTTATCCTTTACTTTTTCAAAGTTTCCTTTGCCACCCGCATTACATTCAGGCCGATAATTTTTCTTATGTCGTCATCGGAATATCCACGTTGGACAAGCCCAACGGTAAAAAGCGGCCAGTTTGTCCAGGCCAGACTGTTATTGTCAATATCAACGGCATATTCCGGCAAAAAGCTGTTTTCAGGCCAAAAGGACGGAAACCTGGGTCTTGACTTAATATATCGCTTAGGTTCCCGGGTGGCTATTTGATGGGTTGCGTCGGTTCCGATGGCAACAAAGTCAGCTCCGAAATTCTCCGCTATATAGCCGATGTGATCAAGCAATGCGTCGATTTTACCGCTTCCTTTTAAGAAGTTGGGAATGACGCAAATTCCGATAAAACCGTTTGTCCGGACAATTTCCTTAATTACTTCATCGGTTTTGGCTCGGATATGAGGAGCCAGCGCATAACAAGTTGAATGACTCGCCACCAGCGGTTTTTCCGAAACTTCCGCGGCTTCCAGGCTTGTCCGCAGTCCGCAATGCGCCACGTCAGGTATAACCCCGACCCGGTTCATCTCCCTGATTACGGCCCTTCCGAATTCGCTGAGTCCCCCGTCCGACCTTTCCCCGCATCCGTCGCCGATTAAATTGCGGCGGTTATAAGTCAGGTGCATCATGCGGCATCCCAAATGGAAGAACACCCTGATAAAGTACAACATATCCTGCTCATTTTCGCAGCCCTGAGGGACCGGTACGGCGTTTGTGGTCAGGTAAAGGGTTCTCAGGGATTTGCTGAATGCGGTTTCGATATCCTCCGGAAAAGTCGACCGCATATAAATATCTCTCCGTGAATCCATAAGATATGTGAAACGGGAAAACCTTAACAGTAATTTTTCCGCTTCATGGGCAACATTTTCCGCGCCGGCATTCTGGAAAATGCAATCCACGCCGGAAGCTTCCCAGGCTTCCCGGTATTCACGCATGGCCTCCGGGTCATCCAGAAAACCTATCGACCGCATTTCCTCAATATTGTTTCTGAATTCTCCGGCATCGGCATTTTCCGTAATGATCCGTTCAATTTTTTCGCAGTCGAACGGTCCCGTGGGAGCGAAACCATACGAGTCCCATACCAGTGCGTCCCGGTGCAGTTCCAAACCGTGTTCAAGGTCTTTTTTCGACGGCTGTAAAACTTCCAGAGCCGCTTGACGGCATGCTTCTATCCGCTTGTTCATTTTCCCTGCGTCTTTCATAATTTTTTACTGATTCATGGAAATTGAAATCCATAGGCGTTATGCCTTTATTAAATAAATCGTGTTCGAGTGCCCCGGCAACTCATGTAATGCAGCTTTTCGGAAAGGTAACAATTTTTTTCCACACAAATTGTACTTAGAATCCACTCATGAATGGACCGTACCACTTGTGAAAATCTTCAGTGCTGACGGTTTCGAAGGGAATATTTGACGCCACCTGCATATCGCTGTGTCCGTCGACATACATAACTCCGCCCCGGATACCGTGACGGGGCAGAACACTATGGCTACCGTAATATTTGTACCAATAGGTATCGCAATCGGCGATCCACATATTGGTGGTGGGATTACGGATACTGCCGCGTTTAAGCGGACCCCATCCGCCGGATGCATATTTTTGGGCAACACAGATGTTCAGCCCGTAACTGGTCGTGTTGACGCTGGGATTTTCATAGGCTTCCTCCCAACCTGACGTCATTCCCTTAACGGTTTTCGGGCAGAAAAACGGCGTAGTGAACGGGCGCATTGGTGATGGCGGTTTAATTTCCAGATAATCGTTCAACAGCGGAACCACCCATAAAGTAGATCCGGTCACAAAGGTGGGAATCATGACGTCATTATGGTCGTCACAATAAGTCTGCATCGCATACCCGATATGGTGGAGATTGTTCACACAACTGATTTCCTGGGCTTTTTCCCGTGCCTGTTTCAATGCCGGGAGCAGCATTGACGCAAGTATGGCAATTATCGCTATTACCACCAGTAATTCAATCAGCGTAAAGTCGCGGCGTTCCCTTTTCATTTGTGCCTCCTTCGATTATTTTAGGATAAAGTCTGTATCAGATTTTTTTCCGGATATTACATCTTTGACCGTCAGCACCCATTTCCCGGGCATATCGTTTAAAGCCGTATTGAAAACTAATTTACCATCGCTTCCAGGGAATTTAACATTCCGGGAATAACATTTCACCACTTTACCCGCCGGATTCGTTAATTCGGCCCTGACCACATGACCGCTGGCGGCCTTTGCCGGTTCGGTGCGAACATCCACGTCGAAACTGATGCTTTCACCCCGGCGGCACTCTTTTTGCCCTGTGGCGTTCACGCCGGTAACCCGGTACGGTAGAAACGCATAAAGCTTGGCGACAGCCGGAACCATCATATCGTTAAAACTGGCTTTTTTGCCCAGGTATTTTCCGTTCCTCACGTCATACACATAGGCGGTTTCCGGGAATGTTACGTTTACTTTCACGGCGTCCTTTTTGCGGTCGATCCGGCCAGGGCCCTTCATTGGCTGCATTATCCCGATATAACGCTTGTTGCCGTCCGCAAAGTTTCCCCCGATCGACGGAAACACTTTGCCGTCAGCGGTTTTTACGGTAATAAATGGTTTCAGGCCGGAACTGCGCAAAATCCCGGAGAGCAGATTCTGAGTCATCACGCGAATCTCCCGCGGCCCCCTGACCTCATGGGATAATTCTCCGCCCGCGCCTCCCAGCACTATTTGAGAATATCCATTCATAAGGTTGTTCATCAGCAAAATCCGTCCTTTGCCTTTCTTTCCCACGATCATGGCTGGAGCGGAAGGGGTTCCGGTGTTACCGTAACTTTTCCCGGTAGTGAGCTTGAGTCCGCTTTCGGCATAACGGGTGGGAAATTTCCCCGCCGCGATTCCAAACAGCGGACAGGCGGTGATTTTTTCCTCGCAGTAATTTATGTCCAACTTGCCGTCTTTACGGTTAATCCCGAAAAGCTCCTGAACTTTCCGGTTTTTGTATAATGCTCCGTGCCCATCGAAAATTCCGGGCGCGAAATCGGCAATGACCGTGCCGCCGCGCCGGGCAAATTCCGTGATACTGGCAACTTCGCCGGGTGACAGCGAAAGAGCGCACGGCAGAATCAGCACTTTACATTCATCGGGGTTAATCCCGGTTTTCGCGAGTTGTTCCGAGGAAATGAAATGGAAATTGTATTTGAGATCTTCGAGTACCCGCTTCCAACTGTCCAGGGCTCCGTCCCAATATCCTTTGCCGATAGTGGCAATGGCCGCGAATAACGAACTTTGTGAATACAGCATTTTAATCTTTACCGGTGTTTCGGGGGAACTCAGCAGCAGTTTTGCGATTCCGCTTTTTATCTCGTCAAGCTCCTCCATGCTGGATTTCATATTTTCCGTCATTTGCAGGTCCCCGGTCATAGTGGTCCCCGCACCTCCCATGAAATACATATAGGCCCGGTTACGGCGGAACAACTGTTCCCAGGGGATCGACCGGCAGTAACGTTCAAACGGGAGGATGGGGGAAACATAGCCGCCGGTCCATTGTCCGCACATGGCCCCGGGCTTGGCGAATGACGCAACTAAATCGTTCTGGATTCCACCGTAATTTGCCATGAATTCCATTTCCTTCATGCACTTATACCAGTCGAAAGTGTACCCCGGATTCATGGTTCCCGATGCCCCGAGCTTTATTTTGGGATTGATTTCCCGCATGAATTTCCCGGTGTTGCCGATCCAGGTATAGGCATAGACATTGTTCATGAACAGCCGGTGATCGAGCCATGCGGCCATATTGTCTTTTTTCAAACTGATTTCGTCCCGGGACAGAGGTTTGACCTGGTTCCAGGATTTAAAATTGGTTTTCCATGACTTGTTCAGTTCCGCAAGACCGCCGAGATATTGCCGTTTAAGGTACTTCCTGAAGTCCGCGAGACAATAGGGCGACACACACACGCTTGCGCCCAGGGAAAATTCATCGCACATCAAGTAGTCGCGGACACCGAAATAAATGTCGCGGTTGGACCGCATCCGGTCATGCAGGATTTTCCTGATCTTCACCCAACGCTCCGGGCGCGACAGGCATGGGTCCCTGACCGGATCGGTGCTTGGCCGGTCATCCTTGTACCGGCGGATGTTTTTTATGGTGTTCAGGACCCAGCCGCAGTTGATCGAAGCCGGCCTGACATTAAAATTATTCAGGGCGCGGTAACGGCCGTTTACGATATTGTTTTTAGAGAAGGAAGTCATATCACAATCAAAATAGTCCTTGAGTACCAGCAGCCGCGGAGTAAAGCCTCCCCAAATGTAGGAAGTCATGTCGTCTTCAGGCGGATAGTAAAACGGACTTGAAAATTCTTCCATCCGGGTGCAAAGGGTTTTTCCGTTTTTCTTAACCTTAACGTACAGACGGTTGAGAGTAGTATAAGGCGGTTTGGGCTTGAAGGAAATTTTCGATATCTTAGCCGGTTGTCTGATCCTGTGCGTAGTACGCAGATTGGCGTCCTCGACTTCACATTCGAGTTCCATTCCGGTTAAATCACCTTCCAGATTAATATTCGCGGTAATTTCCTCCCCTTTACCGTAAATACGTTTTTCCCGGTTGAATTCCACGGATTTAACCTTGACGCTTTCCGGCAGCGTAAACAATGCGGCCCCAAAATCCTCCACTTTATTTTTACCGTTCATGATCCGGCAATGGACGACGTATCTGCCGCCGCCGATGTTATCCGGCAGCTTGATCCGCACGTTATTAATGCCTTTACTCAGTTTCACCCGGCGTTGCTCCCGGCCCTCATCCTGCCAGTAAATATTCTTGAAATCCAGGTCCATTGTGGCGTTTCCGGCTTGCGCGGCATCCACCTGAAAATCGAGAAAATCTTTATCCCGGATAATTTTTTTCAGTTCAACCGCAGGCTTTTCAGCCGCTGCCCACCTGATCGCTTTAAGCAGTGGAATCCGCAGATATTCCATGAATGGAAAACACCTCACGCAGTAATCGTAAAACATATCGTATTCATGAATCCTGGATTTGGGTACGCAGGGATAGAGGTATAACTGCTGATTCAGGCACGCGATCCGGCCTTTGCCATATACCGCGGTCTGGCAAATGGACGCTATCCGGCTCCGGGAGACTTTACGCACTTCCGGGTACAGGAAAAAAGTTTCCGGAACCGGAACTTTGTCTTTCCCCAACACGGTTTTAATTTCAGCGGGAAGATTACTGCAATTCAGTAAAATCAGTCCCGATCCGGTTTTCACCTGCTCAAGCAGCAGGTCTACAAATTCCTTCTGCACCACGTCCGGTGCTTTTTTACCGGGAGCGCCGAAATCCAACTTCTGAACGACAATGACCTCCGGTTTCTTCTCCGCAATCTCTTTTTTTAACAGCATCATGATATACGGTTCAAAAGCCACGGTGTAAGTATCGCCACTGTTCATCCCAAGGAAACCGTTCACCGGCGTCAACATCCTAGGCAGCAGTGGAATGAAACGCCAGTTCAGGCTCATGCGCTGAGAAATTTCCACCAGTTCCCGCTTGCTCAGATCGGTGGGATACCGCATCGAGGTAAGCCACAGCACCTCCGGCCGTTTTCCCGCTTTCGGCCTGAGCCATTTGACATGCGGGGATACAAACGCCTCGCTTACCTGCATTAATTGATTCAAAGGTTTGTAGGTAGTGGTGGAAATTTTCGCGCGCTCCTCCTCAATCGGATCAGTGGACTTGATCAGTTGCGGTTTGATAACAATATCGTCCAGCCACAATGCACCTTTTTCCGGCCTGCAGGAAACGCTTACCCCGATAAACCTTGCGCCGGGCGGAGCACAATAGGAATTGCGGATTTCCAGCCACGGGAACGAGCCGGTTACGCTGCCGACATAGCGTCTCCAGGGTCTTCCCTTGGAATCTTTGAGACGGTCCCAGTTCTTATCGAAGAAGTATACCGGAAGCGACAACTCGGATTTCCCCTGGCTCTTCTGACAACACCACGCCGAAATTTCATAATTCTGTCCAGGTTCCACTATCCCGAAGAATGCCACCGAAGTATATGGCATCTTCTCGTGTTTGACTATTTTCAGCGACTGCGGGGAAGATTTGAACTGACTTTTATCCAAACTTATCAAATCCCGGTATTTCTTGACATCCATCCAGCCGTTTTTACCGTCGGTCCGGTTAAACCTCCCGTCGAAAATCATATTGGCTTCCTTCGGGGCTCCGCCAATGAATTTCGCTTTGCCGGGAGTACCCAGCCGGACGGTATATTTCTCTTTGATCGCGCCAAATTCCTTGCCGTATTTGTACAAAACGCCATTTTTTGCCTTGCACCTGTAAGGCTTCGCCCCGAGGCCAGCCACTTTCCACAAGACCACACCGGAGCCGTCCGGGGATTTCACGAAAACCGCTGGTGCGGGAGTTCCGCCGCTTGTACGTACTTCCACGCCTTTTTCCGCCGCGCTGACCTGTCCGGGAGAGATATATGCTTCGGCAACCGAATCCTGAAACTGGCGAAGAACGGAAACGGTAAAGGTGTTGCCTGAACCTTTTTTCCCGGATTCAACGGAGGCGAGATTATGCAAGTCCAGCCCGGCTTTTCCGTTTTTTGCATGGTTAATATAGTATACCGGCAACAGCGATTCTTCACCGATGCGCGGTGAACGGGTTCCGGCCACCACCAGCTTGCCGCCTCGTGCAACCAACTTGCCTGCCAGTTGTCCGTCCGCCAGGATCGATATTTCCTCGCCTCCGGAGGCGTTCAGGTCAACCGGCACGGCCTGAGACGGATTCAGCGCAACGGTCTGCCCGGATTTCCCGGCAATCTGAATTTCAACAGAGGTTTTAACCGGGGAAAGCAAATAAAGCTTGTCTTTGCTGCCGCCACAAACAATGTCCCGTTTCAGAACTGCGTCAATCCCGGGCATACGGCTCAACGGAATGATTTTCACGACGGCTTCCCAAACGCCGTTTCCGGGAATAGTCTGCTGGCGGAGAAAAAATTCCATTGTCGAAGTAAAATCGGTAATTGAATACCAGTTGAACAAAGCGGACAAATAACGCTCGTCAACAAGCATCAGCACCCCGTTCCCATCATTGAGATCAGTAGCGGCGCTCCAGTTTGATGACGGCGAGAGGACAAATTTACCGCCGCGTTTAATTTTCGGTCCGGGATGGATTGTCTCGACTGTTCCGTTTTCACCCGGATAACTGAATTTATTCTTTTCCGGGAAATAATTGGACTTGCGGAAAAAGGTTTTGGATCTGAACCCGGCTTTCTTTGGACTGGAATTCCCATTCCGGCAACGATAGATAATCTCGGCTTCCGAAGCCCCCCGCCTGATCTGGTATGTCTTTGATAAAGTGATCCCCCTGAATTCATCAGAACCGCTATTTCTGGAAAGTTCAAGCTTAACCAATTCCGGAGTGTCCGCAATTATCTTCGCGGTATATTTCATGGAACTCAGCGATTCAGTAAAAATACTGGTTCGCCCTTTTTTTGCGGGACGCTGGGTAATCAGCACATCCTGAAAAGAAATACAGTTCTTCTGATTCAAATCAGTGTTCAGCGGCTTGAATATGAAACTACTAACCCCTCCTCCGGAGGCCGGGACCACTTTCAGCTCTATATATTTATTTCCAAGCACATAACTATCGTTGTCCTGCCGGATAAAGCATGCGGATTTTTCCGCCGCTCCCCCTCCCAAACAATAGCTTAAAGTCAGGATGACAACAGCCTTGCAACAATTTGCCGCCGAAATTACTCTTCTCATATCACCCACGGTCCTTTCTTTATTCTAACAATCTCCATCCCTCATTTAATATATTATTTTGTTTATTATTATATTATATACTATACCAGCAAGAATGTCAACCCCTGTTCAAGCAGATTTCCGATTAAAATACAGCATTTCCGCAACCATCCGGTTTTTTGCATATTTCCCAGGATTTCACGCAGCGGACATTTCACCTCATTTACAGCGCAACTATCACCTCCCGGACTAAATCCCTCCGGCAAAGCGGCAGGATACCGTCAGGACATATGCCCGCGCCTTATGTATTTACATCCGGCAACTATATTGTTAAACCTTTTTTCAGAAAATCAGACTTCACGGATATTGTCAAAACCTGGAACAATGATATACTATTTCCCCTAAAGTCGGCGTCAGCTTTGACATTAGCGGACAAGTTGGATAAATTAATGCGGGGGCCGCACAGGATGAAAATATTTTTAATGACGGACCAGGAAGGCGCTTCCGGGGTATACAACTCGAGAGACCGGGACAATGGAAATGATCAGGAATGGCGCAAGGAAAACGACACGAAAACCGGTCGAGCATTATCGGCCTTTTAAACCGCGAAGACTTCAAACGGATAAATCTTTGACCCCATATGGTTAAAACATCAACAAAAGGAAGCTGAAAAAATGGTAAAGCGGAGAAAAAAAAGCAGAAATTCATGCAGGCATGCTTACTTATGCCCAAATGATATGTTCGCAGGAATTCTTTTAATAACCGTGGCACTGTACTCAACTATTCCAATGCTGGCGGATAATTTACCGCCCGGCAAGGAAGGCACGCATTTAATTCTTGGCGGAACCGGCGGCTCTCCGGAAGAATCCCAAAAGTGCCACTTCAACTCAAAACTCTACTGGAGAACTTTACTTGATAAAAAAAACAATCTTAACCCCAAAGCTAGAAAGTTCATTGATGATTACCAAAGCATTGGCATAAGAAACTTTTTCATGCACGGATTCGCAAAATCAAATATGGACCTGTTTGAATATGTGGTTCTCGACGGCAACAAAATGCGATTTTTCAAATACCCGTATTCCCTTTCTCCCGGCAGTAAATACATGCAGGAAAAGAAATCGGCAATCGAACGAGACATCAAGGCGCTGAAAAAGACTGAATTCCCCGCCGGATTGAATCTGGTATTTAATCCGTATCGCGACGAGGTTTATTATGCCAACGCCCACCTCTATTATCTGTTTCGCTGCGAAATCCCTCCCCACATGGCGTATTACAGCAATTCGCCGGTCGAAAAGAAAACCTTCAAAGCAGATACCGGATTGAAGTTTCCCCGGCTAACCCCGAGCCGTCTGCTGAAAAAAGATACCATTCAGAATCGTGAGTACATCCTGTTCCGCTACCGGACTTCCGCAAAGGCGTTTGCCGCCTGGTTGAAGCAGGTCAAAAGCATTGCCCCGGAATTCAAGGTTTATATCACCATGAACCTGCCGGAAGTCTATGCGCTAGAACGTTATCCATCCGGCATCGCTCTTGACATGGCGGAAGAATACGGCTTCAAACCGGATTACGTTTCCGCCACCGCTTTCCAGAATTCCTACGATTGGCGCGGCCCGAACACCCACTATTACCCGGAAGAAGTCCTGATGCATTTACGGGCCGCGTTTCCCGATAGCAAAATCTTTATCTTCACCTCACAGATGATCTGGCGGAAAGACACCGCGCATCACGGCAACGTTGTTAAATATGAAGAATTTCCTCCCATAATGGAACCACATGAAGTTTATGGATTGAATGCCATGCTGGTGGGACGCGGAGCAAGCGGCACGGTTCCTTTCGCGGGAGGCCAGTTTACGAGGACAAAGGAAATCCATCAGCTCGCGTTGGGCTGGTGTTATGACTTTCTTCAGCGGATAAGTCCGTGGATCAAGGGCGCAAAGCCATGTGCGAAAACCGCGTTGCTTTACAGCCGGGCCGGAGAAGATTTCTGGTCTCTTGCCAATGAAAACCCGAAACTCAATGAAATCGCGGACGGTTCAATGTCAATGCGGAACATGCAGTGCATTCAGGACGCCAGCTACGTGGCATATCACCATAACGCCGCAAAAGACAAATCACGGGGCTTCCGGGCGCACAAAAGCGTGATGCATTATTTATTCAAAAACGGCATCCTTTTCGATCTGGTTTTCATCGATTCGCTCAAACCGGGACAACTCGACAAATATGAGTCGGCAATTATGCCGTTCCCGTATTCGATCAGCAAGAAATCCGGGAAGATTGTCAATGATTTCGTAAAAAAAAGCGGCAAGCGGCTGACAATCTGCGAAATGCTCGGTGAAACCGACGAAAAGGGAACCCCCCATAAAGTTCCTCTGCTTGCCGGACTCCTTGATAAACCGAATGTCATGTTTGTCAACGACTCATTTAATATCAACCCCACAAACGCGTCAAGCGCCGCCGCCGTGAAAAAATTCATCTCCGGCAACTTTACAACCCTGGTATTGACAACCAAAGGCAAATCCGAAGTTGAAGCAGCATTGCTCAGGAAAAGTCCGGACGACGCCACACTGTTCCTGATGAACTGGAGCGACACCCCCGCAAAAGGAACCGTTGCCCTGCCCTGGCTTAAAGGTAAAGCCCGTGCGGAAAAAATTTCACTCTTTCAGGATGGAAAAATCACTCGCGGCCCCAAGGAGAATATTTCAGGAACAAAGCTGAAATTCAAACTGGAAAGACATCAACTCCAGGCCATACACATATCAAATATTTGATGCGAAACGCCGTGACCAGTTAAATAGTATAATATTTAAAATTCATGACAACTTGAAACTTCCAGTGTCAGTCTTAAATTAATAATATATCATTTACTAAGGAGAAACCGGATTGGCCAAACATAAAGACATCTATAACGATATTTACCGGAAAATAACCAACGGTACTTTCAAACCGGGCGACCAACTTCCAACCGGCAACGAGCTGTGCGATAAATACGGGGTTTCACGAATTACCGCCGTCCGCGCCATGAACGACCTCGAAGCCCAGGGAATGATCAGGAAAACCCCCGGCAAGGGAACGTTTGTCCGCGGGGACAGAAAATTGTCCATTCCCGTTTTTCACCTGGTTTTGCCGATGGTCATGGATCTTTTTTACGACCAGGTGATTAGAGCGTACACCCGGATAATGCACTATAATTCCTGCATAGGGGCATGCTTTCTGGATAAATACTATACGGATTATACCGAAAAACTTGTCGATTACTTTCTTGAGTCCGGCACAAGGGGAATTGCCCTGATGCACTCCGGAATACAAAAAGACATCGACGCAATAGAACGGATCGTGAAAAAGATTAAAGATGTTCCGGTAATTATTGTCCAACGCGAATTGCCGGAATATGACGGTATTCAGCTTCTGGTCGATGAAGAATACAGCGGTTACATTGCAGCAAAGCACCTGCTGGAACTCGGCCACAAACGCCTGGCCTTTTTCGGATTCAGGGAAGGATTTACTTCCGCCGAGCTTCGCTACAACGGATTCCTCAAGGCCTGCCGCGAAGCCGAAATCCCGGAAAGCAGCCTCGTCTCTGTTCACCTGGAGGACATGACCATGATCTCCAGCCTAAAGAAAATTTTCTTTTCCAAAAACCCACCCACCGGAGTGGTGGTTTCTTCTGAATACGAAGCCATTTTCACTTATGAACTTATGACTTCGCTTGGATTGAAAGTACCTGAACAATTAGCGCTGGTGACCCTTGACGGGGATTTTTATTCATTGTCAACAGACGTACCGTTCACTTCCGTGGAATGGCCGGGCCATGAAATCGGCACGGCGCTTGCGGAAACCTTCCTTGAACTTGACCGGAAACCAGCCACACTGGAAAAAACTCCGAAAATCCGGTACTTCAAGCCGTGGCTGAGAGTCAGAAATTCATGCGGCTCCGAAACGGAATCGTCCCGGAATGAGATCATGCGGCGAGACAGGCAGAAATGGCTCCCGAAACTCCCGATCGGCTGATCGGACTCCCCGCCTGCTTTATACCGGTTTGGTATTAATTACCGCGCAGCAGAGCCTGTACATCAACCCGGCGTCCCTCGGCGATTGAGATATTGGCGGCGGCGCCAGTCAGGACTGCCTGAATGCCGTCTTCCAAAGTCGGCGCCACTTTTCCCGGATTATCACTGAACAGATCATTCATCATCAGGATATCGGCCCCCCCGTGTCCGCCTTTTACCGTCTTTACGTTAATTTTTTCTATGGGCTTGTCCATAAAAATCAGCCGGATACTTTTACCGGTAATCTCCTCGGCCCCGTAAACTGCGTCGCGCCAGCCCGGGGCAGTGTTCAGCAACTCTTCAACCTCAAGCCGGCCCTCAGTCCCCTCGAACGCGAACCTATCCCCCTCCAGACAGGAATGGGCGCAAAGGCTGTATGAAACGTGGATACCGTTTTCAAGATCGTAACCCGCGCCTATGTGGTCGAAAGTATCAATACTTTCGTCGTAAACACACAAATCCGGGGTGTATCCCTGGCAGTTATTTGAATCCGCCCACATGCGGTCACGTCCGCCGTAGAGTTCTGTCTTAAACTGGCATTCTTTTTCGCTTTTCGCACACTTGTGACAGGCCGGGCCATAATTGTCACCTTTCGGAAAAGGGCTGTTCTTCGCCCCGAACCTGATCAGCCCGCCGTGAGCACTGAGAGTTTTCGGGCGAGAGTTGCAGAACCAGTTGATCAGGTCAAAATGATGGGACGCTTTGTGAACAAGCAACCCTCCTGAATTTTCCTGCTGACGGTTCCAGCGGCGGAAATAGCTAGTGCCGTGCCGCCGGTCAAGATACTCATTGAAGTCTACCGAAAGAATTCTACCGATCGCGCCTGAATCGATGATTTCCTTGGTTTTCAGCATGTAGGGGCCATAACGGTAGTTATGGGCGGTAACAGCTTTAGCTTCCGGGTAACGTTGCCGCGCCTTGACAATGCGCCGGCACTGCTTTGCATCAATACACAAAGGCTTTTCACAAATGAACCCCAATCCCGCTTCCAGGCATCTTTCAATATATTCCACATGGGAATAGTCGGTAGAAGCGATAATTGCCAGATCCGGACGCACTTCGTTCAGCATTAAATCAAAATCGTCATACACCGGGATATCCGTGCCGCCGTGCTTATTAGCAGTGCGGCAACGCCGAATGTCGATATCAAACATTGCGGCAAACTCATGTTCATCAGCGTAATTCTCAAGAATGCCTTTACCGAAAGTAAAATACCCCCGGCTACTTGCCCCGATCAGGATAATTTTTTTCTTTGCCATGAATACCCCCCCATTAATAATATATTGTTATACTTTATAATATATTATTTTTCAACAAGTGCAACCACGGATTTATAAAAAAACATAGAAATCATTCATAATATGAACGTATAAGACCATACTATAATAATATACTATTTACTTAGAAGCTCGTTTGTTAATCAGTCAAAAATAAAAAATTTCCAGTATGTTTCGATATAATTCTCCTGAAAAAAGCAGGATATTAAATCTTATAAATGAATCAGGTGATTTCTTCCAGGTATACTTTTCGGTGTTCATGCCAGGCAAGCCTGCCTGCGGTGGCCACGGCAATATTTTCAAGCATGTCGTCTATAGATACAGGACACTTCCCGCTTAAAACCATTTCCTTGATTTTTTCAAGGATTTTAATCATCCCCCACGGGAATTCAAAATCCCCCATATCAGGCGAATGAATTGCGCCGTTCGTTCCGAAAGCACTGGCATAAAATGAAGCGTGATAAGTCCGCCCTGTATCACAATTAAGCATTACGCCTTTTTCCGGACGGTCTTTTTTATCTCCGTAATTAAGATGCACAAATCCCAGTGGAGAGTCGCCCATGCATTCAACTGATTCCACGCCGCTGCCGAAAATGTGCTGTGCCAAACTGATGGCGTGGATGTGTCCCGACATCTTAGTTCCGCCCCCTTTTATCGTTCCGAAATCGACTTCTCCCAATTCCGGCAGACGCTGCCGGAAACGTCCGGCGTGTGGCAATTCCCGAAGAATAGACAGGGACAATACGGGGGTATCATTTTCTTCGGCAAGTTCGGTTATTTTCTTTGCCTGGGCATACTCATATGCAAGCGGCTTGTCAACAAAAGTCGGGACGCCTTTTTTTAATCCGGGAGCAGCTAACTGCAGCTTATCGGAACCGTCGCCGTTGCAATCGGCAATAAAAACCAGATCGACCCCGTCGGATACTTCATCATAATTTGAGCATACCGCAACCTCCTTACCGAATATACCTGCCATGCTCTCAGCCGCTTTGCGGTCCTCATCCCAGACCTTGACGATTTTTAATCCGGGAACTTTCGGAAACATCAATCGCTCGGGTGCACTATAATACGTGTACAGGTAATAATATGCCGCATGCCCCCTAGGGCTGTCATCTCGCAAACTGACAGGGGAATAATGTTTATCAAACAACGCGGAGAACATCATTGCATGGAGATCACATCTGATTATTCCAACACGGATATCTTTCATTTCAAACTCCTGAAATGTATTCTTTTAAATAAACTCGGCGGCCTGTCTGCTGGGCGAGTTGGCCTGCCTCGATCACGGCGATATGTTCGATAATTTCATGGTAGGGTACTGGCGGTTTTCCGGTTTTTATCATCGTTTTCAGGAGCTTAATGATTTGTTCCGCGCCGTAAATAAATTCCGGGTCACCGATCGGGGGAGAATGAATTGCCCCGAACTTTGAGTATGCCGAAGCATAAAATGAACATGTTTCGGGGAAAATTTCCACCGAGGTATTCATGATCATAACTTCGATACCGTTTTCCAGGTGCAAATGGAGATATTCCAGCGGCAAACTTCCCATGGCTTCCACCCATTCCACGCCCGTACCGAACAGGTTCAACGCCAATGCCACCCCGTGGATAATATAAGCCATGCGCTCTTCGATTCCGCCATTGAGAGTTTTTCCCGCGAGTTCCTGGGAAAACGCCCCTCCGACCCCCTTGACAACTCCAAGGCCGATACGCGGTTCAGGAATATCTTCCGGAACCGGCCAGGAAGGAGTTGTAATAATTTCGTCAAATCTCCGTTTAAATTTTTCCGCTGCCGGAGCCTGGCTGAGAATCGAGGAATTGAAAATCGGAACTCCATGTTTTTCCGCCAGCTTGACAATGCTTAAGGCGTCAGTCAATTTAGCGGCAAAGGGTTTATCAATAAAAACTGGAATCCCTTGTTTAAGAAACGGTTCGGCAAAATGAAGATGATCTGAGCCGTTTCCGTCGCAATCGGCAATAAAAACCGCGTCGATATACTTGAACATTTCTTCAGGTTTGCCGCATACTGCCGGAATCCCGAGAAATGTTTCTGAAAACGCCTTTGCCTTTTCGGGGTCAACATCACAGGCGCAGGTTATTTCGAAACCCGGCACAAACGGCATGGTCAGTTTTTCCGGAGAAAAAATATTGCTGAAATAATGATGGACAACGTAATTATTTTCCTGAAGCAGCAAAGGATCGCATTTCTGCATCATCGCGCCGAAATAATATCCATGAGTATCGCAACGCAACATTCCAAGACGAATCTTCTTCATATCATGGCTCCTTTTTGAAGCATACACCCTCTTTTTATTATTTCCTATGTTTTTGCAAGTCTATTTATTGCATTTTTTTATGATGTAAAATTATACCACTCTTCAAAAAGAGTGCATTTGTTTTGATCATTTATATGAATCTTGAAAATCCCCTGATATGCCCCCGGTTCTCCAGGCTGAATATCTTTTAATGTCAAGTCAAACCAGGCTATTCCATATTCATCCGTTATTGCCAGGACTTTCCATTTATAATTGATTTGCTCCTGGTGGGAAAGCGCGTTCCTGTGATGGTCATAAATCGCATCGACGCCTTTCCGCGGCTCGAAATAAGGGCCATACCAATAGACTCCATCCTCCGCGAAGAGTTCTTTAATTTTTTCGGCGGAACGTTTTTCCTGGGGTTTCAGATACTCCTCAAGCCATTTTTCAAATTGATCTTTTGTCATTTTAATACCCCTTGTATTAGCTGTATTTAAGTTTTTCGGTTTTGCCGCTCTCAATGGATTTTTTTGCCGCATCGACAATACCTAAAACCCTTCTTCCGGTTTCGCCGGAGACAGGATTTGGTCGCCCATCAAGTATATGTTCCGCGATTTCGTTGTAAAATGAATCCCAATCGGAATCTTTATAAGGAATTGTTTCCTTGTTGATGTTTCCGTCCTCATCGCCTGTATAAACTTCAATATTTCCGCATGAGGGCGCGTTTATCTTTTGCTGGTATCCTGGAATTTGTGAGCCATCCCAGTCCAGAATGGCTCCTTTCGAGCCTAGAATTCTCCAGAATGGCCTTGGGCTGCAATCAATGTATGATTCAGTAAAGTTGGCGACGGCTCCGTTTGCAAATTTAAGAATTGCGGTCACCTGATCTTCATTCGTCACATTGAACCATGCTTTTTTATGTGCAAACGCCGTGACTCCTTCAATCTCGGAAGGAATCAGGTCAAGTAACCAGTCGAAGGCCTGAGAGCCATAATAGAAAAAGAGTCCTCCAGAACGATTTTTATCCGCCCACCAAAGATCGGGGGAAGCTCCTTTAAATGGATTTTTATACCATGTCGGGAACAATTCTATCTGGAATATTTCTCCGATTTTTCCGGATTCGACAATTTCTTTTATTGCCCTGTAATTTCCGTCATGCCGCCTGTTGTGATGGACGCAAAGCATTTTTCCGGCTCTTTCAGCTGCTTCTACCATTATTTCGGCTTCTCCAAGATTAAGGCACATTGCGTTTTCAACAAGAACATGCTTGCCGTAATTCAATGCCTGAACCACCAATTCCATATGGGTGAAGTTCGGTGTCACAATTGAAACCATGTCGATATTTTCATCTTCAAAAACATCACTTGCTTTGCGGTAAATCTTAACTCCGGGAAAATCCTCTGCTGCTTTTTCCTGTCTTTCCTTGCTTGCGTCACATATCCCGGCCAATTCAAAACGTTTACAAGCCCGGATCCATGTGGCATGCATCCAACCAAAGTTATGCATTGCTCCATAACCAATAACCACACATTGTATCCTTACCATTACTTTGCCTTTCTTTCATAAATTATGAATGATTTTTCTTATACTGCCAACGATGTCTTTATGTTGCGGGAAACAAGTTTTTTCCAGTTCCGGGCTGAACGGGGTTGGCAGGTTTCTGCCGCCCAGGACTATTGGCGGACAGTCCATGTAGTCGAATGCTTCTTCATTGATCCGGCGGATGATTTCCGCACCGAAGCCGCAACGCGCGGGGGCATCGTGGACAATCAATAAGCGTCCGGTCTTCTTGAAGGAGCCGGTTATGGTATTCATGTCCAGAGGATTAATGGTGCGCGGGTCGATAACCTCCACGCTGATTTCGCCGTCCAGTTGTTCCGCCGCCGCCAGCACCCGCCGCCGGGCAAGGCCCAGCGCAACCACGGTAATGTCATTGCCTTCCTGGACGATTTCCGCTTGGCCTATCGGCACAATCCAATCGCCATCCGGAACTTCCTCTTCTTCGTAGTAGAGGTTGCGGTTTTCGATGTACAGCACCGGATTGTCGTCGCGAACAGCCGATTTGAGCAAGCCTTTGGCGTCGTAAACCGTCCCCGGCATCACCACCTTGATTCCCGGCGCATGAACAAACCACGCTTCCAGGCTTTGGGAATGCTGTGCCGCCTCGCAAGTTCCGATTCCGGCCTGGGCCCGCATCACCACCGGCATCTTCAGCCTGCCGCCCGACATCACCCGCATTTTCGCGATCTGGTTAACAACCTGGTCCATCGCCACCATCACGAAGTCGAAATACATGAACTCGAAAATAGGGCGCAAGCCGGTCATGGCCGCTCCGGCGGCAAGCCCGGCGAACGCCGACTCGGAAATCGGGGTCCCGAACAGCCGTTTCTCCTTAAAGCTTCCCTCAATGCCAACGGTTGCCTTGAACACCCCGCCGAACAAATCAACGTCTTCACCGGTAACGAACACGGAATTGTCGCGCTCCATTTCCTCTTTCTGGGCCTCGGCGATGGCGTTTATGTAACTTAATTTCCTCATCTCAGGCAAACTCCTCCAACAAATCCTCCGCCCCCGGAAACGGACTCTGCCTGGCAAATTCCACGGCCCCGGCAATTTCCGCTTCAACTTCCTGCCGGATTTTTTCTTCATCTTTTTCAGAGAACCCGGAAATTCTTTTTTCCATGATTTCCAGCGGGTCTTTCTCCGCAATCCAGGATTCGCGCTCCCCCTTGGGACGCTGATCGGCAATGATTCCGCAATGCGGTTCGATCCGGTAAGTTTTACATTCAACAAGAGTAGGCCCCTCGCCTTTTCTCGCTCTGGCAACCGCTTTTTCCATTACATCAAAAACGGCCTCACAGTCGTTGCCGTCGACTATGATTCCGGGAATGCCGTAGCCCTGGGCGCGAGAGGCAATGTCCTCGACGCTGGTCGATTTTTCAACGGGAGTAGTTGCGGCATAACGGTTGTTCTCGCATACCGCGATATAAGGCAGTTTCCATAAAGCGGCAAGATTCAATGTTTCGTGAAAAGTCCCCTGGTTCGCCGCGCCCTCGCCGAAAAACGACACCGACACGGCATCAGCTTTGCGGTACTTCGCGGAAAACGCCGTCCCCAACCCGATGGGAATTCCGCCCCCGACAATCCCGTTGCCGCCGAGAAAACCTATTTCCAGATCAAACATGTGCATCGAGCCGCCATAGCCGCCGGAACAACCGGCCGACTTGCCCATCAGCTCCGCCATCATCTCCCTGATATCGCCGCCCTTGGCGATAAGATGACCATGTCCCCGGTGGGTGCTGGTGACATAATCAGTGTCGCGCAGAGCGGAACATACCCCCACCGCGATTGCCTCCTGCCCGATATACAAGTGGATCGCGCCGGGAATCTCCCCCGCCCGGTAAAGACGCTTTACCTCCTGCTCGAACAACCGGATCAGCAGCATCCGCTTGTACATCGAAAGGAGCCTGCCGGAATGACATTTTCGCATGCTTCTCCTCTTTTTAGATAGTATCTATATAATCCCTGCACCTACCCCGTTTGTCAAGTCTTTATACTTGATTTTTATCAAAAATATTTATCTTATTTGGATTATGACTAAAAACTCAGTTATCAACCTTTAAAAAACACATGAGACGGTCAAACCGGCTACTGAGGCAGGAAAGGACGCCTCGAAACAGTTGCGTCTCTCCAGGCCATTGTCGAAAAAACCGGAAAATACTGGAATAAGAAAGCTTCAGTCGAAGAAATTATAATAAAGTATAAGGACAAATGACGAATTTCGGGAAAAAATATTTTAACGTTTTTGCTGAAAAAGTAGAATAAACTGCATTTCCGCTGTTCATGGAAAATACAAAAAATTTTCCTCGTCAATAGCTTTAATGAAAAAATTCAGCAATACCAGATGCCTAACCTCGTATAAAAATTCATGGAAAGCATCGCGGTGTGAAGGTGCCGGAAGTTAAAAACGGCAAAAATTGTTTAAAAATGCCCAAATTAAAATATGCAGGACATTGCTAACCGGGTATCAGCAGCCAGGTATTCATTAATTGAACATCTCCGAAAATTTTATTGCTCGATTTTCAGAAGAGGATTTATAAAGCGCTTCTCCTATGAAAAGTGCATTCTGAGCATCTTTTATATTTCCTAACATTTGGAGACAAGCTCCTTTTTCTCTCTCTACAAATAAATCTCTAAGAATAAGAGGGTCTCCTCCACCATGAGCGCCTTCTTTTTCAAGCACTTCTATTGTTTCCCTTGCGCCGTTGAAAAGAGGATAATAATATATGCAGTCGCCTGGTGTTTTGAATGGAATTCTATTACGAGCAGAAAAATGGCGTACCTCAAGTCTACCTCTTGTTCCATTAACGGCAAGGCTGTATCCTTCATAAGGGTTAGAGAATGATACTGAATAACTCATCAGTGCCCCGCGATCATATTTTACAATTGAAACATAAGTGTCTTCAATATCAATTTCCCGATCAAAAATACATGCATCAGGTTTATAGCCCGAATACCATTCGAGTCTAATATTATTTATGTGGTCATCGTCTGCGTTTACATCGTTCCAGCGGCAAATATACGCACAATTCAGCTTATCTGTACATGACGAACAATATTTGCCTTTTTTACTCTTTGCCGGATTTAATTCACTTTTATCTCCATAAAAATTTAATGCGCCATAAGAACATACGTTTATCGGAGTTTGCTGAATCCACCAGTTAACAAGATCAAAATGATGACAGCATTTATGAATAGACAATCCTCCTGAATTCTGTCGAAGCCGATTCCATCGCTGAAAATAACTGGCGCCATGACGTGTATCGTGAAAATCATTGAATTCAATATGTGTAATGCGTCCAAGATATCGTCCGGAAGCAATTATTTCCTTGATTCGACAATGAAGTGGGGAATATCTAAAATTAAAAGAAACAACAACCCGCCCCTTACTTTTTGCTTGAGCTTTCAAAACTTTCTTAAAACCATCGCTAGTCGTCACCATTGGTTTTTCACTGATTACATCAAGATTGTGTTCCAATGCCTTTATTATATAATATGCATGAGTACAATCTTTACTGGCAACAATAACAACATCAGGTTTTGTTTCTTCCACCATTTGATCAAATTGATTTTCGTTATAAGTGGAAATTGATTCTGTTTCTGGCACAATCGCTTTACATTCTTCAAATCTTTTATAGTCAATATCCAAAAGAGCGACTAATTTACAGAATTTTTTATATCTTCCACACATCGCCCGAATAAACATATTGATAGCTCGATGGCTTACTCCGCAAACGGCATAACGTTTCATATTATTCTTTTCCTGATAATTAATTCATTAAAGTTTATTCAACTGAAAAAATTCGTTTTTACATTATCTTCATCATTATCCACCTGACATTTCTCTGCTTTGCCATTTCCCTTATTTTGATGATTTCACTTCCTTCATAAATTTGCTGATCCTTTAATCCAGTTTTACGAACAAAGCAAAAAAAACTAAATCAAAGCTCCTCCGGCTCTACTCGCAATTATGCCCAAATGGTTTCCGGGGATTTCGCAGTGGCAGGCACGTATCTTCCGTAGTGATTTCCCAGTCAAGCAGCATTTCCATAAGCTCATGAACAACAATATCAAAGCTGGGGTCACCGAAGAGATTGTGCAGTTCCCAGGGATCATTTTCCAAATCGTACAGTTCATGATGTTTATCGGGATAATAACCAAATTTCCATTTGTGTGTCCGAACCATTTTAATTCTGCCGCAGTAAAATCCTGGCGGACCGCTTATCCAATCCGTAATTTCCGTTGAATATGGAGTTTCCGGAATCCGGTCAGGCCGCAACTCACTTTCTAAAAACAGGGCTCCTTCCGAACCGCATTCGCCAAATACGGCATCCCGGGAAAAGAATGGTTCCCTTCCGAGCAGGGCCGGGGCATGGCTGGTCCCCTGCACCGAATGCGGAACCTTGATGCCGCACAACTCCAGAACGGTTGGAAGCAGATCGGCATTGCAGACCATTTCCTTACAACGCTGTCCTGGTTTGATATGTCCGGGCCAGCGGAAGATATATGGAATCATCATTAAACAGTCATATACGGCGGGAGATTTATGCATTAGCCGATGCTCTCCCAGAAAATCACCATGATCGCTGGTGAAAAATACAATTGTCTCTTCATCGATATTCAGCTCCGCGAGAGTGCTGAAAACCCGGGCAAGCTGATCGTCGATATACCGGCAATTGCCGTAATATCGGGAAATAACCTGCCGAAAATCCTTTTCTTCCGCTTTATCCAAGGCCAGAAGTCTCTGAAAAAGCTTCTGGTGCTGAGGCAGTTGCCCGTCCGCTTCAACCGGCGGCAAATCCACCATCTCAGGCGGCACAACATCATCGTATTTTTCCGGACAGACAAACGGCCAATGAGGACCAGGATACGACAGCCATAGAAAAAATGGATCGTTGCGGTTTTCAGTGATAAAATCCAGCGCGGCGGAAGTTATAACCCCCGCGTCACAACTTTCCGGCGGAAAAGGAACAGTACAATTACCCAATGGAGAACGTATTTTTCCACGTATTTCTGTTTTGTAAAATTCCCTGGCGGCACGGGCACTATCGGAAAATCGTTCCGGTAGTTCATCGCTTATCCCGAAATGCATGGCGGTCACCGAACATTCATCAAAAATATTTTTCCGGCGCGTAGGGGAAAAACAGTGGTCTTTACCGCACAAGCCGGTAACGTAACCTTCAGATTTAAAAATCTCCGGCAGCGACAGTTCCTTTTCCGGGAGGGTTTGCCCATTGACTCTTAACCCGGTAGTGTGAGAATATCTGCCGGACATAAAAATCGCGCGCGATGGCATACAAAATGGATTGGTACAAAAGGCGTTCTCAAATAATACGCCCTCGGAAGCCATCCAGTCAACGGCAGGAGTTTTACAGACAGTTCCTTTGTAGCAGGACAAACCGCGAAGATTCTGTTCGTCCGTCATGACAAATATAAAATTGGGTTTGCTTTTTTTCATGATTTACTTGTACTCTTTAAAAGTTTAACTGGACCGAGGAGGCCGGAAGGAGAAGGTTTTATGCATTTGCCGGTGAATTTTTCCCAGCCGCCGTTATTGAGGAGTTGTCCGAGGCCGCTGGTCACTGATATTTCAAGGGTATTTTTGCCTTTATGCAGGTATGGATCAATCCTGAAGCGGTATGGCGTCCAGCAGCGTCTTCCGGCAAATTTACCGTTGATTTTCAGTTCCGCCGTATCGTGGGTTTCGCCCAGGTCCAGCCAGGTTTCACCGGAAATATCGTCAATTTCGATATCGCGGCGGTACGTTCCGTTTCCAGTGTAGTTTGCGAGTCCCTGGGTTCTCCACGGTCCGAGGTCGATAGTTTCATGAGGAGTTGATAAAATGCTTCTGCTGTTCGCATCGGTTTTCAGGTTGAATTCGCCAACCAGCACGATGGGTTCATGGACATCTTCGCGGAAAGTTTTTTTCAGGATTACGTCCGGGTGGTAATAGTTGCTGACTTCCGTCCGGACGGTCAGAATATTCCAAGCGTTTTTCATAATATTATCTCCGAAAGGGAAAAACAAATTGGCATCATCCCACAGGGAACATGTAGATTTTTCGTTCAGGTGTTCACCATTGAGATAGACTTCGTCGTAGTCAGAGCCATCAACAACCACTCCCAGCCCGGAAATATCATGTTCACACCGGAACGCCGCCTTAAGCCAGAGATACTTGGAGTCAAGCGGGTTAAGCTTGAAAGGCATGGTTCCGTCAGCAGTCGGGAGCCATTTATCCTCCGGCATTCCCTGCTGCCAGTTCTCTCTAATTCCCCGGCTTTCCGGGTCGAGTCTGACGTGACAGTTGAGAACCGCGGCATTAGGTTTTTCCCGGATGAACTTCCAGCCGCTCTCAGGAAGTGCCTGTTCATTCCAGTCCGATGATGATCTAAACAACTTCGACTGTAGAATTTCGCAACTCTCATCATCTGACGCAGTCACGAGAAAATAGCCTTCCCAGGATGCAAACGGCAATTCAAATTTCACGGTATTTTTATTTTTTACGCATGGAATGGTGTAAATTTTTCCATCGTCGGGATGCCATATTTCGTATTGAGAATTTCCCAATATTTCTGCACTTACCTGTTTTTCTGAAAAACTCATATTCACAAAAAATAGGATTTCAGTTTCGCCATTAGCGCGATACGAAGTCAGGATTTCTTGATGTCCTGAACCGGACAATATGATTTTTCTTTCTACGTTTCGGCTCAAGATGGCATCAAGTTCGGGACTGAGTTCTTGCCATTGCGGAACTTTTGCAACTTTAACGAAATTAACATTTTCCAAGGCTGTAAGGCTATGCATACGCGCTTCCAGGTCAAAGTTCTTTTCGACACTGATCGACGGCATATCACCAATAAAAATCACAGATCCTCCCCCTTCCGCGAACTGCTCGATTTTCACAAAGGATCTTTCGCTTAAAATATGAGCTGACGGAATAACGAGTGCGGAAAATGTAACCTGCTGAGTTCTGATTTCGCCGTTTTTAATTTCGGCATTTTCAAGAATATCCTCGAAAAGCAACTCCCAATCCTGATGATTCCGCACCAACGCTTCGGAGACTTGCTGAATCATTGCGGTGGTTCTTTCGGAAAGAGCTTTTTCCGCAATTCCCGAAACGGGAATCTTGTGGCTGAAACTGTGCAGTGCCTGCGCCGTAAGTTCCGGATAAAGCAGGGCAACCCGGGGAAACGGTTTTCCCGCCGCCGCCATGAAAGCGCACCTGCCGGTGAACTCCGCGAAATCCCGGTAGTGTTTCCACCAGGGTGTGGTGAAATGCCTGCCCCCGACGGCCCGTTTCCTGAACCCCTCAAACGACATTGCCAGGGTGTTGTCATTGATAAAATTCACCCCCATTGCCGTGAGCCAGCGGGTATGGATCGCCAGGTCGACGGGAGCAACCCAGTAGGGCATGCATCCGAACACCTCGCCCATCACCCGCGACACTCCCCGGTAAAGCGCGGTTGCCGCCGCCAGCTTTGCGGTCATGATCAGTCCTGACGGCGCGCGGTGATGCTGTTTCTCTAAACGTTTATTGGCGGGAACGGGTTCATAGTTCGAGTGGCAGCAGAGCAGGTCCATGCCCGGAACCGACATGTTTTTCCGGGCATTCCACGATGATCCATTTACCTTGATTTCCGCGGATATTTCCTCTTCACCAAGGAAATGGCCGGTGCTGTCGACGTGATGCTTTTCGCACCAGGTGTCGATGCGCTCCAGATGGCCTCCGAACATTTCACCAACCAGCCGCCAATAGTCCGTGCGGACACGATATGTTTCCTCATTCCGGTAAACAAACAAATGGTCAAGCTTTTCGCGGAGCTCGTACCCGTAACGCCCCTCGAACCGCCGTTCGATTTCAGGATTAAAATGGATGCCGAAAAGCGAAGGTTCATCGTCAAAAAAACCGGCAACCGTTTTCCCGAAATGCTGCTTCAGATGCTTGAAATATTGTTCATGAGTCATCTCGATAAACGCCGCCGTTGATTCAGGATCGGTCAGGTCGGGGAAACCGAGGGATTCTTTTGGTTTGTCTTTGAGCCAGAGCGCTCCCCGATTGGCGCCCCAGTCTTTCGGCAGCGAATACCGCATGATAGTAATACACCAGACAGGTTCCGGCAAAGGATTTTCCCATACCACGCACCTGGTTTCGGGGTCAGAAAATGATTTTTCCCTGACTTCAGCCTCGGAAAACCGTCCATTCTTCGCAACAAAAAAAGTCTTAAAGTTTTTTCCGAAAACCGGAATTCGGCACTCTTTGCCAGGTTGAACTTCATAAACGGCCGACGGAAGGTAACTGCAAGTATTCAATTCCGGATACTTCACCAGCAACTTGCCGGCACAGCTGCCGTTGGGCCAGTTGTAGTCGTCGTAAATCCACACTGTCATTTTCCTTGCGGCACAATATTCCACGATATCGACAACCAGCTTGAACCACTCCGTTGAAAGATATTCCACTTCCAGCCCGTAAATCGGAAAAATGAAAAACGCCCGGATGCCCTTGTCATACATCTGGCCGATAGTCTTTTTGACCTGCTTTTCTTCACAGGGACCGGTAAAGCACAACCACGGAACCGGACGAAACTCATCCGGAGGATTTTCAAATTCCCGCCTGATCTCTGCCTTGGATCCCGGCAGCTCAAACTCAGACCAACGTCTGCTTCTCTGCATTATTCAACTCCAAGAAATTACAAATTCCGCTTCTGATTTGGCTTCAAGATTCTTTTCCATGTATGGAATATCCATGAAAGGAAAGCTGATTGCATTGTCCATTTTCCCGGAATCAAAATTCCGCCCATGACTTATGAAAATAAATTTTCTTTCAACATTGAGAGGATTTTCAACGGAAATACAGATTGATTTCCTTTCAACCCTATAACTTATTGAATATTCCTGTCCGGGTGAATCGTGGAATTTAACTGTTCCGGTTACGTCCGGGAAAATATGGATAATCATAATTTTTTCATGCGCTTCCCGGTTGGTTTGCACAAGCGGACGCATTGTCAGAACACTTCCTTTTCTCACAAAAACGGGAAGTCCTGCCGGTTCAAACAAGGGAGCATCAGCCACGATGGTCTTCTCCCCGTCGTATTCCTCTCCGGTCCAGAGATTGATCCATTTTCCGGCGGGAAGATAAACATTGCGTTCCCTGAAACCTTCCCCCATAACCGGGGCAAACAATAGATCGTCACCACACAAAACCTGATCGTCAGCAAGAACAGCTTGCCGGTCATTGGGGTAATTCCAGAACAAAGGGCGAAATACCGGGGAACCGTTTTTGGCGGCCAGAACACAATAAGAATAAATGTAAGGAAAAAGCCGATAGCGGAACTCAAGGAAAAAACGCCATATTTCCTGAACCTTTTCAGAATACATCCAGGGAAGTTTTGCCGGACCGTGAATCCTCGGAACGGGAAACAGCATCATGGCATTTGCGACCCTCCGGATAATATTTTCATTGGAATGCATGATCTTCATATTCGGAGAAGCATCTCCGTCAATCTTGTTATGCTTCATGAATCCGCCGAAATCCACGGTGGAAAACGGAATTCCGCTGATAGAACAATTCAATGTCCACCAAAGATCGTCCGGAAAGCGCTCGACGCCGGGCATGGTATCACCAGGCCAGGGCAACGTCCATCTCTGGGCGCCAATCCATCCGCTCCTGGAGAGAACAAGCCGTTTTTCTCTTCCCATCTTCTCCATTTCGTCGAACAGGACTTTATTCCAGAGGTGTCCGAACAGGTTTCGGGAGGGGGAACCGTCAGACAATGTGCCGTCAACCCTTTCACCATTGTCAGTCCACCAGCACGATACTCCCTCATCAACTCTCGGCCGGTGCTGATTCCAGTACCACTTGACCGCAGCTTCACTGGTCACTTCGGGAACGACAATTTTAGGTGTGACTTTCCGCAGATACTTATGCCGCAACCCGTATTGCAGTACCTCACCGCTGAACATCACCGTATTTAAATGAAGACAAAGATGCCGTCCCTGACGTTTCAAAAGCGAGATAAGTTTTTTTCCGTCGCCGAAATTTTCCTTGTCCCATTCCAGATTGGTTCCGGCCCCATCGCCTTCCAGGTCGAGGTTGGCCCGTCCGCCCCGCCACTGAATGTCACCGACCATAACATCGTAAGGCCATTTTTCACGATCCAAGCGTTCAGCTATTGCGATATATTCCTCAACTTTGTCGTAAGGGATTACCCAGGATATCCATAACCCAAGCATCCACTTCGGCGGCAATGCCGGGTATCCGGTCAGAGAGCAATATTTTTCCGCTATTTCCGATGGAGTGGAACCGGCCAGGATATAGAAGTCCAGTTCCCCGTCCGGGGTATGGAAAAACCATTTATCGTGCAATTCGCGGCCGAAATCGAAATAAACATGAGGCCAGGGATTATCCAGAACAAAGCCGTATCCTTTCAAGTTCATGAAGTAAGGGTAACGCAGCCCTCCGTAATTCCCGCGCAGTTCACAAACTTTAATCGAAAACATATCAACGGCGTTTCCGGTTTTTTCCGGTTTGCTGATACGCCCTCCCCCGCCGAAAAAACGGTCATCCTTGTCAAGTCTGAAAAGCGACAACGTTTCCACACCCGAAGCCGTTTTTTTTATAGCAAAAGGATTTTCGGCAGTATCCAGCAACAGATTCCCGGATGAATCTGAAACGGTCAGTTTTGCGGGATTTTTATCGACCAATATGGAAAACCCGGGACTTCGGATCTCATATGAGTTTTTTTTATTCCTGATATCAGCCGGAATTAGCTGATGCTTTTTATTTACAATACCGTGAGAAGGAGTTTTACGGCGGCATTTCCGAGAACCAGACGGAATCATCCTGACTCGCGTGACACCGTTTTCAGGAAATGTTATTTCAAGAAAACCTATTTCCGTTTTAAACAGAAAAGATTTACTGTCCGCTGATTCAAGGAAAAAGCTTTCCGCTGCCTGGAATTCGCTTTCGTCCAGCCATCTGTCTTCATAGGGTTCAGGCCAGGTGCAGTCGGGATGTTTTCGCATGCGTATCATAATATTAACTCATCATTCGGGTGAAAGGTTTTCTTTGACGAAGTCGATAATTTTCAATGCTTCGGTGCGGTTTTCGCACTGGGCATTGAGGATGTATCGTCCCTGTTTAAGGATCGGGAAATTCTTCCTGATCCAGTCTGGTGAGGTAGTGGGCAGTAAAACAATTTTGCGTTCTGCTCCCTCGGCTACATATTCGATATTTTCCTCCGGGGTTTTCGTGTTGGGGTCCTGCCGCCATTTATATGCAATGATATCCGGAATATCGGATACACAATCGCGAAGATGATAGGCAAGAGTATGAATATGCAGCGCACAATTCCCCAACTGCGCACTCATCTGCCGCAAAAACGGCAAACCGAACTCCCGGTAAGTCTGCGCGGAAATATTCCCTCCGGCGTCGTCACTGAGAATTCTCCCCCTGCCCAAGTACAATTGTCCCCAGGCTGAGTTTCCACCGGCAGGAACATCTAACGCGGAATCGAACCGCTTATATAAGTCGATAAGGATATGATTGTATTTATCCAGAACCGCTTTCATCGTTTCCTGATCGTCAAACAAATCTATATAAAAGTCCGTACCGCGAATCATCGATACGAATTCAAGGGCGGAATGTTCCGCGCCGATCCGGGTAAAGTATTTCCCCACGGCGCGTTCGTTCATGCGGTCAACGGCGGCGGCATAATGATCGAACCAGAAGCTGCTCCCGGGAAACTTCCGGTCCAGCAAATCAGCCAGTTTTCCCTCAAAAGGCTTTACCCATGAAGTGTTATTGGCAAAATACATTTCGCCGGTAAGCATACCCGCCCATATCCCGGTTCCGTATCTGAGCATTACTTCGGGGAAACGGTCATCGGGCAGATCAGCGAACACAGGACCAATCTTGTCCCAATGATCACATGTCCGGGTCACAATTCTGAAAGGATCATTTTTGAAATCAATTTTTTCCAGTGGCGGCATTTCCAGTCCAGACATCCTTGCATCCGGGTATCTGGCGCCGATCAAAGCTCCGCGAGAACCATTGATAAGGCGAAGGCTTCTTTCCGTTATTTCCCTGAAATTTGTCTTGAATTCCAAGTCCGGAAGTGTTAATTCCGTTGTTTTTTTCATTTAAATTCCTTCAGTTCGATTTTCAAAATGGGGAGACTGCCGTTCTTTAATTTCCTGAACAGCTTTTCCGATGAAACAGTTTTTTTGACCGTCTGGTATCCTGATGCCGATACGGTAATGGTAAAATTGAAAAACCGGATAGTCGGCCGGCCGGGAATCCCGGTTGCGGTTTTTTTCTTCAACACCAGAATAACCACTTCTTTCAAGGCTTCCGGGGTTTTACCACTTTCACAGGTCAAAGCTGAGGAACACACAGCCGCCCCGGGATGTTTTTCACATGCAACCTCCACCAGAGCCTGTTTAACGGGCAAATCATTTTTCCCGGTAACATGGAATACGACAGACGCCCGTTCTTCAATAAAAGGATACATGGGCCATTTCGGACTTGTTTTACGGTTTTTTATCCAGGAATTTTTTCTCCTGGAATGACCAAGCACACAATTGGTCAAAATAACGTCATAACCGATTTTTCTGCCATCGAAATTCCAGTTCCAAAGATTGCGTTCGAACACACAGCCAGTAAATTCGCCCCCGGAGGATACTGCCTTTAAATTCCTGAAGACGCAGTTGCCGGCCTTCATCACATCGCCAAAGGGAATATGACCGTTTTCAAAAACGCATCTGTCTACTTGATAATCCGTTTCCTTGTCTATCCCGTTGATCAGTATGCCTGTAAAGTATGAAAAGGTTGTATTGACGAATTTGATTTTTTCCGCGTAAAATCCGGTTTTCAGATCATGTTTTTTCAAGCTTCTCCAACAGTTCCGGTAGTTATGTCTGCCATCGGATACTGCCGCTGAAACCAAGGTGTTGTAAAGAAAAAGCTCTCCGCCTTTTTCGATACGCCCGCGAGTGCTGAGACTCCGGTATCCCATGAACATGCCGAATTGTCCGTTCCGTTTACAATCAAAAAGTATCTTTGGCCGGATTTCGGAATGCTCCGGTAAGCCTGCCGTTAAACGGTTGATGTAAGCCTTCCGTCCATCCATTCTTCTAATGCTTTTCGCGGCAGGACGGATCCAGATATCTCCGGCAATTATCAAGGTTTCCTTTGGCCTTTTCACGGAACCCAGTTGAAAAAAAGCGGAACCCGGAATTGTCCCGTCACCAATCCAGATGGAGGCTTTCACCCGCCATGTACGGGAAGATTCATCATAGCTGATTCCGGGAATTGACATTCTCCGCGCAAACTTATAAATATCATCGACAGTGGCCGGGCAGCTTTCCTTAAACCCGCTGACAACAAACGCATTATCCGGTTTGCTGTAGACTATCCTGGGGCCAGCCTGAAGCCAGGTTGCCAATAGCGCGGTCAGTAATATTGTCAGGACAAATTGTTTCATTATATTCTTCACATAACATTTTTAGAGGAGGGACGGCAAACGACCTGGAACGTCCAAGTCTATTTAAGATTCAAGCGGCCGAATTTTTCCGGGGCGTGCCAGCCTTGTTTTCCCTGCCAGCACCACATGGAATCCGGAAGGATTTTCCCGCGGTACATCCGGAAGAAATTCGCGCCCCAGGTTTTCCCCGACCCCACGTGGCCTTTTACCCCGGCAACCGGGATTTTCACTTCGGCGGTCCAGCCGTTTCTGGTTTTAACCGCGCCGGTTTGCCAATTCAATTTAAATCCGCCGTTGCGACCGCCGCGAATAATTTCCTGATCGAACTTGGCGCCGCCGAAATTAAATCCCAATTGATAATACGACGGATCATTTACATCCGGCTGCAACATGATGTCAATAATGTCCTGCCCGGAAGATAAAAGCTGCTTTTCTCCGGTACGGGGACTTCCTTTGACTTTATCAGGAAATCTGTCGGCACAGATAAAAGCAAAATAGATATTGTTTTTATCATAAGCGGCCATGACTTTCGTATCGGCCCGGGCCGGAGCGCCATCGGTTTCCATGAAGCCCGACTGCGGCTTGGCATTTTTCCATACGGTGTCATTCAGTTTGCCATCGATGACCGGCGGGAACTTAGCAAAATGAACCTCCATCTGCCTTTTGGAAGTGTCAGTGCTGACGCCGGCGGTATCAACCGTCGCATGCTTAAGCAGTTTCTCCTGTCCTTCCAGATACTGCTCCCGGAGATTCCAGAAACGGCTGTTGGTCAATATGGACCAGACCGCGGCATATTCGCCTTTGTCCAAAAATATTTCGGCGGACTTTACGGATTTTTTCATAAACTCGACATCTTTCGGCAGAATGGCTTCCGTTAATTCATCCCTTGTCAGCATGGCCTTCACCCGTTTTGTCATGTCCGTAATGAATTTAAGGGCATAGGGAGGGATTTTGCCGGTGGAAAAAGAAACTATTTCAGCTTTACCGCCACTGGCGGTGAATCCGGCAATACCGTAAGGTTTCAGACTGACGGGAATAGAGATCATTCCCTCCGAGTCTGGCTTGAACTCTTTTCCGGTAACGACATCACGGACGGAATTTGCCCCGGATATCTTCATTTCGCCTTTGACTTCCCAAAATACCGGATTGGCCGCATAAAACCAAAGTTTGTTGTTCTTCCGGAGCTTGCGTATGGCCAGATTGGTTCTGAATCCGGTATGTTTCCACCGGATGAATTTTTCCCGGGGAATGCAGCGGTAAACTTTGCAAAGATCGCGTAAATGCTGTTCATCTCCAAGCAGATAACCACCATCGCTGAAACCGAACATGATTGTATTCGGGTCTCCGCCGATCATAGACTGGGTATACACTTCCGCGGCAATATCCCCTCCCCGGTGTCCCTCATAGCGGCAATAGCTCCGCGGCCAGACATCACCGCTTGGCGACTCCGACGGCAACTGCCAGGAAAGCATATGCTTTTCGATCCAATGGTGCTGGACAAGTATAGAGCGGACATCTTCTCCGGCATAGTTTTCGAAAATTTCCTCGTCCGTGTTCATCAGCCAGGCGTAAGGATATTTTTTCTGGGAGAAACGATGCCGGTGAGTGTTGCCCTGTTTTCTGTAATTCCAGTATCTGTCGGTGGCGGTCGCGTTCTGGGTTACTCCCACTCCCAAAAGACGATTCAAGGTTTTGTAGTTCCATCCACATTCCCGGACGAATTCAGCGAACGGCATGCCGCTGTAAGTGTATTCACACAACAATCCCGTGTGAAAAAGCGGAGTTATGAGCAAGATCAGGTCCCGCCGCTGTTTTTTCATCTCCGTCAGAACCTCGGTAAAAAATTTCGTGGTCCTCCCCTCCCGCCATTTAATCCAGGCATTTCGGTATTCCGGGGAAGTAAGTAAATTATACCGGAGCCTGAATCTGTCGCTGTTTCCGGGGTTGAATTTTGGCAGTTTCACCCCGGTTTCCTTCTCGAAAAGAGAAACCGTTACGTCTCCATATCCCACACTCAAACGGTCATCGGCATTATATTCCGGGGAATAATGCCGCCATGAGGGCTGAAATTCCCCCATCATGAAAGTAGTCCAGTTCAATCCCTTGAAGTTCGGCAGATGATTGAATTTGCGGGTAACCCGGCGAGTAACCTTGAGCATGTGCTCCATTACCTTGGGATGGTTCCAGTTCAACCCCCATAATCCCTGTTTAAGACAGTGTCCCTTTTTATCAAAAATATACCAGGACGTATCTGCTTTTTCGTCGAGTTTCTTTTCGATGGCGATGGAACCGCCGTATTCAATGCTGCTGACAAAATCGATGCCGTTGGCATTGAATATCCTGGCGCAGATTTCCCGCATATCGTGGTTCAGCCTGGAACTCCGGAATTCACCGTTATCAATAAAGGGATTGCATTTTTCATTATACATATACATACTCATCACATGGAAATTCTGTCCCGTGAATTTGAGATATTCCACATAATGATTTGCGGCGTCGAGCCATTTTTCCAGATATTTGCACATGGCCAGTTCCGGCCTGGTGTTTTTACGGGCGAACCACCATTCTTTGGCATAAAGCCGGGTTTTGTTATACTTGAATGCGCTATACCAATTGCTCCAGTTTTCCCGCTGTGAGGTATTCCAGGATTCAGTCAGATAACCAATTAAACGCCGGTTGCCTCCCGGCAGTTTCAGGGCCGGAAGACCGTTTTTAATGTAATAAAGTTTAAGACTGACGGCGGCCGCTTCATTGTTGTCCATTGTGCTGATGATGTTAAAGGCGTGAACACCCGGGTCCGGCCTGAACAGGAATTTCATGGTCCTGGTTTTCCCTGAGAGGGGAAACTTGTCGTCCACAAGGGCAACGATGCCAAGCTTCTGCAAATCACAACTGTTGTTTTCGTTTAGCATCATCTCGCTGACCAGAGAAAGTCCGATGGCCCTTTTTTCGTCTTCCGGATACTCCAATACCCCCAGGTAAAAACTGCCGGGATGCCTGAAATTTTTGACCAGACAGGAAAACTCCGATTTCCAGGCCGGTCGCGTAGTCCGGTATTTCAAACCGTTTTTTTTCACAATCAAAGGAGGCAACGCGCTTTTATTGCTTTTTCTTACGGGTTGATTGCGCTTTGAACCTCTTCCGTCGGTATCAGCGGTAGGGTAATCCGGTCCGGGATTGACAAAATCAATATCGTGTTCCAGCTCCAGGTCCATACCATCCTCATAGGAATTGCCGGCCACTTCCCGCATTTTTATTTTTCCAGCCACCACGAATGGCTCGGGGATGCGTTTTTCCATAATGGAACCGTCCGATGCAAACATGGACAGATTGACCAAATAAACACCAGCGGGTAAAGTCCCGGCATTCAGGGGAAAAACAATGGAATCTTTTTCCTTTTTGAAATCAGTCAGCTTCCCGGAAGCGCACCGTCTGGTTTTTCCATCGGCGTACCGATCCATGCTCCAGATTATGCAGGGAGATTCGGCCGCAACTCCTTTCGGGGACAAAATAGTCATATTCACCGGCTTTCCGGCATAGTAAAACAGCTGTGGCTCATTCGGATTCTGAATAATAAGACGGCCATTGTATGCGGGACGGTCACTTGAAGGTTTAAGATGAGAACGCCACCAGATTACGGCTTCGGCATTTTTCTCCGGAATAATCATGTAAACGGGATTCTTATTACTTACAACAGGAATATTCCATTGAGAATCATCATAACCAGCCTTCAGCCATTTTCCGTCCTGAGGAGGGCACGGCGTCCAATGCCAGGTTTCATCGCTGTCAAGCACAATCACCTTTCCGTCCGTCATGACCGCCGTCCCCTGGAAATAGATGTTAGGCGGGGAAGCCCCGGAAGCCCCCTTGAGGACAATACAGTTTCTCCCCGGTTTCAAGTATTTGCCTATATCGATTTTTTCCGTAAGGTATTTATCCCAGGTTTTGTCTCCGGGCACGGGTCTTGGCCTAGTTAATTTATCCTGAGTAACTTCCTTGCCATTGATGTATAAAACCGTCTCGTTGCCGGCATCGGCTGCCGCCCGCCAGATTTTTCCTTCCGGCAACTTGAATTCCTTACGGAAAACCCCCTGAAAATAATATCGTCCAAATTGAAATTCCTTTATTTCGATTTCGGCCCCGGCAACAGCATTGATATCAATCGAAAACGCGTCCAGGGGCGATCTTTCGCGGCCTCCGCCCTCCTGCCCCGACATAACCGTAAATTCCAGCCAGTACCAGTCCGAGCCCTTGAGGACCGCGCTTTCCTTTATTTTATAATGCCTTTTACGTTTGGCGCTCTTTATATACTGATATTTACCTTCCCAATATGGTCTGACTTTCCATTTGGACCGTTTACATCCTTTTTGACGCGCCAATATTCTAATCTGAACTCTCGGCCATATACGATAGCGCTTTTCTTTGGCTTGCCGGTTGTTGTAATTTCCCCAACCTAGCGTCGCGCCGGATTTTGCCATGATGAAGGTCAACGCCTGGTCTTTCCGGGAATATTTTATGTCCTTGACATTGTTAAAATAAGTAAAATCAAGTTTTTCCCGGACGGATGAATCATTTTTTTCTCCAAGAAAATCTCTTTTGAAATCATCAAACATTCTGGGCAATACCAGATTTTTCGCCCGTCCCCAGAGACTAAAATGTGTTTGCGCTTTTTCCCCGGCGCTGGAATGTAAAACACTGGAAACAAATAATATGGTCAGAACTGTAATAAATTTTTTCACTGTCGATTTCCCCTGAATAAGAGTTGTTGAATTAATTAAATACGGCATTAAGCTTAAAAATCTGGCCAGGTGATGAAATCAACCTGGTTATCAAGTTTGTCATCGGTAGCATTGCCGGGAGAAATAATTCCATTCATCCAATCGCTGTTAGTAATGTTCTGCACGTGCCCGTCGGTAAACAGAACGTTCATCGTATTATTATGATGCATCATCCACTTATCAGAATAGTTTCTTCCATGAATGAAAAAGCTACATGCCCCGCAATCGGTTTCCCCGGCCTGGACTGTCCGGGTCGGATGGCGCAACTGTGAGAATTTCCAGCCGCGTCCGTTGTGGCTGGTAAATCCCTCCCAGGAACCATCCTCGTGCCTCTCACATGACACACCGCGATTCAAGCCGTAACTGTTGTAAACACTGCTGGCGCTGCCAAGGTTGCTGTCAATGAAATATTCGACCGGCATGCTCGGACAAGAAAAAACAGTATCTCCCGCATATTTTTTGTATTTTGGCATTTTCAAGTACGGAGCGGTTAAAGCCAAGTCCGTATTGTATCCGCTTACGGAGTCGTCCGGGGTAATGCGGCCGACCCAGTACCCCACATCCGTAGCGTTCGTATATACAATTTTATACGGCATCACGTGTCCGTCATTATCAGAACCGTATTCGCAGATGGCTGTTCCGATCTGCCGAAAGTTGCTGGAACAGGCGGCCCGGTTGCCGGCTTCCCTTGCCTGTTTTAAAGCTGGCAGCAACATTGATGCAAGTATGGTAATTATAGAAATTACAACTAAAAGTTCTATCATGGTAAACCGGCGGCAATTTTCACCTCGCTCCATAAAATGCAACTTTTTACCGCTCCAATATCTTGAGGAAACTGAATCAACCGAACCGTTAATGTGTTCTGAAAACATCGTACTCTCGCTTTTTTTATATGTTTTTAATAAACTTACCGGGTTAACGCTTATAACTCTCCCCGGTCAATGACCGAATCACGTTCATGAAGATTTTGAGCTTTGGTGCTGATCCTGAGATTGTTCGATATAAGTCCGACGGAAACCGCATGGGTGACTTCCCAAATGGTTTTGGCCATTGTCCGGTAATCATTTTCGTAACATGTCAGGCGCGGAATTTGCGCTTCCGAATCCTCATTTCCCCCTATCGCAATAACGGAAAGACCGGACGGCACGGAAATTCCTATGGATTTAAGCGACATGTAAATTTTATCGATCCCGGTATTAGTGCTTAATATCAAACCGTCAAGCTTTTTTAATCTTTCAGACTCTTTTTCAAAATAATCAATAAATTGTTGTAATGGAGCGCCTGCACTAAGCGGAATCTCAAAATAATGCGAAGTACGACTGTAAAATTCAGCCGCTGTCCGGTAACCGGCCCCCATCTCGGCAAAAGGATAGTACTTGGCAGTATATCGCATGAAACCAATATTAACGTTTCCTTTGTTTACCAGATAACGATACGCATCCATTGCTATCGTGCTACCGTCAATGTTTACACAAACGGCATCCGTTTCGGGTTTGGAATCAACCATAATGAATCTTTTTTTCCTTTGCCGGAAAATCTCCGGGTCTATATCTCCGAATATTATAAACAAGTCAATGCCGTCAGAATCGATAATTTCCGGAATATAGTCAGGATTGCCCTTGTCGAACAATACCTTGATGACTTTATGCCGGTGACGCTGATAGAGCATTACCAATTCATCAAAAAGATGGTGGGCGGACAAATTCCGGAATTGCTTCTGCTCAAGCCGTCCATACGCGACGAAAGCGATTGTATTTTCCTGTATACCGTCGTTACCGGCAAGAATGCGCCGTTTCTTTTTCTCGACTGGTGAAATAATGTTAAGCTCTTCCAGGGAATTTACCGCCTGCCTGACCGTGCGCCGATTTACATTGTAACGTTTGCTCAGGAGAAGTTCCGAAGGAAGAAACTTGCGGCCGGTAAGATTGCCGCTCATAATTTGACGCTGCAGATCTTCGGCAATGATTCGATACTTATATTTCGTCTTCGCTTCCATATATAAATATTGCTCCTGAAATATTCAAAGTTCTCTGCCTGTTGTTCTAATTATACGTTATTGTGCATATTATGTCAAGTATAATATTGCATATTTACAGTTATTTATTGTGCATATTATTGTGCATTTTTAAACTACATAACCTTCATGCACTCATCCACCCCTGACCGGTGGCTTGCCTGGGATAAAATGATACCGTTAATTTTTCATGGTTCTTCATTTCACGGGACTTATTATCTATAACATCTTCAATTTTTTGGTTGTCTGGTCTTGACTTCACAGAATTTATAGAGTACCATATATGTAACGATTACATAAATACGATACATAACAAGTATTGTTTACATTTCAGATTAAGATAATATGAGTGATAAATTTAAACAGCTGGCAAAGGAATCCGGGGTTTCAGTGGCAACTGTATCACGGGTTTTCAACAAACATCAGTACGTCAGCGAGAAAGCCAGGCGGAATGTAATCGAAGCGGCACGGAAACTAAATTACAGTCCGAGGCAGAATGCTTCCAGAGATACAATCGGCATTGTTATCGAGTCGGCCAAAACCGGGATCAGTCCGGGTTTTGACGGTTCTCCGATCCTGAACGCAATAACCGGAAGTTTGATGTCAAGGGATATTCATTTTGAAATCATACCAATTAACAAGCTGGAAGAAACCGACTGCTTTAAACTCAAAGGTATTCTTCTGGTTGCCACCAATGACAGGAGTGTTGAGGCTGTTGGAAGGATCAAAGATATTCCCGTTTTAAGTGTTCCCTACCTTAAGTTAAAAAATTATATATACTGCGACAACCGGGAGAGTATGCGGATAGCCGTTGAACATCTTGCCGGGAAAGGACATAACAAAATCGGTTTTGCGATATGGGACGAAAAGACGTGTTTCCAGATGCGGGAACGTCTGGAAGGTTATAAAGATGCCCTGATAAAACTGGATTTAGATACCAATCCGCAACTTATCCAAAGCCACAAAGAACGTACTTTTATTGACGCCGTGGCTTATATGCTTAAAGCCGGTGCGACAGCAATAATTGTCCCTGCTGAATTCTATCTGTTTCCTTACCGGCATGCTCTCTATGTTTTGGGAAAAAGGGTTCCGGAAGATATTTCGGTGGTATCCATGCAGATGGATCACGTGTCGGAATTCCTGACTCCGCCTTTGGACACGGTTTCATTTAACAAGAAGGAAACCGCGGAACTTGCAGTGTCAAAACTTCTTGATCTAATAGATGGTAAAGAAAACAATATAGAAATAGCCGTCACTCAAAAACTTATTGAACGGGAATCTGTAAAGGATATTTCTAACTATACAAAACATGGAGGAGAAGGTGAAAATCCAGAGAAGCAGCTATGAATTCACCCTGATCGAGCTACTTGTTGTTATTGCGGTAATTTCCATACTTGCCAGTTTGCTGCTGCCGGCATTGAAAAACGCAAGGGAGAGAGCCACATCCATTGCTTGTGCTAATCACCTGAAACAATTCGGGCTTTCAGCGAACATGTACATTGACGACAATAATGGATATATCTGCAACGCCGGAAATGGATTGGGATACAACCAGTGGCACTATGGAACCAGGCTTGGAGAACATGTCCAGAGGTCTACTAAAAAGCCGGACTACGCGGCCGCATGTCCGGCCACGAAAGGAACGATTGCGGGGGCATCATATGGCTATTGTCCACCCTACGCTTCAGGTGCAGGCACACTGGAACCATGGAGGGTTAACAAAGTGGTTAAACCCTCCGAAAAGTGGATGATAATAGATGCAACTTCATATCTTGTCAGTTATACTGTTATGAATTTCTTTGGAACCACTCCATATACAACAAAGGACCAAACTGCCGATGCGCGTCATTCAGGTTTTTTTAATGCGGTGCATCACGATGGTCATGTTTCCCCATATAAATCAAGTGCTCCCCATAATACTGAATATATATGGAGAGCCGACCCCACAAGCCAATAGAAAAAACCTAAAATAAAAAAAAGGATGGCATGATGATTACAAACCTAAAGCATGGAACTGGAAAAAAGCTGGAAAAGGCAGCCCCCGCCAGATTCACTTTAATTGAATTACTGGTTGTAATAGCAATTATTGCGATACTGGCAGCAATGCTGATGCCGGCCTTGAAAAACGCCCGGGAAACCGCCAGGGGGACTTACTGCATTAACAACCTGAAGCAATTCGGATTGGCAATGCATGATTACACGTCGGACAACAACGCCTGGCTGCCCGCAAGTGAAGAGTGGCATAAAACAATGAAATCCGCCAACCTCGCGGATTATCTCGGTGGAATAAGCAATTTAGAGCATAAGCCGGTAATCGAATGTCCTTCTGATCCTGACGGATTTAAATGGGTGTCTCATTTTTCATATGCCTGCAACTCCGCATTGTTCAACGGGTATTATTCAAGTGTAACCACTGAGTATAACGCTTTGAGACTGAGCAATCCCATCTTAATAAAACACGGTACTAAAGTAGGGGTATTCGCGGACGCAACCACTCTTACCAACGGGGGATGGCGAATGGCGGAAAACAACACATACATTAACAGAATGCGCCGTCCGCATATTGACGGTACAAATATCCTGCATCTGGACGGGCATGTGCAAAGATATCCGGAACATGGTATTACTAATATTGAAGTATATTGGAGCTATGATTTCGTAACCGGCAAACAAACCGGATATACAGCGTCCAGCAGGGGGTATCCTTATGCGGATAAACCTGATCTTTAATTATGATGATGAAAGAGTTTACAAGATTATAATATAATAAATAAGAGAATTGTATGAAAAAATTTCCCAGTCAGATATTGCTAATTGCCTTATGCATTTATGCCTCGGCCGTATTTGCGGCAGATATAAAAAAAGATAACAGCAGAAGTTATTTTTTTGCCACGCCGATAACATTCCCCGAGCAAAAAAAAGAAAAGCTATTCCTGCCGGAAAAACAGCAGGCAAACTTCACCTTCCATCACGGAATTAATAATTTCAGGGTCAAAAATGGCAAAATCACGTTCACAATGACTTCCAACAAGGCAATCCTGGGCTGGGGAAACTACCTGGGCAGGCAGAAGGTTGAGGATATTCAGGATATGGGACAGCGGAAGATTCTCATCCAACTGAAGCTGAAACAAAGCTCCCCCGAAAGCAAATGGACCGCCAGGTTATGGAAGAACGGGAAAAGACAGAAGAAGACGGTAAGGTCAGTTTTAAAAGGTGAAAATCCGCAGGAACTAAGTTTTCCGTATATACTGGTCGGCGGCTGTAATCCAGACGGCATGGAATTTACCATCAATGCTCCAAAGGGAACTGAATTCAGCATTGACTGGCTGAAACTGACCCAGCCGTATTATGAAGGATATTGCCGAAGTGAGTTTAATTTGCCCGAAGGGAAAATATGGAAAGCCGTTGCTGATGTCGGATCGATGAACGAACGTTACTGGTATGGAAACGACCCGGCTTTCAGCAAGTTGTTTATCAATGGCAAGGTTGTTGAAAGAAAGGGCGCTCTGCATGTTTATCAAACTTCGCCGGTTGATATCACCCCTTATCTGAAACCCGGTAAAAACAGCATCGGGTTTTACGGGTATTATATATGGGCTTCACCGTTCCTGTACTTCCAGGCAAAAATCATTATGGAGTCGGGGAAAGTAATCACCGTGGCTTCCAGCCTGAACTGGAAGTACGGCCGGAAGTACGAAAAGGGCTGGAACCTGCCGGGTTTCAACGACTCATCCTGGGGCAAAGTGCTCAGAGGGAGAAATATATTCCGGAATGCGCGCAATTTTGCCAATGAGGTTTTAATTCCGGGATACAAGGGAAGACTGGATTTTAAAAACCCATATCAGGAAAAACTGTTCTATGCCGACAACCGGGATATTATTGTTGATGTGCATGTCCCGAAAGGACTTAAAGCTAAGTCGCCTGCGCTTGTATACTCATTCGGAAAATCCGATGGGGAAGGGCTTTGCCGGGAAATCAAAAAGGGAGTCTGTTCTTCGTTCAGCGAAAACGGTAATTCTCTGATTTATAAAGTCAACCTGGGGAAAAATCCTCATGGCGTGTATGTTCTGGCGGCAGACTTGAAAGACAAAAACGACAGCCTGATCGAAACACGTTCCAGCGAACCGCTGGTAGTTTTACGGAAACTTCATCAGCGGGTCGTAAACTGCAAGGACTATAAACAGGGGCTGGATTTGGAACTTGAGGATTCAATTGATTTTACGAATCCGAACGACCCTCATCCCTGGGTTGAGGGAAAAGCGCCGGCCGGCGGCTGGAGAAGTTTTAAATTCGCGCCGAGGGTAAAAACTCCGCGGATTGTGAATAAGGACGGATTGCGATACCGGGAAGTAAGCGGCAGTGTCAGCTGTTCAGGATTCAGTTACAGGTTTGAATTCAAATATCCGGGCGATTTCTATCTGCTCGAATTGGATTATCCCGACAATCAAAAGCGGACCGTGGAAGTGGCGATAAGTTCCAAAAACGAAGGAGCTTATACCAATTCTCAGTCGGGAGTCGGCGCCGAATGCGGCGGTAAATTCTTCCTGACCGGAAAAATGCAGACTTTGCGCTGGATCCATGTTGCTGACAAAGGACCGCATTCCGTTGACATCATGAACCTTGCTTCCGGGGAAAATGCGGCGGCCGCCAAGTTCAGTATCTATCACATTAAAGGTGATTTGCCGTCCGCGGGGAGTGGCTCAAACCGTCTCTACGGCATCCACAGTGAACGTTGTTTTCAGGGGTCCGGAGTCGGAATTAATTTCGGAGTCAGTGGCGCGGTGAGAAACTATAAAGCCCGAAAGAAACGTGACGAAAATAGAACCCCAATGCAAAAGGTCCTGGTGGACCTTGTCTGGTTCCAGGAAACCGCGGAGCGTTACGTGCAATATCTCAAGTTTTGCGGACAGAATTGTCATGTCATGGGCTGCATCCAATATAATGAATACAATACGCCGTTCATCCCTTCTCCGATGAAAAACAATTCCAGGATACAGCTTTGCATGAGGACCATGCTTGCAAGCGTGCTTGATATCAACGGCATTGATTTCTTTTCCGGATATGAGTTTTCACAGCCGCGAGACGCCAGGACTTTCGCCAATGACGCCCAGGTTGCCAAGGGCGCCGACACCATCTGGATGGTCGATGCAGACGGCAAACAGATCGACGGGAACGATCTCTGTACAATCGTACCCAACTGGATGCATCCGGAGGTCCGGAAGAAGTACATGCAATTTGTCGCGGACATGGCCGACACGTTCGGTTCCCTCAAGCATTACAAAGGGGTTTACACAATGTTCACCCCTTCCCAGCGGCAATGTTACTGGATTCCCGCACTATGCTGGAAAAATGACTTTGACAACCCGATGTACGCCAGTTACGACGATTATACCATCGGGCTTTTTGAAAAGGACACCGGAATAAAACTGCCGTTTGCCAAAAACGATCCAATGCGTTTCCGGAAAAGAGCGGCTTTCCTGAAAAATCCCGCTATCAAAAAGCGTTTCCTGGCATGGCGCGCTCAAAAACTGACCGATTTCTTTAAAACAGCAGTCAAGACTTTGCGGAAAGACCGGAAAGACCTGGAATTTGTCAATACGCTTTTCATCGGCAATAACGGAAAGCTTTGGAAATACATCCTGAAAAACAATAAATCCCTTAAGGAATTCTTCAGGGAATGTGCAATGGATCTTGACGCGCTTAACAATATCGACGGTTTCAGCACGGGCCGTTATACCATCAGTTGGGCCACATTCGCCAGCCAGAACCCGTATTCGTGGGCCGCAAAAACCAATCCGAAAATTTACCGGACGTTTGACTTCGAACACAAAAGACCGGTAATCGTCCGGACCAGTTGGCACGAGAGCTATCTGCTCAGCGGAAATTACAGGATGAAAAAGAAGAGCGACCATGACCGTCTGCTTGAATCTGACTGGATCATGAACTCCGAAAAAACCCGGACCCTGCCGCAGCCCGGAGGATATCACTGCCGGGAAGCATACATCCAGGCGATAATCACCGGCGATCCAAATTTGCTGCTCGGGGGATTTACCGACATCAATCTGAACGTGGGATATGAACAGAAACTGAGATCGATCATGCGGATTTTCACCCGTCTGCCCGGGGAAAAATTCTCTCCCGTCCTCAATACCGGGCTGGACACCAATTTTGCCATCAGGAAATTGACAAAAGGGAATGAATCGTGGTTTTACGTGGCTAATCCCGGCTACTGGCATATCAAGGGCAGTGTCAAAATAAAAACCGGCGGAACGATATATAATATCAATTCCGGGAAAAAAGCTGCCGGTCCGGGAAATTCAGCCGTGAACCTGAATCTGACGCCTTATGGCCTCGCCGCGTTCAAAGTTGATTCTCCCAATCTGGAGATTACCGGATTCACGACGGAAAAAATTGCCCCGGATGAATTGAAGTATATGACTGATATCGTGGCAAGAGTGAAAAAACTGATGGCGGACCCGGCCGCAAGTCTGGCTTTGGCCCCCCGGGACGCCAGGTTCATGGAAAAGTCTTTGAATAAAATAGAAGCTGCCCTTGCAAAAAATGACTATGCGTTAGCCTGGTCTCTTATCACTTATTACAAGTTCTGGATATTCCGGACGGATTTCCTTGAGAAAGCGGCGGCAAACCTGGCGCAGCTTCCAAACTCACTGAAAATTGAAAATCCTCCGGCTAATCCGCAAGTCATAAGGACCTTGAAGGCAGGAAAAGCAACAGGCCCGATAAACATTGACGGAAAACTGCTGGAGGCCGATTGGCAGCAAGTCCCTTTTTCCGGTTATTTCCGGGACATGAATAACGGCCGGCCGGCCTTAAACGCGTCCGCAGTCAAAGCTCTTTACGACAATAAAAATCTGTACCTTGCATTTGCCTGCGCCGATAATAATCCTGATAAAATCCGGGCCGAAGGAAAACGGGAAAAGGAAATATTCGCATCGAAAGACGATGTCCTTGCCGTAATGATCCAACCGGATGAGAATATCCCGATCTATTATCAGATGGCATTCAACGCCAAAAACGCTCAGTTCGACCAGCGGGTGAACGGCGCAAAAAAGGATTACACTTTTCATCCCCGCTGGAAAAGCGCCGTTTGCAAGGGCAATAAAGTGTGGACCGCGGAGGTGTTGTTCCCGTTCGAGGCTTTCGGGCTGAAGAACGGCAAGGGAAATGGACCGTGGAGAATGAGTTTCTTCCGGGTTACAAGAAACAATCAGCTTCCGGTGAGTGCCTGGACCATGCACGGAAAAAATAATGACTGGCATGATACCCGGTATTTCGGTAAAGTTGCATTCAAAAACTGAGAAAGATTGATCGAGATAAAAACATGCTGTCCCAATATAATTATACCGGTTTTGATGTTCTGAAACTGAACGGCAAAACCGTATCCGTGGAAATAATTCCCGCTCTTGGCGGAAAAATAATGAGTTTTTCAAGAAATGATTCCGGAGTGAATCATTTACTGGTTGAAAAAAAGTGCCTTGATAAAAAACTGAATTCCGGCGGGATTCTCCAAGTGCTTTCCGCTGACGCTTCCCTGAGGGAACCGGGTGAACTGATGTTTGCCCCCTTTGATTTTAAAACTGACGAAGACAGTAAATTCGTAAGGATTTTCCTCAGTGCGAAAATAGGTGATATCCTGGTTGAAAAACAAATTGAACTTTCTAAAAATCTTCCCTTGGTAAAAACCGGGATAAAATACACAAATACGGGAAATGCTCCCGTTGATACCGCCATCTTTAATATGGTGAGGTGTCCGGGAAAATACGGTAAAGCGAAAGAAAAAAGAATCCTGGTTTATGACAGCGGCGAAAAAGTTGAGTATAAGCCTCTGAAATTTCTTAACCAAAGATCATCGCTTGGCGACAACGGATGGGCCGCACTTTTCAACTTGAACGGTGAAGAAGCTTTAGTTATGACGTATGCGAAAAAAGGTAAAAAAGATTTTACGATAAACCCCTACGGACTTCATACCACATTCTGGATTAAGGACAAAAACGCTCCGGTCAAGCCCGGTCAAAGCATAAGCGAAAATTATTGTTACTGGTTATTAAAGGATGCCGATGATTTCAAAAATGCCGCCAGTAAATCATGTTTCCCTTCAAATCACTGCCGGAAAAGTTTTTCCGAATTAGGCAAAAAGATCACTGCTCCGGGATTTATCAGCGAACTGGAGGTAATGAATAAAGCCAAAAAACTTATCCCTGCCGACGGAACCGGGGAATTTTCATTTGATTTCGACAAGTGCATAAAAAAGCAGAATAAAATAATGGTTCCAGCCGGTTCTTCCGGGGTCTGGGAATTCAAATTCAAAGTTAAAGATGTGCCGATTGAAAAAGACGGATCAATCCTTATCCGCAGATGGCCGTCCACCCCGTTTGCGGATCACATCCAGACGGGCGACCCGAAGCAGGATGACTACGCATCAGTAAAAACCGATGCCAACGCCGAGATTGAATTGATTATCGAACCGATCGAGTACCCGTCCCGCTCATGGCATAAACATTTGGGAATCCGCAGCGCTCCAGGTATTATGCTCAAAGTACTGAAAGGCCGTTTAGTTCCGGGGGATGAACTGGTCCTTTGTATCGGGCAGAAAAAGAACGGCCTTAAAACCGCTAATTTCAATCTCAGGTCTCAGCCGGGCAGAGCTGAAATCCAGGACTACGGGCTTGAAGTTTATGTGGATAACAACGGCGGAAAAGACTTCTACAGGATCGGCGGAAAACTGCAATGCCTGGTTGTCAATTCCGCTCCCGGCAGGATAATCGCCGCCTGTGACAGTATTACGGATGAAAACGGTAATTTCAGAATGGTTGTCAGGGTTGAGGACATTCATGCAAATCTTTGTGTTGATTATACCGGGCGGGTTTGCATCGAACCCGAAAACATCGAAGGTATTCCCGGTGAAATCGAATTCCGCAAAAAGGATGGCGGTTTCCTGGAATTTCACGGCAGGATTGCAGACTGTTCAAAACCCGCAAAGCTGTCTTTCTCCGACAAGGAAAACGGCATATGCGGAATAAGCAATACCATTATTTCAGAGAAAATATCCGGCAAGTACAACCTTTACTGGGGAGAACTGCACGGACACACCAATCTTTCCCATGACGGACGCGGGGACATCAGGTACGCCTATCATTTTGCCAGGGACATCTCAAAACTTGATTTTTCCGCGGCAACTGACCATACCATTGCCAGAACTGACGACATGACACTGCCTGAAAAAACTCTCAGCTGGTGGCGCGGCACGTGGTGGAACAAACATCGCGAGGCATGCAGGGAATATTTCGTACCGGGGAAATTTATCCCTTTGCTTGCCCAGGAATGCCATCCCGGTGACGGCGGCGATCACAATGCTTTCTATCCCGACTATGACACGCCGCTTATCATGCCTCACAAATCCGTGGGAAGTGTTGAACTAAAACAACGCGCCTACGAAAAGCTTTACCGGGAAATTATAAGAAAAAATTGTGTAATAATACCTCATGTGGGCGGTGGCGGAAAGAGTTGGATCTATCACGACGAACAAGCCGAACCGCTTGTCGAGGTAGCTTCCACCCACGGACGTTTCGAAGCATTCGCGCAGGACGCCCTAAGCAGGGGCTACAAGACCGGAATTATCTACGGCAGCGATTTTCACTGCGGTACTCCGGGATCAAGCGGTTATATTACTTCGCCCGGGAAAGTCGGGATTCCGCGCTGTAAAAGCGCAAACGACTGCAACGGTTTTGCCGTCGTCCTCGCGGAGGACTTGAGCCTTGATTCAATTATGGACGCCTTCCGGAAGAAACGCTGTTACGCGGTAATGGGCCAGAACCGGATTATCCTGGAATTCAGTATCAACGGCCACATCATGGGCCGGGAATTCAGCACCGGCCAGCCTCCCGAAATCAAGGCAAAAGTTATTTCCAGCCATAAAATCAGAACAATCGCACTTATCAGGAATGATAAACTGGCGCACCTGTATAAAGGGAAATCCTCAATTGAGGAATTTACTTATATCGATGACAACCTTCGCCGGGGATTGAACTATTACTATATCCGGGTAACGCTGGAAACCGACGATCTTGCCTGGTCGAGTCCGGTTTGGGTAAATTTCACGGGAAAGGAAAAACCGCGGTTGAAAAAGGAAAAGCCGTGGGATGCCGAGGAAGTTGCCGATCTTGATAAAGTGAAGGAAAATGAAGCGTCCCAATATGAGTCGGGAGTAGAAAATTATCTCAGAAAGATCACCGGCGGCAGATTTCACGGCCTGAAAGGTATCAGGGTTGTCAACAACAGTTATGGCCGCTACGCCTTGCTGTTCGGTTACGACGGGGCAAGAAACAATACGCACACGAAGTTCATGTATATGTTGGATTATGAACCTTTCTGCGTACTGGCGTCTTACCACTGGCAATTGTTTAATTCCCTGTTGTCCCCGGAACATGCCTTCATTGGCGGATCATCAAACGGAAAATAATAAAAGTATTGATTGACATGAAGCTTTCCAATAACATAATCAGGATGAATTTTGATGAAGACGGGCGTCTTTTCGCACTTGAAAACGACAGTATAAAGATCCCGTTCGAACAGGATGCGCAGACGAACGCCTTTAAAATCCAACTGCGCAGTTCCGAAGGAAAAATAATCGACCTCCTGCCGGATTCACAACCTGCAATGAGTGTCGAAAAAAGCGGCGGCGCGCAAATCCTGGTTTCCACATGGAACCTGTCAGGCGGCTGGGGAAAGATAACGTTTACCGGACGGGTCGAACTTCCGGAAGATTCCCCGGTGAGTTATTGGACTTGCGAAATAGAGAACCATACCCAACATGCGATATGGCAGATCAATTACCCTAAAATAAGCGGTCTGGGAAGTTTTCACGGCCGGGAGAATTCCCCTGACTGGCTGGCGGTTCCTTTCGGCATGGGCAAAATAATTCCCGAGCCGGTAAAAAAGGTTAATTATCATCGAAATAAGGTAGAGGATTTTTCCCGGACGGAATTCGGCAACTTCGATGTCGAAGGCGGAGGAAATATTGCGTATTCGTATCCGGGAATGTTGACCATGCAGTACCTGGCCTTCGGGCGTCCGGGAAGCGGAGGAATTTATTTCGGCGCGCATGACGGCAATGCCCTGTATAAAAAATTCGGAATGTATGCCGACGGGAAATCCGGCAAACACGCCGCGCTGCTTCTCAAACAATATCCCGAAGACAGGACCAGGTATTCCGGCAATTTTAAATCATTCTATCCGGCAGTTGCCGGCATCTATCGCGATGACTGGTGGGGAGCATCGGAAATTTATCGCGAATGGGCGGTGAAACAATTATGGTGCGCGAAAGGCCCGGTAAAAAAACGCAATGATATTCCCGCATGGGTAAAGGAAATCGATTTATGGTATTGGAACTGGATGTTTTCCGAGTTGAGTCATCCGCGCTACATTCTTCCGGCGATAAGGTACTTCAGGGAAAAACTCGGATGTGAGATCGGCTTTCACTGGTACAGCAGCACGGGGGAACATTTCGACACCAGTTGGCGGATACCTGAAATCTACCCGGAAAACCGGGACATCAAAAATGCATTGCTCAAAGGTGTCAGGGAACTGCACGGTATGGGCGTAAAATGCATCCCTTACGTGAACGGAAGGACTTGCGATCCTGATACCGAAAGTTTCAAAAAGATCAACGGCATGGACTGGATCGTCAGGGACGAAAACGGAAACCCGGCTGATATCAAAGCCAGCTACCGGCCAACCATGTGTCCCACCGCCGAACCCTACCAGGACTGGTTATGCCGGATCGTTACCCGGATGGTCGATGATTGTGAAATGGATGGCGCTTATCTCGATGTTATCAGTTCAAACTATGCGGTCCCGTGCTTCGACGAAAGGCATGATCACCCCCCCGGGGGACATGGACACTGGCACTACGGTTATCGGAAAATGCTGGAAAAGATCCAGCAGGAAATAAAACAGCGCTCTCCCGGCAATTTCATCGCTTCGGAGTCGGTAATAGAATGTTTCCTGGATCTTTTCGATCTCGACCTGGCAAGGGAAATATCCAATTTGAAAGGACACGTGGGACTCGAGGACACACTGCCGATCCCCATGTTTCACAGCGTTTACCATGATTACCATATGACATACGGAACCGTGAGTGATTTTAAAAATCCCAAAACCCTGGAGAAGGCGAATATGGAGGCTTTCCGGCTCCAGGAAGCACTCTGCCTGACCGGGGGCGGACAGTTGATGATCAGCGGTTTTTTCGCGGGAGACGAAAATGCCGAAAAATTCCATGAACAACGTGAGTATATGGAAAACCTTATCAAAGCACATATGGCAGCCAGAAAATGGCTGAACCTGGGGGTGTGGAAAGCGCCGTTGAATATCCGCTGTGACAAAGTTTCAGTAAAATACCTGCCGGATTTACCCCCGAAAGAAAACATTCCGGCAGTGTTGAGCGGATGTTTTGAACTTGACGGACAGCTTTGTGCCGTACTTGTAAATCATACCAGTATAACCAGGAAAATTTCTTTTGAATTGCAACTGGCAAATTACGGTATAAATAAAGCCTGCAAGCTCGAAGAACTATATCCCGGTAAAAATCAAACGGGAATCATTACTGACGGAACCATATCGTTGACTATGGTCATGAATGCGGCAGAAACAAAAATTTTAGTGGTTAAACCTGAAAATAAATAAATTTTTTCAGATATAAGGAAATTTTTATGCAAGCTGGAGTTTCAACAAAAATCATCACAAACGAGATCGGCACGTTCATCCAGGCGGCCGGCTGTGAAAGGAAAGCGGAGAGCATCCGGGACGAACTTGAAGCAAACTTCTTTTGCCTTGTGCATGAAAACGGAACGAAAATTATCTTTATCAACTGTGACACCGCGGGTTTTGAGTCGGAACAGATTAAAATATTCAGGGCATATATTTGTGAAAACACGGTATTCGATGAGCGGGAAGTTATTATTTCCGCCACGCATATGCATAGCGGACCAAGTGTGATAAAAACTAACCCGTTCAAAGATATTGACCTTCCCTGGTATGGACGATTGAAAGAATGGCTGCTCGAAGGTGTTCGTGAAGCATTGGGAAATCTTACCGAAGTCAGGATCGGCTACGCTAAAGGTTATGGTGAAATCGGTTACAACCGGCGATGCTGCTGGGCTGACGGTTCTCACACTATGTTCGGGGATACTTCCAGGGATGACTTTACCGGTATCGAGGGCCCGATCGATTCAAGTCAGTATGTGCTTTTTGCTGAAAAACCGGAAGGGAAAATTATCGGTTTGATCCATAACAATTCCTGTCATCCCGTCAACTTTTACGGAAAGAATTTTTATTCCGCCGACTACCCCGGACTTGCCCGTAAACTGCTCCGCGATGCGCTGGGCAATATTCCGGTTCTGTATTTTAACGGCGGTTTCGGGGACAACTCGCCAATGGATTTGCTCCACCCTCAAGCCAATGTTTCTATCGAGCAAACTTATCACAAACAGGCTTATATTCTCGCCGGGGAAACTCTCAGATTGATCGGGATTGCTCAACGGAATGATGATGCCATTCTCGGTCATTATTATCAAGACTTGGAAATGCACGTTCGCTCCCCTGACGAAAAACAGCTTGAAAAAGACCGCACATTAATTGAACAGGCGGCTACCGGCAGAGATCAAATCAAAAACCGTCTGGAACTGATTATGGCCTACGGCAGAATTTCCCTTGTGGACAATTTCAGGGAGAATCCGTTCGATATTGTTCCCGTCCATGCAATTCGGGTCGGCGAGTGCGCGATTGTTACCAATCCCTGCGAATTGTACGCGCAATTCCTGATTGATTTGCGTCGCCGCAGTCCCGTACCGGTGACCCTTTGCGCCGATATTTCAGATGCCTATTGCGGGTACTGCCCTACCCTGGCGGCCGCAACGACCGGTGGCTACTCCGGGGAAGCAGTCAACTGGACCCGCCTGCCTTTGGATGCCGGGAACAGAATAGTTGACTGTTCAGCTGAATTACTTCATAAACTTTGGAAGAATTAAGTTTATTTACATTATTTAATTTAAACAACCGAGAAAAGATGATTATGAAAGAAACATTTACATTGGACCCGGTCCAGAGTGAGAAATTTCTGGGACGGCATTTCACTGATAAAACTTTTTATCAGCCGTTTGATAAAGTTGTCCTGACCCTGGAACGAGAAAACGCAAAGTCCGCGAAAATTTATGTTTATGATGCCGGACACAATCTCTATGCTGGTCGCATAGCCGTCATGACAAACGGTCGCGGGCAAGTGGAATTCGAAGCCTGCGGAGAACCTGGTACTCATACTGTCAGAATCTTTTATGATGATAAAATCCAGCGCCCCTGTTTCTTCCGGCTCGAAGTGGAAACAAAAATAGAAACCGGCAATCCCGAGTTTGACGGAATCCAATCCTACTTGCGGGAAATATCCGCCAAATGCTGCGCGGAAGTGGAAGTCAAGGGCAAAAAAGTGTCGCTGGCGGGACGGGCCGGAGACACAACCTACACGATCTGGTTCAGAGATGGCGGTTATGGGCTCCTGGCCTATGTTTACTGGCATCCGTACCTGAAAGAGTTTTGCGATTTCTTCCTTGCAACTCAGGACCGGACCGGATTTTTCAGAGGCACAAAAATGGTAACAATGGATAATCTCCCATCCGAATTCGGGCGTTGTTACAATGAACCGGATCTTGAATATATCGCGGTGATCGTTGTCCACAGGGTCTGGCAGGCCACAGGCGACGACCACTGGATGAAAAAGTGCCTGCCCAAACTGGAAAGAGGATTGAAAGCCGTAATGACGTCTCGAAAGAAAATCACCACGCACACAAGAAAAGACGGAAAGGTTTTGACCCTCTATTACCGCAATTCCTGGGACGAAAAACACGGGATGGTAAAACGAACCCATACTTGCGATACCTGGGATTTTCAGCAGAACAAGCCGGGCGGCAGTCCGGTATACGTGATCGCTGCTTGTGACCAGTCGGGATACTTCCGGGCAATGAAGCTGCTGGAGAAAATGCACGGTGCGCTTGGTAATGAAGAAACGTCACGGCACTGGTGCGAAAAGGCGGAAGAGCTGAGAAAAAAAGCCAACCGGCTCTTATGGGATGGAACAAAATATCTTCATCACAAACATATTGACGAACTGGATCATGGCAGTTTCAACGAATCCGAACAACTGGCAATGGGAAACACCTGGGCCATGAACCGGGGCGTGGCCAACCATCCGCAATGCGTGTCGATCATTAACGAATACAAGGAACGCTGGGATAAAACCGGGGACAAGTGGCCCTGGTGGAGTTTACAGCCGGGTTACCCGACCGGTACGTTCAACGGTGAAAAATCCGGGTTCTGGGCAAAAGTTCAAGGTTCCTACGCAAACGGCGGCCTTATCTGCTGGGTTGGCGGGGAATTGGCCTATGCCGCCCTGGAACATGGATGCGAAAATTTCGGTGTTCAGCAGTTGAAACTTTATTATCAATTGCTGAGAAACACCCGTGGGGGCAACAATACCTGGTACTGGCCGGACGGCACTCCCGGATTATCTTATCCGAACTCCACCGACCACTCAATCTGGGACATCGGCGCATGGATGCTGGCTTTGCAGGAAGGTCTTGCCGGCATTAAGGACACGTCGAAACTGTTTGAAGACGTTAGCTGTTCTCCCAAGTGGAGCGCCGCACAGATGACCAGGGCAAAAGTTGTCAGCACATATCCCGGAAACAACAACTATTTTTCATATTCTTACGAACACTCCCCGGAAACCGGCAAGTTAAAAATAAAATTTTCCGGGACAGGAAATAATGTAAATTTCTCTGTACTTATTCCGAAAAATATGGAAGCATCAAAAGTCATGCTGGACGGGAAAGGAATAAAATATAAAATTAAATGGATTGAGAAAAGCGCTTATTGTGAATTCCAAGCCAAAATAAGGAAAAATATTTCCAAACAAAGCTTTTCATATCTGAAAGAACGAATTGAGGAGAATGCGATTCCTCAGTTCCCGTTCGACCTGAATGAAATAACAATAAAATTAACCGCGGTTTCCAGTCAATACCATTCTGTTCTTCCGGCCCGGAAGAAAGAACCGGCTGCGATAATTTAAATAAAATAATTATGTTGAAAAGGCACGTTACACATGACGAATAATTCCACAATCAATTGCCCACATTCACAGATATCAGGAAGTAAAAATACTGATACAGTTTTACAAAACTCTAAGATAAAAATGGAGTTCAATGAATCCGGGAATCTGGTAAGATTTGCGGGGGCGGATGGAAATGTTTCCATCCCCCTGGATAAGAATGCCTTGACGGACGCATTCATGATCGTTCTCCGGGTCAATCGCGGGGAGTTCCACAAGGTGACGCCGGGGGAAACGTTACCCGAGATAAAGCACCTTACCACCGACGGCGGACAAGTGCTGGTCATGGAGTGGCCGCTTGTCACCCGGTTCGGCAATCTCAAGGTTACCGGCAAGGTCTCTCTGCCGGAAAATTCTCAAATCAGTTACTGGTCGATAAATATCGATAATTCAACCTGCGCCGCAATTGATGAAATCCACTACCCCAGAATCAGCGGTCTCACCGGGTTTCCCGAGCCCGGACCGGACTGGCTTGCGGGACCTTTCCTGATGGGATGCAAAACCCCTGATCCGGTCGCCGGAATCAACCGGGGATATGTGAAAGAAGACAACAGCGCCTGGGCGGAGGAATTCGGCGGTTTCGGGAGTGACGGTGGGAACTGCATTGCCTATTCTTATCCCGGCATGTGGACGATGCAATATCTGGCTTACGGGCATCCGGATTCGGGCGGCGTCTATTTCGGCGCGCACGACAGTCAGGCGTTGTATAAAAAATTCGGGATCTACGCGGACGGAAACACCGGGCGTCATGCCGCCCTGGTGATGAAACAATACCCGGAAGACCGTCTGGAGCCGGGCCGGAACTTTAAATCGTTTTTTGACGGCGCGATTGGCGTTTACCGCGGGGAATGGTGGAACGCATCGAAACTGTACCGCAATTGGGCCGTAAACCAGCTCTGGGCTGAAAAGGGGCCGTTGAAAAGCCGTGAGGATATTCCCCAATGGGTGCTCGACACCGATTTCTGGTACTGGAATCATCTTTATGATAAAGGCGGGCATCCCAAAATAATCATACCAACACTCGAGTACCTCAAGGAGTATCTGGATACCGATTTGTCGTTTCACTGGTACGGCTACAACGGCGAGCAGTTCGACACCTTCTGGCGCTACCCCGAAATGGTTCCCGACAATCCGGACATTCGCGAACAGCTGCAAACCGGGGTTGAAAAAATTCATGAGATGGGGATAAAATGTCTGCCGTACATCAATGCCCGCTTATGGAACCCCGATACGAAAAGTTTCAGGGACGCCGACGGCATGCGGCAGATTTCCATTGATGAAAATGGAGAACCGTCTCACAATTGGGGATACATCGGTCATACGGTCTGTCCCACGTCAAAACCGTTCCGGGAGTTGATCATTTCCCAGGTGGAAAGATTCATGGATGAATTCGATATGGACGGCGCTTATCTCGACCAGCTCAGCGGCTGCTATGCCGTCCCGTGTTTCAACCCGGACCACGGCCACGGCGTGGGCGGCCACGACCACTGGATAGCCGGGTATCGTGAGCTGATGAATATTTTGCTCAATAAAACAAAATCGCGCAACCCGGACGTTGCGTTTTCATCGGAATCGACCATTGAATGTTACCTTGACCAGCTCGATACCGACCTGGCCAGGGAATTGACAAACCTGGAGCTATGCGCGGGGGGACTACAGGGAATGCCGGTCCCGATGTTCATCAGCGTTTATCACGATTACCACCTGACCTACGGTTCGGTGTCGAAACTTTTGAAGGCGCAGCCCACGGTGTACCGCTACGCTGAATCGCTGTGTTTCGTTGCTGGTCAACAACTTATGGTCGGCGGATACTTCAAGGGCGACGAAAAGCGTGAATCCGTGGCCACATGCCTGAAGTTCATGAAAACTTTGGTAAAAGCCCGTAAACAACTACACGAATTCCTGAGTTTCGGACAGTGGCTGCCGCCGGTGAAAATAACCTGTGAAACCATCGATCTCGATCTTAGTCGGGACAATCCCCTGCTGCGTGAAATTCCGGCGGTGATAAGCGGCTGCTTCCGGCTGAAAAATCAAATCTGCATTGTCCTGGTCAATCATTCGGAGAAACCCCGAAAAGGACTCCTTGCCCATGACTTGCAAGAAACCGGAATTGATACGCCTGTCAAACAATTCAGCAAAATTTATCCGGAAACGGAATCATGCGAATACCACCTTAAAAACAACCTTCTACAAACGGAATTCGACCTTTCCCCGGAATCAGTAACCGCATACATTATCGAATTGGAAAAATAAATTGCCGCATCCAACAGGATTTAAATTAAAAATAGAAACAAAAACAACTGTCAGCAAAATGAAATCTTTTAAATTATTCACGATCCTTTTTTTCATCTCCTCCGCTTTGTTTGCGAATGTAAAAATGCCACATATCTTCAGTAATAACATGGTACTTCAGAGGGATATTCCCCTCAATGTCTGGGGATGGGCTTCACCCGGGGAAAAAATCACCGTAACTTTTGCCGGTCAGAACGTTACCGCCACCGCGAACAAAGCCGGTAAATGGACCGTAAAACTCAAGCCGGTAAAAGTTAACAGAAATCCTGATACAATGTCAGTATCCGGCAACAATAAACTTATTTTTAAGAATGTTATTGTCGGTGATGTATGGATATGCTCCGGACAATCGAATATGCAAATGCGGGTCAATAATACGCTTAACGCTAAACAGGAAATAGCCTCTTCGCGCAATCCCCTTATAAGGCATGCTGAAATATTCCGCAGGACAAGCTTATATCCCAGGGGCAATGCCTATGTTCAAGGGTGGTCGGAGGCTTCCCCGGCGGAAACCGGTTTATTTACGGCGGCGGGATACTATTTCGCCAGGGAAATCGTTAAGGAAACGGGTGTACCGGTCGGACTCATCAATATCAGTTGGGGCGGAACCAGGATAGAACCGTGGATTCCCGCGGAAGGTTTTAAAATGGTCCCTGAACTAAAAAATATATCCGAACGGATTGATTCATGGTATTCCGATACGGAAAGCGGGAAAAAGAATTATCTAAAGTATTTTAAAGAACTTAAAGCATGGCTTCCGGTTGCGGAAAAAGCAGTCAGGAATGGAAAAACCCCCTCAACCAGACCTGTCGCTCCGGGAGAAAACAACTCGCATCAATTTCCCACGATGCTTTTTAATTACATGGTCAATCCCATAATCAAATTCGGCATCAAAGGCGTCCTGTGGTATCAGGGGGAAGCCAACGGCAAGGAAGGTGGCATCTATACACATAAAATGAATGCGCTTATTTCCGGCTGGAGGACTTTATGGCAACAAGGGAATTTTCCGTTTTACTTCGTTCAGCTTGCCAATTACCGGACTTCCAATCCCGACAACCCCGGTGGCGGTGACGGTTGGGCAAAACTCCGTGAAGCGCAATTGAAAACCCTCTCGGTTGTGCCTAATACCGGGATGGCTGTCATAATAGATATCGGAGAGGCCGGTGATATCCATCCGAAAGACAAGCAGGATGTGGGCAAACGTCTTGCGGCATTGGCGCTTGCGAAAGATTACGGTAAAAATATTGTTATGTGCGGACCCGTTTTCAGAAATTGCAAAATTGAAGGCAACAAGGCAGTAATATCATTTGACCATACAGGCAGCGGCCTTACCGCCGGATGCAAGAATGGACTTGCCCCGTTCGAAGAAACCCCGAATGCCGGATTAAAGTGGTTTGCCATAGCCGGCGCCGATAAAAAATGGCACCGCGCAAAAGCCATTATCACCGGCAACAAAGTCATAGTTTCCAGTGACAGGGTAAAAGTTCCTGTTGCTGTAAGATATGCTTATACTATGAATCCAAAGGGTGCAAACCTCTACAACAAGGAAGGTTTTCCAGCTTCCCCGTTCCGTACGGATAACTGGTAACCAGCACACATATTTTAATTGGAAGGAACCGCTATGGAAAAAATCAAAAATGGAACCGGAAATTTTAGCCGTAACTGTAAGATTTTCCGCATAAACCGATTAGTTCACTTTCTTATTTTCCTGACCTTCTGTTTGCTTTCAGGTTTATGCAATGCGGAAATAACTTACGATCCAGACCGGAATGTAATCCGGATAACCGGGTTTCCGGAAATCCGGCCAGCCACTTTGACAACGCTATTAGAGACAGACCGGAAACAGGGATGGAAAAAAGTAAACTACGATGCCAAGTCTAAAACTTACCGGATAAACGCGAATTTGTGGATAGGTGACGAAACCGGACTGGGGGCTTTTCTCAGGATGGGAAGCCCGGAAACACCCGAATTAACCGTAATCATGGACGGAAGCATTTGGGTCAAGCCGCCGCGAAAAAGCGCTAAACGTTCGGATGGCAGATACAGCATAATGAACGGACTCATTATCGGTGACCCGGACAATGAAAAAATCCGGGTTACCGTAAAATTCAATTGTAAAAAGCAGGGGGAATACGCTTTAGCGGTGGGGCGCAGAAGCAAAGCCTCCGGAACGATTCCACGCGGAAGCATCAGAATTTATAACAGCGAAATTACCGCTATGAACCAGGATGGCAGACATAATTGGTCGTGCCGTTACAGAGGCTGCACTTTCGGCTGGTATGCCTCAGAGGTGGATATAAGGAACACAACTTTTTCATGGTTTCACCATACCCCGTTTTACGGGATTGATACCGGGATATTCAAGGACCCGAAAAAAAAACAGGTAAAAGACATCATCCCTAATCCGATAATTCAGTTTCGGAACTGCCGGTTTGTTCACGGCGGCTGCGGTTTTCTCAACGGTATCCTGTATATTGAAGATTGCGAATTCGAGAACTTGCATTATGCAATTCGCGACGGCGGTTCCCTGGCGGCAAAGATTGTCAACTGCAAATTTAAAAACAACCGGGTCAACTTCACCCTCGGCAGCGTCTACTCAAAAGGAATAATTTTACGCGACTGCGAAATCGGTAAATCAGTTAAACCGGACCAAGTTAAGCGCAACCGGCTGAATCCCGCTATTCTCGCAAAACGGGGAGTTCCGGTTTTTCCGGCTTGCATAGTTCAGCAGGTATTGACAGTGAAAGTCGTTGACTCCACCGGCAAACCTGTTGCCGGAGTTGTAGTTGAAGCAGATTGCCCGGGCAACCCGGAGATGGCTGTGCAGGGAATTTCCATAACCGGAAAAAACGGACTTACTCCGTCAGATTTGGAGAGCGGATTGCTTATAACAATTTCCCGGCTTGCCGCATCAAACAAACCGGGCCCAGCAAAACAGGAAACTTTTAAATACAGGATCAAGGCCCGTCATTCCGGTATCTCGGCCCAAATCATATTCGACTCCGTGAGGGCCTCGGACAAACCATTGATAATCAGATTGACGGAAGGCGGTTGCGAATTATCAAATTAAGAGAGATATCTCGTTATTCGTTGATCTGCCATTCGGAAGAGAAGGTCTCTTTGAAGCGGTTCACGGTCTGGGCGTGACCGTCCGCTACCAAGACACTGGCACGGTTGTCGTGACAGTAATCAATTCCATTTACGGATTCGGAAAAATCTCCCGTGAGTCTCCTTGCCGGGTCATTGGTATAGCCGGGAAACACATTTGCATAGCGGCCGGTATCGCCGTACGCCCCCCTGAGGGCTTCGATCAGCAGTACTGAATCCGGGATAATTTTATGCAACGGCAATGAATGTTGCGGACCACTGTTGGTCGCTTCGGTTGAATCCCTGTATGAATAACAATATCCGCCAGTGGGGAATGACGTGGGCGGATATTGCGTGGAGGTAGTGGGCAGATAAGAAACGTAATAACGCTCATCACTAACCTTACTGGAATTTACGAATGGGCAGTAGAAAATATTATCAGGTCTTACCGGTGCATAAACCTGACTGCCCTTATAAATATAATCGCCATCTTTCAATCCGGCATATGAACCGATAAAATAGGTCCAATCCCGGCTGCCGTGATTGGTAGTTTCCCATCTGGCACAAGGAGGCATCATATTGTCGTAATCGTTCACATACGCAAAGATTGCCGTGCCGATTTGTTTATGGTTATTGACGCAACTGGTCAGGCTGGCCATTGCCCGTGCCTGTTTCAACGCGGGCAAAAGCATTGACGCCAGTATGGAAATTATCGCGATTACAACCAACAATTCGATAAGCGTAAATTTTCGTTTGCTTCCGGAGTTATGAGTGTGCGGCGTCATGGCATCCTCCTTTTATTGTTTATTCTTTTTTTATCTTTATAGTAACATCATCCACGTAAATTGTGTTTCCCGGTTTGAGTTCCGGATTATCTTTTATACTGATCCGCAGGGCAAATTTTTTGCTGAAGGCCCTGGTGCGGAAAGTTCCGCTATAATATTGCCACTGGGAAGTTGGTTTGATTATATTTGCCCTGTTCCTCGCTCCCCGGACCAGCTTTCCATCGACTTTAATTCTGGAAATTGTGTACCATTCCCGGCTTTTCGGGGAATCCAGCCGGTCTTTACCGGTTTTAATTTTCCATCCAGTAACACTTACTGAAACTTCCGGAGCATTACCTTTCATCCAGAAAGAAAATTCATAAGTGGTGCCTGGTTTTGCGTCAATTGCCGTAACTCCGGAATAGTTATCGGTTTCCGCGAGAAACAATCCAACGTTATGATATGTTTTGCCGTTTTTGTAGGTTTTGCCCCGGAGATAGCGCAGGTATACCGAATTTTTCCCGGAATGTGCTATTTTGTCAGTTACCCCCCATTCCCCGATCCCGGCGGAAGTATGGCCGGTCCATCCCCGGACAAGCAGTTTTCCTTTTTTGAGTCCGGTTTTTATCGGATGGTCTTTGGAGGGAATTGTTGCTTCCACATCAGGATTTTTAACAAGATTGTCCGGATCAGCAACTGGAGCCGGAGTGCTTTCCGGTTCTCCCGACAACCATTCGATCGCGTTCAGGACAATCTGTTTTTCTTCGTTTACCGGCGGTAATTCCCTGCCCTTGAAATCGTTTCTGTCCCCGGCGCGGCCGGTAAGGAGACCGCAGAGAATTACCCGCCCTTTCCCAGATTCTCCGGCAATAATCACCGGATTTTTGTCTTCATCGGCAATCAACGTCTTGCCTGACGGTCCGGTTTTAAGGGAAATGTGATCGTATTTGAATCCTGCATTGAATTTTTTTCCTGCCGGCAATCCTTTGGTTACGGGATGAACGCTTTCAACCAATAACTGTTTTTGTTTGGGATGTCCGGTTCCGGCGCCTATCTTCTTGAACATCACCGGAAAGCTCCGGAAGCCCGCTACGTCGTGAAAACACATTAAGCCCCCCCCTGACTTAACCCAGCGGAGTATTAACGGTACATTCTTCTGGAAGTAATATGTCGATTTAGGCTGAGTAAGCAGCAGTACATTGCATTTTGAAAGATTATCGGCATTAATTTCATTGCCAAGCGGAATGACGGTAAATTTACCGGGGAACTTATCCAATAACGACTTGATTCCCGTCGAGCCGAAACCGGGGGTAAGTCCCACGGCAATTTCACCGCCACCCTTCCTGGCGGAAAATAGTTTTTTATAGCTCTCCTGTTTCCGCGGTTTCATTACCAGCGGACTGGAAACCAACTTATCCGGAAACCGTCCCAACGCATATAGTTTCCTGACAGACATCACCCCGGCACAGGAATCGGATTTGATTCTATTGTGGTGACCACCGGCAATTCTCAATTCAATTTCCAATTCAACCCTGGTATCTTTTGCTATACCCGGAACCGGTAGCCGGCAATCCACAAAGCTGCTTACGATGGGAATGTTGCCGTGTGCGTCAGGTGATTTCGACATTAAAGTCCGTTTTCCGTTGCTTTTTCCATACAATTTGATACTCGCCACACTAACTTTGTTTCCATCTAGATAATTAAACAGGATACTGTACATTCCAGCGGGCCGAACGGATTCATCCGGCAGTTTATATTTATAAACAGCCTTACCCTGTTTGAAATCCCTGGCCTTCCAAAGCCCAAGTTCCACGGGACGGCTTTCCGGTCTGGGATCAGATATCCGCAGCCGTTCGGTAGCTTTGCGCATTTCATCGGCAACGAAAATAAGCTTGTCTATTCCGCCGCGAATTCTGCGATGAACACTCCTGTTTTTAGATTCCGCCCAGGCAAGCACATTTGTCCTGAATGCGTGCGCGGCTTTGTCCAGTTGATCGAGTTTTGCCGCCAGGAGTTTGCGTTCAGTTTCACTTACGTTTGATTTCCTGACAATCTCCCCGATTACCGCCAGGGCATCAAAAGCCTCAATAAGCGACAAGGTAATTTCCGATTCCTGGATCATTCCCGGAACTTTGGCTTTTTTCGCCAACTTGAGGGCTTTCCGCGCCTTCGCAAGCATGTTCTTTCGATATGCCGGGCCGAGCAGTGGAGCCCGGTCGAACTGCCGGGAAAAAATTTCCTTAAAAGAAATAGTTCCGTAAGCCCCGAGAGTAATATCACGGGTCAGGGCAAGAAGCAGGTTGGTTTCAGCCGACGCCCATTTAGTCTCTCCAGCTAAAACCGCCCATTCCGCGAACAATTCAGGTTCGCAGATGCCGGTAACGTTTGCATAGGCCCTGGCAAATTCTTTTGGTGTGCGGCCTTCGGAGTTCCACAGCCATTCCGCCATCGCCACCAGATTAAATTCGTGATAACGGGTGTCCGGCAAAATGTATCCACTCACTGTTGACAGTTTTTTATCCGCGAATTCCCGAATACGGTAATTCACGAATTGAGGGGCAGTCCAGGGAGTAATGCACCCGACGGAAGCCGTAAACATCGGAAATACTCCCACAAAGCCGCCTTTTCGGGCAAACCCGGCAAGGTAATCAGGTATCATTGGCTGCTTGAAACAATTATAAGTTTCCTTTGCGCCATATAAAACTATACCGGTTTCAGGTCCGGCGGCCTTAATTACTGAAGGATTGGCGTTGATCTTATTGCTTCCCTGGGTGAGGAGAATCCTGAGCCGCATCTTCGGATATTTTTCCTTTACCTTGTCGAAGGCCCGTTTGATCATTTCCGTTTCCAACTGAAAATGTTTTTTCCCGGTTTTCTTCGCGGTTTCACACAGCCGGTAACCTTCGGTGAGCCAAACTTCCATTTCCGGATTGAAACGATATGTGACTTTCGCGATTTTCAGCATCCAGCCGGTGAGCAGGTTTTCCGCGATTTTGCTGGTGGGACAGACTCCGCCGCCGCGTTTGCCTGACTCGTCAAGCCTAAGAGCATTAAGGTAATTTTTCAGTTTCGGATTTTTCCGGATTACCGGTTCAACAATATCACTGAAAATATATCCGAGATGGGCTATATAAGGGGTTATCCTAATTCCAAGAGTTTCGCAAAAGCTGTAATATTTCAGCAAACGATTTAATTCTCTTTTGCTCAGGACCGGTTTTCCCTGCTTATTGATCTCGCAACGGACCATCAGATCGCAGTAGTTCAACTTCCAATCCGCGAACCAGCGTGTGCGGTTGTCGCGCCATGGCCCCCAGCGCCATTGTCCGCGCTCCGCGAAATCCGGCCAGTCGATAATGGTCATTTCCGGGATACTTAATGCTTTTTCGGGTGGCACTGGCGCTGAAACCTTGAGCAACTGGCACAATGTCAAGGTTCCGTAAAACAGTCCTGCAGGTTCATTGGCAACAATGCTGAGTTCCGCTTTATCGGGATTGCTGACCAATGCATACGCCTGGGAGCTGTTTTTTGTTGATTTCAGGCGGGATTTTATGACTTCCGAAATACTGTCCGCATTCTTCCCGTTTAGTAACAGGCGAATAGAAAATCCAGGTTTTCCGTCATTGTTTTTACAAAATTGTTTTAAGCGGGTTACGGCGGTCTTGAAAACCGGCGAGGTAAGTTTTTGGGAAATAATCAAGGCTATTTTATCTGCTTTGAATTCTGAAATTTTTCCGAATTTCGACTCATGCGGAAGCGGGACCAGGCGTTCCCGCCAATTTATTTGAGAGCTTTCTTCGCTGAAAGCCGAAATAGATGATCCTGTCAGTACAATCGCGATGATTATGGTGTTGACAAACTTAAACACTTGCTTTTTCCAATTCTTTTTTTTTATTGTTTTAAATGAGTTCTATTTTTCGGTACTTTCCCTTATTATCAGTTTTACAGGTAAAATAGTGTGAACGAAACGATCCCCGCCGGAAGCCTCCTGGTATTTTTTCAGCAATTTTGCGGCCGCCGCTCCCATTCCCTGCAAGTCTCCCGCCACTGAAGTCAATGATGGATCAACCAGCGATGAAGCTGGAGAATCGCCAAACCCGATCACGTCAAAATCTCCGGGAACCCTTTTTCCTTTTCTTTTCAGAGCTTTGATTATTCCGATTGCCACGAGATCATTCCAGGCAACTATCGCGGTTGGCAAAGGTTTCATGGAAAGTAATTCAGAGACAATTTCGTTTCCGGATTCTTCATTCAGCCAATTCTTACCTTTCAAAATTAACTTGTCTGAATCAATCCGGTAACTGTCCAAAGCCGTGATAAAGCCGCGTTCCCTGTCCAGTTTCGCGGTTTTTGGCAATCCCCCGCAGACAAAAACAATGTTACGGTGTCCCCGCTCCAAAAGATACAGGGTTGCCTCATAGCTGGCATTGACATTATCCAAGGCAACATAAGGAATATCCGGATCATTGGTGTGGCTGGAAACTGAAACCACAGGCAATTTGTGGCTCAACTCCCGCAGATCCTCTTTGTCCGCAAGCGCCGGCCACATGATAATCGCGCCGCGCAGTGAATACTTACCGACCAACTCGGTGTAAGAAACACTATCTTCCTTGAAAATTATTTCAAGACGTCCGCCGCTCAGTTCATTCTTGACCCCCTGCAGTACCTGTAATGCGAAAAAGTCATCAACCAGACTGCTCCCGCCTTTGAAAACAAGACCAACCGGGGCGCTTTCCGCTATCACCTTCCGCTGCTTAATGAAACTGCCTTTGCCCTGCTGACGGTATAAAGTGTCTTCGTGGACCAGCAGATCCAGCGCTTTTTTAATGGTATTGGAACTCATTTTAAAATACTTGGCAAGCTGGCTTTCCGACCAGATTTTCTGACCGGGTTTAAGATTTGACCGGCGAATATTCTCCCGTATCATCCTGGCAATGTATTTATATCCCGGCTCTTTGGTTTGCTTCCGGTCTTCAATACTGAATTCCATAATTTTGCCGTTCATAAAAACCTCATGTAAAGAGAACTTCTCAAGTTATATGCATAAGTTTAGCGCAACTTATCCAATATGTCAATAGCATTACTGATATTAATCGGCATATATTTCAGATATATTATTCATAAATATTTTATAAATATAGAAATACATCTTAATATAACTTATATGCATGAATTAAAGCAGCCAGGATTATCCATGAATAATGAAGTCCGTAAAGGTCTGCTTTTTCCATTAACTGGACATATGTTTTTTTACGATGGCCGGTGACAACTGAAGGGGGCTTTTATTTTCATCATTTCGGGGAAAGCCATATTTTCACGTTTGACAACGGTTTGCCGTCAGCATCCCGAAGCCGGACACAGAAACCATAATCACCAACATCCTGATAGATTTTCAACAGAAGCAGGTTTTCGCCTTTGTTCAATTTCACCTTATAGGTTTCCGTATCTTTTTTCAGAGACCGGAATGTGATTAATTTCCCGATTTCTTTATGGTTTACCCATAATTGAAAACCGTCATCGCTGCCTATTTTTATTGTGATATCCATTTCCTTCGGAGAGTAGATATAACATGCTCCATATGCGACTACATTCTTGTCCAGCAATGTCACTTTTCCCTGACGGTGAATAAAGTATTTGGATAAACGAATCATGCCGTCGGGTGATTGTATCCGGCGCCACTTGTTAACAATTTTAAGCGGCTTGTCAATATTCCAGTATCTCTCCTTCGTAACGGGAAATGTGACCGGGTGCTTTATATTTGTGTTGGGTTTTATATTTTTACTTGTGGTATTGTCAATGCAGTCCGTGCCAGACTTCAATACCAGGAAATCCTTATCATATTTTGATACGTTCGATAAGGCTTGTGCCCGCGAAAAATGAGGCCTTCCCCCAGGCAATGGGAAAGGTCCGCAGATCAGCCAGTGACGAATAATGCCGTCTTTTTCAAGGGCAAAAGGACCTGGGCCAATCTTCTTTTTCCTGACATATTCCGGCGCGATACAGTTTTGGTTAAGAACATAGTCCAGAACGTTCTGGAGGTACGTCGTGGCAACAGGATCATTGCCGTAACGCGAAACCGCAAACAATTGAGTGATAAAATATTGCCCCTTGCCGTATTTAATATCCAGTACGACAGGCGCTTGCGGTAATTCCGTCCTATTCTGGCTTCCGCTCCGCACACTTGCCAGCATAAATTTCTCCAAATCAGGATCGGGCGTAAAAAATCCTTCAACAATATGGTGCTCATTGCCGTTCCAACGCTGAAACATAAGGTCATCAAGCCCTTTGCACGCCGGATGGAAATTGGCGCTGAAATCCACAAAAGAATTTCTACGCTTTTTCTCGTAAGAAACCGGGAAAAACGGACAAACCGCAAAGATATTTTCAGTTGCGTTTTCCTTTAACTGCTCAAAAGTAATTATCTTGCCGCCCGATTTGACCCATTCACTGACTTTTTGGGCTTGGTCACTTGGCAATTTCCGGGAGAACGCCGCTCCAATAATCAAAACCTGACAATCCTTCCAGTCAATCATTTTCAAATTACTCACCAGCTTGTAAGTCAATCCCAGCCGGGTCAACATTTCGGCTGTTTGACTTTTGGGATCATCAAGCAGGCAGATCCGCTTACCGGTTTTGATTTTCCTTTTCAGGATATCACTGCTCATCAGCCTAATCTCGTATGAGTTTTTCGCAACTACTTTCCCACCCTCTTTCATTGTCAGAAGTATTGAATACATCCCGGCAGGCCAGTTACCGAATTTAACCGTTGCCTGCTGAGTTTTATTTTCATCCGGAGCAAGATTGCCGAAGTTGTAACAACTTTCCATGCGAATATTTTTACTCGGGTCAACTACTTGCACCTGAACAGCTACCGACCTCATTGCTTCCTGAGAGTCATTCATTGCATATACGGGAAACGTATAAATACTATTCGTAAATTGATTTAATTTAATGATTTTTGCACAAACAAATTTTGGGGACATGATTTGTTTAAGGACATCAAAAAAGAATAAGCAAACCTTGGGGCCTCCCTGCTTCATAATCCTCTTGTAACTATGCAAAGTATTGGTATATATAAATGATCCCGCGACTTTTCCTTTGTTCATCCTGAAAAATTCAATCATTGTTTTTACCGCCAGCAAACGACGCTTCCAGGCATGTTCGTTCAACATTACGGAATCTTTTTTATCATGGGCTTCATCAAGAATTCTCTGATTAATCGCATAGCGCCTGAAATTACCTCTCTGCATGGATTTTATATGCCTCACCCGAACATCACCGCTCAGATAATGCCCGGTATTTTCATCATAAATCAGCGGTTTTTCCGGGTACAATTTCACGCGATTGTCAATATCTCTTTGAATAGATATCAATGAATCCGCGTACCATCCGTAATATGCGTGGCAAGACACAATATCGGTTTTAAATTTATCCAGGTCCGGTACGGTTTTGTGACTGAAGCAGACATGAGGCCCACCGGCCGCGGTCATGACCGGGCGATACGGATTAACCTTTTTGGCTGCCTGGTATAAACTGCTTATGAGTTCTACCGGATGATAAAACGGCTCATTATGCATACACCAGATAACTAACGAAGGATGGTTATAGAGCTTACGCATTTTTCGCGGAATTTCACGCCTTAACGCACGGTAATATTCCTCGAGCGCTTCTTTCCCTTTGGCGCTGCTAAACACTCCGGTCTCCTGAATAATCATCATCCCCGCCTTGTCCGCATCGAGCAAATGCCGGTTCTGGACCGTACGGCAATGGGTCCTGATGATATTGAAATTCAATCTTTTAAGTTCCGAAAAATCTCGGGGATCATATTTTTTCCAGGGCACACCGGCAACAAAACTTTCCCCCATTAGAAAAACAGGTTTATTGTTGAGGTAAAAACGCCTCCCCCTTACCTCAAATTTTCGAAAACCGAAAGTATCCGCAAGAGTATCCATAAGCGTATTTTTGTTATTAATCAACTCCAGCCGTAAATTATAAAGACTGGGATTTTCAGGCGACCATAAACTCATTTTCCCTTTATATGGCAGTACAAACTTAAAACTTTTTGTCCGGTTCGCCGGCAGATATACACTGCCAGCCCTGTTGTATGATTCCCGCTCTTTCTTATATGGATAAATCGCATAGCGCAAGAATCCCTTGAAGTCATGACTGCTTTGATTTCTGATTGTAACTTCCAGATGAATCTGCTTTTTGTCAATATCCGGACGAATAAGCATATTCCCAATATTCGTATCCGGCAGAATTTTAATATTAATGTCATCAATATTATTATTGTGAAAGCCAATATATCCTCCCCAGGGGAATAAACGTATCGCTATAACATTTTCCTTGCCGGGATGAATCAGATCAGTGATATCATATTCGAATCCGGCGGAAAATCCCTGGTAGGTAGCAGGACTGTATTTGGCGTCGGCCGGATATTTTCCCGACAGTAATTTCCCGTTAACCCAAACCCAGGAAACATAAGGAAGCTTTGCAAAACATAGATATACACGCTTGTCCTCTGGGATGCTCGGGACAGTAAATTTTTTGCGTAGCCAATCTATTTCATTTAAAACAGCTTGTTTTTTAGTTCTGCCATCATCGGGGATAGTTTTGTCTTTCCAGGAGCTGTCATTATAATCAGGAGCGAACCATTTTTGTTCTAAGCCAATTCCTTCATTTGCTATTTTTCTCATTCTACGAGCAGGAACAAGCTTTAAATCCGCTATTTTGATTGTTATTTTTTCATTAAGGCTGATCTCCCGTCGCAGCGGATTATTTTTTTTATCTCCATTTCTCGTTCCCGGGGTAAAGAAAACAACATTCCCGATATCTTTCCAGCCATGCTTTTTCACATTCGAATTAGCAACTGCATCATCAAACTTCAATTCATAATTTTGCCATCCTTTCCCCTTGAAAGGTATTGTCCAACTGAACCATGACCACTTTAAATTACTTTTCACATCACAGCGGATCATAAAATATCCCTGGAGTTTTTTAGCTGTATAAACCTTAAATTTCAACGCTTCATACTGTTGCCAGTCACTTTTTCCCACTTTATATGATGCCCAGTTATGATTGTTATCACGCAATATACGTTCAGCGTATGGGCCGCTGCCGTCTTTCGGGTCCGTAATCACTTTCATTCCTCGAACCCATGTGCCTTCCAATGGCTCCCCGGCAACTGGACCTGCCGCTTTCGCTTTCTTTTCGAATACAGTTTTTTTAAATTTCCATGCGCCATCCAGATTGATCGTCTTGCGCAACTCGGAACCGGTAGCGGACATGGTGAAAGACGCCGAAATAAGAGTAAGTAAAAGCAGGGAATTTTTCATATGCAACTCCTTGTGAATTTTAATAAAACAAGCACTTTTTCATCAAATAACCAACATTAAGTTAACCGCCTGCAATGCAAATGAGCAATCCTCCGGGCTGCTCCTCCACGAAAAACAAGACCTACCGGATAATTTTCCGCTGCCGTTTTCCGCTGCTTAATGAATTTGCCGTTCATAAAAACCTTACGTGAAGAAAATCTTTCAAGTTATATGCATAAGCTTAGTGCAACTTATCCAACATGTCAATAGTATTACTGAGATTAATCGGTATATATTCCAGGAATATTATTCATAAACATCTTGTAAATATAGAAATATAGCTTAATATAACTTATATGCATAATTTAAATCAATCAGGATTATCCATGAATAATGAAGTACGTAAAGGTCTGTTTTTTTCTCTATACGAACGGCAGTTTCCCTGGCGGAACAAGTGGTCGGAGCTTCTCCATCCGGGATTCTGGGTTACACCGCGAGACATTGACCGGTTGAAAACAACGGCCTCTTTACCTTACTGGCAAGAGATTGTGGATGGCTGGATAAGTCAATTGAAAGATAAAACTTGTTTGACTTTAAAGCCGGGACGCAAAGAGAATTTTCAGTTTTCCTATGAGTGGGGAGGATTTGACGAGGCAATCCCGGCCTCCATCTGCTACCTGATTACCGGAGATGAACATTACCGGAAACTGATGGCCGGATTCCTCACCGAATTCGCGGAATTGTACTCTCAGGCACGACCTGAATTCTGGAATCAGTTCCATTCCATTAACGCGTCCGGGTTCCTCGACTTAAAAGCTCCTAAGGGATTCGCCGGTTGCATCCGGGACGCCGGGCTTTGTTTCGGGTTGACACATTTGTACGATCTGGTTTACGGTTCCGAACTAATGAGCAAGGAGCATTCCCAGCTGCTGGAAACTTACATCTATGAATATCACCTGCTGCTGTCGCGCAATCAAAACCGGCTCAAATACAATAATGTGGCGGCAATGATGAACAGTGCCTGTTACGTAAGCTCGCTGTTCGATCCCGATCCGAATCGTTCGGAACTGCTCCGGGAGCAGACCAAAAGGAAAATGGAAGGAATGGTCCAAGTGATTCTCCCGGATGGATGCCCCTGGGAAATGTATGATGGTTATTCCCTGATGCTACTCTCCGGACTCAATCATTACGCTCATATCCTGAAAAATATCGAAGGTGAAAATTATTACCGGAAGGCTTTCCGGGGAACCGGGATGAAGAACTGTATCGACTGGTTTAAAAAGGTCGTACTGCCCGGAAATCCTCTGCACCTGGCCAGGGGAACCCATACCGGCATGCCTTCCTACTGGGCGGCAATCCTGGCGCTATACCGGGAATTCCCCGACCCCGAACTGGGCTGGATGATCAGCCGCACACCCGCGAAAACTCTTTTCAATCCGCGCAGTCATGATTGCGGATTGTCATTTTTCCTATATCGGGAACCTGAAAAAACCGGATGCCCGGAATGGCTTTCGTCAAATCTGCCGGACGTCGGAGTCGCGGTATTCAGGTCTTCCTGGGATTCCGGGGATGCAACCGGATTGTATTTCCGCTACGGTTTTCACGGCACGGGTCACGGCGGCCTTGCCGACCGGCTGACCCTGGACTTGATCGCTAACAACGAAAAAATCTTCGCCGACCCAAGAAAATCCGATCCGTTCCAGCACAAGGGAACCGATCCAAGCGGTGGAGAACTGTTCCTCGGACGCGCCAATTTTCATTCGGTAGTTATGGTTGACCGGACAGATCCCGCTATAACCAACGGTTGCCTGATCAGTTCATCCCTTGGCGGAGAAATCGAACATGTCAGTGCTTTCGCCGATGGCGGAAAAACTCCCGACCGGCCGTTTCTCAGCGATCCGCGCTGCATGTATAATATGTGGCTGAAACGCTCAGACAAAGCATATCCGGATACGCGCATCCGACGTACCGTGATCTTCGTCGACCACCGTTACTTTGTGGTTCGCGACACCGTTTTCAGCGACAAACAGCATGACTACGACTGGCTCTGGCAATTGTTCGGTGAATTGAAACTTCCCGACGCTCCCTGCAAATCAATCGAAAAGACTTTCATTTCTCGTTCGGTTGATCCATCCGACCAGGGGGGAACCATTGTAAGGGACATGCTGGAATACAGTCTTGGAGAACAGCCGCTAATAATTGAATCAAATGTGAACGGAACAAAATTCCGTCTGCTTTCCATTGACCACGATAAATTCCTCCAAATAGGCAGAGGACCCGATACGCCATATGCGAAAAAAAATGGGCAGTTTTTAAAACAGCCGTTTAATACTGTAGCAATTCCAAGAAAGGGAAAAACCCTTTCAACCGTAACCGTTTTCGCCGCCGGAAAACAAGCGGACAACATTTATCAGCTCAGACGCTGCAAACCGGCAACACCGGATGAGGATGAAATTATCGTTTCAACTGATCATGGCGAAGAACATCTCAGGATTACCGAAAATGCTTCCGAAAAACCTTTCAAAACAGTATGCCGCAACCACATATAACGGGAAAACAGCATTCATAAATCCAGGTCACTGCATCAATAACTTTTTATAAATGATTATCAATCATTTCGGGGAAAGCCATATTTTCACGTTTGACAACGGTTTGCCGTCAGCATCCCGAAGCCGGACACAGAAACCATAATCACCAACATCCTGATAGATTTTCAACAGAAGCAGATTTTCGCCTTTGTTCAATTTCACCTTATAGGTTTCCATATCTTTTTTCAGAGACCGGAATGTGATTAATTTCCCGATTTCTTTATGGTTTACCCATAATTGAAAACCGTCATCGCTGCCTATTTTTATTGTGATATCCATTTCCTTTGGAGAGTAGATATAACATGCTCCATATGCGACTACATTCTTGTCCAGCAATGTCACTTTTCCCTGACGGTGAATAAAGTATTTGGATAAACGAATCATGCCGTCGGGTGATTGTATCCGGCGCCACTTGTTAACAATTTTAAGCGGCTTATCAATATTCCAGTATCTCTCCTTCGTAACGGGAAATGTGACCGGGTGCTTTATATTTGTGTTGGGTTTTATATTTTTACTTGTGGTATTGTCAATGCAGTCCGTGCCAGACTTCAATACCAGGAAATCCTTATCATATTTTGATACGTTCGATAAGGCTTGTGCCCGCGAAAAATGAGGCCTTCCCCCAGGCAATGGGAAAGGTCCGCAGATCAGCCAGTGACGAATAATGCCGTCTTTTTCAAGGGCAAAAGGACCTGGGCCAATCTTCTTTTTCCTGACATATTCCGGCGCGATGCAGTTTTGGTTAAGAACATAGTCCAGAACGTTCTGGAGGTACGTCGTGGCAACAGGATCATTGCCGTAACGCGAAACCGCAAACAATTGAGTGATAAAATATTGCCCCTTGCCGTATTTAATATCCAGTACGACAGGCGCTTGCGGCAATTTCATCCAATTTTGACTCCCGCTCCGCACACTTGCCAACGTGAATTTATCGAGATCATGATCGGGCGTAAAAAATCCTTCAACAATATGATGCTCGTTGCCGTTCCAACGCTGAAACATGAGGTCATCAAGCCCTTTGCACGCCGGATGGAAATTGGCGCTGAAATCCACAAAAGAATTTCTATGTTTCTTCTCGTATGAAACCGGAAAGAAAGGACATACCGCAAAGATATTTTCAGTTGCGTTTTCCTTTAACTGCTCAAAAGCAATTATCTTACCGCCCGATTTGACCCATTCACTGACTTTTTGGGCTTGATCGCTTGGCAGTTTTCGGGAAAACGCCGCTCCAATAATCAAAACCTGACAATCCTTCCAGTCAATCATTTTCAAATTACTCACCAGCTTGTAAGTCAATCCCAGCCAGGTCAACATTTCGGCTGTTTGACTTTTGGGATCATCAAGCAGGCAGATCCGCTTACCGGTTTTGATTTTCCTTTTCAGGATATCACTGCTCATCAGCCTAATCTCGTATGAGTTTTTCGCAACTACTTTCCCACCCTCTTTCATTGTCAGAAGTATTGAATACATCCCGGTCGGCCAGTTCCCGAATTTAACCGTTGCCTGCTGAGTTTTATTTTCATCCGGAGCAAGATTGCCGAAGTTGTAACAACTTTCCATGCGAATATTTTTACTCGGGTCAACTACTTGCACCTGAACAGCTACCGACCTCATTGCTTCCTGAGAGTCATTCATTGCATATAGAGGAAACTTGTACGTGCTATTGGTAAAATGGTTCAGTTCAATAACTTTCGCACAAACAAATTTTTGCGCCATAAGCTGCTTGATGACTTCAAAAAAATGTACACAAATCTCAGGTTTGCCTTGCTCCATGATTTTTCTGTAACTATGCAAAGTATTGGTATAAATAAAAGATCCCGCGACTTTTCCTTTGTTCATCCTGAAAAATTCAATCATTGTTTTTACCGCCAGCAAACGACGCTTCCAGGCATGTTCGTTCAACATTGCAGGATATTTTTTGGCTTTTACTTCGTCAATGATTCTCTGATTAATCGCATAGCGCCTGAAATTCCCGCTTTCCGTATGATTCATGTGCCTCATCCGAACATCACCCACCAGATAATGGCCGGTATTTTCATCATAAATCAGCGGTTTTTTCGGGTACAATTTCACGCGATCGTCAATATTGTCTTGAATAGATATCAATGAATCCGCGTACCATCCACAGTATGCATGACAAGACACAATATCGGTTTTAAATTTATCCAGGTCCGGTACGGTTTTGTGACTGAAACCGATATGAGGCCCACCGGCCGCGGTCATGACCGGGCGATACGGATCTGTCTTTTTTGCTTCCTCGTAGAGACTGCTTATGAGTTCTACCGGATGATAAAACGGCTCATTATGCATACACCAGATAACTAACGAAGGATGGTTATAGAGCTTACGCATTTTCCGCGGAATTTCACGCCTCAACGCACGGTAATATTCCTTAAGTTCTTTTTCCCCTTTAGCATGATACTGACCGGTCTCCTGAATAATCATCATCCCCGTCTTGTCCGCATCGAGCAAATGCCGGTTCTGGACCGTACGGCAATGGGTCCTGATGATATTGAAATTCAATCTTTTAAGTTCCGAAAAATCTCGGGGATCATATTTTTTCCAGGGCACACCGGTAACAAAACTTTCCCCCATTAGAAAAACAGGTTTATTGTTGAGGTAAAAACGCCTCCCCCTTACCTCAAATTTTCGAAAACCGAAAGTATCCGCAAGAGTATCCATAAGCGTATTTTTGTTATTAATCAACTCCAGCCGTAAATTATAAAGACTGGGATTTTCAGGCGACCATAAACTCATTTTCCCTTTATATGGCAGTACAAACTTAAAACTTTTTGTCCGGTTCGCCGGCAGATATACACTGCCAGCCCTGTTGTATAATTCCCGCTCTTTCTTATACGGATAGATTGCGTAACGCAGAAATCCCTTGAAGCTATGTTTGCTTTGGTTTCTGATTGTAACTTCCAGATGAATCTGCTTTTTGTCAATATCCGGACGAATAAGCATATTCTCAATATTCGTATCCGGCAGAATTTTAATATTAATGTCATCAATATTATTATTGTGAAAGCCAATATATCCTCCCCAGGGGAATAAACGTATCGCTATAACATTTTCCTTGCCGGGATGAATCAGATCAATAATATCATATTCGAATCCGGCGGAAAATCCCTGGTAGGTAGCGGGACTGTATTTGGCGTCGGCCGGATATTTTCCCGACAGTAATTTCCCGTTAACCCAAACCCAGGAAACATAAGGAAGCTTTGCAAAACATAGATATACACGCTTGTCCTTTGGGATGCTCGGGACAGTAAATTTTTTGCGTAGCCAATCTATTTCATTTAAAACAGCTTGTTTTTTAGTTCTGCCATCATCGGGGATAGTTTTGTCTTTCCAGGAGCTGTCATTATAATCAGGAGCGAACCATTTTTGTTCTAAGCCAATTCCTTCATTTGCTATTTTTCTCATTCTACGAGCAGGAACAAGCTTTAAATCCGCTATTTTGATTGTTATTTTTTCATTAAGGCTGATCTCCCGTCGCAGCGGATTATTTTTTTTATCTCCATTTCTCGTTCCCGGGGTAAAGAAAACAACATTCCCGATATCTTTCCAGCCATGCTTTTTCACATTCGAATTAGCAACTGCATCATCAAACTTCAATTCATAATTTTGCCATCCTTTCCCCTTGAAAGGTATTGTCCAACTGAACCATGACCACTTTAAATTACTTTTCACATCACAGCGGATCATAAAATATCCCTGGAGTTTTTTAGCTGTATAAACCTTAAATTTCAACGCTTCATACTGTTGCCAGTCACTTTTTCCCACTTTATATGATGCCCAGTTATGATTGTTATCACGCAATATACGTTCAGCGTATGGGCCGCTGCCGTCTTTCGGGTCCGTAATCACTTTCATTCCTCGAACCCATGTGCCTTCCAATGGCTCCCCGGCAACTGGACCTGCCGCTTTCGCTTTCTTTTCGAATACAGTTTTTTTAAATTTCCATGCGCCATCCAGATTGATTGTCTTGCGCAACTCGGAACCGGCAGCGGACATGGTGAAAGACGCCGAAATAAGAGTAAGTAAAAGCAGGGAATTTTTCATATGCAACTCCTTGTGAATTTTAATAAAACAAGCACTTTTTTATCGAATAACCAACATTAAGTTAACCGCTTTAGCAAAAATTGTCAATAGCCGGAAATCAGATTTTTTTCTTTCTTTGAAAAACCATGCGCGCGGATTGCTATGTTATACCGAATTGCGGCTCAGACACGGGATGCCATAGAAATCAGTTTATTCATGATTTGGAGGACATATAAATTTTCATCGTTGGAATTACAACTGCTTTTTTCATTGGAATCTTCAAACCGGGTCCGGTCCCACTCCCGCTCAATTTCTTTTTTAAAAAGCTTCAAATCGCGTTTAAGTATTTCCAGTCTGTTCTGATCATTGGTTTGTGAGACAATAAAATATTCCGAGAATATCCATGCGGCTTTCGCTGAAACTATGAACGCATTCCATATTTCATGATTTTTTCCAGGTTTGAAACTCTCCGACGCGGCAAGAGCTTTCCTGCCTGATGCATTAATTTCTTTAAGGCGTTCAAGATGCTCCCCGCTGAAAGAAGGGGCGTCATTGCCGAATTCCTGCAATAAGTCTTCACTGATATTGGTCTCCAGCCAGGAGTCCAGGAAGACTTTCAAAGCATCGGAGAGTGGAACTCCAAAAGTTTTCAGGGAAAACTTCTTCTGGAAATCCAAAAATTTTACATTACCGCCCCCGGCAACAACTTCCGCGCTGTAAGCAATACCGTAATACAGAGAGTCCCGTAAATAACGGGCCGGATGCCAGATTGTGTTAATCACCCCCATTATCTTGTTTCTCGCGGAAAACAGCGCCATTTTCCTGGTATTTTCAAATGCTATGCTCGTGGGAAAAAATCTATATCTGTAACAGGCAAGTGAAGGCGATGAAATAATATGGTTAAAACTTTTGCCCTTAAGCTTTTCTATGACCGTATCCTCAATATCCTCCTCATACCGCCAGTCAACCAGAATAACGTTCTTTGACAAAGTTCCGGATATCAGCTCATCATTACATTCTCTCCCCATCCATGCGTAAGTATTGGCAACATGATCAGCCCAGATCATGGCTTTTTTATTGAGACCTTCAGCCTTGCCGATGATTTTATTTACGTAATTTGTCCACACTTCATCTTTATCCAGCCCCCGCTCTTCGCTATAACTTTTGAGATTGACTTCATCGCACCCCACGTGCATATATTCTGAAGGAAATATCTCCGCGACGTTTTTCATAAGCTTGCCGACCAGTTCGTGTGTCTCGGAACTCAAAGGATCAATAGCGTTAAACCAATCGTCCCTATCGGCCGGTCCAGCATACAAGTGAGCATATTCAGGCTTGGCGGTAATATATTTTGTATGACCGAACGTTTCCAGCTCCGGAATGATGTCTATGCCCTTTTCCTGCCCGAATGTAATAAGCTTCTTTATTTCCGCAACGGAAAAGGCATTTCGCAGGGCGAGGTTTTCAAATCCGGGAAGTTCGATCGCGAGTCCGGGATCATCCGAAAAATGCAGCAGCAACGCATTCATGCCCCATTCTGACATGAATTCAAGCAGCTGGAAATAATACTCATGCTTTTCGATTGTTCTTGAACAATCGATCATTATTCCATTTATCAACATATACTGATTCCATTTTTTCACGGATTGATTTGAGGCAAGCCCGTCAAAACAAAGTAAGTATAAAAATACAACAACGCAATAAAACATCAACTCAGTAAAGGTTTTATATGTAAAAAATGTGGAATTTGCGGAGGAATAAAAATAATCGGCTGGCCTGAAAAATTATCACTTTACAAGTTCCCACTGCGAAGCGGCGGGAAAAATATATAAACCGATACTGGATTCTTCTCCAGGAAAAAGTTGACGGGGTTTTATGCTTGTAGCAATAAACAGTCCCCACTTTAGCCAGTCTTTTCGCGGATAACGGGTTAATATTCTCGAATCATGAATATTCAGGGGAATAATCCCATACCCCCCTTTGGTCCCGGCTGACGGCAGATAAAGCCATTTTGCATCAGTAAGTTCAGGCTTTCCCGCAATTTGCCATCCGTCGGGATCATAATAGTAAGGATAACTGAGCGGAGACAGGCAGAAGCTGAAACGTCTGCCAAGCGACTTTTGCTGCTTTTTCGGATTTTTTATCGTGTAGACTATTTCGATTCCGGGCTGATTCCTTTTTGCCGTAAATCTCAAGCTGAATATCCCATACCCGCGATGATGCTTACTTCTGACGGACGTCAATTCAACACACTTTTCCTCATCAGTGTCCTTAATGACTTTTATCGAATCGAGGTAATAACTCCTTACTCCATTGAAGTTACCATAAGGCCCCATAATCTTGAAGCTGACTCTCCCCGGCCGGTTTTGAACAGAAAGCACACCGTTCGTGATTTTTATAAACTCACCTTTCTTTGTGCTTTTCCTTGCCAGCCGGAAAAGCTTGGCCGCCTTCTCCGCATATAACGTCAATCCAATGCCCAAAAGAGACAGTACCAGCAGTTTATTGATTATGTGTCTTTTCATTCGCTGAATTCCGTGGGCTCATTGCCTTCCTCAAGCTGCAGTCCGTCGAGCCAAACCGTCTGTTTGCCACTATCCAGTCTGAACATAAAACGTTTTCCTTTTTTATGGAGAGCAGGCCATTTTACGCTGTAACGTTTCCACTTTCTGGAAAGTTTAAATTTTTCAATGCGCCAACGCTTTTGTCCATCCAGCTTCATATAAACTCTAAGCGTCGCATTATCAGACAATGCTTTGGCGTAAAAGGAAAAAACCCAGGATTTATTTTCCGAGCCGCCCGCACTATATACCCCGAATACCCCCTGTGAAGTATAATTCACGGGTTGGGTTATCCGCAGGGACACCTTTCCAAATTTCGGATTTTCCGTATCAAGCACATAACCATTGGGTTGATCCTCCATGCTTTGGAGATAAGCGATTCTGTACGGTTTGTAGAAATCGGGAATACCTTTTATTTTCTGTAACTCGAATGAAGGGTTTAAAACCTTATTTTTTCTGTTTTGTGCTTCTTTCAGCAATTCCTGATTGCTACGGATAGCGGGAAGCGCCAATTGGGGATACGGTTTTGTTGAAACGGAAACTTCGAGCGTTTCAGTATTACCGCTTACCGCCAACGAATATGCCCTTATCCCGTAAGGCTCCAGCTTGTCCTTAAAAGCGGACTTCCTGACACTAAACTTGGTTTTCTTGTCAAACATCCGGGAAACACTTGCCAATCCTTTAATTTTCAGGCTCAAGTCCACCGGACAGTTTCTGCTGTTGACTGCCACGGCAACTAGTCCGCCGTCAGGAAAACGGAACAGGCGAACAGGCGCCGGAGACACTTTCCAGCTTGCGGCGTCATAAGAACCGGAAGCGTATTTTATGGACTGCTTAACCGGATAATTAAGGATAGCCGGAGACAGCACGGATATGTGTTTCCCTAAAACTTTTAAAGCTTTCCAACTCTCATCACCCGCAGCGCAAAAGTAGTTAAAATAAATAATCCCTTTGGCCCCGTAAATGACCGCCGAATACCCCTGACAAAGTAATTCCTGACCTGACAAAGCCCTCGGGCAACGATTCTGGCACAGTATTCCAGGCTGAAGAACACACCAAATTGGTTTTTGAGTTTCAGCGGCCCGTTGATTGAGCTGCGTTACCTGCGAGGCTACCGGGTGACAGATTTTAGAGTAATCGCGTCCTTTCCAGTTAGGGTAAGTATAAATATCATAGCCCAGAATATCAAACAGTCCGGTCGCCTCCGGCACTCTCGGGATACGCCGGGCATAAAGTCCAAACATAACGTGATAAGGATCGTGTTTTTTGATGGTTTCATGGAATAATTTCTGCACGTAAAGATTGGCTTCCCAGTCATGCCCCAGATTAGGTTCATCAAGCCCGTACCAGGCGAGAAAATTAGGCTGATCTTTCATCAATTTCAAAGCATGCTTAATAAAGCCAAGAAACTTTTTCTCATATATTCCGCGCAGGATTCGCTCTTTTTCCTCGCGGGATTTTAAAGATCTGAAACTTTTACTACTCGGAACAACCGAACGTATCCACCCCCATTGAATATAATTGATATTTGCTTTCGCCAGTTCAGCAAGCCGTGTTTTAACGTTCTCGTCAGAAGCCTTCCGCCTGTGATTACACAACCTGATTGATATTAACGTGTTCATTTTTGCGCCAGACATGGATTTTATCAAGGCATCAGCATAAACAGAACTAAAATCAGGCGGAGCGCCATCATATACGCCATATGGGAAATAGGGCCTGCCTTTGAAGATTGCAATGCGGCGGAAGTAATCTGTTTTACTCTCGTTCTTCCGTCCTTCAAGACGCATTACACAGACTAATTTCGTTCCAAAAATTTTATCATCCCGATTTACCAGGCTCAAAGTCAGAACATTTTTCCCAATCTTCAAACAACCGGCATCACTGGCCAGTATTGTTTCCCGGGAAAGCGATTTTGATTTTGCGATAATCTTTCCATCTTTATTTTTAAGGATCAATGACATATTTTTCATTGCATTATCTGACAGTCCTATGACCGCTTTAATTCGGAGTTCTTTTTCAAACGAATAAAAGCTGAACTCCGGATATGCTTCCTGAATCGTATTTCCTTTGAATGCGATTGATTTTTTGCCCAGCAGCATACCTGTTTTCTGATCCCTCAACTGCAGATATAAATTCTTTTTGGAAAAATCGCTCACGGGAATATTTAAAGATATGTTCTCCCGGCAACGTGGCGGTACGCTCAACGTTTTGGTTAAAATACATTTTCCCGGACCATCGGCAAGTTCTTGAATTACTTCGACTTTCAATTTACCGGCCACCGGAGTCATGCCAAGAAGCGTTGCGTCGATTTTGAAAGAAAATTTATCTCCGGAAGTATTCATCTCCCCAGTTTTCAATTTTTCAATATCAACTAAGAAAGGCGCTGGAGCTAAATTTGCGTTCAGCAGTCCGTTAATTACGCCAAATGATTCCGGTTCATGGGCGCTCTTTTTTACCGGACTCCAAAACTGATATTCTCTGCTTTCGGAATTCTTCGATCCCATCTTGTCCAAGCTGACGTTTATCTTATTCCGCAGAAAATTCGCCGTTACCTGTCCGGGATTCTTCGAGTCAATCACCATAAGCGGGATGGCCACTTCAGCAGTCCACTTGTCCTTATAGTTTTTCGTGGCGGATATCCACGGAAAACTCCATGACAGATCTCTTCCTCCAGTCAGCAGAACTCGCCGGTCCGCTCTGACGTTAGCAAAATTCAGCGCATACTGGAAATAGTATTTTAAGCCTTTCCTTGTAATAAAAATTTCAACAGAATCATCTTTAAAAATCCCCGGATCATCTCGCTTGACGCCATGCTGGTCTAAAAAGTGCATATTGGGGTTGTCACAAACAAAACCCAGATAGATAAAGCGTTTATCGCGAGTCATCAACACCTTTGTGTCATTTGTTTTTTTATTGCTTCCAAACACGAAAAATGGCGATTCGGGAACATTCTTCCAGCATGCATCATTAAGAACTCCGTCAATTTTCGGCGCACTTTCACATTCCGCGATATCAATTTCCGATTTTGTTACGGCACACGCCGTATTAATGAACAGCAAACAGAAAAAGCCGATTACCATCAATTTATTCATTTACATCATTTCCCTTTGTTATATTTTAGTTTTTTGTTATATAAAAAATCATAGCGCGTTGGATGTTTTTTTATTATAATACCAACTGCAATTTTGATCATGGATAATATTGTATTTTCTTTTATCAACAGCAAACCGTTCAAATCGCATCACACTAATTATACATCACGTGATAAAACTTGTCAATCGCTTTTTCGTAAAAAAAAATAATTTTCACCTGATATTTCAACAACTACCCATATAAACTTGACATAAAGATTTCAGTTGAATGATCTTTATTTTCATAATAATCGGGGAATAAGCCTTGACTTATTTTATCACGTGATGTATACTATATTAAGCAACGCGGAAAAATGATAAAATCAAGTCGGTGTTCAGGAGGCAGTTTACAAGTGAAATGTAAAGGCTGTTTATCAATGAAAATTATAGCGCCATCCATATTAATCGGACTGCCTTTTCTATGCATTAACGCAGAATCCCAGGTAAAACCGGCTGCTGTTTTCGGGAACAACATGGTGTTGCAGCGTGGTATCCCGGTCCCTGTTTGGGGCACTGCCCCGCCAGGAGCAAGGATAGTGGTTGAATTTGCCGGACAGAAGCAGGAAACCTTGGCTGGAAAAAACAAGAAATGGGTAGTAAAACTGGAGCCATTGCGGACAAGTTGTGATAATCGTGAGATGTTGATATCATCAACTGCGGCAAACGGAAATAAATCACATGCCATAATAAGAAACGTCCTTGTCGGGGACGTCTGGTTTTGCTCAGGACAGTCAAATATTCATAAAGATGTCACGAAAAGTAATAATGCCGTAAAAGAAATTTCCAATGCGGACTGGCCGTTGATACGGTATAACGGGGATAGCTCGGAATGGCAGGTTTGCTCTCCCCTGACTGTCACAAACTTTTCCGCGGTATCGTATTTCTTCGGACGCGATCTATTCAAAGAACTCAATGTGCCGATTGGACTGATCAACCGGTCCGTTGGCGCAACGGCCATTCAGTTGTGGATGCCGAAACAGGAAGTAATGAACATTCCATATGCGCGGAATATTATTGAGAAAGTAAGTAATCCCTGCGTTCAAAATGACGTAAGGGAGTTTACCCGGAATATAAAGATATACAGGAAAGAAATTAATGCGTGGAAAACAGCTAAAAGCAAAGGCAATAAGGACGTTGCCAAACCTGTTCCTCCCAAACGTCCGGAGTTGTATCATCAGGCGCTTAATTATCAGGAAAGAAAAATTGGCAGTCTTTATAAATCACTGGTTGAGCCTGTAATCCCGTATGCTATCCGGGGCATTATCTGGTATCAGGGAGAAAGAAATTCCAGCTTTGCGGAAGACAGCTATGCGTACCGGGAAATGCTTCCCGTGCTTATTAAAAGCTGGCGTAATGCCTGGGGAGCAGGAAACATCCCGTTCATTTACGTACAATTACCGAATTTCACCTATAAACACTGGCATATTACCAGGGAGTCCATGCTGAAGTGCCTCGCTGTAAAAAACACAGGCATGGCGGTAACAATCGATATCGGAGATACAAACGATATTCATCCAGGGAACAAGCAGGATGTGGGTAAGCGCCTGGCTTTGATTGCCTTCAAACGGGTTTACGGCAAAGATGGCGAAGGGGAGTCGCCGTTTTACGAATCAATGAAAATTAAAGATGGTAAAATAATATTGACGTTCAAAAATACCGGAAGCGGCTTAACTGCCAAGGGAAACGCTCTGAAAGGATTTGAAATAGCAGGAAAGAACCAGAATTTTTATCCGGCCAAGGCCGGCATAAAAGATAATAAAGTTATTGTTCACTCGAATAAAGTAAACAATCCTGTTGCGGTACGGTATGCATGGGCACCTGACCCTGATTGTAATTTGTACAACAAAGAAAGTTTGCCGGCATCCCCTTTCCGCACTGATGAATGGAAGTTATTTTAAACAATAAAATAGAGGAGATGGGATTCATGAAAAACAACATGGAATGCCGTAAAGCCCGGGGGTTTTCGCTGTTTAACTCTAAAAAACATCAATTCACACTTATTGAGTTATTGGTGGTAATAGCGATAATTTCCATATTGGCTGCTATGCTGCTTCCCGCCTTGAAAAATGCCAGGGAAACCAGCAGAAGAATTGCGTGCGTCAATAAAATGAAGCAGATTGGTACGGCAATTGCAATGTACGTGAGTGACAATGACGGATATTTTCCCGCTTGGTATGATTCATCATCAAAAAAAATGTGGCACAAGTATGCGATTCCAACTTATCTAGGGCTTAAAGAAAATCCAGGTTTCACACATCAATATGAGTGTCCAAGTGATCTGTATCTCTGGCAGAAGGCAGATGGCACCCAACACTCAAGCAATCCATCTTACGGATTGACAAATGAAACTTTTCCATATGTGCGCATGAGTAAAGCAAATAATCCATCACATAAAATCCTGGTGGCTGAGAATGCGCATTATGGCGAAGGAGGAGCCGATAAATATACTTATTATACCTGCCAGAGCAGGCCGGCCCCATTCAGACATGGCAACGGTTCAAATGTTTTATGGATGGATGTTCATGCTTCGCAGGAAACCACCGGCAGCATCAATCAAATTAATATAAACGGTTCCGCCAGTGATAAGTTCTGGGATCCTTACTATTGATTATTTTTTGAGAAATATCAGTATTATCAACGGGAAAATGAGAAAGTGATCGATAAATTCACCATAAGCCGAGATGACAACATTTACCAGGCATGGCCGGACGTGACTTTGACTCCCTCCGGACGACTCGTTTGCGTGTTTTCCGAATGCATCCATCACCGGGACCGGTCATATACGCGAATCATGCTTTGTGATTCCACGGACCGCGGCAGAACCTGGACTCCCAAAAGACCACTCACGGAACCGGCTCACGGTCTTCCCGTTTACTGGAATTGTGCGCGTATCAGCATACTAGCGGACGGACGGCTGGCGGTTCTCGTGGATAAAATAACCACAAAGGAAAGTGTGGCCAAACCGGAAAGCTGTCATAATTATTTGTTTTTCAGCGAAGATGACGGACAAAACTGGTCGAAGCCGTTACTTACTCCGGCCCGGGGAATTGTGCCGGACAAGCTGCTTGAGCTGCCAGGAGGACGTTGGATTATATCCTGCCACTGTAAAGATACGGTATCCGGAAAACTATTTCAACGTTTATGGTTCTCGGATGACCGGGGGAAAAGTTGGAGCGATCCTGTTGTTGTGGGAAAACAGGATGGCCTTAACCTTTGTGAAGCCTCGCTGCTTCCGCTGGCTGACGGTAAAACTCTGGTTGCGTTTATGAGGGAAAATTCCGGTCAGGGATGGGACTGTCATAAAACGATTTCAGAAAATGCAGGAGAAAGCTGGGCGGAACCAATCCGCTTCCCCCTGCCTGGTTGCCACCGCCCGGTTGCCGGCAAACTGCAATCGGGAGAAATCATGATAACCTACCGGTTCTGTCAGGGAGGCAGCGGCTGGATTGGCACGATCATGCAAAATTTCTTCGCCGCCTTGACCGATGAAACTTCGGCGCTGGCGGAAACCAGAAAGGGAGCCTGGGCACGTATCATGCCCATAGACTTTGACCGCTCTCCCCACAGCGACCTTGGTTACAGTGGCTGGGTGCAATTTGATGATGGCGAAATTTATATTGTCAACTATATTCTCGATGACGCGCCAAAGGCCCAAATTCGAGGTTATTCGCTCAGTATTGAAGACTTTTATTTTCGTAAAACCCAGGATTTGAAATGACAGATAAAACTTACAGATACTCCCGAGACATCCCGGTAATGGCCGAATATGATGTTGTGGTATGCGGCGGCGGCCCGGCAGGTTGCGCTGCGGCGATAACTTCCGCGCGAAACGGCGCGAAAACGCTCTTGGTCGAAAAGAACGGCTATCTGGGCGGCGCAACGGTGTCGCAGCTTGTCTGTGTGGTGCTGAGTACCAATGGCGTTGACTTCCAGGGCATCTGGCACGAATGGGCAAGGCGTCTCAGGACTATTAACGCCATGGCCCCGATTATTCGCAATTCCAAGTTTTTTCCTGACTGTCTGTGGTTCCGGAGTTCCGTCGATACCGAGGGCGTCAAACGCGTTTGGGACGACATGACCGAAGAGGCCGGAGCAGATACATTGCTGCTTGCGCATATCTGCGGCGCGTGTGTCGAAGACAGCCGGATCACCGGATTGGTATTGCATACCCGCGCCGGTTTGCGGGTTATCCGCGCCAACCGGGTAATTGACGCGACCGGCAATGCTGACGTGTGTCATGACGCCGGAGTTCCGTGGGACCGCGGCGTTACCGGGAAGTTATGGCCGCAGCAGGTGTCCCTTATGTTCCGTGCCGGGGGATTTCCGGTTCCCGGCAAAAGCAACGGGCTCAAACCGGGGTTCGGCGGTACTGGCGCATATCGTCCGGAACAACTCAACCGCATCAACAAAATGCGGGTCGATCCTCTTGACCCGTTCACGGTGTCCAAAACGTTGCGCCAGGCCAGAAGGGAAATTGCAAAAAAAATGGCAAAACTGCCTTCAGAACGGTATCTGGTGGATACCGCTTCCGAGCTTGGAGTGCGCACGTCCCGAGTGGTGCGCGGCATGGCAAAGGTCACTGATGACGACGTATGGAATTTCCGGAAATCAAATGAAAGCATCGCCCGGGCTTCCTGGGAAATTGATATCCATCCCCCTGACGACGAAGCCCCCCTCCCCGAACGCTGGCTTCACAGTAAAAGCGATTCATACGCTGCCTTTACCCGCCGCTTGTCGAAGGGAGAATGGTTTGATATCCCCTACGGATGCCTGGTCACTAAACAAGTAGATAATCTGCTGGTTGCCGGACGCTGCGTTTCATCCAGCTATCTTGCCCAGGCTTCCCTGCGCATTCAGCAGACCTGCATGGCCACCGGCGAAGCCGCCGGACTGATTGCCGCGTTGAGCTTGTCCGCCGGCAAAACTCCGCGCGAACTGGAACCGGCAACAGCCGTCAGGAAACTGGAAGAAGAACAGCAGGTGGAACCGGCGTTCCCGGAACTGGCTGAAGTGTCGCCAAAATCACCAGTCATTTTACCTGCATAATTTGGGTCAGCCCATCCGGTCAATTATCTGGTTTTGAATTTCCCTGCTGCAAGAGATAAATCTATCGGTAAAACCCGCTACTCTAACTAATAAATTCTGATGATTTTCAGGATGTTTTTGTGCATCCAGTAGAACATCTTTATCAACACAGTTAAATTGGATATGCATCCCGCCCATACTAAAATATGTAAGAAGCAGTTCAATTGTATTTTTAATACCATCGTCACTTTTTAATATACTTTTATCTATACTCGCATTTACAGCTATTCCGCCATGAGACTTTGTATGGTCAAAGTTCACAACGGAAGCAAAGAGAGCGGTAATACCATTTTTATCTTTCCCTTGATCACTCCCCATCGTGCCAGTTACAGGCTGACCTTTTTTCCGCCCGTCCGGTGTGGCGCCGGTTAATTTACCATTATCTACAAAACGAACGTAACCAAAATAGCATGGGCCATACGGTTCTTTAAAATGATTTTTATATAATGATAATTCATCGGAAACAATATCATATATCCATTTAACGATGTTATCACTGTCTACATTACCATTCCCATATTTCTGACATTGATAAAGTAAATAATGACGAAGCTTCTCATCATTTTCAAAATCATTCTTACAAGCTGCGCTTAATTCACTTAATGTAATGGATTTATCTGTAAATACAGTTTTTTCAATAGCCGCTAAAGAATCAGCCGCAGTAATAAGACCTGTAAATGCGGGAAAAGTTTGATTATATAATGCTCCTCCTAATTCCGCATGAATGCCGTTTTCAATACATCCATCAATAAAAACAGAGCTTAAAGGCAGGAAAACTTGGGTTTTATTTTTGCTTTTAAAAATATCATTAGTTTCCGCAACAATATTTTTGATCATGATTTTCAGGAATTTTTTATATAAATTTTTTATATCCGCAAAAGTTTTAACTCTATCAAGATCAACATTTTTAAAAGATTTTTCCAATGATTCATATTTATTGTCTCTTACTATCATTGAACCATTATTTAAAATCATTTCAACTGGTTTAGCCAAATTGAAATATCCAAATCCCGACATAATATTTGATCTTCCCGCGGAAGAAAGTTCGATACACGAGCAATTAACATAATCGCGCGCGTGCTCTTTTTTAAATCCGCCTTTCCCTAAAGCCTTAATCGCAATTTCATCATTAAAAAAGCCTGGCTGCCCCAAACTTTTCCCAATAAGTTTAAATGCCTTTTTACATAAGTCATACGGCACACCCTTAGTATATCTGAATCCAATCTGCGGATTTGGCAACTTGATCGATAACACCGCGTCTAAACAAAAATATGAAATATCATTGAAAAATGGTTTACCCGACATCGTTTGTCCGCATATTTGAACGGAGTCAGCTATATCCGTCATTTCATTGCTATGCAGAAATATATGTTGTATCCACTCAGCTGCTTCTTCTTTTTTTATCAGGCTTGATTCAATATCTTTCCGGTAAAATTCATCTAACAGAAAATCAAGACGGCCTATACTTGTGTTTCTTTTATCAACAGTGCGAATTACCGTGTGCATAATCAATAATGCCTGTATCGCCTCAAATAAACTTGATGGCGGATTATCAGGCACGTTCTTCAGGGCATTGCGGATTCTTTTCAGTTCATCCAGACGTAAATCGCATTGCTCTGATGATATTTTTTCCGATACGAGAATTTTATATCTGTCTACATAATGCCGAACAGCTTTTATAGCGGTCCTTGTGCTGATTAAAAATGAATTATTTTCATTGCCGGGTTCAGATAGCTTCTCATCAATTTCGTTTAATACTCCAGTTAAACCAATCTTAAGTATTTTTTTCAAATTCAGAGAAATATGCCCTGAACAGCTGAGGAAGGAAGTGTTTTTTCTCTCATTTCTCGCTTCAGCATCTTCTATATCTTTTAAAGGGATTCTTCCAGTTGCGGCAAACAGATTGTAATCATGTAAATAAACAGGGATATTTTCCAGAATATATTGAGTTACCAGTGCTCCCCTGATGTACCCATTTTTTTCGTTTTTCGTTGCAAGCAAGGCATTTGCAAAATAATATCTATCCTTTTGAACGGAAATCATATCATTGGCTGAAAGTTTCTTCAAAAACCTTTCCGAAGATTTGAACAGGCCATATTCAACATCACTGGTTACAGGCTCCGCCCGTTCAATCCTCTTTCCTGATAATTGAGTTTCCATAATAATATTTATCGAAATTCAGTTTTTTACTAAAAAAGGATGGGATTCCTTCTTTTATTTTCCGTATGCGGTTTCATCGAATAATTGCTTAATCTTCATGTTAAAGCAATGCCTGTATTCATCTTTCACATCGTCATTGATTACGCTTATGGTCCGTTTAATCATGTCGCTTGCGGGAATACGCAGCATCGTCAACGGTTTAACCGGAAACAAGGTAGGCAGAGCATCATAATCGTGACCTACCACCAGCAATTCGTTCGAAATATCCACGCCTTTCCGGGTAAGGGAGTTCACCAGATTCGACGCCCTGATAAAGCCGTGAATATAGATAGCTGTGATATTTTTTTCTTTTACAGCTTTGATAACTTTGTCAGTTGAACCTTCAAGGTAGGTAAAATCTTTTTTATCGTTAAAATCCGGCACGATTTCATAAAAAGCCACGCCTTTAGTCCGGAAAGCGTCATGGCTGGATCTGAAGCCGACAAGACCAACCCGTTTATGTCCAAGTTTTTTAAAATGACGGCCAAGATCGGCAAATCCTTTTTTGCGGTTGATGCCAACCAGATGGACATGATTATCGATCAGCTCCCGCTCGCAACCGTGACCATCGAAATCATAGTTGTAAATCACGGAATGCTTGAAATTCCCCAGATACGGCAGCATTGACGATATATAGGCGGCTTGCGTAGATATATTCGGATAAAACCAGATCAGGTTGTCGACCCGCCTGGCAACCAGCTCCCGGACACCGTGAATATCCTCTCCGGAAGATACCATTTCGATTTCCACCGTCTTCGATGATTTTTTCAGATATTCAACAATCCTTTCCAGCGAATACATCACATAAGGATGAAAACGGCTGCTGAAGAGTATTCCGGTCCGTTGCGTTGTTTGCGACGTTCCTTCCCTCAACTCAAGGGCGCTACGCGAAGGCACATAGCCTCGCTTTTCCAGATACGCAACAACCCGGTCCCTGGTTTTAGGGGAAAATCCCCTTTCGCGCCATTTGCCGTTGATTATCGCGGATACCGTCATCCGGTTAAGCCCAAGTTCCTCGGCGATTTTCCGCATGGATAAAGTGGATTTTTCTTTCGCCAATTCTTATTCCTCTTTTACAATTATATGAACACTCGCATATAACAAATACATCACGTGATTAAGATTTTCAATACAAATTCCCCGGAATAACTAACGTTTCAAGGTATAAATTCCGGTTATCGCTTAAAATACGTTACTTTTTCTGCGTGGAAAACCGCTCAGGAGAAAATTCCTGCGCTGCTGCTTGCAATCTGAAGGAAACTATCAGCAGCCGGGTGGCGCTCTCCAATTATTATGCTAGTGTTAAATCAACGATAAAATGTCGTAAAGACAAGAAGGATTTTGAAAGGATTTTGATGAAAAATAGCGCCGTCCGATATAATATCGGACAAGAAATTTTAAATAAAAAGCGTTGACAGAACACTAGAGTATCTCTCACTTATCCGGTAAACAAAAAGTCGCACATCATTCTTTGGGGTTTCAATAAAATGACAAATAAGAATGCAACTGAATACATGAAATCACTCACCATTGAAACTAAATTAAGGATATAATCAAAATGGACATCCCATATCAGCAACTTACCGAAGAAGAAGCATTTAAAGTTTATGCCGACTGGCTGCTCGAACAGCAGGTTGATGAACCGGTAAAATTCTTCACCTGCGTGGAGAAAACCAGGAAAGCCATGGAATGGTATATGATATTCTATCCGTTGCGCGCGCTTCTCCTGGCGGGAAAATTATTCAACGAACAGAAATACATAGATACTGCCGTGGGTTATATCGACACTTATATTTCCGAGCAGCTCCCAAACGGCGCTTTCACCTCAAATTACCGGCAGCAACCCACTGATAAGTTAAGCAAAAAGGATTTCCATGAGATTCTGCGTTGCGGAAAAGTTAATGTCGCCGACGTCGGCTCGAACGTAATCGGGATCATGCAGGCGGCGGAATTCGTCGATCAGAATAAAAGGAATACGTACCTGCATGCGGTCAGGCGCTGGCTGGATGAATGGGTTCCCATCTGGGCGCTCCCCGAAGGTGGCTACGGCAACGGAATATGGTGCGGACATAAACTCAACGCCCCATACACCTGCGGAATGTCTACCGTTATGATGGCGCTGGCCGCCTTCACTCAAGTTACCGGAGACCGCGAATATGTGGAAAACGCCGAACGCTGCTGCGAATTCCAATGCTCGAAATGGCTCGACGACGGCAGACCGATTTTCCTGAATTGTTATCCAACGCCTTTTGAACAGTCGCTGGACGACTACAGTCACAGTTTCTACCTTCTGGAAGGCATGTGCTGGACTCACCGCGTATCGGAAAACCCGGAAATAAAAAAACTGATTGAGAAAAGACTTACCGAATGGATTTTCAGCAAAAAAGGCTTGCTGTCGCAATGGGACAAATCCTGGTTCCTCTTCCAGAATCCGTACCGCCCTCCCCTGCCGGGAGAAATGCAGTCGTCTCGGTGCGGACTGCGCCTCGGCTGGGAGCTGGCAAAATCCAACGGGATCATTCATACATTCCTATACTACCTGAACCATATAGATGAGAATCCGGAACTCCGGAAAACCGTCGACGCGGGATTGAAATACCTCAGTCATCCGCTGAAAGCCAGAATGAGTGGAGTGGCGTCGGATCCGGAAGAATCTTACGGAATGTTCGCGGTGCAGTCGGCAGGATTTGCGGGACTCTCACTCGCCGAAGCCATCCGAAAAGACGTGGTCTTCACCTTGGTTTAAAATTCTCTTGCGTCTATAACAAGATATTGATACTAAACAACAACTCCGGAATCCTAGTTGACCTTTATCCTATTTCAGCCTGGATGCCGGGATACCATGCTCGATGAACCAGGTTTTCAGCCATTTTTTCGTGCCTCTTGTGAGGTCCGCCTCCGATGGCAATTTTTTCCACCAGACAGCACCGCAATGCTTGATAGCAATACGTGCAATTCTTTCTTTGCCTTTATAAAAATCAATAACCGGCCAGCCACGACAATCACAGGAACTGTATAACTGATAATTATACAGATTAAAGTTCTCTGCAAATAATTGAATCTCTTTGGGATCTTTAATTTCAAATAATATTGGATATTTATCAACGATCTTATCACGACGAATGCCTCCATCCCTCACAACTATGCGGTTGATTTGCAACATGATTTTGTGAAGGCTCCCGCCATAAATCCATTCGTCAGAATTTTCTGCTTTCGACTCCCCCTTATATCTATCCGAATAAAGCAATATCTGCTTTTCATTTAACTGTTTGAATTTAAGCCCGAAGTGGTTGCATATAAGATTCAACAAAGAGATAACACTAATTGATTCTCTGTTGATAGTGATAGGATTTTTTTGAATTTCACGAAATATCTCACCTACGATGAAATCCATTTTTTCATAATCACCCTCTAGAGATATTTCAGTATTACCTTTTAATTTTTTTATTACCCACTTTAGTCTTGTATGGGAATTCTTCGGATCAATTTCAAATAAAAACTCAATTTGTTTACCATCAGATATCTTTTGATTGATAAGTAACTGCAAATATCCAATCGCCGTAACAAACGATATATTTTCAATATCAAATTTCTCAATTTCAATTCCAGCGGTTTCCGGATCAAGATAACCATGTTTTGATACCTGATAAATTGTCGATCTTGAGCTGGTACATCCGGCAACACCCAAAGCAACAACCAAAATAATTGGAAATACAAATAGTCTACTCATAACTACAGCTGCCTTTCAAATTTTTATACTATACACCGGTCCGCCGAAAAGAATTGCGGACGATCAGGCTGGTTTTCAAAATTTTTTTCCGTGGGGAAATTTTGAGCCCCGGATTAATCATGCGCGACAACAGCAGTTCCCCGGCGGTGCGTCCGAGTCCTTCCGCGTCCTGGAAAACCGTGGTCAGGGGAATCCTGGAAATCTCCGACTCAATGGTATTGGAAAATCCCACCACCGCAATCTGTTCCGGCACGGCAATCCCCTGCTCTTCCAACACCATGCACGTGCCGATCGCCAGAGGATCATTAAAACAGAATACCGCTTCGGGTGGGGCTTCTGAATTGAGCAGCAATTCCATTCCCTCGCGCCCGTGCGACAATCCGGAACCGGTTCGCATGATCCACTCGTCACGCGGATTGACACCGCCATCGTTCAGCGCCTGAGTGTATCCCCGGCAACGTTCCACCGCCACATACGAAGCGCTGCGGGGAGCAAGATGATAGATCCGCCGCATGCCCTGGTCCAGCAAATGCCGGACAGCTTCATACGCCCCGGAAAAATCGTCTACCAGCGCAGCGTCGGCTTTGATCGACGGAATCATGCGGTCGAGAAAAACCAGCGGCCGCTTTTGCTCCTGGATCAGTTTCGCGGCCTTTGCGCTGTCCTCCACCAGCACCGGGCTCCAGATAATACCATCGACCTGGCGTTCCAACAGCGCGGAAATCTCGTGAAATTCCTTGATCGGATTATCATAGGTGCAGCACAGCAGAATCCGGTAACCACTGGACGAGAGCACATCCTCGATATTTTGCAGGATCGTGGGAAAAATGGTGTCGGCCAACTGTGGGATCACCACCCCGACGGTCATCGAAGAACCTTTCCGTCCAAGCGGATAAGCTGTGCGATGCGGTATATACCCCATGACATCGGCCACCTTCTCAATTTCCCGCTTTTTGTCCAGGCCGACTCCGGGCTTTCCCTGTAAAGACCGGGAAACTGTCATCAGCGAGACCCCGCAGGCTTCGGCAATGTCCTTTAAAGTTACTTTTCTCATGCCCAATCACGTTAATTTAACGTTAAGACTTCAACAGAAGCTTATATATCATTGCATATCACGCACAAATATTTAAGATAAAAATAACGTTATTAACAGCAACTGCAATACAAGAAAGGGAAAAAATGAATATTCCCGAAAGCATGACCGGCGCAATTCTTCCCGGCAACAGCACCGTGGAATTCCGTGACTTCACCGTCCCGGAACCAAGACACGGCGAAGTGATCGTTAAAACCAAAGCATCGACAATCTGCGGCAGCGACATCCGCTGCATCTACCGCGAACACACCGGCAAAGGCCCGGAAGGTTATCAGCCCGGATTGATCGCCGGACACGAACCCGCCGGACAAATCGTTAAGACCGGGCCGGGTTGCCGCCGCTTTAAAAACGGCGACCGGGTGATCATCTATCACATCTCCGGCTGCGGAGTGTGCAACGACTGCCGCCGCGGTTACATGATCAGTTGCACCAGTGAAGAATACCGCCGCGCCTACGGCTGGCAACGAAACGGCGGCATGGCCCCGTACATCCTGGCGGAAGAAAAAGACCTTGTGGCCCTGCCCGATTCGCTGTCTTATGCCGACGGCGCCCAGGTAGCCTGCGGCTTCGGCACAGTATATGAAGCAATTGAAAAAGTGGGCGTTTCCGGTAACGACGCCGTGCTGGTGGTAGGACTCGGTCCGGTGGGCCTTGCCTGCCTGATGCTGTGCCGGGCGCTGGGAGCGCAGATGCTGATCGGCGCTGACATCGCTCCCGAGAGGGTCGAACTGGCGAAAAAACTTGATCTGATCGATGCCGCCGCGTCAACTCCTGAAGAAGTTAAAGCGCTAACCGGCGGCAACGGCGTGGAACGTGCCTTCGACTGCTCCGCCGCCGATCCCGGACGCCAACTCGCGGTGCGTTCCACCCGGAAATGGGGTAAAATCGCATTGGTCGGCGAAGGAAACTCCATGACCGTTGATCCCAGCCCAGACATGATCCACGACCAGAAAACCATTTACGGCAGTTGGGTAACCTCGGTATGGCGCATGGAGGACTTGGTGGAACGCCTGATACGCTGGAACATACATCCGGCTGACCTGATAACTCATCGCTTCCCGCTTGATAAGGCTCCTGAAGCTTACGCATTGGCGGCCAGCGCGAAATGCGGAAAAGTGGCGGTGTGCTTTGACGAGGAGTTATCATGAGTAAGTTGATTCCCGTCAATCCAGCGGACGTCCCTGGTTTTTCCACCTATACCGGCGCGAAGGTTCCGGTAATCGGCTTTGGCACTTTCGGCAGCGACCATGTTACTCCCGGCAAAATGGCTGAAGCAGTTGAAACCGCAATAAGGCTCGGTTACCGTCACATCGACTGCGCGGCGGTCTACGGCAACGAACGCGAAATTGGTGAAGTTTTAACTAAGCTTTATCAAGAAGGCGTGGTAAAGAGGGAAAACCTCTGGCTCACGTCGAAAGTCTGGAACGACCATCATGGCAATGGCGATGTATTGCTGTCCTGTGCGCAAACCCTCAAGGACCTCCAGACCGATTACCTCGACCTGATGCTTATCCACTGGCCGTTCCCGAATTTCCATCCCCCACACTGCAGTGCAGACAGCCGCAATCCGAACGCCACCCCTTATATCCATGAGAATTTCATGCAAGTGTACCGTCAGCTTGAACGCCTTGCGGACATGAATCTTGTCCGGCACACCGGTATTTCCAACGTGACCATTCCCAAGTTGAAGCTTATCATGCGTGACTGCCGGATCAAACCGGCAATCAACGAAATGGAACTGCATCCCCATTTTCAACAAAAGGAACTCTTTGAGTTCACCACGAAACTCGGCATCCTGAATATCGGATACAGTCCGCTCGGGTCGCCGAACCGTCCGGAACGCGATAAAACTCCGGAAGATACCGTCGACATGGAAGACCCAGTGATCGTGAAAATTGCTGAAGCCCATAACGTACACCCGGCAACTATCTGTCTGAAATGGGCGGTACAGCGCGGCAATGTTGCAATTCCAATGTCGTGCAATCCAAAAAACATCCGGTCAAACCTGGCATCAGTTTGCTCCGATCCGCTTGCGGCAAGCGAGATGGAGAAAATTGCCGGAATCGACCGTAACTGCCGCTTAGTCAAAGGCCACGTTTTCCTGTGGGAAGGCGCAAACGATTGGCAGGACCTTTGGGACCTTGACGGAACCATTCCGCAATAATTCAAACGTAAAAAACACTAAAGGACCTCCGGTATTTTCTCCCGGGGGTTTCTACTTTCCCTGGCATTGCTATCCGGACAAAAACAATGAATCCGCATTGATTTTTTGCCATATACGTTGAATATTCATAGTCTGATAAAATAAGGGCATCTCTAAAGATTGACTTTCTTGGCGAGGGCTGAAGATTTTTTGGTTTCCGGCGAGAAGCCGGAAACGGAGGCGCAGCCTAAAACTACGTCGAGTTCCCGCGACGAAGCAAGGACGAAAAAGAACAGCCCTGAGCAAAAAACGCTATTATTAGAGAAGCCCATAGTATTTGCGTTCACCGAATGGATAATTCAGATTCATTATTATGCTGAAAAAAGCAGAAAAAGTTCTCATACTTGGCAAAAAGTCAGTAAATATTCTCCGTAAAAAAGGAGTGCTGTTTTTAGGGCGAAAAACGGCTGGTTATATTTTGCGCCGTTGCGTCAAGCTATCCCGTAAACCCAGTCTGGCCAAACGCGCCTTACGCGAGTATCATATCCAGCAAGATGAACTTGATCCGTCCCTTGCGGCCATTGAATTGAAGTCTTTCAGCATCAAACCGCTTATTTCGGTAATCATGCCGATGTACAAAACTTCCCCGGAAATGATCGAAAGAGCAGTGGAGTCGCTGCTTAACCAGTACTATCCGGAATGGGAACTTTGCGCGGTAGACGACAATTCCCAATCCCCCGAATTAGTTTCCGCTATGAAAACACATGCCGGAAAAAACAATCGCATCAAATTCAAAATTCTTGATATAAACAAAGGGATTTCGGGAGCATCGAACGAAGCTTTGGCAATGGCGGCAGGAGAATACGTGGCGCTTCTGGACCATGACGATGAACTGACTCCTGACGCTTTATTCCGGATGGTGGAAGCAATCAACACCGATCCATCGCTGGATTGGCTATTTTCAGATGAATGCCGCAAGAAACCGGACGGCAAACTGTGCGACTTCTTCTTCAAACCAGGCTGGAACCCCGAGATGCTTTTGAATTATATGTATACCGGACACTTGACGCTCTACCGCCGCTCCCTGGCCCTGAGCGCCGGAGGATTCAGGAGTGAATATGATTTTTCTCAGGATTACGACCTGGCATTGAGAATATCGGAGCTGACCGATAAAATCAAGCATATCCCGAGGGTGCTTTATCACTGGTGCATGGTTCCAGGTTCCGGGGCGGAGGGGGGCAAGCCGGAAGCCAGAAAGTCGAACATAGCCGCTCTCGCGGACGCCGCCCGCAGACGCGAATGGGATGCGGAAGTCTCGGCGGAACCTCTGGCAAACCGGGTAAAGTTCGCAAAAAACCCAGGGAAAGCTTCGCTGATAATCCCATCAGATTCAGAAAAAAACATTCTGGATACCATTACCGCCATCAGGGATAAAACAAGCCGTGAAAATTATGAAATAATCGTTGCCGCTAATTCAACGCTGATCGATAAACTGTGTAAAGACTGCCCAAACGTAATCTGGGTGAATTATGACCTCCCATACAATTTTTCCGACAAATGCAACCAAGGCGCTAAAGCCGCTACAGGAGAATTCCTGGTATTTATCAACGACGATGTCAGGCCGAGGGAAACCGGGTGGCTGGAATCACTGTTGGAACCTTTAAACATCGAGGGAGTCGGAGGTGTATCGCCGAAACTGATCTATGAAAACAATAAGATTCAATATGCCGGAATGTTCACTGGCGTAAGGGATTTTGTCGCAACCTGCTTCCATACCTGGAATTATGACAGTCCGGAATATCATCAACTGCTTCAATGCATCAGGGACGTCTCAGTTCTTACCGGGGCCTGTTTAGCAATCCGTAAAAGTGTTTTTCAAAAAACCGGCGGCTTTGACACTGTAAATACCCCGATAGAACATTCCGATTTTGACCTGTCTTTTAAAATCCTCAAAGCCGGACTCCGTTGCGTATATACTCCTTATTCTGAACTTACCCATATCGGTCATGTTGCGCTCGGGAAATATGAACAAACCGGGTCAGAAACGAAAAAAAGCGCGGCACATGATATTTTCATGCTCAAACGCTGGTCCCGGTACATGATCGAAGACCAATATTTCCCGAAGCCAATGATTAATACCCTTCATAACGATCTACCTGCCGATTTTAACATATATGTCCCCCCTTCCCTCAAAAAGGAAAGTCTCGCTCCCAAAACAAAAAATGCGATCTTCTTTATTCACGAACTTACTATCAGCGGATCCCCGATGTCCATGTCGGAATTTGCCGTTGCCTTGATGAACAAAGGATACTTTACAGTGGCGGTTTCGGCGGAAGATGGGCCGTACCGGAAAACGCTGCTGGATCTTGGCATAACAGTGATCATTGATCCCATGTCGCTTGAAGGCCATTGGGCGGATGTAAAGTTTGCCAGCCAATTTGATCTTATCGTGGTCAATACCATTCTGCAATGGCCGCTTATCAGCCAGATGACCTCTTTGGAAAATTGCTGGTGGTGGATTCACGAATCTAAATATGTCGATGAATTGGCTTCCGACCCGGTCATCCTGCAAGCCTTGCAAACACAACCGAAAATAATCTGTCCGACCTGGATAAGCGCAAACTATGTTTTGAAAAATCGAAACAATCCGGATGGTGTGCATATTATCACTTACGGTGTCATAGACAGGTATGATGAGGTGAAATCGCGTAAAAGAGATAACCCCATCCCTCCGGCTCATGACACTCCCATCCGAATGCTGGTACTTGGATCAATCGAACCCAGGAAAGGCCAGGTTATGGCAGTTCGCGTCATGTCGGCGCTCAACAACGCTGACCAGTACAAGCGGAATTTCACCCTGTCAATAGCCGGACGAACCCTTCATCGTGAATACCGGGACAAGGCTGAAAATCTGGCGGAAGGACTTGACGTAAAATTTGTCCCGCCGGTTTCCCCGGAACAGGCAATACAACTGATAGAGGAACATGACATTGTCCTGATCCCCTCTGTTGACGAATCATTTTCCCTGGTCGGAGCGGAAGGAATGATGCTCGGAAAAGTATGCGTTATTTCCAGGGAAGCCGGGGTCGGAGAATTTATCAAACACGGAGAAAACGGCTTCATTATTCCTCACGACAATCCCGAAGAAATTGCTGAAGTGCTTATCGAAATTGCTTCCGGCAAATATGACCTGCGGGAAATCGGGGCAAACGCCAGAAAAACATTCCTGGAAAACTTCAATATGCCTATTTTTCACAGAAACATCCTTGCCATCACTTGTGAAAACACTTGACCGCCTTTTGGTACAATACAAAAAAAAATCAATTTTTTGTTTCTGGCGCAAGTTAATGCCGATTTGCGGTATTGATGCAGGCGGCTGAGGATTTTTGGGGGTTGCGGGTCAGAGTTGGTTCGGTTACGTCGCATTTGCCGGGGATGAATTCCGGGCAGCGGGGGTGGAAGGGGCAGCCTGACGGCAGGAAGGCGGGGTCGGCGACTTCTCCGGAAAGGATGAAGTCCATTTTTTTATCGGGGTCGGCTTCCGGGACTGACGCCAGCAGGGCTTTAGTATATGGATGTAATGGACTATTGAAAATGTCTTCGGTTCTGCCCAATTCGACGATTCGTCCGGCATACATCACCGCGACCCGGTCGCAGATATGTTTGACTACGCTCAGGTCATGGGCGACGAAGATGGTTGTCAGGTTCATTTCTTTTTGGAGGTCGTCAAGGAGGTTGATCACCTGTGCCTGCACGGAAACGTCGAGTGCCGAAACCGCTTCGTCGGCAACGACTAAACTCGGGCGCATGATCAATGCCCGGGCAATCCCGACTCGCTGGCGTTGGCCGCCGCTGAACGCATGCGGGTAGCGCATTTTATGTTCGGGTTTCAGTCCGACTTTTTTCAGCATGTCGTCAACGCGACCGGTGTATTCGCTGCCCTTGGCGAGTCTGTGAATTCTCAATCCTTCACCAACGATATCACCGACGGTCATGCGCGGATTGAGCGAAGCGAAAGGGTCCTGGAAGATCATTTGCATCCGGGTTCGCAGGGGTTTCAGTTTGCGTTTCGGCAGTGAGGTAAGTTCGCACGGAAGTTTGTCGTCGCGGAAAATGACGCTGCCGCTAGTGGGTTCCACCGCGCGCAAAATTGCCCTTGCCGTGGTGGTTTTTCCACAACCGGATTCGCCGACGAGTCCCAGGGTTTCGCCGCGCTGCAAATCAAAGCTGATATTATTGCAGGCTTTGACATCGGAAATTTTCTTTTTTCTGAAGCCGTGGCTGTAAACCGGATAAAATTTACACAGATTTTTAACGCTCAAAAGCGGTTCCCGGAGATTATTTTGCATGATCTTTTCTCTCCTTAGTCACTTCCGCAACCCGCAAACAGGCAACCCGTCCGTGTCCTTCGACTTCGCTCAATGCGGGAGGTTCCCCGACATCGCACAATCCCGGTTTGAAGTAAGGACAGCGCGGATGAAACGGGCATCCCGGCGGGATCTGCGTCAGGGACGGCACACTGCCTTTTATCGAAGGAAGTTTTTCGTTTTTAGCGTGGAGTCCCGGCAGCGATTCGAGCAAACCGACGGTGTATGGGTGGCGCGGATTTTTCAGCAAACTGTAAGCCTCCGCTTCCTCGACGATCCGCCCTAAATACATTACCGCCACGTCGTCGGCCATCTGTGCGACAACGCCCAAATCGTGAGTGATCAGGATCATCGATGAGCCCATTCGATAAAGCAGGCTTGCTATCAGTTTCATGATCTGCGCCTGGATTGTCACGTCCAGGGCCGTGGTCGGTTCGTCGGCGATCAGCAGTTTGGGATTGCAGACCAGCGCCATAGCAATCACCACCCGCTGGCGCATGCCTCCGGAAAGTTCAAACGGGTACTGCTTCATGCGCTTTTCCGGTCCTGGAATTCCGACTTTTCCAAACATTTCGACAACATTAGCGTAAGCCGTTTTTTTGTCAACTTTCTGATGAAGCAGTACTGCTTCCATCACTTGGTTGCCGATGGTCAGCACCGGACTGAGCGCGGTCATCGGTTCCTGGAAGATCATGCTGATATCACCGCCGCGCAAGTTGTATAAATCCTTACTTTTTGCACCGAGTTTGAGAATGTCATAACTGTCATGCCCATGCGGATTGAAAATGATCTCTCCGTCCATGATTTTGCCGGGAGGCTGGATCAGCCGGAGAACCGAATAACTGGTAACGCTTTTGCCGCAGCCGGACTCACCGACAATCGCAAGAATTCGATTGCGTTTGACTGAAAAACTGACGTCATTTACCGCGCGGACTTCGCCTTCCTCGGTATAAAAATATACTTTCAGATTTTTTACATCCAGCATGTTTGTTGAATCTTTCACCGTATCACCAATTTATTAATGTGAGGAGTATGGATCGGCGGCGTCGCGCAACCCATCGCCCACAAAATTAAAAGTCAGGACCACCGCCACCAGAAACACCACCGGGGTCAACAGCCACGGATAATAAGCCACCGATTTAATGTCCATGCACTGGCTGAGCATTACGCCCCAGCTCACCATCGGCGGTTTCAAGCCCAAGCCAAGGAAACTCAGACTGGTTTCGCCCAAAATCATTCCGGGAATCTGCAAGGTCAGACAGACAATGATATAACTGGTAAAACCCGGAACCAGATGCCGAAACAGGACTCGCGCGTCACTGGCTCCAAGCATTTTCGCCGCAACCGCATAATCCTCTTCGCGCAGCGACAATATTTTGCCGCGCACCGCCCTCGCCATGCTTGTCCAGCCGAGTAAACTCAGCAATATCGTGATCATGAAATACACCCCAAGTTGCGGCCAGCAGTCGGGAACCGCCGCGGAAAGCGCCAGCCATAGCGGCAGTTTCGGCAAAGCATTGAGAATCTCAATCGAACGCTGGATCAGGTTGTCAATCCAACCGCCGAAGTAGCCTGAAATCCCACCGATTGCCACCCCGAGAAAGAACGCCAGAAGCACCCCAACCAATCCGATTGATAACGATATCCGCGAGCCATAAATCAGCCGGCTGAAAATGCCGCGCCCGTAAACGTCGGCGCCGAACAAATAGAATTCCGGTTTAGATTTTATTTGCTGTTTTTTCCCGGTTTGCCACTTTTTGTATTTTTTCTTATCAAGTCCGAAAAAGTGGATATTAGATTTTAATAAACCCCACATTTTATATTCATCTCCGCGAACGATAAATCCAAGCGGAAGCAAATCATCTCTACTTCTTTTATAATTTTTCTGAAGCGTTACCGGGTCGATATCCATGATTAATCGATTGGTATAAAATCCTTTAGAGAAACTGAACTTCACCACCATCGGCGGGCAGTAAATATAGTCAAGATTCATGCGTTCCTTGCTCATCGGAGCAAAAAACTCGCAAAATATCGCAATGAAATACATAATTATCAGCACCATCAGCGAAATGCTCGCTAGCTTATGTTTGGAAAAGCGCAGTTTCGTCAATTGCCACTGCGACAACACCCCGATTTCTTCTTTATTTTTCTTTTCTTTTCTCATATTATTTTTTTTTTAAGCCTTGTCATATTTAATGCGCGGATCGACGATCATCAAAATTATGTCGCTTATCAATACCCCAAACACTGACAAAGTGCTGAGAATCATCAGCAGTGAACATGCCAGATATACATCCTGATCAAGGATACTCTGAAGCATTAAAGGTCCGACCATCGGCAACGCCAGAACAATCGCCACCATCGCATTCCCGGACACCAGCATCGGGAAAATTCCCCCCATACTCGATGCCCAGGGATTCATCGCCAACCGCACCGGATATTTCAACAGCAGTTTAATCGGCCGCACACCCTTTGCGCGCGCGGTGGTCACGTAAGGTTTGTGAAGTTCGTCGAGAATGTTTGCGCGCAATGTCCTGCCGCCGCCGGCCAACATGCCGATTCCCATGACGATCAGCAGAGGCCATAAATGTTTGATAAAATCAACGAATTTTGGCCAATCCCATTCCGGCTGTGAAGCGAATTCCGGAGAAAACAGCCCCGTTGTGCCGAACAATACCGACACCACCAAAGCCAGCAGAAACGGCGGTACGCACATCGCCAGGAAACCGATAAACATAAACCCGTAATCGAAGACGCTTCCTTTCTTCACCGCACAAATTATTCCAATCGGCCACAACACCAAATTGCTTAACAGCAAGGTGATGAGGCCAATTACCACGGTAAACGCAATCCGGTCGCCGATCAGAGCGCTTGCCTCTTTCTTGCTAACCATCGATCGTCCAAGATTGCCCTGGAGAAAACCGGTATCTTTTGACTTGAAAGAAGTGAACCAGTATAGTCCGCTCCAGCGCAAATAACGCTTCCAGCCCGGTTCATCATAGTGAAACATTTTTTTCAAAGACTGGAGTTCCGCCAACGACTCCTGGTTACCTTCAGTCTGCAGGCGCAAGCGTTCCATTTCGAGATAATCTCCGGGCGGCAGTTCCACCACCCAAAAACATATAATCGAAATTATGAACAAAGTCGGAACCATGATGGCAATCCGCTTGAGAACAAATGGGAATTTAATTATTAAAAATATTAACAATAGTATAAGCACAAGAATGAAAACATATTTAATTATTGTGATTCCATAATTCCCCCGATAGTTTTCTTTTCCATTCAGCGCCTCGGTCCCCGGACGCAATACCGGATGAATTATCGATTCAGACAGCTTTTCCTCAAAACCGGGAGAAGCCAGATTTTTGTCAAAATAATATGTTTCCATTCCACAAATAGCCGGTGATTTCATACAATGGCAATAAACTGCCCATCTGGGAACGTTGCACATATTTTTAGAAACTGTAACAACCTGAGGAGGCGCTCCACAAGTGCTTGTTTTCGGCAGTTCATCAGCAAGAATATCTTTAAATTCATTAAGATATTTATCCCGTTTTTTTCCAGCCGGAGTACTGGTCACCTTTCTGTAGGCATCCGTCAATCTCCATAAATAATGACTCTTGGGAGGCTTGGCCGCATCCGGCGCGGATAACCTGCCGGCAATACGATTCCACGCCCACATTTGCCATTTATGGGGGACTTCCAATTGCAGAAATAATGCACAGTGCGCGTATGGATTCGGCCATGCGTTCCACATCGCGAACATATCAAAGGTACTGTTGGCAATTGAACGGGTAAAAACTCCGTGACCGCGAATCCGGCTGATCATTTTGATTCCGATTTTCCGCATATCATCAACAATAAATTCAGAGGGTCCGGTTCCTATCGTTTTAATCGTGTCAAAAAAGAACACGGCAGGAGTTCCATCAGGAAAAATACGATAACCGTCCATATCGCGCTTATCCATCCCCAGGGAGTCAAGAATTTTATTAGCTTTTTCGGGATTGTACTTAATTGAAACCTGATCGTAAGGATGCTTTTTATATGGCTCGATCGGCGATACTTGCGACGGATTGACGATCCCTGAAAATATCGCCTTGTTAATCCGATTGCGGTTTATCGCCATGGAGATAGCGTGCCGGAACCGCTTGTCGCCAAGCATTTTCGCCTTCCATTTCGTTTCGGGATGTCCGGGAAGCACGGCGCGGGCAACATTGAATTTCATGGCAAACGGATAAAAACTCCTCGCCCATAAATACACCTCGTTCGGACCACCGTTCACTTCCTTGGTTTTCAATTCTGTGTATTTGCCAAAATCGAGTCCGCGCATCTGCATACTGCTGGCCCCGATTGCGGCAGCAATGGCAACCATATTATATTCCTTTGAAGAAGTCTGCACCGCATCTATGTAAGGTAATTGATTCCCCTGTGGATCAACCGCAAAAAAATACGGATTGCGAACATACACATATGGGTCACTTGCTGTATAACTTTTACATATCCATGCGCTTACGCTCGGCTTTTCCGGATTATTAAGGTTACGCATAAAGTCATATGCAGCACGTGGTGTTCCCAATGAATAACATTCCATGACTTTTTTAATTTTTTCCTTATCACCTAAATATGGATGATACTGACGCAAATAATGTCGGGGCCTGTCACAAAAATAAGTGGCGGCACGCTCAAAGAAATCCCCCTTTGGCACGGCATATTCCATTTTCAAAGTATAATCATCAATTTTTGTCAATTTCACAAGTTTGCCGTCAGCAATGAAAAAGTCATCATAATGCTTTTCTCCCGGCTCCGCGCTGCACTCTTCAATGGAATACATAATATCATCTACGGTAAAAGGATGACCGTCACTCCACTTCATCCCTTTACGCAAGTGAATTACAAAAGTTTTGTTGTCCTTTGAAGCATCAATGCTTTTGGCAATATGCGGCACGATGGGATATCCGCCGGGACTCCAGCGCATCAGGCTCGGCCCCGCCATATACGCCCCCATCACGTTATCACCAAGCCGAAGCCACACGCCACCGTATTTACCTGTTCCGTCAATCCCTTTCAATACAAGCGGTTCCGGACCGGTGCGTTCCGCCACAGTCGGCAGTTCACCAGTATCAACAAGCTTTTTTAATATTGGAGATTCCCCTTTTGGCCACCACAGCGCTTTTTTCCCGAGAGAGTAATCAACGTCCTCTTGAATACGGAGAGGTTTTTCGGGAATTTTTTCATCAAAATTATTTTTGTAATCTGATAATTGTGTAACCTTGTAATCTCCAGAAACATAACCAGTATCGGCTGGAAGGAAAAATAAAAACCCCAACAACCAGAAAACCAGCATCACAACAATGAAGACAATAACAAATTTAACGAAGAGCTTTAGCATGACAAAACTCCTCTATCTGTTTTATAAGCTCTTTTAAAGTAGCAATCTCACGATAAAAACTCTCAACACTGTTACCTTCTACAAATTCGAGCATCGCCACATGATCTTTTCCATCCCGGACAATCTCCCCGAGAAAACACAACCACCGGTCAAAACCCTCGGATACAGGAAGTTGAATGAACTTACCGTCATCCCCGACTCCATAATGTGAAACATGAATATTGCTTATTTTTGGAAATAACATTCTAATTCCGGCAACACAACTTTCATAACTGTAATCCAACTTCGGCTGCCAGTAATATTTAATATTTGACTCCTCCCCAAGTTCACCCCTGAGCCGCAACGCCGATTCATTGCAATCAGTTAATGTGCCATTGTGAAATTCTATTCCGATATCAACATTTTGTTCTGTCGCCATTGCTCCAATTCTTAAAAGATCATCAACAATTTCCTTGCGCTGATTGTTATCATCGGCTTCCGCTGAATCAATCAGCCACCCCGCCCAGGTTCTGACAGTACCAGCGCCAAGCGCCAAAGCCGTATCCAATACCGCTTTAAAATTCAGGTTTTCATGTTTTTCACTATACGCGGCGCGATAATAAGAACCGTACGAAACTATTTCAATCCCCACATTTAAACACATTTTCGCTACACGCTCAGCCAATGCCACATCTCCATGCGGCACATGGACATCTCCACCCCATTCAATACAGCCAACTTGAGCATTTTCACACGCCTTTATAACCTCATCAACACTCAATTTCCTGAATGTAACTGAAACCAAACCATCCTTAATCATCTAAATTTCCCTCAATCCCAAACCCCTGCCCACACTTACCTTTATATTACAGCTTTTATTTATCTTAAATTCAAACTTATCAACTTTGTGTCCGCCTTTTGTGCATAACGCTATTGCTTCGGAAGGCAACCTCACCAATACGTTTTTCCCTTCGGGTATTTTTACAGTCAAATTAAATTCATCATAATCCAGCTTCCAGGCAACATTCAATATTCCTTCAGGCAACTGCATGAAACCTCGTCCCCATTTTAAACCGAAACATGGTTTCGGAGCTACTACCGGAACAGCATATCCCCCCTCATCTCCGGGATTAATTCCACAAATAAGCTTGAACAACAATGTTCCCGCCATTGCGTTAAAACCATGCGCGTTCGAACGAGAATCCTTGCAAATACTTTCCCAGAAAGTATTGCCGTCAATCACCATCGGCAAAAAGGTGTCGTAAATATCACGGTAAATCACTTCGTAATCTTTTATTTTCAATGCGTAATCTAGTCGTGTCCACAACCCGAACAGTCCGCAACTAGATACAGCGTACAAATTGTTATCATCAACACGGGATTTTTCATTTATCCTTCTTTCGCGTAAAACTTCCCAAAGCCGCTTTTCATCCGCGTTATTGAGAATTCCGCTCAACAGCAACCAATATTGTGTTGTTTCGCTACGTTCAACCGTCCCAAGGTAACCAAAGGTGCTAGCCCTGCCGCTATCGTATGCCGTATAGTTTCCAACTCCATCGCTTATAAACAGATCCGGGGCCAATCGGCTGTTTCGCATTCCTTCGCTTTGCAGATACGGTTTTAAGAAAGGTAATAAGTTATCTTTTATTTTTTTCGCGTGATTCAATAATTTTGAATCATTTAATTCTTGTCCCAATTTTGACAACGCCAGAAACAATAAACAATTTATCCCTACACAAACGCCTCCGAATGGATACATTTTCGACCAATCAAGAAACAAGCATATATCTCTGCGGTCACTCACATAAAAACCACTATCGTCACAGATGCCAATAATAAAATATAACAATTTTTCAGCGCATTCTATAAATTCATCGGGAAGCTTTTCACCAGTAAACTTTCTATGTTCAAAACCCTGAAGAATCCAAGTAAGGTCGTGCCCCAGAGTCATTTTCTTATTTGTTCCCCCGTGACATAACACTCCATTCTGGATGCTTGCGCTTGTTTGCGGCACTCTGCCGGTAAATTCCTTGTAGATAACAAGAAATTGTCTTGAAATTTCCGTGTCACCATAGAAAATATTTCCGGCTTCTACCTGACGCAGTGAATCATGCAGATATATTCTGCGTTCATGCGAGGAACAATCCACATACATATCAGGGCAACATACCCGTAATGTATTTTGTGCTCCTTCAATAATTTTATTTAAAATTGGATCCGAGCAAAATGCGTTAGCGCAACGCTTCGAGGGTAAAGAGCATAACTCTATTGCTTTCAAATCAAAAATTTTTGCTACTTTGTCAGCTTCTAAATTTTCCACTTGCATTTTAATGTATCGACAGCTGTAGGGGTGGAAGGTTCTGAAAGTAAATTCCCCGCCATTGCCGATGATAGAAATTCCCGCTTCAAGGTTCTCACAACCATCTCTCCGGGAGGAACCGTTATACTGATTTATCCACTCCATATATGTGCAATTAAGTTTTACGTTTTTTGGCAGATACCCGGATATTTCATATAAACCGCTGGCCGTCCCGTTAAATTCGAATATCACATAACCATCACTCGAGCAAATACCTACTTCATTATCCGGTTTAACTTCAGCGTTACAGCAATCTAAAATATTAACGGATGGAACTCTATTAAGTTCCGGCATCTGGAACGGTCGCTTTTCAATTCTAGATTCGGATCGGACAATATTTTTGACATTCTCCCAAGCGGAATCATCATAACCAGTATCAATCCAAGACATGTCGATTTTATTCAAATCCAGACATTCCGCGGGATATGCACGAAGCTTGTTTGCTTTTGAACTTGGCAAATAGGCGTTAAAAACTTTATACTTAAATTCATTGTCACTATAAATCGTTCCATTATCAAGTTCAATCGCACAGGCAAATCCAGGATCTCCGAAATCATAATCAGTTATCCCCCCTACATAAACTGTTTCCAGCGCAATCACATTTTTTCCCGGTGTCAGAAATTCGCAAATCTCGAAAAAATCTGCATAAAGATATTTTTCCGGACTCCGAGCCGGTCCGGTCATCACAAATTTTCCGTTAACATAGAATTTATATAAACTCCGTGCAACAACATGAACTGTTACTGATTCCGGTACATTATCAATAGTAAATGATCGCCTGAAACACTCGTGTGCTGATGGCAGATCTTCAGAAATCATTTGGAAATAATTGAACTGCTCATGCTTCTTATTATAAACTATACTCGCTTCGCTAACCGCCGGCACCCAGCAGTCAGTCATTTTTGAATATATTCCTTTAGCGCTCATTTTTAATTACTTCAACTTTCTCAGTATTTTATCATAATTTCTTCTTCTAGGGATTTTTTCAAGGCAGCCAACTCCTGTTTGTACGCAGGATCATTTATATAATTATGCATTTGTCCTGGGTCTTTGGACAAATCGTATAGCTGCTCGGAATTTTTACCTCTGAAGTATTTTGTGTAGACTTTGTCAGAACTGTGCATAGCATTGCCGAACTCACATTCTATTTTCAGAAGTTTGCGTTCGGTTTTATCGGCTTTTCCTTCAATTATCTGTCTCAATGAATAACTTGTCTCCACTTCCCGGGAAACCTGAACACCTGCGTAATCACAGATAGTTGCATAAACGTCAAAGGCGTTTGAACAGAGTTGTCTGCTGACTTTCGCATCATTTTTTTGCGCATCCGGTTTTGCAATTATCAGAGGAGTTTTGGTGGCCTCCTCATAGAAAGTTGATTTGTGTTCCAAATGATGTGCTCCGTCATGATCACCGTGGTCAGATGTAAAAATAATTAAAGTGTTTTCAGGAACATTATCTAAGATAGTTTGAATCTGTTTATCAACCAACTCGGTCAGTCGGCAGTAAACATATCGATGCTCACGCCATTTTCGCTCGGTCCAATGATGTCTCGCATAATGTTTAAAATTACGTTGCTCAACCAACTCGGTAATAGCATCAGGCTCAGCATTCTGAGATTCAAAATTAGCGGGAAGTTCCGGCAATTCATCAAGACTGAGTTGCTTGGCATCATACCATAATTTGTAAACTTCATACTCCAGGCTTTCGTAACTCATATAAGAATGGGTTGTTTTCTTTTCATCCGAATAGCTATCAGGATCATGAATTGTTACTGCACAAATATCATGCGGGTTTATTAGCGAAGCAACCAGAAAAAATGGTTTATCAGAATTATAATTCTGGAGAATTTCAGCCGTTGACCGAGCAAGCTCATGTCGTTCGTCACGGGTAAAAACCTCAAACCCAAGTTCTTCCGCCTGATAAACAAAATGCTGCTTGCCTCCGTAAAATGTGCTATAACCGGCATTCCCTAACAGGTTCCCAAGACAATTCCCTAGATATACAGGATCTTTATCGAGCTTGGGAACACAGTTTGCTTTAACATTCAAAGCAGACGGATATTGCCCGGAAAACAAGCTTATTCTTGACGGCATGCAAACCGGATTGCTGCAATAAGCATTATCAAAAACCGTTCCGATTGACGCCAGATGGTCCATTGCCGGAGTGCTTAAATCTTTATTTCCGGTAAACGACATCATATTCGCCGACTGCTGATCAGTCATAACATACAAGATATTGGGATTCTTCTTTTTTAACACAATGTTAATCCTTATAATTAATCTGAATTTACAGTTTCAAACATAGCTTTTAAATTTTCCGGTTTTACATCAGGCAGCACGGCTTCATGGCTTGGTGAAATAATTAATCCGGTAGGAAATAACTCCTTCAGCTTACCGACCTGTCTTTTTACCTCACGGGGACTTTCATGGACCAGCATTTCCTGCACATCCACCCCACCACAGAATGAAATATTTCCGCCAAACCGTTCCTGTAAAAGTTCCGGCGCCATTCCGTTCGCCAGGACCTGTATCGGATGTATTGCATCCACGCCAATCGCAATAAGGTCGCTGATAATATCCGCAACCGCCCCGCAAGAGTGATGAATCACTTTCAAGCCGTAGCTTTTCGCCTGATCAACCAACCGTTTCGTTCCCGGAAAAACAAACTCCCGGATAAGTTCAGGTGAAAGCATCAGCGCGGTTTGCGAACCTAGATCATTACCAATCAGAACGGCATCAAGATGCCCTGCCGCTGTCTCGTAAAATATCCGGTTTGCTTTCAGGTAAAATTCTGTAATGCGGTCAATTACCGCGCGAAACATTTCCGGTTCCGTCAGCATCTTCATCATTGCCGCTTCCATGCCAAAAGCCGCACACGCATCCTGAAAATGAGCCGACCACATCATTGCCAGAACCGCGTAATCTTCGGGAACGGATTGAACCGCCTGCGCGCATTCACCAATATCCATATTTTCCGCCGGATCTGGCCACGCGAAATCCGCAACGGCTCCAAGATCGCTGCAATCCGCAAAAATTCCCGTACTTGTCAGCGTCCGATGTTCATAATCGGAATTATCTTGTTGAGCAAAATCAAACGCACAGGCTATATGGTTTACCGGCGGATGATGATATGGAACATCAACCGGAAAAACATCATCTCCAAGTATTCGCTTGAGCTCTACCATTGAATCAACACCAAAATAATTGAAAAGCCCCTCACAGGCTTCGGGGACCGGAAGCCCTAGCCATGAAGCCGGGTGATCAACCTTCCGCCGTTCTATCGTAGCGTAAAAACGTTCTTTCCTTGTCATATTTTTTCTCCTATTTCAGATGAAAGACCTCTTCCATCTCCGCCCAAAACTCACCCTCGCGCCGAGTTTGCAACGGTTCCAGCAACGGCTTGACAATACCCCACCACTCCAAAGTTTTCTGGTCAGCGGCCATTTTCGCCATGTCCGCATCAATATCACCGCCAATGTAATCAAAATAACTGAACATTACACCATCTTTGTGAAAAATGGAATAGTTGCGGATATTGCATTTACGGATCATTTCGAGAATTTCCGGCCACACATTGACATGCAGCTGTTTGTATTTCTCAAAATTTTCTTCTTTAATTTTAATCATTGCCCCATAACGCTTCATTTTATCTCCTGAAAACCGTCAATTATCTACCTGTGTCCACCGTTAAAATCTTTATATCCGCACAAATCAAAAATCTCACCTTTTTTTGCCCACTTTACATTAAACTCACTGGGTAATTTTGCCTGTTTGTAACAATCCAGCATTATGCCTTCAACTCCCTTAATAACCGTTTTTTCTTTTTCTTCTCCAGCTCCAATTATTTCAGTAAATTCTTCAGGTATCTTAACGATTGCCGACGATTCATGTGCTCCATTCATTGCTATTGTCTGTGACTCGGCAATATCAATGTTACAAGCAAAACTTTCAGGATTTTTTAATTTTTGGTAAACGGAACGCGTCATCGCATAACTTGATATTGCATAAGATAAATATTCTTTTTCACCGTTTTCATAGGAAATTTCGTAACCTCGCTTTTCATCATTTACACTTACCGAGCCATATTCACATTCAATGTTTAATTTATACATTTGCCCGTCATAAGAGTGGCTTGCAATATAATATAATTGTTTACCGTCAAGAGTTTCCATCCGCATAAAACCGGTATCGGCATTCTCAACATAATCCCTTGCTCGGTAAAGCTCCGCATTGATATTTTTCAGCCGTGCAGGTTCATCAAAACTATTGCCGGCAAGGAAAAGGATTAAATTCAACTGGTGCGCGCTGGCGTTATTAAAAGGGGAATCCAGAACCCAGCTACCATTTTGCAATCGAATTTTCCCCGCCCAGTTATTGCGAAGATAATACGATTTATCTCGCATTGCGGGAGACATACACTTCACGCATTTCACCTTGCCAAGCTGTCCTGACAGCAAAATTTTCTTTAACGTCTGGATTTCTTGTTGAGCAAGAAACTGATACCCCACAATCACAAATTTACCACTTTTAACTTCGGCATTCTTCATTTCCCTTGCCTCCTGTATGGTCGGGCACAGTGGCTTTTCAACCCAAACGTTGGCTCCGGCCTTCAAAGCGCTAATGGTCATCTCCTTATGCATGCCAGTCCCGGTGGGAATACAGCATAGGTCCAATTTTCCGTTTAATTTTTCCAACATTTCCTTATAATCTGAAAAAATCCCGCAACCGATTGAACGCAGATAACCACATTTTGCCTTTTCCTCGTCCTGATTGATAATCGTCGCCCCAACGATTTTTATTGTTCCCTTTGGAAAACGCTGAGTCAAATGCTTGAAATGTTCCGCCCCAAATCCTGAAACACCGATTATTGCCGCAGTATACAATTTACCTTATTCCTTTTATTCATTCTGATTATAAATATTCACAAACTTTTAATTTCGGCGTACTTAAAAGTCCAAACGGTTTCGCCGGTCTTTCCACTGTAAGGTAACGTCTTTTGATAATACCTCCTTGTGCGGTAAGCAAGCGCAGTTTTACACAATTTCTTCCCTTGTGAATAAATTTTCCAATATCGAGAGTATAGGGGTTCCATGCTAAAACCCCGGCAAATTCATCATTTACAAATACTTCAAAACAATCATGTTGATCGCCAAGATCAAGTATAACAGTTTTATGTTCAGCATCTATTTCTAATGTCTTTTCGAACGCCAGTTCGCCAACAAACTGCGGATAACCTATACTGTACAAGTTTCCCACTCTTATATGTGAATCTATTTCGCCTAATGATATCTTTTCGGGATTGTCATCAAACAGGATAAAATCGCCGACAAGCACAAACGGGGTAATGTCGGTTCTAAGCCTCGGCATTGCGTCAACAAAAGATTCACGGGCATAGGAAAATTTGTATTTAAAATGGATAGTGTTATCTCCCGGCTTCACCAGTTCCTTAACGTCATAACTGATGTTGTCTTTATCCCAGAGAATCCTGTCTGCTTTCTTTTTTGCTTTTTGTCCATTTACATAAACTGTGATATCGTCTTCACCGTCCACGGTCATCAGCAGGCGTTCAGGAATGTATTCAAGAGACACTTTCCCGGCAAACCAATGGGTTATATCTGAATCCAGATTTTCCGTGTAGATCTCAACAAATGGCTTTGACCAGTCATCATCATCCGTCAATGCCGGGATACCGGACGAAGGCGCTTCACCCTTGAATAATTTCACCGGCATCGAGTAGGTATTTTCAACATTTTCGGCAATCCGCCATTCTCCGCTTAATAATATTTCTTCCCGATATTTCACAATTTCATAATTAATATCATCTTCATTCTTCATCAGTAACAAAGACTGATTGGGGAATAAGTTTATTTTGTCTGGAACTTTTGCAACAAACTCTCTGGAAACGGTGTCAGCTTCGCACCATTTCCTGTCAAAATTGTGTATTATTTCAACTCTGGATTTACCAAAATTAGTTATAAAAGCAAATTCACAATCATCCTTTATCCTGTGAGTCAGCAAAATATCTTCTGAGCCAATCCCTGATAATTTAATATTTTTCGTAAGATATTTAGAAACTGTTTCATCAAGCTGTTGCGCTAATTTGTTAATCTCCAGGTCTGCCTGCATGACAATAATATTGCTCCTAGCATCCTTCTCTGCAATCAGTTCTGAAATATATGCAGTAACTTCACCTGCTTCGTTAATAACGCGCGGTTCGCGATCAACACAAATAATCTTACCGCCAGATGAAGCAAACTCAGCGAGTTTTATTCCGCTGCATTCATCGACATAGTGAATTGACGGCATAACAATAACTTTGCATTTAAAACCGGAATATTCCAGGCATCCATCAGACACCGAACTACCAGCAATAATTTGTTCAAAAGTATAATAATACGGCCATTGCTTCTGATTCAAAGCATGACTCACATTGTAAATAAATTGTTGAGTTCTTTCCCATTTGTTCTCATTGACATCAACATACTGCTCCCCAAGACTGAGCATTGAACCGGGGCTTCCGAAACGACTTACGGTATCTGTTCTTGGGTAAAAAATGCATAAGTTAGTTTGCAATTGAGCACGTGAATTCAGATAACACAAACTTGTCATATGCCTCGAAAACAGATTGTAATGCTTTATCCACGGAGTCCAGAAAGAATGACACGGATTCATTTTCCGCATGCCGGCATTCGAGGTTGCAAAAAGGTTATCGTTGATAATGCTAAGTCCATGATGCAAAAGATAATCGGCGGCGCGCTTCAGGTCAAAAGTATTAAAATAATGCGGAGAACAGCCAAAGGCTTCACAGATGCAGCGCTCTTTATTGGTAAAACGCATAACACTGTCAAGCAACTTAACCGTAACATCAACAGCGTATTTCGAACGGAAAACATTTGCGAGGCAAATCCCCAATTTATGCTCATCATAGCTTGTTGCGGAATCAAGCAAATCAATACCTGGAACATCCATCGACGAAAGCACCTCGTACATGTCGGCATTATTTTTTATGGAAAAACTTAAGCTCTCTTCAAAAATCATATGTCCGGTAAGCTTGAGCTTGTTCGCGTTGCACCAGTTCACAATCTGGTGGAAGTAACTGTCCATAAACAAGTCAGTGACAATCTTCCAGTAGTCATTTCTGACTTTTATGCTTCCTTCTCCATCACTCACGAGTAATAATATTTTATCTTCGAGTCGATATTCATATTTTTCATGAAATGCGTCAAACAATTTATCTGTATATGGAAATGTGGGGCCGTTTGAATGCATAATTGTTGGCTCATCGGTAAAGAATCCGATTACGGTATTTCCCAAATATTCGCTTAACTCCCGCTGAAAAACTTCATGGGTTGTTTCCATAAAATGCTTGACGGCATCTTTATTCAGGATATCGAGGAAACCCCTGACAGGCTTGCACCACGGAGACCCCATCGAAGCCAGATTCTGTTCTTCATTCGTTTCTATTTTCCACGAAATGCCGTCGCTTTTGTTTATGTCGTCTTCCCAGGTAAACCTGATGTGCTTCTGAGCGTCCTGAGGATACTTTTCCAACACTTTCCCGGCACATACCCCCGCAGGCCAGTTGAACTCGTCATATATCCACACCTTCATCCCCAACTCTTTGCACCGCTTACAGGTATGACGCACCAGCCGCAAATATTCATCACTCATATACTCGACAAGCAAACCGTAGATCGGAAAGATTATCACCTCATAGATTTCCATGTCCAGAAATCTCTGCAAATCACGGTCAATGCTTTCACAGGTTTCCAACCCCATCCAGGTAAACCACGGCGCCGGACCAAACTCCTTCTCCGGAATTTCAAACGCTCTCTTTTTCATAAAATATGATTCTCTTGAAAAAATATCTCTTTTATTTAATCAGTGTAAAATAAAATTCTTCACCGTGGATAGTCGCAAATTCAATGACGGTTTCATTGTTCTTTGCGCTAACAATTTTCACACCACCAACCGGCTTTTCAAGCTTCCAAGCGCCGGCAAAGGTTACTTTTTCCGGCACCATTTCACTTTTCCCTCCAAACTTGGCATATCTACCACAGTGTTTTGTATCACCGCTCCAATTACGATGTGGGTCCGGGTCTCCTACCGCCACTTCCAGTTTACCGTCTTTTTCGCGATAAATTATCTGACAGGTGTGATCAATATGTTTTACGTGCGGCAGATTCTTAACCTCGCCCTCACGGAAAAACGACGCCATGTACAGATCATCAATTTTATCATGCAGAATGTGAGCTATTGAATCCAGTTGCAGGATTTCAAAATCCTTACTGCTGAATTTCGCAAATTTTTCCTTATTGCAATAAGGAAACACCACATAAACATATTTTGCATCTTTGCAGGCTATTCCGTGGTCCAGCCATGCGGTCGCGAAATCACCTTCGTGATCGATAAGCTTGTAACTACCGGTGCGGCTTTTCTGATGCTTACGGGCAACAAACACTTCTTGCCCTTTGGGAACAAAATAACCATTTCCCTGGGGATCGATCAGGTGATGAGCTTTATCTTCAGCCAATTCCTTATCCGGAACCGGAAAGGCCGTGATTTTTTTGCCATCGACATAGGTTGCACGATGAGGAAACTCAACTCTTTTATAATCCTTATCAGTATATCCTTTGCCGTCCCATACAAGTTTGTAAAGCGCTTTCTGGTAAAGATTAGTCTGACAGTGAAATTTTTTGTTATCGCTGAAAATGTTGCTACCGACGGCATAAATTCTGTTTCCTACAAAGAAATAACTTTTTATTCCCCAGAAGTTATTTTTCAGTCTGTAATCCTCAAAGAAAATTGCACTGAAAACGCCATCAGTTTTCCGCCAGGATGTTCCCCCGTTCGGGCGCTTTATGAATGGATCATCTTTTGAGCCTATTCTCCACTGGATAGGCACGAGATAGGGATCACGGATTTTCGGATGCAGCCATTTGGGAAGAAAACGTTTAAATCCTTTTGCGGGCTTCTGACCTGTATGGATATATTTCATGTCAATCAAATGTGGCATGTACAACACCGTTGCTCCACTCTCCCGGTTCCAGTCCCAACCGTATTCTTCGGTTCCGCTGGCATGAAATCCTTCCGGCCCTAAAATACTCAAAGGAACATTAAAACCGTGATACATGTAGTGATTTCCGCGCTGGCGCATAAGAGTATGCACCGGCTTAAAATGACTTGCGACCGCGAGCCAGCCTTTGCGGCGGTGCGCCATTAAATGCGCATAATTCATACGAAGATTTCCCTGCGGCAATGCGGATGGTTTAATACCGTATTTTTTCTCAAAAATATCATCGTACTTAAAATTTCTAATATGGGAATTCTTGAGATTTACGTAAGCTTGTGCCAATTCTTTGTCGCAACCGTCTTTACCTGCCAGAGCCAAATATTTGAGTGCTTCAGACAATTGCCATATCTTGTACCTTGACGGCCCGTGATTGCTCTTTCTGATAATGGGATGTGTTCCCTGGAGAAAGATCGGAACTTCTGCTTTCTGAGTGTAGAAATAAGCGGTTAAAAGACTTTTTTTAAGGATTTTGTATGCCTTGTCCGACAAGGCAAAACTGCTGTCATGAACCACATAAGCTATTTTTGCCAATGAAAGCAGACAATTCTGATAGTATTCGCATACAAATCTTATTCCACGCCATCCGGCGCCATCGGGTTTGAAGCCCACGGAACCATGATCTTCAGAAAGTTCAAAGCTGAGGCGCTTGCTTAAATATTGTAATGCCTGCAGTTGTTTTCTTGGGCTTTCGCTGTATAATATTGCCAGATAAAACAAGCCTCCGCACTTGGTAAAATAATCCGTATGGGCACCAGTTACATTGCCATCTTCAATTACCAGTCGCAGTAAAGGATTCAATTGAAGAGTATTAAATATTTCATTTCCTATGCCATTTTCATAGAAAGCCTGATTAAATGGATAAGAACCTCTGAGCGTTCCGTTTGATATATCGAGATTGGGGCTCTTGCCGCAACTGGGATTCATTCCCTGATCAATTAAAAATTTCCACGTTATAACTGACTCTTTAGCCAAGTCATCATATTGGGATTGAGTGACACCGTTTCTTAAAGCTATTGTCAGAACTGGAAAATTCTGATTTAAAGCATCTTTCCATGCTTTCCAGTTTCCTTCTCCTTTTGGGGGAATCCCCCGGCCTTTCTGATAGCCGATAATCTGATTGGCGGGAACTTTAGCATACTGTAAAAACTGTGGCTCATCTCTGGAGGTAAAACCAACATTTATAGGCTTACCGCGAATGCCGTGTTTATCTTCAACGATGTCATAAAATTTGAACGTTTTCATGGCCTTTTTATAATACGCTGTCCCATTGTATGAACCTTTTTCGGTAATCTTTACCGGGAATAACAATTCGTTCTTAACCCTCTTCATTGCGATTTTGTCCGTTTTGCTTACACGGGAAGGGACCGGATATCTTTTTGAGTCGAGTGTTCGCGCCTTAAAGGGGATTTTACGGGGCAGCACATTTGAAGAATAATAATACAGGGGACTGTTGTAAACCATTAGATCGATCATGACCTGGCCGTCAATTTCTTTCGGAGCAACAATGCGAATATTATTGGTTCCTTTCCTTGCGCTTCCTTTTCCCCATTCTTTGGGCATACCGCTTAAACGGACCGAAACCCATTGCCATCCCTTATAATTCAAGTAAGCATCAAAATATGCTGTACGCTTGTTATCCGTGAAAAATTCAAAACGCAGATATTTACCTTTCATGGATTTCGGAACATAAATCCAGACTCCAAAATTCGCAAAACAAAGATCGTTCTCCAAACCGCGTAAAAGCGGATTACCGATAGAATTGTTAATCCGGATAACGTCACCTGCCTTAAAATCCCATTGCAATGAGTTCTTTCCAAGTTTATAATGCCACGGGTTGAGCGATAATTTTCCCTTACCCTGAAGACTCCAGGTTTTCGGGATTCCATGTTCAAAAGCATCGTACAACGCCGGTTTCGGCTCCTGTCCCTTGTGATGCCAGGTTTTGGGATCACATTGAGTCCATGCATGTAAATTCAATACTGCAAATCCGGTTAATACCGCCAGCATTACCGTTAATTTCCTCATAGCTTCATCATCTCCTCTGGTTTTATGTTTAAGTTATTTAATCAGCGTGAAGTTGAATTCAATACCGTGAATACAGGCAAACTCAATGACGGTCTCATTGTTCTTTGCACTCACAATTTTTACGCCGTCAACCGGCTTCTCCAGTTTCCAGACGCCGTCAAAAGTTACTTTCATCGGCGTCAACCGGCTTTTTCCGCCAAAACGGGCATATTCTCCGCAATGTTTTGTATCGTCGCTCCAATTCCGGTGCGGGTCCGGATCCCCCACCGCCATCTCCAGTTTGCCGTCTTTTGGGCGATAGATTATCTGGCAGGTATGCTCTATATTTTTCACATAGGGCAGATTCTTTACCTTGCCTTCGCGGAAAAACGACGCCATATAAAAATCACCGATTTTATCATGCAGGATGTGGGCCTTTACGTCCTGTTGCAATATCTCAAAATCCTTACTGCTGAATTCCGCGAATTCCTTTTTATTACAATAAGGAAACACCACATACACATACTTGGCATCTTTACAGGCTATGCCATGTTCAAGCCATGCCGTTGCGAAATCACCTTCATGGTCAAAATGTTCGTTGAGATTGCTGGTACGACTCTTTTGATGCTTGCGGGCAACAAACACGTCTTGTCCTTTCGGAACAAAATAGCCGTTCCCCTGGGGATCGATAAGATGATGGGCTTTATTTTCCGTCAGCTCTTTATCCGGAACCGGGAACGCAGTGATTTTCTTCCCGTCGACATATGTTGCGCAATGTGGAAATTCAACTCTTTTATAATCTTTGTCAGTTTTCCTTTTCCCAACCTTTACCAGTTTATATAATGCTTTCTGGTAAAGATTAGTCTGGCAATGGTATTTCTTATTATCGCTGAAAATATTACTGCCGACGGCGTAAATCCTGTCATCGACAAAGAAATAGCTTTTTATTCCCCAGAAATTATTATTTAAACGGACATCCTCATAAAATTTATCACTGAATACACCATTGGTATTGCGCCAGGACGTCCCCCCGTTCGGACGTTTTTCAAAGGGATCATCTTTGCTTGGATACCGTTGATAACGCGTTGTATAGAATCTTCTCTTCGGATGAAATACAGTTGGCCGCAGGCGTTTGAAACCTTTGGGTTTGGGCTGACATTCGTGATTATATTTGATATTGATCAAATCAGGCATATACAGACAGGTTGTACCGTTGGTCCGGTTCCAGTCCCAACCGTATTCTTCGGTTCCGCTGGCATGGAACCCTCCCGGCCCTAAAATACTCAAAGGAGTGTTATAGCCGTGATACATGTAATGATTTCCACGTTGACGCATGTTGTTGCCGGCCTTCAGGAAACTGGTAACGGCCACCCAGTCTTTGCGGCGATGCGCCATCAACTGGGCATAGTTCATACGCATATTGCCCTGCGGCGGTCCGGATGGTTTTATGCCGTATTTTTTCTCAAAAATATTGTCATATGTGTAGCGTCCATTGTTACACATATGCTTGGAATTTTTAAGATTGACATAAGCCTGCGCCAATTCTTTGTCACACCCGTCCGGAGACGCCAAAGCCAGGAGTCTCAGCGCTCTTGTCAGAGGGCAGGTGTATTTATAGTGTCCGCGTTTATAAACCCTGGAGACAGGATGCGTCCCCTGAAAAAAAATCGGCACTTCGACATTATTGCTGAAAAAGTAAACGGCCAGAAAGCTTTTTTTCAAAGTATTGTATGCCTTTTCCGACAGTGCGAAACTGCTGTCATGAATCGCATATGTGATTACAGACAAAGGATACATGCACAATTTGTAATAGTCGAAAACAAAGGCTATTCCACGCCATCCGGCCCCATCGGGTTTGAATCCCACGGAACCATGATCTCCGGACAATTCATAACTAAGGCGTTTTGCCAGATACCTTAAAACCTGCACCTTCCTTTTCGGATTGTCGCTGTACATCATCGCAAGATAATAAAGGTTGATGTAATTTCTGAAAAGGTCCGTATGGGCATTAGTTACATCACCTTCGTCAACAATAAGTTTGGCTAAACCGCCTTCGAGATAATCAAACACCTCTTTCCCAATACCGTTTTTATGCAGCACATCCATGAAGGGATATGTACCAACGACATAAAAATAACGATAATGACAGCTTATTTTAGGCCCTTGGGGATTAAATCCCTGAGCGATCAGATACTTCCATATTGTCACACATACTTTTGCCAGATTGTCATATTGTTCCTGGGTAACTCCACTGCTAAGACACGACATCTTGCACAAAATATTTCTGGCTACGGATAATTTAAATTTTGAGAAAGGAACTCCCGCATAAATATCAACAACCTGATCCAGCGGTATTTTGGCATTTTTGAAAAAAACATAATAATCAAGCATAAAGATGTTATTTATGGGAACTCCGTGCATACCGTGGGAATCTTCAGTAATCTTGAATTCCCTAAAATCTTTCATAATTTTGTTATATGCCGTTGTGCCTTTTAATGAGTCTTTTGGGGTAATTTTCACCGGAAACAGCAAATTTCTCTTGATTCTTTCAATAGCTTTTTTATCAGCTTCGCTAATAGTTTTCGGCACAGGATATTTTTTATCGTCAATTTTTTTAGCTTCAGTGGGAGTTTCCCGAGGCAGTATGTTCGTGAATAAATAATATCTCGGACTGTTATAAACCACCATGTCAATCAGCATGGTCCCATCGGTATCTTTTGGCGCGGCAAAACGAATGTTATCAACTTTTTTGGTATTCCGCCCTTTTATTCCTGAGCCTCCCTGGTGCTGGACCATCCCCAACTGCCATCCTTTATAATTGAGAGTGAAGTTTATATAGCCGGTGCGCTTGTCGCCGGCATAAAACTCGATACGTAAAGATTTGCCTTTCATCGGCTTCGGCACGTAGACCCAAATACCGAAGTTCGCAAAACAAAGATTATTTTGCAAACCTGTTAAACTTGGATCCCCGATAGTGTTATTCACTCTAATCACATCACCGGCCTTGAAATCCCACTGCAGGGACTTTTTGCCAAGTTTGTAATGTATTGAATTAACAGACAGCTTACCTTTGCCCTGAAGTTTCCAGGTTTTCGGGATTCCGTTTTCAAAACTATCATACAATGCCGGTTTAGGTTCCTGCCCCTTGTGATGCCAGGTTTTCGGATCGCATTGGGTCCACGCATTAAGATTATTGAACACTGCAATTCCAATGATAAAAACAAATACTGCCGTCAATTTATCCATAGTCTGTCTGTAATCCTTCCGTAATAGAGAGTTAAATTATTATGATTTATGGCATTTAAAATCCCGGAAAGTCCTGATTTTAGGGATTAATAAGAGTCCAGTCTTTTTTCCAATCCATAGTCCAAACCGCACCATTGAAAGTGTATCCGCTCCAGAACAGCGCCTGTCCTGTATATTTCTGAGATTGAACCCGTCCGTCCATAAACAGAAAGTTCGCGGTGTTTGCCGGATGCCGCCAGGCAGGGCCATATATTGAATTGAAATCCTTTGTATAATTTGCATACGCACCCATATTGGGCTCATTTCTGTTCCAGGTTTTATTGTAATAATTCTTCTCGGCAAGAACGCATGAACTTGGGGTAATATGGATAATCTTTCGATGTGTACCCGAAGGATAACGCATTTCCCAACCACCGATCAAAGTACCGGTCAGGTTTTCATCAGTCGGATATGCGGTTGTATACATATAACATGATCCGGTTAAAGTGGATTCTTCACTCCCGTCCCAGCATGGTGAATCACTTGCTTTTGTTACGGAAGGACAATTAAATAAACCGGCATCTTGTATATGTTCCCAACTCCTCACCCTGAGCTTATTAGAGGTAATATAAAGGTTTGAATTTTTCAGTTTAACCAGATCTGTTTGATAAAAATCATCAATCCACTGATTTCCCCCTGCTCGCGGCATATAACCATTAAAGTCAGAGGCATAGAGATGTATGAGGTCCCCTATCTGCTTCATATTGTTGGCGCACGAAATACGCATTGCCGCGCCTCGGGCCTTCTGCAATCCCGGAAACAGCATTGCCGCCAATATGGCAATTATGGCTATTACAACAAGAAGCTCAATCAGGGTAAATTTTGTAAATGACGGCTTGCGGGATTCCGCAAACGTCCGGCCCTTTTCATTGATCCGTTCATGCATGATGTTTTCCTTTTCCCGTTCTGTTATATAAAATTCGTGTACCTTCATTTTATTCCCGCCTTACTCCAGAAAATATTTATCCGACTATAAAATTATTCCTTATTTTCCGCTTTCACTGCTATTCTGATTTATACCGATTTGCGATTCGGTATTATGCTCTATCTTTTTTACTTCCATAAGCCTGCTTTTCTCGCCATCATATTCATCATTTATCCACTTGATCATATAATTTTGCATTTGTTTGTGTGGAATCCGCCAGGACATGAATGCGTAATTAAGGAGTTGGCTGACCACATCATAATCATAAGATAAGAATAAAACATCATCCTGCGCCTTTATTCCCTTGGACGATAAATATCTAATAGCCGCGCAAGTTACGATATCGTTCCGGAACAACATGGCCGTTTGTCCTTTATGGAAAGTTTTTTCCAACAACTGTTTTGCGGCATACTTTCCGGTTTCCACCAGAAACTCATATATGGTCATGCTGCCGATGTCCGGTCTTTTCAAAGGGATTGTTTCCATTCCGTATTCCGCGAACAACTCAGGCTCCTCAACGTATGGCGTAAAAACATATTTTACGCCTTTTTCCCGCGCGGCTTCAGCAATTTCGAGATATGCTCTCTTGTGATCAGACCTGATCCAGCAGTCGCCGGGAGTCATAAAAATTTCGCTTTGCTTTTTTCCATATAAATTGCCATGAAGAAAAAAGCACGGGATATTTTTCAGGTAACTGGCTCTTACTTTCTGCCATTGTTCAAAATAATCGTAATAATCGAGAATCCCGGCAAAAACAACCACTTTTTTCGGATTAAACAATTCAATTTCCCTGGCAAGAAAGGGAAATCCTTTTTCAGTATGGTAGGCCACGGAAAAACTGATGTCGTTGACTACCAGGTATTCCGTGAGTTGAGCAAATACTGTCTGTTCCGCAACGCTATTGGAACTATGAGTGACTATAATTACGTCTTTGCGGTATTTCCCGTTGATCGCAAGAGCAACAATATTTGAATGAAAACCTATTTTATCCGCATAGTCCTTTACTCTCTTAACTGTCTGCTCCGCAATCTTCCTGCCGCTGGAATTGCCATTAAGCACACTGGCCACCGTCCGGGTAGACAGCGACAGGTCTTTTGCAATCGTCGCTATAGTGATTTTTGGTTTTTCTGATTTCATGCCCCTATCCAATAATGTCAACCTGGGTGACATTATAGCAATTAAATACATTTCTGTCAAACGAAAAACGCGGAAAAACAGATAAATCAATCAACTTTTCCAAGAATATATTTATTTTTTCAGCTTCCATGTTTCCTGCGATATTTCCATTTCCTTGAGCTTTTCAGTAAAATTTGTTAATGATAGCAAAAAGTTTATATTGCTATTATAGTCTTGAAAAAAGGATCAAACCTTGACAAAACCACCAAAAAATAGTAATATCTTTCAAATTTCATCAATAACCTTGGTTGTGGAGTTATCATGTTTACAATCGATGTAAAGGATTTCTTTCATGTTTTCGATTTCCCCCTGTACATTGACTGGTCGCGCAAGCACTGCGACTGCGAAATCCATAACCATTCCTATGAAGAACTGGTTATTGTCAGACAGGGTTCGGCCCATAACATCTCCCGTTTTCCGGAACTGAAAGTTTCCCAGGGAGATGTTTTTGTCATTCCCCAGGGAGAACTGCACCGCTATGACCACACCGATAATTTTTATATTGTCAACATCCTGTTTCAGCTTGACGCTCTGGCCATCCCCTTGCGGGACGCCTATATGCTTCCGGGATACAGTCCGCTGTTCGCGTCTCCCGGAAAATTCATTCAGGAAAATAATTCTCTGCCGTATTTTCACCTGAATGAAAAAGAATTTGACGTGACTTTGGATATCCTGACTCGCCTGACCCAGGAACATAAACGCAAGGAGAGCGGGTATAAATTCCACATGATCGCAATGTTCATGGAACTTATCTTCCTTTTCTCCCGTGCTTTCAAGGGGACCGCGCCTCATATTTTACGGACCCATAAAGGCATGAAGGAAGCGCTGAAATTCATGCACAACAATCTAACTAAAAACATAAGCGTGACGGACATTGCCCGGGCAGCGGGGGTGTCAGTGACATCCTTGACGAGAATTTTTCACGACACGACTGGAGACACCCCAATAAGTTACTTGATAAAACTGCGTGTCGCTGAAGCCACGAACTTACTGAGGAACAGCAGTTTGAATATAACGGAAATCGCGGCGGCAACCGGATTCTCCGACAGTAACTATTTCACCAAGACTTTTTTCCGCAAAACGGGATTGACACCGACAGGATTCCGTAAAAAAATCAAATCATAAATGCCGCGTCTGGTTTCGCGAGGATCTGTTTCCGGTAGGCACTGGGGGTAAGCCCGGTATGCCTTTTGAAAAGCTTGGTGAAAGTCTCCGTTTTCTCAAAACCCGACCGTAAAGCTATTTCGCCTAGTCTCAGCTTATTATTTCTGAACAACCCGATAGCATGGCTTATCCGGCGCTGCATGCAATACCTCATTAACGGAACGCCCATCCGTTTGGCGAACATGTTTGATAAATAAGTCGGATTCAATCCGGCAATCCTGGCAAGTTTTTTCAGAGACAGGGGCTTTTCAATATTTCTTTCAATGTAATTTAGAATTTCATATACAGTGAAAAGCAGCGAGGATTGTTTTTTATCCATTTTTTCAAGGAAAGGAACAATCATTTCCCCCAGCAGACACTTTGATTCAAAAATACTCACGGCGTCATTGCGCAGATATACTTTCCCGAGCCTGGTGAAAAGCTCCCTGAAAAAATCGCCGGTATCCAACTGTACTTCGTATACTGTGCCGAAAACGGAAAATACATCAATTTCGGATTTAAAAATGTATGCATTGAAATGAAGCCAGTACTTTACCAGCCTTTCATCACAACTGAAACTCAATGGCGTATACGCCGGAATCAGAAATATCTTTCCGGGTTCAAGGTAATACGTCTTCCCGTGATGGACGGCAATGCCGTGTCCTTCAACGGGCATATAAAGCCTGTTATAGGGAATAATGCATTTCTCATACTGAAAATTGTTGGTATTCCACCCACGCCCCAACGCTTGAAAATGCACCCCTTCAATACTGAGGTTTAGTTCCTCTGAAAATTCCAGGCATTTGCTCATATCTGTATTTTTTACTGTTTTTTCTTTGCTTTATACCGTTTTTCAAATAATCACACTGTTTTATTTACTGTTATTTTAGCTTAATATTCAATAATATTCAAACAAGGAGAATTACAATGAGCATGGGAAACAAACCTGACACAGCATGGTTTACTGACGCAAAATTCGGCATGTTTATTCATTGGGGGCTATATGCGGTTCCCGGCGGAACCTGGAAAGGCATAGATACTCCATGGGTTTCCGAATGGATCATGCGAAAGCTGAAAATACCGGTCGGGGAATATGAGCAACTGGCGAAAGAGTTCAATCCGGTAAAATTCGATGCGGCGGAATGGGTAAAAACCGCAAAAGACGCTGGAATGAAATATATGGTAATAACCTCGAAGCATCACGATGGTTTTGCAATGTTCCACTCGAAATACGATAAATTTAATATTGTCGACGCCACCCCTTTCAAACGGGACCCGCTGAAAGAACTCGCGGAAGAATGCCGTAAAGCAGGCATCAGGCTCGGGTTCTACTACTCCCAGGACCAGGACTGGCATGAAGCTGGAGCTTCAGGCAACGACTGGGATTTTAAAAACAAAACCGAAGAAGCTTTTGCCGAATATCTTGAGAAAAAAGTCAAGTTTCAGTTAAAAGAGCTTTTAACTAATTACGGCGATGTTGCAATCATTTGGTTCGACACACCTATATCCATAAAAAAAGAACAGAGTCAGGATTTGAAAAACTACGTTCACAGTATCCAGCCGGATTGCCTCGTAAGCGGAAGAGTCGGGCATGATTTGGGCGATTACGGAAGCCTCGGAGATAACAAAATCCCCCCTAACGTTCTCGAGGGCGTATGGGAAGGACTCGGCACAATGAACGAAAGCTGGGGATATAAGACAACCGACAGGGAATGGAAAACTGTTAATCATCTCCTTGAAACAATGTTCGAGCTTGTCAGTAAAAATGCTAATTACCTGCTTAACGTCGGCCCGACAGCCGAAGGGCTCATCCCCGGAGAATCGGTCAGCCACCTTCGTGAAATCGGCCAGTGGCTGACTGTAAACGGCGATGCCGTCTACGGCGCCGGCCCTGATCCGTTTGCAATGCATCACAAAGCACAGTGGGGATATATTTCCGAAAAAGGCAACTGCCTGAATCTCATTGTTTTCCGGCAATCCGCGCCTGAAATTCTTCTTTACGGTATCAGGAATAAAGTTGAGAGCATCCATCTTTTGAGCAATGAAAAAACATCCTTCAGATTCCGGCAGGAACACCGGAATGATTATGATTATCATAAACTCGTCATAGAATTATCCGGGCAGGAACTGGAATCATTCCCCTGCGTTCTGAAAGTCAACACTGCCGGAAAACCCGACATTAATGAAAACAGTTACGCTCCCGGCAATTTTTAAATAACCGGATATAAAAAGTTTTCATACTTGCCGGCTATCTTGTTCATAAGGAACAACGTCGGCGGTCCGCATGTAGAAATCCAGTAATCGCTCCTTGAATTTAGCGATTTCCTTCTGATGAGCCGGGTTCGCGATCAGATTGCAGGTTTCGCGAGGGTCATCTTCAAGACTGTAGAATTCGTCAGTTTCGTATGCACGGCGGATATACTTGAATTTTTCATTCCTGACCATTACCGAAAAACCATTAGCGGTTTCGCTGCTTAAACTGGCCTGTACCTTGGCCCAGTAACGATGTTCCGGGGGAATATTGACAACTTCAGAATTCATCGCCTGATCTTCTCCAGGATGCTTGCCGACTTCGGCAAAAACGGCATCACGGTGTGGCAGATTTATATCTTCGAACAAAGGCGAGAGTGATTTTCCAAAATGGGGATGGCTGCATTTGCGTCCGGTGATATCTTCCACCGTGGCAATAAAATCGGTCAACTCCACCAACTGCTTCCTGATCCCCGGCTTGATGGGGGTGTCCTTAGGCGGCTTGATGACAAGCGGAACGTTCACCAGACAATCCTGAAGCGTGGCATGGGTTTTCTCCGGAAGTCCGTAATCCCCCGTAAAATCGCCGTGGTCCGAAAAGAAAAAAATAGCGGTATCGTCATAAATTCCTTTGTCTTCAAGCGCACCAACTACTTTACCGAACAAGCCGTCAACCCTGGCACACATGGCGTAATAAACGGTTCGCAGTTCTTTCCAGAATTCGTCACTAAGCTTGTCAAAATTGCTGTATTCGCGAATCAGGCGCAATATTTTCGGGAAGCTTTCGGGGGAATCGGGTTCCGGAGTTCGCGGCGGAAGTTTTTCAGGATCAATCAATTTATACCATTCCTCCTCCACCTTGTACGGCGGATGCGGCAATCCAATCGGCAAAAACAGGCAAAGCGGCTTATCTTCCGGCGGATCCGCAATAAGCTCAAGGGTCTTATCGATATACCAGTCATCAATTGGCTTCCGGAACCGCGGACCATTGCCGTCCTCGCGGGGAACCCCCTGGTAAAAAGAATAAAACCTGGGATCGTCCGGAGTGATTTTTTCAGGAAAAAACAGCTGTTCAGTTTCAGGTGGACGCAGTTGCGGAGAAGGACATTTTTCCGAACAATATTCCAGATAATCCTCCCGGTTACCCACCGATACCAGATCGTTCTTTCCCACCCACCACACATGATACCCCCAGTCCATAAGATTTTTCAGGAGCATTGGCTCATGCGTTTTCAGCATATTGAGCATAGTGCGGTGTCCGGCAACATGGGGATACCAGCCGGTCATGAATGCGCAGCGGCTGGGAGTGCATACCGGATTCTGGGAAAAAGCATTAACAAACGAAACCGAATCATTTGCAACCAGGCGGTCCAGGTTCGGGGTTACCGCAGCCGGATTCCCGGCATGCCCCAATACGTCTCCCCGGAACGAGTCCGGGATAAAAAATAACAGATGCGGCAATTTTCCTGAATTGTTTTTCAAAATATTTATCTTTCTCTGTTTTTGCGATGATTTTTCATTTATTATTCTCCGTCGGACAGCAAAGTGTCCTAACACTTGATCTTTCCACAACTTCCGGCACTATTTTTTCCCGGATATCGATCTTTCCAGTGTCGAGATACTGGGTAATGGATTCGATCAATCGCCTGACAATCCCCCCCCACGGTTGCCGGATAGTAGTCAGCGGAGTGCGCATCCGGGAAGCGAAAAAAATGTCGTCATATCCGATTACGCTTATATCTTCCGGAATCCGGTGTCCCATGGCAAACAGGACTTCGCATATTTTCATTGCCATGTGATCGGTAAGTGCGGAAATCGCGGTAAAATCCGGATCCTTGGCAAACAGGAATTCCACGGAAGCTCTTGTACTGTATACCTCCGAAACTGAAAGTATCGGAACCGGCACGACTTCCCCGCCGCTGGTTATCACCCCGCGCTGAATTCCCCGCGCCCGAAGCTGAAGCTCGGTATCCGAATATCCCTCCCGAAATTGAAAACATGCCACCCGCCGATGACCTTTCCCGGTAAGATATTTACCGGCAAGCTGTCCCCCCCGAAAATTGTCAGGGGCCGCGAAATTATAATTTTCACTTTCCCGGAAAAGAATGACTTTCTCACTTTTCAGTCCGTCCAGGATTGAAATTTCCTCATCGTGAAACCCATCGTCGATAATTAAAATATCGATATTGTCACTGGCGTAAATATCTTTTCTCGGGTAGTCATGGAAATAAAATTTAACCGATGTCCGCGGGGGAAGGTTGTCAACGAATATCCTGAAAAAGTAGTCGTAAATATTATTATTGAAAAGACGCTGCCGGAGAATGACCCCCACTTTCAGAATCTTTCCGGCATGTTCCATATCTTCCATCCGGGCAATGATGTCCCGGGCGGTATCACTGACGAATGAACCTTTCCGCCTGGTTCTGTTTATTATTCCTGCTTCCGCCAATTCCCGAAGTGCATTCTGGGCGATAATCCGGCTGATAGGATACTTGTCAACCAGTTCGCGCTCCGCCGGAAGCTTGTCGCCGGGAAGAAAATAGCCTGACTTGATATTGTCAATTATCAGATTTTTCAATTGGCTTGTTTTACTGGTAAAACGTTGCATGAATCAACCAACCCGCTGTTTATTTATTGATATAATTTATATCCACAAAACAACTAAAGCAAGCAATTTTAGATATTTAACATTGCAAATCTGGTTTTAAATTGATATTATTTTGATTACATACTCAAAATTATACAGGTGAAAAAATCGATGACAATACTTAACATAAACCTCTCGGATGCCTCTTCATGGATAAAATAACTGCCTGGAAAAACCTGCGCCGCCGTTTCGAGGACTACGACGATGAATACCGCCCGGTTCCCTGGTGGAGCTGGAACGGGGACATGCAGGAAGCGGAAATGCAGAGCCAGCTTCTGGACATGCATCAGAAAGGAATCAGGGAAATAATTATTTTCCCGCTTTACGGACTCGAAACAGAATATCTCTCCAAAGCCTGGTGGGACAAAATCAGCTTCACCTTGCAAAAAGCCGTAACCATTGGCCTGAAAGTCTGGATTTACGATGAATACAATTGGCCAAGCGGGACCGCGGCAGGAAAAGTGATAAAGGACCATCAGGAATTCCGCGAAACCGGTTTACAATGTAAGTGGCGCCGGATTGCGCCGGGAGAATCCGCTGAATTTGAAATTGCGGGAAAACTCGCGGCAATGCTAACGGTCCTTTCCTCCGGCGCTGTGAATAACGTTACCGCCGCAAGTAATATTACTCCGAACAAGGTGGCCTGGAAAAACACTTTCTCAGAAACATGCAGGATATTATGCGTAAGCATTGAAGTTAACGAGAAAATTTATCAGGCCGGATATGGGATCGAAAAATGGAACCTTCAACAGCCGGGTTCGTTGGATGTGATGAACCCGGAAGCTGTCAGAACCTTTCTTGAATACACTCATGAGGAGTATCTTGAACGCTTCGGCAAATATTTCGGAAATGTGATTCCGGCATTCTTTACGGACGAACCCCAGTTCCATTACAGCCTGGGAACCGATTCATGCTATTTGCCGTATACACCTGATATATTTACCAGCTTCCGGGAAAAATACGGTTATGAACTGCTCGAAAAACTACCGGAAATAATTTTTGCCATCGGAAATTATGAGAAAATCCGTAACGATTACTGGGGGCTGGTTTCCGAACTGATCACCGGGAGTTTTCACCGCCAGGTCAGTAAGTGGTGTGAACAAAATAAGGTGGCTTACACCGGTCATCTGATGCACGAAGAATCGTTGAGCCATCTAGCCAAGGGGGGCAGCATCAATGCCTGTCTCAAGTGGATGCATATTCCCGGCATGGACCTGCTTGGAAAGGCTACCGGATTCCGGAAAGATCCGTTGCGGAGTGCCCGGCTTCGTCCTGGACGGTTCAATTTCACCGCTAAAATGGTAAGTTCGGTTGCCACGCATTATCATCGGGAACGGACCATCTGCGAGGCATTCGGCGTTGCCGGATATGATATTTCCTTTGCTGATTTCAAAAAAATCACGGACTGGCTGACCGCAACCGGTATAAACACGGTCAATTTCAATAACATCCCCTACTCCGCGAAAAGTTACCGTAAGCTGGAAGATCCGGCCCTTACCGCCCCTTGGTGGAAATACTTTAAATACTACTCCGATTATGCCTCCCGCCTCGGAATGATGTGTACTGCCGGAAACAGCGCTAATCAGATTGCCGTGCTGTATCCGGAAAGCTCCGCACGGGCAAAATTCAGTCCCGCCAATCCGGGAAACGAGGATTTTCAAAACCTTGAAAACGTTTTGCTTTACGTTTCTGAAGCGCTTCTCCGGACTCATTGGGATTTCGATTTTATTTTCGAGGAATTGCTGGACAAAGCACAAGTTAAGGATGGAAAGCTTGAACTTTCGGGACAAAGTTATGCCGCCGTGATTCTTCCCGGGGTTTCGTTATTGCCGGATGCATGCCTGGAAAAACTTCGCGAATTCGCCGCTTCCGGAGGCAGGATCATCCATATCGGAACAGGTAAAAAAATGTTTAAGCTTCAACCGGAAGAAGTTTTCCTTTCGGCTGACAGGAACTACCGCGATTTTGAATCCGACATTGACCTCGTTCTTCGCAATATTCTTCACAAGGAGTTAGACATCACCGGAAAAGATGCAAGGGAAATTGTGTCTTCCATAAAGAAATACGCGGATGGAAAATGCTGCTTCCTTGCAAACCAAACTGACGAAAAATTATCCGCGGAAATCAAACTCCGGGACTGCAAAAAGCCGGAGTGCTGGGATCCCGACACCGGCAAACGGTTCCGGGTCGAACTGAATAACTCGCAATTTATACTCGAATTCGCTCCCGGTCAGGCATTGTTCTTAGTGGATGCGCCTTTTCCGCAACGCACTCCGGAATTTCAAAAACTTCCGGAAGCAAATTTGAAACAACTTGGCGCACATTGGCAGTTTACAACCTCTTCACCAAATACTTTTTCCCTTAATCTGTGCAGCAAACTGGATACCATGAACAGTGGCAACCGGGAGGAATGGCATAAACGAAAAGATGATTTTTTTGATTATTCAGCAAAAACAGACCGGCAATTTGATAAATTCGGACAACTGGTGATGAGACCACTGGCAAGCATTGAATCGCCATCCGGGGCCATTTGGATCAGGAGCACATTCCGGCTTGATCATAATCTTAAATCCAACCTGAAACTCGTTCTGGACAGTCCGGCATGGCGGGAAGTCTACGTGAACGGGAAAAGACTCACGGACTTTAAACAATACAAATTGTGGTCGTATGAAAATATTGCTTTCGATTTATCAGGAAAACTTCTTCCCGGAACAAATAGCGTAACCGTAAAACTGCCCGTGCTTCCTGAACACAACGATAAGTTCTATGAAATTATCAAATACGGACAACCCACGCTGGATCCGATAGTGATTTGCGGCCGTTTTGCGGTTGAAGACGATATACTGAAGCCGGAAGCCGGAAAAATCGGTTGCGGGTCATGGCATTTACAGGGATATCCTAATTATTCGGGAACCGGGATTTACCGCCGCAACCTGAAAATATCGAAAATAAATGACCGGCGCTTTTTCCTCGAACTCGAACAGGTTGCCGGTATCCTTGAAGTTGAAGTTAACGATTCTCCGGCGGAAACCCGCTGCTGGGAGCCATACAGAATAGAAATCACCGATTTGCTCAGGGCCGGAAATAACTTGCTGACATTGAATGTCACCAATACTTTGGCAAACCTGATAGCGGAACCGGTCGAGTCCGGACTGCTCGCGCCCGTAAAATTGCTTTCTTATCCGGTCAAAAACACAAAGAAAAAAACCGTTTTGTTTGAAACAGCGGATATCTGTTGAATTATTAAACCATAAGGAATTGAAATTGATGAAAACCATGAAAACCCGCATCAAAGCATACAAAAACCTGGCAATGGCGCTTATCGGCTTAACTATTGTGTCGGCAACCGACGCCGATGAGAATTTAAGCTATAAGCAACTTTACAATCGCGCCGCGGGAATGTTTCCGCCAAAAACAACGGAAAGTCTGTATCCGGGAGACTCCGCGAGCCTGCAAATTTCCGGAGGTAAAATCCTCTCGAAAAATAAAGAAACAATAATTTTTGAAACCGGAACAAAACCAACAGCGCTTCTGTGGAAAGGCAAATTCAAGCGGAGGCATGTCCGCGTTGTATTGAACTTCGGCATGGAATCCGATACCAGCGGCAAATTCAGGCTGTTCACCTTGCAGAACGACAGATGCAATCGCTGCGGCAATTGGCAAAAATACCTGCCGGGTAAGAATAATAAAATGAGAATCGTCATGCACGGCAAGGATTTTTCCGGTTTCAAGATGGAAATTCAATCAACCCCCGGACAAAAAATAACGTTAAAAAAACTCAGTGTTTCCGCATCACGCTATGTAGGATTTTTCCGGAAAAAATTCACGGTCCCGGACGGTATCATCTGGTCAGCGGTTGCCGACATCGGTAATCAGGCGGAACTTTATGTAAACGGTAAAAAAGTAGAGGATAAATCGATTGTGATGCCCCGGCCGGTCATGGGAACCGGAGCAATGTACCAGTCCAAGGACGTATCGTTGAAACCATATCTGAAAAGCGGAGAAAATACCATTGCCCTTTACGCAATGCGGTGCGGATACCCATGCTGCGCTTATTTACGCGGCTCAATTATCATGGAGTCCGGCAAACGCCTTGTTCTCGATAGCGGAAAAGACTGGAAATGGGCCACCGAAGCTCCGCAAAACTGGTATAAACCCGAATTTAATGATTCTTCCTGGAATAAGGCATTTGAAAAAGGAACCGGCATTCAGAGCCTTATCAGAAGCAAAAACTCCGCAAAAATCATGCCGGTAACCGCTTTTCACTTCCATTACCGGAACAAGGGCGACATGCCCGCATACGACGGATTTATCATTATCAGGAATCCTTATGAACGGAAACTGTTTTATACGGACGCCAAACCATTCGAGGCATTGCTGGAAATTCCGGCCGGACTTAAAGATCGCAAACCGGAAATTAAATGGCAAATTAATAAATTCATCGCAAAAAACAAGTTTAAAACCGTTGCTTCGGGTGACTGCAAATCGTTTGCCCAAAAAGCCGGTTCCCTGATTTTCACGGCAAAGACAGGTCTGCTTAAAAGCGGAGTTTATATGTTTTCATCTTCCCTTTTCATCAACGGTAAAATCAAGGAGCAACGTACTCCCGAACCCTTCGTGGTAACAGGTAAAGTACCGATGAAACCGGTAGCCGGCGACTTCCTTGAGCAGGGAATGAAACTGAAACTGGAAAGGACGGTGGATTTTACTGATCCGAAAAGTCCGTATCCTTCGGTTGAAACCGACAATAAAGCTCTTCTGCCCTACAAAATGAGCAGGAACTGGAGCAAGGAATTTTATCATACCGTGCCGCCTGAAATTGTCAGCAGGAACGGTTTGAAGTACCGGGAAACCGCGAACCGGTACTGGGCACAGTTTTCCTATAAAGTTGACTTCGGCAATCCCGGCGGCTGGTACTTGATGGAACTGGAGTATCCGGATGACATGGAACGCTGGATAGGGGTGTCATGCAGCGCTTCATCCCGCATGAAGAAAAAGGGCATGCCGGATGCAAGCTCAAAATGCGCGCCATCGATCTGGGTCGGGGGCAAGTACCCGAACACCGGGAAAATGCTGAAAATGAAATGGATATACCGGCCCGACCCCGGCCCCCACGCAATCAACGTTATCGCGTTGCTGAAAAAAGGAACGGCGGCCGCGACGAAACTCAATATATATCGTATTGAAGGAAATCTGCCGGAACTTGCTTCTCCGGAAATCCCGCTGGAAAAACAGCGTAAGTTCGGCGTGCTTACCGAAAGAACTTCAGCTCCGCCGAAATTCAACGGTTACTTCAATATTTTCAGCAGCATTGAGGCGATTCCCAAAGGTGCGGGACGGGACAATGTCCCGGCGGTAGAGGGATGCCAATACCTCGCATGCTGGCTCGACGCCGCTGAACACTGGGCGGAATACATGCGTTTTTCGGGGCAGAACCTGCATGTAATGGGCGCCTGGCAGTACAACGACCGCAATACTTGTCCGCAATTCATCACCGGAAGCTCCCGGATTCAATGCAATTGCCGTGATATTGCCGCAAGAGTATTCCAGAGCAACGATATTGAATTTTATGCATCCGTTGAGTTTGTCAATACCTATAAACGCGATCTTGCATTTGCCTCGGCAAAACAGCAGGATTGTTTTTTCGCCGACAAAAACGGACATTTTGGTGGAGAAATAACCGGCGCCGGCACCATTGGGATCAACTTCCTGCACCCGGAAGTTGAAAAAGACATGTTGGATGTGGCCCGGCAGCTTGCGGAAGAATTCAAGGACCTGCCCAATTTCCGGGGCATAAACTGGACCGCCTTCTTCGGCGGTTCCTGGCTGCCTGCATACCGGGGAAAGGAAAGTGAAGCATTGAACCTGGGATACGACGATTTTACCGTCAAGCTTTTTGAAAAAGAAACCAGATCAAAAGTTCCCGGAAAAGACGATTATCCCGGCCGGTTCATGAAACGTTATAAATATCTGACTTCAGAGTCCGTGAAACAGAAATGGCGGGCATGGCGGGCGGCAAAACTTCAACAGTTTTTCGCTAAAGTTATTAAAACCATCAAGCCGGTCAGGAACGATCTTGAGTGCATCGCCGGATGTTATACGAATTATCACCACGTGGATGAATGGAAAAAGAGCGGAAAAACCTTTGCCCGGTATCTTTTGGACTGGGGCTGGAACGTGAAAAATTTTGAGAAAACCCCTAACCTGTGGCTGATGTGCTGGCTGAGCATGAACGGCGGACAGAGCGCCGTAAACAAAATCGATAATTACGGTATCGGCTGGCTGGCCAACATGGACCCGGAATTTTACAAGCCATTCAAAAATCTTACCCGCAGGGCAATCATGCTTCGCGTGGGTTGGCAGGAGGTGGAACTGATCCCGTCTCATTTCCCCTACCGGGAAAAATGGCCGCGGCCGTTCCAGCAAACCACTATGGGACAACCCCGCGAAGAATTGGCGATGGAGCCGTTTACCCAGGCAATGACCGGTATGGACCCGCAAATGATGTGTTTCGGATTCACCGACCAAAGCCCGTATATCGGCATCGAAGATGTCCAGCGAAAATTCTCGCGGGTATTCAAAAGACTGCCGATGACCAATTTCAAAACTGTACTCGATACCGGATTCAAAACCAACTTGTCGATTCGCGCCGCCATTCATGACGGGAAATACTATTTTTACGTGATTAATCCGGGATACTGGCCGGTAAAGGGCAGCGTGACAATTGAAAATGCCCCAAAAATCATGAATCTGGTCAGTGGCAAGTTTGCGGGTAACGGAAAAGTGAACGTAGACCTTCAGCCGTTCGGAATCGCGGCCTTTGCCGTGCCGTCCGCCGATGCGAAAATAACCGGATGGAACGTCAAACCGGTTCCGGAAGAAAAACTCGCGCATGTTAAAAATATTACCGCACAGGCCGATGCCGCATTACAAACATCAGGCATGCGGGAGTTCCTGGGAGCGGAGAATTATCGATACCTGAAAAATACGACCGCGCAAATTCGCAAAGACCTGTCGGCAAAACAGTACGCCAAAGCCTGGTATGCCGCCACTTATTACCGGTTCTGGAATCTGTTGTTCAAAAAAGTTCCCGACGCAAAATTCGCGGCAAATGTGGGAACCCGGGAAATGATTGCGGTGGAAGCGGAAACCGCACCGGTTATTGACGGCAAACTGGATGACACGGTTTGGAAGTACTGCATTCCAGCGGACCGCTTCGTAAAATCCAGCAAAGACCTTTCCACGCTGAAAAGTTCGGTGCTTTGCGCATGGAAAGACAATAAACTTTACCTTGCCTTCGACTTCAAGGACCCGGAACCCGGCAAAATCCGCGCCCATAAGCCAACTGCAAATGAAAAAAATCTTCTCATAAAAAAAGATGACTTCGCGGACTTTGTTATCAAACCGGCGGCTGAAAACTATTACCAGTTTGCATTCAATCCCGCAAACGCAAAGTTCGACCAGAAATGTACTGTCAGAGGCGGACGAAACTATCAATACGCTCCAAACTGGAAAACCGCCGCCGTGATCAACAAGAACGGCTGGACCGCCGAAGTGGAAATCGATACCGCTGAGGCTTTCGGCTGCACCATGAAAGCCGGAGATGCCTGGGAAATAAATATTCACCGTGCATTCCGGCTTGATTCAACCAAAGCTTCATCCTGGGTATGGAATACCGGCTGGCATTCCATGGACCACATGGGCAAACTGAAATTCGTGCCGCGCAACTTGTTCGAGAACCCTTCGGCGGAAATCCTTAATCGAAACTGGCCGGTTAACTGGGGCAAGTACCGCTCATGCGGAAAGTTTGTATTTTCCGTATCAGACAAAGAACGGCACAGCGGAAAATACTCTTTGAAAACCAGGCTTATCGAGTTTGGCAAGCGCGGTATCGCCGGAGGCGCGGTACTTGCGGCAAACTCGAACGGTTATCGTTATTCAAAATTCAAAGTTGAACCTGACACAAAATACAACTTCTCCTTCTGGATGAAAGCCGATGCTCCGTATATTCGGGTAAGAACATTCCTCTTCTCCGATAAAAAACGGAAAAATGTTAAAACCAATCTCGATTTCATGAAACCGCGCGGCACAAGCTGGTTCCAGTATTCTGGAAGTTTTAAAACCGGCCCGGACACAAAAACCGCCGCTCTGGGTTTTCATTTGAACGGCAGGGACAAGAAATGGGGAAAAAATCTGCCGCTGAAAATAAACTCGGCCATGTATATCGATGACGTACTTATCTGGAAATCAAAAAAATAACAGGAGGCAAAAATGAGAAAACTATTTACTCTGATCGAACTGTTGGTGGTGATAGCGATAATTGCCATACTTGCGGCAATGTTGATGCCCGCCATGAAACAGGCACGCGCAACCGCACAGAAAATTGACTGCACCAATAAGTTGAAGCATTTCGGCCTGGCGGTGAATGAATATACCATGGACAATAATTCATGGCTGATGAACAGTCATTACTGGTACAATTCCTCTCATCAGGGATATATTGGCTCATACCTTGGATTTCCAGGCGATAGTCCTTTCTATTCCGGAAACAATAAACGGGTTGGAGATCAATTATATACCTGCCCGGCCAGGGGTAAAGCTTGGATGAATCTTAGCCCGGCATCAATGTACAATCAGTTCGGCGTAAACCGAATGCTCGTAGAATTTAACTTGAAAACCACAAATCCTATTCTTACCCGTTTCCCTTCCCGGGTAGGAGCTTTTGCCGACTCCAATAATTTCCACTATCTGTCCGAAGCGGCAAGCTTTATTTCCGCCGGCAGAGTTGATCCCCCGCATTTAGGCGGAAACAATATCGCATTTCTCGAAGGACACGTGGAATGGCGTAAAGGATACGGTATTTTTGATGAAGATGTTCTATGGTCATATGATTTTAATACCGGAACTTATGAAGGGAGCAGTACCGCTAAACCGGATTTATAATTTCCCCACAAAACCTATTAATGACAAGGGAGATTTTGAGGATCAGGTAAAATTACGACAGCAGCGCGATATGAATATCGGGCAATGGAGTTATTTTTGCATGAACTCAAAAGAACCTTGCCGCAAAGCGGTATAAGCTTATCGTTAGCTTATTTTGACTTTTCAAGTTTGCTTTTGATGGCTATCTGACCGGAACGACTTTCACCGAAATGCAACCATCACCCACTTACTCGTTGGATTATCGCACCTTTACTCGGCACGTCTGTTCCTACATGACTTTGTGTTATAGGATTTGCGATAAAATTAATTTTTTCTTTTGAAGTTCTTGACATTCGGGAATACTTACAGTATAATCATCAAAACAAGTTAACAGCTAACTTAACAATCGGTATAATATGCGTAATAACGATATTGATGGCAAGTCAAAACAGGTAACTTGTCATTTAAGAAAAAAAATCATTGAAGGCGACTTTAGGCCGGGCTCCCGCTTTTACTCTGACAATAATCTCGGGAAACATTTCAACGTCAGTCATGTAACTGCCGCAAAGGTCATCAATGTTCTCGCCAGTGAAGGATTTCTTGAGCGCATCCGGGGAAAGGGAACATTTGTGGTGAATAAATTACCCGATTCAGCGATTTTAGAAAAAAACCTGATTGATAACCTGGAATTAGGAATATTGGGATTTCTTGACAAGGCTAATCCGAAATCCACAAATAGCCGCACGTATAATTTTATTAAAGCCTTTGACCGGAAAGTATCGCAATATAACTGCTCTGTAAAGCTGTTCAACACTTATCCTGAAAACATAATAAACGATAATATTTTGGAAAACATAAAAAAATCCGGGATTGATGGTTTTCTTTTTAATCCTTCCGCCAGTGGCGATGAACTTGAAAGTGAAATTGATAAACTATTATCACTTGAAATTCCTTTTGTATCGACCGTAAAATCCAACAGATGTCATTTTGTTGATTTTGATAATGAAAAAATCGGTTTTGACGCGGCAAACCATTTATTTAAATCCGGATGCCGGAAAATTGCTTTTATCTCCAGTAATTCATCCCATTATTGGCTTGATGAGCGCCTATTGGGATGCAAAAGAGCATATAGAACTAACAATGTTTGTATCTCTAATAATGTTCACATATCAGCTGACATTGTCGATAGGAATAAAGCCGGCATGTTTGACGCCGCGCGGCTTTTGGAATTTTTATTGAAAAACAATTTTGACGGAGCAGTAATAAATGGTGATAATAATTCCAGGCTCATACTTGAAGAAGCGGAAAAAAAGAAAATCCCGGTTCCCGGAAAGCTCTCTGTTGTAAGCATTGATGACCTATTCGAGTATCGGCATTTGGACATGACCGCGGTCAATATCTCCTATTATGAATTAGGCTTGGCGGCTTTTAGCCTGCTGAATGAAATAGTCCGCAACCGAACATGTCTGCCTACAATGCGGAAAATTCCCAGTCCACTGATCCAGCGAAGCACAACAAATCAACTTTTAAGCAGGAAGGCGGTATGAAGATGAAAAATGAATCGTCAACTCGTAATTTGCACTCGAACGGTTCTTCGCACAAATCTTATTTTACTTTAATTGAATTGTTGGTTGTAATTGCAATAATTTCCATATTGGCCTCACTTTTGATTCCGGCGCTGAAGCAAGCGAGAGAGAGATCTTTGACATCCAGTTGTGCCAGCAACCAAAGGCAAATAGGAACCAGCATATTTAGTTATTCAAGCGATTCTGATGGTTTCCTCCCTTTGGCAAACGCAAATCCAAATACTTTTCAGTCCTACGACATGTGGCATCTGGTAATGCTTGATAACGGCCACTTAGACAAGGACATTCTCATTTGCCCTGACGATCCCGTTCAGGACGTTTACAAAAGTAGAAATATTCAATCCTCCCCTCCAATAAGCTACTCTTACAACCAGCATTTTGGAGATTTGTACACTATAAGTAAAACGCCAGGTTACAGCAGAATACTGAGAGGGCGGCGCTTCTCCGAATTCAAGGAGCCGACCAGGTCGTTATTAGTATTTGATTCATGTAATGTTTTAACTGAAAGCGGAACTTACGGAAATCATGATGTGACTGGCGGATGTATATCTTTCGGAGCTGACAAATTTCATGCCCGTCATAACGGAGGAGTGAAGAAAACTCAGCGTTATGTAGCGGTGAGTGGGAGTTGCAATTTTTTGTTAGGCGATGGTCATGTCGACACCCGAAAAGCTCCTTTCGCATCTGGCAAATGGTACTATCTGGATGGGTTTCCTTATAATTGCAATCCCCTTTTTCACACTGATTGATATCAATAAATAATCCCTAAAACAGGAACCAGGTAAAATTGAAAAAGATGATAATTTTGTTAGTTGTGTGTTTTACGTTTACAGGCGTAGCGTCGTACTCCAAAAGTACAAATGAAACGGAAAATTCTTCTAAGGGGCTTGTTATACATCTGCCTTTTGATGGTGATATAAAACCTGCCAGGGGAAGCCTGCCCAAAGTATTCAACAGTCCCAAATTCGTAAAGGGGAAATTCGGGAAAGCAATTTCACTGACTGACAATGCTTATTTACTTTTAAAACTGCCTGAAGACGTATGCGATGGGGATTTCTCAATTTCTTTTTGGATGAAACCGTTATGGCATCCATTGGATGGCGTTTTTCATCCAATATTTGAAATACCGGCTAATCCTAAAAAAGAAGATAAAATAAAATGGGCGCAGGGCCAGGTTCTTTTCAGTAAAGGCTGGAGCCGGAATATATCACCGGACGGCATTAACGGAGTTGTCAGCGCCAGTCATGCCAGACGCTTTTTTTCTCCGGGAAAATGGGTTCATGTTCTTCTTGTTTATAATGCGAAGAAACATTATTTCGCAAGTTATTTTAATGGAGAAGGCTGGCAGCGACCCATGAAAAAAAGGAAATCCCCGATTTTCTATAACAATGAACTGTGGCTGGGAACTCGGCGGAATAGTCATGGATGCGCGGATATTATTCTTGATGATTTCCGTATTTATAATTATGCCTTGAACCAGGAAGAAATTGAAAAAGTCGCGATGGAAAAATTCCCCCCTCCCCGCGACAACCTCATGGACGGCTCCAGATGTAATTCGGAAAAATTTGTAGAGTCCCCCCATGTCAAGTGGGCAAAACCTTTGACCGGCGGAGATTTGAAAGTGCTTTGCATTGCCGAGGGGTTCAGGTGCAGAGAATTTTTTGAAGCAGCACAGAGACTGGCAATAAAACCGCTGGTAATGGGATCTCCCAGATTTGACAATTCAATATTAAAAAATCCAAGCTTTTTCAAGGATTTCGGAAAACGTATCAGGGATAATTTAAAAAAATATCACTTCGATTGCATTGTCCTTTCCGCCTTCGGTTGGAACCTTTTAGATGAAGAAACCAGGCAGTGTATTCTCGATTACGTTAAAAAAGGCGGGGGATTGCTATTTGTTGACCCACGCTGCATTGCATGCCCCGGAGCTAACAAGAATATTGGACATGGAGTCAGAATTGGATGGGAAACGACCAGAGAAGGCGCAAAGATCGAAAAAATGACTGGAAGGCTCCCCAAAGCCGCAAGAGATTATCTCACATGCGGAATTCCGTGGAATGTTTTATCAATGTTCCGTTTTCATTTCCCGAAGAAAACTCCTGATTCGCTGTTCCGTGGCGCAATTTATGGAAAAGGCCGAATTCTTCTATATGATATCAACACCGGCGGAGTATCCGGAGGCTTGGGCTTAACTCCGGATACACAATACAACATGACTGTTGATTTATTCGACTATGATTATGCTATTGGCGCTGTTGGAAAATCTCTTTATTGGACTGCGCGGGGGCTACCGAAAGTACAAATCGAAAATGTGGAATTCGATATAAGAAATAAGTTTTACCGGGAACTGACAGTTGGCAGCCTCGGTTGCTGGACGGTAAAATTGTATAACAATACAAAAAACACCGTGAGAGCGAGCTTATCTCTTACGGTAAGGAATTCCAGCCCTGAGCCGGAAGATATTCTGAAGAGAAACCTTAAATTAAAGCCCGGCAGCAATGTCGTCAGGTTCAAATATCGCCTGAAAAGAAAAGGACTCGTTTTCGCGGACGGCCGCGTATCAATCAGCGATTGCGTCTCCGACTGGGGAACTGGCGTTGCCGAAGTCCGTGCCGGCAACCCGTATATAAGTTCCGTGGAGTTGAATCGGAAAGTTTTCAGGACAGGTGAAATTCCCGCGGTAAAAATTAAGGTTGTCGACCACAAATATGGGTCTCCGAAAAAAACTCCCGGAATTATTAATTGGCGTTTGTTTGACAACTTTGGAAGAATCGTCGCAAAAGGAGAAAAACCATTTCTGTTTCCAATGTACAAGCAATTCAAGGGATTAGTTAAAATATTTCTGCCTCCGCTTTATGATGGCAGTCTTTGTTATCATCTGGAAGTTAAGATCCGCAGAAAAAACGGTAACTGTACTGACCAGGTCATGATTCCAATCTATGTTAAAAAGGGGAGCCAGGATCGAATGGTTTTCTGTTCATACGGCTCAATATCAACCGCCCCCAGGCTGCTTGCAACCAAGTTGCTGAGAGACAAATGTCATTTGTCTTCCATATCATGTATTACTTCAGGAAGACCTATGAATAATGTTTTCCTGGAAAAACTTGAACTGGCGAATCGCTTGAATCTGCGCCCGTGGATTTACGCGACCAATTTAGGGCATGGTCCCGACAAGGAATTCAAACGGCTTCCGGATTTTGCCGACGAATATTATCTATCGAGACTTTCCGGCGTACTTGGCAACATTGCTGAGGCGTGCGAAAAGGTGTCTCCCTTGTTTTACAGTCTTGGAGATGAGGTAAAAAGCGGTCCGCGTGACGCACATCCAACCGGAAAAGAACAAGACGCCTTCCGCGCTTATCTGAGAATAAAGTATGGCTCTATAAAAAAGTTGAACGATGCATGGGGAACTTCATGTAAAGCCTGGAAAGAAGTCCGGATACCGACTTCAAATCAATTATTGAAAGGAAAAGTTGCAGGCAGTGTTCGCCGTGAAGTTTATGACTTCAGGCAAAAACTTTTTTCTAACATGGTTGGGTGCGGCACGGATGCTATCAGGATCAAATATCCTGATGCCAAAGTCGGAATAGAAGGTGTTTTTGGACTACAGCATCATTGGGGAACCGTTGATTACTGGCGCTTAACCCGGAACTCCACTTTTGTGGGATTATATGCAATGGGAATGGAAATGGATATGGTCAGAAGTTTCCAGAGCCACACGGACTTACTGGAATGCTGGTATAACTATAAACATAATGATAAAAATTACAGTCTTAACGGCCCTTGGCATGCATTGCTGCGCGGTGTTGATGTATTTGGCTGGTACACCACTTATTCAGGTAATTTCTTCACGATGCTTAATCCTGATTTCACTTTTTATGAGCAGTTCAAATGGTCGTATTCCGAATTGGAGCCAATCCTTAAAGGGATTGGGAAGCTCATAAAAGTAATAAAACGCGACAAGGCTAAAGTGCTTGTACTTTATGAATTCCGGAATCTTCACAGGTCATCACCTCAGTATTATGCCATGAAATGCTTCAGCACGTTGCTCTATGATCTGGAATTGCCTTTCGATTATATTTCACCTGAACAAATCCAAAGCGGTATTTTGACGGGCAGGGAAAAAACCGCCCTTATTCTTGCCGGGCAAGCCGTAATGGAACCCGAAACCGCCAAAGCGGTGAAGAAATTCATTGTGAACGGCGGAATTGTTATCAGCGATTGCATCCCGGCAATCAGTGACGGAATTAACCGTTACCCGAATCCATTACTGAATGAATTGTTTGCGGAAGTAACTAAAACCGGTAATTGTCTGCCGGAAAACGATAAAGACCTTGCACTATGGAAAGACAAAGAAAAGAAAATCCGCAAAGGAACCACCTGTTTACTCGGTAAATGCTTAAGTGACTATATTGAAAACCGCTTCAAAAATCGTGGTTCTTTTTTGCGAAAAGGGGTCAAGGATTTTCTGGCAAGCCACGGAATTAATCCTGTGTTCAAAGTAGTGAGCAAAAATGGTAAGTTTATTCCTGTTACCGTTGTGGGTTATAATGATAGCGGGAATAATTATGTGGCCATGCAGCGTGATTATCGAACCTTGGATCAGGAACCGCGTCTCTTCAAAGTAACTGGCCCGAAAAAGGCGCATGTATATGATACCAGGCATGGTAAATATATGGGATTCGCAAAGAGTGTCGACATTGAGCTGAAACCGGCAGTCGGAGCAATGTTGGCTTTCCTCAACTGCGAAGTCACCGGGATTGAAATTGAAGGTTTGCCGGAATCCTGTCCGCAAGGTGAGTGCCTCAATTTGGGGCTTCGCCTTAGAACCAGTGACTCTCCTCCCGCAGAAGGAGTTTTCGTTGTCAACCTGACGGATCCCAATGACAAAGAAGTATACGCTTTGAACAAGCAACTGAAATATTCCGGTGGTGTAGCCGAAATCAAATTGCCTTTGGCATTCAATGATCCTGTGGGAAAGTGGACGCTGGAGGTAACCGATGTAACAACCGGAATCAAAATTTCTAAAGAATTTCTTCTCATAAAAAATTATAAATGAGTAAATCGGATAATGTTAAAAGAAAAAAAGCACAAAAGAATGGGGCTTGCGGAAGTCCGCAAAGAGTTTACGGAAAAACATGTGGAATTCATTAATGATTCATGGTTTAACAAAAAAGGAGACTATATACATCCGGCGGGAATTTCTGCCCATGTTGTGAGCCGTGAACGTTTGTGGCATTGTATAAGTCTGTTGGAGCAAGAGGAAACAAGCCTGCACAAACTGGCCGATGCTATCATTCAAAAAACCGGTATTGATGACAATCACTTCGAACCTTTTGCCGCCGTTGAAATATTGCTTGTTCATGGGGAAAAATTATCAAAAAAGTCGGTAAAATGGCTTAAAGATATTGTCAATGCCCACATCGTCAGCGCCTTGGATGTAAGATTCGGCGGCCCGAAACGAACTAACTTTACAACTATGGCAACCTTTTTCTTTGTTGCCTGCCATGAAGTTTTTGATTTTTATGAATGGCCCACCCATCTGGCCGGAAGCATGACGGAGTGCGGTTATTCAAAAGGAAGGCTTCGCGAAATTGCTTTGAACGCGCTGTACGCACTGGCGTATTGTGCGGGAAAAAATGATGTTATGTATGATTGGAACAGTTCAACTTATGCCGCATTTACACTCCAGGCGCTGGCAAAAATCGTGGAATATTCGTCCAATCAGGAAATGCGGGACATTGCACTTGAACTCGAAGCAAAAGTATGGGCCGAAATCCTTGACAGGCATCATCCGAATTTGGAGGTCCAGTGTGGTCCTCACTCACGTTCATACCGGGCTGACGTTGTGCAGATGAATACCGAAATGGATTTTATATACACTTATATCGGCCTCTCAAAATACCGCTCCATTTTGGATCGCATATATTTTGAGACAGGTACGGAGATTCCTTCAGTAAGGCCCCGAAACCACGATGACCCGCAGATATGGAGTAATATTGCCTGGTATACAGCCACAAAGTTCCACGTCCCTGAATCCGCCCTGCGCAATCACGAACATCGCAATTTCCCTTACAAAGCAAAAGCTAAGATAAAGTGGAGGCCGAACGGATATTATATTGATCCCAAGAATATAAAAAATGATACCAAAACAGCTTACAATATGTCGGGATTTATTGCGACACAAGGCAACCTCTATCCTGGAGGAGAGGCAACAGTCAATCACTTTCAATCTGAAAACTGGGCACTGGGTTACCGTGACAATTTCAATGCTCCGGACCAATGTTGCCCGATCCATTTTCATTATGCGGTAAAGAAACCGGTAAAGGGGATGCGTGACCGGCGCAGCATAACTTCCGGAGTAATGTTTCACGCTGCTCCCCAGGAATGGGCCAAGGATTATTTGGGAAATAAAACTGAGCGTCATTTCAATAATGAAGGAGTTTTTAAAGCAACAAAGAAAACCGGTAATAAGATTTGGTTTTCCGGACATTTTATCCCTCAGGACTTTTTTGTTGAAAGTGATGAACTTTCGCTCAACAGCTTTTATCCGCTACATTTCGGCAAACCTGATAAAGTTCTTCTTAACGACGTGCCATTTAAAGGGGAAAGCATGGAAATAACAGCTAAAGAAAGTGTTTGCATTTTTGAAGATTCAGGTTTTGAATATGAAATTCGGTATCAGTTTCCCACTCTCAAAAAAATAAGGCTTTACAGGTGGTGTAACTTTATCAGGTTTTCGGCATTTTTTTACCAGGGGCACAAACGTAAGTTTTCAGAACGCCAGTTGATCTCTAAGTCTTTTTCAGGAAGTTTTAACGTCAAAAAGTTTTGGTAATAATGCCACAAACTTAAGTCGCAGCCGCATGAGTAATCCAAATATAATTCTCTTTTTCACGGATCAGCAACGGGCGGATTTCAGCCATGAAATGGGGTATGATCTCGATCCGACTCCAACCCTTGACCTTCTCGGGAATTCCGGTATGCGGTTCCGCAACGCATATACCCCATGTCCTATTTGTTACCCGGCAAGAAACTGTTTGCTGACAGGACGTTTTGCCAAAGCCAATGGTACAAATACAAACATCTCCGGAGCTGAAATGAGGTTTGAAAAAGACCTTACCGATATCTTGAGCGACGGGGGGTATCATTCAGTTTTAATCGGTAAAAACCATACATATCTGCAAGCCCGAAAAAATCAATCCAACCTGGCGGTAAGCGAAGCGGTACGTGAGGCACATGGTTTTGACGAGGAATACTCAGCCAGGGATTGTATTGGCAATCTGGATATCAAAAAGCTGCATGAAGTGGACAAACATTATGCCGCTGCCGGGCATTTCCGGACGGCCCCGGCAAATTTCCCAGTGGAGTATGTGGAAACTTACAGGCTGGTGGAGAAAGCCCTTGACTGGCTGGAAAATGATGACGGTCAAAAGCCTTTTTTTATGCAGGTAAGCACGATGCTTCCTCATCAGCCATATACCATTCCCGAACCATATTTCAGCATGTTTCCGGGGGAAAGTATTCCGGAGCGTCTTGCCGGCCCGGAATCTCTCAGTTCCAGGGAATATGCATGGCGGCACTCGCATAAGCTGCTGAAGCATTATCACGGTGATGATTATGACTCTCAGTGGCGGATTTATCGTCAAGTTTATCTGGGAATGATCAGGTTCGTGGACGATCAAATTGCGCGCCTGATTAATTATCTGGAGCAAACCGGAAAAATTGATAATACTATTGTTGTGGTAATTTCCGATCATGGTGATTATGCCGGAGAATATGGACTGAGCAAAAAGGGAACCGGACTGCCCCAATGCCTGATTAAAGTCCCGATGATATGGTACGGGGCCGGTATAACTCCTTTTGATGCCGCATCTGAAGCATATGTTTCAATTATAGATATTCTTCCCACTATTTGTGAAATTATCGGCGCGCCAATTCCCCGCGGCGTCCAGGGACGCAGCTTATGGCCAGTCCTGAGAGAACAAGATTATTGTCCGGAAGAATTCCAGTCCATTTATTGTGAATATGGGGCTGGAGGTTTGCCTTATTCGGAGTCCGACAAAGTACCGCTGGATGCATTTTATTGTTCTCTGAAATCGAAAAATCCTGACGCACCGGAATCCCGGGATGCCAAAGATGATAATCTGGTAAATTGCAGTGGACGCTGGGAAGCTGTGATAAAAGGAGATTGGAAAATCATATATAATTCTCAAAATAAAATCGAACTTTACAACATAAAAGAAGACCCGGCGGACTTAACGGATCTGAGCGCCCAGCATGATTGCGGCACGGTTCTGCAAGAAATGGAAAACGAATTGCGCTATTGGATGAGGCGTTCCGATGATATTCTCCCGGCAGATATTTATTTCCCTAAAGGAGCTGAACATAATTGGTTACGTGATAATGCCAAAGGAATTGGCCGTTTCACATATGAGAAGCTTGTCGAACTGAAAATGAAAAATCAACGAAGCGGACATTAAAATGATTTACCAAAATATTGAATTTCATAATGTAGTGGAAATGGAGAAGCGTGACGCAGCTTCCGGCGGATTGCAATTGCATAGAATCCCAAAGAAAATACGCGAAACTTTGAATCCGCGCGCCAGATGGAATTCTCAAGCAGCTCCCGGAACTGAAATCAGGTTTATGACTGAAGCTGATCATATCCGGTTGTTCATCTCGGCTTTGGAGGGGGATGGCGAACTGCTGGTTTTTCGCGGCGATATCCTTGTCGAAAGGAAGCATATAACGCCGGGAAAAGTTCACTGTATCCATGTCACCCCTCCCGCCAGATTTAACGAAGTTGATAAAAAAATATTTGCTAATGGCAGATTTTCCGAGAAGGTATGGCGCTTTATGACTACGGCATATCATCCTGTTTTTTATGAACTTGAAACCTATGGTCATCCAGTCCGTCCTCCCGCTCCCGATGAAAAACCAAAATTGAAATGGCTTGCCTATGGAACTTCCATAACAGCCGGTTCGGGGGCAACATCACCTACCCTGGCCTATCCCCAGATAGCCGCATACCGGCTTGGAGTCGATGTGCTGAATATGGCAATGGGAGGAGCATGCATGTGTGAAAAATCGTTGAGCGATTTTTTTGCCGAAAAGCTGGAATGGGACTTCGCAACTTTGGAAATAGTTGTAAATATGCGTGACCATTTCACCCCCGCGGAGTGCGGGGAGCGAGCAGAATACTTAATCAAACGCCTGGTTGATGAGAATCCCGGAAAGCCTGTTGTTATCATTACTCCTTTCATAAATTTTGCTGATTATGCACTTGAACCGAGTCGCTCAAGTAAGGTACAGCGTGAATATGAAAAAATTCTTAATGAGTTATATGAAAAGAATAAGCATAATTCCGTCTATATGATCGAAGGACGGGAAATAATCAATGATTTATGGGGATTTAACGCTGATCTGATTCATCCGGGAAATTACGGAAACATTAAGATCGCCGAAAATTTGTCAAACTACTTGCACCCAATAATTGATTCCATAAATAAGTGAGGAATATATGTTTACCCATAACCGCCCCGGAATTGACTTGAATGGTTCATGGAAGTTTTGCCCGGACCCAATGCTCCGCAGCCGCCAGCAAAAGTGGTGGTTGAACCGGCCACGCAAAAACACTACATTTCCCTGCTGGGACGTGGAAGGACTCTGGGATATACAGGTTCCCGGCACATGGAAAACACAGTTCGAGGAACTGAAATGGTATGATGGTTTAGCTGTCTATTACCGGGAATTCCCCAATGAATTTCCGAAAGAGGAAAACGAAGAATGGTTTTTGTGTTTCGATGGAATCGTTTATGAAGCAGAAGTTTATCTTAATGGACTTTTAGCTGGTCAACATGAATACGGCTATTCGCCTTTTCACTTACGTGTTACCGATGCAATCAGACAACACAATCAGCTGTTTGTGCTGGTGGATAATACATTGAGTGAAAATCGGGTTCCGGGAATCCGTTTCGATTGGAATAATGATGGTGGTATAATCAATTCCGTAAAACTGATCAGGGTTCCCAGAAATTACATTAATAATTTTAAGGTAGAAACTTCACTCAGCGAAAATTTTGTGAATATTGATGTTTCCGTTGAACTGGCTTCCGCGGATAATTCAGCGACTGAAATGGTGACCGTAGATATCCCCGGACTGGGTTTAAAAAAACGTTTAGAGGTTAAAGCTGGCCGGGAACAAATGTTTGAATTCTCCTTGGAACGTTCAAACATAATTCTATGGAATACGGAAGAACCGAAATTGTACAAAATTGAACTTTCTACCCGTCATGAGAAAATTTCCGATGATGTCGGATTCCGCGAAATCCGCACCAAAAACAGAAGGATACTGTTAAATGGAAATCCCATCAGGCTTTACGGGGTGGGGGTGCATTCTGAATTCAAGGGGTCCGGGCGAACCGCAACCGTTGCTGGAATTCGTGAAATGGTTTCCCGCGCAAAGGACTTAGGAGTCAATTTCCTTCGTTGCGCCCATTATCCTTATGCTGAAATTTTCGGGCGTGAAATGGACAAGGCCGGCTTGCTGTGGTGGGAGGAAGTCCCCGCATATTGGCTGGAAAATATGGGTGAAGACCATCAAATCAGAAAAGCCTGCGGCATGATGCGGGAAACAATTAAACGAGACTGGAATCGCGCAAGCCTGATTTTTTGGTCCGTATCAAACGAGTGTTGTTACCGGGATCCGGACAATTTTAGAAAAAATAATTATAAATACTGGTTTACTGTTGTTCCAATGGTAAAGGAACTCGACTCTTCAAGGCTGGTTACTTGCGCGGAAGCACATAATATGATGGCGTCAAAACCGGTATGGAATCCCGATCAGGCTGATGAATTCAGGCCGGTCGGGGGAAACGAAATTATCACCAATGGTCATCCCTGCGGATGGTATCACCTCTTTGACGTCCTGGCAGGAAATATGTATCAGGACATTGGAAAATCAAAACCAGCATATACCCAATATGTATCGATGCTTAAAAAGTTCAATAAACCTATTATGCTCAGTGAGTTCGGGGCCAGGTCGCTGCAAGGGGCGGTTGACGATGAAAACAGTTATGGAAGCGAAAATCGGCATTGCCGGATTATTTGCGAGGCATATCAAGCCTTCGCTGAGCTTCCGGAATTGACCGGATATTGCCCCTGGTGTCTCGTCGATATAAGAACCCCTATTCAATGGAGATGGTTTAATCAGGGAAAAGGCTTGTTCCGCTATGGCTTCCTGGATGAGAACTGGCAACCCAAAAAAGTTTACTCTACCTTAAAACAGAAAATTAAATCATTGAAATTAATCATGCATGAGATAGATGAAAAAGTTATTAATGAAAGCGATATAAAATGAAAGATAAGAAAATCAACATTGGCATAATCGGTTCTGAGGGTTATGGGGCAAGAGCCAGAAAATACCTGAATAATACTGGAAAATTTGCAATTAAAGCTTGTATGGATTCGGATGAACAGAAGGCTGCTTATGCGGCGAAAATTGAAAATGCCAGATCATATACCAGTCTTGATGCAATGCTTGAATGTGAAGATATTGATGCAGTCTGTATTAATACTCCGGTATTGCTCCACTACGAACATTCCCTGAAAGCGCTTGAGGCCGGGAAGCATGTTTTCATCACCAAACCAGTTACAAATAATAGCAGCCTGGCATTGGATTTAAAAAAGCTTGCCGGTGACCGCAATCTGTCTTATATGGTAGCGCACCATGCTCGCCTTCATCCTTATGTTTCACTTGTCAAGAAGAATTTATCAAAAGGACGGATGGGGCGTATATGCAATGGGCTTTTCACATGCTGTTCAAGTGGCGGCATGCTACAAAAAAAAGGAAACTGGCGAATTGAACCCGGACAAAACCCGGGCGGTCCGATGCTGCAGTGCGGAATCCATGCCATTGATACTCTTGTATACTTATTCGGACCGATCAAAAAAGTTACGGCAATGGCTCGTGCCGATATTACGGAATTTGATGTAATTGATAATGTCATCAGTATTATTGAATTTCTGAACGGCGTCCAATTCACAATAGTGTGCAACTACACTTCTGCTTATATGCATACCATGGATATTTTCGGATCAAAGGCAAACTTACATATTCATAAGATGATTACCGGACTCGGGCAAACCCAGATGTATTTCCAGAAGCGCGCAACAGGGCCCCATGAGCCCTGGCTTGCTCTTCGAATCCCGGAAAGAAATGATTATCCTGATCCTCACGGGGGATTACTAGAAAAAGAATTTGCGAGACAGATTAAAGACGGAATCCCTGACTACACCAACCTTTCGGAAGCAATTCATGCACTTGAAGTCGTCGAGGCTATTGTCGAAAGCAATAAATCAGGAAAAGAAGTAGAAGTTCCAAATTTTCAGCAAAGAAACTGAATTATCCATTCCCGGCCAAAATAGTCCCGGCCAGACAGCTATTCTGGCAACAGGAAAAATCAAAATCAAATATTAGTAAACATTAATAACAGACTTAGAGAGATACAATGGTGGAGCATAGCCGGAGTGAAACGGAACTGCCTACAAATCTATCTGTTTCTTAATCTCTTTATAATAAAGCAGTTGCAAGTGGAAATTTATTTTAATTGATTTCCTGGGTGCGGAAGTAAAATTTATACCGAATTTCCGTAAACACCTCCTCCGCAGTCTCAAATCACCACTCTGAATACTGGCAGATGGCATCAAATAGAGGGGGGCCGCCCATCCGCATGACGTCCTTTCAGGTACTCTATTTTCACGACGCATTATATCGCCCCAGCGCACTCGGACTGCCGCGCCAGCGGTTCGGTCAATATCAAGATATGGACTGTCCACGAGAATCTGTCCAATTTTTGGTAACACACGCAATGCTCGGCCTCTATTGGTATATAAACAATGCAAAATCTCCACATTCATATATATAGTCATATACTTAATTATTATTATAAAATTGCATAATATATTAATATAGGTATTGACTTATCGCTTTTTATCAATTATTATATTCATATATAACATATGCGGGAATATGATTAATACATATACAAAACAACCAGAAAATAAACACAATGGTGTAACAGCGGAAAAAATGGCCGCACTCATTCACCGTTATATTTGCGGAGTTGAACGCCGATGCCTGGTAAAGGCATTAAGAGATGGACTTTTAGCCTCGTTTAAGGCGTTTCGGCTCAGGAAAGGGAATGCTATACCTAGTAATGCGGCTTTGTCTCAGAGTATTGGAATTGCTCATATTACATTGCGTAAGGTTTTAGCAGAACTGGCAAAAGAAGGTGTTTTAGAACAAATTCAGGGTAAAGGAACATTCTTGCGGCAGGATTTTTCCGAGCCAATACCAAAGATTCGCAATAGGGCATTAATTCAATTACCAAAACTTGATTATCAATATGCCGTATTAATGAATGCAATTAACGAAGTGTTATGGAAAGAAGGTATTCGGACAGAGGTTGAAAGTTCTGCTTGGCGATTTGACAACAAATTTATCGATGGACTCATTGCTGATGCTGACGAATTAATAGGATTAGTCCGATCTCCTTCAATTTGGCCATTAACATTGTTTAATGAAGTCGCGGCTTGTCAGTCATTAGCACGACAAGGTATGCCGGTGATTTTTGTAGACCGTCTAATTCATGCGGAGGGGATTGCGTGCGTTGGCTTTGATGATATTACGGGGATGGAACAGGTGTTTGATGCAGCGTGGAGTCTTGGCTATCGTAATTTTTATTTTTTTATAAATGACATTAATAAGATAAACATGCGTTATGTTGAACGCATCAGTGGCTTTCATTGTGGAGCGGAAAAACATGGTTATGATTCTCAAGGAAAAGTTTTTTCACTTAATAACACAGGATATAATGAAAATGTCCACGATTTGCTTAAGCAATTGTTATCAGTATCTCCAGTGGGAAAGACTGCTTTTATGTCTGACAGTGAAACCACCGCAGCTATACTTCGTTCTTTGCTGTCAGACCTGGATTCAGATCGTGACGATATTCTCGTGACAGGATATGATTACCTGCCTGAATTGTTTCCGCATGGACCATCAACAATCAGTACAAGTCGTGATCGCCACCTTTTGGGAGAGACTGCCGGTAAATTGCTGATGCAACTAATTGGTAAGGAATATCATGGAATTTCCGTATCATCTGACAACCACGTAAAATTAAAAATGAAAATTATTATAAATGATATGGAGCAAAATAACATACTTAATTGACATCATATAATAAAAAGAAAAGGAGTTTTATAAATGAAAACAACAACAATTGCAATGTGGCTTGCTGTATTATTGTTTGCCGGAATCAGAATGCAAGCCGAAAACCCAAATCTTCTAATGAATTCCGGTGTTGAAAGCGGCAATGATGGTTGGGGATATTATCGCGGTGGTGGAAAAGGCAAAGGAGAAGTTACCGACACAGAAACACATTCCGGGAAAAAAAGTTATGGTCTAAAATTTACTAAAAGAATTGAATATAAAAAGAGAACTTTCGCAAGTCTTTATATTTGTATCGGTGGTGGAGATGGTTATAAAGGGAGCAAGGTGTTGAAGGTAAAACCGAATACAACTTATAGATTTTCTTTTTGGGTAAAGGGTGATTTTCCGGAATGTGAAGTTAAGCTGCAAGGCTGGAAAATTGATGATAAATCAGCAAAAGGAAGAGTTTTTTCTGACGTTAAACTTTTCAAGGACGACAAACCGGTTAAAAATATAAAACCAACAAACAAATGGAGTCATTATTCTGGTGAATTTACAACTCTCCCCGATATGGATGGTGCGATAATAAAAGTTGGCACATCGAATTTTCCTGATGATCAACCTAAGTATTTATTTATTGATGACGCTTTAGTTACAAAAATTCATTAAGGAGTTATATAGATGAAAAACCACAAACAGCAAAATCATTTGGGGCGGTATGGCTTTACCATTATCGAATTACTGGTTGTAATAGCGATAATAGCAATATTAGCCAGTATTCTAATGCCGGCGTTGCGAAAAGCCCGTGAATCTTCAAAAGCTACCGCTTGCAAGAGTAATCTCAAACAAATTCATATGGGGGTGTCTCTTTATACAAATGATCATAATGACTGGCTTCCACTTGGGAATTTATATTATTGGATCAAGCCTGTTGCTGAAAATCTCAACATCGAACCTGATATAAACTGGTCAAATTCGCGGTATGCTTTTTGGAACACGGAAAATATTTTTGTTTGTCCATCAACTGACTGTCCGGGAACCGGTGAAGTCTGGAATCCGGGAGTGACCTACGACAGTTCCTGGCCTTGGTCATCATCTTACGGGGCTACAATGAATAAAGTTTATGAATCTCAGGGAACTTCGGGAAAATGGGGAGGTTGGCAGGCTTATTATAATAATGACAAAGGGGGTAATTATTATAAAAAACAACAGCAGGTCAGTGACGCATCGGTAATCTTAATTGAAAAAGCATATTACAAAGCAAATTGGGGAATGGCAATACCTGAATTTTATAACAGAAGCAGTTATGTGCCATATTTAAATCATCAATACGGGCCGTCCTGGCGGCATAATCTAACATCAAATTTTCTGTTTATAGATGGTCATGTGGAAAGTCGCGGTTTTAACAGCACAGCGCAATTCAATGATGATTGGCAGTCGAAATAGGTACGATAATAACCAATGAAATAAATAAACGGAACAAATTTTAATATTTATGACTCAGAAAACAGGGAGGAAGATATGGGAATGCAGTTTATTTTAGAAAAAGTTGCCATATATGTCGTTATGGGATTTGTTTGCGTTATGTGCGGAGGTGTGTTTGCGCAGTCCGGGCCGGTAGGATTTTGGAAATTCGACGATGGTAGCGGCATTACCGCAACGGACAGCTCCGGAAACGGCAATCATGGAACACTTACATATATGGCACCTTCCCCTTGGATTGACGGGAAATATTCTCATGCGTTGTCATTTAATGAAAATGCTGATTGGGTGACAATTGCGAATAATGCCACGCTTCAGATAACCGGGGATCTGACTATTTCCCTCTGGGTAAAACCAGCAACTGTTGGTGTTTCACGCTGCAATCTGGTACATAAGGATTTTGGTGGGGAATATAGCGTTGTACTTGAAGCGGATGGTTCTGTGAGGCTTTTCCAGGGACGCGGAACTGACAGTGGAGAATATTACGGTCCAATAATTATTCCTTCCGGTTCAATTGTTAATGATCAATGGCAGCACATTGCAGTGACCCGTGATATGACCAATCGCTATCTCAGAGGATATGTCAACGGTGAGTTGAAAGCAACAGTTGCCTATCCGGAAAATGCGAATTATTCTCCCCCCTTGAGTTCGGTAAATCCGGTAATTATCGGCGCCGGATACACCTATGATTTTGATGGTGAAATTGATTCCGTGCGGATTTATGACCGTACTCTAAGCACTCATGAGATATTGTTGCAAAGTATGAAATGTGATTATGTCGTATATTGGAAACTCAATGAATCCAGTGGTGTAACCGTAAATGATTCCGGTTCTTGCGGTAATGACGGTACTCTGGTGAATGGAATTGCTACTCCCTGGGTAACCGGTAAAATATCCGGAGGTGTTGATCTTGGTGGAAGTAGTGATTACATATCCATTAATAATAATTCGAGTTTACAACTTACCGGTGATCTTACTATTGCTATGTGGATTAAGCCGGTAAATGTGGGAAATGAACGAATAAGCTTGGTTGATAAAAGTTATGGTGGTGAATTTTCAGTCATTATAGACCTTGATGGGGCTATTCGTCTTGTTCAGGGGCAATCCAAGAACAGCGGTTATTTTTTCGGGTCTAAGATTATCGCCGCTGGAAACGTGGTTAACGGTGAATGGCAACACATTGCTGTTACCAGGGATATGACAAACAATCAGCTTATTGGTTATTATAACGGAGTTAAGATGACCACCTGTCCTTATGATCCAACCGCAGATTATTATCCTCCTGCGGCAACAACCGATCCGGTGATTATTGGTGATGGTTATCTGTATGATTTTGACGGCCTGATTGACGAAGTAGTTATTACCAATCGAGTTTTTAGTACGATGGATGTACAAAAACTTTACCAGTTATCTGACAGTGAACGCATGCATTTGGATATGAATGAAGGACAAGGAGCAACTGTAACTGATTTATCCGGATACGGAAATCATGCTGAATTTAGTAATTATTTGGGAGAATCAGACTGGGTAGCTGGGCATATTAATCCCGATGGTTACTTCAGGCATTCCCTGGATTTTAATGATTCTAACGATTACTTACAATGTGCCAGTAATTCAAGTTTGCAGCTTACCGGTGACCTGACTATTGCTATGTGGATTAAACCGGCAAATGTGGGAAATGAACGAATAAGCTTGATTGATAAAAGTTATGGTGGAGAATTTTCAGTCACTATTGACATTGATGGCTCTATCCGTCTCGTTCAGGGACAATCCAAAAACAGCGGTTATTTCTTCGGGCCTAAGATTATCGCCGCTGGAAACGTGGTTAATGATGAATGGCAACACATTGCTGTTACACGGGATATGACAAACAATCAGCTTATTGGTTATTATAACGGAGTTAGGATGACCACCTATCCTTATGATCCAACAGCGGATTATTATCCTCCTGCTGCAACCACCGATCCGGTGATTATTGGTGATGGCTATCTGTATGATTTTGACGGTCTGATGGATCAAGTTCAAATTTTCGATAGAGTGCTCAGTGAAGATGAAATTGAAGATATGCAGTTTAATTTGCTTTCGGCATATGCCAATCAAACCTATTACACAACTGAAGATGCGGTGGCTGTCTGTACCATTGATGCAATGCCCGAATCGGAGTTGGACGACTGTTGCCTTGTTGCAATAAATTCTTCAGGGACATTGATCGGAACCAACAATACCCCGGAAAATGAACCAAACTTAACTTTCAGCACTTCAACGCTTTCAACCGGTAACAATACCGTTACCATTGAACTTCGGCGCAACAGTGGAGAACGTGTTTTCGCATATGATCTGGATGTAAAAAAGCTGGCTTCAAAAATAGGTTATGAAACAAAAGTAGATCTGCAAAACGGCAGAGTCTATCGCGACGGAAGCGCATTTTTCCCAATCGGATTGGTCATGTACGGTATAACGGAGAGCGATAGCACTGATTTTACCCTGACCGCCAATGCTGGTTTTAACAGTATAATTCAATGGTACTATTATGCCGATCCGACGGAAGCAACTACATATCTGGAAAACGCTGATACCGAAGACTTGTTTGTTCTAACCAAGCACGAATCATACACGGATACAAAACTCAGCACTTACAGACTCAACGAAAACTTCTGGAATTACTATGTAATTGAACGCGACAATATTATTGACGGGGTCAGCTACGCAAAACAGGAAAGCAATCTGGTCGGCTATTATTCCTTTGACGAACCTTATGTCTATCAGCTGGAAGCTGGTCTGGATCTGTATGAGCGCACCAATACCGAGGATGGTTACCATCCCACTTACGTGAATTATTCTTCTATTATTTATGAAGGTGAAGATTATACCAACTGGTGTGATATCTTGGGCGTTGACCCTTACTGGTATCCGCCGCGGGTTTCCGGCAATACCCGTAGTTCCATCGACTGGGTAACACAGTGCGTGAGTGTCGCCAACACTCGGGTGAAGCAGGACCACAAAGCGTTATGGATAATGCCGATGAGCGAGTACTACAGCGGTTGCCGCAAACGGGGCCTGACTGGGGACGAACAAAGGACGCAGACTTATCTTTGCCTGATTCATGGCGCCAAGGGAATTTTCTACTTTAAATATCCTTGCTTGCATAAAGACAGTTGGGATACCATTACCGGTCTTGCCCATGAATTGGCGGATCTAGCGCCGTCGCTGGTAACCCTCGACCTTGACCAGTCCGTCAGCTATTCTGAAAGCTCGACCCCGGTTACCTTTGACCCGGCAAACGGCCAGTTTGCCGATGTTCAGGTGCGGCTTTTCAAAGCTCCGGCTGACGAGAGCTTCGATTACGTACTGTTGGCTGCAAACACCCGTGAATATTCTGTGGATGTGGATTATGAAATTTCACTTCTTGGCGAAAGCGGAACAATCAGCCGCCTCTTCGATGCGGCAACCTACAATATTTCTGACGGAGGATTCAGCGACACTTTGGCGGCATATGCAACCCGCGCGTATACCTTCAGCAGTGTATCAACTGATCCGGTAACAATCGATGTCGATATGGATCCGGGAACTGCCACGGCGGAAACAATTCATCCGGTGACCGGCCGCACTGGGTGTACCAATCTTATGCCGAATCCAAGTTTGGAAAATGCCACCTTGACTAATTGGCCGGACTATTGCTTCCCTTGGTACGCGATTCCGCGGATCACTGAAGCCAATCAGGGCTGGGGACTTGAATCTAGCGGGGCATATCACGGTAGTAAATGTCTGAAAATGACCAGGATTTCATCGCTGAATGGATTCTATTTCTATTTGGCGCCTGATGCTAATAACGATGATTATACATTCTCAGTTTACCTGAAAGCCGATCAAGCTGGCAGGCAGGTCAAGTTGAGTTGTTCCGGTGCGAGCTCAACCACGATTACATTGACTACCTCATGGGCACGTTATTCCTATACATGTAATTTTCCGAGTGGGTTGAGTTCGTATACTGTTTTTCGGGTCGAATTACAGGATAATGACAGCACTGTATGGGCTGACGCCGTTCAGGTGGAAAAGGCATCAACCGCATCAACTTTTACAATAAATTAAGCAAATTTACCTGTAAAATTCCAGTGGAATTAATATAAGATGATGTCAATCAATAAATCAAAATAATGGGTAAAGGAAAATAATAACAATGGAAAAGAGAGATAAAAAAGGAATCATTAGATTTCCCATCCCTTTTCGGGATATCCGCAGAAAAATATTTCATTTGCGTAGTTTGTTTGTGAAAGCAAGTATAAGCGGATTTTTTTCCTTAGTATCCACTATAATGATCCTGCCGGTAAACATATACGGAGGTGAAGTGTCTTTGCTTCCCTCTTTTACGCTAAAACAGTGTAAAAGTCCCCCTTTTATTGACGGGAAACTTAATGATGATTGTTGGCAAAATGCGGTTCCGGTAAATATAAATAATATTGTTGGAACTGAGAAAACGACCAGCAAGCACATTGCTCGGATAACATCAGATAAAGAGTGGCTCTATATTGCTTTTGACGTGAATCATCCCTTGCAAAATCGTAAATCGCCTGAATTTTTCAATCATGATGATTATGTTCAACGCGAAGATTGTATTCAGGTTTCTTTTGATCCTGGCACAAATGGAGATTTATACTACCATTTTCTTTTGAACACGATCAACACACGTGCGGAACAGCGTATGACCCGGAAAAAAGGACGTGAGTTGAAAAATTGGAATATCCCGTGGCGTTCTGCAACACAACTGACCCAAGATGGCTGGACTGCTGAATTGGCTCTTCCTCTGTCCATTATGACTGAAAAAGGTGATGTTAATAAAGCAAAAATTAATTTAATCGTTACTTCTTTTATTCCACATCATGATTCGCGAAACAGCAAGACCGAATATATTCGGAAAAAAACAAGCTGGTCTCCATTGATTAGCAATTTTCACGAACCTGATCGATTTGGGAGTTTACACGGACTTTGCAAAATAAATATTAAAAAACCTTTTCTACCTAATATTTTCAACCCGCGCATTGAAAAATATTATTACAAAAACGGACAGCTTTTTTACAATCTGATAATGGACGTGAAAGAATCTACTCCTGCGTCAGGTAAAATAATTGTGGAAGTAACAGATATTCCAGATAGAGGCAAACGTACAATTACCCGCAAGGAGATTCTTATTTCCGGTAACACCCGCCGAAGGATAACCGTGCCCATTTCAACGGAAAATCTTCTCAAACGTAATATACGTTTTGTTGTTTCTGATCCTGTTGCTGGTGGAATATGGAGGCAGGGATTATTCAAGAACCCGAAAGAGTTAGTTCCATTTTCCGCATATCTTGACCGCAATTATTATACTAACGAGAAAAAAGCCTTTGTTGTGTGTAGAGTTTCTCTTCCTCCTGAAGCATTGGAAAATACAATTGTGAAAGTGCAAACGCAAGAAGGGGAAATTCTCGGATTGGTGGATAAAATTAATCCTGAAACACTTGTTCCTCTTGCAATAAAAAATCTCCCTGCCGGCACACACGACATTACGGTTACATTGGAGAAAAAGAAAGGTGCTCAAGTTGCTATAAAATTCCTTAAATTGGTTAAGCGCGTTCCCAAGCCGGGATGTGAATGGAAGATCGATCAGGAAAATAAGATTGTTCTTAATAACGGCAAACCTTTTTTCCCATTTGGTTTCTTTGCATATGGCATGACCCCAGCATATCGGAAACAAATGAATAAACAATGTATGGCTTTAGCCGAAGCCGGATTTAATACTGTCTGTGCCTGGTACGGTTCAAGACTCTCACCTGCAAAAGCAGGAGCTTACATTGATATCGCGAAAAAATATGGACTATACGTTATATTCCGTCCCGAAGCTTATTCAACTGGAACGTCTTTGGAATGTCTTGATAAATACTTTTCCGGAGCAGAGCTTGAGCAAGCACGTAAAGACATTAAAGGGATTTACTTTTGCAAATTTAAAAATTTGACAGCAAAATCCATGTATACAAAACTTTCCCGTAATGCTAAAAACAAGATTTTTGAAGCATATTACCTGAAAATGGAAAATCGTATGTTTTCTGCGGTTCGCAGAGTGGTGAATGATAAAAACCTGATAGGCTACAATCTTTTTGACGAACCTCATGTTGCTTCACTTGGCAGATTCGACCAGAATCTTATGGGTATGCGCTTTTACCGTAAAATTTATCAAATAGATGGTTATCATCCCTGTATGCTTAACTATTCTTCGCTGATTCCCGAGGTAGAACAAGCTATAAACTGGACTGATATCCTTATGACCGATCCATACTGGAAACCTGCCGGTACTGGAGCGGTCCGCAGTCACCGCCGGTGCAATATCAATTGGGTTTCTTATATAACATGGAATACCAAACGCCGCGCGGATGAACGGCAAAAAGTCGCTTGGATTGTTTTGATGAGTGATTACTGGAGCGGTACCGATAAACGAATTAACACTAAACAGGAGCAGATTTGTCAGACATATCTTGCCCTTATCCATGGCGCGAAGGGTATTTTATATTTCCGTACTCCTCTTAACCGGGAAATTTGGCAAACGCTTGTTCAGCTTGCCGGTGAAATGAAAATAATTGGCCGCATCGTGACCACTCCTGAACTTTCCCAGAAGGCTGTTTACATGCCGGGTGAAATGGATGAAAAGAAATTTATATTTCCGGATGTGCAGGTAAAACTGTTCAACCATCCCGATGGAGGGTATGTGCTTCTCGCTGCCAATTCAAAAAGCTATCCTGTCGAGGTGAAATATCGTCTTTCTTGTTTAAAAAATATTAAGAAGGTAAAACATCTTTTCAAAAACAAGTTCTATAAGGTTTCTGGGAATTCATTTTCCGATGTTTTTCCCATGTTCGGTGTGGCCGCTTATCGAATTAAGTCCGGAGAAAATGTTTCTTCTCCGGTTGATATTATCGTCAATATGACTACACACAGGGACAAGAAATGGCGTGAGAAGAAACAACTTCCCCGCACCGGTCGTCCGAGGAAAAAGAATATTCTCCGTAATCCCAGTTTTGAAGAATGTACAGTAAAAGGTTGGCCTGATTATTTCAGATATTATTGGGCATCCGGCCCTGTGATAAGTCCGTCCGATTCTACATGGGGGATTGACACATGTGAAGCGTATCACGGGAAACAGTCTCTCAGAATTACCTCCGGGGAATACAAGCAACGCTTATTTTCCGTATGCTACTTGCAACCATCATTTACTGTTCCAACCCGGTGCATTTTTTCTATATATATGAAATCGGAAAAGTCCGATACCGAAGTTGAACTTTGTGCATTTAACACACTGAAAAAATTTAAACTCACAACCGAATGGAAACGTTATGAATTACCTGTCACCGTTCCACCTCGTGCAGGAAAATACTCTACAATACAAATTCGTGGAGATTCTAAACCAGTCTTTTGGATTGATGCCGCACAGTTTGAAGTGGGAGAAACGGCAACTGAATTTGAACCATAAACAGTGCAATAACATTGTCTATTTAAAATAGAAAGACGGAATAAAAAATGAAAAGATTGTCTTTACAATTAGATACTGGAGAGAATTTCGGAACAATATTCCCTGTAACGCAGGGAATTCCTTTTCCGAATAAGGAGCTAGAACGTGGAACTCCGGTAAGAGTAGTGGATAAAGAAAAGCGTCCTATCCCGACCCAATACACCTGTCTTGCAACCTGGAATAATGATCTTGCATATGTAAAATGGCTTTTAGTAGATTTTATTCCGGATACAGCAAAACATAATTGTCAACAGCTTTATTTGGAATATGGTGCAGACGTGAAACCAGAATTTCCTGAAAATCCCGTATTTACCAAGAAAGAACCTGTTGATCCTGTATCGATTGGTAATCATGAAGTAACTATCAATAATAAAATATTAGAACTCAAATTGAGTAATGCAACCGCAAATGTTTTCCAATCCATCAAGTTTATCGCGGATAAAAATAATAGAGAACTAATTGATATTTTTTCTGGACCATTTTTATATATGAAGGACCAGTATGGAATGGAATGTAGTTCCCGTGAAAAAGGTCCAAGACCGGAAATCATCATCGAAGATAGCGGTCCGGTGCGTGCGTCTTTGTGTATTAAAGGATATCATGTTTCTAAAAAGGGTTTACGGTTTTGTCCTTATATTTTAAGGTTACATGTCTTTTCTGGTAGATCCGATGTTCGTATATTTCATACTTTTATTTTCGATCAAGATCCAGAACGAATCCGGATTTCAGAAATAGGCATGAAATTTCCTTTTACACCGGGTGGTGCAACCACTGGACTGTTTGGTTGCGATAAAAGCATTCGCAAAACACGTCAAAACATAAAAACGGAAGTAATTCAATATTCAGACCAAGAATATGCTACCATTGAAAATGGCGTTGCTAAGCGTTGTGCTGGACAACTTAATGGATGGGGTTGCATACATGGAAAGAACGCATCATTAGCCATTGCGCTAAGGGATATATGGCAGGAATATCCCAAGGCTTTTATTTTTGACAAAAAAGGGATGGATATTCAATTATTCCCATCCAGCCTGACTGAGCCACTTAACCTTGAAACGCCGTGGAAAGAACCATTTATCCGCGGGAAGACCGAAGAAGAACTTTTGGCGAAAATGAAGGAACATCCTAAAGCAGGAATTAATTTCAAGGGATTTTTGGGAAAAGCCAATGTTCCTCAGGAAAGCGCGGAAGGAAACGAACAATCAATGATAGAAGCTAAAAAATTCGCTAAAAAACATCTTCGGAATCGCTATGTTGCATACGGAGATACTGGTTGCAACCTCGATGGTGGAACAGGCTTGAGCAAGACTCATGAATTTTGGGTGGATTTTTGTCCGGACACTGATGGTGCAGCCTTGAACAACTGGTCAAAGTGTATCCAAAATCCCCCAATTGCACCTGCTCAACCGTCATATATGTGCGATACTGGCGCATTGCGGATTATCAAGGCATGTAGCCCGGAGGAAAATTCTGATATTGAACATGGATTGGAATTGATGTTCAATGAACTATGGCTCAATCCCATTAAGAAGTGCCGTTTGTACGGTATGCTTGATTACGGTGATTTACCTAATTGTCATTTGCGTAATGACGGAATTATATATCAAATTTTCAAAAATGAGCCGGATTTTAAAATTACTGATTTGATTGGCTGGTATAATAATGAGGGATTTGACCTGGGATATTCATTGTGGCAATTTTTCGCCAGAACCGGAGAACGGAAATATTGGAAATTTGCGGAAGCTAATTCTGAACATGTGGAAGATGTGGATACGATCCACTTTCACCCTCTCAGACAAGAAATCGTGGGGTTGACTCATTATCATAATATGCTGCACTGGTCCGGTGCGGCTTCGTTGTCTCATACCCATGTTCACGGTTGGTTGCTTCATTATTTTTTTACGGGAAACCGTCGGGCACTTGATGTTGCCAGGGAAGCGGTTGATCGAACTCTGCGCAATCAGGAACCGTCAGGAATCAATAAAAACCGGCATCGTCTTTTACGGCGCGAGTTTGCTAGTCCGATTGCCAGTCTCTGGGACTTTTACCAGGCAACTTGGGAAGAAAAATACGGGGACTGCGCAAGAAGATCGGTGGACGCTCTGATAAAAACACAAACCGAATGTGGATGGTTTCCGCGGGATATATTTACGGATGGAGACCTAGGTGATATAATCAGAACGGATATGGGGCCAGACAAGGGCGCTGGGGGTATGGAATGTTACACTTTATATGATGCTTACCGGATAACAAAAGATCCCCAAATAAAAAACACCATTTTAAAAATTGCGGATTATTATGTAGAAAATAAACTCCTTGAAGTCGATCCGGGAGAACACGGTTCAGAGGGAATAATTGAAATGAATATCCCGGCAATTTATTTAGCTTTTGCATTTCAACTAACCGGTAACTCTAACTATTTGTCGCCCCTTGAAAAAGCTTTGGATTTGTTTCCGGAAATGGCACGTAAATATGCTGTTTTTAATGGAAAAACCTGTTTCCGTGCATTGGCAAGTGCAAGCCAGTTTGTTGTAGCAGCGCTAAAAGTCATTGAAGGCAGAAAAAAAGACGATGATAATAATTAAAACGTATTTTATTCCATGACTGTTTGAATACAGAGAGTTACAATCTTTAATGAAAGGAACAAGGTTCTTGAAAGCGGTATTGATTGGGACGGGGGCAATAAGCGGTGTTCATGCCAGGTCGGTCCGGAGTACCCCCGGTATGGAGTTGACTGCGTGTTGGAACCGGACGATGGAACGGGGAATAAAGTTTGCCCAGGAGCATGGGGTGAAATATTATGAAGACCTTCGTGAGATGCTCGATCGAGAAAACGCGGATATCGTTATCAATGCACTGGGGCAAAAATATCATCTGCTGGGATTGGAGCAGGCAGCGGCAAAAGGTGCTTTTCTGATCATCGAAAAACCTATGGGATTAACCGTTGCATGCTGCCGGGAAATGCTTGAACTCGAAAAAAAATACAAGGTAAAAATTGCCGTTTCCGAATCCGTTGCTTTCAACCGGGTGAACTTGTTTTTTGCCAGGAACCGCGAAATTTTCGGTAAGGTGATTCATACTGCGATCAGTAACTACCGTTACTATTTTTCCCCGGATCGAGCGCAATGGTTTTTCGATCCGGCTGATGGCGCGGGGGGCATGATTCTCAATGTCGGTGTCCACAAGGTGGCGCAGATGCGGATGATTACCGGGGGCTTGGAAGTGGCGGTATGCGCTTCGGTCGGGAAAAGATATCCCGAGCGTCCTGTCGAGGGAGACTGTTCGATTTTCATCCGATACGACAACGGGGCCAGCGGCATCCTCCTGATGTGCGGCTATCACGATCCCGGCATGGAGAACCGAAATTTCAGCCGGGTTGTCACCGAAAGAGGCTATGCCGATTTGGGTGATCCTATCCGTTTCACCGAAAGCAACGGCGACTCGCGGGAAATTCCGGCTGACCATTTTTTTTCAGGCAGCGATTATGATAATTTTTACCAGGAAATTGCAAGTTCAATTAAAAATGATTTGCCTTCGCCATATTCATCGCACCAAGGCATGACAGATGTTGCGGTTATCGAAGCGGCGATCAAGTCCGAAGTCGAAAACCGGGAAGTGACCATCAGGGAGATCATGGGCAATGTGTAATACTAATTCGCTATCTATCATAGACATTTAGGGAATATTATGCTATAATATCTCATGGACAACAATCGGGAGGGGACCATGAGAAAGTCAGGGAGCGTTATTGCTGATCATTTGAGCGTTGAGGAACTGCAAGTACGAATGTCTGGCGCCTGCAGCATCGACCAGTTCCGGAGGTATCAGGTTATTTTCCTGCGGTTGAGCGAGCCGGAATTGTCTGTGGGGAAAGTTGCGCAATTGTGCGCGGTAGCATACCGCACCGTGACGCAGTGGACTTGGCAATATAATAAATTTGGTCCGGATGAATATATCTTGTCCGGCAAGGGCGGTAGGCGGCGCGGTCTGATGCCCGAACATAAGGAAATCGCGCTGTTGGCGCGGCTTTCCGAAAAAGCCCAAAAGGGACAAGTCATCACCGCCCTGGCGGTGAAGAAAGTCGCGGAAAAGGCCCTTGGCCGCGATTTGCCCAAAGACTATGCTTATGACCTTCTTCACCGCCACCGCTGGCGGAAAATTATGCCACACACGCATCATCCGAAGCAAAATCCGGAAACCCGGGAGGCTTTTAAAAAAACTTCCCGGACTTGCTGGCTTCCACCCGAAAACAGTTAAAACTCTCCTCCCCGGAAAAACTGAAAGTCTATTTTCAGGACGAGGGGCGCTTTGGACGGATGGCAAATCCGGTATCGTGCTGGGCGCCGTATCCCTTTCGTCCGCAACTGCCCATGCAACGGGTCCGGGAGTACACCTATGTGTATAGCGCCATCTGCCCCGAGGATGGCGATGTCTTTTCATTGATCCTCCCATATTCCGACACTGATACCATGCAGGTTTTCATGGAAGAATTCGCTGAACATCTTAACGGACAACCGGCATTGTTGATCATGGATCAGGCGCCGTGGCATAAAAGTGGTAAACTGCGGCAACCGGAGTCGATTCTCACTGCGTACCAGCCTCCATACAGCCCCGAACTTAATCCGGTTGAACATTTTTGGGAACACCTCAGGGAAAAATATATTTCCAACTGCTACTGGAAAACCATGGACGAACTTGAAGACGCGTTGTGTGCGGCATTGAGGGAATGCATTCAACACCGGGAAACTATAAAATCCCTGACTCTATTTGATTGGATAGTCTATGATAGATAGCGAAATGGTATAAGATGAAGTTTTGTCTGTCTGGAAGAGTTTTTGAATCCCCCGAACAAACAGTATTACTGCAGGATTTTTATGCGCTGGCGGCGGTATCTGGATTCAAGGCCGTGGAATTGCGAAAAAATCAGGTTTCACCAGATTCACCAAATAAAACCATTGACCTGATAAACTGCCTGTCGGTGGCATTCGGGGTGCCGGTTGAACTTATAACCATGCGAGGGCGCACTTTGGATACGGATGCCGATTTCAGCTTTTTTGAAAAGTATCTGGAGCTTGCGGTCAACATCAACTGCTCTCAAGTAAAAGTGTCTGGCCGCAACATTAAAGTCCTGCGGAAAGCGGCGGAAAAAGCTGAAAAATTCAATATAAAAATCGCCACTAATAATCATGTCAGTTCACCCTTGGAGACAGTTGCGGGAACAGTTGCCTTTTTGAATGCCGTCGGACATCCCAACTTTTATCTGCTGTTTGATCCCTCTCACCTCTGGATGAACCGGGAGGAAATAACCGGAAATTTTATCCGGGAAATTTTGCCGAAAATCTCCTTTGTCGTCATTCAGGATTACGTTGAAACTGCTACCGCGGATTTTGCGGTTATCGGCAAACGCCGGGTCCGGCCAGTTAGTCTACTGGAAGCCGGAGAGGTTGGATATTCGCGAATCGTTAAAGAATTGGCGACTTTGAATTCTGACCTTTCTTTCGGATTGGTTCAACCCGGTGCAATCAGGAATGTTAATGAGGGGGAAGCATGGGTTGCAAGTTGGCCCAAAGTCAGTAAAATAACCGCGCACTCTAATAATGATTGACCAAATATTATGAAAATCTATTGGGAACCGGCCATCTACGAGCACAAAGCCGCGCTGATCAATAAAAGTCCAGCGGAAGTGGCGTTTTCTGCCGAACTACTCGCTGCTGCTGTTTTGAAAGAGTATGAAATTTACCACGCCGATTATCTTACGATTGGTCTTGATGTCTACAACATTGAAGCTGAATCACTGGGAGCAAAACTTATCGTACCGTCAGACAATCAGTGTCCTGCCCTTGCCAATCCATTGTTTGAAATAAATAATCTACCGGAAAAATTGGTTGTACCTGAAATTCCCGGTGACGGCAGGTTTCCCCTTGTGCTTGCGGCGGCAAAGGAAGTTACAAACGTGGTGGGCAATAAAACTAGAATCCGGGTTGCCGCATCTGGTCCATTTTCCCTTGCGGCTAAACTGATTGGCATCGATAATTTGGTGATGTCTCTGCTACTGGCAGACGGATATGCTGTTTCCTTCCTGGAATTTACTACCCAAATCTGTGAAAGATGGAGTAGGTGCCTCCGAGAAAATTATCTTGAGGTGATTTTTTTTGACAGCATGGCAGTTCCGCCTTTACTGAACCCTAGCATGTTTGAAGAGCATGTCTTACCCCTTTTGCGCAGATTGATGTCCTTGCTTGCCGAAACCGGACAGCAGGAGCGCGAGTTGGTTATTGGCGGTAATACCGTATCCATTGCCGACTTCCTGCCACGGACCGGCGCGAATGTCTTGCTCTGTGACTATGTTGCGGATGTCGCAGCTTTTAAATCAGCCATCGGTGATGATTGCAATTTAAAAATACGCCGCAATCTCAACCCAGAATTGTTGAAGACTCATGCATCTGATAAACTTGTGGAACAATTTTGTTGCGAATTGGAAATATTCCGAAATCCCATCGCCGGGACTGGCATCCTACCATACGATTTTGAACCACATCTGCTTGTAAATTTCATGCAAAGCCTAGATACAAAGATGTTGGAACGGGTATGATTTTTATAATGAATGATAAGGAAATGGTTTGTACTAAAACCTGGAAAAGCAAGAAAGGAAAGATACATGAAGGAAAGGAATTTAATTCTGACTTCATTTATCGGGCTCTGTCTAACCCGCTCTATATCGGCAAGGTGCATCACAAGGGACAGGAGTATGACGGCGAACACGAGGCGATCATTGGCACGGAATTATGGAACAAGGCCCAGCAGGTATTATCCGAAAATCGCCGGGCTCATGGCTTCACCAAGCATAAGATGGAATCGCCATTTAAAGGACTATTAAAATGCGGATATTGCGGGGGCGCATTGGGCATTACCTACACGAAGAAAAAGGGACGGCGTTACACCTATTACAAGTGCATAAAGGACGACAACCGAGCCGTAAGCAGTTGTCCATTGTCGAGTATTCCCGCAGGCGACGCCGACCGAATGATCTTGGGACAAATGAGTTCGGTATTCAAATCGCCAACGCTACTAGCGGCCATCTATGCGGAGGGTAAGCAACAGCAGCTTAAGCAGGAAGAAGAGCTACGCAAGCGCATGAACGCAATTCGCAAGAAGCGGGACAAGTTTAGAAATGACATTGTCGCGAATGATGCAAATATTGCGAATAAATTGGTTTCGGAATTCAAGAAACTCGATGACGAACTCACTGCCCTTGAAATCCAGCATCGTGACTTACAGGCAGCCGGAATCACCAGTCGCGACATCAGCAATGCCTGTGAATCAGTCGGCGCGATATGGGAGGAACTCTTCCCCGCCGAACGCTATCACCTCGCGCATCTGCTGATCGACAAGATCATTATCACCAAGGAAACCATGCAGATGAACATCAAAACCCACGGAATGGCATCGCTGGTCAAAGAACTTCAGGCCGGGAATCCGAATGTGTGTTTAACTCCGGACATCGGAAACCATACCGTAACATTTAAGGTTCCGGTTATCGTCAAGCACAAGCGCGGACGCAAAGTGATCCTCGCCCCCGAAAGCGAGTTGCCAAACGCAGAATCCCCCGTCCAGGAAACGATGTTTTTAGCGCTGGCCAGGGCGCACGCATGGACCAGACTTATCGAATCCGGCAAAATCTCCACCGTCACCCAGCTCTCCGACAAGCTCCAACTCGACATCGCCTATGCAACAAAAATATTACATCTGGTGAATCTTGCTCCAAAACTCCAGGAAGCGATCATCACGGGCTCGGAGCCTGATGGCCTCTCATTATACCGGTTCCGCCGGGGGATTCCGGTGGAATGGGATGAACAAAAACTTTTTTACGGAATCGCATTGTAATAGGAAATTCCCCGGCAATGAGTATATTGTTTTACCCCAAAAACATCAAAAAGGAGTCCGGCCAATGAAAGCCGCAGTACAGATTTACAAAATATTCTCCCATGACATTTTGTAAATCTGTATAATTGTTGTAAGTCATTGAAAAAAAAATATATTAAACTAATTTTTCAAGTTTTTCATGAAGTTTTCGGGATAGGTAGTTGCTTCCCTTATTACAGGCAGACAATATCACGAATATCGTCCAGTCGGACTCGCACCGTTAATTCGCCGACTCTTTCCGCATCCGGATGAGCCGAAATAAATCCATCCGCAAGATGTGTGTGGAAGTATCGTTTTTCCAGAACAAACGGTCCTTCCCATACCAACGGCGACAGCGGGTCGGATTCATGCTTCCTTACGGCCTCCTTGACCTTGTTCCTGATAATTTCCCTGACTTTTTCATGCGCTATGGAAATTGCCGAGAGCCTGCTCAAGCTGTATTTGACGCATGCCGTGGTGATTCCGGGGATCAATTCCTCCGCTTCCCGGCATCCCGCATCGTCTCCGCTCAGAAAAATCACCGGTTGTCCGAAAGCCCCCTGATACAGCGCGAACTGGGCGATTTCCCCGATAAGTTTTCCATTCAACTTATAATACTCGATACCCCGGCTGTTCTGGGTATGGTTCAGATTGCCCCGGACCGTGCCTGCCATGGCATGCTGTCCCACCATCATGCAGACGTCATACTCCCTGATAAATTCATCAAACACTTCTCTGGGAGCGAGAGGACGGCCGTGATACAACTTGGCTTCAGGATGCAGTTCTTCATAAGACACCGCGCCGGAGCCATGACCATCAAGAATCAAAATATCATTCACGCCAACCTCGACCAAACCCTCAACCGCGGCATTGATTTCCCCGGTCAGCAGTTTTTTCGCGTTTTCATAATATTTGCCGTCCGGATAAGTCTGGTCCTCAAAGGAAACGACTCCGGCAACGCCTTCCAAATCCGTGCAGATATATGCTTTCATAAAATGATGTTTCGTTTTAAAATTATTCTCTATTTGTCCGCAAACTTACCGAAGCCTTGCCGGTTACTCCGGTGGCAGCATCTTTAACTTTGAGCTCCCACTTGCCGGGAGAATCATTCAGGGCAAAAGGCAGTTCAAAAATCCCCTTGCCGTTTTTCAGGAGAACATTGCCTGAATAATGCTTCACTTCCTTGCCGGCGGGATTAATAACCATCACATGCGCACCGTGGTTCCCCGGAACGCCTTTGTCAGTGACAATCTTAATTTTTACCGGGACGCGCTCTCCTGGTTTTGCCGTAATTTCAGTGGGCATCACGGTCACCGCTTCCACTTTATACGGCAGCAGGGCGTAAAGCGCACGTTGGCGGTTAACAGGAATAGCAGGTATTGTGGCTATTCCGCCCAGATATTTACCTGCCAGGGAGTCATATACCTCTTTTCCCGCAACGCCGTCGATCCGCCAATCCGTGCGCTTATTGCCCTTGGGCCGCAGATACCCCACATAAAGATTGTCGCCGTCTTTCTGCCGGTAGATGCGGAAAAAGACGTCATTCCCCGGACTCTTTATTTTGAATGCCGGTTCAACTCCGGCCCAGTCCAGCGTCCGCCTGACAATGCCGCGAATAAACTTCCCGCCCGGGGTATTCCGCTTGCCAGTGAAATATTTCGCCACGTCCAGGTTAAGATAACAGGTTTTGCCTTTGCCGGTGGTATTAACAATTGCACAGGGAGTTTTCCCAATCTTCCCGAGCGAATGACCGGTTTCCGTGCGGAGCGCCCCTTCGGCAAGGCTTGTGTTAAAGGTCAGGCCGTCAAGGTTCAGACCGTCAACTTTCCGGGGGAACGCCACATTTCCCGCAGGACCCTTGACATTGAATTTTTCATGGCGGATTCCGAATAATTTATCGAGCATGCCGGGAACGGCGAATTTGCAGTGGCCGTCCATGATCCCCGCCCGGCTGCCGCAGATGACCACTCCGCCTTTCCGGACAAATTCGCTGATAATTTTTGCCTGTTTGGAGCTGATCGCCACAATTCCGGGCAATACCAGGACTTTGTAATGGTTCAATGAGAGTTTCCCGGCGTCCAGTTCCCTGGAGGTCATCAGTTTTGGGCTGAACCCCAGGTCGTACAAAACGTTGTACCAGCCGTCGTGGGACTGCTGCCAGTCATCGCCGAGGATGTGATGACCATGAATGGAACGCTGTGAATACAGCACGGCCACCGGATCGAAGTCCGGGGTGGTTTTGTGCCACACTTTGCCGATGCCGCTCTTGAGCTGGTAAACGGTGGAATCCTTGATTGCCCCGGCCAAACGCGCCGGGGTGTAATCAAGATTGAGCGCGGCGGAACTTCTCCACATTGAAAGCCCCACACTGCCGTTTAGAAAATATTCCCAGGTGTTGCGCATTCTTTCATTATAGCCCTGGCAACCGGCGTTCACGTAATCGGCCACCGGCGTAACCGCTTTGAAAGAATACTGGAATTCCGGCTGCCCCCCGTAATAATAAGCATGGAGAAATGTCTGGCTTGGATAAAAGTCTTCCCAGTTCCAGCCGTTGTAAGCGGTGGTTTTCTGGGTGCCGCTCATGCCGCCGCCAGCTTGGGGAATAACAGTTTGAAGGGTTTTGGTGAGGGTCGAGAAATAATTGGTCATGCAGTATTCCATGAAAGCCCGGTGGTCAGACCAGGACGCATAATTGCCTTTTTTCGCCGCTTCCTCGGCGGTATCGGGAATTACCTGGTCCCAACTGGTGAAAGAACTGCCCCATTCGCGGTTCAAGTCCGTCAGCTTGGGATACAGTTTCCGCAACCATTTCCGGAATGCTTTCAGGGCGTGCGGGGAAAAATCGTAATCCAACGCCCGGATCCGGCCGATAATACTGAATTCGTCACACCAGATCATTCCTCTCGGGTACAGATTACGGATTCTGCGGCCCACTTTCACAACCCGGTCCTTTGACGCTTGCAGCACCTTCGGGTCGGACAGCGACGGTTTCCGATGCAGGTACTTTTTATCCATGGTTTTCAGGTAGTTTTTCAGATCTTTGACTGATTCAGCGGTTACGTGGATTACGCGGTTATTGATGGGGTTCAGCCCGTATGAATTGAATCCCATCCGGGCAACTGTTTCGTGATAATTGCGAAAAGATGCATCACTGTCGATCCAGTTGCCTTGACAGCTGTTGTAGTCGGCGCTGAATCCCATGTCTTTGATCAGTTTAGATCTCAGCGGGACAAGGTATCCGGCGGTGTACGGGTCCACCGCGCCCCAGACGTTCATTTCATAATCGTCCCACTTGCCGGACACCCTGGCGTCGGGGAACAGCACGAAATCGGTATCGGCGGTATCGACGGTTTGTCCGGTCTTGTCGAGAAGCGTCACCCGGACTTTCCCTTCCGACCCCAGCGGATGTTCCACGGGGAAAACAATCCTCGCAACCGGCGTTTTGCCGGACGGAACCGGAATGGATTTTTCCGATAGCAGACGGCCGAAGTTGTCCCGAAAAACTGCTTTCAGGACCATTCCTGGCTTGGAATTGGCGATTGTTGCGTCAAGTTCGATATTATCGCCGTGTTTGAATCCGTGAAAATCCTTCGGGACTTCACCGGGCTTTTCAGGCTGACCAGAGCCCGGAGCAAAAGCCAGTTTACCGATTCCGGTCTTGCCGTTGATCCCGAATGAGAAACTTCCCCAGGCAACCATGCGGTTCTGGCATTTCAGACGGCAGTCGATAAAGTAGATTCCCAGCGGCAGAGGGCCGTCCAGGACAAATTTTACCAGGTTGCCGCTTTTGGCCGGATTTACCGTGAATTCCTTGCGGAAAATCTTTTTCCAGTATTTGTTCCTCACCGTGATTTCGAGTTCTGACTCCGGCATCTTTTCCAATCCGGAACTGCCGAGTCCTAGTTCAATATTCACCTTTTCGCCATATTGGGGATTTCGCGGTTTAACCGTACAGCTCAATTCCACGTCCGGTTCTTTGTGCGCGGCCCACAGCACCGCCTTTGCCATCAGGGACAGATAATATTCCCAATAGGGGAACTGTTTTCCGGTATGATAAAGACAAGGAGTCAGCCCTTCGCCATTGCCGGAAACGGATGACGCAAAATATGTAAAGGCCACGGTGCGCTGCCCCTTCCTGTCCCAGCAGACGCCGATTGGCTGGCCGTTGGCCGCGGTCAGGAAGGTCTCGCCGCCCTCCGGTTCGGTGGCGCGTATCCCGGTCGGAGGCAGGACGGACACCGGAACGCCGTTGGAGATGGGATGTTTGCCGGTCTGTTTCCAGGCATATTTTCTGTTAAAATTCCGGTTGGGGGAAATTTTTCTGAACGGCAGCAGTCCCGTTCCGGCTGACAATTCCGGCATTTTATATGTCACGATTGCCACCAGTCCAGTTCCCTTGTCCATCTGTTTTCTGATCAGTTCCGGGACGCCTTTGAACAGATCCATCTTCCAGTGAACACCGGAAACGACAATTACATCGTAGTGTTTTTTTGTAAGGTAATTTTTAATGATCCGATTCATGATCGTGGGATTCTGTTTGCGGTAGCTGTCGCCTGTCGCCGACCAGAAAAAGTATTCGATAAGCGGGGCGTCGAAATCGAGGTCCATCCGCTGCGCCAACTCACATATTTCCCTGGCATTCTGACAATTCATCAGGAACAGGGCTTTAACCTTGCCTTTGGCATACGGTTTTGCCCATTTCACGTGTGGAGTTACGATGTCAAACCGCCATGGTACTTCGACATCTGAGAGTTTAACCTGCTGAGCAATGCTTCCGAAGCGCTCATCGGGATTGCCCAGCCGCGGTTCTTCCGGTTCCAGCTTGTATTTCAGAGCGGACTTCCCGACCCGGAACGGTTTCTGACCGGCGGCCAGAACTCTTCCCGAGCGACCGGACACCTGCATCTTGATTTCATAAAGTCCGTTTTCCATCAAGGTTGCCGGAAGTTCAAACTCGGTGGCCTTGTCCGTTTGGAGCCTGAGTTCCATTTCACCGAACTTACGCCAGATCCGCCCCGGCAGTTTGCGCGAGAAGCCTGTCAGCCTGGTTTTGGCGTCGGCGGTTTCCGCGAATATCCTGCCCCGGAAGACGAATTTTCCGCCTTGTGGCGCCGCCGGAGGCACATTGAATTCCAAAACGCCGCCACAACCAACCCCGGCCACGTTTTTCAGTCCGTGAAAAGGAAGGAACCGCACTTCGGTAGTCAAGCTGTCGCCGTCTTTCACTTTGAAATTGCGGAACATCCACTCAAGGGTGGCGAATTCCTTTCCGTACCACTGATAAAAACACATCAGCCGTTTAAATTCCATCGTGCATGCCAGACCGGAGCCGTTTTCGGCAATGGCCGCGATCCATCCCCGCGCCGGATCGTATTCCCAGAATTCCATTGGCGGAAAGGCGGGATTGTACTCGACGCGCTTGATCCCCCTGACAGTGGGGAAAAAATAACTTACCTTTTTCCGGGGAACACTGATGATATTGTGGAACCAGAGCGATTCCGTGACGGGGTCGGTGAGGGATTTGTCAACTTTGAACGCATACTTGACCACAACCTCCGGTGATTCTTTTGTCAGGATCACGGTTTTGCTGAAGGTGATAAACGAGGGGATTCTACTTGTGCCCTGGGCCGCGAATTCCACGCTCAGCATTGCCGGGGTGTTCCGCTTGATCTTGACCTGGTACCCGGCATTGATCCATTCATGTTTCAGCCGCTGACTGGAGATGCGGTCGCCGAGGATTCCACCTGTCTTGGCGGACATGCCCGTCCACTCCGTGCCGGTCGGCTTGTAAACAAACGATATGCAGCGCCCTCCCCGGGAAGGAGAAAAAGTCAATTTAACGAACCGGTTTTCCAGGATGACCCGCTCCCCGCCTTCAAACATTGTCCGGGTCAACCGGCAATCCGCGCCGGAATCCGCCTGTATTCTTATCCCCCCGGCAATTATCACGCCGAATATAATTCCCCGGAAAACGCCTCTGGCAAATCGAATCATTTCCAACTCCTTATTTATTTAACTACTACCGCCACCGCCTTACAGTCCGGGGTTTCCCGCCCCGTAAAATCAACGATGGCCACTTTATAATAATATGTGGACTTGTGGGCAAAAGCGCTGTCGGCAAAACTATTGGTTGCGACAGTTCCCCACAACGTGCTTTTATCACACTTGAATCCAGGATACAGACCGCGATAAATTTTATATCCGGAAATTCCCGCAGTTGGATACGACGGAGTCCAGGAAAGTTTAACCTTCTGACCGTCAAATGCGCCGGTCAGGTTTTTCACCTGCCCCGGCGGCGGCAGCTTTGCGCCGGAACCGATCACTACATTGTCCAGGTCGAAACTGATGGGCCGTCTTTCCTTATTGTTTATAAAAAACTTAGTGCATTTGATCCCGGTTCCATTGGGGGTCATGAAGTCGGAAAAAGGAATCCGGACGGTTTTCCAGGAACCGTCTGCCGGGAGTTGAAACATTTTTCTAGCAATGTTTTTGCCGCTCTTCCGTTCCGCAAGCATTATATTTAGTTTTGCGCCTTTTGGACTCCTTGCCGAAAATCCCAGCCAGGTATCCGGGCCGATTTCATAATTTAAATTGAGGAACAGATAGAGAACCCGGCTGGAATCCGGCTCCATCCGCAGGAATCCCCGAGTGCCGAACGCTCCCTCTCCTTTGTTCACCGCGCCCGGTTTGCCGCGGAGCCATCTCCATCCGGCGGCGGGTTTCTCCCCGGTGAAGTTGTAACTGCATATAACCGCGCCTTCTTTACCGGCAACGGGTTTTTCCGCCGGGAATATTTTGCATACCGCGCATATTGTCAACAGTAAAATAATCAGCGCCGGTTTTCTCATTCTTCAAATCTCCTTAAATTTTGACCGGTTCACATGCGGTTTCTTTGATCAACTCGACGATTTCCGGGGAATAACAAGTGAGTGAACCGTTTTCGGCCATTTTTACGATCATTGCCGATTCATAGATTATCATTCCATCCTGTCCCCATTCTCTTGACATGTCCAGAATTTTCCTGAAACGTCCGGGGCCGTTGGAGAGAGTGACCAAGCTTTTCATGTAGCAGCAGAAATGGACGGGAATGTTCCTGGCGGAGGCGAGTTGATTGATCGCTGAAAAACTTGGCCGGTCCCATGCCGCCGTCCCTTTCAGGGTAATCGAATGCATGAGTTCTTCTTTAATCCATTTTCGCCACTGCCAAGTCCGGCCGAAACAGAAACCTCCTGCCGAATCAGCCGTGATACCGCCTGGATGAAACAAGCCGCCATCCCCGATGTGAATCTGAACTTTGCGACCGGCATTCCTGATTGCCGCCGAAGCTTCCCGGAGGAATTCAGTATAAAATCCGGCGGTAATCTCCCGGAGTTTTTCCCGGTCGTATTCGGAGTGCCCGTAACGTCTCTCGAATTCCCGGAGGACAGGCTCCTCGAAGCCATAGTTTTCCCATTCGAGATTGCGGCTGTGGCTGTCGTGCCGGATGTCGACGCCGTCAACCCCGGACTCGAGACAGTCCCGGATCCCCCCAAGCCAGTAATCCCGGACTTCGCGATAGGCGGGAGAAAGAATCCCGGTTACATAAGGTTCCTTGCCCTTTGCAAAGGCGATGTATCCCCTGCAATTATCGATGGCGTATGAGGTGTTGTGAAAAAAGCCGTCATGGACCGCCTGGTTGTCCCAGTTGAAAACATATCCGTTTGGACTCGGGTTGAATTTGATATGGCGGTTTTGGTCATGGGAGGAGACTAGGCCGTAGGTGAACGGCAATTCCCGGCCGTCCTCGTCATACACGGTCACGAGAGTGGCGAGCGGGCCTTGCATGGTTCCGTCCCGGACCATTCCCTGAACAGACAAAAAATTAAGGTAATTGGCGTCGAGGGATTTGTCCCGGAAAGGCGTATGCATGGAAAAATATTTTTCCCGGATGTCCAGGTTGTCGAGAACAACTATCCGGCAGCCGTTTTCCACAAGTTCCCGGAAGTCGAAATCGCGGCCGTAATCCTCGTATAAACGGTTGTCGCCGCTTACCTGAATAGAGATATCTTCCTTGCCGAATCGCAGGCTTGCGGGGGAATCAGAGGTTAAAACAATTTTAGCGATAATCTTCTTGTCGAGATTTTCCGGGATGTCATCTTCTCTCCGTTTGACCCGCAAATGCTGAAGTTGTCCCAGGTCACGGACAGCCCAGTTGATGGCTCCGCCCAGAACATCAATTTTCCCATGGGCTTGAACCTGCTTTTCCCCGGACGGAAAAAAGACGTTGTGCGCAAGGTCATTGGGTTTGAACATTGCGTAAATTTCCATCTCGAGATCATGGGCCGCGCTGACGGCGGCAGGCAGGAATTCGCCGAGGTTTTGATAGGTTTTCGTGATGTTTCCCCGGTACCGGATATCGTCGATGAACTGGTTGAACAAATCCCCGTGCTTCAAAGTATATATCCAGTAAATCCGGTTGATGCCCCAAGACCGGAAAAGCGCGAACAGTTTGCGCAGTTTTTTCCGGTCGAAAGCCGTATTGAGCAGGTCATCGGGGAAATCGACGGCCATAGATACCTGATAACGATTCATTCCAGCCATACGCCTTATATTAATTCAATACAATTTCCAGAACGGGACGCTGGAATTTGTCAGACAAGGATACGGAAACCTGGCCATCGAATCTGCGTGGCCGTCGCAATACAGCACGTTCATGACGTTCATATGCCGGTACGAAGTCCTGGCCGGCCAGTGAGTGGCATTGGATAAGAGCTGAAAACTGGTCGAATCACATTCCGCCGACAGCATCGTTTGACTTGGAGTTCTGCATTGCCACAATTTTTTCATTTCGGTATAAAGAGCATAGTAGTTGACGCCGTAAGAAGAAAAAAAGCCCTGGCCGCAGTTGGCATACTCACTTGCCCCCATGATGGTTGCCTTGGGACAACCGAATAAACTGTTGAAAAACGGCTCGGCATTGCTTGCATTGCCGTATGTTCCACTCCCTGCCGGTTTTTGCACATACTCGTTGTAAACCAATGGTCCGGCCCAGGCAATGTTTTGCGCCGTATTGGGGGGATAGGGTATTACCCCGGGAACATAGCCGTTGTTGTCGGTGGCATAGGCGTCGCAGGCCAGAAATAACTGTTTCAGGTTATTTTTACATGATGACCGTAAACCTGCTTCGCGCGCATTCTTCAAAGCTGGCAACAGCATGCTTGCAAGTATCGCAATGATCGCTATTACTACCAATAATTCAATTAAAGTGAAAATCCGGGTTCGTCCGGGTTCGTTATTCCGATTTCTGAAGTTGTTCATTTGCCCCCTTCGCTTTCTTGTTATTTTCGCGTATGGAAGCGGAATCGGCCAAGATGATCCGCCGCTGAATACCTGTTCAGTGTTTGCTTATGTTAATAACATTATAATATGTTTACATTAATGTGTCAATATATTAATTTTAAAAATATCAAATATTTTCCAGGCTGAGTGAAAAATCGCTTGACAATATCGATACCGGAGGCAATAATATATCAATATATTAACAACAAGCGTTATGGTCATTCCGGATTGCCAATTAAATCTCCGCCAAAATATGAAAAGATTGTCAGGGAACTGGAAACACTCATCCAAAGCAGAGAGCTGGCGATAGGCGAAAAGCTGCCATCAGTTGTAAAACTGTGCGAAAAATACGGCGTCAGCACTATCACCGCCCACCAGAGCATCCGGGAACTGAAAAATAAAGGACTGGTTAAATGCGGCAGGGGCGCCCAAGGCACAACCGTAATTGACACCCAGCCTCCCGAAACCAACGAACCGGACACCTTTGCCTGTCTGCTGCGCCCGTTCACGCCTGATTACTCGCGGCAGTACGGGGAGCATTATATGGGGCCAAGCATCATCGTCCAGACGATTCTGGACACTATTTCCGAGAACAATTGCCGGTCGATTTTCCATTCCGTGAAAGAGGATAATTATGAGAAAAAAATGCTGAACCTGGTCCGCAAGGACTGGATATCAGGGGTGATCCTCGATCAGCAGACGCCGCCTTCGACGGTAAAAAAATTACCCGAAGTTTCCCGAAAACCGGTGGTGGCAAGCCATACTTTTTGCAATGCCGTGAACAGTGAATATCGCGCTTTTCGGGGCAAATCCGATGAAGTTATTCGGCAAATCGTTAAATCCGGCGGTTTCGTCGGTATCTGTGCCCTGGCGGGATTTCTGGGACGAAGTGGCGATATCAATGCGTTGCTTGACCACATCGATCATATTGCTGGAAACTTTGGCCCGGATTATGCATCAATCGGCACCGACAACGGCTTTATCGTCGGACCGCCCCCGCCACTGCCCAAAGACAAGAAAATAAAATTCAGAACCAGCTTCGACATTTATTGGCCGGAATCGCAGAAAAAAATGGATGTCACCCCGCAAATGCAGGACAGCCTTGCTTGGACAAATTGGCCGCTGTTTACCGTCGGGCTTGTTCAGCGCGGATTCTCCGGCAACGACATCAGAAAAATCATCGGCGGCAACATCATGCGTGTAATTAAGAAAACCTTACACGAAGCTAACGGGGAAATCTGATATCTTTTGGGGTATTTACAGAAAACGCATCCATAAACTTAAAGATAAAAAAACAAGGAAACTAAAAAAATGATACAGAAAAATACAATGCATATTGACAGTCTTTCTGAACGAGTGGAAGTAAATTTTAAAAATTTCCAAAAGTTCTGGTCGTAACAAGAACTTTTAGAGAGACGGAGATAAAATGCCTCTTCTGCGGTTTGTGACATGGTAGGCTCATAATTGTTTCTGAATGTTCAGCTTTGGCAGGTCGAAGATTTTGAGGTGGAAGTATTCCTGGTCGCGATATCCGTAGGCTTGTCTGATGAGCCATCGGATTTTATTGTTGAAGCCTTCCATCGCGGCGTTCGACAGTTTGTCGGTGCGCCAGTAAGCGGTGATGCCGACAAGGTGGTTTTCGATGGTTTTCGCCATGTCGGAAAGTTCCTTGATGTCAGTTTTCCTGGCAATATCGCACCAGTTTTTCAATGCCGCTTCCGCATGAAACGCATTGTGGGCCTGGCGGTAGATGCTTCGCAGCGCCTCCTTCATCATGCTGACCTCGCCCAACTCTTTGAAGGTTTTTCGCAGGTTGTCGAGGAGCAGTTTGGCGTCGGTGGAGAGACTCTCGACGTTGCGCAGGAACAGAAAGCGTTGGTTTTTAAGGAGTTTCTTGTGTTCATCGTCGAGTTTCGCGGTAACCCTGCGCCGGACTTTATCGAGCTTTTCGTTCATCAGTTTTATCACGTGGAAGTGGTCGAAAACGATCTCGGCGTCCGGCAGTTTTTCTCTGGCCCAGGCGGTGTACGCTTTCGACATATCCATTGCGATTATTTCTATTTTTGTTTTTGCGCGTTTCAGTTTTGCGGTGAAGTTTTTCAGCGCATCAACGCCTTTGCCTTTGCCGACATACAGCACCGCCCCGGACTCTAGGTCGCGGACGATTGTAAGGTACTTTTCAACGCCTTTTTTCCGCGAGACAAAAATTTCGTCAATGCCGATTATCCTGACGTTTTTGAGGCGAATATTCCGGTATTTTTTCTTGAGATGACGCTTTTCGCAGTCTTTGACCAGCCGCCAGGAAACCCCGAAGTATTCCGCGATGGCGCTGATGCTCATTTCGCTCCGGAGGTCGAGCAAAGTCCGTTCCAGAACTTTGGTTATCCGGGCTTTCGGGTGCGACAGGAACGGCAGCTTTTCATGACATGCTCCCTTGCAGGCCAAGCAGTAAATGCGGTGAACACCGAGTTCAAAATAAAGGCGTTTGGTTCCATACGGCGCACCCTGGATGCGGCGGGTCCGCATTAGTTTTACACTCACGTTCGCGGAACCGCAGTTGCCGCAGACAAACGACTGCCGCTTGATCTTCTGGATGAAACTTTTCCCATCCACTTTCAGACTCTGGTGTTGAAATCCGCGGATTCCCTGGCTATGATACATCAGACCGGTAGACATGACTCCCTCGCTTTTGTGCTTAAAAACGAGAGTTATGCCACCGGTCTTTGTTTTTGCCTACTGTCCGGGGCCGGAAAAAGTCATTTTTCCGGACAACAACATCAGTTCAGGCCGACTCTTGAAGGAGTCAAGGTAAGCAAACGGAATAAAAGGGAGCAACCGCGACCGGTTATGCCGGATTGCAACTTGACGCCGAAAGCAGTCACGCCTATTCCATCACAACTTCATGTCACAAACCGCAGAAGAACCGATAAAATGGCTCGAAATGGCCTTCTACAGGCCGTTTTTACTTGTCACGGGGGGAATACTGCATCATTCGCATAACCTTTTAGTACAACGGTTTATACGATATCTCCTAGAATCCACAGAGAGGATTCCGCGTGGAAATGAATGGTGGATCCGGCAGGATTCGAACCTGCGACCAGACGATTATGAGTCGTCTGCTCTAACCGCTGAGCTACGGATCCGACGGTGTAAGCCGCAATAGAAACTATAACATTACTTTTTTCTCACGGAAAGGCAAATCGGGTTCGAAAAAAATCTTGCGCTTTTGTAGAAAAAATCCGGTTATTCAAATCAGATACATCGACTTAAGCAAAATATAAACCAGCAGAATGAAAACAATTAATCCTATCCCCCAGGGAAAAATATCCCATGGAAATTTGAACCAGGTATAAGTCTGGAACTGTTTGAGACCATACTGCGCTGAATTTTTATGACCTTCCGCGGCTTTGTTGCCTGGGTCAATACTCAAAACCCTATTATATAGCTTTATGGCCTGCCGCAGAGATTTTTCTGAATGTTCCCCATCCCATTGCAATGCATAGGCTTTCAGCATAAGGATTTTGAGATCGGAGTCTTTATTCTTCATCATATCAAGAACAGCAATGCCTTTTTTATATTTATGCATCCTCACATAGAGCCTGGCTTTTATCATAAGGATTTCCTGAACAGTATCTTTATTCTTCATTTTCTCAAGGATAGCCACGGCTTTATCGTATCTTTTCATCTTTGCATTAAAAACAGCATTAAAAATTTTTATTTGGCCGGGATCTTTACAAGATTTGCTGAATTCATCGCAAAAAGGAAATTTTTTATATTTTTCAAGGTATTTACTATCCAATACATATATAAAATTCCAGGTGCGATCCAAGTTGAATTTATCACTGAAAAGCATTTTTCTGAATTTCTTCAGGTTTGCCTCAAATTCCGTTCTCCTGATTTTTTCGTATCTGGACTCATATTTCTTTCTAAAGTTGCGCAAAACCGGTTGATTTATCATATTCCAGGCAATCAAATCATGTTTCAGCGCCTTATATTTTTTCCAGTTATTTTTATCGGCTCTCAAATGTGCATTGTAATACTCATAATCGTTAACTTTGTTAATCTCTCGAAAAAACAGCCAAAGATATTGTGCCAATTTCGCTTCTTCAGGAGAAAGAAACTCTTGCGCTTCACGCACCATTTCAGGAGTCCAGACTTTCGAATATTGCGGATCGATCCGGGAAATCCAGTAGTCAACCAACAAGGCAAGATTTCCGCATACCTCCGCCGTATTGTTTCCTCCTACATACATCCGCCAGTCACTTTTATAATTCTTATCCCATTTTACCTGGTAGTGAATATTATCTAAGCCCTGCTTCAAATTTCCGGCAATAAATCTCGTAATTCCAGGGACAGAACCAATTTCATGACAATACGGTCCGATAGACAACAATCCCGCCCTTGCTCCAAGTTCCCACTCTCTTGATATTGCATATATCAACGCAATCGCCGCCGAATCGGGAAACCTTTTGTGTCCCAATTGGGCGCATTGCAACATAAATTTGGTTCTTCTGCGTTTTGATCCGGAGGTGAGTAGCTGGATGTCTTGTGCTGTAAAGGGCAATCCGGCATAACCGGTCGCGCTTGCTCCCTTTTATTCCATTTGCGCCTTGACAGCTTCAGAAATCCGCCAATAGCGACTGTTGGCAGTTGAAAAAAGCAATTTTTCAACTGCGCCACTGGAAAAGCAAAAGACTGGCGGCATAACTCTCGTTTTTTACCAGAAAGCGAGGGAATTATGTCTACCAGTCTGATGTATTTTACTCAGGGCATCCGTGGATTTCAACATGAGAGCTTTGATTTCAGCCGTAAACATGGAACTGTTTACCAGAAAATCGTGCGGAAAGATTTGCGCTGTCCTGAATGCAATGGCTCGAAAGTTACCGCGAAGTGGTTGCGGACCAGGGATATCAAAGGAGTCAAAAGCGGTCGTTGGCAGTTGTGTTTTATCATTGACGTTCACCGTATCTACTGCCACGAGTGCGGGAGCTGGACGGTGGAGAAGCTGCCGTTTCTGAGTTCGTCCAAATCGCGGATAACCAAGGAGTTGGAGAGGTCGATCGTCGAGTTGAGAAGCGAAATGAGCATCAATGCCGTCGCCGGTTTTTTCGACCTGCCGTGGCGGACCGTAAAAAACGTTGAAAAGCGTCATCTCAAGAAAAAATACCATAAGATTGAACTCAAAAACGTCAGGATAATCGGCATTGACGAAATTTTTGTCTCGCGGAAAAAAGGCGTTGAAAAGTATCTGACGATTGTCCGTGACCTGGAGTCCGGGGCGGTGTTGTATGTCGGCAAAGGCAAAGGCGTTGACGCGCTGAAAAACTTCACCGCGAAACTGAAACGCGCAAAAACAAAAATAGCAATAATCGCAATGGATATGTCGAAAGCGTACACCGCCTGGGCCGGGGAAAACCTGCCGGACGCCGAAATCGTCTTCGACCACTTCCACGTGATCAAACTGATGAATGAAAAGCTCGATAAAGTCCGGCGCAGAATCACCGCAAACCTCGACGAAGAACATCGGAAACTGCTTAAAAACCAACGCTTTCTGTTCCTGCGTAACGTCGAGAACCTTTCCCCCGACGCCAAACTGCTGCTCGACAACCTGAGAAAAACTTTCCGGGAACTGGGCGAGGTCAGCATGATGAAGGAGGCGCTGCGGAGCATCTACCGCCAAGCCGGGAACGAGTTCCGGGCCAAGGCGGCACTCCGTAACTGGTGCGACATCGCCAGGGAAACGGACATCAAGGAACTCTCCGACATGGCGAAAACCATCGAAAACCACCTCGGCGGCATCACGGCCTACTGGCGCACCGATAAGTTGTCGAACGCCGCGATGGAAGGATTCAACAATAAAATCCGATGGCTGATCCGGCAAGCCTACGGATATCGCGACCAGGAATATTTCCACCTCAAAATCTTCGACCTTCCCAATATCGATACCAACAGAAAACTGTGATTTTACGGATCAAAACGCAGAAGAGGCATAAATTTGCTATCCCAAGTCTTATTATTCATAACCCGTTTGAACCGGCAGTGGTTCAATATAATCAGTTTCCGGTAAGTTTGGGCGAGGCTGTCGGAGGGCAGGACTTTGTATTTTTTGTAATCGTTGTAATCGATTTTCTCGGCACGGGCTTTCTGCTCGACCTTGTATAGCGGGTGGGATCTGGCGACAATACTGGTTTGTCCAGCCCAAGTGGAAATACAGGCGAGTCCGATTATGCAAATTACAATCAGTTTCATCCGGATACCAGAATAGATTATATATTTATGTCTGACGCATAATATAATACCAGCCGACAAGGATAAAGCTGGCAGTGGGAGCTATCCCGGCAAATATCGGGTTCAATACATCCTGTTTCCCCAGCGCCAGGAACACATGCGAAGTTACCTGATACACCACGATAACCACCACTGCGGTGATAATCGCCAGAAAAATCCCGCCGCGCTCGTTTTTCGCCGCCAGCGGCACCCCGAGGAACACCGCCAGGAAGCAAGCCCACGGAAACGCCAGCCGGTAATAGAAAAGTGTTTCGTAAATAGCTCTGCACTGCGGAGCCATGTTCTTGGCCCGCTCCAAAAGCTCCAGAATCACCCAGGTAGACAGTTCATCCGGTTCCTTTACCGCGTTCATGATGTCTTTCGGCTCTTCCGGCAAATCTTTTGCATTGAAACGCCGTAAAAGATGTTTTTTCGATGCCAGCGGCAAAAATCCTTTGTCGTCGTAAGGAGTATAAGTCACATCCTGGAACTCCCACCCTTCCCCGGGTATAAAAATGGCCCGCTCAGCCTGAATATCCCAGTCGAGCGTGCCGTCTTTGCGGTATTTCTTCAAAGTAACGCCATCCTGGATGCCATTTTCCACAAAATATTTAAAAAGCCAGGTACGGCGTTTATCGGGAGTGCGGTAAGTGAGCATATTGAACAACCGCTTCTTGTAATTCGCACTGCCTCTTGTCACGCTCATACGTACAAATTCCGCTTTAAATTCAAACTGGGGCACAAGCTGTTCATTAAACCAGAAATTAATCCCGGTAATCAGCAGTCCCATTACAAATATCGAACCGCCGCACCGGAACAGCGACACCCCGGAAGCGCGCATCGCCGTAACTTCCATTTTCCGCCCGAAGTTCGCCATCGTATACATACAGGCGAGTAGCACCGATATCGGCAGAATGAACCTGATATTTCCGGGCACTTTCATCAGGAAATATTTGACCATTGTGGAAAAATCCGCCTTATGCTCGAGGAAATCGCCGAGGTCGTCAAACAGGTCGCCCACCATGAACATGATCAGGAATGCCAGGATCAGGAGGGAAAAAGGCACCATGAACTCCCGCAGCACATACATGTCGATAGTATAAAAGATCCCCCGCCGCCGCGGACAGGTTATCAGTGATTTGTTTACTTGCTTATCTGACATTCTGACTTCCGTATTGAATAATTTTCCCTAACATAATTTTAACGAAGGGAGTAAGCCACTAAACTTGCCACTTTTTACCGGAAATTCAAATTCGGCATCATTTTAATCAGTTAAATCTTTTGTGATCATTAAAACGAAAAAAGACGGGAACCGAAGTTCCCGCCTCGTATTTATATCGTATCGTGCCGATTATTTAATATTCGCCAGCATAACGATACCAAATGCCATCACGAAGATCGCCACGGTTTCGATAACTCCGAGGATCATCAGATAGTTGGTGAAACCTTTTCCGGTTTCTGCGTAAGCGTTACATGCGCCGGCGGCGGCAACGCCCTGCATCCAGGCAGACACGCCCATCGCTATCCCCCCGACAATCCCCATCAGTAAAAACAGCGGATAGCTCTGGAATGAAGTTTTCCCACTGATAATAAACATCAGGATCATTCCGTAAATTGTCTGGGAAAGCGGCGCGCCGGCAAACACCACCAACTGGAACGGCGCTGGTTTGTTTTGTGCATAACATTTTTTCCAGGCTCCTATCGCGGCCGCTCCGCCGGCCCCACACCCGAGTCCGGAACCAATTGCGGCGAATGAGATAGCGGCAAATGCCCCAGCCTGCATTAATGCTTTGTACAGTTCTTCCATTGTAAGTCTCCTTATTTTTTAGTTATTTTTCTATGGATTTTTTATCTGTATTTTCATTGTCGGGACTATTTTGATCCCGCTTTTTAAACGGTTTGTAAGTCACTCCCGCCCACTCCAGTTCCATGTGGTTGGAGAACTCCAGGGTATTCAGCCTTATCCCATGCACCAATACTCCCATCAGCGCAAGCAGAATATTCAGGAAGTGTCCGATCAGCACAATCAGGACCATCACGATAATCAAACCGGCCAACGCAAGTCCAGACTGCCCTTTAATAACCATGCTCCCCATCTTATTAAAGCTGTTGGCAATGTAGAAAGATGACAATCCAACCGCAAACAAACGGATATAGCTGAGCACGTCGACAAAGCTTCCCATCAAACTGAACGGGAAGTTGAGTACCATGCCAACATTTTTCCAGTCAACGTAAAATACCAGGATAAGAAACAACGCTACTCCATATATCCATAAGAATACGGGAGTTGGTATAGTCCATTCGGGAAATACAATCAACTTCGTCGCCAGCAGGAAATTGCCCCAGATAATGATCGCCCAGCCGAGCTGCCCCGGTGAACGCCAATTCCATTGCAAAATTCCTTTCCATGTCCGGGCGAAAGACAAATGGATAGCCGCGATCAGGAAACACAGAAACTGAATATTCTTGTCTTTTATGTCAGGATTGGACAGCTTGTTAAATCCCTGCATGAAGTCAGGAATCGTATTCTGCGGAAGCCCGAAAAATGTTCCGGTCAAAGCTCCCCAGACAATCGTGGTCACGCTTAACACAATAAACAAATTTATCGGCAGCCGGGCTGCTTTGTTCTTGCGGAACACCCACTTGCAAATCAGAGACAAGATCAGGAAAATAACACCGTAAGCGGCATCCCCAACGATCATCCCGAAAAAGATGGTAAAGAAAATCAGGAACACCACGCTAACGTCGTTTTCGTAATAACCGGGAGCGATCCCGATAAAATTGAAAATCGGCTTGGCGATATTAAAGATTTTCGGGGTTTTGATCAGGGTCGGCGGCGGATCGTCGTGGGTCGGGTCCTGGATCAACAGCGCCCAGCCGTGTTCCTTCGCGGACGCGGTAAGCTTATCTATTTCCGGAACCGGCACGAATCCCTTGATGTAGGCGAATACGCCCTCCCCGCCCATGCCGTCACGGACGCGGAAGAAATCCAGCTCTTCATCGATTTCCTCTTTATACTCTCTGAGTTGAGGAAGCCCGGTTTCGAGACCAATTAATTCTTTCCGGATATCCTCAAGATTTTTCCGGCACTTTTCAATTTCATCTTCAGCCTGTTTCAGGCTAATGTCATCCGGCAGAACCGCCAGCGGCAGAGCGCCTTCGTCGAGTTCCGTTTCAGAAATTACCGCAAAATATATCCTGTTTTTCCCCGCCCTGATAACTTCATAAACCGTCCCTTCGGGCAGTTTCCCGATATCCTCCTTTGTCCCGGAGCAAAGATAGACATTCACGCCTTTGCTCCGCAGGTCAGTCAACAATTTCCGGGAGAAATCTCCCCAGGGATTGAGGCTGTCCTGATCGCGCTGAAGTTTATCGAGCTGTTTTTCAATTTCCGCTCTTTTAGCTGCCAGTTCGGAAGCTTTTTCATAAACCTCTTTACCACTGAGCTTGCATTCGGCTTTTTTCTTGCCGTCGCCTAATGACTGAAGCATGCCGATTATGTTGTCCACTTTACCGGTAAGCTGTTCAAGCGCCGGACGTTCCCGGGATTCGACAAGCTGGGTCATTTCGGTATGCATGATCCCGAGTTCCTGAAGCTTGTCCAGGGCGGCTTCCTTATCACTGAGCAAACAGATCAGCGCGGTCTTTTTCATTTTTACGATCATGCGGCGGCCTCCTGCGACTTCTTCTTGGCAATCTTGGAACGGCCCACGGCGGCGGTTTCCATGTCACCCAGATAAATCTGAATAACCCGGATACTTTCCTTGGCCTCCGGAATCTTAACCTTCTCGAACAAGTTCACCCGCTGAGTCGTCACACGCAGTTCGTGTCCCAGCAGGCGGTACTGCTCCTGGATAATTTCCGCTTCCGCCCGAAGTTCGATCAGCTTGCGGATATTTTCCACGGCGTCATCGATCCAGGCGTCTTCCAAGAACAGGTCGTAAGCGCTTATTTCAAAATCAGCCGATACAAACACCGGAACTTCCACCCCTGCCACGTTATGCCATTCCATCTCGATTTTATTCAGGTTGACCAGGCCGGTAAGTTTCTCCACCGTCCCTTCCGTTCCGAACAAAGCGATCCAGGAATCAAGCTGACCATTAAGGTCGTCCCTGGCTTCCCGGTTCTTGTCCAGACGGGCCTGACACGAGCGCATTTCCATCTGCAACTGCTGTTTCTTCAATTGCAGAGTGGGCAGAAAACGGGTAAACTGCTTCAGCATGTCCCGCTGTTTTTTCAGCTCAGTTTTTGTCAGTTTTATTTTCGGCATATCATCAATTCCCGGAAGCTTTGGTTATTCGGATTTTGCTTCCGCGGTTTTTTCTTTCTCTTCTTTCCCGGCATCTTTTTCCGGCCAGAACTCATTGATCAGGTCGGTTTTGATTCCTGTTTCTGTCTTGTCGAAACAGTCAGCGAGGATCCGCCACCCGGTATCGAGGGCCTGTTCCAGCGGAATATTAACCGAAAGGTCCATGAGCTTGCTCTCGAAAAGTCCGCCGTATTTAAGCAATTTCTTGTCCCAGTTGCTCATCTGGAATCCCATCGACTGCTTTTCCAGCGTTTCGCGGTATTCAGCGAACAGCCGGATCATGGTATCCATGATCGCGCGATGGTCGGCGCGGGTTTTGTCGTTCACCTGCTGCTTGAGACGGCTCAACGAACCGAACGGCTCAATGCGGCCGTGACGCAAATAGAACTGCCCCTCGGTAATATATCCGGTGTTGTCCGGGATCGGGTGAGTCACGTCGTCGCCAGGCATCGTGGTGGCCGCGAGGATAGTGATCGAACCGGCGCCGTCGAAGTCAACCGCCTTCTCGTAGCGCGAGGCCAGCTGACTGTAAAGGTCACCGGGATAACCGCGGTTCGACGGAATCTGTTCCATGGTGATCGAGATTTCCTTAAGAGCGTCCGCGAAGTTGGTCATGTCCGTCAACAATACCAGCACCCGGCTGCCTTCCAGGGCGTAGCTTTCAGCCACGGCCAGCGCCATATCAGGAACCAGCAGACATTCCACGGTCGGGTCGGCAGCGGTATGGATGAAGAACACCGAACGCGAGAGCGCGCCGTGTTCATCCAGAGTATTCCGGAAGTAGAGGTAGTCGTCGTATTTCAGCCCCATGCCGCCGAGGATGATGGTATCAACTTCGGCCTGCATCGCAATCCGGGCAAGCAACTGGTTGTAAGGTTCGCCGGCCACGGAAAAGATCGGCAGTTTCTGCGATTCCACCAGCGTATTGAAAACGTCGATCATCGGGATACCGGTCCGGATCATGTTCCGGGGAATGATACGCTTCGCCGGGTTGACCGACGGCCCGCCAATCGGAATCAGATCGTCCTTGATCTCCGGACGCGAGTCGCGGGGTTCGCCGCCCCCGGTAAAAATACGCCCAAGCAGGTTTTTCGAGGATGATACCCGCATCGGATGCCCGAGAAACCGGACTTCATCACCGGTGCTGATACCACGGCTGCCCGCGAACACCTGCAGATAAACCTTGGAGTCCTGCAAACGGATAACCTGCGCCAGGGACACGCCCCTGCTGCTGGTCACTTCCGCCAGACTGTTGTAAGTAACGTCCTCGGCTTCAACGGTAATCACGTTACCGGCTATCTGAATGATCTTGTGATATACTTTACGCATTGTTCACCTCCTCAGCCTGGGTTGTATCGGCCTCTTCGCCGCTTGCGGCGTCATCTTCCTTTCCAACCCCTTCGGCAATCTTGGCATCGAGTTTCTTTTCCTGGTCCTTAAATTTGTCTGACTCGAATTCGAGGTAGTTCCAGTCAATGAACATCTGCCGCAGTTCCAGCATGAACCGGCGCGCCTTGTCCTTGTCCGCCATCTTGAATTCGGTATTGATTACATCGATAACTTTATTGAAAGCATAGATCTGGCGGTCCTTGTCGGTAGCGCCGTCCACTTCGTCAAAGGTATTCTGCTGGAGGTAAACGTAGTCGAGAAACTCGCTCTTGAGGTAGATCATGAAATCGTTGATGTGAGTGCCTTCTTCACCAACCACCTTCATCATCTGGTCAACTTCGTTGCCGCGCCGGAGGGTATTCCGGGCCAGTTCTAATTTATCGGCATCCACGATACTGTGATAATGGCTCCAACTGTCGAGGGGGTGGATCGCCGGATAACGCCGGGCGTCGGAACGCTCGCGGGACAGCCCGAGGAACGCGCCCACCACCTTCAAGGTACTCTGGGTAACCGGTTCTTCAAAGTTACCGCCTGCCGGACTTACCGCACCACCAATGGTAACCGAACCGAGTTTGCCGTCATTCAGCTTAACCAGGCCGGCGCGCTCGTAGAAACTGGCGATAACCGATTCGAGGTAAGCCGGGAAAGCTTCTTCACCGGGAATTTCCTCAAGGCGGCCAGACATTTCACGCATGGCCTGCGCCCAACGCGAGGTTGAGTCGGCCAGCACCATGCAGTTCAATCCCATCTGGCGGTAATATTCGGCGAGGGTCACGGCGGTGTACACCGAAGCTTCACGCGCCGCCACCGGCATCGAACTGGTGTTACAAATAATGATGGAACGCTCGATCAGGGTGCGTCCGGTGCGCGGATCTTCGAGGTGGGGATATTCCCGGAGGATTTCCACAACCTCACCGGCGCGCTCTCCGCAAGCCGCCACAACCACGATATCGCAGTCGGAGTAACGGCTCAACGCATGCTGAAGCACGGTTTTTCCCGCGCCGAACGGCCCGGGAGTACAGAATGTGCCCCCCACCGCAACCGGGAAGAAAGTATCGATAATGCGCTGTTTGGTAATCAAAGTTTCATCGGGAAGGACTTTTTCACGGTAAGAATTGATCGGGACTTTCACCGGCCATTCCTGGATCATGGTGATTTCGCGTTCCTCGCCCTTGTCGTTTTTGGCCTTGGCAATAATGTCCTTGAGTTTATACTTGCCCTTTTCCTTGATCTCGGTGATTTCCCACTGACCTTTAAGATCAAACGGGGCCATGATGTAATGGTCGAAAATCCCCTCAGGCACGGAACCGACTTTGTCGCCGTCGCGGACCTTGTCGCCAACTTTCATGGACGGGGTAAATTCCCATTCCGACTCATAATCGAGTGCGGGCAGGTACAAACCGCGCTTCAGGAAGAAACCTGATTTTTCCGCGAGTTTGTTCAGGGGGTTCTGCAGACCGTCGTAAACCTGGGTAAGCAGGCCGGGGCCAAGCTCCACGCTGAGAAGCTCATCGGTGAACTCAACGGTGTCGCCGATTTGCAAACCGGCGGTATCCTCGTAAACCTGCAGGTCGGCGCGATTGCCGCGTACCCGGATAACTTCGCATTTCAGTCTTTCCTCACCGAGAATTGCATACGCCACCTCGTTCTGGGTAACGTATGTATCAAATTCAACGGTAAGCATGTTACCATTGATACCGACAATTTTACCGGTATTGCTGTCAAGCATATTTCAACTCCTTGATTATTAATTCTTTATTCAGAATCTGCCGGGATCTGGAATTCTTCCGGGGTCTGATAAATTTCATCAACGATTTTCTCCAGATTTTCCCGGCCCCGGCCGGCGTCGCGCCCGGCGCGTTTTTCCATGAGCATCAGTTTCACCTTATATATGGAAAGGAAATCGATATCGAACTGATGCCCGGTTTCCAGATCATCCAGTTGTTTCCAGCGCAGGGAATCGATGGCCTGCTCCCTTGCCAACGGATTTGGACGCGAAAATGCTTCCTGGATGCCGCGCTCGATTTCAGAATACCAGTCACAACCTTCGCGCACGTATTTATCAATGGCGTCAGCGGAGCGTCCGGCCCGGGTTCTTACCAGTTGATCGCGCAGCGCGGTTTCCCAGTCGTTCCATTTTTCCGCCATACCGCCCGCGGCGGCCAGTTCCGGGGAAGGAACCAGTCCCAGGCGTTCAAGCGTGGCCAGTTCCGATTTTGAAACCCAGTTGCCGCATGCCGACATGAATTCCTCCGTGGTAAGCGGGGGTTCATTTTCCAACTGCAGCATCGGCAGTGAACTGGCTAGATAGTAATAAGCGGCCATATGTTAAAGTCCTCGGGGTGTCTTGGTGAAACGCAATCGCGATTATTTCTCGGATTTCTTTTCAGACTTGGCTTCTTCCGGCTTGAGCATCGCCGCGAGCTTCGGTCCCACGAAATTAGCGATCATGTCCGCCAGGGCTTCATCGGAAATATCGAAGAAAACGTCATTGCCCTTGAATCCGATCTTGAGTCCGGCGCTGAAATCGTGTCCGATGCTGATTTCCGGCTTGGTCTTCAGACTCTCGACCAAACTGCCTTTGCAGAGCTTTTCCATCTCTTTAAGATCTTTTTCATTAATGATCACTTCGATTCCGGCGTCAACATCGTCTTTGCCGAAATTCTTGACCATCTCGATAATCACTTTGCCCATGAATTCAGGGGTCATGGCTTCGCCGATGCATTCTTTAACCACGCTTCCGAGCCGGTCCTGAAGGTCCTGACGAAGTGCCAGGATAATGTCGCGCGCGGCCTGCTGGATGGCTGCTTCGCCGCGTTTGCGGTGATTATCAGCTTCCTGCTCCGCGGATTTCGTCATTTTTTCAGCTTCAGCCTTTGCGTCGTCTACAATTTTTTTAGCTTCCGCTTTGGCGCCGGCAATTATTTTTGCTTTTTCGTCATCGGCTTTTTTCACCCCTTCCTGATGAATCCGTTCCAAAAGCCCTTGCAGTTCTTCGGCCATGTTTTCACTCCGGTTTACAGTTCGTTTCAGCTTAAATTCTTTTTCTGGAATTAGTCAATAATGGTTTTTAATTTATCTCATTTTGGGTTTCATGCAACCACCGTTAGCTAACTTAATCAAAAAGAAACAGATATTTTTTTCCATCATATTGTTTCCAGATTGCATTTTATTAATCCTCTCCGTTTTTTCAGGCACAACACCCAACAAAATTGTCGAATTCTCCCGATTTCACGGAAAAACGCTACTTTCCGGTTTCCACCGCAAAAATCCCGATAATCCGGAAAAGCGGAAAAAAAACGTGAAAAAATGGAAAAAAACTGACAAATCCGGTTGACAATGGAATAAAACGGTATAAAATGGAATAAACTGGAACGTTCTGGAGAAGCAGATGCTGGCATTTTGCGGACAAGACAAGTGCTCGGTTGACGCAAATGGGCGAATCAAATTGAGCCCGCGGGTACTTAAAGACTTTGCGAATCAAGGTGGTGACGAAGTAGTCATGCACTGCCTTCCCGAAGGCGCCTTGGCGATTTATCCCGAGGAAGTGTATCTGCAGATGCGCCGGGCAGAGTCGAAACCGGCGGAACGCGCTTCGGGAAGCATGGTTTTCCGGAGAAAACTGAGAAGATTCGGGGCCATGAGCCAGTCGGAAAAAATTTCCGCACAGGGCAGAATCAGCGTTCCCCAGGCATACCGGGAATACGCGGAACTGGTTCCAGGATCGGATGCAGTGGTGATCGGCGTGGAAATAGGAGTGGAAATCTGGAACGCGGAACGCTGGATGCAGGAACTTGAACAGGTGAATGAACATGTCCGCGAAAAAGGCGAACGGGAAATGGCGGCGGACTTGATGAATAACGATTACCTCGAAGACAGCGGCGAATAATTTTAACGGGCGGAGGCACAAGATGGATCTGATTCACAAAAATGACGGAAAAACCAGAATAACAATCTGTGTAATGCTCATTTTGCTTTCTCTGCTCATCATCGGCGCCGGCAGAATGACTGAAGAGCTGCGGCAGCGTGAAGCCCAGCAAAAGGAAGCCAAAGAAAAATGGCGGACAATTACCGCCAACATGGTAAGCGAGTTGCCAAGGGAACATCAGGAGGATTGGAAAAAATCCGCCAACAGACACCCGAAGCTGCTTTTAAAAATATGTACGGCAAGGTTCCGCCCAGTGAGTTCGGGCGGGAAATAGACCGGCACAATAACGTAACATAAAAGGTTATGGAACAACTTGTAAAGTACAAATTCAGAGCTAAAACCCTCCTTTCTTTCCTGTTGATATGGGCGCTCCTGGCGAGCGCCCATATCTTCTTTTTCACCGTGTACGCGCGGGGCACCTACCTTGAGTTGGGCAGTCGGCTGGCATGGCGGGAAGGCGTTTATTACGCCCCCCGGGGAAGAATTCTAGATAAAGATGGTAAGGTACTGGCATGGTCGGAACGGTATTTCGATGTTTTTCTTGACTCGGAACCCGCCCTCCCCTCACGCCGGGAACTGCTTTACGGAGAACTGAAGAAGATCCTGGGAGATTATTCCCTTACCTGGCAGGACAATCGTTTCCTGCTGGTAAAAGGGGTTGCTCCAAGCAAAATCTTCGACCTGGACAAACTCGGGAACCTGTTCCCGGAATTGAAAATTGAATCACGGGTGGAACGCCGTTGCGTTGACTACCCGAAAGTTAAAAGATTTATCGGCAATACCGAATTCATCGACGGCCGTCTCGTTGGCTGTGAAGGACTCGAACTCAAGTTCGATCAGCTCCTTGGGGGCACTGACGGAATGTATCTGGTAATGCTTGACCGCAACCGGGATTGGGTCAATGGAACCTGGCAACTGAAAAAAGAAGCAAAACCGGGTGAAGATATTCGCCTTTCGTGTTCGCTGAAGGATATCCTGAAAAACGAAAATCAGGGGCAGGTACTGTGAAAGACAACTCCATGACAAAATGGGTGGACATTCTAATGAATGACACAAACAGCACGGTAATATCGTTATTGCCGCCCAGGAGAGTGCTGAATCTCTCCACGGCGGTATATATCCTGCTGTTCCTGCTCGGGTTGTGGGGATGCATGAGCATTTACAACGCCACTTTCCACAGCGATTACCCGTTCTACTTTGCCGGACGTCAGTTCGCCTGGCTTATGATCGGAATGGTAGTGCTGTTTTCCAGTTCAAAACTGCCATTCAGGTTTTATAAGCAAGCAGTTCTGCCTATAGCGGCGGCGGCTTTCGTGCCGCTTGTGGCGGTACTCTTTTTCGGAACTGCCGTACATGGCATGCGCGGCTGGTTCAGCATCGGCAGTATTTTTATTCAGCCGTCCGAATTCGCCAAGGGACCGTTCATTCTGCTCTTAAGCTGCATTGCCGCCAATATCGGGGAATTCGACTGGAAACGCTTTCTGATCCTGCTGGGCGTCGCCCTTATGTGGATGCTGCCTATCGCCCTTGAACCTGATCTTGGTACGCTGGCAATCTATTTTGCCGGATTCGTAACCGTATACTGGGTATGCGGAGGCAATCTTGGCTACCTGATGCTCACGTTCCTGATGGGACTGCCGGTTTCGGCCATATTCATTTATAAATATCAATACGTAATCCCCAGGCTGATTGGTTTCCTTAATCCCGACACCGACCCGATGGGAAGCGGCTGGCACATCCGGCAATTCCAGTATGCGCTGGCCCGTGGCGGATTCTGGGGCACAAGCTGGGGCAAAGCGCTTTGGGCAAACTCCTATCTGCCGCTGTCGCACAGCGATTCGGCATTCGCGGCGCTTACCGAGTCGGTGGGATTCATCGGGGCATTCCCGGTCATTGTGGGGCTGGCGCTGCTGGCTTATATCAGCTACCGGCTATCATGCCGGGCGCAGGCGGGAACCGACCGCATCTTCATTTTCAGCATGGGAATGCTGTTCAGTATCCAGGCGCTGGTGCATATCAGCGTAAACGTGACGATGATTCCGCCTACGGGTATCACGTTGCCGATTCTCAGTTACGGGGGAAGTTCCCTGGTCTCTACGATGTTCGCGTTCGGAATGATCCTCAGCGCCGCCGCGCAGAACCAGAACAATTACGATATTCCGAAATAATCACTTCTTCGGGGAAGCTTCAGGATGTTCCGGTTCCACGGCTTTCTTAAGGCTCTCATCCACGAACTTCAGGTAATCATACCGCTCGTAGTGATGGAATTTGTAAAGCACCAGGTCATCGGCGCTGGAACTCATCTCCATGCCTGCGAAAAAGTCATTAGGCAAATAAACGGAATGTTCGTAGCGGCACACGGCAAACATCCAACGTTCATCCGGCCGGGGAGCTTTACCGCCGGTGGGCTTAAGTCCGGCAAAGGGTATGCGCATTTCCACGATCCAGTATTTATCCTTGTCTTTCCAGTTCCGGAGCGTTCCTTCAATGCTTACCGCCGTTTTCATTCCGCTGTTGAAGCTTACTCCACGCCTGAAGCCACCGGCATTCCGGCGATGATAAAAGACGTCGGTTTTGGTATTATTCGGGGCAACCTGAAACTCATAATAGCCTTTTGACTTCAGGTCAGGACGCAAAAAAAGTTCCAGGATATCTCCTTCAGCCAGGTTGGTGTCATCGTCACTGCCGCCTGAAAAAATATCCTGATCATAGATTTTGGCCCCGAGATAAAGATATTTGTCGTCCCAGAGCATTTTAACTTCGGTTGGACTTGCGGCCGCGTCCCGGCGCGATTCGGCGGAATTCTGGACTATCTCCTGGGAATCCCATTTACACATTGGGTAACGGAAAAAATCCCAAAGGACATCAGCGCTTTGCCATGCGGGATCATCAAGCTTTCCATCAAGTTTTACCGGCTGACCGGTTTTCTTGCAGAAATAAGTTACCGCGGGAGAAGCAATGTCCTGTTCATCCGCTGGCAGAATGTCGTCGATACTGTTAATATCCTTAAGGTTCTCGATGCTTTCGCAGGCGGACAGTCCGGCAATTGAAGCAATCACAAGTATTTTCAAAATTATTTTCATGCTCTCCATCTCCATTATTTAACAAATTCCAGGTAGTCGTACTGTTCAATGCCATGGAAGCTGGCCATTGAAAAACCATCGGCGCTGGAAGAAAGTTCGTATCCCACCGAAAAATCTTCAGGAAGGTAAGTTGAATAGTTATATCTGCATACCGCGAAAGTCCATTTGTCCCCGGGCCTGGGAGTATCTCCTCCTGTATAATTGATGCAATAGAACGGAATCCGCATTTCCACTATCCAGTACTCATCCTTGTCTTTCCACTTATTAAGAGACCCTTTGAGCTTCACGGCTGATTTAATGCCGCTTTCAAAATCCAATCCGCGTTTAAAACCTCCGCAAAGCCGGCGGGGATAAAAGCTGTCCATTGTAACATCATTGGCATTGACCTGAAACTCGTAATACTCGTGGCTTTGCAGGCTCGGACGCAAAAAAAGCTCCAGAACATCATCCTTATGACAAGGCCCATCATGTTTTTTCACCATTGCATACAAATCTTTGTCATAAAGTTTTGCTCCCAGGTAGAGATACTTGTCATCCCACAGCATCATTACTTCGGTGCGGCTGGCGGCCGGTTCCTCACGCGATTCGGCAAAATTTTCCAAGCCCTGCTGACTTCCCCACTTCAATTTTGGATAACGCGTAAACTCCCAGAGTTTTTCGGCGTTATTCCATGCCGTGTCATTCAAATTGCCGTCAAGCACTACGGGTTGGGCGGTAAATTTACACTCGTAGGTTTTCTTTGAAAAGTTCTCGCGTGGTGAAATCGACTTTTCGCCGGAACTGAAAATCCCGCATCCCGAAGATAAAACCAGAAGCGTTATGAACATACCTGTGATAATTTTTTTCATGCTGAATCTCCGTTATTTGACGAATTCGAGGTAATCGTATGCTTCAATGTCGTGATATCCGGGGAAAGTCAGGTTTGCGGCGCTGGAGGAAAGCTCCCTCCCCGAAACAAAATTGCCGGGCAAATGAACCGAATAGTCATATCTGCATACCGTGAAAGTCCACTTGTCGCCGGGTTTCGGAGGCTTGCCCCCGGTAAAATTGACTCCGGCAAAAGGAATTTTCACTTCCAAAGTCCAATACTCGTCAACATCATCCGGATTATTCAACGTACCTTTGAGTTGAACGGCAGATTTCATATTGCTCGAATATTTCATTTCTCCGGCGAATCCTGCAAATCTGCGCCAGTAAAAGATGTCCAGATTGGCATTGTTCGGATTCACATGGAGTTCGTAATATTCATGACTCTTAAGGCTCGGACGATAAAATATTTCGAATACGTCATCATAACACAACATTGCATCATGCTTTTTCAATAGCGAAAATAAGTCTTTGTCATAAAGTTTCGCGCCCACGTACAGATACTTTTCATCCCACAGCATCATAACCTCGGTGCGGCTTTCGGCAGGCTCCCGGCGCGCTTCCGCATATTTACGGGCTTCAGGCTGACGGCTCCATTCCAAATACGGATACCGGGTGAATCCCCAAAGCTTTTCCGCTTTTTTCCATACAGGATCGTCAAGTTTACCGTCAAGTTTTACCGGTTGGGAGGTGAAATTGCATTTATAGGTTTTCTTCGGAAATTCTTCCTGCGGGGTAATCGTGCCTTCCGGCAACACCGGTTTGTTACTGATACACCCGGAAAAAATCCCCAGTATGCAGATTCCGGTGATAAATATCTGCTTCATGACAACTTCCCTTTTATAAAGTTTCGACACTCGCTCCCGGCCCGATGGCGCATTCGATAGTCTGAATTTCCTTGCCGGTCTGAAGCTTGTAAGCGGTTTCAAGCCGTTCGCAGTAGTTGCCGGCTTCTGACGCATCAACCAGATGAATGGTGATCCCCCCGAATCCGCCGCCACTCAATCTCGCGCCGAGACAGCCTGGAATCGACTTGGCAAGTTCAACCAGGCAATCGAGTTCCGGACAACTGTTCTCAAAGTTGTCCACGGAACTCCGGTGCGACTCGAACATGAGTTTTCCGAAAGTTTCCACATCCCCCGCTTCGAGCGCGGCAACGCCGTCGATCACCCGCTGGTTCTCCCCGGTAATATGTTTTGCCCGGAGATAATCCTGATGGTCGAGAAGGTCTTTCGCGGCTTCCAGCATATCCGGAGTTACATCACGCAGCGCCTTGATCTCCGGATATTTTTCCTTGAGTTTGGCGGCGGCGTTCTCGCAGTTTATCCGGCGCAGATTGTAATCTGAATCAACCAGGTCGTGCTTCACCATGGTATTGGCCACCACCAGCAGATATCCGGGGGAAACCGGAACCGTGCGCTTGACGGCAACTTCGCGGAAATCGCAGTAGATCAAATGATCTTTCTCACCAAAAATCGAACTGAATTGATCCAGGAGACCACTCTGTACCCCCATATATTGGTTCTCAACGGCCTGCCCGATCCTTGCCCAGTCCGCCTTGGGAAGTTCGATGCCGAACACGACGCTGAATGCGAACCCGGCGGAGATTTCCAGGGCGGCGGAACTGCTCATTCCGGCGGACAGCGGCACATTACTCCAAATTGCCGCTTCAAAAGCACCAACCTGATGCCCGTGTTCCCGCAGTTTAACGATCATGCCCTTGATGTAATTGCTCCAGTCGCCGGGTTTGGCGGAGTCGATATCGTTCAAATCGAATTCAACTTTGCTCTCGCCGTTCCCGGTAAAGGTTACAACCGTACATATAGAACCGGAAGCGGGCGCAATGGCAAATTCAGTGGCCTGCTCCACGGCCGCGCTTAAAACCAGTCCTTCGTTGTAATCGGTGTGGTTGCCAAGAATCTCGAGCCGCCCGGGAGCGCGCGACACCGCTACCGGTTTTTTCCCGAAAATTTCCGAAAATTTCGCAATAATATCACCCATGCCGTTATTCCTTATTTCTAAATTTTTTGTAAGCAATCCGCTAATATAACCATTGATGCGGGAATTTAAACCCGAAGTGAAATATTAGATTTCCATTAAATAGGCTTCACTTAATCCATACCTGACAATAACGATTGGCATTTTCGGATAAAATAGCTACTTTTATAGGCTTAACATAAACAATAAATCGAAAAGAAACATTATGAATAAATTAATCATTATTGCGTTGATGCTCGCCGGAACATGTTTGTTTGCGGCTGCCCCGGAATATAAGAAAGGCTTTGTCTGGAGCCTCAGGAAAGATTACCGCTTTCCGGTAACCAAGCTTCCGCCGGTTTGCCGCGACGCCAACGGCAACAAAGTATGGACCTTCCGAATGAAAGACTTCTTTGTCCAAGGCGGTCCGCAAGCCCTGAAAAAAGTTTGGGACAGACGTCAGCCCAGCAAAGCCCCGGAGCTGAATACCGTCAGGAACATCCCCCCGACGGAAGGTTATTACGCTTTCACGAAATTCGACGTGCCACCGTTTTATGTTCGGGTCATCAAATGCTACGAAACCGATGGCGACGTAATGATTGACATCCTCGGGACCCGTGCCGCAATCATCGAGTGGGAAAGCCCCGTCAGCGGTACAGTGGAAATCACCGGACATCTTAGCAAACCCCCGCGGCAGGGACACTTTATGTGGGCCCTGGACCTCAACAAAAATGAACTTGCAACCGGATTGATCGGAGATTTTTCAGGCGGTGAAGGCTCCAAAAACCTTGACAAGGTAAAAGTTAAAAAAGGTGATCATATCTACCTGACAATCCTGGCGGTCACCACGGTAAAACATATGAATCCCGGCCCAACCCAACTTGATCTCGCCATAAAGTTGCTCGAAGTCGCTCCCCCCGCGAAGAAAAAGGCTGAAAAAAAATAATCACTCAGCGCTGATAATCGCGGCAATAGTGTGGGATTTCCCGGCTTTCACGGTAACTTTATCATCGGCGACATTGGTGGTTTCGATACACAGCATCGAATGATATTCCTCCCTGCCAAAATCGGGCATCCGAATCGATTTGTCAATCCACGGATTCCAGACAACCGCACCGCGGCTGCCGCATTTGCCAATTTTGATCTTTCGATTCAAACCAGGGTCGGTGATCGTGCATTCCGCTTCCATATCGACAAAAATAAGGTCGGTTTCAGCCCTAAAACTAAGCGGTCCCTGCTGACAACCGCTCTTGAACGGATCGAAAAGTGTATCGAAATATTTACAGCCGTCCAGCCCCGCAACCTCCACGTCTGAGATTTCACTGACCTTGAAGTAAGAGTGCAATGCCTGAGTGATAGTAAAATCCTCTTTCCCCGTATTGCTGGTTGTAAGTTCGGCACAAAGCTTTTTGCCGACAGTAACCTTATATTCAAGCTTAAAAGTATACGGCCAGATTTTCCGGGTCGCTTCATCGTCCTCCAGCGAAAACACAACCTGGGTTCCGCCATCGTTGAGGTGACGGGCGGAAACAACCTGCCAGTTATCGGAATTCCTGGCAAAACCGTGCGACTGTTCAACTTGGACTTCCCCCGGCGGAGAACCAAACCAAGGCCAGCAAACCGGAATTCCGCCACGGATCGGTTTGCCGGGAGCAAAATAGCTGTGTTCACTCATCCACAACACCGGTTCAGCCCCGGCTGGCTGATAGTGCATCACATGGGCCCCGTGAAGCGCAATAGCGGCGTCAGCCAGGGAATTTGAAATTTCAATAACAGGCAATCCTCCCGGCCCATCGGAAAATTTCAGTTCATTTTCTATACCGAATTTATCATTCAATAAAACGAAATCATTTGTATCAGACATTTGGTTCTCCATGGAATTGGTTATCCGGAATTGACTAATAATTTATAATCCAAGCTTTTTGATAGCCTGGGTAAGCTCCTGCTGATCGATAGGTTTAACCAGATAAGCCTCGCACTGTTCATTGAAAGCGCCCATGATGCTCTTCGGGTTCGCGGCGGCAGTTGCCAGTATCACCTTTATCCTGTTTCCAGGATCAACACCGTGTTCATCCTCGTATTGCCGGATCGCCTTCAAAGCATCGATTCCGTTCATTTCCGGCATCATAACGTCAAGACAAATCAAATCGTAAGGTTTATCCTCGGTATATGAATTTATGACGGCATCCAAAGCCTGTCTGCCGTTGGCGGCAAAACTGCTTTCGCCATAGGCCCGGAACCATATCGATAATATTTTTCTGATGGCGAAGTCGTCATCAACTATCAGTATCCGCATTCGTGTCTCCTGATTTGCGTCCCTATTATAAAAATATGGTCGATAACTGGAAATACCAAGGCTCAAAACCGGAATATATAGTCAATTTTTCCAGAATCCGGTTTGAAATTACCTCAGCTTTGCGCTTTCCTAACATAAGTTAAGTTGAATAATTAATTTTCAGGAGCGAATCATGAAGATTTCCCGTAGTGTAAGTAACTTTGAAGCAGAATCGTTTCTTGCCCCGTTCGGATTCAAGGGCGGATATATTAACGGCGCGTGGCAGACCGGAATTTCCCTGGAAAGCCCCTCTGGAGCAAAAGGTATCGGCGTCGGGACCCAGGGAGTCCTGTGGTCGGACGCCAAAGTGTTTTCCTCCACTTCCGAGGCCGAAGGCAACGCCATGATGTATCTCCTGAGCGCATATTCCGCAAGGAAAGCCATGGAACTTGAGTGGGATACCCCGGTAGACCTGGTGGACCAACTCCTGCCGATAACTTACGAACATGCGAAAATCGTTACCGGCAATCCCAACTTGAGACTCACTTTCGCCCTGAACTCCCTGGTTTCAGTGGACAACGCCGCGTGGCAGCTATACGCCCATGAAAACGGTTTCGATTCGTTCAACGCCATGATCCCGGAAGCATACCGCGCCGCCCTGCCCTGCCGCCACGATAAAATTGTCAATATCCCCCTGATGAGCTACGGCGTGAAAATGCCGGAAATCGAACAAGCCATAGCCGATGGTTATTTCCTGCTGAAAATCAAAATCGGCGCCGATCCCGATAAAGACGGCGACTACGGCAAAATGCTCGCCTGGGACATGCAGCGGCTAACTGACATCCATGAAGCAGCCAAGTCATGCGAAACCCCGTACACCGACAGCGGCAAACTGCCGTACTACCTGGACGCCAACGGCAGATACGACTCGAAAGACCGCCTGCTCCGCCTGCTCGATCACGCCGATAAAATCGGCGCTCTCGAACAAATCGTGATTGTTGAAGAACCTTTCCCGGAAGAAAACCAGGAAGACGTTTCCGACATTCCGGCACGGCTCGCGGCCGATGAAAGCGCTCATTCCGACAAGGACGCCCTTGCCCGCATTCAGCAGGGATACGGCGCCATCGCCCTGAAGCCGATCGCGAAAACTCTCAGCATGAGCCTGAAAATCGCGGAACTGGCACGGCAGAACAACACCGCATGTTTCTGCGCCGACCTGACCGTGTGTCCGCTTCTGGTTGACTGGAACAAAAACGTGGCGGGGCGTCTTCCCGCCCTCCCCGGCATCAAGATCGGCGCAGTGGAATCAAACGGCCATCAGAATTACAAAAACTGGGAAACCATGAAGTCGTATCATCCCTGCTATGATGCTCCGTGGCTGACTCCAGTAAACGGCATTTTCCAGCTCGATGACGATTTCTACGCAAAGAGCGGCGGCATCCTCGAAATGAGTCAACATTTCCTCGATATGCTTTGATCAATATCCAAGGAATTTCCAACCGGCGAAGCTAAGACACAACTAAAGTTGTGAACTCCAACAGATTCTTCGCATTTTTTGGAGGGCGAGTGGCCTCGCGAGCCGTATTCCGCATTTTCGGCGTAGCGGAAAAATGCAGTTTAATCCGGGGACAATCCCCGGTGGCGGGAGATGCGGAGTTCGAGAGGTTCTGAAGTATCGAGGTGGACATCCCGCTGCGGGAAAGCGATCACGATATCGGCGGCCTTGAGAGCATCCCAAACCGCATAACGGACATTACTTTCCTTCTGCCAGCGTTCCAGCTTGTTTTCTACCTGGATGGCAAAATAAATCTTGAAAACCAGCGAGCTGTCGCCATAATCCCAGAAAAGCACAAACGGCTCCCGGAACTCAGGCAATATGAAGTCGAGGTTTTTAAGCGCTTCCAACATCACGTCCGTAGCCTGATGGACATCCGAATCGTAAGAAATCCCAACCACAACATGAGTCAGGATGTAATTATCCGACCGGGTCCAGTCAATAACTTTTTTGTCAAGCAGATCACTGTTCGGGAGCATGATGTGGATATTGCCCTCGGTATGAATCCGGGTACTGCGGATGCCGATATCTTCGATAATACCGATTGAATTCTCAATCTCTATCACATCCCCCACTTTCACCGGCTTCTCAGTGAGCAGGATAAAACCGCCGATGAAGTTATTCATCAGGTTTTTCAGTCCGAAACCAAGTCCCACCGCCAAAGCGCCGCCGAGGAACGTAAACATGGTCAGAGGAATATGCACCACCCGCAGCGCCATCAGGAAGGCGGTAAGGATAATTGCGTAATAGACAAGCTTATCCAGAACCGTGGCGCCATGAGCGCTGATCTTGCGCTTTTTAACAAGATAAGATTTCAGTCTGCGCCGGACAATATTGGCAATAATGAAGCCACCGACAATGATAGCAACGGAAATTATAATCTTTCCGGGAGTCAGCGAATGATGCTCAAAAGTAATGAGATTGTAATCCCAAAATGCAAGGAAATGCCGACTCGCAGTGTCAGTTAATCCTTCCGGTACATCTGCCATTTTCAGCTCCGTTTGTTACGGCGTTAAACACTCATCTGACATAAGCCGACAAAATTCTTGAGAATCCTCAGCCCCTTATTCTGACTTTTTTCCGGGTGAAACTGAGTGGCAAAAACATTGTCCTTACCCAACGCCGCGGCAAAATCCAGAATATAATTACAGGACATTGCGGTAACCTCCGGATTTACCGGATCAGCATAATACGAATGGACAAAATAGAAAAAGCTGCCTTCAGGCACACTGGTTACCGCAGGATTTTCCGGTTGAGTTATTTTTACGGAATTCCATCCCATGTGCGGGACTTTTTCAATGCCCTCGGGAAAACGCCGCACCGTGCCGGAAAATATTCCCAGCCCCTTGACGCCGGGAGCTTCTTCGCTGGCATCAAGCAGCATCTGCATCCCAAGACATATCCCAAGAAACGGCTTGCCCGAAGCCACCGCATTTTTTACGGCGGGAGCAAAACCCCGGCTCTCGAGATTTTCCATCCCGTCGCCAAAATGCCCCACACCGGGCAACACCACGCCATCAGCCTTGGCAATATCAGCGCCGGACTCGACGATTTCGATTTCACCGCCGACAACTTCCAATGCCTTGGACACACTCAACAAATTGCCCATTCCATAGTCAATTAATGCAATCATGATATCTTTCTTAAATAATATCTTTTTATGCCGCCCCTTCAGGACTAAACCATTCCGGCTGTTTCAATCCAGGGCTCTTGGCACAGCTTAAGCTGTGAACTCCAACAGATTTTTAGCAATTCCGCCAAACAAATTTTGGATGGAACGGCCGGGTTGTTTCACTAACCCGGCAAAGTCGCATAGCACTTTGCCCGTTCAATCCGGGGATACTCCCCGAGGGGCTGGTCTCGGCATGACCAGCCTACTTTTCGCCGGAATCGCGTAGCATTCCGGCTGTTTCAATCCAAGTCTTGCCTTGGGCCAAACACAATGTTTGGCAAAGTCGCGAAGCACTTTGCCCGTTCGATCCAAACACAATGTTTGGTTAGACTCCGGAGAAAGCGGAGAACGCGCCGTCAACCGGCACAACCACGCCATTAACGAATCCGGAAGCCTTGTCATCAACCAGCCACAACAGCGTACCGATCAACTCTTCAGGAGCACCAAAACGGCCCATCGGCGTCTGGGAAACAATAGTTTTACCGCGCGGAGTCAAGGAACCGTCGCTGTTGGTCAGGAGGGCGCGGTTCTGATCGGTCAGGAAGAATCCCGGCGCAATCGCATTGACCCGGATGTTCACTTTCGACATGTGTACCGCCAGCCACTGGGTAAAATTGCTGATCGCCGCTTTAGCGCCGCTGTAAGCAGGAATCTTGGTCAGCGGGGTAAATGCGTTCATCGAGGAAATATTGATGATAACCCCGGAACCCTGTTCGGCCATGGTACGGCAGAAAACCTGAGAGGGCAGCAATGTTCCCAGAAAATTCAAATTGAACACGAATTCGACGCCTTTCGGGTCGAGATCGAAGAAAGTGACAAGTTCCTTGCCCGCTTCGCCGAGATGCTCTTTCAGCAGGTATTCCCGGGTGGTGGTTCCTTTGGGATGATTGCCGCCAGCGCCGTTAACCAAAATGTTTACCGGACCGAATTCAGCGCGGATTTTTTCTTCCGCTTCCATCAGACTGTCTTTTTCCAGCACGTTTGAAGTTACGCCAATGGCAACTCCGCCAGCTTCATTGATAGCTTTTGCCGCGGCTTCGGCTTTTTCCTGCGAGAGGTCCATTACCGCCACTTTCGCGCCACATCCGGCAATAGCTTCGGCCATACATCCGCAAAGAATTCCGCCGCCGCCGGTTACCGCCACTACTTTGTCATTTAGGTCAACCTTGAAAGGAAGATTCATTTTTTCTCCACAAAATTTAGTTTTGATTATTAAATTAACATCTGAAGTAAAAATTAATAATACCGCAATGCCGATCTTGCCAGTCATGACAGAAAAAAATCAGCAATATTTAATTTAAATAACGGTCCGGACGTCAACGCGACGGGCGTATGCTTGAAAAACCTGCTATCCCTGCTAATAGTATATGTTCATTTATTTCGTATACGAATTATTTTTACAAGAAGGATTTTACGGGATGAGTGAGAAATTCGTCATGGGGGATGAATTTTTTGAGTTGTACGGGATGAGAATATTACGTGCGCTGCGCCAGATTATCCGGGCAGTCAATATCCATTCCCGCAAACTCAACAATGATTTTAAAATTACTTCTCCACAACTGATTTGCCTTTACTCTTTACAGCGTAAGGGAGAGATGACTCTTTCTGAAATGGCTCAGGAAGTAAATTTGGGCATGAGCACCGTGAACGGAATTGTCAATCGTCTGGAAGAAAAGAAGATGTTGACCCGTGTCCGTTCAGACAAAGACCGCAGAAAAGTTATTATCAGATTGACAGGGGAAGGCCAGAAAATCACAAAAGCAGCGCCGGCTTTGCTGCAAAAACGTTTCGCTACCGAGTTAAAGAAATTACCGGAGCAGGAGCAGTTGGTTATTGCTTTATCCCTGGAAAGGGTAGTGAAATTAATGGAAGCGGAACACTTGGACGCATCTCCCAACTTGTTGCCCGGAGAAAAAATAAATGAAAGGATAACCTGAAACTCGTTATGACTTTGAATGATAATGAAAAACAAATATTAAAGACTATTGGCAATAATTCCGTGAAGAGGAATTGGCAAGATTGGAAATGGCAAATTAAGCATTGTGTTCGCGATATTGATACTTTTGAAGAACTTCTGGACATAAAACTCCCGAAAGATCGACGGAAAAAACTGGAAGAAACGGCGCAGATATTTCCGATTTCAATAACACCTTACTATTTATCGTTGATAAATGTGAAGCATCTTGATACTGATCCGGTTTTCAGGCAGAGTTTCCCTTCTCCGGACGAACTGGACTTGTGCGAGTCCGAAATGTCCGATCCGCTGCATGAAGACGAAGACAGTCCGGTTCCGGGCATTACGCATCGTTATCCTGACCGGGTGCTGTTTCTGGTCAGCAACATGTGCGCCATGTACTGCCGCCACTGTACCCGGAAACGGCGGGTTGGTGACGTTGATTATATTCCTGACCGTAAACAGATTAGCAAAGGGCTTGACTATATAAGGAACAATCCCTCCGTGCGTGACGTGCTGTTGAGCGGGGGCGACCCTTTCCTGCTGTCCGACGAGTATCTGGACTGGATATTGTCCGAAATCTCCGCGATTGATCATGTAGAAGTCATCCGGATCGGAACCAGGACACCGGTGGTCCTGCCGTACCGCATAACCGATTCCCTGGTTGAAATCATCAGTAAATATCAGCCTGTATGGGTGAACACGCATTTTAACCATCCGCGTGAAATTACCAATTCCTCCAAGATGGCTTTGGCAAAACTGGCGGACGCCGGCATTCCCCTGGGCAATCAGTCCGTGCTGCTGGCCGGGGTAAATGACTGTCCGCGAATTATGAAAAGTCTGGTCCATAAGCTGGTGATGAACCGGGTCAGACCCTATTACCTTTACCAATGCGACTTGTCGGAAGGCTTGAGCCATTTCAGGACACCGGTAGGAAAAGGCATAGAAATCCTGGAGAGCCTGATCGGACATACCAGCGGTTTCTGCGTTCCGACCTACGTGATCGACGCCCCCGGCGGCGGCGGCAAGATCCCGGTAATGCCGAACTATCTTATTTCGTGGTCCACCAACAAAGTTGTGCTGCGGAATTATGAGGGAGTAATTACTTCATACAAGGAACCCGACTCCTATGAACCGGTGTTTTGTGACCGGAAATGCGCTAAATGCAGCTTACAGCTTGATTTGGGCGATGCGGAAGAAGTCAATTCCCTGGGGATAGAGAAACTGCTGGCCGACCACGATGAGACCATCTCCCTGGTCCCCTCCGAAAACGAACGCCACAACCGGCGCGGAGAGTAATGTTTCGATCAAATAAAATCAAGGCATTACTATGTGTAATAACGCTGAGTATGTTAACCGTTGCAGCGGCGGCGGATAAAGAATTCGTAACCGCTCTGACCGGAAAATTCCCCCCGTTCAGCTATTATAACAAGCAAGGTAAATTAGCTGGATTCGACGTAGACGTTTCTCGCGAGATAGCCAAACGCCTTGGCCGGAAATCACGGATTATCGCCACGGAATGGGATGGCATCCTGGCTGGACTTCTGGCTGGAAAATATGATGCCATTATTGGTTCCATGGCAATTACTCCGGCACGGCGGAAGATGGTTGATTTCTCCACGCCTTATTATCATTCCGGCGCACAACTTTTTGTTCACCGCGATAATCCGGATAGAATCTATTCCATCAGCGAATGCTCCGGTTTGCGGATCGGGGTGGTGCTGGGAGAAACCTATCAGCGCTTTCTCGAGAAAAAATATCCCGCCATTAAGGTAGTTACTTTTAAATCTACAGTTGAAATATTTGAAATGCTCGAGCAAAAACGCATCTCCGGATTCGTAACTGACCGCCTGGTCGGATCATGGCAGATAAAACAAGCCACGCGTCCTTTTGTGCCGGTGGGCGGTATGCTTTACTCGGAAAGAATCGGGATTCCCGTCTGCAAAAATCGTTCAGAACTTCTCGAACAAATAAATAAAGCTCTCGCTGGCATGAAGTCAGACGGAACAATGAAAAAGCTTTATAATAAATACTTCGGTTTATCCGGTTCGTTTTCCGCAGGTTCCGGAGAGATGTCATTCTCGGTGATAACATTGAAACTGTTAAAAGGCTTTGCCGTAACTCTGGGTATTGCTTTTTCGGCTATATTGCTGGGTTTCTCTCTGGCAATACCAACCGGCTTGCTGTTGGTAAACGACAAAGGCATTTGGGCTATTCCGAATAAACTTGTCCGCATGTTCGTCGATTTTATCCGCGGAACACCGGTACTTATTCAGTTGTTATTCGTGTGGCTGGGATTGGGGCTAAGCCCGTTCCCGGCGGCAATTCTGACGTTGGGGGTTTGTGCGATGGCATATATGGCGGAAGCGGTCCGGTCCGGGCTAATCGGCGTTAATCCGGGTCAAAGCCTGGCGGCGAAAGCTCTCGGGCTATCCGCGCTGGACCGCTTCAGGTTTGTAATATGGCCGCAGGCATTCAGAATTGCATTGCCATCATTAATGAACAGCGTGGTCGCGCTTATAAAGGACACCGCGCTGGTTTCGGTTATTTCCATCCCGGAGTTAATTCGCGAGGCGCAATCAATTATCAGCGTGACTTTTGAACCGCAAAAATATTATCTTATCGCCGCTCTGATGTTTTTTGCGGTTACCTTTCCATTGATGAAAATATCCGGAAGAATTGAAAAAGTCATCCAGGCAAAAGGATTCAAAAATGATCAAGGTTGAAAAACTCTGCTACACATACAGCGATGACACCCAGGCGTTGATAAATATCAACGTTACCTTTCCCCAGGAACATATTTTCGCAATTATGGGCCTTTCCGGTTCAGGCAAAACCACACTGCTGAATTGTCTGGCCCGTTTTTTGAAACCGCAGCAAGGGATCATCAGCCTGAATGATAAAAATATTCAGGATATGACGGAACACGATTTCCGGAGTGCGGTTGGCGTTGTTTTCCAGCACTTGAATTTGTTTCCGCATCTAACCGTGCTTGAAAATATGACTCTGGCGCCTTGCCGCACCCAGAAACGTGCCAGGGATGAAGCAAAAAAAAGCGCCCTGGAAATGCTGGATCGTCTCGGAATACCGGAATTAGCCGAAAATTATCCTTCACAGGTCAGCGGCGGCCAGGCCCAGCGCGTTGCCATAGCCCGGGGATTAATGCTTAAGCCGGATATTATGCTGCTTGATGAACCAACCAGCGCTCTTGATCCAAAAACTACAATGGAATTTGCCCAATGGCTTCGGGAACTTCAGTGCGACACCAGTTTCATCATTGTCACTCACGATTTACCCTTCGCGGAAAACGTGGCCGCGCGCGGCATGTATATGAGCGATGGAGAGGTGAAGGAATTCGGCCTGATAAATGATATTTTGACCCATGTCAGAAAGGTTTGAAAACACATGACTGATAATCAGTTCGATCAAATAGAAAAACTGCCATGCGGAGCGCTGATCCAGCACGGCTTGAGCAATGACCGGATATATCTGATGAAAACCGGCAACAGTCCGGAAAACCTGCCTGAAAATTTGCTTGCGAAGACTAAGGAAGCCGGATATTCCAAAATATTCGTAAAGGTCAGGGAAAACCACGCCGCACCGTTTATTGAAATGGGTTTCATTGAAGAGGCAGTTATCCCGGGATTTTTCAATGGACGGCAAAGCGCTGTTTTCATGGGGTATTACAGCGATAAAAAAAGAAGTATCTGCGTAAACCGGGAAGAACTTGACAAGATACTGGAACTGGCAAAAAATAAAGCAAAAAGTCCGAAGAAAAGCAAAAAAGCGCCCGACGACTTTACGCTGCGCCTTTGTACTAAAAATGACATTACACAGATGGTGAAACTATATAAAATGATTTTTCCGTCTTATCCTTTCCCTATCCACGATCCGGCGTATTTGCGGGAAACAATGGACAGTCATGTCGACTACTATGCAGTTGAAAACGAAGGCAGTGTTGTCGCGTTAAGTTCATGTGAAAAAGACCTGGATAACGCCAATGCCGAAATGACGGATTTCGCGACACATACGGATTACCTCGGGAATGGGCTTGCCGCCTTACTGCTGCGGCGTATGGAAACTGACGCTCCGGCAAAAGGCATTAAAACGGCATACACGATCGCGCGCGCGGTCTCTCCGGGAATGAACATCACTTTTGCCGTATGCGGTTACGAATATTGCGGCAGACTGATCAACAACACCAACATCTCGGGCGGCGTAGAAAGTATGAATGTCTGGTATAAGCCGTTGAGTTGACTCGGCTAGCCTATTCCGAGTTTTCCAGGTTTGACATTGACGTTTTACCCAGGGGGAAAACATTGAATCCTATTTCCCGCAACGCTTTATGGTCGAGCAAATTGCGTCCGTCGAAAATAAAACTCGGTTTTTCCATCAGATCGTAAATTCTGCGGAAATCGAGATCATTGAACTCTTTCCAGTCGGTCAGGACCGCGATGGCATGCGCTCCTTTGGCGGTTTCGTAGGGATCATCGATATAAGCGATACTTCCCGTATCTTCCGCCATGTCCTTTTTAGCATTATCCAGGGCCTGCGGATCGTAGATTGCAAGTTCGGCGCGCTCTTCCAGGAGCCATCGGCAAACGTAAATCGCCGGAGATTCGCGAGTGTCACCGGTATCGGCCTTGAACGCAAATCCGAACACCGCGATCTTTTTTCCGGAAACGGTATTGAACATTTCCGTGATGATCTTATGCACGAACCGCTTTTCCTGATACGAATTCATCAACACCACCTGCTCCCAGTACGCGGCAACTTCCGGCAGGTTGTAGTATTCACACAGATAAACCAGGTTCAAAATATCTTTTTTGAAACACGAACCGCCGAACCCCACACTCGCGCGGAGAAATTTTGCCCCGATACGGGAATCCATACCGATGGCTTTCGACACTTCCTCAATGTCGGCGTCGGTTTTTTCGCAGAGCGCGGAAATACTGTTCACCGAGGAAATTCTCTGGGCCAGCATTGCGTTCGCCACCAGTTTGGAAAGTTCGCTGCTCCACACGTTCGTGGTCATGATGCGTTCACGGGGAACCCAGTGAGCATAAACATCCACCACCTGCTGCAAAGCCTGCTGCCCCTTTTCGGTTTCCATGCCGCCGATCAAAACGCGGTCAGGCTTCTGTAAGTCGTCGATAGCAGTGCCTTCAGCCATGAATTCCGGGTTCGATAACACTTCAAAATGCAGTCCTTTGGTATTTGAAAGCAGAATCCGCTGCATGGCTTCGGCGGTACGCACCGGAAGCGTACTCTTTTCCACCACAATCTTATCGTGTTCGGAATGTTCGATAATGCTCCTGGCGGTCTTTTCCCAGTACTGCAAGTTAGCGGCCTTGCCAGCGCCGGCCCCGAAAGTCTTTGTCGGAGTATTGACGCTGACAAAAATAATGCCTGACTTCTTGATCCCTGCGGCGATATCAGTGGAAAAATGCAGATTCCTGCCGCGCACCCGTTTCACGACTTCATCAAGACCAGGCTCATAGATAGGCAGATTATCGGAATTCCAGGCGGCAATCTTTTCCTTGTTGATGTCCACCACGATTACCTGATACTCAGGACACTTATCCGCAATAACCGCCATGGTGGGGGTCCCCACGTATCCGGCGCCGATACATAAAATTGTCTTCATCTGTTCATTCATCAGCTTGTTCACCCCAAATCCCTATTATTACGCTTACAGTTTACCTAAAGGGTTGATTATACCACGAATTTCCTCGGTTTTCCAGTTCAAAAGACACTTTTTCAGCCTTTGCCCGCTGGACACTCCGGAATTAACGCACTATGATTTGAATGATAAGCTGTCAGCAATTGGCCTTTAGCTGTTAGGATTGATTAGCATGAACATAAGAACCGATACATGGTTGGACTGGATCAGCTACAACTTGTTCTGCCTGATATTGGCGATAACATTTGCTTCAGTAAATTTCAAGAATTTCGGGATATTGGCAGCTTTGATATTTTTTCTGACAATGCTGACGGGAAATTCCCTGGTCGAATATATTCTGCATAAAAATCCGCCTGCAATCAATTCCGGATTTCTGATTTGGGAAACGGCAATAGCGTTTGGGGCTGTGGGCGGAAAACTGGCAAGTTTTTTCGTCAATCATTCGCAAAGTCCGATAATGTCCATGTATACATTCGGTATCGGATTTGGGATTATCAGTTTTACAATTATCGGCTTCAGTACATTTAAAATAAGTGATAGATTTTCAGGAACAATCATTGACTTACGCCTACTCTATCCTCTTACATTTACTGCAACTATAATATATGCTTTTTGCTCGAATTGGATATTGGGAGAAGGTTGGGAGTGGAATTTTTCCCTGCTCCTTGCGGTAATTCTTGCCGTAATGCTTATAAATCACATCAACCGCAACAGGATTACAGACAAAAATCATCCATCCATTTACAATGTCCTGATTACCGCAATCATCGTAGGAATGATCGCCGGATGCGCTCTGGCTACATACTGCCTGATTTATAAAAATCGTCAATTTGATGTTTATTTGAGGTGGAATCCTGATTACCCGATATGCAAACGTATTGCCACAACATTTACAAGATCGATTCAATTCCTGCCTATATTGCTTATGACGATGGGGCAGACTTTAACCCTTGCACTGATCTATATCTATTTCCGATGGGATAAAAAATACCGCCGGTTTCTATGGCTTCTGCTATTCCTTCCGCTTACGTTGTGGATTTATTACCGTTGCAGTTATTATCCATTCCGAATCAGCAACCTGCTGTACAGTGATTATACGGCGAGAGTCCTTTCACCAACTCCATGGGAAAAGTTCTCTTATTCTCTCCTGAACAGCCTGTTTCTGGTATTGACTATAATCATTCTCATGTGGCTGTTTGATCCGGCGTGGAACATCAAACGCTGGCGGAAAATATTTAAACCGAAAACAAAAGTACCATTCTCGAAACTGAAGAAAAAAACATCAAAAAATCAATGGCAATGGCGGAATATTTTCCCACCTAAAACCTGAATCCCTTTGCCCCTATGCCTTCGGGTCCAGCATTTTGCGTAGTCCTTCAGCGGTGAAATTGAAGGCTGAAAGGGTGATAAAAAGAGCGAGTCCGGGCCAGAAGATCAGATGCCAGTAGGTAAAAGGATCGGCGAATGCCTGCCGGATAAGCTCCCCCCAGCTTGCGGTGGGAGGCTGAACGCCGAAACCGAGAAAACTGAGTCCGCTTTCGGTCAGGATGGCGGCGGCAACCCCGAAGGTGAAGGCAACCATTACCGGACCTGACACATTCGGCAAAAGATGAATAAACAGGATTCTCCACTTGGGCAGTCCAATCACTTCGCAACTGTGGATATAGGGCAAGGCCCGTTGTTTGAGACTCTCGCCGCGCACCAGCCGGGTGAACCCGGTCCAGCCGGTGAGTCCGATAACCAGAATGACCAGCAGAATCGACTGGGTAAATTTATTTTCGATCAGAATCGACATCAAGATCAGCAGAAGCAGGAAAGTGGGAAAACAAATAACGATCTCAACTATCCGCATGGCAAGGATATCGAAAGTGCCGCCGAAATATCCGGCCATAAGTCCCAGCGTAACCCCGATCCCCAGGGAAAGCATGGTTGCCAGGATTCCCACGGCCAGCGACACCCTGGCGCCGTACAACATCCGGCTGAAAACGTCGCGTCCGATCTCATCGGTTCCGAACCAGTGCCGCACAGACGATTTCTGGTATGGTTTAGCGACATTCTCGAAAGGTCCGTAAGGAACCGGGGCAAAAACCGCGAACTCACCTTCCCCGAGGTTTTGGGAAACCTTGCGCCAATCGGTTTTGTCAAGCCTCTTCCCACCCAAAATAAATGGAACAGTAAGCGCCAGGGCAAGAATCAGAATCGCCATCCAGCGCCACTTCGCCGCAAGTTTCCAGAAAACCAGTTGGACAAAAACAAACAAAGGAATCAAAAGCAGAAAGTAATTGAAAATCTTTTCCACGGTGGTTTCATTGCTGTCGGGGGAAAACAGGAAGCTGAACGCCGGACTCGAAAGATGTCCCTCGCGGTACAGCAGCCACGGACGCCCGTTTGCGAGCAATGGAGCAAACAGGGCAAGGAACAGGATAAAAATTATCCCGATCATCCCCACTACCGCCAGCGGGTCCTGCCGGAATCGGCGCCACAAAGCCACAAGCGAAAAAGGATTGAAATTTTCGCTGCCGGTAATTTCTTCTTCAAATCCCATGATTCATTATGCCTTATAGCTGTCAGCTTAAAATCATATAATTAAGCGTTGCGGTAAGAATTTGCAACTTCCCGCCGGATTTATTCTCAAGGGTTTTAATAGACGCAAGTTGGCATTACATTACTTATGGATGCAGCATAATAAGTTAGGGGAGATATGGGCAACATCCGGTTCACGTGTCCGCAATGCTACAAGGACTTGCAGGCGGACGACGAATTTTGCGGGCTTTCCTCGCAGTGTCCGCACTGCGGGAGCGACGTAAAGATACCGATGCCGGGGCTGGAAGAAGGGGTGACAATCGCCAACTTCGAGCTTATCCGGCGGATCGGGATCGGCGGCATGGGGGAAGTATGGCTCTCGCGGCAGCTCTCGATGGACCGGAACGTAGCGCTGAAAATCCTGAGCCCGAGTCTTGCTCACGACCACGAGTTCACCGACCGCTTCCTGAAAGAAGCCAAGTATTCCGCAAAACTCGATCATCCGAACATCATTACCGCCTATGACGCCGGAATGGACAAGGGTATGTATTACCTGGCGTTGTCGTATGTGGATGGAAAGGAACTCAAGGAAAAGCTTGTTCGCAACACGTCTCTGCCGGAAGCGGAAGCCTTGAAATACGCCAGGGAAATTTCCAGCGCCCTTGATTATGCCTGGAACGAGTTTAAACTGCTCCACCGCGACATCAAGCCAGCCAACATAATGGTCGACAAAAAAGGCAACTCCAAGCTCATGGACATGGGGATATCCAAGAGCTTTGCCGATGACAGTTCACTCACTACCACCGGGGTGGTGGTCGGGACCCCTTATTACATGAGCCCCGAACAGGCACGAGCGGACAAAACCATCGATTTCCGCGCCGATATTTATTCACTCGGCGCCACTCTCTACCACATGGTCACCGGCGATGTCCCCTACGATTCCACTACCGCACTGGGGGTAATAACCAAACATGTCACCGAGCCTTTGCCGAACCCGCGCGGACGCAATCCTCAAGTCAGCAAGGAATGCGCTTCACTGCTCGAAACCATGATGGCGAAAAACCGGACGGAACGCCAGGAATCATGGAAACTGGTGATCGCCGATATTGACCGGGTACTCGAACACAAGGTTCCACTTACTCACCTGCCGAAATCCGGAACTACCCTCAAAATGCCATCACTCGACAAATTGAATCTGCCGCCCCCGAGCGCACAAGCAAAACCTCCGCCAATCAGGAAAGTCCGGGAAACGGGCAGGATGAACGATCCGGATGCAACCCAGGTAGAGTTTCCCGAACATCATCAATCCAGCCGCCACACGCAAAATAAAATGCCGCCACTGGAGCCGATAGAAAATAATGAGAAAAAACGGCAGGCATCCAACTTGCCGTTGATAATCTCGCTGGTACTGTTCGGCGCCGCACTGATTGGCGCTAATATTCTCCTGGCAGTCAAATTTCTTGGCAAACCGGAAAAAGAAGTTCAGAAAAATCCTGAACCGGTATTGGAAAAAGCAACAGTCAAACTTCCCCCCGGCCGTAAAGAAAAAACAACACGGAAACTTGCCGAACTAACCGCCGCGGCTGATAAAGGCGACGTCAAGGCAATGGAAGAATTAACCGATATCTACTTTCACGGCCGCAACGGTGTCAAGATTGACTATCCGCAAGCTTTTAAATGGTGTAAAATGAATGCGGAAAAAGGCGTTCCGAAAGCACAAGCGTTCCTTGCTTATCTTTACCGTCACGGGCTCGGCACGAAAAAAGATATGAAAATGGCGGTTAAATGGTATCAACGGGCGGCCAAGGCTGGCAATGCCGATGCCCAGGCCGAACTCGGCCACTTCCATGAAACCGGTGAAGGAGTTAGAAAAAATCTTCCTGAAGCCGTGAAATTATACAAGCTCGCGGCGGCCAAAGGACAGCCAGTGGCACAATATTCGCTGGCGTGTCTTTACAGTAAAGGACAGGGAGTTGAAACCAATCCCGGCAAGGCAATCGAACTTCTGCAAAAATCGGCAAAGACCGGTTACCCGCCAGCCCAGGCACAACTTGGATTATGTTACGCCAAGGGGAATGGCGTAAAGAAGAGTTATGCCAAGGCGAAGGAGCTTTTCACAAAAGCCGCTGAAACAGGTAATCCGTTGGCCCAATGCAAGCTCGGGATTATGTACCGGAATGGGATTGGCGTATCCAAAAACACTGAAAAAGCCGTCAGGTTGTTCAGGGCCTCGGCTCAACAAGGCAATGCCGACGCACAATGCAGTCTGGGGGAAATCTGCATGGACAAAAGTTTGAGTTACTATGCCCCCAGACAGGCTGTCCGCTGGCTCCGCGCGGCGGCCCACCAAGGCAGTGCCGACGCTTTCAACAATCTCGGCATCCTCTTCGAAAACGGTATCGGGGTTCCCAAAAACTACAACGAAGCAATTAGAATGTATCTTCGTGCTTCACGCCACGGTAATCCCGTCGCCAGAGAAAACATGGTCCGGCTGGAAAAGAAGATGAGAAGCAAATAGCTTTTCTGGAACTGCAACTGAAACCAGTGTATATTGTTGTTTTCATGTAATTTCAGGAGAAAATCATGGCACTGTCAAACTATATCAATCCGCATGTCGCAAAAGTAAATCCGTATCAGCCGGGACGTCCCATCGAGGAAGTCGCCCGGGAAATGAATATCGATCCCGCGACTATCGCAAAACTGGCCTCGAACGAGTGTCCGCTTGGACCAAGCCCCAAAGCAATTGAAGCGATTCGCGCGGCGGCTTCGGAAATGCATCTTTACCCCGACGGCGGCGCGTATTACCTGCGCCATAAGCTGGCGGAAAAACTTGACGTCGCTCCGGACCAGTTGGTTTTCGGCAATGGTTCGAACGAACTTATTTTATTCATCGCCGAATGCTTGCTGTATCCGGGAAGCGCTGCGGTGGCAAGCAAATACGCCTTTGTTATTTACAAGATCATCACCGGAATGTACGGCGGAGACTTCGTCGAAGTCCCGATGAACGGCCTGACCCACGACCTTGACGCCTTCGCCGCCAACATGCCGGAAAACACCCGCGTGGTATTCATCTGCAACCCGAACAATCCTACCAGCACCCTGCTCGGTCAGGCCGTCATTGATAAATTCATGGACTCCGTGCCGGATGACGTCCTGGTGGTGTTCGATGAAGCGTACAATGAAATCTGCCTTGGAGAAATGCCCGACACCATGAAATATGTCCGAGAGGGACGCAACGCGATTGTCCTGCGCACCTTCTCGAAAGCTTACGGGCTGGCCGGACTCCGCATCGGCTACGGTATAACTACCCCGGAAATAGCGGCAATGATCGAAAAACCCCGTCAGCCATTCAACGTGAACCGGATGGCCCAGATCGCCGCAACCGCCGCCATAGACGACGATGAATTCGTAAAACAGAGCATCGAGGTTTACCGGAATTCGGCCCGGGCCATTATGGATTATTGCGATAAAACCGGACTCGAATACGAAAAACCTTACGCCAATTTTATCCTGATCAAGGTGGGCGAAGGCGCGAAAGTTTTTACCGAACTCCAGAAACGCGGCGTAATTGTGCGTCCGATGGCGGGTTACCAGCTCCCGGAATGGATTCGCATCTCGTTCGGGACCGCCGCCGAAACCGCAAAGCTTATCGGCGCTTTCGATGCGGTCATGAAGGAGTTGTAAAATTGGCTTCGGAACCGGTAATCGAAATATCCAACGCAAACGTTTTTCTCGATCGCGAGCAGATCATCCATGAGCTTAACTGGCGGGTGGACCGGGGGAAACACTGCTTTATCCTCGGCGCGAACGGCGCGGGAAAAACCACGCTGGTTAAGATGCTGATGGGATTCGTGTGGCCGGTTTTCGGCGCGGAAGTAAAAGTCCTCGGCAACCGGTACGGCGCAAGCAACCTTACCGAAGTCCGCAAAAAGATCGCTTGGGTAAGTCCCTACCTGCAAAGCTGGGCATCGTCCCGCTGGAAAGCCGTAGAAATGGTGCTTTCCGGACTAGATTCAACTATCGGGCTTTTCCGCGCAGTCAGCAACGAGGAAACCGAAAAAGCGCTTGAGGTAATGAAACTGCTCCACTGCGAACATGTGGCGGACCATTCTTTCGACAAGCTTTCATCCGGCGAGCAGATCAAGATGCTGATCGGCCGCGCCCTGATCAGTGAGCCCGAACTGCTGATCCTCGACGAACCGTGCGTCCATCTCGACATGAAAAGCCGCGAATTCCTACTCGAAACCATCGAGAAACTGGCGTCAGGCAACCAGAACCTGACCATCCTTTTCATTACTCAGCGAATCGAGGACATCAGCCCCGTTTTCAAGCAGGGAACGATCATGAAGTCAGGCCGCATTATCCATCAAGGAGACCGTAACGACATCCTTACCGAAGAAAACCTTTCCGAAGCTTTCGATATGCACATAAAACTCCACAAGTCCAGCGACGGACGCCTCTGGCCGCTGCCGGAATAGGGGATCAGGCTTTAGTCCGCAAATGAAAAGCTTTAAAATTGAATTTAATATCTTTATTCCCAATTGCTTGCATGGAATATGCAATTTTACAAAACGTCATAACAGATAATTTTTAAGTTTTTCACCTTTCAGGTTTCGGCATTATCGCGCATTTGCATCGTCAGCAGGGAATTCGCAGTGGATACCACAGCTTCACCCCTGCTTTCTAACACCTGCACGATACTGTCTTGTGCAATTTCCGGGTTAGCCTTCAGGAATTAGGAAAAACCAGTGAACCGTAAACTTTTTCTTATTTTTAATTTCTTACTTCTAATTTTCCGGTTATTCCGCCGGTATCATCAGTTCCGGATTCGCCACCCACATGGCAAAATACGGATAATCCGCATTCCTGCGCTTCAGCATCAAAAGATATGGTTTATCAAAAATCAGGTTTTGTTTACCACTTGGCAAGAAATTTTCAACTAACGCGCTTTCAGATCCGAGCTTTGCTCCGGATTCGTTGATTTTAAACCGGATAATTTGTCGGCAACAACCAAGTTGAACATTCTCCAATGTTGAACTATTGGATATGATTGCATCATGAAAGGACTGGAAATTTTTATTCAGTTTAAAATCCATCACAGGAATATAAAATTCTTTTGTTTCCATTAAACTTTCCGGATGCTTTCTCTTAATTCTTCTTTCGATCGTAGCGAAAGTCTTTTTAAGAGTTTTACCGGGAGCAGTTTTTGCCAAGATAATTATGTCTTCTTTGCCTTCCGGAACTAAACATATAATAAAGTCATCTGAATTTACAAAATCCAAAATTGCAACCTGGTATTCACACTGGGACTCCCCAGGATCATCCTCATTAAATCCGAAACACTGCACTGGTTTGCCGTTGAATTTGAGTTTATCGGTAAATCTGGCGAATTTGTGCTTAAACGGCAGATTTTTCATCAAATATGCATAGGCAATTACATAAGGATCATCGGCAAGTTCCGGGGTGGCCTGTCCATGAAATTTTGCGGCGAGTTCGCGTTTGATTTTTGCGTTGATGTTTCTTCCGGCCAGGGCAACATAACTGGCGCTATCAATGTCCTTTTCACTGCCTTTGCCTTTGTTCAGGAGTTTGGCAAGCTCCGGCATCGGCTTTAGTTCCACGTCTCCGCCGACATCCTTTTTCAACTCATTCCACGCAAGTTGGAAAGTTAGACACCAGATCACGTTTTTGCCTTTGGGAATCTCCATGTCAAGCACCGGCGTGACAATGGTATTTTTAAGTGAAGCGACATCTGCATCCAGCACCGGCTTACCGATATTTTTTCTGGAATAATTCAACTGCAGGAAAACCATAATTGCAACTAATAGAACTCCGGCAACTACCAGAATAATTGATTTCTTGATGATATTCCTATTATTCATATATACAAAAACAATATGCTATACTCAGTCGGAATGCAAACACGCTTCCAATGTAATGGACAAAAACACGCATATAAACACAGCTAATGGTTGTGCCAGTGCAGACACTGGACTAAAATTGCCGGAATCGCGAAGCATTCAGGCCACTCGATCAAAACACAATGTTTGGCCGGGGAGTGTCCCCAGATTGAATGGGCAAACAGCTACGCGAGTTTGCCGGGTTCGTGAAACAACCCGGCCACTCGATCCAAACACACTGTTTGGGGGTTAGGGCCAGCGGATGAGGGTAGCGCCCCAGGTTAGTCCGCCGCCGAAAGCGGTAAGCAGAACCAGGTCACCGGATTTCACTTTGTTTTCGCGAACCATTTCATCAAGACAGATACCTATGGATGCGGCGGAAGTGTTGCCGAAGCGGTCAACGTTCATGTAGACCTGTTCTTCCGGGATCTTGAGCCGGGAGGCAACCGCTTTGAGAATCCGGTAGTTTGCCTGATGAGGAACCAGCCAGGCTACTTCAGATGAATCGATATTCTGTTCTTGCAGAGTTTCCTTACAGGCGGAAACCATCGAGTTGACCGCCAGCTTGAACACATCCTGTCCTGCCATTTTCAAATAATGAAGGTGCTTATCAACGGTTTCATGGGTGGTTGGCATCGCGGAACCTCCGGCGGGGACATGCAGGATGTCTTCATAATTGCCGTCGGATCCCAGAACACTGCCAAGAACGCAGTCTTCCTTGTCAGGATCGCTCTTCAACAGCACCGCGGCGGCGCCGTCTCCGAACAACACGCAGGTAGCGCGGTCATCCCAATCGGTGATAGACGACAATTTTTCAGCGCCGATCACGAGAAAATTTTTATATTTGGGATTGCTTTTCAACAATGCCCCAGCCATTTCAAGGGAATAAATGAATCCGGAACACGCGGCGGAAAGGTCAAAACAAAAAGCGTTGGTTGCCCCTAACTTGCGCTGGGCAATACAGGCGGTGCTGGGAAAAACCTTGTCGGTTGTAATGGACGCCACGGAAATCACATCGACATCCTCGGGAGCGACACCGGCCATTTCGAGGGCCTGCCTTGCGGCCTTTTCACACATATCCGAGGTTATAATATTATCATCGGCGATCCGGCGTTCCCGGATACCAGTTCTGGTTCTGATCCATTCGTCACTGGTGTCAACCATTTTTTCCAGATCTTGATTGGTAAGCACCTTATCTGGAACATATGAGCCGGTTCCGGCGATTACTATTCCCATTGTATTTTACCACTTTCTGCTTCGCAATTTAAACACGAGTTGCAAATATAATTCCGTTTTGGCGTCTTTACAATCGGAAATAAGCAAAAAGTTCGCGGTTCACGACAGGAAACTTATTCAGTATTTACCGTATACTGGCGTCATGTTTCCCCAAAAAATTCTTTTTTCAATGAAGGTTGTCATTTTTCGGGTTGAAATCCAATGGAGAGGGTTGTATCATCAAATGGCTAAACAGGAATCCGAAAAAATCCCTGACGGCCCAAAATGATTATTGACCGCAAACTGAGTTTATCCGAAAAAGCATCCGCACGGAAAAAATACCAATTTTTTACCGCTACCAACGGGGTGTCCTACTTCTGTCTTGCCGACAATATCATCATACTTTTTGCGTTGAAGCTCAATTTCCCGGATTATTATGTGGCTTTGCTTTCATCATTTGCGTATCTTGGTCTGATCATGATAATTTTCGGAAAATTCCTTGTACGGAGAATGGGCGCGGTCAATACCCTCGGAGTAACCTGGATATTACGCAACATGTTCGGACTGCTCGCCGCCAGCACACCGCTGTGGCTGGACTTGTCGCCAGCACTGGCAATGGCGATTCTGACTCTGGGGGTGCTTGGTTTTCAGTCCAGCCGGGGCGCCGGAATAGTTTCCGGACAACCTATATTGGGAGAAATTACCAATGGCAACAATCGCGGCCGCCTGATTGCCGCCAACTTCTGGTCGTTCAATATCGCCAGTTTGTTCACTCTGCTTGCGATCACGGCGATAATCCGGCATTCGCAGACAATCTCAACATTCGCGGGAATTATGATATTCGGGGCAGCGGCCGGAATCATCGGGGCGCTGGTGATGCTGACGGCAAAGGAAAGCCGCGCGCCCCAGATTTCGGCGGGAAAAACCATGAAGGAGTCCTTTGTCAAAGCCTGGTGCGATCTTCGTATCCGGCGGATGTTTATCGCCAATTTCGCCATCTATTTCGGAATCGCGCTGGTACTGCCGATCTCAATGCTGGCATTGAAAGAAATATACAAGGTATCCGATTTCAACGCCCTGCTGTTTGTGATAGTGCAGATGCTTGGAGGAGTTGGCGTATCGTATCTGAGCAAAGTAATAGCCGAAGAAACCGGCCCGAGACCACTGGTAATCCTGTACTTCGCCACGTTGCTGGTAATCTCGGCCATCTGGCTTGCCGTGCCGCGCTACTTTCTCTGGTATCTGCCGGCAGCGGTATTTCTCGGGTGCGGAATCTGCCAGATGGGGGTGGGGCTTGCACTCGGGCATTACTTCCTTATCGTGGTTCCGGACCAGTACCGGGTGGGTACAAACATCCTTAATCAGGTTTCCGCCGGTCTTGGCGGTGCGATAGGCGGCGCCGCTCTTGCCGCGGGTTTGCTGAAAATACTTCACATGATGAATATTGATGCTTATCTCATTTATAAAGTATATTTCGGGGTTGTTCTGCTGATGTTGTTTATCTGCCTGTACTTCGTCTCCAGGCTGAAAAACGTCAAGGACTGGAAGATAAGACAGGTATTGAACCTGGCGTTTTCCCCGCGTGACTTCCGTGCACTCTACTTTCTGCATAAACTGGAAACGGTTCCGAGTCCAGACGAGGAAAAAGAACAAATCGAAAAACTGGTCAGAATCGGTTCAGAACTGTCGGAAAAGAGCCTGCTTTCATCATTGGAATCCCCGAAGTTTTTTATCAGGAGCACGGCACTTGACGCTTTTCGTCATGTCCCCTTCGGTAAAGACGCCGAAGAAGCAATCATCCGCGAGCTTGAAGAGGGGGAATTCACCACCGCATACCTTTCCGCGATAATAGCCGGTGACAAGAAATTATACAACGCAATCCCCCAGCTCCGGAAAGCACTGAACTCAAAGGACCATTTCCTGAAAGGCAAGTGCCTGGTAGCGCTGGCCCAACTTCACGACGAACCATCATTTAAAAAGATCGAAAACATATTCAGGAAAACCCATAATCCGCGGCTGGTGATCCATGGCGCCGCGGCCCTGGTTGAAATCGGCGATCCCGAAGCCCTTGAACTTCTGCTGAACAAATCACTGGACAAAAAAATTCCGCCTGCGGCAGTGCAGGAAGTCATTTATTCAATTGCCGAAATAGCCGGGATAGGGCCGGAAATCTATAAGATCATCAAAATCGGAAAAAACTCCCACGAAATGGCCGCCGACGTGATCCAGGAATTCCTGGTCAAGCTTTCCGACCACCCGTTCGACGCAGTATTCAAGAAACAAATCGGGGAGTTCAGCAATGGGAAAATCTCAAGAACGGAATTAATTAAAGCATTGCTCAAACAACTCGAACCACACCACCGGAAAATTATCGAAACCACAGCCGGATTCCTGAGAAAAGCCGATCCGGAAACACTGTCGATACAACTTATCTACTGCATCCTAGCAACCTGCCGGAAACACGGCGGCTTCTAATGGTTATTCGGAGAATGAAAGGAGGAAGCGACTGTCGCCAAACATGATAATGTCGCCGGGGAATCCCATTTTCTTGGCAACTTTATCACCGTTGATAAAAGTTCCGTTGGTACTTGAGTTATCAACAATCAGCACCCGGCTTTTATAAGAAATCAATTGAGCATGATTCCTGGAAACTCTCGAACTCCTGATAACGAAGTAATTATTGGCGTCGCGTCCGATTGAAATTGAAGTACCGGGAGCAGGCATCACCATCTTGTTGCCGACTTCGTTTTCGCGATTGATCTCAAGCAAAGCCAGCCTGGAATTGGTGCTCTCCGGAATCAGGGAGAAAGAACCGGCGGGGTCAAGGTCCCGGGAGAGCAAGACCTTGATTTGGCGGAGGCCGATATTGACCACGCTTTCATTGTTCAGCAGCAGAGGATTTTCCGCAATTTTCCCGTTTACCTGGAAGTTGTTTTTAAACGGGGTATAAGCGTACGCCCGGTTACCGTAGACGGCAACCACTCCGGCAAACTCATCCCCGCCGGTTATTGCTTGACAAGCTTCGTTTGAACCTATAAGCACACTCCTTTCAGCGCTGAATTCACAGGTATCAGGCCCTACCTCTAATTTAAAAGTTTTATCATCATGGAGATTTTTCATGTACTCCGGATGGTCATCCGTCACCAGAATTATTGGCGTACTGCCGATTTCGACAATACATCCGGAACCGGCGGTCAGTACCGAAGCGCGGCGCTTGATGCCGTTGATTTTCGTAATGTTTTTAGAACCGGTCTCAATGATGTACCAGTATCCGGAAAGATAACGCATCACTACCTGAACGGCATCGGCGTCGGTTTCTCCGGGAACAGCTATTTCGGACTCGAAAGAATCACTTCCTATCTTCAAAAATTCGCGTTTCGGGGGGAAATTGATCTCGCACCATCCCCCTTTAACTATGATAAAAGCCTTGAGCGGAAGCACTGACGGCACATGCCTTCTATTAATGATCTTTCTTTCCGGCAACGATTTACTTGTTTTCCCGTTTCCATTGTTCTTCTTGTCAAAAATAGCCCGGGTTTCGTCACTCACCTGGAACGGGTAGTTCAGGTTGTAAAGGTTTTCTTTTATTTTAGCCAGTTCCATCTGTCACTATCCTGATTAAGGTTTAATAAATAATCGATTTACGCTTTATTATTAGCAGGTTGAATGCCAACATTGCAGACAAGGTATTATCAAAGTTGCAACATGCTAATTTCAAACTACTAAAACAAATTATCATTCACATACAAGACACTCCCTTCGCATAATTGAGAAGAAAAACAGACAATTCGTTCTTATTTGTGAGAAAATAAAAAAATAACGGTAGAAATAAAGGGTATCTCTAAAAATTGACTTTCCTGGAGAAGGCGGAAAACTTCTTGTTCCCGGCGAGAAGCCGAAAACGGAGGAGTAGCCTCAAGCTACGTCGAGTCCTCGTGGCTTTTTGCCTTTCGCGACTTTTGAAGCGCGTTTTCGACGGCGTTCATGATAACGCTGCTGCTGTTGGTTGCTCCGGTCACGGCATCAACCTTGGAAGACTGGGAAGCGATAATCCGGGAAGTTACCGCCTCGGCTTTGTTCCCGATCCAGGAACTAATATGCCGTTTCAGCTTTATTCCGGTAATCTTCCCGGCTTTAATAGTAACTTCAACTTCGGCGGAATTGGGAAAACTGCTCGCGGAACCGGAATATGTACCGTCGGCCAGGGAATTCGAGTTGACCTTGCCTCCTGTCGGCCGGGCGATACATGAAACAATAACCAATGATAGAATTGCAGCATAAAAAAGGAATATTCCGAAATATTGTATTTTTCGCATCACTGGACTACCTTTATATTAGAAAGTTGTCAGATCATTTATAAATATGGGGAGATAAAGTGGATTTTTCCAGGAAAATCCTGATAATAGACGAAAACCGGGAACTCCGGAAACTGCTTGCGTCTATTCTTCTCCCCGGGGAAGAAAAACCGGAAGACTCCATCATTCTCGAAAAAATCGCGTCCATCCTGAAAGGCAAGGAAGAACATTACCGGGCGGACGCCGCGGAAAATCCCCGGGAAGCGCTCCGGATGGCAAATGAAGCGGTTGCAACAAACTCCCCTTACTCGGTTGTTTATATCAACCTTGACTGTCCCGGCCGGAAGAACCTGAAAATCATCGGGCAGATATGGGAACTGGACTCCCGGACGGAAATAGTGCTGTGCCTTGAAGATGCGGGAATCAGTTGGGATGAATTAACCAGCTGGACCGGCAAACGCGACAACCTGATAGTAATGAGCAAACCGTTCGGGTGCGCGGAATTCATCCAGTCCGCCTATGCCCTTACCCGCAAGTACCGGATGGAACGCAGTGGCATCCAGCGGATCAAGTCGCTCGAAGCATACGAAAAATCCAGCCGGCTTGCTACCCGCAGACTTATGGAAATATTCCAGTCTCTCCCTTCCGTGTTGATCGCCACCGATGCGGAGGGCGGCATCGCGGAATTCAATGCCGCGGCAAAAAAGTTTTTCGGAACCGACACCGGGGAGGTAACAGGCAAAAAATGCTGGGAAATCTCACCACTGCTGGAAAATTACCGGAATCAGTTCACGGAAGTGATGGAATCGCGCAAACCCCAGGAATTCAAGCGGGTTGAATATGGCAGGAGCGACCGCAAATATCTGAATATTTATTTTTATCCGCTTACCTACCACGACGCAGCCGGGGTCATTATCAGGATTGACGACGTCACCGATGCGGTAATTAAGGACAACTACCTGCTCCAGATGCAGAAAATGGATACGGTCGGCAACCTTGCGACCGGTCTGGCCCATGACTTCAATAACGTTGTCGGCGGTATAAAAAGTAATCTGTCAATCATTGACTTCTCCCTGAAACACTCCGGCAACGATGCGGATAAACTCAGGCAGGACATCGAAAATGAACTAACAACTATCAAGGCGTCGGTGGACCGGGGCGCGGAAATGGTGGACCAACTGTTCACGCTGTCACGGAGCAAAGACCTTGAATTCGTGCCGGTAGACTTGAAAGAAGTGCTTGAAAAAGTCATCGGCATCTGCCGGAAAACTTTTCCCGGCTGTATCGAAATCAAATCAGATTTACCGGACAAACCAGCGTTCGCTGGAGCTATTCCCGCCAGAATCGAACAGGTTTTCCTGAACCTTTGCGTAAACGCCTCACATGCCATGACTTTTATGCGGGAGGACAAAAAAAAGGAAGGCGGAACCATGACCATAACTCTGGAAATGGTCAAGCCCGGTAAATTTTTCAGCACCATCCTTCCGGGCGCGGTCAAACGAAATTACTGGCTTGCCAGGGTGTGGGACACCGGCATCGGCATGGACCAGGATATCCTGTCAAAAATATTCGATCCGTTCTTTTCTACCAAGGAAAAAGGCCGGGGCACTGGACTAGGCTTGTCCATGGTTTATAATATCATACAACAGCATCAGGGTTTCATTGAAGCCTATTCCGAACCCGGCGCCGGAGCCGCGTTCAGTATTTTTCTGCCCGTATGGGCCCCGGAAGACGAAGAAAAATTAAACGGCAATGACTTGACACCAGGACAGGGAAATGGCAAAGGATTTTAAAAGAACCACTCAGCATTTGAAAAAGCAGTCCTTCGACACGGCAACGCTCTCCAGGACCGCGATCTTAAAGCAGCAGGACCTGGATGACCCCAAATACCACAACCGTGCGATCCTGCGAACTTACATTACCCTGATCATTGCGTTTGTCTGCCTCATGCTCATCAATGTTTATGCGTACCGCACCGTATTCAAGCTCAGTGATACTTATATTGCCCTGCAAACCTCGATTCTCCGCATCAGGATCGAGATCAACGACGCCAACAATATGTACCGGGACATCCTCGATGAAAGCCCCCGGACAAAAACCCTGATCGAAAAAATTCGCCAAAACCTGAATTCCTCGGCGGCAATGCTCAACAAATTGCCGTCCATCAACGAAAAAAAGAAGATGGAAAAACGTCTGGATTATTACCGGGAGTCCCTGGAAGATTATTTCCCGAAAATCCGGCAAAAAATGAAAGAGAGCTCCCGAAAGAAACTGCAGGAGACCTGCTTTCAGTCGTTCCGGATGATCGACGACATGCTGGATAAATGTTATATCCAGACGGAAAAGCAGGCCGCTCCGGAACTCAACAAGCTCAACATCATTTACATTGCAATGCTGGTTAACTGCATCCTGCTGTTCTGCTTCACCATCTACACGTTTAAAAGCTACGTTTCAGGACGCCGCCAAGCTGAAGAGGAACTGCGTAACACCAGGAACAACTTGAACACCATCCTGAACTCCCTGGAGTCAATGATCATCTCCCTGGACTCACAAGGCATGATCACCCAGTGGAACAGCGCCGCTGAAAAATATTTTGACATCCCCCTGGAACGCGCAATCCAGAAGCTTTTCTCCACCACCCTTCCCTACCTTGCCAGGCTTCAGCAGGAAATCGAACAGGTTTACCACTCGCATCACCCGAAACACATTTATAAAGAAAAAGTCCAAATTGGCGGCGATATCAAATATCTGAATATTTCAATCTATTACTGCCACGGCATCAACGGCACGGTTATCCGGGTAGAAGACGTGACCACCATGGAAATGAAAGACCGGCAGTTACAGCGCAGTCAGAAAATGGAAGTTGTGGAAAACCTTATCAAGGGCATGGCCAACGACTTCAACAACGTACTCGGCGCCATTACCGGCACTATATCAGCGCTGAAATACTCCCTCGATGACAACGTAGAGATCAACGGTGATTTCGAGCAGAGCCTCGAAGTAATCGAAGATTCCTCGGCCCGGGCCGAACTAATGGTCCAGCAACTCCTTTCGCTGTCAGCCGCCACCAGGGAAGCGCCGGCAGTTGAAGCAGTCGACCTTAACGAACTTATCAAGCATATCCTCAAAATCTGCCAGAGCACATTCGATAAATCAATCTCCCTTTCGGGAGAACTGATCCAGGGCGCTCCTTACGTCAAAGGGGATGTGGCCCTGCTTGAACAGGTGTTTCTAAGCATTTGCGACAACTCCCACCATGCCATGACAATCATGCGTCCGCCCGGTGACAGACTCGGCGGATCACTCAGCATCAAACTCGAAAAACTGTTTGTCGACGATAGTTTCCTGTCGTCACATCCGCGCGCCAACGAACCCATTTACTGGGTCATATCCATCAGGGACACCGGGATCGGCATGGATGATGCGAGCCTGTCCAAAATATTTGATCCTTTTTTCACCACCAAAAACGAAATCCAGAGCAGCGGACTCGGTCTGCCGATGGTCAACAGTATTGTTGAACAGCACAACGGCTTCATCGACGTATCTTCCGCGCCGCGGCAAGGAACGATTTTCAAGGTGTATCTGCCTTTCTATGAAAAGCCGCCGGCATCGGAAACCAATATCCCCGCCGCCAGCGGCGAAGAGGAAGAAATCCCCACGGGAAGCGGCCTGATCCTGGTGGTAGACGATGAAAAAATCATGCGCGATACCGCTGGAAATATCCTGAAAAAGCTGGGATACGAAATTCTCAACGCCACTGACGGCAAAGACGCAGTTAAAGAATTCAGCAACAATTATCATAAGATCGACCTGGTTCTTCTCGATATTGCGATGCCTGACCTTTCCGGCGTTGAAGCATACAAGCAGATGAAAAAAATCCATCCCGAGCTGAAAGCGGTCCTGGCTACCGGACTCAAAAACGATTACCGCGTCGAAGAAGCCATGGAACTCGGAGCCAACGGTTGTCTGCGCAAACCTTACTCGATGGAAGCCCTCGCCAGGGAAGTGCATCGGGTCATCAACCTCTAACTGATATAAATTCAAAATCCTAAATCCGAAGCTCGAAACAAATATAAATGATTAAAATAATAGATGTCCAAAAGAGCAACCCCGGAATTTTATAGAGAGTCATGTGTTTTGGTTATTAAAAAAATTTGCTGTTTTGAATTTGTTTCGGATTTCGAGTTTCGGATTTACATTATTTAAAATTTTATTGTTCCTGGAGAATTATGCCGAAATACGCTAAGGTGGTAGTCAATCTTTCGCTTGACCGCACCTTTGATTACCTTATCCCGGAGAGCCTCGCCGGACAGATCCATGAAGGCGTTCAGGTTAACGTGCCTTTCGGACGGGGCGGAACCCGCCGCGCATACGTGGTGGGACTCACCAATTATTCAAACTACCCCGGACAGGTCAAAGCCATTGATTCGCTTTGTGAAGCACATACCCGCATTCCGGAGTCCCTGCTCAATCTCGGCAAGTGGATGGCGGAATACTACTGCTGCAGCCGCGAACAGGCCGTCCGTGCGCTTCTTCCGAGTGCTGTCCGCACCGGTAAAGTCAAGCACAAAACCAAGGCGTTTTACGCAGTCGCGAATCCTGGCGATGCGGAAAAGTTCATTGTTGAACACGGTAAAAAAGCCAAAGCCAAGGCCAGGATACTCCAGGTTCTGCTCCAGGACCCGGACATCGATTCCAAGCTGCTGCTGAGTAAAGCCGAAGCCTCCCCGTCCGTACTTAAACAGCTTGTGGATATGGAACTGGTAGTGGATGAACAGCGCATCGCGGAACGCGATCCTTATGCCGGCGCAAAAATAATAACCAGCGCCCCGCTCAAACCCACCCCGGAACAGGCTGAAGCACTGAACACAATTTTTGAACTGCTCGAAAACAAAAAACGGGAAAAACATGTGGTGCTTCTTCATGGCGTAACCGGAAGCGGCAAAACCGAAGTCTATCTTCAAGCGATTTCCCGCGCCCTCGAAGCCGGACTCGAAGTGATCGTACTTGTCCCGGAAATCTCCCTGACCCCGCAAACCGTCCGGCGCTTCCGCGCCCGGTTCGGGACCAATGTCAGCGTCCTGCACAGCCAACTCAGCGAAGGTGAGAGATTCGACGAGTGGAACCGGGTAAACGATGGCAAAGTAAAGATCGCGGTCGGGGCCAGATCAGCCCTGTTCGCGCCATTCCGCAACTTGGGAATGATTATCGTCGACGAGGAACACGAAACCTCCTACAAGCAGGCCGAAGCTCCGCGTTATCACGCCCGTGACGTTGCCGTTATGCGCGGTAAAATGGAAAACGCAGTAGTGGTGCTGGGCTCCGCCACGCCATCGTTCGAGTCGTACCATAACGCTCTCAGCGGTAAATACCTGCTGGCCGGACTCCCGACCCGCGTCGACAACCGGATGATGCCGGTGATGCGGGTGATAGACCTGAAAATGGAAGCTGGACCGGGCGGACCGGTTTCGCTGTTTTCCAAGGAACTTACCAACGCCATCAACGAACGGATCAAGGCAGGCGAACAGACCATTATTTTCTACAACCGCCGGGGATACGCCCGTCAGATGCTGTGCCCCTGCTGCGGTTACGTGGCAACCTGTCCTGACTGTTCGGTAGCATATATTTACCACCGCAAACACGCAACTTTGTCGTGCTACCTCTGCGGCAGGGTCATCGCCGCCCCGAACCACTGTCCCGACTGCAACGCAAAAGAAATTAAGTATCAGGGCGTGGGGACCGAAAAAATCGAGGCAATGTTCAAGGGCGCATTTCCCGAAGCACGTCTGGCCCGGATGGATTCCGACACCATGACCCGGCGGCAGGCTTACGAGGACGTATTGAACAATTTCAAACGCGGCAGTATCGATATCCTGATCGGAACCCAGATGATTGCCAAGGGACTGCATTTCCCGAATGTTACGCTGGTTGGAATAATCAATGCCGACCAAAGCCTGAGCATCCCCGATTTCCGCTCGGAAGAACGCACCTTCCAGCTTCTCACCCAGGTATCCGGGCGCGCGGGGCGCGGGGAAGTGCCCGGGGAAGTGGTGGTCCAGACTTTCAGTCCATATAACCCGACGATCATTGCCGCCGTGAATCACGAGTTCGAGAGTTTTTTCGAGGAGGAAATGGAAGTACGGAAGCAACTTGGCTATCCTCCAGCCGGACACCTTATCGCGGTACATCTGCGCGGAGAAAACCCCGGTGATCTGGAAAAATACGCTTTGGAAGTTCTGCAAAAACTTCAACCGTCGCTGCATCCCGGAATCAACGTCACCGAACCTTCCCCCTCGCCTATCGAACGCATCAAGAAAAAATTCCGCTACCAGATGCTGTTCCGGGGCATTAAAATGAAGCGGTTGCGCGAACACATCCGGCACCTGCTCCTCCACGGCAAACACCCCAAAGGCATCGAAATCTACGCAGACGTAGACGCCACCCACCTGATGTAGTCGATTATGAAGCGACTGGAAAATTTACTTTAATGCCGGAAATCCCATCGCTTCTCGCAGTTTATGGCAGATCTGCGTATTTTCATATTCCCCTTTGAACAGGTCAGCGTCAACCCCGATAGCGCTGGTCATCACGGCCCTGGAGGTATGATTGAGGGAATTCCATTTTATTCCTGCTTGACGGTCTCTCAATCTGGTGCAGGTAATCACTACCGGTTCAATATACGTGCCGTACCGGTTTTTGTATTTTTTATCGATATTCCGGTATTTTTTCTCGACCATGCTTTGTGCGTATGCTTCACGGACTTGCGCCAGTTCGCTTTTACTCAGCTTGTCGAGATTGAAAGTGTGCATCAACGCCGGAAGAGCTTCATTGAAATGGGTTTTGCCCTTGCGGAATTTTTCTATGGTTTTCTGAAATTCCAGGTAAGAGGTTTTTGAATCGGCAAGCTTTTTAAGTTTATCTCTTTTAATCTTGTCAATATCCAGCTTTCCGGTTTCGTGGTCGGCGGTAACCACGATCAGGGTCTGCTTCGGATGCTTCCGGTAAAATTTCATCGCCTGTGCAATCGCCTGATCAAACGCAACAATGTCCTTCACTGCCGCCGCCGCATCATTCGAATGACACGCCCAGTCAATTTTTCCGCCTTCCACCATCAGAAAGAAACCTTTGGGGTTGTCAAGAAGCTCAATCGCTTTGCCGGTGAAGCCGGCCAGCGACGGCTGATTCTCCGGACGGTCCATTTCGTAGGGCAGCGCCGCATCGGAATCCACCAGGGAACCGAACGCCCAGACTTTTCCCGCTCCCGGCTTTAAATTCATCAGTTCCGCTTTTGTTCCCGCCAGCTTATAACCGCTTTCCCTGGCGGTATCTGCCGGGGATTTGCGCTTCCTTACATATTTCGGCGTCCCGCCTTTCATCTGCCCGCCACCGAAAAAGTCGAAATTGCTTTTCGGCAGTTCCATTGCGATTTCGTAATATTTTTTCCGGCTCGGCTGATGACTGTAAAAGCAAGCCGGAGTAGCATGGTCAATAGAAACACTACTGATAATCCCAACCTTCATTCCGTGTTCTTTCGCCAACTCTGCAATAGTTTTAAGTTTTTGTTTTTTATACTGCCCCATGCAGATTATCCCGTTCCGGGTTTTCCGCCCACAGGCAATCGCGGTCCCCGCCGCCGCTGAATCGGTGGTTTTGCCGCCCAGTGAAGTCGTAAAGGTTTTACCACTTACCGGGAGCGAATTCATTGTCAGCGGGATATTGCCGGAATAATATTTCGCCAGCATCCGCTGGTTTTCTCCCATACCATCGCCAATAAACAAAAAAACATATTTGGCTTTGCCTTTTTCCGGCTCAATAACTGAACATGAAACACAAAAGAACATTGCGGCAAAAACAAACAGCAACATACTTAGTCTGGTTATTTTTTGTATCATTTCTACATCCTTTCTTTGATAAAAATGTAATATAGCATGAAGGATTTAATTTGCCGATGACCGTTTTTTCAGTTTTGATTAATTTTCCACTTTCCGGGTGATTCCCGGTGGAATTTACGAAAGGATCTGATGAAGTTCTGGCTGTTGGAAAATCCGCATTGTTCCGCTACCTCCTTTATGCTGTATCCCCTGCTTTCCAGCAGTTTCCGCGCATACGACATCTTGGCCCGGAGCCAGAACTCCCGGACCGTCAGACCGGTAGTTTTTTTAAAGAAACCGGTAAATGACCGTTTACACATTCCGCAGCGACGAGCAAAACCAGCGATTCCCGGAAATTCAAACGGCGGCGTCTGTAACCGCGAAACCGCTTCAGCAAATCCCACATTCGCGCATTGCGGAAATATTTGGTCTTCATCTTCCGGGGCAAGCTCCAGCAGCAGGATAAACAACTGAAGCAAGAGCAAAGTCTGCTTCAATGCGTTTAAGGACGTTTTTTCCTCCCTGAACAACTTGTACAAGTCATCGAAAATCTTTTCATACCGGCGGTTTTTTCTGCCGGTCATGATTATCCGGGGGAATCCATATGGAATCCTTCCCCTGAACCGGATCTTCAGATTGCAGTTGAAATACGGATCATCGGGGTCAGGCACAAAAGCATGCGGTTCATAAGGATAAATTATATTAACCGTGCCTCGGTGCAGCGCATATTCGGTTTCACCTACAATACACTTGCCGCGGCCGGACCTTGTATACGTAACATGCAAAATATCCGGATCGAGATGATACATGGAGGAAAGTCCCGGCACGGCACGGAGCTGCTTTACCATTACGCATTCGGCGTCTTTCCTGACCAGTTCCGCCAATTCCGCCGTATTTTCCTCTTTACCCATCCCGTATTCCTTTTATGATTATTATAATGCTTTATATGATTATTGACACAATAAACAATCTAACTTAATATTATAAAATATCCAACAACAATATGGAACCATGACAACTATGCACACTTCTGAAAAATCCGCGCGGCTTCACCGGAATTCTCTCCGGCATCTTCCCTGGGGAAGTTCAACATGTTCGAAAAAACCTAAATTCCTTCCGGAGGAACCCGGCGTAATTGTCAGGGGAAAGGGATGCCGCGTTTGGGATGCCGACGGGCGAGAATTCATCGACTTCCGCAATGCCCTCGGCCCAATCACCCTCGGATACGGCTTTCCTGAAGTGGACAACGCAATAAAAGATCAATTGGCCAGTGGAATAATCTTCGGTCATCCTCACCCGCTGGAAGGTGAAGTCGCGGAACTTCTATGCGAAATTATTCCCTGCGCCGAGAAATCCAGGTTCCTGAAAACCGGAGGTGAAGCCGTAGCCGCCGCAATCAAGATTGCCAGGGCGCACACCGGCAGAGACCATATTATCCAGACCGGCTATAACGGCTGGCTGAATATCGCGGCTCCCGGCTCAATCGTGCTTCCGGGACAGCAACACGACGCCATCCCTTCCGGAGTGCCGCACGCAGTTTCGGAACTGTTTCATACATGCCCCTGGAACCAAACCGATGTAATGGAAAAAATCTTTTCCGAAAATCCCGGCAGGATCGCGGCAGTACTGATTTCCTGCGACTATCCGGAAATGGCGAAAGCTTCTGAATTTCTCCCGAAAGCAAGAGAGTTGTGCAACCGAAATAACGCCTTACTGATTTTCGATGAAATCGTCACCGGTTTCAGAATTGCCGTCGGCGGCGCTCAGGAACATTTTAAAGTCATCCCCGACCTGGCGGTATTCGCCAAGGGAATGGCAAACGGCATGCCGCTTTCGGTTTATCTCGGCAAAAAGGAATATATGCAGGTTCTCGATACTGCCACCGTTTCCTCCACATACGGCGGTGAAACACTGTCTCTAGCCGCCGCAAAAACAACTATCGACATATATAAAAACCGGAATGTTATTGAACATTTATGGCAGGCGGGAAAGAAATTGAAAACGGCAATAGAACAGATCTTCACTGATAAAGGGCTTGGCATTGAGCTTCCCGGACTTCCGCCATGCTCCAGGTTTCAGCTTAAATCCGGAGAAAATACCGACACCTTAAACCGGTTTTTCCGGGAAGCATTCAAAAACGGTATTTCCCTTGCGCAGATGCTTTATGTTAATTTCAGTCATACCGCCGTCGATCTCGACGAGACCGCCGACAAACTCGAAAAAGCAGTTAAAAATTTGTAATTAGCGGAGTTGCAATTTGATTACCGATGCACATTTTCATATTTTCCGCAAAGACCATCCGCGCAATGAAACCTATATTTCCGAAGCTAAAAAAGCGGGAATCAGCAAGGTTTGCGCGTTCCTTTCCGGACTCGACAGCACCGGCGCGATCAAGGACAATCCAAACTGCGAAGTCCTTCAATACCGGGATAAATATCCGGGGTTCATCATCCCTTTTGCAAGAATAAGTCATGAGGATGGCGAAAGCGCACTGTCTGAACTTGAACGTTGCGTAAACGAACTGGGAATGCGCGGCTTAAAACAGTCGTATAACGTCGATGCCTCCGATCCCGCCCTGCTTCCGCTAATCCGGAAAGCCGCTGAACTGAAAATCCCGATTCTGTTCCATACTTTCTGCGGCCAGTATTGCCGGCCGGAACGCAGAGCAAGATGTCACAATGAAACCGATGTTACGCAACTTGCGGAATTAGCGTTAAAAGTTCCTGATGCAATTATAATCATGGCCCATTACAATCTTGGTGACTGGGAATACGGGATTAAAACAGTAAAATATATTAAGAATGTTTACCCATGCACCAGTGGCTCGGGAATGGATTCCGGACAAATCGAAATGGCGGTTAAGGAAGTTGGAATTGAGCGAATTATTTTCGGAACCGACAGTTCCCTCTGGAACGGACTCGGAAAAATCCGCGGGGCGAAAATATCCGATTCCGAAAAAGAATTAATACTGGGAAAAAACCTGGAAAGATTATTCAAACTCCGAGGACCTTTAACATGATTATAGATTACGTTTCCGGTATCGGCAGTTTCCCCTTCAGGCACGTGCAAAACAGCACTCCTAAAGCACTGATAAAATTGATGGATGAAAACAATATCAGTAAGTCTCTGGTTACTGCAAATGAAGCGATCATGTATCGCAACGTTCAAGCCGCAAATGAGTTACTGATGGAAAGAATCTCCGCATTCACGGACAGATTGATTCCCGCGGCAGTGATAAATCCGGTTTATGCATGTGCAAATGAGGATCTTGACATCTGCATAAATAAATTCGACATGATGGCCGTAAAACTGATGCCGGCATTCCACGGTTACGATATGTCAAATCCGGCTGTTTCGGAAGTATTGGAGCGAGTAGAGGAATTGCAGGTTCCGGTTTCAATAGTGTTTCGGGTAGAAGACGACCGCCAGCATCACTGGCTGATAAATCCGCCGCCAGTAAATTCTGAAATAGCAGCGGGTATCATTCGCAATTTTCCCAATATTAATTTTATTCTGGAAAGAGCGACACTTCAGGAATTTAATAATATTTATAATTTATCCGGAAACAGCAAAAACTGGTTTGTGGAGATTTCAAGCAGATCATTGCCGGTAAAACCACTGCCCGAAAATCTGCATCACGTAATTGATAAAATCGGTTGTGAGAAAATGCTCTTCGCCACCGATATTCCCCTGCAATACGCCCAATGCACAATTATGAAACTTGAAAGCCTTGAACTCCAGGAGGGGCAAAAAGCATTGGTTCTTTATAAAAACGCCGCGAAACTCCTGAAACTAAGCCCTTGACCTTTCCGGGAAAGTCCTTTGCAAAATAAACGCATTAAGCAAGAGAAGATATTTCTATAAAAAAAGCAACATCAGTAACAAAGTACCGTGAACTTTGAACCGTGAACTATCTCTGGTATCGGTAGGTTCTGATCGGTGAGCGGTATGAATCCGGGTCGGTTGTCCAACGGCGTCTGCCGGGTTTGACGACAGTAGCAGTAAGATAGATGTCGAGTACGCTTCTGCCGTCTTTGTTTCGCAGGAAGGTTGGGCCGAACAGGTTTCTGTATTGCTTGCTTTTGCCGGAAATGACTCCGCCGATGGGAATCCGCGCACCGTTTTTTACCCGAAGATGGGTCGAAAGAGATTCGACTTTGACGTTTTTCTTCCTCCCCCTGCCCACCAGAGTACTGAGCACCGGATAAATATCGAGTTCAATAGTGTCGTCACTTTCGTGATAAACAGGGCAAACCTGGAGCGATGCGCCAATGTCCGCCCAGCGGAAATCCATATCGGAGCCTTTGATCCGGTAATAACTGCTGCCTTCAACAATAATTATATCGGGCCGAAGTTTGGCGTAGCGGAGCCACGACGGATCGAGCCTGGTTTCGCCTACCCAGAGAGTTGCCGGATAACCGCTTTTCGTAGTAATGAAAGTGCTGGTGAAGTTACTTGTGGTTCCCCGGCGGACAACCGGATTTTTAATGGTAACTTTGCGAGGGGTAATCACTTTCCCGTCGCGGATGGTTACCGGGCCCTGGTAACGGCGGCGTCCGTCATTATATTTTATTCCGATACTGCCGCTGCTCCTGGAGCCTGCCTCGCGGTAGTCAATATTTATGCGGACATTCACGGCGTCCCGGTCAGCCTGCGAAAGAAACATGGATATTTTCTTAATCACTTCCGGAGTATCGTACACCCACACCGAATTCCGCTCTTTGATATAAGTAAGAGTGCCTTTCTTTGAAATCCACGGACGGCACACCCGGTTCACCTCATTGTATGATATGGTTTTGAGCGGAAACAGCTTAGAAGTCATTTTCGGTGTCCGGGCAATAACCACGGTTCCCGGCTTTTCCCGGTCAGCCGCAAGCAGCATCGTGGGGATGCATAGCAGGGACAAAACTACAACAAAAAGCTTGAAACTTCGGCACATTTCGCACCTCCTTCCGAATGAAAAATCCGAATATTTAAATCCGAAATTCGAAATAAAGAACAGCTCCACTTTTGACAATACCGGCAATTCCATGATTAGCAAGCCTTATACCAATTTGCATTCTAAAGGCAAGTAATGATTGTGGCTTTCAGCCTTTAGACTGCAATTAGGTATTAAAATAATGTTGAATATTCATGATAGTCGAGCATATTATTGAATGCCTTCGATCAGAGAAAAATTCTTGAATAAAATTCGCGGTGATTTCCACGATCACTGGCCCAACTACATTTTCCAGACCGTAATTGCGCTGGTGGCCTCGGTTATCGTGCTGTCGGTTATGGAAATGCGGCACGACGTAATCATTGCGTCAATCGGCGCCACCACCTTCATCATGTTCGCCAAGCCGCACAGCGACACCGCCGAACCCCGTCACGTTATCGCCGGACAGATAATCGGGATTACCTCCGGGATCGCCTGGACTTTTATTCCGCATGCAAGTTATATTGCAAGTGTGGCAGTATACACCGCCGCCGTCGGAACCGCCTTTTTTGTGATGGTAATAACCGATACCGACCACCCTCCAGCAGCCGGGACCGCCCTCGGAGTATGTATTTCAGGCTTATATTGGGATGTACTGCTTGCGCTGGGAGGCTGTATTATCGGACTTGCGATCCTGCACGGATTGTTGAAAAAACATTTACGCGACCTCATATAATAATGAAAATATGGAAATCCGAAGCACAAAATTATAGACAAAATATAAATGCTCAAATACCTTAAAACCTTGCCGCAAGGCGGTATTAAAAAAAGGTTGCATTATGCAAAATGTCCGCGATTTGGAAATTCGCTTGTTCGAAGAACTCAAAAGAGTTCCGGTTATAGATGCTCATGATCACCTTGTGCCTGAGAAAATCAGGACGAAAATGGATATTGACGTCATATCATTATTTATGATGTATTCAGATCTCCGGTCTGCCGGTTGCAAAAATACAGGGCTTATTGCCGGCCGGGTAAAAGAGGCTGAAAACATGAGCATAGAACAACGCTGGGAATTGTTTGAGCCGTGGTATAATAAAATTAAATGGGGATGTTATTCAAGGGATACACAGATATTCCTTCGCGATTTTTACGGGATAAATAAGGTATCGAAGACTAATTGCAGGGAAATATCTGAAAAATTGCAGGAAAATAACAAACCCGGATTATACGATTCGATTTTAAAGAAGACATGCAATATAGAATCGCTGATTGTTCATCCTCATCCGCGGAAAAATATGACACATAAAGATTATCCGGACAAGTTCATGCGTCCTTTGGTATGGATAAGTTCATACCTCCATGAAATGAATTGCGGAAAAATAAAAGAACTGGAATCAAAACATAAAGAGAAAATCCTGGACATTGAATCTTTAAAACATGTATTTAAAAAAGAACTCCTTTTGTGGAAAAAGGAAAATGTTATCGCCTTAAAAATATCCTCCGTGAACTTGAAAGATGAAAATCCCACCGAAGAAAAACGCTTGTTTCAGAAAATACTTGAAGGAGAAGATTCAGGGGCTGACTCCGTAACTGCCCCTGATGAATTGCGTTCTTCACTGATACGTTACTATTGTCAGGTTGCCGCAGAGGAAAATCTCCCGGTTGCCGTGCATGCCGGTGTCTGGGGGGACTTCAGAAAACTTGCGCCAACTAACATAATCCCTCTTATTCAGCAATTTCCTGATACTCGTTTCGATATTTTCCATGCAGGTATCCCTTATGTCAGGGAAAACGGGATAATGGGGAAAATGTTCCCTAACGTAACCTTGAATTTATGCTGGTGTCCTCTCATTTCGGAAACAATGATGACGCAATTCCTGGATGAATACATAGATTTGGTTCCGGTAAATAAAATTTCCGCGTTTGGCGCTGACTATATTAGCGAGGTGGAAAATGTTTATGGACACTGGATTATGGCACTTAATATCCTTGCAAAAGTATTTGCGCGGAAAATCGATGCCGAAATTATGGACTATGACGATGCAATTTACCTGGGACACATGTTTCTATATGAAAATCCTAAAAATATTTATAACCTTTGAGAATGTGTCAAAAAATTTTAAGGAACAACTTTAAAATTCTAAATCTGTACAACATTTCTACATTAAAAATATTCTATTTTATTCAATTGAGGAGTTTGGGAAATGAATAAATACCGGATTTTCTACTTCACCGGCACGGGCAACTCCCTGTTTCTGGCGAGGCAACTAGCCCTGGAACTTGGAGATGCTGAAGTTACTTCCATTCCTAGCGTAATCGACCAGGACCTGGAATTCGGCGAAGAAGCCGTGGGAATCGTATTTCCCGTTTACTGTTTCGGAATTCCACTGATAATTTCACGGTTCATCAGGAAACTCCCCCGCAATGAAAACAAATACTATTTTGCCTTGTGCAACGCCGCCAGCCTTTCCGGGGGAGCCATCCCGATAGCCGCAAAGGAATTCAAACAGCACGGCCTGAAGCTCAGCGCCGGTTTCATCACTCACATGCCAAGTAACTTCATCCCTTTCGGAGGCGCTGAACCAGAGAAAAAACAGCGAAAAAAATTCGCAAAAGCCGAAAACAAGTTAAAACAAGTTTCAGAAATTGTCAGAAACAGGCAAAATCGATTGGAAAAAAGTTTTTTCCTGATAGATTGGGTCGGAAGGATGTTTGGACCGGTCTGGGTAAAAGGCAACCCGAAGGAAGCAAAAAAATTCCGGGTGGATGACAAATGCGACGGTTGCGGCGTCTGCGTAAAAGTTTGCCCGGTGGACAATATTGAGCTTGCCGGAGGCAAACCCGAATGGGGCATGGTTTGCGAACAATGCCTGGCATGCCTACAATGGTGTCCGCAAGAGGCTATCCAGATCGGGAAATGCTCTGATAAGCGCAAACGCTATCATCACCCGGACGTTAAATTAAGTGAAATGTTCAATATAAAAAAATAGTCAGGACAGGACATGAAAAAAGCAAAAGTTATCGCCACAATCGGACCGGCCTGCGAAGACCCGAAAACCATTTACAGAATGATTAAGGCCGGACTCGACGTCTGCCGCCTTAACTTTTCTTTCGGCGACCATGCCGGACACAAGGAAAAGATCCGCGCTATCCGGGAAGCCGCCGAGAAAGCAGGAAAAAAAGTTGCCATCCTTCAGGACCTCCAGGGGCCTAAAATCCGGGTAGGCAAACTCAAAGGGCCGGTAACGGTGAAGCGCAACAACAGAATTATCCTGACAGGAAAAACCGAACACGACGAAAAATTCATACTTCCAACAACTTACCAGAAAATCGCAAACGACACCGAACCCGGCAAGACCATCCTGATCGCCGACGGCCGGATCATCCTGGAAGTCCTGAGCGTGAATAAACGCCGCAAACAGGTTGAATGCAAGGTTATCCAGGGCGGAACCATCATCACGGGGAAAGGCATCAATCTGCCGTACACGAAGATTTCACTTCCCGCTCTCACCCCGAAAGACATTGAAGACGCCATCTTCGGGGCCCAGGCCGGAGTGGACTACATGGGACTCTCATTCGTCCGCACCGCCAAGGACGTATTGAAACTCCGCAAGCTGCTGAAACAGCACGGGGCTGAAAAACTGCCGATCATCGCCAAACTGGAAAAGCCGGAAGCGCTTGACAACCTGGATGAAATCCTGGAAGTTGTCGACGGCGTAATGGTTGCGCGCGGCGACCTGGCGGATGAAATCTCCTATTCGACGGTCCCGGCCGCCCAGAAAAAGATCATTCATACCGCCAATAAAAAGGGCAAGATCACGATCATCGCCACGGAAATGCTCAGTTCGCTGATCGATAATCCGCTCCCGACCCGGGCGGAAGTAAGTGACGTGGCTAACGGAGTTTTGGACGGCTCCGACGCCGTGATGCTCTCGAACGAAACCGCCACCGGAGTCAATCCGGTTAACGCGGTAAGGGTAATGGCGCGAATCGTCAGGGACACCGAAAAACTGTTCGGGAAAGAATTTTTCCACCAGAACCTGAATCTTCCGAAATCCCACAAGTTGAAAGAAGCCATGTGCGAATCGGCTGCCCATCTTTCCTATTCGCTGGACGAACGCGCAATCGTGGTCCTGACCAGTTCAGGGGAAACCGCCAGAATCCTCTCGAAATTCCGGCCGCAGTCGATTATTTACGCCGGAACTTGCAGCGACAGTATTTGCAACAAAATGGCTTTCTTCCATAACGTGCTGCCGATCAGACTGCAGAAAGAACAGTCGGTTTGCCATGACGACGCCGAAATTTCCCTAAAGTTGATGAAGGAAGAGCTAATGAAGCGGAAGCTGGTAAAAAAAGGCGACAGGCTGATCGTGTTGTCAGGCATCAGCAGTCCGGACCATACCTGGAGCCTGGACTCCATCAATGTTGTTGAACTGAAGTAGCGGTTAATGCGCGGATTTCTCCTTATAATTGTATTATCGGCGTTAATGCCGGTATCCGGACTAATGGCGGCGTCATTCCCCGACACCCTTGCGGAAAAGTTGATCAAGGGCAAGTTTTCCGATGCGCTCGAACTCTACCGCAACAGCACGGAAGCAGTTAAATACCCCGCCTTGAAAACTCCTCTGCTCAAACTTGCCGACCTACCCGGGGAAGTGGCGAAAAGTTTCATTCCCGGAATAGGCTCACAGCAGATAGTAAAGACAAAATACGGCCCGAAACCGCTGATAATAGGTAAGGTAAAAGGCCCTGTCCTTTTCATTAAAGTAAAGATAGGCAAGGCAATTGTCTATAAGAAGATGCACGTCAAACTCCTTGCCCCGGAAGAAATAAATAAACGGCTGAAATCAAGTCTGTCTCCGCTGGCAATGAACCTCTACCTCGGCGCCAATGCATTAAGACATAACGACATAATTCAGGCCAGGAAATATTTTCAGAAATCCGGTGTGCTGCAAAAGGAACTTACGGCACAGCTTAATGCCGTCGAATCCGCCCGGATCGATGCTCTTGCGGAAACCGCCTACCGGAAACTTGAAAAAAGTCTTGGCGGAAAAATTTCGTCAGTTACCAGTATTTCCCTGCTGAAATTCTCACAAGAGAAATGCTTAAAACTGAAGGAAGAGCTCGGGGAATATCTTCGGGAATTCGGCAAAAGTAAATTTACTGAATCCAGACATGACAAACTTGAAAATTTAAGTAAACTGCTGACCGAACGCCTGGAGATCAGAAAGGCAGACAACCTGAACTACAGCAGCGATCTTGCGGCTTTCGGCATCACCGATTTTTATCCGGTATATCTGAAACTATCGCAAAATCCGCCGGATCAGGACTGGAAAGTTCCCGTAAATAATTCGGAATCCATACGTTACGGCATTCTAAAACTCGGTCCGGGAAAGAGGGACAGGATCAATCTGGCGGTGGTTAATTCAGACGGGAAAATCTGGCTGTTTTATGCATTTGGGGACAAACCGGCATTCAGCAGGCAGAAATCCTTTCTGAATTCCCGTCACCTGCCGGTGGAAACAGCGATAGACAACGGAAGCAGGGCCAAGTACAAATACGCCGTAACCTTTCACTACGATCCGGATAAACCGGAGAAAATCATTTATTACCGGACGTGTATTCAGCACGGCAGAATCCCGTTTGACGGGAAAAACCGCAAGATTGTCCTGATTGACAATAACAGCGATGGTAATTACTCCGACTTGAAAAATACCACGCTGCTCCTGGACCTCGACCAGGACGGAGAATTCAGCAAAGGGGAATCATTTTCCGCGGATAAATTTTTTAAAACCGGTTCCGGTTTTTATCGGGTAGAATCAATCGCTCCATCCGGCCGGCATATCAAGATCAATAAAGCGCCGTTGGTGGAGATCACCGGCCGGATAAAAAACTATCTTAACTCGAAGCCGGTTGGCGGCGCCAGAGTAAAACTGCCCGGCCTGATGATGTCGTCGGTAACCGGCAATGACGGCTTGTTCCGGTTCAAGCTCCCCGCGGGTAATTACGAAATGCTGGTTTTCGCTTCGGGCTTTGAAACTGAAAGAAAACTTCTGTTGCGGGTAAATCCCGACAAACTTAAAGCTCCGGATTTATATCTCAAACCGGTAAAAAAATAATTCTGAGGTTAATTGCTTAATTATTGTTAGAAATCGGTGGTATTTGTTTGAATTCCGTAACATCGACCGTAAACTTAAAAAAAAACAGGAGAAACCATGAAAAGAATTTCGTTATTATTGTCGGCTGCGCTGGTTATCACAGGACTGAGCGCATGTGTGGAGGTTGATTATACCGGAGAAAAGTTCAAACCGGTAACCCGGATAAAAGTGTTCGACAACGCCAAAGAAGTTCCGCTGAATGAATATTATGTGATCGGCAGAGCTTCCGGAGTAGCCCTGGAAGGATACACTATTCCCGAAATCAAGGAAAAACTGCTGGAAAAAGGCAAGGAAGTCGGCGCGGAAGCTGTCGCGTTCGGTTACGGCCGGATTAGCCGCATTACTCCTCGCCCGGAGATGGCTGACCAGACACCGGGCAGCCTCGATCCTGAAGGGAACTGGGGATTCGGTTCAGCGCCGGACGGTTCACCGATCCGGACCAACTGTTTTGGGGATTATGTGCCAAACGAACAAAAAGCTCAGTTTTCCTATAAAACAACTGTTCACGCGGTGTATTTCCGGAAGCGGACAGGCAAATAGATTTATTTGCTTGCGATATTTTCCAGAATTCGGAAGAGGTGTTCTTTCCTAAGCGGTTTCGGCAAATAATAATCCATGCCCGCATCAAGACACATCTTTTCGTCTCCCTGCATGGCAAACGCAGTAAGGGCAATAATAGGTATTCGGCCGCCATTATTCTCCCTTTCATATTCCCGGATCAACGCACTGGCTTTTAAGCCGTCCATACCCGGCATCTGCACATCCATCAGGACAATGTCGTAGTTCTTTTTGGCTCTGAACTGATTCACGGCGTCCTTACCGTTGAACGCCACATCCACCTGATGGCCGCTTTTTTCCAGGATTTTCCGCATCATCAATTGATTGCTGATGTCGTCCTCCGCCAGCAATATCCTGAATTGTGGTAAATTTTTCCGCCCCGGCAGTCTGGTTTTCACGGATTTCCCCGAAGGCACGTCGATTTTAACCGGAGCAACAAAATGGAACCTGCTGCCTTTACCTTCCTGACTCTCCACCCATATTCTCCCTCCCATCAATTCGATGATCTTTTTACACAGGTGGAGTCCAATTCCCGCACCGCCGTGCCTTCGGGTACATGAACCATCAACTTGGAAAAACGAATCAAAAACTTTATTCTTTTGGCTTTTGGGGATACCTATGCCAGTATCGGCGATCCACAGATACAACCCAATGTTCCCGGCGGAATAAGACTTATCCTTGTCCATCCCCATGTAAATGGTAATTCCGCCTTTATCGGTAAACTTAACGGCATTCCCCAGAATTATGCCAATCACCTGTCTCAGGCGCTTATAATCAACAATCATATTTTCCGGTATCAGCGGATCAAGTTCCCAGATCAGCTTCAATCCTTTACCGTTGCACATCCCGCGATAACTGTTTATTACTTCACTGAAAAACGACCGTACCGGAATCACACTGTCGGACAGTTCCAGATTACCTGCTTCGATGCTGGTAAGGTCAAGCACATCATTAAGAATCGTCATCAAATTTTTGCCGCTCTGCCTGATAATGGTCAGCGACTCCAAACTGTTTTCCGGCAATTCTGATTCAAGGAGCAGATCCGCGAAGCCGATAATCGAATTCAGCGGGGTCCTGACCTCATGACTTATATTTGCCAGAAATTCATCTTTTGCCCGTGAAATCTTTTTCGCATCCTCCTTTGCCAGCTCAATCTTTTTTTCATCTTCGAACTGACGGCTGTTGTCACGATTGATGACAATTATCCCGCACAGTTCCCCTTTTCCGTTCCCGACCGCCGCGACCCTCCCGGAAATATGCAACATCCTGCCTTTACGATTCGCCTGGACCGTTTTGAATTCCATAGATTTGGCGTGACCGGATTTAATTTTTTTGATGAATTTCATCATCAATTTTTCCGATTCGGGAAGCAGGATTTTACCGATTGGCTTACCGATGATTTCTTTGTTCCGGTAACCGTAAATACGCCTGGCGGCTTTGTTCCATGAAGTAATAATTCCATCAGTCGTAATTTCAAATACAGCGTCTTCGGAATTATTCGTCAGAAAGTCAAGGCGCTGAATATTTTCATCAACGGTGGAATACTTTTCTCTCAACTGAAGCAGTTCTTTGTTAACCTTTTCCAGCTCCTTGGTCTTCAGCGCCAGCTCATTGCGGCAATCATCCAACTCCGGAACCAAGTCGGGGAACCATATCAATTCCGGCGAGAAACTATCCAGTCTGATGCCGTTGATTTTTTCATTTATCAGAATATCGGGTTCTTCCAATTTCGCAGATAATTTCTCATCCATTCGGCCCCCTTGCATATAATTAAGCCGTTGATTTTTAGCAAAAACAATGCCAAAAGAGGATAATCAGATGTAATAATCTTAATATCAATATTTTAGATAAGCAATTCCGGTTATTTTTACCTAAACATAACGATTAAACTTTTTTTAACAAACAGTAGAAAATAAACATGCAATCACTTGATAATAAAAGCCTTAAGCAAGCAACAACCTATCACGGCAAACAACTATAATTGTACCCCTTTATTTCACTTTAAGATCGCGCCGCCGCTGATGAGTTTGCCGCGCAGTGCATCCAGATCGATCCCGCGGGTATCACCGGCGGCAATTGTCATCCCGGCGGCAGTTCCCACGGCCTGCCCGATACCGATACAGGTGGCATTGATCCGTGAGGAGGAAAACGCCCGGTGGGTGGCGGAGATCGGACGTCCGGCAATATAAAGATTGTCAATCCCCTTTGGAGTGATGCAACGGTAGGGAATGCCGTATGAAGCTTTCAGCGGGATTTCAATTCCGGTGTGAATTGCATCCGGACTGTGAACGTCGATTCCCCACATGCAGCGGACTATTTCATCAGGGAAACTCCTGCCGTTGAGAACGTCATCTTCGGTCAGCACGTAATCCCCGATAAATCTTCTGGATTCGCGGATGCCGATACTCTCCCCTGTTCGGGCAAGATATGCATTTTCAAAACCGCTGAATTCCCCGCGGAAAACGTCAATCAGGTAAAGCGCCTGTTTGGTTCCTTCGAACCTGGCGCGGGTAAGCTGCCGCTCGTCCAGGGGATCAAAGTTCATCAAGTGGGTCATGTTCACGAATCCGGAGGCGGTCCCGTCCGGCCGCGGCAGGAAAGTGATAACAACATGATCGATGGGAATTTCACGGGGAGCGCTCTGCCAGATGTCCCGTCTTTCCAGAGGTTCCGGAACCTTATCAAGTTCTATGCCGCCAATTTCAATGACCAGGGTTGCGGACTGCATGGCGCCGTCGCTTTCCCGCCCGGTTTCAAATTCACATCCGGCAAACGCGGCAAGATCACCGTCACCGGTCCCGTCCACGAACAGTTTTGCCTGATACGCCCCGAATCCGGATTTGGCGTGGGCAATTATTTGAGCAACTTTCCCGTCCTGGCACACCGCATCGGTTATCGTGGTATAGAAACAAGTATCGATTCCGTTTTCCTGCAATATATCCAGCAAAAGAGCTGTAAGAATTTCCGGATCAACAATGATTCTGCCGGAAGTTTTATTGGCTGAAATATTATTCAACCGGTCTTTCAGTTCGCTGTAAAAACCGCCGACTACCGGCTCGTTAAGAAGCATCGCCCCGGAAATTACCCCGAGAATCGAGCTGGTTGGAACTCCCCCGGGACGTCCAGTAGCTTCCAGCAGCCCCACTTTGAGTCCGCTCCTGGCGGCATAAACGGCGGCGGCAATTCCGGCCAGCCCCGCCCCGGCCACCAGGACATCATATTCGCCTTTCAACGGAACCTGACGTTCCGGCATTGTAACCATTGTCATAAAAAACTTACCTTATTAAAATCCAATCAACTTTTGCGTTTTCCGGCGCCGGAGTACCGAAATCGACTTTAAATCCGCCTTCGGCTTTCTTCGTTACCGCCAGCGTGGTCAGCCATGACGGAGTGACGGCAACGGCGTAAACGGCATCCGGCTCCGGTTTGGAGAACTTCACATTGAGCTCTTTTTTCCCGGCATTAACGTTAATACCGATACCACGCAGATTCAACGATTTTTTCCGGGTCGCGGAAATTCCGGAAATTTCGAAAACTTGTCTTCCGGAAAGATCAAGGGCCCCGCCAACCAGCTTCAAATCGCCACTGCGCGGAGTTGCCAGCAACACTGTCCGGGTCCGGGGGCCGTTCCAGACAATTTTCTGGGGCTTGCCAGTGAATTCTTCGAGCAGAATCGCGGCATTACCGGTTTTTCCGTCGATTTTTATTGCATTGTCGCAACTTGCGAAAATTTGCACCCCTGACCGGTACTTGTTGTGATGCGGAATCTGCATTTTGTCGTGTCCAGCCCCCACAAGCAATCCGGCATAGACCGGATACGCGCCGTTATTTATAGAATAAAAACTGGCGCTGGGCAACATGGTCGGGTTGGCTTCGCGATGACGCACCCGATAGCCAACCACGTGCCGGGGATCGGGACCGATGGCCTGTTCTATCGGATCGCCGGGAGCAAAATCAAACCTCGTGCCGGTGCAGCCCGGCGGAGCCAGCCACACCAGCCGCTTGTCACCGGGTTTCGGCATAATCGAACGCCCCTTGATTGAGCTTTTATTTTCAGCAAGCACACCTTCACTTACATCCGCAACCAGTGCACACGGCGCAATAATATATGGCAGTTCCTTGAAGTAATTCTTTTCATTTATGAGGGTGAGCGTAGCTTTTGCATTGATCCACCACCGGGTGCGCTCAACCCAGATGCGCTGTTCACCGTTCGGCATTTTCCGGTATCCGGAAATACGCCACCAGCGCCTGACCTTGCGTCCGGCAAGGTTGTGTTTCCAGAAACCGACTTTGGAAGTGCCGCAATATTCTTCAGGAATATTCACCGCAATAGCGCGGCCAATGATGTCCGGCGACCAATCCACCCCAACTCCCAGGACATATCCGTTCCTGGCGGAATCACCGTTGGAGTTGTTCGCCATTACCTTGATCTTCCCCTTGGTAATCCACTTTTTCGGGTTGAGATTGATCATCGGACGGGAAGTGCCGAGAGTATTGGCGCGGGTTGATTTTTTTGTGTAAACAAGTTCCCCGGTTTTCGGATTCCAGGTCTCCACCTTGCCTTTGAAACTATCGAGCATCTGCCAGGTATCAACCGTGTAACCGCAACCGTTTTCATCGCCACCGGTCGACATGATATTGCCCATATACATGTAACGCATGGCCATGCCGAAATTATCGCCCTGTCCGAAAATCTTCTTTTGCAGGCTAATGCTTCCGGCGATTTCCCCATCACAATGGATCGTATCTCCGATATAAACTGTTCCTGCGCTGGACTTATTGATCAGAGCTGTCAATTTGCCCCACTTATCACGGGGATTCAGTCTCTGCATAACGATAAAACCTTTGCGTTTGGCATGATCCCAGCCCAGCCTGGTTATTTTCGCGGTGAGTCTTGACGGCGTTTCGAACTCTCCACTTCGTCCCTTCCCCCCTTTTCCCTGGAGAACGAACAACACCGCCCCGGCATTGAGTCCGGCCAAGGTTGGCGGATATATTTTCATCTTTCCGTCCGGCTGCAATTCGTAGTCATTGACTTTCTGGAAATAAGAAGTCAATCCTTTAACAACCCGGTTGGAAATCCGCAAGTTAACATTATTCCCGTTCACATTAATGGCTTCCTGATTAATCTGACGGTCTAAAAATAATCCGCCGTAGCCGTGAGGGTCATCAGGCATCCGAAAACCAAGTGATGGCAGCACCATCCGGGTTTTGCCGCCCCGAATATCGATAGCGGTTACGGAGTTGGCGCTGAGATTTTTCTGGATCGGACTTTCCGGCTCGAAGCCTTTAGCGGTTTTGTTGGTAATGTACAGGATTCCGCCGCCGCTGGCGGTGATCTCCTTAACCGCTTTTTTGTAAGTTGCTTTTGCGGCAGCGGAACTACTGACGTCTCCAAACTCATGCAATTCATGGATTTCCGAAGCGGAAATAATTCCACCGATTGCCATTGCCAACATTGCGGATAAAATTTTCTTCATTGTTTCTCCTGTCAAATTTAATCAATCGTTACCGGTTTCGCCGTCCCAGAAGAAATTGCGGCGAGTTACTTTGGGCAGTTCATAAATGCCTCTTGTTTCCACGTGACCGTCAACCATGGTCATATTGGTCTTGTTTGAATGGCGGAAGTCGGGCATGGAATTTGCGGCACTGGGATTGCTGGTCATCCAAGTAATAAAATGCTGACCCTGGGTGGAGTAGCTTCCCGACTGATAGTTGTTATTCATCCAGCCGTCGACCAGCAGCATGACTTCCGACGGTTTGGCGATCTGGCTGACTTTGTAATGGAAAAATGCAGTATTCCCATATTGGCTGGTATCAGGCCCTGCGGTAAGTTGTTCATTTATATAATAACTGATATTTTTCTTTCTCTTGTCGTTATGGCAGTCAAAGATTGCCCGGTCACCGGTATTATACCAGATATCCTTGATCTGATAAGGAACCAAGCCTTCCTCGCAATATAAATGCGCCCAGGTGCGGTCCGGTGGCAGCCAGTACTCCGGAAGCCATCCCTGAAAGGTATCGGTGTACAGAAATGTGGCAGTGCCAAGCTGTTTCAGGTTCGACTGGCAATTGACCTGATGCGCGGTCTCCCTTGCCCGGCGCAACGCCGGCAACAGCATAGCCGCAAGTATTGATATTATCGCTATCACTACCAACAATTCGATCAGCGTAAACTTGATTTTCTCCGCCATCTTCATTTCAACCTCCTTATTTTCTTAATTCTTTCTTATATCTTCACTCTTAATTCCTAGTGTCAAGTCAAGCGTAAAATGCCGGTAAAGATTGCGGAAATTTCATGGAGCAGACTGGATTGGAAAGGATGAAGGGCTGCCGGGGCAACTCGAATTCTTTCCGGCCCGGAATGCTTATGAAAGAACGCAACCGCTTCGCGGCGAGTTCCTTTTGAACGCTTTTTATTTAAAATTTCTTGTCCGATATTATATCGGACGGCGATATTTTTCATCAAAATCATTTTAAAATCCTTCTCGTCTTTACGACATTTTATCGTTGACTTGACACTAGTTTATCCCCTGGTTGTTTTCCGGTGAATAATCTTAGTCGGGATTTTCCTGGCGTCGATTTCCGCTTCCGGTTCGCGGAGCCTCCGGATCATCAGTTCCGCCACGGTTCTGCCGATCTCGACATGATTCACCGCCACGGTTGATATTGGCGATTTCCAGCTGGGATATTTCACTGCGGCCTCTAAATCGTTCCCAAACCCCAGGAGTTCCGTTTTTCCCGGCACGGATATATCAAGCTCCTCAAGCGCGTTGAACGCCCCGGACGCCAAAATGTCGTTTTGGGCAATAATAGCGGTAGGCGGACGCCGCAAGCGAATATATAAATCCCTGACGGCTTCATACCCAATTTCAAACTGATTAGTTTTTGAAGGCTTGTCAGCGGCATCCGCAAAGATTGGTTTTAATCCCGCATTGGAAATAGCGTACTCATATCCGAGCCGCCGTCCGGACCGGTTTTCCGGTCTGTTGCTGGACGGAATGAATGCAATCCGGCTGTGGCCGTTTTTCACCAGATAATCCACTGCGGCCAGCGCGCCGGAGTAATCGTCACTTACAACAGCATCGATTTCCATGTCCGGCACGGAATAAGTCATTACGGCACAGGGAATATTTCTCGACGCCACATAACGAATGTTCCGAATATTCTCTTTTGAATTCAGTTTGGGATAAAAAATCACCCCGGAAAGAAAATCAAGACTCTTCTGTAAAAACCGGCGCTCGGAATCGCTGTCAAAATGCGGCATCCGGAAAGTCTGGATGTTTTCCCTTGCCAGACGTTGGGAAATCTGGTCGCACAAGACAGCTATATGACTCGCATCACAATATGCCGGAATCGACATCCCCACGATCCTGATTGCCGGTTCCATACTGATCGAATGCGATTCTTCCGGTTTGCTGCCGACAAATGCCCCGTTGCCCCATTCTTTATAGATAAGCCCCTTCTCGACCAGTATCTGGAGAGATTTGCGCAGGGTCTGGCGGTTGATTTTCAAACTCTCACACAAGCTGCGCTCGTTCGGCAACATCGAATCCCTGGGAAGTTTCCCGCTTTCGATCTGGCGACGAATTCCTTCCGCGATCTGCTGATACATAGGAACCCGGCTTGAACGTTTTAAATCTATTTTCAACATACCACTTGCATACCTCTTTGCTATTTATTATATACCATTTATAATTTAATGCAAGAGAGGTATTACTTTTCACAGGTAAAAAATATGAAAAAACAGCCGGTTATAGACTTCATAATCGTAATCTGCCAATGGAGCTCGGCAACAATTACGAATAGGAGTTGTGATAGAAAAAATTTCGCAACGGTCAGTAAATTCTGAATCAGCCTATGATTTCACGTTCATGATCAAATAAGCATAATAAACGAGAATAGAGACCAGGAAGATTGCCGCTTTAGGGCGTCCGATCTTTTTGGTTTTCCCGCAAAACGTGAATATGTAAAGCATCAGGCTAGCGACAATCATGACAATCACCGACAGGTTCAGGCTGGAGTCAAACGGCAATGGACAAATCACCGAACTGAGCCCCAGGATGAAGAACAGATTGAAAATGTTCGAGCCAACAATATTTCCAACCGCCAGGTCCGGCTTCTTCTTGATCGCCGCCACCACCGAAGTGAAAAATTCAGGAATGGAGGTTCCCGGTCCGACAATCAGCAGTCCGATCACATGATGCGGGATTCCGAAAGCACTGGCAATTTCAACCGCGCCTTTCACAATCAACTCGCCACCGCAAATCAGTCCGGCCAGACCCAACACGATAAACAGAATGCTTTTGAAAACTCCATATTTTTTCTTGTTTGCGTCCTGGGCACTCTCCGTGTCTTTTATCTCTCCCGACAATGCGCTGGCAAAGGTATAATAGATAAATATGCAGAAGAAAGCCAGAAATACGATTCCATCCACGCGGGTCATGCCGTTGAGTACTTTATTGGCGTCCGGCGGAGTCATTTTCGTCCACCAGTAATCGATCATCAACTCATTGGCGCAAACCAGCAGCAGCACCGACGCCAGCAGATTTAGCGGCATATCCTTAAAATAGGTCTCTTTCTGGATAACCAGCGGAAAAATCAGCCCGGCCACCCCGATAATCAGGAAGATATTGAAGATATTGCTTCCGGTGATATTGCTGATAGCCAGGGCGGTATGCCCATTGACCGATGCAATTGTATTCACCGTGAGTTCCGGCAGAGACGTACCGAAGGCGACAATAGTGGTTCCAATGATCAGACTCGGTACATTGAACCGGCGGGCCACCGCCGAACAGCCGTCTACCAGAATGTTTGCTCCGAATACCGCAAAGGCCAGTCCCCCGCCAAGCAACAGAATCTGCAGAAATACTTCCATGATACAACTCCATTCAGTCTAAATAAATCATTAAGTATTGGTAATGATAGCCTTCCGCACCAATTTTACAAGTCTGCGTCTCGAACCAAAGGTTTGATTCAGGTTAAAAAGCGGTTTATAAGCCGCCTGATACTTGACGCCGCCTCAAAAACAAGTTACTATTATTGGCTGTAAAATCGGGTTTTCAGAATAGGCAACAATGAATATATTCGTTCTGACGGCATTTGCCGCAATCATAACAATGAGCAATACTTCCGCAAAAATAGAACAGGCCGCGTTCGGGGCCGGATGTTTCTGGGGTGTCGAAGCCACTTTCCGGAAACTCCCCGGCGTGATCGCCACCGAAGCCGGATATTGCGGCGGCAGCGCTGAAAATCCGACTTACAAGCAAGTTTGCGGCGGCAATACCGGACATGCCGAAACAGTCCTGGTAAAATACGATCCCGCGAAGATCAGCTACGAACAACTGCTGAAGGTGTTCTGGGAGATGCACAATCCCACGCTGAAGAACCGGCAGGGGCCGGACGTCGGGACTCAATACCGGTCGGTGATCTTCTATTTCACCCCCGGACAAAAAGCGGCCGCGGAAAAATCGAAAGCCGAACTTGAGAAGTCCGGCAAATATTCAAAGCCGATCGTAACCGAGATAGTTCCCGCCAAAAAGTTTTACCGCGCGGAAGAATATCATCAGCAGTACCTGGAAAAACGCGGAATTAAAAAGTGTCATTAACCTGTATTTTTAAAAATTATTTGGCGGCAGCTGTTTGCGGACTCTTTCTCATTGCGGGAGCTATTGCGGCGTCCGCTGCCGAAAACGCACCAGTCCAGATCGCCAGCCGGGGGAGCGTCCCGGAAAATGCCGTAAAACCGGAAGACTGCGCATACAGTCTGGACTTCAGTAAGGCCCCCAAAGGTCCGGCGCGGAAATGGCTTAAAAAACGCGGTTTCCAATTCAAAAAGGACGCCTATTATCCAAACCGGATGGATTTCGAGTTCACCGGCAACGGTCTGCGAATCGGCGCAAACTCCCATGTTTTCGGGCTCATCCTGAAAAAACTCAATGATGGCGAATTCTCCAAAATCCGGATCACCTGGAGCATCGAAAAATATCCCAAGGGCGCGAACTACAATAAAAAAATCAATAACGAAGCCTTGATGATCTACGTATTTTTCGGTGAAAAGAAACTGCCCAGCGGCAACTTCTTCATGCCTGCAAGCCCATACTTCATCGGCATGTTCCTCGGAAAAAATGAAATTATCAGGAAAGCATATCTCGGCAGACACTACCACCACTGCGGCCGGTTCGTTTGCCTGGGCAATCCGCAACCCGGCAGGACCATAACCTCCGAATTCAATCTTACTGAAAACTTCAAGAAATACTTCAAGAAGAACAACGTTCCCGAAATCTCCGGCATCACCTTCGGAGTCGACACCTCCGGTTCCGAAACCGGTAAATCCGGCGCGATCATCAAAAAGCTGGAATTCTACAAATAATTCCACTTAGCGGTTGAATTCCTGAAAGCTCCCGGTGAAGTTCCGGTGCGACGTCTGAACTGTTTGCAAAAGTAATTCACCGAGTTGAAACCGCATTCCGCGCTCACTTCCTTGACGGAAAGGTTACGGGAAGTTTTCAGCAGGAAAATTGCGTGATCGATCCTGATTTTGGTCAGGAACGCAATAAAGGTTTCCCCATTGCCGGCAAAGAGCCGGGAAATGTGGTTCGGATGCAGCTTGAAATGTTCCGCCAATGTCTCCCTGGTCACCGGCAAGTGAAAGTTATGACTTAGGAAGTCGCAAATGCCGTTCCAGGTCAGTTCTTGTTTTTTCGGAAGTTTTTCCGGAGTGGCCCTCATATAGTCGATTGTCATTGCAACCAGCGCCTTCACCAATTCACGGGCACAAGTCCTGCGGTTGGGACTTTCCAGATGGTCCAAGGTCTGAACAAGGTGATAAATGTCTGGTGACGCCGGGGTCACCGGCAACCCCGACCAGCCGTGGGAAAAGCGAGAACCATCTTTTCTGGTTCCTTTCCAGGCCACCATAGTATAATTCGGATCATACATAATGATAAATAACGAAAACGGCAATGACTTCACCGGAAGCGGTTTATGCCAGGTTTCGGGCGAGGCGAAAAACGCATCACCTCTCTCCAGCTTGATACAGGCGACCCCGCCATTCTGTGAATAAATGGTATCGCGCCGGCCCTCAACCCCGATCAGCAGCCTGGCGCGCCCCGGAGTGTAGGCGTCCGGAACCGGCGGGGGAGTTTGTTCGGCAAAAGCAATATCGCTGTAATCAAATTCCGGCAGTAGGTTTTCCAACAGTTTCGTCAGCAACTTCATTTCCGTTTTCATAAAATTCCCGGACTTTACGTGATAATTGCTATTAATGTTACATTTATTCTATTTACATCCGTATTTTTCCCGGATATCTTGTTAATAAATGTTATAATAATGCAATGAAAGGGATTTTCAATGTCAGTGTCAATCAAACTGAAGCAGGATACTTTCCGGGTGCGGGAAGCTTGCGATATCGAACTGGAAATAAACGCCGGGACCGGTTTTTCCTCCGGAGACCGCATCGAAATCATGCCGCCCAACTCCTGGCTGTTGTTGTCCGGACCAAGTCACCCCCGGCCTTTACAGACTGAAAACACCGGCGAACCGCATTATATCGAAGTTTTTAGCCAAAGCAACGCAGTTTTTGATGTTTCAATTGCTCCCTGCAACCAGTATTATGAGCAGGGCATGATCAGGCACGGAAAGAAAATCACCGCGATACTGAAAAGCGGGTGCGTCGCGGCCGGGGAGACCGTTACTTTCGCCTACCGCAACACTTTCGCGCCCTATATTTCCGACCATGCGGAAATTATCGTTAAAGTCAACGGGGAATCCCCGGAATACGTTCCGATGCTCACTACCCTCCCCGGCCCGGCTGAGTCCGTCAGGATTATTGTCCCGTCCGTGGCCAGGCCGGATAAAGAATTCAAAGTCCTGGTGGTCAGCCTGGACAAATTCGAAAACTGCTCTTCTAGCGAATACAAAAACCAGACCTTATATGATAATGAGGAACAAGTGATCGCCGATAATCTGGATTTCACCGGAAGCGTTGCCGTACCGGTAAGAATCAACCGTGAAGGTGTTTACCGGTTCAAAATGAATGATACGGTTTCCAATGCCGTGAAAATCTCGCCCGACGCACCGATTCCCTACTGGGGCGATATTCACATCCACACCAAATTTTCTCACGACGGCCAAGGGGAAAATCCATATCCGTATGCGCGGGAAGTCGCCGGACTTGATTTCGCCGCCGCCGCCGACCATTGGCAGTCAATCGGGGATACCGGATACGAAATGCTGAAAACCTGGGCGGAAAACGCCTATGAGCCGGGCAAATTCGTCACCATCCCCGGCGATGAACGCAACCCGAAACATTGGCACGGACATGAAAACATCTACTTCCGCGACATGGATTATTTTATGGCTTCAAAGGTCCATTGCTCTGATGAATCGTCCTCGATCACACGGGAAGCCTGGCCTGAGTTCGACCCGGAACGGGCAATGCTGATCCCGCACCACACCGGAATCAGTTTCGGCAAATTGCCGCAGGGCAACGGCAACGCAATCGACATCAACGCTTTCGACACCGAAGGACTGCTCTCAACCGTGGAAATCTATTCTCATCACGGTCAGAGCGAAACCTACGCCCCACAGCATATCCTGGCCTACGAATTCAACCGGATGCGCAATCCCGAACGGCGCGCAAACACCTCTGTTCCCGGACCCCATTACGCACAGGATTACTGGATGCAGGGCAAAAAACTCGGGGTCATTGCTTCGTCAGACGAACACTCCGGACGGGGCGGCATGCGGCACGGCGGCGTTGCCGCGGTTTACGCCGAAACCCTGACCCGTGAGGGAATTTTCGACGCAATCCGGGCAAGGAAATCATACGCCACCACCGGCGAACACATCCTGCTGGAATTCAATATCAACAAAGCCTCGATGGGTGAAACACTGAAAGTTCCCAAGGACAAACCCATGGAAATCTCCCTTAAAGTCTGGGGTACTGACATTCTGCTTCGGGTGGAAATTCTCCGCTACCGTTTCGGGCTGGACAAGGCTTTTGTCCCGATCCTTTCCGTACCTCCCAGACCGGAATCGATGGACGCGGAGTATACCTTCGAGAAAACCATTACCCATGACAGCGTTTATTACGCCAGGATAATCCAGGAGCCTCTCAACTGGCCGGCAATGGCGTGGAGTACCCCTATCTGGATAGAAACCGAATAGTTGCTACGGCCAGTTTGTCTCACGAACCCGGCAAACTCGCGTAGCTGTTTGCCCACTCAAGCCAGGGACACTCCCCGGTCAAACAGTGTGTTTGGATCGAGTGGCCGGGTTGTCTCACGAACCCGGCAAACTCGCGTAGCTGTTTGCCCGTTCGATCCAAACGCAACGTCTGGCCGGCATAACGGGAAAATGCTATTCTTGTCCGGAGCTTGCTTTGGCGGCAAGTTCAGCGTATTCGCGCCAGATTTTAAGGTAGAGCCGGTAGTCGTCGAGAGATACTCCGGGGGGCGTCTGGTGGTCGCAGCTGATGATAAAACCGCCCTGCCGGGCAACTGGAAGAAGACGCTCGAACTCGTTCCTGATGGCCTCCTCGCCCTTGTTCATCACCATTTTGTCAAAAGCTCCGATATAAAGTTGATCGGGATGTTTTTTACGCAACTCCACCAGGTCCGTTCCGGCCTGTTTTTCAATCGGCAGTATTCCTTCGATACCGACTTCCTCGAACCAGGCGGCGGGTTGGGTAATATCGCCATCGGAATCGATAAAAACTCTAATTCCGCGCTTTTTAAGTTCGGGAACCACTTTCAGATAATACGGTTTCATGAATTCATCGAACAACTCTTTAGATATCATCGGCCCGTTGTTGTAACTCATGTCTTCGGCAAAAGTCATGAAATCGGGGGTGCAGATCTCGCATAGTTGATCTATCGCCCTCAAGTGGAATTCCGCCAGTTCACTGTTGATCCGGTGGTACAATTCAGGTTGGTCGTAAAACGAGAACAGATGGGCCTCTATCCCAAATAAGGCCCTGGGAAACCAGAAAAAACCGTCAAGGCTAAACCATAGAACAACATCTCCCTTTTCCTGGATTTTCGCCCATTTTTCCCAGCTTTCCCGGTTAAACGGCATTTCCGGATGCAGATATTTGCGAATATTCTCATAATCCTCCGGGGTCTTCATGATCCCTGCGCCGTGCGAAGCCGGCCTGGGGGTATCCACGCCGCGCGACCTCAACCAGCCCTGGTAATAAATATCCATATCGAAATAACGCATTATCTCCATGGTGCTTTCCGGGTCCGATTTTTTTATCGGCATACCTTCGTTGTTCCACCTGTCGATGGTATCCTTCCACCAGGATGCCCATTCTAAAATCGGCAAGCGGTCAAACTCCTGGAAATTCATTACGGCATGAAAACGTTCGCGTGTATTCATAATTCATCCTCAAGTAAAGGTTTTCTTGTATTTTTTACAATTTAAGCCTTTTTACTTGAATTAACTTGGACTATATTGACTTTAATAGCTGTTTATATTGAGGAGGAAACCGTTGAAAAGCTCCAGTATCATTTCCAGGGTTAAACCGCGTTTCCCGGTACTGGATACCCTTGGGGTGGCAACTCACTACTTCCCCGAATACACCAATCCGCATAAAAATAAACATTCGCTGGACGTGGCATTGCTGTCATTCGTGATCAGTGGCGAGGCGGTACATCTTCTCGATGATGAAAAATTCGTTCAGAAAGGTCCGTCGATTGCCATCACCCACTACGGAATGGAACACACAATAGTAACTCCCAAAGGCCAGGTTGATATATTCAATATTTACCTGGACCTGGAAAAACATTCCCTGCCGCCGCTCCCCTCCCCTCTGGACAATATCCTGCCGGACTTTATTCCGATCCATCCGCGGTTCCAGAATAAATTGAACCGGGTGCTGAGAATTGATTTCGACGACCAGTCGAAAGCGGTGAATCTGGTATTCTCCCTCCATGAGGAACTTGAAAATCAAAGCGAAGGTTTCGAAGATTCCGCGATAATGTATTTCAAACTGCTCCTGATCGACATCTGCCGTCAGGCTTTAAGGTCGGGAATCAAACCGTCGGTAAAAGCGAATTCCGGGCGCGTGTCCAGGCTTGAAAAACTCAGGAGGTTCATCGATGCGAATTATCATGACGATCAGAATTTGGACGTATTGGCAAAAATGGTAAAGATGAACAAAGCGGTATTATGCAGGGAATTCAAAAAGTACACCGGCAAAACCGTATTCAGCTATCTGCTGGAAAGACGCATCCAGGCGGCAATGCTGAAACTCAGTGCCACCGAAGAAAAAATTATCTCGATTGCCTTCGAGTGCGGATTCAACGATTTGAGTTTCTTCAACCGCACGTTCAAGCGTTTTACCGGTTCCACCCCATCAAGCTACCGGAAAACCAAAACTTCCAGATAGAAAAAGAGAATCGTGACATAACGGTCTTTTTTCGCCCAATCAAGTTGAAATCCTACCTGATATATGGTATAAATGTGAATCTGTTTTTTCACTGCGGATAAGAAACTTACAATAATATAAACGACATGGATGTGGCACGTATGAGTGGAAGAAATATTTTCCGAAAAGAAGCCCTCCGGTCCGTATCCTCTCCTGAACGCCTGGATGAACGAATAGTCATGCTTTCTCCCAAATTATGGCTGGGACTGTTAAGTGTCCTTCTTGTTATGGTCATAGCCGGAATTTGGGGTCTGTTCGGCAGAATTGACACACAGGTACAGGGGGCGGGTATCCTGATGAAGGCCGGCGGAATCAGGGCGGTCACCGCAAAAACTTCCGGTATTGTCCAGTATCTGAATGTTGGCGTGAACGACCCGGTAAAACAGGGACAGGTTCTTGGAGTAGTCGAACAACCCGTCCTTGAAATGGAAATCAAACAGCTGGCCGAAAAATTCCTGGTACTGCAAAAGCATTTCGATGAAATACTCGAAAAAGAAAAGGAGAACAGTGTAATCAGGCAGGATTATTTCAGAAAAATTCGCAACATTTCCGATACCACCATTAAAAAGCTCTCCTCGATCCAAACACATCTCCGGGAAATTGCGGGGATATATAAGGGCTTGCGGGAAAAAGGCATAACCTCCAAAGTCAGCTACTACCAGATGCTGCAAAACACGATCAATGCAGAAGTGAATGTAACTCAGCAGAAAGGCAATAAATTCAAGCTTCCGCTGGAACATTTCGATTTCAAATATCAGCAGGAAAAAACAATTTTCGAAATGCTGAAGGAAATAAAGCTGATCAAAAACGAATTCGAGATCAAACGGATAACCTACATCACCAAAGCGCTGCTGATAAGTCCGGTAACCGGCACGGTCATCGGCGTGGGCAAGAAACCCGGTGACGGCGTCTCGCCGGGAGAAACCATTTTCAACATCATGAACAACACTTTTGACGAGCTGACTCTGGATGGATATATTCCGATTGAGTCGGCAAAGAAAGTGAAAAGAAATCAACTTGTTTATGTTTCCCCGACTAACCTTGAACCGCAGCGTTACGGTTACATCCTGGGCCTGGTAAAGGAGGTCGGCTTGTATCCTGAAACCAGCCAAACCCTGGAAACCAGCCTGAAAAACAACAACCTGATCGAGTTCCTGAAATCCGGGAATTCCGCAGTCATCAAGGTGGAAGTGGAACTTCTCCCCGATCCTGAAAGCGATGATGATCTGCGCTGGAGCAGCCGTCCTCCCGCAGGGGTTTCCATAGTGGCCGGCACCCCCTGCAACCTGTCGGTAGTGGTGGAACGGCGGCCGCCGATAACTTACGTGGTTCCCTGGCTCAAGGAAAAGCTTCTCGGGACCGGCCGCAACCTTATCCTGGAAAAGGAACCGGGTAAATCCAAATAGCCTTTCATAAATAATTCATTATGGCCAGTAAAAAAAGAAAAATTCTCTGGAGAAAAAAACGGGTAAAAGTGCCCACGATTCTTCAGATGGAAAACACCGAATGCGGAGCTGCGTCCCTTTCGATGATTCTGGCCCATTATCACCGGTACGAACCGCTTGAAAAGCTCCGCGCCGAATGCGGCGTATCGCGCGACGGCATGAATGCGCTGAACCTGGTAAAAGCGGCCAGAACTTACGGTCTCGACGCCAGGGGGTTCAGGATGGAACCGGAAGCACTGAATACCCTGGAACTACCGCTTATCCTGCACTGGAACTTCAACCACTTCCTGGTTATGGAAGGACGCAAAGGAAAAAATATTTACCTGAATGATCCTGCAAACGGCCCCCGTACCGTTACCACCGATGAATTCAACCGGTCGTTCACCGGACTCGCCCTCCAGTTTATCCCGACGGAAAATTTTGAGCGCGGCGGCAAGCCTGACTCGCTGATCAAAGGTCTGCTTTCCAGGATGGAAAACGCGAAAATGGCAATCTTTTTCATCTGTCTGTGCAGTATCCTGCTGGCGGTTCCCGGCATCATCATTCCCACGATGTCACGGATTTTCGTGGACAAAGTGCTTGGCTCGAATCCTGACTGGCTGGTCCCTCTGCTGCTTGCCATGGGGGTAACGGTGCTGGTGAACCTGTATCTCACCTGGCTGCAGCGCCGGGGTATCCTTGAATTATCGATAAACTTCCTGGTATCCAGCAGTTCAAAACTTTTCTATCACCTCCTGCGCCTGCCCACCAATTTCTACTATCAACGAAATCCGGGCGACATCCAGTACCGGTTCCACCTGAATCACCAGCTGGCCGACGTCCTGAGCGGTCAGGCCGGAGAAACCGTGGCAAACATTTTCATGACCACATTTTTTCTTATCGTCATGTTCCAGTACGACGTTCCCTTGGCGTCCGCCGCACTGCTGATCGCGATATTCAATATCCTGGTTGTCCGGTTCGTCAATAAACGCCGTCAGTTACTGAACCAGATTCGGGTCCAGGCGAAAAGCAAGCTGAACGGGGTAACCATGGGCGGTATTCAACTCATGGAAATAATCAAAGCGGCGGTTGTGGATTTCGATTTTTTCAGGAAATGGAGCGGCCATCAGGCCCAGGCGGTAAACGCCGAAGCAAAAATGGGCGCGTCAACGATAACCACCTCGGCAATCCCGCAACTGCTCTCGTCACTCAACAACACCGCCATTCTGCTCTTCGGGGCATGGCGGGTAATCGACGGTGATATCACCATGGGAATGCTGGTAGCTTTCCAGGCAATCGTGGCCTCGTTTCTGCGCCCGGTGACCCAACTCACCAACATCGGGGTGCAGATACAGGAAGCGCGGGGATGCGTAGACAAACTCAACGACATTATCCGATACAAGGAAGACCCTTGTTTTACCAGACAAGATACCCCGGAAAAAGTTTCAGACCAGGTGACTCTCGAAGGTTCCCTGGAACTGCGCAACGTTTCTTTCGGCTATTCCCCGCTGGCGGAACCGTTTATCGAGAATTTTTCCATCAGCGTCAAACCGGGCAAGCGGGTGGCGCTGGTCGGACGCTCCGGTTCCGGGAAATCAACAGTAGCCAAAATTGCGGCCGGGCTTTATCAGCCCTGGGAGGGGGAAGTGCTTTTCGACGGCAAAACACGTGAACATTATTCCCGGCGCTGCATTGAGGATTCACTCGCGATCGTGGACCAGGAAATCATGATGTTCGGCGGTAGCATTAATGACAATCTGAGCATGTGGAACCCGTTGAAGGACGAGGACGACATTATCCATGGAGCAATGGATGCTTGTATCCACCAGGAAATAGCCGAACGTCCCAAAGGTTACAGTTCAGAGATCATCGAGGGCGGCAAAAACTTCAGCGGCGGCCAGCGGCAAAGACTCGAAATCGCCAGGGCACTGTCTAATAATCCGAAAATACTGATCCTCGACGAGGCAACCAGCTTCCTCGACCCTGAAACGGAAAAAATAATCGACGACAATCTCCGCCGCCGCGGATGCACCTGCCTGATCGTGGCCCATCGCCTCAGCACCATCCGCGACTGCGAGGAAATCGTGGTAATGGCCAACGGAAAAATAGTCGAACGCGGCACTCATGACGAACTGATACAGAAAACCGGCGGCGCTTACTTAAAGCTGATTCAAACGGAATAGAAAATGGAAAACCGGCAAATAATTGAGACTCTGAAAAAAGGCGCGCAACTGCTTAGCCCGCGGGAATGCACTTGCTTTGATCTTGCCGGAAACAGCCTGTATCTGGTTGACTCGGGAATAATCAACACTTTCTGTGCGGAACGTAAAGCGCAAGGGGAATTCGGGGAACGCGAATTCGTTGCCCACTTCGCCGGGGGTGAACTGCTGTTTCCCGTATCGGAACTGGATCACCGGGATAGTTCCTTCAGTCTGATCGGCAGCGCCCTGCCGGGCAGCTGCATTTACCGCCTGGAAAAGAAAATCCATGATCTAATTGACAATCCCGGCTTTTTGAATTGGCTGGTAAAACAATCCGACAACTGGCTGTACAAACTCTCGCTTTCGCTGGGTCGCGAAGGCGCTCTGCCAGAATGCCGGATAATTACTCCCGCCGATATTGACACTGGCGGTGAACCTGCCGAATTTGAACTTAACACAGGGGAAAATATCCGTCCGTCACGGGGAATAGTCTGGTTCACGGTTGAATCCGGTTTCTGCGTGTTGTGCGGCGATGAGGAACAAATGCTGCTTGCGGAAGGAGCCTCGTTCCCTCTGTCGTCACAACTCTGGCTGACCTGCCTTGAACCGGTAAAAGTCACCTGCCGCCACAGTATTGAAGTAATTTCGAAACTGGATTCGGAAAAGTATATAAACGATCTGTACGGTTATTTTTTCCGGTCGTTCCTGCTGTCAAGACATTACTTCCGGGAAAACGCCAAAGCGCGCCGCCGAAAACTTTCCAAGCTTGAAGATATCGCCCTGGAATCTTCGGTTGAAGAACTGTCCGGACTGGTGTCGAAGAAGCAAGTCCATTTCAGCGCATCAGCGGAAACCCTGGCAAATCCGTTTTTCGCCTCCCTTGACGTTATGGGGCAATTGCTTGACATCAAATTCGACTTCCCGCCGGAAATCGAACCCGGCTTGACCGGTCATGATCTGCTCGTCGAACTTCTGGAATATTCCTCAGTTTATTTCCGCACGATAAAACTCGAAGGCAACTGGCCGAACGAGGAAAGCACCCACATGGTGGTATTCAGGAAAGACGGTGAATATCCGCTGGTCCTGATAAACCGGGGAAAAGCCAATTACCATCTCTATGACCCGGCAACCAACCACGTAACGAAGCTGACGTCCCGGCAGGCAGCGGAGCTTGAGCCGGAAGCATATACCTTGTACCGGCAATTCAAACCGGAAAAAATTACTACCCGGGAATTCATTCGTTTCGCGTTCCGCGACCTCAATCCGGTGTTCAAGCTGGCGTTCATCGTGGGACTGTGCGGCGGATTGATCTCAATGGCGCCGTCTTATGTAACGAGTATTATTTTCAATTCGGTGATTCCGCGTGCCGATATGTTCCAGCTTTACCAGATCGGCATAATCCTGGTTACCGCGTCGTTCACTTCGATCCTGTTCGGACTTCTGCGTTCCCTGCTGCTGCTTAAGATAAAAACCTTTACCGATTACCATTTGCAGGCGGCGGTAATCAGCCGGATGCTGCGTCTGCCGGTATCGATCTTCAAACGTTTCTCCACCGGCGATCTGGCGCAGCGGGTGATGGGAATCGAATCCATCCGGGAAGTGCTCAGCAGCAATGTCACGCAATCGGTGTCCACGGTGCTGTTTGCGTTGCCAAACCTGATTTTGATATTTTATTTCAGCTGGAAACTCGCGCTGGCCGGATGCGCCGCCCTGGTCATTTTGTTCATTGCGATAACGCTGGTTGGGATTGTAAACTATTTCAACCAGAGGGAACAGATCGGGATAAACGGGGAACTTTCCGGCTTTTTCATGCAAATCCTGACGGGGATCAACAAGATCCGCAACTCCGGATCGGAAAATCGGGCATTTGTGAGATGGGCGTCCCGGTTCGCCGATGAAGTGCGTTATTACCGGAAGTCGTTAATCAACTCCAATACGCTGCTGCTGTTCAACAGTTTTTATCCGGCGCTGATTTCGGGGGTCTTCTTCTATCTGGTGGGCGCCACCTGGAAAGGCTCTCTCAACGTCGGTAACTACCTTGCGTTCAATTCAGCTTTTACTTCGATAGTATCGGCGGTGTCGGCATTCGCCGGAATAATCCCGGCGCTGATGTCGGTCGCCCCGATTTACCAGCGGCTCAAGCCGGTATTGGAGACGCTGCCGGAAAATGATGAATCGATGAAAACTCCGGGGAAACTTGACGGCCTGGTTCAAATAAACAATGTCTCTTTCCGGTACAACCCCGAATCCCCCGTAATCCTTGACAACGTATCGATTTCAGCCGGTAAAGGTGAATTCATAGCCATCGCCGGGCCTTCCGGAGCGGGAAAATCCACCCTGGTCCGGCTCCTTCTCGGATTTGAATCCCCGGAACGCGGCGGAATCTACTATAGCGGCAACGATCTCTGGGCGGTAGACAAGCGCAAACTGAGAAAACAGCTCGGAGTGGTTCTCCAGGATACCGGCCTGTTCTTCGGGTCGATTTTTGAGAACATCACCGGAGCAGGCAAAATGAGTATAGACGAAGCCTGGGAAGCCGCGAAACTGGCGGGAATAGCCGAAGACATAGAAAATATGCCGATGGGAATGCACACGGTTGTGGGGAACGGAACTTTGTCGATGGGGCAGAAACAGCGTATCCTGATTGCCCGGGCCCTGGCGAAAAAACCCAAAATTGTGATTTTCGATGAAGCAACCAGCGCTCTCGACAATGTGACCCAGGCAGTAATTTCCGAAAGCCTGAGCCGCTTTAACGCCACCAGGATCGTGATCGCGCACCGGCTCAGCACAATCGAAAACGCGGACAAAATTTTTGTATTGGATAAAGGTAAAATAGTCCAGAACGGAACCTTCCAGGAGCTGATAAGTCAGCCGGGTCTGTTTCAGGTTCTGGCAAAACGACAAATGGTGTAAACATGAAGAATCTGATTATTATTTTACTGTTGGGGACGGTCATATTCCTTTTGCTGTCAATATTCTACCAGAATAATCCGGCGCTGGTTTCACAGGTTGAATCGCTGGGCGGCATCTCCACGGCCCCACAGCGTGCAAGGGCGGCCGCACGCGCGGACCGGAAAGGTACTGAGCCGGTCATAATCGGGGTTGTCGGTCACTGGCAAGACCCCAGTTCCATCAGCATGTTGGAGGGAATTCGCACAGCGGCCCTGGAAATCAATGAAACCGGGGGGATCAACGGCAGAAAAGTCAAACTCATGATGGTCAACGACCGTAACAAGCTGCAGAACAGCAAGGATGCGGCCCAATGGCTTTGCAATAATCCTGACGTTGTGGCAATAATCGGCGGCACATTTTACCATAACTTCACTTGTATCGCGGCGCTTTGCGAATTCAACGGGATGCTCCTGATCTCACCTTCGGTAACTTCCCAAGGCGCGGACGATAAGAATTCCAATCTGGTATTCGTCAATTTCCCGTCCATCACCGAATTCGCGGATAAAGTCAGCAATTTTCTCAAAAAAAGAAAGATCGCCAGCGTCGCCGTGCTGAGTCCGTCCGAATACAATTACGGTTATTTTTTCTGCAACGCGGTTGACTGCGTTATGAAACGCGATATTGCCGGAAGCACCGGAGTCGTGGCCAGAAAAGTCTATTACCAGCCGATCAACCGGGACCTGATCTTCAGCGCGATGAAACTCTGGGAAGACAATATCAAATACAAAAGCATGCTGATAGGCGGAAACCTGGAGGCCACCAAAACAATCCTGAACGTTGCGCGCAATCTGAAAGTCAATCCGGTGTTCATCCTCTCGGATGAGATGGAAAAACAGCAACTTGCCGAATCCAAGGAAATCAAAGGATTGAAAATTTTCCTGCCCTCTGTTTACAATGCCGATTCCCCTAAACCCCAGGTGAAGAAGTTCCGCAAATTGTATAAAAAGCATTTCCGCAATGAACCGACAGTGTGGTCCGCCCAGGGATATGATACTTTGATGGTCCTGGCGGCGGCGATGAAAAATGCGAAATCAACGGTCCCCGCCGAAGTAGCCGCATCCATGCAAAAGATAATTTACCGGAATAATGTTTCCGCCGCATCCACCATTTCGTTCAACGAGAATGGAGAGCTGAAAAATTGCAAAATTATTATGAAGTATCCTGAAAACGGAACTTTCAAAGTAGTGAAGTAGCCGATTATGACGGAAGCTGCAACATACGAAGTCAAACTGCTTGACGCTGCTTCCGCGCCTGGTTTCAAGCACATGACGTATGGACAGTATAAGCCGTTTCTCAACTGCGCGGTTATGATCAAGGGAATCTTGATCCCTGTTGGCCTGTACCGGAACGGGAATCCGGCGGGTCTGGCCCTCGGCTGGCGGCAGCCAGGAAAAAATTTCCGCCTCCTGTCAATCTTCATCGACAAGGAAATAAGACGCCGAGGCTGGGCGATAAAGCTCCTGGATTTCATGGCGTCGGAATGCCGTAAGCATAAAATTGATTTGCTTGAAACCCTTTTCTTTGATAACCGTCCAAATACGCCGCTTATAGAAGCATTACTTGCAAGGGCCGGTTTTGCTCCGCCGGAACCATTCACTTTCTGCTGTAAATGCGATAAGCGTCTGGCGGAAATGCCGATGATCGATTATACCGGCCTGCCCCCGGGATTTGATACCGTCCCCTGGTTCAGCCTCTCCCGGGATGCGAGACTGAAATTATTTAAGGATTGGCAGGAAAGCGATGGTTATGACGAAATCCTTTCGCCATTTAACTCCGAGGATACAATCGAACCCAATACCAGTCTGGCACTGCGTAAAGACGGCAAAGTCCGAGGCTGGGCGGTCTGCCATCTGAGCAAACCGGATACAATTGTCTATTCCACCTTATTCATCATGCCGGAAATCCAGGGATTCGGAGTCGGTGTGGCATTGCAGATGCGCTCAATCAGCGCCCATTTAAAAACTGAACTCGGGAAAAAATATCCTTACGGATTTTTTATAGTCAGATACGATAACATCCCGAGACTCCGGGTCGCGCAAAAACGCTTTGTCAAGTATTCGATTGAACACTTTAACCAACTCAGATTCCAGAAAAAAATATAAATTAAACAAAATTTTAACGCCCGCCAACTTGACACTGCTATATAACCTTGCTATAGTCGATTAAAGGGAAAAGAAAATGGATGTGTAAAGGCAAAATGAATCCAAAGGAAATAAAAAAACTTCGCGCCGCGTTAGGACTGACCCAGCGTGAACTGGCCGAAAGAATGGGAGTCACCGTAACGGCAGTTGCACATTGGGAGGCGGGACACCGCACACCGTCCGGTCCGGCGGAAAAATTACTTGAACTGCTAGCAGAAAATATCAAAGGAAGTGAAAAAATGAGCAAAAAACAGGTTAAAAAGTTTTTCGCCAAACTTGAACAGGACAAGGAACTCCAGGATAAGTTCAATACCGAAATGAGCGATATCAATCAGCTGGATGAAGATGTCCTGGGGCCAAAACTTATCGACTTCGGCAAATCCGCCGGTTTTGAGTTCGATATGGATGATCTCAGGGCCGCGCGTCAGGACCTCGTTGACCAGTTCAACGAAAATGGAGAACTTGATGACGCAGACCTGAAAAACGTCGCAGGAGGAACCGACCAAAGTCTTCACAAGGGTGAGGCATATTTTCTCAGCGCCAGTACGGTCGGACTCGGCTGCGCCATTCTCAGTCTTTGCACTCAAATCGACGGCACGGGATGCAACAGGTATTTCTCAAACACAAAATGCAATTTTGATAAATAGCTGACTTTTAGAAAAGAAAAACAGTTAGCAAATAATAAACCTCAGAAGGAGAGTAAAATGAGCAAAGAAACAGTAAAAGAGTTTTTCGTAAAACTCGAAGAGGACAAAGAACTCCAGGAAAAATTCAAATCCGAAATCAAGGATGTGAACCAGGAATCAGAAGAAGCTGTCGGCGGCAAGATCGTCGGCATTGCGAAAGAAGCCGGTTTCGAGTTCAGCATGGATGACCTGCTGTCTGCCCGCAAGGATCTCCTGGATCAGGTCAACGAAAATACTGAACTTGATGACAGCAGCCTCAAAGCCGTCGCTGGTGGAATGACTAAGGGTGAAAGCACGGGGCTGTCAATTTTCACAATCGGCATCGGTTGCGCGGTTGCCAGTATTGTCGGCGAAGTAAAACATGCCGAAGGCCAAGGCAGCTGTAAACAGGAAATGTCCTACACTCATTGCAACGAATAAAAAAGATAATGAGTTCCGGAGCTGAACTCCAGAACGGAAAAGTTTGAACCGCCGGCGGAGGAATCCGCCGGCAGCAGGTTTCCGGGGTGTCAGACAACCGTCCAAAACGATTCACCTTGCAGAGAAAGGTCCCAAATGAGCAAAGAACAGGTTAAAGAGTTTTTCATAAAACTCGAACAGGATAAAAAACTTCAGGAAAAGTGCGATACGGCGCTGAAAAGAATTGACCGGTCAGATGAGGATATTCTGGGCAGCAAACTCATCGAATTGGGCAAAGACGCTGGTTTCGAGTTCAGTTTGGACGACCTTAAGGCAACTAAACGGGAAATGATGGACCAGCTCAACGAAAATGAAGAACTCAATGACGACGCCCTTAAGTCAGTTGCCGGGGGAAGCGCGGAAATTCACAGCAAAACCGCGGGAATAATTGTCACGGTCGCGGCAGCTTATGTTTGCGCCATCGCAAGTCTTGCCGGTGAAATCGAAAGAAAAGGCGGATGCAAACAGGATTTGTCATTCACTAACTGCCAATAGCCGCCTGATTATTAGTTTCAGGAAATGTAACACATTTATACAGAGAGTAAATTATGAGCAAGGAACAGGTAAAAGAATTTTTCGTAAAACTCGAACAGGACAAAAAACTTCTGGCTGATTTCAATGCCGAAATGGAAAAACTGGAACAGTCCCCGGAGGAAGTCGTTGGCGCCAAGCTCATTGAATTGGGCAAAGCGAATGGTTTCGAGTTCAATATGGATGATCTGAAGGCCGCCAGAGAGGATCTGATGGACCAGTCCAACGAAAACTCGGAACTTGATGACAGCAGTCTCAAAGCTGTTGCCGGCGGATTTTCCAGCAAGGGTGAAGCTTTACTGACCAGCATAACCTCGGCAGGAATCAGTTGCGCGATCATGAGCGTCTTTTATGAGTCTCAGAAAAAGGGACAATGCAAGCAGGAACTGACTATTACCGGATCACAATGTTAAGTTGGAATTTGTCAGATAATTGCGCCTGGTAATGTTTTTATCTCTTGATAACCGGCAAATGCTTGCGGCTCGCGCTAGTTTTATCGAAGAGCGGCTAACCGGACAAGTTCTTCCTGAAAATATCGGAAACGGTGCTTCTGAAAAGCTGGTTGCACGCTGGCGGGAATTGTTATCCGGCAAAATCGGCGAAGATGTTCTTCCGGCAAGACTGGAACTTGCCGGAACAAGCCTCGAAAAATTGACACCGCTATTAGGTGATGTCATCTGGAACCCGGACCATGAACTCCCCGAATGGGTGGATGTTCTCGCGGAAATCCTTGAATCACGAGAAAATACAAATCTTCCGGCCAGGGTAATCATTCGGGATGATCCAATCCCATTCGAGGATATCTGGCTTCCGTATATCGGTTATGCTTACCGCCGGATCATGAGGGAACTTCCTCAGCTTCAGGAATTATTTTCAGAATCCTCCGTTGCTTCCTGGCTGCGGGTTCTGCTGAAAAGGATCACCGGCTGCCTGAATTTCGCAATGCTGTCGGCATTCGATCTCAAGCGTTCGAAAAATTCCTTTCCGCCGTTTACTCATCCAGCACTCCAGGCAAAAAAGGGCGGCCGCGAAAAATATCTGAATTTCACCGGGGAAATGCTCTCGGGCGGCTGGCTGGAGTTCTGCAAAAACTATCCGGTTGCCGTCAGGATGGCGGTTACCCTCGTCCAACAGGACATCGATTATTTCGTACAGGTAGCCGGACACCTGAAAAAAGACTTACAAGAAATCACACGGGTTTTCAACCTCGGAAAATCTCCCGGCAAAGTGAAAAAGCTTGAGTCCCGGTTGTCGGATCCGCACTATCGTGGCCGCACCGTGGTTAAATTCACCTTCGAATCCGGCCTGCAACTCATTTACAAACCCCGAAGATTCGAGATCGACCGCGGCTGGGAACAGCTGCTTTCATGGATAACCTCGGAGTTGCCGGAACTTGATTTCATTGCTCCGAAGGCCGTTGAAAACGATCATCACGTATGGGTGGAATTCCTTGAAAATAAAAGTATGAATGCTCCCGGCGACGCCGCAAAATTTTATCGCCGCGCCGGTGCGGTGTTAACACTTATCTATGTTCTGGGCGGCACTGATTTCCATCAGGAAAACCTGCTGGCATGTGGACAGTATCCGGTCCTGATCGATCTTGAAACGTTATTGCGGCCGCTCATCCGGCCTTTCAGCTATGCCACCCTCGACGATAAACAGAAAAAAGAACTCCTCGACCTGGAAAACGATTCCGTACTCCGCACCTGCATGCTGCCGATGTGGATGCCAATCTCAAAACAGGTGTCTCGGGATTATGGCGCGCTTACCCCGGATGACAACGCTTCGTATGTAGTACCGGACTGGCTGGAAATAAACACCGACCGGATGCGCCGGGAAAATGTGGACCGCACCACCTATCCTTCCCCTAACGTGCCGCACTTCAACGGCGAACTTAAAATTGTCACTGACCATATCCCGGAACTGATCGCGGGATTCGAATCGGTCTACCGGTTACTGATGGATAAACGCGAACTCCTGTTGAGCGGCTCCGGCCCACTTTCGATCCTGAAAAAATGTCTGTTCCGCTTCCTCCCCCGGAACACTCAGGTTTATATGATGATGACCCGCAGATTGCAATCCCCTCGCCTGTTGCGCGACGGCGCACTGTTCAGTATCGAAGTTGAAGGCATGGCCCAGCCGTTCCTGCATAATGTGCCGGAGGAAAGACTTCCCCGTATCTGGAAGATTTTCGAGCTGGAACGGGAATCGCTGCTCCGGTATGATTTTCCAGTGATCCAGGCCAAAGGCGACGAAATATCAGCTTTTGCCGATAACCGCATTGTTCTCGATGATTACTTCCTGTTGAGCGGTTTCGATGAAGTCAGACGCCGGGTGGAATATCTCAACGATAAAAACCTGGACATGCAACTTCAGCTGATTAATGCTTCCCTCGCCTGCCGCTACCCTAAACCTGAAACCGATAGCGATGAAACCGGGATGGCAATGGTGGAAAAATGCCTCAATGCCCCGCTGCTCAACAATGATAAATTCGTTGCCGCCGCGGAAAAAATTGCCGCGGAAATCAGTGAAAAGGCCGTATGGCGCGACGAACAACCCCAGTGGCTCACCCGGAAGTTCGACCCGATGACCCATAATCTCAATATCGGCCCAGTGGACGCGCTCCTGTATGAAGGATCATCGGGCATCGGCCTGTTCCTCGCGGCTTACACCAGTGTTACCGGCGATGATTCATACCGCAAACTGGCGGCAGCCTGCTTCGGACAGCTCGAAAAATTTGTTGAGAGTGAAAAGGTTGAGCAAATTGTACAATTTATGTCCGTCGGGTATGCCGGGGGGATCTGCGGCGCGGTCTGGAGTTCCTGGCTCTCGGGGCATTACCTGCAAGACAACAAGCTGAAGGAATTGTCGCGCCGGTTACTTGGATTGATTACCCCGGAAGCGGTCAACAACGACAAAGGGCTTGATATCCTTGCCGGTTCCGCCGGTGGAGTCCTGAGTTTTTTAACTTTCCACAGGTTGTTCGGAGACCGGAAATATCTGGATATTGCCGTCGCCTGTGGCGAACATCTCCTGAAAAACCGGATTATCTTCAATGACCGCAAACTCTGGAATTGCGATTTCGCGGACCAGCCATTAACCGGATTCGGACACGGTTCCGCCGGTTTCGCCTGCGCCCTGCTCGAATTGTACGAAGCAACCGGCGATGAAAAATTCCGCGAAGCCGCAAAAGATCCGCTGGATTATGAAACCGAAAATTTCGATCCGAAACAGTGCAATTGGCCGGACTTCAGGCAAAACCGGGACTTGAAACCGGGAACAATCACGTTCATGGGCGGATGGTGTTCCGGGGCGCCGGGCATCGGCCTGGGACGGCTCATGACTTTGAATATCGACAACTCGGAGCAGGCAAATACCGATATTGAAAATACCGTAAAATTCATTTCCGGGATCAAACCGCTGCCGAATCTTTCCGATCATCTCTGCTGTGGATACACCGGAAGAATTGACTTCCTCATTGAAGCCGCCGTCAAATTGAAACGTCCGGAACTGCTCGAAGAAGCCCGTAAACAGCTTTCGTTTGTGGTAAACCGGGCAAAAATGCGCGGCCGTTACACTTTCAACGGCGATGTCAGCGGGGCGGTTTTCACTCCCGGGCTTTTCAGCGGAGTTGCCGGTGTAGGACTTACTTGCCTGCGGCTTGCGTATCCGGAAAAGATCGCTTCAGTTCTCACTGCAAAACCCGCGTAATTTTCATGTTCGTCCATCACAAAAACTTCAAAATCAATGAAAAGTGAATTGGAAAAAAGTATCCTGACAGTATAAAGTGAATAAAACATTTGTTATACCGAATTGCAATTTATAAGGCTATTAATGACAAGGAAGATTTTGAGAGTCAGGTAAAATTACGACTGCCGGGTGATATGGATATCGGCCAAAGGAGTAATTTTTGCATGAACTCAAAAGAACCTTGCCGCAAGGCGGTTGCGTTTTAGAATGCAAATCGGTATTAATTAACAGGTATTCCAATGAACTCGAAGCGCCCAAACATCATCTATATTCTCGGCGACGATCATCGCGCTGAACAACTCGAATGCCGCGGAAATCCAGTGGTCCAAACCCCAAATATCGACCAACTCGCCCGTGAAGGTGTGTTGTTTTCCAACGCATTCTGCACCAGCCCCGCCTGCACCCCAAGCCGAACTTGTCATTATCTCGGGCAATGGGAACGCAAGCACGGTATAAATTTCAACAGCGATTCAAGCGTTGCTCCCCAAGCCTGGGCAAACAGCTTCCCGGCGAAGCTCAAAGAACAAGGATATTTTACCGGCTGGGTAGGAAAGAATCATGTTCCGGCCGGAGACGGAGGATATGAAAGCGGTTATTTCGAAGAAGTATTCGACTACTGGTACGGCAATCACGGTCACAGCGGATTCTATCCTAAAGAAATTCCCGGCGCTGGCGTGATTTACCACAACGCCCAACTCAACACCCAGGTGGAAATTTTCGAAGAAGGAGCGTTGAATTTCCTTAATCCCCGGAAAGAATTCATCGAAAACGCCGCATTCCCCCTGCCCCGCCGTCCGGAAGACAAGCCGTTCTGTCTGTGCGTTACTTTCAATCTGCCGCACTCCCACGGAACCGGCAATATGGAGTTGCGTCCTTCCGATGATGAAATCTACAAATCATTATACCGGGACAGGTTCCGGGACGTACCCATTCCCGACACTTATATATCGTTCGATAAAATCTCTCAGCCGCGTGTGCCGCTGGATGTTTATAACGGCATCTACATTCCGTCTTATGATTACGTGAGAAGGCCGCAATTCCTGAAAGAGCGCAGAGTCAGGGAATATCAGACCATCACCGGCATGGACCGGATGCTCGGAAGAATCAGGGAGGAACTTGAACTTCAAGGGCTTGCCGACAATACGATCATTGTATTTTCCACCGATCACGGCATCCATCACGGCGAACATGGGTTGGGGGGGAAATGTTTCCTCTACGAAGAAGATCTGCGGATACCGATGGTTGTATACGATCCGCGCCTTCCGGAAAACCGGCGCGGTCAAGTCCGGGAAGAAATGGTTGCGGTTCCCGACCTGGCGCCGACCATGATGGAACTTGCCGGATTCGATACGCCTTCGACCATGCAGGGGGAAAGTCTTTGTCCGCTGCTGAATAATCAGGACACGCAATGGCGCGAAGAACTGTTCGTGGAACAGCTGATGGACATCCAGAATTACCCGAGAAGCGAGGGAGTCCGAACGAAAGACTGGAAATACATCCGTTATTTCAGACGCATGGAAGATCCGGCGCAGGCAAACCGGAAATTCCGGGGAACCATGAATAATTACATCGATTGTTTGAGTTCCACTTTAAAGGATGAACAGCCTGTCCATGAGGAACTTTACAATCTTAAAGAAGATTCAGGGGAACGGTATAATGTCGCTCCGGATAAATCATGCTCGGATGTTCTTGAGAAGCTACGCACAAAAACCACTGAACTTGGCTGGAAATACCGGGAAGATGAAAATCCGCCTTTAACTTTACCGGTCTGACAAATTAAAGAAGTGCCGACGCTGAAAAAACGATATTTCTTTAACGCTGGAATAATGCCGATCTTAATCTTATTTCCGGAACTGGAAGTGAAAGACCTGAATGGCCGCCATTTAACGAATTCAATAGTGTCAAGTCATACGTAAATTACGGACACTCGTCCGGTATGCAAGAGGGAATACGCCCGTTTGCTTCCTGAAATAGTTGGAAAAATGATATTGATCGGAAAACTGCAGGATTGCGGCAATCTCTTTAATCCGCAACTGGGTATGCCGGAGCATCAGTCTGGCGGCTTCCGTACGTTTTCGCATCAGATAATCGTATGGAGTAACCTCGAAATGCTTTTTGAACTGGCGGATCATATGCGCTGTTGAGCGTCCATGCTTCCGGCAGAATTCATCAAGGCAAACTTTCCGTTCAATACTGTTATCGAGGAATTTTTTCAGGCCGGCAACATCATCAGGAACCAACATATCAACGCCATGAACCAGAGCGCTGATCTCATCGAGCAAGGTATGGAAAATTATTGCGGCCTGGTGCTGCACTCCCTCATCATAATTCCGCAAGCGCATAATGTCAGTAAAATATTTTCTGAGCTGCCGGCAGTCCGGAACGTAATAAGTCTGATCCAGTCGATAAATCTTAAAGAGGTACTGCATCAGTTCCCCGTCAATATTAAAAAATATTTTTCGCCAGGGATTTTCAGGATCCGGCCAATATTTATGAGAACTGTGCTTGTGTACAATATAAACACTGTCGGCCTGTGGCGCAAAATGCTGTCCGTTGATGTCCAGGAAACCGGCCCCGGAATCTACATACTCGATAATACAGCAGTCATGGTCCCGCCTTTCAATCGGCGGAATTTTCGCATTGGCGACTGCAACGGTTGCGGTAATCAGGCGAAAAGGAAAATCTTTCCCGCCAATATCCGAATAAACCCTGGTTTTGACATCATTAATCAATATTACACATCCCAATTTCAGTTTATCATATCACAATATACTTAATTCACATTGTTTTATGATTATTTTGCATTAATATATTTCATTATATAAGAAATTCTAAACTTAAAGAATAAAAAAGGACTAATGTAGAAATCATGAAGGAATTGCAAATTGGGGTTATCGGAGCCGGAGGACGCGGATCACTTGCACGTTCAGCTCATCAACCGGGAGCCGGATCCAGAATTGTGGCTGGCGCGGATGTAAAAGGCAAGGCTCTGGATGATCTCAAAGAATTTGCCGGAGAAAACATTTTCGTAACTGAAGATTATAAGGAACTGCTTGCCATCAAAGAAATCGATGCGGTATTCATCACGTCACCGGACTTCCTTCACGAAGAGCAAGGCGTGGCCGCCCTGAAAGCGGGAAAAGCCGTCTACCTCGAAAAACCCATGGCGATAACTATCGAAGGATGCGACCTGTTGCTGAATACGGCCATGGAAACCGGCTCGAAACTTTTCCTCGGACACAACATGCGCCATTTTCCGGCCATTCTAAAAATGAAGGAAATCATCGATTCGGGTTTGATCGGGGATATCCAGGCCGGTTGGTGCAGACATTTTGTCGGCTACGGCGGAGACGCCTATTTTAAAGACTGGCACTCGGAACAAAAATATACCACCGGACTGCTGCTCCAGAAAGGCGCGCACGATATCGACGTGATGCATTGGCTCATGGGCAGTTACACCAAATCCGTAGTAGGAATGGGCATGCTGTCGGTTTACGACAAATGCGAGCGCCGTTCACCTGATGAACCAGGTTGCGTGAAATGGCAAACCTCGAACTGGCCGCCGCTGTCCCAGAAGGGCCTGTCACCCATAATCAACGTTGAAGATCACAACATGATCATGATGCAGCTTGAAAACGGCGCCCAGGCGTCATATCTGCAGTGTCACTACACGCCGGACAGCGAGCGCAATTACACTTTTATCGGTACGCAGGGAAGAGTCGAGAACATCGGCGATCATGGTGATATGGAAATACATGTGTGGACCCAGCGCGGACCTCGCAAAACCCCGGACATCATCTATAATGTCAAAGCGGTTGAAGGCGGTCACGGCGGCGCAGACACCGGAATCGTTCCCAGCTTCCTCGAATTCGTCCGTTCCGGCAAAAAAACCAATACCTCGCCGATTGCCGCCAGAAATTCGGTAGCGGTTGGAGTGCTTGGACACAAATCGATGCGGTCCGGATGCTCACTCAATGAAATCCCGCAACTGCCGGATAACATGATCGAGTACTTTGAAAACGGGCAGAAAAAATAACCCGTCCGTTACAAGCAAATACACCATCACAACGGCTGATCCGTAAATTCACGGTTCAGCCGTTGCTGAATATTTATGTATATCTTGATTTTCAGGAAAAGTCCTTTTAAATTGTAGTTCAGCAATCGGTTTGCACAGTGGTTTTATAATGTTTTGTGTATTTTTCCGGTTGTGGAACATGTCAATCAGCAAGAACCGCCGCAATCACGATTCGAACGTGATGCTTCCCCGCGGCCATGCTCGATCCCAGGGAATGAAAAACGTCATTAAGGCCACTAATAAAAATGGGAAGCTTTGATCAACATTGTCAGGATTGCCTGGACGAACTCGGAGAGAAATTTGAACATGTACACGAGTGGCTGGATGAATTGCAGCCGGAATACGGCCCGATGCACCGCCCGTTCCGCCATCATACCGGAGGCGTAGAAGCTGTCCGGGCAAAATGGGGAGATACCGCCGCCCGTGCAGCGGAAATTCATATTCTCCGGGATACCGGAAAAGTTCCCACCCCGGAGGAATTGCGCGATTATTGGGGGATATCGGTTGATGATATCGTTCCGGAAGATAATTAATAGAAAAAACTTGCGTAAAGCAGGAGTGATTTCATGAAGTTTATTTATCTTGCCGATACTCATATAGGCGGCCGGGATGACGAAGGATATCGCAAACAGCCGCGCTATCTGGGCCGTTTTCAGGAAATATTGGATTGTCTGAAAAGATTTATCGCGGAAAGCGGTGATATCGATTTTGTCCTTCATGGCGGGGACATGGTGGAAGAAACAACCGAAAAGAATATTCTTGCCGCGGTAGAATATTTCAACGGACTGCCCTGCCCTACTTACCTGACTCCCGGCAATCATGATCTCACCCGGCACGATTCAATTGAACTCTGGCTGAAGAAAGCTCCGGAATTTTTCCCCGGCAAAAACGTTGACTTCCGGTTGTCGCAAGACGGGGTGCAAATTGACGCCGTAATGTCCAATTGGGGTGATGTCCCGGCCTACTGGAATCCGGAGGAACCCCAGATCCCCTGGCTTTCCAATGAATGCATTGAACAGGTATCACAAATTTCAGAAACATGCCTCGCCCGAATAATCGTGACACATGCCCCGGTTTACGGATTGCCGCCGGAACAGCATGGCGGTGAAGGACAACTGCATCCTCCCCTTGGCGATTTCACGGAAAAAATCGGCAAAGCGGCAAAACAAGCCCCGCTTATTCTGGGCGCCCACAACCACATGAATATGGCCTTCAAAATCCATAACCGGTATTATGTCACTACAGCCGCGTTAAGTGAAATGCCGTTTGAATTCAAAGTTATCGAAGCAAACAGTAGAAGCTTGTCGATGCAGACGGTATCGCTGAACTCAATGGTATCCTTCCGTGGCGAATACGACTTCAACTCAACCTGTGTTCAGGGCCGGAAATGCGACCGGCAGTTTGATATGCTACTCGATACAAAAATTTGACGGCACAATGAAGTTGCCGATCCTTTGAATTCAAGAGTTGAACTTGCTATATATAAAAGGTAAAATAATACCGAATAGCAATCAAATATCTATCAATGACAAGGGATATTGGGGAAGTCAGGCGTAGGAAATTCGCGGCAAGTCAATTCGACAAGCGTGAATTTTCAATAAACAGGATGCTTGAACGAAAAAAATTTTCAGGAATGTAAAATGAAATTCAACGTCATGCCGGAAACAATCAGTGTCAGCGACAAGCTGTTTGATCCGGTTTGGAAACTGAAATTCCACGCCAATCCAACCCATGAACTTCTCCATGTTGTGAGGGGAAAACTGGAACTGACTTACCGGGACGGCACAATCTTCCCGGCTGAAGCGGGAGATACTTTGTTCAACTTTGCCGGTAAAGAACATAAGGACGTTTTCGACACCGGGGAAGAACTGGAAATTTTTTATATTTGCTTTAAATGGAAACATGATAAACAATACTTCAACATCGTGGACAACCATAAATTGACAGAACTCTCCGCAAACACCACTATTGAAATGAGAAAAATCTTCGACACCATGCGTTTCGACGCCGGAAACTCCGAAATCGACCGGGTATTGGCAAACAGCAGATTAATGAATATACTCATGCTGATTTACCGTGACGCAACCGTTCCAGCCGTGAATAAAGAAGCTGGGGTTGAAAACAGACACAAAAAAATGATCAAAAAAGCCAAAGCTTATATTGACCGGTCGTTCCAAAAAGCTATTTCCCTTGAAGAAGTTGCGGCACACCTCAAGGCCAGTCCTTTTTACCTCTCCAGGATTTTCAGCCGGGAAAGCGATTTTTCATTTGTGGAATATCTTACCGAAGTCCGCATGAACGAAGCTAAGAAACTGCTGCGTGACGGCCGTTATATCGTGGCCGATGTTGCCATGATGGTCGGTTACGAAGACAGTACTTATTTTTCGCGGGTGTTCAAGAAACGGTTTGGGTGTTCGCCTGGGAAATTCCGCTAATCGCAAGAAAATTCAGTTATTGGCAAAATTGTCCACTCTTTCGGCACTGAATTATATATATCTCCAAGTTAAGCTATATGTAAGCGAACAACTTACAATTCAACGTCAAAGGAGACGATAAAATGTCGGAACTGGCAATATATGGCGGCCCGAAAACAATTCAGGACGGGGAAGTGAAAGCCTGGCCTCCCGTGGACAAGACGGATGAAGAACTCGTTCTTGACGCCCTTTACTCGGAAGTCCATACGCGTGGAGAGCACAGCCTTGCTTTTGAAAAAGAGTTTGCCGAATGGAACGGCAACAAGAACGCAATTTTCACCAACAGCGGTACGGCGGCTCTTCACATGTGCGTTGCCGGCTGCGGCATCGGCGCAGGCGACCACGTACTGGTTACCGCCTACTCGTGGAGTTCCAGCGCCACTTGCATCCTGCATCATGACGCCATCCCGGTTTTCGTTGACATCGATCCGGAAACATTTCTAATCGACGCCGATAAGATCGAAGCGGCCATCACTCCCAAAACCAAAGCAATTATGGTTGTTCAGCTCCACGGACTTTGCGCCGATATGGACAAAATTCTGGACATCGCAAAACGTCATAACCTGTATGTGATCGAAGATGCATGTCAGGCACACGGCGCCATGTACAAGGGAAAAAAGGCGGGAACCATGGGCGATTGCGCGGCCTTTTCGCTGAACCAGAACAAGTGCCTGAGCTGCGGTGAAGGCGGAGTATTCGTCACTGATAACGAGGACATTTACAAAGCGGCATGCAAGCTCTGGAGTTTCGGTGAGACTGCCAAACCCGAAGAAGACCGCGATTATCACGCCTACGCCCTCGGCTGGATGTACCGAAACAACGATCTTACCGCCGCGTTTGCCAGAGCGCAGTTGGCAAAGTACGACGAATATTATAAAACTCTCCGCGCCAACGGTAATTACCTGAAAGAAAATCTTAACGGCATCAAAGGATTAATACAGCCATACGAACCGGAAGAATGCGTACACAACTGGTACAATTACAATCTGCGGATCAATTTTGACGCGCTGGGCATAACCGCCGATAAAAGCCGTTTCCGTAATGCGGTTTGCAAGGCTCTTATGGCGGAAGGAATCAATGCCTGTGTCTGGCAGCGGTTCATCCTGCCGGCGATGACCGTGTTCAAGGCAAAAAACGCTTACGGGGGCGGCTATCCGTGGAGTATTCCCGGGGCCGACAAAGGGGTAGACTACACTCCTGAAAATTTCCCGAACGCCCTGAAATACAGCAATTGCCATATATCGATCGTGAAAACCCTGCGCGCTCCGAACGGACTCGACATCGCGAAGAAAGTTGCGGAAGCCGTAAGGAAGGTTTTTGAAAATATCGACAAGATTGATCCGGAAAAGATCAACAAGTAAATTCCCGAAACGGTGGTTACGTCATAAAGGAATGTGTATGAGTAAACTTACCGAAAATGAAACGTTGGTTTTGTTTACAATGGACGTCGAACCCGTTGCGTCCGGTAACATGGCCTCCGGGCCGCAAAGCAACGAGGAAGGCATGCGGCGGGTTCGGGAATATGCTGACGTTCTCGGCGATTACGGCTATACGCCGACTTTTTTCATCCATCCGGAATTGGGAGAAGAACAGGCGGATGCGTTTCTGGATTTGCGGGAACGCGGTGCGTGTCTCGGCCTGCATATTCATTCGGCCAAGTTTGTTCCGGTCCGTCATGAGACAGAAATGGGTGGTCTGTCCCTGGCTGAACAAAAGGAAGTCCTTGAATCCGGAGCGGAGCTTTTTGAGCGCTTCTTCGGATTTCGCCCGGAAATATTCCGTCCCGGCTGTTTTTCCTGCAATGATTACACCTACAGGGCGTTAATTGAATCGGGATTTAAAGGCGGCAGCATCTGTATTCCGGGGCGGGTCTGGCCGGAACGCTTCTGTATTTGGGCGGGAGCTTATCCTCACCCCCACTATGCAAACCTGAACATGCGCCAGCTTCCCGGCGACGCACAATTTGTTGAGATTCCACTCTCCGTTGACCGCTCGCGGCTGATCAGCCATCCGCTTGGGTTCGATCATTATCTCGATCTGCGTCCCGGAGGCGTTTACGCAAATGAGGACGAACAGGAAAGGGACCACAAACAAATCTTACGGAATATTGTCAGGCAGTTGGCGGCGGACAAACCGACATTGAAAACCATCGTCATAGACGTACATAACGACCGGAACTTCGCCGATCCGGAGGCTGTCTCCGCCGAACACCTGAAAACAGTTCTCGATAATCTCGAACCGGTATTGGCGGAATACGGTATGATCCCAGTTGACGCTACTTATGATCAAGCTATTGAACAATTCAAACAAAAGGTGAATTAATGAGTAAGATAATCAGACAGGAAACAACTCCGCGAATGAGCCGCGCGGTTATATACAACGGGACAGTCTTTTTCTGCGGACAAGTGGCCAAGGAAATGGTTCCGGAGGTAAAATCGCAAACGGCAACCACCCTGGAAAAAATCGACAGATTGCTTGAATCCGCCGGTTCGGACAGAAAAAGTATTCTGTCGGCAACCGTGTATTTGAAAAATATGGCGGATTTCAATGACATGAATGAAGTCTGGGATGCCTGGATTCCCCCAGGTCATGCTCCGGCCAGAGCGTGCGTTGAAGCAAGAATGGCCCGTGATGAAATACTGGTTGAAATCAGCATGATCGCGGCAGTAAATCCTGATCCGGCGAAGTCTTAAAAACAATTTTGATAGTTTAGGAAATCACAATGAAAGCGGGAAAAATTCTTATAGGCTGGAGTACCAGGGATGTTACTCCTTATGGCAGGAAAGTTTCATTACGGGGACAGTTTCATGTGAGAATTACGGAAGAAGTGCGCGATCCGTTATTCGTAACCGCGCTTGCCCTGGAACCGGCGGAAGCCTCCGGACAACAGGCGATGATCGTCTCCCTCGACACAGCTACGGTAACTGATTATATAACAGAAGGATGCCGGGAAACGCTAAAAAAAGAACTGCCGGGGTTCAATCCGGATATGCTGTTCATCAGCGCCACGCATACTCATACGGCGCCGGACCAGCCGGGAACGCTTCTGGGGTCTGCTCCCGATCTTGGCGGCGATGTCATGACGAAACAGGAATATGGAGATTTCCTGATTGAAAAAATTTCCGAAGCGGTCATTGAAGCCTGGAAAAACCGCAAGCCCGGAGCTTTAAGCTGGGGAAAAGGTTATGCCGTGATAGGGCACAACCGGAGAGTGTCTTATTTTGACGGATCAACGAAAATGTACGGCAAAACGGAAGTCCCGGAGTTTTCCCACATCGAGGGCTACGAAGATCACGGCGTCGACATGCTGTTCACCTATGATTCCGCGCAAAAACTGACCGGCATGGTAGTTAATGTGCCGTGTCCATCGCAATGTTCGGAAAACGAATACGCCGTATCCTCTGATTATTGGCATGAAATCAGGGAGAAAATACACGAAAAGTACGGAAATGATATTTTCATTCTGCCGCAATGCGCCGCGGCCGGAGACCAGTCTCCGCGCACAATGGTAAACCGTGAAGCGGATATTAGAATGCTGGAACTGAAAGGTTACGGCAAAGATTATAATAATGCCCGCCGCCGGGACATCGCCGATAAAATCGCGGCCGCGGTTGATGAAGTGCTGCCGTTGGCTGCAAAAGATATAAGGCCGGAAGTTGAGTTGGAACATGAAGTCATTAACCTGGACCTTGTCCGCCGCAAAGCAACTGAGGAAGATTATCAAATCGCCAAAAAAGAAGTTGACTCATGGCAGGCAAAACTTGATGAATTAAAAGACGCGGACCCCACGTCCTTAAAATACTCCCGCGCCTTAAGAAGAATTGGCTTCAACCAGTGTGTCGCAGATTTGTATGAAGATCAGCAAAACGGTAAAAATCTGACGCTGCCAGTGGAACTGCATGTCCTGCGCATCGGAGATATTGCCATGTGCACCAACCGCTTTGAATATTACCTCGATTACGGAATGCGCATCAAAGGCCGAAGTCAAGCCATTCAGACTTTCGTGGTACAACTCGCTGGATCAGGAACCTATCTGCCAACCGAACGCGGCATGCAAGGCGGAAGTTACGGCGCATACATCGCCAGCACCCCCATCGGGCCCGGGGGCGGACAGCAAATCGTTGAGAAACAAGTTGAAACAATTAACGGAATGTTTGCAGGATGAAAGCGGGATTCGCTGAAATCAATATAAGTCCGGAATATTTCCCCATAAGGACTTACATGGCAAGCAAGGAAAATATTCTTGATCCTGTTTTTGCTCATGCGGCGGTCTTGGAAAACAATGGAGTTAAACTTGTTTTTTTATCACTGGACGTGGTAATTATCGAATGGGAATATGTAAAAATCATCCGCGAGAAAATTTTCGTAAAAACCGGGATTCCGGAAAAGAATATTCTTGTCTGCGCCACACATAACCATGCTTGTCCGGCAGTGGTAGAGCGCGGAAGTTTCAAGAAAGAAGACAGGTATGTCGACTTCATGCTAGAGCAAGCCGTCAAAGCGGCGCTTGCGGCAAATTCATCGCTGGAAAAAGTTGTCGCGGGAATTGCTTCCGGAACTGAAACCAGGGTCTCTTTCAACCGGCGGTTCATTAAAAATGACGGCACGGTGATAAGTCAGCCCATAGGCGAAAAGATACTGGAGGAATTATCCGATAGGGAAGGCCCCGTAGATCCGGAAGTTGGAGTGGTTTGTTTCAAGAATATGAAGGATGAAGTGATGGGACTCCTGGTAAACTTCTCCTGTCATGCCTGCCACAATCTCGGTTCGATTTCGGCGGGTTTTCCTGGCGTCATGAACAGGCGTCTAAAGGAAATTTACGGGCAAAAGTGCGCCTGTCTTTTTCTCAACGGGGCCTGCGGCAATGTTATTCACAACGACTTTCTGGATACGGAAAGCAACCTGACGGATAAATATGTGGGCGGAATTCTTGCCGGGAATGTTGAGTCGCTCATGGAGGATATCGATTTTTCTCCGGATTGGACTCTTGATGTCTTGGAGGAAACGCTCAGGGTTGAGTATCGCGACAGCCGTGACCTTGAAGAATGCGTAAAGAATCCGGATAGATTCATCAACGTTTTTCCAGGTTTAATCAAACTCGGCTGGTATGACCATTCCCTGGAAAAACTCAACGAACTTAAGAAAGCGGGCAGCGGGATTGACATCAAGCTCCAAATAATGGAAGTCGGCCCCGTAGTTTTTGCCGCGATTCCGGCGGAATATTTTTCCGAATTCGCGCTGCGGATAAAACGTGAAAGCCGCGCGAAAAAAACTTTTGTGGTCACCCTTGCGAACGGCTGGCTAGGGTATATTCCCACTCAGGATGCTTTTAAACGTCGGGGCGGTCACGAAACGACTACCGCAATCTGGAGCAAAATGGAACCGGAAGCAGGCAATAAAATAGCAGACAAAGTAATTGAAATAATAAACTCATAATTAAAGGGATTTCTTCAGATCATGAAAATAGGCATTCAACTGTATTCCGTTAGAGAGGCTTTGAAAGAGGATTTCAAAGGAACTCTGGAAAAACTCAACGAATTGGGTTTCCAGGGCGTCGAGTTCGCTTTTTCTTATGGCGGCATGGAAGCCGGGGAACTTGCGGAATTCCTGAAAAAACAAGATATCCGGACCATCGGGATCTATGAGAGACTGTCGAATATCTGCGATCCGGACGCAGAAGTGTACCGGCAGGCGAATGCGCTGGAATGTAAATACCTTACATTCGGGTTCAGCCCTAAAGAACTCGAAGAGGATTTTTGCGGCTGTCTGGACACATGCAGCAAGGCGGTTGAAATCGCCGAATCCAAAGGGAAAGTGCTGTGTTACCACGCCCATGCCCACGAGTTTGCGAAAATCAACGGCAAATATCAGCTCGATCTGCTGTTGGAAATTCCCGGCCTGATGTTCGAAGCCGACACCTGCTGGATTCAACAGGGCGGCGAAGATGTGGTTGGATACATGGAAAAATACGCGGACCGCATCCCGTTATTGCACGTAAAAGACGTTACCGCCGAAGGAAAAATCACCGAACTCGGCAACGGCGTCATCGACTTTGCCGAGGTTGTGAAATTCGCGTCTAAACACAATATCCCGTGGCTCAGTTACGAACAGGACACTACCGAACTCACGGCATTGAAAAGTGCGGAAATAAGTATTTCTTATATTAAACAGTTAAGGATTCAGACTTCCGAATGAAAGCGCATCCAAATATTTTGCTGATTCACACGGATCAGCAGAGAGGCGACTGCCTGGGAGTTGAAGATCATCCTGTGCTGGAAACCCCCAATATGGATAATTTAGCGTTAAACGGGGTTCGTTTCAGCAAATTTTATTCCGCATGTCCCAGCTGTATTGCCGCCAGACGCTCGCTCATGCTTGGTCAATCTCCTCAAAAACACGGTATCGTTGGGTATTGTGATGGTGTTGAAATAGACAATTCCGTACCCACGCTTCCGGGAGTTCTCGCGGAAAACGGCTTCCAGACTTTTCACGTGGGCAGAAGCATGCACCAGTATCCCCCGAGAAAGCTCTACGGTTTTGACGATATGGAATTAACCTCAGGGCCTCCGGCCAGTTATTTTTCAGAATATAGAGAATGGTTTGAAGAAAACTGTCCGAAAGGCGGCCGGAATCAGGGAACTTACGGCGTAGGCATAACCCATAACGACTGGACTGCCCGTCCCTGGCACATGGATGAATATTTGCACCCGAGCAACTGGACTGTTGAACGGGCCTTACGGTTTTTCAAAAGACGCGACCCCACTAAACCGTTCTTCCTGTCAATGGGATTTATTGCTCCTCATCCGCCGCTTCAGCCCCCGCAATTTTATTTTGACAGATACATCCGCACCGGTGTGCCTGAACCAATTATCGGCGACTGGGCACATAAGGATTGGGGTAAGTCAAGAGACCATGTAGCGCCTGACAAGGTGGTTTTAAATGAAGAAGAAAGACTCACCGCAAGGGCCGCTTATTATGCTTCCATAAATCACGTGGATGATTTGTTGCGGAGGATATTCAATCCGGTGGGCGGAAACATTTTGGATAACACTATTGTGATCTTTACCAGCGATCATGGCGAAATGCTCGGAGATCATTACATGTGGCGCAAGAGCCGCGCATACGAAGGTTCCGCAAGAGTGCCTTTTATTATTACGGCGCCCAGGAATTTCAGGCTGACCGCCGGCAAATGCATTGAACAGCCGGCAACGCATCATGATATTATGCCGACTCTGCTGGATATGCTCGGAATTCAGATCCCGGATTCAGTAGACGGGAAAAGCTTGTATCCTGTCCTGCAAGGGGATAATAAAAAATTACGGAACTATCTGCATATCGAACATGCCCCCTATCACCATTGCGTGACTGACGGAAAACAGAAATATATCTGGTGTCCCAATACCGGAGAGGAGCAGTTTTTCGATTTATTAAACGACTCCGGGGAACGCCGGAACCTGGTGGAAAATAAAAAGTATGAAAAGCAGGTTAAAAACTGGCGATCTCGATTGATAAAAGAACTAAAGGACCGTCCCGAAGGTTTTGTAAAAAACGGCAAATTGCAAACAGTCGATTACCGGCAAACCAAAATACCAAATATTGCTAAATAAAGGAATTATTATGAAACTGTGCATGATGACTTACACGATGGCCTTGCAGAAATTCGGGGTTGAAGATTTTATCAAAACCGCCGTTGAGTGCGAACTTGAAGGCATTGACTGGATCACCACTTACGGACGCGATCCCAAAGAACTCAGGAAAATGTCCGAAGACGCGGGTTTGGAAGTGGCCGCTCATACATTCTTTCTCAGAAAATTCATTGTCCGGGAAGACGGCTGGCTTGATGACGCAAAACAGTCGGTCCAGGACGCCGTCGATTTGGGCGCTCCGCTCGTAATGATCCCGACGTGTCCGCGTAATGATACAACTGACCGCGACGCTTATCGCCGCGAATGGATAGAAGCTTTGCAGCAAATCACCAAACTTACCGACGATGCCGGAATAATCCTTACCGTCGAAAACTTCCCGGGAAAATACAGCCCGTTCGTAACCGCCGCCGACTTCCTCGAAGCCCAAAAAGAAATTCCCCAACTCCGCCTTACTTATGACAACGGCAATGCTTCATCCGGGGAAAGTCCGGTTGAATCTTTTAAGAAATGCGCCGATTACGTAGTTCACGCCCACTTTAAAGACTGGGACATTGTCGATCAGCCAGAGGAAGGTTTTCGTAAGATGCTCGATGGGAGATATTACCGCGCGGCACTGATCGGCGAAGGTGATGTGGACACAAAAGGATGCTGGCAGATCATGAAAGAATCCGGATACACCGGTTACATAAATATCGAATACGAAAACAAAAAATATCCCGCGGACCAAGCCATCAAAAAAGTTACGGAATACCTTAGAAATATAAATAATAATAACTAAAAAAATTTCATATTATGTTAAAAGCTGGAACCGCCACTAAAATAATCAATAATGAATTAGGAACAATAATTCAGGCCGCCACTTGTGAGAAAAGCGCAAACAGCATCCGTGATGATCTCGAGGCAAATTTCTTTTTCCTGACTGATGATGAGCATGAACCGGTTATGTTTATTAACTGCGACGCGGCGGGATTACGCTCAGAATATGTTCAGTCGGCAAGGAAGCGTATTTCCAAAAAACTTGGCTTGCCTGAACGCGGAATCATAATATCCTGCACTCATACCCATAACGGGCCATGTGTAGTCAATACCAATCCTTGCCGCGGAGTCGATGAAGCCTGGCACGACAAACTGATGCAATGGTTGTGTAACGGCGCGGCGGAGGCAGTAGCCAACGCCAGACATTGCCGGATCGGTTATGCCCGGGGACATGCTGAAATTGGCTACAATCGCCGCTGTTGCTGGAAGGACGGCAGTCACACGATGTCGGACAATTGCGCCTCCCCGGATTTCACCGGGATGGAAGGTGTTCAGGACTCGCGGCATTATGTTTTCTTCGCGGAAGATGAAAATGACCAAATAATTGGAATAATCCACAACAATTCCGCACATCCGACCAGCTTTTACGGCGCGGACTTTTACAGCGCCGATTATCCCGGCCTGGCCAGAAAACTTATCCGGGAAGCTTTTCCGGAAATGGAAAGAAAACTGCCGGTTTTATACTTTAACGGGGGGTTTGGAGATAATACTCCCGAATGTCTGCCATCCCCATACGCAAAACAGGAAAACAAAGAACGAAAGTATAGAAGACAAGCCTATATTATTGCCGGCGAAACTTTACGGCTGATAAATCATGCTGTCCGTGAAGAAAATCCCGTACTTCGCCACATTTATGAGGACTTGTCCATACCGGTTCGCCTGCCTGATGAAGAAAAACTGGCAGAAGATTATGCTATCATGGAAAAAGCGAAAAAAGCCCAAAAAACAATCGGCCGCTGGGAAATTTTGTTTGCATACGGCAGGATTAAATTGTGGGAAAGTTATAAGGACAGTCCGATTGATAAGGTTCCAATCCATGCCATTAAAATCGGTAATTGCGCCATCGTGACCAATCCATGTGAGCTTTTCGGCCAATTCATGATTGATGTCCGCAGACGCAGCCCTTTTCCCGTAACTTTATTCGCGGATATTTCCGATGGCTACTGCGGTTATTGCCCCACGATGTCAGGCGCGCTTAGCGGCGGATATTCCGGAGAGGCCATCTACTGGACCCGCCTGGCCTTTGAAGCAGGATACAAAATTGTCGATACCTCCGCAAAACTGCTCTACGAATTAAACCGGACATGATGACCGGGCATTGGGGGAAATCAATCCTTGCTTATTAACTTCGCGGCAAGGAAATCTTTAAATTTTTCTTTAAATTTTTCTTTAGAAAATTTTTGGGAATGGGTTTTAAGGAGCCGCGGATCAAATTTATGTGAGGAAAATTCCTCAACCGCATTACAGAGGCTTCCGGAATCCTGCTGGTCGAAAAACAGTCCGGTTTTGCCGTTGATAACAGTTTCACGGGCGCCGCCGGCATTGTATGCAATAACCGGAGTTCCCGTAGCCATACATTCTACCGGAATCATGCCGAAATCCTCGATATTCGGAAAAATCAGCGCCTGGGATTTTGAATATAAATCTTTCAGTTGCATATGATTAGCCTTACCCACAAATTCAATATTTGCTTTCGCCATTCTCTTTAGGCTGTAATATTCTTCTCCATCACCAACGATCTTCAACCTTAATCCGTTTCGATTAAAGGCTTTCACCGCGATATCCGCGCGTTTATAGTAATTAAGCTGTCCGGCGAACATGAAGTAATCTTCTTTTTCATCACCGTTGCAATTACTGAAAAAATCGGCGTCGACGGGAGGATGGATCACGGTTGCATCCCGTTTGTAAATGCGCTTGATCCTTTCAGCGACAAAGTTTGAGTTGGCAATAAAGTGGTCTACTGATTCAGCGGATTTTAAATCTTCCTTACGGAGATATGGCGTAAGTAACCGCATAAAGACTTTTTTCGCAGGAGAAACCCACTGGTAATAATCTTCATACATATCCCAGAGGTATCTCATGGGAGTATGGCAATAGCATACATGGACTGCTGATCCTGTTTTCCTGATACCTTTAATTGGACCTGACTCACTACTGATAATAAGGTCATAACCGTTCATATCCAGCATTCTGGCGGCAGCAGGCATCAAGGGAAGATAATTCTGATAAAACCTTGAGGGAAACGGCAGTTTATTGATAAATGTTGTCTTTACACGATGCTCAGGAAAATTCTCAAGTCTGATTTTTTCAGAATACACATGGGTAAAAATATCAGCCTGAGGAAATATATCGCAGATTACGCGAAGCACATTTTCCCCCCCGCGCATATTCACAAGCCAATAATGCAGAATTGAAGTATTCATTACACTCGATTTTTGTTATCTTTTAATAATCATGAATTTTTAGCGGATTGAAGGGTTTTTTTATTTTTTTCAGCAGCTGTTCTGAAATCAAACTCATTGAGAATCTTCTCCCCGGCTGCTTTATATATATTCTCATAATTTGATTACGTCAAATTAAGAACCCACTCCAATCCTTCAAACTTTCGTAAGAATCGTGTCAGGGGTGGCGAAAACAGTGGACACCGCACAAAAAAGACGCTCAATATCCTGTTGACGGAACTCGGCGGCCTCAGTCAGTAAAAAATCAGAAAAAAGTAAACAGCCTTCAATTACGGATACCAAATGTGAACAATACCGGGTAAAATGCAAAGAAAGAAACTCGCCGCGAAGCGGCTGCGTTCTTTCACGGAGTATAATCCGTGGGTTTATCTCCTTTTTCAAACTGAACCGCATCCAGATATACCCGGCCTGACTGTTTGTAACTTACGGAAAAATAGAATTGTGAGTTTCTTTTATTAACTTTGCGGGGAACAGTGAAACAAACCGAATAACGTTTCCATTTTTTCCCGCTGATCATTAATCTTTTTCCAGACCTCCTTGCGTTTTTAACCTTGCAATTCGCGGATCCGACGGAGAGGGCTACCGGTTTGCCGGAATCGGTTCTTGCATAAAATGACAACGTATAGGTTTGACTGGTTTTATGTTGCGGAGCCAAACGGAAAAACCAGCTGACAGAAACATTTTCCGCTGCCGCTCCCGGAGGACCAATGAAAACACACTGCTTCCCGTGATAAGGATTTTCAGAAGTCAATCCCGCGGTTGCGTTGGGATCTCCGAGTTTAACTTTCCACCATCGGTATGCGCCCCTGGGCCAAAAATAATCCGGGACTGCATCAGCGGTAGACTGTTCAAAGCTGGAATTCGGGAGAATATTTCTATTATTTTTCCTGCCCTCAAGCGGACAACTCGACTCAAGATCGCCTTCTTTACCTAAAGGTTTGATATTTATATTGATTTTCACTGGTTCAGCGGAACTGATCTTTTTAAAGAGATAGGTTCTGACTCCGCGCGGCCCGATTATGTCTTTGAAATTTCCCTTTACCGCTTTTCCGATTAAACCGTCGAATAAGTCCGAAACCTGCTGATCCTGAAGTCCGTTCACGGTAATTTTCAGTTCAACGGGAGAGCGCCGGATATTCGCGGCCATCAACACATAATATCCACTTCCCGGAAACCTGAAAAGGCATGCCTGCACGTCCGGGAACTTACCTTTCAAAGGATCCCATACTCCGGGTTTATAAGTTATTTTCTGCTCTGTTTTTCTTGAAGTCAGTGCGGGAGTGAGGATTTTAATTCTATGGGCTAATGTCTTCATTGCGTCCCACATCTTTCGGGTCTGAACCTGCCAGTGGGTAAAATACATGATCCCTTTAGTTCCATGTATCATTGCCAGGTAAGTCTGGCAGATTTGTTCCTGTCCCGTGAGTAACCGCTTTCTGGTCTGACTGTAAAAGGACGCCATCGGCACGGTGAACGGACACATGCCCTCCGCCTCGGCACGGGCTACATTTCTTGCCGTAATCTTGGAAACCCAGTTAAAGGTGGCGCGGGGGCTGGTTTGAGAACCGATTATCAAATATGGGTCCGTTCCCAGGCAATCGGCAAAACAGGTTGCTTCCTTTCCCGCGGGAATTATCGATGAATAAAGGGCAAAAACCGGATGATAAGGATCGATTTTTCTCATTTCCAAATACATTTTCCGCAAAGGAATCTGAAGTGACGCTCTCCGTAACAATGGTTCGTCAAGAGTGTAATATCCCAGGAAGTTCCTGTATTTCATCAGCAATTCCACCCGCTTTAATATTGCCGGAAGATACAGTTCCAGAAGTTCGGAGAATACCGCGGTTCTCTGCGCCCTGGTTAATTTATCAAACGACGCTCTCATCAAGCCGCCCTTCAATTTCAAAAGAGTCCGGGTATATTTTAAAACTGCAGAGTATTCTTTTCCGGTGAAATGTTTTTTCAATAAGACGAGTTCTTTGCCGCGGTTTGGCAGCATAGCAGCCGGACGGACAATCAATTTCAGGTTGTATTTTTTCGCAAGTTCCGCAACGTCCCGGTAATCCGGTATTTTATCGTAAGTTTTCCAGAAAATTATAGTATTTAAACCAACTTCATGAATTTCTTTATAAGCACCATCGTTATAATCCGCCATAACCCCGAACGGAAAAAACGGTTTTCCGTTATACAAGAGGGAGCAGCCGGTCAACCGGTCTATTTTCCATTCTCCGTTTAGATTTACGGGATATTTTTCCAACTGTATGTGGGTTTGAAATATTTCCTTTTTCCCCTCAATCAACCGGAGTGTTATTTTATGTTTGCCATAGCTGAAGTTATCCAATTGAAGTTTAAATGTTCCTCTATCTTGAGGAGCTTGCTGTTTTCCTAAAACATTTCCTTTTGCATCACTGGCGATCAAGCATATTTGTTTTCTTTTTTCTTCCGGCAGGCCAATCCTGTAACAAATTAGAGCGTCTTTCTCATTTGTGTAATAATTCAAACGGCTGAAAGTTTTAAGAATATCAAGTCCAGAGGTAATGATATTTATTTTTTGAAACTGCATTCCTGTTTTTTCATTGGTGAGTTTTATTGTTATTTTTCTCGAACCGAATTTTGCCACAGGAACTTTAATATAAACATTTTTAGTTTGTTTTCCCGCCAGCTCAAATGACTTGTTAATAATTGCTTTATGCCCGTCAGGAAATTTTTCCTCTAATTCGACTGCAACCTTTCCTGCTTTCTTTGTCAAAGCTTCTAAAATGAGCTTAACCGGATAGGAAAACCGTGTCCCCTCCTGTTGGATATCTCCGGCAAACACTTTATCCGCCTTGGCAATAAAAGGGACAGCAGGATTCAATCTTTTACTGGAACGGATGGTTGCAAATTCTCCCAGATTCAGCCAATCACTGGCGGGACTCCAGGAGGTGAGTGTTTCACTTGAACCAATTATTGCGTGATACTGGTCATAGTCGTTGACTAACTTTTTCCGGAATGCATTGAGTTTTATATCTGCCAAGCTGCCGTTCTTTGTTATCAGGAACAAAGGAACCGCGATTTCCGCCGACCAGCCATATGACGTGATTTTAGTAGCCGAGGGCCAACACATATTCATCGGCAACGACATCTGTTTTGCGCCTAACACAATTTCACTGAAATTATAAACATTATTGAAATTGAGACAGAATCTGAAGAACCGTTTTTTGTCTCCGGATGGAAAAATAAAGAGTTTAATACATTCATCGCCAAAAACTCTGCCGGCACAGTTTTCCTTTATCCGCGCAGTCATGTCGTTTGGTATAGGATGTTTACACTTGAAGCCAAAATACAGCCACGAATCATCGCAGGTTATCAATAATGTTGTATCTGAATTTTTTATAACTTTTTGAGGATCCAGGGGAAAATTGAAGAAAGTTTTGCTCCGGTATGCATTTTTCCAGCATTTATCACCCAAACTTCCATCGATAACCGGAGAATGTCCACAGCGAAAGTCAGCTATGTCTACTACGGGTTTTACCGGAGCTGAATCCGCGGCAGTAATAATTGGATTTACCGCAATTAGAAATAATACAATTAATCCAGACAAAAACCCATTGGTTGACTGAAATCCTTTCGGCCACAAATTATTCATTACGTCTCCTTTATCTTTATACATTTTATGCTTCATTTAAACATGCAGCAACGATTTCACTTATAGCTCCAATTGCGAGACACACACTGGAATCGGCCGCCCCGTAATATAACCATAATTCATTTTTTTCCGGATAAACAATTGTCCCGCATGGAAATATTGCGTTATCAACCCATCCCCGTTTTTCATAATCCGTTTCGGGCTTCATCAGCGGAGTATATGTGATTCCCTTTATCTTTGTTGGATCATTATGGTCCAGCAGAATTGCGCCAATGCTGTAGACAGGCCCACTGCAGGGAGTAAAAACTCCGTGGGTAACTACCAGCCAGCCGTGTTCGGTCTTCACCGGAGGGGTAGGACCTATTTTCTTTTCCCCCCATCGTACGGTTCCCGGTCCCATCAACGGACGGTATTGGCCCCAGTGGATTAAATCCGGTGAAGATGAAAGCCAGATGGAACCGGTGTTGCCGTTTCCCGCGCCGGGACGATCCAGCTTAAAATACTTTCCGTTTATTTTTTCCGGAAACAATGACGCTCCGCGATTAGGCGGAAGCGTAATGATATCAACAACTTCATACTCTTTGAAGTCATGGGTTTTACCGAGCACTCCACAAACGTCACTGAAGGGGGAAATACATCCAACGGGCGTCAGAATATAAAAAACATCGTCGATTTTTGTTATCCTGCTGTCTATGACATGGTTCCTGACAATATTAAATGGAAACGTATCATGCTGAAGATTGATAAACGGTTCATCTTCGATTTTGAAATCGATTCCATTCTCACTTATCGCCAGTCTGGTTTCACCATATTTGCCGAATTTATAATTTCTATACGGGGTAACTGAAACAAGCATGTAAACCTTGTCATCAAATAGTACCGGGCTGGGATTATATACCTGCATAACTCCCGGACAATCATCAACCGTGATTATCGGATTAGCTGGATGCCTCTCCATTATTTTCGATGAATTAATGATATAACCTCATTGTTACAAAAATTAATACCGTAAGTTGAATATTTTACGCAACTTATGAATTATGATGTTGCTTATTTATTATCAATGCTGATATCACTGAATTTTGTCGCGGTTTGATGAATACTGAAACCAACTTCGGCAATGTCCTTGAAACTATCTTTGATTTTGGTTATCCCTATTTCCTCACCATTAACGGCCATGATCAGAATTTCAGTTGAAAAATCCACGGTAACTGACAAGTCAAAAACCCCGGTCTGGTTCATTTTTGCATCATTTTTATTAATGCTCTTAACTACCTGTCCGGAAACGCCGTACTTTTTCGAGCCGATTGCGATTCCAGCGGTAATAATACGGTTGTCGCTGCTTTTCAGCATCAGGTTTCCGTTGCGGATGCTGCCGTCAATTTTACTCGCGGTTTGAATTTTCAGTTTAATCGTTGCTTTCCCGGTTACGGGTTTAACCAATTTTCCCAGCGCCACGGCGGAGCCTTTTTCAGTTTCAAGCAACCACGGCAATTCGTCCGAAGTTTTTTTCAATTCGCCCTTTCGTGCCTTGAACTCCTTGATCACGGATTCTTCTGCCCGGCAAATGCTTACGGACACCACAAGCGCCACAAGCAATACGAATAATTTTGATAGTCTGATCATGATTGATTCCTATGATAATTTTGTTTATGAATCGTTTAACTGTCTGTATATTTTTTTTCGGCAACCTCCAATTTGCGCTGAAATTTCATTGATAAATAATTTACCCAAATGATCAATAATAACTCGAATATGAAAATCCCTCGTAAGGTTTCCAACGTGGCTGGTCAGCGACTAAAGATATTGAATTATTCACAAAACTGACATGTCCTTCCGCCCATAGGACATTGCAGCCTCTCTGATGCCTGTCATAAAGCGTCCTGACATAAACATCCCTGTACATGTAGTAACTGTGAGTATTATTACCTTCTTTGCCGTGGCGTGTCTCACCGACAACAATTTTTTCTGAAGGTTTATCGATTTTTTTTGCGGGAAAAGACTTCAATCCTGAAGAATATGAATTGTTTATGCCATAGGACGGATCATAATAATGTTTGGCGTATGGAGAGCTGTAGTTGGTCCAGACGTATTTATCCGAAGGACATTCCCAGAAGGATTGATAATGATCTAGTTCATATTTTTCTCCATCCAGTCCGACCAGGGATTTTCCCAGATATGGCTGCAAGTAATTAAACCACAAGTAGTAAAGCCTTGTTCCGCCTGGATAATAAGAGGCTGTGCCCGTGGGACTTACCGGAAAATAGCTTAAGTTGTCATCCTGATACATTGCCAGTGCTTTTCCCGCCTGACTCAGTTTGTTGGCGCATTCAATCTTAAAGGCCGTCTCTCTGGCCTGCTTCAACGCCGGCAGGAGCATTGCGGCAAGTATAGCAATGATCGCAATTACAACCAGTAGTTCTATAAGAGTAAAACAGCCTCCGCGAAATTCATTTGAATTTTTCCTCAGGAATCCGGCTTTTTTATAATTGTCTTTGTTCGTGACCGGCATTTCACTATTCCTTTCAGTTATTTTGTAAATTGTTAAGCGGTAGATAATCTTTTATTGTTTTCACTTACAGGCCCAACGGATTTACGGATAATTAATTTAGATTTTAAACTTTCATCATGTATTGGTGATTTTATCCGGTTATGCTTAAGGTCGATCAGTTTTTGGGTGGCTGTATACACGATTGTTTCGACAGGCTGGCTTACGGCGCTGACCGGAACCTGCTGCAGTTCCAAAACAGGAGAATCGTCAAAACTGATAATGGAAATATCTTCCGGCGTTTGCATGTTCCTTTCATGCATAAGCGACATGAAAAATTTTCCCTGATGATAATTGTCAGCCAGGAACGCCGTGGGTTGTTTTTTCTCCAGAATATATCTGAGTTGCGAGATTATGTCTTTATTCCGGTCATGATCGCTCAACAAAAACTCGTCAAAAGAAATATTATGTTCCCGATATGCATCGGCGATACCTTGTGCACGCATGATACTGGTGCTTACATCAGTTTTCCTGAGAAAAGCAATGCGGCTGTGTCCGAACTCAATCAAATGGTTAGTTGCCAGAAATGCGGCGTTGCGTTCGTCGGAAAAGACGTAATTTACATCCTCCGGCCAGGGGCCGCTGGATAAGCAGATAATTTTAATGCCTGATTTTGTCAGTTCTGAAATAATCGGTAAATCCTTTTTCTTTGGGGATATCCATATAAGCCCGTTCTCAGCTATCTGCGAAAAGCATTTTTTATCGGCAATCAGATCTTTTGGATCATGGGTATTGAGAAACATAAACTCCACGGAAAAATTATCGGAAAACTTTTTCATGGCTCGTGATACCGCATCTAAATATGTCGCGTCCGAAAATTGCGCATGTTGCAGATTCAAGATTCCGGTAAACTGACAAATCCGTTCTTTAAAAGCAGGTTTTGGCGGTGTGATTAATGGATTTCCATTATTCGTGACTGATTGCTTCAAGAATAAATCCGCATAATGAGGATTCTTTATAAAAATACCGTAAGTTGAATGTTTGTAAACAACTTCAGCATCGACAAGTAATTTCAACGCCTGCCTGATAGTTCTCCGATTTACTTTGAATTGACTGGTGAGATTATGTTCGGAAGAGAAATAGTCATCTTCGCGATAATCACCATCGGCAATCTGCGTTAGAAGCTGATTGGCAATTTTCTGATATTTATATAATCCCGGAGGCATTTTCTTATCCTTTTTACAGGTTAAACCCACCACTAGTGCATAACTGGTGCATATTTATTCTACATGAGTTTTTATCTCTTGTCAATAGGCAAAGGGAAAAAAGCAAAAAGTATTCTATTGCATTAAAACAGGTCAGCAGGTTTTCTTGACACCGCTATTCGAAAGCGCAGTTAATACCGATTTGCGATCTAAAAGCAAGTAATGATCGTGGATTGCAATTCGGTATTAACGGTCAGTATGAAAAAGTCAGAATTACCGTGGTTTTTCATCCATAATCGCCTTGATCATCAACATTAAATTGTTGCCTCCTTTCATGGTCAGAATCGCGGCCTGGGCTTTGTGCATTCTCTGGAGAACTTCTTCAGGTTTTTTCCCCAGTGATATCATGGCTTTGCGGCGTTCCTCCGGGGACAAAGACTTTTTCCCGATAGACAACTCCCGCCATTTTTTGCATATTTTCCCCGTCTTTTCCATATCTTCCGGCATAATATTACCGCTGGAATATATTTCCTCGAGGATTGCCGCAAGCGAATTCATCGCATCAAGCTCCCGGGTCATAATCTGCTTTGCGTCCGCCGGATGGTTATCGCAACATTCCTCATGCGAATGGCTATGTGCTTCAGCTCCGGTCCGGCTCAAATTCCGCTGCCTTTGCCGTACACTGTAAACCACGGCCAGACAGAGAAATACAAGCGCCATCACCAATCCGATTATCTGTTTCCGGGTGGTCGTTTTGTTTTTCATCTTGTTAATTGCTCCTTCTCTCTTTTATGACAATCTTCGCTGAATGTCGTCTTTATCTATTGCGTAAGCCACTGCCGTATTCCGGTCGATCTTCCCTGACTGGAAAAGTTCCTGCAGCGACTGGTTCATGGTTTTCATGCCGATCATGCCTCCGGTTTGCATCGCGGAAGCGATCTGGTGTAATTTGTCCTCCCTGATCATCGCCCTGACGGCCGGGCTGGCAATCAGAATTTCCGCCGCCAGGGAACGTCCGGTCCCGTTTTCCCACGGGACAAGCTGCTGGCTGAATACGACTTGGAGTGTGGCCGCCAGTTGGGTCCGGACCTGCGGCTGCTGGGAAGGAGGAAAAGCGCCAATGATCCGGGTTATGGTCTGGACTGCTTCAGACGTATGGAGGGTAGCAAAAGTAAGGTGGCCGGTTTCGGCCAGAGTCAATGCCGCTTCCATAGTGGACTTGTCACGCATTTCACCGATCAGGACAACATCCGGATCTTCCCGCAGAACCCTTCTCAACGCTTCCTGGAAGCTCTCCGTATCTTCACCGACTTCCCGCTGGGAAACAAAACATTTTTTCGAAAAATGCCGGTATTCCACAGGATCTTCGATTGTAAAAATATGCTCCTCCCTGGTTTCGTTGATCCTGTTGATCAGACTTGCAAGGGTAGTTGATTTACCTGAACCGGTGGCCCCGGTAACCAGCACCAGTCCCTTTTTTAATTCGCAAACCTGCCTGCAGATCGATTCCGGGAGACCGAGTTCATCAATCGGGAAAAATTCAGAAGGAAGCAGCCGCAGCGCCCATGCAATGCTTCCCTGCTGAATATAACAATTGATCCTTATCCGTTTTCCATCCGCCACCGTCATGGCCATATCCAGTTCACGAGTCTGGTTAAGTTGGGCAAACTTTTTTTCGCCGACAAGTTCCCTGGTCAGATTTTCAATTTCTTCACGGTTTAAGTTGGCGGAATCCGGCATGGGAACCAGCCTGCCGTGGACCCGGACAAAAGGCGGATTATTTTCTCCCAGGTGCAGGTCGGTCGATTCTGACTCGATGAACCTGTCCATCAATTGATCAAGTTTCATGACAGGACACCCCTTCATTTAAAAAATTCTTCCCACAGAGGCTTTTTTATTTCGTTTTTTTCAATATGAGTTTCGATTATCTGGTTAAGGGCATCAGACACTTTTTTGCATTGCTCTACTGCCCGCTTCCTGTCTTTTTTCTCAAAAATATGCGTGGCAATATCATAACTCATCTTAGCTTCCTCAACCTTTCCGTTGGTGGCGTAAGCCTTTCCCAGATTGCAGAAAACCGATGCCGTCCACAAGGAATTCTTGTCCTCGTCAGGAAGTTTTGACAAAGCAAGCTCAAGGGTGCTTTCCGCCTGGACAGGAAGTTTTTTGCGGAGCAGGATTTCACCGGCAATAGCCATTTTTTTTCGTTCCGTAGTTGTTTTGGGTCTTGTTTCGCTCAACGGAGCAAGGGCGTTAAGCGCCAGATCGTATTTATTGAGCCGGATCAGGCATTTACTCGCCCCGATCGCCGCCAGTTCATCAGTTCTCTTGTCTATCGCGGAAGCCTTAATGACATTATAAATTTTAAGCGCGTCCCAGTATTTCCCGCTTCTCTGGAATTTTATTGCCGTCTGAAAATCCTCTTTGTGTTCCGGAAATATTTTTGATGTTTTCTTTTTGCCATCCGGAGAACTCAGTGAATCGCATGACGATGTAAGAAGCGCCAGCAAAATGCCTGAACTTAACGTAAAAAGAAAATTATTAATCTTCATCTTTTTTCTCCTTTTTTTCCTTGTCTTTACCAACGAATATGACTGCATCCTTGTAGTCGTAATCTTCACCCCAGTCAATCGCGGTGTCCCAGGTCTTCAATTTCCCGTACAGCTTCCGGTACCACGGATCGTCCGGAGCGACCCGGAAAGGTTTTGCCCGTCCTATTCCGAGTTCCGGCAGGTCTTTTTTCGCGGAGGGATGTTCGCTGAGTTTTTCGAGAAGTTCCATTGAAATACTTTCTCCTTCACCAGGAGCCAGCAACACGTAAGGACGAATTAAAATGATTAATTCGGTCCTGACTTTTACCCGGGTTATTCTTTCAAAAGCCTCTCCAAGCACCGGAACATCCATTATCCAGGGAATTCCTTCGACGCTGTCTTCGTCTTCTTCCGTGATCAGTCCTCCCACGGCGATGACCTGGGTATTTTTCGCCAACACGGTTGTAGTGACGGTGCGCTGATTAATGTCGGTAGTGTCAAAATAAAGCTGATTTCCGGCGTCATCTATTCCATAGACAATCTGCTTGGTGTCTCCGGCGGCTGAATTTTCCTGCATGATCCTGACGGTAACGGTCCGGTCCGCGTGAATTCTCGGGGTGATAAGCAGCGATGTTCCGATATTACGTCTTTCGGTAGTTGGATTGTAACTGCGCACCGTCACGGGATTGTCGCCGCTGGTGGTATTGGAAGTGGCTTCCACCTTAGTCAGGATAGTGCTTTCCGATCCGACAAAAATCCTTGACGCTTCACTATCGGTAACCAGCAGCATCGGAGTGGCAAGACTTTTTACATTGCCGTCCAGTTCCATCATCTGGACTCTGGCGCGGACATGCTTGGATACATAATTAAAGACCGCGGCCTGCTCATCTAATCCGGTCCCCTGGGGAACCAGATCGGAGTCGGGTTTTAAAATCTGATTTCCGCCGCCCTGACCGTCTATGTTCGGGATGCCGTTGGCGAAACCGCCACTGAAATCGCCGTCGCTGAACAACCAGTCAATTCCCCTGCGGTGCTCGTCGCTGATATTCAGTTCAAGCACTTTAACTTCGAGTAAAACCTGAGGAGACGGCTTATCTATCTGCTTGATAACTTTCTTTACCCTTTCCAGGGCTTTTTTATCCGATGACCTTAACAAAATCGTGTTGCTGGTCGGCAATGCCGCGACATAAACCATCCCCGGCTTGCCGGTAACATTGTTCTTTGCCGATTCCTGACTCAATTTCCTGCCCATACGGTAAATATATTCATCGGTAATCGACTGTGACTGTTCGATGTCCTTTGTTGAATTCATCTGGCGGTTTTTATTGTATTTCCTGGAACTGCTATTATCGTCGTCGTCATCGTCGTCGTCATCGTCATCATTGTTGTTGTCGCTGCTGTTGGCTTCGTCCTGAAGCGCAAACTGTCCGCGTTCAGCCAGCTTGTCCATTCTTTCCAGGGCGCGGTCAATGCGAAAAGATTCATCCCCGGCATCCTCGTTGGGCAATGTCCAGAATACCTTGTCCTGAAACAAGTCCTTCAGCGTTTCCCCTACATCCTCGACCGCGGGATAGAAAACCTGAATAACCTCAACGTCTTCCTCGGAATACAAATTAAGGCTTTTTTTGTATTCATCGAGCGTCAAGATGTAGATTATTCCGGTGTCGGGCTCTTTCCTGAACCACAATCCGTTTGCGCGGCAGACCGCTCGGAGGATATTTTCGCAATTCTGGTTTTCGATGAAAACGGTGACTTTTGTTTGCGCGGCCTTGTCAGTTGCGATCACGGTCATTCCAGTACCTTCGGACATCAACCGGGCAACGTCTTTGAGGGGTGCGTCATTAAGCATGAACGACTTGATTACCGGAATCGGTTTCGCCGAAGCGCCGGCAGGCAGCGGCATCTCGCAAATCATAATCGGAATAATTACGGCAAGCGCCGGAAGATAAAATTTCTTAATTTTCATATTTCACCTTATGCTGTAAATTTGGTCCGGCCTTTGTTTTTGCACCAGCCTTACTTCGGAAGCGGTAATCTCGATTATTTCCAGGTAAACATCGTTTGTTGTTCCCGACTTCTTTATAATTCTTCTGGAGTGACCGGAAATCTCCCTGCCATCGAGCCTGACAATGCTTTTCTCCTTGACGAAAAAACTATTTTTATATCCGGGGATGCTGATTATCGCAATCGCTTTTCCGTTTTTTGGAACGATTATTCCAGATACGCTGATCCCTTTGGGCAAGTGATCTTTATCCAGCGGAATGGAAGGATCGGAGTCCTTGTAAAAAGAATGAAGGAAAGGATCTCTTTCCTTCGCGGGTTCCGCCTTTTTCCCGGCGGCCTTTTTTTCACTGACTTTTTTTTCGATGGCTTTTTTCACTTTTTCCGGAATCTTTTTCGACTGTCCGCCGGCTGTCAGCGCCGACGCCAGGCAAACCAGCACAAGAACGACAATTTGTTTTTTCATATTTCTTAATCCTTTTTTATTTTTTATCCAACACTTCTGGAGGCCGCCATCAGCCCCATGAAGAACGCAATATACACAAATCCGACCATGCCGCCGACTACAATGAACAGAGCCGGTTCAACCATTTTCACCAGCAATCCCAACCGGCGGTCAAGTTCAACTTCGCTGAATTCGGCCACGTGCAGCAATCCGTCATCGACTGTTCCGGTGTTTTCCCCAATCTGCACCATCGCTTCCGCCATCGGAGAAAGTGAGGCTAAGGTGGAGATTTTCATACCGGTAGACAAAGGCTGGCCCTGTTCGATAACGTCTTTGATCAGGCTGAATTGCTGTTTGACATGCAAATTCCTGAGCGTGTTCTGAGTAAGCATTAAAGCGGAAATAATATTTATGCCGCTTCGGAGAAGCATGCCCAGGGTCCTGGTCCATACCGCATTACTCGAAGCGATAAGAATTTTTCCGATCAGCGGAATTTTCATGAAAACATAGTCTATTCCGCTCCCGGTGACGGGGTTTCTCCGGCACACGATAATGGCTATCGCTATAAATATCGGCATCAGCGCCAGATAAACGCCGTATGCCTTGATGAAATTACTGAAGTCGATCAGCAGCTGGGTTATCGCCGGCATGTTTCCAGCGCGCATTTCAATGAACTTGGTAATTTTAGGAATCACCTTGGTCATCAGGAAATAACCGGTACCGCAGGCAATGAGCACCACCACTGCCGGATAAGAAAGCGCCTGAATAATTTTGTCCCTGACCTCCCGGCGGCGTTCCATCAGAGAGGCCGCGAAAAAACACATCTGGTCCAGTGAACCGTTCGCCTCCCCCACTGCAATCAGCCCGATTGACACCTCGCCGATAAAAGGAGCTTCGGTCTTCAAGGCTTCCGAAAACGACGTTCCGGAACCAACTTTCACCGCTACGCATTGCAATGCCCTGGACAAATACCAGGGGGCTTGCCGGGCGCTTATTTTCAAAGCGGTCAGGATCGGCACCCCGGCTTTCAGCAACGATGCCAATTGCCGGATGGCCTGCTCAACCTGGATAGCTTTCGTGAAAATACCCGCCGCCCGTTTTTCCAGCTTAGAACGCGTTACCGGTTCGTCGCCAATAGAACGTGCGGAGGAACCGACTTCTTTCATCCCGATAATCGTCAGCCTCTGGCTTCTCAGTTTCACCATGGCGTCATTGCGGTGATCGGCGGTAATCACGCCTTCCTGCTTCCTGCCCCTGAGGAGCGCCTGATACTTAAAAACCGGCATAATTTCAGTGTCACCTTTTCAATCAGTGGAAATCTTCAATAGTTACGGCTTCTACTTCTTCGACGGTAGTAAGGCCCTCGATAATTTTTTTTGCTCCGTCCAATCTGAGGCTGGGCAATTTTTTCCGTCCGAAAGCCGCCCGGGAAATTTCCGGTTCATCAGCCCCCTGTAAAACCAGTTTCCTGATATCGCCGTCAATTTCGATCATCTCATACAGCGCGGTGCGTCCCGAATATCCGGTATTGCCGCAGAAGCTGCACCCGGTCACTTCCGGCACTTTGATTTCAGCCTCCGGGTCCCATCCGAACGCGCTCCGGGTTAGACTGTCAGCGTCAACCCAACTCATGCAGTGGGAACATGGGCGTCTGACCAGCCGCTGGGCGATTGCAAGCCGTAGAGTCGAGGCTATCATGAACGTGGGAATGCCGAGATTACCAAGACGGCTTGTCACCCCGGCGGCGCTGTTCGTGTGAAGGGTCGAAAGGACCAGATGCCCGGTCAGGGCCGCTTTTACGGCAATATCACCGGTTTCCCCGTCGCGGATTTCCCCGATCATCACAATATCGGGATCGTGCCGCAGCACGCTTCTCAACGCTTTGTTGAAAGTCACCCGTTCGCCTTCGCTGTCAACCTTGATTTGGGTTACGCCGTCGACCGGCTTTTCCACCGGATCCTCAATGCTTACCAAATGCCGGTCAGCGCCTTTCCGCAAATGCCTGAGAGCAGCGTACAACGTGGTGGTTTTCCCGCTGCCGGTAGGACCGGAAAGCAGAATAATCCCGTTCGGACAGGAAATTGCGCGTGAAAACATTTCGTGGTGTATACGGTTCATTCCCAGTTTATCGACACTCTCCAGGCTGCCGCCGTCGTCCTGGGTCAACAGCCGCAACGTAACGTGTTCACCGTAGATGGTGGGAACAGTGGCGATCCGCAGGTCAATCACATCGTCCATCAGCGGCAGGGAAATCTGACCGTCCAGCGGCATTCGTTTTTCGGCAATATCCAGACTCGCCAGCACCTTGATTCTCGACACCAGTTCGTTGAGCGTATCAGCCGTAAGCCGCCGGTCCTCGCGCATGCGTCCGTCAATTCTCATTCTGACTACGCCGCCCTCGCGCAACGGGTCAACATGAATATCGGAGGCTTTCTGCTGAAGCGCCCGGTTGATCAGCTGCTCGAACAGGGCGGCCGCATTATCCGCCGTACCGCTCAAAACGCTGTCAGGATAATATCTGAGCAAGGCTTTTTCCAGGACGGCGGCGTCAACAACCGGAAGGGCTTTCACTTCGCGCCCAACGATGCTTTCCAACTGGTCCAGGGCGGCAATATCCTCGGGATCGGCGGCGGCTACCATCAGGGAATCATCTTCAAGTTTAAGCGGCAGGAGCTTCAGGCGTCTGGCAACCGCACCCGGGACGGCGTCAAGGGCTTCGGAAGGCACAACGATTTTGCTTATGTCGATTATTTTCATATTTTCAGGTTTGATCTTTCAAGTAGTAGATGGTTACGGTAAAACTCACCTTTAAGGCCCATCCGCGAGTGTTGGCGCCAATGGATTGTCCTTTTTCCGGATGGTAATGGGTAATGGCAATTCCGGCAATCCGGAAAAAATACGGAAGTTGAGCGGCCTTCAGCAGGAAATTCCTGATGTTTTTGAAACGTCCCAGCAAAACATATTGATGCTGGAACTCGCCGGTCAATTCCCGTTCCTGTGGTTTCGGCTCGGCGGCTTTTTTGTCCGGTCTGTTTCTTTTCTTTTTTTCCCGGACGTCTTTTTCAACATCATTCCTTACCAGAAGTTGAAGGTTGTTTTCCGCCGCCAGGGAATCGAGTTCAGAAATCACTTTCATCTGCATTTCCGGGCCAAAATTTTTCCGTTCGCGTAAAAGCTTTTGCAGTTTGCGTTTCCAAATAGCCAAACTTTTCTTTTTATCTTCAATCTCCAGCTTACCGTCCTTGATTTCCTGATCTTCTTCCGGGACCGGAACGTATTCGGTGGAAGCTTTGCTTCTCAATTCCTTGATCTCTTTTGTAATCGGATTGCTGACCGTACGGAGAATAATCATGGCAATGAGAAACGAAATTACGGCCCCGAGCAGGACTCTTCCCATGAGACTTGTTTTGTCCCAGTACCTTGCAAGGTCTTCACGCCAGATTTTCAGTTGTTTTTTCATTTCCGGGTCATTTCTTTCCAGTCATTCTGAAGCTGAATTTTTTTTCCAGCTGGTCTTTTTCGCTTTGGATCTCATCGGGTTCCACACTGATTCCGATTTTTTTTGATATTCCGGCAAGCGACTCCCCGAACTTGACAATATCACTTTGGGAATATGAGGAGCCGGTAATGATTATTGCGCCGCCATCCTGACGGATATCGTTCAGCCGCGTGTATCTGGGGATGATTCCGCTCAGGGATTTTAAAACATGGATAAAATTTTCATCTATCCGCCGGTGCGACTCCAGCAACCGGTAAGTTCTGGTTGTTGTCGAAATATCTTTTTTAATGGCGTCAAGTTGCGACGCGTACTTTTTCCGTTCCGCGTCCAGAACCGTTTTCCGTTCGATTTTTTTCTTCAGTGAATCCCTTGTCCACAAGTTCCATAAACACTGCGTAGTCAGCAGTCCGCTTGTCAACAGGATTGCGATAACCGCGATCCAGGTTCCCGGAGTTCTCGGGTCCTTTTTCCTGGGCTGTTCCCTGACGAAAATATCGTTTGCGTCCGCGATAATGCGAAGTCCGTCAATGGATTCGGGAAAAAGTTCCTCGCGAATCTCCCGGCATTGCAGTTTTTCCCGTAATATCCCAAGAGCGTCGCCGGGGGAAGAATTAAATATAAACCTTACGTTCCCCCCGACCATCGGGGTCAATCGCTTTTTCAGTCTTTCCGCCCATTCCCCGGCATTGGTTTTGGAACCTGACAAGCCGATGGGGATATTCCGGCACAGCGGCGGAGCGCCGTCGCCGCCGGGAATAAAAGCGAAACAACTTGAATCCCTGACAAAAAGCAGACTTGCCGGCAGTAGCGTTTTGTTTTGCAGGTGCATTCCGGCCAGCGCCAGCTGCAGTGAACTGATTCCAGCAAATCCGACGCCGTATCCGGATAGTTGTTTTTTGAAGTCACTTACCGTGCTTTTAGGAAAAACCGCACATATCCTGGTACGTTTTGATCCGCCAAAACTGAAAGTATTATTATCGGCTGAAGCAACACGGCTCTTTTCCGGGTCGCAACCGGTCATCGAAGCCAGTTCCCACGCTATTGCCGAATGTTTTTCCTCCAGTTCAAGATCGTCAGCGAGATCTATTTCCAGAACCGCCGGATCCGCCGGAATCAGAATTTTTGCCCGTTTCACGGAATTTTTCACGCATTGCTTCAGCAGGGCTTCCGGCAGGACATCCGAGGAGACAGACTCGAATTTTTCACTGGCGTTTTCCAGCAGCAGGAACCATGCTCCACCGTTTCGTACAATGATTCCCGGCGCGCTTCCGCTTCTCTTCCATCTTAACATTTTATTTCCCCAACTCTCAGCCACAAAGACGCTGAGGTAATTTTCTCTTTCTCAATATTATTGTTATTCCAAATTCCTGGTCAGATAGACGGTAACTGAATTCGATCCGGGTTTCAGGTCCAAGTGGATAACACCGCTTGCCAACTTGTTTGTTTCCGGATTCAGGTATCCGTAGGCATATAACTTCCTGGGCCCCGGCGCTAGATTCGTAAATTTCACCTGATGGTAATCTTCCCATGAAGCTTCTTCCTGATGCGAATAACTGCTTACCGCATCCGGCTCAATCTCAAAAGTTGCGGTTGCCCCGGACGTGCCATTCCGCAACGCCATGATTCTTTTCACTCCTTTGTCTTGCCGCCTTACGTATGGGATAAACAACGCAACCCGCACTCTGTCCATGTAGGCGCTGTCCAGATTACGGGCTGCGTCGGGGTCAAGGTCTGTATCAATATATTTAAGGGTAACATTCAGATCGGCGGTACAAGCGCCCTCGGAAAATTTAAATTCCCGGTCTTTGTTATACCATTCCGTTCCGTCTTCGGCGTTATCCCGGCCGTAACTTTTCATACCCAGGATTTTATCGTCAAGTGACGCAGTGGTATTATCTTTCCAGCTTTCCGAGGACCATGAGCCAGTATCCGCCAGCCACTCATGACCATATCCGTCATAAAGTTGTTCCCTGGAAACATTAAGGTACGGCCCCCGCCAACCGCACGGGACCTCGATTTCATCAGGAAGCGAACTCCATGATTCCGGCCACGAATAAGTTTCATTGCTGAATGTTTCATCACTCCATTTCACGTCATCGTCGGTCTGGTCCGAATCCCACAATTCGCACAAAATTTTGCCGGCATCCGTGCTTATGACTCTGGGCATACGCCCCATGTCAGCGATGAATCTGCTGGCGCTTGATCCGTTGCCGTTTATGGTTTCGAGGAAAAGGTTGCCCCGGCGGACGGTTTCATCGGTTTTCGACTGATTCATCATTTCCGTCGCCCCGGTCAGGGCAATCGTAGCCACCGCTGCCATGATCGACAAAACCACCAGCAGTTCGATCAGGGTCATCCGCCGCCTGACACAGCGTTTGTTTATAAATTTTTCTGTAATTGTATTATTCATAAGAAATTTACGATCCACATGGCAACAGCATTAAAACCGCATCGTCCCCAATAAGGTCCTCGTCGAATTTGTCTCCATTCCAATCGGAACTGCTTGTTTCAAGCACGCCGTTTTCCCCCGTGCAGACCAGCGCGATTTTTCTTGAACTCTCACCGTTTGGAATAATGACCCGGTAATAACCGCCGTAAGGATCATTGATCACCGGAACAGTAATTGTTCCGGAAGGCTGTCCTTCAGTATTGCTTATGCTTGCTTCACTTTCGCGTTCGATGTAAGGGCCGCGCCATCCTTTACACTTTTCATAATCATATTCCTCATAGTCGTACTCATCTCCTAAGTAAGGATGCTCGCGGCTTACGAGGGGCCAAAGTCCGTAATCCGCGATATCCTGTAAATCACTGTCAGTAAGGACACAGTCGTTTTCGAGCCTTCCAAACGCCTTTTGGATACTCCTCATTTCCCGGGCACGTACATCTTCCTTTGCCTTGATATCCGTAGAGGATAAATAAGGGATGAAAATAACCGCCATTACTGCAATTACTCCCAATACAGCCACCAGTTCGATAAGAGAAAAGCGCCGAATCAGTGAGCTCATGATTGATGTCCTTAAAATTGAAAATTGCGGGAGCGGTTTTACCCGCTCCCGCCGGTTTAGGTCAATATGACCTGATTGGGGGGTTAAGGATTAACGGATCCGCACTCAGGACAGAGGGTGCCGGCCAATTCGGCCGCACTGCCGTCATTGTACACCTTGAACATGCAGATGTAGTAGCGGAAAGCGCCTTTGACGAGGTTCGGGCATTGTCCGGCGAGAGCGATCTTGACTTTTGAATCGCCAGCTTCAGCGCCGGTGCTGTCGTAGTAGTGGTCCCAGTCAATGGTCGGGGTCACGTACAGCGGAATAACGCCATCGGAAGTTCCAGCAATATCAGACATCTTTTCGCCGTTGATCGTTACATCAGCCGCATCGCTGGTGGTGATGGTAGCAGTGGCTCCACCTGAATCAGCCGTAATGGTCTGATCTTCAAGCCAGGAGTCCTCATCATCAAGTTGAACAGCATTGCAGGTAGTGGAAGTAGCTACGCCGGTCGTGGAGGATCCGGTACCGTAATAGAGCTTGGCAATTCCGGCCTTCTGGAGGGAAGTTGCAAAACCCGAGGCCAAAGCCGCGGAGGTAGAGGTGGCGGAATACTCGTTGTCATCCGTGCTCTGAACCGTGAGTGCGCTGGCGGTAGTGCTGTTGCCACACATGTTAGCAGCGGTAAATCCGGCCATATTTTCCACGGTAGTGGCTCCTGCCGCATTAGTTGCCAAACCGGTGTGGAATCCGGAAGGATACACGCCGTTCATGCTTCTGAACATGGTCAGGTAACGCAATGTTCCGTAACTGTTATAGTCGCAAGCGGTGTCTTTGGCTTCCTGCTCATTGCTTTCCATGTGCGGCAGAATCAGCGCAACCAGGGCGCCAATGATCGCAACCACAATCAGGAGCTCAACCAGCGAGAAGAACCTTAAGGTTACTTTCTTTTTGAACGATTTCATAATAAGATTTAATCCTTATTCTTATTGTTTTGGGTAAAATAATTTGTTCCGGCCACCGGACTTGTTAATTGATGAAAAAATTAAAACCTTTCAGGGCCAACCTGACAAGAAAACGGTTGACGCGCACACTTTCCGCGCCAAGTTATTTTCTCATAGGCTCCTCCATGTAATTGTTGTCTGTTTCATGCGATGAAATTTTATTCCGGTAGTTGACGACGAACCTGAATTCCTTACCCATGCGCAGAACAATTTCTTTCTGTCCGCGCTTCAGAATTCTCATGAAAACTTCAAGCTGTCCGTAACCCCGGTGCGCGAAAAGCTCGTGAAATAGTTCGATCAGTTTTTCCTCGGCCTGCGATATTCCGTTATCTTCCGCGTTATCATGTTCTTCGATCTTATCGCAACCGGCGCTTTTCCGCGGGTCATTAATCTTTATTTTTTCCGGCATTTGCTCAACTTGTTCTTTTGTAATAATCTGCCTGGATTTTCCTCACAAAGAGGTCACCATAATGTTTTCCGCCATAATTCTGGTCAAGAAACGTTCATGCCCACAAATATCTATAAGCATCTTTTCCTGCCGGAAATTATTCTCTACCACCCGGACCAGACACCCCGGGGCAAATCCGTTGTTGATAGATTCACCTCTCTGATCATCTTTAATCACCACAATGTCTCCCGCGCCGCAAAACCCCAAACTTCCGGGCCGGGCCCGGTCCGGACAGGTGCAATTACTGCATCTTTGTTTGTGCTTCACCTGCCGTCCGTCAACTGTAACACAACTGCACATTGGTTTTCTCCTGTTGCTGTTTTTTATATTTTATCCGGAAATCATTTCCCGGATGCTCAACCGCATTATTCCGTTTTTTCTTTTTCCCGGCACTCTTCACAAATGCCCTTTATGCATATGTGCATGCTGGTCTTCTCAAAATTTTTCCGGCCGCATATTTCCGAAATGAGATTATCAAGGAGCGGTTCGGAAATAGCGGTTACTTCCCCGCACTTGATGCAGTGCAAATGTCCCGGACATTCATCGCATTGGATCAATTTGTAAAATTTTCTTCCACGTTTTGAATTTGTCTCAACAATTATCCCCGCTTCCAGCATCAGTGAAAATGCCCGGTAAACCGTGGATTTTGTAAAGATGCCCAGTTTTTCCTTTAAGAGCTTGAATATGTCATCGGCGGAAAACTCCGGATTCATGCCCCCCCTGTCGCCGGATGAATTAATTTGACAGAACGACTCGATTGCGTGCAATATTTCAAATCTCTCAAACGAGTTGTTCAAACTGCAACGCCTGATATGGTTCTTCAGCCGGTTTCTGTAATAATTCTTTTGCATAATTCTTATAATTAGGGCAACCTAATTACTTTTGCAACCCTTTTCCGGAAAATTCCATAAAATTGCAATGATTCGCAATTTATGCTCATTATCCAACTTTCCTGAGAAAACCTATTGACATTTAATTAGGTCGCCCTAATTATAATATAAACGCGAAATTGGATTTATGAACAATAAAAACAAAAATATTATCTCAATGTGCAACGAAGAGGACCAGGATAAACTGCTTCGCTGGCTGACGAAGAAACTTTCTCCGGTCATGTTGCGGGTCAAACCCTCTATTATGATCCGGGTGTCCAACTGTCCCTGGCAGATTCCTTCCGGAGGATACGACTTGTTTTGCATCCGGCAGCGGGAAATTCTTTCGAGCCTTGACCTGGAAGCGTTCATACTTGGAAAATGCCGCGATGGAGCCTTGGCGCTGTTTTATGACCGCGAATTTCTGCTTGAGACTTTGCGGCAGCCAGGCAATCATGCTTTCCTGACTGATTTCGGCTATGAGTATTCCGACAATCCGGATTCTTATCTTCATTGCCTCAAGAAACATTATGACAATGGCGAGTTTCCGCACGAAGTGGGAATCTTCCTGGGGTATCCCCTGAAGGACGTCATGGGATTCGTTTATAACAAACAAGACTCTTACTGTTCTTCTTTAAAGTGCGGCTGGCGGGTCTATGGCAGTCCGGAAGAGTCCATCCGGCTGAAAAAGACTTTTACAATGGCCGAAACTCTCGCCGGAATGATCCTGAATGAATTTAAAGACGTCCAACGCTGCATACATGAAATATTACGCCGCAAAGGTACAATTAACCTCTAAAAAATAAAAATGAAGGAGAAATGAACATGAAAATCGCAATCGTCTACGGCAGCACCACCGGCAACACGGAAGCAGCAGCCGAAAAAATCCGTGAGGAACTCAGCGACGCCGATTTAATCAACGTGTCACAATGCAACAGGAGCACACTTGAAAATTACGACCTGCTCGTACTCGGAACATCCACCTGGGGAATCGGCGACATCCAGGACGACTGGGCCGGCGCTCTTGACGACCTGGGCGCAGCCAACCTGTCCGGCAAAAAGGTTGCCATTTTCGGGCTTGGCGATCAGCAGTCCTACTCCGACTCATTCGTTGACGGCATCGGCGATCTTTATAAAAAAGCTAAATCGGCAGGCGCGGAAATTATCGGCTTCTGGCCCACGGACGAGTATTCATTTTCCTCCGAAAAACCCGTTATCGACGGTGAATTCGCCGGGCTTCCACTGGATGAAGACAACGAACCGGAAAAAACCGATGAGCGGATCCATGAGTGGATTGCTCAAATCAAACAGGAAGCCGGACTACTGTAAAGAACTTCTGTTTTCGCTGATGCTTAACCTAAAAAAGTTTCTCTCTGGTATAGATTTACCGGACAGTTGAAGCCGTCAGGATATTATGAGGCCTGAATCCGTGATAAATTAATTTTTAAAGTTGTAATATGCTTGAAATTAATATTTTACCGCGGTTTTTCCTGTTCACCCGTTGGGTGAAACGAAAAATCCGTAAAAATTTATCCTCCGGGAAGATCCATTGCGGCGCATCTGCTTCGTTAGCTACAACTTGCCGTGGTTACCACAGCTGCGTTTTGCTGCCTTGCATCCGCACCACACTGAATTTTTCACGGATCCACGTGAGATTGAAAACCAAGATTTAAAAAGCGGGAATTTCCCCAAACAATGTCCGAAACATTGACTGCATATAATTTAAAAAATAGTAAATTTCACAAGCTATTTTTTTGACATCACCAAACTACTGTATTAATATATTATATTAAGGGTTTTTGCCTGAGGCTATTTTGTGCTGTGATAAAATGGTACTTTTTTCTGCCGGGATATAAAAAAAACCTGTTTTAGCTGGAATTTATTAATTGCCGCGTAAAATACAGCCTGCTGCAAACGAATAGTTGCATAAAAAGAAAGGGTTTGTTTTGGAATCCAGCAATATTTATATCGAACCGAATGCCATGCCGGACACATCGCTTCCGGCAGGACCGGAATCGATCACGGTAGGCCCGGAGAACGCGCCGGGTGAAGCAAAACCCCAGGAACCCGCTCAACCGCCGATCTACGGCAATGTGCCTGAAATCCCCACTCAGGAAGCGGTAGAAGGCATCCGTTTTGATTTTAACGACGGGATTAGAGTAAAATTTCCTCAGGGAGGTTACCGGGTATGCTTTTCCGACATCGATACCGGAACAATCCTCTACAATGCCGAGATCAAACAGGAATCAATGGTCACCAGTGTCAAAAAATTCTTTATCAAATTCAGATTGCAGATATTCCGCGCTGGTGAAACCGAACCGATTTTTGAGCATGAATACAATGCAAAAGACAAAGAAGTGATGATCCAGTTGCCGGTCGGCACTATCGGCGACTCTATCGGCTGGTTCTCTTATGTCGAGCGCTTCCAGCAGAAACACAATTGCAAAGTCATTTGCGTTATGACCCCGTGGATCGCTGATCTGGTCCGCAAGCAGTACCCGGATATCACTTTCATAACCAGAGACGAAACATTGAATTACAGTCCATATGCCTGCTACTTCTTGGGGCTGTTCTTCCAGGGCAACGTAGACAATCAGCCAATTGATTTCCGTTATATCGGGCTGCATCGCACGGCCGGATACATCCTCGGAGTAGATCCGCATGATTTGCCGCCGCGATTTGATCTCAGCGCGCCGCGCCGGATACAGGAACCATACGTTTGCATCGCGGTACAAAGCAGCACCCAGGCGAAATACTGGAACAATCCGGTCGGGTGGCTGCAAACGGTAAAATTCCTCAAGGACCACGGTTATCGCGTCCTCTGCATCGACAAATCGCCGGTGAACGGTCAAGGCATCAACTGGAACCAGATTCCCAACGGCGCGGAGGATTTCACCGGGGACATTCCGTTGCAGGAACGGGTCAATCTGCTGGCGCACGCCGATTTCTTCATCGGGCTGTCGAGTGGTCTGGCCTGGGTTGCGTGGTGTTGCAAAATCCCGGTTGTCATGATCAGCGGATTTACGCACCCGACCAATGAGTTCGACACCCCATACCGGATAATTAATTACCATACCTGTCACAGTTGCTGGAATGACATGCGGGTGGACTTCGATCATTTCGACTTCCTCTGGTGTCCCCGGCATAAAAACACTGAACGCCAATTCGAATGCAGCCGGTTGATTTCCGTGGACCACGTGATCAATACGATCAAAAAAATCCCCGCATTCAAGGAAAAAGAACATAAGCAATAGTATGATAATTATTTATGTATATACAATAACTTTAAAGTAAAATATAGTGAGGAGGATATGAGTTTCACACCAGTAGTTAGTTCCGGAATGGTTGTTTCAGGAGAAGTAGTTGACGGAAGTCAGACGGTATTATCCGGCGGCGAGATTACAGAAGAAGACATTGTCAGATATGGGACAGTATATATTTCCAGTGGCGGCTCCGCCACCTCCACGACGGTCAGCTCAGGCGGCGCAATGTACGTTCACAACGGCGGGTTTATCTCTGACACCACATTAACCATCGGGCAAGTAAGAGTTCTCAGCGACGGCTTTGCCGCCAACACAACGATTTCCGAAGGAGGAATGACGGTTTTCAGCGGCGGGTTTGCTACTGACACCATGGTTACCGGCGGGTGGATGTACGTTTACGGAACTGCAAACTCCGTTACAATAACTACTGATGGGTATGTTAACATCTCCAGCAGTGGGTCCGTCACTGATGCGACGATCAGTTCAGGCGGGAGTATGTACATCAGCAACGCTTCCGTCACCTCCGCCACTATCAGTTCTGGCGGATATATGTATCTCGGCGACAACACAGTTGTAAGCAATGTTATTCAGCTTGAAGGCGGAACTTTCCAAGGAAACACCGACGCCACTGTGCTGAACGCCTCTAATATCAACGGCGAGTTCTTTATCGACAACGGCATCGCCTGCAACATTATCGGCGGCATTACCGTGCTTTGCGGCCATTTAGCCGTTAACACTATGGTAACCAATTCCATGCATGTCTCTTACGGCGGCATAGCTACATTAACCAGGATTTCAGGCGGGGAAATGGACATCTACGGAAACGCAGTTGAAACAATACTCTCCAGCGGCACAATAAATGTTTCCAGCGGCGGTTATGCCGTTGATACAACGATCAGTTCGGGCGGGGACATGCGCCTCTACTCTAGCGGTTCCGCCACTGATACGACTATTGGCTCAGGCGGTTCAATGTCTCTTGATTACGGCGCTGACGCCACTAGCACAACAATCAACTCCAGCGGGATAATGTACGTTTCCAGTGGCGGAACCGCCACTGACACGACAATCAGTTCAGGCGGGAGTATGGGCATCTACCATTATGGCTCCGGCGTTGATACAACAATCAACTCCGGCGGGATAATGAGTCTGCACAGCGGTTTCGCCATTACCACAACGATCAATCCGGGCGGAGAGATGCATTTGTGTTATAGAAACACTTCCGCTACCGATACAACGATCAGTTCCGGCGGGAAAATGATGGTATCTTCAGGTTCCGCAGTCGATACAACGATCAGTTCCGACGGGTATATGCACGTCTTCAGCAGCGGAACCGCGGACGGGATTACTCAGCTTGACGGCGGAATTTTCCATGGGAATACCAGCGCCACAGTACTGAATGCTTCAAATGCCGACGGCTCGTTCTATATCAGCGGCGGCGTGGCCGAGAATATTATCGGCGGCCTGACGGTGCTTACCGGTCACTCCGCCATAAACACCACGGTGACTTACTGTGGTGTTGATGAAAGCTCTAAAGTATCCAGCGGCGGTTCCGCCATTAATACAACGATCAATTCCGGAGGGGATTTTGAAGTCTTCGGCGGCGGCTACGCCTCCGATACGACGATCAACTCCGGGGGGAGCGCGACAGTCAGTTCCGGCGGCATTCTTGCCGGAACGCTGAACATCTCCGGCGGCACGCTGATTACCGTCTCGGCGCTGACAATAGACGACAGCGACGCTACCGTGGCGCTGGCGGGCAACGCGGACCTGAGCTCCGCGACACTGTCCCTGACCGGCGGCGGCAACGCAACGATTACCGGAACGCTGAACGACGCAGGCACTCTGACAATCAGCGGCGGTGGGGCCCTGGTCTTTGACATCAGCGATTTTGCTGTCGGCAATGCCGACGCGATGCTTACTGATTTGAGTACCGTCACAGCGGATATTTACAGTATCTATATCAGCGTGACCGACAATGCCGCCGGCGAATATGTGCTGGCCGGCAACGCCTCCACTTTCAGCAACAGCATGACGGTTTTCGATGACGGCGCAAGCATCGGCAGCGTCAGCCTGACTGAAAGTCTGCGATACGGCAATTTGATTTACAGTCTGGAACTCAATTCAAATTATCTGTGTTTTGATGTTGAAGCCGTTTCGTATTTCCCGCCGTATGACTTCAACGGCGACGGCACAAGCGACATCCTGTTCACAAATGCCAGCAACCAAATCGGTTATTACGGCAGCGGCCAACCTTCCAACTGGACCGACCTCGGCACTTACGCCGACGGATGGGAAATCAGCGGCATTGCCGACTTCAACGGTGACGGCACAAGCGACGTGTTGTTCTCAAACGCCAGCAACCAGATCGGTTATTACGGAGGCGGTGACTCAGCCAATTGGGTTGATCTCGGCAGTTATGCCGCTGGTTGGGGAATAAGCGGAACCGGCGACTTCAACGGCGACGGCACAAGCGACGTTCTGTTTACCAATGACAGTAATCTAATCGGTTATTACGGTGGCGGAAACTCAAGCAACTGGAAAGATCTTGGCAGTTATGCCGCTGGTTGGGAGGTAAATGGAACCGGCGATTTCAACGGCGACGGCACAAGCGACGTTCTGTTTACCAATGGCAATAATCAAATCGGTTATTATGGCGGCGGAAGCTCAAGCAACTGGACCGACCTTGGCGGTTATGCTGCTGGTTGGGATATTGTTGGAATAGGCGACTTCGACGGTGACGGCACAAGCGACGTATTATTCACGAACGATAATAACCAGATCGGCTATTACGGTGGCGGAAGCTCCGCGAACTGGAATGATCTCGGCAGTTACGCGGCGGGATGGGAAGTTGAACTTTGCGCCGATTTCGACGGCAACGGCAAGGACGATATTTTGTTTTCCAGCGACTCAAATCAGATAGGTTACTACGGTGACGGTTTGCCGTCTAATTGGACCGACCTCGGCAGTTTTTCCGCGGATTGGCAAATCGTGGCAGTCTGAAAACAAGAAACGAATAATTGTGAACAGGAAGGTTGTATAACCTTATATAGAATATAACCTTATATAAAATATGACTTTTATATTATAACGGTAAAATGAAAAAGGTTAACTAATACAAACAATCAATCACATAATGCAACATTTCAGGCAAAATGAGTTGAGGCAGATATGAGTTTCACATCAAATGTAAGTTCCGGAATGCATGTCTCGAACGAGGATATCTCAGGGGGAACTCAAAACGTTTATGACGGCGGAGTAACCTCGAATAACAGTTGCACAGGCACACAAATCGTATATAGCGGCGGCGTGGCAAGCGGTACCAGCATCGGCCTTTTGGGATCGCAAAGCATATCCAGCGGAGGATATGCCGAAGCTTCCGTGGTCACTAAGCACGGCAACATCTATGTTCATGAAGGAGGCTCCGCATATTATTGTGTGGCGAACAGCGATGGCAATATCCTGGTTTTTGACTCAGGTTCCCTGGTATCCGCAACTGTAAACGGTAGTGGGAATGCTACAATTGCCGGCGGTTACGGATCCGCTATAAAGGTCTATTCCGGCGGTTATATGAGAGTTGAAAGCGGCGGAGTCATCATCGGAACCCAGTTAAGCACTTCAGGCGGAGCATATGTTTATTCGGGAAGCGTCTCCTCGGACGCCTATATATCGGGGGGATACCTGGGAATAGGCGAAAACGCCAACGCCTATAATACCCGGGTAATTTACGATGGCGAGTTGAATGTTTCTTCCGGCGGAACGGTATGGAACACGGTAGTGGCTTCATCCGGAAACCTGAGTATTTTTGACGGCGGAGTGGCAACTTCCACTACAGTCGAAGCTAGTGGCGGAGTAGGCGTTTCCGGAGGCGTTATTTCAAAAACCATTTTAAACGGCGGAATGGCTGTGTATAGCGGAGGATATGCTGGTGATACTGTCGTCAGCAGTAGAGGCGTCATCAATTGTCTAGGCGGCAGCGCGAACAATGTCAGTGTTGAATACGGAGGGCGCGCAGGCGCCGAGTCCGGCGGTATACTTACTGATTGCGAGGTTGAGTCCGGCGGCAGCGCGTTCGCGAGTTCAGGAGGTTTTATATCGGGATTGATTCTGGAATCAGGCGCAAGGCTTGTGTTTGACAGTTGCGGTTCAGCCAGCGGCGTAGTGCAATCAGCCGGTGCCTATATTACCGTTTCCGGCGGAGGTTATCTGCAGGGAACGAACAGCCGCGAGGACGGACACAGCAGTTTTTCGATCAGTTCTGGCGTCGTATCAAATTTCCTCGTTGAAAACGCCAACTTATACATATACGAAAATGAAACCGCCATTGACACTCTGGTAAGTTCCGGCGGAACAGTGCGTGTCTATGACGGCGTCATATCGTCGACAACCGTGCTTTCCAACGGCATGGTCGAATTGGGAATGTCAACCGGATTATTTATTTCCAGCGCAATCGCTTCCGGAACCACGCTTGAAACCAGCGGTTACATGAGGGTTTATAGAACTGGATCAGCTGTTGATACAGTAATAAATGCCGACGGCGGACTTTTCATTTCTTCCGGCGGAAACGCCACTTCATCGGTAATAAACAGCGGCGGAACAAGCTTCGTGCTTTCCAGCGGCATTTCCTCTGACGCGAAGGTCAATTCCGGCGGAACGCTGAGGATTTCGTCCGGGGGGCTGGCAACGGGAGCGCAGGTGACGGGCGGAACATTGTACGTGAGGGTTAACGGTTCCGCGACTAATATGGCGGTATATTCCAGCGGAAAGGCGTCAGTAGGTTCCGGGGGAAGCGCTTCCGGCGGTAATGTTTTCGGCGGCGGCGACATTGTTGTCGATTACTGCGGCAGCGCCACTGATTTCGATGTGGACAGCGGTGGACTGTTCGTTGTCAGTTCGGGAGGATACGCGGAATATCTAAATGTAAATTCCGGCGGGACCCTTGAGGTTAAGAACAGCGGCATCGCGGAAAATGTGGTCTTGAATTCCGGCGGAAACATGAATATCTGGTCAGCAGGAAACGCCTCAGGATCAGTGGTTAGTTCAGGAGCATATCTCTACACCTGGTCCGGCGCCGCCGCCAGCAGCACCACCATCGAAAGTTACGGCAAAATGTATGTCAAGGGAAGCGCATACGAAACCGTCATTAACAGCGGAGGCACTCAAACAGTTTCTTCCGGAGCCATCTCCGAAGATACGATAATCAATTCAGGCGGTTTGTTGCGAATTTACTCGGGAGCGCAGCTTATCGGAAATACGCAGATTAACGGCGGCAGAATTACGGCGTCTGGCACAATCAATATGGACGGGGAAGCAAACAGTCTCATATTGAGCGGCAACACCGACTTGACGGGAGTAACCATGACCCTTACCGGCGGCGCAAGCGTCGTGGCAACCGGCATCGGCAACGCCCTGGGCAGTGTCACCGTATCAGACAGCGGAACTTTCACCTTTGACCTTACCACATTCGATTCACCGCCTGCCATGGGAAGCGCTATTATCAACGATTATCTGACATTCTTCAGTGATTTAAGAAGAGTAAAAATTAACAGTAGCACGTTGGAAGATGGCGACAAATACTGTCTGGTGGGCAACGCCTCCTCTTTCAGCGGCACCATATCGGTTGTCGATGACGGGGAAAACCTGGGCAGCGTCAGCCTGACTGACAGTTTACGATACGGCAATTGGGTTTACACTCTGGAACTTGACTCTGATTTTCTCTATTTTGACGTTGACGCCGCTTCGTATTTTCCGCCATATGATTTCAATGGCGACGGCAAAAGCGATATCCTGTTTACCAACCCCAACGCCAACAACCCACTGGGTTATTACGGAAGCGGCCAACCGGCCAATTGGACCGACCTCGGAAGTTATGCGTCCGGATGGTCCATCGGCGGCATTGCCGACTTCGACGGCGACGGCAAAAGCGACATTCTGTTTTCCAACTCCAGCAATCAAATCGGCTATTACGGCGGTGGGGAACCGTCAAACTGGGTTGACCTCGGAAGTTACGCCGACGGCTGGGAAATTGCCGGAACCGGCAACTTTGATGGTGACACCCAAAGCGATATCCTGTTTTCCAACTCCAACAATCAAATCGGTTATTACGATGGCGGAGATCCTTCCAGCTGGGTTGACCTCGGAAGTTTTTCCGACGGGTGGTCGATTGCCGGAACCGGCGATTTCGATGGCGACGGCAAAAGCGATATCCTGTTTAATGACAGCAGTAATCAACTGGGCTATTACGGCGATGGCCTGCCTGCCAATTGGACCGGTCTCGGCAATTACGCTGAAGGCTGGGAAATCGTCGGGATCGGCGACTTCGACGGCGACGGCAAGAGCGATGTTTTATTCACGAACGACAGCAACCAGCTCGGGTATTATGGAGGGGGCGACTCCGCGAACTGGGTCGACCTCGGCAGTTTTTCCGATGGCTGGGAAGTTGAACTTTGCGCCGATTTCGACGGCAACGGCAAGGATGATATTTTGTTTTCCAGCGACTCAAATCAGATAGGTTACTACGGTGACGGTTTGCCGTCTAATTGGACCGACCTCGGCAGTTTTTCCGCGGATTGGCAAATCGTGGTAGCCTGAAATATGTTACGGTAGATTATTGGCAGGAAAATTGCTTATCATTTTTAAAATTTTGGTGTTATATTAAAAAATGATAACAAAATCAACCATATACAATTTTTCAAGAATCGAGGTGAATTATGACCTATAACCTGGAATTAACGGAAAAAGTAATGAACCCGTCGGCAGATATTTATTCAACCGAGGTCAGTTTTTCCACGGACAGTGATTACGATTCAGCCGCTGATTCCTGTATCGGCAGCGAAACAGCCAGTTCAGGAGAAACTATAATCAGTTTCCATACCTGGGCTCAATCAGGATACGTTTATTATAGCGATGGTTCACAGTCGGATTCTTATTACTACAACGAATATACCCCATACGACAGCAGAACCAGTGATAATACGGTGGTGGGATGTGTCGCACTTGCGGCGTCTCAACTGATTTATTATTGGGGTAACCTGCAAAGTAATCTTGGTATGGATGTTACAGTTGATGCCATTGCATTCAGCGCGGCGGATTATTATTACACCGATACTTTGAATACTTATATTGGCTCCGCTTATGTATCGTCCGTTTCGGGTATATTGTCCGATATCGACTATGATTTTGATGATCAGGAAATTTCCGCCCTGTGTTTTGGCGTAGGTATAAAAATCGAAGCCGATTACGGGAGTTCCGCAGGGGCAACATCCGCTTATACAAGTTACGTGGATGATTTTCTGATAAGTCTGGGATTCACGGCGGAATGCACATATGATTATGTGGACGGTCTCCGCAACGACGTAGGTTTTGATCTGGAAAGTGAGATAATCGACGACTTGAGCAACGACCAGCCCGTAATTGTGGGATTGAAAGATACGGAGACCAACGCCGGTCATGCCGTGATTATTGACGGTTATAATTCCAGTACGGGTGAATATCATTTCAACATGGGCTGGGCGGGATATTATGACGGCTGGTATTCTTTAGACAGCCTGCCATACGGTTTTGACCTTGTTACTTGTATCGTATATGATGTGTCACTGCCTACTGAAACCGATTTTGCCGACAGTGACTTCAACGGCGACGGATGCAGCGATATTCTGTTTACTAACGGCACGTCGATTGGTTACTACGCTTCAGGTCAATCATCGGCCTGGACTCCGCTGGGGGATTACGCCGCCGGATGGGAGATCGTCGGCAACGCCGATTTCGACGGTGACAACAAGAGCGACATCCTGTTTTGCAACGGCAGCGCGTCGGGTTATTATTCAGGCGGTTCGTCCGCTTCATGGACTCAGACAGGCGACGTCAGCTCCGGATGGGAAGTTATAGACTGCTCCGATTTTAACGGGAACGAACAGGATGATGTGCTGTTCTCCGATGGAACGTCAATCGGATATTATGCTGATGGCACTAATTCCTGGGTTTCTCTCGGCACGTATTCCGCCGGATGGGATATTGTCGAAGCAGGCGATTTTAACGGGGATGACAGCGACGATATCCTGTTCTCCAACGGAACTTCAATCGGTTATTACGGCGCGGGCCAGTCTTCCAACTGGACTTCACTTGGCGACTACGCCTCAGGCGCCGGTTGGGAAATTGCCGGAGTGGGGGATTTTAATGACGATACAGTAGATGATATCCTGTTCACTAACGGCACGTCGATAGGATATTACGGCGGCGGCCTTTCTTCCAACTGGACCTCTCTCGGCTCCTATGCCTCAGGCGCCGGATGGGAAATTGCCGGAATCGGCGATTTCGACGGCGACGGCAGCGATGACATTCTGTTCTCCAACAGCAACAGCTATTCAATAGGGTACTACGGTAGTGGCCTGCCTTCAAACTGGACGGACCTCGGAACCTACTCCTCCGCCTGGGAAATTGTTGTGGCATAGCCCCTGACAAAACACAAGCATTATTATTCCGGCTCGCGGTAACATTTCCGCGAACACGCATTGTGGAAATTAAATTTTCGACGCATGGTATTGCAAAATCACCATACCCATACTATATTATATGGGTATCATGGTTTTGCGTTATTTTCTGCTTCTTTATAAACCTAAGAAGAATATCTGATGCAAACTGCGGTGTAAGTGAAATGGGATTTACCGGAACTGAATCTGATCAGTCCTGTAAATTAATAACGAAAAAAATAACACAACATATTGGAAATATGGCGTTATATAATACAATCTAAAAAAAACAACGATAATATGTAAAACCCGGGGGGAGTAATGACATATAATTCGGAATTAACGGAAAACGGCGCAAACCAGGCAACGGACACTTATTCAACCGATGATTCCTATATCGGCAAAGAAACGGCTGGTTCAGGAGAAACGATCATCAGTTTCCACACCTGGGATCAGTCAGATTACATTTATCGCAACGACGGCACACAGTCGAATATTTATAGCTACAACAGATATACTCCTTGCACCCCCAACAACTATACGGTAGCCGGCAGTATTCCCATTGCGGCGTGTCAACTCATCTATTACTGGGGTTGTTTGCAAAATACTCTTGGCGCGGATGTTACCGTTGATTCCATTGAATTCAGTTCCGAGGATTATTACACCACCGATACCTTGGGATTTTATGTTGCCGATAATCTTTTTTGTTGTTTCCAGACTATGGCAAATACATTAACCGATATTAATTATAATTTTGACGCCCAGGAAATTGCCGCCCTGAGTTTCGGCATAGGCGTAAAACTCCAAGCCGATTACGGGTATAATATTAATGACACAACCGCTAATATATCTGACGTTGATGATGTTCTGAGAGATCTTGGCTTCACCGCGCAATGCGTAACTGATTATAAAGCGGGATTGCTCAAAAAATCAGGTTTTGATTTGGAAAGTGAATTGCAAGAAAATATAGGCAAAGATCAGCCAGTAATCGTGGAGTTGAAAGATTCGAACCTTGGCCTCTCTCACGCGGCAATTATTGACGGTTATAATTCCAGGACGGGTGAATATCATTTCAACATGGGCCTGGGAGGAAACTACGACGGCTGGTATGCTCTGGACGATCTGCCGTACGGCGATGATATTATTACCGGGATTGTATACAATGTAACATTGCCTACAGACACAGATACCGACTTTGCCGACGGTGACTTCAATGGCGATGGCAAAAGCGATATTCTCTTCTCGAACGGCACGTCGATTGGTTACTACGCTTCAGGTCAATCATCGGCATGGACTCCGCTGGGGGATTTCGCAGCCGGATGGGAAATAGCCGGAAACGCCGATTTCGACGGAGACAACAAAAGCGACATCCTGTTTTGCAACGGCACGTCGACAGGTTTCTATTCCGGCGGTTCGTCCGCGTCATGGACTCAGACAGGCGACATCAGTTCCGGCTGGGATGTCGTGGATTGTTCCGACTTTGACGGAAGCGGCAAGGACGATATTCTGTGTTCCGACGGAACTTCAATCGGATATTACGCTGACGGAACTAATGCCTGGACCTCTCTCGGCACATATTCCTCCGGATGGGATATTGTCGAAACAGGCGATTTTAACGGGGATGACAGCGACGATATCCTGTTCTCCAACGGAACTTCAATCGGTTATTACGGCGCGGGCCAGTCTTCCAACTGGACGGACCTCGGAACTTATGCCTCAGGAGCCGGATGGGACATCGTCGACGTGGGGGATTTTAATGACGATACAGTAGATGATATCCTGTTCTCCAACGGATCGTCTATCGGATACTATGGTGGTGGTCATTCCACCAACTGGACTTATCTCGGGGATTATGCCTCAGGCGCAGGATGGAATATCGCCGGAATCGGTGATTTCGACGGCGACGGCAGCGATGATATCCTATTCTCCAACAGCAACAGCTATTCCATCGGATACTACGGTAGCGGCCTGCCTTCCAACTGGACGGACCTGGGAACCTACTCCTCCGCCTGGGAAATCGTCGTGGCATAAGCTTTTAACGAGTAAAATGTCTTGTTTTTTTCGGATTACTGAAGAATTCAAAATATTGTTTACTATGAATATCAATTCATATGTGAAAAGCTGGTAATTTTCCAAGGCTTAAGTTGAAATGAACCTATTCCAATATTAACTTAAATATGTTAAGTGGAATGGTGTTATTCAATATACTTTTCTGCATATAAACAAGGAGAATACCCGATACCAATGAAATACTCTTTACTCGGTGAATATTCTTCTTATTTGCAAACCGATTGTAAAATAGGATAAATCATGATTCCTCTATATATGCCATTTTTAAAAGGCAATGAAAAAAAATATGTTAACGACTGCCTGGATTCCACATGGATATCTTCCAAAGGTAAATATGTGGAGAGGTTTGAGAAAGGTTTTGCCGATTTTATTGGAACTGATGGCGCCGTCAGCGTTTCAAACGGGACCGTTGCTCTGCACCTGGCCCTGAAAGCGTTGGGAATCGGTTTCGGAGATGAGGTTATTGTTCCATCCTTTACCTATATTGCTTCTGTAAACACTATTGCTCAGACTGGGGCAATTCCAGTTTTTGTAGATTCCGACAAAACCACCTGGCAAATGTCCCCGGATTCCATACGAGAAAAAATAACTCCGAGTACAAAAGCAGTGATGGTGGTCCACCTGTACGGACACCCATGCGATATGGATTCAATATGTCGTATCCGCGAGGATCACAAGTTATTCTTGATCGAAGATTGCGCCGAGGCCATTGGCAGTTATTACAAAGGCAGGCACGTGGGAACATTCGGAGATTGCGGAGCTTTCAGCTTCTTCGGCAATAAAACAATAACTACCGGCGAAGGCGGAATGGTGATTGCAAAAAATAAAGAACTCCTGGAAAAGTGCAGACACCTGAAAGGACAAGGGATGTCTCCCTCCAGACGTTACTGGCATGATTGTATAGGATACAATTACCGAATGACCAACATTCAGGCTGCGATCGGTCTTGCCCAATTGGAACAAACCTCGGAGATATTGCGGCGGAAAAAAAACATTGCCGGGAAATACGCCGGGGAATTTATGGAACGGAACTTGCCTTTATCCATGCTCAGGGAACACGGTACGGATTTGGTAAACAGTTACTGGCTTTGCACTTTTGCCATTGATAATGCTTTCAGCCGTGACGAATTCGCTGATTTGCTCGACAAGGATTACGGCATTGAAACCAGGCCGGCTTTTTATCTGGCCCATGAAATGCCCATGTATAAGGATATGTCTCCACGGGAGGGATTTGACAATGCACGAACACTTTCACGTTCGGGAATAAACCTCCCCAGTTATCCGGATTTAACCGGCAAGGAACTGGATTATATTATTGATTCAGTTGAAAAAGTTTTCAACATTCTGAAACCGGCGGAACATTCTCCCAGGCCGGATTATATCACAGGAAGCACGGACTCGCTTCTGACGCCAACCCTAAATTAAGCTGATTGATGATTTCCTACCTTCTAAAGATCTATAACAGCCGGTATTTCTGGTGGCATCTGGCAATGGCGGATATCCGGGCAAAATACCGCAGATCTTATCTTGGAATTCTCTGGAGTATAATCCAGCCGCTGGCAATGACCTGTCTTTTATCATTTGTCATGGCACATATTTTCAAGATTGAAATGAAAACCTATGCGCCTTATATCTTTTCCGGAATGATATTCTGGGAATTTTTCTGCATGTGCGCCACATGCGGCTGTATGTCCATAACGAACGCGGCCGGTTACATCCTGCAATTCAGGCATCCCATGGTGATTTATCCTCTGCGGATAACGATTACGGCGTTTATCAACATGGTTTTCGGGATGGTGGGGCTGTTTGTCTGGTGTATTATTGTCTTTCCCGGGAATTTCGGTTTCTGCTGGCTTTCAATAATTCCAGCGTTAATCATTTTTCTTGCGATTGGCTGGATGTATTCAATCCTTACCGGATTTTTCGGTATCCGTTTTCATGATTTAGCCCCGCTGCTGGCGCTGGTCATGCAAGCATTGTGGTTTGCCTCGCCAATATACTTTCCGGTAGAAACTTTCAAAATACCGGAGTTGCGCCCCCTGCTCATATACAACCCGATATATCATCTGCTTGAACTGATAAGAACGCCGTTACTGTCCGGAACATGGCCTGCGGCGGTCAACTGGGGCTGGGGATCAGGAACTTTTCTGATCTTTTTTATTTTTGCATTCCTGACAACCAGAAAACTTGAAAAATCAACAATTTATTACTTATGAATACGATGCCGCACATAAAACTTGATAAAGTAAACTTACACTACTCGGCGCTGGCGTTCCGGGAACGATCGCTGAAAAAAGCGGTTTTTGACCTTTTCCGATGGCGCTACTCTCTTGTGGGCAGGGAAGATATACACGCCCTGAAAGACGTTTCCGTTAATATAAACCAAGGGGAAAGGGTTGCGCTACTCGGACACAATGGGGCCGGAAAAAGTTCTTTCCTGAAAATGCTCGCGGAACTGTACCCGATAAGCGGTGGGTCCAGGCTTGTCAAAGGACAGGTTCGGGCGCTCTTCGAGTTGTATACCGGCTTTGAGGTTGAGGCAACCGGCAGGGAAAATATCGTGTACCGGGGACTTTTGCTTGGGCTTTCCCCGAAGGAAGTTCGTGCTCATTCACAGGAAATTATCGAGTTTGCCGGTCTCGGTAAGTTCATCGATTACCCGTTAAAAACGTATTCAGCCGGAATGCAGGTGCGGCTGGCTTTCGCTATTTCGACTTTCCTCGATGGTGAAATCCTCCTGCTTGACGAAGTTTTCGGCGCCGGTGACGCCAATTTCATGAAAAAAGCGCAAAACCGGATCATGGAACTCATAAATAAGGCCCAGATACTGATCTTCGCGACTCACGACTGGGAAAGCGCCATAAAAATTTGTACACGCGGACTGGTATTTGATCATGGGGTAATTAAATTTGATGGTCCGGCCGCGGATGCGGTCGAATTCAACAGGGAACTGATGGAAAGACAAAATGCAAGTTAAAAAGAAAAGAATACTCTGGCTGTGCCGCGACCGGATGCTGGGAGAAGTTGAACTCCCTTTTTTGCGTGAAGCCGGTTTTGAAGTCTTCGTTCCCGCCTGCCTGCCCGACAACGATGACAAGCCATCAAACATTACGATATCGAAGAAGGATTACGCATTATTAAATGATTTCGATTTTTTCGGAAACTACTTTTCTCCTGAAATCATCGATGCCGTCAACCGTAATTTCCAGATTGCAATGGCTGAATTGAATCAATATTCAAGCGATTCGCTCGTATCATTTTTTCCAGGAGTGATTTTTATCCGGGAAATGGGGTATGGCATTGAATTCGGGAAACAACGGAAAATAGAGGAATTGTTTCCTCCCGCATCAAACTTCTGGGCGTCATTTTATGAAAACCGGGAAAGAATATTTCTTATTTCCGTTTTGAACAATATTCCCCAATATTTGGCTGATGTTTTCGTCGGTCACTCCATGTGGCTTCCTCCATTGTTCCCGTTCCGCTATCAGACGCCGGGTAAAAATAAGGAAATTAAGCGCAACGCCGTTTTGTTTTCTTGTCCGGAAATCCTGTCCTGCCCTGAAAGCAGCGGGAAATATCAAAGCCTCAGAAAATTGTTGGATAACATTCCGTACAGTGTTGCGGGGACACAAAGCATTGATTGCGAAGACAGCTACCGGACCATTGGAAACTGTTCGAATGAAACTGAATCCGCAATATACCGTGAAAGCGCGGTATATTTCGATCCCTCCCGGGAAGCTTCGGTTATTGATCGCGCAACGATAAAGGCCCTGATGTACAATACGCCGGTCATATTCATGAAAAACGGATTTCTGTCGATCCTGGAATCGGCAAAGCCCCTTCCGGGATGTTGTTCTTCGCTGGGAGAAGCCAGAAGAAAAATCAAAAGAATTATTGATGGTGACGCTACTTTCCGCAAATACGTCCTTAACTCTCAGGAAGCGCTGAAAAAAAACTTTCATGTCGATTTCAATAAGTATTACTACTTTAACCTTCTGTTTCCGCGCCTGGAAAAAACATTGAAACTTCCAACCAAGCCAAAACGTATCGGCATTATGATGCAACAGCCTTACATCGGCGGCGGCACTCTCAATGCTTTCAAACAGCTCATACAAATGTTTCTCCGCCTCGAAGTCGATATCAGCATCGGCATCACCGACGAGTATCTTGACACCTCAAAGCCGGTTTACAAACTCGATATTGTTGACGAAATCAGGAAAATCGTTCCTTTGCCGGTTCCCATCAAGACTTTTAGACGACAGGACTTTATGCCGGAATTTCAAATGAACTATAATACATTTTTCCGGACAGGCAGAAGACAGCAACCGGACATACTCCTGAATGACGGAATCAATTATTTTCAGGAATGTGATGAATTCATTTTTATTTCCGACAGAACCGAGACCGCGGGCCGCATAACCGGAAAACCCTACAGCGTTGTTGTTTATGATTATCTGCAAAGGTATGTGGATAAAAACTTTATCCCGGAGGATTATGAGAAAAAATTCATGGACTTCGTCCGCAATGCCAAGAGAGTTTTTGTAACAACCCGGACAACCAAACAGGATATCGTGTCTTACGTCGGTTATCCGGCGGATAAAGTTGTGGTTTTACCGTTCGAGTTGTCATTCCGGGAAATTGAGAACTATCTTTCCGAACCGGCAACAAAGCATAACGATGGTTATTCCATCAAAAAGAAGAAGAAAAAAACGGAAAAGGAAAGCGTAAAGGCAAAGAAAACAGCCTCCCGGAAATACATTCTCTGGGCTTGCAACTCCTCGGAACACAAGAACCAGTTACGGATAATTCAAGCTTTCCAGAAATTTCTCCGTGACAGCAACTTGAAACACGTTCTGGTTATAAGCGGAGTGCTTACGGACCGTCTGGATCCCGACAACGATGAATTCATGGAATATCCAAACGTTAAGGATTTCAAACTGTTTTTGAGAAAGAACCCGCAAATCCGTAAACAAGTGTTTTTTGCCGGGGAAATGCCTCGCCACGCTTTTCTTACCACAATGAAAAACGCCGATGCCGTTTTGCTTTCCTCGGTTTATGATAACGGCGCTTATGCCGCGATGGAATCGGCATGCTTCAGGGTCCCATGCATTTCCGCCAGATATCCGGCGATGGAAGAGCTGGTAAAATACCTGGGAATCAAGCCTTCATGGTATGATCCATACGATGTGGATTCAATTGCGGCAGCACTGGAATATGCTCTGACCAACCGGAAAGCGCTCAGCAAAAAACTCCCTGAACTGGAAAAGATGAAAGCATTGGATTTTGAAAACATGACCGGAAAGTTCAAAGCCGCAATGCATGGGGTGATAAACTGATGAAAAAAATAGGCGTATATACGGCATACGATCCCAAAATGGACTTGCAGCAGCATGGCTTGGGACGGCTTCTCATTTTTCTGCTGAAAGGTCTTATCGCCACCGGTTACACCCCGGTTATAGCTGTTCCGAGCTGGTATATTGATGATATAATGAAATTCCTGCGGGAAAATCATTTGGATAAACAAGTCGAGTTGTTTTATGCCACCAACAATCCGCCGGTAATTCTGCAAATCGTTGATTTTTATTCTCCCCATATTATGATTCATTCAAATCAGAAAGCGAAATTAATTTTTGGAAGATTTATTCCAGCAATCCTTCATATCGTAAATATTCTCCTTCCCGGACGCACTAAAGGCATACACAAAAGTAAATTTTCGCTTGAAAATCTCATAGCTGAATTTAAGAAATCAATTAATCTCTTTTTCTTTTCAATCGCGGCAACCAATTCATGGACCATTGCTATTATTTCCGGGTTGTTATTCTTGGCAATTTTACCTTTTCTGATCATGGGGGGATTGCTCTGGCTCTTAATTAAATTGTTTTTTTCTTCCCTCAAAAAAATCCTTAACTATCTCATTATATTTCTGAATAAAATATCCGGACAACAGATAAATAAAATTATTACATCGGTATCCAGCCGGAATTTCAAGGCGCTGAAGGTTTTCCCCCTGGTTCAGAGCGTAAGAAACGCTTATCGTCAGCGGGAACTGCCTGCGTTGATCAAAAAAATTAACACTTCCAATATTGAAAAATGGATAGTCCCAACTGTTTTCTGGGAAGAGTCCGCGTCTATCAAAAAGCCGAAAGTAACGGTAGTGCCGGACCTGGTATACTTATCTTTTCCTTTGCATATGTGTGACTCATACGGAATTGCACAAAGAGTACATATCATTAATAATATTCTTGCCGGCAACAGCAGCTTCATCACTTACAGCCGATTTATCAAAGAACAACAGTTAATTAAACATTGTGATATTGATCCGGAAAGTGTTACGGTTGTTCCGCATGCGGCAATGGATTTTTCAATATATATAAAACCCGACATCCTGGAGAAAACTTTTACATCCTTGAAATGCGGTCCATACCAGCATCTGGCAAATTATGATTTCAACTCGTTTGATTATATCATCTATCCATCCCAAATGCGCCCGTATAAAAACATTCTGACTTTGATTCAGGCCTGCCACAAGCTCATTATGAAAAAATACTGCAATATCAAGCTGGTGCTGACAATGAACAATCCCGAGTCCATCATCAATTGTATAAAAGACAATAATATGACCAACAACGTTATTTTCGCGCCTGACCTTAATGATGCCCAACTGGCGGCGCTTTATCATTCGGCAAAGTTGACCGTCAATCCCACGTTGTGTGAAGGAGGATTTCCATTCACATTTACGGAGTCGTATTCTGTCGGAACTCCTTCAATAATGTCAAAAATCCCGGTTACCGAAGAATATGTTTCAGGAAAACTTGCCGATACAATGCTTTTTGATCCATACAATGTGGATGATATGATCAGGAAAATCCATTGGGGCCTTTTGCACCACGATGAATTGTTGAACGCACAGAAAAAATTATACGCCGGCTTGAAGACTAGAAACTGGAAAGATGTTGCCGCGGAATATGTCGGCGCTATCCGCTGAGCATGAAAAAGAATAAGGTTTCATGATGAAAATTGGTTTTGATATGTCTTACACGATACCATTGAATTTGTATCGTGAAGGCATTACCGTGTTTAATCGCTTCCTGTTTGATTCCCTGCTTACGGTCCGGAGTGATTTAACCATTGAAATCTGGTGCTACGAAAATAACAGGGATGAAATTCTCAAGGCATATGAGTCCATCTTCAAAAAATACGGTAAGCGCGTATCGTTACTCACCGAACTTAAATATGTTGAGAGGAAAAGTCTGGATATTATCTCCATCCCGAAAGTCCTGAACCGGACCGCGCAACTACTCTTCGCCGCTTTAACATTCAAAAATCACAATTTCCTTCATAAATGCAAAGAGAATCTGAAACGGGAACTTTATGTTGTTCGTGAAGAATTGAAGCCGTGCATATACGAATCTGGAGCGAATATCGCTTTTTTCAGCATTTCTCCGCATGTGTTGAGCAGTGAAATAATTTTTAATGGCCCCATGCTGTTTTTCATTCATGATCTGCACGATATTGTGCTGCGGGAGCTTTTCAGGAAAACGGTTGCAGGCATTGACGAGTCGATTGCGGGGGCAGTTGCCGACCTCAACCGCTATGCGCAAAGGGGAGCTTTCTTTACCTGTTATTCAAATTATATCCGCGATGGACAGATTTTGGAATGGGTTCCCGGAATAAAAAAAGAACAGGTTTCAGCTTTAAAAATCCCCCCTATCTTTAAAAAATTTAAAAAGACGGGAATTCCCGGGGAGGAAGAATTCCGCGCAAAATTCAATATCACGGGACCATATACCCCGTTTGCTTCCCTGATTCGTCCAAATAAGAATGTAATGCTGCTGCTGAGAGCCATAAAAATCCTGAAAGATTCATCGATAGACCTGAAATTCGTGACTACCGGCTCTTTTGCCGGATGCCCTGATGAAACGGCATTTATCGCAAAAAATGATCTTACCGAAAATATCGTTGAAACCGGCATACTTTCCGAAGCTGAATTGTTTGCGCTATACAAGTATTCTTCTTTGATGGTCGTAACAACCCGCGCGGAGGGGCCAGGTATTGCCCAGCAATGCCTCGAAGCGCTCAATGCCGGCAACATTCCCGTGGTCCACACTAAGGCCGCCGGAATTAATGAGGCCCTTGCACAGAGAGACCTGTCTTTAAAGACAGCCGACCTGAATTGGGTTGACTGTGACGATCATGAAGATTTGGCATGCAAAATCCGGGAAGTGCTTGCCGATCCGCGGAAACACGTTGAGAAGCAGAAAAACATTATTTCCCACTTCACCTCACCTTCCTGGAATGAAACCGCGCAAAAATTCATTTCCATAATGGAAGATATGATTGCCAGATATAACAAATAGAGCTATGCGTTTTCCGGCAATTTACGCAACCACAACTTGCCAGCCGGAAGCATAACTGCCCAGGTCGTTCCAATTGGACGGCAATCCGTCAGCATAATAACCGATCTGGTTGGAAGAATTTGAAAACAGAATGTCATCCTTGCCGTTGCCGTTGAAATCGGCACAGAATTCTACGTCCCAACCGGCAGCGTAACTGCCAAGGTCAACCCAGTTAGCGGAGTTTCCCCCACCATAATACCCGAGCTGGTTGTTATCGTTCGTAAATAATACATCACTTGTGCCGTCGCCGTTGAAGTCACCTATCCCCGCGATATCCCAGCCAGCGGCATAACCGCCAAGGTCGGTCCAGTTGCTTGAGCTTCCGCCACCGTAATAACCGATTTGATTACTGTTGTTGGTGAACAGAACATCGCTTGTGCCGTCGCCGTTGAAGTCACCGGTTCCACTTACCTCCCAACCAGCGGCATAACCGCCAAGGTCGGTCCAGTTGCTTGAACTTCCACCGCCGTAATAACCAATTTGATTACTGTCGTTGGTGAACAGAACGTCGCTATTGCCGTCACCGTCAAAGTCGCCGGTTCCGTTTATTGACCAACCGGCGGCATAGCCACCGAGATCGTTCCAGTTGGCAGGATCCCCGCCACCGTAATAACCGATTTGATTACTGTTGTTGGTGAACAGAACATCGCTACTGCCGTCACCGTCGAAATCCGCAATACAGTCAATAGACCAACCTGAAGCATGACTGCCAAGATCATTCCAGTTGGAAGAATTTCCGTCAGCATAATATCCCAGCCGGTTACTGTCGTTGGTAAACAAGATATCGCTATTGCCGTTACCGTCTAAATCGCAAGTTTTACAACCCTCCTCCGGAATATCATTAATATCCAGCCAGATATAATCACCGATATAAATAAGATCCTCCCAACCGAAATAGTCATCAAAAAAATAAGCGTCCCAGTCGGCATCATAGGTCAATTCGTACCTCTGCAGTGAATCAACATAGTCATCGGAGTCAGAGACATAAACGGCAGTCAGGTATCCCCGAGCGTCTTTCTCATATCCCCAACAGGTAATCGCGTGGGAAACGTAATAACCTCCCGTATAGTCATAAACAGACAAACTAGCGATCTTGCCGGAATCAAGCGCTTCATCCAAAGTGTCAATATCATATGACAAGCCATAATGACCGGTTTCATCGTTATAATAGCCGGAATGCTGTTTGCCCTGATTATTTAGCTGGCTGCTGCCTCCGCCAAACGGTCCCTGTTCACCGTAGAACCACCAATCCAGACCATAATCGGCGAAACCGCCCTCGTCATCCCAGCAAACCAGGAACTGTTGAAAAATTTCCTCTTCCGAACTGTAACCGCCATCCCATCCGGTCCACATCAACATATTAGCCACGGTCGCGGCCCAGCACATCAAATCGTCATCAGTATTGGCTTCGGTTTTATCCACGTCGCAATACCAATATGAACCGGACCAGGTCGAAGCTCCACCCTGCCCGTACTCGTCCGTGACAACATAGGTAATGTCGCCAACTGCATGGGGAGTAGATAAAATAACCACGCCGGTATCAGGATTTTCCTCAAGTCCCACATCAGCAGCTTCGGGTGTGACGATCTTAAAAACGTCCTGAGGGATGTCACTGACATAACCGGGAGTTTCCCTGTGGCCTTCACCAAAACCAGCATCCATCATTTTAAATCCGGAAAAATCCATTTTTTCAAGTGCGGTAAGCATAAACAATTCCTTATATATTTATATCTATTTTTCATAATGACTTATCAAAAAGTGAAGTTTCTGATAATCCAACATGAAATTTAACCATTGAATATAAAAACTCTAAACTACATTGAATAATAGCTTATTTACACTACTTAGTCAAGAGTAATCGAAGCATAAAATATTAATTTTTTGTTACGTAATCAATTCCGCATAATTACTCGCTATAAATTTATGCGAGCGCAATTTGCCAGCCTGACGCGGAACTGCCGAGGTCTACCCAGTTTGAGGTTAAGCCGTCGCCATAATAACCTATCTGGTTACCATTCGCCAACAGAATATCATCCGTGCCATTGCCGTCATAGTCGGCACAGCCTTTTATTTCCCAGCCGGACGCATAGCTGCCGAGTTCCACCCATCCTGAGGCTTCGCCACCGGCATAATAACCAAACTCAGAGCCGTTGGTAAACAAGATATCGTCATTGCCGCTGCCGTCGAAATCCCCGACGCCGGCGATTTCCCAGCCGGACGCATAACTGGCCAGAGGCGTCCATCCGGCCGGTTCACCATCGGCATAATAACCTAATTCAGAGCCGTTCGTAAACAGCACATCGTCCTTGTCGCTGCCATCGAAATCGGCGCATCCGGCGACTTCCCATCCAGCGGTAAAACTGCCAAAATCCACCCACTCAGAGGATTCCCCGTCCTTGTAATAGCCGATCCGGTTACCGTTGGTGAGCAGGACATCGTCCTTGCCGTCACCAGCAAAATCACCGCATCCGGAAATTTCCCAGCCGGAGGAAATATCACCAAGCGCAACCCAGTTGGATGGTTCTCCGCCGCCATAGTAACCCAGGCTGGTGCCATTGGAAAACAGGATATCGCTGGTTCCATCGCCGTTGTAATCACCGCTTCCGGAAATCGACCATCCTGACGAATAACTGCCAAGGGCTTTCCATCGGGACGCGTCCCCGTCGCCGTAGTACCCCATGTCAGTGCCATCGGTAAACAGGATATCACTCTTTCCGTCCCCGATAAAGTCTTCAGGGGCCATCTTGGTCAGAGTAAGCGTTCCGAGTTCCCAGACAATGGTGTAATTATCGTCGATATCGAGGTCGGGGCTCAAATTCAACCAGCGGTCATTGAAAGGAGACAGATATCCCTGCATATTGGTATATTCGGCCATGGTTGCCCAGTAAGGATCATAAAACACCTGACTATCAGACCAGCCGGCATCGAATAAAACATCACTGTATCCATCACGCTCAAGGGTATTGAACCAGTACATGGTTCCGTATGGATCATCACCTTGGATATATTCCATATAATAACTGTTTCCAAGCAATCCGGTCGAGATACTGGCACTTAACGATGCGAGGAAGGCGGAGTTCAGGTGACTATAGGTTCCGCCAGTGGCAAAATCCCCGGTCCCGATCACAATCGGACCGCTGGTGAAATCGCTATCAAGCAGCGATGCGCCGCTGTAGATGGTAATGTCAGTCCAATTAGCTTGAACGCTATAATCATACGCAGGCTCTGAGGGTGGTTTATAAGTATATTCAACAACTTGGTTATTGTATGCGATGGTAATGGAGCCTTCAAGAGCAGTCCACGCGGTGGGATCAGCATTCCACGGGGCCGTTGGCACGTCATCCGGAGGAATAGCCGTAGACGTATTAAGCCTGATATCATGGATCAGCAACCCGTAATTACCGTCAGTCTCGGTCACACTCACATAGAAGGAATATCCGTTATTGCCCGAATAATCAACGTACCAGCCGCTGATTGCACTTGCATCCGTACCTGCATATTTACCTGTTGAAAACAAGGTTGTTTCCTTATCATGCAAATGTTTCAGATAATCATTGAACGACGGAGCATATTCATACGTCGCATTGATAGTATCAGCTAACATCCCGGACTGCCAGTATTTTGACGAACCAATCCAACGCTGTTCAGTAGAGTCGGAACTCAGCGTGGAAACCAACGGCCCCCAACCGATTTCCCCTTCCTGGGGATAATATTCCCCGCTCGGGCCGACAGGGCCGGAAATCGTTATTGCTGATTCCAGAGCATCCATAAGCGATTCCGCCGTGGTATTGTTTAAAAATGAATTCTTGATGGTCTGGGCTCCGGTTTCATCCAGCACCCTGAGAGTGGCCGGAAAGGCAAAAGTATCTTCGTAAGTGATATCGACAATATCATTACTACCCGTAACAGTCCATTCAATCTCTGAATATGCAATATTATCAAAAATACCTGGTCCGTTCGTTCCGCTGAATGGACTTGTCGAGTCTGTGCCAAGACCGGCAAACAGCTTGGAGCTGCCTGTGCCATTCACGATAGTTAAAGTTCCGTCAATCACGTCACTGAGCTGAAATGAAGTAGCGTCCGGAACAACATATCCCTCACCATTTGTAACACTGTTATAACTTAAAGTTCCATTGGTATTAAAAGCATACAGCCATATTTCCTCGTCAGAGTAGTTGACAGAATAGTAATCGGTGGCACTGCTGAGATAATTAACTATTTGAAGGGTGATTTCCTCCCCATCGGTAAGCGCAAAAGCGGAAAGGAACTTTTCATCACCTGATTCGTGCCGGAATCCCAGCAGATGTCCGGCCTCGTGAGTAATAGTTTTGGCAATAGAGGAAGCAGTGGAGAGTTTGCCGGAAAAAACGAAAGCCTTGGCGCTTTTCTTTCCATTCACGGAGCCGATGGTTTCAGAAAGCCCCAGGAAACTGCCATATTTTGAAAATTCTTTCCCGTTCCCGCCGATGTAAATGGTGGAAAAGTTTTTTGCGTCAGCCGGTTTTTCGGTGGTGAATTCAACTCCGGTCCCGGCATAGGTTTCCCTGACCTGGCGGGTGACTTCGGCGATCCGCCCCTGATCAAGCCCGGAATCGGCAACATCAATGCCGCCGATATGAATATTCAGGGCGTCATTATCGTATGAAACGCCGTTTTCTCCGTCAAAATCAAGGTAGATAATCCGTCCTTTATGACAATCCGCATTCGAATCAGCCATTTCAAGACCTGTCAGTCCCAATTCTTTCATACTCGCAAGCATCCAGTATTTCTCCTAATTCAAAGATCCCAAAAAAATCAGCGTAATCACACCATGCGCTTTCAAATACAATACCGCCAATAAAAGAGTTACGTTTCATAATTTTAATATATATTTACCTCAACGACAACAGGGTGAATTAAGCATTTCACAAAAAAAATGACCATTTCATAAATACTCTACTCCCTGACGGCTCATTGCATAATCCTGAAACAGCTCCAATAACTATTTGATAATTCACATTCACGCACTAAGTTTTTTAAATCACGTTGAGAACCATTGTAAAGGAGAAGTATCATGAGCAAAAAGCGCATTTATACCGACGGAGTAGAAAGAATAAGTTTCATGGAGGGGATGGTCCACCTGGAATTATTTAATTTCGTTCCTAACCAGCAAGAAGGAAACGATAAAAAGCAACCACCGGAACGGGAACTTACCGAAGAACTGATTATGACCCCACAAGGTTTTCTCCGGGCATATTCGGCAATGGAACGCCTGGTCAAACAACTGACCGAAGCGGGAATTGTTTCAAAACGCCAACCCGCGGGAAATGCCAACACCGGGGCCGGCAACGCGTCACCCAACTTTCAAGTAGATAAGTAACAGATCGTTATACAGCAATGGCCACCCCTGAAGAAAACCGCTCAACCGCGATAGCCTGTTTCAGGGAGATAGCCCATTTATTGCCGAAAGGCATCAATGTAGATTCCATCATTGACGCCCCGGAATCGGAATCCTCCGATGTAAAGGAATATATCCTCGGGCTTGGAGAAAAGCTTAAAATCCTTCCCGAATACAGGGAGGATGCCGAACTGGTTGAATTGCTTTCCCATATAGGTTCCCCGGTCCTGGCAAAGTTAAAAAACGGCAACTGGGTATGTTTTCTGGGAGTCAGGCGCTCCAGCAAAAAAAACGAACCGGGGCTTGTAACAGTATTTGATCCTCTTGCCAGGGGGGATAAAAAAGTTCTGCTGATTCCGCAAAAGCAGTTTGAAGACAATTGGTCAAACGAAGCGGTTTTTTTCCGGGGTTTCGGCAGTTCCGGATTCTCTCCAACTGGAACCCACACCGCAATCTACAGTTTTTCGGCAATTGCCAAACATCACGGCGTTGATGCCGAAGTCCTGAGGATTATTCATGAGTACGCCTTGGAGGAAGACGAACCGACTCGAAAACTGATGATGCGGATTGTCAATGACGCCGGCATGAAAGGCAAGTTCTCCAAAACCACCTGGAATAAATTATTTGGCCTACGCGAAGCTTTTCCGGTAATGGGCTTCACCAGGGAAGGCAAAGCGGTGGTTTTCTGCGGAACCAGAACTCACGAAGAGGAAGAACAGTTGGTTGTGTGGGACCCCACCCTCGACAAGTCCACGGGCGAAAAGTTTATTTTTGTAAACAAGGACAAGTTTGAGGAGAGCTATACAAATGAAATACTGCTTGTCAAGAAAACCTACTCCCTGCTCGATGAAAGCCAACCGTTCGGGATTGCCTGGTTTATCCCCGAGTTTCTCCGGCAGAAAAAGGTTTTTGCCGAAATCACCCTCGCAGTGCTGGCAATCAGCGCTATTGCCCTAATAACCCCGTTGTTTTTTCAGATCGTTGTAGATAAAGTCCTTGCCCACAGAAGCTACATGACCCTCAACGTGCTGGGAATCGGGATAATCTGCGTTTTGTTGTTCAACGCTTTCCTGGAATATCTGCGAGGTTACCTTTTATTGTTCGCCACAAATAAAATCGATATCCGCACCGCCACCCGCACGTTTAAACACCTGATGGATCTGCCGGTAGGCTTCTTTGAAAAGATTTCTTCCGGGGTGCTGATCAAACACATGCAGCAAACGGATAAAATCCGCGGTTTTCTCTCCGGGAATCTGTTCTTTACAATCCTGGAACTGATTTCTCTGGTGGTGTTTATCCCGTTTTTGCTGATTTACAGCGTAAAACTCACCCTGATCGTGCTTGGATTCGCCGCAATGATGGCGCTGGTTATCGCTTTCCTGATAAAACCGTTCCGGAAACGTTTGCAGGAACTGTACTTGGCCGAGGGCAAACGCCAGGGAATGCTGGTTGAAACCATCCACGGCATCAACACCGTAAAGTCCCTGGCCCTGGAACCCGCCCATAAGCGCAAATGGAACGACACTGCCGCTTATGCGATTACCCGCTACTTCCGGGTGGGAAAGATCTCCCTGACCGCCAAAACCTTCAGTCAACTGCTGGAAAAAGTCATGGTGGTCACTATTATCTGGGTGGGAGCAATGGACGTGTTTGACAAGGAAATGACGGTAGGCGCACTCATCGCGTTCCAAATGCTTTCCGGGCGGGTTACCGGGCCTCTCGTCAAACTGGTTTCACTGATCCATGAATATCAGCAGACCGCGCTCTCGGTAAAAATGCTCGGGCAAGTCATGAACAGTCCGGCGGAAAAAGCGAGCAGTGGAATCCGCCAGCCGCTCCGGGGAGAGATATCTTTTGAAAATATTACCTTCAATTATACCCCCGAGGCTCCGCCGGCGGTCAAGAATTTTTCTCTGCATGTTCCCGCCGGAACCACCCTGGGCATCGTCGGACGGAGCGGCTCGGGAAAAACCACCCTGACAAAACTCCTGCAGGGCCTGTATCCGCTGCAAAGCGGGATCATCAAGTTCGAGAATGTCGATATCAGGGAAATCGACCGGGCACACCTGCGCTCGAATATCGGCGTGGTTCTTCAGGACAACTTTTTCTTTCAGGGAACCATCCGGGAAAATATCGCATTGACCAAAAAAGACGCCACCATGGAGGAAATTGTCTATGCCGCCAGAATGTCAGGTTCAGATGAATTCATCCAGAAACTTCCGAAAAGTTTCGATTCCGAGCTTGAAGAAAACGCGTCTAATCTGTCCGGCGGGCAGAAGCAGCGTCTTGCCATTGCCAGGGCCTTGCTGACAAATCCCAAAATCATCATCTTTGACGAAGCGACCAGCGCCCTTGACCCGGAAAGCGAAGAACTGATCCGCAAAAACCTCAGGATGATCTGCCGCAACCGCACCGTGATCATCGTTTCACACAGACTGTCGATGATTACCGCCGCCGACAATATTATTGTCCTCGACAACGGCGAAATGATAATGTCCGGTTCGCACAAAGAATTGGTCGGCAAGCCCGGGGTCTACCGTGAATTCTGGCAACAGCAAATGGGGAAAACTTTGTCATGACAAAAAAAACCGACATCCCCAATTTCGCGCTGGAATATCAGTCCGACTCCATCGAACTGGAACATAGTAAACTGCCGTTTCCCACCAGAATCGTTCTATACTCCATATTGGTTTTCCTGTGTGGAGGAATTATTTGGGCCTGTGTTTTCAAGATCGACAAAATCGTCACTGCCGAAGGCAAACTTATTACGGCAAGACAGACCATTACCATGAAACCTCTGGAACGCACGGTTATTAAAAGCGTAAACGTGCAAGTTGGTCAAATGGTGCATAAAAATCAGGTGCTGATTACTTTCGACCCAACTTTCAACCAGGCGGAGGAAGAACGGCTTTCCGAACAATATATGAGCTTAAGGGCTCAGGCGGCGCGGCTGCGGATGGAAGCACTCGGCAAGGACTTGCTTACCGGCTCGGACGTAACCGGCAAAGATTTAAAGCTGCAAGCGTCCATTTTTCGCAAACGCAAACTGTATTATTCTGAAAAAATCAATTATTTCGATCAGAATATCAAACGGCTTGAAGCCGGTATCCATACCCGCAAGGAAAATGTTGCAAAACAGCGCGAACGCCTGAAAAAACTTGTTCAGATCGAGGACATGCTGACAAGACTCCATAAAAAGGAAAGCGTGTCCCTTAAACAACTGCTTGAAACCCAGATTTCCCGCCTCCAGATGGAAGGAGAAACCGACCGGCTCGCTAACCAGTTACTTGAACTCAAATACGAACTGCTGTCGGTCAAGGCCGAAAGGAACTCTTTCATCAAGGACTGGCAACGGCAGATCGCCGAAGAACTGGTTTCGGTTGAACGGGAACGCGTCAGCGTGGAAAAGCAGCTTGAAAAAGCCATAAAGATGAATTCTTATGTCTGCCTCCGGGCCCCCTGTGATGCAGTGGTGCACGAGATTGCGTCCTTCCAGGAAGGTTCCGGTGTCCGGGAGGCCGAACCGTTGATAACCCTGGTGCCCGTCGGCGTTGAGATTGAAGCTGATGCGGATATAGATCCGAAGGATATCGGATTGGTCAAGGTTGGCGATACGGCACGTATAAAACTTGACGCCTTCCCATTCCAGAAATATGGAACCCTGAATGGTAAAGTCAGGTTCATTTCGCATGACACGTTCAATGAACAAAGTTCCGTTCCTCAAGCTTCGCGGTCATATTACAAGGCAAGACTAACCGTTTCCGGCAGACTGGACCATGTGCCGAAAAATTTCAAACTTGTCCCTGGAATGAAGATCAGGGCTGAAATCAAGGTCGGACGCCGCAGGATAATCAATTACCTCATCCATCCCCTGGTTAAAGCCCTTGACGAATCTCTCCGCGAACCGTAATGAATTATACGGAAAATTGCCTGCCGATCTTGCCCCTGCGGGATAAAGAGAATATCGGGCCTGTGATTATTCCGCTCCAGCATTTTTCACTTCCTGAAGACGCAATTACTTTTTCGCGGGTTCAAATTTGAATGAATACAAGTCGGCGTCTTTCATCACAAACCTGAGCTTGACGGGTTTACCCGCAAGACTGCTGACATCACCGGTTTTAATTTTGCCATGTTTCCAAATCACGGCCCTGTCGATGAAATCACCGTAAATTTCCTTGCAGTCGTCAATAGTGAACCCGGGAACCGGCTTGCCGTTCTCATCCTGAATCTCAACCTTAACCGAACCCGCAATTGAAGTTGACAAATTGAGCGAAAGGGTCTTGCCGGCAAAGATCAGCGGTTTGGTTATCAGTTCCCCGCCGGAAAAAGGGGCTTTAACGGAAACAATCCCGTCCAGCCGGAATACCAGTCTTTCCAGGTATGGAGCCTTTTTCCTGGTTGCCCTGGATACATAAATGGACATTTCATCAGGACCGGTCCGGACAAGGTTGACTGACGGATAATTACCCCGGTTACACCAATTTTCCCGTGGAAGCCCCGGCCTTATCATTGACTCCAGGAATAACCGCGTAAAAGTATCGCTATCCGGCCTGATCGCCATAAATACTATATCTGTCAGATCTCCCCGGTACGGATTGAATCTCACCGGCGTGGAAATATAAATATGCGGCGCCCGTAAATACGGCTGTGTCTGATTTACATAAAAATGTTCTTCAGGGCCGGGAGCGCCGTCTGCCGTAACCATTTTAAGTTTTATACTCGGGTTCCAATGGATAAAATCCTTACTTGTGGCCTTGCTGATCCGGCGAAACTTCACCCGCGGACGTTTAGCCCGGGTCCGGGGATCGGGATTTGGTCCGCTTTCCCATACCCGGAAAAAACAAACATAACAATTTTCCGCCTTCGACCAAAATACGACATTTTGAGAGTCAAACCCTTTGCATGTTAACTTATGTGTATCGTCGATGGCAATTACAGGTTTATCGAGCATTTTTTTCCAGTGGATGCCGTCGGGAGATGAAAACGCGTAAAGCACCCGGCGTCTCTGCTTTTTTGAATCCGGCCTGCCGGGAACTTTGGTTATCCGGTTGAAATCCTTTGTCGGAGCGGCGAGGGCTTTATAACGCTCTTCCGGCTTGCAGGCGGGATTCTCGTCATAAAAAGGAGTAAGATTGTGAACCCCGTCCGCACTCTGCGGTACAACAATGTTGTTCTTTTTTGAACCGTGATAATCAAAAAGATTCAACTCCGGCTTGGTCCAATGGATTCCGTCTTTCGATTCCGCCACGCAGAATACTACATAATCCAGGGCATCGAGCTTTTCACCTTTCTTTATTCCTTTTTTTCTTTCTTTCTTTTTCTTCTCGGCAGCGCGGTAATATTCTCCAAGATTGCCCCGGTAATAACATTTATAATGCCCGGTCTTGCCATCTTTCACCATATCCGTGTAATATCCGGTAACAGGACCTTCCCAGGGCTTGTCGAAAATGATAGCCTTGCCCCTGCTTTCCGGTTTTTTCAGGTCAAACCGGACGTTTTTCATTTCGCCGATTAAATACTTATCGGCAAACAGTTCTCGATTGGAACCAATATTCACCGGTTTCAATTTGTCGTTTTTACTGTCAGGCTTCTTTCCGGTTTGCGCACAAATTAATACGGCCGCAAACAATGCAAGAATCATCAGTGCCCCAGATTTTTTCATTTATCATTTTCTCCAAGTTTTTTTACAATTTTATTTGCCGTTTTATAAAACCATTTCCAGTTTCGCGGTTTTTTTGTCTCCAGATAATTAAGGTAATCAGGCAGAATTTTTTTCAGTTTTCCATTTTTTTCATGCTGATATAATTGGCAGATTTTATACCATTTCAACTGCGAAGTTATCATTTGGCGATAAACAATGATTGTCTTTTCGGTAAGCTCCGGAAAGAAACCTCCACGGAATTGGGCCGCTTTATCGAGAGCCGCAAGCGCCGCTTCGTGTCCGGCAATACGTTCTTTCAAATCTTCCGGGCAGAACCTAAGCCGTTTCGCAATTTGTCTGGTTTCCCCGTAATTGAATTTATTACCGCATGAAAAATAATTAGGAACAAGAACCGCCGCCAATTCCAATCCGGCTTTCGGCCCGTAAAGCTCCCTGCAGATAGCTTCGAGGCGATTACGGGGAAAAATGGAACTGTCCCCCAGCTTCCAGAACAAACATCCCGCAACCGTTTTAGCCAGCTCGTTTCCAGGGAACCAGTGATGATAAAACACCCCGGCAATTACGTCTTTATCTTTATAGTTGCGGGAGTCGAACATATCGTAATGGGCCTGATACACGTAGATTTTTTTTCCGGTTATATCCCGATATTGTTTCAATACTTTTCCGGGATTTTCCCTGGCCACATATATGGGAATTCCGGGGGTAAGTTTCCCGAGTTCGGCAAGGTAACTCCTTTCGGCTTCGAATCCCTTGCCGGCAAGATTGACATCGTAAGGTGAACAGCAACAGGCAACCGTGACAGGTTTCGGGCCTTTGGACAGTTCTTCCTTTGCCATCCTCATCCCTGCTGACTCATACTGTGCACGGGTCTTAAACCGTTTTGCACACTCCGGACAAATTGTTCCGGCGGTGTGAAAACGCTTTTCCAGACTTTTCGCGACACCGTCATGAGCATGGAGCCAAACCAGATCAGGCTTCAGTTTATCGCGAACAATTCCAAGCGCTTGACGGCGCTGCTTAATAGCTTCCGGGTCGGAAAAACAGAAAGAGTCAAAGCAGTGTTTCCTGCATCCAAGCGAGCTGTAAAAGCACATCGAGATTTTTACTCCCCGTGAATGGGCGTAAGCAAAAATTTCCACAACGTTGTCCAGATTTTCCCGGGTTGTTACGGAAAGCTTTCCCCCGAGCGGGGTCTTGATCCGCAAATTGATCATGTTGACTTTATATGCACTGAACCAGTCGATCTGTTTTTTAGCGTTGTTGATGACTTCACCGGAAAACTTTTCCCGTTCCAAATAAGAGGGAAAAAGCGCACAGGAAACCGCACGGAGTTCAATTTCAGGCCAGTCGCGAATGTTTACTTTTCCGGCCCGCACACTTTTCCCGGCAGCTTTTATTAACCAGCGGATGGTGTAAGCGGCATACATATCGCCGATTTCCCCGATGCCTGCCCCTAACAGTACATCCCTGCCCTCTTTGTTTTTAAAACACCTGATAACATATCCCTCATTACCGATATTATTTTTTCGCAATTCATAATTTCCCGAGAACAACTTTCTTTGCAATTTCAAGTATGACTTACCAATTTTGTTATTTACCGTGCCAATAACAATAAGGTTGTATTGTTTGCGGTCTTCATTGTTCAATTCGGAGGATTTCTTCAATAAAATCCTGCCATGAAGCGAAATAATTTTATCCGTAAGCATCCTGACGGCGGCTTTGACTCCCGGTCCGGGGTTGTCTCCGATAACAATAATCGCTTCGGCTTTATTACCGGAACTGACGGACATAGTTCCTTTTTCAATATTCAGATTTTGCGGTTCAGGAAGAATCACGAGTTCATTTTTACGGTCCGGCGCTTCCAATTCACGGAATTTTTTCACTTCTTTTTCAGCGGTTACCGTGTCAAGCCACTGTTTACGGGCGGCGAGCCAGTTAATTGTGTTCCGCAGGATGGTCAGGTCGGTCCCATGCGCCTTAATGTCGCGATCTTCAGCACTAATGGAACTGTAAAGTTTACCAGGACGGTCAAAAATTATTGTGCCGTTGTAAACAGCCAATCCTTTTCCGGCCTTCCCGACAACAATGGCGGCCATGCCTTGCGGGGTTTTACATAGAATGCGGCCCTCCGGACCGGTTTTCATTGCAATCACATCAACGTACATCAGGGGCAAAACCTGTTTTGGCCGCCATCCTGAAGTGATCGGGTGTTGGTTGCCGGCAACGATTATCCGGTAGGGTTTAGGCCATGACGACTCCTTAAAGGTTTCCGTAACAATTCCGGGAAAAAGCGGTTTGCGCCCGAACGGGGAACGGGGGGCCCCAACCGAATCATGATAGAAGATCACCGCCCCCCCGCAATTTTCCACGTAGCTCCGAATTGCCTCCTGCCAGAAACGGCTGACATTTTCGCCGAATCCCTTGCAATCGGGAATGACAACCGCATCAAATCCTGCCAGATTTTCCATGGATATTTGTTTAAAAACGCTGATTTTAATTCCGGGGACAGTTTTCGCGCTTTCGATTATTTGCCTGGCCCCCAGCGTATTACCGCCATTGAACACTCCCAGCCTGAACAGCGGAACAAGTTTAACGTCATCCAATTCAAGCATCCCTCCCGTAAATTCGGAATTCTTTATGCCACCGATCCGGAAACCGATGTTCATTTTCCTGATATTGTCCGGAACGGTAAATTCCCCGGAAAACTGCTTCCAGCCATCCTTTTTGCAACTTACTTTCAGTTTGTTTTTGATATTGCTCCAGGTCCGATCCCGCTTAAGTCCCTGAAGGGTTTTCCAGCCGATCAGATTTACCGAAAAATAACGCGAACCGGCCAGCCATGACGGATCGGTTTTAACCCAAAACGACAATTTATACGGCCTTCCGGGAAACGCCGTAATTGCATTTTTTCCGCTGTAGCCGTTACCGCGTCCGAGTAATAATGCACAACTGACGCTCTCCAGTTTTTTCCTCGACTTCTTAGAGGCTTTGGAAAATTTTATGACTTTCAGGTATCCGCAACGTTTCCCGTCAATGCCCCCCGGACGGCTGCCCCATTCGCATTTACCGGCACTTGCGTAATACCCCCACCCGAGAGGCTTGTTTTTTTCATTCCTTTCAAAAGAGGAATTTACTGTTTTGCAGCTTTCTCCAGATGCCAGTGATGAAAACAACAGTGCAAAAGAAAACAAAAAAAGTTTATTTTGATGCATCATTCAGGAATCAGCTTTCAGTTGAACTCCTGACAACCAGTTCAGGCTTCAGGAGAATAGTTTCGGCGAAATCTCCGGGGTAATCGTTTTCAACGGCGGTGATTTTACTGCAGGCGGCATCCGCCAACTCATCCAGCGGCTGATGTACGGAAGTTATCTCCAGACTCTCACATACGCTCAAGTCATCAAATCCAACCACCGCAAAGTCTTCTGGAACGCGAATCCCGTGACGCAGAAAGGTATGGATCAGTGCCGCGGCTATGTAGTCATTAGAGCAAAAACATGAATCAATCACGTCATCCTTAAAAAGGTCAACCATTTCAGATAAATAAGCATCAACCTTTTCCCTGGTTACCGGGCAATAAATCCGGGCATCGTCCGGACTCCCGCAATGTTCCGCAACCGCGCGGCGGTAACCCGATATCTTGGCCTGATTCTGAGCAACATTGAATCCCAGGAATGCCGGTTTGCTTCTTCCTGATTTCAGCAGATGGTCGGTCGCCAGCCAGCCGCCGTGTTCCCGGTCCACGGTTATCTGGCAGAAATTTTCCCTTTCGGGGTGCACTTTGAGGGCGTGCAGCATGATGGTTTTTACCGTTGCGGGAATCCGTTCCGTCATTTCCTCCGTGGTTTCCCCGATAACCAGGGCGTCAACCCGGCGCGACAGCAGCTCCATTATTACTTTGTATTTATTCTCGGGAGAAAGCCCGGACACGTTGTTCATCAGCACATGCAATCCCTTTTCGCCAAATCTGATAATCAACCTTTCCACCACTTTGGAATGGGTTTCAGGACCGGTAAGGGAAGTAACCAGCCCAATTGTCCGGGAAGGTTGTCCCTGCAATATCCTGGCGGAAAAATTCGGGATGTATCCCATCTCTCTGACAACCTTAAAAATTTTCTCTTTCGTTTTTTCTGATGCATAACAGTTTTTATTATTCCCCAGGACCATTGAAACCGTGGTCTGGGAAACACCAACCGCTTTCGCGATATCCTTCATTGAAACTCTCATGCTAGACCCCTGATGTTCAGATTACTATTATTATTTATTGTTCCGCAATCAGTCGGCGGCCGCCCAGAACGGATCGTCAACCGGGGGAACCGGAAATTTACGCCATCCCGCATGGCCATCAAGATAATTCGCGTTCAGTCCGAAACGATGCCGGTAAGCCGGGGGATACCCCATGCCGGGCTGTGCATCCTCACTCTGAATCCATTCAATGTCACAGTCCATATAAACACTGCCCAGGGAGGGATAAGGAACAGTACCCATCGGCCGGATTCCCCGCTCACGCCAACTCTTATTCTTTGTCAAAAGTCCGCAGACATCCTGGTTCTGGGCATAGCTTCGGTAATACATTCTCACCCCGTTATTGTTCCATGCCTGCGGGGTCAGGTCGCTGGGACATACCGAAGGAGTGTCCTGGGAAGTCGGATCAACATTGATATAACCAAGATCGATGGGATAGCGGTAGGAAAGCGGGATTATATAATTGTTGTAATCCCCGGCATATAATCCGACGACAATTCCAAGCTGTTTCAGGTTGCTGCAGCAGGAAATTTCGTTGCTTTTATTCCTGGCCTGCCGCAAAGCGGGAAGCAGAACCGCCGCCAATATGGCAATTATCGCTATTACTACCAGCAGCTCGATCAGGGTGAAATGTTTTTTTATCCGCAACTCAGGGCAAACCAGCTGTTTACGATTCATACCCTACCTCTTTCCGTTGATATTCGGCAGTTATATTATAGCTTTTATATAAATGCATTTATATAGATTATACATGATATTTTTCAAGTGTCAATATGTAACTCAAAAAAAACTGCTATAGGGACACATCGGATTGCAAACGCATTTACTGAGGTGTCAATCTTTGATCTAAGCATAATTGGGAACAGGTTCAGGCTCAATACTGTTTACTTAAGCTTTTGGGAACAGTCAACATTATTGGATTTTGGGTAGCTCTAATAATAGCATTTTCGTCTTCGGGCAATTCTTTTTCGTCTCTCTCCCGGAGAGTCAATTTTTAGAGATACCCTTTATTTGTCAATAAGTATCCCCCAAACTTCAGGCGGCACGTCGCGGCATATCCGCTACTCAAACAGAACAGTTATTTTCAGTTAATGTATTGACAAACATTAGACCATGTGGTATAATTATAGCAACAAACAAAAGAAAAAATTATGCGACGCAAAAAATACCGGGGTTATCAAACAAAAAAGCAGACAGGGCAAAAATTTAAAGAACTCCTGCTTGCAATGCGACAACGCGGCGACCTGATCCTTCCTCCTGAAAGGGAGCTTTGTGAGATACTTGAATGCAGCCGTGAAACAGTACGGCGGGTGCTTGAAACGGAAGAAGCCGCCGGGACCATCATCAAAAAAGGACAGAATCGCGCGTTGTCACTGGAAAGCGCCGGCAATAAGACTTCACTCGGACATTTTGCATTTGTTTCCGGCGGAACCAACATGATCGGGAATCCCGCCTGGAACAAGCTCTGGCTGACCTTGCACGAAAAAGCTGAAACCGCAGGCATAACCTCGGAACTGATCCTGCTTTCTTCGCGGACAACTCCGGAAGAATATCCATTTTTGTTTAGAGATATTCCCGATGTAATAGTTATAAGCACCATCGGCAAGAAGGCAGTTGACTATTTGCGGACATTGCCTGAAAAGCTATTGATTTCCGTGGAAGCTAACTACGAGAATCTAGTTGAAAACATTATTGCTCCCGATGCCTATAAAACCGGCTGGCTCGCGGCGGAAAAGCTTTACGAACACGGTTACCGGAGACCAGCGCTTATCAGATATGAGTTTTCAAAAAAGGAATCCGCACCATACATCCCCTTCCATAGACGTTATTTAGGTTTCATGGACGGTTGCGCGCATTACGGCATGAAGTATGGCCCGGAGTCCGAATTTTCAATGCGGGGACGGGAATACCAGAAGTATATGGATATGGGTAAAATCGCCGCCGCGATTAATAAAGGACCGTTTGATTCCGCGTTTCTTTACTCCGATGATTATCTGCCGTTTTATTATGAAGCATTTTCCGAGTGCAGGCGCATTCCTGAAAAGTTCGGTTTGATTACAGTTAACAGTCAGGACATTGCGGTGGAATACAGTCCGCACGTATCGTCCTGTTCTCATTGCACGTTTCCCATGGCAACAACTTTGGTTTCATATATCACAAAATATTTCAAAAGCGGAAATACTAACATAGGAAGGATCTACCTTGGGCCGAAATACCATGAAGGAAAAACCCTGAAGCAATTAGAAACCGTTATGGTTTAACCACTTGCATTATAAAAATTTTTAAAGTCAAAAAAGGATATGTAGAATGAAATGTAATTTAACGGTTTTCCTGGTTTTCTGTTCAATCCTGTGCAGCTGGAATTCAGCCGTCGGCGGAACACTCTCCAGTAAACAGATCGAAAGCGACCTGCGGCGCAACAAGCAGAAACTGATTACACTGGACCCCGCCAGGAACAGATGGAAAGCCATTAAAATAGGCATTGCCGGAAACAAAACTCCGTTCACCTGGGAAGATGATTACGCAACCGGAGTTTATGGCAAACCCTGGGATTTCAACAGCGGCATGCCCGAAAAGCTGAAGGGAAAGCGCCAGATTAAAAATCTCCGCATTGTTGACGGCAAATTAACATTCACCACCAGGGAAGACGGCGAAATCTTCTGGGGAGACCTCTACAAAAAGAATCCTGAATACGGTGAGGAAGAGATTGGCGTGAAGTGGTGGAGCCACTGGATGCCGCAACGTGTGAAGCTCAGGATCAAACAATCCCTGCCTGAATCGAACTGGGAAATCCTGATGCGGACCGGAAGAAAGATCAGGAGACTGAAATTCACATTAAAGGGAACCAATTGGCAAACTGTTGATCTGAGATATGCCGACTCCCGGGCGTCGCACACGGCCTTCGGTCTGAAGACCATCCAGGGCGGCAATAAAATCGAGATCGATAAAGTCAGCATTTACACTCCGCACCTGATTCGCGTTTACCGGAAAAAACTCTTCATCGACGGTGAAGTGGAATCCGCCAGTTTCTGCGTCAACACCGCCCCGAAATATAAGGTTTTAATCAACGGCAAACTGGCATGCGCCGAGGAACAAAACTCAAAAATGCCTATCATCCTGAACCGTTATCAGGACATGGGCCGTTTCTTCCATAAAGGAGAAAATGAAATCGTCGTCGAAGCGGAAACAAAAAACTGGAACGAAGATATCGACAGTTTCGTTATGGAGGGAATAGTTTACGAAAAATCCGGAAATGTCAAACTGATCAAGACCGACAACTCGTGGCAGGGCCAGTATCTGCCGCTGTCCGAAAAGATCAATCCAAAAGCCTGGAAACCGGTGAAAGTCCTGGGCAAGGTTACCGGCCGTTTCGGTTACAGCGGTCAAGGGCTTTTCCTGAATCCCCCGCATTACGGCCGGATACAGACCAGTCCCGCCGCGCGCAAGCTGCCGATTTTCCGTCAGGGACAAAAGGTGGAGTTCAATGTTAAGCTTTTCGGGAAAGGATTGGATTCCAACAAATACAAGCTTTCATACGAAGTAACCGACGCGCTTGCCAATGACAAGAAAGTTACAGCCGGTACTTTATTGTCGGAATGCGGCGGTACGCTGGACAAAGTATTGCTGTCGTTTCCTCCTCCGCATCCCGGGGTGTACAACATCACCGTATCGCTGCTGGACAAAACAAAAAACAAGCTGGTTGAAAATACCGTTTTTGAAGCGGCGGTTGCGGGAAAAATCGAGCAGAAAGAAATTATCGGGACTTCGGAGACGGAAGGTCTGGACCTTGAACTTGTCGATACCATCAACTGTATCGACATGAACGATCCTCACCCCTTCTACTGCAAAACCAGCCGGGGGAAAAAAATCACCAGCAAAGTTATCGACACCCCTCTCGGCAAATACCGGGTTGGAGGAAGCGGCTGGACAGATTACATGTCCTGGAAATTCGAGTTCCCCGACTGCACAGGCCCTTACATGGTGGAAGTGGATTATCCGGACGACGGCAACCGGATAATCGGCATTTCGCTGGGCAACAACAGTTATTACCGGAACATAGGGAACGACCACGGGGACCGGCAATGGTACTTCTGCGCAACCGGGGTTTATACCGGATTCCAGCATCCGGTGACCAACCGCAAACGCACTGCCCGGGCAATATTCTACCCGAAACTTCCGGTGGCGACCGTCGACCTTTTCAACTATCTCGGCGGCAGCACGGTCGCGGTCAGCGCCATCAGGATCTATAAGATCAAAAATGACCTCCCGATGCTGAAGTTCGCCACAAAACCGTCGCGGCTTACCGGCATCCACGCCGAAAGAATAACCCAGGTGTCAAACACTTTCTATACCGGTGATATGGACCGGGTTTTCTGCGACGGCCATCAGTTGTGCATGTATCCGTTCCACGGATTCTACAAGGCGTGGTACCAAACCAACGTGAATTTCATCAAGTACCTGCGCTTCTGCGGGGAAAACTGTTTCGTCGCGGGACTGGTCATGTACTACACCGGCTACCTTTACCCGAGCGAAAATAAAACCAACATGCTTTACAACTGCACCGCACAGGCCGACATGGCCGCGCTCCTGGGCGAAATGTTCGCGGCAAACAACATGACTTTATTCCTGGGAGTCGAATACTCCCTGCCAGCGGACATCTACAAGATGAACCGCCTGACCAACGAGATGGTCGCGGAAGGAAAACACTCGTACAGTGAAATCGACAGATACGGCAAGCAGGTAACCCCGTGGAACCGGGTCGGAAACATCAACGAACCGGAAATAAAAAAGGACTTCTACCGCGTTTTCAAAGACCTGTGTTCGCTTTACAAGGACAATCCGGGCGTCAAGGGAATCGTCCTCCAGCAGGGAATGGGCTACAATCCGGGCGTCCCGGTAACCGAAGCTGAAGATCCCCTCTACAGCGGTTACAGCGACACCACCATGGCGTTGTTTGAAAAAGAAACCGGCATCAGAATCCCGGTCGAGAAAACCGATAAAAAACGGTTCGCGAAGCGTCACAAGTGGCTGCTCAAAAACAAACTTAACGAATGGATCAAGTGGCGCTGCGACAATATCTACAAGATATTCCGTCGTGCCGGACAGATCATGACGAGCTTCAACCCCGACTGGACGCTGTACATTTTCCCCTGGCAGCCGCCGAATTACGGACTTGAAAACGGGGTCGGGTTTGTTGAGTATCAACGGCGCACCGGCTTCTGGCCACCCATGTACAAGGATAAGTTTTTCGGTATGGGCAGGTATTATTTTGAGAGCATCCGCCATCAGACCACCGATACGGAGGTTTATCATGCCGGACAGATTTACAGCGGCGCGCCGGAAGTTATCGACATGTACACAAAAGGCAGAAAGCGCACCGCGCTGCGCACCGGCCCTCAGTTCTATGAAACCCATTTCCCGCGCATGAAGAAAAATGTATGGTACTGGAAATTTTTCAATAACGGCTCGTACTGTCTCCCGGCCGATGAAAACATCCCCAGCATGTACAACCGGCTGCTGGCGCATGAAACCCCGTACCTGCTGCTGCAATACTGGACCGACAAAAATATACCCTCCGGATTCGAGCAGCAGCGTAGGTTGTTCAACCGCGCCTTTACCGTCCTTCCCGAGAAGGACTACCGCAACCTTACCGGGAACGGACTCGACAGTAACTGTATTGTCCGGGCGGGCGGCAAATATTTTTACATAATCAACCTGATCCCGGAAAAAATGGAATTTACGCTGAAAACCACGGGCGCAAAAGAAATCAGGATTCTGGGAACCGGCAAACGTATTCCTATTACTGGCGGAAAAGGAAAAATCACCCTTGCCGCCAACGCCCTCGGTTCATATAAGCTTGACAGCGGCAGCATTACGGGCATGAATTCGGCCTGTCCGCAAAAAATCGCGGATGAATGCATTGTCAAATACCAGAAGCTCTCCGGGCTGGAAACCGCGGTAAAATCACGCCTTCAACGCGGGAAAATCCCGAAAAACAAGATTCCGGACACAAAAAACTTTTTCGCGACCATGAAAGCTTTGTCGAAAGACATGGACTTGAAAAAATACGGCAAAGTCTGGAGTTTCTTCCAGGGCTTCAGGATGAAAAGGCTGATGCAGCAGGTGAAAGACCTTGCGGTGCCGATCAACTGGATGATTATCGGTCCTTTCGAGAATTTCGGCCGGAAAAATTTCGACAAAGTTTTCCCCGTGGAAAAAGACCTCCTCGCAGGTATCATGGATGACGAATACCAGGGAGAAAAAGGAAAAGTCAAGTGGAAACACGTTACCGCCGGAAACGCCGGAGATTATCGCGGCGTAGTGGACCTGACGAATATTTTCGGCAAAAACAGCGACTTTGAAATCGCCTATGCATTCACCCAGATCTACGTGCCGGAAACCACTCCGGTTAAATTGATCCTGGGCAGCGATGACGGCCTGAAAGTATGGGTTAATTCAAAACAGGTATTTGCACTGAAACCGCGCCGGAGTTTAAGCCCCGGACAGGATTCAGCGGATACAGTCCTGAAAAAAGGCTGGAACCAGATTATCCTGAAAATCGAGAACAATGTCGGCGGCTGGGGATTCTCTTTCGACGTCAAGACTCTTGACGGCAAAGATGTGCCCGGACTGGAATATGCCAGCAACAGGAATTAAAAGAAGGAGATTATGTAAATGTTGAAAAATTTATTCATTATCTGTATCGGGATGTTGTTTTCCATCAGTGCCGTCCGGTCGGAAGATTACACCCCGTATGGCAAGTTCGACTGGACTCCGGAACAATGCATCGTCAAAGAGGGAGCGAAGGACGGCGCCTACGGCTGTTACCTTTTCCTGAAAACGGACGATCCCCGGAAACCTCGGTACATTTTTTCTTATAGGGACACTTGGCTGAAGGGTAATACTCCGGACCATAAAGAATGGACGCCCAAAATCAGTCTTGACCCGGAAACTAAGTTCCGCGATGGTAAGCTTTCCATTAAACTGGATTTCAGCAAAATCGATCCGGCAAAAGTGTCGTGCCGTGCGGCATTCAAGATTATACCGAAAATCGAAATGGAAAAAGGTAAAACTTACGAGGCCACAATTTATCTCAAAAGTGCGGAACCCGACAAAAAAATCCGGATCACCATGATGGGGAATTACTACCGTCCGAAACGGAAAAGACCTTCGCAGATCTACCGTTTTTACCCCTTTACAACCTCAACAATGTGGAAACCATATAAAGTAACTTTGAATATGAAACGCAGAAGGGATGCCGTAAGCGCGGATATTCAAAGCCTTCTTGTCCAGATTGACTCCCCGGGAATTTACTGGGTCGGGGGGATAACTATAAAGCCTGAAAAATAAACAAAAAAGTGGGAGGGATTAGTTATGAAAAAGGAAAAAGAATCGGCAAAACAACGGTTTACCCTTATCGAGTTATTGGTGGTAATCGCAATCATTTCCATACTGGCGGCTATGCTGCTCCCGGCGCTGAAACAGGCAAGGGCAAAAGCCCTCGGGACACAGTGCCTCAACAACCAGAAGCAGCTCGGAATATGCCTTATATCCTATGAAGATGATTTCGAAGTGCGTCCTTACGGACAGGATGCCGATATGCCGGAAACCCCGGAAAAATCCTGGTTCGGTTTGCTTTACCGCGCCGGATACCTGAAAGAAAAGGGCGGAGATACCAGCGACGGGGCAAACGCTAAAAATTGCGACCTTCTGCGTTGCCCTGCCCGTTCATTACCGCTGTCATTTAAACTCACCTATACCTTCAATGTGGCGTTCGGCCATGCGTTCGGGCTCGAGAACGGGGCTAATTACACGACGCTGGCAAAATTCAGTATGAAGACCACAATGATGCCGAAACCCAGCACCAGAGTAAATCTATTGGGCGGTTTCAGCAAAGGATATACGATCAGTTACAAATACTACGTCTATTATCCTCATGGAAATTCCGAGCCGATGTATGTTTCAGAAAGCAATGCCTCCGCAGCCCCCAGATCGCTGATGACCAATGTGTTGTACCTTGATGGCCATGCTTATCCAGCTACGCTTGGCGAACTGTGTATCGACAAAAACTATAAGTTCGGATGGTGGAAATAGGATTGGGCATTGCCAGGAAATTTCATAAAATGCTGTTGTTGACTTTAGTTCCGTCAACAGCGTTATCCTGCCTTGCCGGGGTCAGTATCAAAGAGGAGAAATTGCAGGGGCATCGCGCCTGTGTAATTGAAAACAATTTTTTCAAGGCCGTGCTGCTCCCTGACCTTGCCCGTTTTCCGTATTCCTACGTAAACAAGCAAACCGGGCATGAATACTTTCACCATCCGGTTCCTTTATCCCGTCCGCAACGAAAGTTCACTTTTTATGGGGGAATTGCCGATTCGCTCCCGTGGGTTGATTGTGTTTCAGGCGCAAAAAGCTTTCAGGATAAAGGATTCCTGTATACTTCACCGTGGAAGATTTCAACACAAAAAGGTAAAGGATGGGTTGAATTCCGTGGACAAACCGGTTTCTGGTATCTCGATCCGGTAACCGGGAAACCCGGACATTTAACTTATATAAAAACGATTCGCGCTTATGATGGTTCCGCGCGCCTCGACATGACCCAGAAGATCATCAACAGCGGAACCGGTGACGCAAAATTCACCTTCGCCCAGCATGGCAGAATTTGCATTGCCGGATTTGACGATGCCGATTACCTTTACGCCCCAGGAACAAAAGCATATGTGAATTACATCCAGGGAAATCCGCGCAACCTTATTAAAAGCGGCATTGTTCCGGGAAAATCGGTCAGGTGGCCTGATAAACTTTTAACAGAGCATATCTGGACAAAAAGAAAACAGCAGCTTTTTGCCGGTTCAAGAGGTAATCCCGGCATATTCTGTTTTGTTCCCGCGTACTGGGGGGTTGCAGGTGATGAAAACCACAGGGAATCACTGTGGTTCATTTCAAGTCCGGTCAGGCTTGCCGGTAAACAATTTGTTCCGCAAATCGGAATCCTCAACCGGAAAAAAGATTATCTGCTGGAACTCTGCACTTTTCCCTGCATCACGGTTGAGGAAGATAAATGGAAGCAGGATAAACTCGTGCCTATACTCAAGCCCGGCGAATCATGCCGTTATTCAATAACGCTGTCGCCACGGACCGGTGTTTCAAAGAGTGATCTTCCAAAGGTAAAGCAGGTTACTCCGGACATCTCCGTGCTGGAGCCGATAAATATTTCCGGAAACGTAATTTCCGGGAATATCGCCAGTTCCGCTAATGGAACTCTTGAATTGTATTCCGGCAATAATCTTCTGGCAAAAAAAGACATTAAAGCCGGAATTTATGATTTTTCCGACTTCCCGATGTTTTCCCAAACACATTCTCACAATAATATATATATTATTTTCAAATCCAACGCACCTGCTCAAACCATCAAAATTAACAGAAATAAATCATGAAATCCAGGATTGACGTTAAAGAATATGGCGCGGTCGGAAACGGCGTTGCTGATGATACATCAGCTATCCAGCAAGCGCTTGACGGAGGAAACCGGACAGTTATTATTCCGCCTGGAATTTATAAAATTTCATTCGCGCTGAAAGTCGATTCACAAACGAAAATCAGCGCGGATGACCAGGCGGTGATTCGTTTGGCCAGCCATGCGGGAACAAATAAAGACGTGTTCCTGCTGACCAACCGGGGCAACCGCGATATCCGGGTCGAAGGGGGGATATGGGACGGCAACAACGAAAATAATCCGCGCGGCGAGGAGGGCGATCAGAATGCCTACACCGGGGCCGCGATAAATTTTGTGGGTGTCCGTAAGTTGTTTATCCGCAATTTGACCGTGAGAAACCCGGAAGCATATTCCATCCGGATGTGCAGAGTGGAAAATTTCCTTGTCGAAAACATCCGTTTCGACCATCAAATCATCCGTCCGAACCAGGACGGCATACACATGGGGGGATGCTGCTGCTCCGGAACCATCCGGAAACTGCGCGCCCTGACCCCGCGTACCACCAACGATGACATGGTGGCGCTGAACGCCGACGACTCAACAACCCGCGTGATAAATCTGGGTATGGAATGCGGTCCGATCCGGAACATCAATATTAACGATCTTCGGGCAGATGACGCCTATACTTTTGTCCGGATGTTAAGCAGCAAGGAACCAATTGAAAATATCACAATTACTAATGTCTCCGGAGGTTGCCGGATGAATGCCGTCAATTGCGACCGTTGGCGATTCCCCGCCGGGGGCGGCAATCTGAAAAACATTCTCATTCAGAACTTTTCCGTCCGCAAAAACCCGGGCAACAACCATCCTTTAATTCCGGTACATTTAACATTCCGCAACCTGAGAATCGAAAACTTCAACCGCCTGCCTGACGACATGCGGAACGTCCCGACCATGGAAGTTGATACCGGCTTGCAAAACGATATTCATCTTGAAGGCGCAACCGGATACTCTGACAATAAAAAGTTTATCCTGCCGCAAGGCGGGTTTTCATTATTTACCTTAAATCCAAAGGAATAACCGAAATGCAAAAAGAACAAATAGCCGCGCAATTGTTTACAATCAGGGATTTCACAAAAACCCCGGAAGATATTGCCGAATCAATGAAAAAAATCAAAGCCATCGGTTTTGACGCCGTTCAGGTTTCCGCACTGGGACCAATTGAAATAGACGAGCTGAAAAAAATTCTCGACGGCGAAGGACTAAAGTGTTGCGCCACTCACGAAAAGGCCAATGAAATTATCAATGCGCCAGAAATGATCGTAGAAAAACTCAAGGCCCTCGATTGTGAATATACCGCATATCCGCATCCTACCGGAGGACCTTGCACCGAAGAAGCTTTCACTGAGCTGGCTCATAACCTAAATCGTTCCGGGGAATACATGAAAAAACACGGAATTACTCTAACTTATCACAATCATGCCATCGAACTTCAGCGTTTCGGCAACCGTACCGGGCTTGATATCATTTACAGCGAAAGCGGCAAAGAAAACCTTCAAGGGGAAATTGACACCTATTGGATTCAGTACGGCGGACAAAATCCTGCCGAGTGGTGCCGGAAGATGAAAAACCGGCTGCCGCTTCTGCACCTGAAAGACTATGGCATGATCAAATCGGAAGTCCACATGTTTGAGCTCGGTTACGGTAATCTCGACTGGACGGGAATCATCGAAGCAGCGCATCTGGCGAAAACCGAATGGTATATCATCGAACAGGATACCTGCCGGTTTGATCCTTTTGAATCGCTGAAAATGAGCTTCAACTATTTAACGGAAAACATTTGTGAGTAAACATGGCTTCTGACAGCCCGTGCGGGCCGGGAACTGGAGGCACATACAGCGTCAAGTTCCCGCGACAAAGCAAAAGAACTGCCCGAAGCCGAAAGCGCTATTATTAAGAGATATCCTGTTTTCTCAGAAAACTTGCACACGGCGCCGCCTAAACTAATTGTCCATTGACATTTTATCCGCTTTGCCGTTCTCGTTGAAATGGATCATCATGGTCCATCTGGCGTGGGTATCCATGTTTCCGCACCGGTACATAAAGAATTGACAGCTTTTGTCTCTCCTGACCTCGCTGAAATTATCCGGATATCCCAAAAGACCTATCACTTCCTTCCTGGTTTTCCCTTTAACCAGTATCAGCTTTTCGCCATCTGACTTGACCAACAGTCCTCTCTCCTGTGGAGATGACTTTTTCCATTGGGCATAAAACTCCTTCACCGTAAGTTTTGATGCGCACGAAACAAGGAAAAAACCAGCAATCGCGGCAAGAATGATTGTTTTATAATTCATTATTCAACTCCAAATTTTCAAATTCAAATATAAACATTATCATCTTTAAGGTCAAGAGGATACTTTGTTAGGAATTTATAAGTGACAATTATTACACATGAGTCATTATGTCCCTATCGGTGATTTGTAAATATTTCCATAACACCCTTGTAATTAACGCAATAAACCATATTTTAAATAATTGGCAAACATCCTGCTTAGTATATTAGCAACAAAAATTTATACTTGAAAGGAGACTTTGACTATGGATATGGAAAAACTTACGAATAAATCGCGGGAAGCGATGATGGCCGCGCATCATGTGGCGGTGGAACACGGACAGCAGGAACTGCATCCGGTCCACTTGCTCAAAGCGCTGCTCGAGCAGGAAGGCGGACTTGTGCCGTCGCTGCTCAAAAAACTGGAAATCCCCGCCGGACAACTTATCGAGGAAACCGGCAAAGCAATCAAAGCGCTGCCATCGGTTTCGGGTCCGGGGGCGCAGCAGTTGTACAGTTCGCGCGACTTCAGCCAGGTGTTGATCAACGCCCGGAAACGCGCCGAACAGATGAAAGACGAGTACATCAGCGTGGAACATCTGCTCCTGGGACTGCTAGAAAGCGGTAAAAAATGCGCTGAAATCCTGAAGAAGGCAGGAATTGACGAAGATAAAATACTGACTGCGTTACAGCAGATCAGGGGCAATCAGCGGGTAACTTCGGAAGATCCGGAAGGCACTTTCGAAGCGTTGGAAAAATACGGCCGCGACCTTACCCGGATGGCGCGCGAAGACCGCCTCGACCCGGTTATCGGGCGTGACGAGGAAATCCGCCGGGTCATCCAGATACTTTCGCGCCGGACAAAAAACAATCCGGTGCTGATCGGTGAACCGGGCGTAGGTAAAACCGCAATCGTGGAAGGTCTGGCAATCCGGATCATCCGCGGAGACGTGCCGGAAGGACTCAAGGACCGCAAACTGGTGGCGCTCGATATGGGCGCATTAATCGCCGGGGCAAAATATCGCGGCGAATTCGAGGAACGGCTTAAAGCAGTGTTGAAGGAAATCACCGCCAGCAAAGGCGAGGTGATTCTGTTCATCGACGAACTCCACACGGTTGTCGGCGCGGGAGCCGCCGAGGGCGCAATGGACGCCGGAAACCTGCTCAAGCCAATGCTGGCGCGGGGCGAACTCCACTGTATCGGCGCAACCACTCTCGACGAGTACCGCAAGCACGTGGAAAAAGACGCCGCATTGGAACGCCGTTTCCAGGCGGTGGTGGTTTCCCAGCCGTCTGTTGAGGACACCATTTCGATTCTGCGCGGACTGCGTGAGCGTTACGAAGTGCATCACGGCGTTAAGATCAAGGATGCAGCGCTGGTGGCCGCCGCAACGCTGTCGGACCGCTATATTTCCGACCGGTTCCTGCCGGACAAGGCCATCGACCTGGTCGACGAGGCCGCCGCGAAACTGCGAACCGAAATAGACAGCAGCCCGACCGAGATCGACGAAATCGAACGCCGGGCCATGCAGCTCGAAATCGAAATCGCCGGACTTAAAAAGGAAAAAGATTCCGCGTCGAAGACCAGGCGCGAGGAACTTGAAGGCGAACTCGCCGAACTCAAGGAAAAAAGCTCGGAACTCCGCGCCAGGTGGGACGCTGAAAAGCAGAGCATCGGCAAAATGCGGGAACTGATGGAGTCGCTGGAACTGGCCCGTCAGCAGCTTGACCGCGCCGAACGCGACTATGATCTCGAACGCGCCGCCACGCTGCGGCACGGCACGGTCCCCGGCATCGAACAGCAGATAAAAGACCTTGAAAACAAACTCAAGGAGGAGGAAAGCGGACAAAGGTTGCTCAAGGAGGAAGTCAGCGAAGAAGACATTGCCGAAGTGGTCAGCCGCTGGACTCATATTCCAGTGAGTAAACTGGTCCAGAGTGAGAAGCAGAAACTGCTGACTTTGTCGGATGACCTGCACAAGCGGGTCGTGGGGCAGGATGAAGCGGTGAATTCGGTGGCTGACGCCGTACTCAGGGCGCGCGCCGGACTCAAGGACCCGAAGCGTCCGATAGCCTCGTTTATCTTCCTCGGCCCGACCGGAGTCGGAAAAACCGAACTGGCAAGGGCGCTGGCGGAAGACCTGTTCGACGACGAACGCGCCATGATCCGGATCGATATGTCCGAATACATGGAAAAACACAGCGTGGCACGGCTGATCGGCGCTCCTCCGGGATACATCGGCTACGACGAGGGCGGACAGCTTACCGAGGCCGTCCGGCGGCGGCCGTACTCGGTGGTACTGTTCGACGAGATCGAAAAGGCACACCACGACGTGTTCAACATCTTTCTGCAAATACTCGAGGACGGCATGGTGACCGATTCCCACGGGCGCACCGTGAGTTTCAAGAATACCATCATCATCATGACCTCGAACATCGGCAGTGATGTACTGCTGGACAATCCCGGTGAAACGGAAAAAGTTCGGGAGCAGTTGCTTAACATGCTTCGTCAGCATTTCCGTCCGGAGTTCCTGAACCGGATCGACGCAACACTGATCTTCCACTCGCTGAGTGTCGAAGACCTGCGCGGAATTGTCGATATCCAGTTGCGTAGTTTCACCGCGCGGCTGGCGGAACAGGAAATAGGTCTGGAAGTCACGGATACGGCCAAGGATTTCCTCGCCAAAGCCGGATACGACCCGGTCTACGGGGCGCGTCCGCTGAAACGGGTAATCGTCAAGGAACTCGAAAATCCGATTGCCAGAATGCTGATCGGTGGCGAACTCGCCGAGGGCGGCACGGTAAAAATCGATTCCGGCAAGGACGGTTTGAAAATTACTTCATAAATAAGTCTTTTGACTCGGGGAGAAGGCAAAAACTTTTTGATAAAAGTTTATTTCCTTCTCCCCAACCCCCTCATCCTTTTACAAAACCCCAAGGTTAAACCCTGGACTGAATTGGCATTTTCAGCAGAGCGTGAAAATGCAGCTTCCATCCAAAGTTTGTTTGACCGGGATGCTTCGCGATCCAGGCCAAATTTTGCTTCTCTTTTGTTTTTTTCTTTTTTCTGGTTATTTTACATTTGTGATTTTTGGTTTTTAGTCAGGATATATATAATGGAAAGGATTGAGTTATGTCAGCGAGCCTTGGCTTATTAGAACAAATTGAAGATTTAAAAGAAGTATGGAAAAGCGAAGCAAAACATTTTACACCATGGTTGGCCGAGGAAAACAATCTAAAACAATTGGGAAATGCAATCGGCTTAGACTTGGAACTTGATGAGGTGGAAAAAAACGTCGGTCCTTATCGAGCTGATATTTTATGCAAGGAACCTGGAACTGAACACTTTATATTAATTGAAAACCAAATTGAAAAAACCGACCATACTCATTTGGGACAAATATTGACTTATGCAGCAGGATTAAATGCCGTAACCGTTGTCTGGATCGCCAAAAAGTTTACAGATGAACATCGTGCAGCCATTGATTGGCTTAATATCATTACCGGTAACGATTTTAGCTTTTTTGGACTAGAAATAGAACTTTGGCGTATAGGTAATTCCCCAATAGCTCCGAAATTCAATATTGTTTCAAAACCCAATGAATGGACAAAAGGTGGCGGTTCTGCTTCATCGAGCAAAAACCTTTCTCCAACCAAAGTTATGCAACTGGAATACTGGACAAAGTTCAGAGAATACGTTTTACAAAATGGAAATCTTATTCGTCCTCATAAAGCAAATGCACAACATTGGATGACTTTTTCAATCGGAAGGACAGGTTTTTATATGTATGCTTTTATGGATACACAGAAGTCCAGAATTGGAATCCGGCTGGTAATGGATGGAGAAAATGCAAAACCTCATTATAAACTTCTCAAGCGTCAACGGAAAGATATAGATAAGGAGTTCGGACAGGGTAGCTTACAATGGCAGGAATTTCCTGAACAGAAAAACAGTTACATTAGTTTATACAATAACTCCGCAAATCCGAAAAAGAAGAAAGAATGGGATCAACAGTTTGCGTATTTGCTTGAGAATTTGGAAAAATACCATAAAGTATTTGCCTCTCGAATAAAAGAACTTGACGCTGGCGACTGGGTCGAAGAAGATTAAATAGTTGGAATCTTTTTTTGTTGAAATCAAACTTCTAATACTAAATCGCTTTTTATCATAGACGATTTATATATCGCTTTCAGCGAACTTCTCTTAAAATAATCCAATTCCTATGGTAGGCGTTGCCAACCATAGGCTGTATAAAGTATATCCCCTTTGGGGAAAACCAGGGCAAGCCCTGAATTGAATTGCCGGGATCGCGCAACATCCCGGCAGTTTTAATATTTCCTCAGTGTTCCCCGTGTCTCCGTGAGAGATTTACTGTTTATCCGTGGAAAAATTGAGTTTTTTGCCTTTGGCTTTGAGGAGGCGTTTGGCGCAGATCAGACGGTCGATAAGGGAAAAAGAAATACTGTCGTGGAAAGTGCAGTTGTTAAGCAGGACAATAACCCCCAGCCGCTCTTCCGTATCAAGGATCATGATGCTGGTGTAGCCGCCGATAACGCCATTAATATACTTGATCCTGGCTTTGCTTTGAGGCAAGTTCAGGATGTACCAGCCCATCGCGACAGCTTCATCTTGTCTTTTTGCCCTGGCCCGTGGGCGCAAGGCAAACTTCATGGACGGATACAGCGGGGTCTTGACAATTCCCAGATATGCTTTCATGAATTTCATCATGTCGTTCATGGTTGAATATGCTCCCCCGGCGGCCTGGAGTGCCGGAGTTATTATCCAGTGTTCGGCGGGAGCGTTACGCGGCAGCAGGAATGGCAGTTTTCCGGCGTGTCCGGCCGCGAGCCTGCGCTTCTGGTCTTTTGAAAGCTTGAATTCCGTGTCATTCATTTTCAGCGGCACAAAAAGCAGTTCGCGGATCATTTGGGCGTAATTTTTCCATCCCTTATCTTCTGCATAACAGTTCAACAGCCATCCGAGCAGTCCGTAGCCAAGGTTGGAATAGGTGTAGTCATATTCGCGGTCCGCCTGATGATTGAAATCGTGGAGATAGCCGATCATTTGTTCCGCGGTGATGCCCTCATACAGATTTTTACCCCGGATAAGGTAGCGGACAGCAAGGTACAGTGTCGAAAGTGCCCATGCCTCCTGGGGAAGTCCGGAAGTGTGGGTAACGAGTCCGCCGACAGTGATGTTGCGAAGTCCGGCGGACGGCAGTTTGATCCCCGGCGGCAAGAGCTTATGGACAGGCTCGTTCAGGCTGAGCATATTGCGTTTCACCAATTCCGCGACCATGGTAGCAAGGAAAACTTTGGAAACGGAACCGACAGGAAAAATTGTGTCACCGGCAACCGGGGAACCGTCATCCGAGCTTTTGCCGTAGAAAAAAGTTTCCGACTGTTCACCGGAAACCACTCCAACCGCTATTCCGGTAAAATAATGTTCCTTCACCAGCGGAATTGCCAGATCGTCTACCGCTTTTTTAACCGGCATACCGTTGCTGAGCGACTTGGCGGCGGTAACTGTTTCCGGCCGGGATGGGAGCATGTAGCATCCCGGCATTACGGCAACGGCCACCGCAAGCGCCATATAAATAATTGTTTTTGAATTGGATAACCTCGACAACATCTCCGCCCCAAAATCGATTCTTCTCAATCAAAAATCCTTTGCCAAGTTTCCCGCTTCTTCTTTTTTGCTCAAAAGCATTTTTTCGATTTCCTCCCGGCTGCCCATCATCGTGGGTTCTACTGCGATTTCCGAAATGTTCTCAAAACCGGCAAATCGCAGGAACGCTCTGAAATAAGGTTTCGCGAAATCCATCGCGGCGAACGGCGGATTACCATAAGCGCCGCCGCTGGAAAAAATAACGGCGGCGGGTTTCCCGGTAACGAGCCCCGAATATCCGGTGTCCGGGGAAAAACTGAAGGCAAGTCCGGGCTGGCAAATCACGTCGATCCACTGCTTGAGCTTGTACGGAATCGAGAAGTTCCACATGGGGACACTGAACAAATATTTATCAGCTCCGGCAAACTGCTCGAAGATTCCGGTAATTTTCCGCCAGGCCGCGGCCTCTTCGGGGGCATGGTCCTGTCCGTGCATAATTTTGTATTTAGCGTTGATCATAAAGCGATCGAATCCGGGAATGTCTGATTCCCACAAATTGAGGGTGCGAACGGAGTCACCGGGATGCTTCAGCACATAGCTTTCGATAAAAATATCAGCGACTTTCCGCGAATGCGAACGCTCATTGCGGGGTGATGCAACCACATGCAATAATTCAGCCATAATCAGCCTCCAGATGACGATTAGTTGAATTATAATCTATCATCTTTTTCCCTTAACCCAAAGAAAAATGCGATATCCTTGTTTGAATTTGCCGCTTCCCGGTTTAATTGTGTTTAGAACTGAAATACCTGCAACCAATAATATATCGATGTCTGACAAATCAAAAAAGGGGAAATTGGTCGCCGCCATCAGTGGCGGGGTTGATTCGTGCGTGGCTGCAATGCTTGCTGCCGAAGCGGGCTGGAAACTGATAGGTGTAAATCTGCATCTGAACCAGATACTGTCTTCTTCCGAATCCGGCGGGAGCGTAACAGATGAATCAGCCGCCGCCAAAGCCGTGGCTGAACACCTCGGGATTCCATTCAAAGTTCTCGATCTTTCCGAGGAATTCAATCATCAGATACTGAAGCGCTCCTGGCGCGAATACCGGAACGGACGAACCCCGAATCCATGCGCGGTTTGCAACCGGCTGATAAAATTCGGAAAGCTGCTGGATTACGGCAGGAGCCTGGGCGCGGAAGGAATCGTTACCGGACACCACGCAAGGCTTGAAAATGTGAATGGCTCCCCTGCCCTGAAACGCGGGAACGATCCTAATAAAGACCAGACGTATTTCCTGTTCAACCTTACTCCCAGGCAGCTTGCCTGCATTCATTTTCCCTTGGGCGGCATGACTAAACAGGAAGTGAGGGAACTGGCAAAAAAATACGATCTTCCAAGCGCGGACGAACCTGAAAGTCAGGACACCTGTTTTCAGGCTCCCGGCGAAAATTTCGCGGAAGCATTGCGGATGCGTTTCCGGGGACACACCAGAAAAGGGAATTTCATCGACACCTCGGGGAAAATCCTGGACCCGCATGCAGGAATCCACAATTACACGATCGGGCAGCGCAAAGGCTTGAGGATCGCCCTTGGCAAACCGGCTTACGTGAGTTCAATCGATCCGGTTACCGGCAACGTTGAACTGACCGTTGACGAAAACGATCTTCTCAGACCGGAACTGGTTGCCGAGAGAGTAAACTGGCAGCAACCGCAATATGCCGGAACTCCATTTGAAGCGCTGGTGCAAATTCGTTACCGGAGCCGTCCGGTAAAAGGCAAGGTGTTTCCCGTAAATAACGGCAAGAGCGTAAGAATTGAATTCGAGTTCCCTCTCCGGGCAATCACTCCGGGCCAGGCGGCGGTTTTTTATGATAATGACATGCTTATCGGGGGCGGCTGGATAAAACACCAAAGGTTGCCTCTGGACTGAATTGGCATTTTCAGCAAAGCATTGAAAATGCAGTTCCAGCCAAAATTTGTTTAAAAGTTTGAAATTACATCACGAATTTAAGGAGAATTGATTATGGCAGATAAAATTCGCGTACTGGTAGTTGGCTGCGGCAACATGGGGGCATCACATGCCCGGGCTTACCGGAAAATTGATGACTTTGAAATTGCAGGACTAGTGAGCCGTGGCCCGGAAAGCCGCGAAAAACTGTCCGCCGAACTGGGCGGCGCACCTACTTTCGGAGATTTCCATCAGGCCCTCGAAACAACAAAACCGGACGCGGTTTCCATAAACACTTATCCGGAAACCCACTCCGAATACGTCATCGCCGCGCTGGAAAGCGGAGCCCACGTCTTTGTGGAAAAACCCCTTGCGGCAACCGTAGAAAAAGCCCAGGGAATTGCCGACAAAGCAAAAGAAACCGGGAAAAAAGTGGTTGTGGGATACATTCTCCGTCATCATCCCTCTTGGGAAAAGTTCGTGAAAATTGCCCACACACTGGGAAAACCGCTGGTCATGCGTATGAACCTGAACCAGCAAAGTTCCGGCGATATGTGGCACACCCACCGCCAGCTAATGAACTCCTTGTCGCCAATAGTCGACTGCGGAGTGCATTACGTCGACATGATGTGCCTGATGACCAGGTCAAAACCGGTCAGGGTACAGGCCATCGGCGCCAGGCTAACGGACGAACTTAATCCCGGAATGTATAATTACGGGCAGTTGCAAGTGGCGTTCGAAGACGGATCGGTGGGCTGGTACGAGGCTGGCTGGGGCCCAATGATGAGTGAAACCGCGTTTTTCGTGAAAGACGTCGTCGGCCCGAAGGGTTGTGTAACGATTTCCGGGGGAGAACACGGGGAGTCCGACGACATCGATGCCCATACCAAAACCAATCAGTTACGTGTGCATCACTCGGAACTGGATGAGAATATGCAGTTCGTCCAGAAAGATGAGATCATCAGCATGAGCGACGAACCTGGACACCAGGACCTTTGCGACCGCGAGCAACAGTATTTTCTCAAGGCCATCAAAGAAGATATCGACCTTTCCGATCATCTTGCGGACGCGGTAAACAGCCTCAGAATTGTCCTGGCAGCGGATAAGTCGGTAAAAACCGGAAGATCGGTTGACCTCTGACACCATCTTGTTTTTTAAAAAATTTGATTTACTCTATAAGTATAGGTATATTGGGGATGGGAGGACTAACATTTATTTGGGGCTGATTTATGGTTCCGATTTTAAAAAACGACTTGAATTCCGAATCCGGAATCATTCGCGTCCTTCTTGTTGAAAATTCAGAACACGATCGTGTTCTTATCCGCCGTTCCCTCTACAAGGAAAAAGTTACCTTTGAGGTAGTCGAAAAAGAGACAGGACAAGCCGCCCTTGCCTATCTGAAAAGCAATTCGAGTAAAATAGATATAATATTGTGCGACTTTAAACTTCCCGGCATGGACGGCGTTGAGCTATGCCGGAAAATCAAGCAGCAAAAACCCGGTATTCCTATAGTGATGATAACCGGCTACGGCGACGAGAGTGTCGTTGCAGAAGCGTTTAAAAGCGGAATAGCGGATTACATCAGCAAGGATCAAGCTAACTATCTTGAAATTCTTCCGGTAATGCTGACAAAAACCTTGCATGAATTTCAGGAACACCAGGCTAGACTCACGGCAGAAAACAAACTTCACGAATATCACCGTGACCTGGAAAAAACCGTCAAGGAGAGAACCCGGGAACTGGAACAGGAAATCAAAAAGCGCGAAACCGCTGAAAAAGCCCTTAAGAAACAACGGCAATCCCTTGAAAAACTTGTAGATAAGCGCACTGAAAAACTCCGGAAATCGAATCGTGAACTCATAAAGGAGATTGAACAGCGCCGCAAAGCACAGGAAAAGATCCGGATCAGCGAAAAAAAATTCCGGGAATTATTCAATAACATGGGTGATGGTGTTGTGGTTTACGCAAGAAGTGACGATGGTAAAGATTTTATCATCAAAAACATGAACCGCGCTGGAAGAAAAATCAGCAAAGTAAAAACCCTGAAATCCATATTGAACAAAAAAGCAACTGAAGCATTCCCCAGCCTCCGCGATTTTGGACTATTCGACGTTTTTGAACGGGTCTGGCAAACCGGCCATCCGGAACATCATCCGATATCATTTTATTCTGACCCCAACCAGCAAGTATGGGTTGAAAACTATGTATTCAAGCTTCCGTCCGGTGAAATCGTGGCGGTTTATAACGACTTCACCAGGGAAAAAGAAGCTGACATGGCCTTCCGGAAGGCCCATCAGCAGCTTCGTGCGGTGTTCGATGCAATTCCCGGCGCAATCTGCGTCATAGACAAAAAATACCAATTGCTGGAAGTCAATCAAAAATTTCTGAATATGTTCAAATTGCCGAATCGAAGCGCGGCCGTGGGCAGATGCTGCTACGAGGTAATGAAAAAAGATAAATCCCCCTGCAAGCTCTGCGGTCTTGATCTTACCCTGAAAGAAGGCAAAAAATTCACTAGGCTTACCGACCCGGAAGAAGAGAAAATAACCGGGATAACCGGCAAAATTTATTTTGAACCAATCTTAGATGAGAAAAATAAGGTTTGGGGAACCGTCGAGTGCCTGATGGACGTGACAGACCTGAAACGAGCCCAGACCGCCCTTTCCCGCGCGAAGAAAGCGGTTGAACATGCGATTCAGTCAAAATCTGAATTTCTCTCAAACGTTACCCATGAAATGCGTTCCCCCCTGAACAGTATCCTCGGTTTCTCCGAGATGCTGATCGAACAAAAGAAACTCGACGCCTCCCAAATTGAACAGATATCAATAATCCAATCCTGCGCCAACAGCCTGCTCGGAATGGTAAACGACATGCTTGATCTTTCTAAAATCCAGTCCGGCGATATCGAGATTGCCACTGAACCGATAAATCTGAAGGATATGCTCTCGGAAATCTGCGACCAATTCATCCCGAGAATGAACCTGAAAAAACTTTCTTTTCAGAGCTATACAGAATCAAAGCTCCCGAAAACAATATTCACCGATTCCATTCGTCTGCGGCAAATCATCTCAACATTACTGAGCAACGCGGTTAAACATACGGAAAAAGGAAAAATCGAACTGACCGTATGCACGGAAAAACACACAAAAATCACGGAAGCGTGGAAAAAACGGCAACCCGCCAAACTGCTTGGAAGCTGCCGGACAGTAAATCTCAAATTTACAGTGAGTGACACCGGCGAAGGCATTCCGAAGCAGCAGCAAAAGCTGATCTTTGACGATTTCTCCAATACTTTCAATGTCACTCAAGACCCGCAAAGCGGCGGGGGAATGGGATTGTGGGTCTGCAAGAAACTGCTTGAAAAAATGGGCGGCAAAATAGGACTTGAAAGTGAATTCGGATCAGGCAGCGCTTTTCATTTCACTATTCCCCTGCTGGCGGCAAAGGAAGAACGGCATACGGCGGTTGAACCTTTAAAACCCAAGCGGCAATTGAATATCCTTGTTGCCGAAGATGATCCGCCATGCCGTCTCCTGCTTCAGAGCATCTGCGAACAATGCGGACATACCGTACACCTTGAAAACGACGGACTGGCCGCCATGAACTATTTTACCAATAACCGTGAAAATATCGACCTGATCCTCCTCGACGTAAAACTGCCGCTCCTCAACGGCCTGGAAGTTGCCGGGAAAATCCGGGAAATCAATATACACGACAACACCCATACCCCAATCATTGCCGTAACAGCAAACGCCATGCCGGGAGACCGGGAAACCTGCCTGAATGCCGGCATGGACGCATATCTGGCAAAACCTTTCAGAATTCCGGCAATCAGTAAGCTGCTGGAACAATTCTGCTGATTTTATAGATTATATTTATTTGATGCTTGTAACTGCGCCCGGCCGGGATAATGTTGGTCTTTTCGCGTCAATAGTCAGCATCTTTAAAACACCGGCAACAGGCAATGGATACGACAGCAAGCAATAAAACTCTGAAGATTACTTCCGCCTCGGGCGGATACCGGGAAATCTGGCTGATCGCGTATCCGCTGATTATCACCAACGCCAGCCACACCATCATGCAGTTTGTCGACCGCAAATTCCTGTCGATAAATTCAACCACCGACGTCGCGGCAGCGCTTCCCGGCGGAATTTTGTGTTTCACGATGATGACTTTTTTCTTTTCCACGGTTGGATTTTCCGCCGCGCTCGTCTCTCAATACCATGGACGCGGAGATTACGCGGCATGTTCCAGAGTTCCCTGGTCGGCGGCGCTCCAGGCGTTGATCTGGGGACTGTTCTGTACCTACATTCTGACTCACCTGGGAAACTTCCTGATTGATTTAAGCGGACACAAATCCAGTCTTGCAATCCGTGAACAGGCATATTTTTCGATGCTGATGGCCGGCTCCGGGTTCATTTTCCTTGAAGTTGCGTTTTCCTCTTTCTTCTCCGGACTGGGCAAAACCTGGTACGTGGCAATGATTCATTTTTTCGGCTGCGCGGTAAATATACTACTCGACTACATGCTGATCTTCGGAAAATGGGGAGCGCCTCAACTCGGGATCGTGGGGGCCGGACTCGCCACAACCTTATCGTGCGTATTGGCTTCCGGATTCGCTTTTATCCTGTTCATTTCCCGCAATCAGGAAGTCTTTCCCACTTGGCGCAAACGCCGGATCAGCTGGCCGGATTTCGGAAAGCTGCTGAAATTCGGGGCGCCAACCGGTATTCAGGTGCTTTTTTCCGTGGGTGGATTCACTTTCGCCACATTCCTGATCGGAACTCTTGGAGAAATTCCCCTGGCAGTTACGACCATTGCCCTGTCAATCAACATGTTTGCTTTCCTCCCACTGCTTGGAATGTCGGAAGCGGCAACCATCATCGTGGGCAGATACATGGGCAGCAGACATCCGGAGATTTCCGAAAAAGCCGCCTGGAAATGCTGGAGATTTTCTTTCGGATACATGCTGATAATCGCGATACCACTGCTGGTGTTCCCGGAAACCATGTTCAGCTTTTTCGAACCGGTAAAAACTTCTTTGGTCGATTTCAAGGCCATTCTCAGCTACAGCCGTCCCATCCTGATTTGTGCCGCGGTTTACAACATTTTCAATGCGATGCGGTTCAATTTTATCGGCGCGCTTCGGGGCGCCGGAGACACCCGGGCGCCGATGTGGATCGTGATTGTCTGCAGTTGGGGAATTCTCGTTCCCGGCACTTGGACTATTGTAAAAATACTCAAACTCGGGATTGTCCCAATGTGGGTATTCCTGACCTGTTACTTAGTAATCCTCAGCGCCTGGATTCTGTACAGGTTCAGATCCGGCGTTTGGAAAGAAATCAAAATGCTTGACGACAAACCGCCGATTCCTCCCCCAACCGACAGTCTTGATCTGGAACCGGAATCAGAAGTTCCGCACGCTTAACCTGAAGATATTGTTCATATTTTCACAAACGCAGCCGGAGTTTTCAAATCCATTGTTCAGCAAAATACATCCTGGTCTGTCGGAAAAATCACGAAGAAATGCGTCCTCCCGCTATTGATACCGAATTGCAGCTGAAATCTACTAATGTCAAGGGAGATTTTGAGAATCAGGCAAAATTACGGCGGCAGCGCGATATGAATATCGGGCAATGGAATTGTTTTTTTTAAAAATTTTTCCCGACATATCAATTGCTGGATGCTAAAACCACTGCTATAATAACCGTTTAAGATGTTGAAATTTTAATGAGAAGGAATTTACGGAAACCAGATGAAGAAAATCGCCAAGACAGGTATGCTTCTGTTGTTTATCATTTCTTTGCTGTTGATAGGCGCCGGAGCTTTCTGCATGGCTGGAAATAATTGTGGAGTTTCTTTGTTCGTGACCGGAAAACTGTTACTGGCGATTCCAGTTCTCTCTCTCGTTATCTTTCAGGCGGCAAAACAGATAATTACTACCTGACCCCCGTTTCCGGGCTTTGGAAAATCAGGAATGGATGAATAAAAAAGCTTTTAAATTATATTTTAGTATTGGATTTTTCATATCCTTCGCCATGGTAGCACTGGGATTCATTGGATACACAATGACGCCCAATACCATTTATGTGTATTTTGTGGGAAAATGTCTCCTGCTCATTCTTGCCATTGCATTACTGGTAAAAGACTTCGGCAAAGTAGGAGAAAGTTTCCATCAAAAACGGATCATGAAAGCCACCAACCCTCTTGAAGATAACTGATCTTCCAGTTGTCCCCGAGAAAAACAAATATTTTTTTATTGTTCAGCGTAAAATATTATTTCCGGACACGAATTATCCAGTAAAGAACACTTAAACAGGTTGAAATAACGCCCGTAAAAGGTATTATTGATTGGATGCACAGGAAAGATTAACGCCCATAGTGAGGGAAAAGATGTTGAAACATGTAAAATTGCTTTTTCTACCAGTTATTGCCGGTTCTCTGGCATTGTTAACCAGTTCAGGATGCATGTCCTGGCCGGGAGGAATAACCTCGTCAACCATCCCAATCACCTCGAAAGACTCTTATGTGGTTGTTCAGAAAGACGTTACCGGCTCTGACTGGTCGATCGGCTTTTTCAACAATCCAATCCCGGCGCTCAATCCCTATTCCGCGCTTCAAAACGCGAAGGAAAAGAGCGGAGCAGACGCCCTTATCAATGTCACGGCTAAAAATGAAGTTTACTGGCCCACGATCTTTCCCCTGATAACTTACCACCGGACCCAGATCAGGGGCGATGCCATTAAATTTATCCGGGGCGGGGAGTAGCATCATGAAAAAATATTTTGAAAAACCGGTAAAATTCATCTTGAGCTTGATCATCATCGGTTCACTGCTGCTGCTCGAAGCATGCTGCGGAGGCATTACCGGAATCGCGCCAAGCACAACTCCGATCACGTCCAACGACACCTATACCGTAATCGGGCCGGCTTCCGGAAGTTCATTCGGAATGAATGTCACCTTTTTCCCGATCAATGAACCAAACCCGTCGACACGCGCCAGAGAACGCGCGCTGAAAAGTTCAGGGGGAGACGCTCTTATCGAAGTGGTGGAAGATTTCCATACCGTAAACATCGTATTCATTATATTTTTCTACTGGACAAATGTGCGGGGAACCGCGGTAAAAATTCAACGGGGAGGAGCAGAACAATGAAAAAGTATCTCTATCTGGCCGTTGCCGTCCTCTTGACGCTGACCGGAGCATGCACAAGCTATGTTCACCTGAAACACGCGCCTGCCGCCGCCGAACTCAGCGTCAAGGAAAAAACCGAACTGCTTGCCATGCGCCTCAAGGCGCCGTGCCGCCTGAAGGTAATTTGCCCGGACGAAATAACCGGGAAACATTCGGAGATGCTTGGCGAGTCCATCACGGAATATCCGCTGAAAAACATTATCACCGACTGCTTCAATTCGGCGCTGAAATGTGCATTCGTCCAAGCATCGCCGCATGAATCCGCATATACCCTCCGCGTGGAAGTTTTCCAGTCCGTCCTCGATTCGGACAGCGACGAAGCAAAGTATGACGCAACCATTATCACCGATTTCCGCAATCCGGAGGGTAAAAAACTTTTCCGTGACCGGATTCATATCTTTCAAAACCTGCCGATGGACACCGAGCTTGAAAAAGTCGGACCGGACGGCAAGAAGCTGCCCCCGAAAGTCCCGAAAGCAGTGTACGCCGCACTGAAGCAGGCCGCGGTTAAGTCGATCCTCCAGATCCGCCAGGACCCGGTGGTCAAAAGCAACCTTTCGAGCTTTGAAAAACGCGCCCAGCTTGCATCCGCAAACGTAAGTTTCCGGAAACTTGACGATTACTCTCCCAAAACCCCGTCGAGTTCCAAGATCGGCGAACGTTTCGCCGTAGTCATCGGTGTTTCCAGCTACAAGGACCCGGAAATCCCCAAACTCAAATACGCATCCAAGGACGCCAAGGCTTTCTACAAATGGCTAATCAGTAAAAACGGCGGCGCATACAAAAAGAAAAACGTAATGCTGCTGGTTGACCAGGACGCCACCAGTGAAAACATGAAAAAAGCCCTGTTCCGGTGGCTGAAACAGGCTATAGCCGAAGACATGGTGGTCATCTACTTTGCCGGCCACGGCTCCCCGGAATCCCCGGACGCGCCCGAAAATCTGTACCTGCTCCCATACGACACAAATTACAACAGCATCGTAACCTCCGCGTTCCCGATGTGGGACATCGAAACCGCCCTCAACCGTTTCATCAAAGCGGGTAAAGTGGTAGTTATCGCCGATGCCTGTCACTCCGGCGGCGTGGGACACCTCTACTCGATTGCAAGACGCGCCGGACGCGGATTCAAGGTCAACCCGATCAACTCAAAGTTGAAAAGCCTCAGTAAGATTTCCGATGGAATCTGCGTGATCAGCGCCGCCAGCGACACCCAGACTTCGCAGGAATCCAACAAATGGGGCAAGGGACACGGGGTATTCACTTACTACATGCTCGAAGCACTCAACGGCAAGGCCGACTACAATAAAAACGGTCAGGTTTCCCTGGGCGAACTGCTCCCGTATGTTTCGGAAAAAGTCCGCCGCGCCACCCAGAACGCCCAAACCCCGCAGGTTTCCGGAAAATTCGATCCCCAGCTTACTATCGGGAAATAATTTTCTGTCTGCCTCCGAACCAGGTGATGGTATTCTGCAAGGCTTCTTCGGGATGAATTACCACATGGTAGTCAAAGTCTTCTTCCGCGGCGGAAATATCAAAGTAGTGTGAATGGGCGAGTTGTCCGGCCACGAATCGGGTCATGGGCGGTTCCCCGGCAAAAGGCAGCAGTTTAAATATAACTTCCATAACCACGCCGATCTTCCAGGCGGTTTCATATGAAACGAACTTTTTTATCCGCGGATAATTACACTGTTCGAGAAGGTTGTTGATCCAGTCCCAGAGAATCACGGGTGAATTGTCGCTTACAAAATACGCGTTGCCGTTAGGTCTCCCGGTTTCATGCAATGCTTCGGCGGCCTGCAAATGCGCGGCGGCGGCGTTGTCAACATAGGTAAGATCCACCAGGTTTTCGCCGTCCCCTACCCGGACAAGCCGTCCTTTCCGGGCGCGGTCGAGGATTCGGGGCAGCAGGTGGGGATCTTCCGGCCCCCAAATCAGATGCGGACGGATCGCCACGGTTTTAAGTTCATCGCTTGCGGCATCCAATACCGCCTCTTCCGCCAACGCTTTACTCCACGGATAATATGTTGCGTATTTGGGGAGATACAGCTCTTCTTCATTAATATTTTCAACATTATCCGCGCCGGAATACGCTACGCTCGGACTGCTAGTATAAATCAAATACGGAACCTTATTAACCTGACAGGCTTTAATAACATTCCCCGTACCGAGATAGTTGATCCCGTAAAACTCCCTTTTTGCCCCCCATACACCGGTTTTGGCAGCGGCATGGAAAACAATAGTGCATCCTTTACAGGACTCTTCGACGGTGGCGGCATCGCGAATATCCCCCCGGAGCAATTTCACTCCCATTGCTTCTAATCCGGGATAGTTGCCTCTGGCGAAAACCCGGATATCACCGCACTTGCGCTCATGAAGCATCTTTACGATAGCGCTGCCCAGAAATCCTCCCCCGCCGTAAACTATCGCTTTCTGATCTTTCCAATCAAATTTCATACGATTTTCCTTATTCATCTTACCCGATACCACATATAACATAACGACTTGGAGCGCAACGCAAAAGGACAAATACCCAGAAAAAGCAGATAAAAAATCATTTTAAGCGGCGACATCTGGTCCATTTTCCTGGCCGAAGACACCACGGGAAATTCGGAAACGACCCGGAATTTCATATTGCGTTTGCGTCCCCACTTTTTAATCAAGCGGGTAAAACCCACTTCCTCACTTGCATAAACTTTTTCGCTGAACCCGCCAACCGCGTCGAAGGCGTCCCTCCGGGAATAAACCAGACATCCAGCAGCGGTATGGCTTCTCGCGAAAACCTCAATAACCCACTTTGTCCAGAACGGGGTCGGACGGTCAAACGCCACCTTCGCGCCACCGCCGCAAATTTTCCCCGAATCGAGATTTCTCAGGACAGCTCCGAGCAGTTCCGGGGAAATAATACTGTCGGCATCGAGAAAAACCAGGAACCGGCCTGTAGCCTGTCTTCCCCCCGCATTCCTGGCGCGTGATATCTGGTTCACCGGCTCAAAAACAACTTTTGCACCCGCATTTTCGGCAATTTCAGCGGTGCGATCGGATGAATTGTTGTCGACAACGATCAGTTCACCGGTATATTCCTGATTTTCCCGCATGGCCTTTTCCACCGCTTCCAAGGTTGCGAGAAGATAATTTTCCTCGTTAAAGGCAGGAATTATGATAGAGTAATCGATACTCATTGCTCCTGATGATTAACGCTGTGTTTCCAATCCAACGGATCGACCTGATAATAATTTTTCATTGCTTCGTAAAGCTCGGGATGCCTGTGGTGCATCTGGTTTGCTTTCTCGAAAAACGTTTCCGTGGCAACCGCGAAAAATTCGGCGGGATTGGTTGCGCCGTATTCGTCCATCACATCCCTGATTCCCCGCTTGACCTCGTCCTGGAGGTTAACGAATTCCTCGCCCAGGATTCTCGCCCAGGTAATATAAACCGAACGCTGCTGACCAAGGATCGGAACACCGTCGGCGGCCCCGCTCTCCTGATCAAGCTGGTGCGCGAACTCGTGAAACACCACGTTATGTCCGTCATGAATATCCATCGCGCCGTGCTTGATGTTGTCCCAGGTGAGGACCACCGCGCCATGCAGCCACGATTCCCCCAGCCTGACGGTTTCATCATGAATAAACGTATTCCCCGACCGGGTCCCGCCTTTTGCAACATAGGCGTGGGGATAGATCAGAATGGTCCGGAGTTGCGGGAAATAGCCTGTTTTACGGTTAAGCAGCAAAATACACGCCTGCGCCGCAATCGCAACCCGCATTTCATCGGTAACCTCAAGACCGCCGCAACCTTCGAAGTCTTTTTCGTCCAGAAAGATCATGATCCGGTCATGGAGCTGTTTTTTCAGTTCCGGCGGCATCCAATCATAAGCGGGAAGATATTTCTCCACATATTTTTTCCATTCCGGCGGAAACGGCTGCGCCGTAATTTCCCTGCGGCGGCGTTGTTTCGCGTACCATATGTAGATTATGAAAAAAACAATCCCGATCCCAACCAGGACCGCAATAATAATCGTCAAAGTATTCATAAATAGTCCATTCTCCTGTTTTGCACCGGCTAATATAAGACTAAAACTGGAAGAATTCCGCATGAGAGGGTAAATTGCTAACAATTTCTTAATCAAAAAGGGACAATCAGAAATGTCATTGCGTAAATTTCTGAGTTATTTGTATTGGCCGTTCCTGTTGGGCAGCGCTTTTTTAACCTTATTGACGTTTGCCTCATATTTCGGTAAATTCCCGATGGATACCAAACTGGGCTGGCTCCTTAACTCTTTCGACCTGCGGAACGAAGCCAACGTTGCCACCTGGTTCGAGGGGCTGCTCTTCGTCTACTGCGGAATCACTTTTGCCTGTCTTGGATGCGGAGGAAATAAGCTTGTTCCCTCTATCGAATTCAAATTCCCGCGTCCGCTGAGTTTCTTTTTCAAACAGGAATTCCTCAAGAGGATATTCTTCCAGGTTTCATTTTTCGTGCTGGGTTTGGCGGGAGTTTTCGGTTCGCTGGATGAAATGGTAAGCATCCACGAGGGAATCGGACACCGGGTCGAAAAAAATCTTCAGCTATATCAGAACACCGCCCTTCAGGATGGCGGATATACCTGGGTATTTCTGTACCTGCCCGTGGTAATTTTCTTCCTGGCGATTCTGCTTTTCATCTATATCGTGGTAATCAGGAACCGTCCGGACCGGGAGAAATCCTGTAAATGGGTATGGACGTTGATATGTGTATTGCCGATTTTTCTCTGCGGAATACTGATGGGGGAAATCTTTGAAATGATGCTAAAAAACCAGGGAATCCAACCTAAAGAAGTCATTTTGCCTTGTTTTGAAGAAATGTTTGAACTGGTCAGTTTGCTCATTCTGAGTCTGATTAACCTGTTCATTGCCGATTCGTATAAAGTTTGAATATCTGAATTTGCGGATATACATTGGCTTATACTTAACTCAAGGGGAATTCCAGAACCGGAACATATACCGGTAAATAATCATGTGCGGAATTGCGGGTATTATAAATCTTGACGGGGAAAATGTTTCCGCCGAAATTCTTTCTGCGATGAATTCGGCTCAGGAGCATCGCGGCCCTGATGAAGACGACATATATGTTAACAAGAACGTCGGCCTGGCGCATCGGCGGCTTTCGATCATCGACCTCAGCGGCGGCAAACAGCCGTTAAGCAACGAGGACGGCTCCGTATGGATCGTGTTCAACGGTGAAATCTACAATCACCGGGAATTGCGCCCCGCCCTGGAAGCCAAAGGACACAAATTCAGGACCAACTGCGATACCGAGGTCATCGTGCATCTCTACGAGGAACACGGAGCCGACTGCCTGCCATACCTGAACGGAATGTTCGCTTTCGCCATTTATGACCTCAAACAAGAGGAAATCCTGGTCGCGAGAGACCGGCTCGGGCAAAAACCGCTGGTTTATTTCGAAACCGCGAAAAGACTTGTATTCTCCAGCGAACTCCAAAGCATCCGCAAGCACCCGGACATGCCCGGAGAGTTCAACCTCCAGGCCGTTCACGATTATCTTTCACTCCAGTACGTGCCCTCCCCTCACACCATTTTCAAAGGAGTAAACAAACTCCCGCCCGGACATTTTCTTGAACTCGACATAGCAAAAAGATCGGCAAAAGTCCAGCGGTTCTGGACCATCGACTACAGCTATAAGAACAACATAAGTTTTGATGACGCCAAACATCAGCTCAGGAAATTACTGGAAGACGCCGTGGAAAAACGCCTGATGGCCGATGTCCCATACGGAGCATTCCTGTCCGGCGGCATTGATTCGACTATCGTGGTAAGCATCATGGCGAGAATCTGCGACCAGCCGGTGCAAACTTTCACCATCGGATTCGATGAAAGCAAATACGACGAACGCAATTTCGCGAACATAGCGGTACAGGGAATAAATAAACACGGCAAGTTTCCGCTTGACCATCACGAAAAGGTTGTCCAGCCGAATGATTTCTCGGTGGTCGAAAAGCTGGTAAAACATTACGGCGAACCGTTCAGCGACGCCTCGATGCTCCCCACGTATCTGCTCAGCCGTTTTACCAGGGAACACGTTACCGTGGCGTTGAGCGGCGACGGAGCCGACGAGTTATTCGCCGGATACAACCGTTACCTGGTTATGCGCTTTTCGCTTTTCGCCGACTTCCTGCCTCTGGGAATCCGCAAGAATTTCTTCGGCTGGCTGCGCAAGATCCTGCCGCCGAAAACCGAAGAACGCACTTTCACCGGGAAAATCCAACGCATCCTCCAGATCACCTCGTCCGATCCCGAACACCGCTATCTGGACCTGATCAGCCGTTTCGACGAGGAAATGAAAAAGCGGGTATATGGCGACCAGTTCGCTGATTTCAGCCCGAGCAGCACTCATAACCTGATGCAGAAACTGTTCAGCAAAACAACGTCACCCGATTTCGTCGAGAAAGTTATGGAAACCGACCTTCACAGTTACCTTAACGGCGACATCCTGGCAAAAGTCGATATCGCTTCAATGGCAAACTCCCTGGAGGTCAGGAGTCCGTACATGGACCACCGGGTCGCCGAATTCGCCGCCTCGCTGCCGCTCGTGTTCAAGCAGGACGGCATGACCCGGAAGCATATCCTCCGCGAAGCGTTCCGCGAATACCTCCCGCGCGACCTCATGGGACGCGAAAAAATGGGCTTCGGAGTTCCTATCGCCGCATGGTTCCGGGGCAAGTGGGACAAGCCTCTCCGGGAACACCTGCTCGAAGGTGAATCCGTCGCGAAAGGATTCTTTAAAAAGGACGCCATCGAGGAGATGATCCGCAAACACCAGCGCCTCAAAGCCGACTACAGCTACGCTCTCTGGGCACTCCTCATCTTCGAACTCTTCCTGGCGGATATGAAAAATTCCTGATGGAATTTTCAGTTCACGGTTTCAAGTTCGTTTTTTTCTCTTTTTCAACCAGCTTTTTCAACTTGATAACATAGTTTACCCCATGCATAGGCGGAAAAGGAGGACCGGATGATTCACTATCTATTTCCCCTATTTTCCCTATTTTCCATTTCTTTGCAAGATGCTTTCTTTGGGATTCCTTTGAAAACGGATACATTCTTAAAGTAAATTCGGATTTCTCAACCAATTCTTCCTCCAACTCAAATCTAAAGTTGACTGAATCTAAATAAAAAGAATCGCCATGCATTTCAACAGTAGCTATTTTTCCTGACTTATTTATGAGATCAAGTTGCCCAAAGGTAAATTTTGACAGAACATTCCATTCGGCCCACTTCTCATTACCGGGGGCTTCTGAGAATGTAAGAGAAAATTGGATTGACTTACCTTCTCGCTTTATTTCATACTCAAAGGTTAAATATCTGCCTTCAACTTCCTTTGACGGATAGTCAATATCAGTATGAATAGCATTTCCCGTAAAAGGCAGTAAAGCGGCAACCAGGATCATCATATTTAAATACTTCATAACTTCATTCTCCTAAAAAATATCTATGTTGTATATCGCTTTCAGCGAAATAATCGTTGCTTGCTTCTGTACCTATGGAAGGCTTTGCCATCCATAGGCTGAAAAATATATCTCCTTGGGGGAAAAAATTATACCGCAAAGCGGTTAAACTATCCAGCCTGGGGTTGCATCAGCTACCCCAGGGAAATGACAACATCATCTTTCATTCGCTGAAAGCGATATACAAATTCATTCATTTCTCTTACCAGGCCCCAGTTTATAATACCACAATCTGCTCAGCAGGTACGGAGCAACGGTTATTGCAATAATTATTCCAACGAGCTTGCTGTCTCTGCTTTCTGGAAAAAATACGGCAAGCAATAATGCGACAAGCAGAATCACCGCGGCAACATACCTGTAAATGTTTAAAAATCTTTCCAAAAGAATTCCTAAGTGTTACCTGCAGTTTGATTTCCTCATCTGGCCCGGAGGAGTTGGCGATGGTATTTTATGATCCCGGAAACGATGCCCCTGATTATTTTCGCGCGGTAGGCGGAATTCGCCAGACTCAACTCTTCCCTGCGGTTCGACAAAAATCCGGCCTCGAACAGAATCGCCGGGCATGGCGCGTTTTTAAGCACCACGAACCGGGCATGTTTGACGCCTCGGTCGACAGCGCCCGTGGAAGCCACCGTTCCTTTCTGGATTTCATACGCCAATTTTAAACTGTTTTTCCCGTTGGCATTGCCGGCGGTCCTGGCCCCGCCCCTGCCGGGCCGGTCATACGTCGACGGCGCGCCCGCGGGTGTTATGCAGAAAGTCTCTATGCCGTGAATCGACTTGTCCTTTGTAATATTGCCGTGGATGGAAATGAACAGGTCGGCGCCGTATTTCTTGGCTATAGCGGAGCGGTCAGCAAGTTCAATAAACCGGTCGCTGGTCCGAGTCATGTAGACGGTATATCCGTATTTCCGAAGTTCCTTCCGCAGTTCCCAGGCAAGCCGCAAGACGATGTCCTTTTCCCGGTAACTTCTCCCTTTGCCGCCCTGGTCCTTTCCGCCGTGCCCCGGATCGAGCATGATAACTTTCATTCCGTGAGGTTTCAGCGCCCGAGGACGCAACGCCGGATCAATAACTTTAAGAAAATCGGCCTCGCTGATGTAGGCATGTCCGCCGCGAATAAACGGCGGATACAGCAAGTAAGTTTTTACTCCCGAAAGCAGGAACTCTTTTTTATCTTTATGGAAAACCAGCCTTGAGTATTTGCTCGACAGTTCAAACGAGTTGCGCCAGAGCTTGTATTTCATGCCGTAGTACCGGGCCACGTCGCTGGCATAGACATAACGTTTGTTGAATGCCTTGATGTACCTGACCCGGTTATCGCCGCCCAATCCGGGAAAAAACCAGAACATAATCACCCCCAGGCATAAGCACATTTTAAGCAAGTTGACATTCAAAACGTTATACAAGTCCAACTCCTATGATTTAAACGGAAACAGTTTTGTCAGCCCCAGATAAGTATCCTCCGGCGGATACATGGCTTCAAGCTCTTCGCCCACCTGCACCGCTTCCTCAAGCGAACCGAAAACAAAACCCTTAGCGGCGCACAGCGCCTTTTTCCAGGGAAATTTCAGGGCAAGTCCGGCGGCGGCAGCGGCGCTGAAAGTGCATCCTGTACCGTGCGCGGCCATGGTGGTTTCCGCTGCCGGTGAGGTAAGTTGATAAACTTTACCCTCATAAGCAACAATATCTGACACTTTGCTGCCCCGTTCCCCGAGGTGTCCGCCTTTGACGATAAATCCGCAATTCCATTTTTCAGCACCACGTTTTGCGGCATCCGCCATATCTTTAAGGCTGCCGATTCTGCATTCCAGAAGCAGTTCGGCTTCTTTCAGGTTCGGGGTAATCCATGCGGCAACCGGCAGCAACTTGTCCTTCATTGCCTTTACCGCCGAATCCTGAAGTAGTTTCGCGCCGCTGGTAGCCACCATGACCGGATCAACGACGAGTGGGACATTGAGTTTTTCAAGCTCCGGGGCAATGGTATTGATGATCGATTCGCCGAACAGCATTCCGGTTTTGACCGCACCGATCCGGAACGCCGATTTTACTGCGTCAAACTGGGCGGCAACCGCTTCCTGGCTCATCGGATCAACCCGGCCAACCTTGAAAGGATTCTGAGAAGTCACCGCGGTTATCACCGAACATCCGTATACCCCGAATGCCGAGAAAGTCCGGAGATCGGCCTGTATTCCCGCGCCGCCGCCGCTGTCGCTTCCGGCAATGGTCAGCGCCACCGGATAAAACTCTAAAGGTTTTTTATTCATAAGGTTGCAATCTCCGGATTTGTAATGTAATTATTAAAAGTGTGGATTTCCGCACCGGGAGTGTTCCGGAATTATATAATTATCACGAAAATCGGAATTTGCCATGACAAAAGCTGGAAACGGAAAAAATAAACGGCTCGCGCTGGTAATTGACGACTCCCCCCTGCTCCGCCACGGTATGCGTGACCTGCTGGCAAAAATCGATTTCGCTACCGAAGAAGTCGAAAACGGCAAACAGGCGCTGGAAAAAATACGCGAATTCGGAACCGAACATTTTAATGTCATCACCCTTGACCTGATCATGCCGGAAATGAGCGGAGTAGAATTCATGAAAGTTGCCAGGGAGGAATTCGGCAACAGCCTTCCCCCGGTAATCGTCTGTTCAAGCAAGTCCGACATGCACCTGCTCAAAGAGCTTTTGCTGGCCGGTATCAAGGGCTACATCATCAAACCGTTTGATGAACAAATGGTTGTCAACAAAATCAAAGAACTGTTTCCCGATATCTGATCGATCACCCATTAGTGATGGTGACCGTGTTCCTCTTTTTCCTTGACAATCACCTTTCCGAAATAAGCTTTCTGGAAATCTTTCAGCAATGAACGCAACTTGTTTATGTTGTCCAGATCAGTTGTCTGCTTGCACTTCATCGAGTAAATCAGCAGCTTGTGCAAAATAACCAACTGCTTCTGATAAATTTTGTTGTCTTTTTTATCTTTGGAATCAGCCGGTTTCACCCTCTGAGTCATGAAATACTGTGTGACGACTTCCTGTATCTTATTGGCGTGATGTTCCTTGTTATTAATCCACCTAACCAGTTGATTGTAATCGATGTCCTGGGAATTCTTAAGCTCTTTGATGGCCTTCATGCTTTTTTCGATAGTTAGAATGTCCTCGGCGATCATTTTGATCCGCATCGGGTCATCGTATATGCCGCAGGGAATTTCGCAGTGGGCAAAACACCTGATCATGCTGAATGCCAATACTCCGGCTACAAGTCCAACTACTGCAAATCTTTTCATTTTTCATCTCCTATTTTTCAATGCACAAATATAAAAAACCCGCGACTTCACAATAAACCGGAAGCCGCGGATTTTCAACTTGTCACATTATCAATTACAGTGACATCCTTTAGCCGCTTTCGCGACCGGCTGTTTGGCTTCCGCCCAGCCTTTGATGCCCTGCGGATACTCTTTGACGTTCGTGTATCCGAGCTTGCGAAGACGCTCCGCCAGTTTTTTGCTGGCCGGACATTTGGTGCTGGAACAATAAGTGATTATTTCAGCATTTTTGTCCGGGAGCATGGCATTTATCTGCTTTTCCGGAGCATTGCTTCCGAGATTTTTCGCGCCCGGTATTCTGCGCCCGTCATCATACTTGCCAGTCCTGGCGTCAAGGATCGTCACTGATTTCCGGCGCTCCTTGACAATCCTCTCCATCTCGGCGGTTGTCAGACCGTGTCCATCAGACTTTAAGGCCCTTCCGCAGCCGCATGATCCGCAACAGCCTTTTCTGCCGCCGAACATACAGCAACCCGTAAGCAGTACCACGAATAGTGATACCATCGTGATTGTTAGCAGTGTTTTCATTTTGACCCTCCCGTTTTTTGGTTTTCTTTTGCGTCCTTATCCTTGAATGTCAAAGCCGCCGAGTTGATGCAGTAACGCTGACCGGTCGGCTTTGGCCCGTCGTTGAATACGTGTCCGAGGTGCGCGCCGCAGTTCTTGCAGCGGACTTCCGTCCGGACCATGCCGTGACTACGGTCCTCAACATATTCAATGTTGTCTTTGGCTGTGGGCTTGTAAAAACTCGGCCAGCCGCAACCGGAGTCGAACTTGGTATCCGAACTGAAAAGATTTATCCCGCACCCGACACATTTGTACGTCCCTTTCCCCTTGGAGTTCCAGTATTTACCGGTGAACGGACGTTCCGTACCGCTTTGCCGGGTAATCCGATACTGTTCCGGGGTAAGGAGTTTGCGCCATTCGGCATCGGTTTTGTTAACTTTGTATTTCATTTTATCGCCTTTCCCGGCAACCGCCTTTCCGGACTTTTCATCGGCGTCACAGGAGAACATCAGCCTTGTCATGAACACGGTTGCAAGTATAATTATCAGCGACTTTTTCATGACGCCGCCCCTTAATGCTATTAATTTAGTATCTTTTCTTAATAACTAACATAACCCGAAAAAGAATTATTGCAAGCCCATAGATCCCGGCATCGCCGGGAAATTATAAATTTTGCGTCTCTATTTTGAGTGAGTGTGAGATACCTGCAAAGATTGGAACAAAGTCCTTCGTGTCAAAATATTCCTACCAAGCGGATTTTCGGGTATCGGGCGGAGTGACGATATTTATCAGCCGATTTAGGAGTTTTGCGGTCATTTTCTGCTTGATTTCGGCATATTCCGGGTCATCCCAGAGATTATGGAAATTTTCCGGATCTTTTTTGAAGTCGAAAAGCTGGCCATAGTCGCGATCTTTGAACCAGACAATCCGATATTCACCGTCATAGAGCGAAAACACCCGCTCGTCCTCTTCGTGACTTATATCGTCTCCGGGCGGATAGCGGTGGTAATCGTGTTCGACATAGACATCCGGTTTGTGTTCAAGTCCGGGGTTATCCATCACCGGTTTGAGTGATTTCCCCTGGATTTCCAGCGGAACATCAACACTGCACAGATCGAGGATGGTAGGAAGCAGGTCAACCGACTCAGCCAGACAGTCCAGTTCCATGCCTTCGGGAACTCCGGGACCTGCCATAATACCCGGAACTTTGAGTGCGCCGTCGTAGAAGTACAAGCCTTTCCCGATAAAGTGGTGTTCGCCAAGCATGTCGCCGTGGTCGGAAGTGAACAGGATAACTGTATCATCGAGAATCCCCATTTCCTCCAGTCCTTTAACCATTCTGCCGATCTGGTCGTCGATATGGGAAATCATTCCCCAGAACATCGCAATCGAGTTGCGCCAGACAGTTTCCAGCGGAACATCCGGATTCTTTTTCCATTCCTTTATCGCCAGCCTTTTGAGAAGCGGCGGAAAACTCTCAAGTTCGGCCTCCAGGCTCGTCGGCAACGGAACGTCTTCCGGGGAATACATGGCGTCCCACGGGGCCGGGACACGATACGGGCTGTGCGGATCCCAGGTTCCGGCCCAGAGATAGAACGGCTGTTCCGGGTTCTTTTCCCGTTGTTCCTTAATGAAGTCCAGGCTCTGGCCGACCACCCACGAGTTCATCGACAGCTCTTCCGGGGCAGAGGTAAAACTGCCGAACATGTCGTCCCGGAGATGACTGTTTGCATAACCGATTTCCTCGAACTGGCCGGGGTGTTCCTCCTTGATCCAATTCAAATAGGCGTTGCCGGGATCTGTACCGACACAGTAAACCTGGGCATGGGCGCACTGTTCGTAACCGTAAAACCCGGACTCTGGATAATGGGGGCGCGGTTGAGTACAGACAATATGGCTGCGCCCCACCAGCATGGTATGATAACCGGCGTCTTTAAGTAAGTCGGCAATGGTTCGCTCGTCTTTCGAGAGGTCGTAACCGTTGTCGGTAAGTCCGTGCGACGATGGATATTTCCCGGTCATGATCGAAGCCCGTGACGGCATACAAACGGTTCCCTGCACATAAAGGTTGCGGATCAGCACACCGCGTTTCGCCAGTTTATCGAGGTTCGGGGTTTTGATCCGCGGATGTCCCATGCATCCGAGCAGATCGGCGCGCTGGTGGTCAGTACAGAAAACGATTACGTTCGGTTGTTTTGGCATGATTACTTAACTTTTATGTTGTTTTTCATGAGTTTTAAACAGCGAGATGTTTACGTACTCATTAATAATAACTCATTAAATTATCAAGTCAACCCGCCAAATAGTTTTTGATTAATCCGAATAGGATGCAGTTATAAATTGAACGGAATTATTTCTTCTTCTCGTCCTTGGCACCTTTATCTTTACCTTTGCCTTTGCCGTCTTCAAAGATGTCATCGAATCCGCCTTTATCCTTGGCTTTCCCCCCTTGCAGAGCGGCAGCATATCCTTCCCACTTTTCGATTTCCTTTTGAAGATCTTTCTGCTGTTTTTCGTACCGGCTGGCGTTCCGCTTACGTTCTTTCAACTTGGAAATTCTATCTTCGATTTTTTCCAACTGTTTGCGGTATCTTTCCGTTTTCCGCTCAATCTTTTTTTCCACTTTGGAACGGATTTTTTCAACGGCTTCCTCGTATTTTTTAATCTTATCCTTGTCCGGTTCTTTTTTAGCGTTTTCTTCTTTGATCTTCGTTTCGTAAGTTTTAACGGTATCTATTTCTCTTTGAAACGGATTGCGTTCGTTACTCTTAGCTGAAACCTCCATAATACCGGTAATTCCGAATAAGAAAACAATTCCCGTCAACGCCGCCAATACTTTTTTCATCTTCCATTTCCTTTTTTGAGTTATCCTGAAGTATTTTTAAAATTTACCTTTTTTACTATCAAAAACAATCTCGGATTCATGTATTCACTCAAGTTTTCGTGGTTCCGGCTCCGTGCTGTCGATTGCGTCCAAAGCCTGCCGCACCGTTATTGAAGTTCCCGGGACGTTCCATTCCGGAACAATCTCCGCGAGCGGGACCAGCACAAATCTGCGTTTCAAAACCTCCGGATGCGGCAAGGTAAGTTCGAGTCCGCGGCAAACCATGTTTCCGAAAAACAGGATATCGAGATCAAGAGTCCGGGATGCGTAACGCGGATGGTCGTTCGGGCGTCCGGCGCGCGCTTCCAGGTTTTTGCAGACTTTCAGCAATTCTTGCGGGGAACCGTTCCAGATCCCAATAGCGGCGGCATTGATGAAATCAGGTGTGCCGGGAACGCAGCCAACCGGTCCGGTGGCATAGTTGGCCGACACCTTAATACCGCTTAGTCCGGCCTTATCCAGCTCGGTCATCGCCCATTTGAAGGTTTCCGCAACCTTTCCCTGATTGCCGCCAAGTGATAATGCCACGGGTGTTTCCACTGTAAATTCTCCGGTTTCGGTTATACAAATATAATACGGAAACTCGTAAAATGCCTTCCGGCAGGCTATATTTAGTGCTTGCAATCTGTTAAAACTTATCTTCATTGAAAAGAATTGAATATATTTTGGCAATGACAAAACCGAAAATTTATTTTCTGGGATCAGGCGATATCGCGGTTCCGGTGCTGGAAATTCTGGCCCGGTCACCGCAGGTTGAGCTGATGGGCGCCGGTACGCAGGTTGACCGGCCGGCCGGACGCAAACGCCGTCTGGTCCCTACCCCGGTTGGCGCCGCGGCGGAAGCTCTCGGCCTGGAAATTGCCAAGATCCCGAATGTTAACGCCCCGGAATTCCTGGCATATTTGAAAGAACTGTGTCCGGACATTATCCTGGTGATTTCATTCGGCCAACTTTTAAAAGCGGAAATTCTCGAACTTCCGCGAGCCGCATGCGTTAACATCCACGCTTCGCTGTTGCCGGAGTACCGGGGAGCGTCGCCGATCACGGCGGCAATCCTTAACGGCGCCACCAAAACCGGCGTCGGCTTCATGAAAATGGACCGAGGTCTCGATACCGGCCCCGTGTATTGCCAGTTCGAACACATCCTGACCGGCGCGGAAAATGCCGGAAAATTGGAGTCCGGCCTGGGCAAACTGGCGGCGGATAACTGCGTGGAAGTTTTGCGGCAAATCGTTACGGGAAACCTCTCCCCGGTTCCCCAGGACGATTCAAAGGCAAGTTTAACCAGGAAAATCAGCAAGCAGGACGGAGAGCTTGACTGGAACGAAAACGCAATTGCCCTGGAGCGCAAAGTACGCGCTTATTTCCCCTGGCCCGGACTCAATTTCAACCTGCGGGGCCAGAAACGGGAAACAAAAATCAGAATTACCGAAGCCGCTGTAAACACGGAACTCGCCGGAGAACCCGGCGTTGTCCTGCAAGCGGACAAGCACGGCTGGACAATCGCCTGCGCCACTCATGCACTGGAATTGCGCAAGATTGTACCGGCGGGAAAAAAAGAAATGACCGGAGCGGAATTTCTGCGGGGCTGTCCGGTCGCAACCGGTATAAAAATTTAACAGAGAAATAAGATGAAAAATCCCGAAAAACAATTAATTCTAAACTGCGAAAAGCTCGAAACCCGGGTAGCGCAGATCAACAAAGGCAGACTTGAGGAATACGAAATAGAAAGACCTCAGGAAGAAGCCATTGTCGGATCGGTTTACCTGGCAAAAATCGTCAACCACGAATCCTCGCTTAAGGCCGCGTTCGTTGATATCGGCGCGGAAAAAAACGCCTTCCTGCACTACTGGGACATGCTCCCTGCCAGTTACGATGCGGTAGACAGCGTAAACCGCAAACAAGTAAAACCTGAGCAAAAAAAGAAAAGCGGCATCTCGATGCGCATCCGGAAACTGTTCGGAAAAGCCGAAGTTTCCAGAAACCTCCAGGAGAGGGAAAAGCGGCGGCGGCGCCAGAAGATCAGCGTCAAAGACGTTCCGCAGATATTCCCGCAGGGCGCGGAGTTGCTGGTACAGGTGACCAAAGGTCCGATAGGCACAAAAGGAGCCAGGGTGACCACTAACATTTCCATTCCCGGCCGGTTCCTGGTGCTGCTCCCCTACTCCGACCACATCGGACTCTCGTCAAAGATCGACAACCGCAAGGAACGCGACCGGCTCCGGAAAATCCTGGCCGAACTGGACGTGCCCGACGGCATGGGACTGATCTGCCGGACATCCGGAGAAGGACGCAAGAGCGTGTTCTTCAAGCGCGACCTTGATATGCTGCTCGATTACTGGACAAAGTGGAAACGTCCCTGGAAAGACCCAAAGTGCCGTCGCTGGTCTACCGGGAACCGAACCTGCTTGAGCGCACGGTGCGGGACTTCCTGACTGACGACATCGACGAAATTGTGGTGGACGATCCTGAAGCATGCAAACTGCTCAAAAACCAGATCAGCAAAGTCACGAGCAAACGTTCCGCATCAAAAGTAACTCTCCACCGCAAAGCCACGCCCATATTTGAGCATTACGGCGTAACCGACCAGGTTATGGAAATTTTCCAGCGGGAAGTCCAGCTTCCCGGCGGAGGTTACATCTGTATTGATGAAACCGAAGCAATGATCGCAATTGACGTAAACACCGGACGCAATCGCCAGAAGATGGACCAGCCGGAATACCTGCTGCAAACCAATCTCGCCGCCGCCGAGGAAGCCGCGCGGCAGATGCGGGTGCGAAACATCGGCGGCCTCGTGGTAATAGACTTTATCGATATGCGGTCGGCAAAAGACCGGGACCAGGTTTACCGCCTGATGAGAAAACTCGTAAAGGAAGACCGCGCAAAAACCAAAATCCTCCCAATCAGCAGACTCGGACTAATGGAAATGACCCGGCAGCGTGAACATGAAAGCCTGAAAGACGCGGTATTGGACGTATGTCCGTACTGCAGTGGCAGCGGCAGGATCAAATCCCCAATGACAATGAGCGTGGAAATTCAGCGCCGCCTTCAGGAAATCTTCAAACGCCAAACCCACCGGGAAGACTTGTCGATACGGGTCATTATTCATCCGTCAGTGCTGGCAAGACTGAAAAATGAGGACTCCGCCCACCTGATGGAGCTTGAAGAAAAATTCGGCAAAAACCTTACGTTCCGCGCCGATCCCACCATTCATCACGAAAAATTCAAGATCATCGACCCGGAAACCGGGGTCGAATATTAACGTCAATAAAATTTTAAGGGAAGCAAATGGACAAGCCGAACATTCTGTACATTCACTCGCACGACACCGGACGCTACATTCAGCCTTACGGACACGCTATCGCAACCCCGAACCTGCAGAAACTCGCTGAACAGGGAGTGCTTTTCCGGCAGACATTCACCGCGAATCCCACCTGTTCGCCCAGCCGCGCGGCGCTCCTTACCGGCGAATCGCCGCACTGCAACGGCATGCTCGGACTCGCCCACCGCGGATTCAGGATCACCGATTACGAACATCATATTGTCCATACGCTGCGAAAATACGGGTATCATTCGGCGCTGTCGGGAATCCAGCACATCGCCGGACACGACATGTTCGGGGAACCGTGGAAAACCATCGGCTACGATCAGTACCTCGGCGACCGGAAAGAGGCCGAAGTCCACGCCTGCAATTTTCTCGACAACGCGCCGGACAAACCGTTTTTCCTGAGCGTGGGGTTCTTTGAAACCCACCGTGCCTTCCCGGAAGAACACCCCAGCGACAACCCGAATTACTGTCTGCCCCCTCTCCCGCTGCCGGACACTCCCGAAGTGCGCGAGGACATGGCAAGGTTCAAGGAGTCGGCACGGCGCCTCGACCGCAAAATGGGCATGGTTTTCGACGCCCTCGAACGCAACAACCTGGCGGAAAACACCATCGTGATCTGCACCACCGACCACGGCATCGCCTTCCCGAGAATGAAGTGCAACCTCCAGGACAGCGGGACCGGCGTGATGCTGATCATGCGCGGCCCCGGCGGATTCGTGGGCGGCAAGGCCGTCGACGCGATGATTTCCCAGATCGATATCTTCCCGACCATCTGCGATGTCCTCGGCATCGACAAACCCGAATGGCTCCAGGGGAACTCGTTCCTGCCGGTGGTCAAGGGCGAAAAGGAAAGCGTGAACGACGCGATTTTCACCGAAATCAACTACCACGCCAGTTACGAACCCCAGCGGTCAGTGCGGACTGAACGCTGGAAGTACATCAAGCGGTTCAGCGACCGCGAAAAGGTGGTCCTCCCGAACTGCGACCAGGGATTCAGCAAGGACGTGTGGGTGGAACATCAGGACTGGCCGTACTCGCAGGAAATGCTTTTCGATCTGATCTACGACCCGGCGGAAACCAGCAACCTGGCCGAAAACCCGAAATACAAGGACGTCCTGGCCGGCCTGCGCAAACAACTCGGCGGCTGGATGCATAAAACCAACGACCCCCTCCTCCAGGGATTCGTGGTAGCACCAACCGGAGCGAAAGTGAATGACCCGGATGGCGCGTCCCCACAGGAAGTTCCCATTACCATTACTTGAATAGCTTGTAAGGACGGAGACCATGAAAGATATCGAACGTTTCATAAAAGGTTTCCGGGTTTTCCAGAAAGAATATTTTGGAGCTGACTCTCATTTTGAGGAGTTGAAACACGGACAAAGTCCGAAAACCATGGTGATCGGCTGTGCCGATTCCAGGGTGGATCCGGCAATCCTGACCAACAGCAAGCCCGGTGACCTGTTTATTGTCCGCAACGTTGCCAATCTTGTACCGCCATACGAGAAGGACGGCGGACAGCACGGGGTAAGCGCCGCGCTCGAATATGCGGTATGCAGTCTTGAGGTGGAACATATTATCGTTTTGGGACATTCCCGTTGCGGAGGAATAGGCGAACTGATGGAGCAAACCGGCAATCAGGGATCCGGAAATTTCATTTCCCGCTGGATATCGCTTGCCGCTCCAGCGCGTGACCGGATTCTCGCTGAATTCCCGGACAAAGACAGGAAATGGAAGCAGCGCGCTACTGAGCAAGCCGCTATTCTGTTGTCGATAGAGAACCTGCATTCGTTCCCGTTCATCACCAGACAAACGGACTCCGGGGCGCTGTCACTGCACGGATGGTATTTTGATATTGTTTCAGGCGAATTATTTGAATACGACACGGAAACACGGGCCTTTCATTCCATATCAGGAGATATTAAAGATTGATAATTATTGTTAGTTTTCTGCTTGCTTTTTAATATCTTCATTTGGTATTAATGAAGCCAGAGTTATATTTTATACTAAATTAATAAACAAAGCTGAATTGCATGGAATTTACACGATCAAAATATTCCCAATTTTTCTGGTATCTTTTTCTCTCAGTTGCATGCATCGTTCTGCTATATGCCAGCACTTACGTGCATTATCTGCTGTTCCATTTTTTTGCTGAAATTTTCAGTATTATCATTGCCTGCTGCCTGTTTGTTGTTTCCTGGAACACCCGTAAATATACCCGGCATCATTCCCTTGTTTATCTGGGCATTGCTTTCTTTTTTATCGCCATTCTGGATATATTTCATGTCCTCACCTACAAAGGAATGGTAATATTTCCGGTCACCACCATTTATTATCCGACCCAGTTTTGGATAGTCGCCCGTTTCATGGAAGCCATTTCCCTGTTGCTCTGGCTGGGGCTCAGCAACAGGAAGAAAATATTTTCATATCACCTGGTTTTCGCTATTTATATGTTGATCACGGTTTCGGCAATAGTGTGGATACTTGGCTTTAAAACTTTCCCCAAATGCCACATCGACGGTGGCGGCCAGACTCTTTTTAAAATTATCAGCGAGTATGTTATTTGCGGTATTCTCGGCGGCGCCATGCTGTCTCTTTACCTTCGCCGGAGTGAATATGACAAAAAAGTATGCACCTATATGTATTGCTCGATTCTGCTGACCATCCTCAGCGAATTGTCATTCACGCTTTATGTTGACGTATACGGGCTATTCAACTTTATCGGACATATACTCAAGATCGGCTCCTTCTATATGCTTTACAAGGCTATTATAGAAACCGGGTTGATCCGGCCGAACGAATTGATTTTCAAGCGCCTGATCGACAGTGAAGTATTATTGAATGAGACCCAGCAGCTGGCGGGAATCGGCGGATGGGAATATGAACGCAAAATCCAGCAATTGAACTGGACGGAACAGGTTTACGAACTCCACGGTCTCTCACCAAATGAACTTCCGGACATGGAAGCCGCCTTTGAAAAATATACCGTTGAAAGCGCAAGGAGATTCAGGATCGCATATAATAATTTGCTGAAATCCGGAAACGCTTTCAAGGTTGAGGGAGAACTGCTTCCCACTGATGAAGATACAAAATGGATACGATTTAGCGGGGAAAGAATCAACATTCCCGGGGAACTGCCGCGCTACTCAGGGGTTTTCATCAATATCGATGCCACCAAAAAGGCCCTGATGCTAAAAGACGATATCGAGAGAATTATCCGTCACGACCTGAAAAACCCGCTCAATTACATCATCGGCATCTCCAACCTCCTCCGGGAAAAACAGGATTTGCCGGAAAAATACCGTATGGAAATGCAGTTTATCGAGGACTCAGGGTTCCGGATGCTCAGTATGGTGAATCTTTCCCAGGCCGTGTATGAAATGGAACAGGGACGTTACAGAATAAAATACAATACATGCGACCTGATCAAAACTATCCGCAAAATCATCCGCGAGCTTACCAGCATTATCGCATACGAAATAAGCGTGATCAATATAAAAACAGACGGCAAACCGGTTGCGCCCCATGCAAAATTCATGGTCAATTGTGAAGAACTGCTTTGTTATTCGATGCTCGGGAACCTTATCAGGAATGCAGTCGAAGCCTCGCCGAAAAAGGAACCCATCGATATCGACCTGTCCCGTTCCTCCGGATCGGTAATAATCAAAATACACAATATCGGAGTTGTCCCGGAAGATATCAGGAAAAACTTCTTTGAAAAATACGCTACTTCCGGAAAAACCACCGGGACCGGTCTAGGGACTTACAGCGCAAAGCTGGTTGTTGAAGCTCATGGCGGAACCATGTTGATGAATACCGGCGAAGAATCGGGAACAATAATCACGGTCGTACTGCCTGATAATACGAAGCAGCCATCCGTGATTGAAGATTAAACAGCGAATGCCATCAGCTTTTCCGAAATCGTTTTGATAAACAATTTGTGCGCGACCGTGAGGTAACCCCCGTCCCTGGTAAAAATCCCCACCTCTACGGAAATTTTATTCCGCAGCGGAAGAATGACCACCTTTTGCGGACGCATTATCCGCAGAAGATATCCTGGGGCCAGAGAAACTCCAAGTTCCGATTTCACAAATTCAGCCACGGTTTCGGTGTTACGTGCATGAAAGATTGTTTTCAAAGCATCTATATCGATGTGTTTCGCTAAAATTTCGTGAATTATTACTCCGGGCATGTGTCCGATAAACGGGAACTTCTTCAGTTTCTCGAGCTCTACCGGATTTCCGAGCATTCCGGCGTCAAGGGGGTTGCAGATCACGCAAAATTCATTGGAAAAAAGTCTCCTGAATTTCACACCTTTAATTTTTACGGGAGGTTTGATCCCGATCCCGGCAACAACCTTGCCTTCGTTAATCAGTTCCGGCAGCCGGGTTGAGTCCTCCTCGAAAATTGACATATTTACTTCCGGATATGCCTCAAGGTACTGACGCACCACTTCCGGCATCACACACCGTGACAACAATGGTCCACAACCGATGCTGAGATTGCCGGCAATCCGCTTCTCGTCAATTACACTTTTAATCTCTTCATTGAATTTTTCGAAACCCGCGAAAACTTCCGTTGCGTGCCTGAACACGATCCTCCCCGGTTCGGTTGGACGCATCCGGCCGCCGTGCTTGTGCAGCAGCGGAGCTTTAATCTCCTTTTCCAACAGTTTGAGCTGGGCGCTTACCGCCGGCTGGCTGACCCCCAGTTTTTTCGCGGCCCCGGTTACACTGCCGCAAACAACCGCTTCCATGAAGTATTGAAGTTGAACCAATGTCATAATATTTTCTTATATTTTTTTATAATTTTATTTATTTGTTTTATACATCGCAAGATAATAGATTAATTCGCAAATACAAACCGGAAACTATGAACAAGGAGTTTTTCAATGAGTGAAATTAAAGTTGTCCAGGTGGGAATGGGTCCGTTGGGAATCAAAATCGCCAATTTCATCAGGGAACGCCGGGGAATCACTACCGTTGCGGCAGTTGATAAAGCTCCGGGACTGATCGGGAAAGACCTCGGTGATTTATGCCAGACGGGACCCTGTGGAATAACCATCCGTGAAAACGTGGCCGAAGCTGTCGCAAATGCAAAGCCGGACGTGGCGGTACTCACCACCGTGTCCGACATGCCCCGCATCGCCCCGCAGATCGAGGAAATCGCAGCGCTGGGAATCCCGGTGGTTTCCACCTGCGAAGAACTCTCATACCCGTGGGACACCTCTCCGGAACTTTCGGCAAGGATCAATGCCGCCGCGAAAGCAAACAATGTGGCAGTCCTTGGGACCGGGGTGAATCCCGGGTTCCTGATGGACTTCCTTCCGCTCAGCCTCACCGCGATAAGTCAGGACGTGAAAAAGATCAAGGTGTCGCGGATGCAGAACGCTGAATTCCGCCGCATTCCGTTCCAGAAGAAAATCGGCGCCGGACTCACTCTCGAACAATTCGAGCAGAAGAAACTTGACGGTTCCCTGCGTCACGTGGGGCTGACCGAATCGATGCAGATGATCGCCGCCAGGATGGGCTGGAAACTGGACAAAACCGAAGACATTATCGAACCGGTTGTAGCGGAATCAGATATCGTCACCAGCACCATGACGGTAAAGGCCGGAGACGCGGCGGGAGTATTCCAGACCGGACGCGGCCTCATGAATGGCGAGGAAGTAATAACACTCCTGTTCAAGGCCTGGGTCGGCGAACCCGATCCGCACGATTGCGTGGAAATCACCGGAACTCCGAACGTCAAGTCACGCATTGAAGGCGGCGTCAACGGCGACATCGCCACCTGCGCCATCACCATCAATGCCGCGAAACAAGTCATCCAAGCGGTTCCCGGCCTGCGCACTATGGCGGACACTCCGCCGGTCAGTTTTTTCTGCTGATCAAACAAATCCTCCCATTTCGGAAAACCCGAATCCTTGATTTTCGCCAGGATTCGGGTTTTCAGCTTTTTTTTTTCAAAAATGCGGTTAAAGTTGAATATCGGTAACTGCAACAAGACTTTGCATACCTTTCACCAGAAGGAAACTAATACCTGCATGTACAGCGTATGGACAAAATTGTATTTGATCATCTGCCTGATCCTGGTTTCCGTCTTTTGCGCGTGTCCCCTCAAGGCCACCTGGAATGATTTCGACACCAGTCATATTCATCCCGAATTCCGCAAGGAAGCAACCTTCACCCAAACTTCAGTTTATTTGCTGGATTCGCAGGCTGAAGAGCAGTTCGATCCAGGAGAAGAGGAAATCTTCATGTTTGACGAAGCCGCAATCGGCAGTGCGGTCCACCGGGAAAACTTCAGCATGGACAAAATGCCGGAAAGCCTGGAAAAAGAAATGGGCCTTTACGACCCAATCGAAGGCTTCAATCGAAGTATGGGCGCGGTAAATTATGTGGGGTTCATATACGTATTGCGGCCGGTAACGACCATCTGGGCTACGGTTATGCCCAGGTTCATGATTAATGGATTCGACGGCATCTGCACGAATATTGAATTTCCAGTGCGGGGAGGAAGCCTGCTGTTACAGGGGCGCTTCGCCGATGCGGGAGACGAAAGCCTGCGTTTCCTGGCGAATACAATCCTCGGGATAGCGGGATTTTTTGACGTGGCAGATCCCTGGTTCGGGCTCAAGGAACACGATGAAGATTTCGGCCAGGCGTTCGCAAGCTGGGGCATCGGACATGGTTTTTATATCGTCCTGCCGCTCGAAGGCCCCACCTCGCTCAGGGACGGCTTCGGCCTGATTTTTGATTACGGACTCGATCCGAAGTCGTATATTTACGGCGCGCAGTATTTCACCAGGCTCAACCGCGCCACTATTTATTTCGAAGCCTTTGAACAGGTTACCGACACCTATCGCGATCCCTATGTGGTTGTCCGCAACCTCTGGTACATAATGCGAAAAATTAAAATCCGGGAATAGCTTGTGACATTTTACCAATACATCATTTTTACACTGACTTTAATGACAACCCTTGGCGGTTTCGCCGGAGAAATCGTCAAACTCCCGGATTATCATCCCCAGAACCCTTACAGCGATACGCTCCGGGTTGAGCTTTTCACCCCCAAGCACGACGACACCAGCTTCTGGACGGAACTGTCGCCATTCAACACCGACTTCTACAACTGGGGAAGCGAAAAAACCATCCATATCCTCCCGGACCGTCCGAAACTGATCTACAAAGCCTGGATGCAGGACCACCCGGCGCCGCTCGCGATTATCCTGCCGGGCACGGGCGGCAGCTACACCAGTTTCACCCAGACCGCCCTCGCCGAACTGATTTATGAACACGGTTACTCGGTGATTATCACCAGTAACGCACTAAACTGGCAGTTCATGGAATCCGCCATGACCTCACTCGTCCCCGGCTATACTCCCCAGGACGCCGCGGATATTTATGACGCACTCAGAAAGATCATTCCGGACCTGAAAAAACGTTACGGTCAAGATCAAATCACCCGTCTGGTGCTGATTGGGTCCTCCCTCGGCGCCCTCCATACTTTATTCATCGCGGAAATGGACGAAAAAGAACGCCATATCGGATTCGACAAATATCTTGCCATTAATCCGCCCGTGGACATGATGTACGCCATGAGACAAATCGATGACGCGTTTGAAATCTGGTATCGCTGGACCCGCACCCAGTTGGACGAACGCTCATATCGCGCCGGAAAACTCTATACCGCGTTCATGAATAAAATGATTAAACCCGATACTCCCCTGCCGGTTACCAGGGGGGAAGCAAAATTCCTGATCGGTTTCAGCTTCCATTTGAATCTAAGGGAAGTTATCTTTTCCATCCATGCCCGGAAAGACCTTGAACTACTGAAAGGAAGCTGGTCGTGGTTCTCCCGCCAGGATATTTACGACCAGATCGATATCTATACTTTCCATAAATATATCGAGACTTTCTTCAAGAAATACTGGACCAATATCCGCAAAAAGCCATTCAACCTGGAGAAAATCAATAAAGAATCAAGCCTGGTCGCCCTCGGACCTGATTTGAAAGACAACAAAAAGGTAAGGGTTTTCCACAACATCAACGATTTCCTGATCAGGCCGAAAGATATCAAATGGCTCAAGGACACTTTCGGTGACCGCCTGACCCTCTTCGACCAGGGCGCGCACCTCGGCAACCTTTACCGGCCCGAAGTCCAGGAAAGGATCATCAAAGCTCTCGAACCGTAATTCGCCGGTTACTTAAAAGCCGGTAAACAACCGCGCCGGACCACGAAAAAAGCCCCCTTATTCCATGACGCGTAATATTTTTCAAACATTTTCCTAACAGTGGTTCAGCCTCAAATTAATATGCATCTTAATGTCATAAATCCTTACCGGACATTACCTGTTTCTTGAATTTTCACCATAAATTGCTAATTTATGTATTAGTAACCTTAAATTAGGAGAAAGGGAGAATCATGAAAAAGCTTTTCATGCTGTCGATGGCGGCGCTCATGCTGTCGGTAATTGTCGTGGGCTGCAGAAGTGGACGCAATCCGATGTACTCTAATCCTGAAGCTTATGTAGTGGGCGAGGATTACGGATTTAAACTGCTGGGACTGATCCCGATCGTCCGCGCCGATTATTCGGACGCGATGGGGGATTTGTACCGCAAGGCAAATATTCCCGCCGGCAGAAATGTCATGCTCTCCAAAGTAACCGTAAATAGATTCATGAGTCAGTTTTATCTGGCGTTCTCCATAACCAAAGCCACCGTGGAAGCCGAACTTATCGATCTCGACGGGGTAGACTATGAAATCATCAGTCCGGAAACTAACGGAACCTCATACGGTTTCATGCTTCTCGGCGTGATCAGCATGGTCCCGCCTTCATACGGCGGAGCCGTGGACGCCCTTTATGAAAACAACAGCGTGAAGGACAAAAACAAGTACCTCCTCACTCAGGTTTTCATTGAAGACTCCTACCGGTGGTACTTCCTGGCGTTTTCGATTCCGCGCATCACCGTCAAAGGCCAGCTTATTAAACTCAAAAGCATGCCCAAACAGTTCAAACGGATGAAAATTCAGCCGCCTAAAAAAGCTAAACCAGCTCCGGCAAAAGCAAAAAAATAACCGCCCATGTGGTAAATTGAATTCATAAGCCGGGGTTGTCCCCCGGCTTTTTTATATCGGGAATGATGATATTGATTAAGCGAACATTTGTCATTTTTATTTTATCCGTGCTGATTGCGGTTTTGTCCGGCTGTAAAAATCCGATGGCGGAGTCCCCGAAGCCCGTCGAAATCGGCTTAATCCCGGAATCTCCAGGCCGGAGAGTTTCCCTGGAATACCGGAAAGGCGCCGAGAAAGCGGCAAAGGAAACCGGGGCCGTCATAGTCTCTCCCGCAACTTTTGGAAAACATCCGGTAAAACGCCAGCAAAACATGATCGACCAGTTGGTGACTCAGGGCGTGGGAGCGATCATTATTGCTCCGGTTGACTCTAAACAACTCTTCCCGCAACTTGAACGCGCCAGAAAACAGGGCGTCGAAATCGTCAACATCAGCAATCCCTTTGATCACTATTCCGCCAGAAAATCAGGTTTCAGGTACATTCCGTTTATCGGCATCGACAACGAAGCGGCGGCATACCAGGCGGCTGAGTCCCTCGCATCACAACTCCCCTCCCCCGGCAAAGGCGCGGTTTTGATGGGCAACGCCGACAACCAGGCGGAAGTCAAGAGAAAAAACGGCGCGGTGAAAGCTCTACTGAAAAACCGGAAGATTGACTTTGCCGGACTCTTCACCGCAAATAGTTCATCGGAAAGCGCAAAACAAACCGCAACCAAAATCCTGCGAAAACATCCTGACATCAAAGCTATTTACTGTACAGATGACGTTTTGGCGCTGGGAGTAGTTCAGACACTGAAAAATTATCCTGAAAAGAACGTCCTTGTCGGCGGATTCGGCAACTATCCCGAAATCCACCCCCTGCTGAACAACGGCTCAATGGCGGTGACCGTAGATTCCCAGGCTTCCCGGCAGGCATACCTAGCCGTAAAAGCCGCAAAAAAACTTATCGACTTCCAGAAAGTCCCCAAAAAACAACTCCTGAAATTCAAAATTGTAACTTCAGGAAACAAATAGTTGCTTATGAAAAAGTCCCGGAGGGACGAATAATTATAACCTCTGGACAGGTCGTGGAAAAACGTTCCAATCCGGGAACACTCCCCGGAGTAGTCCGCTTTTGCCGCCAAACAGTGTGTTTGGATCGAGTGGCCGGGATGCTTCGCGATTCCGGCAATTTCCGTCCGCCCCCCCCGGCAAAGTGAAACACTTTGCCCATTCAATCCAGGGAGGCTCCCTGATGACGGGCGCAAATATACAACTGCCAGGGGATTCCCAGGGTAAGCAGGATCGATATGCAGAATAAATACGCACCGAACTGGAGAGATACCGCGCTGTCGCCGGGGAGTCCTTTAATGCAGAGCAGCAGCAACGCCATGACCAATACGTCGAGCATCGAATATTTGCCGATTTTTGCGGCGTAATTCACCCATTTGCGAACCCGCCGGCGATGTCCGGAAACATCCATCACCCCCTGCCACAACACCGCCAGCTTCAGGTACGGAAACACCACGGAAAACATCAGGATCACAACCGCAATGAATATTTCCTTCTCCTCGAATAATGTGCCTATACTGGAAACAATCGAAAAGCTGTGCGATTCCACGGCGTTGCGGTTGAGGATCTTAACAACCCAAGTGTAACGTCCCATGCGCGGCACGATCCGGAAACACGGTAGCATGATCCCGGCCGTCAACGCCGCCAGCGCCAGCAGCGTCTGAATTTTAAGCAATATTTGTAAAATATGGTCTTTTTTATTCAATTCGGGACCTTTCAATACCATTTCTGTTTCCCTCAAACTCCCAATCTCCTTTAAAAACCTAATGACATAAGGATCATTCTATGGGATAAACTTTAAGTTGGACGCGTTTCAGCGGCTGATTTTTCAGCTTGAAGGTATTTGGACCAACTTTAAGTTTGTCGGTGGCGATATGAAGTTTCCCGGCCAGATCATTACGAGAGAACAAATCTTTGTCGTATACGAAAATATCGATGTAATCGGCGGGACGGATACGGATTTTCGCTCCGGCGCGCTGTCCTTCCACCACTCCGGTCTTGATCGAATCGATGATCCGGATCTCGTCCTCCGGCCAGACTGCGAGCAGACTATTCGGCTTCTGAGTACTGGTAAAAATCCATTCGTTGCGCCATTTGATCTTCACCTGGACATCCGGCGCGGAATCATCGATGTCCCATTTTGAACCGTCAGCCTGGGTTTCGCTGATTTCCACCAAGGCCACGGTCACCAGATAGTCATGATCGATTTTTACGAGTCCGTTGCTTTGCGCGCCATTGCCGTTACGCCCATAAAAAATCAGCACCAGCGCCACCACCACAATCACCACCGCCAGCGGAATAAGCCATCCCAGCCAAGCCAATTTATGCGATTTATGTTCCTTTTCCATAGTTTTCCCTTTCACGATATCCAACTATTAGTAAATTTCCTCCCGGCGGTGTTTCAGCATGGGCAGTTTTGCGCGGGTTTCGGCCATGAACTCCGGATCGATTTGACTGTAAATAATTTCCTGTCCTTCGCCTGCCTCCGCCAGTACATTGCCCCAGGGATCGACAATCATCGAATGTCCATAAGCGTGATAGGCGGCGTCAGTGTCCCGCGCCGGAGAAGCCGCCGCCAGGTACGCCTGATTTTCCACGGCACGGGTACGGCAGAAAAGTTCCCAGTGCGCCGGTCCGGTAATGGTATTAAACGCGGCCGGGGCAAGAATGATCTCTACCCCCTGCTTGGCAAGTTTCCGCGCGGCCTCTGGGAAGCGGATGTCGTAACACACCAGCATACCGATTTTTCCCAGCTGGGTATCGGCAACGTTAAACTCATTTCCTGGCGTAAAAAAGTTCGACTCACGAACCCTCAAATTTTTGAAATTAACGTCGAACAAATGACATTTGCGGTGATCGAGCAGCACTTTGCCGTCAGGGCCGAGCAAATACGCCTGATTGTAACGGTTTTCTCCTTGTTTTTCCACCATCGAACCGGTGCAGAGATAAATCTTGCGCGACTTGGCGAATTCCGCCAGTTTCGCCAGGGTTCCGCCGTTCGCCTCTTCAAGCTTCGGGATCGCCCTGAGTTCATAAGGATGGTAAAATATTTCGGGGAGCATCAGCAGTTCCGCGCCGTTGTTTACAGCCTCGTCCAGCATCTCCAGGGCCAGTTTCACCGACACATATTTATCGCGCTTCGGCTTGAGCTGGCACACGGCTATTTTAAATTTTTTCATCGTTCCGGTTTTCTTTAGTACGGTTTGGCTATTAAAGTAATCCATCCGCCGACATTCACAAGCGTTAACGGTAAAACAGACAATGACTGAACAGATTTATTACAAACTTGAATTCTATGTGCCAGAAACCCATTGCGGGGAAGTTAAGGACGCCGTGTTCGAGGCCGGGGGCGGCAGACTGGGAAACTACGACTGCTGTTGCTGGCAGACCATCGGCTCCGGACAATTCCGCCCCGGGGACGGAAGCAGTCCGTTTATCGGCGAATCGGGAACCATAGAACAGGTACGGGAAGTAAAAGTGGAACTTATCATGTCAGCCGGCGTAAAAAACGCGGTCATAACGGCGTTAAAACAAGCCCACCCGTACGAAACTCCCGCATACCAGTACTGGCAAGTAAAAATTTAAAAAGGATAACAATATGAGCTTATTTATAACGAACTTGTGGGAAAGGCCAATTCTCTTTTTCATGACTCTTTTTGTGGTGATTTTCTCCGTATGCCTGCATGAATACTGCCATGCCCAAATGGCATTATGGCAGGGCGACAACACCGCCGCAAACCGGGGACATCTTACCTTGAACCCACTCAAGCAAATGGGAATTTTCTCTCTCATCATGTTTATATTTGTGGGATTGGCATGGGGAGCGGTTCCCGTTGACCGACGCAACTTCAAACATAAATATTCGGAAGCAATAGTTTCATTCGCGGGGCCGGCTGTAAATATCCTCTTGTTTTTTGCATTCTCTCTTGCATTTTCCCTGGTGGTCTTTTTCGGCAGCGGTTCAAATCCGGCAGTCGTTAAAGCCGCGCTGTTATTCAAAATTGGAGCAGTCATCAATTTTGTTCTTTTTATAATAAACATGTTGCCGGTCCCCCCGCTTGACGGATGGGGTATCTATGCAACCCTATTTCCAAAATTCGAAGAAATTGGAAAATCGGAATTCGGCAAAGTAATGCTTATTGGAACTTTTATAGCAGTTTTTTATTTCGCGGAAAAACTTTTTGAACTGGGTAGTTGGTCATTGTATACGGTCGAATGGGGACTGTCCAGCTTCCTAAGCCTCTTTACAGGATAAAAGCATGGGTGAATCAGAAAAAATCTGGAGCATATCCGAGGTCAATGGCTGCGTTCGTGAAATCATCGAGAACAGTCTGCTGCCAATCTGGGTGGGCGGGGAAGTGGGGAATCTGAATATCCACCGCTCCGGACACGTCTACATGACGCTGAAAGACGCCCGGACCCAAATCCGCGCGGTTTTCTTCGGCGGCGCGGACCAGGCTCGGAGAATGAACCTTCAGGCAGGCATGGCGGTGGAAGCCTACGGCAAACTCACGGTTTACGAAGCCCGTGGAGAATATCAGATTTCATTAAAATCCATCCGTCCGCTCGGACTGGGGGAACTTCAGCGAAAATTCGAGGAACTCAAATCAAAACTTGCCTCGGAAGGCTTATTTGACCAGGAACGGAAAAAAACGCTGCCGCTCCTGCCGGGCAGGATCGGAGTGGTGACCTCTCCCGGCGGAGCGGCAATCCGCGACTTTCTCCAGATCATCAACCGGCGATTTCCCAACATCAACATCAAGATATATCCGGCGGCGGTACAGGGAAAAGGCGCGGAAAAGAAACTCGCCGCCGGAATCGAATTTTTCAACAGGTCATGTCCGGTTGACGTGATCGTACTGACTCGCGGCGGCGGCAGTCTGGAGGATCTATGGCCGTTCAACGAGGAAGTTCTAGCCCGGGCCGTTGCCGTCAGCGGCATTCCGGTAATCAGCGCGGTCGGACACGAAATCGACTTCACCATCAGCGACTTCGTTGCCGACCTCCGCGCCCCTACCCCGTCGGCCGCCGCCGAGCTGGTGATCGGACGCCAGGAGGAATTCTCCGAAACGCTGGAATATCACAAACGCCGAATGCGGCACAGCCTTGAACTTACTTATTCAAAACTGTCGCGCCGGTTTGAGGCCGCCGCGAAGAGTTACGTTTTCCGCGAACCTTTGCACCTGCTGCGGGAGAAACAGCAGAAACTGGACGAACTGAGCCGGAACATGGAATCCTCCGCGGTATCGCTTCTCGATGAACATCGCCGCAAACTGGAAGAACTATCCAGAAACCTGAAAGATTGTTCTCGCAATACACGCAACCAGCTTAACACCAGACTCGAACAACTCTCCGGCAGACTGTACGCCATGAGTCCCGCCGCGGTGCTCCAGCGCGGATATGCCGTTATCACCGATCCGGAAACCGGGAAAGTCGTCAGGTCGCCGAAAGTCCCGGCAGGCAAAAACCTTACCGCCCTGGTAGCGGAGGGCATCCTGAATATTTCCGCTGTCGATGGGAAAGAAATCGACTTTGCCAAATCCGGGTTTCCTGACCTGAATGCTCCAACCGGCAAATCCGGATAGGTATTGGGAAATATAGAAAAACGTGTTAAAATATATTTTGGTAATTTATGTGCTCTCCGGAGTAGAGGATGCCGGAGTAAATCCGTATACTAACATGTTAAATAGCTTTGGATGGAGAACTGACAGCATGAAAACTTTCGCGTTGATTATTTTCCTTGCGGTTGCCGCGCTTTTCTGTGGTTGTGACGAACAGTCATCAGGCAGCGGAGGAACCAAACCCAACCTGAATGCGATGGGAAGCAAATCCAGTCCGTCAAAAACAACCGGAACCAAGCGGACAAAAAGCGCAACCAGTTCGGTGATAAATTACGGTACCGGATCAACTCAGTTACGGGTGAAACAAACCCAGACAAAAAAGATCCAGGACATACAAAACAAGTACAATAAAAAACTTAACGACGCAATGAAATGAAAGCGTAAAACGGTCCTGTTTTCAGATAACGGACAAAGTTACCCGTGTTAGATTGAAAACAGGAAAAAATGTATTATCTTTTGATAATGTGGGGATTGGGGCAAATCGGCAAGGACCCTTTCCTGGTCCAACATTAAATATAAGGCCCACATATTAGAGGATGGCTGAAGAAAAACAAACGATTCCGGACTTCGAAGCAACCGCGGTAATGGGCACCGAGTGCGGTGAACCGCCATCGCGGATTCTGGTAGTTGATGACGACGAAATGATCCGGACACTGTTGCGCAAGATACTGGAGCCGCAAGGATATTCCGTGGACTGCTCCGAAGGCAGCGGCGACGCCTTGGAAAAACTGATCGACTATAAATACCACCTCCTGCTCCTTGACGCCTATTTACCGGGTATCTCCGGCTTTGAACTCCTGAAATACTGCAAAAAGCATCATCCAATGATGGAAATCATTATGATTACCGGAAACCCGGAACTGGATGACGCCATTTCCACAGTTAAGGACGGCGCGTTCGACTATATCGCTAAACCGTTTTCCATCGATAAACTGCTTTCCCGGGTCAAGGCCGGTCTGGAGCATCAGCGCCAGCAAATGCTCCAGCAACTTTCCATAACCGGCTCTAATATCTTCGGGAAAAACACCGAACCGCCTCTGCCTGACTATAAAGTAGTGCGTACACTCGGAACCGGAACAATGGGCGTGGTAATGCTCGTGGAAAAGGAATCGCATCAGTTCGCCCTGAAAATCCTTCGCCGGGAAGACGACGAAGTGGCGAACGATTTCCGGGTAAAAAGATTTTTGCGCGAAGCGGAAATCCTGGCAGAAATCAATCACGAGAATATTGTCAGAATTTTTGAATCCGGATTTTCGGAGAAAGGTGAAACCCCCTATATCTTAATGGAATACGTACCGGGCCGGCCACTTACCGACTTCATAAAAGAAGACGTTCTCCAAATCGATCAAAAAATATCGATCATCTCACAGGTGGCGGCGGCACTTGGAATCGTCCATAAATTCGGGGTACTGCACCGTGACGTAAAACCAAGCAACATCCTGGTGAAAGATGACCTGATAGCAAAACTGTCGGACTTCGGGATCGCCAGAGTAGCCGACTCCTCACTTACGATGACTCACGAGGTACTCGGTTCCCCCGCCTACATGCCCCCGGAAATGTTTAAAATAGGCAAACCAATCGATCAACGGTCGGATATTTTCTCCCTGGGTATCCTGAGCTACGAACTCATTACCGGAGTCAAACCGTTCCAAGGAGAAACCGTAGGCGAAATGATGGGAGCAATCCAGACGGAACGTCCGCAGGAACCCCGCAAACTGGTGCCAGACCTTTCCCCGAATATTCAGGCCATCTTGGGTAAGATGCTCCGCAAAAGCTCCGCCGAACGCTATCAACGAGCCGAAGAAATCGTGGCCGATATCAAACGCATCCGCGCAAACGCCGAACCATCTGCCTCAAAAAGCAGAAGTCTTTTCAGTATCCTTACCGGCGGCACTCGCGTCTGGGCATAATCTCGAATCCAAACTCTCATTCCGGTTTGAATCTCACAACCTTTTTGCTATATTACTCTCCGCTTGAAACGACATATCATATAAGCCAATGTAGCTCAGTCGGTAGAGCAATTCACTCGTAATGAATAGGTCAGCGGTTCGATTCCGCTCATTGGCTCCACTTATCTAGCCTCACTTGCAGCATTAATGTACACCATTTTACTTGGCTGTCAACAGGTGACTTTAATATCCACTCGCAACATTTATTATCCACTATAATAGCCACCGCCACCGGATATTCAAGCATGGCAGCTGGAGATAGCAGTTTATTTGATCGCTTTTATTATCCAACAAGGATTCATTATTACCTATTATCTCCAGGTAGCAGGATACCTTCTCGACCAATCCGGCACTTTTGGGGGGGAGACATACTGATTTTCTCCGGGAACTATAAAGATAATCGCGGTTTTTTGTACAATATAATGGAAGCTCCATCGCTAGTGCTTGTCAAATTACACATTTTTCTGTATTTCATCAAAACAAAAAATTTAGACTTTAAATACCAAACCTTAACATTAATACGGACAACAAAGGGAGTCGTGCTGCAAGTCAGACAACTAAATCTTGGGAGAATCTTCTACTAGCTTTTTCATGATTTCTTTTTCAACTTCTTGTATTAACATCAAAGAATCAAGATCAATTTGATCAGGGATGGCAAAGTCTTCTGGATCAATGCAATGAGAAAATGCTGTTAACGCTGCAATAAAATCATATTCACCATCATCGGGGTTTGCATAAAGTTTTTTTAATATTTCCATTAAAACAGAAATATTTTTATCGGATATTACCTTGCCAATATCTTGACTCTTTTTAATAGCATGATCAATAGTTTTGGGCTTGAGTATTATATCATTTGTGTTCAAAGATTTCAAAAATAAAATTTCATCTTTCATCACGTTTGCTTGCGTCCTTGTAAAGGTATTGGACAAACCTAATTTAGAGATAAAATATTTGATAACATCTGGATAAATGATTTTCTTTATTTCCTCTGCCAGCACGATTCCAGGGGACTGACCATCTGCTAAATGCACTATTTTATTTAACAAAAAATATCTCACGGCATAATGAGCAAATGTTCTTGCATAATATATTGTTTTCACATTATTCGACAAATCTGGGGCCGACAACGCAATCCTGAAATAATTGTCAATACTATTTAGCGAAATACCAGTAATTGTGCTCAATGAAATCCAATCGGCTAAAACATCATTAAAAATCGGACAATCAAGTGTTTTTTTGCCTTTCGAATATTTAAACGTAGATAGGTCATCAAATGCTTTGGGGGCATCTATTCTCAGTAGGACCAATGCGGTTTCATGCGCTAAAGTTTGCAGTAATATTACAGGTCGAAGAGCCAAGCGCCATCGAAGTTTAATACTTGCCGCACGAAAATAATGGAAGGTTTCAAGCTCTGGAGACTCCGCAGAATAACCAAAACATGTAATTGCAAACGGCAAAAAATCAACTACTTCTTCCCGTATAACGCAACCCGCTTCTGATTGAAGCCGAATAAAAATATTAGCATATAAATCAGAAACCATTAGCGCACGCTGAAAAGCTCCAGAATATGCTATAGCAGGTTTATTGTGGCTATTAACAACGGGACCCGGCTTTAGATAGCGATCATTATAACAAAATTCAAGCATCTCGATGAACTTAATCGCTTCTTCATCAATATTTTCAATACTCCCTGACTGCTTAAGCTTATCTCCCAATGCTCTTAATAAAATAACTTCAACCCGACATATCAACGATAAATAGCTAAATAAATTATTATGAGCCAAGTCTTCCGCATGACGATAAATATGCTTAAAAAACTGATGAAATATTTCATTTGTTGCAGGGGTTAACCCTAAACCATCAACTCTTAAAAACCTAGGCCAATATAACTTGCTTCGCTTTTGACATAATGGAAACTTAACTTTTAGGTCAAAATCTCCTGGAGACGTTGTTTTATCTCCTTTCAAAAAGATGCGGGTACATGTTTTACGAATATTATCCCTAAAATTGGCATTATGAAGGTAAAATTCAATGGCCTGCAAGGCTTCATACAGCGAAATTTGTTTATTATATACAAGATTATACACCCCTGGAGATATCTGAAAATTCTCTTCTTGAAAGCCTATCGAGACAGAATCTTTGAAGCTCTCAATTACTTTATTCGTATGTCCGGGACGAGTAGAAAACACGGAACCACAAAATGTTTCATCACCATCAAGTATATTTTTAACGCAATCGGTTATCTTTAAAGGGATATCCCATAGTACACTTGTGATTGTAGAAGAACTCCATGTAAAATGCTCAATTGGTGTCGTCGTTTTTCGTGGATTCCTTAGCACATCATCTACAGCTAAATCCTGCATGGCATTAACGGCTTCCGCTAAAAACAAAAAACTATTGGAAAAACTTATCAAAACAATTTCATCTCCAGCGCCATATGAATAAAATATCTGAAAACGAAAAAGGCGCTTGTGCTTTGAAGTCTTATTTTGACTATATTCAATCAGTCCTTTATTTATTCGAGCAACCAAAGCAGTCAAAAATAAACTTTTCACTTCTAAAAGCGAATACTTTGGATTTTTTTTCTGCAAACCTGCCCATAAAGAGTCCTTAAGCTTAACCGAAGTTATTGCCATACACGGCAATTTTTTTAACTCTTTATCTGATGGATATTTAGGGAAAAATTTGATATTTTTCAATTGTTCATCAGAATAATGCTTTTCCTCAACTAATGCTGAAATCAATAATCGAGAATGCCAATCAGAAGCATACACAGGAGGAATCATGCTTCCCAACTCATCATAATCAGTCATTTTCTCAGCTGGAGTCAGAAAAATAATATCACGATGCCCAAAGCACACAAAAGCTTTAGAATTCGGATATTTTTTCGTGAATTCTCCACGAAATCTATATTTGTAAGAGGTTTCACATACGACAGAAGACGCTATTATATATTTCATGCAAATAAGTCAATATGAGTTTACAGGTAAGAGAAACAGATAGGAGCACAAGCCTTATGAGGACGAGCCTTTAACTTCTTCAATATAATCTTTAGGCCAATTATACTTCCCACGAAAACTGATTTTTTCGCGAGGCTCAGCATCAGCTTTATAATGGGCGCTTTTTCCAATATAATTATAAAGTCGTCCCAAAACTTCCACAGCCTGATTTCTCTGGCTTTCCGAAATTGTAATTTGGGGCTTTGACATAGAACTTCTCCTCAATTTATACTTTATAATATAATAACTTTTTAAGCTTGTCAATACCTATAGGCACAAAAAATAGCTGCCCCCATCCTATGTGGGCAGTAAACTGTCCCGGAATTCCGGGTGAAGATGATGAATACAAACCAAAAACAGCCTGGACAAATAACACGCCTCCAGTTCTCCCTCGCACGCTAGCCTCCTCGCCATTGTGCATAACCAAATCCAGTTTATCCCCGTCCATCTCAAACATAATTGAGTGGAAATGATAGAATCTAACGGTTAGTTTCATGACTGTCAAGCGAAATTTTTCATTATTTATCATTTTTTTATCCATTTATTACAAAAAACGTTATTTTATACCTAAAATGTTGCTTAAACACCACAGATCATTGCCTGCCACATAAAGGATAAGCGTCAAACAGACACGGCATCGTACATTATTCTGGGTTCCGCTGGGTAGAATTAACAGCCTTGAATAGTGACAAAAAAAGGCCAATACTGAAAATGATTTGCAATCATTTTGTACATAAAAATCCATTCAATAAAAACAAGGCTGCTGCATATGCAAATATCCGACTCATCTAGCCAGCAGTTAGCACAAGGCTAGTATTTTTTTAGCATAGGCAATATTTACTTCGGGCGTGTTGCGGGCGTGAGGGTGTATATGCCCTCGCATACAAGAACGCATATACCGGCAAACTTAGCCTGTACACCCACCGTCTAGTGGTATCACAGTGTGAATTACACCCGCAGTGTGCGGAAGTGACATATACGCTATTCTGTAGAATTCGGGTCATTTTGACGCGAACATGCTAATAAATCATTCGATATGGCTAGACCCGCAATGGCTATATTTACGTAACCACCATAATACCAGCAACATAACATGGCTAGCGTAGCTTAACAGACCGTATGTTATGCGACACTGCCCCGGTAAAAAGTGAGGGTAAATTGATCGATTGGCTAGTGCAGTGGCTAGATCAATGACTAGCCCCCTTAGCATCCAGGCAGACAGTTCGGGCGTAGTGTAACCGTCAACTCCAATTGCCGAGGGGGGTATGATGACCACCCCACCCCCGCCGATAGCGCAAGTACCTTTAATCTCCCCGACACACACCCAAACCTTGTTTTCAGAAAATACAGTTCCAATTGTAACAATATCGTTTTTTAGCTATTCTGAGAGCTTTTACAGGGTTGCCCTGCGTCCATACCGGAAAAACCGCTTAAAACGCTTCTGCGTTGCTTCTGGAAAGCGAAAACGCCACAAGGGGGGTATGGACCAATCGGGATTGCGATTTGCAAACAAGGAACACCTATTTTGATTTATTTTGAATTCTATTGTCTTTTCCGGTCATTGGCAAAATAACACATTGCTCATTCAGGCGGCTCCATATTCTCATGTCGTAACGTTCAATAATAACTTCTTCGGTTAAATTGGTTGCATAGTGAGTTACGGTCCCATGCCGTTTGAAAAGCTCGTAGCGATATTCAAGGGCATCTTTAACGGCTCCCGAAGTTCCAAAATGCTTTGCATCCTTTTCCGCTCCAAAATCATCTATAATCAATGGCCTGTAGTCAAACTCAGAAATTAGGGTATACCATTCCTTTGCTCCATCGGTGGCAAATGCAAGATCAATTTCTTTTGCCGTTAAATAAAAAATTTTGAATAATCCTGCCATTATTTCTAAAAAAGTGGTCTTTCCGGTTCCTGAATTTCCAATCAGAAGGATACCCCGCTTTTCCTTGCGGAACTCGCCGTAATGTTCCTCATTTATAAACAGCCTCGCAAGATACCTTGCCAAACTGGTATTAAATCCCAAATCTCTATATCTGTACTTGGTAAGCACACCGAGATAGAAATCAGCGTATTTTTTTCTCAGCTTGATAGGCGGCTCCGGTAATGATTCGCCTTCAATCCTTTCAGCAATGTTTTTTAATTCAATATTCATCGGTATTCCTCATTGCCTCATATTGCTCCGGCGTACCCATTTTTACATGACCCGGTTTGGCTTGAGTTTTATTTACTTCCGGACGCTCCCAAGTAGCTGGATCATCGTTGTACTGGCCGTTGTTAAACCATTTGTCCGGCCTGGGAACGAAACGCTTTTGATCCTCAGGAGTCCATTTGCTGGTAGCTGTAGAATATTCCTCAACCTTTGTCAATAGCCACTTGGCGGCGTTATCTCTCGGAATATCCTGAGACTCCATTACAGACTCGATAGCCTGTTTAATGGCTATCATAGCCGGGTTATGGTGACTCTTACGGGGATAGGTCCTATAAATTTCAGACTCCCAATCCTTCATCCCCCCACTCTCTGCAACTTCCCCTGGAGGATTAGAGGGGGGCGTTTCAGTATCAGATACAGAGTCAGTATCAGATACAGAGTCAGTATCTGTAGCAGTTGTATTCATTTCTTTACAAGTGTATACATTTGTATGGATTTGTTCCTTTTGTTCCTCCCAACGCTTTTTTTGATTTCTACTTCGCTTTAAGCATATTTCTTCATATTTACTGCGGTCGCGATCCATCTGTGCTTTCATGGGAAGAAATGCCAATTTTAATTCCCTGGGCAAATTATCGACCGTTTCTCCCGCCGCGTGTTTCAGAATGGCCCGGAATAATTTACCGGCCTCCTCGTCGCTTAATTCCGCCACCGTGTCGCGATAGGACAGATATAAAACAAATGAGTCTTTTTTCATGGTTAGTCCGTCCTATTTATAAAGCGGACAACGGAATCGTAGGCGATTCTGACAACGGAACCGACACTTCGTTTATAGCCACGCGGGTCGGTTATCATCTGCCCGTCTGCCAAGTAGTGTTTATCCAGTTTTCCGGCGTCGCAAAGCCGGTCGATAGTTCGCGGGCCAACCGAAAGCATTGCCGCCGCCTCCGATCGCGTTATGAGCTTGGGCGTGGTTGACGGGGTAACTTCCGGGACATTGGATTGTTGCCCGGACTTCCGAAGTGAGGTTAGCACTTCTTTAAATTCCGGCTCCGGGATAACGCCGGAATTTGCGAATGGTTTGAGGGCGGATGAGATGAGCTTGATTGTGTTATGGGAAATCATTGCTTTACCTCACTGTCCTCCGGTTCAGGAGTTCCCCGGAGATGTTTTCCAGGAAAAAGCACCTCCGGCGTGGTTTTCAAAACTTTGGCAAGTTTAGCGGCGGTTTGATACGAAGGGCGGTCATAGCCGTTTTCTAGCATGGACAAGCCGGAATGATGAACACCGGCTAATTTAGCCAGTTGGCATTGCTTCAAGCCGCGCTCAACTCTTTTTTGCTTCAGGGTCGTCATTTTCCCATTTCTCCTAATTTTGTTTCAGTTTTTGTGTTTTTACTTGTATTTTCTATTAATAGATATATCCTCATATATTGTAATCTGTTCACTTTTCAGGCACATTTTATATGAAGATTGAGAATTTTAGCAGCTCTGCGTCGAATAAAAGAGAGAAAAAAACTTGCAGTATTTGGGAATTTTATAGTAACCCAAACACGCAAGCAGGGATATCTATTGCGATATATTTAAGACATCTTCCGGTAAAAATATCTTGGGATCAGGTAAGTCAGCTTAAAAACGTATTGGCAATATTAACTCATACCCATCCGGATATAGACTTGCGAGCCACTTTTGACGATTGGAATAAAATTTTCATTTTTTTGTCACATCACCGATGCGGATTTTCAATTGATGAGGCGGCCCGGTATCTTAATGTCAGCCGACGTTACATTTTTAGGCTGTTAAAATCCGGCAGACTCATAAGCAAAAAGATTCGTGGTGCAAGAATCATTAATTCCAAGTCGATATTAAGTTATAAATTCTCTAAAGAAAATATTCCATCTCAAACCCATGAACGAGAAAAACAAATACTCTGGCGATTAATGTTCGCCACTCCAGATGTTCAGAATTTAATTCCATTTCCAACCTTTAAAGAGGGGTGTGACTTTAGAATAAACCAATTATGGAAAAAGCTCCCGTGTGTAGTAATTGATATTCCGGATAATTTAAATAAATTGCTCGATAAGTATTCTGCAAGTGAAATAAGAATTCTTCAGGCGGAAATTGCCTTGTGGAAAAAACATTTTAAATATATGGATTCTATAACAGATGATGATACGCAAAAAGCAAAAAATAAAATTCATTCATTTTTAGGCAAACTATTCTTAAAATATGAAAAGGCTTATTTAAGTGAACATCCGCATGTCAATAATATCAGTGAAATACCGAAAGATGATTATAATGAGTTCCTCAAAAAAAAGAATTGGCCTTTGCCAACATGGAAAAGGGTAATATGGGAGATTACCCCCGACCGATACCGATGCGCTAATTGCAATTCCCCGTGGAATGTCACAACAGTCCGATCAAACCCGACGGCGTCAGGGGATTATTATGAAAAACGTTGCCAACGTTGTCACTGTACAATCACGCCAATCACAGAAAAGGAAGCAAAAGATTGTGCGAAGAAATATTTAACCTATTATGAAGGAGAAGGACTGCAATTGTCGCAAAGCGAAATAGAGCATTTGCAGATATATTATAAAAAAGATATTTCCAGGGGTGAGGATAACTCACACAAACAAATTGCGGATGTGCTGCAAAGAAAATCAAAACATGTTTGGCGCACTATTAACAGCATAAAAAAACGGCATAGAAATTATCCGGAAGTACGACGACATTTGTATAAATGGACATTGAATTCTTTTGCGTTCAATGTTCACCTTTTGCATATTCTCTTCCCCACTGCCACAAAAAAACTTTTTGATAAATTTCCAATAATCGAAGATATTCCGGCTGATACCTCCGAGGATAATTCTGCAATTAATAGCAATAACATGCTGCCCCCAGATGACATCGGGATAGAAGATATTGGAGAATATTATTATCCGGACGAAATGCTGATATTGCAAAATAAAGCTTATGAATTTAATATGGACTTGGTGTCACTTGTTACCCATATTCGATCTAAAAAAATAGATGTGGAAAATTTGGCATCTATGAGTTTGGATGAGTTTCAAAATATCAAAGAAAAAAATCCCAACTGACCGTTAAAAACTGGCGGGAACTTTTTATTTGCCAGTATATTTTTTCCCGGTGCGCTGGCGGTAGACCAGGGCGGCTATGTCGTACATTTCCTGTATCTTTTTCAGGTACATATATTTATTTCGCTTGTAGTTCATGCGGATATTAATTAACCCGCAAATTGCGCGAAAAGGTTGAAAAAGAAAAGGCAAACCCTTTTTAACGGATTATATTGCAATAGCTTACAAAGTAATAAATCCAAAGGTTTGCCAATGACAAAATGTAATTTAAGAATGGATATGTTTCAACGTGTGACCGGAAGAAAGTTCGCAGTAAATTTCGATGGGGGAAATATCAGCAGTGACGGAGGCTTGCTTTTACTGGCCGAACTCGACAAAAAATTAAAAATCACTTCTTCAGTGTCCAAAAATCTTGAGTCTTTTGACCATCGCCAGGCAGGAAAAATTGAACACAGCATCCATTCAATGCTCCGCCAGAGAGTCTACGGCATTGCGGCGGGTTATGAAGATCTGAACGACCACAATGAATTCTGCAATGATGAACTGATCCAGTCCCTTGTCGGCAAAGATAAAAAGCTTGCCGGAGCGTCAACGCTGAGTCGCTTCGAAAACAGCGCGAACCGTGAGATTTGCCTGTCGCTTGCCAGTGTTTTCGTTGAGAGCTTCATAAGCTCATTCAAAAAGCCGCCGAAAGAACTCATTCTTGATTTCGACGCAACCGACGACCCCGTTCACGGCGAGCAGGAGGGACGCTTTTTTCATGGCTACTATGACGAATATTGCTTTCTTCCATTGTATGTTTTTTGCGGACAACAGCTTCTTGTTCCCTACCTGCGTCCGGCGAATATCGACGCGGCAAAACACTCCTGGGCAATCCTGTCGCTCCTCGTGAAACGCTTCCGCAAAGAATGGCCGGAAGTGAAAATTATCTTCCGCGCCGACAGCGGATTTTGCCGTTGGAAAATGTTGCGCTGGTGTGAAAAGAACGGCGTGGACTACATCGTTGGAATCGCCAGGAACAAACGTTTGGAAGCAATGAGTTGCCGCTTGGCCCGCAAGGCGGAGAAAGGGTTCAACCGGACAGGGAAAAAGGCGAAATTCTTTTGCGACATTTATTACGCCGCTTCGACGTGGGACAAAAAAAGGCGCATAATTTGCAAGGCGGAACACAATTCAAAAGGAAAAAATCAACGCTACGTCATTACAAACATTCGGGGCGGCGGCAAAGAACTTTATGAGCAAGTTTACTGCGCCAGAGGCGACATGGAAAACCGCATCAAGGAACAACAGCTTGACCTCTTTGCCGACCGCACAAGCTGCCGGAATTGGTGGCCGAACCAATTCCGTCTCCTGCTTTCAAGCCTGGCGTATCTCCTCCTGGAACGCTTCAGGAACATTGCGCTTCAAGGGACCGAACTTGCAAAAGCCCAATGCGGAACAATCAGGTTAAAATTATTAAAGATCGCCGCTGTTGTCAGACGCAACACGAGGAAGATTTACGTATCGCTTTCTGAAGCTTCTCCATTCAAAAATGTCTTCACATACGCCATCGTAAAAATCGCTCTTATCGAATGAATTTTACGAGAGCCGCCCCGGCTCGCCGACAAAGAACGGGGGTTGGGGGAGTCTGTCTTTTTTTCCGAATTCACTGCAAAAAACATCAAACTGCCATGCGAAAAATAAAATTTCCCCCGCACCGCTAACTTTCAGGGGCTTCATGCAACATCCAGGTTAAGCGAACCCCAAGCTCTTTGTCTGGATTTTTGGCATACGCCTTTTCCGTTTCCTCAAGCCAGGTTTTGACCTGCTTTAGCACTTTGGTTTTTTCCGGCCAGATATCCGATTCCTCGGGAACGAACTTATCCGGATCATCCAATGCCGCTTTCATTTTCTTTAATGTAGCTTCAAGTATCGGTTTCATTCCCATTTAAAATTGATAGAATTTGCTTTTCCGTTGCCGTCAGCCGCTTTTTGTCGGCAAGTACGGCGCGGATATCAGTCAGCTTCTTAGTCGCGTCAGAATCCCCCTGCCCTGCTTCCGGCGCACTTAATTGTTTCGGATCGTCCATTATCGCGGCAATTGCGGTTATCTGCTCATCCGTTGCCGCCTGAAGCCTTTGGGCTATCTGGAACTTTTCATCGAGCTTTGAAACGTCCTGCCCGGCTTTTGTGGGGAACATCAAGGGCCGATGCTGCATGGCAAGCTCACGCCGGATTTCGTTATCCGTCTCGCGGATATATCCCTCCGTAGTCTGCTTATCGGAATGCCCTAACCGTTTCCGGGTTTTCTCTATATCCTCGCCGGACAGCTTGGAGTATGTGGCGTTGGTCACTCGAAGCGAATGGAAACCAAGCACGGTTTTATCGCGATCATCCTTGGTGTTGAATTCACAGACTTTTGTTAAGAAGCGTTGGAACTGCTTGGACGCGATAGTCCGGTCAGCCTTGCGGTCGATGCCAAGATAAGTTCTGGCCTGTTCCGGGAAAATATATTCCTGATCTTCGCCGCCGGATTCAGCTTTCCACTTTGCCAGTTCCGGCAGTATTTCAGGCGCATAGATTGTTTCAGTCTTGCCGGTCTTTCGGATAATCCGCTGGATATATCCCTCGCTGTCAACTTCGGACCAGCGCAAGGTAATAACATCTGACAAGCGCATTCCGGAGAAGTAACCCACATACATAGCCGGACGTATCCACCCGGTAGCGCGTTTCTGCATGGTGACAAGCTGGTCTGTCTCGAAACGCTGCTTTTGTGAAGCATCCTCCTCAACCTCGGTCTTGCTCCGCTGCTCTACCTCGCGGAACGGATTGTTTCTCCTGGTGGCGGGGATTACATCGAATACGTGCCGGTAAACCATCAAATAACGGTTGTACGTGCTTTCCTTGAGTTCGGTATTCTTTTTCCCGCCTTTTGTGCGGAACTCCCCCATAAACTTTGAAGCGTCGTTTCCGGCGATCTGGTGAATAAACTTGATTTTCTTTTTGTTGGTATTCAGCCATGCGACTAGCGTATCGATCATATTGCAATGCAGGTCGAGCGTTGCCGGAGCGATAGGGGTAGACTTTGAAGCCTCAACATGTCTCGAACCCCGGCGTTTTACATAGTTCGGCAGATGTTCCAGGTACGCGGCTTTCAGATTGTCAATGGAAATCTTATCATCACCAGCGGCGGCAAGCTGCTTGCGCACCTTATCGGCAATTACCGGCTGGAGCTTTTGCGCTTCCCGTAAAGTGGAAACCGTCTTGCCGTTCTCATCCCTCATGGCTATCCGCTTCCGGACCCCATCAACGCAGATATTCAGATAATACCCATCGCGGCTTGGCGGTTTGTAGATAAACCCGTTCCCCCGCTGCCGCCCCTTTGAGCCTTGCTTTGCCATTTTATCAACCCCCTTAACTGTTGTCATGTACACGCCTGTTCTTGCGGCTACTTAAATATACATGGCGAAACAGCCATTATCCAACTTATTATCCACCATTTTTTGATAATAGTTGTTTATTGAGGCTAATTTAGCAATTTCACATCTTCACTCGTAATGAATAGGTCAGCGGTTCGATTCCGCTCATTGGCTCCACTCATCCACCCCCTAAACAGCCTCAATATTCGAGCCACAATCAATGCTTCACCCCAGGAATCAGTCTTCCATTGTCTTCGATGGTTTTCGATATTATTCCATATAAAACGCAAACAAAAACGCAGACAAAACGCAAACACAAAAAATTGTTACTTTTCGTGCTTGTGGAACAGAAAGTAGAATTAAGATAATGCGCGACCACATCCCACAAAAATAAATCAGGACTCAAAAAGGAAACGGGACTCCCGGCTTCCTCAGAATCTTTACCACACCACCCGGCCTAATTCCTGAAGGGAAGTTAACCTACCTCGCACCCGGCGAACGGGGAATTTCTACTTTCAGGATTTTCCAACCAATGGCTCCAACTCGACATCGCCTATGTGACCAAAATTTTGCACTTAGTCAATCTCTCCCCGGAACTCCAGGAAGCGATCATAGCGGGCCGGGAGCCGGACGGCCTCTCATTAAACCGGCTCCGCCGTGCCATCCCTACCGATTGGAATGAACAAAAACAGCTTTGGGGATACTCTATTTTCACGAGTCACTATATCACCCCAACGCACTTAGACTGCCAAGCTAGTGGCTCCGGTTCAAATTACAAGGCATCACTCGGAGTTCCGGCGGATGGCTAATTCTTTCCCCGGGTGGAGTACTTTCATCTTCCGTTTGTTACTGGCTTTGACAGGCGCTTTCAATGATTTTCTGATCCTACGCGTATAGAACAAGTTATAAAAGCTACACTTTTTTCATGGTTTGTTGAAAGATTGGTGTTGATTTTTCTAGAAAATTCATATATTATTCAATGATGAATTGCAAATGTTCAATAATGAATAAATGAAAAACAAAAACACCATACCTGCAATTGAGAAGGCTGTCGATCTGCTGAATCTGCTCGGAAGCAGTGACAGCGGCGCAACGCAGTCGGAAATCGTTAAGGAAATCGGGATTTCCGGGGCCACCTGCTACCGTATTCTGCAAACATTGGTCAATAACGACTGGTTGAAAAAAAACAGCGACGGACGTTATGACTTGGCTTATGGTTTTCTGGCCGCCGGAAAAAAACTGATTAAAAACATGGACTGTTTCAAGCTGATGCAGAAGCCGCTTGACGAACTCAGCGAACGGACCGGATTTTCCACAAAACTTTCCGTCAGGAAAGGGTTTTCCGAGTATGTGACAATGTTACGCGCGGAAGGAACTTCATCAATCGCGGTTACCGGGAAAATCGGCGCCGCTTTTCCCGTGATCGAAGGCAGCGTTGCCGGGGCATTGCTGTTTAACGTTGAGAAAAAGGAAATTGACAGGCTTTTGAATGCCGCTTCCGGAGAACTGCTCGAAAAGAAAGAGCCGGAAATTCTCCATGAGCGAATCTCGGAATGCCGGAAAAAAGGATTCTGCCGGAGCGGAAAAAGAAATCGCTGGAACATCGAGGTTATTTCCGCCCCGATAATGAAAAACGATAATGAAATTTTCGGCGCAATATCGCTTCTGGGATTTCCGGGAGATTTTGAAAAACAAACCGAATCACTTGGAAAAGAATTAATAAAGACCTGTGGCGAGTGCCGAAAAATTTTAAAGGATAGCATTGCATACGAATAAATCTGAAAGATAAATATTATGGAAAAAATCGACCGGGCAAATCTGAAAATCACGGATATGAGAGTGGCGGATATCGACGGCGCTCCAAAACGCTGCACGTTAATAAAGATTTATACTAATCAAGGTTTAATCGGGTACGGCGAAGTCCGTGATGCCGGAAGCCGGACTTACGCGTTGATGCTAAAGAGCCGCATCCTCGGCGAAAATCCGTGCAACGTGGAAAAGATTTTCAACCGGATAAAACAGTTCGGCGGACAGTCCAGGCAGGGCGGCGGCGTTTCCGGTATCGAGGTGGCGCTCTGGGACCTGGCGGGAAAAGCCTGGGGCGTGCCTGTCTGGCAGCTTCTCGGCGGCAAGTACCGCGACCGGATCAGGATCTACTGCGACACCGATTCCGAAGGCGGCGGCCGTGACATGGGCAAGGCTCTCAAGGAAAGAATGGACAAAGGTTTCACTTTCCTCAAAATGGACCTCGGCATCGAAATGCTGATGGACAAGCCCGGTTGTCTCAGCGCGCCGCTCGGGTTTCTCGAAAAGATGAAAGAATACAAGCAAACGGTGTTCGCGACTCCCCACGGGTCGATCGATCCCCGGGCGATGCGCGGCGAAGCCTATGACCTGTTCAACACCGCTCATCCGTTCACCGGCATCCACATCACGGAAAAAGGACTCGACTACCTCGAAAAATATATGGCGGAAGTGCGCGAGATAACCGGCTATGAAATCCCGATCGCCATCGACCACGTAGGCCATGTTCCGCTGGAGGACTGCATCAAACTGGCGAAACGTCTGGAGAAATTCAATCTCGCCTGGATGGAAGATCCCGTTCCGTGGCAGATGACGGAACAGTACAAACGTCTGGCCCAGTCGACAACCACCCCGATCGGCACTGGGGAAGATATTTATTTGAAGGAAAACTTTAAACCGCTTCTGGAATCAGGTTCACTGGCGGTGGTCCATCCGGACGTGCTTACCGCAGGGGGAATTCTGGAAACAAAAAAAGTCGGCGACCTTGCCGAAGAACACGGAGTTTCAATGTCCATCCACATGGCGGAAAGCCCGGTTGCGTGCATGGCCGCGGTGCATGTGGCCGCCGCCACAAGAAATTTCATGGCGCTGGAAGTCCACTCGGTGGACGTCCCATGGTGGGAGGACATCGCCTCCGGGTTGCCGAAGCCGCTTATCAAGGATGGATTTATCGCTGTGCCGGATGCTCCCGGACTCGGGATCGAAGCCCTCAACGAAGAGCTGATAAAGGAAAAGCTGCACAAAGACTTTCCCGAAGCATGGGCGTCAACGGATGAATGGGACAAGGAATGGTCAAATGACCGTCAATGGAGTTAAAAGATGAGTAAAGAAATACAAAAAGAAGCTGGTTTAATGAAACTGGAAGAACTGATCAAAACCAGGGAATACATTCCTGACAACGAGTTTCCGATTCCGGTGAAAGAGCTGTGCGAACGTTACGAAAGACTCTACACCGGGGCTATCAACGATGTGATGCGCGAGATGTGTCTGCTGGATCAGAATCTGCCGTCCGACATCATGCCGCTGCGCGACGAAATGACCGTCTGCGGGGAAGCGTTCACAGTCAAGAGCGCCCCCAACGTGATGATTCAGGGCGAAATGACTTTCCGGGCAAAGATGCTCGATGAAATGAAGCCCGAAGGCGTGGTTGTATGGGACACCAGCGCGGACACCGAAGGCTCGCTCTGGGGAGGAGTCATGACCGCTACCGCCATCGCAAAAAAACTGCGTGGAGCCGTTATCGCCGGGGGCATCCGCGACACCAAACAGATCCTCGAACAGAAGTTTTCCGTGTTCTACAAGTACCGCACCAGCAACGGTTCGCTGGGGCGCTGTTTGATCACTCATTACCAGATTCCGGTGAAGATCGGCAAGGTAACGGTTAGACCGGGCGACATCATTTTCGGCGACATCGACGGGGTTCTGTGCGTGCCGCGAGAAATCGCCTACAAAGTCCTGCTCCGGGCCGAGGCCATCGAGAAAAACGAAAACGAGATTTTCGACTGGGTGCGAAGCGGCGACACCATCCAGGAAATTGTCGATAAAGGAGGATATTTTTAAGATGAGCCTTTCCCTCACATGGCTTGGACAGAGCGGATTTATTGTCCGCGCCCCGGAAACGGCGATTGCCTGCGATCTGTATTTATCAGATTACTGCCAAAAGTTAAACAGTTTTGACCATACCCGGCAAACGCCCATCGCAGTTCCACCGGAAAAGTTGAACGGTGTAAACTATTATCTGATCACGCATAATCATTCGGACCATTTCGATCCGGAGACGATTGAACCTGTCGCCAAGGCCAACCCGAAAACGGTTTTCATCTGTCCGCCGTCATGCCGGGTAAAGATAGACAAACATTTTCCCGGTCTTGCCAGCCGTTTCAAGTTTATTCAATCCCGGAAAGAGTATGAAATTACTGAAGATGTCAGGCTTTTTGCGCTTCCCGCCGCGCATGAGGAACTGGAAATAGACGATACCGGGGAATATGTTTCTTTCAGTTACCTGCTGCTTTTCGATGATTTCAGGAAAGCGGTTTTTTTCGCGGGCGACACCATCCCATACGAAGAACAGGCTGAAACGATAACAAAACATGTCCCAGCAGGATACGGCCTGGTTATGGCTCTGCCCGTAAACGGGCGCGACTCCGAACGGGCGGCGCTTGGCGTCAAAGGCAATTTGACTTTGGAGGAAGCGGTTGAATTATATCACGAATGCAACGCCGGACTTTTTGTGCCGTGTCATTTCGGAATGTTCGAGTTCAACGACGTCAAACAGCCGCTTAATCCCGGATTTTTCACAAAAAACAAAGTTAACGCCGTAATTCCGGAACTGAATGAAAAAATAAATCTGGAAGAAATAAAATGAACTTTGACCTGCACGGAAAAAAGGCGCTGGTAACCGGTTCCAGCCGGGGAATTGGACGCCGTATCGCGATGGCCTTGGCCGAGGCCGGAGCGGAAGTAATTGTCCATGGTTCGCGTCCGGGGGAAATCCTGGAAAAAACCGCCGCCGATATCCGCGACGCCGGGGGAAAAGCGGTAACGGTTGCGGCTGACCTTTCCTCTGAACAGGGAATGCGGGATTTGATCGAGTCGTGCGGGGAAGTGGATATCCTGGTTCTGAATGCCTCGGTGCAGTCGTATCAACTGATCGAGGACTTCGACGCTGAAGAATTCCGCCGCCAGTACGAGGTAAATGTGCGCGCGTCCTTTGAACTTATAAAAGCCGCGCTTCCGGGAATGAAAAAGAAAAACTGGGGACGCATCCTTTCCATCGGCAGCGTGAACCAGTGTAAACCGTCGCCGCGACTTGCGGTTTATTCTTCGACCAAGGCCGCGCTGATGAACCTGATCTTGAACTGCGCCAGACAGTATTCCCGCTACGGCATCACGGCGAACAATATCGCTCCCGGAGTTATCCTCACCGACAGAAATGAAGCCGTGCTCAAAGACGAAAATTTCAGCAATGAATTGCTCAAAACAATTCCGGCCGGGCGCTTCGGCACGGTTGACGACTGCGCCGGTATTGCGCTGTTACTCTGCTCCGACGCCGGAGCTTACATCACCGGCGCGGATATTCCCGTAGCTGGAGGCATGGATTTGTAAAGTCAACAAGGATGACAAAATGAGAGAAAGCCGTTTCCCAACTCCGGGATATTTTGCCTTTCATAACGACATTGTGAATGGTTATATTCAGTCTTATGACGTCAATTTTTCGCCATTGGCGGATTCCGGGAAGACAGATAATTGTAAATGGGAAACTGTTTCGTTAAAAGAGCAAAAAGGAGGCATTGTTGAGCAAATACCGGCGCAACACAGGTGCCGTATAAAGTTTCAGTGCATGGCGCCGTTCTCCGGAACTTATTATTTCGAGTGCGGTTATGACGATTATTATGATGCTAAGATGCCTTTACGCTTAACGATTAACGGGCGAAAATCCGAGTTGAACGAGGAAAGCATTCATCGCACCGGATACAGTCCGTCATGGGTAATTGAGCTTGCCGAAGGGAAGAACACTCTTATCTTAGAAGCTGATAATACGGCCGCAGTTCCCCGAAAAGGCGGTTTTTTTCCGCGAATTATCGAAGGAAACGGTACTCCCCTGCTTTGCGAGCGCAGTGTGCAAATGCCGGAATTACAGAAAATGGAAGCTTCCGAAACCGTTCCGGATATTACTGATTTTACGGCAGCCGTTGGGGGAAAAATTTCCTCGTGCGGACGATTCGGCTTTACGGCATCGTATGGTTTTCTGGATTGTTCCATGCCTGAATTCGGGACGATTTCAAAGCCGTATTTGTGGGGTGATCCGCGTTATCGAAAAAATCTTTTCTGGAATTTTTCTTTTCTTCCTCCGGGCATCAGTGATGCGGATAAAAAACATCTGGGCAGCCGTTGGAAAAATTATAAACCTTGCCGGGGGAAACTGTCGAGGTCAATTACAGTACATTCAGTTGGCGCCGTCCGTTCGTCACGGAACAGGACTTTTATTCAAGAAAGCGCGGAACGGAAGTGGGTTATAGTTTTTCCGCGTCTTCGCTGTTTCCCGGAATAATAATTGAAACTGATGACGCCGCGTTTCGACTTTCCAGCTTGTTGACGGCGGGAAATTACCGGCAACTGCTTCTGCCGCTCAACAACCGGGCAGCGTTGAGAAACCGCACGAACGGCATACTTTTTGACGCCGCGACTGATGGCGATTTAACAGACAATTTCATAATTTTGTGTAATGCTTCGGAATTTCCGGATGTTCCGATCACGCTTGTATTGGAGAAAAAACCCGCAAAGATTGTGATGTCACTCGACAATGCGGGACGCGTAAATAATCTTGATATTGTTGCAAAAGACGGCAATTTCGGGCGCGTGATTATTACTTTCCCTCGTGGAATCGAGTCGTTGGAACCCGCCGAAACAACCGAAGATGATTTAATAAAAACCATAGAGCGTTCGCGGTTCTGGAGCAAGGCGGTATTGTGCTATCCGGCCGGGGTGTCCGAATTTTTCAGAATTAACGGAGACACGGTTGAGATTGTTTCACGTTTCAAATACCGTGAGTTGAAAGATGAATGGAACAGCCGTCCAATAAAACTGGCTCCGCTGCCTCCGCCCATCGGACTTGTAAATGATATCCCGGGACTTGACCTGGAGTTCCCGACAAAATACGGGCCGCTCCGTGCTTTTACCGGTACCGGCAGTTCAGCATATATCCTGAAAATTCCTCCTGTCACGTACCCGATTTTTCCACGCGGCGCTGACGATAATTCTTTGCCGGAACGGCTGGAAGCGGATTTTGCCAGCTATCTTAAATTTTATGAAACGGTAAATAAGGTTGATGAAATTCACAATCCGGGAGTTTACAGTCTGCTTTGGCAGTTTGAATTACCTATGCTGCTCTTTCCGCTTCTCAATAAAGAACGGCGTGAAACTTTGAAAAAAATCCTTTCGGACAATCTGAAAATTGCACTCGATCCTGAATCACATTACACCTATCACGATGGACGCGACTGCTGCTTCTGGCACAAGCGCACCGAACCGTTTTCCGGCGTGGATTATCTAATGACTTATTTGCATATTTACGGCATAACAAAATTACCGGACTGCAACAGGGAAACCGTTGAAAATTATCCCGTTCCTTTTTATGAAGTTGATTGGGGCAATGGGATGGCGCTCTACAGTATTTATCTTGCCGTCATGTTTACCGGTGAATACGACCTTGCCAGAAAACATTGGGAAACGATCCGTGGCGCGTTCAACTATTTCCTGAAAACCATGGATTATCCGTGCATGGCGGCGGCGTACGCTGAAAACGGTAAAGTCTGGAACGACGGCACGAATTACGGCGGGTATCTCGGATTTATCCGGCTCGCGCAGCTTGTAAATGACCTGGACGCGGTTGAACTAGGTCTTTATGCATTCGCGAAACTTGGCGCTTCACGGATGGCGCAATTAAAAATCGGCATTGATTTCATGCCTCGCTTCTTTGCCAGCGAACAGGTTCATTGCGCCCGGGCATTTTTCGATGAAACGGATGGCGGAAACCAATTCACACATGCTTCCGGCCTTGCCCGTTCCGAGGCTCTCTATAATATGACGACGGAAGGGCACTACCCCGAAGCTTTCGAATTCTACGCAACCCGGGAAACTGAACTTGTTCGTAAAATGCTTGCGGCCGCGCTTGAACATTGGAAGGGAAAAATGTTCAGCAAGATACCGGATGATGACAACGTCTACCATCCGGGACAGGACTATCCCGGCCAACAGCAGCTTTTTACATGGTTCATGCTTGCATGCCATACCTGTTTCGAGTCCGGGGGAAAACTGGGGGAGATGCTCGAAGAAGCGCTTGAAAACAATCGGTTAAGCGGAGAGTATTTGGGAGCGCCTTTCGGGAAACGCCGGGTTCCGGCAGGTTTGGTCGAATGCATGTTGAAACAAACAATTCGAAAAGGTCCACAACTTGGAGCATGGAAAAACCTGGATATAGAAAATTTTACTTACGACGACAAAAACAATCAAGCTGAAATTATCATCGCTAATTGTAAAAATGACGCCTGGATCGAACTTAAAAATATTGACGGCTATGAAATCAGACAGAAAAATGCAATTCCGCGAAAAAGTATTTCATCGATTGATAAAACCGTAACTGTTGTCTTCCCGAAAGATGATAGTCCAATATTACTGTCACCAGTTTAGAGTTATCCCGGAATGTAATTTTTGCCATCTTATGATTGCATTCCGGGATAAAACCCGCATTTCCCCGCATCCCGGCTTTCGGCAGGATAGGCGCAGTACAAAATGGCAACTGTTTTTTCCTGGAAACGAGCCTGGGAGTCGCTTTTTATGATAATTACCAGGAAAATCATGATGCATTCTGTAAAGTAATGGAAAATATCCTTGAGAAATGCGGAATACAAAAACGGGATGTCACTGATGTAAAAGGACTGTATTTCAGGGAATTGATCTCGGGTGATAAAATAATAAATTTCATATTTAACAGGAGAGACGTTCCTCAGGAAATAACAATTCCTCAGTCAATGGATCAAGTCAAATTATTAACCAACAATATGAAAATATATAATAACGGTGAAGATATAAAAATTGTCGTTAACCCATGCGACGTCGGCGTTTATATCACCCGGTAATTATCCTTTGAAGCCATCCGCTAATGGCGGAAAACGGAGTTGGATGCGGATTTCTAAGCCATCTCATTTACCCCGGTAACGGAAGGGCTTTTACAATCCACTTCCGGAAAAATCAATGCAAAAACAGGGGCAAATGAGTCTAATTTCCTTGTCACGGGTTCGAGAAAACACAACACGCGTACCCTGGCTGGTCAAAGAACTTCAGGCTGGGAACCCGAATGTGTCCCTTATCCCGGACATCGGCAACCACACCGTGGCATTGAAGGTTCCGGTAAAACAGCAATTATATCCCGTTTGATTTTCTGAAGTCTCTGGGGGCCATCCCGGTGTGTTTTTTGAAGAAACGGGAAAAATAATATTCCGAATTAAAATTGAGATTCATAGCTACGGATTGCACATTGACGTTTGGGTTCAACAGCATTTTTGACGCTTTCCTTATCAGGGCGTTTGTTATGAACTCTTTTGGCGCAATTCCCATATCACGAGTAAATTTTCTGGAAAAAACATCCTGTCTCATTGTTCTCATTTCGGCCAGCATGGCTACGGTAGTCATTGCATTTCCATGTTTTTCAACGAAATCCAGAAGGCTTTCATATTGCTCCCAGTTATTCATGTCCTTTTGCAGGATTTCAGGTTTTTCTTCAAGCCAACGGCAGCAAAGGCGATAGATCATTTCATTGATTCCGCAAAGAGCGGCTGGAAGGTTTTGATTCTGTATCAGTTCTTGAGCTTCGATTATCAATGCAGGATCAGTTATAACCCGGCATCCCGGAAATTTCGACATAATGTCAAAACCATAAAACAAATCAAGATTGAATTGAAACGAAACAAAATATAAATCATCAATCTGATGTTGATCAATTTTATGACGGCAGGGAATGAAATAAGCATTCCCTTGCCGCATAGGATATAGCGCTCCATCAGTTAAGTCGCGGATATAACTGTCGTCACGTCCTGAATCGGAAAAAACAAGCAATAATCTGTTCACCGGCAAAGAAGCCTTTTCAGAATAACATGGATAAGTCCCAACTGCCGCGTGAACCAGCCGCAAATGCAACTGAGTATGCAGCCGCAATAGATCATTTCTTCTTTTAACTGCCATAAAAGTATATCTTTTTGCCGTAAATTGTTATTCAAATAAACAAGTTCTCGCCGTATACTGTATTATAGAGCTGTAAAGATTCCAATTGTTTTTAAAAATTGATAAAGGATTTAACCATGAATTCCAAGCGCTATGAACAGGGAGTGTCGCGGCTGGCGGAAATGAAGAATAACAGTCTGATTGGCAAGAGGCTCAATGAAATTGCACCGGACATGACTAAATACATTTATGAATTTGCCTTTGGCGATATTCATTCACGTCCCGGACTGGACAAGAAATCCCGGGAATTGGTCATTATGTCCGCGATTGCCTCGTTGGGGCATTCGCCATTGGAACTGAAATCTCATATCAACATGGCGCTCAATGTGGGCTGGAGCAGAGAGGAAATCATCGAGGCGCTAATGCAGCTTGCGGTGTATGCGGGCTTTCCCGCGGCAATCAACGCCATTTTTACAGCCAAAGAAGTTTTTGACAAACGTGAAGCTGAGAATGCGAAGGAGTAGAAATCATGTTGTCCGAGAAATTTATACAGGACCGTCCATACCTTGAACGTAAATTTAAAGAGCAGGTCTGCGATCCCGCTTCCGGGCTTGACAATGAAATCCTCAAGAAAAATATAATGGAATTGGCGGAAAAGCTGGAAGGCCAGCCCCATGAAATAATCAAGGCAAAAGCTTTTGAGTATGTCTGTGAAAACGTTATGATCGATGTCAATCCGCGGGATTTCTTTGTCGCTTTTGGCTGCTGGGACCGGGATGACCGGCCATTGACGCCGCTTATGCTGAAATGGCACAAGGAAGTGTTTTCAAACTGCACCACGGTTAATAAAATGCTGCATGACCAGAACAAAACCGGCGCATCGAGGATGTGGGCTGATTTCGACCATTCGGTTCCGGATTGGGATGCAGTTTTCGCTCTTGGTTTTCCCGGTTTGCGCAAACGCGCCCGGAATTGTTGCCGGGAATGCGGGGAACGCGGCGAATTGACCAATGCGGCCCGTGCATATTTCGAGGGCATCGAAATTACCTATACGGCTATACTAAATATGCTTGGGCGTTTTCGCGCCTATGCGCTTGCCCATGCATCAGGCAACAAGCGGGCGCTGGCGGTTGCCGAGTGTATGAACACTTTGATCCACGGCGCGCCGACCAATACTTTTGAAGTTTTGCAACTGGTTTATCTCTTTTTCATGTTTGGCGAGCATATAGACCGATTCCAAGTGCGTTCCCTGGGAAATCTTGATAGAACTGTTTTCCCTTATTACCGCCGTGATTTTCTGGAAAAACGTTATTCGACTGAGCAGCTCCGGGAATTTTTCGCTTATTTTCTTATGCAGTGGGCCTCGATCGACAACTACTGGGGACATCCGTTTTACTTTGGCGGCGCCAAGGCAAATGGAGAAAGCGAGATCAACGAACTTTCCTTCATGATTCTCGATGTCTATGACGAATTGGCGATTACGACCCCAAAACTTCAACTGAAAATTTCATCCAATACCCCGCGGGAATTTATCGACAAGGCGCTGGACATGATCCGGCGCGGTCACAGCAGCATTGTATTTGTCAGCGAAGCATCAATCCGCCGTGCCATGATGGGATACGGCTGCACCGCTGAAGAAGCGCGGACCTGCGTTATTTCCGGTTGTTATGAATTTATCCCGAACGGACGCGGCAACGGCACTGGCGCCGGACATATCAATATGCTCAAGCCGATAGAACTGATTTTCAATAATGGGACAGATCCCCAGACCGGCATTTTCTGCGGAACGACTACCGGCGAACTGTCTGCTATAAAAACCTTCGATGATTTTTATGCCGCTTACATTAAGCAACTCAATCATATTATTGAAACAATCATCACCTGCGCCAATGATTTCGAACAATATCTGCACCGGATCAGTCCTGCGCAGGTGTATTCCGCCACCATCGAAAACAGCCTGAAAACTGCTAAAGACGCCTTTATGAATGGCTCGGTATATAATCTTTCCGCGATTCTCAATGCCGGTTTTGCCACTGCCGTAGACGCTTTAATGGTCATCAGGGAATTTGTTTTTGAGAAACAGGAACTGTCGTTATGCGAATTCCGTGATATTATGAACGCCAACTGGGAAGGCAATGAAAAACTGCGGCTCAAGGCGTTGCGCTGTAAAAATAAATTCGGCAATGGTATTGACGCTGTAGATTCTCTTGCTGAAAGTCTTGCTCTGTTCCTGGCTAACAAAATCAATATGCGTCCGAATGGACGTAACGGTTTCTTCAAGGCGTCTCTTCATTCCGCGAAAATGTTCATTTTGATGGGAGAAAAGACGGGCGCAACTCCGGATGGGCGTTTTGCGGGAGAGGAGATGTCCAAAAACATTTCTCCCACAATGGGCATGGACACCAACGGCGTTACCGCATTGGTCAAATCCGTGACGAGGATTGATTCCGCTTTATTTCCAGGGGATTTTCCGCTGGATGTGATGATGCATCCGGCCACGGTGCAGGGAGAAGAAGGCCTGGCCGCAATGCGGACACTCTTAAAAACCTATATGGACAAACACGGCATTGCAATTCATTTCAATATTTTCGACGCCAACGTGTTGCTTGACGCTCAGAAACATCCGGATAAGTATGAAGGCTTGCAGGTGCGCGTCTGCGGTTGGAATACACGTTTCAACGACATCGCAAAAAAAGAACAGGACCAATATATTAAACGGGCTCTGAGCATCGCAGAATAAAAACAATTAACTATGTTTAAAAGGAATTAAATCATGGCTGGTAAACAGGTAATCATCATTACGGCCGATACTCAGCGCCGGGATATGCTGGGTTGTTACTATGGCGACGAAGTTAAAACTCCCAATCTGGATCGGCTCGCCTCCGAGGGAATGCTTTTCAAAAGAGCTTACTGCGCAGATCCGGTCTGCACGCCGGCGCGTTCTTCGATATTCACAGGAACATATCCTCATACAAACGGATGCTGGTCAAACGGACAGGCCCCGGGACGGAACATAGCTAATATAGCGCAACGTCTTTCAATGCACGGCATACATTGTGTTCATATCGGCAAATGGCATCTGGATGGCGGCAGCTACGGCTACGGAGTGGCCCCCGAAGGCTGGGATCCTGAGTGGTGGTTCGACAACCGAAACTACATAGAAGGTTTGCCAGTAAACGAACGTCCAATCGTGCGAAGCCCTCAAAAAGGCATAGGCAAGGTCACTCCCGAAATGTGCTTTGCATATCAGAACAGCAAGCGCGCCTTGAAATTTTTAAAAGAAACTACGGACGATGATTTCCTGCTTGTTGTGGAGTATGAGGAACCTCATCATCCCTGGATAGCGCCGGAACCTTTTGCCAGCATGTTTGATAATGTTGATATTAAACTTGATGATGATGCATTTATCGAACAGGATGAAAAGCGTCCGGAACTCCATCGGCTTTGGGCGGATAATTACCGAAAACGAATTCCTGACAATTTCCTCAACACTAAAAAATGTTTCCTGGCCTGCAATGCCTATTTGGATCACGAAATCGGCAAGTTGCTGGAGGGCATTGAAAAAAGATTTCCTGACGCCTTGGTTATTTACACCGCAGATCATGGTTTTTCTATGGGCAACCGTGGGGGAATGTACGACAAAGGCCCGTCATCCTGTGAAGAAATTACGGGTATACCTATGATTTGCAGATGCAAAGGGATTGTGCCTCCCGGAACGCGTTACACTGAACCTGCATCGCACATTGATCTGCTTCCAACTGTGCTGGACTACATGGGGTATGAATCCTCTCCGGCTCTGCAAGGTCAGAGCATGATGCCAATTCTGAAAGATCCTTGCTCAAAGTTCAAAGAAGAAGCTTTTATCGAATTTGGACGTTTTACAACTCCACATGATGGGTTTGGCGGTTTTCAGCCTTATCGCGCCTGTGTGACAAAAAAGTATAAGCTGTGTATCAATCTACTGGACAAGGACGAGTTATATGATTTGGAGAAAGATCCGGTCGAGCTTGACAATTTGATTGATTCTCCTGATTATTCAAAGATCAGGGATGAACTGCACGATAGAATTCTGGAGTGGATGAACCAATCAAGGGATCCATTCCGCGGTTATCACTGGGAACGCCGTCCCTGGCGAAAAGACGCGCGGCCCGCAGCCTACCATTATGGCGGTGGCAAACGGGAAACGCCCGGAGATCCAGGCTTCTTTCCTGCTGCGTTGGATTATAATACAGGCTTGCCGCTTACAGATTACATCCAGAAATACTGAACTTATTAACGAAGAATGAAGAAGATGAAGTTAGAACAAGGAACAATCTTAGAAGTAAAACGCTTTTCTGTTCATGATGGACCGGGCGTCAGAACTACGTTGTTTCTCAAGGGCTGTTCCTTGCGTTGTCGTTGGTGCCATAACCCGGAAAGCATTTCCCCACAACCACGACTTGCTTATTATAAACACAAATGCATCAACTGCGGAGAATGCGTTTCGATATGTCCGGCGGATGCTCATACTCTAACGGATGGAAAACATCATTTTGCCAGATCGAAATGTCAGGCGTGCGGCAAATGCGAAGAAGCCTGCCTTGGAAACGCGCTGCGCCTCTACGGCAGGAAAACCACCGTGGATGATGCTTTGGAAGTTGCCATTGAAGACCGTGATTTTTACGGTTCTGACGGAGGCGTTACTTTGTCGGGCGGCGAACCTTTGCTTCAGGCGGACTTTTGTCGCGAACTGCTTGAAAAATTGAAGCTGGAAGGAATTAATACGGCGCTTGACACCTGCGCATGCGTCCAGTGGACTGCATTTGAAAAGATATTGCCGTTCACTGATATCCTGCTTGTTGATTTCAAGCATGCAGACACAGCCGAACACCGCAAATTGACGGGACAGGGCAACGAACTGATTATTGACAATCTGAAAAAGCTTTCGGAAAACGGCGCGAAAATTGAGGTTCGTGTGCTGTTGATTCCCGGGTGCAACGATTCGGAAGCCAACTTTCTGGCAACGGGAAAACTATTGTCGGAACTGCGCCTGGAAAAGGTTAAGGTTTTACCCTATCATGCAATGTCAAGAAGTAAGTATGAAGCATTGGACATGCCCGATACCATGCCGAAAGTCGAACCGCCAAACAACACCACAATTCACTCGGCGGTAAACATCTTGCGTGACTGCGGAATTAATGCCGTTTCAGGAAATGAATGACATAATTATGATTATGGATGCATTCATGCACGAACTGAAACCCGTCAATATTCCATAGAGCCAGATAACTTTTTGGCACTTACAAATACGGGGCATGTCCATATTTTCCTGAAGTAACAAATTTGCCTTCTCTCCTGACTTTTATTGATCTGATTTGACTTTTCCCGGGGAATGGATTATTAATAATATAACTAATCTTGATTATTATTTGATTAATTAAAAAACACTCGAGGGTAAATATGAATGAGATGGCAGAAGAACTCGCAAGCAACATGCTGAACGAGGATCCGGAAATTAACTTCAGGATAAAAAATGGAATCGAAGGCAATCGAATGGGATTTGCGGCGGTGGAACTGCGGGACGCGGATGGAGCAAATATCGAAAACGCGGAGATTGCATTTCGTCAATTGAACCATGAGTACCGTTTCGGCTGCAATGCTTTTATGTTTGAACAGTTCGCCGAACAAGAAAAGAACGAGCTTTACGAGGAAAGGTTTAAGGATTTATTCAATCTTGCGGTAATTCCATTCTATTGGAAAGATCTTGAGCCTGTAGACGGAGAATTGCGCTTTGAAAGGGGATGCCGAAAAATAGACAGGCGTCCGCCGACGGATGCGCTTGTGGAATTTTGCATGGAGAACTGTATCACCCCGAAAGGGCACTTGCTGTGGTGGCATGAGATGGTTCCGGACTGGACGCCTCGTGACATGCGGGAATATGAATCCAGGCAGGAGCAAAGAATACAGGAATTGGCCGAACGATACGGTGACTCTATAAATATCTGGGATGTAACCAATGAAGCCCTGTGCTGGAATCCTCAGCTCGGAAAATTCCATAAGATGCCGGAAAATCATGTTGAAAAAGCGTTTGAAATGGCCGGTAAATACTTCCCCGAATCTACGGAACTGCTTTACAACGCCCATCCCAGCGCAGCCTGGAGGAATAATCACGGGGACTATACACCTCTTTATATGCTTGCGCGTCACTTGCTGGCTTCCGGCCTGCCGATAAAAGGTCTTGGGCTCCAGTATCATATCATGAGCAGTTGCAGGGAAATGCGGTCATGGGACTGGAAGGATCAGTATTTCCATCAAGGCTCCGTAATGGCCAACCTGGATCAATATGCAAAATTGAATATCCCCTTGAATATATCGGAAATAACCATCACGGGAGACCGGGAGCTTGGCGACGGCGACAGATTCCAGGAGTTATTCGCCGAGAAGCTGTACCGTATATGGTTCAGTCATGCGGCCACAAACGGAATTATCTGGTGGAACCTTGTGGATGGAACCGCCCATATAAACAAGCGTGTCGACCAGAATAAATTCCGAGGTGGGATGCTCAATAATGATCTATCTCCGAAGCCTGTATGGAAAACCCTGAAAAGGCTTATCAGGGAAGAATGGAACAGCTCGGGAATCCTGCGTTATGATTCCGGCAGGATAAATAAGCTCCACGCATTTTACGGTGATTACGAACTTGAAATAAGGACAAATTCCGGAACGCATATCCGAAACATTCACCTTGGGAAGTATTGCGATAATACTTTTGTAATCAAACTGTGAAGCAAAGGCTGAAAACAGAATATCAGGATTTTCCGGAGTTTTTTCATATTGCCCTTGATTTTAATCATATCATCGTTTATAATTAATCATAATTAGTATTTGATTAACAAGGTTGCTGTAACTATGAATCAACGAAAAATCGCCGCAGCTCTCGGAATCTCCCAGGCAACCGTATCGCTGGCATTGAATAATTCTCAAAATCCCAAAATTTCCCAGGCCAAACGGGACATGGTATTGAACTATATGCGGAAGCATAATTATTATCCGCTGCACAGTAGAGGGAAAACTAAAAGCATTTGTTACATATTTCCCGACCATTCCGACAACCTCCTCCAGTATCATGATTTTTATAACCGATTCCTGGCTGGAATAGAAAAAGCGGCTTCAGACTCGGACTATACATTATGTATTCAGAATTACCGTAAAGACGAAGCTCTGGTTTTTCCTCAAAAAAAAGTTGACGGGATTATATATGAAGGAAATATTGACTTGGCAAGGCTTAAAGAGATAATGAATTGTTGTCCCGCGGTTTTGCTCAATAACTTGTTATGTGAACCTGTATGTGATGTAGTTTTCGCTGACAGTTTTGGCGGGATTTTGCTGGCGATGAATCACCTGAAAGACCAGGGACACCGCAAAGTGGCTTATTTTAATATTGATGTGAAAGACAAAATTCACACAACAATGACCAACACCCAACGTTTCGGCGCATTTATCAGTTTAAGCAAGGCGTTGAAGATGGAACAGAATGATAATTACCTGCAGTCGCATTCCATATCGGAAGCCTGTATCGCCGCCAATGAAGCCAAGATCAATGAAACTCTTCGTCTCTGGAGAAAAATGCCGAATCCTCCAACCGCGACACTTTGTTTTAACGATTTTCAGGCCCTGCTGATGATCCGGCAGGCCAGTTTGCTCGGGATCAGGATTCCTGAAGATCTGAGCATAATCGGCTTTGACAACATCCCAAGCTCTATGCTCTCCGTGCCCTCGCTGACAACTGTGGATCAGAATGCCAGGGAAATTGGTTATTTAAGTGTTGAAACCCTTATCAGGAGAATAGAAAAGCCCAACCGTCCCATGCTTAAAATAAGCAGCAACCCCAAACTGGTAATCCGCGACAGCGTGATGAACATAAAAAATCCTGAAAAAAACCGGGAAAGAGAAAAAGTAAAAATATAATTTCAGCAAAAGTCGAAAAACGGAAGGAAAAGACAACCATGGGTAAAGTCAGAAAGACATCAAATAAGCCGTTGAGCATTTTTACGCTTATCGAATTACTGGTTGTAATTGCTATAATTTCTATATTAGCCTCAATCTTACTGCCGGCTTTAAATAAAGCCAGGGGAAATGCCCAATGCACGCATTGCGTCAACAATCTGAAACAAATCGGCATGGGGGTTATGGAATATTGCGCAACTTATGATGGGTATTTTCCCCCCGACGGTTTGAAAAATTACAGCATGGCCGGTTACAGGATTTACTGGCCGCGGTTGGTTTACGAATTCGCCACTGGCAAGGAAAATCCGCCTCAGAAAGGAGCATATGATTCACGGTGGTGGTATCTGCCGAACGGGGGTTTTTCAAAAAGTGTTTTTTGTTGTCCTTCAAGCACATATTCAAATGACACCGCGGATCAGGTAAATATCAGCCTCAGAGTGTCATATGGATGCAATTTTACGGAATTTTCCTACACGCGGCCAAGCGGACCTGGTTTCCTGATAAAAAACGTATCGGTCAACCAGCCTTCCACAACGTTATGGGCAACTGAGGCAACCTGCAATCCAGGCACGGCAATTATAATTTCACCGAGATGGAGTTATGGATCTTCATATAATCCCAGGCTGAGGCACGGCAGCCAGTTTTCTGATGAAGAGGCAATGCCGGGGGATACCTTTATTCCCGGGAACAGCGGTTTTGGAAACACATTTTTTGTTGACGGTCATGTCAAGGGCCTGAATTACAATGACATGTATGGCGATCAACAAAATGTTTTTCGCGTAGAGAAGAGATAGGCAGGAAAGAAGAATTATGTGCAGAATTTTGTTTTTATTATCATTATTTATCAGCAACATGTCGGCGTTTTCCGGTGAGGCTATTAAAAGTATCAATTTTTTTACCAGGGAAAACCGGCAATGGTGTAATGCTTTTAAGATAGCATCCCAAAAGACTGGAATCATTTATGCCACTGATAAAGAACCCGGTGAATTATGGTTTAAAACTACCGCGGGAAAGAAAGAACGTTATCAGTGGGCATCGAAGCCGATCACGGTGAAAGACGTTGATGAGTGCATATTTCAATACAAAGCTATTAAAGGAACACGTTTTACTCTGGATATTTTTTGGAATAACGCCCCCAAAAAGATGTTGCGTCCGGTTCCAGATGCTCCGGGGGATGGGCAATGGCATAAAGTAAGCATTCCCGTAAGGGGAAAATCCGTCAGGTTTGTTCTTGGTCTGCATGAAAAGATTACCAATAAAACCGCAATCGCTAAAGTTTTTATAAAACCGCTGATACTGCGACAAAAATACTGTGAACCCAAGGTTGATCATTCCTGTTTGAAGTTTCCCATAATTATTCCCGAACCCAAAATATTTAAAAGCCTTGATGCTGAAATTGAATTGGTAAATAAAGATAATGTTCAGTTCGGCGTTTGCATGAATTTGAATAAGCATGATTTAAAGCAGGAAATAGTTAACGAAATCGCCGAAAAATGCAAAGTTGAAACCGAAACTATTAAGACGCAACAAAACATATCGAAACTGAAAGGGTGCAAAACAATTATTAATCTTTCTCCGGGAGATAATATTGCGAATGTTCCTGATAAAAAGGAAGCTTATGTCATTACTTTCAAAAAGGAGGGTGAAAAAAACATAATTACCCTTGCCGCAAATGATAATGCCGGGCTTTACTGGGCGTGGCTGACTTTGTCTCAAATGATATTCCGGAAAGGTGAAAAAACATATTTATATGCCGCGGATGTTCAGGACTGGCCGGACTTGAATCATCGTGCCCTGGTTTGCTCAAATCTGAAAGAACTGAAAAGGCTGGTAGCCGTTAAATTCAATCAAAACAATTATGAATGGTGGATGCACCGGGGGGCTTGGACGGCAGGAAAATCAAAACGACAGAAAATTGTTGATGAAATGCTTAAATACGGCTTGATCAGGGGCGTTAATACTTCGCTGGTATTTACTCCGTTTCACGAAAAAATATCGATCAGCGTTTCTGATGATACTCAGATTGAGCGGCTTTTCAAATTGTATGAACCCAGCCTGAAGGCGGGATGCAAGCTTGCGGTTTTGAAAATCGACGATGGCGGCAGGCGCAAAGACAGTTTTACCCCTGCAGATAAAAAGGCTTACGGCAATGACCGCCTGCTTTCCCATGCCTGGTTTGCAAAAAAAATGAGTGATCGAATCTGGAAAGAATTTCCGGACGTGAAAATAACTGTGTGTACAAGCAAATACGAAACTGATGAAGGGATCAAAGATTATTACAATAAAATTGGTGTTTCCCAAAAACTGATAATCACCTGGACGGGGAAACAATGTGTAACATTTGACTACCCGGAAGACGTCATTGACAAATACGAAAAAGGCATTGAAGGCCGCCGCTATATAATGTTTGACAACACTCCGGGACAGTGTTTCGGCATGTATCGTCGCTTGCAGCTTTGCGAGATGTATGGAAAGGGTTACAAAAATCTCAGCAAGCGGAAAAACTTTCTCGGCGCAAGGCCCAATGGTATAGGAAATGGTTTGCCATGCTCTGTTATTAAAGCCTTTCAGGTTGCGGAATATCTCTGGAACGCAAAAAATTACAATCCGGAAAAAGCAAGGCAACGGGCAATTGCCAAAGTAAGCGGGAATCCTGATGCGGTGGCCCCCATTATCCGTTTTAACGATGAATATCTGAAAATCGCGTTTAAGTATCCTGTAGATAAAAGGTTGTCCGGGAAAAAGCCCCGAAATACCGGTGTCGGTTTTTATAAGCTTGACGATAATGAAATTTTCCGGTATGGAATCGATAGCAAGGAATATGCAAAACTCAAACATCAAACATCCCGGATAAAAAAATTGCTTGAAAAAATTAAAAGCAGTTGCCGCAATCCGCAACTGACGGCGGAACTGTATCGTTTTTATGAAAACATGAACAAGGTTCTCGATTATCTGCACAAAAATAATAAACCTTTGCCGTTGTTTAAAGCTTCAGGAACATTTTATTTCAATATGAATGATGTCCCAGGCGGAATTCGATATAAAGACCGCGGAAACGGAAAGATCAGTTGCGTAATTTATGGCCGGCAGACTCCTGACAACATGCTGGAAGCAACCTTTCAAATGGAAACATTGCCGCAGAAAAATGCGATTCTCGTTGTTGAAGGCCGGAACTGCGATAAAAATATTGCCGACATTATTGTAAAACTCAACAACAGAAAATTATATGATGGCAAATCTCCTTTTATTCAGAATGGCTGGAAGTTAAAGGAGTTCCATGTTCCAGCTGAATATTTCAAAAAAGGCAGGAATACAATCAAGATCATCAACACTTGTCAATCCAGTGACTATATCGATCACTGGGCCATAATTTCAGAAATAGGCTTAAGGTTTTAACACACGAGAAGATTATATAACCTTCTCAACAAGCACAAACACAGCGTAACATTGCAAGTTCCGCTCATCGTCAAACACAAACGCGGACGCAAGGTAATCCTCGCCCCGGACAGCGAGTATCCCGGAGCCGAATCGCCGGTTCAGGAAACGATGTTTTTAGCGCTGGCCAGAGCCCACGCCTGGACAGGGCTTATCGAATCCGGAAAAATCGCCACCGTAACCCAACTCGCCGACAAGCTCCAACTCGACATCGCCTATGTAACCAGAATTTTGCATTTGGTCAACCTTGCCCCGGAAATCCAGGAGGCAATCATCGCGGGTAGAGAACCCGATGGCTTTTCGGTAAACTTATATCATATCAAAAAAGATATTTAGGATATTGAGATGGAACTAACTCATTTAAAGTATTTTGTCACGGTGGCGGAAGAACTGCATTTCGGCCGCGCCGCGGCAAGGCTTCACATGGCGCAACCGCCCTTGAGTCAGCAGATAATGAGGCTGGAGGATGAATTGCAAGTAAAACTTTTCGAACGCAGCAGCAGAAAAGTCGAACTCACTCCGGCCGGAAAAATATTTCTGGAAGACGCCAGGGGAATTATTGCGCACGCGACAGCTTCCATAAAAACAATGGCTGAAATCGCAGACGGGGCAAGCGGACATCTTGCGATAGGCTTCAATGAACCTGCAATAAATACTTTCCTGTCCTCCTCGGTCAAAAAATTCACCTTTAAATACCCCGGCGTCAAACTTTCCCTGCTCGAACTTGAAACTCCTGAACAGATAGACGCTTTAAATTCGCGGCGCATCCATCTTGGAATCATGCGTCCGTTCGGATATGATCTCGGGACGTTTCAAACACGACTTCTCTGGACGGAAAAATATGTTTTGGCAATACCGGAACAACATCCGCTCCGTAACTCCGGAACAGTCTGTGTATCTTCTCTGAAAAATGAAAAATTCATAATGTTTCCGCGTTCCTTCAATCCTGCCCTGCATAACCACATTGTCGAAGCGTTGAAATTCAAACCCGAAATAGCCCAGGAAGCGGTCTCCAAGCAGACAATCCTGGCATTGGTTGATGCAGGGCTCGGAATAGCGCTTGTTCCCGAATCCACCAGATGCCATGAACATTCCGGCATATTGTTCAAACCACTGTCGGGAAATCTGCCACGCGTGGAAATTTATGCGGCATGGAGCAAAGATATATCCTCTGTCATGGTGAAAAACTTTCTTGACATATCCGCAAATTTTTATCCCGAAATAGATAAGGATTGATTACGCCATTTATGGGGTAATCATCCGGTTTGAACTGATGATGAATGGACAGAATCTCGCGGATAGTCCATATCTCTATTTCTTGTTTTTGCGTTAATCCTACCGGATGTAAATTTCCTAAAACCTTCCGTTTTTTGTCATTACCGGGTCGCTTCGAGAAATTTTGGAACAATTCTGTGCGCTTTGTCCGCATGCTTTCCTCTGGCGTTGCCGGAGTCCGCTTCACCCATTCAATTGGGTCATGAAGCTTTCCGAATCAATCAATTCCTGAAATCCGTTATTGCGCCGCCAGGGTAAACCAGAAAATTGATCTGCTCGTTACCTAAAGTTCCAGCCGGAGCAGTTTCGCCGCATTCTTCCACGTGATCTTTTCGTAGGCTTCAGGCGGGATGAGTTTTTCACTTTTTATCTTTGCGAAAGTCTCAGTCTGCATGATGTGCTGATTGAGAATTGCAATGTCCGAACCCCAATAGAGCCGGTCCTGGAATTCTTCGAGAAATGCCGCGCTGAACTCAAAATCACGGACAATGGCGTTATTGCCGCTGCCTGCTGAAAGATCGCCGTGCAAATTGGGATAGCGGCGCATCAATTCAACCACCCGTCCCGGCGTGACTTTGCCGGATGGATAGGTGTTGGCGGTTTCTTCCGTCACGTCAATGCCGAGGTGACTCCAGAAGGGTTGCGAGTGGCCGATAAAAATTAACCCGGGGAACGATTGCAGTACCTTTTCGAGCCGCGGCAATCCTAACTCATCGTAGCAACCGTATTGTCCCTGATGGTTATGGGTCGTAGCAATGTGAAAGATTATCGGCAATCCTCCGACATCTTCGGCGGCGGCAAAAAAGTTCATATTCAACGGATGATCAAAAGGAAGATTGGGAATATACTCTCCAATGCCTTTGCATCCGGCTTCTTTATAATAGCTTAACAACGGCCGGAAATCGGATTCCACGCTGTTAGACACCATCCGTGGATCAGCGCAGCAGAATGGAATCAGGCGATCTGGATATTTAGCGGTCATCTCCATTACGTCTTCGGGCGTAACGAAAACGTAGCGGCATTCAGGACTGACAATAGCTAACAGCACCGCCTTATCTATTCCCTCCTCGTCAAGCTTGGCAACCAACTCGGCAGATGAGGGGTAGCGCCTGCCCTCAAAGCGGTACAGGTCAACAGTATCACTCGCATGAGTATGAATATCGATTAACATAAGAAAAATGCTCCTGTTTTTTAAGTTAACGTGCAAACATGTATTTTGAAATGATTTTGTTTTCCAGCGGCAGGTTTGGCTAAAGCGCGGCAATCACGCTTATTTCAACCAGATACTTTTCATCGGACATTGCCGCTTGAACACAGGCTCTGGCCGGGGCGCAACCTGGAGGCAACCACGCATTCCACACTTCATTGAGCTTATCAAAGTCTTCCATTGTCTTAAGATAGACGGTTGCAGTAAGGATTCTGTCTTTGCCGGTTCCGGCCGAATGTAAAAGCTCTTCAACCTTGCGCAACATTAAAGCAGCCTGTTCCTGTACACAGGGTGAATCCTTGTCTCCCACCTGACCACATAAATAAACTACATTGTTATGGATAACAATGCGGCTCATTTTCGGGGTAACTTCTTTTCTTATTATTTCCATTTTCTTCCTCACGTTTGGAATATGTTAATCATTTCAGGATCAAAAACCTTGCCTTTCAGTATTACTTTTGAAATGTTGTTCAAGGCATTCAAGTTCTCCAGCGGGTTAGCATTGAGCAACACCAGATTGGCGGTTTTGCCGATTTCGATACTGCCGATATCCGAATCCAGATTCAATATCTTTGCGGCATTTTTCGTGGCGGTCAATAACGCCTGTGCCTTATTTAAACCGCAATCGGCAAACATTTTTATTTCATCCACAATATTTCCCAGAGTATCTGTGCCGGCGCCTGTTAAAACTCCGGCTCTGACGGCTTTTTCCACCACCTGCTTTTGAGGAAATACCACTTCACGTAACTTTCCGGCCACCTCCTCGTTGCCGGCATCATGTTCGCGCTGATAGACTTTGCGTATTCCTGACATAGTCGGAACAAAAAAAATGTTTTTCTCTTTCATCAGTGCGATGATTTCATCGGAGAACAAATTCCCATGCTCAAGGCAGTCAACGCCTGCCCTGATTGCCATTGCCGCTGCTTCGGAAGCCATGCAGTGAACCATTACCTTCCTGTTTTTGCGATGCGCCTCGTCAACCGCCGCGGCAACCTCGTCATAAGTAAACTGCACCATTGAGGGATGCTCGCCTTTGTGAATCCCAGACAGACCTCCGGTAACACATAATTTAATCCAGTCAGCATCTTTTTTTAGTACGGTTCGGACGACTTTGCGGACTCCGTCAACCCCGTCGGCCTCCATCGCACCGTTAATACCGATAGTGACGTGTCCGCCGGTTGTGGAAATTATCGGCCCGGCAGCAATAATATCCGGACCGGCGATAATGCCTTTTTTGAAGATGTCACGAAGTTCGATATTTAGAAAATTTTTGGAACCTGCGGCTCTGACGCTGGTAACTCCATCGGCAAGCATCTCGATCAAAACATTTTTGATGGCAAAGCCCATGCGTAAGGTGTCCGGCAGATCTTCGATGGCGGAAGCACCGTACCTGAATGGTCCGGAAGCTTCATTGCGGCTTAAATGCCGCCGCTGCGGATGACTGTGCAAATTGATCAGGCCGGGAATCAGATATTGCCCGCTTCCGTCAAGGATCGTATCCGTGGCGGCGGAAATGTCTTGTTGCGAGATATCCCGGATTTTGCCGTTCTCGATCAGAATATTGAAATTTTCTTTCATCTGCTGCGAATGAACGTCAAAATAAGTTACATTTGTAACTATAAAATTGTTCGTCATATATTTATACTCTGTCCATTTTTTTATGGCTTCCCCTGTATCTGCTTTTTCTGTCAAGGACGAAGGTATAGCCTCAAGCTACGTTGAGTTCCCACGACAAAGCAAGGGTTAAAAAGAACCGTCTGGAGCCAAAACCACAATTATTAGAGGTTCCCTATATTTATAATTTTCCATGTAAGGCCGATATGGGATGTCCATTTCGATTATTGCCTTATTTAGTTTCAACGGTGAGTGATTTCATGTATTCAGTTGCATTCTTATTGGTCATTTTATTGAAATCCCAAAGAATGATGTGCGACTTTTTATCTACCGGGTAAGTAAGAAATACTCTAGCATAATAATTGGTGAGCACCACCTGGCTGTAGATAGTTTCCTCAGGATTGCAGGCCACGGCGCAGGGACCTTCTCCTGAACGGTTTTCCACGCAGAAAAAGTTATCGCGGAACAGCACCCAGGGTTCATTTTCCGTAAGCTTGACGGATTTGGGAGGTAAGAAGCTGCGTGTTGCGGTTATGATTTCGCGCTTCCTGGCTTTCTCTCCCCGTTTCGCTCCTCCAGCAAAACTTGAGGGATAGGTTAGCAGTCTTATCGTGTAATTCCTGATCTTTGCCGTACCGGTAACGGAGCTTTCCAACAAAATTTTATCTTCATTGTCAGGGAGGGTTACGCGTAGTTTTATTTTTCCTTCCGGCAGGCTCCAGGCAATGGTGAAAGAGCCTGATTCACCTTCCTTGAAATCACCGGTTGCGGCAGGAAGCCTGTTGGTGCTGTATTTACCCGCTCTCAATTCGTAAAACCCGTTTTGATACCAGTTTGCTTTTGAAGGTGTAAGAAGCCCCGGTGATGTCAACCAGTTGCCTTTGCCGTCGATTTTGCCGCGCATCCAGAACGCATAAGCAGCTTTATCATTCGCCAGCACTATCATCTCGGCCCGGAAAGATTTGTCGGCGGGATATTTTCGGAACGTTTTCATTTTCGTGGGCAACATTTTGTATATTTTTTCATCATCTTTGTTGCCGCCCCTGAAAATGTATTTTTTCAAAGTTACCCCGGAATAGAGGTTGAAATTAACAATTGCAATTAAAATAAGAGTTATTGAAATTTTCATAGTAGTCACTTATTTTCTGAAGTTAATATTTTGTTCTAAGCATTTTCCGCTTATTGCTTCAATTGCCTTAATTTTCCATTTGCCGTTAAATTCATTAAGTCCGAGTTTGATAATTTTATCAAAACCGCCTTTAATGCTGTAATTCCGGCTGTATTCCGGGCGGATTCTGCCATCCGGTCCGGACAACTCAATTCTGACAACGCTTGTAATGAGCGGAGCTTTATTGGAATTGATGGATGTTTTGACCCTGATACCCTCCGGGCATGTTACAGCCGACATCCGGAAGCTTTTTATCTCTGCCGGCATAAGGGCAAAGAACAGAGATTTTCCCGGATCGAGTTCTCCGGTAATCACTTTCGTGCACCCAAGGAATTTTTTATTTCTAACATCATAGACATATTTTTTCACCGGAAGGTTTATCTTGAAGTCATTGACGTTCCGGTCGGACCCCGGCCTCCTGGTCATGGCAAGATAAGTGTTTCCGGCTGTCTCATGGCTGACGATTTCGCTGCCAGCGGGAATTGACGCTTGCGGGAGTTTGAGTTTGGCGTCCGTGAATACGCCACGCAGGGCGTCAACCACTTTACGGCTCTGGACGGCGTTGATCCTGACTTGTTCATATTCATCAAACGAAGCATTCAGATAGATTGCGGCCCCTTTCCCTATCCGGTTGATGATGAATGACGGCACACTGGCATTTTTATTTGATTCCCGTAGGGTCATGCCGCCAAAACGCAAAACTTTCGCGCCGCCGGATAAGTGTCCGAGAGCAGTTCCGCCGTCGAGTTTTATCCTGGAGAACGGTTTTACGGGAATAGGCATATCTTTACCATCAAGCTTGATGCTGATACTGTCTTTGATGATGCCGGTCATGAAAACCACGTTCTTAATACCGAACACTTTTTCAAGCGGATTGTTTTTGCGAATATTGCTGTTGGTATGCAGTATTCCTGAATATGCGTCGGCAACCAGTATTCCGCCGTCTTTTACGTATTTTTCCAAAATCCGGATAGATTTATCGTCCAGCGCCATTACAAGCGGCAAAATAAAAACCGGGAAACGTTCTGGAGTAAGTTTTTCCTCCAGCTCCACCGGCATGAGATAAGTGGGCGGCTGGAAACCGCAATCACGCAGCAGACAGCTCCACCCGTCCAGATTTGCTTTGTAGGTAGTTGTGTTTATCCGGCATTTTGTTGCACTGTACTCGGTTGCCACGAGAGATGGAACCGAATACAACACGCCGAAACGGGATGGTGACATTTCCGCGTCCACCATCAGCTTGCCTATTCCTGAATTCTTGATTGCCGCAAAGGTGGCCTTAAGTTGTTTTGCCTCATCCGAAAGAGTGTGGTCTCCGTGGTTGAGCAGGTAGTTTCCCCACCAGTAGGCAGGCGCGAAAAAGCAGTTGCTTACCTGATGCCAATGCCGCCAGTTGATAGTGTCCGGAGGAGCTTTGTAACCGTTCCATGCGGAAAGCAGGACATTCCGTTTTTTACCGAAAGACCGCATCGGGTCCATTACTCTGCCGGTTCTGCGCAGATATGCCACGACCAGGTCAAGACTTTGTTCCATGAGATACCAGTTGAAGCCGTTATGCACCAATGGCTCTCCCATACCGGAAACCGCAAGCCTGCCGTTTTTGTCGGCGGAAACCAGCGCCTGTTTTTCCTTGTCAATGGCAAAGGCAAGCGCAGTGAACATGTAACAGCGGTGATCTGTCCATGACGCGAAATTTCCGCTCTTTTTAGCTTCGGCAAGAGTGAACGGTTTAATCTGTCCCCAGGTTTTGAAAGAGCTTTTCCATGCCTGGTTCAACGCCGCCAGGGAGTCATACTTTTTCTTGAGCCAGATTCTGAATCCGGCCATGCAGAATTTTGAATGGCAGAAATCGTGAGGCGCTGAATAAAATCCCAGAGAGTTTTCATCTCCAACAAAATAATACGGCGGGAAAAAATCTTTCAGCCAATTTACATAATTGGTGATTTCCTTTTTCATTTTGCGCAGGTAATCAGGATCGCGGAGACATGGTTTTCTGACTAATGATTTCGTGCCATTCCTGTGGACGCCGAAGCGATGCAGGCACAAGGGCATAAAACGCATTCCACTAGCAAGAACACAGGCGCCGACTTTCTTATTATCAGCTTTGGTCGCGGAAGGGATCTGGAATCCCGTGCACCAGTCGAAACCGATTCGGGTGTACTGTTTCATCGCCAGTTTCTGGGTCCAGTGACTTCCCTCGGTAGCTCCCCAGATGATGAATTTTACATCTTTGTGGTCAGGAATATTCACGGTGAAATATTTTTCGCCGTTATCGATGACTTTATTGTCTTTAATAATTTCAACTTTTAACCGGCACAGAACGGAGAGCGGTAAGACTTTATTCCTGACAGTAATGTCTAAATCATTATTTGTTAACCTTGAACTGGCATTTCCGAACACACGGTTGTAAACATCCAGCAGTGATACTCTTAATGTTGTTCCGGCGATATTACCTTCAAGTTTTAAAGATAATTTTACCGGCATGTCCGGCTCATACCCGAATTTATCCAGTTTGATCGCTGAAATTGAACACTGTTTGGCAACGTCTTCGGTGAAAGAGTACCAGTCGGCTACCTTACCGTTTTGCCGGAGCGATACGTTATAGAAATAGGTTCCGGCAAGGTTATACTTTTCTTTGCCGACAGTGAATTTTACCGGATTATTTCCAGGTTTCAGGGCAAGTTTTTTGCTTATAGTATCAACCTTCCGCCAGCGTTTGTTGAATACTTCCATATTGAAATCGACATCTTGGGGTTTTCCGGTTTTATTCGTGATTTCAACGGAGTTGGATTTGTTGCCTGAAATTGTGATTTCCGGCGTCCGGTTTGCCGCGTAAACCAGGGCGCGTGCGGCTAAGGAGAAATAATATTCCCAGGTTGGGAAACTGTAGAATTTATTGCCTTCCAGATGTGCGCAGACGGCACGGCCGGCGACACGCCAGATTTTACCTTTCGGCACGACGCTGTATTTCAGGAATACTACTCTTCCCTTGCCAAGCATTCCGGCCTGGACTATTCTTTTTTCTGTTTTTAATTTGCTCAATCCAGGGATATTTTTGAACGGGATGCCCCGGAGGATGTAATCAGAACCCGGCGCCGAACTACTGATCATTTTTCGAATTGAGGCCCTCCAATGCGGACATACACAAACCAGTCCCGTTCCTTTTTTTACTTTGCTGACGATGGCATTTCGAAAGGCTTCAGGAATGATATGCCAATATATAGCGCCGGCAATCAGAATTACATCGTAATCTTTTTTAAGGGCCGCTTTCAAAATTATTTTCGGGTCCGGCACAGCGTGGGAACAAAAAGCCGACCTGCTGAAACTGAATACGTGGGGGCGGTTTATTTCCACAAGGGTGAGGTCAAGGTCAGCGCGACGATTCAGTTCGGACATTTCCCGGTGAGACCGCCATTGGTAAATTGCCAGAACTTTGAGTTTCTTCTTGAGCGGCAACGCCCAGGAAATGCATTCATCCTCGAAATTACTGCCGAGTTCCGCCACAGCATCGCGCGGATCGAAAAATTTATTCTTGGCGGCTGCCGGAGCGGGTTTATAATTTGTGTAGGCTTTCTCTTCCAGTTTTGGAATTTCAAAAGAAGCCAGCTTTCCGTTTTTATCCGCAAGTTTTAAATAGAATACGCGGTTTCCGTTCAATGACGGGGAATTCAGGTTCAGTTCAATGTTTTTCCCGGGAGCAAGGTTGATTCCGGAAAATGATTTTAACAATTTTGCGGCTCCCCCGAGTTTTTCGCAGAAAAGACTTGCGGTAATATTTTCCAGCTTACGGTCGGCGGAGAGAGTTATTTTTAAATTGCTGTTGTTGACATTCAGGGAAACCGCAATGCCGTCCTTGATCCCGTTTACCGATGAAAAATTTTCAAGGGGAAGCAGTTTCCAGCCGGTTTTGTAAATGTACCTTTTAAGCGGATCTTCCAGTTCCGGACGGACTGTGGCATTTCTCACACCTGCTTCGTAAGAAGGGAGTATAAAACGGCGGGAAAGCCATTCAATGGTTGGCAGCCACGGCGAACTAAGGGCATGAAAGTTGTAAAAACAATCAAAAAGAGGATAATCCGTTTCTATCCCGGCGCCATTCCCCTTGTTGTCGAGAACCGCGGTCCAGCCATCTATAGTGCTGTGCATAACATTGTTAGGTTCTTTGGGGGTGGTCCCCGGAAAATATGAGAGAACCTTATTGGTAAAGTTTCCGGAACTGCTTCCCAACTGCTTTGTGTAGTTTCCGGCGGGGAAATAGAACCGTAATTCTTTTGGTTTTTTATCCGGATAGATTACATTGGTAATCCAGAGTTGAGCAACAATGTCTTGTTTATTGTGATTTAATATCTGGTAATTAATATCAACGCTGTTCCGATCCTTGTGCAGCGTAAAAAACTTTTTTACTTCAATGTTTTTGCGGGTACATTTCAATTCCAGAGTACATTTAGCGGAGGTTTTTTCTTTTATGGACGCGATGTAGGCCGTTTTTTCAAAATTGCGGTCAGTTCCTCCGCCACTGTTGCGCATGCGTTCGATACCTATACCGCTTCCGGCCGGCGCTGCCGCATTTGAATAGGATACTGTAAGGGGAGTTCCGGTGGTTTTGTTGATGAATTGTTCAATTCTTCCGCCGTGAGCGGGATTTACCACCAGCTTTATATATTGATTTTCGATTATGTAATGATTGGATTGTTTCTTTATTTCAAGTCCGTCGGCAAACGTAATTGCCGACCACATTAAAACTCCCGCGAAAATCAGAAGGTTTTTTCCTGAAATAAGATCTAATTTGGTGAAAAATGATTCTTTTGAGACAGAACGATCCCAAGGTTTAGTGAACATATTGATTCTTTCTTGTATAAAAATTAAGGATTTTATATGTTGGCTGATTTATTACATATCGAGCCAGCTTGAAGCATAACTTCTCTGGGCCCAGAAATAGTATTTGCCAAGATTGCCTTGGCCTACGACCATTTCCGTCGGGACCCTGTCTATTCCGCCGATGTCGCCGTGGCCGTCAAGAAACACATGACTCATTCTTTTATTGTGGCGGAAATAACGGGGCAAATTTGTTCTTGTCGGATTTTCGTCGTAGTAAATGGTATAAGTGCTACCGCGGTTTTTATCTCCGAAATACATTATCTTTGACGGGTAACGGAGAATTTCCTTAGGCAGCCAACGGGCCCAATTTTTCGTTGCGCTAAGGAAATAGTTCATTCCGTAATGACTGCCTCTCCACGTTTGCCACACTGTTTTACCGGGGCTATTGGTTTGTTTTTCCGCATCGCATTTGAACATACCTTCCGGCAAGTAATTAGATCCCCATGCATAATCAGGTACTGGCACATAATTATTTTTAACCAGCAAAGATTGCCAGTAGTCGGGGATGGCGTCAGGCATTCTTTCCAGATTAGCATCTGAGGCGTAATTTGCGGCCGCGACATGGATTTGCTTAAGGTTGTTCAGGCAGCTTATGGCTTGGGCTGTTTCCCTGGCCCTTCGGAGTGACGGCAGGAGAATGCTCATAAGAATCGAAATTATAGCAATTACCACAAGCAACTCAATCAGAGTAAAATATTTCCTTTTTCCCGTTTTCATTTTTTATATCCTCTTTGTTGTTTTACCTTTGATTATTTTTGCTGGTACAATAACTTTTTCATTGATATTCTCGGCCAGGGCACGGCATGCGGCAAGTCCCATTTCGTAATAGGGAACGTATACATAGGTTAAAGGCGGATTGGTGGGCCTTACGGACATGTCGCAGGCGTATCCGAAAATTGAAATGTCATCCGGGATATTCCAATTGCGTTCATTTGCCAGCCGCATCAGGGCAAAAACATAAACCGGACTCCCGCAAAAGAATATTTCCGGGATTTCCTTGAGATTGTCAGGTATTCGTTTTTTAAGTTCCTGATAAGCATTCTCTTCAGTATCATCGGCGATAATTATCCAACGGGGATCGAATTCAACTCCACTCGGGACGAATACTTTTTCGGATATTTCCCTTTTATCATTACTGGTTCTGCCGCAGTAGATCATCCCCACTTTCCGGTATCCGCAATCGACAATAAATTCCGCGCTTTGCCGGATTATGTCATTGTGATTATAAGTGAAGCAAGGCCCCGGATCATTCGGGGGAATTTCGCTGTGAAAAGTGATAAGAGGAACTCTCTGTTTTTCCAGTTCCCGTCTCAAACCGAGCATCTGCCATCCTATGAAAATTGCTCCGTCAAAATCCTGGATGTCTTTTACCTGTTTTTGGATAATTCCCTTTTCTCCGGTATCCTCGAAATATTGGAAAGTAATACGGGTATTGTAGATTCCGCAGCTTGCCATCATTCCGCGATATAATTCATTTGCCGCCACCCAGTTCGCGTATCTCAAGTAGACGCGGGACAGTGACTTTTCCGGGAAAGGCAGAATAATATTGGTTTGCTTCAATTTGCCATCAGAAATATCCTTAACAAAAGAGCCTTTTGCGGGGATGCGTTCGATATATCCATCAGCTTCAAGTTCCAGAAGCGCCTGCTTTGCGGTGCTCCGGCTTACCCCGGTTTTCTCGGCCAGCATCCGTTCGCTGATCATCTTGCTGCCGACAGGAATCTTACCGGTTTTGATTCTGTCGATCAACTCACTTTTCAACTGGATATAAAGAGACGTTCTGCTGTCTTTTACAGTTGTGATCATTTTTCATTGCTTCTGTTTATTAAATTAAACTGGACTCACCTGGATATTACTGGATCGATCCAGTTTGATATGATTATATCTTAATTATTGGTCTTTGTCAAGAGGCATTCCGCAATAAAGAAATAAAATCACCGAAAAGGTAAAGGTAATGAATATGGATTGATTACACCATAAATGGCGTAATCAATCCATATTCATTGTTAAGCTTGATATGTCCTGAAAGAATTTTTTTGGCAAAAATTTATCTACCATCTTACGTTTCCCGGTTATTAAATAACATACTGCGCCTCGAGCAGCCGCTTCAAGAGTTTTTCGCGCAGCAATTTCTCAAGCTTTTTGTATTTTGGATCGGTAATCAAGTTATTCTGTTCTTCCGGGTCGGCTTCCAAATCGTAAAGCATGTAGCCCCTCCCCTGCTGGTCAACTACGTATTTATACTTATGGTTTCTGATCATGGTGTTCCTGGAATCACCCCACATCGGAACTGAAATTTCACTGAGTTGAAACTCCCGGAGTTCCTTTTCCTGTTCGGTAAACAGCGACACCAGCGACTTGCCGAGACACCTCACGGGCGCATCAATGCCCAGAAGTTCGGTAAGAGTTGGAAATACGTCGATTATTTCAGTCAGGGAATCCGAAACCGCACCCTCCGGAATCACCCCCGGCCATGACAGAATCAACGGAACCCTTACGCTTGTTTCATGGAACGTACACTTGTTAATTTTGCCGTGATCACCAAGCAGTTCGCCATGATCCGACCAGAAAATCACCAGTAGATTGTCCCAGCCTTTGCGCTTCGCCGCTTCAAGGATCTGTCCAAACCAGTAGTCCACCAGCGTTATTTTTCCGAAATAATTGGCCTGGATATTTCTGGTAATTTCCGGTGTCAGTTCGTCTCGGCCCTGAAGATCGTGTTTATTTCTGACCACTTCCGGGAGAGTCCGGTTTTTCTCGGGAAAGGGAATTGCGCCGGGAGTTTCTGCCGGATCGTACATAGTGGCATATTCACCGGGGGCGTCCCAGGGATCGTGCGGTCCGCCGAATCCGGCAAACAGACATACAGGCTTGTCTTTGTCGTAATTCCGGATAAACTCCACGGTTTTTCTGCCGACATACGAATCCGGGAATTCTTCAACCGGCAACGGACTCTGCCTTACCATCAATCCCCGTGATTCAGCCCGTTCGTTGTAATCCTCATTGAAAATTTCATATAGTCCCTTGCCTTCCCATTCGTCGGTCATATACGACCTGGTGACCTGCGTGGCAAACGGTCCGGTGGTCTCATGGACGTAATCGAAACCCCGCGCATGCATATACGGTTCGCGGTCTTTCATATGCTCTATTTCTTCTTTGTGAACATAGTAATGCGCCTTGCCAATATGGGCATTGTAATATCCTGCCTTGTGGAGCAGGTGAAAGATAGTCGGGTCGTTCGGCGGCATTTCCCCGCTGTTCCACCACATTCCGTGGTTGTGCGGATACACCGCGTTGATAAACGACGCCCTGGCAGGCATACACACCGGCGACACCGTGGTTGTTTCAGTGAACCTGATTCCCTGTTCAGCGAGTTTGTCCATATTCGGGGTTTTGACCATGGGATGCCCAGCGCATCCCATGCAGTCGTAACGTTGCTGATCGGTCATAAGAATCAGGATATTCGGTTTACAATTCATTTCATGTCCTTTTGCCGGTTTCAAGACAAATGGTTCCCGGCGTAAAAATCAATTCCCAAGTTCCAAGTTGACCGGCATGAGCAAACGCCGTAATGATTTTTACCCAACCCCAATTTAGCATTATATGTTTTTTTGTCTCATTCAATAACTCACTGGAACCTGGTATTCGATATATGGATTAAGGCATGGCGGGGCCATCGCAGCCAGAAGTTTACGTTCCCGGCAAATACCGATATAGGATTGGCCGGTTGCCCAATTGCAAATGGTTCCGCAACGGGTAATATCTCCTTGATGTCCCGTCATTGTTGCTTTTAGAAATTCCAGTGAATGCCGGGCTGGATTGGCAGTCACCGCGGCTTTCGCGGCCTGAAAGCGCTGCCAGATTCCCGGCCATCCGGCAGGACTGTTTTCCTTAAGAATTTCTTCCTCCGGCAGATCATATACGGCAGGATCGAGCATGGAAGCTGTCAAATTACCGCAATAAGCTCCCTCCGGGATTTCCGGATGCAAATACATCCAGTTCCCACAGCGCTCGATCAGGACGCAATGTCCGGATTCATCCGCCAGCAGATGGTTGCCGCGTCCGGTAAATTCCGCCTGCCTGAAAAGCTCCAGGGCTTCATTGACATTTTTGCAGGTATCCAGAATAATCCGGGTGGGGAATGAGGGCAAGATATCTCCCGGACAACCGTGGTAATGGGATGCATTAATACGGAATTTTCCCGGAATCCTGCCGCCCGACGTGCCGGGACTTGCCCCTGATGCCCCGATCATCAGCCCGTGTTCGTTGATGCCCCCGCAACCATTGACCAGACCTCTGGGATTCCCGTAACAGGTAATGTTGCGATATGCCCCGGCAACGTTACGCAGTTCGATCAACGGCATCAGACAACCGTCAAAGTTACCTCCCCAGAGAGGGCCTTGCGGAGTATTCGCGAAAATCAGATTTGTGCAAAAATCCATTTCGCCAAGGTCTTGATTAGTGAACAATGCCGCAAGATATTCCGGCGGGATGGATGCTCCGGCGGCAACCCCCTCGATTTCTTTGGTGATTCCGGACCATGCATCTGCAATTCTTTTAAGAGAAAGTTCCCCTTGGGCCAGGAAATTTTTCACCCATTCCGCATCATGATGTTCGTTTATCATGGACCGGCAGAGATGGGTAAGCCATATCTGCATCGTTTTCCCTTTTTCCCTGCCGGCGGAAAAGCTGTCGCCCTGCAAATTAACGGCAGGAATTGTCAGATACGGGAATGCCTGGCCTGTCACAATATGGACTCCGGATTTTTGATAGTATTGAAGTCGCCGCTTATCTCAAAGATGCCGAATGAGAAAGGGGGTATTTCAGGAGAAAAGAATGTTGTATTGTCATCTTTTTCAATATCGACATCCTGATCCGTCCATAACTCTTTTACCGTGATTTCTTGTGTGGCTGAGTTGGGAATTGAGATTTTTCCTTTCCAGGTTTGGCATGGTTCCTTACGCCAGAAGTCCGGACCGTTATTTATCAGAGTAACAATCAATCCGAATGGAATTTCATTAATCATGTATTCAATTGCCGGACCGGATATTTTTACAGGCTGTACGCTTTGGATGATATGGTCGATAAGGTCGCAACATGCGGAATGCATAGGTTCGCCGCTGGCTGACTGCATATAAGGTATAAGCGTGGTTATAACCTTTCCTTTGCCGATTTTATTGGAAACAGCAACGGGATCGGCGCCGTCATAGCCTTCGATCCTTTTCGCGTCAGGCACTCCCCAACGGTATCCTCCAACTGCCTTTACCAGCACTTCGGCGGTGACCGGACGTGCCAGTTCTACCTCGCCAACAGAATGCCTGTAAAGCTTTCCGCATTGATTGCACATGGTTTCCCATAGCATTTCACGATACCCCTGGAACTCAAGTCCGGTCAGTTGCAAGTCATCCTTTTCGACGTGATTTGAATTCAGGACGAGAGTTCCTCCCTGTTCAACATACGCAAGCAGTTTTTCGCGCAGCTTACCGGTGATTTTCAATTCACCGAGGACGATGATAACTTTATAGGTATTCAGGACTTCGATGGGGCAATTATCCATTACCACGTCGAAAGAATTACCCCAGGGACTGTCTGTCCTTAAGCCTTTTTCATAGATTCTGTGGTCAAAAGCTCCCTTCTCCTGCATTTCGAAAAGTTCCTGCTGACAACTCCATGGGTAATGATTGTTTTTCGGATTCCATTCCGTACTGGTAATTTTATACGATCTATCATTCCCGGGAAATACTTCGGCGAAGAAATTCTCGATCATCTGTTCATTACGGGTATAAGGGAAGGCCCCGCCCCAGACGCGATGCTTGTCCGGTTCCCACCCATGATAATAATCCAGCATGATTGCTACTGGCACGTAAGGCTTGCCGCGTTCCGGATGTCGCTTGAAAGCAAAATCGGAAAACTTTTTAAGGTTTTTTCCATATTCAGTGGCATGCTGTTTGTTGTTTTTGTCGTAATAGAAACATTGCAACTGCGGATTCTCCGGGCCGCCGCAAATATCAGCTCCGGAATAGAAACTTCCAATCCACTGGCGCAATGCCAGGCTGGGGGTGAAGCCCGTTTTAAGCTTTCCATTTTCGTCATACGTAGTCGTTTGCCTGTCAACCCCGCCCCATGAAGACCAATACATAAACCATTTACGTGAATACTGCTTTGCCACGCCCCTGATAAACGCAGTGCGCAACTGGTCATTCTGCAATCCGCAATTTCCTTCTGAGAAAAGGCACTCCGCTCCAAGATCGGCACTCAGGTGATGCCACTGCGGATGGCTGCCGATCATCAGATTCAGCTCTTTTATGGGTACATTTTTTTCTTCACAGTATTTAAGATATATGTCCAGACAGCCGCATCCGTTCTGATATCTCAGATAGTCAAGAAAATATTCACAAGCCTCTTTTTTGGAGATCGGTTTGTCCGGGAAAGGGAATTCTTTACCGGAGAACGGACATGATACTTCCAGTCCGGCACAAAGCAGAAAAGGACCTTCCCGGCTCATGAACTTTTCTCTTATAACATCAATACAGCCCATATAGTCCGGACTTCCGTCAACTTGTGGCGGCGACATATAGAAAAAGTCAATGATGTAACTGAAAAAGAGGTAACCTTTATCGAGAAAATAAACGACTCTGTCGCCGTCCATGTTCCAGTTGTGGGAATGGATCCCGTTGATGCCGGATGCTTCAAAATCAGCGATTTCCTTTTCGCTCAAGGGCGGCATGGCCCGGTGTTCCGCTTTTGCCTTTTCTTTTTCACGGCGAGTCAATTTTTGCATTTCAGCCTTGAACTCACTGGCATTGAAAGTCATTGCCAAAGGCTTCCAGGAACCTGACAGGTAAAACTTATTTTCCTGTTTTTTCATTTTATGTCCTTTTTTTAACAGAGCTAGAGGATGAATTAAATTTTCAGATATTACTATAACTATATATGCAAAGTAATAATAAAGCAAGTGTTTCACAAATTAATTCCTTGAAAAGCTATTTTTTACTCAAAATGTCAAGAAAATAGTGAACCAGCTATTGACAAAACAAGAAAATAACTATATCATTATATATATGATAATAATAGACGAGGTAAAACATGACCAAAACCAGTCTCTACCAAAGCATTATTGATGATATCCGGGGAAAAATTCACAGCAAATATCTGTCGCCCGGTGAAAAAATTGATTCCGTGAATGAATTATGCAACCGATACGACGTAAGCACCGTTACGGCGGTAAGGGCCCTGAGCGAACTTAAATCCATGGGAATAGTAAAAACAATCAAAGGAAAAGGTTCTTACATCACAGACAACTGTATCACGGCATTTTCGGAAAAGCCCGAGAAATCCGAACAGATCAGGGAAGTTGCGCTTCTGGTCAGCAGTAAAGATAACCTTGCTGATAATTTGTTCCAGGGCAAGATCGCCAATGCTATTTTTAAAGCGTCTTATGATTCAGGTTTATCGTTCCGGACCCAAGTCTGCTCAAACAGCAACCTGCCCGGAGTACCTTCGCCGCCTGTGAGTTTTTCCGCGAAAGATGCCGTGCTTCTGCTTACGGGTACGCCAAACTTCAGAATGCTTGCAAATGCAAAGGAATCAGCTGGAACTATAATCGTTATCGACGCAATCGTTTCCGGTTTCAACTGCATTCTTAGCGATAACTATGGAGGGATGAATCAAATGATTAATCATCTGTATTCATTGGGCCACCGGAATATTGCCCTGGGAACTAATTTCCGCCGCAGTATTAATGATGTAAATGAAAACGAACGCCGTAACGCATTTGAACTCATATGCGGGATAAGGAATATAAAGCATCAGATTGTGGAGGGAGACAATTATGAAGACCTCTTTGCTTTATTGAATAAAAAAGACAGCCCGACCGCGTTTGTCTTTACTCAGGATGACCCGGCGCTGAAATTCATGCGCCTGTTGCAGGAAAATGGAAAAAAAGTACCGGAGGAAATAAGCATTGCCGGTTTTGACAATCAGGCCGAAATGGAAGAAGGACTTGAGGATCTGACCACAATACATGTCGACAAGGATGCCATGGGCAAGACCGCAATCAGAATGATATCAAAGCCGGCGTCACAACTCTGGAAAGCCGCTGACTGGGTAAGAATAAAAACCAGCCTGATAAAAAGAAAAAGCACGGCAAAAGTCAAAAAATTCACCCTTATTGAATTATTGGTTGTAATAGCGATAATATCTATATTGGCGTCAATGCTGCTCCCAGCGCTGAAAAGCGCGAGGGAAAGGGCAAAGCAGATATCATGCGCCAACAACGTGAAACAGATAGGTACGGGATTCAACCTTTACTTGTCTAGCTATGATGATGTATATCCACAATACAATCTCGGCAATTCCACGGTAACCCCCAAGGGTATATGGATCGGGGTCATAAATGAGCAAATTGAAGGAGTAAATGATTGGAAGTATCAGGACATGGGTCATGGGAAATCGTTCTATTGCCCTTCCGGGGATACCGGAAAATTCCAGGACACAACCCGGGCCGGTTCTGCGCCTTACAGCGCTTATGGCTGTTCCTTCTATGGTTACAATTATCAATATATTGGTGAAGGTTATCCCAAGATAACGATGATCAAACAACCGAGTTCAACAATCCTGGCCGCCGATTCCAATGAAGACTACCAGTATGACAGCTTGATCAACAGAAACTTTATCGGGGTTCCTGATTACGCTGCCGGTTACCGGCACTCCGGAATGGCCAACTGGCTGTGGGTTGACGGACATGTCAATACCGAGAACCGGGCACAGTATATAGACAGTGAATGGTGGGACAGAGATTAAAAATCCAGAAATATATAAATATTCAGAAAGAAGCTAACTTATAATGAAGAATATCCTTTTTGCCGTTTTTTGTGCGTCTGCGTTAATTTTCACTACTGGAATAAGCGCAAAAAGTAAACATCCCAGCACTGAACGCCTGAAACAGGCCGGGCTCGATGTTACAAGCTGCACTTGGAGTGCGATAAAAATCACGGCGCCGGGGAGTTTGCTGAAAGCAACGGCAAAAAATAAAGTCCCCAGGCTATGTTTCAGAACCGAATTTGAGTTGAAATCGAAACCGCGTCTGGCAAAATTCACAGTGCAAATCAAATGCGAGCCAGGTAATCCGGTAGTTTTATATATCAACGGCAAAATAGTTCCGGACGCTTTTCCGGAGTGTTACATGAAGTATCCCGGAATCCTCACATTCCACCGCGGCATAGAGAGTTACCTGAGAAAAGGAAAAAACGTAATTGCGGCTGGTATTGGCGGAAGACAATCTTTCAGGTTGTTTTTTCTGGCCGCGGAGGGTGTTGTTTTCTGCGAGAACGGTGATGTGGTTAATTTCAAATCGGGTTCAGACTGGCGGGTGGCCGTGAACTTGCCTTCAGGCTGGGAAAAATTGTCCGCGGACACTGGCAAGTTCGGCCCTGTAAGGTGCGTCGGTAAATACAAATGGGGCAGTGACCTTCCCAGGTCAAACCCTCCTTATCTCGGACGGATCCAGGTTAATCCCGTTGGCGAAAAAAATCCGATCTTCAACGCAGGACAGCCCGTTAAGCTGGATATAAAAATCCTGAACTTGAAGCTGACTGGAAACAAAGTTCCCGGACTAACATGCGAGATCATGGATGAAGCATCCCGTAAAACGATTAAATCGATAGACGTAAAGACTGAATCAAGTGGAAAATTTGATTTCAAGGCATCTGTAGATCAGAAAGGACTTCCGATGGGGACATACCGGTTCCGCTTTGCCCTTGCGGACGGCAAAAGTAAACTTGAGCATCGTGACTACGAAGTGGCGGTGGTGGGAAAAGTCCGCCAGGTTCTTGTCAAAGGCGAATCTTACACCGAGGGAATGAAGCTGAAAAAGGTATGGTCGGTGGACTGCACAAAAAAACTTGACCCTGAAAACAGTGTTCAATTATGGAGCGAAAAAGGAAAACGTCCAGTGAAAACCAAGGTGGTAAACGGACCTGCCGGACGTTACCGGGAATTTGTTAATCCGCATACTTTTTCCAATATCGGATTCAAATTTACAATTAAAAACCGTTACAAGCCTCACCTTGCGGTAATCGAATGGCCGGATGATGCCCCGCGACAGATGATCGCGCAAGTAATTGAACCGACAACGGCCTTTCCCGGCGGATTCGCCGCCGCGGTAACTGGACGCTTTGGATTCACCCGGGGCGAGGCGTCGGTAATATGCGCGAAAGATTATCCCAGGTCGAATAAAATACGGAAACTGCGCTTTTTCTACTGGCCAAACGAATACAATGAAACCATTCATATTTTTAATTACCTGGGCAAAGCTCCGGCGGCAATTTCAAAAATAACAATCTATGAAATTGAAAGCGGGATCCCGGCGCTTAAAATCGACGATGCCGGAAACAGAATGATCGGATTCCATACCGAACGCGGACCTTATACCATGCGGCAGACTTATTACTCGGGACCACTCGGCGCTTATTTCGGTACGGATGGCGGATATTGTGCCGATGAGTATTATCAGCCGTGGTTCATTGCGGCAAAACACCTGATCGAAAAGATGCGTTTCGCCGGACAAAACGTGTATTTGATGGGACAGTTCATGTATATTCATGCTCTATATGCATCAGAACGTTACCGCGATGATACCAGAAAAGATTACGGCCCGATTGTTCTCCGCATGTTCGAACAGAACGGCCTTAGCCTGATTTCCAATATTGAATACACTTTCACCCAGGACTTGCTTGCCGAATCGGAGGCTTCGATTGAGGAAGTCCGCAAAGGAACCCCGACACTTTTCGCCGTCACCCGGAAAGGTGAATTCTGCTCCTTGTTTGGCTTTGGCGGCAAAGTCCCCAATCATCTGCATCCGCGGGTCAAGGAAAGTTACTTCAGGATCGTTGACGAATTGCTTGAGCTTTACAAGGATTATCCGGCATGGAAAGGAATCAATTTCATCCTTAACGGAGCATTCGCCGGGCCTCTCGCGCCCATGATACGGGAGGACCTGCGCGGACGCAAATTGAAGCCGCTTAATATGGGATACGGGGATTACACCATCAATCTTTTTGAGAAAGAAACAGGAATTAATATTCCCGTAAAAAATTCCGATCCGAAAAGATTTGAGAAGCGATATGAATGGCTGATGAAGAATGCAAAACAAAAATGGATAGACTGGCGCAGTAAAAAATACACGGAAATATATTGCGAAATCAGGAACAGGATTGTCGCAGCACGTCCCGACCTGAAACTGTATCTCTGCATGAGGGAACCGCAACCGGGTTTCATGAAACCATTCCTGGATCAGTTGCAAACAAAAAAAGAGATGGAGAATACCCTTAAATGTTTCGGATATAATGCGGAAGTTCTGAAAAAGCAACCGGATATCGTTACCTCCTTTATTTACATGACGCCGGGAACCAGGCACGGACAGCTCGCGGATGCAATGGTGCGGAGGGGGATAATTACCCGCATCTGGCGTGATTTCGCTTACAACCAAACCTGGAATGACCTGTTTGCCAATGACGGCAAAGGCGGGGCGTATATTCATTCATGCTTTACCGAAGGAAACAAACATGTAAAATTGAAAAAATGGCTGTGGCAGAACACCCTGACCCGCCAAGGATATCCGTGGGCGCCGGGACGGTACATGCTCGATAATTTCGTGAATGTTTTTGTCCGGTCTAATCCTACGGTGGTATTTCACACATGGTGCGATGTCCAAGAGCCCGGCGGACACCTTGGCGAACTTCGCTGGTTTTCCAAAGCATTCCGCTCACTTCCGAACGGTAAATACACCAGGCTGAAAGGTAATGGACTCGATAAGAATCTCTGGGTGGAAACTGTCCGGCACGACGGATATGTCTACGGATATGTCGCAAACACCCAGTGGTGGCCTTTGCCCGGAGCCTCGGTTACCTTCAGCGATCAGGCAAAAGTTTTTGATTTGATGGAATACGGGAAAAAGGTGAATCTCAGCAAAAACAAGTGGGATTTCGATTTGCAACCTTATGGGATGAAGGTGTTTCGGATAAAAACCGGGAACGAAGTTTCACCCATCGTGAGTGCAAAAACATCTATCCCGAAAATCGCCGACAAGACAATCGATACGGAATTGGGAAAGGCAAAAGCTGTTCTCGGCAGGGCATTGGCGCGGAAAAATGAACTATCCAACCTGCCGGTTTGGGTCAAGGTAAAAGAGCTGGAAAAAATGATAACACAGATCGAAACTCTGAAATCCCTGGGAAACCTGTCGAAAGCTTACAGACTTGCTACCTGTTCGCAGTTTTCCAGCATCAGGGGAAACCTTCTGCATCGGGTACTCGATGCGATCCCATTCCTGGTTATCGGACCGTTCGGAGATAAAAAATGGACAAACAAACCGCCGGTGAGTTATTATGAACTGAAACCTGAATACCGGGGAATGGAAACTGATTACATCCCGGAAAACGGCGACATCGATTTTACCAAACCGGTTAAGGTTTATCCGGGAGTCATGAAAAAATGGGTAAAAGCCGTAAAAGGCAGGTTGCTGTCCTGGGAGGAAGCCAATGTCCAGGGACCCGGAAAATTCTGGATGGTTGCTTACGCATATACTGAAGTTTACAGCCCTGAAGCTCAGTCGGTTTTCCTGAATATAGGCAGTGATCACGCCGCCTGGGTTTGGCTAAACGGCCGGTGGGTTTTGAAACACGGAGGCAAAGGGACACCGAGATACGGACAAAGGCCAGCCGCCCCCGGACAGAATAAATATAATGTGGAACTCCAGAAAGGATGGAATGAAATCCTTATCAAGGCAGTCCAGCGCGGAAAGGCAAGGATTTTCTTCAGCATTACCGATAAAAAAGCCAAGAAACCTTTAAAGAACCTGAAGTTCCGGGTTCCGGATACTCAAAAATAAAGTATATTTTTTTATGTTTGAAAAATATCAAAAAACCGCGAATGCTCTCGAAGAGTTCATCGAAGAAAAGTTATTCGATCCGTCAGGAATTATGTATTCCGGCATCGACGGGTTTACCGGCAAACCTTTCGATCCGGAGTTTATAACGCCTTTGAAAGCTCCTGGCCGGGCGGCATTTGATCCGTGGAGTTATTGCTCATATGAAGATTCCATCATGACTTCCGGCTTTTATATCGAAGCAATGGTGCTGAAATATGAACTCACCGGAGATAGCCTGTATCTTGAACGTGCCGGAAAAGTCTGGCAGACAGTCAAAAATATATACTCCTGTTCGCAGGTAAACGGCATCGGTTCTTTTCTGCGTCCATATGGCGGATATGATAAAATGTTCGCATTTGCCGAACCGTTGGGCACTGACCAGAGCAGTCCACTTTTTTCTGCACTTTTCAGATATAAAAAGCATGTCTGTGATTCCGAAAAGGGCGATATTGAGCGCATTATGCTTCAATGGCTGGACTGGTACGTGGATCAGAACTTTGAATACTTCTATTACAAAAGTTTTATCGCCAAATGGAATCCAGCCGCGGATAAAACCTTGGAGCATGCTGCAAGTTACTTCCTGCCGGCCTTGGCCTGGGCATTCCGGAAAACCGGGAAAAATAAGTATCGGGAACCTTTGGAAAAAGCACTTAACGGATTAAAGGAAGAACGATTTAATTTGGCTAAGTGTTTTATCTGGGCGAGTGATCTTATAATCCTGAAAGAGATCATGGGTGGAAAATTTTCTGAATTTTTTACGCAGGATGTAATGGAAGCCGGAGAAAAAAGAAATAACTATATTCTCTCGGGATACTCGGAACCCGGAGATAGAACTTTGATGCGGCAGTTCCCGGAATCAGCAAAACCCGAATTCAAACCATATATCGACCCGAAAAAAGATCCCGGCAATTATAATAAAAACAAACTCCGTTACGCCAGGCCCGCAACCGTTCATGCCGGACGCCTATGGCCTCGACAGGAAGTGGATATTTACATTGCTCTGGCCGGAATCGGATATAATAAAAAAGAAATGCTGAAGAAAGCATTTTCACTGCTTAGTGAGCGGAAAAATGTGCCCATGGACTTTACTCATTACGTGCCGGAGGATTACGAATTGATTCCGGAATCAGCCCACCTGTTCGCCAGATATGTGGGAGTTATTCTGGTTGAATGTTTAAGGAATTACTGGCTCATTAAACATATTCAGAAATTTTAAAGTTAATAATAATCGTCAGAATTAAGAAAAGGAAAAGAAAAATGAAGAAGAAAATGGCACAAATTTTCATGGCAATTCTGTTTGCCGGAACATGCACGGTTTATGCGGAAGACTACAAAAATTTTCAGGAGGCTAAAAATGCCGGATATAAAGCATTAAGGGCTAAAAAATATGATGATGCCGTTATTGCTTATAACAAAGCCCTTGAAAAAGCCGTGAAACCTCAGGATAAGTTCTACGCATTGTATAATATCGGCATTTGCCTTGAACGGCAGAAAAAATACGACGAGGCAATGAAAGAATTTGATAAAATAGTCGCCCTGGAAAATGCAACGGCAGATCAGAAATCAATCGCGCATTATCGAGTCGGATGTATCAAGTCAGGCAAACGCAAATATGATGATGCTATAAAACGTTTTGAACAAGCTGTTAGCGATGATAAAATTTCAGATTCGAACAAAGCCAATGCCTATTACCAGCTTGGAAGATGCTTGATTGCCGGAAAAAAATATGATGCTGGATTGGAAAAACTGAATAAAGTACTCGATCTTAAAGCCCATGATTATACTAAAAACCGTGCCAGGACCAGCATTGCCACAACTCTCATCAATCAGAAAAAATATGACCAGGCGATAAAAGCTTACCAGGATATCGTTTCCAGCCGCAAAGTGAACATAAATCACAAGGCCGGAGCCATGAACGGGATTGCGAATGTCTATTGTGCTCAAAAAAAGTACGATGAAGCCATTGCCCAGTATGCAAAAATTCTTGAAATGAGGAAATGTGCCAATGGCTACAAATCCCAGGCAATAACCATGACCGGCAGATGCTATCTCGCCAAAAAAAATTATGAAAAAGCTAGAGAATGTTTTGAAAAAACAAAGGAATACAAAAGCAAATATTGGGACCGCATCGCTGACAGATACCTCAAAGAATGCAAGTAAAGCATATCTTTTTAGAAAATAATATACGGAAGATAATAGTTATCCGCTTGGGCAAAAACGGAATATGGTTTGTTGCAATTTTGCTACAGATTCATAACGTTACATAATGTTTCCTGGTGTTACGCGATTCAGCATTATACCAATTCGTTTTTCGTTATAGACATTTCTTGAGGAAAAGAGGAGAATTTTTTAAAAATGACGGACATTTGAATGCATTTGCAACTCCCTGTCCCCCCAATACCCAGCATATTGACACCCCAACTTTACTAAAAACTCGTTATTTCCCAAAGGATTTTTTCCAGTTTTTCGGAGAAATACCGGTAATTTTTTTGAATTGTTTTGAAAAAGTAAATGGATCGGGATAACCCAATGCTTCAGCTGTAGACTGGACATTTTCTTCACCACTGCCAATCATCAGTTTTGCTTGTTCAACCCGACGCCGTATGCGAAAAATGCCTGGAGTCACTCCGGTTGCATTCTTGAATTCCCGGCGAAAATGTGAATAACTCATGTTGATTTTCCCAGCTAATTGCCGCAGGTCTATTTTTTTGTGAAAGTTGCGTGACAATTCATCAATTGCTTTACTGACAGCAGTGGAAGGTTGGGAATGTGATAAATTGCATTTTTCCTTGTTGAGGATTTTAAAGAGCAAGCTGTGTATATCCAAAAGACGTTCATTAAGGGCTTGTTCGGAACAATTCTTCAGCGAGACATGCAGCCGCTCAAAGTCAGAGATCAAGTCGTTTGCCAGCGAGATTTCAATAACTCCCCGGTCCGGATCTATAGAGCCCAGATTTACCAGTGACTGATAGTAAACCGGCCCTAAAGTAATACTGGTCTCGAGCCACTCTTCATTTAAATCACGGCGCAGAACATGATACTTTCCAGGAAGGTGCTGTGCGAATGATCCCGGTTTCAACGGGAAGCGGCGCCCGTTCCAGTCAAGATATTCCCCGCGTCCTTTCAGGACAATTAATCCGGAATAAACCTTAAAAAAGCACTCACTGTTTTTTTCGTTTAAACGGTTCAAAAAATGGCAGCCGATTGAACGGTCACCGGAAGATTTCGCACGAAAAACATATTCATGCTTGTCTAGATGCGTTGGTATTGCCGGTACGTGCATAATGATTATATATGACATTATTATGGTTATCGATGACATACTCCAGATTTACAAATAGTGTATATTATTATATGTGCAAATGAAAATATCAATAAAACTTTATAAAGGATATATATGACATGAACATCATTTACTTTAATCCCGATGAGATGCGGGCCGATGTTTTGGGATGTTATGGGCATCCTCTGGTAAAAACCCCGAATATAGACCAATTTGCTTCAGAGGGCGTCAGATTCGATAATTGTCATGTACAGCATACGGTTTGTTCCCCGTCGCGCTGCAGCTTTATGACGGGATGGTATCCGCACAACAATGGGCATCGAACCTTGTGGCATCTGCTCCGCCCCTGGGAACCCAATACGCTTAAATATTTGAAAGAGGCTGGATATGATGTCCATATAATGGGCAAGAACGATTTACTTGCGGCGGATTCGGAAAAAGAATCGACTACTGAAATCCATAAACTTCCCAGCGGTGTACCAATTGAAAGGCTTCACCCGCTTGGAGAACCCGGTGATATGTCGTTTCTTTACAAGCCAGTTGAAGGGCATTTCCGGGATTATCATATAATCGGCATGGCGATTGACTTTTTGAAAAACCGCAAAAAGGATGATCCTCCGTTCATGCTGTATCTCCCGGCCAGTTTGCCGCATTGCCCTTACACATGTCCGCAACCCTGGTATGATATGTATGATCCGAATGAAATTCCTGACTTGATCCCGGCAGAGCTGAAAGACAAACCGGATTTCCACTATTGGATTCGCAAATATCGCGAACTGGATAAGCTTCACCATAGTGAATTAAAAAAGATCATGGCCGTTTATCTTGGAATGGTTTCCTACGTTGATCATTTGTTTGGTAAACTGATGACCGCACTTAAAGAAACCGGCCTGATTGAAGATACTTCCGTTTTCTTCTTCTCCGATCATGGGGACTGGGCCGGGGATTACGGATTGGTGGAAAAATGGCCAAGCGCCCTGGATGACAAGTTGACCCGCATTCCGATGATCGTGAAAACTCCAGGCGGAGCCGGGGGGCATGTCGTTAGCGAACCCATGGAATGTTTTGATATAATGCCGACTACTCTTGAACTTGCGGGAGTCACTCCGCGTCATACTCATCACGCGAAATCAATGATTCCGCAACTGAATGGAGAGCGTGGAGAGCCGAACCGGGCAGTTTTCGCGGAAGGCGGTTATGACCTGCATGAACCGCGCTGTTTTGAAGGCGCACTCGGAGAACACATGGACAAGAAAGAATCAATCTATCATCCTAAATCGCTTCAACAGCAGGAACATCCTGAAACGGTCTGCCGGAGCACGATGATCCGAACCTCTACTCATAAACTGATCCGTCGTCCGAATGGCATCGATGAACTATACGATCTTGCCAGTGATCCGGGAGAAGAAAACAACCTTTGCGGTGATCCGGCTTACTCATCAATTAAAAATGAACTTCAGGAACGGATGCTTGACTGGTACATTCATACTTCCGATGCTGTACCCTACAGCCGGGATGACAGACGTTTCAGCGTAGAACACATCGATTAACTTTATTGGATGGTCTTGGCAACCGTGGCGACACGGAGTTTGTCAAAAAAAATAAAGTATCCGGCAAATCCTGTAAACATACACTGTTCTTTTTCTTACCTGCCAGTGTAGTCATCTAGGCAACTATATCTACAGGAATGGCAGTGTTTGTATTGTTTTTAAGGATTTCTACCTTTATAATGAATTAAAGGGAAACAATACAGGCAAGTAAAGCAATGCGGGTAACTCCTGAATATGTAAAACTAAAAAATCTGCTTAAAAACAATATCTGTGAAGGCAGATTTCCTTCCGGGCGTAAAATCCCAAGCAGGAACTTGCTGATGCGGAAATACGGTTTTGCCAGGGCCACGGTTGACCGCGCAGTGAATGAGCTTGTGAGAGAAGGAATCCTCCGAGGTCAGAGGGGGTCCGGAACTTATGTTGTGGGACTCAAAGGGAAAAAGCAGCAGCAGGGAACCGTTTATGTTGTCCTGCACCGGCAGACCAGACTCCACGAAACCGCAATATCGCCATTTCTCGAAGAACTTCAGGACGGTATTTCTCCGGAACTTAAACTCAGTTTTATTACCATTCACGAGGTGATGATCAATACCGAAGGTTACGTGAGGGATGCCGTTGCATTTATTTTCTGCCAGCTTTCACCGGTTTACTATGAAGCGGCGCTCAATCTGCAAAAACGCAATTTTCCAGTATTGCTGATGAACCGCGAAGACTGCTATTTCAATTTTATTACCACTGACCGTTACGGCGGATATGATAAGGCATTGTCAGACTGCTCTGGAGGAATAGGTGCGGTAATGCGTCAGGTTTGCCTGGATGATCCTTACCTCAATGAAGGACGTGCCGGTTTTTTTCGTGCTATTTCAATGAATCCCAACCTGCACACGAAACCCGAATGGCTGGTGGAAATGAACAGTTCGTTCGGATGCCGCGTAACCGTGAAAAAAGTTATGGATATGCTCGCGAACAATCCTCCGGAATGGCTGGTTGTTGATGGTTACCTGATCACATGCGTACAAACCACGATCAATGCACTCGGCCTCGAAATCGGCAGAGACATCAACCTGGTGCTGTTTGAGCCGCAGGAAATTCCCGGAGCGGAAAAAGGAGTGATCCTTTTGTCTCAGGACTATCACGAAATGGGCAGAATTGCGCTCGAATGGCTTAAGAAATTAAAACACAAAGATAAGTTTCAAAAATATGTATTGCCAATAATCAAGAAAATTTAAAATGGAGAGTGAAACTATGCAAAATCTCTATATCTCCCGGATGCCGGAAAAAAGACTTTTTACATTAATTGAATTATTAGTTGTAATTGCGATAATTTCCATACTTGCGTCAATGTTGCTGCCGGCGCTGAATAAAGCCCGTGACGCGGCGTTAACCGCTCAATGCCAAAGTAATCTCAAGCAGATTGCCAATGCCGAATTCCAGTATACTGACGATTATGACGGTTATTTCACTCTTTCCAAACACCAGCAGTCCGGCTGGGAAACCGACTATCCGGATTTGCTTAATCCGTACATGGGGATCAATCCGCCGTCACCTAAAGGGATTTCCGGGAACATGACTACATATCCTGACTGGCAGCGCGGCACCTGGAAAAACCAGGTTTATGTCTGTCCGGCATGCAAAATCCAGGACTATTCGGTCGATTACTGCTACGGTGGTTATGGCGCAAATATAAATCTGATGCCGTTTTGGGACAACACACAATATTATGGTGAATCCGGGGTCGGCAGGGGAGCCACATCCTATATAAGGATCACGGACCCGGCAGCAGTCGGGACGCAGCCGACCCGGAGGATCATGTTCATTGACCATGTGAAGTTGTCATGGTCTCCAGGCGGATATCTTTGGAACAGCAATACCGGCGGCCCGGCTTCCGGCACTAAAGCAAGGTTTCGGCATGGCGGAACTCCAACGCAGGAAACTTACTCGGGCACCGAGGTTCCGTCAGCCAACAGCCGTGCCGGCATTGCATTCGTAGATGGTCATGTTGATTCACTCCGGGCGTTGGAAATAAGATTTCCCGCTCATGAAGACAACTGGATGAGTAGAGATTAATAATAATTAATAAAGGTAAAAAATGAAGAAAATTGCATTGGTAACGGTTTTGGTGTTTGCATGGGGAATTTCCGGAATCGCGGAAGAAGCAAAAAAGACTGAAAAGAAAATTTCCGCGCCAGTCAATCTGCTTCGCAACGCCGACTTTTCCATGGGAGTAAAGGAGATATGGAAATGCAACTTCAAACCGGAAGAAAGCGTTGGCGCTGAAGAAGGGACCAAAGCATTGAAAGTTCCGGATAATATCAAAAACTTTAAAATTGTCCAATACATTAAAAAGCCGGATAAGGTTAAAACTTATCTTTTAAAATTCAAGGCAAAGGGACCCCAAGGTCAAACAACCTTTATGTCACATGACATGGACTATAAGAAAAACGGTATTGCCAAACGCGATTACCGGCACAGCAAAAAGTTTTATATGGACGGCAAATGGCGGGAATGCTCCCACCAATTCACCCCGGTGAAATATCCCGGAGTGTTGCTTGTTATGTTGCGCGGCTCCAAAGGCGGAATCGAGTTCTGCGATATCTCCCTGACGGAAGTTGACACCGATACCGTTAAATAGTAACATTAACTCAAACAACTGGAACCCGGACTTATGTTTAAGTACATTTACATGCCCTTTTTGTGTCTTTTTTCCCTGATTTCCTTCGCTGGCTCACGCCCGAAACCGGTGGTTGTCGACATCGGGAAAAATTATTACAAGCCTTCTGAACAATATGTAACGCCGCATATTGCCTGGGCAAAACCTTATCGGGACGGTAAACTGAAAGTACTGTTTATCGCGTTGAATATGCGGATGCGCGAATCCGTTGAATTTGCCCAAAGGTTGGACATTGATTTCAAATATGCAAACCTCAAAGTCAGAAACGGCAAAGGCATGTTTGACCCCGGATATTTCAGGAAAGGCCATTACCTTGGGGATGAACCGGGTGACAAGCTGAATCGCCTTAACAAGTTTATTGAAAAAGATTATGATTTATACGTGATAGGGGATATCAACTGGAAATATTTGCCGGAAAACGTCAGGAAAAAGATTCTGGAAAGTATTAAAAATGGCGCCGGACTGATAAAGGTTTCCTCCGGAATCGCCGAAAATTATTCAGGTAAAGACCTGGATGCCGCGGCCGCCAAACGCGTTGAAATTCCCGAACGGGTTATCGAGGGGGTCCCCTGGAAATTCCTGCCCGTTTTTGAAAATTGGAAAAATGCGAAAGACCTGCTAAAAGGTGAATTCAAAGCCGCCAGCTACGGTAAGGGTAAAATCATTCAAATAGTAGGATACCAGATTCCAGATCAGCAGATAATAACTCCCGGCTTTTCACGTAAACCTCTCTGGCATCGCTGGAACCACTTCTGGTTCCGATGGGGATTCAATAAAACAAAACATCGTGAACTTGACTTGCCTATCACCGAAATCAAACGGGTGAACTATGACTACTACATGCAATTCATGATTCGGGTAATGCTATACGCCGCCAACCGTACTCCTGAAGCCGTTGTTGCAAATCCCGGGAAAGTCGTGAAAATTAAATTTGCCGACAGCAATAATATTGTCTTTCCGATTGCATCGTCCGGAAAAATTCCGGGGGCAATTCTCGAATGCAAAGTCCGTGACCGTGATAATTACGTCATGGCTGAAAAACAGAAAATACATACCATCGCCGCCGGAAAACAAAACATCAGTTTTGAGTTAAACCGCAAATTGCCAAACGGCAAATACTTTGCCGACTTGTGGATAAAAAACGCCAAAGGAGAAGTTGCCGGATTCGGAACAATTCCGCTGCAAATTACCAGTGATAATAAAATCTTATCGGCATCACTTAATCGCAATAGTTTTAAGAAAAATGAAACTGTTACAGGAAACATAAAAATAAATATTAAGAATAATCTTTATATTGAAATACTCCATAAAGACAGCTTCAAGCGGTTGATCAGCCGTAGAAAACTTAACATTTCCGGCAATAATTTAAAATTTTTCCTGCCACCGGAAAATCCTCTTGCAGTATGGCAGTTCCTGGAACTGCGGCTTACGGATGGAGTTAACGTTTACGACCGCAAAAAACTTGCCTACACGATTTCCGATCTGTACTTGGAAGATACGATCCGGCTTGGGGTCTGGCAGTGGAGTTTTATGTCATATCTGACATTTTCCCTTTATGAACGGCTGTATGAACTCGGTTTTGATTCGGTAGGCAGATTTTACAGCTCGCATCCACCTACAAGCCATTATTACTTACTTGAACCGGAAGTTGAAAGCCGCCTGGGACGAGCGGAAATGGCGACAATGGCAAACTTGCGTTACATACCTCCAATCATGAGGATAACCGATTCGGGAATCTACGCGAAAGGCAAAGTTTACTTCGGCACGGGCAAAAATGATTTCATAAAAAAACAGGATAATGTAAGATATCCATGTTTAAACGATGAAAAATATTTGAGACTTGCCAAGGACCGCTGCCGGACAATTGTCAACCGTTTCAGTCCGCAATCAACCAGCGATTACTTTTTTGATCAGGAACCGTGTTTGTCACAAAGCTGGCACCGGAAACATATCGGCGTATGCTATTGTCCGTTGTGTAAAAACTACTTCCGGAAATACCTGAAGTGCCAATACAAAACGATTGCGGCGGTCAACCGGGAATACGGAACCAGTTGGAAAAACTTTTCCGAAGTCGAACCGCCAATGTTGAAAGACCTTTCCGTAAAGAATGCAAATCTCGCTCCCTGCTGGGCCGACTTCCGTCTGGCTATGTGTGGAATATACAGCGGATTTTATGAAAAACTCACAAAAACCATCAATAACATCCAGCCGAATGCGAAAACCGGTATTGCTGCTCCTATTTCTTTCGGATTCAGGGCCGTCGAAGGAATGGACTTGTGGCAGTTCAGCAAGTGGATGAAACTTAAATTCCCTTATTATTCTTTCACCCAGAGAGTTCTTAACAGCTTCGCGCAAAAAGACAGTCTTTTAGGCCAGGGAACAACCTGGGGCCCTGCCCGTGCGCGCAGCAGGGAACACGCTTACTGGATGGCCTGGAACAACCTTTTCACCGGCAACAATTTTAGCTATTTGTACCACGGTGACACCGGATTTGCAACCACAATAGCAAACGATTACACCGTCTTTAAAGACTTAAAACATTACATCGAACAGAATCTGAGGATAAAAAGCGGAATCGGGAAATTGATCCATGAAGCAACTCCTGACAATGGCGGAATCGCCGTGCTGTACTCGATTTCAAGTGTGATGAACTGGCCGCTGTTGGAAAAATTCGGAAAAGTCGACAATATCGGTTACAAACGCTACGGGAAAATCGGTTCTGAAGCGTTACGGGTCAATTACGGCAACTGGTCTCAGATATTGAAGCAAAGCAATGTTCCCTGTAATTTCGTTGCATATGAACAGGTTGCAAGCGGCATCCTCTCGAAGGGAGATTACCGGGTGCTGATTCTCCCCATGTCTACGGCCTTGTCCCCTGCTGAGATCCGGGAGATCAAAAAGTTCGTAAAAAACGGCGGAATTGTGATTGCCGATGTTGCTCCTGGAATTGCCGACCAGCATTGCAAACCATTTGCCGCATCACCTCTGGATGAAGTTTTCGGTGTCGGTCAGAATACCGGGAATCCCCAGATCGAGGAAGCAATGATTACCTTGGCGGAAGATTCAGAATTCAGGCCGAAATCACTTGGTATCAGCCGGGCATCGGTTTCGCTCAAAGTAACCACGGGAAAAGCCAACGGTATGATCAACGGCAAAATCCCGTTGCTGATTATCAACCGGTACGGCAAGGGAAAAGGTATCTTACTTAACTTTACTCTTGACGGATATTACAGCTTAATATCAATAAAACGAAGTGATCCCACATTAACAAAAAAATCTGAAAAGTTAAGAAATTTTATTCACAATCTTTTCACAAATACCGTAAAGGTTCTACCCGCAAAAATGTCGCCGGAATTACCGCTGGCAACCTGTTACGTTTTCAAGGAAGGAGACAACCGCTACCTTGGCGTTCTTCAGGATCTTCCGGAACCGTGGACGAAATATGCGGCGAAAACCTCAAAACCGCTGGAATATCATAAAACCACACTCAGCTTTCCGGATAAAGCTCACATCTATGATATGCTTACCGGCAAGTATCTCGGATATGAAAACAAGATATCCACGGAGATCAAGGTTATTGAACCTAAACTGTATTCGCTGCTCAATTATACTGTAGACGATCTCGAACTTTCATGTCCCGGCAGTATAAAACAGGGAAAAACCTTGAATTATAAAGTGGTTCTAAAAACCTCAAAGAAACCTGAAAGACATGTTTTTCGGGTGTCGATGATTTCCCCGGAAAACAAAGAAATCCGACACTATTCCGGCAACGTAAATTGTTTACAGGGAAAATATTCCGGAAAAATCAATTTGGCATTGAACGATTCTCCCGGACAATATACCTTGAGGATTAAAGACATTGCTACGGGTATGACTGCGAAAAAAAAGTTTTTGGTGGAAAAATGAAAAAAGTTATTTTCAATGACGACGCCTCGCCGCTCTGGGATGTTCAACCGGGCAATGCGGTAAATTCTCTCAAGGAGTTGATAGACCGGGTTATCGATAATGTTCCGGTGGACATTTACACCATCGAGTGCGCTCTTCCTGACATGTGCGAGTACCAAACCAAAGCCGGGGAGGTTGTTGGCGTCAGATTAGGCAAGGAAGCAGAAAAAAAACACCAGCGGCTTCGCGGTGTCAGGGCTTTAAAGGTAGAAGGCACAGATCATCTTTCTGTTTATGTGGATCACCTTCACTCCCGCAACATCAAATGCCTTGCGGAGGTAAGGATGAGCGACACTCATCATCCGCTTTCAGCCGATTCCCACGGGTGTCCTCTTTTTACCCTCGAGCATCAGGATTGGATTATCAAGCGGAATGACGGCGCGCCGGAAGTCGCCATGGATTATTCCGTTCCGGAGGTGCGCGAACACCGGTTGGCAATCATCCGGGAACTCATAGAAAATTACGATATTGACGGGATAGAACTCAATTTCAATCGCTGGGGCAAGCACTTCAACCGCAACGAAGCCAGGGAGAAAATCCCGGTCATGACTTTCTATGTAGGCAAGGTCAGGGAGATGCTTGACGCCGCCGGAAAAATCAAAGGGAAAAAACTGCTGCTGGGCGTTTGGATGATGTCCACGGTTGAGGAATGCCTCAACGCCGGATGCGATCCGGAAGCCTGGGTAAAAAACAGCTGGATTGATTTCCTGGTAACCGGCGATTACAACTGCACAGTTCCAGATTTGCCGATAGAACAATTTGCCGGATTCTGTAAAGGCAGGTGTGATCTTTATGCCCAGATGGGCGACTTATGCGGCGGAGTATGGCGGAATAAACCAGTAATCACCGGGCGCGGACTCGCCCAGGACCCCGGCAAAACCGGATATGCCTCAATATGTCTTGACAACGCCGAAGCCCGGGGCGCGGCAAAAAACCACTACCACTGGGGCGCAGACGGCATCGCATTCTGGAACATCGCCTGCTGCACCGGTTCCAGGGGCAAAAAGACCGGCCCTGAACAACGCGCCAGAATGTTCGAATGGATGAATCAGGCAATCGATCCGGAAAAAGTTGACAAAAATCCCCGTATCTATCATTACCTCCCACTCTATAAAGGCATGGAAAAATTAAAGGGCAGCAAAAAGAATTACGCCGTAGTTGAGGAAATGCACAGCCCAATGGGAGCCAAGCGCGGACAGGTTTTAGATTTCACCGATAGCGACCGGAAAGTATTTAAATTCAGAATGGCCGACGGCGCCAACGGCGAACCGGTGAACGCAACTTTAAAATTCCGTTTGATCAACTGGAACAAAAAAAACATGTTGAAAGTTGATATCAATCAACATCCCATCCCGAAAAATGAAATAAAACTGTTTAAAGATTTGGACAACGTTGAAATCAAAGCTTACTGGGCCGAAATTAAACTTTGTGATTTCTCAGGATTCAAAGGCGACAATGAGATTGGTTTGAGCATCGTATCCGCAACCGGAGTCCCGTACATGGAAGAACTGATCGTGGAGATTATTTTATGAAAGTTTATATTTTAGCCGATCTTGAATGTGTGGCCGGAATCGTGAATTTCACCGACTACTGCCGTCCGGAATACAGCAAATACTACGAACACGCAAAAGAACTGGCAACACTGGAAGTCAATGCCGCGATTGACGGTCTGCTGGAAGCCGGGACCACGGAAATCGTGGTTTGGGACGGACACGGCCCGGGCGGACTTAACCCGTCGCTGCTGCATCCGGAAGCTAAGATCGCCTGCGGCCGCCCCATGGATTATCCGCATTTTATCGATCAATCGTTCGACGCCATGATCATCACCGGGCAACACGCAATGGCAAATGCTGATGGCGGTCACCTGTGTCATTCCGGTTCGTTCTCCAGGGAAAAATGGCTTTTAAACGGCAAAGAGATCGGGGAAATCGGATTAACGGTTCTCAAGGCGGCATATTTCAAGGTTCCAACCGTAATGCTGACCGGTGATTCAGCAGCCTGCGAAGAAGCCAGATCATACCTGCCGGAAATTCACACGGTCCCGGTCATCTGGGGACAAAAACGCGGTTCAACCGAGGGCATGACCAGCCAGGAAGCAATCGCATTCAATGCCGCGGCAATTCACCTCGCACCGGAACAAGCAAGAAAACAAATCAGGGAAACCGCCGCGAAATGTCTGGACAATTTAAAAACTCATAAACTTTACTGGCTGGAACCGCCATACGAAATGACCAGGGTCACCCGCCCGGAAACGGACAAACCCGGCAGGACAGCGGTCAACCGGTCGGACGATTATATGGACCTGCTCTCTCAAAAACCGGAATATGACAACTAACGCTATCCATTTGAGCTACAGAACAATATAATTAATCATCAAATAAATGAACTTTAATTTCCCTCATTTAACTATTGATCGTGACAGTCTTCCCAAATGGGTTGTCAAGGGTAATACTCAGTTTCATAACCAACACTGCGGACCTGCCGAAACCGCCAAGGACATTTTAACAAATTTTTCAATTACCGGTTATTCCTTTAAAGATTTTATAGAAGAAAATAGTGAATTTTGCGCAAACCTTACCCCTCAGGTAATTTGGGATTGGACCAATAAGCTTTCGGATGATTTCCTGGAAGAAATAATTTCATATAAGAAAGATTTGATACAAATTCCCTGGAGCGTGGGATTTTCAACGGAATCAGAAGAAATCCAGAGAAAAGTTTTTATTGAATTCACCCACAAAGCCCACGCAAAAAATCTTAAAGTTTGTGCATATTTTTCTTTAACAAATATTTTCTGGAAAGACGCATTCGCCAAAGAGCCTTTTTTGAAAAATCTGATTGCTAAAAATTCAAAAGGAGAACCAATAACTTATGGATATTTTCAGTCCAGATACCTGGCATGCGTAAGCCGTCCGGAATGGTTGGACTATGTAAAGAATAAAGTTAAAATGAGTATTGAGCAAGCCGATGTTGATGCTGTTTATTTCGATAATCTTAATGCACCATGTACGTGCAAAATATGCCGACAGCATTTTGCTGAATTTACTAAAAAACAGGGAAAAGGAAAACTTGTTCCCCCTCGAATAAAAAAACGTATGCCACAAAAAGTACGGCAGTGCAAAGAAGAAATAGAAGTGATTATATCAGAACAGATGCAACAACAAAATTTTAATGCAAGAAAACATGTTATGCCGCGCGATTATTTATGGAATCGTTTTCAGGCATTGCGAGTAACCGAAGCCCTCAAGGAGATTCGCGATTACGCATTCTCACTTAAAAAGCCGTTGGGGTTTTCTGCGAATAATCATCTTGAGCCGCATGTAAATGACGTTTGCAACATAATTTATTCTCAGGATACACGTCTTCCCGGAAAAGATTGGAGCAATATTCCGATTCTGCGTTATCTTGAAAATGATACCGAAGGATGGAAACAACATATTACCAATCACCAGTTACCGGCAGGCCATGATCCCAGATTATCAATGGCTGAAGCAATGGCTTACCAAGGTAACCCATATCAAATAATTTATAAGCCGTATAATCTGTTTTATAAAAACCATCCGGATCTTTTTACAAATCTCGAATCTACGGCAAAAATCGGAGTCTTTGTCGAATATCCAAAAGGAAAAATGCAATCTCTGCAACCTTTAGGCTTAAACAATATTCAATACGACGTTATCTGTCCCGACAAATGGAAAACTATTGATCTCGAAAAATATGAAGTATTGGTTTTAACCGATACGGAAATGGCGGATAAGAAATTATTGAAAACCTTAGATGAGCTTAACTCAAAAGGAATAACGATCATAAAGCTGGATTCAAATGATAAACAGGAAATCTTTCAGGAAAAAATTGATCTCATGAAACGCGTTCAAAACCGTATGTGGGAAATTCAAGCTCCGTACGGCATCGCTACTAACTTGCTTTATAAAGTTGAATCAGATAAATACATCATGACTCTGATAAACTATAACCAGAAGCCTGTCGGACCGGTAAGAATAAAACTGAATGCCCCAAGTTTAAAGTTCGATAAGTTATTACTGCATTCTCCCGATCTGGATATTTCACCGGTAAACATTGTTTCGAGCAACAATGAGTTTTTTTTAAATAAAATTGATATTTTTGCCATAGCAGAATTATGCAATAGAATCTAAAAAGTGTGAGTGTCCAACATCCTCACTCAAGTTCGCTAACGCTTTCGTCAAGGAAGTGACCGGTTGCGAGAAATCCAAGGTCCCGCTTCCGGAAGCCCACGTCAAACGGATACAGGATCAACTTTGCCGATTTCCCGGATAAGCCCCTTGCCGTGATTTTCGCATCAGGATTCGATTTTCCGTCAATTTATCCAACTGCCCATTTATGATTCTCAGGATTCAACGTAATTGCCAATCTGTCTTTTTAGGATTATCATTCATAAAATTTATATCCCTGGGAGAAATAGATTAATCAGATAATCAGATTGAAACCGTTTAAACAACGCTGACGACAAATTGTCAGGAAATTATCAAACTACTTATATTTAGACGCTTGCACGTGGGCCTTATACATATATTCTATACATAGTGAGAAATTATACAGGAGTTTTTCCCGATGAAGAAAAATTGTGATACACTGATAATCGGTTCCACCTTTGCGGGGATCGGTTTGGCATGCAGTAATATTAATAATTCATTGATAATTGAGAGGACGGCTTCTCCCGGAAAAGAATACCTCAACTCTTTCAATCCAGGCAATAACTGGGAAACTATGCCGACGAGCCCAGAAGGGAAAATTTTGAGGAAGGAACTGGAAAACCGGAACATCCTGGCAAACGGAAATATCCATATCTCCGCTCTTGCTCCAGTCATATGCGGATTTATCAGAAAAAAACAGCTCAATATTCTTTTCTGGACTGAAATAACCCAAATTGAAAAATCCGGAAACGGCTTTGAAATTGAGATTTTCAACGCTTCCGGACTACAGAGAATTTACGCTGGTAGTATAATCGATACAAATCCTGAAAATAATTACTTATCAGGCAATACAACAATAATGTCAAAAAGTATCAACGCAATATTGCACTGCGAAAAACAAGTCCCTTCCCTAAAAATGGATAGTGGACAGATAACAGACGGACGCTTTCCATCTGAAAAGTTTTTTTCACTTCCGGCCGGGATAAACGATTCGTGGCCAAATGCGAGAAGGCAACTTTTTGACGCCTGGGAAAAACGCCCGGATGATATAAAAGAATGGCTTATTGCCGCAACTGCATCGGAGTTTGCCTATGTTTCCGCAAAAGGCCCGTTCAGGATCGGGCGGAACTGGTGTCACCTGCCGTCTTCGGCATATTCAAATCCACTTGAAGCGTTTGAAGCTGGAATAAAATTCAGCAAGGAGGAACAACATGAAATTGGCTGAATTAAAAAATAAAAAAAACATATTGACAGATATTGGGGAAAAAACTTTTGCGGAAAATTACGATGTGATTGTTGCAGGTCTTGGCACGGCCGGCGCTATCGCGGTTATCGCGGCCGGCCGGCATGGTTTGAAAACTTTGGGGGTAGAAAAACTGACATGCATGGGCGGGTCCGCAACCTCAGGAGCTATCAGCGCTTATTATTACGGACTTCCCGGAGGGCTGTTTGAGGAAATTGATGAAAAAGCAGGCAGGATACAAACAGGGAATTTGACCCAAACCGGAAATTTCCATCCTGATGCAAAAAAATTCGCGCTGGAATCGGAAGCCGTTAAAGCCGGAGTAAAATTAGCTTACAATTCGGCGGTAACGGGGATTTTCCTGGAAGGAAAAAAGGTGACAGGTATTCGCTGGATATCTCAGGATGGAATTAAGGAAACCGGTTGTAAAATTTTAGTTGATGCGACCGGTGACGGGGAGGCTTGTGCAATTGCCGGGTGTGAATTCAGTTATGGAAGAAAGTTTGACGGCACAAGTCAGCCATATTCAAATGTATGGATAACTTTTGGAGCGGGACGCAACATTATTAACAATCTTGATGCCGGTTATATCGATCCGACGGACGGTGATGACATTTCCGCCAGGATAATTGAATCCGGAAGTCTGCGCCTCAAAAACAAGTTTAAAGAAAACGGCAAATTTATATCTACAGCGCCGCAGTTAGGGCAGCGCGAAGGGAGATTAATTAAAGGAGAGGCTACGCTGAATTTTCAAGATTTCCTGCTCGGAAAGAGTTCGGAAAAACCTCTCTTTTACGAATACACCAATTACGACACTCATTCCCACGACTGGGCATTTGAAAGTGAAATAACTCAGGACTGGGTGGTAGTCGCCGGTTTGTGGGGAATTCCTTTTTCCATCCCGGTTCCTTTGAAAACGATGCTTCCAGAAAGATTCGACGGCCTGATGATGGCGGGGCGTTGCATGTCGATGGACCATGAAATGGCGCAATGCCTGAGAATGCAAAAAGCCATGCAAAAGTCCGGGGAAGCCGCGGCATTGGCCGCGTCGCTGGCAATCAAAAAGAATATTTCATTGCGCGACATTCCATATCATGAACTGCTGGAAGGTTTGAAAGCGACAGGTTGTTTCAATGAAAAAATTATTGATAATAAATGGTTTACCGACAAGAATACAATAAAAATACAGCTTGCGTCGGAAAAACCGGGTTTCGCCATCTGGTCGGCAAAGCTTCTTGGGGAAAAAGTCAGAAAAGAGTTGAAGGAATGGATTTTGTCCGATGACGAAAATCTCTCGAAACACAGCGCGTTTGCGCTCGGGCTTCTCCTCGATTCCACGGCATTGCCCGTCCTCAGAAAAATTGTCAGGGAACGCGATGAATTTGTACCCGCCACCAGTTGTGCCAGGAATCAGAAAAGACTCTGTTCGGCACTCTACCTGCTCGGGAAACTCGAAGACATTGAAAGCCGGGAGGAATTATTCGGCATATTGCGCGAATATAAGGAATTTGATATTTTCAGTCATGCATTTATGAGTCTGCTTAAGATCGGTTCCGCTTTTCCCGGATCAAGAAAAAAAATCGCGGATGAAATAATTCAGGAAATAAGTTCCGGGGATTTTTCCCTTGAATACACTATTGATGAAAACCTTCAGGTCAAGGAAGTGATGACCGGCTATATCCGAATCACCGCAGCCAGGGAATTCGACAGGTGGGGAATCCCGCATTCGCTTGATCAGGTTATCGAAAAATCAGAACTGACAATGCGTGAAAAAGCGCTTCTCAACACAAAATAGCTTATTCTGTCTGAGCAATCAACGCTTGACCAGAAATCTCTTCTTCATGGAATTCGCAGATATAAACGCGCTTAATTTCGTATGGTAAAAAATGGTTTTCATTCCAGACGCAGTCGATCCCATCCGCTTCAAAGATCAAAACCTCAACCTTTTCGCCTTTTCCTGAAATACCGCAAACAACAAGATTCCGCGGAAGCCCCGAAACAAAACCGGAAACACATTTTTTAAGGGGAAGATCAAAGTTGAATTCCATGCCGATCCGGTGCAGACTGCCGTTGTTCAGACATCCGCCGCAAGGTATCCAGAGGAAGGCAAACTTCCTGACGCCGTTATCCCAGGCGCTGTAATCAGGTGTTACGGGAAACCACGGACTCCAGCGTTTAACCGGACTGCGCAGCACGACAGTTTCTAATTTCCCATCCCTGACCGCATGGGCTGGCGTCCCCCGGTTGATAACGGCATAATGGCTGGTTTTCACCCAATTCAGGGCCGGAAAAACATCTCCCTGCATAGTATTTCCCGACGGCCTGAGCGATTCCCGCCGCATTGAGGAAAACGGCGTTTCAGCAACACATTCATTTATTTTTGCGGGAGATTCCCAACGCAGGGATATTTCCGTGCTGTTTCCCAGCCAATCCATTTCAAGGGCGATTTTAACCATGCCCGTATGTTTGTGAAAGATATATTGCTTGTTCCAGGTCAAATGTGAAAATCCCGGCCACATTTTCAGGAAAGCAGGCGCGGAAGAGGAGGCGCGGAGTACCAGAATATCTGAACCTTCCATCATTGCTTCCACCTGCCCCATATCCGTATAAAAACAGGTTTTTCCTGAATATTCTTCTGTCCATAACGTTCCGTTTTCCTCACGTAGACAAATTGAGCAGACCGGCCCGTAATCCGTTCCGCCATATTTGATTCCCTTGAGCAGACTGTCCTTGATTTCTATTGTAAAATCGCCAAAGGTTTTAACGATATCCGCGGGTAAGCTGAGGTTTGCGGCAGCGGTGCTAAAATCAGGCAGTTGCGGTTCCCATGGGACTTCCGCGAACGGAATATCCACGGCATTGAGCGCTTCTCTATGTAAGGAATCGAGATATTCGGCGTTTTCTCTGGTGTGACATCCGCATATTGCATCGTGAAACTGCATTACAAAGAGTTTTTGCCAAGCATCGCGGAAATCCTCATCCGCTTTTTTCGTAGCGGCGCCGGTTTCCGCGGCAGCCAGCCGATGTTCCAGCAACCGTGAATTTTTCTTGCTGTCTATCCGGGAGGTATAGCAACCGGTGAAAATCCGTGAGAGGTCGGTATCACGTTCAATCAATGGGGTCCGCTCCCAGAAGACTTCCGGAAGGGAATTGTAATATCCGGAAAAAGTTGAAAACACATACCGGCATGAGCTATTCCGGTTCAGGTCATCCAATATTAAATCAATATCCCCGAAAATGTCATGTTCTTCACCGGTTATGGTAAACAAAACGTTTTCGCCATCGGTTTCGGCCGCTTTCAAAAGATTATTGAAAATTTTCCGATATCTTGTTTCATAGGTTGCCGGAGTCGTATCATCAGGATTGTCGGAATATCCCCATCCCCAACTGGAATTGTCTCCTGACGAAGAGATGCATCTGATTACAGTTCCATCTTTGCCTTGCCAGTTAAAATTCCCGGAGAGATTATTCCCGTCAGAGGAGACAGGCATGCGGCCCGCTTTATAGAAGGAATACCCCGACAGTTTCAGTATTTGGGGCAATTGCTGGCAGACGCCGAAAGCATCTTCAAACGCGCCGGCCTTGATTTGATAGCCGAATTCTTTTTGAAAATACTCTTTTCCCATTTCGATGTTGTGCAGAATCGCAACCCCTGAGCTCATATTCAGATCACATATTGTTTCCATGCCTCCGATTATTTCCAGTCTTCCCTCTGCCAGGAAATTTTTCACAACTTTCCTGTGTTCCGGATTCTTACCGAGAAATTCCCGGAATGGCAACGCCTGGGAAAACGTAAAAGTAAGATGTTCCTTTTCAAGCATCAGTTTCAATGCCTGCCGGTACAACTCGCTCCTCCGTTGCGCGTACCAAGCCACATTCCTGCGCCAAATGATATCGAAATGCTGATGCAAAACAACGTGTACGGTTTTTTTCATGCTTGAATTTATTCCTTGAAAATTTGAATAATTGGACTGTTCCCGAAAATTTATGATCAGGAACCATTCGATAAATAGTTAATAATTTCTTCGACCTTGCAAGTTGCGACGCAACAATATTTATCCGCGGCGCCATAATAAACGAGAAGCGTATCACCGACGATTACGTTGCCGGTCGGGAAGACGCATTCGCCATACAACCCGTTTATTTCATAATCGCATTCCGGTTCCATGATAAATCCGGAAGGCAGGGAGATTATCCTGGTAGGATTTTTTTTGTCCAGCAATGCCGCTCCGACTCTGTAAACTCCGTCCTTTACGCCGTGATACAACATCAGCCAACCTTTATCAGTCAGAAGTGGCGGTGAGGCCCCGCCGATTTTATCCGTCCACGGAAAACTGCCCTTCAACAACAAAGTTCCGTCATCCCAGGTAAGCAGGTCGTCAGAAAACGCTATCCAAATGGAGGGATGTTCACAACCGTATTTTCCCCCGGCCAACCGTTTGGAACGATGCAGCATGGCATACTTCCCGTTGATTTTCTCCGGAAAAAGTATAACATCGCGATTATCGTCCGCCGGATGCGTAATTCTTCCCAGCCGGTGAAAATTGTGAAAATCTTTGGTCATCAGCAAACCGCTCTGGGTTTGATTTTCCCGATAGAACCTTGGAGCGTCCGGGGGATTTTCCGGCATGTATGCGAGGGATGCTTCGTTTTCCCAATACCTGCCAGGCGGCAACGGACGGTATGCATATGTTATATAATACCAATCGCCGAATTTAACGATTCTGGGATCTTCGATGCATCCCGCGTCGGGCCCGTCAACACTCGGGCTCAGAACCGGATGACTGGAAACCCTTGTGAAAGAAAATCCGTCTTTGCTTTCCGCCAATCCAAAATGAATATAGTGATCGTTATCATCCCCGGCTGCACGGTAAAGGAGATAGAACCTGCCTTTTTCATACCATACGGCGGGATTGCAGACGGAAAAGTTTTCCCACGGATTTTCCGGCAGGGGAGTCAGTATCGGATTACGTTCAAATCGTTTCAGCTGCATTGTTTTCTTTCTGAAAATAGTATGATATTGCCTTAGCAAGATTCCTGCCGAAGCATCTTGCTGAATTCTGATTTACTTCCATTCCTGACGCATCAGCGTATGGAATTTCCATTGTCGAAGCCATCTGTATCCAGGGAATTCCTGATACCCAATCGCAGAAGGTTTTTCCCTGCCGGAAATTATCCGCCGTGTTCCATCCCCGGCCAAAGGGAAGATAGTCCGAAGCCTTGAACGCAAAAACATTCGGCTCGATTTTTTCAAGCAGTCCGGAGAAAACCTGTTCCTCCCGCTGAATCCTCTTCGACTTCGAACCGACAATGTATACATGCTGCGTACCGTTTCCGGAAAGACAGGGACAGTGAAAATCAAGCGCGATCCCGTTTCCTGTTTCCAGCAGCCCGGAAATCATTTCCCGCAAAGCCCTGACAACTGGATAAATGCTTTCCCGGTTATAATCCCTGGCGTGGTCATGCGGATACCGGTTTTTTCCCTGGTCGCCATCTTCCACGCCATCTTTATCCACAAACGGAATGATAATGAATTCGACATTTTTCAACGGTCTCTTCTGTTCCGGATCCGAAAGGACAGACTCCATTATTCCTTCCAGGACATAATTCCCCATCATTTCACAGCAATGATGACGGCAGGCAATCAGTACTCGGGCGGAAATATGGCTGCCGGGACGACGTATGCGCAGGCATTCGACTTTACGGTCCTTTTTTGTCCTGCACAACGTTTCCACTTTCAGCAAAGGATTATGATGATGCCGCTTAATGAAATCATGCAGATGTTTTTCCTGATACGGCATTCCCACCGAAAACAATACCTCGCCGGCGTTTTCCGGGAAGTTGTATATAAAGGAGTTTTCCGCCGCATTGCCGGCTTCCAGCCAGGACCAGTTGCGGCCATTGTCAACACTCACCGCCGGACCACGAACACCGATGACATTCCCGCCGGTAAAACGAAAAGTCCATTGGTTTTTTTTAGCGGTTTTTGCCCGAAAACACCAGTAAAACCAGTCAGTGGCAGTGTCCCGCAAATCCTGTCGCAATTCCACAACGCCATCCTTTACGGACTCGACGATAATGTTTCCGCCTGGAAAATCGCCATCGACGAGGATTTCATTATCTGGTTTGATTTCCATATTCATTTCCTTGTCATGGTCATGGATTTCGTTTCACCCGGTTTCAGGAGGCACTTTCGGACTGGAAACCGTTTTTTTATCCCCGACGCAAACTCAACTTTAGTTTCAACAGTCCTGCCCAGCGGATTATGCACCGTGAACGTAACCTTGTCCGGGCTCATTGCCAGGACATTAATAATCACATCCGGATTGTCGGCGGTAATGAGATTGCCGATCATAAGATGCTGCGGTTGTGAGGTATCCATCAGCAGATAACCTCGCTTGTCATCGGGGCAAACCGCTACGCGCTTGAGGAGTTTTCCGTTATCCAGGTCCACGAGTCCCGCATCCCAGTTGGGATTCAAATTCGCGATGACCAATCCCAGCGGATCGACAACTTTGGCCCCGGTGAATTCCCCGGAAACAAAATAATCCGCCGCTTCCAATAACGGCGCATAGGTTTTGTCGATAACTTTTCCATGCCGCAACCGGATGTCATAAGCAGGTTTGCCATCGAAACCAGATTTATCGTAAATCTCGCTGAAAATCCGCTCGGGATCGTCATCTGCTCCGCCCTGGGTTATGAGGAAAAGATAACGTCCGGAAATTTTCCTGCCCGGAGATAGTTTTTCGCCGGACAGATTATCACCGGCACTAACGCTTCTGCCATGAAGGGAAAAACAGCTTTTCTGAAAACAGAAAACTCCAGGAGTCCCGAAAGGATGATTTCCCATCCTGACAAATCCGCCCTTCGGCAATTTCCCGAATACCTTTTTGCCGGGTACAAGGCAGACAGTTTTTCCAGAGGAAGCCAGATATGCCAAACGGCCGTATGCCGCCGGTTTGTCTCCGAGTGAAAACCGGATAAAACTGGGATTGGGAGTTCCGGTTTTATTGATGATGGAAACGCTTTTTTTGCCCTCCGCGCATGTTTCGACAAGCAACCGAATGGCTTTTTTCCAGCGGAAAGCAATTATCTTGACTTCAGCCTTGAGAAATTTTGCTTCTTTCAGTTCGTATTGAGCTATACCGTCTTTCCGCGTTGTGCTCAATTGCCGGGTAATGGTATCCTTCAGGACTACGCAATCCGTTGAATTGAGAACAATCCGCCGCCAAAGAGCGGGACGAGTCCCGCGGCTGGTGAATTCGCGGCCTTCGGAAGTATAAAACAATGGAGAGGTATAAAGCCGGGACACGCCGCCGGGAGGAGGCCCGGTTTCAGTTCCCACAGGATGATTTTTCTGAGAACGACTGGAAAAATAGAAATGCTCCCCCCAACCCAACGCTGGATAAACCGTCCCCAGAATATTACCCTTTTCGTCCCTTGGGTAACAATAACCGTTCATCCGGTCCGTTCCGATAAAAACCCCAAAGGCGTTTCGTCCGAGAACCAATCCACCGGAGTATGCTTTTCTGTTTCCCGCATCTTCAACGACAAGGTAAAAGAAACCTCTCTGATTGGTGAACAATTCAACTTCGCCTTCAAAATTTTTACTTTCCGGCCGGAAACAGCGAACAAGGTTTTCGTTGAAAAACAACTTTACCTGTTTAAGCGGCAGCGAGGAAGACACACGCAAAGTAATGCGGGATTTTCCAGTATATGGGGAGTATCTGGATCCATCGGAAACTATTTTGAACCGCTCGATCAACGGGCCATTGCCAACCATAAAGGAATGGAGCATGGTTTTGCTCCGCCTGACTCCCCACCGGCTGCTGTAGGTATAAGTATGATAGGAACCGGAGAGTTTCGACAGTTCGTTGGGGTCCCAGATTTCGTGATAAGTCAACGGACGGTACTTCCAGTCAGTGGCGGCGCTTTTGCAATACCAAGAGGAATAGTCGTCAGTTAACTTACCGTTTTTGTAGGAAAACAACGTCATGCAGGTATCAGCGCCCAGAATATAGAAAGGAATGGGATTTTTTCCGGGAAATATCTGGGCAATATTCCGGTTCCACCGGTTCATACAGCCCAACCGGATAAAACTGTTGAATCCTTTGCCGCGCCACGGCATTAACGGCCAGGGTTTAATCATATTGAAGATTATCCCTTTATCGCCGGACTCCAGGCCGGTAAACTGAATACCGGGAACCGCAATAAAAGTTTTGGTGGTGTTTTTTTTGCATTCTTCGGCATACGAGTTCCACTTGGCCCGGTTCTCCATCATTTTTCCGTTTTCGGTAAATACCAGGAAATCATATCCGAGAGCTTTGGCTTTTTCACAAAACTCCGTAACGCTGTAGCGTCCGCCGCTAAATTTCGTATGGGCTCCGATGAGACCTTTTCTGAGAGTTTGATCATATTTATACGAATTTATTTTTCTAATTTTCCGGGGTGGCGGAAAGGTAAAAATGCTCTTTTGGTTTTTCATCTTGAACCCGCCGAAAATACCGGATTCCAAACTCGGTCCGGAAAGCCATTTGTAAATATTGTCAAGCAGCTTTTCTCCACCTTGTTTCAGGAAAAAGCCATCGTAGAAAAAGTGATTTGGATTGGTTACCCAATGCATTGAATTTGTTGAAAACAGCGCAAGACGGCCTTTGCCGTATTGCCGGTAAGCCAGAATTGGCGGATTTTTTTCCGGCGTAATATCCGACTTGTAACCCGCCATCAAAACGTCCCTGGTATTGACGCCGCCCCGGACGGCAACCTTCCATTGGGAATCGGGAATCAATGGCCAGGTATCCCCGGACGGATAAAATAGTTTCGTGACTCCGGCGGTCAGCGCGGAAGAAAGAATATCCGTAGTCTCCTGGGCCTTACAGCGGGGATAATGAGGCAGACTGATAATTTTGCTTTTATCCTTTGCCCGGATCAGATAAGGAACCACGCTGATCCCCAGAGGTTTCAGTTCCTGGTTCAGCGACAATAACTCCTGATTACGATATAAATCGGTAAAAATCAGCATGCCCCCACCCTGGCTGACATACTCCAGAAGCTTTTTCCATGACGCACTCCACAAGGCGTCATTACCTCCCTCCGGATGACGGAACAGCACTACACAGTTGAACTGCTTGAGCTTATCAATAGTGAGTTTCTTCAGGGCGCAGTAACCCACCTGCCATCCACGGTCATGCAGGGATTTCATATACTCCGGTTCTACTATGTGTTTAGCCTTCCATGCAGACACAAACAATACGCTTTGCGATTTATCCGCGCAAAACATATCGGGAGCCGGCAGAACATAACAGATTAATAATGCGGCAAACAAAAACCATCTGGTATTGATGTACGTTTTTATAGCGGTCAATTCGTTTTTTCTTTTAATCATAACTTTTTATACTCCATTTTCTGATTTTCATAAACACTTGCGAGCAGATTAAGCGCTTCGGCTACGCCTTCGTAACTCGGGGACGATGCGACGATTCCGTTTCTAATTCCGACGGTCTTTTTCACCAGACGATGACTGTTGGCCGAACAGCAGGGAATATCGACAATCCCCAGCATCTCAAGATCGTTGAGTCCGTTGCCCATAGCCGCGGAAGTGAATGGCCGGTCTGAACCGTGTCCGGCGAGAAATGAAACAGCGTCGGCTTTGTCCGCGAAACCGAAGGTTATACATTCCGGGCATCGCACCTCGTGAACCGGGATTTGGAATTCAGTGATGCTTGTCCTGACCATATCAGCCGCCCGTGACAATGAGTCATGACATGCGCTTTTAAGATCCACGGTCCGGCTTTTCAATTCGAGATAAACCGGCGCGTCAGCTCCGGGAATTCCCAACGTATGAAATGTCCGTTCCCGGTTGACATGGCTTAAACTGGACGTTTCAATGATATTGACAGTCTTCAGGATTTTTCCTGCCGCCTCTTCAAAGATTTCCCAGTAACGGAAATATTTTCCAGCCCAGCGGGAATCATCCATCCATTGGTTGTCCACACGGCAAAGTACGATATTGCCGTTTTCCAGGATGAGATTGGTGAACCGGTAGTAATCCGCCAGTTCATACACGACGGGCTCCCAAACGCTTCGGGAAGTCGCGAGGGCATTAATCCGGAGATTCCGGTTGCGAAGCTGTTCCATTGCGTTTCTGACCGGTTCGTGAAAACCGTCCAGAGTGTCGTCAAAATCAACGAAAAAAGCTTCAAGTTTCATATTTGTTTTCATAATCATCCAAGAACCTCAGTTTGTTTCACGCAGCAATTCCCGGAGAAATTTCCGGGTTCCGTCAAGAAGCTCGATACGCTTTTCCAGCGTGGCGCCGCCGGCCGTGTTTGCCCGGTTGATTTCCATCACCAGCGGGATGTCTCCGGGAAGCTCCTGAAGCACAGCCAGCAATGTCTTCCAGTCAATGATTCCCTGGCCTGGAAAAAGATGCTGGTCCTGAATGCCGTCGTTATCGTGAATATGGGTAGTTAGTAAACGGTTTCCCATACATCTGACGAACTTGGGCAAATCCCCTTTGACCAGCATGCAGTGTCCGGTATCCAGACAGAAACCAATATTTTCGCCACCGATTTGGTCCGCCACCCAAATTAACTCATCGGCAGTAGCGGCAAATGATCGCGGAACCATGTTTTCAAGCACAAACATCATTTCGGGAGTGCTTGCCGATAAATATTGAAGTCCTTCGATCAAACGTTTTTTTGCTTCATCCTGTTCATGGGACGGCAACGTGAAAATCTCTCCGCATGGATGAACGACAAGATTTTGAGCATTCATTTCCAGAGAATAATTGCTCCATCTCTTCCATTCATGAATGGCTTGAAGCCTTTCCATACCGTCACCGAAAGCAAAGTTGGGCCACGGGGGATGCACGGAAAATAGTTCAAGTCCGGCATCGGCGAGTATTTTACGGATTTTCCGGGTTCGCGACGCAACGAATTCTTCTGATAGATAAAGCATTATCCCGTCAAATTCGAGCTGCTTGAGAACATCAAGTGATTTCTCAAATCCGCGTCCCTCATATTCTCCACAGATAAATCCGTGATTAATTCCAATTTTCATCTTTAACCAGCCGCATCAAACTGTTTTGTGTGTTGATTGTCATACCTCTAATACCTGTCCCAGTGATTATCCGGGTCTGCCAGGATTTTGCCGTTCTGGAACGGGCCAATCAGGTACGGGTCGGGAACATGCCCGACTTTCTCACATGAACTATGCCCGTCGCCCCACAAAACATCGACGGCGGTATCCTTCAGGTGCCGTACATCCATATTGGACCCGGTGGCATAGCCGGTAGCGTACCACCCGCCCCACCTGGGATCACTGTAGATGTCATCGACAAGGATTATGGTTTCGGACAAACGCCGGACTTGGGTAGTTTTGGCCGGAGTGTGGTCCGATTCCGGATACCAGGTATAGCTCCCTCCGATATGGGCATAATTATAGCCATAGTCGGAATGCTTATAGGGGTAACCGTGATTTGAATCAGGCCATGGATTGTCGGAAGTAATTTTCAGCCAGGATTTATGCTGTGATGTCGTGCTGACGTCCGGGCACACGTATATCTTACCGCTGAGGGTGTATCTTTCAAGGACAAAATGTTGCGGCCAGTACATCGAGTCATCATATGACGGCACGAAATAACCGTTGTTGTCACTGGCATACATTACAAAAGCGTTGGAAAACTGTTTCAGGTTATTCGTGCAGAGAATTTGTTTTCCCCGGGATTTAACCGATACCAGAGCCGGTAGCAGAATTGTCATCAAGATCGCGATGATGGCTATTACCACCAGCAGTTCTATCAAAGTAAAATAAATCCCTTCGTATGTTCTCCTGTTTACGGTTTTCATTTCACACCTCTTCGCTGTTTGTCGTTACGGAATCCATTTGCAGGTAATTTTCCTTAATACCTGTCCCAGTGATTATCCGGGTCCGCCAGTATTTTGCCGTTCCGGAACGGATTCAGCAAATACGGGTCAGGAACATGTCCAACCTTTTCACACGAACTATGTCCGTCACCCCACAAAACATTGACAGCGATATCTTTCAGATGCCGGACATCCATATTGGACCCAGTGGAATAGCCGGTGGCATACCATCCGCCCCACATGGGATTGCTGTAGATGTCATCAACAAGGATTATGGTTTCGGATAAACGCCGTACCTGGGAGGTTTTCGCCGGTATACGGTCCGATTCCGGATACCATGTATAACTCCCTCCGATATGGGCATAATTATAGCCGTAATCAGAATGCTTATAGGGATAAGCATGATTCGTGCTGGTCCACGGATTATCAGTGGTAATTTTCTGCCATGTTTTATGTTCGATGGAGCCGTTTACGTCCGGACACATATATATCCTACCGCTGGGCGTATATCCATTAAGGACAAAATGTTGTGGCCAATACATCGAATCTTCAAACGACGGCACAAAATAACCGTGGTTGTCACTGGCGTACAGAACGAACGCAGTGGAAAACTGTTTCAGGTTATTCGTGCAGAGAATTTGCTTTCCCCGGGATCTAACCGATACCAGGGACGGAAGCAAAATTGTCATCAAGATCGCAATGATGGCTATTACCACCAGCAGTTCTATCAAAGTAAAACCGATTTTTTCGCATATCTGCTTTTTCCCGGTTTTCATTTCATACCTCTTCGCTGTTTGTCGTTACGGAATCCATTTGCAGGTAATTTTCCTGATTTCTCCGGCTTCCAAAGACAGAATTTTCTCAGCAATATTTTTCCTGATATTTTTATTCGCCGCAACCTTGCATTTCACAGTTTCGGCATTGGGGTTGTGCAATTGCCAGGAGATGCCGTTTTTATTGAAATTGAGAATTTCAATCCTGACCTTGGCATTGTCGCAAACCAGCGGATTGCCGAGAAAATACGTACCCGCCTTTTCCAGTCCGATCAGGAGATCCCCTTCCAGCACTCCGCCAGGATAGTAGGAGTTTTCTTTCAGGTTCACTGCACCCGCGCTCCATTGTTTTTCAACACCTTTGACCATGACAGGCAGAATCCCATTGGGTAAATCATCGGCTGACGAAAAATCACCCGCGCAACCGAAAGATTTGCTCTCGATGGTAACAATATACGGCTCCTGAAGCAACCGTCCCCCGGTGAGTTTCCGCGGCGCATAGACGGGAGCTTTATTCCCTTCGCCAAGCCCCCATAACCGGGCAAGTTTTTCGAAAAGATTGTGGTCTTCCCCTCCGCCTTCCTGAACAGTGATCCATCTGCATTCATAAGAACTTCCCCCTAAAAGTCTTTTGCCGTTTTTCATATCGAGCCCGGCATTGATTTTAGGATGGCCTCCACTTATAACGTCCACGGTCATGGGACCGTCCACCGTGAAAAAACCCAGCAATCCGCTTGTAATCGGCGTAAGGGTTACGTACCCGCCTTTACACAACTCAATTTTCTTTTTCCATTTTTTCAGGAAAGAAACCTTTTTCCGCACCGTCTCACCTTTGAGGTCGCGATAATTCAGTTCTTTCAGTTTCCTGCCATTGCCTTTGAATGTCAAACCTGCGAATTGAATCGCCAAATCACTATTTCTGGTTTTCGCGACAATTTTACTGCTGGTCAATCTGACAGTGCCCTTTCCGTAAATAATACTGTAGCCGAACGGCTTGTATTTAGGACGAAAAATAATCAACCGGGTTTTGGCTTCAACGGCTTTCAAATCGAAATATTTAACCGTTCCGTTTTTATCCGTTTTTCTCACCCGGGGAAAAATTTCATCGATAACGACAACATCCCTGGTGCTAAGCTTCTGGAGTCTTACCGGTTCTACGGCCCCCGAAGGCATGCCCCTGACCGCCAGCGTCGGATAAGTGTTCAGGTTTTTCAGTCCCGCATTTACAGAACCGGTTTCATAACCCTGCGGCGCATAACGCGAGGAAGGAGACGGATTATAAGTCCGGAGATAATTTCCCCAACCGAACGCCAATGTGATAAGACCGCCGGTCCCGTAACGTTCTCCTTTGTAAATGATCGAACCGTGTTTATCTTTTAAAACGGGATTGTGATAATCGTTCATCCGGTCGGAGCCGACATGATTCCAGAAATTGAGATTCCGGGTCGGGATGGCATAACTTATCAGAATTCCGTTATCCTGATCTTTCGCCACAACATAAAAAGGCCCGTCCATGACCATAGGCAATTCAACCCTGGCGGTGAAAACTTTGCTGTCCGGGAAAAACTTTCTCACAATCCGCGTTCCCGACATCAATTTAACCTCTTTTATCTTACTTTCCGAACTTAACTCCAGGTTCAGAACGGCAATATCACCGGTTTGCCACAGGTAATAGTTTTCCCAGGTGTCAGCTGAAAAATGATCAACGGAAAACTTGTCCAACACTGGTCCGCTGGTGATAAACCCGGGCGTCAGGTCCCAGGACGGCATCCTTCTCAGTTCTTTCAGGGACGGAGCCATAAGATAAGAACCAAAACCTTTGTCAGCGGTTTCTTTCATCTGGTTCAATGTCCAGACCGGTCCTGAAACCACCGGCAAAATTGACATCCCCGGGTATGCCTGCATTTCCTCGAGCATATCCGCGGCCATTCCGGTTACTTGCTCTCCCCGCTTACTTACGGTCTCAAGGGCACTGAACCCTCCGGTTTCCCACGGACGGCTTGGGTTAGATTTCGGATCGGTGAAAATGTAGATGCCGGAATAGTCTTTTCCCGAAGTCCGAAGCAGCACCTGAATATGATTGAGATTGGTGATGCCGATGTCCGGCGGCCACTTTTCAATATTGACGGCATAACCTTTGTTGCCAATCTTATCCTTCCACACAACCCCCGGCATAACCACCAGATCATCGCCGGACAGGACCTTGCAGTCAGCTACAAGCTGCTCCCATTTTTCTTTGGTTCTGACCTCGTCCGTGACCGCAATGAAATCAAGTTTCAGTTTCCGGGCAAGGTCCGCGAAATCCTTGACGGTATACAGTCCTCCGCTGTAGGTGGTGCGAATTCCGAAAATGCCGCGGAAGGGACGAAGTTCTTTCAGGATATCTTTCTCGACGATTTTCCATCCTCCTTTACTTGAAAGAGGCGGCAACTCGCCTGTTTTGTAACCACCGGGACTCCCGGTTTTCATGGAAGGCGCGGTAAGCCAGTTAAGCGCGTTTGAAAACAATTTCCATCCATCACCCTGTTCAAGATGCCAGCCGTTGTCGTAAAAGCGGTGATAACCGTCATTCAGGTAAAAACTTGAAAAACAGGCCAGGATTACCGCCCTCCCCTTGCCCCAGTCCCGCGCAGCCATAACCGGGGGAGCTTCGGGATAGGTTTTTGAGCTTTTCAGAGTTTTTTCCCCTTTGACAAGCAGTGACCATTTGTCATCGGTTTTCAATACTCCCAGAAACTGCCCCAGCCAGAACTCCTTAACGCCTTTGGTTATTTTGTGCGGAAAGATGTTTTTTGTGCGGATGGAATGATAATATGTCGGTTTCTGAAGCTCGAAACGGTGAATCTTCTTTTCGTCATACTCTTTAAATGTCTCCCTGGAAACCGATGCTCCCATCGGGGTTATCAATTGGTTGAGGGTATACTCCAGATCTTTGCTGTAGTGGTGCTGATTAAAAAAACAAAATACCCCGCCTCCGAATTTAACGAAATCCCGGATCAGTCCCATCGGATCATGCGCGGTTTTGTCCATTGTAGCCGGTTGACCAGCGGCCTTTCCTTCGGACACGATTACCACAACATTGAATTTTGCCAGCATCTCCCTGGTAAGTTCGCAATTCCAGGCACTGGCGACTTTCCAGCCATCCGCTTCCAATTTCTCCTTGACTTTCGGGTCAACCAGATGATGCATTCCCGAATCAACCGTGCCGGTGAAAAGAATCGACTTGTTTTCCGCGGCCATACATAATGCCGCTTGGAAGATCAGCAGACTTGCAAGTCCTTTCATAATATATTCTTTCATGTTTTTCCTTATCATTTTAACATTATTATTTTATAATCCATTATATAATAGAACACCAAACGCATAAACCATTATGTATGTTACTGCCGCAATTTTTGCCAGGAATATTCGATTCGCCGAGGGCGGGGCTGAACTATCCGGTAAATCGTTCTGTCCAGCTTACAATATAAAAATTCCTGGATATCAGAGAATATTATTTTCTCAGCTGAACTGTTTATTGTCATATTTAGATACATTATTTAACAATAATTGCCTTTATGGTTGTTTTGCTTTTTTTCGGTATGTCCACAAAAACCCACAGTTTATTATGCTGTTTTCCCGGTACTGACATGTATTTGCTTTCTTTGTTATTGACTAAAACCTTATATTTTCCTGGGGGCATATCGAATTTCAAGGGAAACTGCTTGAATGATTTTTCCGGTCCGGAAACAATTTCAATTTCTTGCGCCCTGGATGAATCTTCAAGTTTCTTTATACTGAAACTTTCCGGAATAGAATCGTCAAAAATGAATTTCCCGTCCTTGACAACTATGTAGCGGAAACCAAAATATTTAGTTGCGGAGCTCCGGCTGATAAATGCGCTGCAAGTGGTAGTTTGTTCGAAAACCGTTAATGACGGGTTATTAAGGTATTTTATGTAATCAGTCATATTTCCCGTTTTATCGGGGTTTACGGATATTTCTTGTAAGTCGTCTCCACTCTTCGCATTTGCATTCTTTTTCGTGATAATCCAATTTTGATGCGAGTGTCCCTCAAGCGCTAATTTGACATTGTTCTTATAAATCAGCTCAGTTAAAAACTTCCATTTATCATCCCGGATATACGGACTGCCATATAGCGGCTCATGGAAAAACAAGACGATGATTTTCCTGTTCTTTCTGGCTGCCGACAAATCCTTTTCAAGCCATTCCGCTTGTCCCGGCAGATTGAAACTGCCACGATGATCATTCTTCCAGATGCCAACAGTATTCGTATCAATCCCGGCAAAATGGAAATTCGCGACATCAAAGGAATAATAAAGCGGGTACTTCATGTAGTGTGTGTAATACCAGCGGGACTGGACTCCTCTGTCATCCTTGTCTACATCATGGTTTCCCGCAATATTATAAAGCGGACAATTCAGAGTTGACACAATTCTCGCATATCCGTCATACATGCTTTTTACCCTGGCATCATCATAACCGTTTGATATTCCGCATGAGTCTCCCAGTCCCAATGCAAAAAGCGGATTCAGGTTGTTAATGGTGGTAAGTATATGGAGGAATTTCCGGTTTCGCTTATTATCCTTGCGATATGAATATATATGCGGATCGGAAAATACCGCGAACGCAAAAAATTTCACGTTATCCGCGACTTCTACAAATTTCAGCTTTTCAATTTCATAAGGAAAAGAATCTTTTCTTTTCCCCTTGAATACCGGTTTTATAATTAAATCATATAATCCTGTTTTTTCCGGAGCTTTAACTCTCACCTTCCACTGAGAATTATTTTTATCGAATTTTTTCGATAAAACTTTCAGTTCCGTATTGCCTGCCCGGACAATCCAGCCATCAATATCGGTTACGGGATTGCCTGCCCCGTCACAGGCAATCAACTCCAAATCAATGGATTTCGCCGGTGCAACTATCCGCGGAACCTTTGGACTGACTAGCTTTATTGCTTTTCCGATCAGATAAATATTGTCAAAACGGATCAGCGACTTACCTGCTCCCATTAACTTTATTTCTATCCAGAGTTTTTTATCTTTAAATTTATTCGGAACTGAAAATGTTTTTGCGAATTTTTTCCAGTTTGCTGATTCTGTAATTTTATATTGTCTAGAAAATTCCGGGGAAATACTCCGGGAGCAGACGTTGTTTTGGGGATCATATTTAACCGCGGCGCCTTTAATGATAATCCTGGCTTCAGATCCTTTATGACATCCCCCGATAGTGTACGTATTGGATGCTTCAAGTGGAATTCTGTATACGGTTTGCCAGTAGCCATAACTTAAACCGGTTTGAGGTTTTATAATCAGGCACTTGCTGCCATTAACCCCTTCATTATCACTCCATTTGCCGGTCGTCGCTTCATGGACATTGACAAATTTCCAGTCAACCGGACTTAATGCGCTTCCTTCCTCAAAACCATAATTTGACAATAGATTTATCAACTCGCAGTCAACTTTTTTTTCCGCTGAATTCAACTCAACACCTATTAAAATAATTATCAGTAATATTGTGTACTTTTTTAGATACTTTTGCATTTCTGACAAATTTATAACGGACATTATCGGGTTCTCCTTACGTTAAAGCATTATTATTCGGTTTTGAATATATCGTTTCAAAACCATTGGTTACTTAGGAATATACCACCAGCCTTTGTCATTCGCGTCATCGACATTTGCCTGCAAGACCGATAACAATTCCGTAGAAACATGACCATCAAACCAGAGGATGTTTTTATTATTGCCGGTATGTTTATTGCGATTGGCAAACCAGTCGGTAACAGGGGAAAGGTGCGGGGTTTGAGACGGCGTATAAAGGAGACGTTTCGAATTGAAGGAAATACCATTGCTGGAACCGTCCGCCGCCAGACCATTGTCGCCAATCATGATTGTTGATGAAGGATGAGTTATCCGGTTGCTCATGAGCGGAATGTTGACCGCGGCAATCCAGATCCGGTAATTGACCCCGTAACCGGGACTGGTCGTTATTATTTCTCCCGGTATGGCCGGACATTGACAAATAACGTGAGCGCCATTACCGGATATATCTTTTGTTTTAAAATATGTGCTTATAAGATTGTACCACATCGGATCCCAATAATTTGAACTTGACTGTTGAGGAGGATACCAGCCGGCGCAGTCGGAACGGTACATCTCCATGCCGTTAAAAATCTGTTTCAAATTGTTCTTGCATTGAATAGCAACCGCTGATTTTCTTGCCTGCCGCAAAGCGGGCAGTAACATACTGGATAGTATAGCAATGATCGCAATAACAATAAGCAGTTCTATAAGCGTGAATAACCTGGAACTATTTATGAACTTCATATAATGTTTCATTTTTTCCCCTTTTATTATTATGTTTATTTTATCAGTTTATTTCCGCTGGATTCGCGAATAATTAGTTCAGGCTTGATCATAATCTGATTTACGGCGCCGGATGGGGACGAATTAAGTTGATTGAAAAGTATTTCCGCGGCTTTTTGTCCCAATTCTTCCCGGGGTTGGCTAACGGTGGTGAGGGGGACCGGCAGGACCGCCGACTCCGGGCTGTTGCCGAAACCGGCAAGCGCGATATCATCGGGAATTCGCAATCCGGCCTGTTTAATTTTCCCGCGAATGGCAATCGCCAGGGAATCGGTAACGGCAAAGATGGCAGACGGCGAATCATTCCCGGTTAGAAAATTTGTTGTCAGCGCATTGATATTTTCATCATCAGCATCGGAAAAAATAATGTAATCTTTATTTACTTCTATACCAGCGTCGGCAAGCGCCTTTTTATAACCGGCCAGGCGATTCTTTATTGAGGTGCAGCTGTCTTTTTTGCAGAGGCAGGCAATTCTTCGGTGTCCCAGGCTGATAAGATAAGTCACAAGATCATATGTGCCGGAAAAATCGTCGCAAGTCACAAAATCAATATTCTCTCCTGGAAGATAACGATCGATAAAAACCAACGGAATTCCTCTTTTTTTCAAATCAAGCCAATGGGAATAACTTGTTTTTTTCCTTATCCCTTCAGTAACAAAAAAAGCTATGATCCCGTCAACTCCTTTATGAAGCAGCATTTCCAAATGGGATTTTTCTCTTTCCTGATCGTCATTGCAGGTACAGATTAAGGCATGATAACCGTATTTGTAAATAACATCTTCCAGCCCTTTCATGATTTCCCCCATGAAAACTCCCAGAGCATTGGTAAACAGTACGCCGAGGGTGCGGGTTTTTCCGGTATTTAAAGCCTGGGCAAAATAATTCGGCCTGTAATTATATTTCCGTGCGAGGGTAAGCACCCGGTTTCTGGTTTGTTCCGGAATTCCCGGATGGTTGTTAAAGACATAAGAAACGGTTGTCTTTGACAGCCCGGTCAGTTCCGCTAATCGTTTTAAGTTAATTTCAGACATACTTGATCTGCAAAAATGTTGAACTAGTTCAATAAAAGTATTATACATAATTATTTTTGTTTTGTCAAGCAACATTTCAGCTGAATCCCTGTAAATATTATCATTATTTATCATTACCGAAACATGACTTTGCAGTTTCGCTCCGTATTACTGCATCTGCGAAAAAATTTTAAACAGTAATCTTTACCGCACTGTCACTTCATACTGTGGAGTAACAGAGAATTAAATCCGGAACCGATAAGCGTATGGGCAACATTTGACAGAATTACATCAATTCCTTTTTCTGTATATTTCACTGCTTCATTAAAATCATCCGCATAAAAAAGATTATTTATGATGCCAGCCTCTGAAGCCTGATGTGTATGCGTTGCTGAAAAGTTTGGAAAAAACTGGATGCGCTCACATTTATATTTAAATGCGGCTTTCAGCAGTTCATCGGGATTGTCCTGTTGAGCCAAACATGCCCGTGACACCTCGGGAACCAGAGATAAAGCCGCCTCAAGAACACTTTCATCTCCACCGATGTAAGCACAATCCAAGAGTCCATGCGATTTAATCAACTCACCAATTATCTTCACCAAAATACCATCTTTACCTGGCGACTTAATATGAATATTCATTCCGAAAGATCCGTCCGCCAATTTCAGAATGTCTTCAAATCCGGGAATTTTAATTCCTTTCCATTCTTCGCCTTTGAATGCGCCAATATCCACTTGTGAAATTTCATCCCATGGAATATCGGTAACAATTTTATCCACTCCGGCCACCCGCCTCAGATCAGAATCATGAAAAATCACCGGAACGCCATCGGCACTCAACCATAAATCAAATTCGATTTCATGCGCTCCAGCCGCCAGCGCCGCGGCAAACGCGGGAATGGAATTCTCCGGCATCGCGAGACTCAGCCCCCGGTGTGCGCATAATCTCGGAAACAGATTGTTCCTGTAGTTTATCAGGTTATCAACGGCGGGACGGTAAAGGCAATTACGCCGTTTTTTTTCGACCAGCTCCCGGTGAATAACCAGTTGTTGTCCGAACGAAGCTGATTTCATGAATTTCACCTCCGGATTGAAATCGGCAATCAGGGTCCCGGGCAAGTTCCCCGCGTCATCAAGAATTTCACCTCCCGGACTCACCAGCATTGATCTGCCTCCACATAAAGATTCCGGTCCCATAGCATATGAACTGCGTAAAATCCATGCCCCTGAGTCAATTGCCCTGACTCTCGTCATTGCCGCGATTCTTTCAGTATTTTCGCTTCGCTGATACGATGGACAGATCAGCATATCAATTTTCGCGGCTGACAAAGCTGCGAGATATTCAGGGAAATAGATATCAAAACATACGGCAAATCCCAATTTCATTCCGTGATATTCGCATAATCCTGTCCGGGCTCCAGGAGAAAATCCCATATCAAGTTCCGCATCGGTCAAATGGATTTTGTCATATTTATAAATAATTTCACCTTGTGAAAACAGGACCGTCCTGTTATACAGCTTGTCGTTTTCTTCCTGGACAATACCGCCAATAATACCGCAGTTTAAAACCAACGAGTATTTCTTTAATTTATCCGCAAAAAAATTCCCTTCGTCATTTACAAATGACCGTATTGCGGAAGCGTCTTCCATTCCCGGGCAATTGCAGTATTCAGGAAGAACAACCAGATCAATCCCTTGTCCGACAAAGGAATCAAGTATTTTCTCCATCCACCTGACAGTTGATAAAACACTGCCGGGAGTTTTTTTGTCCGGATAAGGCGGCTGCAACAGTCCAATTTTCATCTTTTCAGTCTTTCGCGAATTTTTTATTTTGGGAAAAACGTTTAGCTTTTTTAATGATTCCACCGAATTCGAGAAGGTGGGATACGGTAATATCGGGAGTTGGCAATTCTCCGGTTTTTTCCTTCTGAATAAGCACTGAGAGCGCTCCCGCGTCAATTGCCATTTTCATGTCGGTGTTATAACGGTCACCGGCCATAGCAGCTTCCCCGGGAAGCACTCCCTGACGTTTCAGTGCATAAACCATCATGTCTTTATGGGGTTTCCCGAGAACCGTGGCGGCCTTACCGGTGATCTGTATTAAAAACTCGGTAATCCATCCGCAGTCGATGGCTAGATATTCAGGGGAATTCGTGGGGCAGAACCGGTCAGGATGCGTGGACATAAAGGTTGCGCCGTTCGATATCCAGTAAGCGGTTTTGCACAATTTGTCGTAGGTTAGTTCCGTATCGTAGCCCACGATGACCGCATCGGGAACCGTGTTGACGATATCGAACCCGAGCGTGCAAAGTTCCAGTTTCATGCTTTCCGTTCCCAGAATGAAAAGTTTTTTTATGTCCGGGAAATTTTGTTTCAGGAAATCCGCCGTAAACAAAGTGGAAGTGTACAGGCTGGTGTATTTTGTCTTTATTCCCAACGCGGACAGCTTATTGAGGTAATCCCGGGCGCTTTTCGATGAATTGTTGGTCAGAAAAGAATAGGTTATATCAAGTGAGGACAGAATATCAAAAAACGGAATAGTCGTATCAAACAGTTTATTTCCGCAATAGATTGTTCCATCCATATCAAGAACAACATGCCTGAGACTTTGCAGTCTTTGGACCAGAGAAGATGCCAGACTTTCCGCCCCGGAAAATTTTGTTTCAGTTTCAAAACATGAATTCATTTTTTATTGTTTGATTAAACTTTGTTTTATTCTAAGGCAGAGCGCCGGATGATCCGTATATAGCCTGTCGATTCCGGCCACAAACAACTTTTTCATGGTTTCCGGATCGTTTATTGTCCAGCCTCCAGCCGAAATACCGGCATCATGAATTCCGCGGATCACGTCTTTATCAATACAGGGCTCGTATACCACGATAGTTTCAAAGTGGTTCCGTTTCGCGGTTTCGATAAAATCGTTGTTCTCCACATCACATGGTCCAACGTCCCAGAACACGGGCAGATCCGGTTTCGTGTTTTTCACTTCCAACATCAGGTTCAGGTTGCCGTCGTTGAATCCGATCCATTCCAAGGCGTCCATTTTTTCCGCCATATGGATAACTTCTTTCACGACATTTTCTTTCGGCTGTATTGAGAGTCTGGTTCTTCCCTGTTTTCTTATCAAGGTTATAACTTCGGACAGAGGCGGTATTTTGCATTCCGGCACATAAAGTTTATTTTGTTTTCTGAACTGATACGCCGCATCGATTTTTCTCAATTCACGGTATGAGGTTTCCGACACGTTGACATCGTCATTTCCTATTCTTGCCGTATTATCATCGTGGATTACAACCAAGTGGCCGTCTTTGGTTTTCTTGACGTCAAGTTCGATCCAGTCCGCACCCGTTTTCAATGCGCTTTCGAAGGAGGTCATGGTATTTTCAGGAAACTCAGAAGAGTTTCCCCGATGAGCGGTTACGCCGTTGTTCAGGAAGCTTTGCCTCATGAATTTTTCCATTCCTGTATCAGTACCAAATTATCCGTCGTGACAGCCTTGATCAGGTTCCGGCATCGGGAGTTTTCCAGTTTTTTCAAAGTGCCGATATCGTTAACGGTCCATACATTATTCAGAGTTTTTCCATAGTCCAGAAACAGTCTCTCCTCTTCCAGCAAAAACTCCATATACGGATGCAGATAATCCATTTTTCCGATAAAATCATCCCCGGCCTCTGTAAGTTCTTTGCGTTGGGAACAGAGGAATCCGAATTCGACATCCAGGCAGGATAATTCTTTCAGGGCCGCCGTCATGATTTCCATGCTGAAGCTGTGGATAATTATGTCCTTCCGGGGTTGATACTCCGTCAGGATTTTTTTCAAAGCGGAAACTAGATATCCGATGTCGTAATTACCCCCTTTGATTTCCACGAACAAAGCAATTCTGTGCGAAATAAAGTCCAAAACCTCGGACAATACCGGTATGGAGGTAAAACTACCGCCGGGTTTCCGGTTCCGAACAATTGAAACCAGGGTTTGATGATCGATTTCCGCCACGGGTATTTTCAGGCCGTCCCTTTCGACCGACACATCATGAAATACCGCGATCTCTCTATCTGTCGTCAATTGGATGTCCAGCTCGATTCCGACGACGTCATTATCGGCAAAAGCCCGATCCTCAAAAACCGCCTTGAATGCCGGCATGGTATTCCCCTGCCATTTTGCCGAGTATCCTTGATGCGCTATGAATTTCATTTTAATGACCTTTTTTTCAGTTGTTAACCGTCCGGGTGATTCTTACGTCGACTCCGGTTCCCCTGTAATTGGTTAAAATCGGATTTCCGCATTTGACGGGAACGCATATTTTCATTTCATATAATTCCTTGAGCAACTCGTAAACCAGTTTTTTTGAGATCGGCTTTTCCGTCCTGAACGGAACATAAGGAATGCTTGCGGAATCAGTTGCAACCACTCCCGTAACAGTCCGTTTTGGATCTGAAATCTCTTCATTGACATAAGCCAGGCCGCGGGCACATTTATATCCGTCTACTCTTATTTTATCAGCGGAAACGGTTATTGCGCATCCCCTGGGACAAATAATACATGTAAAAGTTTTTACCATTACTAAACTCCTGATAAAGATATTTCAAGGTCAGGCATACCCCCGTCTGCAATTGAAAAACCGGCAGACGATTTGTCTATTTCCGCACAAATCATTTCAGACGGCCTGACATGCCGGAATTTTCTGGAACTGATCACCTTGCCTTGCCTGGAGATTTTCAGGAAAGCCGTTTCAAACGGGACAAGGGAGCGCAGATAGATTTTATTGCCGCAACCGGCACGATAACATCCAGGGCTGACATATTTCAGGTTTTCCCCGACCGTCAAGCCGCCCTCAGGAACCGCCGGTTTAACCGCGCCGTTGCGGAGATACTCCGTAACTGATTCACCGCAACGGAATGCCTCCTCTGAAACATTGTCGACAAGATCATGGACATGAAGCACATTGCCGCAGGCGAATATTCCCGCGATGTTTGTCATCATTCCGGAATCGACCTTGGCTCCCCCGGTCGCCGACGATATGGAAACTCCCGCTTTCACCGCCAGTTCATTGTCCGGGACCAGCCCCACGGAAAGCAACACGGTATCGCACTCAATCCTGAATGAACTTGTATTGTCGGCCCTGCCGTCAACGAATGGCGCAACTTCGACCGCTTCGACTCGTTCACGGCCAATAATGCCGGTGATGGTATGTTCCAAAAGCAGAGGAATATTGAAATCGTCGAGGCACTGAGCAATGTTCCTGGCAAGTCCGGATGGATACGGCAATATCTCAATCACCGCCGGAACCTCGGTCCCAGTCCAGGAAAGACGCCTTGCCATAATAAGGCCGATATCCCCGGAGCCAACAATAACCGCCCTGCGGCCGGGAATACATCCCTCCACATTCAGAAGTCTTTGAACTAATCCGGCGGTCATTACCCCTGCGGGACGTTCACCGGGAATTCCTAGATTTCCCCGGTTTTTTTCCCGGCATCCCATTGCCAGCACCACAGCGGAACAATGCAGTCTGATGATCCCCTCTTCCCGGGAAGACGCATACAGGATTTTGGAATTGTCCGCTTCATTCCGGATGTCGAATACCGTAGTTCCCGTCAGGACGCCGATATCCGGATTGGCCTTAATCACGGCGATCTCTTTTTCCGCATATTCCGGGCCGCTCAAATCCTGGTTGAACCGGCTGACGCCAAAACCGGTATGGATACACTGCAGCAGAATACCGCCAAGGTGTTCCTCCCGATCAACGACGAGAATCCTGAAGCCTTTCCCGGCTATTGCCAAGGCCGCGGCCATCCCGGCGGCGCCCCCGCCGATTATCACTGCGTCATATTTCATATCAAGCATAATCGTACTCCCGGATGTGTTCCGCGCCGAGCCTGTTGCTTACTATCCGGCTGTTCCCGCCGCGTTTTGTGACATCTTCAATGGGTATGCCGGTTTCGCGGGAAATGATTTTCAATATTTTAAATGAACAGAAACCGCCCTGACACCTGCCCATTCCCGCGCGGGTATAAAATTTGACTCCATCAAGGGTGGTATGCCCCTTGCGTATCGCTTCGACAATTTCAGCTTCCGAAACATGTTCACAGCGGCAAATAATATTTGCGTATGCCCGGTCCTGCCGAATCAGCGCATCAAGCGCTTCCGGTGAAGGACCGGAAATCTTCCGGTATTCGGGAAGGACCGGATCGAAGTTTCGTTTAGGAATAAATTCCATGCCGTCCTTTTCCATGATTTTCCTGATATATTCGGCTATGGCTGGCGCTGCCGTCAAACCCGGCGACTGGATTCCGGCAGCTTGATAAAACTTCGGGACCACATCCGACCTGGCAATATAAAAATCATCCCCATCCATAACCGGCCGCATCCCGGCAAAAGAACTGATAATGTCACGCCTGGATACTCCGTCAACCATCCTCGCCGCCCGGAGAAAAACCATTTCAAGGTTGGCGCCGGTTGTTGAAAGATCTTCCCTGTCTTCCACGGTTTCGGCGGTTGGACCCAACATGACCGTTCCATCCACGGTAGGAATCACCAGCATCCCTTTTGAATCTTTTTCCGGCACTGGAAAAATCACATGCCCGGGACAAGCCGGACTATTCCGGTCAAGCAGGAATTCCTCGCCTTTCCTAACCCGCAATTTAAACTTTTCAGCCCCGAATATTGCCGAAACCCGATCAGCGTAAAGTCCGGCGGCGTTAATCACGCGCTTTGCTTGTATGGCATGTCCGGTTTGTGAAGTTATTTCGAAAATGCCATCGATAATTGCCACTTTCGCAACCTCGAACTCAGTATAAAGCTCAACCCCGTTTCTCATGGCGGATTCAACCAGTGCGAAAACAAATCTGTAAGGTTCGATCACGCCGCCGGAAGGTGCATAAAGCCCTCCAACAACATTCCGATTCAACTTTGGCTCAAGCGAAAACAGCCGGTCAGCTCCGCATATTTCAAGTCCTGAAACTCCGTTGGCAACGCCCTGTTCGTAAAGCTTACGGATTGTTTTCAATTCATTGATGGTAAAGGCCGCGACAATAATGCCATTGCGTTTGAATGGAAATTTAAGCTCCTCATGCAAGCGGTCGTACATCATGTTGCCTTGCACTTCAAGTTTCGCTTTCAGAGTGCCGGGGCAATGATGAAACCCCGCATGAATAATCCCGGAATTCGCTTTAGAAACCCCAAAACCGACGTCAACCGCTTTTTCCAGCAACGCCGTTTTCAGCTCAAAAGCTGAAAGCCGCCGGGCTAACGCTGCCCCGGTGACTCCTCCTCCAACAATTGCCACATCATACACCATAGGATGATTTTGCCCATCTCACAGTTTCATTAAATGTTTCATTATAGTTAATATTACATGACACCAGCGGTCTTGTCAATATGCAAAATAATTTTTTCGTGAATAAAAACGTTACAACTTCCTTTATTTTTTATTGAAAAAACCTATCTTACAGAAAAAAGTTCAATAAAACCGGATATGAAACATGAATCTCTCCAACATAGCTGAGAGCATACGGAAAATCCGTATCCAGCAGAATATGACGCTTGAACAGCTTGCCGGTAAATCCGGTTTTACCAAGGGGTATGTTTCCAAACTTGAAAATTTCAGAGTAACACCTTCAATTTCCGCGTTGAACAAAATATCCAAGGTTCTCGGCGTACCCGTGACCGCCTTTTTTGAGGATAACCTGCAAGCTCCTCCTTACCTGAAAGGAAGCTTACTGGAAGGGGAGGAAATCGAACGGGATGAGGGCGCCGAATACGGAATTAAATATTTTTCCCAGGCATTTCAGAAAATCGACCGGATCATTGATCCTTTTGTCATTGAATATACCCCCTCTGACAAAGTCAGGGAAATGAAAATGCATGATGCTGACGAATTTTATATCCTGCTTGAGGGTGAAATCCTTTTTTATATCGGCGACATGTCCAACAGCATCCTATTGCAGGCTAATGAAACAATGTATCTCTCCGCAAATCTTCCGCATACCGTTGCTTTAGCTCCCGGTTGTGAATATGCAAGAGCTGTAACCATATACTGTAACTCACCAAAATAGACAATCTCAGTTACTGCTTTTTACCGCCGAATCCACGCGTTATGGATACGCAATCCTGTATTATTCATACCTCAATTCGTTTATTCTTGCTATATCGTCTTTTGAGCTTCCTTTTTCTATAACAATCCTGAAATCCTGTATTTTGCGTTTTTTGAATAAGAAAGAATAAACTTTCAAAAAGGAGTCGCGGCTTTTTGTTTCGGCTTCGAGTTTTTTCCACTTTCCGTTTTCTTTAAATTCGATAAAATGCGGTCCTATTCCAAAAGGTCCTTTAGCGCAGATTATTTCAATTTTCGTCAGTTTTGCCGGTCGCGGCAGATTCACTTCGATTTGGTGAGGACCTTTTGTCCTGTCGGATATCCAGCGTGTCCGCAGATTTCCGTCAACAAGGTTTTCCGGCTTGCCGTCAGTGCTTTTGAGTGTACTTGAAACTTTAATTTTCAGTTTTGAGCTATTGGCTCCATAATAAAGATTTTCATAAATATCACGTTGCCGCTTCAGCTTCTTTCTGATTTCAGCAGGATCTACTTTGCGCGGATTACAATCCTTTTTCAGCGCTTCCGCCGCGGCAATCCCGGCGGCCTGTCCCATTGGCATCAGTGTTACCTGAAGGCGAATAGAAGCCATAGCTTCGTGAGTTGCGGATATATGTCTGCCCGCATTTATAAGGTTCGTGACTCCGGCAGGCAGCATGCAGCGATATGGTATATCGTATCCCCTGACGGGATCCACGTATTCGCCTCTTACATCCATCATATAACCGCAGCTTACTATCTTATCTCCAAATTTTCTGCCTTCGTAAAGATCCCTGGCGCTCAATACATAATCCCCTTTAATTTGTCTGGTCTCGCGTACACCGATCTGTGGACCGGAAAAAAGAATTTTGATATCCCCCTTGCATTCGCCTTCACGTCCGAGAAATTCTTTCTTTACCGCCTGCCGCCCCAGGATTTCCGACTTGGAAAGTTCCGCGACATCCATTGCATTGCAGGCGATAAGCCTGGTTTGCAACCCGTAACAGCCATAGCCGGCCGGCCACGGGCCCAGCGCCCCTTTCGTGGCATTCTTACCTGTCTGGCGAATGAAATACATCTGGGTAACAGGCTGCGTGATTCCTTTTGAACGGTTTCCTTTTGTGTATTCCGCTCCTGCCGAAGCAGCAATATCACCGTCTCCAGTACAGTCAATAAAAACCTTTCCCGTTATGATCTGTCTTTTTCCCGTTCTCGGCTGAACGACGATTCCTTTTATTTTTCTTCCATCCATCCAGGTTCCGCAGGCAAAAGTACGCAGCTTGACCTTCACTCCTGCCCGGAGAGCTATTTTCTGGAGAAGCTTTTTCATTACTTCAGGATTGAAACCGCCCAGTCCGGATGTGCTGTAATATCCTTGTGATTTCAAGATTTTGAGCAAATTGCTGTTTCCTCCCTGCGAAACTCCCCCCGCGACAGCAGTTCCCCCGAAAAAAGCATACTGTTCTATAAGAATAACATCCGCGCCGTTGGAAGCAGCGGAGATTGCCGCTGTAAGACCGGCGGTTCCGCCACCGATCACAACCACATCCGTGCGATCCTCTATTTCAAGATCGGCAGGCGGGACATTCATCCAGTCTGTATAATTTTTCCCGGAACTGTTTTTCAGTTCGCGGATAATTTCATCATTTTCCTTTTTCAGGGAAACGCTTACAGGGAAACTGCTTTTATTTCTTTTTGCTGAAATCAAGGCATGATGAACAGCAAGATTTGTATTAAACAGAGGATCAACGCTCCATGAACTGCCGTCTGATAAAAAATACTTGCTATCCCCGGCAAGATATATATTTTTCACCTTTTTCAATTCTCCGAAATTTTCAGGTAATGAAACTTTTTCACCTTTATGATTCCTGAATATCACTGATGAAGAACTGGAATCAGCCACCTTTCCGGGATATCTGACTACATGAGTTTTAGTTTTTTTACTCTCTTTTTGCAGAGGCAACCCTTTGACCGGCAACTTCATCCCCAATGGAATGATGTCCGTTTCCATCGCCCCCAGAAGGACAACTGATTTAGAAAAATCATCATCATTTTTAATGAGCTTTTCAAGCTCCTTTGCCAGCATCGCCCTTGCCGAACATTCCTCGCCGCTTACATCAGACAGTTTATAAGGGTTCAATCTCACATGGCGGTACAGTTCAATGATGCATTCCCCCGGTGACAAGGCCAGAGGGAGAAGTCTAAGCTCCGCCGCGATTCCGGGAGATTTCAACTTTACCGTTTTTTCCTTTTTGAGCGATACATCATCAATTTTGAGTCGCATGATCGATATGCAGTTTTGCTTTTTGTTCCGCGAAGAGTCAGCTTGTTTAATCAGGGAAAGCGATTTAAAATCATCTGTACAGTCAATAAGAGTGGAGGCCCGGACAGCTTGCAATCCCTCCTTGTTCTGCAGAAGCAAAACTTTAAAGACGCCGTCCTCAATGATCATGCCGCATGGGATGCTGTAAAAAATGACATTGATATTATTTTCCACAAGGATTTCGTCAAGCGCATGCTTAAGCCATTCCTGGTTTAATTTTCCGTTTTTATAAGAAGAATGGTAAGGGTCGGATTTTTTCAGTTTCTCAAATATTTCCTTCAGAATATCCGGGGAATCCGGAGGAACTTCCTCAAATTCGGTAAAAAGTTTTGTCACCGCGGCCCCACCCGTGTAAGCGTAATCGCAGACCAGGAGAACCGAATCACCGTTGCGTGATGCCGTTACAGCCGCGGAGACAGCGGAAATACCGTTTCCGAGAATCACGGTATCCACATTGTATATGACTGGCGCCTGCCGTTCCTTCTGTCTTACAACCTGAGCACATGCGAAATCAAGCATCAATAAAAAAAGAGAAGTTGCATATATGGATCTGACTAGCATCAATTATTCCCCTTTACAGTATTTTAGGCAGTGCAGTGTTCCGCTCATGGACGCAAGATATATCTTCCCGTCTGCCACAACAGGTTTGGCCCTTATCCAGTCGGCAGTCTTGAATACAGCTTCGATTTTCCCCGAATCAGCGTCAAGAACATACATTTTTCCGGAATAATCCCCAACGAAAACTTTGTTATCATGCAGCGTTACTGATCCGGATATCCAGGATTCCAGCGCCGTTTTCCAGATAAGTCTGCCACTGCCGAAATCAAGGGCGTAGATATGCTTGTCCCCTGAACCGGCATATACAGTTCCGTCATCAGATATTGCCGGATCACCGAAAATTATTCCCCCTGTCTGGTGTTTCCATACAAGCTTTCCATCTTTTTTCGAAAGACAGTACAAGTTTCCATCGAATGAACCGAAAATAACGTTGTCACCGGTTATTAAGGGGGCTGCTCTTATCGACTTGCCGCTTTTGAAACTCCATCTTTCGCTGCCTGTTAAATCCAGGCAGTAGAACTTTCCGTTTTCGTTCCCGGTATAAACTGAGTTTTCATCAAGCGCAATCCGCGCAACAAGCGTTCCATCCGTCTTGAATTTCCAAATAAGCCTTCCGTCAGACAACCCGATCCTGTAAATGCATTTGTCCACCGATGTAAAAAAGAGGCATTTATCCTTAATTACCGGCGTGGAATAAGTACGCCCTCCGGGAGTGAATTCCCATATAATCTTTCCGGTATCCATATCCGTGCAGTTAATCCGATGCCAGCTTGAAATAAGTTTATTCCCGGATATTACCGGGGAGGAAAAGCCGCAAAAAGGAAAATTTTTAACTTGCCTGCCGTTTGATGCCTCTATAATGAAGGTAGCTCCCCGGGGATTGGCTTCATGCTTGGCACTCAAACAAATCCGTCCGTTTTTCAAAAAAAGCGGATTTGCGATCAGGCCCCTGTTCGAATCAAAAGACCACAACTGTTCAAGCTTTTTCATATTTCCGGAATAAAGCTCCTCTGGAAGAAAAAAAAATAAAAAAAGCATAACAACAATGATTATGTAAGATGAATTGTGAACGTCCGGGCTTTCATTCATGATTTTGCTTTGTCTTTTTATTGGTTTTATCGGACTGATTTCTTGCGGGAGAACTTTTGCTGACCATGATCTCTACTGGTCGTAAGTCCACCATTCGCCACTGCTGTACTTAGACTGCATTATATCCAGGAATTCCCTAGACACGTGTCCATCCACCCAGATAAGATTTTTTGCCTTGTTATGCTTGTTTATGTTTGCTTCATAATCTGTCATTCCCAGACCTGAAGGCGATATCACCGGTATATACAAAGCTGCTCGCTGAGAAAAATTCGGAGCAACATTTGGTTTTATGGAAACTGAATTATCCCCAATCAATATTGTTGAAGCCGGTTTTGCTATTTCCATGAGCTTTCGCCCCCCTCTTAAGGGTGTGTTGTCAGGCACTACTTTGTAATTCAACCCATAACCGAAAGCGGTTCCCAGATTACTCCCGTAACCCGGCATCTTTCCCCATTGTATGGCTGGACAGAAAAGCATGCGGGAAAGATTATATTGAGTCGGGGGCAAGGATGGCTGGACATAAACATTCAGCAATGAATACCATTTCTGAACCTGACCATCAGACTGTGTCTGGTAAAAGACTGTCAGCCAATCATCGTTTTCATTACAATACTCAGCCATTGCCAGGGAAAGCTGTTTCTCTTTTCCAGAGCAGGAAACTTCGATTGCTTTGTCTCTTGCATTTCGAAGAGCAGGAAGCAGTATTGAGGCAAGTATAGATATGATCGCTATTACAACAAGCAGCTCAAGCAAGGTAAAACCCCTGCAACTAAATTGGTTACTTGGCGCGCGAACCTTTGTTTTCATACGAAAATTCTCAACTCTCCGTCTGAACACACCCTCGAACAATGTAAAACAAGAAAAAGACTTTCTTGCTAAGTATGTGTACAGGTTGATGCCTATGCTTTTCATTTTAACAACCCCATTTTAGTTATGATACAAGCTAGCGCAAGTAGTTGTGCTACATATAAACTAATATATAAACTAATATTGTCAATATCCATTTTGGATTTTTCGGGAAAAATGGTCGAAATATACAGAAAACCAGTGTCAAATCAACGAGAAAATGTCGTAAAAACGAGAGGAATTATGCGGACACGGCAGCCTGAGAAATGATAATCCGCCCTTTTCCCATCGGGATTTCCGCCACAAGCATGCCAAAGCGGGTAGGAATCATTTTCCGGGTAAATCTGGGTGTCGCGCCATTACTGCCTCCGGATACGATAACTCCTTCCTTCAGAGGAAATGCCATACGGGTATAAACTTTTCCCTGATCCGCGGACCAATCCCGCCAGTTTTCATTATTGCTGATTCCTTCCAGCAAAGGATGCTCCGAAGTCATTACATCTCCCCCGAGGCCAATAGCTTCATGATATTTCCCCATGAATTTACACAATTTTGTAAACGTCCCGGCGGGAGCAATACCAATACCGGAAATCAGCCATGACACTAGAATTCCACCATTTTTGACAAAGGCAACAATTGCATTTCTTGCACTGACGGGAATTTCTCCAAACTGTCCCGGCGCAATAACAATAACATCATATTCGCTGAGATCACCGAAGTTTTTTATCCGTTTATATTTTACCCCGAGACGGGACAGCAGCCGGGAAGTGGAGAAACTGAATAATTCTCCGTGGAGATGATATCCGTCGGATTCGATTATTCCCACTTTTTTTGAAGTGTTTATTTTGCAATTCTGGTCTTTATCGCCAACCCCGAGCAGTATCCAATTATTCATCTCGCCATTTGGGAACTCAATGAAAAACTACTTTCGCAAATTTTTAATCTGTACGTTTGCGAGTTTCAGATAATGATTATGAGGCTTGTCCATGTTGACAACTTTCTCGAATGCCGCTTTGGCTTTTGCTTTGTCATTCATATTCAGATAAACGATTCCGGTCTGGTACAGTAACCGGGATTTCCAGTAATTATCCAGTTTGGGGATGGCGAGGCCCTTTTCCAATGCCTGAATAGCTTCATCATATTTTTTTTGCGGCCGGTAGAGGTAATTGCCTATCCGTTCATAAGCTACAGCACGCCATGCCGGGGCACATTTTGGATTATCCGCGGCGGCCTGGTAATATTTAAGGGCTTCCACGTTTTTCTTCAATTGCCGACAAGAGTCACCCGCGTAAATATTGGCCAGGTAACCGCAATAATATGGATTACATTTTTCGACAGCAGCCGCTTGTTTTGCCTTCTCCAGCGCTTCCGCGTATTTCTTCTGAAAATAGAGAGCGTTTGCAAGGCTTGTTAAAACAACACATTTATTACCTGAGGGAATATTTTTTAGCTTTAACGCGGTTTCGCAAGCTTCGGCGGCTTTCTCGTAATCTCTCTGAGAAAAATAACAATTATAAATTTCAACGTAAGCCTTTGCCGCAATATCCGGGAAGTTTTTAGCTAAAGAAATGACTTTTTCCATTTTCGCAATGGCTTCATCATATTTTTTCAGCATCCTCAAGGAAGAACCGGAGGCGATTATGGCGTCACACTTATATCGGGGATTGGCGCACAAATCAGCCACGGCCTGAAAAGCTTCAGCTGCCGTTTTCCAATCCCGTTTTTTCCAGGCGGCATTAGCGGCTTTGGACGCATCCATGTAGCTGCTGTAATTTCCGGCCATTATGGTGGTCGACAATACTAGTCCTAAAATTGTACTGATGATGATTTTCATTTTATTTTTCTCCTGTCTTCATTACGGTTTCACGTCAGGTATTGATTTACGATATTTTATTATTTCCCTTTCTTGTATTATTGATAATCTTTTTACAGTTCCAACTGAACACTTTCAGTTATATCTTCGTCTTTCCTTAAGTCATATTTTTCACAATTATTTTTATAATTTTCAATTTTTTCATCTGAAGCTATTTTCTTTTTTTCCATCATTAAATAAACGCCTCCCATCACGCAAACAAGGGCAATATAGAAAGATAACGTTAATGATTCCTTGAGGAAAATACATGAAAATATGACGGAAAGAATTACGCTGATATATCCGAAAGCGCCAACTTCTCCGGCTTTCAGATAGTTCAATGCCCTGTACCAGCATAAATACGATATTCCGTTGGCAAAAACCCCTAAATAAGCATATGCAAGCAGCATATGCAATGAAATACTCCATTGTACCGGACGATTTGTAACTATGACCAGCAGAAAAAGTAAAAATGTGCCGGTAATGATTACAACGGCCGTGCTGATTGTTGCTCCATACTTCTTTGTAACTCCCAAACCACCCACGGTATAAGCTGCCCAGCATATTCCCGAACCGATAGCGAGCAAATCGCCAATAATACACGAGGCCCCAGTGTAAATGTCCTTTCCTCCATTACCCAGAATCGCAAGGAAAACACCCCCGAGTCCCAATATCATTCCCGTAATTTTATAGACATTCATCTTTTCCCCGGCAAAAAGCCATGCAATTAAAACAGTAAAAACAGGGGATAAATTTGCACACAAACTGCATCGCGCCGCCGTTGTATATTTTGCGGCCCAGAATACCAGCACACCTTCTCCGACAATTCCAACCAACCCCAGAAATACGAACATCCAGGTATTTTTTCTGAACGCCTTAAACATTTCAGGTGTTTTTCCCAGAATTGTGAGCAGAAAAAGAAAGAACAATGAACCCATTAAAAAACGAAGGAACGTAGCAAATACCGGATCTGTAAAATCATTATCCTCTCCGAAAATATAACGACTTACGACATAAAAGCTGGCCCAGCTGACTGTAGCTATAAACGCCAATGTCATTCCCAATATTTTTTTTTGTATCGCCATAAAATATCTTTCTCAATTTTGCTCAGACAATAGTTTTCCCGAAAAGTGTGCAGATCAAATTTACGGCCAGTTTCCCCGTGGCGGATTGCATGTCACGCCTGGGGTTGTATTCCACGAAATCAGCACTTGCAAGCAAGCCTGACGCATGGATCATTTCCAGCGACAAATGGGCTTCCCTTATGTTCAATCCGTTGTCGACAGGAAGTGAAACACCGGGGGCGAATTCTGGAGATAAAACGTCCATGGAAAAACTTAGATGGACACCATTGCGGCAATGGCAAAGTTTGTGCAGGATTTGTGTTATCGTCTCACGGATTCCCAGGAAATCAATTTTTTCCATAGTGAAAGTATTAATTTGTGACTTTCGCAAGCGTTCGCGCTCTTTCGAATCCAAATCGCGCAGACCGATCAATGCCACATTTTTCTGGGGGATATTTTTACTCCCCATAATATGCAGAATGTTTTTTCCGTTAGTGCATGCATCCAAGGTCAAACCGTGTAAATTTCCGCTTGTACTGGTCCTTGCGGAGTTGAAATTTGCAAATGCACCAAATAGAATTAGACCTGTTTCATCGTTTTTGTCACGGTGTTTTGTCAACGCTGTTGCGGCCGCGATTGTGACAGTGTGATCTCCTCCCAGAAGCAGTGGAAATTTATTTTGGCCCAAACACTGTATTATCTCGCCGGAAACATTTTTATTTATGTTTTCAGTCAGTTTAATTTTTTCATCAAATGAACGTTCTTTTGAATATATAAATTTATTATTGAGAGAATCCGGGTAGTGTTCTATTTCAAAACCTAAATTTTTGAGTTGCGGTATCAAACCACATTTGACGAGCAATTTCGGGGCCAATTCCGCCCCCGGCATGTTTGCTCCAGTGCTGGTTGGCGCATATATGATCCGGATTGATTTATTTTTGCCTTCCCGGGAAACATTATTAATGAATTCCTTATTTACATAAACAGAAGTCATGGCGGACAACAGAGCAGAATATTCAAGTCTAAACGACATTATATCACCGGTATTGATTTCGTTCCCGCAATCATCAATATCCAGCAAAAGATGATCACTGCTTGCACCGAGTATTTCGGCTTTTGCCGCAAATGGTTTTAGTGCTTCAGGCACAATATCCTGGCGTCCGGCGCCCAAAATCGCCCTTCGCCTTATTCCCCGGTTCTCAAACTTCGGGCAGCGCCCGAATGCATCACGGACAATTTCACCTATGGGAGCCGATGGTTTGCGTCCTGCCTCTATCACTTCAGTTTTAAAAATAAAAGCGTCCTGGTAAGTTCCCGGTAACGCCTTGCATTCCAGTGTATCCCTTCCCAATAAAATTCCCTCGCCAATTCTTAAGTGATTTATCCTTGATGGCATTTTTCCGGAAATTAGCAAAGGAAGACTGCTACTGTTGCCGCCCGATATGATCTCCAGATTTCGGCCAAGACGTTTTTCTATATTCTCGACGCATTCAACGAGTAAAGTTAAATTCTTTTCTGTCGGTTTTACTCCTCCGTAGCAACTTAAATTGACACCGGCGCCGACGAGTTTAACTCCCGGCATTTCGGTTATCTGTTCCGCTATGCACGGAGCGTCTTCCGGTAAAATTCCTTCGCGCAAATCACCAGCATCTATCATTAATATGATTTTATGGGTACGTCCTGTTTTCCCGGCTTCCCGCGCGAGAGCGCTGATAACGGGAATTTCGGAATTTAAACTGTAATCACACATACTGACAATTTTCGGACATTGGCTTAACATAGGAATTCTGAGCATCATGAATTCCGCATCCACGCCGTCGTTGCGAAGGCGATCAAAATTGACAATCCTGGAGTCGCCTATTTGCCGAATACCTCCACAAGCCAATACACTCCGGACAATTTCCGGAGATCCGCAAACACTCTTAACAACCGCGCATACCTGAATGCCGTTTTTTGAGCATAGATCAACAATTGCTTTGGCGTTGCCGGTAATCTTCGGGAGATTTATTTCAAGCATTGGATAATTCATTTGAGGAGTTGAATAACGTATTTTTCTTTTTCTGGTATTATAATTAGAACGCCAGTTCCGCGCAAGGTACTATATGATTATTATTATGTTCTATCAGATCATATTATGTAGTCGGCATGGATACAGGAAAAAATGAATTCCGCATTATTCACGCAAAACATGAGCAAATAATCAGATAGGTCACAAAATGGAGCATATAGAGCCTTGATTAAGCTGAGAGTTCTTACTATAATATTGAGTAAATGGTTTTAAACATTTGAAAATATCTTATACCGAATCGAGGATTACTCTATGAAATATTTTAATAATGAATTAGTTATGGCGATATTCTAGTTTTACGGAAAGAGGAATAAGCTATGCAACAGGTAAAAAATTCAGGTTATGGAATGACGTGGTTGGATGCTATGCGAAAAAGAAAATATAATCAAAAGCAAATGTTCAACATGACCGGAAAAGCAAAACCGATGCTTATGCTGGCTGAGTGCAAAAAATTCACTTTAATCGAGCTACTTGTAGTAATAGCTGTAATTTCCATATTGGCTTCACTGTTGTTGCCTGCTCTGAAAAGTGCCAGGGCCAGAGGAAAAGCAATTCTCTGCACAAATAATCTTAAGCAGCTGGGATTCTCTTTACTTGCCTATGCCAATGACAATAACAATTATATTTTGTTGACAGATAATAATTATTCATGGGCATATTTTTATGACTCGGTAAAACCGGCGGAAGCTAATGTCAACACTGGGGGATGGCTTCACATGGGATACATAAAAGGGCAGGATATTTATCGTTGCCCTTCTGCTTCTCCTGAAACGAAATATCCGGATGGAAGTTCCTGGTGGACTTACGGTATGCCAACCGTAGAGATTATTCCGGCAAGCGCCTATCTTATCGTCAAGGGAAATCCCGGCGGATATATTAGATACGTTTATCTTACAAAATTGAATACCCCAACCAGAATTATGGGCTTGACGGATTCAATAAACGTGGATAAAAATCAGATAGCTTTTGTATATCCCACGTCCGCTCTTTTTTCATCGAATGCAATGTACGGGCATCCCCATTTACGGCATCACGGCCATGCGAATACATGGTATTACGACGGACACGCTTCTCCTGTCGGCATCCATGGAGTTGTCGATTTTGTCGATGCCGCCGGGCGAAAATCACCGGGGGATTCGGTTTTCGCGCAAACAGAAAATCTTTCGACTGTCAGAGGAATCATCAAATAGTGTTGCTAAATAAAAGTACGGTATTGGGAATATTATTATTGCTTTGTCTTAACGGCGCTTTTGCTGCTGATGTGAAAAAACCAGATCGCGATCTGATTTTAGCCGAAAACGGAAAAACCCAATATCAGATAATCCAATCAGATAATGCTACGGAACCGGAGAAATATGCCGCGCTAGAACTTGCTGAATTTTTAAAACGGGTTTCCGGAGCATCATTTCCTGTCGTTAAAGAAGCTTCTTTCAATGGAGACCATCCCGGAATCTTTTTGGGGTGGACAAAGTATGCGGAAGGCAAAGGAATTGACCTGGAGAAGTTGAGCGAGGAAGAATGGATAATACGGACTGAAGGGAAGAATCTGATGATTACCGGCGGACGTCCACGCGGCACTCTATATGGGGTTTATGAATTCCTGGAAGATCAAGTCGGATGTCACTGGCTCGACAGGAATACGGAAATTATCCCGTCAAAACCAAAGCTTGCGGTTAAATCCGTGAATGTTAAAGCTAAGCCATGGTTTTGGCAGCGTGCGGTATGTTCTCCTACAGGAGTTCCGGACGATAAATGGAAATTTATGGTCCGGAATAAGAATTACCGCTACGATTTCAAAGGCCGCGGAGACTTCTTTCCGGAGGGAGCATTTTATATTTTGCAGGGGGCCCCGGGGAAAACTCATTCATTTTCATATTTTGTAAATGCCTCAAAATGGTTTGCCTCCCACCCGGAATACTTTTCATTGGCTCCAAACGGGAAGCGCGTTCCCGCTTATAATGGCTCAGGCCCGGGACAGCTTTGTCTGACCAATGCTGATGTATTGCGGCTGACCTCGAAAAGTTTGAGAGAGTTCATAAAGAAAGACCGGGAAGCCGCGAAGAAAAAAGGTTGTCCCCCACCCAAAATTTATTGGATCAGTCAGAACGATAAATACAATGCCCATTGCAGATGCGAAAAATGTCTGGCTGTCGTGAAACGCGAAGGCGGCGAAAGCGGTCCTCTTATTGCGTTCATCAATGCCGTCGCGGAAGATATAGAAAAAGATTACCCCGACATTCTCATTGGGACACTTGCTTATAACAGAACTTCATCCCCGCCTAAATATATCCGGCCGCGTAAAAATGTTATTATCGGATGGTGTGACGTTTACACCAGATGCGATATTATCCGGCCACTGAAACATCAATATAATTCAAACAACCGGAATGAGCTTGTTTCCTGGGGAAAAATCGCTCCGCATATAGCCATTGGCGATGATTATTGGACTGTGCAGGGATATTACGATTCTTTCCCTGTGCCATATTCCATCGTTGACTGTGTCACTTCCGATCTGAAGTTTTTTGCCGATCAGAATGTTGAAAGTTATTTTGCGGAAGCTCAGGAATACATGGAAGGCGGGCAGCAATTCCTGCCTCTGAGAAACTGGCTGGCGTATCAGTTACTCGTTGATCCTTATCAACCACCGGAGCCCCTGATTAAAACTTTTATGTCGGGTTATTTTGGCGCGGCGGCGGGAGAAATGGAAAATTATTTAAAATATTTACGGAAACGAATAAACCGTGACGCCCAGTATGGGATGTTGCGCATGGCTCCATTTAAATTGAAATATTTGGACTTGGAATTCTTTAAAACTTCTGAAAAAATATTCGACAAGGCGGAAAGCATGGTAAAGCCGGAAAGTTTAGCTGCCCGTCATATCAAAAATGAACGTTTTATTCTGGATGGCGCTCTTCTTTATATGTGGCCCTGGCTGGAGCGTAAATTGCCGCAAGGCAGAGCAATGCCGTTCAATCATGAAAAAGTAATCAAGCGCTATGAAGATGAATGGCGAATTTTCGTAACAAGCCGATATTCACGGATTTATTCACATGACAGATTTTCCATCAATAAAGACGGGAAACTTCTGGAAAGAATGACCGGGCTGTTCAGAAATCCCGAATTGCCGGAAAAATTCCAAGATTTGTCCACACGGGATATTGCCGATTTTAACTGGCTGACTTTTTCAACCATATGCCCACCTATGAAAATCATTCCGGATTCCGATGCCGTGGGAAAAATGGCCGCTGCTTGTGCCGCGAAAAGCCGGATTCAAAGAGCAGAAAAAGGCGGGGACAGTCAAAATTTACAGTCCGTAACGCCACACCGTATCCCACTGAAACTTGGCGCGGCAAACAGCGCGGCTGTAACGATAAATCCGGAAAAAATTCCTCAAGACGAAAAATTTCATCTCTATAAGATCGGAAGGATTGCCGTCAAACCAAACACCATGGTATGGGCCCTTGAAGGAAAACGTTTGGGGGTGAATGTTGACCGAATTTATGTTCCGGATGCGGCTGATCCATTCCCAAACGAGTGGGATGCCTATATTTCACTTAAGGTTCAAGGTCCACTTTACGTGAAAGGTTCTAAAGAGCCTGACAGAATTTTAATGGACCGGGTTTTGCTGATAAAACCCCAAAAGCAAAAACTGGAAAAACGGAACAAGGCAAATGAGCGAAGTTACAGATCTACAGTTGACGTACCTTTTCCAGTTGAAAGAATAGACAAACTGAAATTCAAAAAAATACGAAAAAATTAACCCAAGGAGGTAATATGAACAACAAAGATTGCACAAAAATAAAACCGATATTTACATTGGTCGAATTACTTGTTGTTATCGGGGTAATCGCTATTCTGGCCAGCTTATTATTGCCGGCCCTGAAAAGGGCGCGGGAAAAAGGGAATGAGATTGCTTGCATCAGCAACCTTAAGCAGGTCGGTGTTAGCCTTGCAATGTATTTGTCTGATAATAATGATCGTTTGTTTCAGCATTATGACGGCGTCGTGTGGTGGGCTACTTATACAGCAAGGCACACGACTCATTCATTCAACGACGAATACCTTAAAGCGAATTATGTGAAACCGGGAACCATACTGGATTGTCCTGCCGGTACTAATGGATGGAGCTATAATCTAGATTATGGCTATAACGAAATACTCGGATATAACTTTATCACTCCCAGAAGGATACTCGGACATGAGGCCGACCTGATTGTTTTCTGTGATGCTGAAAGATATCATCTTCAAAATGTGGATTGGAACAATCCCGCGGATAATTACGGTGTTCAGTGGTGTCATAACGGGGGCGCGAACTTCCTGTTCTACGACACCCATGCGGAAGGCAGAAAAATCAATGAGGTTTCCGCGAAAAATTTTCATCCCTGGTAAAATCCGGGGAGAAGTTATCGTTTTTCTTGTATAAGCTCGAGCAGTACCGGCCACGCGTCATTGCATTGGCATAGAAGCGATGCCCTCCTTTACCTATCACCAGTTTACAGCGTTCTTCAAACCCGGCCGTTTTGTATATCATTTTCAGACAGCCGAAAGCTTCCCGGACGGCAGCCACCGGAAAAATATCATCGTCTTTTCCGGCAACAACAACTAAATGTTTTTGATTAGTTTTTCCGGAAATGATATTCCTTGACTTCATTTCCTATTTTAATTTTAAGCTTTTTATTCGCTGGACTTTTTATGTTTATGTAATCTAATTTCCCATTTTTTCTTTTTCCACTGATAATAAAACCACCGGGCAGATGAATATTATCAAAGGACACTTCCCGCCATTTATCAGGTATTCCCTTAAACAGAAAAACGGTATCGCCGTGTTGATGCGCCAGCATTTCAAGGAGGGCGTCAGCTCCGCCCATTGTGCCATCCAACTGCATGATCTCGCTTGTTGCCCTGTCCTTCATCATATCGTGCCGGCAATGCGCCACAACACCTCGTGTTCTTGGCAGATAAACAGTTGCGTAACCTTCATTTATAAAAATTTCTTTCCATATGTTCAACGTTATTAACGGAGCTTCTGAAAATCCCATCCTTGTTTGAATTATCGCCGCCCAGGGCATGCACCATTCGCTCCAGCCTCCCATGCCTTTGGCAATCCAGTGGTCAATACTGTTGTCAATAACTTCACGCTCGCTTTCCGTTAATTTATCCGGAAGAGAATCGAAAGGATAGATACAAGCCAAGTGTGAATGATGGCGGTGGCATTCATCAATATCCTGATTTTCCCATATTGCGATGCGTTTTTCATTTTGAGAGTTTTCAATCAAAGTGTAATGGGGGAGAGCTGTCTTGATTTTTTCCCAAACCGGTTTCAGGGATATTGACAGTACATCACAAGCTTCTGTTAAAATCTTCGCCAGCATATGGGCAGCGGCTAATTGATTTGATGGGTCCCGGCCGGCATATCCAGCGTCAGGATTAGAAGATCCGTATTCCGCGGATATTGCAAGGGGAATGGACAGGCGTCCATTATATTCCTCCAGCATCTCTTCAAAGCAGCGCATTATTCCGGAAATAAAAGGATATGCGCGTTTGAGTAGAAACCCGGTATCTCCCGTGTACTGATAATATTTCCAGTAAAGCAGCGCGGTCCAGGCTCCGCACGCGGGGTCGAGAATGGAACCCGGCCCAAGTCCGCCACACTGGAACCCCCTGTCGTCGACGGCATGGGTAAACCATAAACCGTCATCAATGCCAAACAATGCTTTTGCGTTATGACGCAGGCAATTGTGAAAAGATTCTGACTCAAGCATGTTAAAAAGAGGCATCAGGTGATCATATTTGCCGATTGCAAAAGCCAGCGTGTAAATCTGCTGAATATTGACATTGAAATGATAATCGCCACTCCATTGCGCATGCTGATATTCCTCGTGCCACGGCCCCTGGAGACTGCAGGCGCAACCGTTGGGATTTGTGGCACACGCAAATTTATAAAGCGCATTCTTAAAGAAAGTTTGGAAAAAATCGTCGGGAATATTTATTTCAGGCGTATCCAACCAGTAGTTATCCCACCATATCCTGTTTTCCGTTAAGATTTTATGCTCATTTAAACAAAAAGCTTTCTGCTTTGCCGGTTCCAGAGTTTTCCCGATGTCGTCAGTGAGTTCAAGGGAAATGACATATTGATTCTTTTTCCTGACGCACATACTGATCAGTGAGGAATCTTCCGGGCATGACTGAATCCAGCCATTAATGTCACTCTCATCAATTATTTCGGGCGGACTGAATCCATATTTCCTGAGCCACTCACGCGATTTTTCAAAATCCCATGACGGTTTTATAAAAACGTGTCTTATGATATTTGTCCTGTCAACTATCATAATGTAATTTTGACTTACGCTTAGAAAAATCTTCAGGTCTTTCCCGTTTGAAAGTTTTATGGTAACGGTTCCGGTTTCATAATCCAACTCCGCGACTACGGGAAATACTCCGGAATGAAATGAAAATTCAAATCTGCCAACAGGAAGTCTTTGCGGCTTGAATACATTGTCAGGAGTTGGGACCGTATATGCGGCATGGGCATCATATAGCGCCTGACCGCCGCCACGGGTTCTCGCAATATCGGCAAACTCCCTGTAGGAACTATTCAGGGAAATCAGTTCTCCACCCCGATGATCCCAGAAATCCGATCTGTTCACGGTTATATGCAGATTTTCATTTCCCCATACCATTGCTCCAAGACATCCGTTGCCCATCGCTATTCCACAATGCGGACGGCTGATGGGAAAATTCAATGCAAAGGTATTTTCATCCATTTGTTAATCCTTCGGGATAAATATCGGGACTGAATTGATTATTTCTTTTTCACCAGTATTATCCTGTCACAGAGAACCAGATCAGTTTTTTGACCTTTATATTTTTCCGGAAATTTCAAAGAAATAAAGACCTGGTATTTTGTGTCGGGATTCTTCGAGTCGAAGTGATAGCCAAGCTGCAGATTCGTTACCCAGCTTTTATTGGAAAACCAAATAATACAATTTTTTGACAGACAAATATTTCCAAGTTCGTATAAGCGATATTTGCCCGGGGAAATATCGCATGCATCAATTTTCAGTGACGGACCTCTTTTTCTGGTGTCTTTCTGATAAAAACCGCAATTAAACGGCAAATCCGGACGGTCTATTGAAGCGGCATATCCGAAAGCCGCATCTTTGTCGTCCACAATGCGCGATATTTTTGTGTCGTATACTGAACGGTTGTTTTGCGGGATTTCCTGAATAATACACTCTGGAGGAATTCCGTTAAAGCGGCTTGGCAGCGGCTTTTCCTTCCCTGCATATCGGATTTTTTTCTCTGCTTTCGCCAACATTTCCTTCAGTAGCACGGAATGCGGATTCCTGGGAATATTGCCAATTCTGGCACGTACCTTAGCCGCATCATTGAAATACTTCGGATCAAATTTTGCCAGTTCAGGCCATTTGTGATAAACGGCGCAATCAAGCGCACGGCGAAGATTTGCGATATTCTTTTCATGATTTTTGTTGCCAGCCGTAAGTTTTTCCATTTTATCGAAAAGTTTTGACCACCGCAAGAGCCGTTCAGGACTCAGGTAATCATAAAAATGACGTTTTCGCATAAGGTCGCCGTCCGTGCCTCCAAAACCGTATTTGTTGTTCGTTGAGGACGCGGATTCCAACTCGTCATAATAGGTGCGTGTGAGTTTATGAGCAGGCCCATAGACTTTTTTCATGTAGTCGTCAATAAACAGATCAATATCAATGCCGGGATCTTTCATCATCTTATAAAACACACACAACGCAAGATCTGAAAAATTTGTAAAATTCCATAAAAAGCCGCTGTTTGCCGGATAATATTCATAAAAGAATCCTTTGATGCCAAACGCATGAAGTTTACGGATCGTGTCTACAAGTACGCCAATATTTGAGCAGGGCATGTGATTGGCAATGGCGAATCCCATGTAGTTGTGGATATAAATGCGGTCGGACAGTTCCGCCCATTTTTTCAAGTTCTCGAAGGTAGGAGCGTTATGCGGGCTATCCCAGGTGTAGTTAATATAATCGTCAATTGGCGCAAAGAAGAATAAAACGTTTTCAGGAAACTTTGTTCCCCTGGGATAATCGGGTGCAAGTTCCGTTTGTGATTTACGGTAGAGTGGTACTTTTATAGTAGTTCGCGGATGTTTTTTCTGGAATTCTTTCCCGAGTTCCATAACATAATCGAAAAGCGCGGCCCCAGGAGTTCCGTATTTTTTCGACAGGGCTTTACAGGCTGGACAGTTGCATGGTATTCCCGGATAGCCGTCGTCATAAGATATCTGAATAATCACGTCATCCGTACCGAGATAATCTAAGTGGTGTTCAATATTTTTCGTGAATTCTTTTCTCAGGGCGGGATTGCTGAAACAAAGCTGTCCTTTGCGGCGGCGGCCGTTTTGCATTGTGTAAAATTCCGGATTCGTTTTGAAGTAATCCCGGTTTTTTATAAAAGGATATCCCTTTACCCCTTTCACGTTACCTGCTGTCGGAATGTACTTGTAAACCGTGTGAGCCGGATCAATTTCAGGCTGTTCAGGACAAACGGCACTCCCCGGCACAAAACCATGTTTAAAATCTTCTTTGCCTAATTGGGGCTTTAAGTATCTCCGCCAGCCGGCGACATTGTCACGTATGCTGGTAAGGCCGCGAAAATAATCCGACAACTGCGGGGCCGGCAGTTGTCTGTAAGTAAATGCCCACGAGTATTTGTGATTGAACGGTTTCAGAACAACCTTGTTGTGTTTTTCTATTTGAGGATTGGTCATGCGCTGATACCAGCGGATGCCGAAAAACTTATCCAGGAATTCCATGATCGCATAAAAATCCGCATCGTAACCTTTCCCATAGAGAAAAATGTCCTTGCCCTTACTTCTTACAACATGATCCTGGTCTTTCATTCCCTGGTAAACCATCCCGATTCTTTTTCTCACCGGCTGACTCACACCTACGAAAATTGCCGGCTTTTTCGGGTTCATTACTCTATCTCCCCGGATGGGAAATTCCGCACCGGTGGCTTCCTTAAGTATCCACGCCAGAAATTTTGCGTTCCAGATCTTTTTGGGAGTGGAAAAATCGCTGACAATCTGATAATCAGTTTTGCCGTTTTCCGCAAGGATCAAGTCGTTGGCAAATACCCCGGTTGCAATACTGGCAGTGCATAAGAAAAAGATAAAATATTTTAATGTTTTTACCATAATCCTTTTATCAACATGAGCCTCAGCAGCAATTGTGAATTTTTTATTAAACAACATGCTTCAAACCTTTCATATTATTTAATATAGACATTAACTTTATCCGGCCGTTTCGTCAACGCTCTTTACGAGCTTTGCTGCGCTCTATATGATCATTGTCAAAGAAGACATTATGTTGCTTCAGTGTTATTGTGTCTCATCCGGTTCCCCTAAACTCATTGAATAAGCCTTGGGTGTAGTTCCGGTTAAGCGTTTGAATATTCTGAAGAAAAAAGATGAGGAGCGGTAACCTATTAATGTGGAAATCTCATCAAGATTATAATTCGACTCACTCAATAGATGTTTTGCAACGGCGATTCTTTGTTTATGTAGAAGTGAACTGAAATTCTCACCAGTTTCAATCTTCAAAAGCCTGCGGAGGTGAGATTCACTTACTCCCACCGCTTTCCCGAGACGTTGAAGGGTCAGTTGATTGGAATATTCATTCATTATAACATTGATGGCCCTGTTCACAATTTCCGATTGATAACGCTGGCGAATTGGCGCCCCAGGAAGACGGGCGGGAATGGAGTTTGACACCTGCCGCAGCGAATATGCTATGAATTCCGTCAGGCAGGAAGCCATAACCTCCTCGTGATATGGAAGTTCCTGAATACTTTCCTGTTTCAGTCTTTCCATCAAATTAAGGGATTTTCGGTCAGCCAGCAGTTTCGTGGAAAACAGAATGTCCGGTATTTTTCCATAAAATATGATATTCAGAAAGTCAAATGGAGCATCTTCTTTGCCATGAAAAGCATGCTTAACCCCGCCGGCAATAAATACCCATTCTCCTGCTTTAAGGTTGAAATTCTGCTCATTTATTGTAATAGCTATTTCTCCGTAGTCAACATAAATCAGTTCATGGGCATAAGGAGCATGTGCATGAAAAGGTCTTTCAAAATTGCGTTTTTTTCCTTTATGGGTAACATAACTGATTTTTCCTACTAATTTAGGTTTGAACTTATAATTTAGCCGCATTTTAAAAAACCTTTCTCTTCAGGAATAATCGAATAGACCATTACAATGAACATATAAGATATTACTTAATTAAAGCATTAAAAGTATTTTTTTCAAGTGCTTTAATCATGGGATGTCTAACAATGCAATACATAGTTCATGCGGCAAACAATAAAGATTCGCGATTGATAATTATGAAAAGGGACGCAGTAAAATGGGATTGATTGGCTGGCTGATCGTGGGAGGATTCCAGGTCACTAATAGCCCTTAGATTGCAATTCGGTATCAAACCAAAGTTAGCTTTTGATCGCATCCCAGGCTGGTTTGAAGAAAAAAGAAACACCGGCAGGAAATCATGCAGTCTTGTTACTGATCTAATCCTGTTCTACGGTTTGCGGTTTCATCCTCCTGTTCCCAGGGAGGGATTCTCCAGTCAAATTTCAGGATGTGCCGGGTAAGGCCAAGCCCCCAAACCTTTCTCCACAGGTACTCTTTTTCATCCCAGAAATCAGCGGCGGCTTTACGGTCTTTGCTCTTTGTTGCTACATGGCCAAACTCAAACATTTTCAGCTTGCATTCCCATTGTTCGAGTCTCCATGACCTTTTCGCTCCCGCGCTCAGCAAGTCGAATTCGGTACGTGATTCTTTCACATTTACCTCAAAGGCATTTTCCCATTTCGCCAGCCAATGCGCCCAACCTTCCGGATTTGTTCCGAAATATCTCTCGGCATAGGCTTTCATTACAGAATTGGCGTCGCTGTACGCACCTGAGCCCAACCCCGCGAGAATTGCCCTGTTGAGATCCTCGAATGTTCCTTCACAATAAGCGGAAAATCCTTCCGCTTTTCTGGTCTCCAGAAATTTTACCGTTTCCTCAATTCTTTTTGGAGCGGCGACAGGACCGAAATGTCCGTATAGATCACTGTTTCTGCCGCCTCCATAACCGACATGAACAAATGCTCTTTCTCCATATTTTTCATTTATTGTGTATTTTGTGATATCGTATGAAGTCCGGCCATAAGGAATATAGTGAATCTTACTGTTGAGAAGATTTGAAGCGTTCTTCGCCAGCCAGCCGTCAAGTATCTCGTGTTCTTCTTCGCTGACCCACCAGCAAATCATATTTGCTTTAATTTCAGGGAAAAACGTTTTTGCCATCTCGAATATATTTTTATAGAGTTCCGCAAAAGCAGTTATCCACGGGCTACATTTTTCACAAGCACAACCACCGTAATCATAAGGATTGGCTTCGAGGGACTTTAAATTTAATCCGTGTGACTTGAAATCGTTAAACAAATTCTTATAATTTTTTAAGATTACTTCATGCGATACCGGGTCGGAAGGGCAGAGGAGCTGTCCGAATATATTTTCGGTCTTGACAGCTTGTTTTCCAAGAGTAAGCTGGTCGGAAAACACATGATTGGGAGCAATTGCAAGTCCTAACTCAAAACCAAGATCATGCGCGGTCCGGTAATGCGAAAACTTCCGTTCCCACATAGCTTCCGGCATATTAAATAAACTTATCCCGTTCTTTTCTCTTGCGTATGGATCATAAAGATCTATCGTGTCAAACCAGTCCGAATAACAATTTAATCCCCAGAATTTCGCTTCTGAAAGAATTTCCCGCATTTCGTTTTTTGATGCACATTCATATGAATTGCCAAAATGTGAAGGACAATACATATTTCTTACTTTCAGCATAAAAAATCCATCCTTATATTTAATATCAGAAAATTCTTAATTTACATGAATATGTTATTATAATAAGGATACCGAGTAAAAACAAGATTTTATATGATCATTATTGTATCCTATATGCTCATATATAAAAAACAGGAAGATTATGATGGAAACATATAATTCCCCTTTGATGATGCGGAATTTACCGTCATTTCACCAAAGGTACAACCGGATCGCGGCAAAAATCCTCAAACGCCGGATTGTCCGTTGTAAAAAACCCTTCCGGAACTGTCACCGAACACTTGAAGAACAACAACGAAAGAATTATTGTTATCGTCAATAATCAGCCGGATGCCGTTACTCCGGAACTCACCATTGCCAAAGACTGGGAAGTTGTTACCGGCAATATAAACAATGAAATTATTGAAACAGAAAATATAAGTAATGAAAAATAAAATTTCAGAAAAGACAAATCCATTTGACAAAAACACAAAATGGATCGGGTTTCCGGGAATTACTTTGAACAGCTGGCGTAAGCCGGTGCAGCCCGCACCGTATTTTCGCAGGGTTTTCAAACTCGACGGCGATCCCGCTAATGCGAAAGTCCACGTCTGCGGACTCGGTTACTACGAGCTTTATCTCAATGGCGAAAAAGTCGGCGACCACGTTCTGGATCCGGTGATGACTCAATATGACATACGGGTAAATTATGTTGAATATGATGTTTCCGAGTATCTTGTCAAGGGCGAAAACGTTATTGGGGTAATTCTCGGCAACGGCTGGTATAACTGTCACTCCGCCGAAGTCTGGCACTTTGAAAAAGCGTCCTGGCGCGACTATCCCAAACTGCTCTTACAACTTGAGTCAAGCGGAAAAAAAGTTTTGACCAGCGATGTTTCATGGAAACTCACTACCGGACCTATCGTCTTCGACGGCCTTCGAAACGGCGAAACTTACGACGCCCGGCTGGAACTTGACGGGTGGCTTGAAAATAATTATGATGACAGCAACTGGAAAAATGCCGGGATTGTTTCTCCTCCGGGCGGGCTCCTTCAACCCCAGACCATGCCGCCGTGCAAAGTTATGCAGACATTGCACACCGTCGACAAATGGACTCTGGATGACGGCACATTAATGTTTGATATCGGACAGAATATCGCCGGTTGGGGGCGAATTACCGTCGGCGGGGAGGCAGGCGCGGAAATCATAATCGAGTACGGAGAAAGGCTTAATGGGCAACGCGGACTCGATCAAAGCTGGATTGGCAAATTATTGTTGGACGGTGAGTTCCAGACGGACCACTACATCCTCAAAGGAAACGGAAAAGAGGAAGTATGGGAACCGCGTTTCACATATCACGGATTTCAGTACGTAAATATAAAAATCAAAGGTAATGCGGAAATTAAGAAATTTGAAGGACGATTAGTCCATACTTCCTTTGACAAAATCGGCAAATTTTCCTGCTCCGACGACACCATTAACAAACTTCAGGAATGCACCGTCTGGTCGTATATCGGCAACTTTACCGGCATCCCGACCGACTGTCCGCACCGCGAGAAAAACGGCTGGACCGGAGACGCCCAGCTCGCCGCCGAAACCGGACTTTTCAACTTCGCCGGCGCAAGCTCATATATCCAATGGCTTGATACCGTTGCAGACTGTCAGCGCCCGAGCGGTCAGCTTCCCGGCATCGCTCCGTCCACCGGCTGGGGATACAACTGGGGCAGCGGTCCCGCCTGGGACAGCGCACTTATACTTATCCCCTGGTATATTTATCTCTACACCGGTGACTTAACACCAATAAAAAAACACTACGAAGCCATGAAAAAATATGTCGATTACTGCACTTCAATGGCTACGGATAATATCGTGTCTTTCGGCTTGGGTGACTGGTGTCATGTTGACAGAGATCGCATTGCCGATCCGGCGCTAACATCCACCGGATATTATTACATCGATACTTGCCTGCTCGCAAAGTTCGCGAAATTGACCGGACGGAATGAAGATTATAAATCATATTCGGAACTTGCGGAAAACATCAAGTTGACGTTCAACGCAAAATTCTACCGGGGTGACGGAATTTACGCCAACGGTGAAATGACCGCTCTTGGTTGTGCAATCTATCAGGGCCTGGTCGCAGACAGCGAAAAACACAAGGTAGTTGAAAAACTGGCGGAAGCAGTCGAGGCCAATGACTGCAAAGCAGACTTCGGAATCCTGGGCGCTAAATACGTACCCAGAGCGTTGGCCGACAACGGATTCGCCGAACTTGCCTTCCGGCTGATCACTCAACCGGAATTTCCCGGCTGGATCAACTGGCTCAGGCAGGGAGCGACAACGTTGTGGGAACAATGGGGCGGCGACAATTCCAGAAATCATATCATGTTCGGCGACGTCAGCGCCTGGATGTACCAGTACCTTACAGGCATAACCCCAGACCCCGAAAATCCGGGATTCAAACACTTTTTTATAAAACCCAATCCGGTTGACGGCCTGTCCTGGGCCTCCGCTGAATACCTCTCCCCATACGGAAAAATCTCAAGCAAATGGGAAAAAGACGGCGAAAAAATCTCCATCGAACTGGAAATCCCAGAGAAAACATCCGCAACACTGATTTTCCCGGATGAAAAATCTAAAAAATTAAATCCCGGAAAACATTGCTTACAACTAGGTGTCGTGTCAAGTCAACGATAAAATGTCGTAAAGACGAGAAGGATTTTTGTGCTTTAATCATTTCATGAAAAATTCAAAAATCCTGAATTCAAAAGGCGGACACTCCGCGTTGTATGTTCCATTGCTGAAATTTTCAGCCAGCACGTAATTGGTTCCGGAATAAAAGTAAGCGATCAATTCCCAAGGGACCAAACTGGCCGTTTTTCCTGCCATCTGATTGCCGTTAACATCAAAGTGCGTAGTGCCGTGAAGATGCGCCTCCCAAGTGGAAATGTCCATACCCCACGCCCGATTGTATTGCCTGCCGGCGCCGCGCATGAAAGCGATTCCGGTCTGGGCGTTGCCAAGGGTTGCGGTACGCTCCATCCGCACAAATCTTGCTCCCCATTCGTAATGGATAATGCGTGGAAAAACATCTCGATACATGAACAGAAAACGAATTGGTATAAATATCCGGAAATTATTTTGAAAGTTGCTTTACAACCGCATCGTCGGCATAGATGGTCTGGCCGGGTTGGAGCAGAACCGGATTCTTGAAGTTAATCCTTATTGCCATCGTGGTTATGTCTTTGGGGGTAGTGAATTCGCCGGAGAAATTTTCCCATTTTTCAGGATTGGGATTTATAATGACTCCCCTGCGCTTCCTGATTCCCATACCGTTGCGGCGCATCTGGTAGACGGGAATCGATACCCGCTTGCCTTTCCGGTTCCAACCCACGACCATAATAGACAATAAGGAAATATTGCCTTTGAGCCAGAACGAAAATTTGTAGGTGGCGTCCGGTTTGGCGGGAATCGCATGTTCGCCGGTATAGCCGTTGCTTTCCCCGATGAGTAAGGCAAAGGCGGCAAGTTTACGATTGTTTTTTTTCCTTACCAGCCAGTCTTTGAATGTCAGATAAACACTATTCTTGCCGGAGTGGGCTTCCTGGTTCGTGACACCCCATTCGCCTTTTCCCGCGCCGCGATACGCGCCCCAGCCCCTGGCAACTTTTCCGCCGGGGCATTTCACTCCCATTTTCTTGTTTGCCGGATAATCTTTCAGCTCAACAATAGTTTCGGCGTCAGTAGAATGAACGACTTCATCCCCAATAACAGGAATGCATAATATCGCGGATAACAAAATTATAAAGATATGGTATTTCATAAAAACCCTTTTTTTCAGTTTGCCAGCCATTTGATGGAATTCAACAAAATTTTAAGCTCGTCACCCGCAGTTGGAACCGTGCTTCCCCGTGGACTTTTTTCTGAACTTTTCCAGCCGGTGAGCATACCGTTCAAAACAATTCGGCCTTTCCCCAGTTCCCCCGCAATGAGCACCGGACGGCCATCCGCGCTGCTCAACAGGATTTCACCCTTCGGACCAACTTTCATCACTACGTGATCGTAACTGTAACCGGGATGAAAATATTTATTCATTTCCACCCCTTGTGTAACTGGGTGTTTTTTTATAACTTTCACTCTCCCGGCCCTGGGGTTGGTAATTCCCATGCCGATGTCTTTGAAAATACTCAGATGTTTCCGGTAGCCTACCCCGTCGTGAAAAAACATGATTCCACCGCCCGCCTCCACCCAGTTGACAAGCAGTTTTGCGTTCCGGTTCAGCAGCATAGGCTTGGGGGATTGCGAAACCAGCAGCACATTGCATTTTTCCAGGTTTTCCGGAGTGATCCGCCGGATCGTGAAAGGATTGATATCGCGCCGTCCTTTGAGCGACATCAAAAGTCCTTCCGCATTGTATCCGTTGGTAATGCCGACCTGGATCACTTTGCCTTTCGAACGGATTTTAATTTTTTTTTGAGGTTCCTCCGCCAGTTTCCGGGACGGAGAAGCCTTGCTGCCGGAAACATTTCCCGTTTTGGGAAAATCTTTACTGCCGTAAACCCGCCTCAGGCTGACCAGCCCCCAGCAGACCCGTTGTTTGGCCGGAAAGCCTTCCGGGAAACGGCGGCCCAAGGCCCACATGTTCAGGTCAATCTCGAGAATCAGTTTTTGAGTTCCGGGGGTTGCCGGAACCTTGAGACTGCACTCTATGTGCGAAGCATTATTTCTGACCCTTGGATAAGCGCCGCCGCGAGTTTCACTGGAAACCGCCAGCACTTGCGGGGGTTTTCCCGGCGAAACGCCTAAAAGTTTAATCCAGCTTATGATGACACAGCTAAGACCTCTCGATTCCAGCAGGTCCAGGCAGACATTGTAGTCTCCGCCCGTCCGGGATACTAATTTGGAAACATCGAACTGAAGTTTGGCTTTATTCCGGGAAACGTCCTTAATTGTCCATTCCCCGACGTCAACCAACCGGGTTTCCGGCCTCGGATCGGGAATCCTGAGGCCGGCGGTAACGGTTCTGAGCGCATCGCAGGTTTGCGTCAATGCTTTCGCGGATTCCAGCAGCCGGTCGTTCATAAACAATCTGCCTTTCATCCAGTATTGCCTGGCGGCATGACGTTTGCCCCACTCGACGACATTGCTTCTGATTTGCGCGGCAGCGTAATCAAGCCAGTCGAGGTTTGCCTTGATATCCTGTTTGACTTTTGGAGAAATTTTCTTTTTCCTGAGGTCAGCGGAAAGTTTTTTCAGGACATTGAAAGTCATCAAGCTGTAATAGGTGAATACCGATTCATTGAGCAAATCCGGATTCCCGATTTGTTTTGCGATCTTCAAGGCGTCCCGGGCAGTTTTTATGACCTTGTCCAACTCCGGGATATTGTGGAGTTTCGAAGCGCCGCCGTAAGTATAATCAAACGGCACGCTGCCGTAAAATCCCATTGCCGGATCGTGGACCAGACAGATAATGAGATTGCTGGCCGCCAGTTCCCAACTTGCTTTCCCCTCCTTAACCGCCCATGCCGCGAACAAGTCCGGATCCGGCATGTTTTTGGATATGGCGTAAATTCTGGAAAATTCCTCCGGGGACCGTCCGTTGGCGTTCCAGCTCCATTCCGCCATTGCGGCAAAATTGAATTCGTAAAACAGTTTGTTTGGAACGCTATAACCCCAGATGCAGGAAAGTTTTTTATCCGCGAATTCCTTACATCTGAATTTCACCAATTGCGGCGAGGTCATCGGCACGACCGTCCGCCAGGAATTGGTGATTTGAGGAATGCAGCCCACCCATTTGCCCTGGGCGGCCATTTTAGTCAGCTCTGGAAATATCATCGGCTTTTTATCAGAGATGTAAGTAAGGTGGCCGTCATAATAATGTACGCCGAAATTATTTTTTTCACAATAATCGATAATCATTGAATTTTTTTCGGCCCTCCTGGTTCCCTGGGAAATCGCCACCTGTAAGGTCATGTCCGGATATTTCTTTTTTACTTTACCGAACGCTTTCTTGATGGCGTCCAGTTCAATCTTGTAGCTTACGCGCTTCCCTTTGCAGGTTGTAAAGTTGCCGGGAGTTCCTTCCGAAAGCCAAAGACTCATGATTTTATGATAGGGAGCAACCGCGTCGGCAATCTCCATCAGCCATTTGGCAAACATTTTCTCCATAAGCGGGTTTTCAAAATCCGGGTACGGGGCCGGTTTGCCGTTCTTCAGCTTTGCCAGCGCCGGAACCAGATGTTTCAACTTCTTATTGTACGGAACCTTAGCTAAAGTTGTCGAACCCAGAATGCTTAAATGCGAAACGTAGAGGACATATTTTATGCCGTATTCAGCGGCCTGTTTGATCTGTTCCGCATGGTCCATTATCACCGGATTGCCATTTTTATCGATACCCGGCCTTGAGAACTGGGCAATAAGATTGAGTTTCAGTTTGGAAAATTCCGGCATGAAAAACTGCGAGTGATTGCCCCATTGCCCCCGTTCCCCGATGTCAGGCCAGTCGACAATGTTCACGACGGGAACTTCAATTCGGGTTTCCGGGGTGATTTTCGCCGGGAGCTTCAACATTTGAGAAAATGTCCTGACCGCATAAAGCAAACCATATCCGGTATTCGCGGTAAGAATAATGTTAAGTTTGTCACCATGTTTTGAACTGACAATCGCATATGCCTGATCTTTATTCGGAAGCTTGCCAAGACGTTTTTTTATTTCTTTCGGCACATTAAGTTTTGAATCCGAAACCAACCCCAATTTAATATCGACGGTTACTGACTGTTTTTCCGTCATCAAAGTTTTTAATAATTTGCTTATCACAACTTGCTGCGGATCTTTGATTTTACCGCTGCATTTTATTTTATTAACTGGAACCGTCACACTGCCTGTCACCTTCACTTCATGCGGCAGCGGAATCACCCGGTCAGTCCATTTTTTCAAGTTGGAATTTTCCGCGCTTCCGGCATTAATCCCGGTTGCCGCCAGACAAAGCATTGCCGTGGCAAAAACAATGGCATAGAAATTTTTCACAGTTTTCCTTCCTTTTTCAGTTACCGATTTCACTTCAGCAACGATTTTTGTATTTCTTCTTTCATTTTCCATTATTTCAGCGATTACATAAATCTCAGCCGGTAGCGATAGCAGTCGGCGGTACCATCATCCCAACTAATTTTGGGTTCTTCCGCCAACAGTAACACGATTTCGCCAGTAACGCGGTCCCGGTAAATGCCAAAATTACTGTAACGACGACCAGTTCCATGAGAAAAATCTTCACAGCGTGGAGCTCCCGGTGGAAGATCCTGGATTACCGTCACGGAATTTTTAACGATTCCAAGTTTCTGAGGATCGAATTCGGCAATGGTCAACGGATAACGCGGGTCGCATCCGTAAGTCGGCTCTGGAAGAATATTGGTAATCCAATAGTGCTTGCCGATTTCGGGAACGCTGACAAACCTGGCAAGGCAACCGGGGACATATACCGGAGAACCATCAGTATATGTCAATTGCCTGGGGGTTGTCCAGGTCAGTCCCCCGTCATCGGATGTGCAGATCCAGCGCCGCGCGGGAAGTTTACTTTTCCTGTTTCCCCGGCAGCGCAGAGTAGTAACCAGCCTGCCGTTTTCAAGCAGCAGTAAATCCGGCTCACCTAATTCGCAAGAATGATATGGGTCTGATTCAGGAATTTGGAGTTCTTCACCGCAAGTCCAAATCAATTCATCACCATTAGAACTCCATTGCGCACGGAAGAAAACCGAACACACATTTGGATGAATTGGTTCCCTGTGTATATGGACTCCCATCAGAATTGTTCCATCGTCCAGCCTAACAAATTGGGTTTGATCGGCACAAGCTTTGTAAATTCCGGCAGTTATATTGGGCATCCAGTGATCTTTGTTATATTGGTTTCCAGGATGAATAATCTGCCGGGGGGCAGTCCACGATTTCCCTCCATCATGGGAAATCTCATAAAAAAATCTGTTTTCGCGATGCTCCCACACTGAATTATCTTTACTTGCATGTTGAATTTTCGATTGGTTATAAACTGCGATCAGGGCGTTTTTCGATGAATCCATGAAAAACTGCCAGTCGCCATGCATGACTTTACCGGCAATAAAACTACCGTTCTTAAATTTTTCTCCTTGGGGTGTCCAGGTTTTTCCATTGTCATTGGAGATATGTTTTTGCACTGAACCCTCCCATTGCGGCCAGTTCTCGACTCCAAGTCCCCTGGTATTTGTTACATGCCTGGAAAGGACCATGGACTCTCCGGAATTAGAAGTATAGGATGGGTTCATTGCCCAGATATCATAGTGAGGGTCCGCGGCAAATAGAACTTCTTTTTTAACCGTCAGTTTCATTAATTCACAGCCTTTAATATTATAATTTATTTTGAGTATTTTTTTAAAGTTACGTTATATTTCAACAGGATAGTATTACTGGTTAATTATCCAGTTGGAATCAAAATCGGTGCCGAATTTGATGGATTCGACATGACCATCATTCACCAACATATTGCTTCTGTTATCATGACAAAAATCCGCTCCGTATAATTCTGAATATTTCGCTGGTTCAGAATATATCGGTCTTGAATAAGCATGTTCAGCGCATATTCCACATTTATCTGTCATGTTCTCAATTATCAGAATGGAACCGGAAGGGATTTTAAGAGATTTTTTCGGGTAATGAGCGCCTTTTTTTACGTTTCCCTCGGCATCCCTGTAGGAATATTGATAACCACCCCATAAACCGCTTGTTTCGGGAGGCGTGTCGGATGTCATGGTCGGGCAGTATCTGAGGAAGTAGCGTAAATCAGTTATGGGCTCCCAGCTTCTTACCGCATCGCAGAAAAATATGGTTTCTCCCACGGTAAGACATGGTCTGACCGCTCCCCCCCACATATAGTAATCGTCTCCGTAACCAGTATAATCCTGGTAGAATTTTGTCCATGTGCGTGGATTTGGAGTCCCTCCATCGTTTACCGCCGCTGGAGCAATATAGTTATCGTAGTCTGTTGAATATTCCACAATGGCAAGACCTACCTGTTTAAGGTTACCCGCGCATTTAATGCTTCTTGCCTGTCCTCTTGCTCTTTTCAAGGCCGGAAGCAGCATTGCCGCTAATATCGCAATTATCGCTATCACTACCAGCAGTTCGATCAGCGTAAATTTTTTTCTGCTTTCGTTTTTCATAATTCACCCTCTGCGTTTTATTTTTTATTTATTTATACATGTTGAATCTCTAATTATCAGCTCACTCCCAATTTCCTTGCGAAGCTTTCCTCTTGCCGGCGCGCTCTTTTCAATACGCTCAACCAGCAACTTAGCCGCGGCGTTGCCCATTTCCGAAAATTTCTGTTCCACGGTAGTAAGCGCCGGAGCGGTAAAGCTTGATGAATACAAATTTGCGTATCCCACAACCGACAGTTCATCCGGAATCCATATTTTCATTTTATACGCGTGTTGCAAAACGATCATGGCTATAATGTCGGAAGCGCAAAAAACCGCGGTAATCTGACTGCCGCGGCGTTTGAGGATTTCCTCCGCCATCCTGGAATACTGCGGCAGCACTCTTTCCTTTGGCTGGGCTGATAAAATAATTTCCGGATCAATCGGCAAATTCAACTTTTTCATTGCTGCCAGAAATGCGCGATAACGCAGAATGGAATAACCTGCTTTGTCGTGAATCCCCGAAATAAAACCTATCCGGGTATGACCAAGGTCAACAAGATGCCGGAGCGCCTTGAAAATGCCGCCGAATTCATCTGAGTAAACAGAAATATCGGCTTCTTCGATCAGTCGGCTCTCCACCACGGCAAAAGGAATTTTACGGATGTCCAATTCTTTTTTAATTTTCCGGAAAAGGTCGATATCGTTATTACGGTAAACGACTCCGTCAACCCGTTGTTTGATCGCATTGCCCAATTGCTTTTCAAAATCACGGTCTTCGATTTCAAACGGTTTGACAAAGTATCCAAGTTTATTCGACTGGTTAATAAAACCGCTCAATATCCGCGCATCGTATTCCATATCTATGAGAGGGGTCAGAAAAGCCAGCACCTTGGTTTTTCCCGTTCTAACTGATTTGGCAATGTCATTGACGTGGTATCCGAGTTCCGCCGCGGTAGATTTAATTTTCAAACAAGTGGCCTCGGCAATTTTAAGCTCTTTTTCCCGTCCGTTCAATACAAACGATACCGTGGAACGACTTACCCCGGCCGCTTTAGCGATATCTTTCATTGTAATCATTGCGGACACCTGCCCTGGTTGACTAACTCGATTTAGTTACTATTATATCGCAATCCCTGAACATTGTCAAGAACTTTTCCACAAAAAAAAATGCCGGGAGTAAAATATTCGGCGCAATGGCAGAATCGCCAAAACTCCGGAAATATCTGTCGCTACCACAAGAATGCATTTTACCCCTTACCGGGGAACGGCTCAGCGGAAGCTTCGTCCTCCAAGATAATCGTCTGCAATACAACGGATTGTAGGGTGGAACTCCGTCGAACCGGCACGATTAACGATATTGTCCGGGTATCGGCCTTTTATATTCTCATATTACAATAGCGCAGTTTGTTTGATCCTCGCTTGCAACTTCATTCATGATCCAGAATGGCTCACAAAAAAACAAACGCTTTTCACGGGACGTATTTTTCAATCTTTACTTCATCGATCCAGACGTTCCCTTTGGACTTTTTGTTGTAAAGATAAAGTCCGCAATTGTCGAGTCCTTCGGTGGTTTTGAAAGTACCGGCAAGAGTATGCCACTTGTTGTCGCGAGGAGTTGAAAGGCCGAGCGCGGAATATATTTCCAGCCTTTTTTCCGGGGTATAATTGGCAACATTAACATTGCAATTATGTCCAGGCAGGGAAACGTCAAAGCCTTTGCGGTGGGCCAGTGAAATCCGGTACTTGGTGTTTTTATCCAGATGTAGCGGAAGTTTCCACATTTTGTACTTGCCGTTACCGGTCAGTTTGAAACAGCGCTTCCCCCGAAAGGGGGCCTTACCGTCATATTCCGGACCCTCGAAATCAAGATAAAGAACTTGCTCCCACTTGCCGTCGCGACTCACTTTCCCGGACTTCTTCTTTTTCCGGGGCGGAGTGTATTCTTCCGGGCGCAACACCCGGTGTACGTATTTGTTTTCACCAAAACAGGTGATGTAATCACGGCTCCGGTTTCCTGAACTGACTTTTAGTTTTACCAGTTTGAAATCGGTATTGCCGGAAGGATCGCTCAATTTCACGGTTTTCAGTTCACCGCCCGGAACCGTGACTTTAAACGTGTTACCACCTTCAAGATCGGCATTGACAATAAAGCCGGCCGGTTTCCGTGAGTAGTTGAAGATACCGAGTTCGACGGTTTTTGTATCGGCCTGAACGGGTATCGCGGTCCAGCGATGAGGCCCTTTAAGCACTTCCGCGAGAATCACGCATGAGGTTTCCGAACGCGGAATTTTGATGCTGACTTTACTCCCACTGCGCTCGAACTCCAGCTTCACCGGATTTTTATAAATATTGCATGAGTAAGCAAACGCGGGATTGAATCCGGCGGGAAGTTCGTAGGTCAATTCGGCGTCTTCCAGATAGGGATTGCCCAATGTAAAAATCACCGCTTTTGTACCGAAGTCAGGCACGAATTTTTCCGTTCCGGGCAGAATAAGATGGCAATAAGCGGTAATATCAGGAGAACTTACGGAAATACCCACATTGTCGTCAAACTGTGCGAAGTTCAGAAACGGGCTGACCCGCTGGCGGAGCCTGAGAATGTGGTAGCTGTGCGAAAACATCGTGGAATAATCAAGACGGTTACCAAGCATGAACGACTGCGTAAGGCTCTTGTGCGACAACGGTTTTGCCCACAATCCGTTGCAGTTTCCCTGGAAAATTATCTGGTCGGGAATGGTATAGCGGAAAATATTCGGATTGCGCGCAAAACCGGAAAGAAGGAAATACAGATAAGTTCCGAAAACATCAGCAATTCCCTCGGTGAGAACGCAGAAGCCGGGTTCGCTTTTACGCATTTCGCCGATAAGTGATTTGAGGAACTTCATTTTATACATCGGCTTGTCGCCTTCACCATGCAGTTTTAGATGCGGATTGAAGTCCGGGCGTTCGTTGCGGAACGCAAAAGTATCAAGGTAAGCGGTACAGCAGTGATATTTTTTCACATATATTCTGATCCACTTTTTCAAGTAATCCGGGAAAGCGTTGCTCCGCCAAGACATCGGCATGTATCCGGTCAGTGATTCCTCCTGGTTGCCGTGCTTGAATCTCAGTTTTTTATTCTGGTGCATGGCGTTGAGTTGTGCGGTTTTTTTAAGCATTTCCTGTTTATCGATGGAACTGTTTTCCGAAGTGTATTCCTTATTTCTGATAAACCACTCCCATGTGGGCGGATGGAGTTCCTCAGGATACTTGTCCCAACCCACGGTGAAGTATTTTTTTGTAAGCAGATAGTACGGGGTAACGGAATTACCATGATAATAGTATCCGATCCTTCCGCCGGCCTTTCTCCAGATATCGACCATTTTCACGAACAGTTTTTCGCCGCCTTTATCGAGCCGCGGCAGGTAAAAAGTCGGACACGCCCCGTTGAAGATGCTGCCCCAGGACTGGATATACGGCAAGGCCAGGAACGCGGCACGTTTGTAGTCCTTGATGATGTTCGTGTAATCCTTGGCCCTGGATACGAAACCGCCGTGTCCGGAACCGGAACCGACCATCCAGGCGTCACATTCCCGGAGCCACGGGCGGTAGCGGTTGACGGGATACTGCGAATAAAAATAGTTGCGGTAGAACCTTGCGCCGCGATGCCAGTCGCCGGAATGCGCGGCAATGGCAAAATGATAGGTGCGCGAAGTACCGGGTTGAATCCGGTGCTTGCGGTTGATACTCAGCTCGATTGCATTCTGGGCAAGGTTGCTTCTGCGAATGAAATGGGTCGCCGCCAGGAAAGGATCGTGACATCCGAAATAAAAACCTTCGCGGGAATTGTAAAGATCCACGTATGCCAGTCCAGCATGGTCGGGATAGGCAATGGAATGTTCACCGCGTGAAGCGGGAAACTTGACAAACTCACCGGCGGAAAACGGCCAAACCAGCATATCGTCTTCCGGACGAGTGCTGATCCGCAGTTCCGCCAGCTTCGGCGCTTCAACCTCGAGAACATCATATTTCTTGTTGTTGTTGACTACGGTAACGTCCCACTTCGCCAGCGGGGAATCGGCAAGAGACACTTCAAAAATGACCTTTATCGAGTATTCCGGAAAAGTCCAGGTCATTTGAGCTTTGCCGGGGTTTAACATGACGGCTTTTACAAGTTTTGCCTGGTTCTGACTGAGCCAGATCCGCCTGGAATTACCGAGCTGCTTAAGGAGCAGGTCAAACATATTGGTTTTGATCCCGACAGGCTGGCAGGCCGTGCCGGTCTGTTTATTCACGATCCCCGAAATACCACCCGTCCGGCGCGAGAAAAGAAGTTGAACATGCTTGTTTTCCAGGATGATGAATGACTTGTTATCGAATTTATAAATCGCTTTTATGGCGGAGAGTTCCGGGGAACCGGAAGACATGCGCTTGAGTTCGAGTTTGATTCCAAGCGGATTTTTCGGATCAGACTTTATCTGGGCCAGTTTTTTGTTTTTCAGCGGCAGCCAGGTTTTGCCGGAATCGGACATTGCGTAAAAACGAAAGTTTCCGGGTTTGTCAACTTTGTATTCGAGCTTGTCCCAGGCAAGAAATCCCACCGGCATCACCGGCTTGAAAATAACGGTCCCGGCGGAAATACGTTTAACGGGACTGGCCTTTACCGGACCTTTGCCGGGTTTCCAGTTTTTGTCTCTGGTAAGGACAATCTCATCCAGCCGCTTGCCGTTCATCAGATAAGAAACGCTAAGCGAATGACTTCCCTTATCCAGCTCCACGGGAAAACATTCAATCCAAAACCAAGTTCTAGCGGCGGGTATTTTTCCTGTCAGGGATACCATTTTCTTTTTTTTGCCAATCTGGAGATAATACCCCCAATTGGCGGTTCTGGGGACCCAATGCCGCGCCCACACATAATACTTGCCGGGAGCCTCGACATTGAACTGGAACGCGGCATCGGCGCAGTAGTCGATATATTTTCCGCCGGACGCGGTTTTATCGCTCTGGGGGGTATAGTCGTCAGCGCTCTTTTTTATCTGGATAAGCTGGTCGGCTTTCTGCCCTGACTTCCGGGCATAAACATCTTCCTGGAAATACAGGTTCAAGGCGTCTTCAGCCTCAAGAACGATATTTTCGGAACCGACCTGCGATGGCAGCCGGTCATGCAATTTCACCGTATTGTTTTCGATATAGCAGCCGGAAAGACTTTTCGCCTCAAGGGGAATTTTCCGCAAATTCGATTTCTCAGCGGCGAATCCGCACAGACAAATACTTGCTGAAATAAAAACCGTCATGGTCCGCAATAGCATACTCTCTCCTGAAATTATTTTTGTTTACTGATAATAATGTCGTCCAGCCAGATGCTGTCTTTGCTGCGTTTGTTGTAGATATACAAATTGCAGTCGTGAATCGTTTCCGGCGCCTTGAAACTGCCCTTAACCTGATGCCATTGTCCGTCGCGCGGCACGTTTTCGGCGAAGGTGGCGAAAGAGTGGAACTTCCGCTGCTTGTCATACTGTCCGGCCAGGACGTAATTTGAACTCGGTTTCTCGCTGGTATCCCTGCCTTTCCTTACCGCGAAGGAAATATCGTACTTTTGATTTCTTTCGAGCGGAAGTGGAAATTTTTTGCAAACAAAACGGCCGTTGCCTTTAATTTCCAGGCAGCGGTTGCCCTTGAAAGGTTCGTTTTCGACGGTTCCCGGACCGCCTTTCTCAAAATCCCATTTAAAATTGGACGGCGGAGGCGGTGGCGGGAATTCCTTGCGGAGTCCGGCGGCAAGTCTTTCGGCATCTTTTTTCCAGCCATCAGGTTTGACGTTGAATCCTTTCAGAATCATTGTGTAGTTTTTCGACTTATAACCTTTCGGAGCCAGTTTCGGGAGTCTGGCGGAGAAGTAGAACTTGTGATATACCCCCTTGTCCCACAGCATGTAACTGCCCTGACCGGGAAAGTATTCAGCAAAATAACCTACAATTCCGGTTTCCGCTCCAGGAGCATAAACAGAATACCAGTTCAACTCGCGTTCACGGCGCAAATGCCAACCTTTGTCGCTCTTAAATTTACCGGAAACGGTGGATCCGTCGGGGCGTCCGGCAATCCACTCGGCGGTTTTTTCCGACCAGCAATACTGAAAGATGTAAAAGGAGTAAATTTTCTGTGGTCCTAGTGCTTCAAAATGTTTGTCGATGCGAATTGTTTTACCGTCGAGAATCATGGTAACGAACACCCGGAGCTGATCCTCGATGGAAACCTTGCGGAATTCGATTTTCTTCCCGGAAAGCACCGCTCCGGCTTTTAATTTAACGGTTTTGCCGTCCACCAGCACATCAACGGATTCCACCTTTTCCACCCCGCCTTCGCGATGTCCCGCGCCGATAAATTTCGCGCTTGCGGTTGCCAGGATGGTTCCGTAAAAACCTTTGCGGTTGCCGATCAGGAACCCGCCGTATTTGATAAAGGAAATGCAGTACTTGTATTTCCCGGTAATCCCGACTTCATACGGGCCGGACTTAAGGGTGAATTCACCGTCGAATGCGGGAACCTCGGCGCTAACCGTCACCGCGAACATAAAGATCAATGTCAAAACAAAATACTTCATGATATCTTTCAGCTTGAATTAATAATACGTATCTGGAATCTTGTTGAAGTGCCAGCGTCCCGAGCTTTTACTGATACTCGAAACCGTGGCCACCCATTGCGTAAAAGTGGCTATCGGCACGGATTCGACATTCCCTCCCAGCATCAAAACATTCATTACCGACTTATGGTGCGGATAATAACTCAATCCGGTGGACGGAAACACATACGGATAGGTTATCGGAAGTTGCCCGGTTCCGTTGCACGGATCGTAATAACTGGCGTTTCTCCCGGTGGCGTCAGCGGCATAAACCAGGGAATTGCCATTCGTAATATTCGCGATTTTTTGAGAGGAATACGTAAACGCCCGTTCGGAACTACCAGTATAACCGTAACAATTGATCCCAATGGTCATAACCTCCCGGATCGCTGAAGTGAAGTTTGAATCCACTTCATCATATCCCGACAAATTTTTAGTTAGCGGATTGCCGATATCGGGAGAAGCCGGGCAGACCCACAAAATCCCATTGTTGGCATAGGGCAGCAATACCGAAACCCAACGGTAAAGCTCCGAAGATTCCGTTGCCGATTGCATCCAGCCGGGTACATAACCGTCATTGTCGCTGACATACATCGCCATGGAATTGCCAATCTGCTTGAGATTGTTAGCGCAGGCAATGGTTTGGGCTCTCATGCGCGCCTTGCTTAACGCCGGCAGCAGCATTGATGCAAGTATGCCTATTATGGCAATTACAACCAATAACTCAATCAGCGTAAATTTTTGTTTTTCCCACGTTTTCATTTATAATTCCTCCTTATTGTTTTTCCGTATATCCTATAAATCCGAGTCCCTTATGATAAGTTCCGGTTCGATCATTACCGTTTTCCCCTGCCATTTTTCCATGATCGCCTGAGCCGTCAGCCGTCCTATTTCCGGCTCATTGATGCAAATCGATGAAAGCGTGGGATTGAGATACTGGCATATCGGGGTGTTGAGAAAACTTATCACCCCAATGTCCTTGCCGGGTATAAGTTTAAGTTTTTCAGCGGCGGTGTATACCTGCTGTGCGCGAAAATCCCCAATGGTGTAAAATGCCGCATAATCATCCATGAAACATTGATTCAGCTCTTTATCAAAACGCAGAACGTCATTTTTATCATGCGCGTCCGGACCGGCAACAACCTTCACCAATTGAAAAAAGTCGAGTCCGTATTCACCGTATGCCCGTTCAATGCCGTCAAGCATTAATTTGCCCTGGTCCGCGGCGGTAACTCCATACCTGCGCCGATACATGTCATCAAGCTGCCGCAGGGAAAGCACCGCCATTTTCCGGCGGCCGTTGGCAAGGAACCGCGAAGCGGCAAGGTATCCGGCCTTTTCAACATCCACCAGAAATCGGTTGGCGTTCGGAAATTTCACCCCGGAATTGCCGAAAACGATAAAATTCAACTGGTCGATTTCCGCCATGTAACGGGTAAGCCGCCGATAAGGAAAATGCCGGTCGCCGTAAACGACCAGGATGTTGTAATGATTGTGCATGGCGTCATCCAGCCAGCGTTCCGCTTCTTCCGCCTGTACCTGTGTTTCCGGCGGCATATTCAGCGGGACATTGTAAACCGGCTGCTTTTTCAGACTATCCAGGACCGTGGAAAACAGCCTGCCGAAAATACTGACATTCACGTCAATAATATACCCAACCTTGATCGCATCGACAGTCTGCCCCGGCTTTGGACTGGTAACGAAAGTACCTTTACCGTGAACACGTTTGATATAACCGTCATCCTCCAGCGCCTGAAGCACATTCGTAACCGTAACATAACTAACCCCCAAAATCGAGGTAAGGTCCCGGCATGACGGCAATTTTCCGCCTCGGGGATATACCCCGTCACGAATATCGCGCTTGAGCCTGTCGCGCAGCCGCAGATATTTCGGCGTGCTCTTTTTCGGTTTTTCCGTCAAATCCAGCATTATGCCTTTCCCGTGATTCAAATCACATGACATTCAAGTGATATATATCACTATTATAAGCTGATATTCCAGGAAAGACAAGGGATAAAATCAAAAATTTTTCGAAATGAAAAATCGCGGTGTAAACATAAGTTTATGGACAGGGGGCATTCTCAAAGAAAAATATCTCAAATTGACATTCTCAGATATCCCACGGAATATCGAAAGAAGTATAATGCCCCTTCTTTTTCATATTGAAAACGACCGGCCGGATTGTGTTATTGAGTATCTCCCTGAATGCTTCGGAATCTTTAACATGAAGTAATGAATCAAGCATATTCTTTTTTACCCAATCCACAAGCCTGTCTTCTTCCAATTGGCATCTATCAAGCTGCGCTTTTGCGGCGTTGAAATCCCCGGAACCGGCGAGGGCCCTGACTTGCAAGCACATCGTGATCCAGCGTTTCATCATAAGCGCATACTTGAATTGGAGGAGGAGCAATTTAACGTTCCCTTTATATGGAGCATGTGCTCCTGCAAGAGCTTTCCGCAAAAGCTCAATTGCTTCTGCGCTTATATTTTCATCAAATATGTCCAAAACCCCTGTCACGCTGAAAAAAACATGGCTCTGCCTAAGCCTGCCGCACATAAGTTGATAGTATGCCTGAATTTCCCGTGAGACATTTCCGTAATGAACATCACAGAAATTTTTAATTATTCTATCGGGTGGCATCCGGGTATTCAACGCGCTTTTTGCCGCCATGCAGTAGTTCAATGCATACGAATTCACATCCGGCATACCTGCCTGGGTATAGAATCCGTCAACTCCCAGTTTTTTATAATACTTCATATCTTCCGATATAATTTTATGAACGGGAAACGGCAAATTCAATGTAGAAGCCGTTGCCATGTAATATTCATGAAGATAAAGCCGTCCCTGAGTGATTTTTCTCCACATTTTCAGGATTTTCTGATAATGTTTGTAACGCTTTTCCTGTGGGGTGTCAGGATCCATGGTTTCATAATCACGGCGGAAAACTCCTGCATTAAGCGGACGGTCATACATGCGCTCGAAAAAGGCCAGAATCGCGTCAATCCCCGGATGCAGTTTAACATCTTCATCGTCCGGAGGCTCCAAAGTGCCGGTATAAAACAGCACGGCAAAACGTTTGCCGGGAAATTCAGGAGCGAGCAGTTCCACAATGCTGTTGCACAAATGAATATAAGTTTTACTTTTCACTCTGCTTGACCAGGCAGTATAACCGACGGGAGAAAACCTTAAAGGTTCCAAAGCCTCACATTTTTCACATTCGCACCAACCGTTCGGTCCATCATTCGCGCCAAGTCCGATTACATCTATCTCGGGATTCTCCCGGATAAATTTCCTGACCGAATCAGCCATTAATCCGGGAACGTCCGGATTTGAAGCGCAAACCTGTCCGCCGGAATGATCTTCCGGATTAACCCTTTTACCTTTTATCAACGCAAAATATTCTGGATTGGTTTTAAAGTATTTCTCCGCCGGGAGCCAATGCTTGAACGAATGCAGTCCTATTGCGAGTTGGAGTCCCCGCTTCCGTTTTGCTTCGCGGACATACAGTTTTTTTTTCTTGTTCCAACCTTCAAAATGAGCAATCATCCCGAAGTTCATTCTGTTTTTTGTCATCCAGTCGATTATCTTCAGGTCATCGTCTTCAAAATTCGTCCAGTCATAGCGGTTTAACTGCATGCCGCGCACATTCATGTCCGGGGTTACTATCTCATCGATATTTTCCAGAATTATCTTATTTTGCCGGGGAACATACTCATTCCTCTCCCCTGCTACCGGCCATGAACAACCGCAATACTTCTCAAGAAAATGATAAACTCCATGCAAATTGGCCAGCTTGCTTTTTCCTGCTATAATTAATGCAGTTCCGGTACTTTTTACGGCATAAGCCTGTTCTGTAAGTCTTCCGGAAATACAGCCGGACACAAATGGGATTGACCCGCTGCCAATAAAAATACCTTCGTGCTTTCCATTCCAGTCTGTTTCCGAAACAACAGGAAACTTGCCGCCGGTTATAATCTCCAGATATTTCGCCATCTCCCAAGCCGCAAATTGATTTTCCGGCGATTCCACAATTATCAGTTTGCCGGATGAATCGATAATCATTTTTCTGCTTTTCGTACAAATGCGCTTTTTATCTATAGTTGCGGTTGTCATTACGGAGTACCCTCGTATTCGGATGCTTTACTTCCAGTTTCAAGCTGAATATTGTCAATCCATAGTTTTCCTTTATCAAGAAGCAATATTTTAGGAGAACACCTTGAACCCTTGATGTAATTTCTTATATGAAAGATTGCGCTGTAACGCTTCCATTCCGTTCCCACATTCAGAACGTGCTCAGGCATGCGTTTTTGATATCCTATGGCAAATGCCACTTTCGTATTTTTACGGCTTGCTTTCAGGTAAGCGGAAAATACGTAATCCCCCCGAGGTAGAAACATGTGCCAGATTGGTGTTTGATATATCCGGTTTGCGCCATTATCTCCGCGCCAGTTCATGAAGAAACTGTATTTACCGTCATATACGTTTTGGTTCTGTATTCCCCAGTAACCGGGAATCAAGCCGGCGGGAAGGTGACCTGTACTGCCCATATACCAGCATTTCGGCCAGCCGGAATCCCACTCGACCTCAAATCCGGAGTTGAGAATCATATTGCGCTTGCCATTTGTAATATTAATTTCCTTCTTAACCGGAGCAACTCTTTTAACATTTTTTACAAATAATTCCAATATTCCGTTTTCCGGCCATGGATGACTTAATTCATAAACATGACGCGCATATCCGGAAAATTTATCAGTAAACTGATGTCCGGACATATTGATTTTACGATTTTCAAACCGGCAAACCGCTTTGCCGGTAATGCCTCCAGGCAGCGTGAATGCTGCTATTACCGGAGCAGCGTCGGCATTGGCACAAATCAGGTATGATTTCCCGTCATGATTCTTGATCAGAACCTTTACGGTATCAGTCATATTGTCGTCAAAATACGCCACTGTCTGTTTGGGAGTTTTATCCGTCAGTATTGGAGTGAGTTGGTTTACTTCTTTCACAAATTGTTTCATGCCGTGCCAGTTGTCGTCAAGCAGCGGAGACCAGCGAAACCATATTATTCCCTGGGCGCCGCCAATTATTGCCAGATATCCCTGAAGCAGTTGAAGTTTGCCATTCATCAGCCTCTTGCTTTTTGAAAAGATTTCCGCCAACGGTATATGCCATACCGGTTTCCGGTATTTCGATACGGATTCTACCACGTTCCTGACATGCTTGTATACTTCAGACTCATTGTTTCTGATTTCGCCGCCCATAGTATAATGGTCTATTCCGGCGATATCATAAGTATCCGGTCCAAAAATCTTTCCCGGCAAAAAATTTATATAAACCGGATGATATGGATCAAGCCGGCAAAAATTATTGTATAAGAAACGGCAAGTGTCAGCGCTGGAAAAATAAGGTTCATCAATGGAAAAATATGCTATCGTCGCTGGATGATTCTTTAATATATCGAATAAAAACACTCCCTGGGAATTGATAAACTGCACCGCACTCTCATATGAAACCCGCTTACACGTCTCACGCCCGGAAAACATCATCGGCCATTCTATTACGAAGAGACCGGCCTTTTGAGCGGCATCAAGATATTGTTTAACAAATTCCCGCTTCTTCTTCGCGTCTTTAATTTTTAAATACCTTTTCTTCAGCCCCCTGACCCGTCCCCAGCGGACAACCGTATTAAAGCCAGCCTTCGCGCACTCCTCCATTCTTTCGGGCGGTACGGCAATTATCCCTACAGGAAAGAATGGCTTGCCGTCCTTCAGAACACTTATATTCTCCCGGTTTATTTTTATTTCATGCGCGGAAGGGGGTAATGGAGGCCATTTCTTTAAAAATACGGTTGCATCTTCCAGCAACTTTTTATTTGCTTCAATCAGGTATACTTTTAATTTAAAACATCCGTGGGGAATTTTACTTAAACTTATCTTTAGTTCAGCTTTATCAACATTGTCAAGAATTTTCCTTATTGGATTTTCAAGAATATAACCATCAACTTTCAGCCGGTATTTCTTATTTTTATCCAACCCGCCAAATTCCAATATTATTTTAGCTTCCCGTTCCGTTGTGTAATAATTGCGGTCAAGGAATGCGGATAAATGCTTCTTTTCCACCTTCAGTTCAGGCTCGCAACCAGCCAGCCTTAATACCTGCATTTCCTGTCCGGAATATTCAAACACTCCCCGAAATGAACTCAAATAAACATTTTTCCCGGTTTTCATATCTCTCAGTCTTATTTTTATCTGGTGAGTTCCAAGCTCGCTTATCCGTATTTTCGCCATGAACGGAATTTCAGATTTTTTGTCAACCATGATATTAACCGGAGTAATTATTTTTCTTCCTGAAGAATCCTTGTCCTCTATTAATATCTGAAGTGTTTTTTTAATGTGATTTTTATTTAAAATTTCACCTTTAATCACATAGGAATATCCGGTTTTATCTTTTTTGATATCATCAATAATTACTTCATTTATTTTAAACTGCCCATATGGACGATAATCTATATCGGGAGCTTCCAAAACAGCAAAATTACAAGCGTTATGAAAATTTCCATCAACGAAAGAAAACGAGGAAAGTTCCTGGGGAGATACCCGTTTATTCCGGCAGAGATTAAATGTCCATTTCTTTTTTTCAATATCCGATGCGAAATTGTACCAGGGAACAGCGATTTCCGCACTCCATTTTCCATCAGCAATTTTCACCGAACTCTTTATATCTCCGCGCCATGTGTTATCCATTCGCAGAGGTGAATCCCAGTTTCGCTGGTCTTTCCGGATATTTCCGGTGTTCAATATAATATGGTAATAATTGGTTTTGGAACCGGGTTTGAGAAAAACTTCCACGGAGTCGTCCATGTGACTTGCGTTTTTTTTCTTCCCGGATTCATATTTCACAAAGTTATCCACTTGTTTTTCCTTGCAGCTGAATGCAATATACAAATTGTCGTTATCATAGGATAATTTTGCATTTGTTTGTGTTTTCGCGGGGGAATCAACGTTGAAAAGTCTGAAGTTATCCAATACAACCGCATTTTTCCAGCAAGCATCATTCAGCACTCCGTCAATCTTGGGAGCTCGATTGTTTTTCCGCATTATAACGGCTTTCCTGGATTGTGCAAAAACATGGGTATCAGCAATAAATAGTATAATAAAGCAACCTAATACTGTGGTCATATTTATACAGTAATATTTACGCATTATTAATAATATCCTGATTTAATTGCATTTAATCCTGTATTGATATGCAGGAGAGGTCAGGTCTGTTTTGCCTTTTTCCTGCAACCTTGCCATATTCAGAATAAACTCATGGGTTTTCCGGTCTTCGTAAACACGGAAATTTGAGAACTGGACTTGAGGAGGGTCACTCGACTTTTTATCATCAATTATTCTCAGCGCAGATTTTTTCAATGCTTGCTCATCTTCATCTACCTCAGCTATATACAACGGATAACGCGGACGGTTTGCTTTGGGATTTTCCCCGGAAATATTTCCGATCCAATACAACCTGGAATTTTCAGAATTCCGTATCAACGCCGACCCGCTGGATGGGGAATAAAAAGGCACGTTATCATGATAAGTAAATGGAACAGGAACAGACCATGTATAACCACCATCTTGTGAAATTGATTTCCATTTATACCCCGGAACATCCGGCATTCCGGCGTTACTGCCCCGTAAAATCATCATGATGTCGCCATTACACAGTTGCGCCAGCACCGGTTCACTCACCCCCCTGGATGATAAAGCCGGATCAATTTTTATCAGATCACTGAGTTCCCACTCAAGTTTTTCTCCCTGCCACGAACCAATAAAACATCCGGCATAATACGGAAAAGTGAATTTATCATTGTTCTCATTATTGTCAGATTTTTTATATACAGGCAGCAATATCCTTCCATTGACTTTTACAGGAGAACAAAACGACATGCCAAAACTGCTCTGACCATAAATAGCGCCGTCAGCCCAGTTACTTCCATCATAACCTTTCTGGATAAGTTGTACCGGGTCACTGAAACTCTTTCCCCCATCACGAGAGGAGCGGTAGTAAATTTTGATATACCTGCGCATATCGACTGAAAAACCGCCTTTGGGAAAAAGTGATTTATAATAAAAGTAAATCAGGATATTTTTTTCTTTGTCAAGATAAAGACAAGGCTCCATTTGCCGAATTGTTCCATTGTCAGTTTGGACCGGCTCGAAAAAGGGAACAGCTTCTGACCAGCTAAACCCGTTGTCCCGGCTGTTCCGCCGGTAAAACCGCCCCATACAATCACTTCCGACAAGTTCACCATATATCTGGATCAACTCAATACCGGTCAGTCCGGTATAACTGGTATTGACGGTAAAAACGGCAACACCTTTTTCCCGGCTTGGAATTAGTATTTCTCTCTTCATGCACATACCATTATTTCACGGACTTGTCTTTTTTACAAATTTAACGTCATCGATCCATACTGTGGCATTGTCACGTAAACTAATATCAAGCATAAACCAGCGTTTTCGCTCTTTTACGTTGATAATTTTCTCATAACGTTTCCATTCCGGCGACACTTTCCATTCGGCCCTCGCGGCATCTTTCCCCATACTAAGGCAACGGATATAAACACTTACATCCGGCTTATCACTCCTGAGCCAAAGTGACAGCAAATAGGTTCCCGGCAGTACGGTTTTCGCACGATTAACCTGCGATGCAACGCCCCAGCCCTGTTTGCCTTTGACTTGCATTCTCAAACATGTTTTCCCGGAATGGGGATTTGCTCTATCGCTACCCCAAAACGCATTTTTCTCGCCGATAAATCCCGGTGGACGATTGTATGATATTCCGGTATTCCAATGATCCGGCCAACCTGGCACACTCACCTTTTCAAATCCTGAATTTAAAACATAACTTTTTGATTTATCCGGATTTTTCAATATTCTATTTCCAGCGAAGGAGACTGCTTTTTTCTCGAAAGAAATATCTGTTTTTATACTTTTATTTTTTTCCAGCTTGCCTTTCAACTTATAAACACAACGCCCATAACCTTCATAAATATCTTCAAACGTATTATCGTTGATTTTTATCTGCTTTTTCGTAAAAACCGCTTCAACCTTTCGCGCAAATCCCCAGGGTAAATTAAACTTCACCCGGACCGGATAAGCGCTCGCATTGGCGGTAATCATCCAAATTTCACCATTATATTCCTTTAGAAGAACCTTAACGGTATTCTCCGTATTTTTCCTGGTATACTCGATATTATTATTAAGAGTTTCTTGAGCAATAACCGGAGCAAGAAATCTGAATTCACCCGCCAGCTGCTTGAGCATATCCCAGTTTTCCTTATAAGTTGGCGGCCAAATCCACCAGATGATTCCTTTTGCACCGCCAATAATTGCAAGGTAAGACTGAATTCTCTGCAGAGGTCCGTTCAACATTCTTTCGCTCCCGCTTGATCTCTCGCAAAGTGGAATATGCCAGTAAGGTTTCCGGAATTTCCCCAGATAATCAGACATCCATTTCACATGTTTATATGTAGCGATTGCATTGTCACCGGATTTACCAATACTGTAATTATCGATACTGCCGATGTCATAAGTGTCAGGGCCAAAAACGTTAACCAAAAAATTAACATACACCGGATGATACGGGTCCATCCGGCGATATGTATCATATAACCACTTTGTCAGCGCCTCCGTTCCTCTGTCCGGCTCATCAATTGAGAAATACGCCAAAAGTGCAGGATGCTTTTCTACTGCATTGAAAATCAGTTTGCCGTAACGCTGAAAAAACCTTTCTGCCTGTTCCGGGCAAGGCCCTGATTTACGATAAAGCTTGCCGGTGAAAAGACTTGGATTTTCCATAACAAACAATCCGGCATCTGAAGCCTTATCAAGATAGCGCCGAACAAATTTCATCTGTTCAGCCTTATTGTTGTTATCAAGGAAGCCGCGTTTCAAACCTTTCGGCACATACCAGCGGAGAGTCATATTAAATCCTCCCGCCGCGAATTCCTTTAAATACTTTTCCGGAACCCCGATAATACCGACAGGAACAAACGCTTTTCCATCTACAAGCGCTACAAGATGCTTTCGGTCTATTTTCACCTCATGAGCAGGCGAAGCCAAAGGAGTCAGCTTTGCAAGCAACAGACATTTTTTACTAATGACTTTACCGTTTTTCATAATTTCAACAAGAACAGGATATTTACCAGCTTCCAGAGCAGATAAAGAAATATTGATTTCCGTATCTGCTGAATCAAGATTTCTTGTAAATTTCAATCCCCCAATCTCCGCACATAACTTGATTTTTACAGAACTATTATTTTTCAGGTTTTCCGGTAAATTTAAGATGACTTTCGCGTTTTTTTCTGAAGTGTAATAATCCCTATTCAGATAAACATTAAAATTATCATCCAGTTGACTTTTTAAAGGCTTATCCTCTGAATTATTATCGTTCTTTCTCCGGGTTGTTTTGAGGGCTTTTTCACCCCATAGGGTCACTTTTCCTTTACAATTTTCAAGCAGATTATTTCCCCCTCTGATTTCGATTGCGTTCCTGGTGTTTTTCACCACGCAATTCTTAACGGCATTATTGTTCCCCTGCACTAATATCCCGGTTCCGCGAATATCATTTAAAGTGCAGTTTTCCAATTTATTATCATCAGAGCCTTTTCCGAGACGAATCCCAACATTATCCTTACTAAAAATATTGTTTTTGATCAGGTTATTTTTACAATGCCACAAATATAAAGCAATATTGTTTTCTGAAAACCGGTTGTTTTCAATGACTCCCCGGTAGAAACTTTTTGCCTCGAAACCATATCCGTTATGATGGAAATAATTTCCGGTTATTCTAAAATTCTTAAGATTTTGCCATCCTCCCCAGTAACGGAGACCTTTCAGTTTATTGTGAGAGAATTCATTATCTTTCACTATAACTTTTTTTGCCCGTAAAGTACCGCCATGATAATTATTTGTTATTTTGCTGTTGCTGTATTGAACATAGTTCGAATAAATATACGGTCCGCGTTCATTTTTATTCAGTGATTTCTTTCCGCAATGGGAAATCCGAGCGAAATCAAAGACAACCGACTCACTGCCGCGCAATGCTTCCAGGAAAAATCCGCCTTCACTATTCGGGGTAATATCCAAAATCGCCGGTTTTTCTGAACTCCCCCTAACCAACAGGGAGCCTTTCCGTGCAACCGTGATCTTCTTTCCGGGCTTCATGAGCAAACTTTCCCCGGAAGTTATCAGCAGTTCCCCTGAAACATTTATATTGACATAACAACGGCAGATTTTTGACTTGCCATCATGTGATAATAATTTGGCATTATTTACAGCTTCTGAAAGCAATTTAAGAGTTGCTTTTTCTCCGCCGGAAATAAAAATGCATTCCTTTTCATATTTTACCCCGGATGCAAAACCATTTACGGAATTTACAAGCAAAATAAAAAACAGGGTTATTTGGCAGGTAATTACTTTCTTCATATTTCCACAAGTTCCGTTTACAGTTAAACTATCAGTTGAAATGAATTAATCACTCCAGTCGTCTTTATATTCTTTATATCCCCAGAAGGGTCTTTTGTAAAACTGGCTATCCACCAGATTTATAGGCACATCGCCTATCCGGCCCAGGGACCCGTGCCCGTCAACATAAACAACGTTCATCCGATTGGCATGCCTGAAGTCATAATAATTTGCCGGCCCGAAGATTCCCCGGCCATCATCAGCTTTGTCTCCCAGGAAAGCTATCCTGCTGTGCCATCCACCTGGAATAGCGGAAAATCTGCCATAATAGTTATTGCTCAGGGGCAACGTCCATGTAAGCATTTGCGACATTCCGTAATGGGAATAATAACCTCCGTTTACACTGCCGCTTGGACATCTGAGAATCCCGTTTGAGGTTGACCCCATATAATGCCCGGGATAGCTTGTGGAATTGGACTTAACACCCTCGAGATATTTGTCGTCAACCAATATACAGTACCAGAACTTATAAGGAACATAAGTGTTGCTGTTAAAATTTGGCACTATCCAGTCATTATGATCACTGGAGTACATTACATTAGCCAGATATATCTGTTTGAGATTGCTTAAGCATGATGTTGCCTGGGATGTTTCCCGTGCTTTTGAGAGAGCGGGAAGGAGTATTGCGGTTAATATCGCGATTATTGATATCACCACCAGAAGCTCAATCAGCGTAAACAATGCAAACTGTTTCTTCATGCAATATAATTTTTTCATTTTCCTCCTCCGCTTTTAAAAAAAACAATGCCTGGATTTCAGTTTTCCGCCAACTCTTCATATATAGTATATAGCAAAACTGAACCTGCGTAAATACCACAAAAAAGACAAAGAATTATATTTTTAAGCCATACGGGGCAAGAATTTGACTTTCCTCGCGTAACTTGTCCAGTTCATATTCCACGTCAGCATTTAGCGGAACAAGCGGCCCCCTGCCCTTTCCCGCATTAAATCCCTGCCTGGAAAGAATATATTTATGCGCGGAAATAAGTCCTGCTTTCATTAATTTCATGGCCAACTCATTTACTTCAAGCTGTAAGGCCGCCGCTTTCTTAAAATCTCCTTGCAGGTAAAAGTTGTAAATATCAGCAAACGCCCCGGGAATAATGTTCTGATTTGTCCCTATCCCCCCTGCACTTCCCAGACTCAAACCCTGAAAAAACAACTCGTCACTACCGGTAAATGCAATCAATTCGCTTTCATTTTTATCCAGCAACGGCTTAAGTTTCTGGATTTCGCTCCCAGTATACTTAAACCCAAGTAAATTCGGAATCTTTTGCTTATTAAGCCATTCCGTATCCATTGACACATAATTTCCTTCATTGCCCGAAGAATATATATACGCCAGAAAAGGCAAATCCGTCGCTCTGGAAATACTCAAATAGTGAAACCTTGCGTTCCCTTCAGAAAAATTAAAAAACAGCGGAGGCAAACTTGATACGGCGTCTGCTCCAATTTCAGCGGCATGGACGGCAAGCTTCACTGATTCATCCGTGGCGGGATGTCCCACATGAACAATTACCGGAATTCTGCCGGCAACGCTTTTTACCACGGTTTCGGCAACCAGGCATCTTTCCTGATAAGAAAGCAAAAGTCCCTCCCCGGAAGAACCGCATACAAAAAACCCCATGATCCCGGCGGACAACTGCTTATCCACCAATAGTTCCAAAGACGAGGCATTAACCTTGCCGTTTTGATCATACGGAGTCAGTAAAGCTGAAAAAACACCCTTGAATTTTTTGTTCATAAATTACCTTTTTATCCAGTATACTTTGCTTCCGACCTGTTCCTGCCGGTATTCCTGAAATCAATTGCATCATCCACAATTTTAAAAACATCATATTGCGGCTGATATCCAAGTATTGTCCGGGCTTTGTTAATATCTATCGAAAAATCATGAAAACCGTCAAGTTCGAATTTTACAATCGGCAGATCCAGTTTTTGTGAAATATATTCGCTCAATACATCATAACTGAAAGCGGTTGGCGCCGCGATATTAAAAGTTTCTCCTGCCGTTTTATTGTGGTTTACGAGCGCCAACCGAAAAGCCTGCATCACATCCCCAATGCCCACGATATGACGAACAAACGGCTTTCCATCCGGATGAAGCAGACACCCTACCCCATCGCGACCTGACTCTATGTAGTTTTTCTGTTCAGCAGTTATAGCAATTTCCCGCCAGTCCGGGCCGCCAAAACCGGGTTCCTTTAAAGTCATGTACGCAAGAATATCATCCTCGTCATGTATCCACGAAAACCTCAGGATTGCACACGGCAAATCATATTGCAGATAATATTGATTGACCATGGTTTCCTCAATAACTTTTGAAAATGCATAATATCCGGGATATGCTCTCATCGGAGATTTTTCACTTAAAGGCAGCGGATTAGGATTAAAGAAAATTCCTAAACTCGCATCTCCACCGGCCAAAATAAATTGCTTTATATTAGCTTTTGACTTGCAGACATCCAGAAGATTAAATGTTCCGTTTACGCTGACTTTCAGAAAATTATCCCTGTCTTCCTTGCATGTTGCCAGGTGACAGACCGCGTCTATGTCCTCCAGGATATTCCCTACAAATTTCTCATCCGTAATCGATCCCGGCACGACTTCGACACCCTCACATTCAACCGGAGTCTTGTATTGCACCGCCCTGACATTATACCCGTCCGCCAAAAGGACTGGAAGCAGGTTTCTGCCTATTTTCCCACTCGCCCCGGTCACGAGAATATTCTTAATTTCGTTCATGTTTTCACCACTTTAAAAGAATCTTTATAGCTTCTTTTTTATAAACTTTTTCAACGGCATCGGCATAATCATTAAAATTCATTATGTCACTTACAAATCGCTTTGTTTCTATTTCCCCTTTTTCCAGAAGGCCAACCACGGCTTTAAGGTCTTCAATGGTTTGGACTTTAGAATTTTTTATAACCAATTCCTTTTGGAACCATTTTGATTGGTCCACTTCGAATTTTTCATTTGTGAATCCGAAAATCACTACTTCCCCGCTACTTATTTCAAATGCGTTAAGAATGGCTTCAGGAACACCGGTTGCATCAATTACCAGTTCAATATTTTCCTTGCTCAAAGCCTGAACCGGGGTCTTATCGGCAACATTCACCGCGCAGTCAACACCAAACGATTCGGCAAATTCCAGACGCTTACGCGAAATATCCAAAGCGTAAAGCTTCTTTGGATTTTTAAGTTTTACCAGTTGCAAAATCGCCAATCCGGCCGGCCCCATTCCGCTTACAGCCACTGTCTTTCCAGAAATGTCGCCGGCAACCTGACAGCAGTGATGGGCACAGCCAAAAAGTTCAAGCACCGCAACATCCTCCGCGGGAATGTCTTTTGAAACTTTTACGACTTTATCAGCTTCCCGTAAAACATATTCCGTATATAACATCGGACCGCCTTCAAGCATCATGACAACGCGGTCACCGGCTTCGAAACCCGATACATTTTTGCCTTTTTCCGCAATTACCCCTACCCCCTCATGGCCGTATACTCCCGGATCACATGGATATTTTATCAAATCTCCATATAAACCGTAGAAAATTTTATAATCGTTCTGATTGCATATCGCCGCGAATTCAAGTTTTACAATAATTTCATCATCTCCGCAACGCGGATAATCAATTTCAACGATTCTAAAAGAATTGGGTTTATCAATTTGCAGAGCTTTCATTTTCATTTTCCGCCATTTATTGTATTTATGATACTTGATATTATACCCGTTATCCTATAGATTGTAAATAACAATCAAAAGACATTACATTGCACTTTTGAGCCATGCAGGAAGCAAAAAAAATATATCGAAACACTTTCCGCTCAGAGACAATAGCCGAGAGCGGCGGCTTTTGCGCTCCGATTGTGGTCCGTTCCACGGCAAAAGTTTCCGTACTCAACTATTATTACAGTGACACGGACTCAATCATGCATCGGAATTATCACTGTCTTATCCAGGTATCAAAGGGATATATCAGGCTAAAAACAAGCCAGGGACAATTAAAAATCAAAGAAGATGAAATGATCATCATTCCGGAAACGAACTCACACCATCTTCTTGAATCAGCGGCGGAAAGCGAGTATTTCATGATAACTTTTATTTATGAAAACCTGGAAGACCTTACTGAAAAATTATCTTTACCGGTCAACAAGCCTTTTCTCTTTTATTTCCCTTTGGATAACTATTTCGCCAGATTGGAAAATCAGCTAAAAATCCCCGGTAGTGTATCCATGCGGAATGCTTCTCTGCGTTTTTATGAAATATTGATCTATATTGCCAACAATATCAATAGAAAGAAAAATGAAGAAAACTGCAATGAAATACTGGTACAGGCAATTGATATCATAGAAGAAAATCTCGATGATCCTTTTTTCGGCGTAAAACAACTCGCATTGAAATTGAATATCAGCACCAGAACCCTTAACCGCTATTTTAACAGGGAAGCAGGTACAAACCCCAAATTATTTATTGACACCAAACGATTCAATCATGCAATCAGCCTACTACAGGAGACCAGGTTAAAGCTTGAAGATATCGCCCATGAGTGCGGATACGCTTCCAGCAGCTATTTCTGCAGATTGTTTAAAAGTAAAATGCATCAGACACCTACGGAATTCAGAAATAAAATGATTTAATAAATCGCGAATAACCCGGAATATTATTTGCTTTTACCCGGCGGTAAATACTTAAGTTTCGCAATATAACTATAAACTAATAAACTAATCTAAAAAAAGGAAACTAATGATTAAAAAATTGCTTATTGCAGCAGAGATGACTATTTTATCCGTAACAGGAATTTCAGGAAAAACAGAGAACCAACCACTGGATAAAACGATGCCCGTTGATAAAAAGAAAACAATTGTTGCGTTCGGGGACTCGACAACCGCACCGCGCGGAAATGTTAAAATATATTCAATGCGTCTTGCGAAAAAGTTACCCGGATATAAGATTGTAAATTCCGGTGTCCCCGGAAACACTACCCGGATGGCAAAGGCAAGATTCAAAAAGGACGTCCTTGCGCATCAACCGGATATCGTCATAATCCAATTCGGCATAAACGATTCAACGATTGACGTATGGAAAAATCCCCCGGCAACGGGATCGCGCGTTCTGCTCTCAGAGTATGAAGAAAATTTGAAATACTTCATTTCGCGGCTCAAAGAAAACAATTGCCGGATCATCCTCATGACCCCCAATCCCATGCGCTGGACAAAAAAGCTTAAGGAGATGTACGGTAAGCCGCCTTATGATCCAGATAATGAACTAGGTTTTAATGTCATGCTTGACAAGTATGTGGCAATGATGAAAAAGGTTGCCAAAAATGAAAAAGTAACTCTGCTCGATATCAACCGGGCATATTATGATTACGCCCGTAACAACGCAATCAAGCTTGACGATATGTTTCTGGACGGCATGCACCCGAACAATACCGGTCATAAGCTGGTTGCCGAAAAACTTTTAAAGGAACTGTGAAATAGTTATGGATCACGATATTAAAGATTATGTCGTACACGAGGAACTGATCGAAGACCACCGCAACGACAAGTTAAGATCGGGAGAAGGTTCCATTTGCGAACTGCCTGACGGATCATTGTATTTTGTCTACGGGAAATTTGCCGGCGCCGCAGATGAAGATAAAGCCACATTAATTGAGCTGCGATCATACGATGGCGGTTGCTCCTGGTCGGACAAAAAAGAACTGCTAAAACCTGATGACGACATATTGAACAATATGAGCATCAGCCTTTTAAAACTGCATGACGGCAGAATTGCAATGGTTTATTTGCATAAAGTATCCACAACATTGTGTTATCCGCTTTTTATGACAAGTTCCGATAATGCGAAAACATGGAGCGACCCGATTGATGTAGCTTCCGAAAAAAAAGGTTACTATGTTGTGAATAACGACCGTCTTATACAACTGAAAAACGGGCGTATCCTGCTGCCGTATGCATGGCACGGCGACACCCCGGTTTTCGGGGCGGAAGGCTTTTTGGTGTATTGCGGATGTTTTATTTCCGACGATGCCGGGAAAAGCTGGCGGTTGAGTAAAAACAAGATTGTTATTGAAAAAGATAATATCGTGATGCCCCGGAAAGTTCATGAGGAGAACCCCGCGGCATATAAACATATTCAGGACGGATGGGTGCAGTGTCAGGAACCCGGAGTTGTCGAACTTGACAACGGAAAGGTAATGATGTGGTGCAGGACACCGGGAGGATACGCCTACCGCGCGTATTCCAATGACGGCGGCAACAATTGGGGGCCATTCACCGCGATTGAAGAATTCCTGATGCCATGCGGACCGCAAAGCATAAAAAAAATTCCCGGAACGGACCGATATATAATGTTATACAATGATCGCGGCGAACTGCCTTTCGGACATCCCCAGTTCCATTGGAGAAGACCCCTGTCCGTTGCCGTAAGTGACAATGACCGCGGCGTCTGGAAATTCCACGGACTCCTGGAAAATGAAGACGTCCCGAGTAATTGTTATTATAGTATCTGCTTTACTGGCGGCAATGTGGTATTCTCATACTATGAAGGAGTTATGAATACCGATAAAAATGGTCTCTTCCGCCCGAAAAACTTGTCTTCACTGAAACTGAAAGTTGTAAAACAAAAATATTTTATGCTGTAAATCAAAGAAGGTTTCATGAAAATCACTGATTATCTCACGCACACCGTTAAACATTTCGCTATTCTGGTTATCTTGATTGCGGCAAGTTCCCTGGCGGCGGCGGAATACTATGTCAATAATGTCTCGGGAAATGATGCGAATAAAGGCTCAAAAAAAGCGCCTTTCAAAACTATCGCCAAGGCTATGAGCGTCTTGAAAGGCAGTGATACCTTGAAGCTGATACCAAACCGGATTCCCTATAACGAACGCATAAATATCCGGGGGCGTAAATTTGCAGGAAGCTTGAATAAACCTACGGTGATCGACGGCCAGGGAGCAACAATCGACCGTTTAACCCAGCGTCCTGCAAGTCAATGGAAAAACGAAGGCGGCGGTGTCTTCAGCATGTATCTGCTCAACAACGCCTGGGTCATGGACCGCCAAGGATACTGGTCAGCCTTTCCTATTGTATTTTTTAACGGCAAACCCGCGTCGTTTTGCAGGAATCGCAAAGAACTCGCTCCGTTCAGCTATTTCCTATTCAAAAACTCTCCCCCAAAAGGCGAAAAACGTGATCCGCTGCATAACACCCTTTACATCAAACTCCCGCCCGGGAAAACTCCCGATGACATCAAGGTTGCCACTGTCGGCATGCGTCCCACCGTAAGTATTGCGTCTGATAATGTCGTGGTTCGCAACTTATCGGTAAAGAACGGGGCCCATGACGGCTTTTCCACCACCCGTGCAAAAAATATCCGGTTTGAAAATATTCACGCCAGTTTTTACATGGACCAGGGAATCAGCAATCACGGCAGCGAAACTACGGTAATCAACGGCCGTTTTGACCATTGCGCGGGCGGCGGCATTGTAGACGTTTATCCCGCATGCCGCGTAACTTATGAAAGCTGTCTTGTCGAAAAAACCCCGTTTCGCAATGCCGTCGAGTTTTATCAGGGCGAATTCAGGATGAAAAATTGTGTGATTCGCAATAACGAAATAAACGCCATGGTGGTCAGCAAAAAAGCCAAGCTCAAGCTTGAAAACTGTATAATGAAAGGCGACGGAAAAACTATCGGTATCATCCTAGGTGTAAACAGTCAACTGAACATGACCAGCTGCACAATATGCCGTTTCAAAACTGGCCTGCATATCTATCCGCGAAAACCTGAACCGGTATGCAAACTCACCCGTTGCGCCATCCTGGATTGCCCTACCATTATCTACTGGCGCACGGGCAAAGGCACTACTGCTCCAAAGTTGACTTTATCGGACAATTTCTACACCCCCGGAACAATCACCGGAATGGGAAAATACACCGCCGATACCGCTGGACAGTTCAACAAAAAATTCGGAAGGGAACAAAAATCCGAAATGAAGCCGCTGACTTTCAATGGCAAATCAATTCCAAAGCTGAAGAATCGCGGCGCATCCGGTTTAAAGTGGCAGTAAACAATTTTTTAGCGGTTACCGGTTGCGGATTATGGAATTCCGCAACCATTTCGATAACTCATTCAGGTCGCTGAATTCTTCGATGGAACGGGCCTCCCCATAGTGGATCATTTCGCCTGTCATCCGTGCAAGGGCGTGTCCGGGGCCAAGCTCCAGACATACTCCGCAACCGTACTCGATCATCGCGGAGATGTTCCGCGCCCACATAACGGGATGGGAAAGCTGGTTCGCCAGGGCATTGACGGCCTGCATCCGGGTAAAAATCCTCCTGCCGCTGACTCCCTCGAGCATGATCGTTTCCGTATCCATTTTTAAACCGCACGTTTCCAAATATTTCCGGAATTCTTCCGTCGCTCCAGACAGCAGCGGCGTGTGCGACGGCACATTGATCTTCAACGGCATCACCTTTTCAGCTCCCGCCTGAACACATTCTTTTTCAAGTACTTCAATGCCCTTTTCCAAACCGCCGCAGATGAAATGCCGTCCGGGGTTGTAAATGGCGATATGACACCCAGCCTGCTCACACTTTGCTTTCACGTCGTCCTCGGAAAGCCCTTTCACCGCCAGCATCGAACAAGGCTCTTTTACGCAGGAACTCATAATTTCCGCGCGTTTCATGATCATTTTAAAAACCGCTTCCGGCGCTAAAAATCCGGCAACTCCGTAAGCCACCGGTTCGCCCAGACTGTACCCGGCAAACAACTTTTCCCCGGCAATAAGATTTTTCAGCTTCTCCCACACCGTCAACTGGTAAAGACAGATCAATTCCTGGGCGTGAAGATTATCGAAAAGAATTTCATCCGGAATCGTTCCGGAGACAACCGCTCCGGCAACATCGTCCGCGAGCCAGCCACTGTCAATGGCTGTTTTTAGAAAATCTTGACATTCGGGATATTGCCGCAAGGGTTCAAACATATCAGCTTCCTGCATGCCCTGTCCCGAACAAAGTATCGCTATTTTTGTCACTTTCCCTCTCCGATGGTTTCATCCAGTTTGTGCAAAAAAATTGTCGCCGACAGCAAATCGGCCACGCCTCCGGCGCTCAGGTTACGCCTAATAAATTCATAATGGAGCGCCTTCGCCAACGACTTCCACTCGCGATTGAAAACTCCTCCGGCAAGATTGAATTTCGCGGCGCTTTCCATGGCAAATTCCAGTCCCGCGATACCGCCGCGATGGATCAGCGTAGTGTCATGGACCTTCTCCAGTAACGCAAAAAATGTATGCGCCGCCGCATCGTCCGGAGTTTTCATCCGCAATGCTTCCCGATAGGCGGGAATCCCGGTTTCGTAAACGTTGCGGAAGCCGGAAGCGGCCTCTCCGCGCGCCCCGGTTATCCCGTGTGCCTGATAAACGGCAATGCCGTTACTGACACCCGTAAATTCTCCCGGAGAAAGCAGTTGCCAGCCCCACTTCGAGGCAATGATCCTGCCGGGATCTTCAATTTCCCATCCGGATTTGCAGGCAGCCCCGGAAGCCGCCGCCAGCAACCCGATCACAAAAATCGCGCCCCGGTGGGTATTGATTCCGCCGGTGGCCGCACACATTGCCCTTTCAGCTTCGAGACCGATACTTCGCAATCGGTCCAGGCTTTTTCCTGCGTAACCGGCATCCGCGAGTTTCGAGAAATACGGGCTGATAGCCTTGATGCTCTTCCGAAAGATTGACGCGTCCATATCCTCGTGACTGCCGCTGTCGACATAACTGACCATGCCCGGTTTTGGATAGGCCGCCAATTCCTCAAGCAACGCCTGTTTCGCGCATTCGGCTATATTCCGAGCTGTTCCGGCGAACTCATAAAAACTTTCGAATTGCCCTTGACCAGGAATTTGCGTGGTGACTGTTTGTACTCTTTCCATAAGAATCCGTTTCCATTGGGAAACATTATTTCAATATCGCATTTTATTTTAAAGCGTTCCCGCCAGTTTTCCAGCGTTTTATCAATTTTGTAAAACTCATCCTTATTCGAGGGCATGAAAAGCAGGTCTATATCCGAGCTTTCCGTCAGGTAGGTTATCCCGGTTATGGATTCCCAAGCCAGACTCCCCACGACATGTGTTTGGAACGGCGCAATTTCGAGAAGCGCATTCAGACCTTCGCGCTTATTTTCCGGGAATGCCGCCGCGCAATTTCGCAATTCCGGCGGCGGCGTAATTTTTTCCACGGCGTCCCCGGTGACTTCACAACTCAGCCGGAGTTTTCCCCGCGATGGCGGTAAGGGAATCCCCAGGCAAATGTTGCCGTTTTCCGAAAAACACGGCCGCCTGACAATCCCCGGGAAGCCGGAAGCAGACCAGCCGCTTACGGTTTCGTCCAGACCTCCGCAAAGCTCCGGGTTCACGTAAACCAGCTGATGGCGCCTGACGCAATCACGCATTGATAACTTCGCTGATAATTTTTTCCGCCTCGTTGCGTCCGCCCCGTTCCAACGCAATTTCAGCGCGTTCGTCGTCGTCTCCGTAATTATCAAAAGCATTTTGCAAATGAGCGCTCAGGTTGTCCTTCCAGATTTCGTGGAGTCCGCCCATTTTGTAAAAATTGTCGACTCCGGGAGCGAACACCGGCACGGTTTTCGCCAGCTCTTCGAGTTTTTCCAGCGGCTGCTTGGTCACCCTCGCCACGGCCGGAAGATTCATCACCGACGGCTTGGCGTCCGGGATGGCGTAAATGCGGCTTGGCGCTCCCATTCCGAATGCGATAAATCCCCCGGCAATAGCACTGCCGTAAACCAGAGAAATGACTTTGTGTCCATTACGCCTGGCGTAATCCTGAATGCTGACCAGATGCCCGATGTACTGCGGCAACCCGAGCAATTCCTCCTCCAATGACATCCGCTGACCGTTGTTGTCAACCAGCATCAGTACGGGAATTCCCGGTTTATTTTTGATGATATCCAGAAATTTTTCACTGAGAGAGAGAATCTCTTTCATACCGATCAGCGCATCATCACAAGTGCCGATCAGGGCGATTTCCTTTCCGTTCAGTTTACCGGTCCCGTACACCACGGAATCGGAGGAATCAATATCGAACCCTTCCGGGAAAAGCTCTTTAAGAAGTTCATTTACGGTCATTTCACACCTCCCGCAAGTTCCCGCAGTTCCGCGGCGGATATCTCCGGTATCCGTTCCGGGGCCGCGAATCCCATTTTTTTCCAGATATCGATGGCATCCCCAATTCCGGAATATTCTTCCATGCGTTTCTTCAGGACTTCCTGAGTTTTTTCTATCTGCTCAAGAGAAATCCCCGACGGTTCCGACATGACTTCAATAACAGCCTTGCGAAATTCGTCCGGATCATCCTCGACAAGCGTTTTGACAAATCCGAATAAATAGCGGTTTTTTGCCCCGGTAGTGCGCCAGACCAACGCCCGGTCACGGGAGTCGAAAGCGTCAACGCCCATAGTAGTTTCGATCACTTCCGGACCGGAAACCCCGATACGGGCCTCCTCGGAACAGATCAGCGTATCACAGCAGGCGGAAATGATTCCGGCGCCGCCGAAACAACCACAGGAACCACCGACCACCCCGATCACCGGAATTTTCGCCGCCCGAAGATCGAAAATGGCACGGATGATTTCGGTAACGCCGATTTCCCCGGCATTGGCTTCCTGGAGACGTACACCGCCGGAGTCCCACAAACACACCACTGCGTCAGGCTTGGTTTTCAAGCTGCGTTTGAGCAGTCCGGTTATCTTGGCGCTGTGAACTTCCCCGAAAGCCCCGCCCATGAACTTGCCTTCCTGGGCCAGGATGCTGACGCTTTTACCGTCAATTCTGCCTTCGCCAACCGCAACACCGTCATCGAATGCCACGGGAACGTTAAACATCGCCAGATGAGGACTTATCCGCCGTGCCGGAGGCGGCAGGATTTCCTTAAAAGTATCTTTATCGAGAATGTAATCGAGCCTTTGCCGGGCAGTGCCTTCGTAGAAACTTTTTCCTAATTTCAATTTCATGCTTCGCCTCCTTTCAATGCCTCGTAAGCCTGATCCAGCCGGAGCGCCACCACGTCGGGACTCGCCGCGTAGTCATTGACACTCACGAGCAAATTTCCGGGAGCGTGCCTGTCCATGAAGTCGTCAACAACCGCTTCCCAGCTTTGGTTGAATCCCTCGGCGGCGGTGTCGACTTCGAACCGGCATTTACCGCCAAGGTCTTTCGCTTCGATAAGCACTTCGAGATTTCCGGACGACACCACGCCTTTCAGCGACGCTTTCCCGGCACATGCCAAATCGGGTGAGTCCGATTGCTTGTCAAATTGCAGATGTTCCATGATATTATACCTTTCAGCTTACCAGTTGCGGAACCGCGAGGGCGGATTATAAAGGCCGCCGGACCACTTCACCAAGTCCTTGATGCTCCTGGCGGCAAGCAGGTCGCGGGTGGCGTGGAGTTTTTTGATGCCCAGGTCTTCCGGACGCTGAACAATGCCGCGCGCCCTGAGTTCTTCAACCTTCTTTTTATCGCGCTTCAATCCGACGCCGGTAAAACCGGCGACTCCCCTGACCGCCTGCTCGCGCTCTTCAGGAGTCCGGCAGAGCAGCAGGTTTGCAATACCCTCCTCGGTAACGATATGCGACACGTCTTCGCCGTAAATCATGATCGGAGGCAGCTTGAACATGTCTTCATCGGCCAGCGTCACCGCGTCGAGTTTTTCCACGAAAGTTTCCTGCATTCCCGCCTGGAAACTTTCCACTACCTGTACCACCAGCTTCCTGCCCCTGGGGAGTCCGCCCCGGAAATATTCCTCCCCAGCCTTGAGCCAGGCGTCGGAAGTGTGGCGTCTGCCTCCAGCGTCGCACCCGAAGTTCGGAGCGCCGCCAAAACCGGTAACCCGTTCGGCGGTAACGGTGGAACTGTTGCCGAGGGCGTCGATTTGCAAACTCGCCCCGACAAAGATATCAATACCGTAATGACCGGCAAGCTGGGCGAACACCCGGCTGGAACGCAATGAACCATCAGCACCGACGGGAAAGATATTCGGATGCGCCTCCACATATTTTTCCATACCAAGTTCACCGCCGGGCGGGATAATGCTCTCCACATATCCCTCTTCGATAGCGGGAATCATGGTGGGATGCGGATTGAGAACCCAGTTGGTAAGGGCTTTACCCTTGAGACCGATTTCTTCACCGTAGGTTGGCAGCATCAGTTCGATGGCGGCGGTATTGAATCCCACCCCGTGGTTTATTGTCCGGGGAAGATATTTCGCGTAAATCCCTTTCATGGTCATCATCCCCATCAGGATCATGGTTTCCGTCACCCTCGCCGGATCGCGCGTAAACAAAGGTTCCATGTAGAACTTTTCCGGACTTTGAACGACAAAATCAACCCAGTCGCCGGGAATGTCCACCCGCCTGACCCGGTCAACTATTTTGTTCACCTGGGCAACAACGATCCCCTGCCCGAAGGCCGTGGCTTCCGCAATGGAAGATGAGTCCTCCACGCTGCCGTTCATGTAGATGTTCCCCTGCGCGTCCGCTTCAACACCCGCGAGCAGACACACGTTCGGGCGCAAATCCATGAAGTAGCGGCTGTACAGTTCATTGTAGGTGTGGATGTTGCCGACTTCAATGCGATTGTCATTAATCATCTGGGCAATGCGGTTGCCTTGCGGTCCGGCGTAAGCCAGGTCGATTTTGCGAGCCAGCCCCATGTCGAACAAATCAAGCTGCTCCGGCAAGCCGATCGTGGAGATCAGGATATGCAGGTCACTGACTTTTTCCGGATCGAGTTTTAGAAGCTCTTTTGAAATGAAATCGGCCTGTTTCTGGTTGTCACCTTCAATGCAAAGTTTGTCTCCGGAATGGATTATCTCCGCGAGTATTTCTGATATTTTACCCGTGTCGGCTATCTTCCCGCCGCTCGTCAGTTTCAAGGCCGAAGCAAGCTTCGCCTCCTTGTGTTTTTTACGGTCTTCCGCCATTAAAGTTCCTCCTTGCCAAATATCCTGCTTCCGTGTTCTATGTGACTGGAAAGTCTTTTTACCGCTTCATTTGCGTTACCCGAAATAATGCTTTCCACAAGTTCCAGTCTTTCCTGTAAAAGCGCTTCCGGGAATGAGCCGCTGGTTCGATATAAACGGTATGGCGCGGTTTGCCTGATCAATCTTTCCAGGATTTCGCGCAAATACCGGTTCCCGCAATATTCCGCAATCAGTGAGTGGAGTTCCTGATCGGCATCATACGATCTCTCGCGAACTTCTTTGGATTCGTCGAGAAGCAATTTTTTCAGGTTTTCGAGTTTCTCCCGGGGAATTTTTCGCATTGCCGCGTCCAGTGCCAGACATTCGATTTCCCGGCGGCACTCGAACAATTCCTTGATCTGCTGACAGTCCGGGGCGCTGACATTCCAGCCGCTGTGCGGCTGACGCTCCACCAGCCCATCGCGCTCAAGGCTTACCAAGGCTTCCCGGGCCGGAGTCCGGCTGATGCCGAAGGCTCCGCAAAGCTCTTCCTCTGTAAGCTTTTCCCCGACAGGACGCTCCCCTGAAATGATTTGCTTCAGCAGAGCCTGATATGCCTGTTCAGCAAGAGAATAGCGTTTAAGTTTCATAACGAGTCCAGGTATGATTTCATGATGAGTCCTTCCCGGCAGTAACCATGAAATTCCCCGGGCAATTCCATTTCGAAAAAGTCGATCAAATCCAATCCTAACACCATATTGCCAAGCGGATTTACATGCATGGCGTCGCGCATCATCGTCCGGTAAGCAGACACGTCATGCAGACGCAGTTTGTCCCAACGTGCAAAATGATCAACTACGGGGGAGTTCAATTCTTTTCCCGTATCGCGGACAAGCTGCATATATTCCAGAAGATTTTTACTGTAATCCGCTTCAAGAAGATCAAGGTCGCAAGCGTAGTAAGTCTGGAATACGACTTCACTCCCGGCATTTGTCATTTTTTCATGGAGAATACACAGGTTTTCCCGGTAGAGTTCAGCGCTTATATTCCTTTCCGGATTGGAATCATTGCCGCCAATAGTCAAAATAACCAGATATGGTTCATACCTGGCAAGTTCGTTGTCATACCGGTTGAGCAAGTCAACAGTGGTATTTCCGCTAATACCCGAATTAATGAATTGTCCGCAAGAACTGCACTTGCTTTTGAAGCCCAACTCGACAAAATCAAACCAATGCATGCCGGTTTGAAAACGCTGCGTATTGGACGAACCGAACGCAACAACCCGTATGGCCTGTCCATTTTCCATCTTCCCGTGGACGTTGAATTTCATTTATGCATACCTCTTTTCTTTTTGCATCGCGCCCTAGCCGACAACGAGCATGATTGTATACAGTATACATTTACCTTTAATCAAAACAAAAATCAACTGGTCCAGCCAAAATTCCGTAAAATTTCCAGTGGCTATTGACATTTCTGAGAAACTGATATATAATTATTTTATATAAAATTACTTTATATAGAGATTTTCAGGCGTAACAGTGAGAGTTTCAGAAAAGAAAAAAATGAAACAGGGGATATTGTGAAAAAGCGCAGACGTCAAGTAACTCTTAAAGACATTGCGACTGCTTGCGGAGTATCGGTTCCTTCGGTTTCCGGCATTCTGAACAAGCGGGAAAGCAATTACTGTTCCGAGAAAGTCCGGCAGCGGGTGCTTGAAACGGCAAAGCAGTTAAACTACCGCCGGCATTTCGGTTACACGCTGCTCCAGGGGCAAAGCACCCGGACCGTGGCCCTGCTTCCGTCAATGGAACGCCTCACCCACGAAGAACATATCCGGGATCTGCTGCTGCTGCTTACTCAAACCCTTGAATCCAAGGATTATTACTGTTATACCTCGATTTTCAAAAATAACCTGAAAGAAAATTCGGATATTGTGGAAAACCTGATCAACCGCGGCTGCGAAGCACTGGTTTTTATCGGGAATCCGGTGGGATTCGAGGAATTGGAAAAGCTGTGCATTAAAAACGGCCTGAATTATCTTTTCGTACTCAGTCACCTTACCAAAAGAGACATACAGCTTAACGTGAAAAATGCGTTTATCGCTTTCCTCAAGCATTTTATTGCCAATGGACACGATGACTTCAAGTTTATCCTGTATCCCGGGGGAAGCACCAGTCGTTTTGATGCATTGCGGGAACTGGTTCCCGACAAATCATTAGAGGAACTTCAAAATAAATATATCGTTTACATTGATCGGGAAGATGCCTATACGGGGGGAGTTTCCCTTGAAGAACGTATCAATGACGGTTATGGAGCTACCCGAAAATTACTGGAAAAATTCCCTGGAATAAAAGCGGTGGCATATTATTCCGATTATACTTTCCTCGGGGGCGCTAAAGCGCTGATGGAAAAAGGATTAATCCCCGGCAGAGACGTGATGATCAGCGGGTTCAACAACATTCTCTCGATCAGATCAGGAGTTTTCAATATATCCACCGGCAGTCACAATATCCGGAAAATATGCCAAGAAACAATGGATCATCTTTTCGATGAAGGTGATTTAAAAATACAAATTGAACCGGAGATTATGCTATATTAATTAAATAACAGGAGTACCCCATGAAAACAAACAAAAATATCAGAATGGAACGAAAACAGAGATTCACCCTTATCGAGTTATTGGTAGTAATAGCAATCATTGCCATACTTGCGAGTATGCTGCTTCCCGCACTGCGCAACGCCAGGGAAACATCAATCAGAATCAACTGCGGCAACCAGATGAAACAGCTTGGGCTGGGTTATTCCATGTATGCTTCCGAAAATGACGGTTTCTCTCCATACGGCGGCAGCGTCAGTAATTATATTTACAATCGCACAGTGAATGGAGGACTTGCCGATTATTACAGCTTGCCGGAAAAATATGACTCTAACGGCACGGATAAAGATGTAGCCCCGCTTTTGACCGTATGCCCACATGGAGGACTTGACGGAACTCAGGCTTTGACCCACACTACCAGGAACGTCCCGAACTACAGCTACGGTTCAAACTATTATCTTGTCCAGTCTTACTGCCATGTTTTCAAGAAACTGAAGCAGCCTTCGTCACGGTTGATGGTTTGCCCTTCCGGGATTGACGGCAAGTACAATACCGCGAAAATGGGTTGGGCAGTTGTTGACTACACAACGATTTCATTCCGTCACTCAGGCGGAACCAACGTGGTTTTTGCCGATGGTCATTACGAATGGGTTCCGTATTCATTATTCCCGAAGGCCAAGAATAAAACCGCCGACCCCAATGGCTGGTGGGCAGATTACTAAGATGAAAAGTTTGCTGATTTTCAATATTTTTGTCCTGCTCGGAACTGTATCCGGAATTTCCGCTGAAAAAAAATTGTGCAGCGAAAATTTTGAAACTGAAAAATGGAAGAATTCATTTAAGCTTAAAAACTACTACACCGCAACGTCAAGCTCTCTTGACCAGCCTGGACATCTGAGCGGGAAATGCCTGAAAATTGATAAGCCGGACACCTGTGGAACGTTTTCGATGAAACGAAAAACTCTGGAGGCTTCAGGCGGTCATTGGCTGCAAGTTTCCATGGATATCAAAGTGTTGCAAAAAGGCCCTTACGCCGAATATTTCATCTTCCTCAAAGAATTGGACAAAAATCGCAAAACGTTGAAAAACCATGTATTCGCCTTCGACAACGGCATTGTAAGAAAGACCAATTTCGGCGGCTCCCTCAAAACCCCGCAGACCATGGGAGAATGGCAGACCACTATCCATAATTTCCAAACAAAACCGCAAACAGATACTATTGAGTTAAGCGTCAATTTCAGGGGCGGGTCCCAGACCGCACTCATCGACAATTTGAATGTAGTCGACCAGGGCAAAAAACAACCGCCTCAATTCAACCGTGCCGTTTTTTCGAAGAAAATCGATTGGCCATACGCTTTCCTCGAACTTGATATGCTTACTCCCGGATGTGTTTACGAGATCGACGCCGGATACAAGTTACCGGCAGCTAAATCCGACAAGGCGCTTCGGGAAGGTTCACGCGGCATGGGAGTAAGGATGACTTCGGTGAATTTTAAAGGGAAGGAATCCGCGCCGGTTGCTCTCGCGGAGATGCCCGACCGAAACGGCAGGAAAGTTTTCCGGTTCGCTGTCCCGGAGGACGCAATGAAAATATACCTGGAACTTTATAACGACGACCTTATCACGTTCAATCATCATGTCAGCGAAAAATATGCCCGGAGATGGACGGATGTTTTCGTCTATTTGTATTCGTCCAGGGAGATAACCCGTGACAACACTTTCTGGCAATATATCTACCGCGGACGCCCCGAAAACCTGAAAGTCAGGAACATTATTGAGCTAAAACCGTTTGCGCTCCAAGTATTGAAAGAGATCCTGCGTACGCGTTCGCCGGCCAAACTCAACAAAAAGAAAATCAACGGCGGAATGTGTCTGGAAATAAACGGAAAACTTTATCCCCCGGTGCTTGCCAGCCATGAACAGGTCTACTCGGACATGGCGGTTTTCCGGCAACTGGCGAAAAACGGAATAAAGCTGATGATTGTAAGGTATCCGTATGGCGGCCCGGTGGTTCACGGCGACTGGACAGGCAAAGGCAAGTACGATTTCACCGATCTGGACAACCAGGTTTATAAGGTGTTGCTCCAGAACCCGGACGCCTTCCTGATTATCTCCATCGATAACCTATATCCCCCCGACTGGTGGTGTGACCGCAACCCCGGCGAGCTGGCTCGAGACCAAAACGGACTGTTCTGCTGGTGCAGGAATTTCGGATTGTATCAGCGGATTTTCGGAACTATGGATAAGATCAAAGCCTACAGGAAAAAATATTCCAGCTGGAAACTGACTTTGCGAGGGGCCAAAGGCAAAGGTCATTTTCTGCCGTCGGCCGCTTCCAGGAAAGCCCATGAAGCGGTCGGCGTTTTTATTGACGCGATGTGCAGACACATCAATTCAAAACCCTACGGGAAAACGGTTGTCGGGTATCGCTTCCTGGCCGGATATGACGGACAGTTCGGATGGGTAAGAAACGATTACGGCAAACCGCCTCACTGCCTGGACTACAGTAAGCCCATGCTCAGGCGCTTCAGAAGTTACCTGAAAGAAAAATACCGTAACGTTGAAGCCCTGCGGAAAGCGTGGCGAAACAAATCAGTGACTTTTGACAATGCCGCGCTGCCCGGAATCAAAGGCAGGAATATCGACCAGTACAAAGGCAATCCGTATCTCCTTGATCCCGCAAAATATCAAAACGTTATCGACTACCGCGAATGCGACAATATTGCGCGGGGTGAAATGATCAACGCCTACGCCGGATATTTGAAAAAATCGGCCGGAAAGAATGTATTGGTAATGGCCTACTACCCAGATATTTCCGAATCCTGTACCGGTTCAGCGGGACATCAGCGCGGAACGGAGACGGTAATGTCAAAAAATTTGCTGGACTCCGGCGGCGGCCCGTCTTATGAGGCCCGTGACATCGGACTGGGCAACAAAAACAACACTATGCTCAACAGCTTCCCCCTTAACAACAAAATTGCGTTCACGGAACTGGATCACCGGATTTTTCCGGTCATGAAACGCAATTATGCCAATAACATCCTTTTCGACACCGCCAGGAAAAGCCTTTCCGTGCTCAGGCGTGAATTTATGAAACAAATGTGCTTCGGGGGCGGAATCTGGACTTTCGACATGGGGATCGGGTGGTACAATGATCCGTTGATAGCCCAATTCGTGGGCAACGCCAATAAGCAGTTCGCCGAAATCCTGAACTGCCAGCGCCAGCCTGTCGGAATGATGGCGATTTTCGCCGGAGAACAACCCAAAAACGTCCAGGCCGACGCCAGACGGGGAGCAATTCCGAAAATACTGCTTTCCGGCACGAAAGCCGCCGCCATGCACTGCGGTATCCCGATCGGACAGTATCAGTTCCATGACCTCCCGAAAGTAGCGGACAAGTACAAAATTTTCTTCTTCCCGCTGGCCTACGGGCTTACGGAAATCGAGAAAAAAAATATCGAGGCGCTGAAGAAAAACGGCAATCTGCTGGTTTTCGGATACGGTTCGGGATACGTGACCGGCGCTTCAATGAATATAAAAAATATCGAAGCGTTAACCGGCTTCAAGCTGAGAGAAAACAAATCTATCAACCTGACCGTAAATTTCGATGCGGTCAAACATCCCATTACCAAGTACGTGAAGGGATTTATGGGCAGCGCCGGGAACAAAAGTTTTCAAGCCGGTCTGTCTAGATTTTACGTCAACGATCCTCAAGCAAAGCCACTAGCATATTTCGTTTCGCGTGACGGGGAAAAACTGCCGGGAATCGCCTTTAAAAACCATGGCAACTGGCAGTCGATTTACATCGGCACGGTGGGATTGATAAATCATAACCTGCTCCGGGGTATCGCCGAATTCAAAGGTGAAAACATCTACAATAAAACCGGCGACGTGATGTTCTTTTGTAAAAATCTTATTGCCTTACACGCTTCATCGACCGGCCGAAAAACTATCGAACTTCCCCGGAAAGCTTTCGTCACCAGTCTCTGGGATGGCAAAAAACTTGGCAAGGTAAAGCGAATCGTCCGCGACATGAAAGTCGGGCAAAACGCCTTTTATCTCATCCAGCCGGAACAAACCCTTAAGCGTCGGCGATGACAGCCAGAATTTCGCCGGTTTCCGCGTAGGGATGGAAAGCCTGTGCCGGATCGGGGGTGTCACTCATCTCTCCCATCCGGCCGTATTGGAAAATATAACCATCAGCCGGAGAAACAATTTCGCTGACTTCCAGAGTTTCCGGGTTATAAAGCTGTCCCAGGGAATCTCCGGCACTAACCTTATCATCGAAACCGAATTCTCCACCGGGAATAAAAACACCGGGATGCGAAGCTGTTATTTCATGCATTTGCGCCTTATCCGTCCAGATTGTCGGAGATACAACACCCTCCGGATCGCCTGAAAGCATTCCAAAAGATTTGAAACCGTTCCGCAAAGTTACGACTCCGTTCCTGATTTCCCGTTCCCGGAAACAATACTGACCGGAAAATTCAATGCAAAATCCGCCCTCTTTGTTATCATCGAAATACTGGCTCAGGATGCACGGAAAAACCGGTCTGGGAGCTTCCGGAGCAGGATCATTGAATCCTTTAGCAAATCTCAAAGCGCTTGCCTCCGCGACTTTTATATTCAACTCCTTGTCATATCTTGCGATGAGGCATGACGCTTTATTGCCGTACCAGCAGTGCAGGTCAAACAGATAATCACATTGCGGCACGATCTCCTGAAATACCGCATGAGTTGTGCGCTGGGTATCGGTTCCATCCGGATCACCCGGCCAGGTACAATTGTAATTGTTCTCGCGGTCACGCCCGTAAGCTCGCTCCAACTCGTAATCAATATGTGGCTGGCGTCTTTTAACCGCAAGCGGATTAGCGAACGGCATCAGGATCACTTTCCCGGCACACAATGACCGGCGCAGTTCCGGCAATATCCTCCTGATCATTTCCGCGCCTTGCAACTCATTGCCGTGCATGCAGGCAGTTACCAGAACCGATAGTCCATCGCGGCCTGAATCAATCACATGATATGCCGGATTATATTCAGCGCCTGAATTCAAAATAACGGAAAGCTGTTCAACTGAAGACTTTATCATGATTATCCCCATTTTTCTGTTTGGTGTATGCAATAATCATGACACATGCACGGAGGCTTTTCAACGCGGTTTGAATGCTTTTTCAGTTTTTTCGATTTGCAATCAGCGGAGCCGCTGGCGTTTGCGGTAAAGCGTGGGACTTATCCCGCAGTGCTTGCGGAAAATCCGGCTGAACTGGAACTGGTCGCAAAATCCAAGAGTTTCCGCGATCTCCCCGATGGTTATACTATCGGACAACAGCAGATAACGGGCATCCTTGAGCCTTAAAGACAAAATATACTGGTGCGGAGTTGTGCCGAAGCATTTCCGGAAATTGCGAAAAAAAGTTGCCGAAGACATCCCGGAAAGCTTTGCAAGTTTTTCACATACAATATTTTTGCAGTAATTATCCTGAATGTAATCCAACACTCTTTTAAAATGTTCATGGGCCTCGATCACCATGTTAAAATCCGGGATCGGGGAAAATTTTTCCAGCAAAAGTTCAAGAATCATAAAAGCATGTTTTTTTACAATTGCCGAAGTAGTCATGTCCGGATTGTCATGCACTGCTTTATTGATGGCAACAATCTGCTCTCCCAGCCGCACAGCGGTTTCCCCGGAAATTAGATTTGGTATTACAAAATGAGACAGCAGATCAATCGAATCCATTGCCACGAACCGGAAATTTATCCAGTCAATTTCCGCTCCGTCCCCGGATAAAACTTCTCCGCGGACCATTCTTTCAGATTCAATCACGGATAAATCCCCGGTATTGACAAAATAATTGCCGTCCGGATTTCCAAGCTGCATTTCGATTTTCCCCGAACGGCAATAGGTCAAAACCCACCAGGGGGAACAGTGCCAGGGTTCAACCCAACCATAATACAAAGCGGTATGCCGGCTGTTGATATACTCAAAGTCAAGCGACCTGAGCAAAAGTTTGTTCAGTTTGGGGTAATTGATGGAATTGCACATACCTGAAACCTGGCTATACTGTTTAAATAGTTGCTTCAGGCGTTAATATAATACATAATATTCAAAAAAACGAGATATTGTTAACGGATTACTCCAGCGGCATTTTCCCAAGAGACTCAGCTTTGGACTTCCACTTATCCTTTGCCGCCTGGAACGGCAAAACAACAGCGCTGAATTTAAATGTTTCCCCGCCCCTTAACCGGCGGCCGCGCAAAGTCATCAGATAGTGCTTCTTATAGGCGCGCGGGCGGTCCCACAACCGAATCATCCATTTCACGTCATCCGGGAAATGGGTTATCCGGACTACCGCGCCAAAACCGGTTTTTGCGTTGTATTCCCCTACCCATTTTACCGGTTTGTTAACCTTAAAAGATTTATTCCCGGCAAACTCTCCATCGACTTTTTTCCCATCCAGGGTTTCCGCCAGGTAACTGGTCATTTGCGGAACAAACGGGTACATGAAAAAATAAACCAGATCGGTTGTCACCGGCTTTTCCACCTTTAACATAACCTTTTGGATAATCCGGTCATTCCCGGCAAGCCAGCTTTCCTTCAGCCGGAAGTCTTCGATTTTCGACTCCTTGAACAACTCGGCAGACTTGCACCGGTAATTTGACGCAGGTTTTTTCACGGGTTTGCCGTCAATTTTCAGGACAAGCTTTTGCACCTGCTCCTGATGCCCCTTGGTGACATGTCCGGCGCCGACAAATCCCAGCCCCCTGATTTTTACCACCGTACCGTAACTGATGCCCGGACGTTGCATTCCCAAAACTTCGTCACGATACTTAACCAGCCTCAATCCCCAGTGCATAGCAGCATCAAAAGCTACTTCCAGATCACCGGTTTTCGCGGAAATCTTTTCCGGCCATCCATCTTGAATAAACTCTTTTATCTTACCGCCCCTTACCGGCTTCCGGGAAACAACGGCGCTTTTTTCAGCCTTACTCTTCGGCTTTTTCCAATTGTAATCCGGAAGTGCCTGAACCTTGGCGGCGGCGGGAAGTTTTTCCAGCGTCACGTTGTCCACCAACAATGGCGCATTGCGGCTGGCCCGAATATTCATAGGCATTTCAAAACACATTGGCGGAGTGAGGAAAGTCATTTCCACGGTCTTCCATTTGCCATCGTATCGGGCACGCTTGCTGATAAACAAATCCTTACCGTCGAATCTGCCGGATGCCCCTTTCCAATTCAGGTAGATAACCGCCATGCCTTTCACGCCGTCCTGCCCCTTCACCTTAAAACGAAGCCGGTACTTTGTGTCAGGTTCAAATCTGAATGACAATCTTTCCCCCTTGCCGGGTTTGACCAGCATACTGCGCTTTCCGTCACATGAATCGGGGGAATAATCCCGCCACTCGCAAACCTCGAACGAAGCATCGTCAAGAAACGGATAAGCCGCGCCGCGAAGGGTTCTTTCGCTGCCTTTTCCCGCATCTATCTTAACGCCAATATACGATGCCAGGACCGGTGGTTTTCCGCCCGGATACGGAAATTTCAAGGTGGTCATCACCCCGGAAACAGCCTTGAAATCTTGTTTATCCGGCTCGATGGAAAAATCAGGCGAATCAAGTTTCACACTTCCCGGCAGTTCATGCCCGGTAACGTTGAAAATTTTCACGTCCAGCTCTTTGAAACCGCGTTGCTGACTCCGTGCCAGATACTGAAACGGACCTTTTGCGTCACATACAAACAACACGCCGCTGAGTTGCGTTGGCGGAACTTCGTATTCAAGATACGGCCCGGAACTGCCGCGTTTAACCTTGAATTCAAACCGGCGCGGCTCTTTACCCATTTCGATCAGGAAAGCGCGTTTGGGTATCCAGCTTTCCGGCGCACCGGCTTTCCCGATTTTAGACAGCGGAACCAGCTCCTGCCGGATTTTGTACGGATACCACGGACGCTCCGACAAGGTCTTATTTTCCGCCGGCCACTCACGCCGGGCAGTATTCCAGAAATTCACCAGGAATCCTTTTGTGCCGTCTTTTGCCAATACCCGATGAATTTTCCCTTTAAGTTCAGGAGCTTTTATCTTCATCCCTACGTCATCGATAAACCTTGCGGCGTTGATCCAACGGGTAACCCACTGCCGCATCTTGATTACTTCCCAGGTCCAGTCGTCGCTAAGACGGTGGTCGAACAGATTGCCGTAAAGCCAGCAGGAACTGAACCGGGCAAAACGCACCAGCCCCCGGGTTCCCTGGGCGGTGTGCCCCTGGAAATAAACACAGTCTGGATGAGTAAATTTGTACATCTCGGTATCTTTGCTTGACGAACTGCACTGGATCGCCATCCACGGGGTGTATGCGTCGCATTGCATTTCCATCACGGGCAGGAAATCGGGATCAATTTTTCTGCCTTCCTCGAAAATCCGTTTGGCAAGTTCGCTCCGCATTTTACCACCCTGCCCTTCGCCGTGGAATTTCATGTAGGGATTGTAATCCGGGTTGTCGGCCTGAGTATGGAAAGTATCAAGATAAACGGTTTTACATCCCCAGTCGCGAAGATATTTATCCACGATCCAGAAAGAAAAGAAGTCATTCCAGGGCTTGGAGTAATTAGACATCGGCATGTAGTCCCACGGGTAACTGCGATCAGTTTCCCTGCCGATTCGCGGCTTTTTCGCGGAACCGTGCGAATACCTCAGTTCGCAGTCCGGACGGTCATATCTGGCGTTTTCGACCAGCCACTGCCATGATTTCCCCTGCTTTTTACCGGGCGGCACGGACCAGTCGGGCATGTCTTTCCACGGAGTGCCGAGATAAGCCTTGCTGTTGTCGCTGAAGAACCAGGCGCTTGGCCCCTGACCAAGCAGATAATACCCGACTTTTCCACCGTAACGGCTCCACCATTCGCTGGCCTGCGTCATCCCTTCGGGACCGCCCAGGAATTTCGGCGGCATGAAATAAGTCGGACACGAACTCACACCGTCGGTTCCCCATATCTGGACATGCGGCAAACCGTAAATGATGGCGCGGCAGAACGTCATGTCCGGGAGATATTTGTATCGCATGTGGGGTTGGGTATGGACAAGATTTTCAAAGAGCCAGCCATTGCTTTCCGCGATCCAGTCCGGTTTTTTAAACTTGGGGAACACGCTCAGATACCAGTTCCTGTACCACAACGCCCCCTGATGCCAATCTTCCGGATGTGCGCCGACTGCAAATTTGTAATCAACTTTGCCGCCGTTGGCTTTTATCCGGTTGCGGCGGGTAAAACTGAAATTCATCCAAGTCCGCGATTCGTCCGGCGCGGCATTCATCACCGTGGAATAAAGTCCGGGATCATGATTCGCCATATAGAATCCGGCCCCGGAATCAAATAACGCAAAGAACCCCAATCCGGCCCTTGGGTAATAGGCGGTCTGAGCGCTCTTCGAAACCGGCGCCGGATATTTCTTCCCCGTTCCGAGCGGCCAGATCAGAGTGTCGTCCATGGCGCTTGGACCAATCCTCACCTGATCCACAATCGGAAATACCACTTCCAAAACATCGTCTTTCCCGGCATTAACAACCGCCAAATCCGTATCAAGATAACCTTCTTTATTCAATCTGTAGGTGGCGGAAAGATCAAGTTTATATTTCAGGTTGCGGTAGCGGCAAACTACTTTCGTTTTGCCGGAAGTAAATTCCGCCAGTTTAAAATCCCCGGATGCAAGCCAGGTCCCGCCCCGGCTTGAATTATTGTCGGGCTTTACCAGCAAACGGAAAACGGGACTTCCGCTGTCAGGCAGCTTGATCGGAACAAGTTTCGGTTTGAGCAGGGAAATACTGTCAATATCCCCGGTCTTGCGGTCGAAAACATAACGGACATTCGCGTTTTCCAGCACCGCGAAATCATTGGCGGATTGCTCATAAACCAGTTGCGGCAAAGTTATCTCCGGATATTTTCTTGCCCTGTCCGCTTTGAAAGTAATCTGAAACATTACCTCACAAGCTCCGTTGCGCGGAAGTTCAAGCTTTTCATTTGGATTTTTAATCTTCCAGGTTTTACCGTTATCCAGGGAATATCTTACCGTCAGAATTCCCTGTTTATTCAACCGGGAAAACTTCAGATCAACATTTTTTGCATCGGCGGCAATCGCAACCGGGGCAAAATCGACGCGTCCGAAACGCAGCCGCTTGCTCGGAAGCGTCCTGGGGGGACCTGTCCCGGACGGTTTAAAATCCGGGTCACGGCTCAGGACAATCTTGTCGAGGCGTTTGCCGTTATGGAAATCAGCTATCTGGAGGCGGTAACTGCGCTTGTCCATTTTATAGGTTTTGCCCTTCTGCCAAAACCACTGCTTTACCGGACCTGACAGCTTCACGCTTTCCGGTTTGTGACGGCTCAGGTGCTGCCGGAAAATCCAAGTGGCCTTTCTGGGCATGTAAAACCGATACCAGATGGTGTATTCGCCCGGATCGGCAATGCTGAAGCAATAAGTCGCGGTGGTCATCCGTTCCAGATATTTGCCGCCTGAAGCTTTCGGGTCGTTGTAAGCCTTGAGTTTACCGCGACTTTCCATATTGCGAAGCAGATCTTCGCTGCTGGTGGTTTCCTGGCTGACTCCCTGCCAGAATACGTCGTTGTAGTTTTCGGCTTCCAGGGTGACCTGAGGCTCACCGGGTTTCTGACGAGGCAGATTCCGGAATATCTCGATCATTCCGTTCCTGGCGGTTACCGCGCTGGTTTTTTCGATACGCAGGGGAATTTCCCGCTCAAGCATTTTTGCATTCGCGGCCGTAATGGAAACCGCGCTGAACAATACGGATGCAGCAATAATAAATCTCATGTAAATTCCTGTTATATTTTGAATACAAGTTAAAACGACGGATAAATCGGGAACAAACCTTCACCGGCAAAGAAATTATAATCGCCATCGGAAGCACTGCCGTCCACATTAATAAAATTCGCGCGTTTGGAGTGCATCAATCCCGGTCCGCCGCTGTTGTTGTTCTGGTTGGTGCAATAGTAGTTTTCCTGGGTTCCGGTTTTCAGCAGGATGTCACCGAAAAGGATTCTGCTGGAACGATTTGGCGACATATAATGAGCAACCCGGTAACAACCTCTCCTTATGGTAGCGGCATTCAAGTCCAGGGTGGTATCTTCGTAACCGTCTTTCTGGAAATTCGGCCTGCCGTAGGTGCGCGACCAGGACAGCAATCTATCGGTATCGACATCCTTAGGACAGCGCACGAATCCCTTGTCGCCTTCAGTAAGGTCGGCGCTGTTCTGGGCTTTGTACATTTCCATCAGCTTTCTGCTCCACTGGTAATTTGTACCGTCCGACCTGTCATTGACCGCCGGATAATATCCGTCATTGTCATCGGCATAAAACGTGAAATAGGTAAATATCTGTTTCTGCTGATTTTTACACGTTGTCTTTACAGCCTGCTCCCGTGCCTGTCTCAAAGCCGGCAGGAGCATTGCCGCAAGTATGGAAATTATTGCTATTACCACCAATAATTCGATAAGCGTAAACCTGGTTTGTGTCGAGTTTTTCATGATCTGCTCCTTTATTTGTTGCCTTAAAATAAATTATCTAAACTTTCAGTAACTCCTTATTTTTGCGTGACATCCTAGGAGGGATGCCACCTTCAAGCATCAGCAATTCGGCGGGAATATCAACATGCGCGATTTCCGGTTCCTCTCCCGCGAGAATCTCTTTAAGCATTGTCACCAGCGCTTCCGCCTGGGCCATGAAATTTATCTCATACCGGCTCACCGGGAATGGAAATCTTCTGGACACCCCGGCGGTCATCTGGGTTACAACGTGCAGTTCGCCGGGAATATCGACATTCATTTCGAGGAGGGCTACGGAAACATTCTCAAAGATAACTTCATCGGTAACGATCAATGCGTCCGGCCGGTCTTCGGGATCGGCAATCCAGATTTCCCTGGCCTCCTCCCATCCGGAACCCGGATGCGCGGGATGCCCGGTCAGTCCGATCCATTCGTCCCTGGTCTTTAAGCCGACTTCCTCAAGGGCCGCATGAAAATGGTCCAGTGACAAACCGGCAACGGCCTCGAGTTTCAACTTTCCGGGGTTCGGGGTGATTATGGCGAACTTCCGCCGTCCCTGGGCATATAAATACCGGACCGCGCGGCGAATGGAATCCCGGGTAGTTGAAGAAACCCCGTATTTGTAACGCCAGCCGATTGCCAGGACCGGAATACCGGCGGCATTCAATTTGTCCAGCCAACTCGGATCAGGGTTAACACACACCATAATAACCGCCCGGAGCGCCATTTTATCTACCGCGTCAAGAAATTCTTCGGGCAACTGGTGATAGCGCCGGAATTCCCCGGGAACACTGTATCCGATGAATAGCTCCTGGGGGATATTGGCATTACGCAGCAGATTCCTTATTTCCCCGGTAACCCTTACGAATGCCTGGGAAGTGGCCGGATGAAGCAGATCTATCCCGGTAACCACCGCTACCGGCAATTTGTCCTTTCGGTCGCACAGAGAACTGCCGCTGCGTGGACGCCGTTCGACCAGCCCTTCGTCCACCAGACGCTGCATGGCCTTGCAGATCGTAACATTGCTCACGTCGAACCGGCGGCTCAACTTTCTGTCTCCCGGCAATGAATCGCCCGGATTAAAATTATCGATCAGCCACTTCCGCAATTCGCGGGTTACTTTCTCGATCATGAGCGGTTTGTTTCCTGTCCGGCGCATAATTCCCTTTCAGATTGCAACTGATTAACTCAGTTTGCCTGTTATTATTATAACCACAAAACACTAAAAAGACAACAGCCAAAAATTATTTTACACTTATCATCTTATACTATAACGTATTACAAAATATATCAAATCACTGATTTACTTAGTTTTAACTGATTTAATCGAAACAATAAAAAAAACCGGCGGGAAGTTATTCTCCTACTGGGCATTCATTTGAACCAAACAGGCAAACTCGCGCAGCAGTTTGCCAATTTCAGTCCAGAGCCTGCTCTGGTTATTTAATCATAACAATAAAAAAACCCGGCGGGAAGTTATTCTCCTACCGGGCATTCATTTGAACCAAACAGGCAAACTGCCTGTATTAGCCGGAATCGCGTAGCATTCCGGCCATTTCAATCTAAGGACCATCCTTGGGTTATTTTACCTTGACAGCCTTTCCGCCGTTCTGCGCCGATTTATGGGCGGCCAAAACCAGCTCAAGGTTGTGGGCGGCGTCACAACCGCACATTGGCTTTTTATCCAAGATCGACTTGGCGTGTTCTTTGATGGTTTCCTGATAGATGTTCTTGACTTTACCGGCACTGACGGCTTTCACCTTTTTACCGTCATCCAGCTCAAGGCGGACGGCAATAGGCTCGTCGTCATATCCGGAAAGCTGGAACATTGTACCGAAGCCGCGCATGACTTTTTTGTCGCCATAAACCTCGTAACCGAGATTGGTCAGAGTTCCGGCAAGACCGCCGCGAGGCTCGCTGAAGGCAACTTTCGCGGAACCAGCCATGCCGTTTTTCAGTTTATATTTAAGATAAGCGCCATCTTCAACCTTGATCTTCAACTGCTTCGGCAGATAGACACAGGCCACTTCCACAATCGGACTTCCGAGGAGGAATTCAGCAACATACATGCAATGACTTGCAACGTCACCGATAGGACCGCCGACTTCGTCAGGATTGGCACAGCGCCAGGTTTTGGCTTCCGCCGGGTCAGCGCCGTAACAAAATTCCATGTGAGTACAGATGTCGTTGACCGTACCGAGTTCACCTTTATCGATCAGGGCTTTGGCCTTTACATTGAAAGAACTTTTAGTCATCATATGGTCAACACCCAGGCTTAACTTCTTCTCCTTCGCCATTTTGCACAAAGCATTGGCATCGCGCATAGTGGTGGCAACCGGCTTTTCAACCAAACAATGCTTGCCGGCTTTCATGGCCTCCTTAGCCAGCGCAGCATGGGAAAGGTTGTTAGTGGCAATGAATACCGCCTGGATCTCCGGGGCTTTGAGCAACTCCTTCGCGGACTTGTACCACTTCAAACCTAGGGCTTCAGCGGCGGCCTTGCGTCCCTGATTGAGGTCGGTTGCCGCAACAAGCTCCGCATTACTCAGCGGCTTAAAACGCGACTTATCACAAGCAAACCCCTCCTTGGCAATCCGGTTTTCGGCAATCCCGCCGAACCCGATCATTCCGTACTTGACTTTTGCCATTTTTCTCCTCCTGTTCCTGTTCGTTATTTCAATATGACATCTTATATCGAATTGCGATCTAAAAGCAAGCAATGACTGCAATCCGGTATTATCAGCTTAAGCGGCCGCACCGCCGGTCTTTCGAGAAAAACTCCCATCCCCCTCAAAACAACCGGCGCGCGAACCCACTTCAGATATAATGGACAACTTCCATTAATTCAAGCTTTTTTCCTGAAATAATCAAATTTTCCACAAAAAAAAGGCCGAAAAATTCCCGGCCCTTGATTGTTCAATTAACTATTTACGGACTTTTTCCGCGGCATTGCGAATGCCGGTGACCATATTTTTAATGTCTTCATCGGTCAAGCGCGGATGCATCGGCAAATTAAGTTCGCGCTTATAGAAGAACCTGTTGGCATCGGGACAAAGATTCGGGTCATATCCCATTTTCTTAAGTCCGGTGAAATGATAGGTGGGCTGATAATGCAGGATTCCCTGTACACCTTCTTCCATATAAAGAACGCGCATGAACTCATCGCGGCTGGCGCCAAGCTCCCCTTCCTCTACGCACAGGGTGTAAAGATGGTAAACATGTTTGCACTCTTCCGGTTCATAAACCGGGGTAATCCCCTTGACGCCTTGAAGACCCGCCGTGATTTTATGCCCGATTTCACGCCGCTTGGCGGTAAGCATTTCAATCTTATCGACCTGACAACATCCGACAGCGGCCTGGATTTCATTCATCCGGTAATTATTACCCCAATGACCATTCCAGTCGTCGACGTCAAAGTGCGACGGAATCCAGTAATCGATGGCATCCTGCTTGTGAAGTTTGCAGCTACCGAAAGCAAAGTCCTGCTGCTTCGGGTCCCAGTTAGTCAGGTTCATGCAGCGAAGCATTTCCGCTCCCTTGGCAAATTCATCATTATTAGTGGTAATCATGCCGCCCTCGCCGCAAGTGGTCATGTTCTTCAGCGAATGAAAAGAAAACACCCCGATATCGCCAATCGAACCGGCTTTGCGCCCCTTGTACTCGGCGTTGTGGGCGTGAGCACAGTCTTCCAGAACATACAGATTATGCTGCTTCGCGATTTCCATAATGGGATCCATGTCCACCATAAGCCCACCGTAATGCACCACGTAAATCGCCTTGGTTTTAGGCGTCACAAGTTTTGCGACACTGGCCGGATCGATATTGTAAGTACGCGGATCAATGTCGGCATAAACCGGTTTCGCGCCCTGCTTCAGAATTACCAGAGAGGTAGCGATAAAGGTATTCGGGGTAACGATCACTTCGTCACCTTCGCGGACATCAAACAACTGGGTGGCCACGTGCATGCCGGTGGTGCAATTGGAAACCGCCAGCGCATGCTTTACACCGCACATTTCCGCGAATTTCTTCTGGAATTCAGCGGTTTTCGGCCCCATGGTCAATGTATCCTGTTTCATTGCCGTCAGTGCCGCTTTTTCCTCCGCCTCATCGTATATCGACCCGAAAAACGAATACGCGACTTTAAGTTTCACGCCGTCGTCGGTTTCGTAGGAACTTGTAATTCCGCCGTCGGTCTCTCCACCAGTGATGTGTTTTTTGTCTTCTTCGTTTACCGCCATTTTTCATCCCTCCATATTGATTACTTTTCCTTGCTATACGAATTTGTATTATTTAACCATACTTAATCACACACAACATTATATTATAATTCGTTTTTGCCGCTTTCAAAATATTATTCGGCAACTTTTTTAATTTTTTTTATCATTTATCGGTTTTAAAAACGGCTTTCCACATCTTTCCGGCAAAATAATATCGTTTTTTTTGCATGTCAGCGTAAAATTTTCCGTAAAAGGACGAATTTTCATCAAACACCTGGATTTGTGTTGGCTAAACGTGGTAAAAGTGGTAATATTAAGACAGTTAAATTTACGAAGCTGCTATTACACGCTAACAGAGGGGAGAACAACGCGTGAGAATATTCCTGCCGATCCGAACACAAATATATTCATGCAATTAATTGATACTGAAAGGAGAGGAGAATGAAAAGGTTGTTGATATTGGCGCTGACGGGGATCACGGTATGGACCGGCGTGGCGTCCGCGGTGGAAAAACCGACCCTTGCGGTTCTACCGTTCATCACCAGAAAAACCGTGCGGGTAGCGGGAGCCGGACACCGCATTACCCCCCAACAGGTGGAAACCGAATTCACCGACACGCTACTGAACGTGCTGGTCAAGGCCAGAAAGTTTTCGATTGTTGACCGCAATTATCTGAACAAGGTCCTTAATGAATATAAGATCACCGAATCCGAATACTCAAAACCCGGAGAAGACCAGCGGATCGGCAAACTGCTTTCAGCCGACTACCTGCTGATTGGCGAAATCGACCGCCTGACCTTCAGAACGGACAGAAAATACATCAAACTGGCCGGACAGACCGTCATAAACCGGGTTGCCACGCTAAAAATGCACTTCAGGATCACTGAAACAAAGAGTGGAAAAATCACGGCTACCGAAGACATTACCGAAAAACTTACGACTCAGGACGTTAAAAGGCTTTATCCATATTCAAAACGCAAGTTCATGGATGTAGCGGATTTCCGCGACCTGCTGCTGCGCCGGGCGGCTGAACGTTCCGGCAAACTGGTGCTTTCCGGAGTATTCCCCATTAAAGTAATCGGGGTGTACAGCTCGGAAATCGCCATGAACCGCGGACGCGGCGCGGGGATCAAGCGCGGGGAAAAGTTTGAAATCTACAGCGTTGGCGAGGCCATGATCGACCCCGACACCGGTGAAAATCTCGGCGGCGGCGAGGAAAAAGTGGCGGACGCAATCGTTACCCGCGTTTTCGCAAAATACAGCCGGGCAAAAATTTACAACAAAAATGGCGACATCAAACGCGGCGACACCTGCCGTCCGCTGCAAGGCGAAGAAGATGAACTCCCTGAGCCCGTGGGCAAACCCAAACCGCCTCCGGCGTATCCGAGAGCTACCAGCGGTTATTAATACTCATTTATTTATCCTACAAACAGTAAACCTTATCAAGGACAAGGAGGGCCGAAAAATGAAGAAAGCAATGCTGGGATTGCTGATGGGACTGGGAATCGCTATTTCCGGTCAGGTGACGGGACAGGAAAAACCGACAATCGCGGTGCTGCCGTTTATTGTCAATGAAACCATCCGCATCCAAGTTGACGGAACCACTATCCGGCCGACCCAGGTGGAAACCGAGTTCACCTCTTACATTATGGAATTTCTGGTTAAAAGCGGAAAATTCAATGTGCTGGAACGCGACTATCTCAACCGTATTATCCGGGAAAATAAAATTACCGAATCAGACTATGCGAAACCTGGCGAAGACCAGCGGATCGGCAAACTGATCGTTGCAGACTATCTGGTTATCGGTAACCTCGACCGCGTCCGGATCAATCGAAGGATCACCCGGATTCCGGCCACCGGAGAAGTATCGAGAAGCTACATCGCCGAATGTATGTCGCATTTCCGGATAACTGAAGTGAAAAGCGGCAAAGTGGTTTTCTCGCACCGGGTTTTCGAGCGGCTCAAATCAAAGGACCTGCCATTCGCCGAACGCAAGGACCTTACTGTCGGGCGCATGCGCGATATTCTTTTCCAGCGTGCCGGAGAAAGAGCGGGCAATGCTATCCTTGAAGGCATTTTTCCGATTAAAGTAATCTCCGTCCACGGCGATCAGGTTATGCTCAACCGCGGTGAAGGCGCCGGAATCAAAGTCGGCAACATCTACAAGCTTTACAAGGTCGGCGAAACCATCAAGGACCCCGACACCGGAGCTTATCTCGGCAGTGCGGAAATCAAAATCGGTGAAATTGAAGTTACCGAAATCAACCCGAAATTCAGTAAAGCAAAAGTTCTCACTGCCGACAGCACCGTCAGGGTTGGCGCAATCTGCCGCAGCGCTGATAAGTCAACAAAGAAAGTCAAAGTCAAACCTCGCCTGAAACCAAAGTGGTGAAATAGCCTGTTAATCCCATACCCGTGCCGGTCCATAAATCGGCGCGGATATAATTCCAAGTTTTTTCTATGAGTTTTGTCCGTACACATGGGGGGAATCGGAGTTCGGGTTTAATAATCCTGCTGGTTTCTTACGCTGCAATTCTGCTCACCGGCTGCTCCTCGATATTCGACGCAAGAAAGCAGAAGACCCCAATGATCCTGCTTTACGAACAGGGAAAGTACAAGGAAGCGGCCCTGGCTTTTGAAGAAAAAGCCAAAGACCGCGAAGATACCGGCGACGAACTCATGTGGCGCATGGAAGAAGGCGCGATTTTTTTCGCGGTGGGAAACTATAAAAAGAGCATCAAGGCTTTTACCCGCGCCGAAAAAATCCTCGAAGACTACGACAAACGCGCCGACTACAACGCCAGACGGGGCGGAGCGGAGGCCGGATCGGTACTCACCAACGCTAACGCCCTCCCCTACAAGGGGAATTATTTCGAAGCAATTCTGCTGGACGCTTACAAGGCGCTGGACTATTTCGCCATCGGGGATTCCGAGGGGGCCAGGGTAGAACTGCGAAAGATGTATTACAACCAGAGGAAGGTAATCGATCTCCATCAGAAGGAAATCAATGAAACTCAACAGGCCGCCGATAAGAAAAAGTATAACCAGAAACAGGTGATGGGCAGAGTCAGGGGCTTTAATAAAATCCAGAATTCGCTGAAAGACTATAAAAACAAAACCTACGGAAATTACGCGGTCCCGTTCGCAACATACCTTTCGGCCATCGGCTATCTGACCGACAAGGATTATGACGGAGCCACGGTGGATTTCCGGAACCTTTATAGAATGTCGCCGGACAATCCCCAGATCCAGCGCGACTACGTTACCTGCGCCCGGCAATCCGGACAGGACGTCCCTGATGAACTCGAAAAAGTCCAACCCGCGGATTATCCGCTGGTAAGCAACATTGTGTTCGTGATCGTGGCAAACGGCAGAATTGCCGCCCGGAAAGGAATAACCATTCATCTGGTGCTGCCCCCGCCGGTAACCGGCTACTCGGGAGTGGCGTTTCCCATTATTGAATACTTTGCGCCGCCGTGCAAATTCGTGGAGATTGAATACGGGAAGGACAAATCGGCAAAGACCGTGCCCATCGCCGATATGGACCAGATCGTAACCCAAAACTATAAAGACGAACTTCCGGCAATGATAATGCGGCTGTTTATATCCGTAGCAGCCAAGGAAACCGCCAACTTTTTCGCGCTCCAGGCCGCAAAAACCCAGGGAGACGCCGCATACTGGGGGACCGTGATCGCCACCAGCACCTACAAATACATTTTCAACACTCCCGACACCCGGTGCTGGCAGCTTCTCCCCAAGGAATATCAGGTTACCAATTTTCCGAAACCTCCGGACAACCATATCAAGGTGAATATCAATGGCGACGGATGGAGAAAAACACAGGACATCTGCCTGGACCCCAAGAAAAAAATGGCTATTCTTTACGTAATGACCCCGGTAAAAAACAGGGCCGTCGTAAAAGTTTTTGAATTCAATTGAAAAATAACACAACAACAGGTTATAATTAACCGGAAGAGGTGATCATGAAACAGCAAGCATGGAAATGGTTCGCGAAACTGGTCCCGGCATTGACCCTGGCAGGATGTATGTGGGGATGCATGGACTCGGTCAACACCATCGAAAACACCGACAAATCCCCGATGCGGGAGGAAGTCAGGACCAAACGGGTAGTTACCGACGGCATTCTCGACCGGCGGCTTATCACCATGAGAACCGACAAACAAATCCTTCCCAGCGGCCTGATGGAGGCACAGGTTACCCTGAAAAGCTCCCGAACCGGTTTCTGGAGCTGGCTGCTGAAAGGCAACAGACCTTATAAAATCGTTTATAAATTCACCTGGTTCAACGCCAGCGGCATCAGGGTCCAAACCGCCAGCAGCGTCTGGCTGGAAAAAGACGTTATGCCCGGCGACACTTTCTATCTGCAGCAGGTAGCTCCGAACGAACAGTGCCGCGATTTCATGCTGCATATCAGGGAACATGAATAAAAATTCAACATAAACCAAGGAGATAAATCATGACCAGAACCTTAATACTGGCGGCAACCGCGGGAATCGCGGCACTCGTCCTGACCGGATGCGGCATGGACCCAACCAGGATCGATCCATCCGGGAACCAGACTCTCACCACTACTCACGAACTGAATGTAAAAGACTTCCAGATCGCGGCGGAACAATGCATAAGCTCACTGCTGCGTTCCGGGGTGCTGGTCAGACCTGACGGACGTAGAACCATCATTATGATCAACCGGGTAAAAAATAAAACCACCCGGCATATCGATACCCAAATCATTACCAATAAGATTCGTCAGGCGGTACTGCGGTCCGGCAAAGCAGCTACCACCACCGCCGTCAGCGGACGCGGTCCGGAAGATACGGCAACCCGGGACGTGCGCGACCTCGAAGACTCCGACCTGTTTGACCGCCGCACCCTTAAAAAACGCGGAACCGTCATCGCTCCAGATATGAGTCTGGCTGGCGAAATCATCCAGAAACGCTCCAGGGTCGGACGTACCCAGGAATCTTATTTCTTCATCCACATGACCCTGACCGACCTCAATTCAGGTCTGGCGCTCTGGGAAGATAACGTGGAAGTGGCGAAACAGGAAACGCGTCCGCTTATCGGGCTGTAATCCCCGGAATGCATTTCGATAATGAAAACCCGGTGGTTTTGTAAATCGCCGGGTTAATTTCTGCTCTTTTTTCCACCTATACACATAACCAGGAGCAGAACATTAACCACTACCAAACACATAAATATTCCACCGAACGAGTCATAAAGCTCATTCCCGGTAACTATCTTAGCTGCCTGGAAGCCAATCCCCGCAAATGCAAAGACAAGCGTCAAGAGCAGCAATACAAGCATTACTGTTCTCATAGGAGCCATCCTCTCTGTCACTCTATTGTATACTATAATACTAAACTTTTACAAAGATGGCAAGGTTTTTTTCAGCAGCTAACAAATTTCTAACGATTCCCTAATCAAATACCAGTAAATTCTTTGATCTTCCCGAACCCATTGGCTTTAAGATGTTTTACCAGGTTCTCAACAAGGAATTCTGGAGCGGAAGCCCCGGCTGATATTCCTATCGGACCACCCGCGGCAAGCATTTTATTGTTTAGTTCGGCGCTAGAATTTATCAGGAAAGCATTGGCCCCGGCGGTTTCAGCGATTTCCCGGAGCCGGTTAGAGTTGGAACTGTTGCGCGAACCGATGATCAGGACAGTCCGGCAGTTTTCGGCAAGCTGCCTCACCACATCCTGTCGCTCCCGGGTCGCATAGCACAAATCACCGCCTTTGACAATTTCCGGATACTTCGCCTCCAGGATGTTAATAATTTCATCGGCGGTATCCGCATTGAAAGTTGTCTGGACAAGATAAACCAGTTTTTTATCTTCGGATTTCACGAATTCGCGCGCATTTTGGGGTGTAGCGATTACCACGGCCGGATTCTCAAGCTGCCCAAGCGTACCGATTATTTCCGGATGCGAGGGGTGACCGATCAGCAGAACCTGAAAACCGTCACATTCATATCGACGGGCTTGTTTATGAAGTTTTTTCACCAGCGGACAAGTCGCGTCAAAGGTCTTCAACCGCCGGGTGGCGGCTTCCTTTTCCAGCCGGCGGCTGACACCGTGGGCGCTGAATACCAGATTCGCGCCTTCAGGAACTTCCGGCAGTTCTTCGACAAAAACAACTCCGCGCGACCGCAATTCCTCCACCACCAGATCGTTATGCACAATCTCGTGGTACACGTAAAGCGGCGTCCCGAACTTTTCCAGCAAACTTTCCACCGTCTCCAGCGCACGTCTGACTCCCGCGCAAAATCCACGCGGCGAGGCCAGGAAAATTGTCTTTTCGTTACTCATAGCGGATACAATCATTGTTTTCGCGGATAATGCAAGCAATCAAAAACTTTTAATTTCCCCTAAACAGGCACTATATTATATGGAAAGACAAATTTACCCATCAGAAAGAAGCAGCAAAATGTATGGTTTTTACAGAGTCGCGGCGGCGGTTCCGGAACTGCGAGTAGCCGACCCCGATTTCAACCGGGACCGGATCGTCGAATTGATCGATGCCGCTGAAGCAAAAAAAGCCTCCGTGGTTCTTTTCCCGGAACTGGCGGTAACCGGATACACCTGCGCGGACCTTTTCCATCAACCGCTGCTGATTGCCAAAGCCCTTGAAACCGTCGTTGAAATTGCGGCGGAAACCGCAAAGCGCAATATCACCGCAATTGTGGGCGCGCCGTTCTGTTACAACTGCGCCGTTTATAATTGCGCGTTTGTTCTGAACAAAGGCGCAATCGCCGGAATCGTCCCGAAAAACGTCCTGCCGAATTACCGCGAATACTACGAAAAACGCTGGTTCGAATCCGGAAAAAAAATTAATCATTATGAAGAAGTTGAAATTGCCGGAAAACCTACTTTTTTCGGACACGGCTTGCATTTTCTTATTGATGGTAATTTCAGATTCGGCATCGAAATTTGTGAGGACCTTTGGAGCGTTATTCCCCCTAGTTCACGGCAGGCTCTCTATGGGGCCACGGTAATTTTCAATCCATCCGCCAGCAACGAACTTGTTGGAAAAGCCGCCTATCGCAAGCAATTGATCGCCCAGCAAAGCGCCAGATGCATCGCCGGATACGTTTACGCTTCCTCCGGCGTGCATGAGTCTTCCACCGATCTCGTCTTCAGCGGACACGCCCTTATTGCTGAAAACGGAGTGATCGTGGCTGAAAATGAGCGGTTTCAGCGCGAAAACGAGCTGGTCTTTGCGGACATCGACTGCCAGAGGCTTCGTACTTTGCGTAACAATGAAAGCGCGTTTTTCGATACGTATCCCCCCATAGAAGCATATGAATTTATAATCATCAGAATTGAAGGCAAAAACAAGCTCAAAAAGATTGAACGCCATATCGACCCGCACCCGTTCGTGCCGGACAACCCGGAACTGCGCGGCGAACGTTGCCATGAGATTTTCAGTATTCAGTCGGCGGGGCTGGCGAAACGCTTCGAACATACCAACGCCAAAACAGCAATTATCGGCATCTCCGGCGGCCTTGACTCAACCCTGGCACTGCTGGTTTGCGGCGAGACTTTCAAAAAACTTGGAAAACCGCCGAAAAGCATCATCGCGATAACCATGCCCGGTTACGGAACCAGTGACCGCACCTACAACAACGCTGTCGACCTGTGCAAGCTCCTCAAGACCGACTTGCGCGAAATCAACATTAAACCCGCGTGTGAGCAACATTTCAAGGACATCGGACACAACCCCAAGGTTCACGACGTAACTTATGAGAATGTTCAGGCGCGTGAACGGACGCAACTGCTGATGGATATCGCCAACAAGGAAGGCGGCTTGGTGATCGGCACCGGCGACCTTTCCGAAATCGCCCTCGGCTGGAGCACCTACAACGGCGACCACATGTCGATGTACGCAGTAAACTGCAGTGTGCCAAAGACGCTGATCCGCTACGTAATCCAGTGGGTGGCGGACACCAAGGGCGGCAAACTCGCCAAGGTGCTGCACGACATTATCGATACACCCGTATCCCCTGAACTCCTGCCGAAAGCCGGTAACGGTGAAATTACCCACCGCACCGAAGACCTGATCGGCCCTTACGAGCTTCATGATTTCTTTCTGTACCACTTTATCAAGTACGGAGCTGAACCCGCGAAAATCCTGGAACTGGCGAAAATGGCTTTCAAAAACAGCTATCCGTCAAGTGTCATAAAAAAATACCTGAAAACTTTTTTCCGGCGTTTTTTCTCCCAGCAGTTCAAGCGAAGCTGCATTCCCGACGGACCCAAAGTAGGTACGATCAGCCTGTCGCCTCGCGGTGACTGGCGGATGCCGTCCGACGCTTCCGTCAACGCCTGGCTGGAACAATTGTAATACCGAATTGCAATCTATAAGGCTATTAATGACAAGGGAGATTTTGAGAGTCAGGTAAAATTTCGACTGCCGGGCGATATGGATATCGGTCAAAGGAGTAATTTTTGCATGAACTCAAAAGAACCTTGCCGCAAGGCGGTATAAATAGTCGTTTCTGAAAATTTCCCACATTGCCCTATTGACAAATTTTCCTGCCTGCGTTATTTTGTTCAAGTTTCATTAACAAAATAACCAAGGAGGATCCCGCAATGAAATGTATCCCTGACAATGAGTACAAAGAAAGATTGAAAAAATTCCAGGCAAACATCAAAAAGGCCGGACTTGATGCTTGTCTTGTTCACGGAATGGAGTCCGACTGCGCGAATGTACGTTACCTTTCCGAATACTGGCCAACCTTTGAAGCCGGCGCGGTATTTGTTCCCGCCGAAGGCGAAGCCGTGCTGATCATCGGCCCGGAAAGCGAAACCTACGCCGCCAGCCGGAGCAAACTGCCAACCATCATGAAAATGGTTGAATACCGCGAATCCGCCGAACCGGAATATCCCGGCATCCCGGTTTCCCACTACAAAGACGTGGTAAAGCACGCTATGGGAGATACCAAAAAACTGAAAAAACTGGGTCTGGTAAGTTACTCGATAACCCCGCTGCCGGTTTACATGTCGCTGAAAGAAGAGTTTCCTAATGTGGAACTGGTGAAGGCAGACGACACCCTGATCGATTTGCGGATCATCAAGTCCGACAACGAGATCAAGCTGATGAAAAAAGCTTTCGAGATCAGCGAAAAAGCGGTAGACAAGATTCTCGGCAAGATCGAACCAGGCATGACCGAATTCCAGGTTGTGGGCATTGCCCAGAAGGAAATCTACAAGCGCGGCGGTGAATACGAAGGACATGCCCTGTATGTGTTCTGCGGCCCCCGCACCAACAACGCCATTTCACGTCCGAGCCACAACGAGATCATCAAGAACGAAGTCATCCAGCTTAATATTGGCGCCCGGGTAGGTGGTTATTCATCGAGCGTGGGCCTGCCGATTTCCATCGGTCCGCTCCCGGAGCGCAAGAAAAAACTGGTTGAATTCGGCCTTGAAGCCCATTTCAAAACCATGGACCTGATGAAGGCCGGCAAACCCGCGTCCCAGGTTGTGAAAGAATACGAAGAATACGTAAAGAAACGCGGCTTTGAGCAGTACATGCTGTATGGCCCCTGCCACGGTATCGGCATGATGGAAGTGGAACGCCCCTGGATGGAATCAACCTCAACCTACGACCTCCAGGAAAACATGACGTTCCAGGTAGATACCTTCTTCTACGACAAAGACTTCGGCCTGCGCTACGAAAACGGCGTCCGGGTAACCAAACACGGCGTTGATAAACTCAGTGAGAAGTACATGAAAATCGTGGAAGTGTAAGTCAAGCAACAGTAAAAAACATACTCCATATTGCAGAATGCAATAAACTTATCCGGAACGGCCGTTGCCTGGTTGTTCCGGTGTTTTCATGAATAAGGAAAATTATCATGCGTTACGAAATGATGTATCCGGACCAGATCCGGAAAGCAATCGATGAAAACTGGCCGGTAGTCCTGCCTGCCGGGGTAATCGAGTACCACTCCGAACACTGTGTGGTAGGCGTGGACACATTGCTGGTAATCCGGGCGGTGGAAGAACTGGAAAAAGAAATGGACCTTGTTATCCTGCCTCCGTTCCATTACGGATCGGCAAGCTACGCGGTGGAACCGCCGGAACGCAATGGAACCGTGCATGTGGATTCAGAAGTAGTCCATACCTTTGCAAAGGAAATGTTCAAAGGATTGCTCCGGGTGGGATTCCGCAACATTCATGTCATTGTCCATCATCAGAGCGAAAACTTTGCCGTCGGCATGCCCACCGATCTGGCCTTTAAGTTCGCCGGACGTCAGGCCATCTTTGATGTTCTCGACAAGCACGGCGACGGCTGGTGGGGCGACAACAGCATGTCGGATTACTATTCCAGCCACGAATCAGGCGCAAATCCGTTCAACTGGATCCAGGTGCATCCGCTGATGTGCGCCGAGGCCCAGGCAAAATTTCCTATCGACCACGCCAGCAAGCAGGAAAGCTCCCTGATGATGGCATTCTGTCCGGAAGGCATCGACAACTCCAAGCTCAGTACCGAAAAATGGTACGTGAAAGATGCGGTCAAAGCCAACATGGATTACGGCCGGAAAGCCAGGGAAATGACATTGGAAGGCTTACGCAAAGTCCTGAAGTGTCAATAATTTCAATAAGATCGCTGAGAGGCATAACCCTCCAGAAGCTTATATCGCGTTGCCTTACAATTCCTGATCAGCTAATGTCTTCAGGGCCTCGAGGTATTTTTCCCGGGTCTTTTCGACAATTTCCAGGGGCAGCTCCGGCGCCGGGGGCTTCTTGCCCCAGTCGAGGGTTTCGAGGTAGTCGCGGACGAACTGTTTGTCGAGACTCGGGGGGCTGCAGCCAACTTGATACTGGCCGGCGGGCCAAAACCGGCTTGAATCCGGAGTCAGGACTTCGTCGATGAGAATGATTTCGCCGTCAAGCACACCGAATTCAAATTTGGTATCGGCGAGAATAACGCCCTTGGTTTCGGCATAATCAGCGGCAGTCTTATAGGTTTTCAGGGTAAGATCGCGGACGGTTTCCGCATATTCCCTGCCGATAAGGTCCACGACTTTGTCATAAGAAATGCTTTCGTCGTGTTCGCCCTGTTCGGCCTTGGTGGACGGGGTAAAAATGGGTTCGTCAAGTTTTTCGGCCTGGCGGTATCCTTCGCGCAATTTGATTCCAGATACGGATCCGCAAGCCTGGTATTCCTTCCAGCCGCCACCGACAATGTATCCGCGAACAATGCACTCAACCGGAAGGGGCTGGGCTTTCTTAACGATCATGGCGCGACCGGCAAGATCTTCGGCATATGGTTTGAGGATGTCGGGAAACTCTGAAACATCGGAAGCGATCAAGTGGTTCGGGAGCCATTCCATCATCTTGAACCAGAACAGTGAAATCTGAGTGAGAACTTTACCCTTGTCGGGGATACCATTGGGCATGACAACGTCAAAAGCGCTGATCCGGTCTGAAGCCACGAAAAGGAGACAATCACCGATGTCGTAAATGTCTCTTACTTTGCCGCGGTCCAAGAGCCTGATGTCTTTGATCTCAGTCTGCAACAGCGCGCCATTGGCGTCGTAATTCATGGTATCCTCCTCTCCCGTGAACGAGCCTGTTATGTCCGGAATATAAAAAAAGAACTAAAGCTACTCAGCTTTAATGGCGGAAATCTTTACTTTTGTAAGTTCCTGGCGATGACCTTTTTTCTTGCGGTAACCTTTCCGGCGCTTCATTTTGAAAACAATGAGTTTTTCGCCCCGGAACTGGTCCATGATTTCGGCTTCTACTTCGGCTTTTTCCACGGTGGGGCTGCCTACACTGATTTCCGCACCGTTACCTACGGCCAGGACTTCCTTGAAAGTTACTTTTTCGCCGACTTCACCGGGAATGCGTTCGATATCGATCACATCCGCTTCCTGAACCCGGTATTGCTTACCGCCAGTGGCAATAATTGCATGCATTTTATTTATCCTTTATCTTTAAAAATTTTTGCTTTTAATACTGTCCGCGCGGCTTTCCGCCGGTAGCTGAAACCGATTAATATAGTGCCGGAGCGCAAGCTTGCAAACCGCTCAGTTTATTTTTCTCGAAAGTTTCCCGCCGGATTCAAGCATTATTGTGAAGTATGCTGGCGGATGAAGGACTGCTGCATAATCCTTCTGTGCCTTTCCTGGAGTTCCTTCATGGCGGTATTGGAAGTATTAGCAAGGGATATCCTGACACTTCTGCCGGTACTTGACGCAAGATTTCCTTCATAAATAACCACAATGCGCCTCTCTTCAATCTGCATTGTCGCCCCGGGGACCTTTTTAACTTTCTTGCGTCCCATAATCGACCAGGAAACCCACATGGTTCCTTTTTTGTGTCCGGAGTATTTGTATTTAACATTCGGTTTCTTGAGTTTGATGGTTAATCTTTCTTTCGTGGAAAGCTTCAGGCGTTTGGCATTAAGCAGCATTCCGCGCGAATACTTTACAACAGCTTGCTCCTCAGCTTTTGTGAGTTTGTCACTTTCCGAAATTTTCACTGGGCCGCTGCTCCCGCATCCCTGGATCAGGAGCGCCAGGACAAGAAATCCAACTGAATATTTACTGATAATCATAATGTTTCCTCCATAAACTTTACTTACCCGTAGGCAAATCGATGAATTCACATTGCAATTTAAACTCTTTTTGCAAATTTTCCATAACCGCCATGACTCCCGGCTTTTCGCTGCAGTAATGACCGAGGGCGATAACCGGCAGGTTGCTTTCCATTGCCAGATGCCAGTCCTCGTGGGTTATCTCCCCGGTAATCAACGCTTGCATTCCTGCCTGATAAGCGGCGGTGATGCCGTTGCCGCCCGCGCCGCCGGAAATGATTCCCGCGCTGGTTACCTTGCCGTCCGGATCGCCGTAAATATCGAAATCGCTTTTAAGTTTTTCCGACAACACTTCCGCAAGTTTAAGCGGAGTTGAACCTGGCTTCAGTTTGCCGCAAACACCGATGTCGCGTCCGGAATAGTCGAAAAACATTTTGCGGCCCTGAAGCTTGATCATGTCCGCCAGTTGAGCGTTGTTACCGAGTTTCGGATGGGCGTCAAGCGGCAAGTGCGCGGCATACAGCGAAATTCCGTTGGCGAAAAGGATACGCAAACGGTCAGCGGTTATCCCGGACAAACGTTTAAGGCTGTCGCGCCAGCTCAACCCGTGATGGACCATGATAAAGTCGGCGTTTTTTTCCACGGCGGCGTTAAATAACTCGGCACAGGCATCAACCCCGAATACCGCTTTTTTCACGGTATCCACACCCTCGACCTGCAAACCGTTGTTAGAGGCATCTCCGGGGAACTTATCAAGCTCGAGTTGTTCGTCAAGATACCGGCAAAGCTTCTTCAGTTTCATTATCGTTGTTTCCTTCGGTAATTTCAGGTTCCGGCGGATTTATAAATCTGTAATCGATTATTTTCCATCTAAGCTCGGAATCCGCCTTTTTTTGAATATACTCCCGCAAAGCGCCGGAATCTTTCCGGAGTCCGGCTATTTCTCCGATTTCCGGGGAGGTGCAACGGAACAGCACCGCGCCCGGATGCTCGATCCCCAGGCTTCGGAGCGCTTTTTCCGCACGAGAATACCGGCGGCGGCGCAACAAATTACGGATGATCAGGAACGCCGGATAAATACCCGCCAAAATCCAGAACGGCCAGCTTGGCAGCATACTCCTGGTAAAAGTCTTGTAAAATTGCACTCCCAAGAGCGGAGTCAACGGCAGCAGAAACAGCGCGGCGTCCCAGCGGGAATAAAAACACGGTCCGAGAAAACGCCGGAAACGGCTGAATGAAATCCGGTAGGCAAAAAATTCCTCGAAAGCGCGGTCGTGCAGCGGCATCCGGGCGGTGTGACATAGTTCGTGCGATAAAAGTTCGTCGCGGCGGTAAATCAGCCAGCGCCGCTTGGTTTTAAAACTGGACCGGATCAGGAAAACCATAATGTTGTCGTCAGGAAAACTGAAGGCGCAGCCGCCCCACAACGGGCCGATGTTTTTCGACAGGAAAAATCCGGGGGTCCAGTCGATGGCGAAACCGTAGGCGTTGCGGGTTATCTCCCCGGCTTCCTGCATTATCTCCGGACTTATCCGTTCCGCGCTGTCGAGATCCACTTCATCCAGGAGCCTGAATGATCCGCTCTCATCCAACTGCGCGTCGAGTTCCCGCAGATTGTCGTCGAGGTTCCGCAACCGGGTAATAAACGTTTCAAATCCTTCTCCCGGCTCCGGCATCAGACCGTGGGAATCCAACTCAGCCAGCTTATCGAGTCCGGTTCCGGTAATTTCCGCAAGTTCGGTAGACGATAACGGGAGAAACCTCAATTCCTCCTTCACGGACTCCTGATTCGATTCCGTGGCGTCAGTACCCACGGCCACCCCAGTTTCAATTTCATCATTCATAAAGAATCAAGTTTAAGCCGAAATCCCAGATTTTCAAGGATTTATCAGATAAACTCGTAAGGGAATACACTTTTCCCCGCTGAGACGCGGAGGCGCAACTCATTTCTGGAAATGAAGAGTGAAGAGTGGGGAGTGAAGAATATATTTTTTCCCGCTGAGGCAAGGAAATAATCATAACGTGTATCTTTTTTGACAAGATTAACAGGATTAACAGGATAATATTCTTAACGGTCATCACAGGTATTCGTCCGGAACATATTAACCATTCCCCTTACCATGAGGTTGCAAAATAATATATTGTCCCGTTTGAATATTTCAGGGCTTCAATATAGTCTCGCTCCTTGACGTAATCATAATAGGTTGTTTTGCTTGCATCCGGCGGATCCCACCAGTCCTGATCACCACCGAAAAGCATATTGAGCAAGGCTCTTAACTTTTTGCCGTTCTTGGATTCATCAAAATGCTTTGTCAGCCCCAATGATTCAGCATATTTCTCGTAATCTTCTTTGGGCAGTTTCGCTTTGATCAATCTCAAAAAATCACTGTTCCAGCCACCGGAAAAGTATTCCTGAATATGGCTTGCGGACTCCGGCAACGCCCGCCTGGCTTTGGAGGGAATAAGCACATTGTAAAGGTAATTCGTACCGCTGAGTAAAATGAAGAAGATAACCAATCCGCCACAACCCCATGAAAATACTCGTGAATGATACTTTTTCTTTAAAGGATGTACATTTTTATCTGTATCATGACCAGTATTCACTATTGTATCATTTCTATCCATAAAGAATCAAGTTTAAGCCGAAATCCCAGGTTTTCAAGGATTTATCAGATAAACTCGTAAGGGAATACACTTTTTCCCGCTGAAACGCGGAGGCGCAGGAGGAAGAAATTTATTCAACTTTTTACGGTGCTTCGGATTGCACTCCGTGGAGTTTGCGGAACTCTCCGGGTGCAATTCCCGTCGCCTGATGAAAGACCCTATGGAAATATGAAGCGTCGCTGAACCCGCAATACGCGGCAACCTGTCCGACTTTGAACATCGAGTTACGAAGCAGTGACTTGGCGTGATTTATCCGGTACTCATTGAGCAGTTCGGCAAAGCCTTGTTGAAGTATTGTTTCAGTAACTGCGAGGTGCGTGAATCGCACAAATTAAGGTGTCCGGCAAGGTCGGACAGCATTATCTGGCGGGAATGGTTCCGTTCAAAAAAATCGCCTATGACCTCTTTCCGGGAAATGCCGCCCGACATCTTCCGTTTGCGCGTTTCGGCAATCACGCCAATAATCCCTGAAGCCAGTAATCCGCCCAGTGCAATTACCGGGGAGTTAGCTGACGGTGCAACTTCAGGAATCTTTTTCGACCACTTTTCCGGGAGTTCATCAGGTTTTCGGCCAGTCAGCAGCACATCGATAAAATTTTTTGAATTGCCCCGGAACGGTCCGGCAAAAACCACCCCGAGAGTTCGCCCCTCATTCACTACCGGAATCACCGCCTCAAACAAACCATGCTGACACAACTTCCAGAATGGTTCGTTGTTTTGCGAAAGCCGCTCCTGGACATACTTCGAGTCGAATGCGATGCAGCTCAGATGTTCGCTTTTCCGGCTTTTGATTATGGTGCAATACGGATTCAAGTGGTAAACCGGCAATTCCGGCAGACTTTCCCTGATCAGTCCGGCATAGTCGTGTACAGCGATGAAACATTTAAAAGTCCGTTCAAACGCCGCAACCGCCTTCAAAAAGTTGTCTTTCGCATCAATCATTTGTGGGAAAAAATAACATTTGCCAGCAATAAAACCAACCGATTGCAGTTTTATTGATTTTTACATAATAATTACATGATTTTCCATATTTTGCAAGATAGATTCGGTTTATATTTCCTGTAATCAACAAAAACATGGAGTTTATCATGGGCAATATCAATTATAAATTTTCCGGGGAAGTACCGGTAATCACGGAAGCTGACGTTGTAGTGATCGGCGGCGGTCCCGGCGGACTCGGCGCGGCGGTTGCTTCATCCCGGAACGGCGCGGATACGCTGTTGATCGAACGCTATGGCTATCTTGGCGGCATGGCAACCGCCGGGGAAGTGCATCCTTTCATGGCCAACCATGTAAATATGAACTGCCTGGACCGTCCGGTTTACACCGACTGGGTAAACGCCATGTGGAAATACCAGCCCAACGCAGTAGTTCCCGTGGATGTAGATAACGACAACAACTCCCGGATGATCTCCAAGGACGCGGCAATGCTGGCCGCCGAAGACCTGTGTCTGGATGCCGGGGTAAGGTTGCTTTACCATCATTCCCTGTTCGACGTTATCAAAGAAGACAACCAAATAACCGGCGTGATTCTGTTCTCGAAATCCGGGCTGTCGGCGGCAAAGGGAAAAATCTTCATCGACTGCACCGGCGACGGCGATCTTGCGGCAATGTCAGGATGCGAATTCGAGTTCGGCAACGCCGGGGGCTTCTGCCAACCCATGACTCTGTGTTTCAAACTCGCCGGGGTGGAAGTAGATAAACTGACGAGTCGGGAAGCAATCAATAAACTTTACGATGAAGCCAAAGCGAGTGGTGAAATAGATTGTCCGCGTGAAAACGTGTTGTGGTTTTATTCCCTCGAAAATGATGTTATCCACTTCAACACTACACGGGTGGTGAAAAAGAGCGGCATCGACGGCATAGAGCTTTCCGGGGCCGAAATTGAAGGCCGCCGCCAACTCCGGCAGTTTCTTGATTTTCTGCGGAAACACGTGACCGGATTCAAGAATGCAAGGATTCATTCAATCGCCCACCATATCGGCATCAGGGAAACCCGCCGCATCAAAGGCATCGATTACATCGGCATCGACGCTTTCAAGGAAGCCAAAAAGTACCCGGACGCAATCGCCAAAGTTCATTATCCCATCGACATCCACAACCCCACCGGAACCGGCACGGAACACCATCACCTGCCCCCCAACGAATGGTATGAAATCCCCTATGGCTGCATCGTGGCGAAAGACGCCGGCAACCTGCTGGTCGGAGGACGCCCCATCTCGGTTGACCACGCCGTCCACAGCAGTATGCGGGTAATGCCCCCCGCCTGTACTGTCGGACAGGCCGCCGGAACCGCCGCCGCAATGTCAGTTGAAACCGGCGCCCTCCCCCGCGATCTCGACGGCATAAAAGTCCGGGGGAAACTAAAGCAATTCGGTGCGGAACTGTAAAAATTTCTTCTTTAATATCCCACGGAGGCGCGGAGCGCGCAGAGGAAAGATAATTATTTATTTTGCTTGTCATATTGAGACTTCATCCATATTGCGCCATTAGGGATAATAATCTCTGCTTGCATTTGTATAATAGAACCACTGAAAAACTGAATTCTAAGATCATTTGCATGGCGTTCAGGAACACCAGCCTCGTAACTCAGGCTATTACCGTTCCGTAGTTTTATAGAAATCTTCAATTCCTCAATGTTCATCTCATGACTGGGATAAAATAGTTCCGCTTTCCGGGTTAATTTGCAAAATTTCTGAATATCTGATCTTCTTTCAATAAAAAGTCTTTCTTTCATTTTACGATCTGTAATCTCTATTGATTGGATATTTTTTGCTTCCAGATTACGAATCATTGTGCGCTCTTGCTCTTCAGTAAACATATAAGGAGCTATAATAACTATAGAAACACAAAAAAACAGACCGCCTGCAAGGATCGAATAAAACAAATAATCACCAGAGGTTTTTCCTATACGTTCTTCGTCATTCAACTGCCAGATCGTACCTGAAATAGTTCCAAAGAACATACCGCCAGCCAATCCCGCCCAAAACTTTAAGAAGAACAAAGTATGCGGAAAAACTAAATGCCAGATTAGCGTTAAAATTACGCAAAATATAAACACACAAAGATGAATTCTCCAATGTGTTATAATACCTGCCCTACGGTACGGAATTTTCCAATTAAGCCTGCGAAGCCTTTTTATATATTGTATAAAACCAGACTCTTTCATTTCATTTTTTTTCCAGGATTTCTTTAACGAAAAAGAAATTTACAATTCTTGATAACGACCACGAAAAAGAGTGGCGATGGTGAAAAAATATTGAATTAACCTAATCCCTAAAAAACCTAATTGCTAAAAGCTTCTTTTCTCCGGGAGAAAATTTTATTTTCAGTGGTAAATTATTGATTATGAGTGAAGAAGTCAAGCAATCGATAAAAATTAAGCATGTTCCCGGTTTCCTGTGGATGCCGGTGCGGACAAAGCCCCGGTGTGAAAAAAAAGTGGCGGAATATTGCGCGGCAAACAATATTGGTTACTATCTGCCGTTACGCCGCAGACTCCATCGTTACGGACGCCGCACCGTGGAATTTTTCCTGCCGATGTTCGCAGGATACGTTTTCTGCAATCTGAATGAAGAAACTTATCAGAAACTGGTACGGTCAAACGCAGTGGCATTCAGGATTACGCTTGACGAGCCCCAGGAGAAGGAGCTTCTGGAGGAACTCGAAGCAGTAAAGATCGTGGAGGATATCTCCAGACACAATGAGGTAGTGGTTAATCCGGAACTTGCGGAAGGGGTGAAGGTAAAGATCAATGCCGGACCAATGATGGGAGTTTCCGGAATTATCGAATCGCGCACCGGAATAACCACGGTATCCATTAATATCGACATTCTCGGACAGTCGGTATCAGTGGTAATGGATGCCGGAGACCTTGAACCGGCAAACGACTGATCCGTTTTTTCCGGAACCGGATTGATATTAAGCTGTCTTGAGTTGTAAAAGCCGACTCGCTGAGTATTGTATTGTCCTGAAAAAAAACAGCAATTCACGATAGGTTTGTCCCGAAAAATGACAATTCGCGGAAAATTAATCATATCATATATCCTGATTATCACGATTTTTTCCTTTGGCCTGCTACTGATTATCGAGATAATAACCATCCGGAAGATGACTGACAGGCATGTTAGACTTGCCGTGGGCGCGGTTAACGGAATAGCCAAGGTAAATTACAGCTTGTCCAAACGGGTGCTGGTGAAATTCGGCGAGGAAATAGTCAAAATGGAAGCCGACTCCTCCGCGCACGAACTTGCCCTGCTCTTCAATAAAAACAAAAAGCTGCTCAATAACTATAAAAAGATCCAGCAGGACCAGGAAATAAGGGCGGTTGCGGCCAGACCTTTAACCATTCACGGCAAGGCATGCGGTTACATCGACCTTCTCGACCGCAAAGGAGTAGCGGTAGTCCATCCGATCCCGGAAGTCCAGGGAAAAAACTACCGCACGTTCAAAAAGAAATTTCCGAAAATGTGGGACCTTGTGGAAAAATCATTCACCGAACCGGAAGTAAGCGGCTACTACAATTTCCTGGACGAAACCGGCCGTAAAAGAAACAAATACATGGCGATTGTCCATGTTCCGGGAACCGACTTCAATGTCGTTGCGGCGGTAAACATAGACGACTACTTTCTGCCGGTCCACCAGAACATCCGCGAGGAAGAAAACAAGCATACGGAAAGGGTTACCTCACAGATAAAAACAATTTCCCGCGAGCTGAGTCATTATGTGAGAATAATAAGCGCGATTTTCGTATTGATCCTCATTCTTGTCTGCATCCTTTTCGCGATATGTTTCTCAGGGAGCATTTCCAAGCCGATCACCCGTCTGGTTGCGGCGGTAAAAGAGTTCGGCAAGGGTGATTTCGAGGTGAGAGTAGAAGAAAAAGGTTCACAGGAAACCACGCAACTGGCCACCGAGTTCAACCGCCTCGGCGAACGCCTCCGGGAATATATCGAAACCCTGAAGAAGGAAACCGCCGCCCGGCAAGCAGTTGAGTCGGAAGTAACCATCGCGCGCAGCATTCAGCAGTCGCTGCTGCCCAGGAAATTCCCGCCGTTCCCCGATTATAAACAGTTCGGGCTTTTCGCTAAACTTGAACCGGCAAAAGAGGTTGCCGGGGACTTTTTCGATTATTTCTTCATTGATGACAACCGGCTGGCGATAATCGTGGGCGACGTTTCCGGGAAAGGGATTCCGGCCGCATTTTTCATGGCGGTGGTAAGGACTATTTTCAGGAACACCTGCCATAGTGAACCGGACCCGGCGGAAGCAATGAAAAAAGCCAACGACTTATTGACAGAAGACAACGACACCATGATGTTCGTTACCGTGTTCCTCGGGTATTACGACATTCCAACCGGCAATTTCACGTATGCCAACGGGGGGCATCACGAAGCGATAATAGTCAATTCCGAATGCAAATGCGAACGGTTTGGAAGACTTGGCAATCCCTCGCTGGGAATAGTGGAATCCGCGGATTTCAATTCGGGAGAACGCAAAATTCAAGCTGGTGAAACCATGGCCATCTTTACCGACGGAATTATCGAAGCCCCTTCCGATACCGGGGAGGAATTCGGCTTCGGACGCCTGGAAAAAATCCTTGCCGAAAATTGTAACGCAAATTCAGACTTGCGCCGCACCTGGCAGGCCGTGGATACCCAAGTCGACAATTTCCAGACCGCTCCCGGAAAATTCGATGACGTTACTTTACTGCTTTTTAAGCGCAATTCATAAGGTTCAGGATATTCAAACCAAATGCTTTTCCATTACCTTCTAGACGGACATTCCATACCATCCGCAATACTCGTTTTCAGTATTGTTATCGTGCTTGGGCTTCTTATCGGCAAAATTAAACTGTCCGGAATCTCCTTTGGAATTGCCGGGGTGATGTTTGCCGGGGTAATTCTCGGCTATTTCGGAGTGGGATTAAAGATAGAGCCTCATGTCCTGGATTTTGTGCGCGAATTCGGCCTGATCCTGTTCGTCTATACAATCGGCATCCAGATCGGCCCTACCTTCATATCATCATTCCGGCGCGACGGCCTGAACATGAACCTGCTTGCGGCGCTGATCGTGGCTCTCGGCTTCATGACAACCATCGCCATTATGGGAATTACCGGGCTGCGTTCGGTTGACGCTGTAGGGGTAATGTCCGGCGCGGTAACCAACACACCCGGACTCGGCGCCGCTCAACAGGCCATCCGCGACCTTTACCCGAAACAACCGGGCTTCTGGAGCCAACCCGGACTCGGTTACGCAATGGCCTATCCGTTCGGAATAGTCGGGATCATCCTCAATATCATCATTTTCAAATTCTGGACCCGGCGCGCCAATCCGGGGGAAATGCACTTTCACCGGGAAGATAAATCCCATGACTCCGCCGCATCCAAAATTATGTCCATACCTGACGTACTGCCGATTTTTATTGGTATTGTCCTTGGGCTCCTTGTCGGCATGGTCCCTGTCCCCATACCCGGGCTTCCCGCTCCGCTCCGGCTTGGAATTGCCGGCGGCCCGTTGGTAGTGGCGCTGTTTTTTGGCTGGGTCCGGAAAATCGGCCCTTTGAACTGGGAACTGCCACGCTCCTCGAATCTGCTGATCAGGGAAATCGGCATAACCCTTTTCCTTGCATGCGTAGGACTCAAATGCGGCCCGAAATTCGTAGATACCATCGTTAACGGCGACGGCTTGTGGTGGATGCTTTACGGCTCAATCATTACCTTCCTGCCGTTGTTTATCACCGGACTCATTGCCGCCCGGTTCATCAAACTGCATTACCCGGCCGTGTGCGGACTCCTCGCGGGGAGCATGACCGATCCCCCGGCGCTGTCATTTGCTTTGCAGTCATGCGAGTCGGACGCCCCGGCCCACTCTTACGCTTCCGTTTATGCCCTGACCATGTGCCTGCGGATTCTCAGCGCCCAGCTTATCGTCCTGATTTTCAGCAACTGCTGATGCTTCGGCAATTCATGGCTAACATTTGTCTAATGTAAAATATCCAGCCGGTTAGTTGTAATTACCATTATTGTAATTATATTTGGCTAATATATAATTTTTTCCAAACGGAAATGTATTGATATCAATAACAACTTAAGAGGGAGGTAAGTATGTTAGTGATCGCAGCAAGTGGTTTCTGGACCCCGTTCCAGAAAGTATGGGATGATCTGCTTGAGGAGCTGCCCGAGTTCATTCTGGCAATTCTCTGGTTGATCATCGGATGGGTGATCGCCCTGTTCATCTCGAAAATCGTCGCTTTCACAATCCGGAAAACATCACTTGACAAAAAACTGTCAAGTACGATGTCCGATTCGGACAAATCCAGAAACTACAATGTCGAGTTCTGGATTACCAAAGGGGTGTATTATTTCCTGATCTTACTGGTACTCGCCGGATTCTTCTACATCCTGGGAGTAAATGCCACCAGTGACGCATTAAATGAAATGATAACCCAAGTAACCAGTTTTATCCCCAGACTCATTCTTGGCGGACTCCTGCTTGTGTTCGGCATGCTGATCGCCTCGGTGGTCAAAGTCATTATCGCAAGAGGCTTTGAAGAATCGAAACTGGATGAAAAACTGCTATCGAAACTTGACCTTGAACAGCAAAAAGACAAGAAAATATCCGTCAGCAAAACCCTTGCCGAAGCGATTTACTGGGTAATCATTCTCATTACGATCACTTTCATTCTGGAAACATTCGGACTTTCACATGGAATTCTCCAGCCTGTCCGCAAAATGTTTGAAACGGTGTTCAGCTATGTGCCTAACCTGTTTGGCGCGCTCATTCTGCTGGTCATCGGCTGGCTGATAGCCAGGATGCTGCAGAAGGCAGTCACCAATTTCCTTCTGGCGGCAGGATCTGAAGACCTCAGCGACAAAGTCGGCCTGAAAAAAGTAATCGGACAGGAAAAGCTGGCCAGCATACTTGGACTTGTCTGCTACATCCTGGTTCTGATTCCGGTGTTCATGATTTCCCTTGAAACCTTAAAGATCCGTTCCCTGACTGGTAAATTCAGCAACATGCTTGATCAGTTTGTTGATATAATCCCGGACATTTTCGGCGCCGGTTTACTGATCCTGGTTGCTTACATCACCGGCAGTATGGCAGGTCAGCTTTCGGCCAGACTCCTTGAAGGTTTCGGTTTCAATAAAATGATGTCGAAAATTGGAGTTGGCGGCGCGGAGAGCAAAATTACCATTGTTCCGGCTGAAGTCGTCGGCAAACTGATCCACATAGCCATCGTCGTTGCCGCGGCCATGGTTGGCTGTGAAATCATGCAGTTCAATACTCTGAGCGGGTTGATTTACAGCTTCCTGCTGTTCGGCGGCAGAATCATTATCGCGGCAATCATCTTCATGATCGGCCTGTATCTGGCGAATCTCGCGGCCTCGGCGCTGAAAAGCAAAGGTGGCGCGTCGGAACTGGTCGCCCTGATGGTCAAGATAATGATCCTGGTTATTGCCGGTGCTTACGCCCTGACCCATGTCGGACTCCAGAACAGTATCGTTTACATTGCGTTCGGTTCACTGGTCGGCGCGGTGGCGATTGCGATAGCAATTGCATTCGGGATCGGCGGCATCAAGAAAGCCGGTGAAAAACTCGACGAATGGGACAAAGCCATTCAAAGCAAGGATAAAAAGTAGTTCCGTTTTTGCGGATTATTTCAGACTCACATGCCGGGAGATCAGTTCTCCCGGCTTTTTCTTTTCCCGTTAGCGGAAAAATTGGAAATCCGCGTTGGCGTTGGCAAGGATTCAAGTTATATTGGGTCTTTTATGAATACCGCAAGTTAACCTGGAATATTCAATATGAAAAAGTACGATCTTTATCTTTCGGTGGTAATTCCGGTATATAACGAAGAAGGCTGTCTCGACGAACTTATCGAACGATGCCTGAAAACCTGCGATTTACTCGAAAAACCTTACGAAATCATCCTTACCGACGACGGCAGTCATGACCGCTCGGTGGAAATTATAACCAAGGCGGCGGAAGAAAACAACGGCAAAATCGTCGGATGCATCCTCAACCGCAATTACGGACAGCACGCGGCGGTAATGGCAGGCTTCGCCCAGGCACGCGGCGGAATCATCGTAACCCTGGACGCCGACCTTCAGAACCCGCCCGAGGAAATCCCCCGCCTGGTGGAAAAAATGGAGGAAGGTTTCGATGTGATCGGCACGGTCAGGATGGACCGTCAGGACAGCCTGTTCCGCAAAATAGCGTCCCGGATCGTCAACCGTGCCGCCCGGAAAGCCACCGGGGTAAACATGAAGGACTACGGCTGCATGCTCCGCGCATACCGGCATCATATCGTCGACGCAATGTTGCAGTGCCACGAACGCAGCACTTTCATTCCTATCCTGGGCAACAGTTTCGCCAGGCACACCGCCGAAATCGAGGTAGGGCACAGTGAACGCTCCGTGGGCGAATCAAAATACAGTCTCTGGAAGTTGATTAACCTTCAGTTCAACCTGCTGACCAGCATGACCACTTTCCCGCTCCGCCTGCTCAGTGTCATCGGCACTCTGATCTCCGGTCTCGGAGTGGCGTTCGGTATCTTCCTGCTGATCATGCGTTTCATTCACGGTCCGGAATGGGCCGCGCAGGGAGTTTTCACTCTGTTCGCGATCCTGTTCATCTTCGTTGGACTGCAATTCATCGGCATGGGACTGCTCGGGGAATATATCGGCAGGATTTACCATGACGTCCGCGCCCGTCCCCGCTACTTCGTCCAGGAAATCATCGGCCGCAAGGAAGAAGACTGAGAACCGTGATATTGACCCTGAATAATATTTCATGCGCCATGTCTTCAAGCTGGCCGGAGATTGCCGAAGCTTTCTCCGGGATTGACCCCATTCCTTTTCATCAAACCTGGCAGGATGTCAAGGACGCGCAACCGGCATGGGTGAAAATCGCGGCAGGAAAGGCTTCACTGCTTTTTTACGCTGAATTTACGGATTATGACATTTCCAATCCGGCCGGAAAATTCAACGATCCGGCCCGAAACAAGGGGGATTTTCTTGAAATAATCCTGAAGCCGGAAGGACAATCCTCATACTACGAACTCCATGTCACTCCGCAAAACCTGACTTCTCAATTCCGCTTCTCCGATGCGGATGCGGTTAAACTGCTGGACAAATATCCCGACATGTCGGCAACCGAAATCCTCTGCGTATACAATGACATTTTCAAGAGCAAAACCAATTTAACCCCGGAACAAAACAAGTGGAACATTTTCACCGAAGTCAGCTTACCCGCCATTGCCGAGGGCAGGGACTTGTCCCTGATCGGGAAAATCCAGTTCGCAGTTTGCCGCTGCGATTACACGAAATCCACGGAAACCTACAGCTATTCATCCACGGCCCCGTTTTCCAAATATTTTTTCCACAACCAGGACGAATGGGGAACATTGATTCTCAGGTAGTTTTTGTATGAATGCTGGTTTTACCGGCAATACAAGGTATATTGAGCATTTACCAGTGTAAATATCCATATATATTCAGGAGAGTAATAAATGAAAGCAGTGGTACTTGCATACAGCAATATCGGATGCGCGGGAATCGAAGCATTGGAACGCAACGGTTATGAAATCGCGGCGGTTTTCACCCATCCTGACAATCCAAACGAAAACCTGTGGTTTGATTCGGTTGCGGAACTTGCGGCCGTCAAAGGCATTCCCGTTTTCGCCCCGGAAGACATCAACCATCCGCTCTGGGTACAAAAAATCAAGCAAATCGCTCCTGACGTAATCTTTTCGTTCTACTACCGGAACATGGTGAAGCCGGAAGTTCTTGAAATCCCACCTCAAGGTTGCTTGAATCTGCATGGCTCTTTGCTTCCCGCCTATCGCGGCCGCTGTCCGGTCAACTGGGTACTGGTAAACGGCGAAACTGAAACCGGGGTAACGCTCCATCACATGGTAAAAGCTCCTGATGCCGGTGATATAGCCGGTCAAAAAGCGTTCCCAATCGCCGATTCCGATACAGCACTGGACCTTCACAAAAAAGCCGTTGCCGCCGCCCATGAACTGCTTGATGAACTCCTTCCGAAAATAAAAGACGGTTCAGCGCCGAAAATTCCGCAGGACGATTCCAAGGCAAGCTATTACGGAGGCAGGAAACCGGCGGATGGAGAAATCGACTGGACAAAATCCGCCAGCGAAGTCCGGAACCTAGTTCGCGCGGTCACCCGCCCCTACCCCGGCGCATTCAGTTTTATCGGCGACCGCAAATGCCTGTTCTGGGATGTGTCACTCGTACCGGACAAATCCGGCGCTCCCGGTGAAATCCTGTCCGTTGGTCCGCTGGCAATCGCCTGTGGCGATGGCGCGGTGCAAGTCAATTTCGGACAGCAGGACAGCGGCGTCTACATGGGGGGACCCCAGCTTGCAAGCGAAATGAACCTTGCCCCGAAAATGAGCTTCGGACCTTCCGCATCTAAGAAAATCGAAGGCAGCCGCAAAAAAAGCGTACTGATCCTCGGTGTAAACGGCTTCATCGGCAACTTCCTGGGCGAACGGCTGCTCGAAGGCGGATATGAAGTACACGGCATGGACCTGCGTTCGAACAACATCGGATCACTGCTCGAACATCCGAATTTTCATTTCGACGAAGGCGATATTTCCATTCACCGCGAATGGATCGAGTACCATGTGCGCAAATGCGACATCATTCTGCCGCTGGTTGCCATCGCCACCCCCATCGAATACACCCGTAACCCGCTCCGGGTTTTCGAACTTGACTTCGAGGAAAACCTTCGCGTTCTCAGGTACTGTGCTAAATACAATAAACGGGTCATCTTCCCGTCGACCTCCGAGGTTTACGGCATGTGCGACGAGGAGTCATTCGATGAAGACAACTCCCGGCTCATTCTCGGCCCGATCCGGATGCAGCGCTGGATCTACTCATGCAGCAAACAGCTCCTTGACCGGGTAATCTGGGCTTACGGCGCTCAGAAAGGACTTAAATTCACGCTGTTCCGGCCGTTCAACTGGATTGGCCCCAAACTCGACAGCCTTATGTCCGCCCGTATCGGCAGTTCGCGCGCCATCACCCAGCTCATTCTCAACCTTGTCGAAGGGACCCCGATCCAACTGGTCGACGGCGGCAGCCAGAAACGTTGCTTCACCGACGTTTCCGAAGGTGTGGAATGCCTGTTCAGGATTATCGAAAACCCAAACGAAATCTGTGACGGCAAGATCATCAACATCGGTAATCCCGAAAACGAAGCCAGCATCCGCGAAATGGCCGAAATGCTCGTGGACAAGTTCAACAAGCATCCGCTGAAAGATAAGTTCCCTCCGTTCGCCGGATTCCACGAAATCGAAAGCAAATCCTATTACGGCTCGGGATATCAGGACGTTCAGCGGCGCAAACCCAGCATCCGCAACGCCAACCGCTACCTCGACTGGAAACCCGTGATCGGTCTCGAACAGTCAATCGAGGAAACTCTCGATTACTTCCTGAAAATGGCTATCAAGTCAGGCGATTTTAACCAGGATGAAGACTGAGTCTCGCTCCGACCAAAGGCAACCGGGAGCATAAATGACCAAAATCGGCTTACGGGTAGACGTTGACACCTTTCGCGGCACGGCCGTTGGCACACCGCAATTGTGCGAACTGCTGGCTAGTCACGATATCAAAGCGTCGTTCTTTTTTTCCGTCGGGCCTGATAATATGGGGCGTCATCTCTGGCGGCTCCTTAAACCGGCGTTCCTGTGGAAAATGCTCCGCACCAACGCCGCCAGTCTTTACGGCCTGGACATCCTGTTCAAGGGAACTTTCTGGCCTGGCCCGGACATCGGGAAAAACCTCGCGCACGTAATCACCGGTTGCGAAAATGCCGGACATGAAATCGGTCTCCACGCATGGGACCATCACGCATGGCAGGCAAAAATTGATTCATGGACGCCGGAAGCCGTCCACAAACACATAAAACTCGGTTTCGACCGCCTCACGGATGTCCTCGGGCATCCCCCGGCGTGTTCCGCCGTTCCCGGCTGGAAATGCACCGGCCCGGTACTTGAAGCCAAAGAGCAATTCCCGTTCAAATACAACAGCGACTGCCGGGGAGAAGGCGTATTCATGCCCAAACTGAACGGAACACTCCTTACTCAACCACAGCTTCCCGTGAGTCTGCCAACTTACGACGAAGTTCTCGGGAAAGACAACATAACCAACGACAATTACAATCAGTTCATGCTCTCCCAACTTAAGCCTGACACATATAACGTGCTGACCATCCACGCCGAAGCCGAGGGAATTTCCTGCAATACCATGTTCAATGAATTCGTGAAGCAGGCAAAAGACATGGATTACGAATTTGTGCCGTTGATTGACCTTATTGGTGAAGTTTCTTCAAGCCTTCCCCCTGCCCGGATTGTCCAGAAGGAATTCCCCGGCCGCGAAGGTTGGATCGCCTGCCGCGAACGTCAGGAGTAAAAAAGTGCGTAGCGGCTGCGTCATAATCGGGTCCGGTTTCGGCGGACTCCTTTGTGCGCTGGTTCTGGCGAAAAACGGAAAAAAAGTAACAGTAATCGAGCAATGTAAACATCCCGCCCCTCTTTTGAGCTCTTTCACCCGCAACGGCTGGAGTTGCGATCCCGGATTCCACTACAGCGCCGGACTCGAACCGGATGGACTGCTGTCAACGCTTTTCCGCTACCTTGAAGCCGGCCGCGAAATTGATATAGAGCCGCTGAATCCAAACGGTCACGACGTAATCAAACTGCCGGACAGATCCCGTGTCCCCCTGCCCAACGGTTTTGCCCCGCTCCGGAAATCGCTTGAAGAAAATTTTCCCGCTGACCGCAACGCTATCGCGGCATACCTGAATAAAACGGAACGGATTTTGCGGACCACCAGCTTTATGAATCCCAAGCTCGGGTTCGGTGAATTCTCCGAAGACCTCAACAGCATGGAAAGTCTTGAAGAATATCTCATATCCGTTGGGGCAAGTGAGAGATTCCGCAAATTTGCCGGGGCATACGGCTATACGCTTTACGGCACAACTTCGGAAGAAACTTCCATCGGCGCCCACTGCCTGGCGGTTGGACCGTTTTACAAGCACACCGCTACGATCAAAGGCGGTGGCAGTGGACTGGCCCAACCGCTGTTGAATAAACTCAGCAAACTCGGTGGAGAACTGATAACCGGATGCGCGGTATGCAGTGTTTCCGTCGATGAAAACCGAAACCTCAAGGGGGTTGAATTAGATAACGGGGAATTCATGGAAGCAGCCAACGTGGTTTCAACCGTTCATCCGCAACTGCTGGAAAACCTTTTGCCGGAAAAATCTGAACGTCCGATATTTTTCCATAAACTGCGAAACTTTACCAACACTTTTTCACCATTGGTGGTTTACGCCCTGCTTAAAAACTGTCCGCCGGAACTCCAGGGGGCCACGTTTTACCGTTTTCAGGAGAGAACAACTGATTTTTGGGGCGTAAGCTGCGCGGTCCCATCTGACTATAAATCAACGGAACAACGGGTGGCGGCAATCTTGAGGCCATGTCCGGAAGCTTTATTCAAAGCCTGTTTTCCCAACGATAAAGCCTTTGTCCCTGAAGTTTACGAAGCGGAAAAATCGGCTGCCGCGGCTGACGCTCTGGCGGAATTCCACAAGTGCTTTCCCGGTTGCCGCGGCACACTTCTTGAAACTCTCACGCCACACTCATACCAGCGCTATACCGGCACGATGCGCGGCTCGATGTTCGGCGTCGAACGCAAAATCTTTTCCAGCGTACTGACTCCCCGCACCGCCATCCGGGGATTTTACCTGGCCGGACAAAGCGTGAAGAGTCCCGGAATACTCGGAACCGCCGTCGCCAGCCTGAACGCGGTGGCCGAAATAATTCCCCACGGACACTGGTGGCCTAAAGTGGCGGATTCCTGACAATGTCCCTTGGCAATCAACGCTTTTTGCAGTAATTTATCCGGGTAATCAATAATTTAGAAAGCAAGGAATCATGACCGACGAAGACATCCTTTCCGGCATTAAGAAAATACTTGAAAAATGGTTTGAGATCGGGCCGGAATCAATAACTCCTGAAGCTCATTTACGCAATGACCTTGAGCTGGACAGTCTCGACCGGGTCGATTTCATTGTTGCCGCGGAAAAGGAGTTCAGGGTCAAAGTGATACGTTCGGAGGACGAGCCGAAAATCCGGGCAATGGAAACCCTGAACGACGTCCGCGATTTCATTAAAGACAAACTGGCAAAGCGGGGAACATGATCCGGAAGGTCTGAAAAATAAATATGCAAAGAACCTTATTGGCTCCGCTTTTTCTGATTTTTCTGCTGTGGCATGCGCTTGTACTCCTGATCTTTGAAATTTTTTTCCACCTTTTCGCAATATTCTTCCTGGCTTCCGGCAAAGGCCGCCGCGACGATCTTTACCGTATTCACAACTGGTGTTTCGGCCGCATTGCAGTCCGGGCATGGTGGCCGTATGTGAGAACCACGACCGAAGGACTGGAAAACATGCCTGGGGTGTATCCGGTTGTGGCGGTTTACAACCATCTGGCAACCATCGACGTCTTTTATACCACTATGGTTCCGGCTGTCAATACCTGCATTGCCGTGCGCGACTGGCCGTTCAGGAAACTCTACGTACTTAATTGGTTTATGCGTCTGGCCCGTTATATTAATGCGGAAAAAATCCCGGCTGATGAACTTTTGACCGTTACCGGCGAACTCGCCGCCAGAAAAGTGTCATTCCAGTTTTATCCGGAGGGACACCGCAGCCGCGACGGTAAGTTGCACCGGTTTCATTCCGGGGCGTTCCGGGTAGCGTTTGAAAACAATCTGCCGGTAGTTCCAGTGTGCTTCACCGGCACGGATAAAATTCAGAGCGGCAAGTTTCCGTGGCTGCGTCCCGGCAAGGTTAAAGTTAAGATTCTCCCGGCTGTTTACCCCGGGGAATTCACCGGTTCGATGGCGGTGCTGGAAATGCTCAAGGAAACAAAGGGCAGGATCGAAAAGGAGCTTAAAAATGCATGAGGAATTCTTCACCCGAGGTTCCGCGTTCACTCCATGCTGTCTCGAAAAATATGCCTCACTTCAATATGCCGGGGCGGATGAAATCGCTGATATTCAACATAAGTTACTCATGCATCAGCTTAACTACGCCGCCAAAACCAGTCCTTTCTACCGGGAACTTTTCTCTGAGTCCGGTCTCGATGTTGAAAAACTCGACCTTCCCGGCGATACCTGTAAAATTCCCGTCACCACCAAGGACATGCTTTCCGGCGCAAATGAGGATTTCCTGTCTGTCCCGGAGGCTGAAGTTGCCGATGTTTGTTTGACTTCCGCGTCCATCGGCACAATCCCGACCCGGATTTATCAAACCGCGTCCGATATTTCCAGGCTGGCTTACAACGAAGAACTCGCTTTCGCCATGACCGGAATAACCGCCAGCGATACGCTAATGGTCTGCGCGGCCCTCGACCGCTGTTTCATGGCAGGACTTGCCTACTGGCTAGGAGGAGTAAAATGCGGAGCAAAAGTCGTCAGGGCGGGAGCGGGAGACCCGGCGCAGCAGTGGCATCTGCTCAAGACGCTCAACGCCACGGTTCTGGTGGGCGTTCCGTCACTACTTCTCAAAATGGCAAAATATGCTATTGCCAATGGTGAGTCCCCGGCGGAAACCCCGGCAGAAAAACTGGTCGTGATCGGCGAACCGGTACGCGATGCGGAACTTCGGCCGACCCCACTCACGGAAAAACTTGAAAAAGTCTGGAACGCAAAACTTTATTCGACCTATGCCTCATCGGAAATGGCAACCGCGTTCTGCGAATGCGAAGCCAGACAGGGCGGACACCTCCGTCCGGAACTCATCCACGTTGAAATTCTGGATGAAGACAATAATCCGGCAGCGCCGGGAAATCCCGGTGAAGTAACCGTAACTCCGCTCGGAATCCAGGGAATGCCGCTTGTCAGATTCAAAACCGGCGATATTGCCTTTATGATCGACAAACCATGTCCGTGCGGCCGAACCACTTCTAGAATCAGCCCGGTGCTTGGGCGCAAACAACAGATGCTGAAGTTCAAGGGCACAACCATCTTCCCGAATACGATTCTGTCGGCGCTGGAAGGCGCGGATTATTTCCACGGCGGCATGGTGGAGGCAAGAACCGGAAACGACGGAACAGACCACGTTGTTCTTTACGCGGCGGTAACCTCTACCCGTTTCGACTCCAGGTTCCTGGCTGACGAACTCCGCGCGAAACTCCGGGTCGTGCCGGAAATCATTCTGCTCTCCCCTGAAGAAATCGATTCCCGCATGCACCCCGAAAAACGCCGCAAACGCATCACCTTCATTGATGCCCGCGATTGATTTTATTCAGAATTCGGGAAAATTTATCCATTGTAATAATTTCAACCCCATGGAATGGATTGAGCGCAAGCAAACCTTTATACCATTATGCAATCAAAGATAGACATTATGGGGAAGACAGCAAAACCTTTTTGGAAAAAGGTTATTACTTTCTTCCCCATACCCCATCTTTCTTTTCCAAAAACTTTTGACCTTATTATCGCTTGCGTCGCAAGCGGTAATAAATACAAACAGGTTTTTAAAGGTGATTGGGAGTTTGAGGGAAAGAGGAAGATTTTTCCTCAAAAATTTTCCTCTTTCCCTCAAGAAATATCTATAACAGAAAACGAATTGGTATTATCACCGGTTACCAAATAACCGGCTTCACCAGATACGGCAGGATTCAGCAGAAAATTATCTTTGGAATCCCGGCAGTCAGTGAAATTATGCGTAATATCAACTTCGACGGCTTTAAGAACAATTAATTCGGCAAGCTCCATTATGTCAGCCGAGGAAAAATATTTTCGGAATTTCGGACGGTGAAGAACGGTAACCATTTCCTCGAATGCTTCCGGGCTGTATATAATTGAAATTTTGTCCCGGAGATAATCAGTTCAGCAAGTGCAGGAAGACTTTGCCCCATCAGAAAACTGATCCAGATATTTGTATCAATTACAACTATCGGCATCCGGTTATTTATCATAACGCCGGGTACGAACGGTTTCAACTTCACGAGTAATGTCCTCAAAGGACAATTCGCTGGTTTTAACCTTTTTGAGCAGTTTTTTAACTCTGATCGCGGAAGTTTCCTGCTCCAGGTCCCGTACCAATTCAAGTTTCTGCTTGTTATTGCACTGCTTGACCAATTCCTTGAGTTGCCGGAAATTTAATTTTAGTGCCAAGCTCATAGTCCGATCCATTAATAACAGTTAATCTGAACACTATAATTATAGCGCAAATTTACGGTATTGTCACGGAAAATAAGGTTATTTTTGCCTCTTCTGCGTTTTGATCCGTAAAATCACAGTTTTCTGTTGGTATCGATATTGGGAAGGTCGAAGATTTTGAGGTGGAAATATTCCTGGTCGCGATATCCGTAGGCTTGCCGGATCAGCCATCGGACTTTGTTGTTGAATCCTTCCATTGCGGCGTTCGACAACTTATCTGTACGCCAGTAGGCGATGATGCCGTCGAGGTGGTTTTCGATGGTTTTCGCCATGTCGGTGAGTTCCTTGATGTCCGTTTCCCTGGCGATGTCGCACCAGTTACGGAGTGCCGCCTTGGCCCGGAACTCGTTCCCGGCTTGGCGGTAGATGCTCCGCAGCGCCTCCTTCATCATGCTGACCTCGCCCAGTTCCCGGAAAGTTTTTCTCAGGTTGTCGAGCAGCAGTTTGGCGTCGGGGGAAAGGTTCTCGACGTTACGCAGGAACAGAAAGCGTTGGTTTTTAAGCAGTTTCCGATGTTCTTCGTCGAGGTTTGCGGTGATTCTGCGCCGGACTTTATCGAGCTTTTCATTCATCAGTTTGATCACGTGGAAGTGGTCGAAGACGATTTCGGCGTCCGGCAGGTTTTCCCCGGCCCAGGCGGTGTACGCTTTCGACATATCCATTGCGATTATTGCTATTTTTGTTTTTGCGCGTTTCAGTTTCGCGGTGAAGTTTTTCAGCGCGTCAACGCCTTTGCCTTTGCCTTTGCCGACATACAACACCGCCCCGGACTCCAGGTCACGGACAATCGTCAGATACTTTTCAACGCCTTTTTTCCGCGAGACAAAAATTTCGTCAATGCCGATTATCCTGACGTTTTTGAGTTCAATCTTATGGTATTTTTTCTTGAGATGACGCTTTTCAACGTTTTTTACGGTCCGCCACGGCAGGTCGAAAAAACCGGCGACGGCATTGATGCTTATTTCGCTTCTCAACTCGACGATCGACCTCTCCAACTCCTTGGTTATCCGCGATTTGGACGAACTCAGAAACGGCAGTTTCTCCACCGCCCAACTCCCGCACTCGTGGCAGTAGATACGGTGAACGTCAATGATAAAACACAACTGCCAACGACCGCTTTTGACTCCTTTGATATCCCTGGTCCGCAACCACTTCGCGGTAACTTTCGAGCCATTGCATTCAGGACAGCGCAAATCTTTCCGCACGATTTTCTGGTAAACAGTTCCATGTTTACGGCTGAAATCAAAGCTCTCATGTTGAAATCCACGGATGCCCTGAGTAAAATACATCAGACTGGTAGACATAATTCCCTCGCTTTCTGGTAAAAAACGAGAGTTATGCCGCCAGTCTTTTGCTTTTCCAGTGGCGCAGTTGAAAAATTGCTTTTTTCAACTGCCAACAGTCGCTATTGGCGGATTTCTGAAGCTGTCAAGGCGCAAATGGAATAAAAGGGAGCAAGCGCGACCGGTTATGCCGGATTGCCCTTTACAGCACAAGACATCCAGCTACTCACCTCCGGATCAAAACGCAGAAGAACCTTATTTTTCCAGATAGATCGGACTGGACCAGGCAAAATTGCCGTCTTCCTGAGTGACTTTCAGGTAGATCGGATTATCGCCGGAATGAAGGTTTTTCAGCTGCAAATTGAATTCGAAAGTTTTTTCCGTGAGTTGATCCGGCAGTCGATAGACAGTAAGCTGTTTTTCCACGCCGCCACATGATTTCACTTTCGGTTTCAGGCCGATTTTGCCGATATCGAGTTTCAGGCTGGCCTGCTCAGTCGAAATTTCGAGTTTTCCGGTATCCGGCTTATCAAGTTCCAGGATCATACCCGCCACGCCGCCAGTGGTGTACGAACTCCACTCCATGTTACGGTCTCCGGTTTGAGTAAGCGGAGTATCGGGATTCAGGAAATTGACAGGTGTGAATCCGGTAATTTTGCCGCCGGTAATTTTGAGCGAACCTTTCCAGTCAACCGCACGGTCGCGCCCACGGACTTCCGCGCCGGACCAGATTACCTTGACGCGTTTACCAAGGTCTTTTTTTCCGTAGAGCCGGTAGGTTTTCATAAGTTTTTCGCCATTGAATACTTCCACGGTTTCGATTGGCGCGGTTCCGGCAATCTTGCCGGAAAATACCGGGACTTCCTTCCCGGCTTTTATCACGTCCCCCATGATTGCCGATTTTTTACCGGACTGCATGGAAATATCCAGCAGAATTCTTGCGCCGGTGGTGGCGTAAAAGTGACGCTTAAGCATGGCATTGTAAACGGTTTTTCTGGCGAGTTCCGGAGCCAGCACACAGGTGTATCCACCGAACGAACCGAACAGTTTCGCGCCGGGATAGGATGCGCCGGGACGCGCCTTATGATCATCGGAATTGGCGCAGACGCCCACCCGGTAGCCCATTTTCAACGCATCGTGGAGCAACCATTCGAACGTACCCCAGCCGGAATGAATTTCCATGGCAACCTCGCTGGAAGCATGCAGGGCAACATCGGCATAGCGTCCGCCGACATGGGCAAAAACGAACGGCTTGAATTTCTTGATCAGTTTAAACATCTCCCTGGCCGTGGGAGCTTCGGGATATTTCGATTTCTTGCCGGGAATCAGCTCGAACGAAGACCGGTAGATTTCGCCGTTTTCATCGGGATAATAAACGTTCCGGTCACCGCCAAGCGGGGTATTTCCGCTCCACTCGTAACCGGGGAACGCCACAAATTTGCCGTCGCGGTTAAACTTTTTCGTTGCCTTGTTTATTTTTGTCCAGAACGCATCGGAAATCTGGAAGTCGTTGCCCTGGTGACCGCCGATATCGAGCAGCGCGTAATCGCGAATGAAGGTAAAAAAGTAGTCGATGTCGTTAATACCGATAGTTTCCTCGGACTGAGCGTGAAAATCACCCCAGAAATACTTAGCTCCGGAAAGTTTCCCGCATACTTTCACCGGATTGCTGACCGCGCTGAGTTTAGTCTTCTTATCGGTTGCGGTGATGTATTCAATACCGGTTCCATCAAATCCGGGATGAGTCAGCGTTGCCGGTTTCGCCACGGGATTGCCCCATTTATCTTCGAGCTTGAGATAGTATTCGAACTTTTTTCCGGCCTCGACCTGCGACGGCGCGATACAAACGGCTTTATGCGGTTTGCCGGGAATAACTTTCAGGGTTGGAGATTCAGGCAGTTCGTGAAAGTCCATTGCCGCCACCGGGTCGATCAGGAATTTAAACTCAAAAGAGTCTTCGCAGAAGGTCTGGACGCGCCAGCCGGGGGAACCTTGAGAACGGTCGCCAAAAACGATTTTGACCTTGTCGCCGCGATTAAGATAGCCCCCCATCACTTTCATGGAAAGAGTCTTACCCCAGGGACGCCGGTTGCCTTTCGGGTCCCAACGGGTATCGAGCCGACAGTCTCCCGTGGTGGTGATTTTCACATAATTCGGAGCTTTCGGGTTGTCAAACTGTGGTTCGCCGTAATCCCCGGAATAACGGAACACGATCTTTATATACCCGGTATCATCGATGGGATGTCCGACAGTATAAGTAATGGTTTCAGTTACGTATGAACCGGCTACCACCGGTTTTTCAGGGGTAATATCAGCCTTGCCAACATCAAATTCAGTCATCGAATACATAATCAGCCTTTTCTATATTGTTTCTCTCTGCAAAACGCTAACTTAACTTTTCCTTTAGAGATTGTCAAAACAAATACTAAACAACACCGTTAACAGAGATAATTTCGAGTTAAGAAAAAGGGACATAAGAAATCGGCGGGAAAGATTGAAAAAGGGTTGATTTGACAGTAACTTATCAGTTGATATTGATTCTGTTCAGCCGGCGTTGTTGAGAGCCGGGAATCCGGGGGACGGCGTGAGATGTCCGCTTGCCCCACGAATAAAGGTAATAAAGCCAATGGCAGTTGAGTTAAAATCGGCAATTAAAGCGGCAAAGTTCAAGACCGACTGGGTGACGGTGCTTGCCATCCTGATCCTGATCTCGATCATTGCCTGTGAACTGGGGCTGGTAATCGGACTGCCGATTTACTTGAAGAACAGCGTCAGATGGGAAAAGGAAGTTGCCTATCAGGAACTGCTCAATCAGCTTGACGTTTTGCGCGGCGGAATGCGGGGTTGCAAAAACGGCAAAAAGGGCGACGAAGGTGAAGTGGCCCTGGTGCAGTCATGCCTTAACCATTTCGCCTTTTATCTGCGCCATGAAGACAAGGATTTGAGCCGTGAAGATATCAGGAAAATCCGGAATGTGCTGGACAGATTTGAAACCGTCTATATTGAAATAACCAAGAATAAGACTTTTAATTCTTCGAAACAGCTGGATTTGACCGGATATCTGGCTGATTTACAGGAAAAATGCCGGAAAGCCGAATCCAGTACTTTCTGAACGGCCCCGGCAAGATTGAATTGACTATATGAATTTAACAAAATTTAATAAAATAGCTGCCGCATTCAAAGGCAAACGCGTGGCGGTGCTGGGTGACCTTATGCTTGACGTCTACGTGTCAGGCCAGGCATCGCGAATCTCACAGGAAGCGCCGGTTCCGGTGGTGAGGGTGAAAAACACCGGCTACCGTCTGGGCGGAGCGGCAAACGTAATGCTCAACCTTACCACACTGGGCGCTGAAGTTTCGGCTTTCGGGATAACCGGCAAAGACCGTAACGGCGAAATTCTCCGCGAATTACTCACGGAATCCGGAATCAGTGAAGATGGAGTATTGACCGACTCGACCCGGCGCACTACGGAAAAACAACGGATTGTTGCCTCTTCACAACAGGTTGTCAGGATCGACTATGAAGATGTTTTCCCGGTTGAGCGGGAATTGAAAAATAAAATTGCCGCAACTTTAAAATCGCTGATCGCATCCCGGAAAATCGACGCAATTATCTTTGAAGATTACGCCAAAGGAATGCTCGACCGCGAACTGCTGGCGGAAATAATCGCGGAAGCGGAACCGGCAGGAGCGCTTACCGCACTCGATCCGCATGTGAGTCAACTGCTCGAAACTCCCGGCCTGACCTTGCTTAAACCCAATCGCAGTGAAGCCTACATGATGGCCGGGATCTACTGTTCTGATCCGGTCATCCCCGTGGAAAAAGATGCTTCGCTCAACAACGTGGCCCGTAAACTCGCCAAAACCTGGCAGCCGGAAAACCTGCTCATTTCCTTAGGCGCACAAGGGCTGGCCCTCTTTGAAAAATCCGGGGGATTCACCTGCATTCCCACCCGCGCCAGGGAAGTTTTCGACGTCTCCGGGGCCGGGGACACGGTCATCTCCACATTTATCCTGTCACTGCTGGGCGGGGCAGCCAGTCCCGAAGCCGCGGACATCGCCAATCATGCCGCCGGAATCGTGGTAGGCAAGTTCGGAACCGCAGAAGCCTCCATTGACGAACTGCGAATAACTTACGAGCAGGAACAGGAGGAAGCATGAAAAAAAGCGCGGCAGTAATTCCGGCAAGATTCGGCAGCACCCGTTTCCCCGGAAAAGTATTAGCTGAACTTCAAGGCAAACCCATCATCCAGTGGGTGCATGAACGCGCAAAAGCATCCTGCGCCGACGAGGTGATAATCGCCACCGACGATGAAAAAGTAAAAACATCAGCCGAAAGTTTCGGCGCAGTCGCCAAAATGACCTCCCCCGACCATCCTTCCGGAACCGACCGCATCCGGGAAGCAGTGGCGGACAGTGACGCGGAAATAATCATCAACGTCCAGGGCGACGAACCCCTGATCCCGCCGCATGAAATTAACCGTCTGATCAAGGTGATGCAGGATAATCCGGAAATTGAGATGGCAACGGTTGCCGTGGCCGCTCCGCGCGAGGAGATCAACAATAATCCGAACGTGGTGAAAGTGGCGCTTGACGATGCCGGATTCGGACTCTATTTCAGCCGCGCCGGAATCCCGTTCCTACGGCAGGGCGGCGAAGACATGCCCGTTTACCGTCACTGGGGAATTTACGCCTACCGGCGCGACGTGCTGGAAAAGCTCGTAAAGCTCCCTGAAGGGAAACTGGAAAAATGTGAAAAACTCGAACAACTCCGGGCGCTGGAAAACGGCATCAGGATATTTGTGCTGATCAGCGATTTCCAGAGCATCGGCATCGACACCCCGGAAGATCTCGAAGCCGCGGAATTATATTTACAGTCCCATCCCGAAAAGGTGAAAATATGACAGTTGAAATAAATGATAAAGTTATCCTGGGCGGCGACAAATTTACCGTGCTCGCCGGCCCCTGCGTAATCGAAAATCGCGATATTTGTTTTAAAATCGCTGAAAATTTATTGAACTTTTGCTCGAAAGCCGGTGTCCAATATATTTTCAAGGCATCGTTTGATAAGGCCAACCGCACGGCGGTGAGTTCATTCAGGGGACATGGAGTAAAACGCGGACTTGCGATCCTGGCGGAAGTAAGGGAGCATTTCCAAATTCCGGTAATCACTGACATTCACGATCCCCACCAGGTTAAAGACGTGGCGGAAATCGTGGACATTCTCCAGATCCCCGCGTTTCTCTGCCGTCAGACCGACCTGCTGGTGGAAGCGGGAAAAAGCGGAAAGCCGGTGAACGTTAAAAAAGGACAGTTCATGGCCCCGGAAGACATGAAAGGCGCGATAGATAAAATAACAAGCACGGGGAACGAAAAAGTTGCGCTTACCGAACGCGGCAGCTCTTTCGGATACCATAATCTGGTGGTTGACATGCGGAGCCTGGTCATCATGCGTGAACTCGGGGCGCCCGTTATTTTCGACGCCACCCACTCGGTACAGCTTCCCGGCGGACTCGGCAATGCTTCCGGAGGCGAAGTAAAGTTCGTCAGGCCGCTGGCGCGCGCCGCCGCCTCCGTGGGCATCGACGGACTTTTTATGGAAGTCCACCCCGACCCCGCCAAGGCCCTGTGCGACGGCGCGAACTCCGTGGATTTCACCGGAGCCGAAACCATCATCAACGAAGTAAAGCAAATTCATGAACTTACACGATAAAGCCGTTAAAATTGAAGCCGTGGTCCTCGATATCGACGGGGTTCTCACCAACGGATTGCTCGGATACGGGGAAAAGGACGAAATCAAGTTCTTCCACGTACGCGACGGGCACGGAATCAAGCTGGCGATGCGCGCCGGGTTGAAGATAGGGATACTGTCGGGCCGGACCGCCGAGGCCAACCGCCGCCGCGCTGAGGAACTCGGATTCGATTTCATATATGAAGGCGAAAAAAATAAACGGGAAGCCTTCGGGAAACTTTTAGACGAACAAAATCTGAACGCCGAGGCATGTCTTTATATCGGCGACGACGTAGTGGACATTCCGGTGCTGCGCCGGGCGGGACTCGCCGCCACGGTCGCCGACGCGCCGGAAGACCTCGATCCGCACTGCGATATCCGGGCAAAACTGCCGGGAGGACAGGGCGCGGTAAGGGAAATTCTTGAATGGCTGCTAAAGGAACAGAATAAATGGAACGATTTAATGCAAAGATATTTGTCCTGAGCCTGCTCGTTTTCGCGGCGATGTTTTATGCAATCCCGCAAACAATGGCCCAGGCTGGAGGCAGAACCGTAATCTCGGAGAAATTCAAATATCCAGGTTACGACAAGGACTGTAAACTTAAATTCATGATTTACGGCGAACGCGCCGAAACCGTGGGAGTTGCTTACAAGCTCCAGAATGTTATGATCGATGTGGTTAAGGAGGACATTAAGAGCGTCAAGGACGTCAAGGACATCCAGGGAATGAAACTTTATCCTATCGGCTCGGACAAAAAAACCGTCGATAAATTCTGGAAAAAAGTAGATCACTCCCGCGCAATCCTGTTCACCCCTAAAGCAACTTTCGAAACCGCGACAAAACTTGTTCGGGGAAAGGACGAAATCCATTTACGCGCCCGGGAAATCGATGTTGACGGCGTGGGCTTCGACGCCGATTACAATCGTCAGATCATCAACATCCGGAGCAAAGTCAGAATGGTAATCCGGGAAGTTCCGGACCGGAAGAAAATGTTCTCCAAAGACAAAGATAAAAAAACAAATAAAAATAAAGATAAAAAGAGCGGAAAATGATTATGAAGAAAATGTGTAAATTTTTGTTTGCGGGATGCCTTCTGGCAATGTTTATGACAGCAGGAAACCTTTTCGCCCAGAGCGGCCTGAACTCCATAGTGGATTTAAGCAGTAAAGGGAAAAAAGGTAAAAATACCCAGCCGACAGTAATAACCTCGGACAGCATGTCCATAGACCTGCCTAAAAACCAGGCCGTTTTCACCGGCAACGTGGAAATAGACGGCGACCAGATGAATATCAAATGCCACAAGATGACCATCTACCTCAGGGACAAACCCAAAGGCGCAAAAGGTTCGGACGGCGAAGAAGAACCCGACACAGCTGAAGGTAAGATCAAGAGCGCCTCGAAAGAGGTGTACAGGATCATCTGCGAAGGAAACGTAATCATCACCCGAAAGGGCCTTGACAAGGAAGAACAGGCCAAAGGAGAACAGAAAGCCACCTGCGGTCACGCCGTATACAATTTCATCACCGGCGATATCGTCATGACCCAAAAACCAATCATCAGCCGGGGTAAGGATAAAATTATCGGCAGGATCATCACAATCAACCGCGATACGGAAAAAATGGACGTGTCCGGCGGCAGAATCGTGGTCAGCCCAAAGACCGCCAACGGCGGCATGCGGAACATGCGGGGAAGTAATGACAGGAACATCCGCAGAGACCGATCAGACCGCAAAGTCGACGACGTATTACGAGAACAATAAATTAAAACAACGAAATATTAACAAAAGTTTCGGGCGTTTACGGCAAAATGCCATTATATTATAACTAGGAAATAAAAGATTCGGTTAAATAAAATATGGAAAATGGTGACAATCGCGAGCTGCTGATCGAAGCGCGCAACCTGGTAAAGGCTTATCATGGCCGGAGAGTTGTAAACGATGTTTCAATGTATGTTCGCAGCGGGGAAGTTGTAGGACTGCTCGGACCCAACGGTGCGGGGAAAACCACGAGTTTCTACATGACAATGGGACTGATCCGTCCCGATGGCGGCAAAATCATCTTCCGGGGAGAAGAAATCACCCGGACACCGATGTACAAGCGCGCCAGGATGGGCATGGGCTATCTTGCCCAGGAACCTTCCATCTTCCGGAAACTCACCGTGGAACAGAATATCATGGCGATCCTTGAGACCCTCGATATTTCCCGCCGGGAACGCCGGGAACGCCTCGAACAGCTTCTCGACGAGCTTGAATTGACCCCGCTGCGCAAACAAAAAGCCATGACCCTCAGCGGCGGAGAACGGCGCAGACTCGAAATTACCCGTGCGCTCGTCACCAATCCCGTGTTCATCCTGCTTGACGAACCGTTCAGCGGCGTAGACCCTATCGCCGTATACGATGTACAGCAGATTATCGCCCAACTCCAGCAGAAGGAACTGGGCATTCTGATTACAGACCATAATGTCAGGGAAACATTGTCGTGCGTTGACCGCGCTTACCTGATGAGTGAAGGAACCATCGTTTGCGAAGGCAACAGCGATTACCTCGTAAACGACGAAAAAGCCAGAAAAATTTATCTTGGACCCAAATTTACAATGTAATGAGTCAGAGGTGAACTCACACTTCAATACTTCTAACCCTTAACAGGAGGTGTAGACATGGATATTGTTTACAGCGGCAGACATCTGGACGTCACAAATGATCTCAAAGATTATTCGGACAAGAAGTTACAACCGGTTATAGATAACAAAAATCTGAAGATAACCAGCGTCAAAGTCGTGCTTTCAATGGAAAAGAACCGTCAGAAAGCCGAAATCATCATCAACATGAAACATCTCAACGTTGAAGCCGACGCCGAAACGTATGACATGTATGAATCGATCGATAAGGCCGTTGATAAGGTTGACCACCAAATCACGCGGTTCCTCGATAAAAAGCAAGACCACAAAACCAACCGGATCCCGATCCGTGAAGTTGAAAGCGCGGTCAAAACTGATGAACCAGTTGAAATAGAATAGACGCAAACAGCCTATTCAGCTCGAATCTTCAAGATTCGAAAATATAAAATTCAGACATTAATCCGGCGCTCCGGAAAACTCCAGGAGTTCCGGAAAAGGGAGGATCACGGATAATGTCGGAAGAATATTCTCTTGGCGTCGATCTTGGCGGAACCAAGATATATGCCGTCATCACCAATTCTGAAAACAGGATACTGGCACGTACCAAACTGAAGACTCCCCCGGGAGCCGGGGTAAGAGTCCTCGCGGAATATATCCGCGATGCCGGAGTCGAGGTTGCTGAAAAAGCGGATTTGACTCTGGATGAGATCAGGCACGTGGGTATTGCCATTCCCTCGTCAGTCGACCCGGAAACAGGAGACTGCCTGCATGCCCCGAATCTCGGCTTGAAAAACGTGTCGTTTAAAAGTTATTTCAAGGAAATTTTCAAGCAGGAAATCTATCTGCAAAACGACGTCAATTGCGGTACGCTCGGGGAATTTTACCGCGGCGCCGCCCAGGGATGCAAGTCGGTGGTAGGCTTTTTCGCCGGAACCGGACTCGGCGGCGGCGTGATCATCAACGGCAGACTACTCACCGGAACCGGCGGCGTTGCCGGCGAACTCGGACACATGACCGTTAAATACAATGGCCGGCGCTGTGAATGCGGACACCGGGGATGCCTGGAAGCTTACAGCAGCAAGACCGGAATTGTAAAAAGCATTCGCAAAGAAGTATTCAAGAAACAGAAGTCTTGTTCGATTATTCATGAAATTGACTGGGAAAACCTCAATGTCAAAAGCAAATATCTCACCCGCGCTTATCGCGACAATGACGAAGTGGTAGTCCGGGCGATCAATAAAGCAATGAAAATCCTCGGAGCCGCGGCATCATCAATGGTGGCGGCAGTTTCTCCGGAATGTATCATTCTCGGAGGAGGCTTGATGGAATCGGCCGGTAAAGACCTGCTGCCGGTTTTCATGAAGAGCTTCAGGGAACATGTTTTTGCAGTCAATCCCGATAAAATCAAGGTACAAATATCACAACTTGGAGATGACGCCGTTGCTATGGGGGCGTTAATCCTTGCCCAAAAGAAGGGAAAAGTCTAATCATGAATAATTCCGTGGAAAACCCGAATGATCCCGGTCCCGATTCCCCTATCCTGATGGCCACTATCGATGTCGGGGCGCATGCGGCGCGCATGCTTATCGCCCAGGCGAAGAAAGACCACTCCTTTGAAGTCCTTGAAGACCTTGAACAACCTGTGCCGCTTGGCGCGAACGTGTTCAAACGCGGCAGAATCAGCAACAAATCAATCCGGCTGCTCTGTGATATTTTCCAGAATTTCCGGCAAAAAATGGATGAATACGGCATCAAACACTACAAAGCCATTACCACCAGCGCCGTGCGCGAAGCATCAAATTCCGACATTTTTCTCGATCAGATCTACCATGCCAGCGGCATAAAACTCCGGATTTTCCAGGGAAACGACTGTGCCAGACTCGACTACCTTACCGCCACAATCGACCTTCCCGCCAAATACGGATTCAGAAAAAAACGCATGATGGTTGCCGACATCGGGACCGGGGCCTGTCAGGTAAGTGTTTACGACAAAGGCAACATCAACTTCACGGAAACTATCCGCATCGGAACCCTTCGGATTCTAGACCAGATGACGGCCACCGTGACTTCTCCCGGCATGCAGGAACTCCTTACCCCGTTCGTCAGCAAATCCTTTAACGATCTCGAACACATATCCTACGACCTGAACGCGGAAACCCTGATCGCCATGGGGTCATCGGTAAGGGCCTTGGCAAGACTCACCGGGCAGGTCCGGAAAAACCAGAAGTCGCTTTGCATTTCGCGCCGGGACTTCAAAAAAGTTTTCGCTGGAGCCACCAAAAACAGCGTTGAAGAACTCACCGGAAAATATAGTATCAGTCATGATATGGCGGAAGCCGTCACCCCCGGATGCCTGATCCTCAATTACCTGTTTCAGGTTACCGGGGCGGAAAACCTGATCATCCCGATGACCAGCACCAAGGACGCATTGCTGAAAGATTTTATCATGGAAACCTTCAGCGGAGGTGAAGACTATTTCACCGAACAGATTTCTTCGATTGTCAAACGCCTGGCCGCCAAATACAAATGTCTCGACGAATACACTGAAAATGTGGCGCTGTTTTCGGAAAGGATCTTCAATAAGCTTCAACCGCTTCACCTTCTCGGACACAAAGAACTGCTCCTGCTGAAACTTGCGTCCTACCTGCATAAGAGCGGACTTTTCATCTCCAACCGGGCGTATCACAAACACTCATACTACCTGGTGGAATCTTCCGATATCCCCGGTCTTTCCGACCGCCAGAGACATCTGGTCGCCGCAATTTCCCGCTATCACCGCAAGGCGTTTCCGAAAAGTTCACACCTCGAATACATGTCTCTGTCCGTGGAAGACCGTTCGACGGTTAACAAGCTTGCGGCAATTCTCCGGCTGGCATGCGGACTCGCGAACGCCTGCGGTCAGGATATTAAAATGTCCATAAGAATTCATCCGGAAGTCGTGACAATGAAACTCGATGAAGGCACCGATATCCTGATGGAAAACAGTTTTCTGGAAAATGACGCGAACTTGTTTAATTACGTTTATACTAGAAAACTAGTTTTTGGTTAAGAGTTTCGAGATTCGCTGATTGTAATTTGACTCCGTATTAATCGGAAATATTTTGACATCGTAAGCAAACACATCACAGCGGAAATACAATGGCATCATGAAAGAAACATCACAACCAAGATACATCAATCGTGAATTAAGTTGGCTGGAATTCAATGCAAGGGTTCTCGATGAAGCCGCGGACAAGGGAACCCCCTTGCTCGAAAAACTTAAATTCCTGGCGATTTTCAGCAGCAACCTCGATGAATTCGTCATGGTCAGACTGGCTGGAATCAGACAGCAGGTCTCCGGTAAATCAGTTGCCGGTTACGACCCGAAAGCACTGCTTACCCAGCTCAGAACACGAATCAGGACCCTGGTCAAGCGCCAGTACAATTATTTTTCAAAAAACGCCAAACCCGCCCTTACCAAACACGGCATCGAACTGGTAAGTTATCAGGATTTGAACCGTAATCAGCAACTGAGAATGCGGAAGTATTTCGACCGGGAAATCTACCCGGTGCTTACCCCCATCGGGGTTGATCCTTCGCACCCATTCCCGAGACTGCGCAACCTGGGACTGCAAATCCTGGTGCGGCTGATGAAAAAAGATGATACTCATGAAGCTTTTGCCATAATCGAAGTTCCAGACATTATTCCAAGGTTTATCCGCGTTGACAATCGGGCCGGACGCAATCTTTTCATCACCGCTGAAGACCTGATCTCCGCTAATCTGGAAACCCTCATTACCGGATGCACGATCCGCGAAAGCGGTTGTTTCAGGATCACTCGCGACATGGACTTCTTCTTCGATGAAGACAGTGTTGCCGACTTGCTCTCGGAACTCCAGATAGAACTGCAAAAAACCGCGAAACGTAAAGTCATCCGCATGGAAATCGCCAGCAAAATGACGATTAAATCACGGCGGTGGCTCCAGAAAAATCTGGACGTGGAACCGGAAAACATTTATACTTTCCCGGAAATTCTGGACCTGAAAGGACTATTTAACCTGATCGGTCAACTGGACTTCCCGGAACTGCAAGATCAGCCATTGCCGCAGTTGCCATCAGTCCGTATCGATCCCGATACCAGAATCCATGAGTCGATCCGGCAGCAGGGATCTCTGCTTTTGCATCATCCTTATGAAAGTTTCAGCCCGGTGGTACGTCTGCTCAATGAAGCGGCCGATGATCCGAAAGTACTCGCCATCAAGCAAACCCTGTACCGGGTAAGCGGCAACTCCCCGATTGTCAAGGCCTTGGCCCGTGCCGCAAGGAACGGCAAGCAGGTTTCCGTGCTGATTGAACTTAAAGCCAGATTCGACGAGGAAAACAATATTGTCTGGGCGCAGCAACTGGCTGAAGCTGGCGTTAACGTGATTTACGGAATCGCCAAGCTGAAAGTACATTGCAAAGCACTATTGATTATCCGCAAGGAAGGCGTCGGCATCCGCCGTTACGTCCACCTCGCCACCGGCAACTACAACGACAAAACCGCCAAGCTCTATACCGACCTCGGAATGATGAGTGACGACCCGTTGCTGACCGCGGACATCTCCGCGCTGTTCAACGTTATTACCGGCTTCTCACAACCTCCGGAATGGAACAAGGTCATGGTGGCCCCGTTCAATTTGCGCGAAAGAATTACCTACCTGATCAAACGGGAGGCAAAACTTTCCACACCGCAGAATCCCGGACACATCATCATCAAAATCAATTCATTGATAGACGATGAAATTATCGACTGCCTATACGCGGCAGCGAAAAAAAACGTTAAGATCGAACTTATCGTCAGGGGTATCTGCGGCATCAATCCTGATTACATCGGCAAGGACGGAAAAAATATCCGGGTAGTAAGCGTTATCGACCGCTTCCTTGAGCATTCCCGGATTTATTATTTCAGCAACAACGGCTCGGAGGAATATTTCATCGGCAGCGCCGACTGCATGCCCAGAAACCTCAGCCGCCGTATCGAACTGCTGTTTCCAGTGGACAAACCAGAGCTTCAGCGCGAACTTGACGATATCCTTAAATTCGGACTCCAGGACCGACGCAAAGGACGCCGCATGATCGGCCCGAACAAATATTCGCGCACGGTTAATTCCCTTCGCTACGAACGTTCCAGAAGCCAGACAGCGCTTTACAACTACTACCAGAAACGCTACAACGATTTCAAGGAACAGCAGGAACAAAATCTCGAAATAAAGGTATTTAAAACCCCGGCCAGCAATTCCACTGACCAGGGTTCATAATTCCCGCATTCGTATTTTTGACCGTAATAATATTCAAGACACAGCTAAAGCTGTGAACTCCAACAGTTTTTATGCAATTACGCCGGAATCGCGAAGCATTCCGGCAATTTCAATCCAAAGCTTGCTTTGGCATTTCCCGTTTAGCGGAAAATGCAATTCCGTCCAGAGGCGATCTCTGGTTAGATGAACAATGTGGTTCCGCTTTCGGCGGCCATTCCCGCGAAGTTCCCGACTCCGGCGGTACTTACTCCATCAAGCAGCTCTTCCTGCTTGATTCCCATCACGTTCATCGCCATTTCGCAGGCAACAAGCTCCACGCCAAGACTCCTGGCCTGATTAATCAGGTCCGGAAGACTGTCCACGTTCTGTTTGTTCATCACGTGTTTCATCATGGCGGTCCCCATGCCCATCATGTTCATTTTCGAGAGTGCGAGTTTTTTCGCCCCGCGCGGCATCATCCAGCCGAACATCCGGCTGAGCAAATCTTTTTTCACCGCCGGGGGATGGTCTTTTCTCAGCACGTTAAGTCCCCAGAAGGTGCAAAAGATAGTGACCTTGTGTCCGAGAGCGGCAAAACCGGTGGCGATGATGAATGCCGCCATTGCCTTATCAAGATCATTGCTGAACAGCACCAGCGTGGCCCGTTTCGGCTTTGCTTCGGCAGTTCCGGCGGGAACCGGTTCAGCGCCCCCCTGCCCTTTTCTGACAACCGCCTCAATCTTTCCGTCCGCCTCGACAATTTTCATCAACTGGTTTCCGGTAGCGTTGCACCATGCCGGCAAGTCGTTGGCGAATCCCGCGTCACTTGCGGTAACCTTGAGGAGCTGACCGTCCTGCAACTCGTCGATTTTATTCTTGACCTGAACAATCGGCCCAGGGCACTGCAGACCGCAGGCGTTAAGTTCAACCGCCGCATCGGTTTCACCTATGGAACCACCGGATGCCGGAGCAGGATTCGGACAAGATGGAGAAACTTCCCCCCCGGTTGGATGGAAAAGTTTCCATACCAGATAACCACCGCTCATGTTCCTGACCTTGAAACCTTTATCACGAAGCAGACGCTCAGCCACGTAACCGCGCAACCCCAATTTGCAGAAAGGAATGATTTCCCGGTCCTTCGGAAGCCGGTCAAGATTGTCGCGCAATTTCCCGAGCGGAATATTGACCGCATCCGGAATAGCGCCACAGATAACTTCCTCGGGCTGGCGAACATCCAGCAGGAAAGCATCGGAGGGAATTTTATCCGGATCAACCACGATAGTATCGCCCTTGATGATGTTGTGGGCAACGAATCCGGCAAAATTCACCGGGTCTTTGGCGGAGCCGAACGGCGGAGCATAAGCAAGCTCGAGTTCTTCCAGGTCCATCACCGTAAGATTGTTGCGCATGGCAGTAGCAAGTACGTCAATGCGTTTGTCAACACCGTCCCTCCCGACAATCTGCGCGCCGAGTATCTTCCCGCTTTTTTCAAACAGCAATTTGATGTAAAGCGGATCAGCGCCCGGATAATATGAAGCGTGGGAAGCGGGAAGGATGTAGGTTTTCAGGTAATCCCGGCCCATCTGTTTCAAGCGTTTTTCACTGGCGCCGACCGAAGCGGCGGCAAGCTCGAACACCTTAACGATGGAAGTGCCAAGACTCCCCTTGTAAGTTTCATCCGCACCGAAGATGTTATTAACGGCGATCCGGGCCTGCCGGTTTGCCGGCCCAGCCAGCGGGATCATTGCCGGATGATTCAAGACAAAATCATTAACCTCAATAACATCGCCCACCGCATAAATATCGGGATCGCTGGTCTGGAGGCGATCATTGACCTTGACTCCACCGCGTTCCCCGGTCTCGAGTCCGGCAGCCTTCGCCAGTTCGCTGTTTGGCCTGACGCCGACAGCCATCACCACCAGTCCGGCGGAAACGGATTCGCCATCCTCGAGTTTGACGGTCAGTCCTTCGGGATTCCTGACTATTTCGGTGGCTTTTGTGTTCAGATGCAGTTTCACCCCGTGCTTTGCCATAGTGTCCGAAAGCATTGACGCCATTTCCTTGTCGATGGGCGGAAGCACCTGTGGCTGAAGTTCAACCAAATGGGTTTCCACACCGCGTTCGATCAGGTTTTCCGCCACTTCCATGCCAATGAATCCGCCGCCGACCACTACCGCCGACTTGATCCCGGCATCGACGCGCCCTTTGATCCGGTCCATGTCCGGGATGTTCCACAGGGTGATTACGTCCGGATCGTCCGCGCCGGGAATCGGGGGAACTACCGGGCTTGATCCGGTGGACATTATCAGTTTGTCGTAACTTTCCTTGTAGGCTTCCCCGGTCTTGAGGTTCTTTACTTCTACCTCCCGGGCTTTCGGGTTGATCGCGGTGACTTCGCTCTGGATTCTTACCTCCGCGCCAGTCCTGCCAACGAATTTTTCGGAAGTCATAACCAGCAAACTTTCCCGCTGGGGTATTACTCCGCCGATATGATACGGCAGTCCGCAGTTGGCGAACGAAATATACTTTCCGCGTTCAAATACAATGATCTCGGCATTGCTGTCAAGTCTTGCGGCCCTCGCCGCGGCACTGGCGCCGCCGGCAACTCCACCTATTACCAGAATTTTCATGCTCTTATTCTCCTGTTTATAATATTATTTTGTTATAAATTTTTATTTTGATCTATTAGTTTTTTAATCCTTTAATGATTATATCCAAAGCTGTTTTGAACGCCTTGTCGGTGTCCATTTCCATATCCGACAAAATGAATCCGGGAATAAGTCCGCCCAGGTCGCCCCATAGTGCGGTGGCCGTGGTTTCCGGATCGATGTCCGCACGCAATGAGCCGTCTTTTATCCCGGTTTCAAGCATGACGGCAATCTGCCGGTTTATTTCCCGGTTTTCCTCAAGGGTGATGCGAAGGTAGCTGCTTCCCGAACCGCAACCGCCGCGATGATGACGGTAATTCAGCATAGCGCAGTAATGCTTCGGGTGCTGACGGGAAAACTTCAGCAGTTCCAAACCGGCGGTGCGGAGCATTTCCCGGCCCGACATCCCCCCCTGTTCCATGACCTGTTCAAATGCTTCACTGATCGCCGCAAGCGACTTGCCGACAATCCCGATGCAAAGTTCGTTTTTGCTGTTGAAATACTTGTACAGCGCACCCTTGCTGAGTTCGGCGCATGCGGCAACGTCATCCATTGTGGAATTATCGAAGCCTTTGGCAAAGAAAACTTTTTCCGCCGCCGAAATAATTTGTTCAGCACGTTGCTTTCTTTCCCGTTCTTTTCGTTCCGCCGTACCCATTTTTCACTCTTTTCTTATTTAAAGTGACTATCAGTCATTTTGTGACTCTCGGTCACTAATATAACATAAAAAGCGTAAATGCAAACAGGCTTTTTGTAATTTTTCCCGGCAAAAGGTATAGTTTTTTCTGATTTTATCGGAATTTCCCTAATAAATCCGGACTTATTGCGTCATAGACAATGAAGAACATATATGAACGCTCAACTGATCGGCCGTCAGTAATGCCAGAAGTCTCAAAAGCAACGGACATAACAGTTTTAGTATCGGAGCACGAAAGCGAGTTGCTCAGGTATGCGTCCCGCCTCCTTCGCGGCCGGGAGGAAGCGCGCGACGCCGTCCAGGAAGCGTTTATCAGGCTGGTGCGGAAGCTTCGGGAGTCTAATCCCGGCACAATCGAGAACCCGAGAGCATGGCTGTACCGCACCACCAGGAATTACTGTTTCGACTACCTGCGCTCAAAACGGGTAAAATGCGAGATAGCTTTGGAGGAAGATCCCGCGAAGTTCGCCGGAACCGCCGACGAACCCGACCGGGAAACCGCGAAAACGGAAGAAACCGCGATGCTGAGAAAAATCATAAATCAGCTCGAGCCGAGAGACCGCGAAATCATCGCACTTAAGCTCGAACACCGCAAAAGCTACAAGGAGATCGCCGAGATCATGGACTTGAGCGTCAGCAACGTCGGTTTCATTCTGCATAACGCCATGAAAAAAATCAGGAATCGTTTCAAGGAGGAATTTCCCAAATGAACTGCAAGGAATATTCCATACTGATGACCGACCGCCTGGCCGGGGAAATCACTCCTGAACAGGACAAAATGCTTCAGGAGCATCTCGACTCCTGCCCCGGCTGCAAAAAGGAATTCGAGGAATTAACGGAAGTCTGGGAACTCACCGAACAAACCCTAACCTCGGAAACTTTCGTTGAATCACTCACTCCCGGACAGAAACAGGACATCTCCGGGCCTTTCCATTCCGGCGAACTAAAGGAAGACGCTGTTAAGAAAATCAAACCGGCAGACAAATCGGAAGCAAAGGTAAAACCCATCCCGAAACCCGCCAAACTGAAGTCCCGGCGCAACATCAAATTCGTCTGGATGGAAATCGCCGCCAGCATAATCGTCCTGCTGGTCCTCGGAAATGTCCTCATACCGGAAGTACGCGACAAATTCAGAGCTATGTTTTCCGGAATTTACGCCACCCTGGGAAGTGAAGAAGGGGCTTGCGATTCCTGCGTTGATGAAGTTAAACTCGAGTGTAATATGATAAAACCTGAAAGCTTGGATAAATCAGCACAACCAATATCTCCTGAGAAAAAAGATAAAATACCTGTCCGCACCTTACCCAGCCTTTCGCCAAAAACCTCGAAAAAAAAGGGAGGAATAGACTCTTGTTCTGGCGGCGCAACGACTGCAGGAATGAAAAAAGAAGCTCAGTCTCCTGCAATAGCCGATTTGTCTGCCCCCCCAAAAACCTCAAAAACAGATAAAAACTGGGGGCGATTGATGGCCACACCAAAAGAATTGTTGCCGAAAAAATCTGACCGCAATTCCTCCCCGGCTTGCATGGATATGCGAATAAGTGAACCCAAAAAACAGGAAATCAGAGGTCTTCCGGATTTCTCTATAACTCCTCTAAAACCTGCTTCTAAACGCTCCGCCGCAAAACCCGTTGCCGTAGATGCCGGTAAAAACCACAGCAAGTTCTCTAACGTGCTGTATCTGGACGGACACGTAAACGGCATAGCTAAATCCTCCTGGTGGACAGAATCCGGCAAAATAACCGAAGCCAGGAAAAAGGATTCTTATAACTACAAAGATACAGACGGATTCGATGAAGCAGATAGAAAAGCCGCAAAAAAGCCATCTAGTATACATTCTTGTTTTGGTAAATCTCCGCCACGTCTCACCAAAAGTGCGCCAGAAAAGAAAAGAGACGGAGTAATACTTTCTTATGAAGTCAGACAAAATGACTCCCGCACACTCAACACCATGAACGATGATCTTTCTATACTGAAAAAACGCTATAAAGACGACAATCCCAAAATTGTCCGGCTGAAAAAAGATATTGCCAGCGTAAAGAAAAATATTGCATTGAAAAATGAGAGTTTACGGCGCAATAAAGAGCTTTCCGAACTCAGGAAACAGCGAAAAAAACTCATAAGAATGATTGTAGCGAATAAAAAAGTAAAGTCTTGTGAGACCACAAAAACAGAAGCTGTATCACCGAAGGAAGAAACTGCCGATATTGCCAGAAAAGAGCCGAATATCTCGAAAGTAGAAGAAAAGCTTGCCGAACTGAACAAAAAAGAGGAAGCTCTTGCAAAGCAAATCAGAACGGCGGAAAAACAGAAACAAAAGGAAATCAGCAAAGGGCTGGCTGAATCCGAAAAGCTATATAAAGAGAAAAAATATGATCAGGCACGCGATGAGGCTGAAAAAGTTCTTATCAAAGACCCGTTTAATTTTAAAGCCATCAATGTGTTAAGGAAAATCAACTTAGAATATAAGAAAGCGGGAAAATCAAAAGCTAATTCGACATTCACCGAACGAATTGCGGAAGAACAATGGAAATGCATAACACCAATTGAACCACGCACTCTGACAAAAACAACAAAATCTATTATGACTCCGGTTGATAAAGGTTGCAAGAGTAAGTTGGATACGATAATGATTGACCGTATCGAGTTTGAAGAAGTTACAGTTCCACAAGCAATAAACTTCCTAAAAAAACGCAGCAAAGAACTCGATCCGGAAGGTAAAGGCGTCAAGATATTTTCAAGATTAGCCAAATATGAGAAAGGTCATACTCCAACCGTAACCATGGTGGTTAGTGATATTTCTCTGTCAGATGCCATACGTTATATTTGCCGGACCGCGAATCTGAGATACCGGGTCGAGAAACACGCAGTGGTTATTGCTTCTCAAGATATTCCAATGTCCGATGTAGAAACCCAAATTTACAAAGTTGACGCCAAGCTGTGGAATCTAACCACACAAAAAGACATCATTGCGTATCTCAAGACAAAGGGAATTTCTTTCGATGAAAACAAGCACTATATCAAAGTAAAATATAACAAAAAAATTGATCGGATAGTTATAACCACTGAACCGGATGTCCAGAAAAAAATTAAGGCCATCTTCAAGCATCTGAATAGTGAAACGAAAAGATTGAAAGACTTGAAGAAGGGGTTGCCGTTTATTAAAACCGATTTGAAACCGGTATCGACTTTTTCCATCGACGTGGATACGGCGTCATACACTCAGGCGCGGAAACAAATCAGGGATGGGCATCGGCCGGTTTCATTCGACGTCCGCCCCGAGGAGTTTATAAATTACTTCGATTATCATTACCGCCAGCCGCGCCGGGGAACGTTCGGGGTGGAACTGACCGCCGCCCCTAACCCGTTCCGTCCTGACGACTACGAACTGCGGATCGGGGTGCAGGGCAAAAAACTCGGACCGAAAGCAAACCAGCGCACCAGCTTCACCATCCTGGTGGACGTAAGCGGGTCGATGGCGGAAAAGTACCGGATGAGCCTGGTAAAGGAAGCCATAAATCTAATGCTGAAACAACTCAACCCCACCGATAGGATCTCGGTCATCGCCTGCGGTGAAGCGCCGGTGACCATCCACGGCAAAGTTCCGCCGGACGCGCTGAAAATGATCAACACGGATGGCCGTCTTGAACCCAAAGGGGAAGCCAACCTGGAAAAGGGAGTTGTGAGTGCATACAAAATGGCCATGCGGAATTTCATTCCCGGCGGTTACAACCGGGTAATCGTATTCACCGACGGCATTGTCAAGATCGACTCGAAGTCAGCCGAAGACATCCTTAAAAAAATCGACGACGCCCGGAAGCAGGGCATCACCAACACCATCGTCGGGGTCGGCGGAGACGGTAACGACAAGTTGCTCGAAACACTGGCCGACAAGGGCGACGGCAATTATGTTTTCCTCGACAATTCCGCCGAAGTGAAAGAGATTTTCGGTTCGCAATTCGCGGCAAAGTTCCGGGAAATCGCCCGTGACGTAAAAATCCAGGCGGAGTTCAACAAAAAAGCGGTAAACCAATACCGTCAAGTCGGTTACGACAATCGTCAATTGAGCAAGGCCGACTTCCGTAATGATTCCGTTGACGCCGGGGAAGTCGGCGCGGGACAGTCAGTGACCGCCCTCTACGAACTGAAACTCAGTCCGGACCTGCCGAAAGATACGGTAATCGCAACCGTAAGAATCCGCTACAAACAAGCGAAGTCTTTAAAAGTAGAGGAGGAAGAATTCGCACTGACTGCCGGGGAACTGAAAAAGAATTTCGCTAAAGCCCCCGCCAATTTTAAGCTTGCAACACTGGTGGGCGAATTCGCGGAATTCCTCCGTTACCCCGAAGTCCAGGGAATCGCCACGCCAACCGCCATCGCGGAAAAACTCCGCGAGATTTCCGCCGGGACTTTTCGCCTGGACCCGAAAGTAAGGGAACTGCTGTCACTGATTATGGCAGTTAAGTAAAGACTTTGGGTTTCAGGAAAAAATCGGATGTTAACTGCCGGGATGCTGCGCGACCCCGGCCATTCAATCCAGGATTTATCCTGGTTTCCCCAAAAGGGGATATACTTTATAAAGCCTATGGTTGGCAAGGCTTATCATAGGTATTTGTTTTTTTTAACGAGCAGTTCGCTGAAAGCGATATACAAAGCGTCTATGATAGTAAGCGAAATGGTATAACAGCTTATCCCCTGAAGTCTGAAACCTGAAGCCTTATTTTCAAAACTCTCTCTAATAAATCCCTCTCTCGTTCGTCATACCCAATGAAAGGCAGAATAATCCGGCTTTGACACTTTTTTACAATGGTTTGACATGTTTTGAAATCCACGACGGGATTTTGTTGGTAAATCAGCTTACAAGTTAAGCAAATGGGAGAATGATCATGAATTTTAAAATCTGGTTTCAGTTAGGTTTGGCATTAATGCTGACATTCGGAATAATCGCCGGGGCCGCCGCCGGAAATGACTCCTCCCGGATAAATAAATTGAAACTCAGTGGAGCAATTTCCGAAAACAATGCGGAATTTCTTCTGGAATTCACCTTGAAAACAAAAAAGAAAATGGACTTCCCTTTGGTTTCCGGGGAAATATGCGAACTGGAAGGAAGTAAGATCACCGGAGAAAGCACCGGATTCTGGAAAAGCGCCCCGAAAGGAAAAATCTTTTACCGGAACAACACTTACTTTTTGAACTGTCCGAAAGCCGGTAAATACAATGTGGCGTTCAAGTTCGCGGCAAAGGTGGTTCCATGTCGTCATCCGGGATCAAAATTCTGTTTTTTCTCGCTGCCCTCCGCCATCGAACGGAAACTGGAAATCAAATTCCCGTCGCGCGACGTGGAACTTGACGTAACCAACTCCCTGAATCTGAAAAAAAGCGACGCTGCCAAGGACGCCGCCGAAACGGTTTATACCGGGATTCTACCGCCGAAAGGAAAATTCCGGGCGGTATGGCGGCGTCACATCGCGGAAATCAAGTCGAAACTGATCACCGCGGCACAGTCAATAATCGCGGTAAACGTGCAGCCGGGGACAGTGAAACTCAGCGGGGTTTACCAGTACCGGATCATCCAGGGCAAACTGAACGAGTTGCAGTTCAAGCTTTCCCCGGGACTTAACATTCTCAGCGTCAAAGGCAAAAACGTACAGGACTGGAAAATCTCGACAAAAAACAAGAACCAGATACTTACCGTGAAACTCAGCACCCCATTCACCAAAGATTACGCTCTGGGAATCGACGGTGAACAGGTGCTGCCCGACTTCCCCTGTACCTTCTCCCTGCCGTCGGTCTCTCCGCTTAACGTGTTGAGGACCGACGGCTTTCTTGCGTTCGGGACCGACAAGGCAGTGAAGTTGTTGATCAACCAGGTAAGCGGCATGACCCAGGTCGACAACCGCGCCTTTCCACGGGTGGTTTCGCTTAAGAAACAGATTCCCAGCCGGAGTTTGTTCACCTACCGGTTTTCCGGCAACGATTATTCGCTGAAAGTGAATGCGGCAAACATCATTCCCAGTTTCAGCGCCGAACTCAACTGGGTACTGAGCGTGAACAATGAAGACCTGACCTGCCGGGCCGCCTGCATGATCGATATCAAGGATTCTCCGCTCCAGGAACTGCTGATGGAGTATGATCCGGCCCTTACCGTAAACCGGGTAACCGGACGACAGGTGGTTCCGGACGACTACGAAACTTTCGATAAAAACGGCAAACGGTGGCTGCGGATCACGTTCCGTCCGGGAACCATCGGCAAAACTGACTTCAATATATATTTTGAGCAAAACATTAAAGGGAAAAAGAACTTCAGCATTCCGGAACTGCGTTTTGACAAAGCGAAGGCGGTGCGGGGGTGTCTGCTCCTCACCGCCGGAAAGGGGTTCACGCTGAAGGCCGAAAGTGTGCGGGACCTTACCGCGATTCATCCGGGCTCGGCCCCGCTTCAGCTTGCCGGACTCCAGCTTGCCTACCGTTTCAAGGATCAGAAATGGGGTGGAAGTATCGGGGTCAGCCACGACAAGGCATCGATAATCTCGGAAGTGTTTCATCTTTCCTCCATCGGGGAAGGAATCATTTACGGCAGTTCGCTGTTTTCGTATCATATTTCGGGTGCGCCGGTGGAGAAACTCCGGTTTATGGTATCCCCGGAAATGAAAAACCTTGAATTCACCGGACGCAATATCGAGGAGTGGAAAAAAACCGGAACAGCAAAAGACGGATGTACCATTTGGGAACTGGAATTCCGGGAAAAAATCATAGGCGACATTACTTTGCTGGCAACTTATGAAATCTCATTACAGGAAAAAAACTGCGTGAGGAAGTTCGGGGATATCCACACCTTCGACGCGGAAGCGGAAACCGGATTTATTGTCGTATCCAGCCTGCGCAATCTGCGGTTGAGCGCGGAAAAACTTTCTTCCGGCGCCCAGAACATCGAACTCACCGAACTGCCCGAAGAATACCGGGCAATGATAACCAATCCGGTGCTGAAAACCTACCGGTGTATCGGCGGAACGGACTGGGCGGAAACGAAAATCAACGCCTACCCGACCGAAAAACTGCTTAACATCATCATCGACCACGCCGAACTCACCACCAGAATCGACCGCTACGGCGAGGCCGTGACCACGGCGGAATACCGCATCAAAAACACGTCGCGGCAATTCTTCAACGTGCGGCTCCCGGAAAAGTCCAAGCTCTGGACGGTTACCGTGAACGGCAAACGGGTGCGCCTGTCACTCTCGAACGGCCGGATATTGATCCCGATCCCGCGCCATCAGAACATCAATCAGCCAATAGCGGTAAAGATTACCTACGCGGGAAATTACGGAAAGCTTGAGAACAGCCCGGAACTGTCGATGACTCCGCCCGTGTGCGAATCGGAAATCAAATACTGCGCGTGGAACATCAGCGCCCCGGACGACTTCAACATCTCCAACTACAGCGGGAATCTTTCTTCCGGCATCGAACAGCGCGAGGCCGGAATCACCGGCATGCTCCGGCTGTTGTGGAACTGGGTTCAATTCGGAATGGAAAAGAATTATTATCCGCCGCTGGCGCTGCTTTTTATCGGGGGGATCGTGCTGTTGTGCAGTTGGCGCGCTAATCTGTTCAAAATTTTCGGTTCAATTGTGGGATGCGCTCTGATAATCGGCGCGATTATGATATTGGTCAGGACTTTTGAAAACTTCAGTCTGCCCTGCGTAAATACCGCCGGAACTTCCATCTTAAGCCTCACGAGAATGTTCTGTCCGGCCGATGAAGTACTCCGATGCAGTTTCGACGTTACCGACATCGTGGGTTTCTCCATGGACAAATTCACTTTTGCCGCCATCTTCGGCGGCGGCGGGGTTGTCTGTCTCGTGCTTGCCTGGTTCCTGCCGGGCCGTTTCCTGAAGGCTCTGGCGATTGCCGCCGGCATCACCCTCGGACTGGTTGCCGGTTCAAACTGGATTTATTTCAACATCATTACCTCCCTGGCGCTGGCAGCGGCACTACCGTTGTTTATAATAATAGGAATATGGTCAGTACTGCTGCGAAAATATAGGAGAGCAGCAGTCGCGGCTTTGTTGCTGTCAGCGCTTTTTTTGCCTTCGGGACTGGATGCCGATATTATGGAAATCTCCAAGCGGCAGGAATCGGGACTGGAAATCCTGTTGGTGGAGTATCAGGCGGAAGTAACCAAAACCGGAGTACAGGTTGAGGCGGAATACAAACTCCGCGCCGATCGCGAGGGAGTCCTGGAACTGCTCCGCCCCCCGGCGGCGATAAGCGGAACCATCCCGAAAATAGACGATCTGGAATTCTTCTGCCGTGACAATTCATTTTACCTTAGAATCAAGGACAAAGGGGATTACAGTTTCAAGTTCACCTTCTTCCTGCCATACAAGAAAACCGGAGAGCAAATCGATTTCCAGTTGCCGGTACCGCTGTGCAACCGCAACCGGGCAACAATCAGCACCGCATTGAAAAATCTGGTAATCAAAGCTCCTGAAGCGGTGATCTTCAAAGAAACAGCCTGGGAAAAGCTCACCAGCGCCACGGGCAGTTTCATGCCCGGATCAACAGCGGCGATCCGGCTCGTTCCCAGGGCACGAAACGTAAAAAAGGAAACCGCCCAGGTATACGCGAAACTCATCGGGCTGGTAAGTTTCGCCAGGGGATTCGTAGAGATAATCAACATTGCCGACCTACAAATAGCCCAGGGAGAAATCAAACAACTTACCGTAAAAATTCCGCGCAACATGGGAGTTACGGCGGTGGAAGCTCCACAGTTAGGAGTATGGAGGTATGACGAAAAACTGCATCAGTTGGAACTGCTGTTCACCGAAGCGCAATCCGGAACCTGCCGGATAAACATAACTACGCAGATAGCTAATTGCAGTCTGCCGTATGAAGTAAAGCTTGGTGTGCTGGAAATCAATGGAACGTCGCGGCAATACGGCTCGCTGGGACTCTATTCCCGGCCCGGCGTCCAAATCGGAGTTGACAGCTCAAAAGGATTCAACCGGATCAACAACAGCGACTTCCATTTCGGAGAAAAGAACCGCGACGCCATCCTGAAAAAAACGTTCCGGTATTTCAAACCAGGTGGTGAACTGACGGTAAAAGCAACGGCCGTGGAACCTGAACTGCGGGTACGCGAAGCCAGCACAATCAACTTCGACGACGAACGCACCACCCTTTCGGCCAATCTGGAGGTGGACATCACTAAAGCAGGAGTTTTCTCTCTGAACCTGTCATTCCCGGACGACTTCGAAATAGACCGGCTGTCCGGGACCGGCATCCAGCACTGGGACGAGGTAAAAAGCGGCAAAAACCGAAAGATAATCATCAATTTCGCACAGCGGATGCAGGGACAGGTTAAACTGAATCTGGAACTGAGCAAACTCGGAAAGATTACCACCGGCAAATTCACGATCCCGAAAATTATGGTGGCAGGCGCGAAGAAACTTAACGGCGAACTGGAAATCAAGGTGGAGCGTGGCGTCCGGATGGAAGTTTTAATGCGGCAGGGACTGGAGGCAAAAACAACCCGGACCGGTTCCGAGACTTACCGGTTCAATGCCTACCGGTTCCTGCTGCACCGTCCCAACTGGCGGTTACAGACGTCTTTCACGGCCATCGAGTCCTGGATTCAGCTTGACACACTGTCGGTTGCCAAAGTAGCGGAGGGTTATGTTTCCAACGAATCTTATCTGGCGTACAACATCCAGAACGCGGGTGTAAAAAAGCTCCGCTTTAAGCTGCCGGAAGGCGCGGAAGCCCCGGAATTCACCGGCAGGGACATCACCGGCATCCGCGAATTAAAGAGCCGGATATGGGAAATCGAACTTTCACGGAAAGTCACCCGGGAATATCAGCTTAAAATCCGCTACCGGCGGCGCTACAAAGACCGGAAAAATCTGATTCTTACCGGAATTGATGCGTTGAACGCTGACCTTCAAACCGGCTACCTGGCGGTCTTCGCGGAAGATTCGCTCCAGCTAAAACCGGAAAAACAGGTTGGGGAAATAACGGATTTCGACCCGCGCCGGATCCCGATGTCGTTCCGCGCCGGAAATCTGGCGAATTCGGTAATCTGCCGCCGCACTATCGGCAAGGATTGGCAACTGCATCTTGGCGTTGAACTGCACAAGCCGGCAAAAACGCTCAAAGCCGAGATAAATCAGGTTGATCTGGTTTCGGTACTGTCCGCCAAGGGTATGCTTATCACCAAGGCGGCAATCGCGGTAACCAACGGCAACGAACGTTTTCTCCGGCTGAAACTGCCGGAACGGAGCCGGGCATGGTCGGTAATGGTCGATGGGCGTCCGGTAAACGCGGCAATGGAAAAACAGGAGATGCTGGTTCCGCTGCTCCAGAATTTCAGCGGGAACCGAAGCCAGAGCGTAGACGTTATTTATTCGCTGCCCCCCGGAAGTAAATGGGATTTCAGTTCACAAAAATACGCAGGCCCGGAATTCGCCCTGCCGCTGAAAAAGATAACCTGGAAACTTTTCCTCCCAAAAGAATACCGGTATTCGGACTTTGACGGTACGCTTTACACCAAGGACGACATTCCCGGGATTCTGCGCGGCCAGTTCAGCCAGTTCTCGCTAAATGAATACGACCGTTCAAGCAAAGAAATGCTGCAGGTAAACCTTTCCAACGCCAAAAGCTGGCTGGCGAAAGGAAATAAATTGGCAAAGAAGGGCAAACAGCACGACGCATTCGAGGCTTATCAGAACGCCCTTAATCTGGCGGACAACAACAATGCGCTGTATCACGACATCCACGGGCAAATGCTGGCGGCGCAGCGAAAACAGTCGGTAATGGCAATCGCGAAACGACGCGGAGAACTGAACCAGAAAATCCAGCTCAGGCAGCAGCGGAACATCAATCAGACGCAAAACCGGCGGTTGCCGGAAAACTCAATGGATTTCCGGCAGATGCGGAACCTGCAGTTAATATCCGACAAACTGTTCAAGCAGCAAAGCGCGGCTACCCAAGTACCGCATCCGATCCAGATAGAGATTCCGCAATTCGGCAAAATGGTAACTTTCGAGCGAATGTACCAGACCAAGGTTTTCAAGCCGATGGAAGTAAGTTTCAGCGCCGGCAAACCAATGACCTGGCAAGGACTGAACTCCTGGGTATCGGCCCTGGGGACCGGTATAGTTATGCTGATGGTATGTTACCTGCTGACAATTGCTTTCGGCAGATTCAGGACCGCGGAGTAAAACTGCTGTTGATACTATTTTTTCGCTCTTCTTTTTCTCGCGGTTTTCTTTTTCAAGTTTATCTTTTTCGGTTTGGCGAGTTTTTTCAGTTCCATCCCGGCGGCGGCGTACTCGACCAGGAACGGCGTCTTGCACTCAAGGGCTTTTGCAAAACAATTTTTTGCGGTTGAAATGTCCCTTCTGAGCAAACAATACATGCCAAGGTAAAAACAGGTTTTGCAACGTTCTATCCTGTCGGGCACGGTGTTGCCTTTGTTAACTTTGCCCATGCATTCCCGGACAGTTAATTCATCAAGATAAACAAATGCGACGGAATTCGGGTATCCCTTGTTTTTCCTGTCCATCCTGATGATTCTTGAAAGTTTCCAGGAATCGCTTTTTCTGTTCCGGTAAATAATGCAGAACCAGAATGTGGTTTCAGGATCATGAGAGTCAAGTCTGTAGGCAGTATAGATGTCCGTTCTGGTAGCTCTCATATCATCGAGATAAAAATACGCAATTCCGCGATACAAGCGGGAAAAACTATCGCGGGGGTCAAACCTGAGAGCGTCAGAATAATAACCAATGGCCTTATCCAGTTTACCTGAACAGAAATTGAGTTTTCCCAGGTTTCCGTAAGCATACAATGAAGCTTGATCGTTATTATTGAACTTAATGGCTTTGTTGAATTCTTTTACGGCCCTGGAAAGCTTTCCGGTCTCAAAATAAACCAGGCCAAGGTTGTTGTATGCCATCGCGTCATCCTTCCGGAGCGCGATAGCTTTATTCAAATCGGCAAAAGCCTTGGCATATTCTTTTCCGCAACAGTAAGAATATCCCCGGTTGACGTATGCACACTGGGTTGCGGCTTTATCATTGTTGAGCTTAATGGCTTTGGTATAATCCGCGATTGCCTTGGCATATTCTTTATTCTCGTCATAAATCATTCCCCGGTTGTTGTATGCCTTCGCGAATTCCGGGTTCAGTTTCAATGCCTCCGAGTAATCATCCAGCGCCGCGCCATCGTAGCCCAGCTTGCCTTTCGCCACTCCGCAGTTGTAATATGCAACCGCAAGCACATTCTTTTCCAGTTTTTCCGCTTCAACGGCCAATAAATAATGAGCCAGCGCCAACTGATATCGTTTCTTTTCTTCGTTAAACAATCCACGGGCAATATGATCTTCAGCGGAAAGATCGGAATATAATGCCCCTTCCCCGGCCCGGATATACGATTTGGCGGCTTCCTGTTTCAACAATTTGTTTTTGGTGGAAAGCATTGCTCTCAGGAGTTCAGTTTTGGGGCGCGAAAATTTTTTATCGTAAGGCTTCAAGTTTTCCCCGATACGCCCAAGCGCTATGGCGGCATTGACGCGCATATCACTGCTTTTCCTGCGATTGTTAATTATATCGCATAAAATGGGTATTGCGGTTACGGCCCTTCGTTTTCCCAAAGCCTTGATTGCCTTTGCTCCGTTATCATCCTTGGCAATTCCGATGAGCCGTCCGGTATCCGTGGAATAATACGGTTCCTCGAGTTCGGCGAATACCGTAACCAGCGCCATGAACATCATCCCGAAGTTCGCAAGGAAAAGAAACACACATCCTGGCCATTGGGAAACTCCTGAATTTTCCCGTCCGGAAAGACAGTAAATATAAATGCCGGTGGCTACCGACAGCGCCCACAAACAAATGCAAATGAATGAAAAACAGTATTCATAGAACAGGATAACGTCGCTTGGAGTGTCCCCGGTTATCCGGATATATCCGAAAACAATCGCGGAAACAAATCCGAATACAATAAAAATTATCGTTATTATCTTCAGCAGCGTTTTCACTAAAGAGCTGATATTGAAACTCATCTTTCCCCCGATTATTATTGCAACCATTAAAAAACTAATGATATTCCGGGAGAAATCCACTAAGAATAAGCGGGAGAATGAGTTTTATGGCATTTTTTTATGGCATTTTTGTTCACTTGTCCAGTATTTCACCCGGCCCCCAAGGAGCCAACCCTACGGTTATATACGGATTGATGGTACTGTCGTCCACCTTCCGGGCAAACTCCCAGTGCCGCCTGCACATGTCGCGGACAACTTCCGCGTAACCGGGATCATTAGCCAGGTTGACGAGTTCGTGCGGATCTTTGCGCAAGTCGTACAATTCATCCTGATCGTATCCGTTAAACACATATTTGAATTCCCTGGTCATTACCGAACGCTGTGAATAGTAAAGTTCAACCCCATTGCACTGGGTATGAATGGCATCACGCCATGAGTCAGGGATTTCCCCCTTGATGAACGGCGCCAGGCTTTCCCCGGTGAAATGACGGCCGGTTTGCACTCCGGCAAGCTCCAGGAGAGTCGGCCCGACATCCGCCAGCGATACAAATTCCTCGACCCGCCGTCCGGGACCAGCTACCACTTCGGGATACCTGATGATCAGCGGGACCCGGTATGCTCCCTGGTAACAGGGAATCCCCTTGGCAAAAAGTCCGTGTTCCCCGCAGTAATCGCCGTGATCGGAACAATATACCACCACGGTATTGTCGGCCTGTCCGCTTTTATCAAGGGCGCGGAGAATCTCGCCGAACATGTCGTCAAGGTAAGTGCAGTACGCCCGGAAATGCCTGATCCCTTCTTTTATCTCGCGTTCGGAAAGCTGTCCAAATCCTGACGCAATCCGTTTATACACATACGGTTTGTTCTCCCATTCGTCGTAATATGATTCGGGCAGTCCGATATCGTCAAGATCGTACATATCAAGGTATTTTTGCGGCACAATGTAAGGATCATGCGGCCCTACCCAGCCGGTAAAGAGCATCCACGGTTCATCGTTACCAGCCTGCTCTTGAAGGAATTCGGTGGCGGTGGCGGTAACTTTTTCATCATGATTTTCCGGTTTACGCTCCGGATAAGAACCATACAGCGTGTACTTTGTGTATCCCGGCCGGATAATCTCCCCCTCCCCTCTCGAATCGGCGGTTTCCGGTGACGGATATTCCTTTATCGTATTCCAGGTTCCTTCGTTCTCGCTGTAACCGGCACGGGCGCCGTAGAGCTCTTCCCATCCCCGGTCTTTCGGACTTTCCAGTGATGAAACATGCCATTTCCCGGTATAAGCAAGTTTGTATCCGGCATCACGCATATCCTCGCTCCAGAGCCTGACGCCATCGTTAAGTCCGCGATTGATCGCCATGCCGTTGCCGACATTGTTCCAGATCCCGTGTTCCGAAGGATAAAGGCCACTCATGAAAGTGGCACGTGCGGGACAGCAATGTGGAGAAGGACAGAATGTTTGGGTGAAGGTCACGCCTTCACGACTCAGCTGGTTGAAGTTCGGGGCAATGGTTCCGGCTCCCGGCAACACGCTGTCGGCACGTTGATGATCGCCCATTACAATCAGGATATTTGGCCTGTTCATTTGTAAATCCTTATAATATGACTTATTATTTGTCTTGTTTGGTTATTATCACATACTCTAATAATAACTGTAACAAAGCAAATTAACATGGCATCACCGGTATAATTTTTGTCATAATTGGGATGATAAATTATTTATGAAACAAACTAAACTTGAAGACGTGGCGATCTTCAATATCGGCGTCACGGGCAAAGAAGACACTTACAATCTGGGATTCCATACCAATAAAAGATTGAAAAGCCGCAAGGTACAGGACGACAATCCTTATTTCCGTTTTCTGTATCTGATAAAGGGCAAGGGAAAACTTACAACCAGCTCCGGCCAAATCTATCAGATAGTGCCCGGAACCCTAGTTCAGCGTTACCCAATGCGATACGAAAAAATAGTCCGGGACTTCAGCGAGTCATGGTGCGAATTTGCCCTGACTTTGCCGAAGTCCATGTATCAGGCACTGGCCGAACTCGATATTATCGAACAGGACAGATGGATTCTGAATCCGGGAATCGACGAGGCCCTGATCAATTACTTACGCGATCTGGTGAAAAATCTGAAATCCGAGAATTTCATCAGGAACCATGCCGCGATACTTTCGGAAATCCTCCACATCATCGACTGTTTTTACCGCCTGGACCGGATGAATTCCGAAAATTCCCGCACCGAAGAAAAAATCATACAGGCATGCGAAAAAATGTCACGTGTCCCTTCCCGCTCCACCGATGTTCCGAAGCTGGCCAAACAACTTGGGATGAGCTATGAAAATTTCAGAAAACAGTTCAGGAATATTACCGGCATGGCCCCAAAGGTGTTTCTGATCAGAAAACGGATCGAGGAAGCACAATTGCTATTACATGATCCCGGCCTGACCATTGGAGATATCAGCGGAAAACTCGGATATCCGGATATTTTCAGTTTCAGCCGGCAGTTTAAGAAGTATACTGGAAAAAACCCGTCTGCTTATCGCAAAGTTTTCAGCCGAAATGTCTGAACCATTTTGAAAATCATCCTCACTTTATGTAAATTACTGGAAGCATTTAAATTATAAAGGATAAAAATGTCATTTACGGATAAACTCAATAACTGCTCTTCAAGTAAATACCTGGGACATACCAGATACAACTTCGATATAAATGGGATCAAGTGTTCTCTTGTGGAACCGGAGAATCCAACTCCCACCGGAAGATGGGTCTGGAAAGCCGAGTTCTTTGAAGCTTTCCCGACCTTCGACAAAGCAATGCTCGATAAAGGCTGGTGGGTTGCTTATATGAACGTGGGCAACACTTTCGGATGTCCCGACGCAATGAAAAAATTTGATCTTTTCTACCGGGAAATGACGGGTAACTTCAATTTCAACCCCAAACCGGTACTGGAAGGTTTCAGCCGCGGCGGACTGTACGTTTACAACTGGGCAGCTGAAAATACGGATAAAGTGGGCATGATTTATGCCGACAATCCCGTATGCGATTTCAAAAGCTGGCCCGCCGGCAAAGGCAGTGGCCCCGGCAGCGAAGAAGACTGGCAGGAACTTCTCGACTGCTATCATTTTTCCTCCGAAGCCGAAGCCTTGGCCTGGCCGAAAAACCCAATCGACAATCTTGAACCGCTTATCAAGGCCGGGATCCCGGTTGTCCATATCTGCGGTGACGCTGACGAATTAGTGCCGTGGAATGAAAATACCGGCGTCATAAAGGAACGCATCGAATCACTCGGCGGAAAGATCACGCTTTTTCTGAAACCCGGAGGCATGCATCATCCTCACGGCCCGGAAAACCCGGAAGAATTTGCAGGCTGGGTCATTGACCACGCGTTATAAATTCTATTGATGCCGAAATTCTTTTGGGCTAAGTCCGGTTGCCTGCCTGATGATCCGGGAAAAATAATTGGGGTCACTCCAGCCACAACTTTCCGCAACCTTTCCAACGGGCTCCCGGCTTTGTTTCAGTTGCGACAGCGCATTCTGGATACGCAAATTGATCAGGTATTTAACCGGGGAAATTTTTAGACATGATTTGAACAGGCGCGAAAGCACGGAGCGGTCCATATTGAGCTTATCAGCCAGTCCTTCCACTCCGAATCCGGGATCAGCCCAGAACTGGTGAATGATCTTCAATGCCTCATCAATCTCCGTGGGAAGCTCGCTGCCGGAGCTACCCCCGGCAACCACGCAAAGAAGCTTGTACGCTACCGCACTGGCTTTACGCTCTCCATCCGGAGTGTTGTCGAGCACCGCATTTTCAAGCCTGACAAAAAGATCGACAGGGGCCGGGCCGACATCATATATCTTGCCCTGCCGAAGACCGAATTCCTCCGTGGTTTCAACGGCAAGAGCGCCGTCCATGGTCCACCAGCGGTATTCCCATGATTCCTCCAGAGAATAAACCTGGTGTTTGGCGCCCGGAAAATAAATCGCAACCTGTCCCGGCCCCAACTTGCACTCCACCGTATCGAACTTTATGGCCCCGGTTCCGGCAATCCCCCAAAACACCTGGACAAAATGTTTGACCAGAGCCTTATCGCTATAATTCGGCGGAACCATATAGTGTCCTACGCTCCTGGCTCCGAACGGCACAGCGACGGCCGGTTTAACCGATGGCCGGTAGAACAATCTCATATCCATCACAAATCTCCAGAAACTGTCACATTATTCCTCTTTCATATCCGCAAATCAAGTATAAAATAGTTATATAAGCGATATTTATCAAATCACTATAATCCTAATAAAGGTAAAAAAACCATGAAACCGAATGAGCCCAAAGTAGCCGTAATCGGAGCCGGGAGCTATTTCTTCGGCAAACCCGCAATCTGGAATATGATCAACAGTCCGCACCTCCGCGAAGGTACGCTGACGCTGGTTGACACCAATCCCCAGGTTCTCGAAACCATGATGAATCTGGCAAAACGCGCAATCGAGGCGTCGGGAGCGCCCACAAAGCTGGCCGGCTCAATCAACCGCAGGGAAGTGCTGCAAGACTCTGACTTCGTAGTTCTGACATTCTCAGAGGAAAACACCTATTATCGCGGACTTGATACGATGATCGCAAAAAAATACGGCGTCACCATGTGTTCATCGGACACTATCGGCCCTGGCGGAATCTTCCGGGCTTTGCGGGAAATTCCCCACGCGCTGGCTGTCTGCAATGACGTCAAGGAGCTTTGTCCCGACGCCTGGGTAATCAACTTCATCAATCCGACTTCGATCCTCGGAATCGCCCTGATGCGCTATGCCCCTGAGGTTAAAAGTTTCGCCCTGTGCGATGGCAACCATCTGCCTAATTCCAGAAAGCACTACATGCAAATGGCAGGAGTCCTGCCGGTAGATACTGAAGAAGTCCAATCAAAAGATTCAGAAGCAATCCCCCCGGAAATCGATAAAGATTTCATCATCAAGATTGCCGGAATTAATCACTGCACCTGGATAACCGAATGCACCTACAAAGGAGAAGACCGACTCCCGCAATTCCGCGAATCCCTGGTAAGGAAAAATGCGGAAGAGCTCAAAAACGGACCGTCCTTCAAGGCTAAACCCAGATTGAATTTTGCCTACGCCATTGAGCTGATGGACATATATGGAGCTTATCCAACGGCAATAAGCCACACCAAGGAATACGTGCCGTTCTTCCAGGGATACGGAAAGACGCCGATCAGTCCCGAGCCTATCATTCCGTTCGACGCCTACAACCGGGCCGAAGAAATGCGGAAAGCCTGGGAAGAAGTGGAAGGTCTTGCCAAAGGTGAAATCCCGATAGGGAAATTCCTGGACATGAACCGTTCGGACCATGCCACGGACATTATCGAAAGTATGTGGGGAGAACTGAACAAACCGTTCTATATCAATTCCGCCAATCGCGGCGCGGTAACCAATATGCCCGACGACGCATTTTTGGAACTCGAGTGTGTAGTGGACATGAACGGACCGCGCCCGAAACCGTTCGGTGAAATTCCACGCGGCATTCTCGGAATCCAGATGCAGGTACTCGACACCCATGAACTGACAGCGGAAGCCGCGGTAACCTGTGACAGGAAAACACTGTTGAAAGCCCTCTGCACCGACCCGATTGTCAACAACATCGGCGATGCAAAACATATCATGGAAGAACTGCTGGAGCTGGAGAAAAACGGCCTGCCTGACCAGTGGCAAACAAACCTTTCATGATAACTATGAATTGAACTGCCGGGATTTTTCCCGGCAGTTTTTTCAAAACCTTAAACAGGCGCTGACTCGAGCCAGGCATCTGACATTATCTGGTGTCCGGCATAAGTTGGATGGACACCGTCGCGGAGCCAGTATTCCGGGGAAGTATTCCGTGCCGCCCGATCAAAAATTTCCTGGAACGGAACAAACACCGTATCAAATTCATCCGCCAGTTTCCTGACGACTTCCCGGCGTCCTTTGATTTCCGGAATCCAATCCTCCTTGACGGCTCCGCAGAGCAATACAAAAGGCTCGCAAAGCACAAGCTTTACGTCCGGAAGTTCGGTCTTTGTCCATTGCAGCAACTCGCGGTAAACGCGCTCGTAACGGGGAACTTCCACGCCGTTATTTGCTCCAAAGTGATGCCAGGTATCATTGACGCCGATCAGAATGCTGATAAGATCCGGCTTTAAATTGAGCGCGTCGATTTTCCAGCGCGCATACAAATCGACCACCCGGTTTCCGCTGATCCCGCGATTGTAAACTTCGTACTTTTCCGGCTTCGAAGCCAACAGTCTGGACGCAGTAAGCATGGCATAACCACCGCCAAGCGCTTCGTTGGGATTTTTTGTTTCGCGGCTCCGGCCGCAGTCGGTAATGGAATCTCCCTGAAAAAGAATCTTCATTTCGGCTTCCTTGTATTATTGTTGAAAGGTTCAGAAAAAACTTTATTCGTTATTTATGAAAATAGCAACCGCAATATCATTCAATTGTTTAGTCATCCATTTTCATTCGGTTTGATATTCTGGTTATTCAGTGTATAATAATTGTATACAATCAACCCGGGTTACCATGAAAAGCAAATTAATTGATGCATTTTACGAGGATTTACGGTGCATGATTCTGCGCGGCGAACTCCGCGCCAACGAGAGAATTGTGGAACAAAATCTCGCGGAGCGTTATAAAATCAGCCGAACCCCGGTGCGTGAAGTCATTAACCGGCTGGTCAGCGAAGGACTGCTGGTTTCAATCCCGCATCTGGGAACTTTTGTCCGGCAGTTCTCTTACCGTGAAGTGAACGAAATCTTTGAAATCCGCGCGGAACTTGAGGGGCTGGCAATACGTTTGGCAACCGAAAAAATGAGCGACAGCGAAATCAGAAGACTGTCAGAAATCGCGAAATCCATTGACCAATGCAGACGTGACGAAAACTGGGAAGACGCTTACATACAAGATCACGAATTTCATCGTTTCATCAGCGAACATTGCGGTAACTCCATGTTGATGAAAACGCTTGAAGATTATGACTTGCGGATCACCTGCATTTACTCGAACCTGGCAGGACCAGACTGCCATAAGAACGAAAGCATCGTGAGAGTGCCGCACCTGAAAATCGCCGAAGCTGTCAGGGCGCGGGATCCGAAGCTTGCGGACAGCTTGATCAAGCAGCATATCAGATGGGCTAAATCAACACTAACCAGTTGACAAATAAAATACAGAGAGATAAACAAAATGAAAAACTATAAAATTGCAATTTATCCGGGTGACGGAATCGGCGTTGACGTTACAATCGAAACATGCAAAGTATTGAAGGAGCTAGAACGCGGATTTGATTATGAAATGACCTTGACCGAGTTTGATTGGGGCCATCGTTATTGGCTGAAACACGGAACTGTGGCGCCCGGAAACTTCCTGGATGAATTGTCAAGCTATGACGCGATTTTTCTGGGAGCTGTGGGTGATCCGGAAAATGTTCCCGACCATATTTCGCTGAAACCGCTTATCCAGATGCGCCAGCAGTTCGACCAGTATGCCTGCGTGCGGCCGGCAAAACTGCTTCCGGGAATTTCCACACCACTCGGCAATCGGTCATGTTCTGATATCGACATGGTGATCATCCGCGAAAATTCCGAAGGCGAATATGTGGATGCAGGCGGTAGTTTTGCCGCTTGGTCCGAACGCGGATGCACCGTTCAAACCGCAATACATACCCGGCAGGGCATCGAAAGAATTCTGCGCTACGGATTTCAAGTTGCGGCGGACCGGAAAGGACATCTTACCCTGGCAACAAAATCCAATGCCTTGAAGTACAGCATGGTCATGTGGGATAATATTTTCGAGGAAGTTCGCAAAGATTATCCGGAAATCGAATCCGATAAATGTCATGTTGACGCCCTGGCAATGAATTTTGTCTGCAAACCGGATTTCTATGACGTAATTGTGGCATCAAATCTTTTCGGCGACATCCTGAGTGACTTGGGAGCCGCCATATCCGGATCGCTGGGGCTGGCGCCAAGCGCGAATATCAATCCGGAAAAGAAATATCCATCCCTCTTTGAACCGGTGCATGGCTCCGCCCCGGACATCGCCGGCAGGGGAATAGCCAATCCTGTGGCCGCGATTCGTTCCGCGGCCATGATGCTTGACTTTCTCGGAGAAAAAAAATCCGCGGCCGCGTTGGAAGATGCGGTAAGTAGAACCCTGGCAGATACGTCCGCTCCTCGCACTCCCGATATCGGGGGAAACGCAACGACCTCGGAAATGGGTGACGCTATAATTGACAATCTTTATTGATTACCAGTCATCCGGACGCCATCTGAAATTGTATCTGTCTCTTAAAGAAGCTTCATCCTGGTTGCTGACGCTGCCATCAACACAGAGAAGATTTGCCCGGTTATTATGCGGGAATTCCATATATGTTGAGCCATACCACGTACTGAAATGTGAAGCATAACACTGGGCATTAACAATTGACTGGTGTTCGGTCATAAGGGCGGTTTCGGATGGATGCGGGAAACTTGATAACCTGTTACACACATTACAGGTGGGATAACTGGCATGGAAGGCCGGGTAACCCATGATATAAGTATTTACCACATAAGACCGCGTTCCTCTGTCAATCAGGTTATCTCTTCTGATAATATTGTCCGCAGGGCATATTAAGCAATCCAGAACTTTAGTGCCAATATTACAAACTCTTCCCCCATAAACATAATCATGAGTAAAGTAGTCCCAGGTATGATACTGAACATCATCGTATCCTGGAGGTAAAAATCCATTATAATCCTGAACATACCCCTTAAAGGCCAGATCAACCTGCTTCATGTTATTTGCGCAAACGGTTGTAAGTGAGAGATTTCTAGCATTTTTCAACGCCGGAAGCAATAGCGCCGCCAATATGGCAATTATCGCTATTACAACTAATAGCTCGATCAGCGTAAACAGTTTATCCTTTTTCATGACGCTTTCCCTTTCATTTTTCATAATCTGTTGGTTTACTGCCTTTTTCGAGTTGCATTGCATCTACCCATAGCTTTCCTTCTCCTCGCAACTGTATTTCAAAATTTGTGCCTCTTGGAGTATTGGGATTTATCGGCCCTGATACATAATACCGCTTCCATTCCGTCGTAACCGGAAGCGTTTTAAAACTGAATACCCATTTTTTTCCATTCCAATACTTCAAATGATGACTGCCGAAAATCACTTTGATCCCATTTTTACTGCCTTTCATATAAAGGGACCATGTGTACATTTCAGGCTTCCTTAATTGAGGCGAACAATAAAATCCTACGCCGGTAAAATCAATTTTGCGGCCGTCTTTCTTGTTTCTTATTTCCAGGCAGTATTTACCTTCATATGGATCTTTTTCAACAATCTCTATATCACCTTTCCCGCTTTCAGTACTTATAAAAGTTTTTCCGTTAGGACGATAATAGTCCGGCAGATTTTTGAGCGTTGATCTTTCAAATCCCGGATTCGGGATCAGGTTCTTCTGATCTATACGTCCGCAATAATCAATTATCTTTTCTTTTTTCCTTGCAGGGCATTTCCCATCATATTTTGAATTTACGGAAATATCGATAGGGTTGTCCGATTTTATTTTTCCCAATTTGTACGCTCTTACACCAAATGGTTCAATTTTATCTGTAAATTTATTATTGGATACAGTATATTCTTTTTTCTTAAATATTCTGCTGATTCGATATTTCGCATTTATTGAACTGCTTTTATAATTTACGTTTACATTCCGGTCAGAACTGTTTGCGGCAAGCATGATCATTTCATTACCGTCATCTTTCATAAGTCTGATCTGGACAAGGGGATATTTCCCTTTTTCCGGCTCAAAAGGCGTCGGCTGATAACTGATATTCTGCTTTACGTCCTCGGCGCAAATTGCCGGAGATAAAACTTCAATTTGCTTTGAAAGCTTCCTGAAAGCATCAGCAATTCCGGAATATCTTATCGGGTAAGAAAAATATATAATTCCCTTTGCTCCGTGGATGAGCGCCAGATAGGTTTGGCAGATCTGTTCTTCCGGACTGATCAGGCGTTTATGCACCCCTGACCAGTAATCGTCAAATGGCATAATCCAGGTTACTTTATTCGCAAGATCCGCCCTTTTTTTGGTATAGGCAACTATCTTTGAAACAAAATTGATATCGCTCCTGCCCTTCAGAGTTCCTTCGGGAACCCAATATGGATCAGTGGCGAGAATATCGCACCAGTCGGTTGCTTCTTTACCTTCGGGAATATATGAGGAATACAAAGTCATAGAGGGATGATAACCATCGATTTTATTGATCCGCTTGTATAAATGACGCCCCTGCACAAACTGGTCGAAAGTGGCAAAGAACGGTTCGTCAAATAAATCGTAACCGATCAGACTGGGATTGTTTTTTACGCTATTGACCGCATCAGTAAAATACTTGACATTCAACTTATAGTAACTGTCAAATATTTCGTTCCGCTGCGCCCTGGTCAGGCTGGTAAAAACCTTTTTGAATTGAAGATGCCCATGCAGCACAACAGTATCTTTATAAATGATATCATGTTTTTTTAAGTCTTCTCCTTTGAAGTATTTTGCAATGGCTGGAGCTTTCATTTTACGACAGTAACTTTCCATCATATCCACTACGTAAAGACCATATTTTTGTGCTAATTTTACAGCCTTATCCTGGTTTTTCCTGTCTGAATGGCTTATCCATTTTGCGAACATGTTAAATCCCATGCCTTTTACCGCCTTGACGTCTTCTTCCCTGAAATCCGTCAACACACTCCCAAATGGAAAGAACGGCTTACCATTATTCAGTACAACTTTCCTCCGCCGGTCGATTTTCCATTCCAAACCGGGTTTGGGAAGGCGCGTGATTAATTCCAGATTTTTACTGTAAAGGACAGTTCCATTACGGTCTGCATATTCGAGTTTTAGATTTTGATACCCAATGGGAAATTTATCGAGAGTCAATTTGAAAAGATTTTCCGGAACTACTTTGTCCGCAGAAAATATTATTTTATTTTGTTTATTTTTCAGCAACAACTTTGCACCATTCATAGTTTCTTTTGGAAGTGACAATGAGCAGAATAATTCCGCGTATTGCTCTGAGGTATAGTAGTTTCGGACAAAATATGCCTGAAGCGGAGAAAGCCGGGAAAGCTCCAGCAACGGAAGTTTCCTGATAACTCCCCTTGAACGCTGATCCTTGAAAAGCAACCAGGCGGTACGTTCCTCAATGCGCTTAACAGGTACTGATACTTCTATCCGCCTTTGCTGGTTTGGAACAACATACTTCTTAACTGATACTTCATTTTTTTTGCCATCTTTTGCCAGATCGACAATTGTGACTTCCGCCCAATTATAAGGGGCTTTCCCTTTATGGGATGCTTTTACCATTACATCATAAAATATTTTCCCGTTCTTCACATAATAATTACTTACCGAATAATCATCGAGATTCAGCATTGTTGGCTCTTCGAACTTAAAATTTTCCAGTCCTTTTAATTCTTGAAATGATTCTATCTCGTGAAATGATTTCCGCACCGGAAACAACGAACTGTATTCTGTTTTCTCCCCCATTCTGACTCCCTGAGTATCGAGTTCGGGGATAATCTTGTTTCTATAAACGTTGAAACTCAATGTTCCTATTTTGCCATTTTTTGCCAGGATGCTCAACGGAATTGCAACTTCAGCGGTCCAGCCATTTTCATTTTTTGAAGTATTGGAAAGCCAGGTTGTGCTCCACGTTTTGTCCCTTGATCCGGCCGCTTTTCCATATACTTTCTGCTCCATTTTTATGTTGTCGCAATTGACCACGAATTGATAATAGCTTCCTTTGGATTTATCCGGGGTTATGAAGATTTCCAGGGAATCGTCCCTGGCAACATTCCCATCGTGATTTTTTTCAGTATTTAAATCGTAACCGGCACTGTGGTTAATACACTCTACTGCGAAGTAAAGCCACTTTTTATCATGGCATATCTTAACTTTAGTATCTTTACTGATTTCATTATTTTCTCCAACAATATGAAATCCGGTAATATATATTCTGATATTTCTCCAAGCGGGTTCCTGTAGTTTACCATTGATATTCATTCTATTCTGGCCGCTTTCTCCAACATTTACGGCGCCAAATATACTTCCTGCGATCAGCATATTAAGTAAGATGATGATTTTCATAATTTTCATTCGCTTATCCATTTATTTATTTTCCGGCAGTAAAATTGACTCTGTCCATAAATCGATTCTGTAGTAAGGATCTTCAGCGGTTGGATTTGTTTTTATCCCGCATTCCCGTCCCTTACCGTCATTATCAGTTATGAAAACCGCGAATCTGAATTTTTTACCTGGTGCAAATTTAAAAGGCAGAACTCTTGTGGCGGGGAACCTTATCTTAACTTTATAAGTTCCGGGAGCTTTCTCGATTTTTACTTTAACTTCGGAATCTACACGTTGCGGATGCAGGAAACACTCCTGCCAAACCGGATTTACGGATCTGAAGACGCCCCCCTTTCCCGCCAGCGATATCTCATATTTGTAATCATTGGAATCGAATGGAACTTTGAGCTTGCAGTTTCCGCCGTCGGCCCTTGTATCAAAATAGACCGATATGGAATCATACATCCATGCTTCTTTTAGCGATTTTCCACGCGGCAACGGAAAAAACACATCATCATTAACTTTGATTTCAAAGTTGATTCCTCCACCATCGATATCATCCCATAAGACTTTTATCTCGGCGGACAAATCTTTTTTATCTACTTTTGATTTTTTACCAAAATATTTAATTGCACTCAATGTTGTAAAAGGAACATTATTTTTATAATAATTACAGCAATAGAAGTTTTTATTATATGTGGTTGATGATTTCAGGTTTGCCAATTCATCATTTAATATAAACTTATATTCTTTAAAGGGCAGCAACTCTGTCATATTGAATGGTTTAAAATTGTGTTGGATACTTGTGCTGTTATTCCACTTTATTGCTTTGTATTTAAACGGAAATTCTTTATTCGTCAACAAGGAAACCAATCCTTTCTGTTTCTTTCTTGACGACTGGAATACTTTTATTGCATCAAGTCCGAAATCGATGGAACTTTTGATAAGGTTGCCGTGATAATTAAGCAATGAAGCAGAAAAAATAAATTCATGCAGATCATCGGCAGTCAAAGAACGGCCATTTCCGTATTTAGCTTTTAAGTAAACAGGAGCTCCGACTGGCAGAATTGCATCTTGCGTCAGTTCAGTTTCACTGCCATCGTACTCAGCCAACTCAAGTTTTATTTTTTTGAGTTTTTCCGCGGGGAGCTTGACGGATGGCCTTGGAAGATGCTGCCAGCCAACCTCTTTCAAGGAACACCATAAGACGGCGCAGGAACTATCCTTGCCATCAATATCCTTCCCGGTAAAAATCAAACATCTCGTATTATCATCAAAATTTATTTCCGAATGATATTTCATGTTGCCCAAATAACTGTTAAAAACAGTAAACACCGGAAGATACATCAGCGGAACAAGATTAGCGTCAAAAAACGGATCGGTGTCATAATCACCGGCATAATAAGAAATTGTCAGGAAGTCGTTTTTCAGTCCAAGCAGCAGATATCTGACAACAAGTTGCGCCAAATATTTTTCCGCGATATCAATTCGATAATCAAAGAATGTCGTACCGAAGCCATGCGAAAATTTTGTTGAATCCAGATTAAGCTCCGGTAAGTGCCTGGGATGATATAGCCCCATTTCACTGCACATAAGTTTAATGTTCTCAAGTCCATACTTTTTAAGTATTTCTTTACGAAGCCTGGCAATCTTAACGTCCATATACATTTCAGGATGCCAACTGTATTCATGGCAGTCAAGTATATCTATATACTTAGCCGCGCCAGCAGCCAGATAGCGATCAATCCATATCGGGTCCACATTGAAAGTAGAAGGTCCGGCCAGCTTACTCGACGGGGAAATTTTGTTTTTCACTTCCCATACCCATCGGGTCATTTCAGCAACGTTTCCGGGGGGCGGCACTGCCGTTTTTCCTGAACCATCGTTCAATTTCCAGGGAGCGTTAGGCTCATTCAAGACAAAGAAGAACTTATTTATTGAAGAATATTTCTTAAAATTTTCCGTCGCTATCTCCTGTGTTATTTTTTTCCTTTGAGAAGTAAGCTTAAACGGATTGGGAAATTTATTAAGATCCGGGTTCATAGTTCCCCGCCGCCCGTAACCGGAATAAGGCGTGAGACAGGATGAGTAAAATTCAAATTGGGGATTCTTGCGGTCTATGTACTTTTCCATTATCACTTCGGGGATATATGACGCAGTTCTTCCCAAGTGAACGCCTAAGCGCTCGACCGCACTTAAATAGTCTTTCCATCCGGCTTTATTTTCGTTCATTTGCCCAAGAGAGAACAAGTATTTATTTTTTAAGTTTCCCGGAAGTTGCGGAATCACGTATATGCGGTAATAATCATATCTTTTTTCTGTTTTATTTTGCGCCTCAAGACTAGCTACATAGAAACCTTTACCCGGTTTGCCAACATTAATAACTTTTTCAGTTATTCCGCCTTTACCGATAACCACGACATTGTTATTTTTAAATATTTTCCTTCCATCAAGCTTTGATATTGTAGTTTTCAGCTCAACCTTCTCGCCGGGTTTCCCTTTAACTATCTGCTTCAATTCCAATTCTTTATCAGGCGAATAAACGCTGCTCAGGTTTTCTGAAACTATTCCTGCTTCAAAATAATGCCGGTCAAAATTACCAGCCTTATTTCCTTTATTTAACATTATCCCGTCAAAATAACAGATTTTAGTTTTCCCGTTTTTATATCTGTTATCCATCCTCAATTCAATAGTGCAATAATAAAGTTTTGCCGTAAAAGTAAAAGTGTATCTTTTCCATTGATCAGTAAGCCTGAAAATCTTATGACTGTATGATTGAAAATCACTCTGGTTTTTTTCATCTCCGCCGAATGCAAGCAGCGTAAAAGACGATTTTGCCGGAGATTTCGCATAAAATGAAACCGTGTATTTTCCGCCTTTTTTCAATGGCACTGAATGAAACCGGACATAATTTATGGTAAATCCGGGAGGGCATTCCGCTTTCATGCACCACTTCCCGGAATACGGATTTTCTTTATCCAACATCCACAGTTTTTCCTGCGAAAAGTCCAGAGATGAATTACCCGGATTGGCCCATCCCCAATACTGCCAGCCGCCATACTTAAAGTCTTTTTCTCCAAGTTCAAAATCTCCGTTCCGCAAAAGATTCTCACCCCGAAAATTCAATTCATTTAAGACTTTTTGCGGTACGGTAAGTTTTTTCGAAGTAACATTTTTAAACGCCGACACATCAAATTCAATCTCGGCATGGACATTGTTATCCGTACAATCATAGATGATTGTGTTCCCGCCTCTGTGCTTACCTTCCATAATAACAAATTGCGAACCGGCAAGCGGAGATGATATCCAAAGAATTTTATCTCCGGTTTTACTTATCAGTCCAAATTTTTCGCCAGGATTAATTCTTCTTGCTCCACGTCCTTTCCTGATAACTTTAAAAGTTTTCTCTGTACCGTTTTTGGACATATAATTTTCGGTTTTAAAAAGCTTGCCATTCATTCCCAGGCAAATACGTGTCATTCCGACCTCTTCCGGGGAAACAATATCAATGGTGTATTTAATTTTTCCGCCAGTCATTTTCAAGGAAGATTTATAATCAAACACCTTGCCATCGCCGATACTTATTTTAGCTTCCCGATTCAAAGTTTTATTCTTGTAAACCGCATACACCCGGTCTTTCAATATCTTGCGGTTTTTTACCATATTTTTACCGTCAACATAAAAAAGCGTATCGCCCAGCAAGCGGCCGAAATCGCGATTACCGACAACAAGCCTCCAGCACAACGGCCTGAATCCGCTTTGTCTCGGATTATTAAAATATGAAATCGATATGTTTCCATCGTGAACGGAATCGTTTGAAATTACGAATTCAGATGTCGGCAATATTGAAGAAGGCGCATACCCCTTCCGGTCGCCTCCCTGCATACAAAAGATCACTGAAAATGAAAACAAAAGACATAGTAGTTTCATCATTAATATAACCTGTTCCCTATATATTATTTCTGTTTATTATTTACAGTATCCGGTACTTTTTCTCACAATTAATTCAGGTTTTATACGTTTCCACACGTTAAATAGATCATCATTATTAAGAAGCAAATCTACAGCAGCCATTCCCATTTCCTGCTTCTTCACTCTGACTGTAGTAAGGTAATCCAGGCTTTTTCCCTCTCCGGAGTAATCATCGTATCCGCAAACGCTGATATCATCCGGAACTTTAATACCTTTGCCATTCAATACATCTATGCAGTTCAAGGCGGGAGCATCATGCGGGAACAGCAGCGCCGTCGGGGTATTTTTACCTGGTTTCTTCACGGCATCGTATATATCATCAAATTTCTTTGTCCTGATAACACTCGGGTTTATTTCCATAAATTCAGATAACCGCAAGAAAGCCTCAAACCTTTCATTGGTATTGAAAAAACATTGATTAATAGAGAAGTCCGGAGCAAAGGCAATATTTTTATGTCCCAATTCCTTGAGATGAGCCAGTAATTGTTTGATCCCTTCATAATTGTCGGTAACCACGTGCTTTGCCTGAGGAGCAACACTGTCAATGATAACCCACGGATGCGGCTTCCACACGAAAGTGGCAATAAATTTCGCTTTTGCCCCAAAATAGAAAACTACTCCTTCGTCCGGAGCCAAGTCAAAAAACTTTCCCGTACTCAACCCATGAAGCACTTCGGGACAGGGATGAACGGTCCGCAGCGGCACAGACAGTTCCTCACACCTGTCAAAAACTCCCTTGCAGATATCCCATTCAAAACGCTTACGGCTAAAAATAATTGAATCTGAAGCCAGTAAAACCAGCCTCTTTACTTGAACAGGACGATCTATTTCAGCAACATCCGAATGGTTACCCAGCACAAAAGTTCCTTTACCCTGGACTTTCTTTGCCATACCATTCTTTTCCAGTTCATCAATGACTCTGGTTGCCGTAATTTTACTGACGGAATAGTTTTTCTGGATTTCGGAAAGAGATTCGATTTTGTCTCCCGGCAGGTAAATACCGCCTCTAATCTTTTCTTCTATATCCTTGAAGACTTTTCTGTATAGCGTACCTGAAGCTCTCATCTTTCCACCTATGACCTTGTCTATATATAGAGTAATGACAGTTGACGCATTTGTCAATAGCTGTTTCTAATTTTTCAGCATATTTTTCGTTCGCGAAAGGCAATGCGATACCCGTAAACCTTATCCGGTAATTCCATCGATACCCGTAATTTTACAATGTATCTACTTACCTTCGGACAAGGTTTTCAGAGAAAATTTATTTATCGGACAGCTATGGTGTTTTTTAATGTTTGTGCCTGGAACGATGGAGCTTCGGATTCCAAACGGGGGACATTTCCGGAAATTCGCCCTCAAAAAGTGATGACATTACAAGTTTATAATTAGGAGATACGATTGGCCCGTCAAGCAAAGGATCATGTGTATCCTGCATCCATTTAATCAGTCCTGCGCGCATTTCATTTAGAACGCCCCTGTAATCGTCGAAAAAAGCCGCGAGATTTTTTTGTTCGTCAGGATCTTCCCGGATGTCATACAGCTCCTCGGCGGAAACCGGATTGCGATACCCCGGCGGCAAATGTGTAAGAATATTATCTCCAAGCACATCTTCCCCACCCCCGTATTCGGATATTCCCGGAAGCGCCTCAAAATTAATAATATATTTATACTGGTTTGTTCTTATACAGCGCTTGGGCTGATAATCATCCCCCCATGAACGTTCGCCGAAAATTGCGGTATTTACTTCATATTCACAGCCCTGCAAAACTTTCAAAAAGCTCTTGCCGCTGAAATGGCTGAAATCTGTTTCAATGCCAAACGTATCCATTATTGTGGGCAGCAAATCGACATTGCTCAAGAGTTGTTCTGCAACCGTCCCAGCCTCTATTACTCCCGGCAGTTTCATTATCATTGCGGTTTCGAGTCCGGCATCATAGAGTGTACCTTTTGCCCTTGGAAAGCCAATGCCATGATCAGTAGTGAAAATAACCAGAGTATTTTCCTCAAATCCAGAATCCTTCAATTGCCCGAGTATCTGCCCGACACAGCGATCCGCGTGTTCAATGCACTGGTGAAATTGTGTAAGCTGACGCCTGACCGGTTCCGAATCGGGAATAAAAGGTAAAGAATCGACCGTATCAGGATCACCCGCCGGATATTTTTTCCACGGACGGTGTACTTGTTGGAAACCTATCCTGGCAAAGAAAGGCTTTGTATCATTTCTTTCTTCGATAAAAGAACATACGGCGTTCGCCACATCGTCACAATGAGTTGACTCTACCCAAGTTTTATCGAATCCGAAATCCGCCGGGTCCGTCCGTTCGTGCTGAAAACCGAAAAGTTGAGTAAAATACCCGGCATCCTTCAAATAATTCTCCATAGTCCTTTCTTCAAGCGGCAAATCCCAGCCTCTGTTAGTCAATGCCTGAAGCCCGTTTACATGGGGCCAGCGGCCGGTAAGCATACTCCCGCGCGCGGGACTGCACATTGGACAGGTCGAAAAAAAATTATCGAACCTTAATCCTTCTTCCGCCAGTTTATCCAGGTTTGGGGATGATACATCTCCGCGGCCGTAACAGTTCAGATGTTTTCCCAAATCATGCCACGAAATCAGAACAATATTTAACTTGTTTTTTAACGTTACCATTTGCATATAATCCTTTATTTTGTATTTTTATTATATCTATACTTCGTAAAATTAAATTTGAGAATGGGCGCATGTGCAAATAACATGTGTTTTTGTGCAAATATGAAAAATGGAATTATAAAGGCGCATGCATGGGCGGAACGTGAGAAAATACTCCCCCGGCTTATTGCGGTAAAATATCTGGAATACATGCAAAAACCCGAAACCGTTAAATACATGTCGTCGTCATGGTCCCTGACATGCTCATGCGTCGGAGGCCGGCTTTATAAAAGAGGAAAAGAAAATACAAAGAACCCGTGGCTGCTCAGCCACCCCGGGGAAATAAACTTGAATCCTCCAAACAGTTTCTTCTGGTCAAAAAGCCGTGACGGGAAAAATTATGCAGTGAAAGGCGTAATCGTTACTTTTACTGGAATTGAAGCTTGCGGACTCGAAAAATTCGTCAGCGGGAAATTATGCCACGGGCGTTTTTTTGATCCGGCGAAAATCCTGACCCCCAAATTTCTCGAACTTGCCGGCACAGCCTCCAGGATGGGAGAAAGCGGTTACTGGGACGCCAGCGCCATCTTTCATGAAATAATTGCCTCCCTGCATAAAAGCCGTCCGCGAAATGACGACTGTTTCGAACTGTTCCCCCCGGAAAGGCAAGGCAGGCATTCCAGCCTCTTCAAGAAAGTCGACTCTTATTTCAAGGCAAACATTAATAAGCCGATAAGAAGAAATGACATAGCCAGACATCTCGGCATGAGTCTTTCCGCCTTTGCTCACGACTACCAGAGGGAATGCGGAACACCTCCAATGAAAAGACTTACCGAACTGCGCATGAAACTTGTACAGGATTTATTGCTCAAAGACAACAATCTTGAGAAAATAGCTCTCGATACAGGTTATTGCGACGCATTTCACCTTTCAAAATCCTTTAAAAAAATACATGGTATTTCACCAAAGGAATTCAAAACAAAATTCCTTTGTTAAAAGCTCCTGCCATATTTTTCCGGTTTCAGGAAAAGTGTTTGCGATACCAGTGCGCGAAAGACGATGGACAGGAAAAACCCATCTCCAGGGCTGTCTGTTTTTTTGAATATCCTTTTGCAAGCATGTCTTTTACTTTGCGGATTCTGGCCTCCGTTATATACGCGTGGACACACATGCCGGTATGTTCCCGGAACAACCGGAAAAAATGGAATTTGCTGTAACCGGCAAGCCTTGCAAGTTTATCTATGGTCAATTTCTTTCCGTGATGATTATCAATATGCCGTTTAATCATGTTGATAATTTTTTCATGGTAGTCTTCAGGCTGATGGCTAGACCCGGTAATATCCTGCTTGACAATCTCCAAAACAACAAGAAAGATTGCCGCAACAATCTTCTGACGCCGCAATTCCACGGGCATGTCTGTATTGTGCAAAAATTTCCAGCTGGAATTCGCGACTTCATAAATACTGGATTCTTCCATGATAAAATTATTGCTGATATTTTCTATTCTGCCTGCTCTCATATTCAATTTTCTCGCGACAATTTTTTGTCCGGCAAAACCGATCCAGAGATGTTCGAAATCGTTTTTCTGAGGCGGATAACCCTGGTCATGCGCGGCAAATTCATCAAAAAGAAATATTGTTCCCGGAAGGCACGAATAGAGAACTTCGTTCAGACTACCCGCTGTTCCGCCTTTAAGCGCTATCAACACCTCTCTGTGCTGATGATGGTCAGTATGGTCCCGCGCCCATTTGGAATGGGCCGGATTCTTTACGATTTCGCATTCCGCCGGAAGTTCCGGACACACAACCCGCCACTTCTCCGGATGCAAAAGAACGTGAATCGCGTCATCGTCAAAGGTTTTTTTTCCGGAATTCATCATTTTCGCAACAATGCTCAATATATAGCAATATTATTCAATTGCCACATTACACTTTTATATTTATTATTATATACAGAAGCATAATATATCAGCAATTTATTTCAACTAAAGGTGTAAAAATAATGAAAAAACTGGCTCTATTTGGCGGAACTCCGGTAATCGAAGGGAATCTGGAACTCCCGGCCTGGCCGCCGGTATCGGAAACCACGGGAAAAAAACTCCTGGAGGTGTATATGTCCGGGCAATGGTCTTTTAACAGCCGGACGGAGCAGGATTTTGAAAAAGAGTTTGCGGAATTCCAAGGCGCAAAACATGGTATTTTCATGGTAAACGGAACCGTAACCCTGGAAGCGGCACTCGCGGTTCTGGGAATAGGTCCGGGTGATGAAGTGATCGTGCCCGGACTCACCTGGCTGGCAACCGCAATGGCTGCGCATTATGTCGGAGCCACGCCGGTATTTGTAGATGTCGAACCGGACACTCTCTGTCTTGATCCTGAAAAATTCAAATGTGCAATAACTCCCCGAACCCGGGCTGTTATTCCGGTGCATTTATATGGTTCGATGGCAAATCTCGATGAAATAATCGCCATAGCCGGAAATCACGATATTGCGGTTGTCGAGGATTGCGCCCATATGCATGGAGGTTTCTGGAACGGGCGCGGAGCCGGGGCTTCCGGCAAGATCGGGTCTTTCAGTTTTCAGCAGTCGAAAACCATGGCATCAGGAGAAGGAGGCATCTGCATAACCAGCGATGACGTACTTGCCGATAAATTATACCAGTACAAACATATTGGTTACAGTCGCGGCGTCCGCCAGGGTGAAGCGGGAGACGGCATGGTCAATAAGTTCAAGTCCCATAATTACCGCGGCAATGCATTTCAGGCTCTTATTCTCCGGGAGCAGCTGAAAGACCTGCCAAACCGAATTGAAACTTATAACCGCAATGTCGATATTATTAAAGAAATGATTAAAGATGTTGACGGCGTCAGAATTCAGTCTCGCGGAGTAAAAGCAGATCCGCAGGGATATTATGGTCTTATATTTATTTTTGACGCTGAACCTATGCGCGGCATTCCTCTGCAAACAATTATTGCCGCCATCGGAGCGGAAGGGCTTCAGGCATGTGAATCGTACGGTCCCGTTTATAAGCACGTTCTTTACAACGCCGAACCGGATGAATACAGGATCGCTGAAGGGGGATGTCCGAACGCAGAGACGGCCGGAACAAAGCATGCGGTATTCTTTAATCATAAAATTCTGGGATTGCCGAAAAGTGAAATCGTAAAAATCGGGGATATAATAACAAAGGTGGTTTCAAATTACAGTGAACTGAAAAATTAAGAACCTGATATGAATACAGCATTAAAAGCAGGTTTTGGCCGGGCGGACATAACTCCCGAACCCGGAGTCAGGCTCGGGGGATATTCTATACTTGAACGTCCGGCGGAAAGAGTCCTTGACCCGCTCCATGCCACGGCGGTTGTCCTCGAACAGGACTCCGTTAAGGCTGCAATCATAAACCTTGACTGGATTTGCATTGAGGAAAGCACCGTTGCTGATATCCGTGAAAAGGTCAGGGAACTTACCGGCATCCCCGAAACAAACATAATGATATGCACCACTCATACTCACTCGGCGCCAAATACTTTAAATGCCTGGGGCTGGGGTGAGATTGAACAGAAATATATCGAATCGGTTATTCCCGGCATTGCCGAAGCGGTGGTTGCCGCCAAAAAAAATCTGGTAGCCGCGGAGGTCGGGTTCGGAGTTACCAAAAGTGATGTTGGGGTAAACCGCCGCTACGTAAATCCCGAAGGCGAATATCTGCTTGCCCACAATCTTTCCGGGCCTTACGATCCGAATATGACCGTAGTGCGGTTTCAGGGAAAAAACGGGCCGATAGGTTCAATCGTCCACTACGGGGCCCACAATACCTGCATGGGTGTTACCCGCGATGTTTCGCGCGATTGGTGCGGAGTAATGAAAGACCGCGTGGAAAAACAGACCGGCGCACCGGTTTTGTATGTGAATGGAGCTATCGGCGATGTGGGGCCGAGAACTAACTATATTCATCCTGCCCACAAACTTCCTTCAGCGGGAGCTGGTGACGGCATCGAAGCCGTCCGTGAAGTGGGCTACAGGGCGGCAACCGATGCAATCAGGGCGTGGCTCGGGATTAAAAGCTTTTCCGGCAACTTAAAACTGGATGTTGTCTCAACGGATTTCAATATTGCTTTTGCTCCGTTAATGCCGCAAAAGGAAGCAAAGGAAAAGTTAAAAAAATACGAATCCTTTAAAGATAAAACTGGAAAAGAAAACACTGAATACCGTCATGCTCAGGCGGTAATTGCGGCATACTGCAACCCCATTGAAACAGGCCGGATTTTCCGGCAAAGCATTGTCCGGCTTGGCCCTCTGGCATTTGTTCCGTTCCCGGGTGAAGTTTTTTCGGAAATTGTGTTGCGCCTGCGAAGCGCGAGTCCGTTTCAATACACGCTGTGCGCCAGCGGCACAAACGGTTCCTGGGGATACCTGCCTTCCCGGTCCGCCAGATTCAAACCGTGTTACGCCGTTTGGATGGCAATTGCCTACGGAGCCTACGTGCTGTGCGATGATATCGACGACCAGCTTGTCCGGCAAAACCTTGAACTCCTGGAAACAATACGGTAGACACCTGGATTTTTTCAGATCATCACATTATTTTGCTATATTGTAAACGTTGAAATTCCTGTATCTTGCAGTCATCCAGCGCATCTGCCGGAAACCGATTTTGCCATCCTGCAATATCGGGCCGTAAGATTTTCCGTCATCAACATAATCAATAATTTTTTTTCCATCCACTCCCAGCAATATGCGTCCGGACTGCTTAATCAGAGCGACATGGCAGATATCGCGGGAAAAAGCGGGAATGCCGGGGGGACCGGCCGATACCAAATGAAACCCGCTGTTTTTCCGGAGATTTGAGGTGGCGCGCCTGGGATTGAAAGGCGTATTGGCATAATAGGAAATGTGATAAGAATTTATATCGCCGCGTGTGTATTGGCAGAATATCCCGTTGCGCTCATTCAGCGACGGATCGAAAATGGATTCGCCCCTAATGCCTTTGGCGGCGAAAAAAACAATGCAAAGCCCGTGTTCCGATAACGGCTGAATATCCCATTCCGCAATGAAATCGGCTGGAAAATCCTCCGGACACCAGAATACGCTGTTGCCGCGCCCCTCTTCCGAGTCGGGTTCAGTGGAGGCAATTGTCATCCAGCCATCATCAAATGAGCAGGAGCCTTCGCCTTCCATAACCCAATTGGACACTGCATCCTGCACCGCAAAACCGCACTGATAAATAGTTTCGCCGCGAACCTTATCAACATCCAGATTGTCCGCTACTTCAAAAGATGCTTCCATTTATGATTTCCTCTCGATAATCCCCCGTAAATCAGGAACCGGGAATGGCAAACAAAGCCAAGTCCGAACTACCGTCCAGACATGAGTTGTAAATCACCCATTTTCCGTCAGGGGAAAAAGTCGGATGGGGATGAACGGATTGTTTGCCGTATTCTTTTTTGCTGAATCCGCCGTGCCTTACCAGGGGCAGGGATTCAGCGACTTTTTCTTCTTCGTTTAGTTCAATGCGATATATAAAATCTTCCCACAAACGGTTTTGAGCGCCGCGCACGGCGCCGTCGCCGACCATAAGATTGTCGCTTTCCCTCAGGTGATAATGGCAATGCCGGTCCGGTAAGGCGTACTTTTCATGATTTTCAAAATTCCTGCCTGACCGTATACAAATAAATGCAGGTCTGTTTACTCTGTTCTGGTATGTAAGATCATAAATAAAACGTCCGTCATGCGTCAGGAACTGGTGTCCGGTTGTCCAACTGTCTCCGCCGTGACTGATCGGGACAGGTAATTTATCTTCCCGGCGAATCAGCCATGATTTAATTTTAGGGCCGTCGAGCAATTGCGGCGCGCAGTGTGCGTAAACGGCGGCATCCGGATCAAGCGGGTGCGCCTGTGGATGTCCGATAAGAAGTTCCTCACGGACAAATACCGCTTCCGGCTGCCGCAGGTTCCAATCCCAACGCACCAGTTCGCATGGAGGCTTTACGGATACTCTCTCTAAAACGCTCCCTCCCCTTTCAACGACTTTCATGTATTCATCATAGCGGTCAGGAAGCATACGGATGAAAAACATAACCCGGGACCCCTTATCGGCGCTCAGTCCCTGGGGGAAACGGCCTTTTTCGTCAGTTTTCAGAATTGTCCCGCGGCCTGACTTCCAGTCGACTTCGACCAGCCGGCATCCCTCGAAAAAACGGATTTTTTCACCGTCGCTCCTCCAAATATGGTGAAGGATAAACTCTCCGTTAGCTTCGGATATCCGGCGGAAACGCCAACTCCCCCACTCCATCTGGTAATATTCAGGATTGCCGGAACGGTTTGACTTGAATATCAAACCGCGCATCTCCGGGTGAAATGATGGATTGTGAAAATAGATATGGGTATTTTCCGATTCATGACAGGTTAATTGCAGGAATTCCAAACCGGTATCGGGGTCGGTTCGTTTTTTCGCTTCGCTTTGCAGCCACTCACCTGGTGATGTTGTCGTCATTTTTATTCCGGGTAATTACCTTTGCTTCGCCAAATGTCGAGGATCATTTCATATCTATGTAAATCCAAACCGGTATAAATGCAATTGCTGGTAGAGAAAATATATCCGCCGCCAGGCATGCCGTGTTTGAGCGAATAACGCGCGGACGCTGCGGCTTCTTCTTCGGAACCTGTCTGGAGCAATCCGCAATTAACGTTACCGATCAGGCAGATTTTATCGCCACAGATACGCTTGACTTCAGCAATGTCCACTCCGCCTTGAGGATCGAGACTGTGGAGCGCGTGCGGGTCTGTCTCGATGAGAGAATCAAGGATTGGCATGATGTTGCCGTCAGTGTGCTTGATTGCATAAAATCCCATTTCCCGGTAACCGGAAATAAGCCGCTTGAGATATGGAGTGACATATTCGTCAAACATGCCGGGAGAAAGGAACGGATTGTCGTTGAAACAGTAATCAGCGCATAGACAAAATCCGTCGAAACCTCCGCGAATACGGTACTTTTCTCCCTGTGCGAGAGCTGCGTCCACCATTTTTTCCGCCTCATCTTTCACCCCTTGCGGATCATCGGAGATTTTCCCGATAAAATCCATCATTTCATCCCCGGAAGGAATGCTGTAAGTAGCGTCTCCGGGGGCACAGAGAAAAAACTCGTCACCGGAAAGCTCCCGGACATCCGCCGCAATCATCCTGATAAGTTCCTGACCGCTGCAGCCTTCGCAGTAAGGCGGGTGGATGTAAATTGCGCTGTGCTCATATTGCCTGGCAATCTGAATATACAGTTGAGCAACATCGCGGATCTGCGACTCCCTCTCCCGTTGCGACATCTGATGCCACTGCGAAAAACAACGATGCTGGGGATGAACTTTGCCAAAAGCTTCCATTGTCAGGTAAAATACCAGCTCAAAATGCGGAAGGCGGCCCGATGGCTGGCCGCCTTCCAGCGCAATGATGAATTTTTCTCTCGGAGTATAACGTTTCACGACTGGACAGCCTAAACTTCTTATTTCTGGTTAGCGGAACCGGCTTTGGCGTCAACCTTGAAGGCTTTTCCATTAGCGGCAAAACCGCTGCCGGAGAGATTTCCATTGAAATGGAAAAGGGCCGAAGTGTTTTTATCAATAACAAACTCTTCCGGCTTCGGGACGAAATTTTTGCCGTACCTGGGAATTCGTGAAATACGGAGTTCGTCGATTACCGCTTCGGCGGGATTCCAGCCGCTGTTCTGGGAACCGATCTGGATTGGAAACGGATTGATCGTTTCCAGGATTTCCGTCAGTTTCCCGGGAAGGCGCTTCCTTTTACATAAACGGCTTGATCTTTTCTTTCCGTCGATATAGAATTCCATCATGCTTTGCTCCGGATTTTCCGAATTCCATACACAGGCGATATGATGCCAGGAACCAGGCATCCATGACTTCAAACCCGTAATGCGCGATGAACCACTCCAGCCGGCATATTTGGCATGGAGCAGACTGCATGAAATCCGCCCGTAATTTCCCAAATAGCGAATTGCCAGCGGGGAATTGTTCACATGGGCCGGATTCGCTGCCCGGTCGGGGCCATACTGGACAAAAGTGAATGTTCCGTTGTGGATATCACTCTTCATCACAGGCCGGGGCCAGTATCCCTGCCATGAAGGTCTAAACCAGAATTCAATAGTACCGCGTGATGAATCGAACAGGTTCCTCAATTTACCGTCAACCGTGATCCGGTCGGGAAAATAACAATTGCCGTTGAGACCTTTGGTTCCGCCGATTCCCGGGGAGAAAATACTTCCGATATTGCCGGTTCCCCGCCAGCCGCCAAAACGAAACCAGCGTTTGAATTCCCCCGCATCGGAAATCAATCTGACCAGGACGCCTCCCTGCTTGCACTCCTGCCGATATTCGAGTACGGCCGGAGAAGAGGACCCCCAGCGGTAAAATATCCTGGGTATACGAATTTCCTTAACCGCATTAATTTTTCCTTTTGCGTCATATCCTTCAATTTTTACGGTTACATTGTTCAGCACGGCATCGGTATTAATTTCCAATTCAATGTGTGCCACTGACGCAACTGAATCGCTCAAAGTTTCGGTCTTAACATTAAATGTTTTTGCGTTAATCTGAGCCACCGGCGGCGGATATCCCTCCCGCACCCACGCAACCGGGGCAAACTTTCGGGTATCGTGGAAATCCGTAACCGCGGGAGGCATAATTGAACTGAACTCGACTTCGCCGCCAAGAGGACACGCCCGGGCAATGTTTATGTACCAGCGATTGCGCGGAGGATATTTCAGGGAGTCCGCCGGCAGTTTTATCTCGGCGGTCCAGAATTTGTCATGCGTCATGACCTTTGATTCAACTCCCGGGCATTTCCAGGAATTGTCCACTTTTTTCCGTATCGCCCCGTTGGAATTTGTAACAGAATTGTACTGTTGTTTCAATTTGCCGTTCTCGTCTATGAAAAAGTGCAAATAGTCTTCTCCCAGTCCGGGATTTTTCAGGAATATTTCAGCGGTATCGGCTTTCCCGCTTACAGCTTTGCCCGGTTTCCAACATTCCAGCAGGAAGTAAATATTATTTTTATTATGGAGTATTCTCACCTTGGTATTGGCCCTGGCGATCCTGCCGTTGCTATTGAGCACCAAAAACGATTCAACGGGAAACGCTCTTTTCCAGGCATCCTCATCAGGCTTTCCGTCGATGCTGATTACGCTTTTAGCGTCAGTAATCTTCACGGTGCGCGCCGACTTAAGGGCTTTGGCAATATTCTTTGGAACCGCGCCAATGTTTCCGAGAGACTTGATTTCCCGACGGGTTTGCAGCAGCGCTTTTTTCGCAAAGGTAAAGTCTGCCTGTTCAGGCATGTAAATCCGCCATGAACCAGCCCATTTATTAAACGGTTTCCTTGACAATATCGGATCATCGGGTTTTTCTTTCAGCAATTTTTTCCGGTCGGCGTCCCCCTTTTCAAGATATTCCAACCCGGTATCTATCGCGGCATTCGCTATTTTAACCTTTTTCTTCATAGCCAGTTCCCTGGCAAGGAGTTCCTGAGTTCTTGCCTTGGCCATCCACAGACACATGTGCAAACTATCCCGAAGATAGATAAAGCGGCGGAACGCATAATCGTCCATACCCATTTTTGACTTGGTTTCCCGGCATTTCTCCCAGAGTTTATCCAGCGCCTTGACCGCTTTCTCCACATTGTCCGCCTGCCACTTCATTTTCGCGGAGCTTTTCATCCAATTGTATTGGATTCTCACATTATTAAAAATCTGGTCCATATTTATATTTTGTGAAAGCGCCGTGGTAATATATGGCGCCGCTTTGCGCCCGAATACGTTCCTCACCAGCTTCGGCAGGACCAGTTTATATATTTCCCCTTCAGGTTCGGCCAGCTTCCACTGTTCCGGCGGAGCGAAGGCATGCTTGTCGAACGGACGCGATCCCGGAGTATTTTTATTCCAGGAATATTCCCTTACCGCAAGAGGCTCTACCGGCAGCATCGGATTTGCGTAATTCACAAAGAAAACGTCCCGGGGATTATTGCAGAAAGTACCTGTCCAGCAGGCTCCCTGGGAAAAAAGCGGCCTCCAGGCGTGCGACATTAACGCGAACCAGGTGAACATGCCGCGTCCACGAATAACTTTTCTGAACGCATTTACCGGCGCCGGAAAAGTTTCCCTGATACAGAAAGTCACATCACCGGACGGAAAAGTTTTATTTAATCTTTTCCAGAACTCCGTGTATTGCTTGCGGTATTTTTCCGCCAGCTTCACGGTGGCCGGACTGTTTCCGTAGCGTTCCCGGAGCTTCATTTCACCGCTGGCCTTATCCAGGATTGAAATGCCGTAAGGATATATGGTGAAATGCAGAGTCGCATCAGGATTAAGCTTTTTAATTTCATCATAATAAATTTTATGCTTGTTGATGGTTGCTGCGGCGTAGTCATTGCCCCAGCGCTTTTTACACTTGTCGCAACGGTCATTCCACTGGGCCGGACTTACATAAGTTCCGGCATCGGTATCATGAAACCCGATATCGGAAAGGCCGGTAGCTTTCATGTATTCGGCAAGTTCCCTGGCGGTCTTGCGGGTGATTTCGTCTTCCGACCAGCAACGTATCCATTTTTTATAATGAGGATGAGCGCCGGTATCCGACAGGCATTTACTCTTTTGGGCAATTTCCGGATACCTTTTTCTAAGTCCGGCAAAAGGATGCTCCGCATAGAGCAACGCACCGACGCCTCTGTCCTTCCCGTATTCAATCCCCTCCCTGATGATATCCATATTCCGGGTGTGCTTGAACTCCCGGCCCCGCCTGTAAAGATAGTAATTCAGCAGAGTCACCTTGCGCTTCAGTAACCAGTCATAATATTTTTTGATTGCCGAAAGATATCTTTCCTTTTGCTTTTTTGTGGGATTCGGATTGTTACTGATCGCTCTCGACTCCATTATTATTTCGGGACTCATGGTAGTGCCGGTGAACCCGGACCCCAACGATATTTTTATGGTATCCGGCCAGTCCCGGACATCTGCTTCCCGCCAGATAATTTTATTATTTTCTTTCTCAATAAGTTCCGCAAAAGTGACACATGCGTAAAGGGTTCCGATCGCATCAGCCCCGGCAAGGTAAATATTGCGGGCATTGTCGAAAACTTTAATGACGTAACCGCGTTTACCGGGATTTCCAGGTCCGATATCAAGCCTCTTTCCGGCAACGGCAATACCGGCATTGTCACATTTACCGCCGATAATGATTTTGTTTTTCCCGGAACTATCGCCTTTAACAATTTTCAGCGGTTTACCGCCAAGCTCGGTTATCCGGCTATTTATCCAATCCGCGCCGATAATTGCCTGCCGCAACGGTTTTTTTCCAAGAACAAGCACATAATCGTCAAGGTCAATATTCTTTCCTGATAACGTTATTTTTTTCGGCATCGGCACAATGTCAACCTGTTTCCAGGTTTCATTGCTCTGCGCGTAACCAACAATTGAGTATAAAATCCCAAGAAACAGAGAGAAGGCAAAAAAGTTGTTTTTCATGTATCACCAGTTGTAAACCTTATAATATATTGGATAATCGTGAAAGGACTTCAGCGCACATTCCGACCAGTAAATCCAATCGGAATGTCCGTCAGCAAATCCCATAATCGCACCGTTGTCATGCCTGAAATTCACCGTTGTGTTGTTGCAATAATTTGCACTCTGCCCCCGATCTTTGATTTTATCACTGAGACATGAAAAACGTGACGGATGCGGAGTTTTTGAGAATCTCCTTGATACTGACTCTCCGGTAATACTTCTGGTGAATGCGGCGTTTACCCCATAGTGACAGGCGCGCCATCGATTTACATCGGTGGTATTATCAGTATCTTCTTCAGAGGGACATCGGTATACCCCGGTAATGGGCTGTCCGGCCGCATCAATTTTTGCGGGGCCTTTTATATATTCCAGATAAACGAGATAAGAGCTCCAGATGAGCTTGCTGCCTTCTGAAGTCATATGTCCCATAGTTGGAATAAAGGAATCATTATTGTCATCGCAATACATTTTCAATCCCATCAGGATCTGTTTGTTATTGTTGGTGCAATCAATCCTTCCCGCCTGTTCCCGGGCCCTTCTCAAAGCCGGCAGCAACATTGCTGCAAGTATAGATATTATCGCTATTACTACCAATAGTTCAATCAGAGTGAATAGACTTACTCCTTCCGTTTTTGCTTCTGATTTTTTTCTCATTTGTTTCTCCTGGTCATGCTTTTGAGTTTTTCTTGTAAGTTTTGACTTATGTGCTTTCCCGATAGCGTTATTTTTTTCGGCATCGGCACAATGCCAACTTGTCTCCAGGTTTCATTGCTCTGCGCGTAACCAACAATTGAATCTAAAACCCCCAAAACAGAGAGAAAGCAAAAAAGTTGCTTTTCATTTGTTACCAGTCGTAAACCTTATAATATATTGGATAATCGTAAAAGGACTTCAGCGCACATTGTGACCAGTAAATCCAGTCGGTATGTCCATCGGCGAATCCCATGATTGCACCGTTATCATGCCTGAAATTCACCGATGAGTTACTGAAATAAGTTGCACTCTGTCCCCGATCCTTGATTTTATCGGTAAGACATGAAAAGCGTGACGGGTGCGGAGTTTTTGAAAACTTCTTTATGCGTGGTCCGCTTTCACTGACGGTAAATGCGGAGTTTGTAGCATAGTGACAGGCGCGCCATCGATTTACATCGGTGGAATTATCAGTATCTTCTTCAGAGGGACAGCGGTATATCCCGGTAATGGGCTGTCCAAGCGCATCAATTCTTGCGGGGCCTTTTATATATTCCAGATAAACGAGATAAGAACTCCAAATAAGTTTCCCATTGGAAGTTATATTCCCCAAGGTTGGAATAAAGAAGTCATTATTGTCATCGCAATACATTTTTAATCCCATCAGTATCTGTTTATTATTGTTGGTGCAATCAATCCTTCTCGCCTGTTCCCGGGCCCTTTTCAAAGCCGGTAGCAGCATTGCCGCCAGTATAGCTATTATCGCTATTACTACCAATAATTCAATCAGAGTGAACAGACTTGCTCCTCCCGTTTTTGCTCCTGATTTTTTTCTCATTTGTTTCTCCTGGTCATGCTTTTGAGTTTTTCTTGTAAGTTTTGATTTATGTGCTTTCCCTTATGATCAATTTGGGCTGGATATAAACATCTTCGGTATTTTCTCCCTCCGCCATTTTAAGTAACATACTGATCGCTTCACTGCCGATAAGGTTGTATTGCAGATCCACTACCGTCAGTTGGGGAGAGGATATTAAGCTTTCCGGGAAATTGTCAAAACCGACAACCGCAAGTTTTTCGGGAATCCTGATCTTTTGTTCCCGGCAATATTCAATTACCAGCATCGCTTTTGTACTGTTCGAGGTCAGCAGCGCGGACGGCGGTTCAGGCAGATTCATCAATTCGCTGACAGCCTCCGCCACATCCACATAATTTTCCTGGTCTATTTCTTTTATCAGGGAAAAATCCAACGAAATATTGTCTTTCCGTAAACCGTTGTAATAACCGTCAAAGCGCGGAACCATCCACTCGTTCTTCAAGCTCGAGGTGAGTAAAGCAATCCGCTTGTGTCCCCGCGAAATGCAATGCTCAACAGCTATTTCCATCCCTTTGGTTATATCTCCTGTAACAGTGACTTGCCCGGAAATCGGCTTTGGGGGATGGCAATTCACGAAAAAACATTTTTTTCTGCCTTGAATCTCATTCAAAATATCTTCTTTCAGGGGACTATGCCATTGTATCAGAAGCATTTCCTTGTCTTTAGGCCATAATTTCAGATACTTTGAAGATATCAGTTTCAGATTGGCATTTCTTTGCGTGCATTCGGTAATCATTCCCCGGTAAATTTCCGAGGAAAGCTGGTTGAAACCCGCCTTAAAGTTTTCAGCAAGCTCGGAAAGGAGATATATATCCTTATTTCCCAACCGGCTGCGAACGAACGAACCCTTCCGGGGAATTGACTCGACAAAGCCCTCACTCGACAACTCACTGATCACCCTGCGGCTGGTTATATGACTGACATTGTACTTGCGCGCCAGCTCATTGACGCTGTAAAATTTGTCGTGCAGCTTGAACTCGTGTGCCAGAATGCGTCGCTCCAGATCGTGCTTGATCCGGCGCCATGTACTTTTCCCTGCCTGTTGATTATGCATTGTATGTGCTTAACTCAATAATATGTTATTTTATGTATGCATAGCTTGATTATAGTATATGCGGTTAAATTTGTCAATACCAATACAGAATAAATATTGAAATTACTTCTCCGTTCCATTAACACAAACACAAAACGTGTTCATTTTGAAGATATAACAGTTCTATCCTTGAGAAAACCTGAAGCTACGATACATAAACAATCTATGCATACACAACAAAAACTCCGAATCAAACTCGAACTATCCCGAAACCCGTTCGAATACAAATTATGCCCTGATTATGAATTAACAGAAAATTAACGGAAGTCTGTCCTTTTTACCCCCAGACAGAAAACCTGCTATCAGAATACTATTCACATGGGACTATCAGTCAATTTCATTACAATATTTCGAGGTGTCACGCTAAGAAAGCAAGTTACTCATCATTTCCCGTAATGTATCATTGAAAGTTTTTTTACTGAAATCTTTCCTTACCCGGTCAATTGCGTTGTTCCGCAGCTGTTCCCAGAAAGCTTCATCGTTATACAGGCGAGTTATTTCCCGGACAAATTCTTCCGGAGTGTCGGCGGTAAGGAGTTCTGAATTATTCTTCCAGTCAAACTGTCCGGCCAAAAGCGAAGTTGCCACTATTGGCACTCCGTTGGAAGCGGCTTCCAACAGTTTCAGTGGAATTCCCGCGGCAATACGAGTCGGCGCAATAAAAATTTTATGTTTTTCATAAAATGGCTTTGTATCAGGGACACAACCATGAATAACTATATTTTCATGATTCATTTTTAACAGTGCAGGTGAGTCACAAATACCGACAATATGCAGCTCGAGGTTCGGAATAATTTCCAGTATTTTGCCAAAAACATTGTTTATGAAAAAAATCATGGAATCATAATTCGGATTATCCGCGGATTCATGAATCCGGCCGACAAAAAGCAATCCGCCGCGCGATTCAAATGGCGTCACGCTCGGAACCACATCTACAGCATGCCCGAGAACACAAGTTTTTCCGCATCCATATTTCTGAAAGATATCCTCCTCATGTTTCGAGACCGTAATAACAGCATCCGCTTTAGCGGCTGAACTTACCTCTTTAAAAATCAATTCTTCTTCCTCTGTCGAAGAAATCCTTTCCCCGAAAAGTTTTCTGAAAATTATATTCCGGCAGGCGACAATAACTTCAGCATCATAAACAATTTTTGTCCCTTTGTAAATATTACGAGGTATTTTGTTGAACATATTCATATTGCGTTCACGGCTGACCCAAATAACATCATAATAACCTTTTCTGGATGACAGCAGATTTTTAAGATGCTCAGCTTTGTTTAAGCAGTTAGTTTCTAATAACTCAACACCTTTTCCTTGAAGCTCGTCCAGGAATCCCGGAGCAATATCCGTACTTGGATTAGTCTGGTAATAAGTGATTAACATGTCTTTATTCAAGCATTCCAAAATTACACTGGCCCTTGGAAATCCAGCCCCTTGCGACGTATCCGGAACAATATCATCAACTATTAAAATCCGCCGCTTTCGTGAACGAATCCGCGCATTGATAATATTCTGTTCAGAATAGGGATAATGTGAATTTAATTCATTCTTCCATTTCTCCCTTAAAAGTTTCTGATTTCTTTTCTGTAATTCAATTCCTTCACTTACTCCGCTGGAGGCAAATTCAGTATGAATAACGATGGATTGAGGCAGGAACATTAACTTGTATCCATTTTTCCGCAAAGTCATACTGAAATCCGTTTCTTCGTAATAAGCCGGCGCATAGCGTTCGTCAAAGCATCCCAAAAAAATGAATTCCTCCCTGCGATACATAATTGCCGCTCCCGAACAAAAATCCACTTCCCGGACAAATGAGTATTCCGGCTTATCCGGATCATCTCCCCGCCCATACCCCATACTGCTGCCATCATTCCAGATAATGCTCCCGGCTTCCTGCATGGTCCCGTCCGGAAAGATCAATTTTGCCCCGACACCGCCAACAGACGGATCCTTTTCCATCATTTCAACAAACGGCCGCAACCAGCCTTTCTGAGGTATCGTATCGTTATTCAGGAAAACAATATATTTTCCTGAACAATGCCTGACCGCATTATTGCAATTTCTTAAAAATCCCAGATTGGATTTATTTCTCACGCAAGTGATGTTTTTAATATATTTATTAATCTTACGCGTATTATCGGACGAATTATCATCAGCAACAATAATCTCATAAGTTGCCCCGGAAGTATTCCGCAATACCGAGTAGAGACACTTCACGGTATGCTTCCATTGATTATAAACAGGTACGACAATTGATACAACAGGCTTTTTTTTCGGGACTGGAAACTCAAACCGCTTTGGCATTTTCTTGAAATATTCAAAACCGTTTTCAGGATAATTATTCCTTGAGCGGATTTTATTTTTCATGTTGCTTAGTAATGCCAACGGCACGTATTTTTTCAACAATTTAATTCTTTTCTTTAAAAAGGATAAACTCCTGTCAATACGCTCCACTCTTTTCATTGCGTCCAGACATATCCTGACGGGCCTGGTGACCTTCCAGGATGCGGAATTGGAAATAGTATCAATTTGCCGCGACAACACAATGTATTCTTTTTGCAATGCGGAATAATCCTGAAAAACTTTCTCACTTTGAATATTCCATTTTCTATATTCCTTCAGTTCGGGAAGAGCATGTCCCGCGCCTCGGTTTTTGATGTCATCCGCCAAAAAGGAATTATGCATGTTTCCCTGAACGATTTCGTTCTGAATATCTGTTTCCAGTTGTATATATTCCTGGAAAGCATCTTGCGACATCCTGATTCCGCACATATTTAAAATCTGCAGTGTACACAGGCATCTATCTGACTCATTATTCCACTCAATATGCTTGATATTCAAATCGCTTAAAGTATTAAGGACTCCGCGAAACGCGACGAACAAAAGGGAAAATTCACGCTTTAATTCAAACTCGTGGTCAAAAATTTCAAACCCGTCATCTGTCATGATCAGGTTTCTTGGAAAAGCGTCAAAACACTCCGGAGATGCCTTTAATTCTTCGCTGATATCAGTGACGGACGCACCGTTATTCAACCATAAAAGCCATTTCCGGAATAAATCGGCCAGTGAAGCAAGTTCCCAATCCGGATCGGAAACTAATTTCACAAATTCAATAAAATAAAGGCGGCCGGATAAATACGGCTCCTCACTTGTACACGATAAAGACACAATTTTAGTTGAATTATTTAAAGCTTCTTCCGGAAATACCGGACCGCTTTTGACTTTTATTCCACTGTCAGTTGAAATAAACTGCATCTTTTTTGAAAAATTCTTCTTCCGGAAACGTGAATACCACGATGCCAGACATTTATCGTCTGTAAATGATTTTCCGCATAACACCAGAAATGAATTGGCAAAATCCTGGATCAGGTTGTTTTTTTCAAGCCCTTCCCATGTCAGAGATTCCGATAATCTATAAGGTGAAGCCTTGCCGGCATTGCCGCACAACAGCTCATGGATACGCAATTCTTGATGGGTAAGCGCTTTCGGGTGAAGTATCAGATTAGGAAGTTTATAATCTGGAAATGGATAATGAAATTCATACTCCGGCAAATCCGCCTTTTCCAGTAATTCACAAAGTTCGCTTCTGCCGAATGTAATAGTTCCCGTTCCGTCGTAATTACCATAAACTCCGGCATACGGTATGCCCAGATGGTCTTCCGGCATTCCGCTTAAATATTTAAGTCCCATCCGGTTTTCAATTGCAATGATCAGGCGGCCGTCAGGTTTCAGAAAAGACTTCGCTTTTGCCAGCATCCGCAATGCCGGATTTTCTCCATTGATAAATCGCGGAGAATATTCTAAAACGCCGATTAATGTTACAATATCAAACTTCTCACTTGATGAGAAATCAATAAAATTATCGCAATAAACATTAACATCAGCACAATCTTCACAACGTAAACGGGTAATTGCCGCTCTCTGCAAACTCCCCTCCACCGCGCTGATCTTAGCGCCGAAATCAGCCATTGCGCGTGTCATGGCTCCGCATCCGGAACCAATTTCAAGCACATTCTTATCCTTGAACATGCCTTTGAAAGGATACAGTAAAAACGACCGCATCGGACCAAGGTGGCAACAAGTTGGCCAATCCCTGATCTTCTCTGCCAATTCATCGGAGTAGAAACTTCTGTCTTCAGCGGCCTGCAATGTTTTCAGAAGGAAATTTTCGCATTCGTCACTATCGGAATAATCAAATGGAGCAATTGCTTTGCGTTGATATACTCCATGCTTCTCGTTATAAGTGTAACAAACTGTCATTTCATGGCTCATCAGAAAAGTAGCTGGTGGGCATTACTGGATTCGAACCAGTGACCTCTACCGTGTGAAGATAGCGTTCTAACCAACTGAACTAAATGCCCATTAAAAAGTGCGGTAATATATCGTGATTCCAAGTGCAGTTCAAATACAATATCGCGTTTCCCCGTAAATACCGCGGTTACTTCGAAAGCGCATTATTGACTTTTTCAGCTTTGTTTTTCACCCAGTCGCCGGCTTGTTCGATGCCGTCACCGGCCTGATCAGCCTTTTTTTTGCTCCAGTCGCCAGCCTGATCAGCTTTCTTGCCGGCTTTTTCAATGAATTCTCCGGTAGCTTTACTTGCCTTATTTACCGTGCTCTCGGCTTTATCGACACTCTTATGAATGGCGTTAGCTGATTTTTCGGTAGTGCCCTGAACCCCTCCTGATGAAGACTGATTTTCATCCTTATCGCATCCGGCAAAGAAAAATATTGCGGTCACGGCAAAAAGCACAACGATGTGAGTCAACTTCATATCAGTTCCTTTCACTGTTTATTCACTGGAAAAATATAAACAACATATTGTCGGGATTCAAACAAAAAAAGGCGGCGGTTTTTACACCGCCGCCGTGAAAACAAATGAACGGGTGATTATCCCTGGTATTCACCGGGTTTGATAACCGCACCGTATTTGGCTTTCGCCGCTTCAATCTTCGCGATGGTTTCTTTCCACATTTCGAAAACGTAACCGGAGGTATCCGGATAGTTTTTCGAGAAGTTTTCGATTGAGCGCTGGAGCTTGGCAATCCAGGCGTCGCACCGGAAGCTGAACTGGTATTCGTATTCTTCCCTGGTGTATTCTTCACCCAGCAGTTGCTTGAACAACTTCGCCAAATCTTCATATTCCGGAATAAAACCGGTGGGGGTTTCATAGGCTTCGTATTCGCCGTGACAACGTCCTTCTGCCCAATGCATCCACACTTTCTTGGCAAGTTTGCTGGTGCAGAATTTGCCATCGGTGTCTTTAAGGAAGTAGTTAACGCTGTAAACGTTCGGAATTTTGTCCATGCCATCGACAAATTTTACGTTGTTGTCAATGTATTCGCCGATTGGATAACTGATGAAGTCAAGGTTAGCCATCAGGCACGGAACCCGCACGCCTTCCTGACCGATAGTGGCGGAAGTGGTTTCGGATTCGAGTGTCACGGCCTTAAGAATAATCCCCTCTTTCCAGTCACGGGATTCTTCCACGGGAACGGTGGTGTCGCTATCGCGTCCGCCGTAAACCACGGCATCTACCACCACGCCGTCCTTGTCGTTGAAAACAGGATCGATATTTTCGAGGTATTCAAGGCGCATGGTATAGCGGGAATTGCCGTGGGAAATCGGAATTTCCTTGCCGTCCGCATCGGTTTTGCCTTCCTGCCATTCACCGGAATGGTTGTAGCCGGAATTCGGTGTTTCAGTTTCCATGCCCTGCCAGTACGGATTTTTGTCCGGGCCGGTAAGAACGTTTGAAAAGATCATTTCATTCTCGTCCATGAGGGCCTTGAAAATAACCGGGTCGTCCTTGGCGTTAACATCCTTGATAATTCCGAAAATACCGTTTTCCACGTTTACGGCGCGGAATTTATTGTCAATTTTCCGGAAATAGGCGATGTCGTCACCGATAATTTTTTCGCCGGGAATCATGGCGGTTGAAGTTTTGCCGCAGGCTGACGGGAACGCGCCGGCGAAGTAAGTTTCGCGATTGCTGTCAGGATTTACCACGGTCATCAGGAACATGTGTTCGCAGAGCCAGCCCTGTTTGCCGGACTCGTTGATAGCCAGGCGCATGGCATGCTTTTTCAGCCCTACGGTATTACCGGCGTACTGAGCATTCATCGAGTATACCAGATTGTTTTCCAGGTCCATGTAGATCCGGCGTTTGTCGAGATTAACGCAATGAACGTTTTCATCCAATTCACCGGCGCTGTGGCAAAACCGCCAGAAATCGTTTTTATCTTCCATCTGCTTGAAGTGATCATAACCGCGACGGTAAAGGATGTCCTCCGAATGCGCAACGTAGCAGGAGTCGGTAATCTGGACACAGGGACGCGAGAACACGCTCATGGTCGGCCCTTCGCAAAAGATTTTAACGATGGCCTGCTTGCCCTTCATATTGTCCTTGGCAATCGACTTGATTTCAGCCAAACCTTCCTCGTATTCCACGCAATTGAGTTTACCCATCGCGGCAAGCTTTTCTTTCGGGATCATGAATTTGGTGTTCTTTTTGTCACGGGCCTGATCGTTGTAACCGTCGTAATGCATAGTCTGACCGGCTTTCGACAGTGATTTTTCTTCACCAAGCGCCAGGGACCGTTCACGGACATAAGCGGCGTCTTCGTCGCTGTCGTCGCAGAAGTAAACGCTGTCCGGATTACATAACTCGATATATTCTCCGAGGAAATTATTGAGTTTCTCGTTGTCGAGAGTTTCCAGCTTCGGGTATGTGGCCCCGAGCTTTTCCTTTAACAGATTTTCATAGGATGAAGACATATTGTTCTCCTTTGATGTTATTATGTTGTTATCCTGTGTTTTATTTTTCCGGGAATTCCCTGCTTTTGCGTACAGTCAATAATTTCTTCTTATCAATACTTGAGTGCTTTACTCACCTTTTGATGCAGGGAACTCTTACTTTAGCAGAATTTTACAATTTGACAAATAATTCAGCCCCGGATTAAAGTGAAAACTTCAAATATTACATAAATCTAATAAATTTGACGGAGCTGAATAGATTATCACTGTTTGAGCAATTATATTATTTTATAAGTATTAGTCCATCGAAATTTAATGCAAAAAGCAGGAGAAAACATTGGCGGGACAATCACCTAAATACTGTATCATCCTGGCCGGGGGCAAAGGCACAAGGATGAAATCGTCTTCAATCCACAAAGTCTGTTTTCCTATCGATGGACGCCCCGCAATCAACCGCGCACTGGAAATATACAACTCCTGCGGAGTAACTCAGCCAATTGTGGTGGTCGGCAAACTGGCCGGACAAGTGGTGGAAACCGTAGGCAAAGAGTTTTCAAATGTCATCTATGCGTATCAGCCGGAACAGCACGGCACTGCCAGCGCCGTCAAGAGCGCTCTAGTCTCTTTCAACTCAATCGACGATCATCAGGACGTATTGCTTGTAGCCGGAGACCGGATCATCGAGCCATCGGTATTGGAAAAGCTCTTCAACCTTTACTATACTAAAAACTGCGTACTGGCAATTCTGGGATGTCCAAACCGGGGTGGTTCTTCCCAGGGACGGGTACAGCTGGATGCCTCCGGGAACCCGATAACCATCATCGAATGCGCCGATATCCGCCAACGCCGCATCTACGGGCAACTCAGGAAACTGGCGGAAAAGAATGAACTGCCGAAAAATCGCGAAAAAATTATCGAACTTGTCTGTAACGAGTTCTTTCCCGAAGGCAAAACCAGGCGCGAAGACAAACTTGTCAAGGCATTCGGCAAATTATGGGAGTATCTCAACGCTGGTGAAAACCTGCCTCCCGTCCCCGCCGAAATCCTTAAATTGATCCCGGAAGAAAAAACCTATTTCGAGATGACGGATTTGTCCGGCAAGCTGATACGCAAAACCCCGGACGAAGCTTACCAAACCCCGATGCTCAATACCTCCGTATATTTGATCAAGGTGGGAGCGCTGAAACGGACCCTCAAGCAATTGAATACTGACAATGCCCAGCGGGAGGAGTATCTGCCGGACATAGTGGAAATCCTGAACCGGGAAATTGCCGGAGGCAAGCACAAGGGAACGGTAAAAGCCCTCAAGGTTGGCAATTCGGATTTCATTCTCGGCTACAATGATCCGGCGGAACTGCTGCAAGTGGAAGCATATATCAAGTCGCGTCAACAAGGCAGGATCAGCGCAAAACTTCCGGTAAACAAGTGGAACCGTCCGGTAAAGGAATGGCTGGAGCTATTCGGCAAGCTTCAAGACAATCCCGAAGATGGAGAAGCTCAACATCTTCATCGCGAACTCAGCGCATTGTACAGTGATGACGCCGGCCTGATCCAAAACCATATTCAACGCTTTGTCCCGCTCTTGAAATATGCCGGAGAAAAACTCGGCGAAGATACCCCGGTAATGATCGTGCGTTCCCCTGGCCGGGTCAACGTGCTCGGACGCCATATTGACCATCAGGGGGGGAACTGCAACCTGATGACTATCGGCTACGAAACTTTGATGGTAGTGCATCCGCGCAATGACGACCAGGTGAACCTCTTCAATCTCGATAAAAAACAGTTCGCCGACCGGAAATTCAAAATAGGTGAACTGGTCAAGGACCTGCCGTGGGACGACTGGCTGTCGCTGGTCAACAGCGAGAAAGTTTCAAAAACCGCGGCAACTTATGGGGTGGACTGGTCGCAATACATCCAGGGAACGATTCTCCGGCTTCAGAAAAAATTCGCCCATACCCAGCTCTGCGGCATGGACATGGTACTGTCCGGCAACGTACCGATGGCCGCCGGGCTCAGTTCGTCATCGAGTTTGGTGGTAGGTTCCGCCGAAGCCGTGGTCACCGCCAATAAAATCGACACTTTCCCGGCCCAGATGGTTGTCCTTTGCGGTGAAGGCGAGTGGTTCGTCGGCACCCGGGGCGGCAGCGCCGACCACGCCGCCGTGATGCTTGGACAAAAAGGGAAAGTGGTAAAAGTAACGTTTTTCGATTTCGCGGTGGAGGATATCGTACCATTCCCCGAAGATTACGTGCTGGCAGTGTGCGACTCCGGCATCAAGGCAAGAAAAAGCGACAACGCCAAAGACCAGTTCAACCACCGGATAAGCTGCTACCGCATCGGCTTCAAACTTATCCGTAAATTTTACCCGCAGTACGCGCCGCTGCTCCACCACCTCCGCGACGTAAACATGCGTACCCTCGGAATTCCGTTGAGCTGGATCTACCGCATCCTGCTCCATCTACCGGAAAACGCCACTATAGAGGAACTCCAGGAAATGCTTCCCGGGGAAGATCTTGCAAAATTATGCTCTTCTCACAAACCACCAGCCGATGGCCTTTATCCGATCAGGGGCGTGGTGCTTTTCGGACTGGCCGAAATGGAACGGTCACGACTCTACGCCGACTACCTGAAAAACGGCAAAGTGGAAGCGATAGGCAAGCTGATGAATGTCTCGCACGACGGCGACCGGGTGGTTAGGCATGATTCAAACTGGAAGGAAATTCCGTACAAGGCCCCAACATCCAATGGATACATCCTCAGCTTGATGGAAGATCTGGAAAGCGGCGACCCCGAACGGGTCATGCGCGCCCAGCTTCATCTGCAGCCGGGAGACTACCATTGCAGCCTGCCGGCTATCGATAAAATGGTTGACCTGGCCGTCGGAACCGATGGAGTGGTAGGGGCGCAACTCGCCGGGGCGGGACTCGGAGGCTGCATGATGGTGCTGGCACATCGCGAGGCAATGAACAAACTGATCTCGGCGCTTACCGAGAAATATTACAATCCCGAAGGAAAAACTCCCGCAATCCTGCCATGCACCCCGGTCGCGGGTTCGGGAGTATTATTGAAGGACACGGTTAATGACTGATTATGAAAATGTTTTGGAAATAGGCAACCAGTTCCAGATACCCGGCGAACTGGTTGGGTTTGAAACGTTCGGTTCCGGCCATATTAACGACACGTTCGTTATCCATTACAAGGAAAACGGCAATGTGGTTTCCTATACTTTGCAACGGATAAATCACGACATTTTCACCAATCCCCCCGCCACCATGGAAAACATCAGGAGGATTACCAGCCACATTCAAAAGAAAATCACGGAGTCAGGCTGCCCTCTAAGCAAGTCGCTCCAACTGGTCCTCACCCGTAAAGGTGAAAACTATTTTCTCGACCGTCACGGCCACTACTGGCGTATTTATTATTTCATCCCCAATGCCCGGACTTTTGAGGTTATCGATTTTCCGGAACAGGCTTACGAAGCCGCAAAATCTTTCGCTAATTTTGCCTGTCTGCTCGCGGACCTGCCCGGCGGCAGACTCAATGAAACTATTCCGGATTTTCACAACACCCCCAAACGGTACGAAGCTTTTGTAAAAGTTGTTACCGAAGATCCGTTTGGACGCGCGGCTTCGGCGCAGCAGAACATCGAGTTTGCCCTTGAAAGACAGGAAGAAGCCGGGACGCTTCTGAAACTTCATGCCGCAGGGGAAATTCCGGAACGCATAACCCACAACGATACAAAAATCAATAACGTTTTGTTCGATGACCGCATCAACCGAGGCATCTGCGTTATCGATCTCGACACCGTCATGCCCGGACTTACCCTTTATGATTTCGGCGATATGGTCCGCACCTGCACCAGCCCCGCCGAAGAGGACGAAACTGATCTCGATAAGGTCGAAATGCGCATCGAGATGTTCGAAGCGCTTGTACGCGGTTACCTGGAAACCGCAAGCGAACTGCTGACCCCGGCGGAAAAAGCCATGCTGCCGTTTGCCGGAAAACTGATCTGTCTGGAACAGGGCGTCAGATTCCTGACCGATTATCTGCAAGGCGATACCTACTACAAGATCAAGCGGAAACATCACAACCTCGAACGGGCGCGTAATCAGTTCAAACTGGTGCAGTCAATCGAACACCAAATGCCGGAAATGGAAAAACTCACCGCTAAAATCCAGCAGGAGAATAATCCGGACTGAAAGAAAATCTGCCACTTTGGGAAAAAAACGGAAAAAAAAGAAACCTTCTGTAGCGCCTCCGAAGAAAAATTTTTCTTGGAAGTGGCATATCGTCGCTTTGCTCATCATTATTACAGCAGGTATTATCACTTACTCGAACAGCATCGGCGGCACATTCCATTTTGACGATTTCCACACAATCCGCGACAATCCTACAATCAGAACACTAAATCCAACCGTAGTCTGGAAAGATAACAACCACTTCCGGGTTACAGGCTTTTATTCTTTTGCATTAAACCATTATTTCAGCGGAAGAAACAACCTGTCCGGATGGCATTATGTCAATATCGGCCTGCACATCGCCTGCGCACTGCTCTTGTATGCCGCACTGACATTGATTGTCGCAGATATGGACATGAAGGATAGTAAACTGCCGGCAATAGCTTCACTGCTGTTTGTTGTGCATCCGGTTTTCTCCGAACCGGTAAACTACATTCAAGCCCGTCTAGTGCTTTTCTATACTTTGTTTACCTTATCCGGGCTGACCTGTGCAATATTATTTTTCAAAATAAAATCTTTAACCGGCAAAGTTTTTTCCTGTGCTGGCATAATTTTAAGTGTAGTGTTAGGGGCATTATCTAAAGAAGTTGGAATCTTTTATGTTCCGGCAATGATCGGCCTTTATTTATTGATATTCAAATGGCGAAAAACGGAAAAAGGAAAACATTTGCCTAATTGGGCGGTGATAACCGGCATTGCGTCCGCGGCAGTGATTTTCTTCCTTATAGCCATTTATTTTTTCCCGGTTTCCAAACTCTTCCGGATTAGATATCATTCAATGCTCGGAGAAAAGGTAAGTTATATAAAATATTTACTCACGGAAAGCAAAATTTTCTGGAAATATTTGGCTTTAATGATTCCTTCTTCAACAAAGCTGAATATTGATCATTATGTAGATATCGTTAAACTTAACACTTTTACGGGCATTGTTACCGCTTTGATTCCTCTTATCTGTATAATTGCTTCGTTTGCCCTTGCCTGCTGGCGAATGAGGAAAAATCCCATATTTGCTTTTTTCATCTTCTGGTCACTCCTGGGAATACTTCCGTATCTGCTGCTACAGTCATCGGCCGAACTGATGGTGGAATACAAATTCTATATTGCTGCAATCGGAGTGATCGGAATTATTGCTTTGGGAATTGATTATATTGTTACCTCTTTCAGCAGAACCTTTTCGCCGCATTATACTTATGTGATTACCGGGATTGCGTTTGTTTTTCTGATATTTATCTGTATAAATAAAACCAGAACCAGAAACGAGGTCTGGAAAGATGAAATTTCAATTTGGAGCGATGCGGTGGTGAAATCCCCGAAAAAAGCAAGACCTTACAACAACCTCGGCAGTGCTTATGCCTCCGCAAAAAACCACGATAAGGCGATAGAACTTTACAACAAAGCAATAACTATCAAGCCCGATTATGTGGAGGCGTATAACAATCTTGCCAACGCATACAATGCAACCGGGCAGAACAAAAAAGCCATTACCATCCTGGCAAAGCTGATCCAGAAAAAGCCAAATAATGCGGAAACATTTAACAGCCTCGGCAACTCCTTTGCCGCAATCGGCAATAACAAGGCCGCAATCGACGCGTTCGAACGGGCAATAAAACTTAAACATAAATACGTTGAAGCTTACAATAACCTCGGCAATGCTTTAAATGCCACCCGGCAAAGTGAAAAGGCTATTCCTCCCCTGGAAAAGGCCATAAAACTCAATCCATACTGTCTGGAAGCATATAACAACCTTGGAAACGCCTACAATGCCTTGGACAAAACAAAAAAAGCAATTAAATGCTTCGAGCGCGCCCTGAAACTTGATCCAAACTGTGCGGTAACCTACAATAATCTGGGCTTGGCATATTACGCGGACAACAGAAAAAAAGAAGCCGTCAGCATGCTGGAAAAGGCAGTGAAACTTATGCCGAACAACGCCGCGGCCCATAACAATCTGGCCACTATGTACTGTAATCAAAAACAGTATGGATCCGCGATATACCATTGCGACAAAGCCGTTGAATTAGGACAAGGTGTTCCGTCCCTGCTTCAGAAGCTCAAACCTTATCGAAAATAATTTTTTTCAGAAAAAACAATAATCACGGGAAATTATCTTATGAATATTCTGATTATCGGCGGCTCCGGACACGTCAGCGGGGCAGTCGCAAACACCGCATTGTCAAAGAAATGGAACGTATGGACAGTTACCCGGGGAACCCGTCCGGTTCCCGCCGGGGTGAATTCGCTTATTGCTGACCGCCACGATCATTATGCAATGGAATCAGCAGTAAGCAAGCCCGGCGTGAAATGGGACATGGTGGTTGACTGTATCTGCTTCAAACCGGAGGAAATGCGTCAAGATATTGAACTTTTCAAAGATTGCGCCACCCAGTTCGTATTCATATCGACGGATTTCGTTTACGATCCCGCAATGCGTCAGTTCCCCCAGCCCGAAGATGCGGGAAATTACATTTCCCCCGGCAATGGTTCCCAGGATTACGGATACAATAAACGGCTTTGCGAACTTGAACTGATCAACCATGCCCCGGAACAACTGGCATGGACAATCCTGCGTCCGTGTCATATTTACGGCCCCACGTCTGAACTTGGCTGTCTGCCGCTGCATGGCCGCGATCCCGAACTGATCCCGAAAATGCGGCGGGGAGAACCGCTTAAACTCGTTGGCGGAGGACACTTTCTCCAACAGCCGATCCTTGTTTCCGACCTTGCTCAAACTGTTACCAGCATTGCCGAAAACCATGACGTGGCTGGAAAAATTTTCAACATGGCCGGACCTGACACCATCGAGTCGAAAAAATACTACGAAATTATTGCCGGGATTCTCGGCGTAGAGCTAAAAATCGAAGAAATCCCCGTGACCGGATTCCTGAAGGACAACCCCGGACAGCGCCCCTTCATGTGTCACAGGCTCAACAGCCTCGCCGCCCTGAAAACGTCGGGACTCGCGGTCCCGTCAACTTCCATAGAGGACGGCCTCAGGCAGCACGTGGAAGGACTCCTTAAAAAATTCTGACGTTTTCACAACTGGTTATATTATTACCTGGGTAAACCGATAAATCCGCATTGCTTTCCGGGAAAAAACCGCTATGTTTTTTGTTTTGAATTTATACCGTAAACCATAACACAATGCCAGTATTCAATGAAAATAATTGCTGACGATAAAATCCCGTTTCTCCCTGGCGTACTGGAGCCCACGGCCGAAGTACGCTATCTGCCCGGTAAGCAAATCACCCCGGACGACGTAAAAGACGCTGACGCGCTGATTATCCGTACCAGGACTAAATGCAATGCGGAGTTGCTGAAAGGATCAAGCGTCAAATTCATCGCCACCGCCACGATCGGATTCGATCACATCGATACCGTTTGGTGTGAAGCCAACGGCATTCGCTGGACCAACGCCCCCGGCTGTAATTCCAGTTCGGTGAAACAGTATATTACCGCCGCACTGCTGCATCTGGCGGTAAGACATGATTTTTCCCTTGAAGATATGACTCTCGGGGTGATCGGAGCCGGCAACGTGGGAAACAAGGTTGCGTCAGCCGCCAAAGCCCTGGGCATGAAGGTACTGCTAAACGACCCGCCCCGCGCCCGTGAAGAAGGTACGGGAGAATTCACGGAACTCGGCGAACTCCTGGCAACCGCCAGTATTGTCACCACGCACGTTCCTTTGAACATGGATGGCGAAGACAAAACTTTTCATCTTGCCGGCAAAGAGTTTTTTGATAAGATGCAGTCTGGCGCGATCTTCATCAATTCCAGCAGGGGAGAAGTTCACGACACCCCCGCGCTGAAGGACGCACTCAAATCAGGCAAGCTTTCCAGCGCAGTTCTCGACGTATGGGAAAACGAACCGGAAATAGACCTTGAACTTTTAAAACTGGTTGACTTCGGGACTCCCCACATCGCCGGATACTCGACTGACGGCAAGGCCAACGGAACCAGCATGAGCGTCCAGGCGGTGAGCCGCCATTTCGGACTCGGGCTCGACAGTTGGTATCCGGAAAAAGTGCCGCCCCCGGAAAATCCTCATATCGATCTGAAGCAGTTCGTTGAAGAAGCCGGTAAAGACGCGTCACGGGAAAAAATCCTGAAAAAGGCAGTGGCCCGAACTTATCCGATCTGCCGGGACTCCCGGAATCTTGCGGAAGGACCGGAAAATTTTGAAAAACTGCGCGGAGATTATCCGCTCCGCCGCGAATTTCAGGCTTACCGGCTGGAAAATATTGCCGGACTAACCAACTTCGCATGTATTTTAAGTTCATTAGGCTTTCAAATATAGGTAGCTGTTCATGGCCGAAATCAAATTAACCCCGATGATGAAGCAGTATCAGGGAATCAAGGCGGAAATTCCCGAAGACGCCATTCTGCTGTTCCGGCTGGGGGACTTTTACGAAATGTTCTTTGACGACGCCAAGCGCGCCAGCAAGGAACTCGATATCGTTTATACGCAGCGGCAGGGCGTGCCGATGTGCGGAGTACCGTATCACGCGTTGGAAAACTATCTGCCGCGCCTGCTCGAAGCCGGGCTCAAAGTTGCCATTGCCGAACAGGTGGAAGACCCGAAGCTGGCCAAGGGGATAGTCAAACGCGAAGTAACCCGGATCATTACCCCCGGAACCGTGATCGACAGCGCGGTGCTGTCGCCGAACCAGAGCAATTTTCTGGTGTCGCTGACTTCCCGGAAAGAGCGTTTCGGGCTGGCCTGTCTGGAAATCAGCACCGGCGATTTTCGAATTACCGAACTTGCCAACCGGAGCGCGCTTGAAACCGAACTCCACCGCCTCCACACCAGGGAGTGTCTGGTTCCCGAATCGCTGCTGGACGAATGGAAAAAGGAAGAAACATTCCCATATCAGGCCGAAAAACTCCTCTGGACCCCGCTTCAGGACTGGATTTTCGCCACCGACACCGCTGAAGAACTGCTGAAACGACACTTCCAGGTGGCGTCGCTTGACGGTTTCGGCTGCCGGAATCTGCCGCTGGCGGTGGCCGCCGCCGGAGCAGTGCTGCACTACGCCTCCGACAACCTGCGTCAGGCAGTCGGGCACATCCGCAAACTCCGCACCTTCGAAACCGACAATTATCTGGTACTCGACTATATCTCACAGCGCAACCTTGAGCTGGTCGAACCACTGATGGGACGCAACCGCGAAGGAACCCTCCTCCACACCCTCGACCATACCGTCACCCCGATGGGGAGCCGGATGCTCCGGGAATGGATACTGCGTCCGCTCAGGAAAAAACAGCTTATCGCGGAACGTCTCGATGCCGTGGACGCTTTCAAGGACGATCCGCTTACCCTTGCCGAACTCCGTGAAGTAACCGGAGGTATCCGCGACCTGGAACGCATCATCACCAGGCTGAATGTTGGAACCGCCAACGCCCGTGATATCCAAACACTGTCTCTCAGCCTCGGGATGGTCCCCGACCTGAAAGATTTACTAAAGAATTTCTCGATGCCGCTGCTGTCATGCCTGCACGAGCAATTGCACTCACTCCCGGAACTGGCGGAAAAGATCAACGCCACGATTGCCGATGATCCCCCCGCGGTGCTGACCGAGGGCGGAATCATCCGCGACGGAGCTAATTCCGAACTCGACGAGTTCCGCAAGGCTTCCACCGAAGGCAAAAGCTGGCTGGCAACCCTCCAGGCAAAAGAACAGGAACGCTCGGGGATCAAGTCGCTGAAGGTGAAGTTCAACAAAGTTTTCGGCTATTACATCGAGGTAAGTAAAGCAAACCTCTCAATGATTCCCGATGACTACATCCGGAAACAGACCCTGGTTAACGCCGAACGCTTCATCACCCCCGAACTCAAAGAGATCGAAAGCAAAATCCTTGGCGCGGAAGACAAAGCAAAAGCCCTCGAACACGAGCTTTTCCAGGAACTGCGCGAATTCACCCTCGATTTCACTCCGAGGATTCAGGAAACCGCCGGGGCGCTGGCCGCAATCGACGTGTTGGCGGCGCTGGCGGAATGTGCCCGGAAATTCAATTACTGCCGTCCGCATATCCGCGAGGACGAACTTATCGACATCAAGGCGGGGAGACATCCGGTACTTGATGCGGTTATGGAAAGCGAACGTTTCGTACCGAATGATCTTTATTTCGACGGCGATGAAAACCGGATGATGATAATTACCGGCCCGAACATGGCGGGTAAATCCACTTACATCCGGCAGGCGGCGCTGCTGGTGCTGATGGCCCAAATGGGATCGTTTATCCCGGCGGAATCAGCGACAGTGGGAATCGCCGACCGGATTTTCACCAGAGTCGGAGCGGCGGACGACATCGCCCGAGGTCAAAGTACTTTCATGGTGGAGATGGTCGAAACCGCCAACATTCTCAACCACGTTACATCAAAAAGTCTGGTGATCTTGGACGAAATCGGACGCGGAACCAGCACTTTCGACGGCCTTAGTATCGCCTGGGCCGTGGCCGAATACCTCCACGACCATCCCGACGCCCGGGCCAGAACCATGTTCGCCACCCACTACCACGAACTCACCGAACTGGCATTGACCCGGCGGGGAGTGAAAAATTACAACGTGGCGGTGCGCGAATACGGCGATCAAGTGATTTTCCTGCGCCAGATCATTCCCGGCGGAACCGATAAGAGCTACGGCATCCACGTGGCAAAACTTGCCGGACTCCCGGACGAGGTGGTTGTCCGCGCCAACGAAATCCTCGAAAACCTTGAAAATAATTCCGTAGGAGAAGCTGGACAGCCCGCATTGGCCATACATCACGTGGAAGAAGAGAAAGCTGAATATCCAGAGGAACCGGAAGTTGAAGGAACCGAAGACGCCCCGGAGCAAGAAGCAGAGGCTTCATCACCGGAACCAACTCCACCCGCCGCAACTCCGGAAGGACCATTCCAGCCGTCACTGTTCGATTGACGCTGAAAACATCAGGATATCTCTAAAAATTGACTTTCCGGGCGAGGGGTGGAAATTTTTTGTTCCTGGCGAGAAGCCGGAAACGGAGGCATAGACTCAAGCTATGTCGAGTTCCCGCGACAAAGCAAGGACGAAAAAGAACCGCCCGGAGCCGAAAATGCTATTACTGGAGCTACCCATTAGTTTTCAATTGCTGGCGAGAGACGGACCTTTACAGTAGTCAATGTATCTGTCGAGTACGGAATTAACGTAAATCCGGGTGGATTCTTTGCGGATTTTCACCGGTGCGTTTTTTCTGACCGGAATCCAGTTCCTGGTAGTTTTGCGTCCGGCATTATACTGGCACAGCGTAAGGATATAGCAATATTTGTATTCTTTCCAGGAGTTCCGGGCGTGGACAAGATACCAGGTTCCGATTTCGATGTTCAGTTCAGGTTTGTAAAGCTCCCGGCGGGTGGGATAAGGTTTGTTATTGTAATCGGCCCAGTCCCTGGCAACTTCAACTTTAATCTGCATCAGTCCAATCTCCCCGGCTTTACCTGTGACCTCCGTCCGGAAATTGCTCTCCTGAGCTACCACCGCTTTAACCAGCCGGGCGTCAATCCGATGCTTCCCGGCGATGCGCTTGATAATTCCGTCAAACTCGGATGAAGCGTATAATGCAGAAAATCCGGTAAAACTCAGCAATAAAGCCAAGCACCGGATAAGCAGTCCCTTAGGGGACAAAAATATTGTCGGCGCGGTATTAATTTTTGCCTCGAGTTTATGAGTAATTGGGTGGTGGTCTCATAATCCAGAGCCATATTATTCTATCAATTTTTCAGGGATTGTCCAATGTTTTTCCTAAAATAATCGCTATTTTTTATTCAGATAAAAATCCGCATGCAGCGACATTATGACACACATATATATTCCAAAATATGCGAATGTTATTGTCTTATATGGAATTAGCAGAATTAATCGAGAATAATGCTTAATAACTGCACTTTGATAGAGGAAATTTCACTTCTCCCCCTTGATGATTAACAACAATGAGGTTATAATGTAAACTGTTACACTTTTTAAACTTCGCCGGGAGAGGGAAACCGTTATGGGGTCACTAAAAGGACTTAAAGTACTTGTTATTGAAGATACCGAAGATTTAGTAAATTTTCACAAACGATGGCTTGATCTGCAACAGGCAGTTTTCTTTTCCAGCCTTACCGGACAGGGCGGGATTGATATTTTCAGCGAAAATCCGGATATCGACATCATTATACTCGACATGGTACTGCCGGATATTTCCGGAGATGAAGTATACGAGGAAATCCGCAAAATCAATCCAAATGTTCCTATCATTGTCTGTAGCGGTTATCATGATAAAATCGAAAAGATGAGTAAGAAACCCAAGGTAAAAATCCTATACAAACCGTTTCTGCTCCCTGCCCTGATAGAGATGATCCAGGAGTGCTGTCCGCGCGACGACGAAGACTAACCCTATAATGTCCGCTTAAGAAAAAATTAAGCGCTTTTGCTTTGCATGGCTAATCTCGGATCGGTTACCCTGCGGCAATACGTGTTATTTATCGTAAAATCTGTTGTTCTTAGCTTTAGCTGTGTCTTTACACCCGCTTTCGGCAAAAGTGGGCTACTCCGGGGAGTGTCCCCGGATTGAATGGGCAAAGTGCGTTGCGACTTCGCCGGAATCGCGAAGCATTCAGGCCACTCGATCCAAACACAATGTTTGGCCGGGGAGTGTCCCCGGATTGAATGGGCAAAGTGCGTTGCGACTTCGCCGGAATCGCGAAGCATTCAGGCCACTCGATCCAAACACAATGTTTGGCCGGGGAGTGTCCCCGGATTGAATGGGCAAATAGCTCCGCGAGTTTACCGCTTTGGCTTAACCCCTGTCCTCAAATATCCCCCAAGACAAGCACTTGAATTATGGCTGGAGGAGCTCAAAACCGGTGGCGGCATCCTTTACCCGTTTACCTGAGCAGTTGGTAATTTCCTGAATGATAACTTCCAGGACATGCCAGGTTTTCACCCCGCGTCTGACACAGCCGGTTACGGTATTTTCATTGCGTCCGCAGGCAATATGCATGTGCAGGACCGGCTTTCCGGATTCATCCGGAAAAATAGTCCCGGTTCCGGACACCTCGTGGACATTGTCAAGAACATGCTCCATAGGAACAACCGGAGTTGCGCGTCCGGCTTCAGGGCCCACCACAAGTTTGCTGTCAATGTCAACGCCCCCCACCGCGATCACGCTGGCGGTATTGATCCCGTGTTCCGCCGCGAACCGTTCGATAGTTTCATGAACGATATCACCATCTTCCAACCGTAAAACAAAAATCCGTCCGGTCTCAGCCTGGGAATATTTCATGGCGTTTTCCTCCTCCTGTATGATTTTCAAACGTAATCAGATAATCAGACTTCGAAACCGGCGGAGCGCAGCATGGGTTCAAAACTGGCTTTGTCAACTGCTTTCATGTATGCTTCCGCCGGATCGACCACGCCTTCAACAACCAGCTTCAACAATGAGTCATTGAGCAGTTGCATTCCCATCTTTTTCCCGGTCTGCATCATTGACGGGATCTGGTGGATTTTGGATTCGCGGATAAGGTTTGAAATTGCGGATGTAACGATCAGTATCTCCATCGCGGCCACTCGTCCGCTGTTTTTCTTTTTCAGAAGGTTCTGGGCAATCACGCCTTTGAGCGATCCACTCAGCATCGCCCGAATCTGGTTCTGCCGGTCAGCCGGAAACTGGTCAATGATCCGGTCAACGGTAGTGTATGCGGTAGTAGTGTGAAGCGTACCGAAAACCAGGTGTCCGGTTTCCGCGGTTTCGATGGCGATTTCAATTGTTTCGAGGTCGCGCATTTCCCCCACCAGCACGATATCGGGGTCCTCGCGCAACGCCGCCCTGAGCGCGCTTTTAAATCCTTTGGTGTGCTTTCTGACCTCGCGATGGTTAATCAGACATTTCTGGCTTTTATGGACAAATTCGACCGGATCTTCAACAGTGATAATATGATCGGAACGCTCTTTGTTAATCAGGTCGATCATAGCCGCCAGGGTAGTCGATTTCCCGCTCCCGGTCGGGCCGGTAACCACCACCAGTCCTTTGCTCAAGTAGCAAAGATTGCGCACGGCCTGCGGCAGGCTCAGGTCATCGGCGGTAAGAACTTTCGCCGGAATCTGCCGGATCACGGTTCCGACTCCTTTCAAATCCCGGAAAACATTAACCCTGAACCGGGCCACTCCGGGTATCTCGTAGGCAAAGTCGGTATCGTTAGTTTCTTTAAATTCCTTCTGGTTGAAGTCAGGCATGATCTCGGTGACATACTCCATCACCTGGTCGCTTTTGAATGGCTCACCGCCTTCAACCTTGCACATATCCCCGTCCAGGCGGAAAATTGCTACATTGCCGCTGCTCATATGGAAATCGCTGGCTTTGTTTTCCACCATAAAGTTCAAATATTCATCTATTGCCGCCATTTTGCCTCTTCCTTATCGACTGCTTAAAAGTTATTCAAATATTATTTTTCAATTTCCGGTTCCGGCTTCGGCATCACATCGCCCGCGAAACCGATGCAGGCAACCGCATGATAAGGAATTATCATGATACTGCCATCAGTAGTTTTGAAAAACAGTTCCACCCCTGCTCCGTCTTTTTCAGCCTTGACAATCGATCCTTCCACAGTGTTGCCGTTGCTGAGTTGTAAATCAACTTTAATCTGGTCAGCAACCAGCCGGTTGAAATTCAGTTCGATCAGTCCGCTGATACTGAGCCCCCATTCAGAAGCCTGGCGGTACATTTGGGTGGTGTTGCGAAGACGTTCCGCAATGACTTTCAGCAGATATTCCTGAAGTTTACGCCCTGTTTCGGGATGTTGATTAACCAAAATCGTTAAATTATCGACACTCAGTTCCCGCAATACCGTTTTTTCCACGGCCCGGGCGCCGGCGGAACGGGGCTCTCCTGAGATCAGTGCCATCTCGCCGAATACTCCGCTATCGCGCAAAGTAAGCAGCGTTTTCTCCACGTCATACGCGATCAGGGTGAAAATTTCGACAGTCCCGGAAGATATCGCGTAAAGACAGCGGTCAACATCGCCTTCATTGAAGATCAGACTTCCCGCCGGAAACTCATGAGTTTCCATCATATCGTCGATAATTTTTCCTTCTTCGGCACTCAAACCGAGCAGATCTACCAATCCGCTCCCACTCACTGATTTATCGGTCATAATCTATTCTCCCTGAAAATAATGAATTATTATAGCCGAAGATTCCAGGATTGCTAACCCGGATTATCCATAAAACGGGGATGCCTCATTTTTTATAAAGAACCGCCCGGTCTCCATCCGGACGGTTCTTGTAATTATGCTGATTAAAAACAGCTTAGGCTTTGGGTAACTTGATCGTCAGAATATCGTTGCTGTAATCCACTTTCATCTGGTCGGACTTTACCGGTCCGGGCAGAGAGAACGAAGTCTGGAACCGGCGGTAACTGCTGCCCCAGCCGGAACCGTTCTGACTACTCATTTTATCTTTCCGGGTTCCGGAAACCATCAACATGTTGCCTTTGACTTCGGTTTTGATGGCGGAATTGTCAAGTCCCGGCATCTGGAGCTTCACCACATAGTTATTGCCTTCCACGGCAATATCCGGTCCCATGCCTGTCCGCCCGAATCCCGAACTCATGCCCCGAGGCATCATACCTGACCGCATTCCCATACCGGAATTGCTCATCATCCGGCGCATCATCGCCTGCATCCGCTGATGCATTTGGTCGACAGGATCCGCCGATTGCCGGACCGTGGAACTTCCGGGATTCACCTGGTTCAAACTTACCGTTCCCTGCTGATAGGGATTGACCCTGACCGGCTGTCCAGATTGAGGTGAAGCAAGCCTCGGCAGCGCCATTGTCGGAACCTGTTGGGGAGAGGAAGACTGTGCAATCTGACCAGCGTTTACCCCAACCGGATTCCGGTATCCCGGCACGGACACCAATATCCTTTCAGGCTGACGCGATGTTTGAATTCTCGCCCTGGCATGATAGTGACGATACGCCTGCACTGCCAGCGCCACCGCCAGAATCAGTGACAGCACCATCCAGAAACCTTTTCCCGAAAATGATTTACCTCGCATATTCACACCTCCTGATTTTTGTTGATGTTTATATATTTTGACAGCATTTCCCACAAAAAGTTCCCCCGGTGCAGGCACTGGACTAAAATGGCATTTCTCCGCTAACGCTGACAATGCCGGTAATCTCTTGGAGTTCATTGTTTTAGCCGTATCTTTCACCCGCTTTCGGCAAAAGCGGGCTACCCCGGCAAATTTCATGAAAAACTTTAAAATTGAATTTAATATCTTTATTCCCAATTGCTTGCATGGAATATGCAATTTTACAAAACGTCATAACAGATAATTTTTAAGTTTTTCACCTTTCAGGCTTCGGCATTATCGCGCATCTGCATCGTCAGCAGGGAATTCGCAGTGGATACCACAGCTTCACCCCTGCTTTCTAACATCTGCACGATACTGCCTTGTGCAATTTCCAGGCTACTCCGGCAAAGCCGGAAAAAGTAGGCTGGTCTTGCCGAGATCAGCCGCCGGGGAGTATCCCCGGATTGAATGGGCAAAGTGCGTTGCGACTTCGCCGGAATCGCGAAGCATTCAGGCCACTCGATCCAAACACAATGTTTGGCCGGGGAGTGTCCCCGGATTGAATGGGCAAAGTGCGTTGCGACTTCGCCGGAATCGCGAAGCATTCAGGCCACTCGATCCAAACACAATGTTTGGCCGGTTCTTTCCCAAGCCGTGAACTGTAAACCATGAACTGTGAACTATAAATGAAGAAAGGCCCGCGTATCAAACGGGCCTTAGGGGTACCACAGTAATGTGGGGTAATTTTATTTCAGGTAGTGATCGGCAACCTTCTTGAAGGCATCGATGCACATCTGAATATGTTTTTCCTCATACACCGGGTGAGTGAAGAACGACATAGTGCGTTCGCCTACCCATTGGGCTTTTTTGCAGTCGACCTGAGTGTAGTCGATCTGATTTGCGTTCGGATCTTTGAACGGGTACTGAAGTGAACCGAAACCATTCTGTTCCACGTAGGCTTTTTCCTTGTACATTTCCGGCCACAGCACACCGTAGACCGGCACGCCTTCAGCTTCCACGGCCTTGATGAATTCCTTGGTGGTGCAGTTTAGTTTGTCGATGTCGAGGACAAACGGGGCCCACCAGAAAGCATTCTGACGTTCTTCGGAATCATACGGAGTCTTGAGAACAGCCGGATTGTCTTTCAGGCCTTCGATCAGCATTTTACCGTTGCGCAGACGATTCTTGAGGTTCCAGGAATCGAAACGGGCAAGTTCGCACAGGCCGATCTGACTCTGCATTTCGGTCATGCGGTAGTTAAAACCCACGCGCTTGTGGATGTACATCAGTTTGCCTTCCATTTCCAGCAGGTTCAGACGCTGTTTCACGTCATAACCGTGGTCGCGGAAGCTGCGGCATTCCCATGCCAGGTCTTCGTCATCGGTGATTACCATGCCGCCTTCGCCGCCAGTGGTAAAGTGTTTGCTCTGGCAGAAGCTGAAACAGCCTACGTCGCCTACTGTACCGGCTTTTTTGCCTTTGTACACGCCGCCGAAACATTGTGCGCAGTCTTCGATAACTTTCAGGTTGTGCTTCCTGGCGATGGCCATGATCGGGTCCATGTCGGCAATTATGCCGTAAAGATGAACAACGATGATCGCCTTGGTCTTTTCAGTGATATTGGACTCGATGTCATTCGGATCGATGGTGTGGTCGTCGTTGACGTCCGCGAACACCGGAAGCGCTCCGGCCTGCAGGATGCAGAACGAAGATGCGATAAAGGAATACGACGGACAAATGATTTCGTCGCCGGGGCCGATTCCCAGGGACGCAACCGCGGTATGCAGCGCACTGGTTCCGTTGGAGGTGCTTATCGCATATTTCGCGCCTATCCACTTTGCCCATTCTTCTTCAAATTTAGTGCCGACACTACCGGTCCAGTAGTTGACCTGGCCGCTTTTCAGCGGTTCCACTACCTTGGCGATAGATTCTTCGCTGAAACTCGGCCACATCGGAAAAGCTTCGTTGCAAACTTTCGGTCCGCCGTTAATTGCCAGTTCCGCCATTTTCATGCCTCCTTGCTTTGGTTTAAAAAAATGGTTTTCCATATGTCAGTCCGATTACTTTATGGAAATCTTCTATTAAGTCAAGCAAAATTCCGAAAATTAATGAAAAATAAAGAAAAACAATTGCCGTCTCCCATGAATTCAAGAGGGCTTCGCCGCCAAGCGGTTGTGTTTTCAGCAAAATTTCCTGATCGGCCAGTTATTTGCTTTGGCAATCGGAAGGAGTTGTTCGGAGGGGTTGACGACCACTGGGAATCCGGCGGCGGCAAGCATGTTGCGGTCTGAAAGACTATCGCCGTAGTAAGCGGCCCGGTTTAATTCCAGGCCAAGCTTCCCGCACAACTGCTTGGAACGGATTACCTTCCCCTCCCCCGCGCAGTATTCATCAGTGATCTTTCCGGTATATTTTCCATCTACGACTTCAGGTTTTGTCGCGATAATTCCGGAAAATCCGAAGTATTCGGCCGCCAGGCCTGAAACCGCCTGATTCGACCCGGTAAGGAGTACCACCGGTTTCCCGGTGTCAAGGGTCTTTTCAACTTCCCTCCGGGCATCGTCATAAATTTTCGGTTCCACGAATTCGGCAAAGTGCCGGCGGGAAAGCTCCGCAATGTCTTCAACGCTTTTCCCGGCAATTTCCCGGAGCTGGAAATCCATGAACACTTCGCTGTCGAGTTCACCTTTTACATACAGATCAAAAAAGCGGCGAGCTTCCCGCATAGTACCGGGCGGAGCAATTCCCTCTTTTACGAGAAACTGCTTCCAGGATACGTCACAATCATTGTCGGCAAGAGTATGATCGAGATCAAAAAAATAAATTTCAGGAACAGCCAACTCCATTCTTTCCCCCTGAAAAATCATCCTCCGGAAGTGGCCCAAAGCCTGCCGATATTCGAGCGGTGCACCCACCCCTGGATGCTTCCGGCACGGATCCGGACCCAATTCTCCCGCTGCTCCTCGATGGTGATTATCTCGCCATCGCGCAGGTTCACGTCAACCTTGGCGGCGCTGTCTGACGGCAGGGAATAAACCGGAACGTCCCGGCCGATAACCACGGCGTTCTCATCGGCATAGGTGGAACTGACCTGGGTAAAAAACGCGATGCTGGTAATAATGATCACCAGAAAAGCAACAACAACCACGAATATCCATCCTCGCCCGAAAAATACCCGCCGTGAAGCCAGCGCTGCCCCGGCCAGGAACACCGCGCAAGCGGCGATCAGCAACCATTGATCAGGCCGAAAACAATCACGCAGAAACACCAGGAGCTCTTTGGGATTTTCATAATTTCCGTACTCGGGAAGCTCCAGCTTCCGGCGCACGAAGTTAAGGTTTTCGCGAATATCCGAATCCATCGGTTTGAGCCGCCACGCCCGTTCGTAACAAACCAGCGCCCTGGAATAATCCCCCATCCGGGTCAGACAGTTTCCGAGGTTGTAGAGCATTGCCGGATCGGGTTTGCGCGGATTGATCCGGCGGCGGTAATATGCGGCGGCCTTGGCGAACTCGCCCTTGTCGTAGGCGGTAAGCGCCGCTTCCGGGGTCTTGATTGAATTGTCAGACAGTTCCGGTTTAACCACCTGCCCGGAAATTTTAACCGGATTTGTGTCCGCGGTTTTTCCGGCATCAGCCTTTATCTTAATATCACCGGCAAGCCCGCCAACGGCGAATCCGCAGACCAGCAGCACTATCGATATTTTTTTCATGGCCTTCAACAGTTGATTCTTCAACGCCTTTTTATCGGCAACCGCGCCCGGCTGATAACTCGAATCGCCTACCTGTTCAAGGGCTTCGGCAAGTTCCGGGCTGCCGATCCTCTCCGCGAGTTCGTGCGGAGTGGTTCCCGGCGGGTATCCCAGCAGATCGTTGAGATACGGAACCAGCTGCTTCCTGACAGTCTCTTCAAGGTCGTCGTCGTTTGCCTTGCGAATGGCCTTCAGCACTGCCCCCCGGACAGACTGCGCGGCCTTTTTCCGGCGCAGGAGATGATTGTTGCCAAGCTTGCGCCGCCGGTAGCTGATAACCTCGCTTAACAACCACAACACCGGAGCAAGGACAATAAGAATGATTATCCAGAAAATATTATTTTTCCAGAGAGGAACGGACACGCCGCCTGCCGGATTGCGTTTCAGGTAAAGGATACCGGCGGATTTATCGCGCTTAGACATTTCTTTTTTATAACCGGCCAGTTTTGAGTTTATCTGTTTGCTGTCGAGATAAACCTGCCTTCCACTGCCACCACCGGGAGCTTTGGCAATATTCACCACTTTCTTGAACGGGAATTCAACGTATTTATGCTGTTGCAACGAATACACCGCCGGATTAATGGCAACGGTGTTTCTCCCGGGCTTGAGCGGCAGCAGCACATACCTGATTTCGGCCTTACGGACAGTTCCGGGCGAACCCTTTTCCCGGTCGGTTTCCGGCGGATACATCCGGAAGCCAGGAATATTCAGCTCGGGAGTTTTCAGCGGAGAAAAATCGCCCTTGCCGACGATCCGGACGGTCAGGGTTAACGGCTCGCCAACCTGAAGTTTTCCGTTTGAAAGACTTGTATCAACCTCGAAATCCCCCACCAGCCCAAGGAACATGGCGTCTTTCGGTTTTGGCGGCAGAGGTTTCACTTCAATTGACGGTAAACTGGCTGAAAGATTCCTTGAAGATTGATTTCTTCCGCCAAAACCAAAACCTCTGAAAAACGGGTCGTTAAACGGGTCCCTGGAACTCCTCCGGTTCGGATCTGTATAGTTGCACAAGCCCGTGGCGGTCAATTTCAATTCCCCGGGGGTAATGGGACGAAATACGGTAGTGTACTGGCGAAAAAGAAATTTAAACTTCCCGACTTGCTGCTGATAACGAGAACCGGCTTTAAACTGACTGCTGCCGCCCCTGACATCTTTATATTCTTCAATATAGATATTATCATTTTTTATTTCCGGCATACCGAATTCAGGATCAAGCTGCGCCAAGCCGTACATTCTGATCTCCAGGGGGATCTGTTCGCCAACCATAAACTCACGTTTTGTGGTCATGAGCTCCATTTTCATGAACAATAATTGCTCAAAAGTGTATTTGCCGTCGCTGTTCGGCTCTGGAGCTGTTATCACAAACGGATCATGGACTACCGTAAAGGGGACAGGGGTTGTGTCAAACCTTTCTCCGTTTACAGTTCCCACTAACGCCGGAATTTCCAGAATGCCCGTGCTGGTGGCAACAAAGGAATATTTGCGGATGTATTCAGTTTTGCCTGGAATTCTAAGCAAACTTGTATTGCCTCCCTGCGATTTCCAGCGGATTCCATCAACGTCGGGAAGATGCCTGATCCGGGGATACCCGTAAGGAGAAGACAGCTTTAGTTCTCCCGGTTGCCCGACAAATATCCGCGACGGCGTAACCATCGCTTTAACTTTATCATCGCCGGCATAAACGGTTTGAGCAGACAGAATAAATCCCGCCGTCATGATGACGGCGGTTACAAAAATATTCAGTTTGTTACCAAAACTTATTTTCATATATATAAACCTGTTTCAAATGGTTTGAATTACGCAAAATATAGGGGCTTACCAGTCCTTTTCAACCGGTTTCATTTTACGGAGCCGTTTCCGGTAAGCCTTGATCGCCTTATTGAGCTTCCTCTCGTCACGAGCCATTTCCTCTAGCAACGCCTCGGCCTGGTTTTCATCGATTTCCTTTTCTTTTTTCCTTGCGGCCTTGGCTTTCTGCATTTCCTTCATTTCAGGGAGCTTATTGTCTTTTTTATTTTTGTCCTTATCTCCCTTGTTCTGCTCTTTTTTGTCCTTCTTGTCCTTGTCGGAGCCTTTGTCTCCCTTGGACTTCTGTTTTTTCTGATCTTTCTTCTGCTGATCTTTCTGACGCTGCTGTTGTTTGGCCAGGTGCTCCAGAGCTTTCTTCAGATGTTTTTCAGCCTCTTTGCCCTTGTTCTCTTTCTGGGCTTTTGCGGCCTTTTCCAGTTCTTCTTCGGCTTTTTTCGCATCCTGCTCAAGTTTTTTCTGATCAAGTTCTTTAGCCTTATCTTTCAGGTTCTTGACCGCTTTTTGCGCTTCCTCTCTGGCCTTATTTGCCTGCTGTTGCTGATTCCGGTCCTGGTCCTGCTGTTTTTTACTGCTTTCGTCGCGCTTCTGCTGATTTTGTTTCTGCTGTTGCTGCTTTTGCTGCTGATTTTGCTTTTGCTGTTGCTGTTTATCCTGTTTTTTCTGATCTTTTTTCTGTTTCTTCTGCTGCTGTTGCTTCTGTTTGTCCTGATTCTGTTTCTGCTGTTTCTTCTTGGCCTGCTGAGTTTTCTTCTGGGCCTTTTTCTGCTGTTTCTTAAGTTCTTCGATCTTCTTTTTCAGTTCCTTGATAAACTGTCGGTCGTTCAGCAGTTTCTGCTGATTCATGGCAAGGTCGCCAACCGTCTGGATTTTTTCTTCTTCCGGTTTCGCGGCTTCTTTTTCCTGGGCCAAGGCATTTTCGTATTCGTATCCTGACCGCATTGACTGCAAGTAGAATTTCTCCGCGCCATCGAGGGTTTTCGCGGCGGCGTCAAGAGTTTTCAATGCACCGTCGAGGTTCTGACCTTTCACCTGCTGCATGCTTTTCATCACCTCGCCCCTGGCGCTGGAATGATGCATAACGCCCAGGTTCTGGAAAGCCCCGGCGCGAACCTGCGGCTTGTCCGCTGATTCGTTTATGGCCTGCTGATAAAGTTTTCCGGCCTGCTCGATTTCTTTTGGCTTGGGCTGTTTCTTCATTTGCAACGCCAATGCCTGATTGTAAACCTCAACCGGATTGACCTTCTTCTCGGCTTTAGTTTTTTCGGCCTTCTTTTCCGGCTTGGTTTCCTGAGCATTGACGGCCCCGCTTCCAAAGAAGATCCCCGGCAAAAGCAAAGCGGTGACAATCGCGGCTTTCTTGCTCATTTTAGCGGATTTACCATTGCTCCGGCGCTCGGAAACCGCCATCCAGAGCAGCAGGAGAAGCACCGCCACGAATAAAGGCAGATGAAGCCGTTCAATGATCCTGGACTCCTTGCGCTGATCAATCTGAGCGGGAACCAGCCCGGCGATCCGCTTGATGATTTCCTCGAGCCCGGTATGGGTAAGAGTGGAACGGACATAAGTTCCGCCGGTCTCGGTGGCAAGTTTCTTTAAAAGCGGTTCATTGACCTTGCTGTTGACAAGTTCGCCTTTATTGTCGCGAATGAATTTTCCCGCCTTGTCCGGATCTGGGATAAGTCCCGGCTGAGACGGGTCTCCCACCCCAACGATGAACAGCGGAATTTGCATTTGTTTAAGCATCGCAATCGCCTGTTGGCTGTTCCCGGTGAGTTCGTCGCCGTCGGTAACCAGCAATATGGCCCGGTACTCGCCGCTTTTAGCGTTTTTGAAAGCCATTAGCGCGGTATTGATTGCTTCCTGAACGTTGGTTCCGCCGAGGGGAATACTATATACGGAAATGTCGTCGAGAAACTGGAAAAAACTGGTGCGGTCGGAAGTAAGCGGACACTCCAAAAATGCGTTTCCGGCAAACGCGATCAGGCCGTAGCGGTCGCCGAAAGTGTCGCTGACCAGCTGCCGGAGGAACCATTTCGCATGCTGTAACCGCGAAGGTTTGACGTCCCGGCATAACATACTTTTCGACACGTCGAGCACCACCATGATGTCCCGGCTCATCTGGGACACTTCAACCGGCTTGCTGCCCCAATGCGGCCGCGCCGCCGCAATCACCATGAAAATTATCGCCGTAAACAGCAGCAGAAAGCGGAACGTGCGTTTGCCGCTCGAAAGCGATACATACTCGGGGTTGTCCTGACGGCCTCCGAAGATTTTTCCCAGCAGACGGCGGCGTTTGTCCACCGCCCACCAGAAAACCAGAACCATCAAAGGAATAATCCACAATAAGTGCCAGAAAAAGTTGGGGTTCAGAAAAAATTTCATAACTGCAATCCTGTTTGTTTCAGTCCATTCTCCTGCAATATGTATCTAACTAAGACAATTAAATTACCTGAATTGTTCACTCAACGCCTGATTTTTTTATAAAAAATTTCATCATTTCCCGGACTTTTTATCTGATGATTTGATTTTCCGGTTAAGACACTCCCGTTTCTTTTCGTCCTTGGTATGCTGTAAAGCTTCATACCAATGGTCAACAGCTTCGCCGTACTTGCCGAGTTTCGCCAGAGCATCCCCAAGGTGTTCCTGGAGACAACTGTGATTGGGAAATAACTCTACAGCTTCCTCCAAATACTTTTTCGCCAACTCATATTTTCCCTGCTTGAAATAAATCCAGCCAAGCGTGTCGAGGTAAGCCGCGTTTTTGGGTTCATCGTGAACCGCGCGGCGACTGAGCTTTTCAGCTTCCTTCAGATTTTTTCCTGCTTCCGCCCAAATATATGCAAGATTGTTTTCAGCGAGCGTGGAACCATGTTTTATTGCCTTCTTCAGATATTCCTCGGCCTTTGCCGAGTCCGGTTTACCAAGCTTGCCTTCCTCGTAAATCCGCGCGATTGCACAATAGGCTTCATTGAAATTTTCGGCCGCGGCCTTTTCGTACCATTTCAACGCAGTCTCAGCATCCTTTTTGACCCCATGTCCGTACTCATAAAACTGCCCCATCAACACCTGCATCCGGACCTCACCGGCATTGGCAAGCGGAAGCGCATATTCCCGGCTTTTCACATAGTCAGGTTTGCCGTCCAGTCCTTGCAGATATGCCCAAACTATTATGCGTTCAGCCTGAACGCTTCCCTTGTCCGCGGCACGTTTAAAATATCTGACGGCCTCTTCGCGTTCATTGTCTCTCCAGCAAGCTTTCCCCTGCTCGATGTAATATTCAGGGTTCCTTTTACAGCCGCTGAACAGCAACGCTACAAAACATAATAAAATTACCAGATACTTCATAACTAATTGTCCCTTCAAGGATTATCTTCTTTTGCGCTGCTGCTTTTTCCTGGCCCCCGGTTTTACCTTGGATTTTCCTGACGGTTTCCGGGAAGCGGCTCTTGTTTTCGGCTTCGGCCTGGATTTTCCGGGCTTGGGTTTACTGCCTGAACTCTTTTCCCGTTCGAGTTGCTTTTTCGGTCTGGCACGTAAGAGAATATCAATCGGCAACCCGATAAATCCGAAAGCGCGGCGCAAACAGTTATTAAGATAATTAAGGTAATGGGCCGGGCACAGTTCCGGATTATTCACGAACACCACGAACCGGGGCGGTTCATTGCCCACCATAGCGCCGTAAAAGATGTTGAGCTGACGGTTCCCGGAAGCCGGGGGCGGACGGTAATCCATGGCGTCACGGAGAATCCGGTTGAGCATCGAAGTCGGTACTTTCACTTCCATCTGCTCGATAATTTCCCCGACGTAATCAAACAGGCGGTTAAAGTTAGTTCCCTCCAAAGCGGAAGTGAACACCACTGGCGCATAACTCATTTGCGGAAGTGTGGCGCGAATTTCTTCGAGCGCCTCCATTTTGTCGATTCCCTTGCATAAGTCCCACTTGTTGGCAACGATTATGGCTCCCTTCCGGGCCTTTGCAATGAGTCCGGCAATCCGGCGGTCCTGACTGGTCAGCCCGGTAATCCCGCCTTCGATAATCAGCAACACCAGCCGCGACCTCTCGATGGCGGATTCCGCGCGTTTCACGCTGTAATGCTCGATAGCGTCATCAACCTTGGCGCGGCGGCGCAGTCCGGCGGTATCGATGAATACGGCGGGAAGCTCGTCATCGCCGTAACGAAGAGTAAATTCAACGTCCACCGCGTCACGGGTCGTCCCTGAAACCGGACTCACCATCACCCGTTCCTCTCCCAGCAGACTGTTCACAATCGACGATTTGCCCACGTTCGGGCGCCCGACCACGGCAATTCGGAACGGTTCCGCTTCCGCCTGGGCGTCCGGAAGTTCAACTCCGGCGAGCGCGGCCAGGAGCAATTCTTCGATCCCCCGGCGGTGAAGCGAGGAAATCGTCAGCAGTTTGTCGAATCCCAGCGCGGAAAAGTCAGCGGCATGCGCCTCCAGTTTTTCGTTGTCAACTTTGTTCACGGCCAGCAAAACCTGTTTGCCATGCCCCCTGAGCCTTACGGCAATTTCCCTGTCGAGCGGGGTAAGTCCTTCGGTAACGTCGGTAAGCATCACGATCACATCAGCATCGTCCAATGCGGCTTCCACCTGCCGTTCTATTTCCTTTTCCCAGAGGTCCAGGTTCTTTTTCTCGCCTTCCCAGTGACCGAGGCCGCCGGTATCGACAATCTGGAAGGCCTTGCCTCCGCGCACCGCCACCGCCATGATCCGGTCACGGGTAACCCCGCTGACGGAATGCACGATCGCCAGACGCTTCCCGATAATGGCGTTAAACAACGATGACTTACCCACGTTCGGGCGCCCCACTATCGCCAGAGTCGGTATCTTAATCTCTATGTCTTTTATTTCATCCATGCTTATTTCTCTCTGTTTTCTTTGCGTTTAATATTCCAATTTTCGCTGTTTTTTCTATATTAAGTATCGAGAAAAAGTGATGATTTCCTAAAATTCCGGGTTGCAAATACCGAATTTGCCGATAATTTATCAGCCCGTTTGACATTTCCACCGTTACCTGGTATATTAAACATTTGATTTTGCGAAATTTTAAGGATTCAACACAGGTATGGACACAAAAACTAAAAGCGATATTATAAAAAAATACGCTAAAACCGAGAACGACACCGGTTCGACCGAAGTGCAGGTTGCAGTTATGACCGCTAAGATCAAGGAACTTACCGAGCACATGCGGGCGAACAAAAAAGACCATAGCAGCCGCCGCGGACTGATCCGTCTGGTCAACCAGCGCCGGAAACTGCTGAAATACCTCAGCAAAGAGGATTTCGAACGTTACCAGTCGTTGAGTAAAGAACTCGGCATACGTATTCGCTAAACAGATTTATCCTGGCCGCCTTAAACGGCGGCCATTTTTTAAATCGTTAATTACAAAAGGTACGAGCTTAATCAGCCGGAGACCGCGTAGGGACAAGAAGTTTCAACGGCGTGGAATTCGTTCGGTATCAGGTTCTGAAAGAGAACTGTCGGGAATTGATACCGCGATTCCGCGAAGTTTTGATTCTTACCTCCTTAAACGGTTTTTCCGCTTTTTTCGTTACGTGCGTAACCGCGCGGCCGCATTAAACCATAATTATCATAAATGCGCACCGCCACACTCAAGGAGAAACTATGAGTACACAAGAACACAAGGTATTTTGCGACCTTGGCGACGGCAGGCAGATGGAAATCGCCGCCGGTAAACTCGCCCAACTCGCAAACGGATCATGCACCATCAGACTGGGCGACACCGTCCTGCTGGCGGCGGCAAGTTCCGGTGACGCCCGGGAAGGCGCGGACTTTTTTCCGCTCCAGGTAGACTACCGGGAAAAATACAGCGCCGCGGGACGCTTCCCCGGCGGATACATTAAACGTGAAGGCCGTCCCAGCACCAAGGAAATCCTGACCTGCCGGATGACCGACCGTCCCGTCCGTCCGTTATTCCCGAAAGGATTTTTCGACGAAGTACAGATCCAGGCCCTGTTGCTCAGCGCGGACCAGGTCAACGATTCCGACGTGCTTTGCATGCTTGGCGCATCCGTTTCGCTGGTGCTTTCAGACCTGCCCTTCCAGGGACCGATCGGCGCCCTCCGGGTTGGATGCGTTGACGGCCAGTTTGTCGCCAACCCAACCAATGAGCAGCGTGAAAAAAGCTCAATGGAACTCATCTATGCCGGTCTTGCCGACAAGGTGATCATGATCGAAGGCGACGCCAAGGAATGTTCCGAAGAACAGCTCAAGGAAGCAATGGATTTCGCTAACGAAATCGTTAAAAAACAGATTGCCGCCCAGCTCGAACTCGCGTCCCTCGCGGGCAAGGAAAAGAAAGAACCCAAGCTGAAACTGGTTCCGGAAAACGTCAAGAACGCCCTCGCCGATTTCTGCAAAGGCAAACTTGATGAAGCCTGCATGATCGAAGGCAAGGAAGAACGCGGCAAGGCCCTTAATAAGGTACTGGATGAAGCTATCGCCCAGTTTGAAGCGGAATTCTCCGTTGAAGACAGCGAAAATTTTGAATACAATATGCGTCTCGGTTTCGACGATCTGGTTCAGAAAACCGTTCGCGAAAACATCCTCAACCAAGGCAAGCGTCCTGACGGCCGCGGCATTGAAGACCTGCGTCCCCTGGACTGCGAAGTAGACCTCCTGCCCGTAGTCCACGGCAGCGGCCTGTTCAGCCGGGGCGAAACACAGGCCCTGGTGATCGTCACCCTCGGCGGCGGCAAAGACACCCAGGACAGCGATGGCATTACCGGCGGTGAAAATAAAGCCAAATTCTACCTGCACTACAACTTCCCGAACTTCAGCGTCGGCGAAGTCGGCAGAATCATGGGCCCCGGACGCCGCGAAATCGGTCACGGCAACCTTGCCGAGCGTTCGCTCCTCCAGGTTATCCCGGAAAATTTCCCCTACACCGTGCGCTGCATTTCCGAAGTCATGGCCTCGAACGGCTCAACTTCAATGGCCAGCGTCTGCGGCGGAACTCTCGCGCTGATGGCCGCCGGCGTACCGATCAAGGCCCCGGTTGCCGGTATCTCCTGCGGACTCATCCAGCAGGACGGCAAAGACCTGCTCCTTACCGACATCCTCGGTATGGAAGACCATTTCGGCGATATGGACTTCAAAGTCTGCGGAACCCGCGAAGGCATCACCGGTTTCCAGCTCGACCTGAAACTGCCGGGTATCTCCATAGACTTGCTCTATCAAGCCATGCTCCGCAATAAAAATGTGAGGATGAAAATCCTCGACAAGATTTGCGAATGCATCGCCGAACCGCGCGCCGAAGTCAGCCCGAACGCTCCGCAGATGACCACCATTATGATCAATCCGGACAAAATCGGCGCCCTCATCGGCCCCGGCGGAAAACGCATCAAGGAAATCTGCGAAGTGTCCGAAGCCACCATCGATATCGACGACGACGGCTCCGTACAAATCTGCGCCCACGGCAAGGAAGCCATGGACAAAGCTATCGCGATGGTCAACGAATCAACCGCTGAAGCCGAAGTCGGCAAAGTATACCGCGGACGCGTAACCGGAACCAAGGACTTCGGCGCTTTCGTCGAAATCCTCCCCGGTCAGGAAGGCCTGCTCCATATTTCCGAAATGGCCAACTACCGCGTAGGCAAAGTCGAAGACATCTGCAAGGAAGGCGATCATGTAACCGTCAAGGTCATCGACGTCGACCCCGGCGGACGCATCCGGCTCAGCCGCAAGGCCGCCCTGGAAGAAATCGAGTAGCAATACCCGATATCACAGATACCAAAAACCCGCCGCATCCCCGGCGGGTTTTTTATTGCAAATTTTCAAATGAATCAGGCGGAAACAAGGTTACATGGGTGAATGTGTTCGAGTTCCTGTTCAAGTTTATCTTCAGCCGCGACTAACTCATAATCTTTCTGAAGATTCAGCCAAAAAGCGGCGGTGGTTCCGAAGAATTTGCCGAGACGCAAAGCAATATCGGCGGTGACCCCGCGCCGTTCATGAGTTTTCTCATCGCACCTGAATTACAGGTTCGGGGATAAAACAAGCTTTCTGAATTATCAATAGTTGCTTTTTCACCCTATCTGCCGTATCAGTAACTGTTATCACAAATTCACGGATGAAGAATGAACCGGACTGAACATGACATGCTCGGGGAAATGGAGATCCCGGCAAAAGCACTGTACGGAATCCACACCGCACGGGCAATGGAAAATTTTCCACTGGCGATGCGCCCGGTAAATCCGGCACTTATCCATGCTTACGGAGCGGTCAAGCTGGCCTGCGCCCGGACAAATCACGCACGGGCCAAATGGGACAAAAAGGTTTTCACCGCCATCGAATCGGCCTGCGAGGAAATGTTCAGGGGATATCTCGACGGACACATCAAGGTTGACGCCCTTCAGGGCGGGGCCGGAACCTCCACCAACATGAATGTAAACGAGGTGATCGCCAACCGCGCTTTACAAATACTCGGTAAACCGTTTGGGGATTATGAAACCATTCATCCGCTGGACGATATAAATCTTCATCAGTCGACCAACGATACTTATCCCACCGCGCTGAAAGTGGCGGCGGTATTTTCCCTGCGCAAGCTTGAAGAGGAAACGGTTAAACTGCTCGAGGCGTTCCAAGCCAAGGAAAAGGAATTCGCCCATGTCGTGAAGGTGGGCCGGACCCAGCTTCAGGACGCCGTGTTGACCACGATGGGCAGGACCATGAGCGCCTATGCCGAAGCATTCGGCCGCGACCGCTGGCGAATCTACAAGTGTGAGGAACGTTTACGCGTAGTTAACCTTGGCGGAACCGCGATCGGCACAGGTCTCGGCGCTCCCCGGAAATACATATTCAAGGTTGTCGAGGAACTCAAGGGAATAACCGGCATCGGACTTTCCCGCGCGGAAAACCTGGTGGAAGCGACCCAGAATCTCGACGCGCTGGTGGAAGTCAGCGGAATCCTGACGGCATGCGCCTCGAACCTGCTGAAAACCTGCGGAGACCTCAGATTTATGTCATCCGGCCCTGACGCCGGAATCGGGGAAATCAAGTTGCCGCCGCGTCAGGCAGGTTCGTCGATCATGCCGGGCAAAGTGAATCCGGTAATTCCCGAAGCCGTCACCCAGGCGGCGCTGAAAGTAACCGCGAACCATCAGAGCATTACCCTGGCTGCCGGAATGGGCAATCTGGAACTCAACGCCTTCTTGCCACTAATCGCCGATTCCCTGCTGGAAAGTCTGCAACTCCTTGCCAACGGTTGTAAGATTCTCCGTGAATTCTGCGTTGCCGGAATTACCGTGAATGAGGAACGTTGCCGCGCCCACGTTAACGGCGCAACCGCCGTGATTACCGCACTGGCGGCGAAAATCGGTTATGAAGCCGCCGAAAATGTTGCGGAGCAGGCAAAGGAATCCGGAAAGACTATCCGTGAGGCCGTCAGTGAAATGAATCTGATGACGCCTGAGGAATTCGACGACATGATTGCGCCGGAAGCCGTCAATAGACTTGGCTCGTAATTATCTGCGTTTGACCACTGCCGCAAGGACAAGCCCGAACACCGCCAGAGCAATTATCCCCAGCACAACCGGAACGACGGGTATGCTGAAGGAAGTTTCCGGTTTTTCCGGTTCGGCTTTTTGGGTATCCGTTTTTGGGGATTCAACAACGGTCCGGGATGGCTGAGGCTGAACGGTTACGGCATTCGCGCCCTTGCCGCGCGAATCGGTTACGGGCAGGAATTCCAGACGGTTCCGGGTAAAGCTGTAAAGCCGGAATTTGTCGCCGGTGATCTTTTTCACGGCTTTCTTAATCTGCATGGGTTCGAGCCGGGTTTGCAGTTCGATAGTAGTATAAAGATTTCCAGCCACGAACTCCCGCACCCAGACGTTGCCAATGCCGGAAATCCGTTTCAAACCGGCGCTCAGTTTATCGAGGGTATGTTCATCCATGCCCTTGAATTCCGCCAATACTTTACGGCCTCGATCAAGTTCGGTAATCCATTTTGCCAGGATAGCTTTGAACAGGCTTTCGGCGGACTTCCCCCGGGTCTTCCACCCCAAACGCGGATCACCCTCAATCACCCGGCGAAGACTGTCGCGCATGGCCTGCGACGGAGAAGTGACGGAGCTGACAACCTCGGTGCTTGGAACGGTTACCTGGGCAATGGTTTCGCCGGTATCCGGCCAGATTGCCTTCATCTCGACACCGACATGGCACACGGCGGTTTTTATGCCGTAAACTTCTTCGAAACCGGAAAATTCCCCGGTGGAATCGGCGGAAATCACAAAATCGTATTTGCTGGTAATATCTGCTGCACGTGCGGCTGCGGCTCCTTTGTCACCCGCGGCGTGGTCACGGCGCGCCAGCCGCTTCATTGTGGCGTCCGACTCGGTAACATCGACCACTTCCAAACCTATTTTCATGGCCATTTCCCGCAGGATCGCGGCGGTTATCGGGGCCGTTGACTTGATGCCGGTAAACTTCTCCGCTACTTTTATCATAACCCTCGGCGATTTCTTGCGGAGAATAAGCTGTCTTAACACCATCAGGTCATCGTGTCCGGGTTCGCCCTTGCCCACCCATGCCGATACGCGCACCTGATAGAATCCGCCCTTCACCGGGCCTTCCCAGATAATTTTATAATCCTTAACGTAACCGAAACTGGAAGTAAGCACCTGATCGTGTCCGAGGACAAATCCGCGCACTCTGGTACTGGAAATCAGATTTACGCCCACACCCTTTCTCACGGCGTCGCGCAAAGCGTCTTCGAGGGCCTGTTCCCTGGCAACGCCGTCATTTCCGGCGGCGCGCCCCACGCCCTGCACCTGAACTTCCCCGGCGGCAAAACAGATAATGCCGATCAGGAGGAGAACGATTGTAAGGAAAGAGCGGACCTGCATACTTTTCATCCGTTGATTATTCAGTTATTGGTTGGCGTGACACTACTTTTCTGACAATGGTTTTTTCCGTGCGGATTTCGGTTGTTTTCTCCACCGGTTCCGCTTTCGGGGTCTGGTAAACTTCGCGCGGCGCGCCAACTCCGGTTACAGTAAAAGTCTTGTCGACAATGTCAAGGTTCTGATTGCGAATCGTTTCACTGGTTATTTTCCTGCCGCCCTGATTGTAGCGCCTGACAAGAGAATCGACAACCGCGATCACTTCCCGGACTTTGAGCTGCATGGTCACGGAACAGACTCCATCCTGTTTGAATTCAACCGCGACCGGTTTCAGCCCCTTGAGATAGGCATCAACCGAGGATTTCAATTCATCGTTGGTAAGACAAAAATCTTTTACCGAACTTCGGCTGTTGATCTTCACGCCTAGAAACCTTTCGGCCATTTTCCGGTAGGCGTCGATTTCAGCGGCGCGTTTGGTCTGGACCATTACCATTGCAGGCGATCCCGGCAGAGCGCCATTCCCGCAGGCTTCAAGCAGTTTGTTGCTTTCCTCGATGCTGGAAGTTTCCTTCACTTTCAGGGAGCCGTTGACCACATTGCGGTCTTTTTTTACAATTTCCATGATCTGCTTGATGTTGACACCGTAAACTACGGTAACCATGCCATTTTCATCGTAAACAACTTTTTCAGTCTGTGCCGCGCCCTTCAGCAGCGCGTCCATGCTGTTTTTCACGGTTTCCGAGTTCAATGCGAAATCATGCACGGTACTGCCGCTGCCAAGCTTGAATCCGTAAACGCGTTCCGCGAGCGCCCGGTAAGCGTCGAGTTCCGCCACGCGCAAAGCCTTGAGCCTTTCCTGCGCCCCGGCCGCGCTCCAGATTCGAGGCAGATCGGATTTCACCACCACCGGGCGCGCAAAACCGGCGGCGTAAACTCCCGCCGCCGTAAACAGCACCATCAAACCTAAAACCGACATTTTAATACTTTTCATTTTTCCCTCCGCGTAAAACTGAATTACCTGATTTTAATCGTAAACCACGGTTCTGCTGAGTACTTTCCGGTACTCGGCCCGTTCACCGGAAACCGGTTGATCCTGAGTTGACGCGCATCCGGCGCAAAAGGCCGCTGCAACCGCCGCCAGAAAGATTATCAACATGAATTTGTACCGCATCTTTGTTTCCTCCTTAATAAAATTCTAAGGTGGAGTTCGCGGCAAAATGCTATTTCTCACGCAAGAGAGGAAAAAAGTAAGAAAATAAAGTTCAGGCTTTCACTTTGGATAAAGGCGGGATTCGAGGAGAATAAAAACCGGATCGTAAGAACGTTTGGCCTGTCGAAGCCCTTCGTCGCCAAGGTCCTGTTCGCGGTTGATGTATCCGCATTTCGGCAGGAGATATTTTGCGGTGACCCGGTTGATTGCCTGGGCGGAACCTTTGAAATGAAAATCCGCTTTTTCAAAATGAACGTCGTAGGTGTCCATATTGTGGCGGCTGAATATGGAAAACGCGATAACTTTTTCATTCACGGTGATCGCAAGCCCTTCCAGTTCCAGCGGGGCAAAGTTTTCAAACGCGATTTTCATGGCCGCGAATTCCTGGTTGATGCTTTTACTTTCGTCCTTGAAATCCTGCCACTGCTCCACCAACTCCAGACAGTTTTTCAGCAATTCCGGTTGCTTGCGGAGATCAATAACCTTGTGTTTGGGGTATCTCTTCTGGAACTGGGAAACCAGATTCTTCTTTTTACTCAGCTTCCGGCCGCGCAAACGATAAAGTGCATCGGTCTCATAAATATACTCAGCGTGATCTTCGAGTTTGCCGGAAGTAAAATAATCGAGTGTTTTAGGATAATCGAAAAGGTAATCGTCGGGAACCTGGGCAATCTTTCCGTCCTTGCCCTGAGCAACAAACTCCGCTGAAATCTCCGCAAGCTCCTCCGGCTTGAAATACTGTCCCACCGGCATCAACAGCCAGTCCTGCTTTTCATTATATATTACCAGCCGGTTCTTGTAATTCTTCCATTTCATATCGTAAACTCTTCCCCATGAGAACAGATTAACGAAGTTCATCTCACAGCTCATGGGGCAATTTTGAGCAAAGAAACTGACGAATACGCCGCGATCCCGCAACCGCACCGGCAGAAAAGTTTCCAGATTCAGATTATCCATAAAAAAGGGGATTTTTGTTCATTAATTTCTGGCTTGTCTACTATTCACGATAACAGGATAAAAACATTTGTCAATTGTTTAGCAGTTTCATCGGGATATAATTTTCCATGGTACGGAATCCGAGCTTCCGGTAGAAATATCCGGTTCCGGGTTCACCGACAAGCCCGATCCAGGATATGCCGTTTTTTTTCAGGTGATTGACAATATGATTGATGATCTCTGAACCGATCCCCTGTCCTCGCCGTTCTTTCAGCACCGCGACGTCCTGAATATAGGCGTCACTGCAACCGTCGGAAATTGCCCGTCCCATACCGACAACCTCTCCGTCAGCAATGGCAACGGCAAAGCAAAACGAACTAGCAACGATACTCGCGACTTTTTCCGGAGTATCGCCAGATTCCCACCAACCGGCGTCTTGATAGAGCCTGACCAGTGAATCCGGTTCCATGTCGGAAACAAATTCAACAGTTATATGATTTGAACTCATTTTACCATCAGGTAGTACCAGACAACCGCATAAATCGACGAAGCAACCATACAGCCGATGGTAACCGGCATTCCATAGACAAGAAACTTGCGGAACGATACGGGCTGTCCGGCCTTTTCAGCAAGCCCGACAACCACCATGTTCGCGGCTGCGCCAACGACAGTAGCATTAGCACCGAGACAAACCGCCAGGCCCAATCCCCACCACATCAGGTGCTGAAGCGGAAGACTTTCCCGGAATCCCGGGGCCTGCGCCATAAACGCGGCGATAATGGTAACGACGGCGGCGGCATAGGAAACGCTGTTCATGACTGCCGCACATACGCCGCTGACCCACATAACCAACAGTACGGTCAGGAGCGGATGCCAGTTGTCGGTAAGTCTTAACAATTTGCCAAGCTCTTCCATCAAGCCTACGTTTTCCGCGCCGCTGACCACCACGAAAAGTCCCATGAAGAAGAAAATCGTGCTCCATTCAACCTTTTCCACCACGTGGTCTACGTCAATTTTGCAAACCAGCATGGCGAGAGCGGCCCCGGACATCGCCACTACGCACGGTTGAAGATCCAAGGCGCCGTGAACAAGAAATCCGCCAAGGGTAAGCAGCATTACAATACCGCCCCGGCGAAGATTTGCGTGATCGGTAATTGCGGCGTCTTCATCGAGTTCCATAATCCGGGCGCGGCGTTCCACGGTAACGGTCATCCGCTTCCGGTAATACCACCAGAGGACCATACAGTACAGTGCGGTAATAATGATAATGAACGGTGAAAGGTTGATGATAAACGCCATGAAGTCGAAGTGCGCCACCGTACCGATGATCAGCATCGGCGGATCCCCGATCAGTGTTGCGCTCCCGCCCATATTCGACGAGAAAATCTCCGCCATCAGAAAAGGCATTGCCGACACCCCAAGCTCCGAGGCAACCAGCAACGTCACCGGAACCACCAGCAATACCGTGGTCACGTTGTCCAGGAACGCCGACAAAATAGCCGTTGCCGACACCAGGAAGATCAATGTGCGCATCGGTGAACCGCGCGCATACTTGGCGCACTTGATCGCCACATACTGGAACAATCCGGTTCCGCTCAGGATATTCACCAGGATCATCATCCCCACCAGGGTGAACAGGACGTTAAAATTCACATATTTGGCGAATATGTCAAGTTTGTCGTAAGGCTCCGGTTTCCGCTCCATCAACTTATCCATGTCCTGCACGGCAGCATTGTCCTGCCCAACCGCCTGCCTATGTCCGGCCGGATCATTCTGTACCGAACCAACGACGGAAGCGTGTGCCGGTTTTGCGGCTGGCGCGTGACTCGGGCCGTGGAGAATAAAGATCATCATCAGGCCCCCGCCAACCAGCGCCGCGGTGGTTTTATTTACAACTTCGGTGGCGATGAGAATGTAAGTGCCGACAAATACAATCGTAGCGAACCAGAACTGCCAGGTTTCCGTAACCGTATCCATCTATCTACACCCGCAGCGCTTTCTGGATAATATCCTGTAGAGTTATAATTCCGATCATGTGATTTTCCTTATCCACGATGAATATGTTTCTTGCTTCCTCTTTGGCGAGGATAACGGTAAGCTGAATCAGCGGCGTATCCGGGTGTACCACCTGCCGGGGCTGACGGACAAAATCCTTCACAACCAGTTCCTCCTCATGGGACAACAGTTTTTCCACCGCGTCAAAGCCGGTCATGAACTTAAGGTTGTCCATCATCATAATGTGCTTGGGAATGCTGTTCCGGATCAGCGCGGAGGCATCGAGTACGCCCATCAACTTCATGTCTTTATCCAGCACCGGCAACTGAATCCGGCCCTCCCTGACAAACATGTCGAGGGCTTTCTTGATCTTCGCATCGCCATTGATCCAGACGAACTGGTTGTCCATCACGTCCTCGGCGGTGAGGCTTTTCTTGATCATCACTCCGTCATTGTCCAGAGTTTCCAGCAATTCATAAGCGGAACCGGTTCCCGCCAGCTTTTCCACATTCTCCTTTTTGATGAAGTATCTGGAAAACGCCGACAGTGATTTGAGATACAGTTCGGAAGTATTTTCCGCGATCAGGGAAAGAATGACGATCTTTATCGGTTCCCGGTCGGCGTCCTTGAACCGCAACGGTTCTTTAAGGATGCCGATAATCACGTAAAGATCGTCAAACCCGGAAGAGCGCAAATGAGGAAGCGCGGCGCCGTTTTCCCAGGGAATATTCACGGCGTCTTCCCTGGCAATTATTCCTTCCGCAACTTCCGCGACGTCAAATTCCATATCGACTTCACCGGCTGCCTGCCCCAGAATATTCCGGTAGACTTCCTCCCGGCTGCCGCCGGTAACATCGTGAAAAATCAGGTCCGGGTTCAGAATCGACGATAATTTCATGGCTCTTCCTCCCTGGTTGCCGGGGAATTACATATTTTCAACAACGGTTTCCGCGAACTTTGAACACGAAACCTCGGTTGCGCCATCCATAAGCCTGGCAAAATCGTAAGTCACGATCTTCCTGGAAATAGCCGTTTCGATACCTTTGACGATCAATTCAGCCGCCTCGTTCCACCCCAAATGCCGCAACAGCATCTCGCCTGACAGGGTCAGGGAACTCGGGTTGACCTTGTCGAGTCCGGCATACTTTGGCGCGGTTCCGTGAGTGGCCTCAAACAGCGCGTGACCGCTTTCGTAATTGATATTGGCCCCGGGAGCGATCCCGATGCCGCCGACACAAGCCGCGAGAGCATCGGAAACATAGTCACCGTTCAGGTTCATGGTGGCAATCACGTCGTATTCGTCCGGACGGGTCAGTATCTGCTGCAGGAAGGCGTCGCAAATGCAGTCTTTCACCAGCAACTGGCCTTCTGGAGCTTTCCAGTCGCAATCCGGGGCGGCGGCCGCTTTACCGGCAAACTCGTTGCGGACAAGGTCATATCCCCAGTCCTTGAATCCGCCCTCGGTAAACTTCATGATGTTGCCTTTGTGTACCAGCGTTACGCTGCGCCGGTTCTGGGCAAGCGCGTAATTGATGGCGGCGCGGACCAGCCGTTCAGTCCCCTCCTTGGAAACCGGTTTGACGCCGATCCCGGCTGTTTCCGGGAAACGGATTTTGTCAACTCCCATTTCGTTCTGGAGGAAGTCGATGACTTTTTTCACTTCCGGGCTTCCGGCTTTCCATTCGATCCCGGCGTAGATGTCCTCGGAATTTTCCCGGAACACTACCATGTCGGTCTTTTCCGGCGACTTGACCGGGCTCGGAACTCCCTGGAAGTACCGCACCGGACGCAGACACACATACAAATCGAGCTTCTGGCGCATCGCCACGTTCAGCGACCTGATGCCGCCGCCAACAGGAGTGGTCAACGGGCCTTTAATGGCAATGTGATAATCGCGAATTGCGTCAAGGGTTTCTTCCGGCAGCCACACGTTCGGGCCGTAAACCTGTACGGCTTTGTCACCGGCGAAGATTTCCATCCAGGCGATCTTGCGCTTGCCGCCGTAAGCCTTTTCAATCGCCGAATTCCAAATGTGCATACTGGCGGAGGTAATGTCCGGCCCAATGCCGTCGCCTTCAATGTAAGCAACTATCGGATGGTCCGGGACATCCAGTTCTCCGCCGCTCTTTACAGTTATTTTTTCTCCACTCGGTACGGTGATTTTGCTGAATCCACTCATTGCGAGCCCTTCTTACTTGAATTGCAATTAAATTTTGTCAGACGGAGTGAAAATATAGCCCCGAAAATCAATCATTCCAGAAAATCTTTCCCCACATTGCAATTTTCTATCATTGGTAATTGGAAATTACCTCTTGGACATTGAATATTGTACTCATGCAGAAACGTTTGTTAATTTTATTGTTGCTCCCGTGGATTATTCCGCTTTGCTGTTTTGACGCAACGGCGGAAACCCGCAAAATCGCCATCCTCCAGACCACCGACATCCACAGCCGTTTCAGAAGCGAAAAAGGTCCGGGCTGGCTGCGTCTGGCCACGCTGATCAAACGGGAACTGGAAAAGTCCGGAGGAAAAGAGAAGTGCCTGCTGATAGACTGCGGCGACTCCGTCCAGGGATCGACCACCGCAACCCTGGCTCAAGGCTCCCCCGGAGTGATCCTGCTCAATCTGCTGAAATACGACGCCTGGATTCTCGGCAACCACGAATTCGATTTCGGCCCGAAAGTGCTTAAATCGCTGATCAAACAGGCAAAAATCCCGGTATTCGCCGCCAACCTGGAATGGCTCGATACATCTAAACCCGATTTTATCGGCTGGAAGATGTACGAGCGCAACGGACTGAAAATCGCGGTGATCGGCATCACGTCGCCGAAACTTCCGCAATGGCTCTGGGGCAAGGCCCTCAAAGGCTACCGGGTACGTAGCATCGCCTGGGCCCTCGACAGGTTTCTGCCCAAAGCGCTGGCGGAAAACCCCGACCTGGTAATCCTGGCCGTCCATCACGGCATTTACATTTCCCCGCGCGCCGAGGACAACTATCTTACCAGCATCGCCTGGAAGTATCCCGAGCTCGATCTGATTCTGGGCGGACACTCCCACCAGAAGGAGCCAGGTAAACAACTCGGAATGAACACCTGGTACGCCAACGCCGGAAAACACGCCGAGTATCTCTGGAAAGGCAACGTGGCAATCGACACGAAAACCCGGAAGGTAACCATCAATTCCCGCCTTATCCCGGTAACGAAGAAAATCCCCGAAGATCAGGAATGCGCCGCCGCCATCAAGGATTCACTGCAAACCGCCAAAGCCTTCGCAAAAAGAAAAGTCGGTTCAACCGTGCGTCCGGTCACTCCGCTCAAGCGCGGCAAGTACAACGCTTCGATCAATGAATTGTTCTGCCGCGCCATCGCCGCCGCCGGAAACACGGAAATAGCATTCCACGGCACAGTGCGCTGGAGAGAAGCCCTGCGCGGAAAGATCACCGAACACGATGTCTACCGCATCGAACCTTATGAAGATACCGTTTGCACCATCGACATCACCCCGGCCGAGGCAAAAGAAATCCTCGCGGAACAGATCAGCAAGCGCGACTACGACCGGTTCCAGTCGCCTTGGGGTTTTTACGCCACCGCCGACAAAAACGGAATCGTCACCGGCAAACTCAAACTGAAAAACGGAAAAATCTGGGACAACGGGCGAATCCGGTGCGCGTTCAGCAGTTACACGCTTGCAGGTTCCAGTAACAAATTCCCCAAACTACGCGCCATCGCCAGAAAACCCGAGTCAAATCCGTGCGACACCGGCATAACCGTCCGCGACGCACTCAGAAAGTATATTTACAATAATTCCCCGCTTGATATAAAAACTATTCAGTGGTTGAAGATTGAAAAATAGTTCACAGTTCAAGGTTCACAGTAGAAACGTTGCACCCGGCAGCGCAGTGGGCCGGCGCCGTTACGTCCAGGGACAATCCCTGGAAATTTTTTTAAAAAATTATTTGCTTTATTGAACTTTACGGAAAAAGTATCTGTCTATAAGCAACAAACATATATTTTTAAACAAAATAGCAAAACTTACGGGAGCAGTGAAAATGAATCAGAATGAAATACAGGAACTGCAGGGACAAATCAAGGAAGCGTCCTCCTTTATTCCGCCGCTGAAAACTGAAATCGGCAGGATAATCGTAGGACAGGAACATCTGGTGAACCGTTTGCTGCTGGCGTTGATCGCCGACGGCCACGTACTGCTCGAAGGTCTGCCCGGACTGGCGAAAACCCTGGCGGTAAAAACCATATCCCAGGCACTTAGCGGCAGTTTTTCGCGCATCCAGTTCACTCCTGACCTGCTCCCGGCCGACGTTATCGGGACAACCATTTACAATCAGCACGAACACACATTCAGCGTAAAAAAAGGCCCGATATTCGCGAACGTGGTGCTGGCCGACGAAATCAACCGCGCCCCGGCAAAAGTCCAGAGCGCCCTGCTCGAGTGCATGCAGGAAAAACAGGTGACGATCTCCGGCGAAACCCATATGATGCCGAAACCGTTCCTGGTAATGGCCACCCAGAACCCGATAGAACAGGAAGGCACGTATCCCCTGCCGGAAGCCCAGGTTGACCGTTTCATGTTCAAACTCAAGATCGACTATCCGCAACGCAACGAGGAAAAACTCGTTATCGAGCGTATGGCACACCCGGAAATGGAAATAAAGGCGGTCTCGGTAGCATCGTTCGAAGATGTTGAAAAGGCTCGCGGCTGGGTGGATAAAATCTACATCGACGAAAAGATTGTCGAATACATTCTCGACCTTACCATTGCCACCCGTCCGACCCGGCACGGCGACTTGTCGTCCCGCCAGTCTGAGGCAAAACTCGGCAATATGGAAACATACATCCATTACGGAGCTTCACCCCGCGCGGCCATCTATCTGGTGCTTGCCGCCAAAGCTCTGGCATTCCTCGAAGGCCGGGCATACGTGGTTCCGCAGGACGTGAAAAACGTGGCGCTGGATATTCTTCGCCACCGCATCATCATCACCTACGAGGCGGAAGCGGAAAACCTGACCAGCGACGACGTAATCAAACAAATCCTGGATGAACTCCGGACCCCGTAACCGCACCGAAGCGTTCAAGCCCCGAATGTCAACGGAGATAAGGAATTATGTTAACCAAAGATCTCATAGCCCAAGTCCGCAAGATTGAAATCCGCACCCGGCGGATCGTGGACGAAATTACCGGAGGCGCTTATCACAGCGTCTTCAAGGGGCGCGGCATCGAGTTCAGCGAGGTCCGGGAATACATCCCCGGAGACGACGTCAGGGATATCGACTGGAACGTAACCGCCCGGATGGGGCATCCGTATATCAAGAAGTTCGTGGAAGAACGGGAACTTACCGTAATCCTGGCGGTGGACATCTCCGCATCGGGACTTTTCGGTAGCGCCGACCGCACCAAGGCCGAACGCGCCACCGAAATCGCCGCGCTGCTGGCGTTCAGCGCCATCCGCAACAACGACAAAGTGGGACTGCTCCTGTTCTCCGACAAGGTGGAACTTTATCTGCCGCCGCGTTCCGGGCGAATCCACGGACTGCGCCTGATCCGCGAACTGGTTGCGGCGGAACCCGGTGGTAAAACCGACATCAACGTTGCTCTCGAACATCTGATGAAAGTGGTAAACAAACGCGCCGTGATGTTCCTGCTCAGCGACCTGATTTGCGATAACGATTATGAAAAACTGCTCAAGATCATGAACAAGCGGCACGACGTTATCTCCGTGCGGGTACTCGATCCGATGGAACTGGCCTGGAACATCGGCGGCGGCATCATGGTGGAAGACGCCGAATCAGGAGGAATGTGTCTGTTTCCCGGCGGCGGTTCCGAACGCGCCAGCTACTCGGACGCCGCAACCATAATGCACGAAGCCAACGCCAAGGTTTGCAAGCGCGCCAAGGTGGACATGATCGACGTGCGTTGCGGAGAGGACTTTGTTAAACCGCTGGTTAAATTCTTTGATAAACGCCAAAAACGGGCTTGATTAAAAAATATTGAGGTAGATAGCCATGTCAATTTTCAACCGGAAATTTCTCATCAGCATCCTGATAATCGCCGCGCTTGCAGTGGCGGGAGTGGTTATCGCAACCGTCTCCATCATCTTTTACCATATAAGCCAGGATACCCCGGTTGAGGAATTCTCCAAAGCAGTTGTCGAACCCTCAGGAAATAAGTATCTGGGCGAGAAACTCACCGTTTACGCTTTGTTCAAGTGTCCATGGCATCGTTACCCGGAAGTAGCGGAGTTGAAAGCCCCGGACGGTTTGCAGGTCAACGGAAAGGCCGAGATAGAGATGTACGGCGTGGGATTAACTTCGTGTGTCTGGAAAGTCAAGTTCGGCGCCCAACCTTACCGCACCGGAAAAATCCCGGCCTCTAAAATGGAAGTAACTTTCAACGAAGGCAAAAACCCGGAAAGTCCGAAATCGCTGACCGTAGCGGTTCCCGGACTTGAAATCAAACCGCTGCCGGTGGGCAATTCCCAGGAACTGGCGCTGGCCGGAAAAGTAGAACCGGAAACGGCTTCCGGAAGCACCTGGTACGCATGGCTGATCGTAGCCGGGTTGCTGTTCCTGCTGGCGATAATCTATCTGTACTACCGCCGTGGCGGAGCCGCCGAAAGGATCATCCTTACTCCGTGGAGCATTGCGCTGTCGGAACTGGCGGATCTCAAGAACAATCTGAAAAGCGGAAAAGTCAAAGGCGAACCGTGCTTCAGCCGTCTGACCGACGTGGTAAGAATTTACCTTGAAAAGCGGTTCAAACTCAAAGCGCCGCAACAGACTACCGATGAATTCATGCAGGACCTGGAACGTCCGGCGAGCCCTTTGAACGAACATCACCGGCACTTCCTTAAGGAATTCATGACCTCCGCCGACCTGGTTAAATTCGCCAATCTCCCGGCGGACATGCATCTGCTGGAAAACGCCCTCGTCAAGGCGGAAGAATTAGTAATCGAAACCGAACCCAACCGGGAGAAAAAATAATGAGTTTTGAATTTGCATATCCCTGGTTTTTACTTTTATATATTCCGTTTGTCCTGCTGGTGCTGTATGCCTGGAAGAAACCGAGGCCGACCATCCGGATACCATCGCTGAAGCCTTTCAAGGCTGGCGCCGGTCCCGGCAAAGGAAGCATTATCCGGCTGCCGTTCCTGCTTCTCATGTTCGGGATCGCGGTGGCGATTCTGGCGCTGGCGCGTCCGCGCAACGGCATTGAACAGGTTGTCAAGAAAGCAAAGGGCATCGACATAATGATCGCCATCGACCTCTCCGGCAGTATGTCCGCTCTCGACCTACCCCGGGATCACAAATTCAAAAGCCAGGAGCAACTCTCGATGGCATACTCCCAAGGTGTTGTCAAAAACCGTTTGAATACCGCCAAGGAAGAGATAAAGAAATTTATTGAAGAGCGTCCGAATGACCGCATCGGCCTGATCGGGTTCGCGGACCTGCCCTACAATTCGTGCCCCCCGACCCTCGACCATGCAATGCTGCTGACCAAACTGGACCAGCTGGAACCCGAAATTATCGGAACCTACACTAACATTGCCGGTCCGGTCGCCAGCGCGGTTAAGCGTCTCAAGGAAGTGGAGGGGCGCAGAATCCTGGTACTGTTTACCGATGGAGAAAACACCCTGAAAGCAAAAATCTCCCCGCGGATAGCCGCGAAACTGGCAAAAAAATACAATATCGCCATTTATACAGTCGGGATCGGCGGCAGGATGGCTTTACAACCAATTCAGGTCAGGGGAGGAGGACATTATTTCCAGCGGGGACGGACCGCGCTTGATGAAAAACTCCTGAAAGATATCGCTAAAACCACCAAGGGGAAATATTACCATGCCGCCGATGCAAAAGGCATGAAAAACGCCATGGAATCAATCAACAAGATGGAAAAAACCATCATGGAGCAACCCATCTACAAGGAATACAAGGAACACGCACTGAAACTGGTACTGCTCAGCATGGCGTGTCTGCTCCTCGGTTTCATCCTGAGCAACACCATCTTCATGCGCCTCCCCTAACTCCGGATTTTCGGTTATACAGGTTGCCAAGTGGGAAAAAAGAGATTATTGTTTAAACATTTTTACGAAAACATTCACTCAGGATGACAATGACAACCCAACGTGAAATAGCAAGGAAACTGAAGATATCGCAAATGACGGTATCGCGGGTCTTAAACGGTTCATCGCTGGTTAAGGAAAAAACCCGGAAGCAGGTGCTGGACGAAATCCGCAAATCGGGTTATTCGCTTAATGTGAACGCCCGGAACCTGATATCAAAACGTTGCGGAAGTATCGGGATAATCATCCCGAATTACAAGTCAATCGGTTACATGTATTTTTACCTGAGTCTGGCCGGAATCAATCAGGTCATGGACGAGGAAAATTATTCCATTACGCTGGTCAACCTGGAACGGCATGGCTCCCCCGAAGAAACCATGCGGAACTACCTTAACAAAGTTGACGGTTTCATTGTCATTAACATGAGTACCATGCGTCCGTATATTTCACGGTTGATAAAAATTCTTCAGGAAGAAGAAAAAAACTGCGTAATGATTCAGCCGCATCTGGTTAAAGGCAAGCCCCCCTTTCCTTACGTAACCATCGATAATTTCGGCGCGGGATACAAGGCGGTGCAGTATCTGCATAAACTTGGGCACAAGCGCATTGCGTTTATCTGCCGAGGTGAATCGGCATCCATCGACGGTGAGATGGAAGAGCGGATGCGCGGCTTCAAGACCGCCTGTAAAGATCTTGGAATTCCCGTGAAAAAGGATTGGATTAAAATTATCAACCGCGACAAGCTTCCGGAAGCAGTGGGGAGTATTTTCGGCGATCCGGAAGATGCCCGGCCAACCGCGGTATTCTGCTGGAGCGACGTTGAGGCCAGGGCCCTGATCTATGAACTAAAGGTTATCGGCCTTAAAGTGCCGGAAGATATTTCCGTCGTGGGATTTGATGACTGGAACCAGTTTACCCACATGACCGCTCCATTCCTGACCACCCTTCGCCAGCCTCTTTATGAAGCCGGGGCCGCAGCAGCAAAAAAACTGCTCCTGCAAATAAACGGTAACACCGACGAAGACAAACAGGTAATCCTTGAAACTCCCCTGATTGAACGCGATACCTGCCGAAAAATATAACTTACTTAAATAAGATCCTTTTGTCTTGGGGAGAAGACAAAAACTTCTTGGAAAAAGTTTATTTTCTTCTCCCCAAATCCCACTTCTTTTTACAAAAACTTGTAAACTTTATCTGCTTGCGATACAAGCAGATAAGAAATTGTGAAGCTAAAAAATCCAGTCAAACGATGGGAAATGATTTCGGAATGCGACCGTGATAAGTGGTCTGTTCGGTGAACCCGGCGGCTTTTGCCAGCTCCACGGCTTCCTTGAATCCGAAGGCGACTTCACTCGGATGATGGGCGTCGGAGCCGAGAGTAAGTTTGAGTCCGTGATGTTTAGCGAGTTTAAGAATATCCAGAGAAGGATAAATCTGCTTAACCTTTTTCCGGAGTCCTCCGGTATTGATCTCGATTGCCATGCCTTTTTTACCGGCAACCGCCAGCGCGGCATCGATTTTTTCCATAAAATAGTTCATTGATTCGGGAAAAAAACCGAATTTTTTCGGAAGGTCCGCATGGGCAATAATGTCGAAATCGGCGTTTTCCGCAAATTCCAGGATCAAGTCCGCATAGCGGTCCCACACCCATTGCGCGCCGTATTTTTGCCAGCGCTCGATATAGCATGGACTGTCGAATCCGAAGTCATCGATAAAATGAATAGAACCGATAATATAGTCGAACGGCTCCGTCTCGATATTCCGGTAAACTTCATCCATATGCCCGGGAACCCAGTCAAGCTCGATTCCGTAAAGGACTTTCACCGGAGAATCGGCGGCCTGAAGCTGGCGGACAATTTCACGATACTCGGGAAACTGTTCCGGATCCATCCGGCTGTCACTGTCGTAACCGGCCGGCCACGGAATATGATCGGCAACGCCCATTTCGGAAAGTCCGGCGGCAGCGGCGGCGGCAAGGAAAGCCGACGGCTCTCCCTCCGCGTGTTTACAGAGGGGAGTATGCGTATGAAGATCGATCCTCATGGTACTCCGTTGAGGTTACGCCTGCAACTGACGCTGCAATTGGGTAACTGTCCGCCGCATGCTTTCGTTGAGTTTGCTTTCGGCGGCGATTTTCTTTTCCGCATGCATCACGGTGGCATGGGTCCTGCCGCCGAAGGCCAAACCGATTTCCGGATAGGAATGGTCGGTGAGCCGGCGGGAAAGATACATGGCAAGCATCCGAGGTTCGGCAATGTTCTTCGGACGCTTGTTGCCGATCAGATCGTGAACGTGAAGCCCGTAGAATTCCGCAACCCGCTTCTGGATGTTATCGATGGACACCTTATGGGTAGTGGCTTCCTCCTCGAGCAGCTTGCTGAGAAGTTCCTCGGCCTTTTCAACCGTAATCTTGCAATTCGACATGGCGGATGAATAGGCAACCAGACGAAGCAACGCCCCTTCAAGACGGCGGATGCTGCTGGTAATCCGGGCGGCGATGAAAAACAGGATTTCATCATCCAATTTTACCATGTGTTCATCCTGCTTCATTTTCAGGATCGCCAACCGGGTTTCGAGTCCGGGAGTGGTGATCTCGGTGGCAACACCGCATTCAAAACGGGAAACCAGGCGGCTTTCGAGACCGACGATCTCGCATGGTTGTTTATCTGAAGTGAGGATGATCTGTTTATTGGCGTTATAAAGAGTATTGAAAGTGTTGAAAAATTCTTCCTGGAGCTGCGTTTTGTTGGCGAGATGGTGAACATCGTCTACCAGCAGGAAATCGGCGGTGCGGATCATGTTGCGGAACTCGGCGTGCTTCTTCATCCTGAGGGAATCGACATAGCGGTTCAGGAACTCCTCGCAGGTAATATACCGGATTATCGCCCGTGGATTGTCTTTGAGAACTTCATGGGCAACTGCCTGAAGCAGGTGGGTTTTCCCCATTCCGGTGGAACCGTATATATATAAAGGATTATAGATGCCGGGTGACTGGGCCACGGTAAGCGCGGCGGTATAAGCGTAGCGGTTTTCCTCTCCGACCACAAAGTTGTTGAAAGTATGCCGGGCCAGACAATTCGGCGCAGTTACCTGTTCTGCTTCCGTTTCCTCTTCTTCCGATTTGCAAACAGGATTACTTTCCTCAAATGCTTCCTCGACAACTTCCGGAGTGAATCCGGTCTCGAATGTTACATCCAGTGATCTTCCAGCGGCACTGTCAAGCGCTTCGCTCAACATATCGAGATAATTGTTGGTAATCCATTCGGCGAAGAACTCGTCCGACACCCCAAGAACAATCTCATTTCCTTCCAGAGTCAATGGCACGATTGGCTGAAACCACTGTTCATACGTATCCCGCGAAATCTCCCGGAGAAGGCCGCAAACCCGACCCCATACCTCCTTCGCGGAGCTATCTTCCTGCATTTAACTATACCTTTCTTTCCCAATAAGGTTATTAACAGTATAACCGGGCTCACCATCCAAGGCACAAGACAACGTCCTGTGCGTATCCCAGGTTATATTTACCCTCCGTAACGCCCGGTTTCCTAGGCCGGCCGTTCCCAGCGTCCAAGTTCGCAGGCAAGACAGTTTTGAATCTAAATCTCCCTCCTCGGAAATTCGCGGCGGCGCTATGTTCCGCCGGTAAATGGAATTTCTGGCGTAATCCCATTTAGGTCAGGCTGTTTCAGGCACTTATGAATAAATCTCGAAGCAATCAATAATTTATTAACAAGTTATTAACAACCCTTTTGTCTTTGCCCACGGGGGACTCTACTCAATCTAACGAAAATCCAAAAATTATCAAACGATTTCTATAAAGTTTTTTCAACTTTTTTTTCGAAAAAATTTTATCCGGCTAGTTGACAAGCAGTTACTGAACTGACTTTTTTTCTCCAACTTTTTTTGGCATGAAATTTCATCAGACACCTTGACACGATGCTTCCGGAACCAAAGACCGGAATCGGATATCCGTCATTGCAATTTACACCACTTTGAGACATATTGAAACCGATAGTTACATATACAAATGATTGTTATCAGGTATGACAAAGAAAAACGATAAAGGTATCATCCCCGGCATTTACGCAATACTCTCGAAAAGTTCAGCGCTCCCGGTTGCAATTTTGATAATCTCTTTGGCTCTGCTTTCAGTTACGCTTCTCTCTTATTCCGGAAGCTCATGCCGGCTTTTCGATACTTTCTGCCATTTCAGGCTCCAGGCACTGATTTTGTCAGTAATATTGGGAATAGTAACGCTTCTGAATAAGAAGCTCAGGAAAACAAATTCAGCAGTGATCAGTATAATTATGGTATTGAATTTCATAGATGTATTCCCGTGGTACATATCCCCGGCGCAATCTACAGGCAAGGAAATCAGGCAACTGCGGATATGCATGATTAATGTTTTGAGGCGAAACAAACATTCCGAGGACGTCAGATCATTTGTCCGCACGAATTCCCCGGATATTCTGGTATTTATGGAAGTCGACAAGCGCTGGCTGGACAGGTTGAAGGAACTCGACAAAGTTTATCCCGAAAAGATTGTCAGCAGTCAGCTCGGAAGCGACGGAATCCTAATATACAGCAAATTCCCGATTATCAATCACCAGGAAATAAAACTCAGCCCAAAAGGTCGCCCAAACTTCCTCACAAAGCTTGACATAGATGGCACAACGGTAAATGTTTTCGTGGCGCATCCGGTGAGCCCGACCAGAAAAAAAGGCAAATGGGAAGACCGGAATACCCACATTGAAAATCTCGCAAAGGAAGTCAATAAGGTTTCCGGCCCGGTAATTGTCATTGCCGACCTGAATACCACGATGTGGTCGCCGTTCTATAAGAAGCTCATTTCGGACACCGGCTTAATTAACACAAGGAAAGGTTTCGGGATCAACGGCTCTTACCCCGCTCCCTACGCCATGATTTCAGGATTGCCGATCGACCATATATTGACAAGCAAACATTTCAGAAGCCGGAATTTCAAGTGCGGTCCATATATCGGCTCCGACCACCTGCCGATATGGACAGATATGTGGTTATGCCTGCGGTAAATTTAATAACCCAGTTTTAATAATTCTGACGGATAATTTGTATTGGCTATCCGCAAATAAAGAAAAATTACATCCGCCCATTTTCTTCCGTTAGTATAAAATCATGTGACAACCGGTTGTCGAAATTAACCTTATATTCCTTGACGCCGTTAACCTTCGCGACAACTTTTTTGCCGTCCGTCAGAAGATAATTTTTATCGGACCTCAGGTTAATCAATGTAAAGCTGGCGCCGCCATCTTTACCGCTGCCGATAGTCGAAACAATCAAAGCATGTTTTTCCCGGTCATAAACCGCCCGTTTAAGGATGGTGGCAACGATGTCCACGCCAGTAAGCGCCGGTTCTTCAAAATGTTCCTTATCGAAAGGTTCGTTGTACATTTTCCACATGCCACCTTTAGGCAAAGCCCGGGCGATTCCGAATAAGCGGTCCTGCACATTGTCATTCTGGAATTTTTGTTTGCAGCATTTACCAAGTCCCAGCGATCCCATTGGAACGGCAATGCGTTTTTTATCTTTACCTGCACAGCAGCAGCTTTTCGGCTTTTCAGTGGCTTTGTCATTCTTCTTGTTTTCGGGTTTGGCTCCGAAAGCGTTGCAGGTATCAAAATACTCATAGTGTAGAGTGCCGTCTTTCCAGATTGGCGAGTACAAAACATCCGCGCGTTCGAGTAATTTTTTCTTTATATCCTCGTCGCCCATTTCGGCGGCCAGCATCGTATAAAATCCGAGGAAGTCGGGCTTGTTAAGCACGTCCACCTTAACTTCAGCCGAGCCGTCCGGCTTGATAATTACAAAATCCTTTTTCATGTACGGATACAATTCTTCGATTACTTCCGGGGCCCAGGCGTGCATGAAAGTGCCCGTCCAGCCATCCAGAGAGACAGAATTAAGCGATAATTTTCCTGATTTAACCGCGGCTTCCAGCTTTTTATCCAGCTTGTTGCCCAGTTTCGGGTGCCATTGCGCCAAGACATATCCCTGCTTGATAAGGTAAGCAAAAGCGATCTCATGGGTCTTTTGGTTCACCAGGACGGTTTGGAACCATTCTTTGAACAATGGCGCAGCAGCCGCAAAATATCGGGTGCCGTGAAGGAAATCATAATGCATCCAGCTTAAAATCGGATGCTGATTGCAGGCAGCAAAGATTGCATTCGGTTCACATTCGATACCCGGCACCGGGTTGGTGATCATCTGCAGAAACATAGCGTTCTGCAAGCTTCTGTTATCATAGACAAAGCGGGTGTGATCGTTCCAGTTCAGCACAATCGAGCCAGGATTGTCCCACTTGAAGTCGCGATACAACATCTCATATTGATTAATCATCATGCCAACATGCCCGGAATACATAATGTTGCGGTAGGCGATGGGGTCGGCGCTAGGGGCGTCTGGAGAGTTGAAATCCGGTTGATACATGGGGCGTCCGGCGCTGTCCTTGCTCCAGTATTTCCATACCGGTTTCTGGAACATCTTCTGAATCATCCGGTCGTAGGCATTCCGGATCGAACCTTTCCAGGCAGGAAATTTGTTATACTGTTCCGCGCCGAGAAAATAGCCGGAAAAAGCAATCTCAAAACGTCTGGCGCTATCACCGATTTCATCGACGCTTTCGTAGTGGGTGAAATCATCCAGGGGTTGGTTGGCAATCTGCATTACCCATCTCAGTTGTCCCCATTCTTTTTTATCCGCGGCCGGATAGTCGTCCGGGTTGACCGTACCCGCGACCAATGTGGAACAGGACAGGACCAATAAAACCAGCAGTCCTGCCGGCTTGCGAAGTTTTGAGTTTACGAACATGATACTATTCCTCCTTTATTTTTCTCTAACTCGTCTACTTGTAATATGCTGTGGCAAATTGACTTAAGCCAATGAAAAATCATAAGTTTTCATTAAATTTCGATTATTTTCATCCCCCTCTTCATTCCCCAAAATATCCACAGGACGCGGCGGGTCTTTTCAGATTCATTTTCGAAATTGTCTTTGATACGGTTGGGTTCGGTAGTATTATATACAAATGATAAAGAAAAACCTCTAATTCAGGAAATAATATCATGGAAACCAGACGCACATTATATATAGCGGACTTTTGTTTGTCCCCGCAGGAACGGATACCGCACAGCGGAATTCTCTGCGAAAACAAGAAAATCCTTGCCATCGGGGGGATATCGGCTTTCAGCCGCGAGCCAGATGTAAAAATAATGGACCTTACCGGTAATTACGCGGTTCCCGGGTTCATCGACACTCACACTCACGGGGCGGGAGGTTTCGACTCGTCGACCGCATTCGCGAAAGGCGCCGACATCGAACGGATGTGCCGCGTGCTTGCCTACCACGGAACCACGTCATTCATGCCAACCATGGTATCTTCGCGGCATGACACCATGCTTGCCGGAGTTTCCGCGCTTGTAGGCATGATCGCCGGCGCACACGACGGGGCCGAACCCATCGGAATCCATCTTGAAGGCCCGTTCCTCAATCCCGAAAAGCACGGTTCCCAGAATATCAACGACATTATCGGCAAGATCGACCTAGGCATGCTGGACGAGCTTATCGAGGAGGGTAAAGGTAAAATCAAGATCATGACTTTCGCTCCCGAACTGGAAGGCTGCGAAAAACTTATCGAGAAACTCCTCGAAAACAACATAACTCCGTCGATGGGACACAGCCTGGCCAACGAAGAACAGGTACTTAAGGCCGTGGAAGTCGGAGCGCAGCGCTGTACCCACCTTTTCAACGGCATGCCGGAACTCCACCAGCGCCGCGCAGCCCTCACCACCGTGGCACTCACCGACGACCGCATAACCATTGAAATGATTCTCGACGGTTTCCACCTGCATCCCCGAATGGTTGACCTGGCCTGCCGCGCAAAACCCAAGGAAAACCTTATCGGGGTAAGCGATTCTATCCAGGCGGCCGGTTTGAAGGACGGCACTTATCACATCGGCACCGAGGAAGTAAGTGTAAAAGACGGGAAGTCCCTCACTCCCGAGGGGGTAATCGCCGGAACCACCCTTACTCTCGAAGAAGGCTGGCATCATCTGGTCACTTACTCGCATCTTACTTTCACCGAAGCCGCCGCGTGTTTCACCATCAATCCGGCAAGGAACATCGGGCTGGACAACATCGGCGAACTGCGTCCGGGCAAGCAGGCCGACATTGCATTCTTCGACTCGAAAACCAACCGGACACGTTTGACGGTTTCCCGGGGAAGGATTGTATACGATTCCGAAGAAACTAAAAAATCAAAAGCTGAACAGAAAAACTGAACGGAATATGGCGGAATACAAACTCCTGGACTCAGGAAACGGACAAAAGCTCGAGCAGGTTGGCGATTATCTGCTGGTACGCCCGGCGGCAAACGCTTTCTGGAACCCCGAACTGCCGGAATCGGAATGGAACCGGGCCGCGGGTTCTTTTGTAAGGAAAGGTTCCAGCGGCAACTGGCGCTGGCGAAGTAATCCTCCGGAATCCTGGAACGCCTCGCTAAACGGCATCAATTTCAAGGTGAAACCAACCGATTTCGGACACCTTGGAATCTTTCCGGAACAGTCGGCAAACTGGCAGTGGCAGCAGGAACAAATCAGGAAAACCGGAAATGTCCGGGTACTGAACCTTTTCGCCTATTCCGGCCTTGGCAGTCTATCGATGGCAAAAGCCGGGGCGCAGGTGTGTCACCTCGACGCCGCCAGGGGCATGGTGGAATGGGCCAGGGAAAATCACGCGCTGAACCCGGATATTCCCGACTCGGTCCGCTGGATAGTTGACGACGCCGTGAAATTCATCAACCGCGAAATCCGCAGGGAAAGAAAATACCAGGGAATCGTGCTTGACCCGCCAAGTTTCGGACGCGGCGCCCAGGGACAAGTCTGGAAAATCGAGGAAGACCTCGGGAGTATGTTGTCAGGCTGCCGCGAACTCCTCGCTCCAGGAAAACCCGCCTTTGTGCTGTTGAGCTGTCATTCGCCAGGTTTTACTCCGCTGGTTCTCGGCCGGATTCTGCTCAATGTTTTCGGCGATGAATTTAAGCTGGAAACCGGGGAAATGACCATCCCGGAATCCACCGGCAGAATGCTCCCCGCCGGAGCCTATGCAAGAATTTCCAAATAAGAGACCGGTTGCGATCACGACAGCGAATATTATTTTCTTGATGTGGAAATATAGATCAGAAGAAAGATTATAACCAGACTGTTTATCGCAAGAATGACCGCCAGTTGGGTAAGATTATCAGACATTGAGCCAAAAAGTTGCACATGATAGGAAGCCGCGGTTTCGCTCAATTGCCAGTACGCATAAGAATTGATGACCAACAGTGGAATGATTCCAAACAGCACCACTCCTCTAAATGCGTTTTTACGGATTTTTTTCTTTGCAGCCATTTAATTTTTTCAAAAAAACAGGCGTCGCGGCATAGACCGGACGCCTGATATCATTAATAACAAATTGAAAACTCAGTGTTTTCTGCTGCCCATTCTTTTGGCGCGGCGTTTCTTTTCACTGGGTTTTTCGTAGTGACGGCGATTGCGGAGTTCTTTCAAAGTACCTTCTTTGTCAAGCTTCTTCTTGAGTCTGCGCAGAGCGCGGTCGATTGCTTCACCCTTTTTTACTCTGACTTCGGTCATTTCCATGCTGAATCTCACCTCCTCCGGTCCATACATACATTAAATTATAATTATTTTAGACACACAAAAAATTAAATTACCCGTCATCGGCGAAAAAATCAAACGTGCAGGTAAATTAATTCTGAATTTTCCCGGGGCAAAACTTACGGAAACCAAAATTCCAAACTTAATCCGGACAATCCGTTTGTATTAAATAAAAACTTCGGTTATTGTTCAGGTTTAGGCAGTTGACAACCAATAAGGGGCCATTAAATGACGTTCAAAAAATCCGTTTACATCTTTTTCTTCGTTCTCTGTGCTTTTACCTTTCCCAACGGGAACTTATCGGCCGGCTACGGAACATCACAAGAAGAAATTACCCGACGCCATAATCTCCGCAGAAAAAGTAAGCTTGAAGCAACGAAAAATAAAGCATCCGGCGAAATGGCAAAGGACGGCATGACTTCGAATGCCCTCGATCGCCAGAAGAAAAGAGTCGAGGCAAGGAAAAAGCGGCAGGAACTAGATAAACTTTCGCTCGAAGAACTGAAAACCAAAGGCCGGGCCTTGAAGAAAACCATCAATAATCCGAAAACATTCAAGCCGGAAAACGATAAAATATGTCCCGCCCTCGCCAAAAAGTGTGCGATATATAAGAAAAAGATAGATCAATTTACCAAGCTGGCAAAGAAGAACAAAAAGTATAAAAAATCTCTTGCCAGTTACCAGAAATGTTATAATAAAACGAAAAAAGAGTATCAGGAAAAGCTCAAAGAAGAATATCAGTACGTCCTTGACGCGATTTTCCGCAAAACCGGCAAGCTGGTTAAGGACATAGACTGATCAAATCCGCAACAATCGCATTACCGCACAAAGCATGTTTGGGATTAAATCTTCCCCTCCAGGGCGTCACAGAGTTTGTGATTTATCATGTGGACTGGTTCGGTAAGGCTGGCAAGTTCTTCGAGGGAGACAGCGGATTCAGTTTTTTTTAGCAGATTGTGAAATTCATCACAACCGGAAATATTTCCGAGTCCATTTAATTCCAGTACCGACAGTACTTTTTTGATCCGCGCCGCCATCCTGTGCTTAAAAAAATCCAGTTGGTTTTCTTTCAGGCCAGCGGCTTCCCAGGCAGGCCCCAGTTCGTGAAAAGCGGTACAAAGTTTCTGAATGAATACCACGGCCATCCCGGCGGCGGAGTTCCCGGAAGCCATAATCCGGGCCCATTGCAGTTCCTCATTGCGTTCGTGACTGTCGGTTACATCGGTTTTGTATTCCATAAAATTGACTCCATTTTATTGCCAACCTGTCGGCATTATTTATTTAAAATCTGTTAAATATTCGTTTTCGGAGCATTTTTTTCAAAAATTTTGTTGATTTTTCTGCTCTCTTCTTAACATTTTGTATGTTATATTATATAATGTTATTAAAGCAGGGAGATTTCAATGGCGGATACATCGGTAACAAAAGGCGAAGTTTTAGAGCAGATCCAGCTCGAAGAACCGCCGATGTACAAGGTTATCCTGTGTAATGACGACTACACCACCATGGACTTTGTGGTGATGGTGCTGATGGTTATTTTTCACAAGGATGAACAGGACGCGCAACGGATCATGCTGAACGTTCACCGTAAAGGCTGCGGTCTCTGCGGGGTTTATCCTTATGCCATAGCCGAAACCAAAGTAAAGCAAGTCGAACTGCTCTCCGAGAAACACAAGTTTCCATTGCGCTGCACGATGGAAAAGGAGTAAGTTGTGGAGCATCTCCCGGAAGTAAGCCCAGACCTCAACCTTATTTTTGCCCGGATTCCGGAATTCGCGGCGGAACGCGGCCATGAATTTGTCCTTCCCGAACATTTACTATATCTGCTGTTGCAGAACAACCGCATCAAGCGGCTGCTGGCGGCGGTGGGAGGCGATCCAGCGGCCGTTGAATATGATCTCGAAGAATTTTTCCGCACCAAGGTAGAGGCTTTTGACAATATCGACCATCCCTTGGAATCCATTGCTTTCTCGCGGATCGTCAATAACGCCTTCGCGCGTGCGCTTTCATCTGAAAAAGAGTTCATGGACGTTCTGGACATCCTGGTCTCGATCCTGGAACAGGACAAAACCCACGCCTGTTATTACCTGCGTAAACAGGGAATTGACCGCTACGCCGTAATCAAGGAAATCTCCTGGGGAGACTACGGCCCGGACAATGAAGAAGAAGATCAGCTTAACGACCTCGACAACGAGGAAAGCGATGAAGATGACGCCGATATGGAAGAAATCGAGTTTGAAGAGCTGGACGACTCCGAAGAACCGGAAGAAACCAACAATACAAAAGGCGTAAAACTTAAATTCCTGCCTCAATTTGCGGTAAATCTCACGGAAACGGCGAGAAACGGCAAGATCGATCCGATCATCGGCCGGAAAGTTGAACTTTCAAGATTAATGCAAACCCTGAACCGCCGTAAGAAAAACAATCCGGTGCTGGTGGGCGAATCCGGGGTCGGCAAGACCGCCATAGTGGAAGGCTTCGCCAGGAAAATCGCCTTGGACGACGTGCCGGAAAAACTCAGGGACATCGACATCTGGGCGCTTGACATGGGCGCGATCATCGCCGGGACCAAGTATCGCGGCGAATTCGAAAACCGCCTGAAAAAGGTGATCGACGAAATTATCAAAATGGACAACGTGATCCTGTTCATCGACGAAATCCACACGGTTGTCGGTGCGGGAGCCGTAAACACCGGTTCGCTTGACGCGTCAAACATTCTCAAACCCGCGTTGAACGCCGGACTGATCCGCTGCATCGGCGCAACCACTTACGATGATTACAAGAACCATATCCTGAAGGACAAAGCATTCAGCCGCCGTTTCCAGAAAATCGACGTGCCGGAGCCGTCCGAAGCTGAAACCGTGGCGATTCTCAATGGCCTGAAACCCTATTACGAAAGCCACTACGATATTACTTTCTCGTCACAGGCGCTCCGCACCGCCGCGTCACTGGCGCACAAATACATCAATGACCGTTTCCTGCCGGACAAAGCCATCGACGTGATCGACGAGGCTGGAGCAAGAAATACCCTGCAGGACAAAAAGCGCAAAAAAATCATCACCGTGCGCGACATCGAACGGGTAATTTCCCAGATCGCGAATATTCCCGCCGCCAAGGTTTCCGCCACCGATATGAGTCTGCTCAAAGGCTTGGAAGCAAACCTGAAAAACGACGTTTTCGGCCAGGATGAGGCCATTCACAAGGTTGCCAAGGCCATCAAGATTTCCCGCGCCGGAATCGGACACAAAGACAAGCCGGTCGGCTCGTTCCTGTTCTGCGGCCCCACCGGTTGCGGCAAAACCGAACTTGCCCGTCAGCTTTCATCAAAAATGGCCATGACCTTCATCCGTTTCGACATGAGCGAATACTCGGAAAAACATACCGTATCGAAGCTGATCGGCAGTCCGCCGGGATACGTTGGATTCGAGCAGTCTGGACTGCTGACCGAAGCGCTGATCCGCACTCCGCACTGTGTGCTGCTCCTGGACGAGATCGAAAAAGCCCACGAGGACATTTACAACATCCTGCTCCAGATCATGGACTACGGAACCTTAACCGACAACAACGGGCGCAAGGCCGATTTCCGCAACGCCGTGATCATCATGACCAGCAATGTGGGGGCCCGGCTTCTCGATAGCAACATCATCGGTTTCACTCCGAGCGACAGCAGTAAAAACGACACTTCCAAGGCCGTCGAAAAATATTTCAGTCCGGAGTTCCGCAACCGTCTGGACGGTGTGGTCTTCTTCAATTCCCTGACAATGGAACTGATGGAAATGATCGTGAACAAGTTCATCCGGCAGCTTGCCGCCGAACTCAAAAACAAAAACATCTCCATCGAATTAACTCCACACGCCATCACATGGTTTGCTGAAAACGGCTACGACCGGAAAATGGGGGCGCGTCCGCTCCACCGCCTGATCAAAAATGAAATCCAGGAAAAACTCGCAGATGAAATACTGTTCGGAAAACTCGAAAGCGGCGGACACGTACAGGTAGACGTCAAAAAGAATAATGTCATCCTTGACCTGCGCTCCAGAGAACGGAAAAGCAAAGCCCCGGAAAAAAAATCTGCCCGGAAAACCAAAGCTTCCGCGAAAAAAGCCAAGCCGGTAAAACGTCCAACCGCACCCATAAAATAGTAGTAATTGATATAAAACGTCCAAATCTGAGGTACAAGTGTCGTGTTTCACCAATAATCTTGTTTTGATTTTTCTGTTGTTTACCACCGCCGGGATTTGCGCCGCCGAAAAACCGATTGTCGAACGTTCCGAGCTCGAAGGATCGAATATTATGATCGTCAAGCCGGCCTCCTGGAATGGAAAACTGCTGATCCTTGCCCACGGTTACCGGCCGAAAAATGCACCGCTGTCCTGTAACATTTTATATAAAAGCAACACATTTTATCGGCAGTTGCTGAAAGATGGCTGGATGCTGGCTGCTACCAGTTACCGCACAAATGGCTGGGCGGTAAAAGCGGGAATCAAGGATATCGCCAATCTTTACGATTTTATTGCCAATAAGTACGGAAAGCCGACAAAAACTTATCTGCGCGGCACGTCAATGGGCGGTCTGATTGTGACGCTGATTGCCGAACAACCCAGGAAACGTTACGACGGGGTATTAGCCAACTGCCCTGTTATCGGGAAAAATCGGGGTTTAAACTTCAATCCGAGAATTCCTATCGTGTTTCTCTGCAATAAAAATGAAGCGGGTTCGGCAAAAAGGTATTTGTCTGAACTGGTTCGAGGATCGGTTAAACCGGCGGCATGGACTGTCGGCAGAAAAGGTCACTGCAACATAAATGGAGAGGAAGAACTGTCCGCGTTAAAGGCTTTGGTTGACTATGCGGAAGGAAAAGCCATCAAAATGACAAATGACTGCACGGTTGAAAAAAAGCCTGAATCCAAAACTTTATTCAAAGATGGCGCCGCATACGCAAAAGTCACCAAGGTGTCCTCCGTATACGGCAATTTCAATACGGAATTTACCAGGACAGACCTTGAAAAAGCTGGAATTGGAAAGGGAAGGAAGTTTACTGTCGGATTCGGAAAAAAACAGTACGATGTTCTTTATGGCGACACTTACTTTGATGTACCGAGAGGCGATTGGATAGCCTTTGTCACGGCTGACGGCTACCTTAAAATCTCCCGCAATTTCGCCAACGCTGTCAAATTACTGGGCTGCAAGGAAGGCGATACCATTTTCATCAGAAAAAAATAGCCATCGGAAATTTACTTTAGGACACCTCTAATAATAGCGTTTTCGGTTCCGGGCTGTTCTTTTTCGTCCTTGTTTCGTCGCGGGAACTCGACGTAGCTTGAAGCTACTCCTCCGTTCCCGGCTTCTCGCCAGGAAAGTCAATTTTTAGAGATGCCCTTTATTTTCTCTAATTGATCGTTATATTGGGAATATTGTATAAATCCACAGGGAGGAATCAGGATGATCAGACTCAAATTTGCGTTGCTTGCCGGAATTCTGGTATTAGCAGCCGGATGCACAACACCTCAGCCAGAACTACCCCGGCTCCTGGAAAAAATTGACAAAGCTTACACCCCCGGAGTCGAACCGGGCACTATCAAAACTGAAATCGCCCATGCCACCGTCAAACAGGATAAAACCGTCGGCAAACTGACTTACAAGCTTAAAATTCCCGATAAGATCAGGATGCAGCTTGTTATTCCGGATGAAACGGTAATCAAAGGCTACAACGGTAAAACCGCATGGGAATACAGCACGAAAAACGGACTCAGGGTACTGAAAGGCAAAGAATTGGATGAAGCAAAACTCCAGGCGACACTGCTCTTCCCGGTTATTAAAATGGAAAAAGTTTTTTCGGACATAAAAATTGCCGGAGAAGCAAAAGCCCTGGACAAACCATGCTGGAAACTTATATGCCTGCCTAAATCCGAATATAAATCTCAACCGATAACTTTTTATGTGGACAAGAAAACCTATCTGGTTATAAAGATGGATGAACTTGTCGACACGGACAATGGAACAATTCCGGTAACAACTTATCTTCAGAATTATCAAAACATCGGAGGAATAATGTCGCCAATGTTGGTCAATATCTTCAGTGAAAACCATCTCACTGAAATAAAATTCGTCGATATAATCTGGAATGCACCCATCGACGACCTCGACTTTGATTTGCCCAAAAGCGACTTTTGATCAGGGAGATACAACATGAATAAACCGCAAAGATATTTTATAACCGGATTGGCCATACTGTTTTTGGCGGTCACGGCAACAGCCGTTGATTACAAAGTGGAAAAGTTGCCGAACGGGGACGTAAAAGTCACCCTGACCAATGGAAAAGTCTATTACAACCCGCACATTGTCGGACGAACCCCGGACGGTCTGGAGGTCGCACACAAGAACGGTGTGGGATTCATGCCTTTCATGTATTTGTCTGAGCGTTTGCAGAAGAAATACAATTACAATCCTGAAGCCGGACAAGCATACTCAAAGCAAAAGGCGGCGATGAAACGCCAGATGGCCGCCAACCGCCGCAAAAAGGCGCAAGCCGCCAAAGCCAATAAGCTGAAATGGAAAAAATACTTCGATAAACGTCATCTTGAAAACATGGAAATTGAAATCATCAAGCTGGAAAGAAGAATCAAATTCCTGAAAGAGCAGATTCCCAAGCTTGAAGCAAAGGCCGACAAACACATGAACAGCATCACCTCCCTGGCCGGAAGCTCCACATCAAACGGAAGACCTGGTTATTCATGGCGCGGGGGGCTGGTCTACAGCAATCGGGGAAAGAACCAGCGCCGCAGGTCGGAAAAAAGCAAAAACAGAGTCATCGATGGCGTAGCGGAAGAATACTTGTCCAGCAAAAACACCCTGAAAGCTTATCGGCGGGAACTTGATAAAAAGGAAATCAGGCTGATTCAAATGAAACGTCACTACAAAAGATTGAAAGAAAAACTGGAGTAAGGAGCCGTTAGATTATTTTCTCCCGGCAACAACTCATTTCTAACTGATAACAAGAAAGAAAAAGATATGCTTAAAATTCAACTGCCTCTACTTGCCGGAGCCTTGGCATTGCTGACCGGATGCACGACCACCCAGAGCATAACCGAAATCATGAGCAAGGTGGAAAAAGCCTATACGCCGGGGATAAAGCAGAAAAAACTGAAAACTGAGATTGCCGTGGCAACTCTTCAACGGGACAAGCTGGCAGGAAAACTTACCATGAAACTCAAAGTTCCCGATAAAATACGAATGAAACTGGTGACTCCAAAAGAAACGGTACTCAAAGGATATGACGGCAAAACCGCATGGGAATACACCAGCAAAAAAGGTGTGAGAATTATCAAGGGCGAGGAACTGGATGAAGCGAAACTCCAGGCCAAATTGCTTTCCCCCGCCATGAAAATGCAGAAAATATTTTCCAGCATAAAACTCGAAAGCATAGAAAAAGTCATGGACAAAAAATGCTGGAAGCTGAACTGTCAACCGCAATCGGAATACCGTTCCCAGCCAATAATCCTGTTCGTTGATACTAGTTCCTGCCTGATCGTAAAAATGGTGGAAACAGTCGATACCGCCGACGGAACAACCAAGGTTAAAACGTACTTCAGTGATTACCGGAATGTGGGCGGAGTAATGTGTCCGATGTCGGTAGACATTTTCGACGCGCAAAGCCTGACGGCAATACAGTTCCAAAGCATCAAATGGAACGAAGCGATTGACAACCGGGACTTCTCACCCCCGCAAGACCTTTAGAAAACAATCAGGGAGATATTATCATGTATATTTTATTGAAATCCTTCGCACCGGTAATCATGGTCCTGGTGTTTTCCGCGTCAGCCGTATCCGCGGTAGATTATAAAGTTGAAAAAAACTCGAAAGGCGATACAAAAGTCACGACGAAAGACGGCAAAGTCTATATAAATCCAAAAGTGATGAGCCACTCTCCGGACGGTCTGGAAATCGGGCATAAAAACGGCATCACGTTTGTCCCGTTCACAAAACTGCCGGAAGATGTACAAAAAAAATACAGCTACGATCCCAAGGAAGCCGAGGAATATTCCAAGCGAAAAGTCGATGCCGTGGAACTGGCGAAAGCCGAAAGACAGCGCAAAGCCCAGGAAGAGGAAAAGCAGCACAAAAAAATGCTGGAACGCAAAAAGATTTACAACCAGCAGCATAAAGAAAAAGAAATCGGGGAACTTAAAAACCGGATAGCCGAACTGAACAAGCTGATCCCGGAACTCGAATCAAAAATCGACCGGCAGCTGAAAAACATGAATACAGTCTCCGCCAGAAGCACCGCATACAAGGGCAGCCGTAACTATTCCTGGCGCGGCGGCGTGGTCTATACCAGCCGCGGACGCAGTCAGGAACGGAAGGCCGAAAAGGAAAAAAATAAAACCCTTGATAACCTCAACGAAGAATACCTTGCCACGAAAAAGAAGTTGGCCGACTCCCGCAAAGAACTAAAAAAAGATCAGGAAAAACTCGCAAAAATGGAATCGGCAAAATAGCCGCGGGTTTTACCGCAAACTCCCTTGATTTTTTGTTATGCGGAAGTCATTTTAAGCTCTTTCAACTATCCGCAACCTGGAGAAAAAAAGCATGGAAGAGCTGAATATTGCGTTATGCAAGATCGTTGATATCAAAGGTGTCGATAACTGGCGAATCTACCAGCAGAAAGCAGGAAAAGCCGACATCCCCATAAGCGGCAAACTCACCGGACAGGCCATCGCATTGCGGAAATTCCAGGTATGTTTCAGGCTGCTGCGGGAAGACACGTATAATCCTGTCACCAATGCCTGCAACTGGACTCTGGCCGATTCCTATGACTCCCGAACAGGAGAATTTTCCCATACTCTTAAGGATATTCCCGCCGGGGGACTTTACCGGCTCGAAATAGGCATTCGCAACAATCAGCAGAAACTCGGCAGTTCCCGGTTCATGATGGCGATCCATTCGCTGGGCGTAGGCGACCTGTGGGTACTGGCCGGTCAAAGCAATTCCGCCGGCTACGGGCGTGGAATGGCAGAGGACGGTCCGGAATTGGGTGTGCATGTTCTGAAAAACAACGAATCGTGGGAACTGGCAATGCACCCGCTCAACGATCCCACCGGTTCCGGCCATCCGAACCGCGAAGGAAATCCAATGCACTCGCCAATGCTTGCTTTTGGAAAAATACTCAAACACCGCCTGGGATATCCGATCGGTCTGATCCAGACAGCTCTCGGGGGATCACCGCTGAATTCCTGGCTGCCGGATGGAGTTCTTTACCGTAACATGCTGCACTGCATCAAACTTGCCGGGGGGAAAGTTACCGGTATGATCTGGTATCAGGGATGCAGCGACACCACTGAACAGCTCGCTCCCACATACTTTGAACGCTTTATGAAGTTTCTGGAAAACACCCGGAAAGATACCGGAACAGCCAATCTGCCGGTAATCACAACCCAGCTTAACATAGTAGCTTCCGAAAATATTGTCGTGGGCTGTAACGAGGGCTGGTCAATTGTGCGTGAAGCCCAGCGGCAAGTCGCATTGCAGGCGGAAAATGTTGCAGTGGTTCCGGCGCTCGGACTGCCGCTGGCTGACCCTATCCACAACAGCGTGGCCGGAAATCTTGAACTCGGGGGCAAATATGCCGACACCGCCCTCGGAATGGTTTACGGTAAAAAGTCGCAGTGGAAATATCCGGACATTGAACAAATCCTGATTACCGGGGAAAAGAATCTGGAACTGCATTACCGGAATGTTTATTCCAGTTTGATCACAATTCCACAGCACTTTTCGAATTTTATCTTCAAGGATGATGATGGAAACCTGGCGGTAACTGACTTTTCCGTCCCGGAACAAAATGTGGTCAAAATAACCCTGGACCGGAAACCCGGGAAAGATTTCACGGTCAGTTCAGGATATGGCAAAAGCCCTGAAGCAAACCTTTACGACATAGAATATCACCGCCCGGCGCTGGTTTTCCACAATGTCAAACCGGTTCCAGGCGATTAATTTGTTCTGCCGGCCTGTACAAGTAACAACTAACATTTACGCCTTTCACATATTATAGGCATTGATTTTTTGTAATATGTTCATATACTATGGGCATGAACAAAAACATAATGCGAATCTACCGGAATATTCTTTCCGAGGTACTGGACGGAAACATTACTCCCGGTGAAGTTCTGCCCACTGAACATGAACTTGCGGATAAATTCAGCACTACCCGGATGAATGCCCATCGAGCGCTTAAAGAACTGGAAAAATATCACTTGGTAACCAGTAAAAAACGGGCCGGAACCAGGATTAACAAACACATAGACCTGGAGAAGGTCCAGGAGATGCTTCAGGCCAGCAACCGGAGCGTATTTGTTATCTATTCGATGACGCCGCGCTGGATCCACTGGAATGAAGCCTCGTTCCGGGAACTCGAAAAAACGGTTTCCGCGGCCGGATTCAGCGTTACCTATCGCAATATTCCCACCGACAGCGGCAGAGAACAATATTCACGCCTGCTCAAGGACATTTTTGCATCCGGGGCTTCC